>CAVPNT010000009.1:0-410514 GCA_963706825.1 uncultured Chitinophagaceae bacterium | reverse complement strand
AACTGGTCGTGGAGAAGCTCGCCCGGCGTGTGGTCGGCTGGGACGTCGGCCGGCACCGGAGCCCGGTGAGCTATCCGCGTGACGCCCCTCGTGGCCCGGTGGTCGTTCTCGCCGACGAGCACACCGGTTCGGACGGCGACATTTCACCGCCGCGGTACGCGCCCTCGGCCTCGGCACGGTGGTCGGCACGAGGACGTGGGGCGGTGTCATCGGTATCCACACGCACCGCCTGGTCGAGGGCACCGGCATCACGGTGCCGCGCCACGCGACCTGGTTCGACGGGCACCGGATGGGACCTGGAGAACAACGGCGTCGTGCCGGACGTCGAGGTCGAGATGAGCCCGGACGACTGGGCGGAGGGGCGCGATCCACAGCTGGAGACGGCGGTGCGCATCACGTTGGAACGGCTGGCCGAACGGCCCGCCGCGATGCCGCCGCCTCGTCCCTGACCTCGTCGTTCCCTGGCAGCCGACGGCGCCGGCCGGTACGCACCGGCCGGCGCCACCGTATGTCCGGGTTGTCCTCTCTCGAAAAAGTGATATCACTATGCTAGGTTTTTGCCTGAAGGGTCGAAAGGGTGAGGGAAATGAACGTTGAGATGCCGAGGCCGCAGGTGGCCGAGCGTGTGGCGCGGGCTGTCCGGCTGGCCGGTGCTGGGCGCGGTCCTGGTGGCGGTCATCGCGGGTGTCGTACTGATCATCACGGGGGTCGGCGCGCTGGTCGGCGCGGGGATCGCGGTCATGGTCGTCGCGGGGCTGGCCTCCATCGGGCTGACCGCGGTCGCGCCCGGGCGAGGCGCGCGTGCGTGCAGCTGCTCGGCCGCTACGCCGGGCACCGTCCGCACCGACGGGCTGCGCTGGGTCAACCCGCTCACCACGCGCGCGCCGGATCTCCACCCGGATCCGCAACCACGAGACCGACGTCGCTCAAGGTCAACGACGCCGACGGCAACCCGATCGAGATCGCCGCGGTCGTCGTCTGGCAGGTCGAGGACACCGCCCAGGCGCTGCTTCGAGGTCGACGACTTCGTGGAGTTCGTCGCCATCCAGACCGAGACCGCCGTCCGGCACATCGCCAACAGCTACCCCTACGACGCCCACGGCGGCGAGCAGCTGTCGCTGCGCGACAACGCCGACGAGATCACCGGCAAGCTGTCGGCCGAGATCGCGCGCCCGGGTCGCCGTCGGCCGGCGTCCGGGTCATCGAGTCGCGGATCACCCGCCTCGCCTACGCCCCCGAGATCGCCCAGGCGATGCTGCGCCGCCAGCAGGCCGACGCGGTCGTCGCCGCCCGGCAGCCGCATCGTCGAGGGCGCGGTCGGCATGGTCGAGCTGGCCCTGGACCGGCTCGCCGAGCGACGACATCGTCGAGCTGGACGAGGAGCGCAAGGCCGCCATGGTCAGCAACCTGCTGGTCGTGCTGTGCGGCGACCGGGACGCCCAGCCGGTCGTCAACACCGGCACCCTCTACCACTGAGCGAGCGCCGATCGGCCGACGCCGAGCGCAAGAAGCATCCTGCTGCGGCTCGACCCCGCCGTCCACGACGCGCTGGCCCGCTGGGCCGGCGACGAGCTGCGCAGCACCAACGCGCAGATCGAGTTCCTGCTGCGGCGCGGCGCCTCGCCGAGGCCGGCCGGCTGCCCCGCGACGCCGGCCGGATGCGCGGCCGGGACGTCCTTCGAAGGAGGAGTCCGGCGAATGAGCAAGCGAATCGGGAACCACAGCACCCTGGTCACGCCTGGAGAAGGAGGGCTCGTGAAGCTGCCAGAATCCCTGCCCGCGCGGCTGTACCTGCTCGCGTACGACACCGAGAAGAACCGCATGACCGCCGGCTCCCAGCTCGGCCTGGTGCTGCGCGCCGCCGCGCTCGCCGACCTCTATCTCACCGAACGCCTGACCGACGAGGCCGGCAAGGCGCACGCCGCCGGCGGCGGCGGAGGCCCACCGGGGACCCGGTGCTGGACGACCTGGCCCGGCAGGTCGCGGACAGCCGGCCGCGCCGGTGGCACCGCTGGATCGGCAGGCAGGAGCGCGGGACGGTACGCGCCGTACGCGAGCAGCTCGAAGACCAGCGCTGCATCCGGGTGAACCACCGCGCCATCCTGCCCGACACGGTCGAGCTGCGGGACCGGCGCGCGGTGAAGGAGTACGCCGACAGTGTCCGCGCCGGCACTCCGGCAGCCTGCGGCGCGCGCCGACGCGCGTACCGCCGCGGTGCTGGCGCTAGCCGCCCGCGGTGAGGTCAAGACCGTCGTCTCACGCCGCGAACGCCGCGAGTACGGGAAGCGGCTCGACGAGCTCGCCGTCTACACCGGACCGGTGGCCGACGCGCTCAGGAAGGCGCTGCGGACCAAGCGTGCCGCCGTCGCGAGCGCCGGTGGATGAAGCTCAGCGGGGCCGGTCGAGCAGGCCGCGCCGCTTGAGCTCGGCGCGCAGGGGGATGTCCTCGTCCCCGGCCCGCGGCTCGGCCGTGATGCCGAGGGCACTCGCGGGCTCCGCGCCATGGCCGAGCAACTGGCGGCGCAGGGGGCTCATCGTCTCGATGGACGCGCCGCCCCGTCCCGCGTCGTCGCGCGTACGGATCCAGCGGTAGGTGTAGCCCACGAAGATCATCTTTCGGGTCGCGGTGGAGCGGTGATCGGGGCGCGAGTGCCACAGCCGGCGGTCGAGGAGGAACGCGTCACCCGGCTCGGCGGTGATTTCCAGGACTTCCCGCTCCCCGGCGGGGATGACAAGAGTCGCCCCGTGACCATCCTGCGCCCGGCCGCCGAGGACGTAGCCGACGTCGATCGCCAGCAGGGGACGGGCGTCACGTCCCTGTCCGTCCCGCAGCCGGGCGAGCGACTGACCGGCCGAGGGCGGGTCGACCTTGACGTGGCTGTGGTCGATCACGATGTTCCAGCCGAGATGGCCCCAGATATGGGGGAAGACGGTGGGCAGGTCGAGGAGCTCGGCGAACTCTCCGTCGCCCAGGACGCCGGCCGTGCGCATCGAGCCGTCCGGCCCCAGGTCGCCCTCCCTGCTCGCCTTCGCGTACAGCTCGTCCACCGCGGACTCGAGCCGTACCCGCAGCGCATCGCCCAGTGCGGCCTTCACCAGCAGGTGTCCATCGCGCCGGAAGGCGTGGAAGTCGGCGTCGCCGATCGGGGTGAACGGGGTCATGGTGAGGGTCCTCCGTCGCCGGCTGCACAGTGGCCGGCTGTAACCGGAGTTACGTGGGGAGGAGTCGATCAGGTTCAGCGGCGTGCGGTGTTCACTCCTGCTCGGAGCTCTCCCGCTCGGCCTTGAACTTCTGCCACTTCGCGATGAGCTCCTGGAGCTCCTCGTCGATGAACTCGAAGAACGCGAGGGACTCGGCGATCCGCGCGCCGGCCGGGGTGTCCGCGCCCGAGCGCCTCGACGCCCTCGCGGCGCTGGCCTGCCAGCGCAGGATCACGACGTCGCGGTTGGTGATCGCCTCGTACCAGACGTCGTTGTCGACCCGGTAGTGGTCGCGGCGCGAGCCGGGCTCGCGCTCGCGCGGGACCAGGTCGAACCTGGATCAGGTAGCGCACCGCGCCGGAGATCGCCGCCGGGCTGACCTGCAGCCGCTCGGCGAGCTCGGCCGCGGTGAGCGCGTCCGGGTCGGTGGCCGAGCAGCGCGGCGAAGACGCGCGACGGCATCCGCGGGAAGCCCGGCGTCGACCAGGTGCGAGCGCGAAGTGCTCGACGAACCGCCGCGACGGCCTCCGGGTCCCGCTCGTGCCACGCGATCACGCTCCTTGACCGGCAGATCAGTTTATACAGATTTACTAACTTCACAAACTTGTGAAAGAAGCGTAGCTTCTGGAGTCATGACAGATGCCGATCTCCGTGTCCGGCCTGGTCAAGACGTTCGGCCGGACCCGCGCGCTCGACGGGCTCGACCTCGACGTCCGAGCCGGCGAGGTGCACGGCTTCCTCGGCCCGAACGGCGCCGGGCAAGTCGACCACCATCCGGGTCCTGCTCGGCCTGCTGCGGGCCGACGCGGGCGACGGCCCGGCTGCTCGGCGGCGACCCGTGGCGCGACGCCGTCGACGCTGCACCGGCGGCTCGCCTACGTCCCCGGCGACGTCACGCTGTGGCCGAACCTGACCGGCGGCGAGGTCGATCGACCTGCTCGGCCGGCTGCGCGGCGGGCTCGACCCGACGCGCCGGGCCGAGCTGCTCGAGCGCTTCGAGCTCGACCCGACGCAAGAAGGGCCGGGCCTACTCCAAGGGCAACCGGCAGAAGGTCGCGCTGGTCGCCGCGCTCGCCTCCGACGTCGAGCTGCTCATCCTCGACGAGCCGACGTCCGGGCCTCGACCCGCTGATGGAGGAGGTCTTCCAGCGAGTGCGTCGAGGAGGAGCGCGACGCGGGCCGCACCGTGCTGCTGTCCAGCCACATCCTGGCCGAGGTCGAGGCGCTGTGCGACCGGGTGAGCATCATCCGCGAGGGCCGCACGGTCGAGACCGGCACGCTCGCCGAGCTGCGGCACCTGACCCGCACCTCGATCACGGCCGAGCTGGCCGAGCCCGCCGAACGGGCTGGCCGACGCTGCCCGGCGTGCACGACCTGCCACGGTCGACGGCGACCGGGTGCAGCTTCGAGGTCGACACCGACGAGCTCGACGCGGTGCTGCGCGCGCCTCGACCGAGTCGGGCGTCCGCAGCCTGACCAGCCGGCCGCCGACGCTGGAGGAGCTGTTCCTCCGCCACTACGAGGCGACGAGCCGGCGGACGGGCCGATGAGCGGCTCGCGGGCACCGGCACGCCTGCTCCGGCTCGCGCTGCGCCGCGACCGGGTCGTGCTGCCGTGCTGGGTCTACGTCGCTCACCGTGCTACGCCGCGGCGAGCGCGGCCTCAGCACCACCGACGCTCTACCCGACGCGCGGCCGAGCGCGACGGCGTTCGCCGCCGGCGTCGAGCGAACCCGGCGACGCTGGCGCTGTACGGGCCCGTCGCTGGACCTCGACACGCTCGGCGGGCTCGGTCCGCCTGTGGAAGATCGGCGGCGATCGGCGTCGGCGCTCGTCGGCGCTGATGAGCATGCTCCTCGTCGTCCGGCACACCCGCGCCGAGGAGGAGGCGGGCCGGCTCGAGCTGGTCGGGCGCCGGCGTCGTCGGGCGGTACGCCGCCCTCGCCGCGGCGCTGCTCGGTCGCGCGTCGCGGCCGAACCTCGTCGCTCGCGGTCGCTGCTGAGCGTCGGGCCTGATCGGCGCTGCGGCCTGCCGGCCGCCGGGTCGCTCGCGTTCGCGCTCGGCCTGGTCGCGCGTCGGGCGTCGTGTTCGCCGGCGTCGCGGCCGTGACCGCGCAGCTGACCGACGAGCGCCCGGGCGCGCCAGCGGCCTCGCGATCGCCGTGCTCGGCGGCGTCCTACCTGCTGCGGGCGGTCGGCGACGCGGCCGGCCGGACGGCCCGACCTGGCTGTCCTGGCTCTCGCCGATCGGCTGGGTCCAGCAGGTGCGGCCGTACGCCGGCGAGCGCTGGTGGGTGCTCGGCCTCGCCGCTCGCGTTCGCCGCCGCGCTGCTCGCGGCCGGCGTACGTGCTGGTCGGCCGGCGCGACCTCGGCGCCGGCCTGCTGCCCGACCGGCCCGGCCCGCCGACGGCCGCCGCCGGGCTGCGGCAGCCCGCTCGCGCTGGCCTGGCGGCTGCAGCGCGGCGTCGCTGCTCGGCTGGGTCGCCGGCTTCGCCGTGCTGCGGCGCGGCGATCGGCGGCGTGGCCGACAGCGTCGAGCGACCTCGCTCGGCGGCAAGCGCGGCCGCGACCTGCTCGACCAAGCTCGGCGGCCGCAGCGGGCGCTGGTCGACGCGTTCCTGCCCACGGTCATGGGCATCCTCGGCGCTGGTCGCCGCGGCGTACGCGGTGCAGGCCGTGCTGCGGCTGCGCGCCGAGGAGACGCGCGCGGCGCGCCGAGCCGGTGCTGGCCGACCGGGTCGGGCGGGTGCGGCTGGGCGGCGAGCCACGTCGCGTTCGCGGTCGGTCGGCCCGGCGGTCGCTGCTGGCGGTCGCGGGCGTCGTCGATCGGCCTGGTCCACGGCCTGCGCGCCACGACCTGGGCGGCAGTTCCCGCGGGTCTTCTGGGCGCGCTCGTGCAGCTGCCGGCGGTGTGGGTGCTCGCCGGGATCACGGTCGCGCTGTTCGGGCTCGTGCCGCGGATCGCGGTCGCGGCGTGGGGCGTGCTGGGCGCGTGCCTGCTGCTGGGCCAGCTCGGCCCGCTGCTGGAGCTCAAGCAGTGGGTGATGGACATCTCGCCGTTCACCCACGTGCCGAAGCTGCCGGGTGCGGCGATGCGGCACGATGCCGGTCGTCTGGCTGCTCGTGGTCGCGGCGGCCCTGATCGCCGCCGGGCTGGCCGGCTTCCGCCGGCGCGACGTCGGCTAGTCGTGGTGGGCGCGGTCGGCCGCGCCCACCACGCCGTTCGCCTTGTCCGCCGCGGCGATCAGGCGGGTCAGCGTCCCGTGCAGGTCCTGCAGCTCGGTGAGGTCAATGCCGAGACGCTCGATGATCGTGGGCGGGATCCGCTCCGCCTTGGCGCGCAGTGCCGACCCTCGTCGGTCAGCGTGACGGCCATGAACCGCTCATCGTCACGTGCGCGTCCTCGCTGGATGAGGCCGCCGGCCTCCAGGCGCTTGAGGAGCGGGGACAGGGTGCCGGGATCGAGCCGCAGCAGACCGCTCAGCTCCTTGACCGACAGGGGTGAGTGCCCCCAGAGGGCGAGCATGACCAGGTACTGCGGATGTGTCAGCCCCATCGGCTCCAGCAGCGGCCGGTAGACCGCGATCACGTTGCGCGAGGCCACCGCCAGCGCGAAGCACACCTGCCGCTCCAGCGCGAGCAGGTCTTCGGTGTCGCGAACATCACTCACAGGCCGGCCTCCGGATCCGTACGTTGCTCCTACTATAGTTGGTGTACCAACGATTGGTGTACAAAGTCTCCGGGAGGGCTCGTGGCGCAGAGCAGGGCATGGAGAAGCGCCTGGCCGAGCGGCAGGCGAACCTCGGTCAGCCGCGAGAGGGCCGGGTCTTCGAGCACGGCCCGGCCAAGTTCCTGTTCGTCACGCTCATCGTGCTGGTGGTCGTCGTCCACGTCGGAGCCCTCATCGTCATGATGACGATGGGGATCCACTGAGCGTCAACGCCGCCCTGGGCGCAGGCGCTCGAGGAACCACCAGGCGATCGTCAGGAACACCAGGCCGAGGCCGACCAGGATGCCCATGTCCTTCAGCCACGCGCCCTGGGTGTGGTTCCACAGGGAGTCGGGCGGGGCGTCGCCCACCGGTGGCTGGAGGATGTTCAGGTCGATGGTCGCGGCCGTCGCCGCCATGCCCCAGCGCGACGGCGCCAGCCAGGCGAGCTGCTCCAGCACGGGTCTTGCCGTCCAGCGCGACCAGCGCGCCGCAGAACACGACCTGGACGAGCGTCGTCAGCACCAGCAGCGGCATCGTCTTCTCCGCCGTGTCTTGACCACCGCGGAGATGAGCAGGCCGATCGTCATCGAGGTGAAGGACAGCACCGCGACCGCGATGATCAGCTCGAGGCAGCGGCGACGTGACCGCGCCCGTGCGCCGGCATGCTCACGCCCGGCCATGCCGATGAGTGACCAGCAGCGCCGCCTGCATGCCGGTGATCAGGCCCGAGCACGAGCACCTTGGACATCAGGTAGGCCCGGACCGGGACAGGCCCGACGCGCGTTCTCGCTCGTAGATGACCCGTTCCTTGACCAGCTCGCGGACCGCGTTGGCGGCGCCGGTCGAAGACAGGCGCCGACGCACGAGGATCAGCAGCACCGAGGTGGCGGCGCCGTTCTGGTGCCGGCGGTGCCGGCCATGCCGTGCCGGCCGGCACGGCGCGGGATGACAGCGCGCCGATCACGACCGGCAGGATGCACCGGCACCGCCAGGAAGCTCCGTGCGGACGCCGATGACCGCGCACGTAGCGGCGGCACCAGCGTGCTCAGCTGCGACAGCCAGCTCTGCGGCTTCGGCGGCGGCGGCGAGGTCGGCCGCGCCCGGCCTGCGGCGACACCGGCCGTCGACGTCCGCCGGACGTACTTCTGGTACTGCGGCGACTGCCAGGAACCGGCCGCGCCCAGTCGTGGTCGCGGTCGTTCTCGAAGGCCTCGAAGACGTCGGCCCAGTCGTGCGTAGCCGAAGAACGTGCAGCGCCTCGCGCGGCGGCCCGAAGTAGGCGATCCGCCCGCCCGGCGCCATGCACCAGCAGCCGGTCGCAGACGTCGAGGTTCGCGACGGTGTGGGTGACGACGACGACGGTGCGGCCGTCGTCGGCGAGGCCGCGCAGCATCTGCATGACCGCGGTCCATGCCCGGGTCGAGGCCGGAGGTCGGCTCGTCCAGGAAGAGCAGCGACGGCTTGGTCAGCAGCTCCAGCGCGACGCTGACGCGCTTGCGCTGGCCGCCGGAGAGCTGGCGGATCCGCGTTGTCGCGTGCGGTGGTCCAGGCTCAGCTCGCCCAGCACCTCGTCGACCCGGGCGTTGCGCTCGGCCGCGCGTCGTGTCGCCGGGGAAGCGCAGCTCGGCGGCGTACTGGAGCGCCCGGCGCACGGTCAGCTGCGGTGTGCAGGATGTCGTCCTGCGGGACCAGGCCGATGCGCTGGCGCAGCTCGGCGTAGTCGCGCGTAGAGGTCGCGGCCGTCGTAGGGACGCGTGCCCTGGTCGGCCGGGCGCGAGGCCGGTGAGCGCGCTGAGCAGCGTCGACTTGCCGGAGCCGCTCGGGCCGATGACCGCGACCAGGCACTTCTCGGGGACGCGGGAAGGAGACGTGGTCCAGCAGGACCTTGCCCTTGTCGACCGTGACGGTCAGGTCCTGGCGCGATGAGGGAGACCTCGCCGGTGTCGACGAACTCCTCGAGCTCGTCGCCGACCAGGCGGAACGTCGAGTGGCCGATGCCGACGATGTCGCTGTCGGGCAGCGACCGGGCCCGAGCGACGGCTGGCCGTTGACGTAGGTGCCGTTGTGGCTGCCGAGGTCGACGATCTCGTGCGCCGCCGTCGACTCGCGGAGCTCGGCGTGGTGGCGGGAGACGTGCAGGTCGGCGACGACCAGGTCGTTGTCCGGGCGCGCGGCCGATGCGCAGCACGCCGGGTGCTGACCTGGATGATCGAGGTCGGATCCCGGTCGACGCCGGTGCGCTGGTCCATCATCGGCGGGACCGAGCAGGCCAGCCGGACACCGCTCTCGGCGTTGCCCAGCAGGAACACGATCTCGCCTTCGATGCCCGCCCGCCGGATCCGGCGGCCGTTCACGAAGGTGCCGTTGGTGCTTCCCAGGTCCTCGAAAATCCAGCCGTGCTCATCAGTGCGCAACACCCCGTGCCGCCAGGACACCCGGGCGTCGTCGACCTGGATGTCTGCGGCCGGATCGCGGCCAACCTGGTAGGACCCGCCTGGTCTCAGTGTGTGAACCGTCCCCTTGGTCCGCACGACGAGCGCCGGCGGGGCCATCGACGAGACGGAGCCCTCGGCCGTCATAGCTCCGCAGTGTAGAGCGGAGAGCCCGAAACGCCCATCTCTCCGGCGTGACTTCTTTTTGCCTATTGACGTGAGGCGCTCCGTGAAATTGGGTGAATGGCATGCTGGCCCGCAGTGTGACGAGCCGATGAGTACATCCTCGGCGGATTTGACCCGTCCGGACCTGCCCGCGCGGAAGCGGCGAGGCGCCGGTGGCCTCTTGTCGTCCTGATCATCGTGATCGCGCTGGCCGGGCTCGCCGTCATCGGCGACCGCGTCGCGGCCTCGTACGCCGAGCACCGCATCGCCTCGGAGATCCAGAAGCAAGGGTTCGGCACCCGGCCGGACGTCACGATCCACGGCTTCCGTTCCTGACTCAGGTGGCCGGTCCGCCATTTCCCGCACGGCCGGAATCACCGCGAAGCAACGTACCGGTCGGGGGACCCTGACGATCAGCCGGATCGACGCCGACGTACGCGACGTGCGCGTCGACTCGGGCTTCAAAAGGGACGATCGGAAGCGTGGACGGCACGGCGACAGTCTCGTTCGGTGACCTGACCAAGGCCGGCGGTCAGTCCGGACCTGTCCAGCTGACCGCCGCCGGCCCGAACACCGTCAAGGCCGACGTGGACCTCGGCGTCGACACGGCGACGGTGATCACTAAGGTCACCAAGGTCGGCAAGAACCAGATCCGGGTGCACGCGACCTCGGTGGAGGGCTTCCCACTCGTCGAGCTCGACGACGACTCTCGACTTCACCGTCCCGGTGACCGACCTCCCGATGGGCCTGGCCTTCAAGAGCCTGACCGTCTCATCCAAGGGCGTCGCGCTGCGGATCACCGGAGCGAACATGAAGTTCAGCGGCTGACGCTCCGCGCGCCGGCGGGGTCTGGGCCAGGGCGTCGTTCACGATCGTCTCCAGCCGCTCGATGGTGCGCGCCCTTCCAGTAGACGTGGCGCAGGTCTCGCAGCGCGCGAACATGTCGTGGGCGCCGGCGAGTCCGGGCTCCAGCCGATGCCCGATATCTCCTTGGCGACCGGCGCGAGCTCCCCGTTGCAGCGGTGCAGCGGGTCCAGGGCGCCAGCGGCGGCGCGAACCGGTCGAGCAGATCGGCGAACTGGTCGTCGGGCGTGAACCACGCACGAAGGCGCCGAACCACAGCTTCCTGCGGCGGAGCAGCCCCCGGTCCTGGGTCGAGTCAAGACCCGCCGCTGGTCGTTGGCCATCGCGATCAACGTGTCGTCGTCGAGGTCGTTGCCGTACGCGGCGTCGACCCCGACGAGCCGCAGCCGGCGCGCGACGGTGCCGAGGTGGACGTCGAGCAGGAAGACGCGGCGGGCCGGCACGGTCTGCGGCCGTGAACCGGAACACCTCCACGTGATCGTCCATCAGCAGGCCGGCGGGACGGTGTGACCGGCCTCGCCCCGACACAGGAGCGCGCCGACTTCGGGCAGCGGACGCCGAGGGACTCGACCACGTGGCCGAGCGACGAGGTGCCGTGAAGGCCTGTCTCGACCCGCCCGTCCGGTGACGGGAGGCCAGAAACAGCCGTAGCTGGGCCGCGAACGCGATGACCACCTGCACACTGCCATTGTCCCCGCCGCGTCGCTCCCCGCAGGACCCGGCCGGTGCAATGCGCTCGCGAAAAAGCCGTCGCTCAATGACCAAGCAGCATTTGTCGAGGTGGCGGGAACATTCACCATCTCGATGACCGGCCGTCTCTTTGCGCTGCGAGCCCAACCCTGTCTGTCACTCTTCTTCCGCCACCCAGAGTTCCTCGGCCGTGCGTCTGATCAGCTGACGTGACTCGTCGAAGTCGAGCGATGCCTGGCTCAACTTCTCAAATACCAGGGCGTGCTGATATATCAGGGCGTCATCGTCGATGTAGAGGCGTCCGTCGCTGAAATCCTCGAGGTAGACGACGTCTCCGAAGTCCGGGATACGCAGGGACATCAGCGGCCCAGACGACGTCACGTGCTCTCCGGACAGCGGCAGTATCTTTAGCTCGATGTTGGGTCGCTCGGAGACCTTCGCGAGATGCTGCAGCTGTTCGTGCATCACGGCGCGCTCGCCGATCTGTCGTCGCAGTACCGCCTTGTCGACAATGACCGAGAGCTTCATGGGATTGTCCGAGAAGATGATCCGCTGCCGTGTCAGGCGCACCTCGAGCCGGCGGTCGAGTTCGGGCGGCGGTGTCGGCATGACCGTCCGCCACATACGGATCACCTGGCGGGCGTAGCTCTCCGTTTGGAGAAGACCCGGTATCACCATGGGTTCGTAGTTCAGTGCGGAGGAGGCTTCGGCCTCAAAGCTGATCAGAGTCAGATTACCCGGCGACAGAATGTCGGAGTAGGCATCCCACCACCTCTTGTGGCTGTCCTCCTCGGCGAGAGAGATGAGCTTGTCGCGCTGTTCGTCGTTCACCTCGTACAGTCCCAGGAGGAGTTCGACGTCGCCGGGCTTGAGGCGGATGCGGGCGTTCTCGACCCTCGAGACCTTGCTCGCCGACCAGCCGAGCCGTTGTGCGACCTCGTCGGCGGTGAGCAGGGCCAGTTCACGTAGCCGCTTGAGCTCGGCAGCGGCTCTTCGCTGGGAGACGCTTCGACCGGTCCGAGTGCTCACTCCGACCGCCTCCTCTGCGCGACCTGTGATGCGAACTCAGTATGGCTCACGCTGAGTTAGAGCAAAAAGAGAAAGTTGCACGGCAACGGTCGCAGCTCCAATTTGAGATTGAAATTGCATTTCTTCTGCTTGGTGACGACAATTATAAGAAGTCACTAAAAACCGTTGCCGGGAGAACTTTCGTGGAGGTATAAGGATATTTAGCTGCGCCCGCACGGTGCGGCCCTATTGCTCGCTCCTGCGGACGAATGGAGTGGCGTTATGTTCCACGGTCTCCAGCGACACTCGCGCCATGCCTGGAACACGCACCTGAGGCTCGTTCGAAGGCTCGACGCGGCTGCCGTCTCAAGCCTTGGTGCGAGTCGCTCGCCGTGCTGATCACCATCACGTTGACCTGCACGTGGCTCCGGGTCGAGATCGGGAACTGGCTGGCACTGCTCACGGCCGCCGGTGCGCCGCTGGTCGTTCTCGACGATTCGTGGAGTCGTCGATTCATCGTGCGCCGTGCTCGTCAGCAATTGCGGGGGCCGCTCGGCGGACAATCGCCAAAGTGCCAGACACCGACCATGCTCCTGTGTTCTTGCTCTCCCCGATGCCGGCTGGATACGCCATCTTCCTCCCCGAACCCGCTGACCGTTCGGAACCTTGGACGCCGGCGCCGTCGGTCGGCCGATCGCAGCACTGTGTTCTGTTCGCCGTGGACATCGCCCAGTTCACCGGTCCCGGCCGCGATGAGGAGATACGGCTGGCGGTACGGGACGCGCTCCACCGCCTGCTGATCGATTCATTCGAAGGATCGGCATCTCTTGGAGGTCCTGTGTCCGCGAAGAGCGTGACAAGGGAGTCTTGGTGGTTATCCCGGCCCAGATGCCGACCATCAGGGTGGTAGATCCGCTAGTTCACGAGATTCGTCTGCGTCTGGCGAGGCACAACCGGCTCTCGAGCCCGGTGGCTCAGCTGCGGCTACGACTGGCCGTGCATATCGGGGAGGTCTACCGTGACGAACGAGGACCCGAAGGAACGGCCGTCAATCACCTGTTCCGCATGCTCGACACGCCGGATCTGCGGCAGGCCGTCCAGTCGTCCGATCCGGGTTGGCGCTGATCGTCTCGGACTACGTCTACCAAAGTGTCATCCACGGCGCGCCGGGCAACGCCGATCCCGCCGCGTACGCAGAGGTCATCGTGAAGGTGAAGCAGTTCCAGGCGCGCGCCTGGCTTCTCGAGGTGGCCGGTCCCGAATGAAGACGCCGCCCGCCCGTCACGGGCGGGCGGTCAGTCACAGAGGGCCGAAGGCGCTTCCGGACGGGAAGGCGAGGACGTCGCCGCCGGGGCGGAACGGGCCGAGTAGGGCGGACTCCGTGCCGTACACCTCGCCCGCGACCAGGTCCGCCAGTAGCGGGGCCAGCGTGATGCCGTCGCGTGTGACGACCGCGTAGACGTTCTCGGCGTCGTCCACGAAGCCGGCCATCGTGCGGCCGCGGGCCGGTGCCGCGTGCTGGGCCACCTGTACGCGCTCCACGTGTGCTCCCTCCGTGCCCGTCAGCACGTCCGGCAGCCGGGCCAGAGCTCCGCGCCGATCCGGTGTGCGGCCGGCAGTGCCGGGTCGGCGACGGCGTCCAGGTCCGGCGCCCGCAGCAGCAGCCGGCCGCCGCCGTCCGGGCGGATGTTCAGCCGGTCGGTGGACAGGACGCGTGACAGCGGGGTGGGCAGTGACGTCGTCGTGGCCAGGAACCCGTTGGTGTCCGCGCCCGGCACCCAGGGGTCGAGCATCGGGACGTCCAGCAGCAGGCCGGTCCAGCGGCCCGTGCAGCTGACCACGACATCGGTCGTACGTACGCCGCCGTCCGCGAGGACGACGTTCGCGCCCACGGTGCCCGACCTGACCTCCCGTACGGCGACGCCGGTCTCGACCTCCGCGCCGCCCGCCCTCGCCTCGGCGAGGAGCCGGCCGAGCAGCCGTGCCGGGAACACGTGCGCCTCCTCGGAGAACAGCACGTACTCGGTGCCCTCCGGTCGCGGGGCGAGGCCGGGTTCGAGCTCGGTGGCCCGCTCGGCGGTGATCCGTTCGACCGCGTAGTCACGCGCGCGCGAGGCAGTCCACCCGGCGGTTCAGCTCGGCCCGGCGTGACTCGCCGGTCGCCCATTCCAGGTGGCCCGGTGGGACGGAACGCGTCGCTGCCCAGCGCGTGGTGGGCGTGCACCGCGGCGTGGGTCAGGGTGAAGTACGCGTCCGAGTCGGCGTGGTTCGCGTTGACCCGCCCGAACGACGCTCCGGTCGTGCCCGCACCGGGGAAACGTTCCTCCAGTACGGTGACCCGCGCGCCGCGGCGGGTCAGACCGGCCGCTACCGCGGCTCCCACGATCCCGGCTCCGATGACCACGACGCGCACGAGGGCTCCTTTCGCTCCCCCGCGCGAGGCGGAGGCCCCATCGCGACGGTAGCGAAGACAGAGGGCGGGTTCATCGCTATTCGAGCTGGTCAGGGGGTGTGTCGAAGGATCTCGTCCGGCGGAGGCCGCCCGTCAGCCGGTGATCGCGAGCCGGTAGCCGCCCGGCGTGATCCCGTAGTAGCGGCCGAACCAGCGCGTGAGGTGGGCTCTGGTCGGCGAAGCCGGTCTGGGCCGCGACGTCGCTCAGCGGCCGGCCCTGCGCGATCAGCCGCCGTGCGGCGCGCAGCCGCAGCTGACGCTGGTAGTCGCTCGGCGCCATCCCGTACGCCGAGCGGAACGCGCGGTAGACCGCATAGCGGGTACGGCCCGTCGCGGCGGCCAGGTCGTCGGCGGTGACGTCCTCGAGGGGGCGTCGTCGATCAGCCGGCGCGCCACGTCGGCCACCCGGGCGGCGTCGCGCGGCGCTCCGACGGCGACCGCGCGGTCGCGCGCGCGGCAGACCGCGGCGACGGTGGCGGTGAGCAGTTCGTCGCGGCGCAGGGCCGGGGCGCCGCCGAGCAGCGCGCGCGTGCAGGGCGCGGAGGCTCGCCGCGAGCGAGCGGGTCGTCGATCACGGGGTCGGCGAACAGCGGCAGCCCGGCCGGCGGCCGGCACGGTCGGCCAGCACGTCGGCCACCAGATCCGGGGCCGATGTGCACCATGCGGTAGGTGAAGCCGAGCTCGTCGGCGGCGTGGCCGTCGTGCGGGTCGTCGGGGTTGAACGCCATGACCATGCCGGTCGCGCTGGTGTGCGCCGCACCACGGCAGGTGAACGACTGGGCGCCGCTCTCCGTGACGCCGAAGGAGTAGGACTCGTGACTGTGCCGGTGGTAGACATGCCGCTCGAAGTGGGCGTGCATGGCCTCCAGCGGCCGGTCCGCCGAGTGCCAGTAACGGGACCAGTCCAGGGGCACCCGTCCATTGTGACCGGCGACCGCCGCACGAGCGTTCAAGACCCCGGCGCGGTGACCGAGGCAGCCTGACGAACATGCGATTCGACACCAAGATCGGCA
Organism: uncultured Chitinophagaceae bacterium; assembly: GCA_963706825.1. Classification (GTDB taxonomy): domain Bacteria; phylum Bacteroidota; class Bacteroidia; order Chitinophagales; family Chitinophagaceae; genus Ginsengibacter. Next base: position 394,977 of record CAVPNT010000009.1, on the reverse strand, counting down.
TCGTCGTCCGCGACGACCTGGCCGTCTGGCAGAAGCTCAACGTCACCGCGTTCCTGGCGAGCGCGGTGGCCGGCGGTCTCGCCGGCGTCATCGGCGAGCCCTACGAGGACGGTTCCGGCAACACGTACCTCCCGATGTTCCGCCAGCCCGTACTCGTCTACGCCGCCGACGCCGGGACGCTGGGACGCGTACGCGGCACGGCGCTCGGCCGGGGACTGGAGATCGCCGTCTTCACCGAGGACATGTTCAAGACCGGGCACGACGAGGCCAACCGCGCCGTCGTCCGCGCCGTGCCCGCCGAGGAGCTGTCACTGGTCGGGACTCGCGGTCTACGGGCCGAAGAACCCCCTCGACAAGACGCTCAAGGGACTCGTCCCTGCACGCCTGAGTCACAGCGCCACGTCGTCGTACTTGGCCGACGTCGGGTCGCCGAAGTAGCCGTCGTCGTGGCTCAGGAGCGTCAGCGTGTACGCGTGGCCGCCGACGACCGGGGCGCTCGCGCCTGCTGCCAGGTCTTGTCGAGCGTGCAGGTCTTCGGGAGCACGGTACGGGTGCGTCGCCGGTCGTGTCGTCCTTCAGTGACGCCGTCGTCCAGTCGTACCTCTCCCGGTCCGGGCAGTTCGACGTTGTACCAGAAGGACAGCCGGCGGTGGTTCGTGGCGGCGGTGAAGCTCTGCCGGATCGTGGAGTCGCCCTTGCTGCGGGTCGTCGGGATCGCCGACCAGCGCGGCGTACTTGCCGCTGTGCGGCTGGTCCTTGGTCACGCCTGTCACCACGCCGGACGCGGACCAGCCGGACAGGTTGCCGGTCTCGAAGCCGCCGTTGACGATGCCGGTCGGCGGCCGGCGCACCGCGGCGCCGCCGGTACGCCCGGCGGCCGCGCCGCTTGCCGGCGCCGGCCTGCGACCTGAGCCGCTTGACCGTCCGGCCCGGCCGCCCGGTCGTGGTCCGCCTTGGCCAGTGACGGGCTCGGGCGCCGCTGAAGGCGGCCACGCCGTTGGGCGTGCCGAGACCGGTCGGGCCGTCGTAGCCGGCGCCCGGCGGTGCAGAGGTACGGTCGGCGTGCAGGTGCCGTTGCTGCCGCTGACGACGTCGTACAGGTTGCCCGGGTGCGCGTACGGGTACGACGCCGGCGTACGAGCCGACGGCCGGGGCACCGGCCAGCGCGTACACGCAGGCGATGATCGGCGACGAGGCGCTGGTGCCGCCGAAGACCGTGCCAGCCGCGTGCCGCCGTAGGTGTCGTAGACCGCGACGCCGGTGTTCGGGTCGGCGACCGCGGAGACGTCGGCGACGGTGCGCCTTGCGGCGCAGCCGGTGTCGCTGTCTGCCAGGTCGGCTTGGCGTCGTACGGCGAGCAGCCGGAGCCGGCGCCGCTCCACGCCGTCTCGGTCCAGCCGCGGGCGCTGGCGTCCCGGGTCAGCGAGGTGCCGCCGACCGCGGTGACGTGCGGGACGGTGGCCGGGTACTCCACGCCGTAGCCGCCGTCGCCGGAGCTCGCGGTGATCGCCACGCCCGGGTGGTTGAAGTGGACGGCGTCGGCGGCTCGGCGCGGCCTCGTCGCCGCCGCCGTAGCTGTTGGAGACGTACTTCGCGCCCAGCGCGACCGCCGTGTTCGACCGCGGTGCCCAGGTTGGCTGATGGCTGGCCGAGGTCGCCTCGACCAGCAGGATGTGGCAGTTCGGGCAGATCGCCGAGACCATGTCGAGGTCGAGCGAGATCTCGCCCGGCCCAGCCGGTGTCCGGCGCCGGGCAGGGTGGTGCCGCCGGTCTGGTTGACCTTGCTGAAGCAGCCGTTCGCGGTGGTGCACGGCGGCAGGCCGTACTGGCGAGCGGTAGACGGCCAGGTCGGACTCGGCGTTCGGGTCGTCGTAGGCGTCGACGATGGCGACGGTCTGGCCGGCGCCGGCGGTCGAGCTCGGCAGCTTGTAGGCGCTCTGCAGGTCGGCCGGGCCGTAGCCCGGCGGGCAGCGCGTTGCGGCTGGACGGCGGCTTCGCGCGCACGTCGGTGCGGACGAGCGCCAGACAGGTCACCTGCCCGGCCCGCGCCGGATCGGGACACGCGCGCTTGACGGGTACCGCGGCGAGAGGATCGGTGTCTGCCGCCGAGGGCTCCGGCGGACGCCGGGACGGCCGATGGCCGAGAGCGGAGGCGAGGGCGAACGCGGCCAATGCGGCGAGTCCGGCACGTCTCAGCTGCCGGGCGAGGGTGGACGACATCCTGCTCCCTTCATCGCGGGAGCCGCACTCCTGCCGGCAGCCCTCGATCACCGCAAATCGGTCATTTACTTCTGGCGGGCATTTCCTGGAATTATTCGGCCCCGTTATGGGGCCGTACATAATCCGATGCCCGCCGGGTGATGCTATCAATCTGATGCCGACCTGATAAGAGGCATAGCGGCAGGTCAGCGGTGCCGATCCGATGAATACCGGCTATGGCGGGAAATGCACTACATTCTGTTCTTGTCGTTCAGGAAAGGGCCATTCACGGCGAGTTGGCTCACGGCGAAACCGGGGAGGAATTCTCGAGCGGGAGGGCCACCGCTGGCGAGGGATCGGCCGCGCGGCACACTGTGCGTGCCTGGAATGTCCCGCACGGAACCGGAGAGACCGCTGTCTTCCACAAGTGAGCATCCCGCGTCCGAAGCGGCGTCCCGGTACGAGCCCCCGGCCGTGCTGCGGTTCGCGTCCGAGATCATCGCCTGGGTGGCCACGCCGTGGGCGCTGGCCGCGCACTCGCCGGTGCTCGCGGGGGCGGCGTTGCTGCTGCTCATCGGGCTGCCCGCGGTCTTCGCGACGCCCGGCGACAAGGTCAAGGTCGTGGTGGCGGTCCCGGGGACCGTGACCATCGGCCTGAGTGTGCTGCAACTGCTGGCCGCGGTCGTCGCGTCGTGGGCGGCCTGGCCCGTGCCGGTGGCCGTTCTCGTCTGGGCGCTGGTGGGCGCGACAACCTACGCAGAGCTGCCGCGCTGGGAGCGCCTGGCCGGGGGCGACCTCACGATCTCAAGGACCGTTGCGCCTGGTGAACGACGTGCTGGCCTTCCTCATCGAGCTCGCGGCCCTGGCCGTCTTCGCCTGGTGGGGCGCCGATACGGGCGACGGGCTCGCCGTCGGTCTCCTGCTGGGCATCGGGGCGCCCCTGGCGGCCGCCGTGGTCTGGGGGCTGTTCGCCTCGCCCAAGGCCCGCGTGAAGCTCCCGGCGGCCGGTGTCCATCGCCGTCCAGGGGCTCGTCTTCTTCCTGGCACTGGTCTGCCTCGACCTGCTCGGGCACCGCAGCCTGGCCATTCTCTTCGGCGTCGTCGCCGCGGCCAACACCGTCATCGCCAATCTCGATCGTGAGGCCGACCTCTGGTGGGAACGGCCTTCGGCCTGACGGAAGTCCCGATCGGCCGATGTCGCGCGACTTTCGGTTGATTCGTTATGGCCCATCGGTCGATGCGCCCTTCCCGGTGCTTTCGTCATTCTTGGCGAAGGCCCGCCGACGGCGCGGGCATCGAAGGGAGATCGGCATGCGCGCAGTCCGTGGACGCGGGACGACATTACTGATCACGGCCGCCCTGGTGAGCGCGGTGCTGCCCCTGGCCGGGTCGTCCGCGGCCGCCGTACGGCCGGCCCTTACGAGCGGCGACTGGCCGACCTGGCAGGGAGACCGGCTCGGCTCGCGGTCCAACCCAGCCGAGCACGACATCACCCCGGCCAACGTGGGCGGGCTGAAGCTCAAATGGGCGTTCGCGTACCCGCAGGAGGCCGGGACGCCGCGCAGCCAGCCGGCCGTCGTCGGCGGCACGGTGTACTTCGGAAGCCCGGACGGACGGATGTACGCCCGCGACGCGCGTACCGGCGCCGCGAGGTGGAGCTTCGACCTCACCTCGGTCGGCACCGGGATCACGCAGGTGCAGGACGGGCCCGCGGTGGCCCGCGGCAAGGTCTACTTCGGCGACATACGCGGCTACCTGTACGCGCTCGACCAGCGCACCGGACGGCTGGAATGGGTGCGGCGGCTCGACGACACCCTCGGCGCCGTCGTGACGAGCTCACCGCTCGTCTTCGGGGACCGGGTGTACGTCGGGGTGTCCAGCGGCGAGAACGTCCTCGGCAAGGACCACGCGTGCTGTACGTTCCGCGGCCACCTCGACGCGCTGGACGCCGACACCGGGCGTCCGGCCTGGCGCTACTACACCGTGCCGAAGGCCCGGCAGGACGGGACATGGCCGAACGGCCTGCCCAAGTACGCGCCGTCCGGGGGAGGCGTGTGGAGCACCCCGGCCGTCGACCCGGTCACCCGCACCCTCTACGTCGGCACCGGGCAGAACTACACCGGCAGCGGTGGCCACTTCGACTCCGTACTGGCGCTCGACACCACGACCGGCCGGGCCCGGTGGACGCGGAAGATGACCGACGTCGACACCTGGCGCGGGGAATGCGGCAGCGCGCAGCCGGAGGACCAGAAGTACTGCCCCAATCTGCCGGACGGCACCGCGCTGGACTTCGATCTCGGCGCCGCACCCAACCTGTTCACCGCCGGCGGCCGGCGCCTGGTCGGCATCGGGCAGAAGGTCGGCGTCTACCACGTGCTCGACGCCCGTACCGGCAAGGCGGTCTGGCGACGGCAGTTGTCCCAGCCGATGCCGAACGGCGGCCTGTCCGGCATCCAGTGGGGTTCGAGCTACGACGGGCACCGGCTGTACGTCGCGACGTACATGGCGAACCCCGGCACGCTGTTCGCCCTCGACCCGGCCACCGGGCACGTGGTGTGGCAGGCGCCGAGCCCGGCGGACGGGTGCACCACCGGGGGAGCGGCCGCGTACCCGGACATCTGCCAGCGCGGCTTCACCCCGGCGGTGACCACCACGCCCGGCCTCGTCTGGGAGGGCGGCATGGACGGCAAGATGCGCGCCTACTCCGCCCGCACCGGTGAGGTCCTGTGGAGCTACGACACCATGCGTGACGTGCAGGGCGTCAACGGTCTGCCGGGCCGAGGCGGCGCGCTGTCCGGCGGCGGCGGCGCTGTCGTCTCCCATGGGCTGCTCTACACCCAGACCGGCTACGCCTTCACCCCGTACCCGAACGACCGGGGCTCCGCGCTCATGGTCTTCGGGCGCTGACCGAGACCGGGGGCGGCGCGGAGCCGTCCCCGGTCAGTTCCAGAAAGCCACCTCCGGGTAGTCGCCGGACGGCCCGTCGAGCAGGGGCGCAGGCCGGTGCCGGAGATGCAGGTCGAAGAAGGCGGCGGCATAGGCCCTGGTGATCTGTACGGCCCTGACCCCGGAGATGTCGGTGCCGAAGTCCAGACCGAGCCGATCGGCGAGCGGATGGAGGTCGGTGAACGAGGAGTGCTGGGTGCCGGCCACGGTGATCCAGCGCTTCCACCCGGTCAGGTACGGCATCGTCCTTCCAGGAGGGGTCTGCGGTGGAGTCCGGGATGTGCGTCTGCGCGGTTCCCATCAGCAGGAACGGACACGACCAGGTCCCGCGCGATGGGCGTGTTGATGGTGCGTGCCCATGTTGATGCCGGCGCGGATGCGGAGGATCTCGGCCTCCATGGCCGCGGCCGTGCTGTCGCCGCCGATGGAGTGCCCCGCCATGCCGATGCGCGACGGGTCGACCAGCCCCTTCCAGGTCCGCGAGCCGAGCAGCCGGTCGAGGACGAAGGACACGTCGGCGACCCGCCCCCTGACCACCTTCCGCGCCAGCTCGGGTGTCTTCTCCTCGCACGCGACGCAGGTCGTGGTGTGGCCGTCAGGGAACGTCGTCCGAAGCTCTCGTAGGTGTGGTCGATCGCGGCGACGACGTAGCCACGGCTCGCCAGGTCCTCGGCCAGGGACGTGAGCGACGAGCGCGGCAGGGAGAAGCCGGGGGACAGCACGACCAGCGGGTGCCGGCCACGCTGGGGCGGGGCGCCCGCGAACGCGCCGGTACGGGTGCCGCTCAGCACGCCGGGCGGTACGTCGGTCACGTGCTGTCCCGCGAGGAGGAGCGCCGATTCCCGTGGCGTCATAGCAATACGTGCCGTGTTGTGTTTTTAGGTGTTTTTTTTTTTTTTTTTTTTTCGTTCAGGGTGCGCATATATTATCATAGACGGGGCGCGCTGTTTCAGGGTGGTGCATGCCCCTCGGCCAGCAAGTCGACCATGCTGACGTCGACGCCGTAGTTGCTGTGCATCATCTCGAAGGCCCGGCGCAGGCAGCTCAGCATGCCCAGCGCCAGCACATCGACCTTGAGGATGCCGAGCGCGTCGATATCGTCCTTGTTCCATTCGATGATGGCGCGGCTTTCCATCGCCGATTTGCTGATCGGCACCAGATGGTCGAGCTCGTCACGGGTGATGACGAAGCCGCCGACATGCTGGCTCAGATGGCGCGGAAAGCCATGCAGCTCGCTGGCGCATTCGAGCACCATGGCGAGCCGTCGTCTCCTTCGGATCGAGCCCGATACCTGCGCATCTCCTCTTCGGTCGCCCGGCTGTCCCAGCCCCAATGGAGCTGGTTGATCGCATCGATCGTGTCGTCGGAGAGCCCGAAGACCTTGGCGACCTCGCGCAGCGCGGCGCGCGAGCGGTAGCAGATGACATTGGCGGTGAGCCCGGTGTGGTTGCCGCCATATTTGCGTGTAGACATACTGCATCACCTCTTCGCGCCGCTCGTGCTCGAAATCGACGTCGATGTCGGGCGGCTCGTCGCGCTCGGTGCTGAGAGGAAGCGGCCGAACACCAGATCGACGCTTTCGTCGGGATCGACCTCGGTGATCTCGAGACAGAAGCAGACCGCCGAATTGGCCGCCGAACCGCGCCCCTGGCAGAGGATTTTGAGATCGTAGCGCGCATAGTGCACGATGTCGTGCACGGTGAGGAAATAGGGCGCATAGCCCTTGTAGGCGATGAGGCAGAGCTCGGACCAGAGGGTCTTGAGGATCGCGTCTGGAACGCCATTCGGATAGCGCTCGCGGCACCTTCCCAGGTCAGCCGCTCCAGCGTCTCCTGCGGCGTCTCGCCATTGCCGATGGTCTCGGTGGGATAATTGTATTTGAGCTCGTCGAGGCTGAAGCCGATGCGCGCGGCAAAGCGCATCGTTTCGGCGATGGCCTCTGGGATGCTCGCGAAACAGCCGCGCCATTTCCTCGGGCGTCTTGATGTGGCGCTCGGCATTGGCCTCGAGCCGGCGGCCGGCCTCGACGATCGTCCAGTGCTCGCGGATGCAGGTGACCACATCCTGCAGCACGCGGCGGCCGGGCTCGTGATAGAGCACGTCGTTGGTGGCGAGCAGCGGCGCGCCGTGACGCGCGTGCGAGATCGGCGAGCCGATTGAGCCGCGCGCGGTCGTTGCCGGCGAAGCGGCAGGCGGCGCCGACCCAGACGCGGCCCGGTGCTTTTGCCGCAGAGCGGCGCGAGCGTCGCTTCGCTTCGCTGCCCAGTCGGTCTCGTCGGGCATCAGGATGAAGAGCTGGCCCGAGGTGAAATCTTCCTCGTCAGGTCCACCACCTTGACGTCCGAGAGGGCCGGTCGCGAGATCGCCGAAGCAGAGCTTCGAATTCGCCCTTCTCGGCCTCGCTCCTGAGATTGCCGATGCTCAGCAGCTTGCAGAGCCGGCCATAGGCCTCGCGGTCGGTGGGATAGGCGACGATGTCGGGCGTGCCGTCGGCAAAGAAGAGCCGCGTGCCGACCAGATAGCGGAAAGTCTTCGGGCTGCGGGTTCCATGTCGCGCAGCGCCACATAGGCGCGCACCACGCCGGCAAAGCAGTTGCGGTCGCAGAGGCCGAAGCCCTGGAGGCCTGAGCGCCGCAGCGGTGAGCGCCAGCTCCTCCGGATGCGAGCCGCCGCGCAGGAACGAGAAATTGGAGGTCGAGACCAGCTCGACATAATCGGGCGGCGCGAGAGCGAGCGTCGGCGCGGCGCGGCAGCTCGACGACGCCGCTCATGAGAAGAACCCGTGCAGATACCAGCGCGGCTCGGCCGCGACCCCGAACAGGCCCTCGCGGAACAGCCAGAAGCGCCGGCCGCCATCGTCCTCGGCGATGTAGTAATCGCGGGTGTCGCGGCCTTCCTCGTAATATCGCCCTGCGCCGCCCGGCGTCTGCGCGGCCTCGATCGACTGCGCGGTGAGCTGCAGTTTCGCGGGCACGGTCCACCATTCGGCGGCGATCCGCTCGGGCCCGGAGGCTTTGACGAAGCGATAGGTGACGCGCCGCCAGACCATGCTGGGCGGCGGCGCATCCGGAACTTCGGCGAGCGCACCGTGATCGGCTCGGGCGCGGCAACAGGCGCAACGGGCGCGGAGCCGCGGATCGGGCGCGGCGTTGGGATCGTCCTCGGTGCGCGCCACCACCGGCTCGAAGACGCACCGCACGCTCGGGGATGTGGCTGTTGACGAATTTGCTGCGCACCACCGCCTGCGGGCCGAGCCGGCTGGTCATGCGGTCGTAGAGCTGGTCGAGGTCCTCGGCGCCATCGCGCGTCTCGAAGGCACCGGTCTGCGCGGCCGCCAAGCTCCGACAGCGAGCTCGCGGCGAGCCGGATCATGTCGATGCCGAAGCCCGCATCGTATTCGCCGCCGAGCCGCTCGGAGCGATGGATGAACAGCCGCGCGATGTGATGCGCATCGCGCGTCGCGCGCGCCGCATTGACCGAGAGCGTGATGACCTTGTGGTCGATGCGATAGAGGAAGAGATGGAAGGTCTGCGCCCCCGAGCCCGCCTGCTCGAGCCGGCTCGGTGAGCTGCAGCGCCAGATCGCGCGCGGTCATCAGCACATCGTCCATGAGCCCGATCGGCTCGGCGAAGCGCCGCTCGGCGTAATAGTCGACCAGCGGCAGGCGCGGCACGAGCCGCTCCTCGACCAGGCCGAGCGCCTGATCGAGCCGCAGCAGGAAGCCGGCGCCGAACCGCGCCGTCGAGCGACTGTCGCGGTGCGCTCGTAGAGCTGGCCGATCTGCTTGAGCCCCATCTGGGTGAGGCTCATGATCTGCGCCTTCGTCGAGCCGGAGCGCCGCGACCGGCAGATGGCGCGAGCGCCGTCGCGGGATCGTGCAATGATCGTGCCCGGATTGAAATGCGCCAGCGCCCAGGCGGCGCCGATGGTCGGGGCGATGGCGCCCTGCACGCTGAAACCGAGTTCTACGAGCCGCTGCGTGAGCCGCGCGAGCATCGCGGCTTCGCCGCCGAAGAGATGGCTCACGCCGGTGATGTCGAGGACGAGATCGCCATAGGGCGCGCTGATCGGTCAGCAGCCCGACGAGCGGGGAGGCATTGGAGTGCCAGTCGGCGAAATCGGCAAAGAGCTGCGTCGATCGGCCTGCGGATCGATCTCGCGCGCTTCGAGGATGGGCAGATGGCGCGCGCATCCGACAGGCTTTGCCCGACGAAGAGCCCGGCGGCGCTCGCCGCCAGATCGAGCGCGACGACGCGCATCGCGCCCTTCTGCTTTTCCCACAGCACCAGCGGCCGCGGTCGAGCCGGCGAGCGATCGGTCAGCCCGCTTGAGACAATCGGTCGCCCAGCGCGGCAGGGTGAGCGCCAGATAGCGGCGGTCGGACTGCCGGCAGCAGGTCGGGCTCTCACTCCTCCTCCTGGTGCAACCACTGCGAAGCCATTTTCCGTCCAGTCCACCAACCACTCCCTGCGGATCGCGCGCGCGATCCGAGCCGCCCCTTTCTCCAGCTCGATCTTCCATCGCGGCAGCGCCGGGGGCGCGGGCATCGAAGGGCGGCGACGCGCTCGGCTGCGGTTCGACCCGCCAGCGGAGCCGCGCCGCGCTCGCCTCGCGTCCGAGGCCGGTGCGGACGCAGGAACACCGAGCTGCCGCCCGCCGCGGCCCTGAGGCTCAGCCGCCGCGAGGCGGTGAAATCGAGGGCTTTGACCTCGGGGCCGGTATCGGCGATGACCGCCGCGACCGCCCGGCAGCCGATCGCCTCCTCGATGGCCCAGAGCAGATCGGTCGCACTCTCCATCCGGCCGAAGACGATCTGGTCCGGGATCGATGCCGAAGCTGCGGAGACCGAGCCGGATAGGGCACGCCCAGATCCTGGGCGTCGCGCGCGTCAGCTGCAGGAGCAGCAGGGCCGGACGGCTCGGGCATCGAGCAGCGGCCGGGCCAGGCCCAGCGTGAAGCCGAAAGCCGGTCCGGCATCGCGGCCGGTATCGGCAAAGACCTCATGCAGCAGCCCGGCGGGAGCGCGAACAGCCCCTCTGCCGGCGGTCTGGCGCGGCAAAATCCTGCAGCGCCGGCCGTTTCTCGATGCTTTCGATGCGGGCCCGCAGATGCTCGCAGCGCCCGCTCTTTGGACAGGACCTGCATGAGGCCCTCCCTGTTCCCGTATGAGAACAAATAGAGAACATCAGACTCGGTTGCAGAGTCAAGCCCGCGTCTGACAGGCCCGGCGTCCCGGCTTGCTCCGCCGACCTCCTATGCTAGAGAGCACCACCATCCGGGAGCACCGACGCCCGATGGCCGCGCCGATCCACATCGTGCTGACCTTCGACGACCGCTACTGGGCCCCTGCCTATGCGCTGATGCGCTCGGTGTGCCTGTTCACCTTCCGCCGCAAGGACATCCGCTTCCACCTCTTCCACCGCCCGCTTTCAGAGCCCGATCACCTGGAGGTGGCTCGAGCGAGATCACGCGCGAATTCGGCGCCGAGCTCATTTCCTACGACATCGACGCCAACCCGACCTTCACCTCGATCGCCGGAGCGTGCGCACTACAATGCGGCCAGTCTCTCCAACATCGTCTATGCGCGGGTGCTGTCGACCAAGCTCCTGCCGCGCCGATGTCGAGCGCCTGATCTATCTCGATTGCGACATGATGGTGCGCGTGCCCATCGAGCGGCTCTACGAGATGGACATGCAGGGCTTCCCGCTCGCCGCCGTGCCCGACTATGTCGGCGCGCAGATCATGACGCGCCGCGCCATCATCGATCCGCGCGGCATCTTCGATCCGGCCATGCGCTACTTCAACTCCGGCCTGCTGCTGATCGACATGGCCAAATGGCGCGCAGCTCGAGGTCGACGAGCAAATTCAGCCGCGCCATCGACGACGGCACGCTCGCCAAGATCTATTACGACCAGGATTTCCTCAACCTGGCCTTCCGCGAGAACTGGCTCGAGCTCGACCGCTTCTGGAACCTGCTCGACCCGCGGCCCGCGCACATGAGCGCTCAACCCAAACGTCCTGCACTATACCGGCGAGCACAAACCCTGGCTGGTCAACCAGAAGGTCGCCTTCGTCCGGCTCTACCGGCACGTGATGACCAATGAAGTCTTCTACCACTACCTCGTCGAGCGCCGCCCCGCCTGGCAGCAGCCCTTCATCCGCTGGGCGCAGCGGCTCAACCGGAAGATCGGCGTCCAGGGCGCCGATGGAACCGCGATGGCGGGCCGCTGATTTCGGCACTATCCTGCCGGCGAATGGAACCCACATGTTCGAAGCCCTGAGCAATACGTGGCTGTCCTGTTCCGTTAACGTGTCACTCGACATCTGATGCGTTCGCCAGCAGGATGGTGCCGATAAACGTCACCATCCATACATGGCACTGCGGATCAGGCGGTTCGTCGCCCAGCGCCTGGAGGTGCCGCCAGGCCAGGCTGTCGACCAGGTAGTGATTGAACACATCATTGGTCATGGCGTGGCGGTCAGCCGGTTTATCGGCGACCTTCTGGTTCAGCCGACCGGGTTTTGCTCGCCGGTATAGTCGGCGGCACGTAGGTGGCACCGTGCACCGGACGCGGGTCAGGGCCGGTTCCAGAAGCGGTCGAGCTCGGCCGGTCTCGCGGAAGGCGAGATTAGGAAATCCTGGTCGTAGTCGTTTCTCGCCCAGCGTGCCGTCGTGGATGGCCAGGGTGAACATCTTCGTCGACCTTGAGGCTGCGCCGTTGGCGGTATTTCCATCAGCGAGAAGACCGAATTGAAATAGCGCATGGCCGGAATAGAAGATGCCGCGCGGATCGATCACCGTCGAGCGCCGCGTCATGATCTGGGCACGGCATCATCAGCGCTGGGCGCCAGCGGCCAGCGGAAAGCCCTGCATGCCGGGCGCGTCGAGCCGCTCGATGGGGACGCGCACCAGCATGTCGCAATCGAGATGGATCAGCCGCTCGACCTCGGACAGCGGGTCTTGCCCGCCAGCACCCAGCCATAGACGATCAAGGGGAACTGCCCACTCTGGCCGAACAGTTGCCCGCGATGGCGGCGAAATCGGGATCTGGGGGATGTAGAGGAAGCGGTAGCGCCGAACTTGCGCGAAATGTCACGACCACCTTGAGGTGATCGGGCTTGAGCCCGCTGGTGAAGATGTGGAAGCGCAGGTCTTGCGGCGGAAGGTCGACCGGCAGATCGAGCACATCGGCGTAGGCCGGAGCAAGATCTTGTCGTCCAGCGCGAGCAGGATGTCGATCCAGTCGTCGGCCGGCGGCTTGCCGGAAATGGTCCTCTAGCATAGGAAGCCGGGGAGCAAAAGCAGCACCAGCGGCGGAACCGGCTTGAGAACCGTGGCCCGGTTTAATGTATATTCTTCTCTTGATAGAACGGGGGCCGTCTCGTCGGGTCCTACGAAACAGCGGGCGCTGGAGCATTTCCAGCCGATAGACCTCTTGAAAAAAGCCGTCGATCGGGTCCGACGCAGCAAGTACCGAAGGCCTGTTCGCTGTTCCTTGCTGTACTGCACAAAGTATTTATGAATCACGGCAAAGAAACCCATATCCTGGGCTTGCCTCGGCATTGCACGCTCGCTCCTTGATGCCAGCAGCCGCTTGCTCATCCGTACGGCAACACCCAGTCAGCGTCCCTATCCAGTACGGGGGTCTTCCGGTCTTAGCATCAACGACCAGATCATGTGGGCCGCATGGACAGGGCACCGCGACCGATCTGCTTTGGGCATGAGGAGGCAATCGGCTGCCGGGCTGTAGCGGCAGGAGTAGTTACAGACACCGGCTCGGAGGATGAAGGCGCTCGATTTTACCGTCTCCCGACGGCTGAGCCTCAGTCCGGCAGGGGGCAATTCCGTTCTGGTGCGTACCGGCTTTGGGAGGGAAGCAAGTGCGGCGCGCCTCAGGTGGCGGGTGGTTCCAGCCGAGCCGATCGCCACCTTCGATGCTCGCGCCGGCGCCTGCATGGAAGATCGAGTTGCAGAAGGGGCAGCTCGGTGGCCGCGGATGCGAGGAGTGGTTGGTGGAATTCGACAAAGACCTGGCTCGCTGTAAGGGCTTTGCGGGAAGGGAGGACGAGCCGGATCTGTTGCCGGCCACCACCACATCTGGTGCTGAGCCTGCACGCTGGGCGACCGATTGTCTGAGGCGAGCTGATCCCGCTCTCGCCTGGCTCACCGTACGCTGGCGCTGGGAAAAGCGGATGGGGGCAATCGAGACGTCGCGCTCGATCTGCAGCGAGCACCGGTTTTCTATCAGGCGAAGCAGCCGCTCGGATGCGCGCGCTCTGTGTCCAATCTCGAGGCGCGGGAGATGAAGGGGCGGGGCGGGGGTAACCCATCTGTTTACCGATTTTGCCGACTGGCATTCCAATGCCTCGCCGCTAGTAGCATCATGACGATAGCTGCCTATGGCGACCTCGTTTCTCGACATATCAGGGCGTCAGCCATGTGTTTGGCGGGGAGACGGCGATGCTCGATCGTCACAGGCCGGGCTTGTGCTGAACTTCGTTTTCAGCGTGCAGGGTGCCATGACCCGCCATCGTCACCGCCTGGTCGCTGCACGTCAAATACAGGGCATGGTCATCGCCGATCCGCAACGGCCCTTGCTCATCTGCCGTTGCTGCGTGCGGCTCGATGAAGTGCGGATGGCATGTCAGCCTCACCCAGATGGGCCTCAAGCAGTCGGCCAGCTCTATACCCGCGGGTCCGGACGTCGCGCGGCTCGGTTACGGCGCCGGCTACCGCCTGCTGCGCCTCGACCAGGCACTGAGCACTATCAATGAGCGGCTGGTGCACGCTGCCGCTCGTCGACTATTACACCGAGCAGCGTCGCCGAGCCGATCAGCATCATGGACGATGTGCTGGTATCGCGGCGCCGACCTAGCATACAACCTTGAGCCGGCTCGGCGGGCTCGTAGGCACTCAGACCTTCCATTTGTTCTCGCCGACCACGAAGCCGTCTCGCTATCAGTAATGTGGCGCGCGCCGCGCGATGCGCTGCATATTGCGCGGCTGTTCATCCATCAGGTCGACGGTTGATCCTCGAATACGATCCAGGGGTTCGGCATCGACATGATCCGGCTTTCTATCGCTGCGAGTTACTGTCGGAGCTGAGGAACAACAGACAGCGCTCTCGACACGGCGGGCTCCGAAGATCGACAAGCTCTATAACCGGATGGCAAGCCGGCTTCGGGCCGCAGGCGGTGATGCGAGCAACTCGCTAACAGTCATCTACAAACGCGCCATGGTCCTGGAGCGGTGGCAGGAGAACGAGGATGATCCGAACGCGACCACCAATCCTTTGCTCCGCCGGCCATTGCGGCTGTTCCAGGCGCCCGAGCCGATCATGGTTCCCCTTGCAGAAGTTACAAGATGGGCGGCCAGGACACTCGTCTGGGATAGTGTCCCCTCACTAGTCAAAGCTTGGGGCGGGACGAGCATCCGCCGCCGAATGGTGGAGCGTGCCGGCGAAATTGCAGCTCACCGCCGCATCGATCGGAGCCCGCGCAAACGCCGAGTACAAGCGGTTCTGACGAGGGCCGCATCGGGTACCGTCGCCGAAGACGATGGTGGGCGTCGCTTCTGGATTTTCCGCGAGGGGCCTATTCAGGGTCGCAGCAACTGAATGGTTCCTCCACGACACCATGAGCAGCGCATGGTGGAGTACAGCGGCGCGATGTCTCTGAGTCTGTGGAGCACCCGGTCTGCGTTCGTCTCCATCGGGTACCGTTCTTTTGCAGCAGTCACATCGGAGGAGCTGGTGCTCGCCGCCGCCGGCGCTGAGCTCGAGGCATGGGCTTTGCGGACCGCAATTACACCGCGGGTGTAGTGAGGCCTATGTGGCGCTTCCGGTACACCGAGATCCCGAAGCCCCAGGGCTTTCGCTATCTGGTCGGGACCCGGCTGGTCTTTGCTGATGGTACCCCCGATATCATCACCTGCAACGCAGAGGCTGCATGGCCTGCTGGAGCTCCTGAGCGCCTGGGCAATCTTCGGAACAGGGCGGAGGAAGAGGAAGTGCAGCTGCACTTCGGACCTTGTAACTAGGTGGATAGGGCTGCCAACGGAGGATTTCTCAGGGTGAACTCTTCATCGTCCTGCCCGACGAAACCGATAAGACGAGCGAAGAAACCCTCGCCGCGCTGGTCGCCGAAGAACCCGGCCATCTGGTCGGCGCGGCCTGCGCCACTGCCGGCAATCGTGGAACGCTTGAATCGTCTCGCCGATCTTGCCGGCGTCACGGCGCCGATGCTGGCCACCAATGACGTGTATGTACACAAACCGGGCCGGCGCATTCTGCAGGACGCGGTCACCTGTCTGCGAGCACTGGACAATCTCGAAGCCGGCCACCGCCTAGAAGGCCGATGCCGAACGCCACATCAAGACCCCGAGGAGATGGTTCGACTGTTCCGCGAGTCCAGGCGATCAGGGAGACGCAGCGCTTCTGCTTCGCGCATTTGCTTCAGCCTCGAGGACCTCAAATACAATTATACAACCAGACCATCAGCAACGGCGAACACGCAGAAACGTCGAGCGCCTGACCTGGGCGGGCACGCCGATCCGAACGGCATTCCAGAGGCGATCCTCAAAACCCTTTCGTCAGGGCTCTGCCTGATCCCTACAAACTGCACCATGTCTCACGGTGCACGATGTCGTACGCTTGCGCTAGATCTAGAAATTCCTCTACAGGGCCGGGACTAGGCCACCGATTCAGCAGTGTGCTTCGTGCTGGAATCACGGAAGTCGACCCCTCGAAAGTGTCGCTGGTGTTCGGCCGATTTCTTCGACGGGGGCACGACCGGCCGCCCAATAGATATCGTCGATTTGGAGCACGAGCGGCGCGGAGATCATGCAGTATGTCTATGCCAAATATGGCGGCAACCATACGGGGCTGACTGCCAATGTCATCTGCTATCGCTCCCGCGCTGCGTTGCCGGGAGGTGCAGGTTCTTGGGCTATAGGACGACACGATCGATGCCGTGGACGCGTGTTTTCACTGGGGCTCGGACAGCCGGGCGAGCGAAGACGAAATGCGGGGCATCGGCTGGATCCAGGAGGAATCCAGGCTCGCCCATGGTGCTGAATGCGCTCACAGCTGCATGGATTTCCGCGCCATCTGAGCGGCCGTGTGGGGGGTTTTGGTAAGCCTAGCCCAGAACATCGACCATGACTACTGATGAAAATCGGCGATGGAGGAAAGCTTCACCATCATCGAGTGGAACAAGGACGACATCGACGCTGGGTCATCCTTGCTCGCGAGGTTGATGTGCTGGCGCTGGGCATGCTGAGCTGTTGCCACGCTTGAGATGATGCGCAGCAATTTATAGCATAGAAGTCAGCATGGTCAAATTGCTGGCCGAGGGGCATGACGACCCTGAACAGCTCACACCGTCTATAAAAGCAATTGGCGATGGGGGGGGGTTATTCTTCATCACAACAGTTAGTGTCTCAAAATGTAGAACCAGATGATCCGCGCTCTTATTATTCCGTTTCCAAAAGACTTTCAGAAGAAGTACCTAATTCCTGGTATGTGAACCAATATGATAATCTGGCTAATCGTGAAGCACACTACGAACAAACGGGCCCGGAAATCTGGGAACAGACAGAAGGAAAAATTACTCATCTCGTTGTTGCTACCGGAACAGGCGGTACTATCGTAGGAACAGGTAAATATTTAAAAGAAAAAAATCAAGACATAAAAGTGTGGGCAATAGACAGTTATGGCTCTTTATTGAAAAAGTACTTTGATACCGGAATCGTTGATGAAAATGAAGTGTATCCATATATCAGTGAAGGTTTTGGAGAAGACTTTATTCCTGCAAATTACGATATGAAATATATTGACGCGTTTACCAAAGTGACGGATAAGGACGGAGCTCTGATGGCAAGAAGGATTGCAAAAGAAGAAGGTTTGTTTTGTGGATACAGTGCCGGAAGTTGCTTGCAAGGTTTGATGCAATTGAAAGGAAGCCTGAAAAAAGATGATGTGGTAGTTTGCATTTTTCATGATCATGGCAGCCGTTATGTAGCAAAAATTTATAACGACCAATGGATGATGGAAAGAGGCTTTTTGGAAGTAAAAACATTCAAAGACCTCGTATCAGGCCGCGGAACTCAAAAATTAGTAACTATAAAAGCAGAACAAACGGTTTCGGAAGCAATCGAACTGATGCGAAAATATGATATAGAAAATCTTCCTGTAATGAACGATTCTGATGAAATCGCCGGCTCATTAAGTGAAGGTGGCTTGTTTGATAAAATATTAAGGGGCCCAAACATAAAAGAACAAACCGTTGCATCTGTAATTGAAAAAGAATACCCGGTTGTTCCTTTTGATATGAAAGTAGAAAAAATAAGCAATCTTATTTCCAAACAAAACGGAGCGGTGTTGAGCAAAGACGAAACAGGAGATTATCACATCGTAACCAAATATGATATTATTCAGAGTTTGGCGAAATAAGCTATTTTCAAGGTTGCCAACTTTTTGAAAGTTGGCAACCTTGAAAATAGTTAATTGCTGTTTTTTGCGCTTTTCTTCCTTAAAACAGCAATTAACATAAATTGCTTTTCAGTAAAAGCACAAATAAGATGAATTGGCATTTTTTCGTTTTGCAATAATTACCGTCTGTAAATCAGCGCAAGAAGTATATGAATTAATTTCTGCAACCTGTTAATTCTCAATTCATTAATTTTACCCATTAATTATTTACAGGAAATCAAAAGTAATCTTACGATTTGCAAAATCGTATGTTTCACATCTTTCTTTGGTATATTTTACTATTTAAACAGTAATTCTCATATGCGCAAAAAAGAGCAATCCTGCTCTTTGCAGAAGCCACAGAACTTCTATCTTTGTTCCAGAAGTTGATTGATGTTGATGTAGGCATTAATCATAAAAAAAATATCCAAAAATCCGGGAAAAACAGAATCTATCCAAATTCCTTTAAAAATCCCTAAAATCCGATATCAGTCAACTTCTACTTTTTTTTTATCCAATATCGTCTCTTTGCGAAATGTAAAGAGGAAAACAAAAACCACAATTTTATTTTGAAAACAACTATCCAATATCGTTTCAAAATAAATTAGAATTCGTTCTTGTGAAAACCAATCCAAAATCAAAAGGAAACCTGATCCGATCCTTTTAAAACCGAACAGCCGAAACCGAAAAATTATTAACGGGATTAAGCCCCAGGAACTTGCTGAAAAGCAATTTAAAAATTTAAACTTCCGTTGTAAAAAGCGGAAGTTTTTTCGTTTCAGGCGGTCGTCCTGCAGTAGGAACCATTATATGGCTATTTTCATTACCGCTTCATCTCATCAACGGAATCGCGGCTAAATAAACTTTACTCCCTGGTGCTCCAGCTTTTTATATTTGTTATGGTCAAACATATAAAAAAAAGCTCCTTTTTTAGAGTTCGACTTTTCTTTAGTAGTCAGTTTTTTGAGTATATTAAGAGATAAGATTTTTCTTGAAAAATTACGTTTATCAAACGTGGTATCATAAATGGCTTCGTAAAGATTTTGTAACTGCGGCAATGTGAATTTTTCAGGCAAAAGCTCAAAACCAACGGGACGGCTGGCAGCCCTTATGCGCAAACGCTCTTTTGCCAGGCTTATCATCTTTTTATGATCAAAAACCATCGCCGGCAACCGTTGTATGTTAAACCATTTCGCATTATGCTCGTTCATCAATTGCAACGAGTTATTAATTTTTATCAAGGCAAAATAGGCAATAGAAATTACCCTTCCACCCGGATCACGGTTTACTTCGCCAAAGCAATATAATTGCTCCATATAAATATTGGTAAGGCCGGTAAGTTCTTTGAGCACGCGGGCAGCGCCCGCATCCACACTTTCCTCATTTTTAATAAAACCGCCCATCAGGGACCAGCTTCCCAAACCGGGTTCAAAATCTCTTTTTATCAACAATGCTTTTAAGTTTTCTCCGTCAAATCCAAATATGATGCAATCAACGGCAATAAGCACGCGGTCATATTCTTTGTATTCATTAATAACTGTCATTGATTTTATTACTACTTTAAAAATTGCTCTGTTTAAATTAATGGTTAGAATTTCGATTATTTCTTTCTGAAAGAAAATATGCAAAAATAGAGGATTAAGAATCAGTGCTGTCCGATTAATAATTTTTTTGATAAAAATACAGAGGAAAGCTCGTAGTGAATGTGTGTACTCCATTTATTTTTCATTTAGAGGCCCTATGGAGAAAAGTTAAGCTTCAATTGATTTTCAGTTGGGGCTGGATTATATATTCTGCACCGTTCAGGATGCTCCAGGAACTTAAATACATGTGTGTAGTTTAGCAGATGCAATCTCACAAAAGACGCAAGGTTTGAGAATGCCCACCTGCGTTTCACCTGTGAGGCAACTACTTTGAGCAGAAGGTCAGCAATCAAGGTGCACCATATTTGTATTTTAATAGCATTTTCATTTTCACCTAAAAAGTATTCCAAAGGCATATTCTGCTTTAATCTTTTAAATAGCATCTCTATTTGCCACCTTTGCTTATAAAGCATTGCTATTTTTAAAGGTGACAAACGCTTATTTGAAGTGATGAATTGAAATGTTCTTTGTGTTTCATGATCATAGTAGGTCACCAATCTGCCTTGTACTTTTTCAACTTTAATTTTATATCCTAACACAATCCACTGGTCACTAATTACTCCTGCTATAATATCTTTTTCGGACACTTGTTTTTCTTCAGTTACTTCATAAACATTATTTGTTCTAAGTCGGGTGATCCAATCTACTTTCATTAATCTCCAATTATTTAATTGCTTAAAATTATGATAGCCCTTATCCATTACTACGATAGAACCTGCGGGCGGATTGACTTCTTTCATAAATGGAATATCAGTTTTTGCCGCCTCTGTAAAGCGGATCAGGTAAGGAACACTTTCTTTAGCATTCATGGCTGTATGTACTTTGATGCCTCCTTTCCTTCTACCATCGGCAGCCGCACGCCCGGCATTTTTCATAATATCCTGGAACAGACTAATAGTGGTTGAGTCAATTATGACCAGGCGTTTAACTAATGGATCTTTAAAACGGCTGTCCGATAAAAGCTCTCTGTATTTACCATATAACTGCATATAGATTTGTTCAAAGACATGATGTGCTCTTCTTTTGTTAGCATCTGCCAGGGTACTACGAGCAGGCAAATAATGCATGTTTAAGCTTTGGAGCCGCCCTTCACTGGCCTGGAGACCGGTGGTCACTTCACGCAAGGATGTGCAGTTTTGAAAACAAGTATAGAGCATGGTAAGAAGATGATGATATGTGTCAAACTTTTTAGAGTATCTATCACTTCTATGTTCAGTGGCCGCCTTGCAAATTAATGATCTGGGAATAACTTTTATTAGTTGAGAAAATACAGGCTGTCCGGTAAAAAAAGTACTTTTGTTCATGGTAAAGTTTTTTGTTGTAGTAAACCCTAAACTAAACCATTTGGAGCAGAATTCATTTTCTGCTCCTTTTTTTACCGGACAACAATGATTCTAAATTATAAATACCACGAAGATATCCTTGTCATTACATCGGTCAAACTTCTAAAAGGAGACACGCGTGAAATTGATTCATTTTATTTATTTACCTCAAAACATTTTACAGTTACACAATACATTATAACACCGATTGACTATAAAGGAGACGATGACTTTCGGAGATTTCAAAAGGAGGTATCATTTAATTGTAAAATAAACGGAATGGGATATTTAATAGAAACGGGATCATCGTCATATTATACACCGGTCTGTTTCAATTCAGGACCAGAAATTGAAGTAGAATTTAAATATCCCGATTTGTTTACAATGAAAGTTCTAAAGTCATTATATGAAACAATAATCGCGGAATCTTCCGACGAATTGCGATGATAATCTCATGCTATCCTAAGAATTTTAAATAAGAAAATATTCTTATTCCGTTAACGTTCGTTGGGAAGCGACCTAATGATAGTATTTGATTAGTCATCTATTGAAAAAATTTATGCCAATAAATTCCAATTGTAAAAAAAACTCCGAATAGAGCAAACAACACCAAAAGAACAGGATACCACTTTTTAATAGGCGTCTTATGCGTGATTTTCCAAAGTGTGTATAATGTCACACTATCTAATTGTAAGGTATTATCAATCAAATGTTGATTTTGTCGCTTTATCCCTTGCAGCTTTTCCGCCAACTTTTCATTATCACTTTTCATTCTACTTTGTGATGCTCTCAACTGTTCATAATGCTTTAATAGGATGGTATTTTGATCTAATAAGGTATTATATTGCCGTTGCAATTTAAACTCTTTTGATACTTGATTCTTGGATTCTATATCGGAATATGTAATTATTTGCTGAATGTATTCATTCAGTAATCCCTTCGCTTCATCCAACCCCTTTTTGAATACTTCGGAACTTTGAGAAGTCACAACTGTCTCAAAAGTTATCATTTCAATTGAATTGCTTTGCTTACTGAAAACTCCATAGATTGCTTCCAAATCTATAACGGTAGCTTTTTGCCAAACTTTTGGATTAAAAGGATAAGCAGAAAGTGCTTTCAGGCGTTCTGAAAGAATGTCAATTGCATCGCTAGCTTGAATTAATAGTTTCATGCTGCGAAAGTATTTATTAGTGCTAACTGCATTTAAATATTTTTACCGATAAATTCTACCATAGCTATCCTTAGTCTGTTCAAATAAAAGTACTGCTATCCTAAGTTTGTAACTAAGGATATTTATAAAACCATAACAGTTACGAATATACAAATATGGCTAAAAGGAGTTGACTTGTAAAAAATGAAATGATTTTTATAGATTTGATACAGCAATTCCTCAGTTACAAACTCAGGTTGAGCAACTAACTGATATTGTTAAACTACGGAAAGTATGGGTGAAAGTAATGATTGGATATTACTCAATCATACAACTTGAAGGCTGTCTCATGAGAGGCAGCTTTTTTAGTATCCTACTGTTGGCGCAAGCTCATCCTTCATCCGACAGGGACTTTAGTAAGCCTTAATTGTATCCGGATTGCAATTTATAAAATATCACAAGCGGACGCCAAAGAACGGGATAACTTTCACTACTTGGATATACCTCCATAATGGACAGATTGCCACGACGCCGCATGATTTTACAAAACCGATAATAATCTAAGAGGCTTCTCGCAATGACGATAACCGGAGATAATCTTAACAATAAAAAATCACGTCGATCATTCCGATAGCATTGACCAGGTAACTACTCAATGGAACAAGTCGGTGCCGATAGGTGAAACTCATTATTTTGATTTTGAACTTTTTAAAAACTGTGCGGATACTAATATACAACTGCTGGTAAAGTTGATAGAAAAAGTAGCCGAAACTTATCAGGCGATTGAGAATGTAAATGCCATCGAAACAAAGGAGGAAGGGGATGAGGAATGATTTTATGGTTTGGTTTAAAAGGACGTACTGAACATAAATCGTTCAGGCAGCGGAAGGCAAGCGTCCCGACCGGGCAGAATGAAAATCCTCGTTATAGGTTCGTTTACTGTTTCTGCAAAAAGCCGGAGACATCCTCTTTTTATCCGGAGAGGCGATAGAGAAAGCAATCTAATCTTTCTTAACCGCTCTGTATTGTGTAGGAGACATTCCTATCACTTTTGAAAACCTTCGTGAGAAATAATAAGGATCGTCAAAGCCCATATTAAAAGAAATTTCTTTTACAGACTGATCAGTAAAATCGAGGAGCTGGCTGGCTTTCTGCATTTTCATTTGTATGAAATAATCAATAGGAGCGTAGCCTGTTTTTTCTTTAAACAAACCTGAAAAGCGCGAAGGAGAATAATGATATTGGCTGCTGAATTCATTTAGAGAAATATTTTTATTGATATTTTCGCGCATAAACAAAATAGCCTGATCAACACAACTTAGTTTTTCATCCGAAACAGTGAAATGCCTTGCATTATAAATAAACAAACTTAAGAAATGAGACAGGCACATGTTGGCAAATAAGAGATTGTCTTTACTGTAACCCAGTTCCAGCGCTTTGTATATCTTGGAAAAGCACGAAAAAATTTCATTGCTTCCTTTCACATGATGAGGTTTAAAATAAGTTTGGACAGTATGTATTGAATTGAAATAAGTCAACATGTCGCCACCAAAATGTATCCAATAGATGCTCCATGGATTCGTATCGTAACTTCCGTAAGAATGTTTGATATTTTGAGGTAAAATAAAAAATTCATGGGCGCTGACTTCATATTTTTGATCTTCTATTTTATACCAGCCATTACCATCCACACAGTAAAAAAGAAAATTCTCGGGCAGACCTTTTTTGCGCGAGGTATAATGCCCGGCTGCTTTAGGATAATAACCAAGGCCACACACATAAAGCTGGTTCAGCATGGCTTTTACCAATACTTTTGATTTGAGAACCGGCTTAGGTATTTCAATGCGTTGCCGTCCTTGTCCATACCAGATATTTTTATGTGATCCACCCTTCTTTTCCATCTTTTACTACCTTTTTAATGATGGCGTAAATTATTAAAAATAGTGAAATCGTCCATCATTATAGGAAAACATGACATTGATTTTAACTTTTTGTGAGGATAATTTTGGTAACACAATTTAGCAATCAATAAAGAAAGATTTTTACGGCCGTCTGATTGCTCTTGATCCTAAAGAAAAAGTTGGTATAAAATGGATTTGACTTTTGCTGAGAAACATGCTGGTTTTCTTCTCAATTAACGATGATTGATGATAATTTAATTTGCTAATCCGGTTAATAATTTTGCGCTTGAAAATACTTTTTTTTAAAAGGTATCATATAAAAAATATGCATAGAAAAATGATAAATAAAAAATATTTCTGGGTGCTGGCTTTCATAGTCTTTTCCATTTCGGCCACTGCTCAAAGTAATACACAGCAGACAAGTGAGGAGCAGACTTATCTAAAGGTAATTGATCAACGTGCACAAAAAATTGTCGGCACTCTTGGTATTAAAGATGCTGACAAAGCTGAACGGGTAAAAGATATTATTGCAACCAGATATCATCAATTAAATGATTGGCAAAATGAGGAAGAAGCAAAGGTAAAAGCAGCAAAGGCTGAAAATACCACCGATAAGGCAGCGTTGAAAGTAGAAATAGCTTCTTACCAAAAAGAAGAAGATACTGAAATTGATTCGTCACACAAGGACTACATTTCAGCATTGTCTAAAGAACTGACACCCCAACAAGTAGATAAGGTAAAAGACGGGATGACATACAATGTATTGCCTATTACTTATAAAGGATATCAGGAAATGATACCCGATCTTACCGAAAAGCAAAAAGCACAAATATTGACATGGCTTACGGAAGCACGTGAGCATGCAATAGATGCAGGAACTTCAGAGAAGAAACATGCGTGGTTTGGCAAATACAAGGGGAGAATCAATAATTATCTTTCTGCCCAGAGTTACGATCTTAAAAAAGAGGGTGAAGAATGGGAAAAAAGGAGAGATTCAGCAAAAGCCTCTGCAGGTAAATAATTGCTGTCGCATATGAAATAATAATAAATAAATTCTTAACCATAGGGCTAAAAGCCCCAATAAATTGCTGTTTTAATTTTTTACACTTAAAGATTTAAAAATGAATCGACATTTTACTAAAAGCACATTGATCCTGTTAATTGGTGTGTTAGGCTGCTTCTCCTTATTCGCGCAATCAAAAACGATTAAAGGAGTTATCAAAAGCGCTGATACGCAAGATCCGCTTCAGGGCGTCACTATTGGGATAAAAGGCCAGGCTGTTGGTGGGACATTTACTAATAGTAGGGGAGAGTTTTCGCTTGTGGTCCCGTCCAACAATGCGGTGTTGAAGGTGTCGTCGGTTGGCTACCAGTACCAGGAAATCCCGGTAGGAAGTAAAACGACATTTACGATCGTAATGCAGGAAGATACCAAAGGTCTGGGTGAAGTTGTGGTAGTGGGATATGGCCAACAGAAAAAAAGGGATATCACCGGATCTATCGCTAGTGTCAATTTAAAAAGAATAGAAGATATTCCTGTGGCTTCGATTACCGAAGCGTTAAGAGGCCAAATACCTGGATTGAATGTATCCGGTGGTAGTCAAAGACCAGGCGATCTGGCTACATTGAGCGTCAGGCAACAGTTTAATCTTGGAAAAGATGGAGGTGGAACTGCGCCAATAGTTGTCATAGATGATGTGATCCAGATTGACCCGCAAACCGGATTGCCTTCATTGGAAGCGTTTAATAACCTTGATTTATCTGAAGTTGAAAGTATTACTGTGGTGCGGGATGCTGCTGCTGCCATTTATGGAGCGCGCGGATCTCAAGG
Organism: uncultured Chitinophagaceae bacterium; assembly: GCA_963706825.1. GTDB lineage: Bacteria > Bacteroidota > Bacteroidia > Chitinophagales > Chitinophagaceae > Ginsengibacter. The sequence goes on along the minus strand of CAVPNT010000009.1, from coordinate 369,515 downwards.
TGCAATAATAGTAAGAACAAAACGCGGACGGATTGGTGCGCCGCGCGTAACTTACACTGGTAAATTTGAAACAAACGATGCGGTAAGTCATGGCAAAGTGATGAATGCGAGGCAATTTGGTGATTATTCCAATAAATTTCTCAGGGCCAGGGGAGTAAGTGAAAGTAATTTGTATTCCGATGCTGAACTGGCAAGTATGGATTCTTTAAATTATGATTGGTTGGGGAATACATGGCATGCCGCTAATACCATGCAACATTCTTTAGATGTAAGTGGAGGTACAGAGAAGGCTACCTATTTTACCGGAGCATCTTTTTATACACAAGGTGCTAATATGGGCTCTCAGGATTTCAAACGTTGGACATACAGGGCCGGAACGGATGTGAAGGTAGCCAGTGGACTACATTTGGGTGCCACAATTGCTGCAAACAATACAGATATTGCAAAATCATTTACTAAAATAAATTTTAGCGACGGTTACGCAAATGGTGGGGAACAAAATGATTACAGTGTCTTGTTGCACATGCCCAAATATATTCCATGGATATACAACATTAACGGCCAGGATGAATACATTTCACCGCCATTGGCTTCAAATAAAACAGGAAATGCAAAAGGCAACAATTCCTTAAGTAACTGGAATTATTATGCGTTGTTAAATAATGGATCACAAACGACCAATAAGAACTTTACTTATAACGTCAATTTCTCCTTACAATACGATGTTCCATTTATTCAGGGCTTATCATTTAAGTTAAATTACGGAATGTCTCAACAGGCAACCAATACAGAACAGGATATGTTCCCGCAATTACTATATCAGAACTCGAATATTACGACTGAGGGCATGCATTTATTTTCTGAAATTGGTTCCAATGATTCTAAATGGAAGGGTACTCTGAATACAGCCAACGCCCGTGTTACATATGATAACACAACTTCAAAAAATGAACAATCCAACTTCTTTGTAACTTATGATAAGAAGATTGGAGAACATCGTATTTCGGCAATGGTTTCAGCAGAAAAAGCTACAAATAGTTCTGAGGACAGATATCAGATTTATGACAATCCTACTGCTGGTATTTATAATGGCACTTCCGTCTCTGCAGGAACATTAAATACTGGTAATACGATAACTTATCGTTATGCTGGAGGAACTTTATCATATCTGGGTCGTTTAAACTACAGTTTTAAAGATAGATACTTGCTACAATTTGTGTTCCGTTCAGATGCATCTACTGTTTTTGCTCCTGAAAACTATTGGGGCTTCTTTCCGGCAGTATCCGCAGGTTGGATAATGTCAGACGAAAAGTTTTTTCAGGATAATATTTCCTGGATAAATTTCTTCAAAATCCGCGCAGATGTTGGCCTCACCGGTAATAATAATATAAAACCGTGGAAATGGGAGCAACTATATACTGCAGCGACTGATAAAGGTTTTGGTTTTGGCAACAATGGCGGGCTTTACGTCACAGGTTTAACCCCGGGTGTTACACCAAACCGAAATGTTCAATGGGATCGTACCCTGCAAAGGAACTTTGGATTGGATATGTCCTTCCTCGACAGTCGCCTGACTGCTACAGTGGACCAGTACTTTAATTCAACTACTAATATGTTGACTGATATGTCCGGTGCTTTAAATACGCCAATCTCTGTTGGTGGTGCGTTTGCAGAGCAAAACTATGCTGCCCTTAATTCCTGGGGAACAGAGGTTTCAGTTAACTGGAGAGATCATGTTGGTGACTTTACGTATTCGATAGGTGTTAATACCGGGGCTAGTAATTATAAGACCCTAAAGTATTTTGATCAGCCATTTAATTATCCTTCGATTACAACAACCAGAAGAGCCGTAGGAAATTATGGCATTACTCCAGTTTGGGGATTCCAAACGTGGAAAGAAACTTCCGGTCATGATGGGATATTACGTACAGATGATGATATTAATAACTATTGGAATTACTTAACACAAAATGCAAATAATTCCGGTGTCGCCGGTGCTGGCCCAAATTTTCTGGGTATCACTTCTGAATCCGGTCTAAAGAAAGGTATGTTGGTTTATAAAGACGTAGCAGGAGCTTTGGATGCAAACAAGAAAGCGATAGGTGGTCCCGATGGTAAAATAGTTGCCGACGAAGATTATGTAAAATTAAAAAAATCAAATAGAAGTTACGGTTTCACAACTAATTTAAACGCGGAATGGAAAGGAATCTCATTGACTGCTCAAATTTCTGCGTCATGGGGTGGTACTAATTATTTGGATTATATAAAACAAGGTACATCCAGCACAAATGCTATGTGGTCTCAACCTATATACCTGGTTGATATGTATGATTCTACAACCAATCCAAATGGAAAATATCCCAATATATATTATTATGATGCGTTTGGAGGCACAAACTCAGACTTTTTCATGTTACCAACATTTAGAATGTTTGTTCGGAGTTTGACCGTAGGCTACTCTTTGCCGTCATCTTTAGTTTCGAAGGCGCGAATCCAAAGCGTTCGGCTTTTCCTTTCCGGATATAATCTTTGGGATTTCTATAACCCATATCCGGATAAATACCGAAACATGTATGATGTTCCGGATGTAGGATATCCAACACTGCGAACCTGGGCTTTGGGAATTAATGTAGGCTTTTAAAATATATTTCAAACTTTTGATTATTCAAACTTTAATATGAAAAATAGAATATTGTATTTGCTCGTATCATTAGTCTTGCTAACTTCGGCAGGCTGTAGTAAAAAATTTTTGGAAGACACCCAGCCGTATAATCAGTATGGCGAAGACCAGGCATTTTCTAATGAAACGTTAGCCGGATGGTATATTGACAGAGTGTATAACTATTTCTTTGTAAGTTACAGAAATCCTTTACAGCAAGTAGTTGGATTATATAATACTAACAGGTCAATGATGACCGAAGAAATAGGAGGTACGGTAATTAATTATACTAATCCGTTACTGACCTTACAGTCAGCATCCGATGCTGATACCTACTACGGAACAACGTCATCGAGTGTTAACAATAATCCATATACACGCATTCGTTTTTGTAATGATATCATAGAAAAAATGGATCAGCCTATAGCTAAAAATTTATCAGAATCTTTTCGACAAACTGCTAAAGGTCAAATGTACTTTTTGAGGGCCTGGCAATATTTCGATCTTGTTAGAGTATACGGAGGTGTTCCTTTAGTTACAACCGTACAAAATAGTAGCACTGCTGATAAGTCAATACAAATACCCCGCTCCAAATCGTCTGATTGTTTTGCACAAATCGTTAAAGACTTGGATTCCGCAGCTGCCTTACTTCCCATGACCTGGACTGCTCCGGGCTCAAATTACGGTAGGCTTACAGCTGCCGGTGCTTTGGCTATGAAAAGCCGCGTACTTCTTACAGCAGCAAGCCCGTTATATAATGCTGATTGGGATAACACTGCCAGTCCAAAGTGGCAGGCTGCTTTACAAGAGAGTCTGGATGCAGAAAGCAAGTTAACAGCCGCAGGGTATGGGTTATACGGTTCGAACGCGAAAGACTGGTCTGCTATGACCTATCAGAGCAATAATAAAGAAGCTTTAATCGTATTCCAATTTAGTACAACTACTACTTCATCTGCAGGCTATAACAATAGCTGGGAAAATTCTTTAAGACCACCTGATTATGGTGGTAATGGAAATGGTATTTCTGCAACAAAAGAAATGCTTGATTTATTTCCCTTGGCAAATGGGGAACGCCCAACGGCAACAAATGGATATGTAGATACATTTTTCTTTGAGAATAGAGATCCGCGATTCTATAGAACTTTTGAATTCTCCGGAGAAAAATGGGGTATCAAAGGTAATCCCAATAAGACCACATGGTTTTACCGGTGGAAGCCAAGTGCTACAGGTTCTGCAAAGTACTATGGCAATAACCAAACCAATAGCCCGGCAATTGTTCGAAAAATGTCCGACCCTTCGGCAGACAGCACCGGCTACGCATTCTCAAAGACTAATATTTTTGAATACCGGTATGCGGAGCTATTATTAAACATTGCAGAATGCTATGCGGCAACTGGAGATATTAATGATGCAATAGCATATTTAGGTAAAATACGCGCCAGAGTCGGCATACCATCCGACAATAATTATGGGATCGGGACGCCAGCTACCAAATATGAAGCTATAAATGATTGTTTGTATGAACGTCGTGTAGAATTGGCTTATGAAGGGAAACGTTTCTGGGATGTGCAACGTTGGATGTTGTATGATAATACAGAAAAAAGTGGAAACACTGTACAAAAATTGGGACTCGCACCAATTAATGGCACCTCCCGTAACGGTTATTATTGGCAGGCAAAAGACTATACAAGCAAAGATCCACTGACTGCAGGCGACAGAAATATCCTTATTGATCCCGATGCATCTGATTTCAATACACAGATTGAAGCTTTAAAGGAACTCTATAGAAATAAATTTGTTATGACTCCATTGGATAAACCGTGGGACCAGGTAAACAATACCGCTGTTAGTATATTGTTCCGCCCTAATTATTATTTATCTGGTCTGGGAACCTCTGTTCTAAGCAGTAACCCTTGGTTACTTCAAACAATAGGTTGGTTAGGCTATTCTGGTGAAGCAGGTACATTTGATTATCAACAATAAAAGTTATTAAAACAAGGAAGAATTTAAGAAATTGCTAAGCGTCGTTCACAGACATAAAGACTGTATAATTCTAATATAAAAGGGAGTTTGGAACAGACATTCTTTTCTCTTCTGGATCGATATCAGTTCAATTGTTTGGCTTTGCCTGCACGTTTTTTATGCTGTTAATTCTTTTCATGTTGGATCTGGAAGTGATATAGTGACAGTGTTTTAATCCCTAACATATTTTAAACATAAAGCAGACATTAAAAATTAAATGATGAAGAAAAAATTAATTCGGTACCTCTTGTTGGTGGTAGTAACTGGCTTTGTTCAAAATGCATTTGCCCAGTATCCTCATGAATCGAAAGAGCAACAGGATGCTGCTGCCGCCATGATGAAAGAGGCTTATCGTAAATCGGATTCTGCATGGGCAGTAGCATATCCAATAGTTGAGCGAGACGCAAGAAATGGCAAGCCATACATTCCCTGGGCAGCGCGACCAACCGATCTTCCCCAGGCATCTATCCCCGCGTTTCCGGGAGCAGAAGGAGGAGGCAAGTATAGTTTTGGCGGACGTGGCGGTAAAGTGCTGGTTGTTACCAGCCTCGCAGATAGTGGCCCCGGAACCTTACGCTGGGCATGCGAACAAGGCGGCGCACGCATTGTAGTCTTTAATGTAGCCGGCGTTATTCATATTAAATCTCCTATCAGTGTTAGGGCACCTTATATTTCAATTGAGGGGCAAACAGCACCAGGCGATGGCGTTTGTGTTGCAGGTGAATCTTTCTGGATCGATACGCATGATGTGGTGATACGTTTTATGCGGTTCAGGCGTGGAGAAACAAATGTCGGCCGTCGTGATGACGCACTTGGAGGCAATCCTGTTGGCAATATAATAATCGACCATTGTTCAGCAAGTTGGGGACTGGATGAAAATATGTCTATCTACAGGCACATGTTTAATCCCCAGGACGGTTCTAAAGATGAAAAGCATGGCACTGTAAACGTTACCATTCAAAATTGTATTTCCGCAGAAGCACTTGATACGTGGAATCACGCTTTTGGAAGCACTATGGGCGGAGAAAATTGTATGCTGACACGTAATCTTTGGGCCGATAACACAGCCCGAAATCCATCGATCGGATGGAATGGGATTTTTAATTTTGTAAATAATGTCATCTTTAACTGGGGACATCGCTCCGTTGACGGCGGTGATTATACAGCATTATACAACATGATTAATAATTATTATAAACCCGGGCCCGTAACTGATATAAAATCACAGGTTGGGTATCGGATTCTTAAACCTGAAGCCGGCAGAAGTAAATTACCTTATGTTGTTTTTGGAAGGGCTTACGTGCATGGCAATATCATGCTCGGAAATCCAAAGGTTACTAAAGATAATTGGGATGGAGGCGTCCAATTGGAGAATAAGAAAGGGGATGAAATGTCTTTAGATTCTGCTGAGAAATATTTCCCATATATGAAGGTTGATAAACCTTTCCCTCACCCCCCTGTAACTATTTTATCTGCAACCGATGCTTACAATTACGTACTGAAAAATGTGGGGGCAACACTTCCGAAACGTGATCCTGTAGATAAGCGGGTTATTGAACAAGTCCGCACTGGTAAAATTACTTATATTCCTATGGAAACAGATACAGATTTCCAGTTTAAGGTGAGAAAGTTGCCTAAAGATTCTTATAAATTAGGTATTATTACAAATATCAACCAGGTTGGCGGTTATCCTGATTATAAAGGAACACCTTACAAAGATGCGGATAACGACGGCATGCCGGATAGTTATGAAAAAAGCCACGGCTTAAACCCAAATGATGCTTCAGATGCTGCAAAGCCCGCTAAAAATGGAGGTGGGTATACCAATATTGAAGTGTATTTAAACAGTGTAGTGCCTATTGATATTGTCAGACCATCAGGAGGAATTAAATCAGAGTGAAATGATTTAGTCTAAAATATATGAAATAATAAATCCTGGTTATTTATTGGTTTACTAACAAAATTTGACAAAAATTAGAATATAACTACAAATAGCTTTGGCATTAAATCATAAATGTCCGTTTTGTTCACAGCAATCTTAAATACAAAACGAAATATCGTAGAAACCGCAAGAACAAGAGTTTAAAATATTAAAATGAAATTTTCACATCCAGGTATTGGTATTGTAGTAATTGCTTTTGCAATGTTGCCATGTTTTGTTTTTGCGCAATATCCTGTAATACCATCCGCAATCCAGGCGAAAGCTGATTCCGTTTTGGCAATAGCAAAGGAAAAATCGGATATGGCGTGGCAAAAGGCCCTTCCAATCATAGAGAAAGAGGAAAAAGAAGGAAAACACTATGTACCCTGGGCTTCAAAACCGTGGGATTTGCCTCAAGCCAATATTCCCGCGTTTCCGGGAGCAGAAGGAGGCGGTGCGTTTTCCTTCGGTGGCCGTGGTGGCAGGGTAATTGTCGTGAGGAGCCTTGCTGATAGCGGGCCGGGAACTTTCAGAAATGCCTGTGAGCAGGGAGGTGCAAGAATTATTGTATTTAATGTGAGTGGAATTATTCATTTAAAAGAGCCGGTAAGCATTCGTGCGCCTTATGTAACAATCGAAGGACAATCGGCGCCCGGCGATGGGATTTGTATTGCCGGGGAATCGGTATGGATAGATACTCATGATGTTATAATTCGTTTTATGCGTTTTCGACGGGGTGCTACCGAAGTTACCAGAAGAGATGATGCGTTGGGTGGCAATCCTGTTGGCAATATTATGATTGACCATGTTTCAGGCAGTTGGGGTCTGGACGAGAATATGTCCATTTACAGGCATGTATATGATCGCACAGGAAAGGATGAGAAATTACCAACAGTAAATGTTACCATGCAAAATTGCATTTTTGCGGAAGGTCTCGATACTTACAATCACGCATTTGGAAGCACCATTGGCGGGTTGAACAGTACCTTTATGAGAAACCTTTGGGCCAATAATGTGGCACGCAATCCTTCTGTTGGAATGTATGGCGATTTTGGCTTTGTAAACAATGTAGTCTTTAACTGGTGGAATCGCTCGGTTGATGGAGGTGATAACAATTCGCATTTTAATTTTATAAATAACTATTTCAAGCCTGGCCCGATAACACCAAAAGACAAGCCGATAAGTCACCGTATTTTAAAACCTGAATCAGGCCGTTCGCGTAAGGATACAGCAATGTTTGGAAGAGCTTATGTGGTCGGAAATATTATGGATGGAAATGAAAAAGTTACCAGCGATAACTGGGATGGTGGCGTACAAATTGAAGACCTCCCAAATGCAGGAAAATATACTGCTGCAATCAGAACGGATGAACCTTTTGCCATTGCAAAATTATCGGTAATCAATGCACAGGACGCTTACCAATATGTATTGGAACATGCAGGTGCCTTTCTTCCCAAAAGAGATGCTGTTGATAAAAGAGTAATTGAAGATGTAAGAACAGGCAAGATTACCTATAGTGCCGATGCAAAGCCACAGCCCAAAAGCCCTTTTATCAAGCGCCGTTTGCCTGCTGATTCTTATAAAGACGGTATCATCAGTGATATAAGCCAGGTAGGAGGTTATCCCGAATATAAGGGCACTCCTTATAAAGATACAGACAACGACGGTATGCCGGATGAATATGAATTGAAACACAAGCTTAATCCAAAAGATGCAAGCGATGCATCGAAATATCGGCAGGATGGTTACACAAATATTGAAGAATACCTGAACAGTCTCGTTAATATAAACGATGTAAGACCGTCCATAAAAAGATAGGATTTAATTTTAAGATACCACTTTTTGAAGCAGATCATAGATGGATACAAAAAAGAATGCAGTAAAGCAACATAAAACAATGTTTTTTAATTTACGACAGCCATACTATTGCTTAGTATGGCTGTTTGTTTTTATTACAAGCTCCTGTTGTGTTTTTGGGCAGTCAAAGAAAGATGTGATTTTACCGCCGTTGTCAGTGGCCAAAGACGGTCATCTAATTTACAATCCTGATTCTTTGGGAAACCGGATTCCTGATTTTTCTTATTGCGGATATAAGGCTTCACGCGAACCTATTCCTGATGTTCCGGTAAAAATTGTTGTGCCGGTAACTAAAGGCGATGCAACATTAAGAATTCAGTCAGCGATAGACTATGTCGCTAAACTACCTTTAGGTAAAAATGGTTTTAGGGGTACTGTTTTGTTGCAAAAGGGTACATATAATGTTCGAGGGCAACTGGAAATAAAAGCATCGGGGATTGTGCTGAGAGGAAGCGGCATGAATGATGGAACTGTTCTACTGGGAACTGGTTTGGACAGGGAATCGTTAATCAGGATAAATGGAAAGGACAACAGGACAACCGGGCCTGAAACTTCGATTACAGATGTGTATGTTCCGGTTAATTCAAATAAATTCCATGTTAAAGGTGCTTCTTTTAAACCGGGCGATCTTATCATGGTTCATAGGCCATCGACCAGAAACTGGATTTCTTTATTAGGAACTGAAACCTTTGGCGGAGGTGTATCTGCGTTGGGCTGGAAACCTGGAGAAAGGGATGTTTACTGGGATAGAAAAGTTGTTGCGGTAAATGGAAATACCATCACGATTGATGTACCCATTACCACCGCACTCGATACAACGTATGGCGGAGGAAGTGTTGCAAAATACAACTGGCCTGGAAGGATCACCAACGTTGGTGTTGAAAATTTAACCTGTCAATCCACCTACGATGAAACCAATCCAAAAGATGAGGCACACAGGTGGATGGCCATAACCATGGAAAATGTTATGGATGCCTGGGTTCGTCAAGTTGTGTTTAAACATTTTGCCGGAAGCGCAGTGGATGTGTTGGGAACTGCAAAACGGATAACTGTTGAAGATTGTAAATCCCTTGCCCCAATTTCAGAAATTGGCGGACAACGCAGATATACTTTTCTGACTGCAGGCCAGCAAACTTTAATTCAGCGTTGCTATGCGGAAAGAGGCTTTCATGATTTTGCGGTTGGTTTTTGCGCGCCCGGTCCTAACGCATTTGTTCAATGTGAGTCAGAGCGGCCTTACAGCTTCAGCGGCACTATTCAGAGCTGGGCATCAGGTGTTTTGTTTGATATTGTAAATGTGGACGGTCAGGCATTGCGTTTTGATAATCGCGGACAGGATGGACAGGGTGCCGGATGGACTGCAGCCAATTCGGTTTTCTGGCAATGCAGTGCAGCGCGTATCGATTGCTATAAACCGCCTACAGCCAATAATTATGCATACGGCTCCTGGTCACAATTTGCAGGTGACGGCTACTGGGAAAGTTCGAACGAACATGTGAATCCGCGTAGTTTATTTTATGCGCAGTTGAAGGATAGATTAGGCAGAGATGTGCCTTCTTCTTTCCTTTTGCCAATAGCATCTGAAGCATCAAGCAGTCCTTCAGCTGAAGTAGCTGCGCAATTAACTACGGAAGCGGCGAATCCCGCACCTTTGTTATCAGATTGGATTGATGCTGCTGCCAAAAGAAATCCTATTCCTGTTAAAGCAACAGGTGCTAAAACAATTGATGAAGTTGGAGTAGAAAAAATAGCGGTTATTGCAAATGCACGGGCTATGCATATTGAAAATGGATGGCTGGTGCGTGGTAATTTTGTTTTAACGGGTGACCGTTTTGAAGTGCCCTGGTGGAATGGGAGCATACAGCCAAATGATTTGCCCAAAATGAAACCTGCTATTACCCGTTTTGTTCCGGGCCGGATTGGCAAAGGCTTAACGGATGACCTGGATGAAGAAACCGATAATATGGAAAAAAATCATATTGTGGCGGTTGAACAGAATTATGCACTGTGGTACGACCGCCGCCTTGACGATCATGAAAGAGTTAGGCGAATGAACGGGGATGTATGGCCGCCGTTTTATGAAATGCCATTTGCAAGAAGTGGTAAAGACACTGCCTGGGATGGACTTAGCAAATATGATCTTACAAAATACAACCCCTGGTACTGGAGCCGCTTAAAGCAGTTTGCAGATCTTGCAGACCAGAAAGGCCTTGTTCTCATACACCAAAATTATTTTCAGCATAATATTATTGAAGCAGGCGCGCATTATGCAGATTTTCCGTGGAGGCCTGTAAATAATATTAATAATACGGGGTTTCCTGAACCGCCCCCTTATGCGGGCGACAAACGAATTTTTTTAGCGCAGCAATTTTATGATGAAACTAATCCTGCGCGCAGGACTTTGCATGAGGCTTACATTCGGCAATGCCTTGATAATTTTAAAGACAATAACGGGGTAATTCAATTTATAGCCGCCGAATTTACCGGTCCGAGACATTTTGTTGCTTTTTGGCTGGATGTGATTAAGAAGTGGGAAAAAGAAAATGATAAAAAGGAAATTATCGGTTTGAGTACTACGAAAGATGTACAGGATTCTATTCTTGCAGATCCTGAACGGGCACCTGTTGTAGATATTATTGATATCCGTCAATGGCATTACCAGGCAAATGGTAGCTTATATGCGCCGAAAGGAGGGGCAAGTCTTGCGCCCCGTCAATGGGCAAGATTATTAAAACCTAAAGCAAGCTCATTTGAACAGGTATATCGGGCAGTTTATGAATATCGTCAAAAATATCCGGACAAAGCTGTCATGTATTCCGCTGATGGATACGACCGGTTCGGCTGGGCAGCTTTTATGGCCGGCGGTTCTTTGGCGAACATTCCTGGAATATATGATGCTAAATTTTTAGAAGATGCATCGTCTATGCTGCCTTTGCCTGATTCACTAAATGCCGGCGAATATGTATTGGCAAAGAAAGATGGATATATTGTTTATGGAAAAGGGACAATTAAACTTGATCTTTCAAAATTTTCCGGGCAATTTAAGGCTTCCTGGATTGATCCGCAAAACGGGAAAGAAATAAAATCGCAGGAAGTTAATGGTGGAAAAATTATTGATTTAAAATGTCCTGCTGATGGCGATGTCATCCTATGGTTGCATAAATAGAATCGTGAAGAATAAAATTCTGAGTAGTTGAAAGTAATAAGATAATAAGGTTGGTTTTGTTTATTTATTTCGGGTTACTAAGGTAATAAGGTTTCAAACTGAAAGATGGTAAATAACCTTATTACCTTAGTAAAATAACAGAAAATGCAGGTTCCCAACCTTATTACCTTATTTACTTCGCATAGTGAACGGGGTCTAGTTTTAGAATGTGGGGAAGCGACTTTAGCAAATCCCCTGTAAACTGTACAAAATAAGAATTTGAGATATTTGTTTGTTTACTGTATTAATCCCATTAATCATATAAATAACTGAACACTTTTAATTTGAATGGTTCATAAAATAACATATAAAATTCTTTTGATCGCATTTTTTACTGTATCCTTTTCTACTAACGGAATAGCACAAACGAAAAGATTTTCAAAGATCATCGTTTCTCCGGATGGGCATTATTTGATGCAAAAAAATGGAAAGCCTTTTTTTTGGCTCGGTGATACAGGCTGGCTGTTGTTTTTAAAATTGAATCGCGAAGAAGCTGACAAATATTTGGAAGATCGAAGGAAAAAGGGTTTTAATGTAATCCAGGTGATGGTAGTTCATTCTCCTGCTGAAGTGAATGTATATGGTGACAGTGCCTTGATAAATAAAAATGTGACTACGCCAAAAACTACTCCTGGTAATAAATTTTCCAATAAACGCGAATACGATTTTTGGGATCATGTAGATTATATAATTGACAAGGCAGCAGAGAAAGGATTGTATATAGCGCTTGTACCCGTTTGGGGCAATAATGTGAAATTAGGTTTGGTTGATCAAAAAGAGGCAAAGATTTATGCTGCCTGGCTTGCGATCCGTTATAAAAATAAGCCGAATATAATTTGGATCAATGGGGGCGATATTCATGGCAGCGATTCCATTGACGTTTGGAATACGATAGGTGAAACATTAGATTCAATTGATAAAAATCACCTTATCACTTTTCATCCAAGAGGCCGCACAATTTCTTCTATATGGTTTCAAAATGAGAAATGGTTAAAATTGAATATGTTTCAATCCGGTCATAGGACTTATGCCCAGGATACCTCATCATCCGAGCCTTTTAGATTTGGCGAAGACAATTGGAAATATGTGAATCTTGATTATAATAAAAAGCCTGTGAAACCGGTGCTGGATGGAGAACCTTCTTATGAAGGAATTCCTTATGGATTACACGACACTTCTTTACCAAGGTGGAAAGCCAAAGATGTAAGACGATATGCTTATTGGAGCGTTTTTGCAGGCGCTGCAGGTTTTACTTATGGCGACAATGCCGTCATGCAATTTCGTAAAGCCGGGGAGAAAACAGCAGCTTATGGTGCAAATGATTATTGGTTCGATGCCATCAATGATCCGGGTGCGGGGCAAATGATTTGGTTAAAGAAGCTGATGTTGTCCAAACCGTATTTTGACCGGATACCTGATCAGACTTTAGTTGCAGACCAGGGAAAAAGATATGATTACATAGCGGCAACAAGAGGTAAGGGTTATGCAATTTTTTATGATTACACAGGGAGAAATTTTAAAGTAAACATGAAAAAAATTCCTCTGGCAAAAGTCAGAGCTTCGTGGTATGATCCGCGCAATGGAAATAAAATCCGGATCGGTATTTTTTCAACCGATGGCGTGCGTGAATTTAATCCTCCGGGTGAAAAAAAGGACGGAAATGATTGGGTATTAATCCTGGAAAAAAGCGAATGAAGAAATTTGTTATCATAGGGTTTGTATGTGTGTTATGTATTTCGTGCACGAAAAGTGTGTACATGTTCACGGGTTTTCATGAACCTGCAAATGCTGGTTTGCGGCTACTTTACAGCTATGATGGGTATAAGTGGACAGACCTTGATACGGTTTTTTTGAAGCCGATGGTGGGCGATGATATAATGCGTGACCTTTCCATTGTACAGGGGCCCGATGGAATTTTTCGCTTAGTGTGGACATCTGCTTGGAAAGGAAATAAAGGATTCGGCTATGCAAGTTCAAAAGATTTGATCCACTGGAGCGAAGAACAAACAATTGATGTAATGCAAAATGAACCAACGGCGGTAAATGTTTGGGCACCTGAAATATTTTATGATGATGTAGGAAAACAATTTATTATCATTTGGGCTTCCACAATTCCTTTCAGATTTCCAAAAGGATTAGAAGAGGAAAATAATAATCACAGGATGTATTATACCACTACAAAAGATTTTAAAATGTTTAGCCATGTCAAAATCTTTTTTGATCCCGGCTTTAGTGTAATTGATGGCCAGATTTTAAAGCGTCGGGAAAATGACTATGTACTGATATTAAAAGACAATACAAGACCCAACCGGGATATAAAAGTTGCTTTTAGCAGCACTCCATTAGGGCCTTATACCAAGCCATCAGCAGCATTTACTCCTCCCTTCACAGAAGGTCCTGCTGTTGAAAAAGTTGGTGATGAATATTTAATTTATTTTGACCAGTATAAGGATAAAATATATGGTGCGGTGAAGACGAAAGATTTTAAATCGTTTACCAACATAACAAAAGAAATAAGTGTACCCGAAGGGCATAAGCATGGAACGATTTTTAAAGTAAATAAAAAAGTATTAAATAAATTATTGAAATTTTCCAGTCATAAATAAATTTTCCCGGTTGGTGGGGACACCAACCGGGCCAGTGCGCCGTGGGCGGTGTCCTCACCGCCCACAGTCAGGTAAAAAAATATCGAATAAGTTATTTAAATTTTCTACTCATAAATAAATTAAGATGCAAGAAAAAGAAAAAACCTCCCGCCGCAATTTTTTAAAGAAAAGCTCTTTGGCAGGGGTTGGTTTATTGACAATTCCGCAGTTGGTTTCCACTGCTTTTGCTGAAGAGAAAAGAAGCAAAAAAATTGCTGTATCTAAAGATGACGTTATCCTGTTCCAGGGTGATTCTATTACCGATGCCGGTAGAAAAAAAGACAAGACAAATTCCAATCAGGCTTCTGCCCTTGGCAGTGGGTATGCGATGATTGCGGCATCAGCATTACTTTATGAATATGCTGATAAAAATTTAAAAATTTACAACCGGGGAGTAAGTGGTAATAAAGTTTATCAGTTGGCCGATCGTTGGGATAATGATACGTTGAATTTAAAGCCAAATGTTTTGAGTATACTGGTAGGCGTAAATGATTTTTGGCATACGCTGGTTAATGGTTATAAAGGAACCATCAAAACCTATAGTGACGATTATAGGACTTTGCTAGACAGAACGAAACAAGCTCTTCCTGATGTAAAACTTATTATTGGTGAACCTTATGCGGTCATTGGGGTAAAAGCAGTTGATGAAAAATGGTACCCGGCTTTTAATGATTATCGGAAAGTAGCCCGCGAAATCGCTGATAGTTATGGTGCTGTTTTTATTCCTTATCAAAGTATTTATGATAAGGCACAAAAGCTGGCCCCGGGTGCATACTGGACAGTGGATGGTGTACACCCGACCCTGGCCGGTGCACGCTTAATGGCGCATGCATGGATGGAAACAGTAAAAGGATAAATAAGTCGGATTCTTAGGCTGCACAAGACATTTAGGAAGTGATTCTGAATTTCATTTTATACTCAATGAAAAAATCTGTAATTAAAATTAGATGAAAGATATTGTAAGTAAAATATGGATGCCTCTTATTCTACTTTTCGTATATGCTACATCGTTAGCTCAGGATACGGTTCATTATTCAGGTAGCACATTATCAAATGTTGATTATCATGACGGGCAACTTCGCCTTGCAAGTGGAGTGCACAATATGCAGGTGCTTCGGGCAAATCGAGCTCGTCCTGGTGACGCAGATGGTTTTGGCTGGACCTACAATCATCAACCTATGTTGGCTTACTGGAATAATACTTTTTATCTTGAATACCTGAGCGATAGTATTGGTGAAAGTGTTCCGCCGGGCCATACTTTGCTAATCACTTCAAAAGACGGGTACAACTGGTCAAAACCATCTGTTATATTTCCTGTTTACCGGATTCCTGATGGTACAACCAAAAAAGGTCGCAAAGAAGTGGCAAAAAACCTCGATGCGGTAATGCACCAGCGAATGGGATTTTATGTTTCAAAGAAAAACGTTTTGCTGGTATTGGGTTATTATGGTATCTGCCTGGGTCCTCATGATGATCCAAATGATGGAAATGGAATCGGTCGTGTGGTTCGTGAAATGCACGCAGATGGAAAGCCCGGGCCAATATATTTTATCCGTTACAATCATGGGTGGAGCGAAAAAAATACTATTTATCCTTTCTACACCGCCAGCAAAGACAAAGGTTTTGTAGAAGCCTGCAATGAATTATTAGCTACTCCTCTTATGATGCAACAGTGGGTGGAGGAGGCCGACAGAGATGACCCACTCATTCCTTTAAAAAAACAATTTAAAGCATTTAATTATTATCATTTGTCAAATGGAAACGTGGTGGGTTTATGGAAATATGCGCTTACTTCCATCAGTAAAGATGAAGGTAAAACCTGGCTTTACAACCCTGTGCGGGCGCCAAAATTTGTGAATAGTAATGCTAAAATATGGGGGCAAAAAACTTCGGATGGCAAGTATGCAACAGTGTATAATCCGTCTGAGTTTCGTTGGCCATTGGCTATTTCCGTAAGTGATGATGGACTCGATTACAAAAATCTTTTGTTGGTGAATGGCGATATAAGTCCCATGCGCTATGGCGGCAATTATAAATCTTACGGCCCGCAATATGTCAGAGGAATTATTGAAGGCAATGGGATTGCTCCTGATAGAAATATTTGGGTGACTTACAGTATGAACAAAGAAGACATTTGGGTAGCAACAATCCCGGTTCCTGTTACTGATGTTGAAACCAATGATGTAGATGAAGTTTTCAATCAAATGCCTGCTGGAAAAGAATTACAATTCTGGAATTATTACAGTGCATTGTGGGCGCCTGTGAAAATTGAAAAAATGAGTGACGGAACAAAAGCTCTGACATTAAAAGATTGGGATCGCTATGAATATGCAAAAGCAGAAAGGTTGATTCCTGCGGGTAAAAAAATTACAGCAGAATTTACGGTCATCCCTGAACAAAATGACAGGGGGCAGTTGGACATCGAATTCCAGGATGGTAAAGGCTCAGCGGCAATAAGGCTTTCATTTGATTCAGCCGGATACCTGCATGCAAAAGCAGGCTACCGGGATAAAAACCTGATGAAATATTCGACAGGTAAAACTTACAAAATTCGCGTGGATCTGGATACTGGTAAGAGATTTTATACCATAAACGTTAATGGCAAAGATCTTTCACCGGGAATATTTTTTGCGCCGGTACATAAAGTAGAAAGGATTGTTTTCAGAACAGGAAATGTAAGAAGATTTCCCAATGCTGATACTCCAACTGATCCAATGTATGAATCGTTACCAAATGCAGGAGAACCATGCGGGTTGGCTTCCTATTTTATCACTTCCTTAAAAACCACAACAGTAAAATGACTTTTAAAGCAAAATATTATTTTACTTTTTTCCTGATTTTATGTGTTGCCAGCCTGAAAGCAGATCTTACACTTCCAAAAATAATCCGCAGTGATATGGTTTTACAGCGTGGCCAAAAAGTTCCGATATGGGGCGACGCATCAGCAGGTGAAAAAATTACTATCACTTTTCATCACCAAACCAAAAATACTGTTGCAGATGATTCAGGAAAATGGATGGTGAATCTTGATAAAATGAACGCTTCCGCTTCACCATCCGAAATGATCATAAAAGGGAACAATACAATTACTTTAAAAAATATTTTAGTAGGCGAAGTTTGGTTGTGCAGCGGCCAGAGCAACATGGAATACACGATGCGCAAGAACAGTAAAGTGGTGAAAACCGACAGCAGTAAAAATTCTCCTATTGATGAATTGGAAAGAGCCAACAATCCTTATATCCGGATTTTTCTCGTTACGCAACCAAATCTATTGTACCAGGATTCATCTCATAGTGGTTGGAGCATTGCAAAAGATTCTGCATTACGTTCATTTTCTGCAGCCGGATACTTTTTTGCAAAAGAGCTTTACACTAAACTTCATGTACCCATCGGAATGATATCGGCTGCAATTCCGGGAAGCGCCATTGAACCATGGCTTTCAGGTGCTATTCCAAAACAGCAGCAAAAGGACCAACCTATAAAGTTGGATGAAAGTGAACCAGGAAAATTTTATCCAAAAATGATACAGCCGTTGGCGCCTTTTGCTATCAAAGGGTTTTTATGGTACCAGGGAGAAACGAATTGTTTTCAAAATGAAAGCATTGAATACACCTACAAAATGCAGGCGCTTATAAATGGATGGAGAAAATTATGGAAGGATAACAAATTGCCTTTTTATTATGTCCAGATTGCGCCCTTTTATTATTCAAAAAGTGCAGGTAAATATCCGCTTACGGTAGAAACGGAACCTAAATTTTGGGAAGCACAAACGCTTGCAATGAATATTCCCTACACCGGAATGGTCGTTATTAATGATCTTTCCAATTCTCCTGATGATCTACATCCACGTGGCAAATGGGAAGTAGGAAGAAGATTGGCACAATGGGCGCTTGCAAAGGATTATGGGTTTAATGTTGTCCCTTCCGGCCCAATGTATAAGCAAATGAAAATTAAGAAGGGTAAAATAGAACTTGAATTTAATTATGTAGGAAAAGGCCTGGAAAGCAAAGATGGAAAACCGTTGACATGGTTTACTATTGCAGGCGCCGATGGAAAATTCGTTCCCGCTAAAGCAGTGATTGAAGGAAATAAAGTTATTGTTTCATCTCGGTTAGTTCCTGATCCAAAAAATGTAAGATTTGCATGGAGCGAAGCGGCTCAACCTAATTTTTTTAATAAAGATGGATTGCCTGCAGTGCCATTCAGAACGGATAATCCGTTCTATTTTGTAAAGGCTGAATAAGAATGTTTATTGATTGTTGAAAAGAAGGATTATCGGGAATGAGATGCTTGTTATACAATACAGAGCGTAAAATTGTGAGTAGTTAAATAAAGTAATAAGGTGGTTTTGTTTATAATTTCAGGTAGTAAAATAACAGTAAAATAGTTCCCAACCTTATTACCTTATTTTACTTCGCATACTATCTGGTTTTTATAGTTTGTAGGTGATTTCGAATCACAATTTTATCCCTTTTTTACTATAGCAAATTGTGAAGCTATAGAAGTAGAATAGTTTTTAAATAAAAAAAACAAAATTGAAAAAATACATTATTTCATTGTTTACTGTACTGTGGTGCTGCACTTCATTTGCACAGCAAACGGAAAAAATGTATTTGTCAGGAACCGGGGAAGACAAAACTGTCAACTGGCAATTTTACTGTACGTCGGGCATGAATTCGGGTAAATGGACAACCATTCCGGTACCATCCAATTGGGAATTGCAGGGCTTTGGAAAATACAATTATGGCTTTGCAAAAGACAGCGTTCGTGGCAAAGAAAAAGGTTTATATAAATACCATTTTTCTGTACCTTCTTCATGGAAAACTAAAGTAATTGAACTGGTTTTTGAAGGTGTGATGACGGATTGTGAAGTAATGGTCAACGGGCATTTGGCAGGGCCTGTTCACCAGGGTGCTTACTATCGTTTTAAATTTGATGTATCCAAATTGCTCAAATATGGAGGTGATAATTTACTGGAAGCGACTGTGTCAAAACATTCAGCAAATGAATCGGTAAATGCTGCAGAACGGCGGGGTGATTTTTGGATATTTGGAGGCATATTTCGTCCGGTTTATTTGCAGGCATTTCCGCAGCAGCACATCGAAAGGGTAGCCTTAAATGCAACAGCAGATGGAAAATTTAATGCAAATGTTTTTGTAAATAATGTCGAAAAAAACTCGAAGGTTTCAGGTCAAATTTATTCATTGGATCGAAAGAAAATTGGTCGTCCTTTTACAACAACAATTCATGTAGGAGATTCAGTTGTAAAGATGAATACAACAATTTCATCTCCAAAACTTTGGTCAACAGAATTTCCTAATCTATATAATGTTGTATTTTCTTTAGAACAAAATGGGAAAATAATTCATTCTGTAAAACAGCGTTTTGGATTTAGAACGATAAAAGTAAGAGAGCGCGATGGTGTTTATATCAACGGTGTAAAAATAAAATTTAAAGGTGTTTGCCGGCATTCATTCTGGCCATCAACCGGACGTACAATGAGTGAGAGGCGCAGCATCGCTGATGTTCAACTGATAAAGGACATGAATATGAATGCCGTTCGCATGTCGCATTATCCGCGTGATGAACATTTTTACAACATGTGCGATTCGCTTGGATTGTTTGTGCTGGATGAACTGGCGGGCTGGCATGGTCATTATGATACACCAACCGGCACCGCCCTTGCAAAAGCTATGATTGATAAAAATGAAAATCATCCCTGTATCATCATGTGGGATAATGGAAATGAAGGCGGCCACAACCTTGACCTGGATGCCGTTTTCGATAGCGAAGATATTCAGCACCGCCATGTAATTCATCCCTGGATGGTGTTTCGGGGGTTTGATACACAGCATTACCGTGACTATAACTATGGGATCAGCAATTACATGCATGGGCATAATATTGTGATGCCCACAGAATTTTTACACGGGCTTTACGATGGTGGACTTGGCGCGGGCCTGCAGGATTATTGGGAAGCCATGTGGATTTATCCATTATCTGCCGGTGGATTTTTATGGGATTTTGCTGACGGAGGAGTTGTAAGAACAGATGAAGATGGTAAAATAGATACCGACGGAGACCACGGTCCAGATGGCATTGTAGGCCCTTATCATCAAAAGGAGGGGAGCTATTTTGCCATAAAAGAAATCTGGTCGCCCATTGTTTTGGAACCAAAAGATATAACCGCTGAATTTGATGGAAAACTGAATATTGAGAACCGTTTTTTCTTTACGAATATTAATCAATGCAGCTTTAAATGGAAGCTATCAAAGTTGCGGTTTGCAAAAAATAGCGAATCAAATACGGATATAAAAGGAACTGCAATTGCACCAAATATACGCCCTTCGGAAAAGGGGATTTTAAAAGTAAATCTGCCTCCCGGCTGGAACAAATATGACGTGTTATATGTAACCGCTTTTCGAGCCGATAAAAAAGAAATTTTTACGTGGAGCTTTCCAATAATATTGCCTAAAGATGTTGCGAACAAAAATGTAGTGTTTGAAAATACGGGAAAAGTAAATTTTTCTGAAACAGATTCTCTCTACAATGTTGCTGCAAATGGAATCCAATTTCAATTTAATAAAAGCAACGGTCTGCTGCAACAAATTCAAAATTCAAAAGGTGACATCGATTTTAATAATGGTCCGGTGATACAGGAAGGTGTGAACAATTTCAAAGAGTTTACGCATAGGTTTGAAGGGCAAAATTTAATTATTGAATCTAAGTTCCACAGGAAGAATTCTTACAATGTTTTGCAATGGACTATCTATCCTTCCGGTTTCGTAAAAATGCAGGTGAAATATTTTCCTGCCGAGTATTTCACCAGCATGGTAGGCGTTAATTTTTCTTTTCCTGAAAAAGAAATTAAAGGCGTTGAGTATCTGGGTTATGGCCCATACAGGGTTTGGAAAAACAGGATGAAGGGTAATAAGTTTGGCATTTGGAACAAGCCTTACAACAACACCGAAACCGGTGAATCACCCTGGATATATCCTGAATTTAAAGGTTACTATTCAAATATGTATGCTTGTAAATTTTTAACATCCACTCAATCATTTACAGTTTACACTGACAACGAAGATTTGTTTTTGCGGTTATTTACACCTGCTCCAAAAACTGATCAATGGCACAATTATGAACCGAAATTTCCTTCTGGCGACATTTCCTTTATGCAGGCAATACCTGCTATAGGAACGAAAACCCAACACCCGGAAACCACTGGTCCGATGGGTGAAAAAAATATTTTTTATGATTATGATAAAGCTCCTGATCGCTATTTGGTAATGACACTTTATTTTGATTTTTCCGGTAAATAACCGATGATAATTTCTTTTTAATGAAATTCAAAAATGTAACGATATTTTTTATTTTGACAACTGCTGTTTTTATTTCTTCTTCTAAAGAAAACAAGAAAGAGCCTGTTCAATGGGTGAATTCCAAATTCTTGCGGGTTGGTGAGGACACCAACCCGGGCGGCACCCCGTGGGCGGTGTCCTCACCGGCCACGAACAATAAAAACAAGAAAGCAGTTGTTCAATTGCAAAACCTTCGTTGCGAAATGCTGGTGAATCCTGAAGGCATTGATGTATTAAAACCGAGGCTTAGCTGGGAAATCATTTCTGAGGAAAGAAACGTTCAACAAACGGCTTATGAAATTATAGTCGCTTCTTCTCTTGAAAAACTGAAGGGCAATAAACCGGATATCTGGAATTCAGGAAAAATTTCTTCTGATGAATCCATTAATGTAAACTACAAAGGGCCCGTACTTAAGAGTACTCGGCAATATTTTTGGAAGGTAAAAGTATATACAAATAAAGGCGAAAGCGATTGGAGCGCTGCTGCTTATTGGAGCATGGGCCTGTTGCACCGCCCGGATTGGAAGGCAAAATGGACCGGGCTTGATCGGTCATTTCCATGGGATAGCATTACAAAAATCGCACGGCTTTCTGCACGATATTTCAGAAAAGAGTTCACTTTGAAAAAAGAAATTAAACGTGCAACAGTTTATGTCTGCGGGTTAGGATTGTATGAATTGTATATTAATGGAAATAGAATCGGCGACCAGGTTTTAGCTCCATCGCCAACTGATTACGAAAAGGCGGTGAAGTACAACTCTTTTGATGTTACCGGTAATTTAAAAGATGGTAAAAATGCGATGGGAACCGTTTTAGGCAATGGAAGATTTTTTGCCATGCGCCAGAACTACAAGCCAAAGAAGTGGCATACATTCGGTTTTCCTAAAATGCTTTTGCAATTAGAGATTGAATACAAAGATGGCTCAAAGCAATATGTTGTGAGTGATGAGACTTGGAAAGTTGAGGCTGACGGGCCTATCCGTGCAAATAACGAATATGATGGTGAAGAATATGATGCCACAAAAGAATTGACCGGTTGGAATAATCCCGGCTACGATGACAGCAAATGGCTGAAAGCGCAACTGGTAAAATCTCCCGGAGGAAAGGTAGAGGCGCAAATGAATGAAAATATGAAAGTGATGCAAACTCTAAAGCCTGTTTCTATTACAAAACTTTATGAAGGGAAATATATTTTGGGTATGGGACAAAATATGGCAGGCTGGCTGAAGATAAAAGTGAGAGGAAAGAGGAACGATAAAGTGACTTTGAAATTTGCAGAAAGTCTTCAGCCGGATGGGGAATTGTACCGTGAGAATTTGAGGGATGCAAAGGCTACCGATGTATATACGCTTAAAGGAACCGGCGAAGAAATATGGAACCCGGCTTTTGTTTTTCATGGTTTTCGCTTTGTAGAAATAACAGGTTATCCAGGCACGCCTTCGCTAGATGATTTTGTTGGCGAAGTGGTTTATGATGATATGAGAACCATTGGCAGTTTTGAAACGTCCAATAAAACAATCAACCAAATTTATCAAAATGCCTATTGGGGAATCAGGTCCAATTATAAAGGAATGCCTGTTGATTGTCCCCAACGAAATGAACGCCAGCCGTGGCTTGGCGACCGTGCAACAGGCGCCTATGGGGAGAGTTTTATTTTTGATAACGAAAAATTATATGCCAAGTGGCTTGATGATATTGAAGAATCACAAACTGCTGAAGGTAGCATTCCTGATGTGGCGCCAAACTTTTGGTATTACTATAAAGATGATGTTACCTGGCCTGCCACCTACCAGATGGTGGCCGATATGCTCTACAATCAATTTGCAGATAAGAAGACTATTGTAAAACATTATGCTTCTATGAAGAAATGGATGAATTACATGAAGAATAAATACATGAAGGATTATTTATTTTCAAAAGACAGTTATGGTGATTGGTGCGTTCCACCGGAATCACCGGAACTCATTCATTCAAAAGATCCTGCAAGAATTACCGATCCGAAATTGCTTGCGTCCGCTACTTATTATCACCTGCTGCAACTAATGCAGCGGTTTGCAAAACTAACAGGCAATTATCATGATGAAAACGAATTTGCCGCGTTAGGAGTAAAAATTAAGCATGCCTTTAATAAAGTTTTTTATAACACACAAACAAAAAGTTATAGCAACAATACAGTAACTGCCAATATTCTTCCTTTGGCTTTTAAGATGGTTCCTGATGGTGAAAGCGAAAATGTTTTTAAACACATCGTTGATAAAACAATGAATGAAAATAACGGTCACATTAGCACCGGTGTCATCGGCACACAATGGCTCATGCGGTGGTTAACTTATTATGGCCGCGCCGATATAGCCTATCGTCTCGCAACAGTCACTACCTATCCAGGCTGGGGTTACATGATAGCCAATGGCGCAACCACTATCTGGGAATTATGGAATGGTAACACCGCTAATCCAAAAATGAATTCTCAAAATCATGTTATGTTGCTTGGAGATCTTATCATTTGGATGTATGAAGATCTTGCCGGGATAAAAACCTCATCGTTGCAGCCCGGTTTTAAAGTTATTGAAATGAAGCCGGCATTTCCTGATAGTCTGAGTTATGTAAAGGCGTCTTATCATTCAATGTATGGCATTATAAAAAGCGAATGGGAAAAGACTGATAATAAATTTTCATGGCACATAACAGTACCTTGTAATAGTAAAGCTCTGATCTATGTACCGGCCAATTCTGCAAAAAATGTTCTTGTAAACGGAAAGAAACCTGAGGGGATTCCATTTGTAATTGCAGATAAAAAAAGTGTGATATTTAGTGTAGGTAGCGGCGATTATAAATTTGTTGTACAAAATTAAGTTATTGATTAGGCTTTCTTCATTATTGACCTGATATTCTTATACAATTAATTTTATTAATCAAAAAATAATCATGAAAAAAATTAAAATCCTTGCCACCTTGTTATGCTTTATATTCCTGGTAATAAATGTTTCCGCACAAACTGATGCGGCACACGAATCAACGATTGCGGCTAAAGCAAAATCGGATGCAGATGTTTACAAACGTGCCGGTGAATGGGTAACATCTCTTAACTTAAATGACGAAGCAAAAGAGGCAAGAGTAACAGAAGTGATTGCAACACATTTAAAAACTATACGCGATTGGAACAATGAACATCCGGCCAGTACTGTACCGGCCGGTATTAATCCTGCGACAGGAAACAAGCTAAGTGATCTGGACAGGCAGATTATAGCAATCTCTGCAATGCCAAAGTCTGTTCATGAAAATTTAATGAACGGTTTGAGGAAAGATCTGACAGATGCCCAGGTAGAAATGATACTCGATAAATATACCATTGGTAAAGTTGCCTTCACGCTTGCTGGTTATAAAGCAATTGTACCGAATTTAGCGCCTGCGGAAGAAGCGGTAATAGCTACCAATCTTAAACAGGCAAGAGAGCAGGCTGTTGATTATAAAAATATGAAACAGATCTCTGCAATATTTGAGATTTATAAAACAAAGTGTGAGCAATATCTAAATGCAAACGGGAGGGATTGGCGACAGATGTATAAAGATTATGTAAATGCAGTGAAAGCAAAGAAGGCAGGTAAAAAGTCCGTTTTAAATAAATAAAGCACTTGAAATATTTTGTGAATCTCAGTTGTCAAGAGACGAACCAAGGAATAAATATTCAGATTGTGTAACTTAAGTTCTTGTTGCAGTAAACCAGGAAATATTACAGATTCTTATTTGAAAAAACAGTAGTAAATAAAACCAATTATGAAGTACAAAACTTATTTAACAATGCTCTTCTTTTCTTTTGCAGGAATGAATTTTGTAAATGCTCAATCGAAGCCGTGGAAAAAGGGAATAGTAGAAGAAGAATTTATTTTCAATAAAGCTCCTTTCCCTTCCTGTCATGCGGCTACAATTGCTGAAACACCTAAGGGGCTTGTAGCTGCATGGTTTGGCGGCACCAAAGAAAGAAATCCGGATGTCGAAATTTATGTGAGCCGCAAAATAAATCATACTTGGACAAAACCTGTTTCAGTTGCTAATGGCATCCAAAATGATACGCTCCGTTATCCCACCTGGAATCCTGTTCTTTACCAGGTTCCCGGCGGCGATCTTTTATTATTTTACAAAGTGGGGCCAAAGCCTTCAGCATGGCATGGATGGATGAAAACGTCGCATGACAATGGTGTTACCTGGAGCGAAGCAAAATCTTTACCACCCGGATTCATCGGGCCGGTAAAAAATAAACCGGTACTGGTTGCCAACAATAAATTGCTTTCGCCATCAAGCACTGAGGACGACGGCTGGAAAATACATTTTGAAGCCAGCAATGATTTTGGGAAAACCTGGCGCTGGATCGGGCCAATCAATGATGGTAAAACCTTTAATGCTATTCAGCCAAGTATTTTAATTTATAAAAAAGGCAGGCTTCAAATACTTGCCCGCAGCAAAAACAGGGCTATCCTTCAATCATGGTCTTCAGATAAAGGTGAAACGTGGTCACCGCTGGAAAAAACATCTTTGCCAAATAATAATTCCGGTACGGATGCAGTAACATTAAAAGATGGAAGGCAACTATTGGTTTATAATCATGTTTTGCCAGCCGGAAATGAAGTGAAAGGTGCGCGAACTCCTTTGAATGTTGCCTTGAGCAAGGATGGTGAAACGTGGTATGCTTCTTTAATTTTAGAAGATTCCCCGATAAGTCAATATTCCTATCCATCAGTAATACAAGGCAAAGACGGAATGGTCCACATCGTTTATACGTGGCGAAGACAAAAAATAAAATATGTAAAAGTAGATCCGTCAAAATTGGAAATGATCAAAATTGTTGATGGTAAATGGCCTGCCATGAAAGGCTATACACCACCAAAAGGAGCAACCATTTCCGACGATTAATTGCAAAAGTTTTAGATGAAAAGCCTGCCACTTCTTGATCTTGCCATTATTTTTATTTACCTGTTGGCCATGGTCCTGGTAGGATTTTATTTTTCAGGAAAAAATAAAAATGCCGAACAATTCACCAAAGCATCAGGGAGCATACCTGGATGGGCTATCGGAATTTCTATTTATGCCACGTTTTTAAGCAGCAATACTTTCTTAGGTGTACCGGGCAAAGCATTCGGAAGCAACTGGAATTCATTTGTGTTCAGCATTTCTATGCCTTTTGCTGCGTGGATTGCTTCAAAATATTTCGTTCCTTTTTACCGCAGCACAGGCGAAATTTCCGCTTACACACATTTGGAAAAAAGATTTGGTCCATGGGCCCGCACTTATACCGTCATTTGTTTTTTATTGACGCTGCTGGCAAGAATGGGTTCTGTGTTTTTTGGTATTGCGTTAAGTCTGCAGGCTTTGCTGGGTTTATCTATGGCTTCTATAATGATTGTGATGGGAGTTTGCATCATAATTTATACAGTTTTGGGAGGAATGGAAGCGGTGATATGGACAGAAGTGGCTCAGAAAATTATAAAAACACTGGGTGCTGTTTTAATTTTATATCTGATCATTTCAGGCATGCCGGGAGGTATTTCTCAGATTATTAAAATTGGTATAAGTGATCATAAATTTAGTTTGGGAAGTTTCTCACCAGACCTCACTCAATCTACGTTTTGGGTGGTTTTTTTCTATGGATTCTTTATCAACCTGAACAATTTTGGGATGGATCAAAATTATATACAAAGATATCATACAGCACGATCTTCAAAGCAGGCTTCAAAATCTATTTGGTTTTGTGTGGCATTGTATGTTCCGGCTTCTTTATTATTTTTTATAATCGGAACCGGATTATTTTCTTATTATCACATTCACCCCGAATTAGTTGAATCAGTAAAACAGCAGGTGGCTGCTGAAAGGCTTGGTGGAACAGCATCCGCTGCAGGTATATCTCGTCTTGCATCGACATTAAAAGCTGCTGATTATGGAGATAAGGTAATGCCTTATTTTATGGTAACACAAATTCCTAAAGGACTGCTCGGATTAATTGTGTCAGCAATTCTTGCAGCAGCGATGAGTACGATCAGCTCGGGAATGAATGCTTCCGCAACCGTTTTTACCATGGACATTTATAAAAGATATTTTCGGCCCAACATAACCGATAAAAGGAAATTATTTACACTTCATATGGCAACAATTGTGTTTGGTTTACTGGGATTAGGGACCGGTATATCGATGATCGGCGTAAAAAGTTTGCTTGATGTCTGGTGGGAACTTTCAGGAATTTTTGCCGGCGGTATGTTGGGGTTATTCCTGTTGGGCATCATTAGCAGACAAACAAAAAATCATGAAGCATTTACCGCAACTATTATTGGGATCATTTCATTCTTTATCTCAGCCTTTCGCGCTACATTCCTGAAAAATATGCTTTTCTAAGAAGCCCGTTGCACTACAACATGGTAATTGTTGTTGGCACATTAACTATTTTCTTAAGTGGTTTATTATTAACCGCAGCAAAAAGAAAATTGATCTTAAGATTGCCTAAAGCATATCCTTATCAACATGCTGATGCATTGGGAAATGTTGCGGATAAAAACACTTTAATAGAAAATAAATGAACGATTCAAAAAATAATGTATGAATCAGGTGGAAAAGAAATTTGTTCCGGTGATGATAACACCCTACGATTTGAAAGCAAAGATTGACCTGAACGCCGTTTCGCGATTAATAGATTTCTATCTTGCGGCAGGAGTAAAGGGATTTTTTGCAAATTGCCTCAGCAGCGAAATGTTCAGCATCAGCGAAGATGAAAGAATTATGCTTACCAAACATGTCGTTGATTATGTAAAAGTCCGTGTTCCTGTTGTGGCGACAGGTTCCTTTGGGTTGACTGTTGAAGACAAGGCAGATTTTACCAAAAAAATTTATGATACCCGTGTGGATGCGGTAATAATGATCACCGGCCATTTTGCTAAAGTCGAAGATCCCGATGACACACTGCTGAAGAATTTTGAAAAAATCTTTGCTCTTACATCATCGATTCCATTGGGAATGTATGAATGCCCTGCGCCATATAAAAGAATCATTCCGGCAACAATTTTTAAAAAGTTACTGGATTCGGGAAGATTGGTTTATCATAAGGATACGTGCATCGATTTAAAGCAGGTCAAAGCTAAAACCGACATTGCAAAGGATTACCGGCAATTTGAATTCTATGATGCTCATACACCCAATGCTATGTTTTCCTTGCAAATGGGTGCAAAAGGAATGTCGTCTATTTCGGGAAATTTTTATCCGGAAGTGTTGGTTTGGATGTGTAACAATGCGAACGATCCTGCAAAACAGGAAGACGTAAAATGGCTGCAATCAGAATTAACGAGAGTAGATCCATTGATCCATATTGCTTATCCTTTGAGCGCCAAATATTTTTTACAAAAACGTGGATTACCGGTTAGAACAATTAGCCGTGCACAGGCTATCCAGTTAACTCCTGAACAAAGAAAAATATTAGATGATATTTATGATAGTTTTTTAGGCTGGTGTAAACGGCTGAATATTGAACCTGTAAATACAAATTCACTTTAGTAAACAAACAAATATCACCGATTCTTATTTTTCCTTCTGACATGGTCCGTGTCTTCACGACCACAATAATAGCTCCTGGGAATCGACGCGTTTTTCTCACAAGCATGTTTTTATTTAAGTTTGCAAAGATGTCACTTCCTGATCTTCCACCCGGTCGGGATGTCATAAGCCTTCTTTCTTCACACTTCTCATATATTCACTGATTGCCGCATTAAATACAGTTTGGTTTTTGCGGGTTTTCCTCATGTATGCTTTTTTCTTTTCAGGATCGTTATTGATCGCCCGTGCATATTCAACTGCTTCCTTAAATAAATTCCGGCAGGTCCTCTGCGCCGGAGAGGCAATGATGCCACTCATATCCGGAAACTTTGTGATTACCTCTCCGTCTTTGTATTGTTTGAACACCATCTTTTTAGCAGCAGCGCCACTTATTGCGAATACTGGATGACTGCTTTTCTTCATAGCTTTAGTTTTTAATAAAAATAAAGAAAAAAGATAAGAAACGCATGCCCGGATATTAGAAATTGCTTAGTTTTATCTGATTATTTAAATGGTAAAATACAAAAACTGCAAACCCATACGACTGACGGTGAATACCTTTAAACCCATAACAGAATCATGCGGCAACTGTAAAGTCGTTCTCACAACAATAATATTTATCCGGGCTCAAACTTTCATCCTTCGCTGATACTGTATTCATCCTTCGCTTCAAAGGCATTCATCCTTCGCTGATAGGGCATAGAAACAGTTTGGATAAAATATGGATAGGGTATCGTGAAGGTATGAAAAAGCCATAATTTACATTCTTCAAAGTCGCGTTACCACACACTATTCCTGTTACCTGGTTCTGTCACAAGATTTTGCCGCGGATGTGTTTGCATGAACCATTGTATTTACTTTTAACCATTAAGGAAAATAATCCATCAATATAGTTAATTCATCTATTTAATTTAAATAATAGTGCATTTAATTTTATTCATGGGATTTATTGCCTGTTTCATCAACGTCGCGCAGGATTTAAAAAAGTTTAATTAATACATTTTTTATAATAAAAGTTGTCAATGAAAATATTGCATGTTATTCTTTTTCTTTTGTTGATATCAACTAAAACATCTTTTGCACAAAATTCAGATGATCAGTTTAAAGAACCTTTAAAGGAAGTAATATCCGACATTGAACAAAGATTTGACGTCCATATAAGGTACCCGGAAAATTTGGTAAAAGACCGCTGGGTAACTTATGCCAAATGGCGCTACAGGCCCACGTTGGAAGAAACTTTATCAAATGTGCTCACATCCCAGGATATATCTTTCACAAAAGAAGGGGATAAAAAATACAAGCTGAAATCTTATGAATATTATCTGAAAACTCCGGCAGAAGGAAAGGAACAATTACAATATTTATCTACTTTATACCATGATGAACAGGGTTTTGAAAAGCGCAAGGCTCTGTTAAGAAACTGCATTCTTAAAACGTTGATGCTCGACAAACTTCCAGTAAAACCTGATTCAAAACCAATCGTAACGCAGATAAGAAAAATGGATGGTTATACTGTTCAAAATATAGCGATTGAAACATTACCCGGCGTTTATGTTTCAGGTTCATTGTATCGCCCTGCAAAAATAAAAGGTAAAATTCCGGTGATTATGAATACGGTTGGGCACTTTAGCGGCGGCCGTTACCGGGCAGATTGTCAATACCGGTGCGCGATGCTTGCAAAGATGGGAGCTATGGCTTTTAGTTACGACCTTTTTGGCTGGGATGGTGAATCACTGCTCCAGGTGACACCCGCGGATCACCGCAGAGCTCTGGTAGAAAGCTTACAGGCACTGAACGCTACGCGGATTCTTGATTTTTTATTGTCATTGAAAGAAGTGGATACAAACCGTGTGGGCATTACAGGCGGTTCCGGCGGAGGAAGCCATACGATGGCAATGACAGCAATAGACAGTCGCATCAAATTAAGTGTGCCTGTGGTAATGATGTCATCCTATCACAGCGGCGGTTGTCCATGCGAAAGCGGTATGGGAATTCATTTGTGTGGTGGTGGCACCAACAATGTTGAGATAGCTGCAATGGCTGCCCCACGTCCACAACTTATTATATCAGACGGTAAGGATTGGACACAACACGTTCCTGAAATGGGTTTCCCTTTCGTGGACAGAGTGTATGGATTTTATGGTAAAAAGGATAACGTTAAGAATGTTCATTTGGGAAATGAAGGTCACGACTACGGCTTTTCAAAACGAAAAGCAATGTATGAATTTATAGCAGAACATTTCGGGCTCAACATTAATGCAGTTAAGGATAAAGAGGGAAATATAACTGAGTCGGATGTTACCATTGAGAAAGCTCCGGCTATGTATGTTTTTGGAGACAAAGGTGAAAGATTGACAGCCAATGCAGTGAAGGGTTTTGAAAACATTTCAAAAATATTTAAGGAAGAAATAGCACAAGCACATAATCAACGTTATAAAGTAGGGGTGATAGATCTGATGCTTTTGAAACGCCAGAAATTAGGGGCTTTTCAAGTGGCCAAAGATGTCGGAGCAGATGGTTTGGAAGTAGATATGGGTGGACTTGGAAACCGTGTGACTTTTGATAATAAACTTTTAACGGACAGTATCAGGGAACAATTTTTAAACAAAGCAAAAGAACTGGACCTGCAAATATGTTCTCTTGGTATGACTGGCTATTATGCACAATCATTTTGTGAGCGACCACAATTCATACAGTCTGTTCAGGATTGTATTAAAACAATGAAACTGATGAATGTGAAAGTCGCTTTTCTTCCTCTCGGGGTTCAATGTGATTTGGTGAAAAGTCCAGGCTTGAGAGATTCGGTTGTAAGCCGCTTAAAAGTCGCCGGTAAAATGGCGCAGGATGCAGGAGTTGTGATAGGAATTGAAACGGCACTCGATGCTACTGGAGAATTAAAATTGCTACAGGATGTTGGTTCACCTGCCATAAAAAGCTATTTCAATTTTTCCAATGCCATAAAAAACGGGCGCAATCTTGAAAAAGAATTACGGATCCTGGGTAGAGACAATATCGTACAAATTCATTGTACGGATGATGATGGAGTGTGGTTGCAGAATGATCCAAAGATCGATATGCACAAAGTAAAAGCAACTTTAGATAAAATGGGCTGGAGTGGATGGCTTGTTATTGAAAGATCAAGAGATCTGAAAGACCCACGTAATGTGAAAAAGAATTATGGTGCAAATACGGCGTATGTAAAATCCATTTTTCAAACAGCTAATTGAGATTTTGAAATATGAAAAGGCAATCTAAATATTTTTTCATCTTTCTTCTCTTTTCAATTTGTATTGTTTTAAAAGCACGCGCCGCAGAAATTTGGGTTGCTGTAAATGGATCGGATAAAAATAGCGGGACAAAAGAAAAACCATTGGCTACTGTTGCGATGGCTTTGCGTAAGGCGCGTGAACTTCGTCGTTTGAATGATCCGTCAATTAAAGAGGGCATCCACATAAAAGTTGAAAAAGGAGTTTATCAATTTTTTGAACCGTTATTCATTCGTCCTGAAGATTCCGGAACAGAAAGTAGTCCCACAATTATTGAAAACGCAGATAAAGAAAATCCTGTTTTTAGTGGTGGCATAAATATTACAGGTTGGCAAAAATCAACAGGAATAGTAAAGGGTCTGCCCAAAAAATCCCAAAATAAAATCTGGGTTGCGGATGCACCAACGGTCGCAGGAAATGTTTTAAACTTTCCACAACTCTGGATCAATAATGTAAAAGCCATTCGTGCAAAAAGTGCGACAGGAGATAGCATGGATCGCATTCTGTCATGGGATCATGAAACAGAAAGTTGTGAAATTCTAAACCCTGATGTTGATCTTTCAAATACGGAAGGAATAGAAATGTTCATCCAGCAATGGTGGGCGATTGCTATTTTAAGAATAAAGAAAATACAGGTTAAAGGTGACCGTGCCCGATTGACTTTTTATCAGCCTGAAAGCAGGATCGAATCAGAGCATCCCTGGCCTGCGCCATGGTTATCTGCAAAGACCGGCAATTCACCATATTATTTAACGAATGCAATTCAGTTTTTGGATGAACCGGGAGAATGGTATCTCGATTTAAAAAACAGGAAGGTATATTATTGGCCACGTGACAATGAAAATTTAAATACTGCAAGTGTTATTGCTCCAAGGTTGGAAACTTTAGTAAAAGTGGAAGGAACCATTGACCATCCTGTCTCCTATGTTTTCTTTAAAGGAATTTCGTTTATGCATGTGGGTTGGTTACGTCCTTCGCAATTCGGACATGTGCCTTTGCAGGCTGGCATGTATTTACTAGATGCTTATAAATTAAAAATACCCGGGACTTCCGATAAAAAACGATTGGAAAACCAGGCCTGGGTGGGAAGGCCGAAAGCCGCGGTTGAAGTGAGTTATGCAAATCACATCAACTTTCAAGCTTGCAGGTTTCAACATCTTGCATCGACAGGATTGGATTATCTAACAGGCACACGTGATGATGAAATCAAAGGAAATCTTTTTAAAGATATTGGTGGATCAGGAATGTTGTTTGGAACTTTTTCTAATGAGGCGCAAGAAGCGCATTTGCCGTATAATCCGAAAGATGAAAGAGAAATTTGCACTAATGAACACATCGTAAATAACCTGGTTACTGATGTCACTAATGAAGATTGGGGCTGTGTAGGTATAGGTGCGGGTTTCGTAAGGGAAATCAACATAGAGCACAATGAAATTTGCAATGTTTCTTACACTGGAATAAGCGTCGGATGGGGCTGGACAAAAAGCCCTAATGTAATGCGCGGGAATAAAATTAATTTCAATAGGATAAACCACTATGGAAAACATTTATACGATGTTTCCGCGATTTATACTTTATCTGCCCAGCCCAATTCGGAGATAAAAAATAATTATATCGATAGTATTTACAAAGCGCATTATCCGCACGACCCCGATCATTGGTTTTATTTATACACCGATGAGGGCTCATCTTATTTTACCGTAAAAGATAACTGGTGTCCTGCACAAAAATTCTTGCAAAATGCAAACGGCCCGGGCAATGTTTGTGAGAATAATGGGCCACAGGTTTCTTCAGATGTAAAGCAAAAAGCAGGAATACAAAAGCCGTATCAATATTTATTGAAAGAAAAAACTGTTGATAAAATCCCGCTGATTAATTCAGCAAAGGATGACGAAGAAGTAATGGAAAAAGTAATAAAAATACGAAGCAGAAACCAATTATGTATTGAGGTTACCGGCCAATCTAAAATGCTATTGAATCCGTCATTCTTAAAAAATATTTGCATTAAAAATAAAATTCCTGTGCAGGATATTTTTGAATGGAAAAATCACATGGTTGTTTATGATACGCTACAAACACCCGATGATTTACAAAAAGAAATAGAGACTGCTTATCCAAATGCTAAAGTTAGCGGGTACCGCGAACTTGTTTATGAATTCAATGAAAGCCACTGTTCTAAGGCAAAAAATAGCAACCAGTGGAGTAATATTTTAATGACCGCTAATTTGGTCAAAGATACGTTGATGCAAAACCAGTATTTAAACTATCATGCTACTCAATTTGAAAAATGGCCGGAAGTGGCTAAAGGATTCTGCAATGCGGATTTTCAACAGGTCGTTGTTTTGAAAAGCGGGAGACAGTTAATGTTGATTATCAGCATTCCGAAAGGAAAGACTTTGGATGAATTAAATCCAAAAACAACTGAAAACAATTCGCGTGTGGATGAATGGAATTCAATAATGAAAAAATACCAGGAGGGAATTGAAGGAACAAAGCCAGGCGAAACATGGGTGGTTTTAAAACCGGTTTTTTAAATTTTAAATGTATGTTACAAATCGGAATATTAGGATTAGGTGAAGGCCGGAGCACTATGTCGGCGGCTTTGCAAAGCGATAGATATCAATTGAGAATGATTTGTGATGCAAATGAAGAGCTATGTAAACAACGTAGCGATGAATTCAATTTCCCAAATTATACAACGAATTATCAGCAGATGCTGAATGATAAAAACATTGATGTCATTGCTATTTACACGCCTGATCATTTACATGCACAACATGTTAAACAAGCTTTGCTTCATAACAAAAATGTAGTTTGTACGAAGCCATTTATTGATGATTTAAATAACGCAAAAGAATTATTGCAACTACAGGAGCAAACAGGGAAGAAAGTTTTTGTAGGCCAAAGTTCGCGTTTTTTTGAACCTGCAAAAAGGCAGCGCAAAGATTTTGAAGCAGGCCAAATCGGAGAATTAATTACCATCGAAAGTAATTATAATGCTGATCACCGTTGGTTCTTAGAAAAAAAATGGGCCTTGGAAAAATCTTTCAAATGGTTGTATGGCGGATTAAGTCATCCTGTTGATTTTATACGTTGGTATTTGCCCCACATTGAAGAAGTAATGGGCTATGGAATGATAAGCGCCAATGGCAAAGTCGCCGGATTAAAAAATGAAGACACAATGCATTTTATTTTTAAAGCAGAAGACGGACGTATTGCCAGTGTGAGTGGCAGTTATACAGGACCGACGCAACCTGCAAATAGAGACAGCGGTATGACGTGTATTCTTCGCGGCACAGAAGGTGCCAGCCAGGCAGATTATCATGAATTGAGATATTCAATTACAGATAAAACCGGAGAAGAAAAAATGATTATGTGGGGCGATGATACGTTGAAATATTATTTCCGTTTTGAAGGTCAAAGCCATCATGCCGGTGAATATCAAAATTACCTGGAATACTTTGCAGAGTCCATCGAACAAAATTTCACAGCTTACCCTGATATGAAAGAAGGCATCATCACTATTGCATTGTTGCAGGCCATGGATGAGTCTTTGAAAACCGGTAAACCTGTTAAAGTAGAGGAAATTCTAAGTCGTTATAACCTTCAAAAATTACCAGCAACGCCTTAAATTATGAACTCTATTTATAACTCTCTAAAACCGATAGATTTCGTAGTGGTGGGTATTTACCTTTTGCTATTGTTTGGATTGGGCTATTGGGTAAGCTTTGTCAAAAAAAGAAAGCCGGATGAGAATTTATTTTTAGCGCAACATTCTTTAAAGTGGTACAGCATTGGTTTAAATATGTGGGGAACGAACGTAGGGCCTTCTATGCTGATTGCTTCCGCAAGTATCGGATATACAACCGGTATTGTTGCGGGTAATTTTGCCTGGTATGCTTTTGTATTGATTCTATTATTGGCTGTTGTTTTTGCTCCAAAATATTTGGGTGCAAAAGTTTCGACTTTGCCTGAATTTATGGGCAAACGTTTTGGTGATAAAACACGGAATGTTTTGGCCTGGTACACGTTGATTACTATATTGATTTCATGGTTGTCTCTGGGTTTGTTTGCGGGAGGTATTTTAGTGCAGCAATTATTAAACATCCCTATGTGGCAGTCGGTAATTGCAATGGTGGTGGTCGCTACTTTTTTTGCAGCCTCTGGCGGTTTGCGTGCCATTGCTCTTACCAATGTTTTTCAGATGATATTGCTGATAGCCGTTTCGCTTACATTAACCGTTATTGGCATCGAAAAAGTGGGTGGATTGAGTGCATTATATCATAAAGTGCCGGCAAATTACTGGAACTTGTTTCTTCCTTCTAATGATAAAAATTATCCATGGCCGGCTATTCTTTTGGGCTATCCGGTAATGGGAGTTTGGTTTTGGTGTACCGAGCAATCAATGGTGCAATCAGTTTTAGGTGCAAAAAACCTGGAACAGGGTCAGTTGGGCGCCAACTTTATTGGGTGGTTAAAAATATTAGATGTGCCTTTATTCATTATACCAGGAGTTTTGTGTTTTATTTTATTTCCGCATTTAAAAAATCCTGATCAGGCTTACCTGTTAATGGTTACAAATCTTTTTCCGGAAGGAATGAAAGGTCTGATTATCGTAGTTTTAATTGCTGCATTGGTAAGCAATATTGGCTCTTCTCTTAATTCAGTCAGTACCGTTTTTACGATGGATATTTTTGTAAAAAAATATAAACCGGCGGCAACGAACAAAGAAATAATAAAAATTGGCAGATGGGTAACTGTTTGGAGTGCTTTTGTTTCAGTGTTGATTGCTTTAGCAATTAATTCGATTAAAGGCCTCAATCTTTTCGATGTATTCCAGTCTGTTCTTGGCTTTTTAGCTCCGCCAATGTCTGTGGTGTTTTTGTTTGGTGTGCTTTGGGAAAAGACGACTGCAAAAGCTGTAAATGCTATTTTAATTTATGGAACTATTTTTAGTATAATGATTGGCGTCCTTTATTTATGGGTGTTTCCGGCAGCAACACATCCGGGTTGGCCAAACTTTTTGCTTTTATCGTTTTATATTTTTGTAGTTCTGTCTGCAGTAGCATTTTTGGTTTCTTATGTTGATAAAAATTCCAGCATATTGCTTGCTAATTCGTTTGATTTTAAAAGTGCAGCACTGGCCGCAAAACCTACTACAAGAGTTTGGATCTGGTGGAGTTTATTAATAGTTGTTATGGTGGCTTTGTATATCATTTTCAATGGACATTAAAATATTTTCCATGCA
The DNA here is from genome assembly GCA_963706825.1 of uncultured Chitinophagaceae bacterium. Taxonomy (GTDB): domain Bacteria; phylum Bacteroidota; class Bacteroidia; order Chitinophagales; family Chitinophagaceae; genus Ginsengibacter. The sequence goes on along the minus strand of CAVPNT010000009.1, from coordinate 331,765 downwards.
ATCATTTCACAAAACAAAAAAGAGAATACAGCAAGCTGTATTAATTATTTTGTTGCTTGTATCTTTTGGAAACGTGTATGCGCAAGAGGTTACAGAACAGCGGCAATCAGAAGCTACCTGGATCTGGTATCCCGGAGATTATGAAATATGGCTCAGCAACCAGATGCAAAACCGCCGCACAGATCGTGGTAGCTTTTTTCCTGTATTCTGGAAAATGGACAGTCATTATGTGCTGATGGATTTTCATAAAATCTACACCTTACACCAACCTGAAGAAGTTCACATTTATGCAGAAGGCAAATACAATGTAAAGCTGGATGGGAAGCTATTTGAAGGCATGCCATCAATCATAACCATTCCTGCAGGAAAACATAAAATCAACATAAAAGTTTATTCACTGGCAACAGTGCCGGCAATATTTGTAAAGGGCAGCACTATTGTGTCGGATACAAGCTGGCTCCTTACTTACGAAGACAAAGAATGGATAGATGAAACCGGGAAAACATCTGATGTATCTGCTACACAATGGGTAAAAGCAGGCAGCAGCAATTTCAATGATCCAAATATTTTACCATCGCAATTCAAATTGGCAACGCGGCCACAATCACCCATATCAGTTGCAAAAGAGGGCGATGCTTGCCTGATGGATTTTGGTAAAGAAACATTTGGTTACATACATCTGCATGGTATTAAAGGGAAAGGGAAGATCAGTATTATTTATGGTGAAAGTAAAGAAGAAGCCAACAGCGATTCAGAAGCTATTACTTTAGATCGTTTATATTTTGATCATGAAGTGAACACAGATTCAATTCTTCCTTTATCGAAGGCATTTCGTTATATAAAATTAGAAACTTCAGATGGTATTACGGTTGATTCTGTTTCGATGTTGTACGAATATGCGGATCTAAAAGACAAAGGGAGTTTTAATTGTTCAGATACTTTGATCAATAAAATTTATGACGTTTCAAAATACACTTTGCATTTAAATACAAGAGAATTTTTTATTGATGGCATTAAACGTGACCGCTGGGTTTGGAGTGGCGATGCTTATCAAAGCTACCTGATGAATTATTATTTGATGAATGATAATGAAACCGTCAAACGCACTATCTATGCATTGCGGGGAAAAGATCCGGTTACCTCACATATCAACACCATCATGGATTATACCTTTTATTGGTTTCTCAGCATCTATGATTATTACATGTATTCCGGCGATACTTCATTCATCAAACAAAATTATCCGCGCATGAAAACGCTGATGGATTTTTGTTTATCACGAAGGAATAAAGATGGTTTAATGGAAGGACAGCCGGGAGACTGGATATTTATTGACTGGGCAAATGGCTTAAGTAAAAAGGGTGAAGTGAGTTTTGAACAAATACTTTTTTGCAGAAGCCTTGAAACAATGGCGCTTTGTGCAAAAATAAATAACGATGTAAAAGATGCCAACGTTTATACAAATCTTGCAAAAGATGTAAAACAAAAACTCTTTGCTTATTATTGGAACGATCAGAAAAAAGCATTGGTGCACAGCCGTGTGAATGGAGTACCAACAAAGAATGTAACACGCTATGCAAACATGTTTGGGATCTTCTTCAATTATTTTACTCCGAAACAGGAACAGGAAATAAAAACAAGTGTTTTATTAAATGACAGTATTCAAAAGATCACGACACCCTACATGCGTTTTTATGAACTCGAAGCCTTATGTGCTTTGGGCGATCAGAAACGTGTGTTAAATGAAATGAAAGATTACTGGGGTGGCATGTTGAAGCTTGGCGCAACATCATTTTGGGAAGAATATGATCCATCAAAACACGGCGCTGAACATTATGCAATGTATGGACGAGCATTTGGCAAAAGCCTTTGCCATGCATGGGGAGCCAGTCCGATCTACCTTTTGGGAAAATATTATCTGGGTGTTTCGCCAACATCACCAGGTTATGCCACCTATAATATCCAACCTTCTTTAGGTGGTTTAAAATGGATGCAGGGAACGGTGCCCACACCGCATGGAAATATTGCATTGAGATGCAATCAAACATCAATAAAAATCAAGGCAAGTGAAGGTGAAGGGAAATTGCGTATAAAAAGCAAAATCGTTCCTGGGGGAAATGATATAAAAGTAAAAAAGGTGAATGATGATTTATATGAAATAAACATCCAACCTAATGTTGAATATACTATAACCTATAAAGCGCTTTGAGATGATGGGAAAGAAATTAATATGCCTGGTAATTGTGTTTGTACACATTGCAGTGTTTGCGCAAACTGACCTGGTCAATACTAACAATAGTAAACATGCAAAGCTATCCGGTATGCCGATGGATGCAGTTCATTTTACCAACGGTTTTTGGGCCCAACGTTTCCTGGTTTGTAAAGATTCTATGATTCCGCATTTATGGAAAGTTTACACAAGCGCTGATATCAGCCACTCGTTTGAAAATTTTAAAATAGCTGCTGGTATTGACACAGGCAGTTTTGAAGGCCCTTCTTTTCATGATGGTGATTTTTATAAAACGCTGGAAGCAGTGGCTGCAATGTATGCTGAAACAAAAGATTCAAAACTGGATTCTATGATGGATAATGCTATTGCAGTAATTGCAAAAGCACAACGTCCGGATGGATACATTTATACAAAAAACATTATCGAACAAAATAAAACAGGCAATAAAAAAATGTTTGATGATAGATTAAGTTTTGAAGCGTACAACTTCGGTCATTTAATGACTGCTGCGTGTGTGCATTACCGTACTACGGGAAAAACATCTTTATTGAATATTGCAAAGAAAGCGGCGGATTTTTTAATTAGATTTTATGATAAAGCCACACCGGATCAGGCTCGTAATGCTATTTGTCCTTCACATTATATGGGTTTGACAGAATTGTACAGAACTACGCATGACGAAAAATATTTAACGCTTGCTGAAAAGCTGATTAATATAAGAGGAACTGTTGAAGGCACAGATGATAATTCAGACCGTGAACCCTTTCGCGATATGGATCATGTAAACGGGCACGCGGTACGGGCAAACTATTTATTTGCGGGCGCTGCTGATGTATATGCGGAAGATGGTGATACAACCCTGCTGACTGCACTTTATAAATTATGGGATAATGTTACGCATCATAAAATGTATATTACCGGTGGTTGTGGCGCTTTATATGATGGCGTTTCCGTTAATGGAACTTCCTACAATCCTGATACAGTGCAGAAAATTCACCAGGCTTATGGAATGGAATACCAGTTGCCCAACCTGACTGCACATAATGAAACCTGCGCCAACGTCGGCAATCTTTTATGGAATTACAGGATGCTTGATATTACTGCAGATGCGAAGTATGCAGATATTGTTGAGCTTGAATTGTACAATGGAATTTTAAGCGGTATTAGTTTGGATGGTAAAAAATATTTTTATACAAATCCCCTGGCCTCATCGAAAAACTATCCCTATCAATTACGTTGGGAGGGAGGAAGGCAATCTTATATTGCCTTATCAAATTGTTGCCCGCCAAATGCCGTTCGCACCATCGCTGAAGTAAGCAATTACATGTACGGATTAAGCGATAAAGGTTTGTATGTGCATTTATACAGCAGTAATAATTTAAATGCAAAATTAAAAGATGGCTCTGTTATTGAATTGCAACAACAAACCAGTTATCCATGGGATGGCGATGTTTTTATAACGATGAAACAAGCTCCTGTAAAGGCTTTTAGTATATTTCTGAGGATTCCGGGATGGTGTAATAAAGCAACTATAAAAGTGAATGGACAAATTGTTTATAACAATTTGAAAGGAAGTAAATATCAACAAATAAACAGAAAATGGAAAGCCGGAGATAAGATAGAATTGATAATGGACATGCCGGCAAAACTAATAGAAGCAAATCCATTAGTGGAAGCCGCCCGCAACCAGGTTGCCATAAAACGCGGGCCGGTTTTATATTGCCTTGAATCAGCTGATATGGATAAAATAGAAAACGTTTTTGATGTAGCCATTCCTTTTAATATAAAATTTACTCCTCAACCTAAAAAGATTGACAACAGTGATATAATGGCTTTGAAAGGAAAAGCACAACTGATACAACACGCCGACTGGAATGATGTTTTGTATCACGAAATAAATAACACAACAAAACCGGTAAATATTCAATTGATTCCCTATTACGCATGGGCAAACAGAGGCAAAACGGATATGACAGTTTGGATGCCGTTGATAAGATAGATTAAACTAAGAATCTTCCTGTAAAAAATAAGAATTGCGAATATTTGTCGGTTTGCTGTTGAAGATTTTTTCTTTTAAAATTAAAAGGAACAAGAAAGAGAATTACAGTCGCAGAACAAAATTGAAATTGAATGAAAAGCAAATTATTATTCTTCTTTTGGATATTTTACCACGTTAATGCATCGGCACAATTGGTTGATAAAACGCCCGCTGCCATTCCCGAAATACCTACTGTTTACAACCGTGAACCTTATGAAGATCCATCGGTGAGCGGCATCAACAGGGATAAATCAAGAGCTACCGCATATTCTTTTGACAATTTAAAGGATGCGCTCACATGCGACCGGGATAAGACTTCCCGGTATATGAATTTGAATGGGAAGTGGGATTTTTCTTTTGCATTAAAACCATCCGACGCTCCGAAAGATTTTTATAAAAGCCGGGTACATGGATGGAAAAAGATTATCGTTCCATCCAGTTGGGAAATGCAGGGATATGATAAGCCTATTTATAAAAGTGCCGTATATCCTTTTCGACCAGTTAACCCGCCATATGTCCCCAAAGATTATAATGGTGTTGGATGTTACCAGCGCACATTTATGTTGCCGGCATCCTGGAAAAGCATGAACATTACTTTGCATTTCGGAGGCGTCAGTTCTGCATATAAATTATGGATCAATGGAAAGTTTGCTGGATATGCAGAAGATAGTTTTTTGCCTTCTGAATTTAATATAACTCCTTATTTACATGACGGTGAAAATATTATTTCTGTTTGGGTCATTCGATGGAGTGACGGCAGTTTCCTGGAGGACCAGGATCAATGGCGATTGAGCGGTATTCATCGTGAAGTGTACCTGCTGGCCGAACCAAAATTGCGTATTGCTGATTTTTTTTACCAAACCAAACTGGATAAAGATTATAAAGACTGCGACATTCAGTCTTCGTCCACGTATTGATAACTTCACAGGCAAAGAAGTCCGCATGGTTATATTTTAAAAGCACAATTGTATGATGATAATAAAAAACCTGTTCTAGCAAAACCGTTGAAAATAACGGTTGATTCTATTGTCAATGAAATTTATCCACGATTGGATAATGTAAAATTTGGATTGTTGCGAAACAACTGTCAATAATCCGGAAAAATGGAGTACAGAAGAACCGTAATTTATATACGCTGGTACTGACTTTAGAAGATTCGCTCGGTAAAATACTTGAAGTTAAAACTTGCAAACTTGGATTTCGTTCAATTGAATTTTCAAAAGAAAACAGCAAACTATTGATCAATGGAAAGCTTACGTATTTGTATGGTGTCAATCATCCCGATCATTCATCCGATAAAAGGAAAAGCATTGAGCAGGCAGGAGATGTTGCAGGATATCACAACGATCAAACGATTTAATTTTAATTGTATTCGCTTCAGTCATTATCCACCTGATCCTTATATTCTTGATCTGTGCGATGAATTTGGCATCATGGTAATTGACGAAGCAAATTTGGAAACCCATGGTTTGGGTGGGAAACTAAGTAACGATCCTTCATGGACAGGTGCTTATTTAGAACGTATTACCCGCATGGCTTTGCGTGATAAAAATCATCCGTCTATCATTATTCTGGAGTTTAGGGAATGAAGCCGGTCGTGGTCCCAATCATGCGGCAATGGCAGGTTGGATTCATGATTTCGATATCACACGACCGGTGCATTATGAACCTGCGATGGGCAGTCCGAAAGACTTCGGTTACATTGATCCGTCTGATCCGCGTTATCTAAAACCCGTTGACCATTCGCATCGTATGCAAAATCCTCTTGATCAATATTATGTTGATGTGATGAGCCGCATGTATCCTGGATTATATACAGCGCCGTTGCTGATTAATCAAAAGAACGGTGATAAACGTCCAATCTTTTTTTGCGAATATGATCATGCGATGGGGAACAGTGTTGGGAATATAAAAGAGTTTTGGGATGAATGGAGAAGTGTGCCAAGAGTGATCGGTGGTTGCATTTGGGAATTTAAAGACCAGGCATTGATTAAAACCGATAGTTTGGGAAGAACTTATTATGCTTATGGTGGCGATTTTGGAGCGAAATATTTTGACGACTTCACCATAAAAGGTTTGGTAGCAGCCGATGGCAGACCAAAGTCCGGAATGTACGTTTGCAAAAGAGTTTTCCAGGGACTCGATGCAGATTGGAAAGACAGCACAAAAGGTTTAATCCATTTGATTAACCGTTATTCGGTAATGAATGCAAATGAATTAATTCCGCATCTTATTATAAAAAAAGATGGAAATATTATTTTGGATAAAGAAATGAAACGAATTGATTTACCAGCGGGAAAAGATAGTGTCATTGATGTTTCTGCCTATCTGCCTGAGATTGATGAAAATTCAGAATATTTTCTGGAGCTGCATTTTCAATTAACAGAAAACAAAGCATGGGCTGATAAAGGATTTGATCTGGATGATATACAGTTTCCCTTGAATCATCCGAAACATTTATTAAACAAATCAAACGGCGGTAATATAAGTTTAAGTGAGACTGATTCAGCCTATTTGGTTAAAGGAAAAAATTTTTCAATGAGTTTTTATAAAAAGAATGGTGCCTTATCCTCGTATATTATGAATGCAAAACAACAAATCTTTCAACCATTGTTACCTCATTTCACAAGGCCTTTAACAGATAATGACCGGCGTGGATGGAAGCCACAAATAAAATTGAAACAATGGTATGAAGCTACACCGTCACTCATGAATTTAAAAGCAGAACAAACAAATAACCATTTAATAAAAATTACAAGTAAGTACAATTTTATCAAAGACTCGGCGGAAGTAAAAATTGTATATACCATTGATGGCAACGGGGTTATCAAAGTTGATTATGCTTTAACTGCGAATGATAGTCTGCCAAACATTCCAAAGGTCGGCATGCAATGTGGCATCAATAACAATGATACAACCATACAATGGTACGGAAGAGGTTTGTATGAAAATTATGTGGACAAAAATTTTGGATTCGAGGTTGGGATTTATTCTCTGCCCATAAGTCGTTTTGATGAACCTTATGTCGTGCCGCAGGAAAACGGAAATCGTACGGATGTTCGATGGATGTATTTGCAAAATTGGCAAAACAAAACCGGTTTATTGATAGTAGCTGATAGTTTACTTAGCATGGGCGCATGGCCTTACACAGAAAGCAACATAAATAGGGCAAAACATACAATCGATCTTAAAAATCCGGGATTTGTTACTTTAAATATTGATCTGAAGCAAATGGGTGTAGGAGGCAATGATAGCTGGAGCAATGTCGGAGCTCCTTTAAAAAAATATCAGATTCCGGCTAAAAATTACAGCTATACCGTTTATATAATTTCATATAATGACAGTAAGTTAGCGCCAGGTAAGATGGCAAAGAAGGTTCCTTTTTAAAATGTAATCACCCCAATTTTGCCAACCGAATAGGCAAATAATCCATCTCTTTAGTGAATGATGACATGGTTTTTACATGAGCAGAATTTTAATTTTATTGAATTAAAAAAATGCCTATTGAGTTTTGAAAGTTAGTTCAAAAGCTAACCGGAAGAGAGGATGATATCATTTCTGAAAGAGATTGTGTTTTATTAAAGAAGGTTCAGTGGACCAGCTTTTAATGTCAATTGCTGTTATCGTTTGGTATTTATTTTTCCGTTACCGAAACGAATTGGAATGAAAAGTAAAATACTACTGATCTCTGAATATCTGTTAATAGTCACCTTTCTGAAAAAATTTCCAGGTGAAAAAGTTATTATTTATTACAAAGAAATGGCAGATGAATAAAATTGTTCTAAAAGGAATTACCTGGGCTCACAGCAGGGGTTTTACACCGCTAATATCCTATTCACAACGGTTTGGAGAATTATATCCGGATATTGAAGTAGTATGGGATAAAAGAACTTTGCAGCAATTTGCCGATTTTCCGGTTGAAAAGCTGGCAGAAGAATATGACCTTCTTGTTATAGATCATCCTTGGGTAGGTTGTGCGGCCGCAACGGAATGCGTGTTGCCATTGGAAGAATATTTGTCAATAGAATTGCTCAGTGAACAATTGCAAAATACAGTTGGCAAGTCGCAATTAAGTTATAATTACAATAACCATCAGTGGGCGGTTGCGATCGACGCCGCAGTTCCGGCTGCGAGTTATCGTGCTGATCTTTTTGAAAAAAATGGAACGGAAATTCCCGCTAGCTGGGAAGAAGTTATTATGCTGGCTGAAAAAGGAAGAATAGCTGTTCCTGCAATTCCAATTGATCTTTTAATGAATTTTTTTACTTTCTGTATTGCCAGCGGCAGAGAGCCTTTTCTAAATGATGAAGAAGTGATTGATGAGACAACCGGAGTTGCTGCATTGCAAACAATGAAGCAATTATATGGTTTAATAGATATAAAAATGTTTGGATATAATCCGATTGCTGTTGCGGAGTTGATGACTAAAACGGATGATTATTGGTATTGTCCCTTTGCTTATTGCTACAGCAATTATTCGAGGGTTGGATTTGCCAAAAATATATTGGCGTACAGTGATCTGGTCAATTATAAAAATGAAGGAAAGCTGCGCGGCACTATTGGTGGCACCGGCCTGGCTGTTTCGGCTTCTTCAGAAAACAGGCAAGAGGCACTAAACTTCATATGTGAGATTGCTTCGTCCGATTGCCAGTCCACCTTTTATGTAGAGCACGGTGGCCAGCCGGCAAATAAAGCCGCCTGGGAAAGCGAAAGGGCAAATTCGCTTTGTAATAATTTTTTTAAAAATATTTTTCCCACTATGCAAAACGGTTATACCAGGCCAAGGTATAACGGGTATTTATTTTTCCAGGACCATGCAGGAAAACCTTTACAGGAATATTTATTAGGAAATGTAAATCCGGGCCAGGTATTAAAAGAGATGAATAGTTTATATAAAAAAAGTCTCGTCCCTAATCAATAAAAAAATGAATCATCTTCCATTAAAAGGTTTAATTGTTTTAGAATTCTGCCAATATTTATCCGGCCCGTCAGCCGGATTGCGGATGGCGGATATGGGTGCACGCGTTATTAAAATTGAAAACCGTAAAAATGGAGATGGTTGCCGTCAGCTTCCCATCAAAAATCTTTGGGTTGATGACAGCACCTTATTATTTCATACAATTAACCGTAATAAAGAAAGCTTTGCTGCCGATCTCAAAGATCCTGACGATATTTCTTTGATAAAAAAATTGATTGCAAAAGCAGATGTTATTACTCAAAATTTTCGTCCCGGAATTATGGAGAAATTTGGGCTCGGTTATGAAGCAATTAAATCAATAAATCCCAAAATAATCTACGCTGAAATTACCGGCTATGGAAAAAAGGGGCCATGGAAAGACAAGCCCGGACAGGACCTTTTGTTGCAATCCATGTCAGGCCTTGTATTTACCACGGGTAATGCCGGTGAAAATCCCGTTCCCTTTGGCATATCAATAGCAGATATTATCTGCGGTGCACATTTGGTTCAGGGAATTTTAGCAGCACTTATTCGCAGACAAAAAAAAGGCGTGGGTGCTTTGATCGAAGTAAGCCTTATGGAATCGCTTATTGGTTTTCAATTTGAATTATTCACAACCTTTTATTCAAGTGGCAAAATGCCCCAACGCAGCCTGATCAATAACGCCCATCCATTATTAGGTGCCCCTTATGGTCTCTTTTCTACTACTGATGGTTTTATCGCCATCGCAATGACGCCAGTTGAACGAATTGCAGAAAGTCTTGAAATACCCGCATTGAAAAAATTTAGCCAGCAAGAAGCATTTTCTTGCAGGGATGAAATAAAAAATATTATTTCGGAACAGTTAGCAACAAAAAATTCGCGCCATTGGCTTGAGAAATTAAACGCAGACGGTATTTGGAGCGCGCCGGTTTTGAATTGGAAACAAATGCGGGAAACCGATGGGTACAAAACACTTAGGATGGAACAGTCAATTTCTAGCTTCTAACGGAAAAAAAATCACAACAACGCGTTGCCCAATCCGCATCAATGGGAAAAGGTTGTTTGCCGAAAAACCGGCGCCGCGATTGGGTCAACACAACGAAAAAATAATTGAGGAACTTTTCTAATTATCCTATGAACTTATTGGAAGATATAATAGTAATTGATTTCAGCCAGTTTTTGTCAGGCCCTTCGGCCGGGCTTCGGTTGGCAGATATGGGTGCACAGGTTATTAAAATAGAAAAACCTGTAACTGGCGATATATGTCGTGAGTTGTATGTTTCTGATGTATTGGTCGAAGGTGAATCAACTATTTTTCATGCTATAAATCGTAATAAACAAAGTTTTGTCGCAGATCTTAAAAATAAAGAGGATATTGAAAAGGTTAAGTTACTTATCGCCAAAGCTGATGTGATACTTCATAATTTCCGGCCTGGTGTTATGGAGCGTTTGGGTCTCGGGTATGACCTGGTTAAAGAGATTAATCCTTCCATAATTTATGCGGAAGTGACCGGCTATGGAAACGAGGGAGAATGGGTTGGTTTGCCTGGTCAGGATCTTTTATTGCAGTCTGTTTCGGGACTTACATGGCTGAGCAATAACAATAGCGATCTGCCCACACCTATGGGGGTATCTGTTGTGGATATTCTTGCGGGTGCTCATATTGCACAAGGTATTCTTGCTACATTATACCAGCGGTCAATTACCGGCAAAGGTGCATTGGTGCAGGTAAGTATGTTAGAAAGTATTGTTGATTTTCAGTTTGAAGTCCTTACTTGTTTTTTTAATGATGGAAATCAACTACCCATAAGAAGTGCTGTTAACAATGCAAATGCGTTTATCTCGGCTCCTTACGGTATATATAAAACGAAAGATAATTATCTTGCCCTGGCAATGGCCGATATAGTAAAATTAGGTGAGTTAACCGGCTGCGGCAGGTTGAGAGAATATACAGACAGGAGTGATTGGTTTCTGAAGCGGGATGAAATAAAGAAGATATTGGCCGATTGGCTTTCCAGTGAAACTACAGCTTACTGGATTTCCGTTCTGGCTCCTGCGGATATTTGGTGTGCAAAAGTCATGGATTATAATGAACTGGTAGATGAAGAGGGATATAAAGTTTTGCAAATGGAAGTAACTGTAAAAACAAGTAGCGGCTTGCATATTAAAACCACCAGGTGTCCCATTCGTGTCGATGGAAATTTTTTAATTTCGCAGACAGGTGCGCCCCTGTTGGGTGAACATAATGAACAAATCGAAAAGCAATTTTTAATAAATAGATCGACCTTGCTAAAAAAGTAATAATTGAACTGAAATATGGTTGATAGAATCATAGATACACACATACATATCTGGAATTTTAAAAAAGCCAGTTATGACTGGTTGAAGGATGACATTTCGATTCTCAATCGTAATTATCAGATTACAGAATTAGATTATGAGAGGGTAGAGGCGGGGGTTACAGAAGGAGTACTCATCCAGGCAGCTAATAATTTTGATGATACAGATTGGATGTTGGAAACCGCCAGGAAAACAGATTGGATTACAGGCGTGGTTGGTTGGGTGCCATTAGAAGATCCCTTTGCCACAGAAAAAGCGTTGAAAGAGAAATATCTTTCTGATCAATATTTTAAAGGTGTCAGGCATTTGATACATGATGAACCGGATCCACGATGGCTTTTGCAGGAAAATGTACTAAAAAGTTTACAGTTATTAGCCACTTACAATTTGCCTTATGATGTGGTTGGTATCACAACAGAACACATTGAGACTGCATTGGCTGTTTCGGAAAAAGTTCCCGCATTAAAAATGATTTTCGATCATCTTAACCGGCCGCCTGATACTACAAAAAGTGAATACAATGATTGGCGCCTGCTGATGAGAAAAGCAGCAACGAATACAAACTTTTATGTTAAAATTTCCGGGCTGGGAAAGCTGCCGGGCCATTTGGGAAAATGGAATAAAGACTTTATTAAATCACATATTTCTTTTGCTTTGGAGGCTTTTGGAGAAGACCGATGTTTGTGCGGTGGTAATTGGCCGGTTTCGTTGTTAAAAGAACGATATACAGGGATCTGGGATTGCTATAAAGAAATTATTAATTCGCTACTGGGCGATGAAGGGAAGGAAAAATTATATTTTAAAAATGCCTTACAATTTTATAACCTTTAAGGAGCTTCTTAAAAGTGCTGAATAGAATTTCCAATTTACAGAATAGACACGCTCATTTAATAAAAATGAAAATACCGTATAAACCTCAGTTGCCCGAGACTTCGATGCCCATCATTTTAATAGGAGCCGGTGGAATTGTAGGTGATGCGCATTTGCCTGCTTATAAAAAAGCAGGTTTCCAGGTGTTGGGAATTACCAATCGGACGAAAGAAAAGGCAGAAAAGTTGGCAAGCGAATTTCACATCCCAAATGTATTTAACTCCATGGCAGAAGCTGTTGAGGCAGCGCCTGCAAATGCAGTTTATGATATCACTATTGTTCCTGAAAAATTTGTAGAAACATTGGAACAATTTCCAGATGGAAGCGCTGTATTGATGCAAAAACCCATGGGTGATTATTACGCTGAAAGCAAAGAAATACTGGAAGTTTGCAGGAGGAAAAAATTAGTCGCTGCCGTTAATTGCCAGTTACGCTTTGCCCCGTTTGTAAATGCTGCAAGATACCTGGTTGAAAATGGATTTATAGGTGAGATATATGATATGGAAATCCGGGTTACGGTAAATACGCCGTGGCACTTGTTCCCATTTGTATTTGATCGGCCGCGGCTGGAAATTCAATATCATAGCATTCATTATATTGATTTGATCCGCTCTTTCCTCGGAGATACTAAAAGTGTGATGGCGAAGACTTTAAGACATCCAGGTAAAACTTTGCCATCAACCCGTACTACTATATTAATGGATTATGGAAATACTGTACGAGCAGTAATTAATACCAATCACGATCATTCATTTGGTCCGCAAAATGAAGAAAGTTTTATCAAATGGGAAGGGACAAAGGGCGCAATAAAAGCGAAGATGGGTCTATTGATGGATTATCCTCAAGGCCTTCCTGATAAGTTTGAATATTGCTTATTAGAAGAAAACAAAAAACCTCTTTGGAAAACAAAGAAATTAGAAGGTTCGTGGTTCCCTGAAGCTTTTATAGGTTCGATGAGCCATTTGATGCGATTTAAAGAAGGATCATCGGATATTCTGAGTACAAGTGTTGAAGATGTAATAAAAACAATGGCGGTAGTAGAAAGTGCCTATTTATCCAGTGATGCCGGCGGAATTATAGTAGCAACTTAGTGTAAATTCAAAATAGAAAATTAACCGGAAATTAAATTCGCCAGTAAACAAATAAATAACATGTATTTTAAATCTGTGTTTTTTGAAGGATATGAATTGGGTGCAAAAAGAGTCACACTTGGCAGAACGATAACTGAAACAGATTTTGTTGTTCATGCAGGCCATACGGGCGATTTTTTTCCTCATCATATGGATGCGGAATGGTGCAAAACGCAACCTTTTAAACAACGCATCGCGCATGGAACGATGGTTTTTAGTATCGGCATTGGATTAACTGCTTCTGAAATAAATCCTGAAGCTTTTTCCAAAGGATATGATCATTTACGTTTTGTGAAACCTGTTTTTATTGGCGACACAATTCACGCTGAAGTGAGCATATCTGAAAAGTCGGCATCTAAAAAACCAGGATATGGAACCGTAACTGAGCATGTTGAAATAATTAATCAAAAAGGAGAAGTAGTATTGGTATGCGATCATATATTGATTGTTAAGGAATAAACTGTATGGAAATTGGTCTGTAAAATGATCACTAAAACTTCTTCCTTTTGTTTTGCTAATTAAAATTTTAAACAACTAATGGCACAAATATCCACTGCTGAATCTGTAATAAATTCAACTCCTGTGAAAGCTGTAGAAAATAGAAATTCAAAAAATAAATATCTTGTTCCATTTGTTCTTGTAACATGTCTTTTCTTTTTATGGGGAATGGCTCACAATCTTGATTCAATCTTAGTTCCCCATTTAAAAAAAGCTTGTGAATTAAATAATCGCCAATCTTCGCTCGTTGATTCAGCAGTATTCTTTGCCTATTTCCTAATGGCGATTCCTGCCGGCTTGTTTATAAAAAAATGGGGATTTAAAAGTGGAATTATTACCGGTTTACTGGTGTTTGCCTTTGGCGCTTTTTTGTTTGTTCCGGCAGCTAATACACGAAGTTTTGAATTTTTTTTAGTCGCACTCTTTGTAATTGGATGCGGCCTAGCCATGCTGGAAACTGCCTCCAATCCTTATGCCGCTATTTTAGGCCCGGCTGAATCTGCCGGAACACGTTTAAATCTTGCAGCTTCCTTTAATGGCCTTGCAGCTTTTGTGGCACCCTTAATAGGCACCGCTTTTATTTTATCCGGAATTGATTATACCGGACCTCAATTAGCAGCAATGACAACTGTTGAACGTGTGGCCTATTTAAATTCTGAAGCATCATCGGTTAAACTACCTTACATAATTTTGGGCTGTATTTTATTATTGGTAGCATTTCTATTTAGTTTTTTTCATTTTCCGGAAGTACATGATAATACAAAGATTGCAAGGGCGGCTCAATTTTTAAAAACACTTAAGCGCAGGCATTTGAGATGGGCAGTATTTGCTCAATTTGCTTATGTGGGCGCGCAGGTTTGTGTTACCAGTTTTTTTATAAGAATGGCTTTGCAGGGCGGTGGCCTCGATGAAAAAATGGCGGGATATTATCTTGGCATTTATGGGCTGCTTTTTATGGCAGGCCGCTTTGCAGGAACTTTTTTTCTAAAGTTTATTTCGTCACAAAAACTGCTTTCACTTTATTCGATTATTTCTGTCCTGCTTTGCCTGATGGCTATTATGGGTAAAGGCGGATATGTTATTTACTCGTTAGGCGCATTAGGTTTTTTTATGTCAATTATGTTTCCTACTATTTTTACTTTGGGAATAGCTGAACTGGGAAACGACACAAAAACCGGCTCGTCATTATTGGTTATGTCAGTAGTAGGTGGTGCTGTATTTCCCTACATTATGGGAACTATGATTGACCTTAACCATGATGATATACAAACCGGTTACATCATACCATTGCTTTGTTTTATCATCATTCTTTTTTTTGGCCTTATTGGCTACAAAGTTAAAGTTCATTCTCCACTGATAGTTCTGGATTAGATATTCAAGGCCGGGAAAATTTTAACAAACTATGCGACAACCTGAACAATAGATGTTTAAATATGAAAAGGATAATTGTTTTTCTCTTTGTTATTTTTTCAGTCATTTTAAATTCTGTTTGCATTGCCCAGGATTCTCAAATATCCAATCTCAATTTGCAAAAGGGTTTTGAATCTCCTCCTGAATCTGCTGCACCATGGGTATTTTGGTATTGGTACCATGCAAGCGTGAGCAAAGAAGGAATCACTGCCGATCTTGAAGCAATGAAAGAATCGGGAATTGCAGGTGCTTATTTAATGACCATCAAAGGTGCAGATACCGCTTACATGCAGCCGCCCATCGAACAACTATCTCCCGTTTGGTGGAATATGGTCAACTATGCTTTCAGCGAAGCGAAGCGGCTCGGAATAAAACTCGCTATGCACGTAAGCGATGGTTTTGCGCTTGCAGGCGGTCCATGGATTACGCCGGAAATGTCCATGCAAAAATTAGTATGGACGGAAATACAAATAGAAGGTGGAAAACTTTTTGATGATACGCTGCAAAAACCTGAGACCAATGAAAATTATTACAGGGATATTGCCGTTTTTGCCTATCCTTCTCCGGTTGGAAAAATAATTTCCACACAAACAGAAGTGCCGGTTGTTACTACAAATGATTCGCAGAAACATGCGCAATTTTTAGCAGATCCTGGTAACACGAAAACCTTTAGCAGTGCAGACAGTTGTTGGATACAGTATGCTTTTGCAAAACCTTTCACCTGCCGCTCGATTGTTATCCACAGCAAAACGAACTATCAATCGAACCGCCTGAGTATAGAGACAAGTGAAGATGGTAAAAAATTCAAATTTCTCGAAAGGATGGTTTCTCCACGCCATGGATGGCAGGATTGGGAAGCGCCCTATACGCATGTTATCCCTGCGACAACTGCGCGGTTTTTTCGTTTTATATTTAGCAAGAATGGATCAGAACCGGGAGCAGAAGACCTGGATGCGGCTAAATGGAAACCGGTTTTAAAGATCACCGGAATTGAACTTTCTTCAGAGCCGAAAATTGATGAGTATGAAGGTAAAAACGGAGAGGTTTGGCGTATCAGTAAAAGGACAACTAAACAACAGGTTCCCGATAAAGTTTGTATCCCTTTAAACCAAATTACAGATGTAACAAAGTTTGTCGATGTAACGGGCAGGCTGAGATGGAATGTGCCCGCCGGAGAGTGGACAATTATCCGAATAGGCCATACCTCTACCGGGCAGAAAAATGAAACCGGAGGAGGAGGAAAAGGATTGGAATGCGACAAGTTTAATCCCGCGGCAGTTAAAATACAATTTGACAATTGGTTCGGTGAAGTATTCAAAAAAATCAGCATTGCCCCGCAAGTTTTAAAAATATTTCATGTGGACAGCTGGGAATGCGGCAGCCAGAACTGGTCGCCTGTTTTCAGAGAAGAATTTAAAAAAAGACGTGGCTACGATTTATATCGTTACCTGCCGGTAATGGCCGGTATTCCAGTCGAAAGCGCGGATGTTTTTGAAAGATTCCTGCATGATGTGCGCCAGACAATTGCAGAACTTTTACACGATAATTTTTTTAAAACACTTGCTACGCTTGCTCATGAGAAAAACTGTTTATTTACTTCAGAAAGCGTGGCGCCAACAATGGTAAGTGATGCCATGTTGCATTACAGCGCAGTGGACATTCCGATGGGTGAATTTTGGTTGAGAAGTCCGACGCACGATAAACCCAATGATATGCTGGATGCAATTTCCGGCGCTCATATTTATGGTAAACATATTGTACAGGCAGAATCATTTACAGAGTTACGTCTTATGTGGGATGAATATCCGGGCATGCTAAAAAGTTTGCAGGATAGAAATTATGCCTTGGGTATTAACAAACTGGTTTACCATGTTTTCATGCAAAATCCATGGGTTGATAAAAAGCCTGGTATGACCCTCGATGGTATCGGACTTTTTTTCCAAAGAGATCAAACCTGGTGGAAGGCGGGCAAGGCATGGGTCGATTATGCGAGACGCTGCCAGTTTTTGTTGCAAACAGGAGAGCCTGTAACAGATGTTGCTGTTTTTACCGGTGAAGAAATTCCCCGAAGGGCAATATTGCCGGACAGGCTTGTATCAACCTTGCCCGGAATTTTTGGAAAAGCTACAGTAAATGAAGAAAAAAGCTGGCTTCTTAATATTGGGCAACCGATAAAAGAATCACCTCCGGGAGTTTTTCATTCCGCAAATATTACTACTGCTGAAAACTGGCCGGATCCGTTACAAGGCTATGCTTACGACTCTTATAACAAAGATGCACTTCTTCATGATTCTAAGGTTGAGGGAGGAAATATAGTACTGGATGGAGGGGCAAAATACAAATTGCTTGTAATACCAGGCGACCGAAAAATGTCGCCAAATGCAGGATGGATGTCGGTTGAGGTGGCAAAGAAATTAAAAGAAATGCTTGATGATGGCGCTACGTTATTGGTTGCTCAAAAACCTCATACTTCAATTGGCCTTCATAATTACAAGGCGGAGAATGCAGAATTAACTAACATTGTAAATACAATCTGGGATAAAAAAGAAATTATTCAATCCCGCGGTTTTATTTCATGGAAAGTTGGTAAAGGCCGCGTAGTACAAACACCATTTAATGCCAGTTCTTTTGCCGAACTTGGGATAGAAAAAGATTTTATCGCGGAAAGCCAGGGTAAGCCGGCAACCGGCATATCATGGACACACAGGAAGGCTCCGGGGCTTGATATTTATTTTATATCGAACCAGGAAAACAAAGAAAGATTTCTTGAAATATCACTTCGTGTTGAAGGACGGGAACCTGAATTATGGGACGCAGTTACAGGAGAAGTGATGACTGCGAAAACGTGGGAATTCAAAAAGGGAAGAACAGTTTTACAAATAAAACTACCGGCCAACGGTTCCTTGTTTATAGTATTGAAAAAGCCGGCAACCAAAAGCTCAGAAAGTGTGGGTAAAAACTGGGAAGAAACAGAAAGTGTTCTTAAGATTGACGGCCCCTGGACGGTTTCATTTGATCCTAAATTTGCCGGGCCTTCAAAACCGGTTATTTTTAACTCACTTACGGATTGGAGTAAACAAAATGATTCCTCAATCCGCTATTATTCCGGCACAGCAACTTATACCAAAACATTTATTTGGCATAAGAGAGAGTCGAATAGCGGGCGCGTTTGGTTGAACCTTGGTAAAGTGGCTGATATTGCTGAAGTGATAATAAATGGAGTTAATTGCGGAATAGCCTGGACAGAACCATTTAAAGTTGATATTACAGAGGCCTTACGCGAAGGACAAAATGAAATAACCATCAGGATTACCAACACGTGGAGAAACAGGTTAATTGGAGATCATAATTTGCCGGAAGATAAAAGGATCACTCATACGAATGCGCCATACAGGTTAGTTGGACAACCGCTTCTGGAAGGTGGTTTAATCGGCCCTGTTAATGTTGAAGTCCTGAAAGCGGATTAAGTATTTATAATGTAAATCAAAATATAAAATGAAGACATTGATTTGTACACGGCCCGGACACTTTGAGTATAGAACTTTGGAAAAGCCAAATTCTACCCCGGGCAATTCGATTTTAAAAATTAAGCGCATTGGAATCTGCGGCACAGATCTTCATGCTTTTGAAGGGACACAGCCTTTTTTTGAATACCCCAGGATACTAGGCCATGAATTATCAGGCGAGTTGACAGAGATCACAGACATGAATACTGTGCCAGGATTTGAAGCAGGTGACGCAGTAACTTTTATCCCTTATTTTAATTGCGGCCATTGCATTGCTTGTCAAATGGGAAAACCAAATTGCTGTACCAACATACAAGTCTGTGGTGTGCACTGTGATGGAGGAATGGCAGAATACTTATCCGTGCCCTCGCGTTCCCTGGTTAAATGTGAAGGGTTGTCATTTGATGAGTTGGCACTGGTAGAGCCTTTAGCGATAGGTGCACATGGTGTAAGGAGAGCTGAAATAAAGGAAGGGGAAAATGTATTAGTAATTGGCGCGGGGCCAATTGGATTGGGAACAATCGAATTCGCGCGGATCGCAGGGGCGAATGTTACGGTGCTTGATGTTAACGAAGGACGGCTGCAATTTTGCAAGGAGAAATTAAAGGTTGACAACGCCATTAATGCTCGTGAAGATGCTGTTTTGCAAAAATTACTGGATATCACAAACGGCGATATGCCAACAGTTGTTATAGATGCTACCGGAAATTTAGATGCTATAAATAAGGGCTTTCAATATATGGCGCATGCGGGGCGATATGTGTTAATCGGACTTCAAAAAGCCGATATTACTTTTAGCCATCCTGAGTTTCATAAGAGAGAAGGTACATTAATGTCGAGTCGCAACGCCACCAGGATTGACTTTGAACATGTAATGGAATCAATGAAAAACAAACTGGTAAATCCCGCAACTTATATTACACACCGGGTTTCATTTGGAGATGTGCATGATAAATTCGAAAGTTTCTTAAATCAGGCAAACGGAGTTATTAAAGCAATGGTTGAAATGCAATAAGTTATACTCGTTTTTTTTTATAAAGAAATGAGCGTGTACATGAATAACCATTAAGATTTATATAATTTCAGGAACCTACCTGGTCGAGAGGCTTCCGGCTCTTTTCTTTGGATTGCTTGTATTGGGAAGGCGTAAGGCCGGTGATTTTTTTAAACTGCTGAGAAAGATGCTGAACGCTGCTGTAGCAAAGCTTATCGGCTATTTCGCTTAAATTGAGCTCATTGTATTCCAATAGCTCCTTTGCTCTTTCTATTCTTTGCAAGATAACATATTTCTCTATGGTGATACCTTCAATGGAAGAAAAAAATGCGGAAAGATAGTTGTAATCGGCTCCAAGCTTCTCAGAAAGTAAAACAGAAAGTTTTTTGTTCATAAGTACATCATCATCGCAATGAATGTATTTGATAATACAACTTTTTATTTTCGTAACCAGCGATGCTTTCCGGTCATCCAGCAACTCGAAACCTAATTGGTGTAGTTCAACTTTTAGGGCAAGAAAATGTTCAATGGTTAAAGGCTGGTTCAAAGCAATTTCACCGAGCTCTACTTTATTATAATCAATGGATAGCGCTGCCAGGCACTGTTTCACCATCATAATACAACGGTCGCACACCATGTTTTTTACAAAAAGTTCCATACCTGTGTAAAGATAAATTTTTCCTTTACTTTATCAAAACAGGAAATTATATAAAAATGATTCTCCAAACTATAACAACTGCCGCAGTTGGCCAGGGTAGCTTTGCAACCTGATTACAATCTTCATTCTTCAATTAATTAAAATGGCAACAATGAATCCAACCAACAAAACAGTCAAATACACACTCGAAGCCGGCGAATTCAACTGGCAGGTAAGGCCCGGTAAAACGGTAGCTGCATGGGGTTTTAATAACCAGGTACCCGGTCCTGTACTCAAAGCCAACAAGGGCGACACGTTAGTAGTTAAAGTGATCAACAACCTGCCTGAGCCAACTATGATTCACTGGCATGGCATCAGGCTTCCGGCTTCGATGGATGGAACCGGTATATTATCCTGCTTTTACATACAATGGATATATTTATTTTCCGGCAACCTCCGTTTCAATCAACAGGAATTTTCAATCAATTTACCGGGTTAAAACGGAAGATGCGACCAATGCTGACAAATATGAATTGTTTAGTAACGGATCTTTGTGGCATTCGGTCAATGTTGAAAATGAGTATTCGGGGATTTGGGGACAAACCTTTACAGGTTTTATTGATAATAATGACTCGATGTATATCATGTTCCCTTCCAAAGACCGTAATAACTATGGCACTATAAATCTTGCCAGGGCTTCATGGAAGCAACTGCAAAGACAAAGAGGATTTAACCTTACAGCTAATGAAGGAAATTCGTTTTCTTATATTAAGAAGGCGATTGATGTTGACAATATTGACATGGAGTTTACGCTTGAGGGGACAATGCATCTTATTTGGGATTTTCATTCTCCGTTGGATATACTCAACGATTGGGGAAAATTTTCTCTTGAACAAAGTGATGCCGTTTATAAGGAAATTGAGGTAAAAAAAACCGGATGGAAGATTAAGGTATCTGAGAGGGGAAAGCCTACTTGTATTATTGATTCGGGGAAGATTGAAAAGCCTATCGATAAAAATAATTTGCGTTTAAAAAAGGCAAGCGGGAAATATATTTTAAGCATAAACAATGAGAAATGTTGGGAGGGAGCTTTACAAAATAATCCTGGCATTGTAGGCTTATCACTGGATCCACACAGTCGCTTATATGTGGATCATCTTGGAGTGTATGGCCGGCGAAAAAAAGGATTTGTTACTTATGGGTTTTACAGAGCTTTAATAGATGCAGGGAATCAGAACAGTGATTGGGTTTTTAAAAAGGATACTAATTTTTTATATGGAAAAGGAGCCATTTCAAAAAAGGATTCAAGTTTTGTAAAATGGAATTATGATGGAAAAGGATTTGAACTTTTCTCACCTAAAGGCCCATTATTTGGGACTATTAACATTTATCTTGATGGCAAATTACTTAAGAATATTTCAATAAAGAATTCTATGGAAATAAAATCTTCTCCAATCTTTAAATTCTCAGAACGCGCCATAAAGAGACGAGCAGTATTTATTGAATCACTTGATGGTTTACTCCCTATTGATTGTATAAATATAGAACTATAGTGAATAGCTTGAAGAATTGATTATTTGTCAGAGATCATAAACGTAAACTCCAGTAAAAGGACAAATAATGAGATTATTAATTGAATTTTATGATTACAGTGAGTTTCTTACAGTAAGATAAAAAGGAATGGCTACATGTGCTTGTTCCCTATTTAAAATAATTTTGGCAGCATTTTTTCCCATCAGCATAAAATCAGTTGAAACAGTTGTAATACCATTCAAAATGATTTTTTTTAAAGGTGTTTCATTGTAAGAAATAACTCCAACATCTTTTCCTATTTCATTTTTAGAATCTATAATTTTTTCGATTAATATAACAAGATCATCCTCCATTAAACTTAAATAAACTGTTCCTGTTTCAATAGTTTCTTCTCTTATATCATGAATAATAGTATGTTCAAATGCATATTCAACACAAAAATTATAAAAGCCAGTAAGTATTTCTTTTGGATGATATGTGTAGGATGGAAATATTATTTTTATAGTTTGATATTTTTCAAGTTGCTGTAAAGCACTTTTCAAGGCATTATAAATATCAAGTTCGAAATCTTCAAAAACGGAACTGCATTTATTTTCCATGGAACTAATGGTCTTGTCCATTAAAATGAGTTTTTCAGGGGGTATCAGAATCCAATACCCCAGTAAATGTCTTCGTATCTTGGGTCAGATGAGGAATTATGACATAATGTGAATAGTTATCAATACTCTTTTTAACAAGCTCTTTAAATAAATTGAAATCATTATTATAGATATAAAAATCTATTGTAGCAGCTGTGCCCAGTGTACTTGCAAAGGAATCATAAATGATTTTCTTATGAGTGCTTAGCTTATTGAATAATAGGAAAATTTTATAAAACTGAAGAGTATCTGAGTTTTTAATAAAAAAACCTTTTCCTGCCACTGAATCTAATATTCCAATTTTTTTGAGATGTTTATAACCTTTTTCTACGGTATCTCTCGAAACATCCAATTCATTGCTAAACTCATTTATGGAAGGCAAAATATCATTATCCTGCAATTTCCCATTCGTTACAGCTTTAATTATAGAATTGGCAATCTGCAAATATTTAGGGGTAACAGATAAGATATCAATATCAATAAATTTAAAAAAATAATCCATTACTTATACTTAAGAGAATATTTTGAAAAAGAAACAGTCTAAACAAATATATAGCTTTACAAAAATATTTGTTGCCCAGTTCAGCATAGTACAGGATAGATGATTTGTAAGGTGCAATTACATTTATCCCGATATCACATTAGAAAATCAAACCGCTTATGCAAATAATTTACGGAATCTTTTACCATTTCCTGGGTGGCGCTGCCTCCGGAAGTTTTTATGTCCCTTACAATAAGGTAAAAGGCTGGCACTGGGAGAGTTTCTGGATTGTTGGCGGACTGTTTTCATGGCTCATAGTTCCACCAATTGCAGCATGGCTTACGATTCCGCATTTTGGAGAAATCATTTCGCAAACTTCTATTTCTACTTTTGGTTGGACTTTCTTCTGGGGCGTACTTTGGGGCATTGGAGGATTGATGTATGGACTTGGAATGCGGTACCTCGGGATGTCTTTGGGCAATTCTGTTTTGCTTGGTTTTACTTCAGCTTTTGGCGCTCTAGCGCCTGCCATTTATTACAATTTTCATCATGAGCCTGGTAAAACAACTTTCAATGATTTATTGAATAATTCGTGGGGACAAATTGTATTGATTGGCGTGTTATTTTGCCTGTTGGGAATTTTTATTTGCGGCAAAGCCGGTGTTTTAAAAGAGCGCGAATTGTCGGACGAAAAAAAGAAGGAAAGCGTAAAAGAATTTAACCTGGTAAAAGGTTTAATAGTATGTATTGTTTCCGGCATTCTCAGTGCTTGTTTTAATTATGGAATCGAAGCGGGCTCACCAATGGCAGATGTTGCAAACGCTGCCTGGAAAGCGGCGAATCCATCAGAAACAGGAAATTTTCTATATAGGAATAATGTTATTTACATTGTCTTATTATGGGGCGGACTTACTACCAACTTAATCTGGTGTTTGTTTTTGAATATCCGTAACAGAAGCTTTGGAGATTATGCGAATAAAAAAACGCCACTTGCGCGCAACTATCTTTTCTGCGCATTAGCCGGTACACTTTGGTTCCTCCAGTTTTTCTTTTATGGAATGGGGGAAAGCAAATTGGGCAATGGCGCAAGTTCCTGGATATTACACATGTCTTTCATCATTTTGGTCGCCAATTTATGGGGCTTTGCATTGAAGGAATGGAAAGGCGTCAGTAAAAAAACACGGACCACAATTATCATAGGAATTATTACCATTATCGCATCTGTGATATTGGTGGGGTATGGGAATTCGATAAAGTGAGTGGTGTGAGTGGTGAGTGGTGAATGGTGAGTTGTGAGTGTCTGTTCCCAGTTTAGGTTGACATATTGTAAAAATCAAAAATAAACAATATGCAGACAATTGAGCAGAGAAAAACAATTCGGTATAGCATTAGCTTTAAGCAAATGGTGGTTAAAGAAGTGGAAGAAGGAAGTAGTATGGAATTTGTGCGCAAAAAATATGATATTGGTGGTGGCAGCACGATTCAAAAATGGATTATGGCTTTTGGCAAACATCATTTACTAAACAAAATAATCAGAATAGAAACAATGAACGAAAGAGATAGATTAAAGCAGTTAGAGGAAGATAATAAAAGGTTGAAAATGGCACTGGCAGATGCTTATATGGCAAAAGATTGCCTGGAAGGAGTGATTAAAATGGCTGATGAAGAATATAAGACAGACTTAAAAAAAAATTTTGGTTTCCGGTTACCAGGCAAAACGAACAGCGATACTCAATAAGTTCTTTATGCAATTTTTGGGGTGTCAGCAGACAGGCTTTTTATAAAGATCGAATATCAGTTGAAAAGAAAAAAAATAAGGACGAGTTTATATTATCGTGTGTAAAAGATATTCGTAAAACACATTCAAAATTAGGAACACTAAAATTAAGAAGTGAATTAAAAAATGAGCTAAAAACATGTGGTCGTGGATACGGAAAAAATAAGTTCTTTGATTTGTTACGTAATAATGATTTGTTATTAAAACGCAGGCGTCGCTATTGGGTTACAACCGATTCGAATCATCCGTTTTATAAGCATACCAATCAATTGGCTAAAGCAACAATTACAGCCCCAGATCACGCTTGGGTATCTGATATTACTTATTTGAGAACAAGAGAAAAATTTGTGTATTTATCATTGGTTACCGATGTTTATTCACGCAAAATAGTAGGTTGGAATGTAGATGTTTCTTTAGCAGTAGAAGGAGCAATGGCAGCGATGAAAATGGCAATTGCCAACAGCTCTGCAACTAAAGATCTTATTCATCATTCTGACAGAGGAATTCAATATTGTTGTTACGCATATAATGACTTAGCAAAGAAACATGGAATAAAAATGTCGATGGGAGAAGCAGGCAATTGTTATGATAATGCCATTGCAGAAAGAGTGAATGGGATTTTGAAAGAGGAGTATTTATTAGACAGCGAATTTGTGGATATTAAACAGGCAGTTAAGGCGGTCAAAGAAGCTATTTATCTTTATAATTATCAGCGGCCACACTGGTCATTAAATTTAAAGAAACCAGCAGAAGTTTACAATACTGGCAAACAGGAGTTGCAAACAATGAAAGGTAATTTAAAAGATGCGGAGGCGCTCTCTCCAAAGAGCAAGACTACGCATCTTTTAAATGGGCAAAATGAAGAAGCTCGCACCGAATTAAATTAAAGCGTAAAAATCAAAAAAACTGTCAACTTTTTTCGGGACAAGACAGAGTGTCTGTCTTGTGAATGGTGAATGATGAATGGTGAATCAATAACACTCAGTGAAACTCTGTGTTTACTCTGTGAAACTCTGTGTTCAATCTTTCAATTTTAAGAAGAAGAAAAATTAAAAATATGAGTATTTCAACAAGAGAATTTAAAAACGTAAGTTATTTATGGGATGATGAAAAAGCTGCATCGATGAATGGTGATGAGGTTGCGCTACTGATTTACCGTTCCAATTTATTGGGAGCAGATTTGCGCTTAACAAATTATGGAGGTGGAAACACTTCGTGTAAAACAATTGAAAAAGATGTGTTGACGGGAAAAGAAACAGAAATCATGTGGGTGAAAGGAAGTGGCGGCGATATCGGCACTTTGAAAAAAAGTGGCCTGGCTGCTTTGTATGTTGATAAACTTCGCTCTCTTAAAAATGTTTATCGTGGTATCGAAAACGAAGATGAAATGGTAGAGCTATTCAATCATTGCATCTACGATTTAAATTCAAAAGCACCTTCGATAGACACACCCTTGCATGCATTTTTGCCTTTCAAACACATAGACCATTTGCATCCTGATGCCGCCATTGCAATTGCGGCCTCAAAAGACGGTAAAAAAATTACTGAAGAATTATTTAACGGCTCAATTGGTTGGGTAGAATGGCAAAGGCCAGGATTTGATTTGGGACTCAAACTTAAAAAATGTTTGGATGAAAATCCGGGTATTCGTGGCATTATGTTGGGTTCGCATGGTTTATTTACCTGGGGCGATACGTCTTATGACTGTTATGTAAATACGCTGGAAGTAGTAGAGCGTTGTGCAGATTATTTAGAAGAAAATATAGGAAAAAATAAACCTGTATTTGGTGGAACAAAACATGAATCATTATCAAAAGAAAACCGGCTGAAACAAGCGGCAGAATTGGCTCCGGTGTTAAGAGGTTTTTGTTCTTCAGAAACAAAAATGATTGGACATTTTACAGATGATGAACGTGTGCTTGAATTCATTAATTCAAATGATTTGGATAGACTGGCGTCAATGGGAACAAGTTGTCCTGACCATTTTTTAAGAACCAAAATTTCGCCTTTGGTTTTAAATTTAAAAGCTGATGAAGATATAAGTGATTCAAATAAAGTAAAAGAAAAAATTGCTCCTTTGTTTGATGAATACAGGAAAATGTATGCCGATTATTACAACAGTTGCAAACATACAAACAGTCCTGCCATGCGCGACCCTAATCCGGTTGTGATATTATATCCGGGAGTCGGCATGTTTACATTTGCAAAAAATAAACAAACAGCAAGAGTAGCCGCGGAATTTTATATCAATGCCATTAATGTGATGCGCGGTGCAGAAGCGATTTCTGAATATACTTCTCTTCCCCGTCAGGAAGCTTTTGATATTGAATATTGGCTGTTGGAAGAAGCAAAACTTCAACGAATGCCAAAGCCAAAATCTTTAAGCGGAAGAATTGCGTTGATTACCGGAAGCGCCGGTGGTATAGGTAAAGCAATGGCAAAGAAGTTTGCAGATGAAGGTGCCTGTATCATTCTTTCAGATAATAATCCTGAAAGATTGGAACAGACAAAAGAAGAGTTTAAGAATCAATATGGCACCGATATTTTTATTGCAGATTTACTCGACGTTACTGCTGTTAATACGATTGAAAAAACCTTCAAAGCTGCAGCACTTGCATTTGGTGGAGTGGATATTATTGTGAACAATGCTGGTCTTTCTATTTCAAAATCCATTGAAGAGCATACGGAAAAGGATTGGGATTTGGTATATGATGTCCTGGTGAAAGGACAGTTTTTTGTAACACAAAAAGGGATTGAAATAATGCGCAAGCAACAAATGGGCGGTGATGTATTAAACATTGTGAGTAAAAATGCATTGGTTAGTGGACCGAATAATTCTGCTTATGGTGCGGCAAAGGCAGCGCAATTGCACATGAGTCGGTTAAATGCAGCGGAATTAGGAAAAGATGCAATCAGGGTAAATGTGGTGAATCCCGATGCGGTCATTTCCGGCAGCAATATCTGGAGTAATGGATGGGCGGAAGGACGCGCAAAAGCTTATGGAATTTCAGTAGAAGAATTACCCGCTTATTATGCTAAACGGACTTTATTAAATGAAACGATTTTGCCTGAAGATATTGCAAATGCCTGCTTTGTTTTTGTTGGTGGATTATTAAATAAATCTACCGGAAATGTATTGAATGTAGATGGAGGAGTGGCTGCAGCATTTGTCAGATAGCTTTATTAAAACCAAGAAGGTCTTTTGCGAACTGCCACTAACATCAAAAGTCTTAAATAGACCTTCTTGGTTTAAGGAATCTGTTATTGGATAGTTTTTCAAACCTTAGTGACAAAAAATTAATAGCTATACGACCTTATTACCTTCTTTCAAAATGTCTGAAAATGTAGAAGAAATAAGGTCAAACAGAAGTATCAGAAAGGATTCAATGGAGCCAATTTATACCAATAAAGCTTTTTTATGCAAAAGGGTAACATTTCTGAAGAAACAGATTCAAATTCAACCTTAAAAAATACAGGATTGCTTTTAAAATGCAGTTGTATAAAGGCTTTGAAGCTGAATATAAAAAACGCCACTATGATTTGTGGCCGGATTTGAAACAATTATTAAAATCAAAAGGTATCAGTGAATATTCTATTTTTTTGGATGAAAAAACCAACAGCTTATTTGCCATAATGAAATCGGAAAACCCGGATGCATTGAATGAATTACCTTCCAATCCTGTGATGCAAAAGTGGTGGGATTATATGAAGG
Organism: uncultured Chitinophagaceae bacterium; assembly: GCA_963706825.1. Lineage (GTDB taxonomy): Bacteria > Bacteroidota > Bacteroidia > Chitinophagales > Chitinophagaceae > Ginsengibacter. The sequence goes on along the minus strand of CAVPNT010000009.1, from coordinate 303,032 downwards.
ATATTATGGAAACGAACAGCGATAATTCTCCCGTAAGTGAGCCATTAAAGGAGGTTTTTTATTTGCCATAAATTTAATTGAAATAAAAAAATTGAAAGATGAAATTGAAGAAAGAATTAATCAGAACCAACAATGATGAATTGTTAGAAAGTCATAAAAAAAATTATGCTTTTATTTCGCATAGTATTCATAATCCGCAGGAGGTAATTAAAAAATTAATAGATTTTCAAATTGCAATTCCCAGTTGGGCCTTGGGTACAGGAGGTACAAGATTTGGAAGATTTGGTGGGGGTGGTGAACCGCGTAGCCTGGAAGAAAAGATTGAAGACATTGGATTACTTCATGCACTCACACGTTCTGCCGATGCCATTTCATTGCATATTCCATGGGATATTCCTGACAATGCTGAAAACATAAAATCGCTTGCAAAAGAATATGGTTTGCGCTTCGATGCAATGAACTCAAACACTTTTCAGGACCAGCCCGGACAGAAATTGAGTTATAAATTTGGCTCTATGCAGCATGTAGATAAAGCAGTGCGCAAACAGGCAATTGAACATAATATTGAAGTGATAAAATATGGAAAGGAACTTGGGTCGAAATCGCTGACTGTTTGGCTCAGTGATGGTTCCTCCTTTCCCGGACAATTAAATTTTCGAAAAGCATTTCAGAATACATTAGAGAGTTTGGAAGAAGTGTATAGCGCTTTGCCGGATGACTGGAGAATGTTTGTAGAATATAAAGCCTTTGAACCAAACTTTTATTCGATGACAGTCGGCGATTGGGGACAATCGTTGCTTTATACATCCAAGCTTGGAAGTAAGGCCTACACACTTGTTGACCTTGGACATCATTTGGCAAATGCAAATATTGAGCAAATTGTTGCTTTACTGTTGATGGAAGGAAAGCTGGGTGGTTTTCATTTCAACGATTCAAAATATGGCGATGATGACCTCACCGTTGGTAGTATAAAACCTTACCAGTTATTTCTCATCTTCAATGAATTGGTAGAAGGAATGGATGCAAAAAATATGAATCATGCAACAGATTTAGCGTGGATGATTGATGCATCACATAATGTAAAAGACCCGTTGGAAGATTTATTACAATCTCTGGAAGCGATTAAAATTGCCTATGCAAAAGCATTATTGGTTGATAGAAAAAAATTAGTGGAAGCACAAAATAATAATGATGTAGTAGCCGCACAGGAAATAATTCAACAAGCGTTTAACACAGACGTACGGGCACTTGTAGCGGAAGCAAGACTTCGTGAAGGAGGTGCATTACATCCGTTATCGGTTTATAGAAATGAAAAAGTAAGGGAAAATTTGGTTAAAGAAAGAGGAACAAAAACAATAGCAACCGGATTGTAGCGTGAACACTGGACGTCACGCTTCTGCTAAAATATAAAAATAGAAATTCAAATTATTTCTCCGTTTACTGTAATTATTGATGAGCAAACAACGTGTGATAGCAATCTTCGATGTTGGCAAAACCAACAAAAAACTTTTTCTGTTTGATGAGAATTATAAAATAGTCTTCGAACGCACTGCCCGTTTCTTTGAAACAACTGATGAAGATGGCTTTCCCTGCGAAAATTTAGAGAGTTTAAAATCTTCTGTTTATGATTCTTTACATGAAGTTTCGCAGTTAAAAGATTTTAAAATAAAAGCGGTTAATTTTTGCAGCTATGGTGCAAGTCTCGTTTACCTAAATGAGCAACTGGAAACATGTGCGCCATTATACAATTATCTAAAAGAATATCCGGAACATTTAAAAAAACAATTTTACGATACTTATGGAGGAGAAGAAGAATTTTCATTTGGTACGGCATCTCCTGTTTTGGGAAGCCTCAATTCGGGCATGCAATTGTACCAGATAAAATATGAAAAACCGGAATTGTTTAGGAAAATAAAATATGCACTTCATCTGCCTCAATATTTAAGTTTCTTAGTGTCGTCAAATGTTTGCAGCGATATCACCAGCATCGGATGTCATACCAATCTTTGGGATTTTCAAAAAAACGAATACCATAAGTGGGTAAAAAAGGAAGGCATACTTGAAAAACTTGCACCCATTTTTCAGTGCGACAAAGTTGTTCCCACATCTTTGCACGGATGTAATTATCCGGTTGGTATTGGCCTTCACGACAGCTCTGCCGCATTGATTCCATACCTTGTAAACTTTCATGAACCATTTATTTTATTGTCAACAGGTACGTGGTGTATTTCTTTAAATCCTTTTAATCATTTGCCATTAAGCAAAGAAGAATTGCAAAATGATTGTTTATGCTTTATGACTTACCAGGCCAAGCCGGTAAAGGCTTCCAGGCTTTTTGCAGGCAATGAGCATGAACAACAGGTAAAAAGAATTAGTGAGCATTTTAATACAAGCGCTGCACGGTATCGTACCTTGGAATTTAATCCGGAAATAATTGCAAAACTTCAGAAGAAGAATATTTCAAAAAAGTCAGAAGACAATAAAATAAGTTTGAAGACCTCTTTATTTGCAAACAGAAACCTGCATGATTTTCACAATGATGAAGAAGCGTATCACCAGTTAATTTTGGATATTATAGAACAACAATTTCTTTCAACTCAATTGGTTTTAAAAGGAACGAATGTGAAAAGAATTTTTGTTGACGGAGGTTTTAGTAAGAACTCCATTTACATGAATCTTCTTGCGGCACGGTTTCCCGAAATGGAAGTTTTTGCTGCTTCCATGGCACAGGCTACCGCCGTTGGCGCTGCTCTTGCCATTCATCATTCGTGGAATAAAAAACAATTGCCGAATGATATTATTGAACTAAAATATTTTTCAAATACTCATTATGCCGTCTGATGCCTTTTGCAAAAGAATCAAAAAATATTACCATGAAATTTCAATACAATCCAAAATATCCTTCCATTGAAGATTTAATAAAAAAAGCGAAAAGCAGAATCCCACGGTTTGCTTTTGAATATCTTGATGGGGGCTGCAATGAAGAAGTAAATCTTCATAAAAATACTGCAGAAATCCGTGAAGTGGAGCTGATGCCAAAATATCTTTCAGAGCATAAAGGTTCTGATATGAGAACAGAATTGTTTGGCCAAATTTATGACGCGCCATTTGGAATTGCTCCCGTTGGTTTACAAGGTTTGATATGGCCAAATTCGCCTGAAATACTTGCCAAAGCTGCATTTGAGCAGAATATTCCATTTGTATTAAGTACGGTTAGTACAAGTTCTATTGAACAAATCAGTGAAATTACAGAAGGACGCGCCTGGTTTCAATTGTATCATCCTGCTGAAGATTCATTGAGAGATAAAATAATAAAACGTGCGGCAGAACATTGCCCGGTTCTTGTTATTCTCAGCGATGTTCCTTCCTTCGGATATCGTTCCAAAGAAATAAAAAATGGTTTGGCAATGCCGCCAAGAATGACCTTGAATAATATTCTCCAGATAATGGGAAAACCAAACTGGGCGCTCAAAACGCTGATTCACGGACTGCCTTCATTCCAGGTTTTGAAACCTTATATGCCAAAAGGAATGAACATGCATCATCTTGGTTTGTTCATGAATAAAACATTTGATGGCAGATTGAATGAAGAAAAAGTTTCTGCTATCCGCGAAATGTGGAAAGGGAAACTGGTTTTGAAAGGAATCGTAAATGAATCAGATGTTGATAAATCAATCAAGTTGGGAATAGACGGCATTATTGTTTCCAACCATGGAGGCCGGCAATTAGATGCCGGACAATCAACGATTCATTCTTTGAAAACAATTGTTGAAAAATATAAAGGGCAAATAAAAATCATGATGGATAGTGGTCTGCGTTCCGGCCCGGATATAGCAAGGACGCTTGCTTCAGGCGCAGAGTTTACATTCCTGGGAAGGTCATTTATGTATGGCGCGGCGGCTTTGGGAGATGAAGGCGGCAGTCATACAATCGCTATTTTAAAAACACAATTACAACAGGTAATGCAGCAGATTTGCTGTGAGAAGGTGGAAGATTTTCCTGATTATTTGATTAAGATTTGAAGAAACATCAAGCCATAGAATAATAGCAAACCGCACCACATTCTTCATTCTTTCGGAAGAGGTGCTTTAAACCTAATTGTGTATTCAGCTTCTTTCGCTACCTCCTTATTCCCAGATTATCCTTTCAATTAGCAGCAGGTTTATAGCTATGGCAGCCTTTTATCCTCAGGCACAACTACACTTTTTAAAAGGCTAACACATAGCTTATGGCAAACACGCCTTTCAAGGATTACTCTCTACAGTCATTAACGTTCGTAGCAGGATACAACGATTGTAGCAATAGGGTAAACTTTTACAAATTCACTAAAAGAATTTATGGTGCAATCAATTCAATATCGATAATATTACTTTTTTAGTTTGTATTATTATCAATATTTCTATTGATAGTTATAGCCTCAATAATCAGCAGAAATTTTTCAAATCAGTTTTAAGTAAAATCAAGTAATTTTGAATCAACCTTAATAAAGTTCTTTCAGTAAAAACAGTTAGATAGACCAAATGATAGACTAAAAATAAAATCACATTGATAATCAGTACATTAAGAGCGCATAACAAATCCGCTCGGGACCTCAGATGTAAGGATTACCAGGTGGTAATCCTTATTTGTTTTTATCTGTTCCTTCCGAGTTTCTGATCTCGGAAAACTTTTTTTTGAAGGATGAATTTAAAATAATTTATATAAAATATTTGCACAAAGCAGATTATTTGTCGAATTTAGGAGATAAAACAACCTTCTAAATTCTGACTGCTGTGGCAAGACTTGTAAAAAATCTGGCAAATAACAAACAAATCATATTCGATGAAGGAAGATTCGATAACTGGTGTGTTTACCTGGTTGCAAGTTGCGGCATTAAAACAGCTCCATTTGATGTAACGTATTTTTCAGAATTGAAAGAAATAGCAAAACATTACCCACACAGCAAAGTTTATGACGATTTTGTTTCAATATATAACTTAACTACAAAAGAAATTGATCCGGTTGTTTTAAAATTGATAGACGACTCAGTCGTCACTTATCAGGAGCGGCACCGCGAAACAATAGAAAAATGGTTTACAGTGATATATGCCGGGATGATTGCGGAAGAAAATAAACAACACGCTGTCTTAAAAAAGCGTATTAAAAGGCTCGGTATGCACCAGGTACTAATATTAGGAATGCATCCTTCTTACGCCGCTAAATTTAGTTATGGGAAAAAATGGAAGGATTTGGATGCTGTCATGACACCTTACGGCTTTTAACGACAAAAATCACTTCACCACAAATGTCTTCTTATCTCTTCCGATTCCTGTCAAAATCAATGATTTCCATTGTTTCGGCAACGTAGTTTTTAATTGCACAATTCCATTTGGTGTAATATCCAAACCACCAAAGCCAAAAAGAACGCTTTGCAAATAGCCACCGGCCCCGGTAGCAAAATAAGGATTAGTGCCGCCAGCAGTTTCTGCCATCACGCCAAAAGGTGGCAGTTTATTTGGAATATATGCTTTTTCAAACGCGTCCCATGCTTTTGCAGGTTCATTTAATCTTGCATATAAAACAGCAAATATGGCGTGTGTCATTGCTGGTGATCCTTCGCCTATGCGGCTTTCATAATATTCCAGATCTTTTTTTATTTGTGCCGGATCAGTTATTTTTTTTAATGGATATGCGAGTAAATTAACATCCGCTTGTTTTATTTTTATTCCATTATAGCCTGCATATTCTGAGGTAACACCATTGGCTATTTTCAAAATAGGAATATTGTTTTCTACATCTATCCAATCGGTATCTACCGGTTCATTCAAGATTTTAGCGGCCATTACTGCGTAATTTAAATTCGCTTTTGCAGCAGCATTCGTAAAAGCATTGTTATCAACATTCTCAGCCCATTCATCGGCGGCAACAACATTATTAATATCATATTTTCCCGGACCATTTTTTTCCACTCGGCTGGTCCAGAAATCAGCACATTCTTTTATGATCGGAAATCCTTTTTCGCGCAACCATTCTGTATCCTGCGTTACACAATAATAATTCCATGCTGCAATCGCAACATCAGCGGTAATGTGATGTTCAAAAGGGCCGCTTAAAGCCCAGACCGGTGTTTCTTCATAACCACTTGCCGCGCTTTCCCACGGATACATCGCACCTTTGAATCCATGTGCAAATGCATTCTGTTTTGCTTCTGCTAATCTTTGATACCGGTATTCCATCATGCTCTTTGCCATTTCGGGATGTAGCGCAAGTATCGCCGGAAACATCCACAATTCTGCATCCCAAAAAACGTGACCATTATAACCAAGTCCACTCAAACCCATTGGTGACGGGCTATAAGCGGTTCCGGATCTTACAAAAGAATACAAATGATACATAGCAGAATGAACATCACGCTGGCTGGCATCATCGCCGCTTATTACAATATCGCTTTTCCATAAGTCATCCCAGGCAGCGTTATGAAATTGAATTAATTTCTGTGTGCCCTGCAGTTTTGCATAAATGACATAACGCTCCGCTTCGTTCAATGGATCATCAACGTGTGCAGAAGTGATGGATGCTCCGGCTATGGCAAAATGGTAAACTGTTCCGGCTTTTAAATTCTTTTTAAATTTGGAAAGATGCATATTATTATCCCACATTTCATGTATCAGTTCGGGTTCTGAACCAAAAGGTTCATCAAATAAAAAAGTAGTGCATGAACCAAAAGTTAATTTGCCAGTAGGACTTTTAGCAACGGAAGAAAGTAAACTTATTTTTACATGAGGACGATCTATCTGGTTGTAATAATTCTGTACATCACGAAGCGCATCCGGCGCTTCCATGACGCTCGCTGGAATAATTTCTATATCTTTTTTGGCAGTAATAGTTACATCTACCAACACATTGTATGGCAAATTGCGAAGCGCATAATAAGTACAAGAAACGGTTGCTTTATCCTGGTAATCAAAAGTGGTATTTAAGGATGCATGTTTCATATCCAAAACCTGCCGCATATTTTTAGCATCTCCTGCGACGATGCGATGACCGTCAATATCTAAATTCATATCGACTAAATTGAAACTCTTTAAAAAATTACTCACCATGCCACGCCCATACTGGTCGTAAGCGCCATTAAGAACAACTGTTTTACATTTCAGCGGTTCGGCAGAGGAAACAATTCCAATCATTCCATTGGCTACAGTTTCACCATAATAATTGTTTGGATCAATTTTATCGGCAACAATTTTCCAGGTATCGGTTTTTTGGGAAAAAGAAAAGAAAAAAGAAAATGAAAATAAGAGAGGGATAAAAATTCTTTTCATGTATGAAAAAGTTTTTAGCTTGAATAATCTGCAATAAATGTAAACTTAATTGTTATAAAAAAGTCGTCATTTAAATAAATAGCTTTTCAGTAAACAAAGTAATAATGGCAATTTGTGTTTTAAAATAATTATCAGAAATCAAATTCTTGTCATAAAAAAATTTCTGCATTAAAGTTATAATTCAATTCCCAACGATTATCTTTAATTTACAATTCTAATTTCTACTCCTTACTCAAATCACATTTTAATGAAGCAAATTATTGCTGTGTGCCTTCTTCTTATTTTATTTTCATGCAAACAGAAAAAAGAAGAGCCGTTATTTCAATTGATGAAAAATACCGGCATCGACTTCAACAATGAAGTAACGGATGGCAAATTGGAAAACAGTTTTCTTTTTCGCAATTTTTACAACGGTGGCGGTGTGGCCATAGGCGATTTGAATAATGATGGTTTGGCAGATGTGGTGCTTACTTCCAACATGGGGGAAAATAAAATTTATCTAAATAAAGGCAATTTTAAATTTGATGATGTAACCGCGAAATCCGGATTGAAACAGGATAGCATGTGGAGCACCGGCGTTACATTGGTTGACATTAATAATGACGGCTGGCTGGATATTTTTATTTGCAATTCAGGCCACATGACCAATGGCAACAGGAGAAATAAATTGTATATCAATAACCACAACATGACTTTTACTGAAGAAGCTCATAAGTATGGTTTGGACATCGTGGGATATACCACCCAGGTTTCTTTTTTCGATTACGACGGCGATGGCGACCTTGATTGTTTTATGATAAACAACAGTCCGATTCCGGTAAATACTTTGAATAATGCCAATCGTCGTGACCTTCCGGATTCTCTTTGGAATGTGGCTGATTTTTTGAAAGGCGGCGGCAATCATTTATACAGAAATGACAACGGTCACTTTACAGAAGTTACACAAGAGGCGGGCATTCACAGCAGCCTAATCAGTTTTGGCCTCGGCGTTTCTGTTGGTGATATTAATGGCGATGGCTGGCCGGATATTTATGTTTCAAACGATTCTTACGAACGGGATTATTTATACATTAATCAAAAAAACGGCACTTTTAAAGATGAGACAAATGACTGGATTCAGCACATGAGCATGTCCTCTATGGGTGCCGATATTGCCGATATCAATAATGACGGATATCCGGAAATTTTTACAACCGACATGCTTCCGGAAAATGATTACCGTTTAAAAACAATGGGTTCATTCGATAATATTGACTTGTTCAACAATAAAATAAAATCTGGTTTTTCTTATCAGTATGTAAAAAATTGTTTGCAGCTAAATAATCAAAACGGGAAGTTTATTGATATCGCAAATTTCAGTGGCGTTTCAGCTACAGACTGGAGTTGGGGCGCATTAATGTTTGATGCAGACAATGATGGATACAACGACATTTATGTCTGCAACGGAATAAACCGGGATGTAACGAATCTTGATTTCATGGATTTTTTTGCAAATGATGTGATTCAAAAAATGGTACTCACCGGAAAGAAAGAAGGGGTGGATGAGGTGCTGAAAAAAATACCGCAAACACCCATTATTAATAAAGTTTTTAAAAATCTGGGTAATTTAAAATTCGCAGATATTGGAGAATCGTGGGGGTTTACACAACCATCTTATTCGAATGGCGCTGCTTATGGCGATCTCAATAACGACGGCGCTTTGGACCTCATTGTGAATAATGAAAACGGCCCTGCTTTTGTTTATAAAAACAATTCACGTGAAATAAACAAGAACAATTTTATCGGAATATTTTTAAAAGGAACAGATAAAAATACGTTTGCCATCGGCAGCATCATCAAAGTGTATGCAGGCAATGAAATTCTCACGCGCGAAGTAATTCCGAGCCGCGGCTTTCAATCTTCTGTAGATTATAAACAAATAATTGGCCTGAGTAAAAACAAAAAAATAGATTCGATGATCATCATGTGGCCCGATCGCACTTATACAAAATATGATCATCCTCCGTTGGATACGGTGTTGATAATTCAACAACCTTTGAAAAATGATGTGTATCGGCACAACGTCAGCAAACAAATAAATAACGCGATTTTTGATTCTGTAAAAAATAGTTTTGACAAACATGAGGAAGACGACAATGTTGATTTTTATTATGAAAGAAATATTCCTGAAATGCTGTCCCGTGAAGGCCCAAAAGCTGCAGTGGGCGATGTAAATGGCGATGGCCTTGATGATATTTACATTGGTGGCACCAAAGGACATCCGGGTCAGTTGTACCTTCAAACAAAAACCGGAGAATTTGTAAAAAAGAAAGAGCCGGTTTTTGATCAATATTCCGATTTTGAAGATGATGCGGTTTTGTTTTTTGATGCAGATAATGATGGCGATTTGGATTTGTATGTAGGCCCCGGAGGCAATGCAAATCAGACTTTCAGCAGGCAAATGCAAAGCCGGTTATATAAAAATGATGGCAAGGGAAATTTCACCATTGATGTAAATGCTTTTCCTGCAAACGGCATGAATACGGGTGTTGCGATTGCTTACGATTTTAATCATGATGGTTATTTAGATCTTTTCGTCGGGGGTAGAAATGTCCCAAGAGAATATGGAGTCTCGCCTTCCAGTTATCTTTATATAAATGATGGCAAAGGTCATTTTACCGATATTGCCAAAACAAAAAATCCTGACATTGCCAATATCGGAATGGTGACCGATGCAGTATGGGCCAATGTTACAGGGGATTCAACGAAAGAATTAGTTATAACAGGGGAGTGGATGGCTCCAAGAATATTTTCATGGAATGGTGATCATTTTACAGAAATAAAATCAAACCTCAATAAACTGTTTGGATTGTGGCAAACAGTTACTGCTGCTGATGTAAATGGCGATGGTAAAATGGATTTGATTTTTGGAAACATTGGTGAAAACTTTTACCTCCGCCCTGATTCTGCGAACCCGGTTAAGTTGTGGATTAATGATTTTAATCAAAATGGCAGCCTTGATAAAATTCTTACTTACACTATTGACGGAAGAGACGTTCCTGTTTTTCTAAAAAATGATATGCAGGATGAAATACCATCAATCAAAAAGCAAAACCTGAAGCACCAGGATTATGCAAAAAAATCAATACAGGAATTATTTCCGGAAGAGGTGATTAAAAAATGCACAGTAAAAACGTTTAATTATCCTTCTTCTATTGTGGCTATAAATGAAGGAAACGGAAATTTTAAAATTCAAAAATTACCAGTAATGACGCAGCTTTCATCGGTAAATTCTATTCGTTCATTAGATGTAAATGGTGATGGGAAAAGTGATCTTGTTACTGGTGGCAATTTATTCACCTTCCTTCCTCAATTTGAAAGATTAGATGGAAGTTTTGGCGATGTTTTATTGAACGATGGCAAAGGAAATTTTAAATGGGTAATGCAAAAGAAAACGGGATTGCAAGTAGAAGGCATGGTGAGAGATATTGTCACCATTCCGCAAAAAGATGGCACCTATGTTTTGTTTTTGCGAAACAACGATTACCCGGTTTCGTATATTTTAAAAAATGATAAAACGCCTTTTATAAAAAACCGCGTATCCAAATAACTATGAAGCACCCTAATTCTTTTTATGATTGCATGCGGTGGAAATATTCAATCGCGGCTTTGAAATTATATATTCCAATAGTCATATTTTTTTCTGCGTGCAAATCGAAAACAAACATTCCACCGGTATTTGAATTAATGAACGATTCGAAAACAGGATTGCATTTTGAGAACAAACTCACGCCGACACAACAATTCAATATTTTTAAATATCTCTATTTTTATAACGGCGCTGGCATTGGGGCAGGAGACTTTAATAATGATGGAAAAATAGATCTGTTTTTTGCATCAAATCAGGGACAAAATAAATTGTACCTCAATAAAGGAAATTTACAATTTACAGATGTTACCGATGAAGCCAAAATTTCAAATGACGGTGGCTGGTCAACCGGGGTTTCTGTCGTTGATATTAATAATGACGGCTTGCTTGATATTTATATTTGCCGTGTAGGTAATTATGAAACACTTCATGGCCGCAACCAATTGCTTATATGCCAGGGCATCGATAAAAACGGCGTTCCATTTTACAAAGATGAAGCGCATGAATATGGATTAGATTTTTCAGGATTCAGTACGCAGGCAGTGTTTTTTGATTACGATGGTGACGGTGATCTGGACATGTACTTAATGAATCATACGATTCACCAGAACGGAACTTTTGGTATCAGAAGCACTTTGTTAGCCACAAAAAATCCGCTTTCCGGCGATCGTTTATACAGAAATAATGGCAACAATACTTTTACGGATGTAACAGAACAATCAGGAATTCATAGTTCTGTTTTAGGATATGGGCTCGGCATTTGTGTTTCTGATATTAATCTGGATGGATGGCCTGATATCTACGTTGGCAACGACTTTCACGAAAATGATTACCTCTACATCAACCAGAAAAACGGAACTTTCAAAGATGATCTGAACAATGAAATGATGCATACCAGCCAGTTTACAATGGGTGTAGATGTTGCCGATTTGAACAACGATGGTTACCCTGAAATAATTTCAATGGATATGCTTCCATCTGATCCCAAAATTTTAAAAAGTGCATTGGGAGAAGACGAATTTGATCTGTTTTATGAGAAACTTTCTTACGGTTATAATTATCAATACACACGGAATAATTTGCAGTTTAATCGACGCAATGGTATGTTCAGTGAAATCGGTTTATACTCCGGCATATATGCTACGGATTGGTCGTGGGCGCCTCTGCTCATGGATTTTGATAATGATGGTTTGAAAGATCTTTTTGTGTCAAACGGAATTTCAAAAAGACTAAACGACATTGATTACATCAATTACGTTTCGGGTGATGAGTTGCAGGCAAAAATGCGGAATAATAAACTGGATAATAATGATATGGCGCTGATAGATAAATTTCCACAAACAAAAATCCCGAACCGGTTTTTTAAAAACGATGGAGATATGATTTTTCAGGACATTGGAAATGCCGTGAATGGAAATGTTTCTTCTTATTCAAACGGGGCAATTTATGCTGATTTGGATAATGATGGCGACCTGGATGTGGTTACAAATAATATTGATCAACCCGCTTTTTTATACAGAAATACAACGAATGATAAAAGTGTAAAATCTTACATGGATATTAAATTAAAAGGCCCTGAAAAAAATATAAATGCGCTTGGTGCTAAAGTTATTTTGTATGCCAATGGTAGCATCCGTACTTATGAAAATTATCCGGTGCGTGGTTTTTTGTCAAGCATGCAAGTGCCCATCCACATTGGATTAGATAAAACTAAAGTGGATTCTATTTTAATTGTCTGGCCTGATAATTCTTATCAGAAAATTGGATATAAAATTAATTCAGTAATAAATGTTGATTATCAAAAAAACCTTCCAAAGTTTGATTACTCAGAGATAACTTCTCACTGGAAAAATCCAACAAAACCAATGGAAGATATCACCACACAAACAGGACTTTCATATAAACATGAAGAAAATGCTTTCCAGGAATTTAACCGCGAACCATTGTTGCCTCATATGCTTTCTACCGAAGGGCCGGCGCTCACCGTTGGCGATATAAATAATGATGGATTAGAAGATGTTTTTATTGGCTCATCCAAATGGAAAAAACCGGTAATTTTTCTTCAACAACGGAATGGAAAATTTATTAAAAAAGAAGAACCTGATCTGGATAAAGACAGTACTTATGAAGATGTAGGTGCGTGTTTTACGGATGTAAACAATGACGGATTCCCCGACCTGGTTGTAGCGAGTGGTGGCAACGAATTTTATGGCAAAGATCGCAATCTGACTCCGCGTGTTTATCTCAATGATGGAAAAGCAAATTTTCATAAAATGAATAACGCATTTGATAGTTTATTTGTAAATGCTTCATGCGTGGTTCCTTATGATTTTAATGGCGATGGGAAAATGGATTTGTTTATTGGAGGAAGATCAGTGCCATGGAATTATGGGCAAATTCCTCAATCTTATTTGTTGGAAAATGATGGCACGGGAAAATTTACAGATGTAACTGAAAAATACGCGAAAGGCTTGTCACATATAGGTTTTGTAACATCCGCACTGTGGTTTGATATCGATAAAGACGGTGATAAAGATTTGATCCTTACTTTAGAATGGGGCGGTATTATTGCATTTATTAATAACCATGGAACCTTTACTAAAAAAATAATAACGGATAAAAAAGGCTGGTGGAATTTTGTCTTACCGGTAGATTTAAATAATGATGGAAATGTTGATTTGATAGCAGGAAACCTTGGATTAAACAGCCGTTTAAAAGCAACAGAAAAAGAACCGGTGCGGATGTATTATAACGACTTTGATGACAATGGGAAAAAAGAACAAATCCTTACGTATTATCTGGATGGAAAAGAAATTGAATTTGCGAATAAAGGTGAATTGGAAAAACAAATTCCGGTTATCAAAAAAAGATTTTTATATGCACAGGATTTTGCAAAAGCATCTTTGAAAGATATTTTTACCAAAGAAAAATTGGAAAGCGCTGATACATTAACTGCCAATTATTTTTCAAATGCAATTTTAATGAATGATGGTAAATTAAATTTCTCGGTGCAGCCAATGCCCTGGCAGGCACAGCTTTCACCATTTAAGACAGCGGTGGTTGTAGATGCCAACGGCGATAATTTGCCAGATATTTTATTAGCAGGAAATTATTATGAAAATAATATTCAAATGGGCCGGTATGATGCCGATTTTGGAACCATACTGGTAAACAAAGGCGGTGGAAAATTTGAAGCAGAAACCATTAACGGACTAACAATAAAAGGACAGGTACGCCACATCGGTGAGATAAATATTGGTAAAAAGAAAGCGTATATTCTTGCGAGAAATAATGATAGTACGATGGTGATTGAGTTTAGGTAATGTGGTTGGAAGGGTTTTAGAAGGGTTTAGATTGTTTAGGAAAGTTGAGAATAGGAATTCGTGTTATTTGTTGCTTTACTGTATTCTAAATTTCTGAAAGCAATAAACTGAATCCACTCGTTTTGGCTATTAAAGTCAAAACCATCACGGCACCGGTGTATAAATATTCGTAATCCACTTTGTCGTATCCGGTTCTTTGCTTCTGTTTGTTACCAGCGATTCGAAAGGAATGGCCATCGCGGTTTTTTGATAATCACTTATAAAAACTTTCATTTGGTGTAACGCTTCTTCTACGGTTTTGTCACCTCCCTTTACTTCTGCTGTCAAAACTTTCCAGGGCACAAAACGACTGAAAGATATTTGACCATTTCCGGGAAGCTCTTTATTGACCGGAATTGCAACCATTGTTTCAAATGTAGAATCCTCTAATTTCTTTACGTGAAGCATGGGAAAATTATTTTCTTTGGCATTTTGCGAAGCAATGTATTTTTTTAAATTTCCAATCAAGGCATAGATTTCATTGGTAGTAGGATAAGTTGATGAAATCTTTTTTGTAAGAACCATCGTAGAATCTTTCGACATGATTACACGAAGATTAATGCCGTAAATATTTTCTCTGTTTTCTAAAAATATCCGAAGGTTTGAAAGAATTTCCGACATGTTATTTTTAATATTCTCAGCTTCATTCAATTTTAAAATTCTTGTTACTGGATTAAAGCCTGTTTTCAATACGCAATCCCACCGCATAACTACCGAATCAATATTTAGTTTGATAATAATTATTTTGCTTTCTATCGTGTCATCAGCATGAGTAATTGGAAGATTAATTGCATTATATAATTTTTCAGACAAATGATAGCTATATCCTTTGTAAAAAAACAAGTATGATGAAGTGTCGGTTCTTTTATTGACAGAACTATCTTCCGGCCACCATTTATGCCAGGTCTTTTCATTACTCAATACTCTGAAAGCACCGTTCACATTGCATTTGATATATTCAACTTTTGAAATTTCTAATTTTGATGGAATAAAAATATAAACAGAGGCGGTAAATAATATGCAAATGGAAAGAAAAATGATGAGCAACTTTTTCATTGAATAAGAATATGATTATCGTGCAAAATAATCAAAGGAAATGTATTGCAGGAATATGTTTTGAAGGCATTCATCGATTTTAAAAATGCATGATAATTTTTAACAGCAACGATACATAAGCTAGATTCTAATCTCTGATAATTCTGACAAAAAAAATTACTGATTACAATAAAGTTGCTAATTTTCTCACTGCAAATAGAAAAGTAATCTTTACAAAAAAACCTCAAAGATGATATATCTCTGAGGTTATAAAAAACAAATTCAGTTTATTTATTGCTTTACTGGAAAGAAAACAGGTTCATTTAATTTGTATCAACCATTTTATTATCTTCCACTCTGCCACCACAAATAAATCTTTTTGCATAATAACGATCATCCAGGCTGCTGATCGTGACTCCATGTGTGGAAGCATGAAGGAAATGATCATTATCCAGGTAAACTCCTACATGGGAAACACCTCCATGCGTATTAAAAAAAACCAGGTCGCCTTCCTGCAATTCATCTTTTTGAATATGGTCGGTAGCATCGTATTGCTGACGTGCCGTTCTTGGAAGATTAAATCCATAAACAGCGAGTAAAAGAGCACCAGTAAGCGCACTGCAGTCTATTCCTCTTTTAGAAGTGCCGCCAAGCTTGTAGCGGGTTCCAAACCAATTGTCAATGAAACCGAGTAACGAAATATTTTTTAAAGATTCTACATCTACATTCATCATCATTGCATATTTGAATTGCAGAGTAGAAAGATTTTCAATAATTGAATGAGTCACTTCTGCCACCGGATTTACTTTCGCAACCACAGGCGCTTCAATATTTTTTATGCTTTTTGACCCGCCACTTTCGGTAGTTCTTAAAATTCCTTCCGGAGTAAACGAGATGCCATCGATTGAAGAGGTGGAATTGCTTTCACTGTTGGTGATGCTTATTTTATTTACACTGCTTTGCGCATTAGCAAATTGAATTGAGCATACAAATATAAATGCGAGACAGATAACTGCGGGTTTATTCATTCTTATCGGGTTATTTTGCGTTTATTAAAAAAAGAAGCACAAATGGATTAATAAAACTGCTTACAGATTTATTATTTCACAGGCTTCGCTTTTAAAGAACGTATATTACAATTTTTTATTTTCTCAAGCCGGACGAAGATAAGTTTCACATGCTAAAAAAGCAAAAAAAATTTCGCACAAAATCTTAAAATAAAGTTTTGCCCTTTTTGTGAATAATTTTGGCAAAATCGAAGCTTCGTTTTTCGCGATATTTGCATTTATAAGATGTTGTATTTCTCACATCTTTTATCTTGTATCTAACATCTTGTTTCTTATGAAGTTTTCTCATCTCCATGTTCACACTCAATTTTCATTATTAGATGGCGCTGCATCCATCAAAGCGCTGTACAATAAGGCAATTGCAGATGAAATGCCGGCGCTTGCAATTTCGGATCATGGAAATATGTTTGGTGTTTTTGAATTTGTAAAACATGCGCATACTCTCAAAAATGCTGATGGTTCTTTGAAGGTAAAACCCATCGTTGGATGTGAATTTTATATCACTGAAAACAGGCATCAGAAACAATTTACCAAAGAAGAAAAAGACCCGCGCCATCACCAGATATTACTGGCAAAAAATGAGGAAGGTTATAAAAATCTTACCAAACTTACTTCACTCGGCTACATTGAGGGAATGTATTCAAAATATCCGCGCATTGATAAAGAATTAATTCATAAATATCATGAAGGCCTCATTGCTACAACCTGTTGTCTTGGGAGCTTTGGTGCCACAAACGATTTTAAAAAAAGGCGAAGCAGAAGGCGAAAATGAATTCAAATGGTGGCTGAATATTTTTCAAAAAGATTATTATGTTGAATTGCAACGGCATGGAATTCCCGACCAGGATAAAGTGAACAAAGTGCTTTTAAAATTTGCAAAAAAATATGATGTAAAAGTTATCGCGAGCAATGATTCTCATTATGTAGATGTAGAAGATTTTAATGCGCATGATATTTTACTTTGCATCAATACCGGCGAAAAGCAGGCTACTCCTGCCCTGCGTGAGTTTACGGATGATGATGTAATGATAAAAAATAAACGGTTTGCATTTCCCAACAACCAGTTTTATTTAAAAAACACGAACGAAATGCTTGCGGCATTTGAAGATTTACCGCATGCATTGGATAACACCAATGAAGTCATTGATAAGATTGATGTGCTTGATTTGAAAAGAGATATCTTGATTCCGCATTTTCCGGTTCCAAAAGAATTTGAAAACCAGGAAGCATATCTCGAACACCTTACCTGGGAAGGCGCGAGGAAAAGATATGAAACCATTACTGCCGAAATTGAAGAGCGCATCAACTTTGAATTGTTTACGATCAAAACAATGGGCTTTGCCGGATACTTTTTAATTGTAAGTGATTTTATTGTTGCCGGAAAAAACATGGGCGTTTTTGTTGGCCCGGGCCGTGGTTCTGCCGCCGGTTCTGTGGTTGCTTATTGCATCGGCATTACCAATATTGATCCGATAAAATATAATCTGCTTTTTGAAAGGTTTTTAAATCCGGATCGTAAATCCATGCCCGATATTGATACCGATTTTGATGATGAAGGCAGACAAAGAGTGATGGATTATGTGGTAGATAAATATGGTAAAAACCAGGTAGCGCAAATCATTACTTATGGCACAATGGCGGCGAAGATGAGCATCAAAGATGTGGCGCGTGTGATGGATCTGCCACTTTCGGAAAGTAATGCTTTAGCAAAATTGGTTCCTGATAAACCCGGCACTTCATTAAAAAAAGTGTTGAAAGCGCCGCTCACAGGGCCGAAAATCATTAACAGAAGAAGGCGTTGGCCCTGATGACATCAGCAACATTCAAAAGTTGCGGGACATCTATAACGGAGAGGATATACGAAGCAAAGTTTTGCATGAAGCTGAAATTCTGGAAGGTTCTGTAAGGAATACCGGCATTCACGCGTCTGCAATTATCATTGCACCGCAGGATTTGATGGAACTAATACCGGTGGCAACTTCCAAAGATTCTGACTTGTGGCTTACCCAAATTGACGGCAGCAATATTGAAAGCGCAGGCGTTTTAAAAATGGACTTTTTGGGATTGAAAACTTTAAGCATTTTAAAAACTGCCCTGTCACTTATCAAAAAAAATCATGGAATCAATATTGAGCTTGACACGTTGCCATTGGATGATGAAGAAACTTACAAGCTCTACCAGCAGGGCAGAAACAAATGGTACTTTTCAGTTTGAAAGTGCCGGAATGCAAAAATATTTACGGGAATTAAAACCGGATAAATTTGATGACCTGATTGCGATGAATGCTTTGTACCGCCCGGGTCCGATTGCTTATATTCCAAATTATATTGAACGCAAACATGGCCGCCAGGAAATCGTTTACGACCTGCCGGAAATGGAAGAATTTCTGAAAGATACTTATGGCATTACTGTTTACCAGGAACAGGTGATGTTGCTGTCGCAAAAGCTTGCCGGATTCAGTAAAGGCGATGCAGATATTCTTCGTAAGGCGATGGGTAAAAAGCAAAGAGCAGTGCTGGATAAAATGAAAGCACAGTTTATTGAAGGCGCGCAAAAAAGAACAATCATCCGGTAAGTATTTTAGAAAAGGTATGGACCGATTGGGAAGCATTTGCGCAATATGCTTTTAATAAATCGCACTCTACCTGTTATGCTTTGGTTGCTTATCAAACGGCCTATTTAAAAGCACATTATCCCAGTGAATATATGGCCGCGGTGTTGAATCATGCCGGCGCTATTGAGAAGATTACTTTCTTTATGGAAGAATGTAAAAGCATGGGTTTAAAGGTTTTGGGACCTGATATCAATGAATCACAAAATGGATTTGCAGTAAATAAAAAAGGCGAGATTCGTTTTGGTTTCAGTGGTATGAAAGGTGTCGGGGAAGCCGCTATTGAAAACATCATTGAAGAAAGAGAAAAGCGTGGAACTTTTTCTTCCATTTTTGATATGATCAAAAGAGTGAATCAAAGGACAGTAAATAAAAAATCGCTTGAAAGCCTTGCCTACGCCGGCGCTTTTGATTGTTTTAATAATTTTCACAGGGCACAATTTTTCTTTACCATTCCGGGAGAAAATATAAACTCTCTTGAAAAAATTATCAAATTTGGTAACCAATACCAGGCGCAGCTTCACAATAATACCAACACGCTTTTTGGCGATTTGCAAATGGAAGAAGTAACGCCACCGGTGATTCCTGATTGCGAACCGTGGCCTTTGATCCAGTTGCTGGATCATGAAAGAGATGTGATTGGAATGTACCTAAGTGGCCATCCGTTGGATAATTATAAGTTCCAGATAAAACATTACAAGTTTGATACGATTGCTGATTTCAATGAATTTAAAGCGGCAGTTCATCTTCATCCAAATCCTTCAAGATCATTTAGAATAGCGGCTTTGGTAACCGAAGCGCAACATCGTATTTCTAAAAAAGGAAATAAATTTGGTGTGATGCACCTCGAAGATTATTCGGAAAAAATGGAACTGATGCTTTTTGGTGAAGATTACGTAAAATATAATAATTATCTGGAACCGGGAATGGTAATTTGCATCACGGGCTCGTTTGTTCAACGGTATCAAACCTCGCCGTATGAATTTAAAATCGGCAGCATGTCGCTCTTGGAAACCGTGATGAGAAGCAATACCAAAAAGCTTCACATCGAAATGAATCCGAAACATGTGTCAAAAGATTTTATTGATTTTATAGGCGGAAATGTGCAAAAATTTCCTGGAAATTCTACGCTCAAATTCAATATC
This sequence comes from uncultured Chitinophagaceae bacterium, assembly GCA_963706825.1. Lineage (GTDB taxonomy): Bacteria > Bacteroidota > Bacteroidia > Chitinophagales > Chitinophagaceae > Ginsengibacter. Next base: position 282,883 of record CAVPNT010000009.1, on the reverse strand, counting down.
TGCGATAACCTCTCTAAATTAAAATTTGGCATGTACACCAGTCACAAATGCTTTGAAATGAATGACGAAATGGCTAATTACCTGCAACAAAAATCCGAATTAGACATAAAAATAGAATTAACATAAGGTGAGATATGCCAAATCAACATTTAAAAAGATTGGCTTTAACTTTGCCACTTAATAAACCAATAAATAATTTTCAAACAATAAAAATTTAATTATGGCTCAGGAATATACCGATGCAAACTTTAAAGAAAAAGTTTTGGATTCAGACAAATTAACGATGATAGACTTTTGGGCAGAATGGTGTGGCCCATGTCGCGCCATCGGCCCCGTAGTAGAAGAACTTCATAAAGAATACGATGGAAAAGTAAACGTGGGAAAAGTAAACGTGGACCAAAATCCGGAACTCAGCGTGAATTACGGAATTACCAGCATTCCTGCAATCTTATTTGTAAAAGGTGGCAAAGTAGTAGATAAATTAGTAGGTTCACAGCCGAAATCTAATTTTGTAAAAAAGATTGAAGCGTTAAAATAATTTTCACTTTTGCATTTATTTTAAAAGTCTCCGGTTATGCCGGAGATTTTTTTTGAGGGATTCCTAAATAAGGAATTTTATACAAATTATTTATACCAAAAACAAAACAGGAAAGGCAAATATTTGTTTGTTTACTGGAATATTAACTATTCAGAATTCAAAAAAATTAATCGAAACCGGTAGCAAAAAATTCGTGAAATTTCGTGTAATTCGTGCGAAGGACTCCTTTGGGGTGGCAAAAAATTTTTATTTAATCAAAACAAAACTTCCTTTTAAATCATAAATTTTTCCAATCGCATCTGCAGCTTTCAAAACCCAGACATAACTTCCGGCAATTAGTTCATTACTACTTGAAAGCCCGTCCCAGCCTTTATTTAAATCATTTGTAGAAAAAACTTTTTGTCCCCAGCGGTTAAAAATCGTAAAGTATGAAAGTGATTTTATCTGAACATAGTATGGTTTCAGAATATCATTCAATCCATCATTATTTGGAGTAAAAGCGGTAGGTACATAAACAGCAGAACCTTTGAAAACCGTCACTTTTACAGAAGCGGTATCCACACATCCTTCAGCCGTTTTTACGGTTAATAAATATCTCAAATCATCAGAAAGTTTACCTACCGGATTAGAAATAAACGGATCATTCAAACCGGTAGTTGGCGACCAGGAATAAGATGAACCACCACTTCCTTGCAACTGAAAAGGCGCATTCATCACAACTAAAGTATCTTTTCCCGCATTGGCATGGGCAGCATTGATGAAAATACTTTTAGAGAATAATCTGGAACAGCCATTTGTTGCTTCTGCGGATAATTGAACATTATAATTTCCTTCGCCAGTATAAATAGTTTGTGCCGTTTTTTGGTCTGAAAAATTGTTATTCCCAAAATCCCAATGCCAGTTTTTTACAGAAGTTAAATTATCGGTTTGTTCTGCAGTAAAAGTAACCGGCATATTTATACAACCATCTTTTATAATAGCCGCAATAACTGGCCGCGGTTCGACTGTAAAGCCACTTACAAAAGAATTGGACAGGCAACCGGCGCTGCTTATTGCTGTAAGTTTCAAGGAATATCCGCCTGTGGAGAGCATGGTGAGATCAGGCTTTTGGGTATTTGAAATATCATTCCCGTTCAACTGCCATTGCCATTTGTTTATCGTGCCGATTCCAATTTTTGCATCCACATTTATCCTTGGATTTAGTGCTTCACACGTGTCAAAAACCTGGAAAGAAATATCCGGATTATCGCCCACTTTAATGATTCTTGTAAACGGCGGACTTTCGCAATTATCCATGGCAGTTATGTAATGGCTTACATTGTAAATCCCCGGTTCCGGGTATACATGAGGAGGTGGATCGGCAAGTGCGCTTGTTGTTCCATCGCCGAAATCCCAGAAATAACTTTTAATAGTTGTAAACGAAGTAGAGCTATCTTTAAAATTAACAGCAACTCCGTGACAAACTTCATCATTTGTCAATCCTGAATTATAAACCGGGTTGAGCGCTGTGCAAAATTTTTGAATGTTATATTTCCCACCGGTAGCCGCGCTAAATCCCCAATACACCATTGGGTCATTTTTAAAAATATCAGCAATTAAATCTGTTTGGGTTGAAAGGCGGAAAACTCCATCAAAATAAGTGCTTAAAGTCTTAGTGGCGGGATCCCATTTTATTTGTAATACATGCCATGCGCCGTCTTCAATATTATCGCTGGTAGCAGAAGCAGGCACCGGTCCTGCCAAATCATTTCCATGTGTTATGATTCCGTTTTTTTGAATGCTGATATGATCATAAGCCGGATCATTGTTCTCAGTGTTTTGCCAGGTATCCAACGCAATTCCAACAGACGGCGATACTCCGTCAAATCCCATTCCCCCTCCCTGTGCGCCAAGATTGGCGCTTTGTTGTTGAAGCATAAAAACAATTCCATCTGCTCCCTCTGCATCCTGGTATCCCAGAAAAACATTGAATTTAAAATCAAACGGATTGTTCAAATCTATCTTAGTGTTTTGCCAAACGCTGCCTGCCTGCCACATTTGATCGGTGGTAAGCTGATAGCAATTGCAACTTTCCTTCGTAGCATTACCATTCAAAATATATTGCGCAAAAGAAGTAAGCGGTGATAAAAATATCAAACCCAATATCAGAAAGAAGCAGTTAAATTTTCGCATGAACTGGTCATATTTTTCTAATTATTTTGGGCAGCAGCCAATGCTTTCAATTGATTGGCTTTTTCCCATGCTTTTCTTCCCAGGCCAGGATGCACATGCCTGTCGCTGTGATAGGATGAACGAACCAACGGGCCGCTTTCTACATAATCTAATCCCATCTGGTAGCCAATTTCACGTAGTTCTGCAAATTCTGATGGATGCACGTAACGCTGTACCGGTAAGTGCTTAGGTGTTGGTTGAAGATACTGCCCAATGGTAATAACATCTACATCGCTGTCTTTCAAATCCTGCATCGTTTGTATTACTTCTTCTTTTGTTTCTCCCAGCCCAAGCATGATTCCGCTTTTTGTGCGCATTCCGCCTTTTTTCAAAAAACGTAACGTTTCCATGCTTCGCCAGTATTTTGCCTGGATTCTCACATGGCGCGTCAGTCTTTCTACGGTTTCAATATTATGGCTTACCACATCGGGAGCCGCGTCAATAATGCGTTGTATGTTTTCTTCCTGCGCTTTAAAATCCGGAATCAGTGTTTCTAAAGTTGTTTCGGGATTTAATTCCCTGATGGCTTTAATGGTATTATACCAGATAATTGAGCCGCCGTCTTTTAATTCATCACGGTCAACAGAAGTGACAACCGCATGTTTTACTTTCATCAAATGAATGGCTTCTGCAACCCGTTTTGGTTCCTCCCAATCTACTGCTAACGGACGGCCTGTTGCTACTGCACAAAAGCCGCAACTCCTTGTACAAATATTTCCCAGGATCATAAACGTGGCGGTTCCTTCGCCCCAGCATTCGCCCATATTCGGACAATTTCCGCTTTCACAAATGGTATGTAATTTATGGGTATCTACAATTTGTCTTACATGCTTGTATTCTTCACCAATAGGGAGTTTCACCCGAAGCCAGTTTGGTTTTTTTGGTCTTGCCTGCGCTTCTATTATCAGTTCTTCACTCATTATTTTTCCGTATTTTTTTTTAGATAAAACCGAAAACAGGATACCCTATTTTCTTTTGCCAAATATGATGGCAACGTAACCTCCGAAGAAAAATTCTTTTTCTTTATTATAAACCATCTGTGGAATTTTTTTGGAATAGTATTCTCCGGAAATGCCCACTTCTATTGCAGAAATTATTTCGTTAAAGCTGCCGTAATCAAAGCGTACAGCGGCTTTCGCATAAAGTCCGGGAGTAAAGGATAGTTCATTCCATCCTCTTCCAAAACCCGGGCCACCAATAATTTTGCTGCTGCTCAAAAAAGTACTGCTATCAACAGAATTGTATTTTATGTACTGGTAACCGCTTCCATTCTGGACCTGCACATAATATGGACGCAGAAGTGAAAGTGCGATGCCGCCTCCATAATTTCCGGTAATAGCGACTCCGTTTTTATTCGATTTATTTCCCAATAAAACCTGTTGCTGCAAGCCGAGTTTTACGGGATAAACAAAATTTTCTTTACCATAAATATAGGGGACCGTATTGGTGTAAAAACTTTGTTTTTCTTCTTTTTGACTTTTACGCTCACTGATCTCCAACTGGTAAAGCAATCCTTTCTTCACAGAAGTTGCACGCCCCAATTCGAAAAAAATACCATAACCATCCGTGGTTAGTTTAGCGCCGAAAGCAAAACTTTTTTTATAAGTAATCACGCCTTCTTCCTGCTGTTTTACCATTTGATTTACCTGCGCTCTCCTCTTCTCCTGGCGCGCATTACGTGCAGTCTGAGCATGCGTATGTGCTGATATGAAACCGATTATAAAAATGAAAAATATTTTTCGCATTTGTTGTTATTATATTAGTGCTGTAAATTTATACAAAAATAAGCAATGACTGCATCAATAATATATAAAGGAAATCTGCGGTGTGAAGCAGAACATTTGCAAAGCAAATCAACCATTGAAACTGACGCGCCTACCGATAATCGCGGCAAAGGTGAACGTTTTTCTCCAACTGATTTATTAGTTGTTTCACTTGCTACATGCATGCTCACGACTATGGGAATAAAAGCGGCGGATATGAATGTGGATATAAGCAATGCAAAAGCGGATGTAACCAAACACATGGCCAGCGATCCACGGCGGGTTGCAAAGATTGAAGTAGCGATTACTTTACCATCCAACGTGGATGAAAAAGAAAGGATTATTCTGGAAAGAACCGGAACAAATTGTCCTGTTGCAAAAAGCATTCATCCGGAGATTCTGTTGGTTCTGAATTATCAATGGACGTTGTAATGTGCAGCTAATGTGCTGATGTGCTGATGAGGGCGCAGTAAAACAACTTTTAACAGGAATTGTTAATTTTTATTGTACACCTATATTACAAATATGAAATTGCCCATTACCGGATTAGGGAATTTCCAACCGCACATTGAAGGCAAAGTTTTTTATTACAATATTCATTTTTCAATTGAACAAATGCCTGGGAATCAAAAGCGTTTTTATTTGAATAATGCAGGTTTTCGAACCCCTTGGTGATAGCATTTTTTTCAGGGGTAATTTCTTCAAGCCATTTAATGGCCTTTTCTTTATAATTCTCTTCATTGTGATGCAGCCCGTAAGAAAACAAAATGGGAACGATGGTATTGATGATAATATTATCAATCATTTGTTTACCCAATGTTTTTATTTTAAGTTCCGTTTTCTCATCAAAAACATAATGATAGTGCCAGTAATCGTTGGCTTCAAGGGTCAGCATTTTTTTTACTTCAGAAACCAATTCCGTTTCCTTTATTTTTGAAAATAAATGTTCGCTATGGTGAATCAGCATCGCCAGTTGTGCGAGCCGGATTGTAGGAAAATTTGCCGGACGCATTCTTAGAAAAAACAGTTCCCCATCCACAGGTTGCAGGGTATATTTTTTCTGATAAAAGTGATATTCCTTTTGCAACATGATGGGATATTTTTCCTCAAAATCATTTTTTAATAAACCTGCCTGACCAAATAACATTGCTTCAATTTGAATCAGGTTGTGTTTGTGCTTTGCCAAAAGCGACAGAGGTAGGGATTGAGCAATCTTTTTAAACTTTTCACTGTTTACTTTTAATCCAAAATTAGCGGCAATCAGCCACCAGAAAGTTTCTTCCCAATGCTCATTGGTTTGTTTTAAAATTTCAAAAATTTTTTCCGATTTTATAATCAGCCTTTCGGCTACAAGCCTTTCTTTCCAATTGATAAAGGAAAGATCGCTTAACTGATGGGATAATTTTTCACATGCGATAAACTGGCCATTTTGACTAAGTTGTTTATATTTTTCCAAAAGCAAGTTTGAAACCCGGCTTTGCAATTCAAGCGTGGGCAAATTATTTCCGCTTGCATCTTTTATTTCTTCATCATGATTCCATACAATGTGCAGAATAATGTTTTTGTAATTGTCATCTGCAGAATGATTGTGCAGATTCCAATGAGAAGAATTGACATGCAATTCTACATTACCGGCCCACAAAGTATCATTGATTTTTATTTTTGCTTCCGTAAAATCAGGGCCCTGGTTCACATTATGAGATCCGGGATGAATCACCAGTATTTGATCACCATTCGTGCACGTGAGATTATGGTTGTTGTAATATTGAAATTTCCAGATGTATTGCAGAATGTCTTCTTTCATAGCAGTGAAAATATTTTGAATAATAAATATAAAGAATAAAAAGTAGGAGTTGAAAAAAATTACTTTTAAACGATAAAAACTAAAAGGAAAAACTGGTTTATTTAGATTTTACCATTATTTTTGGCAGCTATTTTTAGTAACGTTCTTTACAGATTTATTTACGTTGCCCGGGTGGCGAAATTGGTAGACGCACTGCTTTCAGGTGGCAGCGTTCGCAAGGATGTGCTGGTTCGAATCCAGTCCCGGGCACTAAGGTGGACAAATCGAAATTTTTTGGTTTGTCCTTTTTTTTTGAAACATTTTTTTCGGTTGATGTGATTTATGCAATCTCTTAAAAAATGAATTCTTCCTATTTCTTTGTTTGCTGTAACTTTTTTTACCTAATACCGGCTTCATAGCCGAATCCATTAAATTTAATTTTTTAAACAATAAAATGGCAATGTATCAACCGTCACTTTGGGACAATATTCCCCTTGAAACCGGGTACCGGTGCATGAATGCTTTGCATTTCGGGGAGGCGATTGTACAATTCAATGAAGCTGCGAAACAAACAAATTCAGAGTATCATCATATTCAATCGGCAATCGAAACTTGTAATTTCTGGAAATCGAAAATGGATACAACTGAAATCTGCACAGCAACCATTTCGCTACTGCTTGAAGATTTTATTGGTTATCCCTTCCCTTCATTAATGATTGTTTTAAAAAAAACGCTGTTACTTTATATATGTGAGCTATTAAAAAATACCGAAGATTACCATTTAGGTAATATTGAAACGGCTTTCGATCTTTTGATTGCGATGCATCATTTCCAGGAAGCGGAAGAACTGATATCAACATGTATGATACTACATCCGGAACAATACAAACTGTTTTATTACCTCGCGCAGGCACAGTGGCACAAAATGAATAAAAGAGATTCGCGAATAAATTATGCAAAAGCGTTGTTGCATTTTCCAGATAAAAAAATTTTAGAAAGAATAGAGCCGGAAGAATTAAAAGAAATTATCCATTATCATGGTATCGCCATGGCGCCGGCTTATGCATGTATTGCAGAAATTTTACCACTTATTTCTCTTGGTAACGAAATGACTTTTATTGATGCAGAACATCAAATTGCTATAAAAAGTTATAAACTGCTGGCACAAACATTCAGAGCCGAACAAAATGCAGATTTAGGACTGCGCATTGAGTACAGAAAACAATTGAAAGAGCATTGTCCGGACTTGTTTAATGCATATTTTCATAAAATAGTGCAGTCAAGATAAATCTAATTTTTGTTTCTTTCAAAATACGAATCGGCATTATTTGTTTGTTTACTAAAAGTGTCAAAACTAAAAACCGGAATATGGTAAATAGCTTTTTGCTCAAGAATACGTCAAACTCACTCTACCTTTATTTTAAATGGCGCTACAGGCATATTTTTTTTATTGAATAGATTTCCCATTTGTGTATTGCTAAAACCATATTTTACAAATGCCGGCCGTGATACTTTTTTATTAAAAACGGTGATGGCATCTTTCGCTACTTCTATTTCAGCAGGATAATAAATACTGTCGTTTTCGCTGATATACAAATCCTTTATTTTGTCACCTTTCAAGTGCAAACCTTCACTGGCATTGCTCAATTGGATAACGACTTTATTTCCTTCGCGCCTTGACGAAACGTACATTGGAGAAAATTTATCAAACTGTTTCAGGTCATAAGTTTTGTTCAAAGCAATTTCTGCAAGCCTGTAACCGACATCATGTTTGTCATGCGGATGAATATCGTTGGTATCTGTTACCAAATCTGAGGTAATTACCATACCGGTTTTGGGTAATGTCAAAGCCTCACTTTGCGCGTCGCGCAAATAAGCCGCATTATCTCCATTGCCGTATTTGAATGGTGCAATCTGTACAAAATAAAAAGGGAAATCGTGATGCCATGCTTTTCTCCAGGAAGTAATCATGTTTTTAAAAAGCTCTGCATAAGTGCTGTATGTATCTACATTCGATTCGCCCTGGTACCATATAGTGCCGGCTATATCGAAGTTGGTAATAGGCGCTATCATTCCATTATATGCCAGCCCCGGTTGCACCGGCCACCACTGACTTGGTTTCAATTTTTGCTGTCCGGCTTTCAGTTGCGGATTATTGTTTATGATGCTGTCAGGTGTCCATGTTTCTGCAGGAGTTCCGCCCCAGTTAGATGAAATGAGCCCGATAGGAACCTTCAAATTCTGATTCAACATTTTGCCAAAGAAATAAGCCACGGCACTGAAATTCTTTAGCGTATTGGAATCGCAATTTTTCCAATTTCCATCAACGTTCTCCTGTGGTGTTAATCCGGTAGTTTTTCGGATTTGAAAAAAGTGAAGCTGATATTGATTACATGTTGCAAAATCGGCAGCCACATCTTTCGTCTTTGCCCAGTTGTAGGTAAATTCCATATTCGATTGACCGGAACATACCCACACTTCTCCCAGCCATATGTCCTTTAAAGAAATGGTGTCATTACCGGCGAAATTTATTTCATATGGACCTCCACCTTTGGGTGTTGGTAGTTTCAAGACCCATTTACCATTACCGTCTGTTACGGTTTTCAAAGTATCTTTTGTCCATGATGGCTGTATCGAAATATGTTCGGCAGGGCTTGCCCATCCCCACAGTTTTATATTCGAATTTTGTTGCAATACCATTCCATCAGATAAAATATGTGGCAAACGGATTTGGGCTTTTGATTGAAAAACAAAAAAGAGGATGGATAGAAAGAAAAGATTTTTTTTCATTGAAAATATATTTAAAGACAAAAAGATTTAAAAGGCATTGCAGCTTTCCATAAATAGAAATGAAGCGTAAACGTTAAGTTCCAAAAAAAAGATCACACTTATTATTTTATTTATTTTATCGCTTTCTCATTAATACAAAGCATAATCACTCAAAATCAAGCGATTAACAGAGCAGTAAAATAAGAAATAATTCTGTTTTTTAATTTTTATTTCTGAGAGGAAAGGTTATTGGCTCATTTTACCTGTATTCAAACAGTAGTATGACAATTTCAATACGAAATTTTTTTCCATTAAATGTTAATTTTTCCAAAAAGAAAAAAAAAGAAAAAAGATTTTTTGTTTGTTTAACAAATGTGTTTAATTTACATAACAATTCATCATTTATTAAATCGTTATTATGAGAAAGAAACTCCTTCTTTTTGGGCTGTTTATGTTCTGTTGTATTATGCAAACGATTGCGCAGCAACGAACTGTAACCGGAAAAGTTACAGCCCCTGATGGTACTCCTTTAGTAGGTGCTTCGGTAACAGTAGTCGGCCAAAGGTCGGGTGTGACAACCGATGGTCAGGGCAACTTCTCTATCAATGTACCTGCCAATGCAAAACAATTATCCGTTAGTTATGTAGGTTCGGAAACGAAAAGAGTAGATATCACTACTGCTTCCAATGTGGATGTTCAATTGGTAAATACTGCCGCTAATCTTTCAGAGGTGGTTGTTACGGGATATGGAACCAGTCAAAAAAGAGATTTGACGGCAGCTATTGCTCATGTAACCGCAAAGGATTTTAATAAAGGTGTCATTGCTTCACCCGATCAATTACTCACCGGAAAAGTAGCAGGCCTTCAGGTTACTACAAGTAGCGGTCAACCGGGAGCAGCAACAACAGTTCAGATAAGAGGTAACAATTCCATAAGAGGCGGAACCACTCCATTATATGTAGTTGATGGTGTGCCACTTGACGGAAGAAGTCCCAGGCCAACTATCTACAGCACTAATAATTCTGGTTCCTATGTAACTGGTGTCAACGGTCTTGGGAATCTTCCTGATGTTAATCCATTAATTTATCTGAATCCAAATGATATTGCATCTATGGATGTTTTAAAAGATGCGTCTGCCTCCGCCATTTATGGTTCGCGTGGTGCCAATGGTGTTATAATAATAACCACAAAAAGAGGCCGGTCTGGAGAACCGAGGATAGATTTCAACGCTTCGGTCGGTGTCAGTGGAATAATGAAACAAGCAGATGTTTTGAGCGCCAGTCAATATCGGAGCGAATTAGCGGTTTACGGAGCCAAATCTGATTCAGGCTTAAGTTTAAATCCTTTTAAGGAAATAACCCGAAACGCGCTGACACAAAATTATAACGTATCCTTAAGCGGAGGTAGTGATAGAGGTACCTATAGGGCTTCTTTCCTCGCTTCCAATCAGCAAGGGATAATACGTAAAACCGGATTAAAGAAATATTTAGCTACATTCTCGGGTCAACACAAATTTTTAGACAATAGACTTACTGTTAACTTCAACTTCACGGCTTCGAATTATACCGAGCAAATCGCACCTATATCCACAGATGCGGGAAGTACGGGGAACCTTATAAGCGCAGCTATGAACTGGAATCCCACCCTGGCTTTGGTAAGAAGCGATGGCAGTTTTAATCAAACAAACCCAAGCGGGCAAATAAATCCTCTTGCCTTATCCGCTTACTACGATGACATTGACAATGTAACGACTCTTTTAGGAAGCATTTCTGCTGCCTTTAAAATTTTACCCAACTTGGAATACCAGTTTTTATATGGCAATAATTATGGAACGGGAATCAGGAAATTTCAAATGCAGGGATTTTTAGGAGGAACAGGTGCTGCGCCCGGTGGACAGGCCGGCATCGCTGGTGCTCAATTATTCTCTCAGACAATTACCCATACACTTACCTATGATGCAAATCTCACTCAGAATTTGAAAATGAACCTGGTGGGTGGTTATGAGTACTGGACTACCAGTTATCAAAATCAATCCAATTATGTATCAGGATTCAATTGGAATACTCCCGGAGGTCAGATTTTACCTTTCCCATATTACAATAACTTACAATCGGGGAACCTGGTAAATTTACGAACTAATTCATTTGTGGACCCAAGTGTTGAGTTGCAATCTTATTTTGCAAGGGGTACTTTTAATTATTTAGATAAGTATTTATTAACCGCCACTTTCAGAGCAGACGGTTCCAGCAGGTTTGGTATTAATAACAGGTATGCCTACTTTCCTTCCGTTGGAGCCAAATGGGTAATCAGCCAGGAAAGTTTTCTGAAGGACAATAAAACGCTCAACAATCTGGCATTGCGCTTAGGCTGGGGACAAACAGGAAGCCAGGATGGAATACCTGCAGGTGCTTCACAGCAGCTAGGTATCAATAACGCTTACACTTCTACAGCCGGTAGTGCTGCTCGTTTTTCAATTGTAAATTATGCTTCTCCCAATTTAAAATGGGAAACTGTAACATCAGTTGATGGAGGAATTGATTTTAGTTTTTTAGGGAATAGAATCTCCGGTTATATTGATGGGTTTTCTAAAAAGACAACCGATGTCCTTTTCTTATCAACATTGTCCGTTCCCTCAAATGGAGCAAGTATCTGGAAGAATTTGCCGAACGGAGCCTATATAACTAACAAGGGATTTGAAGTTTCCATAACTGCGCAAATCGTTAAAAAAGAAAATTTTAGTTGGGATTTGAATGTGAACATGGAATATGTCAGAAATAAATTTATTTATCCTGCCTTAGGCGCCTCTCCTTTATACCTGACAGGGAGTATTACCGGCCAGGGAGTTTCCTCAGCTTTTGCTGAAGCAATTGCAAACGGACAGCCAATCGATGTATTTTATTTAAGAGAGTTCCAGGGGTTTGATAAGAATGGTTTAGCTATTACAAACGGCCAGTCATCTTATTATGTAGGCGATCCCAACCCACGGGTTATTTTAGGAGCCTCCACCGATTTGGGATATAAAAAATTCAATTTGAATATTAATACTCATGGCGCTTTTGGAAACAAAATTTATAATAATACGCTAACAAGTGTTACAAATCTTGGCAACATTGCGAATGGTAAAAATATTTCCAAAACATTAATTGGTACCAGCGAAAGTCTTGCAAATCCTGTTTCTGCATCCACCCGTTTTTTGCAAAGTGGTAATTATTTGAAATTAGGAAATGCCACCCTTAGCTATAACGCCGGAAAAGTTGGAAATTATATCAGAAGTTTATTAATTTATGTATCAGGAACAAACTTATTTGAACTGACCAAATATACTGGTTTTGATGCAGAAGTAAATACAAACCATAACAACAATGGTGTACCTTCTTTAGGCATTGATTATATAGGTTTTCCGACTGCCCGGACGATTACATTTGGAGTAAACTTCGGATTATAATTTTTTAAAAAAATAAAATTTTAATTATGAAACGTATTAAAATATTTTTAGTTCCTCTACTCGCTGCTTCCATATTTGGATGTACGAAACTTAATGAAAAATTAAACGACCGGTTCGTGTTAACTACGGCAGGAGGAAATGTAAATGCATCTGGTTTGCTTTTGAATGCTTATAATGATCTAAATGGTCCTTTTACCGGTCAGGATCAGATATTCTCATTACAGGAAAATACTTCTGACGAATGTCTGGTGCCTACAAGAGGAGGAGACTGGGATGATAATGGAGTGTGGCGGGTATTACACGCCCATGCGTGGGATGCCACACACAGCCAGTCCGCCAGTGTATTTGTCAATTTAGGTACTATAGAAAGTGATGCGACCACTGTTTTGGCATTAAACCCAACCCCTGAACAAGCGGCAGAGGCGACTTTTTTAAGATCTATGGCACAGTTTTATTTTTTAGATCTTTATGGCCAGGTACCTTACAGAACCGTAGCCAATTATAATACAGTCGATGCATCACCTGTTATGAATCCGGCGGATGCAATTGATACCATGGTAAATAATTTAACCGGAATTATCCCGTTATTAGATCCGGCAAATACACCGAACAGAGCCGGCCCTGATGCAGCAAGGTTTCTGCTGATGAAGGTGCTTTTAAATAAACAAGCCTTTTTAAACCGGCAAACACCAGCTCCTGCTGTTGCCGCAGATATGCAACAGGTAATTGCCCTTGGTCAGGCCATTGTTAGCAGTGGAAAGTACTCTCTAACCCCAAACTACTTTGATAATTTTGGTCCCAACAATGCAGGCTTTGCAACCGGATATGGAACCGGCACTTCAAAGGAGATGATCTTTAGTACTTCTAATAATGGAACGTCCTCTAATCAGGGATTAAGTCCTGCTGGTGTGAATGCGCGCTGGATGATGACTCTACACTATAATTCATGGGATGCTACCGGAGTCTATGGAAGCGCTGGCTGGAATGGATTTAGTACAATTGCCGATTTTTATAATGCTTTTGGACCTAATGATACACGCCGCGGAAATGTAGCATATCCCGGTGTAACGAATGCTTCAGGTTTGAAAGTTGGTTTACTCGAAGGCCAGCAATATAATGAAGCAGGTAACAAAATTCAGGACAGAAAAGGAAATCTTCTGATTTTTACCCCGGAAGTAAATTTAGTAGAAGCGAATAAAGATTCTTTGGAGGGTGCCGGCATCAGAATTATTAAATATGCGCCAGATTATTCCAATTATAATAGTGGGGTACAACGTAACCAGTTGGTATTTTTCAGATATGCTGATGTTATTCTGATGATTGCTGAGGCTCAATTGAGGAATAATGACGCTGCGAGCGCTTTAACTACCGTAAATATTCTACGCGCAGCTAGAGGAGCGAGCCCGTTAACTTCGATTACGCTCGTTAATACTTCGGATCTATACGATAATAGTACTCTTTTGGCAGAAAGGCAAAAAGAAATGTACTGGGAAAGCTGGAGAAGAGAGGATTTAATTCGCTTTGGTATGTTTTTAAAACCATGGGCATTAAAAACTGCCGATGATCCAAAATATTTATTATTTCCTATTCCTGCAACACAATTAGTTGCTAATCCCAATCTCAAACAAAATCCCGGTTATTAACATAATTTTATGGGTTAAATTTAAAAGGCCGGCTTTGCCGGTCTTTTGTGTTAATTGACTTTTAGTCATTAACTCTTCCAGTAAACGAAGAAATAAGATGATTTTTGATTTTCTCAATTAATGCAGTAGAAATGGTAAATTGAATTTTATTTTTTTTTTAACAATTAAAATTTTTATTGAAAATGAAAATTCCCGAAAACAATCAAACCGTAATGCCGTATTTAATTCTTGAAAATGCCACCGGATTTATTTCCTTTACACAAAAAGTGTTTGGTGCAAGAGAAACATTCAGAAACATCCGGAGTGAAGATATTATCAGGCATGCTGAAATTATGATTGGAGATGATAGTACGATCATGTTTGCTGATGCTACTGAAGATTATAAGGCGTCTCCTGCAAGTCTTTTCATTTATGTAGATAATGCAGATGAGACTTTTGAAAAAGCTATCAACGAAGGCGCAACTGTTGTAAAAGAAATAACGGATGAATCTTATGGAAGAGGAGGAGGAATCAAAGATCCTTTTGGAAATGTCTGGTGGGTGACTGCAGTCAAATAAAGATGGAATCTTTTAATTATCATTGGTTCTTTTACTTATCATCTGCCGATGTTTTTACAGTAAAAGAAGAAATTTCCTCAATTTCTATTTGCATGTTTTTTTGAATAAAAAATGAGTATTATATTTTTTAATGAACTCATTCTGTCTTGTCCCGAAAAAAGTTGACAGTTTTTTTGATTTTTACGCTTTAATTTAATTCGGTGCGAGCTTCTTCATTTTGCCCATTTAAAAGATGCGTAGTCTTGCTCTTTGGAGAGAGCGCCTCCGCATCTTTTAAATTACCTTTCATTGTTTGCAACTCCTGTTTGCCAGTATTGTAAACTTCTGCTGGTTTCTTTAAATTTAATGACCAGTGTGGCCGCTGATAATTATAAAGATAAATAGCTTCTTTGACCGCCTTAACTGCCTGTTTAATATCCACAAATTCGCTGTCTAATAAATACTCCTCTTTCAAAATCCCATTCACTCTTTCTGCAATGGCATTATCATAACAATTGCCTGCTTCTCCCATCGACATTTTTATTCCATGTTTCTTTGCTAAGTCATTATATGCGTAACAACAATATTGAATTCCTCTGTCAGAATGATGAATAAGATCTTTAGTTGCAGAGCTGTTGGCAATTGCCATTTTCATCGCTGCCATTGCTCCTTCTACTGCTAAAGAAACATCTACATTCCAACCTACTATTTTGCGTGAATAAACATCGGTAACCAATGATAAATACACAAATTTTTCTCTTGTTCTCAAATAAGTAATATCAGATACCCAAGCGTGATCTGGGGCTGTAATTGTTGCTTTAGCCAATTGATTGGTATGCTTATAAAACGGATGATTCGAATCGGTTGTAACCCAATAGCGACGCCTGCGTTTTAATAACAAATCATTATTACGTAACAAATCAAAGAACTTATTTTTTCCGTATCCACGACCACATGTTTTTAGCTCATTTTTTAATTCACTTCTTAATTTTAGTGTTCCTAATTTTGAATGTGTTTTACGAATATCTTTTACACACGATAATATAAACTCGTCCTTATTTTTTTTCTTTTCAACTGATATTCGATCTTTATAAAAAGCCTGTCTGCTGACACCCCAAAAATTGCATAAAGAACTTATTGAGTATCGCTGTTCGTTTTGCCTGGTAACCGGAAACCAAAATTTTTTTTTAAGTCTGTCTTATATTCTTCATCAGCCATTTTAATCACTCCTTCCAGGCAATCTTTTGCCATATAAGCATCTGCCAGTGCCATTTTCAACCTTTTATTATCTTCCTCTAACTGCTTTAATCTATCTCTTTCGTTCATTGTTTCTATTCTGATTATTTTGTTTAGTAAATGATGTTTGCCAAAAGCCATAATCCATTTTTGAATCGTGCTGCCACCACCAATATCATATTTTTTGCGCACAAATTCCATACTACTTCCTTCTTCCACTTCTTTAACCACCATTTGCTTAAAGCTAATGCTATACCGAATTGTTTTTCTCTGCTCAATTGTCTGCATATTGTTTATTTTTGATTTTTACAATATGTCAACCTAAACTGGGAACAGACACACTTCATTCTTCACTCTTCATTCTCAATTCTTAATTCTTCCTGCCGCTTATCCCTTAAAATTAAAATTTCATAAAAAAGTTTTCAGGAAACTTTGGTAACGTAAAAAGTTTCCTTAGTTTTGCCGCCGCTATGGAATTAAAAGAAAGAATCAAACAAAAAGCGGATGAACTTTACCGGCGATACGGAGTAAAATCGGTAACGATGGACGAGATTGCTTCGCAACTCGGCGTTTCAAAAAAAACAATTTACCAGTGTTATTCCGATAAAAATGATTTAGTAGACGCTGTAATTGCCGACATACTCAATTTTAATAAACGCTTTTGCCTGAGCAGCAGGGAAAATGCCCAAAATGCGGTACATGAAGTATTTCTGGCGATGGAAAGCCTGGAATCTATGTTCGACAATATGAACTCCACCATTTTATTTGACATCGAAAGAAATCATCCCGCCACATTTAAAAAGTTTAAAGAATTTAAATACAATTTTCTGCTTGATATCATCAAAAAAAATATTGAAAGAGGAAAAGCAGAAGAATTATACCGTCCTGAAATGGATACGGACATCATTGCTAAAATCCGCCTGGAATGCGTGATCCTTCCTTTCAGCGAAGAACTTTTTCCTCAAAAACAATTTCAAATGGCTTTCCTCCACCAGCAGTTGATAGAATTTTTTCTGTTTGGAATGGTAACACCAAAGGGTTATAAGTTAATTACAAAGTATCAAAAAGAAAGAACGAAAAACAACGTACAATGAAAAGAAGGATGATAAAATTTATTTTAACAGGAGTATTTACAGGTATTTGTTTTATTACAAATGCACAGCAAAAGGCGCCATCACAAATTCATTCTTTTACCGCAAAAGAAGCTGTGGATTATGCATTGAAAAATGCGGTGCAGGTAAAAAATGCATTGTTAGATATCAAATTGCAGGAGCAACAAAATAAACAGGTTACCTCCGCAGCATTACCGCAGGTTAATGGAACTGTTTCCTTTGTTGATTACCTTTCTATACCAACATCACTGGTTCCGGCAGAATTTGCGGGAGGGCCGGCGGGTACTTTTTTGCCCATAAAATTTGGAACAAAATACAGTGGTACTTATGGCGCTAACCTTCAGCAGATACTCTTTGACGGACAGGTTTTTGTTGGCCTTCAGGCAAGAAAGGCAGCTATAAGTAATGCAGTGCTTACTTCAGATGTTACCAAAGAACAAATAAAAGCAAACGTTTACAAAATATATTATCAACTCGCGGTTGCTAAAAGACAGATAGGAACTATTGATGCGAACATCGCCACTTATCAAAAGCTGTTGCACGATACTAAAGTTATTTATCAAAACGGTTTTGCTGAAAAACTGGATGTAGATAAAGTGCAGGTGCAATTGAGCAACCTGGAAACGCAAAAACTAAAAGCACAAAATCAGATTGATGCAGGAAAAGAAGGTTTAAAATTTCTGATGAATATTCCTCAGCAGGATTCACTTTATCTTACTGATACGCTTTCTGACCAGGAAATAAAATCGGGCATTCTAAATGTAGATTACAATTATGAAAATCGCAAAGAATATCAACTCCTGGAAAACAGCATCGAGCTTGGAAAGTATAATGTAAAAAGATATCAGTTAAGTAAAATTCCAACGTTAACTTTTTCCGCCAACATTAATCAAAATGCGCAGCGTACCAGCTTTACTTTTTTCAAAGGCAGCGAACCATGGTACACCACTTCATTTATCAATTTTACTTTGAACATTCCCATTTTTGATGGAGGTGCACGCAATGCAAACATCGCTACTGCAAGACTGAATGTTTTAAAGATGAATAACAGCCTGGAGCAATTAAAATCGTCTATTGACAATGATGTAAACCAGGCACGGATTAATATGAAATCGGCCATCCTGACAATGGATTCTCAGAAAAAAAATATAGATCTGGCTCAATCTGTTTATAATTCTACCAAATTGAAATATGAGCAGGGGCTGGGAAGTAACCAGGAAATATCTACTGCACAGGCAGATTTGGTAACGGCTCAAAATAATTATTACAGTTCGATATATGACGCCATTATCGCAAAAATTGATTACCTCACCGCTACAGGAAAACTTTAAACTAAACAAAAAAATCAACCCTAATAAATCTTGACAATGAAAAAATTACTCAACCTCAGCCTGATTGTATTTTTTGCTGCAATCGTTTCATCATGCGGCGATTCTGGTAAAAAGAAGAGCGAATCGCTGAGTGATAAAAAAGCTGAATTACAAAAGCTGAAAACACAGAAAGAAAAGCTGGATGAACAAATGACCGCTTTGCAAAAAGATATTGCAAAACTGGATACCAGTGCAACGGTAGCAGCTAAGCCGAAACTGGTAGCTCTTACTACCATTAAAACGGAAGATTTTAAACATTATCTCGACCTTCAGGGAAGCGTGGACGCCAAAAACATTTCTTATATAACTCCCAGTGGACAAGGTGGACAGATAAAAGCGATTTATGTAAAGCAAGGTGATAAAGTGCATAAAGGCCAGTTGATTTTAAAATTAGACGATGCCGTTGCCCGTGAAAATGTAAATGCTGTAAAGCAACAAATGGGAAGCGTGGAAGCACAACTTGGCCTCGCAAAATCCGTCTATGAGAGACAAAGCAATCTGTGGGCTCAGCACATTGGAACTGAAGTGCAACTGCTGCAGGCAAAAACAAATGTTGAAACATTACAGAACCAGTTAAAAGCAATACAGGCGCAGGTTGCGACTGCACAGGAGCAGGCAAATCAAAGCAACGTTTACAGCAATGTAAATGGAACGGTAGATGATATTACCGCGCATGTCGGCGAAACTTTTATTGGAAATCCATTAAGTGGTGGTTATATAAAAATCGTAAACGATACGGATTTAAAAATTACGGTTACTGTGCCTGAAAACTATGCAGGAAGAGTAACAAAGGGAACAAAAGTAATGGTAACAATGCCGGATATCAATAAAACCTTCAACAGTGAAATTTCATTTATCAGCGAAGCTATTGGAACAACCAGTCGCGGATTTACTGCCGAAATAAAAGTGCCGAAAGGAATGAACCTGCGGCCAAACCAGATAGCGCAGGTAAAAATTTTAGATTATACAGCACCCAATTCCATTGCCATTCCTTTGAACACTTTGCAAACCGGTGAAAATGGAAAATTTGTTCTCGTGGCGGCAAAAGAAGGCGATAAAACGGTAGCGCAAAAAAAGGATGTGGTAATCGGTCAATTGTATGGTGATAATATTGAAATCAAAAGCGGATTAAAACCCGGCGATGAATTGATAACTGATGGCTTCCAGGGCTTGTTTGAAGGACAGCCAATCACCACAAATGCAGAATAGGAAAATGAATTAAAACTGCTTTTACTGAAAAGCGCAACAAAATATTTATGAGCTTAACTGAAAATTTTAAGGAAAAGTACAAAGAGTTTAAACCAACGAGCTGGTCGATTAAAAACAAAACGTCCATCTATTTGCTGATTCTTTTTGTGTCATTAATGGGCGTTTATCAATTTGTTACATTGCCGAAGGAACAATTTCCGGACATTGTTATCCCGACAATTTTTGTGCAAACCATTTATGCCGGTAACTCTCCAAAGGACATGGAAAACCTGGTGACCAAACCAATAGAGAAACAAATAAAAGGAATTACCGGCGCAAAAATCAATAAGATTACCAGTACCTCATTGCAGGATTTTTCTGCGATTACCGTTGAGTTTGAAACGGATGTAAAAACAGAAGTGGCGCTGCAAAAAACAAAGGATGCAGTAGATAAAGCCAAGAAAGATTTGCCTACAGACCTTACGCAGGAACCGAATGTACAGGAAGTAAGCTTCAGTGAATTTCCCATCATGTTTGTAAACCTCAGTGGCGATTATGACATGATGAGTTTGAAGAAATTTGCGGATGACGCAAAAGATGAGTTGGAGGAACTACCTGAAATAACCAGGGTAGATATCGTAGGTGCACCGGAAAGGGAATTTCAGATCAATGTGGACAATTATAAAATGCAAAGCGCCGGTGTTACTTTCAATGATATTGCCAATGCAGTAAAAGGAGAAAACGTAGATATTTCCGGCGGCCTTTTGGATGTGGGAAACATGAAACGCACCCTGCAGATACGCGGACAGTTTAAAAACGCATTTGATATTTCACAGATCATCGTGCGCAATACCTCTGGTATGCCAATCTATTTGAAAGATATTGCAACGATAAAAGATACAGTAAAAACGAGCGAAAGTTATGCGCGTTTGAATGGAAAAAATGTAGTTACACTCAACATAATTAAAAGAGCTGGTGAAAATCTAATTCAAACTTCTGATGATGTAAAAAAATCAGTAGATGAAATGAAGTCCACCATTTTACCTTCTAATTTGAATGTAGTGATCACCGGAGATCAAAGCCGCTCTACCCGCACTTCTTTTAATGACCTCGTAAATTCTATCGTCATTGGATTTGTGTTGGTTCTTTTGATTCTCATGTTTTTTATGGGCGTTACCAATGCATTCTTTGTGGCGCTTTCTGTGCCGCTTAGTATGTTTGTGGCATTCCTGTTTTTGCCTGCAGCAGATCTGATTGTTGGTGGAAATGTAACCCTGAATTTTATTGTGCTTTTTGCCCTGCTTTTCGGATTGGGAATTATTGTGGATGATGCCATTGTGGTGATAGAAAATACGCATCGGATTTTTATGGAAAATAAAGGGAAAGTTTCCACAATGGAATCGGCGAAAATGGCGGCGGGAGAAATTTTTATTCCGGTGCTTTCCGGTACGCTTACTACTTTAGCGCCGTTTGTTCCGCTGCTTTTCTGGCCGGGAATTATTGGTAAATTCATGATTTATCTGCCTACGATGCTGATCTTTACTTTAACTGCATCACTGGTCGTAGCGTTTATCATGAACCCGGTATTTGCGGTAGATTTTATGAATCATCCGGATGAGCATGGAGCAAAAAGAAAGTCGGCGGTTTTCAAAAGCAAAGCATTTTTAATTCCATTGCTCGCAGGTATTTTCTTCGACCTGGTACATGTGCCATTCCTCGGAAACCTGCTTATTTTCTTCGCAATTATTGTTGTTTTGAATACCTATCTTTTTGATAGCTGGATCCATAAATTTCAAAATAATGTATTGCCTGCCATCATGCGCAATTATGAAAAATTATTGCGTTGGGCTGTGGCAGGATGGCGGCCGGTTTGGCTTTTGGTTGGCACCTTTGTGTTGCTTATTTTTTCGCTCATACTTTTTAAAGCAAGAAATGTTCCGGTGGTTTTCTTTCCAAAAGGCGATCCGAATTTCATTTATGTTTATTTGAAATTGCCGGTTGGAAGCAGCGTGGATTATACCGATTCTATTACTAAAGAAATAGAGCGCAAAGTAACCAGGGTGCTGGATGGCCCTTCAGGAAAACCGAATCCGATCGTGGAAAGTGTTATTTCAAATGTGGCTGTAGGCGCCTCTGATCCCTCAAGTGGCGACAGAAGTACCCAGCCAAATCTTGGGCGTGTGCAGGTTTCATTTGTTGAATTTGAAAAAAGAAATGGCGTGGCTACAGGCCCCTATTTAGATTCCATCAGGAAGGAGATCAAGGGAATTCCGGGAGCCCAAATCTCTGTAGCTCAGGAGCAAAACGGCCCGCCTACAGAACCCCCGATTAATATTGAAGTGGCCAGTGAAGATTTTGATGTGCTCACCTCTACCGCTACAGCATTGAAAACGTACCTGGATAGTTTGCAAATTCCCGGAGTGGAAGAATTAAAACTCGATGTGGATCTTACGAATCCTGAAATCACATTGAGCATAAACCGTCAGCGTGCGATGATAGAAGGGGTATCTACCGCACAAATCGGCCAGCAGATCAGAACCGCCTTATTCGGACTGGAAGTATCCAAAATAAAAAGCGGAGAAGATGAATATAAGATTCAGTTGCGCAACAATGAATTGCAAAGAAAAAATCTGTCCGACCTGCTCAATATGAACATTGTTTTTCGGGATATGGCGAGTGGGGGACAGGTGAAGTCCATTCCAATCACTTCGCTCGTAGATGTGGATTACACCAGCACTTATGGCAGTATCAAAAGAAAAAATGTAAAGCGCGTAATTACCATTTTTTCCAACGTGCTTTCGGGATACACGCCCACAGAGGTGAATAAAAACATTGCGACAGCGATCGATAATTTTAATAAGAAAAGCACAAATGTTACCATTAAGCAGACAGGTGAAGGTGAGCAGCAGGCTGAGACAGGCGCATTCCTTGGAAAAGCCTTGGTCATTGCTTTGATGCTGATCCTGTTCATTTTGGTTTTACAGTTTAATTCCATCAGTAAATCTGTTATCATCCTTACGGAGATATTATTTAGTGTTATTGGCGTAATTCTTGGATTCTCGATTACCGGAATGGGAATATCGGTTGTAATGACCGGAATTGGAATTGTAGGACTGGCGGGCATTGTAGTGAAGAACGCAATATTGGTAATCGATTTTGCAGACGAATTAAGAGGTCGGGGAATGAAGACGAGAGAAGCAGTGATCCAGGCAGGAAAAATCAGGATTATCCCGGTATTGCTTACAGCGCTTGCAGCAATTTTCGCATTACTTCCATTAGCAATTGGCTTCAATATAAATTTTGTTACCATGTTCACCGATTTGAATCCGCACATTTTCTTTGGTGGTGATAGTGCAGTATTCTGGAAGCCGCTCGCATGGACAATCATCTTTGGTTTGGCGTTCGCATTCTTTATGACATTGATTATGGTGCCAAGTATGTATCTCATTGCAGAAAGGCTGAAACGCCCTATGAGAAGGCAGTTTGGCGGAAGATGGATTTCAATCATGGGAATTCCGCCACTGACATTGCTGTTTATTCCTTTGATGTTTGTTACGATGTTTATCCATAATGCCAAAGTGAGAAGAAGAAAAAGGATTTTGGGAAATAAAGTAGGAATGAGGTGGATTGGTAGTTGGTTTTGATGTTGATGTTTAGTTTAGATATGCCTGCAAGGATTTTTCTTGCAGGTTTTTTTTGTGAGGTATGCAATAAAAATAAGACTGAATGTGCAAGGAGGATTAGTGCATTAATCGAATTTATTCCGGAATTTGTAATTAGATGCAGGATTATAATCAATACAACAGTACGTTCTTTATTCTAATTGTCTATCTTTATTAAAAATAATTTAATAATGGAAGCTCTTGAATTTGTAACAAAAATAAAAAATAATCAAATCGTTATTCCAGACAAGGCACAATCGACTTTAGAAATTAATAAAGACAAAGAGATAAGAGTTATTGTATTAATAGAAGATGGCAGTACTGAGAATTTTCATCAGGATGATTCCGTTATTCAACAAACGGTACAGGAGCAATTTTTAAAAGGATACGCGGATTCTGATTCTGTTTATGATAATTTCTGAGTTCATGGATAAATTAAATTTTGGTTCGGCCGACTGCGTTTGAGTAGCTTTGATTTAGCAGTTGCTTTTAGCGCAAGATTTGTGGTCGTTTTGGTTTATATCAATAAATTCATGGTACTATCTCAACAAAAATTTTTGAAAAAAAATAATTATTTATTGTTTATCAATAAATAGTTTTTACATTTGCGACATAATTTAATTTAAAATATTATGTCAAAAACAAACAACTTCGTATTTACAATTGTAAAAATTGTAACCTGGATAATCTTTGTTGGCTTATGCATTGAAGCAGGTGGACTGATTGTCAATTTTATTTTTAGTTTATTCAAACCAGAATTTGTCCAAAATCTTTACCAAAAGTTGGACTTAAACGAAATGTATCAGAAAAGCAAATGGGCTTTTTTCAGTATGTACAGTTTTATATTATTTATTTCAGTTTTGAAAGCTGTTCTGTTTTATGTGGTAATCAGGCTCGTGACCAAAATTGATTTGTCAAAACCTTTCAACAACTTTGTTTCCAGACAAATTTTATTAATCAGCTACTTCACACTTTCTATTGGACTTATAAGTTACATAGCGCGGCAATCAGCTAAAAGTTTACTCCACTATGGAATTGTGACCGACAACTTAAACCAATTTTGGGAAGACAGTCAGGCGTTTATTTTGATGGCGGCAGTAATATACGTTATTGCTATTATTTTCAGGAAAGGGATTGAATTACAAAATGAAAACGATTTAACTGTATAAGCTATGCCAATCATTGTAAACTTAGACGTGATGATGGCAAAGCGTAAAATTTCTCTGAATGAACTTTCTGAAAGAGTTGATTTGACATTATCCAATCTTTCTATTTTAAAAACAGGAAAGGCAAAGGCAATTCGTTTTAGCACTTTAGAATCAATCTGTAAAGCATTAGACTGCCAGCCAGGCGACATTTTAGAATTTAAAAGTGACGAAAAAAAAACGACGAACGGCTAAGAAGGTGTTCACAGTATTTGTTATAGGTACTGAATTTGCTACTCCTGCCGATTGTTTATACGTGTTATTTTGTGTATTTATTTGAAGACAGTTGAAAAGGATAAATAAAAAAGAGAAGTTTTTTTTCACAAGCAACAATTTTGATGTTTGTAGTTAGTGTGGAAAACTACAATTTTTTTTGACACACTTAAAAAAATCTTCAGTAAACCGACAAATAAGGCTGATTCTTATTTTCCATTTTGAATGGTGGAATCAGTTTTGATATGAGATGAATCTTTTTTGGTGCTCAAATCAATCGAATTATTTGTGTCCGGAATATTTCCATTTACATTTGGAACCGGCACGGTTCTGTAGGTCTCTGAATCTTTGGCTGCATTATTTTTATGATTGTTGCACGCAAAAAATGTAACGGAAAATAATGCGATTATGACAAAATACTTTTTCATACCGGTTGATTTAGGGTTCAAAAATTATTACTGTAAATACCATGCCGCTTTTATGATAGGTTAGTGAATTAATAATTGTTCCGATTCTTTATTCACGATTTAATAGCCGGAGTTTTAGGCACTTTGTTTGAATAATATTGTACTATGCAAACAAACGCAGCCAATCAAAAAGTGTTTATCAAATCAGATTTGATTATTTTTATTGCGGGTGCAATTGCAGTTATTTGTGCCGGAGGTTTCTATTATTTTCGACTTAATGCTGTTCTTGCATTCATTACTTCCGCTGCTGCTGTTGCTTTATTGGCTGCACTGGTAGGCCGCAGCGTTGAACAATTAGGGGATAGATTTGGCGCTGGCGCGACAGGAGTTTTGCAATCTGCGCTGGGAAATCTTCCCGAATTATTTATCGCCATCTTTGCTCTGAAGGCAGGTTTGACAAATGTGGTGAAAGCGGCTCTTGCCGGTTCTATACTATCCAATCTTTTACTGGTGCTCGGGCTTTCATTTTTAGTTGGTGGATTAAAACATGGAACCCAAAAATTAGGTTCATCGAGAGCACGGACGATTGTAACGCTGATGTTGTTATCGGTCATGGCGATGGCGATTCCATCTTTGGCTCATTGGATACATTCGCCGGCAGAGCTGCATGAAGAGTCGTTTTCTTTAATTGTCGCCATCGTTTTACTCGCGTTGTTTTTATTATACCTGCCCGCATCATTGAAGCGGGGAAAGGCAGGAGTCACTCCTGAAGGAGAGATTCAAGAGAAGCCACGATGGCCGCTTTGGCTTGCTGTTGCATTGTTGATGATAGCAAGTGCTGCAGCAGCTTTTGTTTCTGATTGGTTTGTAAAAGCATTGGAACCTTCCATGGCAGCGTTAAATATTTCTGATCAATTTGCAGGACTGGTGATTGTTGCCATTGCCGGCAATGCTATCGAAAATGTCGTGGGCATACAGCTTGCAGCAAGGGGCCGCTCAGAATATGCTTTTTCAGTTATCATCAACAGTCCACTGCAAATAGCGCTGGTGCTGGCACCACTATTGGTCATCATTAGCCAGGTATTTGGATTGGCTTCATTCATGCTTGTATTTTCTCCGATGCTTTTAGCAGCGATGTTTCTGTCAATTATTCTTGCGGCTTTTATTTCTTTTGACGGGGAATCAAACTGGTTAGAAGGTGCAGCGCTGATAGCCATTTATATCATTATTGCCACTGCATTCTGGTGGGGATAGTTGTCAATCCTATTGATCGGCACCGCGCACAGTAAGCGAAGAAATAAGCACGATTTTCAATCTCTTTCTCAGGCATGTGCAATGCTTTCTTTTTGAAAATCTTCCCGTGATTTAATATGGGTCGGCCTTTCTCTATTCCGAAAATTTATCCGGTTGATAAATTCGCAAAACCAACTACACACGTAACGTTGTTTTTACCGGTGCGCCTGACGAAAAAAAAGTGATCTCTTATGTGCATGAAACTTTTTTTCATCCAACTCTCAAGACTTAGAAAATTTTTTAGAAGATTTCAGAAATGTAAAAACTCCGTTTCGACCCAAACTGGCAAAGCTGATATCTCATGGAAAATATGATGATGAAGTGGCATTACTTAACTTTCTCTAAACCATCTTTTAACCCCTCTCATCTCGTTTTTTCATTTTCCGTTATCTTCGCGTCAAAAAAAAATTCATGATAAAAACCTTCTCTGTTCTTTCAGTTATTTTATTTTTAAATGTCAATCTAAAAGCGCAGGATTCTTCTTTTGTAATCAATGGAAACCTCGAGAAGATGAAAGACGGCACTATCTTTTTAAATATTTATAAAGAAGGCGAAACATTCAGGGATTCTGGTTTTATTAAAGGCGGAAAATTTCAATTTACCGGCTTTGTAAACTCGCCTTATTTCGCTTCACTTACCATGCCTGAAAGAAAAAATGATTATTTTACTTTTTATGTAGAACCAACAACGATGCAGGTTACAGGGCGCGGTGATTCTTTAAAATTATTAACTGTAAAAGGTTCTTCTATCAATTCTGATGATAAATTGTTGAAAGAAAGGATGAAAAATATTACGAAATGGGAAGACATCAACAGTAAAATTTATGAGGAAGCATACAAGATTCAAAACCGTAAAGTAATGGATAGTTTGGATGAAGTGGATAATGATATTCTGGCGGCAAAAAGGAAAGTCGTTTCTGCTTTTGTAAACGAAAATCCAAAGTCAATGCGGGCAGCAATGGCTATTCTTGAAAACTATGGATATTATGCAGAAGCGAGCGATGTGGAACCATTGTATAATGAGCTTGATACAAAAGTTAAAAACTCAGCGAAAGGAAAAGAGATTCAAAAACTAATAGACACTTACGCGAAAGTGGCGATTGGAAAAACTGCTCCAGACATCATTCAATTTACGCCTGACAGTTCAAAACTTAGTTTGTCTTCTTTAAAAGGGAAATATGTTTTAATAGATTTTTGGGCAAGCTGGTGCGGCCCCTGCAGACGTGAAAATCCGAATGTGGTAGCGGCTTTCAATCGATTTAAAGATAAAGGTTTTACTGTTTTTGGAGTTTCTTATGATACTAAGAAAGCCGCGTGGTTAAAAGCAATTGATGCTGATCATCTTGACTGGAACCAGGTTTCAGACTTAAAAGGCTGGAAAAATTCTACTTCCGACGAATATGGCATCAAAGCCATCCCATCGAACGTTTTGGTTGATAAAAATGGTGTAATTATCGCCAAAAATATTTTTGGAGAAAAGCTTACTGAAAAGTTGAAAGAGTTGTTGAATTAGGTTGTTGCCTGAGGAATTGTTTAAATAGGGCGCTACTGTCGTTCCGCTGTCTTTTTGTATTTTTGAAGTATGACAGTTTACGCGAGTACTTCAACAATTGGTGGTTGTTTCGATGAAGAGTTTCACGAATGGTATTGCTTTATTTGAAGAATTTAAAGTAGGAAAAAAGACTATTATGCTTTCTAATCTCACACTGCAGGAACTTCAACTAGCAAGAGATGAAGTAAGAGAAAAATAAAAGAAATTCCAAAGAAATTCCAGATAGCGGTAGGTATTAATGATGAGGTAATTCAACTTTCAGAAAGTTACATAACTGAAGGTGCGTTGACAATCAAAAGTTACAATGATGCTTTGCATATTGCTCTTGCAACATTAAACAATGCCAGTGTTTTGGCCAGTTGGAATTTTAAACACATTGTCAATTTAAATCGCATTCGACTTTATAACTCAATCAATCTGAAACTTGGCTACAGAATGATTGAAATCCGAACTCAAAGAGAAATTTTAGAATCTGACAATGAACAAGAATAAAAAATTTGATGCAATAAAAATGATGCGTAACATTCGTGAAAAGTTAAGCGAAAGATATTGGCAGCATCCGGATATTTTGAAAAAAGAAATGGAAGCAGTCAGGAAGAAATATAACCTCACGCTTAAAACACCGCAAGATCAATTAACATGAAACTTGCCGGGCATTTTCTCCCACTCACTCTTTCACAACCAACACTTTAAACGTACCGGGAACAAAACTTCGGCGACGGGACGTAGCATTTGGATCTGCAGGCGCTAAATCTGCCGCAGGCAAAAACAAAGTATTATTTGTTGGATCAAGCGCTATGGTTCGCGCAGTTGTTTGAGTGGGAACTGTTTGCACAACTGAAAAATTATTGGCATCTTTTTCTTTTATAACAGTCATACTTCCTTCTCCACACGAGGCGAAAACAAGGTTTTTATTTGCATCAAAAACAACGCCATCACATCCTTCTCCAATTGGTAAAGAAGTAACCACCTTTCCATTTTCAGCATTCACGATGACCAGCATTTTATTATCGCAGCCAGCAAAGAGCCTGTTTGTTTTTTTATCCAAAGCAAGCCCTGTAGCAGATTCTCCCGGCGCAATTGGCCAGCGGTTCAGCACTTTATAGTTTTTCATATCCACTTCTGCTATCTGGCTTTTATCTTCCAGGTTCACAAATAATTTTCCTTTTCCATCGCTTACTGCTTCTTCAGGTTTTCCATTCAGATCAATGTTTGCGACTACCGTTTCTTTTTCCGGATCTATCACAGAAAGTGATTTGCTGCGCCCGTTGCAGGTAATTATTTTTTTGGAAAAAGGTTCATAGCTGATGGCATCAGGATTTTCGCCTGTTGGAATCTCTTTTAAAATTTTATTTGTAGAAAGATCAAAAACAAAAACGTTATTTAATCTTCCATTGCTGGTAAATCCTTTATGCAGATTGTTGTCAAAAGCAATTCCATGCACGCCTTCAGTTCCTGGAATAATGCCGATAGAATCACCGGAATTTTCATCCAGAATATTTACCTGCGTCCCATGAGAAACATAAACTTTATGATCATTTACCGTGATATAATCCCATCCGCCACTACTTTTAATGGAGTATGTTTTTGCTACTTTAAATGAAGTGTTTTGAGAAAATGCGCACCCGCATAAAAGTGTTCCAACAAGGAAACATAGAATTTTTAGTTGCATGAAATAGTTGATTTGAATGTAAGGTATGAAAAGATTTCAGTTGTCGATTTTATTGGTGGTGAGGAATATGTTATTTTCTCATGAAGAAATAAAATCAGTCGTGACGAAATAACGCGGATTCGCCGGCAATTTGGTGTCATAAAAAACTTCAGCAAACAAAGAAATATTGAAGATTATCATTTCCACCATTATCAGTTAAAACAGATAAAAAAAGAGCCGCAAAATGCGGCTCTAATATTTATTTAAGAATCTATCTTTAAAATTATTATCCCAAAGCAACTCTCTTGAAAGCAACTACTTTCAAATCAGGATCTAATCCTTTCAGAAAATCTGCTACAGATTTATTGCCGTCTTTAACAAAAGCCTGGGCAAGCAAAGTGCTTTCTTTAAAAAACTTATTCACTTTTCCAGCGGCAATTTTTTCAGCCATTTCAGCCGGCTTGCCTTCTGCTTTTATTTGTTCGATAGCGATATTTCTCTCGCGTTCGATAGTTTCCGGTGCCACAGAAGATTGATCGATTGCAATCGGATTCATAGCAGCAATCTGCATGGCCACGTCTTTTCCTGCTTCTTCATTTTCTTTATTCAATCCAACCAAAACCCCCATACGGTAAGAGCCATGAATGTAAGCAGCCACATAAGGCGCTTCTATTTTTTCAAAACGTGAAACACTTATTTTTTCACCAATTTTTGCCACCTGTTCGTTCAGTTTATCAGCTATCGTTTCATTACCGGTTTTTACAGCATTTAATTCTTCAACGTCGTTTACATTGTTGGCAATCGCTGCATCCATAATAAATTGTGCAAAAGCGATGTAATCTGCATTCTTACTTACGAAATCAGTCTCGCAACTAACATTAATAATATAACCCGTTTTATTATCTGCTGTCGTTTTTGCTATTACCACACCTTCTTTTGCCTCACGGTCGCCACGAAGCGCGGCTACTTTCTGTCCTTTCTTTCTTAAATAATCAATCGCGGCTTCAAAATCGCCGTTTGATTCTACCAATGCTTTGCGGCAATCCATCATACCTGCACCTGTTTGCTGGCGCAGCTTATTTATCTCTGCTGCTGTTATTGTTGTTGTACTCATTCTTTTAAATTATTGAATTATTCAATTATTAAATTATTAAACTGCCAAATGCTGAAGGCCAAAGGCTGATACCAAAGGACAAATGCTGAATACCAAAGGCCGGAGGCTTAAACTCATTACTGTGTTTTCGCATTTTCACATTAGCAAATCAGCAAATCAGCAAATTATCTTCTCGCTCCGCCCGGTCCTCTGTTGCCTTGTCCGGGGCCAGCAACCCTGCGTTTTTGCGGTCCGGCTGCACTCCGGCCTTTTCCACCGGCTGGTGAGCCACTTCCCCTGCGACGTTCTTTACCTTCATCTGATCCTTCATCAAATTTCATTGCGCGGGTATTTGTATCTTCCGTTTCATCACTTTCTTCTTCTTTTTCCGCTTGTCTTTCTGCCAGGCCTTCTGCGATTGCAGCTACTATATAATTAGTAATGATAGCGATAGATTTTGTAGCGTCATCATTTGCAGGAATAGAAAACTCCACTTTGTTTGGGTCACAATTGGTGTCCACCATTCCGAAAGTAGTAATGTTCAGGCGTTTTGCTTCTGAAAGCGCGATGTGCTCATGGCCAATATCTACCAGGAATAAGGCAGCAGGAACACGGCTGATGGCTGCGATACCGCCCAATACTTTTTCCATTTTTTCCTTATCGCGGGTCAATGTAAGACGTTCTTTTTTAGTAATGCTGTCAAGCGTACCATCATTCAGCATTTTTTCAATCGACTGCATTTTCTTCACGCTTTTACGAACGGTATTGAAGTTGGTAAGCATGCCGCCCAACCAACGCTCAGTAACGAAAGGCATGTTCACTCTTCTTGCAGCTTCTGTTACGATTTCTTTTGCCTGTTTTTTAGTAGCTACGAACATGATTTTTTTACCGCTTTTAGCGATAGATTTCATAGCTGCAGCCGCTTCTTCAAGCCCTTCAACAGTTTTGTTGAGGTCTATGATGTGGATACCTTTTTTTTCAGCAAAAATGTAAGGCAACATTTTGGGGTTCCACTTCTTTTTTAAATGCCCGAAGTGTACGCCTGCTTCTAAAAGCTGCTGTTGTAAAGAAGTATTATTTTCCATTTATTTTTTGTATTAAAATTGTTTTGAATAGTAGAAAGTAGAAAGTAGCAGGAAAAGCAGGTGCATTTGTCTTGCGTCTTGCTACTAATATCTTGCTTCTTATCGTTTGCTGAACTGGAAGCTCTTTCTTGCTTTTTTCTTACCTGGTTTTTTACGCTCTACAGCACGTGGGTCGCGGGTGAGCAGTCCTGCTTCTTTCAAAGCCGGCCTGTACTCGGGATTTACCTGGAGAAGTGCACGCGCAATACCCAATTTTACCGCTTCAGCCTGTCCTTTTACACCACCACCGGTAGCATTTACAGTCACATCAAATTTGTCAGCAGATTCGATTGTTTTTAAAGGAGCCTCTACCTGGTTTTGCAAATACATGAGCGGAAAATAAGTTTTATAATCTTTCCCGTTGATGACGATTTTGCCATCACCTTTTGTAAGAAAAACGCGTGTTACGGCTTCTTTTCTACGGCCAACTGCATTTTTTTGTTTTTCCATTATATTAATTTGAAAATGTGAAAATTTGTCCGAAGGACTCCCTTGGAGAAAATTTGAAGATTTATCTCAAAGGTTCAATTTCAGTTCGTTTTTTAGAATTTTAAAGTTTTTGGATTTTGTGCCGTATGTGGATGCTCAGAGCCGGCATACACAAATAATTTTTTATACATTTTGCGTCCCAAACGGTTTTTAGGCAACATTCCTTTTACGGCTCTTTCGATGATTACATCAGGGCGGCGTTTTAAAAGATCGCCTGCTGCTTCTTCTTTTTTACCTCCGGGATAACCGCTGTAATTGATGTAGGTTTTGTCCTCTAATTTTTTACCGGTAAACCTGATTTTATCACAATTTGTAACGATAACATAATCGCCGCAATCTACGTGTGGCGTGAAGTAGGCTTTGTTCTTTCCGCGAAGAACAGACGCAATTTTTGCGCACATGCGGCCTACGGTTTGATTAGTACCGTCAACAACGTACCAACTGCGTTGCACGGTAGCCTCGTTTGCATGTTTTGTGGTGAAATGTAATTTGCTCATTTTTGTTTTTTATTGATTCCGATTTTACGAATCGGAACCGGTTGAATGATATGCCGCTATCCCGGCATTTTTTTAAAAGATTGCGAAGGTAAGGCGAAACATGTTTAAAATACTTCAATTTATCTATCTTTTTTTCAGATGCCTTTATAACTCGTTGATTATCAATGAAGAATTTGCATAAAAATTTTAATCATGAATTTTTAAAAGTGTATTTTCTATTATTTACAGTAAACATAGGAATAAGTAGAATTCTTTTTTTGTAAATGACACCCAACCTTTTTCTATTCTCTATCTCAGTTCAACCAGTAAACACAAATTCGCAATATTTGTTCTTTTACTGAAATTAATATTCCAGAAATAATTCAATGTTATTTATTGTTTCTAAAATGGTGTGCGAATTATTTTTAGCAAATTGATTTGTACATTGCGCAACGTATTTTGATAATACATAAAAGTATATGAGTAAAAAAACAGGAAAGAAAAAAGCTATTCCTTTGGTAAAAGGTAAATTGGAAATTACGCGTTCCGGAATGGGGTATGTAATTGTGGAAGGAAGGGAAAAAGACCTGCTGGTGCGGCCACACGAATTTAATAAAGCGATGGATGGAGATATAGTAAGGGTGAAAATAAAAGATTCTCATGGTAAGCGGGTAGAAGGCGTGATAGAAGAAGTGGTGGAAAGAAAGCAAACCGAATTTATTGGCAATATCGTGGTGAGTGAAAATTTTGCTTTCTTTACACCGGACAGTCAAAAACCTTTACCCGATTTTTATATCAGTCTCAAAAATCTGAATGGGGCGAAAGATAAGGAAAGGGTAGTGGTAAAATTTTTGAAATGGGAAAGTGGTGCAAAAAAACCGGAAGGTGAAGTGGTATCTGTGTTACAGGCAAAGAATGCTGATGACCTGGCGATGAAAGAAATCATTATCCAAAATGGTTTTTCACTTGAATTTCCAAAAGAGGTTTTAGAGGAAGCACACAATCTAAGCGAAGCGATTGATGAAGAAGAACTGGCAAAAAGAATGGATTACCGGGATGTGCTTACGTTTACGATTGACCCTGCTGATGCAAAAGATTTTGATGACGCATTATCGATAAAAAAAATAAATGACAATGAATTTGAAATCGGTGTACATATTGCCGACGTCAGTCATTTTGTGAGGCCGGGAAGCGCAATAGATACGGAAGGCTACGCAAGAGCTACAAGTGTTTACCTTCCTGATCGTGTGAATCCCATGCTCCCTGAAAAAATTTCAAATGAGCTTTGTTCACTTCGTCCACATGAAGACAAATATACCTTCTCTGTAATTTTTAAAATAAACAATAAAGGAAAAGTAAAAGATTACCGGATAGGTAAAACTTTTATTCACAGCAACCATCGTTTTAATTATGATGAAGTGCAGGAAATTATTGAATCAGGAAACGGAGAATACAGCGAAGAAATTTCCGTATTAAATTCTTTTGCCAAAAATTTCAGAAAAGAAAGATTTAAAAACGGCGCCATTAATTTTTCCTCTACAGAAGTAAAATTTCAACTGGATGAAAATGGAAAACCATTGGGAATTATTGTGAAGGAAAGTAAAGAATCGCACCAGTTAATAGAGGAATTTATGTTGCTTGCAAATCGGACGGTTGCCGCACATGTTGCAAAAATAAAAGTGGATAAAAAAACAATTCCATTTCCATATCGCGTGCATGATACGCCCGACGAAGAAAAGCTGAAACCTTTTGTGGCATTTGCCAGAAAATTCGGTTATAAATTTGATATGAAAGATGAAGCAGAAACGGCGAAATCTTTTAATCAATTAATGCTGGATGTGCATGGAAAGCCCGAGCAGCACGTGTTAGAGCAATTAGGAATCCGCACGATGGCGAAAGCAATTTATACCACCGAGAACATAGGTCATTATGGACTAGGCTTTAAAGATTATTGTCATTTTACTTCCCCGATTCGTCGTTATCCCGATATAATGGTTCATCGTATTCTTCATCAAATTTTAGAAAATGATTTGCAACCGGATAAAAAAATGGAACAAAAATGTGTTCATTGCAGTGAGCGTGAACGGGCAGCCATGGAAGCTGAGCGTGCGGGAAATAAATACAAACAGGTAGAGTTTATGATGGACAAATTGGGAGAAGATATGGAAGGCGTTATCAGCGGAGTTTCTTCATTTGGTTTCTGGGTAGAAACGGTAAAAGAAAAATGTGAAGGGCTTGTTTCTATCAGAAATCTCGTGGAGTATGATGATTTCCGGCATGATGATGCAGAATACGCGCTGGTTGGGATTCGTACCGGAAAGAAATTCAGAATGGGCGACAAAGTGAACGTAAAATTGGTAGCAGCTAATTTAGAAAAAAGACAACTTGATTTTGAATGGATTCCCGGCATAAATAGTTTAAAACAAAAAGCGGTAAAAGGTAAGAAGAAGAAAATGGGTTGATGTGGTAATTAGCTGATCTGCTAATATGCTCATCGGCTAATTTGAAAATTGATGATGCTCTCAAAGAGTGTCCGTCTCCTTTGGAGAGGGGTTGGAGTGAGGCTATATAAAATTTGAAACAAATGAATAAAGATAATTTAGTAGAAGAAAAAACAGAATCGCTGCAGCCTTCTCAGTCTGATAAAGGAAAACACGAACAAAATGCACTTCATTCTTTTAAAGAATTATCGTTCATTTTTGAAGAGAGATTTAATGTGCGTCACTTTCCTGCAGAGCCAGAAAAATTATATGATGCTTCGCAATACTTATTATCCGTAAAGGGTAAACGTATTCGCCCGGTGATGTGCCTGATGGCAAATGAATTGTTTGCAGAAATAAAAGACGATGCCTATTATGCAGCCGCTGCAATTGAACTATTTCACAACTTTACTTTGGTGCATGATGATATCATGGACAAAGCGCCCTTGCGGCGCGGGCTACAAACGGTTCATACAAAATTTGGTGAATCTACCGCATTGCTTGCGGGTGATGTAATGCTTGTGGCCGCTTATGAATATTTAAATAAAATCAGCAATGAATATATTCATCCTGTTTTAAATTTATTCAATGCGACTGCGAGAAACGTTTGTGAAGGCCAACAGCTTGATATGGATTATGCCCAAAGGGCTCCTTCGGATGCCCAAACAGCTTCTTCAGGAGAAAAAGATCAGGATGTCAATTTTGATGATTATGTAAAAATGATCGGGCTAAAAACTTCTGTGTTGCTTGCAGCAAGTTTACAATTGGGCGCTATTTTAGGTGGCGCAGGATTAGCAAACCAGGAACATCTGTATCAGTTTGGGAAAAACCTTGGAATCGCATTTCAAATACAAGATGATTATTTGGATGCATTTGGCGATCCTGAAAAATTCGGTAAAAAACGCGGTGGTGATATTATGGCAAATAAGAAAACTTTTTTAATGCTTCAGACAATGAAAATAGCATCAACTGAGCAACAAAAAGAATTGAAACATTTATTATCGTTGGAAACTGAAAATAAAATCCAGCCAATTTTAAATATTTATAAATCCTGCAACGTAGATGAATGGGCAAAGGATCTGAAACAAAAATATTTCTCCATTGCCATGGAACATTTTGAAGAAGTCGCTGTTCGTTCTGTCAGAAAAAAACCATTGGAAGAACTTGCAGGATATTTAATGGAAAGGGATGTTTGAGTTTTAAATTTTTGAAATTATTTTCTTAACTGATTACCTTTTCACCTATCGAATCTTAATTCTTTAAAACTTTAAAGGTAAAGGTTAAATTTTGCAAAAGAAACATGCTAAATCAAGAATTATTTGAACAATTTAAATAATGGCAAATGTCAATTTTCCCTTTTAAAAATATTTTGCCTTGATTTAATCTGTCTACAGAATATGGGAGCAAACCATTATCATTTCTGTACTTAATAATAAGTTGAAAAAATCATTTATTATTTTTTCATCAATTTCTGAAATATTACTTTGCTCGAAATTAGAAATTCCCAAAATCCAAACATCTGTATATTCTTGCTTTTTTTTCCTGTAATAATTCGAAAGCTTACTTGATAATTCTAAAAGTAATTCTCTATTTGTAATAAAAACGATTGTAGCTCTTGAATAACTATAACTCGAATTGATAAACTGAAATGTAGCATATTCTTTTCCTTCAATTCTTTTAGAATAATCAGAAATTTCTAATTTCACATCCTGACCGAAACAAGAAATGGATAAAAAAATAAAAATGAAAAGTGCAAATTCTTTCAGCATGATAATTTTTTTTCTAAAAGGTCTCCAACACTTTTTTATTACATTCGATAATTTATGAAACAATTCAGTAACAGAAAAAAAAGCAAAAAGCTCTTATCGGTTCCTGATAGATTTTCTTCTCTTACAATTTCCTCACCCAAATATTCCTAAAACTAATCGGTTTGCTTTTATCACCGTGCGCCTGCAATTTGATTGGAGAAGGACCATGAGCTGTATAAGTCGGATTGCCAATGTAGAGTGTTTTTCCTTTCAATTCCACATTATTCTGAATCAAAACTCCATTAAAAAAAGCCGTAACTCTTGCAGGGGATTTCAAAGAACCATCCTCGTTAAAGCGTGGCGCAGTCCATATTACATCATAAGATTGCCAAACGCCGGGAGGAAAATTTGCATTTACTAAAGGTGGGTATTGTTTGTAAATGGCTCCTGCCTGTCCATTTACATAAGTTGGATTATTATAAGAATCTAAAATCTGCAATTCATAACCATCATCGCCTTTGCCGGTGCCTGCCAGAAACAAACCGCTGTTTCCGCGAGCCTGTCCTGAACCTTCTATATCTTTTGGTTCTTTCCATTCAATGTGTAACTGGTAATCCATAAACCTTTCTTTTGTCTGAATATTCCCTGACTTTTTATTTACGGTAATGATTCCTTTATTTACAATCCAATCTGCTTCTTTCGTCGTGTCGTTTGTCAAAACCCATTTGCTTAAATCTTTTCCGTCAAACAGGATAATTGCATCAGAAGGCGCGTCACCACAGCTTTTGCCGGGAGTAACCACCGCGGGAACCGGTGAATAATATTCGGTGTCTTCATGTTTCATTTTTTCCTGGGCATTTGCAAAACTGATAGCAGTTGCAATAAAAGCAACAGAGATAAATAAGTGTTTTTTCATGTTTAGATTTTTAATTTAATCAACAAAATAGTTTGCTTTTGATTCATTAAAGCGAAGCTGATTTGCAATAAATGTAAAATCATTTTGCAATACATAGAAAATTATTTTTTATCGGCGTTAAAATTTACCGGCTGGCATTTGCTAAACGTTTATTAATTTAAAAGGTAGTTTTCGCCGACTGGTGAGGACATCAACCGGGGGTGCCAACCGTGGGCGGTGTGCCGACCAAAATCCGTCTTCCTCCTCCCTCCACCCGCTTGTAAAACTGGCATATCTTTTTATTGTTATGGAATCATGTCTTTATCTAAATACAAACAAAAACGATCGTTTGATAAAACACCGGAGCCTACTGGCGGAAAGCCTACCGGAAATGAGTTGCGCTTTGTGGTTCAGAAACATCATGCTTCGCATCTTCATTATGATTTCCGGTTGGAGATGGAAGGAGTCTTAAAAAGCTGGGCGGTGCCAAAAGGGCCGTCAATGAATCCGGCAGACAAACGGCTGGCGATGATGGTGGAAGATCATCCGTGGGACTATCGCAATTTTGAAGGAATCATTCCTGAAGGATATGGCGCGGGAACTGTGATCGTATGGGATGAAGGAACTTATGAGCCGGTAGAAAAAAAGAAAACAAAAAAAGAAGATGAAAAAAGTTTGATGCATCATCTGTACCAGGGAAGCATTTCATTTGTTTTGCATGGAGAAAAATTAAAGGGAGAATTTTCTTTGGTAAAAACAAATGAGCGTGGCAATAACGCGTGGCTGCTGATCAAGAAGAAAGACAAATATGCAACAACGAAGGATATCACCGAAGAGGATCATTCTGTCGTATCCGGCAAAACTTTGGAGCAGGTAAAAGAACATCCGCAACAGGAATGGCAAAGCAACCGGGCAAAAAAAGTAACAAACACAAAAGAAAATGTTGAAAAAGATGTGGATGAAAATCTGGATGAAAATGAATTGATGAATTTGTTGAAGAACGGAAAGAAAGCAAAGTTTTTATCAGATGTAAAGCCGATGTTGTGTTCTTTAATAAAAGAGCCTTTTGATGATCCGGAATTTTTGTATGAAGTGAAACTGGATGGTTACAGAATTATCGCTTATGTACAAAATGGGAAAGTGGTTTTAAGTTCGCGAAGCGGCTTGGATTATACCAAAAGATATCCTGCTATTGAAAAGCAATTATCACAATTGAATTTTGATGTGATCCTTGACGGAGAGCTTGTTGCAATGAATAAAGAAGGCCGTCCTGATTTTGACGCACTGCAAAAAAATAATGGCAAAGATCCGTTGGTGTTTTATCTCTTTGATATTCTTTGGTGCAAAGGGTTTGACGTAATGGATCTTCCATTGACCGACCGAAAAGAAATTCTTTCCAAAGCGATTCCGTTTAATGATGTGATGAGGTTCAGCGATAGTTTTGATGAAGGAATTCAGTTGTTTGAGCTGATCAAAAAACAGGACATGGAAGGCATTGTTGCCAAGAGAAGAACCAGCAAATATGAGCCGGGAAAGCGGGGCAACGATTGGTTGAAAGTACCAACAGAAAAAAGACAAGAATTTGTAATCGGCGGCTGGACAGAATCCGATAGCGCCGCGCCATTTGCATCTCTGCTTTTCGGTTATTATGAGAATGGAAAACTGATGTACCAGGGACATGCAGGCGGCGGATATAAAGGCAGGCAAAAAGAAAAAATAATGGAAAAACTTGCTCCACTGGAAATTAAAAAAAGCCCTTTTGCCAATGAAGTGGATACAGACAGAAAAGTCCATTTTGTAAAACCTGAATTAGTTGCGAACATCAAATTTGCAACTTATACCAGTTCCGGAAAAATTAGAAAACCTGCGATCTTCCTTGGTTTCAGAGAAGACAAAAAACCGGAACAGGTTGTTGAAGAAAAAACAGTTCCGCCAATTGAAGTGGAAAAGGAAACGCATAGTGAGGAGTCAACAGAAAATGATCAATCTAAAGAAGAAATAAAAGCAACAGAAGAAAGCAATTGGAAATTAATAAAAAATCAAAAAATAACCAGCAAAGATTCTGTCAGCATTGATGGGGAAAAAGTAATGCTTACCAATGTAGAAAAAGAACTGTGGAAAGGAATTACAAAGGCGGATCTGATAGAATATTATCACTCCGTGTCTTCTTACATTTTGCCTTATTTAAAAGATCGCGCTGAATCATTGCACATAAAAAATATCAAAGCAACTGCCCCCGGATTTTATATAAAAGACATGGAAGGCAACCAGCCGGAATGGGCTGAAATCTTTACGACACCAAGAAAACATCCGAAAAAAGGAAAACGAAATACGATAGATTATCTCGTGTGTAATGATGAAGCCACGTTACTTTATATGATAAATCTGGGTTGCATTGATATCAATCCGTGGACATCAAGAATTGAAAATTATCAGCAGCCTGATTTCATTATTATTGATCTGGATCCGAGTGATAATGATTTTAAAAAAGTGATTAAAACTTCGTTGGCTGCAAAAGAGATTTTTGATAAATTAAAATTAAAGACCTTTCCCAAAACGTCAGGCAAAACAGGGATGCATCTTTTTATTCCGTGCGAAAAAATTTCTTTTCCTGAAGCAAGAAAGATTGCAGAAGAAATTTGTAAACAAATAAATCTTATCGTGCCGGAGATTACCACAACAGAAATAACCGTTTCAAACCGTGGCGATAAATTATACATTGATCCGAATCAAAATGATGAAGCCGATACCGTTGCAGCGGTGTACAGTGTAAGGCCGGCGCCGGCGCCCACTGTTTCTACTCCTTTGGAATGGAAAGAAATAAATGATAACCTTGATCCCGGAAAATTTCACATCCATACGATTTTAGAAAGGATAGAAAAAAAAGGCGATCTTTTTAAAGGAGTGATGGATGAAAAAATAAGAAAGGCAAACAGCAGGATTTTGAAAAAGTTTTTATAATTTAAAGTATTTGTTGTTTTAAGCTAATTTCAAAAAATTGCAGGGAAAATTGCATAAAAATGAAAAATTCAAAAGAGTTTTTGCCGTTCTCTTTAGAATTTTTCGTTTCTGAATGATGCTTCTCAATTTGCCAGTCTAAATTTATCTAATTGCCGGATTTCACGCGTTCAGCATAACTATCTTCGACCCTGCTTTTTACTTCAGATGGCCATTGCGCCGCTGAAAAATAATTAATCAGGTAAATTATTTTACTTTCTTATCCGGCAAAATGGAGTTTAAATTACCATCCTTCCGAAAAAATGCATGGTAGGTGGCAGTACGTTCAACCCGGGCAAAACGTATTTTCTTTTTTTCGTTAAAAATTTAATCCGAAAAAGAACGTTATATAAAATACCAATGAAATACAATACCTTTGCGCCATTATTCTCCTACTTAGCAGACTGGATCCTCTTTAGCAAAAGCTCATCAAGTCATAGGTTGTTGAGCATACTAACAAAACAAACTTTCGGAAAAACATTTCAGGGAAGTTATCATTATACATTAAAACCATAAAATTGTTATTTAAAGAATTACATTTAATAGCGCCCATTTTGAAGGCGCTCGAAACCGAAGGTTATAACGAACCTACGCCAATTCAGGAACAAGCTATCCCGCATATTTTACGTGGAAAAGATTTATTAGGATGCGCACAAACAGGCACCGGAAAAACCGCTGCATTTGCCATTCCCATTCTTCAAAACCTAATGTTGCAACAAAAAGAAGATGCATACAATCATGGTATCAAAGCACTGATCCTTACACCCACACGCGAGCTTGCCATACAGATTGATGAGAGTTTTGAAGCCTATGGAAAACATACCGGCTTAAAACATACCGTTGTTTTTGGAGGTGTTTCGCAGTTTCATCAAACACAGGAATTGCGCCGTGGTACCGACATTCTCATTGCTACGCCGGGAAGGTTATTGGATCTGATCACACAGAAATTTATCAATTTGAAAAGCATAAAAATGTTTGTGCTTGATGAAGCTGATCGCATGCTGGATATGGGTTTCATTCACGACGTAAGAAAAGTAATCGCCATTCTTCCTGAAAAAAGACAGACGTTATTTTTCTCTGCAACAATGCCGCCGGAAATCACCAGGCTCTCTGCTTCAATCCTTACCAATCCGGTAAGAGTGGAAGTAGCTGCCGTTTCTTCAACCGCTGAAAACGTGGATCAACATATTTATTTGGTTGAAAAAAATGATAAGAGGCAATTACTTATTCATCTTTTAAAAAACGGAACCATTCACAACGCGCTTGTTTTTACCCGTACCAAATATGGCGCTGACAAAATTGCCAAAGAGCTTTTCAGGGCAAATATAAAAGCGGATGCCATACATGGCAATAAGACACAAGCCGCACGCCAGAAGGCTTTGAACAATTTCAAAGAAGGAAAAATCCGTGTGCTGGTGGCGACTGATATTGCTGCACGCGGAATAGATGTGGACGATCTGAGCCATGTGATCAATTTTGAATTACCGAATGTTCCGGAAACGTATGTGCATAGAATTGGGCGTACAGGCCGCGCTGGAAATTCCGGATGGGCATTTTCATTTTGTGATATGGAAGAAAGATCTTTTCTCCGCGACATTCATAAACTGATTAATAAAACAATTCCTGTTGTGGAAGATCATCCTTATGCGAGCAGCATGCAATTTGTACAAACACCTGTCGTGGCAAATAACTTAATGAATCGTAAACCTGCTTCACACGGCGGTTTCAGAAGGCAAAGAAGCTGGAGCCAGGGAAGATAGTTTTACCTGATGACATGCTGATGTGATCAATCTGACACTGGCAAACAAACAAATAAAGTGAATTTGTATTTACTGAAAAAATTACCGGATTAATTTAATTTTCTCCGGTTTTTTTTTGCCGCATTTCGTTGGCTCTTTTACTTTAGCTTTCGAATTTGCTGAAATGCATATACCAATTCCATTCCCAGGTTTTTCCTTTGTCTTCTGAAAAGGCCTGGCTCCAAACTGGCTTTTCTTTGTCTCTAACGTCCCAACGAAATACCACTACTATTTCTTGTTCTTTGAAGACGTCTTTGGTAAAAAAGTGTGCGATTGAATTATCAAACGAACCCAAAACCGGGGGATCTAATTTTCCTTCATTGGAGTCTGCCCAATAAATACTCCACAATCTTGTGTTTGGATTAAAAAGGCGGATAGACATTCCTTCAAACGGGACGCCATCAAATGTAGCGAGGTAATTGTCAATATTTCCAATACCATTTAA
Organism: uncultured Chitinophagaceae bacterium; assembly: GCA_963706825.1. Lineage (GTDB taxonomy): Bacteria > Bacteroidota > Bacteroidia > Chitinophagales > Chitinophagaceae > Ginsengibacter. The sequence continues at coordinate 239,761 of CAVPNT010000009.1, read as the reverse complement.
AACGCGATACATCTCTTGTGTCGATTCAAACTCGATCCACTCCGAACAATTGTCTAACCGCGATTTCAATTTACGATTATGCAGTTTCCATTTGCCTTCATAAAAGTCAAAATCATGTTTTGACGAATTGGGTGATGCCGTAATTATTAATTCCCCCTTTGTGTCAAAATTTACTTTCGGAATTTCTATGTTGTCGTTACTTGTCATACTCAATTAGTTTGCTTAAATTATTAGAGTGTCTCTTGCAATAATAGATCACAGTTCGTGGATTGTGTCGCGGGCAGAATAGAACTGCCTTCCAGCCGGATCGCTGCCAAATATATTGAAGGCTTGCACTGTGCCTTATCGCTGCACTCTTCCACTCGCGTCGCCTTTCATCAAACCCTGTACTTCGGTTAAAGTAGCGTGGTTCAAATCGCCTGGTATCGTATGTTTCAGGGCAGAAGCCGCCACGCCGAATTCTGCCGCATCTTTTAAGTTCATTCCTGACACCAACCCGTAAATAAATCCGCTGGCAAAAGAATCGCCGCTTCCAACGCGATCAATTATCCTTACTTCATATTCTTTTGAATGATAAAATTCGTTCCCGTCATACACCAATGCGCTCCATCCATTATCAGATGCGCTATGGCTTTCACGAAGTGTGGAAGCGATATATTTAAAACCGAATTTTTCTTTCATCTGCTGAAATACATCTTTATAACCATCAAGATTTAATTCGCCTTTGGTCACATCGGTTCCTTTGCTTTTAAATCCCAATGTTGTTTCAGCATCTTCTTCATTTCCAATACAAACATCTACATACCGGCAAAGATTGGTCATTACTTCTTTTGCTTTGTCTTTGCTCCATAATTTTTTACGGTAATTCAAATCGATGCTTGTGGTAACGCCTTTTGCTTTTGCAGCTTTCAATGCGGCTTCTGTAAGTGCGGCGGCTTTATCGCTCAACGCAGGAGTGATGCCGGTCGTATGAAACCAGGAAGCGCCTTCAAATATTTTATCAAAATCAAAATCAGAAATTTCTGCTTCTGCGATCGCCGCATCTGCACGATCATAAACAACCTGTGATGCACGCATCGAAGCCCCGGTTTCTAAAAAATAAATACCCAATCTTTTTCCGCCACGTGCAACAAATTGTGTATCTACACCGTAGCGGCGTAAATGATTGATTGCCGATTGGCCAATTGCATTATCCGGTACTTTGGAAACAAAAACGCCGTTCAGGCCATAATTGCTAAGAGCCGCAGCCACATTGGCTTCGCCGCCGCCATAAGTGACATCAAAACTATCTGCCTGCACAAATCTTTTATAATCAGGAGTAGATAAACGAAGCATAATTTCTCCAAGCGTAACAACTTTTTTTGCCATGTCTTTTTTGTAATTTAGTCGGTTGATAAATGAATTTAGTGGGGTTGATAAATCAATTTTTTTAAAAATATTTCATCCAAATCTCTTTCTTATTTATTAATACTGCAAGAAAATATGCGGAAACGATTGCGTAAAGCTTTTGGAAAATTAATGCAAACTATTTTTATAAACTTTAAATGAATATCTTTCCCGAAGTGGATAGGCTTTTCGAAAGAAGTAAAAACTTTTGGGGAAGATCTAAACTTTTTAAAAGTTGATTTACCGGTAACGATTGCATAAAAAAATATGGATTTATAATTTTATTCCAATAACATTGTTCACAGTAAAAAACGTTCATGGAAAAGAAAAACCATTTATTAGATCTCATTTCCCGCAATGGAATTTTACCCCTGTACTTTTATAAAGATACCGAGGTGAGCCTGCAGGTTTTAAAGGCATTATATCGGGCTGGCATCAGAACCGTTGAATATACCAATCGTGGTGAGGCAGCATTACAAAATTTCAAAAAGATGCGTGAGCTGTGTGATACAGAATTGAAGGACATGTACATTGGCATCGGCACCATTAAAAATAAACAAATGGCGCAAACATTTATTGATGCAGGCGCCGATTTTATTATTTGTCCCGGTCTTATAGAAGGGGTAGCAGCAGTAGCAGACAAACATAACCTGCTTTGGGTTCCCGGCTGCATGACACCAACGGAAATTATCCACGCTGAATCTATAGGGGCCAAAATGATCAAACTGTTTCCCGGAAATGTTTTAGGGCCTGGATTCATGAGTGCGATCAAACCCTTGTTTCCTGATCTCTTGTTTTTGCCGACCGGTGGCGTGGACCTGGATAAAGAAAACATTTCAAAGTGGCTGAAATCGGGTGTTTCTGCCGTTGGAATGGGAAGTAAGCTGATCAGTAAGGATTTGCTCGAACAAAAAAATTATGCAAAAATTGAAGAGCTGGCCCGCGAAGCATTGACAATTTTAAAAGACCTAAAACAATAACTAAAACAAGCTTATCATGGAGCAAACTATTGAAGTTGAAAAATCAGATTCCACGCAAAAAGTTTTTAATGTGCAAAAAACAATGGGTAAATATCGCTGGACTATTTGTGGATTGATATTTTTTGCTACAACAATCAATTACCTGGACAGGCAGGTAATCAGTTTATTAAAATCGGTGTTATCAGAAGAACTTCATTGGAACGATGCCGATTATGCAAACATCGAAATTGCTTTTAAGTTCTTTTATGCATTTGGCATGCTGGGCGCCGGCCATATTATTGATAAGCTTGGTTCAAAGATCGGTTATGCCGTTTCTACAGGCTTATGGAGTATCGCTGCAGTTTGCCATGCTTTCGCATCCAGTGTTTTTGGATTTGCAGTAGTAAGATCTTTTCTTGGCCTTACAGAATCAGGAAATTTTCCTGCCGCAATAAAAGCAACTGCAGAATGGTTTCCGAAAAAAGAGCGTGCCCTGGCAACAGGAATTTTTAATTCAGGATCGAATGTAGGGGCTATCATTGCGCCATTGACTGTGCCCTTTATTGCAGTTGCCTGGGGATGGAAGTGGGCATTTATTCTTACCGGTGTATTGGGTTTTGGATGGCTCGTCTTGTGGTTTATTTTTTATAATGTCCCGAAAAAGGAAAAAAGGCTATCGGCAGAAGAGTTTAATTATATTCATAGCGATAAAGATGAAACTGCAGTAGAAGAATTGAAAGGCGCCAGGATATCATGGGCGAAATTATTAAGCTATAAACAAACATGGGCTTTTGCGATCGGCAAATTTCTTACAGACCCTGTTTGGTGGTTTTATCTCTTCTGGCTTCCGGATTTTTTAGAAAGCCAGTACCATCTTACGATCACACAGATTGCAATTCCGGTTGCCGTTGTTTATATGTTGTCAACGATCGGAAGTGTAGGCGGAGGCTGGCTTCCATTGGCAATGATCAAAAGAGGTTCGCCTGTTTTCAGAGCACGCAAAATTTCGATGCTCATCTTCGCATTCCTGGTGGTTCCTATATTATTTGCACAGGTGGCAGGAGGCGTAAACATGTGGCTGGCGGTTTTAATTATTGGTTTAGCAGCAGCAGCGCATCAGGCGTGGAGCGCAAATATTTTTACCACTGTAAGTGATATGTTTCCTAAATCTGCAACTGCTTCTGTAACAGGAATCGGAGGAATGTTTGGTGGATTAGGAGGCATTTTACTCACGCTTTTCGTTCAGAAAAATATGTTTGTGCATTATCGTGAGTTGGGCAAAATTCAAGTTGCCTATTATATTATGTTTGCAGTTTGCGCCGGCGCATATTTGCTGGCGTGGATCATCATGCAGCTATTAGTTCCAAAAATGAAACCGCTGGATTTGTAAATCAATTTCAAAAAAATAATTGAAAAGAAAAGGATGTTTTTGGTAAGTTTTTACTGAAATGCTTTCTTTTGTCTTGCTGGCTACTTATTGTCATTGTCTCATGATTTTAAGGTTGACTGAATGCATTCATCCGGATATCGCATTCGGTTTTGCATATACATTTATTCACGAAACTGCATACTGGAAATACTTTTCTTTCCAGTAAACCAATAAATATGGGCAATTCTATCTTTGCCATTATTTATCCTTTTAAATCAACTATATAAAAAAAAGTGTTGCTTGCAATACACAATAAATAACATGGAATGTGAGCGAATTTGCTTTTCCCATTAATTAATACTTATTGCTTAAACAGGTTTTATTGATTTGTTTTCATAAAAGTGTGAGTGGCATACATTTTAATAAGCTATTTTGAAAGAAGCCTTAAACTATTTTTATGTTAGCAATGAATTATCGCGGTCCTTTCCGGGTTCGCGCACAACAAAAACCAATGCCGGAAATAGAACATCCGGAAGATGTAATTGTAAAGGTAAGTCGCGCCTGTATTTGCGGCTCTGATCTTCACATTTATCATGGCCTTGTTCCGGATACCCGGGTTGGTACCACCTTTGGCCATGAGTTTATTGGTGAAGTAGTAGAGACGGGCGCTGATATTCATCAATTAAAGATTGGCGATCGGATTCTCGTGCCTTTTAATATTTCCTGTGGAAGATGTGCTTTTTGTAAACAAGGACTTTACAGCAATTGCCATGAATCAAACCCTGAAGCGACAGCTGCGGGTGGAATCTTTGGGTATTCGCATACCTGTGGCGGTTTTGATGGGGGGCAGGCAGAATATGCGCGGGTGCCTCATGCGGAAGTAAGCCCGATGGTCATTCCACCTGATATTCATGAAGATGATGCCGTATTGCTTACGGATGTTTTTCCAACCGGATACCAGGCTGCAGAAATGGGTGGGATTAAAAAAGGCGACACCGTGGTGGTATTTGGCGCGGGGCCAATAGGAATTATGGCTGCAAGATGCGCCTGGTTTTTTGGTGCCGCACGTGTGATAATTATTGACCGGATCGAATACAGGCTGGAATTTGCCGGGAACTTTTCCCATTGCGAAGCATATAATTTTGAATCGATGGAAGATCCGGTTTTATTTATCAAAAAAACCACCGGATATTTTGGCGCCGATGTATGTATTGATGCCGTCGGCTGCGAAGCCGCCGGTAGCGCTTTACAGTGGATTACAGGACGGGTTTTGATGCTGCAGGCTGGTTCTGCAACAGCACTTCACTGGGCAATAAATTCGGTGAAAAAAGGCGGTATTGTTTCTATAGTTGGAGTTTATGGCCCTACAGATAACCTGGTTCCAATTGGAAATGTGGTGAACAAAGGAATCACAATCAGGGCCGATCAATGCTCTGTGAAGCGCTTGCTTCCCAAACTGATTCATCATATCCGCGAAGGTTATATTGAGCCTAGAAAAATAATTACCCATCACATTCCTCTGAATGAAGTTTCAGATGCGTATCATATTTTTTCTGCCAAATTAGATAACTGTATTAAAACAGTCCTTATTCCTTAAATCAAATTATCATGGAAAATACGAACAATAATTACCAGGAAATTAAAGGGTGGGGCGTAGATGCCGATCCTGCAGACAACCCCAACTATCCGATTAAAAACTATAACGGGGATGATCATGAAAGGCTCGATTGGGCAAGGCCGCCATTGCAACCGGTTAACACGGAAATATTGGAATCAGTAGAACACGCACGAATGCCGGCGGTTTTTGGAACCACACTTCCGCCATCAGGATTGAGTGGCAAGTTACGCAGGTATGCTTTTAAATATGATGAATCTGAATATGGACACTGGCTCAATTTATTGTTGGCCGACCGCATAAACGTAGTAGAAGGAGTTCTACATGATTTAAGCCACTTTCGAATTCCAAACATTTTTGCCGAAAAAGGAATGAAAGCTGACTGGAAATACAACCGCAAAGAATTAGTAACAAATATTATAGTGGCTGCGGCGCTTACCACAACCCTTGTTTTTTTGATCAGAAGGAAAAAAGTTACAAACGCGTGAATGGGCAGTTTCCACCTTCGCCAGTGATTTATAAAACCCCGAATGCTTTGGACTTTTCAATTCTTCCCACGTGCATTTTAATTTGTTGCACCGAGATTCAAGGTTGCCAACCTTTTGAATTACGTTTTTTAACTTGAAAAAAAGTTATTAAGGTTGGCAACCTTTGCGACATTATGAAATGCACGCTTTCTTTACTTCAATTTTTCTTCAGATTCCTTTTTTAAGTTTGTTTAAATTAAATAAATAAACTCATGAAAAGAATCTTAGGCTTTGCGGCAATTATGCTCGCTTTAAACACCGCTTCCTTTGCTCAGGAAAATGAAGGCGGACATGAAAAAATAATGGTTCCGGCTGTAGTAAAAAAAGCCAACCTGGAAAAATATCCGGAATCAAAAAATTATAAAATAACCTGGGAAAAAGAAAAAGGAAATTATGAAGCAAACTGGGGCGGAAAAGATGGTGAAGCTAACTCTGTTCAATATACCCCATCTGGAAAATTCATAGAAATGGTCAAAGCTATTCCAACAAAAGATTTGCCCCAAGGAGTAGTAGCTTATGCAAAAGAACATTACAAAACCACTAAATTTGGAGATGTTGGACGGGCGACAGATGCGAATGGAAAAATTTCTTATGAAGTAGAAATTCATGGCAAAGATGTCATCTTTGATGAGAATGGAAATTTTGTAAAAGAAGAAAAGTAAAAAAATAATTTGCTGAAATGAGCTTCCCGATCTTCGGTTGGGAGGCTTTTGTTTTATAAAAATGAATAAGAAATATCTTATAACAATTCTTGCCTTTCTTCTGCCGCTATTTTCTGCTGCCCAAAATAAAACGCTTGATTATTTTATTAATAAATCGCTAACAAATGATCCGCGCATTTCAGAGCTTCAGAATTTAATTTTAGCAAATAAAACAGATAGTGCATTAATTGTTGCCGGAAATAAAATCCAGGTTACCGGCAATGGAAATGCTTACTATGCGCCGGTCGTAAATGGCTATGGTTATGATGTAGCAATCACAAACGGGCAACAACTTTCTGCTTTGGTTGCTTTGAACAAACAAATTTATAACAAGCGAAATCTGAGTTTGCGATTCAAAAGTTTGCAATTACAAAATGATTCTTTAACTAATTTTATTGCCATCAGTCAACAGGATATTAAAAAGGCAATCATCGCGCAATATATTCTTGCTTACAGCGATCAGCTCCAGCTTAATTTTAATGATGAGATTATTTCTCTTTTAACCAAAGAAGAAGAAATTTTAAAAAAAATGACACAGAAAAATGTTTATAAACAAGCAGATTATTTGTCATTTTTGGTAACACTTCAGCAGCAACAATTAACCAGGAATCAATTGTTTGTTCAATATAAAAATAATTATGCAACGCTTAATTATCTCGCCGGAATAATCGATACTACTACTGAAAGCCTTGCTGCTCCTGACATACAGGTCAGCCGCCTTTTTAACAAGGAAAATACTCCTTTCATTTTAAGTTATCAGATTGATAGTCTTCGGCTTGAGAATGAACGCGCCATTATTAAATATCAATATCGGCCAAAAGTGAATCTTTTTGCCGATGCCGGGTATCAATCTTCTTTTATTCTGACTCCTTATAAAAACTTTGGTTACAATGTTGGCATTAATCTGACTGTTCCCATTTACGATGGCCATCAAAGGAAATTACAATTTTCAAAATTAGATATTGCAGAAAGAACAAGGCAAAAAAAGAGGGAATTTTTTTACAATCAATATCAGCAACAGATACTTCAATTGCAACAGCAATTAAATGATCTTCAAAATCTTGCTGCTCCGGTGAATAAACAGATAGAATACCTCGAAACGCTGATAAAAGTGAACGGAAAGTTATTAGAAACAGGAGATATCCGGATTACCGATTATGTGCTTGCTTTGAATAACTATATCACCGCAAAAAACTTAGTTGTTCAAAATAAAATTGCGCAATACCAGGTAATTCAACAACTCAATTACTGGAACATGAGGTTGTAATTATGGATTTTAATTAAATCAAAATGAAAAATTATTTTGTAAAATCAGTTTCTTCATTATTTGTTTGTTTGCTGCTTTTATCAAGTTGTAAAACAAAAGATACAACCACTTCTGAGCAGCAGTCAGAAGTTCGTGTGCCCGTTACCGTTACATCCGTTACTTTTGAGCCGTTGCAACAATACATTGATCTCAATGCAACTTCCACTTTTCTCCAACAAAATTTTGTGAAATCAAACCTCGTTGGTTACATACAAAAGGCGAATATTAAATTCGGAGATTATGTGCATCGCGGACAGGTTTTATTTGTTTTAAAAACAAAAGAAGCAGCAGCGATCGGCAATTCAGTAAATAAACTGGATTCCAATTTTAATTTTTCAGGAGTGAATGTGGTGCGGGCCGATGCTTCCGGTTATGTAATGCAAATCAATCACCAGGCAGGTGATTATGTACAGGATGGGGAACAACTGGCGGTGATCAATGATTCCAAAAGTTTTGTGTTTGTAATGAATGTTCCTTACGAATACAAACCCTATATTTCCACCGGAAAGCAGGTGCAGCTTACCTTACCGGATGGAGAAAAATTTTGGGCCACTGTGATGCCTTCTTTGCCGTTGATGGATTCTGCTTCGCAAACGCAGGGCGTTTCTTTAAAGATAAATTCGCCTCATCCAATTCCGGTGAACCTGGTTGCGAAAGTGCGCATTGTAAAAGAATCAAAACCTGTTGCACAAACTTTAGATAAGTCTGCTGTATTATCTGATGAAACGCAAAGTGATTTTTGGGTAATGAAAATGATTAATGACAGCATTGCTGTAAAAGTGCCGGTTAAAACAGGAATGGAATCGGGCGACAAAGTAGAAATTATTTCCCCCGATTTTCAACCAAAAGATAAACTATTACTTACAGGCAATTATGGATTGGAAGATACTGCCAAAGTCATTGTTCAAAAAGATTCTACACAAGTTCAATAAAGGATCAGATGAAAAATTGCTGGTATAAACAAACAAATGAAAAGCTTTTTTCCCATACATTTTAAAGGCCTCACAGGTCTTAAAAAGCTGTGAGAACTAACCCAATGAAGGAAAATAAAACTGAAAGACAAAAGGTGAAATGACAAACGAAAATCAAAATTCAGCGAACTCTCCGAAACGTTCCTTTGTCCAAAAGGACTCCTTTGGAGAAAGGCAGGGAAGGGGCGGTTCTTTTTTCACCAGGTATAAAAGCCCGATGACCGTTGTTCTTGCGATGATCATTTTGGGGGGAGCCTTTGCTTACACTAAGTTACAAACGTCGTTATTTCCTGAAATTACTTTTCCAAAAATAAAAATCATTGCAGATGCCGGGTTGCAACCTGTAGATAAAATGATGGTAACGGTTACGCGTCCATTAGAATTTGCAATAAAAAAAATTCCGGATCTGACAGATATCCGAAGCACTACAAGTCGTGGCAGTTGTGAGATTTCAGCGTACATAGATTGGAAAGCGAATGTGGATCTAAGCCAGCAAAGAATTGAATCAAGAATTGCCGAAATCAGAAACACACTTCCTCCTGACGTGAGCATCACGGTAGAAAAAATGAATCCTTCGATTTTACCAGTGATGGGATATTCATTACAGAGCCATGAACTATCGCCAATTGCATTGAAACAATTGGCACTTTATACCATACAACCCTATCTGAGCCAGGTTCCTGGTGTTTCGGAAATAAGAGTGATTGGAGGAAAAACAAAAGAATACTGGATACAACTTGACCTGCAAAAAATGAGCACGTTGGGCATTACTCCCGAAGGGGTCAGCAATGCGTTGAGCCAAACAAATTTTATCAAATCGAATGGTTATTTATCAGATTACCGGCATTTGTATTTAACCATTACAGATGCAGCAGTTCAATCTTTGGATCAATTAAAAAATGTGGTCATCAGTAATAATGGAAAGCGGGTGGTGCAGTTGCAGGATATTGCAGATATACAGGTAAAAGAAGCCGTAGAATATATAAAAGTAAATGCGAACGGCAAAGAAAGTGTGTTGATTGCGGTAGTAAAACAACCAAACAGTAATCTGATTGATGTTTCAAAAGCGATGGAGCAAAAAATAGCCGGTCTTAAAAATATTCTTCCAAAAGATGTTACTTTAAAACCCTATTATGTACAAGCCGATTTTGTAAATACTTCTGTAAAAAGTGTGACCGACAGTCTTTGGATTGGTTTGCTTCTTGCTATTATTGTGGCTATTATTTTTCTGCGCACTTTTAAAGCAAGCGCCACTATATTATTGACGATACCGGTAACGCTTGCAGCTACCCTGATTGTGCTGTATGCAGTTGGCTACACATTAAATATTATGACTCTTGGCGCCATTGCTGCGGCTATAGGCTTAATCATTGACGATGCCATAGTTGTGGTGGAGCAAATCCATCGCTCACACGAAGAGCATCCAAAAGAAGAATATAAAGTGGTAGTGCAAAAGGCCATTCATTATTTATTTCCGGCTATGGTGGGGTCTTCCTGTAGCACCATCGTTATTTTTATTCCTTTTATTTTGATGAGTGGTGTTGCGGGCGCTTATTTTAATGTGCTTACCAATACCATGATCATTACATTAGTTTGCTCATTTTTTGTGACGTGGCTGGGGCTTCCGGTCATTTATCTGATATTTTCCAAAAAGAAAAAAGAAAAAACGGATGCCCAAAAAGAGAAACCGCATTATGTAAAAAAGCAACAATGGGTTTCATTTTTTATCCGGCGCCCGTGGATCAGTTTTATTTTTGTTGGTGCTTTAATTCTTTCGATTGTATTGATATTGCCAAAGTTACAAACAGGTTTTTTACCTGAAATGGATGAAGGAACCATTGTCCTTGATTATGTTTCTCCGCCAGGCACGTCTCTGGAAGAAACGAACAGTGAATTGGAACAGGTAGAGAAAATTATTAGATCCACTCCTGAAGTGAACGCCTATTCCCGGCGAACCGGAACACAGATGGGATTTTTCATTACAGAACCGAATACGGGCGATTATGAAATTCAATTAAAAAGTAACAGAAATAAAACAACCGATGAGGTGATAGATGAAATACGAAAAAGAATTGAAGCCTCACAACCGGCGCTACGCGTAGATTTTGGACAGGTAATAAGTGATATGCTGGGCGACCTGATGACGTCTGTGCAACCAATCGAAATAAAAATTTTTGGCGATGATTTACAAAAAATAAAAACACTTGCCACGCAGGTAGGAAATGTAGTTGAAAATGTAAAAGGAACCGCGGATGTTTTTAACGGAATTACAATCGCCGGGCCTTCTGTTACTGTTATTCCGGATTACAACCGGTTAGCGCAGTTTGGAATTACTCCTGCCAATTTTCAATTTCAATTACAAACTTCTTTGCAAGGAAATCTTGTTGGAAATATTTTTGAAAATAACCGGGTTTATGCGGTGCGCCTGGTTTATCCCGGAAGTAGAAAGATGAGCGTATGGGATATAAAAAAATTACAAATCGCTTCTCCCGATGGAAGATTAAAACCAATCGGTGAATTAGCAGATGTACAAATCAATGAGGGGGATGCGGAAATTCGCCGGGAAAATCTGCAATCGATGGGAGTGGTTTCTGCACGCCTTGAAAACCGCGATTTAGGAAGTACAATGAAAGACATTAAGAATAAAATTTCTTCCGGAATCAGGTTGCCACAAGGCTATCATATCGAATATGGCGGCTCTTATGCGCAGCAACAGCAATCATTTACAGAACTTTTAATGATCTTAATTGCCTCAAGCCTTTTGGTATTCGGAGTCATACTTTTTTTATTCAGAGATGTGAAAGTGGCGCTCGCCATTTTAATCATTTCTGTGCTCGGAATTTCCGGAAGTTATATCGCTTTGTTTTTAACCAATACACCTTTGAACGTGGGAAGCTATACCGGACTTATTATGATCGTAGGAATTATTGGTGAGAATTCCATTTTTACTTTTTTGCAATTCCGGGAAAACCTGAAACTTCAATCTGTTGATGAATCAGTAGAATATGCCATCTCTACCAGGCTCCGGCCTAAATTAATGACGGCATTAGGTGCCATTATTGCATTAATGCCGCTTGCTTTGGGAATAGGAACGGGAGCGAAATTGCACCAGCCGCTTGCTATTGCAGTGATTGGAGGATTTTTAATCGCGCTGCCGTTGTTGTTGATGGTGCTGCCTTCTGTGTTGAGGCTATTTTATAAAAAGGAAAGCAGCATACCGGAAACAAATAAGCAGAACAAATCATCTTAAAAGTTTAGGCAATCCCGTTATCACTTTATTTTTTTTAAGTTTGATAAAAAACGCTGCTCAATTGTGAGGAAGAATACCTTTAATTGGTTGAAAAAAGTATTGAAAGGACATTTTTACTTGCCAATACCGATTGAATAAAGGGAAGCAGCACTCCAGAAAATGAAATTTTTTTGCCGCCGGTTGGAGGTGTATTTCTAAAATTGAAGCGAAAAATTAAGGTATCATAAAAAGAATTTTGAGATCGGCCAAATCCTGTCTAATATTGTTGAAGTATTCCAAACGATGCCATCCCCGATTTACCAACGCAGGCCCGGAAGCGAGGCTTTCGAATCGTGTAACGTTTCATGGCCCCGTTGATATTAATAAAGAAAATTTGGTTTGTTTATTGTTGTCACGATCAAAAAAACGATGATAGAAAGATTGATAAATGTAAAAGAAAATGACAGCCGGGCGACCATACAAAATCCTTTTTGAATAGCTGTTTCACATGCGGGAGCTCGGGCCATTGAACGTAAATATTGATGAAGTTTTAGAAATAGAAGGTATTGCGGATTGTATAAAATCAATTGTAAAAATGAGAGAAAGTATTCAAATTGAAAAAGGGAAAAAGGTTTTTATTTTTGATGATAACGAGGAACTTTTAGAATTGTGTGCCATTATTTTAAAAGACGTTGGTTGTGAAATAAAAACATCAACTACATCAAACAATATTGAGCAACAGGTAACGGAATTCTTGCCGGATATTATTTTTATGGACAACTGGCTTCCGGATATCAGTGGGATAGAAGCCACGAAAATATTAAAAGCGAATAAAGATTTACAAAACATTCCGGTAATTTATTTTTCTGCCAATAATAATATCAGCGCGCTCGCCAAAGAGGCCGGTGCCGACGATTTTCTGGCCAAGCCCTTTGATATTTCTGCTTTTGAAAAGATGGTAAAGAAATATGTGGATGGTTTCCGGAGGTGACACCTTGCTTTGCAGAGGTGACACCTTTTCAAAAGGTGTCACCTCTGCAAACCAAAAACGTGTCACCTCTCGAAACGAAAAGAATAACTCTTAAAATTTTCCGTCATAAAAAATAAAATAAACTATACTGCCAATTTTTATGATGAGGGAATATTTCATGTTTATAACAGAACCAATAACAAAGAATTACTTTTCAAATCAATTGAGAACAGAGCATACTTTTTAAGGCAATATCAAAAGTATCTGCATCCTTTCCTTGATACTTTTTGCTGGAATTTATTGCCGAACCATTTTCATTTTTTAGTGCGTATAAAAACTACTGAAGCAATAAAGAACTATTTACAAACTGTGCCAGCCAAAACATTGAAACAAATTGAGAGAGAATACCTTAATGATTCTGTGGACACAGAATTGTTGATGGAGCTGCAATGGAAAAGATTTTTTAATTCTTATGCAATGGCTTTTAACAAACAGCATGACAGAAAGGGTAACCTGTTTCAGCGGCCTTTTAAAAGAGTTGAAGTGATAAAAGAATCTCATTTTACACAGGCAATTATTTATGTACATGCTAATGCCCAACGACATAAGTTATGCAAAGACTTTACCCAACACAAATGGTCCTCCTGGCATACAATGCTTTCTGACAAACCGACTCATCTTGCAAGAGAAGAAGTAATAGAATGGTTTGGCGGAAGGAAACAGTTTATGGATGTACATAAAAGAATGACTGATTTTTATTTTGATTGTGATGTATCTATTGAGGATGACGATTGATCTCTTAGAGATATTAAAAAAGCGAAAATCCTCTTATTTATTCATTTGCTGAGAATTCTTAGCAAAAAATATTTTTCAGAATATTAAAACCAATGTTCCACCAATGATTAGCAACGCGCCCATAGCAGTTTTGAAAGTAAGCGGCTCACCGAGAAATACCACTGCAAGGATAATCGCAATCGCCACACTCATTTTATCTACAGGCGCCACCTGTGACACTTTTCCCAATTGCAATGCTTTAAAATAAAATATCCAGGAAAGCCCGGTCGCTACGCCTGATAAACAAAGGAAAATAATATTTTGCCTGGTAAGTGAATGCATGGTGTAAGCGCCGCCCCTGATAAATGCAATGCCCCATGCGATGACTAAAATCACCACCGTTCTGATTGCGGTTGCCAAATCGGTATCTACGCCTTTAATTCCAACCTTTGCAAAGATGGCGGTCAGGGCTGCAAACAATGCCGAGAGTAAAGCATATATCCACCACATAATTATTGTTTTTAAATTTTATATTGGTTATCTTTTTTTACATAAAAATAAATCCTGCTCATGCCATAAGCCAAAAATATGCTTAATAAAAATGGAACCGCTACATCGGAAGGATAATGTACACCAAGATAAATTCTGCTGTAAGCAACCAGGCACGCCCACGGAAAAAGCACATAAGGAAGCCATTTTATTTCTTTTCCTGCTGTAAAAAATAAATAAAAGCTAAGTGAAAATACATTAAAAGTATGCGCCGACACAAAACCATAATCTCCGCCTCTGTAGTTGTTTACATAATGAAGCAAATTTTCTAACTCCGGTGCGTGGCTAGGCCTTGGGCGCATTACCAAAGGCCTGATGACAGAGGAAGAAAGTTGGTCACTCAATAATATTAATGGCAGAATTAAAATAATCAGCCACCAGCTTTGTTTTTTAAATTTTACAATTAATACAACAAGAATAAATGCGTACAAAGGAAACCATCCCGTGATACTGCTTGCAAACCACATGACTGAATCTAAAAAAGAACTGTGATGCCGATTGATAAAAAGCAATATCTGCCGGTCAATTTGTTCCAGCCAGTTTATTATTTTCACGGATGGTTATTTTATTAAAAAGTTTTTGAGAAGCAAAAGCGACTATGAAACTGATAACTACCGAAGCCAAAACATCACTCGGATAATGAACGCCAAGGGCCATTCTTGAATAAGCGACAAATATCGCCCATATCCAGATAATGGTAAGTAACCATGTTTGCCTGGGAAAAAGCAAGCACATGGAAAGTGCTACCACCACTACATCTCCAGTGTGCCCGGATGGAAAAGAAGGGCTTCCCGCGCCTGTTAATTTGTCAATATATTTATCTACTTCAAAAGGGCGCGGCCTGTTCACGGTATATTTCAAAATATTGATAATAATTGCGTTGACAGAAAATGCAAATGCTACCAGGTATTTCCGGAATTTTAGAAAGTTTGTTTTTTGAATAAACCCATAAATAATAACAATGATTGCAATTGCCACAGCCGTTGCCCCGGCAGTATCGGTAAGAAATCTGAAAAAATTATCCAAACAAGGAATTCTGTTATGATTGATCCATTCAAGCAAATGCCGGTCATAATCGTACAAGGTCATTTTTTATTATAATTTTTTTGCAAAGAAAGAGAAAGAATCTAAAGAGATACTGATTTTGTTTTACAGCGGTGGTTCTTATTATTTACCAGATAACTTTCCACGTTTTTGTTTGCTTACGTTTATGAATAAAAGTAGTAGTTTTAAAGATGAATAATTTTGAAAAATAATATTTAGGTGGATTTGCACCTTCATTATCACATTATCACATTAGCACCTTATTAATATACTTCAACAAATTTATATGATAACTTCCCGCCGCACATTTATTAAAAACAGCAGCCTCACTCTCGCAGGCGTTTCCATGCTTCCGGCAATTTTGAAAGAAGAAAAAGCTCCTGTTATTGTGGGCATTCAATTATATAGTGTGAGAGATGATATGAAAAAAGACCCGGCAGGTACATTAAAAAAACTTGCGGCAATGGGCTATAAATATGTAGAACACGCCGGCTACCATGATCGAAAATTTTATGGATACTCGATTCCGCAATTTAAAAAACTGCTAAAGGAAAATAGCTTGAAAATGGAAAGCGGACACAGCCCGCTTACATCAAAACAGTGGAACAAAACAACCAGTGATTTTACCGACGAATGGAAACAAACAATAACCGATGCCGCTGCTGTTGGAATGAAATATTTGATTAGTCCTGGTGTGGATGAAAGCCTTTGCAAAACGAAAGAGGATTTCATGCACTATATGGACATGTTCAATAAAACCGGCGAACTTTGTAAAAAGTCAGGAATCCATTTTGCCTTTCACAATGAAAGTTATGAATTCAATCACAGCCTGGATGGTACTGCATTATACGATCTCATTCTTCAAACCGTAGATAAAAACCTGGTATTGCAGCAAATGGATATCGGCAACATGTGGGAGCCCGGTGGGAGGCCTTTGAATTATTTAAAGAAATATCCCGGCAGGTTCTTGCTGATGCATGTAAAAAATGAATTGAAAAGAGATACGCCTGAGGCAAATGGTAATTTATATGAAAATACATTACTTGCTACAGGTGTAATTCCGGTGAAAGAAGTCATCGATTATGCCCGCAAAACCGGAACAAAATATTTTATCATAGAGCAGGAAGAATACCAGGATAAAACGCCGCTTGATTGCGCGGCGTTGGATTTGCAAGCGATGAAAGGGTGGGGGTTTTAGAAGGTTGATGGTTGATTGTTGAAAGTTTCGTGTTGAAGGTTGAAAGTTGCTCCCCGGTCAGTACAATTGCCTTTTGCCCGCCTGAACGATAACATGTATAATTGAAGGTTACTAGTTCCCAGAGGTGACACCTTGGTTTCCAGAGGTGACACCTTTTGAAAAGGTGTCACCTCTGGAAACCAGTATTGCGCTTTCTGCATTCATCTTTCGCTATTAAGGATTAACCGTTTCGCTTTCACAAATGAAATAATTTTTTCTGTTGCCCCTGCATTTTTATAAACATAACTTTTTGCAGCAGCGCTTCGCGATAATAATTCTTCTTTATCATTTAATAAATTGTTGACCACTTTTTCCAAATCAATCGCATTGGCAATACTGATAGCGCCAGTGCAATCAATCATTTCTTCTGCTTCAAAATTTTTGTCGTACTCAGGACCAAAAATTACCGGTTTGCCATAAACAGCCGCCTCAAGGATATTATGAAGGCCGTCATCTCCAAAGCCGCCACCAACATAAGTTAAAGTCGCATAATAATACAACCGTGACAGCATTCCAATGTTATCAATAACGAGACAATTTGGTTGCTCGTCTTCGATTGTCGGTTGTCGGTCAACGGTTGTCTGTCCTGCATTCTTTATCCACTCCGAATAAAAAATTCCTCCAAATTCCTTCTTCACTTCCGAAAGATTTTCTTCATCAATTTCGTGCGGCGCAATGATAAATTTTATTTCCGTATGGTGCCTTACAAAATGCGTCCATTCTGCTTCATCATCTTCCCAGGTGCTGCCCGCAACAATCACTTTCGAATCTCCACAAAAAGCTGCAATCCCCGGAATTTCTGTAAAATTTTCAGCGATATTGATTACCCGATCACACCTCGTATCACCTGTAACGGTAATTTTATCAGAAGGAACCGCTTTTTGTAAATGCTCTTTTGAATCTTCGTTTTGCACAAAAAAATGCGTGAAACATTCGAGCATATTTTTATAAAATCCCCCATACCATTTGAAGAAAACCTGGTTGGATCTGTAAACGCCGGAAATCATCAATAATGGAATATTTCGTTCTTTTATTTCCTGTAAATAAAAATGCCAGTACTCATATTTTACCCAAAGAACCAGAGTTGGTTTTAAAATATTCATCCACTTTTTTGCATGAATTTTTGAATCCAAAGGCAGATAAAAAACATTTTTAAAGTCTTTATTGCTTTTTACAATTTCATACCCGGAAGGAGAAAAAAAAGTAAGGACAATCGTTAGGTCATGGAATTCTTCCTTTATTTTCTGCAACACAGGACGTCCTTGTTCAAACTCGCCAAGGCTGGCACAATGCATCCAGACAATGTTTTTATATTCGGTAGAAAATAACGCAGTTTGTAATTTTTCAAAAACATTTTCTCTACCCGAAATCCAAAGTTTCGCTTTTTTATTCCAAAAAGAAACAACATGAATTCCGGCTTTATAAAAAATGAGAAAAAGGTGATAAAATATAATCAAACAGATGAAATTTGTTTACAAAGACTAATTGGAATTATTCAATAGGCCGTGAAATTTCGAGCGATTTCTAATTTTCAAATTCCGGCACTTTCTTGGGAACATCCGGTTTTATTTCCCACACCAAAGCACTGGCGCCAAGGATAGCCGCATCAGATTCTTTTAATTCGCTGAATAATAGTTTCACTTTATTTTGAAAAATAGGCAACAGGTTTTTTTCCATATTTAATTTCACAGGGTCAAGCAATAAGTTGCCGGCTTTAATAACTCCACCAAACAAAATAATCGCTTCCGGCGACGAGAACATAACAAAATTAGCAAGCGCTTCGCCAAGGATTTTTCCGGTAATTTCAAAAACTTCATTCGCAATTGCATCGCCTTTTATGGCTGCTTCATACACTCTTTTTGAAGTAATTTGTTCGTGCGGAATATTTCTTAAAAGGCTTTTCTCGCCCACTCTTTCATCCAGTATTTCCTTGGCCGTTATTGAAATTCCTGTAGCAGATGCATACGTTTCCAGACTTCCTTTCATGCCCGTGCCCCAGTGAAGACGGCCTCCCGGACGAATAATAGTATGCCCGAGTTCGCCTGCAAACCCATCATGTCCGTAGATCAGTTGACCGTTTGCAATAATGCCGCTGCCAACTCCTGTGCCCAAAGTGATCATGATAAAATCCCTCATTCCGCGCCCTGCGCCATACATTAATTCGCCAATGGCAGCAGCGTTTGCATCATTAGTCAAAGTACACGGTTTGTTGAACCGTTCGTTAATTAATTTTGCAATCGGCAAGATTCCTTTCCAATGCAGGTTTGGCGCGTATTCAATGGTGCCACTGTAATAATTCCCGTTTGGTGCGCCAACGCCAATACCTTTTATAAAACCTATACCACCGACTGCCTTGATTGCCGGTTGAAGTTCCTGGTACAATTCGTCGATAAACAAATTAAGTTCTTTATGGTTGGTAGTTTCAATATCGCCCCGATTGGAAATATCGCCGCGGTGATTAACGATTCCAAATTTAGTAGTGGTGCCACCAATATCAATTCCGATTGCATATTCTACCGGATTATCCAGGTAATCTGATTGTTTAGTATTCAAGACAAAGAAGTTTTAAGAGTTACTTTTTTTGATAAAAAAAAATTGTTTGTAAAAAAAGATAAAAATAGTTTTTCTTTTTCAAATTTTTTGAGAAAGCTTTATTCATTCAAAATTACCGGATCGCCCGGAACGCGATTCTCAGGGTCATAAACAGCAACACCAACCCTTGAATCGGCACCGCCATAGTATAGATACCATTTCTTTTTAAAAAAAACCATTCCTTCAATAAAAACAGTTCCATTTACATATTGACCACTTTTTTCAAACGGTTCCATTGGCCTAAGAAACGGGACATCCAAACGGGCAATGGGTTTTGACGGATCTTTCAAATCAAACAAAACCTGACCCGCACAATAGGAATCAGCATTGTAGCGCTTATCGCTATCATCGCCGGATTTGTTTTTGCCATTATAAAAAAGAAGAATTCCATTTTTGGTGATCAAAGCCGGTGGCCCGCATTCAGTAAGATCACTGTCAAAAAAACCCTTTCTCGGAGATATTAATTTTTTCAATTTACCATCTTTATTCAAAACCGGTTGCCAATTTACCAGGTCAGATGACGTGGCGGCATAAACGTGGTGCTCTCCCCAATACAACCAATATTTTCCATTGATCTTTGTAATCACCTGCTTATCGCCAATCATTTTTGTAAGGATAGAAGCAGATTTGGTTGCTGTGTTAAAGAAGCGTCCGTTGTAGGCTTTTTGAAAAATGGAGCCGTGCTTTTTCCAATGGGTCAAATCAGTTGAAGTGGCAACACCAAGCCGGGGCACCTTGCGATTCCATTGTGTGTAGAGCATCACATACGTTCCGTTTTCTGTCATTGCCACACGTGGGTCTTCACAACCTCCCGGCCATTCAAATTCTTTTTGTGAATCATTATCAGGAAATAAAACCGGTTTGTTTTTTCTTGTGAAATGCAGGCCATCGTTGCTTTCTGCAAGACCAATTCTTGAAGTATGAAACCCGATTCCATTTCCATAATTATCTTCCGCACGGTATAGCACAATCACTTTTCCGTTTTTTATTGTTGCTGCAGGATTAAAGGTATTATCCGACTCCCAATGAATTTCTTTTCCACTCATCGGATCCATAAAAACAGCAGCGCTGTCGGGAGAAATAATCGGATTGATATGTTGTGGACGAACAAAACCACCAAAAGCCCAGGAAGGCACGCTATTCACTGATTGGGCATTTGAATAAAAGGGAAAAAAGATAAAAGAAATCATAATCCATCTGAGGCAATTCAAATTTTTAAAAAGTTCTTTGTTCATTTGTTTGAAATTTCGTCTCATATTCTAAAGATATGATGGAAACAAAGTAATGAAAAATAGTATGGAATAAACCGTTTACTTTTCAAATGTTTCCTGTCGAATTTTTAATAAAAACTTTTTGACGAGAAATCGAACAGGTTGGTATGCTTTCTGAACACGTGCTCCGATTTAATACCTTCTTATCTTTATAGCTTATAATTGTAACTATGATACAAAGGATATTCATGCTTTCCATTTTATTAATGAGCTGTTCTACTGGCTTTTGCCAGGTGCCGCTAAATCAATTTAAGATCACATCTTCTAATACATCTTTTCCTGATACAGGCAGAATGCAGGGACACAGATACAATAATGTGTTGTACAATACGGCCGATCATTATTCAGATAGTTCTGTAATTATTATTGCGCCAAAAAATTTTGTTGCAAAGAAAAAAGTAGATATGATCTTCTGGTTCCATGGCTGGGGCAATAATATTGACAGCACTTTAATAAGGTATGGTTTATCAAGGCAATTTGCCGAAGCAGATGTCAATGCCGTATTGGTGTTGGCTGAAACTGCCAAAAATGCTCCTGATAGTTATGGCGGAAAGCTGGAACAAAAAAATACATTCCATAAACTTGTAAAAGACGTGCTTCAAAAACTGAAACAGATGGGCGTTATATCTGCCAGAGATGGTGCGGGAAATATTATTCTTGCCGGCCACAGCGGCGCCTATAGGGTTATGGCTAATATTCTACAAAACGGTAACGTGCCTGTAAATCAGGTTATTTTATTCGATGCCTTATATGCCGATACCGGTAAATTTATCGATTGGCTAACCGCTGATAAAAATCATCGTTTCATAGATTTATATACCGACCATGGCGGCACTTATGATGAAACAAAAAACATGATGCAGCAAATAGCAAATGTAAACCTGCGGGAAGATTCGCTGGAAGAAGTGAATGTAACGCCAACGATTCTTAAAGACAATAGAATTATTTTTATTCATACGCTGCATGAGCATAACGACATAATTCAGCACCCGGATAATTTTAAGTTGTTTATAGAAAACAGTCCGTTTTTAACCCGAATCCGGCGAAAGCAGTGAGTTTACAATAAAATGTCAGCAGTAAACAAACAAAAAAATAAGATTTTTAATTCAGGGCAAGCATAAGTGGAATTTTATTATTTATAACCCTTGAAAAAGGAACAAAAAAACAACAGAGGAAGACAGTAAAGCAACAAAAAACAATGATTCTTGTTTTACTGATACCGCTTATAAGTATTATATAATACAAACCATTTTTCTATTTATACAACGGATACGTCAGTAGCAGCTTCTCCTAAATTAGTGCCAGTAACCAAAATAAAAGAGCCGATTTATTCATATTGCAGGATATAAAGCAGAAATATGGCAACAAAAAGTTGAACCGGCAGGAATTGTTGACTAAAACTTACAACGATAGATACAATGCTGTATGAATTAGATTTCTTAACAGGAGGAAGGGTGAAGGAGGGGAAAATAATGAAGCGTTGTTATGTTGATATTTTTATTTACCATGTAGCATCCGGCATAAACACATACAACCTGTATCTTTATGCCAAATGCGACCGATAAACCAGCTATTTTATTCCGGTACCAGCGGCCTGGACCTTCCTGTTCGCATGTCGCAGTATCCTGCTGAGTTCGAGGGAAAGAGCAGGTTACAGTATTATGCCTCGTTATTTAACAGCCTGGAGATAAACAGCATTTTTTATAAACTTCCGAGGGGCTCTACGGTTGTTAACTGGGGCCAAAGTGTGCCCGCCAATTTCCGGTTTACATTTAAAGTTTCCAAAACCATTACCCATGTAAAAGGGTTGAAGTTTGCCATAAAAGATGTAAACGATTTTATGAACACCGTTGAAAATATTGGTGAAAAGAAAGGATGCCTGCTGGCACAGTTTCCACCGTCGTTAAAGATTGAAAAGCTGAACGAGTTACAAAAGCTTTTAGAAACGCTGGCCGAAGCAACGCATAACAGCGATTGGAACCTTGCTGTGGAATTCCGCGATCCATCCTGGTACGAACGCGAAGTGCATGAATTGCTTGAGGAGTATCACGCAGCCCTGGTTATACACGATATACCTAAATCTGCTACACCATTGAACGAGGTAAGAGGCGACTTTATTTACCTGCGTTTTCATGGGCCTGAACCAAGGTACCGCGGGGATTACAGCGATGAATTTTTAAAACAATATGCAGCGTATATAAACAAATGGCTCAGTGAAAAAAAGATCGTCTATGCCTATTTTAATAATACGGTAGGGGCTGCTGTTGAAAACCTGCAGACATTAAATAAGTATGTGCAATCACGGTGAGATTGAAAACCTGCAGCAGCCATGCCAGCAAGGAAATTGTAAGGATTATAAAAAGTACTATTTTCTGAACAAAGCCGGAAATCTCAATAAGCAAAAAGAACGATGAAGTTGTTTGCTGGTGAAACTTTAAAAAATTTTGTATGAAAATAATTGTAACCTCGCGTTGGGTTTGATATGAGCCGATTGCTTTCAGTAAACAAACAAATAGAACTATTTCTCATTTTGCACATTAGCACATCAGGAAATTATCACATTTTATCCGGTACTTTAATACCCAACAATTCCATTCCGCTTTTAATAATATTTGCCGTCATAACGCTGATGTACAAACGTAAATTTTTCTTCTCGTCACTCTCCGCGTTTGCAACAGAATGCTCTGCATAAAATGAGTTGTATAATTTAGCCAGATTAAAAACATAATTAGCAATTACCGAAGGATTCATTTCTTCTGCTGCATCAGAAATAATATTTGAATATTTCTCTAAAAAAATAATCAATTGCCTTTCCAGCGGAAGCAATCTGCTGATGTCTGATGTTGGATGTCCGATGTGAGATGCCTGTTGTCTATCGTCAGTCGTCGGTTGTCTGTTGTCAGCCGTCCGATTCACTTTCCTCAAAATAGACTGAATCCGTGCATACGTATATTGTACAAAAGGCCCGGTAAACCCATGAAAATCTATGCTTTCTGCTGGATTGAAAACCATTCTTTTCTTCGGATCGACTCTTAACAGATAAAACTTCATTGCGCCAAGGGCAAGCGTTTCATACAATTCTTTTAATTCTTCTTCTGAAAAATCCTTTACTTTTCCAAGCTCTTTTGTATGCATCGCGGCCGTAGTTACCATCTCATCTACCAGATCATCAGCATCCACAACCGTTCCTTCCCGGCTCTTCATTTTTCCGGTGGTTAATTCAACCATTCCATAACTCAAATGGAATATTTTATCTGCAAAAGGCATCCCCAATTTGCGGATAATTTCTTTCAATACTTTCATGTGATACAGTTGCTCATCGCCAATCACATAAATGCTTTTATCCAAATGGTATTCTTCAAATTTTTGTATCGCCAACCCGATATCCTGCGTAATATAAACGGATGTACCATCACCACGCAATACTAATTTTTCATCCAGATTTTTATCTGATAAATCAATCCATACACTTCCATCCTCTTTTTTAAATAAAATATTTTTATCCAAACCTTCCTGCACAAAATCTTTTCCCAAAAGATAGGTGTTGCTCTCATAAAATGTATGATCAAAATCGGTTCCGATCCTGTTATACGTTTCATCAAATCCTTTATAAACCCAACCATTCATCTTTGCCCAAAGTGCCCGTACTTCCGGGTTTCCATTTTCCCAATCCAAAAGCATTTGCTGCGTTTTCTTCATAATGGGCGCTTCTTTTTCCGCTTCTTCTTTTGTCTTTCCGGCTTTAATTAATTCTGCAATTTCATTTTTGTATTCTTCATTAAACCTTACATAATAATCGCCTACAAAATGATCTCCTTTCTCATGAACAGAATCAGGAGTAGCGCCATCAGCCAACATTTGCCAGGCGATCATACTTTTACAAATATGAATTCCACGATCATTTACAATCGAAGTTTTGATCACTTCATTTCCGTTTGCTTTTAAAATTTCCGCAACACTCCATCCCAAAAAATTATTTCTCAAATGTCCAAGGTGCAAAGGTTTGTTGGTATTGGGTGAAGAATATTCAACCATAATTTTTTGCCCGCTGGATAGCTTTTTACCAAAATTCTCATCCTGGTAATTTTCTTTTAAAATATCAACTAATGAAGCATCTGCGATTTGAAGATTCAGAAAACCTTTTATTACGTTATAACCAGAAAAAAAATCCGGGTAATTTTTTATTAAATGATCACCGAGTTCTTTTCCCAAGGCTTCGGGGGATTTTTTTAATGTTTTCACCAAAGAAAAAAGCACGATGGTATAATCACCTTCAAACTCAGGCTTCGTCTCATTTATCTGGAAATCTTTTGCAGAAAATTCGTGTCCGGATAAATCAGATAAACTTTTTATAGCTGCGGATTGTATAACAGAAATGAAAGTCATGTTCAATTAATTGAAAATAAAAATAGTTGTTCATCAAAAGTAGTGGAAAGAAAAGAACATAAGGTAATATGCTCTGATTCGGGTCCATTTCAATTTATCGCCGGTTGGTGCAGACACCAACCGGCGCTGCGTACCGTGGGCGGTGTCCCCACCGCCACAATCATAATAATTGTAAACTAAATTTAACGGCTCTCAAATTCCTTCCTGATAATATTCAATGCTCCGCCAGCTTTGAACCATTCTATCTGTTGTTCGTTATAAGTATGATTTACCATAAAAGATTCAGAAGTTCCATCGTTGTGATGCAAAACAACTTCCAAAGATTTACCAGGAGTAAATTGCTCCAGTCCGTTAATATCAATTACATCATCTTCTAAAATCTTATTATAATCTTCTTTGTCAGCGAATGTTACTCCAAGCATCCCCTGCTTTTTCAGATTGGTTTCATGAATGCGTGCAAACGATTTTACGATTACCGCTTTTACACCAAGATGTCTTGGTTCCATTGCCGCGTGCTCGCGTGAAGAACCTTCGCCGTAATTCTCATCAGCAACAATTACAGAACCAATTCCTTCTGCTTTATAAGCTCTTTGCGTATCGGGCAAAGGACCATAAGCGCCGGTTAGTTGATTTTTTACCAGGTTGGTCTGATCATTAAAAAAGTTGACCGCGCCTATCAAAAGATTATTACTGATGTTATCCAGGTGCCCGCGATATTTCAACCATGGGCCAGCCATAGAAATATGATCAGTCGTGCATTTGCCTTTGGCTTTGATCAGCAGTTTTAAATTTTTCAAATCGTTTTCTTTCCATGCCGCGAATGGTTCCAGCAATTGCAACCGATCGGAAGTGGGAGACACCTCTACCTGCACTTTGCTTCCATCTTCTGCCGGCGCCTGGAATCCTGCATCTTCAACAGCAAAGCCTTTTACAGGCATTTCGATTCCTTCGGGTTCTTTTAGTTTTATTTTTTCACCATTTACATTGGTCAGGTAATCTGTAAGGGGATTAAATTTAAGCGTGCCGGCAATTGCCATAGCGGTGGTTATTTCGGGAGATGCAACAAACGCATAAGTGTTTGCATTGCCGTCATTTCTTTTTGCAAAATTGCGGTTGTAAGAAGTGACGATTGAGTTCTTCTTGTCAGGATCATTTGTATGACGCGCCCATTGACCGATGCAAGGCCCACATGCATTAGCCAAAACCACACCACCCATTTCTTCGAAAATTTTCAGATAGCCGTCACGTTCCACTGTATATCTTACTTGTTCTGAGCCGGGGGTAATGGTAAATTCTGATACGGTACTCAAACCGTTTTCTGTCGCTTGTTTCGCAACAGAAGCAGCACGTGTGATATCTTCATAAGATGAATTGGTGCAGGACCCGATTAAACCAACTTCCAGTTTTTCAGGCCAGTTATTTTTCTCAACAGCGTCTGCGAATTTCGAAATAGGCCATGCCAAATCGGGAGTGAAAGGGCCATTGATATGTGGCTCTAATTCCGATAAATTTATTTCAATTACCTGGTCGAAATATTTCTCAGGATTTGCATATACCTCTTTATCGCCCGTCAGGTTGTCAAACAATTTGTCTGCTTCCCTGGCTACTTCTTCTCTGCCGGTTCCACGCAAATAATCACCCATCTTTTTATCATATCCAAAGATAGAAGTGGTAGCGCCGATTTCTGCACCCATGTTGCAGATAGTGCCCTTGCCCGTGCAGGATAAAGAAGTAGCGCCTTCACCAAAATATTCAACAATAGCACCGGTTCCGCCTTTTACGGTAAGGATTCCGGCCACTTTTAAAATAATATCTTTAGATGAGGTCCATCCGTTTAATTTTCCGGTTAATTTGATTCCGATGAGTTTGGGAAATTTTAATTCCCATGGCAATCCTGCCATCACATCACACGCATCTGCCCCGCCAACACCAACAGCAACCATACCCAATCCGCCGGCATTTACCGTATGAGAATCGGTGCCAATCATCATTCCACCGGGAAATGCATAATTTTCTAACACAACCTGGTGAATGATTCCGGCGCCGGGTTTCCAAAAGCCAATTCCGTATTTATTAGAAACAGAAGCGAGGAAATCATACACTTCTTTGTTCTGTGACTTGGCCCTGGTAAGATCTGCAACAGCGCCAATCTGGGCCTGGATCAAATGGTCACAGTGAACCGTAGATGGGACAGAAACTTTGGTTCTTCCGGATTGCATAAACTGGAGCAAAGCCATTTGTGCAGTCGCATCCTGCATAGCCACTCTGTCTGGTGCAAAATCCACGTAATCTTTTCCCCTTTCAAAAGCCTGTGTGGCATTGCCATTCCAAAGATGTGCATATAAAATCTTCTCAGTAAGGGTGAGGGGGCGATTCACAACTTTACGTGCAGCTTCTACTTTTGCAGTATATGCTTCATAAAACCGTTTAATCATGTCAATATCAAAAACCATTGTAATTTTTTATTTTAGTTAGAAAAAAATCTGCTTTGATTGTTCTTAAAAAATCAAGGCGTGCAAAATTACTTAAAATTGACGGATGAATATTCGATAATATTGTTTAATTCATGGCAGCAAATGAAGAAATAAAATGAATTTCTATTTTGCGAGCAATGACGGAAATTCGCACTGAGATCGCCTCATTGCTGCAATGACAGAACTCATGGCCTGACAGTGACCGAATTGCATAATCGCAGAACAAAATTTTTCCGGAAATCGACGTTTCCCATTTGCTTTCAATACCTTTCCTTTTTATTCGAAAGTAACATGAAAAACATTTTCATTGTTGTGGTTTTTAATATCCTCTGCTTATGTGGATTTACCGGCAAAGCGTATGCACAGCAAAAACCTGATACAGTAAAAGTCGGAATTTATATTACCAGTATTCACGACATTGATTTTAAGCAAAAAGAATATGCCATTACCTTTTGGCTTTGGCTGAAATATAAAAACAAGGATTTTGATTTTATGCAAAATCTGGAGGTGCCCCAGGCGAAATCTGTTTCAAGGTCATTTGCAACGATAGATAGCAGTAACAACGAGGTATACCTTTTAATGAAAATGCAATGTTTGATGAAAGATAGCTGGCGGATCCGGAATTTTCCATTCGACAAACAAAAGTTAAGGCTATCGCTGGAGAACTCCCAGTTTGATTCAAAATCTCTTGTTTTTGTGGCGGATACTGTTGGCAAAAATTATGACCCGCGTTTTACGCTTAGCGGCTGGACAATTAATAACTGTGTAATTTCTGTTGGTATAAAAAAATATGAAACCGGTTTTGGTGATCCTACTCTTAGCGTGGCCCATAGTGAGTACAGTTCTTTTAAAGTTGTTTTAAATATCAGCAGGGATGCATCGGGTTTATTCTGGAAAATGTTCCTTGGAATGTACATCGCTTTTCTGATTGCTTACATTTGTTTTTATATTGATCCGGATGAAATGGGTTCGCGCTTCGGGCTCAGCGTTGGCGCGCTTTTCGCTGTCATTGGTAATAAATATATTATTGATTCTTCTTTGCCCGAAACCACTTCTTTTACGCTGGTTGATACCCTTCATGGCGTTACTTTATTTTTCATTTTTGTTATTGTTGCCGCTACCTCTTATTCTTTAAAATTAGTAAAACACCATAAAGAAATAAAAGCGCGCAAATTCGATATGATCACCGCGCAGGTTTTATTGTTGATTTATGTGTTGCTCAATATTTATTTTATCACACAGGCAAATCCTTAATAGATCGTAAGAATGTTAATTCAGGGCAACCGCAAGGGGTTGCCCCTAGAGAATGAAATTTTCAATCCATCGTTTCAGCCTGTTTCCGACGATAGATCACGTTCTGGAAGATCATTTTTTGATTTTATCAGCGCCACTCATTTTCGATTGCATTTCCATCATTTCTTTACTAACGGTTGCATCATCGGTGAATCCCCAGTGATCAGTAATTTTATTGTCTTTAAACTTTACAACATCAACTGCTCTTACGTCAAAGCTTTTTCCAGGCATGCCCATCGATGAATCTGTAGGGGTTCCGCTAATATGCACGAGCGAAAACACATAATCGCCGTTGCCTGCGCTGGTTATTACATCGGCCTTGAGGTCTTTGATGTGGCTATGCATATCGCCAAGCATTTTGACAATACTGTCGCGTCCTTTGATATCGGTACCATTGGGACCATCATGATCGACGGCATCAGTGGCGATGAGGGTGTCTATCGAACCGACATTGCCCGTTTCAATCGCCTTGTATATTTTAGCGTTGTTGGCAATGTTTGCCTCATTTTGGGTGTTTGAGCTGGTTGCAGCGGTGTTCGAAGTTGAACTTTTGCAGGAAACCCAAAAGAAGATAAGGACTGATAAGCCTGATAAGATCTGTTTCATTTGAATTAATTTTTGATGAAAAATTGATGGATATGAGTGTGAATCAGGAAGAAGCGAAATCTTGCGAAGGGTAGGTAAACAAATCTAAACCTTTTTTTGAAAAGAAGGAAATTTTTATCAGGATCGGAAAGAGGGTTAACAACAGAATCCGGTTTTAAGATGGGGTATTGTGCCGCACAGGTCGAAAAAAAAACCCCGCAAAATTGATAATGTTGCCCGTAGTTTTTCATGGGTAGTAGTAAACGAATTTTTAATGGTTTTTTTAATCTAATGGAATATTTAATTAAAAAACGTTATTGCGAAACCCTTTTTTGCTCTTCCTCCGAAGCCGTCGTTCTTTCCCGCTTCTGTTTTAAAATTTTATTTCCAAACGATACCGTATAAGTCAATTTGAAAATTCTAAAATCGATGTTTACATCCATGTTACCATGATAAGGAACAGCAGGATCTTTATAAACGAGTCTAATCGGCATACTGCTGAAAATGTCATCCACTAAAAATTTGAGGCTACTGTTGGTAAACTTTTTTTGAACGCCGAAAGATAATTTTCCCATCGCTTTCATCAATGAAATGCCCGAAAGCATTTTAGATGAATAAAACCCTGAAAGTTCGATTCCAAAATTTGAAGGAAGTGTAAAGTTTTCCGATCCGGCGATGCTCACGTTAAACAAATCCATATCCTGTTCATTGCCTGTAAATGTTGCTCTGCCTTGCTGGTAATTGGCATTCACGGTTATAAACGAAGACCAGAAATATGTAACCGTAATCGGAACATTCACAATCAGGCTTGTTGTTTTGAGAAAATCCAGATTTTGAGCAGTTACATACACTTTATTGTCTTCCGCTTTTACCTGTGACTGGAAGCCTCCGATGCTATTTTTTTCATTACTGTAGGCCAGTGAAAAGCTGTATGCCTTGTGCATAAATTCAGCTTTCATGCCCTCTGTTACAGCAGGCTTCAGGTTCACATTTCCGGAAATAAATGTGTGTGGGTCGCTAAAGATCATAAAGGGAGCCAGATCATTAAAAGTGGGCCTTGTGATCCGCTTGTTGTAGCTAAGATTGATTTTGTCTTTGTCATTAAAACTGTGCGACCAAAAGGCTGTAGGAAATAAATTGCCGTAACTTCTGTTTACAATATTTTGTTTTGTATCGCTGTTTAGAACTGTTTGGGTATGTTCATACCGGAGGCCGGCTTTAAATTGATTTTTAGGATTAAAGTTAAAGGAGGCTGAAATATAAGCAGCAGGTATCTGTTCATTTAAATTATACACGCCGGCAAATTCATCATTGCGTTGCCACGAGCCTTGTAATAATTCACCCACAAATACATCATTGATAAATGAAGCGTTTGTATATTTTATTCCGGTTTCCCACAGGGACTTTTGAATAGAAAAAGAATAGTCGAGCTGTAAGGGCAAAATCTTAATGTCTGTTCTTTTTGAAGCTCGTGTGGTGGTTGTTTTGATGTCATCTTCCGCGTTATCAAAATATTGATTGTTGTAATTGGAAGGATTGCTGTTACCATAATACAAATAATCTGTGTTGAAAGTGAGCCCGCTGTTATTTCTGAATTTGTGCTGAATATTCACGTTGCCCATGAGGTGTGTCCAGTGATTGATTTCTTTGTTTGCAATGTGCAGGAGGGTGTCCAATTGTTTATTACGGTAAGTTTTGGAAATATTCCAGGCATTCATCCTCCACTCATTATCATACCCTGAAACCAAAAAGCCGACGATGGTTTTTGGTGTAAGTTGTAAATCAATTCCAAGCCTTGCATTGAAATTAAGCTGATAGGGGTCTCTGTCAGATCTGATGTTCGATTCTGTTTCTGTATTATTAAAAATGATGGAACTATAACTGGTAAAATATTGCTTTTGAGCCAGGCGGCTTGCTCCGAAACTTCCATAAGCATTTATTTTTTTCTTTCTCCAGTTGATGTCAACTCCAGAAGCAAACGAAGTGCCTTTGAAAGCACCGGCAGTAAAGTAACAATTGCCATTAAAGCCTTCATCCGGATTCTGATTTAATACGATATTAATAAATCCTGCATTTCCTTCTGCATCATATTTGGAAGGAGGAGTGGTAATCATCTCTATTTTTTCTACTGATCCGGCTTGTATGCCCCGCAATAAATCAAACAAAGCTGCTTCGGTAAGATAGCTCATTTTGCCATTAATCATTACCCGCACGCCCGATTTGCCGGCCATGCTCAGCGCATTGCTGTTATAGTCAACGTGTACACCCGGGCTTTTTTCCAATACCTCAAGCAAGGTGCCGCCGATGTTGGTGATGCCTGCTTTTATATTTATCACCGTGCGATCAATCTGTTGCTCGAGAAAGGGCTTCCTCGCAGTAACTCTCACCTCATTCATTTGCAATTCCTCCTTATGTAAGGTAAGATTGTCAAGAGTCAAATTTTCATTTTCATGAATGGTGATGCTTTGGGAGAAATGTGAAAACGCTGTGTAAGAAACAGAAATCAAATAATTACCGGAAGAATTCAGATTGAATAAAAAATCACCATTTCTATCAGTCAGTGTGCTTTTGACCAATGAAGAATCGCGGGCAAGCAGTAATACAACACTGCAATTGAATAATGGCAAGCTGCTCTCATCTGATATATGGCCCTTGATCGATGACTGCGCGGAAGTTGCGGGCGACTGGGCTAACATGAAAATTATGAATAAATAAGTTTTCATTTGTTGTTTTATTTTCTGGTGTTGTAATTGAAGATTGAACCGGCCATGATTTTCAATGAGCTTTGATACTGGCTTAGACTGTTGCCTTTTTTTTTACAATCTCTTTTTTTATCTATGTCCAAAAAAATATAGAGTTACTGGTCTGGAGCTCAATGGTAATAGTAAGGTCACAATTCAAAAATAATTGCAACCAATGCCATCACCAATTATATATTTCGAACATATTCAGCAATCAAATCGCGGGCGAATTGCAGCTTTGGCCATTGGAAACAGGCCCATTTACGGCTGAAATGAAGTTTATTAAAACCGGGGGAATTCAGCAATGAAACAAAGCATCGGGTTGAAAATATTGACCAGGTCAGAGAAGTGATAAAAAAATACCTCAACCATATTTTGCTAACGGAGTTGGACGATGGGCGATAATTGACAAGAAGATAAACCATTTCATAAGTTGGACTGAACTAAAGTTTGTAACGGACTATTCAATAATGATATAATTTTTTGCACAGGATATATAGGCTTATTGAAAAATATCGGTGCAAAGGAATTGCAACAGAAACGGCAAAAGCAACATTGAAATTTGCTTTTGAGAAATTAAACCTGCACATGAATAAAAACAATGAACCCACGGCTTATATGTAGTTTATCGTGGTAATCATTCGCTCTATCTCCACCATTTATCTTCAAATTTTTTGTACGTTTGTGAGGCATTTATCATTGTATTCATAAACCATTCGCTATGTCAAAGAAAAATCACCTCCGCTTCCTTTTAATTTTAGGGCTTTTGATCTTCATTAGCCGTAATAGCTTTGGCCAATCCGGGGTGTTGTCAAAGGGTTCGACAGCACCGATGTTCACGACAAAGGCCAGCCTGGCGGGAAATGAATTCGATTTTGCATTAAAAAATGCCCTTGCCAAGGGACCGGTAGTGTTATACTTCTATCCTGCGGCATACACAGGCGGCTGTGATTTGGAAGCACATACTTTTGCGGAACTCAAGGATAAATTTACGGCAGCAGGAGCGACCATTATCGGTGTATCAGCAGATGATATTCAGCGATTGATGTCGTTCTCATCTAATCCCGATTATTGTGCAGGGAAATTTCCGGTGGCTTCAGACACCGGAGGTAAAATTGCTGCTACTTATGGCCTGAAGTTGATGCCTCCGCAGCCGGGTGTGAAAGATGTGACGGGCGAGCAGGTTACTCATGGCTTCATACCGCGAACAACATTTGTTATTGATAAAAATGATAAAATTGTAGCTGTCTTTTCATCGAAAACCGATCACATTTCCCCCGATGAACATGTAAAAAAATCATTGGAAATTGTATCGAAACTATAGTTTGAAGTGAGGAGTTTAAAAATTAAAAGCGCTGCTGACATTAGTTTTGGCCGGCTGTCCGTATTTTCCCGAATAACCGGACAGGTATAAATATGACTCCATCATTATCTTAAGATGGTCAGTAAACAAATAAATATTGGCTTTTCGTAATTTTCGCTTGTTGCTGTTGGATGTAGGAAAAGCCGGCCTGCTTTCGCAACAAACCGAATTGAATAAAGCCCTACTTTCAAATTAGAATCCTTTAAGAAATAAGGGGGAAAGATTCTATCAATCCCGACCAGTTGGTGATTCAAATCCGATTAGCACACCGGCAATTAAAAAAAAATAAGAAAACATTTTATTTTGCAAATCACAATCACCATTCGCCATTCACCATTCGCCATTCACTATTTCACGATTCAATATTTAAGCGTTATGAAAATTTATCAGCAACAAATCCGTCTTAAAGAAAGAAGAAGAGGTTTTCATTTGATCACTTCAGAAATTGCACAAGCATTTCCACAGATGCAGGAATTCACCACAGGAATTTGCCAGGTTTTTATTCAGCATACATCTGCTTCACTTGCCATCAATGAAAATGCAGATCCAACGGTAAGAAAGGATTTTGAATATTTTTTCAATAAGTTAGTTCCCGAAAGTGACCGGCACTATGTTCATAATTATGAAGGCGATGATGATATGCCGGCACATCTGAAAGCCGCTATCCTTGGCAGTTCTGTGATGATACCCATTCAAAACGGGCGACTGGCGCTTGGCACCTGGCAGGGAATTTATTTATGTGAACATCGCAATCGGGGAGGAGAACGGGATGTGATGGTTACTGCATGGGGAGAATAAAAAAATAAGCATGTTTTTTTTCGCAGAGGCACGAAGATGAAGGCAAGTATAAAAACGGTTTGTGAGACACGGAACGCAGCGGTAGTTATCATAAGACCTATAAGGTTTTCAAAACCTTATAGGCCTTATTAAATACTCCTTTTGCCTTGGAATATTCAATTTCCATTCAATGTTTGTTAATATGCTTGGAGTGTAAGGAAGGTAGCTTCGGTTACTAACGCGAGAAGCTTATTGGGGTCTTTCGGATTTAGTAAAAAGAGGATAAATATTGAATCCTGGTGGTATTATCCAGCATTCACAATTCACCTACCTTCTTTCTCTTACCGGTATGCGCTGCCTGTTTTCACGCAACGGCCTTCTGTTTCCGCCGCCACCATCTGCTTCATTCATTCTTATCAGGCGCCCATTATACATTTTTCCATCCAGACTTTTGATCATTTTTGCTGCAGCAGATTTATCTACTTCTATCCAGGCATTCATTTCACGAAGATCAATTCGTCCCAACACTTCTTTTTTCAAGTTGCTTTCATCAAGAATGTATTGCAAAAAACTGGCTTTATAAAAACCATCTTTTGTACCAAGATTGATAAATAATTTTGTAAATCCGCCATCACGTTGATAGGAAGGTCTTTCCCTTCTTTCATTATTATCCCGGCGACTACTGTCATTTCTTTTTTCCCTGAAATCCTGCCGTGCATTCAGGTCTTCGGCGTTTTCATAATACTTCAAAAAATGGTCAAACTCAAGCGCCGCCACTCTTTTAAGCACTTCTTCTTTGTCCATTTCCTGAAATTTTTTCTCCAGTTCCGGCATATAGGTTTCATAAGCTCCATTAGAAATATCGGTATTAATCAGATTATCCATAAAAAAGAAAAACTGTTTACGGCATACATCTTTTCCACTTGGAATGTCCAGTTTATGAAACTGCGCGTTCACCATTTTTTCAAGTTGGCGAATTTTAAAAGATTCGCGGCTGTGGCAGATGGAAATGCAAATTCCGCTTTTGCCCGCACGCGCTGTACGGCCGCTTCTGTGCGTGTAAACTTCAATATCATCCGGAAGTTCATAATTGATCACATGTGTGATTCCTTCCACGTCAATTCCGCGGGCGGCAACATCGGTTGCAATCAATATTTGTAAATCTTTGTTGCGAAAACGTTGCATGACCCTGTCTCTTTGCTGTTGGGTCAGATCGCCGTGCAATGATTCTACATCATAACCTTCTTTAGACAATTTTTCTGCAATATTTTGTGCATCAATTTTAGTCCTGGTAAAAATAATTGCATACATACCGGGATTAAAATCTACGAGCCTTTTTAGAGTTTCGAAGCGCGAATGTGCGGGAGTAATAAAATATTGATGGTCAATATTTACGTTGGCTGTATTCTTTTTACCCACAGTCACTTCCTGTGGATGGTCCATAAAATTTTTTGAAATTGCTTTTACTTCTGCCGGCATCGTGGCGCTGAAAAGCCAGGTGCTTTCGCGGTTTACCGTATTTTTCAAAACAAAATCTATATCGTCTCTGAAACCCATATTCAGCATTTCATCTGCTTCATCTAAGACAACATATTTTACTTTTTGCAGGTCGATTGCTTTTCTTTCAATCATGTCAATCAACCTTCCGGGTGTAGCCACAACAATGTGCGCGCCTTTTTTTAAAGCGCGAATCTGCATGACGATAGAAGCGCCGCCATAGACCGGCTCTGCAATAATGTTTTTCGAATACTTTTTAAATTCCTGTATATCGTTACAAATCTGCAAGCATAATTCGCGTGTGGGACACACAATCAATGCCTGAGGATATTTCTGAGAAGCGTCAATCAATTGTAATAAAGGTAAACCAAAAGCCGCTGTTTTTCCTGTTCCGGTTTGTGCAAGTCCTACAAAATCTGTAGTGCCTGAAAGTAAGATGGGAATTGCTTTTGATTGTATCGGAGTGGGGGTAGTAAATCCAAGATCTTCAACCGCTTTTACAAGCTGTTCATTTAGGCCTAAGCCTTCAAATTCATTCATTAATTTTTTTTATTTCGCGCAAAGGTAGGTGAATTCGATTTATGCGTGTTTTTAAGGCCGGAACTTTATCAGGAAATTATCATATTTTATCCATGAATTCCACGAATTGTACGAATATTATTTATCACTGTTTTGACCAGCATAACAGGTATTTCTATACAAAGTATTACCGGAATTTTGAGGAATTAAACAAAAAGAATTTATCAGTAAAAGAACAAATAATTCATTTTCCTATTCTCTCAAAAACCTTTTCTCCACTTACAAAAGTCATCAGCACTTTTGTATTCAAAACATCTTTTTCATTGGCTTTCATCAGGTCTGTATCCAGCATTACAAAATCTGCAAATTTTCCTTTTTCCAAACTTCCTTTTTCATGTTCTTCAAAGTTTGCTTTTGCAGCCCAAATGGTCATTCCGCGAATCGTTTCTTCACGCGTTAATGCATTTTCCATTTCAAAACCATCAGGGGGAAAACCTTTTGCGTCCTGGCGAAAAACGGCGGCATAAAATGTTTTTATTGGTGAAATATCTTCAACAGGAAAATCAGTGCCCAATGGAATCCAACCATTTTCATTCATCAATTCTTTGTTGGCATAAGCATATTTTAATCTTTCTTTTCCCAAACGATCGCCTGCCCAATACATATCCGAGGTAGCGTGAGTGGGTTGCACAGAAGGAATGATATTGTAATCGCCAAAATAGTGAAAGTCATTCTTATTCACGACCTGCGCATGTTCTATACGCCAACGCCGATCATTTTTTCCTTGCAAATATTTTGCATAAATCTCCAGGATCGTTCTGTTTCCCGAATCACCGATGGCATGAGTACACATTTGAAATCCGTGCTCAGAAATGATTTTAGCGCACGAATCAAAATGTTCTGGTGAACTTAATAAAAAACCGCTCCAGCCGGGTTTATCAGAATATGGTTGCAACAAACAAGCGCCTCTTGAACCCAAAGCGCCATCGGCAAATAATTTGAAAGCGCGCACATTCAACCTTTCTGTTTTTATTTTTCCGTTTTTAAAAAGAAAATCGTAATCTCTTTTAGAATCGGTAAGCATCACATACATCTTCATTTTCAACTCATTCTTTTTTTGTAGAGAATCTATCAACAATGCCATCGAATAATCAAGTCCGCAATCAGAAACGGTGGTTAATCCGGCAGCGAAACAATTTTTTTGAGCATCCAATAAAGCGTCTGTAAGTTGCACCGTTGTTGGCTTCGGCACTTTTGAATAAACCAGACTGGTTGCATTGTCAATTAAAATGCCTGTCAGTTTTCCATTCACAACTTCTACTTCTCCACCTTCCAGTTTATCGCCCGCTTTCACTCCGGCAAGTTCCAAAGCTTTATTATTTGCAATCGCCGCATGGCCGTCTATTCTTGATAGTATTACCGGTCTGTCTGGAAATAATTCATTCAATTTTCCATTGTCAGGAAAATGTTCAACCGGCCAGTCATTTTGATCCCAGCCATTTCCAACAATCCATCCTTCTTTATTTTCAGCAGAAAATTTTTTCACCCGGTCAAGTACATCATCCCAACTTCCTGTGCCCACAAGATCCGCCTGGTTTAATCCAAGACCATAATCGAGGAAGTGTGAATGAGCATCGATGAAACCAGGAAAAATAAATTTTCCCTGCGCATCAATTTTTTCTTCCGGATCAAATTCGTTAAGCAAATCATTTGAATTTCCTACCGCAACAATTTTTCCTTTTTGAACGGCGATTGCTTCTGCTTTTGAGAAACTACTATCAACAGTATAGACCGTTGCATTATAAACCAGGAGATCAATTTTTTGCTTGTTTTTGCAGGAAGATAAAATAGAGATGGACATAATGAGCAGAAATAATTTCATGAAAAGGTATTTGTTTTAGCAATAAAAATAAACGAATAGTTTGTGAATGGTAAGCTGTTCGGAAATATTTTTTTATTATCGTATTAAGATAAAAATATGTTGATGTGGAAGTTACAATCCCGCTTACAGTGCAGAAAACAACGTGTTTAATGAATTACAATTTGTGTTGGAGACGAAATAATCATTTCCGGCTTGTCTTTATACAGCTCGGGCACTCCTGTCACACAAATACTTTTATCCTCGTATAAAGATTCAATTGTTCCAGTGAAATTCGAAAGGTCTTTAGTGAAAATAACGAGAGTAAGAGGAGATTCAGGATATTTAGCACCAAGGTTTACAAAGCTTTCATTTTCCAAAGCTTTCACACCATAAACTTTAGAGCAAACGGTTACGGTATCTCCAATAAATTTTGAAACGGAATCAATGGAAATGTTTTGCTGGCAAAATGCAGAGTAATACATAAAAATTGCAAAAACAAGAGAAAAAACCTTTTTCATTTAGGTAAATTATTCCGCAAATTACCGTTGTTTTAATTATTTTAAAATACAATTGTTAACATGCATCCTTTCATAAAATAACATCTTTCTTTTTTGCGTTATCAACCTGGCACTTACTTTCTTTTTAACATTAATTTTCAGGAAACGTATTAATTTATGACGCAAATTTTCCGTCTTAATAACGGAATTAAAAATTGTCAATCATGGAAACAAATTTACAACAGGAAATATTATTGATGACCGGCACGCATTTTACTTCAATGCAATGCTGGGAAAAAAATAATTCGGGAAATGATCATGGTAATTCTGAATCTGATCAATTGCAGGATGCTTGCTGGAACGGACTTTTAGAAGAAATGCTACCTGAAATTTGTGAAAGAAATAAAAATTTATACCTGTGGCAAATCAGGGAAAATAAATGCTGCCTGAATATCGAACTTGGCGAACTTCCGTTAGAATTGGAGCCGTATTTTTCAATCGATCCCTACACTTTTCTTGCGGAACAATCGGAGAATTAAGGTTGGTAAAACAAGAAAATGAAGTTTATGCACGAACTACCTGAGAAATCAAATCTTCGTTATTTGTTGCTTTGCTGCACCGATAATTTTTCAGCATCTTTGCAGAAATTTTTTAAATATGAAGATGGCTGTTCTCGGAGCAGGTATGGTAGGAAGCGCTATTGCTCTTGATCTTGCAAAAAACTTCGACGTTACTTCTTTTGATATTAGTGAACATAATCTAAAATCTCTCAAACAAATAAATCCCGGAATTCAAATTATTGTACAAAATTTGAAAGATCTTCCTGCCTATGAAGCATTCCTCAGGCCTTTTGATTTAGTGGTAACAGCCGTTCCGGGTTTTATGGGTTTCAATACTTTAAAAACAGTAATTGGCTGCGGTAAAAATGTAGTCGATATTTCTTTTTTTTCTGAAAATGCATTGCAACTGGATGCTTTAGCCAAAGAAAAAAATGTAACCGCAATTGTTGATACCGGAGTCGCTCCCGGAATGAGCAATTACATTATTGGCCGTTACAATAAAGAAATGAAAATTGATGATTTCGAAATCTATGTTGGAGGACTGCCTGTTCATCCAAAACCACCGTTTGAATATAAAGCCCCTTTTTCTCCAATTGATGTAATTGAAGAATATACCCGGCCGGCACGATTAAAAGAGAATGAGAAAATCATTATTAGACCTGCATTGACAGATTTGGAATTGATGGAATTTGGAGGATTGGGAACTTTGGAAGCATTCAATACAGATGGCCTGCGTTCGCTTTTATATACGATGCCCCATATTCCTAACCAAAAAGAAAAAACCCTTCGTTATCCAGGCCATGCGGCGCTGATTACTGCTTTGCAACAGAGCGGTTTTTTTAGTAAAGAAAAAATCAGGGTTGATGGAAATGAAATTTCCCCGTTGAATTTTACCTCAAAGATTTTAATAAATGAATGGAAACTTGATACAAATGAAGAAGAACTAACCGTAATGAAAATAGTGTTGCGTGGAGAAGGAAAAACTGTTGAATATGATTTGCTTGATTATTATGATGAAGCAACACAAACCTCCTCAATGGCGCGAACAACCGGTTACACGTGCGCTGCTTCTGTAAATTTGCTCGCAAATAAATTGTTTAGAAAGAAAGGTGTGTTTCCTCCCGAGCTGATTGGAGATGATAAAAATTGTTTTGATTTTGTGTTGAATTATTTGAATGAAAGAGGAGTTATTTGGAAAAAGAAAGAGTATCTTTCAAAGCGATAATTTAACCAGCTTATTTGCATGAAACTTCAGTTTTACTTTTTTATTACCATTGTTTTCTGTCATAACATTTGTTATTCACAAGACTGGAAAGTTTTCCCGTACACGCCACAAGCAAGTGCAATTTCTTTTCCAAAAGATGAAGGCCGCCATAGCACTGAACCGGTAGAATGGTGGTACACTTCCGGCCATTTAACCGGCGCCACTTCCGGTAAGACATACAGTTATATGCTCACTTATTTTTCTTTTCCTGTCGCTTCTTTCGACGGTTTTCGTATACTGAATATTACTGATGAGGAAACCGGCAAATTTTACCAGGATTCCAAACCGGTGAATTATGGCACCCTGGCTAATGGCCACCTGGATATACAGGCGAATGTTTACCAGGGCGACAGTGAATCATGGAGTAATAAAAAAGATGGGAACAATAAACTGATTCCATATCAATATATTATCCATGCAGCATCTCCAGGTTTGCAATTGAATCTAAATTATACAAGTCTAAAACGCCCTCTGATATTAGGCGGCACCGGTTATCTCGAACAAGGCATGTCAAATTATACCTGGTATTATGCGCAAACACAGGTAGAAGTTGCCGGACAATTTACACTAAATGGAGTAACCGAAGAGGTAAAAGGCCTTGCATGGATCGACCGCCAATATGGTAATTTCAATCCGTGGACGGGAGAAAAATATGAATGGTTTCATGCGCAGTTATCCAATGGAACGGACATGAATTTCTGGAACATTTTTACTACAGATAACAAGATTCCAAATAATAAAAAATATTGTCTTTTATCTGCTTATGTAAATGATTCCACTCAATATACAATCAGCGATTTTAAAATGGAACGATTGGGATATAGCTGGATGCCCGATAGTGCCATGTGTTATGCTGATAAATGGAGGCTGACTTCAGAAAAAAATAACATGGATCTCATCATTACGACGAAACATCACAACAATGAAGTTACGTGGCCTTTCAGATTCTTTGAAGGAGCAACAGAAATTTCCGGTACAGTGAATGGCGTTTCTGTAACAGGAGTCGGCTTTGCTGAACTTTTACATTCTTATCAAAATCCACAGGTCATAATTAAATCTCCCGATGGAGGGAAGTATAATACCGCCGCGCCTGTTACCTGGAAATTGATAAACCCGGATGATGGCAATCCCGTCACTTATAATCTTGAATACAGTATTGATGATAAGGCAACGTTTAAAACAATAGCGCAGGGAATAAAAGATACTTCGTATCAATGGAATCAAACCAATCTCAGAAATAGCAATAAAGTATGGTTTAAAATTACAGCGGTTTCAGTCGATGGAAATTTAAAGGGAACGACAGTCAGTAGTACTTCCGCATCGGTTGTTGTTTCCAACGCAGATTTGCAAACGCTCCATATTTTTCCAAACCCTGTTCACGATTATCTTTTTTTAACTCCTGCGTTTCAGATGAATAATCCTGCCGGTAAAATTACTGACGTCAATGGCAGAGTGGTTTATTCTATTAAAAACAGTTCCATCTCCAATAAAATTGATGTGGGATTTTTACCTCCCGGATTATACTTTTTGAAAATAGGAGAATGGAAGAAGGCGGTGAAATTTATTAAGAAATAACCCTTCCATTTCCTCCTTTCAATATATTTTCCAGTTCAACAACAAGAGGCAACTGGTAGGAGAGAATTCTTTCTTTTGCCGCCTCTGTACTGAACCATTCACCTTTATCAACTTCCGGAAAAGCAGTCATTTTGCCACTTTTGGGCGGCCATTCTATTTCGAATGTATT
This sequence comes from uncultured Chitinophagaceae bacterium, assembly GCA_963706825.1. Taxonomy (GTDB): domain Bacteria; phylum Bacteroidota; class Bacteroidia; order Chitinophagales; family Chitinophagaceae; genus Ginsengibacter. Next base: position 197,700 of record CAVPNT010000009.1, on the reverse strand, counting down.
GCTCTTTAATTTGGATGCATCAAAATCTCCTTGTGCCAACCAGGCATAAACAACTTTTCCGCTCTTTTGCCTCACCGGGTTTAATTCTATAAATGTTGATTTATTGCCAGCTGTATCTGCATCTATTCCGGTTTCTTCAAACATTTCTCTTTTAGCCGCCTGAAGCGGATCTTCATGTTCATCGAATTCTCCTTTTGGAATAGACCATGTTCCGTTATTTTTATTTCTCCAGAAAGGACCGCCGGGGTGTACTAAAAAAACTTCCAAACGATTGTTTTTATTACGAAACCAAAGGATGCCTGCACTTCTTTTGGGCATAAATAATTTGAATTATGGAAAGAATAAAATTACGCCATTTAAAAATCTTACGCACAAGCCATACAACTAAAAGATTCTTGTCTCTATTTTTTTGTTTCAGTAAAGGAACAAATAAGGGGGATTCTCATTTTTTTAAAATGCTGGGTAAGTGGTGACTATGGGGCATAAGACAAGATTCAGAATCCTTAGGGAGTACGGCGAAAAACCAGAAATTATATTTTCTATTTTTTTACCGGATCGGTACAATAAACACTGTCTTTGTTATATCTTGGTAAATACCAGGAGCCGTCATGATCGCCTGTAACCTTGCCATGAAAATGCACGACTTCATTCCCTTCTTTGAAAGCGACAATAGCGCTGATGTAATAAGTAGGAGGAATAAAACTGTCTAATATGGGCGTTGTGAGCAGCGTGCCGCACCTGGTATAATACTGAGGATCGGGATCTCCCGGGGTTTTATTTTTTGTGCATGAAAATCCACTAAAGATCAACGCAGCCAGTAGTAATTTCTTCATTCGCTTGTTTTGGTTTTGTTTCTGTTATTTGGGATAAGTTTCTTTATAAAATTGAATGGATTCATTAATAATTTCAAATGCTTTTTCTTTATCCTGGAAATCATTTATTTCCACTTTTTTATTTTCCAAAACTTTATATTGTTCAAAATAATTTTTTAAAACTTTGAAAATATGTTGCGGCACTTCATCGAGGTTGGTAATATAATTAACGCCAGGATCGCGTACCGCTACTGCGATTATTTTATCATCAATCAGTCCTGAGTCTATCATCTGCATATTACCGATTACAAAAGCTTCTACAAGGCACAAGGGCTGTATCGCTTCTGAACACATCACTAAAATATCCAGTGGATCACCATCTTTTCCCAGCGTTTGCGGAATAAAACCGTAATTGACCGGGTAATGAAATGAGGAATAAATAATGCGGTCTAATTTTAATAATCCCGTCTTTTTATCTATTTCGTATTTTGATTTTGACCCCTGCGGTATTTCGATCAGCGCATTTACAATTTGCGGTGCTTCATCGCCGGTAGTAGCCCCATGCCATGGATGTAAAACGTACATTGGTTATATTTTATTTGGTTATTGAGTGTTAATTATTAATTGTTGAACCTCGAACCTTGAACCACCAGCCTTCAACTATGAACTTTTCAACTTCTACTTACCTGACCGATACCTAATGACTTCGGCTTTTTCAATGGTGATTAATCCTCCTGATTTTGATTCTTCAAAAAGTTGTTCTACCGTTTTCACAAACAAATTTATTTTATCCAGGGTATCTACAATCTCTACAATCACCGGAAGATCCGTGGAAATATCAAAAAGTTTGGCGGTGTGTACTTTGCTGTTCGCCCCAAAGCCCATGATGCCCCGTGTAACAGTTGCACCAGAAAGCGATTGTTTTTTCGCTTCAAAAACAATTGTTTCGTATAAGGGCTGCTGATGGTGTTTGTCCGATTCCCCCAGGAAAATACGCAACAATTTGGCGTCAGGGTTGTTTTCCATTGTTACAAATATTTTATTAAAGAAATTCCTGTAAATGTAGCAGCAAGACCTATAAAAACACTTAGTAAAATATAGCAGCACGCCGGCCAGTATTCCGCATCCCGCAGCATGCTTACTGTTTCGTTTGAAAAAGAAGAAAAAGTGGTGAAACCGCCCATGATTCCTGTGGCCAAAAAAATACGCCATTCAGGATTCCAGTTTCCTTTTTCACTAAAGCTAAAAATGACTCCGATCAAAAAACACCCTATGATATTTACAGCAAGTGTTCCGTATGGAAATGTTGAAAAAAATTTGTTTTGAACGAATAAGGTCATAAGATACCGTGAAACTCCTCCGATAAAACTTCCTACACCAACGAGTAATAAAATTTTCATATTTCTTGATCAATAAACCCGGTTAATTTCCGATAAAAGTGTATTTAAAATCTACAAGCCATTCATTATTCTGCTTTACTAATTTAATTTTTGAAGGTTTGTTTTTATAACTGTTTGTATAATAAATGATGTCCACAGAATCAGACTTTGAAATAGAAGAATCAATGATGATATTCGCATTGCTGTAACCATGCCTGTCTTCGGCAGTCATGTTGTTGTTGAATGTTTTGAGGCCTTCCAGGTATTCGATATTGGTGCTGTCGGGCAACATATATTTTTGTGCTTTGATGTAATCGCCTCTCAAAGATGCATCAATAAAACCTCTTCCGGATTCCAATGGATCGCTTTTATCTACGGTTGCAGAATCGTTACAGGCAGCAGCGATTGTTGTAAAAAATACGACTACAAATAATACACGTTTCATTTCTTTTTTTTAAATGAAGGTAAATATCTTTTTGCTTGTAAAGCAAAAAAACACCCTTTTCAAAGGTGTTTTTTTGCTGAATATCGTAAATTATTCCGTTTATTTTTGTTGAGACGCTTTCAAGCTGTCCATCAATTTTTGCGCACGATTCATTTTTTCTTTTAGTTGGGAATTAGCGCTGTCGAGGCCTTCGTTCATTTCCGCGCTATCACCTTCCTTCATGTTTCCCGTATCATTCATTCCATGTTCTTTCATTTTTTTGTTAGCCATTTCCATTAAAGTACCCATGTCAAAAGCCACTTTCCAATCGCCATTTTCTTTCTTCAAAAGGAAGTCGGTCGTTTCTCCGGTTTTTTTATCTTTTACCGGTACCGTTGCCTGGTCTCCATGAACAGAGGCATCGCCCATTTCCATATTGCTCATCATGTCCATCATTTTATCTGCGTGATCGTTGTTCATGTGTTGCATACCCATTTCCATCATACTCAGCATCCCTTCACTGTCCTTTGTAGCATACTTTTTTGCTTCATTCATATCTTTTTTTGAAACGGCGTCAAAGAAGTGACTAAGCGTTTCTTTTGGATTTCCATTGCTGGCGCTTTTGCATCCGGGTAGTATGATAATAGATGCAGCAAAGATTATTGCAATAATTTTCTTCATAAATTTATTGTTAACATTTAAAAGCAAATGTAATTTTTCCTGGGAAAAAAGCACAGGCTATTTTCTGATGCTTATTTTTCTAACTCAGTAAATCAACAAATAAACAGATTTCTTATTTCGCGCAGAGGGATAAAATCTCCCATACGCAAACAGTTAAATAAAATCATTCGTCTTTTCTCCGGGGTTTAATTTTCATTAATCTAAAATCACAAATCACAAATCATAAATCATAAATCTTAAATCATAAATCTTAATTCTTAATTTTACCACAAAAAAGTTTCGGGATGTAGCGCAGCCCGGTAGCGCGTTTCGTTCGGGACGAAGAGGCCGCTGGTTCGAATCCAGTCATCCCGACTTTTAAAATCATAAACGAAAAAAGGTGAGAGTAGCTTCTCACCTTTTTTCGTTTAATTCATGATAAAATTACTTCTTTTCCTCTGCTACCACTACAAAATGATCTACATGATTTTTAATCGGCTTCAACGTTTGCAGATAAGCATAAATAGAACGTAGGTCTGATGTGTCCATTCCTGCAAACATCGCCCACGGCATGATGGTATTTATATCAGTAGGGCCCATTTCAGTGATATTTCCAGGGCTTAGATAACTTTTGAATCTTGTTACAAATTGTTCAGCAGTCCATCCACCTATTCCTGTTTCTTTATCAGGAGTAATATTGGCAGAATGTACTTCTCCATAAGGCATCTTAAAAACACGCCCACCTGAAAAAGCAAGCTCAGGAATTACCTGCCCTTTGTTTACCTGTGTGTGGCATTCCATACATGCAGCAGCATTGGTAAGATATGCGCCATAATTCAGGGTGTCTGATTTTGCAGGTTTTTCTACAAAGGAGGCTTTTGCCGGAATAGTGTTTAGAATAAAATTCATAGGGAAATCAATGCTGTGATCAGGTGTTTTATTTTCAATCGCGGGCAGTGTTCTGATGTAAGCAATGATGTCATAAATATCTTCTTTATCCATGTGGCCATAATAATGGTAAGGCATTACGGGAAAAAGCGCCTTTCCGTCTTTGTCAACGCCTGTCGTAATTGCCCGAAATATTTCCCCATCAGTCCAGTCTTTAATATTTGCAGGCGTAATATTCTTTGAATAAAATGTGCCGGGAAATCCAACTTTTTGATCAAACAATTCGCCACCTTTTCCGTTCGTTCCCGGTACCATTGGCCCGGAGAATTTTTTCCAGTCGCGCGTAGAATGGCAATCCATGCATAAGGACACGTGATTGGCCAGATATTCTCCGTGTTGCACACGTTCCGGTGTAAGAGCCACGTGTAAATCAGGAGGATTTCCTACACTCGGCAATCCAAATTTTACATAAGAAGCTGCTACAACAATTACCAATACCACTACGATTAAAAGGGTTAATAGAATCTTTTTCATAATTGAAAATATTTAGAAAAATTAATTACAACGTAAAAGATGTATTCTTAGGGGAGCAGGTTTTTATCGGGTATCGAACAACGAATTTTCAGCCTGATATTTTAGTTTTTCTTCACACGTTTGAAGCAGCGCTAAAATAGAATTTATAAATTACATAACAAATAAAATTTTTAATAATTTTTTTGCCGGCTGATTTCTTCAAATAATTTTCATTCATTGTCACGTCTCTATTCCAAATTTGAACGTTTGTTTCGCTTCTTTACAGTAAAACAACAAATATTGCCAATTCCTGTTCTTGTCAAAATCATTAAAGCGGTTGATTTTCATTAAGTAATATGGTCGTTTTCCATCTATTGCAAATGTCTGCTACATTCAGCTGCCGCACAATCCCACAAAAACAGGTTTTTTTAATATACCTGAAAACAGGGATTTCTAAAAAGCCGGAAGAAGAAATTTGGCTTATAAAAGAACAAAAGTAAAATTCACCGTTTCAGTTCATATACCAAATAAATGGTGATGATAAAAAAATTCCTCTTTTCATAAAGAGGCGGCAAACCCTTACTGTCATTTATTTTGATGGCAAAATAGGCTTTTAAATTATCCCTAAATCTATTTATACTATTTTGTATAAACAGCCAAACGCACTATCTTTGCTATCTGAAAATTATTACAATTTCAACTTAAAAAGGGAATAATGAAAGAAGAAATGGATGTTTTGGAAGAAACAGTGTCGAGAGATTATAAATATGGCTTTGTTACCGATATTGAAACCGATGTAGTTCCTAAAGGCCTTAGTGAAGAAGTCGTTCGCCTCATTTCGAAAAAGAAAAATGAGCCTCAATGGATGTTGGATTGGCGCCTGAAGGCTTATGCGCATTGGTTGAAAATGGAAGAGCCAAAATGGCCGAATGTAAAATATCCACCAATCAATTACCAGGATATTATTTACTATGCCGCTCCAAAGAAAAAGGCAAAAATAAACGGCCTTGAGGAAGTGGATCCTGAATTGCTCAAAACTTTTGATAAGCTGGGAATTTCCCTGAATGAGCAAAAACGATTAACAGGTGTCGCTGTAGATGTGGTAATGGATAGTGTTTCAGTCGCCACGTCATTTAAAAAACAACTTTCAGAAGTTGGAATTATTTTTTGTTCCATCAGCGAAGCGATCCAAAATCATCCCGATTTGGTAAAAAAATACATTGGTTCTGTCGTGCCGATGACTGATAATTATTTTGCTGCTTTGAATTCTGCAGTTTTTACAGATGGTTCATTTTGTTATATTCCAAAAGGTGTTCGTTGCCCCATGGAATTATCTACTTATTTTAGGATAAATACAGAAAATTCAGGACAATTTGAGCGTACTTTAATCATTGCTGAAGAAGAATCTTATGTTAGTTATCTGGAAGGTTGCACTGCCCCAAAACGCGATGAAAATCAGCTGCATGCTGCGGTGGTTGAATTATTTGCACATCGAAAAGCGGAAATAAAATATTCCACTGTTCAAAACTGGTTTCCAGGCGATGAAAATGGCCTTGGTGGTATTTATAATTTTGTTACCAAACGTGGAATTTGTATGGGAGATTATTCTAAAATTTCATGGTCACAGGTAGAAACCGGTTCTGCAATTACCTGGAAATATCCAAGTGTCATTTTGAAAGGCGATAACTCTATTGGTGAATTTTATTCCGTTGCTTTAACCAATCATCATCAGCAGGCTGATACCGGAACGAAGATGCTTCATTTGGGGAAAAATACAAGGAGCAGGATTGTTTCAAAAGGTATTTCTGCCGGCCACAGCCAAAACAGTTACCGTGGCTTGGTAAGAGCAGGAAAAAATGCGGTGAATGCAAGAAATTATTCTCAATGTGATTCCTTGTTACTCGGCGATAAATGTGGCGCGCATACATTTCCTTACATAGAATCAAAAAATAAAACAGCCGTTATCGAACATGAAGCGACCACTTCAAAAATTGGTGAAGACCAGCTTTTTTATTGCCGTCAGCGTGGCATCGATACAGAAGCTGCTGTAGCATTAATTGTTACCGGTTTTGCAAAAGAAGTAATGAATCAGTTGCCGATGGAATTTGCTGTGGAAGCGCAGAAGTTGCTGGCAGTAAGTCTTGAGGGAAGCGTTGGTTAGTTCAAAGTTCAAGGTTCAAGGTTCGAAGTTCAAGGTTCGAAGTTCAAGGTTTAAGGAAAAGAAATAAAACAATTATTAAATCATATATCAGAAAAGAAAATGTTATCAATCAAAAACATACATGCATCCGTTGAAGGAAAAGAAATTTTAAGAGGAATAAATCTTGATGTTCAGGCGGGTGAAGTTCATGCTATCATGGGACCAAACGGCTCAGGTAAAAGTACACTCGCTTCGGTTTTGGCCGGAAGAGAAGAATATGAAGTAACAGAAGGTTCTGTGGATTTTCTGGGAAAAGATATTTTGGAGTTATCTCCTGAAGACAGGGCGCGTGAAGGATTATTTTTGGCCTTTCAGTATCCTGTAGAAATTCCTGGTGTGAGCACTACTAATTTTATCAAAACTGCTCTCAACGAAAAAAGAAAATATCATGGACTTGCTCCTTTAGATGCTGTTTCGTTTATGAAACTAATGAAAGAAAAAATGAATTTGGTTGAAATTAATAAGTCATTATTAACAAGATCAATAAATGAAGGTTTTTCCGGTGGCGAAAAAAAGAAAAATGAAATTTTTCAAATGGCGATGCTGGAGCCAAGGTTGACTATATTAGATGAAACTGATTCAGGGTTGGATATTGACGCCCTCCGGATTGTGGCAAGCGGTGTAAATAAATTACGGGATGAAAACCGCGCTATCATTGTGATTACGCATTATCAAAGATTGCTTGATTATTTACAACCAGATTTTGTTCATGTACTTCTGAATGGAAAAATTGTAAAATCCGGAACAAAAGAACTGGCTTTGGAACTGGAAGAAAAAGGATATGATTTTATTAAAGATGAGTTTAGTTTGTCAGAAGCAATCTAGAATGGTTTGTGGGTTTAGAGTGGTTTAGAATTGGCTAGAGTGGTTTAGATAAGTTTAGAATGGTTTTGAAAGTTTAGAGAAATCAACTTTAATAACAAAACAATCAACAAAAATCCAACCTTATTACATTGTTGAATTATGAGCTAATAAGATTTGGAAAAAAAGAAAGCAACTTTTTTACTAAAGTTTAATTGAATAGATAAGGAAGGTTTACAAACACAATTAATTGAATGGAAAAAATAAATTTAGAATATTTAGAAGAAAAATTTAATCAGCTTCAAAGCATTGATCCTGATAATTATTTGAGTGCTGTAAGGAAAGAAGGTTTTAATAATTTTAATAAAAAAGGCCTTCCTACTTTTAAAAACGAAGAGTGGAAATACACCAATGTCAGCGATTTGTTTAAGAAAGAATATCATCTGACAGAAGATGAAATAAAAACCGGAACTTCAAAATCGCAGGTTGATGAAATGCGTTTGCCGGGTTATGAAAATGCGAATGAATTGGTTTTTGCAAATGGAAAATATGCACCAGAACTTTCTTCCATTCGTTCACCAAAAGAGGAACTGATTATTTTGCCTTTGGAAGAAGCTGCAAACGGAATTTATAAAGATTTAGTGAATGAACATCTCGGAAAAAGTGCGCTTTTTATTAATGATGCCATTCATGCGCTCAACACTTCTTTTATCTATGGCGGCGTTTTTATTTATGCAGTAAAAGGACAAATAATCAAAAATCCTGTTTACCTGTATCACATTTCTGATGCTACAGAAAATCATATTTTGTCCCAACCGCGTAGCCTTGTTTTTGCAGATAAAAGTTCAAAATTACAACTGGTCGAAACATTCAAAACCATTGGCTCCATGGATAGTTTTACCAATGAAGTTTTGGAAGTTATCGTAAATACAAACGCGATTTTTGAGTATTATAAAATTCAAAACGACTCACTAAACGGAAGCCATGTGGGCACAACACACATACGGCAGATTGGGAAGAGTTATGTACATACAGCCGTTGTAAGCCTTGATGGTGGCATGATTCGCAACAATACCAATATTATCATGGAAGTGGCTGGCAATGAAGCGCACATGTATGGATTGTATTTATTGAAAGGCAACAGCCATGTTGATAATCATACTTTGGTCGACAACAGAATGCCGAATTGTTTCAGCAATGAATTGTACAAAGGTGTGATGGATGGAAGATCGACCGGCGTATTTAGCGGAAAGATTTTTGTAAGGCCGGATGCTCAAAAAACCAATGCTTACCAGACAAACAATAATATTTTATTGAGCGATAATGCAAGTGTGAATACAAAACCACAATTGGAGATTTTTGCAGATGATGTAAAATGTTCTCATGGCTGCACAGTAGGAAGATTGGATGAAGAAGCGTTGTTTTATTTAAGAGCGCGGGGAATATCTAAAGAACATGCACAGGCAATGTTATTGAAAGCATTTGCAGAAAGCATTATTGAACAAATTAAAATAGAATCGTTGAAAGAATATGCAGAGCAATTGATTGAAGAAAGGCTGAAGGGAGGAAGGTGAATGCAAAATGCTGAAGGCTCTCTTAATTCTTAATTCCTAATTCTTAATTCTTAATTTTTAATTTCTGGAAACAACTACCACGATATCACCGACATTTGATGTAAACGTCATCAGGAAATCTTTTCCAGTGCTGGAAAGAGAAGTAAATAATCAACTATTGGTTTACCTGGATAATGCGGCTACATCACAAAAACCACAGGTCGTGATTGATGCGCTTGATTATTATTATTCGAATTATAACGCGAACATTCATCGTGGTATTCACACGCTTGCAGAAGAAGCAACAGCGGCTTATGAAGCAACCCGGAATACGGTCAGAGATTATATTAATGCAGCATTATCAGAAGAAATCATTTTCACAAGAGGCACAACCGAAGGAGTCAACCTGGTTGCTTATACGTGGGGAAGAAAGAACATAAATGCAGGTGATGAAATTATTATTTCTACTATGGAGCATCATTCAAACATAGTGCCGTGGCAGATTTTGTGCGAAGAAAAAAATGCTGTTTTAAAAGTAATTCCAATAAATGATGAAGGCGAATTGTTGATTGATGAATATAAAAAATTACTTTCCCGAAAAACAAAGTTGGTTTCGATTGTTCATGTTTCTAATGCTTTGGGAACCATCAATCCGGTGAAAGAAATTATTGATTTGGCGCATGAAAATGGCGCCCATGTTTTGGTAGATGGCGCGCAATCTTCTGTTCACCTGGATATTGATGTGCAGGAAATGGATTGTGATTTTTTTGCTTTTTCAGGACATAAAGTTTATGGGCCTACCGGTGCCGGAGCTCTTTACGGAAAGAAAAAAATATTGGAAGAAATGCCCGTGTTTATGGGTGGTGGTGAAATGATAAAAGAAGTGACTTTTGCAAAAACTACTTATGCGGCTTTGCCTTATAAATATGAAGCAGGAACACCAAATATCGCGGATACAATTGCTTTAAAAGTGGCTTTGGATTTTGTCACAGAAACGGGAAAAGATTTGATCAGAAATCATGAAAATAATTTGTTGAAATATGCAACGGAGCAAATGAAATCCATTCAGGGTTTGCGTATTATTGGCAATGCAAAAAATAAAGTAAGCCTTATTTCTTTCATCATAAAAAATATTCATCCGCAGGACATCGGTGTATTATTAGACAACCAGGGAATCGCTGTGAGAACCGGCCACCACTGCACTCAGCCATTAATGGAACGTTTTCAAATTCCTGGAACGGTACGTGCATCATTTGCAATGTATAACACAAAAGAAGAAGTGGACAGATTGATTTCAGGGATTCAAAAATCCATAAAAATGCTTTCGTAAATGAATGAATACAAAACGATAAAAGAAAGAGAGGAAGAGATAACGGATGAATTTTCTTTGTTTGATAGCTGGGAAGAAAAATATGAATACATCATTGATCTTGGCAAAAGACTGGAACCGTTAGATAAAAAATTTAAGGTCGAAGAGAACATAATTAAAGGCTGCCAATCCACCGTTTGGCTAACTTCTGATTTCAAAGAAGGAAAGGTTTTTTATAAAGCAGACAGCGATGCCATCATAGTAAAAGGATTAATCAGTATGTTGATTAAAGTATTATCCGGGCATAAGCCGGATGAAATTTTAAACGCAAAATTGGATTTTATAAAAGACATCGGCATGATGACGCATTTGGCTCAAACCCGCTCTAATGGTCTGTTGTCGATGGTAAAGCAAATCAAAAACTACGCGTTGGCTTATAAAGCAGCAGATGCGGCATAAATAAAAAAATATGGAAACAGAAGAATTAAAAGAACAGGTGATTGCAGCGTTGCATGAAATTTACGATCCTGAAATTCCTGTTGATATTTATGAATTGGGATTGATTTATGAAGTGGAAATTTTGCCTATCAATAATGTCCAGATTGTAATGACGCTCACTGCTCCAAGCTGTCCTTCCGCACAGGAATTACCAGTGGAAGTAGAAGATAAAGTAAGAGCGATAGCAGGTGTAAATGATGTGCACGTTTCCGTAGTGTGGGATCCACCATGGGACAGAAGTATGATGAGCGAGGTAGCGATGTTGGAGTTGGGGTTTATGTAGCCCCCGACCCCGAAGGGGAGAAGAAAAGTGAGCTCCAAACATATTTCATTGGAGAAGAAGAATAATAATTATTACATAACATAAAACATTTGTCCTGTTCCCCTTCGGGGTTAGGGGCTTTCATCATGAAAATCACATCACAGGAAGAATACGGTTTGCGGATATTGCTGCGCATTGCACGATGCCATGACGAAGAAAGTATGAGCATCCAGGCATTGAGTGTTGCAGAAGGCTTGTCTCCAGCTTACATTGCAAAACTCACGCGGATATTACGCCAGGCAGGCTTTATCAATAGTACACCCGGAAACATAGGTGGATATATTCTAGCGAAACCGGCAACAGAAATTAATATTAACCAAGTTCTCAAGACGCTTGGCGGTTCTTTATACACGAAAGATTTTTGCAGTGATTTTACCGGCGCCAGCCGGCTTTGCACCAATTCTGTCGATTGTTCTGTTCGTTCACTTTGGCAGATGATCCAGTTTTCTATTGATCAGTTACTGGATAAAATACAACTGAGTGATTTGATTGGAAATGAAAAAACATCAGACAATCTGTTGAGTCAGCTTTTAGAGCAACATCAATACAATGCAACTATAAAAATCGATTAATTTGCTAATGCAAACCTGGAACCTTCAACCTACAACCCCGAACGATCAACCCCCAACCCCATTTTAAAAACTCCGGCATTGCCCGTGCCCATGTAGTTACATCGTGTCTGCCGTCTTTTAATTCTAAATAAAAAATATCGTTTTCCCGATCATATCCTTTTTTTTCAAGTTCAGTAATTAATGACAATGTATCATCAATCGAATCAATAATACCATTATTATTTCTGTCAGCAGTTTCATCCAAAGTGCCCGTTTCAAAAAAGAATTTTAACCACGGGTAATACTTTCCTTTTTTAATTTCATTGTGCATGATACGGTGATCTTCTTCAGAAAATCCGGCATAATCCTGTGAAACTGTGCGCCACCACAGTGATCCGCTAAAGACACCTGCTTTTGAAAATTCATTTGGATGATTCCATACAATATCCAGTGCACTTAATCCTCCAAGGGAAAATCCGCAAAATGATTTTTGTTTAAAAGATGATATTTGATATTCTGTTTTCAGGAACGGAATTAATTCTTCCAAAATAAAACATGCATACAAACCAGCTTTTGCACCAAGGCCATTTTCATTTAAAACATTTGCAGTTGCATATTCATTTTTCCTGTCCTCACCACAATGAATTCCAACACACAGTAAAGGCAGAATTTTTCCTGAAAGCTGTTTTAAAATGTTTTGAAAATTCATGGAAACTAAATCCTGACCGTCATTGATCAATAAAAGTTCAGATTCGTTTAAATTGTTTTTTTGGACAGGAAGATAAAAATCAACAGTTACTTTTCTTTCTAAAAATGCAGAATCAATTGTGTGAGTTTCGATAGAGGAACCAGTTACGTTTTCAGTTTGCATAGATTTTCAAAAATAGAAAATTCTCAGCGAAAATAAATTAATGTTCAAGGTTCAAGGTTCAATATTCAATGTTCAGTGAGCTCGCAACCATCAACCTTGAACTTTCAGCTTTCAGCTCAATATTATTTATCATCATCGAGGATTAACAAAGAAGTAGTGGCAAATACGATGTGCGCAAGTACCAGGTGCTTATAAAAATCATTGAAATGTATTTCAGGCGGATCGGGATGAAGGCTGAAAGTTGCTTTCCAGATACCGGCGGCAACGACACCATTTATCAGTCCCAAAACAACACCCTCAGGGATGTTTGACTTAAGTTCTGTATCCTTCAGAAGTAATTTATAAATAATGGTAAAAGTTACTCCCGTTGCGCAATGCAATATCCATCCTGCTACCTTTGCCTCTGGCTTTTTTATTTCAGGCACGGCCCTGTAAACCATTTTGCCCAATAGCCGCGGTTCCCTGAAATCTTTATTTTTCTTCCGTGATATTAAGTAACTGAACAAAGTCATTGCTGCAGTACCAGCTGCAGCGGCAAGTAAAACATTCCCCGTTTTCATGATACTTTTTTATAAAACCACCAAAATATTGTGCCAGATAAAAAGGGATTGGTTTCCAGGACGCCTTTTCGAAAAGGTATCACCTCTCGGAAACCAAAAGATTTATCGGACAATGCTTTTTAGCACAAAGTTTGATAAACTTTTAAATAAAAACTATGTCAAGTTCAAAAACTACAACAGACCTCAAGGTGATTAAGAAATGGGCGGAAGAGCGTGAAGGAAAACCTACAAAAGTAAAAGGAGTGGGAGGGAAAGATGATGGAATTATCCGGATAAATTTTCCGGGATATTCCGGGGAAGATACTCTTGAAGATATCTCATGGGATGAATGGTTCAAAATTTTTCAGGATCGCAAACTTGCGTTTCTCTACCAGGATGAAACGGCAGGTGGGAAGGAAAGTCGCTTTTTTAAACTGGTAGAGCGATAAGATATTCTTGAAAGCTTATTTGCCGAAACGTTACAGATTTCCAGGGTTTTTTTATCCTCAAAAATTAATTTTGCTAAATTAGCAACCAGGAGTATTAATCGATTCCGGATCGTTTCACCTGCATTATTTTCATTCAATCAAAAAAACATTATGAAAAAAATTGGAATCATGTTTGGCAAAGAAAGAAGTTTTCCTGAGGCGTTTATAGAAAGAGTTAATCAAAAAAATGTAGAAGGAATAATCGCCGAACCCGTAATTATTGACAAATTAATGCAGGGAGAACCAAGCGGCTACGATGTAATCATAGATCGTATTTCACAGGATGTTCCTTTCTACCGTGCCTATCTGAAAAATGCAGCGCTGAACGGTGCCGCCGTAATCAATAATCCATTTTGGTGGAGCGCTGATGAAAAGTTTTTCAATAATTGCCTGATGACAAAAATTGATGTGCCGGTTCCAAAAACAGTGCTAATTCCTTCCAGTTCGTTACCTGCCGAAACATCTGATCAGTCTTTTTCAAATCTTACGTATCCATTAGATTGGGATAATATATTTAAATACATTGGTTTTCCTGCGTACATGAAGCCTCATGCCGGAGGCGGCTGGAAAAACGTTTATAAGGTAACCGGGATAGATGATTTTTTTACGAAACATGGCGAAACCGGTGAATTGGTGATGATGCTGCAGGAGGAAATTGTTTTTGATGAATATTACCGTTGTTATTGCATTGGAGGAAAAGATATCCGCATCATGCCTTATGAACCACGTAATCCGCATCACCTTCGTTATGCGGCCGATTTCAGACCAGATAACGAAAAAGTAAATCAAATGACTGATATCGTTTTCCGAATTTGTAAATATTTGGGTTATGATTTCAACACAGTTGAACTGGCGATCCGTAATGGAGTTCCTTATGCCATTGACTTTTGCAATCCCGCTCCTGATGCCGATTTGAGTAGTGTGGGACAGGAAAATTTTAATTGGGTTGTAGAAACCGCTGCTAATTTTGCAATCGAAAAAGCCCAAAGCATCAAAGAAGGACAGGATAATCTTACCTGGGGAGAATATATGAAAAGAAGTGTTTGCTGATGTGCTGATTTGATAATTTGCTGATGTGCTAATGTACCGCCGCTTTATTATTTTGCTAATTGCAATTGCAGTAAACCAACAAATAAGTGTGATTTGTATTTTCAATCTCGGCTAAAAATCTGCCTTCATATTTATTCAATTTCAAACAAAAGAAATTGTGTTTGTTCCAGTGGATTAAAGTTATTATCGGCGACAAAAATCAGGGATCTTTTTCCGTTTGACAGTGTGGGGCCAAATGTTACTCCTTCAATATTGTCAATATAAATTCCCAGATCGTCCATATTGAGCAATAATTTTTTTGAAACAACTTTTACCTGCTTATTTTTCAGCGAAGTCACATCATTAATATTTTCTGCGGATGAAATATCGGCCAGAAAAACTTTTATTGTGCAAGAGAGCCTTCCGGTAGAATACGACCGTTCTATTACCAGGAGTTTATTTTTATCAAAAGATAAAATATCAGAAATTCCATTGATCTTAAATGATGAAGGAGTAATGGCAGGATAAGCAACGGGGTCAATCCTGTAAGCATATTGAGCAACGGGCTTTTTGCTGTTCATATCAAAGCGGATGATTCTTACAAGGGCTGAAGAATCTCCGGCGCCGGCTCGCGGCCCGTCCTGGTATAAAGGTTCTTCCACACTTACAAAAAGCGATTTATAATTGCCTGAAAAAGTTAAGCCTTCAAATACTCCATTTTGACGCGGGCCATTTTCACTTGAATGCATTATCAATTGGAGAGGCAATTGAAATGTATCGATAAATTGTCCATCCGGTTTTATTTCTGTGATTGCAGGATTTTCCAAAACGGTTTTTTCACCATTTACAATTCTTTCTCCTTCGCTGCTCCAGATAAACGTATTGTTCGTACGATTATATCGCAATGCTTCCGGATCGGGCGTTTCAAAAGGGTTGTGTAAACTATTGGGATAAAAATTACCCATTTGATTTTTCAAAAAGGTTTTTTTCAAAAAGATTACCGTGTCTATTTTATTTTTATTGATAGTTATGGCGGCAGTATAAAACCGGGCAGGATTTTTTTCGGAACGATCATCAGAAATTAAATAATATTCTTTTTTTTCAGGGTAGTAATCTATACCGGAAAGGCCGCCGATTGTGGTATTTTCAAATTGTTGATTATAAGGAACAACGTATTCACTTAAAAACTTTAAACCTTGTATTCCTTCTGCTTTCTGACCCTTATTTGACGATGAACAGGAGAAAAAGAACAATAGGCAACAAAGGGAAAATCTTTCTATAACAGGTAACATGCAAAAAATTGAAGTGCAAATTTGCACAAAGTTTGTAACATAAGTTAATTTGAAATACCTTTCATAAGGCAAGTTCTTCTATTTTCTCATCTTAAATCTTTTCACTGATGATTGAATCTCCTGTAACCCCCCAAACCAATATTAAACAACCAGCCTGGTTTTCACTTTTAAGAATGCTTCTAGGCATTATTCTTTTTTGGAAGGGAATCGTATTTATCCGCGATACAGAGCTTTTGAAATTGTTGGTACAACGAACCGAAGTAGGCGTTTTTTCACAATATTCTGAAGTGATTACTTTTATTGTTGCCTATCTCACCTTATTGTGCGGATTATTTATCTTATCCGGCCTGTTCACGCGTGCCTGCTGCATTATACAGCTCCCAATCGTTTTAGTGGCCATATTTTTTGTAAATATCCGACGGGTGGATCAAAGCACTTTCGAACTGGTACTTTCGGTGATAGTATTGATACTGCTTATTCTTTTTGCTATAAAAGGAAGCGGGACCATTTCAGCCGATGAATTTTTCAGGACTTATTATAAGGCAGGTACGGAAGAAGGAAATACGGAAAGGTTTTTTAAAAAACTATGATTTTTTATTTTCAAATCAGCCCATTTTGCACCGCCAGTTTTATCAAAGAAGCGGTATTATTTACGTTTAGTTTAGTCAATAAGTTTTTTCGGTGCGAATCGACAGTCAGCGGACTGATATATAATTTGTCAGCAATTTGATTGTTAGTCAAACCCTCGGAAATCAGTTGTAAAATTTCCTTTTCTCTTTTGGTAAGTGCCGGTAAATTATCTGAAGGTGCGATGGATAAAGGTTTTGTGAGATGTTCCAATGAAATACTGAGGTACATTTTATTTTGCAGGACTGTGTCAATTGCTGCCGCAATCTCTTCAGCAGAAGCACTTTTAATCAGATATCCCGATGCGCCGTTTTCTATCATTCTCGATATATAACTGCGCTCACTGAAAGTGCTGATTCCCAAAATTTTAATCTCCGGGAATTCCTGGTGGATCTTTTTGCAAAGATCAATTCCGCTGATATCGGGCAAGTTGATGTCTAATAAAATCACATCAATTTTGGTCTTTTTTAAAAAAGGAATCGCATCAAAGGCATTCGACACGGCTCCCGCCACTTCTATTTTCTCCAGTTGACCAAGCAAAGAATTTAATCCCGCGACTACCATTGGATGATCATCTATTATGAAAACTTTTACCGGCATAATGAATTAAGAATTAAGATTGAATACTGAAGTTGAAAATTGAATACTGAACATTGAAAATTGAACATTGAATATTAAAAAATCAATCATTAAAAATTCAATAATTCAACACCTGAATCAGCCACAGCTTCCCTGAATATTCACTGACGTTCCTTCCCCTTTTTTCGAAACAATATCAACGCTGCCATCCAGGTATTCTGCGCGGGCTTTGATATTTGATAATCCGGCGCCGGTTTTGTTTTCAATTTCTTCCACATCAAATCCTTTTCCATCGTCTTCTACAGTTAGATTAAACCGATCGGCCTCACGAACGAGCTGTATCAAAACATTTTTTGCATTCGCATGTTTGATAACATTATTCAGCAATTCCTGTGTAATCCGGTAGATAATAATTTCCGAGCTTTGCTCCATGCGTTTTTCCATTCCGTACGTTTGCAATTGCACCTTAATTTTTCCAGATACATTCATGTTTTCACAATAATTTTCCAACGCTTCTTTCAACCCGTATTTGATCAGCGCTTCGGGCATCATATTGTGTGAAACACGCCGCAGCTCGGCAATGGACTGATCCAATTGCGTAATCACATTATTAAATGAATGTGCGTTTTCTTCTGATAAAAAAACGTTTCCTTTCATATTTGACATAGATAATTTTACCCCTGATAATAACCCACCCACGCCGTCATGCAGATCACGGGCGAGGCGGCTTCTTTCTTCTTCCTGGCCTTTCATCACTGACTCCAAAGCCACTAATTTTCGTTCCTGTTCCAGTTCTCTGATCTTTTCTTCTTTTAATTTTTCGCTTTGTTGTAATAACCTGCTGCGATGTTTAAAGTTTCTGTATCCCAGTATTCCTATGATTAATAATAAAACCAAACCACTGATCAGCGCAGTATTCAACAGATTTTTTTTCTGAATGGTTTTTTCGTTTTCCAAGATGGCAATCTGTTGTTCGCTGATCCGGTTATTTTTTTGTGCCGTATGATAATTTGCTTCCAGCTGTTGAACATATTTCGTTCGTGATTCCGACAGCAATGTGTCATTTAAGGCCTGGTATTTTTTTAGATAGTCAAGCGCGGGTTCAAATGCCTTTTGTTTCTCCTTTATTTGAGACATGATTAAATACGAATCCCGCAGCCCAAATTTCACCCCGCCATCGCTTGCCATTTTTATGGCTTTTATCATATTTTTTTCAGCATCTTGTAGCTGATTGTCTTCAAACTGTGCAGTGCCTAATCCACTATAAGCATAGGACAACAAATAATCGGGGAGAGATTCGCTCCATTTTAAGGCGTCTTCATAAATCGCAATCGCTTTTTTTGTATTGCCGGTTTCGGTATATATAGACGCTTCGTTACTAACCGTCCGAAACAAAACCTGGTTGTATTTCATCGGTTCATTTACCAATTCCTTTACTGTTTTATATAACAACAATGCAGTATCATACTCTTTTAATCTTGCTTTTGCGTTTCCCAGATTAAAAAGCGTGTTCGCGATCAGGGCAGTATCTTTAACCACCTGGGCATTATGCAATCCGTTTTTCGCATATTCTGCCGCTTTCTGATAATTGCTCAGACTCCAAAAAACAACCGATAAATTATTAAAGATCTCTCCGGAAAATTTATAGTCTTTTATTGATTGAGCGATATCTGCAGCCTTTATGTAATAATGCGCTGCTGAATCATTCTGTTCCCTGTTTTGATGAACCCAGCCCATCACTTCATCAACCAGGGCCTGTTCTTTTTTATTCCCCGAACTGTCGGCCGTAAACTTCGCGCGGTTGATTGCAAATAGCAATGAATCTTCCTGTTCTGAAAAATAATACATAACGGCTTTCATCCGGTAAAATTCGGTTCTGCCTTTACTGTAATGCGTTAACGTAGAAAGGGAATCTATTTTTTTTAAATAATAATTTGCCGAATCGTGCATCGCGATATTTTGTGTATATGGCAACACAACTTTTAAATACTGATTTACCAGTGAAGTGTCTTTTGAGAAATTTTGCTGCAGCTCGGATTTAGTTTTGTTGGATTGTGAAAACGCCGCAGACACAACAACCGTGAGCGTAATCGCCAGGAAAGAAAATCGGCACGGTGAACCAAGTGTTTTCATTTTTTTTATCATGATATATAAGTAACGTCTTGCGTAAGTGAATGTGGATTTTTTAGCGAATTACGAACGAATTTCTCTAAAAAAACCTTCCCTGCCAACCTTTTTAAAAAAATACCAGTTTCCCGGTATTTTTAAAAAACCCTGCTTTTTCGGGATTGTCTTATGTGCAGGGAGTGGAGATATTTGCACCCATAAAAAATCATAAACTTTTAAAAAAATCAACATGAAAAAAATTACAAATGTTTTTTTTCTTACAGCAATGGTCCTTTTTGCCGTACAATCTGCACACGCTCAATCATCAGACGCACAATCTTTTGGCGCAGGAAGTAAAGTGGTGAACCTGCAACTGGGTCTGGGTTCCACTCTATATGGTGCGGGTTATAAAGGAAGTTTTCCTCCAATCAGCGTTTCCTACGAACAGGCGGTGGCTGATGGCAAATGGGGCGTTGGAGGTTACCTGGCCACAACCGGCGCTAAGTGGGGTTCCGGAAGCGACTATTGGAAATTTTCTTATACGGTTATTGGCGCACGTGGCGCATACCACTTCTACACAACCGATAAAATAGATACGTATGGCGGCCTGATGCTCGGCTATAATATTGTGTCGAGCAAATGGAAAGGTGAAGGAAGTGAAAACAATTTCAAAGCAAGTGCAAGCGGAGTTGCTTATGCCTTTTTTGTAGGGGGACGTTATTATTTCAGTGACCACATTGGAGCATCTGCAGAATTGGGCTATGGAGTTTCTGTGCTGAATATCGGACTTGCTTTTAAATTTTAATGGAATCCAAAATAATGGCAGCTCTAAGAATGTGCCGTTTGTACAGTAATCGTTTTAGAATTGAAGTATCAATAAATGAGAACCCGGATATTGAACGAAAAACTTTTTGCTGCCATACTTTTTTGAAATTAATTGTTCAATTCAGAAAAGCAAATGAATTTCCTTTCACTAAATATTTATAGGAGCTGTTCTGCATAAAATGTTTACTCACGAAAACAGAAATGTTTAATATTTGTTGGTTTGCTGTAAATAAAGATTATCTGTAAAAGCTTACAATGGTCCTTTAGAAATTAGCAGAAATATGATTTTGTATAATCGTGAACACCAGGGTTTTTCATTCTAAGTAAGAAAGCGGCCGGAATCAAAACCGGCCCTTTTTTATTTGTTCACAAATGCTTTTGCAAAAGAAAAGCGGGGCTTCCGGAAAGATCTTTGCAATTCAACTCAAAAAACCGGAATTCCCCGCTAAATGATTCTAAAACTTCAATGGGGTAAGCTTTTTTCTAATTTAATTCAAAATATATGCCCGGAAATGTCCCATGGTTCCGTTTTAAAAATTGTAGCTGAATAGTGCCTTCTTAAAGAAATTGTGGAATTATTTTAACAAATGGATGATTTTACAAAAAGAAAACCATTAGCGGCAAAAAGAACAAAAATTGCCGGTAACATGCATTAAAAAACTTTTCAATAACGTGTAATAGCCTTTCTTTGAGTTAAATATGTATTACAAAGTCTGAAAAAGAGGATGAAAAATACAACTGCTTCTTAATATGTTATAATCCCATTTCAAATTCATGCATTTTTTGCACCAGGTATTCTACGCTGCTCAGCGGTAAGGCGTTATATAAAGAAGCGCGGAAACCACCTACAGAACGATGGCCTTTTATACCATAAATATTATTTTGCTTTGCAAAATCTAAAAACGCTTTTTCCTTTTCAGGTTCTTCCATTACAAAACAAACATTCATTTTGCTGCGGTCTTCCTTTACTGCAGTTCCCTTAAAAATTTTACTGTGGTCAATCGCATCATAAAGCAGCGCTGACTTTTGGCTATTCAATTTATCCATCGCTTCCACACCGCCATTTTCCTTTAGCCAGCGAAGTGTAAGCATGCTCACATAGATTGCAAAAACCGGCGGTGTATTCAACATGCTTTTAGCCTCAATATGATTTCTATAATCCATTATTGCCGGGATCGGGCGATTTAGTTTCCCCAAAATATTTTTATTAACTACCACCAGATTTGTTCCTGCAGCCCCCATGTTTTTTTGGGCGCCGGCAAAGATTAACCCGAAAGAATTAAAATCGATTTTCCTGCTCAGAATATCGCTGGACATATCAGCTACCACCGGCATATTTACTTTCGGAATTTCATGCCATTGCGTACCATAAATCGTGTTGTTGCTGGTAACATGAAAATAGACAGAATCTTCAGGAACAGCGAAATCTTTTGGGATAAAATTGTAATTGCTTTCCCTTGAACTGCACAGTACATTTACTTTTCCGAATAGTTTAGCTTCTTTAATTGCTTTCGTGCCCCATACGCCGGTGTCCGCATAGGCTGCGGTTTCATTCTCATTTAATAAATTCATGGGCACCTGCATAAACTGAACAGTAGCGCCACCATGCATAAACAAAACTTCATGATTGTCATCAAGATTCATTAATTCTTTTACCAAAGAAACAGCCTCGTTCATCACCGATTCAAAAAGCGGTGTGCGATGCCCGATTTCTAAAATAGATAAACCGCTGTTATTAAAATTGAGAATTGCTTTTGATGCTTCGTGCAATACGCTTTGTGGAAGAACAGAAGGCCCGGCGTTGAAGTTGTGGATCATTTATCAGATTGTTTTTTCGCAAAAATATAGAGCGAAGAGGTAAAAGCAGTTTTTTATTTTTTTAAATAAAGACCAATTATCATAAGTGCAAGCGCTATGAATAAACCGATGAACCATTTTAAAAGGTCCGTTTTTGTTTGTTCTATTTTTAGTTCCAATCTCAAAAAGTCTTCCTTTACTGCACTTTTGAACTCACTAATGACTGTATTTTCACTTAGGACTTCGTTAATCACTTGAGCAAATTCTTTTGCTTTCTCATCACTTAGATGAAAATCATTCTTTAAAATCTGATACAATTTAATATTGACGGTATTCATATAATGCCTTTAACCGAACCGGAACAAACTTACAAAGAAAAATATCTAATCTATTCTTAAATGGCTTTTTCGATTATTTCTTGCTGCTGGCTTGTTTCCTGCTACCTGCTACTTTTCTCTTGCGTCACTCATGCTCCCTTCCATTTATCCCTTTGCTGTTTTTCCAGTCATCATTTAATTTCTCGAATTCTTTTAAATCATTTTCTGAAAAATTTTGTTTGGATAAATCTGAAAGATCCGGCTGGCCTGCGTTTATCCACGCAGTGTACCAGAATGAGGCAATCGCAAAAATGGATTGACGCATTCTTCTTTCTACCATTCCATTCAGCATCTTATCATAAGCAATTGTATAATCAGAAGAGTATTGTTTGAGAAATACATTGTTTCTTTTTTCAAAAGCAAATTTTTTATCCCCGGGGAACTGCAGCGATAATCTCTTTTCAAATTTCAACACAGAATCCGCGGCATTTGCACTTTCCAAAACTCTTTCCCAGATAAACTTTTCGGGATCTTTTATGTATTCAGCTTTGCCTATAAAAAAATCAAATCTTTTGTCAGCAAGCAATTCGGGCACACGGCTTTCCCAAAAAGCATGAATTCCTTTTTGGTCAGTAAATTGCCCATTATGATTTTCTGTAGCATGCAACGGAACATGCGCATCTGCAATGTAGTGGCCTATTTCAGCGCTGTTTTTTAATATTGCTGTAAAGTTTTTTTCTTTGAATGCCTTTGTCAGGCGGCCAAGCATTATTTGAATATGCCAGGGAACAATTCCATACGTGGCTAGTGTATCGATGCCAAACTTGTCAACAGCATCATTCCATTTATGCGGCAATTCTTCAAAAGGGTATTTTCCATAATGGTCAATATCAATGAAATGTCGTGCGCCTTCCGGCGCTATTGCATACCTTCTTTTATCCGGATCCGTTGCATGTTCGGTAATGAAATCAATATGCGGTTTGTAAAACAAAAGCATCTGCGGCGGTAATAAAAAAACAGCGTACTGATTTATTTTTTTATGCGCATAAAATCCCCAACAAAAACATTTCATTGTAAATGCCAACAATAAAAAAAGCAGAAAGATTTTTTTCAAAATCACACCATTTTATTAATGAATAATTACCTCATCCAGGTGATCGCCAGGCAAGTCGGAAATCGTTTGGGTAACACCGCCGCTTACTGCAAATTTCATTGTCTGAGCCGCGCTGATACTTGTTATCGGCCTTATCTTTTCTTTGGGAACGATATATACATTTCCGGCTACAGAATACGCCATTGGCAAATAAACAGCAACATAATCGGACATTCCGAAAATGCTCATATCATCTTGTGTAATGAAACCAACACGCCAGATATCTGTGTCGTCCACATTGGCCAAAACGTTATTGGTAAACTTTTTTTTGTTGCCAGCGAAAGCCTCAAAGAAATCTCTTAAAAATGAATAAAATAATTTGACACCCGGCGTTTTCTCAAGAAACCTGTCCATGACCGACAATATTCTGCCCATTACAAAAAAAGAACTGACATAACCAACAAAAAAAATGAAAGCGATAATGATTACAAACCCAAGCCCGGGAATATTGATCACCGGCCGAAGAATGCTATCTATTTTATCAAAAACAATATAAATAAAATAAATGGTGATAGAAATGGGCCCAAGGATTAACAATCCCTGTAAAAAATATTGAATAACTCTTTGGTAGGTTAACGTTTTTTTCATAATAAAAATAATTACTGTGCGGTAAAAATACAGAATTGTGAAATGATGAATCTGGAATTCAGAATGGCGAATTCAAAATTCAGAATGAAGAATTAACAGTTACCAGGAAATATAAAATGAATAAATTGCTTTGATAACTTGTTTGCTTAAATTGTGATGAAATTCATTCAAAATCATACCTTTCATTTATTTCTTTCAGCCCTAAAAGCTGCAGGTGTTCTTGGCATGATTTTGGAAAATTCAACAACGTATTAACATTAATCAAAATAAAAAAACCTACAACATGAGTTACGAAAACTTTCCTGAAAGCGACAAGCCCGGGGAAAAAACTGTGGTCAAAAACAATAGCGGCCGCAATATTTTAACTGCTATCTTAGTCATCGCTTTGCTGGGTACCTGGGGATATATCATTTTTGATAAAAACAAAACCAGGCAGAAAGAACAGGATCTTACGAGTCAGATTGTAAACAGCGATTCTTCTAAAAATGAGTTGCAGCGCGAGTTAGACGATGCTGCTCTTCGCCTCGATGCATTAAAAACCAGCAATGTAAAAGCAGATAGTCTTTTAAAAACGAAAGATAAAGATATTGATGCGCTCAAATCCAGAGTGCAAAGTATTATCAATAACAGAAACGCCACACAGGCAGAACTTGCAGAAGCCAGAAGGCTAATTGCACAGTTGAAAGGAAACATTGAAACTTATACCGCCCAAATTGATTCTTTAAAAGCTGCCAATACGCAACTCACTGAAACCAACCGCGTGGTTACCCAACAAAGAGACGTAGTGCAAAAAAGTTATGATTCTGCCAGCCAGGTGATTCATCAAAAAGATACCGTTATTGATATCGGTTCCACTTTGCATGCATCGGATTTTGCTATTGAAGGAATAAAAGAAAAACATAGCGGTAAAGAAAAAGTAACCAGCACTGCAAAACGTGTTGATAAATTGAGCATTTCTTTTGTTATAGACGAAAACAGAATTACTCCTTCAGGCCCAAAAGATATTTATATCTGCATTACGGCTCCTGATGGAAACCCAGTACAGGTCGATGCTTTAGGCTCAGGCACTTTTACTACACGCGATGGAATCCAAAAACCTTTTACTAAAAAAATACAAATCAATTATGTACAGGGACAGAAACAACCGGTAAAAGTAGAGTGGTCTCAAAACAGCAAATTTCAGACTGGCGATTATAAAATTGAAATCTATAATAACGGATTTAAAATTGGTGAAGGCGTTCGCAATTTGAAAAAAGGCGGTTTGTTTTCTTAAAAATTAAAAAGACTTTTCCTCTAAAAACCTTCTGTAAGAACAGGAGGTTTTTTTATGTGAATATTTAATATGGATCTTTCAAATATTTTGATGTCTTTTAGTATTATTCCATTTTTGCATTAAAAATCAGTACCACTTTTTATTTCTCATTTCCTTTTCATATCAGGTTCATTTTTTATTTCTTTTTTAGGGAAATGATCAGTATGCTGATCCAACTTTCCTCGTGGAACGCTTTCATTTGCTTTAAAGCACAAACAGGAAAGACACAATCAGTTCGCTTTCAAATGAAAAAAAACGAAGTATCGGTTAGTGGCAACCTCCTGAAAATAACTGCCCGCAAATTTTTTATCTTATAATTATTTCAATTCACATATAATACATTCTACCGATTGCCGAAATGGATTGAAAAGAAGAATTCCCGCTATTTCTTTCTTTACTGTAGTTTTTTTTGAAAAGATGGGTTTAAGATTTAATGTGTAAATGTTTAAAATTTTTCAAAATTTTTTTCCCAACTGATCTTAGTGGATTAATAATATTAACTTTAAGAAAAAGTTTTTTATATATGCAACATAAAATAATCAAATTGATCTTTGTATTCGTTGCATTATTTTCATTGCAGATTCATGCTCAAACTGATGAGCCGTCCAAACATCCGAAAATGGATAAATATTATCCACCCGCACCAACACTAACATATCCCAATAACCCTCAAACCACACAGGCTCCGGCAATACAACCTGCGACCGGACCTGTTGTTGAAACAAAACCAACCCCTGTTGTTCCGGAAGCAAAACCGGCTCCGGTTATTACATCCACTGTTGCACCTGAAGTGATTTCAAAACCTTCTTCTGTAACTACTTCTACAGTTGCGCCTCCGGTCATTTCGCAACCCGTTGTAACTGCTGCAGCACCTGATACGACTACAAAAGAAACGCCTGTTGTGACTGTTGAAAAACCTTTAGTAGCGCCGCCTCAGCCTAAACCATTGGTTTCAAAACAAACTGGCGACTTATACAATCCCAATCGTTTGGGAAGCAGTACAAAAGAGTATGACACGTGGGAAAAAAACAATGATGGCGCGGGGTCAGTTACCACTCATTCGAAATAAAGGATTATTGTCAATTTCTTTTCGAAATCAGATTGAACCAGGAAATGCAATTATTTGTTGCTTTGCTGTAGACAAAACAGAGTTATCTTTTCGATATAATATAAATCAACGAACTGCATTTTGTTTTATCTGAAACTGCTTCCAGGTTAGAAATCATTCCATTGATAAAAGCCTTTACAGGATGAGAATCGCCGGTTTTATATTTCTCACTAAGCATGCTCACATACACACTGTCGTACCACATTGGTTTTATATTTTCAATCTTCAATCCATGTGAATTGACAAGCGTTTCCATTGCTTTTGGAGAGAAATGATAAAGATGGCGCGGTACATCGTACGCAGCCCAAAATTCTCCATAAACTTTCTCATCACCAGAGGTGTAATTTGGTACAGCAATAAATAATTTTCCTTCTTTGGATAATAAATTTTTTAATTGCTCTACATATTTTTGCAATTCATGCACATGTTCCAAAACATGCCACAAAGTAATGGCGTCAAAGGCTTCAGCAGATAAGGAAAAAAGTTTTTCGGATTCAACTAAATTTAAACCATATAATTCTGCTGCTTTTTCACGGGCAGTTTTATCCGGTTCTATCCCGGTGCAATCCCAGTGTGCCTGTTTCATTGTATTTAAAAAAGCCCCTGTTCCTGCTCCAACGTCAAGAATCTTTCCCGCATTTTTCGCAGTCTTTTTTTCAATTAAATTCTTTTTTTGAAGAAGCGTTCTTTTTCTCACTGTGTGATACAAATTATTGATGAAACCTTTGCTTGTATCTGAATGTGAAATGTAATTTTCCGATTCATAGTATTTGTGAATGCTACTTTCATCGGGAATGTTTTGCGTAAATCTTAATGTACAATTTTTACATTCCCATATTTCAAATTCTTCATCGGACACAGTGTGGTCTTTTGCAGAAAGAACTTTGAAAATATGAGGGTCGCCACAGTTTGGACAAGATGTATAAGAAATCATTAATTAAAATTAGTTGTACAATCAAATTGAAAAGCTACTGAATTGAATAGGTTTGCCCAGGTGATGGAGCAGTGATTTTTATATGGCTTCCAAATGAAGAAACGGTAACAGGATAGCCATAAAAATAAATAAATAAGATGATCGACGCAATTACCAAAAGTATGATGGCGAATATTTTCCATGTGTTACTTTTTACTTCCGTTTCTTCTTCATTATAAAACTGATTCATAACTGATGAAGTGGTTTCTTTATCGCCAACTATCATGGCATGATCGCTGTCTTTATGAATCACTCTTTCTGCCTTTGCAGGAGCAAAAAAAATGTCTTTATACTCAGTATGAAAAAATATGTTTCCGGATGTCGCTTTTTTTAAAACACCGAGGGGTGCCAATAAAATTTCCTCTCCGTTTTTTAATTTTAAGTTACTCTCGCTACACCAGTTTTTAATTTCTAAGAGCGCTTGTCCGGCCGTCAGATTTTTTTTATAACCAATATATTTTATTAATCCGTCGGAGATTTTTTCTTCTCTGCCGGTAAAAAGGATTTCTGTAAAGGGAGGAGAAATTTGTTTATTCGTAATATCTGTTTCTGCATGCAGGGTAGTTCTTCTGAATCTTCCCAGATCTCCTAACCTGCATTCTTTAGATTGTAGAATATATGAAGTAATGAGATCGTGCATAAGAACAAATATCTGTATTTTATTTATATCCTTTTTGAAATTCCTTTTTAAAAATGCACCAGCACACCGCCAATAACCTGGAAACCATAAACCGGATAATTATTCCATCGCTCGTATTGGCTATTGAGAAGATTGTCGAAATTGAGCCAAACGCTGAAGCGCTTATTCAGTTTAAACTCGCCGCCTGCACTAAGATCCGTGCCGCCTTTCATATTTTTTTCATCACCATTTTTAAGCAAGGCTTTTGCTCCTGAAAATGCTACAATATCCGCTTTCAACAAAACCTGCTGAAACGCATTCCATCTGAATGAGCCGGTTAATTTTAAAGGAAACAATCCCCAGGCTTTTGCAATATTATAATGCAGCCCGGTATAACTATTCAAATCTAAAGCTCCTGTCAGGGTAAATTTATCCTGGCTGATAAAATTCATATCGCCATGAATTTGCAAATTGCTCATTTTACTTGCGTTTAACAATACAAAACTTTTTCCTGAAGCTGTATCATTCACAAACAACGGCACGTCTGTATAAGAAATGAAGGCCGCTTTTGCATTAAAGCTGAAATGCTTGCCAACAGTGGCTTTGATACCGCCGTAATATTGAATTTCTTTTGTGTTATTCAAAAATAACGGATCCTGCATGTAAGGATTTTCGCCGCTTAAAGTGCGGAAACTATTTGGAATATACCTGCCAACCCAGCCAGCCTGGATCATCAGAACTTTTTGCTGCAGTTGCGCTTCTGCATAAATATTCGGCAATACAGCAAGTGTATTATTATTCCATGATGGAGTTATTCCCCCATGAAAAGTAAACCGGTCGCTGTAATATACCAGTTCGGGAGCGAGTTGAAATAAATGATTCGTTATAGATGAATCAGAATTTTTTAGCTGATATTTATCAAAATTTCCCAGCGCTGCAACTTTTACAGATACCGCATCTGAGAATCTTTTTTCTACAGGCAAATTGAGAATTAAAGTTGTTTCACTCGCTTTGTTTTCCCTTGAAAATTCATGCACTTCCAGATGCGGATCATAATTGATTCCTAAGTCATTGTTTGCAATATTTCTATAACCTAAATTGACAGAAAAGTCCTGGTAACTTCTCCTGATATCTGCTTTTGAAAATGTGTCAACAGAATGATCATAACCATACTGATAGTACTCATGCTGCGCAAAAGCAACGCCGGCATAGGTTTCATTTTTTGCAGAAAAAAGGCTTCCCGTTCCTTTTACATTAATTTCACTAAAATCCTGGTTCGGAATTTTTCCTCTTGAAGAAATATAATCTCCGTAAACATTCGCCATATTATGTTTGCCATCACCAAAACTAAATGCGCCGGAGATATACGGAGTTGACAAATTTCCATAGCCCACTTTCAATTGATTTCTATCGCCCAATTTTAAAGTGGTATCGGTTTGTAAAGCCAAAGGTTTTAATGAAACCGGCTGATAAGAAAAAAATAAATTCTCAGGTGGAATATTATAAGCAAGGCGGGGCCGCGAAGTATCAACTGTAACTGGTGAAGCGTACAAATTTATTTTTACCATATTGCGCAGGGAAGGTTTGTAAGAAGAAGTGATTTCGATGGTTTGCCTCCTCGTTGTGTCCTGCGCTTTGCTTTGCATAAATAAAAAACATAGCGGCAAAATAAAAATCATTCTATTCAAAGAATTTCTCATCATCAATTTTTTAAACATAATTATTTGTTTCTGCATTAAACTTTTTTTTTATTTGCTGTTTGATGGTGTCGTTTGTACTTTAGAATTCTGTTGTTCTTCACTGATTGCCGCGTTCAGTTTATCCTGCGCTTCTTTTTTCAAATCAGGAATGGTGGCATTATCGGCTACACTTTTATAGGTTGCTTTCGCATTGAAATAATCTTTCTCCTGCAGATAAATATCACCCAATAAAATGTACGCTTTCGCTACCCAATAATCGTAAGAGCCGGTAACTTTTATTACATCAAGCGCCGCTTTTTCTGCGGTAGAAAGCTGATTTAAAGCGTAATAGCAATTGGCAGTTTCATAACGTGCTTCTGCGCCCCATTCAGATTTATTAACCGCTGAAACCTGCTTGAATGCTGCAATTGCTTCATTGCATTGATTGTTTACCTGTAATGATTTTCCCAAAACCAGGTTCGCAATTGCCTTATCGTCTGTGCTGATTCCTTTTTTGGTGAGCAGCTCTTTGGCAGTGGTATTTGCCTGTGCAAAATCTTTTGTCTGGTAATAACTTCTTACCAGGCCCCGCAATGCTTCCAGCGTGTTTTCGGGCGTGGTTGCCAGTTCGAGAAGTTTGGAGAAATAAACAGTAGATTGTTTATAATCTTTCAATTCAAAGTAATAAATTCTTGCTGCTGCAAAAGCAGCTCTCTCTGCAAAGGGGCTGCTGCCCTGGTTTACAACCGCTTCATACCCGGTAACTGCATTTTGCCAGTCTTTACTTCTTGAATAACATTCGCTTTTATAAAAATTTGCATTTAAAGTATAAGCACCGTCAGGATATTTTGCGAGATAATTATTGAATGAGTTAATCGCATTGGCACAATCATTATTACTATATTGTAATTCCGCAGCGGCAAAAGTCAAAGAATCTGCTTCTGATATACTGATCACTTTGCCCGCTTTTTGTACAAAAGCAACATAATCATTTGGCTTGCCCATTTCTACATAAATATTCTTCATATTATCGAGCGCTTCATTTGCTTCATCTGATTGAGGATACTGATTTACCAGTTTCTGATAGTCGCTCAATGCTTCTGCATTATTATTGAGATTATAATTAGCCAGGCCTAATTTCAAATAAACTTTTGGATACTGGCTGGCAGCAGATTTGATGTCTAATATTTTATTCAGATAAGGAATTGCATCCCGGAAATTTTCCTGCAACATATATGCATTGGCGATTTGCATGTAAGACTCTGCAACCAAATCGCTTTGCGGATAAAGTTGGGTAAGGGTATTAAATGTTTTAATTTTTTCAGCGGGATTGTTAATGCCGTTGATCAAGGCAACCTGGTATAATGCATAATCACTTTGAGACAAACCATTATTAATCACATTCTGATACATGCTTCTGGCTGTGCTGTAGTTTTTTTGCATGAAATAACAGTCAGCGGATCTTACATAAGCGTCTTGTTCCAATGTAGAAGAGCCGGATGAAATGGCCGGCGCTACTGCTTTAAAATTTGCGAGTGCCAGTGCATAATTTTGAAGATTCAGATAACTGTAACCAAGTACATATTTCGCATCTGTCGGATTGGCCTCGCCTTGTATTCCGCCATATTGCAGGTAGTCATTCATGTACTTTACTGCTTCATCATAGCGGTTAAGCCTGTAAGCAACTTCCCCTTTCCAGAAATCTGCGAAAGGCAATACAGCACCTGCATTGGGGTCTTTAATTATTTTTGTTAATAAATCATCCGCTTCATTCAACTGCTGGTTGTTGATGTATTGGGTAGCACGTCCAAAAAGAATTTTTGGATAAATTCTTTGCATCGTGGGAGTAGGTGTACCAAACGATTGATACAGCGATATCGCTTCCGCATAATTATTTGTATTCGCCAAAAGGTTGATAATAATTTCTTTCCCTTCATTTGCATAAGCAGAAGTAGGGTAGAGGTCCAGAAACTTATTCATCGAACTCAATGCCACATCCTGGTATCCCAATTCATAAGAAAGTTTTGCATAATTAAACCTGGAAATTTCCTGCTGCTTCCGGTTACTGTTGTTATCTGAACTATAGAGAAATGCGTTGCGTGCATTTTCTTTTTGCCCGGATTTTAAATAAAGATCACCGAGCAAATACATAGAGTTTTGACCTAAAGAATCTTTCTCATTGCTCAGTTGTTTAAATCCTTCAATGGCCTTCTGCACCTGGTTTGCATCATAATAACAATAACTCAGTTCATACATTACTTCTTTAGAAACCTTATCGCTGTTTTTTACATAAGATTCCAGTAAAGGCAACGCTTTTGCAAATTGTTTTTTTGAAAAATAAATCTGGCCAATCAGAAGGCTTAGTTCTTTACGGTAGTAAATATCATTCTGTGAAAGTTTGCTTTCTCCATAGCTCAAAGCCTTATCGAGATTGCCTTGAAAATAATAGATCTGTGCAATGTAATAAGGAACAAGGCCGCGATATTTCGGAATTGATTCTACTTTTTGAAAAGAAGTCAATGCATTATTATAATCATGATCCAGATAGCTTAAATAGCCGTAATAATAATTGGCATCGTAATAATATTTATTATCATGTAGCTGATGAATTTCATTAAACAAAGGTTTGGCATCATCATATCTATCCACATTAAAGTAAGAATAAGCAAGTTCAAATTTTGCATCAGCGATCTCTTCATTACTTAAATTATTATAAGCGGCTCTTTCATAATAAACCACTGCACGTGCATAATCGTTTCTGACAAAATAATACTGTGCCAAATGAAAGCTCATCAATTGCTGCCGCGGTTCATTGTTTGCAGCATCTATGAATCGCTTTGCCTGATCTTCAGCTACTTCCTGGTTGAGTTTTAATTCACAAACAATGTAGAAATATTGTATATCCTCGTTCAAATAAGCGTGATTGCTTTTTGTGTTCTCCGGATACTTAACCAGCAAAGGTTTCAGCAAAGGATATGCAAGCGTATACTCTCCTTTAATAAAATATTCCCGGGCCTCTTTGAAATTTTTTTCCGGATCAGTTACATTATAGTTCGCCTGGGAAAAACAGGATACGGAAAGCAAGCTGAATGCAATCGGAAGAAAGAAACGCACCATCAATTTTAGGATTTAATTTTTCAATGATTCAATTAAAAAGGAATAATTTATTGTAATCCCGAAAAGAAATTTTTACTTCGCGCAAAAGTACAAACACCATTCCAGTAATCACTTTGTCAAAAATATCTGAACGAAAATAAAAACACTTTAAATTGCACAAATCTTTGTTAATACAATTGTAAAATAAAACATGAGTAAATTTTTTTCGACCAAGTATTCGCATGGAGCATTCAATTTGGGAATGCTTATTTTAAGAATCGCAACAGGATTATTACTTGCAAGTCATGGTTATGCAAAGCTGATAAAATTTAATACGCTTAAATATAAGTTCATGAATTTTATGCATCTTGGATCTACAGCTTCTCTCTCGCTTATTATTTTTGCAGAGTTGATTTGTGGTGCATTATTAATCCTTGGATTATTCACAAGATTCGCCTGTATTCCAATTATTATCGGAATGGGAGTGGTAGTTTTTATTTCTTCACACGGACAAATATTTGATGCCGGCGAAAGAGGTATGGTTTATCTCGCTGCTACAATTACTATTTTATTGTGTGGCCCTGGGAAAATAAGTGTGGATGGGATGATGGGGAAATAGGTGTGAGGTATAGTTATCAGGTATCAAAAGCTTTTAAAAATAGCCAGAGCAAGTTTACCTAAACCGTCTAAACTTTTCTAAACGATCTAAACATTTGAAACCGTCTAAACACTTCTAAACGTTTAAAATAACAACCTTGTTTACATCAAAAACCGAAATAAGAATTCACTACGCACTCACTGATCAGATGGGATTGGTATATCATGGCCATTACGCACAATTTTATGAAATAGGAAGAACAGAAGCATTACGGAGCCTGGGTTTGACTTATAAAGAAGTGGAAGCGACCGGAGTCATTATGCCGGTTACCGAAATTCATAGCAAGTTTATCCGTCCTGCTTTATACGATGATTTGATAACCGTTGTTACCACGGTAAAAGAATTGCCATTGCATCACAAAATCGTTTTTCACAGTGAAATATTCAATGAGAAAAATGAATTGCTGAATGTGGGCGATGTAACGTTATATTTCATGGATGCGAAAACAATGAAACGGGTGGAAATGCCGGCAATGATTAAAGAAAAAATGCTTACCTTTTTTGAGTAAAAAAATTTAAATCTTCAGCTTATTTCATTTTTTTCGAAAATAGGAATCTCCTTTAAAAATCTTTTTACTGAGCCGGTTTTTACTTTATCGCTTCCATCCTTCGTTCAATGATTTGATCACATTTTTTTAAAGATCTGAAATGTTTTTTTGCATCGATTAAAAAAAATAAACCTTTTGAAAACCCCCAGAAGGGTAATCCTGCTTTATGATTATAACTGCTCACTTCGAATAATATCTTCCAATGTTTCAGAATCTCTTTATAGGCATCTTTTAAATGATATTTTTCTGTATAAATGTGATTTGGGATAGAACCCGCTCCGTTAAATTCAAGAATAGAAAAGTTTTTTCCTTTTTTTAAATCCTGAATTGACAGGCATTTTATATCATAGCGACCGTAATAAAAATCATTGGTAAGGCTGATCTTGTCGAATACTTTGAGTAGCTCATGATCAATTAAACCGGACAAATCATGGAAAGTTGTTCCATGATAACGGTTACCTACAAACGACAAATAAAAAACTTCATCTTTTCCTAAGATCTTTTGAAGCTGTTTGCTTGAAAGTTTATTTATTTCTTCTTTAATTTCCGGGTTATTTTTTTTCACCAGTTCTTCTATTGAAGAAATGCCGTCACCTTTTATTGATGGTAATTTTTTTGAAAAAAAAGCCGAAATATTTCCGGTTTTATTTTGGGGATAACGATGATAAAAAACGCTGACCTCCAGTGGGTAATCGACATAATCCTGGATAATATAATCAACAGGAATGGAATGATGATAAATTTCAAGCTGCCTTTCATTGTCTATCTTTCTGAATAAAATCCCGGCCATTCCTGCATTTGGCTTTACAATAAACGGATAAGAAAAAGCATGTTTTTTTACACTCTCGCAAACTTCCTTAAAACAGTTTTTTGGATTTATATAGATGGTTTTTGGAAAATATTCCTGCGACAAAAGTTTATACATTTCATCTTTGCTTTCGCCTTCAAATCCGCCGAAAGTCAGTGTGGGATTAGAGGTGCTGAAAAACCAAAAAGAACCGCTCCTGATGCAATACCACAGCCAGACGAAAGAAATAGGAAAGTAAAAAGGAAGGAAAGGCCAGTGTTGCCAGTTACCAAATCTTTTCGTTAATTTTTTCAATGAATTTATTTCTAAAAAGTATATTTTTTTACTTCCTTCAATTTGTTATTTTCATCCGCATGTACAATCGTTGGCTGAAAATCCTGTGCTTCTTTTTCTGAATCAAAATAGCCAAAAGCAAGGACGTGGATTTTGTCACCTTTATTAAATTTCTTGGACGCGGCGCCGTTTAATGAAACAAAACCAGGCTTTTTGCTTCTTATCACATAGGTCATTATCCTGTTGCCGTTTGTAATGTTATTTACAAAAACCTGTTCGAATAATTTTAACCCCGAAACTTCTAACAGTTCATCCGGCAGTGCGATACTTCCCGGATAACTTTCGCAACTTTCGGTAACAATAAGCTGTTGGATTTTTGCTCTTAATAATTGAATTAACATAGATTATTTTTTAAAACCGAAACCAGAAGGCTGCCAAAGTATATTTAAAAGCTGTGGAAATTCTGAAGTGGCAAAGCGACTCCTTCGGTGTTGGTTTTACAAAAAACATACCTGATTTCTGGAGCAGTAAACGAAGAAATAAGTGGAATTCTTATTTTTCAGCCAGCTGAATCGGTACGCATATTCCCGTTGTTCTCCTGATCGCGTTCTGTATTTTCGGCTTCCGCAGATTGTGTGCAACATCCCTCCTGAAATAGAAAATACTCAATAGCTGCGCCTGTCGATCATTTTTTCAAAATAAAAGGAGAGATTTTTATAAAAACTCCTATTTATTTCAGCCTTGCTCTGAAAGATTGGAATCGCCTTTGTTTATTAAATTCTCTAAAATATTTTCAGCGAAAAATGTAGTGGTAATCTGCTCAGAACGTGTTAAAATCTCTGCAATTTTCATTTGTTTTTCATCAAACAATCCATAAGCCAGCTGTTCCACGTTTTTCTTCGTTTTGTAAACAATTGAAATGCATTCTTCTATAAGGACAATTCGCAAGCCGTTGTCTTTTAATATCCCAAGTTCAGCAATCATCCAGCTTAAAGCATAATAATAATTGTCATTCAGAAAAATATGATGAGGTAAATTACTGCCATCAGGCATGATATTGAAAAGAGAATGAAGAATTTCAGGAGTGAGATATTTTCTTAAAAAATCAGGGGTGCCGGCATTGCTTTTTAACTGGATTAATCCACGCAATGCCTGAGGATAAATACTAAGCCATCTTAATTCTCTACGCAATTCGTGAACATCGTTTTCAACATCTGTAAATTGAAGGTTTGGAATTTTATATTTTTTCTCCAGTTTTTCTATAGCCTGTTGATAAATATTCAAAATGGCCGCTGTGTCTTCTTTTTCATTCAGCCAATCTATTTTTTCGAGTGTTTTGGTTATTTTGGATAAGCGATTTTTAGGACTTCCAATCCAGTTTTCTTTTTTCAAACAGGTATTCAGTTCTTCGGTTTTTTCCGCAGTTTTATCTTGCAGATACCTGGTAATCGCAGAAGGTATTTTTGGATTAACCGCAAACTCCTTTGCAAAAGAATCGTAATAATCTATTGCTCCCAATAGATCTTCCAGCTCTTTGAACTGTTTGTTTAATTTTTTTAGTTTTTGATGTGGATGAATTTTTTTATAAAGCCGGCTCAGCGCTTCAAGCATGAAAAGAGGGGTGCGCAGATCGTTTGCGAAAGCATTAAGGGCCGGGTTTTCAGCAGATTCTGCTTTTTCTAAAATAATTTTTATTTTTTCTAAAAAAAACAAAAAGCGTGATAATCCGATGGGTATATAATTGCTCATTTGACTAATGTTTATTTATTTTTTTTTAAAATTAGAATATTCACTTTTTCCATTCTTCACTACTGACAGGACGATGGTCAGTGTTTAAAAATTACGTCATTGCAAGGCAAGGCAGCAGTAAACAAACTTTTATGCCGGTTTCTTATTTTCATCAAGATATCAGCACATCAGCGCAAATCAGCACATCATCTACATTCCGGCTTTTTACAGTCTTCATTACTAAATTCAGTTTCCAATGTTACGTGTTGTATGTTCAGATGTTGAAGAGTATGCTTTAGATTATTTTTAATTGTGCTTATCTGTTCTTTATCCTGCCGGTTGTCAATTACCAAATGCGCGGTCATCGCATTCTCCGTCGTACTCATTGCCCAAACATGAATATGATGAAGACCTTTTATTCCTTCAATTTTCAATGCTTTATTTTTTATTTCTTCCAGGTTAATATCTTTCGGGACAGCATCCAAAGTAAGTGCCAGGCTTTCCTTTAGCAGACTCCACGTGCTGAATAAAATGACCAGAACAATCACCATACTGATGACGGGATCTATCCAGTATTGATGTGTATAATAAATAATAATACCACCAATCATGATGCCTGCACTCACCAGCGCATCGGCCATCATGTGCAAATAGGCGCTTTTTATGTTCAGGTCTTTTTCTTTATTTTTTAAAAATAAAATTGCTGTTAAAAAATTAATAATAATTCCTATTGCCGCAACAATCGCGATAGTAATGCCTGGCAAATGAGGAGGATTTGCAAAGCGATGTATCGCTTCATAAGCTATAATTACGATGGAGATCAATAGAATTACCGCATTTGTCAAAGCCGCCAGTATCGTGGTTTTGCGATAACCATAGGTATATTTATTGTTTGATTTTACTTTTAAAAGCCTGAATGCGAGAAGTGATAAACCAAGGCTTCCCACATCCGCAAGGTTGTGGCCTGCATCAGAAAGCAGCGAAAGGGAATTAATGGCAAAACCAATAAATGCCTCAATAATTACAAACAATAAATTGAGTGAGATGCCGATTATAAAAGCTGCGTTTACTGTAGTAAGTACCGCAACATGGCTGTGATCATGATAAGAATGGTTGTGTTCCATTTGGAAGAATAAGACGCAAAGTTAATTGCGAATCTATATCTGATCACGAATTTGGATAATTTAATTCATCCCGGAATAACACCTGTAATTAATAAATTCGATTTTTTTTCAGGTTTTGAGGCTGGAATTCAATACTATCTTTTGCCATTTCTAGTGGTATTTTTTATTTTTATTTTAAAAAAATGTTTCCCAATGAAAAGAAGACGGTTCCTTTACCAATCAGGTGCTGCAAGCCTTAGCATATTTACTCCTTCCATTTTGAACGGAGGGTTATTTACAGAATTGCCGAATAACCGGCCGAAACCTTCAGAGAGAAAGTTTACCAGTGAAGCGGTGGAAGCAACTATTTCAAAAATGAAAAAAGTGATTAAAGATCCGCAAGTAGCGTGGCTTTTTGAAAATTGTTTCCCTAATACTTTAGATACCACTGTGTTTTTTAAAACAGTCAATGGCAGGCCCGATACATTTGTTATTACCGGCGATATTCATGCTATGTGGCTTCGCGATAGCAGTGCTCAGGTTTGGCCTTATCTGCCATTAATGAAAGAGGACAAAAAGCTGCAACAATTGATAGCAGGTGTTATTAACCGGCAAACAAAATGTATTCTCATTGACCCATATGCAAATGCCTTTAATGACGGGCCTACAGGAAGTGAATGGGATAAAGATCTCACTGCGATGAAACCTGAATTGCATGAACGTAAATGGGAAGTAGATTCGTTGTGCTATCCCATTCGCCTCGCGTATCATTATTGGAAAGAAACCGGTGATACTTCCCCATTTGACAAAGATTGGAACGAGGCAATGCATTCAGTTGTAGCCACTTTTAAACAGCAGCAACGAAAAGACAACAAAGGGCCTTATTCTTTTGGGAGAGTTACTTCCTGGTCGACGGATACCGTGCCTGGCAACGGTTACGGGAATCCGATTGTTCCCGTAGGACTGATCGTTTCGATCTTCCGGCCATCCGATGACGCAACGATTTTTCCTTTTTTAATTCCATCCAATTTTTTCGCTGCCGTTTCTCTCAGGCAACTTTCTGAAATGTCATCAAACATTTTGAACGATGAAAAATTTGCTGCTGAATGTGATGCACTGGCAAAGGAAGTTGAAACTGCATTAACAAAATATGCAACAACACATCACCAGCAATTTGGAGAAATGTATGCTTATGAAGCAGACGGTTTTGGTAATCAATTATTCATGGACGACAGCAATGTGCCCAGTTTACTTTCTTTGCCTTATCTCGATGCTGTTCCCGTTAATAATTCTATATATCAAAATACCCGGAAATTTATTTTGAGTAAAAAGAATCCTTATTTTTTTAAAGGAAAATATGGGGAAGGAAGTGGTAGTCCGCATACACTTGACGACATGATATGGCCGATGAGTATCATTCTCCGCATCATGACAAGCACCGATGATAATGAAATAAAATCCTGTTTGAAAATGCTGAAGAATACGAATGCAGGCACGGGTTTTATGCATGAATCATTTAATAAAGACAATCCGGAGAAATTTACAAGAAAATGGTTTGCATGGGCAAACACGTTGTTTGGAGAAATGATTTTGAAATTGAGCAGGGAGCGTTCCTACTTACTAAAAAATGAAATTTAATCGTTGCGCTTGTCATTTAAAAGCCAAGTTAAAAAAACAAGAATGACGCTTAAAAGTCTGTTTACTGTTGATCCTCCTTAGGAACAATTACGTTTAAAGCTGAGGGCATTATCGCTGCTTTCAGCTCATTTATTTTTCCTTTATACTCTCCATCTACCTGGAAATGAATCGGTTTTTTGATGGTTATCTCAGTTTTCGTTGTTTGAAATATTTC
The DNA here is from genome assembly GCA_963706825.1 of uncultured Chitinophagaceae bacterium. Classification (GTDB taxonomy): domain Bacteria; phylum Bacteroidota; class Bacteroidia; order Chitinophagales; family Chitinophagaceae; genus Ginsengibacter. Next base: position 157,823 of record CAVPNT010000009.1, on the reverse strand, counting down.
TACTTTTTTCGGATTAAAAGACTTACTGCTTAAAAACATTTTGAAGAATTCAATTAATGAAATCTTACGTACAACCACCAACTCAAACTTGCCATCATCAATCTTTCCATCGGGATTAATAACCGCGCCGGTACCATATTTCGTAGCATTGGCAATTACAATCATATAGGCATGAATCTTCAAATCAAGATTATCCGCAACAATATGTGCATCAAATAGTTTGCGCTGTAAAAGTATTTTTATAAACACCCTTCCATATGCCCACATTCCTCTAAAAGAACTTTTGTCAAAATATTTGACAATGCGTGCGTTCAATCCAAAGTCACTTAAATGAAGGCATATATCTTTATCGTTTATTTTGATAACATCACACTTGCGCATATTTCCGTTTAGTATAATTTCCATTTGCAACTTTGGATCTTCAGGAATATTTAATTCTGTTGCCATGCCGTTAGCAGAACCTCCACGCAATATTCCCATCGGAATTGAAGAATTTAATAATTGTTTTGCGACCAGTGATACTGTTCCATCACCTCCTATGGCCACTATTTTTTGCGGCGCGGTTTTTTCTATGTGTTCCCTTATGGAAGCCGCGTCATCCGTTCCCGTTAAAATAAAAAAATAGATTTTTTGGGATTTTGATTTAAAATAGTCATTGACGATTGGCTGCCAGTTTGTTTTATTTTTTCCTCCTGAAATTGGATTCAGGATGAATAATATATCGATGGAAGAACGGTCCATTTATCTTTGTAGTATTTATTTATGATAGAAAATGCAATGCATAAAGTAAACAAAATTTCTTTTCTTGAAAAGATAAAACAAAAATTATTTTTTTTATTCAGGTTAAATAATAATCCGGTAATAAAAGTCTATAATGGTTTTGGAAATGCTGAAAAAATAATGGTGCTTGGACATGTATTAAAACTAAGCCCAGTGCCCCGAAAAACTTATCGTCAAAATATCTTCGTTAATCTATTTTCCATGCTCAGGTTGTTTATGGTTGTTCCTTTTTCAAATGCTAAAATATCTATTGAATGGGAAGGAGGTATTTATCAAACAAAGACATCACAAGACGGATTTTTTAATTTTGAGATACCCGTGAACCGGATTCCAAAAGAAGGATGGAATCCTGTGTTGGTAAGGCTTATCGAAGAAAAGTATCTTATAGAAAATATTCAACAACATGGAAGTGTTTATATTCCATTTGCTTCCCAACACGCTTTTATTTCTGACATTGATGATACTTTTTTAATTTCTCATTCCTCCTTTTTACGAAGAAGATTGGTTGCGTTGTTTGGTAAAAATGCGCATACAAGAAAAGTATTTGAAGGTGTAGTAAATCATTATCAGCTTCTTGCATCCGGCAATGAAAACAAGAACGGTAATCCATTTTTTTATGTATCCGGAAGCGAGTGGAATTTATATGATTTTATTGTTGAGTTTACCCAGATTCATGAATTGCCGAAAGGAATTTTTTTGTTAAGCCGGCTAAAAACGATTAGCGAATTCTGGAAAACTGGCCAAACCGATTTAATGACAAAATTTATGCGGATCACCAGGATCATAGAAACATTTCCGCACCTTCATTTTGTTTTATTGGGTGATGATTCACAAAAAGATCCGGAAATTTATTTATCCGTTGCTTCTCATTTCCCCAAAAAAATATTTGCGGTTTACATTCGTTCGCTCGGACAATCATATTCCGAAAAAACGCAAAAAATAATTTCTGAAATCGAAAGCGTTGGAGTAAACTGTTGTTACTTTAAACATAGTTCCGAAGCGGTTATTCACTCAAAAATAATCGGGCTTACAAATTGAGATTCATTTGCAGCAAAGAAAGGAATAAGGAGGATTTGTATTTTTAATACAGCGATTTTTAATTAAAGTAACTGATGCCCTGTTTTCCCACGGTTGTTATTGTGACTGAATTCTGTTATTTACTTTGAGAGGAAGCTTTCCATAATATGTTGGTTTTAAAACAAAATATTTTCGTTTGTGCATTACTGTTACATTCTGGCATTATTCGTTTTTAAAAAAATGCATTATTCTCTGACTTTTGATATATTCGTCACTAATTAACTTTTAAATTATGAAACTACGCTTTATCATTATTGCCATTTTATTTATTTCAATTCCTTTTTCTATTACAGCCAATAAGGCTACTTTGTATGATTGCAGTTTTCACAAGAAGCCAATCATAACCGGCGCCGACCAGGTTGAAAAATATCTGCCATATTTAAAAGGCAAACGCGTAGGAATGGTTGTAAATCAAACATCCGTTATCGGCAACAAATCAAGTGTGGATAGTTTGCTGAAACTAGGGATTCACATTCAAACCATATTCGGCCCTGAACATGGATTTCGTGGCAATGCCAGCAATGGCGCAGTTGTCAGCGATGAAACTGATCCGGAGACAGGCATTCCGATAGTTTCTTTATATGGTAAAAAAAGAAAACCATCTAAAGAGGATTTAGCGAATCTCGATATTATGGTTTTTGATATTCAGGACGTAGGCTGCCGGTTTTATACGAATATTAATACACTTTGCGATGTGATGGAATCTTGCGCAGAATTTGGCAAAGAATTATTGATTCTCGACCGGCCTGATCCGAATGGTTTTGTTGATGGCCCCGTGCTGGATATGAAATTCAAATCCGGCATTGGAAAATTTCCGATTCCAATTACTCACGGAATGACTATCGGCGAATTTGCGCAAATGATTAATGGGGAAGGATGGATTCCGGGAAAATTAAGATGTAACATTAAAATTATACCCGTAAAAAATTATGCACACCATATGGATTATACGTTGCCGGTACATCCATCTCCCAATCTTAATTCACAACAATCGATTCTTCTTTATCCTTCCCTGTGCTTATTCGAAGGCACGATTATCAGCCAGGGACGCGGCACTCATATTCCTTTTACTGTTTTGGGAAGCCCTGCTTTGAAAGGTATTTATCCCTTTTCTTTTACCCCGGTAAGCTTGCAGGGAATGTCAGAAACACCTCTGCACCAGGATGAAGTTTGTTATGGCCTGGATTTAAGAAAATATGACATGACTGCCTTCCGCAAAAGCGGCAGGATCAATATTAAATGGATGATGGATTTGTATAAAAATTATCCACAAAAAGAAAAATTCTTTGACCGTTCTCAAAGTAAACAGATGGGAAGCATTGATGGCCTTGCCGGTACAGATTTGTTTAAACAACAGATTATTGCAGGAAAAAGTGAAGAAGAAATCAGGAAAAGCTGGGAACCTGGATTGAGTGAATATAAAAAAATGCGGGTTAAATATTTATTGTATCCATAGGCATTTTGAAAAAAAAATTATTTCCCGTGGGTCTCAATTTCCATTTTTTAATTTAGCTTTGACCTTTAATGCAACTATCCACCAAACATCTTCTTGGCATTAAAGATTTACAACTCTCCGATATTGAATTAATTCTTTCCACTGCCACTCAATTTAAAGAAGTTTTACAGAGGCCGATAAAAAAAGTGCCGTCTTTACGCGACGTCACTATCGTCAATTTGTTTTACGAAAACTCAACAAGGACGCGCATTTCATTTGAAGTAGCCGAAAAAAGGCTGAGCGCTGATACACTTAATTTTTCGGCTTCCGGATCTTCTGTTTCAAAAGGAGAAACTTTATTGGATACGGTTAATAATATTCTATCCATGAAAGTGGACATGGTGGTGATGCGGCACAGTGCCAGCGGCGCTCCACATTTTTTAGCCAAACATATTCCGGCTGCTATCGTTAATGCCGGCGATGGAATTAATGAACATCCTACGCAGGCTTTATTAGATGCCTATTCTATAAAAGAAAAACTCGGAAGCTTAGGAGGAAAAAAAATAGTTCTCGTCGGTGATATTATGCATTCAAGAGTTGCCCTCAGCAATATTTATTTATTAAAAAAAATGGGTGCTGAAGTGATGGTGGCGGGCCCGCCAACTCTCATTCCAAAATACATTCAGGAAGCTTTTGATCTCCGTGTTGAATACAACCTTAAAAAAGCCCTGGAATGGTGTGATGTTGCGAACATTCTTCGCATCCAACTGGAACGCCAGAACCAGGTTTTATTTTCTTCGTTAAGAGAATATAATTTGGTCTATGGTGTCACTAAAAAGTTGTTGGATAGCTTAAATAAAGAGATCGTAATTCTACATCCGGGGCCTATCAACCGAGGGGTAGAAATAGACAGCGATGTAGCAGATTCCAAACAATCCATTATTTTGCAACAGGTAGAAAACGGCGTGGCAATCAGAATGGCTGTGTTATATTTACTTAGCAATCAACAAACTTTTAGTTGAGTTTATCATATTAAAATAAAGCAAAACTTTTTATGGAACGAATCTGCTTATTTCCCGGAACCTTTGACCCTGTTACGCTTGGCCACACCGACATCATCGACCGCGCGCTTCCATTGTTTGATAAATTATACATTGGCCTTGGGAGAAACAGCAATAAAGTTCCCATGTTTTCTGAAGAGCAAAGATTGGAATGGTTAAAAGAAATTTATAAAGACGAGTCCCGGATCGGCGTGCTCGCTTATGATGGGCTAACAGTAGATTGCTGCAAAGAGGTAGGTGCAGATTTTATTTTACGGGGCATTCGCTACGTAAACGATTTTGAATACGAAAAAGCAATCGCCGACATGAACAGGAGTTTAAAAAATAATGTAGAAACCATTTTTTTAACTACACTTCCAAAATATACTTCTATCGCCAGTACCCTGATAAGAGATGTACTTCGCAACAACGGTGATATTTCACAGTTTTTGCCGGAAGTGGTAAAGAAAGCGCTTTATTAAAAACTATAGTTCCTTTCACAAATCATACTCATGAAAAATGTATATCTGGTTTGATAAACATATCACCATTGAAAATTTAAGCCAATTGGGTGCTAATACGATGTCAGAATTCCTTGGGTTAAAATGGGTAGAAATAGGAGAAGACTTTTTAAAAATGTCTATGCCGGTAAATGCCAAAACACGTCAGCCTTATGGCTTTCTTCATGGTGGCGCTTCATGCGTATTGGCTGAAACGGTTGGCAGTATTGGCTCTGCGCTCGTTATCGATCGTGAAAAACATTATTGCGTAGGTCTTGAAATAAATGCAAATCATTTGCGAAGCGTAACAGAAGGAAGCGTAACAGCAACGGCGCGCCCTTTACATTTGGGCAAAACAACACATGTTTGGGATATTAAAATTTATGATGAAAAAGAGAAATTATTTTGTGTCAGCAGATTGACTGTAGCCATTCTTTCCCATAAAAAATAGAAAGTTCTTTTCACTTTTTTTGAAAAAAGGAATTTGAAGTATTTGTTGCCTGGCTAAATGAATCCGTTCAGACCGGCCTTGCAGCTTACTTTGCAACACTCTTTCTTAAATCGGCGGTTATATCATAGCCCTGTACGGGCAGATAAATTGTCAGAACTCCTTCTTTCAGTTTACCGGTAACCGGTGTCATCTGGCCTTGTATCGGCACAGTAAATGAAATGCTATCGCCCATCACTTTTCCATTGCTGATGTCAGAAACTGAACCATCATAATGGGTATCTTTTCCGGTGAGAGAATCTCCGGTAGCACAAAGTCGTAAGTAACGTTGTATTGATTCATCAAGAAAAAGAAATCACATTTGTTGCGGTATGAATGCATTTGTTACAGCTTGCGCAAAGAATATGAATTAGAAAATAAAAAAAGCAATTGCCTATTAGTTTAACTCAGCATTCCTACCTTTTCAAAAACCAGGTAACCCCAGGCATTCAAATACACTTGATTGGTTTTTTCAAAACTGATGTCATCGCCGCCAAACACATTGCGGAAAACACCTTTTACATTTTTTACCTCGAAGTTCAATCCTTCATTTGAGCAGTTTAAAACAACCAGCACCTGGTTTGATTTATATTTTCGCAGGTAAGAAAAAACACGGTGGTCATCCGGATGAGAGATAATTTGTGTCAGCACATTAGGATCTCCTGCCCGCAGGCATTTGTTATTGGATTTCAGTGTCAAAAGTGTTTTATAAAAATCGTGTAATTCAAATTTGTCATTCCATTCTATATGGTCTTTATCAAAAAACTTTAACCGTTTTTTATTCGGCATTTCCTGGCCGGAGTAAATCAAAGGAATGCCATTCCAGGTACACGAAAACACAGCGAATAATAGCGCAGCGTCTCCATATTTTTCATATTCTGTTCCATTCCAGCTGTTTTCGTCATGATTGGACGTAAAGTAAAGGCGGAAAGAGTTGCAAGGAAATTCTGTGACTGATTTATACAACACGGTAAGCAAACTTTGGAGATTCATTTTTCCATGATAAAAATCTTCCGAAGCATGCATCCACCTCCAGGTGTAAGTGGCATCAAATACTTTGTGATATTCGGGTTCTTCACATTCCCCAAGCCAGAAAAGACCTTCTTTTAGTTTGGAGATTTTCCTTTTGGCATAGATCCAAAAATTGAGAGGAACCAGGTGTGCCATATCGCAGCGAAATCCATCTACATTACAATCCTTTACCCAAAATTTTAAAACTTCAACCATATATTTCCATACCTGCGGCACGTTGTAATTTAATTGAGAAACATCCATCCAGCCGTGCGGATGACGAAAATCATTGTTTTCGCCCTTTACATAAAACTGGGGATAATCTGTTAACCACTGATGGTCATTTCCGGTATGATCAGCCACAAAGTCAATAATTACTTTAAAGCCCAACCGATGTGCTTCTTTTATCAAATCCTTAAACTCATCTATTGTTCCAAACTCAGTATTGGAAGCTGCATAATTTTTTGCTGCGTAATAACTACCCAATGTGCCCAGCCGATCTTTATCGCTGATTGGCGTAATGGGCATAAACCATAAAACCTGCACTCCCATATCTCTTAGCCGGGGAAGGCTTTTGGCAAATGCCGCATAAGTTCCCTCCGCTGTATATTGCCGCACATTCACCTCATATATATTAGTAGAATAACTCCATTTTGGGTGCTCATCATTTCTTTTATTTGCCATATTTCCTTTAGGTTAAAAAAAAATAAAAATACTGATTATTCCGTTTATCGGTGTTTTGCCAAAAATTCAGGTTGTAACTTTGGCACAGAAATTTGAAAAATGAAAAAATTTGATGTTCCGGTTATTTACCGCAGCCCTCTGATTACCGCTATAAAAAACCGTCGCAAAGCAGATGATAAATTAAAGAAAGATTTTACTCCGAGCCTTTTGGATTTTGGTGTAGTCCGGATATATCTCGCCCGTCATTTCGGATTTTGTTTCGGAGTGGAAAACGCCATTGAGATTTCTTTCAAAACAGTCGAAGAAAATCCGGATAAAAAAATTTATTTATTAAGCGAAATGATTCACAATCCCCAGGTGAATGATGATCTGAGAAGCAGGGGAGTAAAGTTTTTGATGGATACAAAAGGTAACCAGGAGATTCCTTTTGAACAACTTTGCCCGGATGATATTGTGATCGTTCCCGCTTTTGGAACCACGGTGCAGATACAAGAAAAACTGGCACAGTCAGGCGTTCAGATACAACAGTATAATACCACCTGCCCATTTGTGGAAAAAGTTTGGAACCGTGCTGAGGCAATTGCGAAAAATAATTATACGGTTATCGTTCACGGCAAACCTCAGCACGAAGAAACCCGGGCAACATTCAGCCACAGCGCAGTTCATTCGCCGACTGTTGTCGTAAAGGATATGAAGGAAGCGATAAAACTTGCCGGCTATATATCCGGAACATCTGATCCTGAGAAGTTTTATTCTGATTTTGCAGGGCAATATTCCGAGGGGTTTAAAATTGACACGCACCTTCAAAGAATTGGTGTGGTTAATCAAACAACTATGCTGGCGAGCGATACCCAGGCAATCGCTGAATTTTTAAAAGCAACCATGTTAAAAAAATATGGTCTTTCAGAATCGAATGTTCACGAGAGGTTTGCAGATACAAGAGACACACTTTGCTATGCTACCAATGATAACCAGGGGGCGGTATATGCCTTGCTTAATTCACCCGCAGATTTGGCCATTGTTGTGGGCGGATATAACAGTTCTAATACTTCTCACCTGGTAGAATTATGTGAAGTGAAGCTGCCCACTTATTTTATCCGCTCAGAAAATGAAATTATTTCTTCAAAAGAAATCAGGCATTATAAAATGGATCGGAAAGAAGAAGTAACTACACTTTCTTATTTACCCGAAAAAAAACCGGTAAAAATATTAATTACGAGCGGTGCGAGTTGCCCGGATGCACTGGTAGAAGGAGTTATCAGAAAAATTACCGGTTTTTTTAATTGTAATAAAACAATAGAAGATGTTACCAAAGAGTTTTCCGGTGTTTTAGAGATTGATGAAACAGTGTCACTTAATTAGCGGGTACGAGCACTGAAAGCGCTCAATGCCAAGAAAATCACACAATATTTTTTTATTCGCTGCTAGCAAATCAATGCTTAAACCTGGCGAAGCCCGCTATTTAAAGTCTAATAATTCTTTTACAGCAAACAAAGAAATTGTTTGATTTCCTGTTTTTATCATCAACAAATTAAATCACTTTTAAAAGTCGCCGCGTCAGGGCTTTTGATTTTTTGTCAATGTGCGATTTTGATATATCCCCATCCATCATGTTGTTTGGAAATAATTTCATAAATGCCATCCGGTACAATTGCAATGCCTGGAAGCAACTGGCTTTTATCAACATTCTGATGCTTCATCGCCAATGCACAAACCTTAAATGACACGTTTTTTTCAGAGACTAAATGATTGATGGCGTCCACATACCGGGCTTCGTCTTTTTTAATCAAACTCAGGCCCTGCCCATAAATCACCGCCTCTATTTGCGCATCCGGATTCTCATCTTTTATGAGTTGCATTTCCCGAAGCAGGGCCCTTTGGTTTACGGAATCGCTGCTGGTGATATCAAAGACTACTTTGTAATCTGCTTTTTGAGCAAGAGCAAAAGCCGAAAACAAAAAAAATATTGCTGTGGTTAACGTGATCTTTTTCATCATAAAAATTTTTAGAATTGTTTAAAAAAAATGAAAGAAAACCTGGAAATTTTTTCGGGAATTTTTTTGCGGTTTATATAAAATTTGCGGATCGGTTCAAATGGCCCATACTTATGTTGCAAGGCAGAAAAGGTATCTGCATAAGGGCCAAATGGAAAATCAATTGGTTTTGTAGATAAATCAGGCCAATCCATTTTAAAATCTTTTACAGGGCGGGCACGCGAGTTTACATAAGCCGCTACATCCCAAGCCTGTTCATCGGATAGAACAGGTTTTTTAAAACTGGTTCCGAACGGCATATTATTTTTTATATAACCTGAAAATTTTGAAAGCTCATACATTCCGGCGCCGTTATTGTAACTATGCTTACCCCACAGAGGCGGATATAAATATTCTTCCTGGCTATCCTGCAGAATGCCTTCCCCATCTTTTCCATGGCATTTTTCGCATACAGAAACATATACCATTTTCCCTTTTACCGTATCTGCTGCCCTTGACATAAAAGGAAGTGTTTCAGAGCCGGCTCCTGTTGGTTTTCTGGCTTTGGATACATCCCTGCCAATCCATTTAATGTAAGCAACCATGGCTTTCATTTCTTTGCTGCTGTCTCCCGGGCTTTTACCATTCAGGCTCCGTTCAAAACAATCATTGATGCGCATTTCTACTGTTTCAAGTTTGCCACTCCTGTTTCGGAAAAGAGGATAAGCGGATGCAACCATTGAAAAATTATTGCCCCACAATCTGGTGCCCGCATCTGCATGGCAATTTTCACAATTCATGCCATTGGAAATGTGCTTTATTGAACCATGAGGGCCAAAGAAATCAGCAGTATGGACAATTAATTTTCTGCCATAACGAATCATATCTCCCTCCCGGTTGTGTGCAATCTGTGAAGTGTCCGGAGCAACCCAATCTTTATTGGAACGTAAAATATCTGAAGATGAATCGTTCTTATCATTCTTTTTTGCCAGATACAAAATCACTATGAATGTGATGATGGCAATAAAAAGCAACGCGGTAAAAATTATTTTACGCATGGCACGCTTTTTTAACCTACATAACAATAGGCGCATCCATGCTCCTGGGCGCGCCCTACAGCCCATACTCCGGATGGTACTACCTGTATTCCCGGCAACACGCCGGCAAGGAAATCATTTTTTACTTCCCCGGCATCCATTTTGACATTTTGTGCTATGGCAGCGCTAAAAACGGTTATGGCCATATTGCATACACAAAACATGGCGCCGCTTTGCTGCAATTCATTGATGCCGATCTGAACATTTCCTATTCCGGGAATAGAAAAATCACCCGGCTTTGGCTTCCAGAACATATTACGCACAGAAGGTTGATTGGTGGCCGGATCATTTATTTTAAACATTTCTCCAAATTTGTATTTGGCCCACAACCGGTCTTCCATGGCATACGGAATCGCTTCATGGCGCAAAATAATCACCTCATTGCAACTGCCTTCCGGTGTCCCTGTTAATGCATTGGTGATCATAAAAACCCTGGGCCATGCGAATGGAAATATTTCCTTAGGCGCCGGTACATCAAATACGATGCGGTGCTTTCCCTTGATTTTATTAAACCAGGCATCGGCATCATCAGGTGGCGATGAAAGCTTTTGAGTTTCTGCCGCAACCTTCAATGGGAGTGACATTGAGGCGATACTTACTGCGCCCGCGCTGAGCGCCAGAGTTCCTAAAAAACCGCGGCGGTTTGTTGTTAATTTAGAATCTGCTGATTGCATAAAAGTAATTTTTTAAAGTAAAAAAATAATGATTTCGTTGAGGAATTGAATTTTAATCAATGCAATGAAAACATTGGATTTTTATGTGTTGACTTGTGGTATCAAAATTTATGAAATGCCATAGAGGCAGCACATAAAATTGGTTGAACAAAATCATCAGCAAGTGATGGTGAGTTTGTCATGTATTAAGAAACTTGTGTGGAGGGGTAAAATTTTATTTTCTTAGCAGTAAAATGACAGGACAAATGTAGAATTTTTAATTAACGCGTCAGAAAAAAAGTCAATTTTTTTTAAGCTGAATATTTCTAACAAATCAGCTTTTCAGGTGAAATTCAAAACAAAAAATTTCCAGTTGCAGTAAACAAAGAAATACGCCGGATTTGTGTTTTGCTTTGTCGCAGTTAGCCTTGTGAAACAAAGCCGGTTTTACTGGGTAAGTGAAAGCACATTTCCATCCGGGTCTTTGAACCACGCTACTTTTGAACCATTTGGCGAATTCCAAACGCCTGAATCGTCCTGTTGCATAAAGTCATATTTTTCACAAAAAACATTTTTATCATTTAATGACTTTATCGTGGAATATATATCCTCAACATTCCATCCTAAAACTGTAAAAGGCTGAGGTTTTAATTCCCTAACGAGAGCAATTCTTAACAAAGTTCCATTTGCATCGAACTCTAAAGCATAATCATCTTCAGATAATAAGGATAATCCTAAGATATCACGGTAAAATACTTTCACTTTTTCCGGATTGGTAGCCGGAACAAAAGCTTTCAGTTTTTTTTGAGCGAGCATATAGATTTTTAATTAAAATTACTGATTCTATCTTTCTTTTTATTTGTTTATTGATGAATTTTTTTCCATTTAACGGTGTTATCCTTCCCAAACTTATTAATGACAGTGTTTTTGTATGAAGGAAAAAAATGCAATACTTTCTCCTTTATTTCATGGCTGTTTTTTTCTCATAAAAATTTTTATAAAAATAAGATAAACAGGTGCAATTGTTTCAATCGCTTACTCACGCTCAAAGTGAGAACAGAAGATTCTATCTTTGTTTATATAAATCACTTTTATGAGCCATGAAGCCATTTCGGTTTTTGATATGTTTAAAATAGGAGTTGGACCATCAAGCAGCCACACACTTGGCCCGTGGCGTGCTGCACAATTGTTTCTAAAAACGTTACAGGAAAAAAATATTTTAAATGAAGTGGCTTCCATGGAGATCTTATTATATGGTTCGCTTGCCAAAACCGGTAAAGGACATGGAACCGATATCGCGGTTCAATTGGGTTTATGCGGCGATGATCCGGTTACTTTTGATGTGAATCTTATTTCGCAAAAAATTCAGTATATAAAGAGTGAGCAAAAATTATCATTAAATGGAACACAGGAAATCAATTTTGATCCATCAGAAGATATTGAATTTTTAAAAAACGAATCGCTTCCTTTTCATCCGAATGCGCTCACTTTTATTGCTGTTTTAAACAACGATGATCATATTTCTGAAACATATTATTCAATTGGTGGAGGTTTTGTAAAAAAAGAAGGAGAGGAGATAAACAGCGATGAACAAATCATTCTTCCCTTTCCGATAAATGATGCGGATGATCTGATTCATTGGTGCATGCAAACGGGAATGAGCATCAGTGAAGTGGTGATGGAAAATGAAAACACCTGGCGTCCGGAAAATAAAACCCACGAGGGAGTTATGCAAATCTGGAAAACCATGAGCGAATGCATGTACAAAGGCTGTCATACTGAAGGAATTTTACCTGGTGGATTGAATGTGAGACGAAGAGCAGCAGATTTGAATAAAAAATTATTAAAAGGAAAAGCGTATTCAGATTTTGACTCATGGATAAATGCTATTAAAGAAGGCGGCAATGATTTTAAATATATTCTTGATTGGGTCAGTTGTTTTGCCCTGGCTGTAAATGAAGAAAATGCTGCTTTCGGCCGTGTGGTTACCGCGCCTACAAATGGCGCTGCAGGTGTGGTTCCGGCTGTGCTTGCTTATTATGTTATTTTTTGTGATGGTAATAATGAGGATAATATTATCCGTTTTTTATTGACGGCTTCGGAAGTGGGTTGCATCTTTAAAAAAGGCGCTACGATATCTGCTGCAATGGGCGGATGCCAGGCAGAGATCGGCGTTTCTTCCTCCATGGCTGCGGCCGGGCTTACGGAATGTATCGGTGGCACACAACGCCAGGCTTTAATGGCTGCAGAAATTACGATGGAACATCATCTCGGTATGACCTGTGATCCGATTTCAGGATTGGTGCAGATTCCCTGTATTGAAAGAAATACGATGGGAGCAATAAAAGCGATAACCGCGAGCCAGCTTGCATTACAGAGTGCGCCGGATTTTGCAAGAGTTACTTTGGATAATGTAATTCAAACCATGTGGGATACCGCGGTGGATATGAATAGCAAATATAAAGAAACGGCTGATGGTGGATTAGCGGTAAATGTTCCGCTTGGATTGAGCGAATGCTAAAATGGAAATAAGAATCGCGATTATTTCTTTGTTTACCACATTCATAGTTGTTTTATTTTTTTTTAGAGAAATGATGAGTATGCTGCTCCGGAGCGTTTTTAGACGCTTTATTTAGCTTTCGATTGCAAACAGGAATGAAACAACCGGGCTTGCCTCGGCAGAGGTGATTGATCCTTTCTAATGTAAGTCTCCATGGCTAATGTTAGAGTGTTTCAAAACCGGGAGAAATTAAGTAAGCAACCGGTGAGGAGACCTGCGCTGGCTTAGAGAATTAAAATATTAAAATCGAATCCATGAATACGTTCGTGGACACCAACCATGGGGAAAATGAGCTTTTATAAAGTTTATTTTAAAGAAGAGAATTAAAATACCCTGGTCGGCGTGGACACTTATCGCGGCGGTCGGTATCTTCACCAACGGGAGAGCAAAAGTGTTCCGTGTGGACAGCGGCACGGAGAAAAAACTTTTCATAAGTTCTATTTCAATAAGTGAAAATACAAATAGCAGTTATTCCTTGGTTTACTGCCTCTCATTTTCGATGTGCAGAGGGGGCAGGAATAAATCTTTTACTTTTTATATAAATACATTACTTTCGATTACCATTTGAAGACAAAGCAAACGCATCGTGAATAGTTAACTGCCTCCTTTCTGCTATTATGGTTATTCAAGTGGTTGCGTTTGCCAGCGAATCTGAATTCAAAGAATGGGTGAAAAAAGTTGCTAATCTTCAAACAAAATTTTTCGTGTGTTATAGTTAAGGCTACCCGTTAAGGGAAGGTGTATTTTTTTAAATAGAAGTAAGGATCACTATTATTATATTCTGCAAACTATACAAAATGAAAAAAGCATTCCTGTTGCTGTCGTTCGCCACGATAACGATACTTGTTACGGCACAAAGCGCTGAAATAGACAACCTAAAAAAAGAGCTGGCGAAACATTCCCGGCAAGACACCTTTCGCGTAAACCGGCTGAATGCACTTGCAACAAGTACTGCTCTCAATTCTGATGAACGCGAAAAATATGCGAATGAGGCGTTGGATATTTCCAATAAAATCAACTATGAAGTAGGTAAGGGAAATGCGTTAATGCTCCTGGGTAGTGTAAAATATAATAAGGGTAAACAAGATGAAAGCAAACTCCTGTTTAGGCTATCCGATTCCATTGCAAAAAAAACCGGTGATCCTGAATTGCAGGCAAACGTATGGTGGAGAATGACTGCTATTATACGAGACTTGAAGGAAAAGGAAATATTGTTTGTGAAAGCTGACTCCCTGGCAAAAAAAACTGGCAACCTGGAATTGCAGGTGATGATTCTGAGGCAAGAAGCAAATTTTTATTTAACAACTGATCCTAAAAAAGCATTATATTTCTTAATGCAGGCCGAGAAAACCGCGAAACGATCCGGAAACAAGATATTGCTATCATCCCTTCAAAACTCAATGGGAGATTTTTATGAGGTTGGCCTGAGCGATTATGCAAGAGCCATGGAATACTACCTGGCCGGACTTCATTCTGCTGAAGAGGTAAATGATACTTTAAGCCTGATAAATTCGTGGTTAAACATGGGTTATCTCTATTCATATATGGGGGATCAGGATAATGCACTGATCTATTTGCTTAAAGCAGAAGATGCCAATAAAAATTTAGGAAATAAGTCAATTGAATCTAATCTTCAAAATGCATTAGGTGAAAGATACCGGTTGATGCGAAAATATCCGGAGGCGATCATAGCTTATAACAAATACATAGAATTGTCGGCAAATGCTCGTGCTAGTGAAATCGGTCAAAGCAATCTTGCCGATGTATATACCCGGATGGGAAATCTGCCACTTGCTTTTCAATATGCGTTCAGTTCTCTAAAAACATCGAAAGAATTAAACGACCCAAGTACTCAAGCTTGGATATTTGGCATATTGTCGCGTGCCTATTTGAAAAAAAATATGGCAGACAGTGCTCTATTTTATGGTGAGTTAGGTTTGTCAGCAGGCAAACAGAGTGGTACTATTGAATATATGCGGGACAATACTTTGGCCCTCTCGGATGCTTACGCCTACAAAAAAGATTTTAAAAACGCCTATATTAACCGGCTGCTCTATATCAACTACCGGGATAGTATGATGAATGAAGAAGTGCGCAATAAAACGGCGGTGCAGCTATATACATTTAACCTTGATAAAAAGCAGGCACAGATCGCCAGCCTTGGAAGCCAGAAAAAATACCAGCGGAATTTATTGATAGGCGTACTGGCCTTGTTAACTTTGATTCTTGCAGGGTCTGCGTTGCTATTACGTAATAACCGCCAGAAACAAAAGGCCAATAAATTACTTCAAAAGCAAAAGCTTGAGATTGATGAAAAAGCAAAGAATGTGGAACTGCTGAATGATATCGGGCAGAAGATCACCTCATCACTTTCGGTAGAAAAGATCATCAGCACGGTGTATGATAATGTAAATACCCTGATGGATGCGAATGTATTTGGAATTGGCATTTACAACGACACAACCAAAACAATTGACTTTCCTGCCACTTACGAAAATGGCGCTGCGCTTGCTTTTTATTCCAATGCGCTTGATGATGAGAATCGGTTTGGCGCTGTATGTTTTAAAAATGGGAAGGAAATTATTATTAATAATCTGAATGACGAATATAAAAATCATATACAGGAAGTGTCAACACCAAATGAAGGGGCACAGCCTGTTTCCATTATCTTTCTTCCATTGATGGCAAAAGGAGAAAAGCTGGGTGTTATAACTGTACAAAGTTTTAAAGAGAATGCCTATTCAGAGTATCAACTTTTTATGCTGCGCAACATTGCTACATACACTGCTATCGCAATAGAAAATGCGGAATCATACGAGACATTGAACAAAACGTTTTCAACGCTAAAGTCCACACAAACACAATTAATACAAAGTGAGAAAATGGCGAGTCTTGGGGAACTAACCGCAGGCATTGCTCATGAAATTCAAAACCCATTGAACTTTGTGAACAATTTTTCAGAAGTGAACAGGGAAATGATCGACGAAATGCAAGCGGAATTAAAAGCTGGAAATGCAGAAGAAGCAATTGCCATTTCCAATGCTATAAAAGCTAATGAAGAAAAGATTTCGCATCATGGAAAGCGTGCGGATGCGATCGTAAAAGGAATGCTACAACATTCGCGCTCCAGCAGCGGCATCAAAGAACCGACCGACATCAACGCTTTGGCCGAAGAATATCTGCGCCTGAGCTATCATGGGTTGCGGGCAAAAGATAAATCGTTTAACTCGAATTTTAAGACAGATCTGGATGCTTCCATTAAAAAAATAAATGTTGTGCCCCAGGAAATTGGAAGAGTGTTATTGAATTTATTTAATAATGCTTTTTATGCGGTAAAAGAAAAGAAACAACATGACCTGAACGGGTATGAACCATCTGTTTTATTAAGCACAAAGAGCGTTGATCATTCGGTGATGATAACTGTAAAAGATAATGCGAATGGAATTCCTGGTGAAGTGATTGACAAGATCTTTCAGCCTTTCTTTACCACCAAGCCGACAGGACAAGGAACAGGATTGGGTTTGAGCCTGAGTTATGATATTATTAAAGCTCATGGAGGTGAAATAAAAGTGGAAAGTAAAGAGGGTGAAGGAACGAACTTCATTATACAAATACCAGTTAATAACTCATTATGAAAAAAATATTACTGTTACTGATGGTTAATCAAAAACAAAGCACGAAATAATTACGATGAATATTTATACAATTTTCTCAATCCTTTTTTCGCTCAATTCAAGCTCATTTCCTTTGAGAATTGATTCTCTAAAAATCAACAACAGGATAACTATCGAAACACAAAGGATCAAATAGCTATAAGCGAGCGTTCTTTG
The DNA here is from genome assembly GCA_963706825.1 of uncultured Chitinophagaceae bacterium. Lineage (GTDB taxonomy): Bacteria > Bacteroidota > Bacteroidia > Chitinophagales > Chitinophagaceae > Ginsengibacter. The sequence goes on along the minus strand of CAVPNT010000009.1, from coordinate 140,696 downwards.
CCCCGGGTTGGGAATTCTTCAACCTAAAACACGGTTGAACTTGTATTCGACGAATGAACTTGAAAATGAGCTTGCTGAACATTGGGACAAACTAAAGAAAATATCAAAATATTCAGACATTGACCTTCACAAATCCGCCTCTTTAATTATTTGAAGAATCAGGTTTATTAATGTTCAACTAATTCCACCAACAACTAACCGTCGGTAATTCTGTGATTCCGGAAACGGTAGAAGTGGTCTGCAGTTAACAGAGAAAAAATAAGAAATCAATCTATTTATTGGTTTACTGTAAAACCCCTATGAACCTTGAATTCGCGTTTCATCAGAATCCTTAGCGATGCGTTTGAAAACTGAAGCTTTTAAAACCAAACCCACCTTTCTTAAAATAAATTTTGATTTTATTTGCTCCCTTATTTAAATGAATTTTTATTGGCGTTGAAACAGTAAATTTATTTTCATCTCCCGTTGCAGCAATGGCAATATTTTCAGAAATCAATTGACCATTGATGTGCAGGTCGATTACGCCATCACTGCCGCTCGTGTAAAATGAAACGGAACAATCACCGGCTTTTTTTACAGTGGTGGTATAAAGCAGCCATTCGCCGTCTTCAATGCTGAATACATAAGGTTCACCGCTTTTATCATTTTTTATATCCACGCCATCGTTCCGGTAAGTGCGGCCACGATTGCCTTGCGTGTGAACGCCAGGTGTATATTGGTAACTTGCCGTATCATTATCTTTGTATGCAAAACCATTTCTTCCAAGGTCGTAATCAACCGCATTTATTTTTGTATCTCCTGAAATAATATTTAGTTTGAAAGGAAATGTTGATGTTGAATGAACCTGTCGAAACATCGCATCAGTCACGTCTTTGTGATAAATGTTGTTTTCGGTTTTGATATTTTCAAGAAGTTCATTCAATATTTTTTGAGAAATAATTGAATCAGTCTTGGGAGAATTTCCTTTGCAATAATTAACAAACAAATTATAATCGTCCGGCTGTTTTATTTGTAACGGATTATTAATTCCCATCTTTTTTAGTTGCCACCAACACCAACCAATGTCATTATCTTCCATCAGTTTGATCGTATTGGTAAACCAGGTATTTGAATTTTCACCACTCTCTCCAAGCCATAATGGGACATTATATTTATCACGGTAATCGAGAAAATTCTGAATGGTTTCTTTAGTAGAAAAATTACCATATTTATGAAAACTAATCACGAGATTATTATCCCAAAGCGGAAACATTCCACGATAATTGTTTGCAAATCCATTTCCTTCTAAAAAAATAATATGATTTTTATCCACTTCACGAATTGCTTTGGTAAGCCTGATAAAAAAATCGCGCAAAGGAATATTTCTTTTTTCTTCTGTTCCTCTTTTATCTTCCGGATTATCAAAACCCCAGTTGGTTTCATTCAAAATATCATAACCGCCGATGTACGGCTCATTGGCATATCGCTTTGCTAATTCCTTCCATAAAGCAACGGTTTTATCCTGGTTTGCCTGCGATTGCCACAGTGAAGGTTCGTCAGGGTTTCTGTCAGAAATGGGAAGATCATTTCCTTGTCCGCCGGGCGCTGCATGCAAATCGAGTATCAGATAAATCTTATTTTGCTTACACCATTTTAATAGGTCGTCCACCATTTCAAAACCTTTTGGGAGCCAGGTATTTTTTCCGGCAACCGGTTCATCTTTTACCGCAAGCGTAAGTAAATCGTAGTGCATTGGAAGACGTATCGAATTAAAACCCCACGAAGCCATCGAATCAATATCCGTTCTTTGAGTTTCATATTTTAACCACTTTTCGTAAAAAATATCCGCTTCTTTTTTTCCAATAAGTTCTGTAATTTTTTCTTTGATTTTATATTGCTGGCCCAGGAACCCAAGGTTAAACATGTAGCCTTCCTGGAGCATCCAGCCACCTAAACCCATTCCCCTTAAAATGAAATTTTTGTTGGTATTATTTTCCAAATGTTTTCCGTTGGCTTTTAAAAATCCCTGTGCGTTGGATTTTAAAAATGAACCCATTAAAAGGACTGATACGATGAAGATTTGAAGCGATTTCTTTTTCATAAAAAATTAATAAGTATGGAAGACGGTTAAATAACGAACTGTCAGCAAATAAACAAATATGATGGATTTGTGTTTTCTCTTTTTGAAAGTGTTTCTTAAAAATCTAAATCACAACAGTTGAAATGCTGTGTGCCTTTGAAACTGCCGGCGCCCATTGGCCATTGATCCATAAATGATAAGGGATTTCATTATTGGTCATATTTAAAACAACCACAGCGAGTTTTCCATCTTTGTTGATAAATGAAGTGGCTTGCAAAAAGCTCCTGTTGCTGGAAGCGCTTACTCTTCTTGCGCCGGGCCTGATAAATTTAGAGAACTGGCCGATGTACCAGTATTCATTTGTATAAAAAAGCTCACCGGTTTTTACATTCGCAATCAATGGAGCAAAGCAAAAATTTCCTACATGATTGGGCCCTCCGGTTTGATCCAATAAAATGTTCCAATCTGTCCATGCAGTGATTCCGTTATTGAGATCATTCAGAATATTATTTCCATACAATTCGCCAAGACTCCAGTTGTGGATGCTGTCCATATCAAATTTTTCTTTACAACCTTCTGTAAACATTAAATTGATATTTGGAAAAGCTTCGTGAACGCCTTGTTCATTTTCAAAAAGAGGAGTAGATTTTGTCCAGGTTTCGTACCAGTGAAAACCAATTCCCCAAAAATATTTTGCAGCATCCGGATCATTTAATAAAACACTGGCACGCTGAAACATGAGGTCGCGGTTATGATCCCATCCGATAATTTTGATGTCTTTCAGTTTATTTTTTTGAAGTGTGGGCCCTAAATTATTTTTTACAAAATCCCGTTCCGCATCGGCTGTATAAATGCACGACTCCCAACGTTGTGTTGCCATTGGTTCGTTTTGGGTAGAAACGCCCCAGATGGGAAGGCCTTCCTTTTCATATTCATGAATAAATTTTACAAAATAATTTGCCCATAGCTGGTAATATTCTTTTTTCAAAATACCTCCGTGAAGCATGTCGTTGTTGGATTTCATCCACGCCGGCGGGCTCCAGGGAGATGCAAACAATAGCATTTTGCCATTCAGTTTCTCATTCACTTTTTTTAATAATGGAATCCGGAATTGTTCATCATGGTTTATTGAAAAAGTATTTAACAAGCTGTCATAATCCCGGATATAATTATAAGTTTCGCTCGAAAAATCGCAACTGTTGATATTGGTACGAACCATATTATAACCAATACCATCTGTTGTATCATAATAGGCTTTTAAAATTTCGTCCTGTTTATCTTTTGGCAGTTTGGCAAATGTTTCTGCAGAAGCATCTACGATAGCACCGCCAAAACCGGTAATGGTTTGAAACTGATGACTTGGATCTATGAAGATGCAAACATCTGTTTCCAATGGCTGCGGATGATTTTCAAAAGTCAGTTTATCTGACAGGCTGATTCTTTCTTTTGTTTTTTCTGCGGTTGTATAGACAACCGGAATTTTTCCTTCGAGGGAAAAATTGATTGTTGCATTTCCGTAAGAATTTGTCTTTGCGGTTTGTGGCTGATGCTGATTACACGCGGCTGTTAGAAGAAGAGAACCGAAGAGGATTTTTTTGTAAATCGTCATAAAATTTTTGTTTTTAAAAATTGCGCAGTCGAAAATTGTAAGGCTTTGCGATCGAATAAAATTATAGAATAATAAAGAATAGAAACAAAAATCTTTTGAGCGTTCCGGTCGTTGGGAGGCACGAAGCCGTCTTGGTGGATTGTAATGCGTGAAACTATTTAGAAGATCGCCGCGAAAACCCGATAATGCTCTTTTTAATAAAAGTATCATCGTTGGGTTTTCTCGTAATGTTGTATCAACTTGCGCTGTATAATTGACGGGAAGTTTCGCGCATACTGCCGTTGTTTCATGCAGATCTTTTCCGTAAACGAATCGTTTCATTCAGTGAAGCAACAAATAACACGAATTTCTGTTTCCGAAAATGCGCCACTGATTGATACTTCACAGCTGTTTGATTTGAAAGTGAGATGACTATATCTTTCCTATCGGTGATTTCAGGTTAACTAAAGCGTCCGAAAAGAAAGCGAGAACGGAATACTAATCATTTTCCTAAAAAAAAATCACAAACCGGTTAATCCAAAAAATGGAAGATAATCGGCGCTTTTTGAAGTTTATTCAATCTGCTTTTCAATTCTTTTATCAGGAATAAACCAGATAAAAGCAACACAACAATAAAGCGCAAAACTGATCCATGAATTGATAAAAGTAAGCAGGATACCCGCTGCATAAATAACAACAGAGATTATCCCTTTAAAATCATTGCCGATTGATGTGGCCAGCAAAGAATCTTTTCCATGCAGTTGAATTAAAGCATGCAATAGAAAGTAATAGGCCATGCCCGCCATAAATAAAATAATTCCATAAAGAGCAACGGTAGCGGGGCTGAAATGATTTTCGCCCATCCAGGCGGTAACAAAAGGAACCAGGGAAAGCCAGAAAAGTAAAAAAATATTTCTCCAAAGAACTTTACCATTTACGTGCTGCACTATTTGAAACAAATGATGATGATTGTTCCAATAAATACCCAGGTATACAAAACTGAGAACGTAGCTGATAAACTTTGGCAACAAGGGTTTCAGGGCTTCAAAAGTATCGCCTTCCGGCGCCTGCAATTCCAAAACCATAATGGTAATAAGAATGGCAAAAACGCCGTCGCTGAAAGCTTCAAGTCTTCCTTTGCTCATGTGCGCATTTTAGAATGGAAAAGTAATTAAATCTTTTGTGTTTTAGGGTTGGCAACTTTTTTTGTTTCAAGGTTGCCAACTTTTCAAAAGTTGGCAACCTTGAAACAAGATAAACAAACGTATTCTTTCTCCTCAATTAGTAGAATCCCTATTTAAAAAAGTCATTTTCACTTAACATTTGAAAAACTAAAATTTTACGGCAATTAATTCACCATTCTGACGTTGATAACGGGAAGGGCGAGAAATATTGTGGATGCTCATTAGCGGAAACAGTTAGCGGCTTTTGAATATTATGTTAACCTTAATTGTCAAAAGATGAAGCGGAAAAAAGAAAAAACCACCATCCTTTTTGTGAACAAAAATGCCCAGGCGTTAAAGCCGGTGCAGGTTTCAAGCAATTTGATTCTGAACTGGAAAAAATATTTTGCAGGACTGGCAATCATCTTTTTGTTGCTCGCGGGCATGGTTGTTTATCTTGTTTTGATGAATAATAAAGAAAAAATGGCCACAGAAATTCTTTCGCAAAAAATACATTCTTTACATACCGCTTTTAAAGAAGTAGATACATCGCAGATGAGAGTAAAATTCATGAAAATTGATAAGCAATTGTCGGCAATAAATGGTTTTTTAAAAGCGCGGGGAATTCAGCCGGCGTTCAAAAAAGGAACCGGCGGCGAAGAAGACAGCGATGTTTTATCAGCCGATGAAATCACCAATTTTTATGAAAAATATTTAGGCCGTGTGGCGTATAATATTTCTTACACGCCTTTGGGTTTCCCTTTTCGCGGAACGATTACTTCCACATTTGGGCATCGTGAAAATCCATTTGGAGGCGAAAATGTAGAAACTCATAAAGGGCTTGATATCAGCGGCCCTTTTGGTGCGCCGGTAAAAGCCATGGCGAAAGGCGAAGTGGAATTTGCCGGGGTAAAAGGCGGATTTGGTAATTGCATTATCTTAAAACATGGTAATGGATATGAAACACTTTACGGACATTTATCAAAAATACTGGTAAAGCCGGGAGATCAAATTAACATCGGGCAGGAGATCGGAAAAATTGGTTCCACCGGTCGTTCTACCGGCCCGCATCTGCATTATGAAGTGCACAAAAACGGACAAAAAATTAATCCTCAATCATTTTTAACCCTCAATTAATTATGTTTAAAAAAAACAAGGAACAACAGCCATTAGAAATCAACCAGCAGGAAATTTCCACCATCATTGGTGAGGGATATATTTTTACCGGTGAATTGCGTGGCGCCTCCGTCATCCGTATTGAAGGGAAAATTATTGGAAATGTAAATGTGGAAGGAGGTGTGGTATTAGGAGAAAAAGGAAAAATTGAAGGAGATGTCAACACCCGTTCTGCGATTATTTATGGAACGATTACCGGGAATGTGAAAGCTACGCAACTTGAAATAAAAAAGACGGGCCGGGTAAATGGAGATATTACTACCGATACCCTGGAAATAGAACTGGGCGCACAATACAACGGAAAGCTAAACATGAAGCGGCAGGAGAGAGTGGAGGAGGAGGTGGAGAAGAAGGCGTCGTAAAAATCAGAAATTAGTGGCAACCGGATATTTTTTCAAAACCGTTCAATTTCCCGGGTAGATCATTTGCTGTTGCGATTTTCCAGAATAATTGCAGTTAATGCACTGATATATATTTTAATGCTTTCTTTTACGTAACAATAATACAATTCTTTTGTAATAATAAAGGGAAGAAATAAGGATAGTTTCTGGTTCCAACCGATCACTAAAAAACACTTGGGCTGCCGGCCCTCGGCGCTGTCCACCACCCATAATCAGCAATACATAGAAAAGTTTTTTTTCGGATTATAAATTACCAGGTTGCATTTACTTAAACGTTTATAATTTAAGAGGTAGTTTTGCCTGCAAAAAAACATGAAAAAGATGGGAAAAATGATTTTTTGCATGGCCTTTTCCACGATAATTATTTCTGCAAATGCACAAAGCAACTGGATAAATATTGATTCGCTTTATGAGCCGCTTCCACCTTCCATGCATGTGTATAGATCAAGCGATTCGGTAGATGAAAAGCCGAATGTGATGTATTATGCGATTGCGGATTTAAAAGATAAACGTTTAAATTTTACAACAGATACAACATATAAAAGAAGATTGACCCCAACAGAATTTTATCAAAAAAACACACATCCGTTGCTGGTTGTAAATTCTTCATTTTTTTCATTTGCTACTGACCAAAATCTGAACGTGGTAATTAAAAATGGAAAACTAATCGGGTATAATGAAGAGACGATTGCCGGCAAAGGAACCGACACGCTTACTTATTATCATTCTTTTTTCGGCACACTCGGGATTTCTAAACAGCGGAAAGCTGATGTGGCCTGGGTTTATACAGATTCAACAACAAAAATTCCTTTTGCTTCCCAAAAACCAATTCCTTTTTTCAGAGATTCTATTGAAAGTTTAAATTTCAATTATTTAAAAAGCAAAACAAAGAATGAATCTGTAAATTTTAAGAAGTGGAAAATGAAAACAGCGATTGGCGGCGGCCCGGTTTTATTGCAGAACGGAGAAATTAAAATAACAAATAATGAAGAAAGAAAGTTTCCTGGCAATGCGGTAAACAATCTTGAACCACGCACTGCTATTGGTTATACAAAAGATCAAAAAATTATTATTTTGGTTTGCGAAGGAAGAAGCACAAATGCCGCAGGCCTTTCATTGATCCAGCTTGCAAAAATATTTAAAGAACTCGGTTGTGTAGAAGCTGTAAATCTGGATGGCGGCGGAAGTAGCTGTATGCTTATTAATGGAAAAGAAACGAATACGCCTTCAACTAAAGGTATTCAGCGGCCCGTGCCTTCTGTTTTTTTGATCGAAACAAGATAATATTACCGGTTAGACAATAATATATTTCTTTCCCCACATGAAAAAAATTCACAAATTTTTAAGGATGGATAAAATTACTTCTGATTGGTATTTAGTCTATTATTGAGAAAAATTAAATCATAACTGGCACATATTTAGCAACATCACTTTTTAATCATTCATTTAAAAATTCGCATCATGAAAACAAAATTTGTTTCAATAGTTATTTTACTATTTACCTCGTCATCACTTTTTTCTCAAGGGTTAACGTTTGGAATAAAAGGCGGCGCTAATTTGGGAAAAATCAGTGGACAATCTTTTAAAGATGAATTTACCTTAGGCTATCATGTAGGCGCTTTTGCAACAATTGGTGGTAAAAAATGGGCGATTCAACCGGAGGTTTTATTAAGCCAGGTGAATGCAGATACTGCAACGAATTTTAACCAGGTTTATCAATTTAATAATGTCAGTAAAATCCAGTTAAAGGCTTTAACTATTCCAATTATGTTGAATTATAATTTGAGTAATCTTCTTACCATCCAAGCCGGGCCGCAGTTTGGAATATTATTAGATCAAAATAAAAATTTAGTTCAGAATGGAAAAGATGCATTTAAATCCGGAGATTTTTCCCTTGCAGCCGGACTCCAATTAAATCTTTTGAAATTCAGGGTTTATGGAAGATTTGTTGGCGGAGTAACAGATATGAATAATATCAAGAGCGACGATACATGGAAAGTTCAGGCGATTCAATTAGGTGTTGGAATTGCATTATAATTTTAGAATAAACAGGGAATACAAAATCGGATTATTTGTTGCTTTACTGTATTTTCATCAACGAATAATTTCTATCTGATTGTTCTCACTCAATTTTATAATCGACGAAGGCGCATTTTTTGAAAAATCATTTTGACGGTGTTGAACAATATAATCAACACCGTTTTTTATTTTCTTTGAAACTTCATTAAAATTTTGTGGAAATATTTCTCCTGAAATGTTGGCTGATGTTGACACCAATGGTTTTTTCAATTGTTGAATCAGTTGTCTGCAATATTCATCTTTTACAATGCGAATGGCAATACTTCCATCTTCATTAACCAGGTTTGAAGGCAGATGAATCGCGTTTTTAAAAATCGCTGTTGTAGGTTTTTTTGCAGAAGAAATAATATTGAAAATTTCTTCTGAAGGATGTGAAACATAGTCACGAATCATATTTTCATCGCTTACTAAAATAATCATTGATTTTTTTTCAGGTCTTTTTTTTAACTCAAAAATTTTTTGAACCGCAATTGAATTTGTTGCATCGCAGCCGATTCCCCAAATAGTATCAGTAGGGTAGAGGATGATGCCTCCTGCCTCTAAAATTTTTAAAGAATTAATTATATCGTTTTCAAAGTTTACCATACTTTATTCGCTAATTGTCTGTAATAATTTTTCAGTTTCAATTGTATAAGCACATTTGAAATGTCCCAGGGGGCAAGCTTTCAGGCCGTGTAATGAACAAGGTTTGCAATCAAGTTTTACATCAGTTTGTACAATAAACGATTTTTCAGACAGCGGATAAAATCCAAATTCAGGAATCGTAGAACAAAAAATCGCGGTAATTGGCGCATCAGTTGCACTCGCAAAATGCAGTGGCGCTGAATCATTGCTGTAATTTATTTTCGCCCATTTCATTAATGCAGCAGAGGAAAGGAAATTTAATTTTCCTGCAAGAACTTGTATCTTTTTATTGTTTGATTTTTCTTTAATGCTTTCGCACAATCGGATATCTTCTTTTCCTCCCAATAAATAAATGGTATATTTTTCAGGAAAATGATCAATAAGATCAAGCCATTTTTCTTCCGGATATTGTTTGGTAAACCACACACTGGCAGGCATCATGCAAACAAAAGGAGTTTGAGTATAAGGGAAAATTTCCTGTTCATTTTCTTTTATCGGATATAATTTTGGCTTGTTGAAAGTCTTGTCAGTAAAGGATTCTATCAGTTTATTATTTCTTTCCACTTCATGAATGCCTTTTTGAAAATGATGATCAATTTTTTTTGTAAACAAAAAACTAAAAGGATTTTTATCAAAACCAATCCGTTCTTTCGCCCCTGAAAAACCTGTTAGGATACCCGTGGATGCAAACCTTTGAAGGGTGATTACTTTATCATATTTTTCCCTCTTGATTTTTTTTAAAAGCCTCCATAAATTTTTGACTTTATCATTTTTCTTATCCCAGATTAAAACATCATGTAAAAACGGATGGCCTTTTAACAAACCTTCATTTCCTTTTCTTACCAAAAAATCAATTTGATCAACAGGATAAAATTGATGGATTTTTTCAATGAGTGCTGTTGCCAGAACTACATCCCCTGTAAAAGCGGTTTGTATGATAAGCAACTTTTGTATGTTTTTTGTTTCGGTCATTGTAGAAATATCCCCGCAGGTTTTTTAAACATTGATTTTGTTTTTTATTTTTTTAAAAGGCGGTTATAATTTTTAAAACCAAACAAAAGACGGCCGTTAAAAAAAGTTTGTTCGATTGAGGTAAGCAACCGGTATTTCAGCTTTTCATGCTTTAGCAATTTTGTTTTACGCTTGCCTGGTTCATATTGGAGCTGATCTTTCCAGTTAAATTTTTTAATAAAATCATTTAACACAGAAGGATACTTTTCATTGTATATTTTTAGTTTACTCAAATCGCCATAATCAAAAACCTCGCCCTCATCTTTAAATAAATTATCGGTAGAATCTTGTCCTGCATAATTGGTGTTGTGATTTTTTCTTTTTTTCTGCATCAAAAACGGTGGCCTTACAAAACCATAATGAAAAATGTAAGCATCAATTTCAACCACATTTAACTTAAACGTGTTTTCTTTTTTATAATAATCAGAACCATCAAAACCAGGCATTCTTCTGAATGATTGTGCGTCGCGCCATGAGTGGATTTCAGGATCATTCCTGATGATTCTGATTTCCCTTGGATACCATGCATGCGACACCAGGAAATGGTCATAATCGCCCCAAAAATGTTTGTATTTAAAAAGAAATCCTTCCACTTCATTGTCGTTCAGATATTTTTTACAATTGTCTTTTATAATCGGCAAATATTTTTCGTGAACCACTTCATCGCTTTGAATATAAAACAGCCAGTCGCCGGTGCAAGCAGCTTTTGCAATATCCGTTTGATGCGCGTATTCCTGCCCATTCGGATATCTCTCCAAATCCCAATGCGTGTGTATGATTTTAATTTTGTCTGACTGAATGCTTCGGATTTCCTCCTCTGTGGAGTCGTCTTCATCACCATCAGCAAGCGCAACAATAAATTCATCTACCAATGGAAGCAACGATTCTATAGAAGCTTTAACCGGATAATAAAGTTTGGTTGCATTTTTAGTAAAAGTGAATCCGCTTATTTTCATTTTAATTCTCTTCTCTTTTTACCATAAATTTAAAGCCTTCAAAAATAGCCAACTTTCAGGTAACCATTTCAGTAAACAAAGAAATAAACGGGAAACGTATTTTCCTTTCCGAAATGCTTTCATTGTCGCTTAATTATATTTGCAAAAAAAATTCAAACATGGACTTAGAAAAAATGATCAACGAAGTTTGGAACAACAGGGAATTGTTGAAAGATGAAACTTACCTGGATGCAATCAGAAATGTAATTGATAAAGTTGATGAAGGTGTTTTACGAACAGCGGAGCCGGTCCACGCAACTTCTTTTAATAAAGAACCGGAAGATTCCTGGAAAGTAAATGAATGGGTAAAACAGGCGATTCTTTTATATTTTGGAATTCAGAAAATGGAGACATATTCTTTACCTCCGTTTGAGTTTTATGATAAAATGAAATTGAAAAAAAATTATAAAGATTTGGGTGTTCGTGCGGTTCCTCATGCGATTGCGCGATACGGAAGTTTCCTCGCACGAAATGTGGTTTTGATGCCCAGCTATGTAAACATTGGAGCTTATGTAGATGAAGGAACGATGGTGGATACCTGGGCTACAGTAGGAAGTTGCGCGCAGATCGGAAAGCACGTACATCTCAGTGGAGGCGTGGGTATTGGGGGCGTACTAGAACCGTTGCAGGCAAGCCCTGTAATCGTTGAAGATGGTTGTTTTATTGGTAGCCGCTGCATTGTGGTAGAAGGAGTGAGGGTAGAAAAAGAAGCGGTGCTCGGTGCAAATGTGGTGCTTACTCAATCAACAAAAATTATTGATGTTAGCGGAAACGAACCAATAGAAACAAAAGGTGTTATTCCTGCAAGAAGTGTGGTAATTCCGGGAAGTTATTTGAAGAAATTTCCTGCCGGGGAATACAATGTGAGCTGTGCTTTGATCATTGGAAAAAGAAAAGAAAGCACGGATAAAAAAACAAGTTTGAATGAGGCATTGAGGGATTTTAATGTGAGTGTTTAATTTGCTGATCTGCTAATGTAGCGAAACGGAAAATGAAGATCCGTTTATAGGTATTATTGAAAAAACAGAAAGGGAAATCAGCAAATCTGAAAAGGTGAATATTAGTTAATAAACGCAACATCCTCCAATTCGTAAATTGAAAATTCTAAAACACGGTTGGTTATTTACGAAAAAGAAAAGTCACTTATTTGTTCGTTTGTTGATAGCTAATAGTTGACACTTTCGGTTGTTTCTTAATTTTTTTTATTACCTTAATCCGCTTTTATTTTAATTTTATTTATGGCATTAAATATCGGAATTGGGTTTGTTACCGGCAGAAAACATTTTAAAAACGTACTTACTTCATACATCAATAACTGGGTGGAACATGGATTGTTTTTGAATAAAGACATACGGCTGCATTTGCTGGTGGCTTATGACCTAAAATATCACAAAACCGAATTAAGTGATTACAAAAACATTGATCCGGAACTAGCGAAAATGGTTCATTCTATCAGGTATTATGGCAAAGCTTCGATTGAAGAAGAACGAAAAATTTTAGAAGAAAGCGGCATTATAAACCGCGAAGAATCGGAACTTCTTTTTGGCGAAGGTTATGCCAAAAAAAGAAATGCGGTTGTTTATTTTGCCAGGAAAAACAAGATGGACACGCTTATGTTTTTAGACGATGATGAATATCCGGTGGCCATGATGAAAAATGAATATGATAACGTTGTGTGGATGGGACAAAGCGTTTTAGCTACCCATTTAAAATACAATGCCAATGCAGATATTACACATGGTCATCATTGCGGTTACATTTCTCCGATTCCATACATTCCTTTCAATGATGTGTTGACGGAGGAAGATTTTAAATTATTTATTGAAGCAATCAGCAACGAAATTGTTTCCTGGGATGTGGTCAAAAAAACCATTATTGATAACAAAGGCGTTACTTATGCAAATCCCGATATTATCAATCAATCTGTTGTTACAGAAGTGAAAGAGGAAAATGGGATGAAATTTATTTCAGGCGCTAATCTTTGTTTCAATTTGCACAACATCCAAAATCTGCCGCCATTCTACAATCCGCCGGGAGCACGCGGTGAAGATACTTTTATGAGCACTTCTCTTACAGACATGAAAGTTTTAAAAGTTCCGTGTTACACTTTTCATGATGGATTTCTGACATACAAAAATATCTTAAATGGGATTTTGCCGAATGCATTAGAACCCGTCGATGCAAGTTTACCTTCCATCGTAAAAAGGTTTTCAAATGCCGCGATAGGATGGATCCGGTACAAACCGCTGATGGTCTATATTACGCAGCGCGAAGAATACGAAAAGATCATGCAGGATGTGGAAGAAAAATTAGAATTAACGATTCCCAAACTTTGCAGGTATTTTCATACAAATCATTTCGAACAAATCAGGCATGAATTATTTCATTACCGCAATAATGTGAAGAGGCATTTCGCTTCGTTTCAATATACAAAAATGGCGTGGTCCAAAGTAATGGCGCAAATAGATAAACTTCATCAAAATACATTTGAATAAATTAAAAAGGAAAAGCGGGTTTCTTATAAAGGTATTTTCTGATAAGTATTGGTAGGAGAAGAATTCAATATGATGCTTTAATCAATTGCTGAAAGCAGCGCGGCTTTTTAAATAATTATTTATGGTAGAAAATTCTCCTTCATTTTTTAAATCTGCAATTAATCGCATCAGCTTTTCCAGCAACTCTGTTCCTGATTTTCTTTTGATCATTAATGGCAGATTGTAATTGCTTAAATCAACAAATTCCCACGGATGAAAATACAAGGATAAATAACCATCTTTTTTTAAAGTTTGTAAGGCAATTGTTTTATAATAAGCGTAAGGAAAATTTTTGAAAGCCAGCCAGAACAAAGGAATACGAAGATTGGCAGAAACAGAAACGGGAACTTTTACAATCCCGTTTTCAAAATAAAACCTACGGGGCATGTTCAAATTATTATATCGCCCCGGAATCCAGGTTGGATTTATAGATGAATCATAAGTATAACCAGCAAGGTTTATACAATTTGTATTTATTTTCTTCATTCTTGGCATTCTCAGTCCATACACTTTTGCAGAAATAATCTTTTCTAATACTTCACGCGAGTTTTTGAGGTCTTCAGGTTTGTATGAAGAATGAAAAAAACTATGAGAGGCAATTTCATGTTTTTTAGAAAGTGTGGTTATATCTGAAGGATATTTTAGAGCAAAATTGGCTGTTGTAAAGAGCGTGCAAGGGACTAAAGGATCCTTTAAAAGGTCTGCTATCATATCAACGCCTTTTTTCCCTACGATCATTTGTTCTTCTAAAGAAACGGGAATGCCATATTCAAGGGGAAGATCAAATTCTTCAACATCAAAAGTGAGCAAAATAGCTGACATGAAATTTTTATAAATCGTGTATGAATTTTAGCAGTTCAATGCAAATCTACATGAAACTTTTCGTCGAATTCTGAAGAAGGTTGTTGCAAAAGGTTGCCAACCTTTCAGAACTTATCTTTCACTTAAAATACTTTTTCTAAGGTTGGCAACCTTTTAATTAGTTTTATTTTTATTTTTGTCACAATCAACAAGTCAATGAATCTGCTTATCAGGGGTTTTAAAATCTTTAATAAAAATGTTTCTTTAGCAGCTATTTTTTGGTTTTTACTTGCCGCCATTGGTGTTGTATTAAAGATAAAGCTTGGCAACGATAAAATCGGTAATTACCTGATATTTGAAAATGTTTTTTGGAATACAATTCATCAGATCAACTTATATTTTGTAGATCCCACAAAAAATTTAGGTTCCTATTTATATGGACCACTTTTTAGTTTTATCATTGCACCATTTGCTGTTTTTCCAACGAAAATTGGAGCTTTCTTTTGGGGAATCTTCAACGCTGCTTTTTTATTTTTAGCAATCAGGAAATTGCCAGTTAGTTATAGAGATCAAAATATTATTTTCTTTGTTTCCGCTGTGGAAATGATGACTTCTGTGCAGAACATGCAAATTAATTGTATTATCGCCGGTCTTATTATTTTCTCATTTATTTATATTCAAAGACAACAACAAATTTGGGCAACTTTATTTATTGCCATTGGATTTTTTATTAAAATTTACGGAATTGTCGGCCTTGCTTTCTTCTTTTTCAGCGATCAAAAATTAAAATTTATTCTTTCTTTTTTCTTTTGGTTGGTTCTTTTGTTTTGTTTGCCCATGCTTATTTCATCTCCTGCCTTTATAATTCAATCTTATGTGGAGTGGTATCACACGCTCGTTGCAAAAGATATAGTGAATGCGTATTCAGCATATCAAAATATTTCGATAATGGGTATGTTTCGTCACATCTTCAAAACGGAATATTTAAATTTGATTGTTATCGTAACTGGCGCTATAATTTATGCATTGCCTTTTTTGCGCGTGAGTCAATTTAAAAACAAAACATTCCGGCTTAGCTATCTTGCATTTGCTTTAATTGGAGTGGTTATATTTAGTTCATCTGCTGAAAGTCCTACTTATATTATTGCCGTTTCAGGGGTTGGCATTTGGTATATTTTGCAAAATAAAACTCAACGATGGGTTGTATTTTTGCTGGTTTTTACACTCTTGCTTACCAGCCTGTCTTCCACAGACTTTTTTCCCGCGTTTATAAAATCGCACTTTGTACGTCCCTATTCCCTTAAAGCTTTGCCTTGCTTTTTAGTATGGATCGTGTTAGCCTATCAGTTACTTATTCACGATTTTAATTTAAAGAAAAAGATTTCCTGAAAACTTATATCACCAACACTGGGTGGATTTAACCTGATGAAATTGTTTAAGAAAAATCATACGATTTATGCAAAGACAATTCTTTATTTATCTGAAAAATTAGACGACTGAACGATGTAGCGTGGCCGGTGTTTGCTTTGGATAAAGGTCTTTCCCAGGTACAGTCCTACGATGCCCATAATCATTAATTGAAGGCCTCCAAAAAAGGCGATGGTAACTATTACAGAAGCCCAGCCAGGTCTTTGCAAGTGATAATATAAACTTATCAAAACATAAGGAATGTATAACAATGAAGTAGCAGAATAGAAAAATCCTAAATAAATAGCAAATGTTAGTGGCTTGGTGCTAAAAGAGGTTAATCCTTGTGTCGCAAGTTTTATTAAGCTGATAAGGCTGTATTTTGTAGCGCCTGAATGTCTTTCACACGGCTCATATTCTACCGCTTTTTGCTTAAACCCCACCCATTTTAAAAGCCCTCTTAAAAACGGTTTGTCCTCGGGAAGCTTGTTGATAACCTCAATTACCTTTTTGTCAATTAATTTAAAATCAGAAATACCATTTTCCAATTGTACATCAGAAAATGCACAGATGGCCTTATAGAAAAGTTTCGAGCGTACCCTGGTAAAAAAACCTGCATGAATATTTTTATCTTTTCTATATGCATAAACAATATCAAATCCTTGTTGCCACCAATCAATAAATTCGGGAATCAAATCGGGCGGATGCTGAAGATCAGCATCAATCGTTATTACAGCATCTCCTGATGCGCGTTTGAAACCGGCAATAAGCGCATTATCTTTCCCAAAATTTCTTGAAAGACTAATGTAAAAAATATTAGGCTTTGTGATACACAAGCTAATTAAAACAGGTAGTGTTTCATCTGTACTTCCGTCATCTACAAAAATAATTTCGTAATCAATGTCATGAATTAATTGAAAAACGTGATCTAACTTATCTGCAATTGCGCTAACATTTCCCTCTTCATTATAAACGGGAATTACTATAGATATTTTTGAGCGATGCGTAAAGTTCATTTTCTGCAGAATTTTTACAGTTGTTGTTTAAAATTGAAAACATTTAAAACCTGCCAATCAAGTACAATTCAGAAGCTAATTATCAGTTAATTTCTATCAAAAAAGTTAGAATTACATTTTGCGATGATTTTTAATTTTGACACAACGAAATTTATATCACTCGCTCATCTTTCTACTATTTATCGCGCAGTAACGGTTTGGAATTTACAGCAAATAAAACATACTTTTAATTGTCGTTAAATTGAACGTTGAAATTTTATTCAAATTTAACTCAGAAAATAAAACGAAGCTTATTTATTGTCGATTTTACTAAAAAAAGTTTTGGCAACCGGTTGAAAATATTAGAGCTAACCCGAATATTAAAGAGTGGAATTATAAGTGAAAATTTCTTTAATAATGGGTAAGGAATTTAGCATAAATTTTTTTGTTTAAAAATACTTCGAATAAATGAAAAACAGGAATTGCGGTTATTTGTTTGTTTACTGAATAGTTACTGAACTACGTGCGGAATGAATTTGCTTCTTCAAATGTTCATCTGTTCGAGGTCATATTCAGGAAAAAAAAATAATGAATTATGTAAAAAATTATAGCTTTATAAAAGTTTACAGGCGATTTACATTGTAACGAATGCATAAAATAATTTGCTATGCCAAGTTTTGAATTTTGCAATTCCATTTCAGAAGAACAAAAAATATTTTTCGACAAAAACGGATTTATCCATTTTAAACATTTTATTTCAAAAGAAAACGTTGCCTTATTTTTAGAAGAAATACAAAGAATTGAAAAAAATCTGATAGATAATCATATTGAAAAAGTAAATGGAGTACCATTAAAATTTGGACAAGATGCGAACGGAAATAAAATTATTCAACGAAATGCTTTCTTATCGCTCAGTAGTAAAATCTTACATGAATTTTTGCAGAATCCGGGTTTAAATAGCCTTACCGAGTTATTATATCCTTATGAAGGAAGAATTGCTGAAAATGAGAAAGATGGACTTATACTTAATTTTTTTGAACGCACTCCCAACAGCTCATTTACAAAAATGGGATGGCATACCGATAGCCCACGCGATATTTTTTTAGGCCATAAAATTATGCCCATGTTAAACATAGGACTGCACCTTGACGATTTCGCTTTTTCTAATGGTGGGTTGCGCGTGATACCTGGAACTCATAAACAGAAAGTTTTTGATTTATTATTCCGGAAAAAATATTTTATTGACAACACACCTGATCCACTGGAAGTTGGTTTTGATATAGAAGCTGGTGATCTTACCGTTCATCATGGCAGCTTGTGGCATCGGGTGCAGGAATCTGGTAAGTATGGTATTGAAAGCCGGCGCCGGGTCATGTACGTTCCGGTGGTTACCGGGAAATTTATGCCTAAAAACGAAAACAGTAAAACTCCTTTTTATCACAGGTTTACAAAAAAGGTACTTAAATAAACTTTCCAAATTTTTATTATTATGCCGTATGCTCTTATAACCGGGGCCAGCAAAGGAATTGGAAGAGCAATTGCATTTGAATTAGCGAAACGTAATTACGATTTGTTGCTTACTTCCAGGTCTTTGGATTTATTAAATCACGTATCTGAGGAAATTAAAAAAATATATCCGGTACAAATTCATTTTATGGCCATAGACCTGTCCATAATTAATGGACCACAGAAATTATATGAATGGTGTGTGGCGAATAACTATCCGGTTTCAATTTTAATCAACAATGCCGGAGCAGGCATGAGCGGCTCATTTGAAAGTTCTTCTTTCGAAAATAATACAAGGCTTATTTATCTGAATGTTTTAGCTCCTACTCAATTGTGCCAGCTTTTTATACCATTGCTTGAGCAACATTCGCAATCCTATATTTTGAATATCGCCAGCACTGCATCTTACCAGGCGGTTCCATACCTAGCTGTGTATGCGTCTTGTAAGGCCTACATTCAAAAGTTTAGCCGAAGCCTTTCACACGAACTCTCTCGGAGGGGCATTTCGGTCACTTGTATTTCACCGGGACCAACAGATACCGACTGGGCAAAAACTGCTGCCGTTCCGGCAAAGGCTTTGAAGATGGCAGCAAAGCTTAACATGCATCCATCGAAAGTGGCGCAAATTGCTGTGAAATCTATGTTTGGGAAAAAGATGGAAATAGTTCCGGGTTTTGTAAATAAGCTTGGGGTATTTCTGGCCTGGCTATCTCCAAAAAGGATCAGTGAGAAAGTCGCCTCCAGGCTGTATGAGCAGAAAAACAATTAAAGGCCGTTACTTTTAAAATTTTTTTTGGCAGAAGATAAAGCGGCCATCAATCTATTTGAAATATCCACTCTCATTTTTCCATTTGTTCCTGGTAAAGTTTTTCAAACAACTCCACAGTTTTATTTATATCATGTTGCTGCACATATTCCAGGCTTTTGTTGCTCATTTTCGTGTACACATCATCGTTAGTAATGATACTTTCAATGGATTGAATGATCGCATTAATATCCCCTTCTTTGTATAAATATCCATTCATCTTATCCTTCACGAGTTCGCCAAGCGCACCTGCATTTACTGAAATGATTGGCAACGCGGAAGCCATTGCCTGCAAAGTACAAAGGCTTAGTAGCTCTGCAATGCTTGCGATGATAAAACAACGGCTTAATTTATAA
The DNA here is from genome assembly GCA_963706825.1 of uncultured Chitinophagaceae bacterium. Lineage (GTDB taxonomy): Bacteria > Bacteroidota > Bacteroidia > Chitinophagales > Chitinophagaceae > Ginsengibacter. The sequence goes on along the minus strand of CAVPNT010000009.1, from coordinate 121,196 downwards.
AAATCAGGCAGATCCTCATCCGGAACGAAGCCTGTAAAAATAACATTACCCGTTATTCCTAAGTCGCCGGAAAGTTTTTCAAGCCTGGCTTTACTGGTGCCTTTTCCAACGACTACAAAACAAAAGTCGGTTTTTTTAACTGCTATTGCTACAGCCTGAAGTATCTCTTCTATATGCTTTTCCGGATCAAGTCTGCCCACATAAAGTAATACCGGCTTATCTGGAATGGAATACTTTTCTTTTATGTCTCTACCCCCACCGGAAGGATTAAATATTTTTAAGTTGATGCCGCTGGAGATAGCGATGACATTCACTTTTAATCTTGGTCTTATTAGCGCCGCCCCGGTTTCAGTGGGAGTTGTTACCACATTTACTTGGTTAAATACTTTAGAAAATCCTTTCCATAAATAATTCTCCAATTGGTTTTTTAAAAGCTTGTTTTTTAATAAAACCGTAAAATTTTCGGGCATAAAATGATTGCTGCCTATTATGGGTATTTTCAAATTTTTATTTACCTCCACTACTGCTTTACTTAATGGAAAATGATCCTGGACATGGATAATATCCGGCTTAAAACTTTCTATGATTTCAGTAAGCCGGGATTTTAGTAAAAAAGGAAAAGGAAGACGGATAGTTGGATTGATTCTTACAGAAAAAGAGGGCACGCCATACACAACTAGGTTATCAATGTTTTTGACGGAAAAATGGACAGATTCTGAAGGAGCGATTACAGCCACTTTATGACCTCTGCCCTGAAGCATAGGGCCAATACGGCATACAAAATAATATACTCCATTAATATGTGGATAGTAACTACTCGATACAAAAAGAATGTTCATATTTTTTTCCGGATTGTTATAATAACATAAAATAAAATAACCGCTAGAAAAGCCACGATAGAAAAGGCAGCAAAAAAGTTTAAGTAATGGTTGATTTGTTTATAAGCAGAGCCAAATAATATACCAATACCTAAATACACTACATACTGCAAAGCAGAAGTAACCACGCAGATTCTTATAAAACGAACGTAAGGAATCCTGGCATTTCCTGCCAGATAAATGCCGGCAATACCAATGCCAAGAGTGACTTTTGAAAGTGAGATGGTCCTTTTTGGATTTGCATCAAAATAGAATCTTGCCTTTTTGATATTTTCTCGCTTCAAACCCAACCTGGTAAGAAATATTTTTAAAAAATTGGGAATTCCCCACCGGCCAAACGTATAGACAATTGTATCGCCCACAACATCTGCCAGCACGATGATCGGATATACAATAAACAGGTTCAAATAACCTTCTGTACAAAAAAAACCTGCAATCACTGCTAATATTGGTCCCTCCACTATTGCCAGGGGGAATAGTAGCAGATATTTATATTTGAGCAGAAGAAAAAAGATGGTTTCCAATGATAAAATTTTATTCCCATAGCCATTTTCTGTACGCAAATTAATTTTAATTTTTCAATGGGGTATTTGAAAAATGAGGAAAAGAAAGATCAGGTGTTTAAAATAAAAATTGAAGTTCATCTATTGCATTGCCATGACCTGGAGATGCATAATTAAAATGAGTTTTGAATCAAAAACACGAATTGCCGTTATTTGTTCGTTTGTTATAAAACAAAAAATGGAAAAGGATATTTATTTTATCAGAATTAATGGCCTTTTATTAAAGCAGTTTCATTTTCTGCATGCTCATCAGTTAGTTTGAAAACATAATAAAGTAAGTACAAGTTGATTAAAACGCCAATAACCGAAAGGCCTAACAACAACAGGTATAGATCGTTTAATAAACTAAAGAGAAAAATTGCAGACAAACGTAATATTAATGAAACGGAATTCCAGCCTGCTTCAAATCGTAGTTTCTGTTTAATATCAAGCAATATTCCAACCGGAGTAATTACCGCTGATGCAAACAGCCATAATACGAGGTACTGGGTCATTTTGCCGGCGATGATCCATTGTGGGCCAAATAAAATTGAAAATATTTGCTGCCCAAATATTAGTAAAATGGTAACCGGAATGATTCCCAAAATAAATCCAAACCATACAATCTTTTTAATATAAATTTTTAATGAAGCATTATCCAAATGACTGGCCTGTTGTAAAAAAACCTGTGATATCGCTGTTTGATACAAGCCAGCAGATGCATTTAAAATACGTGTAGAAAGTGTATAATAACCTGCATTCACACTTCCAAAAAAATATTTTACAAATATCACGATGCTGTTTCTTGAGATACTTCCTATGAGGGATGATAGTACGCCGTATTTAGGGAAATGCTTGTATTTAAGTAAATAGTTTTTAACAAGAGAAAATCGTATCAACGCAAAATTGAAATGTTTGAAAGAAAACATCAGGTACGATAATCCGGCAAATTGCCCAAGAATAAAACCCAATACCAAACCAAAATGCCAATGAAATTGAATTATAAATAATAGTGAAAGTAACGGAATTGCAATAGCCTGGACTATACGGCCGACGTTCAATATGCGATAATCTTTTTTCCGGTTAAACCAGGCGTTTAAAGGCAATACAATCCCATAGACGAATAAACTGAATGGCAGCAGAAGGTACAAAGGATTAAAGAAATAAGAAATTACAAAGCTTACTGCAAGGATAATGACGGCAAAACAGAAACAGATAAAAAAAATAGAATGAACAATTTCCAAAGCCTGTTCATCTTCTTTTGGAAAAAAAACCGTTACCTCGAGTTTTAAAGTAATGATCTCGAGAAGTATAAAAACGATTGAGGTAAAAATGCCAAAGAAGGCATAATCGGCCGGAGAATAATATCTTGGCAGGATTAGGGAAAAAAGTAAATTCAAAACCTGCACTATGGCCAATCCGGAAAATAACCTGATAAATCCTGAATAAAAAGAGGGTAAATTTTTCTCATCAGCCATTATGCTAAATTATATCAATTAACGTTTAATAGATTAAAGAAACTGAGCGATTGGAAATTACACCTTTACTAAAGTAATGATTATTTTTGCTCAATAAATTTTACAAATGTCAACATTTGAAACCATTATTATAATTCTTTTTCTTGTTTTGCTGCTGGCTTTTATCTGGATTCTCACTGAGTTTTCTGCATTGAAAAAAGAACTGGGAGAGAGAAAAAGTAATGAACCGGATATATTGAAATTGCGGCTCCAGGCTTATGAAAGAATTACCTTATTGACAGAAAGAATTGCATTGCAGAATTTGTTATCGAGAAATACAAATGCCGGATTATCATGCCGGCAAATGCAGATGGCGCTCATTGATTCCATCAAACAGGAATACGATTACAATATCAGTCAGCAGATTTATGTTTCACCTGAAGTCTGGCGTGCGGTAAATAATTTAAAAGAACAAAATATTTACATCATCAATCAACTTGCTTCCACGCTTCCTGCACAGGCTTCCGGCATGGATCTGAATAAACACATCATTGACTATCTAATCAACAATTCAAATGCTTCACTGCATAATATCGTGTTGGAGGCAATAAATTTTGAGGCAAAGAAATTGATGTGAAAATTTGAAAATGTGTCCGAAGGACTCCTTTGGAGAAATGTGAAAATTTGAAGAGGAGAAAATGAAAATTCAAGATGAAAAAAATAGTAACCGACTCAGGAATAGAAATCAAAAAAGTATATTCTCCCGGAGATTTGCCCAAAGATATTTGTGAAGAAATGCCGGGAAAATTTCCATTTACCCGTGGTGTAAAAGAAGATATGTATCGTGGCAAACTGTGGACAATGCGCCAATATTCGGGATTCAGCACAGCAGAAGAAAGCAACAAAAGATATCATTATTTGATTTCTCAGGGTGTAAGCGGATTGAGCGTTGCATTTGATCTTCCCACACAAATCGGTTACGACAGCGATCATCCATTGGCAGAAGGCGAAGTAGGAAAAGCAGGCGTAGCAATAGATTCAATTGAAGACATGGAGGCATTATTTGCCGGAATAAGATTGAAAGATGTTTCCACTTCAATGACGATCAATTCCACGGCTTTTATTCTACTCGCTTTTTATGTAGCGATTGCCAAAAAGCAAGGTGCAGATCTTTTGCAATTACAAGGCACTGTTCAAAACGATATTTTGAAAGAATACGCTGCCCGTGGCACTTATATTTATCCACCCAAACCATCCATGCGCATCATCACGGATATTTTTGAATGGTGCAGCAAAGAACTTCCTAAATGGAATACCATTTCTATTTCCGGCTATCATATCCGCGAAGCAGGAAGCACGGCAGTTCAGGAAATTGCTTTTACATTGAGCAATGGAAAAGCGTACGTAAAAGCGGCTTTGGAAAAGGGATTGGACATTAATGTTTTTGGAAAAAGATTGTCTTTCTTTTTTAATTCTCATAACAATCTTTTCCAGGAAGTAGCGAAGTTTCGCGCGGCAAGAAAAATGTGGGCAAAAATAATGAAAGACCTGGGCGCAACGGATGAAAAAGCAATGATGATGCGCTTTCACACGCAAACCGGAGGAAGTACGCTTACTGCGCAACAACCTTTAAATAATATCAGCCGGGTTACTTTACAAACACTTGCAGCGGTGCTTGGCGGCACACAAAGCCTGCATACAAACGGCTATGACGAAGCGCTCAATCTGCCAACAGAAGAAGCAGCGCAAATCGCTTTGCGAACGCAACAAATTGTGGCTTTTGAAAGTGGCGTTGCCGATACTGCTGATCCTTTGGCAGGAAGTTATTTTCTAGAAAAACTAACAGATGAAGTAGCGCAAAAAGCATGGGAATTAATTGATACGATTGATGCGATGGGCGGAAGTGTGAAGGCGATTGAGGAAGGATTTATGCAAAATGAAATTGCCGAAAGCGCTTACCATTATCAGAAGAATATTGAAACAAAAGATAAAATAATTGTTGGGGTTAATTCGTTTATTTCAGAGAATGAAATTTCACCTCCTTCTTTTAAAATAGACGATAATATCAGGCAGGTACAAATAAATAAGATAAAGGCGTTGAAAGAAAAAAGAGATAATCATAAAGTGGAAAATTGTTTACGAAAAATCCGGGAGCATGCAGCGAATCGGCAAAATTTAATGCCTGTTGTAATTGATGCGGTAGAAAATTTTTGCACGCTGGGAGAAATTTCTGATACACTTAGAAAATTTTTTGGCGAATACAAACAGTGAGTTAAAAAAGGGAGTTGTTTTTTATGAAATACATTTTTATTTTTCTTTTTATTTGCGCAGCAAACCAAAGCAAGGCGCAAAAATATATCCTGCTTGATAAGGCGATGTCGCAACCTGCATTTTACAGCAATCAGATTTCTGTTTCCGAAAAATTTAAAGGTTTTTTTCCTGTAGAGAAGAAAGAACTGCCGAAGTTTATTGAAGCGTTGGAGGAAATCGCAAAGAGATTGTCTTCAAAAAAAATTACAGGGAAAGCCAAACAATATCAAATAGGATGTACCAAATTTACCGGTGATGCCTTTCCGCTTGCCAATGGAGAGCGGCTCGATTATGTACTCACATCTACCTGCGATGGAATAAAGGTTTCAATGCATTTGGTTGATGCCAGAATCAACAATGAAAACAATGCTTATTTTGTAAATACGTGGATAAAATATATTAAAAATAATGTAAAGCCTGTTGGTGGAAAAAAGCAGCAGAGCAAGAAATAAGGTCAATTTGTAATTTCCGATTTTTCTTTTGCAGGAAATATGAATCAAGCGCTGGAACAAATAGATTGATAGTGTTGTTGGTAGCGTAGATGCATTATTCCCAATTTATCAGTATCTTCTTTTACCAATTTAAAATCATTATCCGGCGTTGCATTTAGAGCCTGTTTTAGAAAAAGGTTGCCTTCCTTTAATTTACGACTTTCTGAATTCTTAAACCGGGCAAATGTAATATAGCCCTTTACGTTTCGCTGTATTTCAAGCGTGTCCCCTTGTTGGGCGTTTGCCCATAAAATAGAGCTGGAAAATAAAATAGTCAGACAGGTATAAATTAGTTTCATAAAAAATTGTTTATAGTGATAAAATTAATTTTGTTTAGAGAAATGATAGCTTGCGGGATCGCTACCAAAGTCTTCAATTACCAATGAGTCTTCCACAATACCTATAACAAAATAATTGTATGGATACATGCGTTTTTCATAAAATTTCATTACAAAAATTTCATCTCCATTTCCAAAAGCATATTTGTACCATTCAATAGTGGTGTCTGTAATCAAGTGCCCCAAATACCACTGTTTTATACGAGAACCGTTATCCATCTGCCAGATATAATCTTTATCATGATAGTTGGAACGCAGGTTAGCTACATAACCACCGTAGGTATATTCCAACTTCCATTTGCCTGATACATAAGATTTGATTGTATCAAGAGGTTTATCATAAAGTATAATATTTAACCGGGCAGGCGGGATAGTAGCCTTTTTGCACTGGGGTAAAACAATGATCAGGAACGCAACGAATAAAGCAAAATAAAAAATGGCATATTTTTTCATAACAAAAATTTAATACTGAACGAAGATTAACCTACTTCAGAAGTATCAAAGATTTAAAATGTTAATAGAGCTTTGTTTCAACAAATTGTAATGTGGTTTTAAAGTTGAATCTGTGCGTTGACACAGAAAATCGTCTTTTCGTTGCATGTGAGCGATAATTTTTTTAAAATATTTTTGTCGTCAATTCAGAGGATAAATTTAAATATTGAAAGTTCTTTATAAAGAGGAAAACCACTCATTTTTATCAATAGTAAAAATATTTTTTAGACAACACAAAAAAAATATGTGCAAATAAGACAACACTGTTTTTGAAACATCGGCCATGATAAGAAGCAGCAAAGCAAGAAATAAGCTCAATTTGTAATTTCCATTTTTCATTTTCCTCAAAAAAGGTACATTGTTTTTCCACAAATCAAAACCATTTCTTTTGTTGAGGTATTCTGAAAATCAAGCAAAAGAATTTACCTTTTAATCTTATTTTTAAAACCCTTAATTTAGATTTTTAAATAGTTGTTTAACTAACTAAATTTTTATGCTATACAAAAGAAATATAAATAAAGTAGCCGTTTTGGGAAGCGGAGTAATGGGAAGCCGCATTGCATGCTTGTTTGCAGGTATTGGCGTGCAGGTTTTATTGCTGGATATTCCGGCCTCCTCCGACTCCTCCAAAGGAGGAGAGCAGAAAAGTGACCGAAATAAAATTGTGAATGAGGCATTGGCTGCGGCGGTAAAGTCTTCGCCATCGCCGCTTTACACAAAAGAGAATTTAAAAAATATTACCACCGGAAACTTCGAAGACAATATGAAAGATATTGCTTCTACAGATTGGATCATAGAAGTAGTAGTGGAAAGACTGGATATTAAAAAATTGGTTTTTGAACAGGTTGAAAAATTCCGCAAAGCAGGCACCCTCATTAGTTCCAACACTTCAGGCATTCCGATTCATTTGATGGCAGAAGGAAGAAGCGATGATTTTAAAAAGCATTTTTGCGGTACGCATTTTTTTAATCCGCCGAGATATTTACGCCTTCTCGAAATCATTCCAACTGAATTTACCGATAAAAGTGTTATTGATTTTTTAATGCATTATGGCGATTTGTTTTTAGGCAAAACAACCGTATTATGTAAAGACACTCCGGCCTTTATTGCCAATAGGATAGGGGTTTTCAGCATCATGTCGATCTTCCATCTCATGGATAAACTGGATTTGAATATTGATGAAATAGAAGCGCTGACAGGTACTATTATTGGCCATCCGAAATCTGCAACTTTCCGTACGGCAGATGTTGTTGGGATTGATACTTTGGTAAAAGTGGCAATTGGCGTTGCTGAAAATTGTCCTGATGATGAAGCCAAAGGAATGTTTAAGATTCCTCAGTGGTTGCAAAAAATGGTTGATAATAAATGGCTGGGAGATAAGACAGGACAAGGTTTTTTTAAGAAAACAAAATCTGCCGATGGGCAAAAAGAAATTCTGACACTTAATTTAAAAACGTTTGAATATTCGCAAAGACAAAAGCCAAAATTTGCCACCATTGAAACTGCAAAACCAATAGATGATCTCAAAGAAAGATTAAAAGCTTTATCAGCAGGAAAAGATAAAGCGGGTGAATTTTACAGGCAATTTCATTATGCGCTTTTCTCTTATATTTCTCATCGCATTCCCGAAATAAGTGATGAACTTTATCCCGTTGATAACGGGATGAAAGCGGGCTTTGGATGGGAACTCGGCCCTTTTGAAGTATGGGATATTCTGGGAGTAAAAGAAACTGTGGAAGCAATGAAAAACGCCGGTTATGATGTGGCTTCATGGGTAAATGATTTTATTGCGGAAGGAAATGATTCTTTTTATAAAATTGAAAACGGAAAACGTTTATACTATGACGTTAGTACGAAAAAATATTTACTGCTTCCCGGTGGTGATTCATTTATTATTCTAAGTGATTTAAAAGAAAAAACTGTTTGGAAAAACAGCGCGTGCAATCTTTATGACCTGGGAGATGATGTCGTTGGATTAACTTGGAATACAAAAATGGGAAGTATTGGTGGTGAAGTATTGGAAGCATTGAATAAATCCATTGCCATAGCAGAGGAAAAATATAAAGGACTTGTGATAGCCAATGAAGCGGCACAATTCAGTGCAGGCGCGAATGTAGGAATGATTTTTATGCTCGCTGCCGAACAGGAATATGATGAACTGGACATGGCAGTTCGTTTGTTTCAAAATACAACCATGCGAATCCGCTACTCTTCCATTCCGGTTGTTGTAGCGCCACATGGGCTTACATTAGGCGGAGGGTGCGAAATTTGTTTGCATGCAGATAAAGTGCAGGCTGCAGCAGAAAGCTATATCGGTTTGGTAGAAGTAGGAGTGGGATTGATTCCTGGCGGAGGAGGTACGAAAGAATTTACTTTACGTGCTTCAGATGCGATTCAGCACAATGAGCCGGAAACCATTCCATTGCAAAATAGATTTATTACGATTGGAACAGCGAAAGTATCCACGTCTGCTTTTGAAGCTTATGATTTGGGAATATTAAGAAAAGGCACGGACGAAATTTCTATGAACCAATCGAGGAGAATCGCCGATGCCAAAAAAAGCGTCATTGATATTTATGATGGCGGTTACACCACACCGGTTCAGCGAACAGACATAAAAGTTTTGGGCCGTTCTGGCCTTGGAATGTTGTATGCCGGAATCAACGGAATGTATCGGGGCAATTACATTACAGAATATGATGTCTTCATTGCAAAAAAACTGGCGTATGTCATGTGTGGTGGCGATTTAAGCGAAGCAACACTCGTAAATGAACAATACTTATTGAACCTGGAAAGGGAAGCATTTTTAAGTCTTTGCGGAGAAAAGAAAACGCTGGAAAGGTTACAAAGTGTTTTGAAAAGCGGCAAGCCGGTGAGGAATTAAGGTTCAAGGTTCAAAGTTGAAAGTTCAAGGTTCAGTTCAAAGATTCAAAGTTCAAGTACCAAAATTGATTTATGAGTATTAGTTATTCCGTAGCAGATTTACTTCGCAGATTTACTAATAATTTTAAAAAAAATACGCGAAAAAGTTTTGAATAATCAAAACGCGTATTATCTTTGCATTCCCTAAAGCATACTAAAACAAACTTACACACATCAAACCACCTTACAGTGGCACAGTTCCCATGATTGAATTGACTATCCTGCTATATCCTTAGAAAAATTTTAATCCCATTTTCTTTGAGTTAAACCAACGTTTAATTCCTTCCATCCTTTGTAATTACCTCATTACTTTTTTAACCAAAGAAAAAAATTTTGTATGAGGATCATTTTCCTTTTTGTTATCGCAGTTTTATTAAACACGATTACGGTACACGTTTCTTACTCACAGACTGCAGCTGTTACTGTTACAAGTGCAGTAAAAAAATCCTATAACGGTTCTGATATCAGTTGCAATGGAATGAACGATGCCCAGATCACCGTTACTGCTTCTGGCGGATCCGGAAATTATGAATATTCTAAAGATAATGGCGCCACTTACCAGGCAAGCAATGTCTTAACTAATATCCCCGGCAATGCGAATTGTATTATAAAAGTACGGGACGCAAAAAACAAGACAAATGTATCAGAATCCCTCTACGTTTGGGTAGGGACCGTCAATGCGGTTCATATTAATACTTTTCAAAGGTCTACCTATTATAACAGTGGTAACGATGGAGTAAGTTGTGTGTACAATTCTGATGGAAAAATCACGGTACAGGCCGACGGTGGTTCGGGAGGTTTGCAATATTCAATTGATAATGGCGCCACCTTTCAACAGGGCAGTGTTTTTAGTAATCTTTCTGCAGGAACCTACCAGGCGATTGCAAAAGATGCAAATGGCTGTTTGGCTTACTCTTCTCCATCTTTTGCCCCTGTTAAACTGGCAGCACCCAATCCTATAGTTGGTAAGATTAATTCTCAAACCAGTATTTCCTGCGGCTCGCCGACTGGTTCAGTAACGATAAGCGCAAGTGGCGGCGATGGAAATTATTTGACCAGCATAGATGGGGGCAAAACATTTAATTATCTGGCAAAAGGTGGCACCTATACTTTTAGCGGCCTGGCTGCCGGAAACTACACGGTCATTGTAAAAGATGGAAATTACAGTACAGGCTGTATGAGTACGCTACCTGTCAATATTACCAGTGCTCCCTTTACAGCTTCTATTACCGGCAATTCTTCAATCTGCTCAGGAAGCTCTGCAAACTTTAATATAAATATCACTTCCGGTACTGGAAATACTTTTAGCGTAAAATATAAAGACAACGATGGCAATTCTTATACTTTAAGTAACGTGAAAGCCGGAGATAATACCATTAATACGGATGCACTTTCTGCTTCAAAAACTTTTACCTTAGTATCAGTAACAATACCGGGAAGCCTTTGTATTGCTTCAATCAGCGGCTCTGCAAATGTAACTGCAATCGCTCCCGGAACCTGGCTGGGCAAAAACAGTAACTGGAATGATGGAAATAACTGGAGCTGCGGCGCTATTCCTTCCACCCAAACAAATGTAACCATTCCTGCAACAGCCAACGACCCGGAAATTATTAACGGTGTTGCATCGGTAAATAATATTACCATTCAAAATAACGCTTCAGTCACTGTAAGAGGCACTTTGCAAATCGCTGGTACCATTGCCAATAGCGGCAAGTTGGATGCAACTTCCGGTACCATCGAACTGAATGGCTCGGCAGCTCAAACGATTTCAGGCAGCAGCTTTTCAAAGAGAAGTATCAATGATTTGATCATCAGCAATTCAAAAGGATTAAATCTTTCTGCCACTGCTAATGACACTTTAAACATTACGGGCTTCTTATCTTTTACCGTTAGCAATTCTACCTTTACTACGAATGATAACCTTACCCTGAAATCAACAGCAGCGGGCACAGCAGCTGTCGGAGATTTGACAAACAACGGAACTTTGAAAGGAAATGCTATTAAAGGAAATGTAGTAGTTGAACGTTATATCAATATCGGGCCTATACCCGGCCAGCATAATAAATCGTGGGTAATGATCTCTACTCCGGCAAAAGGTCAAACCATTTACCAAAGCTGGATGGAAAATGGCATCAAAACTTCAACAGGGTACGGCACACAAATAAGTGGAAATGGTGTTGGATTCGATGTATATTCTGCTACTCCGGCTCTTAAATACTATGATTATGCAACAAATAACTGGATAGGAATAACCAATACAAACTTACCTGTTTACGATTCATTAGGTTACATGCTTTTTGTACGCGGCGATAGGAGCGTTACTTTTCCAAACTTCAACAACACAACTTTGCGTACAAAAGGAACATTAATAATGGGAACCACAATTCCTGTAAAAGTAAAAGGTGGTAAATTTCAATCAATCGGAAATCCTTATGCTGCCGAAGTAGATATAAGAAAGATCCATAGCACCAATATCAACACTGATGTTATTATTTGGGATCCCACCTTAACTACAGGAAGCCAATATGGATTAGGCGCATATCAAACACTTTATAAAAATGGTGATAATTATGTAAATCTGCTGGAATCGCCCGCTTATGGACCCGCTGGTACTATCAATAACAACATCAGCAGTGGCCTTGCATTCTTTGTACAATCTTTTAATGCAGATGGCCAGGTTTATTTCACAGAAGATTCAAAAGCGCCGGAAGCAGGAAAAGGAATTGCGATGAGACAGCAGACAACTACAAATAACACAATCAGTCTCCAGGCAAATTTATATGGCATGAATGCAGATGGCTCTACTTTCATTACCGATGGTGTGTTGCTGCAGTTTGGTACTCAATTCAGCAATGACATTGATGTAAATGATGCTAAAAAACTTGCAAACACTTCAGAGAATCTATCCATTCTTTCCAACGGCAATTCGTTGGTTATTGAAAGAAGAAATTTACCAACACAAACGGATACAATCTCCTATAATCTTACCGGAGTGTCAAATCAAAATTATCGTTTGATGTTCGATGCTTCCGGGCTCGAAAACTCTGGTGTTAATGGATTTATAGAAGATGCTTACACTAAAACACGAACTCCTCTGAATATGGATGGAACTACTCAATTAGATTTCACAGTAAATGGCGTTGCCGCTACAAAAGCAGCAAATCGCTTCAGGATTGTATTCCAGGAAATGAGAGTGATGCCGGTAACTTTCACATCTGTAAAAGCTACTGCGAAAAATGCAACGGTGGCTGTAGAATGGAAAGTAGAAAATCAAAGCAAAATGCAGCAGTATGAGATAGAAAAATCTGTTGATGGAAGCCAATTTGCTAAAGTGGCAACTATCGTTGCAAACAACAACAGTGCCTCAGTTTATAACTGGCTGGATCAAAATGCAGTGGAAGGATATAATTATTATCGCATCCGCAGTGTCGATTTAAATGGCAAAACAGAATATACTTCTGTAGTAAAAGTACAAATGAGCAAAACTGCAGCTCAAATCAAAGTATATCCCAATCCGGCGGTAGACGCTAAAGTTTTTGTTGAATTAAATAATGCTCCTAATGGAGTTTACTATGCACGGTTAATTAATCCACTTGGACAAACAATTGTTTCTCAAAAAATAATTCACCAGGGTGGAAGCAACACCGAAACTATTAAATGGAATAATACTGCTGCAAGAGGAATTTATCAATTAGAGATTGCCAAACCTAATGGCGAAATAGAAACAGTGAAAGTGGTTTATTAAAATTGTGCACATGTGTCTTGACTTACAGGGGGAACTCTTCTTTTTTTCAAAAGAAGATTTCCCTTTATTTATTGGTTTGCTGGAAGACGGTGTTTTCAGTAAACGAACAAAAATGCGGATTTTCTATTTTTCCTTTTTGTCGCTGTTACTTTTTTCTTTCAGTTGCAGTACTGATTTTGCGTTAAGGGCAGTTACCACTTTTTTTCCTGTTCGTGCCTCTAATTCTTTTATGGCGACTTTTGCTACGTTTCCGCCTTGCTTTGCTACGTTTTTACTTTCATCAAAATCTTTCGGATTGGTTGCCTGAGAAATATCTTTTGTAGATGCTTTTGCAAGCATGCATGCTCAAAATCAGTGCTGTATTGGTCATATTGTCCCGAAGATTTTCTTTCTTCAAGCCTTTTATTTCGTCGCCTTGTCACTCCATGCCTTAGTAATGATATCGGTAAGCGTAGCAAATTGAACTCCTTCCTTGTAGCCGCGTTTTTCCATTCATCAGTCAGCTCTTTTCTAACTTCGATACTTTTTAATCGCTGATTGATCCAGTTTTCAGAATAGCCGAGTTGCAAATACTCTTTCATTGCCCGGTCAATCGTGAGTTCAGGGTCTTGCATTTCATCCAATCGGTCGGCGGCAACTTGTGCCAGCCATAATTTAAAAGGTTCTGCTTTCGGTGAGGGAATGGATTGAATGAGACGAAAAAGTTGCTCCGTATCGGCCACGTCAGTCATTCGCATCTTACCATCAGGCGCTACCATTTTCAAACCGTTACAATTTGTAACGGCTTCATTTCCCTCATCCTTCAAGCGTTTCTTTAACACTCTCCAGTAGACTTGAGGATTAGGGCTATTAGTTAAAACGGCAATCACATCTACGATTGCCAAATACCACTTTTCGTTCTTCATTCCAAAGCGCCCTTACTTTTTCACTTTCAAATAATTTTATTTCTGTTTCTTTTTTCATTTTAATTCTTTTCGGCTACCGATACATTAAATATTGCTGAGCAAATCAACAAATTGCAGTTAATGGCTAATAAGAAAACTGTGCTTCAATAAAATCATCAAATGCCTCTTGCAAATCTTTCGTTGTGCACTTAATTATGGGTAAAATTAAAAGTATGGTAAAATACAAAAACATTTTGGCAAACAGGAGAAATGGAGAAAGTAATTCTGAAAATAGAAAATGAGCAGATTTGTTTGTTTACTGAAAGTGGTGAGGGTCGCAATCCTCCGGGAAGTTGATATGGTCTCTACAGCCAAATGTATTTATTCAATAACCCGTTCCGAATGGTTTTAACGAAAAATCCGCATTATTCATTCTAAATTTACCAAATGAAACGATCCGGCACGGCTGACCTTCCTTTACATTATGGCTATGTGCCCAAATGGCTTGCAGAAAGAATGTCCAAACTTGGTTTTCTCATTACAGAATCTATTATCACAGAATATGGGAAAGAAGAAGTGCTCCGCCGGCTTTCGGATCCCTTTTGGTTCCAAAGCCTGGGAGCGGTGATGGGGATGGACTGGCATTCATCCGGCATTACTACTTCTGTACTCGGCGCGCTTAAAAGAGCCATTAATCCACATTCAAAAGAACTGGGAATTTATATCTGTGGTGGTAAAGGGAAATATTCAAAACAAACACCGTCTGAATTGTTACAAATTGCTGAGAATACCGGTTTGAATGGAAATGAATTGGTGAGATGTAGCAAGCTCAGCGCAAAAGTGGATAACACGGCTGTGCAGGATGGCTTTCAATTATATACTCATAATTTTATTGTAAGCAATACCGGTGAATGGACTGTAATTCAACAAGGCATGCGACCAGATAGTAAAACAGCAAGGCGTTATCATTGGCATTCTGAAAACATAAAATCATTTGTAGAGGAGCCACATACAGGCATTTGTGGTATCAATATGGGCAATATTTTAAACCTTACTGCTAACGAAGCAAATTCATCAAGAAATGGAATTTTAAATATCAGCACGCAACATCCTGATGAGATCATTCGCACTTTTCAGCATTTAAAAATGCCACATCATCATGAAGTAAAAGCAGAAGACGTAAACCTGAAAAGACTGGGCACTACACTTTGGCTGGCGCATGAACAACACCCAAAAGATTTTGAAGAATTGCTTTTATTGCAAGGCGTGGGGCCAAGAACCATTCAATCGCTGGCTTTGGTAAGTGAAGTTATTCATGGAAGCCCGGTTCGTTTTAAAGATCCGGCCCGTTTTTCTTTTGCTCATGGCGGCAAAGACGGCCATCCTTTTCCGGTTCCTTTAAAAGTGTATGATGAAACCATCGGCGTTTTAAAAAATGCTGTTGAGAAATCAAAATTGGGAAATACCGATAAAACGCAAGCGCTAAAAAAACTGCATGAGATATCTGTGAATGCAGAAAAAAATTTTGTTCCCAATAGCAATTTTGATGCGCTCATTCAAAAGGAGAGGAGTGATTCGTGGAAATATGGTGGCAGAACCGTTTTAGGAAATGCTAAAGCTCCAAAAAAAGTAAAGAAAGATATTCAATTAAAATTGTTTTAAATATCCCTTTATTCTGAAACAGTAAAGCAACAAATAAACCTGATTCTTCTTTTAGCTGATTTAATTTAATTGACTATTTTCTTCACTTGAAAATTGAATATTGAACATTGAATATTGATTATTTCTTCCACTTGAACATTGAATATTGAAAATTACACATTGATTATTTTCTTCCTTTGAACCTTGAACATTCAACCTTGAACCTTCAACCTTCAACTTTGAACCTTGAATCATTTCCCTTTTTTTTAAAGCATACTTCCCCAGATAATCCTCGCTTTTTGCTGTTGAATTTCTTTATTTCGATCCGGATCGTCACTGCTGTACCAGTCTTTCAGACGGTCATTCATTAACGCCTCCAACTGTTTGTAATCCATCGCTTTCTTTTGGCTCAAGGGCTTTATTGCATCTTCATTTACACGCGTAACATTTACCTTGGTAGCAACCCAGGAAGTATAAAGACGAGGAACGGTAATGCCAAGTATGGTGCCCGGAAGTCCATGAAAAGAAGCTGGGCCACCTGGAAGTGTAATCTCTTCGGTATAAAACGCGAAAATATAAACACTGTCAAAAATAATCGCCTGGGCTTTGCGGCAATTAAATCCGGCAATGATCCGGCTTTCATTGGAAAGTTTCCAGTCAAGCTTCGGAATAGAATCAGAGATCAATATATTTGTTCCATCAATATTTTTCTGAACATTGCATTTGTCATTGTTATAATTGTAGTACCAGATATTGTTTTCTTCGCTCTGATACCAGTTTTTCAAAAATTCCGGAATTTTATCATTCCAGTGGTCAAACTTATAAATGCTTTTATCATTTGAAAACGTTAGGGTGTAATAGGCGGTTTTTAGTTCCGGCATTTTTTCTTTTACCATATCTGCAAAAGCACCGCTTCCCATCGTCTTTTTTACATTGGCTTTCACTTCATATTCTATCACTGCTTTGGTAATAAAATGCTGCGCTTCACTTTTAAAAAATAAAAACACGGTTAATATCAAAAAGATGATTTTCGTTTTCATAATTGTCTTTATTTATTTTGCGTTTGAACTTTTATTTTTAAAATTCCAGGTGAAACCAATTAAAAAATATCTTTTTAAACGGTCATTTCTCACTTCTGAATAAGTGCTTCCATAAAAATTTCTGTCAATGCCGATATTTTGATTCAGAATATCATTTACAGAAATATAAGTAGTGAATTCATCATTTTTAAAGGTGCGTTGCAAACGCGCATTCCAGATGTGTGTTATGAGATTGGTATTTGTCTGAAAAGTTTTTTGCCTGAAATAATAATCATAATCAGTGGTGAGCGACCACACTTTTTTCAGATAAATAGTGCCATGAAAACTGAGATCATTGGTATAATATTGAATTATTCTTTTGTTTTGAGAAGTAATACTGCTGTTATAGGTAAAGTCATTGCTGACAGACAACTCATATTTTTTTGCTTTTTCTTTGGATGCATAAATACTGATTTCGGGTGATACTGTTTTGGAAACACTTATTTTATTATTGATCATGCCCACATATTTACTGTAATTAAACTGCGGATTGATTCCAACGCGTGTATCAATTTTTTTAATTTTAAATCCCATCCCTCCAAAAAATGAACCCGAAATATTTCCATTCACATTTATTGGTTGCATAGTGGTTTTGCCGGAATCAATATTAATAATTTGGTTATTGGTGATGGAATTATTGACAAAATTAATGCTACCTCCAAAATAGGAATATATGTCTTTTAAAAAGTTGTAGGTATTATGCCAAATTGAAAAGCGGTTATTAAAAGATGGTTTCAAATCAGGATTGCCAATATATTGATTATAATAATCGTTGTTATTTTTCAAAGGCTGCAACTGGTTGATGGTTGGCTGCGTGGTATTTCCATTGTAGCTGAAACGGATGCTGTGATTCGGCTTGTAAGTATAGGTTGCCGTTGCATTTGGATAGAAATTGACATAATTTCTATCGTAATCCACCTTTGAAGTAACATCGGTTAATTGGAAAGCCGTAAAACCAAAACCTGCGCCCACGTTCATCTTCAATTTTTTATTTGCAAAATTGATTTTTGCAGATGGAATATTCTGAACAATCTGTTGTTTGAAATTGTTGGAAAGAGAATCGATTAGCGCGTCATATTTATTTGAAATGGGAGAGTATGTGTTGGTTACCTGCTCATTGGTGCCATAGTTATAAGCAAGCCTGTAACCGAGTTCCAATGAATAATCTTTACTCAACGGCTCTGTATAAATTAATGACGCGCCAATGTTTGTCGTATTCTGTTCATAATCTTTTTTCTGGTTCAAATCCTGTCTTCCTGCCGGCAATCCATCCAGGTACGATTGATTTTCTGATTTCAAAAAAGTAAGTCCTTTATTATCGAGGAAATTCCAATCAACTTTTACAGATAACGTTCTTCGATTTTTATTAAACTTATGATTAAAAAGTATATTGCCCGAAACGGCTGATTTATCGCTGTTTGTACTCAGATTTCTATCGCTTGAGTTTTTTGAGGTTCCGGTGTTTCCGGTGCTTATGGAATGAACGGTGTTTTCGCTTTCGGTATGATAAAAATTGGCATTGGCAGTAATTTTCAAGGTATTATTTGAATCTAATTTCAAATCCCAGATTCCTTTTAATTTAAAACTATGGCGGTTTACATTATTTTCAGTTGCTGAGTTCTGATTCAAAACAGAATCGCCAACCTGGGTTTGTGTAAACGACTGGATGTGATTGGTGTATTGCTGGTTATTATATTTTGGACTAAAATTAAAATTGTATTTATCGAGCCATTTATTTGAATATTGACCGCCTGCATTAATGTTGGTCATAAAACCATTTCTCGGATCCACATATGGCTCGTCATCGCTGTTGCCACCGCCAAAAATCATGATGCCGCCGTCATCGGTCATCTCCATGTTGAAATCACTGCCGCCATACTTTTGCTCATCCTGCCAGCTAAGCCTGTCCTGGCCTGTGTTTCCATTCAGCAAATAAGCGGATAGCTTTCTCTTTCCTTTAAAAGTGCTGAACATCAGGTTGTCATTATAGCGGTTTTCAATATGGGCTTGTGGCCCTGCGGCAACATCTATTTTCCCAAAATATCCATGCTTTGCATTGTCTTTTAATTTCAGATTAATCGTCTTTTGTGTTTTGCCATCATCTATTCCGGTGAATTCCGCCTGGTCACTTTTTTTATCAAAAACCTGTACTTCTTTTACTGCATCTGCCCGCAAATTTTTCACCGCCATTCCGGGATCATCGCCAAAAAATTCTTCGCCATCTACCAATACTTTTTGCACCGTTTCGCCCATTGCTTTTATCGTGCCATCTTTGTCCACCTGGATGCCCGGTAATTTTTTTAATAATTCTTCTACATTCGCATTAGCACTCACTTTGAAGCTGTCTGCTGTATAAACAGTTGTATCACCTTTGATGCGTAAAGGCGAGCCTGATTTCACTATAATTTCTTTTAATAAAGTTCCTTTTGAAATTAATTTTATCGGTGGAATTTCTTCATCTTTCTGAACAGAAATATTATCGAGCAAGTCGCCGTAATACGGTTGAGAAGCCATTAAAATATAATTGCCTTTTGGTACATTTTTTAGAACAAATTTTCCGGATGAATCGGTCCGTGTAAATTGATAGAGAATAGAATCTTTTGGTGTAATCAGGGAAACAACCGCATTATAAACCGGTTTATTTTCATTGGCATCTTTTA
The DNA here is from genome assembly GCA_963706825.1 of uncultured Chitinophagaceae bacterium. Lineage (GTDB taxonomy): Bacteria > Bacteroidota > Bacteroidia > Chitinophagales > Chitinophagaceae > Ginsengibacter. The sequence continues at coordinate 101,757 of CAVPNT010000009.1, read as the reverse complement.
CCGTTCCTGAAATTTTTGATTGGCCATTTGATAAAAAAAACAACAAGAGGCTTACTGAAACGGTAAAGATTTTTTTCATGACGTTTAATTTTTTTAAGAAGGCAGAAATAATTATCCAACTGGTTTTTCCAGGCAGTGATTTTTATAGGATGCAAAACATGATTTATTTCACAAAAAAATGTTAACTAATTCTTTAGGTAAAGGAAAAATCAATTCTAACTGCTCTTTTTCATGATGATTTTTTTCCTTAATTAATTCGTGTACCCTTTACCGTCGAGGAGTTCTGAATGGCACAGTAAAGCAACAAATAATTCAAATTTCTATTCTGCATCGAATGGTAAGTGGTAAATGTGAATGGCGAATGGTGAAACGTATTCTCAATTCCTACAGGCCATTTTAAATATACTACTCTCCTAAACTCATTTAAACCTTCTAAATCATAATCGCCCAAATATTTCTTGCGGCGTAATCACCCCAGTCTGATAGTGATTTTTTTAAAGTTTCCAATACTTCGTTATTTGTTGCTTTCTTACCTTTTGTTGGAGGAGTTATATCTTTTACATTTACAGAATTTACGTCTACTTTGGTTGCATACCAGGTAGTATGCAGGCGGTTAATCACCAGTCCGAGTATCATTCCCGGTAATCCATTAAAACTTTCCGGGCCGCCGGGAATCATTATTTCATCGGTATAAAAAGCAACCACAAAAACAGAATCCATAATAATGGTGGTAGCTCTGCGGCAATTGAAACCTGCTATTTCTCTGAAGTCATTGGTGATTTTCCAGGTCGCATTTCTCAGGCTGTCTTCTATAAGAAAACTTTTTTCAAAAACGTTTTTATGCGCTATACTTTTCTTGACTATATAGTCACTGTAAACTTCATTATCGGTAGAAGGCGAGCCAAAGAAAGAATTCACTTTTGAATCTGATTCACGTCCCGGTTGATAGATCGATTTGTTATTATCAAACTCATAATTAAAATAACTTTTCTGATATTGAGGAATTGCTTTTTTCATTTGCTCAGCAAAGCTGCCTTTAAATTCTGCCCATACGTTGGTTGTTCGCTCAAATTCAATTTTTCCTTTTGAAATAAACGCAGCTTGCGCAAATAACAAATTTGCGCACAATAAAAAGGAAGATATAAAAATGATTTTTTTCATTTCTTTTAAAATTTAAAACATTGATTTTGGTGCGCCGGTTCCGCCTTTGTTATTAAAGTTCCAGGTTATAGTTATCAAGCCATAACGCTGAAACGTGAGATAATGCTTTTCAACAATTGAGTATGGTTGTATGCTTCTGTTGTAGCCTTTGTTTTGGTTTAGGATATCATTAATACTTGCCCGCAAAGTGAGTGCTTCGTTTTTCATAAATTTCTTTTCAATGAAGGCATTCCACACAATCACATCGTTATTTTTATCGAATGCATTTAATTTTTGCCGGAAATTAAAATGAATATCAGTTCCTATTTCTAATTTTTTTACAGCATAAATACTTCCGTTGAATGAATAATCATAAGTCCAGTAATGAGTACTTGCCGCCGTGCTTATGCTCGATTTGGACTGTGAGTAGGTTGGAGTAAATGAAGCATCAAAATTGTATTTTTGTACTTCATAGTACCGCAATCCGACACTGTTTGCAAGGCTATAGCTTTTAGTCAGATTTTGAAGACCATTTATAAAATTGGTATTATGAGACAGGTTTACTCTTGGCCTCCAGTAAACACCGAATTTTGTTTTCGGAATTTTAATATTATACCCGCCATACATTCCTGCTGTATAATTACCATTCACATTGATATATTGGGTAGTGCTTTTTCCCAAAGTATCGAGCGTGTAAACGGAACTGATGTCATTATGCGTAAACGTAACAGAAGTTCCGAGGTAAATAGATCGCTCTGATAAGACTTTATAGTTATTGTAGTTAAGATTTAAACTATTCTGAAATTTCTGTTTCAATGAAGGATTTCCGATTACAATATTCAACGGGTCATCGTTATTTTTCAAGGGTTGCAGTTGGTCAATAGTCGGTTGCTGTGTATTACCATAATAATTGAATCTGATCGTGCTGTAGGGACTGAATTTATAATTAAAATTTGCGCGTGGCGATAAATTGTAATAATTATATTTCCGGGTAGTATCTTTCATCAAGTCTGTTTGTTCAAAAGCAGTATTGGAGATGTTTCCGCCGAATGAAAAATTTATTTTTTTATCATTATAACGGTAATTAATTCCACCACTATGGGTGTTGTAAACATACCGGAAATCATTACTCAAAGAATCTACCATCTGAGAATATTTTCCAATAAGATCCTTGTCATAGCTTAGCCTTTTTTGAGTCGAACTGTTGTTGTAAAATGAATAATTAAATTCGAGAAAAGATTTTTTGGAAAGAGGCTCCGTGTATGTTCCCCGTATGCCGGTTATATTATAAATATTGCCATTTACTTTGTTCTGATCAGTAAAATCTTTTTTTATAATCGATCCTGATGGATCATAAAAGTTGGAAACGTTCAATAAATATCCATCGGTGTGAGTGATGTTATAGCGTTCTTCAAAATTTACTGATAGCGTTCTTCCCTTTTTTTTGAACTTCTTTCTCCATAATGCATTTGCATTAAAAGCAGAGTTATCACCTTTTCCATAAGCATTTCTATTGCTGCTGTTGACTATTTTATTTTCTTCGCTTAATGCCTGTGACTGATAATCACTGGAGCTCGTAGATGTTCCTGTATAGCCATTTGCAGTAATTCTAACAGAAGAAGAAGAATCTATCTGGATGTCTGCTGTTGCGGCAAGAGAGTGGCGGAGCCTGTCCGAATGTGTATCTCCTGATTCACGCTTGTAATAAACAGAATCAGCGAGTGTATTTTGTGTATATGTATTTCCGGAACTTCTTGCTGCAAGTTTATTAAACAAATAATTGCCACCCATATTGTACTTGTCATTATCACCCCATTTGTTGGAAAAATGTAAGCCGGCTTTTATACTTTCCGGAAGGCCTTGTCCATAAAAGCTTTGAGTGCCCAAATCATCGCCTGAATTATTAGTCACCATGATCCCACCGCCTTCCATTACCTGTACATTACTTTGAAACCCATAATTCTGAGAATCCTGCCAATTTAAGCCCGTAGCATCTGTGCTGCTGGCAATGGCAAACGCAGCTAATTTTCTCTTTCCTTTAAAAGCATTAATGAGCGCCTGTCCATTATAATACTTATCGAGAGCGCCTGCAGAAAGTTTTCCGAAATATCCGTGCTTCGCATTGTCTTTTAGTTTCAGGTTTAATGTTTTGGTTGTATTGCCATCATCAATTCCGGTGAATTCCGCCTGGTCGCTTTTCTTGTCAAATACCTGTACTTTGGAAACGGCATCTGCTCTTAAATTCCTTGTTGCAATCGTAGGATCGTCACTGAAAAATTCATCTCCATCTACCAAAACTTTCTGTATCTGTTGCCCCTGTGCAGTTATTTTTCCATCTTTATCGACCTGGATGCCGGGCAGTTGTTTCAAAAGATCTTCTACAGTGGCGTTCGGTTTCACTTCATAGCTGTCTGCATTATATTCTGTAGTATCTCCTTTCAATCGCATGGCTGCCTGCTTTATTACAATCTCTTCAAGCAGCTTTGCTTTTTGTGTTAAATAGATCAATTTAAAATCGAAAGTTTCTGAAGATTTCAAATCAATATGATCCACATAATCCCCATATTTCGGATAAGTAATTAACACTAAATATTTTCCGGAATCTAAATTAGCAACTTGAAAGTTTCCGTTTTTGTCGCTTCGCGAATAGGTTACCAGTGTGGAATCTCTCTGACGTAGTACAGCAATGACGGCATTTACGGGTTTTTCGTTACTGGTTGAGTCTGATAATTTTCCTTTAATTATCGCAGTTTGACAAAGTGCAAATTGAGGTACCAGGTACATTAAAATTAAGAGAGATAAAATTTTCTGCATCAGCGTTTGGATAAATGATATTGCAAATATGTTTCAACATCATCATTACATTGTAAAATTTGCTGGTAAGAAAATGTTAAGAGTTTCTAATGAAAAAACCAAAAAGTTTTTAAAATATACCAATCACGTTGTATGCGGAAGTGATTTTTGCAAACAGTAAAAGAACAAATAAGCCTGATTTCTTTTTTGAAAAAAGGCTATCATTTCTGATAACCTTTTAAAAGAAACTTCCGACACCTCATGCACGAATTGAAAGATCAATTTTGAAAAATTAATTTTGCATTTTGCCATGTATCTGATCACATGATAACGAAACCTGCAAAATTTGGCCACCACCCGGAGGCATACCAAATCCCCACACAGAAACATATAATTTTCCATCTGGGCCAAAGGTCATACCAGTTGGAAGATTAAGACCGGATATAATCACCTGTTTGCTTCCGGAATGGTCTACTCTTACAATATCGCCAGTGCCGGGAGTTGGAAATGGATTGTTTGTGAAGTTTTCCAGTACATACATTCCCCCGGCTTCGTCAAATGCCAATCCGAGAATTGCATTAAAGCCACCGACGCTATCCACGATTTGTCCGCTCATGTTTATCTTATACACTTTTGATTGTGTCATAGCTGGAAATGTGGAAAGATTGCCGAGATAAAAATAGCCGTTATTAAATGCTACTGCTGTTGGTACAATGTGACCTTCGATGGCAGATACATCAATCACGCGGGTAATTTTCCCATTAGTGGAAATTCTATCGAGCTCGCCATGATTTGGTTCTACTGCATATAAATCGCCGTTGACATTAATCATGCTGTACCATGTACCATCCGGTTCGAAATCATCTTCTTCAGGATGCGCCACCGGATGATTTTTTAAATACTTGCTGAGATTAGCCACCTCCTCCCACGATTTATTTCCGTTTACCCTGATCACCTCATTCGGAATGCCCTTCACTCCATGAGAACAACCGGCGCCGCCAAATAAAGCGTATAACGTTTGTCCCACAAATGCCACATCAGCAACGCCACTGATCAAACTTCCCTGTGCAGGGCTTGTCTGGCTGGATGGCAAGCCATCGACGTAAGTGAAACGCTTGCCTGAAGCATTAATTCTTGAAATCCGGCTGCCATTGGTGCTTCCGGTATATGGACCAACAGGCGCAATAACCTGGGTGCAAGTGGTGCTGTCTGTGCCTCCAATGCCACCTTCTGCCACATAAAGTTGGTGATCGGGTCCGAATTTTAAACCCCTCGGATTATTTAACCCGGTTGCAAAAACCTGTGAGGTGGCGGTAATCTGCTCATTGCCATTGCAAAATTGAATATTATTTTTTTTACAAGCTGTAAAAAAAAGTGTCATAATTATAATTGTGCTTAATTGAAATATATTTCTTGTTTTCATTGCCTTTTTTTTATGTTTAGAAAATAGGATAACCTTGTTTTTCATAATCCTTTTGCCTTCAGGACTTCAGAAGTGTAAAGCAAAATTTTCGGATCATTGCGGCAGTGACGGACAGTGAAATAGATGCAAACGGTTTTGAGATAATGAAATATACTTTCCATTCTCTTTATTTTTCTTTGGGCAACAATTAAAATTATTACAGAAGTATTGGTAACAAAAGATATTGGAGGAATAGAAAATTCCTGAATGATTTATGTGGAAAGAGAGGTGAAATAGTTGTTTAAAATCTCCGGGATCAGTGACACAAAATTAAATTAAAATCTATTTACAAATCAAAAAAATTTTATCTAAATAGTCGGATCTTTGACGAACGGGATTCAAACGAATTATGATCCGTGAAGACGAATAAAAACGGACAGGTGGTGAAACTAAAAATAATGAGCAGGTAAAGTAAAGGTTTTTAAAACTGCAACAGTAAACGCACAAATATGATGAATTTCTTTTTTCAATTTAAGAGGAAAATATCTTTCAGGAACATTTATTGTTTACTATATTATTTATACTTTTGATTAGAGTTCTTCGTTGTAAATTACTTCCAGAGACAATTCCTTTCAAAGTCTTTTATGATAAAATATATTGCCTTCATTTTTTTCGTTTCAACCATTTTTTGTTTTTCCTGTAAAAAAACAATTGACAGTATCGAACGATCCGTTTTGGAAAAATATTTCGATGATAATCTGATCGGCAGAAATTTTATTGTAAGCCTTGCTACCGACAGCACAACAGATCTTACATCTGAATATGCGGGATATATTTTTGTGCTTTTAAAAACCGATTTTTATAATGGGCCATTACAGGCAACAAAAGGAGCAAATAAATATGTGGGAAGCTGGAGCGCTAATGAAGATTACAGCAAACTCACTATTGTCTTACCGGATTCCATTCAGGAATTCAAATTTCTGAGCCGGAGCTGGCGATTTACAAAGAAAGATGTTCCTACATTAAAACTCGCGCCCTGGGGAAGTAGCGCACCTTTGGTACTTTATATGACAAGGCAGTGATTTACACATTCTACAAATTTCCGCAAAAAAAAAACACCTTGCAGAAAAGCTGAAAGGTGTCGTTTTATTCGAATTAAACTCCGCGGGTTTTATTTTATATTAAATGCATTCTTTACTGCTCCCAGGTCATTCAGGTTTACATCTTTATGCATCGCTAATGCAGCTGCATCAATCAGAATAACTTTTGCTGAAATATTTTGAGTAGGCGCACTAATGAGCGCACCGGAAATGGCACTGATATCGATAGAAACATAACCGGGCGAATGAATAGCTCCATAAGTAATACCGTCAAATACTTCAGGGAGCGCTTCATAATAATTAGTGCCAGCAAAAGAAATATATACCAGCACTGCTCCATTCTGATAAATGTTATTATCAATTTCAGGAATATTCAATTGGGCCGTAAAGCTTTGCCCGTTATTATTGGTACTCCAGTTTGAGGGAGTAATCGTATAGACGGCTGAGAATGCCTGATTGACCTGCTGTGTAACGTCTTTCCTGCAGGAAGAAAAAATAAACAGTGCGATGGCAGAGAATAAAAATATTTTTTTCATAAATGGGGTTTTAAAATTTAGAAATTAAATAAATGATTGATTCACAAGAATAAGACAAATTTTATTCCTGATCGTTTAAATTAACTTTTTTGAAAAGGGAAGGAGACTATAAAAAAAGGAACTGCAACGGGTAAAATATTCTACCAACAATAAAATTTTACCAGCCAATGCACATCCCGACTTTTGTTTCAGTTTTTGAAAACAATAGTCTGTACTTAATTAGAAGGCAGCAAGTTAAAAATCATAAATATTAGCACACATTTTGCGGCAATATCGGAAACATGAGTTATGCTGCTTAAAGCAACTGCGAATATTTATATTTAATTCAACTTTTCATTAAAAAAAATGAACATGAAGCGGAAATTTGTAGCTCCACTTACCAAAAAAATGATCCTTAAACTGACAGAGCTTTGTTCACTGGATGCGTCTTCCTTTGAAGGAGTGAATTATTTCGAGTTTTGCCTCGGACAATTGTATAAAAAGGGAATCCTGCACATAAAAAAGCAGGTTGAAAATGGTGTGTTTATTTTCTTTATCTCGATAACTGAAACGGGAAAAGAACTTTTGAAAAAAGGTGACCTTTCTATGCAAGCTGCCTGTTGATTTTCTTTAAATAGACTTTATTTTATTGTCGTCAGCTTTTTATAACAGCATGTGCGCGATCGCTTTATTTTTTGGTTACATTTTTGTTTTGCTCAAAAGCATGTTGAAGTAGATGCACATCTTTTAATCTTAAAATAAAAACTGATGAAAAAATTATTTTTTGTATTTGTCGCAACTTCTTTTTTTGCAGCTTGTAATAATCCGACTTCTCATTCAAATTCTGATGTCAATAAAGATTCGGTTCAGACAATCAGCCATGATTCTACGATTACAAAACCCGCAACTACAGATACTTCTGCCAAAAGTATGGGGAAGGACAGTACGAATGCGAATCATTAAGGAGATTTGGAGGGTTTAGAAGGGTTTAGAATGGTTTAAAGGTTTAGGAGGACTGATACTTCACGTCCTTTGATTTCGCAATTGAAATGGTTTGATCTTTTCTCTTTGTGCTTTAGGCTAAATGGCAAACCAGACCTATAAGGTTTTGAAAACCTTATAGGTCTTTGGAATACTCCATTCTCACGAAAAATGGCGGTAGCTCTCCTTGCAATCCACGAAAAAAGATTTACAGCAAACCAGGAAATATTATGAATTCATGTTTTCGCAGAAAGGCATTAATTGATACTTCCCGCTTTTTATTCTGAAAGTGAAATGGTTTGACCTTTCCTCTTTGTGCTTTTAGGCTAAATAAAGAGTTGCGAAAAGAACCTGTGAAAAGCATACCCATCATTTCCCTAAAAAAATAAAAAAAACTGAATGAAAAGAACTGCAAGAGGTAGGAAAATCTGTTGCGGGCATTTTCAGATGAATTGGTTTAGGAGGGTTTAGAAGGGTTAGAAGGGTTTAGATGAAAATAAGATTTTACGATATTTCTTTATTTACTGGAAACAAAATTTTACGAATCAGTTTTCAGATTGAAAGAAACAAATCGCTAACTTTTATTAAAATCCATAATAAATGTAGTTCCATTATTCAGAACGCTTTCAACATGCATACTTGCTTTGTGGGATTGAAAAATCCCATAAGCTGCAGACAACCCTAAACCGATTCCATTCTTTTTCATCGTAAAAAACGGTTCAAAGATTTTGGATAAATTTTCCTTAGGAATTCCTTTGCCGTTATCTTTTATAAATACACGGTATTTATCGCGCGCTTCATTTACAATCACTGACAATTCGCCCTTATCTTTTTCCATTGCTTCAATGGCGTTAACAAGAATATTTGAAAAGGCAATTTGTAACTTTGATTTATCCGCAAAAACATAGAGTGGCGAAGGAATGTAAGTTCTTTTTAGCGTAATATTTTGCAATTTAATCCTGTCGCCGGCGACCGATAAGCTTTCCTCCAGCATCTCCTGGAGTGAATGTTTTTCAAAAACCAAATCCAATGTTTTCGTAGATTCAAGTAAATCCGTAATCATCTGGTTGATGCGGATACTGTTTCGTTGAATAATATTTATAAGGCCTTTTTGATAAACATCGTCTTCGTTTTGTATTTCTAAATTTTCTGCAGAAAGCTGGATGTTATTTAATGGATTTCTGATTTCATGAGCGAGAATCCTTACCAGCCTTTCATTTGCAGCGAGTTTTGCAGATTGCAAATTTATTTGTTCTGCTTTTTTAATATTGGTAATATCATGAATAATCCCGTGAAGCAGATTTTGCCCAACAGAATTTGACTCTGATAAAACGGAAAGAATACAAACCCTTTTTTCCTTGTGCTTGCTTTCTATTTCTATTTCAAGTTCAAAAACATTGTTATTGCTACCCAGAATTGATTTTATCTTTTCCCTCATTGCAACGTCCGGAATAAAATCGTACAAACTCATATTCTCCAGTTCGTCACAGTTACATTCAAAAAGATTGCACGCGGCGTGATTTACCTCTTTAAACGATAAATCAGTGTCTGCTATAAACAAAGAATCTTTAGATCCGGCGAAAAGATTCCGGTATTTATTCTCACTTTCTTTAATTGCTTTTAATGAAGCCGCCCGGTCGAGAGAATAGCGGATGCATCTTTCCAGTTTTTCACTGTTTAGTTCAGATTTTATTACGTAATCTGTGGCGCCGTTTTTCATCGCTTCAATGTCGATGGCCTTATTTCCTTTTCCTGTTAGTAAAATAACTGGCCGGTCCGATTGCTGATGAACTGCTTCTTTGAGCAAGTCAAGGCCGGTATTATTTCCCAATTTGTAGTCCACAAAATAAATATCATGTGCGCCGGATTTTATTTCCTGTACTGCTGAAGTATAGTTGTTGCACCAGCCTGTTATAAACTTGGTGCCACTAATTTCTTTGAGATAATCGAAAATAATAAAATAGTCGTCTTCATCGTCATCAATAATCAGGATTTTAATTTGTCTTTGCGTGAGCATATTGAAACGGGATATAATTATTGAAGAAATTGCGGCAAAATTAATACAAAAACACTTCCTTTGTTTTCAATTCCTTTTGCATAAAAAATTCCCTCGTGCAGTTTAATTATTTTATCACAAACAGCAAGTCCTATTCCATTACCCGGATAGGAAGATCGTCCGTTCAAACACACAAAAGGTTTCAAAATCTGTATCGCGTCTTCCTGCTTGAAACCAATTCCATTGTCTTCAAATTTAATCTGATAATATGCATTTTCACGAGGCAGATTAAACTTTATTTTCTCGTCTTCTGATAATAAGACTGCGGAAATGGTTATTTCTGCAACCTGACCTTCCGGTTGAAACTTTATTGCATTATCAATTATGTTTTTAAACACTAATTTCAACCGTGAAGGGTTGCCATAGGTAACAGGCAACGCAGATAGATGAATGGAAGCGGGATTTACCTTCCATTTGGCATACATTTCGTCCAAAACATCGTTTAGAATTTGGTTCAAATCACACAATTTCAAATCACTGCCTGCTTCGATTTCTGATAATGTTGATAAATCATCAATCAAAGATTGCATAGACAAAACATTTTTTTGAATTCTGGAAATGCAGGATAATGCATCTTCATTTAGCTCTTCTCCGGCAAGGCGCAAAAGCCTTTCGGTAAAAGTGATTAATTTTCTAAGCGGCGCTTTCAGATCGTGAGAAGCAAGATAGATAAATTCATCCTTTTCTTTTTTACAGCGATCCAAATGATAAGCTGTTTGTTCCAGTTCTTTTTCCAATTCCATAATTCTTTGGTCAGATAGCCGGTTTTCTGTACTCATTTATATATATTTGTGAATCTCACTATCCTAACGATTAATGAATGATAAAAGTAAAGATTTTAATTATTGATGACGAAGAAGATTTTTGCATGATTATGAAAAGCTATTTTGAAAGAAAAGGCATGGAAGTTTTTCTTGCTTTCAACTTGTCAGACGGCTTAAATTCGATACAAGAAAAAAATCCGGAAATATTGTTTCTTGATAACAATTTGCCTGATGGTGAAGGCTGGGAAAAAACAATGGATATTTTGAATGAAAACCCTTCCTTAAAAATAAATCTGATTAGCGCATATAAAGAAAAGACAAATGCATACGATGCCTATTCAAACGTATCGGTATGGGAAAAACCGATTTCAATCAGGAAACTTGAAGCCGCTTTTGCACAGAAGTAAATGCACTCTATTTATATATTTACATTTGCTTCGTAAAACGTAAGCATTCCTAAAATCATGGATTTAAGATCGCTAAAACTGGAAGGTTTTACAAGGTATTCGCATGCGCCCAACTGCAAACAAGTATTTTTATATCCTTCAGCATTTGCCGTGCTCCAGATGATTTTTGGAATGTTTTTAACTTTCTCATTTTGCTGAATTGCTTTTAAAATTTCAGCGCCGTTCAAATGAGGCATGTTATAATCGAGAATTATTAATCCGGGAAGATCCTGCTCCTTTGCATTTTCCAGGAAAGAAACTATCTTTTGTCCATCATTAACAAATGTGATATTGAGTGTTGTATCCAGGGATAAAAAAATCTCTTCCAGAATTTCCTGATCATCAATGTCATCTTCTCCAATCAATATGAGCTTGGCGGTGTAATTGTTTTCTTTCATAGGTGCTACAAATCTTTAATTAAAGATATTTATTCTTTTCAATTTATTTCAATTCTGTAGAAGGTTTATTTTACCGGATTCATCAACTTTTCTTCTTCCATATTTTCTAAAAGATAGATAGTATATTTGATTGAAAAAAAATTTTTGCCTAAAATATTACTATGAAGAAAACAGCAAATGGCTCATTAGACACCAGCTCTGTATTTCCCGAACTGAACAATCCTGTTGCTGTTGCAACAAAAGATTCAAAAAAAAATAAATTAAAGAACAATTTATCTGTAACTGAAAAAATTAGGCCAAAAAAGAATGCGAACGGTTCTGCAAAAGGAGTGCGCATGTCAGATGCTTTACCGATTCCCGATTTGCTGCATGTATTAGAGCAGGTACGAAACGGAAATTTTAGTGTACGCATGCCGGTAAATGGCATTGGAATTAATGGAAAAGTGTGTGATACACTGAATGAAATTATTTCCTTAAATGAAATGCTTGTACACGAGTTGAATCGCGCCAGCCTTACTATAGGAAAACAAGGCCGTTTAAATCACCGGGTTGAATTGCCCCGTTCTGCACGCGGCGCCTGGAATGACGGTGTCGATTCTATTAATACCCTTATTTCCGATCTCGTGCATCCCACTATTGAAATTGCAAATGTGATAAGTTCTGTGGCAAAGGGAAATCTATCACAGGAAATGCCGCTGAAAATAGAAGATCATGTATTGCAGGGTGAATTTGGAAGAATTGCCAAAGAGGTAAATGATATGGTGAAGCAGTTGAATCTCTTCTCCAGGGAAGTTACGCGTGTTGCGCGTGAAGTAGGTTCAGAAGGAATCCTGGGCGGACAAGCAAAAGTAAAAGGAGTCGCGGGAGTATGGAAAGACCTGACCGATTCTGTAAACCAGATGGCAGGAAATCTTACCAGCCAGGTGCGTAACATTGCAGAAGTAACAACTGCGGTTGCGAAAGGCGACCTTTCCAAAAAAATTACGGTAGATGTTCAGGGAGAAATTCTTGAATTGAAAAACACAATCAACACCATGGTTGATCAGCTCAACTCGTTTTCATCGGAAGTAACGCGTGTGGCGTTGGAAGTGGGAACGGAAGGAAAACTGGGTGGGCAGGCAGAAGTAAAAGGAGTTGCGGGAACCTGGAAAGATTTGACAGATTCGGTAAACCAGATGGCGTCAAATCTTACAGGCCAGGTGAGAAATATTGCAGAAGTAACCACTGCTGTGGCGAGTGGTGATCTGTCCAGGAAAATTACGGTAGACGTAAAAGGAGAAATTCTTGAATTAAAAAATACCATTAACACGATGGTGGATCAGTTGAATTCATTTTCCGCTGAAGTAACCCGTGTGGCACGTGAAGTAGGTTCCGAAGGAAAACTGGGCGGACAGGCAACGGTAAAAGGAGTTGGTGGGGTATGGAAAGATTTGACAGAATCGGTAAACCAGATGGGATCCAATCTTACAGCGCAGGTAAGAAACATTGCTGATGTAACAACCGCTGTAGCAAATGGTGATCTTTCCAAAAAAATTACGGTTGATGTACAGGGAGAAATATTAGAATTGAAAAATACCATTAACACAATGGTGGATCAGCTGAACTCTTTTGCATCCGAAGTAACACGGGTTGCGCTGGAAGTTGGTACAGAAGGAAAACTGGGCGGGCAGGCAAAAGTGCAGGGTGTTGGTGGAACCTGGAAAGACCTTACAGATTCTGTAAACCAAATGGCTTCCAATCTTACTGCCCAGGTAAGAAATATTGCCGAAGTAACAACTGCGGTGGCAAATGGTGATTTGTCCAAAAAAATTACGGTGGATGTATCAGGAGAAATATTTGAATTGAAAAAGACCATTAATACAATGGTGGATCAGTTAAACTCTTTTGCATCCGAGGTAACACGTGTGGCGCTGGAAGTGGGAACAGAAGGAAAACTAGGCGGACAAGCAAAAGTGCAGGGAGTTGGTGGAACATGGAAAGATCTCACTGAATCTGTAAACCAGATGGGCTCTAATCTTACAGCCCAGGTTCGTAACATTGCAGAAGTAACCACCGCTGTTGCAAAGGGTGATCTTTCCAGGAAAATTACTGTAGATGTAAAAGGAGAAATTCTTGAATTAAAAAATACCATCAATACGATGGTGGATCAGTTAAACTCTTTTGGATCAGAGGTGTTTCGTGTGGCAAGTGAAGTAGGTTCAGAAGGAAAATTGGGCGGACAGGCAGATGTGCCGGGTGTAGAAGGGCTGTGGAAAGATCTAACAGATTCCGTAAATAAAATGGCTTCCAATCTTACATCCCAGGTAAGAAATATTGCCGAGGTAACAACGGCTGTAGCGAATGGAGACCTTTCCAGAAAAATCCAGGTGGATGTAAAAGGAGAAATTCTGGAGTTAAAAAATACAATCAACACGATGGTGGAACAGCTTCGCGCATTTGCATCTGAAGTAACGCGTGTGGCAAGAGAAGTAGGTACCGAAGGAAAATTGGGCGGACAGGCAAACGTGCCGGGTGTTGCAGGAACCTGGAAAGATCTTACAGATTCTGTGAACCAAATGGCCGGTAATCTTACAGCACCAGGTAAGAAATATTGCAGATGTTGCCATTGCGGTGGCCAATGGTGATATGTCAAGAAAAATCACCGTGGATGTTCGTGGAGAAATTTTACAATTAAAAGAAACGCTCAACACAATGGTGGATCAGCTTCGTGCATTTGCTTCTGAAGTAACCCGTGTGGCACGCGAAGTTGGTACAGATGGTAAACTGGGCGGACAGGCATTTGTGCCGGGTGTTGCCGGAACATGGAAAGATCTGACAGATTCTGTAAACCAGATGACCGGTAACCTTACTTCCCAGGTGCGAAATATTGCTGAAGTAACAAAAGCAGTAGCATCAGGTGATCTTTCAAAAAAAGTAACCATTGATGTAAAAGGAGAAATTCTGGATTTGAAAAATACCATCAATACGATGGTGGATCAGTTAAATTCATTTGCCTTTGAGGTAACACGTGTGGCAAGGGAAGTAGGAACAGAAGGTAAATTGGGTGGTCAGTCAGAAGTGCAGGGTGTTGCCGGAACATGGAAAGATTTGACGGATTCCGTAAACATGATGGCATCCAATCTGACCAACCAGGTTCGTGGAATTGCAAAAGTGGTAACAGCAGTTGCAACAGGAAATCTGAAACAAAAATTATCGATTGTTTCGCAAGGCGAAGTAGCCCAATTGACGATACGATCAATGAAATGATTGATACACTGGCTGTATTTGCCGATCAGGTAACAACTGTTGCCCGTGAAGTAGGTGTTGAAGGAAGATTGGGCGGACAGGCAAGTGTGCCGGGTGCATCAGGTATCTGGAAAAATCTTACAGAAAACGTAAACCAGCTAGCAGAAAATCTTACCACCCAGGTTCGTGCTATTTCTGAAGTGGCTTCCTCTGTAACAAAAGGAGATCTTACGCAAATGATTAGTGTGGAAGCAAAAGGTGAAGTGGAAGAATTAAAAGATACGATCAACCAGATGATTGTGAATCTTAAAAAAACAACATTAAGAAACCAGGAACAGGACTGGCTGAAATCAAACCTTGCAAAATTTACCCAAATGCTGCAGGGGCAAAAAGATTTGAATACAGTAACCCAAAGAATCCTTTCTGAATTGGCACAGGTAGTAAATGCACAAAAAGGGCTGTTTTATATTCTGGAACAAGATGAAAATGGCCAGAATTCAAAATTGAAATTATTTGCTGCTTATGCCTACTCGGATCAAGTCAACATTATTGCAAGGAATTCGCATTGGGACAAGGATTGGTTGGCCAGTGTGCCGTAAATAAAGAAAGAATCCTTTTGACAAATGTTCCG
The DNA here is from genome assembly GCA_963706825.1 of uncultured Chitinophagaceae bacterium. Classification (GTDB taxonomy): domain Bacteria; phylum Bacteroidota; class Bacteroidia; order Chitinophagales; family Chitinophagaceae; genus Ginsengibacter. Next base: position 86,306 of record CAVPNT010000009.1, on the reverse strand, counting down.
GAAGATTATATTAAAATCAGCTCAGGATTAGGAAAAGCAAATCCGATTAATTTAGTCATTCTTCCGGTTTTGTTTGAAAAAGAAATAAAAGCGGTTATTGAACTTGCTTCTTTTGATACATTCAGTGAAACGCATCTTGACTTTTTGAGTCAGTTAACAGAAAGTATTGGTATTGTATTAAATACGATTGAAGCCAACTCGAGAACAGAAGAACTATTGGAACAATCGCAATCTCTGGCTGATGAATTAAGAAGAACCAACGAAGAATTGCAGGATAAAGCCCAGCTGATGGTGAAACAAAAAGAAGAAGTGGAAGCAAAAAATAAAGAAGTGGAAGAAGCAAGAAAATCACTGGAAGAAAAAGCAGAGCAATTACAACTTACTTCAAAATACAAATCAGAATTCCTGGCCAATATGTCGCATGAATTGCGTACCCCATTAAATTCATTGCTGATTTTAGCCCAGCAATTATATGAAAATCATGAAGGCAATCTTTCTGAAAAACAGATTCATTATGCAAAAACAATTCATAGTTGCGGTGATGATCTGATCCAGCTAATCAATGATATTCTTGATCTTTCCAAAATTGAATCCGGTTATATTTCTACTGATTTTGTAAACCTGAAATTCAGCGCAGTTACGGCTTTTGTAGAAACAACCTTTAAACATGTTTCTGAAAATAAAAATTTGCGATTCAGTATTCATTTGGATGAAACACTCCCTGCAAGCCTCGAAACAGATGCACAGAGGCTGAACCAGATTCTGAAAAACCTGCTTTCCAATGCATTTAAATTTACTGAAAAAGGAGAAGTAAGATTGAGAATCTACAAAGCCAATCACAACTGGAAGCAAAGCCACCCTGGCCTTGAAAATGCAAAACGTGTTGTTGCATTTGAAATTATGGATACAGGAATTGGTATTTCAAAAGATAAGCAAAATATTATTTTTGAAGCATTTCAACAGGCAGAAGGTTCCACCAGCCGGAAATATGGTGGTACCGGGCTTGGGTTATCTATCAGCCGGGGCTTGGCTGATTTACTCGGCGGTACAATCGAACTGGATAGCGAAGTTGGCGAGGGTAGCATTTTTACCTTATTCCTTCCAATTGACTACAATGCGGCAATATCAAACCCTGAAGAAAAAATCGGCAAGAATGAAAGTAAATACCGGCTTGAAATTCCTGGAAATAGTTTGAACCAGTCATCGCATGCACAGAAAGTGCCGGAGTCAAAAAGCCTCGGTGTTTTGAATGAAATCATTAATGAAATCGGTGATGACAGGAATAATATCGTCGAAAGTGACAAAGTCGTACTTCTGATAGAAGATGACATTCGCTTTGGAAAAATAATGATGGAGCAGGCTCATGAAAAAAATCTGAAAGTGATGGTTGCTACAAATTTTGAAGAAGTTTTTGAACTGACCAATAAACATACTCCGTGCGCCGTGACCCTGGATGTAAAACTACCTAATGCAAGCGGATGGCGGATCCTGGATCTTTTTAAAAACGATATTAATTTAAGACATATTCCAATTCATCTTATTTCAGGCGAAGAAAACCGTTTGCTTGCTATGCATCGTGGTGCAAAAAGTTTTCACTTAAAACCGTTAAAATCTGAAGCGTTAAAAGTTCTGTTTTCCGACATTGATGAGTTTAGTAACCGTGAAACCCGGAACTTGTTGATTGTCGAAGACAATGAGTTTGATGCGTCACAAATGGCGAAAATTTTACAAAACGGAGATTTGATCGATATCGAAATTGCCGGTACAGGCAAGCGTGCCTTGGATTTGATTAAGAAGAATATTTATGATTGCATTATTGTAGATTATATATTGCCGGATCTGACGGGTATGGAATTAATTACAGAGATAAGCACGATCATGAAGGAACAAATGACTCCTGTTTTAATTTATTCTGCAAAAGATTTTTCAGCACGGGAAAATTCAAAGCTGAAGCAATATGCAAACAAAATCATTTTGAAAGGGGTGAATTCACTGGACCTGTTGTTGGAAGAAACGATCATGGTTTTGCATCTTGACCATAATCGCCTGATGCCGGAAAAAAGAAAACTGATAGAAGGACTGCGTTCAAAAACCGATGTACTAACGAACAAAAGTGTGCTGGTTGTGGATGATGATGTAAGAAATCTATTTGCATTAACAACTGCTTTTGAAAGATATAGTATCAACACAATCACCGCGGAAAGCGGCACGGAAGCTATGAATATCCTCAGCGGAAATAATGAAATAGATATGGTACTAATGGATATTATGATGCCGGAAATGGATGGTTATGAAACTACCCAGAAAATCCGGCGGGAGCATCAGAATAGTTCCCTTCCGATAATAGCAGTTACTGCAAAAGCAATGAAGGGCGATCGCGAAAAATGCATAGAAGCCGGCGCCTCCGATTATATCACAAAGCCTTTAAAAATAGACCAGCTGATGTCCTTAATGAGAGTATGGCTGTATAAAAAATAAAAAAATGGACATTAAAAAAGAAGAGATTTTTAAAATTAATCCGGATATAAATATTTTGGTCGTTGACGATCGGGAAGACAATCTTCTTTCGATAGAAGCTATTCTTCAAAAGGATGAATACAACATTTTCAAGGCCAATTCCGGAAGAGCGGCTCTAAAGATATTACTCACGCGTCACGATTTTTCACTTATCCTGATGGATGTGCAAATGCCAGATATGAACGGCCTTGAAACAGCAACGCTTATTTATGAACGGGATAAAATGAAAGGAATTCCCATCATTTTTATTACTGCCTATTCTAACGACGAAGAATATATCTTTAAGGGATATAAAATGGGAGCGGTAGATTATATTTATAAACCTATAAATCCCGAATTACTCAGAGCCAAAGTGAGTGTCTTTGTAGAACTTTACCGCAAGAATGATCAGCTGATGAGCCATGAAAAAAGATTACTGGCAGCTAACAAATCTTTGCAAAAACAAATTGAAGAAGGAAAGAGGGCACAGGAAAAAATAAATCTCCTCAACAAACAATTGACTGAAAACAACCTGCACCTGAAAATGGTGAATGAGGAATTGGATCAGTTTGCCTACGTGGCATCACATGATTTGCAGGAACCATTGAGAAAAATAAGGGTCTTCAGCGATAAAATAACCACGATAAAAGATGACGATAAAGAAGTAGAAAAATACCTTGCCAAAATCAGCAGATCGTCTGAAAGAATGCAACTTCTGATCAATAATCTGCTGCATTTTTCAAGGCATTCTGTAAACTCTGCCGATTTTGTAAAAGTGGACTTGCATCAATTGGTAAAAGAGGTAATCAATGAACTGGAAGTGGATATAGAAAGAAGCAATGCTGAAATAAATGTGGATGCACTGCCGGTAATCTGCGCTGTACCTGAATTGATGCGCCAGCTATTTTACAATTTGATTAGCAATGCCATTAAATTTCAGAGAAAAGACCGTAAACCTCTAATTAAAATTTCGCTTGAAAATATAAATCCGGTAAATTCAAAACAACGGGAAAAATATATAAACGGAGTCACCTATCATAAAATCTCGGTTTCCGACAATGGCATTGGGTTTGATTCAAAGTATGCCGAAGATATTTTTATGGTTTTTAAAAGGCTCCACAGCTACCATGAATATGAAGGCACCGGAATTGGATTGTCGATTTGTAAAAAAATTGTTGATAAACATAAAGGCTACCTTACTGCAACCGGTACATTAGACGGTGGTGCTACTTTTGTAATCGAACTACCGGAAACAAATGAAAAGGCGAAGATTGAAGGTTCCATGTTGAAGATTGACGCTTGAAGGTTCGCAACAAAAAATACCGGTTCATGTTTTTAAAAGGGGCAACTTCTCTCGTTCAATGAGCAAAAGTCCCCATTCGAATGCGAGGAAAAAAAGGGCTTATTTGTTCTTTTACTGTACATCAAAAGACTGGTTAACACAGTTTTGAACAAATAAAAAAAACGATTATCTTGGCGGCATGGACCGCAGAAAATTTCTCTCAAACACTTCCTTGCTGGCTATAGGCAGCACCATAATTTCTTCCAAATCAACCGCTACTCCACCATCTGAAAAAAATATTGAATTGCAGGTTGCGTTTCTTTCGGACATACACGTGAAAGCAACACCGACCGCGGAAGCAGGCATGCGTAAAGCACTTCAGCACGTAAATTCCCTTCAGCAAAAGCCTGATTTTATTATAAACGGCGGTGATGCTATTATGGACGGGATGGCGGCAGGGAAAGCTAAGACACAGGAGCAATGGACGTATGGAACCGGGTACTGAATGCAGAAAATCACTTGCCGGTCTTTCATGTTATCGGCAATCACGATGCGTGGGGGTGGCAGCTAGAGGATGATTCTATCAAATCTGATCCGTTGTATGACAAAGGCTGGGTACTGCAACAACACAAAATGCCAAGCAGGTATTATTCTTTTATTCAAAAAAACTGGAAGTTTATTGTGCTCGACAGCGCTCATGAAAACAATGGCGGGTACATCTCCAAGATTGATGATGAGCAATACAATTGGTTGGAAAAGGAATTAATAAATACCGATGGCAGCCAGCATATTTGCGTGGTGTCGCATATTCCTATTGTGTCGTTTTGCGCAGCCATGTTCCAGGATGAAAATCAACCGAATGGCGATTGGCGGATTTCAAGGGCATTGCTTCATACTGATGCAAGAAAGCTAACACAGTTATTTAGTAATTATAAAAACATCCGCTGTTGCCTGAGCGGTCATATACATATGCAGGACATGGTAGAATACAAAGGCATTCAATATTATTGCAATGGCGCCGTTTGCGGCAATTGGTGGGGCGGCGCCTTCAAAGGATTTGAACCTGCCTACGCCATTTTCAAATTTCTTATAAACGGAAAGGTTGAAAGAGAGATGGTGCAGTATGCTTAAACTCGTCGTTAATCAGGAATTATTTATAAAATCGGGCGTCTCTGGCCTGGTCTTCAAGGTCAGATATCTTTCTAAGCCAGCTCTTCCATTGCGTTATTAAGATTTATAAAAATGGATAAGTTCAGTAATGTGCACAGCTCTTGTTCGAAATAAGATTGCAATAGAAAGATATGTAATTTTATGGTGCTAAAAAAGGGGAATAACACCGATGATGCCGGTATTCTGAATTTAATCTGACATGATCCACAAAATTACATAAAGACCTTTCTGATTTTTTTAAAATTAATTTTCATGAAAGAGAAAAGCAAGATAAAAGAACAACCCCAAAAACGGTTTCGGGCTGGTAAACCGATCCTGGTGGGAGCGATTATCGGTTTGATACTAATATCCCTGCTTGTATTTGGAGTGGAGAGGCCTAAACCCGAATGGGGGAAGTTTTGGAAGGTGCGGCCTTTGGTTGTTGAACCGTTAGCAGGTGCATTAGGCGGATTGTTTGTTTATTTTATGAACTACATGGGTTCAAACGGTTCTGTTAATAAAACAATGGCTTCGGTGTTAGGAATTGCTGTATTCATCATGTTACTTTGGCTGGGGATTGTTTTAGCCCTGGACGGTACAATGTGGGGTTGAAATCGCTGCGCTATTGCAGAACAAATATTTTTGTTTGCTGATCCAGTAAAAGAAGAAATATCGGGTTTTTATATTTTCTGAACCTTCAAAGGTTGCTAACTTTCTAAAAGTCGCGACCTTGAACATTTAACATTCAACTTTCAATTAAATATTCAACAATAAATAAAGTCCGGCAGCGATCGTTGCTCCGGCAATCGGACCTGCAATCGGAATCCATGCATATTTCCAGTCGGTCCGGCTTTTTCCTGATATTGGCAGAATAGCATGAATGATCCTGGGGCCCAGATCGCGTGCCGGATTGATTGCGTAACCGGTTGTACCTCCCAGTGATAACCCGATTGCCCAAACAATAAAAGTAACCGGAATAGCCCCGATGGAACCTAAACCGATGGGTGTTTTCTCTTTACCGAATTCTCCATTGGTAATATAAAAAACCGCTAACAGCAAAACGAAAGTTCCTAATGCTTCACTTATCAGATTAAGCTTTGTGTTTTTAATAGCCGGAATTGTATAAAATGTAGCCGCTTTTAATACCGGCTCATCTGTAGCAGTAAAGTGATCTTTATACATCAGCCATACGAGCGAAGTGCCGATCATTGCTCCAATTAACTGGGCAGCAATAAAAGCAGGAACCTGTGGCCATGGAAATTTTCCCGCAACTGCCAGTCCCAGGGTGACTGCAGGATTCAGATGAGCGCCACTGTAAGGCCCGGCGATAACTACTCCTGCAAAAACCGCCAATGCCCATCCCGTCGTGATTACCATCCAGCCGCCGCCATTTCCTTTCGTGCCTTTCAGCACCACATTTGCCACCACACCATTTCCCAAAAGAATTAATATCATCGTACCAATTAGTTCAGCAATAAAAGGAGTCATATAAATTGATTTGTTTTTTTAAGGATAAAAGATTTTTAATTAGATGAATTCTCAGTTTCCGACCAGGCATTAACAGCACGAATGGCACGGTACCAGCCATTTATTAGCTCTTCTTTGTTATCGGCAGCAGGCTCAAAACGCCTGTTGATCTGCCACTGCTTTTGAATCTCTTCCACATTATTCCAAAAGCCAACAGCAAGGCCGGCAAGATAAGCGGCCCCAATCGCAGTTACTTCAGTTACTTCCGGACGCACAACGTCTGCTTTTAAAATATCTGCCTGGAATTGAAGTAGCAAATTATTTTGTGTAGCGCCACCATCCACGCGCAATTCTTTTATGTCAATTCCTGAATCTGATTCCATTGCTTTGAGCACTTCCATCACCTGGAATGCAATGCTTTCCAGTGCGGCTCTGCAAAAATGATTTCTATTGGTTCCACGCGTAATTCCAAAAATAGTTCCTCTTGCATATTGGTTCCAATACGGCGCACCAAGCCCGGCAAAAGCAGGAACCAGGTAAACACCACCGGAATCAGGAACGTTTGAAGCTAATTCTTCAATCTCAGGTGCCGTTTCTATGATTTTTAATTCGTCTCTTAACCATTGTACGACAGCGCCTGCTATAAAAATACTTCCTTCCAAAGCGTATTGAACTTCAACGCCAATTTTCCAGGCTATGGTTGTAATAAGATTGTTTTTTGATAAAATGGGCTTATCGCCAATATTCATCAGCATAAAACAACCGGTACCGTACGTGTTTTTTACCATTCCGGGCTTTATACAAACATGCCCAAACAGGGCTGCCTGCTGATCGCCGGCAATTCCGGCAATTGGAACTTTTGTTCCTAATAATTTTCCGGATGTTTCCCCATATTTTTCGCTGGAAGATTTTACTTCAGGCAACAAAGATTCGGGAATTTCAAAAAGCTCCAGCAATTCTTTATCCCATGAAAGTGTATTGATATTAAAAAGCATGGTGCGGGATGCATTGCTTACGTCAGTAATATGCAAATGTCCTCCGGTTAAATTCCAAATCAGCCACGAGTCTATCGTGCCAAATGCCAATTCCCCCCTTTTCGCTTTTTCCTTTGCGCCGGCAACGTTATTTAAAATCCATTGAATTTTTGTTGCTGAGAAATAAGCGTCAAGCACTAATCCCGTTTTTTCGCGGATGATTGCATCTAACTTTTTTTCTTTTAGCAAATCACACTGTTCAGCAGTGCGCCGGTCCTGCCACACAATCGCATTATAAACAGGAAGCCCGGTTTCTTTATCCCAAACAACGGTTGTTTCTCTTTGATTAGTGATTCCAATGGCGGCAATATTTTCGGCTTTCAAATTTTCCTTTAGAATGGCTTCCGTAATTACCGATGCTTGTGACGACCATATTTCCATCGGGTCATGTTCTACCCATCCGGGTTTAGGATATATCTGCGTAAATTCTTTTTGAGCAAGTGAAATGATTTTTCCGTTTTTATTAAACAAAATCGCCCTGGAACTGGTCGTTCCCTGGTCAAGCGTTAAGATCAATTTTTCCATTCAATTTTATTTTGGATTTAAAAAATGCAGTTGAAATTATTTCGCAAAATTGTTTTCTTTTGAATTCAATAGCCGTAAAATGAAACATAAACGAAACAATTAGACAGCAAATTAACATAAAAATAATTATTAAAAAAAGAAAATGAAAATTCAGATAAAAATAATTTATTAAAAAAAATGAAAATGAAAATTCAGATTAAAAGTTCTTTTGCTGGAGTCAACTACAAACTATAAACTACAAACTATAAACTAACTATAAACTACAAACTATAAACTTCTCAAGCAATCGTAATCTTTATCCCCAGGCTTGTATATTTCTCCACGATTGCCGGCGAAATATTTTTATCCGTAATAATTTCATCTATTTCATCCAGTCCGCAGATGCGGCTAAACCCGCGTTTGCCAAATTTCGTATGATCGGCCAAAACAATCACTTTCTGCACTACCTGTATCATGCTTTTATTAAGCTGTGCTTCCATCGAATTACTGGTTGTTATTCCAAATTCAACGTCAATACCATCAACGCCTAGGAATAATTTGGTACAAAAAAAATCTTTTAAAATATTCTCGGCATAACTGCCAACCACTGAAGAAGAACTTTGCCGGATGATGCCACCCAACTGGAAAATTTCAATATCTGTATGTTTTATTAGTTGAGTAGTTACCGGCAAAGCTGAAGTAATTGCAATCAATTTTTGCCTGGGAATAATTTCTCTTGCCAAAGCGGTAAGAGTGGTTCCGGATGCGATAATAATGGAATCATTTGGTGTGATATATTCAGCAGCTTTTTTTGCAATACTTTTTTTCTCCTCAATCTGCAGGTTTGCTTTTTCATTTACATTCCGATCGATGGTAAACGGGTTGGTATTGCTGGCGCCACCATGTGTCCGAAAAAGCTTGTTCGACTTTTCCAAAAGTTTTAAATCTTTTCGTATCGTAACCGCAGATACTTTCAGCGCTTTACATAAACTGGTTACGCTTTCATATCCTTTGGAATGAACAATATCGATGATTTGCTGATGACGTTCTAAACTTGACATGGAAATACGTTTTTTCAAAAATAGGTAAAGAAAGTAATATAAAGAAAGAAAACAAAATTGTTTTGGTTTGAAAGAAGGTATTCCAAATTAGTAAACAATCTTTTGTGTTTTCAATAAAAATACAAGCTTCTAAGCATTTGAGTATCAATTGCCTTAACTTCTTTTTAAGTTTTTCTTATATTTTTCTTTGAATTTCAATTTATTGTTTTTAATTTCGTTTCTATTACAAATGAAAGTAAGTGAAAAAGAAATAACAAGTAATGAAAGTATTTGACAGGAAAATATTACTTAAAGAATTAAAAGAAGAAATTACCTGGGATGTGGTTATTATCGGCGGAGGCGCTACAGGTTTGGGCATTGCAGTGGATGCCGCCTCCAGGGGTTTTAAAACCCTTTTAATAGAACAGGACGATTTTGCAAAAGGCACTTCCAGCAGAAGCACTAAATTGGTGCATGGTGGCGTGCGCTATCTCGCCCAGGGAAATATAAGCCTTGTCAAAGAAGCTTTAAAAGAAAGAGGATTGTTGTTGCAAAACGCACCACATCTTACCAAAAACGAATCAATTATTATTCCCTGTTATTCCTGGCTGAAAGCCATTTTTTATGCAACCGGCCTTACGTTTTACGATTGGCTTTCCGGTCGTTTAAGTTTGGGTAAATCAAAAATAATTTTTAAAAAAGAACTGAACAAAAGGCTCCCTACTTTAAAGAACGAATCTTTAAAATGCGGAGTGTTGTACCATGATGGAACTTTTGATGATTCACGCCTTGCCATAAACTTGGCGCAGACATGCGTTGAAAATGGGGGAGTGGCTTTGAATTATTGCAAAGTAGTTTCATTGATCAAAACAGGTAATAAGATTGCCGGAGCAGCTGTGTTGGATAAAGAAACCGGTAATAAATATAAAATAAAAGCAAAAGCAGTAATAAACGCAACCGGTGTTTTTGTAGATGATATTATCAAAATGGACAATGCCGGTTCAAAATCATTGATCAGACCCAGCCAGGGAATTCATCTCGTTTTAGATAAATCCTTTCTCGAAAGCAAGGACGCGATTATGATTCCCCATACAGAAGATGGCCGGGTACTTTTTGCCATTCCCTGGTACGATAAGGTGCTCATCGGCACCACCGATACTCCTTTAAATAGTCATTCACTCGAACCGAGGGCACTGGAAAGTGAAGTGGAATTTGTACTGAACACCGCCGGTAAATATTTATCAAAAAAACCGGAAAGAAAGGATGTTTTAAGTGTATTTGCGGGCTTGCGTCCTTTAGCAGCTACGGATGATAGTAATGAAAAAACAAAAGAAATCTCCAGAAGCCATAAAGTAATTATTTCAGATAGTGGTCTTGTGTCAATAATAGGTGGCAAATGGACAACCTACCGTAAAATGGCAGAAGATACTTTATCAAAAATCATCAAAAGGAAAATGCTGCCGAGTAAAAAATGTGTTACCGCAGACCTGAAAATACATGGCTATTCTGTAGAAAAATCGAACGACGCCCAGGCTTTCTACGGTGCCGACAGAATGAAAATCAGCGAACTGATTGCTTTGGATCCAACACTTGCCAAAACCTTAATGGCTGAAACTGAGATAGTAGCTGCGCAAGTGATTTGGGCTGTGAGAAATGAAATGGCAAGAACTGTAGAAGACTTCCTTGCACGACGGACAAGGGTATTATTTACCGATGCAACGCTTGCGATAAAACTTGCATCATCGGTAGCTGATATCATGATGAAAGAATTAGGAACAGATGCAGAATGGAAAGAAAAGCAGGTAGAATCTTTTACTGAATTGGCGAAAGGTTATTTATTAAAAGATGATTTGAACCGAGCAGGCACACCGGCTTAAAATGAGCTAATGATTGAGAAACGAATTAATACAAAGGTAATATGGAAGAAAAGTAGAACAGCTTTTCTTTGCAGCAAAACAACAAATAAAGGCAAAAGAAATTTAATTGTAAAAATTGGATAAAAGCTTAATAATTCTACTAAACTCTAAATTTTATGGAACCAAAAACCACGCGATTCATTCGTAAACGAATGTTACAATTCTCTACGTGTCTCATGATTTTTCTCTGTGCAAACTTTACCATCTATGGACAGCAAAATGTTTCCGGCAAGGTCATATCTTCAAAAGATCAGACTGCGCTTTCCGGCGTAACTATCCAGGTAGAAGGTACAGCCACCGCAGTAATGACACACACTGACGGAAGTTTTACCATTAAAGCCAAAAATGGCGCTACGCTTATTTTTTCATTTGTCGGTTACCTGTCGAAAGAATTGAAAGTAAACGGTAATCATCTCGGTACAATCAGTCTCGAAGAAGATGCAAAATCACTCAGTTCAGTAGTAGTGGTCGGTTATGGCACACAAAAGAAGGTAAACCTTACCGGTTCCATTGCAACTATCGATATGACTGAAAAGGAGGGACAGCCCATCACCAATGTTAGTAATGCCCTTCATGGTGCGCCCGGATTGTTTGTTAATCTTGGCAACAGCCAGCCTGGAGTGGACAGGGCTACTATCCGCATTCGCGGAATGGGAACTTTAAATGATAATAATCCATTGGTGCTTGTTGACGGTATTGAATATTCTATGGATGAATTAAATCCTGCTGATATTGCAACCATTTCGGTACTAAAGGATGCTTCCGCTGCAATTTATGGTTCCAAAGCAGCTAACGGAGTTATTTTGGTAACAACAAAAACCGGAAAGGGAACACCAAAAGTAAATTACAGCTATTACTACGGACAGCAAAAACCGACAGCAATGCCTGATGCGATTTGGGATCCCATTGTTTACATGAATTTGAAAAACCAGGCATTGGAAAACATCGGTAAAGTACATGATTATTCAGATGCCGAGATTGCCGAGTATAAGGAGGGAATGAAAACAGATCCTTTCACTTATCCTTCCAGCAATTGGTTTAAGATTGCCTTAGATAATGGACAAATTCAAAAACATGATTTAAGTTTTTCGGGAAGTAGTGATAAATATCAATACCGGCTTTCATTTGGATTCTTAGACCGCCAGGGTATTATCATCGGCCCCAACGATCAGGAAAAGAAATATTCTGTCGGTTTTAACGGAAGTATGAACATTAGCAAAAGACTAAAGGTAGGTTTAACACTGGATGGTTATTATCGTCATTATAATGAACCTTACTATAACAGCTTTTGGCAATATTTAACCCGCACTTTACCCATTCTAACAGATACTTTACCAGATGGACGTTATGGCAATTCCTGGTTGCGCACACCGGGAAGAAACAATTGGGAAAACCCCAGGATGATTGCTCAGACAGGTTTTGCAAAAAAAGTTGTAACACGGTTTTTGGGAACTGCCTTTGCCGATTATCAGCTTCCTTTTGATATTACCTATCATGCAAAATTAGGTGCGGATAAATATGACGGGCTTTTGGAAAACTTCACCCCGCAGGTAAAAACATATAATCCGAAAGACGGATCAGCTATTAACTGGAACAGTCCCTCTACTGCTCCGCGTTCAAGGGGAATTGATTATAATGATCTCAACATACATTTTTATCAAACACTGGATTGGAACAAAACATTTGTACAGGATCATCATTTGAATTTGATGGTTGGTAGTAGTTACGACAATTACGACAGCAGATCTTTTTCCAGCGGATCAATGGGTTATCTTGATGGAACGCTTACCGCTATTGACGCAGGAGCACTTCCTTATGAAGGATATATTGGAGGTAGTTCTAAGGAAGATGTTTTGATATCTTATTTCGGACGGGTAAATTATGATTACAAAGGAAAGTATCTGCTGGAAGGAACGTTCCGGTATGATGGATCTTCACGCTTTGCAGATGGAAAACGTTGGGGATTTTTCCCTTCCGTATCTGCAGGCTGGCGCATTGATAAAGAATCGTTCTTCCACATGTCCAATCTGTTTACCCTGTTAAAACTGCGTGCATCTTACGGACAGTTGGGAAACCAGGCTATTGCATTATATAGTTATCAGAATTCGATCAATCTTGGCCAGGATTATAGTTTTGGAGGAGCTTTATCTTCGGGCGCTGCAGCAACGGCTTACAGTGATCCCAATACTTCCTGGGAAACAACAAATACGTACAATCTGGGCCTGGATGCCAATTTCCTCAATAACCATGTGAACTTCAGTGTAGATCTTTATAAAAAATATACTATTGATATTCTGCGCGCGGTAAGCATTCCGGATCAGATTGGTGGACTGACCGGGCCAAGCAAAAACGTAGGTACTATGCAGAATACCGGTATAGAATTTACATTGGGCTATCACAATAATATCGGAAACTTTAACTATGGAATCAATGGCAACATTGCTTATAATAAAAACAAGGTAATCGATTTGAACGGCGAAATTTTATATAGCTATAATACGAACCTGGCGACTATTACCAAAGCAGGTTATCCGGCTAATTCCTATTATATATACCAGGCGATTGGTATTTTTCAAAGTGCAGATGAAGTAGCGAAAAGTCCTTTTCAAAGTGCTACCACTACCGCAGGGGATCTAAAATACCGCGATATAAATGGCGATGGTAAAATCAACAGTGATGATCGGGTTATCATATCCACTTCTACCCAAATCCCTAAATATACTTTTGGATTTGGCATTGACCTCGGATATAAAGGATTCTCTTTGAATGCATTTTTCCAGGGAGTAGCGGGATTGAAAATTTATCCAACAGCGAACCTTGCATTTCCATTCAGCAATGGTGCAAATGCCACCTGGGAATGGGTTACAGATTCATGGACACCGGATCGTCCAAATGCGCGCCTTCCGCAGGTAACACCCAGTGATGTAGATAATGATAATTATGTTGCTTCTGATTTTTGGTTACGAAGCGGTTCGTATTTGAGAATGAAAAATATTCAGTTAAGCTATAGCCTTCCTTCAAAACTATTGGACAAGGCAAAAATTAAGAGAGCTTCTGTTTTTGTGAATGCAGAAAACTATCTCACATTCTCAAAGTATAAGGATTTCGATCCTGAGTCCATTCTAAATGCAAGTTCATTGTATCATTATCCGATGTTAAAAACGATCAGTGCAGGTATTAATGTTACATTTTAATCAATTTCAAAAAAGACAACATGAAAAATATAGCAATTATAACCGGGATGATTTTCGTCCTGATATCGGCAACCAGTTGTAAAAAAGAGCTGCTGAACACTAAGCCAACTGACAAATATAACGAGGGCAACTTCTGGGAATCAGAAGCAGCCGTTGGAGCGGCATTATCAGGCTGTTACAATGCCCTTACAAAAAGTGGCTTGTTTGGTGGAGAGGCGACTCCATTATGGGAGGAAACGGCAACACCTAATGCTTATAATTATAGTAATGCAATGGGCTTTAATTTAATCGCAGAAGGCCGTCAGCAATCAAACAACGGTGGTATCATACCGCAGCGCTGGCACGACAGCTATTTAGGAATAGGCCGCTGCAATAGTTTCCTGGCAAATGTGGATAGAGTAGAAATGAGTGAAAGTACCAGAACCAGGATGAAAGGTGAAGCTCATTTTTTACGTGGTTTGTATTACTTTATGCTGGAAAACTATTATGGCGGAGTGCCTTTAATTTTAGATCCACCCGATCTCGCCACTCAGGCTGATCTTCCCCGCAATCCGCGTGAAGAAGTAGTAGCACAAATATTAAAAGATTTAGACAGTGCGGCGCTTGTACTTCCTCTGAAGTATTCAAAAGCAGATTTTGGCCGTGCTACGAAAGGTGCAGCTATGGCATTAAAAGCAAGAGTTCTTTTATATGAAGCAAGCCCGTTATTTAATGCTTCAAATGATGTGCAGAAATGGAAAACTGCTGCTGATGCTGCAAAAGCAGTAATAGATTTATCAGGTACCGGATATGGATTATTTGCTGATTACCGTGCATTATTTCTGCCTCAGAATGAGAACAATTTGGAAGTAATTTTTGATGTACAGTATATCTTCCCTGGTCTTGGAACTTCATTTGATTTAATTGGAAAGCAGTATAATACCAATGCTCCATTGCTCGATCTGGCGCAGGCTTATGATATGAATAATGGATTGCCTGTTACAGATGCTGCATCCGGATTTGATCCGGCAAAACCTTATGCTAACCGTGATCCACGGCTTTATGGAACCGTATTTTTTCCCGGCGACACTTTAATGAATGTCAGGGTTACCAATTCGCGTTTTGCTGTAACCGGTTTTGGAATGAAAAAATATACCATTTATGATAAAGGGCCGGCACCTGCCGGACAAACAGACTTAAAAGCAGGACAGTCAGAAACGAATTTTATTATCCTTCGTTATGCTGATGTTTTATTAATGTATGCAGAAGCTTTGAATGAGTTTTCTGGTCCGTCACAAGAGGTTTATAATGCGCTTAATACGGTCAGAAAACGCGTAAAAATGCCTGTAATTGATCCTGCAGTTACACCTTACATCCAGGCAGAATTAAGACAAATTATTCATCATGAAAGGAGGATTGAACTGGCAGGAGAAGGGCTTTACTATAATGATATCCGGAGGTGGAAGACTGCAGAAACAGTTTTGAATGCATCCATTAAAACTTACGATGGCAGCCAGATAGAAGTTAGAACATTTAATCCGGCACGTGATTATTTCTGGCCAATTCCATTAACTGAAACTGATCTGAATCCCAATTTGGAACAGAATCCCGGATACTAATTGAACCGTGAAGTGATTAATAATTTGTTCGATTATTGAAGAATTAAAGCGTATGAACCAATTACTTCATATTCCACTTTTTACTACTCTGGATCCTTGTTCAGATTATCGCAGTATTGTTAATCGCATTTTTTATTATTAGCTTTTTTTAAGGCGAAAATATAGAAAATGAAATTGATGAGTTAGAAATAGAAACGCGAAAAAAATCAGGGTTTCGTAAAACAGAAGATAGTGTTCATGAACGCACTATCTTCTGTTTATTATTTTATTTTTTTTGAAATAAAAATGATTGATACGATGAAATTAAAAACATTATTCCTGTTATTTTTTTCCTTATCACTACTTTCTTTAAGAGCACAAAACAATCATTGGGACAGCACTTACCGTCCCGCGCTTTATGACTTTAAAGTGCAGTTGTATCAAAGCTATCCTCAATCTAAAAATCAAATTATTTTTCTTGGTAACAGTATAACCGACCGTGTTGATTGGAATGAATTATTAGGAATTAATAATGTCAGGAATCGCGGAATTTCCGGCGACATTACTTTTGGGGTATTACAAAGATTAAATGAAGTAACAGATGTTCGTCCGACGAAAGTTTTTATTTTGATTGGTATCAATGATATTTCGAGAAACATTCCGGATAGCGTGATTTTGAAAAATTACAAGAGAATTATCGAACGGATTAAAACAGAATCACCGCATACTAAAATTTATTTTCAAACTTTATTGCCCGTCAATAATGAATTTACGCAGTTTAAAAACCATTACACTAAAGATGAACATATTCTTTGGCTAAATGCACAAATCAAAAAATTAGGCAGAGAGGAAAAGATAACCGTTATTGATTTGTATCCACATTTTTTAGATGCTCAAAATAAGCTGGACAAAAAATATACACTCGATGGTTTGCATCCAAATGCAGAAGGATATAAAGTGTGGGCAGCAATTTTAAAAAAATATCTGCATTAATAATTAAAAGAAATGAATTTGTATTTTAGTTTATTCTGTTCTTCCTGATCAACAGAAAACCACAGCAAAAGGACAAATAGCCGCGATTTGTATTTTTTGAAATAACGGCAATAAAAAGACTGAATCTGATATTATTTTATTTAAAAAAAGATAATTGAAATTTATGGATACAAGACGGGAATTTCTCAAAAAAACACTGATGCTGACTGGAGCAGCAGGTCTTTCAAGTGCAATACCTGCTTCCATTCAGCGCGCTTTGACCATCAATCCAACACCTGGAAGTACTTTTTTAGATGCAGAACATGTAGTGATTCTGATGCAGGAAAACCGTTCTTTTGATCATTGCTTTGGAACTTTGCGGGGCGTTCGTGGTTTTAATGATCCGCGCGCAATCACATTGCCTGATAAAAATTTAGTTTGGTTACAAACAAATAAAGCCGGCGAAACGTATGCTCCTTTTCACTTTGATATTCATAATTCAAAAATAACCTGGATGGGCTCTACTCCACATTCACGTGCGAGCCAGGTCGATGCGGATAACCAAGGGAAATATGATCAGTGGCTTAATGCAAAAAAGCCGGGAAATAAAAAATACGCCGATATTCCATTGACGATGGGGCATTACAACCGTGAAGATCTTCCATTCAATTATGCAATGGCCGATGCTTTTACGGTTTGTGATCAAAATTTTTGTTCGGCCATGACCAGCACATGGCCCAATCGTCTGTTTTTCTGGAGCGGTACCGTTCGCGGCGAAAAAAGCGGTGACGCAAAAGCGTATATGAAAAATGAAATTCCTTATGGAGAAGCACATTGGAAAACGTTTCCGGAAAGGTTGGAAGAAAATGATATTTCGTGGAAAGTCTATCAAAATGATATCACAACCGGTGGTGGCTACGAGGGCGAAGAAGCAGCGTGGCTGTCTAATTTTGGTTGCAATCCTTTGGAATTTTTATCACAATTCAATGTAAGATTTTCTCCGAAGTATATTCAAAACCTGCAGAAGCGTGGGCAAAAACTGCAGGATGAAATTGCGGCATTGGAGCAAAAAATATTGACTGTTAAGCCGACCGATAAATCATTTGATAAATTACAAAAGGACATCAATAAAAAGAAAGAAGTTTTAGCTGATACAAATGATCAATTAAGAAAATGGACGACAGAAAATTTTGAAAAATTATCACAATTCCAAAAAAACATTTATCAAAAAGCGTTCGTAACCAATGAAAGTGATCCGGATTATCATTCCCTTGCTACCTTGACCTATGAAGACAACGGCGTAACGCGTGAAGTGGCTGTTCCAAAAGGCGATGTTTTATACCAGTTCAGAAAAGATGTTGATTCAGGAAATTTGCCTACTGTTTCCTGGCTCGTTCCTTCTCAAAATTTTTCTGATCATCCCAGTGCGCCGTGGTATGGCACCTGGCTTACTTCAGAGATATTAGACATCCTTACAAAAAATCCGGAGGTGTGGAAGAAAACAATTTTCATTCTTACTTACGATGAAAATGACGGTTATTTTGATCACATTCCACCGTTTGTAGCTCCCGATCCAAAAGATCCTTCTACCGGAAAATGTTCAAAAGGAATTAATACCAGCGGCGTCGAATTTATTCATAAGGAACAGGAAATAAATTATGGCCTTCCAAAGAAAGAAGCGCGGACAGGACCGGTTGGACTGGGCTTTAGAGTGCCGATGATTATTGCATCACCCTGGAGCCGTGGAGGAAAAGTGTGCTCCGAGGTATTTGACCATACATCTACTTTACAATTTCTTGAAGAATTTTTAAATAAAAAATTCAATAAAAACATTAAAGAAACCAACATCAGTGAATGGCGCCGGACGGTTTGTGGAAATCTTACTTCCGCGTTCACTGCTTATGAGGATAAAAAGGAAAAGCTGCCTTTTCTTTCGCGCGATCCTTTTGTTGAAAAAATTTACAATGCAAAGTTCAAAGAAGAACCATCCAATTTTAAAAAACTCAACTCTGATGAAATTCAACAAATCAATCTTGATCCGGCTTCTTCAAAAATAATGTCGAAACAGGAAGCTGGTACAAAGCCTGCAAATCCTTTGTCATACGAGCTTTATGCAGAAGGCAAATTGAGCAGCGATAAAAAAAGTTTTGAAATAACCATACAGGCACAAAACAAAATATTTGGCAACGAGTCTTTAGGATCTCCTTTTAATATCTATGCTCCCGGCGAATATCTTTCATTAGAAGGGGAGAAGAACAATCAGAAGATTTTTGAACCGGTGCGCGCATGGCATTATGCAGTTTCGGCAGGTAATTCTCTAACCGATAAATGGCCGCTTAATGCATTTAAAAATGGTGATTATCATTTAAGAGTTTATGGTCCGAATGGTTTCTATCGCGAGTTTGGAGGAAATGCAAATGATCCTCAAATTAACATCGAATGTGAATACCAGAAAAACAGGTTACTGAAGAATAAACTTACAGGGAATATTGAATTGAAAATTGAAAATTCTGGTAAAAATCCCTTGACTGTCGTAATAACTGATAACGCTTATAAGAATAATCGGGTGACGAAAAAAATAGCTCCATCTGCAAAAGAAAGTATTGTGTTAGATCTTAATAAAAGTTCTGGTTGGTATGATTTCTCTGTTGCTGTAAAAGAAAATTCTGCTTTTACAAAACGGTATGCAGGAAGAGTTGAAACAGGCAAAGAAAGTATCAGCGATCCCTTTATGGGCAGAAGTATTTGATAATTTTCGGAAAACAAAATCGCGCTTATTTCCTCGTTTACTGTAAATGATAAAAGAATAAAACTGATTTATATGAAACTATTGAAACTTGCTGTTTGTTTGTATTTGATGATATTTTTTTCAACTTCCTGTTCGACAAGTAATCTTCATAAATCTCACACTTTCGACAAACAAGCTCATCGTGGCGGACGTGGATTAATGCCTGAAAACACGATTGCTTCCGAAAAAAATGCAATCGATTATGACTGTACGATGGAAATGGATTTGCAAATGTCAAAAGAAAAAAAATTGTTGTTTCTCATGATGCATATTTCAGCAGTGATTTTTGTCTTACGCCTGAAGGAGATACTATGAGTAAGAAAGATGGATTAAGCAGGTTGATTTACAATATATCTTGTGACAGCGTTGCCAAATATGATGTTGGCCTTAAACCTCATCCTGCTTTTCCGCAACAAAAGAAAATGCACGCAATCAAGCCACTGTTGAGCGTTTTGATAGATTCTGTAGGAGCTTATGCAAAAGAAAAGAATCATGTAAATCATTACAACATTGAAATAAAATCAAATCCAAAAAGTGATGGAAAGTTTTATTCCACCCTTGAAGAATACGTTGATTCTGCAATGAAAATAATTATTGAAAAAGGAATTGCGCCACGCACGATGATGCAATCATTTGATGTAAGAGCATTAAGGATGGTTCATAATAAATATCCAAAAATTCAAACATCTTATTTGGCAGGTGCCAATGATAAAAAAACTGCACAAGGATATATTCATGAACTAGGTTTTAAACCGGATATTTTCAGTCCTGAATTTTCGCTGGTTTCTCCTGAATTGGTAAAAGCGTTTCACAAAAAACATATTCTTGTTATTCCATGGACTCCTAATTCTTTAGAGGAAATTCAGCGTTTAAAAGATATGGGAGCAGATGGGGTTATTACCGATTATCCGCAATTATTTGCACAATTAAAATAACAAGAATCGTTCAAAGAATAAGAACGAGGAAACTAAAATAAATAAATATTTTATTTCACGGAAGCTTGCTTTGATGAAACAGTAAAGCAACAAATAACCGTGATTCTCTTTTTCGGAATACAATAAAACATATCTTTATCGATCTTAGAAAAGAGTAAGAAAATGTCTTATTACAGAGCACCTGTTTATAAAAAGGTTTTAATTTTTCTCAACATTTGCTTCGTCATTCTTTATTTATTTGTTTGTCTTGTACCATTTGTAAATACGGGGGTTAACTGGCTTATCGCTGTCCCCGGAATTATATTTCCACTGCTTCTTTTCGTGCTGATTGCCTTCATCATTTTATGGATTATTCTGAAATCCAGATTTGTTTGGGTTTCTGTAATTACGGTCATTCTTGGCTTTCAGCAGATTGCCGCAGTTTTTTCGTTTCATCTTCCTTCCGGTTTTTATACTAAAAAAGAACCGAATACCTTTCGGATGATGCAGTGGAATGTGATGGGTTTTGATCAGGCGAATGAAAAATATAATATTGAAAACGGAGGACATTCCTTACGCCCTTTTATGATGGATGTGATCAGTGAACAAAATGCCGACATACTTTGTTTTGAAGAGTTTTTTGAAGCAAACGATACGGCCATATCTAAATCCAATATTACTGCAATTACCAAAATGGGATTTCCTTATCATTATTTTGTTCCGGTCGAAAATGAACACTCTGAAGATGCTTCTGGCATTATTATTTTTTCAAAATATCCAATGATTGATACTGCCAGGTTTGACTTGAACAGCAATAAAAAAGGCGAACATTTAATTTATGCAGACATCAAAGTGAAGGATAAAATTTTCAGAATTTTTGTTACTCACCTGATACCGATAAAGTTTGCACAATGGGATGAACAAAGATCCATCCGGGAACAAGTATATGGCGAACAAAGTTTGGATTCCTACAAAAGTATTTTTGAAAAGTTGGTAACAGGTTATGCTTTTCGTTATTATCAATCATTACTCGTAGGTAAAAAGATCGCAGAAAGTCCTTATCCAGCCGTTGTTTGCGGAGATTTTAATGACATTCCCAATTCCAGTACTTACTTCAATGTAAAAGGAAATCTACAGGACCCTTTTCTCAAAAAAGGTTTCTGGACAGGAAGAACAACGAGGAAAAGTTTTGGAATTATTTCTCCTACCTTAAGAATTGATTATATTTTAGCGAGCAGGATTTTTAAAGTAAATCAGTTTCAAATTATCCATGTTCCTTATTCAGATCATTATCCTGTAAAGACAGATCTGCAATGGTGAATGGTGAATTGTGAATTGTGAATGCTCAATGGTTTGCTGAAAAAGCCTGTATTTAAATCATTGAATTGTAAAACAAAATGTCAGTTTAATTATTTAATCTTTTATTAGAATTATGCTTTTTATCTTTCACAAATTATTTTTAATATTTAAGGCTTAGATTAATTTATGTTGGATAAAACCCGATCTTTCGTTCGCACACTTTTACTGATACTTAATCTTGTCTTCATTTTCATTTATCTTTTAGCTTGCCTGGTACCTTTTATTAATACCGGAAAATATTGGTTTATTGCACTTTCCGGTTTGGCATTTCCGGTTATATTTTTCGCGCTTTTTTGTTTCATGATTTTGTGGCTGCTTTTAAAGTCAAAATGGTTTTGGGTTTCATTCGTCGCTTTGCTTATAGGTACTCAACAAATTATATCTGTTTTCGGTTTACATTTTCCTCAAAAATTTTCAGCGCAGGCGCAAGCAAATACTTTACGAGTGCTGCATTGGAACGTAGAAAGCTGGGATAATTTTCTCGATTCAAAACACTCGCATCTTCCCGATATGATTCATCTATTGAAGAAAAGCAATGCTGATGTACTATGCTTTGAGGAGTATGCGGATGTACAAGATATGCATGATTCAAATTCAGTAAGTTCTGCTATCATGAAGTTAGGATATCCTCATTATGCATTCGCAGCAACGGAGCGAAATCTTGAAAATGATTCCCGTGGCGTAATTATATTTTCCAGGTATCCTATCATTCAATCGGACACGTTTAATTATGGAAAAAATACCCAGGCGGAACATCTTATTTATGCCGATATAAAATGCGGAGAAAAGACTTTTAGAATCTTTACGACCCATTTGCAATCGGTGCGGTTTCAATATTCTGATTATCAAAGCCTCGCACGGCTGAAACGTGCCCGGGATCCCGGTTATCACGATTCACGAACCATCGTTTCCAAACTCAAAGCGGGTTATCAATACAGGTATCTGCAGGCTCAAATTGTGAAGCAAAAAATCTCGCAAAGCCCTTACCCGGTTATTATTACCGGCGATTTTAATGACGTGCCTAATTCAAACACTTATTTCGAAATAAAAGGAAATCTCCAGGATGCTTTTTTGAAAAAAGGATTTTTTATCGGACGCACTTTTCGTTTCATTTCACCTACTTTGAGAATTGATTATATCCTTGCTGATAAAAGTTTCAAAGTAAATCAATTCCAGGTAATTCATGTTCCTTATTCAGATCATTATCCGATTGAGGCAGATTTGCAATGGTGAATTGAGTGAATGGTGAATTGAGTGAATAGTGAATAGGTGAATAGGGGAGTGGTGAATAGGGGAATGGTGAATAGTCAGTTGTATGGAATCATTGACTTTATTGATTCTGCAATCTTCACTCTTAATTATTGCCCATTTAATTTGTCAATTTCCTATCCACAAATCACAATTTACTATTCACCACTCACCATTCACAAACTTATAATTCACAACTCACCATTCACTATTTACGATTCACGATTCACAACTCCCAATTCACTACTTCACCCTTTCCTGTACTTTTTTTCTTTGCAAAATCTTTTGAAGTGCATCTACACAATTCTGAATAGCTTCCTCAAATGATTCTGCATTTTTTTTCACAAAATCATCATTGCCCGGAACAATCAGCCTGATATCACAAACTTTATTTTCAGGAACGGCTGCACCATCTATCGAAAGGGTTACATCTGCGCTGATAATTTTATCGTCAAAGCGCGATAACTTACCCACTTTTTCGTTTACAAAATCAATCAATTCCTGTTTTGCTTTAAATTTTAATGTCTGCAAATTAATTTTCATAATCTTAAATTTTATAGGGAATATTTTTTAGATGCCCCCGAAAGATAAAGAGAATAATATGAATGCCTTTACTATTTTGGAAGTAAAAGTTTCCGGCTTTCTTCCCGTAAATTTCGTGCCTGAAAATTTCGTGATGAACGTTAAATTTTTACTTATACATTTAAAAAAACCTTTTATTTTCCACTGCATATTGTAAATTTGATTTTGGAAAATGTTTAATTTTCTTCGAATTAAATAACATAATATCCACTCTATGAAAAAAGTTTTATTTGTTTTCATTGTCTTTATATTTTTCCTTTCAAACGCTGAAGCGCAATACAAATCTTTCAAAATTTCTGTAAAAGGCGATACCATAAACGCCATTGATCTGCACGGCCTGAAGCAGGGAAAATGGGTGGTTCATGTAGATCCGCTTCGTGGCGAACCAGGCTATGAAGAGGAAGGAATTTTTGTAAATGATAAAAAGGAAGGGCATTGGAGAAAATATGATTTGCAAGGCGACCTGGTTGCATTTGAAAATTACAAAAACGGCGATAAAGACGGGCTGTCCCAGTATTTCAACTTTCTGGGCGACTTGACAAGAGAAGAAAACTGGCACGCTTACAATCCGGATCAACCTTATGATACGATTCCCATTTATGGTACAGGCAACAATGAAATATTGAGTTATAAAGTAGTGAAAGCGCAGCCATACAGCGTGAAAGATGGCACCTGGACTTACTATGATAATGGCAAGATTATTAAAACCGAAGAATATGACCGCGGACATTTACTAAATCCCAACAAACCGGCTGATGTGGTCTCTGATGAGCCAATGAAAAAAATTGTTCCCAAAGAAGTATTGGAATATCAGAAAAAGAATAGCGGCAAAAAGCATGTGAAGGTGCGGGATGGAATGACGGGATATTAAGCCCGTTTTTTCCCTACATTCATTATTTTATAACAAAGTTCTTTCATTAGAGAACCTATCGAAATCCCGGAATTTCCAATTCCAATGCTTTTCAGATTTGAATCGTGCAATAATAAAATCACCTGTTCAGTTTCCGAATAAGAATAATTTTTTACAGCAAGTAAAACCTGATCTACCAAATGCGAATTAAAAGAGAAAAGTGGCTTTAAAGTTCGTTCACTCTTATCGGGCATCTGGTGCACGCTCAGTATTTTAGAAAAATAACCATAAAGAGAAGGAAGAATTAACTGGATGGGAACGGCTTTGGGATTGGCGTCAAAATATTGAATGATGCGAATCGCTTTTGCTGCATCTTTTTTGCTCAGCGCATTTTGTAATTCAAAAATATTATACTCTTTGCTGATGCCGATAAATTTTTCAATATGATCTTCTGTAATGTGTTTTTCTGTGCCAATATTGATAGAAAGCTTGTCTATTTCATTTACAATTCTCGAAAGGTCATTGCCAATATGATCTATCAATAAATTTAAAGCCTTGGGTTTTATCTGAAATCCATTGGATTGTAAATAATCATTTAGCCAGCCAGGCAACTGGCTTTCATACATTTTTTTAGATAAAAAAACTTCGCCTTTCTTTTTGATTGTTTTGGAAAATTTTAACCGGCCATCCAAGGTTTTTCCTTTGTAAGAAACAACCAGGATCGTGGAGGGCAAAGGGTTTTCAATATAGGACTCCAGTTTTTCCACATCTTTCATTTGCTGTGCCTCTTTCAGCAATACAACCTGTCTTTCTGCAAACATCGGATAGCGCCGGCAGGCATTTACAATGTCTGTCCAGTTAGCGTCTTTTCCATAAAAAACAGTTTGATTAAATTCGGCTTCCGCCTGAGAAAGGATTTTCTTTTCGGCGTATTCCATTATTTCATCTATAAAATAATCTTCATCGCCTTCCAGCCAGTAAACGGGCTTAAAATCCTTCTTTTTCCAACCGGAAATTATTGCAGCAGCACTCATGGGTCAAAGATAAAAATTTAAGGTTGTAAACAATCGACGGTATCATGAAATATTCCTTTTTGAAATAAGAAAAGAAATTCCTTTTATTTCTTCGTTTACTGGTAACCGTTAAACTGCCTTCAAAATTTCTGACTCTTCATTAAATCTTATTCCATTCAATTCTAATTCTTTCAACACAGGTTCATAAATTTCAGCAATTACCGGAATGTGCAAACCCGTTAATTTTATTTTTTCTTCTAAGATTAACTTTGCTGCAATTCCTAATGGCAGACCTACGGTTTTTGCCATAGCAGTACGAATCTGATCTGCACCTTTTACTATTAAGCAACTTCTTGTTTTTTTATTTTCTCCATCAATTGAATATTCAATTTCGTGGAGCATAATGATCATGTCTTTATCATCAGGCTTCATCATTAATTTTTTTTCTAAAACAGATTGAAGCACTAATGCAGAATTAGAAATTTCTACAGAAATTTTTTCTTCTTTATTCAATCCGAGATAACTTATTTGTTCTGAAAATTCTGAATTAAAAAAATCATTTTCATTAAAATCCCTTCCATTTTGCGAAGCAAACTTATCTTTTTTCAAATTGAACCAATCAGCAAAAGTTTCGCAATTTTTTATTTCGTTGTGATCATTTCTATTGGTAAGATCGAGCTTGATAATTTTACTCCATCCGCGGCAAAAAGAAGGATAACGCAACGTAGTGCGGATAAAAGTATGGAGCGCTTCGAGCTGGTAAGTATCTATATAAGAAAGTGAATCCCTGTTCGCATACCAGGCCAGGGGAAATAAACCGGGTACATTTACGATATTATTTTCGTCGTCAAAAATCTGTGAATAAGGAATTTCAACTTTCTGTCCATTTTCAAGATAAACAGCCCCTGTACTACCGGCCATTACTACGTTTGCAGGATTCCAGGTAATTTTATAATGCCATGGATTGTCATCACTTTCAGGAGAAACTAAACCACCACAATGCGATTTGAAAGAAGTAATTTCTCCTCCTGCATTTTTTATTTTATGAATCAAATTCATTGCGCTCATGTGATCAATCCCTGGATCCAATCCCATTTCTCCTAAAAAAAGTAATCCCTTTTCCTCAATTTCTTCTTTTAGCGATTTTATTTTTTCATCAATATATGAAGCGGTTAAAAGGTTCTTTGAAAAAGCCACACAATCTTTAGCAACCAAAAAATGCAGTGCGGGCGGAAGCATGGAAATTACGAGGTCTGCTTTTGAAATATATTCGTGGCGTTTTTCAGCATTGCTTACATCAAACGAAATTGCCACTGCAGAGCGAAAGTTTTTTGTTTTTGACTGAGCCAAAGGAAGGTTAGAATCGCAAATAAAAAATTTCCAATCATTTGCATCAGAAGTTTTTCCGAGATAATCAATAAGCGACGTTGCAGATTTGCCGGCACCGAAAAGTAATATTGTCTTCATCGAACGAAAATAAAAAATAAAGTGCAGAGGTTATTTAAATTAGATGAACATGCTTTGAAAAGATGATAAGCAGTTGGCAATGATTTCAATGCATAAAACTTTAAACTATATTTGAAAAACATTAATAAAACTGATATGCAAAAAGAGAAAGGACTTTTACCAAAACCCAAAATCGGAAAAATTTATCAACCCACTTACAGTCCCGAAGTTTCGGGATTGGGTTTAAGCATTTATTTGGCAGAGAGCCAAGTAAAGAATTATTGATTGATTTTTTGAACCAGGTTTTTGAAGGAAGAAAGGTAATAACGGATCTTACTTAAAATAAAAATGAACATTTTGGACCTCGTACGAAAAGTCGTAAAATGATATTTGATTTAACTTGTACCGGCGACAAGGGCGAGCAGTTTATTATTGAAGTCCAGCGTATTCATCAGCAGTATTTTAAAGACCGGGCTATCTACTATTGCTCCAGGCTGATTCATGACCAGGCGCCAAAAGGGGGAAAATGGGATTATTCATTAAAAGAAGTTTATTTTATTGGTGTTATGGATTCTGTTCTTGAGGATGCAGAACAGGATGAATATGTCCATCATATACACTTAGCTTATGAAAAAACAGGAAAAGAATTTTATAAAAAAATGGAAGTTTATTTTCATAGAAATACCAAAATTTGCAAAGGCAGAGAAGGATTTAAAAACGGGAATAGATAAGTGCCTTTTTATATTGAAAAACCTTAGTGACTTAAAGAAAATTCCTGTAAGTTTGAGTACAAGAATATTTTCAAAACTGTTTAAAATAGCAGAGGTTTCTAATCTATCAAAGGAGGAATATATGAAACACGAAAAAGACTTAATGGCATCTTGGGGTGATTATGCTATTAAAAAAACATTGGAACATGACAGACGAATGGCACGCGAAAAGGGAATAGAAGAAGGAAGACAAGAAGGAAGGCAAGATGTCTGTTCCCAGTTTAGGTTGACATATTGTAAAAATCAAAAATAAACAATATGCAGACAATTGAGCAGAGAAAAACAATTCGGTATAGCATTAGCTTTAAGCAAATGGTGGTTAAAGAAGTGGAAGAAGGAAGTAGTATGGAATTTGTGCGCAAAAAATATGATATTGGTGGTGGCAGCACGATTCAAAAATGGATTATGGCTTTTGGCAAACATCATTTACTAAACAAAATAATCAGAATAGAAACAATGAACGAAAGAGATAGATTAAAGCAGTTAGAGGAAGATAATAAAAGGTTGAAAATGGCACTGGCAGATGCTTATATGGCAAAAGATTGCCTGGAAGGAGTGATTAAAATGGCTGATGAAGAATATAAGACAGACTTAAAAAAAAATTTTGGTTTCCGGTTACCAGGCAAAACGAACAGCGATACTCAATAAGTTCTTTATGCAATTTTTGGGGTGTCAGCAGACAGGCTTTTTATAAAGATCGAATATCAGTTGAAAAGAAAAAAAATAAGGACGAGTTTATATTATCGTGTGTAAAAGATATTCGTAAAACACATTCAAAATTAGGAACACTAAAATTAAGAAGTGAATTAAAAAATGAGCTAAAAACATGTGGTCGTGGATACGGAAAAAATAAGTTCTTTGATTTGTTACGTAATAATGATTTGTTATTAAAACGCAGGCGTCGCTATTGGGTTACAACCGATTCGAATCATCCGTTTTATAAGCATACCAATCAATTGGCTAAAGCAACAATTACAGCCCCAGATCACGCTTGGGTATCTGATATTACTTATTTGAGAACAAGAGAAAAATTTGTGTATTTATCATTGGTTACCGATGTTTATTCACGCAAAATAGTAGGTTGGAATGTAGATGTTTCTTTAGCAGTAGAAGGAGCAATGGCAGCGATGAAAATGGCAATTGCCAACAGCTCTGCAACTAAAGATCTTATTCATCATTCTGACAGAGGAATTCAATATTGTTGTTACGCATATAATGACTTAGCAAAGAAACATGGAATAAAAATGTCGATGGGAGAAGCAGGCAATTGTTATGATAATGCCATTGCAGAAAGAGTGAATGGGATTTTGAAAGAGGAGTATTTATTAGACAGCGAATTTGTGGATATTAAACAGGCAGTTAAGGCGGTCAAAGAAGCTATTTATCTTTATAATTATCAGCGGCCACACTGGTCATTAAATTTAAAGAAACCAGCAGAAGTTTACAATACTGGCAAACAGGAGTTGCAAACAATGAAAGGTAATTTAAAAGATGCGGAGGCGCTCTCTCCAAAGAGCAAGACTACGCATCTTTTAAATGGGCAAAATGAAGAAGCTCGCACCGAATTAAATTAAAGCGTAAAAATCAAAAAAACTGTCAACTTTTTTCGGGACAAGACAAGAAGGACGACAAGAAGGAATGCAAATTGGAATACAGAAAGGTATAGAAAAAGGTATAGAAAAAGGAATGGAAAAAGGAATGGAAAAAGGAATGGAGCAAGGCTTCGCAAAGAAAAGCTACCAGGTAGTAAAAAATTTGCTTCTGGCTAATAAATTTACTACTGCTGAGATAGGTAATTTTGCATCTGTGAATGAAGCGTTTGTCAGGAAAGTGAAAAAGGAATTGAGATAAAAAATTTAATTTGTTTCTACAAAAAAAGGGCTTACTACAAAGCCTTTTTTTATAGAAAAAACTTTACAATTTAGAAAAAAGAAATTCACATTCCGTTCAAAAATGCTGAAAAAATATATGATAATTCCAATACTTTTTTAAGGAAAAACACACTTTAAAAAGTATATTTGCAGATAGTAAAAAATTATGGAAACAATAGGAGAAGAATTGCCGGAAAACGGCCAACCCAGGGGACGAATTATTCCTGTAAACATTGAAGAACAAATGAAATCGGCCTACATTGATTACTCAATGAGCGTAATTGTAGGCAGGGCGTTACCAGATGCACGGGATGGATTGAAACCAGTACATCGCCGCATATTGTATGGCATGTATGAAATGGGAAATACCTACAATAAGCCTTACAAAAAATCCGCCCGTATCGTCGGTGATGTAATGGGTAAATATCATCCACACGGGGACTCATCCATTTATGGAACTTTAGTGAGGATGGCGCAGGATTGGAGCATGCGTTATACGTTGGTTGATGGACAGGGAAACTTTGGAAGCCAGGATGGTGATTTTCCGGCAGCCATGCGTTATACGGAAGTAAGATTGGAACGTATTGCTGAAACGATGTTGGAAGATATTGAAAAAGATACGATTGACTGGCAATTAAATTACGACGACAGTACGAATGAACCAAGCGTGTTGCCGACACGAATTCCACAATTACTTTTGAACGGCGCAAGTGGTATTGCGGTAGGTATGGCTACCAATATGCTTCCACATAATCTTTCTGAAGTAGTTGATGGATGTATTGCTTTTATTGAAAATCGGGAAATTACCATTGATGAATTAATTAAAATTGTAAAAGCACCGGATTTCCCGACGGGCGGAATTATTTATGGTTATGATGGAGTAAAACAAGCCATGCATTCAGGCCGTGGAAGGCTCGTTTTGCGTGGAAAAGTAACAGTGGAAACTTCCAAAACCGGTAAGGAAAAAATTATTATTACTGAAGTTCCTTACCAGGTGAACCGTGATGCCCTTACAGAAAAGATTGGACATCTGATAAATGACAAGGTGATCGAGGGGGTTTCTGATGTAAATAATGAAAGCAATAATAAAGAAGGAACACGGATAGTTGTTGATCTGAAAAAGGATGCAATTTCACAGGTGGTAATCAATCATTTGTATAAACATACCGAACTGCAAACCTCTTTTGGAATAAATAATGTGGCGTTGGTAAAAGGAAGGCCGCATGTTCTGAATATCAAAGATCTGATCCGTGAATTTGTCGATTTTCGTCACGAAGTGGTTATCCGAAGGACAAAATTTGAATTGAAAAAAGCGGAGGAAAGGGCGCATATTTTAGAAGGCTTTTTGATTGCATTGGATCATTTGGATGAAGTAATAAAATTGATTCGGGCTTCATCTACTCCGGATATTGCCAGGGAAGGTTTGATATCAGATTTCGGCATGAGTGATATACAGGCAAAAGCCGTATTGGAATTGAGATTGCAACGCCTTACCGGAATGGAAAGAGACAAGATCAGAGAAGAGCATGGAGAAGTAATGAAGCTGATTGCGAAATTAAAAGACATTCTCGGTGATGAGAGCAAAAGGTTCCAAATAATTAAAGATGAATTGATTGAAATCAAAGACAAGTTTGGCGACGAACGCAAAACAGAAATTACTTATCTTGCTGATGAAATAAGTATTGAGGATCTGATCGAGGAAGAAGATGTTGTTGTGACCATTTCTCATTTAGGTTATATTAAAAGGACCTCTGCTACAGAATATCGCCAGCAAAGGCGCGGTGGGCGCGGGGCAAGAGGTAGCAGAACAAGAGAAGAAGATTATATTGATAAATTATTTGTTGCTTCTACCCATCATACTTTATTGTTTTTTACAGAAAAAGGAAGATGCTTCTGGCTCAAAGTTTATGAAATTACCGATGGCGATAAACAAAGCAAAGGCCGCGCAATTCAGAATTTAATTCAAATTCCTTCCGATGATGCCATCAGAACCATTATCACTATAAAAAATCTTCAGGATGAAGAATATATAAACAATCATTATATTGTTCTTTGTACGCGTAAGGGAATTATCAAAAAAACAAAAGTTGCGGATTTTTCCAGGCCAAGGCAAAATGGCATTAATGCAATTACCGTCAATGAAGGCGACCAATTGTTAGATGCGTGCCTTACTGATGGAAATCAACAGATCATGATGGCTGTTAAAAGCGGCCGCGCTATCAGGTTTCCTGAAGAAAAAGTGAGGCCAACCGGGAGAGGAGCGATAGGGGTTTTTGGAATTTCGGTTGATACAGAAACAGATGAAGTAGTTGGTATGATTTGTGTAAATGTTAATGATCCTCAGGTTAGTATACTGGTTGTCAGCGCAAAAGGATATGGAAAAAGAACTGCAGTTGAAGAATATAGAATTACCAACCGGGGAGGCAAAGGCGTAAAAACAATAAATATCACAGAAAAAACGGGTGACTTAATCGGATTACTTAATGTTAATGAAACGCAGGATTTAATGATTACATGTAAATCCGGCGTAACTATTCGCACTTCCATTGCGTCTATCCGCGAAGCAGGAAGAGCAACACAGGGTGTAAAACTGATTAGATTAGATGATGGGGATGAAATTGCTGCCATCACAAATCTGAACGACACAGAAATAGAAGAGGTGAGCGGTGAAACTCAGATTGTAACTGAAGAAGATGTAGAAAATAATGCAATTATAATATCCGAAAATGATCCCGAAACTGCCGGACAATCGCCCGATATGGAAGGAAATGACACTGATAATGGAATTTCAAATGAATCCGAAAATGAACTTGATAATCAATAAACAATAAACACATGAAAAGAATATTTTTACCGGTTCTATTTACATTTCTTGTTGCAAGCACTTTTGGACAAGATATCAAAAAAGCGACCTCTTATGTAAATGATAAGAAGTGGGAAAAAGCCAAAACTGAAGTTGATGGTATACTGGCAAAAGACCCCAATAATTCTGAAGCACTTTATTTAAAAAGTAAAGTTTATTCGACAATGGCCGATAGTTCAGCTTATAAAAGCTTATTTACCGGCGATGCTTACGCTGAGGCTTTTGACGCTTTTAAGAAAGCCATTGCAGATTCAAATAATCCTAAAATGACATTATTGGTTGTAAAAGATAACTATCAGCCGATTTTCAGTATTTATGCGGGCTACTATCAGGAAGCCGCAAATGCTTTCAATGAGGCAGCCGGGCATCAGGATACCGCAGGCTTTGCAAAAGCAATGAATCTTTTTATTAAAGCAGATAATGTAGGTCAATATATCGGGAACAAGGGCTGGGCAAAAATTGGAAAAGTGGACACTACCTTGGTCTTAAATATTGCAAAAGCCGCTTTGAATGCAAAAAATGACAATGTAGCACGTGAATATTTTAAGAGAATAGCAGATGCGCACATCAAAGGCTTACACAACGCTGCTGATACCGCCGACCCCGCTTTTGAATTACCGTATCAATGGCTCACTTTGGATTACAAAGAAGCAAAAGATTCTGCTGATATGGTCAAATACGCGACTATTGGCAGGCAACTTTTTCCCAAAGATGATTATTTTGATTTTGTGGAAATGGATTATTATCGTGAAGCAGAAAACCGGCCTGCATTATTCAAAAAATATGATGATCTGACAGCCAAACATCCGGATAGTCTGCGTTACCATCTTAATTATGCTACAGAAGTATTTAGCTATTTATATAATGGCGATGAGAGTACAGTGATTCCAAATAAAGATAATCTAATGGCTACTCTACAATCACAACTGGATAAGGCATTGGCATTAGAACCATCAAATTCAAGTGTAAATCTGCTGTACGCCCAGTTTTATTACAATAAAGGAATTACTACACTGGAAGACGCCGGAAAAATAAAAGGAGCTAAATTAACTCCCGAGCAACAGAAGCAAAAGAAAGACCTTTCAGATAAGGGAGATGCCTTTTTAAAACAAGCGGTTCCTTATGCAGAAAAGGCGATGAATACTTTAGAGGCTGGCTACAAAAAATCTGAAAAATCAAGGTATAAATCGGTGGTGAATTTAATGCAAAACATTTACCAAAGCCTTGGCGATAAAACACACCTGAAAGAATACCAGGATAAATACGATCAGGCTGATAGCAAATTTGTAAACTGATTTTTTCTTTTTAAATGTTTTATAAAAACCCTGATAACTTCAGGGTTTTTTATTTTGCATTAAGAACAGTAATCATCATTATTTGTTTGTTTGCTGTAGCCGAAATTTAAATCGCGTGTGAACACACGCAAGGGGCGCAGAACGAAATTGAAATTCTACTTAACATAATATAAATTATAGGCAAAATTTACTGTTTATGTTTAATCCAATTACCGCTGTTTTGAAAAAAAAAATCTGCCTGGAGACTTCAACCAAAACCAATGTCCTTGCTTTTTTATAAATGAACAACATTTATGTAAAATGAAAAAAAATTCTCTTTCTTTATTCATCAATGTTTCAAAATACCTGCAATTTTTTTCCGAAAGTTCTGAATATACGCTTTCATATTACAGAATTTAACCTGAGCCTTTCATGAATTAAACGAAACAAAAAAAAAATTGTGTAGTTAAATAACTACACATATATTTGTAGTCAAATAGCTACATAATGAATTTAAGACGTGATGTTTTTCAAGCCATAGCCGATCCAACACGAAGGGCTATCCTCGTACTGGTAGCAGTCGCAATCCATGTCAGCCGGTGCAATTGCGTCAAAATTTGATTCTGCAAGGCCAACTGTTTCAAAACATTTGCAAATACTGACAGAATGTGAATTGCTTGAACAAGAGCAAAACGGAAGAGAAATTTACTATCATTTAAATCCTCAGAAGATGAAAGAAATAGCTGACTTTATCGAACCATTCCGGAAGATGTGGGACGACAGGTTTAATAAATTAGAAACAATCATGAAAAAATATAAAAACAAAATAACATGGAACACAAAACAAAGGTCAATGCGGTGGAAGGCCAACAGGAGTTAACAATTATCCGCGAATTTGATTTGCCTTTGGAATTACTTTTTAAGGCGTATGTTGATCCTGAACTCGTCGGGCAATGGATGGGAACAAAAGTCTGTAAATCTTGAAAGTAAAAAAAATGGCGGCTATCAATTTGAAACAACGGATGGACAGGGAAATGTTGTATTTCAGGCCAATGGCGTAATTCATGAGTTTCTTGATAACCGGAAAATCATTCGAACTTTTGAAATGAACAATACCCCTTTTGGTGTTCAGCTTGAGATTTATGAATTTGAAAAGCTTACCGATGACAGAAGTAAACTCAACATGCATGTAATATATGAATCCGGTGCACAGAGAGACGAGGTCCTGAAGTTGCCTTTTGCTCAAGGGATTAATATGGCGCATAACAGAATACAGGATATTATGAGTAAATTAAAATGACATAGCATGCAAAAGAAATATAAAATCATCTATTGGATTGCGACTGTCTGGCTTGCACTAGGAATGGTTTCCACAGGAGCAGTGCAGTTACTCAAAGCGAAAGAGGGACAAGGTGGAGTAAATAGCATTTTACATTTAGGGTATCCCCTCTACTTGCTAACTATATTGGGTGTTTGGAAACTTTTGGGTGTTATTGCAGTTCTTATTCCTAAATTACCTTTGCTAAAGGAATGGGCTTATGCAGGTTTCTTTTTCGTTACGACCGGCGCCATTTTTTCACATCTTGCATCGGGCGATTCAATAAAAGAAATGTTTCCCGCATTTTTGCTTTTAATTCTTACCATAGTTTCGTGGTACTTCAGGCCTGCTGATAGAAAAATCGGTTTTTTAAATTTTGAAAAGAAACCGGTAAAATTCAAAGATTAAAATGTAAGGCATAAATAGAAATAATATAATTACTATATGAAACAGATGAATCCTAACGTTGATTTTTTCTTCACAAGAGCAAAAAAGTGGCAAAAAGAATTTTCGGAATTGAGAACAATTCTTTTGGATTGTGGACTGGCGGAAGAGTTGAAATGGGGTGTTCCCTGTTACACTTTCCAAAAAAAGAATATTGTTTTAATTCATGGATTTAAAGAATATTGTGCGCTTCTGTTTTTCAAAGGAGCTTTATTAAAGGATTCGAGGTCCATTCTAATTCAACAAACAGAAAATGTGCAGTCGGCGCGGCAGATACGCTTCACGAATACGCAACAAATTATTGAAATGGAACCGGTACTGAAAACATATATTTATGAAGCCATTGAAGTTGAAAAAGCCGGTTTGAAAGTGCCTTTAAAAAAAACAACAGATTATTCTATACCTGAAGAATTTCAAATGAAAATTGACGCAAGCAATGAATTGAAGTTTGCTTTTGAAACCTTAACCCCCGGCCGGCAAAGGGCATACATTTATTATTTTTCCCAACCGAAACTATCGAAAACGCGCGAAGCGAGGATTGAAAAATACATGACACACATTCTGAATGGAAAAGGCATAGACGACTAGCACATTGAAAAAATAATTTCCAAACCTATTAGTCAACAATAGCAATCTTTTCAAATGATTGGATAAAATCGAGAATCAGCGTTTCAAACTCTGACTGTTGATTAAAAAGGAATTGATGTTCCATTGGTAAGACATAAATGGGGAATGATGCCAATTCTTTTTCAAATTTTGTGAGCCGTACTGCATCTTTTTCGGTGGTAACGATTATTTTTTTCCAATTTACTATTTTGGAAAAATGCTTTTTAATGTCTTTAAGATCATCGGTAGTAAAGATATGATGATCCTTGAATTGCAAAAGTTCATAAGAAGCCACTGCATTTGTTAGCAGCTTTTTTAATGGTTCTGGATTTGCAATACCGCAAATCAAAAGCGCATCAGATCCCTTTTCAGGTTCGTTTATTTCTTTTGTAAACAGATGATAAAAATTGCCATAGGCGATTGCAGTAAAAAACACTTTTTGATGTGGTAATGGTTTTAATTCTTTGACGATGTCATTTTTTTCTTCTTCATTGAGATCAGGCTTACATTTGGTTACAATGATAATTTGTGCTCTTTTTCTGCTGCTTCTTATATCACGCAGATCACCTGCGGGTAACAAAATATCTTTTGTGTACAAATTATTATAATCGGTTAATAAAATATTTAAACCCGCTTTTACTTCACGGTGTTGATACGCATCATCCAGAATGATTACTTCCGTTTTTGGTTTTTCAAATAGCAGTTGTGGAATGCCAATCACTCTTTCTTCCGCTACAGCAACGGTTATTCGGGGAAATTTCTTATGAAGCTGCATAGGTTCATCGCCGATATCGACAGCAGTAGTTTCTTCGTTTGCAATAGCAAATCCTTTTGTTTTTCTTTTATATCCCCGGCTTAATGTCGCTACATTATATTTATCCTGAAGCATTTTTATCAAGTATTCCACCATCGGCGTTTTTCCTGTTCCGCCAACAGCGAGGTTCCCTACGCATATCAATGGAAAATTAAATGCAGCAGATCGCAAAATGCTTTTATCAAAAAGCTTGTTTCGCACCCAAATAATTCCGCCGTAAAGAAATGAGAAAGGGAGTAAAATATACCGGAAACTTTTGAGCATGAAGATTTTTCGTTTTAATGAAAAAAAATGTTCATTCTCACAAGGAGAATGAAAATATTTCTTTTGGAGTAATGCAAAAATTTAAAGGTATATCAAAGCCGGAAATATCTTCTATTTCATCCACAGGGTCAAAAAAACTTAATCCTGTTTTAATAACATTTGGTTTGCACCGTGCAAGAAATCTATCATAATATCCTTTCCCAAAACCAACCCTAAAACCTTTTTTATCAAACGCAAGCAATGGTATCAAAACAAGGTCTATGTCATCTTCTGATATTAAATTTCCTTCTTTCGGTTCATCAATTCCATAGGCATTTGTAATCATTTCCACGCTCTCATCAAAATGATAATGACTTATGTTTCCGGAATGAATATCAATCTTTGGAATAACCATTTTTATCAACGGATTTTTAAATTGCAGATATCTTACAATGGTTGCTGTATCCGGCTCTCCCAGTTTTAAAGAAGCCACATAAGTGTGCACAGAATTAATAAATGGCAAGTTTAATTTTTGAAAATTGATCAGAATAAGATCATTGAACTTTTCAATATCGTGTACAGAAAGTGCTTTTCTTTTTTCTTTGAAAATATTTCTCAGGTCTTTCTTTGTCATAAAAAACGTTTCAATTTTGGAAGCATTTTTTTTGCTTCTGCTTTGATGGTTTGTTTAGAAATAACAGGCAAATGTTTTACACTCGCTATTACAGGATATCCGCTCCACTCACCTATCTCTTGCTGGTAACTTTTATATTCTTCCGTAAAAATCCAACCCAAAACATTTATTTTTTCTTTCTTTAAAACTGCTGCTGTAAGTAAGGAATGATTGATACTTCCCAATTCATTTTTGCTTACAATAATCACCGGTGCTTTTAATTTTTTTATCAGATCTAAAATCAATTCTTTTTTATTTAAAGGAACCATCAATCCTCCTGCCCCTTCTATAATTAATCGATTTTTTGTGCCTGGTAAATGATTAATAATCTCTTTTATTTTAATTTCTTTTCCTTCTGCGGCTGCTGATAGATGTGGCGATGCCGGCATTTCTAAAAGATACAATTCAGGATGGATTTTTGTTTTATTATTTGATATCAAATCTTTGATTCTTAAAGAATCAGTTCCATCGGAAAAGCCAGCCTGCACTGGCTTCCAGTAATCTGCATGCAATGCTTCAGTAACGATAGAAGCAATGAAAGTTTTTCCAACATCAGTTCCTGTTCCTGTGATAAATATGGGCGTCATTGTGAATGGTGAACGGTGAATGGTGAATGCTGAATCGTGAATAATCAATTCTCAAACTACATTATGCTGCTTATAGTCTTCTAAACTCTTCTTCTACACTCTATAAACTCTAACTATTCTAAATTATTCTAAACTTTTCTAAACTCTTTAAACTCTTCTAAACATTCTCCTGCTTATTTATAAAAATCGAAAATACGGTAGTTCCATAGTTACGCATGCTCTTAAACATTGGCTCATTTTCATAATTATTTGCTGGCGTATGTTCGAGTATAAACCAGCCGTCATTTGCCAATAAATTCTTTTCACGAATAATTCGTGGCAAATCATCAATATTTTTCAGCGCATAAGGCGGCCCCGCAAATATCAGGTCAAATTTATCGATACAATTTTCAAGAAAACGAAAAACATCACTCTTTATCACCCGACAATTTTCAATTTTAAATTCTGTAATTTTATTTTTGATAAACTCAAACATCTTCGGATCCTTTTCTATAATCGTA
Source organism: uncultured Chitinophagaceae bacterium (assembly GCA_963706825.1). Classification (GTDB taxonomy): domain Bacteria; phylum Bacteroidota; class Bacteroidia; order Chitinophagales; family Chitinophagaceae; genus Ginsengibacter. The sequence goes on along the minus strand of CAVPNT010000009.1, from coordinate 47,512 downwards.
ATGTCTCCTGCTCCACGTGATGCGAGTTCGTAACTAATACTGCCTGTTCCGCCAAAAATATCAAGTGTTTTAATTCCAGGAATCGAAATATTATTTTCAATAATATTGAACAAGTCCTTCCTTTGCCACATCAGTTGTTGGCCTCGTATACGGCATTTTCGAAGGAGGGTTTATTTTTCTTCCACCATATTTTCCGCTAATTATTCGCATGAATCAATTGCAAAGATATGACTGAAATAATGAGAAGGAAATTTCGAAATTTCATCTGAATAGAAACGTCCATCCGGGAATGGAGCAAAAGAGATTTGACTGAAATACTTATAAACTTCTTTGAAAAGAGGAGAATTTTCTTCGATTAATCCATGAATCATCACAGGTGGATCTTCAATTTTTAATTGATCACAAACATTCAATAAATAGTAGGAAACATCCTCTGGCGCTTCATAATTAAATGAGTTCAGCAGTAGATATGTGTCGCCTGTTTTAAAACAGACAACAATTTTTTGCGTATAAAAAATTAGAGTTAGTTGACAAGATTCTTTAGCGGTGTTTTTCAATAAAAGGGAGTATTGATGCGTGCTTGCTGCATCGGGAAACTGATTTTGAATCACTTCAATAAGGGAACCCGGAATACGATAACAATTATACATCGATCGTTCTGATATTACATCCGTCAAAAGAACATCCTCGTGGTTCACGTCGCCAAACATCATATTCATTAATACCTGGCTCTTTTCTCTGTCATACAGCGAAAAAGGAACCAGGACGCTTTCCGGGAAGGAATAAACCAAACCAATATTTTTAAATTTTTTTGATAAAATTTCTTTCTGATGAAAAATAATTTGCAGCGCAATCGGAAAACCAATCGCGGGTTTCTTTTTGTCGTAATGATAAACTCCGAAACCTAGAAAGGAATTTGATTTATTCATTTTTTACAAAAAAAGAAAACCCTTCATTACTTACTTCACAAACCAGGCTGCAATCTTGCGGGTCAAAAGATGAAGGTAATATTTCAAATACAGTTCTCATTGATTTTACTTGTGGCAATATTATCATTTTTTTTTGAGTAGTGATACTTTAGCAACAAATTACCGGAACTTTTTAAGTAATTTCTGTTTGCTTTTATTCCTGAAATTTTGTGTAATTCGTGGACTTTACCTTGGTTTAATTGGCTGCTAAACTTTACCTTCGCAGCCAAAATAAAAAAAATGACTAATAGAACTTTTACAATGATTAAGCCTGATGCAACTTCCAAGGGAAATACAGGCGCAATTTTAAAAATGATCAACGAAGCTGGTTTCCGAATTGTTGCTATGAAAATGACTCATCTTTCTGCAGCAAAAGCCGGTGAATTTTATGCAGTGCATAAAGAGCGCCCATTCTACGGCGAACTGGTAGAATTTATGAGTCGTGGGCCTATCACTGCGGCCATTCTCGAAAAAGAAAATGCGGTAGAAGATTTTAGAAAACTTATCGGCGCCACAAATCCTGCCCAGGCAGAAGAAGGAACAATTAGAAAATTATATGCAGCATCAATCGGTGAAAATGCAGTACATGGAAGTGATAGCGATGAAAATGCACAAATTGAAGGAGATTTTTTCTTTAGTAAATTAGAGCAATTTTAATATAAACATATTTGGATTTTAATCCTGAGCCTGCAAAAATTTTGCAGGTTTTTTATTTTACAAAAAGAACTTGTTTTTAGAATGCAAAAATGATCTTCCGATTTGATTTTACGTTTATGACTGACCGTTATGCTTAAATACATGATTACATATTTCTGATATTTGTTTGTTTGCTGTTATTAAAAAACCCGGACGTTTCAAAAAAATTCCTGTATAATTTGAGATGAGTATGAGAAGGTTTAAATTGCAAATGAAACAGGATTTCGTGAAGAAAGATCATTTTTAATTTCATTTATGAAGAATATCAAACTGATAGAAGTTGCCAGTGAAATTGGCGCGGGTACACGCGGAGCGAGCCTGGGTGTAGAAGCGATTAAAATTGCGGCGCTTGATTTTATGAGCAATTTTTTCGTTCATTTTCCATCAGAAAAAGTAGAAGCCGAAAACCGCTTATTATTTGAACCGATTCAATCTCCCTATGCCAAAAGAATTACAGGAGTTTTAACGATGTATGACCGTGTTTCAAAAGCGGTAAAAGAAACGATTAAAAATAACTTTTTCCCGGTAGTAATCAGTGGCGATCATAGTACTGCCGGAGGTACGATTGCGGGAATTAAACTGGCAAAGCCTGATAGCCGTCTTGGCGTTATCTGGATAGATGCACATGCCGATCTGCATACTCCGTTTACTACGCCTTCAGGTAACATGCACGGAATGCCCTTATCAGCTTCAATCGGCGAAGACAACATCGAAAGCAAAATGCACGAACCGGATGAAAAAACAATTAAAGAATGGGAACAATTAAAAAATATCGGCAAAATAAATCCTAAAGTTTTGCCGGAAGACATCGTCTTTATTTCTCTGCGCGATTATGAAAAAGAAGAAAAAAATCTGATTGACAAATATGGAATGAAAGTAATTACAACGAATGAATTGAGAAGAAAAGGGCCCGAAAATGTAGTGAGAGCCGCGCTTAGATTTCTTACAGAATGTACTGATATTTATGTAACCTTTGATGTGGATTGCCTGGATTCTTCTATATCAAAAGGCACAGGAACCCCTGTGAGCAACGGTTTGCGCGAAAGAGAAGCAGAAGACCTGGTAAGTAAATTTATGCAAAACCGCAAAATTTGCTGCTTTGAAATTACAGAAGTAAATCCCACACTTGACAAAGAAAACCTGATGGCTGAAATCGCATTTAATATTTTACAAAGAAGTGTAAATGTTTTGATGATGAATTGATTTGGTGATTTCTAATTGCCGATTTTCTGATTTCTGCAGAGAATAAAAATTCATCTTATTTGTTCGTTTACTGCCTTACATTAACACATTAGCTCATCAGCACATTACTAATTAAAGCCCGCCGGGCATTTCATTTTTTTGGCGATATTTCCTCAGAGATGGATCAATAGAGATTGCATTATCACAAAGTTTTTGGCCTTTTTCTTTCTGACCTGTTTTTTGAAAAACCATTCCACACATATATAATGATTGTGCATCTTTTGGATTCAAGTCCAAAAGTTTTTGAAAATAAACGAGGGCGTCATTATATTTTTTGCTGTCATAAAGTGCATGAGCAATATTACTCAGCAGTTCTTTATTATTTGGTTTTCTTTCCATTACCGTGTTTAACGTTTTTATTCCACTTTCTGAATCACCTGAATAAAGTTGGGCAAATCCGTAATTCTCATAAAAATCATTGGTTTTATTATATCCATTGTTTGCTGCTAAATCAAAGTATTTCAAAGCGCTTTTAAAATCATTCTGATTATAAAAAATCAGGCCAAGTTCATACGACCACTGGCTTGTCGCCGGTTCTAATTCAATTGCTTTCCGGTACTGGAGAATAGCACTTTTTTCATTTTCCAATTCCAGATATGTGCGGCCGAGAGTATAAGCTGCTTGTGCATTTTTATCATCTTTAACAAGAGCATCCTTTAAATATTGTTCTGCTTTCCCATAGTCTTCCAGGTTGTAATAGCTCATTCCGAGAATAAAGGATGCATTATCACAATTCACACATTTTTGTGCTAAATCAATCGCTTTTTGGAACTGGTGATTATTGAAAGTTAAAGTAGCCAACTGGTAAATAACCTCATTATTTTTTGGATCTAATTCGTAAGCTTTTTGAAAATTTTCCTGTGCTTTTCCGATGATCCGCATTGATAAATTTACTTTTCCATTGTCAATGTATGCATCTATAAAATCAGGATTGAAATGAATGGCTTTTTCAAAATCTTTTGCTGCAACAGCATATAATTTAGCCGTGTTTTCTTCCACGCCTTTTTTAAAATAAAATTGAGCGCTGTCTTTATTTTGTGAAAAAGAAAGCTGAGCCACAAAAGTGATGAAAGTAAAGATGAGATAGCGTTTCATGGATTTATTGTTTTAGAAAAAATGCTATTGAAGCACGATACCACTTAACGCCGGCAGGTTCAGATTTATTTCAAACAATTTGTTTTTTTTATCCAAAAGAGTTGTTTTTATTTCCTGGTTGGTAAATTTTCCTGTTCCCCAGTATTGGACGTCATCACTGCAAAATATTTGAGCCCATTCACTTTTTTCATACACTTTTATTTTCCAATCATATCTTTCGACAGGTGTCATATTAAAAACTACCAGGATGTTGTCTTTCTTTTTTTTGCCTTTGCGCATATATGACATTACACATTCGTCACGGTGGTTTAAGTCAATCCATTCAAAACCTTTGGGATCAAACTGGTAATCAAAAAATGCACCCTGAGAAGTATATAATTGATTCAAATCGGCCATGAAATGTTGTAACTTTTTATGCGGATCAAACTGAAGTAATTTCCAGTCGAGTTCCGTATGATAATTCCATTCGGATGTTTGCCCGAATTCATTTCCCATAAAAAGCAATTTTCCTCCCGGATGCGTGTACATGTAGGTATAGAGCGTGCGCAGGTTGGCAAATTTTTGCCATTCATCGCCCGGCATTTTATAAATCATGGGGGATTTCCCATGCACTACTTCGTCATGGCTTAAAGGCAAAATAAAATTTTCATCATAAAAATAAGCCATGCTAAAAGTGAATTTATTTTGAAAATCTTTTCTGTATAATGGATCTATTTTGAAATAATCAAGCGTGTCGTGCATCCAACCCATCATCCACTTCATGCCAAATCCCAAACCTCCAGCAGTGGTAAGCCCTGTAATCTGCGGCCAGTCGGTTGCTTCTTCAGCAATCATTTGCACATCAGGAAAATCGCGATACACCATTTCATTCAAACTTTTTATAAATGCAATCGCTTCTATATTTCCATTTTTTCCAAATTCATTTGGCTCCCACTCTCCTTCTTTTCGCGAATAATCCAGCTGCAGCATCGAACTCACTGCATCTACACGCATGCCGTCTATATGATATTTATCAAACCAAAAGCGCGCGTTGCTTATCAAAAATGAGCGAACCTCTCCCCTTTTGTAATTAAAAATATAAGAATTCCAATCCGGATGAAAACCTTTTCTCATGTCGGCATATTCATAAGTATGTGTGCCATCAAACATAAATAATCCGTGTGCATCATTTGGAAAATGTGAGGGAACCCAATCGAGAATAACACCGATGTCTTCCTTATGAAAGGCTTCAATCAATTTCATAAGATCCTGGGGTGTGCCAAAACGCGATGTAGCGGCAAAATATCCGGCTCCCTGGTAACCCCAGCTGCCATCAAATGGGAATTCCATTACAGGCATAAATTCAACATGAGTAAAACCCATTTTTTTTACATAAGGAACCAGCAATTCCGCCATTTGATTATAAGAATTAAATGAATCTTCATCCCACGGATTTGGTTTCATCCAGCTTCCTAAGTGCACTTCATAAATACTCCAGGGTGCGTGAAGGGAATTGTAATTTTTACGTTTATCCATCCAGGTTATATCATTCCATTCATACTGAATATTTTTCGTTTTGGATGCAGTGCCCGGACGCAATTCCCAATGATAAGCGAATGGATCGCCCTTATATAACTGAGCGCCTTCGTAACCAATAATAAAATATTTGTAGTTTGAATATTCAGCAATATCAGGAATAAATCCTTCCCAGATTCCAGATTTCTCCAATCGAACAAACAAAGGGTGCGAGTTAACATCCCAATTATTAAAATCTCCTACAACACTGATGTATGTTGCATTTGGCGCCCAAACAGCAAAATAATAACCTTGCTTATTGAGAACGGTAAGTGCGTGCGAACCGAATAATTTGTACAGACTGTAATGGGTTCCATTTTCAAAGTTTCGTATGTCTTCATCAGTAAATAAAGAATAATTCCAGACTGGTTTCTTAGTTTCTACAAAAACTTTTTCTTCGTAAGGGATTTTTTCTGCCATACTGCAATTTACAATTTTTCACTTCGGCACTTTTTTTTAAAATTCAATAAATTTTCTTCATGATAAAACCAGCAATTCTGATTACTGATTTGAAAAATAATAGCTGTATTGCAGTGGGCTATTTTTTGCCTGCAAAAACAAAAAATAAATTAATTAAAAGCAACCATATTCTTTCATCATCAGTTTCATTTTCAAAACCTTTTTATGAAAACAAAAATTAAAACCACAGTATTTCTCAGTTTAGTCATTACATTAATTGCTGCGAGCTTTTTCTCCTGTAGCAAAAGCTCCGGTTCAAATAATAGTAATGGAAATGGAAATGGTGACACAACCGCAAACACAATCGTCATTAAAAATTTTGCTTTTTCCCCATCATCCTTTACTGTTGCAAAAGGCACGAAGGTAACCTGGATCAATAATGACGGCGTTACCCATACAGTAACTGCTACCGATAACGGTAATACTTTCAGCAGCGGAAGTATTTCAGCGGGGGGCGGCACGTATTCTTTTACCTTTGCTACATCCGGCGACTTCAATTACAAATGTTCTATCCACCCACAGATGACTGCAGTCGTACATGTCCAATAGAATCAAAAAAAAGTAATTTTTTTTTTAAGAAAGGCAACCGCTTCAAAAAAATCATAGTTTTATAAACAGGAAAGTTCATTTTTTATTTGGAAAATTTATTGACGATATTAAACGGGTGTATTAATAATGACTCACGAAGCCAGAAAACATTTTATGACCGCTATTTGAACTATACACTCAAAATTGCATTTAGATATATCAGTTCTTATGAAGATGCGGCAATAGTAGCGAATGATGCTTTCATAAAAATTTTCCGCAGCTTATACAAATTTGAAATAAGAAATGATACGGCTATCGAAGCCATGTTGATGGGGTGGATGAGAAAAATAGTGATTACCACTTCTTTGGATCATTTAAGAAAAGAGAGTTCAATGAATGGGAAAATGAATTATACAGAAAGTTTCGAACTTAAAATAAGTTCATCAAATGACGGACAAAATCAGCTTTTGTATGACGAATTGATTGGGGTCATTAAAAAGCTAAGCCCCGGATACAGAGCGGTATTCAACCTGTATGTAATTGATGGTTATTCCCATAAAGAAATCGCTGCTACTTTAGGAATTACCGAAGGAACATCAAAATCGAATCTTTCAAAAGCAAAAGCTTTTTTGCAAAAATTTTTTATAAAAGATAACCGCGGTTACACATTATGTTCAACATAGAAAAAGACGATATGGATGATTTGTTTCGTGAAGCTGCTGATAAATATCAGTTGGACAGCAGCGGTGCATTTGATTGGGATAAAATAAATACAGCCTTGCATGAAAGCGATGTTGAGAAAGCATTAGCGGTACCGCAACTAAATACTTCGAATAAAAATAAAAGGAAGTATCTGTTATTTTATCTGTTCATTTTTCTGATATTTTGTGCGTCACTTCCTTATTATTTTTGGGGAAATAAAATTGGAAATACCGAAAGTGTAAATACCTCAGTAAATCATCAAAATAAAAATCCGGCAACTTCTCTTTCTGAAAATAATGAACAGAAAATACGTAAAAACGATCAGCAGAAAAATAACGCCTCACAAATCGGGATAAAATCTTTTACAGAAACTAAAACTATAAGCGAGGATTTGTTTAAGGATAAATTGAAAAGGCCTCGACATTTCTTTTTTCCAGAAAAATCTGCAGCAAACGGTTCAATAAACAATAATACTTTACCTGCTGATGTGGTTTTGAACCATTCAAAATCTATGAATAATCAAAATAATTTGCCAGGAGATGGTGTGTCAAAACCGGAAAAGAAAGTGAATATCCAGGCGGAAAAAAGTTCTTTGGATGCACAATTAAAAGAACAAAAAGAGGATACGGTCATCGGTAAGAAAACGTCTGCGGCAAAACGGCTTTCACGATTCTACGCAGGAGTTCTTGCTTCTCCGGAATTTACTTTTATTAAATCTCAAAAAAGTGAGTCTGGCCTTACATTTGGTGTCATTGGAGGTTTTAATATCAATGACCGGTGGAGTATTGAAACTGGTTTTTTCTTTGACAAAAAAAATTATTACAGCAAGGGTGAATATTTTAATAAATCGAAAGTTGCTTACCTCAATAATCTCAAACTTATTTCAGTAGAAGGTAATTGCAATATGTTTGAAATTCCCTTAGATGTGAGGTACCACTTTACCAAAGATAAAAAAAGCAATTGGTCGGCATCTGTTGGCACTTCCTCCTATCTGATGCAAAAAGAAAACTATGATTATTCATTTACGAATTATGGAACTAACGGTTATGGCCGGCAGACTTATTATAATTCATCAAATAATTTTTTTGCAACCCTCAATGTCGGTGTCGGATATGAAAGGAAAATCCACAATTCTGTTTCTGTAAGAATTGAACCTTATATGAAATTATCTGTAAAAGGCGTTGGAATTGGTAGTCTGCCCATGTCTGCGGCAGGAGTCAATGTTGGAGTGAGTGTTCCATTCCATTGATTTTAAGACCCGCATCATGAAAAAAAATTGGCTCACTTTCGGGCGTAATTATATTGCTGTGCATTGCACCTGGGCTAACAAAGCCTGCAATTTAAGAACGGTATTTCTGGTTTTTACGTATTTAATTGAAATAATTACTCCGGCTATCCACTATTCCATTAACTTTGAAAAAAAAATATTTTTAAATAACATTAATTCATCACAAAAAACAATACCATGTTGAGCATTTTTTTAAAACCTGTTTTATTGCTTTCAATGCCGGGAGGCAGCGAGTGGATATTAATCCTTCTGGTTGTTTTATTATTCTTCGGAGGTAAAAAAATCCCTGATCTGATGCGCGGCATCGGTAAAGGTGTAAGAGAATTTAACGACGCAAAGGAGCATGTAAAAAGTGAGTTGGAAGCTGGAATGAATGAGAAAAAAACGGATTAATATTTCTTCTTATTAATATCATTTCAATTTTAAAAATTTTGATACCCTGTAATTTTTTGCAGGGTATTTTTGTTTCTTTTGACAAAAAAATTACTTTATGCTGACAGATGTTCTGGTAACTTTGCAGAATCGTTTTTTTTTAAAATCAAATTTATCCCTATGTTAAGTATTATTCAAAAACCTGTTTTACTTCTTTCAATGCCCGGAGAATCTGAATGGTTATTGATTCTTTTAGTAATCCTGTTATTTTTTGGAGGCAAAAAAATTCCTGATTTGATGCGAGGTATCGGTAAAGGTGTGCGTGAATTTAATGACGCGAAAGAGCATGTAAAAAGCGAGATCGAAGCCGGAATGAAAGAAAAGGATGTTATTCCCGAACCACCACAAGCTCCTGTAACAGCAACTCCCCTTAGTACTTCAGCTTCTGCAACAACAACTGAGTAATGTAACGTTGCAAAACAGAATTTAGCTTTATTTGTTGGTTTACCGGAATGTCTTTTTCAAATAAAAAAGCAGGTAACGATTGCTATTAACGTTGCAGAAGATCGAAGTAGTTTAAAATCTTCCGTAGGCCATACCTCTTTTTTTGACCTTGTAGACCTAAAATTTACAGCAAACGAATAAATAAACCGTTTTTCTGTTTCGTCTTTTACCTGTTCCTAATCAATTTAATTTTAATTTACGGCGCTGTTACTTCATTCGGCTTCTATTTAGGATGAAGCTCTTTATTCTGTTGCCGAGTTGTCTTTCTTCACCCGGAAAGTAAAGTGTTTTTGAGAAAGAAAACTGAATGTAACAATGATCACGGTTGCAAATATTTTAGCGATGGTTGGAAAGAAATGCAGATATTGAATCAGTAGATTTAAAATGAGATAATTGAGCAAAAGATTGACAACTACTATCAAAAGGTAGCGGAATAATTGCACATGTCCCCGCAAATAAGAAGTGTTAAAAACCAGGTATTTGTTTAATAAAAAACCGACAGGAAAAGTAACGCAAAATGCCATGCACAAAGCTGCGTTATATGGTTTGAGCGAAATAAAACCAAGATCCACGATTTGTTTGTCGAGAATAAAATTGAAGCTGATGTAAAAAAGAAAGATATCGAGGAGCATATTGCTTCCTCCGCAAACAGCATAACGAAAAGTTTGTAACGGAATCACCTTTTTAAAAGGCGGATAAAAGAAATCTATAAAAGCGAGAATCTTTTTTCGCATTTGTGCTGCGGATATTTTTTTTAATACTAAAATTCCCGGCATGCGCCGGGAATTTTTTATAATAAATCATCTTTATTTATTTAATAACATAACGAAGTCCAATGCCTAAAGATAAGTTGGAACCCGTGTATGGCGCCAGGTAGAAAAACGGATCGAGACCTAAGCTAATATCAATTGGCGCATCAGCAAATTTATAATCAACGCCGCCGGTCAAACGTAGTGCGAACGTGGTACTGTTGTTATGGTTGCCATTAATTCTCGGGCCTGTGCCAAAACCAAGCATCGCACCGCCACCAACAAAATATTGCAATCCTTCTGCACCGGATATAGGCGCCTGGTACTGATACAACCCTTCTATTCCGATACCGCCATTAAAAAATAAGAGCGACCCTTCCAGCGCCGTGTTTGCTGCGGTAGAATGACGAATATTTACGCCACCAATTGAGCCGTCGCCTGTATAGAATTTAGCGCCCAATGCAGTCTGATACGTCTGTGCACTTGCTGCCAAAGCTCCCATAAAAATAAAGGCAAACAGGAAAACAAATACTTTTTTCATAAAGTTGATTTTAATTGTTGCGATGATTATTAAATTTTTTCTGGCGCAAAAGTATTAATTAAATAATTTGAAGTGAAATGTTTTTGTTGTTCAATTTAGTTTTTAACTACTTGAAAATCAGAAACGCTGCACTGCCATGGTAATTTAATATTTCATTAAGATAATTCCGTTGTTAATCAAAAGGGAATTCGTGCGAATGAACCATTTAGCCCATAAATTGTGGATGAACTTTTAGAAATAAGGAAAATAGTTTATCATTTCAGCCCTTCTTGTTTTTTTAGAATCATGCTTCTTAAAAAAAGTTAAAACTTCGTGTAAGCATGACCGTTATAAACTATTTAAACGAAATTTACCGCTTTCTCAATCTTAATAATACTGAATGGCTGCTATCCTTTTATTTTTCTTTTGTCACTGGTTTTTTTCTTTATTTTTTCATTCTTTTTTTCTCCATCGTTTTGCTTCTCATCAGATGTACACTACAAGCAAACGTTGGGAAAAAACTTTCTATTTTCTTACCTGGTTTATGCAGGGTTCTTCTTTTTTAGTTCCACGTGCTTATGCGGTAATGCATAGAATGCATCACACGTACAGTGACACAGAAAAGGATCCGCATTCGCCTCATTTCTTTGAAGATATCTGGCACATGATGATGCATACAGCGCAAATATTTCACGCCTTTGTTAGCGGAGAAAATTTGCCGGATCCTGAATTCACCAAAGAATATATTCCTGTGTGGGATAAGCTTGATAAAATCGGGAATCATTGGTTTACGCGGTTAGGCTTCGGCGCTTTTTATATCGCTTTTTATATCTTTTTTGCTCCAAATTTCTGGTGGTTTTTATTGTTGCCGGTTCATTTTTTAATGGGGCCGATACAAGGGGCGATTGTAAATTGGTTTGGCCACAAAATGGGTTACAGCAATTTTGATAATGGCGATCACTCAAAAAACACAACGCCGTTTGGGTTGATTATGATGGGAGAATTATTTCAAAACAATCATCATTTCGAAAAACTGGATCCAAACTTTGCAAAGAGATGGTTTGAATTTGACTTCACTTATCTGATTATGCGCGGCTTACATTTTATTCGGATTATAAGGCTAAAACACATACCAGTAAGGGTATAGAGGGGTTTTTTCTTCTAAAATTCTGCTTGTGTTTTCAATTTATCCGCAAACACTTTTTTCAATTTATCCAACTTAGGTTTTATAATATAATAGCAATAGGACTGGGTCGGATGATTTTTATAATAATCTGCATGATAATTTTCGGCGGGATAAAAAACTTTAAATGGCTCGATTGAAGTTACCACCGGCGAATTAAAAACGTGGCTCTCATTCAAAGCGGTTTTATATTTTTCAGCTTTTTCTTTTTGTTCTTCATTGTGATAAAAAATCACACTTCTATATTGCGGTCCAATGTCATTTCCCTGGCGATTCAAGGTAGTCGGATCATGGGTTTCCCAAAATACTTCCAGAAGTTCATCAAAAGATATTTCAGTTGGATCGTATTCAATTTGCAAACACTCTGCATGCCCCGTATTTTTATTACAAACCTGTTCGTAAGTCGGATTTTCTACATGGCCGCCGCTGTATCCGCTCATTACTTTTTGCACGCCTTTCAACTGCTGAAAAACTGCTTCTGTACACCAGAAACAACCGTTGGCAAATGTGGCAATTTCTAATTTTTTATTGGTATTCATTTTCATTTCTTTATTAACAATACAACAAAGATAACAAGACAGTGAACGAAGAAATAACGGCAATTCTCATTCCTCGCCGACAGGAGCGCTTTAGCAGGAGTCTTCAGGAAAGTTTGTTTCAAACAAAAGTACTTTTCACAGTAAACAAACAAATACGGATGATTCTTTCTTTGGTAAAAAGGAGACTGACAGCGCTTTTGATATATTTTATACGAAAGTGAACTGATTATATCTTTCCTGTTTGTTATTTCCGGGTAAATAAAGCGTTCGAAAAAAAAGTTGAAACCTCAGACTAATCATTTCCCTAAAAAAATAAAAAAACAGTGATTAGACAGGACGATGAGAAAGGAAAATATTCACATCGTGCATACCACGTGTGTATCAGAAATCAGAAATCACTTGACTAGCTTCACATTCACCGCATTGGCACCTTTTGGCCCCATTTCTATTTCAAAGCTAACTTTATTGTTTTCTTTAATTGGCTGCGATAACGAATTTGCATGTACAAAAACGCTTTCATGTGTGATTTGATCTTTTATAAATCCGTAGCCTTTATCATTATTAAAAAAAGTAACAATCCCTGTGTGGATAAGGTCTTCAGGATTTACAGCCTCCTGTTTGGGAACGCCAATTTCAATATCTTCCACATTTACAATTATTTTTTTGCGTGGATCGGGCGGCTTGGATGAAAGGTTTCCATTTTCATCGAGGTAAGCATATTCGCTTTCAGGATTTAATTTGCTGTTTTCTCTACGCTCCTGTTTTTTTTCTGCTTTTTCTTTTTTATTTTGTTTTTTTTTCTTTTCTCTTTCCTTCTTATTCCAGGTTTCTGCCATATAGTATTTTGCTGATTTTTTTAATTGATTCTATTGAATCAGATGATGCTTGATGTGTATTTTCCCGCCTATTTTTTGCGGAAGTAATCAAAGGTACATCAATATTTTTCTTCTTCAGAGAATACTTGCAGAAAGTCGCTTGCAGATGTTAAGACATTACATTACTTGTATTGCCCGCTGGTCATAGCCCTTGCGGCGATAAATAATACCTGAAGCCGCAACCTGGAAAAATATATTTTATCTCAGTGGTTTAAAATCAGGATTGTTGTACATAGATTTATCGAATAAATAATATTTGCCATCTTTAAAATTTTTCCAATACCTGTGCCCCATTACATCATAATATAAACGCCCATCCACGCTTTTGCTGGCTGCTTCATCGTTTACCGTTATCACTTTTGGAAATTCCGTTTTGGGTTTTGGTTTAATAACTGGCCGGGGAGTTTCTACAGAATCAATTTTTTTTGGTTCAGCCGGGGCAACATCGACCGGAGGTTTTTTCGTTTCAGCAGAAGTATTGTTTTTTGAAGGAACAACGGTCGCGGTTTTGGACGGATGAACTTTTTTGCTACAACTGCTAATGGCAATAGCAATAGAAGCAATAATAATCAACAAGAGGTTTTTATACATTATTTTCAAAAATTATTTTGATTTTAAAACCAAAAATTGTGCCTTTAAAAGAGGAGCATTTTTTAAGAAAAAATAAATGCTTTTTATTCCGTCATTTTCAAAATAATGAAGCTTTCATCCCACGCCTTTTATCCATTTTAGCAAAACCTTTTCAAATATTATTGGTTATTTAGCACTAAGTGATGGTTCAAGATAAAACTGTAAAGGCTTTAACTAATTCAGCATTCTTCCGTTTAAAATAACCTTCCGGCTTTGTTTGAACCATAAATATTATTTAACACGTAACCTAATTTTTACTCTATGGAAAAGAAAAGAAATTCGATTTGGAAAAACCAGTTTATTTATGCTCTTGCAGCAATTGTGTTTTTGTTTGCAGCATGCAAAAAAGAAACTCCTGTGAACAATACTCCCGTTTCTGGTTTAATGGCCATCAATTTAATTCCTGATCAACCCGCAGTTGATTTTATCATGTCTGGCAGTTATCTCACCAATTCTCCGATGGTTTATACAAATTATTCTGGAACTTATTTGTCCGTATACAGTGGCAACAGAACGCTTGCTTTAGGCCTTGCGAATGCTGATACTACTGTTTCCAGCACAAATTACGTTTTTGAACCCTCTAAATTTTATTCAGTGTTTGCAATGGGAGCAAATGGCAACTACCGGAATCTTGTAGTGAATGACAATATTGATTCGCTTTCTACCAATTCAGGGCTTGCCTTCGTTCGTTACGTAAATGCCGTGCCCGATTCATCAAAAGCCGCTTTCACGATTTCTGAAAATGGAAATAATCTGGTAAATGCAGATGCCTCGTTTGGTACAGCTTCTGATTTTAAAAGCGTAAATCCGGGCGATATTATTGTAACCGCTTCCGGTGAAAATTATTCGGCCAGCCGGACAATCAGTGTTGAAAAAGATAAAGTTTATACGATTATGCTAATGGGTATTCCACAGGCGACGGACACAGCAAAAGCAGTGAAGATAAAATATATTCTGAATGGAACCGTTAGTCCCACTCCTTAGGAATTTTTAAGCGAATGCTTTCATTAACCAGTACGAAACATCGCTTTTATCGTAATAATTTATCCAACGATCCTGCCGGAAAATGCGATTGCGTTTTCCGGTTTTTTAATTTATTAAGTCCGCCAAAACCATTGCTGTTACTGCTTCCAACACAACCGGTACGCGCAAAGCAATACACAGATCATGTCTTCCCTTCACTGAAAAAGGTTCTACGTTTCCACTTTCCACATTCAGTGTTTCCTGCACTTTTGGCGTGGAAGAGGTAGGCTTCACGACGACGCGAAACACCAAATCATTTCCATTGGTAATTCCGCCAACAATACCACCGGCATTATTGGTAGCAGTAGTTCCGTCAGCGTTTATCAAAGAATCATTGTGTTCACTTCCAAACATTTTTGCTGCCGCGAAACCGGCGCCAAACTCAATTCCTTTTACCGCAGGAATAGAAAAAACGGCATGACTGATCAATGATTCTACGGAATCAAAAAATGGTTCTCCAAGACCGATTGGCAAATTAGAAACCTTACATTCTACAATTCCGCCAATAGAATCTTTTGCATCTATCGCTTTTTGCAATCCTTTCTCCAAATCTATTTCACCGCCTATTTCAAGAATGTTTGAATCAATTTCAATCTTTTTATCAGCAGAAAAAGAAGCAAGCACTTTTTTTGCAACGACGCCGGCAGCAACCAATGAAACCGTGAGCCTTCCGCTGAAGTGGCCACCACCACGGTAATCTTCAAATCCTTTAAATTTTTTATGCGCTACAAAATCGGCATGGCCGGGACGGGGAACCGCTCTTTGTTTTTCATAATCGCCGCTTCGCGTATTGTTGTTTTTAAACAAAATAGTGATTGGCGCACCGGTACTTTTTTCATTAAAAACACCGCTGATTATTTCGGGAATATCATCTTCTTTGCGAGGTGTAGTACCTTTTGCACCGGGTTTCCTTCTTTCAATATCATTTTTAAAATCTTCAACTGTGATTGAAATTCCGGGCGGGCATCCATCAATTACGATCCCAACATATTCGCCATGCGATTGACCAAGAATTTGTACCCTAAAATTTTTTCCAAAAGAATTCATGATAAATATTTTTGCTAAACATCTAAACCAAAACCTTCAACCTTCAACATCGAACCTTCAACATCGAACCTTCAACCTTGAACCTTCAACGATCAATACCCATATTCCCTCAAATGAATCTCATTATCCCGCCACTTCGGGCGAACTTTTACAAACAATTCCAAAAAAACTTTTCTGCCAATAAATTCTTCAATGTCTTTCCGCGCAAGCGTTCCGAGTTGTTTGATCATTTTTCCACCTTCACCTAAAACAATTCCTTTCTGTGTTTCTCTTTGTACAATAATATCGGCCGTGATTTTTGTAAGCGTCGTTTTTTCTTTAAATTCCTGAACGAGAACAGTAGTATGGTAAGGAATTTCTTCCTCGTATAAATAAAATATTTTCTCCCTGATCAATTCGCTTACAAAAAATTTCATCGGAAGATCGCTCAGGTTATCGTCATTATAAAAAGGCTCGCCTTCAGGCAACATGGAAATAATTGCATCGAGCAATTCCTGTATTCCTTTATTTTTTAAAGCTGAGATTTCAACAACTTTCTTACAATATTTTTTTCCGGAAAAACGTGCAACCGCTTTATCCACCGTTTCTTTATTAACGAGGTCGGTTTTATTCAAAACCACTATTGCAGGCGCTTTCAGCGAAAGCGAAGAAAATATTTCGTCTGCTTCTTCAAGATTATCTTTTATATCTACGATGAGTAAAGCCACATCCGCATCTTCCAGGCTGCTCTTTACTGCCTGCATCATTTTTTCATGCAGTTTATATTTTGGTTCAATGATGCCCGGCGTATCTGAAAAAATTACCTGGTAATCTTTGTCATTCAAAATACCTTTTATCCGGTGACGGGTGGTTTGTACTTTCGGCGAAACGATAGCCAGCTTCTCTCCTATCAACGCATTAAGCAATGTACTTTTTCCTGCATTTGGTTTTCCAAAAATATTTACAAATCCCGATTTCATAATTCCTGCGAAATTAATTCATCGAATATAAAAGATTCAAACAATTTCAGGTTTTTATTACACGAGAAGAAATCTGAGAAGGCACTGAGCTGCACAGAGATTTTCTCTTTAGTTCTCTGAGTCTTCTCTGTGTAACCCAATGTCTTCTTTGTGTAGCTCGGCGTAAATTTTCAAAGGTTATATTTCCCCGGAGAAACGCAACTCACTTTATATTTTCAAAGTCTTTATTATTCAGAGAAAAGGTGAGAAGGCACTGAACTGCAGAGAGTTCTCTGCTCTTCTCTCTGTAGCTGAGTGTTCTCTCTGTGTTGCTCGATGTAATATTTCAGGTACAAATATTGATATTGGAAATTTATGAAACTTCCATCCACTTTTACTAAAGATAAAAATTGCATCCACGCCATCATTGAAACCCCGAAAGGATCGGCGGCCAAATATAATTATGATGAAGAAACGCAAATGTTTAAATTAAAAAAGCTGCTGCCAAAAGGAATGGCATTTCCATTTCATTTCGGCTTTATTCCACACACAAAAGCCGAAGATGGAGATCCGCTCGATGTGTTGGTTTTATTGGATGAATTATCATGGCCTGGCTGCATTATTGAATGTAAAATAATTGGAGTAATGGAAGCGACCGAAACTGAAAATAATAAAACCAACAGGAACGATCGTTTGATTGCTACTGCGAACGCATCTGAGAAATACAATAAAATAAAAGGGCTTTCTTCTATGGATAATTATCTTGAAAAAGAAATTGAAAATTTCTTCAATACTTATAATAATCTTGAAAAAAAAGAGTTCAAAATCATTTCGAAAAAAGGTCCGGAGGTTGCGTTAAATTTGATAAAAAAGCAAATAATCAATGGACATAATTAATGAGTTATTCGGGCATGGAAAAGATTTGAATTCCTTGCAAATGAGTGTTCGGGCAATAACCGTTTTTTTCATTGCACTGATTCTGATTCGCTTTACAGGAATGCGCGTTTTTGGAATTAAATCCGCTTTTGACACCTGCATTATCATCATGCTGGGAGCGGTTCTCAGCAGGGCGGTGGTTGGCGCTTCTCCATTTATTGCTACGATAGTTGGCTCCGCTGCTTTGTCGGTTGTGTATAAAATAATTGCATGGCTGAGTGTATCAAATCAGTTCATCAGTCACCTGGTAAAAGGGAAACCGTTATCGCTGTATAAAGATGGAGTTCTGAATGGCCGGAATATGAAAAGATGCACCTTGAGTTATGGGGACATCATGGAAGAAGTAAGGATGCTGCTCAATCAAAATACAATGGATAATATTGCTGAAATCTTTATGGAAAGAACGGGTAAGATCAGTGTTATTAAAAAAAGTAAGACTGTCGATAAACAGCAAACATAAACTCTCCGGATATAAATATCAAGATCTAATCTCCAGTATTTAATTCGGAAATTGATTAGACGATTTCAGTAAACCAACAAATAGGAAGGATTTGCAATTTTGGCTTTAACTGGATATACAAAGCCTCATTTCATACTATTACTCAACAATACTTTACGAATTTGGCTGCTCCTTAAAATTGGCAATCTGCAGCTGTGCACCGAATTGGGCTGGCAAATTTTGATAATGATCGGGCAGATTTTTTTGGTAAAAAAAATTGCATTTTATGCAGCAGCACAAACCATTCATCAGCAAAATGTATATCTGTTAAAGAAACTTAACAGGAAAAATTTAAAGCAATAAATTGTACAGTTCAGATTCAAAAAATTCATTTTGAGTTATTGATTTTGACTGATTGTTTTTTATTTTGTCCATAAAGAGAATGTGATACTGCTACCATTAAACAATGTTTGCTTTTGAAAACTTAGTTGCCATTGTAATTTGCCTGCATTAACCACTTAAAAATTATCAAACATGAAAACAATTCTCATTTTCGCAGCCATGTTGCTAGGCGTATCAGGTTATGCCAGTGTCTCAACTCATGATACTGTCGTGAAAAAATTTAATGAAAATTTTCCTGAAGCACAAAACATTAAATGGTATAACGGGAGCGACTATTATGAAGTAAGTTTCATTGACAAAAAGATTCCCGAAAGAATATATTACGACCAGGATGGCAAAATTTACAGAACCATCCGGTATTATGATGAAACAAAATTAAATCCGTTTATTGCACAAAAAATCAAAGAAAAATATAGCAACAAATCCATTAAAAGTGTTACCGAACTACAGGAAGAGTCAGGTACACTTTACCAGATTATTCTGCAGGATAACAAACATTTGTATGTCGTGAATTGCAACGAATCCGGTGACATGTACCTGCAACACCGGTATATCAAAGGATGATAACTATCGATTTTAAAATGCCTTAATAGTTGAATGCGTCGTAGCAGTTATTATAATTTTATAATTATATAAACGGAAATTGAAAAAACAAACATTCAGATAACTTGCATTACCATTGCGGGCAATGCAGCTTATTTTAATAAAATCAAAACCCAGGTTTATGTTGAAAACTGTCATAATTGAAAACGGCAAGCAGGACGAGAGCAAGATGTCCTGTTTGCTCAATAATTCATGCGACTATCAAATAGAAGCCATCCTTGGTTCAGTTACCCAATCCATCAACTATTTTTCTCAGTGCAGGGAGCAGGATATTATTTTTGCTGATGTTCAATTACCCGATGGACAATCATTTGAAATATTTACAACTGCAATTATCAACAGTGCGGTTGTGTACACCACGGTTTATCAAAAATCAATTGTGGATGCGATGGAATATAGTGGTATCCAGTATTTATTGAAACCAATTGACAAAATATCGTTGGATAAATCTATCGTAAACCACCATGTAATGTCGGATCATTTTCTTACAAACCGTCATTCTTCTCACAAGGTGATCCATTACCTGAATGAAAAGAAAAAAAGAAGAATGATTGTGAAAAAAGGAAATGAAAATATACTAATGAAGCCGGAAGACATTACTTTTTTTTGTTGCGAAAACAAAACGGTTTATGCGTTTGATAGTTTTGGGAAAAAATATGTTGTGGATAAAAATCTATATGAATTAGAACAACAACTTGATCCCGATGTTTTCTTTCGTATAAATCGCCAGCATATCGTCAATGTCAATTTTATGAAAAGTTATCAAACCTTTGAAAAAGTAAAGTTGAAGATCGAACTGAAAATTCCTTCTGCCCGCAATGAGATGATTGTAAGCAAAGAAACCGCGCCTGCTTTTAGAAAATGGATTGTGGGTGAATAGAACCACAAAAGCCATTTTCTCTCTTAGGCGTTTTATTCCTTAGATATTTTGATCTTCGTCGGTTATTTTCTCTTTATCCAAAAGAATTAAAATATCAATGTCAGAATCAGGACGACAATCGCGTCGTGCATAAGAGCCATATAAAATCAGTGTTGCATCAGGTTCTACCTTCAGTATGGATGATTTTATTTTCCTTATTATGTTTTCTTCCTGAATCATAAAACGAATTTATACAATCGATATAAAGGAAGATAATTTTAATTCTATTTCAACAAATATAAAAAAGAACGGAATCTTCGAGTTGAAAGTCCCGTTTATGTTTAAGAAATGAAAGGAACTTTATTGAGTACCGGCTTCCTTCTTAGCATCTGCCTTCATCTGATCATTTGCTGTGATTAAAAATTCCACCCTCCTGTTTTGCGCCATTCCTTCCGGTGTATCGTTGGAATAAGCAGGGGCAGATTCACCGAAACCTCTTGTTGTCATGCGGGCTCCAGCGATTCCCTGGGATGCGAGGTAATCTCTTACCGCATTTGCCCGCCTTAATGATAATCCCATGTTGTATTCATCGGTACCGCGGCTATCTGTGTGCCCCTGTATTTCAATATTTGTGTTTGGATATTTATTTAAAATCGCCACCAGTTTATTAAGATTATTTTTTGCAGAATCTCCTAAATCAGATTTTGAAAATGCAAAAAGTATCTTTTCATTAAATTCTACTTTTATTCCTTCATCTACTCTTTCTACTTTCGCACCGGGAATATCATTCTTAATTTGTTCAGCCTGTTTATCCATGTCGCGACCAATAATTGCACCGGCGCCACCACCTACTACTGCACCAATAATGGTTCCCAGTGTACTGTTGCCTGCAGCCCGGCCGATTATATTTCCGCCCACTGCTCCTGCTGCCCCACCAATTGCAGCGCCTTTTTGAGTTCGTGTAGCATTGCATCCCATCATGATAAAAGCAAAAAGAGGAAAAGCAAAAATTAGATCTTTCAAATGTTTCATTAATAAATTTTTTGGTTCCTTCACGACATTTCAAAGATTATACCAATAAAAATAACAGCAGCGGAAATGAGTAAAGTAAACAAACAAATAATCGCATTTCCACTATATCATTTTTAAACAATAAAACTCATGTTGATTTTTATAGCTGCCACTGATTTATCTTTTGAAATTTATCCAGGAAAGTGAAGTGATTGTTTCTTTCCTGTTTGTGCTTTAAGGCTGATTAAAGCGTTACGAAAAGGAAGACGGAACAGCATACCGATCATTTTCCTGAAAAAAATAAAGAGCGGTAATCGAATAAACAGCAAATAGTAAAATGGAAACTATGAAATCAACTTTTTTCTTTGTTTACTGCAAAATGCTGTTTCTATTTTGGTTCGTTTAATATCTGCAACAGGTTTTTGACTTGATCGAAAGTATTAAATGCATGCATTACGATTCTTAGCCTCTCCTCTCCTTTTGGTACCGTTGGATAAAGAATCGGCCGGATATCAAAACTATTTTCCTGCAAAGTTTTCGCCACTTTTTTTACTTCTTTATTTCCAGGAATGATCACAATTTGTATGGGCGTATCGCTGGGTAAAATTTTATATTTTAAATTTCCATTTCTGAAGAGATGAATCAATTCTTTGAGATGATTTCGCTCCTTTTCCATTTGCGGAAATGTCTTGTAAGAAATGGCAATTGCTTCCACTGCTGCCGGTGGCAAAGAAGTACTGTAAATAAACTGCCTGGAAAAATTGATAAGATATGTTTTAAGCTTTTCAGAACCAAGAACAATTGCTCCGTGAGCGCCGCATGCTTTTCCGAAAGTATGAATACGGGCAAAACATTTAGTTTCTAAATTCAATTTCTGAATACGGCCCTCTCCTCTTTCGCCTGTAATTCCCGTTGCATGTGCTTCATCAACAATCAAAGACGCTTCATACTTTTGACACAGATGTGCGATTTCTGATAAAGGAGCAAAATCGCCATCCATTGAAAACACACTTTCTGTTACAACAAAAATATTTTGTGAATTATCTTTTGCAGAAGCCATCTTCTTTTCTAAATCCTGCAGATTATTATGCAAAAATGAAAAAGATCCTGCAAAGGATAAACGAATTCCGTCGCGCAGAGATGCATGGCTCAACTGATCATAAATAATCGTATCATTTTTTTGTGCAACACAACTAACTATCCCTGTATTCGCATCATAACCGGAATTGAAAATCAATCCTGCATCCGCATTATGAAAGTTAGCAATGATTTTTTCTGTTTCTTCTATCAGTTCATAATTCCCTGAAAGCAGCCGTGAGCCTGTGCTTCCATGAGAAAGATTTGAAGAAGCGGATTTTTCAATCATTTTATTTTTTACAATTCCCAAATAATCATTGCTGCAAAAGTCAATTTTATTTTTGTTTACCATTAATGAACGCAGCGCATTTGCATCAATCCGGTCCTTTAATTTTTTATTCAGAAAATCTTCATTCATAAAGCAAAATTAGCTGATTAGCGAATGCGCTGATTTGATAATGTGCTAATAGTGTAATAATGCCATAAATGTATATATTTTTGAAAAATGGAAACTCTATCACAAGACACGAAAAATATTTTAGGTTTAAAATTAGTGACGGATCCACGCTGGGTCGATCTTGCTGGTATTTCGCTGGAAGATATATTAACCGATCATGCTTGGTGCGAACAAAAAGCTGCCACCAGTTGCATTACACTTATTACCAAATATAGCAGCAAAGAAGAACTGGTAAAAGAATTAGCGCCCATCGTTACTGAAGAATGGGGACATTTCAGGCAGGTACTAACGGAGATGAACAAACGAAATTTATCTTTAGGTCCGCAGCGCAAAGATGTTTATGTAAATAAGCTCATTGAATTTCAGAAAAAAGGCGGCAGCCCTGAAGAAAGGTTTTTAGATCATTTACTAACAATGGCATTAATAGAAGCGAGGAGCTGTGAGCGTTTCAAGCGATTGAGCGAAGGATTGGAAGATGATTATTTGCGCGCATTTTACCGCAGATTTATGGAAAGCGAAGCCGGTCATTATACTTTATTTATCACCCTGGCCGACACTTATTTACCCAAAGAAAAAGTAAGAAAAAGATGGAAAGAATGGATTGATTATGAAACTAAATTAATGCAAAGTATGGAAGTTCGTGGGGATCGGATTCATTAGTGAATGGTGAGTAGGTGAATCGTGAATGGGAGTGGTGGAATTATCGTAGTTCAGAGGTGACACCTTTTTCAAAAGGTGTCACCTCTGAACTACGGAGCCAGATTGCAGTAAATTACTATTCAAAAAAAATTGAAATCTTCAATATTTCTTGGTTTGTTGAACAGTTATTTTATAGCGTTGATATTTTTTTCAAACTCTGACGGATTAAGTTGATCAATTCGTTTACTCACGTCATAATTAAACAAAGGCGGCATCAAATGTTCCGCCGAAGAAATGATGCCATTTTTATCAACAAACAAAGTAAGCGGATATAAATCGGTAATGTTATCACAATATTCTTTCACATCCGAAATTGAAATAAAATGAAACGGATGTTGTTTTAAAAAAGTAATTACTTTACTCTTTTTTTCAAAAGTCATTGATAAAAATGTCACATCAGAATTTTTGTACTTTTCTTTTAAGGCATTCAATTCGGGCATCTCTGCTAAACATGGAATACAACCGGCAAACCAAAAATTAATCACGATTGGTTTTCCTTTTAAATCTTTTAATTTGATTTCCTTTCCATTGATATCTTTAAAGTTAAAATCAGGAAGTGATTGTCCGGTTAAAAATTGTCCGTGAATATCTGTTGGATTGGGATCCAACATGAGATTTAACTGATAAATTAACGTATCTTCTTTTTGTTCAGTTCCTGATATTTTGGGAATCAGCCTGGATCTTTTTGAAGTGCGGGAAAGCAGGAAAGAATCCAATTGCTGTTTGTTCCAAAGAGGCCCATTACCGCTTTTGAAATAAATTACTGATGG
This sequence comes from uncultured Chitinophagaceae bacterium, assembly GCA_963706825.1. GTDB lineage: Bacteria > Bacteroidota > Bacteroidia > Chitinophagales > Chitinophagaceae > Ginsengibacter. The sequence continues at coordinate 23,347 of CAVPNT010000009.1, read as the reverse complement.
CTTATTTTTTTGAACCTGTGCATTCGCTTTTTCTGAAACAAAAGAGTTAAAAGTGAACAATAGAAAGAAAAGAAATCCTGTTTTAAACCTTTGCATTTTTTTTCTGATTAACCGAAGAGTTTATAAAATCTTTAAATGTTTCTCTGATAAAGTAGCGTCAAAATTATTATTTCTTATTCATCAGCCTGATGAAACCGAAAAATGAAATTCAGCTTATTTGTTTTTTTACTGTAAAATTCTTTCCTTAGCATATCAGCATATGCGCGATCAGCATATTACCACATTACATTACTTTTGCAAACGCGATTGTTCAAAGGTTTATTCTAATGCAGAGCCATTTAGCTTGTCGCTTCTTTAAAAAAAATTTGTATGTCAGTAAATAAAGAAGTAAAAAGAATAACGACTCACACGTTACAAAAGCTGAAGGAATCGGGTGAAAAAATTTCGATGATCACCGCTTACGATTTCTCATTTGCAAAAATTTTTGATGCAGCCGGCATAGATATTATTTTAGTAGGCGATAGTGCAAGCAACGTGATGGCAGGCCATGAAACCACATTGCCTATTACGCTCGATCAAATGATTTATCATGCAAGTTCGGTTGTTCGTGGTTGCAACCGTGCCTTAATTATTGTAGATCTTCCTTTTGGAAGTTACCAGGGCAACAGCAAAGAAGCCTTGAATTCCACGATCAGGATTATGAAGGAAACGGGTGCACATGCTATCAAATTAGAAGGCGGCGAAGAAATTATTGAATCTGTAAAAAGAATTGTGGGCGCCGGAATTCCTGTGATGGGACATCTCGGTTTAACTCCTCAATCCATTTATAAATTTGGTACTTATACGGTAAGGGCAAGAGAAGAACAGGAAGCAGAAAAGTTGAAAAATGATGCGATGCTTTTGCAGGACGCCGGATGTTTTGGAATTGTTTTAGAAAAAATTCCTGCAGCATTGGCAACAGAAGTTTCACAAAAGCTTTTTATTCCAACCATTGGCATTGGTGCAGGAAATGGATGCGACGGGCAAGTGTTGGTAATGCACGACATGTTAGGAATTAATACAGAATTTAAACCACGATTTCTCAGAACGTATTTGAATCTGAGCGAATCAATAACGAATGCGGTTCAGCACTATATTAAAGATGTAAAATCGAAAGATTTTCCAAATGAAAAAGAACAATATTAGTTCAAGCTTAATGGTTCAAGGCTGATGGTGCGACATTCGTAACTTTGAACATTGAACATTGAACCTTAAACCTTAAACTTTGAACTTTGAACTTTCAACTCTGAAATATGCAAAATTTTCTAAAAGAATTAAAAATCTCTGAATTAAATAAAGGCGTTTCTACCGGCACAAAATGGATCTCTGCTTCCGGTGAAAAAATAAAATCCTCCTCCCCTGTTGACGGCAAACTGATAGCAACAGTCAACGCGTGTGATAAAAGAAGTTTTGATTATGTAGTGGAAACCGCGCAAAATGCTTTCCTCGAATGGCGCGCATGGCCTGCTCCAAAACGCGGGGAAATTATCCGGCAAATTGGGAATGAACTTAGAAAAAATAAGGCGACGCTCGGGAAATTAGTGAGTTATGAAATGGGCAAAAGCCTTCAGGAAGGAATGGGTGAAGTGCAGGAAATGATTGATATTTCTGATTTGGCGCTTGGCCTTTCCAGGCAACTTTATGGACTTACGATGCATAGTGAAAGGCCCGGACACAGGATGTATGAACAATATCATCCTTTGGGAATTGTTGGAATTATTTCAGCATTCAATTTCCCTGTGGCAGTATGGAGCTGGAATAGCCTGATAGCAATGGTTTGTGGCGATGTATGCATCTGGAAACCGTCAGAAAAAACACCACTTTGCGGAATCGCCTGCCAGAATATTATTTCAAAAGTTTTTAAAGAAAATAATGTTCCTGAAGGCGTTTGTAGTTTAGTAACAGGTGGGCGTGAAATCGGTGAATGGATTTGTAACGAACCAAAAATTGCCCTTGTTTCAGCAACAGGTTCTACAAGAATGGGAAAAGCGGTAAGTGCCGCTGTTGGTGCGAGACTTGGGAAAAGCTTACTGGAGCTTGGTGGAAATAATGCTATCATCATTTCAAAAGAAGCTGATTTAAATATCGCCCTGGTTGGATGTTTGTTTGGCGCTGTAGGCACTGCAGGACAACGTTGTACCACCACCCGCAGATTGATCATTCATGAAGATATTTATGACGCTTTCAAAAAGAAACTGGTAAATGCGTATAAACAATTAAAAATTGGCGATCCTCTAAAAGAAGAAAATCATGTTGGGCCACTGATAGATCAGGACGCTGTAACTGCCTATTTAAATGCCATTGAACAAATAAAAAAACAAGGCGGGAAAATGGCGGTAACTGGTGGAACTCTTTCTGGCAAAGGATTTGAAAGCGGCTGCTATGTAAAACCGTGCATTGCAGAAGTTACCAATGATATGGAAATCGTGCAACATGAAACTTTTGCTCCGATTTTGTATTTAATAAAATATAAAACACTGGAAGAAGCCATTGCCCTGCAGAATTCAGTACCACAAGGATTATCCAGCGCGATTTTTACATTAAATCTTCGCGAAGCAGAAACATTTCTTTCTAATGCAGGAAGCGATTGCGGAATAGCGAATGTAAATATCGGAACCTCCGGAGCAGAGATTGGTGGCGCTTTTGGCGGTGAAAAAGAAACCGGTGGCGGAAGAGAAAGTGGCAGCGATGCATGGAAAGTTTATATGCGCAGGCAAACAAATACCATCAATTATTCTGATACACTTCCGTTGGCGCAGGGGATAAAATTTACGGTGTGAAACTGAAGTAAGTTTTTATTCTTTTGCTTGTTTCAATGCTTGTAATTCAATTTTGGGAAATAATAAAGCAACTTGTATCTGAGATAATAGTTTTAGGCATTTTCAACATCTCTTGATAAATCTGATGCAGGAAAATTAAAGATAGAAACATTGTAACGACCCAATAATTCAGCAAAAGTTAGTTTTGATAATCCTGCAACTTCTGCAGCTTGTCCAAGTGAAAGCTTTCCTTGTTCATAAAGCTGGGTTGAAACAATCATTGCAAGTTCTTTGTTATCGACATCTAATGTATCTGGTATTTTAAGCGTCAAAGTTTTCATAGTTTAAAAGTAATCATTTTATAGAACAGTCCAGAGAAACGGTTAAACAAAAAAGCTATAAATATTATTTAATTATTTTAAATGGCGATTTATCTTAAAATAAATTGTGAATATTTGTACTCTTAAAATTTAAAAATTTAAAATGACAAAAAGAATTAAACAGTTTTTTATAGGAATGGCGCTGATGGCTGCATTGCCTTTTTACACTTTTGCGCAAACCGATTCTGCCTCTGCCGATACGAAAAAAGTGGCTCCAAATAATTGGCATGAGCTGGATAGAGCTACTACGGGTTATTACGGCATTAGTCTCGATAAAGCTTATGATTTTTTGAAAGGAAGAACAAGCAAAACCGTCGTAGTTGCGGTTATTGACAGCGGTGTAGATACTTTACAGGAAGATTTGAAACCGATACTCTGGCATAATCCGCGGGAAATTCCGGGAAACGGAATCGATGATGATCACAATGGATATGTAGATGATGTGTATGGCTGGAATTTCATCGGTGGAAAAGATGGCAGAAACGTGCACCAGGATTCATATGAAGCGGCCAGGGTTTACTGGAAATTAAAAGATAAGTATGATAATAAAACTGTGGATACCACCACAATGAATGCTGCTGCTAAAGCAGAATATAAAACGTATCTGAGAGCTAAAGATGATGTAACAAAAGGTATTGATCCGGCAGAACTTTTACAAATGCAAAGGATATTACCGATACTCGAAAAAGGTGATTCTGTGATTCAAAAAGATTTGGGAAAAACAGAGTTCACCGGCAAAGATGTTCAGGGTTATACTTCGCAGGATCCGGATGCAAAAATCGCATCAGCCATCTATCTCAACATGGCGAAAGCGAATAAGAATTATGATATTTCAAACACAGATATTCTTGATTATTTGCGCGGGCAAATACGCAAAGGCGAAGCTGCTTCTACTCCTCCTGAAGATTTCAGGGACGAAATTGTAAAAGACAATCCGAATGATATTAATGACCGGTATTACGGAAACAGTGATGTAATGGCCGGCACGCCGTCACATGGAACTCATTGTTCGGGTATCATTGGCGCAGTAAGAAATAATGGCATTGGCATGAACGGAATTGCAGATAATGTGCGCATTATGATGGTGCGTGCCGTACCTGATGGAGATGAGCATGATAAGGATATTGCCAATGCAATTCGTTATGCAGTGGACAATGGCGCACAAGTAATCAGTATGAGTTTTGGCAAAGGATTTTCTCCTCAGAAAAGCTGGGTAGATGACGCGGTAAAATATGCACAAAGTAAAGGTGTACTTCTGGTTCACGCTGCAGGTAATGATGCAAAAAATATTGATTCAACAGAAAATTTTCCAAACCCGGTTTTCCTTGATGGATCCGGTGTTGCGAAAAATTTTATTACTGTAGGCGCAAGCGGCGATCCTACCAATGGTGGTTTCACCGCAAGTTTTAGTAATTACGGAAAAAAATCTGTTGATGTATTTGCTCCCGGTGTAAATATTTATTCTACTTTGCCTGGTGGGGACAAATATGGCGCTATGTCCGGTACGAGTATGGCAACACCGGTTGTCGCAGGGGTTGCGGCTTTGATTCTCGAATATTTTCCTGACCTGAGTGCTGAGCAGGTAAAATATGTAATTGAAAAATCTGCTGAACCGATTACTGAAAAGGTAAAATTACCGGGAACAACTGACAGTGTGAATCTTGCCGATATATCGGTAACAGGCGGCGAAGTAAATGCATACAACGCAGTGAAACTGGCTTCTACCTTGAAAGGAGAACGCAGCAAAGATGCAAATGGCTCTGAGAAAATGAATAAGGAAAGTAAGAGAAAGAAAAAAAGGGCCTGATTTTAAATGAAAGAAACTCAACTAAAACCGGCGGATAAAACTGCCGGTTTTTTTATTGCAGTAAACAAAGAAATAGGAGCAATTCTTATTTTTTTTTGACTGAACAACCTAATGAATTGCCAAATCAGTTATTTTGCAATCTTACCGTTCTATAATATTTTAACCACAAGAATTTATGAAATATCTTTTCGTTTCGATTTTTGCTGTTGTATTGTATTTTAATGCAATTGCACAGCAATCTCCCTCTTTGACAGCTAAAGATTATGAAAACGCTGCAAGCTTTTTGTCGTATAATACACAAAAGTATCTTGACCACTCTAAAGTAAATCCAAACTGGCTTTCAGGCGACAGATTCTGGTATCGCGATTTAAATGCAAATGGCAGTGAATTTATTTTAGTAAATCCTGCTACAGGAAAACGAACAGCAGCATTTGATCAGCAGAAGCTTGCCAACTCTCTTTCTTCTGCAACAGGCAAAAAATATGAAGAGGAAATGTTGCCTTTTGAAACATTCACTTTTTCTGATGATGAACGCACTATTTTTTTTAATGCTAATGGAAAACAATGGAAATGCGATTTGCAGAATTATCAATGTACACAAGATGTTTCTGCTAAAGAAAATATTTATCGCGCTGATAGAAATGAAGTAATTTCTCCGGACGGAAAAAAGACCGCTTTTATTAAAAATTATAATTTATGGGTAAAAGATTTATCGACCGGAAAAGAAACGCAACTTACAACAGATGGCGTAAAAAACTTTGGGTATGCCACAGACAATGCCGGATGGAAACATAGTGATGCCGCTATTCTTCGCTGGTCACCCGATTCGAGAAAAATAGCCACTTTCCAGCAGGATGAACGCAAGGCTGGAGATATGTACCTTGTAACAACCAACGTTGGACATCCGGAATTGAAAGCCTGGAAATACCCGTTGCCGGGAGATTCAAATGTGATTATGATTCAACGGGTGATTATTAATGTAGATGTACCAAAAGTAATCCGCTTGCAGATTCCTGCTGATTTTCATCGCAGCACATTAAGTGATGATATTTCAAGCAACGGCACTTTAAATGATGTAGATTGGAATCCGAATGATAATGAACTCGCTTTTGTTTCAACTTCACGTGATCATAAGAATGAAAAATTTCGTATTGCTGATGCAAATACAGGCGCCGTACGCGAAGTGTTTGAAGAAACAGTTGCCACACAATATGAATCGGGACAAGGCGCCATCAACTGGCGATATTTACCCAAAACAAATGAGATCATCTGGTATTCGGAAAGAGATAACTGGGGGCACTTATATTTGTACGACTCACCAACCGGAAAGTTGAAAAACCAAATTACCAAAGGCGATTTTGTCGTTACCAAATTGTTGAAAGTAGATGAGAAAAAACGTCAATTATATTTTGTGGCCAATGGCAAAGATGCTGTCAATCCTTATTTCGCTAAGTTTTACAGAATTGATTTTAATGGAAAAAATCTGACGCTCCTCACTCCGGAAACAGGAAATCATTCCATCACTTTATCGCCTTCGGAAAAATACTTTATTGATAGTTATTCGCAACCGGATGTTCCTGCAGTAATTGTGTTGCGAGACTTGAATGGCAAGTTGATTTCAACTCTGGAAAAAGAAGATGTTTCGAGGTTGAAAGCAATTGGATGGCAGCCTCCAAAGCCAATCACTATAAAGGCGCACGATGGCAAAACCGATTTGTATGGAATCATGTTTACTCCAACGAATCTCGATCCAAATAAAAAATATCCGGTCATTGATTACATCTATCCCGGTCCTCAGGGCGGAAGTGTAGGAAGCTGGTCTTTTGTAGCTTCACGTGGCGATCATCAGGCGTTGGCAGAACTTGGTTTTGTGGTTGTATTAATTGAAGGAACGTGCAATCCAAACAGGTCAAAAAGTTTTCATGATATGTGCTATGGCAACATGGCGGAAAATACCTTGCCTGACCAGGTTAGCGGTATCAAACAACTGGCAGATAAATACGGCTATATAGATACGACACGTGTAGGAATCTGGGGGCATTCCGGTGGAGGTTTTGCTACTGCGGCAGCTATGTTTCGCTATCCGGATTTTTTCAAAGTGGGCATTTCTGAATCAGGAAATCATGACAACAGAAATTATGAAGATGACTGGGGCGAAAGATATATTGGCCTTTTGAAAACAGGCGAAAACGGTGTTTCCAATTACGAGCCGCAGGCAAATGAAATCTATGCAAAGAACCTGAAAGGCAAGCTGATGCTGGCTCATGGAATGATGGATGATAATGTTCCTCCATCCAACACCATGCTGGTAGTGGAAGCGTTGGAAAAAGCGAATAAAGATTTTGACCTGGTAATATTTCCAAACAGCAAACATGGATATGGTCCACTTTCAACGTATATGATGCGGCGCAGATGGGATTATTTTGTAAAAAATCTTCTTGGCACTGAGCATCCGAAAGAGTATGATTTTAAATTTTCAAGAGATCCAAGAAATGAGTGATTTGAAAAGTAGAATTTGAGTTATTTGTTCATTTACTGAAATCCAAAAAACCATCCGGGTTCTAAATACCTGGATGGTTTTTTTATTTATAAATTTATTCACTTATGCTGCCTGAATAACCATTCCATCATCATCGGATCGCTATATGCAGCGATCCAGGAGAAATGTCCCACTTCAGGATACATAGTGAAACCGGGATGAGCGCCGGCTTTCGTTAATGCATTCACCATATTAACCGAGAGCATCGGATTTACAGCTGCATCTTCTGCTCCGTGAAAAATCCAAATGGGAATATGCGCAATGGAAGCAGCTTTTGATACATCGCCTCCGCCGCAAACCGGTACTGCAGCAGCAAAAAGATTCGGATATCTTTCTATAGCATCAAAGGTCCCAAAGCCGCCCATTGAAAGTCCGGTGATATAGATCCTGTTTGTATCAATTGGTAATTTTTCTATCAGTTTATGAACAAGCGTAATCAGCATTTCCATTTGTCTTGAAGGAGTTGGCAGCAAAGACATTTCAGTGCTATTGGTGCGTGAAAAATTAGACCATCCTTTTTTTTCAGGACATTGTGGTGCAATCACAATTGCAGGATGAAGCTTCATCATTTCATCTGTTGCAAAATTTTTGACACCCCATTTTAGTTGCGCTTCATTATCATTTCCACGCTCGCCCGAACCGTGTAAAAAAATAACTAAAGGATATTTGCGAAGCGTATCGAAATCCGGATATAATTCTCTGTAATTGAGCGTGTCTCCTTTCTCAATATATTTTTGATAACTAAAAACTGATGATTGCGCATAAGTATAATTGAAATTTGCGCCACAAAAAAGCATTAATAATAAAACGTGCAGATTTGATTTTAATAATTTCATTTTTGAAGTTTTTGTTTTTTGAAAATTGATAAGCAAGACAATTTACAATTGTTTTTTTTTCCAGGAAAGTTACTTCTGCACCGGGAAATGATTTTATCAATGTTGAATCAGTAAATGAAGAAATAAGCATAATTCATATTCGCAATCGTAGAATCGAACATCAATCCGTTAAACATTTTGCAGTAAACAAAGAAATAACCCGAAATCTTCTTTTAAACCAAAACGCCCCGAATAAATCGAGGCGTTTGGTTTTATCAAAGAATGAAATGAATTAGAAAATATATCTTAATCCAAGCTGTAATCCCCACGTAGTGTTGATTGAATTGGAATTCAGATAGGTTCTGTCAAGCAAAACCTGGTTAGTTTGCCCCGCAGGCAGGTAGGTAGCAAGCTGGAAGGTAGCCTGGTTTCCATTTGCTCCGGAGTTTGAAACATACTTAAGTGGGTTTGCTACAATGTAAGATTTTTGTATTCCCCAATTTCTGCTTATTAAATTCAAAACGTTCAATACATCGGCTGTAACCTGCAGCGTATGTTTGTGTTCACCAATGTTGGTAAAAATGTCTTGTGTCACTTTCATATCTACCCTGTGGTAAAAAGGATAGTTTGCTCCAAATCTCTTTGCATTTTGTCCCATATGTTTTGACAAATAAGGATCCTGAGCAATAAATTTAAAGAAAGCATCAGATTGCTGCTGTGCGGTAAATCCGGGAATATATCCGGCAGTTCCGGCTGTACCTGTAGCTGGAATTGCAGCAAATTTAATTTCAGAAGGATCTTTTGGAATGTACATCAGGTCGGCGCTGTTTCCATCGTTGTTTACATCGCCGTTGTAGATGTAAGAGTAAGAGCCTTGTGAAGCTCCCTGGTAAAACAACGAGATGGTTGTTGCAAGATGTTTTAAGTATTCAAAACGATAAGAAACATTAGCAACAATTCTGTGAGGCACAGAAAAATTAGAATAAGACAACTCAAGATCATTCTGAGTAAGTGCCGTCGGGTTGGCAGACCACACCGAAGTTGCCTGGCTACCCGGATTAGCGGTTACGTCAAAAGCGGCCGTGTATGTATATGCGATTGAACCGTAAAGTCCATTGGTAAATGATTTATTCAACTGTACCGTTGCCGCAAAAGACTCTCCTTTTTTCGTATTATCCAAAACAACCGCATTGCCGCTCTTTGGATTTACTTTTCTCGCTGCTGAAGCAGAATAGCTTGGACGTGTCATATCACCGCCTAAGTTAACAGTAGCATCAGGCGCAGCCTGGTTAGCATTGAACATATAAACAGCGTTCACATCCTTGGTATATAAAAGTTCTAATGTTCCGCCCCAGCCTTTGCCGAATTGTTTATCCACTCCAAAATCTGTGCGCCATACTTGTGGAAATTTGAAATTTTTGGAAGTCAAACCATAAGCCCCCGTTGGAACTGCAGTACCGGCAGTTTTTGGAAACAAGGCTGGATCCAAGGAACTGTTGTAAAAAGGATTGTAAGTATGCGGATCAGGATTGAATTTGAAATTTTGCAATTGGGTTGCATTGGTGATCAATGGCCCAAACTGATACATTCCACTTCCTGTAGGAATATTGGTTAAATACACAAATGGAATTCTTCCTGTAAATAGACCTGTTCCGCCGCGTATTACCATATTTTTTTCGGCAGCAGGCGTCCAACGGAATCCAACACGTGGGGACCAGTAAAAAGCACTTTTTGGCCATTCTCCTGTTGTATAATGAGTTGCATTTCCTTCATGATCCAGCAAAGGCAGCGCCGAAATAGCTTTGTTTTCTAATGGTTGTTCAGGATAGATCGGTTTATCAACACGCAAACCTGCAGTAAGTTTGAACCCGGGATTGATATTGATTTCATCCTGGACATAAGCGCCCAATTGTCCGATTTTCAAAGATGCTGAAATAACTGCATCCTGACCAGGAATTAAGCTATAGGTTTGAGAAAATAAAATTGGAGCTCTGTCATTTACAAAATCATCCACAGTTTTGAACACATAATAACCCTGCGAACCTGCCATAAATCCATTTCCGACTTTTTGATATTCATAGCTCGCACCGGCGGTAAAAGAATGCTTACCCAGATAATAGGTAAAATTGTCGGTAACGGTATATACATCATTTAAAACAACGTTGTAATTTCCGTTAAACGGTTCATTCCCAAAGCTAATATAGTTGTTGTTTGACGTTGGACTAAGGATGTCAACAAAAGGAAACTGTGCACCGGCATGTGCTTTTGTTGTGCTGATTTTTGTATAGGTTGCCAAAAGCTGGTTTGAAAATTTGCCTCCAAAATTACTTGACAATTCAAGGCTTCCGGATTTAACTGCGTCATTCTGAGTATAAACTGTATTTCCAAAAGCCATTGCAGTTTTAGAAAATTTTGGTCCATAAGTTACTAATCCTGAAGAGCTGGCTCCATTGATTCCTCCACTTTGACTTGGAAGAAAGGTTTGAGAACTTACTAATTCACTATATTTCGCTGTTAACTTATGAACATCACTTATATTCCAGTCAATTTTTCCGAGTATTTTGTGATTTTTCACCGGAGAACCCGTTGAAAAATTATCATAGGCACCTGCATCATAATTGTATTTTGATTTTAAATAATCAGAAACGGTTTTGAGATCAGCAACTGCAACATTTGAAGTGTTGCCGCTTCCTGATCCACCAGCAGGCGTATAATAATTAAGAATAGATGACTTTTCTTCGTACTCATAGTTACCAAAGAAAAACAATTTGTTTTTAATGATAGGTCCACCCAAAGTGGCACCATAAATTTTATTATAAGATTTTTGAGCAGTAGGCAATTTTGAACCTGCCACATTCATTCCGTTGAATGATTGATCGCGATAATACGTATATGCAGAACCTTTTAAAGTGTTTGTTCCGCTTTTGGTAACAGCAGCAATGTTTGCACCGGTAAAATTAGCCTGTCTTACATCGTAAGGAGCAATATTAACCGTAATCTGATCAATAGCATCCAAAGAAATAGGATTTGCTCCTCCACCTGGTAATGGATCTGTGCTTAATCCAAAGTTGTTATTTAAGTTGGCGCCATCAACCGTTACATTATTAAAACGCGCATCTCTGCCAGCAAAGCTGGTACCATTCGACTGCGGCGTCAACCTCGTAAAATCGGTAATGCTTCTTGTAATAGTGGGCAGCGTTGCCAACATCCTGGAATTTATATTTGTCGAAGCTCCTGTTTTGATTTTAGCAATATTGCGATTTCCTGCTATAGTAATTTCACTTAACACTTTTTCATTTTTCGACATCGTTACATCTGCCTGATAAGGTTCGCCGAGATTTAATGTAATGTCTTTAATCGTTTGAGGCTGATATCCTACATATTCCACTGTAAGCGTGAAAGGGCCGCCGATTCTGGTGTTTGGCAAAGTAAAGTTGCCGTCTTTTTTGGTTAGCGTTACATATTTGGTACCTGAAGGAACATGAACAGCGGTTACTGTAGCGCCTTCGAGTGGCTCACCATTGTCCGATTTGACAAAGCCTGTTATACTACTGGTTGTCACCTGTGCATTCATTGCAAACGGGAACAAAAAAGCAGTAATTAATAATGGTAGAATTCTTCTTAGATTCATAAAACTGGTTTTAGTGTTTTTTTTGAGCCGCAAAGAAAGTAAAAATTACTTTAATTGAGGTTAAGTTTTTATTAACAATCTAAAGGCAATTTTATAAAGCTTTTCGCTGCATGCAGCTTATTCACAAGTTATCAAGTAGTATTCTTTTTTCAATTTCGGAAAGTAAAAGTGTGGTTCTTTCCAGTAAAGAAAGAAATAATTCAAATTCTAATTCAGCCCGTTGTAACGAAAAGTGAGATATCGCCACTAATATGGTGAAAATTCAATTTCTGTAAAAGCTGCAAAAAATAGGTTCAACAACTTGATTCTACGCACAAAAGGTTTGAAAAGAATCAAACATAATAAAAGGTACACTTGAGAATACAAATTGTGTTTATTTGTTCGTTTGCTGTCAATTTTTTATCAGAAGAAAAAAACAGGGCAAAGAGGAATAAAAATTGTCAAATACGGCATCCGAATTGAGGGACTTCATCTCTAAACATTTATCATGAAAACACTGAAAATAGTTTTTATGACTATAGCCATCTTCGTCAGTTTTGCTTCCTGTAATTCAGGTGGAAATATGCCTGGCAACTCGGACAGCACCGTCATACAGGTGAATCCTTCGCAAATGAAAAAAATCGGCACCGTGGATGAGCGCTTTCAATCTTACAATGTAGAAATGGTAGAAGTGGTGGGTGGCGATTTCTGGAAACCCTATCGTCTTATGGATAGTTTGCCTTCGTCAAAAACAGCAGCAACCTATGATGTTTCTCAAAAGAACGAAGCTATGTACAGGAAACTGGCGCCCGTTAACCTCGCCGATACAAAGTTGATGACATTAGCCAAAGGCCTTGCCCCTGCTTATGTGCGGGTAAGCGGCACATGGGCCAATGCGATTTATTTTCAGGATAATGACGAACCGAAAATGTCAAAAGCCCCGGCTGGTTTTGTGAATGTATTGACCCGAAAGGAATGGAAGGGTGTATTGGATTTTATAAAGGCTACCGATTCAAAACTGGTTACTTCATTTGCCGTATCCAATGGCGTTCGCGATGCGCAGGGCGTATGGACGCCAAAAGAAGCACAGAAAATTGCGGATTATACCAAAAGCGTTGGCGGAGACATTGCTGCTGCAGAACTTTTTAACGAACCTTCGATGCCAACTGCGGGCGGTGAAATGAATAAAAATTATAACGGCAGTAATTTTGCAAAAGATGTAGCTGCTTATACAGCATGGGCACGAAAGGCGGTACCCAACATGCTGCTGCTTGGCCCCGGTTCTGTTGGCGAAGGGATTCCCGGCGTGTCCTTTGCGATGGGTGGAATGAAGATACTTCCTACAGACTCTATGATGTCGGCAACACCCAAACCGGTGTTTGATATTTTTACTTATCATTATTATGGAGCGGCTTCCATGCGCATGATGCAAAGCGGGCCATTTTCAATAAAAGCGGATAGTGCATTATCGGCTTCCTGGTTGCGCAGAACAGATACGGTTTTTGAATATTATAAAGGATTGAGAGATAAATACAATCCTGGCAAACCCATATGGATCACAGAAACTGCTGAAGCAGCGGCAGGTGGCGACCCATTTTCTGCTACTTACCTGGATTGTTTTCGCTATCTCTATCAGTTAGGTTCATTGGCTAAAAAAGGAGTGCAGGTGATTATGCACAACACGCTTGCTGCAAGTGAATATAGCCTTATTGACCAGGATACACATTTGCCAAAACCTGATTATTGGGCAGCTTTTTTATGGTCAAAACTGATGGGCACCAGTGTATATGAGGCAGGCGGCGGAAGGCCAGGGGTTTATTTATTTGCGCACGATATGAAGGGAAAGCCGGGCGGCATCACGCTTTTGGTTATCAATACCAATAAAGATTCCGTTTCTCTTCACATCCCTTCAGACGCGGAACAATATACTTTAACTTCTAAAGAATTGCAGGGAAAAACAGTGATGCTGAATGGAAAAGAATTGCAGTTAAGTGCCAATGATGATTTGCCGGAAATAAAAGGCAATACGATAAAATCAGGTGATGTAAAACTTCCGGCAACCAGCATCAGTTTCATCACGTTCGCAAAAAAATAAATGAATTTCAATAATTAAAAAAGTAAATGATGAAAATAAAATTCCAGCCACTTATCATTTTGTTTTGACCAGTTAAAAAGAAACTATCCATGAAAATCTAATAAAATAAAACCATTGATTAAACAAATTTCTTCACTCATAGAATTACTGGCAGCATTGAGTAATACTCAACCTGCAACCCTTGAATTGCAAACATCAATTCTTTGCCCTTATTCAATTACACTGCCTTCGGGTTTCAACATCACAGGTGCTGACAAAGAAAAATGTATTTTGAGTTTTAGCAATAGTGACGGTATCGGACTTACAGCAAATAATGAAATTGCCAATCTCTCTATTCAAACGAATCCGAGTAATAGGGCAATTTATTTATCAAGCAACTTCCCCGACTTAGGAAAACTGTCATTAAAAAATCTTACTGTCACAGGGCAGGTTCAAATTTTAACAAGGGCAGGAACAAACAAAACAAATTTTATTGCTGACAATATTGATATTGTGGCTTGCGATGCCCGAAGGTATTCAGAGCAACCACAGAAATATGGAGTAAATGTTTATCAGGGTGCATTTACAGTTTACAATTACAACAGCGATGAAAAAAGTATAATCAATGCAACGCTTACCAATATTAGTTTAGGCCGCAAAGGTGCGCCTGTTATAGGTTCCGGATTATTTGTGGCCGGGTTTGGCGACAATGGTGGTTGGGTTCTTTCAGACAACATCACCACAGGAGATATTTATTCTAACGGTATGATACCTTTCGGACAACCGAATATGATTACCGCCGGCGTGTTTATTGTTAATGGAACTAAAATAAAAAACATCATTCATAAAGGAACTGTAACCACGTATGGTGTAAATGATATGGTTTTAGACACCTGGGGACATGTAGAAAAATGGAAAGCTGAAAAAGCAATAACATCTTATGGGCCGAGCGGTATTGGTTTTGTAAATTTTGGTGTGGTAGATGAATTTGAAGCGGCAGATAAAATAGAAACTTTTGGTTTGGGTGCCAGAGGATTTAATCAATATGATGGAACTGTTGGCAAGGCAACTTTTCATTCTATTGTAACGAATGGAAATGGTTCAATTGGAATGCAATTTAGCAAACCTGTTGGAAGCATAAGTGTTTCAAATGGAGTAGTCACTCACGGTTCCAAAGGACAGACACTTGTAAAAGGAGTTATCATGACTTTGCCTGCTGATGGCATTAGCGTGAAGCCGGGTGGTGAAATCAAAGAATTAAATATTTCGGGTGGCATCACAACTTATGGCGACAATGTGCATTCTTATAATATAGAAGGTGGCCTTGTGAAGCAATTAAATATAAAAGGTGAGGTGACAGCTAACGGAAATAATTCAATTGCCGTAAAGGTTAGCGATGACGGGCAAACACCACTAACCCATATTTCAGCAACATCAAAGCAAGGGATAGCTGTTCAAATTTCTAAAGGAAAAGTTACAGACAGAACAGGGCTTACAGCAAAAGGCGCGAAAGGCAACGTTGTTGAAATAGTTTATTAGTTAACTTAAATAAATTAAAAAAAACAATGAACAGATTAGCTAATAAAGTCGCCATTATTACAGGCGCTTCACAAGGTATGGGGGCATCCCATTCAAGATTATTTGTAGCCGAAGGGGCAAAAGTGATAATGACTGATGTAAATGAACAGGCCGGAAAGGCCCTTGCAGGTGAGCTTGGCGAAAATGCTTTTTATAAAGCATGATGTTACCAAAGCGGAGGATTGGTCAAGAGTTGTAAAAGAAGGCGAAGCTAAATTTGGAACCATTACCATACTGGTAAACAATGCAGGTGTTTTAGGCCCGAATTTTCTACGTTGCAATGGGTAACGATACAACATGAGAAGAGAGATTATAGTCCTTTTTAAAAAATAAAAACATAATATGGATCAACAACCATCCTATCAGCGTGAACCGGTGCGGTTCCTTGTTTTTTCGGCTTCATTAAGAAATAATTCGCTGAACGAACATTTAATAAAAACGGCTATACCGGTAATTGAAAAAAATGGAGGCACTGTGGACTATGCGCACATGAGTGAATTTAACTGCCCGTCGTACGACCAGGACATGGAATCGGAAGGTGATTTCCCAGATGGGGCAAAAGAACTTCATCAACGCCTGCTGGCCAGCGATGCATTTATTATTTCCTCCCCTGAGTACAACGGTTCCATGCCAGGTTTGTTGAAAAATACGATTGATTGGGTTTCCCGTTTTCGACCGCAGCCCTTCAATCAACGCCAGGCTTTACTGATGTCCGCTTCGCCTTCTATGGCCGGCGGAAACCGTGGGCTTTGGTCGCTGCGGATTCCGTTGGAACACCTGGGCGCAAGAGTGTACCCTAATATGTTTTCATTAGCAATGGCGCACCAGGCATTTCACAATGGTGCTATTGCGGACTCGACGCTCACAAAACGGTTTGAAGATAACATCGTAGATTTTATGAATCTTGTAGAAGCATCCAAGCATTATCCTTGCATTAAAAAAGCCTGGGTTGAGTTTTTAGGTGAGCAACCAGACCCTGTGACGGAACGTGTAGAGACATCATAAAAAATATATTAAGTCAAATCTTTTCATTTAGAAAATTTTAAAAATCAACAATATGAACAAAACAATGAAGGGGCTCGTTTACGGCGGTCCGGGCAAAATAGAACTAAAGGAAATACCTGTTCCTAAAATTGACAAACCTACAGATGCGTTGGTGAAAATTTTAAAGACCACCATCTGTGGAACAGACCTGGGAATTTTGCATGGCAAAACACCTTCGTGTAAACCGGGAACCACTTTGGGGCATGAAGGTGTAGGTGTAATTGAAGAGGTGGGTACCGGTGTCAGGAGTTTTAAAAAAGGCGATCATGTGATCATTTCCTGCATTACTTCAGATGGCACCTGTGAATATTGTAAAAAGCAAATGTATTCGCATTGCGAGGATGGCGGCTGGATTTTGGGCCATCTCATTAACGGTACGCAAACAGAATATGTACGTATTCCACATGCGGATAACAGCTTGCACCATATTCCTGCCGGCGCTGATGAAGAAGCATTGGTAATGCTCAGTGATATATTGCCGACAGGCCATGAAATAGGCGTACTCAACGGACAAGTAAAACCCGGTGATACAATCGCTATTGTTGGCGCAGGCCCTATAGGAATGTCAGTTTTGCTTACTTCCTTGTTTTATTCACCTGCAAAAATCTACATGATTGATTTGGATGAAAACCGTTTGAAAGTGGCTAAAAAATTTGGCGCTACTGATACCATTAATTCAGGGACTGAAGATGCTGTAAAAAAGATCATGTCAGAAACAAAGGATGGTGTGGATGTGGCCATTGAAGCAGTAGGAATGCCGGCCACCTTTGATGTTTGCCAGAATATCATTCGTCCGGGTGGGCATATCGCCAATGTAGGCGTTCATGGAAAAAGCGTGGATCTGCAAATCCAGAATCTCTGGATTCAAAACATTACTTTAAGAACGGGTTTGGTAAATACGAATACCACGCCGATGCTTTTGAAAGTGGTGTTGTCCGGGAAAATAGATCCTACTAAATTAATAACCCATCATTTTAAACTGGATGAAATTCTTAAAGCTTACGAGGTTTTTGGTAATGCTTCAAAGGAAAAGGCCATGAAGGTGATAATAGAACCCTGGCACTATTGAAAAACATGAGAAGGTGGCTCGGATAATAAGAGCTCATTTGAAATAATATTTAAGCAAGTTTTTAGACAGGCAACAGAAAAATATTAAAAGTCAACTTTTTTTATAACAACATAAAAAAGTAGTATGAACAAAACATGGAAACGAAATTTGAAGTAGCGTATAAAATATAAGCATACATGAAGAAAATAGGATTTTTATCTTTTGGACATTGGGCCAATCATCCTTCGTACAAAGTCCGATCGGCAAGCGATGCCTTGCTATTTATGTTTTCTTTTTACAGACAATTAAAATAATAACACAATTGATCCAGTAATCATATTTCTCATCATTAATATTAATTTAAATGCAAACAAAAATTATGAGAACTTCAATTGGAATTAAACCGGAAGACCTTGCAGAAGTGGCACAATCTCTCAACAGGCTTTTAGCCGATGAAACGGTATTATATATCAAAACAAGAAATGCCCACTGGAATGTGGAAGGGCCGGACTTTCATGCGCAGCATCTTTTCTTCGAAGAACAGTATCAGCAATTAGAAGATTTTATTGATGAAGTGGCGGAACGTGTGCGCACTTTGGGCCATTATGCGGAAGCTACTATGAAAGCCTATTTGGAACTGACACATCTCACTGAAGAAACAAGGGACAAAAATGATAGCGCCGGATTTATAAAAGATCTGTTGGAAGACCACGAAACGATTATCATTCATATGAGGGAACATATTGACCGGTTTGCAGATGATTTGCACGACCAGGGCACCAGTGATTTTATAACCGGCCTTATTGAAAAACATGAGAAAATGGCGTGGATGCTAAGAGCGCATTTGAAATAATATGAATAAAGATTCCGTTTCTCTTCACCTTCCTTCAGATGCGGAGCAATATACTTTAACCGCGAATAAAAATGCGAAATGAAAAAAACCATTTATGATTAGAATGCGTTTTCATAAAAAGTATCATCGAAGATTCACAACAATATCATGAAAACTTTATTAGCAATTCGTTATTATTAAATGAATAAAAAATGGAAAACAATAATTTGCTTCAAACTGCCAGGCAATGGTACCTTATTTTAATCTTAGGAATCATTTTAATTATTGTAGGGATTTGGGTTTTCAGTACGCCAGTGTTATCCTATGCCACTTTATCCTTATTATTTGCCGTTTCTTTTTTTGTAACAGGAATATTGGAGATAGTTTATGCTATCAGCAACCGCAAAGAAATGAATAATTGGGGTTGGTCGCTGGTAGGCGGTATTATTGATCTGCTCATAGGTATTTTATTAATGGCTTTACCACTTACCGCTATGATGTTTCTGGCATTCTACGTCGGCTTTGGTATTCTCTTCCGTTCAGTTATGGCAATTGGAAAAGCAATTGACTTAAAAAAACTAAAGGCTGGTGATTGGGGATATCTACTGTTCATTGGCATTCTGGGATTGTTATTTTCTTTCATATTAATATGGAATCCTGTGTTTGCAGGGTTTACTATTATTTTTTATACAGGAATGGCATTTATTATTATGGGCATTTTTCAGGTATTCTTGTCGCTCAGATTAAGAAAAGTAAAAAAGTTGGTTTAGGAAAGGAATCCTGGTGCTTTTACTGTAATTGAGAATAACAGTCAATTAGGCCAACTTGACGAAAATTCTAACAGCCAAAAGGCCAGGATTAAGGCATAAGGTTTGAGCATTTATTTTATTAAAAACAAATAACATGGAAACAAAACAAACCGTTGCGGTTTTTGGTGCAAGTGGAAGCATGGGGTCTGCCATTACCAAAAGTATTGCCAAAGGCCCTTACCGTTTGTTACTGATGTCGAACGATGCCGGTAAACTTCAAGAGCTTCAGTCGGATATTGTAAAACAATTTCCGGATGCCGAAGCAGAAGTCATACAAACGCTGATAGATGCGCGCTGGAAAGCAGATATTTTTATTCTGGCTGTCCCGTATGCTGCCGAAGCAGAAATTGTTACTGAAATTAAGGACCTGGCTGAAGGAAAAATTGTTATCAGCATTACGAATCCTATCAATAAAGATTTGAGCGGATTAGTAACTCAACCTGGTACAAGCGCAGCGGAAGAATTGCAAAAATTACTTCCCCAATCGAAAGTGGTAAAAGCCTTCAATACTACGTTTGCCGCCGATTTTACTCATCCTGTAATTGATGGAAAGCAAGTGGATTCTTTTATTGCAGGCGATGATTCAACATCGGTAAACACGGTGTCTGAAATGATAAAAACCGCAGGATTTAATCCAATTATTGCTGGTGGTCTTTCTGTAAGCAGAACATTAGAGAACATGCAATTACTGCTGATGCAACTTGGTTTAAAATACAATTACAACTGGCTGGCGGGATGGAAAATTCTTCACCAATAATGAATCAATTTATAAAAAAAAAGATGAAAAGCAAATGCATTACTTCTATCGAAATAAGGTGTCATTATTAAGTAAAACTATTACAGCATTCTGTTGTTGATGTTTATAATAAGTACTTTCATGTAATGATATTATGAGATTCTTGAGAGGAATCTTAAAAAGCGAAAATGTAGAAATTTGAAATATAATAACAGGTTTGTTTGACCAGGTAAGAACAATTTGTAACCAATTAAATTTCGAATATCATGCAAAAAAATCAAACCTTTTTCGTTCTGCGAAACTCATTATCACTTATCTGCAGCGTCTTTATTTTGGTGCCCGCAATGGCGCAGTCCAATAATACTGGCGGCAACTGGCTTACTTATAACCGCACCTATGAGGGTGATCGTTATTCGCCATTGAAACAAATCAACACAACGAATATTAAGCAACTTCACCTGCTTCATACTTTTGATTTTGGAAAAGATATCAGCAGTCTGCAAACCGGCCCTGTTGTTGTCGATGGGATGATGTATTTTACTACCGATACCATAACGTATGCTATTAATGCCGCGACCGGAAAACTAAAATGGAAATCGGCGCGCCCTCTTAAGGAACAAAGCCAGCTCAGGGTAAACCGTGGCGTTGCGTTTTATGAAAATAAATTATTTAGAGGTTCAGGCGACGCGCATGTGTATGCATTGAATGCTACAGATGGCAAACAACTTTGGGATGTAAAACTGGACGTAGCCGGCCCTGGCATCACTACGCCCATGGCGCCAATAGCGTGGAATGGAATGGTTTTTATCGGTAATGCAGGCGGTGACAATGTTGGCATTACCGGCCATGTTTATGCGCTTGATGCAAACGATGGGCATGTGATATGGAAATTCGATGTGGTTCCCGATTCAGGATTTGCACATCAATCCTGGCCTTCCACATCCAAAGGAATTCCGGTTTCAGGTGGCGCGTTCTGGACTAATTTTTCATTGGATCCTGGTAATGGAATTTTATATGTTCCTGCTGGTAATCCTGCGCCAGACTTTGATATCCAGCTTCGCCAAGGTGATAATCTCTTTACCAATTGCGTCATTGCGCTCGATACCAAAAACGGGAATATGCTTGGTTATTACCAGGTAGTGAGAAGAGATCTGCACGATTGGGATGTAGATGCAGCGCCTGTTTTGATCACTACCAAATCAGGTAGAAAAATTGTTGCTTCTGCCAATAAGGATGGATTACTAACAGTAATGGACAGAAGCGCCGTGATGCGCGGTCCAAAGGAAGACATTTCACTAACACTTCAATATTTATATTCAGTACCCACCACAACCCGTATAAATCCTGATATTCCTCTTAACCGCGAAACGCATACTTATTTCAAACCCGGCGTGCTAGGCGGTTCGGAATGGAATGGCCCGGCCTATAGCCCGGATTACGATTTGATTTATGTTGGCACAGATGATTGGGGAGCTTCGGGAATTCTGCTTCCACTGGATTCAGCGAGAATGATACCACCTAACGGTGCCAATTGGCTTGGTGGCCGCTACAATTTCGATCCGCCATCGATGGCTAAGGGATGGCTTACTGCATTTAATGCAAAAGATGGATCTGTTAAATGGAAATTTAATGCTTCTTCACCCATCATTGCAGGTGTTACACCTACCGCAGGCGGATTGGTTTTTACAGCGGATGAAAAAGGAATATTTTATGCATTCAATGCTCAGAATGGAAAAATACTTTGGCAAAATTCAACAGGCTTGCCAATCGGTGGCGGTGTCGTGTCTTACTCAGTAAATGGAAAACAATACATCGCCGTTGTTGCCGGCATGAAAGCACCTGTATGGCCCGGTGCGCCAAAGAAAAGTGAAGTGCTTATTTATGGGCTTTGAATAGGATATGAATTGCAAAAACAGTTGAATCATTGAAAATAAAAATTCTCATTAATTCTTTGTTTGCTGCCTGTTTTTATTGGATAAGATGTAAAAATGTAATAGCGGGAATAGAGTTATTATCAACATTTTTTCCCTTACTCAATTATTTATAATAACAACTAAAAAAATTTAAAATGAAAAATGTAAAATTGGATTTACCGGACAATGGCAATACAAGCGAAATGCAGTCTCAGATTGATTCTCTGCAAAACCAATTGGATACTATAGCCGCGGGAAATGCGGAGTTGGAAAAAAATCTGGCGAAATTTGACACGTTAGACTTTGTAATATTCACCCAGCAGGACTGGGTTCGTTTCCACGAAAACCATTCAGATGACGTGGTGGTAACGTGGCCCGACGGACATCAAACCCATGGCCTTGAAAGGCATATTGAAGACATGAAGGGCATGTTTGTATATGCACCCGACACCCGGATAAAAGTGCATCCGATTCGCTTTGGAAACAGCACCGGCGAATGGACCTGCGTTACAAGTTTTATGGAAGGAACCTTTACCAAGCCCATGCCTGTCGGTGATGGAAATTTCATTCAGCCAACCGGCAAATCTTTTAAGCTACCGATGTGTACTATAGGCCATTGGAAAAATGGGGTAATGTTTGAAGAATCCTTATACTGGGATAACCAAACGTACATGAGCCAGATGGGGATTGGTAAATAAAATCCAACGATAAAAAATTGGTTTAGGCAAACAGTTACCAAATGATTGCGTTGGCTGAAACAATTCAAAATATAGATTTTCATATTATTCACTTCACTCATTATTCTTATATCAACACCATGAAAAAGTTATTTTCTGTTTTGCTAATTCTTTTTTCTGCAAATTTTTTATTTGCACAAACATCCACCTGGAAAGATGATCCCATGCATTCTAAATTAACCTTCACGGTGGTGCACAGAGGCTTTTCAGATATTTTCGGGCTATTTCAAAAATTTGATGCAACTATTACAACGTCTAAACCTGATTTCAGCGACGCCATGTTTACACTTTCAGCAGATGTGGCCTCTATAAATACTGAAGTGAAAATGCGGGATGATGATTTGAGAAGCCAGCACTTTTTTGAAGTGGCTAAATATCCAACTATGACTTTTAAGTCAACTTCTATTACTAAAACCACAGGTATGAAAGACAGGTTTAAAATTACCGGCGATCTTACCATTCATGGAGTTACCAAACCGGTTACTATGAATATGTGGTACCGCGGAACCCTGTATGATTCCACTTACAAAAAATACAAAGCCGGCTTCCAGGTAACAGGAATTATAAACCGTTCTGATTTTAATGTTGGCGCACCAGATCCATTTGATATCAGTACCGATGTAATGA
>CAVPNT010000008.1:0-236656 GCA_963706825.1 uncultured Chitinophagaceae bacterium | reverse complement strand
ACAATTCCTTTTACTTCAATTACAAATTCTCTTCCCAACGGATTTTTGTCTAATTCTTCCGTTAGTTTTTCATTAAATAATAATTGAGTGATTCCATACCTGTCTCTTAAATCTATAAAAGTGATGCTTCCAAATTTGCGGATGGTTTGCACCCATCCGGCTAATCTTACTTCTTTATTGACATCTTTGATCCGTAGTTCGCCGCAGGTATGTGTTCTGTACATTTTTTATTTATTTTTTTAAAGGGCTGCAAAGATATACCTATCGTTTTAAAAGGTTACCAACCTTCCAAAGGTTGGCAACCTGACTTGCACCTTTTAAAAATCATTGTATAATTTCGGTTTCTAAAATTCAATGCAATTTGGAATCACCTTACATCAAAAGCAAATTACCGCATACCGGCCAAACCATTTTTACCGTAATGAGCTCATTGGCAGCCGAGTATAAAGCGATTAACCTTGGGCAGGGCACTCCTGATTTTGAAATGAATGAACAACTAATAGATTTGGTAAGCAAAGCCATGCGCGATGGACACAATCAATACACGCACCGGAATGGTTTATTTTCATTGAGAGAAGCGATTGCTGAAAAAGTGGAATTTTTGTATGATAATAAAGTGAATCCGGCAACAGAAATTACCATTACTCCGGGTGGCACTTATGCAATTTATACTGCGCTCACCGCTGTTTTAAATCCCGGTGATGAAGTCATTGTGTTGGAACCAGCTTATGATAGTTACGTTCCAAATATTGAAGTGAATGGAGCGGTTCCTGTTTTAATTCAGCTTGCATATCCGGATTATAAAATTGATTGGAATTTGATAAAAGAGAAGATTTCGCCGAAGACTAAAATGATTATGCTCAATTCTCCACA
Source organism: uncultured Chitinophagaceae bacterium (assembly GCA_963706825.1). Lineage (GTDB taxonomy): Bacteria > Bacteroidota > Bacteroidia > Chitinophagales > Chitinophagaceae > Ginsengibacter. The sequence continues at coordinate 235,783 of CAVPNT010000008.1, read as the reverse complement.
CAATCCGACGGGAAGAATATTGGACGAAAATGATATTGCGCAATTAAGAAATATGGTGGAAGGAACCGGCATTTTTATTTTGAGTGATGAGGTATACGAACACATCATTTTTGATGGCCGCAAACATGAAAGCATTTTAAAATATCCCGACCTTTTTCAGCGAAGTTTTGTTACTTTTTCCTTTGGTAAAGTATATCATTGCACCGGATGGAAAACCGGCTACTGCATTGCTCCGGAACCGCTCATGAAAGAGTTTTTAAAAGTACATCAATACAATAGTTTTTGTACCAATTCGCCTTTTCAATACGCACTTGCCAATTTTATCCAAAACAAAGATGAATATCTGCAGTTGGGAAATTTTCTACAAAACAAAAGAGATTATTTTCAAAATTTAATGTCGCAAACAAATTTTAAACCTTTGCCTTCTTACGGAAGTTATTTCCAGTTATACAGTTATGAAGGATTGAGCAATGAAAGTGAAGTTGATTTTGCAAAAAAACTGGCCATAGAGGCTGGTGTTGCTACTATTCCTGTTTCAGCATTTTATCAAAATGGAAAAGAGGATAAAGTGTTGCGTTTTTGTTTTGCAAAAAAAGAGAAAACACTTAATAATGCTGTAGAACGGCTGGTTGCTTTTGAACTTAGGAAATAGGAATGTTACTTATTTGTTTCTTTACTGTCAGAAAACAGTTATATGAGGCAGAAGATTTGCTATCACTTTTTACCTTTTTCAAAATTGCTTTCTCTTTTAGGAAAATCTTATTTGTTAACATCAAAACAGAAGCTGCAATTTTCAAATGAAGTAATTTTGCAGTGGTATAATTGTTGACCTAACCGAATAAACACAAAATTATGGCACAGCGTAGCAAGCGGGAAGTGTTGGATTATCTTTCACGCGCAGAAGTAGCAGCAGTCGGAACATCGAACATGGGTACTCCCCGCCAAAGAATGATGCACTTTGGGGCCGATGAAAATTTCAATATTTATGTAAGCAGCATGAAAGGCGACCCAAAAGTGATTCAGTGGAGTAATATTCCTGAAACCGCTTTGCTCATTCACCAGGGGAAATCTTTTATGGAAATGGAGGAATGCGAAATCATCGGCAGGGCCGAAATCATAAAAGATAAGGAAGAGCGTGATGCAGCGATAGAATTAATGAATGTGCGTTCTCCGATAGTTGCCAATTTTGTAAAAATAGGCGCTACCGACCGCCTGGAATTTATCAGGATTAAACCTTTTACCGTTAAATACCGCTTCGTTCCCGAAATACTTCAGGGCGAAAAACCAACCATATTTGAATACCCTGAAAACCGCAGTTCTTTCAGTACGTGGGATGATGTAAAGGCAAAAGCACGTGCGTGGAAAGAGGCCGTACGACCGCTTTCATTGACTGCTTCAGTTATTCCACTGCTACTGGGCGGGGCTATTGCCTTCTCAGTTTTACATACGTTGAATGTTTTTCTTTTTATACTTACCCTTTTAGGCGGTGTGATGATTCAAGCCGGAACCAATCTGATAAATGACTGGAAAGATGCAGACAGAGATAACGAAAATATTGAAGGAATTCGTCCATTTACAGGCGGTTCCCGGGTAATACAACTGGGCCTTATCTCGCGTTCGGATATAGGCTTTTTCGGAATTGTTCTATGTGTCCTGGCGTTTTTAATTGGTCTTTACCTGGTAATTGCCGCCGGTTGGGGATTGATTCCATTAATTTTATATGGCCTGATTTCCGGGTTATTTTATACAAGTGAAAAAGGAAAGTTTTCTTTTATAAATGTTGCTCCCGGGCTTGCTGAATTTCTCATCGCCACCACTTTTGGAGTAATGATGACGATGGGTGCTTTTTATGTGCAAACGGGTTATTATTCATTACAGGCATTTTTGATTTCTTTGCCGGTTGCCCTTTTTATTTCCAATGTCTTGCTCATCAATCAATTTCAGGATGCGGAATCTGATTTGAAATCGGATAAAAAAACACTGGTTGTGCGATTGGGAAAACGAAATGCAAAAAATATCCTGATAGCCTGTTTTATTCTTGCCTATGCAATCGTTGCATTATTGCCGGTTTTTGGTTTTGCACCCTATACTCTTTATTTTGCCTTTCTATCCATGCCTTTTGCTTTCCAGGCGATTCGATATGCCCAAAAGAATTATGATAAAAATTCAGCTGATTTAGTTCCAAGCAACGCTCACACTGCCATTGCCCATTTATTCACGGGATTACTTTTGGTGTTTGCTTTTTTATTGAGCGGGCTGGGATTTATTGTGCCAGCATTGTATTTGATCGCTTCTTTGCTGTTGGTTTTTTGGGTTTGGCATTATATCGAACGTCAAAGAAAGACAATGAATATTTTCAGGATTGCAATTGGGAAACAATAAGTTTTTTCAACATTCCTGAGCAAAAGCCGAAACATTGCAGTAATAAATAGGATTCGTTCTTTTTTGTTGGTTTACTGTCGGAATAAAGCGAAACTTAGCTAATTCCTTTACCTGCTTTTGATTTTTCTATCGCCATCATTTCATCCATTGCCAAAGCAGAATGTGAATAAGCAGCACCGGCTCTCATTTCAGCGGCAACCCAAACCGCTTCCATTATTTCTTCTTTTGTGCAGCCTTTTCTCACTGCCTGTTCGGTATGACTATGAATGCAATAGGGACATTGGGTAACGTGCGCCACTGCAATCGCTATTAATTGCTTTGTTTTTTCATCCAAAGCTCCTGCTTTAAAGACGGTTCTGCTGAAATTGCGCCACGCGTCCATTATTTCAGGAGTGGCTTTCGCTCTCAATTGTGAATTTTCGGGTGTGGGCACTGAATACAATTCTTCACTTTTCATAATGCTTTTTGTTTATGGTTAAAAAAAAATTCCTTAAAAAATTACAACTCTTTTACCTGTCGTATCATCTGATTGGTAAATCCCCATTCATTGTCATACCACGCCATTATCTTACATAAATCACCATCAACCACACGAGTCATTTCCGTATCCACTACAGAGGCGAATGTGCTTTGAATAATATCAGTTGAAACCAATGGTTCTTCTGAAACAGAAACCACTTTTTTGTAACGGTCTGTTGCCGCTTCTTCTTTTAAGATTGCATTAATTTCTTCTGCGGATGTGGCGCGTTCCGCAACAAAAGTAATATCGGAAATAGAACCAACGACTACCGGGGTGCGAACAGCGATTCCATCAAATTTTCCCTTGTATTGCGGTAATGTTTTGATGGTTGCCTTTGCTGCGCCGGTTGTAGCAGGTACGAGGTTCATGGCTGCCGCTCTTCCCATTCGCGGCTTTTTCTTTGATGGCCCATCCACCAATCCCTGTGAAGCGGTATAAGCATGAGTAGTATTTAAAATGGCTTTTTTTATCCCGATTCTTCTTCCGATAATTTCTATCAGCGGACTGATGTTATTTGTCGTACAACTTGCACATGAAAAGATCGCTACTTTTCCGTCCTGTGTGTTTACGCCGTGGACGATGGTTGGCGTGTCTACACTTTTTGTAGGGCCCGAAATAACCACATGCTTCGCTCCTGCATGAAGGTGTTTCTCGGCATCTTCACGATTGGTAAAAAGCCCGGTACTTTCAATTACCGTATCCACCTGAAGGTCTTTCCAGGGTAAAGCTGCCGGGTCTTTTATGGATAAATAGGTTATCTTTTTATCACCAACGTTTAATGTATTGCCATTGCTCCTCACTTCTTTATCATAAATTCCATATACGCTGTCGTATTTTAAAAGATACGCCGCATTATCAATTGTCATTAAATCATTAATAGCAATCAATTCCAGTTCCGGCGATTCCATGATTACTTTTAATGAAGCTCTTCCAATCCTGCCAAAACCGTTTATTCCTATTTTCATTTTAATTAAGATTAATTATTTTTAAAAATAGCAGCCGGATTTAGCAATAAAAAAAACTATCAGAAAATTACATACACTCAACCGATGGACTCCTTCTCCTCCGGAGAAGGGTTGGGATGAGGCTTACGCCAGTTGCTTTTTCTTTTTCGAATCAATTGCTTTTAACAACGAATCATACGCTTTATTAAATTTCTGAACCCCTTCTTCTTCTAATTTTTGGGTAATGTCACCAATGTTGATTCCGTTTTCTTTTAATTGATCCAATTGCTGCTTCGCTTTCATCAGGTTGTTTTCCAGGTGGTCAACTGCTTTTCCGTGATCTCTGAAAGCATCAATAGTTTCCAAAGGAAGTGTGTTGACTGTATCCGGCCCGATGAGCGCTTCTACATATTTTACATCACTGAAAGAAGGATCTTTGGAGCTGGTGCTTGCCCACAAAACTTTTTGCTTTTTCGCACCCTGTTTTTCAAGGTTTCTGAAACGGTCGCCAAAGAAAACGTCTTTAAAAATCTGGTATGCTTCTTTTGCTGAATCAATGGCAATTTCTCCTACAAGATTATCTAATTTTTTTTCTTTTAAAATCGGATCCAGCATTACGTCAATTCTGCTCAGGAAAAAACTGGCGACAGAAGCAATGTGATCTATTGGCTGATTGTTTTTTAAACGCTCTTCAAGCCCTGAAATGTAAGCCTCTGTTACTTCTCTGTAGCGCGGCAAGCCGAATAATAAAGTAATATTTATATTGATTCCTTCACTGATGCATTGTTTGATCGCTACAAGCCCTTCTTTCGTTCCGGGGATTTTTATCATTACATTTTTGCGCCCAACAGATTTCCATAATTGCCGTGCCTGGTTTATCGTTCCTTCTGTATCATTTGCCAAATGGGGCGATACTTCGAGGCTTACAAAACCATCGGTGCCTTTTGCATTATCATAAACCGGTTTTAAAATATCTGCGGCACGTTGAATATCATTTACCGCAAATCCAAAAAATATTTCTTCGCCATTTTTCCCCTCGGCGGCTAACGTTCTGATATCTTCATCATAATCAGAACTGCTGTCAACCGCTTTTTCAAAAATGGATGGATTGGACGTAATTCCCGTGAGCCCGTCTTCATCAATTAATTGTTGGAGCTTGCCGCTGGCCATTAATTCACGATCAAAAAAGTCGAGCCAGATGCTTTGGCCTAAATCATGAATGCTTTTTACATTATTCATTTGTGTTTTTTTTATTTATTTTTAAATGCCTTCAAAACCTCAAAGGATATGCCATGATAAACTTCAAATCAAATGAGGTACTTAGGGTTTTTAGAAGTGTTAAAATTACAGAATAAAAAATAAAGAGCTTTTCTAATAAAGAAAAAAAACGATTTTTTTACACCGTTTCGCCATTGCATTACTTTATATTATTGTCACATGTTCCTATTTTTGAATTATTATTTTTGCCTTTTATATTTTAATCTTTACTTATGAAAAAAAATGATTCCCGCGTTATTCGTTTTGCATTTATTATTGTATTCATCTCCATTAATCAGCACATTTTTGCACAAACACAAACCGTTAAAGAGTTGAAGGAAGAAGCAGGCAGGGAAGTGAAAAAAGGCGTTATCGATAGTTCAAAGATTTGGAATAAGGGAGGAATATTTAATCTCAACCTCGGCCAGGCGAGCCAAAATAACTGGGCAGCAGGTGGAGACAATTTTTCATTTTCCCTTGCCACTTATGTCGGCCTTTACGCTTTTTACAAAAAAGAAAGATGGAGCTGGGATAATACGCTTGATTTGAATTATGGTATTGTAAATACCAGCAGCCTCGGAACAAGAAAAAATGATGACCGGATTGATTTGCTTTCAAAAGCAGGTTATAATATTGCACCAAAATTAGATTTGGCAGGAATTTTCAATTTCCGTTCACAGTTTACCAAAGGATATACTTACTATTCCGATGGAAGCAAAACACTCCTGTCAAACTTTATGGCGCCAGGATATATTTTATTAGGGTTGGGTTTTGATTATAAACCGGCAAATGGCCTATCTATTTTTTTATCTCCCATTACTTCGCGATGGACGATTGTGACCGATGATACCTTGTCTGCCAAAGGCGCTTATGGCGTGACTCCGGGTAAAAAAGTAAAAAATGAAATCGGCGCTTATGCAAGTATCTCTTATCTTAAAGATCTGAGTAAAACGATTACTTACAACGGAAGACTTGATTTGTTTTCAAACTATGAACACAATCCTCAAAATGTGGCCGTCATGATGAATAATATGTTTACCGCAAAAGTTTCAAAAATTCTATCTGCCAGCCTTGGTTTAAATTTGATTTATGATGATGACATCAAACTTTTTGGGCCAAATCATGATTCTCCCGGTTTACAAACTCAGTCACTTTTGGCAGTGGGATTGAGTGTGAAATTATAACCATTCACAATTCACCATTCACCATTCACAGATTCTCAATAATGCCGGCGATTCCCTGACCTCCGCCAACACACGCTGTAACGATGCCGTATTTTTTATTCAGACGTTTCATGTCGTTTATAATCTGCACAGTCAGTTTAGCGCCGGTGCAGCCAAGCGGATGCCCCAGGGCAATAGCGCCACCATTGATATTTACTTTCTCCGGATTCAGTTCAAGCGTTTTTATTACGGCAAGAGATTGAGAAGCAAATGCTTCGTTTAATTCTATCAGATCAATCTGTGAAAGGTTCATTCCGGCTCTGTCCAATACTTTTGGAACCGCTTCAATCGGGCCAACTCCCATTACGCGCGGATGAACTCCGGCACTTACACAACTCACCAGTCTCGCGATGGGCTTCAGGTTCAATTCATTCATCATTTTTTCACTCATCACGATTACGAAAGCGGCGCCATCACTCGTTTGTGAAGAATTGCCTGCTGTTACAGTGCCACCTTGTGCAAATACCGGTTTTAATTTTGCCAATGCTTCTATCGATGTATCTGCCCGCACTCCTTCATCCGTATCTACTACAAAAGTTCTTTTTTGCTTCTTATTATTTTTATCAATATAAATTTCTTCCACAGGCATTGGAAGAATCCCGCTTTTAAAATATCCATTGTCAATTGCATTTTTTGCTTTTTGATGAGAATGAAGACTGAATTCATCCTGTTGTTCCCGCGTTACCTGGTATTCCTTTGCTACCGCTTCAGCAGTTAATCCCATACCCAGATAATAATCCGGAGTTTCTGAAGCCACGGAATATGCGGGCACCGTTTTCCAACCTGAAGTAGGCACCATGGTCATGCTTTCTGTACCTCCGGCAATAATACAATCGGCCATCCCGGTTCTGATTTTAGCTGTCGCGATTGCAATCGCTTCTAAACCACTGGCGCAATAACGATTCACCGTAACACCAGGAACAGAAACTCCCAAAGCTCTTACACTGATCATTCTTCCCACCTGCAATCCTTGCTCCGCTTCCGGTACAGCATTTCCAACAATAAGATCGTCAACTCTGTTTGGCTCTAATTCCGGAACTGTTGCGAGCAATCCTTTTATAACATCCACAGCTAAATCGTCAGGCCTGTAAAACCGGAATCCTCCGCGTTTTGCTTTGGTTACAGCTGTTCTAAAACCTGCTACTATATATGCTTCCATAAAATTTATTATTAAAATGAAGTAAGCAATTTAAGCCTTAATTTTTTTAAAAAATGCAGCAAAGAAAGAAATAACGCAAATTCTTATTTTCGATTTTTACTCTTTCGGAAAGAAGAAAATGAAATGTGGCCGCTTTATACTGTTTCCTTTTATCTTTATTTTTTTTATGCAATCACAACCCCAACAATCAATTTCCAACAGACTTTATCTTTCCATCAACTCAATCCGGGAAAAAAGCAAAGAGAATGTTCGTGATGAACTTGTGGCTTTGGTAAATGAGTTAATTAATAACGATTTTAATTCTCTGATTCAAATACTTTATCGTATTGATGTGAGCGAACAGAAAATACGGAAGTATTTGAATGAAAATGAGGGAAATAATGCTGCTGATTTATTAGCAGATTTAATCATTGAAAGGCAATTGCAAAAAATAAAAAGCAGGAAAATGTATGGCCAAAATAACAATCCGGATGATCAGGAAGAAAGATGGTGATTCGGCTTTTTTTGATACATCAGTTTCTGCACTTCTTCTTTATTTTCTTTTTCCTTCTTCAAATCAAAACCCGTGCGAAATACCCAATCCCAGATGTTTGAACTAACTCCAAAACCCCTTTCTTCGCTTTTATAATGATGCAAATGATGATTGCGCCAGATAGGTTTCATCCATTTGAATGGCGGATTCCATGCATGAATGGCGTAGTGCATGCTTCCATACATCAGGTATCCAAGCATAAATCCAGGGAAGAACGCAAGAACATTTTTGCTCATTACAGCATACATAATAAGAAAAACAACAGAGGAAATAATAATACTGGGTACGGGCGGCATAAACAACCGTTGTTTGTCTCTTGGAAATTCATGATGATTGCCGTGCATCACATAACTAACGCGCTGGACGCGCGGATAATCACTCACCCAATGAAAAATGAAACGATGCATCATATATTCAAAAAAAGTCCAGAAAAATATGCCACCAAAAAAAAGCAGGATGACAAGCCATACCGGAAACCCAAAATGATGACATGCAGTATACGGCAGTAATATAATTATGGGTAGATATAATCCCCAAATAACAAGCGGATGTGTCTTTGTAAAGTACTCCAGGTATCGGTTTCGGAATATTTGCGCTTGTCCCTTATTATGTATTTTCTCGAATTTCATACGCCTATATTTCAATTGCAAAAATAAGGCGAAAAGTGTTCCAATATTTTGCTGATTATTTCAAATATTAAACAAGCGTTTAAAAGGATGATAAAAAAGTATTTTGTGTGAACAATAAGCCTCCAATCAATCACGGTATCGGGTTCAGTAAATCGAATTTATAAAACCCAAAAAAATTTATCTTGTGCATAAATTAAACCATTATTGATGAAATTAGTTTCCTATTTGAAAGACGACCAGGAGCAATTAGCGCTTTTGGTAAACGGGTTTTTATTTGACATGGATAATTTGAATCCGAATTTGCCGGTTACGATGACGATGTTTTTAAATTATTGGGAAGATCTCTTTCCGATTGCGTATTCGATTAACCGGCAGTTGGAGGAAGGCACGAGCCGGTATCGCGCAATTCCATTGGATGAGGCAGAATTATTAGCGCCGGTTACCGGTCCCATAAGTTTGCGCGATGCGTATGCATTTCGTCAGCATGTAGCTACTGCCCGCAGAAACAGAAACGCACCGATGATTCCGGAATTTGATCAATACCCGGTTTTTTATTTCAGCAATCACAACAGTATTACCGGGCCCGGAAAGATCCTTTGTATGCCGGATCATTTTAACAAACTGGATTTTGAGCTGGAAGTAGCAATCGTTGTTTGTAAACCGGGGAAAAGTATAAAAGCATCTGAAGCTGATGAATATATTGGCGGTTATATGATTATGAATGATCTGAGTGCGCGCACTTTGCAAATGGAGGAAATGAAATTAAATCTTGGGCCCGCGAAGGGAAAAGATTTTGCTACATCAATAGGACCATGGCTCGTTACTGCCGATGAATTGGAACCATATAAAATTCCCGCAAAAGAAAATCATACCGGAAACGCTTACAATTTGAAAATGACTTGCAAGGTAAATGGAGTACAGGTGAGCGAAGGAAGTTTTGCAGATATGGATTGGACATTTGCTGAAATTATTGAGCGCGCCAGCTATGGGGTGCAAATATATCCAGGCGATATTATTGGCAGCGGCACAGTAGGCACCGGATGCTTTCTCGAATTGAACGGCACAGGAAAATTAAATGATCCCAACTACCAGGAGCAATGGTTGCAGGAAGGAGATGAAATTGAAATGGAAGTGGAAGGATTGGGTATTTTAAAAAACACGATTATGAAAGATGAAAGTGATTTTTCTATTTTGGACTTAAAGAAAAATCATTAATTGCCAAATAAATTATTAACATGCAAAACCGTGTGAATCCATTTGGAGAAATCATTGAAACCAAAGCCCGTGGTGCATGGATGGGCAATCGGGGACGGATTCATAATGAAAAGAAGGAAATTATTTCTCAATACAAATTAACAGCGTGGCTCATTTGCAAGTTGGATTTTAGAGGAAGAAAACGGCAGATCATGGCGCCCGATAGATATACAGAACTTTTCTTTCTCGATGAAGCCACTGCCTTTGCTGCCGGGCACCGGCCTTGTTTCGAATGCCGCCGGGAAGATTTTAACCGGTTCAAAAACTTATGGATCCTTGCCAATCCGCAATATCATTTTAATAACAATACCAGCATTCGTGAGATAGATAAAATTCTGCATCACGAAAGGATAAACAAGGATGGTTCAAAAAAAACATTTGAACAAGTTGTAAATAATTTGTGTGACGGAACTTTTATTTCTATTGACAAAAAAGCATATCTGTTTTATAAAAAACAATTGTATTTATGGTCACCGTTCGGCTATGAAAAGCAAAATACATTAACCATAAAGGGCAAAGTGCAGGTACTTACTCCTTTGTCTGTTGTAAATACTTTCCGTGCCGGTTATGCGCCACAAATTTCTATTTAGCCGCATGATATGTGGCTGTGCCACCCACATCATCACCAAATAAATTTATCGCCAATGGCCTGGCATCCAAACCCATCCACCCCTTCTGCTTTGCCAGTGGCCTTCCACATAATTCATGTGGCCGCGCCTGGCGGGTGCCCAGTAGCCTCTCCTGTATTGATAGGTCCCATGGCGTGGCACCCATTCGCCACTTACCCAGATATAACCCGGGCCTGGCGCTAAGGGTTGTGAATATCGTGGTGCATAAGGCCTGTCTCTTACCACATAAGAAGGGCGGCAGCCAGCAATAAAAATGGTTATGAAAATTAATGTTGTTACGAAAAAAAGGATTTTTTTCATCTGATGTTTTTCTTTAGGATAAAATTTTGAAAGTAAAGTTTAATAAATGGCTATCGAAATTTCGATTTTATCGAAATTTTATTATTATCTATTTTCCGAGAAATTCATTAATCCTGCCGGCAACAAAGAAAGAAATAATCAGAATTTCTGTTTTACGGCAAAGTATCCGTTTATATAAAAAATCGTATTCATTAATCTGCGTTTAATATCTTCGCTTCTATTTTATTTGGACCAAAATGTTTTCATTTTAAAACATAGCCATGGCGATTGTTGAATTACAAAATCTCAAAAAATATTATGCCACGCATAAAGCGGTGGATGATATCAGTTTCTCTATTCCAGATGGAAGCATTTTTGGACTGCTTGGCCCGAATGGAGCTGGCAAAACCACTTTGCTGAGAATGATCACCGGAATTTTTTATCCGGATAGCGGCAATATCTTTTTTGAGGGCAAAAAATTTAACCCCGTTGACGATATTTCGAAAATCGGCTATATGCCTGAAGAAAGAGGTTTGTATAAAAAAATGAAAATCGGCGAGCAGGCTTTGTATCTGGCCATGCTCAAAGGAATGAGCCGCCGGGATGCAATGAAGAAGATAAAAGAATGGTTTGTAAAATTTGAAATGGAAAGCTGGTGGAACAAGAAGGTAAATGACCTTAGTAAAGGAATGGGGCAAAAATTACAATTTGTAACAACTGTGTTACACGATCCCAAATTGCTGATCCTTGATGAGCCTTTTAGTGGCCTCGATCCCGTAAACAGCAATCTTATCAAAGATGAAATTTTTAAATTGGCCCAAAAGGGAACCACAATTATTTTCAGTACCCACCGGATGGAACAGGTAGAAGAAATTTGCGATAAAATTGTTTTGGTGAATAATGGAAAGAAAATTTTGGATGGAAGCGTAAAACAAATCAAAAACGATTTTAAAGAACATATTTTTAACGTTGGATTTGAAGAATTGCCTGAAAGCTTTTCCGGCAGCGCATTCGATATTATTGATTCCAAAGAAAACTCTTTTCACGTAAAAATAAAAGACGGCAACAAACCCGCAACTGTATTACAGGAATTTCTAAACCATCAGGCAGCGATTGTTTCATTCAATGAAGTATTGCCTTCATTGAATGATATTTTTATCAGGGTAGCGGGAAGAAAGAATTGAGAATTAAGAATTAAGAATTAAGAATTAAGGAAAAAAAATTTTATGAATAAAATCTGGCTGGTTATAAAACGTGAATACCTGACAAGAGTCAGAAACAGGACATTTATTCTCTCTACCATTTTGCTCCCTTTATTTTTTATCGGGTTTATTTTTGCTTCTGCTTATTTTTCTATCAGCAGCCATGAAAATCAAAAAATTGCTGTTAGTGACAGCAATGGCATTTTTAAAAACAGTTTTCAAAGTAGTGACTTGATTACTTACGAATATCCGTCGGATGTAACCGCAAATAATTTTAAAGAAAAAGGTTATTCTGCTTTTTTAAATATTCCGGAAGATTATGATTCAGGAAATGATTCTATCTCATTGATCTCTACGAAGCAACTTGGAATGGAGGCGGAAGATAAAATAAAAGATCAGATTAATGATGCGATCAGAAATCAGGCCTTTTTGAAAAATAATATTGACAAAAAAGTGTTGGATTCTATCAACAAAATAAAGGAAGACGGGATGTATAAATTCCGGACTGTCGTAAAACAGGGAAATAAAACAGAAAAATCCAATGCGGCACTTTCCTATGGAATCGGCTATGGCAGCGGCTTTCTCATATACATTACCTTGTTTATTTATGGTGCAGCAGTAATGCGCGGCGTAATGGAAGAAAAGATGAACCGCATTGCAGAAGTGATCATCAGCTCGGTAAAACCTTTCCAGCTAATGATGGGAAAAATCCTTGGCATTGCAGCTGTTGGCATTACACAGTTGCTCATCTGGCTTGTACTGATCGTCCTTTTATCTTCCGTGAGCACTGCTTTTTTTTCACCGGATGTACTGCAACATGCGCAGGCCATGAATACCATGGGGGCATCAGGCGATAGCACAGCAGCCATGAATTTTCTCAATGCAAAGAGCACTTTTTTATCCGCAAACTGGGCATTGATCATTCCATGCTTTTTGTTTTATTTTTTAGCAGGCTATTTATTTTACGCTGCTTTATTTGCAGCAGTGGGAAGCGTAGTAAACGAAGATCCCCAGGAAGCTCAATCATTAATGTTGCCGATAACTATGCCCATTATTTTATCATTTATCATTATGACAACAGCTGTCGGCAAACCCGATGCTCCAATTTCTGTATGGGGAAGCATCATACCTTTTTCTTCACCAATTGTAATGATGGGCCGCATTCCATCAGGAAATGTACCGGCATGGCAAATCATAGCCTCTATGCTTTCTCTTATCGCCGGCTTTATTTTAACTACCATGCTTGCAGCGAAAATTTACCGCACCGGAATTTTACTTTATGGTAAAAAAGTAACATTGAAAGAAATGGGGAAATGGTTGTTCAGAAGATAAGAGGGGTCGAGGTTCGAGGTTGAAGGTTGAAGGGTTCATGCAGTAAACACAGAAATAAAGACAAATCCTATTTCCACTCTGACCCCATTTCTAAGCCCAACTCTTTAAAATCCTCCACGAGTAAATTAATAATTCAATAATAAGATAATTAAATCATTCAACAAACCTGTTTATCCAGCAAAGATACTACCTCCGACGCTTTTTCAAATACCGTATTCAGCTCATTCATGTTGGAAGCAGGTGCGTATAAATTCATTTCTATTTCATCCATGAGGGATGTGAGCATTAAAGAAGTATTAAGGCTTACGTTGCATTTATCCAGCTCTTCTGTCAATCTTTTGCGCGATAATTCATTGGCCGGAATATTTAATTTTGAGGATAAATATTTTTTCAAAGAAGCATCCAAAGTGTGGTAAAACGATTTGCTGTCACGTTGAACCAGTTTTTCATGTGCGCCAGTCAGCGGGCTTTCAGGAATCATAAATTCTTCCGCTACCTCACCGGCTTCATTTTTCAAATCGTCCACTTTTATTTCTCTTTCGAGGTCATCTTTATTTCTATTTTTTTTGATAATTAAAAAAATAATTAAAAAAATAATTCCAATGACAAAAACGATTCCTGCAATTAATTCTGTTCTTTTAGTAAAAGAATCTCCTGTGTCATTTTGTTGGGAAGTTTTTACCAAAGGATTGATGTGGATGCCTTTCCCTTTTTTTACTTCTACCTGCAAAGCGGATGTATGCAATGTTTTATAAGTGGAAGTTTGCGGATCAAAATAAGAAAATGAAATGGAATCGATCGTATAGTTGCCAGGTTTAGAAACGGTAAAAGGGAAAGAAAAAACTTTACTTCCCTGCATTGGCACTTTGCCCTTATCCACGTTGTCTCTCACTTTTGCATCATAACCATCAATCCCTTTGGGCCAGGTAATTGAAGGAGCATTTATCAATTGAATATTTCCTTTTCCTGATACAGTAAGTTTCAGAGTGCCCGCATCATCGGTAGTAATTTTATTTTTTTCTAATGAGGCAGTAATGGTAAAATCGCCAACTGCGCCTCTAAAATCTATCGGTTTATTTTCTGACGGCAAAGGCTTTACCGTAATCACTATTGGAGTGGACTTTAAAATTACATTCTGATCTATTTGTGCTTCCGGTGGAAGCGCCGCCTGGCCGAGGTTGTCAAACATATCGAAGAAGCCACTGCCCTGTTGCGAATTTGCGTACTGTGATTTTATAAAAGTAATTTTATTATCGGCGACTACCGGATCAAGGGTAATATTGCCGGGCTGCAAAGGGTATAATTGCACTTTACGCATCGTGTAAACATTATAAAGGCGTCCATTATATTTCTCGGGCACCGCATTATTATTTACGTCAATATCGCTTACAGAAAAGCCATTAAAGGATGGCGCATCCGTAACGTTGGTTTCAGAAGGAAGCCGGGTGTACAGTTTATAAGTGGCCACCACCGGCTCGCCTACATAGCAGCTTTTTTTGTCAACATCTAATTTTATAAAAATATTTTTCTTAATTTTTTCAGCAACATTTTCTCCCGGTTTTAAAATGTAATCATCAAACTGATGGGCAACCGGAGCAGGCGGGAAATCAAAATTCAAATTCGGAAATGGCGATGAATTTTGATTGCCGCTATTTTGCTGAACAATAGAACCAGCAACCACTTCAATCGTTATTGGATTGGTTTTATAATCATGGCCATCAGCAATTGCTGTAGCTGATCCAATTGTAAATTTGCCGGTTGAAGTGGGCTGCAATGAAAAACAAATAGACACAGATTGGCTTATTTTTCCGTTTATATTTGTTACGCTTCTTTGCTGATTAGGGCCGGATACAATATTGAAATCCTGGAACGAAGGAGGCGTAATATTATCCACATCCGAAGCCCCTTCTACTTTAAATTGAACTTGCAACAAATCGTTTTTGCCGATTTTTTTATCAGGACAAACCACTGAAAATTTAATCTGTGCAAAAGAAGCGTGTGCAAAAAAAATTGCTGTCAGAAAAATAAAAGAAGCCGAAATTTTTTTTAAATAAGATCGTAAAAATATACTCATTTCTTCAGCAAAGATGAGTTACAAAAGTACTTGTAATTGAATTTAAAAAAAGGTTAATAGAATAAGCGGCTGTTAAAAAAAAATTAAGGAAGATCACCTAGTAAAGGCCTGATAACGATGTCTTCCACGCAAGCCTGCGGTGAAAGTAAAGAAGCTGCAAAAATCATATTTGCAATGTCGTCTACTTCCATAATTCTTTCCGGCAAAATATCCGCTCCTTCCCACGAGGAAGTAAAAACGGCGCCGGGATAAACAGTGGATACTTTAATATGGAATGGTTTCATTTCTTCCCGTAGATTTTTGCTGAAACCCATCAACGCATATTTACTGATGCTGTAAGAACCACCATTGTTATACGCCTTCAAAGCGGCGATGGAACATATATTGAAGATGTGGCCTGATTTATTTTCCATCATTTGCGGAAGCAAAGCACGCGTGAGATGATAAGCACAAAACAAATTAATATCCATCATTTTTTCAAGATTGCCTTCCGGTTCATTATATACACTTCCGGGTACAAATTGACCGGCATTGTTGATGAGAACATCTATAGGAAGATTTTTTGTTAAAAGCCAGTCTGCAAATTTTAAAACCTCCTCTTTCTGTGAAAGATCTGCCGAAAAATATTGAACGGAACCGGGATGTTTTTCATTGATTTCCCCTGCTGTTTTTGCAAGCTCCTTTTCATTTCTTGAACAAATAAAAATGTTATTTTTTGCGGCGGCAAACTTCTGTGCCATAGCTTTTCCCATACCTTTGCTACTGCCTGTTATTACAATATTTTGCATATCATTTCGTTTTTTCTTATCAGGCAAATCTAAAATCTTAACACGATAATTTAAAAATACGACCTTGAAATACCAGCATCTTTTTTTCGACCTTGATCATACCCTGTGGGATTTTGATGCAAATGCGGAAGAATCGCTTGCAGAGCTGTATGATTTTTTTAACCTGGAATCCAAAGCGATTGGCCCTTTCAGTAAATTCTATTCAATCTATCTGAATCACAATCTGACTTTATGGGGCCGCTATGAAAAAGGATATATCACTACCGAAGAGTTGAAGTGGCGCAGGATGTGGCGCACCCTGCTTGATTTTCAAATAGCTGATGAAAAACTGGCAAAAGATATGAGCGAATATTTCCTGGAGGCATTGCCTACAAAAAAGAAGGTATTTGAATACACTCATGAAATTTTGGATTACCTGACTGAAAAAAAATATTCGCTTCATCTTATCACCAACGGTTTTGAAAAAACACAAAGATTAAAATTAGCGAGTTCTGAGCTCACTAAATATTTTAAAAACATCATCACTTCTGAGATATCCAATTCTGTAAAACCGAAAAAAGAAATTTTTGAATATGCTGTAAATAAAGCAGCCGGGAAAATTGAAGAAAGCATCATGATTGGCGACAACCTGCATGCGGATATTCTGGGCGCACAAAATGCCGGAATGGATTCCATTTTTGTAAATCATATAAATGCGGAATGTGGTGAAAAGCCTACTTATATCATCCGGCATTTGAAAGAGCTGGAAAGTATTTTGTAGGCAAATTAAACAACGGCCGGAACTAGCAGGTTTCGATAGCTTTTTCTAAAAGTGCTTCCTTGAACGATAAAACCAGTAAACAAATAAATAACCTGTTTTTTCCTTTTGGTACGATGTTTCATATAAACACTTTCTTTTCATAAAAACTTCTGATGATAATAAGTTCCAACAAAAAAATGCCTTAACTTGGTTGTTGGGTTTTTAAACACCTCTTCGCCCGAAAGAAGCTTCACACAACAATTCGATCATTATGAATCAAATTAAAAAAGAAGACATCAAACAGGAAGTGTTTGACCTGTATGATGATTATGCGCACAACCGCGTGAACAGGCGCGAGTTTATGCAAAAGTTATCCTTATACGCAGTGGGCGGCCTCACCGTACCTTCACTCGTGAGTTTTTTGATGCCTGATTATAAGAATACTTTACAGGTAAAGACAGACGATCCGCGTATCACATCTGAATACATTTATTATGATTCTCCCAACGGCGGCGGCAGAATCAAGGCCTTGCTTTCAAAACCTGTTGATTTGCAAAAGAAAGTAGGTGGGATTGTAGTGGTTCATGAAAACCGCGGCCTGAATCCCTACATTGAAGATGTGGCCAAAAGAGCTGCAATTGCCGGTTTTATTACCATTGCCCCTGACGCATTAACTCCTCTCGGAGGCTATCCCGGCGATGATGATAAGGGGCGCGAAATGCAAAGTAAACTCGACAAAAATAAAATGCTCGAAGATTTTATCTCTGCATTTTACTATCTGAAAAACAATAAAGATTGCAATGGCAAAGTCGGTGTCGTGGGCTTTTGCTTTGGCGGATGGATTGCAAATATGATGGCTGTTGATCTTCCCGATCTGGCTGCAGCCGTTCCATTTTATGGAAGCCAACCTGCAGCAGAAGATGTACCGAAGATACAGGCACCGCTACTCCTCCAATATGCAGGACTGGATACCCGGATTACCGATGGCTGGCCAGCCTACGAAGCTGCTTTAAAAGCCAATCACAAACAATACACTGCCTATATTTATCCAAATGTAAATCATGGCTTTCATAATGATACCACACCACGCTATGATAAAGCCGCTGCCGAACTTGCCTGGCAACGGACGATTGATTTTTTTAAAGAGAAATTGGAATAAGAAACCCAGAAATTATTGGAAACGAATAGCAGGAAAATAAGTGCGACAAAGTTTAAAAACCTTTGCTCGAAACTTCCACATTATTCCTCTATATTTGACACTTCATTATCAAATAACTAATCTTCAATGGAGAGCTTCCTGAACGCTGCTGTTATCTGGATTATTATAGGATTCATCTTATTTCTTCTGGAGTTCGTGTTGCCCGGGCTGATACTTTTCTTTTTTGCTGTGGGAGCATGGATTGTAGCGATACTTTGTCTTTTCATAGATCTGAGCATTAATGAACAATTAATTGTCTTTTTAATCAGTTCTATCGTAACGATTCTTCTGCTAAGAAAATGGCTGTCAAAAATATTATGGAAAAGAAAACACTCCACTGAACTTTTGGAAGATGAATTTCTGGGTAAAACAGCTAAAGCTGTAACCGCCATTTCTCCGGGAGAAAATGGCAAAATAGATTTCAAAGGCACTACCTGGCAGGCGGCTTCTGAAGATACCATTGAAAAAGGCGAGAATGTAATTATTATAGGAAACGAAAGCATTTTATTAATGGTAAAATCAACTAAAAACTTATGACAGCATCAACCATAATCCTGGTATTTGTAATCCTTTTTTTGTTGGTGGCATTTTTATCTACCTTTAAAGTAGTGCCACAACGGTCGGTTTACATCATTGAAAGATTGGGTAAATTTAACCGTGCACTGGAAGCCGGTTTTCATATTTTAATACCTTTTATTGATAAAGTAGCTTACAAGCAAAACCTGAAAGAACAAGCGCTCGATGTTGCTTCTCAAATATGTATCACCAAAGATAATATTGCTGTGGAGGTTGATGGCGTACTCTACCTGCAGGTGATCGATCCCCAAAAAGCTTCTTATGGAATTGATAATTACAAATTCGCTGTGATTCAGATTTCACAAACCACTATGCGAAGCGTAATAGGCAAAATGGAACTGGACAAAACTTTTGAAGAGCGTGAGACAGTGAATGCAACGATTGTAGAAGCAGTCGACAGAGCCAGCGATCCTTGGGGAATTAAAGTTTCACGATATGAAGTAAAAAATATATCACCCCCGCAAAGTATCAAAGACGCGATGGAAAAACAGATGCGTGCAGAGCGTGAGAAAAGAGCGCTGATTGCAGAATCGGAAGGGGACAAGCAAGCCAAAATAAATCGGGCTGAAGGTGAGAAACAACAAACTATCGCGTTATCCGAAGGTGAAAAACAAAAAAGAATAAATGAAGCGAGCGGAAAATCTTCTGAAATAGAAATGGTGGCAGTGGCTACTGCAAAAGGCATCCGGGAAATTGCACAAGCGATCAATGAAGAAGGCGGCCTCAGCGCTGTAAACCTGCGTATTGCAGAGCAATATCTTACAGAATTCGGTAAACTGGCGCAAACAAATAATACGATGATCGTACCTGCTGATCTTTCTGATATTGCAGGAGTGATATCAAGCGTTACTTCTGTTGTGAGTAAAACCAAAACGGAATTACCATCTTCGAAGAGATAAAGTTTGGCGGGAAGAGGCCGGCAGTAAACGAAGGAATAAGATGAATTGCTGATTTCCTGCACAAAAATTCACAACGGTAAAAGAACCATTACCGGAAGTAAAAATTATTGCAATTGCATTACCTCACTTTTCAGCAAAATAAAAACGTGGTCGGAACTGGATGGTTTTATTTTTGTCAACCCTGTGAATGCGCTGAAAGCAGGCAGGACTGCATATTTTTTACTAAAATAAAAACAAGGAAGCATTAAGGATTGATTGCCTGTACCATTCATTTTTATGCCCGGATGGATATGTCCGGAAAAAGTAAAATGCTTATTTTTTTCATCGTTACATGAAGAAGCAATATCGTGAGTAAAGCAAAAATCTTTGACTAATAATTTATTATCAACTACATCAATATTCGCATCTTTATAAAATGTGGCGGATAAAATATCGTGGTTTCCACGGATTAATTTAAACTGTACGTCGGCAAAATCATTACGCCATTTTAGAAATAATTCTATTTCTTTATTGGCGGTGCTGTGAAACATATCTCCTGCTATCAGCAACACTTTTGGTTTAAAAAATCCAATTTGGGCAAATAATTTTTGAAGGTCTTCTTTAAAAATATTTTGAGGAATGCCAATGCCGGATTTGCGGAAATGGCCAGATTTTCCAAAATGCAGATCAGATAAAATCAATGCACTTTCTTCTTCCCAAAAAATACAACGGGCAGGCGAAAGCCAGAGCGTTTGACCATGAAAAATAAACCGGAGTGGATTAAACAATGATTGAAAATTTACGGCGTCAAAAGTATAAAATGATCAAGAGCCGTTAGAATCTTTTCCTGTTTTTAACTTTAATCCGTATTAAAAATTAAAACCAACGATGTAATTAACCACCCTCTTTTTATTTGCCATGTGGCAAACATAAAAAACCTGTTTACAACAGAGGGCTCAGCCATTATTTTCAAATTTTCAAAAAAAATTTTGACATGAGGAATAACCTTTCAGGCGTTATTTTATTCTTCTTTTAATATACCATTTATCCATTCTTTCATCCTTTTATAAAAATATTTTATTTTCTTTTAAAGACAATTTTCCACTAAAACCCTTATCAGCACTACGTTTCAATAAAAGAACTCAACCGCTACCATAAAAAAGCAGGTAGTATGTATTGCATAGTATTGTGAAATGTATTACCTTTGTCTTAGAAATCTGAAAAAAGATAAAAAACCAATCACAATGAATATTGATAACACAGCAAGCCAGATGCGAAAAGGAGTTTTGGAGTTTTGCATTTTGTCAATTATCAAACTTGGAGAAGCGTATCCCAGTGATATAATTGATATCATGAAATCGGCCAACCTGAATATCCTGGAAGGAACACTGTATCCTTTGCTAACGAGATTAAAAAATGCCGAATTTCTCACTTACCGCTGGGTAGAAAGCAACAGCGGGCCACCACGCAAATACTTTTCCCTTACAGAAAAAGGAGCAAAATTTTATGAAGAATTAGAAGCAACATGGCTGGAATTGGCAGGCGCTGTAGAAACAATAACGGGAAAAAATAAATAACCATAAATCAACTTAACAACCAATAAACTACAATTAAAATGAAAAAGGTAATTAATATAAATTTTCAGGGTACGATAGTACCGATTGAAGAAAGTTCTTATGAATTGCTGCAACAATATATAGAAAGCCTGCGCCGCTATTTTGCTAATGAAGAAGGTAAAGATGAAATCATCAATGACATTGAAAGCCGCATCAGCGAATTGTTTCAGGAAAGATTAAAAGCGGGCAGCACCTGCATCACAGATGATGATGTCAATGCAATTATTAAGAACATGGGCCGCCCTTCTGATTTTGAAGAGGCAGAAAAAGGCGACTCAGATCACGATAAAAATGCAGGTGCTGATAATGCAAAGAAGAGCGAAAATGTGTTCCAGGGCGATTGGAGTTGGAAAGGCAAACGCCTTTATCGCGATGAGAACAATAAAATTCTGGGCGGTGTTTGTAGCGGTATCGCTGCTTACTTCGGAATTGACCCCGTAATCGTCAGAATTTTGTTCCTTGTCTCCGGAATCGGAGTTCTTGCTTATGTCATTTTATGGATGTTTGTACCCGGAAGCAATATGCTTGAAAACGGCGTCCGCAAAAGGTTGTATCGCAATCCTGATGATAAAATCATCGGTGGCGTGTGCAGCGGAATAGGAAGTTATTTTGATGTAAATCCATGGTTGCCCAGATTTATATTTCTAATTCCATTTATTTCTTTCTTTTTCAGATGGGGACATTTTGGGCCGCTTACTTTTCCAAATTTTTTAAGTTTTTCTTTTAGCCCCGGCAGTTTTATTATTTACATTATTCTATGGCTGGTGATTCCGGAAGCAAATACTACTTCAGAAAAACTGGAAATGAAAGGTGAAAAAGTAGACTTAAATTCTATTAAAAATTCAGTGTTGAAAGAAATGAAAGAAGTAGGTGTGAGGGTAGGAAAAATGGGTCAGGATGTAGGTGAAAGAATGGGAAAAATGGGAGCCGAAGCAGGAAACTTTGCAAAAGAAAAAGGTGCGGATTTTGGAAAAGAAGTTAATTATGCCGCACGCCGCTCCAGTGGAATGTTAGGAAATGTGATTACAACCATTTTTAAAATATTTATGTATTTTATTCTGGGTTGTATCGCATTGGCAATCATCGTTGCTTTATTTGCAATAGCGATTGTAGCAATTGGTTTATTTCCTCTGAAGAATTTTGTTTTAAACGATGGGTGGCAAACTTTACTTGCATGGGGTACATTGATTTTTTTTATTGCAGTTCCGGTTATTGGAATCATCACTTTTATTATCAGACGATTTGCAAGGGTAAAAACCGCGAATAAATTAATGCGTTATTCATTTGTAGCGCTTTGGATTCTCGGAATCGTTTGTTTTATTTCTTTAATCACATCTGTTGGCCGTGATTTTAGAAGTGTTAGTTCCATAAATGAACAACAAATACCCTTATCAAACCCGACAGTAAAAAGTCTTGACGTCGTTCCTTTGCAAAATCTCAATTACAGAAGAATTGGATGGTTTAACCTGGAGCCTTTTGGAACGTTTGGTTCATCGGAAGACACTGCATTTATAGCGAATGTTCAGATAAAGATTATCAAATCTCCGACAGACAGTTTTCAACTGAGCATCATCAAAATGTCGAATGGAAGAACCCGAAGATTTGCTGATACGTTGGTTTCGCTAATTAATTTTAATGCACAACAAAATGATTCTTTATTAACACTCGACAGAGCTATCACGGTCAATACTACCGATAAATTTCGCAATCAATATGTAGAAGCTACAATCGCAGTACCGGTCGGCCATCACATTAAGATCGACAAAAGCTTTGGATATGGCAATCGGGTAAGTTATCGCATCTTTACCCGTGATCCGGATTGGTATTATAATAATGACAACGACAATCATTATGATTTTAATTACGGCGTTGAATACATTATGAAACAAGATGGTCTTTATACGCTGGATGGCAGGCGTTCTGATGGCAGGGATGATGACTGGAACAATAATTCAGATGATAATAATGCTCCTGCGACTCCACAGGAAAACGACAACAGCGGCGCCTATCGTTATGACAAGAACCCTAAAACAGATTCTTTAAAAAATGCGCAGGAAAAGCAAATTCAGAAAATGCAGGCGGCAGTTGATTCTATGAAAGCGGCCCGCCAAAAAGAAGTAAACCGCCTGAAGGACTCGTTGAATAAAGCGAAAGAAGAAATTGATAAAAAAATTGAAAATCTAAATAAAAGAACCGCTTTAATTCCTAATTGTGAACAACAACTGGCGGATAATTACACATTTATTATGTACATCTGAAAATAGTTTTGGAAGTTTAGTTGGTGAGGCTTCATGCAAAAATGCATGAGGCCTTTTTGTCTTTTATACTATTCACATTTTAGGAAGTTACTCTTCGGCTTTCTTCAAAATCATTGCTTCAACTTTTGCCGTATTTCTGAAATTAGTTCGTTTTATTTTCGATAAAATTGGCTTCACAGAAGGAATAATTCCATTCAGTTTCGCATCTACTATAATTCAGCAGCTTCCCGAAGAGACAACGATCCTTTCTCATGCAATTTGGCCGCCAGCAAAATTTTCGCTTCCTTTTCAGTTATATCAACATCTTCAGGAAGATTTATTACCAAAGTTTTCATCTACCGAACTTACGAAAATAAGACCGATGCTACAAATTATGGGTGCGGTTCAATTTCTTCAATCTGAAAACACAAATTCCCCTTATTTCTTTCTTTACTGCCAACATATTTATTCCATAAAAATACAATCCCAAACCTTCCATAAATTGGAATTAACTTTGTAAACTATTTATCAAAAAAATAAAACATCAAAATGGATCCGGAAAGAACTGAAGTAGCGACTCTCGGCGAATTTGGCCTGATAGATCATCTTACAAAAAATAATGAAATAAGAAATGCTTCAACCATTGTAACTGTGGGCGATGATGCTGCAGTTATGGATCATTTCGGGAAACAAACGGTGGTTACAACCGACATGCTCGTTGAAGGAATTCATTTTGATTTGATGTACAATCCCCTGAAACATCTCGGTTATAAAAGTGTAATAGTAAACCTGAGCGATGTATATGCCATGAACGCTTCGCCGGCACAGATAACGATGAGCATTGCATTCAGCAACCGTTTCAGCGTAGAAGCCCTGACAGAATTTTATGATGGCGTATATGCCGCCTGCGATAGATACAATGTGGATCTTGTAGGGGGAGATACCACTTCTTCACAAAAAGGTTTCATTATTTGCGTAACCGCAATTGGAGAAGTAGCACCTAATAACTTCGTTACAAGAAGCGGCGCAAAAAAAGGTGATCTTATTTGTGTGAGCGGCGATTTAGGTGCGGCTTTTTTGGGATTGACTTTACTGGAAAGAGAAAAAAAAATATTTTTGGAAACAAAAGGAGTCCAGCCCGATCTGGAAAACCAGGATTACATTGTGGGAAGGCTCTTAAAACCGGAAGCAAGAAGAGACATCATTGATTTTTTTGCAGAAAAACAAATCAAACCGACAGCCATGATAGATATCAGCGATGGATTGAGCAGTGAGCTTCTGCATATTTGTAATAGAAGCGAAGTGGGTTGTGTATTGTATGAAGAAAAAATTCCGGTGAATGATATGGCGCGGCAATTTGCGTATAAACTGGAACTGGATCCGACTGCATGCGCATTGAGCGGTGGTGAAGATTATGAATTGCTTTTTACCATTGAACAAAAAGATTATGACGCCATCTCGATGAGCACAGACATCAGCATTGTAGGTCATATTACTGACAAGGACGATGGTTCCATCATTATTACCAAAGGCGGAAATAAATATCCGCTTACTGCGCAGGGATGGAACGCGCTTAAATGATTTTTAATTTTTTAAAGAAATATTATTGTAACATTTTTATACGGATTACAATCATGAGGCGCTTATTTTTCCTGTTTTCTTTACCATTATATTTTTCATGCTCGGTCTCAAAGAATTATAACCCGGATAAAAAATATTCAAAAGAAGCTCTACAGGAAGATTATAGTTTACTCAGAAATATCTTAGAAAAAAAACATCCGGCTCTTTATTGGTACACTTCACAAGACAGCATGGACTATTATTTTGACAGGGGCTATAAGGCTATTGCCGATTCCATGACAGAGCTTCAGTTTGGCTGGCAAATATTGGCGCCGCTTACTGCAAACATTCATTGTGGGCACACCAGTTTCAGCATGAGCAAAGGCTGGGACCATTTTACAAAAAATAAAACCATTCCATCATTTCCACTTTATTTGAAAGTATGGAAAGATACGATGATGGTTATCGGCAATCTCAATCATAAAAACCGCCTCATTCAAAACGGATCTTTTATCACTGCCATCAATGAAATGAAGAATGCCGATCTCATCAATTACATGTTTCATTTCCTCGTAGAAGATGGTTATTCTGAAAATGTAAATTATATCCGCTTAAGTGTTGACTTTCCTTATTTCCACCGGAATATTTTTGGATTGTATAAAAAATACCAGATAGATTATACGGACAGCAATGGCATTGACAAGAAAACCTTGATTCCTTATTTTGCACCTGTCCCCGATACCATGAAAAAGCAAAAAAAGGAAAGGAAAATCTATGAAAGAAAACGTACTCACCAGGAGCGGCTGCAGGATATCCGTTCTTTACAATATGATTCCTTGTTTGCTTTAATGACCGTTAATAGTTTTTCAAAAGGAAATTTAAAAAGTTTTTTCAGAAAATCCTTTCGTGAAATGCGAAAAAATAAAACAAAAAATTTAGTAATTGACATCCGCGCAAATGGAGGTGGAGACATTATCAAATCAGTTTTTCTTACGAAATATCTAAGAGATAAATCTTTTAAAGTGGCAGATACTGCCTACGCCCGCAGCAATACTTTGAAGCCTTATACAAAATATATTTCCGGTGGTTTTTTCAACAACATCGGTTTATTTTTTGTAACTCACAATGAGAAAGACGGTAAACATCATTTTGGTTATTGGGAGCGCCATCGTTTTTATCCGAAAAGAAAAAATCATTTTGACGGGAACGTTTTCATTCTTACCAATGGATTTACTTATTCTGCGTCATCCTTATTTTGTAATGCAGTAAAAGGACAAAAAAACATAAAATTAGTGGGCGAAGAAACGGGTGGCGGCTGGTACGGAAATTCAGGAATTATGATTCCGAATATTACTTTGCCAAATACAAAATTGAGAGTAAGGCTTCCTGTTTTTAAGCTGGTACAGTACGATCACATTCCTGAAAAAGGAACCGGGGTGATTCCCGATGTGTATGTGGGCCCAAACTGGCGTGATATCTTAAAAGGGAAAGATTCTAAAATTGATAAAGTAAAGGAATTGATTGAGCAAGAGCCGGTTCAATAAAGCAAAAAGATTTCAGTAAACGAATAAATACCCGCAATTCCTGTTTCTAAATTCTTTTTCAAACCAATGCCAGCAACACCTGCCATGCTTCTGACAGTTTTCCTTCGTCCAATAATTCTTTAGCATATTGATGCAATTCCTTTTCCATTTCTTCAGGATCAGTGGAAAAATATTGAAAAATATTTTTCAGTTTTTCATCTTCAAAACCCGGATTTACCATCGGAATTTCATCTACACTTGCTAACTGAGCGAGATGATCAGCAGAAAACAGGTGGTTGTTTAGGATACTTGAAGGTAAATGATTTGCTTCCAATGAATTTCAACTTTGAATGGGTTTTGAAATATTGATCGAAGCAAATGTATAATCAAATGAAAAGGAAAATAAATTTTCAGCTCGTTTTATTACCAGAAACCCGAAGATTATTTTGAACATTTCTCACTCCGGAAACATTTTCCACTAAATTTTCTGCACGACGTTTTTCAAAACGCGTATCGACTGTTCCTGATAAAATAAGCTCACCATCTTTTACCTCTAAATCAATATTAGATGCATCAATCAGGGAATCGTCCATAAGCCGATCAGAAGCATCTTCTTTAATTCTTTCTATTGAACGGTTGTAATTTTTTGGACCTTTTCCCCGATGTGGCCCTTCAGGCATACGGTAATTCCTTTTTTTATGGCCATAAAAATCGTTGTTCTTATACGGATGTTCAGGAGGCCGGTCATTGGTTTTTTCTAATTCATCCTGCCGGTAATAACGGTCGCTATAATTATCAGTGTAATACCTCTGATTCAAATCATTGTTGCCGGATTGATTGATTCTTCCCAGATAATAATTCTCATCGCGAGGGTCATAATTCCAGTTTGAATCCCGATAAATATCGGAATCGTGCCAATCATCTTTGTAAGGATTCCATCGGTAATCTCTCATGATGTTTTATTTTTAAATGAAATAATAAAAACCATTAAGAAAAAATTATTCCTGATTTTTTTTTAAAAAAAAAAGATATTTTACTATCAATTCTTCTTAATCAAAAAAAATCGTGTTGATATCTTTCTACAAAATCAAATTAGAAATCACGGTTAAAAGTCGTTTTACTGTGATAATTCTTTTCGAATAAAATATAAACGAAAATTATTTTTTAATTTGATTTTATAAATGATAACTTTATTCAATAGAACTACTTTCTAATATCAATCGTTCTATTCCCCTCCGCCTCCACAAGCAAACAAGATCAAATTATCTTTTGAGCAACTGCTGTTCATTCTTTTATAATTTAAAAAGCTATATTATGAAAAAATTATTTTTTGTTTCAGGAGTAATCGTATGTATGATTCTTGGTTGTTCATCATCTAAAGATCTAAAGGGCCCATTTCCTAAGCCAACAAAAGCGGAGGATTTTTTTACTAGTCCAAATGCTCTGTCCGAAAAAGAAGCGAAGGCGATGATACAGCGGTTTCCAACACATAAGTATCATGTGACGCATAAAAAACGATTGCTATATACATCTTCATATTTCGATACCGCAGATGTGAGAAAAGTTTTTACGAACCCTAATGTGGATTCAGTCTTCTTTTTCTTATCTGCATTAGTAGATACAGGAGTAAAACATTTTCCAACAGTTATCATGGTGATAAAAATAAAAAGTGGTATTTCTATTGTTTTTAAAGACGCAAACCATTCAGGATGGACTTTTATTCAGGTTGCAAACAGGGAATTTGCAAATACCTATAATACGATACAATATATCAAGGGAACCGGGTATTGTCCTCCCCCATCCCCTTGTGCTTCACATTCAGTTGAATAGTCACAATAAAGCCGTATCTTCTTCCAACTCTTCCTCGTGTGAAGAAGACTTTTTTATATTGCTCCACCAGCGCTTCAAAGCAATGCCGGAACGCACTTCTATTAGTTTTTTAGAAGCAAGCAATGCAATCAGATTCCGTTCCAGAAAATGTTGGAAAGGAGCAAGCAGGCCGATTAAGCCTATTTTTATAAGCCATATTATTAATGGTTGATGATTCACCGTGTCTTTAATAAAAAACTGGTCTATCAGCAGGACAATAAATTCAAATAAAGAAATAAAGAAAAAGTACCCCATGATCTTAACGGTCGTTTTTGATACCTGGAAAGAACCGATAAAGAGCATCAGAAAAAATACAATGACGAGTACAATGGTAATCATCATAAATTGGATATTCTTATGGATATTCTCTTTTTTCTGTTGTAACAATAATTCCTGTTCATGTTTCCTGTTTTCGCGATCAACCATTAGCAAGGTGATATCTTTTTCTTTTGAAAAAGTTTTTAATATTTCGCGGTTTGAATCGGCTTCTTTTTTCGTCAGGAAAGCATTTTTAAAATCATTTTGTTTTTCATACAAATTACTAAGCGAGTCAGAAAACGAAATCGTACTACTGCGTTTATTTGTTTGCCTGCTTATTTCCAAAGCTTTCAGATAATATTCAATTGCCATTGAATAATTTTTTTTTAAACTGTAGGTTTGTGCTATCTCGTCATACAGATCCATTTTCATTTTTTGATCAAATTTTTTTTCAAACCCGGGCAGTGCGAGCAGATAATAATGCACTGCTGAATCAGATTTGCCCGAATACAAATAAACATTGCCCAGAGTCTGGTAATACGTTTCAATGCCACTATTCAAAAAAGTTTGTTTTAAATCCGGATCATTTTGGAGGTAAGCTAAAGCCTTTTGCGGGTCTCTGTCAACTGAATAGGTATAAGCATACATCAGTCTTTTTGCATATATCAGATATTCGTACAGTTTTAAAGAGTCTGCAATTCTCAGTGCTTCACTGATATAAAACTTTTCATCAGTCAATCTTGAAAGGTCAATATAATCCAATATCATTCCACCTGAATTCTTACTCTTTTTATTTAATGTAAGGCTGGCATTCAGTTCATCTTTTGCCAGGTCATTACTTCCAAGGTTTTTATACATTTCTGAAAAACAGTGATGGATTCGTGTAAGCTGTGAGACCGAATTTATTCTTGTAGCAATGTCAAAAGCATTGTTATAATTGTTACAAGCGCGCACTTCTTCCCCTTTTGCATGATAGGCGTTTCCAACAGCAATAAAAATTTCAACTTTTACAGAATCGGATGTTACATTTTCGAGCACAGAGAAGGCAGACATTGAACTGTTAAGCGCATCATCGGCTGCACCCCTGCGGATTTGCAAATCCGACAAACGAGCGTATCCCAAAGCCAAATAATTGTATTCTTTATTTGCCTGTGCATAATCAATTCCTTTTTGAATAAAGTGAATGGTTTTATCAAATGTTTCCGAGGTGGCTGTAGAGCTGAGATTTAAAATCGCATTGCCAAATAGGGTTGACAGGATCAAATTGTCATTGTTGGAAAGCTCCGCAACCAATAATTGTTTTTCAAGCGTGCTGTCGGCTTTATTGTTCAGGTAAAAGATGTTGTAATAATTCGCAAGAAGCCCAAGGGTAATCACCTTCTCAGAATCCGAAGTATTCCTGTTGCACATCATGCACAGGCTGTCGATTTGTTTGCTGAATTGGCCAAAACATTTTATTTGAGCAAAAAAAATAAGTAGCGTAAAAATAATTTTTTGCATACTCAAAAATCTTGTACTCAAATATACTCATTTGGGTAATGAAAATATTAAAAAAATAGGTCTGTTTATCTTCAATTTGAAGATTAAGAGTTACCAGAAATAAAAAAAGATTTTGATTTAATAAAATCGGGCAATCTTTTTAAAAAACGCGGAAATAAGAAAACAGTTTATTTCTTCTTCTGCTGCAATAAAAAAAATCGCAGTAAAATTTTTACTACGATTTTTTTATGAAATCTCCTTCGTTTCTCTTAATGATTATCTACCGGCAAAAAAGAATATTTTTTACCATACTCTATCATTTGATCAAAGAAATTTGTCGGGTAGTTAATTTTTACATCAGTTATTTTATCATCGTCCATTTGGGGAACCAGCTCCGGCTGGATAAAGCCTTTGTACGGTTTTATGTTTAATTTTTTATAACGTTCCAATACTTCTTTGTGCAATGCATGATTCACTTTTACGCCATAATTTTCTATCAGATTTTTGCCGGCATTATAATCTCCTTCTGATTTTATCCTTTGGATTTCACGAAGCAACTGCCCGAAAAGATCGCGCAACTTATTATAATCATTAATCTTCACGTAAGTCTTTCCGTTCTTTTTTACAAATTCTACTACATTGTCTTTTTTACCATGTTCATAAGCCCACATGGCGTTTAACTGGCGATTGCGCATGTGCGCTTCTTCAAGGTCTGCGCCGGGTTTCAGCCGCATGAGCTGCGTCATTAATCCATTCAACATGTAAGAATCGTATTCCGCTTTTCCTACTTCCAGCGAAGGCATTACACCTATTTCAATCAGTTTCGGATCCATAATATAATACAATCCGACAAGGTCTGCACGCGCTTCTTCCAAGGCTGATGCGTAAGTTTTCAATGTTTTATCGGGAGTTTCTATTCCAGGATTTATTTGTCCGGAGGCATGTCCGATTGCTTCATGCATATCTGTATGCAGGTCTTCAGCCAGATCGCCATATTTCCTGATTCGGTTTTTTACCGAGTCATTCAATGCAAATTCATCAAGCATTCCACTTGTTGCACTGGCCACATTATATGAATGAACAATATTGCTTAATGCGACAGATTTTGAACCATGATCTTTTCTGATCCATTCATTATTTGGAAGATTAATTCCGATAGGCGTACTTGGCGTGGCGCTTCCTCCTTCGGCAATAACCGTAATCGCTTTTGCTATAATTCCTTTTACATTTTTCTTTTTATTTTCAGGCAAAATGGGCGAATGATCTTCAAACCATTGCGCCTGGCTCGCTATTGCATTGATTATTTTAGTGGCCTGCAAATCTTTCATCGAAACCACACTTTCCCAACTTCCTTTTCTTCCAAGCGGATCAAAATAAACTTCAATAAATCCGTTTACCACATCTATCCTGCTGTTTATGTCGTTCACCCATGCAATGTTATAATCATCCCAGGTGTGAAGATTGCCGGTCTTATAATATTGGACCAATAGTTGAAGCGCTGTTTTTTGCTCGTTGTCTTCTGCTACTGTAATTGCTTTTTCCAGCCAATAAATTATTTTGTCAATCGCTGCACCATACATCGCGCCTGACTTCCATACTTTTTCAATCACATTTCCCGCGCTGTCTTTTTCCACTTTACTGTTCAATCCCCATTCAGGTTGATTTCCTTTTGACTCAAATTTTGAATAAAAATCTTCTACCTCTTTTTGATTTACATTTTCATAAAAATTTACAGAAGAGGTTTTTACATTATCAATATTCTGAGTGAGGTTTACTAATTTGGGTTCTATTTTCGGATCATAAATAATCGGTTTTATTCTTCTCAAAAAAGCGTCCATGCTTTCGCCCGGATTTTTTGGAAACATTGTAGAATCGCTCGCCCTGGCTACTTTGGTAAAGTAGTCCGAAGAACATTCCGGCATAAATTTATCATTGCTATAATGATGATGATTTCCATTGCTAAACCAAAACCTGCCACAATACGTTTCAAATTTTTTCCAGTCGGCTGTTGTTTTATCACCGGTATAACTTCCATACATTGCTTCCAGCGTTTTGCGAAGCAATATGCCATATTTACTTTTTTGATCGTAAAAAATATCGCGTCCCGCAAGTGCAGCCTGGTACAAATAATAAGAAAGTTCTTTTTGCTGCAGGGGAAGTTGATTGAAACCAGGAACCTGGTAACGAAGCAGTTGCAAGTCTGCAAATGATTGTGCCTGCACTTTAAACGAAGTATCGTAAGTAGCAACAGTCGTATCAGTTTTCGTGCTATCTGTGGATGTTAATACCGTAGTATTTGATCCGCTGTTATTGCAGGAGGCGATGATAACAACTGCGATTAACGAAGCAAAAAGAATTTTTAATTTATGAATCATAAATATTTTATTTCGATAAAAATAAGTAATTGCGTTACGATAATAAAACAAAAGAAGTTTTCAGGAAAAAACAAAAAATAAAGTGGTGGCTTTTTTTTAAAAGTACCCGAAAATGCAACTGCCGCAATTTTTAAGTTTATTCAATAATTGATTTACATTTAAAGAGTGAACAAAAAAATTCAATCTACATTACAGCTTCTTCGCTTTCATTTTTCCTTCTTCTTAATGCCGGTTTATTGCTTTGCATTAAGCCAGGTAAAAAACATAAATTGGCCGGATGCAATTTTGGTTTTCCTTATTTTACATTTGCTCGTTTATCCTGCCAGCAATGGTTACAACAGTTATATGGACCGCGACACTTCACCGGTTGGGGGAATAAAAAATCCGATGCAGCCTACCAAACAATTATTTTTTGTAACAACTATTTTAGATGTTTTAGCAATTTCACTTGGCTTTTTTGTTTCCACCATTTTTGCTATTGGAATTTTTTTCTACATTCTCGCTTCACATGCTTACAGCTATAGAAAAATCCGTTTAAAAAAATATCCAATTGCCGGTTATCTGACCGTAATTATTTTCCAGGGCGCGGTCACGTTCTTTTTAGTTTTTCATGGAAGCAGCGGCAACCACACTTTACAAATTCCCGTTTTAGCGATGGTTGCATCGGCTTTGCTGATTGGTGGCTTTTATCCGCTCACGCAAATTTATCAGCACGAAGAAGATAAAAAAGATGGCGTAATTTCTATCAGTTATCTGCTGGGATATGAAGGCACTTTTATTTTTACTGGCATTGTATATGCTTTTGCTTTTGTGGTGTTGGCGTGGTATTTTTATTTGCAATCAACGATTATAAACTTTATCATTCTTCAGATTTTTATGGTACCGGTAATCGTATATTTTTTAAATTGGTTTGCAAAAGTGAGAAAGGATAAAAGTGAAGCGAATTTTAAAAATACCATGCAAATGAATTTACTGGCTTCGTCATGTACCAATATGGGATTTATTACCATTTTAATTTTAAAAATCATTGAGTAAAATTGTTTCGATATCAACAGCGTTGCCTTCTTATAAACATCAACAGAATGATATTTTGAAATTTATGCAGAATGTGTACGCGATGAATGAAACTGAAAGAAGAAAACTGAAATTTCTATATCATCAAAGTGCTATTGAAACACGATATTCTGTATTGCCCGATTATAGTTTAAATGCAGATGAATGGCAATTCTATCCCGCTTCTGAAAACCTGGAACCCTTTCCCAACCTTGAGTTGCGAATGGCCTGGTATAATAAAACCGCTCCTGCTCTTTCTGTAAATGCCATAGAAAAATGTATTGAACGCAAAATAAATAAAGATGAAATAACTCATCTGATTACAGTGAGTTGCACCGGAATGAGCGCTCCCGGATTGGATTTGAAAATCATGGAAATGATGGATTTGCCGAAAAATGTCTTCCGAACTTCTGTAAATTTTATGGGTTGTTATGCAGCCATTCATGCGATGAAACTGGCAGATGCTTTTTGCAAAAATGAGGTGAATGCAAAAGTCATTGTTGTGTGCACAGAACTTTGCACGCTTCATTTTCAGAAAGAAACCACAGCGGATAATATTGCGGCTTCACTTTTATTTGGCGATGGCTCCGCGGCAATTTTAATCACAAACGATAATGATAATTTATGGGGATTGAAGATTAAAAACTTTTACAGCGAAGTTGGTTTTAATGGAAAAGAACACATGAGCTGGCAACTTTCTTCATCGGGATTTTTAATGAAGCTGTCCGGTTATGTTCCTCAATTAATTGAACAGGATTTTAACCGCTTTTTGCAACATGCTTTGGAAAATGCGAACATGAATGAAGAAGAAATTTCGCATTGGTGCATTCATCCCGGCGGAAAAAGAATTTTATCTTCTATTGCCAAATGCACCTCTATTTCGGATGCTGATTTACAATATTCTTATCATGTTTTGAATGATTATGGAAATATGTCTTCGCCGACTATTTTATTTGTATTGAAAGAAGTGATGAATTCATTGGAAAATAAAAAAGAAAAGAAGGCAAATATTTTCGGAGCGGCATTTGGTCCCGGACTTACGATGGAAACTTTCATTTTATCTGATGATGGATTATAAAAACCGTTCATTAAAAAAAGAGATTCTTGACCAAAAGAATATTCCGTTTGAGGACATTGCTGTGAACATGAAAGAGCTCGAATTTATCAATGCGCATCTCGGCGGCCATTCAATTACCATCGCAGGATTTAAAAAATTATTAGAAAATAAAAAAGAGATTTCAGTCTGTGAAATCGGCTGTGGTGGCGGCGATAATTTAAAAGCAATTGATAATTTCTGCAAAAGAAAAAGCATTATTTCTTCGTTTACTGGTATTGATATCAACAAAGAATGCATTGCTTTTGCAAAAGAAAATTTACAAATAGAAAATGTAAATTTTATTGTTTCTGATTATAAAGAAATCAATTTTGCAAATGAAAAGCCGGATATCATTTTCTCCTCGCTTTTCTGTCATCATTTTACAGAAAACGAATTGATAGAAATGCTCGATTGGATGAAAAAGAATTCAACCATTGGATTTTTTATAAATGATTTGCATCGACATCCGATCGCTTATTATTTTATAAAAATTGGTACC
This sequence comes from uncultured Chitinophagaceae bacterium, assembly GCA_963706825.1. Taxonomy (GTDB): domain Bacteria; phylum Bacteroidota; class Bacteroidia; order Chitinophagales; family Chitinophagaceae; genus Ginsengibacter. The sequence goes on along the minus strand of CAVPNT010000008.1, from coordinate 200,623 downwards.
AGAATATTTTCTAAATCTTATCTCGTAAAAAATGATGCGCCGCTTTCTGTCTTAAGAGGATTTAAAAAAAATGAATGGAAACATATTTTTGAAAAAACCGGAATTAAAAATTATTCCATAAAATGGAAATGGGCTTTCAGATATTTAATAATTGGCAAATAAAAACGAAGGTTTATTTCAGGTGTTCGCTTTAGAAAGGCTCTCCAAAAAAACTTTGCTCGCTTCCTCAATTATCCATCTTACAAACGCCGATTGTCCTGTTCCGTTTCAACAACCTAAAAAGTATTACTTACTTTACGCTTTTGGACTCAAATCATTTACCTGGGCGTAAACATCCGACATTGCCAGATTGTAATCAATGGCGCTAATATAAATATGGCCGTCGGTTCCTTTTGTAGTATCTAGTACCCATCGTTGATTTTCATTTCGCGTGTAGATTTCTGCCGCGTATTCTGTACTGGATATCAGAATATAATTTTTAAGAGAAGGGATGGTGCGATATAACTTGAACTTATTTCCCCTGTCGTAATTTTCAGTAGATGGGGAAAGGACTTCAATTAACACAGTTGGATTTAGTAACGTGTCAAATTGATCATCCAGAAATTGCTCTTTTCCACAAACTACTGTTACGGCAGGATAAGTAAACAATGTGTTTTCGCTATTATGAACTCTCAGATCGCTGGGATAAACTTTACATAATTTTCCTTTAAGAAAACTATAAAGGTCACCCACTAAGGCACCTACAATAGCATTATGATTTGCACCAGCGCCAGCCATGGCAAATATTTCACCTTTGTAATATTCACTTTTGTTCAAGGCTTTTCTCTCTTCCTCCAAATATTCTTTTTCAGAGATTAATCTTTTTACAATTGCATCCATAATTCTTTTTTTACTTTTATAAAATTAAAGCATTTTATTTAGCCGGTTAAGTATGGCAAATGGTAAATTCCAGCCTTCAAATACAATTTGTGGACTAAATAAAAGTATATTTTCTACGACGACGAATTAAAAAGTTTAATTCGTATTTCGAAAAATAAATGGAAAATATTTTTCAGAAAGCCGGAATTAAAAATTATTGCATAAAATGGAAATGGGCTTTCAGATATTTAATCATTGTTTCAAATCAACAAAATCAATAAAAATATTTTGTTAGAAAGAGAAAAACATAAAACAGGAAAAGAGCATATTTCTCTATTTACTGTAGCCATTGTTGGCGGTGGCCTTGCCGGACTTTCACTTTCTATTTTACTTTCAAAAGCCGGCTATAAAACCATTTTATTTGAAAAAGAAAAATATCCTTTTCATAAAGTTTGTGGGGAATACATCAGTATGGAAAGTTGGAACTTTATGGAAAGTTTAGGTCTGAATCTTACTGAATTGAATTTGCCAGTCATCAAAAAATTAATTGTCTCCACGCCGGATGGGAACTATATCAATGCGAATCTGGACTTAGGGGGATTTGGAGTCAGCCGCTATTTTTTAGATAATAAACTGAAAGAAATTGCTGTTGAAAATGGCGTAATAGTTTGTGAAGAAACAAAAGTAAATGAAGTGATTTTTAACGAAGACACATTTACGGTAAAATATAATGGCACAGAATCTACTGCTTCAATAGTCGCAGGAAGTTTTGGCAAAAGAAGCAATCTGGATATAAAATGGCAGCGCGATTTTGCCAAACAAAAAAACAACAAACTGCAGAATTATATTGGCGTAAAATATCACATCAAAACTGATTATCCTGCTGATACAATTGCTTTGCACAATTTCAAAAATGGATATTGTGGTATATCAAAAGTGGAGGGTAATAAATATTGTTTGTGTTATTTAACCACAGCTCAAAATTTAAAAAACAATCACCATTCAATAAAAGAAATGGAGAAAAATATTTTGTCTAAAAATCCATTTTTAAAAAAAATATTTTCGGAATCAGAATTTTTATTCAAAGAACCAGTTACCATTTCTCAAATCAGTTTTGATAAAAAAACGCAGGTAGAAAATCATGTTTTATTGTTGGGCGATGCCGCCGGAATGATTACACCGCTGTGTGGAAATGGCATGAGTATGGCATTTCATTCTGCAAAGATTGCTTTTGAAAACATCCATTTATTTCTCAAACAAAAAAACCGCAGAGCAGAAATGGAAACAAGATATGCTCATGAATGGCAAAAACATTTTGCGAAACAGTTACGAAACGGAAGAATTATTCAGCGATTTTTTGGGAAAGAAAAACTCACCAATTTATTTATCAAAAGCATAAAACCTTTTCCTTTTATGATTGATAAAATGATAAAAGCGACACATGGCAAGGAGTTTTAGATATCATTCCGAAAAAAGACAACTTTCACTACGGCATCTCCCGAAACATTCGGATTTATTTATAAAAAAACTGCAACAACATCATTTATTTTTGCAGCCGTGAAAAGAAAAAGATTTATTTTAGAAAATGTGCCGGTAACAGGATATGCAGCAGAAGGCAAAGCGCTGGTGCGGATTGAAGGGAAAGTAATTTTTATTGAAGGTGCAGTGCCGGGTGATGTAGTTGATGTTTTAATTACAAAAAATAAGAAAGATTGGGCTGAAGGAAAGGCTTCTAAAATAAATGAATATAGTCCTGAAAGAGTTACTCCTTTTTGCATTCATTTTGGAATTTGCGGAGGTTGCAAATGGCAGATGCTTCCTTATGAAAAGCAGTTACAATACAAAGAACAGGAAGTAAAAGAAGTAATAAAAAGAATTGGTAAAATTGAAACGTGTGTCTTGCCAATCCGTGGCTCTGAAAATACCATTCATTATAGAAATAAACTGGAATTCACTTTCAGCAATAAAAAATATTTGACTCAAAATGAATTTGCACTTCTCGGAGAAGATGAATGGCCGGGTGGCGCACTTGGATATCATGTTCCTAAATTGTATGATAAAATTATCGACATCAAAGAATGCTGGTTAATGGATGACGTGAACAATCTTATCAGAAATACCCTACGTGAATTCGCGGAAAAAAATAATTATTCTTATTATGATATCAAAGAGCACAAAGGTTTTTTGAGAAACGTAATAATCCGTTATTGTACAACCGGCGAATTGATGGTAAATCTTTTTTTTGGAAATGAGGATAAAGAAAAAAGAGAAAAGATTTGTAATTATTTATTGGAAAAAGTTGCTGCTATCACCACCCTACTTTATACCATCAATCAGAAATGGAATGATAGTATGGATGGGTTGGAACCTCAAATTTTTTATGGAAAAGGATATGTGATTGAAAAATTGGGTGATTTTAATTTTAAAATTTCTCCAAAATCTTTTTTTCAAACAAATACAAAACAGGCAGAAGCTTTATACAATGTGGTTAAAGATTTTGCAGCTTTGACAGGCAATGAAATCATTTATGATCTTTATTGCGGCACGGGAAGTGTCGGGATTTTTTTAAGTAAAAATGCAAAAAAAATTATCGGCGTTGACGTAATTGACGATGCGATAAAAGATGCAAAAGAAAATTCAGCATTGAATAATTTACAAAGCGCTTCTTTTTTTTCAGGCGATGTAATTGAAATTTGTAACGATGATTTTTTTACCCTGCATGGCAAGCCGGATGTAATCATCGTAGATCCTCCGCGCGCCGGCCTTCATAATAAACTGGTAAATAAATTATTGGAAATAGCGGCTCCGAAAATCGTTTATGTAAGTTGCAACGTGGCCACGCAGGCGCGTGATCTGCAACTGATGAATGAAAAATATTTAGTGGAAAAAATCCAGCCGGTTGATATGTTTCCACATACGCATCATATAGAATCTGTAGCGTTATTGACTTTGAGGAAAGAATAAGTTATTGCTGTTCTTTTTTATCCTCTTTTGACTTCTCTTCTTCCTTCAAATCCAGGATTAAATTAGCGATGAGCGCTGTCCATCCTGTTTGATGGCTGGCTCCCAAACCGCGCAAAGTGTCGCCATTGAAATATTCGTGAAATAAAACAAGATCCCGGTTTTCTTCTTTCTGATAAAACCAGTTGTAATAACCGTTCGTAAGCCGTTCATCTTTTTCGTTCTTTTCAAAAACATGTAAGAGCCTGCTGGTGATATTTTCAGCAACTTTCGTAAGCGAAAAAAAATTTCCGGAACCAACCGGGCATTCTACTTGCAAATCTTCGCCATAAAAATATCCGAATGTTCTGAAAGCATTAATGAATAAATAATTGATCGGCATCCATACAGGACCGCGCCAGTTTGAATTTCCACCGAACATATCCGAAGTAGAATCTCCGGGGTCGTACTGAATAGAATAGCTGTGGCCGCCATAATTTAAACTGTAAGGATTTTTTTGATAATACTTTGACAGAGCCCTGATACCCCCTTCCGATAAAAATTCTGATTCATCCAATAATTTTTCAAATAAATCTTTTAATCTTTCTTTATCAACCAAAGAAAGTAAAGTGCTCTCAAAGCTTTTTTTCGCCTCGCTCGGCAAGTACAGGTTACTTGCCTTCCGGTAATTTTGAAACCATTTCATTCTTTTTTTAAAATCAGGAAGCGCATCAAATACTTCTTTTTCTATTACCGTAACGGCAAATAAAGGCGAAAGACCAACCACAGAGCGGATTCTCAATGGAAATGCATCCGATTTATTTAAAGAAAGCACATCATAGAAAAACTTGTCCTGTTCATCCCATAATCCCAATTCATTCAACGCTTCGGCGATAATTACAAAATGCTCATAAAACTTGGTAGCGGTATCTTCAAAAGAAATATCATTCATTGCGATTTCGAGTGCGATGTTCATCATATCGAGCGCAAACATTCCCATCCAGCTTGTGCCGTCTGTTTGTTCCAAAAGCGTATCGCCGGGAAGAATCATGCTCCGGTTAAAAAGCCCTATATTATCAAGGCCGAGAAATCCACCTTCAAAAATACTGTTGCCATTGGCGTCTTTCCGGTTGATCCACCAGGTGAAATTGATAATCAGTTTTTGAAAAATACTTTTAAGAAAAACCAGGTCTTTTTTTCCATATAATCTTTCCTCTGTTTTATAAATCTGCAAGGCTGCAAAAGCATGAACAGGTGGATTTACATCGCTGAAATCCCATTCGTAAGCCGGCAATTGTCCCTGCGGATTCATATACCATTCGCGCATCAAAAGTGTAAGCTGGTGCTTGGCAAAAAGCGGGTCAATCACAGCCATCGTGATGCAATGAAAAGCCATATCCCATGAGGCATACCAGGGATATTCCCAATTATCAGGCATGGATAATACATCCTGGTTTTTCAGATATTTCCATAGATGATTCCGGCCGTTTTCGCGTTCTTCAGAATCCGGTGTAATGCCATCGCTTGTACTGATCCATCTCTCCACATCATAATGATAATATTGCTTGTTCCAAAGCAATCCGGCAAATGCCTGTCGTTGAATACTTTTCTGATCGTCAGTGCAGTTTGACGGGTGAATATTTTCATAAAAATCATCTGCTTCTTTTTTTCTTTTTATGAAAATTCGTTCAAAGTTTTTTGGGAAACATTTTCCTAACTTTTTATCCGACAGTCGTAAATAAATAATCTCCGATTGTTTAGGTTCTATTTCAAAATAATAAACCGGGGAACATTTGGTGCCTTCTTTTTTATCTTTTAATTTTTGCAAATCTGTACCATCAATGATCGCCTCATGAAAGGCATCTTTTACAAATTCAGTTTTGTTTGGCCTGCGAAAAAGCTTTTCAAAATTGGTTTCATTTTCTGTAAAGAGCACCTCATCTGCTGATTGAAAATAAAAATAATAATTACCTAGCGTTTTATGTTCCGCTTTTACAGCGTGGTCAGATAGCAAAGAAACAGAAGGTTTGTTTTCATCACCTGCATATTGCCAGCTATTATAAAACCATAAAGTGGGTAAAACTGTGATCGGCGCTTTTTCATTTCCACGGTTTGCGATTTCAATTTTTATAAAAATATCATCGCTGTTTTCTTTTGCATATTCAATAAAAACGTCAAAGTATTTATCGTCGTTAAAAATGCCGGTATCCAGAAGTTCATATTCAGGCTCCAGCTTATTACGCTTTTTATTTTCTTCTACCAGCTTATCATAGGGAAATGCACTCTGAGGATATTTGTACAAATATTTCATATAATAATGCGTAGGAAGATTATCGAGATAATAATAAAGTTCCTTTACATCTTCACCATGATTGCCCTGCGGATTGGAAAGGCCGAAAAGCCTTTCTTTTAAAATAGAATCTTTGCCGTTCCACAACGACAGAGCAAAACACAATTGCTGATTAATGTCAGAAATTCCGCCCAATCCATCTTCACCCCAGCGATAAACGCGGCTTCTGGCGTGGTCGTGAGGAAAATAATCCCATGCATCACCATTTTTGCTGTAATCTTCCCGAACGGTCCCCCATTGGCGTTCGCTGAGATAAGGCCCCCATTTTTCCAACGGAACTTCCTTCTTTGCATTTTCCTGTAATCTTTTTATTTCCGCATTATCAGTGTTTATCATATCTTAATTACGAATTGTCATTATTTCTCATTTTACTGCAACTCAATTATCCATTGGTAGAAAATCCCGGATATAAGGTCATACCTCCATCCACAAAAACAGTGGTGCCTACCAGGTAATCTGAGTCGTCGCTGGCAAGCCAAACTGCTACTTTTCCTATATCTTCAGGAAGGCCGATACGCCCATACGGAATCAGTGTTAATAATCTTTTCAAAGACGCATCTGTATCCCAGGCATCTGTATTTATCGGTGTTTTGATTGCTCCCGGCGCAATTGAATTTATGCGAATTTTTTTCGGAGCCATCTCCTGGGCCATGCTTTTCATCATCATATCAATTCCTCCTTTGCTGGATGCATAATTCACATGGCCGGCCCATGGTATCACCTGGTGCACGCTGCTCATGCAAATAATTTTGCCCGCAGAACAGCTTCTTTCTGCAACCACACCACGTTTTAAAAATTCTTTTACCGCTTCGCGCGCGCATAAAAATTGGCCGGTAAGATTTACATTTATTACCAGTTGCCAATCGGCAAGGCTCATACTTTCCAAAGGCGAATCTTTTTGAATTCCGGCATTATTTACGAGGATATCTATGGTGCCGAATTTCTCAATCATTTGTTGAAACATAGACTGCACTTCGCTTTCGTTGCTTACATCCGCTTTGATGGCAATTGCTTTGCCGCCGTTATTTTCTATCTTTTTCACTACCGCATCCGCATTTTCCGGATGGCTTACATAGTTTACGACCACATTTGCTCCATCATTTGCCAATGCGATGGCCACTGCTTCGCCTATTCCACTGTTTGCACCGGTTACCAATCCGCTTTGTCCTTTTAATTTTTGAACTGTATTCATTGTAAAAAAATTTACTAATTTCCAAACAAGAAATATGCTAAAAGCAAATTGCTCATTTTTTAAGCGGGCATTTGTAACTCTTTTTCACCAAAAAAATGAAAATGACCGGTTCTGTTTCTTCAATAATTTCCATTATTCAACGTTTTGTATTAGCTTAACCGATATTATTCACAAAAGCCCACTTATGAAAAAACTTTTACCCCTTATTTTTTTAAGCTTTGCATTCACCACTTTTGGCCAGGTGAATTATACCATGCCACCTGAAGCGAATGCCTTTTACGATAATGCGATGCAGAAAATAAACCCCGCGATAAAAAGCCTTATCGAAAAAAAAGCAGATAACTTAAAAGGCCGTAGTGTGAATATGGACAGCCTTCTTACACAATTGCACAAAGAAACAGTTTTAAAAAACAGCAGTAAAGAAAGTCTTCAGGCGATCACCGTTTTAATAATGGTACAGCTTTCTAAAAATGCAGATGCCGATTTAAAAAATCTGGTCATCAATTTATCGAAAAATAAAACCAGGGATACAATAAGTGAGACTTCTGAAAATAAAGTAGCCAATATCCTTGCAAATAAAAGCCTGATTGCTGAAGGTGTCACAATAGCTCTGAAAAAAATGCCAGCAGCGCAGGAAATTGTACTGGAAAACCTGAAGTAAATTTTCATGAAATCTGCCGAAAACTGACTGCGAACAATAAGCACCGGTTTTTTTATTTAAATTGTTGATAGTCATTTGTGGAATCCCGAAAGCCGGGGTATTTTTTTTAATATTTATTAGTAAAACCGCACAAATAGTTTTATACTTTTGCAGTTATGACCAAAAATGCATCTTTTAAATTTCTGCCATCATTTTTTTTGCTGCTTTTGCTTTCATTTAACGGGAAAAGTCAGACTGACAGTAGTTTTCAGCATCTGAAAGATTCAAAAGATACCGTGTACATGAAGCCGGAAGACACTATCTTTTTGAAACCAGTGGATACACTTTTGAGGATAAAAAATTTCAGCCCTTATTTTACCCTTCATGTAGATTCTACTTTGGATTATCATTTTGAGATTAATAAAAACCCTGAAAATTATTACTGGTATTTAAAAAATTCTCCGGTAGGATTGAAAATTAATAAAGACAATGGAACGCTTCATTTCAGAGCTGATAAATCCTTTTTTTTATCAGGGAAATTAAAATATGACAATGAATATAAAGTAAAGCTGGGTGTCCAAAATCTGAATGAACCTGAAGATAAAGTAGATACCACATTTACCTTATTATTTTATAATACCGACATCATTCCTTCCAGAATAAAACCAACTGTAAGTAACAATCTGTCAATCGATGAAGGAGACACGCTTAGTTTCAAATTACAATGTGATGCGGGAAGTTTTCCTTTGGAATCCATCACTTATTTCAGTAATTATCCAATCAGGTCCACAACGCCAATTGCGCATTGTGGCGATATATTTACCTGGATAGCACCTTATGATTTTATAAAAGATGATGAAAATGTGAAACAAAAAATTTTGCTTTTAAACTTTGTAGGAGTGGACAGATTTTATAACCGTGATACTGCCTTAGTATCGGTTAAAGTAAATGAAAGCATTAATTATCCGCGACGGCTGCTTGAATATAATAAGATTAGCACTACGATTCAAAATTATATAATGGTTTTAAAAAGTACTTTTCGGGATTTAGATAAAAAAATAAAAAAAACAAAGAATACCCGTACTACTTTTGATCTTACTTCAGCTTCTACGTCACTTGGTGGTACCGTATTCTCTTCGATGCAGGACCGCGATCTGCAAACGACCGGAAAAATATTGCCGAGCGTGGGTGTGGCTTTGGTTCCGGTAAAAGAAGCCGTGGCGCCTACAAAAAATGATGAGAAAAACTCTGCAGCTTTGGTGCGAAATGATATCAAACGGTTGCAATATCTGCTCACCGACAACATGTTAATAGGCGATAAAGATCCGGATATTCTCAAAAAAATCGGAAAAATGAAAGATGAATTACAACAGGTTCAACTTCAGCTGATCGATGTGCCGCTGGTCGATGATAATTTGAATCCCAAGGAACTGGATGAATATTTTAATAATCCTAAAGTGAATAAAAAATATCGCTTGATGAAGAAATAAAAATTGCAGTTGATATAAAAATTATTTGGCAATAAACATTTTCAGTAAACAAAGAAATAACCGGAATTCCTATTCCCAATTCACCATTGACTATTCACAATTGGTCACTACGGAACCGGATCATGTCCATGTCCGCCCCATGGATGGCATCGTGATATCCTTTTCACAGTAAGCCATAAACCTTTTAACGCACCGTATTTTTTTAAAGCTTCCACTCCGTATTGCGAACAGGTAGGCGTATAGCGGCATGAAGGGCCTAACCAGGGCGAGATTATGATTTGATATACTTTTATCAATGCAATAAACGGGAGGGATAATATTTGTTTTGCGCTTCGCATTCAGACTGGTAAAGTTAACTCTATTGAAGTTTTCTAAATGCTAAAGTAATAGCTATGTCAAAAGAATTAGATAGTTCTTTCTCTCGAAATATCTGCTATAAGTACCGCTGCCATGGCAAGCGCAGCATCTTTGAGCATGTTGGTAACATACAACATTTTAATATGAACATTGGGCGAGCGAATAATCCCCGGAACATCTACTGAGAATACAATGATCAATAATAGCAAGGCTAAAAGATAACCCGCAATCTTTGCATAACGGTCAATAATAAACGCCACAGCGGCCAGTAAAAATCCGGCACCTGACATATAAACCATCACTTTCGATACAGGCAAAAACGAAGGAACATTCGTCGCCATATTTTTTGCATGCAAAATATTATTAGCGCCAAAAAAAGCAATAATTACGGCGAAAACGATAATAGCAAGGCGGGTAGATACAAGAGCTTTCACGATATATTTTTATTAAATGTAAGGCATTTGAAAAATATTAAAAATGAAGCTTCGAAAAACTTATAAAATTAATGAGTGTGTTTTTTCATCATCATCGAATATATTCATTTGATAAATCCTCCACGTTTTCAAACTTTTCTACTTCGAGAAATGGGAAATTTAATTCCTTGACTTCTTTTAAAATCATGTTATCAAACGAAATGGTTCTTTGCGCGAATTTATCAATCAAATATTTTTCCTGTATTGATTTATTAAGATAATCGGATGATTTATAAATCCGGTCTTTTAAAAATGCATCCGTTGCTGTAAGCCAAACAGGAGTGATTGTTTTAAAATTTATCTGTTGAATTAATTTGGGTAATAGAGCTGAACCTTCCAATATCAATCCATTGGTGTTTGCTTCAATAACTGATTGAACAATTGGCCATATTTTTTCATAATGCTTTACTACATCACCAACCAATTCATCTACCGGCAAATTCAAATAGTGTTCCTGAACATGCAGTGGAATTTCTTCCGGCTTTTCTTTCCATGGACGTCCAGGGTGCCGTGCCACGCTATCAGTTGATATATTTTTGAATCCGGATTTTCTTGCCAGGAATTGAGCAAGTGTGGATTTTCCGGTATGGGAAGTGCCGCCGATAAGCACAATATTTTTTTCTAAATCGATCACTGGTTTATTCTTTTATTCACCGAAATATTTTATGAATTGTTCGAAAAAAGAATTATTTTTTTGAAAAAATTTCTTCTGCATTTCTTGTTGTTTGTAAAGCGGCTTCTTCTACTGAAATATTTTTTACTTCAGCTAATTTTTGAACAATATATTTCAGATAACTGCTTTCATTTCTTTTTCCCCGAAATGGAACCGGCGCTAAATAAGGGGAATCAGTCTCTAAAACCAAATATTTTAAATCAACATCTTTTATCACTTCTGCAAGCCCTGAATTTTTAAAAGTGAGCACGCCGCCTATACCAAGAAGAAAACCGGCGTCAATGATTTCATTTGCATTTTCTAACGTTCCACTAAAGCAATGAAAAATTCCAAAAAGGTTTTTCCCTCTATATTCTTTTACCGAATCAATCGTTTCCTGCATCGCATTTCGCGTGTGAATGACCAATGGTTTTTTATATTCGATTGCCCACAGAGCATGAGTGTGGAGGCTTTCATATTGTTGGTTGGAAAAAGTAGTATCCCAATAAAAATCCAGTCCTGTTTCACCAATTGCGGCAAATTCCCTTTCTGATAATTGTTGTTCAATTTTATTTAATTCTTCTTTGAAATTTTCTTTCACAGAGCATGGATGTAAGCCGGTCATCGCGAATATTTTTTGCGGAAATTTTTTCTCTAAATTTAATAACGCTTCATTTTCTGCGCTATCGATAGCCGGCAAATAAAATTTTTCTACTCCTTCCGCCTCAGCTCTTTCAATTACTGCGTTTATATCGTCTTTAAACTCTTCAACATACAAATGAGTGTGGGTGTCTATTAATTTCATAAGGCAAAGGAAAATATTTTTTTTAACTCTTCGTTAAACCTGGGGATGCAGGCACAAGTCAATGATTCTGTTTTCGAAATTTATCACTTAATCTTAAACATTTATGAAACAAATTCTCTCATTCAGAAAATTGTCATCCGCAATTATTCTGACAGGTTTGATTTTCTTATCTTCCTGCAAAAAAGACAACAATAATAATAATGCGAATAATCCTGATCCAACATTATCGGCAGAGGCGGTTCAAAGCGAATCTACCATCTCCTCTGATTTTGATGATGTATTCAACATTGCTATGGGCGTACAATCTACTGATGCGGGAGAAAATATCGGCCTTGGAACCGGAACTGGTGTCGTTTACCGCACCGCCAATTCAGCTTCGACAGATTCTGCGAACCGTTGTTTCACCGTAACAGTCGCTCCCAAAATCCTCCATCAATTCCCTAAAACCGTTACCATTGATTTTGGAAGCCGATGTGTAGGAAAAGATGGAAAATCACGTTCCGGCAAAATTGTTACCGTTTTTACCGGTCCAATCACCATTCCTGGCAGTAAAGCCACTACCACTTTTGCGAATTACCAGGTAGATAGTTTTTCGGTTGAAGGAACCCATACGGTAGAAAATACAAGCACCTCAAACAAGGCTGGATGGACAGTAACGGTGGCAAATGGAAAAATTACGAATACGCAAAGTGGCAAATGGGTTTCGTGGAACGCAACCCGGCAGTACATGCAAACACAAGGCAACGGGACGCCGCTTTATCCTTTAGACGATGTGTATGAAATCACCGGAAATTCCAACGGTAACAATTCAAATGGAAACTCCTGGACCACTTTAATTACACAGCCTATAATGAGAAAAAGTACCTGTTTATGGAGGGTAAAAGGACAAATTCAATTTACCCGTAATTCGAATGCAAATGCAGCGGTACTCGATTATGGTGATGGAACCTGCGACAATCAGGCTACTATTACCATAAATGGAAAAACCTATACAATCACATTACCATAAAAAAATATTTCCCTATAAGAAAAAATTGTTGATAATTTGTTAAATAATATTTAACTTCACGTCAGTTTTCATAGGGTACGGATTAAAAACGGGCTTGAGTATCTACTCAGGCCCAATTTTTTTTAGAAAAGACCGTCCTGTAAAATTCTAAATTTATAGCCTTTCTGCGAGTAATATTGTAAAATTCGTGGTAGGGCGTATTGCAGTGCAGTAAAGGCTTTCGCGCTATCATGAAATACTATTATCGAGCCCGGCTCTGCATTATTCACCACATTCAGATAACAATTTTCACCGGTAACTGAAGGATCAAAATCGCCGCTTAGTACATCCCACATAATTGTTTTTAAATGAAGCTTTTCTCCGCTGATTGTCTTTGACTGAAACTTCGTAATTCTTCCGTATGGCGGTCTGAATAGGTTGCTGTCAATAATTTTTGCAGCTTCTTGAATATCATTAAGGTATTTTTTGTCGTCGGTTTTCCATCCGTTTAAATGATGAAAAGTATGGTTTCCGGGCTTATGCCCTTCAGAAATCATTCGTGTGTAAACCGGAAAATTTTCTTTTACATTTTTTCCAATACAAAAAAAAGTAGCTTTTGCATGGTATGTTTCTAATTGTTCCAAAACAAATAAAGTGGCTTCCGGATGAGGGCCATCGTCAAAAGTGAGGTACAAGATTTTTTCATCTGTTTTTATATTCCAAACACGTTCAGGAAAGATTTTTTTTAAAATCCAGGGTGATTTTTTTAAATAAAGCATGAACTAAAATTACAGCAAACCAACAAATATTATGGTTTCTTATTTTTCTAAAAAGAAGTTGTAATGTTTTATTTTAATGTTTTATCCGGGCACATTTTTACCTGTAAACTTACCTGAGGTTTGAGCTTTATTTTAATTAAAGAATCATAAAAATGAAAACAAATTTATTAAAGAAATAAAAACAAGCCGGCAGTAAAAGAACAAATAAGAAGAATACTTATTCCGTATCATATCTTTCCACACTTTCAATGCCAGGCAATGCTAATAAATTCGAAACGAGGTCATCCAGTTCATCTTTATCATGCACATACACTTTCACATTGCCTTCAAACAAACCTTCCTTTGCTTCAATCGTAAGCGCGTTGATATTTATTTTTAGAGTTCCACTGATGAGGTTCGTAATTTTGTTGATAACACCTACATCATCCAGGCCGATAATTTTAATACCGGTAAGAAAAGAAATCTCTTTATTCTTCACCCATTTTGTTTTCACCACCCGATGCCCATAATTGGACAAAAGCCTTGCTGCATTTGGACAATTGGTGCGGTGAATTTTTAAACCTTCACCCTGTGTTACAAAACCAAAAACATCATCACCGGGAATTGGCTTACAACAATTCGCCAGCGAATACATGATCTTATCGCTGCTTTCACCAAAAATAATAAGCTCATTATCTTTTTTATCTTTTTTTAAAACGCTTAAACCTTTTTCTTCAACAGGAACTTTGATAATCTTTGGTGCGGAAATTTTATCACCCAATACCTGGAAATCTTTTAATTCGTGCAGGTCTGTTTTTTTTACAGCAATATCATAAAACAAATCCAGTGAAGAATTAAGCTTGTAAAAGTTAGTAATTTCTTCCACGTTCGTCTGATTCATTGTAACGCCTAAGCCATCTAATTTTCGCTGCAAAATATTTTTTCCTTCTTCTGCAATCGTTCTTTTTTCTTCTTTTAATGAATCTTTTATTTTAGATTTTGCTTTGGTAGTAACCACCATTTTCAACCACTCACTTTTTGGTTTTTGCTTGGTCGATGTAATGATTTCTACCTGGTCGCCGCTGCGTAATTTATGACCAATGGGAACAAGCTTGTGATTCACTTTTGCGCCGATACATTTTTCGCCAATAGCAGTATGAACAGCAAAGGCGAAGTCTAATGCAGAAGCGCCGCTCGGCAACATTTTGATATCTCCCTTCGGAGAATAAACATATATTTCTTCTGCTAAAAAAGAGAGTTTAAAATCCTGCAGAAAATCTATAGAATTTGTATCCTGGCTGGCAAGCATATCGCGTATTTGCTGAAACCATTTATCAAACCTGTTTTCTTCAGACGCGCCTTCTTTATATTTCCAATGCGCCGCCAATCCTTTTTCGGCAATGTCATTCATTCGCTTGGTACGAATCTGCACTTCCACCCATTTTCCATGTGGCCCCATGACGGTTGTATGCAATGCTTCGTAACCATTACTTTTTGGATTGCTGAGCCAATCGCGAAGACGTTCTGTGGAAGGATTGTACTCATCTGTAACCAAACTATATACTTTCCAGCAATCTTCTTTTTCACGTTCGGGAGGCGAATCTAAAATAATCCTGATGGCAAAAAGGTCATATACTTCATCAAAAGAAACACCCTTCTTCTTCATTTTGTTCCAGATAGAATGAATGCTTTTGGGCCGTCCATAAATTTCAAAATTAAATTTTCCGTTTATTAATTTTTCTTTTATTGGCCTGATAAAATCATTGATATAGCGGGTTCGTTCTCTTTTTGTGTTGGCAAGTTTTTCGGCAATATAATGGTAACTATCCGGCTCCATGTATTTCATAGCCAGGTCTTCCATTTCTGTTTTAATGTTGTAAAGCCCCATGCGGTGAGCGAGTGGCGCATACACATAAACCGTTTCTGAAGCGATTTTCAATTGCTTCTCACGCTTCATGCTTCCCAGCGTGCGCATATTATGAAGGCGATCCGCGAGCTTGATTAATATTACTCTCGGATCATCGGTAAGAGTAAGTAAAATCTTTTTAAAATTTTCAGCCTGTTGAGATGAATTGGCATCGAGAACATTGGATATTTTAGTAAGTCCATCTACAATTTTTGCTATTTCCGGCCCAAATTCACGCGTTATCATTTCGAGCGTAATGTCCGTATCTTCCACCGTATCGTGTAGCAATGCGCAAATCGTACTCCGCACGCCAAGCCCGATTTCTTCCACACAAATCATCGCTACAGCCAGCGGATGGAGAATATATGGTTCACCACTTTTGCGGCGTGTTGTTTTATGAGCTTCAGCAGCTATTTCAAATGCAACCCTCACCTGTTCTTTACTTCCGGGTTTTAATTTCGGTTTCAAAGCCCTTAATAAGGCACGGTATTTACGAAGAATTTCTTTTTTTTCTTCTTCTTCGTTCATTGTATATTTTGGGATATCGAGCGTGTTCTCCATTAATTACGAATTTACACAAGAATTAAATGGAAAATTAAATTTGGACTGCAGTATTTGCAGAATTAAATTTTTATTTTTTGTTAAAAAAAAAGAAAATTCAGAAGCAGTTTGTAAAACACAAATTGCCTTATTTTCAGCTTGAATAAAAATGTTTGCGGAGATTTTTATTTTTCTGTAAAAATAGAAATACCTGTTATTTCTGCCTTTACCGGGCGGTTTCTTTTTTCGAGTAAATGTTTTTCACCAATTCTGTCTTAAACCTTTTTAGATCTCAATAAATTGTAAATGTGTATCAATAATATTTTTGATACTTCAGATAATTCCTCACATAATCATCAACGCCATTTTCGAGAGAATAAAAAGGTTGAGTGTAACCGGCAGCGCGAATTTTATCCATTGTCGCTTCTGTAAAATATTGATACGTATCCCGGATATCTTCAGGTATATCAATGTATTTTATTTCTGTAGGTTTATCTAATGCAGAAAAAGTAGCGTTTACTAAATCATCAAAAGTTCGCGCTTTTCCTGTGCCGACATTATAAATTCCTGAGATAAATGTTTCCCGATTATTTTGCCAACATTCTAAAAACCAAAAACAGATTTTTAAAACATCTTTTACATAAATAAAATCTCTTAACTGGCCCCCGTCTTCAAATTCAGGTTTGTGTGATTTAAATAGTTTTACAAAACCATTTTCCTTTATCTGGTTATAAGAATGAAATATAACACTGGCCATTCTTGCTTTGTGATATTCATTCGGACCGTACACATTAAAAAACTTTAACCCGGCCCATTTTGGCGGATGATTATTTTCCTGTTTCAAAGCCCATTTATCAAATTCATTTTTTGAAACGCCATAAGGATTTAAAGGCTTCAAATCAGGGATAATATTTTCATCATCTTTATATCCAAGTTCACCGGCACCGTAAGTTGCAGCGGAAGAAGCATACACCAGCGGAACATTTTTTTCAGAACAATAATTCCAGATTTTTTTGGAATAATCAACATTCAAATGTTCATGAACTGCATAATCAAATTCGGTGGTATCCGTTCTGGCACCAAGATGAAAAATGAATTCGATTTTTGGATTTTCCGTTTTTAAAAAATCAAAAAAATCTTCTCTTTCTATTTTCTTTATAAATTTTTTATTGGCTAAATTTTGCTCTTTTTCTTCTTCAGAAAAATCATCTGCCAAAAACAAATTTTCATAACCGGCTTTGTTTAAAAAACCAACAAGACAGCTTCCAATAAAGCCGGCAGCGCCCGTTACTACTATGTTTAAAGAGGTGTTCATAGTTAAATTACTGCTTCTTTATTCAAATACTTATCAATCGCGTGATCATATTTATTTTTCCATTCATGAATATTTCCCCAACCCTCACCATTAATTTTTATTTCTCCTGATGTAACCATTCCTAATTTTTCAAAAGGAACATCTAATGTACTTTCAAATTCTTCTGACTTTTCAGAATTCACCGTTACCACTACTCTTCCCTGCGCTTCGCCGAACCAATAGGCATCATTACGAATTCCACTTATTTCCTGCCCGAAAGCCACAGGCAGGCGGGGTTTGTTTGCCGTAAATCCCAAATTGCGGTGAAAGCCGCTTTCAGCAAGGGTTACAAAAAGTCCGCCTTCAGAAATATCATGAGCAGAAAGAATCATTTTATTTTTAATTAAGGAACTAACCGTGTGGTGTAAACGAAATTCTTCATCCAGGTTAAAATAAGGAGCAGGAGAATATTCGATACCACATATTTTATGCAGATATTCAGAGCAATTAAAGTCTTCCGGATTTTTTCCCAATAAATAAATAACATCTCCTTCATTCTTAAAATCCAAAGTCATTTTATTTTCATAATCTTCTAAAAGCCCCACCATTCCTATAACCGGCGTGGGATAAACCGGACCGGAAGGAGATTGATTATAAAAACTAACATTACCACCGGTAACAGGGGTATCAAATTTTTCGCAAGCTTCACTCATGCCTTTAATACTTTCTACAAACTGATAGTAAACTTCAGGGTCATAAGGATTTCCAAAATTCAAACAATTCGTTACACCCAAAGGAACACCGCCGCTGCAAACAATATTACGTGCAGCCTCGCTCACTGCAATCATACAACCAACAAAAGGGTTTGCAAAAACATAAAGACTGTTGCAATCTGTGGTCAGGGCAAGCGCTTTTTTTGTCCCATGTATCGCCACAACTGATGCGTCGGAAGGCGCATTGGTATTTAGATTGGCAGCGCCTACCATGCTATCATATTGTTCGTAAATCCATTTTTTAGAAGCAATGGATGGAAGAGAAATGATTTTTTCCGCAATTGATTTTAAATCTTCCGGAACTGGAATTTTTGTAGCATCAAAGTCTTTAATGTTTTCAAAATATTTTGGCTCTTTAAATTCCCTGGTATAAACCGGAGCGCCGCCGCCAAGCACCAGACTTTCTGCAGGCAATTCCGCTTCCAATTCGTCATTCATATAAAAACGAAGCATTTCTCCATTCGTTACTTCACCAATTTGCTTACAAGGCAAATCCCATTTTTCAAAAATATCAATCACTTCTTTTTCTCTTCCTTTTTGAACTGTCAGAAGCATTCTTTCCTGGCTTTCGCTCAATAATAATTCCCATGCTTTCATTCCCTTTTGGCGTGTCGGTACTTTTTCCAAATAAATATTCATCCCAACGCCGCCCTTGGCACTGGTTTCAGCGGTTGAACAAATAATTCCTGCTGCGCCCATATCCTGCATTCCAACAACAGCGCCGGTTTGAATCACTTCAAGGCAAGCTTCCAGTAATTTTTTTTCCTGGAAAGGGTCGCCAACCTGTACGGCTGGTAAGTCTTCCGCACTGTTTTCAGTAATATCTGCGGAAGCAAATGCAGCGCCGCCCATTCCATCTTTTCCGGTAGCGCTGCCTGCAATAAACACAGGATTTCCTTCGCCTAATGCAGTGGCACTAACGGTCTCACCCAAACGAACTACTCCGGCGCTCATTGCATTTACCAAAGGATTGGTATGATAACATTCTTCAAAATAAATTTCGCCGCCAACAGTCGGAACACCAAAACAATTTCCATAATGGCCGATACCACTCACCACACCACTTAATAAATGTTGGGTTTTTTCATTTTCAATATTTCCAAAACGCAAGGAATTTAATGTAGCAATTGGCCTCGCTCCCATCGTAAAAATATCACGATGAATTCCGCCCACACCTGTGGCCGCTCCCTGGAAAGGTTCAATCGCTGAAGGATGATTATGGCTTTCAATTTTAAAAACGACACCCAAGCCATCACCAATATCCATTAAGCCTGCGTTTTCTTCTCCCGCTTTTACCAAAAGCTTAGAACCTTCTCTCGGCAACGTTTTCAGCCATTTGATAGAATTTTTATAACTGCAATGCTCACTCCACATCACCGAATAAGCACTCAGTTCTGTAAAGTTTGGAACGCGTCCCAGAATTTCAGTAATCTTTTCAAATTCGTCTTTTTTCAGCCCAAGCTTTTCAGCCGTTTCAAATGTTATTTCCATAATTATTTTAAAAAAGCAAACTTACAATCTCTTGCCCTTTTATCAGAATCTGAGATGTGAATATTTTAACTAACTTCCCACATTCAAAAAATATCCTGCTTGACTTTTCTTTTATTTATTTTTTATTCTGTTCTTTTCTGTTGGCTGATTACCCGTATGCAGTTTTTTAAGGAATCAGGATTATCAGCAAGGATTCTAATCACATTATTTCTTTTGCGCATCCTGGTATTGATCATTGGATGTGGCATCAATGTGTATTATTTGCCGGTTTCTGATTCATATATTTTGAATGGAATGGGCATTGAGGAATATCATTTGCTTTTTCAAAATCCGCATGAATATTTAGTCAATATTTTCCATACAAATACACCTGATGCTTATTCAAGGTTATTAGATGACTCGCACTCCTTCTGGAATAATCTGCGCACCAATCTGATTCTTAAAATGCTGTCAATCTTTAATATTTTCAGCCTCAAAAGTTTTTTGATCAATACGCTTTTTTTTAATTTTTTAGTTTTCTTCGGCTTCGTTGCGTTGTATAAAGTATTTATAAAAATATTTCCTGCATCATTTTATCAACTGATTATTTGCATTTTTCTTTTACCATCCGCTTTGTTTTTTTCTTCAGAGATTCATCGTGACGGGCTTATTTTATTATCCGTCGGAATGGTGATTTATCATTTATTTTTTATTCTAAATGAGCATCAATTTTCCTGGAAAAAAATCTGCATCATCGTGCTGTTTCTTTTATTAATTTTCTTGTTAAGAAACTTCGTTTTTATCACCTTAATTCCGGCATTGATAGCATGGATCCTTTCAAAAAAAATCCCAAAACATGCTTTTATTTGTTTTGTAAGTGTTTATCTTTTTTCAATCATAATATTCTTTTGTTCTGGTTTTATTTCTCCAGGAGCAAATCTTCCTGCATATGTAAGTGCACGTCAGCAAAGCTTTATAGAGATAGGAAAAATGGGCGCCTCTACGATTGATATTAATCCCCTTAATCCAAATTTTAAAAGCTTTTTAATCAATTCACCCCAGGCTTTGAATCATGCATTGTTGCAACCTTATTTATCAAAAATTACCAGCATTCAATACTTTCCTTTTGCGCTTGAAATTTTTATAATCGAAATTTTATTTCTTATTTTTCTTTTTTTCAGAAAGAAAAATATTTCAATAGACCCACTCATTTACTTTGGTATTTTTTTTAGCCTCAGCATGCTTCTTGTTACCGGATATACCGTTCCTATAATAGGCGCTATTGTCCGATACCGGAGTATTTATTTAATCTTTTTGTTGATACCGGTTCTTTGCTATACGGATTGGAAAATGTTGCGAAAAAAGCTTGTAAAGAAGGATTTATAAACTTCCATTTCATCTTTTATGCATTTTTCAGCAGAATGGACGTTATGATTTATTGAGTGATTTAGCGTGTTTAAAATACTTGAGATTGGAAGCACTTTTTTGCGAAAAATGTCGGTTCAATTCATTTTACAATTATATTTGCCAAAATTTTTTCAGATGGATAATACTCAGCCTGTCGGTAAATATTGGATTGCATTTATAATTTCTGCTATTGTACAAATTGTGTTTTTAATCTGGTTTCGTGAATATTTCTGGCTGATACTTCCGTGGTGGCTCACTTTCTTTTGCAAGGCAATGAGATTGATTTAGCATAAGGCAAAAAGCCTGAGGCTTAAGGCAAAACAGGAATTCCCCTTATTTCTCCGTTTACTGAATTTTCTCTTGAAACTATTTTCATTTCAAATTGCTTTTGAAAACATTTGTCATTAGCGATTGATTCTTTTTTTTGCGAAATGTTTCGAAAAAGAGAATCCGCCTTAATTATCGTTTTACTGTTGTTATTTCAATACTTCTGCCAGCTTATTATGAAGGTCATTGCCTCTTAATTCTGTAGCAATAATTTTTCCTTGTGGATCAATCAAAACATTGTAAGGAATCGCTTCAACATGATATAAAGTGGCGGCTGCACTATTCCAGAATTTCAAATCGCTGATTTGTTTCCAATCCAACCCGTCATCTTTTATCGCTTTCAGCCATGCTTTTTTATCCTGATCGAGCGATACGCCGAGAACCGTAAAATTTTTATTTTTAAACTGATTATAATTCGCTACCACATTCGGATTTTCCTGCCTGCACGGGCCGCACCAGCTTGCCCAAAAATCAACCAAAACATATTTGCCACGAAGAGAACTTAATGAGAATGATTTTCCATCTACATCCGGCAATGTAATATCCGGCGCCATTTGTCCAACTGCAATATCGCCGGAAGATTTATTTCCCTGAGCAGCAACATATTGATCAAACTGCTTCTGCATTTCGGCGACTGAAGAATTTTTTGGAAATTTTTTGGTAAGGTTAGCAATCAGATTTTTCACCGTATCCATTTGTACATCCTGCGTGTAGCTTAAAGCAAATAAGGCGGTAATCGGGTTTGAAGCTGTATCTATATAACGAACTAAAAAATTATTGTACCATTCATTGCTGATGTTGAACGCATTATCAGCAATAAACGCCAGCGAATCATTATTTTGTTGCTGATAATCTTTCCTGGTTTGGTCTTCGTTGATCAGCTTTGTATGAATCGAATCGAGTGTCATAATCAAAGCCGTGAGCGAAGCATTTGCCGGTGTATTAAATTTGGTTGTTCTTAAAATTGAATCATTTGCATTTGCCGAAAAATCAATATCCTCTTTATCGTTAATAAAAATATATCCTGCATTTTTTTCAAATTTTAATCTATACAAACCTTCTTCAGCAGCGTGGGCTTTCACTTCAAATCTACCATTCTTCATTTCGGCTGTATCCAATACCTGCGGCGGATTTTGATTGAAAAATAATTGTTCTAAAAATACTTTTTGATCAGGCGCATTTTTTAAATCACCTTTTACAGTAAACAAACCGTTATTGTGTTTCGATGTACAGGAAAAGAGAAAAAGTATAATGAGAAAGGGAAATATTTTTTTCATAGAATTATAAAATTATTGATTGATTTAAATTATTGATTAAGTTTTTCATTAAGCATTTTCATTACCGCCTGCATATCCGCTTTGCCCTTGCTTTTCTTTTTTACTTCACCGGCAAATAATCCCGTTAAATTCTTTTTTCCTTTTTTATATTCAGAAACTTTCTCGGGCATTGCAGCCAACACTTCATCTATCCAGGAGTGTAATGTACCATCATTTTTTTCCTGCAACAGGTTTAATTCTTTTGCTATTTGAAGAGGAATTTTTTCAGAAGATTGAATTAATACAGGAAATATTTTTGATGATGCTATACCAAAACTCACTTTTCCCTCTTCCACAATATTTATCAGTTCTGCAAGCGTGTTTGTGCTAACAGGAAAATTTTGAATGTCACTGTTATTCTCATTCAGATAAGATTTTACCGGCCCGATCATCCAGTTGGCTGCTGCTTTATAATGACTTGTATGATGAGTAATATTTTCAAAAAAAGAAGCGGTTTCGCGGTCGTCCGCAATTATTTTAGCAGCTTCTGACGAAATGGAATATTGATTCATCAATCTTTTTTCTAAGGCCATCGGCAGTTCGGGTAAAGAAGATCTTATTGAATTAATTTGTTCTTCTGTTACAAAAAAAGGCGCCAGGTCCGGCTCCGGAAAATAACGGTAATCGTTCGCTTCTTCTTTAGATCTTAGTGAAAAAGTTGTTCCGTTTGCTGCGTCAAAACTGCGCGTTTGTTGTATAATTTTTTCACCTTTTTCCAGTAAACCAACTAATCTGTTGAATTCATAATCTATCGCCTTTTTTACATTGCGAATTGAGTTTAGATTTTTAACTTCTACTTTCGTTCCGAGTTTTTTTTCTCCTTTTAATCTTACAGAAATATTGGCATCACAACGCATGCTTCCTTCTTCCATATTTCCATCACAGATTTGCAAATGACGAACCATTTTGCGAATTTCTGTTACATAAGCAAAGGCTTCTTCAGAAGAATGCATATCAGGCTCAGATACGATCTCAAGCAAAGGAACACCCGCACGGTTGAGGTCAATACAAGTGAAATTTTCATCTGCATCATGAATGCTTTTTCCTGCATCTTCTTCAAGGTGAATTCTGTTTAAAAGAATATTTCTTTCTTCACCATTTACCCGAATGGGAATCGTTCCGTTTTTACAAATTGGTGTGGTGTGCTGCGTTACCTGGTATCCTTTTGGAAGATCCGGATAGAAATAATTTTTTCTTGCAAAATAATTACTGCGGATAATATCACAATTAAAAGCGAGGCCGAGTTTGATAGCCAGTTCCACTGCTTTCTCATTCATCATCGGCAGCGTGCCCGGATGAGCCAGAGAAATGGCGCTGACATTGGTGTTTGGCGGATTTCCAAATTGCGTACTATCGCCACAAAACAATTTACTTTCGGTGAGCAATTGTGTGTGAACTTCAAGACCAATGACTGCTTCATATTTTTCCAAATGCGGCATGGCAGCGAAGATATGAAAAGGTGTTTCTTTTTTAATGGAATGAAAACTTAAATTCTTTCTTTATCACTGCTTCCCTTCATAATAATTACATTGAGCCAATGAACCCAATCTTATGCAGATGGGAAGTTTCGTTGCTTTTTCTATTTTCAATTCCTGTTTGCAAAAAAATCCATAATTGCAGGTAGAAAAATCAGCTGGAATTGTGGCAACATTGCCCGGTTTATCTAAAAAATGAAAAGGAACAGAAGGAACAGAATCGGATGGAGTTATTTTATTTTTTACAATAAAATGATTATTTGAAATAACACTGCTAACCGAATTTTGTGCATCCACAGAAGCGGAGAAAATAAAAAAAATTGCCAATAATCCACAAACTTTGTTCCAAAAAAACATATCGTTACTTTTGCGTGTAAATTTACAAACTATAAAAAGAAAAAAGATACATGTCCTTAAGCCAGCGTTTACAACAAAAGCTATTACAGAAATTGTCACCGCAGCAAATTCAACTGATGAAATTGTTGCAGGTTCCAACGGCGCATCTTGAAGAAAGAATTAAAGAAGAACTGGAAGAGAATCCGGCGCTGGAAGCCGGTGAAGACGGATTTAATGAAACGGCTGAAGAAACGGCGGATGATTTTGAGACTGTTGATGATTTTGAAAGTGACGGAAGTGAAAATGAGTATGATAATATTGACATCAGCGAATATGTCAATGAAGGGGATGATGAGCCGGGAGATTATAAATACCGCGATGATAATTATGGTGATCCGGAAGAAACGAAAGTGATGCCACATAAAGTGGAAACGTCATTTTATGATACTTTAAAATCGCAATTGCTGATGCTTCATCTGGATGAAGAGCAAAGAAGAATTGCGGAGCAAATTATCGGGAGTATAGATGACGACGGATATCTTCGCCGGGATGTTACATCGATTTGTGACGACCTTGCATTTCGCCAGAATATTAATACGACAGAAAAAGAAATTGAAAAATTAATTGGATTGATTCACCAGTTTGATCCGGCAGGAGTCGGTGCAAGAGATCTTCAGGAATGTCTTTTACTGCAATTAAAAAGAAAAGAAAAAGAAGGGTTGCCGGTTGGAATTGCCATTGAAATCATTGAAAAGTATTTTGATGAATTTACAAAGAAGCATTACGAAAAAATTCAGAAAAGCCTGAACCTGGATGATGATGAAATTAAAGAGGTGATTAACCAAATCATTAAACTAAATCCAAAACCGGGAGGCGAAGTTGGTGAAACAAATAAACTGCAGAGTTATGTAATTCCTGATTTTTTTGTACTGAATAATAATGGGAAATTAGAAGTAACTCTTAATTCTAAAAATGCGCCCGACTTACGTATCAGCGAGGGTTACAGGGATATGCTGAAAGACTATGACCGGGGCACAAAGAAGGATAAAAGGCAAAAGGAAGCGGTACTTTTTATCAAGCAAAAAATAGATTCTGCCAAATGGTTTATCGATGCGATTAAACAAAGGCAGCATACATTATTGAGTACCATGCAAACGATCGTGGATTATCAAAAACAGTTTTTTCTGACAGGAGAAGATATTGATCTGCGTCCGATGATTTTAAAAGATATTGCAGAAAGAACGATGCTTGATATTTCGACTGTAAGCCGCGTGGCAAACAGTAAATTTGTGCAAACAGAATTTGGTACTTACCGCTTAAAATTTTTCTTTAGTGAAAGTTTGGTTACAGATAGTGGCGAAGAAGTCAGTACTCGTGAAGTGAAAAAAATCCTTAGTGATTTAATTGAAGAAGAAAGCAAACAAAAACCTCTGAGCGATGAAAAGCTTACCGAGTTATTGCAGGAAAAAGGATATAATATTGCCCGCCGCACGGTCGCAAAATATCGTGAGCAATTGAACATTCCGGTAGCGCGGCTAAGAAAAGAACTTTAATTATGAAACAAGATTTTTCAGCACAAGGAAGCGCCATTCAACATACCGGTTCTTCTGAAAACGATCTTCGTTTTCCTGTCATTTTAAAAGTACTGGCACATTTCTTTTCTTTTATTTTTCATCCGCTATTTATTCCGGTAATTGCTACCTGGTTTCTTGCATTCATACAGCCGGGATATTTCACAGGAATTACACCACAGGAAAAAACATTAATTGTAATTCGTGTTGCACTCAACACTATTTTTTTTCCGGCACTTACTGTTTTATTATTAAAAGCTCTTGGTTTTATTAAAAATATTTTTTTAAAAACACAACGCGAAAGAATCGTTCCATACATCGCTACAAACGTTTTTTATTTCTGGATGTTTATGGTTTTTCATAACCAACCGGAGGTTCCGCTGGTCCTTACCAGCTTTATCTTTGGTGTTTTTCTCGCTTCTTCCGGCGGCTTACTTGCCAATATTTATTTTAAAATAAGTATGCATGCGCTGGGCGTCGGCTCTTTGTGCGGATTGATGCTTATTATTGTTTTTTCAGGGTTTACATACCCTATTTTTCTAACAGCGATGCTCGTTTTTATTGTTGCTGGCTTGGTTTGTACTTCCAGAATGATGGTGAGTGATCACAAACCACTGGAAATTTATTCAGGCATTGCGATCGGCGTCTTATGCCAATTAATTGCTTTTGCTTTTATTGGGTAGCAAACGTTGAAGGTGACGATTTTTACAACAAACAAATATATAATTGGATTTCCTGTTTTTCCTTTTCCAAATTTGCTTTTAAAAAGAATTTTTATCTGATAAAAGAACAAACAAGTCAAATACCTGTTTCTTTTTTTTGGTATAATGGTCACAAATAGTTGGTAGAATCTCACCAAGCATAGTGCTATAAAGGGTTTGAGAGAGGTTTACTGAAAACGGTTTCAGTAAACTTTTTTTGCTCTATGAAAAAATCAAAAAAAAACGTTGTTGGGCCTGCGGCTTTTTGGATGTTATTAAGTGGGGAAAACAATCAGGAAAACAAAGATTTAAGTGTAAAAATTGCGGTATTTTATTTACCAGAAATGCTCCGGAAACGAAGTGTCAAAATCGCTTTATCTGGTTTAAGAAATGGGTTTTAGAGCGCATACAACTAATGGAATTGAAGGATACTTTGGACACCTTAAAAATCACCTGGATTTACACGGTGGGATTGAGTTCAAAAAACAGAATCAATTTCATCAAATGGTACATCTATTTATCAAACAAAAAATGAGTTTTTTTTAGACATATTGCTTACCAAAAAAAGTAAGGGTTAGACAAAAATGCCTAACCCTCTTTTTTCGTATAAGCATCAATCTTATTTCTGGCAGGTTGCTCTCCAGCAGAGCCTACGTCCTCTTCGGAATGACAGCGGCAATAAACAATTAAAAAGTCATATAATCACCAACTATTTTTGACCACATTACCTTTTTTTTCAAACATTATGGAAAGAATTATCCGGTAAAAGAACAAATAAATCAAATTCCTGCGTACACAAAAATCCTATTCCACGGTTAATGAAAACGTAACCATTCTCGAATTGATCTTGTCAATTACATTAGAATATTTGAGATTGGGATCACGTGCATGAAGGTTTGTGAGGCCGGTGCTCAGTTTTATTTCCGGCGATAAAACAAAATACGGGAAGTAAATATGAAAGCCCAAACCTAGTTCGACGCTTAAATCTGAACGATTTAGCTTAATAAGATCCTCCGCCTGTTGCGCTCCTTTGTTACTGGCAAGATCGTAATCAAATTTCCCTCCTGCAATGGTGTAAACTTTAAAATTATTAATGCGATCACTGCTGAAAGCAAGATGTACCGGAAAACTCAAAGTAATGGATTGAACTTTTTTTGTAATGGTGGAATCCTGCTCATATTTTTGAGCATAAACCATTGCTTTTTCTGAAAAAGTAAGATCAAGAGGATGTAAACGAACGTCGAAATGCTTGCTTACCCGCACATTTACAAGCCAGGCTAAATTAATTCCCGGATTGTTCACACTTTCTACATCCATTATGGAATCGTATTGCAGAAACCTCGGATCATGTGTGAAATTAAAATGCGATTTGTTGTAACCAATATTTATCCCAAAATGATACGGTTTATCATCATGATTTTCCTGGTTCAATTCGCGCATTTGTGCCATCAGTTTTGTGGAACAAAAAAAGAAGGCCATCAGGATCAAAACTATTTTTCCGCGCAATAAATGGTGCATATTCCTAAAGTCAATGTTTTGTAAAAACTGCTTCTATATCCTGATTGGTTTAAAATGTGAATGAATGATTCTTTTTCCGGAAACTGAAGAACTGAATCGTTTAAATATTGATATGCTGCATTATTTTTTGCAATAATCTTTCCAATTTTCGGGGTTATAAATTTCATGTAAAAATGATACAATTGTTTTATAACGGGCAATGATGGTTTGGTACATTCTAAAACGATTAATTTACCGCCCGGTTTTAAAACCCTTCTTATTTCTGATAAGCCTTGTTCAAGATTTTCAAAATTGCGCACACCAAATGCAACCGTAACAGCATCAAACGAATTATCAGGAAATAAAATTGCCTCACTGTCGCCGTGTAATAATTGGATTGAATTTTTTAATCCGGCTTTTGCAATTTTTTTTCTGCCGATATGAAGCATTCCGTCGCTGATATCAATGCCCGTAATCTTTTCCGGTTTTAATAGTTGATAGCTGGTTATTGCAAAATCTCCCGTACCGGTTGCTACATCCAAAATGCTTTTTGGATGCAATGGAATCAATTGTTTGATGGCTTTTTTGCGCCAGCCAACATCAATTCCGGCACTGAGAAAACGATTTAAAAAATCATAACGAAAAGCAATTTTATCAAACATGTTTTCCACCTGCTTCTTCTTGCTTTCTGTAGAATTTTTAAAAGGAACAACCGTATCGTGCGGATAGATATTCATTGCCTCAAAGATAGTTTTTTGGAATTACAAGTTTTATACTTAACTATTCTTTCACGTTTATTTTTGAAATTGCTTTTTGGCTTGTCTTTTACCTTTCGCTTTCAACATTCATTCTGTAAATTGCGGCATGCATATCAAAAAAGCGCATTATCTTATCAGCAGTCCTTCTTTCGACAAATGTCCTGCACCTGATAAGCCGGAATATGCATTTATCGGACGCAGCAATGTGGGCAAATCATCTCTCATAAACATGCTGGCAAATAATGACAAATTGGCCAAGACGTCTAATTCCCCCGGGAAAACTCAAATGATAAATCATTTTGAGATAACGAGTGTTGCGAAGCCCGGAGACTTCTATGAAAACAAATGGTATCTGGTAGATTTACCAGGATATGGGTTCGCAAAAATTTCTTTGAGCAGCCGCAGAAGATGGGAACAAATGATTGAAAATTATTTAAGAAAAAGAGTAAATTTAGTCATGGTCTTTGTGTTGATAGATGCAAGGCATTCCCCTCAAAAACTGGATTTGGATTTTATAAAAAATCTTGGATTATGGCAGATTCCTTTTACATTGATTTTTACGAAAGCTGATAAAGAAAAACAAGCGGTAGTAAGTAAAAATGTAAAATCATTTTTAGAAACACTTCGAAAAACTCAACAATTTTTACCACAACATTTTGTTTCTAGTTCTTTAAAAAAATTAGGGAAAAATAAAATTTTGGATTTGATACAAGAGAAGAATGATGAGTTGTTGAACAAGTAATGTTCTATTTTCCGCATTATTTTTTCATGCGTATAATAATATATATTTGTGAATAATAATTATGGCATCTACAATAAATATATCATTTTTCTGATTCTATTGTTTACGCTGTCATATTCTTTTAAACCGCGCTCTCAAATTGTTTCAAAAACCGAATATCATTTTCACTGAAAATTCTCAAATCTTTTATCTGGTATTTTAGCATGGTAATTCTTTCAATGCCCATTCCAAATGCAAATCCTGAATATTTATTAGAATCAATTCCGCAATTTTCCAGCACATTTGGATGCACCATTCCGCAGCCGAGAATTTCTACCCAACCGGTATGTTTACAAACGTTACAACCTACGCCACCACAGATAAGACAGGAGATATCCATCTCAGCGCTTGGTTCTGTGAAAGGAAAATAAGATGGACGAAAACGAACTTTAATTTCTTTGCCAAACATCTCCTGTACAAAGAAATAAAGTGTTTGTTTGAGGTCAGCAAATGAAACGTTATCAGCAATGTATAACCCTTCTACCTGGTTAAAAAAACAATGCGCTCTCGCACTGATCGTTTCATTGCGATACACACGGCCCGGGCAAATAATCCTGATGGGCAACTTTCCTTTTTCCATTTCACGCACCTGCACGCTGCTGGTGTGGGTTCGAAGCATCCACGCAGGATTTTGAGAAACATAAAATGTATCCTGCATGTCTCTCGCCGGATGATTCTCGGGCAAATTCAAAGCAGTAAAATTGTGCCAGTCATCTTCGATCTCAGGGCCTTCTGCTACCGCAAAACCAAGGCGTTGAAAAATAGCAACAATTTTATTTCTTATAATACTTATCGGATGCCGGCTTCCCAAAGGCAAAGAATCGCCGGGCAAAGAAAGGTCGATGCTTTCTGTCGCCTGTGGAAGGTCACCTGTGGTCTTCTTCAGCTCTTCCCATTTATTTTCAGCAAACAATTTTAATTCATTCAGCACCTTTCCCATTTCCCTTTTATTTTCCGGAGCCACGTTTTTCATTTCCCCCATCAATGATTTTACAGAACCATGGGAGCCAAGGAATTTTATCCGAAAAACTTCAGCAGGATTTTTGTCATCACTTAAGAAATTGTTTATTTCTCCTTTTAAATTATTGATTTGCGAAAGCAGATTTTCCATATGTGCAAAAATACGTGAAAGAGCAGAAGAATTTTTTTGTGGAGAGCTAAAATAACAGGAAACGTTATTTGCTTTCTGCATTTTATTGTTAGGTTTGCCCGATAAAAAAATAAAAAGTTGATTTACGATTTACACGAATATCTATTGCCGCTGAATGTCGCTGAAATAAGTGGCGATGCGGCTTACAACGACAGCCAACTTGGGAGTGTTATTAAAATACATGAAGAAGAAATTCCGGATTTATCCCATATCGATATGGTAATTGTTGGAGTAAATGAATTCAGGGGAAATGGATTTATCCCGATTGAAAATTCTGCCGATGCGATTCGTAAAAAATTTTATGAATTGCATTATTGGCATAAAGAAATTTCGATTGCCGACATTGGAAACATTAAAAGTGGGGCTTCATTAAATGACAGTTACTCTGCGCTAACGATTGTATTGAAGGAATTGTTTGAATTAAATAAAACCGTTGTCATCATTGGTGGATCGCACGACAATACTTTAGCACAATATTTTGCGTATAAAGAATTAAACAAAATCATTGATGCAACTGTTGTGGATGCCACAATTGATTTGAGAAGCGAATCCATATTGCGAAGCGAAAACTTTTTGATGGAAATGCTGACGAGCGAACCAAACATGGTAAGACATTACAATCACATTGGTTTTCAAAGTTATTTTGTACATCCAAGAATGTTGGAAACTATGGACAAGCTTAGGTTTGATTGTTTCAGAGTGGGAACGGTAAAGGAAGATTTGGATGAAATGGAGCCGGTAATCCGGAACTGTGATTTGTTTAGTTTTGATATTGCCGCAATAAAAAGCAGTGATGCTCCGGCGGGAACATGCAGCCCTAATGGACTTACTGGCGAAGAAGCCTGTACGCTTGTTCGTTATGCCGGAATGAGCGCGTCTATTTCTACCATTGGATTTTATGGATATGATGCATCAAAAGATCCGAAAGAGCTTACTGCATTACAGATTGCGCAAATGCTTTGGTATTTTATTGATGGAAGAAACAGGATTAGAAAAGAATCTTTATTGCATGAAACTCATAATTTCAACCAGTTTCACACAGCTTTTGCAGAAGTAGATACCGTTTTTCTTCAAAGCAAAAAAACAGGAAGATGGTGGATGCAATTGCCAGATAAAAAAATGATTGCGTGCAGTTATAAAGATTATTTATTTGCCAGCAACAATGAAATTCCCGAAAGATGGCTGAGAGCGCAGGAGAGAGATGTGTAAAGAATCATTTAAAAGAGCTTAATAGTAAACAAACAAATAATTACATTTTTCATTTCATTTATGCAACGGCTATGCTGTTTTAAATAGTCCATCCCATTCCGGATATTAAAAAAAAAGGCAGAATATAAATATTAAAATGCTGATGATGGCACTAATATTTAAAAGAGTATGAGGATTTTGTTTTTTTGATTTTATCTCAACTATCGAAGAAGCGAAGCATATAATTGAGGTTATAAAAACAAAAAAGAATATTGCACGGGTACCATTCGATAGAACATAATATATATTGTCATTAATGTTATTAATTCCATTAAGAAGTAGGTTATTAATTTTTTGAGCAATAAAATAATCATGGAATACAAATAATAATAATGCAAGCAATAGAAGTGTTATTGAGGTTTTATAATAAGGTGAAAATAAACGCATAGGTCTCTCAATAAAAAAAACAACGCTATATGCAATAATTGTAAAAATCAAAAAAGCTATTATCATCTTAAGAAAATTTATCTGCTTGACAGCATCATCAAATATTGGATTTATTTTCAATGTTCAACTCTTCCTGTTCTTAAGTTTATTTGAGTTTGAGCGTTACTGATAAAATTATTTTTGTAATTAATTTTTGTATCGCTATTTTTTCGCAATTAAAAATAAATTCACGTATTTTCACCTCCTGCTTGCTATCAATAAATTCAAATCCGTAAATTTTAAATCAAACCTTTGGCTAAGATGAAAATTGGTCAATGCTCCTTTAAATAAATAAATACCACTACGGATATTTATTTTATACCACACTAAGTTCTCAAAGCCGCCGTCATCGGCCATTTCAAGCATGAGTGGCATGAGTACATTGCTGATTGCCTGCGAAGCGGTGCGTGCAAATCCGCTGGGAATATTGGGAACACAATAGTGAATGACATCGTATTTTTTAAAAACAGGTGATGTATGAGAAGTAATTCTTGATGTTTCAAAACAGCCGCCGTGGTCAATGCTCACATCTACAATCACACTTCCCGGCCGCATTCTGCTTACCATTTCTTCTGTTACTACCAGTGGTGTTCTGCCACCGGAAGCAGCAAGAGCACCCACAGCAACATCACAGGACTTTAATTGTTTGGATAAAATTCCAGGCTCTATAACGGAAGTGAACAAACGTAAACCAATATTATTTTGCAAACGCTTTAAACGATAAATGCTGTTGTCAAAAATCTTAATACTTGCTCCCATTGCCAGCGCGGTTCTCGCCGCTTGCTCGCCTACAATTCCGGCACCAATGATAATTACCTTTGTGGGTGGAATTCCTGAAATCCCTCCAACCAAAACTCCTTTTCCATGATTGGCATTGCTCAAATATTGGCCCGCAATCAGCATTACAGCGCTTCCTGCAATTTCACTCATACTGCGTACGATGGGATTGTGGCCGCTATCATCTTTCAGGTTTTCAAAACTGAGAGCGGTAATTTTTTTCTCCATCATCTTCTCCAGGATCTCACGTTTCATCGCGGTCACATGAATCGGCGAAATAATAAATTGATTTGGTTTTAATAAATCAATTTCAGCTTCACAAACGGGAGCGCTTTTTACCAAAATATCGCATTCAAAAACTTCTTTTTTTGCATGAGCGATTTTTGCACCGGCTTCGCTGTAGTCCTTGTCTGAATAACTGGCGCCCTCACCAGCCTTGCTTTCCATGATTACCCGATGGTTATTGGCCACCAACACTCTTACTGCATCCGGAGTAAGTGCTACACGGTTTTCCTGGAAGGAAGTTTCTCTTGGAATTCCGATTAATAATTCTGCACCTTTCGGCTTGATGTCCAGGGTTTCTTCCAGGGTTGCATAAGAGAAGGATGGGGAAACAAAAGGTTTTGAAGATGCCATGTATAAAATTTACAATGAATAGAATATAAATATAAAATTTTATCGCGGAAGTTGTATTACCAATTTTCTTTTAGTTGGTGAAACGATTTGGAAGTTTGAAAAAACAGTTTCAGCAGGAAAAATATCCGGAGCTTTTTCCGGCCATTCTACAAAACATATTTCATTACTGTGTAAACAATCTTCAATACCTGCTTCCATCGCTTCGTGACTGCTTTTTATACGATAAAGGTCAATGTGATAAATAATTTTATGGTCAACAGTTTTATATTCCTGTATAATAGAATAAGTAGGACTGGTCACTGTTTCAGCAACATTTAATTCTTTGCAGAGTGCACTGATAAACGTAGTTTTTCCGGCGCCCAATTCTCCTGAAAAAGCAAAGATTTTATATTCATTGAACGATTTTAAAAACTCAGAGGCAGTTTTTTCGATTGAATCCAGGTCAAAAGATATTTCCATAATTACCGGTGTGCTTTGCGGTAAAATTAATTGAGGAAGACAGAATAACAAAAAGTACCCAGGAAATAAGCAACAGAAAATAAGTGCCTTTCTTATTTATGATCGATACCTACCAATTTTTTTAACCCAAGAAATCTTTTCTCCACCAGATTCCAACTTAAGATTGCCATTGGGAAAACAATGAGTAACGTGAAAAGAAACAATACATAAGGATCTAGACCGACAATGCCTGCTGCTATAAACATTTGCTGTACGGGAAAAGAAAAGACATAAACCCCATAGGTGAAGTCGCCGTATTTTCCGGCGTAATTTGCAATTCCCTTTATTTGTGCTAGCGTATTTACCAAAACAGGCAGGGAAAAAAAATAGAGAAAATCTAATGCAGGAAGGATAATGGCAATTATAAAAACTGCCAAACCGAATGCAATAAATAAAAAGAGTGATTTTGAAAAACGAATATTTAACGAATAAAGAGCGGCAGAATTCAAAAAAAGAAGTGCATAAAAAAAAGGCAAACCGCTAAAGTAAGTCATCATCTCACCATCAAACATGAACCGGTTTGTGAGATAAAATACGTTAAGTATCAAAATGAATAAAACAAAGTAATGGCTGTATTCTTTTTTCAATAAAAAAACAATACACATAACGAGATAAAGCCGTTCCTCTAATATCAATGTCCATAAAGAACCATTAACCCCGTTTTCTGCGACGTTGTGGATAAACACTCCGGGCAGTGTAAATTGTAATCCAAAAACGGGCATAATATTTCTAAAATAACTCCATGTGTTACCATTTGAAAAATAATCTTTTGCAGAAAGATTTGTAAAAAAAACACAAATAAAAACCGTTAAAATGCAAGTAATTATCAGCAATGGCTGAACACGCAGAAGCCTTTTCCATAAATAATTTATTATTGTAGGAGACTTTACTGCGCTTTTAGCAATCAGGTAACCACTGATACAGAAAAAAATACTTAACCCAATGAAACCAAAATTAATCCGGCCATTTGTGAGTTCGTACAACGGCTCTTCATGTGTTTTTCGTAATAAAGAAAACGAGTGGTAAAAGATAATGGAACATGCAGCAAAAAGGCGTAGAAAATCATAATTATTTTGGAACCTTTCGTTATGATGCATTGAGATTTATTTCAGATTGGAAATTTAAAGAAGTTTAGAATAAAGCAGGGAAGGAAATTATTAAATAAAAGTTCCTTGCTTAAAATTTATTCTGCTTATTCATTAATTGTAGTAAACGAACAAATAAAGCATATTTACAATCTTGTTGTTTTCTAAACCGTGTTTTGTAACTCCTCAAAACACTACACTTCAGCAGACTTACTCGTCATTCTTATAACCGGAATAATCATTTCCTCGAGACTCACGCCACCATGTTGAAATGTATTGCGGTAATAATTTGCAAAATGATTGTAATTATTCGGATAGCATAAATATCCATCCTGCTTTGCAAAAATGAATGAAGAATTTACATTTGGAACTGGCAAGCCGGCCTGCCGGGGGTCGCGAAAAGCAAGCACTTCTTTTGGCTCATAATTCAGATTGCGGCCGTGTTTATAACGCAGATTAGCAGTCGTTTGTTTATCGCCAACCACTTTCTGAGGCGAATTTACCCGCACACTTCCATGGTCGGTAGCCACAATTAAATTTATTTTCTTATCAGCGATTTTCTTTAATGCCTGGTGCAATGGTGAATGCTCAAACCAAGATGCAGTAAGGCTTCTGTAGCTTACTTCATCTGCAGCAAGTTCTTTCAAGACCTCCATTTCTGTTCTTGCATGACTGAGCATATCTACAAAGTTGTAAACGATAACATTGATATCATTGTTTAAAAAATTATGAATATTATCTACTAATTTTTGTGCGTCCTGGTGATTCGTAATTTTGGTGTAAGAATATTTTAAATCTTCCTTCCGAAGTTTTTTTAACTGAGCCTTAAAAAATTGTTCTTCAAATAAATT
The DNA here is from genome assembly GCA_963706825.1 of uncultured Chitinophagaceae bacterium. GTDB lineage: Bacteria > Bacteroidota > Bacteroidia > Chitinophagales > Chitinophagaceae > Ginsengibacter. The sequence continues at coordinate 164,297 of CAVPNT010000008.1, read as the reverse complement.
TTTGCCACCTTCTTCATCATCATTTTTCCATTCTACCGGAAATTGTTTTTCAATTTCTATCGGAAGCATTCCTGCGAAAATCGCGTTGCGGCTGTATTGTGTGGCTGTAGGCAATAAAGAATAAAAAGTTTCTTCTTCCTGGATTCTAAAATTTTCTGCAAACAAAGGTTGAATGGCTTTCCATTGATCAAACCGCAAATTATCTATCAAAATAAAAAAAGTAGGCGTTCCTTTTTCTACATGAGGAAACACTTTAAATTTCATCAATGAATTGCTCATGATGGGTGCATCAGCGGCGGGATTGGTAACCCATTTGGAATAATTTTTTGAAATAAATTTAAAGAATTCAAGATTCGCTTCTGCCTTTTGTGATTGAAAAATTTCGCGCATTTCCGGACTATCGCTCTTTTTCATTTCCAGTTCCCAATACACTAATTTTTTATAAATATCCATCCATGCATTGTAATCAGGATTATCATTCAGCGCCATGAATAAATCGCGGAATTGTTGCTGATAGGCGGAGGTTGTTTTTTCCGCGACCAATCTTTTATTGTCTATAATCTTTTTTAATGAAAGCCATACCTGGTTTGGATTTACCGGTTTTATGAGGTAATCGGTTATTTGCGAACCAATGGCTTCATCCATCAGGTTTTCCGTTTCATTTTTAGTAATTAAAACAATCGGAATTTGCGAATTAATTTCCTTGATTTTCTGCAACGTTTCCAAACCGCTTATTCCCGGCATGCTTTCGTCGAGAAGTACCACATCTACGATATTATCTTTTACATAATCAATCGCGTCATGGCCATTGCTCAGCGATTTCACATCATATCCTTTATGTTCCAAAAACATTATCTGGGATTTCAAACTTTCCATTTCATCATCCACCCATAAAATTTTTACTGTATTCATCTATCGTTTTTATTAATCGTAATTTTTTTTAACCATCAACAAAAGTGAATCTGGTTGGAGGTTGCTTACAAATGTAAATTATTCCCTTCCCAAAAATTATCTTTGCAGCGGTTGAAAATCTTTTTAACAATTCCAAAGAATGGCGTTTAGAAAAATAATCAATGACCCGGTTTATGGTTTTATTACAATAGATGATAACCTGATTTATCAGATTATTTCCCATCCTTTTTATCAACGGTTGCGGCGCATTCATCAAATGGCGTTGGCGCAATTGGTGTATCCGGGCGCTGTTCATACACGCCTTCATCATTCCCTGGGCGCTTATCACCTGATGTGTAATGCACTTCATGAACTCAAAAGTAAAGGCATTGATATTTCTCCCGCTGAGGAACAGGCAGCGAAAATTGCCGTTCTTTTACATGATATCGGCCACGGCCCTTTTTCGCATGCGCTTGAAAATACTTTGATAAAAAATGTAAGCCACGAAAAAATTTCTTTGTTGCTGATGAAAAAAATGAATGAAGAATTTGATGGGAAAATGCAAATGGCGATAGATGTTTTTACCAATGTTTACCCAAAAAAATTCCTTCACCAGTTGGTAAGCGGCCAACTGGATGTGGACCGTATGGATTATCTGATCCGTGACAGCTTTTTTACCGGGGTTACTGAAGGCGTGATTGGTTATGACCGGATTATAAAAATGCTCACTGTCCATAATGGTGAATTGATGGTAGAAGAAAAAGGGATTCATTCTATAGAAAAGTTTTTGGTTTCCCGGCGGTTTATGTACTGGCAGGTTTATCTGCACAAAACGGTTTTATGTGCAGAAAAAATGCTGGTAAAAATTATAGAAAGGGCGCGTGAAATCAAAGCTGAATCGCCTTCACCTGTTTTTAATATTTTTTTAAATGAAAATGATGAGGGTGAAGAAATCGAAAATCATTTAGATGATTTTTGTGCTTTAGACGATTATGATATCTTATTTTCTATAAAATCCTGGATTGGTCATCCGGATAAAATATTGTCTGTTCTTTGCAAAGGGCTTATTAACCGGCATTTGTTAAAAGTAAAATATTCGGCACATGAAATTCCGGATAAATTTTTAGAAGAAAAAACAAACATAGCTATGGAATATCTTGCGGTAAATAAAGAGGAAAGCGGCTACCTTGTTTTTACAGGTGAAAGTGAAATAAAAACGTACAACAATGAAACGGAGCACATCAATATTCTGTTTAAGGATGGCACGGTAAAAGATATTTCTGAAGTAGATAATGCGCTGATAAATCAAAGTTTATTTGGCACGGTAAAAAAATTTTACATTTGTTTTATCAATTTGGAAATCACATTATAGTTTAATTTTAATTTTTTTAAAAAATATTGAAAGGCAAATGCAGTTTACAGCAAAACAAATCGCTGAATTAATAAATGGCAAAATAGAAGGCGATCCCGAGGTTGCGGTTTCTTCTTTTGGCAAACTTGAGGAAGCGACCGAAGGGCAGCTTGCTTTTCTCGCCAATCCGAAATATGAAGAGTTTTTATACACGACAAAGGCTTCCATCATTATTATTAATACTTCTTTAGAAATAGAGAAAAAAATAACCGCCACACTTATACGTGTGCCGGATGCGTATTCTTCTTTTGCAGTTATTTTAACGGCTTATTCTGAGATGGCGCGGGCCAATCTTACCGGAGTCCAGGAGCCCTCTTTTATTGCTTCTTCTGCAAAGCTGGGAGAAAATGTTTTTGTTGGCGCTTTCGCTTACCTCGGCAACAATGTAAAAATTGGCAATAATGTAAAGCTTTTTCCGCAGGTATATCTGGGAGATAATGTAACGATTGGCGATGACAGCATTCTGTACCCGGGAGTAAAAATTCATCATGATTGTGTAATTGGAAATAAAGTATGTATTCATGCCGGAAGCGTAATTGGCGGCGATGGATTTGGATACGCGCCACAGCCGGATGGAAGTTTTAAAAAAATACCACAAATAGGAAATGTAGTGGTAGAAAACAATGTGGAAATAGGCGCTAATACGACTATTGACCGTTCAACCCTTGGTTCTACCATTATAAAATCCGGAGCCAAACTCGACAATTTGATTCAGATAGCACACAATGTAGAAATAGGAATGAATACCGTAATTGCTGCACAATCGGGCGTGAGTGGCAGCACAAAAATTGGAAACAATGTAATGATTGGCGGGCAGGCAGGAATTGTGGGACATATTACGATTGCAGATGGAACAAAAATAAATGCACAAAGCGGAGTGGGAAAAACGATTAAAATACCGAACACCGCTGTGACCGGTTCTCCCGCTTATGACTATGGACACGCACTTCGCAGCCAGATTTTGAGCAGAAATTTACCGGAATTAGAAAAAAGAATTAAACAATTGGAACAAATAATTGAACAATTAAGAAAAGAAAAGGTAGCAGAATGACAAATAACCGCTTTTCGTAATTTTTATTAAAACTTTTATTTACCATCGCCCGCTGCACAATTTAAAGAATTACTTTTCATACTTTCGTGCCCATGGAGCAACCTTTTAATTCTAAAGAAAAAAACTTTCAACATACCTTAAAAGAAGCTGTTACAATTTCAGGCGCAGGAATCCATACAGGCCAATCTGTTACCATCCGCATAAAACCGGCTGAACCAAATACCGGTATTCACTTTCAGCGCGTGGACCTTCCCGGAAAACCAACGGTAAAAGCGGATGTGGATAATGTGATCGAGACCAACCGCAGCACGACTATTGAAGCAAACGGAGCAAGAGTAGGGACGATAGAACATTTGATGGCGGCATTAACAGGAATGCAGGTTGATAATGCCGTGATTGAAATAAACGGTGAGGAAGTTCCGATTCTGGATGGAAGCTCAGAGGTTTTTATTGAGCATCTTTCTAAAGCAGGAGTTGAAAAACAAAATGCTGAAAAAATTTATTATACTATTCAGCATAATATTTCTTTTGTCGATGAAGGAAAGAAAGTAGAAATGGTTGCCCTGCCGTATAATGGCTATCGCATCAATGCGCTGATTGATTTTAATTCGCCAATTTTGGGAACGCAACATGCTGATTTGAACAACATCAGTAATTTCAAAAATGACATTGCTCCCAGTCGCACTTTTTGTTTTTTTCATGAACTGGAACAGTTAATCGCAAATGATTTAATAAAAGGCGGTGATATTAATAATGCCATTGTGGTAGTGGATAAACCAGTAGATGATGAGCAGGTAAAAAGGATTTCAAAAGTTTTTCATAAAGACGATGTAAAAGTGAGCGAGGCAGGTATCTTGAATAATCTTACCCTTCGTTTTCCCAACGAACCTGCCCGGCATAAGTTATTGGATGTGGTCGGCGATTTAGCTTTGGTGGGTTATCCTTTTAAAGCTCATATTATTGCAAACAGGCCTGGCCATTCTTCAAATATCAAATTTGCAAAAAAAATAAAAGAACATATAAAAAAATATAAACACAGGCAGGAAATTCCAAAATACGATCCGAATATACCGCCGGTATTAGACATTCAGGCAATCGAAAATACGCTGCCCCACCGCTATCCTTTTTTGTTGGTTGATAAAATAATTGAACTAACGGAAACGCGCGTGGTGGCGATAAAAAATGTAACGTACAACGAACCATTTTTTCAGGGCCATTTTCCTGGTAACTCAGTTATGCCGGGTGTTTTATTGGCAGAAGCGCTTGCGCAAACCGGCGGATTTATTGCCATTCCTCAGAATTCGAAAGATAAATATGATACGTATTTTCTCAAAATAGATAATTGTAAATTCAAGCAAAAAGTAGTTCCGGGCGATACGCTCATTTTGAAAATGGAACTATTACACCCCATCAGGCGCGGCATCTGCGAAATGAAAGGAACCGTGTATGTAGGAGATAAAGTAGTAACAGAAGCAGTTTTAGTTGCCCAAATTGTTAAACGTCCTAACGAATAATATGATAAGCCCCCTAGCACATATCCATCCCAACGCTCAATTAGGAAAGGATGTTACTGTTGACCCTTTTGCTGTCGTTGAAGATGATGTACAGATTGGCGATGGTACACACATTATGTCCGGAGCTGTCATTATGAAAAAAGTCGTCATCGGAAAATACTGTAAAATTTTTCCGGGAGCAGTAATCGGCGCCATTCCACAGGATTTGAAATTTAACGGAGAAAACACTATTGTGCAAATCGGGGATAATACGACAATAAGAGAATGCGTCACCGTAAACCGCGGCACAAAAGATAAATGGAAAACGGTAGTAGGAAGTAATTGTTTGTTAATGGCTTATGCTCATATTGCCCACGATTGCATTCTGGGCGATCATGTCATCATTGCTAATTCTGTGCAGCTTGCCGGACATGTGGAAATAGGCGCCCACGCGATTATTGGCGGAATGGCTGCGGCGATTCAGTTTTCAAAAATCGGCGCTCATACATACATCGCAGGGGGAACAGAAATTATAAAAGATGTACCTCCTTATATTAAAGCCGGACGTTCGCCTTTGTCTTATGCAGGTGTGAATTCAGTTGGCTTACAACGCCGTGGATTTACTTCAGAAAAAATAAACGGCATTTCTGAAATCTACCGCAATATTTATTTACGCGGTTTAAATATCACCCAGGCCACGCAAATCATAGAAAAAGAACTGCCGGAATCCGAAGAGAAAACGGAAATACTTCAATTTATAAAAGACAGCAAACGGGGGATTTTAAAAGTTTCTTCAAAAGAGAATATGGAAGAAAATTAGGTTAATTAGCTAATTATCACATGAAAATTAATCTAACCAAACTTGGCAAACGATTCAACAGGGATTGGATTTTCCGGAATCTGGATTTTCGATTTGAGAATGGAAAACATTATGCCATAACCGGACCGAATGGTTCAGGAAAATCAACTTTATTACAGCTTATTTCCGGTTCAGCAGTTTATAATGAAGGAAATATTGATTACTTAGAAAATGAAAAACCTTTTTCAGCAGACAAAATTTTTCAGAAAATATCCTTCGCTGCACCTTATGTTGATATGATTGAGGAAATGACGCTGACCGAATTTTTTTCTTTTCATGAAAAAATGAAAGGCTGGCTCCCAGCGCTGGATACAAAAGAAATTATTTATTTATCATCGCTTGAAAATGCCGCGCATAAACAGATTCGATACTTCAGCAGCGGGATGAAACAGCGGGTAAAACTGGCGCAGGCAATATTTAGTAACGTGTCGGTTGTTTTATTAGATGAACCACTTACCAATCTTGATGAAGAAGGAGTTTCGCTATATCATAGCTTAATACAAAAGTATTGCCAAAACCGCTTACTCATTATCAGCAGCAACGATAGAAAAGAATATTCGTTTTGCGATGAAATTATTGATGTAAGAGATTTTAAAAAGAATTGAGAATTAGGAATTAGGAATTATCGGGCAACTTCAGTAAACAAAGAAATAACGCCGATTTTCATTTCCATTTTTCAACAAACTACACAAGTTATAATCAGAAAAAGCTTTCAACTCTTATTTCTGCTCATGGAAATCTTAATTTCTTTTCCATCACAACATGTGGGATAGAAATTTCAGTAAATTCTTTTCCGGTTACGGTATAACCCAATTTTTCATAGAAGCCAATGGCAGTTTTACGGGCGTGCATAATTATTTTTCTATACCCGGCGTCGTGGGCGACATTTTCTGCAAAATTCATCAGGCTTGCACCAATTCCTTTTCCCTGCACATTATTTTGAACTGCCATCTGACGTAGTCTTACACAATCGTTATCCACTTTAGTGAGCAGGCAACAACCAAGCATCTTATCATCTTCAAATGCACCGATTAGAATGTCGTTTTTCTCTCTTTCCAACTCTTCTTTTGAAAAATCCAGATGAAGTGGCTTGCGCAAAATTTCGAAGCGCAATTTTATCATTTGCTCATATTCTTTCGTGCCGTAGTCAATTTGTTTTAGGGGCATAAAACGATTTTCAATAATTATTTTCTTTAGAATAAAAATACACGTTTTCCCGGATTTAAATTCATGAATAAAAAATAAAAATTCAATCGCTATTTTAAACGAAATGAAATTTAAAATGAAGAAAAGAATGAAATGTGTCTAAAAGAAAAACCTCATTTTATAAAATAAACCGGGGATAAACAACGGCCCTTCAGCGGTAAATTCTGAATCTTTCAATATCTGATTTTTTTCCAAATAGTTATTATTTTTTTTTATCGCAAAAAGTATATTTTTGTGCCCATATTAACTAAACTTTACAATCATGCAAGACGTTGCAACAAGAGTAAAAAAAATCATTGTTGACAAGTTAGGAGTTGACGAAGCAGAGGTAACACCGGAAGCTTCATTCACTAACGATTTAGGTGCTGACAGTTTGGACACCGTAGAATTAATTATGGAATTTGAAAAAGAATTTAATATTTCAATTCCTGACGAACAAGCGGAAACCATCACCACCGTAGGACAGGCAGTAGCATACCTTGAAGAACATGCTAAGTAATCATCTTATTTTAACTTTGCAGGCAAGCTTATGGAATTAAAAAGAGTAGTAGTAACCGGATTGGGTGCCATAACGCCATTGGGTAAAAGCGTTCCTGAATATTGGGAAGGTCTTACCAATGGTGTTTCCGGCGCCGATTACATTCAGCAATTTGATTGCACGAAATTCAAAACCAGGTTTGCCTGTGAAGTTAAAGATTTTGAAGCCACAGATTACCTTGAAAGAAAAGAAGCACGCAAACTGGACCGCTTCACACAATTTGCTTTGATAGCAAGCGATGAAGCCGTAAAGGATGCGGGCATTTCAAAAGATAATATAAACCCCGACAGGGTTGGAGTCATTTTTGGCAGCGGCATTGGTGGCATCACCACCTTCCAGGACGATGTAATGGAATTTGCCCGCGGCGATGGTACTCCACGTTTCAATCCTTTCTTCATTCCCAAAATGATTCTTGATATTGCAGCTGGTCAGATTTCCATGCGTTATGGATTTCGCGGGCCAAATTTTGCTGTGGTAAGCGCCTGCGCAAGCAGCACAAATGCAATCATCGATGCTTTTGATAACATCCGTTTGGGAAAAGCGGATATTATACTTACCGGTGGCAGCGAAGCCGTTATTTCTGAATCAGGCGTTGGCGGATTTAATGCGATGAAAGCATTGAGCGAACGCAATGACGACCCCAAAACTGCCTCACGTCCTTTTGATAAAGATCGCGATGGGTTTGTAATGGGCGAAGCGGCAGGATTGTTAATTTTGGAAGAACTGGAACATGCAAAAGCAAGAGGTGCAAAAATTTATTGCGAAATAGCCGGTGGCGGCGCATCGGCAGATGCGTATCACATTACTGCGCCACATCCGGAAGGTTTGGGTGCAAAAAATGTAATGCACGCCGCACTGGATGAAGCAGGAATGCAACCGGAAGATATTGATTATATCAATGTTCATGGCACTTCCACTCCGTTGGGCGATATTGCAGAAACAAAAGCGATATTAAATGTTTTTGGCGAAAGCGCACATGATCTGAACATCAGCTCTACCAAATCTATGACGGGCCATTGCCTGGGAGCGGCGGGAGTAATAGAAGCGCTTGCGTGCATATTGGCAGTTACACAAGATGTAGTTCCACCAACCATTAATCATTTTACCGACGACCCTGCTTTCGACCCAAAATTGAATTTTACATTCAATAAAGCGCAGAAAAGAGAAGTGAGGGCGGCATTGAGCAATACCTTTGGCTTTGGTGGCCACAATGCATCTGTTATTATCAAGAAGTACAAACCGTAAATCAAAATACTTTTATGGATAATCCTTCAGAAATTTCGACAGCCGAAATTCACAACTTCCTTGTTCGCCGCCTTGGTGAGAAAGAAGCAGATGAAATAATGCAATATATTGAAAGCGAAATTGATAAGAACGTAACAGCGAAAGGAGATGAAACAAAACTGGAAATTGACCGCTGGCGCAATGAACTGAAGGATAATTTTGTAACAAAAGCAGATCAGGCAAACTTTGAAAAGAAATTGATAAAAAGAGTTTCCGCGGTAGAAGGAACCATTATTATCTGGATGTTTGTATTTTGGTTTACACTGATAATCGCGATGTATATTATTTTTAAATTTATACAGTAGAGGCTTAAGGCTAAAGGCTTAATGCATAAAGCTTAAAGCGTGCAGAATAGCTATAAATTATCAGTAAACAAACAAATAATGGGTTTTTGGCATTTTGCTTTCCGCCTTTGGCTTTCAGCCTTCTGCTTTCAGCCGTGATTAAAATGTTATAAATAATTCATTTCCTTTCAATTTTATTATCTTCGTTTCTTCCCTGTTTTTACGCTAAACAGGATTTAAAAGTGGTCTATAGATTATGAACGAATTAAAATCATTAAAAAACAATGGAACAAATTATTCCCATAATAGTGGGTGCCGTAGCACTAATTGCAGGCATCTTACTGGGTAAAATACTATTTGCAAAAAACACAAAACAACTCTTAGAAACTGCAGAACAACAAGCTCAACAAATCATTTCCGATGCACAGTCAAAAGCAGAAACGCTCAAAAAAGAAAAACAACTGGAAGCAAAAGAACACTTTGTTCAATTAAAATCAGAGCATGAAAAAGCAGTTCTCCAAAGAAATCAAAAGTTAAATGATGCCGAAAACCGCATCAAACAAAAGGAACAGGCAATCAATCAAAAGGACCAGAATGTAGAGCGAATCATCAAAGAAAATGAGGTGATAAAGCAAAACCTGAACCGTCAGATTGAAGTGGTGAACATCAAGCGCACCGAACTGGAAAAACACCAGGAAGAGCACATCAAAAGACTGGAAAAAGTTTCAGGACTTTCTGTAGAAGAAGCAAAGGCTCAATTGATTGAAACCTTGAAAAATGAGGCCAATTCACAAGCGCTGAGCATTCAGCAGGAAATCGTGGACGATGCCAAATTGCGTGCGAATAAAGAAGCACGAAAAATCATTATTCAAACAATTCAGCGAACAGCCGCTGAAACTGCGATTGAAAATGCCATTACCGTTTTCAACCTGGAAAGTGATGAAATAAAAGGTTCAATCATTGGCCGCGAAGGGAGAAATATCCGCGCTATTGAAGCGGCAACCGGTGTTGACCTGATTGTAGATGATACTCCGGAAGCGATTATTCTTTCCTGCTTTGACCCTTTGCGCAGAGAAATTGCCCGGCTTTCCTTGCAAAGATTGGTTGCTGATGGCCGTATTCATCCCGCACGCATTGAAGAAGTGGTAGAAAAAACCCGCAAACAGATTGAAGACCAAATCATGGAAATCGGTGAGCGTACTGTGATAGAACTTGGCATTCACGGGCTTCATAAAGAATTGGTAAGAATTGTTGGGAAAATGCGTTTCCGTTCTTCTTATGGACAAAATTTATTGATGCACAGCCGGGAAGTTGCAAACCTTTGTGGAATAATGGCCGCAGAATTAGGAATGAATCCAAAACTTGCCAAACGCGCCGGATTGCTGCATGATATTGGAAAAGTTCCGGACGAAGAAACCGAATTGAGCCATGCTTTGCTGGGGATGAAACTGGCAGAAAAATATGGTGAAAATCCGGCAGTTTGTAATGCCATCGGAGCGCACCATGATGAAGTGGAAATGCAATACGTGATTTCACCCGTTGTTCAGGCCTGCGACTCAATGAGCGGTGCAAGACCGGGAGCAAGGCGCGAAATTATGCAACAATATTTGCAAAGAATAAAAGACCTGGAAAACCTGGCGCTTGCCTACCAGGGCGTGGAAAAAGCGTATGCGATTCAGGCTGGACGTGAACTTCGTGTGATTGTAGAATCAGAAAAAGTAACGGATACTGAAAGTGATAAATTAAGTTTTGAAATAGCACAAAAAATTCAGGCAGAAATGGTGTATCCGGGACAAATAAAGGTTACCGTAATCAGGGAAAAGAGAGCGGTGAATGTAGCAAGATAATGTGATAATTTCTTGATGTGCTAATGTGTGACGTGATAATGTGCTTATGAAGAAAATGTGAATACAGGACACTTGGAAAAATGTGATTTGATAGCAGAGCGTTTCCCTCTTCTTCGGAGAGGGGTTGGTGTGAGGCTGGGAATTGCGATTATTTCTTCTTTTGCTGTGAAGAATAATGAAAAACTTAAAAAAACTATCGTACATTTTATCAAAATTGCCTTACCTTTGCACTCCTAAAATAAAAAGCCATGAATGCAGTTGCATTTGTTCACGAACAATTGACATCAAAGAAAGAATTACCGAAGTTTAAAGCTGGTGATAACATTACTGTGAATTATAAAATCCAGGAAGGTAATAAGGAAAGAATCCAAAGTTTCAAAGGCGACGTTATCAAACGGCAGGGTGAAGGCGGAACCGCTACTTTTACTGTCCGCAAAATAAGTGATGGTGTAGGTGTTGAACGTTTGTTCCCACTTTTTTCTCCGAATATTGATAGCATCAAACTGCATAAAGTAGGTAAAGTGCGCCGTGCGAAATTGTATTTCCTCCGCGACAGAAGTGGAAAGAGCGCAAGGATTAAAGAAAAGAGAATAAAATAAGATTTAAAAAAATAAATATAAAAAAACCGGGAAACTTTTGTTTCCTGGTTTTTTTTTATATTTTACCGGCGCAAAACAAAAAAATCGTGCTTTTGCTTTTTTAACTTATGAAAAAAATCATTCCAATAGCAATTTTAGTTTCCGTTTTATTATTTTCCTGTGCCCGCGGCATTACTCCTTATGAAGCGGCCCACGGAAAAGCAAAATGTGGACGATATTTAAAATAAGTTGGTTCAACCTTCCCAATCTTGAACCACGACGAGCAAAGCTGAAACTTGTTAAAGATTGGCAATCCTCACAGCTTCAATGTCAGTAAATAATTATTAACCTATCTTTACATGCTAATTTAAAGACAATGATATTTCTATTCTTCAAACCTGAATTTTTATTGGCTATGCCGGGTGGCACTGAATGGCTATTAATTCTGCTGGTAGTTCTATTATTTTTCGGTGGTAAAAAGATTCCTGACCTGATGCGCGGGATTGGAAAAGGCGTAAGAGAATTTAATGATGCCAAAGAACACATGAAAAACGAAATAGATGCCGGAATGAAAGAAAAAGATAAATCAAAAGCACCTGAACAACGCGAATCCGTAAAAGAAACGGAACTTCCTAAATAACTTTAATAATTTTTTCTCAAAAGGTTTAGGTGTGCATCGGTAATGATGAACATTTAAACCTTTCTTTTTAAATTAATCTCCTTGTTTTCTTTTCAAAATATTTCCTTTTATCAGCAACAACTTTTTCAAGGAAAAGCTTCCTGTGTGGAAGCTGTTGAATTTTATTTAGATAAAATAAAAAATAATAAAAGTCTCAATGCTTTTGTCGAAGTTTATGATGAAGAAAGCATTTTACGTGCTAAACTCCTCGATGAAAAAAGAAATTCAGGAAAGAGTTGTGGCAAATTACATGGCGTTGTAGTCGTATTAAAAGATGTGATTTGCTACAAAGACCATAAGATTAGCGCAGCGTCCAAAATGCTCAAAAATTTTATTTCCATTTATAATTCTACTGCTGTTGAAAAGTTATTAGAAGAAGATGCAATTATTATTGGCAATTGTAATTGTGATGAATTTGCGATGGGAAGCACCAACGAAAATTCTGTTTATGGAAGTGTGAAAAATGCGTTGGATGAAACGAAAGTTTCCGGTGGCTCTTCCGGCGGTTCGGCCGTGGCTGTGCAGGCAGAATTGTGTATGGTGAGTCTCGGAAGTGATACTGGTGGTTCAGTAAGGCAGCCCGCCGATTTTTGTGGCATTGTAGGAATGAAACCTTCTTATGGAACCATTTCAAGACATGGATTGATTGCCTATGCTTCTTCATTCGACCAGATAGGAATTTTTGCAAATAATGTGGAAGACATTTCAAAAGTGTTGGAAGTAATTAGTGGTAATGATGAATACGACAGTACAGCAAACAAAGAAAAAAACGAAAATCTTATTTTCCATAATAGACCAAAAAAATCATGCGAATATCGTATTGCTTTATTCAAAAATGCAATGGAGCATGAAAGCCTGGATGTTGAAATAAAACAAAGCATTTACGAATTAGCAGAGAATCTGAGGAAGGATGGAAATATTGTTGAAGAAATAAATTTTGATTTGATAGATTATATCGTTCCGGCTTATTATGTCCTTACCACTGCCGAAGCTTCTTCTAATCTTTCGCGGTATGATGGCGTTAGATATGGTTATCGTTATGAAAATAATGGTGAAGATTTGACAACTTTCTACAAAAAAAATCGTGGAAAAGGATTTGGAAAAGAGGTGAAAAAACGCATCATGCTGGGTACTTTTGTTTTGAGTGAAGGATACTATGATGCTTATTTTACCAAAGCCCAACAGGTAAGAAATTTGCTGTCTTTGCAAACGAAAGAAATTTTTAACAATTTTGATGCTGTTCTTTTGCCAACCGTTCCCACCACAGCATTTGAAGCGGGAAGTATGAAAAAGGACCCGATAGCCGCGTATCTTGCTGATATTTATACCGTTTTTGCAAATCTTACCGGAATTCCTGGTATTTCTTTGCCGCTTTTTCAACATTCTAATGGAATGCCTTTTGGCGTGCAGGTTCTTACAAACAAGCATAATGAGCTAACTTTACTGGAGTTTTCACAGATGCTTTTAGAGAATTATAAACGTTATTAGCGAATGAAAAAATCGCCTCTTTTATTTTTGTTTTTAATGCTGATATCACCGGTATTTGTAATGGCCGGTGCTGACATTCATTCACAGTTGAACATGGATACGGTAATCCGGAAAGGTAAAATAGATACTTCAAGCAAAATAGAAAATAAGGTAATTGATGAGGTTATTGTATCTGCTAAACCTGCTAAAAAAAAGACAGAATATCTGAGTGAGGTTACCAAATATGGGTTCAAAGATTTGTTTAAAAATTATTCTTATAATTCTTCCATGCCTTATGCTTCGCAGGTAAATCCTTATGCAGAAAATTATATGCAGGATTATTTAAAAGCGCATCAAAATTATTTATTGAATCTGCGAAAAACCGGCAAGCCTTATTTTAATTTCATTGACGGAATTTTAGTTCAATATGGATTGCCAAAAGAACTGAAATATCTTGCAGTGATAGAAAGTGATTTAAAATCGAATGCGCTTTCTGTAGCCGGAGCGCGTGGCCCGTGGCAATTTATGGATTATACCGCTAAGCAATATGGGCTGAAAGTAAACCCAAATGAAGATGACCGGATTGATTACGCTAAAAGTACGAATGCGGCCGCAAAATATTTATTGTATTTGTATAAAGACCTGAAAGATTGGCTTTTGGTGATTGCAGCGTATAACGGAGGCCCGGGAAGAGTTTATAACGCCATTAAAAAAAGCGGCAGTCGTAATTTCTGGAATTTGCAATATTATTTACCGGAAGAGTCGCGAAATCATGTAAAGAAATTTATTGCCACCCATTACATCATGGAAACCGGAAATACAGATGGAAATCCCGCTGATTCCAAATTTAATTATTCAAGTCTCTCAGGTAATGACAGCAGTCTCATCGCTGCACATCTTACTGCCGATGAGAAAAAAAATATAGATTCTACGCAGGTTTCAGGGCGATATATCGCAGAGGTAATCGCAAAAAATGTAAATATGGATATCACTGACTTCAATCGCTATAACCCAAATTTCAATAACATGCTTTCTACCGGCGCTACTTATAATTTACAATTGCCTACTAATAAAATGAAAGAATTTTTCGATAAAAGATATGAGATTTTGAATCAAAGTGTAGCGCAGCTTTTGGATAACGTGAATATGAATCCGAAAGTAAAGAAGTAGTGAGGTATGAGGTGTGAGGCTTTGGGGTTTTGGGGCAAAAAGCTTTCCTTCAATAAGTCTTTGAACAGTAAAGCAATAAATAAGCGTGATTTGTGTTTTTGGTTTCAGGAATAAAGTTGATGCCGAAACGGTGAAATAATATTTATAGAAAATAAAAAAGGATAAAATAAACTAATGAGCCAGTTCGACTTCTACAGGTTTTTTTGAAGCAATTTTTGAAACATTAAGAATTGAAAAACCAATCACCCGATTATCCTTCGAAATTTTTTCCATTATCAAATCATTTTCTGTCTCTTTCAAAAAGCCTTCTGTTTTTTCAAATAAAACTTCAGGAAAATCTGCTTCCTTATCAAAATATACCGTTATCTTTTTTTCCATAATATGCTGCCTTTTTTAATTGAATCAGTATAATATAAAGTTATTCCTAGTTTTTAGTTTCCGGTTTTTAGTTTTATTGCTTTTATTTTACAAAAAACAAATTCTTCTATTTTATGAAACCAAAAATAGCTTTTGTTACCGGAGGTTATTCGGACGAAGCCGAAATATCTTATCAATCTGCAAAAACAATTGAGAAAAATATTGACCCGGAAAAATTTGATTCTTATAAAATTGATATCACACCAAAAGGCTGGTTTTACCAGCATGAAACAGAAAAAATTGAAATAGATAAAAATGATTTTTCCATTTCTATGAATGGAGAAAAAATCCATTTCGATGCTGTCTTAATCGGCATTCACGGCACTCCGGGAGAAGATGGAAAACTACAGGGATATTTTGATATATTAAACCTTCCATACACATCATGCGATTGCGCTACTTCTGCACTTACTTTTAATAAAAGATATACGGTTGCTGTTGCTTCTTTTGCCGGAATTAAAGTGGCTAAATCTATTTTATTATTTAAAAATAATTTTAAAAGCGAAGATGAAATTGTAAACAGTTTAAAATTCCCGGTATTTGTAAAACCAAACAATGGCGGTTCCAGCATCGGAATGAGCAAAGTCAATTTGCCTTCAGATGAATTGGGCGCGGCCATTGAAAAAGCATTTAAAGAAGATGAACAGGTACTGGTGGAAGAATTTATCAAAGGCCGCGAATTTACAATTGGAGTTTTTCAGTCTAAAGGGAAAATTATTGCTTTGCCCATAACAGAAGTAATTTCGAAAAAAGACTTTTTCGATTATGAAGCAAAATACCAGGGAGCAAGCGAGGAAATTACGCCGGCAAAAGTGGATGAAAGCGTTGCGGAGCAGATAAAATCAGAAGCAGTAAAAATTTATCAAATCTTTAATTGCCGCGGCATCGTAAGGATTGATTTTATTTACAACGAAGAAGCAGGTGAACCTTACATGCTGGAAATAAACACGGTACCGGGACAAACCGCTGCGAGCCTTGTGCCTCAACAAGTAACAGCTATGGGCTGGACATTGACCGATTTTTATACTGCGCTGATACAGGAATGTTTGCCGGTATAATTTTATTAAATTGCAGCACTTATTTTTTCACTTATCATTTTAACGTGTTTAAATTTATTGCAAGACAAAGTTTTTTTGTAAACCTGCTGGCAGCCATCGTTCTGGTTTTCCTGGTGGCTTTTTTATTTTTTGAATCGCTTGGCTTGCTCACGCATCACGGCGAGTATCTGAAAGTACCTTCTGTAACCGGGAAGAATGTAGACGATGCCGTGAACCTTTTAGAAAAAGAAGGCTTTGATGTAGTGATTACCGATTCATTGTATAACGACAGCATGCCACTGAATACGGTAAAAAAACAATTGCCTGATGCAGACGCGACGGTAAAAGTAAACCGCACCGTTTTTTTGAACGTAAATCCTACTACCCTTCCGATGATTGAAATGCCGCACCTGGAAGGATTAAGTTACCGGTTTGCTTTGGATAAATTATCTAAAAACCATTTGAAATTGGGCGATACAACCATGCGTGCAGATTTCATGAAAGGTTCTGTTTTAGAACAAAATTACCAGGGCAAAAAAATAACGGCCGGCTCAAAAATAAGATGGGGTTCTGCGGTTGATTTGGTGATTGGCGCCGGCCTGGAAGCGCAAAAAATTCCTGTGCCTGAACTGATTGGAATGACAGTTGCAGATGCCAAAGCACTGTTGACAGAAAAGGGAATTATTCTCGCTGCAATCTTAACTTCCGGAAATGTCACCGATACTGCTAATGCATTTATTTTTAAGCAAAACCCGGATGTATATACTTACGGAACTACTCCCGCCTATATTCAACCGGGCCAGACAATGGATATTTGGATACAGGTGGAAAGACCGGTAGTTGATACTTTAAAAACAGATTCTTTACATTTAATAAAATAAAAATTTATGACAAATATTTCTGTGGAAGAAGTGAAAGAAAGAATGGATGCAGGAGAAAAGTTGCATCTGGTAGATGTGCGCCAACCTGAAGAAACTGCAGAATTTAATATTGGTGGCATCGCATTTCCTTTGGGCAAAATTCAAAACATGCAAACAGAAGAACTTGAAAATTTGAAAGACGAAGAAGTAATTTGTTATTGCCGCAGCGGCAACCGAAGCGGGCAGGCTGCTTTGATTTTGGAACAACTGGGTTTTAGTAATGTAAAAAATCTAACTGGCGGCATGCTGAAGTGGAGAGAGAAGTTTGGTTAATTTTTTAATATGCTGATTTGCTGATTTGCTAATGTGCTAATGTGCTGGTGCGCTGATGCGCTGATTGGAAAGCAGGAATTGTTTCTGTTTAATAAAATGGGAAGTGAGTACAGTAAACAAACAAATATTGCTGATTTGTTTTCCGGGATATTTGTGGTTTCTTTTTTGTGATTTAATAATTTTTTAAAAGTATTAAAATGAAGAAAGACCATCCGGGCATATATATACCACCTCCCCTCATTTATCTGCTGATATTTTTTATTGCTTATTTTCTTCAAAAGATAATTCCCATCAATAGTTCCTTCTTCAATCATGATGGAGTAAAGACCGCAGGAATTATTTTCTTTATCGCCGGTGCTTATTTTATGATGCAAGGGGTTTGGAAATTTATTCAAACGGGAAACACGTTAATTACAGTAAAACCCGCGTCATCACTGCAACAAACCGGCATTTATAAATTTACCCGCAACCCGATGTATTTTGGTTTCATTTTTTTGTACCTCGGATTCACCTGCTTTTTTGGAAATTGGTGGCATCTCATTTTCCTGCCTGTTTTGATCTTAATTATCCAGGAATATGTAATTAAAAAAGAAGAAAAATACCTGGAACGCGAGTTCAATCAAACGTACCTCGATTATAAAAAGAAAGTGAGAAGATGGATATAAAAAGCCTCACCCCAACCCCTCTCCGAAGGAGAGGGACACGCTCTAAAGAGTCTTGCAATTTATTTGACGAAGGTTTTAAAGTACAAAGCCTCACCCAACCCCTCTCCGAAGGAGAGGGATGCGCTCTAAAGGAAAGCTTCGAATTTAGATTGCAAAAGCCTCACCCCAACCCCTCTCCGAAGGAGAGGGACACGCTCTGCAGCTGCTTTATTTAGAAAATGAATTTCATAGAATGCTTTGCCGGCATTCAACTTTGAACCTTCAATTTTGAACAACTACGAACTACAAACTATAACCTAGAAACTACGAACTAAAACTTGTACCGAATAGTTGCAATTACTTGTCGTGGCGCTATTGGATTGATACTATAATTTTCATGAACATAATAATTGAAAGTATTGGTAAGATTGCTCACTTTTGCGAGCAATGAAATATTCTTAAACGAATAACCGGCAGAAATATCAATCGTGGTAAATCCGTCTACCGGAATTAGCCTCGAATAATTCTGCGCCTGCCCTTTTGTATTATTCCATCCTGCAAATCTATCGCCGGTATAAAATAGGGAAGCGCCGATTTTGAAACCTTTTAATTTTTTGGCAAAAGAATAAAATACGTTTCCGTTTGCAGTATTTGCAGGTGTTCCTACCAATCTCTCTCCTTCTACATAACTTCCTTTTGTGTCGGGGGTTTTTGTATAGCGCATATTGTTGTAACTGTATCCTGCTATGATGTCCAGTCCTTTTTGTGGATGCCCTGATATATCCAGTTCTATCCCATCGCTGGTTGTTTGCCCGGTCAATTCCTGGAAGGCGGTATTGCTGTTTGGCGTAACACCGTCAGCAGTGAATGGAGTTGTTTGGGCAAGATTGTTATTTACAATCCGGTAGGCGGTAATATTTACGGAAACAGCGCCATTGATAAAATCATTTTTTATACCCAGCTCATATTGGTCTATTAATGAAGGAGCAAGCGCATTTCCAAAAACATCTGTTCCCTTATTTACAGAAAATGAATTGGAATAACTGGCAAAAACCGCGGTATGTTGAAATACTTTATACACAATTCCAAATCGCGGGGAAAATGCTTTATCGGTTTTCGGCGCACCTTTTACCGTGGTATCTTTTTTTAAATCGGTAGTCAAAACTGGTTGCGCTTTTTGCATAGACCATCTCACACCGGCAAGTAATTTTATTTTATTGGAAATGCTGATTAAATCCTGAACATAAGCACCAGCGCGGTTAACAAGCGTAGCCGTTTTTGAAACTTTGGATGCAAACGGAATATCCGTTCTTGATATAAATTTAGAATGATCCAGAATATTGATCGTGTCGTAGATTGTTGGATTGTCAAAAGCATAATTGATAGTGATATCCCGGTCTGCATCTATTCCTCCCAAAAAAGTATGCTGAAGGATTCCTGTTTTAAATTTCCCTGTTATATTTATTTGGCCGGAAAGGTATTCGTCTTTGGTTTCAATTTTATTTAAAGGCCTCGCCCAATCGCCATTTGCCGATGCTTGTATTCTTTCTGTGGAATAATAATCCCTGTTATAAACGTAATAAGAAGCGTTTCCATTCAGCGACCATGAATCATTTATTTTATGCTTTAATTCAGCGGTACCGCTGGTTTGGTTGATTTTATTATACTGCCAACTTACTCCCTGAAAAGTATTTCGGGGAAGTTTTGGGGTGGTAGTATTATCCAAAGAGCCTGTTCCAAAATCGGGTGTAAAATTACTGTTTAAATAATCCGACTGGATTAATAAACTTGTTTTTTTATTGATATTATAAAGCAACGACGGATTGATATAATATCTTTTGGAATAAACCTGGTCTCTGTAGCTATTTTCACTTTCATAAGTGCCGTTGATGCGGTACGCGAGTTTTTTTGATAAAGGACCATATAGATCAAATGCTGGTTTTACTAAACCAAAACTTCCCGCACGCAAGGAAATATCGCCGCGAAAATCAAACTTTGGCTTTTTCGTAACCATATTAATAATACCTCCTGGAGCCACGCTTCCATACAAAATAGCAGCACTGCCTTTTAAAATTTCTACCCGTTCCAGCGAACTCATTTCCGGCATGACAGCAGCGCTTATCCGCGCTCCATCTTTATAAATATTATCGTTCGACATTTTGTAGCCGCGCGCGGCAAAAGTTTCCTGCACTCCACCTCTGGTCGAGGAAAGATAAACGCCGTTTACATTTTTTATCACATCACTCAGCCTTTGCGATTGCTGATTTTTAATCACATTCTGCTTGATGACAGAAATGCTCTGAGGAAGATCCATTGGAGCAACGGGAAGTTTGCCAATAGTTACCGGCTGCAAATTTTGACTTTTTCTTCCGTCAACAATTACTTCATTCAATTGCCTGGCAGTAGTTTTAACAGTAAAAATAATATCAGTAACCTGTTCATCCGATACATTTATTATTTTTTCAAGCGGTTGAAATCCTGTGCAGGAAGCTATTACAGAATAAGTCCCCGGTTTAATGTTTTTCAAACTAAAATTTCCATCTTCGTCTGAGATTGCAGAAAGTGAAGTGTTTTTTACAGAGATGCTTACCCATGCCACAGGCTGACCGTCGGAAGTAATTACTTTTCCGGTTATTTTTCCATTATATTCATCATTTGCGAGGCAAACCGAAAAGTAAAAGGTGAAGAATGTTATCAATAAAACCTTTGAGAAGTTTTTAATAGAAGAAACAGGCATTATTAAAATTTTCATTGTTATAAAATAGTACATGAGAAGTGGCCTCATGTTTTTATGAGGCAGCGAAACTATTTTCAAAATGAAAAAGGGCTTTACGAAATCAGGAACTCGGTTTTCGTATTCGGGAATTGTTGTTTCATCCTCATTTTTCAAATATGGACTTTACAACTTCTATAAGAATTAGAATTGAGAGAGAAGGAATTCGGATTATTTGTTTCTTTACTGCTATTCAATCAGAAGTAAGCAGAGGCAAATGTAGCAGGTGCCAGAATGCGTTAATACCAATTGGAGATTGAGGTAGTAAAAATTAAGCAGCAACGGTTTTCAATATATTTTCTATCCAGTCATTTGTCGCTTTTGACAGTATTTCTGTGGTATTTATCTTTCCCGCTTTAAAAGAATGATCGGCTCCTTCAATTTTTATCAGAGTTGCTGTGGGCAGTGATGAACATACAGATTCAATCAGATCCCACATTGCCAAAGTATCGCGTGTGCCTTGCAAAAAGAGCATTGGTACTTTTATGTTTTTCAAATGATCGGCCCTGTCAGTTGATGGCTTACCCGGAGGATGCAATGGGAACCCATAAAAAATAATTCCCTTTACCAAACTTTCCGGATGCGTGGATAAATATTGTGAGCTCATTCGTCCACCGAATGATTTGCCGGAAGCAAATACAGGAAGGCCTGGCGATAGCTGATGCGCCTTTGCAATAGCGGCTTCAATGGTAGTGTATGCAACAGCCGGCACATCAGGCCTTCCTTTTTTATTTTCCGCAAAAGGAAAGTTGAAGCGCAAGGTCGCAATTCCGGTTTCAGCAACCGAATTTGCCAGTGCTATCATGAAAGGATGATTCATTCCTGCGCCGGCACCATGCGCCAGTGTGAGGATGCATTTGGAATCGGAAGATGCAACATATTCAGCCGATACTTTACCAACGGAAGGGGAAACATGAATCTTTAAAGAGCGTGTTTTCATTGCTGGCTTTTGTTTTAAAACTTTGAGGTAAGATCTTGATCCAGGGTCGGGGCGCTTTCTTCCGCGACCTGAACCATGGAGAGATGGTTCAGGTGGGTGAAGCCTCACGACCCTGCTTCTGTGCTTTCCAACCTGCCAGTTCTTTTTCCACCAAATCTTTTGCCCTTTGGTACAACTGCGGATTACCTTTAGGCATTCGCTGCAACGGCAACTTACATTCCTTTAGAAATTTAGAGCCAAATTCTTCATCATACTGAATGATCTCTTTGCAGTTGTCGATAATGTCTGCATACTTTATCGTTTGTGACTGGGCGCTTGTTCCGGCTATCCTGTCTGCTTCTTTTGTCTTTCGTGTTTTCCGGTTCCATTCAGGATAATCTTTCTTTACATAAACGTCTGTCAGTTCCACCACCAACTGCAACGTGAGGGCGGCGTCCTTTTCATTCAGTACAGAAAGTAAAAAGTGCTTCAATTCTTCCTTGCTCACCTCGGTATCTTCCAATACATCGTGCAATAATGCAGCGCAAAGAACCGGCACTGACGAAGTATATTCTTTACACAGTTCCATTACCCTGACGGGATGAACGATATAAGACCCGGGTTGATATTTTCGTTTTTGCCCGTCATGTGCATTTTCTGCAAAATCCTTTACTTTTTCTATTGCCTGATCCATGCTTTTGTAAAATACAAATATTACGCCGGGCAAATGGCGGGGAATTAATGTATCGATGGTGATTGAAGAAATAAAATGAAGAGTGGGAATCAAAATAAACGCTGTTGGGAAAGTGAACAGGCGTGTGAGAGATTAATGTGAAATTGCTGAAATTATATCAAGAAATTCTTCAGCAGTAATAACTGTTACTTTAGGAAAACGTAACTTTTTCGCACTATAAAAATGGCTATCGTTTGAAACAAGGTAATCAACATTGGCACTAACAGCAGCGTCAAAAAACTTATTGTCATCATAATCAGCAGTTATTGCATTCCATTGATAATATACATTTATAAAATGAGCATTTGGTGCTTCTCTAATTAATAAAATGATATTGTCAGCAACATTTTCTGAAGTTTTTTCTGCAACTTTTTCCTCATACTCCAGCAAAATCGGAGATGTTACATACAACTGAAATAATTCAGTGAGGAAACAATTCCATATTGGGCGGAATCTGCTTGCACGGGCAATCGATTGCAAAAGAACGTTGGTATCTAAAACAATTTTCATTGCTGATACGGAGTTCTAAGATGCTCCTTTCCCCATTGTTCATACGTTTCCTGTGTCCATCCTTTTTCTTTTGCCAGCCGCTCCATTTCATCATCAATATTTTTAGACAGCATTTTAACAATAAACCGCTTAATTTCTATATAATCCGGTTCAGGCATAGGTTTTTTAAACAATCTCAGCATTTCCTGCTGTTGCTGATTAAGAATGGAAAGTTCTTTAGACGGTTGTTCCATTTATATTAATTTACTTTTTTCATTAATCAAACTTACAAATTTTTGTTGATTTGTTAACCATGCAAGTTGCCGAAGCTTTTATCACTTAGACTATCTGAAATGATAAGATTCGAATCAAAATAAACGCTGTTGGCGGGGACGCCAACAGCAGCCTGGAAGATAGATGTCCTTTAGAGGTGACACCTTTTCAAAAAGGTGTCACCTCTAAAGGACAATTGACTCACTTTTGTTTATTACTTTTATAACATGAATCTTCACGAGTTTAAAGAAACATTAAATGGCAATCTACCGCCCGAAAATCTGGAGGATCATTTAAAGGCTTTATGGTTTGATGGGAAAGGCGATTGGGAAGAAGCGCACGTTTTGATCCAGGATGTCAATGATAAAAATGCTGCCTGGATCCATGCTTATCTTCACAGGAAAGAAGGTGATATTTCCAATGCAGATTATTGGTACAGGCAAGCAGGAAAAAAGCGACCGGAAATTTCTTTAGAAAAAGAATGGGAGCAAATAGCGGAAGCATTGTTATAAACGACATACATGAGAAGGCTTTTTAATTTTATTGATTTTATTTTCTTTCGCGCATACAACATCGGTTCTCATATATTTTTATCAAAGCTAAGTAACCAGTGATTCCCGAATTTGTCAGTAAGCTCGCCTGACTTTGCTCCCCAAAAGGTATCTTCCAATGGATGGTCGGCGCTGCCTCCTTCAGAAAGCTTTGTGTAATAATCATTTATTTCATCTTCGCTGCTGCAGGTGAGTGAAAGAGAAACTGAATTTCCTTTTAATAATCCTTCTTCACCGACCATGTCAGAGCCTGTTAGCGCGAGGCGGCCTTTTTTAAGAATCGCATGAAGTATGCAACCTTTCATCTTTTTTGGAATTTTGCCCGAAAGCGGCGATTCGCCAACAGTCTGAAAGGTGAGGCTGCCACCGAAACACTTTTTGTAAAACGTCATCGCTTCCCGGCAGTTTCCATTGAATGTGAGATGGGAAATAATCTGCGCCATTTCATTTTTCTTTAGGCGTTAGAAGCATCGTCCTTTTTGGGTATTCAAAACAGTTTTGCCGCCCGCATAGAGTTTAGATTGTATGGGTGTAAATTTTTCTATCCTGCCTGGAGCGTTAAAAATTGTCATGCCATTCCCCATTGCCGTTGGATTGATAATAAGATGATACTCGTCAATCAGTCCTTCGTTTATTAATGAGGAAACAAAACCTGCACCTCCAAAAACAAGAATGTCTTTCCCGCCCGATTTTTTTATGCTATTAATTTCTTCTGCAAGATTTCCTTTTGCCAAACTCGTGTTGTTCCAGATTGATTTGTCAAGTGTCCTGGAGAAAACAACTTTTTGGATATCATCAATTTTTTTTGCGAATGGATGAGCCGGATTTTTCT
The DNA here is from genome assembly GCA_963706825.1 of uncultured Chitinophagaceae bacterium. Classification (GTDB taxonomy): domain Bacteria; phylum Bacteroidota; class Bacteroidia; order Chitinophagales; family Chitinophagaceae; genus Ginsengibacter. Next base: position 139,678 of record CAVPNT010000008.1, on the reverse strand, counting down.
CCGCCGTACTTTCCCAAAATGGAATAAGTTCCTCCGCGGTTTTTCGTCCGAGTAAAAGGGTGTCGGACGTATCAATCAGTGAACTGAGAAACGCTATAAATTCGTCATCCGGATTCCAGGTCATCCAGTCATTTTCTCCATTTACTCCGCCTACATACCCGTTAATGGTCATCTGCATTTGCAATTTTAATTTTCTCACTGTTTTTGTTTTTTGTTGTTTGAGACTGTTGTTTTTAAATGGCCGCTAACAGCTATGATGGAGGTTTTTAAGATTGTGGTTGGTTAGAAACATTAAACATCCACCGGATTCCAAATCTGTCTTTGCAGGTTCCCCAGTATCCCCAAAATTCATCGTGAGGCGCCACGCCATCCGCTCCCCCCTCAGAAAGTTCTTTATACATCCTGTCAGCTTCTTCTTTTGTGTCGGGATTCAAACTGATGGTAACATTATTGCCTTCTTTCAATTGATGTCCCATACTTTCCAGCATATCGGTTCCCATCAGTTTTGTTCCGCCAAGGATGGGTAATTCCACATGCATTACTTTATTCTTGTCTGCTTCCGAAAGTGGTGGCATCCCATCCTGTTGCGGTATGTCTTTCATTCGCATAAAGGGGACTGAAAATTCGGATTTAAAAACTTTTTTGTACTGGTTAAATGCTTCTTCGGTGTTGCCCATGAAGTTTAAATAAATTGATACGCTTGCCATTGTGATTTGATTTTTATTGTGATTAATTTTTATTGTTACGCCTACCCCCTGCCCCCTCTCCAAAGGAGAGGGGAAAGACAGGCTTAATCCCAATCCCATCTTCCAAAGGGACTCTCGCGGGAAGATAACCTATGCATCAGGGATTTCGGGTTCCACTAATTTTCTCAACTTGTCTAAAGAATCCTGCCATCCCAAATAACACATTTCTACAGGAATAGCTGATGGAATACCTTCCTGGGTGATCGTGAGATCTGTGCCGCAGATTACCTTCTTCAGCCAAACAGAAGTGATCATTTCTCCCGGCAAATTCGGGTCATCAAATTTGTCACTATATTTTAAAAACTCGCCGGGTTTTATTTCAAGAAATTCGCCGCCAAAAGAATGTCCGTTACCGGTTGAGAAATTAATAAAAGTCATTTTGTAATTTCCGCCGACTTTAAAATCCAGGTGATGTGATATTGCCAAAAATCCATAAGGCGGGATCCACGATGAAAGTGCAATAGGATCCGAAAAGGCACGAAATATCTTTTCGGGAGAAGCTTTCAGTACCCTGTGTAGTGATACGCTGTTGTTTGACATGATTTTTTATTTTTTATGGTTGATTTGCCTGAAATAACGATAACAAAGGTGCATCGCAATATTTAATCAAACGATGTGTATTACTGACAATAAAAGGGTGTTTTGCGACATGGGATTTATTTATCTTTACTGAGTAAAAGAATTTTATTGCAATGAAAGAAGTAAGCATTCTTGTCCCCGAATCATCTGTGATGCAGGCCATCGCAGACCCGCAGTATTTATTTTCTGCTGTAAATCAGTTCCTCGTTGTATCGGGCAAAAACCCATTGTTTCATGTTCAGTTGGTGGGTGCCAAAAAAGAAGTGAAGCTGAATGACGGCATGTTTTCTGTTCGCACAGATAAGCTGTTAAAAGAGGTAGAGAAAACAGATCTGGTTTTTATTCCGGCTTTGTTTGGAGATATGAAAACCGCTGTAGATAAAAACCAAAATTTAGTTCCCTGGATCAATGAGCAATATGCCGGGGGCGCAGCGGTGGCTTCTCTTTGTGTGGGCGCTTTTTTGCTTGCATCCACCGGTTTGCTCAATGGCAAAAAATGCTCAACACATTGGGGATTTCAAAATGAGTTCAGGGAAATGTTTCCCGGAGTGGAAGTGGTAGAGGGAAGTATCATCACCGAAGAGCATCGCATATACTCGAGCGGTGGCGCCAACTCTTACTGGAATTTATTGTTGCATTTGGTAGAAAAATATACTGACAGGCACACCGCTATTCTTGCGTCTAAATATTTTGCGATTGATATCGACAGGGAGAGCCAAACGGCATTTGCGATGTTTAAAGGACAAAAGAATCATGCGGATACTGCCATAAAAGAGGCCCAGGAATTTATCGAAAAAAATATTGCCGAAAGGATTTTGGTAGATGAACTTGCCTGTAAAGTCGCAGTCAGCAGAAGAAGCTTTGAGCGCCGCTTTAAGCGGGCGACCAACAATACGGTATTAGAATACATACAACGAATAAAAATAGAAGCTGCGAAACATAATTTTGAAACCAGCCGTAAAAACATAAATGAGGTGATGTATGATGTAGGCTATACAGATTCCAAAGCATTCAGGACCACTTTCAAAAAGGTAACAGGACTTACGCCCATTGAGTATCGCAATAAATATAATAAGCAACCGGCAATGGCATAAGGTGTTTAGGAGAAAGGATTCCGGGCAAATAAGGCCACTCCCTCCATCGGCTATACCGGCAAAGCCAATTTGCCCAACGATAGCAAAATGATTTTATTTACTAACCTTGCTGATGACTGCACCCAATAAATCGACCACTTCCTGTTGAATGATGCCAATCCGTTCCACTTCATCTCCTGCTTTCCAATGAAAATCAGGAATCTTCTTGAAAATATAGCGGCCGCCAGTGAAAGTCAGAGCGGTAACAATGAACCAACAAATATCGCGGATTCTTGTTTTGCTTATTTCAGATGGACAATGCATATACAGTTTTATGTAATCGCATAACGTGCAGGTTGTCTTTTCCAGTAAAGCAACAATTAATACGTTTTTTTACTTTGCTAATTTTGCATAATGGCGGATGTGCATTCGAAGGAATTAAGGAGTTATAATATGAGCCGCATTAAAGGGAAGGAACTGCATCAATGAAATAAATAATTAAATACCTGATAAAATTATCCATTAAATTTATCATTTATAAATTATGCTCATGAAAAAAAATCTGATACTTATACTGGTATTTTTTGTGCGACATTCCTGCTTCGCACAGAATGAAGCGGCCAGTATTGACACCTTATTGAATGCTTTTTGCCGGCTCGGCCAATTCAATGGTTCTGCGCTTGTAGCAAAAAACGGCACCATCCTGCTGAACAAAGGCTATGGCTACCGCAATGTTGAAACGGGCGTAATGAATGATCCAAATTCCATCTTCCAGTTGGGATCTGTTACCAAACAGTTTACTTCAGCAGTGATCCTTAAACTGCAGTCCCAAAATAAATTATCAGTATCTGATAAACTCAGTAAATATTTCCCGGACTATCCCAAAGGAGACAGCATTACTATAAAAGAGCTACTGACCCACACTTCGGGAATTTATAACTATACCAACGATGAAAATTTCATGAAGAATGAAATTACCAAACCAAAAACGCGGGAGCAAATGATGGCCCTGTTTGAAAATAAACCACTCGATTTTTCGCCGGGCACTGCCTGGAACTACAGCAACAGCGGCTATTCCCTGCTTGGTTACATCATCGAAAAAGTAGCGCAAACTTCCTACGAACAGGCAGTACATCAGTATATTTTTTCACCTTTGAAAATGACACACAGTGGTTTTGATTTTACCGACCTGAAAAGCCCGGATAAAACCATTGGTTATTATGTTTTAAATGCTCATGATACCACTAAGGCGCCCATTGTTGATTCGACCATTTCTTTTTCTGCCGGAGCCATTTATTCTACCACCGGCGATTTATACCGCTGGAGCCAGGCGCTGGAAAATAACTCCATCTTATCAACATCGGAACAAAATGAAGCTTACACGCCGGTAAAAAATAATTACGGCTATGGATGGGGAATAGATAGTATTGATGGTAAAAGAAGATTGGCTCATAACGGGGGCATTCCCGGCTATATCACCACTATTTCGCGCGTACCAGCAGATGATGTAACCATTATCCTGCTGAGCAATGCGTCTAATGAAACTATAGGAAAGATTTCCAACAATATTTATTCAATCCTTTACCATCAAAAATATGAGCTTCCAAAAGTGAGAAAAGCTGTCAGCCTGGATGCACAAGCGATGAAGCAATACGAAGGCGAATATGAACTGAGGGCGGGATTAACGGTTACCATACAGGCAAAGGATAGTGTATTGATTGCGACCCCTACGGGCCAGTCTGCCAAAACACTGTACGCAGAAAAGAAAGATTTTTTCTTTGAAAAAGAAGAGGATGTCCAATTGAATTTTACCAGAAATGATAAAAGCGAAATAGATGGATTTTTGTTTCACCAGGGAGGACGCGAATTCAATTGTAAAAAAATTAAATAGGGGACCTTTACCAGTTCTGGAAGGAGCTCATATTAAACCGTATGCAGCTGCCGGCCCTCATTTACTTTCTAATGGAATTTTATTGAGGTCTGATATGCATAAACTTTTTGATTCCGGATATTTAACGATAACAAAGGATCGAAAAGTAGAAATAAGTCCCAGAATAAAAGAAGAATATCAGAATCGGAAGGAATATTATCAGTATCATGGAAAGGACTTATTGTATCTGCCGAATAAAGTAATAGACAGCCCTAACGAGAAATTCATTGAATGGCATAATGAAGTGATTTATAAAGGATAAGTAGAACTAAATACTAAACAAGTTTTTGGTAAAAAGAATCTAATAAATAAAGCATTTATCAATAAAACTGCATTATATTAAATAATTTAATGGACCATGAATAAGACTTTTACAAAAGGAGAAATTGACCGGTTAGGCAATAGAATAAGGGAACAAAGTATTTCTATGATGATGAAACCTTAACAGAACTTCAGTCATATCGTACATCTAGTAAAGATTCATTAGCACATACATTCAATATCCTTTGTGATTATACTAAAAAAATACATCCAACATCAATTGTAACCTTTAGAATAAAGCGTTTTGAATCAATTATTGGCAAACTGGAACGGTATCCGAATATGCGTTTTAGTCGAATGTGGGATATCGCTGGTTGCCGATGTATATTACGAAATAATAGTGATGTATATAAGCTACGAAAATTTATTGAAGATGAAAATAAATTACAAATAATTAAAGAATACAACTATATAGAATCTCCCCAGTCAGACGGTTATAAAAGTCTTCATTTGTTTGTAAAACATGGTTGTAGCGATACTATTGTTGAAGTTCAATTAAGGTGCTTAATTGACCATAATTGGGCTACACTCGTTGAAATCACTGACTTATTATTTGACTCTAAATTAAAAGAATTTGGAGAGAATAAAGATCTCCTTAGATTTCATTTTTTACTATCAAATCTAAATATCCTTGATGTAAAAAATAAATATGAAATTGCAAAAATTATTAAAAAATATAATTACTTCGAAAAACTAAGTGAAGTGTTTTCAAGGAATTATCTAAAGGTTAGAAAGCAGTGGTTTGAGGTAGCAAATCAAAATACTCATAAATATTTCCTTATTGAAACAACAAAAGAGGATATACCGAAAATAGAGTCATTTTTTAGCTTTCAAGAAGCTGAAAATAACTATTTCAATGTTTATAAAACACGACAAAATGCAAATATCGTTCTAACACATCTACAAACACCAAGTTATAATCAAATCAGCATTGCTTATTCTAATTACGTATTGACCTTTCACAATTTCCTTTCTGATAGCTTAGAAATTTTAGAGAGCCTAATAGTAGAATCCCTTGAGAATAAAAGGTATTACACATTTTTCTTAAATTTTAATTTATATAATGGTCTTTTATTTAGTCATATTAAAAATATGATGACAGAAATTAAAGAAATTAATGATTATAGTGAACAAAGAAAAACGAAGAAAAAATTGAATAAAAAAAATGAGAGAGAATGGGTGCGGGATATTGAGAAACAAGTAAACCAAAGCCAGGAACGAGGTAGAAAATTGCAAGTAGCAGTAAAAAAAGGTATGCCACAAGATTTTTTTGGCAAGCTTGTAATTAAACAAATAATAAAGCGAATTAGTAAAAATTATAGAAAAAAAATAAATAAGATAATAACGAATAGATAATTATAACCTTGAAATTTAATCAGGCCTCATTACAGTGGACAGCAGGGTGTGGTATTGATTTTTTAAAACTACACGCTTATGGCAACAAAAAAACAAGAAACCGGCTTATTTCTTTGTTTGGTGGTAGAGCTTTTGCCAATGAATGGAACCCTTTTCACCTACTACTTCCAAAAACCATCATCCCCAAAGATGAAAACTCCCCCATCCTTCAACAAATCCATCAAGAAAAAAATCCCTTAATTTGTACCAAACCTTTCTTCAGTAATTCTTATTTTTCAATGCCACATATACTTGATAATCCCTGCTGGAATGCGTTAAATACCGGAAACAAAAATCTCTCAGAAGGCAATGAACAGGTAAAATATTTCTCCGGAGAGGTATCTCCTTTCGTAGGCCTGCCAGAATGGAATTCTGAGGCATTTGACAATCTTTATCATGTTATTCCCCGTGAAAGAAGAATCGCATTTATTGCTTCAAAAGAGGTGGAAATTCCCAGCGAATGGGAAATCGTTGATTACCTGAAAGCTTTCCAGATGGTTCATACCAATCCGGTGCCACCCGTCACTGCATCTTCAGAAATTGTTCCTTTGCAGGAGGAAAATGTACCGCAAATGATTGCCTTAACTGAAACGACGCACCCCGGACCTTTCTTCACCAGAACGATTGAGTTTGGTAATTATGAAGGCATTTTTGATGGCGATGAATTGGTATCTATGGCGGGGCAAAGATTGCATGCAGGCCAATACGTAGAGATAAGCGCGGTGTGCACGCATCTTGCTCATACCGGTAAAGGCTATGCTACCCAGCTGATGACAAGCCAGGTTCACAAAATCGGGTCTGTATCTGCCATTCCTTTTCTTCATGTAAAAGATGACAACCTTTCCGCTGTAAAACTTTATAAATCGATAGGCTTTGAAGTAAGGAAACGAATGGATATTTATTCGATCAGGAAGAAATGACAGGAGTAAGAGGTGATACCTTTTTGAAAGGTGTCACCTCTGCGAAAGCACTACAAAAATTATCGCAATCACTGCTAATACCAATCCGGCAATATTTTTTTTGGATAGTTTTTCTTTAAAATAAACGGCGCCGGTCAAAGTGCCCAACAGGATCACGCCAAAATTCATGGTGGCAAAAACGGTAGTGGGGTTTTTTGCAAAAGACTGGTGTGCCTCCAGATAAAAAAAGATGTTTAGGAAATTGAAGACACCGAGCAAAATGCCATAAAAAACAGCGCTCTTCCGGATGGTTAGTTTCTTTTTAAAAATAGAAACCAGGGTGATGAGTGAAGCAAAAATAAAGCAGCCACAAAAAATATAGAACAGGGCTACAGTGTAGGGAATGCTTTTTTGTAAGGCAACCTGTTTGAATAAAACATCTATGATGCCATAGCCCAAAAATACCAGCAATAGATAAACCGGGTTATTTCCGTGCGTCTTCTGGCCTTTATTTAAAATGAAAAAAAGCGCAATAAAGCCGGTGATAATTCCAATCCATCTCATGGTGGGAATCGTCTCGTTAAAGATCCAGTAAGAGCAGACAATCGGTATCACCAGTGAGATACGCTGGGCAATATCCGTTTTTATAATGCCGGAATAGCGTATGGACAGGCTCAATAAAATAAATACCAGCGGCAGTAATACAGAAAGTGAAACGGTATAACGATTATAAGCGATGTGGCTAAAATCAATTTGCGGACGAAAACAGGCGTACGTAGCTACAATGGCACATAAATAATTAATGGTAATCAGGAAAATGTTTACGGATGTTCTGGCTTTGATATATTTGAATAAAACCCCAACGGAAACACTGCAAAGAATACTAATAATTAAATTGATCATCGGTTACTACGCGCTGTTATAAAATACTATGGCGGCTAAAATAGTTATTAAAAGTTATACCGATCTTTATTATGTGTCCGGCATGTCTGGGATTAGATGCTATTATACGCACAAAAAAGACGTTTGGACTATGTAAGGCTTATATCCGGTATTATTTGTTCTTTTACTGTTCAACAAGGTTAATATTACAAAGCATCTAAATAATAAAAAATGGAATAGCATTTCTACTATTCCATTAAGGCTTTATAAAAAAATTTCTACTAATCCAATTTCTCCATTTCGTCATTCACAAACTCCATTAATGTTTTAATATTTTCAGGAGAAAAATCAAATTTCAATCCGGCGGCTTTATATAGTTCGGGCAATGTTTTTGTGCCGCCAAGGCTTAAAGCATTTACATAATTGTCCAACGCTTTTTCCGGGTCTTTTTTGTATTGCATCCAAAGGCCGATCGCGCCAAGCTGCGCGATGCCATATTCAATATAATAAAACGGCACTTCGTACAAATGCAATTGTTTCTGCCATCCGTTTTCTACATATTTTTCCAGGCCGGAATAATCAATCACGTTATCAGAAAATTCATGAAATATTTCCACCCATTTTTCTGACCGTTCTTCCAAAGAATGATTTGGATTTTCATAAATCCAATGTTGAAATTTATCAATCACTGCAATCCACGGGAAGATGGTAATCACTCTTTCCAACTGATGCTCTTTCGCCCTTTTTAAATCTTCTTTATTATCAAAGAAAACATCCCAATGATCCATGCTGAAAAGTTCCATGGCCATACTCGCCACTTCCGCAATTTCCATCGGATAGTCTTTAAAAGAACTCAATTCGAGTGAATGGGTTAAAAACGAATGAATCGCATGCCCGCCTTCATGAACCATAGTCGTTACATCATGCATTGAACGCGCGGCATTCATAAAAATAAATGGCGCTCCGGTTTCAGCAAGTGGCATGTTATAACCGCCGGGAGCCTTTCCTTGCCTGCTTTCCACATCAAGCCGGTTCATCGCATTCATTTGCCTCAGGCAATCGCCAAAAAACGGCCGAAGCTTCGTGAAAACTTCAATTGATTTATTCAATAACTCAGCGCCGGTTTCGAAAGGTGTTAAAGGTTCTGTTCCTTCCGGCTCTGCTTCCATATCCCACGGACGCAAATCATCCAGCTTTAATTTTTCTTTTTTCTTTTGATGAATTTTATTCACTAAAGGCACTACATGGAGCTTTACCGACTCATGAAAATGAAAGGTGTCTTCTTTGGTATAATCAAACCGGCCCAGTTCTTTGAATTTATAATCCCGGTAATTTTCAAAGCCGGCATTGAGCGCTTCCCGGTTTCTTCTTGTAATTAATTCTGTGAAAAGCTTATTCAATTCTTCTTTATCCTGCAAACGCCTTTCATTTACTTTTCTATAAACTTCTTCCCGCAATTTGCGGTCATGGCTCTCAAAGAATTTCGAAGCCTGTTGCAATGTGTAGGTTTTACCATTTACCTCGATAGTCATCCTGCCTGTAATTACACCATATTGTTGCTGAAGCATCGCCAGCTCTGCATGGATGGGAATATTTTCTTCGCGAAAAAGTTCAATACTTTTGCGGATAGAACGCAAATAGGTAAAAAACTTTTCCTGATCTAATTCTTTCGTAAATGGAGATTCGACCAGTTTTTTATTCAAGTCAAAAGCATAAGGCTGAATCTTTGGCTGGATTTCCATGCAAAAGAAGTTGAAGGATTCTTCCAGTTTTTTATCGGTCGTATCGCAGGTCATTTTTATCTGGCGCCAGCAGGAATCTTCGCTGATTACCGCTTCCAGTTCGCTCATGTCTTTCAGCCATTTCTCCATGTCTTCTTTTGAATCAATTTTTCTTTCCAAAAGATTTTTAAAATACGGTTCAATGGTTTCCCAATCAGAAACGGTTAAATCTTCAGGGAGAAAATGTCTGGGTATCTTTTGTATTTCAGCGCTTGCGTTCATTTCGATTCATTTTATTCATTTTGTATATTCACCACTCACTATTCACCCTACTTATGCTACTTTTATTTTTTTCATTTATCGGCTGGTGAGGACACCAACCGTGGGGGGCGAACACCAACCGTGACGGAGGTGAAACAGGTTTTAACAGAGCGTGTCCTTCTCCTTCGGAGAAGGATTGGGATGAGGCCTCGTTACTTCACTCCCCTGCTCTCAATCTTCCTCGGATTTGCCTGTTGCGGTTTCGCATTTTTTACATTGGCGTTGTCTACCTGGATGGGTTTTGAATTTTTCAAATCAGCTGCCGCTTCTTTTTCTTCTTCAGTCCTTACTTTTATTTCAATATTGTTTTTCTCAATGATGTGAAACCATTTTACCATTTTTTTCATGTCACTGGTATATACTCTTTCAAAATCGAGATCAGGAAATACTTTTTCAAAATAAGCCTTCAATGTTTTTGCGTCTGCATTGGCATCAGGCACTTTTTCTTCGCTTTTTTTCATCGCTTCAAATACTTCAGAAAGTGTGGTATTATCCTTTGTAGTATAAACTTCTATACTTTCAAGCTGCGAAAAATTGTGTTGGCGTGTGCTCACAAATTTGCTGCTGTTATCTTCTAAAGAGCGAACCACAGCGCCGTCAGATTTTGACGACAACAATTCAAACAAACCAGGTAATCCGGTAACTGAAACTAACTTATTATATTCCATATGTGATTTTTTGTTTTTGGGACTGCAAGATAATTGAAATGGTTTTTGTTTACGTTAACAAAAGATAAAAGTCGTTTTGCTGAATATTGAACAGGCACCGTTGTCTATTAATATTTTTTAATTGAAAAGATGATTATAAATCGGCTTTATTTCTTCGTTTACCGGCACCAATCTATTACTTCTAATTCTTAATTCAAATCGCCCGCGAAGGTTTTCAGTAATAACATCGTCAAATGTTTTAATTAATCTTTTTTATGTATAAAATTCTTACCCTTCTGCTCGCGATTATCTCTTTCAATGCAAATGCGCAGTCCGTTTCCGGAACGGTGGAAGATGTGGCAACAAACACGCCATTATCTAATGCAACCGTTACATTGTCTCCGGCTGATTCAAGCGCAAATCCGTTGCTAACAGTTAGTGACTCCAAAGGAAATTTTACCTTCAAAAACGTAGCAGCAGCAAGTTACACATTAACTGTTACTTCAGTTGGTTATTCTAATTTTTCAAAAAAAATCGCGGTGATCGGCCAGGATGTAAATGTTGGAAATGTGGCTATGTCCAAAAGCGCTGAAACCCTTGCTACTGTTGTGATTAAAGATAATTCAGCGATGAAGGTAGTCAATGATACTTTACAATTTAGTGCAAACCAGTATAAAGTAAATCCGGATGCTAATGCCGAAGATTTAATTAAAAAATTGCCGGGCGTTACAGTTGACCAATCCGGAACAGTGACAGCACAGGGAGAAACGGTTCAAAAGGTAACCGTTGATGGAAGAGAATTTTTTGGCAATGATGCAACCGCAACCCTTCGTAATTTGCCTTCCGAAATCATTGATAAAATCCAGGTGTTTGACAAGTTGAGCGACCAGGCGCAGCTCACCGGCTTTGATGACGGGAATACGACCAAATCAATCAATATTGTAACTAAAAAAGACATGCGTACTGGTCAATTCGGCCGAATTTACGCAGGTTATGGATCCGATGATCACTATGCTGCCGGAGGAAATGTAAATTTCTTCAACAATAACCGGAGAATTTCTCTTGTGGGATTGTTTAATAATGTAAATCAACAAAACTTTTCCACCGCTGATTTATTAGGTGTAACGGGCGGTGGCGGCAGGGGTGGCGGTGGCCAAAGAGGTGGCGGCAGCAGTAGTTTTAATGTAGGACAGAAAAATGGAATCGCAAGCACGAATTCGGCCGGAATCAACTATAGCGATTCGTGGGGCAAAAAGATTGATGTAACTGCCAGTTACTTTTTTAATAGCAGCAATACTCATAATAATCAATTGCTGGCTCAGCAAACAGTTAAAACAGCGGACAGCAGTCTTTATTATGATGAACAAACGCTTTCTGATGCACAAAACAACAATAACAGGGTAAATTTTAGAATGAATTACAAAATTGATTCGGCCAATACGCTTTTGATAGCTTCCAACCTGGCGTATCAAACCAACAATTCAACCAATTTTGTAAACGGAATCAATTTTTTGGATGAGGCGCGCCTGGATACTACCAGCAAAACAATAAATGATTTGACAAGTGATAATCATGGATATACCATTTCCAATGAAATTCTATACCGCCATGCTTTTGCTAAAAGAGGAAGAAGTATTTCGCTGGGAATCAATACTACATTTAATAACAGGTATGGAGAGAATTATTTGAACGCCTTTAACGATTACTTTCAGACGTCCAAAATTACAGATACAACCAGGCAACTTTCCAATCCGCAAAGCAATATAAATAATTACAGTTTCAACCTCGTTTACACAGAACCGGTTGGAAAGAAAACGCAAATACAAGCGAATTACAATCCGGCTTTTCAAATCAGCAAAGCTGATCAGCTAACTCATTTTTATGATAATGCGGATTCAAAATATTCCATTTTAGATTCCAGTCTCAGTAATGTGTTTAACAATACCTATAATACGCAGAATGCGGGTATCACCATTAGAAATGGCGACAGAAATAACATGCTGTCTGCAGGAATATCTTATCAATACAGCGAATTAAAAAGCGACCAAACCTTTCCGGAGAGTGGACGCATAGACAATACGTACAGCAATTTTCTGGCAAATGCTTTTGGCAGGTTTAAGTTTTCTTCAAAAAGCAACCTGAGAGTAATCTATCGTGGTTCCGTAAGTCCTCCATCAGTAACCCAATTACAGAATGTAATCAACAATTCCAACCCGCTTTTTTTGTCAACAGGCAATCCCGATTTGCAACAACAATATTCCAACAGGTTGATTTTAAGGTATAATTACACAGACGCCGCAAAAAGTAAAACTTTTTTTGCCAATGTGTTTTTACAATCTACCAGCGACTATGTTGCTAATGCCACATACATTGCTAAAAATGATTCGGTTTTATCGCCAACCGTAACGCTCTATAAAGGTTCTCAATTGTCCAAACCCGTGAACCTGAATGGCTACTTTAGCGCCCGGTCTTTCTTTACTTTCGGATTGCCTTTAAAATTTATTAGTTCGAACCTGAATTGGAACGGCGGAATTGGCTATGCGAGACAACCCGGCATGATCGATAATGTGAATAATATTTCCAATAATTTTAATTACAATTTGGGTGCAGTTTTAGCAAGCAATATCAGTGAATATGTTGATTTCACTTTGTCCTATTCCGCCAATATCAATACCGTAAAAAATACGCTCCAACCAAAACTGAACCAGAACTATTTCAGCTCTTCGACAGGATTAAGCGCGAATCTGCTGAGCAAAAATGGATGGTTTTTTAATAATAATCTAACCAATCAATTCTATAAGGGATTAATATCTTCAACGATGAACCAGGATTATTGGTTGTGGAATATTGCGGTGGGCAAGAAATTTTTGAAAAATCAGGATGGAGAATTACGGCTTTCAGTTTTCGATCTGTTGAAACAAAACAGAAGTATTTCCGTGAATGTCACAGACTCTTATATCCAAAATATTCAAAACCAGGTATTGCAACAATATTTTATGCTCACGTTTACATACAAATTGAAGAACTTCGGTAAAGGAAAACCTCAAACGAATGAAGACAGCGAGAGAAATTTCCGGAGATTTGGCCGGCCGGAGGGTATGCCATTTGGTGGAACTCATGGCCCCGGCGGTCCTTCACTTTAGTATATAAAAATTTTGCTGTGAATGAAAGGGAATTGATTGCCCTGCTGAAAAAAAAAGACAGGGAAGCTTTTAAAATAATGGTAGAAAGCACGCAGGGTATGGTTTACAACACTGCATTGGGACTTTTACAAAATGCGGAAGATGCTGAAGATACAGCGCAGGAGGTCTTTATGCAGGCATATGAATCTATCTCGTCATTCAAAGAAGAATCAAAATTTTCTACATGGCTTTACAGGATTACCGTTTCAAAATCTCTGGACCACATCAGGAAGAAAAAAAGAAAAAAAAGATTTGCCTTTATACAAAGTTTATATGGAAAAAACGATGGGCAAATGATTGATCCGCCGGATTTTTTTCATCCCGGTGTGATGATGGAAAATAAGGAAAACGCAGCAGTTCTTTTTAAAGCGGTGAATCAATTGCCAGCAAATCAAAAGACTGCTTTCATTCTGAATAAAACTGAAAATTTAAGTTATCGTGAAATTGCTGAAGTAATGGAATCCAGTGAATCTGCAGTGGATGCGTTGCTTCAAAGAGCGAAAAAGAATTTGCAGAAGAATTTGAAAGAATATTACCAGAAAATGGATTAAATAAAAAAAAAGCGAATGAAGGTTTTTTGATGAAAAAACGTCTAAAAAAGGGAATTATCAATGACAAGAAATATGGTTTCGGTTCATTACTTTCGGTTCGTGAAGACACGAACCGCGGCAGCAGAGGACAGATAAATTCAATTTTTAAATTAAAAAGTTATAAATCATGGAAGAAAAATTCAATCAGAAAATTGAAGAAACGATGAGGAGTTTTGATGGAATTGAAAAAGCATCTCCACGGCCGTTTTTTTTCACCCGCTTAGAAGCGAGGATGGAAAATCAAAAAAGTATCTGGGAAGAAATTTCTTCTTTTGTAGCAAAACCAATGATTGCAATTTCCTGCATTTGCCTCGTTGTTATGATTAATGCGGCAGTACTTTTTTCTTCATCCAATTCTTCAGATTCAACCAATTCTGTATCTCAGCAAAATAACGAACTGGCAACAGCTGATGAATACAACCTCGTGAGTTCTAATTTTTATGAATTTGTAAACACAAAACCATAATGAACCAAACTACAAAAACGAAATCTCTTGTAACGATTATCATCTTTCTGCTGATAACAAATATTGCGATGCTTGTATTTTTCATTTTGCTGAGCAAACCGGTTGACAGAAAGCAAAGAAACCGCGAAACAAATGGCATGTACACTTCTCTGCAAAATGAAGTAGGTTTTTCCAAAGACCAGTTGGATAAATACCAGCTTTTGAGAAAAGAACAGATGGAAAAAGTAAAGCCATTATTTAATGAAGTAAGAAATGCGAAGAAGGATTTTTATGGATTAATTTATTCTTCAAATGTTCCGGATTCACTCTTAAAAGCAGATGCTGATTCCATTGCTCAAAAACAAAAAACTTTAGACATGCAAATGTTCACTTATTTTAAAAATATCCGGAACCTTTGTACCCCTGAACAAACGGAAAAGTTTGATACGGTGATAAAAAAAGTAGTGATAAGAATGGTAGCACGCCCAGGAAAAGATAACCACGAAAACAAAAAATAAATCTTTCAGAAATATTCATTTTACAACTTTAAAAAAAAAACAAAAATTAAAAATTCATGAAAAGAAAAATCACCATGTTGTTTGCATTAATTCTAATCGCAACAACCGGCATTTACGCCCAGGGAATGCAACGCCGCAGTGTACCTGAAAGAGTAAAAGCAACAATGGATAAAATAACCGCGCCTTTAAATCTGGATGCTTCACAGGCGAGCAGAACAGACAGCGTATTTACGGATTTTTACACGGCACAAACGAAAATGTTCCAGGATGCTCAAGCTTCCGGAAACCGCCCCGACAGAAGTGCTTATCAAAAACTGATGCAGGACCGGGACGCAAAATTACAAACGATTTTTACTGCAGATCAGTACACTAAATTTAAAAATCAAGTGGAAGAAACACTTAGACCACAACGGCAAACACACGAGGGAAATCAATAAAGGGAAATGATTTTAAAAAAAATGGTTGCTCAACGGCAGCCTTTTTTTATTTTCAAACTAATTAAAATTTTATCCGGTTATGTTTTTCTTTTTACGTTTTTAAGGTTGCCAACTTTTCAAAAATTTGCAACCTTAAAACATCATCCGTGTATGTTACCTTTTTGCATTAAAATCTTTCATTAATTTTTCAAAATTTTCCGGATTGATGGCTTTTGTGGCATTGGTAATGATCGTGGATTCAAAGCCGAGTTGCATCCCATCAAGAGCGGTAAAATAAACACAGTAATCTGCCGCAAGTCCACAAACAGAAATTGAAGTTACGCCTCTTCCTTTCAGATAATCTCCCATTCCTGTAGATTTCTTTTTGCCATTATCAAAAAAACCACTGTAGCTATCTATATTTTTATCCATTCCTTTTCTAAAAATCGCTTCGATTTTTTTTGTGTGCAAAAGAGAAGAAAATTGTGCGCCATACGTTTCCTGCACACAATGGTCGGGCCATAAAACCTGTGGCAGCCGATTAAGATTTATTTCATCAAATACTTTTTTGCCCGGGTGTGACGAAGCAAAACTTTTATGATCTGCAGGATGCCAATCCTGGGTGGCAACTACCAGATCAAAATCTTTTTGCAAATCATTTATAGCCGGAATAATCGTATCACCTTTATTTACAGCAAGAGCGCCGCCTGGTAAAAAATCATTTTGGACATCTACGATGATCAATGCGTTCATGATTTTATTTTTTTGTTTTTACAAAAATAAAGCTTGCAATTTTTGCAACGAGCTTGTTTTCTATTTGCAAAAACAAAAACACGAATCAATGATATTTGTTTCTTTGCTGGAAGCGATTATTTCAAACAAAATAACTTTTCATTTTCCTTCAAATATTAAGCGAAGCTTTCTTGCTATTCTGCTTTCCAATCTTTTCCGTAATATTGATACAAGTTTTTTTCATAATTGTCATCATTCAATTGCGAGGCATCAAACGCCGGGCTGTTTTGCACTGCATCGGTCGAAATGTTTACAATCACTACTGAATTATCCCATTTCACTCCTGTAATCCATTTCGTTGACAACAAAACTTTATCCCTGTCGAGCCAGGTGCCCGTATCTACAACAAGAAAACTGATTTTCCAGTTTCGGTCATCCACAATAAAATCATTTACTTTTCCAATTTCACCATCTGTTGTGTGAATGGCATAGCCTTTCACTTCATCAGCGCTTCTTAAATGCGGATTACCTGGTTTATTATTTACATCATTAGCGGCGTTTTCTACCGGCACATTTTCACTTTTATAAAGCTCACTAGGCATCATTCCAAAAATTCCGGCACCATGCTCATCTGGCTCACTGCCCCAATATCCTTCCCATGGATAATAAGAAGCGAGTTGTTCTTCCTGCTGTCGGGAAACCGGTTTTTGGGTATCAATATCCGGACTGTTTTCGATTTGTTTTTTGGTAAGGTTTACTGGAAATTCTTTATTCTCCCAATCCGCTTGTAGCAGTACTGATGGAGAAATCAGCACTTTACGGTCAGAAAGCCAACCACCTGTTCTTACAATTAAATAACGGATGGTCCAGCTTTGATCATCAAAATAAAAATCCTCCACTTTGCCGATTTCGCCATCGGTTTCCCTCAGCGTAAATCCTTCTAATTCTTTAAGGCTGCGTTTCATAATATGAATATTTAAAATTTACAGAAATAAATGAAGAGAAGTGCAATCATTATTCCAAAAAAGTCGCATATTGCTCGTTTATATAACTTCCTGCGGAAATCTGGAAATAGCAATAAGTAATGATTTGCTAATCTTTGTCAATTACATAAAAATATTTCTGGGGACTAATGTAATTTTTCTATTTTTGCAGGCCTTAAAATTACCGTTAACGGTAATGGTCCTATAGCTCAGTTGGTTAGAGCACCTGACTCATAATCAGGTGGTCCCAGGTTCAAGTCCTGGTGGGACCACAAAATAAAACCGTACTTTTTCGAGTGCGGTTTTTTTATGTCCGCTTGTTTATATTTTAAATTACAAATTCCAGTTATTCCTTTCTTTACTGTAAATAAAATAATCGGCGATAATAAAAATGTTAAGTATTTTACTACATCTTTGATTAACGTTCAAATCGAATATTTTTGTTCTTTATTATCCCAATCAAATGAAAATAATTACTTCTCTATTATTATTGCTGTTTCCTTTTTGTGCTGCTAATGCACAAGGATACAAGGTTACATTGCAAACACCCGATTACAAAAGCGGCCTTGCTTATCTCACTTATTATTATGGCAAAAACATGAATGTGCAGGATTCTGCGATCGTAAATTCAAAAGGGATTGCCATTTTTGAAGGCAAAGAAAAAATGCCTCCCGGCGTGTATTCCATTGTATTTCCCGGAAAAAACAAACTGTTTGATTTTTTGGTTGATAAAGGCCAGGTAATAACCATTAAAGCAGATTCAAGTGATTTAATTAACAAAACAGAAGTCACCGGTTCAAAAGAAAATATTCTTTTTCAACAATATCAAAAATTTGTAAGCGTAAAAGGAAAATTATTACAGGATGAAGTGGAAGCTTTTAAAAACTCGATGAACAAACAAGACAGTTCCCTTCATGAAAAAAAATATAAAGAACTGAATGACGAATTGAATAATTACCGTGATAAAGTTATAAAAGAACATCCGGAATCTATGCTGGCAACGCTTTTGACCAGTATGAAGCCACCACAGGTTTTAAATGCTCATCCGGTTACCCATGCAGACTCTTTAGAAAATTACCAGTATTATAAGAAGCATTATTGGGACGGAATTACGTTTATGGATGACCGTATCATCCGCACACCTTTCTTTTTACCAAAGCTGGAAGATTATTTCAGGAACATCGTTCCTCAGGCACCTGATTCTATTATTAAAGAATCTGATTACTTGTTGTTGCTTGCAAGATCTTCTCCTGACATGTACAAATTTTTATTGAACTGGCTTACTGATGAATATATCAATCCAAAATATATGGGCCAGGATGCGGTGTTTGTGCATCTTTTTGAAAAATATCATTCCAAAGGCGTATCCAGCTGGCTGAATGATAAACAAAAGACTACGATTGCAAACCGGGCCTACATGCTGATGTCAAATTTGATTGGCGAACAGGCAGCGGACCTTCAAATGGCGGACGTGAAAGGAAATAACACGCCCTTGTATAATATCAAATCGGATTATACCGTTATAGTTTTCTGGGATCCCACTTGTGGTCATTGCCGCGTGCAGGTTCCACGGCTCGATTCTATTTACAATGCAAAATGGAAAAAAGAAGGCGTGAAAATGTATGGAGTGCTTACAGAGACAAAAGATCTGGAGCAATGGAAAGATTTTATCAAAGAAAACAAAATGGAAAACTGGATCAATGTATATGAAACTGAGGGACAAAGAAAAATGGTTGAGCAGGCAAAAGCGCCTTCCTACAAACAATTGTATGATGTGATACAAACGCCTACGATATATCTTTTAGATAAGGATAAAAAAATTATTGCAAAAAAATTAACCCTTGAGCAGATGGACGATGTACTGGATATGAAGATAAAAAATCAGGCCACAAACCCAACTGAGAATGTGCTCAAATAAATAGTAGATTTATTTAAACAAGAATGATCCTAAAAAATATTGTAATGAAAAAATTGTTTCTTGTTTTTGTCTTTAGTTCTGTTATTTTTATTTCTTTTGGCCAACCGCTGTTTACCTATGGAAATCATTCAGTAAACGCTGATGAATTCTTAACTGCTTTTAATAAAAATAAAACTACCAGTACCGACAGTGTACAAGCACTTCGGGATTATTTGGACCTTTACATAAAATTCAAACTAAAAGTGCAGGCGGCAAAGGATATTCACCTTGATACGCTTCCTTCCATGAAAGCAGATCTTCAAGCTTTCCGCAGCCAGATACAGGACAATTACCTGGATGATGAAAATGAAGTGAACCGTTTGGTAAATGAAGCGTTTGACCGAAGTCAGAAAGATATTCATGTCGTTTATTATTTTGTAAATAATAATCAAACATCCGATTCTGTAAACGAATGGAAAACAATTGACAATTTTGCAAAACAACTAAGAAGCAACGAAAAAAAAGAGTCTGAAATTTTTGCAAAGGCGAATGCAAACACCGGCATAATAATCCAAAAAGGCGATGCCGGCTATATCACCGTTTTTTCGTTGCCCTATCAGTTTGAAAACATTATTTATTCGCTGAAGTCAGGCGAATCCAGCCTGCCGCTCGAAACAACAAAAGGCTGGTATGTTTTTAAAAACGTGGCTGAAAGAAAAGCAGTTGGAAAAATTACGATAGCGCAAATTTTATTTTCCGTGCCTGAGGGATTTGATCAGCAAAGAACAGTTGCAAAAAATTTGGCCGATTCTGTTTATAATGCTTTAATGAATGGGAGTGATTTTGCCACATTGGCAAAAGAATTCAGCGACGATAAAAATACGTATATGAATGGAGGAGTAATGCCTGAATTTGGAACAGCAAAATATGATTCTGTTTTTGAAAACCAGGCATTTTCACTGCAAAAAGACGGGCAGATTTCCAGGCCTTTTGCAACAAAATTCGGCTATCATATCATCAAAAGAATATCTGCATCGCCGGTTCCTGATACAAAAACAGACGAAGCTTTCATGTATAATTTGAAACAGGAGGTTTTAAAAGATAGCCGCATTGAACTGGCGAAGCAAAAATTTTTGAAAGAGATATTGCCCGTTATTGGTTACAAAAAAAATAATTTGAATGAAGAAAATTTATGGCGTGTAAGCGACAGTTCTTTGATGGGTAATAATAATGCAACGATCGGCAATGTGAATGAAAACACCGTTTTATTTTCTTTTAATAATAATAAAACCGTGAAAGTGGCCGACTGGATTCTTTATTTGAAAAATTCAAATGCTGTTCCCGGAAACAATCACGCTTCCTACAAAAAATTGTTTCCGAAATTTATAATGGCATCAGCTTTTTCAAATTACGCTTCGAGGTTGCAAAATTATAATGTCGCTTTTAAAAATCAGATTGAAGAATTTAAAGAAGGCAATATGCTTTTTGAAATCATGCAACAAAAAGTATGGAACAAAGCAGCGGCAGATAGTATCGGGTTAAAAAATTTTTACAATGCGCACAAAGAAAAATATTTTTGGAACCGCAGTGCCGATGCCATCATTTTTTCGTGCACTGATAAAACAGTGGCAGATAATAGCATTGCTCAATTAAGAAAAGGCAAAACCTGGAGAGAAGTTGTAGCCGATAATCCGTCACAAGTTCAGGCAGATTCAGGAAGATATGAATTAGGCCAAATCCCCGTAATTGACAGAACGATGTTTAGAGACGGTTTAATTACCTTGCCGGTGATCAATAAAAATGACGGCACAGCAGTATTTGCGCAAATCATAAAAGTATATCCCGATCACGAGCAAAGAAACTTCCAGGATGCACGAGGATTGGCTATTAACGATTATCAAAATTATTTAGAAGAAAGATGGGTAGAACAGTTAAAGAAGAAATACCGCGTAAAGATCAATGAAAAAGTATTTGACTCCTTACTGCACAATACTGCTTTCTAACTTTTGATTGCTTTGATTCCCGGCAATTCTTTTCCTTCAAAATATTCCAGCAAAGCGCCGCCGCCTGTAGAAACATAACTTACTTTATCTGCAAGATGAAATTCATTGATGGCAGCTACACTATCCCCGCCACCAACTAAACTGTAAGCTCCATTTTCTGTAGCTTTTGCTATCGCTTCTGCAATCGCTTTTGTACCAGCCTGAAATTTTTTCATTTCAAAAACGCCCATTGGTCCATTCCACAAAATCGTTTTGCTGTCGAGGATTGTTTTGGTAAAAAGTTTAATAGATTCCGGGCCAATATCCAATCCCATCCAGCCTTTTTCAATGTCATCATTGCTCACGATTTTTGTATCCGCATCTTCTGAAAATTTATCAGCAATGACACTATCAACGGGCAAAAGAGACTGTACATTTTGTGCTTTTGCTTTTGATAAAATATCATTTGCAAGGTCTAATTTATCTTCTTCGCAAAGACTGCTTCCAATCTCTTTTCCCTGCGCTTTCAAAAAAGTATAGGCCATGCCGCCACCAATAATGATATTGTTAGCTTTCTTTAATAAATTCTCAATAATTTCTATTTTATCAGAAACTTTTGCGCCGCCAAGAATCGCTGTAAATGGTTTTTCTGAACTATTCAACACTTTGTCAGCATTCGAAACTTCTGCATTCATTAAAAGGCCAAACATTTTTTTATCTCCAGGGAAAAATTGCGCGATAACTGCTGTGGAAGCGTGTGCACGATGCGCAGTTCCAAAAGCATCATTTACATAAACATCGCCGAGTGAAGCAAGTTTTTTTGCGAATTCTGCATCCCCTTTTTCTTCTTCTATATGAAAACGAAGATTTTCCAAAAGGAGCACTTCGCCTGGTTTTAAATCTTTTGCTTTTTGCTCAGCTTCAGGACCAATAGAGTCATTAGAAAATAAAACCGTAACGCCGGGTAATAATTCTTTTAAATGTGGCAATAAATGTTTTAAAGAATATTTTTCTTCAGGACCGCCCTTGGGCCTGCCAAAGTGCGACATTAAAATAACACTTCCACCATCGTCGAGAATTTTTTTAATTGTCGGAATTGCGGCGCGCATCCTGGTATCATCAGTAATATTAAAATCTGCGTCAAGTGGTACATTAAAATCAACTCTTACAAGTGCTTTTTCATTTTTGAAATTGTGTTGGGAAAATTTGCTCATTGTTATTTTGTAATTTCGATTAAAGTTTCATCTGTTTCGGAAAAAATCCGGATAACTTTTTCCAATGATTTATAAATTATTTCTTTCAAACCTTTGTTTGAAATGTTTCCTACGTTTAAATAAAGAATCCTTGGGCCAGGGATTTCTTCTGAAAGATTTTTAAAGTCAACATCTTTTGTTGTAATGACTACGGTATTAAATCTTTTTACAGCACTTGTAAATACTGCAATATCTTTTTCTGTGCCTAAATTCAATTCATTAAATGATTTTGCAGAAACACCAAAGTCATTTCTAAGCCAAACAGCCATTACCGGAGGAAGATTCACATCAATCCAAAATTCTAAATTATTTTGTTGCATCTAATTTTACGGTAATAATGGAATGATTTACTTTTTTTTGCGCATACTCAAGAGCTGCAACAATATCTTCTCTTTCGAGGTAAGGAAAATCAGCAAGGATTTCATCAAATGTCATTCCTGCCGCCAAATAACCAAGCACATCAGATACGCCAAATCTCATTCCACGAATGATTGGTTTGCCATTAAATATTCCCGGATTAGTGGTTATTCTATCTGAGAGTTGCATTTTGAGATTCATTTTTATAGTTCAAATTTAGACAAAAATCTGTGGCTCAACTTCAAATGTTGATTAAAAAAAGAATTTGCAAAATTTAGTTTGTTATTTTGTTCTCTAACATCAAGAAGATTTTACAACTAAACAATCCTGAAAATATCAATGAATAGTATCAAAGAGCAATTCTTATTAGACCCTGCAGTTACTTATTTAAATCATGGTTCATTTGGCGCTTGTCCAAAGCCAATTCTGGAAAACTATCAGTATTGGCAAAGAACGCTGGAAACAGAACCGGTACAATTTATTACAAAAATTGCTCCCCAGGCGTTGCTCACTTCCAAGCAGGCGTTGGCAAAATATATAGGATGCAATCCTGAAGATTTTTTCTTTACACAAAATCCTACCATAGCAGTAAACCAGGTCGTAAAAAGTTTGAACTTTCAGCCAGGAGATGAAGTATTAACGACCAATTTGGAATATGGCGCTATTGACAAAACCTTTGAGTTTTATTCTAAAAAATGTGGCTTCACTTATCGCAAACAAAACATTACGCTACCATTAATTTCGAAAGAAAAATTTATTGAAGAATTTTGGAAAGGATATAATAAAAATACAAAAGCAATTTCACTGGGACATTGTACAAGCGCCACAGCATTGGTTTTTCCGGTAGAAGAAATTTGTGAACGAGCCAGAGAACTCGGACTCATTACAATTATAGATGGCGCTCACATTCCCGGCCATATCCCTTTGAATTTAGCCGAAATAGATGCCGATTTTTATACGGGCACTTTGCATAAATGGTTGCTTGGTCCCAAAGGATCTACTTTTTTGTATGTAAAGAAAAGTTTTCAAAATCTCCTTGAACCATTAATCATCAGTTGGGGTTATGAAGCAGCAAAACCAACTAAATCGCGATTTTTGGAAGAGAATGAAATGCAGGGCACACGCGACATTTCTGCCTTCTTAACTGTGCCGGCGATTATGAACTTCTTTCTGCAAAATGATATGGAAAAACGAACGGCAGCATGCAGACAAGTTGTTCTGGAACAATATCCTGAATTTTGTGAATTTTTGAAATCAAAACCTTTATGTCCTCTATCTCCGGAATTTTTAGGGCAAATGTGTAGCATTCCCGTCAAAACAGATAATCCATTTGAATTAAAAGAGACTCTGTACAATGACTATAAAATTGAGATACCGGTAATGCAGCGGGCAAATGAAAATTATCTGCGGATTTCTTACCACGTTTATAATACACCTGATGACCTGGAATATTTAAAAGAAACCATTAAGAAATTAAACAACTTTTTCAAATAGCAGGAAATCAGTAAACAAAGAAATAATTACAATTTCTATTTTTCTACACAATACAATTGGGTAGAAGTATACAAGTAGTTCTTGCAAATCATTCTAACAGTTTGTTCAAAAAATAAATTTGCTGATATAAATATTTCCCTACTATATTTGTAGGATAATAATAATGATACATTTAACTACAATAGCGAAAATATTGCCAGGCAATTCAATTTGCATCTGTATCCGCTGTATGCCGTAAGGCATCCTATTCTCCATATCATCCAACACTAAGGCAAGGCCTTATCCCACATAATTTTTTTAATCTTTCATTTTAAATTTTCATTTATGAGCTCTCAACATTTCGAAACATTACAACAACATGCAGGGCAGGAAGCTGACCCAACAACCGGTTCACGCGCAGTGCCAATTTATCAGACTACTTCATTTACTTTTAAAAGTTCTGAGCATGGCGCCAATCTTTTCGCATTGAAAGAATTTGGAAATATCTACACCCGCATTATGAATCCTACTACCGATGTTTTTGAAAAACGGGTAGCTGCATTGGAAGGCGGCGTGGCCGGTCTGGCGACCGCTTCAGGACAGGCAGCGCAGTTTCTGGCTTTAAATAATATTATGCAGGAGGGCGATAATTTTGTTACAAGCCCATTTTTGTACGGTGGTTCTTATAATCAGTTTAAAGTGTCTTTTAAACGTCTGGGTATCCAGGCAAGATTTGCAAAAGACAACAACGTTGAAAATTTTGAAAAGCTGATTGATGAAAAAACAAAAGCGCTTTATACAGAAACCATCGGCAACCCTGATTTCAACATTCCAGATTTTGATAAGCTTTCGGCATTGGCACAGAAGTACGACTTGCCTTTGATTGTAGATAATACATTCGCCTGCGCAGGTTATCTTTTCCGTCCTCTGGAGCATGGTGCGCATGTAGTTGTCCAGGCTGCTACCAAATGGATTGGCGGCCACGGAAACAGCATCGGCGGCGTGATTGTAGATGGAGGAAATTACAATTGGGGAAATGGGAAATACCCTGCTTTTTCTGAACCGTCTGAAGGATATCACGGACTTGTTTTCAATGATGTTTTTGGAAGCAAAGGACCTTTTGGAAATATTCAATTTATTATAAGAGCAAGAGTGGAAGGGTTGCGTGATTTTGGACCGGCCATTTCTCCATTCAATTCGTTCTTATTGATACAGGGTTTGGAAACATTATCCCTGCGTGTTGAACGGCATGTTCAAAATACTTTGGCTTTGGCACAATGGCTTGAGAAGAATCCAAATGTTGAAAAAGTAAATTATCCGGGATTGGAAAGCAGCCCGCATTATGCCAATGCAAAGAAATATCTTCCAAAGGGTGCAGGCGCCGTTCTTTCTTTCGAAATAAAAGGCGGAAAAGAAAACGCAACGCAATTTGTAGATAATTTAAAAATGATTAGCCATCTTGCGAATGTTGGCGATACCAAATCGTTAATCATACAACCCTCTGCAACCACACACCAGCAATTATCAGACGCAGAACAATTGTCTGCCGGCGTTACTCCGGGCCTTCTCAGAATTTCTGTAGGCATTGAGCATATTGACGACATCAAAGGCGATATCCAGCAGGCTTTTGAAAAGGTTTTTGCGAAATAATTAAACATAAAAAATTAATTTTGCACGCCTGAAATTACAACCATCCCTAAATGGGATGGTTGTAATTTTATTTTTCTTAAAATTTTTCAAACTAAGAATTTGACTTACGATATCTTTCATGTTGATAAACCATTCACTCTTGAATCTGGCCATGTGTTTCCGAAATATCATTTAGCTTATACAACTTATGGAAAATTAAACGCGCAAAAAGATAATGCAGTGTGGATATTCCATGCGCTTACTGCCAATAGCAATGCGGCAGAATGGTGGCCGGGGTTGGTAGGAGAAGATAAAATGTTTGACCCGAAAAAATATTTTATTATTTGTGTAAATATGCCGGGCAGTTGTTATGGAAGTATCGGACCGCTTGATAAAAATCAGGAAACGGGAGAAATCTATTACCATGATTTCCCATTTTTCACACCAAGGGATATGATTCGTTCTTATCAACCTTTAAAAGAATTTTTTGGAATTGAGAAAATAAAAATCGGCATCGGTGGTTCAATGGGGGGGCAACAATTACTGGAATGGGCAATCGAAGAGCCGGAACTTTTTGAAAACATTTTTCCGATCGCAACCAATGCGCGGCATTCTGCCTGGGGCATAGCTTTCAACGCTTCGCAACGAATGTCTATTGAAGCAGACAACACCTGGAAAGAAAAAAATCCACATGCGGGAATGGAAGGAATGAAGGCCGCGCGAAGTATTGCTTTAATTTCTTACAGGCATTATGAAACGTATCATGCAAGCCAGAGTGAGCATCACATTGATAAAATAGAAAATTATAAAAGTGAATCCTATCAAAAATACCAGGGCGAAAAACTGGGGAAAAGGTTCAATGCATTCAGTTATTATTTTTTGAGCAAAGGAATGGATTCTCATAATGTAGGACGAGGGCGCGGAAGTATCGAAAATGCTTTGCAAAGGATCAAAGCTAAAACAACGGCTATCGGTATTACAACTGATATTTTATTTCCTGTAAGTGAACAGCAATTGATCTGCGAAAATGTAAATGGAGCAAATTTTTTCACCATTAATTCATTATACGGCCATGATGGATTTTTGCTTGAGTACGGGCAGATTGAAAAGATTATTTGCAATGCTGTTGGCCGTTGACTTACTTTAACGCAAAAGGCTTTCCTTTTTCCGGATTGCGGATCGCTATGGTCCGGAAATTTTTTAGAAGAGTATAAGCAGGTGTTTTATCCCAATAAAAAAAAGCCACTCAATCTCAATCGAAGTGGCTTTTTTATTGCGATTGTTTTTTATTAACTAATTAAGGATTGCTTATTTTAGTGCCATTATTATCTAACTTTTCTGAGGCCATCGTTCCTCCCTGCAAATACCTTACAACATAGTAATATTCCTGAGGAGCGGACATCGTATTTGCGTGCTGTCCTCCCATGGTGGTATTGGAATTTGCATTTACTGTAGCATTAGTTGTCGCCGTGGTATTTTGATTTGTTGAATCTGTACTAGTTGGATTTGTAGTAGTTGTACTTGTCGAATTCATGGCTGTCGAATTCTGATTCATTGAATTTCCCTGTGCCATAGACGAATCCATCGGTGCTTTTACCGCTGTAATATCATAGATGTAAGAGCCTTCATGTTCTTGTTTTACATCAGCAAGGATGTTGTCCGGAATATATGTTTCTCTTACCGGAAGAGCAGCGTAATTTGCCTGTCCCGGGTTCGTTGTGTTTACCATAGATGAACTGTCCATTTTGTTATTCATGGAATTCATATTTGAACTATTGTTTGAATTCATATTCGAATTAGTAGAATTCATATTCGAGTTATTAGAATTCATATTTGAAGAGCTATCCGTTACATTATTATTCGTTGTTGGCGTTGTTGTTTGCGGACTTACGGTTGTTGGATTCGTATTGTTCGTGTTGTTTGTATTATTGTTTGTACTATCTACCTGGGCAAACAGAGAAAGGCAGGTAAAAGTGCAGATTAAAGACATTATTAACGTTTTCATAAAATAATTTTTAAGGGGTTTATTGTTTTTGATTTATAATATTATAAAACAATTCGTATGCCGTACTTTTCTGCCCTGCAAAACGACTGATTGGATGAAAGGCAGTTAGAGATTGGCTTTCAGTGCGATTATTTCCGATTTTCAAAGCCAGGCCCCTTATCTTATTTTTTTTATTTTGAAATAGTGTAGAATAATTTCCTGCTATCTGTAACAAAGTGAAGACTTAAGAACATCGCATACGGGAAATAATATCATTTTCTATTTTAGAAAACAGTAGGAGAAGGAAATTCTTTGGAATTTTATAAAGAATAGTATCAGTAAAAGAACAAATAATCCGTTTTCACATTTTTGATACTCAGGGATGTACTGCTGGCATATTTTAGAGAAATAGCCAAGTAAAGCAATAAATATGCGGTTTTTCTAATTGGTAAAAACCGCTGTTAAAGTTTCTAAATTATAACCCATGGTCTTTTGGATGTTTTGCCCTTGTCTTAAAAACAAAAAAGGAAGTGTTTGCTTCCTTTTTTGAAAATCTATATAACCAAAAAACTAATCTATTAATAACTCCACAAATTTTGTTCATAATCAAATATTTCATTTTGAATTTTATCGCCCTGCAATAATTGAAGAATGGAACTTTGCTTTAATCCTTGTTGCGTGCTTAAGAACTGGTCAAACGGATTATTGAGCGTGCTTTTTATAATTCGTCCGTGAAACATTCTTGATTCAAAAAGGTCTTCCCAGGTCATTCTCGCTCCATAATTTTTTCCATTATAGACATAATATTTTGCGAATATCGGCCGCATATCCGGATAATAAACCCAGAACAGAGGTGTATCTCCCAAATCAACGCCGGATGAAGTAATCACTCTTTTTATAGGTGCAATTCCAAGAATTCTCCAGAACAACCGTGAACTTTGTTTATCAAAAATCACTTCTTCCTTAATCTGGAATTTATAAAATGAATCGAGGTTCACCTCCTGCATCGTTTCTTTATTTCCAATCACATTTCCCAGTGAATCATAAATAGGAACTGAAACACTGCCTCCGGAAACGGCTTTTGCTACCTCTGCCTTCGTCATCGGTGTAGTAAACCGGTCATCCACCGGGGCGAAAGCGGTTACACCACCATTATCGGGTCCATCCTGTATCGCTTTGAAAA
This sequence comes from uncultured Chitinophagaceae bacterium, assembly GCA_963706825.1. Taxonomy (GTDB): domain Bacteria; phylum Bacteroidota; class Bacteroidia; order Chitinophagales; family Chitinophagaceae; genus Ginsengibacter. Next base: position 110,540 of record CAVPNT010000008.1, on the reverse strand, counting down.
GAATAGAAATAAATCTTTGATTGCCATTGTCTTCGTTAGCCGAATATCTGAAAGGGAGATTTATTTTTTCTCTTGTATCTATTTCACGCCAAATTCTTTCATCATACGCAGCATCTTCCTGTCTCAAAACCTGGTAAGGTAATGGAACCCTTTCAGTTACCAATCCATTATGTACATCAAGTGCTGTTTCGGGCCTTAGCGAAGGTTTTACCGCAGTAATCGGCAGGCTATCATTAACCGGCGCAGGAGCTACTACGATAGCTGTATCAGTCGCTGCCGGATTGATATTTGCGTTCGTTTTTGCAGCGGTCGTCTTCTTGGCTGTCGTAGTTCGCTTTTGTGCGGTACGTTTTTTTGCCTGAGCATTTGCCGCATTACAAATTACGCCTACACAAAGTACAAGCATCCCTATTTTCATCATCATTGTTTTCATAGCCGTCTATTTTAAATTCTTAAGTTTTAATACAAAATGAAACCAGGCCCGGGAATACTTCTGATAACGCCATCCGGCCCCTGAACTTTTACATTGTCGAAAGTTACGGAAGTTCCGGGAATACATTTAGACAATTGGCCTTTTATACCCTCGAGGCTTCCTCCATGTATCTCAGCTGATTGCACAGTACCGAAATTTGCGCCTGAAAAATAAATCATTGCGCTTACGATATTAAAGTGTGCATCAAAATCAAAATTTTCAAGATCGGCGCGCGCAAAGTTCTGATTTTTAAATACTACTGACTGTACTCTTCCACCGCTGCTTGGTCCAACTTTCACAATCGGATCGGGAATTCGTTTTACCCTGAAATCATAAGTGCTGGCTTTCCCGTCTGCATTCACAGTAATAGAGGCTTTACCTACCGAATTTACTTTTACAACATATTTTCCAGGGCCACCTTCTTGTGTTAATGAACCACCTGACATAGAAACATGTGTTTTATCCCAGCCAGTTCCGGATGAAATCGTTACCGGATTAGGAACGCCAATATAAAATACGTTCATTTTGTCCAGCATCACTGCTGCGCCCCCGGGAGTCCCCACAGTATAAGTCACTGTTTGATGAATTGGAACCGGTTTACCGTCTTCACCAATAAATGAACCATTGATTTGAACAGTATGATCACCTGCGCCGCTCACGGTCGTTTTGTAAGTACCCTGGCCATTAACCATATTTATAGGAGTACCATTGATAGAAATATTGCTTTTTACACTTGAACTGTAAGCTCCAACTCCTGCTGTAATAGCCAATTCCTGTCCCGGCATCAGGTAGGTAGAATTAGCACCTACAATAACGCCTACCTTATCCATGTGAACTTCCACAGCGCCAATTTGAGAATGGCAATAAGTCACAATCATGTTTTCAGCATTCTTGATACTGTTTTGAAACTTACTTAGCATAGTTAATGCCGCTACCGTAGGAGTCATGTGAAAATACATCTGGGTGAAATCCTTGTGCTGGCCTTCTGCTGTTTTAAAATCTTTGGTATCTGTGTTTACCGGGAAGTTATTTTCAAATTGTTTTCTTATGGATGGATCAATGTTCAGCATGCTTTCTTTATATTGATCCAGACGCGCTTTTAATCTTTCGCCTTCCTTATGTGTTTCAAACAAGCGTGTGGAAGCGTCGAGATTGTCTTCACGGTAATCTTCTGTTCCATCAGCTTTTATACGAAGGTCCGCTGCTTTTTTCAAAGCAAGTTTTAAACTGTCGAGGTAAGTCATCATATCCGCTGACAGGTTTTTAGCTATCATTGCTTTCGGTTCCCAAAAAGCTGCCTTTTCTTTGGATTGTGGCTCTGTCAGCTTTTCTTCAAGTGATTTATAAAGTGTATTATTAGATGCGGTTATGCTGGAGTTGGAGGTTATCAAACTTTTATCTACAACTTTAAATGCATTAATCACCTCATTAGATACATTCAACGCAAGGATCGCTGTAAGTACAAGGTACATTACGTTAATCATTTTTTGCCGTGGATCTTTGGGTAGTCCTGCCATGTTTATTTAATTTACTGTTAGTCTTTTAGAATTTTGGATAGTAATTTTATGATTGTCTTCCCTGCATGGCACTGAGCATGTTGCCGTAAACCTGGTTTAATTTTCCAAGATTATTTGCCAAAGTGTTGATCTGTGCTTTTGTTGCCTGTGCGTCATCCACCGTAGATACCATTACTTCACTTGCTTTAGCCATTTTACCATAAAAACTGTTTAATGTCTTCAAATGGTTATTGCTTTCATTCAATTCCAGTTCGTAAATGGTATTTAATGAACCCAGATTTTTGGTAAGAATCTGTACCTGCTGATGAAAACCTTTTGCACTATCTGCCGCGCTATTGAAGTTGCTCATTGTATTGGCAGAATTGGTGTAAGCATCTTTCATCAACCCAAGGGCATTCGTTGCTTCTTTTGTTTTGGCAGAAAAATCGCCCGTTGATTTTACCACATCCCCTACTTCACCTATCTGAGATACAGTAACACCTAATTTCTGGAAATTTTCTCCAAGCTTTTTCATATTCGCAGGTGTGATTTCAGCTTCTTTCAGCATTTGCTCCATGGATTGAAGTGCCGGATTACCTTGAACTGCGGCAGGCTTCGGTGCATGGGCAGTCACATCATGAGGTTTTGGCTTTACCCATTCAATAATTGCATATACCATAAAAATTCCCGTTTCTGTCCACATACCAATGGTGAGCATCGTGTCAGCATAAGACTGGTGTGTCAATTTTGCCCAGGCAGCGAAAATTACAACTGCTGCTCCGGCGCTTACAAGTACATCAACGAGTGTTAGAAAGTTTCTTTTGGGAGTTTGTTGATTCATAACAGTTTTTATTTTTTTTTTTAATTTTTTTGTTTTTGCTTTTAGCTTCTACACAAAAAATGCCCATATTAATTAATTACAACAATTAATACAGGCAGTAAAATGTTGAGCTAAATTTTTTCTATCCGGTTAAATTTATTTTTACGTATTTTTTTCTTTATTCCTTTTTATTCCTTTTACAACTTCGTTTTTTTACTGGTGGATGGCGGCAAATCAATTACAGTACGAAATCCAATGTAAGATTTAGCCGTATCCTGGTATTCAAAAGTACGGGTACTTACTCTTAAATAATAGCCTACATCTTTCCAGCTTCCGCCGCGTATCACTTTGCGTTTCATTCTTGGCGCATCCTGATCTTTTGCATTCCAGCGAATGTCCGGATTCATATCATGTTGAAAGTTATAACCACCTTCATAGTACAGTGAAGAAGTCCATTCAGCTACATTACCTGCCATACAGTACAATCCAAAATCATTTGGCCAGTAAGCATCGGCACGTACCGTATAAAATCCGCCATCTTCAGGATAATTACCACGGCCCGGTTTGAAGTTAGCCAACAGGCAACCTTTCTTATTTCTTAAGTAAGGGCCGCCCCACGGAAAAGGAGATTGTGACCTGCCACCTCTTGCCGCATATTCCCATTGGGCTTCAGTGGGTAGGCGGAAATTTGTTTCAGTTGATCTGTTTTTGCTGACCAGATAAGAATTTAAAGTTTGAGTGCGCCATTCACAAAATGCAGTTGCCTGTTTCCAGTTTACACCCACTACAGGATAATTTCCAAAAGCCGGATGGCTGTAATACTGTTTTGCCATGGGTTCATTATAAGAATAGGCAAAATCTCTCACCCAAACCAAAGTATCGGGATAAATAGGAATGTCTTTTTTGATAATGAATGCGCTTCTGGGCACGTTTGGATCACGATTACTTGCAGCAGCTCCGTAATCAAATGTTTCAGAATGATAAATCATTTTATTTGGATCGATTTCCTTTTGTCCGAAAATGCGGTTGTCAGGAGTAACGATTATCGCATCAATTTTTTCCAAAGTCGCTTTATCATTCCATTTGATAGTCTTTACTTTTGCCCAATCAAGATATTCGTTTCCATCCTGGCCTTGCTTTACATATCCCATTAATTTCCCACCGATGGAATCACGAACGTAATTCGTAAACTGCCTGTATTCATTATTGGTAATTTCAGTGGCATCCATCCAAAATCCACTGATGGAAACCTGTTTATTTCTTGCAGTATATGTATAGTTAATATCCTCATCACTCGGACCCATATGAAAGGTTCCCGGTGGGATATAAACCATTCCCGGCGGCTTTGGTAAAATGTATCGTCCTGAGGGAGCAACTCCATGAAGCTGTCCATCATTCGGTAATCCCTTGGATTTTCCAAATTTACCACATCCGGATAAGATAACTCCTGTTACAGCCAATGTCGTGAAAAACGTGTTTTTCATTTTTTTTTACTTTGAAGGTAAGGGCAAATGTAATATTTATTTAAAAAAATGCTGCTTTTTCGGCTCTTTCTTTTCTAAATATCGCTAGCCTGAATTATTAAACGAGCAATTTTTCTAATTATTGTAAAGAAGTATCAAATATTTTAAATATCTTTTATAAAAATAAAAAACAAACGAACCTAAAAATTAGTGTCCGGGAAATTGATTTTGAAATAAAAACAAGATCATAAAAAGTTAATCTAAGGCCGAAAAAGAAAATAAAACTACGAAAAAAGAAACTACAAACATCAATGTGAAAAAATTTTTTTATCCAAAAACCCGGAAATCAGGATTTGCATCCAGCCCCTTTTTCCTTTTTAGAAAACTTTATTTATCATTAATAATTGTATCACAGGCACTTTTGCATCTTACAACATTTTATCGCGTTTTTGATAAACAAAGAATGGGCTTTTAATTAACTTTAAAATAACAAGAAAATATGCTTTAAAAGTTCGTTTACTGTCGTGCAATTTTCTGAAGTTGAAATTCTGTTAAGCCATTCTGTAACCTCTGATTATATACTAAATTTGCACTCCTGAATTATGGTTAAAATTACAAAAACAGATTCCCCGGAAATATTTACGGAAAATGAACATATAGAAGTGTTTGGTGCCAGGGAACACAACCTTAAAAATATAGACATCTCCATTCCCAAAAACAAGTTGGTTGTAGTTACCGGCATAAGTGGGAGCGGCAAATCTTCGCTGGCTTTTGATACCATTTTTTCGGAAGGCCAGCGTCGTTATATGGAAAGCTTTTCTGCTTATGCAAGACAATTTCTTGGTGATATGGAAAGGCCTGACGTAGATAAAATTACCGGGCTTTCTCCCGTAATTTCCATCGAACAAAAAACAACCAATAAAAATCCACGAAGCACTGTCGGCACGGTGACAGAAGTTTATGATTTTTTGAGACTGCTATATGCGCGCATTGGTGAGGCCTTTAGTTATAATACCGGAAAAAAAATGGTAAAATGGAGTGAAGAAGAAATTGTCGGAAATATTTATACAAGGTTTGCCCGAAAAAAAATTATCGTGCTTGCTCCACTTATCCGCGGAAGAAAAGGACATTACCGCGAACTTTTTGAGGAGGTTAGAAAAAAAGGATTTTTAAAAATAAGAATTGATGGAGAAGTAAAAGACCTGGTTCCCAAAATGCAGGTGGATCGTTATAAAATTCATGATATAGAATTAGTGGTGGACCGTTTGGCAGCAGATACCGAACAAAAAGTAAGGCTTAGTGAAAGTGTGCAAAAAGGATTGCAGTTGGGAAACGGATTGTTGTTTTTATTATTGAATGATGAACAAAAATTAGTACAGTACAGCCGGCAGTTAATGTGCGAAGAAACCGGCATTGCTTATGAAGAACCTTCACCCAACGCTTTTTCATTTAATTCTCCGTATGGGGCATGTCCGGTTTGCAAAGGTTTGGGAAATGTTTACCAGGTGAACTCTGATGCAATTGTTCCGGATAAAAAATTAAGCATCAACGAAGGGGGCATCGCTCCGCTCGGCGAAGAAAGAGATTCTTTTGTTTTTAAACAGGTGCAACAACTGGCAAAGAAAAATAAAATAAGCCTCGATAGACCAATAGAAGATCTTCCTGAAAGCGCTTTAAATTTGATTTTATTTGGAAATAAAAATAACGACGATAACGCTGATGAATACACTGAGTTTGGTTCGGTAAAAATTTCTGATGAAAGAGAAGTGCCATCCGGCGAATATGAAGGTGTTGTAAACATGATAAAACGTTGGTTTCATTCCGATACAACGAATGAGAGCTTAAGAGTGTGGGTTGAAAAATTTATGATGCTTGAAAAATGCCCGGCTTGCCAGGGTAACAGATTAAAAAAAGAAAGCCTTTGGTTTAAAGTTGACGAAAAAAATATTGCCGAATTATCAGAAATGGATTTGGTAAAATTGAAAGCATGGTTTGATGGCATTGAAAAACGTTTAAACAAAAAACAAAATATTATTGCGAGAGATATTTTAAAAGAAATAAGGGAAAGAATTCAATTTTTATTAGACGTTGGCCTCACTTATCTTTCTCTGAACCGCCCTTCTAAAAGCCTGAGTGGTGGCGAGTCACAACGAATCCGGCTTGCTACGCAGATTGGTTCTCAGCTTCAGGGCATTACTTATATATTAGATGAGCCAAGCATTGGCCTCCATCAGCGCGATAACCATCAATTAATAAAAGCGCTAAAAAATTTAAGGGATATTGGAAATAGCGTTTTGGTCGTAGAGCATGATAAAGATATTATGCTGGCAGCCGATTATTTAATTGATATTGGCCCGGATGCCGGAAAGCATGGTGGAAAAGTGGTGGCCAAGGGAACTCCGGAAAATTTTCTTAAACTGGATACGCTCACTTCTTCTTATTTGAATGGAGAGGCGGAAATAACAGTCCCGTCTGAAAGAAGAAAAGGAAATGGCCATTCTCTTGTTTTAAAAGGCGCTTCCGGAAATAATTTAAAAAATGTAACTGCTACATTTCCTTTAGGAAAATTCATTTGCATCACAGGTGTAAGCGGCAGTGGAAAATCTACTTTAATTAATGAAACGTTGTATCCACTTTTGAGCATTCATGCTTATAAAAGTAAGATGTCTCCGTTACCGTTTAAAAATATTGAAGGCCTTGAATACATTGATAAAGTGGTCGAAATAGATCAATCACCGATTGGCAGAACTCCGCGAAGCAATCCCGCAACTTATTGTGGTTTTTTTACCGACATCAGGGCTCTGTTCGCCTCAATCCCGGAAGCAAAAATAAGAGGATACAAACCTGGCAGATTTTCATTCAATGTAAAAAGTGGCAGATGTGATGTGTGCCAGGGTGGTGGAATGAGAACGATTGAAATGAACTTTTTGCCCGATGTGTATGTGCATTGTGAAAAATGCAATGGCAAAAGATACAACCGTGAAACTCTCGAGATAAGATACAAGGGAAAATCTATCAGCGATGTACTCGAAATGACGGTTGATGAAGCAGTGGATTTTTTTAAAAACGTTCCTTATCTGTACCGTAAAATAAAAGTGCTTCAGGAAGTTGGGCTTGGATATATTACCTTAGGCCAAAGCGCTGTAACACTCAGTGGCGGCGAAGCACAGCGTGTGAAACTTGCCACCGAATTGAGCAAAAGAGATACCGGAAAAACATTTTATATCCTTGACGAACCTACAACCGGTTTGCATTTCAGGGATATTCAGCACCTTGCAGATGTGTTGAATAAATTAGTTGACAGGGGAAATACGGTTTTGGTTATTGAACACAATATGGACATTATCAAAATCGCCGATTACATTATTGATCTCGGACCTGAGGGCGGTGATGCAGGCGGTAAAATATTATTTGAAGGAACTCCGGAACAGCTGATTGAAAATAAAAAAAGTTTTACAGCACAGTTTTTAAAAGAAGAATTAAAGACAAATAAAAAAGGCAAAGCATCCTAACAAAACTAAAATTTCGTGGTTTCAGCGGCTTACAAGCACAGGATTGTGCATCGTTTTCCATTTAGCTTTTATTAGATACTTTGCCATCAGAGGTAAAAATCTTTCTTTAATTCATTCTTTAAAACGTGTGAGGGCAGCGCATTCTGTTGGCGACATTCCTGTCGTAACCGCTTTCATAAATGGGGCCAATGCGGAACCCCAATTTAAAAAAGGTAGTGAAATAAGAATCATTCTGTTTGGGATTGCCTCTCTGAGTTCCAGGCGAATTTCTGGACAATCCCGGGTTCACAATGGCAAAAACCTTATCTGCAATCTGCCTGGCGATTGCTGCGTCTTTTGGCGATAAATATTTATCAAAAAGGTTTGGATCAATATAAGTCGTACTCACATCATCTATGTAGTCTGTAAAAGATTTTCTTATTAAAATTTCAAAACTCAGGTTAATCCGGTCTGAAAAATAATATTTTAAACCAACGCCCATCGGGATATTTATCTGGGAAAGAGAATACTCTTTTCTATCGGGATACTCCGGAAAGCCTTCACCTTCTGTATGCAGCGGCCGCAGATAATACCATGTTTTTTTTCCATTTGCATCCGTGAGAGATCCCTGTGGATTAAAATGAAAATAACCGACACCTATCACGCCATATGGCGTTAAACGTGGCTTATAATCCGGATCATTCAGATTTAAAAACAATAATGGAAATACTTCTGCTGCCATATATGCTTCAAAAACATTCGAGCGAAAATCAAGATTTCGTTGCTTTCTATATAATTCATCGCGTCCTTTTGTATCAATCACATTGTCCTCGCCGGATATTTTTCCATATTGTACGGCAGCACGCACGCCGAGCCATTCATTTGGATACGCAGTGGCAAATGCACCGGTCATTAGTTGAGTGAGTGGCAAATTGAGATCTTTTACAAACCGTTTTCCTTTTCCATGATGCCCCCCCAAATCTCCAAGAAAAAATGACGGACCAATATTAAAACCAACTTCAAACCGCGTTTTTTCATTTCCTATAATTAGAGATTGAGCATCACTTTTTTTAGAAAATAAACAGGTAAATGTAAATAGTATGAAACACGTGAGCCACAAAGAGTGTAAACGTTTTTTCATAGCAGGTAAAAGTTGTTTTCGTTAGTGATAAAAAATTCAGGATTTGCTTAACCATTATTTAAGCAACTTATCCATAACGACATATTTTACTGCTTTATTGCATTTATCAGGTTTTCATGGTTTTTATCATAGATATATGCTCGATCCCATCTTCCAGGTACACTTCTCCTTTTTGAACAAAAGAAAAAGATTCATAAAAATGTTTCAAATAAAGCTGGGCGCTTATTCTGATTGTCGTTTCTCCAAATAACTCCTCAATTTGTTTGATAGAACGAAGCATCAGTTCCTTTCCTAAATTTCTGCCCCGAACAGAGGTTGCAGTAACCACACGGCCGATGGACGCTGCATCCGGATAAGAGATGCCTTTATCAAAAAGGCGGGTATAAGCAACGAGATTTTCATCCTGCCAGGCACAAAGATGCCACGCTTTAAAATCTTTATCATCACAATCCTGGTAAACACAATTCTGTTCTACAATAAAAACTGCATTTCTTAATTGAAGAATTTTATAAACTTCCAGATTCGATAATTCTGAAAAAAATTTGCATTGCCAGGTAATCATGATATACGGTTTAGAAAGTTTAGATGTTTATTGAAGAATCAGAATCACATTTATTTGTTGGTTTACTGCAAGCAAACTTTCTTGTCTCTATTAATGTATTAGCAAACAAAGAAATCATGAGTATTTATATTTTAGGGTATTAAAAATCGATTAAAATCGGTGCTGTCGCCATAAAAAACACTAAAATCAACGGGAGTTGTAATTCCATTTACCCGTCCTTTTTCGCTGTGTTGCCAAAACAACCAGTTTTTTTCAATCCGCGGTTTTTGCGGTTGCAAATAGTGCGCAATCCACAAAGGATAATCTTCAAATCCACTTTGAAAATACCGCTCATAAAAATCAATGTTTGTATAAATCACCGGCTTTACTCCATAATGATTTTCCACTGCATCCAACCAAAGCTTCACGCCTTTTTGCATATCTGCCACAGAAACCCCATGGCTCTTTTCTACGTCCAAAACCGGCGGCATATCCCCTTTTTTTAAATTTACAATTTGAATAAAATTTTCAGCCTGCTTCTTTGCATTTCTATTGGAAACAAAAAAATGGTACGCACCTTTTGGAATATTTTCTTCTTCCGCTTCTATCCAGTTTCTTCTGAATTGTGCGTCCACAATACTTGTACCCTCCGTGGCTTTTATAAATACAAATCCTATTTTTATTCCTTTTTCTTCCATTCCTTTTACATCCTTCCAGTTGATCGTGTTTTGATATTTACTTACATCAATGCCATGAATTTCATAGCCCGGGGGGATATCAATCTGGAATCCGGGATAAAAAATATCTGGTGGAGAAAAGAAAAGCCGGACTGCATAATAAAGAGTTATGATGATGAGGCAAAGCCAAAAAAATATTTTAAAAAATGAATGCGAAGAACGTTTCTTTTTTCGTGCCACAAGAGATTTTGCTTAATGATTGATGCAATATTATAATATTACTTCACAATTTTTTGTGCAAACTTAACATGATTATGATATCGAAACGTGATAAAAAATAATCCAAATTCTATTATTGCATGACAATTTTCTATCTCATTTAGAAGCCATTTTCAAAAAGAAAAATAACAGTTATTTCTTCATTTACTGCGCTGTAAAATGAAAAGAATTTAATTATTTCATTTGCAAAAAAAGGAAAATCAGGGCTTTATTTTCTTTCCTTTTCTTTTCAAAACAGGATTTTTTTTTCTTAAAAGATTGTTATCATAAAGAATATTTATCAACATTTAAAATCTCTTTTCCTGTTAAAATATACAAAAATAAATTTATAACCACCTCGTTAATAGTAATTTATGATAAAGTAATTATTCCATCCCTTTCTTTTTAACGCCTGCTTAACCCTAAAGCTTGCATTTTAAAATTTTGTACCCTAAGTTTGCACGATTCTTGCAATTATTAGTAAACTCAAAAAATATAGCACTAGATAAAACTCATTCTTTTTTTATAAAACTATAACTAAAGACCCATTTACAAACAAGCGTTTTTAATAACGTAATAATTATTTGACTCGAAAAAATTCTAAATGAAAACTATTCAATCAAAGAGCTTATTATCGTTGATTATAATATTTTTTATAATTGGCTTTAGCACCTCGGCAAAAGAACTTATCGGTTATAGCGTAGAAAATTATTCAGATTCTACGCTCGATTCCATCAATCCAAGTATTCATCTTAAAAGTACACTCGTTAGAAATCCCGATTGGGTTGTATATCCAGCGAGCCTTCAGGAGCATCGCGATGAAAGTAAAGAATATGTAAAACACTATTCTAAAAAACAACGCGATTACATTATTTACATGTTCAATCGTGGTAAAAAGTATTTTGCAAAAGCAACGGATATTTTTGAGAAATACGGTGTGCCTGATGAATTTCAAATGCTTCCGGCACTTGAATCGAATTTCAATCCCAATGCGGTTTCAAATGCAGGTGCAGTCGGCTATTGGCAATTTATGGGCGAACTTGCATCTGAATATGGACTGAGCATCAGCCACAAAAATGATGAAAGAAAAAACTTTACAAAATCTACAGTAGCCGCTGCAAAATTCTTTCGCGATCAGTTGAATGCATTGAATGACGATATTCTGCTTACTGTTGCGGCTTTTAATTGTGGCATGGGCCGCGTCAGTTCTGCATTAAAGAAAAGTTCAAAACCCAATCCTGACTTTTGGGATATCAAAGAATATTTGCCACAGGAAACCCGGATATTTGTGATGAAATTTATCGCGCTCAATGTTATTTCTGCCAATTACGATAAATTCCTGAATCATAAATTGAACTTCAATGAGCCGCCTTTAGTTCAACTGGCGCAGGCAGATTCTTCTCAAAAAGACATTTCTTTAAACAAAAATTTATAATTTATCCTAAATCGCAAGGTTTATTGGGATGAACTTCTCCCAATAAACCTTTTTCGTTTATTATCTTTGACAAATGCCAGAGGTCAATTATAATGACAGTCTCAATTTTTTATCGAAGCTTACCTTTCGAAGAATATGGAATGCTGCAAAAGTTTTTTCAAGCTATCAGCTAACACGTGTCATAAAAAAACCGGTTCAATGGGGATTACCCATTTCTATTTCATTTGAACCTACCACATCCTGCAACCTTAAATGTCCTGAATGCCCAAGTGGTTTAAGAGAATTTACAAGGCCACGCGGCATGCTGAAAAAAGATTTCTTCTTTCAAACGATCGATGATATTTATAAAGACATTTTATACCTGATTTTTTATTTCCAGGGCGAGCCGTATCTGAATAAAAATTTTTTAGAAATGGTTTCCTATGCTTCCTCAAAAGGCCTGTACACCGCCACTTCCACTAATGGACATTTCCTCACAGATGAAGTAGCGAGGAAAACAGTAGAAAGCGGTTTGGACAGATTGATTATTTCTCTTGATGGCACGACACAAGAAGTGTATGAACAATACCGCCGCGAAGGAAACATGGAAAAAGTAATTGAAGGCGCAAGAAATATTGTGAAATGGAAAAAAGAATTGAAGAGCAAAACACCTTTTGTGTTTTTTCAATTTCTGGTGGTGCGGCCAAATGAACACCAAATAGAAGATGTAAAAAAACTGGCTGCAGAAGTTGGCGTAGATGAAGTTCGTTTTAAAACGGCGCAGATTTATGATTATGAAAATGACCCAAATCATTTAATTCCAAGAAATGAAAAATTCAGCCGGTATAAAAAAAATAAAGAGGGCAAACAAATAGCAAAAAATAAATTGCAAAATCATTGCTGGAAACTGTGGCAGGCCAATGTAATTACCTGGGATGGAATGGTGGTTCCATGCTGCTTTGATAAGGATGCGACTCACCGTTTGGGCAATTTAAAAAATGAATCTTTCAAAGACATCTGGCACAATAAAAATTACAAAAAGTTTCGTAAAGACATTACTACAAGCCGCAAAAACATTGACATCTGTGCCAATTGCAGTGAAGGACTGGGGGTTTGGAAAAAATAATTCGTTCTCTCGGTTTCAATTCGTTCTTTTGACTCCATACGTTATTTATTTTATTTTTTAAACGACATTTAACTTCACAAATTGGGAAGTTTCCTATTTTTGTAAACCGGAAAAAAATGAGAATTGCTAATAAAAGAGCAGTTGATGCTTTTACAATAAAACATGCAGATGCGATAAATGCTGTAAACAAGTGGATTGAAATAATTGAAAACAATGATTTTCATAACCATAATGAGTTGAAAGCTTTTTTCCCTTCAGCCGATTATGTTGGAAATAGCAGATACGTTTTTAATATTAGGGGTAATAACTACCGGTTTGTGACTTTGATCATTTTCATTAGTGGATTGATGCAGGTCCGATTTTGTGGAACACATTCCGAATACGATAAAATTAAGGACATCGAAAATTTATAAGAATTATGAAAAAAAAATTTAAAAATATTGAAGTAATTACAGACTCAAAAACGTATAATGAGGTTACAGTGTATTTGAATGAATTAATAGATTTTGCTACACACAAGGGTTATTTAAATAATCCTGAAAACGATAATGAATATACTAATGAAATTGGAAGGATAGGTGTAATGTGTGCAGATTATGAAAGCAATTTTATAAAATTTAAGAATCTTAAAGTAAAAAATCCGCTTTTGCTATCAATAGAAGATGAAATGAAAAAAAAATCACTCACTCAGCGGCAGGCGGCTGAACTTTTGGAAGTGAAAGAAAATACCTTCAGCCAGATATTAAGTGGAAAAAGAAATGTATCTATGAAGCTGGCTAAAAGAATTTATAAAATTTTTAAAATAGACCCTAAAACTATTATTGAATTTGCTTAACAGGAATATTATTCACATACTCAGGATTCCAATTGATTCCAAAATACGATAATCCTCACGCTCTTTGTAACTTTGCAGGCTATGCATTACGCCTCAGTAGAAAATCTCAGTAAATCTTTTGGGATAAGAAATCTTTTTAAAAATATCAGTTTTCATGTAGAAGAAGGCGATAAAATCGCTTTTGTTGCCAGGAACGGCAGCGGCAAATCCACTCTTTTAAAAATAATCGCCGGACAGGACACTCCTGATTCGGGAACGGTTTGGATCAATAAAGAAGTAAAAGTAATTATGCTGCAGCAGGACACGGCTTTTGAAAATGAAAAAACAATTTGGGATAATATTTTAAACCTCGATAATCCTGTCGTTCGTTTGGTGAAAGAATATGAAATGTTGCTTGAAGAAAATTCTCAAAATGAAACCCGTATCAGTGAACTTATTTCTGAATTAACGGAAGCAAATGCATGGAGTTTTGAAAGTGATTTAAAACAGATATTGGGTAAGTTAAATCTGCATCATCTGAATGAACCGGTAAAAAATCTGAGCGGCGGCCAGCGCAAGAGAGTAGCTCTGGCGCAGGCTTTGATTGATGCTCAGTTGCATGAAGGAAAATGTTTGTTGATTCTTGATGAACCTACGAATCACCTGGATGTGGAGATGATTGAATGGCTCGAAAATTTTCTGGCAAGTAATAAAAGCACTTTGTTATTGGTAACGCATGACCGTTATTTTTTGGATGCTGTTTGCAATGAAATTATCGAGTTAGATGATGAGAAATTGTACACTTACAAAGGCAATTACGATTATTTTTTAGAACAAAAATCCTTGCGCCAGGAAGTGCAGCAAAGTGAGCTGCAAAAGGATAAAAATATTTTTAGAAAAGAACTGGAATGGATGCGAAAGCAACCGAAAGCGCGCACCACAAAATCAAAAAGCCGGGAAGATGCTTTCAGTGAAGTAGAAGAAAGAGTGAGCCAGAAGAAAGAAGTAGCGGAAGTTTCGTTGCAAATGAAAATGACCCGCATGGGCGGCAAAGTTTTGGAAATGAAAAAAGTGTATAAATCTTATGGCGACAAAGTAATAATGAACGGCTTTGATTATACATTTAAAAAAGGAGAAAGGATCGGAATTGTGGGAAAAAACGGAACAGGAAAATCAACGTTTTTAAAAGTAGGATTGCAAATTGTTCCTCCTGATAGTGGGAAAATAAATCATGGCGACACCATTGTTTTTGGAAATTTTGCACAGGAAGGTCTGCAATATAAAGAAGACAAAAGAGCGATAGAATATGTAAAAGATTTCGCTGAATTTTTTCCGTTAGCAGACGGGAGCAAAATAAGCGCATCGCAGTTTATGGAAAAGTTTGGATTTACCGCACAACAACAATTTACACCTTTGAGCAAATTAAGCGGCGGTGAAAAAAGAAGATTGCATTTGCTGAGTATTTTATTTAAAAATCCAAACTTTTTAGTGCTTGATGAACCCACAAACGATTTGGATTTGCAAACTTTAAGAACGCTGGAAGAATTTTTGCAGGATTTTCCCGGGTGTATTTTAATCGTTAGCCACGACCGGTATTTTATGGATCGTTTAGTGGATCATCTTTTTGCTTTTGAAGGAAATGGTGAAATAAGAGATTTTCCAGGAAATTATTCTCAATACAGAATCTGGAAACAATTAGAAGAAAACACTGAAGGCAAAATGGAAAAAGCACCGGGTGACAAGGTGAAAGCTGGAAGCGTAAAGCTGAAGGCTGAAGGCAGTGAAAAACACAAGTTATCCTTTAAGGAAAAAACAGAATTTGAAAATTTAGAAAAAGAAATATCAGCACTGGAAAAAGAAAAAAATCTGTTGGAAGTAAAATTGAATAATGGATCAATGGCTTTTGAAAAGCTGCAGGAAACATCTGAACGGATTAGCGATATCATTGTCCTTCTCGATAAAAAAGAAATGCGCTGGCTGGAGCTGAGCGAGAGAGTGGCTTTGTGAATTCAGAATTGAGAATGAGGAAAAGGCTTATGCAGTAAACGAACAAATAATCGGTTTTTATAAATAAGTTCGAAAAATTTTTTTTAAATAAAATGGATCAAATCTTTGGATTCTTAAGAAAAAATAAAGCAATGAGAAACTGGTTTGTATCTGATCGCGTTTTCAATTCGCTGTATCCAAAGCCGATTCAGGAAGTGGCTGAAAAACATTGGACTCCACTTGCTGTTGCCGAAAAAGCAGCGGCATTTTTAGCTGCTTCTCCGGATGCAAAAGTTTTGGATATTGGTAGTGGTTCCGGCAAATTTTGTTTGACTGCCGCCAACAATCATCCGCTTTCCCTGTTTTATGGAATTGAGCAAAGAGCGGCCCTGGTAGCGCTTTCCACCGAATTGGCCGAAAAGCTAAAACTGAAAAATGTTTTTTTTATTTGCGAGAATATAACAAACATTAATTTTGAATCTTATGATTCTTTTTATTTCTATAATTCATTTTACGAAAATATAACCGGCACACAAAAAATTGATTTTAGTGTAAAATATTCCGAAGAATTATACAATTATTATAACCGTTATTTATTCAAACAACTGGCAAAAAAACCCGCGGGAACAAGGCTGGTTACTTATCATAGTTTTGGCAGCGAAATTCCTTCTGATTATGAAGTGGTTCATAGCGATTACAATGACTTTTTAAAATTTTGGGTTAAGGTATAGATGATTTGAAAGATTAACTTATGAATGTTTTCAGAAAAATAATTACTGCCATTTATCCACTTCGAATGCGAATATCGAACCTAACCGGCATCGGTATTCGAATTTATAAAAATGAAAATAATGTAGCTGCAAAGGACAATTTTTATTCATTAAAAGCAAGCTTATCTACTGGCCAGGAAATCAATTTTAAGCAGTTTAGAAATCAAAAGGTTTTAATAGTAAACCTGGCAAGTCAGTGTGGATTTACTCCACAATATGCAGAGCTTGAAACATTGCATAAGAAAGATGAAAACCTGGTGATACTTGGATTTCCGGCAAATAATTTTGGTAAACAGGAGCCGGGAAGCGATATGGAGATAAATAACTTTTGCAAAATAAATTATGGAGTAACATTTCCTATCTTCAAAAAGAACGATGTAAAAGGAAATTCAAAACAACCGGTTTATCAATGGCTGACTGATAAAAATAAAAATGGCTGGAACAACATCGAACCACAATGGAATTTTTATAAATACCTCGTGGATGAAAATGGAAATTTATCGGAAATCTATTCGTCTTCAATTTCGCCTTTACGCATTTCTTTTGATAATAGAAAGCAGTAAGGTTATATCTCCGGTTTTATTAAAAAAATAAGAAATCGGTTTATTTATTTGTTTACTGGAAATATAACTGTTAAAATACACCGCGTTTTATTCAGATTTGTTTCCTCCAAAAAATCCACCTAATTTTTCTTTAGCAAATTCTTCGGCGCCTGGAACAAAATCCCTGATCTCATTCATAATGTTTCCACTATTACTGGTGGTGGCTTGTGTATCTGCAGGAGTGGTTCCAGGTGCAGAGGGCGTTGTTCCTGATTGAAAAAGATTATCTACTGCTCCTGCCACCATCGGGAATTTTTCCTTTATATAGCCTGTAATGGTAGTTAAAATACCGCGGGATTGTTCAGGAGTAAGGCCATGAATATTTTGCAATTTCTGAATTAGCTCTTCCATTTGAATTTATTTTAAAGTTGTAAAAAATTGACAACACAAAGTAACGGATTTAGTATAGGAAATAATAAATTGGTTACAGCAAACAGAGAAATAAGGAGCATTTTAATATACCAAATAAAACCGTCAGGGAAATGAAGTTTATCATAAATAGCTAGTGAAATATATCCAAATAATATAAAAAATCATATTGAACTTTATTCGGCTAAACTTAATTTTAGAAAAGTATAATTAAGCTTACTGATAAAGCGCTTTATCAACCCTGAGTGATGGAAAAAAAGCACAGTATTATTAAAAAATTTTATTCCACAGCAGCAATGTTTTACACTATCTGCACTCGAAATTTGAAAAAAGAATCTAATATTGTTCCCCAAAAAACGGTTTTTTCTCTCACTCCTCCACCTCCACATAACTCTCCACCGGCTCACAAGTACAAATCAAATTTCTATCACCATAAGTATTATTCACTCTGCTCACGGAGGCCCAGAATTTGTTTTCTCTTAAATAATCTAATGGAAAAGCGGCTTTGCTTCTCGGATATGAATGGTTCCATTCATCAGCGGTAATTATGGCTAAAGTATGTGGCGAATTTTTCAGCACATTATCTTTTTTATCTGCTTCACCATTTTCAACGCTTTTTATTTCTTCATAAATGGAAATCAGCGCATCACAAAATTTGTCCAGTTCCTGTTTGTTCTCACTTTCTGTTGGTTCAATCATGATCGTTCCTGCAACCGGAAAACTTAATGTAGGTGCATGAAAGCCATAATCCATCAGTCTTTTCGCAACATCTTCTGCTTCGATTCCGGCACTGTTTTTAAAAGGACGCAGGTCCACGATAAACTCATGGGCGCAGGTTCCGCCTTTCCCGGTAAACAAAATTTTAAAATATTTTTTCAACCGCGCTTTCATGTAGTTCGCATTAAGGATGGCGTATTCAGTGGCTTTTTTCATTCCACTTTCACCCAGCATCTTTATATAGGCATAACTGATCAGCAAAATACTTGCAGAGCCATATTGCGCAGCGCTTACAGTTCCTTCATTATTTCTTCCAGGTAAGAAAGGTGCTAATTTTTCATTCACACAAATCGGTCCCATCCCCGGTCCACCGCCACCATGGGGAATCGCAAATGTTTTATGTGAATTCAGATGACAAACATCGGCGCCGATAAACCCCGGCGATGTTAATCCAACCTGCGCATTCATATTCGCGCCGTCCATATAAACCAGTCCGCCATTTTCATGTACAATGTCACAAATTTCTTTAATACCTTCTTCAAAAACACCGTGTGTTGATGGATAAGTTACCATCAGTCCGGCAAGCGAATCCTTATTTTTTTCAACCTGCAATTTTAGATCTTCCATATCAATATTTCCCTGTTCATCACATTTTGTAACAACTACTTTAAAACCGGCCATTACTGCACTTGCCGGGTTTGTTCCATGTGCAGAAATAGGAATAAGAATTACATTTCTGTGAGTATCATTTTTGCTTTTATGATACCTTCTGATGGCCATTAAACCCGCAAATTCTCCCTGCGCACCACTGTTTGGCTGAAGGCTACATGCAGAAAATCCGGTGATAATACAAAGCAAACTCTCCAAATCTTTAATAATAAAGTTATAACCTTCTGTTTGAGAAGTCGGAGCAAATGGATGGATGCGGCTGAAATGTGCCCAGCTCGCCGGGATCAGTTCTGTAGCGGCGTTCAGCTTCATCGTACAGGAACCCAAAGGAATCATGGACTGAGTGAGCGAAAGATCTTTATTCTCCAAAGTTTTTAAATAACGCATCATTTCTGTCTCGCTCCGATATTTCTTAAAAACAGGATATTGTAAAAAAGAGGTGGTTCTTTGAAGGGGTTGAGGAATATTTTCCAGATCAGTTTCATTGTCAAAAGTAATGGCGGAAGTGTCCACATCTTTTGCAGCATTGAAGACACTTAAAATATCCAGGACATCATTTTTTGTTGTGGTTTCATCCAAAGAAATCGTCACCAAATCATCAGAAGAAAAATGAAAGTTCATTTGGTGGGCCTGCGAAATTTCAGTTAGTTTTTCACGGTTGTTTATTTTGAAAGTGATGGTATCAAAATAATTTTTATTCACCAATTGGTAACCACTTTCCTGCAAATGTTGTGCAAGAGTTTGTGTCAATAAAGTAATTCTTTCAGCAATTTCTTTTAGTCCTTGCGGCCCATGATACACTGCGTACATTGCAGCCATATTTGCCAGCAAAGCCTGTGCTGTACAAATATTTGATGTTGCTTTTTCACGGCGAATGTGTTGCTCTCTTGTCTGCAAAGCCATACGAAGCGCACGATTATTTTGAGCATCAATACTTACCCCGATGATCCTTCCGGGAATGTTTCTTTTAAATTCATCTTTTGTTGAAAAAAAGGCTGCATGGGGGCCGCCAAATCCCATTGGCACTCCAAATCGCTGCGACGAACCAACAGCGACATCTGCACCTAATTCGCCCGGAGGAGTTAATAAAGTAAGTGCCATCAAATCGGTCGCCATCACCACATGGGCATTTACCTGGTGAACTTTTTCAATAAAGTTTTTGTAATCTTCAACGCATCCTTCGCTGTTCGGGTATTGTACGATTGCGCCAAAATATTTGTCATCTAATCCGGCAGTTCTATAATCTGCAAAAATCAACTCGATTCCGACAGGTTTTGCTCTTGTAATTAAAATCTCTTTGGTTTGTTCAAATATTTTTTCATCCACAAAAAATTTAGCTGCAGAGATATGATCATGGTTTTTATTTTTATGATTGAAAAGCATCGCCATCGCTTCAGCAGCAGCGGTTCCTTCATCCAGCAGACTTGCGTTGGCGATAGGCAACGCTGTTAAATCACTAACCATTGTTTGGAAATTCAGCAAACTTTCCAAACGCCCTTGTGCAATTTCTGCCTGGTAAGGGGTGTATTGAGTATACCATCCGGGATTTTCAAACAGGTTTCTTAATATAACCGAAGGCGTGATGGTATCATAATATCCCTGGCCTATGTAAGATTTAAAAATCTTGTTTTTGTTGGCGATTTTTTTTAATTCAGTCAGGTATTCAAATTCGCTGATTGGGGCTGCGATATCCAGTTTTTTTTGTAGCCTTATTGCCGAAGGAACCGTTTTATCAATCAATTCGTCAAGCGAAGCAACGCCAACGGTGGCAAGCATTTCATTAGTTTCGGTTTGATCGGGGCCAATATGTCTTGACGCAAATTCTGACGATTGTTTTTCAAAAAGATTCATAAAAATTATCGGTTTTTATTCTCACAGTAAACAAAGAAAAAAGTCCTTTTTTTATTTTCCCGTGAAAATGTCCGCGCGAAGTTACAATTAGAAATGTTATTAAAAGTTTAGGGAAATGAAGAAGGTTTGGAATAAATTTTGGCGAATTAAGATTAAAAATTTTTACGAAACATCTGAAATATTTTCAATATCTTTTTCGAAATATTTTTTTACGTTCATTTACCGAAAACTTTTGAGAGATGGCTCTTTACACTGGAAAGACTTGCGTTGCCAGCTTCTTCGGCTTCTTTCATTGCCAGCATAAAGGCAAAATCTTCCATTCCTTCATTAAAAACGGTAGTTGCTTTCTTGCATTTTCTTGAATAGGCCGAGAAAAAAGCTTTTTTCTGATTTGGAATTGGCAGGCACAACGGTCTATTCCATTTTCAAATTTTATTCTGGTAACTTAATTACAATTTTCACAAAATTCTGTAAATCCTTTAACTCATGTAAGTCCTAATCTATCTTTGCAAAATGAATGAAGACATTCTGAAAAACTGGGAAAAGAAATCCTCTGAAAATCAGAAAAAATATAAAAGCTTTTTAAAGCGCGCTGACAAAAATAAAGTGCTGAAACTGTTGCCAGAGCTGCATGAAGAGGCTTTTGAAAAAATTGATTGCCTGTCATGTGCTAATTGCTGCCGCAATTATTCTCCGCGATTTAAAACGCCGGATATTAAAAGAATTTCCAAACATCTGAAAATGAAGGAAGGAGCTTTTATTGAAACGTATTTAAGGGTGGATGAAGACGGAGATTATGTAACCAAAAAATCCCCATGTCCTTTTTTAGGAGAAGATAATTTTTGTTCTATCTATGAAGAGCGTCCTTCGGATTGCCATCGCTTTCCTTATACAGATGAAGATGTAATTTTAAAAAGGCCTGCGATTACTTTAAAAAATTCTACCTTTTGCCCTGCAGTTTATTTTGTGCTCGATAAGCTAACGGCTCATTAAAAGATTGTGTAGTGTATTTTATAAAATAATAAATCATTATCCTACTGATCGATTTGCAAATTCCGGTCAAAATCATCTGATAAATTATAGTATGTTTGTTTTATATGCCGCGAAACAAAAATTACATCCAGCTCAAAATCGCTTTTCAAAAAGCATTTCCCGATCTGCTTCCGGAAACAAACTATTTTTGTAAAAAAACCAGCTTGAAAAAATTTCTTTTCATACTATTTGTTTCTGCATTTTTTGTTTCCTGTATCAAAATAAATCTGTTTGAAAAACAGGCTGTAATACCATCCCAGCAATGGTTTTATACCGATGTACCGCAGTTTTCCTTTCACATTGATGACACGTCATCGCTTTATAATGTTTACATCGTTTTGCGTCATACGGATCTTTATCAGTACAATAATATCTGGCTTCGTATTGGGCTAAAAACACCGAAGGATTCGATGACTTTTCAAAATATAAATATTGCATTGGCTACTGATGCTAAAGGTTGGGAAGGAACCGGCATGGATGACATTTTTGAAGTAAGGAAAAATATTTCAGCTGCTCCCTTTTCTTTTAAAAATGCCGGGGAATATACTTTTTCAATTGCCCAGATCATGCGCGAAAATCCACTGAATCATATTATGAATGTTGGCATCAGGGTTGAAAAGGTAAGTATGTAGATTGAATTCATTTTGGAGCCGTTATTTTCTGCCACTTATCGCTTTAAAAAGCCTGAAAAATATGGATTACCAGATTCTTAAAAATAAATGGAATATAAAACCACTCCGCTTCATTTATATTTTTTACTGGTTTTTGCTCGCTTACATTCTGGCGGCTCTTGTTTTTTGGTTTATTGCCCTGTATGTACAGAACAAGCAACTAACTAATTACAAGATCCAGGCGATTGAATCAAATGACGCTCAACGATTGCAGGAAGAAAAGAGAATACATTTTGACAGCCACAGAAAAACGGCACAGTACATTGGCGAAGGATTTACGTTTTTAGTACTCATAATAACCGGCGCAGTTTTCGTTTTCCGCATTATAAAAAAGCAGTTGGTACAATCGCAACAACAACGCAATTTTATGCTCGCTATTACCCATGAATTAAAAACACCGATTGCGGTTACGAAATTGAACCTGGAAACGATGCAAATCCGAAAGCTGGAATTTTCCCAGCAACAAAAACTAATCAGGAGTACGATACAGGAAGCAAACCGGCTCAATGCTTTGTGCAACAATATGCTTCTGCTGAGCCAGTTGGATACAGGTGGCTATACACTTACCAAAGAAAAACTGGATCTCGCCACTCTTGCCAATGATTGTGCAGAAGATTTTATTGCCCGCTTTCCCGAAAGAAAAATTGAAGTGGAGGTTCCTGACGAAACTTTTATAGTTGGAGATAAGCTTTCATTGCAACTGGCGATTAACAATCTTTTGGATAATGCCTTAAAATATTCAGGAAAAGATGATATTGTTTTGATAAAAGTTTTTAAGGAAAATAAAAAAGTCATGCTCCAGGTGATTGATACCGGCACCGGGATTACTAGCCAGGAAAGAGAAAAGATCTTCGAAAAATACTTTCGGGGTGCGCAAATGCAAACAAAAGGAACAGGATTAGGACTTTATCTATCAAAAGAAATTGTAAAACAGCATCATGGAGACATTCGTATGACAAATAATAATCCGCGGGGGTGTATTTTTGAAATGCAATTTCGCAGTTTAAAAAATTCATAAGCTAAATTTTTATTTTATGTCAACAAAAAAACACTCAATCTTACTGGTGGAAGATGAAGAAAATTTGCAGGATACCCTTAAATTAAATTTTGAAATGGAAGGATATGATGTTACGTCTGCGTACACAGGAGCAGAAGCATTGAAAGTAATTCACAATGAATATTTCGACCTGATCATTTTGGATGTTATGCTTCCGGAGATTGATGGTATCAGTGTTTGCGAAAATATCCGGCTCAGCAATACAGAAATTCCGATATTGATGCTTAGCGCAAAAAATCAAAGTTCCGACCGGGTTTTAGGATTAAAAAAAGGCGCCGATGATTATTTGACCAAACCCTTTAGCCTTGAAGAATTATTGATCCGGGTAAGAATCCTGATTAATAAAAGTAAAAAAATCTCTGCGAAAGAACCGATTGCAGAACAGTATGATTTTGGTAAAAACCTAATCGACTTCAAATCTCTCGAATGCACAACCAAAGGCGGAGAAGTGGTACCGTTAACTAAAAAAGAAGTGATGCTTTTGAAGTTGCTTATTGAAAATAAAAATGAAGTAGTAACCCGCGAAAAAATTTTACAATCCGTTTGGGGTTATAACGTTTATCCGACGACCCGCACAGTAGATAATTTTATTTTAAATTTCCGGAAATACTTTGAAGAT
Organism: uncultured Chitinophagaceae bacterium; assembly: GCA_963706825.1. GTDB lineage: Bacteria > Bacteroidota > Bacteroidia > Chitinophagales > Chitinophagaceae > Ginsengibacter. Next base: position 86,484 of record CAVPNT010000008.1, on the reverse strand, counting down.
GACAGCCGCAATCCCCGGTATTTTCATTCAGTAAGAGGAATTGGTTATAAGTTTACAAACAATTAAATGACGGTAAATTGAAAGCTGTACTTCTTTTATGTCATAAAAGTTTTATTGTTTTTCCTGATAAAAGTTCATTCCAAAATATAAATCAGTCTTATTTATTCTTTTACTGTAAGAGCAATTATTAATCTACCCTTTCAAGCATCGGCTATTCTCATAAAACACGCAAACGTTTGTCTTGTCGCTTTTTTATTTTAATGCTTACTTTTAAAAAACATCCGTTTTTCGTCTGGTTTTTTAAAAATAAAATGCTTCGTTAATGAAAAAGAAATGGCCTCTGTTTATTTTATTGCTCATCAGTTTTTCCGCTCATTCACAAAATATTGCCTACACAAATTGTGATAGCTGCTGGAACCCTGATTCTTTAGGAAATCACCGGGTAGTTGTTCAGTTTGATGGAGCAGGTGATGTGGCAAAAGCGGTTATTGAATGGCGCAGAAGGGATTTTCATCCTGAGTTGAAAGGCGTCATTATTGAAGATGCAAAAACACGCCAAAAAGTAATGAATATAAAAACGTTTGTGCTTGACCGTGAGTCAGGAGAAATTTATTTTGAACCCGTTTCGGGCAAAGGAATTTATTATATTTATTACATGCCTTATAAAAATGAAGGCCGATCCAATTATCCAAAAGGTATTTATCAAAAACCAGAAAATACTGCTTCTGTAGAATGGGTTGCTGCTATTGAAAAAAATAAAAATATTCCTGTTGCAAAGGTGAAAGAAATTCAATCCATCAATGCGTTCAACAGTTTTTATCCCATGGAAATTATTGCAACGAAAAAAGAAACCAAACAATTAATTAATCAAAATAAAAATCAACCGTTTGTAATTTTTCCGGAAGACCGCTTGCATTCTATCCGGATGAAAAATGATTTGCCAAAACGCTGGATAGAAAAAGGCATTAAAACTTCGTTTACTGATACTGCAATTAAAGGCGAAAATTTCGCGTATCAATTAGGCATTTATGCTTTACAGGATTTAAAAAATATAACCGTCCTTTTTTCTGATTTAAAAAATCAAAATGGGAAAATTATTTCTGCAAAAAATATGTCATGCCTTAACACTGATGGAACTGACTATGAAGGAAAGCCGATGAAAAAAACAGTGGAAGTTGAAAAAGGAAATGTACAGCCTTTGTGGTGCCTTATAAATATTCCTGAAAATATTTCTCCAGGAAAATATTCAGGAAAAGTAAGGGTAATCGCTTCAAATAATTCTTCATCAAAAGAAATCAATATTACGCTTGTTGTAACCAATGAAATTGCCAAAAATCATGGAGCAGATGAGCCGTGGAAAATGACAAGATTAACGTGGTTAAACTCAACAATGGCGCAGGATAACACCGTTATTGCTCCTTATACAGCTTTAAAAGTTTCAGGAAAAGAAATCAGTTTATTGGGAAGAAAAGTGATGCTGGATAATTCAGGATTGCCCGCGCAAATTCAAACTTTTTTTACGGCTGAAATGACCGGATATCAAAATGAACCAAATAATCTTTTGACAGAAGCGATTCATTTTCATTTTACCAAAAAATCCGACAAGAAAAATATCTCGTTTAAAAAAGGGGGAATAAAATATACACTGCAACAACCTGGAACCGTACAATGGATTTCAACAAATACTTCTGATGATTTGCAAATGGATGTGGAAGGCTCTTTAGAATTTGATGGTTTCGTTTCTTATAAAATAAAAGTTACGGCGCTCAATAATGTTGATCTGAGCAATATTTCCATGCATATTCCTTTTGAAAAAAAGGAAGCAAAATACATAATGGGATTGGGTTTGAAAGGAGAACAACGTCCGGATAGCGTATTATGGAAATGGGATGTAGCCAATAAAAACCAGGATGGTGCATGGATTGGAAATGTAAATGCCGGATTGCATTATTCGCTTCGTGATGAAAATTATGTGCGGCCATTAAACACTAATTTTTATTTGCAAAAACCTTTGCTGTTGCCCACTTCATGGGGAAATGATAACAAAGGCGGCATTGATATTTTTCAAAAAGGGAATTCCATTTTATCGGATAATTACAGCGGGCCAAGAAATATGAAAAAAGGCGATGTTTTGTATTTTAATTTCAATTTACTCATTACGCCTTTTCATCCGATCAACACGGATTTTCAATGGGCTACCCGGTTTTTTCATGCTTACAAACCGATTGATACCATAAAAGCGACTGCTGCAACCATCATCAACATTCATCATGGCACTGCCATTAATCCTTACATCAACTATCCTTTTATTGCATGGAAAGCAATGAAATCTTATATTGATTCTGCCCATTCTGTTGGATTGAAAGTAAAAATTTACAACACCATTCGTGAACTTTCTGATCATTGTTATGAAACATTTGCGTTGAGAAGCCTGGGACATGAAATTTATTCTTCAGGCAAAGGCGGAGGTTTTAGCTGGTTACAAGAGCATATTGGTTTTGATTATATTCCAGGTTGGTTTGTGCCGGAATTAAAAGACGCTGCAATCATCAACAGCGGCATGAACCGTTGGCATAATTATTATGTGGAAGGCATGAACTGGCTGACGCAAAATGTGGGAATTGACGGAATTTATCTGGATGATGTCGCTTTTGATCGTGTTACAATGAAAAGGGTTAAAAGAGTTTTGACAAAAGATGGCCATCCGGGAATTATTGATCTGCATTCTGCGAACCAATATGACAAAGCCGACGGATGGAATAACAGTGCAAATTTGTACATGGAACACTTCCCTTATTTAAACCGGTTATGGTTCGGGGAGTATTTTGATTACGAAAATAATTCTCCTGATTTTTTTCTGACAGAAGTAAGTGGAATTCCATTTGGCCTGATGGGCGAAATGCTTGCAGGGTGGCGGAAATCCATGGCGCGGAATGATTTATGGAATGACGAACAGAATGCCCTGGAGCGACAATGCAGATCCGCGTCCTATCTGGAAAGTGTGGGATGATTTTGGGATGCAGGGAACAAAAATGATTGGTTACTGGAGTGAAAATTGCCCGGTAAAAACAGATAATGAAAAAGTACTGGTAACTGTTTATCAGAAGAATGGAAAATCATTAATTTCAATTGCCAGCTGGGCAGACGAAGATGTAGATGTTGCATTAAAAATTGATTGGAAAAAATTAGGAATTGATCCCTCAAAAGCAACGATCACAGCGCCTGCAATGAAGAACTTTCAACCCGGAAGGACATTTAAAATAGATGAAAAAATTCCAGTTGAAAAAGGCAAGGGATGGATGTTGATTGTAAAGTAAGTGGATGGAATATTTTATTATTTTACTATGGAGAAAATAAGAATCCGGATTATTTGTTTGTTTGTTGGATCAAAAAAAATTATACCACTTCACCTTCCAAATCATAATCATAAGCCCTCATGATTTTTACATTTACAAAATCGCCCGGATTTAATTTGGAAGAAGAATTTACAATCACTTCATTATCCACTTCCACACTATCAAATTCTGTGCGCCCAAGATATTTTCCTGCTTCTTTTTTATCAATGATTACTTTAAAGGTTTTACCCACTTTTTCTTCATTTTTTAAAAGCGAAATTTCCTGTTGCACTTCCATAATTTCCTGCGCTCTTCGCTCTTTTTCTTCTTCCGGAATATTATTTTCCAGCTTGAATGCAGAAGTATTTTCTTCGTGAGAATAGGTAAATATTCCTACACGGTCGAATTCCATTTTCTTTAAAAACAATTTTAATTCTTCTACATCATCCTGCGTCTCACCAGGAAAGCCCGTTATGAGTGTAGTTCTCAGGCAAATCTCAGGAATCTTGTATTTTATTTCTCCAATAATATCTTCCATTTCTTCCCTCGTAATTTGCCTTTTCATGGCTTTCAACATGCTGTTGCTGGCGTGTTGTAAAGGCATGTCGAGATAGTTACAAATATTTTCTCTTTCTTTCATCGCATCAATAATTTCCATCGGAAATTTTGATGGATAAGCGTAATGCAAACGAATCCACTCCAAACCGGGAATATCCGACAGTAAACGAAGTAATTTTGGCAATTCTCTTTTCTTATAAATATCCAATCCGTAATAAGTAAGTTCCTGTGCAATCAGCATGATTTCTTTTACGCCTCTTGATACCAATAGTTTTGCTTCTTCCACCAAAGACTCTATTGGCCGGCTTGTATGTTTTCCACGCATTAATGGAATGGCGCAGAATGAACAGGTGCGGTTGCAGCCTTCACTGATTTTTAGATAAGCATAATGATTCGGCGTGCTTAACAATCTTTCGCCAACCAATTCCGCTTTATAATCGACGTCAAATTTTCTCAATAAAAATGGCAGTTCCATCGTCCCGAAATAAGCATCTACTTCCGGAATTTCTTCTTCAAGATTCTGTTTGTAACGCTCGCTCAAACAGCCGGTAACATAGACCTTATCCAGCTTTCCGCGCTTTTTTAATTCTACCTGTTCTAAAATGGTATTGATACTTTCCTGTTTGGCCAGGTCAATAAACCCGCAGGTATTTACAACAACAATATTATGATCCAATTTTTTGCTTTCATGTTTTACATCAAAATCCGCCGCGGCAAGTTGACCGCTCAACACTTCACTATCCACCATATTCTTGCTGCAGCCAAGTGTGATGATATTTACTTTATCTTTTTTATTTTTTGTCTTCATTTTTTCAACACGAATTTTTCAACACGAATTTTTTTGCACGAATAACACGAATTGCGCTAAACCATTCTAAACCACTCTAACCATCTAAACCAGTTCTAAACTCTTAAACTCCTTTAAACCACTCTAAACTCTTTTAAACCCCTCTAATCTCTTCTTACTACTTCACTCCTCCAAATAAACTATCCACAAAATCCTTTTTATCAAACACCAAAAGATCAGTTGCTTTTTCTCCAACTCCAATAAATTTTACCGGAATTTTAAACTGGTCGGCAATTGCCAAAACAACTCCGCCTTTTGCTGTACCGTCCAGTTTGGTAATGGTCAAAGCGGTTACATCCGTTGCCGCTGTAAAATGCCTCGCCTGCTCCAGCGCATTTTGTCCGGTGCTTCCGTCCAACACCAACATTACTTCATGAGGCGCGTCAGGCAAAGCTTTATTTACCGATCTTTTTATTTTATTCAATTCATCCATCAAATGAATTTTGTTGTGCAATCTTCCTGCGGTATCAATAATTACAACATCTACATTTCTGGCAACAGCGCTTTGCACCGCATCAAAAGCAACAGCGCTGGGATCTGATCCCATTGCGTGTTTTACAATCGGCACATTGGTCCTTTCGCTCCAGATATTTAACTGATCAACAGCCGCTGCACGAAAAGTATCTGCAGCTCCGAGCAAAACTGATTTCCCTGCCTTCGAGAAATTATGTGCCAGTTTTCCAATCGTTGTTGTTTTGCCAACTCCATTTACGCCAACCACCAATATCACATGTGGTTTATGGCCTGAAGGAAGTTCATAATTCATGTACGAGGTATCCTGCGGCGCATCTACTAAAATCGATTGAATCTCTTCTTTTAAAATGCCGTTTAGTTCATTGGTATTTACATATTTATCCCGCGCTACTCTTTTCTCGATTCCATCAATAATTTTCACAGTCGTATCCACGCCGACATCCGCACTTACCAAAGCATTTTCGAGATCATCAAGTACTTCTTCATCTACCGTACTTTTTCCGGCGATCGCTTTCGTTATTTTGTCAAAAAAGCCTGCTTTGGTTTTTTGCAAACCCTGATCAAGTGTTTCCTGTTGTTCTTTTTTTCCAAAAATTTTATCAAAAATTCCCATCTCAAAAATGGTTAAAGGGTAAAAATAAAGAAAGCTATCCGCTTGTATTGCAGGATAGCTTTAATAAAATAAGTCGTAATCAAAATTAACTTCCGAGGTGTTCTTTGATCTTGTCTTTATGAACAATAGATTCTTTAAAAGTATAAGAGCCTGTTTTTGGGCTGCGTACTACACGAATTACTTTAGTCCAGTTTTTAGCATCTGCTGCTGCTTTCTGGTCTTTGGTTTTTATCGCGGTTTTTGCTGATTTTGCCATTTTTTATAATTTGATAATGTGCTAATATGATAATGTGCTAATGAAAGCCAATTAGCTAATTATTTAATTTCTTTATGAACAGTAACTTTCTTTAAAATCGGATTGAATTTTTTCAATTCCAAACGTTCAGGGGTATTCTTTTTGTTCTTTTTGGTAATATAACGGCTTGTGCCCGGAAGGCCACTAGCTTTATGCTCTGTGCATTCCAAAATTACCTGAACCCTGTTTCCTTTCTTTGCCATTTTAATAATTTAATAATGTGATAATTAGCTATTGCTAATGAAGCGTTTATATTTTAACTCCTTTCTCTCTCATTTCTTTTACTACCGTATAAAGGCCATTTTTATTGATGGTACGAATCGCTTCTGAAGACAACTTTAAAGTGATCCATTTGTCTTCTTCTGCCAGAAAATACCTTTTTTTCTGAAGATTCGGTAAAAACCTTCTTTTCGTTTTAATATTTGAATGCGAAACAGTATTACCTGTGATGGGCCTCTTTCCTGTTACCTGACATACTCTTGCCATAATGTTCTTTTTTTTCGGACGGCAAAGGTAAGGAAGAAATATTTACCTGAAAAATAAAAATTGAAAGATTTCAGGATAAAATGTTAAAGGCTGAATAGTTGAAGGTTGAAGGTTCAAAGTTCAAAGTTCAAAGTTTGAAGTTTGAAGGCACATATATAACAAATGCGTCTGCTTTCTACTTTGCTACTTCCTACTTGCTACTTGCTACTTCCTACTTGCTACTTGCTACTTACTTCTTTCTACTTTCTACTGATCGGCACAATTTATGATAGAATTTCGATTATGGAAACATTTGGAGATTTAATAAATAATAAACAGCCGGTACTCGTAGATTTTCATGCTACCTGGTGCGGCCCTTGTAAAATGATGGCGCCGGAATTAAAACGCTTTGCTCAAAATAACAGCGACAAATTAAGGGTGATTAAAATAGACATTGATAGAAACCAAAAAGCCGCGCAGCAATATAATATACAAGGCGTGCCTACATTAATTCTTTTTAAAGAAGGGAAAATACTTTGGCGGCAATCGGGAGCGATGAGTGCGCAGCAAATTTCGGATGGCGTAAAATCTCATTTATAAAAGAAGTAAATTTGGCGTTATTCTTTTTAATTTAAACAAACAAAATGGCGTCAAATAATATCAGTGCGGTTTTCAAAGGAGGAATGAATTTTACAGCAGACGTTTATGGTCATAAAATAGAAATAGACAAGGACGAAGCAGGTGGTGGTAAAAATACCGGTACCCGGCCAAAAGCCTTAATGCTCGTTTCCCTGGCTGGCTGCACCGGCTTTGATGTGGTAGGTATCTTAAATAAAATGCGGGTAAATTTTTCTGATTTTTCGGTAAATGTAGAAGGGCATCTTACCGAAACAGAACCAAAAATTTATGATACGGTTCATCTCAATTATTCCATTAAAGTGAATAAAGAAGACGAAGAGAAAGTTTTAAAAGCGGTAAAACTTTCTAAAGAAAAATATTGCGGCGTAAGCAAAATGTTTGAATCATTTTCGAAGGTTTCTTTTGAGATAAAATATTTGTAGTGTGTACGTCATTGCAAAGAATTTCGGGGATTTTTGCCGAAATTCTTCGCAATCTTCAGTTGTTTTCTTCACTTTCAGGTATATAAGTTAATTTCCCATTTACAATTCTTGCGGGTGCAGTGTAAGGATGTTCTTCCTCTTTTCCTGGTGCCATGATGTGCATCACTTTCCATCCATTTGCTTTTAAATAATCTGAAACCATAGAACGGTGACATCGCCACCACACTGCTTCGGAGCACATATACGCTGTTCTTTTTCCCGATGCAATTGATTCCAATTCTGTTATTCCTTCTTTAAATTCTGGCGTTTCCATGTAATCTGCATAACCACGAAAAGCAATGTGCCGCCAGGTGGTATTTTTAGAATCCGGTTTTACTTTTCTTCTTCCTCCCAGTTTTTTTAAATGAATGTATTCAATTCCGTTTTCAGGAAAAGTATTTTCAAGAATTTCTTTATTAAACTGGGGAAATTTTTGAGAACCCGGAAAACTTCTGATATCTACTACCATTTCTATTTCGAAAGAATGCAACATATCCAATAGCTCCCCGAAAGTTCGTGTTGAATGACCGATTGTCCATATGATTTTATTTTTCTTTGATTCTTTCATTAAAAATATTTAACAACAAAAACATTAATTCGGCTTATTTCTTTCTTTACTGTTGAATTTCTTTGTTCGCTTCGAAATGTGGGTTCTCCGGCTGCATAATGCAAATAACCAACACAAATAAAATAAGTACCAGTGGCAACACAGGCAAAAGAGATGGCCCATGATATTCGATCCAGCCCGTGAAAACCGCGGTTAATCCATAAGCGAAGAAAACGAGTGCCTGAAGTTCAATACGTTGTTCCAAATTTTTTGTGGCAACCAATTGAGGCAATCCGTTTTTTACGTTTTTTCTAAATCCGTTTCTTAATCCGCTGACAGCACTCATCCCTATGCTTGTAATCGTTCCTGTAATGAAAGTAGTTACTACTCCTGGGATATTCAAATGCCTGATCGTTGCGCTTTGTATGCCCATCGCAATAGCAGATAATAAAATAGCAATATAAAGCACTGAATTTTGAAGCGGCGTACCCTCTTGAAACCAGATAAGAGAAAGAATGAAAATTATAAAACATTCAATTCCTACACTAAAAGTGATATAATAAGACCAACCCCTTTTTTTATTGTCAACTATTAAAGCTCCCGCAAAAGCGCCGGTAAAAAATCCTGCTAAGGCGACCAGCGAATGCAGTGATGAAGCGAGTTTCCCCTGTCCAATGGAAAGCCCGAGCAGGATAGTATTTCCAGTCATGTTTGCTGTAAATACATGATCCAGACGGTAATAACTCATCACATCTATACTTCCGGCAACGCTGGAAAGCAATATCAACATCATATCAAACCATACTGAAGATGCGCAATGAGTCTTGCTTTTCATAAAGCATAAGGGTATTTACTTTTATTTTTCTTATAAAAAAATATCAGCGAAGCAGGAAAACATTCGAAAATTTTAGGGATGGCCTTCTTTCCGGGCAAATTCTCCTTCGTCTAAATCTTCATTTTCATCCGGCTGCAAATCAGGGTCCTTTTCCATGTCTTCTTCGGCCTGCTCAAACGCTTCTTCCGTATGTTCGCGTGCGTCAGCAGGATTCTTTTTCGGGTCTTTGCTTTTTTCAGGGAAATTTCTATCAGGCAACATATTCAATGGTTTTTTTTAAAATTAACTATTAAATATTATGCCAGTAAAGGGTGGCAACGTTTAGAAAGAAAAAGTTGGCAACCTTAAAACATCCTTTCTTTCAGGCAAACGATAAAGAAAGTTGTAAAGCGGCTTTTGTATAATGGTGAGAAACAGGCATTTCTTTCACTGTTTCATTTGTGCAAATATGAAACACGTCAGTTTCCTGGTAACGTGAGGCGACAATTACCTTCACATTTCGAGCGTGCGCATTAAATAATTGTTGCACCAATTCAGGAGAATTATTATTTTTTGAAAGATGTGATAATAACAAATGGGTCATAAAATTCGGTTTGTGAGCAAGAAAAAGTTCCAATGCCTGCTTGTTGCTCAAATGTCCCAAACCGCCACGAATTCTTTTTTTCAGATGAAAAGGATAATTGCCGTTGTCCAGCATTTCTTCATCATAATTTGCTTCCAGAAAAGCAGCATGGCATTGTTGAAAATATTTTTTCAAATGATTGCATGGAACGCCAATGTCTGTGAAAATGCCAACGCAAATTTTGTTGCAGGAAACAACAAAACTGTAAGGATCGCTTGCGTCGTGAAATTTTGGAAAAGGCGTAATTGATAACTGGCCGATTGATACAGCTTGATGGGCAATGAAAGTTTTTAATAAATTCTCTTCGAAATTTAATCCGCCACGCCGCATGGTCAAAGGAGTAATATACACAGGCAATTGGTATTTTTTTACCAAAACAGGTAAGCCTTTTATATGATCTGAATGTTCGTGAGAAACAAAAACCGCTTTTACTTTTTCGATCAATAATCCGAGGCGCTTCATTCTTTTTTCAATTTCTCTACACGAAATGCCCGCGTCTATCAATACCGCTTCGGAATTGTTTCCAACATAATAACAATTTCCGTTGCTCCCTGAGTTTAATGAAGTGATGAATAAAGACATTGTGGCAAAGGAAAGAATTTTGACAAGTTTAAAGTGATTTTTTTTTGAATTGTGCAAATCTTTTTTTCATACTTTCATTTAATTTAAAAATTTATCTCATTAATAAAAATCAAAATACCAAATGAGCCTTTTACTAAACAGAAATACTTTTGGAAATCCGGCTAATAATGGAAATGTCCTTTCAAAAGAAGAAGCAAATGAATTATTAAACGATTGGGTAAAAAACGACAAATTAAAAGTGCACATGAGGCAGGTCGCCCATCTTATGAAAAGCTGGGCGAGAGAAAAAGAAGATTTGGATGAAGCCAATCAATGGCGTTGGGAAATGGCCGGTTTGCTCCACGATGCCGATTGGGATAAATGGCCGGAACAGCATTGCAAAAAAATAATAGAAGAACTGGAAACAAGAAATGTTGATCCGGAAATTGTTCGTGCAATTGCTTCTCACGGGCCAAATCATTTTGGCGTAGAACCGGAAACTAAAATGGATAAAATGCTGTATGCTTTTGATGAACTATCGGGCTTAATTCATGCTTATTCGCTCATGCGCCCCACGGGTTATGAAGGAATGGAATTGAAAGGCGTGAGGAAACGATTGAAAGAAAAATATTTTGCGGCAAATGTATCAAGGGAAGAAATTCAGGATGCATCCAATCGCGCAGGAATCCCATTGGATGAAATCATTCAATTTATTATTGAACATCAGAAAAATGCCAGATCATAAATCCGGCCTATTTCTTTGTTTGCCGTAGAATGTGATCACGAATGGTGATAACATTCTTAAGATCAGAAAATTGCATAAAGAATAAAATAGGTTCGGTCACAAATTGTGACCGGATCTTTGAGGTTGCATTTTGTAACCTCAAAGATTATCAAACGGATAAGAAATTTGTGCATTTCAAAAAAATATTTCCAATAGTTAATCTTCTTAATTTTAAAGAAAAAAACGATAATGCAGGTAATACAAATGATTCAAAACAGGATATATGAGATTCGTGGCGAAAGAGTAATGCTGGATCGGGATCTGGCCAATTTATATGAAACAGAGACTAAGTTTCTGAATCTTGCTGTAAAAAGAAACATTAAACGTTTCCCAAAAGATTTTATGTTTCAACTTAATAAAGAAGAATTTGAAACTTTAAGGTTGCAAATTGAAACCCTAGAGAAAACAGATAATCCTTTAAGGTTGCAAATTGCAACCTTAAAGCAAAGCCGGGGACAGCATAGTAAATATCTTCCTTACGCTTTTACAGAACAAGGAGTAGCCATGCTCAGCGGCATTTTAAATTCTGACAAAGCAATAAGCATGAACATTGCTATTATGAGAGCATTTGTAGAAATAAGAAGAATTATTGTAAAAGAAAATAACCTGGCAGAACAAATAAAGCAAATCAAAAATCAATTAGGCGAACATGATGTACAACTCAACCAAATTTACGATGCTATAGAAAATTTATTAGATGAAAAAGCAGGACAAAGAAAATGGAATGAACGCGATAGGATCGGATTTAGAAAATAAAAATTTACCGGTGTTGCGTATAAAAATTTACCGGAATTGCACCGTTCAAAATTCTCATTTCTTCTCCCGTTAATGGAGCTTTGTTTGTTGTTTCCACTGCTTCAATCAATTGTTCCATTGTCCTGATACCAATTATGGCGGAGGTAACAGCGGGATTTTTTAAAACATACTGAATCGCTGTCTGAGCAGGAGTTCTATCTTTTGTTGAAATGAGTTTTATGACTCTTGAGGCAGCAGCAACCTCAGCTTCGTCATAATTCAGATATGGTTTCGGCAGTTTATCTATCAGCAATCCCGAAGCTATGCTTCCTCTTACCAACACGCCGATCTTATTTTCATGCAACAATGGTAAAGTGCTTTCTTCCGGCCTGCGATCCAATAAACTATACTGGGTCATTACGCTTACGATATTTGATTTTTTTACAAACTCTCTAATCACATTTGGCCGGATGGAAGAAAGCCCGTAATACCGGATCTTCCCTTGCCTGACCAGTATTTCATACGCTTCAATGGTTTCATCTATATCGTCTTCTATCGTTCCGCCATGAGATTGATAGAGATCGATACAATCCACTTGTAATCTTTTCAAACTTTCATCTGCGCATTTCAAAATATATCCTTTCCTTGGATTCCAATCCCACCCGCTACCGTCGCTGCGCCATTGATTTCCGGCTTTTGAAGCAATAATTACTTTATCTCTTTTTCCTTTGAAAGCCTTTCCTAATAAGGTTTCATTTAACCCTTTGTCATACAAATCTGCTGTATCAAAATAATTAATGCCCAGATCAATGGCTGTATTGATGATCTGATTAAAATCGCTTTGACCGGGTTTTAAAGACATGCATCCAAAACCGATTTTACTGATTTTGAGGGAAGAGGTTCCGAGAATTTGATATTCCATGCACAAATTTAGCCTTTTAAATAAAACCGGGTTTACTTATTAAGTAAAAAAAGCAATTAGCAGAAAGAGCCGAAGCAACAAGGGTAATATTAAAATATTTCACCTTTAATACAATTTCAAATTTTTAATTGCGTTTCCTATAAAACCCGCAATAGTAATCGGTTGTAATTCCAATTTATTTCCACAACTTTGCAGGCATTAATAATTTTTCAATACCTCAAATAAAACGATGGGCCTTTTTAATTTTTTCACACAGGAAATAGCGATTGATCTTGGAACGGCAAATACTCTTATAATCCATAATGATGTTGTAGTTGTAAATGAACCGTCCATTGTTGCTTTAGATAGAAATAATCCGAAAAATATTCTTGCTGTGGGGAAAAAAGCGTTGATGATGCATGAAAAAACCCACGAAAGTATCCGCACCGTTCGCCCATTAAAAGACGGAGTGATAGCTGATTTTAATGCTGCCGAGTTGATGATCCGCGAGATGATCAAAAAAATATATCCCAAAAAACCTTTATTTCCTCCCAGTTGGCGCATGATGATCTGCATTCCAAGCAGCATTACAGAAGTGGAAAAACGTGCGGTAAGAGATAGCGCCGAGCAGGCCGGAGCCAAAGAAGTGTACCTTTTGCATGAACCAATGGCAGCGGCTTTGGGGATTGGTATTGATGTAGAAGAGCCTGTTGGAAATATGATCATTGATATCGGAGGAGGCACTACCGGAATTACGGTTATTGCTTTGGCTGGTATTGTTTGCGACCAATCCATCCGCGTTGCCGGCGACGAATTTACAGCAGATATTATGGAAGCACTGCGCCGTTATCATAGTTTATTAATTGGTGAACGCACTGCCGAACAAATTAAAATTCAAATAGGGGCTGCGATGAAGGATATTGACAATCCACCGGATGATATGCCTGTAAACGGACGTGATTTGGTTACCGGAATTCCAAAACAAATTATGGTGAGCTACCAGGAAATAGCAGAAGCTCTTGATAAATCGATTTTTAAAATTGAAGAAGGAATTTTAAAAGCCTTGGAAACAACGCCACCGGAGCTGGCCTCTGATATTTACAGAAGAGGATTATATCTTACCGGGGGAGGCGCATTACTTCGCGGCCTTGACAGAAGGCTGGCCGCTAAAATAAAATTGCCGGTGCACATTGCAGACGATCCGTTGAAAAGTGTAGTACGCGGTACAGGCCTTGCTTTGAAACATTATGACCGTTACCCGTTTGTGATGAGATAGGGAATGGTGAGGTTCGAGGTTCGAGGTTCGAGGTTCGAGGTTCGAGGTTGAAGGTTCAAGGTTGAAGGTGAAATAAAAAATCAATATTCCGAAATATCCATTGTTCCCCGTTTTTTTCGTTTAATCAATATTACATTTGCAGCAATAATTTTTTCAATCGATATTAAATGGCTGTTTTTGTAATGCGGCCCGGATGAAAACCCATGCGCAACATTTTCCTCTTTATCCGTATTTATTTTACTTTTATTTTCTTCCTGTTTTTGATGGGACTGTCTTTTTACATGCTCTTCAGTTACAACCGTTACCATCACGCCGCTTATTCAAAAGTTGCCAATGAAGTAACGGGCGCTATCAATAAAAAATACAATAGTGTAGAATATTATTTTCAGCTAAAAAGGACTAACGATTCGCTGGTAAAAGCCAACGCCACCTTATATAATAAACTGAAACAGGATTATGAAATTGCCGATACCGTCAATAAAATTGCCATAGACACACTAATCCTCGACTCTATTGAGCGGCAAAGGAAATATTTATATATGCCCGCCAAAGTGGTTTATAATTCTGTAAATCTTTTGAACAATTATTTGGAATTGCATCGTGGTGCCAAACAAGGAATTACTGCCGACATGGGCGTGATTGATGTGAATAGTTGTGTGGTAGGAACGGTGGTAGAGGTAAGCAATAATTATGCAGTGGTAATGAGTTTATTGCATGAGCAGAGCAATCTGAGCGCGCGGCTGAAAAAGGGTGGAGAAACCGGAATTGTAACTTATGACGGAAAAACACCGGGCATTTTATATTTAAAGGATATTTCAAAACTGGCGAAAATAAACCAGGGAGACACCGTTGTCACCAGCGGTTTTTCTGATAAATTTCCGGGTGGATTGCTTGTTGGTTATGTAAAGGATATTATTAATGATAGAAGCAGCAGCACGTACACGATCAGAGTAAATCCTGCTGCCAGTTTTGAGATGCTGCAATACGCATATATTATTAATAATTTACAAAAGGAAGAACCTGAGCAGCTTTTGAAGAAAGTAAAAAATAAATGAGCAATTTAGTTAAAAATATTATCCGGTTTTGCCTGCTGATATTAGTACAGGTTTATGTTCTGAATCAGGTACCCCCGTTGCATAGTTTAGTTACTCCTTATCTGTATTTTGTTTTTATATTATGGTTGCCTTTTAAAATGGGAAGGCGCACACAAATGCTTCTTGCCTTCGCATTGGGATTCACGCTCGACTGTTTCACAAATTCATACGGTTTACATGCTGCAGCCTGTGTTCTGATCGCGTACGTACGGCCTTTTCTGATTAATGTGCTTATTTCCCAGGAAGGAACGGAAAGCAACTATTATGAGCCATCGATCCAGAGTATGGGATTTACACCCTATCTTACCTACGTTACAATTCTCACTTTTATTCACCATACTTTTCTCTTTTTTTTGCAGGCATTGCAAACAGGCGGGTACTTTTATTTCCTTTTAAAATCTTTAACGTCAACAGCAATTAGCCTGCTGTTAATTTTGCTTACAGAATTATTGTTTGTCAGAAAACAAAGATTTAGGACAAATACGATTTAGGCGTTAATTTTGCACACAAATCTTTTACCTTCCGGTGCCTCAAAAATCATTCTTTCTCTGTGTTTAACCAATCCAGAAAAAATATCATCATTGCCATGTTCCTGTTTATGGGACTGATCATTATCACCCGGCTTTTCAGCCTCCAGATAGTGGATAAAAAATATTCAATTATGGCCAATGAACAGGGAAGATTCAGAATGGTCGTCTATCCCAACCGCGGAATTTTATTTGACCGGAAAGGCCGGGCCATTTTGAGAAATACCATTATTTATGACCTGATGGTAACACCCTCGAAGATGCATGGAATGAACATGGACACCGCGGACCTTTGCCGGATTTTGAAAATAGATACTGCAGAATTCAGAAAAAGAATTATTACCGGTATTATAAAAAACCGCAGCTACCGGCCATCCGTTTTTGAAACTTCACTGTCGGAAGAAAAAATTGCACGCCTGAATGAGAGTATGTACAAATTTGTTCCTGCTTTTTATTTACAGGCAAGGCCTGTGCGCGATTACCCTTACGATGCTGCAGGAAATATTCTTGGCTATTTATCAGAGGTGGATTCTAATTTTCTAAAAAGGCATGATGGGCAGGGTTATCAAATGGGAGATTATGCCGGGAAAACAGGGCTTGAACGCAGCTATGAAAGAGTATTAATGGGCCAAAGGGGTATTGAATATTGGAAACGGGATAATAAAAACCGGCTTACAGAAAGACTGGAAAATGGCAAATATGACACAGCCTCTATTCCGGGCGAAAACCTTCACCTCGGGCTTGACATTGACCTTCAAAAACTGGGCGAACACCTGATGGAAAATAAAGTAGGTTCCATTGTTGCCATCGACCCAAAAACCGGTGGAATTCTTGCCCTGGTGAGCAGTCCCACTTTCAATCCCAACTTATTGACCGGCGCCGAAAGGAGAAAGCATTTTTCCCAGCTGTTTTTGGATCCAAGATTACCACTTTACAACCGCGCGGTAAGTGCTACCTATTCACCTGGCTCTACCTTTAAAACCTTACAGGCACTGGTAGGCCTGCAGGAAGGAGTTATTGTTCCCTCCACAAGATTTACGTGTACCGGCGCTTTTTATGGTTGTGGCAGGCCGATGCGATGCCTTGATATCGGTACTTTCAATTTAACCCAGGCAATTACTGTTTCGGACAACACTTATTTTGCCAACGTAATGCAGCGCTGTATCAACAATCCGGCGTATGGCTCCGTTGACAGCGCCCTACGCGTTTGGGATAATTACATGTATGGCTTTGGCCTTGGAAATAAATTAGGTATTGATATTCCCGGAGAAAGGGCAGGACTGATACCAACTCCCAGAACTTATAACCGTATTTATGGAGAAGGACACTGGAACTTTTGTACCTTCCGTTCAGTCAGCATCGGGCAGGGAGAAGTATTGACCACTCCATTGCAGGTAGCAAATGAAATGGCTTATATTGCCAATAAGGGATGGTACATTACTCCTCACATGATTGATTCTATTGACGGAGGGGATAGATTCGGCTTGCTTGATTCTTTTAAATTGCGCCATCGTCCCTTGAGTATTCCCGACTCGATCTTTGATTATGTAGCCGATGGGATGCAGGGAGTGATGGAAAGAGGAACCGGCGCGGCTGCAAAAGTTCCCGGGATTATAGTTTGCGGAAAAACAGGAACGGTTGAAAATTATTATAAAGGTGTTAAGCAAAAAGACCATGCTGTTTTTGCAGCTTTTGCCCCAAGAGAAAATCCAAAGATCGCCATAGCGGTGATTTGTGAAAATGCCGGATTTGGCGCCAGTTCTTCAGCACCTATCGCGAGCCTGATGATCGAAAAGTATTTAAAGGATTCCATAACAGAACCAGCCCGCGTCGCGAAGATTGATGTCATTTCAAAACTAAATCTTATGCCCGCACGAATCATGGCAGAAATCCGGCAAAGAGATTCTATTGCCAAAGCCAAAAATGCAAAGGCTCTATTGGAAAAAACTTATATAAAATCAATTAAAGATACAACGGGTATTGAAGACGAAGATAATAGTGATACCCTTTTCGAGTTGAACAAAACAAACGACAGCGCGAATGGAAAAAAGGAACTTAAAACGCTTCCAACCACAAAAATGGCTGATACAATTCCGGCAAAAAATGAAAAAATAAAAACACAACCGGTAAATGCAGTACTTCCGGATAGAAAAAAGGCCAAAATCAAAAATGATTCTTTACATTAAAACACTTTTTCAATTTTAAATGCGAGATCAGGCGATCATATCCAAAGGAATAGACTGGCTAAGCGTATGGCTGTATATTATTCTTATTTCTGTTGGCGTACTCTGTATTTTTTCTGTTGAATATCACAATACCGGGGACATTTGGCAAAATATAACCGGCCTTAAAAAAAATTATTCCAAGCAATTATTGTTTATCGGAATTTCAGGCATCATCGCCATTTTTATTTTACTGACTGATAGTAAGTTTTTTACCGCAACAGCGAATCTCAGTTATGCATTTGGCATTCTCCTGATGATGGCCACGTTTGTTTTAGGAAAAGATATTAACGGCTCCAAATCATGGATACCACTCGGTTTTTTTAATCTTCAACCGGTAGAAACCTGTAAGATCTTTACTGCTTTAGCGCTTGCGAAATATTTGTCGCGGCCGGAAACAAATTTCCAGAATCCGCGATCTCAATTAATAGCGGCAGCCATTGCACTAACACCGGCGGTTTTCTCAGTTTTACAGAATGAAACCGGACTGGCGCTTGTGTATTTCGCTTTTGTAATTCCCATGTACCGCGAAGGGCTTCCACCGGTTTACCTTATCATTGGATTTTCATTTGCGGTGCTGGTGGTAGCTACTATATTGGTAGAAAAAAATTTATTGGCACTCATTCTCAGCATTATAGCCGCGATCGTTGTTTATGTTTTAAGAAGAACAATTAAGCGGGATAAAGCCGTTTTAATCGTTGTTCTTGGCATTTGGATGCTGTGTGTAGGAATTCAAAGATTTGCAGTACCATACATTTTTAAACACGTTCTGCATCAATACCAGGTAGAAAGAATTATGAACACTTTTGGCATTGATTACATTCCGGATGCCCAAACGGCCGAACTTAGCAAAGAAGATAAATTAGAACAAAGTAAAACGAAGAAAGCCACAAAAGCGAAGGAAAATTATAATGTAAAACAATCAAAAATCGCTATTGGGTCCGGCGGCCTTTGGGGCAAAGGTTTTTTAAAAGGAACGCAAACACAAGGGGATTTTGTTCCCGAACAACATACCGATTTTATCTTCACTTCTGTAGGAGAAAATTTCGGTTTTTGGGGAAGTACTTTAGTCGTCCTTTTATACATCGCATTTATGCTCCGGATTGTTTTTTTGGCCGAGCGCCAGCGAAGTACATTTACGAGGGTTTACGCATATAGCGTGGCTGCCATTATTTTCTTCCACGTTTCTATTAATATCTGCATGACGATTGGTTTAGCTCCTGTGATTGGAATTACTTTGCCCTTGATGAGTTATGGGGGTTCTTCATTGCTTACTTTTACCATTTTGATTTTTATATTAATAAGACTGGATGCCGACAGGCAGATGGTTTTGAGGTAGATTTTGTTTTGAAAGGCTTTAAAGGAGTTTAGAAGGGTTTAGTTTACAAAACGAATTTAGAGAATAGAAATAGTAATTATTTGTTGTTTTACTGCAAATGCTTTTTTAAAAAATAATAAGAATAGTATTTTTAGTTAAAAATCATCATCCGTGAAAATCCATGTAATCCGTGGCAAAATGATTCGTGAAATTTGTGTAATTGGCGGCAAAAAAAATGAATTTAGAAAATACAAATAGTAAATATTTGTTGTTTTACTGCAAATGCCTTTGTAAAATAATAAGAATAGCATTATTAGTTTACAGTCATCATCCGTGAAAATTCGTGTAATCCGTGGCAAAACTATTCGTGAAAATTTGTGTAATTCGTCCAAAGGACTCCTTCGGAGTGGCTTAAAAAATTTTAAATGAAAATAAATCCCCTGAGTGAAGGTGCTTTTACCGTAGATCAGACAAAAAAGTTTATTCCTTTTAAAGTAGGTGAAGACGACCTGCAGCAAAGAAATAAAGGAAGTCTTTTGGTAGAAATACAACCCTTCGTCATTATCACTTCAAGAGATATTCTTTTGTGCGATACAGGCCTTGGTTTTGCCGATGAAAACGGACAATTGCAAATTCATAAAAATCTTGCAGCCAATGGAATCAGCGCAACGGATATTACTAAAGTACTGCTCTCGCACCTGCATAAAGACCACACAGGCGGTATTGCACTACCTGACAAACAAACGGTGAGTTTTGAAAATGCAACTTACTATATCAATAAAAAGGAATGGGAATATGGTTTGCAGAAAGGATCCGCGTCTTATCATAAGGACGATTTTTTATTACTTGAGAAAAATGGAAAAGTAGCTTTTACTGAGGATAATGGCAATATTGATAATTACATTCATTATGAAGTAACCGGCGCCCATAGCCCCTATCATCAGATTTTCAAAATTATTGAAGACGGAGAAATTGTTTTTTTTGGAGGCGATGTGGCTCCGCAACTGCAACAAATGAAAAACCGCTTCAAAGCAAAGTATGATTTTGATGGTGCAGCCGCTATGGAATTAAGAATGCAATGGTGGAAAATAGGTCAACAGGAAAAATGGACTTTTTTATTTTATCATGATATAAAAAGTCCGGTTTTTAAATTTTAAAGAAGTATTTCAAAAAATCTATTCAATTGATAAATAATTAGCGCACTTCAGATGAATCAGTATTTTAAAATAGGTAAACTGGCGGCTACTTTCGGCATCGAAGGTCAATTAATTCTTGAACACAGTCTTGGTAAAAAAACTTCATTAAAAGGATTGGAAACGATTTTTATTGAAGAAAAAAAAGACAGTTTTTTACCTTATTTTATTTCATTTTCGAAAATAAAAAATGAGAAGGAAACCTATATCAAGCTCGATGGAATCGAATCAAAAGAAGCTGCAAGGGTTTTGATAAAAAAAGAAGTGTGGCTTAGTGAAAATGATTTTAAAAAATTTACTGCTTCGTCAGCGCCCATTTCTTTTCTCGGATTTACGATAATCAACGATAAGGAAGCGATTGGTGAAGTAATTGAAGTAATTGAACAGCCTCACCAGATTTTATGCGTCGTAATGATTGATGGAAAAGAAGTGCTTATTCCCATTCATGAAAACTCTTTGGAAAAGATCGACAAAAAGAACCGGAAACTGTATTTGAATCTGCCGGAAGGATTATTGGATCTTTAGAAGAATGAAAGGGAAATGTAGTTGAGCGAAATTATTTTTTGAAAACAAGAATCCTGTTTATTTGTTGCTTAACTGCATCAGCACATTAGCCGATGAGCACATTATCTCATTAGAAAAAAGGTGGAGGATATCGGACTCGAACCGATCACCTCAAACATGCCATGCTTGCGCTCTACCAGATGAGCTAATCCCCCTTTTTATATTTAATTCTATTCTTCAATATAAAGTTTTGAAAACTTATTGTTGAATATCAGCCTCGAACCGGTCACCTTCCCGAATGCTCTCGGGACGCTCTACCAGATGAGCTAATCCCCCTTTTTATATTTAATTCTATTCTTCAATATAAAGTTTTGAAAACTTATTGTTGAATATCAGCCTCGAACCGGTCGCCTTCCCGAATGCTCTCGGGACGCTCTACCAGATGAGCTAATCCCCCTTTTTATTTCAAATAAACCGCCGCAAAAACTCTTTCTTGCGGCGGCAAATATAATGACAAAAAGCGTAATGCAAATTGCATCAGGTGAAATCAATTTATCTTGTCAACCTTCAACGTCGAACTTTCAACCTCGAACCTTCAACCTTGAACCTTGAACCTTCAACCTTCAACCTTCAAACTAATCACCCCAGATTTCTGCTTTTCCTTCCAGCCACAGTTTTACCAGACGGTTTGAAACAGATTTAGGCCTTTCCAATGGATAGCCTAAAGCACGATCCCAACAAAGACTCGCTAAAACTCCCAGTGAGCGTGCTACGCCAAAAAGGACGGTATAAAATTCATACTCTACCATTCCATAATGAACCAATAATGCACCACTATGGGCATCTACGTTTGGCCATGGGTTTTTTATTTTAGCAATAGATTGCAAAATCGGTGGTACAGTTTCATAAATATTCCAAACTGTCTGCACAAGCTTATCGTCGGGCATGTGTTTTTTGCCAAATTCCATTTGTGCTTCAAACCGGGGATCAGTTTTTCTTAAAACCGCATGTCCATATCCGGGAACCACTTTCCCTTCTGACAAAGTTTTCTTTACATAGTTTTCAATCTGTTCTTTTGTTGGAAGATCGCTTCCAATTTCTTTTTGCATTTCAAAGATCCATTTGATCACTTCCTGGTTGGCAAGTCCGTGCAACGGACCTGCCAAACCATTCATTCCGGCAGCAAAAGAAAGATACGGATCACTTAAAGCTGAACCGACCAAATGAGTGGTATGCGCAGAAACATTTCCGCCTTCATGGTCAGAATGTATCGTCATATAAAGGCGCATCAGTTCTTTAAAACTTTCATCTTCGTAGCCCAGCATGTGGGCAAAATTTCCTGCCCAATCGAGCAAGCCATTTGGTTGAATGTGTTTACCATTTTTATATTTTCTCCGGTAAACATAAGCTGCAATTCTTGGTAGCCTTGCAATCAAATCCATTGCGTCGTCAAAAACCGGAGACCAGTAATCTTTTTTACTCATTCCTTCCGCATATTGCTTTGCAAACTGGCTTTCAGTCTGAAGCGCCATTATCCCCACCACAAACTGTGTCATTGGATGCGTAGTTTCAGGCAAGGATTCAATGGTATCAAATACATAATTTGGTACGTGGCTTCTGCGCTGCCACACGCTGCTCATGTGTTGGGCGTCATCATCAGTTGGCAAATCACCCACCAGCATTAAATAAAATAATCCCTCTGGCAAAGGTTCGTTGCCCCCTTCTGCTTTCGGAAGTTTTTCTTTGCAATTCAGGAATAGAATATCCTCTGAAACGAATGCCATCCTGAGAATCAAGAAGCGAAGTTTCTGTTACCAGTCCCGTGATACCGCGCATTCCCTGGTAAATCTGGGATAATTTTACTTCACCAATAATCCGGTCGCCATAATTTTTTACAATCTCTTTTACTTCTGCAGAAACAACGTCTGCCTTCGCCTTAAACTTGTCTTTAATTACTCCCATAATATAAAATAGTTGTTATTGTGATTGATGGTTGTTGAAGAAATTCAACAGCGTTAAAGTTAACCATAGCATAGGTGTTTAACAAAAGAAATATTTGAAAACAGATGTAAGAAGAAAGATGTAAGAAGAAAGATTCAGGAAGCATCACTAAATCTTACAAAATGTCAATTGACAGTTACCTTCCGCCTTTTGCATCTTGCTTTTTGCATTCCGCCTATTTCGCCGTTTTCCTGTATAAATACCAGGCAAGAATGGCGAAAGCAAAGTTTGGCAACCAGGCTGCAACAATGGGATTGAAATTCCCTTTTAATGCAAAAACGGAAGCAAAGCGGCCTACCAGAATATATACAACGCAGATTAAAACTCCCACTGCCAGATGAAAACCACTTCCACCTCGAATCTTCCGGGACGCGATACAGGCGCCGATTATCGTTAAAATAAAAACAGATACCGGGTTTGCATTCCGATTGTTTTTCTCAAGCAATAACGAATTCACATCTCCAGATCCACGCAGCTTTTCCAGTTTGATAAATTGCTCCAATTCCGGCGTGGTCATTTTATCTTTCATATATTCATCGCGTTGCAGGTCGCGTGGTTTGAAATTGAAATTCATTTGCAAAACCGGCGTGTCAGTTACTTTTTGATGAAGGCCGTTTATTCTTCTTTCTACCACGTTATTCAATCGCCATTTATTGGTTGCGGTATCCCAGGTAATATTCAATGCTCTTAAATTATAAACCAGGTCAGTGTTGTGAAATCTCTGAATAAAAAAATTACTTCCGGATTTGTTGGTAGTGTCGTAGTAACGGATACCCGCATACGAAAATGAATCGAGTTTGAAATATTTGTTGCTGATTGTAGAAGTATTTACATAACCACCATAATTGAAGTCGATATATTTTGCATTAAAATTTGCCCATTTTTCATTTGCAGGAGGCAATACATATTGATTTGCCCACCACAAAAAGACTGTAAACAAAAGTCCTGTAACCAAGTAGGGGCGCAGGAAACGGCCAAAACTGATTCCGGTACTCAGGATAGCAATGATTTCTGAGCGGTTCGCCATTTTCGAAGTAAAAAAAATGACGGATATAAAAAGAAAAAGGGGGAAAAGCATGGCATCAATGCGCGGAAGAAAACCAAAATAATATTGCACAATAATCTGCTTCGCAGTAAGCCCGGTTTTTGCAAAATCATCAGTCTTTTCACTTAGATCGACAATCACAACCAATATGGTGAGCGCTATAAGACAAAAGAAAAAAGTAGTGATAAATTTCTTTATAATATACCAATCAATAAGTTTCATACGCCGCTAAAGAATGAAATAAAAGTTAGCGTCAAAAGTAAACGAAAAAAACGCAGAATACATTATTTGCAAAGCTTCTGCTTTGTTTTGGGAATATTTTAAAAACAGCAAACCAACTTTTAATGCTGATTTCTACTTTCAATTTTTTAAACTAATTATTTCTTTGCAGATTTTTTTGCCACCAATTCAAAAGATTCTTTGATAAAACTTTTCAATTGTGAATTTGACAATATGCCATCAATTATGATCGTATTCCAATGTTTTTTATTCATGTGATAACCAGGCAAAATGCAAGAATATTCCTCGCGCAATTCAATTGCTTTTTCGGGGTTACATTTTACATTAAACTGCAATGGAGAAGATGATAAAGAAACCAGCAAAAAGATTTTGCCATTCGTTTTAAACACAAGCGTGTCTTCTCCAAAAGGAAAACTTTCCTCCACATTTTTTAATGATAAAACATAATCTCTGAGTTCTTCAATATTCATAGAGTAGTAAGACTTAAGTAGCAAGAATCAAGAAATAACCATTCCCAATAAATCAATAGTTTAATAATTCAATAATTTAATCCGCCTTTTCCGGTCTCAAAATTCCAGTAACTACATTTTTAGTTGTCAATAATAATTTCGCTGCATCCTGGATATCCTTTACAGTCAAAGCATCGACATATTTATCATAATTAATAAAATAATCCGGATTGTCTCCAGGGAAAACAAAACTTTGCAATTGGGAAAGCCAGGTTCCGTTTTCTTTAATGTCAACTTTATGTTGTTCTTTCCATTGCTTCTTCACTTTATCCAGGTTCTCTTTGGAAGGGCCGTTTTTAATAATGCTTTCAATTTCTGCATTCGCTGCTTTCATAAGCGTGTCTATTTTTTCCGGACCACAAGGCAATTGCAAAAAGAAATCGTAATGAGAATAAGGCAGCTTTTGAAACTGAACAGGAATTCCACCACCGTAAATTCCCTGAATTTTTTCCCTCAAATTTTCAATGATGCGGATATTTAGAATCTCGCTGATTGCCTGCGCTTTTAAATCCAGGGATTCGCTGTAGGGCACTTCTCCGCTATAAATCGCCAGTATCAGTGCTTTCGGCTCTTTTCCTTTATTTACATCTACTTCATGTTTGCCTTGAACCGGACGCACTTTATTATCTACATAATGAAACTTCTTTGCGCTTACCGTAAGGCTTGCGATATATTTTTCCAACAGCGGTTTTAATTGTTCCTCATTGATACTTCCGGTAAAAGTGAAATGCATTTCATTCAAATCTTCAAATCTTTCCTTATAAATCTGCATCATCCTGTCGAGATTCAATGCATCAAAATAGGCGGCTTTTGGAACCGCAACCGGCGCTAATGGATTATTGTTGTAGTAAACTTTAAATAAAGAATCCAGAAAAACCGCCTGAGGATTGGCGCTTAAAAACGCAATTTGTGATTTATTTTTTTCTACAAATGATTTAAACAAAGCGGTGTCAACACGCGGAGCAGTTGCATACAAATAAAGCAGTTGCAACATAGATTCCGCATCTTTTACCGAACTGCTTCCACTAAATCCGTCGGATACTTCAGAGAAGGTTGGATGAACGCTTACCGTTTTTCCGCTCAGCGCTTTTTTCAAATCCACCGGGGAAAAATTACCAACGCCCATGCTATTGATAACGGAAATTAAATATTCGACATTGTATTTATCTGCAATACCATAATTACCTTTTCCGCCCGGCCTTATCGCACTCATTAAAATCTGGTCATTCTTAAAATCAGTATGTTTTAAAGTAACGGTGACGCCATTACTCAAAGTGAATTCTGTGGTTCCTAAAACAGCATTCTTTTTTGTTGCAGTTATCTTTCCTGATTTTGGAGTTTCATTTAATAAAGTAGTTGAAACAGCTTTTTCCTCATACGGTTTTATATCCATTTTCGCTACTTCAGATTGCACGGCAAGAATTTCTGCAGGTGTAGGTAAAGTCTTACCAGCAGCGGGTTCGGGGCCAGTAAGCGCGATAAACTGATTTGAATTTTTACTCAGTTGATTGGTAATTGCATTCACCTCATCCACGGTAATCTGTGGCAGTAATTCTTTATAATATTTGTATTCATTAGCAATGCCGGGAATGGGTTCTTTTGTCAAAAAATTGCGGATATATTCTTCTGCATAATTTGCTGATTCGGTTTTATTTTTTTCGTTAAATGCACGTTCAATATAATTCAGCATATCGGCTTTTGAACGGTCCAATTCAGCTTTTGTAAAACCATATTTTTTTACTCTTTCCAATTCTGTTTCAAATGCTTTTAAACCACGCAGGCTATCACTGTTTCCCGTACCAATGAATGCTTCAAATGCTTCATAGCCCCGCGCTTCAGCGGAAAATCCGCACGCTGCATAAACAAAAGGCGGATTTTCCTGTTGCGTTAATTCGCGTAAACGTTGATTCAAAAGGTCAGAAAAAATATTCTTCACCAAATCATGTTTATATTCTCCAAGTGTTTCTACCGGTGGTGTTTTTTCCATGGAATAATGAACCTGGTATGAATAACTGGTTGCCTCTTTATCAGTAACTACTTTTGCTACACTTTTTTCATAAGGCGGTACTTCTGCATAAGTCCTTGGTCTTTCATTTGCGGGATTTTTAATTTGTCCGAAATATTTCTTTATTAAACTTTCTGCTTTTGCAGGTTCAATATCGCCAACCACAATTACCGCCATCAAATCTGGCCGGTACCAATCCTTGTAAAAACTTCTAAGCGCAGAATAAGGCGCATTTTTTACAATGCTGTCAATTCCGATGGGAAGGCGTTTTGCATATAAAGAATTTGCAAACAACAACGGATAAATCTGTTTATTTATCCGGTCCTGCGCGCCTTTTCCCAAACGGCTTTCTTCCAAAACAACCGGACGTTCTGCATCAATATCTTCCGCTTTATCAGTTACATTGTGCGCCCAGTCTTCCAAAATTTGAAATCCTTTTTCAATGTTTGAAGGCTTATCTGTTGGAATGGGGAGAATATAAACCGTTTCATCAAAACTGGTATAAGCATTGAGGTCGCTGCCAAAAGCTACGCCAATTGATTGAAGAAATGAAACGATATCATTCTTTTTAAAATGAGTGGTGCCATTGAAAGCCATGTGTTCGCTCAAATGCGCTAATCCTTGCTGGTCTTCGTTTTCAAGGATAGAACCTGCATTTACCACCAAACGCAATTCTACTTTTTGAGTTGGTTTTTCATTTTTACGAATGTAATAAGTGAGGCCATTACTCAATTTGCCAATTTTTACATTTGGGTCAACAGGCAAAGTATCTTTTGAATTTTGCTGCGCAAAAAGAGAAGAAGAAAAAATAGAAAGAAAAAACGCAAGTAGTTTTAGCGATTTCATAGAAAGTATTTTGATGAATAATGCAAGAATAAATTTTGTTGAAAAAAAGCAAGGTAAAAAATTTTGGAATAGATGTTTTAAATTTTATTGCTATTTTGAAATAAGAAGAACTCTTTTGCAACATTTATCTTTGCATCAGTAAACAAACTTTTATTGGTTTTTCCTGTTTTGAAAATCATGATTCATTTAAGTGGGTGCCATGGTCGGTGTCCTCACCGACCACGAGCAAATTTTAAAATAAGCGTTTTAAATTTTATTGCTGTTTGCAAAACAGAAGAACTCTTTTGCAACATTTATCTTTGCATCAGTAAACAAACTTTTATTGGTTTTTTCTGTTTTTGAAAATCAATGATTCATTTATCTAAATTTTTTTAAAATATTGGAAAACGAAATTTTTGATATTGCCATTATCGGCGGCGGAATTGTAGGTGCGGCTACATTTTATCAACTGCAAAAACATCATCCTTCTTTAAAGATTATTCTTCTTGAAAAAGAATCACATCTTGCTGCACATCAAACCGGAAACAACTCAGGCGTGATGCATTCAGGATTGTATTATAAGCCCGGCTCACTCAAAGCAAAAAATTGTGTGGAAGGAAGAAAGGCATTGGTAAAGTTTGCAGAAGAAAATAATATTCCTTATGATGTTTGTGGAAAAATTGTGGTTGCAACTGAAGAATCAGAACTTCCTTATTTGGATAAAATTTTCGCAACCGGTTTGCAAAACGGAATCGAAGGAATTGAAAAAATTAACGCTGAACAAATTAAAGAACATGAGCCGTTTTGTGTAGGAATAGCGGGCATTTGGGTGCCATGTACCGGCATCATCGATTATGTAAAAGCAACAGATAAAATGGTTGAAATTGCGCTGAACATCAATCCCAAAAGTGAGTTGGCTTTAAATACAGAAGCAATTTCTTTTGAGAAAAAAGACGGTGTCAATATTATTTCTACCAATAAAAAAACATATCGAAGCCGGTTTACGATTTTTTGCGGCGGCCTGCAGGCCGATAGATTGGCGCATAAAGACCATGTAGATGTGAAAGAAAAAGTAGTTGGGTTTCGTGGCGATTATTATGAATTAACGGAAAAAGCAAAGCACAAAATAAAGAACCTGGTTTATCCGGTCCCAAATCCGGATTTCCCTTTCCTGGGCGTACATTTTACCAGGATGACGAATGGAGAAATCGAATGCGGACCGAATGCTGTTTTCACTTTTAAAAGAGAAGGATATGGCAAAACAGATTTCAGTTGGAAAGACACCATTGACGCATTGATCTACCGTGGAACCTGGAAATTATTTTTTCAAAATATGAGTTTTGGCATCAACGAATACCGTCGTGCTTTTTCAAAAAAATTATTTTTGAAAACACTTCAACGATTGGTTCCATCTTTAACAATGGATGATATCAAGCCCGGTCGCTCAGGCGTTCGCGCAATGTTGCTAAGCGAAGATGGAGACACGCGTGATGATTTCAGAATTGAATACCGCGACACGAGTATCCACGTTTTAAATGCTCCCTCTCCTGCTGCTACTGCCTCACTTGCCATTGGTGACAACATCAGGGAAATGGCCGAAAAGCATTTTAATCTTGCTGGAATTCCGGCATAAGTGAATTCGTCATTGCGCGGCACGAAGCAATCTCTCGCTTGCCTTCATTGCCACGTTTAGGCGAGCTTTTTCTTTAAAAGATTGCCAGGAAAACCCCCTATTCAATTTCTTATAAATTAAAGCTTGCATTCGCGGGTTTTCTCCCAATGACGTAACAACTTTCGTTCCCGCTTTCAAACAATCGCCAATCAATTTGACTTTGCATTGGAGCGCACAAAGTAATCTCCTGCTGTCATTAATTAATCATTCGATTAAAACATTTGGTTAAATCAATTTTTTACTTTTAAATTTGTCAAAGAACTTTCAGAATAATCAAATATGCCGACAAAAATTAAAATAGAAAAAGACAACTCCACAGAAGAAAAGATAAAAGAAGCCGCCCGTAACGTCTTTATGCAAAAAGGATTTGCAGCGACCAGAACCCGCGACATTGCTGAAGAATCAGGGATTAACCTTGCGCTATTAAATTATTATTTCCGCAGTAAGGAAAAATTATTTCATGAGGTGATGTCAGAAAAAATACAACAGTTTTTTGGTGTTCTTTTTCCAATTATAAATGACGCTTCTACCAAATTGGAAACGAAGATTGATTTAATCGTTGCCAATTACATTGACATGCTTACTGAAAATCCTGACTTGCCGCTTTTTGTTTTAAATGAAATGAAAGGTGGCCCTGCACAGATAAACAAAACGTTGCCTGTTGAAAAAATTACTAAAAATGTAAGCCTTGTAAAACAATTACAGGAGCGAAGACCCGACATCAATCCCGTGCACTTTTTGATGAATATTTTGGGGATGACGGTATTTCCATTTATTGCAAGGCCGGCGTTTGGTGTGATTGGCATTCTTAGTAAAAACGATTTCGAAAGGATTATCGCAGAAAGGAGAAAGCTGATACCACTTTGGATAAAAGCGACATTAAAAGCAAAATAAAGTTTATTCTTTTCATTATGGAAACAGTTATAAAAATGAATTGCTACATGAAAAAAATTGTTGCAGTTTCTTTTTGATAACAGCTACTTTGATGATTCATGCGCAATCAGAATCTATTACTTTGGATTCATGTTATGTTTTGGCAAAGAAGAATTATCCTTTGGTAAAACAATATGAATTAATTGCCAAAAGCAATGAATACACATTGGAAAATATTGCAAAAGGTTATCTGCCGCAAATCAATATTAACGGGCAGGCGACGTATCAATCTGATGTAACTCAACTTCCGAAATCTATTCCCGGCGTAAAAACATTGAGCAAAGACCAGTACAAAATATATGCGGAAGCGAACCAGGTAATTTATGATGGTGGAGTATTGAAACAACAAAAAAAACTACAGGAAGCAAATGCAATAGTTGATGTGCAACAATTAGAAGTGGAATTATACAAACTAAAAGACCGCATTAACCAATTGTATTTTGGCATTTTATTGATTGACGAACAATTGAAACAAAACTTTTTAACCAAAAATGATATTCAGCTTGGCTTGGATAAAATAAATGCGCAAATAGCGAATGGTACTGCTCTACAGAGCAATGCTGATGTTTTAAAAGCGGAATTATTGAAAGCAGACCAACAAACCATAGAATTAAATTCTAACCGGAAAGCATTTACTGATATGCTTGGTTTGTTCATTAACAAACCTTTGGATGAAAATACCATTTTTATTAAACCGGAAAATATTACTTCTTCAGGAGAAATAAAGCGGCCTGAATTATCGATGTATGATGAGCAGAATAAAATTTTTGATGCACAAAATAATTTACTCACGGCAAAGAATAATCCTAAAATAAGTTTTTTCGTTCAGGGTGGTTATGGCCGTCCTGCTTTCAATATTTTGAGTAACAATTTTGACCCTTTTTATATTGGCGGTCTGCGGTTCACCTTTCCTTTATCCGGTTTTTATACAATTAAAAATGAAAGGAATTTAATCAATATCAGCAGGCAAAATATTGATGTTCAAAAAAACACATTTTTATTCAACACCCAGTTAGCCATAAAACAGCAAAGCGCTGATATCACTAAGTTACAGAGCTTTTTAAAGACAGATGACGAAATAATTTCACTGCGGACAAATGTGAAAAAAGCGGCATTGGCACAGTTGGAAAATGGCGTATTAAACTCCAGTGATTATCTGCGTGAAGTAAATGCAGAAGCCGCTGCAAGACAAAATAAAATATTGCATGAAATTCAATTACTATTGGCTGAATATAATGAACGAAATACCACCGGTGAATAGAAAATTATCGTTAATAACCAGATTAATAACATCAATGGAAAAAAATAAAAAATGAAAAAAAGTTCACCAATCCTCAATTTTGTTTTAGCAATTTCCATTTGCCAATTCTCAAGTTTATTTTCTTCATGCAGGAATAATACAAACAATTACGACGCATCCGGAAGCTTTGAAGCAACGGAAACAATTGTATCTGCCGAAGCAAACGGAGTGATAGAAGCGTTTAATATCCAGGAAGGACAAACTTTGGATTCAGGACTGTACATTGGTTTTATAGATACTACGCAATTGTATTTGAAGAAAAAACAAATGGAAGCACAGGTGAAAGCAATGGGCTACAAACTTCCTGATATTTCTGCCCAGACCGCGCAGTTTAAACAACAGGCTGCGGTTACACAAAGCGATTTGGATTATCTGATGAATGAAAAAAAACGCACAGAAAATTTATTGAAAGCGAATGCCGCTACCCCTAAACAATTGGACGACATCAATGCGAAAATCGCTACTGCAAAAGAACAAATAAAGGCGATTTATAAACAGGGCGCTGCACAGGCATCAGCGTTAAACACCCAACGGTCAGGCATTTCAGCAGATGTACAGCCACTTTATTTTCAAATTGAACAATTAAATTACCAGTTGAAAAAATCAAAAATTATTAACCCGGTAAGTGGAACGGTTCTTACAAAATTTGCAGAAGCAAATGAGATGGCAACAATTGGAAAACCACTTTATTCTATTGCAGATTTATCCAGCATTATTTTGCGTGCATACATTACCGGCAATCAATTTAGTTCTATCAAATTAGGCCAAAAAGTGAAAGTAATTGTGGATGATACGGCATCGAAAACAAAAAACTATGAAGGCATCATAGAATGGATTAGCGACAAAGCAGAATTTACTCCAAAAACAATTCAGACAAAAGATGAACGCGCCAATCTTGTTTATGCTATTAAAATAAGGGTAAAAAATGATGGCTATTTGAAGATTGGAATGTATGGAGAAGTGGGGTTTTAGAAGAAGGTTTAGAAGAGTTTAGATGGTTTAGAAAAATTAGCAAATGGTAACAGCAAATAATTTGGTAAAAACTTATGGAAAGAAGCATGAAATTCTTGCTGTTGATAATGTTTCTTTTTCTGTGGATGAAGGTGAAATATTTGGATTAATTGGTCCGGATGGTGCGGGTAAAACAAGCTTGTTTCGCATACTCACTACTTTGTTGCTGCCTGATAGCGGAATCGCTGCTGTAGCGGGTTTTGATGTGGTAAAAGATTACAGGCAAATAAGAAAT
This sequence comes from uncultured Chitinophagaceae bacterium, assembly GCA_963706825.1. Classification (GTDB taxonomy): domain Bacteria; phylum Bacteroidota; class Bacteroidia; order Chitinophagales; family Chitinophagaceae; genus Ginsengibacter. The sequence continues at coordinate 53,902 of CAVPNT010000008.1, read as the reverse complement.
GCGATTGGCTATATGCCCGGAAAATTTTCTTTATACCCGGATTTGAGTGTAGAAGAAAACCTAAACTTTTTTGCAACCGTTTTTGGAACAACCATAGAGGAGAATTATGATTTAATCAAAGAAATTTATGTGCAGTTGGAGCCATTTAAAAAACGAAGAGCGGGAAAATTATCAGGGGGAATGAAGCAAAAACTTGCTTTATGTTGTGCTTTGATTCATAAACCTACCGTTCTTTTTTTAGATGAACCAACAACCGGCGTTGACCCTGTTTCCAGGAAAGAATTTTGGGAAATGTTGAAGCGGTTAAAAGCACAAAATATTACAATTTTGGTTTCCACTGCTTACATGGATGAGGCTACATTGTGTGATAGAATTGCCTTGATTCATTCCGGTAAAATTTTATCTATTGACACGCCTGCAAATATTTCTGCAGGTTATCCTGATAAATTGTTGGCGGTAAAAGCAGATAAAATGTCTGCATTATTGAAAGCGCTGTCTAAGTTTCCTAAAATACTCAGCAGTTATTCATTTGGAGAATATGCACACGTTTCATTAAAAAAGGATGAAGAAAATATTGAAACTAATTTGAAAAATTATTTGGAAAAAGCAGGAATTGAAAACATTGAAATAAATCCAATAAAGGCAACAGTGGAAGATTCTTTTATCAAACTATTAAAATAAAAATGCAGCAGGTAGTTATAAAAACGGATAAGCTGACAAAGCGTTTTGGAGATTTTGCTGCCGTAAATGAAATCACATTTGAAGTGTATAAAGGAGAGATTTTTGGATTTCTTGGAGCGAATGGAGCGGGAAAAACAACAGCAATGCGCATGTTAATTGGATTATCCAAACCAACTTCCGGAAGTGCTTCTGTTGCGGGATTTGATGTGTACAAACAAACAGAAAGCATCAAAAAAAATATTGGATATATGAGTCAGAAATTCTCATTGTATGAAGATTTAACGGTGTTGGAAAATATTAACTTCTATGGTGGTATTTATGGATTGAGTGATGCAGAGATAAAAACAAAAAGCAATGAACTGATTACTGAGCTTGGATTACAGAAGGAAGCAAAAAAATTAGTGGCTTCATTGCCGCTGGGATGGAAACAAAAACTTTCATTTTCAGTTGCATTATTGCATGAGCCGAAAATTGTTTTTTTAGATGAACCAACCGGTGGGGTGGACCCCGTAACACGAAGGCAATTCTGGGATTTAATTTATTCCGCTTCCGATAAGGGAATCACCATTTTTGTAACCACACATTACATGGATGAAGCGGAATATTGCAACCGGATTTCTATCATGGTTGATGGAAAAATTGAAGCATTGAATTCGCCTGAAAATCTCAAAAAACAATTTAATGCCGGCTCGATGGATGAAGTATTTTATGAATTGGCAAGAGGGGCGAAGAGGGCGGAATGATGGTGAATGGTGGTGAAGTGAATGGTGGTGAAGTGAATGGTGAATGGCGAATTGGTACATTATATTCTTGAACAGAATAATTAATTAATGAAACAGTTTATTGCATTTGTAAAAAAGGAATTCTATCATGTGCTGCGGGATAAAAGAACGTTGCTGATTCTGTTTGGAATGCCGGTAATGCAGATTCTCATCTTTGGATTTGCGCTTACAAATGAGGTAAAAAATGCAAAAATATTAGTGGTGGATAATGCTAAAGATATTTCATCACAGAAGATAATATCAGAAATTGCCGCAAGCAAATATTTTAAATTAGAAAGGATTATCAGCGATAATAAACAGATAGAACCGGCTTTTAGAAAAGGTGTCATTCATGCTGCGATTGTTTTTCCTGCCAATTTCAACCATGATTTAATACATCTGAATAAAGCGCAAATTCAAATCATTGCTGATGCATCAGACCCCAATCTTGCTACCACTTTGACCAATTATCTTTCGGCTATTATCCAGGATTATCAATTGAGTTTGAATAAAACATTTTCGCCGCCTCTTCAAATTATTCCTGATGTGCGAATGCTCTACAATCCTGAGCTGAAGGGCGCTCCCAACTTTGTGCCCGGTGTGATGGCATTGGTACTTTTATTGGTTTGTGTATTAATGACGGCCATTTCTATTGTAAAAGAAAAAGAAACGGGTACCATGGAAATATTATTGGTTTCGCCTTTCAAACCGGTTTTGGTGATATTGGCAAAAGCGGTTCCTTACTTATTATTATCGTTAATAAATTTGGCATCCATTCTTCTTTTGAGTGTCTATGTTTTAGGCGTTCCTATCAATGGAAGCCTGCTATTATTATTTGCCGAAAGCACTTTATTTATCATCACTTGTCTCACGCTTGGCATTTTCATTTCTATCAAAACAAACACACAACAGGCGGCAATGCTGGTGTCATTAATGGGAATGCTATTGCCAACGGTGCTCTTCAGTGGCTTCATGTTTCCAATTGAAAATATGCCGGTTGCTTTACAGATTTTTTCAAATATTGTTCCTTCCAAATGGTACTACATTATTGTAAAATCAATCATGATAAAAGGTGTTGGATTTTCCGTAATCTGGAAAGAGACGTTGATACTTGCAGGCATTATGCTTGTTTTATTTTTAGTGAGTTTAAAAAGTTTTAAAATCAGGATGCAATGAGAACCATTAAATTTTTATTGCGAAAAGAATTTAAACAGATATTCCGTAACCGGACGATACTCATCATGATAATGGTAATGCCGGTGATGCAATTATTGATTTTGCCGTTAGCCGCAAATTATGATGTCAGCGATATTAATCTATCTGTCGTTGACCATGACCATTCTTCATTTTCTCAAAAATTAATTTCAAAAATTACCGCTTCAGGATATTTCAGATTGCAGGGATATAATGCTTCATTTGAAGATGCTTTTCAATTAATAGAATCAGATAAAGCAGATTTAATTTTAGAAATTCCTGAAGGCTTTGAGCGAAATCTGGTGCGTGAAAACCAGCAAAAACTTTTTATTGCTGTCAATGCTATCAATGGAACAAAAGCCGGACTGGGCGGTGCTTACTTAACGCAGATTATTGGAAATTTTAATAGTGATATCCGGCTGCAATGGCAACAGGGAAATGAAAATGTCTCCCGTCCCAAAATAGAAATTACGTCTTCGAACTGGTTCAATCCGTTTTTAAATTAAAATATTTTTATGGTGCCGGGCATCCTTGCCATTTTAGTAACAATGGTTGGTGGATTTCTTACGGCATTGAATATTGTAAAAGAAAAAGAAGTGGGCACGATTGAACAAATTAATGTAACACCGATAAAAAAACAATATTTTATTTTGGGCAAATTAATTCCATTCTGGATTTTGGGTAATGTAGTTTTCACCATTGGTTTACTCATCAGCTGGTTGATTTATCACATCGTTCCTTTGGGAAATATTTTTGTTTTGTACGGATTCATCTGGTTGTTCCTGTTGGCCGTTCTTGGTTTTGGCTTGCTTATTTCTACTTATTCTGACACACAACAACAAGCCATGCTCATCATGTTTTTCTTTATGATGATTTTCATTTTGATGGGCGGATTATTCACACCAATAGACAGCATGCCGGGCTGGGCAAAAGTAATTGCACGGTTCAATCCATTGAGCTACATGATAGATGTAATGCGAATGGTGATTTTAAAAGGCAGCGGCTGGAAAGATATTTTTCCGCAATTATGGAAGATTGCTTTGTTTGCAGTGGTATTAAATACGTGGGCAATTTTAAACTATAGAAAAACCGCTTAAAGAAGTTTGTGAAATTTTGAAATGCAGTAAACGGAGAAATAAATGGAATTTGTGTTTTGCTTTTTAAAAGAAAGCGGTGCATTTCAAACCCAAACTGATTGAATTGAAATTCAAAAATCAGTTAAATAGATTAAGTTTGTTTATCAAAATTATTTCATGAATTATACAAATTATATAGAGTCGCGACCTGATATTATGCTGGGTAAACCTGTAATAAAAGGCACGCGAATAACTGTTGAATTGATTATTCAAAAATTGTCGGAAGGAGCAACGTATCAACAATTATTGGAAGCATATCCTTCTCTTACTACTGAAAATATTCTTGCAGCATTGGCTTATGCCTCAGAAGTTATTTCCAATGAAACAGTGATAGCTTAAGTATGATTTTAGCAGATGAAAATATACATTATTTCATTATTAAAGCTTTGCGTGATGCTGGTTTTACTGTTAATTCAATAAGTGAAAATTCAAAGGGAATAAAAGACGAAGAAGTAATAAAAAGAGCAATTCAAAACAATTATTGGCTATTAACCGAAGATAAAGATTTTGGAGAATGGGTTTTTTCTCATCATGTGAATAATCTGAGTGTCATCTTTCTTAGATATCGATTTTACGAATATCAGCAAATAGCCGTAAATCTTGTTAATTTGCTTCAAAGAAAGGAGATAAAAAAACCTGCCTTTGTTACCTTAACGATAAAAAAAATAAGAATACGGCAATTGTAATACTTCAATTATGCAGGAGATAAAAGAAGTATAATCAATACATTTCTATTTTAAAGCTGGAAAAAATTCAAAAGCAAATTATGACCGTTCAAAATAATTTTACCATTCATACCAATTCCGGGCTTTATACAGATATGTATGAATTAGCGATGGCTGAGGCATATTTCAAAGAAAAAAAACAAGATGAGCATGCTTGTTTTGATTATTTTTTTAGAAAATTACCTTTCGCTGGTGGTTATGTTATTTTTTGCGGGCTTGGAGAATTGTTGCCTGTTATTGAAACCCTTCATTTTAATTCTGAAGAAATTGACTGGTTGCATAAACAAGGATTTGATAAAGAATTTTTATCATGGCTGGAAGCATTTCGATTTAAAGGAACGATTCGCTCCATGCAGGAAGGAGAAATCGTATTTCCGCTGGAACCCTTGCTGCAAGTGGAAGGCGGATTAGCGGAAGTACAAATTATAGAAACGTTATTATTAAATTATCTCAATTTTCAATCGCTGATTGCAACAAAAGCAGCAAGGATGCGCTTTGCCGCAGGCGACAGGCATTTAAGCGAATTTGGATTGAGAAGGGCGCAGGCATTAGGCGGAATTTCTGCAAGCCGCGCAGCCATTGCCGGCGGTTTTGACAGCACTTCCAATATGTATTCTGCTAAAAAATATGATATAAAAGCGGTGGGTACGATGGCGCATTCTTTCATCCAAAGCCAGCAAAATGAAATCACTGCATTTAGAAAATTTGCAGAAGCCGAGCCACACAATTGCACCTTGCTGGTAGATACGTATGATACTTTAAAAAGTGGAATTCCTAATGCTATAAAAGTGGCGATCGAAATGAAAGAAAAAGGGCAACATCTTCAGGCAATACGGCTTGATAGCGGCGACCTTGCTTATCTTTCCAAAAGAGGCCGCAAAATGTTGGATGATGCCGGTTTCCATGATGTTCAAATTGTTGTTTCTAATCAATTGGATGAATATTTAATTAAAAGTTTGCTGGAACAAAAAGCGCCCATAGACTCATTTGGTGTGGGTACAAGCATTGCAACCGGCCAACCGGATGCAGCGCTTGATGGCGTTTATAAACTGAGCGAAATAAATGGTGAACCGAAAATTAAATTATCTGAAAATATTCAAAAGGTTACTCTTCCCGGCCGCAAACAAGTATATCGTTTTGTGGATGAAACTGGTTGCTTCGCGGCTGATGCGATTGCGCTTGAATCAGATCCGATTCCTGATAAAATGATTCATCCATTTGACGTGGAAAAAAGCAAAGAGCTTGATGTGCAAATGGCCGTTCCCTTGTTGAATAAAATAATGGAAAACGGACATTCTTTATTGAAAAATTATGAACCCAAAGATGTGGCGGCCTATGTTCAAAAAAGAATGCAGCAATTGCCTGACGAACACAAGCGTTTTAATAATCCACACATTTATAAAGTGGGTATCAGTGAGCCTTTGCAACAATTGAGAAGTGATTTGAGGAAAAAGTATAAGATGTGACGATCCGATTATTAATTTATTCTGCGGAAATAAGATTTTGGCATATTTGTTTGTTTGCTGACTCAAAAAATTCAAAGTTCTTTCCGTTTGTAAGACACCAATTATGGAATATTAACGGTGCTGGTGCTCACTGTATTTGCACTGAAATATCCCAAAGCTCCGCCGGTAATATTACTGGTGGGATTAGCAGGCGCCTGGCTGGAAAACCCGCTTCCGGAGCCCGATATCTGCAGCAATTCGTTCAGATAATTATAAACAGGCTCATCAATGCAATTCATTTGTACCGTTAAAGTGGTCCCCGCTTTCACATCTGAACTGTCATCATACAATACACGGCTGATATAACGTCCGTCTGATAATCGGTCACTAAACACAGAATTGCCTCTTCCATTCGGTAATTTTTCACCATTTATATATTCTATAAACTGATAATAGTTCTCGACCCCGACAGGATCCTGGAAGTTTACTACTGCGTAAAGCGCATCTTTTCTACCAAGCAAAAAGGTAAGCGAATCTATGCGAACGCGCTGAGGCATGGTCGAAGCAGATGTATACACTTTTCCCTCAACAGAAACATACAAATTATAGGTTTCTCCCGCTTTTCCTTTTATAGTATGAGTTAAATAAGTTCCGGGATTTGTTTCTTTCAAAGTATCTGTTACCCCGTTGCCGCTGATTGTTACAAATGCGCCTGATACTGGCGGAAAATTGTTGTCTGAAGTAAAGTTTACTGTTTTGGAAATTGTTACGGTATAGGGGCCTTGCCTGTTATTTATTTCACCCGTAATAACAGTTTGTGCGCCTGCATTTTTCAGCTTTACATCAATCACTTTTTTGCAGCCGAAAAACAGGGAAATGAATAAGGCCAAAGACGCTATATTTTGGATTTTAAAATGTTTCATTGATTTTAAAATTTGAAATTATAAGTAATTGAAGGAATCCATCTGAATAAGGAATACTGAACCGCTTGTGTTTTTTGCGGATCGGACGGATTATTTTGAAACTGAATAAAATACGGATTCTCTCTGCCATAAGCATTATAAACAGAAAAAGTCCAGCTTCTTTCAAACTTCGCTGTTTTTTTGGTCAGCAAAGTAGCGCTGAGATCCATCCGGTCGTATGAAGGCATCCGGTACCCGTTTCTTTCTGTATAATAAAAAACCGTATTCCCGTTTACCTGGTATTTACCAGAAGGCCACGAAACAGCATTCCCGGTATTATATACAAAATCTCCTGAGATTGTCCACTTTTTACCGAGGTTATAAATAGCAACTACTGCTATATTATGCGTTTGATCCTGGTTGGCAGGGTACCACGAGTTATTATTTATTCCATCAATGTGTCTTTCTGTTCTTGATAAAGTATAACTAAGCCAGCCGGTTAATTTTCGATATTTTTTCTTGGCGTAAAGCTCTAATCCATAAGCTCTTCCTTTACCATACACCAATTGCGATTCCACTGTTTGATTCGCGACGAGCACAGCGCCATTTTTATAATCAATCTGATTTTGCAAAAGTTTGTAATAAACCTCGGCCGAAAACTCATATTTATTATTCTGGGTATTTCGATAATATCCGCCCGAAAACTGGTCAGATATTTCAGGCTTTACATTGTTGCTGCTTGGGATCCAAACATCGGTTGGATTACTTCCGGTTGTATTAGAGAGCAAATGGAGATTCTGCACATTTCGCGAATAAGAAGCTTTTACGGAACTTAATTGATCCAATTGATAAGTAGCCGCAAAACGCGGTTGAAGGTTGAGATAGGACTTTACCATTTTTCCTGCAGTATAATTGGCGGTACCTTTCACATTTCCGAGGCTATCGTAAGTATAAAAAGTACCCGGCCCTATCAGATCAAAAGAAGACAACCGCAATCCGGTATTAAATCTTAAGCTTTTGGAAAACGTCCATTCATCCGCTACATATAACGCTCCATCAAGGGCATACTTGTTTGGCAAAGTAAGTGGATTATAACTGGATGTAACTGATGTTTTGAATTGTCCGGGACTAAAAGTGTGATGAGTAAAATTGAAACCAAAATTTATTTTGTTTTTGTTGCCGGCAAAATATTGAAGGTCTTCCTTTAATGTATAATCTTTTATAGTAGAAAGTACGGTAAGATTATTAGTGGTTTGATTGATAGTAATATTGTATTGATAATTACTATAGATAAGCGAGGTATTGGAAAATAATTTGCTGCTGAAGATGTGATTCCAGCGAAGTGTGGTAGTTGTGTTGCCCCAGCGGATTCCAAACTGGTTGCTGTAGCCAAGATCGTCTTTTCCAAAATAACCTGATAAATACAATCTATTTTTTTCGCCAAACTGGTAATTGGCTTTTGCATTGATATCGTAAAAATAGAGAATGCTTTTGTTTACCTCAGTGTCTTTTGACAATTTTAAAAACAGATCGGCATAAGTACGGCGCGCGCTAATCATAAATGAGCCTTTATCTTTTACAATCGGCCCTTCTATATTTAAGCGTGAAGATATTAATCCAATACCGCCGCTTACTTTATAATCTTTATTATTTCCGTCATTCATTTTTATATCGAGCAATGATGACAAGCGGCCACCATATTGAGCCGGCATATCGCCCTTATAAATCGTTACATCTTTTATCGCATCAGAATTAAAAGTAGAAAAAAATCCCAGCAAGTGAGAAGCATTGTAAACAGTAGCTTCATCCAGCAAAATGAGGTTTTGGTCTGCAGCGCCTCCGCGCACAAAAAAACCGGATGAACCATCGCCGGCAGATTTTATTCCGGGCAATAACTGTATCGTTTTTAAAATATCTTTTTCGCCAAATAATACCGGCACATTTTTTATCTCTTCCATCGATACTTTTTGCATTCCCGGCAAGGTGCGTGTTATATTATCGCTTCTTTTTCCGGTAATAATCACCTCTGCAAGTTCAGTGCTTTCAGGGGTCAGGGCAAGAGCAAGCATTTGGTCTTTAGTTAAAGAAACTCTCACGGTATCGTTTGCATATCCTGAAAAACTGGCCACGAGCGAATAAGTACTTTCGGGAGCAGTAATAGAATAAAAACCATAGCCATTACTTAAAACGCCGGCACCGCGATTTTCGACTAAAATAATATTTGCGCCGATTAATGTTTCGCCGGTTTTGGCATCTGTAACCGTTCCGCTTATGGTATGTTTTCTTTGGGCGAAGCCTGAAAGCCCGGCGAGTAAGGTAACGGTTAAAAAAAATCCTTTCTTCACAAGAAATATTTGAGACTAATAAGTAAAAATTGATGTAAAGCTACTTTTATCTTTTAATATTTATGAAACAGAATCGATCAGTGGCAAAACAAAAATTCCTGATATTTCTTTGTTTACTGGGCAGCAGATAATACCGCCGCCTGGCTGAAGATGTTGATGGTTTTTTGCCAATAGTATGCTTTTCTTGAGAGGCGCATTAATTTATAAAGATTGCCATCCATTTCATTGTAAAATGGCAGGAAGATATCAGCAATATGTTTTTGTTTGAAAATACATTGCAAAAAAATATTGCTGATATGCCCGTTAACCTTATTTTTTTGTTTTATCAACCGGCAATCTGAAAGATCATAAAGACTTATTATGTGAAACTTCGATGCACCTGTGCTTTTATCCAGAAAAATCAGTTTCTGATTCAATCTGTCGATGCCGATTACATTTTTATTCAAGCTTTGTTTTTTATCTATTGCCAGGTTGTTTTTAATTATGAAACCATCAAACTCGTTCCATAAATTTTCTCTTTCTCGTTTCCGCCTCGCTTTGTTACTCACCGATAGTATCAATCCAAAAAGGATCAGTGCCGCCACGATAAAAAGCGCTGTATATTCAATAGAATACAATTGTTTTACCTCCTTTATTTTTCAGGAAGCAGTTCATTGCTTACTTCCATGATCCTAAAATCTTTTTTCCCTGAGGGTACCTTCCAGCTTACCGTCTGGCCTTTTCTGAAGCCAATGATCGCAGTTCCAATTGGTGCAAGAACAGAAACCTTCCGTTGCTTGATATCCGCTTGTTGAGGCAGCACAATCGTAATGGTCATGTCCCGTTTTGTCTGCAAATCTTTAATAACGACAGTAGAATTCAGCCGAACAATATCGACGGGAAAATTTGCTGCATCCACAATTTGCGCTTTTTTTATCTCCTCATACAATTTGCTGAAATTTTCCTTTTCATTCACCTGCATTCCCTGAAGGTTTTTTACGTAATTGTTTAAAATTTCAAAATCGTTTTTTAAAAGTATAACCTGTGATGCGGTTGGTGTAAGTGTTGCTGTTGACATAACGTTATTTGTTTTATAGTTAATTATTGTTAAAAATGTTTATGGTCTTGTATATTTTCCTGCTAAAAAAAGGCGTAAAAAGAATATTAAAACTTCCTGAAAATAAGGGAATTACAAAATTGACGAATCAAAAAAAAGTGTAATTAACCCCGTAACTTATAAAGATAGTACGGGGCAAAAGGTTCTAAGACTTTATATCTTGAAAAGAAAAGAATATCAGAGCGATATTCTGTATTGGAAGCAGTACAATCCCGGCCGGCAGCAGAAAACCCTGCGCCGTTAAAAGAAAAATCTTTTATGTACTGTACTTTTTGCATTGACAGATAAAAGTACGAAAATAAATGATAATCGCAAAATGTATTGATGGCGTACCATTGATTCCTTTTTAATTTTTTAAATAAAAATAAATAGAAATGAAAACGGTGACTATTAAATGGATAGAATCATTAAAAACGATAATAACCAGTCTTTTATCAAAAAAAACAACGCCAGATGGCGTTGCTTTTTTTTTAAGTTCATTTATAAACTTGTCACTAATCAAAATACAGATTCTGAAAAAACTTATGGCTTATCCCACCATATTCTCGAATTATCTGTATCGCCTGCAGAAAGGCGTGATACAGCTGCTTTATAATTTACACCATTTAGGGTAGGTTCGTTAGCAGGATATTGATAACGTCTTGGAATTTGTTTACTTTGATTTACAGCATTAATAGCCGGGATCAACTTTGGATAACCGGTTCTTCTCCATTCAGACCACGCTTCAAATTGTTGATTCGGATACAAAGCTATCCATTTTTGTGTGTTTATTTCCCGAAGTGGATTGGAAGAAAAGGCAGTTAATGGATTTGCAATATACGCGGCATATTTCGCATCATCATAAACGGCCCACTGTTGCCATGACGCTTTTATTCCATCATTATAGAGTGTTTCAGCATTTTCTGTTGTCCAGCCAAGTTGTGCTGCTTCAGCTCTTGTAAATTTGATCTGAGCAGCAGTAATAATTTGACCGGGAGCAGTACGCGATTTTGTTGCATCTCCCATTAATGACCAATTTGGATGCGCATTTTCCCATGAAAGGAGATCGTCGCGTTTCAAACCGTAAGGGATTCCAGAATAAGAACCACTGCCATTCTTTGTAAAATATACTGCTGTTCTGGGATCATTGTACGACATTAAAGTATCTACGAATGTCTGGCTTGGTGCATAGTCAGCACGACCGTCAAATTGAGCGTTCCAGGGATTCCTGTAAGTGTCATCAGAAAGATAGTTATAAACTACATTATCTGTATTATTATCCACATATCCTGCTGGATCACCCAATGCTTTTTTAAACTCAGTCGCGGCATAATCAGTTGCGCCGGGATAAACTTTAGAAAGCCTTAAGCTCAAAGTCATTCTAAGTGAATTTGCAAATTTTTTCCAGCGAGCTGCACTTCCGCTAAGCAAGATATCCCCCTTAACACTGGAACCAGCGTCAAACTGGGCAACAGCTTCTGTCAGTTCTTTAATAAGGTCCTTATAAATAGAATCCTGAGGAGTATATGAAGCTGAGCTTTTTCCTTGTAATGCATCCGTATAAGGCACGTCACCATACATATCAGTAACCATCGAAAAGAGATATGCTTTATAAATCCTTGCAACCGCTATTTGATTGGCGTTTGAACCACTGTTAGCTGCATAGTCTTTTGTCTTTTCATCTGTATTATATTGAATGATTTTTTGCAAATTTTCTAAAGGGTTTACATAAAATGTAGCCCAGTCAATCTGTGCTGTAGCATATTGTGCTTCATCGGGATACTGAGTTTGCATAAGCCATTGAACATACAAGGTCGGGTTCGTTTGAAAAGAACGGCTACTGGCGAGTGCAGAAGAAGTTCTGTAAATGGCATCCGTAAGCAGGGCCGATGGAAGGGGAACCACTGCAGAGTTTGGACTTACATTCGTAGTTCCAAAATCACCAGCCTTTTTGCACCCTCCAAGGAAGATAATAAGCACCAGGAATATTCCTGTTATTTTATATTTTAAGTATTTCATTTTATAATATTTTAATTATTTAGAATCCTAATTTTACACTGAAACCATAGCTGCGGGTACTTGGTAAACCGCCGTTTTCACCATATTTATTACCTAATTCAGATGGATCCCAGTTTGTGTTGTCTTTTGACCTTGCAAGCAACCATAGATTTTGACCTACAAGTGAAACTGTTATCTTCTGAATAGGATTATTATCTCCTTTAAAGATTTTTTTTACAGGAAGATCGTAGCCAAGACTAACAGTTCTTAATTTGATATAGCTTGCATTGTGAATATATGGTTCAGCAATTTTGTTGGTGAAATAAAACTGGTGAAAATAATCATACCCTTCTACGTAAGTATCAACAGGTTTGTCGTCTTTATCTACACCTTTTACGTGCACGCCGCCGCCATCAGCAACCGGATCCCGTACATTTTTTCCTTTATCGTTAAGCTCAGCTGTTTCTTTGTAAAGTCCAGAGAAATTGCCCCACATTTCTGAAAGAGAGAAAAATTTACCTCCTTGTTGGAAATCAATACCTATGGCGAGGTTTACACTTTTGTAGGAAAAGCTATTGAAAAATCCACCGGTAAAATCAGGGAGTACAGAACCAAAATAATCATTCAGAACCGGCTGATATGTACCATCTGCATTTAATATAGGAACACCGTTTGCATTTTTCTTTATTCCTGTTCCTCTCAATTGTCCCCACACAGCGCCGCTATCTTTATTTACAATTGTAGCAAATCCGAACGCACCTGTTCCGGAGATATCTGTGCTATATACCAAAGTATGTATATCAGGTGTCAATTCAATTACTTTAGAATTGTTTTTTGCAAAATTCAAACTACTATTCCATACAAAATCTCTCGTTTGAACAGGAGAACCTTCAATAGTTATTTCAATTCCATTACGCTCCAACCTGCCTGCGTTGATGGTTTTTTTCAAAAATCCACTTGAAGAAGTAATATCAACATTTAATATCTCGTTGATTTTATTTTCTTTATAATAAGTAAAGCTTACCCCTGCCCTGTTATTAAAGAATTTTAAATCAATACCCGCTTCGTAAGAAGAAGATAAGGCTGGCATAATAGCTGAGTTAGGTAAAGTATTCGGAACATCCATCAAAATGTTGGTACCATAAGTGAGTGGGTTAACTGCATATAGCAGATCAAGGCTATAAGGATTAAGGTCAGAACCTACCTGGGCCCAGCCACCCCGTAATTTACCATAGGATAATGCAGGGAAATTAGTAATCAATTTACTGAACATAAAGCTGGCGCCTACGGATGGATAGAAGTAAGAATTCTTATCTACCGGCAATGCGGAACTCCAATCATTTCTACCTGAGAAGTCAAGGTAAGCAAGATCTTTATATCCTATACTACCTCTTCCATACAAGCTACGTACCATTTTGTATTCGCGTCTGTTGGAAAATGTTGAAGGAGATTTGCTGTTAGAAATAGTGTACAAATCTGGTACTACCAATCCTCCATTACTAGAATTACGGACATCTCTATAAAAATTCTTTCTGATGTTTCCTCCTGCATTCAAATCAACAGAAAAATCTCCAAAATGGTTATTGTAACTTGCTAAACCTTCGTAGTTTGTTTCACTTTGGAAATTCTGTCCGGTGAAATACGAGTTTTTATAAACAGGTTGACCAACCTGGATTCCGCTAAATTCAACAATATACGGAAGTTTATTTTCCCAATTATTAGTAACCTGGTTACGTCTTAAAAAGGCAGCTACTTTAAAATGACTATCATATTTATAGGTAAGGTTAATATCACCAAATAAACGATCCCTGTTATTTACATTATTAACATTGTCAAAGTAAAAGAAAGGATTAAACCAATAATTCGCCTTATTGAAACCGTTAGTGCTAAAAGTTGTATTTGCATTTGGATTAGCATGATTCCAGCTTGCAACTGCACCTAAAGGAGTTTTAAAGTTTTGTAGTTCTTTCAAAATATTCATGTCCAAATCGCGATGAAACCATTGACTGAAGTTTCCGCTGGAGGCGTTGCTATACTGGTCATCAAATTCACCTTTCACCTTTTCATTTGTATAGAAAATGTTCGCTCCTGCACTAAAATGAGAGCTCAAATCAACATTACTCTGAGAAGAAAGGTAATTCCTCTGCAAATTTGAGTGCGGTAGAATACCGTCCTGATACATATTGGTATAAGCGAATCTTGTGGAAAAATTATCACTCGCTTTGCTGAGTGAGATATTATTATTTAAAGTAGTGCCTGTATTGAAAAATTGCTTTACATTATTTGGTTGTGCATTCCATTTAGCAGGTTTGAATGAATATTTAGAGCCTGGATACCATGCATACCATGGAATATAGTCACCACCGTCAAAAGCCGGCCCCCAACTACTGTCATCTGTGTTATCATGATATCTCATACCGTCGAATGCTTTCCACTCTACCGGGTTATTCGCACTCCAGTGATATGTAAGCCATTCACCACCGGTATCGCCACCACCATATTTGTTCTGGAAATGAGGAATGGTGCTGGCTTTATCTAGGGTAGTAGTAGAGTTTAATTCTATACCGATGCCATTAGATCGACGTCCTTTTTTTGTTACTATTTCTACAACCCCGGCATCCGCCCTTTGTCCGTAAAGGGCAGTGGCATTAGGACCTTTCAGGACAGTAACACTCTGAACATCATCCATATTTAAATCAATGATGTTCATGGGAGTACCATCCACCACGTACAATGGGTTTTTATCAGTTAATGAGCCGGCTCCACGAATTCTGATTGATGACCCCGCATCTAGTTTTGCTCCGGATTGACCAGAAATCTGTACACCGGCTATATTTCCAGCCAAGGCACTATTGATATCCGATTTTCCTGGAATAGCTACTTTTGAAGGATCGATTTGTTGAGCAGCATAAGGAAGTGTAGAAACCCGACGCTGAATTCCAAGGGCAGTGGTGACAGTAACAGCAGAAAGTTCGGTTGTACTGCGGGAAAGAGAAGCCGCTACTATCCCGTTGACCGGCGCAACTACTAATGAATTAAAGCCGACAGCGCTTATGGATAATTTTCCGGATCCTTTCATATTCAGGGAAAACTTTCCGTTTGCATCCGCTGTGGTCGCATTATTTGTTCCGCTTTCTGTCACGGTTGCAAAAGGTATTGCTCCGCCAGAATCGTCTGTTACTGTTCCTGTAACAGTTTTCCCTTGTGAGAATGCCGATGCACCAAATAGCATCAGCACTGCAAAGAGTGTTAGAAATCTTCTCATGTGTTTTTTTGTTTTTAATTGAAAAAATCGAGTTTGATAAAAGAAAGTTTTGACTTTTTTATGACTTCATTTGCATTTAGTTAACTTTAGACAAGCGAAAGTAGAAAAACGCTGCATCCAAAAGAAAAAAAATTGACAAAAAATAAACAATCTACGAAATAACTGTTAATATAATAATAAAATTATTTATTATTATAACACGCAAAGTCAGGTTATAAAAAATGTTGAACGGTGTTTTAAAAAAATTTCTCCTGGTTTTTAAAAAAAAAAGAACAAAATAAAAACGTTGTAAAAAAGAACAATGACAAGTGAATAATAGAAGCAATACGACAGAATCGGAGGCAGAAAATGCGACACTGCGAAATGGAAAAAATCTTTTGAGAAAAAATAAAATATTACTGCGGGAAATTTGAAATTACTCAAGGTAAAAAGGCTGCTTCTCGCGAAGCAGCCTTTTTATAAAAATGTAACAAGATGTATTAAAATTTATCCCAAAACAGTTTGGTTTCAACTTTATCACCACCGATAGCACCAGCAGCTTCCTTATAACTATCCGGATTTAATCTTTGTTCAGCTTGTGAATAAGGTAACCTGTTAGGAAAACCGGATTTGGCGCCCATCGGCGGACTAAGTTTTGGAAAATCCAATCTCCTTATCTCAATCCATCCCTGGAAATCTTCGTTATATAAACCTATCCATTTTTGGAAACCAATTTTTTGCTTATAATCACCAGGAGAGGTAGCGTATGCCACATCAGGGGACGCTAAATAGGTAGAGGCCATATCTTCAGTACCTCCCCAGAATAATATAGATGCCTTTACCGCATTATCGTAATGATCTTTTGCTGTCCCATCTATAGTAAAGCCACGCTCAATAGCTTCGGCTCTCAAAAATTCAACTTCTGAATACCCTAATAACAATGCAGGGAAATTCGGCAGAGCCATTTGATCACTTGGTTTGGATACAGCTCCAAATGTGTTATTCATTCCAACCACTCCACCTACATACTTGCCGTCATTATTAGGTCGGAAATACAAGGATAACCGCGGATCATTCATGCTTTTCAGCGTATCTAACAAAGCTTTTCCCGCTACCATATCCTGACGGCCACTTTGTATCAGATCTACCCAAAGTGGATTGGTGTTAGGTGTTGTCGCTAAATATTTGAAAACTGCATTGTCAGCAGCAGAGGTAAAAGCTCCTGCATTAGCAGCTTCAAAAACTGCTTTGGCTTTTGGAGCATCAAAATCGCTTATGGTCATTGCCATTCTCAATTGCAATGAATTTGCAAATTTTGCCCATGATGCTACTTTTCCACCATAAAGAAGATCCTGCTTCGCTGTAATGCCTCCTTCAGCAGGCTTTAATGCGGCTACATCGGCAGCAATCCTGGTAAGCAGGTCATAATAAACCGTTTTTGCATCTTCATACTTAGGAAAAAGATTGTCGTAATCCAGTGCTTCGGTATAGGGAATATTTCCAAAAGAAGTTACCAGATAATAGTAAGTATAAACCTGAACAATATCGCAGATTGCCAATTTATTTGCCTTTTCGCCCACCGTTAGGCTCGTGTTTGCTTCAATCAGCCCTTTAGCTTCTTTTAAATTGTTTAATACATTTCTGTACAATCTGCTCCAGATTCCATCAGGAATTGCTCTGGTGGTGAAATCATATTGTGGCTCATCCTGATAAGTAGTTGCAGCCCAATGTTGTACGGTAAACCTGAACACATTGTTATTTACATTACAACTTGCAGTCTGATCGGTCAGCACTTTCAAGGCATTTGAAAATAAAGTTTCCGCAGGTACAATTCCTGCTCTTTTCGTTTGTTCATTAAGCTTCGTAATATCTTTGGTACATGATGAACCAATAAGAATTAGAGAAAATGAAACTATTAATAATTTCTTCATATAAAGACTTTAGAATTTTAATTTAAGATTTAATCCGATACTTCTTGTTGTAGGATATGCACCACTTTGATATCCCTGATAATTTCCTGATGACAAGTTTTCTTCCGGATCAGAATAACGGGTATTTTTATGGATAATCCATAAGTTTCTTCCTATTACAGAAAGATCTATGCCTTTGACGCCTTTTACTTTTTCTAATAAAGTAGCAGGTAATGAATATGTCAGGCTTAATTCTCTTAACTTAACATAACTAGCGTCATATACAAACGCTGCTGCCGGATTATAACCGTAACCATAAGTGCCTCCTATATTCGGAACTCTTTTAGTATTTGGTTTACCATCTTTTGTTATCCCCGGAACTATAATTCCGCCGCTATTTGGCAATGTTTTACCATCTGCATCTTTCAAAACTGGATCTCTTGACGGATTTCCCAAATCATTAAGCGCTACGGTTTCGGCATATAGTCCCGAATTCATACCATAATATGAATCAAGCGAGAAAACACTTCCTCCCTTTCTTATATCAATCAGGAAGCTCAAAGCAAGATTTTTATACCTGACTGTGTTATAAATGCCGCCAATCCAATCAGGGTTGACGTTTCCGATGATGTTTGTAGTAGAAGTGGTGATACTATCACGTCCACCAACCGTAATGTATTTCTGTCCGGTTGCAGAATCAATCACCCAGGTTTTACCCCAAATTTGCCCATAAGGCTGCCCCTTTGGTGCGTTTACAGAAACACCTCCCTGGAAAGAAGCCAATGGCAGATTTTGACTTTGCCCAAATAAAGCAACTACTTTATTTCTATTTTGAGACCAGTTTAATCTCATATCCCATGAAAAATCTTTTGTTTTTACAGGAGTTATATTTACTGATAATTCGATTCCTTGATTTTGCAAATCACCGGCATTCATGATTTTTGTAAGGTATCCTGTAGAAGGAGATACGTTTACAGGGATTAACTGATCTCTTGTATTTGTTATATAATAGGTAGCATCAAAACCTAACCGTCCTTTGAAGAATAACAGTTCCACACCCAATTCTTTACTAAACGTTCTTTCGGGTTTCAGGTTATTATTATTTTTTTGTGCCGGTAATGAAAACAAAATTGCACTACCAAAAGGATCCACATTTGCATAAATATCCTTAACAGATCCCCATGGAGCATCGCTACCTACTTCCGCATAATTGGCACGCAACTTTCCATAAGATAACCATGTCAGACTTGGAAGATTTTTAGAAAATACCCAGCTTCCCGAAGCAGAGAAATAATTATATCCATTAGCCCCTTTAGGCAAAGTAGAAGAAATATCCCTTCTAAAAGTTCCGTCTAAGAAGAACATATCCTGGTATCCTAAAGTCACACCTGCATAATAGCCATCTACTTCAGTAGGTTGGTAATTTTCTGTAGGTGCAGAAATTGGATTCAAAGAATTGGCTATTGAATATAAATCCGGAACCACTAATCCTCCATTGGTAGATGAGAAAATCGAACTGATTTCTGTTCTGTTTATATTAGTTCCCAACACTCCTTTTAAATTAATATCCGAGGTAAGGCTTTTATCAAAGTTGGCCATCAGATCATAATTATATCCTCTGAATGACCTGTTAAAACGGGTATATGCCGAAGGAGCTACGCTACCAACAGCTATTCTTTCTTCCTGGATTTCATCATAAGAATCTAATGATACGCGTCCCAAAAGGTTTAACCAATCGGTAGCTTTATAATTAAGTGAAGCATATCCGAAGTATCTGCTGCGAGAATCTGTTTCAAAGTTTTTATAACGAGTCCAATAGGGGTTATCTGAATAAATTGGCTTCAACCCCGATCCATCGGCTTTTGAAGGATCAGCCCAGTTCCAGGTAATGTTTTGTCCGGTTCTGAAAAATGCATCCCTTTGCTCATATACATCCATATTGGTTTCGTACCACTGACGGAAATTTTGATTTGGATTTTGCTTGTCATATCCGGTTCCGTATCTCCCTTTACCGTCTATTTTTGAAAAATTTATTGAAGCTGCGGCAGTTAAGCGATTTGTAAGATTGTAAGTAGCTCCAAAATTTACGATATTTTTTAACACCCTGCTATTTGGCAAAATTCCTTTTTCATCATTCCTGGTATATCCCAATTTAAACGATCCTTTGTCGTTTGCACCATCAAAATTTACACTATTTACGGTTGAAAGGCTATTTTCATAAAAATCAACCGGAGTATGAACTGCCGCTACCCAAGGTCGCGCTTGTTTAAAATAAGGAGAAGATTTATCAAACGCATCCCAATGATAAACCATTAAATTCGGATCAAATTTTTGACCATAAGAAGCATCTTCTGTGGTAGGTACTACCAGATCTTTAGTTCCATCACCGTTCGCGTCAAAGTACCAAAATCCCCAATTTGGCAAAGGAGCACCATAAGTACCACCAGCCGGATTAGAATATCCTGCACCGTATTGATTTTGGTATCTTGCATAAGTGCTTTTATCAATTGACCCCGTGATTAAAGCAGAATTTACAGTCACTCCAAGTCCTTTACGGGCTTTCTTGGTAGTTATCATAATTACGCCATTCGCAGCTTTTGAACCGTATAAAGCAGTTGCAGCTGCTCCTTTCAAAACTGTCATTGTTGCAATATCATCCGGATTAACGTCAGCGGCGGCATTACCGTAATCATATCCGCCTCTGCCGGTTGTCTGATTTGTACTATTTGTGTTCGAATTATCTACAGGTACTCCATCTACCACAAACATGGCCTGATTTGATCTGGTCAATGATTTGGTACCACGGATTACAATATTGGTAGAGCCGCCGATGCCATTGCCCTGGCGTATTTCCACGCCGGAAACTTTTCCTGACAATTCGCTTCCTGCATTACCGCTCCTGGTCATTGACAAGTCATCTCCACTAACTTGCTGAGCAGCATAAGGTAAGGAATTTTTGCTTCTCTGAATTCCTAAAGCAGTAACAACAACTGCCGATAATTCATACGCATCTTTAACTAAAACGGCAGCTACAGGATTTTCATAAGGAGTAATAGTTGCTGATTTAAAGCCTGTAGCACTAAATGTTAAAGTGCCACTCCCTTTCTGTGTTATAACAAACTGGCCCGCAGCATCGGCCACAGTCGCGTTTTTTGTGCCTGTTTCAGTAACAGTAGCAAAAGGAATTGGAGTTCCTGAATCATCCTTTACTGTTCCCGCAACAGTTTTCCCTTGTGAGAATGCCGATGTACCAAATAGCATCAGCACTGCAAAGAGTGCTAGAAATCTTCTCATGTGTGTTTTTTGTTTTTGATTAATTAAAATTCGAGTTTGATAAAAGCAAGTTTTGACTTTTTTATGACTTCATTTGCATTTAGTTAACTTTTGATAAGCGAATATAGATAAACGCTGCCTATAAATGAAAAAAAAATGACAAAAAATATACATTTAGAATAAGACGTGTTAACATTATATTAATTTATAAATTGTTACTCCAAAGAGGGTCAAATGATTATATAAAATGTTAAGCGGTATCGAAAGGAAATTTTTTTGGTTGTTTTTAGAAGAAAACTCATTTTTTTAATAAATCGCCTGCCCTAATCGAATATTTATCGGCAAAACGGAAATCAAAAGATCTGTTATTTGTTCGTTTACTGTTGCCGCTTTTTTTACTACTTTAATCACATTCTCCAAACAACTTCTGTTTTATATTTTTATTGTTTCTTAAAATAAAAAAAATAAAATGAAAAAGTCAACTGCTATTAGAATCTTTCAGGGATTACTTTTTTTTCTGCTTATTAATCAAACTGCACTTGCGCAAATTGAATCATCAAATAATGCTTATAAGTACGCCAAGGTTTATATTTCAGTAGAAACTCCACAAAATGGAGTAGCTTCTGAAGATAAATCCATCACTATTAATGCGGAAAAGGGTAGCTATGCCTATATCCTTATTAATACCAATTTGAACCATCTGCCGACAAAAAACCTTACCTTAAAAGCTTATAAAAAAATCGCGGGAAATTATGAAAAGATCGGACAGGAGGATTATACCGTAAACACGGATTATTCCTACACGCATATCAAATACCCATTTACTACCAGCGGCGATTTTGCCTTTGATGTGTATGACGGCGACAATGTTTTTATTGGAACCGGCAAAGTATCAGTAGCATATAAAAGTAGTACTGAATATACTTCAACAAGTACCGGCAGTAGCAATACTGTATCTAAATATGCCAAAGCAAAAGTATTTTGTTCGATAGAGGTGCCGGTATATGGAATTGCTAAAGAAAGCAGTACATTAATAATAAACAGAACAAATGGAAGTTATGCCTACATTGTAATAGATAATTATCCTACTAACTTTAATGTAAGCTCCATCGTTTTGAAATCCTATAGAAAAGTAAATGGCGAGTGGAAAAGAGTTGACAATAAGACTTATGACATTAAATCTGATTCTTTTTATACCTATATAAAATACGCTTTTTATGATGCAGGAGATTATGTATTTGATGTATATGACGTTAACAACAACTTTATAAACACCGGGTATGTAACCGTTACTTTAGACAGATGATGACTATAATAAAGTAAGGTTCATTTATTCTGATTCTATAAACCTTAGATTTTTTATAGAAATTAAAAGGTAAATCGGCGAATTCCAAAGTCTGCCGCGGAATAACTTTTTAATAAGAAAAAAGAAATCCTTGCTATTATCTATCGCCGGCGATGACACTGATTAGCAGCAAATATGAATTCCGTTTATTTGTTTGTTTACTGTAAACCCGGTTATTTAATATCAGAAAAAGCGGGCTTTGCTTTCAATACCTTTTTATAAATAAGACAACTTTCAATATGCGCGCCGGGCAAATAGCCCGTACTCATCAAAAATTCATTGACAATTTCACCACCCGTAAATTTGAAAGTGGTTTTAAAGATTTTCACCCATTCTTGTTTTGTTTTTGGATGATGATGATCCAGCCAGTTTTTAAAAGAGCCAAATTCGATTTGAATTTGTAAAATCGTTTTTGCGTTTTCTATCGCCGCATTTATTTTTAATTTATTTCTGATAATTCCTGCATCGTTCATCAACCTTTCAAAATCTTTTTCATTAAAAGCTGCTACTTTTTTTATACTAAAATTTTTGTAGGCTTTTTTAAAATTTTCCTGTTTCTTCAGAATGGTATCCCAGCTTAGTCCTGCCTGGTTTATTTCCAAAATCAATCTTTCAAAAAGCTCATTATCATCTTTAATGGGAAATCCATAAAAATTATCGTGGTAAACGCGGTGTACATTATCTTTATCCATCAAAAGTATTGCTTCGCAATAGGAAGAAGGTTTTTGCATCAGTTTTATTTTAAAATTTCAAAGTAAATAAAATTGCGCCAGTCGAATGAAGTTTAATTTGCTTTTCGAAATACTTGTCAGAAACAACTCATTTCTGCAAAAAATATTTATAAGCCTAACTTTTTATTATGCCCGGTTTTTTTAATCCAAATGATCGTTACATTTTAGAAGATGAACGCGTTTTACTTCGTCCATTGGTACGTCAGGATAAAAAATATTTATTGCCATTTTCTTTGAATGAGCCAAACCTGTGGGACTATTCACTGCTAAGTGCTGAAGGGGAAAAAGGTTTGGAAAATTATATCGGCATCGCTTTACAATCAAAATCAGCAGGCAAAGAATATCCTTTTATAGTTTTTGACAAAAAGAACAACGAATACGCCGGATCCACCCGGTTTTATGACATCAATCTTCCCTTCAAAACTCTGCAACTCGGTTACACATGGTATGGAAAAACGTTCCAGGGAAGCGGATTAAATAAACATTGCAAATTCTTATTGTTGCAGTTCGCTTTTGAAAAAATGAAAATGGAAAGGGTAGAATTTCGGGCAGATAATAACAATGCAAAAAGCATTGCGGCGATGAAATCCATCGGCTGTAAAGTAGAAGGGGTTTTACGAAGTCATCAACCCACAAGACAAGAAGGGGTGCGAAGAGATAGTATCGTTTTGAGCATTTTAAAAAATGAATGGTTTGATGAAGTAAAAGAGAAACTGAAAGCAAAACTTTTATAAACGTCAAAAAAAAATCTTTTCCCATTTTTTAGAAATAAAATAATCACTTTTGTTTCAAATCCTTCTTTGCAGGATAAATTGAAGAAAAAAATTATCAGAAAACACAAATGAAAATTGAAGAAAGACCATAAAAAACAGATTATCATTTTTGCATCCGGCGCGGGTAGTAATGCCCAAAAGATTATTGATTATTTTAAAGAAAAAAACACAGCGGAAATTGCTCTGATTGTTTGTAATAATCCAAACGCCGGTGTCATTCAAATTGCAAAGACAGAAAACATCCCGGTTTTATTGATCGAAAAAAATAAATTTAAAGAAACGGGTTATTTGGAAGAAATTAAAAGCTGGCATCCGGACTTGTTGGTACTGGCTGGTTTTTTATGGAAAGTTCCGGGAATATTAATTCACCACTTTCAAAATAAAATCATCAATATTCATCCGGCTTTATTGCCGGCTTACGGAGGAAAAGGAATGTACGGAAATGCAGTGCATACGGCTGTCGTTGCTGCGAAAGAAAAAGAAAGTGGCATTACGATTCATTTTGTAGATGAAAAGTACGATCACGGCGAAACGATTTTCCAGGCAAAATGTATATTAGATGATAATGAAACTGCTGAAAGCCTTGCGAAAAAAATCCATTTCCTCGAACATAAATATTTTGCTAAAACAATTGGAAAATTATTAGGCGAAAAAAATCAGGCGTAATATATTAACCGCAGCAAAAGAAGAAATAACCGGTTTTCCTGTTTTCTTTTTCTTGAAAATCAACTTTTATTTTTGGTTGCTGCTTCAAATTTTTAAAGATTTTTAAACCGTATTTGTGTCTAAAGCTTCTTTTGCTTTTTTTGGCTTTTTCTTTTCAGCATGTGCCAGCGCTGCTTCTCTCACCCACGCACCATTTTCATGTGCCTTGATTCTTGCATCCAAACGTTCTTTATTGCAAGGCCCGTTTCCTTTTACCACATTCCAGAATTCATCCCAGTTTATTTCTCCAAAATCAAAATGTCCTCTTTCTTCATTCCATTTTAAATCCGGATCGGGAATGGTAATTCCAAGAATATCCGCCTGTTCTTTGCAGATGTCAACAAATTTTTGCCTTAATTCATCATTGGAAAATCTTTTTATTTTCCACTTCATGCTTTGAGCAGTGTGCGGAGACGCATCATCATTTGGACCAAACATCATCAAACTTGGCCACCACCAGCGATTGAGTGCATCCTGTGCCATTGCTTTTTGTTCTCTGCTTCCGCGGCAAAGCGTTAGCAATATTTCATAACCCTGCCTTTGATGAAAACTTTCTTCTTTGCAAATGCGCACCATACCTCTGGCATAAGGCCCGTAAGAAGCGCGGCACAATGGAACCTGGTTCATTATTGCTGCGCCATCTACCAGCCAGCCGATGGCACCCATATCTGCCCATGAAAGAGTCGGATAATTAAAAATGGAAGAATATTTTGCCTTGCCGCTTAGCAATTGATCAATCATTTCTTCCCGTGAAATATTTAAAGTTTCCGCGGCACAATATAAATACAATCCGTGCCCTGCTTCATCCTGCACTTTTGCAAGCAAGGTGGCTTTTCTTTTTAATGAAGGTGCACGGGTAATCCAGTTGGCTTCGGGCAACATGCCTACAATTTCGCTGTGTGCGTGCTGGCTTATTTGCCTGATGAGCATTTTTCGATAATCGTCTGGCATCCAGTCTTTCGGTTCAATTCTTATTTCGTGCTCTATTTTGTCATCAAACGTTGCCAATAGTTTTTCTGAGTCCATTTTCTGAAACTTTATTCTCAAAGTTACTGATTATAAAAACAGCTTTTAAGCCTGATCATAATCAACCACCACTTTGTTGCTTCTGGGATGCGACTGGCAGGTTAAAATAAATCCATCTTTTACTTCGCTTTTTTCAAGTCCATAATTTGCTTCCATTTCCACTTCGCCTTCTATTAGTTTAGCTTTGCAGGTACAGCATACGCCACCTTTGCAGGCAAAAGGAAGATCTGCCCCTTGTGCCAATCCCGCATCCAAAACGGTTTTACCATTATATTCCAAATTGAACTCGAAGCTACGTCCATCTATTTTTATCGTTACCTCACTTCCTTCTTCAGACGTTTGTTCTACCGCTTCATAAATCTTTGTATGTTCTCTTGTAGGAGTTGTAAATAACTCAAAATGAATTCTTTCAGGTTCAACGCCCCATCCGCAAAGAAAATCTTTCACCGTGTAAATCATTTTTTCCGGCCCGCAGATAAAAAAATCATCAATAATATTGAAATTGATGAGTTTGGAAAGATGGTTGCATTTTGATTCATCTATTCTGCCATAATTAAAGTCTGCTTCCGTTTTTTCCCTGCTCAAAATATAATAGACTCTGAATCTTTTTAGATATTTATCTTTCAGTCCTTCTATTTCTTCTTTGAAAATGATGGATTGCAAATTTTTATTTCCATATACAAGGGTAACTGCACTATTTGGCTCGGTAAGCAAAATGGTTTTTATGATCGACATAATTGGGGTTATCCCGCTGCCGGCAGCGAAAAAAACATAATCATTCCTATCGGAATGCATCGTTTTTGGGAAAAAATTGCCAGTCGGCGGCAACACTTCCAGCTCGTCGCCCTTTTTTAGATCGTTGTTCGCAAAAGTTGAAAATATACCGCCTGTCACTTTTTTTACCGCAACGCGCAATTCCTTTTCCAAAGGGCTGCTGCAAATTGAGTAAGACCTTCTTGCTTCTTCGCCATTATGAAGGGTTCTGATAGTAATATTTTGCCCCTGAATAAAACGAAAATCTTTTTGAATTTCCTCGGGTACCTCAAATGCTATTGAAACACATTCTGTTGTTTCCTTTCTAACGTCTTTTATCTTTAGTTTATGAAAATGTATGGCCAACTGAATAAATTTTAAAAGGTTTCAAAGGTACGGCAACAAAAGAGCAAATATTTTTTAAATAAAGGGCCTGAACTTTTTTTAGAGAATTCTTTATAAAAATGTGGAATGTCGTCTGCACAGAATGCCTAATTTTGCCACGCAAAGTGTTATGCAAATGGAACTACACCCAATAGATACAGTTGAAAATATAAAACCCGAGGATTTCAAAAACAATTATTATCTCCCGAAAAGGCCGCTCGTCATTAAGGGCCTGGCAAAAGAATGGCCTGCATATAAAAAATGGTCCTGGGATTATTTTAAAGAAATAGTGGGTGAACAAAAAGTAGCTCTTTACAACAATGTAAAAAGTGATGCTTACACGCCGATCAATACAGCAGATGATTACAAAACTTTTGGCGACTATGTAGATATGATTCAAAAAGGGCCGGCTGCATGGAGGATTTTTTTGTTTAATATTTTTGACCATGCCCCACAGCTGATCAATGATTTTACATGGCCTGAACACCTGATGACCGGTTTTGTGAAAAAATATCCAATGCTGTTTACAGGCGGAGAATCTTCTATCACTCACATGCATTTCGATATAGATCTTTCGCATATTTTACATACACAGTTTGCCGGCAGAAAAAGAGTATTATTATTCAGACACGAAGAACAATATAAATTATACAGAAAACCCTTCGAAGTGCTAAGCCTGGCAGATTTCTCAAATTATAGTAAAAAAGACGGATTACCCGATTATGAAAAATTTCCGGCTTTGCGGCATGCTGTCGGGTATGATTTGATTTTGAATCCTGGTGATACTTTATTTATGCCCGCCGGTTACTGGCATCACATGGAATATATTGACAGCGGTTTTGCTATGAGTTTGCGTGCGCTTCAAAGTTCTCTCGGTGGAAAAATGAAGGGCGTTTGGAACTTATTTGGCATGAGGAGCATTGATACCGTATTGAAAAAAACGGCGCCAAAATGGTGGTATGATTACAAAATAAAAAAAATTGACCAGCTTGCGGCGAGAGAATTAAAAAAATATTCAAATTAAACACGATCATTTTTGTTTTTATCAATAAATAAATATTAATTTAGCAGCCCCATCCTTCTTTCCTATTCCTATTTATAAAAAACCGTACACAAACCCAATAGACTTAATTCAATGCGGATTTAGGTTTAATTGTTATTATCATATTATTCAAAATAATCTTTTCGTTTTTAAATCTTCTAAGAAGAAAAAACTCAACTTTTTCTTGTGGTTTCAGAGGTAAGCAAGGCCGGTGATTTTTATCACTGGCCATTTTTTTATCCGTTTCAGAAATTCATCCGAAAATTCATTCTTGTCTATAAAAGAATAGAAACTGCACTTATTTATTCGTATGCTGAGTGAACATTTATTAAGATAAAAAGAACCGTAATCTGTATTTTTTGTATTTTTAGTGATCAAATTATCCTGTTATGAATTTAAAATTAATCACCGCTGCTTTGTTTGTGTCCGCTCTGTTCCAGATTTCATGCAACAATTCATCGGGTAATCATGCAACGAACACCACTGTTGATTCTACAAAAAAAACTTCTTCTGAAAACATTAAAGAAGATTCTATCAACTATCAGATTGACGGAAAAAGGTATGATGGATTTATTTTTTACAATGCAGATCAAAATGAAAAACGCCCCGGAATTGTGGTCGTTCACGAATGGTGGGGATTGACAGATTATACAAGGATGCGTGCAAAAGAACTTGCCAAACTTGGTTACATCGCGCTTGCCGCAGACATGTACGGTAATGGCCAGACTGCTCCCGATCCGAAAGTTGCCCAGCAATTAGCAACCCCTTTTTATAAAGATCCTTCTTTAGCAAAAACAAGATTGGATGCGGCGATTAATTTTCTGAAATCCTATCCCCAAACTGACACTGCAGAGATAGCAGCAATGGGATATTGCTTCGGTGGTTTTGTGGTTCTAAATGCCGCCAAACTTGGTTCTGATGTGAAAGGAGTAGTTACTTTTCATGGAGGGCTGGAAGGAGTAAAACCTCCGAAAGGTATGAAAACAAAATTTTTAATTTGCCATGGTGGCGACGATCAGTTTGAAAATCCGAATGTTGCTGAATTTAAAAAAGAAATGGATTCATCAGGAGCTGATTATACTTTCAAAATTTATCCGGGCGCCACTCATGCTTTTTCCAATCCCGAAGCAACAGCGCTTGGCCAAAAATTTAATATGCCAATCAAATATAATGCGGCAGCCGATTCTGCATCATGGAATGACATGAAAGTATTTTTTAAACAATTATTTTAAAGAAATCTATCGGGAATTTTTTGGGGAAAATGAAGTTTATTTATTGAGCCCGCCTTTAAATAAAATTATCACTTTTTAATTCATTCATTTTACTTTCGTACTATAAAATTATTTTATGATACAACGAGTACAAACTCTGTGGATGTTCCTTGCTGCTTTGGCGGCCTTTCTTACCCTGAAATTCGCCTTTTACGGCGGCACTCTCATGCTCGAAAACGGCACAAATGCAGTTACAACCATGGCTACAGACGGAACGTATCATTTGCTAAAAGCAACCGACAATTTCTTAATACTGATCCTGACCAGCGCGCTTGGAACCGGAATATTCATCAATATTTTTTTGTACAAACACCGCAGCATTCAAATCAGAATTATTATTGCAGCAATTATCGTTGAATGCCTGATTGTATTTTTATACCTGCGCGAAACGAAACATTTTTCCCAGGGCAATTTTAATATCTGGGCTATTCTTCATATCGTGATTATCTTGTTTTTAATTTTTGCTGCAAAAGGCATTTATAATGACTCGAGACTCGTGAGGGAAAGTAACCGGTTGAGATAAATTTCTTTGCAAAAGAGGAATCTTACATATTTCTTCGTTTACCAGACAACAAAAATTCATCAAACACAACTTCTACATGCATCCTTATATTCCATATCTCCTCGATGACATAGCAGCCGCACACGGAACAGAAATGCCGGAATATGAAGAGGCAGAACAGGAAATTGAAGATCATTTTGAAGAGATAGAAAGGTGGATAAATGAAGAAGAAGAAGAAGAACCGAAACATACTTTTGGACATTACTGCGGATTAAATTCAGAAAACTTTCCACCCCCAGAACAATTGAGTGATGAAGAAATGATTCTTATCGTCAAAGCATTCGAAAAAATGATGTACACCTGGAACCAGGGTGTTGATTTTCCTGAAAATTTACCTGCAACATCTGCTTATAAATTGATAGTGGATACCCTTAATATGAAAACAAATATCATGAACAGCGGATTCATGACTTTTGATTTTTGCACCGGTTATGCCCCTGATTGTATTTTTAAAGAATGTTGCCCCTGTTTGGAAATATGGAATGAACAATCGGATGTATGATGATCCGAGTATGACGTTGAATGATGATGAATTACCATTTTGATAAGTAAGATGCGGAAGACATCGATCTCATTTTGCAATAAATAATTTTAGACACTCAGATTAATAATTCATTTGTCAATTATAAAATCACCACTGACAGCACTTTCTTTTTTTGTCTTTGAAAGTGATATGGCTATATCTTTCCTCTTTGCGAAGGCCGGTTACCAAAGCGTTCTAAAAGCTCTCTTGAACGAATGCGAATTATTTTGCAAAAAAATAAAACAAATAAATGATGTAAACGTCTTGCAAAAAACCCAACAACCACCTTTCTTATTTGAAAACAGGAATTCCCCTTATTTCTTTGATTACTGGGAAAAAACCGGATAATACAATCGTTTATCTTTGCAGGATGAGTAAAGTAAGAGTAAGATTTGCACCGAGCCCTACAGGCGGTTTGCATCTTGGCGGCGTTCGCACCGCTTTATACAATTATTTATTTGCCCAAAAAAATCGCGGTGATTTTGTGTTGAGAATAGAAGATACGGACCAGACAAGATATGTGGAAGGCGCGGAACAATACATTCATGAGTGTCTGAACTGGTGCGGCATTTCGCCCAATGAAAGTCCGTGGAAACCCGGTGAATACGGGCCTTACAGGCAAAGTGAAAGAAAAGATATTTATCGCAAATATGCAGAGCAACTGGTAGAATCAGGGCATGCTTATTATGCTTTTGATACTCCGGAAGAAATAGAAAATCTTCGTGAAAAATTAAAGGCGCAGGGAAAATATAATGTGCAATACGATTTTCAAAATCGGCTGCAAATGCGGAATTCTCTCGTCTTGCCAAAAGAAGAAACCGAAGCGTTGCTGAAAATAAATTTTCCGCATGTTGTGCGGATTAAAATGCCTCGAGATGAATATGTGCATTTTAAAGACATGATACGCGGTGATACTGAAATGCCAACTGACGGTGTGGATGATAAAGTCTTGTTGAAAGCCGATGGAATGCCGACCTATCATCTTGCTGTGGTGGTAGATGATTATTTAATGAAAATTACACACGCGTTTCGTGGTGAAGAATGGCTTCCAAGTGCGCCGGTTCATGTGCTGCTCTGGAAATATTTTGGATGGGAAAAAGAGATGCCGCAGTGGGCGCACCTTCCATTGATTTTAAAACCCGATGGCAATGGAAAGTTGAGTAAAAGAGATGGTGAAAGATTGGGATTTCCGGTTTTTGCCATGGAATGGAACGACCCTCTAAAGGGCGTCATTAAAGGGTTTAAAGAATTAGGATTTATGCCGGAAGCATTTATTAATATGCTTGCATTGCTTGGATGGAATGATGGAACAGAGCAGGAAATTTTTACTTTACCCGAAATGGTAGAAAAATTTTCGATGGACAGAGTTCATTCCCATGGAGCGAAGTTTGATTTTGAAAAAGCAAAATGGTTCAATCATGAATGGATAAAAAGGTCATCAGTTGATAGATTAAAACCGGATGTAAAAAAATTATTTGAAGAACATGATGTTGTAATTGATGATGAAAATAAGTTGGATAAAATAATTGAAGTTATCAAAGAAAGGTGCACATTGTTAACTGATTTTTGGCAACAGGGAAGTTTCTTTTTTGTTGCTCCGGCAGAAATTGATACGCCATCGATTCTTCCAAAATGGAACGAAAATAAAAACCAGTTTTTTGTGGAATTAATTCGTGCATATTCATTAATGAATTTGTGGAATGCTGAAGACCTCGAACATACATTTAAAGAGCTGGCAGCCGCAAGCAAATTGAAGCCGGGAGAATTGATGTTGCCTTTACGTGTAATGCTTGTGGGCGGCAAATTTGGCCCCGGCGTTTTTGAAATTGCATCTGTTTTAGGAAAAGAAGAAACAGTTAAAAGAATCGAACATACTTTATCTTTATTGAAATAAAATAGCTGAAAAAAATCTTTTCAAATGCAAAGACCGATTCGTGTGTTGGTTGCTAAGGTTGGCCTGGATGGCCACGACCGCGGCGCTAAAGTAATTGCTACTTCGCTTCGTGATGCAGGAATGGAAGTGATTTATACAGGATTGCGCCAAACTCCTGAAATGGTGGTTAATGCTGCGTTACAGGAAGATGTGGATGCCATTGGCGTGAGCATATTAACGGGAGCGCACAACACCATTTTTCCAAAAATATTATCGCTGATGAAAGAAAAAGGAATGGATGATGTGCTCGTAACCGGCGGCGGAATCATTCCTGCTGATGATATGGAAAAATTGAATGAAATGGGTGTAGGCAAATTATTTCCGCCAGGTACTTCTACTTCTGTAATTGCAGATTATATAAAAGACTGGGTGAGAGAAAACAGGAATTTTTAAATTAATGCCAATGAAAAAAGAGATTCATATTTTTAAATCCTTAGAAGAGCAGAACGAATGGCAGTTGGAACAAATGCGAAAAACTACGGTGGAAGAACGTTTCAGGCAATTATATTCAATGCAGCAAATGACCAGGCTTTTGCATCCTCCAAAACAGACAGAAAGAAAAATTGTAATAAAAAAATGGACTTATTAGATAAAGAACTTTTACTTTTTTTTACCTGTGCTCAAAAAAATCAGCTTCGGTATATGATAATTGGTGGCTATGCAGTAAATTATTATGGTTTTAATCGAAACACGGGAGACTTAGATATTTGGTTGGCTCCTACAAATGAAAATAAACTGGCTTTTATCCAAACCCTTCTATGTCTTAATTTTTCAGAAGCTGAAGTAGCTGCTCTTTATGAAAAAGATTTTACACAAGGATTTGTAACTTCAATTTCGGGAAACGGCCCATCCATTGATTTCCTCACCGTTGTCCATTTTTCTCTCTCTTACAATGAAGCAGAAAGTAAAAAAGAAATTTATGAAATAATGCCAGCACTTTTTATTAACGTGATACCTTATGATTTTCTCATTAATATGAAATTAAAATCAGGAAGAGACAAAGACTTGTGGGATGTTGCCAGGTTAAATGAGTTGAAATTAAAAAACAAAAAAAAATAATTATGGATTTTTCAACAATAAAAACTTCTCTCGAAAATAATATTTTCACCATTACCATCAATCGTCCTGATAAATTGAATGCATTGAATCAAACGGTTTTAAATGAGTTAAGCAGCGCCATGGAGCGTGCATATAATGATGCTGAAATCAAAGCAGTAATCATTACAGGTGCAGGAGAAAAAGCCTTTGTTGCCGGCGCAGATATTGCTGAATTTGTCGCTGTAGAAGATGATAAGGGAGCTTCTCTTTCAAAGAAAGGCCAGGATATTTTTTTCCAGATAGAAAATTGTCCAAAGCCTGTAATCGCGGCTGTGAACGGATTTGCACTTGGTGGCGGTTGTGAACTTGCAATGGCTTGTCATTTCAGACTGGCAAGTACCAATGCAAAATTTGGACAACCGGAAGTGAATCTTGGACTGATTCCAGGATATGGTGGTACGCAAAGATTAACGATGTTAATTGGAAAAGGAAAAGCAATGGAAATGATGATGACAGGAAATATGATTGGCGCTGATGAAGCGAAAAGTTTGGGCCTGGTAAATCATGTGGAAGCACCGGAAAATCTAATTGCCAAAACAAAAGAAATTTTAAATCTGATTCTTACTAAATCTCCGGTTGCTGTTTCAAAAGTGATTGCTGCGGTGAATGCATTTTATGATAAGCAAAAAAATGGCTTTGAAGAAGAAGCCAATTTGTTCGGAAGTGTTTTTGCAACTGAGGATAAGAAAGAAGGAACTGCAGCTTTTTTAGAAAAAAGAAAACCAGTTTTTTAAATAACTACAAATCGCTTAACAAAAGAAATTCTCAACTTCTATTTGCTGGTTTTCTACAAAGGCGAAATCAAAATCATCCTTATTTGTTCGTTTACTAACCCCATTATTCAAATGCCAATTTGTATTTTTTCCTCCCTCCTATTGAATTAAATTTGCGCTATCCTTTAATAAGTTTAATCAGAAAATGTTATGAATTACCGAACAGAAAAAGACACGATGGGTGAAGTGAAAGTGCCTGCTAATGCCTATTATGGCGCGCAAACAGAACGCAGCATTGAGAATTTTAAAATTGCGCAGGATATCAATAAAATGCCAAAAGAAATCATCCAGGCATTTGCTTATTTAAAAAAAGCAGCGGCGATTACTAATTATGACGCAGGTGTTTTACCGAAAGAAAAAATGGATTTGATATCCAGAGTTTGTGATGAAATCCTTGCAGGAAAATTAGATAAAGAATTCCCATTGGTGGTCTGGCAAACCGGTAGCGGCACGCAAAGCAATATGAATGTAAATGAAGTGATTGCCTACCGCGGACATGTGTTGAATGGCGGTGAACTTTCTGATGAACAAAAGGTATTGCACCCAAATGATGATGTAAACAAATCACAATCGAGCAATGATACTTTTCCTACAGCGATGCATATTGCGGCTTATAAAATTTTGCATGATTTGACTTTACCCGCTTTGGAAAATCTTAAAAAAACTTTTGACCAAAAATCAAAGGATTTTATGCATATTGTAAAAATCGGCCGCACTCATTTTATGGATGCAACCCCATTAACTCTTGGCCAGGAATTCAGTGGTTATGCATCACAGTTGGATCATGGAATAAAAGCTGTTAAAAATACGTTGCCACATTTAAGTGAACTGGCTCTTGGTGGTACTGCGGTTGGAACAGGAATAAATACACCTCCAAATTATGCGGTAAATGTGGCAGAAACAATTGCTGAACTTACCGGACTTCCTTTCATTACCGCAAAAAATAAATTCGAATCTCTTGCTTCGCATGATGCGATTGTGGAAACGCATGGGGCATTGAAAACGGTTGCAGTAAGCCTGATGAAAATTGCAAACGACATTCGTATGTTGTCATCAGGTCCGCGAAGTGGTATCGGCGAAATAAGTATTCCTGAAAATGAACCGGGTTCTTCTATCATGCCCGGAAAAGTAAATCCGACACAATGTGAAGCATTAACCATGATTGCGGCACAGGTAATGGGAAATGATGTGGCAATCACTGTTGGCGGCGCTACCGGCCAGTTTGAATTGAATGTTTTTAAACCGATGATCATTTATAACTTTCTCCACAGCGCAAGGTTATTGGGAGATGGTTGCAATAGTTTCAATGAAAATTGTGCAAAAGGAATTGAGCCGATTAAAGCAAATATCAAAAAACACGTGGACAACTCTTTGATGCTGGTCACAGCATTGAATCCCAAAATCGGTTATTATAAAGCGGCAGAAATCGCTCAAAAAGCACATAAGGAAAATACCACATTAAAAGAAATGGCGGTAAAATTAGGATATGTAACTCCTGAAGAATTTGACGAATGGGTAAATCCGGGAAATATGGTTGGAGAACTGCCGGAATGAGGTTGAAGGTTGAAGGTTGAGGGTTGAAGGTTGTTGAAGATTGAAGGTTGAAAGTTGAAGGTTGAAAGTTGGTTTAAACCATGAACTTTGAACCATGAATTTGAACTTTGAACCTTGAACTTTGAACCTTGAACTTTGAACTATTAAAAAAGGCGTCTTTCGAAGGCGCCTTTTTTAGCTTTGTTTTTCACTGTTAACGTGAATTGCTTTCATTCTTTTTTTGGCTTTCGCGGCTTGAAGAAGATTTCTTCTTGTCTTCATTTTTGCTGTCGCGGCCCTGGTCTTTTTTTGTAGGCATGATCTTTTTTTTTGAGTAAAACCACAATATTGTGATTCAGTAGATTTATGCATAAAAAATTATGCCAGTCAGGATCAATACTGTAGAAGCAACTATTGGCGCGAATTTGTAGAATTTTATTCTTTTCAAACAGATGCTGTGGTGTAGCATCTACAAAAATACTCACTTATAAAATTATCTTTTAGGTCTTTATAAACCAGTGCATTTTTTCATTTATCCAAAAATGAATTTTTTATAAAAATAGAAAACAGGAATTGCAGTTTTTTGTTTGTTTACTGGTTTACGATTTTCATTGATAAGGTGTTTACTCCACAACAAGTTTATTTGTGCTAACATCTATATGATAAGCATTGTATAGTTTGAAAATATAAACTCCGGAAACAAGCGTTTCAATATTGATGGAAAAATTATCGTTTTTGCTAGTGCCTGAGAGCATTAGCTTCCCGTTCATATCATAAACTGAATAACGAAGAGGTTTCGTTTCGCTTTTTATGCTTTTTACAAATAAGATTTTACTGGCGGGGTTGGGAAAAACCTGGATGTCTTTATTCCTTGTATACGTAAACAAGGAATCACGATTTATAGAAAGAACATTTAAAGGTCCGGTATAAGTGTATTCAAGAATTTTTCCCTGGTATTTTGCCGCCTGAGACGACTTATCACATGCTACGTAGATTTTCAAACCATCCGGAGATACACACAAATCGCGCATGCGCGCCTGACCCGACAAATTCATAACCGGAACTTCTGTAAGAGAGACCACTTTTTGGCCGGTTGGATCGAGTTTAAGCCTTTGAATCCTTCCCGCTTTTAAAGAAGGAATTAATAAAGAACGGTTCCAGTTTGGAATAAAGCTTTTCTCATACACTTCAATGCTGGAGCAGGCAACAGTGGGCCATACAGAATTACTTTGACTGTAGAGCGGGCCGGGATTTGCAGTTGTATATAGCGTATAGATTGGAGCACGCAGATTGTAACTAATCGAATCCTGCTTTTCGGAGATCACTTTCATTCCCGCTAAAGTATATCCGTCATAATTTCCATCGCTGTATCCTGACACCAACGGCCATCCATAATTTCTTCCTTTCTCAATAATGTTGACTTCATCATCACTCATATCCTGTTGCTCGCTACTATACAAAGTGCCATCGCTTGCAAATGCGATTCCCTGCGCATTTCTATGGCCATAACTCCAAACAGCAGTTAAATTTCCGTTCTTATCTTTAAAAGGATTATCGGTTGGAATCCAATTCTGCGGGTTTGTAGCTGCCCCAACCGCATCCAGGTTAAATCGCAATATTTTCCCTTCCAGCGTATCGCGAAGCTGAGTCCGGTTGATTCTGTTCAGATTTTTAAACTGGCCTGTTCCCATATCTCCTATTGTATAAAATAAATAAGGAGTACCACTCACATTTCCAATAGCTAACCGGCCGGAATTATGATCTGAACTTCCGTTTAAAGTCTCAATAATGGTAGTTGGAGATACTAATGTTTTATTAGATCGTTGATATATATACCTTACAATCCTTGTTTTGAAAAATGCGCCGCTATCCTGGTTCCCTTTTTTAGTCTTGTAATAGCCTACGAATTTATAAACGTAAGCAAGGTACACCCACGGTTTTGAAGGATTGGGCCATTCGGTGTACATCGAAGGATGTAAAGCCATTCCCATCAATCCTCCCTGCGGCCACGGATCCTGTGTACTTGCAAAACCGCGCATTGATGTAAGATCCAGAAGTTGTGTTTTACCACCATTATTCGGATTTATTTTACTTACCAGGTATGCATTATTTTCTGTAATCCACAAAGAATCATCAGGGCCATAAGTAAGTTCCCAGGCCGAATTTAACTGATAAGTTGTATTTACCACCCGAACATCAAAAGGTTCATTTTGTGCAAAGGCATGGGTTAGAAGTAAGCTGAATAAGCAAAAAACAAACAATTTTTTTTTCACAGCTTTGGTTTTAATCATTTTGATAAACATTAAAAGAAGTAAAACGTGTGAAATTCAAAGTTTATTTTATCATATTTAAAAATAAGTAAACATGCTTATATGTATCGTGCTTTTACGATCAAAATAAAAGAAAGATTAAAGCGTTATCTATAATCAGAAATTGAAATTTAGTTCAACACAAATTATTCTGTATGAGAAATAATTATACTTCCGGAATATATAAAACGGGTATTGTATTCACAACTCTGTCAAGGATATTTTCAGGCAAAACCGTATTTGTATTCGTTGGCCTATTTTTCTTTTTTACAGGAATACTGTTTCCTTCTTTTTCCTATGCGCAGCCTGCCGTTACTTTAAGCTATAGTTACGAAAATGTAACCCGAAATAATGGTGGTGGCACTTTGGAAAATGGAGATATTATCGAAGTGCATGCGCTGATACTAGTAAAAAGTGGTAAGACCGTTAAGAATATTTATTACACAGATTCTATTGCCCAGGGCACACAATTTGTCACTAATTCATTGAAAATTGTTACGAATGAGGGATTGTTATTTTTAGGTACTTATAGCGACAAATCCAACGATGATAACGGAGTTTATGATATAACAACAGGTACTCCAAGAGTAAGAGTTAATATCGGGACAGGTACGGCCAAGGCTCAAAGCGGTGCAAGCTTCCTGTCTACATCCGGGGGCGGACAAATTATTGGAGGGATAGATAAGCCAAAGTTTTATGGAGGCACTTTGCTTATGGTGGCTTACCGGTTAAAGGTTACCGCCAACTTTGGCGATACGCTCAAATTGACCGGTAATTATTATTTTGATACAACTGGAACAAATCGAAAATTTCATTTTGATCCTCTGGTTATTAAAGTAATCCAAAATTCGGGGCTTTGTACCAATTTTTCAAGTGCCAGTTTTTCCGCAGATAGTTCTTTCGGAAGTGGTAACATCCAGAACCGTCTTCTGCCAGCAAGCGTACCAGGTTATAACAAAGTGAATATTCAGCCAAATGATCCGGCAGATGGTAATTATTCTATTGCCAATAATACCAGTCCCAAGCAGCAAACAGTTAATACCGGGCCGCCTACCGGAAATTCGGACAGGGTATTTGGTGTATGGGATATTATAGGCGATCACACCGGAGCTGTTGATCCCAATTTAGGCAATCCGCCAACTGCAAAAAATGCGACCGGAGGGTATATGTTGGTAGTAAATGCTGCCTATCCCACCGGTGAGGCATATAGGGATACAATAAAAGACGTTTGTCCAAATACAAACTATGAGTTTTCGGCATGGGTACGAAATATTTGTGGCTATTGCGGTATTGATGCAAACGGTAACTCACCCGGTTATCCCGGAGTTTTACCCAATCTCTCTTTTGCAATTAATGGTGTTGATTATTATACTTCAGGAGATATTCCCTGGGATAAAGTCTGGAAAAAAAGAGGATTTTTGTACAAAACCGGACCAAATGAAACGAGTTTTACCATTTCAATTCGAAACAACGCCGCCGGTGGCGGAGGAAACGATTGGGTGCTTGATGATATTAAATTAGCTACCTGCTATCCAAATTTAATCATGAATCCCAATGATACAGCTGCTGCCTGCTCCGGCTCGCCTATTTCGGTAACCGATACAGTAAAAAGCTATTTTAATAATTACAATTTTTATCGTTGGGAAAAAAGTAGTGATGGCATCAACTGGATTCCGTTGAGTACAGGAAACACAAAAACGCCGGTGCTGCAAAACGGTTTATACCTTTATTATGTAGACACCATTATTAAACCCAATCAAATGGACAGCGGCACTTTTTTGAGATTAAAAGTAGCGACTTCCCTGGAAAATCTGACTGATGGAAAATGCGCGGTAAATAACAGCCAGAAAGTGTTTTTAAAAGTATACAATCCGAAATCCTGCCCCATACTGGATACAAGGATTCTAAATTTTAATGGCGCTGTTATTAGCGAACGTTCTTTGTTGAAATGGTCGTCTCAAAATGAGGAGGGCCTGCTGGAATATGAGATCGAAAAAAGTACGGACGGCATTCATTTTTACAGGATAGGAAAGGTAGCAGCTATCCGATTGAATGAGGCAGGCTATTCTTTTGGGGATCCTGAAGGCATTTCAAATACCGTTTATTACCGGCTCAAATTAATAAAAACAGACAACAGCAGTACGAAATATTCTAAAATCATATCTCTTTATAACCGCAACAGCACATTTAAAATCACAGCAGTAAATCCTTTTAAAAATATTTTAAAACTGGAAGCGTTTCTGCCTGCTCAGGGAAATGTAGAATTTAATCTTTGCGATATATATGGAAATGTTGTTTATAGAAAAATGATGCAACTGGAAAAAGGCAATTCCCAATTATCATTTGATAATGTTTATAATTTACCGGCTGGTGTATATATTCTAAGAGCAGCTTTTAATGGCACTGTTTTGCAAAATAAATTGATCAAAACAAATTAAGAAAGGCGCTCCTGTAACTTTTTGGCAAGGTATTAGTAAACAAAGAATTAAATCAAAATCCTATTTATAATGCACCTTTCAATTAAAAACAGAGCCAACCATTTTTTTCGTTCCCTTGTGAAGAAGTCTCTTTTTATTTTTTATTACGGGGAGTAAAATAAGCAGTAATAAAATTAAAAACCGAGATTCTCATTTTACGTTTGCTTCTATTGCAAAAAAATCATATCAACTCTTTTGGTCGAAACTCAAAGAACAGACTTTCGTTTGCAACTAACATAGCCGTTCTTATGAAACCAGCAAAGCAAGAAATATCATGAATTCTTCTTTTCAAATTATTTAGAAAAATGAAGGACTCTTCTTTGAAATAATAGCAGGAAAGTTTGAGACGATTTATACGGTAAAAGCTGCCACCGATTGATACTTCTTTTTATCTAATTTGAAAGCGGACGGATTGGAACTTTCCTGTTTGTTCTTTAAGGCAAATTACAGCGTTGCAAAAAGAAAGTAGGAAGCAAATACTATTCATTTACCCCAAAAAAAAAGATAAAAAAAGGGTATAAAAGAAAAGAGAATGAAAACGAAAAGTGGTTGACAGGCTGTGCGGTCTTTAATCAGAGAGAAGCTCCGGCAATCAATTGATGGTTAATTTGCCATTGGTGATCTGAACCTGATTTCCATTGGTATCCAAAGCGTTACCCGTGAAGGTTGCATTGACATTGGTAGAATCGGCTGTAGTTACATTTACCACAAATTCGCCCACCTGTTGATTAGCTGAATAAATAGAAGCACCGGAAATATCAGTATAAGAAAGACTTGCTTGAAATTGAGATGCATGATAAGCTCCGGTTGTTAGCGTGTCTGCATATAAATACAACAGAAAAGTCTGGCTCCCATCCTTGGTTTTTCCGGTAAATGAGTATTGATTGGGGTTTCCGCCGTTAACGTGAAAATCGCTGATATACCCTGAATACGTAGTATTACCGCCTGTAAATTGCCATGTACCTGTCGGTGCGGCGAGTACTTCTGAACTATATTCTTTAGCGCAGGAATTGAAAAAAACCCCAATCAAAAAAGCGTAAAAAAGGATTCTGAAAGTTTTCATTGGCGGAATTTTAAAAAGTGACCTTTTAAATCTACTGTACCTGAATTTCATCATTTAAAACGGTTTCTGTTTCTAATTTATTTTCAACCACTGGCGTGTGGCTTTTAAAGAATCTTTTTTGAAATATAAATATAGCAATGATTCCTGTAGAAATTGATGCATCTGCAATGTTAAAAATCGGGCTGAAAAAGTCAAAGTCCTGTCCGCCCCAAACAGGAAGCCAGCCTGGGAATTGTGTATGAATAATGGGAAAATAAAGCATGTCAACGACATTGCCGTGCAAAAAACCTGCGTAACCATGAGCGGGAAAAATACGCGCTACGTTCATGGCATC
Organism: uncultured Chitinophagaceae bacterium; assembly: GCA_963706825.1. Lineage (GTDB taxonomy): Bacteria > Bacteroidota > Bacteroidia > Chitinophagales > Chitinophagaceae > Ginsengibacter. The sequence goes on along the minus strand of CAVPNT010000008.1, from coordinate 12,578 downwards.
TACGCTGCTGTTTTCAAAAATGAGCCCATAAAACATGCTGTCGATTAAATTCCCCAAAGCCCCTGCAAAAATGAGTGCCACACAAATAATAAAACCAGCACTGTATTTTTTTTCAACAATTCTTTTGATATAAAAAACACCAAAAATTACAGCAGCCAGCCTGAATAAAGTAAGGGCCATTTTGCCAAATTCGCCGCCAAACTTCCATCCATAAGCCATTCCTTCATTTTCAATAAAATACAACTGAAACCAGCGCCCGAGCACAGGATGGGATTCTCCTGCATAGAAGTGAGTCTTTACATAAATTTTCAGAAGCTGGTCGGCAATTACAATGAGGCAGATTATTAAAAAAACACTTCTCTTTTTCACTTGCAAAATTTAAGGCGCAAAGATAATAAAATACAATAAGGGCTTTTATTGCATTCGTTAATTATTCGGTAATGGAAACCGTATTTTCAGCTTCTGTATTTTCCGGTTTTGCCTTAAAAAAACGTTTTCTGAAAAAGAGGATAGCCAGCACTCCAATGGAAACAGAAGCGTCTGCAATGTTGAAAATATAATTGAAAAAAGAGAAGGGCTTTCCTCCGAAAAAAGGAACCCAGTCTGCAACTTTATCCACATGAACCAATGGCAAGTAAAGCATGTCCACCACATTTCCATGAAGAAATCCGGCATAGCCTTTTGCAGGAAAAATTTTGGCAACTTCATAGGTGTCGAAACTATTGTTGTTGAAAATCATTCCGTAAAACATACTGTCAATCAAATTGCCCAACGCGCCGGCAAAAACCAATGCAACACAAATAACATATCCGGGATGGTATTTTTTTTCAATAATTCTTTGCAAATAAAAAACTCCAAAAATAACCGCTGCAAGCCGGAATAAGGTAAGCGCCATTTTACCAAAACCTCCTCCAAACTTCCAGCCATAAGCCATTCCTTCATTTTCGATAAAATACAATTGGAACCAATTGCCTAAAACAGCATGTGACTCTCCGGGATGATAGTGGGTTTTAATATAAATCTTCAGAACCTGATCAGCGATTACAACCAGGAAAACAATCAGGAAAACGTTTCTCTTTTTCAAATAAAAAAATTAAAGGCGAAGGTAATATAAACTGATTTTAATTTTTGATGCAATTGAAAGGCTGCGACTCTGTAAAAAGAAAAGGAAAGTAGCTTTTTTTGTTTAATAAAATTCAATCGATAACCGTTTTTCTATTAAAGCACTTCTTCCGGTTTCTCAATAATATTATATTTTTACAACTTGCTCTTTATTTTCCCAACTTTGTCATTTAATCATTCATTATAATCCCAATCAAATTTAATTTATTATGCCCCTGAACATTGATCTTTCTGACTCCCTTGAAAAAATTCCCGTTGAAATTTTTAAAACCCCTAAAGACGGTTCACGTTACGTAGCTGAAGTGATTTCCGTATTGATAAAAAAGAAAAACGCTGAGGGCAAAAAAGCGGTAATTGGCCTTGCAACCGGATCTACGCCCAAATCCTTATATGCAGAACTGGTAAGAATGCATAATGAAGAAGGATTGAGTTTTAAAAATGTGATCACTTTTAACCTCGATCAATATTACCCGATGGAAGCCGATGCGCTCAACAGCTACCATTATTTTATGCGCAAATATTTATTTGAACAAACCGATATTGATCCGCAAAATTATTTTTTACCAAATGGCATGATTCCTAAAGACAAGATTAAAGAACATTGCGCCAATTATGAAAGAAAAATTGAAGAAGCCGGCGGAATAGATTTGCAGATTTTAGGCATTGGAGTGAACGGGCACATTGGTTTTAATGAACCAGGATCGCCCATGTATTCAAAAACCCGTTTAATTACTTTAGACAATTCTACGAGGATCGCTAATTCACAGGAATTTGGAAATATGTCGGAAGTTCCACGGATGGCCATTACTATGGGCATCAGTACGATCATGAAATCACACCGAATCATTCTCATGGCCTGGGGCAAAACAAAGGCACCTGTAATTCAGAAAGCAGTGGAAGGCCGCCCTACTGAAGAAATTCCTGCATCTCTTCTCCAGCACCATGATAATTGCTCTTTTGTGTTGGATGAATTTGCCGCATCCGAACTCACCCGTTTCAAATCTCCGTGGCTCACAGGCGAATGCGAATGGACTCCACAAATTATTAAAAGCGCTGTGGTCAATATGGCGTTGCAGTCGAACAAACCGGTTCTCAGCCTCACTGATCACGATTATAATGAAAATGGTTTAAGCGACCTGCTGGTAGAAAAAGGAAACGCTTATGAAATTAACCTCGAAGTATATTATATGCTTCGTGATTCGATTACCGGCTGGCCGGGTGGAAAACCAAATGCCATCATGCCAAACCATCCCGAAAGAAGCGAGCCTTATCCAAAAACCGTTTTAATTTTTTCGCCTCATCCGGATGATGATATTATTAGTATGGGCGGCACTTTCATGCGGTTGCACGATCAGGGTCACGATGTAAACGTGGCTTATCAAACCAGTGGAAACATTGCTGTAACAGATGAATTTGTAACGCGCTTTTTAGATTTTGCCGTTGGGTTTGAAAAGATTTTCCATATAGACGATACCATCAGCAGAAAAGTATTTGAAACGTCTTCACAATTTTTAAAAGACAAAAAAACGACCGAGCAGGACAGCCCTGAAATCAGGGAAATAAAAGGTCTGATACGCCGCTGCGAAGCGCGCGCCACCTGCAAGTACGTAGGACTGAAAGATGATCAGATTCATTTTATGAACCTGCCGTTTTATGAAACGGGAACCATCGAAAAAAAGCCGATGGGGAAAGAAGATGTGGATATAACGGTGAAGCTTATGCGAAAATTAAAACCGCAATCTATCTTCTGCGCAGGAGATCTTGCAGATCCACATGGAACGCATAAAGTTTGCCTGGATGTGGTTCTTGCCGCCCTTGAAGTTATTCGAAATGAACCGGATGGAGAATGGTTAAATAATTGCTACGTGTGGCTTTACAAAGGCGCATGGGAAGAATGGGATATCAGTGAAATCGAAATGGCTGTGCCAATGAGTCCGGAGCAGGTTCGTAAAAAACGTTATGGAATTTTCATTCATCAGTCGCAAAAAGATGCAGTGCCTTTCCAGGGAAGCGATGAACGCGAATTCTGGCAAAGAGCCGAAGAGAGAAATGCGAATACAGCGAACATGTATGCAGATCTGGGACTTACAAAATATGCTGCGATGGAGGCATTTGTGAGATTGAAAGACGCGAAAAAAGAATTTGGTGGAGCAGAACTGTAGAGAATAGATAATAGAAAAATGGTTTGTTACCTTTTGTTTTGTCACCGTTGGTAAAATACAAATTAGTATTATTTGTTGTTTTACTGGTATTTCGCGGTTTAAAAACAAATGCATTCACATAAAAAAGCTTCTTCTAAAAAAAGGAGCTTTTTGTTCTAAAATTGTAAAATTCATTTTCACGAATTCTTATTTCTTCAATAACAAAAACTCATTTTAAAAGCATGATGTAATATTGCATCACCAAATGATTCATTCTAAAAATATTTATGAAAAAACTACCGGTTCAACTTTTTATCCTGTTTTTATCAGTAATCACTCTTACTGCCAGTGCCCAGGTTGATTATCCTGTTTTTAAAAATAAAACCATCATTAATCCTGCAGACAGCCAGCAGCTTTCTTTTAATTTATACAACCTCAATTACATCAATAACACCGAATGGTTTGGAAATATTCCATTGAGTGGCACCTTATTCGGATACCAACTCATTCCGGAATTAGAATACCAGGTTTCTCCAAAACTTTTTATAAAAGGAGGCATTTATTTGCAAAAAGAATTTGGCAGGCCAAATTATACCACCATTGCACCCACTTTCGAGGTAAAATACCGCGCCAAACATTCGTCTTATATTATTGGAAATATTGAAGGCGGCATTGACCACGGATATATCGAACCCATCTACGATTACAAAAACAATATCAATGAGCGATTGGAAAATGGTTTTCAGTTTCTGGTGGATACGAAACCTTACAATCATGATTTATTTATCAACTGGAGGCGTGCCATTCATCCCGGGGACGATTTTAAAGAAGAGTTTGATATTGGTTATGTAGGAAATCTGAATGTTACCAACAAAAACAACTGGGATATTCATATTCCTATACAATTATTATATTCTCACAAAGGTGGGCAATATGATAGTTTGCACACGCCATTGCAATCGCTCACAAACTTTGCAACGGGGGCCTCTGTCACTTACAATTTTAACAGAAAGCTGTTTCAAAAAATTGTTTTTGATAACTATTATGTGAATTACAAAGATATATCCGGAGAAAAAAGGCAGCCTTTTAATGAAGGCAACGGTTTCCTTTCACATCTTTTATTTCAGTTTAAAAACATAGGAATTGATTTAAGGTATTGGAACGGCGATGGCTTTATTAACCCGCGAGGAATGGCTTTATTTAGTTCAGTTTCAGAAAAATATCCCGGTCTGGTGGAGAAGCATCGCGAACTATTGATTTGTAGTTTTATATATGATAAAGAGATTTATAAGAACGTATTTTTTGATTTCAGAATCATTCCTTACAAGGATTTTGTAGAGAAAATTTCGAGTGGCACGGGGCTCGAATATTCATACGAAATGTATATAAAATATGTGTTGAAAGTGAATTTGAAAAAAATAAAAAATTCACTTGAATTCTAAGTTTTACCCGTGTTTGGAAATATATAAGGCGAAATAAGTATAAATCCCTAAATTTGGAACGCTATGGCTTGTTTGATCATGGCATCGTCACTAATTTTAAAACAATAAAACCGATTACAATGTCAAAAATGTTAACAGCTTATTGCATGAAAACCAAAGAAAAAAATGTTCCGATGCAAGATGCAGTAATTACTAAAACTTCCCGTGGCGGCTACATGGCCCAGGGTAATGATGGAAAAGGCAACAAGATGACCACCATGCTCAGCGAAGCAAATGCATTGCAGGCTGTCAAAGACGGCGTTGCAAAAAAAGGCTGGTAAATATGAATTCATTCAGACAAATAAAAGCGATACTTATTAGGGTTTGTATCGCTTTTGTTGTTTTTTCTTGTCAGTAAAGCAAGAAATAAGGAAGATTTTTCTTTTATGCCGGGCTATTTTTAGAATAAAATTCAAATGCTACGGATGCTTCTTCCTCAATGGAAACACACCAATTGCCCCGAAGCGACCGTCCCCTCATTCATACAGGAGGTTTCTTCAAATTCCTAACTTTTGATATTAACTTAGTTCTTTCACATCGCTTCTGATTGCTTCGCTTCGCAAAGTATAGTTGTGATTTGCTTTCAACTTTTGATATTAACTTAGTTCTTTCACATCGAATCCGGCAAACTACGAATTCAAATATGGGTTGTGAATTGCTTTCAACTTTTGATATTAACTTAGTTCTTTCACATCCTGATAAGGTTTTACATGGTAAGGTAGTGTGTTGTGATTTGCTTTCAACTTTTGATATTAACTTAGTTCTTTCACATCGAGAGAGAAGTTAAGGAAGGCGAGTACAGGGTTGTGATTTGCTTTCAACTTTTGATATTAACTTAGTTCTTTCACATCCATGAAGTGCGAGTGGCTATTAATTCATTTGTTGTGATTTGCTTTCAACTTTTGATATTAACTTAGTTCTTTCACATCTATTAGTGATTTGATTGTGGGTGATATGGAGTTGTGATTTGCTTTCAACTTTTGATATTAACTTAGTTCTTTCACATCGAAAAGCACTAACTGCACAACAAGACGCGGGTTGTGATTTGCTTTCAACTTTTGATATTAACTTAGTTCTTTCACATCACAATACAAGCGACAATCAATAAAATTATTGTTGTGATTTGCTTTCAACTTTTGATATTAACTTAGTTCTTTCACATCCAAAACACCATTCATAGTACTCACAGACTAGTTGTGATTTGCTTTCAACTTTTGATATTAACTTAGTTCTTTCACATCCAAAACACCATTCATAGTACTCACAGACTAGTTGTGATTTGCTTTCAACTTTTGATATTAACTTAGTTCTTTCACATCTTTGGTTACGTTGGCATATTTACCCACTATGTTGTGATTTGCTTTCAACTTTTGATATTAACTTAGTTCTTTCACATCAATTATAAATTTCATCCGGCATTTGTTTGGGTTGTGATTTGCTTTCAACTTTTGATATTAACTTAGTTCTTTCACATCCACATTCGACATTAGCCTAGACGCAGACGTGTTGTGATTTGCTTTCAACTTTTGATATTAACTTAGTTCTTTCACATCTTAATTGTACACTGCTCTTTACAGTGCTTTGTTGTGATTTGCTTTCAACTTTTGATATTAACTTAGTTCTTTCACATCAATTATAAATTTCATCCGGCATTTGTTTGGGTTGTGATTTGCTTTCAACTTTTGATATTAACTTAGTTCTTTCACATCCACATTCGACATTAGCCTAGACGCAGACGTGTTGTGATTTGCTTTCAACTTTTGATATTAACTTAGTTCTTTCACATCTTAATTGTACACTGCTCTTTACAGTGCTTTGTTGTGATTTGCTTTCAACTTTTGATATTAACTTAGTTCTTTCACATCCTTCCCAATTGGTAAAGCATTCCGTGACTAGTTGTGATTTGCTTTCAACTTTTGATATTAACTTAGTTCTTTCACATCTCCACTATTTTAGCGGGCACGGCATTTTTAGTTGTGATTTGCTTTCAACTTTTGATATTAACTTAGTTCTTTCACATCATACCTGGTAAGATATACTTTGGTCGATACGTTGTGATTTGCTTTCAACTTTTGATATTAACTTAGTTCTTTCACATCCATTTCTTTTTCTACTCCAATACTAGTCCAGTTGTGATTTGCTTTCAACTTTTGATATTAACTTAGTTCTTTCACATCTCACAGACATTTTTGGCGAAAATGGAATTGGTTGTGATTTGCTTTCAACTTTTGATATTAACTTAGTTCTTTCACATCATGTGCCGATGAAGGAAAGTGAATATGCTGGTTGTGATTTGCTTTCAACTTTTGATATTAACTTAGTTCTTTCACATCATCTTTTTAAAAACTTAAAACTTAAAAATAGTTGTGATTTGCTTTCAACTTTTGATATTAACTTAGTTCTTTCACATCCTGCTAAAATTAATATGTCATTAGCACAAGTTGTGATTTGCTTTCAACTTTTGATATTAACTTAGTTCTTTCACATCCCAGCGTTTTTAATTTCACTTCACTGGATAGTTGTGATTTGCTTTCAACTTTTGATATTAACTTAGTTCTTTCACATCATGGAGATGCAAAGGCAATGCTGCCATTTAGTTGTGATTTGCTTTCAACTTTTGATATTAACTTAGTTCTTTCACATCAATGTAATTTATAAATATTATACATGTTGTGTTGTGATTTGCTTTCAACTTTTGATATTAACTTAGTTCTTTCACATCAATTTTACATAATGATCCATCATTGGATGTGTTGTGATTTGCTTTCAACTTTTGATATTAACTTAGTTCTTTCACATCCGCAAAATATCAGACCCCAGAGCAGCGCAGGTTGTGATTTGCTTTCAACTTTTGATATTAACTTAGTTCTTTCACATCTTACTTATCGAAAAGGAAAGTATTGTAAAGGTTGTGATTTGCTTTCAACTTTTGATATTAACTTAGTTCTTTCACATCAAACCTGTTTAACTGACCGTGAAACGGGAAGTTGTGATTTGCTTTCAACTTTTGATATTAACTTAGTTCTTTCACATCTCAATACGAAACGCTTTTAACCAAAATCCGGTTGTGATTTGCTTTCAACTTTTGATATTAACTTAGTTCTTTCACATCGGCATGCCGATTCTAAACCCACGCACCGGTGTTGTGATTTGCTTTCAACTTTTGATATTAACTTAGTTCTTTCACATCTCAACATTCAATTTTAAAATCAATAAATAAGTTGTGATTTGCTTTCAACTTTTGATATTAACTTAGTTCTTTCACATCCAAGATGCAATCTATGAGGCAGTAAAGGACAGTTGTGATTTGCTTTCAACTTTTGATATTAACTTAGTTCTTTCACATCGGCAGCTACTACTGTAGCATTGCAGGCCAGGTTGTGATTTGCTTTCAACTTTTGATATTAACTTAGTTCTTTCACATCTTTGGCTGCGTAGGGTCCAAACCAACGCCGGTTGTGATTTGCTTTCAACTTTTGATATTAACTTAGTTCTTTCACATCTGATTTTGTAGAAGCAATCATAGAACGCGGGTTGTGATTTGCTTTCAACTTTTGATATTAACTTAGTTCTTTCACATCACACAGAATATTTACTAATGAAATATTTAGTTGTGATTTGCTTTCAACTTTTGATATTAACTTAGTTCTTTCACATCTCCTCTAAATGCATCTAAATTCTCACCACTGTTGTGATTTGCTTTCAACTTTTGATATTAACTTAGTTCTTTCACATCTCAAAAAATATTCTGTATTTCTGATGCTCCGTTGTGATTTGCTTTCAACTTTTGATATTAACTTAGTTCTTTCACATCGATGCCAATATCAGAAACCTTTCCTATCCTGTTGTGATTTGCTTTCAACTTTTGATATTAACTTAGTTCTTTCACATCATAAATTGCAATAAGAATCGCATCAATGATGTTGTGATTTGCTTTCAACTTTTGATATTAACTTAGTTCTTTCACATCTATTTTCAATCCAACTGCTTAGTCCCTATTGTTGTGATTTGCTTTCAACTTTTGATATTAACTTAGTTCTTTCACATCCGGTGGCATTATCATTGCTCCAACGATAGGGTTGTGATTTGCTTTCAACTTTTGATATTAACTTAGTTCTTTCACATCAACAGAGAATTATTATTATCACAAGCAGTAGTTGTGATTTGCTTTCAACTTTTGATATTAACTTAGTTCTTTCACATCCCTTGTCAATTTGATAATTGTATTTGCGGTGTTGTGATTTGCTTTCAACTTTTGATATTAACTTAGTTCTTTCACATCAATTCTAATTATGTAAATCCACCATACAGCGTTGTGATTTGCTTTCAACTTTTGATATTAACTTAGTTCTTTCACATCCTTATCATTTTTTTTAATTTAATAATATGAGTTGTGATTTGCTTTCAACTTTTGATATTAACTTAGTTCTTTCACATCTGCAAGAAATGCAAGAAGTCAACATTCTCTGTTGTGATTTGCTTTCAACTTTTGATATTAACTTAGTTCTTTCACATCGTTGATGTGCCACTGCCTACTGTATTGATTGTTGTGATTTGCTTTCAACTTTTGATATTAACTTAGTTCTTTCACATCGCGGTTGATGCAAAAGGTTACATCTTCCTTGTTGTGATTTGCTTTCAACTTTTGATATTAACTTAGTTCTTTCACATCAATGAGCAGCCGATGTAAGAGGCGATACCTGTTGTGATTTGCTTTCAACTTTTGATATTAACTTAGTTCTTTCACATCTTAGAGGCATTAGAGAAAGCAGCACAAGCCAGTTGTGATTTGCTTTCAACTTTTGATATTAACTTAGTTCTTTCACATCTTTACAAAGGCAAATAATTGGTTATCTGAGGTTGTGATTTGCTTTCAACTTTTGATATTAACTTAGTTCTTTCACATCAGGGATTGTGGAAAGCCTTATTAGTATTGCATTTGAACTACATTAGCAGGAATAAAAAAATGAATCAATTTTCGTTTTTTATTCCTGTTTTTGTTTAAAAAAGTTCAAGTTGTTGAGAGGTTTCCGGTGCTTTTTCTCGCTCTTTCCCGCGAAATATTTCCATCATTCCGAACTGTTTGTCGGTGATGGTGAGGATACCTATATGGCCTTTGGGTGGTAAAATGGATTTTACTCTTTTGATGTGAACCTCTGTATTTTCTTTACTGCTGCAATTGGATATTCCGGAGCAAACTGAGCCACCCATTCCGGAGCAAACTGAGCCACTTCAACATCTTATTTTAGATGCTAATAGCGGGTATAAATAAATCAGATTCCGGTCAAAGTGAGCCACTTTTTATAGGTGTAGTTTACTGACATTCCGGCGTAACTGAGCCACCTGGAAAAGAGCTTATTCATTTATTTTATTTAAGGAAGATATTCCTTTGCTATTCACCAAAACAGCAAAGGGAATGTCTAATAAATTGATAACAATGAAGAATGTACGCAATATAATCCTGCTTCAGGATAAAGGATTTTCAGGACGGCAGATTTCTAAAGAGATGAGGCTTTCGCGCAATACAATCAAAACTTACCAGGAACGCTTTAAGCTAAGTTTACTTAGCAATGCACAACTGCTGGCAATGGACGATGCTGCTTTCAACGCCCTTGCTTATGGCTGTAGCATTCAAAGCGATGATGAACCAAAAAAGAAATATTTTTTATCCAGGTTAGATTATTTTATTGATGAACTTAAGCGCACTGGCGTTACCCGTCAGTTACTTTGGGAAGAGTATAAAAAAGAATATGCAGGCGGTTATAGTTATTCCCAATTTTGCGATCTGCTGTCGCGGCATATTAAAATAAATGAAACGAGTATGCACTTCGAGCATAAAGCAGCCGAAGTAATGATGATAGATTTTGCAGGTGATCATTTAAGTTATGTAGATAAAGAAAGTGGCGAGATTATTAAATGCCCGGTCTTTGTTGCCGTATTGCCTTACAGCGGCTATAGTTTTGCTGTGGCACTTTCAGATTCCAGGCAGCCTAATGTTGTCAAAGCATTAAACCTCTGCCTTGATTATTTTGGTGGCGTACCAATGTCGCTCAAGTGTGATAACATGAAAACAGCCGTAAGCAAAAGCTGCCGCTATGAACCTGTTTTTACTGATACCTTGCTGCAATGGTCGCTTCATAATAATACCGCATTACTTGCTGCCAGGGTGCGTAAACCAAAGGATAAGGCATCCGTTGAAAATGAAGTAAAACTGGTCTACCAGCGTATTTATGCCCCTCTGCGGGACAAAATATTTTTCAGCCTCAGCGAGCTAAACATCCATATAGTTGAACAACTCAAAATGCATCATCAGAAATGTTTTCAAAAGAAAGACTATAGCCGCCTGGAATGTTTTATTAAAGATGAGAAAGCTTTGCTTCAGCCATTGCCAAAGGAGAAATTTATTATAAAGCATGTTACCAAAGCCAAGGTTCAAAAGAATTATCATATTGTTTTAGCTGAAGACTGGCACTATTACAGTGTTCCTTTTTCTTTTATCGGTAAATCCGTTAATACTATTTATGATACCGACACAGTAGAGATATATTGTGAACACAAACGCATTGCATTGCATGTGAGAAGCTACAAGCAGCACGGCTTTACTACCATCAAAGAGCACATGCCTGAGAGCCATCGGCGCTACTCAGAGCAGAAAGGCTGGACACCGGAATATTTTCTGGACCAGGCGATCAGGATAGGAAGCTACACTCATTTATATATGGACAAAGTATTAAAATCAAAAAGTTTTACGGAGCAAACCTATAACGCATGCCTTGGCATTATGCGACTGGTGAAATCATATACCGGACCGAGGGTTGAAGCAGCCTGTAAACGAGCATTAGCGGGAAAATCTTATAACTATACTACCATCAATAATATCCTTGTCCATAATCTTGATACTCTTGAAAAGGAAGAACTTCTATTATTCAAAATGCCCGGGCATGATAATGTCCGTGGCTCAGAGGCATATAAATAAAACAGCGACAGGAATCTTTTAATAATTAATCATTAAACAAAAACAAAAACATGAACACACAAAGTACCGTTGAACAGATGCAACATTTAAAACTCTTTGGTATGAGCAAACTTTACCAGGCAGTACTCGAGCAGCCACTACATCAGCAACCGGAGGCACATACCCTTACGGGAATGCTTGCAGACGCCGAAAGCCAGTATCGGCAGACTCAGAGAACACAGCTCTATATACGGCTGTCCAAACTTAGATACAATACAATGCCTGAGCAGGTAAACACTACTGCAGGCCGGGGTATCACCCGTGAGCAATTACTTTTACTCTGCGACGGCTCTTTTATAGAAAAGGGAGAAAATATTTTAATTACCGGAGCAACAGGATGTGGGAAAAGTTATCTGGCTTGTGCTTTAGGAAGGCAATCATGCATGCTGGGGTACAGAACGCTTTATTTTGCAATGAACCGTTTTATAGAAGCTTTGGCTGGCGCAAAATTACAAGGAACTTATATCAGGTGGTTAAATCAAATATCTGGTACGCCGCTTCTCATCCTGGACGATTTTGGCCTTCAACCGTTGGATCATCATACTAAACTTGCCTTGTTGCAAATACTCGAAGATCGTTATGCAAAGGGAGCCACCATTATTACTTCTCAACTACCTGTGAAAGCGTGGTATGAATATATTAATGAGCCAACTCTTGCTGATGCAATAATGGACAGAATGGCAGCAAATGCCAACAGAATAGAACTTAAAGGAGAATCTTTGAGGACAAGGAAAAACAACTAACTTTAGATCTTTGAAATACGCTCTTTCCAGGTGGCTCACTTTGCCCGGAATGGTGGATCACTTTCACCGGAATATG
>CAVPNT010000007.1:0-306262 GCA_963706825.1 uncultured Chitinophagaceae bacterium | reverse complement strand
TTATTTTCTGTGTTAATTGGACCGTTTCCATTGGCATATCTTACATCTAAAATATAATTTCCGTCTTCATTTACATTTATGGTAAAATCAATTTTCCAGTTTATTGTTTTACTGATTTCTACAAAACCACTTCCGGTAAATCCCTGGTATGGTTTATCCGATTTGTGGGCAAAATTCTCTATTTGGATTATTTCCTGGTTTGCTGAAGGATAAACCTGTAAAGGCTCACTGGCAAAGGATTCGGCCTTATTATTGTCAATAGCAATTATCTGATAATTGCTATAGTTACTGCTGTCAATTTTTAAAGAAGTATTAGAAATTTCTTTTAAGACTTTTCTGTTTTGAAGAATTTTATAAGAAATATTCTTACTGGTATCCTTCCATGAAACTGTTGCATTGTTATAATTCACAGTTGGCGTTTGCGGACTAAAAATATTTGCAACGCTATTGATTTTTTTGGAAGGCAAATCCTTATTTGATAAAACAATTTTGATGTGATGGTTCCCCTGTAACGCAGATGAAACCTGGTGTTCAGGAGATTCTTTTCCATCAATTAAAAAAGATTTGATAGAATTTCCATAACCATCCATTTCAATATTTAAGACTGCATTTCTGTATTTAAAATTATCAAGTGTTCGTTTTCCATTAAAAACTTTTGGTACAAAAGGAGTGAAAGAAAGATTATCTGCATTGAATTGTATTCCGAATAAAACTTTATAAACGAGGCTGATGCTGCCTGAGAGGCTCCAGAGCATATTGCTTGAATTGATTTGGGTGCCTGCATAATCTCCGTTTTCTGCCACAAAATTTTCTTTATTGGTCAGAAATAAAGCGGCAGGACGATAAACAGAACTAATCGCTCTTACCACAGATTCTTCATTTCCTGCTTTCGCTGAAGCCAGCGCCCAGTAAGATTCTACAAATGGCCACACGGCATTATTGTGGTAAGGAGGAATGCCCGGGATTTGGGGATAAATACAAGTAATACCAAAAGGCGTAACAGGCGTATTTAAAATAATTTTTTCCTGTTTTTCTTTATCCGCTACATCAAAAAATATAGACAACGCTTCTCCAAGCGCTTCTGATTTTCGGGAAAGAATTTTAAAATTTCTGCCATATAAATATTGCCCGAAATATCCTTTGTCATCCTGCCACAAATATTTGTTGACACCATTTTTAATTTGAGCAGCTACTTCATTATATTTTTTGGCATCCTCCTGAAAGCCAAGTACAGAAGCCATTTCAGCCAAAACGGTATTTGCTTCAAAATGAACTGCATTGGTACCAAGACATTCTGATTCGTAAATATCAGCAGGCTGCATCCAGGTTGGATACGTTTGTTCGCGCCAGTCTAAAAATGACGATTCTCCTTTCATCATTCCTGTTTCCGGATCATGGATATTATGAAGGTCATCATCAATGGAATTTTTAATTACTTCATACACATATTTCAGCCAATCTTTATCGCCTGTCACCTTATATACTTCCCATGCGGCCACTGCCCAGATTTCCCTATCGGTAGAAATTGGATAAGCGCCACCAGTGCCGGTATCCTGGATTATTTTTCCATTTTTTACTTTCTTCTTCAAACTAATCATGGCCACTTTTGGTTGCAGAATTCCCATGGACAAAATAATGCTGTAGCTAATATCACGTGTCCAAACGCCCGCCCACTCTTTGCCGGTGCGAAATGTACTATCCGGTTCAATCGCATTTTGCATTTCTTCCAAAGCAAGATTATATAAGGCATCCGGCAATACATCGGGCGAATGATATTGGGGAAACGCGCTGATGTCTTTGGACAATTTCCAGGAATTGGCGGTTTTGTTTTCTTCCGGATTTTGATTGAGCGTTAAGGTAATTTCATAAATGCCATCATGGTTTTCATCTTTTAATTCTAATTCTTTGTGTGAATACAAATTATTGAAATCCCACGTGAGCGGTGCAATATTTCCAGCGACAAAAACGCCTTTAAAATCATCTTTATAAATTTTCTTCCCATCAAATGTTTGATAAAAACCCTTGTCCTTAAAGGATTTCAGCACATCGCTCATATCTACACGGATGGTAAGTTTGGTATCTTTCTTTAAATATTCACCAGAGGAAACTTTTGTTGAATCTACAAACTGATTACCGAATTTTATTACAGGTGTTTCATAATTTCCATCGCTACCGGCACAAATAATGGAATTGTCTTTCCCGGGAGGAGCACTATTATCAGCGCCATTAATACTGAATTTGAATTTTACCTCCGGGTTTTTAAATTCATTCAGCGGGCTTACATAATTAGAAACAATTTCATTTCTCGAAATGGCTTTTGCAACAAAAGTATCCTGCACTACGCTATCCGGGTAAACAGAAAATTCTTTTGATTGATAAATGGCATTCTGGTTATTCATCACTTTACAACCATTAAGAATTGTACCAATAACGAGAAGAGGAAAAATATTTTTAAGCATGAGGGAAAATTTATCGAAACAAAAATAAATTTTCCCTGAATGTAAAGAAGATAAAATATAAAAAGCTGATATTTGGTTCGTTTGCTGGAAGTGTTGCTAATGTTGATTTGTAGCTCATCAATTTTTTTCCCCACCTGGTCGTGTCTTAAAATTTTTGCCAACTTAGTTTTCTATACTTTGTTCCGATATAATCAACAAAGTCCGGTTCTATTCCTTGTTGCCGGATTATGGTTTGTATTTGTGCGCGATGATGTATTGAATGGTAATTTAATTGCAAGGCGATATCCTTCGGCGTGGCAGCCCAAATTGAATCGTCATAACCAATAAATGTAGTTTCAGTCGACAATTCTTCGTCAGTTTTTGAAGAAATATAACTAATCCAAGGGGCTAAACTTTTAATCCATTCTTCTTCAAGCCGGTCCAATTCGAAAACCGGTTCCCACCAACTCATTTTTTTCGCATTTGGGTCACCTGTAATCCTTGCCATCCATTTATATTGACAATTGATTAAATGACTGAATAGCTTTACACTTTCTTCCTTGTTATTGAGTAGTTTAATTTTGTCTAACAGCTTTTTATTTGTCGCGTCGTTGTACTTAAAAGTCTCAATTAAATAATCTTTCATTTGCATAACTGTAAAATCATTTTATTTTTGAAATGTTACAAAAGGATTACCACTTACGGTACCTTTTGTTGGCGCAATCGTCTGTGCCTATTGCACATCCTGTAAAAGGGAAAACAAGTTTTGAAGGAAATACGGCCGTTCCTCCAATCAAATTTTCTGAATAAAGATTCTAAAAATAAAAACTACAACTTTACCCCAAAAGATGCTACAATCGTTCCTGCATTGTTTTTTAAATACGCCGGCACATTTGCTTTATCTTCGAGCAGGTAAGGATAATGAATGTCTTTGGCCATAGAATACACATAAGTGAGATCCATGAAAAAGCCACGGTTTCGGTAACCTACTCCCCCACTCACTTTCAACACATCTGACTTTTCATTTTGATAAGGATTGCCATAATAGGCGCCGCCCAGCCTTACCATAAAAGTATTGAATTTCATTTCTCCTCCAAGGCGTGCATTGATGGCGTTTTTGTAAAGATTGTGTATTGTTTTATTTAACGATTGGAAATAGGCAGCTGCATCTGCATCGTTGTTTACATCATGAAAAGACATTCCTTTATAATTCACATACTCAATATCAGCAGTGATAAAGCCATGCTGGTTTTGCACATTTTCTGCATTGGGAGCAAATAAATAAGAGCCACTTAAAATTAACCTCATTGGGGTAGTGAGATTATATTTAGTTTGAAGCGGTTGTCCATTTGTCAGATCTGTATTACTTTGATGTTTTACACCGGCGCCTCCATAACCCTCCAAATCAGTAACTACTTCGCTCGTATAATCATCTGTAAGCTGATACCAGGTAGGAGTATGAATGGTAAGGCCGATTCTTGCCTGTTCAACCGGTTTGTAGATTACTCCAAATTTTCCATTTACACCAATACCTTTCGTGGTCAAAGTTTCATTTGCTTCAAAATAATTAAAATTATTGTTTGTATTGCCTGAAGCGTCGCTTTCTTTGTAAGAAGCATTGCGGTTGTATCTTAGAAAAGGAAAAGAAAGTGAGCCACCAAAATACCATTTGTCTTTCAGGTTTAATCCTGCCCCAATGGATGCATCTGTTATGCCACCGGTTGTATTGATGGTATTTTCTTGTATAAGGCCGGTTGCCGGATTAGCTAGTGTACTATAGCCTGCAAATCCCAGGGAATCATAAATTGGATTGATCAGGTAAGTATTTATGGCAAGGCTGCTTGTTTCCGGAAACATAAATGCGGCAGAATCAGGATTCGTTGCATGATTGTCACGAAGTTCCTCCAGGTATTTTTCTGAGTAAGAAGAACTGTTATTTCTTCCTTTGTAATAAATATGATTGTTATAATCTGCTACCCTGTTGATACCGAAGCCAATCGTAAAGTTTTTAACACTTTTCCCGTTTTGCGACGGTGATGACAACACAAAACCTGTAGCGCCGATATTGAAGCTATTGTCTTTAGCGCTTGCAGGACTACCGAGATATGTTGAATTGGAATTTTTCAAAGAAAAAGAAGGAGTAAAAATAAAATCTCCGGTTTTATAAAATCCAAGTCCGGCAGGATTGATAAACAAAGAAGTAAATTCTCCGCCAAGAGATCCGCCAGCGCCGCCAATAGCCTGGTTTCGCGCGGTTCCGCCCTGTTGAGTTAAGTAAGAATAACGTAAAGCATCAGCGGGTTCCTGTGCATAAGAAGAAGTAATTGCTAATGAAAAAAACAGGATTAAAAAAATTGCCTTCATAGTAAACGAATAAATAATGGACTTTCTGATTCTCGTAAGAAAGTTTAGTTTAAAAAAGTTTTTGAAAAAGGGATGAAAATCACCCCTTTTTAATAATTTCTATCTTCTGAAAGTTCTGACAGGAGCGCTGTTGCTGCTTCCTGATGAAGATGGGGAACTTTCTGATGGCGTAAATGACCTTACCGGAGCCTGATTCTCAGTACGGTTGTAGTTGTTAGTATTATTATAAGTTCTGTTGTTGTCTGTATTTCTATAAACACGGGAATTGTTATTTGAAGATGGATTATAAGTATTTCTTTCAGAGGGAGTAAAGACCCTTCTGATTACATTGCCGACTCCGGTACCATTTCTCCTGACTGGCGCTGCATTTTCTGTAGAAGAACTTCTTATTGGCATAGATGTGGAAGGTTGTGAAATACCTGTTGGCTGCAGATTGCCACGCACACCGGAATTACCCAAATGGTTATATGCGTTCAGATTATATTTCCTTGCACCTGTGTTCGTATTTACAGAGCCGCCGGTTAAGTAACCGGGATAATATGAGTAAGGGTTGTATCCATATCCATATCCGAAACTGTAAGGTGAATAGCTATAAAAACTATATGGATTATAAAATCCAAAATCGTTATAAGCGTATGGATTATAATAATTAGAATAAGGGCTATACATTCCTTTCATACCATAAGGGCTGTACATTCCATAAGAGTTATAACCATAAGAATTATAAAATGGATTGCCAAAAGCATTGTAAGGATATAATGAATAAGGACTGTATCCATATCCCATACCCATACTAAAAGTGATTGGATTTCGATAGATCGGATTCTCAATTCCGCTGCGGATGTCATTTTCTTCATCATTGCGATAACTATAGGAATTCTGATCTTTCTCACTTAGTGTACTTACATAAGTATTTTGCTCAGGAGCCGGTGAATAATAAACATCATCGGGAGTTTGTCCGGAG
Source organism: uncultured Chitinophagaceae bacterium (assembly GCA_963706825.1). Classification (GTDB taxonomy): domain Bacteria; phylum Bacteroidota; class Bacteroidia; order Chitinophagales; family Chitinophagaceae; genus Ginsengibacter. The sequence continues at coordinate 300,496 of CAVPNT010000007.1, read as the reverse complement.
CGGTAGGCGGTACTACAACTGCCCAGAGCAGCCATTGCGCCAAAAAGAAGTATATGTTTTATTTTCATGGCTTTGAGTTTTAAAAAGTTTAAAGATGAATGGTTTATTTTTGCCGTCATCTTACTGTAAATTTAAGAAGATTCCCTGATTATTAATGCATTGTTTTTATGAATGGTGTTAAAATAATGTAAACAGCTGAGGAGATATGAAGAGAAAGAAGTAAGCAGCAGGATGATTTAGGATTTAAGAGATTTATGATTTAGGATTTAAGCGTTGGTTGGTGTCTTCACTGACCAGGAAAAAGACAATTTAAGCGATGGTTGGTGTCATCACCAATCAGAAAAAAGAAAATTAAAAGAAAATAAATGAGTAAAGAAATTACCAGCCGCGAACAGGATTATGCGCAATGGTACAATGATTTGATTTTAAAAGCAGGACTGGCAGATTATAGTGCGGTTCGGGGTTGTATGGTGATCAAACCGTATGGGTTTGCCCTTTGGGAAAAAATGCGCGATCAGTTAGACAAAATGTTCAAAGAAACAGGCCACCAAAACGCCTATTTTCCATTATTTATCCCTAAAAGTTTTTTGAGCAAAGAAGCCGCTCATGTTGAGGGTTTCGCAAAGGAATGCGCTGTCGTAACGCATTACAGGCTAAAGAACGATCCGGACGGAAAAGGTATCATTGTGGATCCGGAAGCAAAATTAGAAGAAGAATTAATTGTACGGCCTACTTCTGAAACGATTATCTGGAATACTTATAAAACATGGATTCAGTCTTACAGGGATTTGCCCTTACTCATCAACCAATGGGCGAATGTAGTAAGATGGGAAATGCGTACACGGTTATTTTTGCGCACTACAGAATTCCTTTGGCAGGAAGGACATACAGCTCATGCCACATCGCAGGAAGCGATTGATGAGACGATGCAGATGTTGAATATATATGCTGAATTCGCGGAAGAATGGATGGCGATGCCCGTGATAAAAGGCGTGAAAAGTATTAACGAACGATTTGCGGGTGCGGTAGACACTTTTAGTATTGAAGCGATGATGCAGGATGGAAAGGCACTGCAGTCCGGCACCTCCCATTTTCTCGGACAAAATTTCGCCAAAGCTTTTGATGTAAAATTCAGTGATAAAGAAAATAAACTGGATTATGTGTGGGCTACAAGCTGGGGCGTAAGCACAAGACTGATAGGTGCGCTGGTGATGGCTCATAGCGATGATGACGGCTTGGTGCTTCCGCCAAAGTTAGCGCCGATACAGGTTGTGATCGTTCCAATTTATAAAGGGGATGAACAAAAAAGAATGATAGATGAAAAGGTACTTCCATTAATGGAAGATTTTAAAGCAATCGGCGTTTCTGTAAAATATGATGACGATGACAGCCGTCGTCCGGGTTGGAAGTTTGCGGAATATGAAATGAAAGGCGTTCCGGTCCGGGTTGCAATTGGCGCACGGGATATAGAAAAAAATGTAGCGGAAGTAGCGCGAAGAGATACGAAAACAAAAGAACCGGTATCACTTGATGGGCTTGCGAATACGGTATTCGTATTACTGGAAGATATCCAAAAAAGCATTTACCAAAAAGCAAAAGATTACCGCGATTCGAATATCACTAAGGCCGATACCTGGCAAGAATTTGTAACATTACTGGATAATAAAGGAGGGTTTATTTCTGCCCATTGGGATGGCACAGCAGAGACAGAAGAGAAAATAAAAGAACTGACAAAAGCAACCATCCGTTGTATTCCATTAAATAATCCAAAAGAAGAAGGAAAGGATATTTTAACGGGAAAGCCGAGCACGGAAAGGGTTTTGTTTGCAAGGGCTTATTAATGAGCTAATGAGGTAATGTGATCATATGCTAATGTGCTGATGGATAATGTACGAATTGTGGTAATGTGATGATCTGCTAATGTGGTAGTGGCGAAATCCCAGCCAAAAAAAAATGCAACCTCAGTAAAAGCACTTTTATCGAGGATTTCAATTTTGACTTTTTACTAAAAAAACGGGGTCATTTACCGCACACGTCAGTCATTATCTTTCACATCTTTTTTATTTTTTGGTCTGTGCTTTAAAACTTTCGCTTCTGAATAGAAAATAATTTCTTCGGCCATATTTTTTGCCTGATCCCCTACACGTTCCAGTTTCCTGATGGATGATAAAATATAAAGCGCTGATTCTATTTTACCCGGATTCGTTTGAATATATTTTATTATTGCGGAAGCGGCATTTCTGTTGATTTCATCTAATAAATCATCCTTCTTAAAAACCTTTCTTGCCAGCGTTGTATCTTCTTTTTCAAAAGCGTTCATCACATCATAAACCATCTCATTTCCCTGCCTGAACATTTCAATTACCCGGGTAACCTCCATTAATTCTTTGTCAAAATTGCCAGAAATATTGACTACTAATTTTGCGATTCCCTCTGCAATATCACCGGTGCGTTCAAGATTCGTATTTATTTTTAAAACCGCTAATATAAAACGCAGATTGATGGCGACTGGTGCGAAAAGAGCAATAATATCTTCACAATCGCTGTCAATTTTTAATTCATACGCGTTCACCCTTTTCTCTGTTAGCACTACTTCGCGTGCAAGGTCTTTATCCATATTTGCCAGAGCCTGCTCAGTTTTTTCCAACTGGGATAAAACCATTTGCCCCATATGGATTACCTGTAATTTTAATTGCTGCAATTCATTATCCAGCGGAGTTAATTTTTGTTTCCAATTAAATAAAGCCATGTTGTTTTATTTTTTTTATTAATCGTTTTTATCCAAAATGCCCGGTAATATAATCCTGCGTTTTTTCATGTTTGGGATTAGTGAAAATCATTTTAGTATCTCCCGATTCTACTAATTCACCGAGGTAAAAAAAAGCAGTTTTATCGCTTACCCTTGCGGCCTGTTGCATGTTGTGCGTTACCATTAAAATGGTAAATTCTGATTTCAATTCATGAATTAATTCTTCAATTTTTGCTGTTGAAATTGGGTCTAACGCGGAAGTGGCTTCATCCAATAATAAGATTTCCGGGTTCATGGCTAAGGCCCGGGCGATGCACAATCTTTGTTGCTGCCCGCCAGACAAAAAACTTCCTTTTTTGTGAAGCGTACTTCTTACTTCCATCCACAATGCGGCTTGTTTAAGAGACGTTTCAACAATTTCATCTTTTTCGGTCTTACTTAGTTTGATGCCATTCAGAACGTAACCTGCAATTACATTGTCATAAATGCTCATCGTAGGAAATGGGTTTGGCCGCTGAAAAACCATGCCTACTTTTCTGCGCAGCAATACCGGATTCATGTCATAAATTTCTTCTCCATTCAATTTCAATGAGCCTTCAACAGTGGCTCCGGGAGCTAATTCATGCATCCGGTTTATACACCGTATAAAGGTTGTTTTTCCGCAACCAGAAGGGCCCATGATTGCCCACACTGTATTTTTTTCAACCTCAAGGTTGATATTTTTTAAGATGTGGTTTTTGCCAAAAAACGCATTAAAGTTTTCCGCTTTTAAAATTGCACTTTCCATTTACGCTGAACTATTTTAGAAATAATATTTAAAATTAAAATCATTATTATCAATAACATGGACGCACCCCAGGCCAGTTGATGCCAATCATCATAAGGGCTTGTTGCATAATTAAAAATAATCAAAGGCAGGCTACTCATGGGTTTCAAAATATTCGTGTTCATAAAAGGATTCCCAAAAGCAGTAAATAACAATGGCGCTGTTTCTCCAATAACCCGCGCAATGCTGAGAATCACGCCGGTTGCAATGCCACTCAAGCCTGTTGGAACAATAATCTTTAAAATGGTTTTATAATAGGGAACCCCAAGCGCCAGTGAGGATTCTTTTAATGATGCCGGTAAAAGCTTCAAAGTTTCTTCAGTAGATTTTATAATGGATGGAAGCATCATCAGCGCCAAAGCGACGCTTCCTGAAAAAGCAGAAAAGCCTCCCATCGGCCTTACAATCCATTCGTAAATAATGATGCCAATAACGATTGAAGGGATTCCTTGTAAAACATCTACGGCGAGACGGCAATAATAGGCTAATCTTGATTTTGCCACTTCACTCAAATAAATGCCAATAACAATCCCAACGGGAATTGCGAAAATACAGGAGACCAGTAAAATCAAAATGCTGCCGACCAATGCATTGGAAACGCCACCGCCGGCTTCGCCAACAGGTTTGGGCAAATTTGTAAAAAAATCCCAGTTAATTGCTGTTATCCCCTGTTTGAAAATATAAAATAAAATCAACAATAAAGGCAAGGTAGAAATAATCGTTCCTGCAATAATAATTCCTTTGAATATTTTATTTTTTTTGTTGCGATGTGCAATTTGCTTTTCGATTTGCATTTTTTTAATTTTCCGTTGGTACCTCGATTTATTAAGAGAGCGTAAACCGTTTAATCACCTGTTTGCCCAAAATATTTATTATCGTAGCCACTACAAACAGGAACAATCCCATTTCAATCAATGCGGACGTGTATATTTTCCCTGTGGCTTCAGAAAATTCATTGGCAATTACACTTGCCATTGTATTTCCCGGACTGAAAATTCCGGTAGGAATCTGATGCGTATTTCCAATCAACATGGTAACTGCCATTGTTTCTCCCAAAGCCCTTCCAAGCGCTAACAGTAAACCAGCAAATAAGCCGGATTTTGTATAGGGAATAATGATTTTTGTAATCACTTCAAACCTCGTTGCGCCCAAAGAATAAGCCGCTTCTTTTAAATCTGCCGGAACCATAGAAATCACTTGTCTTGAAAGCGAGACAGAAAACGGCAAAATCATGATAGCAAGGATGATAGAAGAAGTGAAAATGCCTACGCCATAAGGAGGTATATTCAATTTCATTTCTATCATTCGTACCATGGGCACTAAAACAAATAATCCCCAAAAACCATAGATTACCGAAGGAATTCCCGCAAGAAGGTCAATTACATTTTTAAAGATTTCTGCCACTACTCCTTTCTTATAATATTCCCCCAGGAAAATGGCAACCGCAATAGAAAAAGGAGTTGAAATAACGAGTGCTAAAAACGAAGTGAGAAGTGTGCCAACTAAAAAAGGCAACGCGCCAAATTCATCTGCTACCGGATCCCATGTTTTATCATAAAAAAATTTTGCTCCCAATGCTTTAATGGAAGGCATCGAATTGATGAGGAGTGTAAAGAAAATAGCAATCAAAATAACCACGACCACAATCGCAGAAAGTGTCAGTGTTTTTTTAAACACTTTTTCTTTTAAATTGATTCGCTTTGCCTGGTAAGTAATTGCGGTCATTCTTCTGATGGTTTTTTTATTTAAAAATACTGTGAAAACACCAAAGATGTTTTCACAGTATTTGTTTGTTATTATTAAAGGAGAATCGTCGTTACATCAGTGGTTTTGAATCGTAAGTAACCGATTTCAAAATTTCTTCTGCCTTTTTAACCGCCGCATCCGGTAACGGTGCATACCCCAATTGTTCTGCATATTTCTGCCCATCATGAATTACATAATTTATGAGGTTAATGGTTGCTTTTGCAGAAGCTTCTGTTCTGTTATTATAAGATTGATTTTTGTAAACAAGCAAATAAGTAAAACTGCAAATCGGATATCCATCAGGAGCGTCTGTATTTGTCAATGAGACCCTCATGTCTGATGGCAAATCAATGGCAGCAGCAGCGCTGGAAGATTTCAAACTTGCTTCTACAAAATTTCCTGCTTTGTTTTTCAGTGATGCGGCGGGCATTTTATTTTGCAAGGCATAAACCAATTCAACATATCCAATGCTTCCCGGTGTTTGTTTTACCAATCCACTTACGCCTTCATTGCCTTTAGCGCCAAGGCCTACAGGCCAGTCCAGCGATTTTCCTTTTCCCGGTTTTGTATTCCATTCTGTATTTACTTTAGATAAATAATCAGAAAAAATATAAGTAGTACCGCTGCCATCCGAACGATGAACCACTGAAATAGATAAATCGGGTAATTTAATTTCCGGATTAATTGCCGTAATTTTTGCATCGTTCCATTTTTTTATTTTTCCTAAAAAAATATCACCTAAAACTTCCGGGGTAAATTTTAATGCCGGGCTACCAGGCAAATTATAAGTGATGATTACAGCGCCAAGGCAGGTAGGAATATGCACAATCGGAGCGGGCGATTTACTTAATTCTTCATCGCTCATCGGAGCATCTGATGCGCCAAAATCAACCGTTTTATTTTGCAATTGTTTGATTCCTCCACCGGAACCAATAGATTGATAATTTACTTTAATTCCTTGTTCTTTATTATACACATCAAAAACTTTAGAATAAAAAGGATATGGAAATGTAGCTCCTGCTCCTAAAATTTCATTTTTATTCGGGTTTGAAGCGCTTTCAGAACCATTGCTGTTACTGCTGTTATTTCCATTGCAGGATACAAACAGGACAGCAATCGAAACCACTAAAAGCGAAAGAATCATTTTTTTAAAATTCATAATTGTAGGTTGAGTTTTTTAATTTTTAATTTTTAATTCTTAATTATTTATTGAATAAAAAATACAGCGTGATCCTGCCTTCCAGGTCATAATCGCTTTTTAAATTTCCAGATGCGCCGGCTAATTTGCTTTGATATTGATTATACCATAAATTGGGCATGATATGCACATTTTTTGAAGGGACTAAATCAAATCCGATTGTTGCAAAATTTTCTTTGTTGCTATTGTAGCCTGTTTGATAATTTTTATCATTTGAAAACTTATCATCCGGATTATAAAAATCCATTCTTGCAAAGAAATTGAGTTTGTCTTTAGTGATTTGCTGTGTAAGAAAAATCGATATCCCTGAAGGAATCACATTCGCATAAGCTGAGTTCGCTAATGTATTGTTTGTTTTTATCTGCCTGAATGCTTCTAAACCGATGGTGGTGGCCGATGTTTTGTATGCGGCAAAAGCTTTTAGATTTGTAATGTCCTGGCGAACCGGAGTTAAGGCATTACGATCGTGTTCAAAATTTCCCTGTATCACTAATTTTTTATCAAAGAAATAAACATAAACTGAAGTGTAAATTTTCTTGAAATTATTATTTTCTATTTTGGCTCCATTGCTGTTTCCAATCAACACATCATAACCCACATTTTCGTTTTTACCAATCTTTCCAAAGACGCCTACACCCAAATCGGTAGAACTGGAAATTCCGCGCATATCGGCAATTGTTTTTTCGACAGAGCGGTAACCCCAGACTGATTCGCTTAAAGTAGCGAAAGTGGGCGTGGCCTGCTGGCCCGCAACGATTGTTGCCCGTGGAATAATATTTTTAAAACGAATGTTCATCGCTTTGATATAAACTGACCTGTTATTATCAGTCAGTACATCCGCATTACTGGTGTTCGCTTCAAAAGTGGATTCATGCGCAAGCAATAACTGGGAAGAAATATTTGGGGTAAACTGGTAATCATAGCCCAGGTAAACGCGGCGAAAATTGAATGAATTATAATTTTTTGGAAGTTTGGAATATTGCACGTTTCCTCGTTGTGCAGAATCTGCATGCAGCTTGTAAGCATAATCTCCAAAAGCGTAGCCCCATATTTTTCCTGACCGTTTAAATTCTTCTTTTGTCTTTGTGCTATCCTGCGACATTACATTTAATGATGACAAGCAAAAAAATGTAACGAATGCAATGAAAATTTTTTTGTATTGTTTTGGATTAATAAATGGTTTCTTCATAATTTTTATTTGCAGCAAAATTGATATTCCAATGTTATCAAATCATTAAGCGAACATTAAGTGTGTATTAACAATTTTGGTGCTCCTCTTTCTTGCACTTTGATTAACAAAAATTTGATGAAGTGTATGGGCCTAAAAATTTAAAGATCACTTATAGAATTTCCGGAATAAGTTCGTTAAAAACAAAATTTCTTCAGAATTCACCGATACCTTTGCAGCCCATTTTAAATTTGACCCGTGAAAAAGATTTTACTTTCTACTCTGTTCTGTTTTTTAAGTTTTTACCTTTTAGCCCAACAAACCGGCAACCAAAAGGATGGTTATAAAATAAAAGGAAGGTTATTAGATTCTGCTTCCCGCCATCCCCTGGAATACGCGACAGTTTCTTTGTTTCTGAACGATGCTAAAAAGCCTGTAAATGGAACGGTGACCGACCGCAAAGGAGATTTTGTGGTGAATGACGTAGTTCCCGGAAAGTATAAACTGGTAGCCGAGTTCCTGGGTTACAAACCACATACTTTATTGCACATTACTGTTGATAAAGATCACCCGGTAGTGGATGTAAATAATATTGCTTTGGAATCAAAAGCAACGACCCTGCAGGGAATCGTTATTTCTGGAAAACCTAAAATCATTGAAAATAAAATTGACAAACTGGTTTTTAATGCAGACCAGGATGTGACTTCACAGGTTGGAGTGGCGACAGATATTCTCAAAAAAGTACCGCAGGTTTCTGTTGATGTGGATGGAAATGTAGAATTGGCTGGTAGCTCCAGCATTCGTTTTTTAATTAATGGAAAACCATCAGCAGCTTTTGGAAGTAATATCACCGATGTGCTTCAATCTATTCCGGCAAGCCAGATAAAAAGTATTGAGGTAATTACCAATCCAGGTGCAAAATATGATGCACAAGGGCTGGGAGGTATTATCAATATCATTTTAAAAAGCAATAATTCACAAGGCGTGAATGGAAATTTATCATTGACAGGAGGAACAAGAACGGAAAATGGTTCTTTCAATTTTAATGCGCGTAAAGGAAAGTTTGGAATGAATGCCTTCATTAGTGGAAATACAAGATTGAATGCAATCACTTCCTCAACATCCAATCGTCTTACGAACGACACTGCAGCAAATACAACAGTTTTATTGGGTCAGGACGGCTCCAGCAGTATTAAAAGAAGCGGCTATCAGACAGGACTTGGATTCGATTGGGATTTGAACGATCACAATAGTTTTAGCGGTGCTGTATCTTATGATAATTTTAGTCATACAGGAATAAATAATACACTGCAATCGCAAACCACAAAAGACATCAACAACAACGTGCTGGCAGATATTGAAAACTCTATCAATGGCAATAATGCTTTTTATTTTCATAACATAGACGCAAGCCTTAATTATAAAAAGACATTTAAAAAAGAGGATCAGGAATTGGATTTCGCTGTTAATTCAAGTTTTGGAAACCGCAATTCGATTGATAATAGTTACCAGTATGCTTTGCCACAGGATTCACTTTATTATGGTACAAAAGGCAACAATCCGGGAACTGAAAATGAAACGGAAATAAAATTGGATTATACACAACCAATAAAAAAGAATATTCTTCTGGGAGTAGGAAGCAAACTTGGATTGTACGATATTGCCAGCAATTCTGAAGTGTTGAAATTGAGAGGTTTAGGTGGTTATTCTAAAGATCCCTATTTATCCAACACTTTGGATTATCATCAGAAGGTGTATGCCTTGTACGCTGAACTTGGTTTCCCAGTTTTTAATTTATTTGATGCAAAAATCGGTGAGCGTTACGAACGTACGGAAATCAATTCTTATTATTCCGATGCACAGCAACAAGCAAAAATTCCGGGCTATAATACCTTTGTGCCTTCTGTCTTTTTTTCAAAAAAATTAAATGATCATTCACTTATAAAACTGAGTTATTCAAAAAGAATTGAAAGGCCCGATTACCGTGATTTGAATCCATTTATCAATACCAGTGATCCCAAAAATCTATCCGCCGGAAATTCAAATCTTCAACCAGAAATTGGTTATCGCTATGAATTGGGTTATAGCACCGATATTAATGATAACGGCTCGATTATGGTAAATCTTTTTTACCGGATAAACGACCATGATATTCAACCATTCATTGTTTATTATCCTTCTTACCAGGTGGGCGATACAACCTATACAGATGTAGCAGTGAGCACGCGTCAAAACATCGGACGAGAAAATAATATCGGGTTGAATGCTTTTGCTTCTGTCAAGTTATTTTCAAAATTAAATTTAAGAACCAACCTCTTTTTCTTCGAAAGGCACACGATCAATACCATTGACAAAGGATACGATTATAACAGTTTTAATTACCGGGTAAATCTGAATGCGGATTATCAATTTTCAAAAACACTGGTTGCAGAATTTTTTGGAAACTTCAGATCAGCCAGGCACGAAGCGCAGGGAATGTATCCGTCATTTACCACTTATAGTGTTGCCGTGCGCAAACAAATCTGGAACAAAAAAGGAAGCATTGCGTTAACCGCTTCTAATCCTTTTCACAAAAACATTGACCAGAAAACAAAAGTCTTTGGGCCAAATTTTACGATTGATGGAATGCGCACCATTCCTTTCCGCTCTATCGGAATTAATTTTACCTGGAAATTTGGAAAACTGGAATTTAAAAAAGATAAGGAGAAGATGAATGACAGCTTGAATGGCCCTTCTGATAATAATGGATAATGTGGTTTAATTTTTTTTGATTTTAGTGAGTAAGAATTGCGGTTATTTGTTGGTTTGCTGTTTGATTACAGAACGACCATAAAAATAATTTATACAATCCCGAAGGGATGACATGATTATAGTAAGTTTGCATTCAAATGAAACTGACTGATTTATTTTCTCATCCGGGCAATATCATTTTTCTTGCTTTTTGTATAATCACTTTTATACAATTGTTCTATTATTTATTTTTCTTTTTGCGCCTTGCAATATTCAAAACAAAACCGAAAAATATTTCTCAGACACATCCCGTTTCGGTTATTATTTGTGCGAGAGATGAAGCCGCAAACCTGGTAAAAAATCTTCCCGGTGCTTTGGTTCAGAAATACAAAACAACGCATGAAGTGATTGTTGTAAATGATAATTCTTTGGATGAAAGCAAATATATCCTGGAAGAATACCAGCGTAGTTTCAAACAATTGCAACTCGTAGAATTAAAGCAGGAAGCAAGATTTATTCCGGGGAAAAAATTTCCATTAAGCATTGGAATAAAAACTGCAAAGCACGAAATCGTTTTGCTCACAGATGCAGACTGTGTGCCTGCTTCCGAGTTTTGGATTGAAAAAATGCAGGATGGTTTTTATGATGGAGTTGAAATTGTTTTGGGTTATGGAGCCATGCATAAAAAGAAAGGATTTTTTAATAAAATGGTGAGGTGGGAAACTTTTCATACGGCTCTTCAATATCTTTCTTATGCAAAAGCCGGAATGGCTTATATGGGTGTTGGCAGAAATCTGAGTTATAAAAAATCCGTGTTTTTCAGGCACAAAGGTTTTTCCGCACACAATCATGTTCCCGGAGGCGACGATGATCTTTTTATCAATAATGCCGCCACGAAAAAGAATACCGATATTGTAATTGATAAAAATGCATTCACTTTGTCAGAGCCGGCAAAGACGTGGAAACAGTGGATTTCACAAAAGAAACGACATTATACAACGAGTAAATATTATCAACCTCTTCATAAATTTTTGCTAGGGCTTTATGCATTTTCATTGTTTCTTTTTTATCCCTTATTTATTGTGTCGCTTTTCTTATTCAATTGGAAATTGACCTTGATTGCCTTTGCCATCCGCTTTGTGGTGCAGGCTTTTATCATTTTTAAAACAACCAGGCAACTGGATGAAAAAGACTTGTTTCCCTGGTTTATTTTCTTTGATGTGTGGATGTTTTTTTATTACCTCTTTTTCTCATTATCGCTTTTTACAAAACCTGCAAAAAAATGGAAATAAAATTGAGCCGGGAAATCGACGAAGAGTATATCAGATTGTACCAATAACAATCGAAAAGTATAATGAGAAATCGCATTTTTTGTTGCTTTACTGAGGCCTTTTGTTTAGAATTGAACATTCTATATCGAGATGTTCGAATGAAATAAATCTTCCCTTTCAACCCAAAAAAAATCCGTTCACATTCTGTATATTACATCACACATCATACATCATACATTAAACATCTTACATCAGATATCATGAGAATTTATCAGTTAACCTTTTACTAATTTTAAAATATGTAACGGTAAAACATGCAAAATCTGCCGGAAAAAAATTTTTAGCAAAGTTTTTGTTTATAAGAAATTGTTTCTAATAATTATGCTTACTTCAAATTTAAAAAAGGATCTTGACGAGAACTGGAATAATTGCTGGCCGGTTAGCAATTTAAGGCCTGTCGCCATTCTCGATCTTATCAGTTATATTTTCTTTCTCAAAAAATTGGATGATGGCGATTTGATTGCGGCAAATCTGCCATCTCTGAAATCCGGCCATTTTATTTTTACCAAAGAAGTAGAAGAATTTACATGGACTACGATGAGAGATATGGATGCGTCAGCCATTCATCATCTTTTTACCAGGCGGTTTGGAATCATGGAGTTGTTGAAGGAATACGGACATTCGGGTTTTTTATACAGCTCGTATCTTAAAACGCCTTTACTGCTGAAACCTACTGCCAAATTGCTTTTAAACGTTATTCAGATTGTTAATTTGATTGAATCTTCTGATACAACTACACAATCTGCCATGATCGAATACGTGTTTGGTAAGGCCGAAAAAGCAGGAAAGGAACCACAATTTATTCCGCAATTTATTTCACGTTTAATGATTTCCATTGCAGAACCTCGCACTGACGATATCATTTGTGATTTTTCTGCCGGAAATGGAAGCCTTTTAATAAATGCCGCCGAATATCTGAAAAACGATAGTCCGCATCTCAAATATGATCTCTCCTCAATGCTCAAAGGACTGGAGTCGAATCCCTGCCTTCTGCGAATTACAGCAATGCGGCTGATGCTTCATGGAATTAAAGAGCCGGATGTTCACGCATTCACATCGACAGAAGTAAGTTTTACAAAAAAAACCACCCTTTTCATTTCCAGCTTACTCCCGGGGCCAGACGAAGATTACATTACTACGGATGATGTGACTGCTAAGTCTGAAAATATGCAGACGGAAATTATTCTATTAAATAACATCCTTAAAAATATGGAGGCGGGAAGCCGTGCGGTTGTAATGGTACAGGAAAATTTATTAAAAACCATTCTTCCTGAAGTTCAGGATATCCGCAAAGAGATGGTAGATAATACGGTTCTGGAAGGCGTGATTCATTTATTTCCTCATAGCAAATCTTATGCTGCAGCCGGCATTCTTATCTTTAATAAAAAACGATCGGAAACCACAGGGAAGGTTTGGTTTTGCAAAATGGAAAAGCCAAAGAAAAGCCGCACGATCAATGAAACAATCAACAATGAAGATCAGGAAAAAGTGCGTCTCTCGGAAGATTTAAGGGAGGCAAATGTTATTTTGGATAACTGGAAAAACCGCACACAGGTAACAAATGCAAACAGTTTTTTTATCAGCGCAAATGATATCAGAACGAATAATTATAATCTGAATTTTAACGATTATAAGTTGATTTCATCACCACAAGCTGTGGATAATTCGCTGTTAAAGAATGAACAGTTGCAGTCTAAGGAAAATAAATTTATTGCTACAAAAAAAGAAAGGATACATCATTTTTATGAAACACCAGCTCCTTTGCAAAAACGCCGGCGAAGACGAAAAGCGTTTCCAGCCATTTTTTTTCTATTAATCTTAGTTATTATTCTTGGCTTTTCGTATTTGAATTATTTTAAAGCTAATAATAAAAGGAATACCGGAAGCGCCAATAGCGATTCGGTTAAAACTTTTTCGGAAATGGATGCCCAAACTTCAACGATGTCCAAAACCCATCCTGCAGAGATCAAAAAAAATATTCCTGCTAAAGAAATACTGCCAGAGGTGAACAAAGAAAGTACAATTGCACATAATTCTTCACAACGATATACGGTTATAAATAAAGCCTGGTTTCATTCTGCACCGGATTCAGGCAAGCGAAAAACTTTTTATTTGCAGCCGCAACAATCCATTGTGTTGGCGCCCACGAGGGAAGAAAACGGATTTGTATATGTAATTTATGTAAATAAAAAAGGACAATCTACCCACGGCTGGCTGGCCAAAAAAGATTTGGAACCGGTTAATTAAAACTGCCATTCCTTGGCATCCAAAACAAAGCAAAATTTCGATTATTTCTTCGTTTACTGCCATTTGATTTTCAAGGATCACCAATAAAACTTTCGCATCGAATAATGACAAAAAAAATCCCTTCACATTTCTGTAAAGGGATTCAACTTAAACATCTATATCGTTCGGCACGAATGCGTTCGGATTAATAACCCATATCACCCATTCCACCGCCCATTCCGCCACCCATTGGAGGCATTCCTGGTTTATCTTTTTCTGGTTTGTCAGAAATTACGCATTCTGTAGTCAATAACATTCCTGCAATTGAAGCTGCATTTTCTAAAGCGATTCTGGTAACTTTTGTTGGATCAATAACGCCGGCAGCAAGTAAGTTTTCATAAACTTCTGTACGTGCATTGAATCCAAAATCACCTTTTCCTTCTTTGATTTTCTGAACTACGATGCTTCCTTCAATTCCGCTGTTGATCACGATCTGGCGAAGAGGCTCTTCCACAGCGCGTTTCACGATTTGAACACCGGTAGTTTCATCTGCATTGATTCCTTTCAATTTATCAAGGCTATCAATAGCGCGGATGTAAGCAACACCACCACCAGGAACAATTCCTTCTTCCACAGCAGCTCTTGTTGCATGAAGCGCATCATCCACACGGTCTTTCTTTTCTTTCATTTCTACTTCTGTAGCAGCGCCCACATATAGTACAGCAACACCGCCACTCAACTTGGCAAGACGCTCCTGTAATTTTTCTTTATCATAATCAGATGTAGTGCTTTCGATCTGCGCTTTTATCTGGTTTACCCGGGCATCGATATCTTTCTTTTCACCTTTTCCACCTACAACTGTCGTGTTGTCTTTATCAATAGTTACAGAAGTTGCTTCACCAAGATAAGAAAGGTCAACATTCTCTAATTTGTAACCCTGCTCTTCGCTTATTACAATTCCTTTTGTCAATACTGCAATATCCTGCAACATTTCTTTTCTTCTGTCGCCAAAGCCAGGAGCCTTTACAGCAGCTACTTTCAAAGTACCACGCAATTTATTTACAACCAAAGTTGCCAATGCTTCACCTTCCAAATCTTCAGAAATAATTAAAAGCGGACGGCCACTCTGAGCCACTTTTTCAAGAATATGAAGAATATCTTTCATTGTAGAAATCTTCTTATCATAAATCAGGATGTAAGGATTCTGAAGGTCAGCTTCCATTTTTTCGCTGTTGGTAACGAAGTAAGGAGATACATAACCTCTGTCAAATTGCATACCTTCTACCACTTCTACAGTTGTGTCAGTTCCTTTTGCTTCTTCTACAGTGATCACACCTTCTTTACCCACTTTTGTCATTGCCTGGGCAATTAATTTTCCGATAGACTCGTCATTATTCGCTGAAATAGAAGCAACCTGTTCGATTTTGCTATTATCATTTCCAACGGTTACAGATTGTTTCTTCAAATTTTCTACGACTGCTGTAACTGCCTTGTCAATACCACGCTTCAGATCCATAGGATTCGCTCCCGCAGCTACGTTACGCAAACCTTCGTTGATAATTGACTGAGCCAAAACAGTAGCAGTGGTAGTACCGTCACCTGCAATGTCAGCAGTTTTTGAAGCTACTTCTTTTACCATCTGAGCACCCATGTTTTCAATTGGATCTTCCAGTTCAATTTCTTTGGCAACTGTTACACCATCTTTGGTAACCTGTGGAGCGCCGAATTTTTTGTCAATAACTACATTTCTGCCTTTTGGCCCAAGTGTTACTTTCACCGCATTTGCAAGCGTATCAACGCCCTTTTTCATTTTATTGCGGGCTTCTATTTCAAAAAATATTTGTTTAGCCATTTTGTTTTTTATTAAATTTTTTAAAGGATGAATTAACTAACTTTCATTAATATATCTGAAGAGCGCATGATGAGGTAATCTTCACCATTAATGCTGATTTCAGTACCGCCATATTTGCCATACATCACGGTATCGCCTTCTTTCACCTGCATGGGGATCAGGTTTCCGGTTTGTTCTGCATATTTTCCTTTTCCAACAGCAACTACAGTACCTTTCTGAGGTTTTTCTTTTGCTGTGTCAGGAATAATAATTCCGCCGGCGGTTTTCTCTTCAGCCGCATTCGGTTTAACCAGAACTCTGTCATCAAAGAGTTCAAAAGTTTCTTTTGCCATAATTGTTAAATTTATTTAATTTATTATTTGGGTTGCAAATGTAGCACGAATAATTGTACCAAATTATTTTATCAGATTAGTTGGCAGAAAAACACAATTGTGTGTCAGTTTTTCGGCGAAAAAGATCAGACAAAATTTCATTTTCTTCAAAAAGGCCGAAGGCAAAAAGCAGAAGGTTGTCGGAAGGCGCGCTTTGGGGAAGATTCAAAGTTGAAAGCTTCAAAGCCCTGAAATGGCGATATATTTTAGCATAGGGAAACGCCCTATGAAAATGGTTCAAACTGCAAAGTTCAAAATTTGTGATATTGCTAAAGAGCTTAAACTCATTAGTTGCAATTCACCCATTCACAATTCACCCATTCGCAATTCACAATTCACCATTCACAATTCTTCATTCTTAATTCTTCATTCCTCCAAATAATTCAAATCTTTATTGAAGCTTTCTTTTAATTGTGTAAGAGCAAATATGGCAATTGCAGAAAGCAGGAAAATCATGATGTACCCTGCGGTAATAATATTAAACCGGTGCACAAAAAACTCAAATAAAAAAGTGCTGGGAATCAAAGCGCCTCTTACAAAATTCGGGGCAGTGGTAGTAACCGTAGCGCGAAGATTGGTTCCAAATTGTTCGGAAGAAATTGTAACAAATGTAGCCCAGTAGCCGACAGCCAATCCCATAAAAAAAGCGAGCCAATGAAATTTTTGCTCGGTAATTCCGGTGCTTGACAAGTACCAGACCGAACTGATGATAATCAATATTTGAAAAATAAAAACCGCCAGCTTTCTTGACTTAGTCATTTGCGCCAGCAAACCTGCAAAAAGATCGCCCAGGGAAATACCGATATAAGTAAACATAATTCCTACTCCCGCGCTCAGCGTTTCGGGCGCTCCTAATGCTTTCCCAAATTCCGGCGCCTGGGTTACAAAAATCCCAACGACAAACCATATCGGAAGTCCGATAAGCAAACAATATAAATAACGTAAAAACCTTTCGCGGTTTGAAAATAACATGCTGAATTTGCCTTTTACAATTTTTTTATCGGCAACATTTTTATACAAACCGGATTCAAAAGTTCCGACACGAAGCGCCAGCAAAAAAATACCAATACCGCCGCCTACGAGATATGCATTGCGCCAGTCAAAATGCTTTGCCACATAAAAAGCGGCGATAGCACCGAGCACACCAACCACGGCAACCATCATCGTTCCATAACCGCGTTTATTTTTGTTCATACTCTCGCTCACCAAAGTAATTCCTGCACCCAATTCTCCCGCCAAACCTACGCCGGCAAGGAATCTCACGATAGCATAACTGTTGATATTTGTTACATACGCATTGGCCATATTGGCAAAAGAATAAAGAAGAATAGAACCAAAAAGCACTTTAATTCTGCCAAATTTATCGCCGATAATTCCCCAAATGATGCCACCCAGCAAGAGGCCACCCATTTGCATGTTCAACACATATTCGCCACCGGTTCGCATTGCTGCCTCCGGAATGCCGATGTCATGAAAACTCTGAATTCGTACAATAGAAAAAATAACGAGATCATAGATATCTACAAAATAACCAAGAGAGGCAACGATTACAATGAAGATTACATTTTTACGGGAACCGGAAGCAGTATTCATCTGAATATTTTTGAAAAAATAAAACTAAATATTTATTGGGAAAAAAATTAATAAACAACGTTCGTTTCTCACGCTGCTTTTTTAGTATGCTGTTTTTTTATTTTTTTTAGGGAAATGATCAGTATGTTCTTCAGCCTCTCTTTTCGTGACGCTTTAATTAGCCCAACAGCACAAATAGGAAAGATCCAATCATTTCACTTTCAAATCAAAAGTGAGAAGGATCAGTTAGCGGCTGAATTCGCGGTTATGGCTCCCATCTACCCGCCATGGTCCGTGTCTCACGAACCACCTTTATCTTTTGCCAATCGGGTCGTGGACGCAGAACCGAGGCGAATAAAACAGGAATCCGGTGTATTTGTTGCTTTACTGCAAGTGTATGTAGCCGGCATGGTTCGTATCTTATGAACCATCTTTAGGTTTTACCAATCGCTTCGTTAAGACACGAGCGGTGGCGGAAAATAAACGAATGAGCGGAGCATTTCAACAAAAAATCATTCTTCCTTAAATGAAACGTTTAATTTTACAATTCTAAAAGAAAAAAGAATATCTGCCAAAGGGATTTCTTAGATCGCAAAAGCATGAAAGAGCAATTTTTAAAAGATATCTATTTAAAGCAGCAGCAAAAAGAACAGGTTCCTTCAAACGAAGTCATTGCCGAATGGGCATCAAGGCTTATCTGCGTTTTATACCCGGAGTTGTCTAAATGCAGTTATCCCACCATAGCAGCAATAGATGATGAACTGTTGAGACTTCAAAAAGAACTGATTCAAATGCTCGATGCCACAAGAGCCTGTACAAACTGTGATCATAGTGCAGTAAGCGCAGATTTTTTTAGTCGCTTACCGGAATTGTACCGCATGCTCAATACAGATATTGAAGCCATTGAACAGGGCGACCCTGCGGCAAGAAGTGAATTTGAAGTAATCCGGGCTTATCCCGGATTTTATGCACTTTGTTTTTACCGGATTGCACACACACTTTACCTGCAGAACGTACCTCTCTTGCCACGCATTCTTACAGAATTTGCGCATAGCAAAACAGGCATTGACATTCATCCGGCAGCCGAAATCGGTGAATATTTTATGATTGATCACGGCACCGGAATCGTTATTGGCGAAACGACGGTCATCGGCAGACAGGTGAAAATGTACCAGGGTGTTACGTTGGGTGGATTGAGTATCAGTAAAAGTATGGCCATGCAAAAACGGCATCCCACGATTGAAGACAATGTCGTTATTTATTCCGGTGCTACCATCTTAGGCGGCGACACCGTTGTTGGTGAAGGATCGGTAATCGGTGGAAATGTATGGTTAACCCAATCTGTACCGCCCGGCTCACTGGTTTTTCAAAATCCGGAAATAACCATTATAGAGAATAAATTTATCAATAATAATGTATAAAAAATGGCGACTATTTTAGATACGGTAGGCAACACTCCGATGGTTGAACTCATCAGGCTGAACACAAACAAATCTGTGAAAGTATATGCAAAACTCGAAGGCAATAATCCGGGAGGAAGTGTAAAAGATCGCCCGGCCCTGAATATGATACGCAGTGCGCTGGAGCGCGGCGACATCAAAAAAGGCACAAAACTGATAGAAGCAACCAGCGGAAACACAGGTATTGCCATGGCTTTGATGGCCGGACTTTTTAATTTGGATATTGAGCTCGTGATGCCTGTAAATTCTACTCCTGAACGAGTTGTGACGATGAAAGCATACGGCGCCAAAGTAACCTTGCTCGAAACGATGGAAGGAAGCCGCGATTATGCTGAAGAAAAAGCAGCAGGCGGTGATTATTTTCTTCTCAATCAATTTGCCAATCCTGATAATTCAATGGCACATTATAAAACGACAGGGCCGGAAATCTGGAGAGATACCGACAAAAGCATCACTCATTTTGTAAGTGCCATGGGCACTACCGGAACGATCATGGGGTGCTCTGATTTTTTCAAAGAACAGAATCCTGCAATACAAATTGTTGGTTGCCAGCCTACAGAAGGGTCTTCAATTCCTGGTATCCGCAGATGGCCGGCAGAGTATGTGCCGAAAATATTTGATCCGAAAAAAGTGGATCAGGTTATGGATATTTCACAGCAGGAAGCAGAAGATACGTGCAGGCAGCTTGCCAAAGAGGAAGGAATCTTTGCCGGCGTTAGTAGCGGTGGAGCAGCGGCTGCGGCACTCAGATTGAGCCATGAATTGAAAGAAGGCGTGATCGTATTTATTGCCTGCGATCGTGGCGACCGGTATCTGAGCAGTGGTTTGTTTGAGTAAAATAAAATCTAACTGAGCAAATAGATTTACAGTAAACCAATAAATATCAAAGATTCCTGTTTTCGCAGACGGGCACTAATTGATACTTCCCTCTTTTTATTCTGAAAGTAAACTGGCTGGATCTTTCCTCTTTGTGCTTTTGGGCTAAATAAAGAGTTGCGAAAAGAAAGTAAGAAGCAAATACTAATCATTTCCCTAAAAAAAATTACAAACCCTAATGAACAAATGAGGGAAGAAAAAATGAAAGCTGCCATTCTCTGTCTATATCTTCAATCTTAAACGCCGCTTTTCCAACCAACCCGTTATCAAAACAATGATTAATGCAAACAGAAGTGATTTGATAACTCCCATCCATCCGGTTCTGATAATTAACGGAAGATGAATGCCGATGATGGATAAAAAAATCGCTTCATGCAAATACGGAAGCAGGTAACAGGTAAGCGTGCTTGTTCCCGCTGGCTTTATCGCTTTGAACCAGTTTTCTTTTCCTTTTTTATCCACTAAAAATATTAAAAATGCAAAAGTAAGAATGCTGATGGCACCGCAAATGGTTGTCCACGAAGGAGTCGCTCTTATTTTTGAAATGCCCCACAGTGGCCTTGTTGCAAAGCCAAAAACAAAAAGAATAACGGCGATTAAAATTAAAATCAGCTCAATCTGTATTGTTTTTTCAGAAGATTTCCTATAGAAAACAGCACAGATCACCCCTAATAAAGCAATAGAAGAATTGGATGCATTTCCAAGTCCGAGTGAACCAATGGTATTTTTCAATGATGGTGAAAACAAACCAGGATTTAGTATTACAACAGAATTAAAGAAAACAAAAAAAACAAAAAAAACAATGAGAACAAGCGGCTTTTCTTCAGCAAAAAGTGTAATGGTCGCACAAGCAAAATAAGCCCATCCAATCAATCCCAATATCCCCCACCAATGAGCTTGCATCCAGATGATTCCATGAGGCGAATTCCCTTTATAAAGTGCCGCCATTAAAATCAAAATTGCAATTCCTGAAATTTGTAACCAGCGGTTCTTTTTCTGTTTTTCTTTTGGATAATCCATCCATATCAGGAAAAAAGAAACCGTTACCAATATCACCCAAACAGGACGCGGCAACAAAGATTGGTTACTGTAATTTTCCATATTCATTTGAAAAAATCCCATCACAATCAGCCCTACGGAACGGAGTAGGATATGCCGAAAGATCTGCAGTTTTGATTCGCCACGTGCCACGCGGCTTTGCTGGCTGTAAGGAATGGATAATCCGACGATGAATAAAAAGGCAGGAAAAATGATATCCGCAAAACCCATTGCATCCGCCTTTCCAGGTGCGTGTTCCAGCCAGGAAGGAATACTTTTATCGGTCCACAAATCATTTACAAAAACCATGAAGTACATGGTAAGTGCGCGGATGACGTCAATGGAAGGAAGCCTTCGTTTCATCATAATGGTTATTAATTCACATTCATTACCGAAAAAACTTTTCTGAAACAATCGGCCTGTCCGCGAGTATTTGAATTATTTGTAGAATCAGTTGAATAAAATTCTTTCAGAAACAGATCATTGCGGCTCCAGATGGTTTGCAGAATTCCCTTGAAACGCTCTTTCATTTCAGGAGTAGAACTTTGACGGAACCGATACATATCACTGACCTGTTGAGCGCCGGTATCTCCATTTCTCCACGGACAAGTCATTACCTTAAAACCTTTCATCGCAAAATAAACCGCAGTCTGATCGGGCCTTTCATAATGCCAGTCGCAAATAACCACCTCTTTTGGAATCATATCTACTGCCCTGAAAGTGTTGTTCTTGCTGGCTTCCCACTCTCCCAGCCCGGTCGTTTTTCCATCGAGAAGGCGATCGCCCCAAATCCATAATTGCCTTCCTTTTTCAACAAGATGGTCATTGATTCTCCTGACTTCATCGGCAAATATTTGTGCCGGATCATGCCCTCCACATCGTGGACACTTCGGATCAGCAATATAAAACACTTCATCCATTCCGGCATGGAAAGCATTGCTTTCAAATGCATCGCAAATCTCATCGATCAAGGAAAAAATAATGTCGTGCAGTCCGGGATAAAGGGGGCAATAACTTTTGCAATATAGATTATCGGCATTCGGCCATTCATATTTTACCGGCATTTGCACCCACGGCGTTTCATCAAATTGAGGATAAACACTCAACAATTTATCAGCGCGGTTTCCCCACGACTGATGTCCCAACAAATTGATTTGCGGAATGATTTGAATACCGGCTTCTTTGCATGCGCGAACCATTCTTTTCACCTCTTTCTTCGACAACGCAAAACTATCAATCAATTCCGGATGACTTTTGAATTGATAATGATAATCCACCCGCAGAATCAATGTATTAACATGTCGCGGCGCAAGCTCCCTGGAAATAAATGTAACAAAGGAATCTACACCTGTTGGGCGTGGAGCAGCGATCACAAAACCACGCACCGGCAACGTATCCGGCACATTTTGCGCTATTTGGAAAGGAGCGCTTTTTGCATCTTTGATGAAAAGAAAGACAGAAACGGCCAGTAACATTCGCATCATTTTTTTCATAACAGTTTTGTTTTTATTTTTTTAAAAATTATTTCCAGATTCCCGTGATATTATCTGCTATTGCATTTCCTGAAGGTGGTAAATGATAGAGCGTTTCGATGGTACGTAATACACTGTAATGATTTATGGAACTGCTGTTCAACCCTGTCTTTACCATTTGACCAGCAAAAATAGTAGCGATGTGATTGTGAATCATGCTGGCAGTTTCATCTTCATCAAAAGTAAGAATGAAGAGGCTGTTATTATTCTTTGCCCATTCTACATAAGCGGAAAGATGATCCTTCAACCATTGGTCACCGCGTTTGATTGCGGCTGTATCGCCGTTGAGGTCAATGTTGTGCATATCATTTCCTTCATTCGGAATTACAAAAGATACGGTGGGTAATTGATCGAAATCTGATGGGAAATCAGTAAACGGCTGATTGGTATAAGTGGCCAATCCATTTTCTTTATCGCCCTGCCAATCTACCCATGGCGCATGTTTTCTTGCATAGTCGTACCCCTTTATTTCCTCGTATGAACATTCAGCAAATCCTTGCTCAGGCAAAGTTTCGGAATAACCATTAAAAGTATAACCGGCTTTGATCAGCGCTGCACCAAGGTTTGGAGTAGTATAAGGGCCTTTTCCCATCAGGCATTCATCGCCATCCACATTTTGCGTACTTCCTGAAAAAAGAGCGAGATAATTAGGCTGGCTCGGATGAGTAACTGCCGAAGAATTCGTAAATAATGTTCCTTCTTTTGCCAACTGATTAATGTAAGGTGCATTTTCTGAGCCAATTATTTGATCATAACCATGATTTTCTTCCACCACGATTACAATATGAGCAGGTTTTGGAAATGTGGTTGTTGATTTGCAGGAAACAAAAAAGAAGACAACAGTAAACGAAGAAATAATGAAGAATCCTGTTTTATTCATTACCGTATTTTTTAATTATTTAAACGCATTGTTTTTAAAAATGAGAAGGCTGCTGATCATAACAGACTGCAGCGGCACCGAGCACTCCCGCATTTTCCAGTTCAGATACTTCGAGGTGAAAATGCTCAAGTGTATTTGAATAAACATACGTATGTATGCGTTCCCACATGGTCTTTTGAAAAAAAGGATACGACTTGCTGATGGAACCACCCAGAATGATTAATTCTGGGCAATACGTATAAAGAATCATCTTGATCGCATTGCCGATGTGGGTTCCCAATTCTTCTAAAATGATAATTGATAACGGATCTGCTGATTGCGCTTTTTGAAAAACCGCTTCACCGGTTGTATGATAACAATTTTCAAAAAATTGTCCGCTCGCATAATATTCATAATATTTATCGAGATAATCTACATTTCCAAATTCACCTGCTCCGGTATTCAGTCCGGGATATAGCTTGTCATTAATAATAATTCCGGCACCCATTCCGGTACCAATTGTTAATCCGATTAAAGAATGTACTTGTTGTCCTTTGCCAAAATATTTTTCCCCAAGGGCAAAACAATTTGCATCATTGTTGATCAATACCGGAAGCCGGTATCTTTCTTCCATGAGTTTTTTTAATTCAACCACTTTCCAGGAAGGAATATTTTGAACATCATAAACAATTCCTTTTTCTACATCGACTACACTTGGAACACCAATACCAATGGCTTTAATATTTCCATTAATCAAGGGATCAATCAATTGATAGATTACGTGCAACACTTCATCTACAGAGCCATCTGCAGGAATTCTGACTGAATCCATTTTTATTAATTTCCCTTCCGAAACAATGCCAGCACGAACGTGTGTGCCGCCGAGATCAATGCCTAGAATATTTGTTTTCATAGAAAAGATATTAGTAGTGAGATGTTAGTAGCAAGAAGGTGAATGGTGAATTGGTGAATGGTGAATTGGTGAATGGTGAATGGTGAATAATTTAATAAGGTAATAATATCCGTAGTTGAGCCTTCAACTTTTAACCTTCAACTTTCAACCTTCAACCTTCAACCTTCAACTTCCTCGAATCCTGAATCGTTTTATTTTTTATAAGAGGTTTTGCCCAAAAACCAACGCTTAAAATATAACCGAGTGTGATATACAAAAAGAACATTCCTGTGCGCAAGCCAAAACGATCACCGATTGCACCGATAATTAATGGAATGACTGCTCCGCCGATAATTCCGGTCAACAAGATTCCTGAAAATGCTCCATGGTGTTCTTCCAATGAATTTAATGCCAATGAAAAGATGATAGGATACATCACTGATGCAAAAAATCCAACGATTGGAAAAGCATATAAAGCAACGCGATCATTGTTTGTAAATAATCCAATACTTAAAGTGATGATGGCTAAAATCGTAAATGCAATAAGCACTTTAGCGCTATCCATGATCTTTAATAAAAATAATCCCAGTACGCCGCCTGCTGTCATTAATCCCCAGAAATATGCTACAGCGCTGGCTCCTGTGGTTTGTGGATCATAATGATGATATTCGTAAAGAAACTGAGAAATCCAGTTTGCGGTGCCTTGCTCCGTTCCTACATAACAAAACATTCCAATGAAAAATAAAATAACGATTGGTTTTTTTAGAAGATCTAAATGAACTTTTAAGGCACCTGCTTTTTCATCTTTACTGAGAATTACTTTTGGAAAACGGGATATCAAAATAACCACGAACATGATCAGGCTTACCGCTGCGAATACCCAATACAACGAAATCCATGGAAGGTTTTGCGGAACAACAGAAGCGAAGATCCGTTGAACGGGATCTATTTCTCCCTTATTTGCAAGGTTGGTCACCAGGTAAGAATATACAAGTGGACTGATGAAGGAAGCAGCTCCAAAAATCAATTGAGCCAATACAGAATTAAAAGCATAATTTTCTTCTCCACCCGAAGTGCGAAGCAGTGGATTGATAACTACTTGTAGCATGGCCATCCCGCAACCAATCAAAAACAATGAGATGATATAACTGGAATAGTTGGGAAATAAAACCAGCAGCAAAGAACCCACGAATGAAACCACAAACGCTGCCACCATGATCTTTTTTTCTTTATATTTTTCATTCATAATACCAGAGGGAATTGACATGACACCATAAGCAATAAAAAAAGCAAATGGCAAAATGGCCACTTCAGTTAGGCTAAGATGAAAACCGGATTTGATATCAGGGATCAAAGCGCCGATGATGTTTGTGAGAAAAGAGATCACGAAGAAAGTGAGCATGATCAGAAAAACAATGTAGTAGTTTCTCTTTGCAGTGATGGTCGTTGACATGGATGCTGAATTGTGAATTGTGAATGGGTGAATTGTGAATTAAATTATGAATATTAAAAGCGAACAAAACGATGAACTTTAAACTATTTGAACTACGAACCTTGAACTACCAACTTTCAACTTTGAACTTTGAACCTTCAACTTTGAACCTTCAACCTTGAACCTTCAACTTTCAACTTTCAACTTTGAACCTTGAACTACAAACTCTGAACTAAACCACTTCCTCCTTCTCCATCCAAACAGGCTTTGTTTGCGAATTATGTTCTGCACCGATAATATCTTTATACAACTCTGGTTTTCTCGCATTCTTATAACGGAATCCACCTGAAAGTTTTAATTTATCTTCTGTAACTGTTGCCATCGCTATTTCATCATTGAAACTTTTTATTTCAACCATCACATCTCCGTAAGGATCGAGGATCAAAGAATTCCCGTTTTTCAATTGATCGCCATCATAGCCGATGGGATTGGTAAAAACATAATAAACACCGTTGTCATACGCCCTGGCAGGAAGCCAGCGCATCAGCCATTGCATTCCTTTCGGTCCGTCGAATTCCATTCTCAACGGTACCGGATCCAATTCTCTTTTTTGCCAAAGTGCGTCATCCACAAAACCTCTTCCAGGCATGGAGGAAGGCGTACACATGGTAACATGCGGAGCAAAAATAATTTCAGCGCCAAGCAAAGAAGTGGCTCTTACATTTTCCACCACATTATTATCATAACAAATTAAAATACCACATTTCCAATCTTTGATATTAAAAACAACATATTCATTTCCCGGTGATAAATATTTGCTGATGAACGGATGGATCTTTCTGTATTTTGCTTTCAAACCGTTTTTGTCCACGCAGAAATACGTGTTATAAAGTTTATCCTCATCATCAACTTCAACAAGTCCGGCTAATACAGTGATGTCGTACTTTGCAGCAATTCCAATTAATCTTTGTGTACTTTTTCCAGGCACTTTTTCCGCATAACTTTTCACTGCATCTCTCGAAAGGTCTTTGAAAAAAGTGTAAGCGGTTATCGACATTTCATGAAAACTTATTACTTCTGCCCCACTCTCTTTTGCTTTGGCTGTTAATTTATCAATGACAGAAAGATTGTATTCTTTATCGCCATCTTTTGGCTGGAATTGGGCTACTGCTATTTTTAAGGTTTTCATCTTTGAATTATGAATTAAGAATTACGAACTGAGAATTGAGCTAGTTACAAACTAAAACTATGAACCTGGAACTTTTAAAGACCTATAAGGTTTTTAAAACCTTATAGGTCTGCTGAAATGAACTACGAACTACTGCACATTCCATCCCCCTACAACCACTCTCCCTTTTTCTTTTCCAAGGTCAGACGTATGGACAGAAACAGAAACTGTTCTTTCTTCTCCTGGTAAAAGCGTAAAGTAATTTTCATCCCAAAAAACAGGAACAACCGATTCGTCGCTCTGTCCTTTTTTCAAATCTAAATAAATCATAAATGCAACATGCTGGGACGGGTTTTTCAGTTTCACATTGATTACCGTATTCTCTCCTTTTTGTGAAACCGTTTCGCTCTTTTGCAATTTTACTTTTGGCAATTTCTCCAACATGGTAAGGTCCGCATATTGCGATTGTGGTGTAATGTACCACGTACTTTTCTTCTCATCCAGGCTGTCTCTTTGCGTTGACAAAACATAAAAATTGGTACTGAGCAAGCCATGTTGTTTATCAAATAATCTTAAATCCAGAAAAAATGTTTTACTGACATTCATGTCATCAGGCAAAGAAAAAACCGATTTCGTTTCCTGTGAAGCAAGTTGTGAAACAGGAATCGATTTTTTCAAAATTGATTTTGCGTTAAAGTCAAGCACGTTTATTTCTGCTGTAAGCTCTTCAGAAGTTTTTGCCGTATTGTTCATTACATCCACCGCTTTTTGCCCGTAATTATATGAAATATGTAGAGGTTCGTTTGCAATTCTTGCTCCATATAACGCACCTGTTGGCATCAGGTAAAAATCATACAATTGCCACCAAAGCTTCGGCCATGAAGCGTTGTACATCCATTGAATAATTCCGGTGGCTTTAAAACGGTTGGCTTCAAAAGCTTCAAACATCGCACGCATTCCTTCGTAATTCAGGTATTGGGCTTTGCGCAAATAATCGGTTAAATCATTTGCCTTGCCAAGCCTTTGCTCCATCGCATTGTTGTATGCAGTAAGATTGTGAAAATTTCCACGGGCTGCATGATACAACCACGAACTTGAAATTGGCCACAATGAATCTTTCGGAATCATCTTTTGCAAACTTTCCAAAACCGGAATTTCAGGGCCGGGGCCAGTTTCGGTATTGAATCCAAAAGCGCCACCATAAAGTGTATCAATGTACCAATAATCCGGCGGTACATAATCATAAGGGCCGCGCATTTTCATTCCTGTTTTGCCGGTAATTTCGCTTGTCCATTCTTTGGCTGATTGAGCATAAGGGCGTGTATTATCCACCTTACTCAAAACGTCTAAGTACTTTTGTTCAAGTTCCGGCCTCGGCCATTTATCACTTCCATACAGCCATAAAAAAATGCTTGGATGATTTCTGAGCCACACAATCTGATCGTGCCATGATTTAGCAGCCACATCCATTTGTTCGGGAGTTACAATTGCTCCATATTTATCATCCGGCGTTCCAAAAATCCCCTTCCATTCCCATTGGCAACTGAAACCAACCATTATCAAAATTCCCTTCTCATCGCAGAGGTCATATAGATGTTCATTTTCGCCCCAGAAACCTTCCATCCTTATTGAATTGAGATTCATGTGCACCGCATAATCAATTCCGGCACGTTCATATTCGGGGGTTGGATTCAGCAACATCGGGTCTGTCCAGCCACCACCTTTTATCAATATCTTTTTACCATTCAAACGATAAGCGCGAAAACCGCTATCGGTTCTGTAATCAGAAACAGAACGGATACCGAATTTCATTTTTTTAGTGTCAGAAATCTGGTTGTTTGTTTCATAATTTAGTTCAAGAGAATAAAGATGCGGTTCACCTAAATCATGAGTCCACCAAAGCTTTGGATGATTTATCGCCAATGATTTATATTCCTGGGGAGTAAGAATTATTTCTTTAGATTCATTTGCATTCAAAGAAACCGGTTTTGAAATGCGGATGTCATTTTCAATAGAAGTTTTTAAAATTCCATTGATATTTTTATCCGAATTATTATGCAAAGTAACGCGCAAAGAGATGTCTGCATGTTCCAAGGTAGCCGTATCAACATCTGTAATCACAAAAGGATTTTCGATAGAAACAGGACCGGATTCCAGCAAATGAACCGGCCTCCAGATGCCCATATTATTATCTGCGGGTTCCGGATTCCAATCTACAAATCCGATGTTCAGCTCGCCCGGGCCTGCCTTTGTAACCTTTAATGCAAGTACGTTTTCGCCTTTTTTAATAAATGGGGATACATCGAAAATGAACTGGCGGAAACTACCCTGAATGGTATCAGCAGAAGCGATTTTTTTGCCATTCAACCAGATATCTGCACGATAGCTGATTCCATTAAAACGCAACCGATACACCTGTCCGGGATTTATTTTCTCAATAGTAAATGTGCGCCGATACCACCAGGGCGCAGTAAATAAACTATCAGGAATTTTTTCAAGATTTCTATTAAAAAAAATGTCTTTAAAAACGCCTGCATCAACCAGGGAGCCTAAAGTACTGTTCGGAACCCTGGCGGCATACCAGTTAACGGGATGAAATTTTAAAGTAGAAATTGCTGAATCATTCGCTTTCACTTTGCCTGATGATTGTATTTGCCAATGGTTGCTAAACTCGGTGTTTTTCACACTCCAATTAGTTTGAGAAAAGGAAACTTGTGAGATCATGATCAAAGACATAATAAATACTGTACCGGTACATTTTCGCATGAGAAAAAAATTGTGGTTTTTAGAAAGTTCACTTTTAAAAATCAGGTTATCAGAATGAAAAGTTTGAGAAAAAAACATTTCAATAATCGCATAAATGTAGAAATAAAAATTCTTTTTTGTTGTATCAAAAATTATGCACACAGTAAAGGAAGAAATAAATGGAATTTCTATTTTTCCGAAATAGTAATGCTTCCCTCATTCGGAACCGCCTGATACAAAACATAACTTCCGTAGGCATCTTTTTGAGAAACAATATTTTGTTGCTTACCATTTTGTTTCACCAAAACAGTGTTCCATTCGGGAGAAACATACGTTTTTAAAGACAATGGCAAATCATATGTTTCGTGGTCGAGAGAATGGGTAAGACCGACGTTGATCTTATTTTTTTCAAGGCTCGTTTTCACTTTGGCGCTCATTCTTTCTCTTACATATCGCGCCACATCTCCGAAAGGCGCCACCCAAATATTGTTCTCTTTTGATTTGATGTATTCAAAATATTGTTGCAGTTTTTCATGCGGTGTGGGCTCCCAGCCAATGTCATCTATTCCGTGAAAAACCAGTACGAGCCAGATGTTGTCATGCGCCAGTGAAGTATCAATCCACGATTTCATCAAATCCATAGGGGTGTTCGATAAGGGTCCTCTTTGCCATTGCACATATTCTTTGTTTGAATTTCCGGGCTGCTCTTTATAACCGCGGTTGATCTCTTCCATCCACGGCTCCGGCATGGAATTTCTCAACGCTTCATAAATCGGAAAACCAAATTTCATCACACGTTTGTCTTCAATTCCAAAAGGCACTTCAGCTGAGAAAGTATATTTCGGGCCAAGGTGTTTCAAAATATCATCCTTACTTTTTCTCAGTTCATAACTCATGTTGGCACTGTCCAAAATCGCCAGGTGTGCATGAGTAACCGTATGGCTTGCGAATTCATAACCTTTGGCCGCGTCTTTTTTCACTTGCTCCCAGGTTAAACCTTCTTCCTGGCCCATCTCCATGCTGGTATCTTTTCCGGGTGACAGTTCTTTATTCCGCGCTTTCATATAAAGTGTGTCCATCACTTTCCAGGCCGCTTCAGATTTTCCGCTTTCATAAAGTGCATCTGCTTTATTGTAATAAGGCAATGTGCCGGCATAGCCGAGATACAAGCAAGCTGAAGCGCGTTCAAAAAAATTATTCTGATTAGTGGGAACATTCGCAGTTTCAGCAATAATTTCATTAACCGGTCTTCCTACAAACTTTGGCGGATGAACAGAACCTTTGATTGGGCCTGTTATCACGAAAAAAGTAGCCGGTAATTGTAACCGTTCCATGATCGGTAAAGCTACTTTGAACTGATTTCTGGAACCATCATCATACGTGATTGAAACGGCAGTTTTCTTATCATCCTGCCATTTGGTAATCTCCGTTCTTCCAGGCTGGGCAATGGTTTGAGAAGAGAGGAAGGTTGTGAGAGTAAGCAATAAAAAAAAGGGATAACGACGGAAAGATTTTGAAATATTTAGTTCGTTCATTGGAATTGTGTTTTAATAGAGAGTTTAATAAAACCTATAAGGTTTCAAATAGGTTTGTGAGCATCCTAATAAAAACCTATAAGGTTTCAAAAAACCTTATAGGTTTGTGATGAACCTGTTTAATAAAACCTATAAGGTTTCAAAAAACCTTATAGGTTTGTGTTCAAATATGTTGTTCTAAATATCATATATGTCACATTTTGGATCAATCGTTTGTTCATGAAATTTAATAAATTCTTCCCTGCTTCCAAACCATTCTATTATCTCGCCCCTCAACAATGAAGTCGGGGAATCACTGAGCAACGATCGGTAGCTGTCATATGGCCATTCCCCAATTGTTTTCACCAACTGATGATGAACTGCATTTTTATGAACATACCAAATATATGACGTAAAATCGTTTGAATCGCTCACCACGCTCCTTTTCAAATAGTCCATGAATAATGCGCCTTTTCGGTGGTTTACTTTATTAAATGCCTTTGTATAACTGTTTAGAAAGTTGCTAAATCTTTCCATAATGAAATCGCTCAGGTTGTGCATGAGCGATTCAAACGGCTTCTTTTTTACCTCTTCAAATTGTTTAATGATTGTTTTTTCATCTCTAATTCTTGCTACAAGATGAAAATGATTTGGTATCAGTGCATAGCCATATAATTGACAAATGCTGCTGGTGTGCTGCTTCAATTTTTGTAGGAAAAAGAGATAATTTTCATGAGATAAAAATAGTTTTTCCTTACCAACTGCTCTTGAAAACAAGTGGTATGTGTTATCTGGTAAAAGCGGTTGGTGGTAATCGTTCATCTGTAATAAATTTATGGTGATAATAATGATATAAAACCTATAAGGTTTCAAAAAACCTTATAGGTTTGTGAGAACTTTGGAATTGTATTTAATAGAACGTATTGGGTTTGAATGCAATACAAGGTAGCGTATTTTGAAATAGGGGGAAAGAATTTATCAGCTGACGAACAATCAGAGGTCTGGAGACCCGCGCTATTTTGGATGGTGTAACAGTTCGTAATTAGCAATAAGGAAATCTTGCAGCAACAATGCTATCGCCAAATCTTAAGGTATCCGAAAATGGAGTTGCTAAAGTTTATTTCAAATAATAAAAGTGCCATACTGATTTCTTTTGGTATGTTTATGGTGGTGATAATAACCGACTTCATCTTCATTTAATATTTTTATTCATGCTTAGCAATTAATCTTCAAAATACTAAAAACAGGGATGAATAAAAAATTCGTCAGTATACTATTGATATTTTTAGGTTGCCATTGTTTTTCTCAGACCTATATTTCCCTGGCACCCAGCTTAACCAATTCGGCCGGAACAATTGCTGATAAGTCGAACGTTGCTGTTGAATTAGGCCAACAATGGGATGTGTTTAGCCTGGGCCTGGATTTTGGAAAGACAACCCTAAGCCCGGTGACAGGGCGGGACACCACCGGTTATTTCGAAATACGCCCTAATTTAAATATATTTCAGGAAGGAAAATTTACCAATACATTTACAGCGGGCATTGGCTATGTCATCAATGCTGAAGAAAATCTTTTAACAGAGGTTACTTACGGAATTGAATACTCCTTTAGCGAAAAACTTCACTTCAACGCTTTTTTTGGACAATATTATTATAGTGGCAGACAATCTGCAAGCAACGTATCCTTTTTCGGAGTTTCTGCCGCGTTTTATTTTTCACCCAATACCTCCGGGCCGCTAATTAAACAGAAATCAAAATGAATTTTAGTTTAAGAATTACAGGTTTGTGATGAACCTGTTTAATAAAACCTATAAGGTTTCAAAATACCTTATAGGTTTGTGATGAACCCAGTAAACCAACAAATATCCCTGATTCTTATTTTCAATTTGCAACAACCTTTTCCAAAGTCAGCTCTCCTCTAAACGCCCTCTGGCTCAAAATGCCATACAACTTTTCCACTTCCTGCCAGTTGCTTTTGTATTGCTCTTTGAGTGTTTAATAAAACCTATAAGGTTTCAAAAACCTTATAGGCTTGTGATGAACCCAGTAAACCAACAAATATCCCTTATTCTTATTTTCAATTTGTAACAACCTTTTCCAAAGTCAGCTCTCCTCTAAACGCCCTCTGGCTCAAAATGCCATACAACTTTTCCACTTCCTGCAAGCTGCTTTTGTATTGCTCTTTGAGTATTTAATAAAACCTATAAGGTTTCAAAAACCTTATAGGTTTGTGATGAACCCAGTAAACCAACAAATATCCCTGATTCTTATTTTCAATTTGTAACAACCTTTTCCAAAGTCAGCTCTCCTCTAAACGCCCTCTGGCTCAAAATGCCATACAACTTTTCCACTTCCTGCAAGCTGCTTTTGTATTGCTCTTTGAGTATTTAATAAAACCTATAAGGTTTCAAAAACCTTATAGGTTTGTAGATGAACCCAGTAAACCAACAAATATCCCTGATTCTTATTTTCAATTTGTAACAACCTTTTCCAAAGTCAGCTCTCCTCTAAACGCCCTCTGGCTCAAAATGCCATACAATTTTTCCACTTCCTGCCAGTTGCTTTTGTATTGCTCTTTGAGTGTTTAATAAAACCTATAAGGTTTCAAAAACCTTATAGGTTTGTGATGAACCCAGTAAACCAACAAATATCCCTGATTCTTATTTTCAATTTGTAACAACCTTTTCCAAAGTCAGCTCTCCTCTAAACGCCCTCTGGCTCAAAATGCCATACAACTTTTCCACTTCCTGCCAGCTGCTTTTGTATTGCTCTTTGAGTGTTTAATAAAACCTATAAGGTTTCAAAAACCTTATAGGTTTGTGATGAAATACTTTGCCTTTCCTTCGGGAATAAGTTGTGCCCTGCGTTCTTCAAACTTATCGCTGGCAAATTTTAAGAACACTAATCCGAGTACTACATGTTTGTATTCTGCAGGTTCTAAGAAAATCCTTTTCCTCTTCCGTCTAATCTAATCGTCCTATCCATCAAATGAATTATAAAAAAGTAACAATCCTTCAAACCTTATATAAAACAGCTCATAATAATTTATAAAACCATCCTTCTATTATTTTTCCAAAACAGCTAATTACCATGATCCCTATGCCCGCCAGTGTCCCTCCTTATACCTGCGAGTAATAAACTGCCTTACCCGTGCGTTAATTAACGCACGGGTAAGGCACCGGGACAGGCGCAGGTACGAGGCGTTCAGGTAATAAATATAGATGAAACATAAACTAAATAAATAAAAAGATCATGGCTAAAGTAACAGACGTGTTTTTAAATGGCACTATCGGAAATGTGGTGTTTTACCGGCGCATGGGCACCAACTGTACGCGGTCGAGGGCATTGCATGTGAACCAATCGGCAGCAACGAAAATAAGATCGGCAAATTTTGGTGTAGCCGCAAGGGCCGGCAAAGCCTTACGCAGCGGGCTAACGCCTTCTATGCCCAATGCAACCGACAGAAGCATGCAAAGCAGGTTTTCCGGTGCCATATCCAAATGGCTTGGGACTTCAGAAATCGACGAATTGCCATCGACAGATGCAGTACCTTATATCAGCGAACTTGAGTTTACAAAAGGGCAACCTGTAAGTCAACGGTTTAAAGTACCGCTTACCATCGGTGTACCGCAGCCAAACGCGGTGACCATAAGCATTGATACTTTTATTCCCTATAAGGAAATCGCTGCTCCGGCAGGTACCAGCCTGGTAACACTGGTAATTTCTGTAGCGGCATGCCTGCTGAAAACAGGCGAGCCGACCAGCAGTGAAACCCATGCAATAGACATTCCTTATAACGATACCCCTGTTGCCGCGCAAGTGCTGGAGTTTCATGTGGACACACCTCCGCAATGCCTTTTGATAACTGCTGCCCGGCTTATCTATAAAAGATTTGAATACAATACATGGGTGGAGATAAAAAAGGAGGCCTTTGTACCTGCGGGGGTGATTGATGCGCAGTATGTGGGTTAAGTATTGTAAACTGGTCGGTGAGGACAGCGACCACGGAAGCAAATATTAAAGGTATTAAAACAATCAATTGTTACAGCAGAGAAAGAAATATTTCGATTTTGAATTTTACCGACAACATTTATTCTATCACTATCTTTTCCAACAAATCGCTTACCTCATGTGTTTCGAGGTTTTGAATGATGTGAATGATGTCATCTTTTGTAGTTTCAGAAATTTTATTTCCGGTAAGCTTTTTAAATTTTTTAATCACATCATCCCATGAAAGCGGATCAAGAAAAAAGCCTTTATAACTCTCTTTTTCAAGAGCATATTTTTCCCCATTTTTCAATTCAATCGTTACTTCACTAATCATTTTATCCGGATAAGCTTCTGTTTTTTTATCCAGTATTCCCGCAAGTTTTACAGGCTTATGAAGCGGAAAACTGGTGTGAACATTTACCTTTTGCAAAAGTTCCTGTACATCAGGCTGCATAATTCTTTCAGGATATAATTGTTCCGGATACACCTGCCCATCCAGAATGCCAACAGCAATTACATAAGGCATGCTATGATCACCGGCTTCTTTGGTATATACAGTTTTGCGGTCGCCATACTCTCCTCCTCCTACAATATGATAGGCCGTAAGAAAAGTAGAAATATCAATCTTTTCAATTTCTGCCGGCTCAAACGAATGTTTTGCTTTTAGCTCCAAAGCCGCTTCCACAGCAGGTTGGGAATGAACCTCAGCATTGTAACTTTTAAGAATACAACATGGAATCAGATCAAACTTTTCATTTTCCCAGTTATAATTCAGATTCATTCCATAAATAGCATTATATCCTTTTTCTGGTTTTTCAAAAAGATCAATGGGGCCAGTCATATTATTTTTTGCAAGCAAAACAATAGTTGCACATCCGGCATTTACCGATGAAGAAGCAAAGCCTTTCCATTCGGTAGTGTACCCTGCTCTGCAGGTAACTAATGGATTAAAAGCACAGCCTGCCATTCCCAGCGCACATGATGCCTGTGCTTCTGTAAGATTTAAAATCCGGGACAATGCAGCAGTGATCGAAAAAGCAAGAAGCGCAGTATGGTCATAACCTTTTACCATCACAGGCATCTCCTTTGTGAGCCGGCATTCTTCCTGGTATCCGATTGCCATTCCCAGTAGAAATTCCTTTCCGGATAGTGGCCGCAATTTGTCAGCAGCAAGCACAGGGCCGATGTTATCACTTGGATGGCAAGTAGATTCTTTTGCTAAAAAATTATCCATAAAATCAGGATACCTTATCAACGCAGTAAAATATTGTGCCATCTTATCAAAAGGAAGATCGCGGATAGCAGTGACACTTTCACCCTCCAAACCGGCAAATGCTTTTCTTAATTTTATAACCGGTGGCTGATCCTGTGCAAAAATAAAAGAGCCAATACTATCGAGTAAATGGCGCTTCAATTGTTCTACGGTGGTTGCAGGAATATCTTCAAATTGCGCACTCAGCGCGAATTGTGTGATTTGTATCGTTTCTGGAATCATCTTTTCTTTTAAAAAAAGAGAAGATTAAAAACCATGCCAGAAGAAATGAAATGAGGTTTGAGGTTTGAGGTTGAAGGTTCAAGGTTTGAGAAGGTTCAAGGTTCAAGGCTGCCAGCTTTTACGATTCAAAAAAAATATTATTTTTGGAAAATGAAAAGATACTGGCTGGTTATACCCATACTCCTATTTTGCTCAACGTTTGTACTAAAGCATTATTTCAATATTCCTGATTTTGTATTGGGGAACGTTGCAGGGTTTGTCATTTGGGATTTTGATTGTTGTTATTATGAAAATTTCAAAACAAAAAGCATCGTGATTTTATTTACCTGAAGCAGCGAAAATTTGAATTATGTCAATGATTTTTTATTACTCTTTTCAAAAAACCTTATGATCTTAGTAACACAACACTCCCTCCTTGTAAACACCTTATTACCTTCCATTTATTAGTTTTTGATAAGAGGACTTAAGTGATAAAAATAAAATGAGTGTAAAGATTGTGGCAATCAATTTTCATGTTTATTATTTGAACTCTTTCAGAATAAAAAAGTAAGGAGGAATATAACGGTAACGACTACACGAAATTTATAAATTCAATCCACCCGAAACTTCGATTCTCTGACCGCTAATCCAGCCGCCATCTTCGCTGCATAAAAACGCAATTACACCACCGATATCCTTTGCCAGCCCTACTCTTCCCAAAGCAGCGCGCGAAGCCAACATTTTTTTTCTTTCCGGATTATCACGGTTGCCTCCATTATTAAAATCTGTTTCCACAGGACCGGGAGCGATAACATTGGCGGTAATTCCCCTGCTTCCGACCTCTTTGGCAAGATAGCGGGTGAAGGTTTCAATCGCTCCTTTCATGGACGCATATATTGAATATCCGGGCACAGAATAAAGTGTAGTTCCTGACGAAATATTAATGATCCTGCCACCGTCATTCATCATTGGCAAAAGTTGTTGCGTCAAAAAATAAACGCTTTTAAAATGAATATTCATAAAACGATCAAACTCTTCTTCTGTCGCTTTTTCAAAAGGAATCGTAGCGCCAATGCCTGCGTTATTTATCAGAAAATCAAACCTGGATACATTCCATTTCTGCTGCATGGTCTTTTTAAAATTATTGACAAAATCTTTGATGGATGAAATATTATTGGCATCGAATTGCAACGCGGCTGCCTGTTTACCTGAGGATTCAATTTCTTTTACCACATCGTCCGCCGCCTCTTTTTGTGAAACATAAGTAATTATCACGTTACAATT
Organism: uncultured Chitinophagaceae bacterium; assembly: GCA_963706825.1. Classification (GTDB taxonomy): domain Bacteria; phylum Bacteroidota; class Bacteroidia; order Chitinophagales; family Chitinophagaceae; genus Ginsengibacter. Next base: position 262,464 of record CAVPNT010000007.1, on the reverse strand, counting down.
ATTTTCAGCAAGACGCAGAGCCATTTCTTTGCCAAGCCCCCTGCTACCACCGGTTATGAGAGCGATTTTATTTGTCATATATTAGTTTTTAACTGGAATGTAAAGATAACCATCTGTTTATTTACTGCTTGTTACTCATTAACAAAAAAGGAATTCAGATTATTTCTTTCTTTGCTGCTTACCACTCTATACTGTTTGACACAACAGGTGTCTCATCTATCAAAACAATTTTTGGAAATGAGAATAATTATCGGCCATCGGTTCGTGAAAACCAGTGAAATTAGTGGCAAAAAAAACGGCTCTTAAAGCTATAAAAACATACAAACTTTTCTATCTTTACACCAATTAACCTAACATACAAATTTTTTGCATGCTGGAAAACAAAGAAATATCTGCACTCTTTCATTTAATAGATGATCCCGATGATGAGGTTTTCACTTCGGTTACAGAACGCATTATTTCTCATGGCCGAGCCATTATTCCAAACCTCGAAAATTTATGGGAAAATAGTCCTGATGAAAATGTGCAGGAAAGAATTGAAATGATTATTCACAAGCTTCATTTCCGCGACCTTGTAGAAGAATTTACAGAATGGAAAAACGGAACATGTGAATTATTGCACGGCGCATTATTGGTCTCCAAATATTGCTATCCTGAAATGATAGCAACAACAACGCTCCAGGAAATAGAAAAAATAAGAAGAAATATCTGGCTGGAATTGAACAGCTACCTTACGCCCCTTGAACAGGTAAATGTGATATCTGGGATTTTGTACAGCTATTATAAATTAAAAGGAAACGAAGTGAGTTATGACCTTACAGACGATTTCATGCTCACGAAACTCATTGAAAATAAAAGAGGAAATTCCATTACAAACGGTATTCTTTACCTTATTCTTTGTGAACTACTGGACATTCCCGCACGTGCCATCAACATTCCGAAACAATTCATACTCGCCTATTTCGACATAGATTATCAGTTTCCGAATCCGGCCAAACAGAAAAGCGAAAAAATCAATTTTTTTATTGACCCACTGAATGGGCAGGTGTATTCACAAAAAGATGTGGACAGTTATTTCAAAAGAATTTCTGTGCCGCCAGTGCCTTCCTACTATAAAGCAATGAATGATAAAAAAATTATTCAACATTTGTTGGAAGAATTCAGCAAGTGTTTCATTGACTCAAGCAATCTCTACAAAAAAAATGATCTGCTTTTTCTTGCAAAAATATTAGATGATTGATTTTATTGAAAACAGGAATACTGGTTATTTGTTGTTTTACTGCAAGATGGTTGTTTCCGTTTTTTGCACATGCGCTTCATATAAAAGATCAACATTTGGATCCGTGATTAATTCTGTTGGTACCATATTTAGCGTAATTTCTTTTTGTGTCATTTTATTTTTAATATCAATAGTTTCAAACTTTTTTTGTTTGTCATTTTGAAAAACAATTCCCAAAGGAAATTCAAAAAGATCGGGTTGTGTTTGTTCTATTTTTATAGAAACAGATTTTTTTGTTTTGTTGTAATCCCATTCAATATTCAACATCGGTTGTCCGGGAGTAAAGAGCCACTGATGAAAAAATGTCGCCAGGTTTTGATGCGTTACTTTTTCAAATATTTTTTCAAAATCAGTAGTGTTTGCATTACTTCCTGCATACGTTTTATAATACTCACGTATTGCTTTCCAGAATAAACTATCACCTGCCTTTCTTCGTAGCAAATGCAATACCCATGCACCTTTCTGATAACTGTTTGCGTTTAATAAATGCATTAGGTTATCTTTTCCGGATGTATCGACAACGGGTGTTTGATAATTTTTATAAAATCTTAAAACAGTTTCTCTTTGTTGTTTTAATAAATTTTTCAATGAATCTTTTCCATATTTATTTTCTAAATAAAGATCAGTCATGTAGGTTGCGAAACCCTCGCTCAGCCACAAATGCGGCCAGTCTTTTTCGGTCACATTATCACCAAACCATTGATGGGCAATTTCGTGTGCAAATAAACTTTCAATTCCTTTATCATTTACTGAATTTTCAAAATAAAAAATGCAGCCTGCATTTTCCATTCCACCAAAAATGGTTTTCGATTGCACGTTGGCAAGCTTTTCATAAGCATAAGGACCGATTTGTTTGATGTACCACTGCAAAATATTTTTAGCGATGGCATAATGTTTAAAACCACTGTCTTTGTTTTCAGGATAAACCCAACTGGAAACAGGAATACAATTGACTTCAGCAAAATGATCTACGGCAAAATCTGTAACGCCAATCACCATTACTTTTGTTGGCAAGGGAATATTTTCTTTCCAGTGAGTAAGTTTTAAATGATTGGGAAGATTTGCTTCTTCCATTTTTTTTCCATTGGAAACCACCTGGTAATGATCGGGAGCGGTTACAATAAATTCTACGGTTGCTTTATCAGACAGATGATCATTACAGGGAATCCAGTTGTGCGCGCGGTTTGGCCAGTTGTCCGCAAAAAAAGAGCGATTGCCAAATTTGGTGTTACTGATAATTAATCCATCGGCAGGAATACCTTCATAAGTGATGCTATATGTATTTTCTCTTCCTTTTAATCCTTCATCATTTATTATGACATGTTGTGAATCCTGCGAAAAATTTATTGCCAGCCCATCTTTTATTACAGATGTTACAGTCATTCCTTTTCCATCATTTTTATTAACCAGATCAAAAATTATTTTCTTTTCATTTTGTGTAAAAGCAGTTGTGATCTCAGCATTCCCTTTGATAATATTGTTTGTATCATTTAAAGTAATATGAAAACGATAATGCTTCACATCAAGGCCATTGTGTGGGATTTGTGCACTAAGATTTGCAACAAAAACAAAGAAGAATATTGCAAAATATAATTTTATATACATGGGATTAACGGAATTTCTTTGCATGCTTTTTTTTGAAAAATACAAATAATTTAGAAAGAGAGATTTCAAATAAATATGCTGATATTTTTTTCTTTTTCTAATTCATTTATGTTGCAGCAAAAGAAGAAATAAAGGCAATTCTTTTTTCCTCTATCAGCATTTGAATGGCAAATGTGCGTGAGGATTTCCGTTAGCAAAAAAATATGTTAATCATCTGCAATCTTCAACCAAAACGATTTCAATGGTATAAAACTTGTCTTCTGTTCGTATCTGTACTTTAATATGAAAAAAAATCTTTTTCTCCTTTCTATCAGCTTTTCTCTTTTTCTATTTCTTTCCTCATTTTTCATGGAAAACAAACCTGGTTTGGTGCAGGAAGTTTTTCATCAAACCAATCAATTTAGAAAATCACAGGGACTGAATCAATTGACAATGCGGGATGATCTGAATAAAATTGCTCAACGGCATAGTGAGGATATGGCCAGGGGACGTGTTGCTTTTGGCCATGCAGGTTTTTACAAAAGAGATGCGATGGCAAAAAAAGACATTAAACAACTTTCGGCTTTTGCCGAAAATGTTGCTTATGGCCCCACATCAGGAAAACAAGTAGTGAGTATGTGGAAGAACTCTCCCGGACATCGGCGCAACATGCTTGGCCGTTTCAAATATATTGGTATTGGTATTGCCAAAGATAAAAACGGCCGCATTTATTATACACAGGTTTTTGCCATTTAGATTTTGATTTTAATACACACCTTTCACCTTCATTTTTAAAGTATAAATGCTTTGCGAAGCGGTAATGAATAAAAAGTTTCTTTCTTTTCCACCAAAGGTAATATTGCCTGTCCAGTTCGCAGGAACATCAATGTGTTCAATTTTCTTTCCTTCACTGTTGTAAACAGTAACGCCTTTTCCGGTGAGATAAATATTACCCTGCTCATCAATCGTCATTCCGTCAGACCCCTGATCGGCAAATACTTTTTGATCTGCAAGCGTTCCATCTGAAGCAATAGTATATTTATAGGTTTTATTTCCTTCTATGTCGGCGACATATAAATATTTACCGTCGGGAGTACCGATGATTCCGTTTGGTTTCTTAAGATCATCTATCACAATAACCGTGTCATTTTTTCCTTTTAAAAAATAAACTTTTTGGCCATCTAACTCAGATGCTTTTCGAGTCCAGTAAGATCGCTGGTAATATGGATCGGTAAAATAAATTGCACCTGCAGGAGTAACAAACACATCATTCGGACCATTAAAAAGATGGCCGTGAAAATCTTTTACCAAAACTGTTATTTTTCCTTCAGGAGAAATAGACCATAATTGATTGTGCTCATCCGCACAACTGATTAGGTTTCCGTTTTTGTCAAAAAACATTCCATTGGAGCGGCCCGAATCTGACAGGAAAACAGAAAGTTTTCCATTGGTATCGTACTTCCAGATTTTATTGTTTGGCTGATCTGTAAAAAATACATTTCCTTCTTTGTCAGTAGCGGGCCCTTCAGTAAAACTAAATTGATTGGAAATTAATTGTAAACTGGCACCGTCTGCAACAACAGGTGAATTTTTGAAAATTTTAAAATCGGTTGTTTGAGCTTTTAATTCTGAAATCATAATGAATATGAATAAGAGGTTTATTAATTTAAGCTTCATAATTATCGGTTTCGTGAATGCCTAAATTATTTAAAGATTTTGGTTTATTCAGTTTTATCTCACAATTATCTTTCCATAAAAATATTTTGACCAAAATTTTAAACCGTGCTTATTTCATAAATCGCAACTCGTTTTTGTCATTTATTTGTCTATTTTTGTGAAAGTTTCTTCTACAAAACCTAACGCTATTATGAAAAACAAGTCTTCCCTCTTTCAGACTATTGTCCTAATATTTTCCTTTGCAATATTTTTTTCCGCTTGTAAAAAAGATTCGGTTTCCACCTCTAAAATTCAACAAGGGAATACAACTATTGAAATGAATGTACTCTATCACAACTATTTAGAAGTAAGGTATAACAACGTTATTAATGCACCGATTCACGCTACGGTTACCGTTTATCAAAATGGCACGCAAAAAGATGTTCCTGTAAACATTCCGGCGGGTTATAAAAGTCTGCAACCCTGGGGAGAAGATAATTATATCAACGTGTGGAATTATAACCCATATTATGACTCCACCGGCTATTCACCTTTGCCAGTGATAACCGGAACTGTTGATTCAGTAAGGATTACAGCGGTAAGTTGTCCGGATAAAGAATATGGATTTAAAATACTTGTTGGCACAAATGACTGGACTTTTTATCATCCTAAAGATGTGAAAACAACCCTAAGTTTTATTAGTAACAACGAGACCATTTCCTATTCAGCTTATGACTTTGAAAGCGGATTTCTTTATTACTACAAAAACACAAAGAATTATTTTTTCGGATTGTTTAATAACGCTTGTTATATAGTCTTCCCTTCTGCCAATTATCCGCTCACGCAAGGAATAACATTTGACGTACCTGTTTTGGTCTACCATTTTAACGAAAGAATCTATGGCGTGCAGCCAGATGGGCCGCTGGCTACAAGCAATGGCTCAACGCTGCAACTAAAAATCACAAACATATCAAACACTCATTTTGATGCTACTTTTTCAGGAAAAGTATGGTCATCACGTCAGAAAGATACACTGTATATTTCACAGGGCGAGTTGAAGAATGCCTTGTTGCCTGTTGTTACAAACTGAGATTGATTTTTATAAAAACACTTTTAAAGGAAGTTCAAAACTAAATAACAAAAAACCTAAATAAACGAACTGAATGAACACAAAACCACTGATGATTGTAAGCGCCATTATTTTAGGTATAGCAGGAGTAATGCTATCTTTTTTTCCACAGGAAGTTTCAAACTATTTAGGTTTTGGCGTTACCAATTCCATTATTCTGCAAATCCTTGGAGCGCTTTATTTTGGTTTTGCTATGATAAACTGGACAGCCAAAGGAAATTTAATCGGCGGCATTTACAGCAAGCCGGTTGCTATTGGAAATTTTTCTCACTTTTTGATTGGTGGACTTGCTTTGATTAAAATATCATTTAAGGCTCCGGCTCTGCATTACTTTTGGATTGCAGCAATTATTTATTCAATATTTGCCATACTTTTCGGCTATATTTTTTTTACAAATCCTGTGATGAAAAATAAATCCCTTTGACAACCGATAAAAAAAAGCGTTGATCAATAATCCTATTTGATTTTTTTTTAAACTATTACTGTTTTTATCCGCACAGTAAATCAACAAATAACCGCAATTCGTGTTTTTCTACTTTTTTAAAATAGTAAGCGGTTTTATAAACATTAATCCCTGTCGCCAGGTTGCCAACCTTGAAAACACTTTTTCTACGGATGGCAATCTTTTAATCATCTTTTAATCACAGAGACAAATTGAAATCACCTATTTTTCAAAAAAATATTTTTTTATCCCTATCATACTAACTTCGCAGTAATCAGAAAATAAAAATCCCATTCAATGTTTCCAAAAGTAAACCCCACAAAAACCGCCGCCTGGAAAAAATTACAAGAACATTCCAAAGCAATGAAACATGTGCACATGAAGGATCTTTTCCGGGAGGATAAGAAACGTTTCAAAAAATATTCGTTGGCACTTGCGGATATCATTTGCGATTTTTCTAAAAATATCGTAACCGATGAAACGAAAACATTACTGCTCGATCTTGCTTACGAATGTGAATTACAAAAAGCGATTAAATCTTTGTTTACTGGTGACCTGATCAACGAAACAGAAGGCCGCTCTGTGCTGCATACGGCGCTTAGAAATTTTTCAGGAAAGCCTGTTTTTTCCGAAGGAAAAGATGTAATGCCGGAAGTGAAAAAAGAATGGGAACACATGAAAAGCTTTTGCGAAAAAATTCATTCAGGAGAATGGAAAGGTTTTTCAGGAAAAAAAATAAAGTATGTGGTAAACATCGGAATCGGTGGCAGCGATCTGGGACCGGTGATGGTAACGGAAGCATTAAAACCGTACTGGAAAGAAGATATTCAACCGTATTTTGTAAGTAATATTGATGGAACTGATCTTGCTGAAGTTTTGAAAAAAATAACTCCTGATGAAACACTTTTTTTGATTGCTTCAAAAACTTTTACAACCCAGGAAACCATGACCAATGCTCATTCGGCAAGAGACTGGTTTTTGCAAACTGCGATTGACGAGAAGAACGTAGCCAAACATTTTGTAGCATTAAGCACTAACGAAAAAGGCGTAGAGGAATTTGGCATTGACAAGGAAAATATGTTTGTTTTCTGGGATTGGGTGGGCGGGCGTTACAGCCTTTGGAGCGCCATCGGTTTATCCATTGCATTGACCATTGGTTATGACAATTTTGAAGAATTATTAAAAGGCGCATACCAGACAGACAAGCATTTCAGGGAAAAAGCGTTTGAAAAAAACATTCCGGTTTTGATGGGATTGATTAGCCTTTGGTATATCAATTTCTTTGGTGCGCAAACAGAAGCTATTCTTCCTTATGACCAATACATGCATCGTTTTCCTGCCTATTTTCAACAGGGAAATATGGAAAGTAACGGAAAGCATGTGGATAGAAATGGTAAGCGCGTCACCTATCATACAGGCCCTGTTATCTGGGGCGAACCCGGAACCAATGGACAGCATGCTTTTTATCAATTGATTCACCAGGGAACACTTTTAATTCCCTGCGATTTTATCGCACCCGCATTCAGCCACAATCCGATGGGCGAGCATCATAAAATTTTATTGTCGAATTTTTTTGCGCAAACAGAAGCTTTGATGAATGGCAAAACAAAACAGGAATTAAAGGCCGAAGGAGTTCCGGAGAAATTGATTCCTTTTAAAGAATTTGATGGCAATAAACCGACGAATTCATTTTTGATTACTAAAATAACGCCATTTACTTTAGGTGAATTGATTGCATTGTATGAACATAAAATATTTGTGCAGGGAGTCATTTGGAATATTTACAGTTTCGACCAATGGGGAGTAGAATTGGGAAAAAAACTTGCCAAAAACATTTTACCGGAATTAGAAAATTATGAAAAGATTACTTCGCATGATTCTTCTACAAACGGGTTGATTAATGAGTATAAAAAATTGGTGAATGAGTAAGATTAATTATTGAATTATTTTATTATTGGAATTATTACGGCAGTTAAGTATTTACAATCATTGATATCTAATTGCCGGATATTTAATCACAAAAAAGATTTAAAAAAGAAAACATGTAATTTTAGTTTGTCTTGGTTTTTTTTAATAGTCTTCTTTTAAAATTTTTAGCCATGAAGCAACTAACATTTTCCATATTGATCATCCTTATTTATTCTACAGCAAATGCCCAGGTTAACGGCAAAGCAAGTGATATGAAAATATACAAAGATTCCGTTCTTGTTTTCAATAATCCAATTTTGAATCCCTCGAAGTATAAATTTCTATTTGAAAATGAAAAAGGTAAAGTATACGAATCGCAAGTGGATAAAATGCGTTGCCTTGTTCCGAATTATAACTCAACGATGCCTGTTTCAGGAATTAATAACATGAAACCAGAGCCAATGCCAAATGCTTCCAAACGCGATTCAATTCCATTTGTGCCGAATAAGAAATAAAGCGTGTTTTTTTGTTTAACGGCATGACCACAAAGACAGTTTTTGACTGATAAGAATGGATTAAGCTTTCACGGTTGTTTATAAACTGATTCAGTAAACAAAGAAATAATGTAAATTTTTGATTTGGCAGATACTACCAGATAATTTATTAATCTGCACATCAAATATTGAATTTGAGGTATATGACCTATAAACCTAAAAAAAATCCCTGCAAAAAAATGCAGGGATTCTTCAAAGTATTTTTAGAAATATGATTTTACCATTTATCTACCTCTTCGTGCTGTATCGGATTTGAAGGCTCATCTGGTGTTTCGGTTTCAGGTTTTTCGGTGTTCGCAACTGTTTCACCGGAAGCTTTAGTAGCGTCAGTTCCTTGATCCTGTGCTCCTTCTTCTGATTTTTGTTCAGTTTCAGGTTCTTTTTTCTCTGCGTAATTATTTCCTTCGTAATTCTCAGAATTCTCATGATTAAAAGCATCGAAATCAAAATCAGGCATGAGGTCTGTTTTTACGTAATCTATTGCCTCCGTCATTCCTTTTAAAAATTTATTAAAATCTTCTTTGTACAGAAAAATTTTATGACGGTCGTAGCCATCTTCATTAAACTTTTTCCTGCTTTCAGTGATGGTTAAATAATAATCATTACCACGTGTTTCTCTTACGTCAAAGAAATAAGTCCGCCGCTTGCCTGCCCTGATGCGCTGACTGTAAACACTTTCCATCTTTTTATCATTATTTTCGTACGCCACTTTTTAATTTTTTTTATTGATTTAAAAATAACTTTTTAGGAGAGGCAAAGATAAAATTGTTTTTCAATTGACAAAATAATTGCCGATGTTCTTACTTTTTAGTCAGAAATTCGTGATTCTGACATCCCAGATTCTCACATCCCGCTTCTCCCATGCCGCTCCTGTTCCTGCTGATGCCGGTACATTTCAGCGTATAATCCATTTTTTTCAAGCAAGGACTGATGTGTTCCTTCCTCCGCAATAGCGCCATCTTCCAGCAAAATAATTTTATCAAAATTAAATAAAGAAAAAATACGGTGGGTAATAATCACTGCCGTTTTTTTATGCAGGTATTCGTACAAATGTGCAATAATTTCATTTTCTGTTTTGGCATCTACTGCACTCAGGCAATCATCAAAGACGGTGATTTCATGATCTTTGATCAATGCACGGGCGATAGAAATTCTTTGTTTCTGGCCACCGCTAAGAGTAACACCGCGCTCTCCTATTAAAGTATCATACCCTTCAGGAAACGATTCAATTTCCATATCTACGACCGCGTTCCTGGCTGCAGCAATTACTCTTTCTTTTCCAGGTTTTTGCAAAGCAAAGCCAATATTATTTTTCACAGAATCGCTAAATAAAAATACATCCTGCGGCACATAGCTTATTTGTGAGCGCAAAGATTTTAAATCAATATCCTTAATGTTTATACCATCATAAAAAATATTTCCGCTCTGTGGATCATACATTCTCAACATCAATTGAGCAATGGTAGATTTTCCTGATCCTGTTTTTCCGATGATCGCTATTTTTTCTCCTTTGCGGATATTTAATGAAAAGTTTTTAATGGCATGAATTCCGGTATGGGGATAAACAAAATCGACATTTTGGAATTTTATATTTCCTTTCAGATGAATTTCTTGCACATTTTTCTCATTTTGAATCATGGGTCTTGTGTGCAAAAATTCATTAATACGCCGTTGTGACGTTGCGGCTCTTTGTATCATACTTGCCGTCCACCCGATCGCGCTTACAGGAAAGGTCAGTAACAAAACATACATAATAAACTCTCCGATAACGCCAACGCTGATGCTTCCGTTAATCACATAAATGCCACCAATCATGATGGTTAATAAGGTACTTAGTCCGATCAGTAAACCCATAGATGGAAAATAAATCGCCTCTGTTTTTGCAAGGGAAATAGAATGGGTTCTGTAATCTTCACTGTTTTTATCAAAAAAACCAAGCATGGCTTTTTCCTGTACAAAAGATTTTATCACACGGATTCCTGAATATGATTCCTGAGCATTGGTAGTAAGATCTGAAAGCAAAGCCTGTATTTTATCAGCTTTCCGGTTGATAATCGTATTTACATAATAAATCGTAAAAGCAAGGATGGGCAAAGGAGCGAGCACATAAAGGGTGAGTTCTTTATTTTCATTGAGCATATAAGTAACTGAAAAACCAATGGTGGCTGCGAGGTTGATCAAATACATGATTGCCGGCCCGACATACATTCTTACACGGCTTACATCCTCGGAAATACGGTTCATTAAGTCACCGGTATTATGAGTTTTGTAAAACTGCGTATCCAATTGTTGGTAATGCTTAAAAATTTCATTCTTCTGCTCATACTCAATATGGCGGCTCATTACAATAATGGTTTGCCGCATCAGAAACATAAATGCTCCACTGATGAGAGCAAGAATTAATAATATCAGGCCGGAATACAGAATTTTGGTTTTATAGGAGGCGTTTTCATGATTTAATTGATTTAAAAAAACAGTTACCAGCGGATCGTAATTGGAGGAAGCTGCAGTAGCAACAGGCGTCTTATTTGGGTTCAGGCTTACTTCAACTGTATTCAATACATATTTGGTAACCTGTGGCGCCAGTATCCGGAAATAATTTGAAAGAACAATAAAAACCATTCCGAGAAAAAACAGCCATTTATATTTCCAGAAATATTTATTAAGAGATTTTAAGTGCTTCATTATGCATCAAAGGTAATTTGTTTTCCGGTTGGTGAAGATTTCGACATCAAAGGTTCTTTTCCCGCAACAAAAAAAGGCTGCTCTTTCGAACAACCTTTTTATTCATTCAACAACCAATTTATTTTACTTCTTCAAACTCAGCATCGGTAACATTATCACCGCCCGCATTTGATTCTGCATTTTCCTGTTGCTGCTGTCCATTTGCCTGCCCGTCGCCGCCCGGAGCGCCTTGGCCCTGAGTTGCTTTATACATTTCCTCACTTGCTGCTGTCCATGCGTTATTTAATTCTGCAAGAGATGAATCAACGGCGCCTATATCCTGTGTTTTATGCGCTTCTTTCAGTTTTTGTAATGCAGTTTCAATCGGAGCTTTTTTATCAGCAGAAATTTTATCTCCATATTCTTTCAATTGTTTTTCTGTCTGGAAGATCAAACTATCCGCCTGGTTCAGTTTGTCAATTTTTTCTCTTTCTGCTTTATCTGCTGCTTCATTGGCTTTTGCTTCGTTCTTCATTTTTTCAATATCTTCTTTGCTAAGACCGCTACCAGCTTCGATACGAATATTATGTGATTTTCCGGTTCCTTTGTCTTTGGCAGAAACATTCAAAATACCGTTGGCATCAATATCAAAAGTCACTTCTACCTGTGGTACACCACGTGGAGCCGGTGGAATCCCATCGAGATTAAAAGTTCCTAAACTTTTATTTTGTGAAGCCATTGGCCGCTCGCCCTGCAATACATGAATCTGTACACCTGGCTGATTATCGCTGGCTGTAGAAAAAACCTCGGTTTTCTTTGTTGGAATGGTTGTATTGCTGTCGATTAACCGTGTCATCACTCCACCCATTGTTTCGATACCCAGAGAAAGCGGGGTAACATCCAGCAATAAAACGTCTTTAACTTCTCCCGTCAAAACACCACCCTGAATTGCTGCCCCGATTGCAACCACTTCATCCGGGTTCACACCTTTATGTGGTTTTTTACCAAAGAAATTTTCTACGATTTCCTGTACTTTAGGGATGCGGGTAGAACCACCCACAAGAATTACTTCATTAATGTCATTTTTACTTAATCCTGCATCTTTTAGTGCAGCCTCACATGGTTTTAAACAACGTGAAAAAAGTTCATCGGCTAATTTTTCAAAATGAGCCCGGGTCAGTTTTTTCACCAAATGCTTTGGAACTCCATCTACTGCGGTAATATAAGGAAGGTTGATTTCAGTTTCTGTAGAAGAAGATAATTCAATCTTGGCTTTTTCTGCTGCTTCTTTCAAACGCTGCCAGCTCATCGGATCTTTGTGAAGATCAATACCTTCATCTTTCTTAAATTCACCTGCCAGCCAATCCATGATTACTTTATCAAAATCATCACCACCGAGATGCGTATCTCCGTTTGTGGATTTTACTTCAAATACGCCTTCCCCCAATTCGAGGATAGATATATCAAAAGTACCGCCTCCCAAATCAAAAACCGCTACCTTCTGATCTATGTTTTTTTTGTCGAGCCCGTAAGCCAAAGCCGCAGCTGTAGGTTCATTAATAATACGTCTCACTTTTAATCCGGCAATTTCGCCGGATTCTTTTGTGGCTTGTCTCTGGCTGTCATTAAAGTATGCAGGAACAGTAATAACTGCTTCTGTTACTTCCTGCCCAAGATAATCTTCAGCAATTTTTTTCATTTTCTGAAGAATCATTGCAGAAATTTCCTGGGGAGTATATTGCCTTCCTTCTATATCAATACGTATCGTGTCATTATCGCCCTTTACTAATTTATAACTCTGATGTGAGGCTTCCGTCGTTACTTCATTCCACTTATGGCCCATAAAGCGCTTCACGCTCATGATTGTATTTGTAGGATTGGTAATCGCCTGACGTTTCGCCGGATCGCCCACTTTCCGTTCACCGTTTTTTAAAAAAGCTACCACAGAGGGAGTCGTACGGCGGCCTTCGTCATTTGGGATTACGACCGGTTCATTTCCTTCCATTACTGCCACGCAACTATTTGTGGTTCCGAGGTCAATACCTATAATCTTTGCCATAATTTGTAATTTATTTTTAATAATTTAATTTTTAACGACAAGGTTTGTGCCAACGGGAAAAAAATGCAAAAATGGCAGAATTCTTTTGCGAAAATCTTCAAAAGGACTTCCCGGATATCAAACTATTGAAAAATTCTGAATCCTTCTAACGTATAATAGCTGTTATTTCAATTTCAATCAACAGGTCATCGTCAATAAGGCGGCTTACTTCTATCATTGTTGTTGCCGGTTTTATTTCTTTAAAAAAGAGAGCATGTGCTTTTCCCACTTCCTGCCATTGCGAGATATCCGTGACATACATTCTGGTTCTGACGACATCCTCCATGTTGCTTCCCGCTTCTTTTAATAATTTTTCAATTTTTTTAAAAATAAAAACAGTTTGCGCATAAATGTCGTGCTTTCCCACAATCTTGTCATTGTCTACAGCCGTAGTTCCCGACATCTCAATTGTGTTACCGACTTTAACTGCACGCGAATAACCTACAATGTTTTCCCACGGTGCGCCCGAACTGAAAAGTGTTCTTGTTTGCATGAATTTTTGTTTTACGTTATTTAAAATTTGTCCTTGTATCTGTCTGAATTTATTTTTTTCGCATTTGTAATGTTCTCCGGTTAATATTAGTTAAAAAATCGGCAAAATTAAAATTGCTGCGCAGAAATCAGAATGAGAAAATACGGAATATCTGAAAAAGCAAATCGACGATGTAATACCCTTTAATTAAAATGTGTTTCCATAAATTTATTTTAGATTTTTTAAAAATAATTTTTAGCTTTGTCTAAATTTATTTTTATACGCATGAAACTTTCTCAAAGTGAAGAGAATTATATAAAAAGTATTTACAATTTACAGGTGAAAACCGAAAAAGTAAATACCAATTCTCTGGCAAATTTTTTAAATACCAGCGCCGCTTCGATCACAGATATGCTCAAGAAATTAAAAAGCAAAAAACTTTTGGAGTACAAAAAATATCATGGATTCCGGTTGAACGAAGCCGGTAATGAACAAGCTTTAAAAATTATAAGGCGGCATCGCTTGTGGGAATTCTTCCTGGTAGCAAAACTGGGCATGGAATGGGAAAAAGTGCATGACATTGCTGAAGAACTGGAACATGTAAGCAGCCCGGAGTTAATTAATAAACTGGACGAATATCTCGGCAAGCCAAAAGTAGATCCTCATGGGGATCCGATACCCGATGAAAAAGGAAAAGTCGTTTTATTAAAACAAAAACCTTTAAAAGATTTAGCGGTAAAAAAGAATGCGATTGTTAGCTCTGTAAGCAACCAGGGTATTGAAATGATGGAAATGCTGAATCATTATGGCATCGGCATTGGCTCACAAATTAAAGTATTGAAGGCATTTGAATTTGACGGTTCATTGCAAATAAAAATTGCACGCCAGCCGGAATGTATCATCAGCGGAATGGCCGCACAAAATATATATGTTTATGATAATGGAGAGAACCTATGAAGATCATTCATTGAGCGAAATACACGGAAGCATTGACACAAAAAAAAGAAAAGGATGGAGAAAAATATTTTCTTTTTTAGGCCCCGCATACCTCGTAAGTGTAGGATATATGGATCCGGGCAACTGGGCTACCGATCTCCAGGGCGGAAGTAAATTTGGTTATTCGCTTATCTGGGTTTTACTGATGAGCAATTTAATGGCCTTACTGCTTCAGGGATTATCTGCCAGGCTGGGAATTGTACGTGGCCGTGATTTGGCACAGGCCAACCGCGAAGAGTATCCACGCTTTTTAAATTTGATTCTGTACGTTCTTGCTGAAATCGCTATTGCAGCATGCGATCTTGCCGAGGTGCTCGGAATGGCAATCGGTATTCAGTTACTTACCGGCTTGCCATTGATCTGGGGCGTAAGCATTACCGTTTTAGACACGTTTCTCCTTCTTTATCTGCAAAAACTAGGGATGAAAAAAATGGAAGCGTTTATTATTGCGCTCATTGCAATTATTGCAGTTGCATTTTTGATACAGATCATGATGGCAGCGCCCGACATCCAGGAAGTAGCGTCGGGCCTGGTTCCTACCCTGAAAAACAATGAAGCACTTTACATTGCAATCGGAATTATCGGAGCTACGGTAATGCCGCATAATTTATATTTACATTCCGCTTTGGTACAATCGAGGAAAATAGACCAGACACCGGCAGGAATAAAACAAGCCATCAAATTCAACCGGATAGACAGTACGATCGCTTTGAACATCGCATTCCTCGTGAATGCGGCCATTCTTATTTTAGCCGCTACTGTATTCTTTAAATCCGGAAATTCTGATGTGGCACGCATAGAAGATGCTTATA
Source organism: uncultured Chitinophagaceae bacterium (assembly GCA_963706825.1). GTDB lineage: Bacteria > Bacteroidota > Bacteroidia > Chitinophagales > Chitinophagaceae > Ginsengibacter. The sequence continues at coordinate 246,870 of CAVPNT010000007.1, read as the reverse complement.
AGTTATTACCGGGCTTTTTGGGAAATCTTGCACCGTTCTTATTTGCGATATCATTGATCGCGGCCGGACAAAGTTCCACTGTTACCGGCACTCTTGCCGGACAAATAGTAATGGAAGGATACCTGAGTTTGAGAATAAATCCCTGGGTAAGGAGATTAATTACCAGGTTGATCGCCATTATTCCTACTGTAATAGTCATTCTCGTTTATGGTGATGAAGAAGTAGATGCGTTATTAATTTTCAGCCAGGTGATCTTAAGCCTGCAACTCGGTTTTGCAGTCGTTCCCCTGATACATTTTGTGAGCGATAAATCCAAGATGGGGGAATTTGTAATTAATCCGGTTACTAAAATATTTGCATGGACGATAGCCGGCGTACTCGTTTATCTTAATTTTAAAATGCTCGTAAATGAGGCAATGCCGGTGTTTGAAGGAGACAATTTTTTTCTTCAGGTAATTATTGCATCTGCGGGAATATTTTTTACAGGTTTGCTGCTCTATATTCTTGCCGAACCGGTTATTGCAAAAAGAAAATTAAAAGCAACGGTCAAAATTCATCCTGAAATGGAAAAAATAATTTTAGAGATTCCGGAATACAACAAAATCGCTGTGGCCCTTGATTTTTCAGACAATGATAAAAAATTAATCAGTTATGCTGTAGGCCAGGGAAATCCGCGTACAGAATACATTTTAATTCATATTGTAGAAAGTGTATCCGCAACACTTTGGGGCAGCCAGAGCTATGACTATGAAACAAAGAAAGATCAGACGCAACTGGACGCTTATGTCGATGATTTAAACCAAAACGGATTCAAAGCAACTAGCCTTCTTGGTTTTAAAAATCCGGCCAAAGAAATTGTAAGATTGGTCAAGGAATCCCAGGCAGATCTGCTGGTTGTAGGTGCACACGGACATCGGGGCATTAAAGATTTGATTTATGGCCAGACGGTAAATACGGTAAGGCACGAATTAAAAATACCGGTGTTAATGGTGAGTTTGAAGAAATAGGCAATAGTGAATGGTGAATGGTGAATCGTGAATCGATGTTTATGATTCTTTTAATTTTTTTACTTCATCAGCAATTTTTTCATTCCATTCTTTTTGTTTCACCACATCGATACTGTTTTTTGTTTCGCTATCATACTGTTGTTGATAGGCAACACTTTCTTCATACACCTTATCAAAAATCGAATACAATAATTTTCTAAAATTGTTTTTGGTAAAATGCGCCTTTTGAATTTCATCTGCAAATTTCCGGGCAAACAAACGGGTTATATCAAAATGATGTTGTTCGTGTTCTAAATGATAGGCACCATTAATATCCGGTTTTTTCCATGAGTCATGTTTGGAAAAAAAAGAATAAACCCCGACAGAAATTAGTATGTGATTATCTCCATCATCTTCCATTTGCGAATTGAAAGAAAATCCCGATGCGGTCATTGCGCCCCATTTTGCTCCGGGCGGCACTTTCCCCTGGAAGTCCTGCCAGGTAAGCTTTCTAATAAAATCATAATAAATCGTATCGCTTTTGGGATTGTTTATTTTATTTTCGATAAAAACATTTACCGTAATTTTTTGAGAATAAATTGGGGAAATAAAAAAGAATAAGAGTAAAACGAAAAAGATTGTTTTGTTCACAGGCATCAGCAAAAGTTATTCGTAAAAATCATCTTTGTGATTGAAATAAAAAAGTTAAAAGCAGTCAGCGGGGATTTGATTTTGCTGGTGAAAAATTAAAACTTTTATTTTCTCTTTTTATTTAAAGAAACTTATGAAAGCAAAGAATATAATAGCAATAGTTGAACCATCATCAACAGGATACTATTGAAAAAGCAAAGAAGATATAAAAGATGCAATAAAAGATATTCTTGAAATGCATGAAGAAGCTGGAAGTCCATCACCTGCCTATTTAAACAACGGGAATCTGGATTTTATAAATATGACATGGCCGATATATTCGTACATTTCTGAATACACGAAAATATAAAGGTTGAGATTTTGTTTACTTCATTTCCCACCGGTCCAGCAATTTCAAATTCGGAACTTTTTTAAAATCATCTGTATTGTGCGTGATCAATGTAAGCCTTTCGGATATTGCCGTAGCAGCAATAATTGCATCTGGTAATTTTATCTTATACTGCTGTCTTAAAAAAATAGTTTGTTGTATATGATGTTCAGCGAGCGGGTAAATAATAGCGTTGTGAACAAATGATTGCAGACTATCCATCTGTTCAGACGTTGCATTATACCATCCTAAAATTTCTATACGTGTAATAACAGAAATTACTGCAGGAAGATTATCAATAAAGGACGCACCGAATTGAGGCAATTTATTACCCAGATAATCTATGACAGTATTGGAATCGATTAAATATCTCTCTTCCATTCTTCTCTTGATTTTTTTACATACTCCTGCAATTGATTTGCTTCATCAGAAGAAAGAATGCCTCTAAAGGATGACATATTTTTGCCGCACAATTCTTCATTTTCTTCAACCAATTCATCCACTGGGTAACACATTACTTCGATTTTTCTTCCTACATAATTTTCGGGTATTGACAAATGTACTTTAGTATTATCAGGTATTAGAATAGTACGTATCATTATAGAACTTTTAAAGATTTTGAATAACTCAATTATTATATACTTAGCTAAGTTACTAAATTAGGAAGAAAGGCTTTGTTTTTGAAACTGAAGCTGGAAATAAAAAAAACCGAACCGCAAAAGTAAGAAAATGAAATTCTCAATTCTCAATTCTTAGTTCTTGAATTCTCAATTCTCAATTCTTAATTTCCTCCCTTAAATAACTCTCCGCACTTCCAGTTATCGCTTCCATGGATTGCTCATTCATACATTTAAAATGTCCCAGCGGGCATTTATCAAAACCGGTTTTGGAACATGGGCGGCACCACAATTTATTGACCTGGAATACTTCATATTTTGTTTGATAAGGTGTCATTCCAAATGATGGAACGGTATTTCCCCAAACAGAAAGAATATTTTTTTTGAAAGCGGCTGCAATATGCATTAATCCTGTGTCATGGCTGATGACTAATCTGGCATTACGAATAATATCTGCTGATTCATTTAATGAAAATTTGCCGCAGGCATTATAATTTTTTATCGGATCTGATTCGCTTATTTTTTCTCCATTCGCAAAATCTTCTTTTCCTCCCAATAAAATAATCGGAAATTTAATTTTTTCAACCAGCTCTTTTAATTTTTCTACCGGCAATTTTTTTGTATGGTGAGCAGCACCAATAGCAATCGCAACATAACCATGCAAATGAGAAAATGGAATATCACTTTCTTTTACCTTTTCATTTTCAGGAATAAAATAATCAAGCCCAAGGTTATCATATACCACACCCAATTTCTGAACGGTTGCCATATACCTGTCCACAATGTGCACGTGCGGCATCCGGTTTATTTTAAAATTCGTGTATAGCCATTTTTTTATATTCAGTTTATTGAAGGAATAAAAAGGAATATCACGAATTAAATTTTTAATGCGTAAAGTACGAAGGTTGTGATGCAAGTCTATGATGAAATCATATTCTTGATTTTCTATCTCGCGAATCGTTGCGTTGAAATTATCCTGCAGTAATAAAACTTTGTCAAGGTAAGGATTAGATTGCACAATGCCCGCAAATTTTTGTTTGGTAAGATAATGAATTGTAGCCTGCGGATATTTTTTTCTCAAACAGCGGATAACAGGCGTTGTTAATACAATATCGCCGATAGAAGAAAAACGAATGATGAGAAATTTCAGATCGTTACTTTCTGATGTGGGAGCAGATCGTTCCCGGATTTTTTTATAAAATTTTTTAAAATACAATAAGCTGAACTTTTAATTTTGAGCAAAAAATTTTCGACTCGAAAATAAAAAAAGTTATCCCACAGTAAAGCAATAAATAATGGGATTCTAATTTCCGACTGGTTTTGGTTTCTTTTTAGAACCAAAGACTTTCCACAAAACCGGAAATGTGGTAACAACCACGATCCCAATAACGATGACTTCAAGGTGTTCTTTTAAATCAAAATTAAATTCTTTCATAATGAGCCTTTGTAAAAAATGGCCACCAAGCAACATGCTTCCTACCCAAAGAATACAACCTAAAAAATTATAGAATGCAAACTTTTTCCTGTCCATTTGTACAATTCCTGCTACAATCGGCGCAAACGTTCTGATAAAAGGCACAAAACGCGCGATAATAATGGCGCCACCGCCATTCCTTTCATAAAAATCATGGGCCTGCATCAAATGTTTTTTCCGGAAGAAAAAAGAATCTTTCCGCTCGTATAAAAAAGGGCCGCTTTTTTTGCCAAACCAATAACCGACAAAGTTTCCGATAATGCCTGCAGTAGTAATAAGCAGCCAAAGTATGGAAAGATCGAGCCATTCATTATGTGATGGAAATAGCGCTGCGGTTATTATCTGATCGCTGTAAATTCCTGTTACAAAAAGCAAGGCATCGCCTGGTAAAAAAAAACCGGCAAATAAACCGGTTTCGGCAAATACAATAAATACAATCATCCACAAACCACCATGTTCGATATAAAATTGCGGGTTTAATAAATCCTTTACAGTTATTCCCAGAATGTACAACAGATCCACTTACAATAATTTTAATGAGATAATTTTTTAAAATCTTAAAAGCATAATATCCGATAAAGAAACAACAAAAATTCTTAAAGAAAAGGGAAATCATTTATTCCGCTACAAAAGCAAATGCTTTCTGCTGGTCAAACTCTCCCTCCCACTTTGCAATGACACAACTTGCCAAAGTGTTTCCAATTACATTTACCGAAGTACGCGCCATATCCATTAATTCATCAATTCCTAAAATCGCCATTACAGGCCATAAAGGCAATCCAAAAGAAGAAACCGTCCCTAATAAAATAACCAACGATGCACGCGGAACGCCGGCAACTCCTTTACTGGTAAGCATCAATGTAAGTCCCATAATAAGTTGTGTTCCAAACGGCATGTGAATCCCTGCTGCCTGGGCTACAAAAACACTTGCGAGCGACAAATACAAAGTGGTTCCATCCAGGTTAAACGTATATCCGGTAGGCAATACAAACGATACAATTTTTCGCGGCACGCCAAATTTTTCCATATTTTCCATAGCAATCGGGAGAGCTGATTCGGAACTGGTTGTGGCAAAAGCAATCGCGACTGGTTCTGAAACCGCTTTGATAAATTGACGAATGGGAATTTTTAAAAAATAAGCAATAGAGAAAAGAACGACACCCACAAAAACAAGCAGCGAAGCATATAATGTGAGCAGCAATTTTACCAAAGAAAAAAGAATATCAAGGCCCAAATGCCCAACTGTAACAGCAATCGCGGCGCCCACACCAAACGGTGCAAAGTGCATAATGATGTTGGTAAATTTGAACATCGTTTCTGCAAGGCTCTCAGAAAAATTCAACATCGGTTTGCGTTTTTCTTCTTTTACCATTGCCAATCCAATTCCAAAAATGACACTAAAAACCACGATCGGCAACACGTCGCCATTGTACATCGATTTGATAATATTTTCAGGGAAAATATGAAGCAAAACATCCTGCCACGTTTGCGCAACTGAAGCCGGTAATTCTTCATGAAAACCAGCTGGAATATGAATTCCAACGCCCGCTTGAGAAATATTAATAGCAATTAACCCGATGATTAAAGCAATAGTTGTTACCACTTCAAAGTAAACAATTGATTTCCATCCCATTCTTCCAACTTGCTTTAAATCTGAATGGCCCGCTATACCTACAACCAGCGTTGAAAAAAGAATCGGAGCGATGATAGTTTTTACGAGGCGCAAAAATATCTGGCTTAGTACTTTTAAATCTTTCGCAACTTCCGGAAAGTCCAATCCAATCTCCACTCCAATCATCATACTCACCAGAATCCAGGTGGTGAGCGTACGTTTATAAATTGCAAAAAGAATTAAGGAACCTATAAAAATCCATCTCAATATTCTTAAAAAGTCAGGAGAAAGGCTGTTGAAATTATATACATCAATGAGATGAAAGATCGCAGCAATTGTAAGCGTAATGAAAACAAGAAGGATGCTTTTTCTTTTATTCATAAAACAGTTAAAAGATTAGCGTCAAAACTAAGAAATAGAACGTAAAGAAAGCTGAGTAATTTGTTTTTGCGCAGGCGTTGCTGTCATCACCAACGACAGTTCCCTGTTGCGGTAAAAGAACAAATATCTTCTTATTCTATTTTCAACTTGATAAAAAGGATAAGCGGAATAAATGCGTCAACGAACGATAAATGATAAAACAATAATGTGATTATATTTGCCACATGATCGTAAATGATGCTTTAATAGAAAAACTGGCTCACCTTTCCCGCCTTGAATATGATGATGAAGAAAAAGAGGTTATTAAAAATGACCTGGAAAAGATGATTGGTTTTATTGATAAATTAAATGAACTGGATACAGCAGGAGTAGAGCCTTTATTGCACATGAGTGAAAATGTAAATGTCTTCAGACCCGATGCAGTAAAAGGACAAATAAGCAGAAAAGATGTTTTTAAAAATGCTCCTTTGCATGATGATGAATTTTTTAAAGTGCCGAAAGTGATAAAGAAATAATAGATAATTAGCTGATGTGCTGATGTGCTAATGCTAATTTGATAATTAGCAATGTGAAAATGTATAAACTGAAAAAGCATTTATTTAATGAACGGCACTTTGAACCTTGAACTTTGAACCTTGAACCTTGAACTAAAAAATATGTCTTCGATTATAAAATTAGAAAATATTCAAAAAAGTTATTATCTCGGAAAGCAGGAATTAAAAGTACTGAAAGGAATTTCTTTAGAAATTTTTAAGAACGAATATGTGGCACTGATGGGGCCAAGTGGAAGCGGAAAATCCACCCTCATGAACATTCTCGGTTGCCTGGACTCTCCTACTGCCGGAAGATATATTTTAAATGGAGAAAATGTGAGTAAAATGGCTGACGATGACCTGGCCGATGTGCGCAATAAAGAGATTGGATTCGTGTTTCAACAATTTAATTTGTTGCCAAGGTTAACTGCTGCAGAAAATGTAGCGCTGCCTCTTATTTATAACGGCACTACTAAAAAAGTAAGAACGGAATTGGCCCTGGAAATGTTGGATAAAGTGGGGCTGGCAGACAGAAGCCATCATAAACCCAATGAGCTTTCCGGAGGACAAAATCAGCGCGTCGCCATTGCACGGGCTCTTGTCAATAATCCTTCTATCATTCTTGCAGACGAACCAACCGGAAACCTCGATTCTAAAACATCAGTGGAAATCATGAATATTTTTGACAAAATACAATCGGATGGGAATACCGTTATTTTAGTGACCCACGAAGAAGATATTGCGGAATTTTCTCACCGCATTATCCGGTTAAGAGATGGCCTTATTGAAAGCGATCGGCTGAATGAAAAGAAAATGGTGACGGTTGGGTAAATCTAATTTGGAATAAGGCGGCGAGGGATGGGCTTACAGACAAAGGCAAACATTTTAGCGGCAGTGTTCGTCAGCACTCTTGTCGTCAACTCAGTTTGTAAATAAATTCTTCTATTTCTGCCTTTCGTGCATTGGCAAAACCTTTGTCTTTACCAATTTTTACAAAACCAGATTTCTCTAAAACTCTTTGTGAGCCATAATTGTCGAATGCTACCCTTCCGAAAATCGGCCTTGCATTTTCAAAAGTGAGAAAGTGTTGAAGTGCAGTTGTCGCAACCCCTTTACCCCAAAAACATTTGTCGATCCAATAGGTAATTTCGGCATCACCTTCGATTTCAAACTTCGAAATACTTCCTGCAATGATATTATCAAGGAGAATAGTGCGCATATTTACAGCCGGCTCGTTCAATAACTTCGAATATTTCGATAAGTAAGCTGCTTTGTCTGCCGGATTTTTAGATGTAAAAGCCGCCAAATGAATGGCTTCTTCGTCAAGCTGAAATTTAAAGAAAAACTCTAAATCATTAATCTCTGTCTGACGTAATATTATTTTAGGATTGTTTATCATGGCGATGTTGCGCTTTAAGGCAGGCCCTCATTTTATAACTTTCTGCCCGGAGATGATCTGATTGAAGTACCAAAACCGAAGGTAAATAGAAAAAGGGGTTCGTTTGCTGGAATTCCGAATGGCTCTCCGGACTGATAGCGATTCTTAGCTCATTATTTCGATCCGATTTCTTCCTTGCCACATCCACACATTTTTCCACTACTTTTATATCAACAAAAAAAATTCGGATTCAAAATAAACTGATACATTATGGCAATGAAAATTTACACTAAAACCGGGGATGCAGGAAAGACAAGCCTTATCGGCGGAACAAAGGTTTTAAAAAGCAATCCGCGCATTGAAGCTTATGGTACGGTAGATGAATTAAATTCCCACATCGGATTGGTTTCAGATTTTTGCAATGATGAGCATGCAAAATATATTTTAAAAGAAATCCAGGACCGGTTATTTACCATTGGTTCCGAACTTGCCTGCGATCCCGATAAAAATATAAAAATGAGTATCCCCGATTTGCATGAAAGCGACATTGAATTATTAGAAATGAAAATGGATGAAATGGATAAAGAACTGCCTGTAATGAAAAATTTTATTTTACCAGGCGGCTCTCCTGCTGTTTCTTTTATGCATGTAGCACGATGTGTATGCCGGCGGGCAGAAAGATGCTGTGTCACCCTGATGGAAAACGGCGGTGATGTAAATCCGTTAATTATAAAGTATATCAATCGGCTGAGCGATTATCTTTTTATGCTGGCGCGTTATACAGGTATGAAAAACAATACGCCGGAAATTATCTGGAAGCCGCGTGTATAAGGGACTGTGGTAAATTACGTTGTAAAAAAATAAACTAATTGCCGGTATGTTTTCCATTCATCCAAAAGTTTTTTTTATTTTTTCACTGATTCTTTTTTTTCAGCCCTCCGCTCCTTTTGCCCAATCACAACAGCCTTTTTTCTTTCAAAAAATTGACCAGGATAATGGTTTAAGTGATAATAACGTTCAATGTATTTTTAAAGATAAAAACGGATTTATGTGGATTGGTACCGCATCGGGTTTAAACCTGATGGATGGTTCCACGATCACTGTTTTTAAAAATGACTTCAATGATCCGAATTCCATCAGCAGTAATAATATTACGGCTATAAGCAACGATAGCAGCGGAATCATCTGGATCGGAACCCGCGAAGGATTAAATTTCTTCGATCCGTTTTTAAGAAAGTTTTCGGTATGGCCGCTTCAAAAAAACCTGGCGGCTGCCAATGATAATATCATTGGAATTGCCGTTAATAAAAAAAACAACTTATTTATCGCCACTGCTTACGGTTTATATTCTATTAATCAAAAGACAAAAGAAACGTCATATATAGAAATACCTGGAAACAATAATGAAAAAATTTTAAACAACAACATCACACACATTGATATTGATAAAAATGGAATCCTCTGGCTGAGTACCTATAATGGATTCTGGAGTTATAATGAAAATACACATCGGTTTAGCCATGAAATTAACTCAATAAATGACGACGATTTCGCAGGCCTCTTCACCACTTTCATCATTGATCATCGCGGCATTTTTTGGATTGGCACGTGGAATGGAGGTTTAAAAGAATACGATGCTGTTTCAAAAAAAATCACTACACATAAAGCCACCGCAGACCATTCCATAATCACTTCGATTGCTGAAATAAAACAACCTGATGGAAATTATATTCTATGGCTCAATGGAAATTTTTGCCGGTATGATCCGCAGAAAAATAAATTTATCAGTTTTCCATCCTCGGAAAATTTTCCGGCAGCTTCTACTACAGTTTTTTATTCGTTCAATAAGCAATGGATCTGGATAGGAAGCGACGACGGCCTTTATTTTTATAATCCTTCAAAAAACTTCATTGTCAATCACCGTTTTGAAAAACGAATAACTGCACAGGATGTGTCACTTTTGGAATGGCAAAATAAAATACTTGTAGGCGGAGCCGGAAAATATTTTCTAAAAGCATTCGACCATAAGTTAAATGAAACCGATGATTTTCGACGGCCGCGTGCATATCCGGACATTTCCTGTTTATCTTTAAAATCCAGCGGTCCCGGTCAAATCAAAGCCGGCACTTCAGAAGGGGTTGCGGATATTGACCTGAATAGCCACCAGGTACAGGTAAAACGTATTCCTTCGTCCGGGCAAAAGTCTTCAACACTTAATTTTATCACTACATTATTAAAAGACAAATCCGGAGACTGGTGGTTGTTTCCCTGGCGCAATGGAATCTGGAAAGCAGATTCGTCTTTCAAAAATATTCAACAGGCTTTTAAAAGTTTTAGCAGTACCTATAACATTCCGAAACCTTTGGTAATCTCGGATGCTGTAGAAGATACAAGTGGAAATTTATGGATGGGAGATTACGACGAAGGGATCATTTTTTATAATAAGAAAACAAAGGCTTTTTCCAAACCATTCAATAAAGAATTAGGACAGCGGGCCGCTACAACGCAATTAATTTATAAAGATGGCTATTGCTATTCGTTTTATGGGACATCTTTATTGATCTGGAATTGCACTGATGCGAAATTGCAAAAAATAAGATTATCCGAGGATTTGGATAAACCCATCCGGTCTATTGCCTTTGATAGCGTTGGTCATCTATGGATAGCCGCACAGAATGGCCTCACTGCTTATAATTTGAAAACAAGGTCCATGAATCATTTTTCTACGGCAGATGGATTATTAAGCAATAACATGGATGGGTTTCTTTATTGTTGTACAGATGGAAACATGGTCTTCGGCTCCCCTGATTTTCTTAGTTTATTTCAACCCCAAAAAATGTTGCAATCAATAGAAAAAGTTCCGCGTTTAAAATTAATAGAAATGATTGTTGACGGCAAACCATTTAAAGCAGATACTTCGCAATTGATGAGTTTCCATGATGATGTAAATAATTTTATGTTTAAATGGGCTGTTACCGATTTTAATAATCCATTAAATAACCGCTATTATTACCAACTTCAGGGCATCGATAAAGGCTGGCGTTTTGCCGGAAAAAAAGGCGAAATAGAATTTGCAAATTTATCTTCCGGCAATTATACTTTACTTCTAAAAGGCGCTAATGCTAATGGCGTTGATGCCGATAAAATTTTGAAGTTGCACTTTGAAATTCAACAACCTTTTTGGCGCACCTTCTGGTTTATTATTTTTTTGTTTTTTGTTATTTCCGCAATCTTTTATTTTTTTTATCGTTACCGGCTGCAACAACTTCTGGAATTACAAAAGCTACGCAATAAAATATCACTTGACCTTCATGATGACCTCGGCTCTACACTTAGTTCGATTTCTATTTTAAGCGAAATGGCTATGATGGAGAAAAAGAATGCTGATGCAAGCGACATACTTTCCGAAATAAAAGAAAGTTCAATTGCCATGTTGGAAAAAATGGATGACATTGTCTGGAGTATTAATCCGAAAAATGATTCGTTAGAAAGCCTTTTTTTAAGGATTAGAACCTTTGCCGCCAAACTATTTGAAGCAAAAGAAATCAGTTATAAAATTAAAATTGGTGAATCTATAAAGCAGGTGCATTTGCAAATGGAATATCGTCAGCACATTTACCTCATCCTCAAAGAGGCGGTAAATAACCTGGTAAAATATTCTGAATGTACGGAAGCAGAAATTGCGGTTTCATGCGATGCTTCCATTTTGAAAATTGTGATTAAAGACAATGGGAAAGGCTTTGAACCGGAAAGAAAAACACAGGGCAACGGATTGAACAGTATGAAAAAACGGGCAAGTGAGATGAAATCAAAAATAGAAATCAATTCGAAAATAAATGGCGGCACGATTATTACCCTTTTTGTAAAAATCAAATAAATATATGATACGAACACTTACTACATTTACTCAACTTTGCGCTCGATGATTAAAATTGCCATTGTAGAAGATAACAAAACGTTGCGTAATTCTTTGACGCATCTCTTTAATCATTATGAAGGAATGCAATGTGTGGCTGCGCTTCCACATTTGATGAATGTAGTAAGTGAATTTAAAAAGAGCCGTCCAGACATAGTCTTGATGGACATAGGATTACCCAATATTTCCGGAATTGAGGGTGTAAGAACGGTGAAAGAAAATATAGAAGACATCCAGATATTAATGTTCACTGTTTTTGAAGATGATGAAAAGATTTTTGAAGCAATTAAAGCGGGAGCATCGGGTTATTTGTTAAAAAAATCTTCGCCGGAAGAAATTGTTGAAGCAGTAAAATCATTGTACATGGGCGGCGCTCCGATGTCGGCCAGCATTGCCAGAAAAGTTATTGAATCTTTTCAACATCATAGGTATGCTTATAGAAGCGATTATGAACTAACCACCCGTGAAACTGAAATTTTAAACTCCCTGATTGACGGACTGAGTTATAAAAAATTAGCAGAAAAATATTTTATCAGTATCAGCACAGTTCGCACACATATTGGGCATATTTATGAAAAACTGCATGTAAATTCAAATGCACAGGCAGTTGCCAAAGCTTTGAAAAAATGGTAATGTTTTTTAGAATCCCTTCCCGAAAAAAAATCCCTGATTTTTCCGAATCAATTTTATTTTTTCCCACTATCCGGAAGGTTATTTCCGCTATTTACAGGTGGCACGGGCGGCTGGTTGGTTTGTACTTTTTTTGGAGGTTTATTTTCAGGATGCGGGTCGCCATGATGGCAGGTATAGCACGTTACATATTTAAGCATATAACTTACTGAAGAAGTATCAGTGATTGGCAGAGCCATTCCATCCTTCATACCTTCTTCTATTTGTTGAAAATGATTCTTGTTGATATCAATCGTCATCAGCATCATTTTGCGGGCAATTTGCTTTTCAGGTTTATCGTCCTTTGCAAAATCCATTTTCCTGGTGTCATCATTTCTTACATGACAATAATTACATTTAACACCTAGGGATGCAGTGAAATGATGCATCACACTGTCAAGGCTATCTTCAGAAATATTTTTAGGCAGAATCTGCAAATTCGTAAAGCGCGGTTGATAGGAAGTAGTAAAGGCCTGGAAGACAAAAACGCTTATTAGACAACCAACAATTATGATGATACTTTTTTTCATGTGGTAATTTTTTTAATACCGAAATTATTAAAAATAAATCAACGGTGGCAAAAAAATTTGATTGCAGGAAATGTAGAATGTCAGATGTCGGATGTTTGATGTAAGATATACTGATGCAGGATTTTTGTCACTTACTGTCTGTTGCGGTTCATCGGGTGTTGGTTGTCGTCTTTAAGTTTTTAACATTTTTTATCTGATGTTAATAAGTAAATTAGTGAAAGCAGATTTTGATTTTTTATATTTGAAATGCTAAATCATTTTTTATAACCTTTCTAAAAATAACCTATTGACAGAAACAATAATCAACCTCGAGACTGTGAGCCCTATTGAGTTTTTTGGTGTGAACAATGGAAAATTAGACATACTCAAAAAGAAATTTCCCCGTTTAAAAATCCTCAGCCGTGGCACTCAAATAAAATTGTCAGGCGCTCCGGAGCAAATAGAAAATGCGAGAGATAAAATAAATCTTGCCGTTCAATACCTTGAAAGAAATGGCAACATGACCGAAAATTATCTGGAACAAATTCTCGGCGGCGATGATGAAAAAGTGATTGATCATTTTATAGAAAAAAACCAGGCGGATGTATTGGTTTTTGGCCCTCACGGAAAAAGCGTGAGAGCGAGAACAGCCAATCAAAAAAAGATGGTGCAGTCTGTAGATAAAAATGATATCGTTTTTGCAATCGGCCCGGCCGGAACAGGCAAAACCTATACTGCCGTGGCTTTGGCAGTTCGTGCTTTAAAAAATAAACAGGTCCGCAAAATTATTTTGACTCGTCCTGCGGTTGAAGCCGGAGAAAATCTCGGTTTTCTTCCCGGTGATTTGAAAGAAAAAATTGACCCATATCTAAGGCCGCTTTATGACGCGCTGGACGACATGATTCCCGCCGACAAGCTCGGCTATTACATGACTACGCGAACCATCGAAATCGCTCCATTGGCCTACATGCGTGGCCGCACGCTTGATAATGCTTTTATCATTTTGGATGAAGCCCAAAATGCGACAGATCTTCAGTTAAAAATGTTTTTGACAAGGATTGGCGCGAGTGCAAAAGCAATTATTACCGGTGACATTACTCAAATCGATCTGCCACCAAAAGTAAAAAGCGGACTGGAGAAATCAGTAAGGATTTTGGCAAATATTGATGGCATCGGACATGTGGTTCTTGATGAGGAAGATGTGGTAAGACATAAACTGGTAAAGGCAATCATCAAAGCTTACGATAAAGAAAAATTGAAAGAACTGGAAGATTTAAAATAGGCTAATTTGCTGGTTAGCAATGTGCTGATTTGTTGATGTGCTGATTTTACATTCAGCAAACCAGGAAATAAAGTGAATTCTTGTTTTGCTTTACTAAATTTTTTGAAGTTTATACTTTTCCATTATACAAAGGTTTAAAGCAATCTTCATTTATAAATTACATTCGGTTTCCAATAAATAAGTCGAAGAACCACTTTTATTTACTGATTCACGCATTTTTTTTGCAATGATTAATTGGGTTCGTTAGCAATCAGTAGATTTCATCACCCAGTAAAGCAACAAATAAAGTGATTTCTTTGTCTTGCTTTTTGTTTGTCTTTTAGGCAGATGTCTGTGTTGAACTTTCTGTGGAAGAAGTATCATTTCCTCTTTTAAAGAACTCTTCAAAATGTTTTTCTACCTCCGGAAAATGCTCTTTGAGAACACTCGAGGCTTTATCCTTTAAATCAGTAAAATATTTTTTTGCATTTTCTGCGCCGCTTTCGGCTTCATCTTTCAGTTTATGAAATTTGTCTTTTAAATTATCTTTCATTTCCCGTTTCTCTTCCTCGGTAAGATTGCTGTAGGTGTATGCGCCAAAAGCCGCTGCTGCGCCAAGAAGTATGGCAGCCAGATGTTTGTTATCTACACTCATGATTTTAAATTTTGATTGTTTTTTCTATTAGCAAAACAACAATCTTGCCGCTTTCTTTTATACGGTTGGGCCGCTTTCTTTCCTTTGAACGATTGAGGGTACGGTCGGGGCGCTTTCTTCGGCAACCTGAATGACTCCGCTAACTCATCCGACCTTCTTCAACTGACATTATTTCTTATTTGGTTAGACTGTCTTTCCACATTTTCTTATTTTCTTCCATTGCTTTTTTCAATTCTTCCTGTTGTTTTTTCCAGTCTGCACTTTCAAAATAGTGTTTTGTTTCTGCCATTGCTTTTCGCAAATTTTCCTGTTGCTTTCTCCACGCATCGCTTTTAAAATAAGCCATCAGCGAATCGGTTGAATGTTTTATCTCGTCCTTGTGTTTTTTAAAATATTCCTGCATTTGCAACCCATTTTTTTGAATTTCCTCCTGCTTTTTTTTCCATTCCGGGCTGTTGAAATATTGTTGCAAACCGGCAGCATTTTTCTGAATTTCTTCCTGCTGCTTTTTCCAATCCGGGCTGTTGAAATATTGTTGAATTTTAGAAGCGCTTTTCTCAATTTCCATTTGTTGCTTTTTCCATGCAGGACTATTGAAATATTTTTGCATCGTCAACGAATTTTTTCGAATTAGTTCCTGTTGTTTTTTCCATGCGTCACTTTGAAAATACTTTTCCATGGCAACGGTACTTTTCTTTATTTCTTCCTGCTGCTTTTTCCATTCTTTGCTGTTGAAAAAATTTGTAGCCTGTGGCACGGTATCTTTTTGATTAACCGGCGGCATGGGCGGAAGTGGTGGTGCCGGCGGATTTGGCACGACACTCGGAGTTGGCGGTAATGGCGGTAAAGGTGGCAATGGTGCAGCATTGGACGCGAGCGGCAGCGGTTCTTTCGGGGCCTTCGGGGGTTTAGGCGGTATTGGTTCGATTGGCGGAGGCGGGCTATCTATAACACTTTTTGCAAAAAAATTATTTACACCAAAACCGGTCAACGCAGAAGGTCCGATTAAGGAATACGTAATTTTTGAAACCGGCATTTGCTTATCGGAAAGAGTGGCATTAGGTTCTTTTGGTGTAAGCCATGCAACAGAAATAATTGCTGTTGCAATTACCGATAAAGCAATAAATTTTTGACGAAGATTGACGCGATTGTTTTTCATTTCCATAATGTTTTTGATACGATGAAATAATTGTGATTGCTTGCTGACAGCGGTCATTACTAAGGCACGCTTGCGATGCGGTTCTTCCAATGCTAATAACGCACGCGCATAATGATGAGGATCTGATAATTCCAATACCATTTCATCGCAACACTTCTCACGTTCATCACGGATGTATCTGGTGATCCACCAGGTGAAAGGATTGAAAAATAAAAGGGTATCTATTACACATTGTAGCAGGTTAAATAAATAATCATTACGGCGGATATGAGCCAGTTCATGGAGCAGGATCGCTTCAAATTGTTGGACCGAAAGATGGTTCATCGTTGCAAGCGGCAATAAAATTACCGGTTTCAAAAAACCGATCATCATCGGAGTTTCAATATATTCCGAAAAATAAGCGCAAACCTTTTTTTGAATATTAATTTGCTGCGCCAAATGCAAAAGCCTTTGTTGCCATTGAGGTTCTAATGCAGTAGTGGCCTTATTTTTAAGCTGATTACTTTGAAAATAGCTTAAAAAAAGCCTGGCAGCAAACCAAAGGATTCCAAATAAATAGAAAGCGGTAATAAAAGGCAAATAGTCATTTAAAAAAGAAAAAGAAAAGATGGAGAAGCTTTGGTCAACTGAGGGATGAAATTGCGTTTGTTGCAAAGCGTTTTGAGAAATGATCTCCTTGTACGGCAGTTGATTCTGCAAGTTCCATAACTGATAAAAAAGTGTGATTAAAAACCAGCATGCAATACCGGCATACGCAAAATAAGAAAGGATGTATTTAATCCGTGCAGCAGCATTCGGAATATATTTTAATATGAGCCGAAGGCAAATGAAAACAATAAAAGCCTGCCACAAACTATACAATAAGCTGTGGCCGAGTGCTTGTGCAGCAGGAGAAAAAAGAAAGCTGAAGTGATTCATTTTAATTTTTTTGCTTTAATTATTTTAATTCAACAAAACCATCAAGGTTTCCGATCACTTTTTAATCGAGAAACTCTTTCATTAAACTATCCTGGTGTAAAACACCATTTATTTTGTTTTGACGTTTCCCTTTTTCACATTTTCTGCTAATTCAATTTCATTCAAATATTTTTTTATTTCAATAATTTCTTCTTTAGAAGCGCGATGATTGCCCAGTGCGTGCATCACTAATTTTGCGGATGAACCTTTAAACAATCCTTTGATCATATTTCCAACCACTTGCTTTTGCACCGATTCTTTTTTTATTAAAGCAGAATAAATATGTGTTTTCGCTTCATCATTGCGGCTCAGCAGGCCTTTATCATGCATGATTTGCATCAGTTTTAAAGTGGTGGTATAGCCGGATTCTTTTGTGCCCGATAATATCTCATGTACTTCACGAACAGTGGAAGGACCTTCTTCCCAAAGAATCTGAAGAATTTCCATTTCACTTTCCGTTGGTTTGTTCAATTTTAAATTCGCCATTATTTGTTGCTTTACTACGAAACTTTTCGTACATCGAATGTACGAAGACTTTCGTAATCACAAAAAACAAAATTGATTTTTAGTAAATTTTAACAGTTGAGGAAAAAAATCAAAACTGAATATGGCCGCGAACGCCAAAAACATTTACCGGTCCGCGGTCTTTATTATATCCTGGATTTTTTATAAACTGGTAATCTAATGTAAGCCAAAAAAACTTTGAAAGCGCAGCATTATAATATGCTTCAATTATTTGTTCGTGGCCATAATTCAGCTTGCCATCGCCAATAATAAAACCATAACCGCCATCTGCTAAAAATGTTTTATGATCCGGAGAAATATCATTTATTACTCCTCCGATTCCAAGTACATCCACAGGTCTTTTCCATTCATTTCCATTGATAGAAAAGCCACCGCTTATCGTTCTGTCTATTTCTGTAAATGCCCACGAGACATATTTCCCGTCATTCCAGCCGGCGCGCACAAAAAATCCTATATCATTCGAAATCTGCTGATCAATGTTCAGCCCTAAACCATATTTGCTGCCGCCATATTTATTGTTTTCAACAGTGCCATTTATTACATCTAATAAGTAAAGATTACCATCAGCAATCGCTTTGATTCCCGCGGCATAAGAAGGCGATCTGGAATAGGTACCACTCGCCATAAAACGCACATTTCCTTTTCTCTTTTTAATTAAAAATGAGTGCTGAAATTCGAAGGTTTCTGAATGAGCGTGCAGATTGTATTCCATTAAATGAAAATTGGCAATGCGCGGAACAGAAACGGTTGAAATCCGTAAAGCCCACGTAGGTTTTATCAATTCAGCCACTACTCCAAAGGTATATCCACGTGTGTTTGCAGGATAATCCCAGCTGCCATTTGCCCATAACGCCCAATTAAAAAATTGTGTCCGTGGGTCTTTGCTATAAACGTTATCATCATAAAAATCTGAAATAGCAAATTTACCTGCAGTGATCGTAAGCCTGTTTGCCGGAATTGATTCAGCTACCTGGTTTATGTCTTCGGGCACTTCTTCCTCTTTCTTGCCCAAAGGAATATTTTGCTGATAATAGGCCCGTGCGATGAAGACTTCCGGTGCCACTTCTCCTACTCTGTATGTTTCCCCATTTAATGCACCGGCAACACCTTTTGCAAAGCTTAATCCTTTACCTCCAGACACTTCCGGATTAAAATAAAAAGCTGCGCCTTTCCACAACTTTCGTCCAAGAAACAAAGTGGCAGTAAGGCTTGTTGCTGTTGGTTCTGCGCTATCTGAAAGACTATTTGCACCGCTGTATTTTGCGTAGAACGATGGATGTTTTTGGGAAATAACAGTAAGCTGAAAATGATTTGTCCACTTCGATTGTTTTACAGAATCCACAACCTGGGCTTTAGCAAAAAAGGGAATTAATAATGCGAGAAAAGAGGTGGGTAATAATCTTTCCATACAATAACCGGTGAATTAACTTTAAAAAGATTTTGCTTCAGGATAAAGAACAAATCTAAATAAAGAGAAAATAGAAAAAGAGAATATTTGTTGATTTACTGACGCAGAATGCAGCAGGTAATAATTCTTTAACGTCGTTTGCCGCACGCTACACATTTTCATATTAGCACATCAGGACATTACGATATCAGCGCATTAACCAGTTATTATATCACCTTCCCCATCCGAACCAATCATTTCCATTTGCAAAAATCAATAGTGCAAATAAAATAACCATTCCTGCGATTTGAGCGTATTCCAAAAATTTATCGCTTGGTTTTCGCCCGGTAATCATTTCTACAATCGTGAATACCACATGGCCGCCGTCCAACGCAGGAATCGGAAGCAGGTTCATGAAGGCAAGAATAACAGAAAAGAATGCAGTGATTTTCCAGAACGCTTCCCAGTTCCACCCAGTGTCGGGGAAAATGGAGGCCATCGTTTTAAATCCTCCAAGGCCTTTATATGCGCCTGTTTCAGGATTTAAAATCATTTTAAATTGCTGGATATAAAAACTTAATTGCTTTCCTGTTTCTTTTACCCCTGCTGGGAAAGATTCCAGGAAACCGTATTTTTTTGTTTCAAGCTTTAGTAAGCCAAGGCTATCAGCCTGAAGGGTATTAATGTTGTAAAACCCAATGGCGCCAGTCGTATCTACTAACACTTTTGTTTTAACAGGTTCTCCGTTTCTGATGATAGTAAGCGTAACACTGTCTCCTTTTTTCTGCTTAAGGAGCGGCGCCATTTCGTCAAAATAATTCACAGGCGTCGAGTCCACCGCTACTATTTTATCAAATACCCGCAAACGTTCATAATTCAGATTTACAGAGCTATGTGCAGATCCGCCGCCACCTCTCATTACGTTGGCCCTCGTATCTACCGATACTGATTTATCTGATGCTGAAACTGCCTGATCCGTAGCAGGAAAGCCGCCTACGATAACCGGCATCCTTGTTTCTACAAGCGATGTAGCACGTTTCCCTTTTTTCTCTACCAATTGTTCAATCAGATTCACCGGAACATTAATTATCTCTTCTTTTCCGTTTCTCTCAACCGTTATCTGTTTCCCTAATAAAATTTTTCCTGGGATGTCTTCAAAATATTTTACCGGTTCTCCGTTAATCGTTTCTATTTTATCGCCATTTTGTAAGCCGATTTTACTCATCAGACTATCGGTAACCCAGATACCGTTTTTTACACTTTGGTTTGGTATTTTTGTAGTGCCCCACGTAAACAAAATCATCGCATAAATAACAAAAGCCAGCAACACATTCATGGTAACGCCGGCAAGTAAAATAATCAATCGCTGCCACGCTGGCTTACTTCTGAATTCCCAAGGTTGCGGCGGTTGCTTCATCTGATCTTTATCCATGCTTTCGTCTACCATACCGGAAATTTTTACATATCCGCCCAATGGAAGCCAGCCAATACCGTATTCAGTTTCCCCGACTTTCTTTTTAAAAATTGAAAACCACGGATCAAAAAATAAATAGAATTTTTCTACCCGGCACTTAAACCATTTGGCCGTAATAAAATGTCCGAATTCATGAACGATCACTAAAATGGAAAGAGAGAATATGAGATAGCCTGCTTGCAAACCCACAGCCGGCCAATTGATTGCTAATAATGTCATGCTTTATGTACGATGTTTGATGTTTGATGTACGATGTTGCTTTCTGGTATACGATGTATGATGTATGATGTTTGATGTTTGATTTCTGATGTTTAATGCTATTCTTTCACATTGCCGGCCTTGAACCTTCAACTTTGAACCTTCAACCTTCAACCTTCAACATTGAATCTTCAACCTACATTTTTATCAAAGAAGCGGCAAAATTACGTGCCTCTCCATCGCTTTCAAAATAATCTGTAAGATTTGGCTTTTCTATATAATTTATCTTTTGTAAACATTTTTCAATGACAGCAGTGATATCTAAAAATCCGATGCGATTGTTTAGAAATGCCCAGACAGCAATTTCATTTGCCGCGTTTAAAATACACGGAAAATTGCCGCCTTTTTCCAATGCGAGCATTGCCAGGCTTAAATTCCGGAAAGTTTTAATATCCGGTTCTTCAAAAGCAAGAACAGGAATTTTTTTAAAATTGGCGCGCGGGTTATTATTGGCAACTCTTTTTGGGAAAGTAAGCGCATACTGAATCGGCAGTTTCATATCCGGCAATCCCATTTGAGCTTTTACGCTGCCATCTTCAAACTGTACCATGCTATGGACAATACTTTGGGGATGGATGACTACTTCAATTTGTTCTGCTGAAAGATTAAAAAGCCATTTTGCCTCAATCATTTCAAGCCCTTTATTCATCAGTGTTGCAGAGTCTATGGTAATTTTTGCACCCATCTTCCAGTTTGGATGTTGCAAGGCGTGATCTCTTTTTACATTCACTAAAAAGTTCGGTTTTTTTCCAAGGAAAGGGCCGCCGCTTGCAGTAAGAATGATCTTCTCAATTTTATTTCTTGTCTCGCCGACGAGGCATTGAAAAATCGCTGAATGTTCGCTATCTACAGGAATAATAGGAACCCGGTGTGCCACCGCCATTTGCATCACAATATCCCCCGCCACAACCAGTGTTTCTTTATTTGCCAGCGCAATCGCTTTCCCTTTTTCTATCGCTTTTAATGTCGGCTTTAAACCTGCAAAGCCAACAATTGCTGCAAGCATCATATCATAGGTATCAAAATCGGCAACTTCTTCTAATGCATTTTCACCCGCAAAAACTTTTATGTCTTTTGATTCAAGCGCGTTTTTTACCACTTCATATTTTCTTTCGTCCCCTATCACAACAGCATTCGGACTATATTTCAGTGCCTGTTCTATCAGCAATTTATCATTTGTCTGGGCTGTTAAAATCTCCACTTCAAACAAATCAGGATGTGCATCAATTACTTCGAGCGCCTGCGAGCCAATAGAGCCTGTTGAGCCGAAAATTGCAATCCTTTTTTTAATTGATTCTGCCATTTTTACTTCTTCTTTGTTCAATTTAATTGGTTAACCAATTCGAATTAATTCCGGTTGGTGAGGACACCAACCTGCGCAGCGGTAATCCGAGTCCACACCGACACAATGGAATTATTTTAATTCCAACGAAACCGGCAATTTACTCTAATAATTTCTGTAAAGCATCATTCACTTCTTTAAAATTAAAGCGGCTGATAATATTATCCATCATTATTTTAATTTCTTTATTCTGAAGATTTCCAATCGATCCTTCATGGGTGTGATTCAGCTTTTTATCTGTTGCAAAAGTTTTATTTTCTACATCGGAGCCGATTTTTTTGTATGCATCTCTCAGGGGCAATCCCTGCAAAACCAGTTTATTCATTTCCTCAACGGTAAATAAATATTTGTATTTTTCATCCTCCAGGATGTCTTTTTTGACGTCAATATTTTCAAACATCAATGTAGCCATCCTGATGCAATCTTTCAGATTTTTTATCGCAGGAAAAAGAGATTCCTTCAACAATTGCAAATCACGATGATAGCCGGAAGGAAGGTTAGCGAGCATCAAAGAAATTTCATTTGGCAAAGCCTGAATGCGGTTGCAATGAGCGCGAATCAATTCAAAAACATCGGGATTTTTTTTGTGAGGCATGACGCTGCTGCCGGTTGTAAGCTCATCAGGGAAAGAAATAAACGCAAAATTCTGATTCAGATAAATGCAGGAATCCATGCTCATCCGTGAGATGGTAGCGGCGATATTTGCCAGCGCCTGTGATAAAATTTTTTCCGTTTTTCCACGGCTCATTTGCGCATACACCACATTGTAATTCAAATCTTCAAAACCTAACAATTTTGTTGTTAATTTTCTGTTTATCGGAAATGAAGAACCAAAGCCGGCTCCGGAGCCCAACGGATTTTTATTGGTAATATCCCACGCCGCATGAAGCGTAATCAAATCATCAACCAGGCTTTCGGCATAAGCGCCAAACCACAATCCGAAAGAACCGGGCATTGCCAGCTGAAAGTGCGTGTAACCAGGCAACAGGTAATCTTTATACTTTTCGCTTTGTTTTTGTAAAAGATTAAAAAAGCCGTAAACGGAATGAACCAGTTCTTCAATTTCATTTCGCAAAAACAGTTTCAAATCGAGAATAACCTGGTCATTTCTAGAGCGTGCAGAATGGATCTTTTTACCTGCATCGCCCAGCTTTTCTGTAAGAATAAATTCTACCTGGGAATGAATATCTTCCACTCCTTCCTGCAGGTAAAAATTTCCGTTTTCAATTTCTTTATAAATGTCTTTTAATGCTTTTTGTAATTCACTTAATTCTTCATCAGTAAGTAAACCAACGCTGTTCAGCATCCTGATATGAGCGAGAGAACCAAGCACATCAAACGGCGCCAGGAACAGGTCCAGTGCCCGATCTTTGCCAACCGTAAACGTTTCTACTTCTTTTAATGATTCCGTGTTTTTTTGCCAGAGTTTCATATGTTCTGATTGAGATGCGCTGATTTGAAATCTAAATTTTATTAGTTGGCAAATTTATGGAAACAAAAACAGTGAAGCAGCGGTATTTTGTATCCTGCGAAAAAAGAGTTTCTGTTTTAACCCGATAGAAATTTACTCAAAAAGGGGCTACAAATGAAGCTGGTATCAGAAATTACGAGTAACTTGGTGTTAAATTTGATTGAGTAGAAAAAGAGGCTTTTTTGCTGCAATAATTTTAAAAAATTTTACCACACTCACCTTCTGACACGGTAAATTTTTTGATTGTTGAATTATACAAGCTTTTATTTAAAACACTTACTCATTCTTAAAACAAAAAAGTGAACGAAAATAATTCAACTACCGGGGAAAATAACATAGGTGAACATAATACCCTTGGGATGCAACAAAAGATTATCGTTATCGGCGCCTCGTCCGGCGGTTTTGAGGCTTTTAAAACAATAGTAAAAGCTTTGCCTCCCAATTTCAATGCCTCTATATTTATTGTTTGGCACATGAGCCCCGATATACCCGGGATATTGCCAACTGTCCTTAACAGGCAGAATACGATTTATGCGGCGCATGCTTATGATAAGGAAGAAATTGTGCCTAACCGCATTTATATAGCGCCACCCGATCACCATTTACTGGTCGAAAACGCCACTGTTCGTGTAACGCATGGCCCGAAGGAAAACCGTTTCAGGCCGGCAATAGATCCGCTCTTCCGCTCTGCCGCCTATACATTTGGCACACGGGTTATTGGCGTGGTTTTAAGCGGCGCTCTGGACGATGGTACTGCAGGGTTATGGACAATTAAACATTACGGGGGTATCACTGTTGTACAGGACCCAATGGATGCGGAAGTACCTTCAATGCCTGAAAACGCATTGCGGGAAGTGGAAGTAGATTACTGTGTAGCTGTTTCAGATTTAGCTCCGTTGCTGGTGCGCCTGTCGCAGGAGAAGTCTGCTGAAAATTTTCTTGTTATGAAAGATAAACAAACAGAAAAAGAAATAGCTGTTGCCGCTGGTGATAACGCTTTGAAAAAGGGTCTCTTTCAGATGGGAGAACTTTCCCCTTATGCCTGCCCTGAATGTCATGGTGTTTTATCAAAATTGAAAAATGGCAATATCACCCGTTTCCGTTGTCACACAGGTCATTCCTATTCTGCTGATGCCCTTATGGCAGCCATAACCGAAAGAATAGAAGATAGTTTATACAACGCGATACGCGGCATGGATGAAAGTATCATGCTGCTGAACCATATCGGCGACCATTTTGCAGAAATCAATAACCCAAAGCTCGCCGCAATGTATTTTCAAAAGGCGAAGGAAGCAGAAGCGCGATCTCAACTGGTGCAAAAAGCTGCATTAAACAATGTGCAATTAGACAAGGATAAAATATTACATGAAGCAGAAGAGGAGGAAAAAGAAGGCGTTGAAAGCTAATCGCTAAGCAAGGAGGGAGATCGGGAAACATGAGGCATGTTTCGTTCTATAGTAAAAGACTTTTAAAAAGGATTAATTTTTAATGACAAAACAAAACCATAAGGAAGAAAAACCAGACAGCGATTTTGCGAACCAGAAACTGCAAAATAATGGGTTTTTGATTGTGGGCCTTGGCGCTTCCGCAGGTGGCATCCAGGCTTTCCAGGATTTTTTTAGTAATTTGCCGGAAGATTCAGGTATGGCTTACGTAGTGATCCTGCATCTTTCGCCCGATCATGACAGCAAACTTGCCCAGGTGCTGCAAATGGTTTCTAAGATTCCAGTAACACAGGTAACGGAAAAAGTACAAATAACGCCAAATCATGTGTACGTGGTGCCACCTAATCAACATCTCACGATGGAAGATTGTTTCATCATTGTTTCACCTAATATATCTACAGAAGATCGCCGCGCTCCAATAGATATTTTCTTTCGTACACTGGCAGACCAGCATGGCCCGAGGGCAGTTTGTGTGGTTTTATCCGGCACCGGCGCCAATGGTTCCATGGGTTTAAAGCGGATAAAGGAAAGAGGTGGAGCCGCTTTTGTTGAAAACCCACGCGAAGCGCAGTTTAATGAAATGCCACGCAATTCTATTGCAACAGATTTGGTAGATGAAGTATTGAATGTAGCAGAAATCCCTGCAAAAATAATAGCTTACAGAGACAGCCTTAATACCGTACAAATCGTGGAAAATGCTGAAAAAAGGCCTGAGGACCAACAGCAGGCATTGCGTGAAATTTTTACAAATTTAAAAGTGCGCACCGGTCATGATTTTTCAAATTATAAACGACCTACGCTTTTGCGCCGGATAGAAAGGCGTATAAACGTGCATGGCCTGCCAGACCTTCCCGCTTATGCAAAATATATTCAGGATAATAAGGCAGAATCAACCGCTTTGCTGAAAGACCTTCTCATTTCAGTTACGAATTTTTTCCGCGATAAAAAAGCATTTGATATGCTTGAACAGGAAATACTGCCGGTTTTATTTACCGGGAAAAAATTTGAGGATCAGGTAAGGATCTGGGTAGCAGGTTGTGCGACCGGAGAAGAAGCTTATTCTATCGCCATGCTCTGCACCGAAAAAATATCTGGCAGTATAGATGCACCTAAAATTCAAATATTTGCTACCGATATAGATGACACAGCTATAGCAACGGGCAGAGCCGGCCTATACAGTATTAACGATCTCGCTGATGTATCTCCTGAACGCCTGCACCGTTTTTTCACAAAAGAAGGAGATTGTTTTCGGATAAAGCGTGAGGTAAGAGAGACGGTAATGTTTGCAAATCATAATTTTTTAAAAGATCCCGCTTTTTCGCGTCTCGACTTGGTAAGTTGCCGCAATGTATTAATTTATTTAAATCATATAGCACAGGAACGTGCCATCCAAACTTTTCACTTTGCCCTTAATCCCACTGGTTTTTTATTGTTGGGTAATTCAGAATCAGTAGATGGCGCTACAGATCTTTTTGCCACTTATACCCACGAAAATCATATTTTCCAAAGGAGGCAGGTGACCCCGCGCTCATATCCTGTGCCGGAATCAGTACCGCATTTTGCTGTTAACAGGCCACGTTTCGCTGATCTGTCTCAAATACACGAAAACAAAGCGCTGGAACGCATTTCTTTTGCCGACCTCCACCAGCAATTGCTCGAGGAATATGCCCCTCCCTCATTAATCGTAAACGAAGAATATGATATTTTGCATCTTACAGAAAAGGCGGGCAGATATTTGCAGATAACCGGGGGCGAAATTTCTAAAAATCTGCTGCAGCTGGTAAAGCCGCAATTAAGGCTGGAACTGCGTTCTACGTTGTACCAGGCAACACAACGCAAGTCGCCAGTAGAAGTAAAAGGGGTAAAAGTAACGATTGATAACGATACAGAAATAATCAATATTCATGCCCGTCCGGTGTTACGGCCCGGGGATGCTGCCCGTGGTTTTATTCTGGTATTGTTTGAGCCTGCTTCCGGGGAAGAAAAACCCGGCGTATTGCTGGCTTCGGATGAACCGATCACAAAACAACTGGAAGAGGAACTGGCACGCCTCAAAGTACAACTGAATGCTTCCGGTGAACAGCATGAATTTCAGGCAGAAGAATTAAAAGCAAGCAATGAAGAGCTGCAGGCAATGAATGAAGAGTTGCGCTCCGCTTCGGAAGAGCTGGAAACAAGCAAGGAAGAATTGCAATCTATCAATGAGGAACTACTTACCGTAAACCAGGAACTGAAAATAAAAATTGAGGAAACCAGTTTAAGCAGCAATAACCTGCAGAACCTCATTAATTCAGCAGGCATCGGCACCGTATTTCTTGACCGTAGTTTTCGCGTAGTATTGTTTACCCCTGCTGCCCGTTCTATCTTCAACCTTATTCCAGGCGATTATGGCCGTCCCCTGTCAGACATTACACACAAGCTTGACTACAATGAATTACAGCAGGATGTAGAAAGAGTACTGGATGATTTAAGCATCACAGAGCGGGAAGTAAAAACAAAAGATGGGCGCATATTCCTGATGCGTGTTTTACCCTACCGTACTACTGAAGACCATATTAATGGCTTAGTAATTACTTTTGTTGATATCACCAAACTCAAGACCGCGGAAGAAGCCTTGCGAATATCTGAGGAAAGGCTGCGTGTTACAGTCGACACGGCTACCGATTATGCCATCATTAATCTCAATAAAGAGGGATTGATTGAAGGCTGGAACGGCGGTGCACAACGCATTTTTGAATACAAGCCTGAAGAAATAATTGGAAAACCCGGCGCTATCATTTTTACACCGGAAGACCGTGCAGCAGATGTTCCTGAAAAGGAAATGAAAACTGCACGTGAAGAAGGACGTGCCCCTGATGAACGCTGGCATATACGGAGCGATGGCAGCCGTTTTTATCTGAGCGGTGTAATGCGGCCTATTTATAATCCCGAACTTACCGGTTATGTAAAAGTTGCAAGGGATATGACGGAGCAAAAATTGCTTGAACAGCAAAAAGACGATTTTATCGGCATTGCAAGCCATGAGTTAAAAACACCGATTACCAGTATTAAAGCCTATACAGAAATGCTTCGCGAAATGTATGGAGAAGCAAATGAAGGAAAAGGTGCCGAAATGCTTATTAAACTCGACGAGCAGGTTGACCGGTTGATAGAACTGATGCGATCACTGTTGAATACCACCGTTCTTTCCGCTGGCCGCATATTACTTTCTACCGAAAGATTTAATATTAGCGAATTGATTAACCAACAGGTATCGGACTTAAAGCCTACTATAAAAAACCACGTAATTAAACTTGTTTTAGAAGAAGATCTTTTCGTGACTGCTGATAAAAGACGTATCGGGGAAGTAATCACCAATTTAGTTTCCAACGCCATTAAATATTCACCCAATGGCCGGGACATTATCATTACGTCAAAAAAAATAAACACAGAAGTCGAAGTGTGTATAAAAGATTACGGCATCGGTGTACCTGAAGACATGAAGGATAAAATATTCGAGCGCTTTTTCCGTGTACCTACAACCCAGATAGATACGTTTCCCGGACTTGGCCTTGGGTTATATATCTCAGCCACCATTGTTCAAATGCACAAAGGAAAGATATGGGTAAACAGTAAGCTGAATAAAGGCGCTCTATTTTGTTTTACCCTACCGGAATCTTAATTGAAATGGTTGCAAACTATAGTATTGGCAAAGTGAAAAACTTTTAGAATTTATTACCCGCAAAAAATAAACATGAAGCAAATAATCATTGCAGAAGATGACCCGGGAATCGCAGATATTTTCCAGATAATTCTAAAACGCGCCGGTTATTCGGTAACCCTTTACTCTAATGGGGAAGCATTAATGAATAATCAGCTGGAACTGCCGGAGATGTTTATTTTAGATAAACAGCTGTCCGGTATTGATGGGCTGGAAGTTTGCCGTTTTTTAAAAAGCCGGGAATCAAGCAAAAATATCCCGGTGATAATAATGTCTGCAAGCAATTATATAGGCGGCCTTGCTGCAGATGCCGGCGCTGATGCTTTTGTGGAGAAACCTTTTAAAATAAAAGACCTAATTGAAGTGATCGAAAAATATATTTAAAAAGGAATTGCGTGTTTATATGAACAGGCACACTGAGTAATTGAAATTCTTCAATCAAAATTAAAAATTGGTATTCAATTTAAACAAGCTTTGTCTGATTCAGATTTCCGGCTCTGCTCCGGTAAAACTTATTGAAATAATTGAAATCAATAATTTATACCCGATAATTTCTAATCAGTTCAATATACGTTTTTATTCCGTCTTTGATTTCGTCCAGAAAAATAAATTCATCAGCGCTGTGGCTACGGGCAGAATCTCCGGGGCCAATTTTTAAAGAAGGAAAATCCATCAAAGCCATGTCCGAGCAGGTAGGCGAGCCATAAGAAGCAATTCCCATTTCTTTACCAGCTTTCACCAACGGATGGTTTTCATCGATAAAAGAAGACTTTAATCGAATGGAACGTGGACGAATTTCACTCCGGATATTTTCTTTAATGATTGCAATAATTTCTTCAAAAGAATACAATTCATTTACACGCACATCCACTAAAAAACTACATTCTGAAGGAACAATATTGTGCGTTTTATTTTCTGTATGAATTGAAGTTACGGCTAGATGAACAGGGCCTAAAAGCGATGAAACTTTTGGAAAATTAAAAGTGCTTAACCATTGAATATCTTTCATGGCAATATACAAGGCATTCACACCTTCATTTCTCGCAGCGTGTCCGGCTTTTCCATGAGCGATACAATCCAGAACCAACAAGCCTTTTTCAGCTACTGCCATATTCAATAATGTTGGCTCACCTACAATTGCACAATCAATTTTTGGGATTTCTTTCAGCAAAACTTCAACACCATTTCTTCCTGAAATTTCCTCTTCTGCAGTTCCTGCAAAAATGATATTAAAAGGAAGCTCCGCTTCATAAAAATGAACAAATGTGGCAAGCAATGAAACCAAAGGTCCACCTGCATCATTTGAACCTAAACCAAATAATTTCCCATTTTTTTCAATTGCTTCAAAAGGGTTCAAAGTGTAGCCGTTATTGGGTTTCACCGTATCATGATGAGAATTTAAAAGAAGCGTTGTCTTGTTTTCATCAAAATATTTATTGGCCGCCCAAACATTATTTAAATACCGGTTTGCTTTTATATTTTTTTGTAAAAGAAAGTTTTCTAAACAATCGGCAGTTTTATTCTCTTCTTTGCTGAATGAAGGAATCGCAATTAGTTGTTTTAATAAATCAATTGCTTGAAAATGTAAATCATCGATATTTGTTTGTTTACTGCTCATTGCAAAGAAATTTTGGTACCGTCAGTTCCGTTTATTAAAGAAGATAATTGAGATGAATTTCCAATAATTACTTCATTTACTCCTTTATGGATTGCATCAAAAGCATTATCAATTTTTGGTAAAATACCCGCGAATAATTTATCAGTATTTTTTAAAGATGAATAATCATTAAAAGTTAGTTTACTGATAACAGAATCTTCATCATTTACATTTCCCAAAACACCATTTTTTTCAAAACAAAAAACAAGATTGACTTCATAAAAAGAAGATAATGCAACAGCAATCACCGAAGCAATGGTATCAGCATTTGTATTGAGAATATGTCCGTCGCTATCGTGTGTAAGTGGCGCCGCAATTGGTGTTAAGGCATTTTCTAAAAATAATTTCCAGTTTTCACAATTAATTTTATCTGTTTCAATATCACCTACCCAGCCATAATCAATTTCTTTTACAGGACGTTTTTTCGCAGGTAATAAATTGGCATCTGCACCGGTAATTCCAATTGCATCGCAATTCATAGATTGCAGTTTCGCAACTATTTGTTTGTTTACTAAGCCACCGTAAACCATAGTCACCAAATCAATTGTATTATCATCAGTAATTCTTCTGCCGTCAATATATTTTGAAACGATTCCAAGTTTTTCTCCAATGGCTGTTGCAATTTTCCCACCGCCATGAACCAATATCTTTTTGCTTTTTATTGCTGCAAATTCTTTTAAAAAAGAATCCAGTTTCACAGAATCATCAATTACATTTCCGCCAATTTTTATGACAAATAATTTATCCAAACTAAAAATGAAATTTTAAAGAGAAAACAATTTTATCTCCTCTAAGAATTTAAAATCTTTAATGTTCAATGTATATAATTCTATTTTATGATGAATGCAAGTGGCTGCTATAAGAGCATCAGGTAATGAAAGTTTATGAGAAAGACTGAAATGCTCTACTAAATTTACTGCCATCTCAGAAATAGTAATATCAATGGGTAATACGACAAGACTATTCATATCCTTACGAATAGCGTACAATTCTGTTTTGTTTCGGGCGCCAAAAAAAAGTTCCGCACGACTGACGTCAGATATTGCAATGTTTTGTTGCCCAATTTGTTTAACCGTTTCAATAATATAGTTATTGTCACGATAAATTTCTATGAAAATATTTGTATCGCAGAGTATCATTTTTTTCTCCAGGCTTGTTGACGAAGTTTGTCAGCATCTATTGAATAGTCTTTCCAAATACCTGCCGAGAAAGTAAATTCAGATTTGCCTTTATTACCAACTTTTGGAATTTTTTTTAATTCTGCATCAATATTTAATGCTTTTAAAAATAAAATCAAAGCGTCCATTTTACTTTTATCAACATTGCTTTTCAAAATTATTTCGACCATCTTATTTTATTTAAATTGAATGACAGATAAAGATACTAATGAAACGAGAAAATTCAGTATCAAATATTTTCAAGTATTTCACTCAATACAGCCTGTGCAGCCCACACACGATTGCCTGCTTCCTGCGTAATGATGCTGTTTTTACTGTCTAATATTTCATCACTCAGTTCCACGTTTCTGCGCACAGGAAGGCAATGCATCACTTTGGCATTATTGGTAATCTGCAATTTTTCTTTTGTGAGCATCCAGTCATTTTCAACCGGAATTATTTTTCCATAATCTTCATAATTGCTCCAGTTTTTTACATACACAAAATCAGCAGCTTTCAATGCTTCTTCCTGGTTATTGGTAACCATCGCATCGCCCGTAAACCGTTTATCAAGGTCATAACCTTCGGGATTTGCAATTACAAAATCCGTGTGTTTCCAGGCATTTACCCATTCCGAAAAACTATTTGCAACGCACTGTGGCAAAGGCTTTACATGAGGTGCCCAGGTTAAAACTACTTTCGGTTTTGTTTTATTTTTTATGGGAAGATGTTCAGAAATAGTGATAATATCGGTAAGGCTTTGTAAAGGATGAACCGTGGCACTTTCCAAACTCACCACAGGAATTCCGCAATATTTCACAAACTGATTCATGATTTTTTCTGAGTAATCTTCTTCACGGTTTTTTAGAGAAGGAAAAGTTCTGACGCCAAGAATATCAAAATAATTTCCAAGAATTGGTGCAGCATCTTTTACATGCTCTGCGGTAGTTCCATTCATGATGGCGCCTTCTTCAAATTCAAATGACCAGCCTTCCTGTGAAGCATTAAAAACAATGGCTTCCATTCCAAGATTCTGGGCGGCGATTTGTGTGCTCAAACGCGTACGCATACTGGGATTCAGGAATAACAAACCAATTCGTTTTCCTTTTCCTAAACTTTGATTTGATAAAGGACTTCTTTTAAAATCCAACGCAGTTTTTATCAGAAAATCAATGTTACCTGCATCGTGGACCGAAAGGAAATTTTTCAATATTTTATTTTAATTAAATTTTAATGAACAATCAATTAAGCGTTGATTGAAGCAGATATATTTTCAGTTTGCGCAACAAGAAATGCCACTTCTTCTTTCAATGCTTTTAAAAATTTGTCCGCATCATTTTTTGTCAAAGCCAGTGAAGGCAACAACCTGATTACATTTGGTTTTGCTTCACCGGTGAAAATTTTATGTTTATACAAAAGATTTTTTTTCAAATCTTTTAATTCATTTGGAACATCAAAACCAATCATCAAACCTTTGCCACGAACATTTTTTAATTCCGGAATTTTTTCTATTTCTTCCATTAAATAATTTCCAACTTCTTTTGCATTCTGCATCAGGTTTTCTTTTTCTATCACATCCAAAACCGCTATGGCAGCGGTACAAGCCAAATGATTGCCACCAAAAGTAGTTCCCAGCATAAAATATTTTGGCGCTATTTCCGGAGAAATAGAAATGGCCGCAATTGGAAAACCATTGCCCATTCCTTTTGCCATAGAATAAATATCTGCATCTACTTCTGCGTAATCATGAGAATAAAATTTACCGGTTCTTCCATAACCACATTGGACAGAATCTGCTATGAAAACAGCGCCATATTCTGTGCATAAATTTCTTATCAATTGCAAAAAAGATTTCGATGCAACCCTTATTCCACCTACACCCTGGATGCCTTCAACAATTACTGCACAAATCTCTTTGCCATGATTTTCAAAATAATCTTTCAAAGCATCTTCATCATTAAAAGGAAGAAAAACCACATTATCGGTTTCATTTACCGGAGCAATAATTGAAGGATTATCAGTGACGGAAACTGCAAGAGAAGTGCGTCCGTGAAATGCTTTTGTAAAAGCAATTATTTTTTTTCTTCCATTATGAAATGAAGCAAGCTTCAATGCATTTTCATTTGCTTCTGCACCGGAATTACAGAGGAATAATTGATAATCATTTTTACCTGAAACTTTCCCTAACTTATCTGCAAGTTCCTGTTGCAATGGAATTTTTACAGAGTTGGAATAGAAAGCAATTTTCTCTAATTGTTCTTCTATTTTTTTTACCCAATGAGAATTTGTATGGCCAATACTAATGACTGCGTGGCCACCATACATATCAAGATATTTAGTGTCAGAATCGTCCCAAACGTAAGAGTCCTGCGCTTTTACAATGTTGATATTGTTAATTGGGTAAACGTCGAATAGTTTCATTTCAATAATTTGTAAATTAAAAATAATTGGCTTTTAATTTCAATCCTTCTGTTTCTTGCAAACCAAACATCAGATTCATATTCTGAACAGCATGTCCGCTTGCACCTTTTAATAAATTATCGAGCACAGAATGAATGACTAAAATATCGCCCACTTTTTCAAGATTGATAAAACAATTATTTGTATTTACAACTTGTTTTAAAAAAATCGGTTCACCGGTAATTTTTACAAAAGGATGGCCTTTGTAAAACTCTTCAAAAGCATTATACATTTCAGGCAAAGTTTCCGTGCATTTCAATTGTGATGTAATAAATATACCTCGTGTAAAATCTCCGCGCCATGGCACAAAATGTATGGAGGGAATTGATTTTCCCGAAACAGATTTTAATGTTTCATTTATTTCATTCAAATGCTGATGCGTGAGCGATTTGTATGCCTGTACATTATTTTCACGCCATGAAAAATGCGAGGTAGCAGATAAAGACTGACCAGCACCTGTAGAACCTGTAATGCCCGTGGTATATACATCCTCGAGCAAATTCATTTTTGCAATTGGTAATAATCCTAATTCTATTGCGGTAGCAAAACAACCGGGATTGGCAATGTTATCTGCATTCTTTATTTCTTCCCTGTTTATTTCCGGAAGGCCATAAACAAATTCCCTGTTTTGAAATACTGATTTTTCTTTTAAACGAAAATCCTGAGAGAGAGAAATGATTTTTATGTTTTCAGGAACAACATTTTGTTCTAAAAATTTCACTGAATCTCCATGGCCGACACATAAAAAAAGCACATCAACATCATCATCCATTTCGTGTGAAAATTGCAAATCTGTTTCGCCAATCAAATCCTGGTGAACTGAATGCAATTGCTTACCTGCATTGCTTTTGCTGTGAATATAAATAATTTCAGCAGAAGGATGATTAATTAATAACCTGATTAATTCTCCTCCTGTATAACCTGCGCCGCCAATAATTCCTACCTTAATTTTTTTCATAATTCTATATTTATCCGGTCATTAGAAATGGAAGGTTGTGAACAAAGAATAAATTGTAAATTGGTTTTACCATTATTAAGTATCCTGTGTTTTTCGCCGGCCAATACGTGCAAACCCTCATGTACACTCACTTCTATTTGTTTTCCTTCAATTTCAAAAGTTGCCGTTCCTGCTAAAATAAAAAAGAACTGTTGACTCTTTTCATGACGATGCAATTGTTCAGAAGTTCCGGCAGGCATCATTTCCTGTTTCACTGACAAACCCACATTATCAACTAAATTCCAACTATCACAAACATTACCCCATTGATAATGTTTCAAAGGCTGATATTTTGAAACAACCCTATTCATTTGCATTTTTTACAGCGTGATAAATGGCTGTTTGATTGCCAAATATTTTGCTAAAACCTCTTACATCTTCGCCACTCCAGCCTGTATTCATCTCGCCATATTTTCCAAATTTACTACTCATTAAATCAAAAGGAGATTCTATGCCCAAAATCTGAAACCGATAAGGCATCAACTGAATGAACACATCGCCCGTTACATTTTGCTGGGAAGAAGTAAAAAATGCTTCAATATCGCGCATGGTCGGGTCAAGCAATTGTCCTTCATGCAACCAGTTTCCATAAAAATCGGCCAACTGACTTTTTAAAGTTAGCTGCCATTTGGTAAGCACATGTTTTTCCAACGCATGATGCGCTTTAATAATCAAAACAGAAGCTGCTGCTTCAAATCCAACTCTTCCTTTGATACCAATAATGGTATCTCCCACATGTACATCACGGCCAATGGCAAAAGGCCCCGCAATGCTTTGCAGATATTGAATTGCTTCAACCGGATGAGCAAATTTTTTATCATTAACTTCTTTCAATTCTCCTTTTTCAAAATGCAATTTTATCTCTTCAGGATTGTGTTTGCTTAATTGAGTTGGCCATGCTTCTTCCGGCAACATTCCATTGGATGATAAAGTTTCTTTGCCGCCAACACTTGTTCCCCACAAACCTTTATTGATAGAATAAACTGATTTTTCAAAATTCATTTTTACTCCTTTCGATTTAAGATAATCAATTTCTTCCTGACGCGATAATTGCATGTCGCGGATTGGTGTAATAATTTCAACTCCCGGAATCATAATATGAAAAATCATATCAAATCTTACCTGGTCATTTCCTGCGCCGGTACTTCCATGTGCCACTGCATCGGCGCCGATTTTTTTTACATGTTCTGCAATATGCAATGCCTGTGAAACCCGCTCTGCACTTACACTTAAAGGATAAGTATTGTTTTTTAAAACATTTCCAAAAATTAAATACTTTACAATATTATCGTAATAACTTTTTGTTGCATCTACAGTTGTATGTGAGGTAACTCCAAGTGCCTTTGCATGTTTTTCAATATTATCCAATTCTTCTTTTGAAAAGCCACCTGTATTTACAATAATGCTGTGAACTTCATAATGCAACTCATCAGTAAAATATTTTACACAATAAGAAGTATCCAAACCGCCACTAAAACCAATTACAACTTTTTTACTCATCAATTTTTTTATTTAAAAGTTTCAAAATTAAAGATTAAAGAAAAGACTGAAAATTGAATGCGGCTTTTCTGCCTTTTTCTTTTTCAGATAATTTAAAAGCCTGTTTTTTTTCAAGCGCATAAACCTTTCATAAATCTTTGAATTCTTCTTAAAATCTTTTGCTGTTTCTTCTGGCGTATAATGATCTTTGGGGTCATAAAGCATGGCGGTACAGAGGCAATTTTTTCTGCCCTTACTCATCAAAATGTCATAATTCACACAGCTTTTACAACCTTCCCAAAATTTATCATCATCGGTAAGCTCGGAATAGGTAACCGGCTCGTAACCGAGGTCGCTGTTGATTTTCATCACTGCAAGGCCGGTAGTAAGGCCGAAAATCTTTGCTTCAGGATATTTTTCCCGCGACAGGGCAAAAATTCTTTGTTTGATGGTTTTTGCAATACCTGACTTTCTGAATTCGGGGGCAACAATAAGTCCGCTGTTTGCTACAAATTTTTCATGGCCCCACGCCTCGATATAACAAAAACCTACCCATTTGTTTTCTTTTGTAAGTGCTATTACCGCCTTTCCTTCTTTCATTTTGTATGAAATATATTCAGGAGAGCGCCTGGCAATTCCTGTGCCGCGTGCTTGCGCAGAAGCGGCCATTTCATCTGTTATTATAGATGAATAAATTATATCGTCAGGAGTTGCAACACGAACAATAATATTTGATTGTTCCAATTTGCAAGAAATTTAAATTTTAAAAAAGAGGGAGAAATTCGGTGGATATTTTTTCACTGATAGGGGCGGTTTCAACTGCTCGGCCTATCAGCATCCACGTCGTGATGATAAAGATAAATATACCGTTGCCGGGGAAAAGAAATGATATAAAATATTTGTTTTCAAGGCGTGTACTTAATTTTTATAAAATTGAAAAGCAAAAATAATATATAAATGAATATAAGGAATATTTTTTTGCAAATATTTTGTTAGTACTCGATAGAAGTTGTACCAGTAAAGAAAGAAATAATTGGAAATCCTGTTTTCTTCATCTTTTTTCTTACTTTTTTTTGAAAGAAATGTGATTAAGGAAGCGTTTATCATGGATATTATTATCTTTCCGCAAAATTTTTTCATGCAAGAAAACAGACCAAAACTGGATATCATCAACATGCTGCTGGAAGATTGCATAATGGCTTTTCCGGTTTCTACATTTGTAATCAGTATCTACCAGCAATACCAGCGGCGGGGGTGGCTGAGCAGAAAACAACTACAGGGTTTGTATGATAAAGCTTCGAAGATAAACGGTGTACTTCCAGGCCGCCTTGCCGCTCTGGAATCGATTATAAAAAAAATGCCCACAAGACAAAAATCTGAACTTCCGCCAAATGCACCCATGTTTGAAAAAGATGAAGCCGTTGGAAAATTAATTGAAGAAATTCTTGCAAAATATCCGCAACATAAAAGAGTATTATTTTTAAAAGCGAAATATGATAATAATGAAACGCTGGCTCCTGCTGATGTTGCAGAGTTGAAAAAATTCAAGCAGCATTTGAAATAAGACAGCCGGAAACATGAAAATAACATTTCAAGCTATTTGTTGGTTTACTATTAATCTTTTAAAAAGCTCCGATGAAAAAAATTATAAATTGCAAAGAATATGAAACGAATCTTTTATAAAAGTGAAAAAAAAGAGAAGACCTTTAAACCCGAAAATCAAAATTCTCTCGATGAAATTTATATTCTAAATAGTGAGGAAGAAAAGGGTATTTTAGAAGCGCAGAATCAAAATTAAAAATGGACAATTTCTGCTCATAAGGATATCGTAGAATGGTTAAAACACAACTGAAAAAAATTTATAGTTAAATAAGTTCATGTTCCAACTTCTTATTAAAAAACTCGGTTATGGCGTGCTGGTACTTGCCGGTGTAGTTGTTGTTGTCTTCTTTATTTTCCAGGCATTTGGCGATCCGGCCCGAATGGTTTTGGGCCAGACCGGCGATAAACAAACGATGGATAATATCCGGAAAGAACTGTATCTCGACCAGCCAAAATGGAAACAATTTGTTTTTTATGTCAATGATATTTCCCCAATTGCTATTCATTCAAATGAAGATATCAAACAAAAAGGGCTGCATGGTTTTTTTATTGGAATTGGGGGAAATGAAAATATTGGCATCAAAGTTCCCTATCTCAGAAGAAGTTACCAAACAAAAAAACCGGTAACCGAAGTATTGATGGAAGCCTTACCAGGAACGATTTTGCTTGCCTGTGCCGCGATGTTTTTTGCCGTTATTTTTGGAATATTTCTTGGCATTGTTGCAGCAGTAAAACAAAATACATGGATGGACACTACCTCTGTTTTTGCAAGTGTGATCGGCATTTCTGCACCATCTTTTTTTATGGCAATTGTCATTGCATATATCTTTGGCTTGCTATTGCATCAGTACACCGGACTTCCGCTTACCGGAAGTTGGTTCAATATTGACGAGATAACCGGAAAAAAATATTTGACTTTACAGAATTTAATTTTGCCGGCCCTCACACTGGGCATCAGGCCTCTTTCTATAATTACCCAACTTACCCGCAGTTCAATGCTTGACACCTTGAATCAGGATTATATCAGAACTGCTTATGCTAAAGGCCTTGGTAAAAGAAAGGTTGTAATTCATCATGCATTGAGAAATGCGATAAACCCAGTGTTGACAGCAATTACGGGCTGGTTTGCGGAATTACTGGCAGGGGCTTTTTTTGTCGAATATATTTTCGGCTGGAAAGGAATTGGAAAAGTAACAGTCGATGCCTTGGAAAAACTTGATTACCCGGTTGTGATGGGTTCGGTTCTTTTTGCCGCCACTATTTTTGTATTGATCAATATACTTGCTGATGTGCTTTATGGCATTATTGATCCAAGGGTGAAGATGAAGTGAATGGTGAATGGTGAATGGTGAATCGTGAATAATGAATGGCGAATCGTGAATATTGAATTGAGCAATCTGATATTAATTCTTAATTCTTAATTCCTAATTCTTCTTTCTGAAACACTTAAATTTTACAACTCAAAACCCATTCTGCAAAAAAGTGTATTTTTCAGTTTTTTAAATCATAAATCATAAAATCATAAATCATGAAATCATAAGTCCACCACCGCCTCCTCTCCATACATTTGTCCTTTATATTTTAATGAAGGCGAAGGAATGAATTTCCCTAAGCCAAGCCGCTCCCATTTCTCATCAACAGCGGCAATCGTTTTATCATCAGCGATAATGATGTTTGGCCAATCACGGTAAAAATCATCAAATTCTTTTGTTTTCAAAGTGCCATCAAAACCAATACAGGCAAGATATTTATTAGAATCAGTAAGATGTTTTTTTGCGATAAAATGATCGCGCTTTGGATCCAGGTTATTGCAAAAACGCCAGAGTGCAACCGGCAGATCATTTGGATCAACGGTCTGCTCCACGTATAAAATCATTTTGATTCCTTCGATGATTCTCATTTCACAAATCGCAGCGTGCAATTTTCTCAAATGATCTTTTTTATTTTTTTCTACAGCAATAATTAAACATGGAATTTCTTTCTCAATTAAAGAAGAATTAATGGATTTAATTTCCGGAAAAATTTCTTTCAATTCGTCAGAAGAATTTGCATTATAACGGGGAAGCATAGACGAAAACTGCTCATCTTTTTCTTCATCAAATTTGTAAGTTCCGTCAATACACATCTTACCGCCAAAACCCATTTTGCTGCAACTGTGATCCAGCACATCCATCGGCCCTTGTGAAAAATAAATATCTGTAGAAGGATTGAGATTTTTAAAAACATCTTTTGCCAAATTTGTATAATCGGAAAGTTTAAAATTTTCAGATTTCGATGCGGTAACAACCAATATTTTATTAAACATCATTTGCCCCGCACCCCACATTGCATTCATTACTTTCTGTGCCTGTCCTGCATAATCTTTTTCAATTTTTGCAATTACCAAATTATGAAATACGCCTTCTACCGGCATTTCCATATCCATAATTTCAGAAACCAAAGTCATTTTTATCGGCGCCAAAAATATGCGCTCCGTTGCTTTTCCGAGCCACGCATCTTCCTGTGGCGGGATGCCAACAATCGTAGCCGGATAAACGGAATTTTTTTTATGAGTTATGGCAGTGATGTGAAATTTGGGATACCAGTCAGGCAAAGAATAATAACCGGTATGGTCGCCAAAAGGTCCTTCCCAAATCAGTTCATCATCCGGATCTACATAACCTTCTATAATGAAATCTGCATCTGCAGGAACTTCTACATCAGGCTGAGAAATACACTTTACCAGTTCCACTTTTTTCTTTCTTAAAAAACCTGCAAGCATGTATTCATCCACATTTTCAGGCAATGGAGCGGTAGCTGCGTAAGCATAAACCGGATCACCACCGAGTGCAACGGCAACCGGCATTCGCCGATTTAATTTTTTATATTCATTAAAATGTTTTGCAGAAACTTTGTGTTTGTGCCAATGCATACCAGTGAGCTTTGGACCAAAGATTTGCATCCGGTACATGCCTACATTTCTTGAATGATTGTTTGGATCTTTTGTATGAATAATGGGAAGCGTTACAAAGGGGCCGCCATCTTTTGGCCAGCAGGTTATCACCGGCAGTTTCGTAATATCCGGATCTTTCATAATTACCTGCTGACATTCTCCTCTCCGACTCAACACTTTCGGCATCCAGCTTGCAAACTGCCCGAGCTTTGGCAGTAATTTTAATTTATCCAGAATATTTTCTTTCGGAGATGAGAGTAATTGAAACAAGCTTTCAATTTCTTTCGCAGTATCGTTCAAATCTTTTACAGCGAGTGCAAGACACATTCTTTTTTCACTTCCGTATGCATTCATCAGTACAGGAAAATCATAACCGGTGTTTTCAAAAAGCAAAGCCTTTCCGCCATCTCTACTTTTACTAACGCGATCAGTAATTTCTGCCATTTGCAGTTTAGGATCTACATATTCTTTTATCCGAACCAGTTCGTTTTCTTTTTCAAGCACGTTAATAAATTCCTGTAAATTTTTATACGCCATAACAGCAAAGATACTTGAAGATTAAGGATGTTAAAACAAGTGTGTATCGCTGTTGATATTAACTGATGCTCACAGTAAAAGAATAAATAAACGATATTTCCGTTTTCTTTCTATAAAATTATGTAAAGCTTTTTACCTGTATATTTGAATTCTTTGATGATTCATTTCTGGCAAAAATATCCTCATTGCGATCATAAATAAACGAAAATATCTACCACAAAATTTATAGAATCCCTGGTGACGATGAAAAGAATATTATATCTATTCCTGCCCCTTTTACTTTTAAATTCTTTTTCATCCCTTTATGCACAGGATTCGATTCATGTTTTGAAATATACTTCTGACACTATACTAAAAAAAGAAAGCAAAAATTTTTATCTGAAACCAACTGCCCTTATTATTCCTGCTACATTTCTTGTTTATGGAGGATTAAAACCCGTCATAAACGACATTTCAAAATTAGACAACCGCATCATGGCTCACATGGTCGCAAGATATCCTCATTCTCAATACAACGCAGCAGATTATCTCATGTGGGCTCCATCTGCGACGGTATATGCATTGGACGCTTTCAAAGTAAAAACTGTGCACAGTTTTAAGCAGCATCTTTTACTGGAGGCGGGCTCCATCGCTATTACCGGAGGGCTGGGATTAGGAATGAGGATGATATCGCGCCATATAAAAACTTTCAATACAGATAATACAGACTTTCCTTCCGGCCATACGGCAAATGCTTTCCGGGGAGCGGAAATATTGTACCAGGAATTAAAACATAGCCATAATTTATTAAGTTATAGTGGTTATGTTGCAGCGACGACCGTTGGCGTTTTAAGATTATACGGAAAAGAGCATTATCTGTCGCAAGTAGTTGCAGGGGCGGGTTTGGGCATTTTATCAACCAAAATTACTTATTGGATTTTCGAGAAAATAAAAGATTCAAAACATTCAGGAAACAATACGCCTCTTTAAAACTCATTATCCGGCAAATAAACAAATAAGATCAAATCTTATTTTCTTCTAAAATAAATTTTCGCATCATATTCAAAGCCATCACTGCCGTTACTTCTATATTCTTCTTCCGCTCAAAGCGTTGCTTTAATTTTTGCACCATTTGTTTTTCTTTATTTCCAACAGCCACCCACACCGTACCAACCGGCTTTTCATCGGTGCCTCCTTCAGGGCCCATAATTCCGGAAACAGCGATGCCATAATCTGTTTTCATCTTATCCAATAATCCACACAACATTTCTTTTACCGTTTCTTCACTTACCGCGCCATACTTTTCAAGTGTCTCTTTTTTTACACTCAAAAGTGTTTCCTTGATGTCGTAAGAATAACTGACAATGCTTCCTTCGTAATAGGCAGAAGAACCGGGAACAGAAGTAATAAGGCTGGCTATCGCACCGCCAGTGCAGCTTTCAGCCGTTGAAATTGTTCTTTTATTTTTCGATAAAATATTTCCCAATACTTCCTGCATAGCTTCGTCTTTATCCGTAACCATGTAATTTTTCACCAATTCTTTTAACTGCTCAAATTGCTCATTGATGACTTTTTCAGTCTTTATTTTATCAAAACCGGAGGTAGTAAGGCGCAACCGTACCATTCCATAATTTGGTAAATAGGCAAGCCGGATTTCTAAAGGTAGCTGCGCTTCAAAATCTTTGATAACTTCTGCAAGAGCCGATTCGCCAATGCCTGCTGTGAGAATCGTTCTGTGAATAATGGCAGGCAATTCAAATCTTTTTTCGAGCATCGGAATTACTTCTTCCATGATTCCCTGCATTTCATAAGGAACGCCGGGCATACTGATAAAAATTGTTCCGCCTTTATAAAAAATCATTCCGGGCGCCGAACCTCTTTTATTCTGAATCACTTCACATACATCCGGAACTTCGGCTTGTTTTAAATTTACTTCAGTAACCGGTCTATGATAAATTTTTTCAAAAAGAAATTTTACGTTTTTCAAAGCACCATCATCAACAATCATTTTTCCATTAAAAAATTTACAAAGCAGTGGCTTCGTAATATCATCAGAAGTAGGCCCAAGGCCACCGGTAATCAGCACTACATCTGCATTTTTATTTTCGCTTTCCAGTACATTCCAAATCTCATCAGCGTCATCTCCAACTGCGATCCTTTTGGTAACGGCAATGCCTGCACGATTTAATTGCTGAGCGATCCACGCGCTGTTTGTATCTATTACTTGTCCGATCAATAATTCATCACCAATAGTAACTATAGAAGCATTGATATTTTTCATGCGGCAAAATTAAACAGAAAGGTTATGCAATTTCAAATCTGTTTTATGAACAGAATCTTTTAGTTTTGAAGGCAGGGTTGCCAACCTTTCGAAAGGTTGGCAACCCTTTAAATGAATATTTTTAAAACCTCAAATTATTTTCTTTGAAAAGATTATTGATTTTGTTTCTGATGATTTCCATATTCAAAGCAGAAGCCCAAAAGATTGACCAGGTATTTAATACTGCCTTTAAAAAATTAGCAGAAGATCCGACTTTCAAGCATGCTACGCTCAGTCTTTATGTGATAAACACCACGACCGGAAAACCGGTAACAGAAGTGAATACAGAGATTGGGGTGGCGCCTGCAAGCTGCCAGAAAGTGATTACCGCTGCTACCGCATTTGAATTGCTCGGTCATGATTATTCTTACAAAACAACTCTTGCCTACACAGGAAACATAGTAAACGGGGTTTTGAACGGCGATCTGATCATCAAAGGCAGCGGCGATCCTACTTTAGGAAGCTGGCGTTATGATCAAACCAAAGAAGAAAAAGTTATCAACGATTTTAAAAATGCGGTATCACGGTTAGGCATACGCGACATTAACGGTCACGTGTATGCCGATGAAAGTTTGTGGGATGCTGAAGCCACACCAAACGGTTGGGTATGGCAGGACATTGGAAACTATTACGGCGCTGGTGCAAGAGCACTCAACTGGCGCGAAAATCAATATGATCTTTATTTAAAATCCGGAAAGAATATTGGCGATCCGGTAGAAATTGCAGGAACAAAACCTGCCTTTATAGAAGGGTTGAATCTGAAATCTAAAGTG
This sequence comes from uncultured Chitinophagaceae bacterium, assembly GCA_963706825.1. Classification (GTDB taxonomy): domain Bacteria; phylum Bacteroidota; class Bacteroidia; order Chitinophagales; family Chitinophagaceae; genus Ginsengibacter. Next base: position 202,250 of record CAVPNT010000007.1, on the reverse strand, counting down.
ATATCCGGTGCGAAAGGTACCGGTGATAATAATTATATTTATATGCCCCTCAATGATCAGTTTGGCTATGTGCGAGGCACTACGCCGGTTAATGAAAATCGCTTCACGATTTCCGGGGCAATGCCGCATCCAGCGCTGCAACTGGCTTTGACGCTGGAAGCTGCGTTAAAAAATAAATCGGTAGAAAAAGCGGCTTCCGATTATCGCAAGTCAAATAACTTAGGCAGCCCAAAAGTATTTTACACCTATTCTTCACCTGTTCTTGATAGTATTATCTTTCATTTTCTGCGTCGCAGCATCAATTTATATGGAGAAGCATTGATCAAAACAATGGCTTACAATTTTACCAAAAATGGAAACACAGACAGTGGCGTAAATGTGATACAAAATTTTTGGAAAGACAAAGGCATCGAGCCTTATGCCATCAATATGGTAGATGGAAGTGGCCTCTCTCCTTCCAATCGCGTTACTACAAAAGCGTTGGTAACTGTAATGGAATATGCGCGAAAACAAAAGTGGTTTCCTTCTTTTTATGATGCGCTGCCGACGATCAGCGGTATTAAAATGAAAAGCGGTTCTATCAATGGAGTAATTTCTTATACAGGCTTTATAAAAGGAAAAGATAATAATCAATACACTTTTTCATTTGTCATTAATAATTATGACGGAAGTGGCAATGAAGTGAGAAAAAAAATGTGGAAATTATTGGGGCTTTTGTAAGTTCATAGTTCATAGTTCAAGGTTCAAGGTATTGGCATAGGTCTTGTGTCATTTTTTTAAAAATACTTTTATGAAAAATGACCCTAAAAATCAGCCATCTTACGGCAATCAAAAAGCAAAGAATCAACCCGATTCAGACGACACAGAAGATGCAGTAGAAGAAGATGGTACACCAGTTTTGGAGGAAGAAGACCTGGAAGAGAATGGCATTGATGAGGATGAAGTGGAAGATATAGAATGGGATGAACCAAAATCCACATGAGAAATCTTCTCCGCATTTTTTACCAACAAATAAAACAAAAATCTGTTTTATTTGTTGGTTTACTGTAAAACTGTTCGTTATATCGCTCGCATAGAAATGAGTAGAAAGTATTTCATTTTCCATGTTGACTCACTTCTTTGGGAAATTTGTCCATGATTAAATTCAGATTGATATCATGTTCTAGAAATGCTTTTAGCCCATCCAATACGGTAGTAAATCCACCTGTGTTGTTTTTAATTACTTCAATCAAATCATCACCGGTTTCTTTAAATCCGTAGTTTTTGATTACAACATAAGTCCTATTGTCTTTCAAGGGTATAAATTCGAAGTCAACAATAGTGGCAGGATCGCCCCACTCTATTGAGATTTTTTTATTCAAAACAATGTCCTTCACCAGTACCTGGGTTGATATGCCATACATTTCCCACTCCCAGGTTATTGTTTTGCCAACTTCCAACGGCCCGCTTGACTTTGTAAACCAAAAGTTGGAGGTGATTTGCGGATCAATAAATGCCTGGAACACGAGGGAGACAGGTTTTCTGATTAACATTTGCGTTTCTACCACAGGAATTTTTTTGGATGTCATGATAAATATATTTGCCAGGTTGTTGGTTTTAAAATGTTTTGAAGCAGTGCCTCAACAATAACTGAATTTGAAGATAGCATATTTTATAATAATTGCTGCGATGTTCAAATTTCACCTTAGGCATCTTGCCCGATCAAGATATCCTATAGCCACAATTGACGTGACTGCATTTACCGGATCAGCAGAAGAATAAATATGGGCTTTTTGTATTTACCTTTGTCTTCTGTTTTTCTTCGGCGATTCTGTTAGACAATCCGCTTTCGTTTCCGCTGAAAATTATCAACCCGTCTATCGCAATGCCCAACCGCTGTGTGCAATTTCACAAAAACAACCTGCAAAATAAATGACTGATAAAATTGATTATAGAACTTTGACTACAAACGAGATAGAGGATATGGCAGTTCTCGCTCAGCAATTAAATCCTCAACTAACATTGGAACAAATAAAAACTTATTTGTTGCAAATGTTTGAATTTGAAACCTATACCTGCTTTGGTGTTTTTTTAAACGACAAACTTGTGGGTATTTCGAGTGCATGGACTACCGTAAGAATCTATTCGGGAAAACAATTAGAAGTGGACAATGTGGTTATTGACAGTTCTCTGCAATCCAAAGGGATTGGTAGAACGTTTTTTGAATTTATAGAAAATTGGGCAAAGAAAAATGAATACAAAACAATAGAATTAAACACCTATGTTCAAAATTCAAAATCGCACAAATTTTATTATAATTTGGGCTACTCAATTTTAGGATTTCATTTTTGGAAACATATTTAGAATGTACTTTAATCACTCGAATTTGACCATCGTGGAGGAGCTAGTTATTTTATAATATCGCTGATGCAAATGAAGTCATAGTTCTTCCATCAACTGGTCAACAAATTGGTTTGACATAGCTGTAACATGGCTATCGTAATCGGCAAGATGTTCTGATACTGCCGATTTCCAGGATTGGAAAAACCGTAGATTTTTATTATTCTCTTTATTTTTTATGGTAATCTTTCCCGTTTTTACAGAGTTATCCTCCTTATATAGTTTATACGAAACTACAAGATCCTTAACCTGAGGCTCTATATAAACTTTGCCCCAATGAATAGCGTAGATCAGGAGCCAGATAGCCTGGGTTTTATCGACGAGCGCAAAAGAGGCCGGCGCCTGCTCAATACTTAATTCCAATTTCTGTCCGTTTAGTTTTTGAGTCAGGCCTTTATGCGCAATAGTGTTTACCGCATTGGCAAAATTGGCGGCAGCAATTCCGGAATTTAAAGTGCTCGTATGCCTTGAATCAATAACCCAATACACAACCAAAGGCAACACTTTTGTATGAGGTACTGTGGTAGAAATATTCCCCGAAGTAGCAGGAAGTGTGGATAAAAAAGTAATTTCAGCAACCTGCTTTCTCTTGTTCACCTTTGGAACTTCATTATTATATTGTTCTGAAATATAGGCATCCATTTTTTTGGAAGTAAGGCAACCGCTGAAAAGGATCAATGAAACAAACAGCAAAATTGCATTCGTTAGTTTTTGTAATTTAAAATTCATGGCCGGGTTGTAAGCGTTAATAATTGGTTGTAAATATATAGATATTTTGAAATTGTGATTTGCGAAATTTGCATTTCAAGATGATGAGTGTTTTCAAAGGTTCGCAATCAGAGCAATGCCACGAACTCCAAAAAACATATAATATTATGAAAAACCTTCATGACTTTTGCGACATCCATTTCTCCAAAGCAAGATAAACTCCATTCGTCCAGCCAAAGCCATCCTGGGCGGGATATTCGCCGCCGCCGGCTTTCAGGTTGGTATCCACCACATTGTATTTCTCCATCATCTTACCGGTGTTTTCATACACTTTTTCATTGATGTGCATCCACCTGCGGGCAATTTCTTTTGCCACATCTGTAAGACCATATTTCGCCAAACCGATTATCGCAATCCATTGCAAAGGCGCCCATCCGTTTGGCGCATCCCACTGCTGGTTGGTTGTTTGAAGCGTGGTAAGTAAGCCTCCATTGCCAAGAAATTTCTCCTTCAAAATTGACGCTACACTGCGCGCCTGCTTCTCAGAAGCGACGCCAAAGTATAATGGAAAAGCAGCAGCGACCGTCAACCATTCCTTCTGTTTGTTATCGCGCCAGTCATAATCAAAATAAAATCCTTTTTCTTCATTCCAGCAATATTTATCAATCGCCTCAGCACGTTTACCGGCAAGGGTTTTAAATTTTGCTGATGCGGATGAATCGCCGGACAACTCGTAAGCGTATGCAATGGTTTGTTCCATATAATGCAAAAGGCAATTGAGATCAACGGGAATCAGATCAGTGGTATGAATAGAAGAAAAATCACCTTCATTTTTAAACCAGCGCGACGAAAAATCCCAGCCCGATTCGCATGCTCCACGAAGATTCAGGTACATTGCTTTTTTATCTGCAACCTCTTTAGTCCATTTTATTTCTTCTTTATACGCTTCGGGACGGGGAAAATCATTTCCATCACAATACCGGTTCAAAATATTTCCATCAGGCAGCAATACCACACGGCGGTCACAATTATTTTTGCTTGAAAGTTCATCACTTCCCTTCATCCAGAAATCGTATTCCTTTTGCAACCAAGGCAAATATTTTACTAAAATATTTTCCCCTTTTTCCTCGCTCAATAGACGAACCATGCAGGCAAAAAACGGCGGCTGGGATCTGCCGAGATAATAAGTCCTGTTGCCATTTGGAATGTAACCAAAGCGGCGAATCAGATCAGAAAAATTATCAATCATATTTTCAATGAGATCCACCCTTTTTGAAATCTGCAAACCAAGCATCGTAAAATAACTGTCCCAGTAATATATTTCCCTGAAACGCCCGCCTGGCACAACATAAGAATGCGGAAGAGGAATTAAAGAATTATGAGATTCTTCCGGCTGGCGGGTAAGCACATCCCAAAGATTTTCGATATGCTGTGACAAAGGAAGTTCCTTATCGCTTGTATAACCGGTGGCCTGGTTTTTTGGCAAAATAAAATGCTCATGTACGAAGGCAGAAAGATCAAAGTCCTTTGAATTTTTTTCACCTTCATAACGGTCACGTATATACGTAAGATCAGCTTTTGGCGTGCAATCAACAAAGGTTTTACTATCCGGAAAAACAGGTTTTAACTGCACTTTCTCAAACAATTCCCCGAGTGTAAAAATGTATTCGATTTCCATAATTACTTTTTAAGAACCAAAAAAAGATTTAATTCAATCCATCCACATTTTGAAGAACCGGATGGCGCGTAACAGCGTTTTTCTTTTGCAAACGGTTAAAAAAGATAAGACTGATAATCAAAATCGAAATCGGAACTAATGAAAAATAAAATGCTGTTTGTCCGCCATAATCCTCAAAAATATGGCCGGTTATTATAGAGCCTGTTGTGCCGCCCAAAGCAGAAAAAATAACAATCAATCCGCTCATTGGGCCGTGCTGCCGCAACGGCAATGAACTGAGGATGACGGAATTAATAGCAGGATAAACCGGCGCAATAAGCAATCCGATGAGCGGAAACATATAGGCAACAAAAGGAGCATCCAGCCAATTTTCTATGGAGGCAATATGTATTTTTGAAGCCAGCGGAATAACAAGAACAACCAGTATCGCCGCCAGTAACAGGCAGGCGATGATCACCTTTAACCAATGAATTTTTCTTAAAACAAACCCGGCGATAAATCTTCCTATCGCGGTGGAAATAGCGAGAATACTTGCCATTTGGATGCTAAGCCTGGTGGACAGATGTAATACCTGGCTGTTGAAGGTAGGTAGCCAGCTCATAATGCTTTGTTCTATTAATACGTAAAAAAAAGCACTGATGATGAATATCAAAACGAGTGGCCGGATGGCGAGTTTCATCATATCAGCAAAGTCTTTCAAAAACGATTTCACTTGCTGTTCTTTTACGGAAGATTCGTCTAATGGAGCAATGAGCAATAATATAAAAGCGAGCGCTGAAATCGCCGCCAGCAAATAATAAACATTCAACCATGAAGTGGAAGCCGGATTTTTATTATCCACAAAAGCGCTGAAAATAAAATACCCGGCCAGGATGCCGACCATAAAAAAGGATTCAATAAAATTCATGAAGCTTGCATGGTCTTTTTTATTGGAAGTTACCAGGCCAATCGTTGCATAAACCGACACTTTTATCAAAGCAAAACTAACACCGGTAACGGCAAACAAAACTTTGGTCATGGCAAAGCCTCCAATCAACGGCATCATCAAACATGCGATGATCACAAACGCCAACGCCATCAACATGGAACGTTTGTATCCGATGCGCGTAATATAAGAAGCAACCAGGAATGAAGCGATGGCAATACTCAGGTCTTTGAACGCTTCTAAAATACTTGCTGCCCCCTGGGTAATTCCATAATTATTCTGCACCTGCAAAATAACAGTGCCCACACTGTTGAGCAGAATGGCGAAAACAAAATAATTAAGAAAGAGGGAGATTTTTATTTGCCAGTTGCGCATGAACTTTTTTTAGAAAATAAGAAACCGAATATACAATTTATTCATTTATAGAATATATCTTTCTCTAAAAAAACTGACCTGTTTTGGCAAGCACAGTTTTACCCGGCCAATAAGATTCATTACTCCTTCACTTCTTTTTTTTAAGAAGTTGTGGAACACGAGGATGATGTCAGGAAAACTTTCAGTAAACGAACAAAAAACATCTTTTTTGTTTTTATCTTCATTGAATTATCTAATGCCAGATGAAAACATGTCAGGATAAAAAAAAGAATTTAGAAAATATATGAAAAAAGAAAAATACTAGTCAAAGATCCTTTGGTCATCATTGGCTGAACGAGAACAAATTCTGATGGTGAAATACCATTTAAAATTCATGACGCGGACTTCAGTTGCCAAAGCATTATTTTATCTTTTATTTATGAAAAAAAATCTTCTTTTTATTTCAATGTTAATCGTTTCAAATCTTGCAATGGGGCAGGTTAGTTTATTTATGAATAATACAATGAAAGTAGATTCTTTGCTACAATCTGTGTACGCAGACGATCTCCCGGGCGCTTCAGTTGCTATTATATCTGACGCAAAAGTTGTTTTCAAAAAGAGCTATGGAGTAAGAGATATGAAGACAAAGGAGAAAATCTCTTCTTCCACCAATTTCAATATTGCTTCGCTTACCAAACAATTTACTGCAATGGCCATTTTGCAACTCGCTGAAAAAAATAAAATCTCATTAAACGATAAACTAAGCCGTTTCTTTCCAGAAATGAATCGGGAAATTGCAGATGTAATTACGATAAAAGAACTGCTCACTCATAGTTCAGGCATTCCAGATCATTATGATTATACAAATACAAAAAATATGCATCATGCTCATGATATCGATGTATTGAATGCAATAAAACATGCCGATTCCACCTATTTTAAATCCGGCAGCAAGTTTCGATACAGCAATACGGCGTTTTGTGTGCTGGCACTGATTATTGAAAGAACAAGCGGCATGAATTATAGCGATTATCTTAAAAAAAATATTTTTTTACCAGCTGGAATGTCGCATTCAACGGTGTGGAAAGAAAAAGCATCGATCTTTCAACCAGCGATTGGATATGAATTAGACACCATGCAAAAGAAATTCAGAAAATCACAGGCCGAAGAAAATGTTTTCTTCTCAACTGAAGGTGATGGCGGTATATACACTTCAGTAGATGATTATCTAAAATGGTTTGCGGCATTACAATCCGGAAAAATTTTTTCTAAAACAATCACTGATGAAGCGCGTTCCATTCAATTTGGGATTGATAAAAATGAAAAACTCGGTTATGGTTTTGGATGGTTTATTGATAATAACGATGTTTGGAAAAAAGTGTATCACAGCGGTTCCAACGGCGGTTTCCGCACTTTTAGCTTTACCATTCCATCCCAAAAAATGTTGATAGTGATTTTTTCAAATCGTGATGATATCAATCTGGAAGAACTTGTTTTAAAAATTACACACCTGTTGATGCCTGCCGGCAAGCCATTTACAAAAATTGAGAATCTCACTTCCTGACATCATCTTCTAACAATCTTATCTTTGTTCTTTCAAAAAAATAAAAAAATTATATTATGCCATCATTTGATATTGTAAGCAAAGTGGACCTTCAAACTCTTGATAATGCAGTGAATACTGCATCTAAAGAAATTAAAAACCGTTTTGATTTTAAGGGAAATCATGTAGTGATTGATCTGAATAAAAAAGATTTGAAACTAAACCTGGAGGCGGACAGTGAAATGAAGCTCTCGCAAATCCTGGATGTGCTTATCAGTAAAAGTATGAAGCAGGGATTGGCTGCAGAAATTTATGATCTCAAAAATGAAGCACATCAAAGTGGTAAAATAGTAAAAAAGGAAATTCCGGTGCGCAACGGCATCAGTCAGGAAGATGCAAAAAAAATTGTAAAGCTGATAAAAGATGCTAAGCTCAAAGTACAAGCGTCAATCATGGACGACCTGGTAAGGGTTTCGGGGAAAAAAATTGACGATTTGCAAGAGGTAATACAAGCGTCGAAAGGATGGGATCTTGGACTGGCATTACAATATGTTAATATGAAAAATTAACCACTTTTCTTCCTCAAAATATAGAACAATAGCTGGTTTGTTTTTTTTCTGTAAAAATATTTATTATTCGACGGTTTTTCAATTTGCACTATGAGGAAAATGTAATTTCGCATTTCAAAATAACTGTTATCATAAGAGGGTATGCTTACACCACGTGGTTTTTCAGAACTTTCAATATTAAAACCAATAAGTATGCAATACAAATTATTCCTCGCTACTTTATTTCTTGCAATCACATCTATTGTTGCCGGCCAAACGCTGCAAACCTGGAACTGGGATTCTTATAAGATGAAATTTAAAGCTCCCGACAATATGGTTGTCCAGGAAAATGATGCAACCGGTTACCAGGCGACAAACAATAATATCACCCTTGATATTTATCCACGTTCAGGCGAAAACCTCACTTATGACGGGATGAAAAATGCCATAGTACACTGGGCAAACCAGGTTTCACTTTCTTATGATGACCGTAACCAACCGATTTATCTCAAAAATATAAATCGCTATTGGGGATGCGCCATTGATGGAGTGAAAGAAGGATATTCAGCCTCAGCACTGTTACTTATCAATCCGGATTATCCGGAAATAAGTTATTATGTATGGATATCGTATACACCGGAATATTATCATGATGCCGTGGCGATTTTAAAGAGTTTTGAACCGCTTTGAAAAAACAGGATCGAGATTAGAAAATTACCTTATTCCTTCGTTTGCTGGGAAATGCGAATGAGCTATCAAAAAAGTTCTAAAATGACTTTTGTCAGTGCCGTAAAATTCATTTTCCACAGTAAGAAATAAGCTATTTTTCGTTTTGTCAATTTGTTTTATTCCCTTACCTTCGCAAACTTAAAAAATACATGGAGACTTAATAAAAGAAAGCCATGTTTAAAGCAAAATAATATGAAAAAAGACATTCATCCATCAAATTACAGATTTGTAGTTTTCCGTGATATGAGTAATGGCACTATGTTTTTGAGCCGCTCAACAGCCGCTTCAAAAGAAACCGTTCAATGGGAAGACGGTAAGGAGTACCCGGTTATAAAGCTGGAAATTTCCAATACATCCCATCCATTTTATACCGGTAAAAATATGCTGGTAGATACTGCGGGACGTATTGACAAATTCAGGAAACGCTACGAAAAAAAGAAATAATAATTTTTTTTTTGATTTTTTTATCCCCCTTTTATTGGGGGATTTTTTATTAATTTCATCAATTGCGTTTTAAATAATTCTTTTTCCTGATGAACATTTTGCTTGATGATATTTCCTTTGAAAATTCCTTATTTCCTTTTGGTGTTGTACGCTCTGTAGCACATATCAGAACTGGCATTCTCACTATTTTTGAAAAATGGCAATTTTATTTTCCGGGAAAAGTATTTATTGCATCAGAAAAATTAATTCATCAGCCTGATGAAGCACAATTCATTCTATACCCTGCTAATTTTATTCCATCCCTTCAATTTTTAAAACAACTTTCTGCCCAAAAAGAAAAAATACCTTTTACAAGCGATTGCAAAATACTGGAACATCCGTGGCAAATATTTGAATACAACAACTGGGCAATACGGCAGGATTTTGAAATGATCACTCAGGGAAAAAATTCAGCAAAAATTTCTTCTTCCAGTCACTTCATTTCTTCTGAAAATATTTTTATAGAAGCTGGTGCAAAAATTAATTTTTCCATTTTAAATGCAGAATCAGGACCAATTTATATTGGTAAAAATGCCGAGATACAGGAAGGGTGTCTGTTGCGCGGCCCAATTGCGATCGGTGAGGAAAGCCGTGTTAAAATGGGCACAAAAATTTATGGCGCCACAACGATTGGCCCGAACTGTCTTGTTGGTGGGGAAATAAAAAATTCTGTTTTAATGGCTTTTTCAAACAAAGCACATGATGGATATTTGGGTGATTCAGTTATTGGTGAATGGTGTAACCTGGGCGCCGGAACAAGTAATTCCAATTTAAAAAATAATGCGTCAACAGTGAAAGTGTGGAGCAAAAAAGAAAACGATTTTGTAGCTGCCGGAAAAAAATGCGGTTTATTAATGGGTGATTACGGCCGTTGTGCTATTAATACTTCTTTCAATACAGCAACGTTAGTGGGCGTATGTTGCAGCATTTTTGGAAATTCATTTCCCCCAAAATTTATCGATAGTTTTACCTGGGGAAAGGAAAAATATATTTTTGAAAAAGCCATTAAGGATATCAACAACTGGAAAAAATTAAAAGGCCAGGAAATTACTCAAACAGAAATTCAATCATTAAAAAATATTTATCAATAAAATAAAAATCAATGAGAAAACAAATAGCAGCAGCTAACTGGAAAATGAATTTATCAATTGAACAAGCTAACCAATTGCTTGATGAAATGCTGAATAAAAACATCACTTTATCTGAAAACCAGGAAGCCGTTTTTGGAGTTCCTTTTCCTTATCTTCTTTTAGCAAAAGATAAAATAAAAAACAATAAGAATTTTTATGTTGCTGCCCAAAATTGTTATACAAAAGAATCCGGTGCATTTACCGGAGAAGTAAGCGCAGCAATGCTTTCATCGCTTCAAATCAAATATGTGATTATTGGGCACAGCGAAAGAAGAGAGTATTTTTCAGAAGATAATCTTACACTTTCCTTAAAAGTAGATGTATGCCTGAAAAATAAGCTGAACCCGATATTTTGTTGCGGCGAATCATTAGCAATAAGAGAAGCGGGCACTCAAAATGACTATGTAGAAACACAGCTGGGAGAAAGTTTATTTCACCTGGATTCATCTGCAATAAAAGATTTTGTGATCGCCTATGAGCCAATATGGGCAATAGGTACAGGAAAAACTGCTACGGCTGATCAGGCTCAGGAAATGCATGCGCACATCAGAAATGTTTTGAAAAAAAAATATGGAAATGAAATTGCACAAAGCATTTCGATTTTATATGGAGGAAGTGTGAAAGCCAATAATGCAAAAGAAATTTTCAGCAAGCCGGATGTCGATGGTGGACTTGTGGGTGGTGCTTCCCTAAACGCTTCAGAATTTGCAGAAATTATTAAAAGCCTTAAGAGTTAGTCGTTTTTTTCTTACTACTGGTGTCTTACATCTTTATACTTCTTCTTATTACTCAATCATAGAAGTGTAAAATTTACAATAGAAATGGCTGTAAATGATGTGATATGGAACTGTGACTCTATATTTATTTTTTAAAAATTAAAAAATAAACAAAATGAAAAAATTACTCATTGCTGCCCTGTTATTTGCCGGGTCTTTTAGTTTCGCGAATGCGCAAACAAAACAGAAAACAGAACACAATAAAACCACCACAACTGCTGTAACTACTCCGCCTGCAAAAACAACTGAAAAAAAGGTGGATAAATCTACTACTCATATAAAAGCTGATGGGACGGGGGATAAAAGATACAAGGAAAATAAAACCGTTGCAAAAACCAATGGTCCATTAAAAAAAGATGGCACTCCTGACAAAAGATACAAAGCAAATAAGAAATAATATTTCCCTGATTTGCACAAAGAAAACTGGCCGTGTTTCGCAGCCAGTTTTTTTTAAAGACGTTTATGTCAGATTTATCAAGACACTTTTAATTGTCAGAAATAAATTTACAAATACAGTAAAGCAACAAATAGTTGCATTTCATGTTTTCAATATTTAATTCCTTAAAAAAACAATGAGTCGAAATTCCTGATTTTTGTAATGACGTCTTTCCAAATAAATCTATTCAAATAACTCTGTTTGAGAAGAAGGCTTTTCCGGTTCCACCCAATTCATTTGATCATTTTTCGAATAATCGGTTAGCTTGTTTCCTATCGCACGCCAACCCATTACATCTACCACTTTATGCAATTTTATTTTTGCGTTTCTTATCTGTACCCCTCGCCCACTTTGCATTTCAAGGACTGGTTCATCTGCTGTAGTTGCTTTTATCAAACGATTATCTTTTCCTTCTTTTATAAAAAGAAACTTGCTGTTTAATGTGTTTGTTTCAATTTTAAAACGCTTTACATTGTACTGCAGTTTTTCTGCATCAAGATAAACAGCAGTAATGATTTTTTCCGGATCAAATTTTTCAATCAGTTCTATTGAGTCAACATCAAAACGCTGGGTAATTTCCTGTCCGGTAATTTCATAATTTCCATCTTTATAAATTACCAGGATTTTATCATCGCCTTCAAAATTTCCTAATAGTTTCCCCTTTTCTTCTGTATTCAATCTTCCAAAAGTATCATCAAACCAAAGCTTCCGCTGATCCAGAGTTGATTTTCCTTTCTCTGATAATTTTACAGATTTTACAGGATATTTTGTAACCTGGTTTCCGATACTGCCACGGCTACTGATTTCCATTGTTTCAAAATAAAAATCCAGTTCTTTATTTCGTGCACTGCAACCGGGAGTAAGCAGGATTCGAACCACTTCCGCTTCACCATTTGGGTTCACAGAAAAATAATGCACTTTGCTTTTTTCATCGCCTTTGGTAAGATCATATTCTTTATCGCGGGTAACACCGGTTACATTAAACCGCTTTGCATAACTGATTCCTTTTTTGCCATCGGCATAGATCATGTTGTACGTAGTGCGTTCATCATTTTTCTTGAAAACTGCGACATGAATAATATCTTTTCCGATAAAAACTTTATCAGCTACTTTCACCACTTTCATTTTCCCTGACTTTGTAAATGCAATAATATCATCCAGATCACTGCAATCAGCAATAAATTCATCTTTCTTTAGACTCGTGCCGATAAAGCCTTCTGCCCGGTTTACATAAATTTTTGTATTGGCAATCGCAACTGCTTTTGCCTGGATGGTATCAAACAGTTTGATTTCAGTTTTTCGTTCTCTTCCTTTTCCATATTTCTTCAATAATTCTTCATAATAAGCAATGGCATAATCAGTAAGATACTCAAGATCATGTTTTACCTGTTTAATATCATCTTCCAATGCTTTTATCTGCTGATTCAGTTCATCAATATCCAGTCTGTAAATTCTTCGTACAGGCTTCTCCGTTAGTTTAAGAATATCTTCCCGTGTAATTTCTCTTTTTAATATTTTTTTGAAAGGAACAAAAGCTTTATCAATTGCAGCAATCACCTTATCCCAGGTCTCATGTTTTTTTTCTAGTTCTTTATAAATTTTTTCTTCAAAAAATATTTTTTCCAGAGAAGTGTAATGCCATTTTTCCTGCAGTTCGCGAAGCTTTATTTCCAGTTCCTGTTTCAAAAGCTCGCTTGTATTATCAGCAGAAATTTTTAGCAATTCATTTACTCCCGGAAAGCGTGGTTTTTGTCCTTCAATTACACAGGCATTGGGAGAAATAGTAACTTCACAATCAGTAAAAGCATACAAGGCATCAATGGTAATATCAGGAGAAATACCCGGTGCAAGATCAATAGTAATTTCTACTTCAGCAGCAGTATTATCCGTTACTTTTTTAATTTTTATTTTTCCCTATCATTGGCTTTAACAATGCTTTCAATCAATTGGGTAGTAGTCGTTCCATAAGGAACATCTTTTATCACAAGCGTTTTTTTATCCACTTCTTCAATCCTTGCACGTACACGTACTTTGCCACCACGTTTACCATCGTTATAATTGGTAACATCAATCATTCCGCCGGTAGCAAAATCAGGAAATAGTTCAAACTTTTTTCCTTTATAATATTTTATGGATGCTTCAATTAATTCACAAAAATTATGAGGAAAAATTTTTGTAGCAAGTCCAACTGCAATACCTTCTGCTCCCTGTGCCAGCAACAAAGGAAATTTCATCGGAAGGGTAACCGGCTCATTTTTTCTTCCGTCATAACTCAGTTGCCAGTCGGTGGTTTTATTGTTGAAAGCAACTTCCAGTGCAAATTTGCTTGGACGTGCTTCAATATACCTTGGCGCTGCAGCTTCATCACCTGTACGCACATCGCCCCAGTTTCCCTGGGTTTCTATCAGCAGATCTTTTTGTCCGAGGTTTACCAATGCATCGCCAATACTTGCATCGCCATGTGGATGGTACTGCATGCTTTGCCCGATGATGTTGGCCACTTTATTAAAACGGCCATCATCCATTTCTTTCATCGCATGAAGAATGCGGCGCTGCACCGGTTTTAAACCATCTTCAATTGCAGGTACTGCCCGTTCCAAAATTACATAGCTGGCATAATCCAGAAACCATGTTTTATATTGACCGGAAATCCCGGAATCACTGTGCTTGTACTCTTGTTTGTTTGCTTTTGCCATTTAGTGTTTAATTAAATATTCAATGTGATTTGAAGAAATATTCAATGTTCAATATTAAATATTCAATATTCAAGTTTAAGAAATTTGGAATGCTCAATTCAAGTTTATTTTTTATCAGAATTCAAATTTTTTCTTGCTGTTTCAATGCTTTTTGCAATAATTGAAACCAACTGTTCATTTTCCGACTTTATACTATCCAATCTGGTAACCGGTTTTATCATACTTGCTTTAGAAATTACTTTTAAGCAAACTCTTGTTTCTTTTAGTTCCTTCAAACTAAGTTTCATTTTGTGTATAAAATCTGTTCTGGATTCGGCTCCTTGTGCTTCACCATACATTAAAGCAGGAGCTAACCCACATCTTATCAATTGTGCTGCAATATAATTTCCTGCTCGTGTAGTTGGCACCGCTTCAACAACTTCAATAATTCTGCAGGAAAAATCAACAAGCCGGTCTTCTAAATCATATTTTATATCTGACATTTGTATAAATTTTAGAGTTTGTAATTCCTCACCTTAATTATTGATTATTGAACAATTGATTATTGATTATGTTCTTCCACTTGAACATTCATAATTGAATATTGTTTATTGATTATTTCTTCCCTTGAACATTGATTATTGATCATTGATTATTGATTATTTTCTTCAATTAAACATTGATTATTGATCATTGATTATTAACTATTTTCTTCCTCTTTCTTCTTCACCTCAAAATCTTTCATTTTTTTTATTTCTCCCTGCGCATCAATTATATCTTTTGCAATCAATTCTTTCAACCGCCAAAGCAGGTACATATCGCCGGTAGTATGTTTGGATTTATTTAAAAACTGCTGAATCACTCTGTTTGCTTTTTGCCAATCCGTTGTAATATATTCTAATAGAAATTGATCATAAAAATCTTCATCATGCTGTGATAATTTTTTTGCGCCTTCCAGAATCCGAACCATTTTATTTTCATTACACATTTTTGCCCATTCATCCGGATCAATTTCAAATTCCGACGCTGTGATAGGCCGTGCTAATTTTTTTGCTTTTAAAAATTCGCGTGGTGGAATTTCAAATAAATTTACCGGGTAAAAAATATTCCCTTTGTCATTTATAAACGGAAGATTGTTTAACGAAAGAATATAAATTCTTCCAACAAAATCTTTCAACTGCGCCATCAGCCAATAATAGCCGCTTACATCATGTTTATTTGGCGCAACCCATATCCAAACTTTCTCCTCCTGATTTGAAAATAATTTTTCTTTTATTTCTTCAACTCTTTTATTGTCATTTACTTCTCCGGTATCCACATGCCCATCGTAATCTCCTTCTGACAACACATTGCGCCACCATTGTTTTCTTTCTTCAATTCCTTCCGTGGAATAAATATTTTTTAAAGGGCCGACTGCATAATCGTCTTTAATCTCTATGATCTTATCGCGAAGTGATTCATCTAAATCAAAACTTTTAGTAAGGGTATTTATATCTTCTTGCTGAAAAACGATGTGCATTTGTGAATTAAGAATTAAAAATTAAGAATTGGTATTGTCTCTTATCAGTTCAATATTTTCTTCCTTGCAGGGAATAATAAAATCCGAATCATGCGAAGCTAATTTAGTTTGATGAAGCTTGCAGGTAGCAAGAATTGTAGCGTCATTTGGAAGAAGATTATACTTTGCCATTAGTCGTGGCACCTCTGATAAAAATCTTTGATTTCCTGAAAGGAAAGTAAAATTATTTAAAGCTTTAATAATTTCAAATTCGCTTTCTATTGCTTGTCGTATTTTACCTTTTCGTTGCAAAGTTTTTAGGGACACGTCAGCATTGAAAGCTAATATATAATAAAAATATTCACTAACCACTATATCATTGATGAAAAAATCATTGGTTAAATCTGAAATCAAATTTTGGTAAAAATTTACTTTATTTCCTTTTACTGGTTCAATAAATATTGAACGATCAAGGAAAATTTTATTGGTCATAGACGTCGTACTTTGTGATTGGAAAATCAGGATGTTTTGCGGCTCCAACAATCTTCATAAGTTCTTCAATATTTCTTTTCGTTTTCGGTTCAGGATCCTCGTCATCCTTATTCTTTTCTTTTGAAGAAATAATCATTATTTCAATTTCTTTATCATTCAATTCTTCAGGGACATCAACCGTTAATTTTCCGGCATGAGCAGTTCCAATTAATTTTATTGCGTCCATAAAAATATTTTTACAAATTTAGCAATTTTATATTTCGGCTTACACATTCAGCACACTAGCATGTTAGCACATTAACCGATTGCCACCTCCTCCACCAAATCCACTTCCACTTTTAAATTATCAATAATAAAATCCTGCCGTGATGGTGTATTTTTTCCCATATAATATTCCAGCAATTGCTGAATATGGGCATTTCAGGCAAAAGCATTACCGGCTGCAAGCCTGCATATCTTCGCCAATAAATTTTCCAAACTCATCCGGTGAAATTTCTCCCAAACCTTTAAACCTTGTTATCTCTGGTTTGCTTCCCAATTTTTCAATTGCTTTTTGTTTTTCATTTTCATCATAACAATAAATCGTTTCCTGTTTTCTTATTTTTTCCGGCATCGTGCGCACCCGAAACAAAGGTGTTTCCAAAATATACACATGACCATTTTTTACCAAGATCAGGAAAAAACTGCAGAAAAAAAGTCATCAGCAAAAGACGGATGTGCATTCCATCCACATCGGCATCAGTTGCAATTACAATATTATTATAACGCAGATCTTCATACCCGTCTTCAATATTCAATGCATGTTGCAAAAGATTGAATTCTTCATTTTCATAAACAATTTTTTTTGTAAGTCCAAAACAGTTCAATGGTTTTCCACGCAAACTAAAAACAGCCTGTGTTTCTACATTTCTTGATTTGGTAATAGAACCGCTGGCACTATCTCCTTCCGTAATAAAAATGGTTGTCTCCATTTGTTTTGCATTGATCTCGTCTTTATTTTTTCCTTCGGCTTCATCATTAAAATGAAAGCGACAATCACGTAATTTTTTATTATGAAGATTTGCTTTTTTTGCTCTTTCATTTGCCAGCTTTTTTATGCCCGCCATATCCTTTCGTTCTCTTTCATTTTGTTCAATTCGTCTTTTTAAGGCATCAGCAGTTGCAGGATTTTTATGCAAAAAATTATTCAATTCTTTTCCCAAAAAATCACCAATAAAATTCTTCACTGCCGGGCCTTTTTCAAACATAATCTGTGAACCCAGTTTTGTTTTTGTCTGGCTTTCAAAAACAGGTTCCTGCACACGAATACTGATGGCTGCACAAATACTTCCGCGTATATCTGCAGCATCATAATCTTTTTTATAAAAATCACGGATCGTTTTTACATAACCTTCCCTGAAAGCCTGCAAGATGCGTTCCGCCCTGTGTAGTAAACTGTCCGTTTACAAAACTGTAATATTCTTCACCATATTGATTGTTATGTGTAATCGCAACTTCAATATCTTCTCCTTTTAAATGAATGATCGGGATAACGAATTTCATCTTCATTGGTTTTGCGTTGCAGCAGATCAAGCAAACCATTTTTGCTTACATATCTTTTGCCATTATAATTTATTACCAGCCGGCATTCAAAAAACAATAATTCCAAAACTGGTTATCCAGAAATTCCTGTATGTAATGAAAATTTTTAAAAATTTTTTCATCAGGAATAAATGTTACTGCTGTGCCATTTTCTTCAGTCGTTTTTGCTTCCTTATGTTCCTTTATCAAATTCCCTCTTTCAAATTCAGCAGTTTTTTCTTTGCCTTCCCGTACAGAAGTAACTTTAAAAAATTCGCTCAATGCATTTACAGCTTTTGTTCCTACACCATTAAGCCCACACTTTTTTGAAAAGCCTTGCTGTCATATTTGGCGCCGGTATTTATTTTGCTCACCACATCCACCACTTTTCCCAGAGGAATTCCACGGCCATAATCACGTACAGTAACTGTTTTGTCTTTTATATCAACATCTACATGTTTTCCATAGCCCATTGTATGTTCATCAATACAATTATCGATCACTTCTTTTAGCAACACATAAATACCATCATCCGGGCTGCTGCCATCGCCCAATTTTCCAATATACATTCCCGGACGCAGACGAATATGTTCTTTCCAGTCGAGGCTTTTTATGGATTCTTCATTATAATCAAATAAATCTTTTTCAGCCATTTATTTTTTATTTTTTTGCGCAAAAGAAAGAAATTTTCAACAATTAATTTTCGCTGCATTTCAAAATCAAAATACTACGAGGTATTGTGCCAAATATACTTAAAGGAAAAAGTAAATAAATGTGAATGTTGTAATCGTGTAGAAATTTTAGAATTATTTTATTCAGCTACAGCAAATAAACAAATACAGCCAATTCATCTTCTGAATAATTAAAAACCGATATCAATCATTTTATACGAGTTTAATTTGTCCAAATGCAACAGTGTTTTGTTTTCATGTTCTGATCTGTGATACATTGGATTGAACTTAGCACCGATTACAATTTCATTTAAAGTATAAGATGTGCGTGAAACGACTGTGGTTGAAAACATATCATCAAATGCTTTTATGTAAACCAAAATCTCACCCTGCATATTTTGAAAATCTTCTTTGGTAAAATTGTAAAAGGGACTTGTTTCGGTTATCGGATGTACGATCGTCCAGCTGAGAGTAAGTGAATTGACGGTGTGATATTCCAGCGGAAGCTGATAAAATTTATTAATCATTTTCCCATTTTCTTCTACAATTAATCCTAAAGTCACTTTTGCTTCAGCGTCTGTTAAAGTAGTATTTTTAAAAGGAGCCAATCTCAACATTATGGCTTTTTGATCATGGAACGGCGCCAGTATTGCATTTTCACTGAAACGCAAATAGGCTTTCGGCCTTGAAAACCTTCCATACAATAAGCCAGTTACTACTGCAAGGCTTAATAAACCAAGAAATGCTTCAAAAGCACAAACTGCATTTATTACTAAATGTCCCGAATCTGCTCTTCCATATCCTCCAACAGTAAAGGATTGACTGCTGAAAAAAAATGCTTCTGCAAATTGCCTGAAATGTGAAGGTGTTTCCGTTCCTCCAAATTCCTGAAGACCAAATATATAATACACAACCGCAAATAAAAGATTGACGAACAAATAAAAAAGAACAATTGTTAACATAAATTTCCAACGTGGCATATCCAGTAAAATGTGATACCAGCTGATTCTTTCTATTGAACCAATTCCTTTTAATTCAATATTCGGTTTCCCGTTTTTATAGAGAAATCTTCCGCCATAATCGGATGAATTAACACCAAAACCTGTGTTGATTTCTGACTTGGCTCTTGGATTAATTTTTCTGATTTTAAACATGAACTTTTAAATAACTATTTAAAAAAAAATGAAAATTCAATATTGACATTTGTAAAGGTAAAATTCCGTTGGCAGCCGCCTTTAAATTTTTTAAATCGTTTGCGTACAATTGCATATAAAACTTTTAAATTGCATCATCATTAAGCGGAAGTAGCTCACCTGGCAGAGCGACAGCTTCCCAAGCTGTAGGTAGCGGGTTCGAGTCCCGTCTTCCGCTCTTTTTATTTTAAAAAACACAATGGAAAAGAAAAACTTTTTCGTAACACTAACACCGCCACGCGTAACATTTGTGAGTGACATGACTGCTGAGGAACGAAACATTATGAATCAGCATGTTACTTATTGGCACAGTTTACTCGACAAAGGAATTGCCATTGCTTTTGGCCCCGTAATGGATCCAAAAGGCGCATTTGGAATGGCGGTAGTGGAAGTTCAAAACGAGCAGCAGTTACATGAAATCATAGCAGGTGATCCTGCAAATGGGTTACAAAAATTTACTGCATTTCCTATGCGTGCCGTTTATAAAAAAAGTTCATTATCCGAGAAGTGACCCCTTTTCAAAAGGTATCACTTCTTGATTTAAATTCTTCCATTGTCAAAGCATCTTCTACTGCAAAATTCCCGATTCTTGTTCTTCGCAATTCGCTCAAATAGCCACCAGGGCCGAGTGCAAGCCCAAAATCATTTGCCAGGCTACGAATATACGTACCTGTTGTGCAGACAACTTTGAATGAAATGACCGGTAAATCAATATCAGTAATTTCAAATTCTTTGATCGTTATTTTTCTCGGTTCCAGAACCACATCCATTCCTTTTCTCGCCATCAGATAAACCGGCTTTCCATTTTGTTTTATCGCTGAATGAATTGGCGGAGTTTGTAAGATTTCTCCGGTAAATTGTTTTGTTTTGTCTTTGATCATTTCTTCAGTAATGCCTTCTAAAGATTGCACATTTTCTGGCTCACTTTCACGGTCATATGTGGGAGTAACTGCGCCCAAAGTAATCGTGCCGGTGTATTCTTTTTCCTGCGCCATGTACTCATTTATTTTTTTGGTAAATTTTCCCGTGCAAACAATTAAAAGCCCTGTTGCTAAAGGATCGAGCGTTCCGGCATGTCCTATTTTCTTTATGTTAATAATCTTTCTTAGTTTTCTGATCACATCATAGGAAGTCCATTCCAAAGGCTTATCTATCAACAAAACTTTTCCTTCTGCAAAAGTATTTTCATTCATAATTCTAATTCAATAGTTACTATTAATGGATTTGATTCAAAATGGCCTGTTCCAAACTTTCTAAACCATCTAAACAAATTTCTCAACCTTTTAAAAAATAATATTACTTACTAAACCATTTTTAAACCGCCTGTCTTGCTTTTAATTCCAGATATTTATTGATCGTATTTACGGTTAGATTTTTTGGCGAAGATAAAATAGATAAGATTCCATATTTAGAAAGTTCTTTCGCAATGATCTTTTTTTCAAAAGAAAATTTTTCAGCAATAGTTTTTATATAAATCTCCTCCACATTCTTTGCATGTGAACCTGTAAGCACATCTAATTCTGAGTTTTCAAAAAACACAACAAGTAACAAATGATACCGTGCCAATGATCGCAAATAATCTATTTGTCTGTTGAGCCCGGACAACGATTCGAAGTTTGTAAATAAGATCAACAAACTACGGTGTTTGATTTTACTTCTGATTTGAGCATAAAGCATTTCGAAATCACTTTCCAAAAAATCAGTTTTCTGTTTGTATAATAATTGCAAAATGTTTTCTGTCTGCGAAGGCTTACGATCCGCTGCCAACATGCTTCCGGGCACATTTGAAAAAGTGATTACACCAACTTTGTCCTGTTTTTTCAGGCAAACATTGCTCAATACAAGGCAGCTATTTATGGCATAATCTAAAAGTGTCATTCCATTAAAAGGCATTTTCATCAGGCGGCCTTTGTCGATAATACAATATACCTGCTGTGATCTTTCTTCCATAAAATTGTTTACCATCAAGCCGCCCTTTCTTGCAGATGCTTTCCAGTTTAATGTACGGATATCATCGCCTGAAACATAATCCTTAATCTGCTCAAACTCCATGCTCTGCCCCATTTTGCGCATTCGCTGATTCCCGCTTTCAGCCTGTAATGTCGTTTGAGAAAATAACTGGTATTTATGCAATTGCATAAACGCAGGATATACCGTAATAGTCTCATGTGCTTCATTGGTAAATCTTCTGCTAACAAATTTTAGAGGCGAGGAAACAAATAAATAAATGTTTCCAAAATGATAAGATCCTCGTTCCAACGGTTTTATTTTCCACTGAATCTTTTTCTGTTGATGCGGTTTTAAATTGATTTTTCTTTCCCAATTCCGGATTTGCAATTGTTCGGGCAGTTCATCGATAATAGTGACATATACCGCAAGAGCAAATTCGTTTTTTACAACTATTTCAACCGGATTTTCATCGCCGTTACTAAATCTGTGGGCTGTATTTCGCCTCGCATGTACTGATTTTTTTGAAAAAAATAACAGTGAATAATCGAGGAGTAAAAAAATGACAAAAACAATAAAAACAACAATGGCAATTTGTTCTAAAACCGGAATATAAAATGCAACAATAAATAAAGCAGCAAGGGCAGCAAGCGCGAGATAAAAACGCTGCTTTAAAAATAAATCGCCGAAATATTTTTTAAGTAAATCCACATTTTAATTTTTATACGGGCACAAATAATTCTATCTTGGTACTTCTATTTTACTGATAATATCTTTGATCAATTCGTCAGCAGAAATTCCTTCCATTTCTTTTTCAGGCGTCAAAATAATCCGATGACGCATAACAGGGATGGCGATTTCTATGATATCTTCCGGATTTACAAAATCCCTTCCCATGATGGCCGCGTTAGCTTTCGACGCCCTCAAAATTGCGAGTGAGGCACGGGGCGAAGCGCCCAAATAAAGCGATGGATTGTTTCTTGTTCCGTTTACAATTCTGGCAATAAATTCTACAAGTTTTTGATCAATAATTACATTGTTAATAATATTCCTATAGGCCGTAATCTGTGTGGTTGAAACAATTTTATGTACGTTTTTTAGTAAAGTATTTTGCCCAGATGACTGTTGATTCAATAAAATATTAATTTCCTCTTCAAGTGTTGGATAATCAATAACAATTTTAAATAAAAAACGATCCAGTTGCGCTTCCGGAAGGCGATACGTTCCTTCCTGTTCTATCGGATTCTGCGTGGCGATAACCAGGAAAGGAAAATCCATGAAATGCGTAATGCCGTCAATCGTTACCTGCCGTTCTTCCATCACTTCAAACAAAGCAGATTGCGTCTTGGCAGGTGCACGGTTTATCTCATCAATCAAAATAATATTACTGAAAACCGGTCCGCGTTTAAATTCAAATTCCGCTTCTTTTGGATTAAAAACAGAAGTCCCCAAAACATCGCTGGGCATCAGATCAGGAGTAAATTGTATTCTTGAAAAATCGGTATTGATAATTTTCGCGAGCAGTTTAGCAGTAAGAGTTTTGGCCACCCCTGGCACTCCTTCTATCAATACATGTCCATCGCATAATAGTCCGATCATCAGCAGATCAATCATTTTGTTTTGTCCCACAATTACTTTACTTATTTCATTCCTGATATTGATCACCGCATCGTTCAACGTGCTGATATCAACGCGTTGTTCATACAAATTTTCTTCCATTGCTTTTTTGTTTTTTAAAATTTTCAATCTTTAGATTCAATTCCATCAATTCTTCGTCACCCACATTTTCCTGCTCCTGTATATTCCTGATTAATTCAAATAGTTGTTCTGTTTCAATTCGTGAAACCGCAGTCTTTCCGGATAGGGAAGTAATAAACTCTTTATTGATTACTGCGGTATTGATAAAATATTTTTTTCGCAGGTATTCATAAAAATAGGTAA
This sequence comes from uncultured Chitinophagaceae bacterium, assembly GCA_963706825.1. Taxonomy (GTDB): domain Bacteria; phylum Bacteroidota; class Bacteroidia; order Chitinophagales; family Chitinophagaceae; genus Ginsengibacter. Next base: position 178,584 of record CAVPNT010000007.1, on the reverse strand, counting down.
TCATTTTCCCAGCGATATTGCGGTTATTTTTTTGCTGCAAGTAAAGCCTGCCAACGGTTTCCGAAAATACGACTGTAGAATTGGTATTTGGTTTTATCGTTGGAACGATTCTTTGCTTTCTTTTTATATTAAAGAAAATATAAAGTAAAATACCGGCGAGGATGATGTAGAATGCCCACAATAACGGTGGATTTTGTTTAATAACTTTTAGTGAGGAAAAACTATCGTCGTCGTTTGAATTATTTCTATGCTGCGGCGAAGAATGATATTTGTAATATTCATCCCAATAAACAAATTGAGGTGCAAAGCGTAAATAGGCGGTGGTATATTCAAAGTATTTATAGTTGTCGTTTGTCAATAAAAAATAATTACTGAAAATTCGCGGCGCGAGATGCAAATAAAGCCTTCCCTTGCCGGAAAAAAGTATCAGATAATTTGGAAGATTTATTTCATTCACTCCCAAAACCCTTGTTATTGTTGTATCATAACTGCTAAAATAATTTAGAAAAGGAAAATAGTAATATCCATATTTCCGGGAATTAAAATCATTTCCGTAAAACATACTCACTTGTGTGTCATGCATTTTACCATTTACCTCGCTGATAATTTCACCTTTTCTGTCAACTGTACAATAAGTTGCATCAAGCAATTTGTGATCAATAAAATCTGCAGAAATAAATAAATCATTTCCAGCTTTCACATATTCCATCATTGCATTTACTTCGTCAGTTGAGAGAACAAGATCTTTCGTAATTAAAAAATAAAGTGAGTATGTTGAATCAGAATCTTCCCGGATGCGTTTCCATGTTTGGTCAAAAGGCTTTTGTTCAACGTTGATCCAATAATCTGGAAACTCTGATTGAAACCCTTCGTAAGCAATGAAGGCGCCAAAAGGTAACTTATCAGTTCTGCGGTAGCTTTCTTTTAGCGAAGGAATTTTTTTACCTTCTTGAAAATTGCAACTGCCCAATGCAGAAAAAATCAGCAGGCAGAATAGCGAATATTTCAAAATAATTTTCAAGTACAGATTCAGATTTTTCTGTTGAATAAATTAAACAATTCTTTTAGCTGCAAATATTGATTTTCAGCAATTAAATGTTTGCCATACCATACATATTCGTAATTACGTATCAAATCTTCAAATTCTTTAAAACGAGGATTTTGAATCATTTCTTTCAAATATTCCTGGTTGGTTTTTTCAATCGTAAACGACACAAACCCCCTGTCAGATAGGTTTTTAAGCGTTTTCAAAAATAAAAATCTTATTGCCAGATTAAAATCCGGTTTCGTTTCAGCGTCAGAAATTAAAGCATCGTATTCAAAGATATCTTGCAAATCTTCGAAAGATTCTTTTTCATTTTCCGGTAATAATTTATTTTTCCGCCTTCCAAAAATTCCCTTTTTAAACAACACATTATATGAAATGAAGGTGATGAAAATAACGGCCAATATCCAGAAAAATATTCTGAATGGGACACTATTTAATATTTTATTGAAGGGTGAAATCTGTGTTTCTGAATTGCTGTTCCGGATAATTTTTCCCGAGCTTTCATCAAATCTTACCGTATCGGATTTTATATCTTTTTGTTTTCTTAAAAGGCTGTCCAGGTAACGCATGTATGCAAAGTCGCGGCTTCGCCTCCATTTCAAAACCGTATCATTTTCGCTGTAATCTTTCACATTTCCTGATGAATCTGTGCGGGCAAATTCCCGCATTTCCAAAGCATCAGCGCCTAAGGAATCATTCGTTTGTCCATAGCCGTTATGTATAGAAAAGTGTAGCAGTAAACAAATAAATATTGCAGATTTACATTTCATAAATACTCCCATTCTTTATTATTTTTCCATCCTTCAATTCGAATCCTGTCTTGTACAAACGAATGGGATACAAAACAAAGTACCATAAAATTAAAAAAAATGAACCAGCCAAAATGATAATACTAAATGGAACCGGAAGCCCGATATCAACAGAATTTTTTTCAAATGTATTGCTCATCAAATGAGTAATATAACTTTCAAAAAATGCAGCGATTATAAAAAAGGGAACCAGGCTGACGCAAATTTTTATCGCATCTTTTGCGGCTCGCAAGAATGATTCTTTCCGTGTGTACGTTCCCGGAAATAACCATCCCGTACCTAAAATAATTCCTGCACAACTTGCAATTACAATAGAAGATATTTCAATCGTACCGTGTATCCAGATGACCAAAACCGACTGCCAGCCAAGTCCCTGGGAAAAAAATAGATATTGAAAACATCCGAGCATCAGGCCATTTGTCCACATAAACAATATCGTACCTATTCCAAATAAAACACCAAAAATTACTGTCTTAAACGCCACGCTGATGTTGTTATAAGCGATTCTCACAAACATTGAAAACGGATTGCTATCTTTATAAACGCCAAAGGGATCGCCTCTCTGAATTGCCGAAATGGTTTCATCATAATATCCCGGCTGCACTTTGTGATTAAAAAACTCGCGTGCAAAATCCGGATCGTTTGTGGAAGAAATAACGCCAATAAAAACGAATGAAACAAACAGCAGAAAAGTGAACAAAAAAACTTTGTGGTACTTTCTGAATAACAAAGGCAATTCGTATTTCCAAAAAAGAATGGCGTATGAAAAATTTTGTTTTTTATTTTGATAGATACTTTGATAAATATTTGCCGCCAATCCATTGATCCAACGGGTAACTTTGCTTTTTGGATAGAAAGTTTTCGCATACGAAAGGTCATCTAATAAGGTAATAAAACGATCGGCCATTTCATCCGGATCTTTGCTTTCCTCGTGTTGATATTCATTCCATTTGTCAACATTCTTTTTTATAAATCTTGCTTCACGCATACAATAAAATTAAAAAGCACATCGGATTTTCCGTCATTGCAAAGAAGTCTTTTGTTTGAAAAAACTTTTTTCAAATAGAAACAAATTAATGATTAAAAAAAAGAAAATAGTAATTTTTATTTTTTAATAATAAATTGCCGTTCATGCCGCTGATACAAATAGAAACGCCTTTTAATATTGACCTGGAATTTGAAATTGCAGAAGCGCATAAAAGGCTTTTCGCTTACCTCATTGACTTTGCTATTTTGCTTTTGTTCTTTATGAGCATGAAATATTTTTATTACGGCGGCTTCAATCTGTCATCAACTGAATCGCTTAAAAGCCACGTCGGCCTTGATATTCTCACGATTTCGCTTCCCATGCTACTGTATTCATTAGTGTGTGAAGTGATGATGCATGGACAAACAATTGGCAAAAAAATTCTGAACATCCGCGTGCTAAGCCTTGATGGCGGCGAGCCCTCATTAAGCCAATATACCATACGCTGGATGTTTAAAGTTTTTGAATGGCCTTTCTTTTTTGGATATACTTTTTTTAGCCTTCAAAACGTAATGGCATACATTATTATCACCGGTTTCTGGGGCGTAGTGGTTTTAATATTTATTGCGGTTAGCAAAAAGAATCAGCGGCTGGGCGACATTGCTGCAAACACCGTGGTTGTAAATACGCAATCTCCCTTTTCTGTAAATGATACCGTCTTCATGCAAATAAATGAGAAAAATTATGTGGTGACTTTTCCTGAAGTATTTAAACTTTCTGACCGGGATATCAATACCATAAAGAATGTGGTAAACCTCTATCATAAAGAATATAACACTGAAACCTGCGACAGGCTTGCACTAAAAGTGCAGGAAGTTTTGCAGATTCAATCAAATATGTACTCTATAAATTTTTTAGAAACGCTGCTCGCTGATTATAATTACCTGGCCAATAAGTAAAACAAGAAATCGTATTATTTGTTCCTTTACTGAAAGCCGGCAATAAATTTTTTCCAAAAACACACTGTGGATTACTCAAACAATTCAGCTTTATTCTTCGGTCGTTTAGCGTCAAGCCATTGAAAATTCTTTAACTGTTTCTGATCTTCCGGAATCTGATTCATTGGAAACATCTTACCGGCGATCTGATTCACAAAAAGAACTTTTTTTAATTCTTCATTTTTAAAATAAAGATCGATCACATCGGCGGTGGCCCTGTTCATTCCGATGTATGCGCTGTCATCATCCTGCATATAATAAATGCTTTCGGACTGAGTTCCTTTCACACGCATATAATCTATTTTCCCATTGACAAAATATCCGTTGATCGTTTTGCCCACCATCTGGTTAAAAAAACCTTCTTTGGTTCGGTTTACAATCAATCCGCTTTCAAAAACATACAATCGTTTTGGTTGTTTATTTTCTGTATAAAGAAACATCGTATCACCCGCTATTTGTGTGTTTCCGCTCCAAAGCACCGGGTCATAATATAATCTGAAAACAGAATCTTTGGAAGAAATAAAGAGGCTGTCGCTAATGCTCTGTAAGGAATCATTATAAACTTTTACATGATGAAAAGCAATAAAATACCGGATAGCCGTATCCGATTTATTGACTGTATCTTTTTTTAATTTATTGGATTTTAAACTATCCGTAACCGGTAAAAGTTTTTTTTCTGTTGAATCAATTTTAGAAGAATCTGTTTCGGCTAAAAGATTTTCATTCTTCAACGAATCTTCTTTTTTCAATGAATCTTCTATGTGCTGCTTTATGAAAATTTCCTTCTTCAAAGAATCTTTTGTCTCAGCAGAATCCGTTTCATTCTTTTGCAAGATGTTTTGTTTTAATAACGAATCCTCTGGCCGCGCAGGACGATTTTCTTTTGCTGGTTTTATTAATTCATGTTCTTCAGTTTTAATTTTTAAAGAATCTGTTTTTAAAGAAATTTTTTCTATGGAATCTGTTTCAGCATGAATTTTCTCGAAAAATTTTGCCGTAGAATCGCTGGTAATTGTTTCATGTACTTTTTCATTTTCAGAAACATTCACATTCACAGCGCTGTCTTTATGAAGTACCTGATTGGTATTATTTACAAATGTGGTAAAACCCGAAAAAATGGTGTCAGCAGCAATATAGGTACTATCATGTTTTTGCTTGATAATCAACACCGGTTTTCTGGTAGCGAGAAAAGAATTATTTTTTTTATTCATGAAAACCTGGTTCGCAATAATGGTATATCCGCCTGAAGAGTCAATAATGACGGCATTCCCCTCGAGTTGGGCATTGCCGGTTTTATTTTCCAGTGCCATCGTATTCGCAGAATACAAACGGCCGCTACTATCCTTCACTGTGGAACGGTTTGTAAAAAAAGCATTGCCTGTATTGAGGTCGTAAGTGCCCTGCGTGGTATTAATTTCTACTTCCGGCGTCTTGATATTTGTCTGGCTGATGAAACTTGATTTGCGGGTTTGCATATTGTACAAAAGCGAATCGGCACGGATGTGTTTTTGTGGTTCATCCAGCTTTACATTTTTCTTAAAATATATATCTTTTGTATCATCATAATAAGTCCCTTCTACGCTGGTGATCACACTTTTTCCTTCAACCACTTTGCCGCCATTGTGAAAATTTCCTATTCCCGTTTGTAAATTATAATCCAAATCATCTGTGAAAAGCGTTCCGCTTTTATTGGTAAGTTTTACTTTATTTTTCAGATAAGCCATTTTTTCTACGCCAAGATATTTCAGATACTGGCTGTAAGTATGAACGGTATCCGCCTGGTTTATTTCAATATTTCCAAATGCCTCTAACACATGTGTGGTTGGATTTACTACTGCACTATCGCTGTGAAAAATGGTAGTTCCCTGTTGAATAATCGCGCCGCCTGCAATGGTTTGAACAGTTGTAGCAGAATCAATTTTAATCGCCCGCATGCTGGGACCGCGAAGAATATGATATTCAGTAATCGTATCAGCAGAAGGAGCCGGCGCTGGCTGTACCTGCCCAAATGAAAAATAACCTGTCATTAGAAAAGCGAAAAGAAAAAAATATTTTACAGGTTGAAACATGCGGGTTTTTGGAAAGAGTTTAGGAGGTTTAGAATCGTTTAGATTGTTTAGATTGTTTAGATTGTTTAGATTAGAATCAGCATTATTTGTTGCTTTACTATAAAGCATTCTCATTTTTCCTTTCCAATAAAATTTACAAATGCCGGTTATTTGTTGCTTTACTGCTGCTTTATTACTTTCAAAGTATCATCAATCAAAGGCGCAGTGATGTAATTCTCTTTATTTTTTTTACCAAAAACAGAAAAGCTTACATATCTTTTTGGATGAACCCTGATATCATCGAGCAAAATATTTATTTTATTTGAAGTGGCTTCGAGATTGTTGTATAAAGTTTTGTCATTTAACAATAGGCCCAGCGAACCGTCCTTGCTGTTTATTTTTTCAGAACCGGCTTTAAAATTATCAATCGCTACATTTAATGTATCCAGAGTTTGCTGCAGATTTATTGCGGCTAATTTCCGGGAGAAAATTTTCGTGCTCTGCATGATACTATCGAGATTTTTATTATTGGCATTCAGGTTTCCGGTAAAAGTCTTCATATTATTCAGAGAAGCCGCCAATGCACCATTTTGGGTATCCATTAATTTTTGAACAGACTCAGTGGTTACCACAAAAGATGCGGTGGCAAGATTCAGGTTTCTGATCATGCTTTTTATATTATTTTTAGTTTGCACATCAAAAACGCCTGTAATAGTCGTTAATACAGAATCCAGCGATTGCACTGCATTTCTTACTTCATACAGCACAGGGTTGATGAGCTTCATCGCTTCATCGAAAGCTCCGCCACTTAATGTTGTAAGAAGAGTATCGCCGGGTTGCAAATAAGTTTGAGCATTGCCTAATTGAATTTCCAAAGACGGGCTGCCGAGAAGATTCGGATTAATAATCGCAAGAGAATTTTTTGGAATATTTACGTCTTTAGTGAGGGAAACGGTCACCACAATTCTTTTCATGTCTTTTCCGCCATCGAGATTTTCTATCCTGCCGATCTGAAGCCCGTTAATGACCACAGGATTGGATTTTTTCAGTCCCTGAACATCCTGATATACTGCGTAAATATTCCTTTCTTTTTTAAAAACACCATTTCCTTTTAAAAAATTGAATCCGATAATGAGCATCGCAATTCCGATAATTGCCATCAACCCAATTTTGGTTTCGTTACTTATTTTCATTTGGTTTTGTTTCGTCAGAAGATCATTTTATTCTGTTCCGGAAAAAATCGGATAGAAAGTATTCTGCGAAAATAGGAAAGTTCTGGGCAGTTAGTAACAAATGCCCGGAGAATCAAATAAGAAGATCAAACTATTTTTCCGTGAATAGAAATGGAATATTTTATTTCCCATTATTAGCAGCAGCCGTTGTCGCAGTGGTTCTTCCTTCTGCCTGGTTCCTGTATTTCACCAGCGCTCTTGTAATTGCCTGTGCTATTTCTTCCTGGCCCTTATCACTGTTCAGGTAGCGCTCATCATCATAGTTTGCCACAAAGCCGGTTTCGATTAAAATGGCCGGCATCTGTGTGGCATGTAACACCCAGAGTCCTTTCTGCCGCTGCCAAACACCTAAATCATTGCGACCGGTTTTTGCAATTTCTTCCTGTACATCAGAGGCAAGCTGGTAGCTTTTTCTGAAATAGTTTTGGGAATATAAAAGCGCGCTGGCTTTATATTCCGGGCTTTCATAGTTAATATCTGCCGTACTATCATTCTCTTCGGTATTAAACCCGAGATCACCTCCTTCCAAAGCCTTTATTTTGTCGTTTGTCTGACGGGCAGCTAATATCAACGTACTCGTGCCTTTTCTGCTGGTAGGAATTTTATAATATTGTTTAATAGGTACTTGACGCGTGTGTTTGGTAACAATTTTTTTCCGGTGTTTTCCTTTGCCTTCGTATTTGGTAGTATGATACGTTTCTGTCTTATACCCGATTATTCTTGAGCCGGTTTTTAGATCTACCGCATCGGCATGGATACAAACAAAAAGATTCCCATGATGATCATTCGCAAATTTGGCTTTCTCATGCACCGACATAAAAACATCCGTTGTTCGTGTAGGAATAATATCTACATCCGGCATCGCATCCTTTAGTGCCTTTACCAGCTTCATTGAAATAGCCAGGGTAATGTTTTTTTCCAGTGATCCCAAAGTTCCTTCGTATTCTCCCCGCGCTCCATTATCCTGCCCACCATGTCCGGGATCTATGATGATCGTTTTTATTTTGCGTGGTGCTTGTGAAAATCCGGGTGTATTAAAAAAAAGAATCAGTGGTATAAAGAGAAAAAAACTTCTGGCAAAAAGTGGAAAACGGCTCAACGGTTTTGATAAAGACATTTCTAAGTATGGTTTTTTGTGGGTCATTGTAATTCTTTAGTAAGATTCACATATCCTTAATTGGATTATCTCTATTTTTGTTGCCTTACTGCTATGCACAATAGAAACAAATTTAGCTTAAAATCTACTTCACCAATTGCTTTCATAGCTATGCTGTTTGTATTGGTATTAGGCGCGGCCAGCAGTAGCGGCAAAAATCTTTTAAAAGGACATTCAAATCTCAATCATTCTTCGCTGTTCATTTCTTCAAAGAAAAACCATTTTTCTGTTGCAGAAAAGCAAAATTTTTTAAGGGATACTGTTCCACGCCCAAATACACTTTCTAACGATACGGTTCCCCATAAAATTGTGATCGTTACAGATTCAATTTCCAGAAAAAAAAACGATTCCCTCTCAAAAAAAGACACTACCCTAAAAGAGCCGGCTGATACGATTCATTTTAAATTAGCAAAAAACGCTTTGGAAGCGCCAGTCGAATATACCGCTGAAGATTCAATGGTAATAGATGTTCCGGGAAAAACGGTTACCCTTTATGGCAAAAAAGTAACTACGAATTATAGAGATAATAATCTGACCGGCCCGATCATTTCTTTTGATGAAGCATCCGGCGATATCATTGCTTCGATAAAAAGAGACAGCACCGGAAAAGTGATTGCATTTCCTACATTCAAACAGTCTGATTTTACCTCCCAAAGTGATTCTATCCGTTTCAATATGAAAAGCGGGAAAGGCCTTACAAAAAGCACTTATACCCAGCAGGGCGAAATGTATGTATATGGACAGGTAATAAAAAAAGTAAGCCCTGATGTTTTTTATGCGCTGCGCGGTAGATTTACTACCTGCAATCTTGATACTCCGCATTTTGCCTTCATCAGCAACAAAATAAAATTTATTAATAATAAAGTGGCCATTTCAGGTCCGGTTCATCCAGAGTTTGAAGGAGTTCCCATTCCTATTTATTTTCCGTTCGGAATTTATCCATTGAACCAGGGAAGGCATTCCGGATTTCTTTCTCCAAATTTTACGGTAAATGAACAAAAAGGACTTGGCCTCGAAGGTTTGGGATATTATAAAGTAATCAATGAATATTGGGATATTATTGTGCGATCGAGTATTTATTCTTATGGTGGATGGTCGTTGAATTTGAATCCCAGGTATTCGAAGAAATACCATTACAGTGGAAACTTCGCTTTTGATATTCAAAATTTTAATTTGAATTTTAAAGGTGACCCTGATTTTCAGAAAAACCGCGCCTATCACATCACCTGGAGCCACAGCGCCGATACCAAATCACGTCCTGGAGTTACTTTTTCTGCCAATGTAAATGCCGGAAGCAGCAGCTATAATTCTTTGGTCCCCAATGATCCGAATCTGAATTTTCAAAACCAGATGACTTCTTCCATAGCATATTCAAAAACCTGGCAGGATTTGCCTTTCAATCTGACACTTACGGCAAATCATGACCAGAATACAAATTTGAAACTCATTAACGTAAGCCTGCCAACTTTAGGTTTTAATATGACCACCATTTATCCATTCCGGAGAAAAGACGCGGTTGGTGATTTGAAATGGTATGAAAACATTGGAATCGGATATTCTTTAAATGCACAAAACAGATTTTCTTTTTATGATACGGTAAAAAACAAAAGTATTCTTCAACAAATCAAAGATACATTGCAATGGGGCGCACATCATTCTGTTCCGATTAGTTTGTCGCTACCGCAAATGGGCGTTTTTCAATTATCCCCTTCAGTGAGTTATGACGAAACGTGGTATCAAAGCAAAGTAACACAAACCTGGGATAATGTAAAAGATACCTTACTTACCAGTGTTCAAAAAGGGCTTTATACGGCAAGGCAAATGTCTTTTGGGTTAAGCGTTTCAACGAGGATTTTTGGAATGTTTACTTCAAAAAAGAAGGATGCAAAAATTATTGCCGTCCGCCATGAGATGCGGCCGACATTTGGATTGAGTTACCAGCCAAATTTCAACAGAAATAATTACTATAAAGTGCAAACGGATACTTTGGGTCATGTTGATTACGTGCCTTATTTTCCACAAGGAAGCTATAATTTATATGGTCCATACACCAATGGGCGCTTTGGTGGTTTTACATTCGGGCTGGAAAATAATCTTTCCATGAAAGTGCGCAATAAAAAAGACACGGGACAAAATGCGATAAAGAAAATTTCGATCCTGGATGCATTCAGCATTAATGGAAGTTATAATTTTTTCCCAATTGACTTCCATCATTTTTCAAACATTTCTGCGGTAGCATCTACCAATTTATTCAATAAAGTCAATTTTACCACCAGCGCAAATTTTAACCCTTATGAAGTAAATGCACAGGGAAGAGATACGAATATTTTGATCTGGAAAACAAAACCCATTTCGCTTGGCCGCATGCAAAATGCAAATATTTCTTTGTCAAGTTCCTTCAAAGGAGGAAATAAAAAGACGGGTGAAGAAGCAGGTGTAAAACCCGGCGAAAACCCGCCTATTGCGGGTTATACTCCTGATGAGTACAATGCGGATATGGCTTATATAAGGAATAATCCCGGAGAATTTGCTGACTTTAATATTCCATGGTCTGTCAATCTTTCTTATTCTCTCGCCTATTCAAAACAATTTATCCAGGGAATTGGTTTTACGAATAATTTTTCGCAGAATCTAAATTTCAGCGGCACTTTAAACATCACACCCAAGTGGCAAATGGCGATCAATGGCTATTATAACGTCACGCTCGGACAATTAAATCCGTTATCTATGTCTATTTCCCGCGATCTTCATTGCTGGCAAATGTCTATTAATATAACACCACTCGGTATTTACCGGTATTTCAGTATCAACATTAGTCCGAAATCGCCACTACTCCGTGATTTGAAAATCAACAGGACAAGGTCGTTTTATAACGGGTTGTAAGGTAGATTGTTGGATTGTTAGATTGTTGGATTGTTAAATGGTTGAGACTAAGTATTTAATTATTAAATTATTGGTGGAAAATCAGCAGAGAAAGAAATAATGCGAATTTGTATTGCATCACCACGAAAAGCCACCCCAGAGCCGTCTTTGCGACAAGACCGGTGCGAAATCTTTGTTATTTAGAAGAATCCTATTCGGGTTTTCGTGGCAATCTTCTTGTAGTCAGCACTGTAAGAAAACCGGTTTGAAGACATCAGCACATCAGCGCATTACCTCATTTTCAAATTAGCGTTTTCAACTTCTCAACCACCACGTCCACTTCTTCTTTTGTATTGTATTTGCTGAATGAAAAACGAACCGTTACCTGGTTCGGATTGTTAGTGATGGCCCGGATTACGTGGCTTCCTGCTTCCACGCCGGAAGTACAGGCGCTGCCGCCGCTGGCACAAATGTTATTGATGTCGAGATTGAAAAGCAACATTTCTGATTTTTCTGTTTTTGGAAATGCAACGCTCAACACCGTATAAAGAGATTTTCCTTCCGGATCTCCATTAAAATAAACTTCAGGAATGGCTTCCAGCAATCTCTTTTCCATGTAATCCCGCACTTCTTTTATGTGTGAACTTTCTGTTTCCATATTTGAAACTGCCAGTTCCAAAGCTTTTGCAAATCCTACTATTCCATATATATTTTCTGTTCCGGCGCGCATTCCACGTTCCTGGCTGCCGCCATTTACAAACGGATGAATTTTTATATTTTCATTAATGTAAAGCATTCCAACGCCTTTTGGCCCATGAAACTTATGTGCGGCAGCATTAATGAAATGTACAGGAAGATTACGAAGGTCGATGGGAAAATGTCCGACTGTCTGCACGGTATCTGCATTATATATCGCATCGTATTTTTTACAAAGTTCTCCTACCCTTTCAATATCTGTCATAGTGCCGATTTCGTTATTCGCATGCATCAATGTAACAAGGCATTTTTCTTTGCTAGCTTTTAATAAATTTTCCAGGTCATCATAATCAATATGGCCATTAGATAATACTTTTACATAAGACAATTTTACTCCACCATCTTTGGCAAGATGTTCTACACAGTGCAGCGTAGCATGATGTTCCAGCGGAGAAGTGATGATATGTTTACAACCTAAATCATACACAGCCGCATTGATGGCAGTGTTGGTACTTTCAGTGCCGCCGCTGGTAAAAAATATTTCTGCAGGATGCGCATTTAAAATTTTAGCAACAGATTTTCTGGCATTTTCAATCGCCATTCTTGTTTCTCTTCCATAAGAATAAATCGAAGACGGATTACCAAATTTTTCAGTAAAAAAAGGTTTCATCGCTTCAAACACTTCCGGATCTAACGGCGTGGTCGCTGCATTATCAAAATAAATTCTTTGCATCTTTTTAATTACTCAATTATTCAATCATTTAATTATTAGATTGAATGGTTGATTGGTTATATTGTTTTATTGTTTGATTGTTAGCAAGCAGTAAAAGAAGAAATAATGCGTATTCCTTTTTCCATGAGCGAAAAAAATGTTTCAACCTTCACCATTCACTATTCACCATTCACTTTTCACCATTCACTATTCACATTACCTCATGAATATCTTTCATGATTTTCTTAGCTATATTTTCTGCGGTCGTTTCAAAATTACTTTCTGAATAAATTCTCAGGATAGGCTCGGTATTACTCGTTCTTAAATGCACCCAATCATTGCCAAATTCTATCTTCAATCCGTCTTCTGTATTGATGGGATTGTTTTTGTATTTATCTTTTATTTTTTGAAAAATATCTTCGACATCGACACTTTTTTCCAGCGTTATTTTATTTTTTGAAATAAAATAATCGGGAAATTTACTCCTGAATTGTTTGATACTTTTTTGGGAATGCGCCAGATGTGAAAGGAACAAACCGATGCCTATCAAAGCATCACGGCCATAATGAAAATCGGGAACGATAATGCCGCCATTTCCTTCGCCGCCAATTACTGCGTTCACTTCTTTCATTTTATTTACCACATTTACTTCACCCACCGGCGAGGGAAAATATTCACCACCGTGTAAATGCGTAATTTCTTTCAGCGATTTGGTTGATGACATATTGCTCACCGTGTTTCCTTTCCTGTTTGATAAAACATAATCAGCGACAGCGACCAAAGTATATTCTTCGCCAAACATGCTTCCATCTTCGCAAACAAAGCAAAGCCTGTCCACATCAGGATCTACAGCGATACCAAGAGAAGCTTTTTGTTTTACGACTTCACTGCTCAGAGCGGTCAGATTTTTTGGAAGCGGTTCCGGATTGTGCTCAAATTTTCCATTCACTTCCTCATTTATCACAATCACTTCTTTTACACCTAAAGCTTTTAACAATGCAGGAATATAAATAGCGCCGGAACTGTTTATCGGATCGAGAACGATTTTAAACTTCGCTTTTCTAATCGCTTCCACATCTACAAGGTCATAATTCATTACAGCTTCTATGTGTTTTTGCAAATAAGAATTATCTTCTTCATAAGTCCCTGTTTTATCGACCGGCACAAAATGAAATTGTTCTTTTTCAGCATAAGAAAGTACTTTTTCCCCTGCCTGGGCATTTAAGAATTCACCATTACTGTTCAGCAATTTCAATGCATTCCATTCCTTTGGATTGTGGCTGGCTGTAAGGATAATGCCACCCGCCGCACCTTCTTCTTTTACCGCAATTTCAACGGTCGGTGTAGTAGTTAATCCAAGGTCAATCACGTGAAAGCCGGATGCCATCAGCGTATTGGCACAAAGGGCGCTTACCATTTTGCCACTTATTCTTCCATCGCGTCCAATTACAACAGTTTTGTTTTTTGAATCTTCACTTAATGAAGTTGCGAAAGCAGCGGTAAATTTTACAATATCTAAAGGTGTAAGGTTTTCCCCGGGATTTCCACCTATCGTCCCTCTTATCCCGGAAATACTTTTTATCAGTGCCAACGTATATATTTTAAGGATGCAAATTTAACTGATTTATTTAATTGGCTAATTACTGAGATTGCCAATTCTCCTCTAAACCTTTAAACTATTCTAAACATTATAAACATTCTAAACTATCCATTTTACCTTTGCTTTAAAGATTTACCGATATGACGGAAACTCACTCATGGTTTAAAGATTGGTTTAATTCCCCTTATTATTATTTGTTGTATTTCAAAAGAGATAAAAAAGAAGCGGCTGATTTTATTAACAAATTGCTTGATCATCTTAAACCGCCGCCACACTCCTATATGTTGGACATCGCCTGCGGCAAAGGGCGGCACTCCCTGCAGCTTGCCTCTAAAGGTTTCGATGTAACCGGCATTGATATTTCCGAAGACAGCATCAAAAAAGCCAAACAAAAGGAGACAGACAATTTACATTTTTATTTGCATGATATGCGTCTGCCTTTTTGGATCAATTATTTTGATTACGCGTTTAATTTTTTCACCAGTTTCGGATATTTTGCTACCCGAAGGGAACACGATAATGCCATCAGAACGGTATCGCAATCTTTGAAGCCAAATGGCATTTTTGTACTCGATTATCTGAATGTTCATTATGCAGAAGATCATTTGATTCACAAGTCTGAAATAGAAATCGGTGATGTAAATTTTTACATCACAAAATGGTTTGATGAAACGCATTTTTTTAAAAAAATTATTGTAGAAGATGAGACTTTACAGGAGCCGTTGGAATACACTGAAAAAGTCGCGAAATTTTCTTTTGGAGATTTTACTGATATGCTTTCTTACCAGCAAATGCAGGTGCAGGAAGTGTTTGGCGATTATAATTTTAATCATTATGATGTAAAAAAATCACCCAGGATGATCATTGTTGCCAAAAAGCTTTTGTATGAGCGTTAGAAGCGTTTTTAAATAAATAAGCAGAATAAGAAAAAGGATTATTTGTTGGTTGGCTGCGGCGATGACTCGTGTCTTTACGAGCCTCATTCCTTCTCCATTCTTTTAAGTTGACAAATTAAAATTAATAACCTCTATAATGACTGTTATTGACACCGCGGCCGTGTGCGGCACCTTCTATATTGCGCGGACCATTACATGAAGAAATTAATATTACAATTACTACAAGAGCCAGAAGCAATCTGAAAATGCGGTTTTTCATGATCATAGTTTTTAGAGATTTGCTTTGAAGGTTAATTGAATTATTAAACGCTTTAAATACCGTGATATTGCAAAAGCGACTCTCAGTTGGCGCAATGCTTCGTATCTCCCCGAACCATATTCATTAAAGCGTTTCGCAGAGAAACGAACCGCAACGTGAATAATTATTAATACCTGACCTTCAATTAGAATTGCAAACCTTATTACCTTAGTAACAGTGCACTTTCTCTTTTTATTAAACCTTATTATTTTATTTTCATTCAAAAGCTCCGGCAACAGGATCGTTTCATGCTGACCAACCTGGTCTTTATCGGTTCAGGCCGCGGGGAGCGTCCCGACCCTTTATCACTTACTTTCCTTCATTTTTGCATCCTGTTTTTGCCTAATCCAGCTAAATAAGACATAATATTCTCCTCATGTTATTACTCGCTTCTTATTCGGTTGTAATTCGGTTGTAATTCGGTTGTTATTTGCTCCCGGGAAACGAATAACAACCGGTATAAATCCGGTAAACAGGCGCTTTATATTATGAGCAGACAAGAGCCTCGTTTAGCCATGAGAGTTGAAAGTTCAAGAACCTTCAACCTTCGACCCTGAACCTTCAACTTCTTCTTGAAATATCACTTTTTTGTCATTTCCATTATTACACGATTTTCTGTTGTGATCCATTGATAATTATATTATTGTTAAATCAAATTATTTGTACATTTGGTTATCATCCGGTATCCCCTGACTTCTCCTCCTGTGAAATTCATTCTGAAATAAGTTCAATCATTTACAAATCAATTTTGCATGCTTGCCAGTACAGGGGATCAACAAAGATTGAAAGTCCTTCAAAAATATCCGTTAGAAGGCCATTGCCACGGAAGATTTGCATTTTTTAGCGCTGCATCCGATTTTTTACAAACGCTTTTGCCAGACGACCTTGTTTTAGCGCCACAGGAATATACGCCTGCGGGCCAGCATCCTCTCTTGCTGATGTTTAATGATACCTGGCTCAAATCTAATCCCAACCTGCAAAGAATCGCAGCGGCTTCAGACGCTGTATTGAGTCTTCACTATTATGAGTTCATAGTGATGCTGCCTTATGTACAGTTTAAAGAGCCCCAATATAATGGTAAAGCCCCCTATTGTTATTTACCGGTTTTATACCTGAACAGTCTGTTGGCTGTAATGGGTGGCCGGATTTTTTGGGAATTCAATAAGCAGATGGCTGGATTTTCTGTCCAGGAACTGGCATTTTTCGTAATGCAGGAAGCTGGCAACAATCCAATCCTTTCAGGAGCAACGCCGATCATGGGAATTCTGCAACCAGATAAATCAATTCCCAATTTTCAAACGATCACGCCGATACTACAGCTGCCAGTAATTGAACATGGACCTCTCGGATATGTAAGCTCTATTTATAAAATCTTTTTCGAAAACATTGATATAGCTCCTGCAGCTATTCATGTTAGCAATTCATCCTGTCAATTTATGCCAAATGGTTTGATAAGTTCCCCCGCTATTACCGAAAATCCTTTAGGTTCTTTCCGCATGGATTACAATTGGAAGCTTTCTTACATTGAATTTATCAAATTCTAAAAATAAATAAAATGCCTGTCCAAAAAATTGCAGTTTTAGGTGGTGGGATTGGATCGCTCACTTCAGTTTTTCAACTTACGAATGATCCGGAATGGAAAACGAAATATGACATTACAGTTTACCAAATGGGTTGGAGGCTAGGCGGTAAAGGAGCAAGTGGCAGAAATACTTCAGTTGGCGATCGAATAGAAGAACATGGCCTTCATTTATGGTTTGGTTTTTATGACAATGCTTTCAATCTCATCCAACAGGTTTATGACGCCAACAACCGCCAACCAGGCTCGCCCTTGGCCACATGGCAGGAAGCATTTACAGGATATGATTTTATTTGCCTCGAAGAGCAGATCAACGGGCAATGGTTGCATTGGCCATTTAAATTATGGAGTAATGATCTTACGCCGGGCACTACGACGCCTTTGCCGTCTATAGAAGATTATATCATTAGAATAGTGACCTGGATCAGCCAAAAAGAAAAAGAATTTACCGTAGAAACGACACCAGAGGTAAAAGCAAAAATCATGGCTGATACTGCCAGTATGGATCTTTTGAAACAAAAATACAGTCCGCTAATGCTTGCTGCCAATGCAAACTATACCGATGCCGGAAAGCTGCTCACATCTTCAGCCACCATAGCAGCCAATAACAGGAATTATTCGCTGCTGAAAAATATACTGGACGATTTGATAGCCTGGCTCAAAAAAATCGCGGTAGATGTTCAAAATGCTGAAACGACTTTGCGGCGTTTTTTTATAATGGCCGATCTCGGTGTCGTTTCTGTCAAAGGAATGATTGACGATCATATTATTGAAAAAGGATTTGATGTAATCAATAATTATGACTACCGGGAGTGGCTGCAAAAAAACCGAGCAGACCCGATTACCATTAATTCTGCAATTGTGCAGGCAGTATACGGATTGGTTTTTGGCGGAAAAGAACAATATACTTTTGAAGCCGGCACTGCTTTGCGCGGCTTATTGCGGCTCGGATTAACTTTCAAAGGACATGCATATTACCGGATGATGGCAGGCATGGGCGATGTTATTTTTGCACCAATATACCAGGTGTTGCAACAAAGAGGAGTAAACTTCCGGTTTTTTAGCAAGATTACCAATCTCGGACTTGGAGCAGATAACAGTATCAACACGATTTCTATTGACATACAAGCCACGCTTGCAAAGAACGTTTCCTATTATGATCCGTTGATTAATGTAAATGAACTTCCTTCATGGCCCAATTTTCCAAATACGCAATATCTCGAACAGGGTAATGAAATTGTAGCCGGAAATGTAAATCTTGAATCATACTACTCCAACTGGAAACCGGTAGATCAACAAGTGCTCCAAAAAGGAACGGATTTCGACCTGGTAATACTCGGCATTTCCATTGGAGCACTACCAACTGTTGCAAAAGAATTGATAGCAAAAAATGCTGACTGGCAAAACATGGTGAAAAATGTGATCCCTGTAAGCACCATCGCTTTTCAACTATGGATTAATAGTTCTATTCAGGAAATGCAATGGCCTTACATCGGCGATGGGCTTGCACTTTTGGGTTCTTACCAGGAGCCTTATGATACGTGGGCAGATATGAGCGATCTCATAGGGAGGGAAAATTGGCCCCAAGGATACACGCCTCAAAATATTGCTTATTTCTGCGGACCTACACCTCAGCCAAATGCGGATGAAATTTTACAAAATGCGCAGCAATCTGATTTCAGCGATGGAACCTTTCCAGATAAACAAACCGGCATGGCACAGCAATTTGCGCTGGATTACCTTCAGCAATTATCTGCCCACATCTGGCCGGGAATATGGCAGGGACAAAACGGTTTTGATTTCAGCAAGTTGATTGATATCAATAATGGTGAAGGAATCGCACGGTTTAACGACCAGTTTTTCAGGGCAAATATTGATCCCACTGAATTGTATGTTATGTCGTTCACCGGCAGTTCTGCATACCGGCTCAAAACAGATCAGACTGGTTCATTTGGCAACCTGTACATTACCGGCGACTGGATTGATAATGGATTTAATGCCGGTTGCATTGAAGCTACGGTAATGGCAGGACAGCAAACTGCGGCGGCGATATCTGCTAAAAGCACGAACGAAATGCGGAAATGATTTCAAAATAAACACATGACCACATTAAACGGATATGAACCCTTTGAAACAATAGTTGAAACTCCAAAGTTTAGCTTGCTGCGGGTCGAAGATAAGCTGCGCCACGAAAAATTCATTGCCAAAGTTTATCCAAGTCCTACCGAAAAACAGGTTCAGTCTGTAAAAAACATTGTAGAGCTGGTGAAAGAAGAAGAATGGAGGGATGTTTTGCAACCCCTTAGTTATTTGCTTGAGAAAGATGCAGTAGCGATAATATTTAAAAATGCAGCCGGCTGCACTTTACGTCAATTTATTCTTGAACACCATAAGATACTGCCATCCGGCTTTGTTCCGATTGCTGTAAGTCTCTGCCGCATGCTTACTTCCTTTCATGCCAACGGTTGGATCATTGGCAATTTAAGGCCGGAATATATTCTTATCGATCCTCAAAAGCAAGTATGCAAAATCGCCGATCTCGAGAAGGCATCAAGGGTTTTTAAAAAGGAAACGGAAAGAAACTACACCTTTTCTGATCCGGCCGAACTGAATTACATCAGTCCTGAGCAAACCGGCCGTACAAACCAGGTCATTGACTACCGTTCTGATTTTTATTCGCTTGGAATTATTTTTTATGAAATGCTTGCCGGCAAATTGCCTTTTGCGTGTAATAGTGCTGCTGAAATATTGTATGCGCATATTGCAAAACAGCCGGATCCATTAAAAACTGTTGACCCTTACCTGCCTCAGATCCTGAATGATATCGTTATGAAGTTGTTGAATAAGAATCCGGAGGATCGCTATCAAACTTTAACCGGATTATTGTATGACCTTGAAATATGCAGCCGGTATTTTCAGGATGATTTTTACCTTGAATCTTTTGAGATCGGTCAAAAGGATTTTGTAAACAATATTACCATTTCTGCCAGGCTGATGGGCAGAGATAACGAACTTGTGATGATTAATGATGCATATCAGCTTTCATTAATTGGCGTAAAACAGGCCATCTATATCTGTGGTTATTCAGGTGTGGGAAAGACACGGCTTGTAGAAGAATTTATGTTGAAAAACGTGAGGGCTTCTTCATTTATTTCAAAAGCAAAATTTGACACATTACAGCGTAATTCTCCTTATTCTGCATTGATAGATGCCATTCGAGCCGTAATCAGAAATTTATTGAGAGAAGATGAAGCAACATTAAATAACTGGAAGGAAAGGCTGCTCAGCTACCTGCATGACAATGGTCAGATTATTATTAATGTAGTGCCGGAACTGGAAATTGTGATCGGGAACCAGCCTCCTGTTGCTGAGCTTTCACCCGACGAATCCCAAAATCGCTTTCAGCAAACTTTTCTAAATTTTATCTCGGCATTTTGCTCGGACCAGTATTCGCTGATCCTCTTCCTCGATGATCTTCAATGGGCCGATCTTGCTTCTGTCAAATTGATCGAATTTATGATCTATGATAATAGTATCAGCAATTTTCTTTTCATTGGATCATATCGGGACAATGAGGTTGATCCCACACATCCTCTGGCTATTTCATTACAGCGGCAGGAGAAAAAAGCAGATATTAAAGAAATACAACTGCATCCTCTTGAAAAAGAAATTACCGGTGAATTTATTCTCGAAACGTTAAAACACCAGGTAGAAAATCCGGATGAGCTGATAGAAAATATCTTTCTCAAAACACAAGGGAACATATTTTATACGATTCAACTCCTCACTTCGCTCAATGATACGGGACTATTATACAAAGATGAGCAGGGCCTATGGAAATGGAACAAAAAAGCTTTGGAGGAATATCATTTTGCTGAAAATGTGATTGAATTATTGGTCAAGAAAATCAGTAACCTGGATAGTCTTCAGAAGAAAATTCTGCGTACCGGCGCCTGTGTAGGAGACAACTTTGATTTGCTGACAACTGCCAGTCTTACCGGGGAAAGGTTATACACGATTGTAAATGAATTATCGGCAGTAATAAATATGGGATATCTTTTTACCCGTGATGAAAACCTGGATCATTACAGCCGCTCTTCCCAAAATATCAGAAACGAGGATTTGAACAGGGTGGGAAATGTACGATTTCAGTTTTCCCATGATCGCATCCGGCAGGCATGCCTGTCTATGGTAAATGACGAAGAACTGGCCTTGATCAATCTCAAAGCAGGACAGTTCAAATTAAAAAATTATACAACGTCAGAAATAGAAGAAGAAATCTTTATGATAGCCAACCATCTCAACCTTGGCAGTCAATTTATCACCGAAAAAGAAGACATCCAAAGCCTGGTGGATGTCAATATGAGAGCCGGTAAAAAAGCCATGGATTCTACCGCTTATGATTCTGCTATTGACTATTTTAATAAAGGGAAAAAGTTTTTGAATTTCACCGATCATTACAGGCAGCTTTATGATTTTTACCTGCAGGGAGCTGCGTGTGAATACCAGACAGGACATTATGATGAAGCTGAAAAAGACCTGGACGAATTATATCTCAAGTCACAATCAAGGATTGATAAACTGGAAGTATTAATGTTGAAAGTGTATATGTACACTTCAAATGAGGAGAAAGAAAAAGCAGTAGAATCGGGCAGAACCGGGTTTCATTTATATGGTTTGCGTATGCCGCAGCGCAAAGCCGTAATTATGATGATGGTATTCAAAGATATCATCAGGGCAAAATGGATCCTGAGAGGAAAAAGACTCGATTTGCTGCCGCAAAGAACAGTGATGAATGACCCGGAACAGAAACGCTTTCTCGAATTTGCACTGGCAGTTTCTCCTCCTATTTATCAATACGACCAGAATCTTTTTGCATGGGATGTGATGAAAATGGTGAGTTATTCTTTGCGATACGGAAATAATGGCGTTGCTTCTTTTGGCTACGTTGGTTACGGAATGATCCTTGCACAGGGATTCGCTGATTATAAAGCGGGGAAAAAGCTGGCAGATATCGCAATTGTGATCAATGCTCAATTAGGGTATTCGGTGTTGAAATGGAAGCTTGGCATTGTGTATAATAATTTTGTCCAGCATTGGACCATGCCTATCAGACCGCAGTTCGACAACATACAGGAACTCATTAATGGTTGTATTTCCAACGGTGATCCCATCTATGCCGGTTATGGCATTTTTCATTATCATCAGAAAAAATTTGTATTGGGATTCCCTCTTTCGGAAGTACAGCAGTCGATCGAAAATTATTTACATGGTGTGGACCTGAGGGGAGATAAAGAAACACGTCATTTTCTGGAAGGATACTATCATGCAGTACGTTGCCTGCGCGGAGTTGATGAAAATATCCTGCTGATGGGAAAGTCTTTTAATGTCCCTGAAAGATTGGAGCAGATTGTCGCTTCTTCATCTTTTTCTGTAGCTGCCGACACGTACATTGCTTATATGAATATTCTTTACCAGTTTCAATATTTTCAGGAAGCATGGCAGAGATATCTTGAGGCGGATAAATACATTGAATTTATTTACCACCGGTATGAATTTGCAGAATACAATTTTTATGGTGGACTGATTTGTGTGATGGCTCTTGAAAAAAAATTATCTCCTTCCAGGCCTTATCTTAAAAAATTAAAAAAACATCTGCAAAAATTAAAACTATGGGTTGCAAATTGCCCGGACAATTTTGAACCATTATCTCTTCTTTTACAGGCAGAATCCTCAAGAATCTCCGGCAAGGCGGGCGATACAGCAAACTTTTATGAAAAAGCGATTCAAAGTGCCGATAAATATTTTTTTATCAATATAAAGGCATTGGCAAATGAACTGGCAGGCAGGTTTCATTTCCGGTCAGGAAATGCAATCATCGCAAAAACATACCTGGACAATGCACGAAATGCTTACCAGCAATGGGGCGCGTTGCTAAAAGTAAGATACCTGGAAAAGGAATTTGAAAGTATATTGGGTAAAAGTATTCTTGAAAATACGAAAGAAAATGTTTCCCAGGAAGCATGGCAGGATGCAGATATGAATCTGGTATTGCAAACATCGAATACGATTAACAACACCAAAGATATTGACAGAATGATTGAGCAACTGATGCAAACAGTGATTCAAAATTCAGGAGCCGATACGGGTTATATTTTGATAAGGAACCGTGCAGACCTGTTGATAAAAGCTTCCTTTACTGCGGACGAAGGCGCAAAATCTTTGTCAGAATACCCTGATGTAAATAGGCTGCCATTGAACGTGATCCGTTTTGTTGTGCGGGTAAAAGAGTTATTGATTATTAATAATCCCGCGAAGCAGGCGGAATATTGTGACCTTCCCTACTTTTTGGCCCATCAGCCACTTTCGGTATTGATTTATCCAATCCTGAAACAAGGTGAGCTTTTTGGATTATTGTATCTTGAAAACTACCTGACGGAGCGAATATTTGATAACAAAAGAATTGGAATGCTGAACCTGATTTCGTCACAAATTGCCATGCTTCTCGACAATGCCTACCTTAATAAAAACATGGAATCACGCATCAGGGAAAGAACGTTTGAACTGGAAACTGAAAAGAACCGGATCTCGGGATTACTCGAAAACATTTTCCCCAAAGAAGCGATTGAACAATTGAAATCAACCGGCAAAGTAACTCCCCAGGAACTTCAGAATGTGACCGTAATGATAGCGGACATAAAAGGTTTTACCAATATTTCTGAAAGGCTGAACCCGGAAGAATTAATAGCGATGATAGACAACTATTTCAGGGCCTTCGATGAAATAATCGGGAAATATGGTTTGGAAAAAATTAAAACGATTGGAGATGCCTATATGGCGATTGGAGGTATTGGAAAAACGCTGTCCGATGGCCCCGAAAAAATGGTGCAGGCGGCCCTCGAAATGCAGCAATATTCCCAACAACGTTTAAAAGAAAGTGACAAAGAACAAATTCAATTACGTATTGGCATCCATACAGGAGTGGTAATTGCAGGAGTGGTTGGATCAAAAAAGCTTCAGTACGATATATGGGGCGATACAGTTAATATTGCTGCAAGAATGGAACAAAATTCTGAACCATCAAGGGTAAATATCTCTGAAGTGACCCGCACCCTGGTGAAAGAAAAATTTCATCTTATTTACCGCGGAAAAATAGAAGCAAAAAATAAAGGAGCAATGGATATGTATTTTGCGGAAGCGCTTTAAAGGTTTTGTCTAAAACATTTGTTGAATAGAATCAAAAAATGGCTTTTTTCCTGGTTTGCTGCTAATTGATTTTGCAGGCTGTATCAGAAAACAGATAACTTGTAGAAAGCTGTAAGACGCTCCTGTCGGAATATTTCGGGACAGAGCAAATTTGCTTTCAAATAATGCATTCCCTTTCCCTTCATTTTAAAAAAACAGAAAAAAGCATTATTTATGTGTTTGCTGTAAACAAAATCATCTCATACTACCCTACCTTAATCTTTTAAAATCATCCCTGCTGTAAACGCCTGGCTCCGCATGGTCTCCCGGCTGCATAGCAATGTTTACAAATTTGATATTCTTTAGTTCGGTTAACGTAAAGGTTGCTGAAGCAAGATAATTTTCCGCGCCGGTGTCGCCAATTCCGTTCGTGAGTTTTTTACTGTCAGGAATTTTTACATAAATGGTATCATGAGAAATTTTTAGCAGGTCGAGATGAATATCCGGAAAGTTATTGTTGATCAATTGAACCAATTGCGTGGATGACAAAGTATCCAGTTTTACATTTTCAGGCGGCTGTAACTTTTCGTTTTCAGTTCCCTGCGGCTGCACACTCCAGATCATTGTGTGATTGATAATTGTTTTTGCGGTATCAGATGAAGAACTCGCAGAAACGGTATCAGTAACGCTTTCATGAACCGTTTCTTCTTTTTTACTGTCATTGGAACTGCATCCAAAAATGAAAGAAACGCATAATGCAGCGCAGATTAATTTTATTTTTAGCATAAGCCGAAATTTAGGAAATAAAATTTAGAAAGGATATCCAATTGCTAAGTTTAACACCAAATTCTTCCTTCTCCATTCCCTGTTTCCAAAATCAATCTGGTTGATTACCCATCTTTGCCCGGCTGGCAACCACGGCTCTCTCAGCGGCATTCCCAAATCAATTCTTAACAACAAAATTGTTAGGTTCAGCCTTAAGCCAATTCCGGTTCCGACTGCAAGCTGGCTCATAAAATCTTTATTAAACTCTCCTCCGGGTTGTAAAGGATCTTTTCGATACAGCCATATATTTCCCGCATCAAAAAACGCGGCGCCTTCAATGATTTTTGTAAAACTGTAGCGTAATTCTGTATTCATCTCCAGGGATATATCACCCGATTCATCGGGAAAAAAATTGAGGCTATCCGCATTTGAAGGACGGTAAGTTCCTGGCCCTACAGAACGGCTTCGAAAAGCACGAATGCTGTTATTTCCGCCCATAAAAAACTGCTTGATATATGGCAATTGTTGCGAGTTGCCGTAAGGATAACCAAAACCCATTAGCAGGCGGTTGGCCAGCCTTGCTTTTTGGTTGATTTCCCAATAATACCGCAGATCGGATTGTGCTTTTATATATTGAGAGATCGGCGCATTAAAAAGCCTCTTTTGTTTTGTAGCAGGATCAACTGGTATAAATAAACCGGAAATATTTCCTGAAAGATCCGCTAACCCACTAAAAAATAACCCGCTTCCATAAGGATTATTAGCAAACGGATCAATTGTATAAGAATAATTAGACCCCACTACAAACTGTGTATCTATCGCATGTTTCAGAATTGGATTGTCTCTGAGGCTGTCTTTGTATAATTGAGTAACATTAAGCGCCTTTACATAATTTATCGCAATCGGATTAAGGGTTTGAGTCACTTTGATATTTTGTTTCCATTCATAGCCCAACTGCGCGTTCAAAGAATTGAGTGTATATAATTTTCTTCGGTTCAGCACGTCATACCCCAGATCAATTTTTGTTTTTGGAACATAGGCGTTAGTCGTATTCAAATAGAAAAAAGGAACAACAAATTTCGGAATGGTAAATGTAACTCCTCCACCCGTACGATAGGTATTAAAGCCACTTTGATAACCGCTGTACTGTACTTCACTTCCTACGTTGGCATGCACCGCCAATTGCTCCGCTCCTTTGAAAGTATTTCGATTCCCAAATGTGATCGTAACGAGTGAACCGACATAGTTGTTGGATTTAGTATTACCTGATATTTCCGCCTGTATTCTCTTTTTAGGAAGCGGCGTCAGGTAATAATAAGTATTCAGGCGGCCGGTATCAGTTGCACTGGAATCAGGTTCCAGTTCGAACCGGTTTTTTACAAATTTAAAAACACCTAAATTGATTAACCTGCTCAAAGTAAGATTGTGATCGGTCCGGTTATATACATCTCCTGAATCAAAACGCATGATGTCAGGAAACAGCTTTGGCTTAAACTTTTTGCGCGGATCTACTATATAATAACCATCATAAAGATATTGATTTTCATGCGCCGTATCGATGCGGTTTGCATTAAGGTGATAATTGGGATAAATATATACATTCTGAATGATGTAAGGTTTTTTTGCCTGGGCGGGTGTAGTGTTTTTTACTTTCAGGTACATATTTACCTGGTTCTTTCCAACAGTACTATCAGCATCAATGATCAATAAATCAGGGCTGAAATAATAATAACCTTCTTCTTTTAAAAGGCCGTCTATTCGTTGGCGCTCTCCCTTGATTACTTCAAGATTAAAAGGATCGCCGGGATGGAGGATAGAATTCGATTTTGTTGCCTGGATTGCCTGGCCGATTGAAGAACTGTCGGTGTCAAATATGACTCCTTTTATCGTGTATTGCGGTCCACCGGTTACCGTGTAATAGGCATGCCCTTTTCTCTTTTTTACAATCGTATCTCCCGATGCTTCTGCCTGGAAATAGCCAATATTCTGTAAGAAATTTTGTATGATTTTTACATTAAAATCGAGATTCACACTGCTCAATAAAACAGGTGGCTGGCCAATTTTACGCAGAAATTTTCTGATAAAACCATGCTTTGAAGTATCGCCGGCCATGTTGTAAAGAATGAGTTTAAACGGAATACCCAGAATTTTACTGTTGGGCAACGGACGTGGCAGCCCTTTTGTTTGCTCAATAATGGTTTTCTTTTCCCTTTTTGAAAGCGTACTGTCTTTTACTTTGATTGTTGCGCCGGTATATAACGCATCTCCTTTGGGTACCAGTTTGGTGGTATTGCATGATGCCACGCAGATCATCACAATTACTAAAACCAGGATGCTTGTTTTATTTATCATTCTCCGTTGCTTTTGATGGGGGCGTTATTCTTTTTTCTTTAACCAGTCTTGTGTTATCTTCTTTTTTTATTTCCTTGTTTTGCTTTTTGATCTCTCTTTTCTTTCTCCTTTGTTCTTTGGTAGTAAATAATTCTTTAAACCTGTTATAGTCTGCAGAAATCACAAAGGCAAGTCCTGTTTCTATTACATATCCTTCAATTTCTTCCGTGTAATCATTTTTACGATATGCTCTCAGCATGTAACGTCCATCTTTACTCAGTTTATAATTGACAGAAATATTTCCGGCTAAATTACTTGCCGATTGATTCGTTTGCATTGGCCCCTGCAATTCAAAATCACTTCCGACAGTGACACTGAGGCGATCACTTAATAAATTTTTAGTAACGCCTACATTGAGATCGGTCCTGTTTTGTTGCGTTCCGGTTGTGTAATCCTGTGTAGTAGCCAAATCAAAGTTGATATCAACTCCCTGAACCAAATTGGAAGCCAGGTCATTTAATTGCTCGGACAACAGCCGGCTTACGCTTTGCATAGCAAAAGTGCCCGCACTGGTAGAACCGCCACTGCTGCTGAATGGATCTTCTCCCACAAAACGGTTTAATAACAACAAAGCAAACACCTGCTTATTCATTTCGCCGTTTTCCTGTCTAAGTTGCGCAAGCCTTGTTTCGACAGTGCTAATCACATCTTTTGAAACATTGTAATTCTTTTCTTCGGGCAATATGATATCAAAAGTGATTACAGGTTTTAAGAGTTCTCCCTGCAGTAAAAGGTGAACTTCAAAAGGTAATTTTTGCTTGTAAATGACGGTATTTGTACCTGCCAATTGATCCTGCACCAGATCGATTGGAGCGGTGTTGGCAATATAAATAGCGGTTACATTTAGTTGCGCAGTGGTTGGTTCGCCGGTCCACACAATGGTGCTTCCTTTTTGAATATTAAATTTCCTTTTCAAAAAGTTGAAAGAAAGATTGTAAGTCCCCTCGTCAATTTCATAAGATCCCACAAGCGTAATTTTTCCGCTGGCATCTATTCCGGCCGTTAATTGACCGGTTCCTTTTAATTTTAAAAAGTCTCCATTCGCCTGATCGACAATCACATTAAACATGGCGTTTTTATCAATGTTGATATTGAGGGAAACGTCATAACCTACGAGTGGAGAAGTTTTGAGCGAATCATAAGGCGCCATAAATAAAGAATCTTCGGCAGTAGCACTCATATTGACGAACCGGACAATGCCTTCACGCTTTTCAACACCAGGTTCCTGTTGCGGAAGTACTACAGTAAAATCCGTTTTATCATTGATGGTTAAATCGCCATCCACCACTGGTTGAGCAGGTGTACCTTTTATCGTAAGCCGGGTCGAAAAAACCATTTTTCCATAAAAAAGTTTATTGTCCTTATTGGTAGAATTGATGGCCTGGAAGTTTTGCGCATTGATTTTTAAATTAAAAGTATAATTAAAAAAATCAGGAGTATTGACGGCGCCATCGATGACAATTGCATTATTCGCTTCATCGCGGATCGTAAATTTATTGAATTCTATCCCTTTATTGTTAATAACGGCAATCGCTGATTTATCGATTTTAAAGACATTATTGAGCATCGTCACATTAAACGCCGTGTTATTAAATTGAATTCTGCCATCAATATTTGGGCTTTTCAAACTTCCGTTTAATGCTATTTTTCCATACAAATTTCCGGTGGCATCTTTCAAATTCCCTTTTGTAAATCCTTCCAGCGCTTTCATCTGAAGGGTTACAATATCCACTACAAAGTCGTAGCTGCTGTTCACCGGTTTTACTACATAATCGCCATTGATATTTACTTCATTTCCGTGTCCGTTAAGACTTACATCTGCATGATAGGTATTAGCCACATTATTATTCACTTTTGCTGTAAGCCTGCCAATTGTATCATTATAAATGCTGAGGCTATCTATAGTAAGATCTGTGATAAAAGTTGGTTGCGTTTGAATATTTTTGACAGTTGCGCTTCCGTTTAATAAACCATTTACCATCAGAGAATCACTTTCCACAAAGCCGGTGAGTGTTTCAATTTTAAAATTTTGAAAGCTTACCTGCATGGGGGAATTTGGTTGAGCGCCAGTGCTGTTGATGCTTAAATGCTGGTTGCCCTGGCTCAAAATAAAATTGCGGGCATTAATATCCTTATTGAAATATTGAATTTGATTATCTGCATTTACCGTCCATTTATTATAATTCAAAAGAAGGCTGTCGGGTTTCAAACTAAAGACGTATTTATTTGCTGAAGGTTGATTGAGATTTCCACTCAACCTGTATTTATTTTTTGATTTGTTGTCTTTGATAGTTAACGTAAAACTTAATTGGTTGTTTTGAAGAGATCCGTCTAATGTTGTTGCATATATGTTCAATGATTTGCCACTTTCAAATCTCTGCAGAGAAGTATTAAAATCAAGGGCGCCATTTTTCGTAGCGGCAATAAAATTGATTGAATCAATGACCATACTTCCGTATACAATATGAGGAGATTTGATTGCTAAATTCCAACCGCTGTCACTGGCAAATCTTCCCGAAAGATTGATGGGTTGCATGTTCGTAACCGAAGGCAGAAACGCATGCAATGCCGGATTATTAATCACTGACGCGCTTATAGAAAAATGATAAGGTTCTACTTTTACCGTATCTTTTTTACTTCCCAATGAAAAATAGGGATTAATTGCCTGCTGAAAAACATCAGCGAGTTGAGTAAGCTTATAAGTACCTGCGATGGATGCAGAAAGAAAATCTGTTTTTACAGATAAGCTTTGATTCCCGGGAGAATTTTTCGCAATAATTTGTGCGGAATCCAAAGTGACTCGCTGACTGTCATTTACAAGAATGGAATGAGTAACTACTAAATTTCCGGCAAGACTATCGGGATTTATATTGGTAAAATTTCCTGAAATATCGCCATGATAAATCATCTTATTTGTGGTAAAATGCAGTGGTAACGTTTTAATGCTGTCTATGGTAGCTGCAAAATTTGCAGTAGGATATTTTCCTGAAAAACTACCGTTAGCTGTAAAAGCGACGTCAAGATTGGGATCGCGGGCGGAGGCATTTATTTTGTAAAGTTGGTTTGCAATACTTCCCGCCGCTTTCAGGTTGTGATAAGTATAGTTATTGAAAGTTACAACAGGAATAACTGCATTGAAGGTGGCATTCGCTGTTTTAGGATCATAGCCATTACCTTTTACAATAAAATTACCGGTAAGCGAGCCAAGTTTTGGATTTTTCATAATCCTTCCAAGCTGTAAATCCGATGCGTTTAAAACGACATCATAATTCGCTTTATACTTATCGGTAATATTTTTCAAAGTGCCATTTACTTTGGCATTTCCGGAAGAAGTATTGATTGCAAGATTCAAATACAAGTCATTCATGCCGCCACTAACTTTCCCGGTTGCAGCGAGAGTTTCAGGTATTGAAATGCTTTTAGGCAAACTTTTTTGTGGTACGAAAGCAAGGATGTCTTGTCTGGAAGTTTGCAATTTATTTATCTGCAGATTCATGTTTACTTTTTTAGAATCCGGCAAACCATTCATCCTTCCTGACACATCAATATCTGTTGCCGTTAAACCTCTTAAGATCAACTTTTGCAAATTCAAATCACTTACTTTCCCGGTAATTCGTGTATCCACATAAAGCGAAGAATTTGCGGGCAAAGAAGCCATTTTACTTTTCATTGAAGGCATAAAAGCCTCGATATCTTTTACAGCAATTTTCGTGTTTTCCAGGTCAATATCCAATCCCAGCAATCCCATATTTTTTTTAATTGCATCCATGGAAGGATAAGAAATGGCAATGGCTTTTTTTATTTCAGAACCCGGGGTTTCAATTAATAAATTTTGCAACGAAACGCCGGAAGGAACCATACTGAAATCTGTACTAAAATTATTCAATACAAACCCGCTTGTTTCCTGCATCGAAGCAGATTTTACAGAAGCAAGAATCGTATCGGAACTGTAATTGAGCCTGCTGATATTTAATCCAAAGTTTCTAATATCCAGATGAGAAAAATCCATTCCGGAAGGCGCTTTTGGCGCAGAACTGTCATCATATTTCAGGTTAATATTTTTTAAATTTATATCACCCGAAATAATTTTCATGGAAGGTGTTTGTGCAACAGTGATAAGTGTGTCGGCCGGCTTTTTCTTTACCGCTTTTGAATTGGTTTCAAATACGATATTCGAGTTATCGAGGGACAGATTGTTCAAGGTAACAATGCTGTTTTTTAGATCAATTGTTTTGGGATGAACAACAGCGCTGCCAATTACAAGAGAAGAATTTGTGTGCGAAGGTTCGCTTTTATAATTGACATTTATGGTGGATAAATTGATTTCTTTGTTCTGCAATTGTAAATAATGCTCGGGTACCGCAGCCGCTTCGGCAACAGACTTTTCAATTGGCTTTTTTAACGGTTCTAACTGGTAAAAATATCCGGTTAATCCATGGAGTGTAATGGAAGGAATATCAAATAATAGATGAGAAGGATCGAACTTTGAAATTCTTGTATCAAAATGTCCAAATGTCAAATCCATATCATTGCCAGTAAAAGCATCTTTATACAAGATTCTTGTTCTGTTCACAAGAATCTCATCAATATTCATTTTTAAACCTGAGGTATCTTTTGAAGGCGTTTTCGTTGGTGTACTGCTAAAAGCGTCCACGATAAACTGAAAATTAAAAACAGAATCCGGCGGCAGTCTTTTTACTTTCAGTACAATATCATTCAGAGCAATTTCTTTTATTTCAATATCTTTCTTTATCAGTTTGAACATATCAATGTTCACCTTTATTTCT
The DNA here is from genome assembly GCA_963706825.1 of uncultured Chitinophagaceae bacterium. Lineage (GTDB taxonomy): Bacteria > Bacteroidota > Bacteroidia > Chitinophagales > Chitinophagaceae > Ginsengibacter. Next base: position 146,555 of record CAVPNT010000007.1, on the reverse strand, counting down.
CCTCCATATAATAAAGTATCCTTTGACTGATCTGCAAAAAATACATTTTGCAAAGAAACCGCTGTCGGAAATTTTACGTCCAGTTTCCCAATTTGCACGGTGGTTTTAAGCTTATGTTCCAGATAGGAAACTACTTTTTTTCGGGCAAAATTTTGGACAAATGCGGTTTGTATCAAAATTAAAACAAGGATGATGAGGAAGACAATAGCGCCCAAAATCCACATAACTATTCTTGCAAGAGTAATTAAAACCGGCCTCTTCTTTTTCTCTTCACTTTTTTTAGCTTCCATATTTTTCGCTGATGATATTCTGTATCTCAAATTATACACCAATTATAGAAGAGGCAAATTGTTGAAATAAATTCTACATTAAAAAAGCCGGGCAGAATAATTTTATCCAGAATATTTTGATAAACAGTTGATTTTCTGTCCGTAACGAATTTCCCCGGATTTTCTTCCTTTTATTCTTGCTTACTCTTACAATAAAATAACATTTGAAAGCGTTTCTTAGATTAAATGCAAGCACCCTAACCCTTGCCTTTTGAAAATAGTTTCCAACTATCCAATTTTTAAAACCTTGAAGAACCTTACATTCCTTCCGGCGTTTTTGATTAAAACAAAATTCCCGGCTACCTTTCTCTTTTTTTTACTTTTCTCCATTTCAGCAAAAGCACAATTGAAAGCAGATTTTAGTTCTGTAACAAATGCAGGCTGCGCACCTCTTGTAGTAAATTTTTCTGATTCTTCAAGCGGTAACCCGTCTTCCTGGAAATGGGATTTGGGAAATGGAACAACGTCGGTATTACAAAACCCATCCGTTGTCTATTTTGATCCAGGCACTTATACCGTTAAATTAATTATCAAAAATTCCTTTGGTGTTGACTCCATTACGAAAGTTCAATACATTACGGTTTATTCTTCACCGGTTATTAATTTTGATGCGTCTGCATTGACAGGTTGTTTTCCATTAAAAACTCAATTTTCCGATATCAGCCTTCCAGGAAGTGGAGTGCTCAACACTTGGAAATGGGATTTTGGCGATGGCAACTTTTCTGACGAACAAAATCCTGAGCATGTATATAATGCCACCGGAAATTTTAATGTATCGCTACGCGCTGTTAATAATTTTGGTTGCGTAACTTCCAAAACCGTTGCTTCCTTCATTCATATTAATACGGGGGTGAAAGCCGATTTTTCCAACTCCACATCAAAGTCCTGCAATGCTCCTGCCACCATTAATTTTACCGGCAAATCAACTGGTGTTGGTGCATTCAGTTATTTTTGGAATTTTGGAGATGACAGTACCTCAACAGCGGCTAATCCTTCCCATACTTACAATTCATCCGGTAGCTATACCGTCAGCCTGATAGTTTCAAATGCGACAGGATGTACGGATACCTTAATTAAAAAAAATCTGATTACTATCGGTTCAACCAATGCAGATTTTTCTATACCTGATGTCGTTTGTGAAGGCGCACCGGTTATTTTGAAAAATACAAGCAGTCCTATTCCATCTGCTGCTAGGTGGAATTTTAATGACGGCACTTTTTCAGATGCAATCGATGCAATAAAAATTTTTGACAAAGCGGGAGAATTTAAAATTACCATGGTCAGCAACAACGGCGCCTGTAAAGATTCAGTAACAAAAAACATAACGGTAGCTGCAAAGCCGGTGATATCTTTTTCTGCATCTGATAGCGTTTCATGCAGCCTGCCTTTGAACGTTAAATTTAATAATACTTCTTCAGGCGTAACCAACCGTCAAACAGGAACTTCCACTTCAACCAATACTTATTATTGGGATTTTGGCGATGGCAACAATTCTGATGCTCAAAGCCCAACACATATTTATGCTGCTGAAGGAAATTATACCGTAAAATTGTTTGTTACCAATGCCGGCGGTTGTACAGACAGCCTTATAAAAACAAATTTTATCAGGATAAAAAAACCGGTAGTGACCATTAATAATCTACCTCAAAAAGGTTGTGGCCCACTCCGGCACAAGTTTACCTCTACGGTAAATTCTATTGATTCAATTACCGGATATCATTGGGATTTCGGTGACGGCAATTCTTCTGATTCCATTACTCCAACACACATTTATAACAAGCCGGGAAAATATTCAATTACCCTTACTTACACTACCAAAGGGGGTTGTACAGGAAATGTAAGTGTCCAAAACGGAATTATCGTCGGTTCAAAACCCCAGACAAAGTATATAGCAAATCAAACAAATGTTTGCGCTGTTCAAAAGATAAATTTTACTGATCACACTGTTGGAAATCCGGATCAGTGGATTTGGTTTTTTGGCGATGGAGGTAGTTCAAGCCTGCAGAATCCTGTTTATCAATATAATGATACCGGGTATTTTTCTGTTACATTAATTTCGGTAAACAATGGCTGCGCCGATACATTAACTATTCCGAAAATGGTTCATGTAAATCCGCCGGTAGCGCTATTTTCTTTTGCAAAAACGTGTACCCTGCCGCGTCAGATTATTTTTGCTGATCAATCTATTGGTGCAGATTCATGGAATTGGAATTTTGGCGATGGCAGTACATCAACTGAAAAAAATCCTGCACACAATTATTCAACTCCTGGTGATTATACCGTTTCATTAACGGTAACCAATCAATCAACCGGCTGTTCAGAAACGAAAAAAGAAACCATAAAAGTAATCAGGGAAATTGCAGATTTTACCGTATCAACAGAAGAAACCTGTAGAAATACACCGGTAAGTTTCTCCACTTCAAATATTAACGCAACTAACGTCAGTTTATATACCTGGAAATTTGGAGATGGTATTTCAATTTCCGATACAGGCAAATCTATTGTTCATAAATATTCAAAAGCGTCGGGCTACAATGTAACGCTTTATTTAAAAGATGTAAATGGTTGTATTGATTCTGTAACAAAACCGCTAGCAGTCCAGGTAAATGGGCCAACTGCCATTTTCCGTTCTACTATTCCAGGCACTTGTTTGAATAGTTCTGTAAACTTTTTTGATAGCTCATACAGTGATGGAACGCATGCAATTCAACAATGGCAATGGAATTGGGGCGATGGTAAAACAGATAATTTAAATGCCGGGCCATTTAATCACACTTATTCTACTCCCGGTAATTATGCTGTTTCCGTGATTGTAACAGACAGCAAAGGTTGTTCAGATACGATTACAAAACCGAATGTTATTTTGGTTTCAAAACCGTTAGCTGCCTTTAAAACAGATACACTATCGTGCACCAGTAAACCAATAAATATCACGAATTCTTCTTCAGGCCCGGGATTAATTTATACATGGGATTTTGGTGATGGAACTACATCAAATCAAATTAATCCGGTTCATCAATATCATTCCGAAGGAAATTTTACGATTAATCTTTCTATTAAAGATCAATATGGTTGTACCAGTTCCGCTTCCAAAATAAATTCTGTAACGATAGCAAATCCTGCATCAGATTTTCAATTGAGCGATTCGGTTGGCACCTGCCCACCGTTGGTAGTTAATTTTACCAATACCTCAGAAAATTATTCAAAATGGTCATGGGACTTTGGCGATGGAACCACATCTTCAGAGCGCAATCCCGCTCATTTTTATGCAGAAGCAGGAGTCTTTAATGCAGTACTTACCATCACCGGGCCAGGTGGTTGTATTTCACAAAAATCAAGACAAATAAAAGTGGATGGCCCGTCAGGTACATTTTCTTATACGACGATGATTGGATGTGCACCTTTAGAAACGGGTTTTAAAGCACAGACAAAAAAGAACACTTCTTTTCTTTGGGATTTTAATGATGGAACGACGGTTTCAACAAAAGATTCCAACGTTATTCATACTTATAATACTCGCGGAAAATATTTGCCAAAAATGGTTTTAAAGGATGCGGCGGGATGCCAGGTAGCGGTAAAAGGTTCCGATTCTATTTTGGTATTAGGCGTTACGGCATCCTTCAATCATAATGGCGCTTTGGTTTGTGATTCTACTCCTGTAGCCTTTGCCAATACAAGCGTTGCAAACGATGCGATAGTAAAATATGTTTGGAATTTCGGCGATGGAACTACTTCGGCCGAACCGTTTCCCTTGCATCCGTATCATCAACCCGGATCATATGCTACATCACTGGAAGTAACAACACAAAGAGGTTGCAAAGATTCTGTGCGTAATATGCAGCCGATAAAAGTAAACCGCAGCCCGAAAATTTCAATTGTGTCCAGTGAAGGCGCTTGTGTTCCGGCTGTTATGAATTTTACGGGGCTCCTTTCCAATCCTGACACTTCAAAAGTTTCATGGAAATGGGATATGGCAAATGGTAATACTTCTACCCTTCAGAGACCCGTTGCACAGAATTATTTAACATCAGGAAATTTTACCGTAAAAGCGATCGGTTACAGCAGCAACGGATGTAATGATACGGCCAGTAAAACAGTTGAAATTTATCCTTTGCCAAATTTATCGATAGCTGCAGATACGGTTGTTTGCCTTGGTTCATCACAGGCTTTAAATGTTAGCGGCGCACTAACGTACTCATGGTCTCCGGCAAATTATCTTTCCTGCACCAATTGCGCAAGTCCTGTATCAAAGCCAGCTTCAGCAATAAAATACGTGGTAAAAGGAACGAGCGATAAAGGATGCGTTTCCAAAGATTCTATTTCATTGACAGTGAAATTTCCTTTCAAGCTTTCATTGAGCAAAGCCGATACTTTATGCCTGGGTGAATCAACTCAATTGAAAGCATCAGGAACAGAAACGTATTCGTGGACGCCTTCTGCAGGATTAAATAATCCATTGATTGCAAATCCAAAAGCAACGCCTTCAACAACTACCACTTACCAGGTAATTGGCACAGATTCTAAAGGATGTTTTAGAGATACCGGTTATATTCCTGTGAAAGTTTACCCGGTTCCGACTGTGAATGCAGGTGGTGATAAAAATATCAGTGTAGGAAGAGATGTGCAGCTTGTTCCTCAATTTTCAAAAGATGTAACCAGTGTAACGTGGACTCCATCAACAGCCATTACTTCAAACAATGAAAGTTCTGCGATAACGGTTAAGCCACTTCAATCTATTGAATACACCATTCGTGTAAAAAACGAAGGCGGATGTTCAGCTGAGGACAAAGTATCTGTTTATGTGTTGTGCAACAATTCCAATGTTTTTGTACCGAATACTTTTTCTCCAAATGGGGATGGAGCAAACGATATTTTTTATCCAAGGGGAAGCGGAATTTTCAAAATCCAGAATTTAAAAGTGTTTAACCGCTGGGGTCAAATCGTTTTTGAAAAATCGAATTTCAATGCGAATGATGCATCAGCAGGATGGAATGGAACCTTCAACGGAAAGCCTCTGCCACCCGATGTTTTCGTGTATATCCTGCAGGTAGTTTGTGAAAATAATACCATCCTTACTTTCAAAGGAAATATCGCTTTAATTAAATAATAAATAACTGGTTCTGCCCGTTAAAGAATCATAAATAATCCCCTAATGAAAACCGCTATCTTTACAACCGTTCTTTTCATTTTTACCGTGTTTTTATTTCAAAATAAATCCACCGCTCAGGACATACATTTTTCCCAGTTTTCCGAAACGCCGTTATTGCGCAATCCTGGATTGGCTGGTATATTTAACGGCGATGTACGTGTTCAGGCAGTATTCAGAAATCAATGGAGTTCGGTAACAGTCCCCTTTCAAACATCTTCTTTAAATGGAGAATATAAATTGCCCGTTGGCCATGGAGACGATTTTCTAACTGTCGGTGGTATCATTCTTTATGATAAGGCAGGCACAATTTCTCTTACTTCTACCAGTGTACTTCCTGTTTTGAATTATCACAAATCTTTGAGCGATGAACGAAATATGTATTTGTCTGCCGGCTTTTCCGCAGGCATGGTTCAGCGCAAATTTGACCTTTCTAAAATGACGACAAACAGCCAGTACAATGGCACTGATTATGATGGCACATTGGCAACCGGAGAAAATTTAGCCAACAGTAATTTCATGTATTTTGATGGCAGTGCAGGACTTAGTTTTAACGCCCAGGTTGGCCAAAATGCAGATAACAATTTCTATGTAGGAATGGCCTATCATCATTTTAATCCAAATGCAAACATGTCGTTTTATGCAAATCAAAAAACACCACTCAATCCAAAATGGGTTTATTCAGCTGGCTTAAGAACTGCAATTGATAATTATACCTATCTCACTTTTTATGGGGATTATTCTGCCCAAGGGCCTTATTCAGAAATTATCGGCGGAATGTTGTACAGTAAAAAATTAGATGAATATCCTGATGATCCTCATTATGTAATTTCCGGTGGCGCTTTTTTTAGATGGAACGATGCGATTGTTCCGATGGTAAAACTGGAAACTGCACCTCTTACATTTGGATTAAGTTATGATGTAAATATTTCTGCTTTAAAAGCCTCGAGCCAATCCCGTGGAGGTTTTGAACTTTCTGTTTCTTATCAGAATTTCGTGAACCGCGACAATTCTTCAAGAGACGCGGTTAGATGCCCGAAGTTTTGAGGAGTATAGAAGAGTTTAGCGTGGTTTAGAAAAATACAATTGCTGGTTATTTCTTTGTTTATTGCAGAAAACATTTACTGTTTATATTTTTTTTAATTAGCAGTCACTCTTATTTCTAAAAATTCAATGAAAACAATCCCGCCTCTTAATCACATTTCTATTATTCATTCTGAAAATACAAATCCCCGTTATTTGTGCGTTTGCTGATAATGGTTACTGCCGGTTACTGCTGCTTTCAAACATTTTTAAAAAGACAACATCGTTGTATCCAGCAAAAGACCATAGCCGCGCTAGTTGCAAAAAATGGTTAGCTTTATACTCCCAATTGTTTTCGATGGCTGTAAACTTAATTATATGCAGCGTATTGTCTTTTTTTAAAAAGAACTTTTTAAAAAAATTGTGTTTATTAAACGGTCTTTTCATTTTTATTTTTACTTCATTTTGCTTTGCACAAAAAGAAAAAATTGACAGCCTTACAAAGGTATTGCCTTTATTAAAAGATACTTCCCGCATTGATTGCCTGAATCAATTGAGTGATGCATATATTCTTACTACTGAAAAAGATTCAGCCCTGTATTATGCAAGCGTAGCTTTGAAAGAATCAAAGAAACTAAATTATATTCACGGCATTGCAATATCCTTCAACAATAAATCAAGAATAGCAAAACATTTCGATGATGATTTTATTCAATCGGAAATTTTGGGCAAAGAATCGTTAAGTTGGTTTAATAAAACATCTAATAAAGCGGGTATTTATAATTTATATTCCAATCTTGAATATACCGCCTTTTCTCAAAGCAAGTTTGATGAATCCATTTATTATACGAAGGAAGAATATGCTATTGCTTTAAACAATAGGGATACCCCAAAAATGATTGATGCAATAGGAAATATGGCCGGAATTTATCGGGAATCCGGTGATTATGAAAAAAGCCTTACAAATGTTGAGGACGCACAAGTTCTTGCATCAGCATTCAATAATAAAATGGAGATATCAGATGCATTGTATGGAATGGCACAATTATATGAATTAATAGAAGATTATCCTGATGCCCTGAATTATTTTCGACAGGTTATTAAAATGGATGACAAGGGCTTTGAGAACAAGCGGATAAATAATGATTATGACATCTGGTTTAAAATGGAATTCACCGAGGCCTTTAGTAACCTACATCAATTCGATTCAGCATGGCATTACTATCATTTATTTAATCCAGGTACAGAAAGTATATATTATCGTGTTTACCTCATTAGCTCAGGAGAATGTTATTTCCAGCAAAAAGATTATTATAAGGCGCTGCAGAATTTTGAGGAAGGATTAGTGTTGCATAAAAAACTGAATGACAAGAATCAAATCATGAGGACGCTTCTTGATGTTGGTAAAACCTGCCTGGCTTTAAATAATAATGCAGAAGCTTTACGATATGCACATGAAGGGTTAGTAATTGCACTTCAAACGAAAGCGAAGCAATTTATCCGTGATGGATATAAAATTCTTTATTCTGTGTATGATAATATGCATACAACTGATAGTGCCTTCTTCTATTACCAAAAATATATGGAAATGAAAGATGTGGTGGTAAGTGACCAGGTGAAAGTAAAATTTGCTGCTTACAATTATGAACAAAAGATCAGATTGATGAACAATGAAAAGTTAATCAGCCGGCAACAGTTTAAAATTCAGCAACAGCAACTTACGCAGGAAACCCTTCAAAAAAAAATTCTTATTGGAGGTATCATCGCTTTAATTTTAATAAGCGGGATTATATTTCGCACAATATATCTTAAACGCAAAAATGAAAAACATAGGCGCGAATTAGCAGAGAATGAATTGAAAATTCAAAAACTCGAAAGCCAGAAACAATTATCAGAACTTGAAATGCAGGCGCTTCGCGCTCAAATGAATCCGCATTTTATTTTCAATTCTCTCAGTTCTATCAACCTGTTCATTCTCGAAAACAACAAACTGCAGGCGTCAGAATTTCTGTCAAAATTTTCAAGACTAATAAGATTAATCCTTCAAAATTCGCAGGAATCATTTATTCCTTTGGAAAGAGAATTAGAAGCACTTGAATTATTTCTTGAACTGGAATCTCTGCGGTTTGAAAATAAATTTGAATATAAAATTATCATAGGAAGAAATACAGATTCAGCAGAAATAAAAGTACCACCACTTATTATCCAGCCTTATGTTGAAAATGCTATCTGGCATGGTTTGATGCATAAAATAGAAAAGGGTCATTTGGAAATTGAAATACATTTAGAAGGAGAAATATTGATTTGTAAAATTTCTGATGACGGCATTGGAAGAATGAAAGCAGGCGAATTAAAAAGCAAATCCACCCTTAGTTATAAATCTATGGGAATGCAGATTACGGAAGAGCGTATAACAATGCTGCATCAACAAAAACAAAAGGCAACTTTTATATCAATAAATGACCTTACCCTTTCTGATGGCAGTCCTGGAGGAACAGAAGTGATAATTAAAATACCGGCTTTTTATGATTAAAGCTATTCTGATAGACGATGAAATCCACTGCCTTAAAACACTGAGTTTATTGCTGGAAGAATATTGCCCGGAAGTACAGATATTGGATAAATGCACCGATGCAGAGGCAGGGTTGCAGGCAATTGAAAAACATAAACCAGGCCTTGTATTTCTTGATATTGAGATGCCTCGTATGAATGGTTTTGAAATGCTGGAGCATTTTTCACAGATTCCTTTTGCTGTTATTTTCACTACGGCCTACGACCAATATGCTATTAAAGCACTGCATTTTAGTGCGCTTGATTATTTATTAAAACCCATTGATCATGAAGAATTAAAAAGGTCGGTTCAAAAAGTATTCTTTCATTTGGCTCATCCGCTACCACAACAAATTGAGGTGCTTCTACAAAAATTAAAGCATCCATCCGTATTAATAAATCGAATAGCCATACCAACAATGGAAGGACTCCAAATGATTTACATTGATTCTATAATCAGTTGCAGGGCAGATAGCAATTATACAATTTTGCATTTAAAAAATAACCAAAAAATTATCGCTTCGCGCACTCTAAAGGAAATTGAAGAAATGTTGGAAAGCTATTCCTTTGCAAGAGTTCATCATTCATCATTAGTTAACCTTAATGAAGTAGAAAAATATATTAAAGGCGAAGGAGGATACATCCTCATGAGTGATGGAACAACCGTGGATGTTTCCCGAAGCCGCAAAGAGATGCTCTTAAAGAAATTACAACCGGGAAAAGAATAGCCCTTATTGATTTTCAAATACTCAATCAAACTCACTACTTATTTTCTGATAAGGTAAACTACTCAATATAGCTGGCGTTTGCTTTAGCTGTATAATACCTTTATTCTCGCTATTCAATCTATCCTAACACATGCGTTTGTATTTGATATTCCAAAAAGGAAAGCAACTATCGGATGTGAAAGAAAAGTTGTGCATTTTTCAAAACCAATACATCCTGTCTTTTATCCAACATTTTAACCTTTCAATTCTAAATAAAAAATTATGCAAAAACAAATTAAAACAATCGCACTGCTTTTTGTCGCAACTGCATTAGTAATTATCAGTTGTAAAAAAAGTGATTTTCAAGGCCCGCATGCCGAAACTTATCCTGCGGATGTAGCTGTAGCATGGATGAATCTTCAAATGAAGCTTAATAAAACCACAGCAGGATATAATCCATTTGTGGGTGATCGGTCTTTTGGATATTCGGGAATTGCTTTGTATGAATCAGTTGAGCCTGGCATACCGGATTGCCAGCCTGTAGTTTCACAATTGACTGGCTTTTCAGTTTCTTCTTTGCCCCAGTTAAAAAAAGGAATTTATTATTGGCCTGCTTCTGCCAATGCAGCAATGGCCTTAATTACCAAAGATCTTTTTGCTAATACGACACCATCAAACTTTACAACTATTGATTCTCTTGAGGCGGCTTTTAATCAACAATTTCAATCAAAAGCCACCCCACAGCAATTACAAAACTCTGTTGACTTTGGCCGGGCAATAGCGTCGGCGATATTTGAATGGTCAAAAAGTGATGGCGGCGACCAGGCGTATCTTCATAATACCGATCCCACTTATGTGCCTCCTGTTGGGCCAGGTTTGTGGATTCCTACTCCAACAGCTTTTGCTGCAGCCACCCTTCCGCATTGGGGAGACAATCGATCCTTTATACCCAATATGGCAAGCTTTAGCCAGCCTGGTCCGCCCATTGCTTATTCTGAAGAACCGAAATCCGCATTTTATCAAATGGCTGATGATCTGTATCAACAATCACTAGCGCTTACACATGAGGATTCTCTCACAGCTAAATTTTGGGGTGATATTCCCGGCAATTATAATGCTCCGTCTCATGCAACCAGTATTCTTACACAATTGATTGTGCTTAACAAATTAGATTTAGGTGCTGCTGCCATCGCTTACGCAAAACATGGTATTGCCATAAGTGATGCTTCTATTTCGGTGTTTAAGACAAAATATACCTACAATCTTCTCCGGCCTATTTCATACATCCGCAATGTGATGGGTCACACTACATGGAACAGCGTAATTCCAACACCTGCACATCCCGACTATACACCTGCACATGCGGTTGCATCTGCTGCCAGTGCATTAGTGATGGATGAAATATTTGGTTATAATTATTCATTTACTGATCATTCTTATGATGCCACATGGGGCCCGCGTAGCTACAATTCGTTTAAAGATTATGCAACTGAAGCAGCACACTCAAGATTCCTTGCAGGGATTCATTTTATGCCTTCGTTGGAAGCAGGATTGATACAAGGAGAAAAAATAGGTAAGATGGTGAACAGGTTGCGTTTCAAGGTTCGATAATAGTAAATAGGATACTGGCGCCGGAATGATCCGAAAAAAGTTTTCATCCACTTACCCTGAGATATCAGGAAACAGGATGATTGAAAAGGAAGGCCATTTTATTTCAAAATAAAAATCAAAACAATGAAAACAAAAAATATATTTCAATTAAGCGCAATTATTGTTACCACCCTATTTTTTACAGCCTGTAAAAAAAATGGTGTTCATTTTTGCAATGGCAATGATCAAATTACCACAATATCAGAGATCTTTGCTAAAGGTTTAAACAACCCAAGGGGGTTAAAATTTGGTCCGGATAATCAACTTTATGTAGTTGAGGCTGGCATTGGAGGAACAAATACGACGAACTGCACCCAGGTTATACCGCCAATAGGACCTTATACCGGAAGCACCAACGGCAGTCGCATTTCCAGAATTAGCGCTTCAGGTGAGCGATTTACTTTTGTAGATGATTTGCCATCCACAATGAATAGCGCAGCAAGGGGACATTGGGTGAGTGGTGTAGCAGACGTTGCATTTGTCGGGCAAACATTGTTCGCTTTATTTGGCGGCGCCGGTTGTTCTCATGGGGTAGAAGGTATTCCGAATGAAGTCATCCACATAAACGCAAATAAATCGTGGGACATGGTTGCTAATCTCAGCAATTATTTAAAGAATCATCCCGTAGCTCATCCTGACGAAGATGATTTTGAACCGGATGGTACCTGGTACAGCATGATCAATGTCAGCGGCGATTTATATGCAGTAGAACCAAATCATGGCGAAGTGGACAGAATTTCCACTAACGGAAAAATCACCCGCTTGATGGATGTATCTGCCATCGAAGGTCATATCGTTCCTACTGCATTAGCGTTCAATAATGGATATTTTTACCTCGGCAATCTTTCCACCTTTCCAGCTATGAGGCAATCAAAAGTTTATAAGATAAACATGAGCGGTCAAATGGTGGATAGCATTGGCGGATTTAATGCAATTCTTGGGGTTGCATTTGATGAGACCGGAGGAATGTATGTGTTGGAAAACTTTACCAATAATCCATTTCCAACCCAGCACACAGGAGATATTGTAAGAGTAGACCGTTCAGGAAGCAAGCAGGTAATTATCTCCGGGCTAAATCTTCCGACAGGTATGACCTTTGGCCCCGATGGAAAATTATATGTTTCGAATGATGGATTTGGCATGCCTCCCGGTAGTGGCGAGATTTTGCAAATAAGTTTGAGCTGCGATCAGATACATGGCAAAATGGAAAATTGAAGTTATTCCGGTTCACAGGTCGATTTCTTATAGCTGTGTAAAAACCTGTAAGCTTTTTACATGTTGAAATAATGCAGAAACAGGGAAATGAGAACCTGAGCTATTTTGTGAAAGCGCTTGAGAAATTCATCCACATCATATTTTCCAAAAAGATGAATGCTTTCCAACTGGAAATAAGGAAGGCCGCTTGCTCATCCAATTTTTTAAGTATTGTAAACCGATTTCCAACTCTTAACTAATTTAATCATGAAACTGAATTACAGCGACTTGCCTTTTTGCTTTTAGTGGCCTATCTTTTTCCTTCCTGCCAAAAAGAGTTCTCATGTGCAAGTTGTGGAGACCATAATCAACCACCTGTAGCTTTAGCGGGCTCAGACTTGACTATTACTTTACCAAAGGATCGTGTCATGCTCCACGGAAGCAACTCCAGTGATCCGAATGAGAAGATCAGTGAATGGCAGTGGACTAAAATATCTCTGGCGGCGCCAGGGGAACTAAAATCTCGTGGTCGCCCTACGGCACCAGTATTGTATATACCTCCGAGTTAGGACCGAGTAAGGACATCTCATGGGTTTCCGCAGATGGGGTCTCCATCAGGAACGATGGTGATGAATGGCTAGGATGCCGACTGGCACAAGTAACCATCTCTTTCTATCCAGTGTCGGCAATTTGGAAAAGACAGCCGGGAGCGCCGGTTGGTAATTGTACCGGCTGATTGCACTTTGAAAAGCGGGAAGCCGGCCGTGCCAGATCCTCATTGCATCCCGTTCGGCTTCTAAAATCATAAAACTACGAAGCTCTTTTAATATGAGCATCAATGTATTAAAATTCTTCTAAAAGAATCCTCTTTTACCAACTACCCTTTTAAAACGTCAATTACTCATTCTCACTCGGAATGCCTTTAAAGTCGAACTATTTTTGAGTCATCAATTACTTAAAAATATTGAATCATGAAAACAACAATCATCCGGAGCATTGCACTCCCACTCGTTGCAACTTTTATGGCCGTTCATGCGATAGGGCAGAAAACAGATGGAACTTATGAAGTTGCTACTAAATTTTCTTCTAATAATCTGTCTGACAAAAGTCCTTTTTCAGTCAAGACTGACGTGGCAACCAACCCATCATTAAGTGTGCCTTATAACAGAAAAGTATTTGAAGCATTTCATATGAAATTTTTCGATGCAACCGATCCACGGTGGGAGTTTGAAGATAACGGCAGCTATCACGCATTTTTTAAGCAGGAAGGGCATTTAAACGCCATTTTGTTTAATAAGAATGGTAAAATAATTTACCTGGTTAATTATCTTTCAGAAGACCAATTACCATCAGATGTAAAAAATTTGATTAATGATAATTATGAAGATTATAAAATAACTAATGCGGCAAAGGTGCTTGAAAATAATCGCACAATATGGGTTTTAAATCTTACCGGAGTAAGCCACTGGATAAAGGTGGTTGTCGAAGACGGGGACATTCAAAGAATAGATAAATATAAACTGTCAAATTGAGATCGAAAACAAATTTTTTAAAAACAAGAATTCTGTTCACAATCTTTATTATTTAGTCTTTTACTGATAACAATAACTGATTTCCTTTTTGGGAAAAGGCAGCCCACGTTTTTCTGTTCTTTATCCTCAAAGAAATATTCATTATTTTAAAAATAAATGTATTTTTATATCCTGCTTTCCTTTCTGATTACCACGATTATTTACATTTAAAACTTAAAAAATGAAACGGTTATTGGTAACAATTTGCGCATTAGCGCTGCTTTTGGTATGCAAAGAAAGTGTTGCTCAACAAAACCCAAAAACAAAAAGCGGGCAAAAGAACATGAACAAACAAATACCGATGGATCAGATTCCTTATCCTTACACTGCCGGTTATTCTTCAGATTTCAAAATGGGTAACCCTGCTTATGCCCGAAAGGTTTTAGAGTTGTGGAAAGATTATGACAATAACACGCTCGAAGCCCATGATTATTTTGCCGACACAGCAGTAATGTTTTTATCAAATGGAATGGTAATGCGGGGAAAAGATTCAATTTATGCGGGGGCGAAAAGTGGGCGCGCCATGATGTCGAGTGTAACCAGTTCGGTCGATGCCTGGATACCATTAAAAAGTGTTGACAGGAACGAGGACTGGGTAGCGATATGGGGCACAGCCACCTCTACCGGCCCTGATGGCAAAGCCGAAAAAGAAGATTTGCAGGAAATCTGGGGATTCAACAAAGACGGTAAAGTTGTTTTTATGAAACAGTTTAGCTCAAAGGTTCCCGCGGAAACACAGCAGTAATATACCGGCAATTCTATCATTTTGAATTTTAATTTTTAGCAGGCAATTGAAAAATTGCCTGCTTTGGAAGTTTTGTGTTTTTACTTGCTGCTTTTCAAATACATTTATGAAATAGATGATCGGATCAATACTCATTTCACAAAAATGATAACAAAAGAAAAAGACTTGCCTGTTATACCAGATCTGGAAACCAAAGTAAACCGGCGAAATGCAGTGGTAGCCGGATTCCTCGGATGGACGTTAGATGCATTTGATTTTTTTATTCTCACGTTTACTCTTGCAGCCGTTGCAAAAGATTTTGATAAATCGATACCCGAAATCGCGTTAACGCTTACTGCAAGCCTGGCTATGAGGCCGGTTGGCGCTATTATTTTTGGATTAATGGCTGACAGATTTGGAAGAAAAGGGCCGCTGATGATCTCTATCGCATTTTATTCAATCATAGAAATTTTTTCAGGCCTTGCGCCAACATATACCATCTTTTTATTTTTACGTTTGTTGTATGGCATCGGAATGGGAGGCGAATGGGGTGTGGGAGCCTCGCTGGTAATGGAATCTGTGTCAGTAAAACGAAGGGGCCTTTTATCCGGTCTTTTGCAGGAAGGATACGCCTTTGGATTTTTGCTCGCAGCCGCCGCTTATTATTTTGTCTTCCCTCATTTCGGTTGGAGGGCAATGTTTTTTGTGGGAGGATTGCCGGCTTTATTAACGCTGTTTATCCGGAGTAAAGTAAAGGAAACCAAAGCCTGGAAGACCAACCGAATGCACAACTGGAAAGAATATACAGCTGAAATAAAAAAACATTCAAAATTATTTTTGTACCTGGTTTTGTTGATGTCTATGATGAATCTTATTTCTCATGGCACCCAGGATCTTTATCCTACTTTTTTGCAGCAACAACGGCATTTCGATCCGCATACTACTGCTATTATCACCATAATATCTATGGTTGGCGCTATTCTGGGAGGATTGTTTTTTGGTCATTTATCAGATTTATATGGAAGAAAAAGAATGATGTCCATTGCAGTGATTCTTGCGATTTTTATAATACCTGTATGGCTGCTGGCCGGAGGAAGTTTTTGGATAGCCGCTGGTGCATTTGCGATGCAGTTTATGGTGCAGGGCGCATGGGGAATTATTCCTGCACACATCAATGAATTATCCCCGGGTTCATTGCGCGGATTCTTTCCAGGGTTCGCTTATCAATCGGGCGTTTTGATAGCATCAGGTATTGTGTATGTGGAAGCATTACTGGCACAACATCTGAGCTATGCTACTTCCATGATGATATTAGCAGCGTCTGTGCTGATTTTAGGAGCAATCGTAATTCTTGCAGGGCCTGAAGCAAAAGGAATTCATTTTATAACGAGGACGCAGGATGAATGAGATGTTTGATGTAGGATGTGCGATGTTTGATGTATGATCGTGGTCTCAATACAAAACGTTTTTGAAATTTCGAAATGACGGTATTTATCGTTTTACTGCACGCATACCATTTCAGGGATTTAAGGATTTAATTTTACACAATTTTTTCTAATCGCTTCCAAAACAAGGCCCACTCTGCTTTGTACTTTAAATTTATGAAAAAGGTTTTCACGGTAACCATCAATGGTTCTTTCACTAAGATGCATTTGCACCCCGATTTGCTTGTATGTGAGGTCGCTGCAGGCGAGTTGTAAAAACAATTTTTCATTCTCGGTAATGTTTAAAGGATCGTTTTGTTCCTGTAATAAGCGTCGGTAATTAATATTGATTACATCAGAATTATAATAGCCTTTTGTATAGATTTCATGCAATGCTTTTTCAAGTTCATTTGGATGTGTGTCTTTAAGCAGATAAGCACAGCAACCGGCTTTTATCATTTCAATAATCGTCCTGTCTGAGTCATTCATAGAGAGCGCTACCAGCTTTATGAACGGATAATTTTGTGTTAACCATTTCGCAGTAGCTACTCCATCCATTACCGGCATATTCACATCCAATAAGATGATATCAGGAAGTTCATTTGAAGAAATTTTTTGCTGCATTTCTTTTCCATTCATCGCCATCAGGCCAACTTTACATTCATCAAAGTTTTCAATCATAAGCCCGAGGGATTTTAAAAACAACTGGTGATCATCCACTATGCCTATGGAAATTTTCATGGCTCGTTTTCTTTAAAAGGTAATTCAATCTTTACGGAAGTACCGTTGCCTATTGAATTCCAGGTGATAGATCCGCCGAGCAGCTTTGTGCGGTGTTTCATGTTTCTCATTCCCAGTCCATCTGTATGCAGCGAATTATTGAAGCCGATTCCATCGTCAATAATTGCTACCCTTACAATTTCAGATGTTTTACTCAAATCGATCTCTATGTGTTTTGCCTCAGCATGTTTGATGGCGTTTTGAATGGCTTCCTGCACAATCCGGAAAAGAATGATTTGCTCATCTGCTTTTAAGAACAATTTATCCGGATGGGTAAATAATATTTGCAGATGCTTTGCCTCGTTGATTCTTTGTCCCTCTGCTTCCAGGTTTTGAATAAAATCAAATTGTTCCAGCCATTCCTTATCCAGCGATTTTGAAAGTGCGCGCAATTCACTGATGGCCTTGCCTAACGTTTCTTCAGCGATAGTCAAAGTTTCGGGCACTTCAGGCAGATTTCTCAGAGTAATCCCCAAAAACATTTTTATACTGCTTAGTAACTGCCCGATGTTATCATGCAACTCCTTGCCAATGCCTGCCAGCGTTGCTTCCTGAACTTCGATTTGAGACTGAAGCAATGTTTTTTCATAAAATTTTTTCATGGCTTCTTTTTCTTTTATGTACGCATTATTCCTGAAGCGGTACCTGATAAAAAAGAATAATAAAAACGCAACCAGCAGTAAAAGAACAATTGTTGTAAAAACAATAGTGAATATCATGTCCTTTTTTTCCATGTCTGATTGCTTAAAAAACCAATTGAAAAAAAACAATACAAAAGTAGGTTTAACGTAATGATTATAAACTCATAAATATTTCCTCCGCTATCCAGGTTATTTGCGAGGATATAATTTAGAAAACTGAGATAAATAAAATTACCGACGAAGAAAAACAAGATGCCGGTAGCAATCCAAAACATGGGAATTCTGAAATAATTGATAAAGCCTTCTGCATTAAACAATGTACCGAAATACAAAAGACAAAACAGGATGGTAACAACGCTCCCTATAGTAAAGCCAAGAGAATTAAACGTATGAAATCCGTTTAAAAAAAGAAAACCGGTGAGCAGGTAAACTAAAAACGAAATACCCAACACTACGGTGATTGTTTTTAATTTTTTCGTTTGAAAAGTTTTATAAAAAAAGGCAAAGTAGAAAAGAAACTGAATGAGTAAATAAATATTGAAAATAAAATGATTGCCGCTTTTAAAATCAAACGAATACACATATCCTGCTACCGAAATGAGGATGGTTAATAGCAGGAACCATGTGAAAAGCCGCAGCCATGATGGTTTCAGCCTTTTATAAAAAATGACGCTTATTAAAAGGCTTACCAGGACAGGAATTAATCCTATGACAAAAGCGGTGATTGACATAAAACTATTTTGGGCATAGTGGCGGGCAAAGTGGAAACAAATCTGCACCGGCACCAGCATAATTTTGAATTGATGTAGCTTCCTGTGGCTTTCGTTCCTCATCCTTTAGCTGGTCTTTGCTGTTTTCACAAGTTGGATTTTCAGGATCCAAATCGTCTTTTGTAGCCACCAGGATAATATTATGCAACCCTTTGTAATCTTTAGCAGGATCGCTGTTGGTGCTTTCATGATGGCATCCGTAATAAACCCTGAGGCCGTTTGCATTATTATCATTCAGCAGTTTTTCCAAATCTTTCCGGCTTACCCAGGCGGACGATGCATCTTCAATATCCGGTCTTTCCGTGAATCGCTTTTTGAGGTTTGCCGATGATATTTGGCGAATCGTTTTATCATATTCGTTTCTCATACTTATCAGCGTCCTTTTAGAAACCGGTTCCATGTTTATTCATTTAATTGTCGGGGTGAAATTTGTTTCTTTAAAAGTGCAACCTTTTCTTTTTTAGAAAAATGGGGGTTTTCCCATTCAAAAACGGGGAATTTCCCGTATCGCAGAATTATGATTTCTTCGTTAATTTGTATTGCAAAGAAAACATACCCCTTGATTATTAACTGATCGTTGTTTAAAGTTTCCATTTCAGAAAGCCAGTATTCCTCAATTTAAGATTTGTGTGATTTGATTAAGCAAGAGTAATTGATACTCTTCCCGTTCTATCTGCTCCATAAGAACCTGAAAATCCAGGAGAATTATTCCTTGATCTAAATATTTTTAAAAATATCAAGATGAGCTATCAGTTATTAAAGCAGGATGTATTATTCTATCAAAGATTTCTAACCGTCGGAGGTTTTTACAAGGGGCTTTTAGATGGCCAGTGGGGGCCAATAACAAATACGGCGGATGCTGAGTTTGTAGAGCAAAGTAAATTGATTGCCCAACAATATCAAACGTTTGACGCAGCCAGTGAATCGAATGTTATTACTTTATTGCCGCAGGCCCAAATTGAAGCCCGAAAGTTTTTGAAAATTGCCAAAGATAACAATCAGGATATTAGAATTCTTTCCGGCACACGAACTTATGACGAACAGGATTCTTTGTACCACCATGGCAGAAACGGAGACACACGGCCAATCATTACCAATGCACGGGGAGGACAAAGCAATCACAATTTCGGTATCGCCTGGGATATTGGCGTCTTTGCAAAGGGCAATTATGTAGGAAATGATGTTCCTTATAAGTCCTTCGCTGAGATTGTGCTGCCTTTAATGAATACCATCGAATGGGGCGGCAACTGGATTTCTTTTAAAGATTATCCACATTACCAGTTGAAGCCAGTGAGTGAAAGTGAATCAGTTATTCGTGGATTGTTTGAAGAAGGTGAAGTTTATGTGTAAATGTGCTGATGTGATAATGTGCTGAAGGTGCTGATGTAATAATGGTGCTGCTGTGTTAATTATGAAAATACAAATTCACCTTATTTCTTCTTTTACTGGAAAAACAATTTCTCATTCTTACAAAGAATAAATTAATCAAAATAGTCTCAAAAATTTTTAAAAGACACCCATGTCAAATACAGTCGAATTAATTCCGCAGGATAAATCGAATGCATGCTGGCTTGCAAGCTCTTCCATGATGGAAACCTGGAAAACCGGCACTCATCATTCACTTGCCGATACATTAAAAGTACTGGATGCATCCGGAACCAGTTTTTCTAACATTTATAATAATGACCAGGGGCTTTCTTTCGCCAACGATAATATTATTACAAAAACATTAGGGCTTACACAACTGCCACCTGCGAGTTATACAATTGAGTATCTCACCAGCATTCTGGATCAAAGTCCTTTAATGGCAGTGATTATGTATGCTTCTACCTCTAATATAGCTCACATGATCATTATTACAGGAATTTCAGGAGATGGAACGCCACAGGGAACTACTTTGCAGATAAATGATCCGCTGCCGTTAAATGCCGGGAAAACTTATACGATAGCTTTCAATGATTTTTTAAGCAAGTTTGAACAGGTGGTGGCATACGAAAATAACTGGCCCAATGCAGATCTTACTTCGCAATTATTTTATTTTCCCGCTTCTGCTACTTCATCATCTTCGTCTGGTTCTTCAGCTGACACAACAGGTAGTTCGTCGGGAGATTCATCAGATGGCGGTAACCAATCAGGAACAAATGATACACCAGCGGGTAATTCGCAAAACGACCACAGCAGTACTTCGACCGATAATTCATCCACAGATAGTTCGACCAATAGTTCAACAGATGATTCACAAAATGATACAACAACGAATACCTCTTCCGGTTCTACAACGACAGATAATACGGAGAATACATCTACAGATGGTTCTCAGAATAATAGCTGACATGAATTTTTTAAAAAGACAACACAATAAGAGGCTTATTTCCAAAAAGCCATAAAAAGATGGACGCTAATCCCTGCCATGCGAGAATGAGCGGGAACAAATTTTAAACACATTTAAATTTTAAAACCATGGACGTTTACAAAGTTCTGGATGACCTTAAAAAAAGGGCCGCCGGAGTTGATCCGAGCACGAATAAAATGCCGGAAGGATATTTTGTTTCATTCAGGCCGATTGGTTTACCTATTGCGCCTGAAGATTTTGAGAACCCCTGGTCCCCCTTTGGATCAGAACTGCTTGGCGCTACTTTAAATGCCGCGGCAGAATCGGCTAAGATAAATCCGCCGGCTACTTCCTCTACAGCAATGCCTGCCAACGCTCCTCCACAGATTAGTATGAATCAATTGATCACTGCAGGAGTCGGCCAGAGTGAAAAAAATTATTACAATACTTTCTGGCTCACCAACGATAAATTGGCAATGGATGAAAAATGGACCGTAATGCCTGATGCAGGAACGGTAGATTCGGCGTGGTTTGCTATCATAAACGGAGCCCAGGAGGTCACTTCAGACATGGTATTAAACAGTGATTTGCAAAAATCGATAGCAGCTGCAAAAGCAGTGTTAGTTGATCCTTCTACCGGGAGTCCGACTCCGCACTATAATGCCTACTTGTATTATCAACAGAAATATTATGATGCTCAGCAAAATCTGAATGGCCAATATGCAAACGCTATTGAAGATCCAAACGCATTTGCCATGTGGCCAATCAATGGAAAAATACCGCAGGAGAAAGTAAATTCTGCTCTGGAAAGCTGGTCCGGTTTGGGCTACAAAAGCGAGATAGAAACGGCGCTCGACACTTTGAATGCCCAGGGAATGGATCCTTCCATTGCACTGATTAATCGTGCCAAGCTCGCATATGAAAACGCACTTGGTGAAATGGCAAATATTGGTACCATCCCTTATACATTCATTGAGCCATCTACCTTTTATGATGCTTACGAACAGGATGGGTGGACCAAGTACTTCCAGGATAGTTCGAGTGTGAGTGAGAAAACCTCGTCATCCAGTTCCTCGGAAAGTGGCTTTGCAGGCATCAGCGTAGGTTTTTTTAGCATTGGAGCCGATGCCAGCCATTCACAGAGCCAGAGCGATCTGCAAATCGATACATCCAGCATGCAAATCTCCTTTGACTTTTGTTCGGCAGATATCAGAAGGCCATGGTTAGATACAAATCTTTTGGATCTGAGCAACTGGTTCCTGCTTAACAATTCCAAAAATTGTATTTCGGACGGAACATTCAACCAGCAATTACAACATGCTAACAACATAACCACCTTTCTTCCTTCTATTGTAACCAGTTTGGTTTTTGTAAGAAATCTTAAGATAAAATGGGCTATGACTACACTGCAAAAACATGCCTTCCAGGAAGCAACCAGCGGTGGCGGTATGGTCGGTGTAGGGCCATTTTTCTGCGGCGGCAGCGGTTCCTCCACTGACTCCAACTCCAGTTATCAAAGTACTTTTAATGATCAGGGAATTGAAGTAGCCGGAGTGCAATTAATCGGATATGTATCGGTCATTACCCCCGCCTCTCCAAGATTGGATTCAAAAGATTATATGGTAAAAGCAAGCAATCAGCCAGCTTCAAATAAATCAAATACGAATACAACGACTGCAAACAGTACCACTACCACTACTCAGCCAGCGATGAGTGGAGTCCCTCAGTAATTTTACATATGGCCAGTGTACTCCCTACACTGGCCATTTAAAAAATCATCATCATGGACATAGACGATTTAATTCAAAATATTCACCAGTTTTTTATCACCCAATATGGCAACAGTTCAGGCCCATCCCAAACTTTTCTGGCATTTGAACCTTTAGGCCTTATGGTCTCACCGAACGATTTTATGCATGATGGTTCCTTTAATCCAACTCTTGCCAGCCAACAAATTTCCATGATAGCCGATGTGGTTCCTGCCATCAGCGATACTTTTCAGCAGGATGCGCTGAATAAAATAAGTGACCAGTACGGCGCTTTAACAGGAGATGGGAATAATTTATTAGGGTCAATTATGTTTTATGACAAGAATATTGATGCGAGTGATCTGGATCAATACCTTGCTTTATTTGGGAATCTTAAATCAAACGCGCAGCAAAGATATAGCCAGTCAGCAGAACAAGCTTCTGTACTGAATCCAAATTCACAAGTAGCTGCGTGTAATGTGAATCCAGGTACCTGGTATGATAAAGACAGTCCCATCTGGCAGAAAAAAACCTTTCAGCAAAGTCAATCACAGCCCGTTAATAATCCGACGCCCAATCAGACAAAATTTATGTGGAAACTGAATCCAAATGCGCAGACAATGTCTGACAACGTGCATATACAGCACATTTTATTAAACCATTCTGCCTTGTTAGAAGCAAAGGAAATGAATTCACAGCCTGCCGGTACCCAATCGAATGCTGCTACCGTTTCACCTGGTTCATTACAAACAAAATTTTCCGCAACAGCAGAGCAACCTGCAGCAGCAGCGCATACCAACATGATGCTGCATTCTACTATTCCTCCGCAAAACATAAAAGCGGTTAATCCAAGAACCATTGCAGGATCCACGCACGTTAATAATTCGGGCGAATCTGTAAAACCAACTGAAACTGCTTCCGGTCCTCCCGTCATCAACAGAACAAATTACACCGTTTTTAGAAAAACGCTTCCATTTAGCCAGATGGCAAACCTGAACCGCGTTATCGGATTAAATAACAATGTGGTAAGCCAGCCGGTAAACTCCAGCCAGTTTACGATTGATTTTTCCTATTCGTTGGTGAATATTGAAAGAGACTGGATGTATCAGCCGCTATTTGATAAGGCAGAGTTGTGGTATTCACTTACCATGAAAGCAGGCGAAATCTCTACCGGAGATAATGCTGCCACAAACAAAGGCCTTCTGCGATGTGTTCCAAAAGCAATGATTGTAGTAAAAGATGTAACGATTACAGCAACATGGTCGGCTACGGATAAACAACTGGCGTCTTCCTCTTATGGTTTTGGATGTTTCAATATTTCAGGAAGCCAGCCCATTAACACCAATAATCAGTTGATTGCTCCGGGAATTCAGATTATCGCGTGGATATGCGAAGTATTACCAAAGTTGCCTTTGAATGATGATCCTGGCTTGCCGGTTGCGTCTGCTGGCTCCGGTAATGCACAAGGAAATGATCAAAATAATTCAGGCGATCACACTGATTCAACTTCAGTTTCCGGCGGTCAAAGTTCTGATACAAGTACTCCTCCTGCTAATTCCGGCATTTCCGGCAACAGTAGTACACCCAATGGTTAGATCTGTAATTTTTTCTACGACTACAAAAAAACTATTTTCATGAAACGAATACAAAAATTCTATTCGCCCAATGGTGATCATTCCGGCACTGATGCGAATTCTGACTCTTCATCTTCCTCAACTGATAGTTCATCAGCAAATGCAGATCCCTCGTCTTCTGATGATTCTTCCGGTAATAGCAACACATCAACAAATAGCACCGACAGTTCCGGACAAAATTCACAGTCCGGAGGAGGTGACAATACTGACTCAGAAGGCTTTAAACTTCTTGATTCAGGCACCTGGAATAATTCAGCAAGTTTAAATTACCAGGGTGGGCAGGTAATGCATTTCCAGGTGAAAAATGTAAATGTTCTTGGTACTACTTTGTCAATCAATTCAAATATCGGAGGAAATAAATCTTTAATCATTCTGCCACAGCAAACAGGTGATATCCGATTTGATTGTTTCGGATCGGAGCCTATGGGATGGACATTTGATATATCTACCGACAGCGATGCATTTATCGTTGCCTGGAAATTATTTTCTTCCTGGATTCCGGGAGATCCGGCAAACGGATAAGTAACCCGTTTTCTTAATCACCGGCATCTAAAAATAAAACAAAAAAATTGAAAACTCATATGCAAGAGAAAGACTTTATCGAATGTTCGTTCCCAAATGATACTACCAAATACATTGGCGATATAACACATGTGGATAGCAATTCTTTTGACTGCCGCTTTGTAAATTCCGGTGAATCATACACATTTGATTCAGAAACAATGAAGGTTACCAGCTTAGCCGGAACAATTCCGATTGGCACTCAGATTGCCGGTTATACCATCTATACAGCAAGCGCTACTCAAAACTTGCAGGCAGGGAGTTATGCTGTAGTAACTTTTGCTGATGGAAGCAGGTTACTGGGACAGTTGACTGATGTGGATGCATCCGGTAATAAAAGTGTTACATTTCTCGACTCCGGTTCTAAATACGTTTTCAGCAGTGACAATGCCGTTATTTCAACAGATGATGTGAAGCAGGTTCAGGACGTTACAGGCATTGAGTCATATGATGGGGGTACACCGGTAATAGTTGTTTCAGCCGCAGATGCGGGTAGCGGAAATGCTTTGAATACTGCGGCGAATATCAACCACTTTGTTCCTCCCAATAGTGATACAATCATCGTAAATATGCAGGAGTTTCCTTCCGGCATTGCCAACTTTAAAAATTGGAGCACGAATTCAGCATTGCACAATACCAATGCAAAAACAGTCAGGGAAGCATCCGCGATCAGATTTATTCTTTTGCATGAAACTTCCGGAGGCGATGGTGGTAGTGGTTTTGATCCTCCTTATACTTCTCATTTTGTAGTGGCAACAGACGAAATCCGGCAGTTTAATGATCTGTGTGAAATTGAATGGCATGCTACCATTTTTAATGATGCAGGAATCGGGATTGAATTTAAAAATCCCGACTGGGTAGCAAAAACCGAAAAAACAACAAGCAATGAATATATAGACGCAAACTGGAGTGGCGATTATCCATCTTACACCGTTCCTTCCACTGATAAGTTGGAGAATCTTGTACTTCTCTTACAAAGACTGATCTCAAAAAACGAAAGCGGTTTTCCATCGCTGGATCCAACCTGGCTGCAAATAGTTTCTTACAACGACGTGAGTAGCTTATGGAATTTTAAGGACACTGATATTCCGCCAGACGAAAAAAAAGGACTTAAAAAATTTTTTATTTATAGTTGCGGGACAGATTATATGCGCCCCGACAATTTTGATGCAGATGTAAAGGGAATCTTATCACATAATTCTGTTTCAAATCTTATTACCGTGAATGGAAAGACCGTAATTGATGAAGACGCGCATACGGATGGTTCTTTCCAGGCTTTGTATTCATGGTTAAGAATCATGCAATCAAATGAAATGAATGACGCGTTTACAAATGCGAAAAATCTTGTTACCAATAATAAGGTAACAGTCACCACCGCACAGAGTTATGAAGGCTACAACAAGCCAAAAGGTTCTGCAGTTTATGTCCCCTATTCTGCTCTTTCAGCAAGAAATGTTTTTTTGATAGATATTGAAACGATGTTGTAGAATAATGATTTTGAGTACTAACAAGCCTTCAAAAACAAAGCTTCTTTTTATAGTTCAGGATTTCGATAATAATAAATAAACTAAAACAGATAACACATGAAACAAACAAAATATTATTTCCCAAATGGCGACAATTCAGGCACAGATGCCGGCAGTGATAAAAAAACAGACAATACACAATTAAAAGCTACGGATACTGTTTACGTTAGCCCTGATGGAGGCACTACCAATGAAGCCTTTCCGAAGCAGGGTGTGGAGTATGATTTTTGTGTGGATGTAAGCAACACAGGCAAATTGCCTTCCGGCCCTTTCTATGTTCATTTTACTTTAAGCGGCGACCAGAACCCTCCATTTGAACAGGACTTTAAACAGGACGCGGGACTTGATGCAGGGCAAAGTGTAAATGCGGTAGTACACTTTGGTTCCTTTCCAAATGAATTTAAAGATTATTTGCTGGAAGCTTGTATTTACAGCCCTTCCGCACCAGAGCAATCAATCAATTGTGCAGGTACATTTGATTTTCCTGTAAATACAGAAGACTCCGGAACCAACTCATCGGACAGCTCCGGCAACACTGACAATTCATCTGGTTCTTCTGATTCATCCACAGACAATCCGGATGTTTCAGCAGTAAACGCAGCTACTTCATCCGGTTCTGCTTCTGCTGATAATGCTTCAGCCTAGCAATCACATTTTTAAAAGGAGCTTTTCTAAGATAACAGTAGCAGGAGTATCAAAACCTATAAGGTTTCAAAAACCTTATAGGTTTAACTAATAACTTGTTTATCCATTGTTTGCAGGGACGCCAACAACAGCACCGGACCCCAACAACCGCATGGCTTACGAATAAAAAAACTTAAACAATTTTACATGAGCAGCTTTCCCATTTTAGATCTCGTAATCGGAATCATATTTATTTATTTCCTGCTTAGCATTATTTGCAGTTCTGCCGTAGAACTTTTTTTGTCAATTTTTAAATCCAGGGCTTCTTTACTCGAAAATTGGTTAAAGCAAATATTTAACCAACCGGCCCTGGACTCTGAAGGCAAGCCACTGAATGTGAGTGTGGGGCAGGCTATCATGGATCATTGTATGGTTACCGCCTTATCAAAAAAAGGGGAATCCACTTCGTATATTGATGCAGAAAATTTTGTATCTGCTTTATTGGATAAGATTACCATTGCTCCATCAGGCGCTAATAATACGGTTGAGTTTCCGCCTGCAAATCTTGCCGGTTACATTACTGCTATTCAAAATTCCACACTGATTTCCGGGGAATTAAAAAGAACGATCCTGATTTTTGCAAATGAAGCATCGGCTGTTTCAGCACAAAGTACTGCATCACCTGTTGCTGATATTGCGGCGCCGGTTGTAAGTGGACTGGAACTTTTTCGTGACCGGTTGGAAAAGTGGTTTAATAGCAATGCTGACCGGCTTACAGGAACCTTCAAGCGAACAAAGGTGCTTCCGCTCACCATTATTGTAGCAGTCATCATGGTACTTTCTTTGAATACCGATAGTATCGAAATCAGCAAATACTTGTATAACAACCAGGCAGCAACAAAAGAACTGGCGACTACTGCAATGAATAGCTTCCAGAATTATAAAGATCAAATTGACAGCGTGTTGAAAAAAGATTCTATCAGCAATTCTGCGACTGCAACAACTATTTCGGAGCTGCAGGCAAAAACGTTGCAGTTAAAAAATGACATAGATAGTCTGCATGCTTTGGATTTGCCGATAGGCTGGAAAGCTGCTAACATAAAAGATGGGAAAACGTTCACGGATTATTTGATAAAGCACCTGGCAGGATGGCTGGCTACCATTCTGGCGATAATGATGGGCGCGCCTTTTTGGTTTGATATCCTGAACAAAATTTCAAATCTACGTGGTACGGGCCCTAAACCGGCATCAAACAGCGATGCGGATGTAAAAAATGATTAAATGCTGCAATAGTTGAAATCACTTATTCGGGAACTTCAATAACACATTTCCAGTAAACAGAGAAATAACCTGAATTCCTGTTTTCAATTGACTTATCATATTGATAAACCACACGCTTCTTCTTTTAAAAATTGTCACTAACCGATACTTCTTTTTTTTCATTTGAAAGTGAAATGACTGTGTCTTTCCTCTTTGTGATTTCAGGGTAAACAAAGCGTTACGAAAAGAATGCATGAAGAGCATGCTGATCATTTCCCTAAAAAAAAAATAAAAAAACAACTGAACCGGATACTCGATGAGAATGGAAGGCAGCCGCATTTTAAAAATTTCCGTGAGTATTTTCTTTGCGTACTTTTCAAGAAGTCTTCTTCGGCCAGTTTAATTCATTTCCAGTAAACATAGAAATAACGTGATTTCCTGTTTTCAATTGATTCTTCATTTCGATAAATGACACGCTTCTTCTTTTAAAAATTGCCACTAACTGATACTTCTTTTTTTTCATTTGAAAGTGAAATGACTGTGTCTTTCCTCTTTGTGATTTCAGGGTAAATAAAGCGTTACGAAAAGAATGCATGAAGAGCATGCTGATCATTTCCCTAAAAAAAAATAAAAAAACAACTGAACCGGATAATGAATGAGAAATGACAAAAGCAGCGACGTTTTGAAAATTGCAGATTCTTTAAAACCTGGTTGGAGCTTTTTTTAAAAACTTACCTGCACGCACCATCACGACCTTTCATCATGAAGAACGGTTCTTTTTTTGAATATCGAAGGTATTTTCTTTGCGTGCTTTTCAACCAGTTCTTCTTCACCGAGCAACATTCCCCACGCCTGCAAAGATTCTACCCTGTCAAAAATAATTTTTGCGACTGCAATTACAGGGATAGATAAAAACATACCCGGAATGCCCCAAAGCCGCTCTCCTATTACAACTGCAATCAGTGTTATAAATGGGTTGATTTTTACTTTTGAACCAACAATGAGTGGCAAAAGTATATTGCTGTCAATGAGATGCATAAGAATTACGGTAATGACGATTAATAAAATAACCGAACCGGAAGCACCGGTGGCAAAAGTGATAATAATGTTGAGCAGCAGAGCTGTATAAATCCCTACATAAGGAATGATATTAAACAATCCGGTGATCAAACCGAGCAGTATTGCGTATTTTATTCCAAGAATTAAAAATACGATACAACAAACCGAGGCTACTATCAGCATTTCCAAAAGTAGCCCGAGAATATATTTTCGAATGATGAATTGAATTTGTTCGGTAATATCATACACCACGCTGCTGTTTTCTTCCCTGAATGATTTGATGATAAATTTTAAAAAAAGGCGCCGGTAAAATAACATAAAAAAAGTATCAATCAGGATAAAAACAAGGAAGAGAAGAAGCGAGGATACTGAGAGAACCGTGGCCCCTATCATTGCAGTAGAATGAGTAGCAATGTTGCTCTCGGTAGAATTGAGGTAGGCCATTTGCCGGGCGAGATCCACATGAAATTTTAAAGCGATCCATTGCTGGATATTCTGAAGCGATTGTGTGAGTTGGGATTTAAACACCGGCCAGTCTTGTGATAAGCCGGTAAGTTGCGATCCAATAATGTATAATAAAAAAGAAAGGGCGAGTAACAAAATAATCACAGATACTGCAGCAGCAGCACCGCGATGAAAGCGGAGTTTTTTCTCCAGGAACTTACATAATGGTAAAAGTAGAATTGAAAAAAGAAATCCAAAAACCAATGGACAAAGAATCTCTTTTCCCAGTACCGTGAGATACCCGAGAGAAAGAAGGCCAACCATTACCAATGCAAGCTTTAAATAAAAAGGCGGGGCATTTATTTTAAAAAAATTCATTGGGGTTGATTTAGAAATCTAAATGTAAAGAAAAAATATTCGTTTGCGCGCAGGTATTTTCATGAAAATGGAAAATAAAAATTGATCATTTTCCAAAAGATAAATACTACTTATTTGTTCGTTTACTGCAAATTTAAAACCGTTAATGCGGCATTGCTCCGCAAAAAAAATCCTGTCACTTATAATGACAGGACCAGTAACGAAAAGCATATCAGCTAATGAAAAAAAATTACTCTAAATCTGCAACCGTTACCTGGAACACCAGGTAAGAATTAGCAGGAATAACGACTTTGCCGGTATAAGGATCGCCAATATCTTTAGAACCATAGCCGAGCGTTGGTGGAATATACAAATTCATACTACCGCCTTTTCCTATTAAGGAAAGGCCCTTTTGCCAGCCTGTAATTACCTGAATCAGTTGAAAAACAATTGGATTTCCCGCCCCGGAAGAATCAAATACATTTCCATTAAAAAAACTGCCTTTATAGTTAGCGGCAATCATTGTGCAAAGATCTTTTGGTTTTGGATCTGTACCCGGGTTATTAATCGTATAATAAAATCCCGAAGAATCTTTTAAAGCATCGATACCATGAGCGGTAAGGGAATCGAGGAGAGCCTGTTGTTCCGCTGCGGGAGCTACGATATTCGCCGGAGGACGGTGACAATCCACCCCATTCGAATTATTTTTTTTACAACCTGCGATAATCAATAACAGCGCAATAAAGGATAATGAGAATAATTTCTTCATAATGAATTTTGAGGGTACAGTAAATAATTAACAGTGCAAATAAAGAATATAAATTTTACATACTGCCAGACTGTTCTTTGTTCTGTTTAAATTTTAACTCTTCATAAATCTGTTCATTGCGATCCCATTTAAATTGCATACTGAACAAAGTGTAAAAAACAGCAATGCCAATGATGGCAATTATGATTAATGTAATAAGGGATGGAGAAATATAAACCATGTTTTTGTACCAGTCGTGAAAGATAACGGCGATGAGTATAGGAAGCGAAAATATAAGCCCCCATGGCGATCCATACAAAAACTTGCGCCAGATCTTTTTATCCCTTTCGCGGTTTTTTTCCCAATAAATGATAAATGATTCTTCTTCTTTTGTAAGCATGCCACAAAGGTAAGGCGTAAATAAGAATAATAAGGATAGCGCCGGATTTTTGCCTCCTTTTTTTATTGCATCTGCTGATTGGTGAAGGACATGAACGAGGCAGCGCATGGCGGCCGGTGTCTTCACCTGCACTACTGCTCAACCTCCTGCGCTAATCTAATTGCTTCGTTTTTTTGGAATTAAATTAATAAAATGTAGGTTTGCCCTACTAAAACCTCCACGTGAAAATCGAACAAGTACTTGTACATTACCTGTTAAAAACAAAAAAGCTAACCTTACAGGGTATTGGAATATTTGAATTAAACGCCTCACTTGCGGATACTGCTGATCCTGATAAACCGATTATTTTACCCGAAAATTCGGTTACCTTTTATTATGATCCAAAAGTAACTGAGGATGAAGGCCTCGTTGATTTTATTGTCGAGCATACGCATAAAATCAAGCCTCTCGCCGCTTCGGACCTCGATTCATTTCTTTCGCTTGGCAGACAATTTCTTAATATCGGTAAACCTTTTACCCTTCCAAACATTGGTACACTTGAAAAATTAAATTCAGGCATATTAGCCTTTAAACCCGGACAACTGGTTGCACAAAAAATAGAACCCAATAAGGTAAGAAACGAAGAGCAGGAAGGAAATGAGCCTGAAGAAAGAATGTTTAATGATTATCAAAAAAACAGGAGATCCAATAGTGGCGCAAAAGTCCTCGTGGTGCTCCTCGTTTTGATCATACTGGGATTTATTGCCTGGGCCGTTTGGCATTATGGATTTAACCAAAAAAACGAACCGGACACGTTGACCACAACTGAACCGGTAGTTCCGCTCAAAGATTCGGCATACAAGGCTGATTCAACAATTATTGCAAACTCCACCATAGACAGCAGTAGAAATGCCGCTGATTCAGTTACCTTCATGGTTGTGATCAGCCGCTACAGAAACCTGCCGGCGGCCGAATGGAAAGTGAAAACAACCAGGAAACTTTATCCGGATGTAAAATTAAACATCTATACGAACGACTCTGTTTCGTATAGAGTGGCAGAACCGTATATGCTGCCACTCGCAGATACGGCAAGGATTTTAGATTCGATGAAAAAATATTTCCCAAAATCCACTATAGAAGTAAAATGATTTAAGGCTCTTCTACGGTTTTATCCTGCGCAAGATCTGCTTCGTCATTCATTGATTTCAAATCGCGGTCAATGGCATATAAGCTTTCACCGGAGGCTTTTTCGGCGCCTGCGATTTTTAGTTTATCCAGCATATTCATTATCAGCGTTTCTTCTTCTGTTTGTTCTTTTACAAACCATTGTAAAAAATTCCAGGTAGCCCAATCGGCTTCATCAAAACTTTGTTTTACGAGTTTATAGATAGATTCTGTATTATCCACTTCCTGTTTGAACGCTTTTTGAAAGGCATCATACACGCCGGTTGGATTTTCTCCGGGTTCAGGAATAGCGGTAATTGTGACCGTAGAGCCGCGCTGCAGAATATATTCCAGGAATTTCATCATATGGTTGCGCTCTTCATTGGCGTGGCGGAATAAAAAGTTGGCAACTCCCTCATACCCCTCTGCATTCAGCCAGCTTGCATACGATAAATAAATTTGTGCTGCATGTGCTTCCTTGGTCATTTGTGCATTGAGCGATTTGCAAAGACTGTCGCTTAAACGGTTTGTGTTCATTTTAAGTAATTAAGATTTAAAAAGAGAAAGCATACAGAAAGTCTGCTTTTAGAACCATTTTGTTCACAAAAAAGATTCCAACTTGAAATTCATGATTTTTCAGACCTGCAAATAATCATGGATAAAGTGCAGAATGCACCAATGGAAGGATATGCATTGAAAATAAAAGAAAGTAGGTTGGGTAAAAAATTACCCTTGCCAGGAAAGGAAATTGGTGTGGATAGAAAAATTAAAGATTGATTGCTACAAAAAATAAAAGAACTAAAATTTCAAAAAGTGTAACCAGGATAATGCCTCTGTAAGCCATTCTTTCGTCGCTTGATTCTTTCATTTTTTTTTAATTTATTCTGTTAAAGATGCTGCAAAAATAACGCGAAAAAATAAAAACAAAAAGGAATAAGCAAAATTTGGAAAAATAATTTTTTTTTACCCAAAAAGGAAAAAAGAAGAATCGTTAATATTTGTTTGTTGGCTGTGCTGATTTTATCTAAAGGCCTGCTTGCTTAATACGATTAAAAAAGCTTATAGCTTCCCTGCTAACTATATGAATCTAAACTTCCAGCTTATTTCCCTACTTTTTCTTTTTAAACATCCTCGAAATATATCCGCCGGCTTTGTTGACCGCCTGCACCTTATCGGCCAGCGCATCCAGGAGAAAGTTTTCTGAATTGTCCTTTTCATTCAAAACCAGGTCACCTTCCATTTGTTTTGGATAAATGATAATATAGCTGTTGTGCACAAAATATTTAGATAAATAATACGGAAGCCTTTCCAGGTTTTCATTGTAAGATACGTGTCCTTTGCGTGAAGATATAATCACAAAAAAATCATTTGGTTTTAATTCCCTTGCCAGGATTAAAAAATCCTCCCAGTCGCTAAACTGGTTGTACGTTCCTGACACAGGGATTGCTGATTGCGCATTCAAATTTTTCAATTCCCTGAGCGCCTGTTCTGTTGCAAAAAAATGAAAGGATAAATCACCGGCTTTTGCGATCGTGCAAATCCTTGAAAACCAATGGTGAAAGCCGGGCTCTTTTTCAGCATCCGGCGTTACAACGACTACCATCCGCGTTAAAGTATTAAACGGTTGCACATTTTTATAAATGAAAATTGTTTCGCCTGTTTTGCTTAAAATATTTTCAGTTATAGGCCCTAAAAAATCTTTTTGATTCGCGTTTTTATGCAAGCCAATCAGCACGTCAGTAATATTTTGTTCCTTAATGGTGTAGACAATTGCATTGCTGATATTTAAATCATAGCGTGTTAAAGGAATAAGCGTATTTTCCGTTGCAGCGGCATGATTCAACGCTTTTTGCATCATTTTTTTTCCGTTTGCCTGAGAGGTTTCATCATTCATATCATCACTGATAATGGTGAGTGCATATACCGGGATATTATTTTTTTTCGGTTTCATCATCAGCCCAAAATCCACCATTTCCGTTACTGTATCCGGATATGCCAATGTGATTAAAATCTTCTCATCAGATTCGGCAATTTTTTCTTCTTCCTCTTCTTCTTTCAACGCTAATTTTTCGGAAGCTTTTTCCACCACAAAAGAACTGATCGCGCAACTGAACAATATCAATAATATCGTTCCATTTAAAATGTCTTCGTCCAGCAAGCGAATTGGTTCACCTGCCGGAGTTTCGCCGATGATAATATTATAACCAACTAAAATAATGGCTAAAGTAGCCGCCGCATGTGAAGTACTTAATCCAAAAATCATCCGCCCTTCCTCGGGCAATAATTTAAAAGATTTTTGCGTAAGCCAGGCAGCAACAAATTTTGTAGTAATCGCTACTACCACGATTACACCCGCAACACGCAACGCGCCCCAACCATGAAAGAGTACATTAAAATTTACCAACATCCCCACTCCAATTAAAAAGAAAGGAATGAACAAAGCATTTCCGACAAAATCAATCCGGTTCATTAACGGAGATGAATGAGGAATAAAATTATTGAGAACCAGCCCCGCAAAAAAAGCGCCGATGATCGCTTCTATTCCAGCTGCTTCTGCCAGGAAAGAAGCCAGAAAAACAATCGCCAAAACGAAAATGTATTGCGAAATACTGTCTTCGTAATGCTTAAAAAACCAGCGGATAATAATGGGAAAAATAAAGAAAACAATTCCTACAAAAATGACGCTGGAAATGCCAAGTGTAAACCAAAACGTGGAGGTTACTTCGCCCTTTGTCATGCCGGCAATCACGGCAAGAATCAACAATGCGAGAATATCGGTAATCATCGTGCCGCCGACTGTCATGGCAACAGCGCGGTTGCGGGCTACGCCATATTTACTGGCGATGGGGTACGAAACCAGCGTATGTGTCGAAAACATACTCGCCAATAATACCGAGGAAAGCCATCCGTAACCTAAGATATAATAACTGGCCAAAGTACCGCAAATGAGTGGCAGCAAAAATGTGATTAATCCGAAGAAAATGATTCTCTTGCGGTTTTTCTTAAATTCTGAAATATCAATTTCGAGGCCTGCGAGAAACATAATGTATAAAAGTCCGACAGTGCCAAAAAGCACGATACTGCTGTCTCTGCGCAATAAATTTAAAGCATACGGCCCTACGATTACGCCTGCTAAGATCAGTCCGATGATGTGTGGTACTTTTATTTTTTTTAATAAAATAGGAGCAAAAAGTATGATGAACAAAACCAGTGAAAAAATAATCACCGGATTGGTAAGTGGCAAAGAAAAATCCAAATCTGTCAGTAAGATCATACGATGAATTAAGAGGGTTAAATAAAACATTCTTTACTGTTTTTTCAATCGTAATGAATATAAAATATGGCATCCGCTTGCCTGCGTTATTTCGCGTTCTCCGGTCATTTCTTTTTCTTTTGTTTGCTGCAGCCTCACAGTTATTTTTGCTGACACATCTGATGAATCGTGTTGTACCTCAAGTTTCAGCGAGTTTCCAATATATCCGCCTGTATAGATTCTTACCAATTGATTATTGCTCATTGCACTGGCAATTACTATACTGTTCTGGAATTTAATATCCCATTGCTCAGTTTTAACATCACCTACAGCAGAGCCCGGGCAATTGGTTTCTGTACAAAGCATTTCTACCATCCATGTTCCCGGCAATTTTTGATGTTCCAGAAATAAGCTGTCATTCGTCAGGTTCTTGGTGCTGTCGAGTAATTTCTCTTTCTCGTTCAATTTTTCTTCTTTTATTGAAAGAGATTGTTCTTTTAATGCCAGCTCCTGTTCTTTCACATTTAACTCCTGCATCTTTCTATTCAGTGCCATTTCACGCTGGCGCAAACCACATCCGGTTATAAAAACAATGCCGCCAAATAAAAATATCCATTTCATATTTTCACGATTTGAGAATTTCAAGATATTGAATTTAGTGCACCCGGCAATGGAATGCGGTTGAAGTGCTGATCTATTCCGGGGTTTAAGAGTTGGAATTTGCTGCGCTCAGCGATGGTTGTGTCATTTTTTCTTCTAACAAATCACTGTATGATTTATCGATCAACTGTCCGGGTAACAACTTAAAAAAATGCAGATAAAAATCACATTGTTCTTTTAGCTCACGGATAGGGAGGATGCCTTTATCGTCTATGGCTTCCACTTCTATAAAAGTTCCCAAACTTGCCACTTCATCAAAGTGAAATTTGACTTTATCTACAAAATAGATTTTCCGTTTTTTATCAACCACTGTTTTTATTCCAAACTGTTTTGTAAGAATTTTTTTCAAAGCCGGAGCCGGCGTATGTTGATACAGAATGATTTCTGATAATTTTGAGCCGCCGATATCTTCTCTTTCGTAATCAATCAGTGCATTTTCAATATTTCCTTCTCTCAGTTTTAGTCTGCCATGTAAAACATTAAAATAGGTATCTACCTGGTGATCGGTTCCAATAAAAACCGGTTTCAAATCAAGCAGCATTTGTTCATATTTATCCAGTCCTTCTACTTTTGCCTTAAACTCAAAATTTTTCACGTTCATATTCTCATATTTAGATAAATGTATCTCAGTTTTGCAACAAAGATTTTACACGCGGCAACATTTCACTGCTGCCATGATAACATTTACGAATTAGTAAAAACAGAAATTCAGCTTATTTATCCTTTTACTGAGACATACAATTATTTCATGGATTGCAAACCAATCATATTTCCTTCTGTATCTTCTATCAGCGCAACAAAACCGTATTCCCCTATACTCTGTTTGCCGCGAATAATTTTACCACCCGCTGCTTCTACCCTGCTTAAATTGTCAATGATACCTTCGGCAAAAAAATACACCAGGGTGCCGCCGATACCCGGCTTGGCAGCATCTATATAAACCAAAGCGCCGTTGATTCCATATTTATTCTGATCGCCGGGAAATGTGGCATATTTCATTTCCGGATGATTTTCGCTGCTTACAGGAAGATCTGTTAGTGTGCATTGAAATAATTCTGAATAAAATTTTTTTGCACGGTTAAAATCTGATGTATAGATTTCAAACCAGTTGACTGCGTTATTCATTTTATGGTAATTTTTAAGTTAATAAATACAGCAAA
The DNA here is from genome assembly GCA_963706825.1 of uncultured Chitinophagaceae bacterium. Lineage (GTDB taxonomy): Bacteria > Bacteroidota > Bacteroidia > Chitinophagales > Chitinophagaceae > Ginsengibacter. The sequence goes on along the minus strand of CAVPNT010000007.1, from coordinate 109,137 downwards.
AATAATGCGCTGATTTTCATCACCATTAATATCCTGCTGCTCCGTCATCGCCCCTTTTATCTGCTACCGCAATAATTGTCTTACCTTTTATCATAATCACTTCTGTGCGGCCAATAGAACCGCGTACCGTTACTTTATAGCCCATTGCTTTTAATTGATCAACTACCTCTTTATTAAAATCGCGTTCTACAAAAATTTCATCTGGCAGCCATTGATGGTGAAATTTTGGATAATTAACTGCCTGTTCTGGTGATAATTCAAAATCAAGAATGTCCACAATGGTTTGATAAACACTTGTCGGAATGGTAGTGCCACCCGGAGTTCCCACAATAATGTATGGTTTGTTATCTTTTAAAACAATTGTTGGCGTCATGCTGCTCAGCATTCTTTTTCCGGGAGCAATTGCATTTGCTTCCTGGCCTACGGCGCCAAACATATTCGGCACTCCCGGCTTCACACTGAAATCATCCATTTCATTATTTAATAAAAATCCAGCGCCCGTTACTACAATTCCACAACCATAAGAACCATTTAGAGTGGTAGTAACCGACACTGCGTTTCCATCTTTATCGAGCACATTAAAATGCGTTGTCTCCTCTCCTTCCTGAATGTAACCTTCTTTAATGTCTTTACTGTTTCCCGCTTTATTCAGATCATAATCACTCATTCTTTTTTTCAGATATTCATCACTGACCAGGGTTTTTACCGGCACTTTTACAAAATCAGGATCGCCCAGAAACTTGGCCCTGTCTGCAAATGCACGACGTTCTACTTCTGTCATCAGTTGTACAGAAGCCAATGTTCCATACTTCATTTGATCAATATTTTCCATCGCACTCATTTTCAGCATTTGTTCTAAAATAATTCCACCGCTGCTCGGCAACGGCATCGTAACCACCGTATTTCCTTTGTAATCAAAAACGATTGGTTCACGGTTTTTTGCCTGGTAATTTTTTAAATCTTCTTCGGTAATAATGCCGTTATCCCTTTTCATTTGCTGCGCAATCAAACGTGCAGTTTCACCTTCATAAAAGCCTTTAGCGCCATTATCCCTGATTCTTTTTAAAGTATTCGCCAAATCTTTTTGTATTAATGTATCGCCTGCTTTCCATGGAGTTTCTTTTACAAAAACCGGAACAACCGGATTCATTTTTATCAGATAACTTTTGTTATAATTCAGGCTTGATGCTTCTCCCGGATTCAAAACAAATCCCTTTTCGGCAAGATCAATCGCAGGTTGAATTAATTTTTTAAAAGGAAGTTTTGCATATTTCATGCATTCAAAAATACCTGCCACAGAACCGGGAACGCCGGCTGCCAACGGGCTTTCCTGTGATAAATTCATTTGCGGATTTCCGTTAGAATCGAGATACATATCTCTAAAAGCCTTTCCTGGCGCCATTTCCCGATAATCGATAGAAATGTTTTGTCGATTATTTAGATGAATGATGGTAAAGCCGCCGCCACCAATATTTCCGGCGCTTGGATGCACCACTGCCAATGCCAATTGGGTAGCGATTGCAGCATCTACAGCATTGCCTCCTTGTTTTAAAATATCAACGCCAACATTGCTTGCAATCTGGCTGGCAGAAACCACCGCACCTCTTTTTACTTCAATATCTTTTTTCGTCTGGTAATGAAATCCATTAATTTTTTGTTGATGGCTACACGAAGAAATGATCGTAGCAAAACATAAAATAACCGCAATAACTTTTAATTTTCCCATTCGTATTTTTTTGGTCAAATGTAGGATTTATGAGTTTAATAGTGAATCGTGAATTGTGAATGGTGAATAGTGTCAGAGCGTCTGAAAAGCTAATGGCAGTAAAGCAAGAAATAAGTGGATTTTGTATTTTGATTTTGTTTAGATAGTTTCCATGCTCATCTTCTTGCTTCACTTGAACATTGATTATTGAACATTGATTATTGAATATTAATTATTGCATTCCATACTTGCCAGTTATCATTCACTCATTGCTGATTGCTGATTGCTCATTACATTCGTGCATTAAATCTTTTTGCAAATGCGTAAATATTTTCTGCTCTTATTTTTTTATTCTTTTATCCAAACCTCTTTTTCACAAGCTCCAAAAACTTATAGTTCTTCCCAGATTTTTCAGCAGATAAAAAAACTGGATGTGCTTGGTTCAGTTTTGTATGTTGCCGCCCATCCGGATGATGAAAACACCCGCCTGCTGGCGTTTCTGGCGAATGATAAATTATATCGTACCGGATATCTGAGTATGACACGCGGTGATGGCGGACAAAATTTAATTGGCGATGAACAGGGGATTGAATTGGGACTGATAAGAACACAGGAACTTCTGGCAGCAAGAAGAATTGACGGTGCGGAGCAATTTTTTACCAGGGCGTATGATTTTGGTTTTACAAAAAGTCCTGATGAAACTTTTCAATTTTGGAATCATGATAAAATACTCAGTGATGTGGTTTGGGTAATTAGAAAATTCCAACCCGATGTAATTATTACAAGATTTCCAACTACAGGCGAAGGTGGACATGGACATCATACAGCGTCTGCAATCCTTGCCGGTGAAGCATTTGACGCCGCCGCTGATCCAACAAAATTTCCTGAACAATTTAAATATGGCGTAAAACCATGGCAGGCAAAACGGCTGTTGTGGAACACTTTTAATTTTGGAAGTGTAAATACAGAAAGGCCGGATCAATTTACAATTGATGCAGGCGGATACAATTCGTTGTTGGGAGAAAGTTACGGCGAAATAGCCGCAGAAAGCCGCAGCCAGCATAAGACACAGGGCTTCGGAGTACCTTCTTCAAGAGGAAAATCTCTGGAATTTTTTAAAACAATTAAAGGTTCGGCTCCCCAAAAAACTTTGATGGATGGAGTAACAACAAATTGGGAAAGATTGAATGATGCGTCAATGGAATCATCCATTCAAAAATTAATTGCTAATTATTCTTTTACACAACCGGAGAAATCTTTGCCTGCGCTTTTAAATATTTATCAATCATTGAAAAAAATGCCTCGAGAAGACAACAACCAAGGTAATCCGCAACCTTATTGGCGCGATCAAAAACTGGAACAGGTGAAACAAATTATTAAAGAATGCATAGGCCTTTACCTGGAAGCAAGTACCAAAACAATGTTTGCGGTTCAGGGTGATTCCTTAGGGGTAAATTTTGTTGCAGATAATCGTGTAGGCGGTACCGTTAGTATCGCTTCAGTAACGATTCAAAATAAAAAATTTGAACTGAGTGATGATCTGCCGGTCGATGAAAATGTTTCCCATTCTTTCGATGTTTTCATTCCTGCTTCCGCAAAAATTTCCCAGCCTTATTGGCTTGTAGAGCCGATGAGCAAAGGATCGTTCAATGTTTCTGATCAAAACTTAATTGGCAAACCACAAAACGATCCTGAAAGTGCAAATGTAGATTTGAAGATTAATGGCGTAGATTTTTCTTATACAATTCCTATACAATATAAAACTAACGACCCGGTAAAAGGTGAAGAATTTGAACCCCTTTTTATCATTCCTAAAATAGAAATTCAATCAAATCCGGAAGTGGCATTATCGATTAATAACCAGCCGGCGAATATCAATGTAAGAACAGAAAGTAACAGTTCTTCAACAGGTAATTTTTCTGTAAAAACAAAATATTCATCCAATGTAATTGAAACAAAAAAAGAAAATGGTTCTTATTTTTCTATCAAAAATCCGAATCAAAAAAACACTGAACTAATTGACTGGAGCGCTGTTCAAGGAAATGCTATTTATGATTTGTATAAAAAAATAATTTCGTATCCTCATATTCCGAACATCATTTATTTTCATAAAGCAGAATCAAAACTTGTTGCATTCGATTTAAAAATCTCTGATAAAAAAGTTGGATACATTCCTGGTGCGGGCGATAAAGTTCCCGATGCTTTAGTAAAAATGGGTTACGACGTAACGGTGCTTTCCCAAAAAGATATCACTCCAAATAATCTGAAACAATTTGATGCCATTGTAACAGGAGTAAGGGCTTACAATATTCATGAATGGCTGAATAATTCTTACAATACATTGATGAATTATGTAAAAGACGGAGGCGTCTTATTGGTTCAATATAATACAAATAATAACATCGGCCCCGTGAAAGCAAAGATTGGCCCTTATCCTTTTACCATTTCACGAAACCGGATTACAGATGAAACTGCAACCGTTTCATTTTTAGATCCGCAAAACATTTTATTAAATTATCCAAACAAAATCACCCAAAAGGATTTTGACGATTGGATCCAGGAACGCAGTACATACCAGGCAGAAAGTTATGAATCAAATTATAAATCCCTGTTTTCAATGCATGATGCACATGAAGCCGGATCGCAGGGAAGCCTCATGTACACTGATTATGGCAAAGGAAGATTTATTTATTGCAGCCTCGTAATGTTTAGAGAATTGCCTGCGGGAGTTCCGGGTGCGTATCGGTTATTTGCGAATTTGCTGGCGAAACCTGAGAAGTGAATTGTGAATGGTGAATTGTGCACCCTGGATCTTGTGTCTTTTATCTTGCTTCTTAAATCTTGTATATTATGCAGAAATCTGAAAAAAAATATTGGAATAAATTGTATGCCATTGTATTTGTCTTTTTAGTCCTGCAGATTATTTTTTATTATTTCATCACTAAATATTTTCAATAATAATTACAAGAGATATCGGAAAATTGAAAACAAAAAAAGCGATTATTTATTTGTTTACTGAAATTATTCTTTCATGAAAAATTTCTATTCAGATAAAAACGTCACACGTTTCTAACAGAGAAAACACGAAGAACCGCACAGGTAAAAAACTCAGTGAAACTCAGTGGTTCTGTGTGTAAGAAAAAAACAAAAAAGGAATTATTATTACACAGAGCTACCCAGAGAAGTCACAGAGAACCACAAAGGAAAAAACTCTGAAACTCAGTGGTTCTCTGTTTACCTCTGTATAAGACAAAAACAAAAAAGGAATTATTTCTTTGTTTACTACAAAGAAAACTGCATGAAAAACTTCTCTTCTTAAATTAAATGATAAAGTGATATGAGTTTTCAGGATTGGATTGTGCTTATTGTAACTCTTACAGCAATTATTATTTATGGCGTTTTCAAAAGCAGGACCACCAAAGATCTGGATGGCTATTTTTTGAGCAACCGTGATATGCCGTGGTATCTCGTACTGCTAAGTATTATGGGGACGCAGGCGAGCGCCATCACTTTTATTAGTGCGCCGGGGCAGGCGTACACAGATGGAATGCGATTCGTCCAATATTATTTTGGACTGCCGCTTGCGATGATTGTTATCTGCATTGTTTTTGTTCCCTTGTTTAATAATTTAAAAGTTTATACCGCTTATGAATTTTTAGAAAAACGTTTTGATTTAAAAACGAGGACACTTACGTCTTTTCTCTTTCAAATTTCGAGGGGATTATCAACCGGCATTAGTATTTATGCACCTTCATTAATTTTAAGTTCATTGCTTGGGTGGAATATTTATTACACCAACATCATTATGGGTGGCATGTTGATCATTTATACAGTAACGGGTGGAGCAAGAGCGGTAGCTCATACACAAAAACTGCAATTAATCATTATTATTATCGGAATGGTCATCGCGGGGTACCTGGTCGTTCATCTGATGCCTGCAAATGTCGGATTTTTAGATGCTTTGCACCTCGGTGGCAAAAATGGAAAAATGAATATCATCACTTCCGGTGAAACTGCCAATGGCTTTGACTGGAAAGATAAATACAACATCTGGAGCGGTGTTATCGGCGGATTTTTTTTGGCGCTTTCATATTTTGGAACCGACCAAAGCCAGGTAGGGCGCTACTTAACAGCGCAAAATAACCGCCAGGGGAAATTGGGATTATTGATGAACGGAATCGTAAAAGTGCCGATGCAATTTTTAATCCTCATGCTTGGTGTGCTGGTTTTTTCTTTTTATCAATACAATAAAGCACCTATTCATTTTAATGAAGTGCAAATAGAACGGGCAAAAGAAACCAATTATAAAAATCAATTGGTGACACTCGAAAACACTTATGCATCCATTTCTCCGGCAGACAATTTGGAGAAAACAAAAATTAAAAATGAATATTCTTCTATACTTTCAAAAGCCTTACCCGGAGAAGATGTAAATGATACCAATTATATTTTTCTCCGTTTCGTGATTGATTATTTACCCAAAGGTTTGGTTGGTTTATTAATTGCCGTCATTTTTTTAGCAGCATGGGGAAGCATTGCTGCCGCTTTAAATGCGCTTGCATCGTGCACCGTTGTTGACATTCATAAAAGATTTTTCAAAAGAGAACTGACCCAAAAACAGGATTACAACATTTCCAAATTTTATACTTTTTTATGGGGAATATTCTGCATTCTTGTCGCGGAATTTGCAGGAAATCTGGGGAACAGTTTAATTGAAACCGTCAACATTTTAGGTTCTTTATTTTATGGCGTCATTCTCGGAATTTTCATGGTTGCTTTTTGGTTCAGACGGATAAAAGCCAATGCACTTTTTTATGGAGCTGTAATTTCTGAGATCTTTGTAATTATTATCTATAAAAAAGAGGTGATTTCATTTTTGTGGCTCAATGTGATTGGGGCAATGCTTGTAATTGTGATTGGATATATTTTGCAGCCAGTTTTTGGAAAAAGGAGAATTGAATAACTTTTATTGAGTAGTTTAGTTATTTGAATTATTAAATTATTGATGGAACGGCGCAGTTTCACATTTTCAAATCTTCACATTTTCACATTTTCAAATTAGCGCATCAGCACATCAGCCCATTAGCAAATTAGCACATTAGCACATCAGCCCATTACTTGTGGCACAATTTTTCTGCTTCTGTTTTTATGCAAAAAACTACACTACGAAAATCGGCATTTGTTTTATTGACTGTATTCTTAATCTTTACCATATTGATATATGCTAAAGCCATTTTACTTCCGATTACGCTCGGCGGGCTTCTGGCCATACTTTTTATGCCGCTATGCAGGTGGTTGGAAAGCAAAGGGATCAATCGTGGCCTTGCTTCTTTATTTTGTATTTTGATTTTCGTTATTATTCTTGGTGTAGTGATTTATTTTTTTGTGTGGCAAATCACCGCTATCAGCCGCGATATTTCAGAAATAGAAACAAACGTTAGCCGCCGCCTTGATGAATTACAACAATTTGTGTATCAAAAAGTGGGCATCACTCCTGCCAACCAGGAAAAAATATTGAAAGGCAAAAACGAGGGCAGCCTTGGAGCGGTCATCAGCGCTGTGATGGGTTCATTATTATATTTTGCAACCAGTTTTGTTATCATGCTTGTATATATTTTTATGCTTCTCTTTACAAGAGGGCATTTAAAGACGTTTATTTTAAAAATTGTAAAACCGGAACAGAAACAGAAAACAGAACATATCATTCTCGAATCCAGCAAAGCTACCCAGCATTACCTGTTGGGTTTTGCCTTCCTGATTTGTGTTTTATGGCTTTTATATGCAATTGCTTTTTCCATTATAGGCGTCAGGAATGCCGTATTCTTTGCTGCCTTATGCGGCTTGCTCGAGGTGATTCCTTTTATCGGTAGCCTGTTCGGTATCATTCTCACCATGCTGATGGTGGTATCTCAGGCAGGCGGCGGAGGAATGCTTTTCGCAGTATTTATTGTTTATGTCGTTCTTCAGTTTACACAGTTTTATATTATCCAGCCTTTGCTTCTTGGCGGCGAAGTGGATATCAATCCACTTTTCGCAATTACAGCGCTGATCGTGGGAGAAATGGTTTGGGGACTTGGCGGGATGATTATGGCCATACCATTAACCGGCATGGTGAAGATAGTATGTGACAATGTTGAAGATCTGCGTCCTTATGGCTATTTGTTGGGCAAAAGCAAGGAATCGAAAGGAAGTATTTTCATTAAAATGAAAAAGAGATTTCGTATGAAAAGTCATTCAAAAGTTTGAAGCTGCACGGTACAATAATTGCTGATTTTTAAAATAAAACACACATTATGAAAAACGAAAAAAAGAGGAAACCAACAGATGAAGGACTGAAAAGCTACAATCCTGCTGACAGGGATTTTCAACGCACTGAAGATGAAACAGACCGCGTATCGCAATCTGAAATAAATGAACAAAAAAGAGAGCGGAGTAAGAAAAACAGGTAAACTGTTGCTATAAGAAAAAGATGTCGGGTAAAAAAAATGGCTATTTTTTAAGATAGCCATTATGCATAAACCTACCGCTGTTTTATTATTGATCCTGTTGTCGTGATTGTATTTAAAAGCTAAAGATTGTAAAGAATAACCATTGTAAAAATAGCGTCGGATATATTATCACACAATTACTATTTAGCCAGATATTTAGTATTCACTAAAGCACAAAATATTCTTTTTTGTTATTTCACCGCTGACTATCAGATGAATAAGTATTTACAACACTGCAAAAATTTAATAATCAGCAGTTCAAAAAAAGTTTAGCAGAGAAAAATTGAATACACCAAAAACCTTTGTGACTTGCCGGCAATGATTATCATCAAAAACCAGTAAATACTTTTAGCTATTTTTAAAAGGAAAATTAAATGACGGCCAATACAAAAAGATTTTCGGACCGCGTACAGGATTACATTAAATTTCGTCCCGGCTATCCGGCGGAAGTTGTAAAATATTTAGAAGAAAAATTGAAACTCAAGCCGGGTAAAATCATCGCTGACATAGGCTCCGGCACAGGGATTTCTTCGAATCTATTCCTTAAAAATGGTTTTAACGTAATCGGTGTTGAACCAAATAAGGAAATGCGTGAGGCAGCTGAAAAGATGTTATCAGGTTTTTCAAACTTTATTAGTGTAAACGGAACCGCAGAAAAAACAACTTTGGCTGAAAATAGTATTGATGTAATTTTTTGTGCACAGGCATTTCATTGGTTCGACAGGGAAAAGAGTAAAACTGAATTTCACAGGATCCTTAAACCGAACGGGAATATTGTTTTGGCCTGGAATTCGCGAAATACAAAAACTCATTTTCAAAAAGAATATGAAAATGCACTGAACGACAGCCTGGAAGAATATAAAGTTGTAAATCACCGGAATATCCGCGATGAAGAAATTGCACTTTTCTTTCATCCCAAAAAAATGAATAAATTTTGTGTGGCCAATAAACAAATATTTGATTTAGATGGATTAAAAGGAAGATTGAATTCTTCGTCCTATTTTCCAAAATCAGGAGCAATACATGATAAACTGATGCACATCATGGAACAAATTTTTGAAAAGTACCAATTAAATAATACGATTGAATTTGACTATGAGACAGAAATATACTGGTGTTGAATTTTTAGTATTAGCAGTTCAAAGCCACGCGAGGCACAGATCTCCAAAAAACCTAAAGTCAATTTTTAAATCAAATACTTCTTTTTTTATAAAATTTGCCTGTATAAATCCTTCTCTGTTTTCAAAAAACACGCTGCATAGTTTCATGTTGTTTTTAAAACTCAATCCACCCCTGCCCTCCCATTTATAAATTGCTTCTTTTGAGCTCCAAAAAAGTGTTAACAGTTCGGTCTGGGTGATGAAAGGTTCGTGGATCATCGATGTCGAAAGATTTAGTTCATCTTCACTCAGAAACCTGTTTTTTACCAGTTGAATCTTTGGCGTTACTAATTCTACATCAATCCCAACCAGTTTATTTTCACTTACGATTGCTGCGGCATAATCCCGGCAATGCGAAATGGAAAAATGCAACTTTTCATCTTCGAGAAATGGTTTTTTAGATTCGGAAATTTTTATTTCATCAAAAGGAAAATCCGGTTGCAAAATGTGTAGAAGATACCGGCCGGCAAGGTGTTGCAGCCTTTTATGAGGATGCATCATTTCCTTTTTTGAAAATACTTTTTTTGAAAAAAAATCTTCATCTTCTGTTATATGCCACACCGCAAGCCGCTCCGAATCGTTGATATTATGTTGATAAAACAAAGGCATTTAAAAAAAATTATGCTTCTTTTGTACTTTGATGAATTATTTTGCAACTGTAAAAATAACCGCAATTAAATGATTTTATCTGATAAGAGAATTCTCGAAGAAATAGACAACAAAACGATCATCATCAAACCATACCATCGTGACAAATTAGGCAGCAATAGTTATGATGTGCAGTTGGGTAAAAATCTCGCTGTTTATAAAGATAAAGTCCTTGATGCAAAGAAACACAATGAAATTGAGTATTTTGAAATTCCTGAAGAAGGATATGTATTGCAACCGACTCAATTGTACCTGGGTGTTACACTCGAATATACTGAAACTCATGCGCATGTTCCTTTTCTTGAAGGCAAATCTTCTACCGGGCGGCTGGGTATTGATATACATGCGACAGCGGGTAAAGGAGATGTGGGATTTTGCGGACACTGGACATTAGAAATTTCGTGCAAAATACCCGTGAGAATCTATACCGGCATGCCAATCGGACAACTAATCTATTTTCCGGTAGAAGGGGAAGTGGAAGTAAAATATGATTCCAAGAAAAACGCCAAATACAGCCATCAGCCCGATAAGCCTGTAGAAAGTATGATGTGGAAGAATAAGTTTTAACTTATACGGCGGATTGCTAATCCAAATAAACGATCTCCATCTTTTCATTCTTACACGAATTGAGAATATCGAAAAAAATGCTTTTCTTTTCTTTATCCTCAGATAATAATGCATCTGAATTCAAAAGAATGATTTTAACGGTTGATTCTTCAATCCAATCCAGGTCGGCCAACACTTCTTCCAGCGCATCTAAATTGTGTCCGAAATAATCGGGAATAGAAAGTTGTTGCTGCAAGGTTTTATAGCATTGCTCAATTTTTTTACAGGTATTTCCATCTATAAATACATACCGTATATTGTTTTCAGCAAAATACGATTCTGAAATTTTCGAAATAGCACTCATTTTATTTGAATAAAAGTTTGATAATGATCAGCCGTGTACCACGATCGCCCATCGCTTCCCGTTACGATCCGTTCTGCACCACGGTTCTGCCCGGCAATTTTAGGATTTACATCCCACTCCTGGTATTGGATAGGATTGCCACTGCTGTCAACCTGCGGCAGGATCTTTTCACGATTTGAAAATACACTTCCGCCTACATATCCAGGCATGGGGTGATGATTTGTCTGGATATATTTCAAAACTTCATAAACTTTTGTCGGAATTACCGTATCGCTTTTATCAACATTATCTGATTCTGCCTTGTCCTGCTGCGCATTCTTTGAAGGCTGCACCATACTCATCGTATTGCTTTCGTCGTAATGCGACTCAAACAGTTGTTTGCCAATAAAAAGACCAAGAATAAGGCCTATGATAATTCCGAAAATTAATGAACCATAATTTTTTTGCATAAATCAAAGATACATTGTACAAAATATATAATTAACCTTGCTTCCCGGGTTTTCAATGATCCAGGCATCGAATGTTTTGCACTTTACTCCTCACTATAATTGCAAAAAAAATTGGTGCAGATAAGCGAATCTGCACCAATTGCTGAATACTAAAACTCCATTACATTAAGAGCCTTGATAGTCCTGTTGCTCGGAATTTTGGTTATTGTTTGTTCCCGGTTGCAAGTTATTATTGCTTCCCGGATTCTGGTTATTGTTACCGCGATTTTGATTCATATTCATCCTTCTTTCACGATAGTTCAGCTCGGCATCTGCTATGGCTTTTTCCCTTTCAGATTTCAATGCAAGTACGTTCTGCTTTCTTTGGGATTTAGATACGCTTTTATCTTTCCTTGCCGCTTTTATTTTATAGCTGTAATCAGCCCGGATAGCAGCTATCTGGCCATCCAATGCCCTTGAGGATCTGTAATTATTAGGAGCAAACCCATATCCATAAGGATAAGCAAAAAACGGATTGCCAAAGCCATAACCGAAATAAGGATAACCGTAACCGAATCCTCCATAACCAAAACCAATAGCCGGCGTAACGATAACTGTTGTATGGCCGCGATAAAAACCGCCTCTTCCTTTTTGAGCATAAGCGCCGGATACAAGCGCCAATGACATCATCATAATTAGTACCTTTTTCATAAAATTGATTTTTTATTTTTTCATTTCGTTAGACGCCAAAAGAATAAAAAATCAACATTGAAACTGGTCTGAAAAGTGCACTATAACAATTTATTTTTTATAGTTTGTTAAGAAAAGTCCGAACCATTTCATAATGCATTTATTGAATTATTAATTGCTTGATTATGAAAAAATGCAAGAAAAAACCAGCGCTATCTGTATCCTGTAGATTGCAATTGTTTTCAACAAACGAAGAAATATTCCCGATTTGTAACTTATTTTTTTTATGAAATTTGACAAAAGCATTGGATGAAAGTTGCGTTTTGCAGAAAATCATTTTAAAAATCTATTCAACGAAAAAATTCTTCCTGGATTTGGTTATTGTTCAATTATTGATGATTGAATTATTCAAGTGCACTGAGCCATTCACTATTCACAATTCACCTTTCACAATTCACCTTTCACAACTTTGCAGCAGCGGTTTTCTTTACACCGGTAAGAGACTTTATTAGCTCAATTTCTTTTTCACTATATGGCGTTCCGTCTTTCTGGAAAATATCGTGAAACCAAACTTTTGGTTCACCACCATCGGGCATTGGCGTATCCCACGCATAGATTGTATTTGTTTTGCCAGACACCAATCCCCAGTTGATAGCGCCTACATTATTTTTTTTGAGCAAAGGCATAATCGTAGCAAATAAACTTCCTCTTGTGCGTGCCATGTATTCGGTACAAATAAGCGGTCTTCCATAAGGCTTTAAAGAATCAATCACTTTTGCATGTTCGGGTTCTTTATCATAATTGTGGTAAGTAATTACATCAGAATTGGCTAGTTGATATACATTCAGGTCAATGAGTTTATCATTCCATACACCGGCGGACAAAGGTTGATCCGGGTTAATTTCTCTTCCCCATTTAAATGCTTTTTGCAAAAGATCCATACTTTCATTTCCATAATTCGAATTGCCAGGCTCGTTATATAAATCCCAAAGAATAATTCTCTTATCATGCTTAAAAGTGGTCAGGATGTCTTTTACATATTTCTCCAAAGTATCGGCCAGCAACGGTTCTGTATGATACAAAGTGCCGGGGTCACGCAGCCATCCGGAATTATGGATTCCTGTTTTTGGCGCCGGTTGTTTTCCTGCATGATAAACATCGTTCCAGCAATCATCAAAAATGACGAATATCGTTCCAATGTGGTGTTTATTGGCGATGGTAAGATATTCATTTATCCTTTTTTTGAATCCTGAAGGATCTTCCTGCCAGGCCACATGATGAAGAAAAACACGCATGGCATTGAACCCAATTGACTGGGCATAACCCAATTCGCGGTCAATTGTTTTTGGGTCGAAAGTAGCGGCCTGCCACATTTCCAACTGGTTTATTGCAGTACTTGGAATGAAGTTACTTCCCCGCAGCCAGCCTTTTGTCGCATACCATTTATTAGCTTCTGTTTTGCTCCAAACTGCCCTTTCTTTTTGTGCATATATATTACTGTTACTGACTAATAAAGCTGCGAATAATACAAAAAATAATTTTTTCATTATTTTAAAATTTTATAAGTGAAGGTAAGGTTCAATGTTGAAGGTTGAACGTTTGTTTTGAATTTGATTGATCGGTTAATTATTGAATTATTTACAGCCGCGGTTTATGTCTCACAAACCATATTCATTTTCTGCGGTAAAAGAACAAATAAGCCAAATTTGCATTTCCGTTTATGTCCGTGAACTATGCAGCCGTAGCATGTATCAAAAGTAAATAAAGCTGTGGTTTTTGTCTTAACAAGCCACATTCATTTTCTCCAGTAAAAAAACAAATAAACCTGATTTATATTTTCAGTTTGCCCATACCAATCATGCCGCAATTGCATTCAGGCAGAAATAATAACGATTGAGTTGGCTTAAAAATATTTAAAAAAAATATTACAAAAAGAAGGAATTGGTTTAAATTGAAAACAATTTAATCACTTCTAAAAAATCATTTATGAAGAAACTTCTTTTCTCCGCCATTTTTTTTATTTCTTTTTCTGTTAGTGCACAAAAACATCAGCTGGTAAAACTTTGGGAAACCGACACGGTTATCAATGTTCCGGAATCTGTTTTGCCGGATTTGAATAAAAATATTTTGTATGTTTCTTTGATAGATGGCGGCCCCTGGGATACAGATGGAAAGGGAGGTGTAGCGAAATTATCTCTATCCGGAAAAATAATTGATACCAATTTTATTACCGGTTTAAATGCGCCCAAAGGTTTGGGAAAATTTGGCAATAAGCTTTATGCAGCCGACATCAGTGAGGTAGTTGTGATAGATATTAATAAAGGAAAAGTTGAAAAGAAAATTCAGATTCCGGATGCGTCCGGGTTGAATGATATTACTGTTTCAAACAAAGGGGTAGTGTTTGTTTCAGATTCAAAAACCAGTAAGATTTGGAAAATTCAAAATGATCAACCTTCTTTATTTCTTGAAAATATTAAGGGAGCCAATGGTTTGAAAGCAATCGGCGATGATTTGATTTATGCCGAAGGCAGGGATTTAAAGAAAGCAGATCGCAATAAAAAAATCTCTTTGATTGCAACGGTTACAGAAGGAATTGATGGAATAGAACCTGTTGGCAATGGCGATTACCTCGCTACTTCATGGGTAGGCTACATTTATTATGTACATCCTGATGGAAATGTAGAAACTTTATTGGAAACTCATGATCAGAAAATCAATGCCGCTGATATCGGTTATAATCCTGAAAAAAAGATCGTTTACGTTCCTACATTTCTTCATAAAACGATTGCAGCATATCAGTTGAAATGATGGTTGTCCAAAGGACCACTTTGCGGAACTTTGTCCGAAGGACCCCTTGGGGAACTATAATTATTTCATTTTTTATTTTTCAAAAATCCTAACTTTAGATACAAAATTAATTTTATGGAACTAACTATCCGCGTAGAAGGCGACGATGCAGTTACAGACGCTAAAAACCTCAAAGATTTTCTTGAAAACCGGGGTGCAAAAGGACTTGATGAAGTTGAAATGTCGAGGACGGTGCATAAAGAAGGCGAGCAGGGACTTGGCAGTTTTATTGGTAGCTTGCTTCTTAAGCTGGCCGGTGGTGATGAAGTAGTAAAAGGAATTGTGACGCTGTTGAACACATGGGCCGAGCAGCATGATGGAAGAATCCATTTGCCAAATGGAGTCATAATACCTGCCAACAAGCTGTCGCCTGAACAAATAGTGGAAATCGTTAGTAAACTTAAGGATCAGCCCTAAAAAATTTGAACATGGATGTTCAAAAAACAAAAGTAATACTCGTAGGCAATTCGATGTTTCCCAATTGGGGTGGAGAAAAAAAAGACATCCCCAACGTGGAGCAAAATATGGACTTGCTTAAAAACGTTTTCATTGACCCTAATTATTTTGGAATCCCTGATGATGGGAAACACCTGGTAGAAATAAAAAACGGATCGTCGCAGGAAATATTATTGACTGTAAAACATGAAACAAAATCTTTTTTAGAAAAAGACTTGTATGACCGGTTGATCTTTTATTACAGTGGCCATGGAATACCCGGAGAAGATTCGAATCTTTTTTTTGCATCAAAAGATACGGTAAGAAGCGATTATGAAATTACATCCGTTAATTCCCAAAGGTTATTCTCTTATTTGGAAGCGTTTTGTGCCAAGGAGCTGATTGTAATATTAGATTGCTGTTATGCAGCACAGAGCAAAGAAAACCAGGGGGATGCTGATTCGCTGATATCAAAGAGTTTGCCTGAAGATAAAGCGGAACTTGAAGAATCTGAAAATGGTATTTACTATCTTTTTGCCGCAGGAAAAGACAATGTTGCAAAATTTAATCCCGGAGAACCTAAAAAACCCACTTATTTTACAGAAGCACTCTTAAGCACCATAGGAAAGGGAACAGAACCCGGACAGGATTTTATTACCATAGGCGAAATTTACATTCAGCTTCGAAAAGAAATAGCGGAACTAAAGAAAACCGCTGATGCAGATATCCCTGATCCCAGGCCGGTATTGCAGGGAAATGTAAATGGTTTTCTCTTTTGTAAAAATATAAAATTCAAAAACCAGGAAGATAAAGACTGGTCCGAGTTGCGTAAAGATCCGAGCCGGCAAAAGTGGCTGCAATTTAAAACGAAGTATCCTGAAACGAGGTTCGAAAAAGAAATGAATGATTTGATAAGCAGAATGATAAAAGGGGAAAAGGCATTGAAAATTTTGGAAGAGAAAAAAGATATAGACCTCGCCATTGAAATAAAAACCGGTTATAAAGATATCCCTTACATCATGAAGGAAGCAGACAGGTTCATTAACAATCTTGCTGCAAACCCTATAGATGAAAATGAGGTGCAAAGCGCCACATTCAACGATCCGTCTCTTGTCAAAGATTTTCCCAATGCATCTCCGATGGAGTCGGCCGGGAGTGCTACCGACAAGGAACCGGTCACAAAATCAATTATTGATATGGGTTCTTTTAGCACCCGGTACAACAACACCGCAAGAACCTGATTATTGTATTTAGTAGTTAAAAACACAAACTCATGAGCAGTGGGGAAGAAATAGAAAAATTAAACAGCGAGATTGAAGCACAACCTCAAAATTCTGTTTTATACAATAACCTCGGAAATATTTATTTTAGCCAGGACAATTTTGAAGAGGCAAAAAAGAATTATCAAAAAGCGATTGATCTGAATCCGAATGTAGCTGTTTATTATGAAAATCTTGGCCTCGCAAATGATCAATTAAAAAACCTCGCTGTTGCTGTTGAATGTTATGAAAAAGCTTGTGCACTTGATCCATCCTGGAACATCTATAACAAATTGGGAGTAGGATATTTTAAGTTAAACCAATACGACGCGGCTATCAGCAATTATTTGCAGGCTATTGAACTGAAGAAAGACGAGGCCATACTTTATGAAAATATAGGGCTTGCCTATGAAAACTCCGGTAAGTTGCAAGAGGCAGAAGACGCATACTCCAAAGCGATTTTAATCGAGCCTGATAATTATAGTTATCAGAATACGCTGGGAGTTTTTTTGTTGAAGCAGGAGAAATATGATATGGCGGTTGAGCATTTTAAAAATGCAATCACGCTTGGAAAAGGAGAAGCAGTTTTGTATGACAATATCGGGCTTGCTTATGAAAAATTAAACAGAGATAAAGAAGCTGAAGAAGCGTATCGCAAAACGATAGAAGCAGAGCCGGCGAACTCCATTTACCTGAACCGGCTTGGCGTTTTTTTGTATAGAAAAAAAAGATTTGAGGAAGCCATTCAATTTTACAAAAAAGCCATTGAAAATAATCCTTCCATAGCTGTGTACTGGGATAATCTCGGTCTTGCTTATGAAGACTGCGGCCAATTTACAGAAGCAAAAGCTGCTTATCAGAAATTAGCAGAACTGGACCCTGAAGCTACCAATTCTTATTATAAACTCGCTCTTGTATTAATAAAAGAAAAAAATTTTCCGGAAGTGATTCGTGTTTTAAAAGAAGGATTAGCACATGATGCCAATAACATCGAATCACTGAAACTGCTCGGACAATACCAGGAAAACCAGGAACTCTATGAAGATGCCTTTAATACTTATTTACAGGCATTGAAACTTCAATCTGATGATGAATACTTTAATAACCGGGCAGGAATCTGCGCTTATAAATTGAAACAGAATGAGGAGGCAATAAAATATTATCAGAAAGCCATTTCTGCAAATCCTAAAGTAGCGGTTTATTATGAAAATTTGGGACTATCATATATACAGCTAAAAAACTGGCCAAACGCGGTACAAGCGTATGAAACCGCTATTTCCATTCAACCTTCTAAAGATGCATTCAATTCCCTGGGCATTGCAAACTACAACGCAGGCAATGATAAGGAAGCGATTGTCAATTATAAAAAAGCAATTGAACTAAGCCAGGAATTAAATAGCGAAGATGCCGTTTATTACAGCAACCTCGGCCTATCTTACGAAAATCTCGGCGACAAAATAAATGCGGAAGAAGCGTATAAAAAAGCAATAGCGCTTGAACCAGGCAATTATTCTTACCAAAACCGCATAGGCGTTTTTTATTTTTTGAATGAAAATTATGATGCGGCTATTGAATATTATACAAATGCGATCAGTCTTAATAAAGAAGAGGAAATATTATATGAAAATTTGGGGCTTGCCTATGAAAAAAAGAGCATGCTTGATGACGCGATGAATACTTATAAAGTAGCCCTGCAAATAAATCCGGGAAGCGAAATAATCAACACCAAAGCCGGCGAGCTTTCCTACAAGAAAGGTGACTATCAAACAGCCATTGATTTTATTAAAAAGGCGATTGACGCCAATCCCCAAAATCCGGTTTATTACGATAATATAAGCCTTTCTTACCGGGCCCTCGGAAATTATAATCTTGCAAAAAAGGCAATAGAAAAGGCAATTGAACTTGACCCGAAAAATGCCGTTTATTACAATAATTATGGATTGATTTCTTATTACGAAAAAGACTACAAAAATGCCATTGAATGGTATAATAAAGCCATTTCTTTAGATGATAAGAATGAAATTTATTTCGATAATCTCGGATTGGTTTATGAAGAAATGCAAGATTACAAAACTGCGCTTTTTGTTTATGAAAAAGGCTTAAATGTATCAAATAAAAAAGATAACTTTTTAAACCTTATCGGACTCATGTATTATTATCAAAATATTATGCCAGATGCCATTATTGCTTATAAAAAAGCAATTAGTATGAATGGTGCCGTAGCAGTTTATTGGGCTAATCTTTCATTGGCATACGCTAAAGTGCAAAATTATATACAAGCTGAAAAAACGATAAATGAGGCAATAAGTTTGAATGATTCGGAAGAGTATCACAAAAGACTCGATGAGATCAAACAGCTTGCACAAATGGAACCGAATCCCTGAGTTTTTTACTTTATCTGCGATGTCATTGTAATCTGCAGCGCATCGCAAAAAATTTTAGCTCTCTGTGCGTTCTTTTTTCTTGCGGGCAGGAAACTTTATTATCTCGTTAAATCTTCTGGTAAAGGCATGCTCAATATTCGATTTCATTTTAGACGCCACAATTACAAGGCCATGATAATTTTCAATTTTCTGCAATAAATAAGACACTTCCTGATTCGCATACCTATCGTGTGCATCACCAACATTGGTTCTCTTGCCAAATAAAGCATCGGCTTCATCAATAAATAAAATCCAATCTTTTTCTTCTGCTTTCGCGAATAATCTATCAAGATTTTTTTCTGTATCACCAATGTATTTTGAAATCACCTTAGATAAATCAATTGCATAAACTTCTTTGTTCGTCTCCTTTGCGAGTACTGCGGCTGTCAGCGTTTTTCCGGTTCCGGAAGGGCCATAAAATAAAACACGAAAACCCCTTTTCAAACCTTTGTCCATAAACGATCCCTGCCTCAAACTGGTATTGGTATCGATCCAGTCTTTGAGATTCTTATAATGATTATTTATTTCTTTTGTTAAAACTATATCTGCGCGCGTGACATTTGTTTCAATTTTTGTTACCATAAAATCGGCACTAAAGTGCCCGCTATTATCCGCTAAAGCGTTGATGACAATCCTTTTCTCAGTTTTCATTTTTCTTTTTTTTTTGAATAATAAATTAAAAAAAAATCAAGAATCCTTTAGCATTTTTTGCACAATTCTGAGGATAATAAATTCAGCCGGGCGCACTACTGCCATTCCAATTTCTACAATCATTTGCCCTTCCAGCACGTCCTGCGCGGTCATCGTTTCACCTAATCCGGCACGGACGAAAAAAGCATCTTTGGGAGTAGTCCCCAGCAATGCACCAAATTTCCATTGTTCTGTCAGGTAATCGGATATCATCGATTTTATTTTCACCCAGGTATTCATTGCATTTGGTTCAAATACCAATTGCTGGGTTGCATTTTTGACAGACTTTTCGACCACCATAAAAAAGCGGCGCACAGAAATATAACGCCAGTCATTATCGTTGCCGGCAAGAGTGCGTGCCCCCCAAACAATGGCAGGCCCGTGGCCTGGAAAAGTGCGAATTACATTAATTGATTTTCCGGTATTGATATCAATATTCAAATTTTCCTGTTCCTGTTGTGTAATTAAATATTGTGGTCGGATGGCGGTTTGAATATTGATATTAGCAGGTGCCTTCCAAACGCCGCGGTTGTTATCAACTGTTGCGTATATGCCGGCAATCGCTGGTGATGCCGGAAGCAGCATTGGAATATTTTTGATTGCATTTTTTGCCTGTAAATATTGAGCGTTATTTGCCTGTTTTAAATCTGCAAGAGTTGCAGCGGCCCCGCCGCTGATCATTATCGATGCTTCATTATCGGTGGGTTGACCACCCTGCATTTTATAATTATATTCTATTGTTGTATAGAGTTGAGGAAAATAAGCCGCTGCATATTTTAAATTATCAGTGCTTCCGGCAAGCATATTTCTGAAACCACCTGCGTTTCCATCAATATCCAAATGCCAATTGTCACTATTTTTACTATCATGATAAACATCCATCACCACAAACCGGTCCTGTAAAACCGCGGCCTGCTGTATTGCTGCAGAATAAACACCATAATAGTCAGAATCAGACGAAAGATTTATGGCATCAGGAAAAAGCAACAAGGTTACTTCATTTATTTTGGCCACCTCTGCCAAAGCATCTTCCAGGTCCTGTGCAGTAATCTGTCCTGCTGTTGTAGTATAATCTCCTGCAGAAGTAATCCAGCATGCGCCGCCACCGTTTGCAAAAAACATTTGCATAGAATAATGCATGAGGAATTTCGAACGAAGTGTTTCGTCAATCCCGGCATTTACTTGTGTTCCTGATGCGGAGGTAGTGACTACAACTGTTATACTGCCATTTTCGGAAGATGGGTAGCCAAAATATCGTTCATATTCTGCCATCGATTGAATGCGCCACGGTTTCATTTTCAAGTCTCCTGATTGTTTCAGTTCAGCTTTTTCCGTGTAGCCAATAAATGCAGGAATAGCGGTTTCAACTGAAGTAATAACAGAAGGCAACATTTCTTCAATGTAAACTCCAGGGGATTTATAGTGTGAGTTCATATCAGAGATTTTTCTTTTCGCTTAATCTTAATGAATGTTCATCGCAATGTATTCAGTTGTGTAATTTAAAACAATTACAAATCTTTCGCATATTTAGTAATCAATAAATTTGAAAAGCTATTATTTGGAAAATTTTATTTTGTAATTATCAATTGATTAATGGAATTAAAAATGATGTAATTTTAGTAATCAAACATCAGAGGCAAATAAGAAACAGCAGCAGATATGGTTATAGCTTAATGTGATTGGATTTTATGGTAAAGTAGCAATATCAAAAAACCGGTTATTTGTTGGTTTACTGAAAGGAAATCGATTTTTGTTTAGATGGCTTTGTTGCTTTTCTTACTTGCGATAACCCCCTTTTTGAATGTCACGCATCGGAAGGATTAATTCTCAATATTTTTTATGAAGTACGATTTAAAAAAAGAAGTGACTAATCCGGATATTTTCAGTTTGATAAAAGGACTTACCTCCAGCGAAAAATCGTATTATAAAAAATTTGCGAAAAGACACACCGAACACAATGGGGCACTTCATTTAAAGTTATTCCGCTTAATAGATGAAAGTAATGTACACGATGAAAATGAACTGAGCAAAGCCCTTGAAATCGAAAACAAGATTCATTTTTCCGGACTGAAATCTTATCTGCAAAAAGATATTGCAGATGCTTTGGTATTTCAGAAAAGAAATAATTCTGTGGATACCCAATTGTATTTTATGCAGGAGCAAATAAGGGCCTTGCAGGAAAAAAATTTATTAAAACTGGCTCAAAAGGTTTGTAAAAAAGCAATTCCGCTGGCAGAAAAATTTGAAAAATATCATTTGCTTATCCAGTTGTTGTATTTGCAAAATAAAGTACTCGAATTTAAAGATTTTAAAGAATATAAAAATACGACAGATACAATTTTTTCCGAATTAAAGAAGGCAATAGAATTGCATCAGCAGTTTGTTGAAACCAGGTTTTTATATGAAAAAGTACGTCGTCTTACCTTTCATTCCTGGTTGCCTATAACGAATGAAGAACTGGCGGAAATAAGTAGCGCGAAAGAACAATTGCTCACTAATAATCCTGCCGGAGAAGATCATCCTTTGATTTCATTAGTTTTCCAAAATACGCTGGCTTTATGTGAATATATGCTTCATCAAACTTTGCTTTGTTCGGCTACCTGTAACCGCATTTTTTATTTATGGAAAAAAAATCAGCATTTGATAAACGAATACCCGCTTCTTTTTTTAAATTCTTTTAATGTAAGCTGTTACAATGGTTTCTCCGGAAATACTATTGATAAAGTGGCAGAAAATCTAAATTCTTTCAGCCTGCTGGCAAAAGCACATCTGCGAAATGAAGTTTACTGTAAACATTTTGAAGTCATTCAATTCAATACTCAATTAAAAGTATATCTCAAAACTGCCCAATTTGACCGGGTGAAAGCTTTGATTGATAACAAGGCAGAAATCATATTTAATTATTCTTCAGAAATTTTATCGCCGGCAGAACAATTGTCTATAAAAGGTTCGGTTTGTATTTCTTATTTCGTAATGGAGCAATGGGAAGATGCAGAAAGCCTGTTATCGGTGATTAAGGAGCAAAACCAGCATATAAACCGCGAAGATATTCTGTATTTTTCTCTCTTGTTTTTCCCTGTTATCCTTTATGAAAAAAAAGAATGGGATCGACTGGATAGCGCTTTGAAATCTGCATATCACTTTTTATATGCGCGCAAAAAACTGCGTCCTTTCGAACGCGAATTGATGTTGTTCCTTGGGCATTTATCGGCTGCTGAATCCAAGCGAAGCGCTAATCAACTGATTCATAACTTCCTGAAACATCTCAATAATTACAGAAACGATCCTGATGAAAATCTTTATTTTCTTTATTTTAATTATTATGGATGGTTAGAAAGTAAAGTGAAGAATCTGCGTTATATGGATTACTTAAAAGAACAGATAAACCCGGTGGGAGTAAGTAGTGTGATGGAAGTAGAAAGTAGCAAGTAGTAGAGAGCATGTAGAAGGTGGTTATTTTTCTTCACCCTCAACCGTTGCTTTTTCTATTACTACTTTCAAATCTGAAATGCTTACGGTAATTGGAATGGCGCCAACCTGCACCACTGCTTTCTTTCCGCGGATAGCAGTAACCATTCCTACCTGCCGGTTGGTGATCATAATTACTTTATCACCCTGCTTTACCGGTTCATCTATCTCCAGGTATTTATTGTCAATTTTCTTTTGTTTTTTCTGCAGAATTTGTTTTTCGGGCTGTTTGAAAAGCAATGCCTGCATCATTTTTATAATCTTACTTTTATCATCCGTTTTTTTCCATTCTATCAAAATAGATTTTAATTTGCGGTCCATTTCTTTGAGATAAACATACTTGGCTTCATTGATCTGATTTTGTTCTTTTAATAATTCGACCTGCTGTTTGTGCTTTTCTTTTTGAATCACCTGCTGCATTTCTTTTTGCAACTTTTCATTTTCTTTCAACAGCTTATCGAGTTTCTTTTTTTCGGATTGTATTTGTTGCATGTCCTGCTCTGTACTGTTCAATAATTTATCGAGCGAGAAATGATTTTCATCTACTAATTTTCTTGCTTTATCAATCAGATTTTGTGATAATCCAATTCGCTCTGCGATAGAGAAAGTGTAGGAGCTGCCTGGCTTTCCAATGGCCAACTGATAAAGTGGTTTCAGGTTTTTTTCATCAAAAGCCATAGCGCCGTTGATAATTCCATTCACTTTATTTGCCATTACTTTCAGATTCAGGTAATGGGTCGTTACGATGCCAAAAGCATGCTTTTTTGCAAGTTCTTCCATGATTACTTCTGCAAATGCGCCGCCCAGGTTCGGATCGCTTCCACTGCCCAATTCGTCAATAAAAAACAGCGTTTTCCCATTCGCATTTTCCATAAAACATTTCATATTAATGAGATGCGAGGAATAAGTGCTTAATTCAAATTCGAGGCTTTGTGTATCGCCAATATGGATCATCAGTTGTTTGAAAATTCCAAACTCACTGTCCTTGTCGCACGAAACCAACAAGCCGCTTTGTAACATCATTTGCAGCAAACCAACCGTTTTTAGAGTGACTGTTTTACCTCCTGCATTTGGCCCACTGATTACAAGAATTCGGTTCTTATCATCCAGAAGAAAGATTGACGGGAACAGTCGGCTTTTTTAATTTTTCATTATAAATAAAAAGCAAAGGATGCACCGCATTTCTCAATTTTACAATTGCCTTGTCATGCAGCGCCGGTAAATTGCCATGATAGTCCAAAGCCAGCCGGGCCTTGGCTCTTATGAAATCATACTCACCAATTATTTCATGATAAACTGCAAGCAAAGAATGATAAGTACGCATTTTAGAGGTGAGTTTTTGAAGAATAATATTCACTTCTTTTCGTTCCTCATTTTCCAAAGAAAAAATATCATTATTCAAATGAGTGGTTTCTTCAGGTTCGATAAATGAAGTACGGCGGCTGTCACTTTCCCCATGCAAAATTCCTTTTACCATTCTTTTTTGCTCTGCAAAAACTGCCAGTACTTTTCTGCCATTCATAAAACTTTCTTCAATGTCTGTGAGATAACCTTGCTTTTTTAATTTGCTTACAATGCGATCAAAAACTCTTTTCAGTTCTGCTCTTTTTTTGTACAAAGACATTCTGATTGAAGCCAGTTTTTCAGAGGCACTGTCTTTTACAATGCCGTATTCATCCAGTATTTCATCAATTAATTTTGGAATTGTTTTTTCAAAATAAGTTTGTTCGATGATCAATGCAAGAGAAGGATAAGCCACTTTTCTATCCGGAGAAAACCACCGGAAAATTTGCTGAATCGCATGAGCCAGTTTTTTTATTTGCAGAAATTGTTCGCCGGAAAGTATCGAGGCTTCAATGCTTAGTAATTTTAATTCTTTCGAAAGATTTAAAACCGCATCATCAGGAAAATACAAATGATTTTCAAAAAGTAATTTGTATTCGTGTGTTTGTAAAAGCTGTGGTTCTATAAATTTTTTATGAGTATGAATGCGTAATTCAAAAGCCCTTCTGCGCGCATATTCTGAGCGGCAATGCGCCGCAAGCAATTCTTTTATTTTATCAAATTCTAACTGATGGGAGGCAGATTCAGGAAAAAGTTTCATGTTTTGGGTTGGTAAACGGGTTTGTAAATGATTACCCTGATAAATTATTGAATTATTAAATTATTTGTAAAAGACTCTTGCTTTCTATTTCACGATGAATTGTGTGTAAAAGTAAAAAAATCTTCGGTAGGAGCTTCTCTTCTATGCTTTATCTCATTCAGTAAAGCGACAAATAATCCGGTTTTGTATTTTCAATTCACAAAGTGCATTAGTTATTAAACTCTTTTATTATTGAAAACGAGGAGTAAAAGAAGTTGAAATAATAGGTGATAAGGTGGATGAAGGGAGAAGCAATTTTGTTACTAACGGTGAATATCCTAAACCAAATCCTCAATTATCTTTCTCGTGTTTTCAAAACTGGTATGTTGATACGCACGAATGCCTGCTTTTTTTGCCGCTTCTACCAGCATAAAACGATCATCGAAATAAATACATTCTTCAGGTTTGGCTTGTGCTATTCCAAGGGCAAGATTGAAAATTCCGGGATCAGGTTTGCGCATCCCCACTTCGCAGGAAGAAATAAAAGCGTCAAAAAAATGGTGTAATTTAAATTTATTGATCCGGTATTCATTCAATTCGCGCGGCTCGTTATTAATCGAAATGACCTTGATATTTTCATGCTTATTTTTCCAGTCAATCATCCATGGAAGCATATCAGGAAGTTCGGCAGATTGAGCAAACATGAATTCCTTAAATTCTTCCCGGCTGAAATCTCTTTTTTCTGTAAAAACAACGGTATTGAGATAATCATCCAGATTAATTTTGCCCATTTCATAAACATTAAAAATGAAATCGTGCAACACATCCATCTCTTCATAATTGAGATGGAATTTCTTAGCAGCAGCCATTCTTGATAAATGCCCCCATCCGTTGGTAAGCAATACTCCGCCTATATCTGAGAATAATATTTTGATTGGTTCGTTCATATTTTTCTAAATAAAAAAATTATTCTGGTTGCAAAAAAAAGCTTGATTAAAAAAAGGAAATGAAAAGCGCGTACCCGAAATAAAGAATGGTGAAAAATACTTTCAATTATTTTTTATTCCAAAGCTTTTATTTTTTGCAGCCTTCTTTCAAAGCGTTCTTCCGGAATATATACGGCATTCAAAAAAGCCATTATTAGTTCTTCTGCTGCCGCAAAACCGGTCACTCTGCCGCCCAGGCAAATGAGATTCATATCATCGTCTTCAACGCCCTGGTGAGCCGAAAAATGTTCATGAATAAGCGCTGCTCTCACTCCGGCAATTTTGTTTGCCGCAACTGCAGCTCCCACGCCGCTTCCACAAATTGCAATACCGCGATCTACATTTTTCTCTGCAACTGCTTTTGCTAATGGTACTACAAAATCAGGAAAATCATCTATAGAGTTCAATTCGAAAGCGCCAAAATCTTTTATTTCAAACTTCTGCGCTAACAGAAAAGGCAACAGCATATTTTTCAATTCAAAGCCGCCATGATCGCAGGCGATACCAACTTTCATCGTACTCATTTTTTAAAATAATTTTAATCTTCTCATTTTTATATCTGATAAAAGTAACGCATTGAGACAAAAAAATAACATGGTTGTTTTATTTTAAAATTATGGATCGAAATACATTTGATTTAAATTTTAAAAATTATCTTTAAAAAAATGAGAATAATTTCCAGTATGACAAGAGAAGAAAAGTTTATGCATGAAGCGGTTTTACTTTCTGAAAAAGGAATTAATAAAAACGACGGCGGCCCTTTTGGTTGTGTAGTTGTGAAAGACAATAAAATAATAGGCAGGGGAAATAATAAAGTGACCAGCACGAATGATCCAACTGCCCACGCAGAAATTATTGCGATCAGGAAAGCCTGCAAAACGCTTGAGACATTTCAATTGGAAGGTTGCGAAATTTATACTTCCTGCGAACCTTGTCCCATGTGCCTCGGTGCGATATATTGGGCACGACCCGATGTTATTTATTTTGCCAATTCAAGACAAGATGCTGCAGAAATTGGGTTTGATGATTCCATGATTTACGATGAAATCAATGCGAAAATGGAAGAAAGAAAAATTCCTTTGATAAATTTGCACAGCGAAAATGCAAAAACCGTTTTTCATAAATGGAAAGAGAAAAAAGATAAAACGACTTATTAAAATTTGAAAAGCAAAAAATATTTCAAATAAAGCAATGCCGTTTTTACCCATGAAACTGTGTATGCTTTTCCCCATAAAATTCCACACCCTTAATAAAAAGAATATGTCAGATTGCAATTTTAATTTACCTTTTCAGGAGCCGGTATCTGTTGTTATTGCAAAAGCAAAAGCAGCAATAGAAAGTTACAATGGAACTTTTAATGGCAATGAAACCTCCGGAGATTTTGGAATTACGGTTTACGGCAATACCATCAAAGGAACGTATTCAGTAACCGGGCAGGTTCTGAATCTTGTTATAACACACAAACCCTTTTTTGTTCCATGCAGTACAATTGAAAATTTGTTACTGAAAGAAATTAGTTAGTGTGAAAATTTCCTTAAGCGGAAGCGTGTGTTTTTGCTAACAGATGACGGATTTTTTTTACCATATCATTCACTTCAAATGGTTTGGCCATAAAATCATCCGCTCCATATTCATAAATAGCCGTATCAGCAATATTTGGATAAGAAGAAAACATAATTACCGGGATATTCCTTGTAAACACTGAAGATTTTAATTTTTTACAAACGTCCAGCCCATCAGTGCCGGAAAGAAAAACATCCAACAGGATAAGCTGCGGCTTATACGTCCTCACACCATCCCATGCCTTGTGCCAATCCGAGTATGCAAAAACCTCAAATCCTTTTTTGCGAAGAAGGGATTTTACAACCGCCAGAAGGTCCAAATCATCATCAAGAATTAGAATTTTAGACATGCAAAATAAGTAGCAAAAAGCATGCAATGATTTAATACTTTTCACAGGAGTGGATGAACTTGCGGGAATGTAACAAAACAATAAGAAAATGAAGGGAATAACATTAAAAAAAACACTTCAGCAGAAACACGGTTATAGTTTTGACATAAAAAATTACGATATAAAAAAGCGTTTCTTTTGGAGACGCTTTGTGATTCGGCTCATGAAAGCTGAAAAATTGCTTTCCGGATTGAATGGGCCATCAAAGGAATCGTTCCTGAAATTCTTCAAATCAGATATAAATCTTTCAATGAGTTCTATGGTGGAAGTATATCGTTTATTTAAGATTAAACTTGCTGCTTTTAATGCAGGGGATTCACAAAATGAATTTTAATTTTTCTTTTCATCATTAGTGACGCAAGATTTCCATTGAAAATTAAAACGGCAGATGAATAAGGTGCAAGGGTTATGCTTCCATCATAGTTATATCCTTTTACATCTTGGTATTTATAAGGCAAAGTAACTGTACTATCATAGTTATTTGGATTGTAAACAAATAAAGCACTATCTAATACAGTTATAGCTTTTGCCGAATTTTGCGAATGTGAATCTTGTCCACTTGCAGATTGCCATGATGCTAAATTCATTACTCCATTTATGCCATTCTGTTGGCTTGTAATTGCTGTAGCATTTGAGTTTATTTTTACATAGTAGTTAGAATCAATGACACCGAAATTTCCAACTTCACCATTACTTCCATTTTCTGCATAATAATTTAAGTTGTATTGGTACTGATTTGTTGAAAAAACTATGTTATTTGTTAACCTATTATTATATACATTACCAGTAAGACTTGTATTAGCATCCATACTGATTCCACCATTTGCCCACATAATTTCAGTACCAAGTGCACCACAGTTGTAAATTTTATTATTTCTTACAAATAAGTTATTTGAATTATGAAGATAAATTCCAGAAGTTCGGGCATTAGCTACTGTATTGTTAGTAATTGAAATGTTATTCCCTAAATCATCAATGTAAATGCCCATTGCAAAATAATCATTACCGGCAGAACCGCGTGGATTACCCACCGAATTAAGCACAACATTTCCATCTATAACTTTACCACGGTTATGAGCATACCCAGTATAAATTCCCGCAGCATCGCCTCTGACAATAGCTGAATGGTTTATAAAATTATTCCTGACTTGAACACTATCGCCATTGAAATTAATTCCGCAATAAGCACTACTATCAATCGTGTTATACTGAACCAAAGAATAAGGTGCAGTGATATCTATTCCTCCGTTAGCATAATCATCTTGTTTATAATATGAAATAACCCCCGACATGTTTATATTATTATTAGTGACTGTTAGATGACTAACTGTACCGGCGTTAGCTAAGGCGCTGCTTCCATTATTATAAAAAGTGTTGCCATTTATTGTTCCGCCTACAATACCTCCACCATAAAGATACATTGCTTCAAAACCTGAATATGAAAAATCACAATTAGTAACAGAAAAAATCAAATTTCCACTCATCCAAACTGCATTGGTATTTGCGCCTGTGAATTGGATATTTTCTATAGTTTCAGAAGTAACTTGTGGAATATTAGAGTAAAAATAAAATAAGGTATCAATAGTAGAAACTTGAACATTGGTAGGCATTGAAGTGCTATAAATATCTAATTTCTTAGTTGAAGGATTATAATACCATTCATTTTGTTGATCTAAAGTTCTTATATCGTTTTGAATGAAGAATCCCCAATTACGTGTTAACCCTGTACCAAGACCAGAAAAGTTAAGCGTACTTCCACTTTGACTTGTAATTACTTCATGATGAAATGACCACTGATTAACTCTTATAACTACATCTGCGCCTGTCCAGTTATTACCACCGCTTAAACTACTGCTGGTTATAGAAGAAGCGCCATTTCCTGTACCAGTACTTGATTGGAATATAAAAAAGTTGGGGAAGTATGGGTAAGAGGCGTCGCCATTTGGGTATCTTCCCATTGGAGTATTTACTCCATTTACAACAACCGTCTTTACATTGGATAACGTGGAAACAGGGTTAGTACTTTCCCAGATATTATTACCTAAATTAGTCCAGGATGTAACGGAAGTAAAACCTGTAATAATTGGCTTATTTCCGGAGCCATATGCACCAAATGTAATTGGAGTGCTTGAACTGGAAGAAGAAATGTTTTGAACAATATTTCCATAAAAAGTATCGCCCCTCCTTAATAGAACATTGTCTCCTGGCTGAAGATTGGTAGCATTTACTTTTGATAATGTTTGCCATGCAGTAGATGTTGATATACCATTGTTAGCATCCTTGCCAGAATTAGAAACATAGTAAGTGGTTGCAAAACTATTTTGCAGCAAACAAATAAATAATATAGTTAAAAAGAATTTCACTAAAGCTTTTTAATTAATGCAATTGATTATTGTTGCTGATGCACTATAAGTTTCTGTTCCCCAACTTGTAGTATTTCAGTCCGTACAGTTATTGCTGTTCCACCTTTCAACCCTTATCAAGAAATAGCCCCATATCCTTCAATGTATTGCATAGTATTTGCATCACCAAAAATAAAAATGGGTTTCAGTTGAATGAAACCCATGAGTACTAAGGTGTGATTCGGCTGGGACTCGGACCCAGGACCCCATCATTAAAAGTGATGTGCTCTACCAACTGAGCTACCGAATCATTTTTTATGTCCTGTTTTTTTTAAAGGAGTGCAAAAATAAGTGAAAAAAAGTTTGAACCAAATTTTTTCAGAAAGAAAATTATATTATTTCATGGAACCGTTATCTGCTGGGCCTTTCAGCTTATGATTTTCATTTCTTATAAAATCCACTTACTCATTTTATTTGTTGTAATTATTGAGAATGATGCAACTGATCAATTAATTTTTCTTTTCTTCCTTCTCCGCTATTTTTGCCCAAAATCGAATGATGTTTAAAAATAAAATTGTAGTAATTACCGGCGGTACAGATGGGATTGGAAAAGCGCTTGTTGCAGAATTTTTAGAAGAGGGAGCGAGGGTTGCCACCTGCGCAAGAACAGCAGAAAAACTAATTGATTTGGAAAATGAATTTTCGGGAAAACCTTTATTTACAATGGTTGCTGATGTAAGCAAGGAAACAGATTGTAAAAATTTTATTGAAAGCACTATTCAGAAATTTAATGGAATAGATGTTTTGATAAATAATGCAGGTATTTCCATGCGCGGAATGTTTCAGGAAACAAGCCTTGAAACATTGAGAAAAGTGATGGATATTAATTTTTGGGGAACAGTTTATTGTACAAAATTTGCTTTGGATTCAATTCTGAAAAATAAAGGAACTATTGTAGGAATGTCATCTGTAGCGGGTTACAGAGGTTTGCCGGGAAGAAGTGGATACAGCGCCAGCAAATTTGCAGTAAATGGTTGGCTTGAGGCTTTGCGTACAGAATTGCTGGAAACCGGTGTCAATGTAATGTGGGTTTGCCCCGGATTTACCAAGTCAAATATCCGTAATGCCGCGTTAAATAAAGATGCAAAACCGCAGGGAGAATCTCCTTTGAAAGAAGAAAAATTGATGACGGCAGAAGAATGCGCCCAACACATCATCAAAGCAATTGCGAAAAGAAAACGCACGCTGGTATTGACTTTTACAGGAAAAGAAACCGTGTATATGAATAAATTTTTTCCTTCGCTGACAGATAAATTAACCAGGAAATTCTTTTTTAAAAATGGGGAATTAATAAAATAATTTTTAAAAGATAAAACGCTTCATTTGCTACCTTTAAAAAATCAGAATCACATTTTTGAATGGCTTTAATAACACTTACATCAGATATCGGGCGGCAGGATTTTTTGACAGGAGCTGTGAAAGGACAATTATTTCAGATCAATCCTGAATTTAAGATCGTAGATATTTCGCACGAATTATCACCATTCAATTATCCGCAGGCTGCTTATGTTTGCCGGAATGCCATCAAAAATTTTCCTCCAAAAACCTTTCATATTGTACTGGTAAATCTTTTTGATAAAAGGCCGGATCATTTGTTATTTATCCAACATAATGGTCAATATATCGGATGCGCTGATAATGGTTTGATTACAATGATTCTGGAAGAAACGCCACAGAAAATTGTCGCGCTTTCTTTGGATCCATCGGAACAAAAAAATACCTTGTATTGTGCAAAGATTTTTGCACAAGCATATCAAAATATCGTGGATGGAAAAACAATGGAAGAATGTGGAGATCCGGACGTTTCAATAGAAGTAAAAAACCCATTACGTCCCTTGCTTCGGGAAAAATATATGGAAGGGCAAATTATTTTTATTGATAATTTTGAAAATGTAATTATCAATATTACCAAAGACGAATTTGAAGAGCAAAGGCGCGGCAGAAGTTTTAAAATTGTTTTTAAACGGGACGAGATCATTGAGAAAATCAGTGAGACTTATGCTGACGTACATGAAAGTGAAAAACTGGCTTTATTCAATTCAGCCAATTATCTTGAAATAGCAATAAACAAAGGCAATGCAGCGGGCTTGTTTGGTCTTGAAGGTTACTCTGAGAAAGTAAATATGCAAACCCAATACATGCAAAACCGGTTACTTTATCAGACGGTAAAGATTTATTTTGATTAGCAGTTTAATTTCCATATAACGGTCATGCACATACGAAGATTTCAAATTGGATTTGTGTTATTTTTTTTTCAAAAAAGACCGGTTTTTAGATACAGTAAATGAAGAAATAACGCGGATTCTTCTTTTTTAAAATTAATAAAACGAATAAAGATTTATATTGACTAACTTCATCTTTAATCAAATTAATTATCATGAAAAAAGTTTTTTTTGCGTTTTTATTTTCTGCTTTTTTAAGCGTTTCCGCATTTTCTCAAATAAGAATGCCTGCGCCTTCACCAACTGAATTCATCCGGCAGGATTTCGGGCTTTCTTCTGTAGAACTCACTTACAGCAGGCCTTCACTCAAAGGAAGAAATGTTTTTGGAACCGTCGTTCTTTACGATTCCTTGTGGCGAACCGGAGCGAACGCAGCCACTAAAATAAAATTCAATGATCCGGTAGAAATTTTTGGCCACCAGGTCGATACAGGCAGTTATGCGATATACACGATTCCTCACAAAAATGGCGAATGGACAATTGTCCTGAATAAAGGATTTAATAACTCCGGTGTCGCTGGTTATAAACAAAGCGATGATGTTTTCAGGGAAAATGTAAAGTCAAATAAAACAGCCAATAAAATTGAAACCTTTACTATGCAGTTTTCGAACATCAACGCGGAGAGTTGTGATCTCTCATTAATGTGGGATAATGTGGTAGTAAATATTCCGATAAAAGTAAACATCAAAGATAAAATAAGGGCACAGATTGAATCGGCGCTTTCTTCTGATAAAAAACCATACTGGCAGGCTGCTCAGTTTTATAACGAATATGATAACAATAAAGCAAAAGCGCTGCAAATGGTAAACGAAGCGATAAATCAAAGCGGAAAACCACCTTTTTTCATGGTTTATTATAAGGCCAAAATTCAGAAAGATATGGGTGATAAAAAGGGCGCTCTTGCTTCTGCAAAACAATCGATAGAACTTTCAAAAGAAGCAAACAACAGCGATTATGTATTGCTGAATGAAAAGCTGATTAAAGAATTGAAATAGGAATCTTTTTTAAGTGCCTTTTTAAAAATCCTTCTCATTTTGATATGGGAAGGATTTTTTTTAAATGACAATAGGAATTCCGGTTATTTGTTTGTTTGTTGACCCGCGCTTTCAATAAGATGGCGATACTGTTGTCATTTCTATTAAATTTGTTTCAGAAAAAAACAGGCCACTTGAAAATACAAATTGCTTATATTTATTGGTTTACTGTCGTTAAAGGGGTCCTTCGGACAACATTCAACTTTTCCCAAGCAACTCTATCACCGTTATTTCTGCGAGAATCCCTACCCTGCCTGGATATCCAATAAATCCAAATCCCGGATTTACATATAATTTTTGTTTCCCTTCTACATACAAGCCATCCCATTCTTTATAAATATATTGAACCGGGCTCCATTTGAATCCCGGAATTTCCACGCCAAATTGCATTCCGTGCGTGTGGCCGCTGAGCGTCAAATCAACATCCGGATATTCACGGCGAACCTGGGCGTCCCAATGGCTTGGATCATGGCTGACGAGGATCTTAAAAGGATATTTTTCTGCACCGGAATAAGCTTTTTTCATATTGCCGTATTTCGGGAAACGCGCTTTCGCGCTCCAGTTTTGTATGCCTATCAATGCGATTTTATCTCCGTTTCTTTCCAGTTCTACATGCTCATCCATCATCAACCGCCAGCCAAGTTCTGCATGAATTTTTGCGAGATTGATTAAATTTTGCTCTTTCGTTACCCCGTCATAAGGCCACTTTACATAATCGCCATAGTCATGATTTCCGAAGGTAGAATACACGCCCATTGGCGCTTTTATTTTATTAAAAACATCCATATAATTCACCATTTCAGACGCGCGGTCATTCACCAGGTCGCCGCTGAAAATAACCAGATCCGCATTTTGAGCAATGATTTTTTCCACGCCATGCTCCACTGCTTTCTTATTCATAAAACTTCCGCAGTGCACATCACTGAAATGGACAATTTTTAATCCTTCGAAACCAGGAGGCAAATTATCAAATGCAAGTTTTACACGTTTTACTTTATAATTATATTTATTCGAGAATCCATAAATTAAACTTCCAAAAAGTGTGGTGCCCGCCGCTAATCCAATCCAGCTAAGGAATACAGAGCGGCTGATTCCGTCGCCGTTCATTTGTGAAACCTCTGTATTTCTAAAAAAAGCGATTCCGGCCAGCCATTGAATCAATCGTCGCACATCATCTATCAGTAAGAAAACCGAGGAAATCAATTGACCGAAAACAAAAGCAAGGACGCTTGCAAAAAGATACGTTCTTACTTTTTTTGGTAAAAATTCCGGTCCTGTAAAAACAAAAATCAGAAAGCCGGCTACCGCTACAATCGCAATAATCCAATAAATAACATAAATAACTGTTCTTAGCCGTGAAGTGGCAGACTGACTTACTGATTTTATAGCAAGGAAAACATATATATCCAGTAAAATCATGATAAGGATTATAATAAAAGTTCCCAGAGGAGTACGCATTTTTTAAGATAATTTAACCTGTTTAATAAATAAGAAATTCATCTATTTGTTTGTTTACTGCCTGTAGCGTTTCGTCATTCAGACGGCCTTCTTTATCCATCACTTTATCAATTACTGAAATGGGAAGTTTGTTGTAAAAAACATTCATTTTCATAAAATGCAACGTATCGGAAAGATGATCCATACCACGTAGATTTCCTGCTCTTCCGGTGGCGACGCCTGTTAATAATGCCTTTTTAAAATTCCATACTTTTCTTATGTCGCTATTGTCAATCATTGCTTTCAGAACGCCGGGATAAGAACCATTATATTCCGGGATAATAAAAATAAATTTTTTTGTAGGAATTAAAATTTCCGCTTCTGCTTTGATGATTTCGGCAGAACGATGAAGAACATCAAGGCCTTTTAAAGAAAAAATGTTTGCGTCAATATTTTTATTTTTCAAAATGCGTTGATATTCCTTTGCTACTTTTTCCGTATGACTTCCAATCCGGTTTGTGCCGCTTATAATCGTGTACATGGGATAAAATTAATCGCTTTTCAACTTATTCACGTACACAAATAACAAATTGTTAGAAGTTAGGCGATTAATGCGTTAATATTAAGGCTAATAATTAAATTTGCGGGATTGTCAATGTTCAATGTTCAATATTCAAGGTTCAAGTTGGAAGAACAAAGAAGCAGGATTTGAATTTTGAGAAAATTATAAATACGGATTAAATTAATGAATCCAAATCTAAAAGAAAAGAACAAGCGAAACGAATTATGGGAAAAATAATAGGAATTGCAAATCAAAAAGGCGGCGTGGGGAAAACAACTACAGCCATTAATCTCGCTGCAAGTCTTGCTGTGCTTGAGTTTAAGACGTTACTCGTAGATGCAGACCCCCAGGCAAACAGTACAACCGGCGTTGGTTTTGATCTGCACAATGTTACAACCGGTCTTTACGATTGCATGGTAAATGAAACTGCGCCAAAAGACGTGATATTAAAAACAGAAATTCCTTACCTCGATCTGATGCCTTCACATATCGATCTCGTTGGTGCGGAAATTGAAATGATCAGCTATCCTGATCGTGAAACTGTTTTAAAAAATGTTTTGAAACAAATCCGCGATCAATATGATTTTATTATCATCGATTGTTCACCGTCTTTGGGATTAATAACAGTGAATGCGCTCGTCGCATCGGATAGCGTGGTGGTGCCTGTTCAGGCAGAATTTTTTGCTTTGGAAGGTTTGGGAAAACTATTAAATACCATTAAAATTGTTCAAAACCGCCTCAATCCGGAATTGCAGATTGAAGGCCTTTTGATGACGATGTACGATGGAAGATTGCGTTTGTGCAACCAGGTGGTAAATGAAGTGCGCCATCATTTTGAAGAATTGGTTTTCAGCAGCGTCATCCATCGCAATACCCGGCTAAGCGAAGCGCCGAGCTTTGGAAAACCTGCTATACTTTACGATGCAGAAAGCAAAGGCGCCATCAATTATTTGAATCTTGCAAAAGAGGTTTTGCAAAAAAATAATATGACGAAAATGAACCAAACAGATAAAGTTTTGGAGCATCCATAAACTTTTTTAAATAATTATCAATTAATAAATGAAGAGTACGCCAAATAAAAAAGACGCATTAGGAAAAGGAATCCGTTCGTTGTTGCAGAATATAGACAGCGATCTTTCTGTAACTGAAAAAAATTTAATCAAAGATTCTTCTGATAAAGGGAACCCGGCAAATGCAAGAATTCCGTTAAGCCAGATAGAAGCAAATCCGGAACAGCCGCGGCACGATTTTGATGCAAATGCGTTAAGTGAGCTGGCTGCTTCTGTAAAAATTCATGACATAATTCAGCCGCTGACTGTTACAAAAATTGGCAATGGAAAATACCGCATTATCGCCGGAGAAAGAAGATTCCGCGCAGCGAAAATCGCTGGTTTAGCCGATGTTCCTGTTTATATAAGAGACGTCAAAGATTCAAAAATTCTTGAGCTCGCTTTGCTGGAAAATTTGCAGAGAGAAGATTTGAATGCGATTGAAATTGCACTTAGTTATAAACAATTAATGGAAGAACTGGATTATACCCAAGACCAGCTTGCAGAGCGAATGGGCAAAGAACGCAGCACGATTACCAATTACATCCGCCTTCTGAAATTACCTCCGGATATCCAGGCAGCTGTGCGCAACGGAAACATCAGTATGGGACATGCACGTGCGCTGATTAATGTGGACGTGGTGGACAAGCAATTGTACATTTTTAATGAAATAAAAAGCAAAGAACTTTCTGTGCGCCAGACAGAAGATCTTGTTAGAAAATTATATACCCAGGGTAAAAACACTGTTAATAATGCGGTAAAACCAACGCTGCCACCTTCTATGAAAAAAATTGAAGATAATTTAGCATCGCATTTCAGTACGAAAGTAAAAATGACTCACAGTAAAAAAGGGACCGGCAGCATCACTTTTGATTATTTTTCTATCGAAGAATTAAGTTCACTTTTAGATAAGATGCAGGTTTCGGTAGATTAAAATTATGACACGCTCATTCATTTTTACCATTTTATTTTTATTCCTTCTGTTTCCGGGAACGGCCCTTTTTGCACAGCAACCCGATACTTCTCTTATTAAAAAGAATGAAGAAATTATAAAAAAAGAAGACACCACTTTAGCCAAAGCGACCGATACTGCTATCGCAGAAAAACATGACACGATTATTTTAAAAAGTAACAAGGCAGACACATCGGGCAAAAGTTTGCTGGCCTCTGACACAGCATTAAAAAAATTTAATCCGAAAACGGCGATGCTTCGCTCTGCTATTTTGCCTGGCTGGGGACAATGGTACAATAAAAAATACTGGAAGATCCCAATTATTTATGGCGCGTTAGGAACTACAGCCTATGTATTTTTTTATAATTTAAACACTTACAAGGATTTAAGGAATGCCGTAATTTATCGTTCCCGCGCTACGCATGCAGATAGCATGAGAGTGGCTCCCAACCTGCAATACTTAACGAACCAGGATCTGCGGCTTAATAGAAATATTTTTCGTCAAAATATAGACTATTCCGTTTTGGTTTTTCTTGGTTTTTGGGCATTGAATGTGGTAGATGCCACCGTTGACGCGCATTTAAAGGCTTTTGATGTAAGCCCGGATATCGGAATGAAAATTCAACCAGGGCTTTCTAATATGAATAACCCGGGAGTTTCTTTCGTTTTCTTTTTTAAAGAAAAAAACTCAAACCCATTGTTAGCACTGCCGTAAAATCATCTTTTATTTTTAATCATTTTTTTTATGAAAATCGCTTTAATTGGATATGGTAAAATGGGTCACGCCATCGAAGAAATTGCTTTGCAAAGAGGCCATGAAATTGTTTTAAGGATCACAGATGAAAATCTGGGGGACTTTACAAAAGAAAATATTCAAAGAGGCGATGTAGCTATTGAATTTACCAATCCGCATAGCGCTGTGGAAAATATCTTATTTTGTTTGAATGAAAATGTGCCGGTAGTGTGTGGTACAACAGGCTGGTTGGATCAATTGAAAATCGTTGAAGAAAAATGCAAAGAATTAAACGGCGCTTTTTTGTATGCAAGCAACTTTAGTGTTGGAGTAAATATTTTTTTTGAGTTAAATAAAAAATTAGCAACACTCTTAAAACCGCATCCCTCCTATAATGTATCGGTAGAAGAAGTCCATCACACACAAAAAAAAGATGCGCCAAGCGGAACCGCTATCACTCTTGCTGAACACATCATTCATACATTACCGTTAAAAAATAAATGGGTAAATACCGAAACTCAAAATGAAAATGAGCTTTCCATCATCAGCAAAAGAATAGACGAAGTACCGGGAACACATTCTGTAAAATATTCTTCTTCAGTGGATGATATTGAAATCATTCACACAGC
The DNA here is from genome assembly GCA_963706825.1 of uncultured Chitinophagaceae bacterium. Classification (GTDB taxonomy): domain Bacteria; phylum Bacteroidota; class Bacteroidia; order Chitinophagales; family Chitinophagaceae; genus Ginsengibacter. Next base: position 69,946 of record CAVPNT010000007.1, on the reverse strand, counting down.
ACATAATCGCAAAGGCTTTGCAGAAGGAGCTGTTCTCGCCGCAGAATTTATTGTAGGGAAAAAAGGCATTTATTCAATGAAAGAAGTGCTGGGGTTTTGAAAGTTCAAAGTTTATGATTAAAGGTTCATGATTGAAGATTGTGTTCAACTTTCAACATTCAACCATCAACTTCAAATATACTTGAGAATCGCGTTCACTATCTCACTAATATCCCCATCAAAATGATGGCCACCTGGAAGTACTTCGGTCACGTGATTTTTGGTAGTAACTTTTGCGGCATCAAGGTTCTTCTCATCACTACTGTTTAGAATTACAATCTTATGGTTGGAGATTTTGTTTACTTCCGGTAATACATCCATTCCGCGCCTTTTACCAGAGCCGAATAAATCCGCTATATGAATTACAAAGTCAGTGCTTCCCGAAGACGCCAGTAGAAAAGAAACTTTTACTTTATCTGCAATATTTTTGGGCAGCCGGTTGATTACAAAAGGCAACACATCGGCGCCAAATGAGTAGCCAATCAATACAATTTGTTGATTTGGCCGGCCTGCAATCTTTTTGGATAAAAAATCACTGATGTCTTCCGCCGTTTGTTCGGGCGTCTTTTTGCTCCAGAAGTAAGTTTTCGAATCCATTCCGGTTACATCAAATCCTTCTTTATTTATGGAAGCGCACAATTCATTGGAAAATCTATTAAACCCGCCATCGCCGCTTATATAAAAAACCAAAGGTTTGTTATGCGCGGATGCATCCCATTCCTTTACAGTCAGAGTTTGCGCAGCAACATATATGGCCAATGTGGAAAAGACAAGGAGTAAATGTATTCTCTTATTCATAATTTATTATTAAGGTTGCATCACTTTATTCAATGCAGCAGGCAATTGCAGCAAGTCGTAATCGGTATCGTAAACCAGGTATTTATCTTCCCAGATGGTTGCATATTTCTCTTTAAAATCACGCAACCCCTGGAAGTGCCTGAAGCGTTTCAGTTTCTCAGCAGCATATTTAATGATTTGTTCGGCCGGGCTGTCCGGTTCTGAAATTCCCGTCATGGGTACTAATCCAAGATTGATATATTTACAGTTGTTTTCTTTCGCATATTCGACCATTTTAATGATCAGCGCATCCATACATCCTCCCGGTGCTGCGCCTGTTTTGCGAATGAGATCATAAGTACATTCTTCCGGTGCGTAATCTGGAATAATATTTAAGAAAGCGACGATTTTGCCTTCCGCATCTTCGGATGTAATCACATCCTGCTCTGCAATTTCTTCCGCATTAAACATTCCCTGTGAAAAGATTTGTTCGTCCTTTCCATAATATGCAAGCCACTCATCAGATATTTTTTGGAGTTCACCCACCAATTCCACTGATAGAGGATGGCGATGAATGTTAGTAACAAATCCTTTTTTTTGCAGGCTGTTCATTGCGTTTCGTAACGACTTTTTATTTCTTCCTTCCATAGTAAAATTTTCTGCATCCAATATTGCTTCCTGCCCGATTACTATTTTTTTCTTGCGAAGCTCATTAAACCACATAATACTGTTTTCGTCAACCCGGTAGAATGCAACTTTTAAACCCATTTTTCTGCATTGATTATAAAACTCTGCTAATATTTCAGGTTTGTTTTCTTCTGCACACACCGGTTCTTCCAGCACAATAGCAAAACCATTTGCAATTCTATAAGATAAAAATCCATCGCATAATTCCGAAAAGAAAAGGAGTTTATCTTTTGAAATTTTAAAATAATCAATTGCAGAATTACCATATTCACTTAATAAAAATTTAGCTCTTTCCCTCCCTGAAGCACTTGACGGCTGGATTTTTATATAAGGTTTGATAATGGTGAATAGCAGAAATGCCCAACTAAAATAACCGAGTAACTGAAAGAACCAGAGAAATTGATGCCCGACCGGTGTATGAGGCTGTATCTCCTGGCTGCCATTCATTAAAAAAAACTCAAAGGAATACTGAATAGATTGTTTCCAGGTAAAATCGATACCAAAAGCGCGTGGATTGATAAAATAAAAACTTACAAATCCAAAAATCAGCACCGACAAAAACACGATCGCTACCGACAATAAACCAACACGCACCAATTTCAGATTACTTTGGATGAGGTATTGCTTTCTGCTTAATAATAACAATACAAGCGTGATTGCCGCAAAAACAGCTTCATAATAATCAAGGGCTTTTGTAAGGTTTCCTATAAGTGATAATACGGATAGCAGAATCGCCAAACGCCAGGCATTTTTCAGCCCTTTGAACATGTAAGCGGAAGTAATCAGAAGCACCAGTCCGATGAAAAGAACCAGCGCGTTTGAAGCATTGATTGCATCCAAAGGAAGAAATTGGCTCAGTAGCTTCAGCCGCGGATGTGACGGTGGCTTTACAACAGAAATAATATTAATAATGCCTAAAGCAAAGATCAGAAGCGCGGGAGCTATCCGAATAAACAGCTGCCTCCCTCTCCATGCAAAAGCAAGGATGCCAAAAAACATCGGCAACCAAAATTCAAACACACGATATAAAATAGTAATGGACAACGCCTGAACCGTAGAGTAGCCATATATTTCCAGGAAATAAACAAGAGACATTTCCACAGCGCCAAGGCCCCGTAAAAACGGCGAAGCTACCATCAGTAAAACAGTAACCATATAGCCTACAGCCGCACCCAATACCGATGGAGGAAGCCCAAGCGCCAGCATCGCAATATAAACAGAAGCCATGCCGCTCAGCTCCACTCCTACCGAGAATCCAATGGCGCCCGCATATTTTTTTTGCTGCACGTTTGCCGCAAATAACTCATCAATAATAGGTGCGGCACGCGGAAATTTTCTTTCAATAAACTGATATAATTTATTTTTTTGTTTCAGTGATTTCGCAAGCCAGACAAGGCCAAGCATTAACAGAACAACAAAAATCAATCCGATCCAGGCACTTTTAAACTGCCTGTTAGGTGACAACGTGAGAAGAATCAATACCGGAAGCCCGACTAAAAAAACAGTTGATAATCCCGCAAAACCATACAGACCACTCGCCTGCCCGATTTGAGTTTTATTAAAACCTCTTTTTCTTAATTGGGATGGTGTATAAGCGAGAGCGCTTACCCCACCGGCGGGTAAAAAAATACTTAAGAAATTCCTTTTCAGAAAAAGCTCAAAAGCATCCAGCCATTTTAACCGTAAACCAATTGATGAAAAACTACTGACATAGATTCCACTTTGTAAAAAAACATATAAGAAGGTAACACAGATGCCTGCAAGAATCCACCCGGGGTCAGCGCTTTCCATGTTAGGGATTATCTGGCTTATTTCTTTTCGCTCACTTCTGAAAAATACAAATGCCAGCAAAATCATTAAAAGCCCAAGGATTTCTTTCCAATAAAGTTTGGGAGAAAACGATTGGCTGTGTTTATATAGATTAGATAACTTCAGAATTATTTTTTGCGGTAAAGATAAATAATCGTTGTGTTGCAGAAAACAGATGGTGTATTAAATTCAAATACAAAAAATGAGAAATGAAAGTTAGAATTTAATTGATATTTTCAACCTTCATCCTTCCGCATTCATCCACAGAAATCCGTCATTCATCAGGTATTAAGTAATTAGAATTGTTATATTTCATGATCTTTAGAATATCTGATATGAAAACTGTACGCAACATACCCGCTTTTTTTAAAAGTATCCATTTGTGGCTTCCCCTAACCGGTTGCTTCCTTTTTTTTATTTTATTTACCACCCTCAATTTTATTAATACAGGCCACTTTTCTTCCAACTGGAATATCCCGAATTTAATCCGGGAAAGCAGGCTCATAGTAGTACAGATGATTGTCACGATGTATTTTGTCTATTATGTGATTCAATATTTTAATAAAAAATTCGGGATCGGGTTTTCTGTTAAAAGGTATGTTTATGAAATTCTTTTTGTGGTAATTGTCGGTTTTGCCATTAATCAGTTTTTTTATTTTCTTTTTGTAAAGTTTGTAGTGGTGCCTGAAGAAAACATGGAAGCATTGGAGATAAAACTTCATAACCTCGCAATTGTTTCGCAGGTTTTAATCCTGATCATTTATATTTTGATTACCGGCTTCAGGATTTTAAAAAGCCTTCAGCAAAAGAAGGTTGAGATTTTAAAATTGCAAAAAGAATTTACACAAACACAGTTCGAAGCATTAAAAAATCAGTTGAATCCGCATTTCTTATTCAATAGCCTTAGCGTACTTACTTCTTTGATACATGCTGATGCAGAAAAGGCGGAAATATTTATTGATAAACTATCCCGAACATACAGGTATCTTTTGGATCAACGGAATAACGAAGCCGTTGAAATATCCAGGGAAATGGAATTTCTTGATAACTTTCAATTCCTGGCATTTCAGCGTTATGGGAATAAACTGGTAATTAAAAAAGAAGATTCTCTCAGGTTTGAAAATTACTTTTTATTGCCGCACACGTTACTGATTGTTTTAGAAGAAATCATTGCAAATAATACGATGTCTGTTGCCAGACCTTTGCAGGTCCGAATTACGATTAAAAACCGTTTTTTGTTTATCCGTTATTCTAATCAGCCAAAAGAAATACAAAAGGATAAAACAGCAAATCAATTTTCATCATTGTTAGAAAATTATCAGCACATTTCAAAAGAGATTAGTATTTTGGAAGACGATTACTTTCAACAAAAAACAATCAGAATCCCGTTGATAACTGCATGAATTCACCAAAAGAAATACCGCAAAAAAAATTAGCCGTACTGCAGATTGCCATTGGACTGATGTTCATCATCAGCGTTATTTTTCAATCTATTATTTCCTATATAGATCGGGAAACCAAATTTCTCAATTACTTAAAAGACACGATAATAACGATCATTGCTGAAACCATCTTTTGTTTGGTAGTCTATTATCTGATTGTGTTTTTCGACTTATTATTTGCAAAAAGCAAATGGAAATGGTTGCGTTATCCAACCGGATTTATTGCAAGTTTTATTAGCTGTTTTTATATTTTATACGCCATTTTTCTTTTACAAAATCAAACGTATTATCCCTTACATCAAATGCTTGATTCCGGCAGGTTCCGCATGCATCTGAGCATCAACATGATGGCCGTAATATTTATTTACGCTATTATTATCATCCTTAATTTCTATCAGCTAATTGTAGAGAAATCTTCCTATGCAGAAAAATTGCAGAAAGAGTTTGCACAAGTAAGATTGCAGGCTTTGAAAAGCCAGGTGAACCCGCATTTTTTGTTCAATAGTCTTAGCGTGTTGTCTTCATTAGTGCGTACAGATCCGGAATCTTCTGAAAAATTTGTTGTGCAGTTAGCAAAGGCGTATCGTTATATCCTGGATCAAAAAGATACCGAACTGGTGAGCCTGAAGGAAGAACTTGACTTTTTAGATGCTTATTTTTATTTATTAGAAATAAGATTTGAAAGTAAGATAGCCCTTAAAAAAAATATCTCTATCAATACCGGAGAATGGTGCCTGCCGCCACTCTCCTTGCAGATGCTGGTAGAAAATGTAGTGAAGCATAATAAAATGTCAGCTTCCCATCCGCTCATTATTCAACTGAATACAATTAACGACAGCATTGAGGTAACAAATAATATCAGTCCGCGGGAAGACAATGTTTTATCAACCGGCATCGGTTTAGAAAATATCAGGAAAAGAATGGCTTACCTGACGCATAAAGAAATCAATATTTTAAAAACAGATCAATCATTTACAGTAAAGATTCCTCTTGTAAAAAAACAAAATTTAAACACATGAAAATAGTCATTATTGAAGATGAACAATTAACTGCACAGCGCCTGGAAATCATGTTGAAAAAGTATGACAACAGGATGCAGATTCTGGCAGTTTTGCCGTCGGTATCCGAATCGATAGAATGGTTCAAAAGCAATACAGATCCGGATTTGATCTTCATGGACATTCACCTGGAAGATGGCCAGAGCTTCAGCATTTTTGAAAAAATAAACCTGGATATTCCGGTAATATTTACTACCGCTTACGATGAATATATGATCAGGGCCTTCAAAGTAAATAGCGTTGATTATTTGATGAAACCTATAAACTATGAAGAACTTGCTGACGCTATCCAAAAATACAAGCGGCTGCATGTACTGCCTAAAGAAAAAGAAAGTATGGGCGCTTTGTTGCAGTCCATCCAGCCCAAAGAAGAATACAAGCAGCGCTTCCTGATTACAATCGGATCACGGTTAAAAACCATTGAAGTAGCCGATGTTCATTATTTCTATAGCGCAGAAAAAATCACTTTTCTTGTAACAAAAAACAACGAAAGATTCCCGGTAGATTTTAGCCTCGACAAATTAGCCGCTGTTTTGGATCCCGCCAAATTTTATCGGATCAACCGGCAAATGATGCTGGGAATTAATTCGATCACAAATATTCATGTATATGCCAAGGGGAGATTGAAAATAGATGTGATTCCTGATTTTAAAAAAGAAGAAGTCATGGTGAGCATTGATAAAGTAGTAGAATTTAAGGAATGGCTGGGAAAGTGATTGAAAAAATGTTAAAATGAAAAAATTTGTTTCGATCTCTTTTAGGACTTAATGTTATACGTCACGCAAAGAATTCACCGATTTTTGGCGAAATTCTGCCACAATTATTTTCAAATTTCTTTATTCAAAACAAGAATTAGAGTCTTTACGCTTTCTCACTTTTCAATTTGCATCGTACATTAGCATCCGCATGAAATATTACATGATAGCCGGCGAGGCTTCCGGGGATTTACACGGAAGTAATTTAATAAAAGAACTGCAGAAGCTCGATGTCGATGCAGACATCCGCTGCTGGGGTGGAGATAAAATGAAAGCCACCGGAGCTACGCTGGTAAAGCATTATAAAGAACTTGCTTTCATGGGATTTGCAGAAGTAATTAAAAATCTTCGGGAAATTTTAAGAAATTTTAAATTTTGCAAAAACGATATTTCCGCATTTCATCCGGATGTAATTATTTTCATTGATTACCCGGGTTTTAATTTGCGCATGGCAAAATGGGCAAAAGAAAATCATTACAAAACCGTATTTTATATTTCTCCACAGGTATGGGCATGGAAAGAAAATCGGGTAAAAAAAATCAAAAAGTACATTGATAAAATGCTGGTTATTCTTCCGTTTGAAAAAGATTTTTATAAAAAATGGAATTATGAAGTGGAATATGTAGGGCATCCATTGGTTAAAGTGATAGACGATTTTAAAAAAGAGCATCCTGAAATCATGCTTTCTGAAAATACCATTGCTTTACTTCCCGGCAGCCGCAAACAGGAAATAGAGACGAAACTCCCGGTAATGCTGCGGGCAACAACCAACTTTCCGGATTACCAGTTTATTGTTGGAAAAGCCCCATCTATCGAAGATGAATTCTATGAAGGTTTTATAAAGGATTACAAAAACGTAAAAGTAATTGCGAATGAAACCTATTCGCTGTTAATGAAGTGTGTGGCAGCTTTGGTGACATCCGGAACAGCTACTTTGGAAACCGCGTTATTCGGCGTTCCCGAAATCGTTTGCTACAAAGCCGGGAACATTTCATATCAGATTGCAAAGAGGCTTGTGAAATTAAAATTTATTTCCCTCGTCAATTTAATTATGGATAAAGAAGTCGTAAAAGAACTAATTCAAAATAATCTTATCCCTGCAAAAATAACTGCCGAATTAAAGCACCTTTTATCTGATGAAGAAAAGAAAGAAAAAATGAAGCAAGATTATGGTACATTAAAGCGATTACTTTCTAAAGGGGGGAACGCATCAGAAAATGCGGCAAAAAGTATTTATTTGTTTCTGTCTGAAATGTAGATTTTAGAAGGATCGGGTACCAGACAGAAAAAGGCCTGCAGCAGGCAAACAAATAAGCGTAATTCGTGTTTCCCTTTTTTGCTCATGTATCACTATAGTGGGAATAAAATTCTCCAACAGCTGCGTAAAATTACTATGTATGACGTTTGTCTTAATACGAAAATCATAATTTTATTCAGAACTTTTTCACTTTTTCTACCATCTTCTGTTGAATAATATCTTTATCATAGATTTATCATAAACATGGCACACTATATGATGGAAAAGTTCCAACAATTACTACAATTACATTTTTTATTTTAATGCTATATAAAAAGATCATACGGTCCATAAACCAAAATACTGTAGTAAATAAATTAAAACTTATTGATTTTTATTAAATAATTATATATGAATCGCGTACTCATAGTGGACGACAACAGGGATATTTTGTGGGTTGTTGAAGTAATTCTGAAAAGATACGGTTTTGAAGTAATGACCACATTAAAAGGTGAAGAAGTTTTGTCGAAAACAAAGATGTTTGCGCCACAACTAATCCTGCTGGACGTTTTCCTTTCCGGCATAGACGGAATTGACATTTGCAATACTTTAAAATCTACTCCGGAAACAAAAGACATTCCGGTCATTATGATTTCTGCACATACTAATTTTAAAGAAGTAAAAAAGTTTTGCAGGGCTGACGATTTTATGTCAAAGCCGTTTGATGCAAACGAATTGGTAAGAAAAATCAATTATTTTATCGGCGACGCAGTGAAAGAGTAGCGAAATTACTGGCTCTTTAATTGATGCAATTTTCTTCCGCTTAAATATTTTTCGCGGATAATTTCGTACGTCTGTTTTTCATGCACTTTACTTTCCAGCCATGAAATAATATCAAGATAAGCAAACGCCCTTGTTTCAAATTTGCTTGTCTCCAATTGTTTTATTGTGTTTAATAACTTTTCAAACTCAGGTTTTAATTTTCTTGCAGATAAATAGAATGATTTACGCAAAAATTTAAATATTTCTTCTTCTACCAAACTCAGGTTTTGCATCTTCGCCATAAAGCGGTAAACCGTTTTAATGAGGTATTCCAACAACTGAAAATTCCCTAATTCATAATGTGCTATAAGATGCAAAAGCCGTGCATAGCATTGTAAATCGTTACGCAGGTTTACTTTCCAGTTGATAATTTTATTGAGGTAATCAATTGCATTATCAAAATCACCCGCACCAAAATAAAGTGAAGCAATTTTGTAATAAAAAATAAGTGTGCGATGTTGGTCGAGGAACAGATTATATTCTTCAAGTTTCTGCATAATTTCAGGAACAATTTTTAGTCCTTCGTTAAAAGTTCCTTCTAAAAAATGCTGATTGATTTTAGCAATATACAGATAGACAAAAACCTGAATTTTGTTATTATCATTCTGCTTTACAATATCGGAATTACTGAATTCTTCAAACAAAGAAAGTGATTTATTAAACCCCGAATAATTTCTTAAAGTAAAATGTGCGTTCAGTAAATTGTGCAAGCCTTTGATGTAATTTCCTGTTTCAATTTGTATCATCACCGGTTCGTCTAAAAAAAGATTTACCCATTTTTGAGTATGCCGGTAATACATGAGATAATCCTGCCGGATAAAAGCGTACCAGCAATAACTTTGATGATAATAAAGCCTTTCATAAAAACCTTCCGGGTCTTTTATATCATCAGTTAAATGAGATTGAAAAAAATCCTCAATTTCATTTTCATCATCTTTATTTCTTGCCAATCCGTTTTTAATATACCAGCTATACAATTGCAAAGCAAGATTAGAAAGTTTCGTTTGTTTTATAAGATGTTCATTAGCGGTATTTACATCGGTCGATAATTGGTCGGCACGGTCCTGCATGCTCCTGGTGATGTGAAGGGTTTCAATCTTTTTTTCTAAAATAAGTACTTCAATCTGAAAATTAACCTGGTTGTTTGCGATGGCAATTTCCTTTATTCTTTCCAATACCCTGAGGCTCTGATGATAAAGCCCTTTGTTGTAAAGTATTCTTGCAAAATCCAATTGTTCATGCAGCTGGATGTCAATGTTGTCGCTGCTTTCAAGCAAACGTAAACTGCTTAAAATTTGCCGGTACAAATGCGCTTTTACATTGGGAAGCTGTTGTTTTTTAATAGAAGAAGTCTTGCTTATTAAAACACTTTCATCATAAGAAGACATCTTATCAATGGCATCAAATAACTGTACAACTTTCAAATCATTATTGGAAGAATTTCTTTGTACATATAATTTAAAATTCCTTTTCTCTGACTTTTGCAGGGAATGAATTAATTGAAATAAAGAATCTGTAGAACGGTTGGGCATGGCGAAAAGTAAAATAAATTGAAGTGTTTTTTTTCAGAAGAACCAAAAAACTACTTCTTAAAATATAAACGTCTTCTGCGTCAAAGATATAATTAAAAGACCTCAGTAGCGTCCTCTTCAAAACAGAAAATCAATTTACCACTTAATTTTCTTTATAGCAATCGCATCCGGAAGTCTTAAGAAAAAATTAGAAGATTACCTCTCGTTATATTTCCGTTTATATAATGAAATCATAAAAAGGATTGCAGTAAAAGGAGAAATAATACGAATTTCTATTTTTCTTTAATCAAATAGTTAAAATAAGCCGAGCACTTTGTCTGTTGAACATCGTAGTTAAATTAACCTGGAATGTACTGATGATAAGGCTTTCCAGAAAATGCACTTCATTTCAGAAGCGTAAATACAATGTTAGATTGATTAGATTCAAACGTTTTATGTTTCTAATTTCGAAAGAGTAAGGATGTTTCATATCCTGAAATAATCTTTCTAAAAAAATTCTATGGATAAGATAATAATTTTTGACACCACTTTACGAGACGGCGAACAGGTTCCGGGTTGCAAGTTAAATACGAACGAAAAAATTGAACTGGCGTTACAATTGGAAGAACTGGGCGTGGATGTAATTGAAGCGGGTTTTCCTATTTCCAGTCCGGGAGATTTTTCCTCTGTAGAAAAAATTTCAAAGGCAATTACGAATGCGACTGTTTGTGCACTTTCACGTGCCGTGCAAAAAGATATTGAAACAGCAGCTCACGCATTGAAATATGCAAAGCGTCCACGTATTCATACAGGAATCGGCACGTCAGATTTTCACATCAAAAGCAAATTCAATTCTAATCGGGAAGACATTTTAAAAAGAGCCGTGCAGTGTGTAAAATGGGCAAGAAATTTTACGGATGATATAGAGTTTTATGCAGAAGATGCCGGCAGAACTGAAAATGAGTATTTAGCAAAAGTGATTGAAGCGGTGATAAAAGCTGGCGCTACAACCGTGAATATTCCAGACACAACGGGTTATTGTTTGCCTCATCAATATGGGGAAAAAATCGCTTTTTTAAAAAATAATGTAAACAATATTGACAAGGCCGTTATCTCTTGTCATTGTCACAATGACCTTGGCCTCGCTACAGCCAATTCCATTTCCGGAGCGATAAATGGGGCAAGGCAAATTGAATGCACCATTAATGGCTTAGGCGAAAGAGCCGGAAATACTTCATTGGAAGAAGTAGTGATGATCATTAAGCAACATAAAGATTTAAACTTTACTACGTCAATAGATACAACAAAATTAAATCCAATGAGCAGGTTGGTTTCTGACACCATGCGGATGCCTGTTCAACCGAATAAAGCCATTGTTGGCAGTAATGCATTTTCACATTCATCAGGAATTCACCAGGATGGATTTTTAAAAGATACACTAACTTATGAAATTATCAGTCCGGAAGAAGTCGGCGCTGATAGTTCTAAAATCGTCTTAACGGCCAGGAGCGGACGTAGCGCACTCGCCTACCGTTTCCAAAAACTGGGCTATGAATTTTATAGAAACGATGTGGATATTTTATATGATCGTTTTTTGAAAATTGCCGATTATAAAAAAGTAGTGGAAGATGTGGATTTAGCTGAATTGGCGGTGAACTATCAGAAAGCAGAAGGGGTGATGCAGAAGGCTTAATGCAGTTTTCTTGATGTGATACTTTATACTTGATACTTTAAAAAAATGAGCAAAACATTATTTGAAAAAATCTGGAATAAACATCTGGTAAAATCAATACCAGATGGACCTGACGTTATATATATTGATAAACACTTCATCCATGAAGTAACAAGCCCGCAGGCATTTTCGGGAATTGAAAAAAGAGGATTGCAGCTTTTCAAGCCGCTGAAAACCGTTGCTACAGCAGATCATAACGTTCCCACAATTAATCAGAACCTTCCTATTATTGAAGAACTTAGCAGACTTCAGGTTCAAAAACTGGTGGATAATTGTAAAAAACATCATGTCGAATTATATGGATTGGGACATCCGTTCCAGGGAATTGTTCATGTGATTGGGCCTGAATTGGGAATCACACAACCTGGAATGACAATCGTTTGCGGCGACAGCCACACCTCTACTCACGGCGCTTTTGGCTCTATTGCTTTTGGAATAGGAACGAGTGAGGTAGAAATGGTTTTTGCTACACAATGTATCCTGCAAAACAGACCCAAAGTAATGCGTATTAATGTGGAAGGAACCTTAAATAAAGGTGTCGTTTCAAAAGATATCATTCTTTATATCATTTCAAAAATCTCTGCAAGTGGCGCTACCGGCTACTTTGTGGAATATGCAGGTTCAGCAATCCGTGCTCTTTCTATGGAAGCACGAATGACCATTTGCAACATGAGCATTGAAATGGGCGCCCGGGGCGGAATGATTGCTCCCGATGAAACAACATTCGAATACATGAAGAACAGGCTCTTTGCTCCCAAAGAAAATGATTGGGAATCGGCGTTGGAAGAATGGAAAAAATTGTATTCTGATAATGACGCAGATTTTGATAAAGAAATAAATATTAAGGCGGAAGATATTGAGCCGATGATTACCTACGGAACAAATCCGGGGCTTGGAATTACCATCAATGCAAATGTGCCAACTGTAGAAAGTATTACAGATGAAGGTGAAAGAAAAAATCTGATAAAAGCGCTGGAATATATGGGATTGAAAGCCGGACAAAGTTTAAAGGGAATGCATGTGCAAAATGTTTTTATAGGAAGTTGTACGAATTCAAGAATTGAAGATTTACGTTTAGTGGCCTCTGTTATAAAAGGGAAAAAGAAAAATGAAAACGTAAACGTAATGATTGTTCCCGGTTCACAGCAAGTGGCAGCACAATTATCAGCAGAAGGACTTGATGTTATTTTTAATGAAGCAGGATTTAAAATCCGTCAGGCAGGTTGCAGTGCTTGTTTGGGAATGAATGAAGATAAAATTCCTGCAGGAGAATATTGTATTTCTACAAGCAACAGAAACTTTGAAGGCAGGCAGGGAGCCGGTTCCAGAACTTTATTAGCAAGTCCGCTAACAGCGGCGGCTGCTGCAATTACCGGAGTCGTAACAGATGTGAGAGAATTTTTAAATTAAAAAAATGAAGGCATTAAAAAAAATACGAAGCACTTTTATTCCATTAAGGGAAGAGAATATTGATACCGATCAAATCATTCCTGCAAGGTTTTTAAAAGCTACCACACGCGAAGGATTTGGAAAAAATCTTTTTCGCGACTGGAGATATTATCATAACGATGAAGGACAACCGAAAACAGATTTTATTTTAAATAAGCCCGAATACAAAGGTGCCATTTTGGTTGCCGGGAAAAATTTTGGTTGCGGTTCTTCACGTGAACATGCAGCATGGTCTTTGCTTGATTATGGCTTTAATGTTGTCGTGTCCAGTTTTTTTGCTGATATTTTTAAAAACAATGCTTTAAATAATGGCGTACTTCCTGTGCAGGTGAGCGATGAATTTTTACAAAAAATTTTCAAGCTTGAAAACGGATCCACACTTTCTGTTGATTTGGAAGATCAAACGATAACCATTGATGCAACAGCAGAACAGGAAAAATTTGAGATAAATAATTATAAGAAAACCTGTTTGCTTAATGGCTATGATGACATTGATTATTTATTGAGCATTAAAGAAGACATTATCAATTTTGAAAAAACACTGGCATAAAATTTAAGAAATAAAAATGCAAAAACCATCTATGATAGTAAAAGACCTGGTTGTGAAAACACAGGACAATACTGTGCTTGATGGAATTTCTTTTTCACTTCTTCCGAATCAACACCTGGCAATCCTTGGAAATGCTGAAAGTGGTAAAACGACTTTAGCAAAAGCTTTTACCGGAAAAATCCATTTCTCGGGAAATATTTTTACTGATTTTAAAAGTATAACGGGAACGCATACACGAATCGAATTGGTAGAGCAACGTTATTCATTTAAAAACTTATCCGGCACTTCCCAATTTTATTATCAGCAGCGTTTTAATAGTTTTGATTCAACTGATGCACCTACAATTTTGCAGGAATTAATAAAAACAATTTCTAACAGTAAACAAACAAATAACGCCAATTCTGTTTTAGAAGAATTAGGAATTTCCCATTTAAAAAATGCTCCGCTCATACAATTATCCAGCGGCGAACACAAAAGGTTTCAATTAGCAAAAGCATTGCTCAATCCGCCACAGTTACTGATTTTAGATAATCCTTATATCGGACTTGATATTTTAATAAGAAAGAAATTAAATAAAATACTAAAAGAGATTTGTGCGAAAGGCACACAAATTATTCTAATCCCAGGCACATTTCCTATTCCGGATTTCATTACGCACGTTGCTTTTCTTGAAAATAAGAAATTGAAATTCTTTGGAGAAAAAGAAAGCTTTGATGTGGTTGGTGAGGACACCGACCACGGCCGTTTTTTTGATGAAAAAGAAAAGTTTTATGCGGTTGATGCGGACATCAACCATCGCAATAAATTTAATCATTCAGAAGAAACAAAAACATTTTATAATACAGACCTGTTGCCTGTTTTAAATGAAGATTTTCAATTTGAAACAATTGTTGAAATGAAAAATATTCATTTGAATTATGGCGACCATATTATTCTAAAAAACCTCGATTGGAAAATAGAACAGGGAGAAAAATGGTTATTAAAAGGACGTAACGGTGCAGGTAAATCTTCTTTGCTAAGCCTGATAACCGGCGATCATCCGCAGGCATATTCCAATGCGATTTATCTATTTGGAAAACGAAGAGGAAGCGGCGAAAGTATCTGGGACATTAAGCAAAAAACAGGATATATTTCTCCTGAGTTGCATGCTTATTTCGACAAAAATATGACCTGTTTCACTGCGATTGCTTCAGGCTATTTTGACACAATTGGTTTGTTTAAAAAATTAAGTACAATACAATACAACAACATACTGCAATGGTTGGATTTTTTACAACTTTCTCATGTGTCAAATAAGCCTCTGCACTCAATTTCGACTGGTCTCCAACGGATGATTTTGCTTTCAAGGGCTTTGGTAAAAAATCCACCATTGTTAGTTCTGGATGAGCCATGCCAGGGCCTTGATGAGAAACAAAGCATTCAGTTTGTTTCTTTGATAGACCACATTTGTACCGGTTCCAACAAAACTTTAATTTACGTAAGCCATGAAGAAAATAATATTCCCACGTGTATAGAAAAAGGGTTGCAATTAGAAAAAGAAAAACATAAAAATTTTTCGTTTACTCAACAAGTTGACTTTGCGGTAGCTTGATAAAAAAAATTATTCTAAATCAAAAATAAATGCGCAGTGCGTAGAAAAAGATGAAAAAGAACATAACCGTTATTCCTGGAGATGGCATTGGCCCGGAAGTAACCCGTGAAACCTTAAAAGTATTAAATGCAATTGGCGCGAAATTTCATCATGAATTCAATTTTACTCATTGCCTCATGGGTGGAATTGCAATTGAAAAAACCGGCGATCCTTTACCGCAGCAAACTATAGACAGTTGCCACCAAAGCGATGCGGTTTTATTGGGAGCAATCGGCCTTCCAAAATATGACAACAATCCTTCTTTAAAAGTAAGGCCTGAACAGGGTTTGCTCAAATTGAGAAAAGAATTGCAACTGTTTGCCAACATTCGCCCGGTATCCACTTACAAATCTTTACACCATCTTTCTCCTTTGAAGGAAAAACAGTTGATCGGCGTAGATTTTATCATTTACAGAGAACTGACAGGAGGAATTTACTTTGGGAAAAAAGAATTGAATGAAGCGGGAACGGAAGCTTCGGATTTATGTATTTATAATGATGAGGAAATAAGCAGAATTGCTCACCTCGCATTTGCCGCAGCACAAAAAAGAAAGAAAAAATTAACGCTGGTTGACAAAGCAAACGTGCTGGAAACCTCAAGACTTTGGAGAAAAAATATCCAGGAAATTTCAAAAAAATATCCGGACGTAAAAGTGGATTATATGTATGTTGATAATGCGTCTATGCAAATCATTGTCAATCCGAAGCAATTTGATGTAATTCTTACAGAAAACATGTTTGGAGATATTTTGAGTGATGAAGCAAGTGTGATTAGTGGCTCATTAGGACTGCTGCCTTCCTCATCTATTGGAGAAGTAAATGCATTGTTTGAACCCATTCATGGTTCTTACCCGCAAGCAGCTGGAAAAGATATTGCAAATCCGATTGGCTCTGTTTTATCGGCAGCATTGATGTTGGAATATTTTGGTTTAAGCGAAGAAGCAAAAGCCATCAGAGACGCAGTTGACTGGACATTAAATAATGGTTTTGTAACAAAAGATATTGACCCTGTAAATTCTTATTTTACTTCCACAATCGGCGAGTTGGTCAGCAATTATATTTCAAATGATATTCCTCAACATTCAAACATCAGGAATATGGCTTTGGGACAGGCGACAATTATTTAGGCCTCCCCAAACCCCTCCGAAGGAGGGGCTTAAAAAAAGTTCTTTGTTTTCTAAAAAGGGTATGCTAAGTTTGCCAAACAATTTTCACCAATGTTGAAAGGCAAAATACTTAATGGCATTCAAAATATTGCAGTAATTATTATTGCTGTCATCGTCATTATTATATCCTTGAACGGAGGTGGAATCAGTATTTAAAAAAAAATATTTTTAAAAAATAGCCCGCCTCCAAAAGAAGCGGGTTTTTTTATTTTAAACCCTTTTCAAAATAGATTTTATGTATTACAATGACAACACTTTTATTTTCCTGAACGGAAAAATCGTAAAAGCTTCAGAAGCAAAAACTGATTTGTATGGCCAGACCCTACACTATGGCTACGGCGTATTTGAAGGAATTCGTTCTTATAAAACAGCAGGAGGAAAAACAAAAATTTTTAAAGAAGAAGCGCATTTTGAAAGATTAAAAAACTCTGCCGGAGCACTCAATATTCCTTATACCTGGAACAATGAAGATCTAATAAAAGCAACCTACCAGATTTTGGAATTAAATGATTTAGAAGATGCCTATATCAGGCCGTTGGTATATGCTCCCGCAAA
Source organism: uncultured Chitinophagaceae bacterium (assembly GCA_963706825.1). Lineage (GTDB taxonomy): Bacteria > Bacteroidota > Bacteroidia > Chitinophagales > Chitinophagaceae > Ginsengibacter. Next base: position 52,727 of record CAVPNT010000007.1, on the reverse strand, counting down.
TATGAGTTTTGCCAGGAACGATATCTCTTTTATTGCAATTGAGGCGTGGGAAATGAACCCATTTCTTGGCGACAAATTATTAAATGTAATGACTTCTTCTTTTGAAAGGCCAAATCCAAAGAGTTTTAAAATAGAAGCAAAAGCAACGGGTCATTATGTAAATTCTATTCTTGCCTCGCAGGAAGCAAAAGCAAAGGGCTACGATGAAGCGCTGTTGAAAGATATGAAAGGTTTTGTAGCGGAAGCTCCGGGTGCCAATTTTTTTGTTGAGAAAAATAACGTTTTATATACACCACAAACAGGAAATATTTTACCGGGGATTACAAGAGCCACCATTCTCGAAATCTGCTCGCAGCACGGCATTCACACGGTTGAAAAGAATATCACTCTTGCTGAAGTGCATGGCGCCGATAGCGCTTTTTTCTGTGGAACGGCTGCAGAAGTAATTGGGATTGCTTCGCTTGACAAAATCCTGTTTAGAAAAGAATGGAAAGATTCTCTTGGAAGCGTGATTCAGAGAGAATATAAAAATCTTGTTACAGAAAAGGCCGAACAGGAAAAATTAGAAACAGTAAATTAATTAAGAATTAAAAATTAAGAATTAAGAATTAAGAATTACAGCAAACAAATAAATAACCAAGATTTCAATTTTACAAATGAGCGATAATTTAAAAAATACGGGATTAAACAAATACAGCGCTGCACTCACACAGGATGAAACACAGCCAGGAGCACAGGCAATGTATTATGGCATTGGGTTGACTGATGAAGATTTGAAAAAAGCGCAAGTCGGAATTGTAAGTATGGGCTTTGATGGAAATACGTGCAATATGCATTTGAACGGACTGGCGCAAATGGTAAAAGAAAGTGTTTGGAAAAATAATTTAGTTGGTTTGATCTTTAATACCATTGGCGTGAGTGATGGAATGGCAAATGGGACAGAGGGAATGCGCTATTCGTTAGTAAGCCGAGATGTTATTGCAGATTCTATTGAAACTGTTTGTGGTGGCCAATATTATGATGGATTGATCGCTCTTCCGGGTTGTGATAAGAATATGCCCGGATCAATAATGGCAATGGGAAGATTAAACCGTCCTTCTATCATGGTTTATGGCGGAACTATCGCCCCGGGGCATTACAAAGGCGAAGATTTAAATATTGTTTCTGCCTTTGAAGCTTTGGGTCACAAAATTGCCGGAGATATTACTCCTGAAGATTTTAAAAATGTAGTTCGTCATGCATGTCCGGGTGCGGGTGCATGTGGTGGTATGTACACAGCAAATACGATGGCTGCGGCAATTGAAGCGCTGGGAATGAGTTTGCCATATTCTTCATCGAATCCGGCATTGAGCGAGGATAAAAAGAAGGAGTGCCTCCATGCAGGAAAAGCAATTTTAAATTTATTGGAAAAAGATATCAAACCACGTGATGTCATGACCAGAAAGGCATTTGAAAATGCAATTACTCTTGTAATGGTTCTTGGAGGATCTACCAATGCCGTTTTGCATTTGATTGCCATGGCAAAGAGTGTGGATTTGGAAATAACACAAGATGATTTTCAACGAATCAGTGATAAGATTCCGATGCTCGCCGATTTCAAACCAAGCGGAAGGTATCTTATGCAGGACTTGCATCAGTTTGGTGGCGTGCCTGCAGTAATGAAATATTTGTTGAATGAAAATCTATTATACGGCGATTGCCTCACCGTTACCGGGCAAACGATTGCAGAAAACTTAGAAAACGTTGCCCCTATTGATTTTGAGAAGCAGGACATTATTCATTCTCTAGAAAATCCAATAAAAAAAACGGGGCATTTGCAAATTTTATATGGAAATCTCGCAGAAGGCGGCAGCGTGGCAAAGATCACTGGGAAAGAAGGTTTAAAATTTACCGGGCCGGCGCGGGTTTTTCATGGCGAACAACATTTGATTGAAGGAATTAATTCAGGAAAAATAAAACACGGAGATGTAGTAGTAATAACTTATGTAGGGCCACGTGGAGCGCCTGGGATGCCGGAAATGCTGAAACCAACATCAGCTTTAATTGGCGCAGGTCTTGGTAAAAGTGTTGCTTTAATTACAGATGGAAGATTTAGTGGCGGCACTCACGGTTTCGTCGTCGGACACATTACTCCTGAAGCGTATGACGGCGGATTGCTTGCGCTGGTAGAAGACGATGATGAAATTGAAATTGATGTAACGGTGAATAAAATTAATCTCAAGGTGAGCGATGCAGTGATTGCAGAAAGAAGAAAAAACTGGAAGCAGCCACCATTAAAAGCAACAAAAGGAGTTTTATTAAAATATGCACATTGTGTAAGCAGCGCGGCTGAAGGATGTGTGACAGATGAATTTAATTCAACAGATAAAAAGAAGAAAGAAACACAAAAAGAAGAAAAGGTGATTGCAGAAACAAATATTTAATTTTAAATACATTTTAAAATTAACTGTATGCAATACAATTAATTCAACAAAAGATATTTGAAATAAGAGGACAAAAGGTGAAGCTTGTCCCGAAGTTTCGGGATTGATTTGGCTGCCTTATATGAAGTAGAAACAAGAGTTTTTAATCAGGCGGTAAAAAGCAATATAGAAAGCTTTCCGGATGACTTTATGTTTAGGCTCACAAGAAAAGAATGGAGCAGTATGAGGTGACAAATTGTGACCTCATACATTGAAACGCCTGACAATCAATCTACTAACTCATCACAATTTGTGACCAGTTCGCAGAAAAAAAGAAGAAGGGATTTATTGCCTTATGCTTTTACAGAACATGGTGTTACCATGCTCGCAAGTGTTTTAAAAAGTGCTGTAGCGAGAAAAATGAATATCACAATCGTTCGTGCTTTTATCGCTTTGAGAAAATTTGCAATTCAGTATAAAGACCTTTTGGAACAATTGAATGGATTAAAAGAAAGAATTAGCGGACACGATGCGCAGTTGAATCAGATTGATGAAGTCTTAGAGAATATGGTTGATAAAAAAGCAGATGAAGAAATAAAACTGGAAGTCTGGGAAAAAAGAGAAAGGATAGGATTTAAAAAATGACCTTCTGAAAATTATTAAAAAATTAAAAAAAGTTAGTTATGGAAACTTTGGAAATAACAAAAAAGAAAACAACAACAGAACCAAAAACTACCACTTCTTTAAGCGGTTCTCAGGCTGTTCTTGAAATTCTTCTTGCGGAAAATGTAAAAACTGTTTTCGGTTATCCTGGTGGCGCTATTATGCCAATTTATGATGCATTATACGATTATAATGATAAGCTCGAACATATTCTGACACGCCACGAACAAGGCTCGATTCATGCAGCACAGGGATTTGCAAGAACTTCAGGTGAAGTAGGTGTTGTGTTTGCAACCAGTGGACCGGGTGCTACGAATTTAGTTACAGGACTTGCTGATGCAATGATTGACAGTACTCCTTTGGTTTGTATCACCGGGCAGGTTTTTGCACATCTTTTAGGAACTGATGCTTTTCAGGAAACCGATGTAGTAAACATTACCACTCCTGTCACTAAATGGAACTATCAAATAACAGATGCAACAGAAATTCCTTCTGTTTTAGCAAAAGCATTTTACATTGCAAAAAGCGGAAGGCCTGGCCCGGTTCTGATTGACATAACCAAAAACGCGCAAATCCAAAAATTCGATTTTGAAAAATATGTGCCCTGCAAGCATGTTCGTAGTTACCGGCCAAAACCAATTGTGCGAAAAGAATATATCGAGGAGGCTGCGAAATTAATTAATGAAGCAAAAAAACCTTTCGTGATTTTTGGCCAGGGCGTGATTCTCGGAGAGGCTGAAAAAGAATTTAAAGAATTTATTGAAAAGGCCGGGCTTCCTGCTGCCTGGACGATACTCGGTTTGAGCGCTTTGCCTACTGATCATCCATTGAATGTTGGAATGCTTGGAATGCATGGAAATTATGGCCCGAATGTTTTGACAAATGAATGCGATGTGTTGATTGCTGTTGGAATGCGTTTCGATGATCGTGTTACAGGAAGACTTGATAAGTATGCAAAACAGGCTAAAATAATCCACCTCGATATTGATCCTTCTGAAATTGATAAAAATGTAAAAGTTACTGTACCCGTTTGGGGAGATTGTAAGGAAACTTTACCGATTCTTACAGGACTTGTTAAAAAGAAATCGCACAAAGAATGGCTCGACAAATTTGCTGAATTTACCCAAAAAGAAAAGGAACAGTGCTTTGATAAAGATCTTCGTCCAACAACAGACACTCTTTCGATGGGTGAAGTAATGAATCTTTTAAATGAACTTACTGGTGGAAATGCAGTAATCGTTTCTGATGTAGGCCAGCACCAGATGGTAGCGTGTCGTTATGCAAAATTCAATGAGACAAGAAGCAATGTTACTTCCGGGGGATTGGGTACAATGGGCTTTGGATTGCCCGCCGCAATGGGTGCTAAATTAGGCGCGCCTGAAAGAACCGTTGTTTGTGTTTCAGGCGATGGTGGTTTTCAAATGACTTTACAGGAACTAGGAACCATTATGCAAAATAATATAAACGTAAAAATGATCATTCTTAATAATCATTTTCTCGGAATGGTTCGTCAGTGGCAGGAATTATTCAATGAAAGAAGGTATTCATTCACAGATATTGACAGTCCTGATTTTGTAACACTGGCAGCGGCATATCACATTGCAGGACAAAAAGTTTCAGAAAGAAATAAATTAAAAAATGCATTGAAAGAAATGTTGGATCATGATGGAGCATATCTTCTGGAAGTTATGGTCGGAAAAGAACACAACGTTTTCCCAATGGTTCCACAGGGCTGCAGCGTTGCGGAAATCCGTTTGTCTTAGAACATCTTTTTCAGAAATTAAAAACTTTAAACATGAACAGTAAACCAACAAATACGTCGAATTCTTCTTCTCCTTTAAGCGGAAAACAAGAATATACTATAACCGTTTATTCAGAAGATCAGATAGGTATTCTGAATCGTATATCCATTATTTTTTCAAGAAGAAAAATTAATATTCAAACCCTAAATACTTCTCCTTCAGAAGTGCCGGGAATTCATCGTTTCAATATTGTAATTGATGAAACGGAAGAAGTTATTAAAAAACTAGTTAGGCAAATCGAAAAACAAGTGGATGTTTTAAAAGCGTATTATAATACCAATGATGAAATCATCTGGCAGGAAATGGCCTTGTATAAAGTACCCACAGAAATCATTGCAGAAAAAGCAAAAGTGGAAAGATTGCTTCATCAGTTCGGTGCGAGAGTAGTTGCGATCAGAAAAGATTATACCGTTTTTGAAACAACCGGACATAGAGAAGAAACAGACCGACTGATCTCTGCGCTTGAGCCGTATGGATTGATAGAATTTGTAAGAAGTGCACGGGTGGCAATTATCAAAGAAAGCGAAGGTTTTCATACTAAAGTAAAAGAGTTTGAGAAACAACAGCCGGGAGAAGAAGTTATTGAGAATGAATATTTGGATAAACAGGAAGAAGTATTTACCATGTAGTATTAAAATTTTATTATGGTCGTTCAAAAAGTAATTCCCATCTTAAGAATTTTCGATTATAAAAAAGCGATAGAATTCTATATTGACTGGCTTGAATTCAAAATAGATTGGGAACATACTTTTGAAGAGAATACACCAATATACATGCAGGTTTCAAGAGAAGGAATCACGTTGCATTTGAGTGAACATCATGGAGACAGCACACCCGGCGCGAGAGTTTATATTGAATGTACAGGCTTGAAAGAATATCATCAATCATTGATTAAAAAAAATTATAAAAACAATAAACCGGGTTTTGAAAAATCATTTTATGGAACGTGGAAAATGGAAGTAATAGACCCTTTTGGGAACAGGCTCACATTCAATGAAAGATTTTCAGTTTGAAAAAAATTTGAAAAATAAAACAAACATTAAAACTTAAATCTTAAAACAAAAACATGGCGACATTAAATTTTGCAGGTACAGAAGAAAACGTAGTAACAAGGGAAGAATTTCCTTTATCAAAAGCCCAGGAAATATTGAAAGATGAAGTAGTAGCAGTAATTGGATATGGAGTGCAAGGACCCGGGCAGGCATTGAATCAGCGTGACAATGGAATCAATGTAATTGTAGGACAAAGAAAAAATTCAAAAAGCTGGGATAAAGCAGTGCAGGACGGCTTTGTAGAAGAAAAAACCTTGTTTGAAATTGAAGAAGCATTGGAAAAAGGAACCATTATTTGTTACCTCCTGAGCGATGCTGCACAAATTGCCATGTGGCCAACCGTAAAAAAGCATTTAACTCCCGGAAAGGCTTTGTATTTTTCTCATGGTTTTGGAATTACTTATAACGATCAGACCGGAATTATTCCTCCAAAAGATGTGGACGTTTTTTTAGTTGCACCAAAAGGATCCGGAACTTCTTTACGCAGAATGTTTTTGCAGGGACGCGGATTGAACAGCAGCTATGCCATTTACCAGGATGCAACAGGAAAGGCTTTTGACAGAGTAATATCTCTTGGAATAGCAATTGGCTCCGGCTATTTATTTGAAACAAATTTTAAAAAAGAAGTATACAGTGATTTGACCGGTGAACGCGGCACGTTAATGGGTGCTATCCAGGGAATTTTTGCTGCGCAATTTGAAGTGCTTCGCAAAAACGGCCACTCCCCTTCTGAAGCTTTTAATGAAACTGTTGAGGAACTAACACAATCATTGATGCCTTTGGTTGCCGAAAACGGAATGGATTGGATGTATGCGAATTGCTCTACCACCGCGCAACGCGGCGCACTGGATTGGTGGAAAAAATTCCGTGATGCGACATTGCCTGTGTTTGATGATTTGTATAAAAGTGTGGCCGCCGGTAAAGAAGCAGCGCTTTCTATCAACTCAAATTCACAGCCAGATTACCGTGAAAAACTAAATGAAGAATTAAAAGAATTGCGCGAAAGCGAAATGTGGCGTGCAGGAAAAACAGTAAGAAGCCTGAGGCCCGAAAACCAGGAACCTGCGTAATAAAATCATTGAAGTGTTTTTAGAGTTGCCAACTTTTAGAAAGTTGGCAACTCTAAAAACTAAAAATAGAACTAAATGAATATCACAATGAACACAAATGGAAAATCTGAAAATTATTTTCCTGTTTTCGATGGACTTGGAGTTGCTGACGCAGAGGAGCGTTTAAGAAAAATTGTAAACAGAACTCCTCTAACTCTGAACAGAAATTTATCAGCAAAATATCAATGCAATATTTTTCTGAAAAGAGAGGACTTACAAGTCGTACGTTCTTATAAACTTCGCGGGGCCTATAATATGCTAAGCACATTGGCACCAGAACAATTAAAGAGTGGTGTAGTGTGTGCGAGCGCCGGCAATCATGCCCAGGGGTTTGCTTATTCCTGCAAAAAATTAGGTTGTCATGGAGTCGTTTTTATGCCCGTTATCACTCCAAAACAAAAAGTAAAACAGACAAAAATGTTTGGTGAAAATTTTGTTGAAGTACAATTGGTTGGTGATTCATTTGATGATTGCCTGGAGGCGGCTTTGAAATTTACTAAGGAAAATAATATGACTTTTATTCCGCCTTATGACAACTATAAAATCATTGAAGGCCAGGCTACGGTTGGATTAGAAATCTTAGAAGATTTGACTCACGTGGATTATTTATTTGTTCCCGTTGGTGGTGGAGGATTAGCTTCCGGAGTCGGTTCTTATTTCAAAACATTTTCTCCCGCAACAAAAATTATTGGTGTCGAACCGGAAGGCGCTCCATCAATGTCAGAAGCTTTCAAAGAAGGGCATCCGGTTACCTTGCATGATATCGAACATTTTGTAGATGGCGCTTCTGTAAGCCGTGCAGGAGATATCACTTACTCTGTTTGTAAAGATGTTTTGAATGAAATGCATCTGGTAGCCGAAGGAAAAGTTTGTACTACTATTTTGCAATTGTATAATGAAGACGCGATAGTCGTTGAACCCGCGGGAGCCTTATCTATAGCCGCTTTGGACGATTATGCCGAAGAATTAAAAGGTAAAAATGTAGTTTGTATTATCAGTGGGGGAAATAATGATATCGACAGAATGCAGGAAATAAAAGAAAGGTCATTGCAGTATGAAGGATTGAAACATTATTTTCTTATTCGCTTTGCACAAAGACCCGGAGCATTAAAAGAATTTGTAAATGAAGTGCTTGGCCCAACGGATGATATCACCCGTTTTGAATACATACAAAAGAATAATAAAGAAGCAGGACCGGCGCTTGTTGGTATTGAATTAGGCGATAAAAAAGATTATGACGCCCTGAAAAAAAATCTTGATTTTCATAAAATAAATTATACCGAATTAAAAAAAGACGATAATGCTTTTGGGTATTTGGTATAAAACAGGAAGTGCTTTTATTTGTTCTTCTACTAAAAATATTCGTTTATACGTTCTCGTTATTCCAACGGGAAAATAAGAATCTTATTTATTTCTTCGTTTACTGTAAATCTTTTTAATAAATCACTTTTACACGTTGTTTTTGTCCATCAGAATTTTTTATTTCGACATAATAAATCCCATGAGCCATATTTTTCTTTAAAGGAAGCGTTTGAAAATCGTTTCCTCCTGCAAAATTTATTTCTTTTGAAATGATTACCTGTCCTGATGAATTGATTAACCGCAATTGGTAATTTCCACTGCGCTGGCTGATGAATTGGAGATTGATATTTTCCCCATGAATTGGATTTGGATGAACTTTTACACCACTTGAAAATTGAGCCATTAACACTTGGACAATCTCTGTGTATTCGCTCTTTTCATTTATTTTATCTATTCTGATCCGGTAATAATTAATTCCATTCCGGGGCTGCTTATGAAGAAGATTATAACTTCCGGAAGAGTTATTTAAAGCGGAAATAATTTCGAGCGAGGAAAAATTAATTCCGTCTGTGGAATGCTCTATCCGATATTCTTTAATTTCTTTCTCATTTCTAATGTTCCATTCCAAAAAAACATTTGCATTTTTTTGAGAAGCAATTAATGAAATTTCAAGCGGAAGGGGAACCGGTTTTAATATAAGCAAAAAACGATTGGTCATTGCAGATGTGACATCAGATGTGATTGAAAAATCGACGGACGAAGTATCTTTTAAATTAACTGAGCTTTCTGTTTTTAAATATTCATCGAGTAAAATAGCTTGTAATGGTTGCTGAAAATTTTCCGGGAAAAAAAATAATTTATATCCCCTTTTAGATAAATTTTCCAGGTTATAAAAAATGGTATCCGCTGTTTTTATTTCTTCACGGGCTTCTACGATCAAAATTTTTCCATTTCTTTTTATTCCAAAATTTTCATTGGTATTGCTTATTTTCAGGGCATCATCCCGATCGATTTTATTCGAAAATATTTTGTCAAAGGCAACTGCATTTCCATCAACAACATTGCTTTCTGAAATTAATTTTGCAAATAAAATCGGTCTTTCTGAAATTTCAGGCGAAGAAGCTCTGTTTACCAGGTGATGTGCATCTTCGATTTTGCATTCTTCTGAAAAGCTGACAGAGCCTTCAGTTGCAGCGAAATTATAAACAAAAAAAGCCTGTCCCGATTGAATATTTCTATAATCAGAAGTGGTGTTGTAAATTGAAGTGCCGCCTGGAACTGCTTTATACCCCGTGGCGGCGGGAATGGTTTGATATCCGCCTAAGCCGTAAATTCCATAAAATTCCGGATCCCAGACTCTGAAAGAACTTTCAATTTCAGGCGAACGAATGATCTTTGAAAAATCTATTGCAGATGCATAAGGATTTCCTACACACTGAAATTTTTGAGCAGGCACAATGCTTGGTGGAGGCAAAAATTGATTACTATATATCTTCCCTCTTGTGCGCAAAATAGTTGGAGTTGCAGGAGAATTTAAAGTGTTTGATTTTCTATCGCCGCGTACAAAAATCATATATCCTGTTTCTTTATCAAGGTTTATGTTTGTTCCGGCAATTCCAATCCAGTTATTACTTGCTGCATCGAAATACTTCATTGAAGGAGCGAAGGAAACATCATCAAAACCTTTGGCAGTACCCGCGGCATCAGTAATCCAGGTGCCGTAACCTGAAATATTTTTATTGCCTTTTTCCTGCCATGTATTGAAAATAGTTTCTCCAAAAGCAGGTGTAGAAAGAAGTTGCCAGGATTTACCATGTCCGCCATTTACGTTTGTATTAATATACCTTTCTACAATGGCACGTCCGTTAAAGTAATTGATAAGTGCGTTTGCAGGTAATCGTGATACAAAAGCAGTTTGGTATTTGCTACTCAATAATGTGATGTCACTGTTTAAATTTATTTTTGAATTATCGGCCAGAAAAAGTTGTTTATAAACTGATAAGCTATCGTTGATATTTAACCCTTTGGTATTTTCATTTTTGAGAACATTAAAAATCATCTGTGGAGATGTACTTGTATAAGTTTGTTCTGCAAATCCCTTAAAAATAACCGTACCATTATTGTGTATAAAAATTGCTGATCCTGTTTTTGATAGATTGCCGTGAATGATTAAATTATCTGAAGGAGCCGTTTTATTTCCGGTACCGGAAAGAATCAGATTCTGATAAATAAGACCGTTGGTATTTGTGATTGGCTGATCGCCACTGGACAATGGCGGACTTGCTCTTGAATAGTCAACAGTACTGCCTGGTTGCAAAATGATGTTTTCAATATCTGCATTTATAGAAGAATTAAATTTTGGAGCAGTAGTAAATGCAAATCCATGAAATCCTTTGTTATTACCGCTTTTAAAAGTTCCGCCGCTTTCGACAGTGATAGTTTGTACTCCAACTGGCCCAGCAATGGTATTATCGTTTATGGTAAATGTGCCACCGCTTTTTACCGTAAAAGTTCCTGCATTTTTAAGAATAATATTCCCATCCGAGTTATTTACATTTGTTCCGGTTACTTCTATGTTTTGATAAGTTTGATTGCGGATTGTTTGAGGAGTTGCTCCTGATCCTTTGAATTCAATTACTCCCCCGGTTAAATTATAAGCTCCGTTCATCCTGGGATTAGTGTTGACAGTATAAACAATTAATCTACTGTTATCAGTCATGGTAAGATTGGTGTTATCGTCACCCACATTATTTCCGTTACAATCAAAAATAGCATCATCTTTGATTGTAATAGTTCCATTTGCATTAAATGCTGCTTTTGCAATCTTTAGCCCACTTCCTGAAAAAATAATATTTTTAAAATCAGTTCTTGAATTTAATGATTGAGCACCATTTGCATATAATTCAATAGTTGAACCGAAGTTTAAAGTAATATTAGCTGCCGCCGGAGTAATAGAAGAACTTATACCTGAAAACCCTCCAGGATTCGCTGTTCTATAAACACCATTAATAAATATCGAACCAGGGTTTGATATACTAATTGTCGTAACATCCAGGGTCCCATTTATAATTAAATTTCCAGGATTAGCAATATTCTTCCCTTCCACTATTACTGTTGCTCCTGCAGGAATATTGGTGAGTTGTTGTGAAAAATCTATCACTGCGCCTAGAACCATTTTTAAAGGAGTCCCTGTTAAAATTGCATTTGAACCAGTTAACTTGATTTTACCGGCATTCAATTGTGTAAGCGTAACAGAACCTCTAATTCCATCTCTGAAAGTTTTATGTCCACCTCCGGTAAAAGTTATGTCAGTATTTAACTCCAATAATCCTTTTAGTAAAAAGTCATTTGCTGCAGCAATTCCCGCATTCACTTTTAAAACTCTAAAAATCGGGATTTCATCAACGTCAGCATTTGGAAAATAAGTAAGTCCTGCAATCGCAAATACATTCAGATCATTAAATTCAAAAACAGCGCCGTCATTCCATTTATTTACCAAAGAAGTGGCAAACACTTCATACCCTTTTCCCATAGACGAGATTCCGTCTCCTATTATAATTTTTCCATTTTTTGCAATATTGATACTTGCGTTGGCAATTTGATTTACAGAGGTCGCATAATTAGCAGTAGTGAGTATTTTTAAAATACCATTTGATGAAATCGAAAGGTCATCTCCTACCCCATCATTAATGTTTAAAGCACCACCATTTTGTAATTCTAAAATTCCTGAAATTGTTGTTTGATCAAAAGAAATAGGGCTGGTAACTTTTATAGTATGGCCAGCTCTTATTAAAATATTTTCAACATCTTTTGTTGGGGCCTTCGTTGCGGGATACCAGGAGATATTATCCGGAGAAGATTCCCATGTTGAAGGTGCTGACCAATCTCCATTCTGGCGGGTTTGGAAATAGGTTTCGGAAGCAGTAACGGCTGTAACTGATCCTCCAATCTCGTATCCATTGGATTTACTTGAGGGAGAATAAAAGCCCCAACCTCCCGTTGAGGTTTGTCCACTTGCATAATATCGGATAGTAATTGTATTTCCGGCAGGAATATTTTGCAAAGCCGAAATACCTTTCAAATTAATTTGAGTCAATGGTTTTACCTGTCCAATAATGATTGATGGCGAACCGATCAGAGTAAAATTTATTCCGTCTAAACTATAAGCAAACTGGTTCAAAACGCCGGGAGAAATGGCAAAAGTAGCTGTACCTGTAAAATTTGCATCAATAGTAGATAATGAAATTTGGAATCCGGTTTTTGCGGATAGTTCGGCTTGAAAATAATCGGTATTATTAATGGAAATTCCGTCATTTCCAAAACTTTGGGTTCTATAGCTATCGCCACCAACAGAAGCAGGAGCATCTGGTCCTCTTGTTAAATCAATTGGATAAACTAAATTTGGATCAAAGACAGTTGCAGTTTTAGTTACAACAATATTGTCTCCCCAAAAATTCCACCCGGCAATAACTTGAGCTTCCCCTATATCGGAAGAAAAACACAAGCTTATTACAAACAGTAAATAACTAAAAAAATTTGATGAAGGATTCTTTTTGATAGAATCAATTTGCAAAATGCACTTGCTTTTAAAAATATTCTCCATACAAAAACATTTAATTTTTGATAAATAAAAAACACAAAAAGAATGGGATTTTATAAAGCTTTCGCAGGGAACGTTTTTATTAAAAGCACGTTAGAGTAGGAATTGAAATACAATTATACAATTATATTTTAATAAAAAAATAAAAAGATGGATTTAATTTTAGAAAGTTTTTTTCCTTTTAAACCAGTAATAAAACGGTATTCCAAGCAGTATCAGAACAAGGCCAATACCGGCTTCACGTGGACGGGCAATAATTGTATTGCCTATTAAAAACACACAAAAAATAATAAAGATTGCAGGTACGATAGGATAACCCCAAACTTTGTAAGGACGGGGAGCATCCGGCATTTTTTTTCTTAAAATAAAAACACCCAAAGCAGTAGCACCGTAAAAAATAAACGCCGCAAAAATGAGCATATCAGTCAATTGATCGAAAGTACCGGACAAAACCAAAACACAGGCCCACACACACTGATACCATAAAGCATTTCCGGGCACATTTGCAGAATTTACTTTTGCCATTTTTGGAAAAAACAATCCTCCTTTGGCCATAGCAAAAGAAGTGCGTGCATTACTTAAAATAGTGGCATGCGTGCATCCTAAAGTGGATAGCAAAATCAAAATAGAAATGAAAATAACCCCGCCTTCATTCCAAAATACTTTTACTGCTTCTACGGCAGCGATGGAATTTCCGGCAGCATTTATTTGTTCTAATGATGCAACAGGCAATAGGGATAAGTAAGCAATATTTGTCAATACATACAAGACAATCACGATCAACAATCCAAAAGCAATACTCAAGGGAACATTGCGATGTGGATTTTTAATTTCACCACCTAAAAAACCAACAGAGTTCCATCCTTCATAAGCCCAAAAAGCAGCAAGCATTGCTGTAAAAATCGCACTCACCGTTACCGTTTGTGAATTAGTCGTTGACATGGAAAATGAGGACGCAATATTTGCCTCAGCACTTGTCGTTCCAAAAACAACAATTGTAAGAATTCCGGCCAAAACCAGCAACAACAAAAAAGTACTTAAACCAGCGCCAAGCCTTAATCCGCGGCTGTTTACCCAGGTTAGAATAAGTATCAACAATATCGCTATGAGCTTTACATTAAATCCTTCAAAAGGATAAAAAATACCGGCAATCTCAAAATCTTTTAAAGAAGAAAATATCGATGGAATATGAATAATACTATTCAACGATTGTGCAAAAACATAAGCAATAGATGCGATCGCAGCCGATTTTATGGCGGCAAAATTTGACCATCCATAAAGAAATGAAAAAAAGCGGTTGTAAATCTTTTTGTAATAAACATATTCACCGCCGGTATCTGCAAGCATGCTGGCAATTTCAGCATTGCTCAATGCGCCAAACATGGTAATGACTCCTCCAAGTATCCAACAAATAATAATCCATCCTGATGAATGTAATTCAGCAGCCATCGGCGCTACTTTTTTATAAATTCCGGAACCAATAATATTTCCGATTACCATTACTATAGCCAGGCGCAATCCAAGTGTGCGGTTGAGTTGTGAAGTTTGGTTCATGATTTTAGTATTGGTAATCGTTTTTTAAAATTTATAAAGTTTTAAAAATAACGATCTTAATTCACTATCCAAATTTTATGGAGAATAAAATATGAATTTGAGATATTTCTTGTTTTACTGAAAACAAAAAAGTCCAATTAAAAACAAATCAGCAAATGAATCCCGCCTGCCGATGCCAGTCGGGCAGGAAATAAGAACAATTTGTATTTTTTAAATAAAACAATAACATTTTAAATAAGACAATAACATTTTTCAATCAATTATTCCTTCAATCCCCATTGATCTTTTAATTTTATCATCTCGGCTTCAGGCAAGCGGCTTTTATCATAATGACCCTGTTCATTCTTTTGTCTGAATGCCTCATACAAAGTAACCGCGCAGGCTACGGAAATATTCAGCGATTTGATAATGCCCACTTGTGGAATGATAAAATCTCCATCAGCGTATTTTCTGATTTCATCACTTACCCCAAAAGTTTCGTTTCCAAAAATGAGCGCAACAGATTCGGTAAAATTCATTTCATAAACATCTACAGAATTTTCACCAAGATGAGAAGCATAGACTTTCTGATACTTTTTCCTGATTTCTTTAAAGCATTCTTCAATATCAGTAAACTGATGTATTGTTAGCCATTGTGACGCTGTGGATGAACTTTTATTTCCCCATTTTTTATGAGGAGGAATTCGATTGTTTAAAATATAAACATCCTGAATGCCAACAGCATCACAGGTTCGCATCACTGCAGAAATATTATGCGGATCAAAAACATTTTCTAAAACGATTGTAAGGTCAGGCTGGCGGTGATTGATAACAGAAGTGAGGCGATTAAAACGTTGTTCAGTCATAATGATATTATTTTGCAAAAGTAGTTTTTGGTGAGAATAGTTTTCATGTAAAAATTACTGAAAAATAAAATGCTTCTTTGGGGTAAATTTGCTAAGTACGAACATAATTTATAAACAAGATTTTGATTATGGATTTTGAAGAAATTGATATACAAAATAATTCTCACGGGCAGAAAATCCGCATTCCTGAAAATTTTAAGATAAATGGTGACAAAGTTTATATAAAAAAAATGGGAAACAGCTTGTTTATCATTCCATATCATGAGCCGTGGCAAAGCTTCTTCGATAGCCTGGATCAGTTTTCATCAGATTTCATGGAAAGCCGAAATCAACCTTCATAAATATTACTATCCTTTTGAAAATGATCTATTCTTTCCCTACAAATTCCACTTCTGCAATTGGACTGAATAAAAACATTTTGTTGGTAGAAATATTTTTACAAAAAAATCTAGTACGGCGTTTTTTTTCCTTCTTATAAATTTGTTCTTTAAATCTGAACAAACTTTCTTCAGGTAATTCTTCCAGCAAAAAAATTCCAGGTTTGTGTGGATCATATTTCTTCAAAGCCCTTGTCAATGGAGCTTCTGCGCAGGAACTTGCAGCAGGATTTTTTAATGTATGGAGTAATTCCTTTTCAATATCCACAGGAAAAATTCTTTTTGTAATAAAACGGGCGAGAATATTTGCATACTCACGCTTCCATTGGGGACCATGCGCCACAATTCTATTTCCATATTTTTCATAAGCTACCAAATGGCCAAGCTCATGCAATAAAGTAATGAGAAAAGAATATTTATTCAAATTTCCATTTACGCTGATGCGGTGATTTTTATTCAAATGTTTATTGCGGTAATCTCCGAGCTTCGTAAGCCGCTCGCGTGTTACAGTGAGATGCACTTTGTATTCTACAAGATAAAAAGCAACATCCTCAAAGGAGCCGTCTGGCAAAAAATCATTTAATTGATTTAATGGGGATTCTTTTTTAAGCATCAGGTTTTTTTCTCGCAAGTTTCATTAATTGAATTACCTCAACAGAAGTATAAATAAGATAGATGGCCATTGCTGTAAATAACGAGGGTTTGTTTACTTCGCCATGCATGACGAGAATATAAATGACAATCGCAATCACGATTACAAATAATTTGAGCAAAGTTGAAGAATAAACTCCCCTTATAAAAGCGTTGATATTTGTAGAAGCAACACCTCTTGTTTGAATAAGAAATCCGAAGAAACTCAACAGAAAAAGGATGGCGTTTGCAGAAAGTAAAAACGCAATATTAAAACCATAAGCAATAAGTGAATTTTTAAAAATAAAAACAAGAAGATTTATCAAAATAAACAGCAGCATTACCGGTGAAATTTTTTTTAAAAGAAGTGATTTCATTTTTTTGTAGTGTCTTTAATAATTTTTAGAATAAGGCCAGCAATAATCAATAGTGGCAACAGCCATACCAGCAAAGGAAAAGAAAATTTTAACCATTCATCTAATTTTATCCCAATAAACATTCCTACACCAATGCTTACTAAAAACTGCGCGCCCATTCCGGCATAATACATCAATTCGCGGTTTGTTTCTTTTCTTGTTTTCAATGTTTTTTTATTTTTGATAATTTTCACTGGGTTTTACCCAATGCTGTCATATTCCGCCCTTTCACGGAAAGAAAAATAAAATGATTTTTTTCTTCTCATTTCTTTCTACCTGACTTTCTACTCCTTTTGTATACGTGCTACTTGTACCTTTCTACTTACTTCTTTCTACTTGCTTCTGCACTTTAAGAACAGCGGTATCAGCAGGCGTTGCATTTCCTTTCAAAATTCTTTCAATATTATCAAAATATTGTTGTTTTAATATCAATGTTTTTTCAATAGAATCGGCTTTCAGTTTCAATGATTCATATTCATTATTGGAACCTGCTTTTCCATAACCGGGTATATAAAATTTTAAGGGTGTAAAAGCAATCAGTGCTATTGTAAGTCCGACCAAAACGATAAACATCATGCTGAGCGCCACATATACCATCCAGCGGTCTAACTTGAATGCAACAATTTCTTGAAAAGTATTCTCATTCAAAATGACGAGCCTGTATTTATTACGGATTCTTTTTAAAAAATTATTTTGCGGGCGCGACTGCATATTTGTATTTTAGGTTGTTAAAAATAATATACGAGTAGTATTTAGCGGCATATTACCTTAAAATAACCGTATTTTTAAAATAAATTTGCAAAAAAAGCTTTTGTCAGTAAAAGAACTTTTATTGCAGATTCTTATTTTATAAAAACTAAAAATATTCATGAATAACCGGATCATCAGGTTGATATCTGCTTTATTATTACTGTTTTTTTTATTGCCCGATGCCCATGCTCAAATAGGCAAGATTACTTTTGATCTTCAAAAAGATAAACCGCAAAAATTCAAGGACAAAGAACTGAGATCTGAAAAAACCGGGCAAAAAAAATTTACTATTCCACGAAAATTTATTCAAAATACTACCAGCCATTACAATTATTTTTATAATGCAAATAATAAAATTAAATCGGTAATTGAGTTGGCCCGCATTGCAACAAAAGATGATTATTCAAAACTGTTGCCCTATTATAGTTATTCGCTAAACAATACCGCAGCTCAAAAAATTGAGCTTGATTCAGTGATTTATAAAGCCACGGCAGGAATATTGCTTCACGATTTGCGCAGTAATTGGGTAGATAATTTATACCTGTTAATAGGGCAGGCTTATTACCTGCGCAAAGATTTTGATTCTGCTTCGATGACTTTTCAATTTATCAGTTACAATCTTTTTCCCGGAAAAAATAAAGACCAGAGCCAGCTCGTCGGAACCAGTGAAAATCGTGAAAATAATGCACTGAGCGTCTCCAGTAAAGAAGATCGCGGTATTATTGATAAAGCTTTTACACGCCCCCCGAGCAGAAATGATGCGTTGGTATGGCAGATTCGCACATTAACAGATTTGGGAGATTACGGAGGAGCTGCAGGATTAATGAATACTTTGAAAAATGATCCACAATTTCCGGATCGCCTGAATCCATATTTTAATGAAGTGCAGGGTTATTGGTTTTTTCAGCAAAAAATGTATGACAGCGCAATTATTTATATTAAAAATGCGATGCCAAATGCAATTGATATGGCTGATAAAGCAAGAAGAGAATATTTGCTGGCCCAACTTTATGAAATGAATCATAACCTGGATACCGCATCTGATTATTACGACAAAGCAATCCGGAATACTACTGATCCTCTGATGGATATTTATGCGAATCTGAATAAAGCAAAAATGCTGAAGAGTAAAGATCCTGCGGAAATTGATAATAGTATTTCCAGATTATTGCACATGGCGCACAAAGATAAATTTGAGCCATATCGGGACATCATTTATTATTCAGCCGGCGAGCTTGCTTTGGAAAAACCAGATACAACTGCCGCTTTAAATTTTTATAAAGGAAGCGCTTTTTATAATGAAAATAATTTGTCTTTAAAAAATAAAGCCTTTTTAAAAATGGCGGAAATAAATTATTTGCAAAAAAAATATAAACAAGCTTTCAATTCTTACGACAGCATTCAAATTGACGGCGATACAACTTTAGAAAATATTGCGGAAATACAATCCAGGAAAAAAGCGCTTGCGCAAATTGTAACTCACCTGGATGTTATTCAAAGAGAAGATAGTCTTCAGGCAGTTGCAGCTTTATCTCCTGCTGACAGAGAAACTTTTTTAAAAAATCTATCAAAGAAATTATCGAAAGAACGAGGGCTTAATGAAGCGGGCAATAATGGAAGTTACGGATACTTTAATTCATCAACCCAATCCGGGGGAACGCTGGCAAACAACAAAGGTGAATGGTATTTTGATAATAACAGCTTGAAATCGCAGGGTTATAACGATTTTAAAAGAACATGGGGCAAAAGGCAAAATGTGGACAACTGGCGGTTGAATAATGGTTCTAACCGAAATTCCTCAAATAATGCCGACCAGTCAAGGTCGAACTATAATGACCCGATGGCTCCTCAGGCAGATTCTGCGAATGAACAACCGGCCACAACTCCTTATCAGCAGGATATTTCAGTAGAAGGGTTGCTTGCTAATGTACCGCTTACCAAACCTGCAATCGATACTTCCAATTCAAAAATTGCGCGTTCGTTATTCCAGCTTGGAAAAAATTATCAAACACTTTTAGAAGATTATGGTGCTGCAATTCAATCTTATGAGCAATCTTTAAAACGCTTTCCGGATAGTTTATACAATGGTGAATTGTATATGAATCTGTTTTATTGCTACAGTAAAACAGGCAACAAGCAACAGGCAGATTTTTATAAAAATTTGTTGTCTAAAAGTTTTAATAACAGCAAGTTTGCACAATATGTGTTGCATCCTGAACTTTTTAACCCGGCTGAAAAAGATACCGCGGCGTCTAATCGTTATGACAAGATTTATAACCTGTTTATAGAAGGCAATTTTACTGAAGCAATTAAAGAAAAAAATGCTGCTGATAGTTTGTATGGCAAGAGTTATTGGAATCCGCAATTGCTTTATATCCAATCAGTTTATTATATTCAAAAACGCCAGGATAGTGCAGCTATCAATGTTTTACATGAAATTGTCGACAACTATCCCACCTCGCCAATGAAGGATAAAGCCGGTATTATGTTGGATGTTTTGAGCAGAAGGGACAGCATTGAACGTTATCTTACCAATCTGAAAGTGCAACGGCTTCCCGAAGATTCTCAGATTGTTGTTTTTGATGATTCAAAGATTGTAAAAAATGTAAAAACGCCGGTTGTTCAGAATCAAAAACCGGTTATTCAAAATGAAACCATTAAACCGGGAAAAGCAGAATTAAGCCCCGATAAAAAACTGCCGCCGCCTATCAAAAACGCAGTTTTCACTTTTGATGCGAATGAGCCCCAAAATGTGTTGATGGTTCTGACCAAAGTGGATCCGGTTTATAGCAGCGAAGCCAGAAATGCTTTCAACCGTTATAACAGTCAAAGCTACAGCACCAATAAAATTGTAATCGTAAAAGATACGCTGGATAGTGAACGCACGTTGTTGGTATTTTCTCAATTTGACAATGCAGATGCCGCCATAAAATATAGAGATAAATTGAAACAGGATGCACCGATCCAAATTTCATGGTTGCCCGCGCAGAAGTATTCCTTCTATATTATTTCACAGGGCAATCTGGAACTTTTAAAGGAGAATAAAAATTTAGAGAGTTATCTTGATCTTTTGAATAAAAAATACCCTGGAAAATTTTAATAGTTTCATAAGAATCATTTGTATAAATTTCCGGTTTTAAAGAAAACAAAATGCAAAATCAGCAGAAAAAAAAAGTAGCTAAAAAAAATGAAGTTAAACCGGCTGTAAAAATCTTGTGGACAATGGTGGGAATAGGTTTTGCGCTTTTTACGTTGGTGTTAGCGGCGGCAAATTTTGGACTTTTTGGAAAATTACCTTCCCTTCAGCAACTTGAAAATCCGCAGGCAAACCTGGCAACAGAAATATATGCAAATGATGGTGCAACACTCATGGGCAAAATTTATGCAGAAAACAGGGTCCCTGTAGATTACAAAGATATTTCAAAAAGTGTGATCAGCGCATTGATTTCAACAGAAGATATTCGTTTTTATGAGCATTCAGGAATCGATCCTATAGCCTTAGGCCGCGCTATTAAAGGATTTGGAAGGCAGGGTGGCGCGAGTACCATTACTCAGCAATTGGCTAAAAATATTCTGAACCAGGGACGCGGCTCAGCTTTGAAAAGAGGAATTGATAAAATAAAAGAATGGATTGTAGCACTGAAGCTGGAACGCAATTTCACGAAACAGGAAATTATCGCTTTATATCTCAACCGTGTTTCCTGGTTGAATGTTTATGGTATTAGAAATGCTTCGTTGATTTATTTTCAAAAAGAACCTTCCAAACTCACACCTGATGAATCCGCTTTATTGGTTGGAATGCTGAGCGGGCCGGGACAATATGATCCGCGACGCCATCCGGAAGCTGCAATGGCCAGAAGAAATCTGGTGCTCGACAGAATGGTTACCAATGACGTGCTTTCACAATCAGAAGCTGCTGTTTTAAAGAAAAGACCGCTTGGAGTAAAATATAAGAAGATAGACGAAAGCCAGGGAATAGCGCCATATTTCAGATCGGTACTTACTAAATATTTGCTCGACTGGTGTACGACACACAAAGATCCTAAAACCGGAAATAATTATGATCTCTACCGTGATGGATTAAAAATTTATACAACGATAGATCCGAAGATGCAATTATATGCAGAACAGGCAGTTGTAAAACACATGACTTCCATGCAGAAAATATTTAACCGGCAATTGCCCAAAAATGTGTGGAAGGGACAGGAAGATATTTTGAACCGAGCCATGCGGGAAAGTGACCGCTGGAAAAACATGAAAGAAGCCGGAGCTGCTGATGCAGAAATTAAAAAATCATTTTCTATACCGGTAAGCATGAAAGTTTTTGCATGGAACAAAAACCGCGAAACGGATACAGTGATGACTCCTCTTGATTCGATAAAATACAACAAGGAAATGATGCAAACCGCTTTTTGCGCCATGGATCCGGTAACAGGAGAAGTGAAAGCGTGGGTAGGAGGAATTGATTTTAAATGGTACAAATACGATCACGTAACCGCCAACAGGCAGGTCGGCTCAACGTTCAAACCTATACTTTATACCCTTGCCATAACTGATGCGGGACTTACTCCCGAAAGTTATATTGGTGGAAAACCGATCACACTGGCCAACAAAACAATCACCGGTGGCGGAGGAACAATGGCTTACTGCCTTGCCAAATCAATAAATGTTGCCGCCTACGATCTCATGAGCCGGATAGGTCCAAAGAAAACGGCTGAATTTGCCCATCTTTGTGGTATTAAAAGCAATATACCCATTGTGCCTTCGATTGCTTTAGGTTCTGCAGATTTACAATTGATTGAAATGCTCAGAGCTTATACCATGTTTCCGGACAGAGGATTTAATACCCAACCTATCTATCTTACTAAAATTGAAGACCGGAACGGAAATATTTTACAAACATTTGAGCCTGAAGTAAAACAGGTAATCAGTGAAGTGGATGCATATACGATGTATAGAATGATGCAGGGAGTTGTTGATTATGGAACCGGCGGTTCGATGAGATGGAAATTTGGGATAAACAGCGATATGGGCGCGAAAACTGGAACTACCAATGACAACACGGACGGATGGTTCATTGGATATACACCGCAAATACTAGCGGGAGCATGGGTTGGTTGCGATGATCCTTTTTTGCATTTGCCAAAATATGGAACGGCCGGAGGTAGTGAAATGGCACTACCGGAATGGGCATTTTTTATGCAAAAAGTGTATGCCGATAAATCCTTAGGCATCGATCCAAAAGCGGAGTTTCAAAAGCCGGCAGAATTAAATAATAATCCAATATATGCCGATCAGAATTTTGCAGCCATCGCTCAGGAAGGCCAGGGAAGCGACTCCGCAGATGTTCAGGGAAATGGAGATGCGTCCGATTATGCAGCCCCTACTGACGTGCCGGTAGAATCAGACTTCACGAAAGAAACAACAAAGCCTATAGAAACAGAAGCACGAAAACCGATAGGCCCCATGAATTATAACCCAAATAAAAAGGATACTTCAAAAAACACCGCAAACAAACCAAAAGAAAATCATGAAGGAGATGCAAGAAAAAGACCTGCCTTAAACCCCTCGAAACAAAATAATGATTATTAAAGTTCGCTCGTTTATTTTTTATAACATGCTTAAAAAAAATAAATTTATAGAATATCCGGTAAACCTATATTTGTAAATAAAACCCTAAAAAATGAAAAAAATTATTCTTCTCTTTGCCGCAAGTGTATCTTTTTCGACGATAATAAATGCTCAAACTGATGGTTCTCTGAAGTTAGAAAAAGGACAGAAATATTTAGTTGAAAACAAGATGGAAACTACAAGTTCTACACAAATGCAGGGGCAGACAATGGACACAAAAGCGAACATTATTTCAACCTACAACATAGAAGTAAAAGACAAAACAGGAGACAATTATAATCTCACCAATACCATTTCACGAATTGCAATGAACATGAGCATGATGGGCAACGAAATGAATTTTGATTCTGATAAAAAGGAAGATATGAGTGGACAAATGGGCGAAGGTTTAAAAAATTTTATCAACCATCCACAGGATGTGGTTATCAATAACAGCGGAAAAATAATTTCACAACCGACAGACGATTCTTCTGAATCACAAATTGCTAAACAATTAAATTTTGCCGCAACCGGATATGGCGCACAAATGACATTTTTAGCATTACCTAAAAATGTAAAACCAGGAACAACATGGATGGACAAAAGTGACGAGAATGGAATCGTTCGCACTACCAATTACACGGTAAAAGAAGTCAATGGAAACATTGCAACCGTCTCTTTTAACGGCACCATGACAACAGATACTAAAATGGAACAACAGGGAATGGAAATCAGTACCAAAACGTCTGGTAAATTTTCAGGCGAGGAAAAAGTAGATATCAAATCGGGCGTTATTCAATCCGGTAATACCAGCGGAGATGCTTCCGGAACCGTATCGGCAATGGGCCAGGATTTCCCAACTTCTTCAAAAGTAACTTCAACAACAACCGTAAAAGTATTATAGAATTTTTGTAAAAATTTTATGAAAGCCCGAAATTCCGGGCTTTTTTCGTTTTAAAAATCCAAGGCTTATCGCAATAATAAAGTCTAAACCAATTAACGTTGTGATGCCACTTTTCCACATTCCTGCAAAATATCAATCTGCTGTGATTATAAATCTGCTGGTATAGCATTTGCGGTTTAAAAATAAATCATTTTTAAACAAATAAAAACTTTGTCGTTATGAAAATTTTAAGCCTGCTGATTATTGCATTCGCAATCAGTTTTACCGCATCCGCCCAAAACAGTATGGACACAACTCACCATACCCGCACACATCATTATACAAAAACGAATATGAATCATGAGCGGTATGTAATGAAAAATGGAAAATTAATGTCTGATATGAATGGAACAAAAACAGATGTTACCAATGACGTCACTTTAAGCAACGGTACAACTATTACCACAGACGGAAAAGTAACCTGGAAAAATGGAAAAACTGAAACTCTTAAGAACGGCGAAATGGTAGATATGAATGGTAAGATTCACAATTGGAGCAGTAGTGGAAGCCATAAGATGACTGCTCATCACCATAACATGTCGAATCGTACCGATAGCAGTAAATAATTTACAGAATCGGCATAGTCCGCGGGAGGTTATTCTTTTTAAAGCCACTTTTTCAAAGTGGTTTTTTTGCTTTTCTGCATAACTAAAATTTTTAAGAATGTAAGAACTTAAAAATCACGAAAAATGCAATGAGAACTATTATCACAATAAGTAACACAGAAAAATAAAGCCAGGGCATGTCCTTGAACCGTCGTTTTTCTTTGCTGTTTTTTTTAAGATGCAGTTGCTTTTGCAGATTGCGATTTAGTTGACCGGCAAATGCAACAGGGTCTTTTTTATTTTTAAATTGATTTAGCCCGTCTATTGCATCGCTTGCCAAATCAGAATCGACAAGGATTTTTTCAAATTCATGTTTTTCTTCAGCAGATAATTTATTGCTGAGATAATCCATCAACTTTTGATTGTCAATATCTTTATTGCTGTTAGATAATATGTTTAATAACTCATCATTCATTTATGATAATAATTCAATAATTTAATAATTAAACCAACCTTCAACCATCAACCTTCAACCTTCAACCTTCAACCTTCATCAATAACTTCAGTTTTCTCTTTCCGTTTTGCAAATGACTTTTTACCTGCAACATCGTAAATCCTGTTATTTCTGAAACTTCTGAATAAGATTTTTTTTGAAGGTAAAATAAATTTACACATTCCTGTTGCTCCCGATTTAATTGTTTTATCGCTTCTTGCATTCTCATCAGAAGCGTTTCTTTTTCAATCAAATCAGTTTTATTGATTTGCCCATCCTCCGCAGAAATTATTGTTTCATTTAATTCAACAGAAACATTTTTATTTCCACGAAGCTTCATCAGACAATGATTTTTTGCAATCATGTAAATCCAGCTTTTAAAATAATCAACTTTATATTTATGTAATTCATTAATTACTTTTAAAAAAATTTGCTGCACACAATCACGCGCATCTTCTTCATTTTTTAAATACTTCATACACACACCCAGTAAGAGCAACGTATATCGCGGCAGCAAAATTCCCAACCACTTGTTATCGTGATCTTTATAAAAATTCTCCAGCAATTCTGTATCTGTGATATGATGGTACTTATCGGATTTCAAAAATGATTTCTATTTTCTGTAAAGATGTAAACTTAATTAAATTCCATAATTTACATTTGCAAAAACATTATTGAACTTATGGAATATATGGTGTGTTGTGTACCAGTAAGCCCTATGAGAGCAGAACCTTCACACAAATCAGAAATGGTATCACAACAATTGTTTGGAGAAAAATCTTTCATACTTGAAAAAACCGCTGACAATTGGGTCAAAATTCAATTAAAATATGACAGTTACCAGGGATGGGTTCAGCAAAGCCATCTGGCAGAAATAGATGAAAGCCATTATCTGAAAACTGATAAAGACCTTACATCCGAATGGATAAATGAAGTGGATTATAACGGTCATATTATGTATGTACCGATGGGAAGTTCATTAAGTGCTTTTAAAAACGGAAAGGCATTCTGGCGCAGAAATTCAGTACAGTTTAAAGGCAAAGTATGGGATCCTGAAGAAGTGAAAATCAACCCAAAACAAATCAAACAAATTGCTTTTAAATTTTTAAACACTTCGTATCTGTGGGGCGGAAAATCTGTTTTTGGAATTGATTGCAGCGGTTATGCACAGGCAGTTTATAAACTTCTAAATGTTTACCTTCCGCGTGATGCCTGGCAGCAGGCAGAAGCCGGAAACACAGTAAATTTTTTGCAGGAAGCAGAGTGCGGCGACCTTGCTTTTTTTGATAATGAAAATGGAAAAATTATCCATGTCGGTATTTTATTAAACGATCATGAAATCATTCATTCCTCTGGTAAAGTAAGAATTGATAAAATAGATACACAAGGAATATTAAATCTGGAAACGAAACAACGCACTCATCAATTGCGCATCATCAAAAGATATTTCTGATAAATCGTTGCAAGGATGTTTTTTTATCCTGTTTAAAATGGACTCTTATTAAAGAAGAAATTAGCCTTTTTTGTTCATTTACTGATACATAAAATTTGGAAAATTAAAATAGAAATCAGCGTTATTTATTCCTTTACTGAAACGTTAAACGGTTGGAAAAACGAAGTCATACCAATTTTATTCTTATATCATATACCAGGTCAGTTATTGATTTTATCTTAAAACTTCTACTATTTATATGAAGCGGGTTTAGAATATAATTAAACTCTTGTGAGATTACAGCAGAAGGAATTTGAATTACAGCTTTTTTTGAACTTCTTAATAAATCGGATCCAAAATTTTGGGTAGAAGTAGGTACAGGCACTTTTTTCCAACTCCCAGGTAGCGAATCTTCGCTAAGTATTAAAATTTCTGAATCCGGAATTTCAATGGTCGTAATGCTTAATGCCCGGGGTATTTCCTGGACATTTACATTTACTGTGTATTCTAATAACGAAAGAGCACGGCTTTCAGAAGTATATAAGCACGAAATAGATTTGTGATTCCATCTGCCTCCATTTATTTTAGCCCCTTCACCCGATAAATCGTTTGCATGTTTGGTTTTGCCAACTCTGTAAACTAACATTTATATCTATAAGTAATTAGGAATAAATACCGTAGTCTATTCTTCCAATAAGATTTTTTACTTCTTCACGGCCAAATTGGTTATCAATTAAATCGTAGGGAATTTCGCCACCAAGGGCTTTATTCGGCTTCGACATCCATTGATTAAAACGTTCTTTGTCTTCAAAAACTTCAAAACCATAGGAATAAAGATCAGCCATTCCCACTATTTTTTCGCTTAGGCCGGCGCCAAATCTTTCGTCTCTCTTTTTATTGATTAATGTAGCACGTGTTACTGAAAGAGCTTTTGCAAGCATAGTATAATCTAAATCTGCCTTATTTTTTAAAAGTTCCAAATCCTTTTTACTTACTCCATTACGTACAATATGCATCTTTTCAAATGCCGATAATTGTCTTTCCGGTTTTTTGGTAGCGTTTGAAAGAATTATATCGAATTGATAATTTCTTCCGTAAGCCATTTCTGGCTCAGCAAGGATGTTTTGATTTATAGATTCTTCTTCTATGGGGTAATTATTTGACTGTTGTTTCTTTTTTATCATGGTATAATTTTTTCTTCATTCAGTACAAATTTATACTTTTTTTTCGGACAATCAATTTTTTTTCGATTTTTTATTTCACTTTTTTGTTTTCCCCCAGAATGGGCGAACGCGACCTTTCTTTACTTTTTTTGCCATTTCTTTTAATAAAACTTACTTCGGCTATGTATTTTTTACATTTTAAGCCAAAGGGGTTAATTTGTGGTTTTTTTAATCCATTTATAGAAAATGAAGGTCAGTTTTTATTTAAGATATTCTACTGTTTTTGGTGAAGAGTTGTTTATTTCAGGAAATAATAAATTTTTAGGTGATAATGATCCTTCAAAACCAATTCCTCTTGAATGGTACAATGAAGATTTCTGGCGTGTAATTATTGATTTTCCACAAGACTTTGACGACCTTATTCAATATAAATATATTTTAAAAGATAAAAAAGGCATCGAAATTTTTGATGCTGAAGAAAACCGCTTTATAGATATTTCATCAACAAAATCTAAATCGTATTCTGTTTTTGATACCTGGAATGCTGCAGAAAATGTCGGGAATGTTTTTTTTACAAGAGCATTTAGCAAAATATTATTATCGCCTGTTACAAAAATAAAAATCCCGAAAGCAAAAAAGGCAAATTATATTTTTCGAATAAAGGCACCGCTGTTAAACCCCGGAGAAACGATTTGCCTATGTGGATCTACACGGAATTTAAGAAACTGGAATACACAAGATCCCATCATTCTGAAGCCAGAAAATTACTGGTATACAGCCAGTATTTTTCTTGAAGAAAATGAGTGGCCTGCAACTTATAAATACGGCATATATAATGTCCTTGAAGAAAAATTTATCAGTTTTGAGAACGGCGAAAACCGCGTTATCCGCCAGTTTGAAGAAGAAGAAAAAGGAATTACCATTTTTAATGACGGATTTGTAAACTGCCACAGTTTATTGTGGAGAGGTGCAGGTGTTTCAATTCCTGTTTTTAGTTTACGTTCACAAAAAAGTTTTGGGGTTGGAGAATTTTCAGATATCAAATTATTAATAGATTGGGCAAAACAAACAGGATTAAAATTAATCCAGCTTTTGCCTGTCAACGATACTTCAGCTCATCAAAACTGGCGTGACTCTTATCCTTATGCAGCGATTTCTGCCTTCGCATTGCATCCAATTTATATCAATCTGGAAAAGATTGCCGGAAATGAATTCTCTTCTATTTTAAAACCTTTTAAAAAGAAACAAAAACATCTGAATGAACTGAAAGAATTTGATTATGAAAAGGTGATGAGATTGAAACTTTCAGCTCTGAAAGAATTATTTGAAGCAAAGAAAAATGATTTTAAAAATGACCTCGATTATTTTGAATTCTTCGATTTAAACCGGCATTGGCTTGTACCTTACGCTGCGTTCTGCTATCTACGCGATAAATACAAAACATCTGATTTTTCTAAATGGAAAAGTAACAAAAGCTATAACGAACAGAAAATCCAAAAGCTTGTTTCTCCTTCACAAGATCATTATGATGAGATTCTATTTTTCTATTTTGTTCAATATTATTTGCATTTGCAAATGAAGGAAGTTGCCGATTATGCTCACAGCCAAAAAATAGTTCTGAAAGGGGATATTCCCATTGGTGTATATCGTTTTGGTTGCGATGCCTGGGTCAATCCCGCTTTGTATAATATGGATCAACAGGCAGGAGCGCCCCCTGATGATTTCGCTGTAAAGGGCCAGAACTGGGGGTTTCCCACATACAACTGGGAAGAAATGAGCAAAGATCATTACAACTGGTGGCGCAGGCGTTTTGATCAGATGAGTAATTATTTTGACTCCTTCAGAATTGATCACATTCTCGGTTTTTTCAGAATCTGGAGTATCCCAATGAACGCCATCCAGGGTATAATGGGCAGGTTTGTTCCGGCCATTCCTGTCGATATTTCCGAATTCTACCAAAGAAATATTTCGTTTAACCATGACCGTTATTGCCAACCTTTTATCACAGAAGATGTGTTGACAAATATTTTTAATGAGAGAAAAAATGAAATAAAAGAAAAGTACCTGGATGAAAATGATAAGGGCATTTTCAGGTTAAAAGAATTTGTGAACACCCAGGCAAAAGTCGCAGAAGTTTTAAAAAAAGATGAAGATCAATTCATAAAAAATGGATTGTTTGATCTGATAAGCAACGTAATTCTTTTCCAAGAAGAAAATTCAAACGGACAAAAATTCCATTTCAGAATTTCTATAGATAAAACATCTTCTTTCCTGCTCCTGGATAATTATACAAAAAGTGTTTTATGGCCACTTTACATTGATTATTTCTATTACCGGCAAAATGATTTTTGGAAAAAAGAAGCGATGAAAAAATTGCCTTCTTTAAAACGGAATACCAACATGCTGGTTTGCGGGGAAGACCTTGGAATGGTGCCGGCATGTGTACCGGAAGTAATGCGTGAATTAGGAATTTTAGGGCTGGAAATAGAACGTATGCCAAAAACACCCGGAGTTGAATTTTTTCATCCAAATGATGCGCCTTATTTGTCGGTAGTGACTCCCTCAACACACGACATGAGTACCATCCGCGGTTGGTGGGAAGAAAACCGCATGCAAACTCAAAGATTTTACAATTATATCCTTGGCCAATATGGTGAAGCTCCGTTTCATTGTGAGCCCTGGATTAATAAAAAAATCATTTTGCAACATTTATATTCTCCGGCCATGTGGAGTATTTTCCAGCTTGCAGATCTGCTGGGGATGAACGAAAAACTTCGGCGGGAAAACCCTGAGGAAGAAAGAATAAATCTTCCGTCCGATCCGAATCATTATTGGCATTACCGCATGCATTTGAATTTAGAAACATTGTTAAAGGAAGATCAATTCAATGAAGAATTAAAAAAATATATAAAGGAAAGTGGGAGAAACATTTTATGAATTTACGTTACAAAAAATCTGATCTAAGATTTAAACATCCATTCACGATTTCAAAAGGAACCAAAACTCATCAACCGGCATTATTGGTAGAACTGGAATTCTTTGGCATCAAAGGTTACGGCGAGGCGCCCGCAATTACCTATTACAATATTCCTGTTGAAAAAATGATTGCCGACATAGAAGCGAAAAAGAAATTTATCGAAAAATTTTCTTTTACCGAACCGGAAAGATATTGGCATTATCTGCATCACCTTCTTCCTGATAATCCTTTTTTAGTTTGTGCATTAGACATGGCAGGTTGGGATATTTATGGCAAAATGAAGCGGCAACAATTGTATCAGTTATGGGATTTGGATATCTCAAAAAATCCCCTGACAGATATTACCATTGGGATTGATACCATTGAAAATATGGTTTCAAAAATGAAGGAAACACCATCGCCGATTTATAAAATAAAATTAGGAACACCAGACGATGTTCGCATCATGCAGGAATTGAGAAAGCATACAGATGCTGTTTTTAGGATTGATGCAAACGCAGCGTGGAAAGCACAAGAAGCATTGGAAAAAATAAAAATTTTCAAAGAATTAAATGTTGAATTTATAGAACAGCCTTTGGCAAAAGATGATTGGCAAGGAATGAAATTTTTATATGAAAATTCTCCATTGCCATTGATAGCAGATGAAAGTTGTGTTTCAGAACATGACGTAGAAAAATGCAATGGATACTTTCATGGAATCAATATTAAACTAACCAAATGCAGCGGCATTACTCCTGCATTAAGAATGATAGAAAACGGCCGTTCATTAGGCATGAAAGTAATGGTAGGTTGTATGAACGAAAGTTCCATTGGAACGGCTGCAATTGCACAACTCTTGCCCCTGCTCGATTATGTGGATATGGATGGACCGTTGCTTCTTGCCGAAGATGTAGCAAAAGGAGTGCAATTTGATTATGGAAAAATTATTTATGGAGATGGATATGGTTTGGGAGTTACCGTAGATAAATTCTAAAATCGACTTAAAAGTCCTTTTACTGCTTCTGTAAATTGCTGCGCTTCAAAAACCACCAAGGAAAACCATTTGTTTTTTTCAAAAAATACTTCTGGTATATAATTTAATTATCGTTTTAAACGTTACTATTTTCGAATAAATTTATTTCTATTTACCATTTTTACCGTCAAATTAACCAAAACAATGAGAAAACAGACCCTGGCTTTACTGCTTGTATTTGCCTCCACCACTATTTTTGCGCAAAAGGAACTTCCCGCTTATGGAAAGATTGACAAAGCCGACCTGCTATTAAAAGAATGCGAATTTGATAAAGACGCCGAAGCATATACTTTACTAAATTATGGGGATATTCACTATGAAGTTGTGGGGGATGATTTTCGTATCGTCACAAACAGAAGAGCCCGTATTAAAATCTTAAAAGACAAAGGCCTTGAGAACGCAAATATTAAAATTCATTTTTACAGCAAATCAGGCTACGAAGAAATCAGAGGCATAACCGGAAACACCTACAATATCGACAATTCAGGAAATGTAGTTATTACAAAACTCGAAAAATCTTCTGTTTATATAAAAAAATTAAACAATAAAGTATCAGAAGTTTCATTTACCATGCCGGATGTAAAAGTGGGAAGTGTGATAGAGTATAAATACATAGATACAAAAAAATCCATTCGCGACGTTGATGACTGGTATTTTCAGAATGATATCCCAACACGAATCAGCATGTACCAGATCCGTATTCCATCCATCTTTCGCTTTGCAACACAGATATTCGCTTATCAGCACATCGAACAAAAGGACGAAGTGGTAAACGATATTTTATTATACAAGGGCAACTCGATTTCTACCCGCTCAGAAGAAAAAAAATACATTCTAAAAAATATTCCGGCATTGAGGCATGAGCCTTATATGGGAGCTGAAAAAGATTACCTGCAACGCATCGTCTCACAGTTAGGCCGCATTATATATAGCAATGGAGAAGTAGAAGAGATACAGTCTACCTGGCCAAAACTTACCAAAGATCTGCTGGAAGATGAAGACTTTGGCCTGCAATTGAGAAAAAATCTTCCTCATACCAAATCTCTTGATGATTCATTAAAAAATGTTCAGGACGATTATCAGAAAATGATTTTAATTCACGACTATGTACGCAGAAACATGAACTGGAATGGCAGGGAAAGTATTTATTCTTCAGACGGCATAAAATCGGCATGGGATAAAAAATCAGGAAGCAATGCAGAACTTAATTTTATTCTGATTGATTTGTTGAGAGATGCAGGATTAAAGGCGTACCCGCTGCTGGTAAGTACGAAAGACAACGGAACGGTGAATACTTTTTATCCCTTTTTACAACAATTTAATAACACAATAACTTGTGTATTGATTGGGCAAAAAAGATACATTTTAAATGCCGCTGATAAATACAATCCTGCGTACCTCATTCCCTACGATGTTTTGGACAACGATGCTTTTATAGTTGATAACGATCATGGCGGCTGGATCACGCTAAACAGCAATAAAGACACCTGGAGCAATACGGTTTCAATGTATGCAGAAATTACTCCTGACGCGCAAATGAAAGGACAGGCAGTGGTTTACAGTTTTGGCTACGCAAAGAACCCGCGCGTTAAAAAATGGGTAGAAGACAAAAGTAATTTCAAAGATTATTTTACAAAAGATTTCAGCGCCATTAAAGTAGAAAATATTAAGGTAGAAAATCAGGATAAAGACAGTTTGCCACTGGCACAAAAACTGGATTTTTCTCTACCTGTAAATTCTTCTGGTGAATATAAATATTTTACGCTCAACCTTTTCCAGGGACTCGAAAAAAATCCTTTCATCGCTGATGACCGGAAAACAGATATTGATTTCAATTACCCTCAATCCTATACTATTGTAGGGAAGGTAACACTTGCCGATGGTTATGAATTTGATGAACTTCCAAAGAACGTCAGAATGATTATGCCGGATACAAGCATCACTCTTCAACGTTTGATACAACCCGGAGATAATTCTATTGACTTTAGAATCACCCTAAATTTTTCCAAATCATTTTATGTGGCAAGCAGCTACCCTTTATTACAGGAATTTTATAAAAAACTTTTTACCACTCTTAATGAACAGATCGTAATTAAAAAGAAAAAAACCGACGCCTGATGAAAAAATATTTAATGAGCGTTTCATTTTGCCTGGTCATTTCTGCATGTTTCGCTCAAACAAACATTTATAATGCTTCAACAATTCCTGCTGCACTAAAAGAAAATGCACACAGCATAAAAAGGGAAGAGAAAATAAATTTTGAAGTAAAAGATATAGATTATGCGCGACTTTCAATCCACGAGGTTTATACAATCCTGGACGCAGAAGGTGAGTATATTTTATATTTCAAAGAATATTCTGATGAATTTAAAAAACTGGAAGATGCGGAAATAAAAGTATTTGATGCGAATGGGAAACAAGTGAACCGTTACAAAATGAAAGAAATGAAATCTGTTGCAACTGGTGATGGCCTTGTAGTTGACGGAAAAGTTTATTTTTTTCAGGTAGCTGCTCCCTCCTATCCTGTTACCGTTCAATTTGATTATCAATTCAAATATAAAGGCACTTTAAACTATCCTGATTATCGCATCCAAATGCCGGAACAATCGGTAGAATACTCAAGTTATACAGCTACAGTCCCTGCCGATCTTGATTTGAAATTTAAAGCCCAACATATTGCTTTAACACCTTCCATTACCACTTCCGGGAAAAACAAAACCTATTCATGGGAGGTGAAAAATCTTGCATCCGTTCCTTATGAAGAAGGTGCAGTCAGCTATGAAAGCAGCTATCCGGCGATTCTTCTATCGCCGAATAAATTTTCGATGGATGGAAATGAAGGCGATCTTTCTAGCTGGAAAAATTTCGGATTCTGGTATGCTACTCTTTCAAAAGGTTCTTTAAACCTGTCGGGTAACACAAAAATATTTTTAAAAGAAATGGTGAAGGATGCAAAAAATGAAAAAGAAAAAATTGAAATACTTTATAGTTATTTACAAAACAATTTCAGATATGTTAGCATCCAGTTGGGCATTGGTGGTTTCAAACCTTTTGATGCAAATTTTGTTGATAAAAAGAAATACGGTGATTGCAAAGCATTGTCCAACTACATGAAAGCAATTCTCGATGCGGTCGGTATTGTCTCTTATCCTGCATTAATTAATGCGAAATATAACAAGCAACCTGTTGATCCTGCTTTTCCTCATAACTCATTCAATCATGTGATTCTTTGCGTGCCTGCAAAAAAAGATACAACCTGGCTTGAATGCACCAGTACTTCAACAGAAGCGGGCGTATTGGGCAGTTTTACAGAAAATAGAAATGCTTTATTAATAACCGTAGAAGGCGGAATACTGGTTCCCACACCAAAAAGCAAAGCATCTGAAAACACTTTTAATCTAACTTCAAAAATCATTCTCAATGAAAATGCATCCGGTGAAAGTGAAAGTGTTTTAAAAACAAAAGGAGCATACAAAGAAGAGATTATAGAGAATGTGATCGATGAAAAAAAAGATGATCAAAAAGAATATTTAGTGAGAAGATTGGGATTTTTACAACCGGATGAATTTGATTTAACAAATGATAATGAAAATAATTCCAAGAAAACTTCTTTCTATTTAAAAATTGAAAAAGTTCCTGAATTTACTGCGGGCAGCAAAATGTTTTTGAATCCGAGAATTTATAAGATCTGGAATTACAGCTTCCCGACTACTGAAAAAAGAACCAAGGCTTTTTATTGTCCTTTCCCTTTTATCAAAACTGATACAACTGTTTATCAGCTTCCCGAAAATTATACAGTGGAAAATCTTCCGAAAGCCCGGGATACAAAATTCGACTATGGACATTTTAAAACAAATTACCTGTATGATGAAAAAGCAAACACGATAACATCTATTGCAGTTCTTGAACTTTTTCAAAATGTGATTCCCCCTGAAAAATTTGCAGAAGCACGCAAATTTTTCAGTAATGTAACTGAAGAATATACAGAGAAAATTGTGGTGAAAAAGAAATAGTAATAGCCGTTATTTGTTGGTTTACTGGAAATTCTCTTACCAAACATCAATAATCTTTTCTGTTCTTTTAAATCTCTGTGCATTGAAAGGCGCGCCGAGTAAGCCTCCAAAGCCAACACGATACGTGTAAATGGGTTTAAAACCGTTTTGAAAGCCCGCCACAAAATCTATTCTGAATATTTTAAAAATATTTTCCAAACCAACAAACGCTTCCGCATATTTTGTATTTGGATTTATATAAAGCGCATTCGTTCCTTCTACCAGGTTCCAGTTGAGTTTTTTTAGCCAAGGAATTTTATTGGTAATTAATCCATTGGAATGATGCTCAAAGAGAAACTCTGTATAGAAAGGCGAATCATTACTAAACTGGTAATCAGAAGCGATTTGCAGCGATCTTACATACTCTCCGGCAATGTGAGAAAAACTAGCATAGTAATGTTTATAATCCTGAGCAAAAACAGATTTAGTATTTAAAAATCCGCCAAACGTGAGACTATATTTTATTGATCCTGCTAATTTTAAATTTGCGTTATCGGCAATATTCAATGCCCATTTATCATAATCTACATCGCTGCCAAAAATATTTTTTATTCCTTTTGTATAATCAAAAGTAAAGGTTGGATATTTTGAACCAATCGCCATTTTATATTTTGGAAATTCAATGTAACGCTGGCCAGGTGTAGCACTCACAGATGCATGCAAAAGAACCGCCTGATGGCGACTGAATTGAGAAGACATAATTTCTACCGGATAATTGGGAGTAAGCCTGCTTTGCCATTTATCATTTAAAACAAAATCGGTAGTATTATTCAGCGGCAACCGATCTTCATATTCTCCCTCGATCAGAAAGGAAATACCACTCTCCCACTTTTTTTGAAAACCGCTTTTTGCAAAATAGTTTTCATAGATCTTCATATCATTTCTTCCATATAATAAAGTACCGATACTATTACCCAAACCTGTTACATTGCTTTCTTTGAAAAACTGGCTTACCCGCTTTCCACCTGCAACAAAAAATGATTGGTTTTTCATTTTTTTATCCGGATCAAAATCCTGTTTGCTGGAAAATTTGAAACCTGCCCAGGGATTTAAATGCCGGTTATTAAAACCATACCGCACGTCTCCGATAAAACTGATTTCTGTACTCAGGCTTTTCACATATTTCGATATCACCAACGATGGATTGATAGCCAAACCTTCTACTGTATTATATTGCAACGTTTTTAATAAAGGATCAAAACTGATCCGGGAGTTATCTTTATAGCTGAAATGAGTGCGGTTCACCCCTTTCCATAAAATCTGCCAGATAGTAACCGCACCTTGTTTTTTTCGCAGGGAATCAATATTTGTTACAGAATCTTTGCGGGCGGCAAAAGCACTGTCTTTGGTTTTGTAATCTTTTATTTCTTCTGGTTCCAGCGGTACCGGCCTTATTGAATCCCAATAAGAATGCGGTTTTTTATTTACGGCCGTATCATATTTGATGACAACGCGATTAAAATAATCTTTCGAAAAATTTGGATTCAGATTATAGTCGGAATAAACATTTACGAAATTACCTTCAGCTTTTAAACCAAGCTGATCAAAGCTGAAATGCAACACCTGATTTTTGATTCTCCAGGTGGTATCCTTTTCTACCGGTACAAATAGTTGAGAAATTTGCAGCGTGTCTAAAATCTGCAACTGCGATTTTTTTGTAAGAGAAAGATTACAGCTATAAATACGCCAGTCATTTTCTGTAATATTAATAATGCCGGAAAACAATGGCTCATAATCCCGTTTAGGCGTCACCGTTATCACGTTTACTTCATTTCCGTTTTCAAAAAAACTACCGAGAAATTTATATTTATAATAATTCAAAGCGCCATCCGCAATCGGGGAAATGAAGCCACGCGGATTTAATTGCGAAGCAAAAACGCTGACATTATTTTTATAAAAATCAATAAAAACAGGGAAATCAAATCCAAATCCATTGCTTCCACTTACCCGGCTGGAGATTACTTCTAATTTAAATTTGTCTGGTTCTTCTGCAGAAATTTTTTCTACAGATTCGGATAAATAAATAATGCCCTTTCCTGAAGAATCAATACCCATACCGGTTCTGTCTTCTTCCGGAATTTTTTGACCAAATATTCTAGTGGGAAGGCTTTTTAATTTGATAAGGCCTTTGATATAAACCTGAGCTTCAAATGCTTTGACCTGGTTTTCATAATACGAACGTTTTTTTATTGCCTGGCGTATAATTTCATAGGCAGGATCTTCCCCGTTTCCTTTTATGATTACTTCTTTTAAAGTTAATTTTTGCACCGTTAAAACGAAATTAATTTTTTCATCTTTCGAATTTAAAGAGACTGTTTTTTCTGCTGATGTGTAGCCAACATAATAACAAACCAGCGTGTATTTTCCAGCAGCAAGAGTGATACTATACTCGCCATGATTATTGGCTGTAACGCCCAACGGAGTTCCTTTTATCAGAATAGAAGCAAAAGGTAGCGGATTCCCTTCTGCATCCTTAACAGTGCCTTCTATCTTTTGAGCAGAAAGGGTAAATACGTTTAGAATAAAAAATACCAATAAGAGTTTTTGCATAAACGAAAATAAGTTCAAAAAAGTGGTGAAGATATGGAATGAGAAAAAGATGAGAAGAATAAAAGGACAATTATTTATATCATGTCATGGTCTTTTTCAAAATCCGGTTTTCGAATACAGCGATTCTTTCTTAAAGTGAACTTTTATTATTGAAAAAATTGCAACTTTTATCCTTTTTTAATCAAAAATTTCTTTAATGTTTTATTTTCCAAAACGTGGCTGTAACAGACGTTTACAAGTTCATAATTAATCATTTAATGGCTGCCGTTTTATTACCTTTGCATTCCTTTTTTAAAAATTATTTTTCGTAAATGAAGAACATCAGGAATTTTTGCATTATTGCACATATTGATCACGGGAAAAGCACGCTTGCTGACCGTTTGCTGGAATTTACTCATACCGTAAATGATCGTGAGATGCAGGCGCAGGTTCTTGATGATATGGACCTGGAAAGGGAAAAAGGAATTACGATAAAAAGCCATGCCATTCAAATTAATTACAAGTATGAAGGTGTGGAATATATTTTGAATTTAATTGACACTCCGGGTCATGTGGATTTCAGCTATGAAGTGAGCCGTGCGCTGGCTGCCTGTGAAGGCGCTTTACTTTTGGTAGATGCGACACAGGGAATCCAGGCACAAACCATTTCCAATTTATACCTTGCTATTGACAATGATTTAGAAATTATTCCTGTGCTGAATAAAATAGATATGGACGGCGCAATGATCGCAGAAGTAGAAGATCAAATCATCGAATTGATTGGATGCAAACAGGAAGACATTTTACACGCAAGCGCTAAAACAGGAGTTGGTATCGAAGACATTCTTACTGCGATTATCAAACGCATACCTGCACCAACGGGTGATGAAAACGCACCACTCCAGGCTTTAATATTTGACAGTGTTTTCAATAGTTTCAGAGGAATTATTGTTTATTACCGGGTATTTAACGGCATTTTAAAAAAGAATGATAAAATCAAATTTTCCAATACCGGCAAGGAATATAATGCAGACGAAGTAGGGATTTTGAAAATAGGTATGATGCCCAAAAATGAAGTAAGAGCCGGCGATGTTGGTTATGTAATTACCGGAATTAAAAATGCAAAAGAAGTAAAAGTAGGTGATACTATTACCACTACTTTTAATCCTTGCAAAGAATCTATCAAAGGTTTCGAAGAAGTAAAACCAATGGTTTTTGCAGGAATATTTCCGGTGAATACGGATGAATTTGAAGAGTTGAGAGATTGCATGGAAAAGCTTCAACTTAATGACGCTTCACTCACATTTGAGCTGGAAACTTCGCAGGCACTGGGCTTTGGCTTTCGTTGCGGATTTCTTGGAATGCTCCACATGGAAATTATCCAGGAAAGATTAGAACGGGAATTTAACCAGACTGTTATCACAACCGTTCCAAACGTTAGTTTCTATGCTTATACAACAAAAGGAGAAAAAATCATTGTAAACAATCCTTCCCAAATGCCGGACCCAACGCGCATTGAGAAGATTGAAGAACCTTTTATTAAAGCGCAAATCATTACGAAACCGGAATACATTGGGAATATCATGACGCTTTGTATTGCCAAAAGAGGAATACTTACCAACCAGGGATATTTAACCCCCACCCGCGTGGAACTAAGCTTTGAAATGCCTTTGACAGAAATTGTTTTTGATTTTTATGACAGGTTAAAAAGTGTAACGCGGGGTTATGCGTCATTCGATTATCATCCGATTGGGTATCGTGAAAGTGATATTGTAAAAATGGATATTTTATTAAATGGTGAGAAAGTAGATGCATTAAGTTCATTAATTCATCGCTCGCGCTCGCAGGATTTTGGAAGAAAACTTTGTGAAAAATTAAAAGACCTTGTGCCGCGACAGCAATTCCAAATTGCGATCCAGGCGGCGATTGGTTCTAAGATAATTTCCCGGGAAAATATAAGCGCAATCAGAAAAGATGTGACCGCAAAATGTTATGGCGGGGATATCAGCCGGAAAAGAAAATTACTCGAAAAACAGAAAGAAGGTAAAAAAAGAATGAAGCAAATCGGCAACGTAGAAGTGCCACAGGAAGCGTTCCTGGCAGTTTTGAAACTGGATGAATAAAGACATTCCCAGTAAAGAAACCCCGTCTGACGGAATCAGTCTCTCAGGAAATAAACCGGATTTGTATTTTTCGCGAAGCGCTTACTTATTTTGAAGAAAAATCATTACTTTTCAAAAAAATAATATATGCCTTCGATAGCGTTAAATAAAGAAATGAACATTGAGGTAAAAGTGCGCCTCATCAGTAAAGGAAAGGATGCGCCTTTAACCGGAAGCGAATATTCTGTGCGGCTTTACGACAAAGATATTTTCAATGATGATTATTTAGGAGTAAGTGTTCCTGACGAAGATGGCGTGGCAAAGTTTCTTTTTTCACAAGGCGATTTTTCTCAACCGGTAAACCTCGAGCATAGACCGGATTTTTATTTTGTGGTTTATAAAAACAAACAGGAAATTTTTAAAAGCAAAGTGATGTCCAATCTTGATCTTTCAAATATCGAAGAATTTATTATGAAAGAAGGTGAAGTGATTGACCTCGGAACTTTTTTGATTGAAGGCTAATGTGCTGATATGCTAATGAGGCAAATAAGAATCTCAATTATTTCTTTGTTTACTGATTAATTCTTAATTCTTAATTCTAATACTTTAATAATTCTAATAATTCAATAATTGATGGCTGCCATTTCTTACAAACATTTTACAATTGGGATAGAAGAAGAATATATGGTATTAGATCCTGAAACACGGGAATTAAAAAGCCATGAACAAAAAATTGTACAGGAAGGTGAAAAAATAATTAAGGATAAAGTAAAAGCAGAAATGCATCAGGCGGTAGTGGAAGTGGGCACTGATATTTGCCAGGATATTGATGATGCTTATATAGATGTATCGAATCTGAGAAAAACCATTTCAAATATTGCGGGCGATCTTGGCTTATGGGTTGGCGCATCCGGCACCCATCCATTCAGCCATTGGGAAAGGCAATTGATCACCGACCACGCCCGTTACAGCGATATTGTAAAAGAACTTCAGGAGGCCGCAAGAAGCAATTTAATCTTTGGATTACATGTGCATGTAGGCATGGAAAACCGTGAAATGGCGATTCACATTGCCAATTCAGCCCGGTACTTTTTGCCTCACATTTTTGCATTAAGTACCAATTCACCTTTTTGGGAAGGAAGGCAAACAGGTTATAAATCTTTTCGCACAAAAATATTTGATAAATTTCCCCGCACCGGCATTCCTGATTATTTTGAACGCATCGAAGCGTATGATAATTACATAAACATTTTAGTAAAAACAAATTGCATAGATAACGCAAAAAAAATCTGGTGGGACCTCAGGGTTCATCCATTTTTCAATACCGTTGAATTCAGGATTTGCGATGTGCCGTTGACGGTCCAGGAAACGATCACCGTTGCTGCTTTGTTTCAGGGTATCTGTGCAAAGCTTTACAAATTGCGCATGCAAAATCTTAATTTTATTATTTATCCAAGGATGCTTATCAATGAAAACAAATGGCGCGCAAGCCGCTATGGCATTGAAGGAAGCATGATTGATTTTGGAAAAGAAACGGAAGTAAATACGCGTGTTTTAATTTATGAATTGCTTGATTTTATTGATGATGTAGCGAGTCCTTTAGGAATTAAAAATACCATTGGGTATGTTCATAAAATCCTCGAAGAAGGAACCGGAGCTGACAGGCAATTAAAAGTTTTCGAAGAAACGCAAAGTCTGCCGGCTGTCGTCGATTATATACACAGTCAGTTTCTTAACGGCTTGTAAATTCTGTAAACCCTTTATCTTTGATACTATCAAATGATACTATCAAAAATGAAACCTCCTTATGAAATAACAGCTGGAATCCTGAAATATATTGCTTCCATCTCTGAAAAAATCGGGGAAGTAAACGCAAAATATTTGAACAAAACTTCGCCGCAATTAAGAAAGCAAAATAAAATTAAAACCATTCATTCTTCTTTACAGATTGAGGGAAATACATTAAGTGAACAACAAGTAACTGCAATTATTGATAACAAAAAAGTAGCCGGACCTAAAAAAGATATTCTTGAAGTAGTGAATGCTGTTGAAGTTTACAATAATTTATCAATCTATAATCCAACATCTCAAAAAAGCTTTTTATCAGCACATAAAATATTGATGAAAGACCTGATTACCGATCCTGGAAAATATCGTAAACAAGGTGTAGGAATTGTAAAAGGCTCAAAGCTGAAACATCTTGCTCCTTCTTTTCAAAACGTTCCCTATTTAATGAAAGATCTTTTTAATTATGTGAAAAAGGGCGAAGAAATTACATTGATAAAAAGCTGCGTTTTTCATTATGAAATGGAGTTTATACATCCCTTCATGGACGGCAACGGAAGAATGGGAAGATTGTGGCAAACGGTATTGCTAATGATGGAATATCCCGTCTTTGAATTTCTACCTTTCGAAACTTTAATCAGTAAAACCCAGAAAGAATATTATAAGGCTTTAGCAGTAAGCGATAGCCAGGGCCAATCGACTATTTTTATTCAATACATGCTTTCTGTTATTGATAAATCACTCTCAACTTTATTAGATTATAACAGCAGATCGTTAAAAGATATGGAGAGGCTCGAGTATTTTATCGGGCAGGGGAAAAGGGAATTTTCAAGAAAAGAGTATATGAATTTATTTAAAGAAATTTCTTCAGCAACTGCCAGCAGAGATTTAAAATCAGGAGTTGAAAATGGATTGCTGGAAAAAAGCGGCGATAAAAAACTAACAATTTATAAAGTCAAAAAGTGAATTTTTATTTCTCTGAATTTCTCTATTTTTCCAATCAGGTGATTCGATGATGGTTTCCCTTTATCATAAATTTTTTACTTTGTTCAATTGCGTCCATCACTTTTTCTAAAATCTCTTCTATTGGTTCCTCATAAGTAAATTGAAGAGGTTCTTTAAATTGAACCGTAAGCAAAGAACCTTTCTTTTTAAATTTCAATCCTTTTTTATTAAATGCCCTCCAGAAACCATTGATCACTACAGGTACAACAATCGGTTTATCATGTTTAACAATGAATGCGGTACCCTTTCTTCCGGGAGCAAAAGGCCTGGTGGTTCCTTGCGGAAAAGTAATGACCCAATTATCTTCCAATGCTTTCGAAATATTTCTTGTATCTCCTGTTTCCAGCCCGCGACGCACTTCTTTTCCCTCTGCACGCCAGGTTCTTTTTACAGTAATTGCGCCACCCCATTTAAAAAATCTGCTCAGCCAACTGCTTTTCATAGTTTCTGCTGCCGCTACAAAATATACCCTTGTAAAAGGATTTAATAAATAAAACGGAATGCCTAATTTATTTTCTTTACCCCATTTTACCGCACAAAAAATATGAAGAAAGGTAATGACATCTGCAAAATAAGTCTGGTGATTGCTTACAAATAAAACATTTTTTCTGGGGAGATTTTTGATATTTTCTGTACCGGTAATTTTTAATTTATTAACCCACACAAGACCCGGATACGTAATGACGCCGATAATAAAATAAACAATCGATTTTATAAGATGAGTTTGTTGTAAACTTTTAAGCCAACGCTTCATGAATAGATTTTTAAACCTGCAATCGGCCTGCAATTTAGCCATAAATGTTAAACAAGAAGATGCTATTTGTTGTTATTTGTTGGCATGAATTTTATGGCTGATTTTATCAAAAAAAAGCTATGAAAAAAATTATTGGAATTGCTATTATTGCCTTGTCATTTTGTTCAGTTAAATCAATCGCTCAAATCCAAAAAGGCAATGTGATGGTGGGCGGCGATTTAGCCAGTTTAAACTTTGGAAGTGGTGGATATTTTAATGTAAACATTGATCCTAAAGCCGCATTTTTTATAAAAGATAATGTAGCCCTTGGCGCTTATATATTATTTGACCTCACTACCGCCAAAGATCAAAGTACCGCAACCAATTATGGAGTTGGAGCATTGGCCAGGTATTATGTGAATGATCCAAAAACAAATGTGCTTAAACACGGCCGTTTATTTTTTGAAGGGAACGTAGGTATTCAGGGTACCAACACACACACTACAAGTACAAATGGATTAGGTTTAGGAATAGGGCCTGGATATGCATATTTTATTACACCCAATATTGGGTTAGAGACTTTGTTGAAATACAACGGGATAGTAGGTTTTGGAAACCAGGCTTACAGCAGCACAGTGAATTTGAATTTTGGTTTTCAAATCTATCTTGGAGGAAAAAGAGTAAGGGCAATAACGAATGAAGTAAAATAATTACGCTAAATATTTCCTTTAATAAATTAAAGTGTA
Source organism: uncultured Chitinophagaceae bacterium (assembly GCA_963706825.1). GTDB lineage: Bacteria > Bacteroidota > Bacteroidia > Chitinophagales > Chitinophagaceae > Ginsengibacter. The sequence continues at coordinate 8,098 of CAVPNT010000007.1, read as the reverse complement.
GAAGCGATTCTATACTTTTTTTTATTTTTAGTAATCGGGCAAAGCTTTTTCAGTTGTTTTTTTCTTTGTTAAACTTTGGAAAACTTTCAGACTTTCCAAAAGTAAACCACATTAACTGCTGCATAATCCCGTATTTTCTTACCTTTGCACTCCCAAAATATTTTGGGATTAAAAAATATAAATGCTGATAAGCAGGATCTTTCGAAGAATACAGCAATAACAAATTTACCTGCTAAAATATAATGGATACAGAAAACAAAGAATCAAACCCGCAACAGGCAGAAACACAGGAAATTTTGTCCGACAATAAGCCACAAGGCGGCATTGAAGGTGTTCCTTTTCCTGAGTTTCCGGAAACAGAATCAACAGTGGCCGCTACTGAGCCGCAACCAACAGATGAGCAGGTTCACGAAGAAGCATTGTCTTCAGCTCATGATGATTTTGACTGGAGTATTGACAAAAGAAATGTGACTTCATACAACAATTCTGAAAGAGAAAAGTATGATGAAGTTTACGACAAAACTTTTAAGCAAATCAACGACAATGAAATGGTGAATGGAACCGTAGTGGCCATGACCAAAACAGATGTGGTGATTAATATTGGTTTTAAAAGTGACGGATTAGTGGGTTTAAACGAATTCCGCGATATGCCAAATCTGAAAGTTGGTGATGAAGTGGAAGTGATGGTCGCGGAAAAAGAAGATAAAGATGGCAATCTGCACCTGAGCCGCAAACAGGCGCGCACTACACGTGCATGGGAAAGAATCGTTGACATGCACAAAACCGGCGAAATCGTTACTGGCCTTGTTACCAGCAAAACCAAAGGCGGACTTATCGTGGATGTTTTTGGAATGGAAACATTCCTGCCAGGTTCTCAGATTGATGTGAAACCTGTTACAGATTACGATCAGTTTGTTGGAAAAACAATGGAATTTAAAGTGGTGAAAATCAATGAAGCCATTAAGAATGCAGTTGTTTCTCACAAAGCGCTTATTGAAAGCGATATTGAACAACAGCGCGCAGAAATTATCGGCAAACTGGAAAAAGGACAGGTATTGGAAGGAACCATCAAGAATATCACCGATTTCGGTGCATTCCTCGACCTTGGCGGCTTAGATGGTTTACTTTATATAACAGATATCAGCTGGGGACGTATCAATCATCCAAGTGAAGTGTTGAAACTTGACCAAAAACTGAACGTGGTAGTTCTTGATTTTGATGATGATAAAAAACGCATCAGCCTTGGATTAAAACAATTAACTCCGCATCCTTGGGATACCTTGCCGGAAAATATTAAAGAAGGCGAAATTGTAAAAGGAAAAGTGGTAAATATTGAAGATTACGGCGCATTCCTGGAAATTTATCCGGGTGTGGAAGGATTGGTTCATGTAAGTGAAATTACCTGGGCAAATACTCCGATTAATGCAAAAGAATTCTTCAAATTGGGCGACGAATACGAAGCAAAAATTGTAACGCTTAGCAAAGAAGATCGCAAGATGAGTCTTTCTATCAAACAAATGACAGAAGACCCATGGAATACAATTGAAATGCAATTCCCTGCCGGAAGCAAACACAAAGGTTTGGTGAAAAACATTACTCCTTATGGTGTTTTTGTAGAACTTTCTCCCGGCATCGGCGGCATGATCCACATTAGTGATCTTAGCTGGTTGAAACGCTTCAACAACCCGAATGAATACACGAAAGTTGGCGAAACCATTGATGTAATCATCATGAGCATTGATAAAGAAAACCGCAAACTTCAGTTGGGCCACAAACAAATCGAAGAAGATCCGTGGAACTCGCTTGAAGAAACTTTCCCTGTTGGAAGTATTCACGAAGGAACAGTTACCCGCCGCGACGACAAAGGCGCTACCGTTCAGCTTCCTTATGGATTGGAAGGTTTTGCTCCTGCCCGCCATCTTCGTCGTGAAGATGATAAACTGATTGGCCTGGATGAGATTGCACCGTTTATGGTTATTGAATTTGACCGCAACGATAAAAAAATCATTCTCAGCCACAGCCGCATCTGGGAAAAAGAAAGAGCAGAAGAAAAAAGTGCTCAGTTGAATGAAAAAAGAGCCGATGCAGAAACCACCAAAAAAGCTGTGAAGAATATTCAAAGCAAAGTTGAGAAAACAACTTTAGGCGATTTAGGTGTTTTAGCTGATTTGAAAAAGAAAATGGACAACGAAACTGAAGAAGCAAAAGCGCCTGTAGAAAAAGAGACAGTAGCTAAAAAAGCTCCTGCAAAAAAGAAGAAAGAAGAAGCGCCAATAGCTGAAGAAAAAGCTGAAGGTACATTAGCTGAAACTCCTGCACCTCCTGCAAATGAGCCGAAGCATATTGAAGCTGAAGCTGAAAAAGCACAGGAAGATGAAGCTGAAGAGAATGCTTAATTAGTTTTTCATTGTATTATCAATAATCCCGTTGTATGAAAATGCAACGGGATTTTTTTGTTGACTCATTAAGGCTGAAAGGTGAAAGCGTTGGAATACAAATAACCGATATTTCTTTGTTTACTGAGTTCCGGCTTTGTGATTAGGTATGTTCTTAAATGATGATTTATTTTTTAATAAATTACTATATTGGTAAAAATTTGATTTAAAATATGAATATGAATAAAAATCTCATTGTTTCAGTTCTTCTATTGCATTCGTTTTTATTGGCACACACGCAAACCAAAATCATTGATATGCACATACATTCTTATTCTCAAACGCATTTCGAACAGCCCGCAAGTGATTATTATGGCAACAAAGGTTCGCTGAATGCAGAATTACACCAACAGGAAACTTTTGCTGCTTTCAGAAAATTCAATGTTATAAAAGCGGTTGTAAGTGGTTCACCTGAAAGCGTCGAAACGTGGGTACTAAAAGATAGCAGTCATCGGATCATCAGGGGAATTGGATTAGATTCTCCGGGAGATTTCGGAATGAATCTTACAAATTTTGAAAAAATGATTTTGGATAAAAAGATTGAAGTATTTGGAGAATTAGGGCCTTATTATGGCGGTACCACATTAAGTGATTCTATCTGGCAACCTTATCTAGCGATTTGTGAGAAATATGATATTCCTGTAGCAGTTCATACCGGAGGTGGGGATCCCGGGGGTACTTATTCAGGTTCTCCAAAAGCAAGATTGCGTTTGGCAGATCCATATTTAATCGAAGATGTTTTGGTGAAATTTCCAAAGCTTAGAATTTATCTGATGCATTCAGGAGAAGATTGGTATGAGCATGCACTCAGGCTTATGGCATATTATCCGCAGCTTTACTCGGACCTTGGTGCTATGTTGTGGGTAGAGCCGCTGGATCAGCGTTATGCAATAGCCTTTTTAAAAGCTGCGAAGCAAGCAGGCTATCTAAATCGGGTAATGTATGGCACTGATCAAATGCGATGGCCTTATGCCATTGAAAAATCAATTCGCTTCTTAAACAGCCTTTCTTTTTTAAGCAAACAGGATAGAGAAGATATTTATTATAATAACGCGGCAAGATTTTTAAGGTTAGAACAAACATGATTTACTTAAAATACAGCCAATAAGTTTTCAATTGAAACATTAAGTATAAAATCAGGAACCCCAAAATTGACGATCAGAAAACAAATTTATCTCTATTTTAGTTATTTAAAAAACCTGCACAAATTCTAAAAAAATCAAAATCCTAACTGTTTCTTCGTTTACTGATAAATCTATTATTGAAAAAATTTCAAATAATTTTTACACGAAAATTCCTCTTTTTGCGATTCAATTATGGCATGCTATTTATGGTTTTTCTGTATAAAATCTGATCATTATGAAAGCAAAAACAATCGCCATATTTGTTTCCGGTTTTTTCATTTCCAGCTGCGGTTTTTCCCAGGATACTTCTGCAAATCAAAAAATTACTCAAGACAGAACTTATGAACCAGCGCCTCTGCCAAATGAATATTCCACTCCTCAACCGCATATTTACAGAGATACAAGATTAGGAAGCAGTTCACCATTATATAATACCTACAAAAAAAACGATTATGGTGCGGGAGCAATAACCACGAATCCAAATAAAGGAAGTGGAAGCACTTTTACCCAAACCTATCCAACAACGAATTCTTTACAAAAAAGCCCAATTTATCGCGATACCAGGTTAGGAAGCAGCTCCCCCTTATATAATACTTATCAAAAAAATGATTACGGAGCAGGAGCAATTACGACAAATCCGAATAAAGACGGCGGGGGAAGCTTTATACCTCCTGCAGATACCCAAAGCGGAACATTACAACCGGATAGCATGGGAAATAGCCATAACAGTTTAACTACCAGTCCAGATAAACATTAGGAAAATAAAGCCATTTTATTGCAATTGCATTTCAAACATTTTCGGCCAGTCTTTGCCGGTAATGTATAATTTCTTAGTGGTACTGTCATACGCGATTCCGTTCAAAACCGCGTCACCAGCCACTTTTACACCTGGGTCATATTGCTGAAGCAAGCCGGTAAGGTCCATTTTTCCAACTACATAACCATTAGCGGTATCTATTTTTACAATGTCATTTGTAAGCCACCTGTTTGCATAAATGTAACCGTTTATCAATTCGAGTTCGTTCAGGCTGTCCACTTCTCCCCTGTTGTCGGCTACTGTCAGTATTTTATTGATTTTCATCTCTTTTTTATTTTCATCAGGCTGCACAAAATACAAATGTGACGAACCATCACTGATAATAATATTCGTTCCATCGTTAGTAGCGCCCCATCCCTGGCGGTTCCAGGTAAGCGTGTTTATGGGATGAGAAATATCATTGAGATTATATACAAAAATCTTATTGTTTTGCCAGGTAAGCTGGTAAATTTTATTTTTAAAAATCGTAATTCCTTCGCCGAAAATCGACGTGTCAGGAATGAGATAATTTTTTTCAACTATCCCGGTTTTTATATCCACAATCCGCAAATTTGATGTTCCCCATTCTCCCGTGCCCTCATATAGCTTTCCTTTGTAAAATTCCAGCCCTTGTGTGTAAGCTTTCGGATCATGCGGATATACTGCATCCACTTTATACATGATAGCAGCAGGCGGCGGTATATTATTTACCTTAGGCTGGGGAAGCGAATTATCATAAGAGGGAGAAGAATTATTGCACGAAAAAAGAAATAAAAGAGGTACGGCGGCGAGAAATTTGTAAATCATTGATTGGAATATAAAATGTAAAAATAACAAACAGACCGTTTTAAACGTCGGTTTTAAAAATAAACGATGAAAAATTTTAAAGTTTGAGAAATATACTCTTTATTTGTGTCCGAAACCTCTGTTACCTGTAGTAACCATTAATCCTTTTTTTATCGGTTAAAAATAACAGTTGTTTATTCCATTATCCTCATAGAATAATCAAAGCCATCCCTATGTAATCCCGCTATTGTTCATATACTCAATAATTTGAGTTTTTACAAGGGAATACATGAAAATTTTTCTTACAATTGTTAGTTTAACTATTGTTTTCTATACTTCTGCACAACGATGCGGCACTCCTGAATATTTACAGAATCACCGGATAAACAATCAAGTTGCACAAAGAACGACAGCCATAAAGGGAAACAGCCGCGATACGTTAAAAGATGAAGTAATTATTATTCCGGTAGTGGTTCATGTTCTTTATAATACGCCTGATCAGGATATCAGCGATGCACAAATTATTTCTCAAATAAATTCTTTGAATAAAGATTACAGGCGATTGAATGCAGACGCAGTAAATACCCCGGTTCCCTTTCAAAAAGTGGCTGCTGATGTACGCATTCAGTTTTGTCTTGCAAAAGTAGATCCGAATGGATATGCTACTTCCGGAATTATCAGAAAATATACAAAACAGAAAGATTTTCTGAATGATGATGCCGTTAAATTTTCTTCGAAAGGCGGTGACGATGCCTGGGATGCCACCAGGTATTTAAACTTGTGGGTTTGCAATCTGTTCAACCGTAGTTTGGGTTATGGATTATTGCCCGGAACACCGCTGGAAAAAGACGGAGTAGTTATTAAATATAATGTTTTTGGAACCGTTGGAAATTTAGCGGCTATTTATAACAAAGGACGCACTGCAACTCATGAAATCGGCCATTGGCTTGGCTTAAAGCACCCCTGGAATGATACAGAATGCGGAGACGACAGCATTGCAGATACACCACCCCAGCAATCGGGCAACTACGGTTGTCCTTCTTTTCCACATCTTTCATCTTGTTCTATAAATAACTACGGCGATATGTTTATGAATTTTATGGACTATACAGATGATGCGTGTATGAACCTGTTTACACAAGGCCAAAAGGCACAAATGCGTAGTTTGTTTGCCTTAGGCGGCCCTCGCAATTCTTTTTTAAATTCTACAGCTTGTGATAGCTCAAATGCCCAGGGAGGGCCGCTTCCCAAGCCGGTTGATTCAGAATTGAAAATAACTATTTATCCAAATCCCTTTAATAATATAATTCATGTTACTACAAACCAGGATAAAGATATCCTTGGAAAAGTTTTGAAATTATACAGCATTACAGGCAAATTACACCTGACACAAACAATCCAATCCGCCAATACAGTTGTGAACGTAAATAATCTTCCTTCAGGAATTTATATTCTTAAAATTCAGGGGAAAAATGAGGAACATGTATATAAAGTAGTGAAGGTGAATGGGGAATAATGAATGGTGAGTTGTGAGTTGTGAATGTCTGTTGTCTGTTCCCAGTTTAGGTTGACATATTGTAAAAATCAAAAATAAACAATATGCAGACAATTGAGCAGAGAAAAACAATTCGGTATAGCATTAGCTTTAAGCAAATGGTGGTTAAAGAAGTGGAAGAAGGAAGTAGTATGGAATTTGTGCGCAAAAAATATGATATTGGTGGTGGCAGCACGATTCAAAAATGGATTATGGCTTTTGGCAAACATCATTTACTAAACAAAATAATCAGAATAGAAACAATGAACGAAAGAGATAGATTAAAGCAGTTAGAGGAAGATAATAAAAGGTTGAAAATGGCACTGGCAGATGCTTATATGGCAAAAGATTGCCTGGAAGGAGTGATTAAAATGGCTGATGAAGAATATAAGACAGACTTAAAAAAAAATTTTGGTTTCCGGTTACCAGGCAAAACGAACAGCGATACTCAATAAGTTCTTTATGCAATTTTTGGGGTGTCAGCAGACAGGCTTTTTATAAAGATCGAATATCAGTTGAAAAGAAAAAAAATAAGGACGAGTTTATATTATCGTGTGTAAAAGATATTCGTAAAACACATTCAAAATTAGGAACACTAAAATTAAGAAGTGAATTAAAAAATGAGCTAAAAACATGTGGTCGTGGATACGGAAAAAATAAGTTCTTTGATTTGTTACGTAATAATGATTTGTTATTAAAACGCAGGCGTCGCTATTGGGTTACAACCGATTCGAATCATCCGTTTTATAAGCATACCAATCAATTGGCTAAAGCAACAATTACAGCCCCAGATCACGCTTGGGTATCTGATATTACTTATTTGAGAACAAGAGAAAAATTTGTGTATTTATCATTGGTTACCGATGTTTATTCACGCAAAATAGTAGGTTGGAATGTAGATGTTTCTTTAGCAGTAGAAGGAGCAATGGCAGCGATGAAAATGGCAATTGCCAACAGCTCTGCAACTAAAGATCTTATTCATCATTCTGACAGAGGAATTCAATATTGTTGTTACGCATATAATGACTTAGCAAAGAAACATGGAATAAAAATGTCGATGGGAGAAGCAGGCAATTGTTATGATAATGCCATTGCAGAAAGAGTGAATGGGATTTTGAAAGAGGAGTATTTATTAGACAGCGAATTTGTGGATATTAAACAGGCAGTTAAGGCGGTCAAAGAAGCTATTTATCTTTATAATTATCAGCGGCCACACTGGTCATTAAATTTAAAGAAACCAGCAGAAGTTTACAATACTGGCAAACAGGAGTTGCAAACAATGAAAGGTAATTTAAAAGATGCGGAGGCGCTCTCTCCAAAGAGCAAGACTACGCATCTTTTAAATGGGCAAAATGAAGAAGCTCGCACCGAATTAAATTAAAGCGTAAAAATCAAAAAAACTGTCAACTTTTTTCGGGACAAG
>CAVPNT010000006.1:0-142453 GCA_963706825.1 uncultured Chitinophagaceae bacterium | reverse complement strand
ACAGTGAGCTATCATTCTAATTTTCAGTAAAGGAACAAAAAAGGCAAAATTATATTTTGTTTTCTGAGTAAAGCTTATGCTTCATATTGTTGGATCCGTATTTGGTATGTGATTGGATTATTTGTTATTGGCGCCTTATTAACTGTTGGATAATTTGCTAAAATTTGATTCAAATGCGAAAATATGATTCAATAATTTCTCACACAACATTACATTTGATACAAAACATGTAACAATAAAACAATCAAGCAATAAAATCGTGGACAAACAGAAATAAATCTGTTCATCTAATAATTAAATAAGGCAATAATGAAATAATTACTCAATCACAAAACCATCCGGCACGATAGCACCTTTTTTCACCACTACAATTCCATCTTTCACTGTGTATAATTCATGATCGTTATTTTGAAGATGTGCGCCACCATTGATTCTTACGTTATTTCCGATACGCGCATTTTTATCGATAATGGCATTGTTGATATAGCAATTATCACCTACACCCAGTTTTGGAATTCCCTTTTCCTCGGCGAAGCCCATTTCTTCGATTGTTTCATAATAATCGCTCCCCATGATATAGCATCTGAAAACCTTTGTTCCATAACCAATTCTTGCTCTGATACCAATTACACAATTTTCGAGTCGTTCAGCATGAATAATACAACCATCACCAGCAATAGTATTCAACAATGAGCTGCCGCTGATTTTTGCAGGTGGCAACATTCTTGGTCTGGTATATACTCTTTCTTCGTTATGAAAAAGATTAAATGGAGGAAGCTCCTGAGTTAATGCGAGGTTGGCTTCAAAAAAAGAAGAAATATTTCCAATGTCTGTCCAGTAACCACCATACTGATAACTGAAAACATTGTGGTCAGTCAGCGCAAATGGAATGATTTCTTTACCAAAATCGGTGGCATCTTTTTTCTGATTATCCAAAAGGTCAATTAAAACTTCTTTTTTAAAAAGATAAATTCCCATGGAAGCAAGATAATTTCTACCGAGCTTCTGCATGTCTTCTTTCGTATCACTTATCCAGTCCGGTAAAAGATCCAGGCCGGGTTTTTCTATAAAAGAAACAATCCTGTTTTGTTCATCTGCTTTTAAAATTCCAAATTCTGTCGCTTCTTTTTGTGTAACCGGAATCGTGGCGATGGTAATATCAGCATCATCTTTGGCATGTGTACGAAACATATTTCCAAAATCCATTTGATACAACTGATCGCCGGATAAAATAAGTACATGATCATATTCAAGGCTTGCCAGATACCTTAATGACTGGCGTACCGCATCTGCAGTTCCCTGGAACCATTCAGAGCTTTCAGGAGTTTGTTCTGCGGCAAGAATATCAACAAATCCGCTACTGAAATTGCTGAACTGGTAGGTGTTTTTTATGTGTTTATTCAGAGAAGCAGAATTGAATTGGGTAAGCACAAATATTCTGTTGATGTTGGAATTGATACAATTCGAAATGGGAATATCCACCAAACGGTATTTGCCTGCGATGGGTACCGCCGGTTTACTTCTGTGCCGGGTGAGCGGGTATAACCTGGAACCTGCGCCGCCACCAAGTATGACTGCAATCACTGACTTACTAATCCACATGTTTGTTTGCATTTTATGTTAGGTTTTTAATTTAATTTTTCAACCTTCAACCTTGAACCTTGAACCTTCAACCTTAAACCTTCAACCATATCAACCTTCAAGCATTAAGCCCGGTACAAATTCAAATAAATCTCCGTACTTCTTTCCCAACTATGATCTATCTGCATAATCTGCTCTCTGATTTGATTCATTTTTTGGGGCTGGTCATACAATTCAGTAGCCCGGTAAACCGCGTGACAAATATCCCCAACAGAAGCGGTATTAAAACAAATGCCAAAACCATCCGGATCTGCATAATCTTTTACGGTATCTTTTAAACCACCAGTACGTCTTACAATGGGAATGGTTCCATATCGCAGCGCATACAACTGGTTCAATCCGCAAGGTTCTACCCTGCTTGGCATCAGTAAAAAATCAGCTCCAGCATACATTTCATGGCTTAGTTTTTCATTGTATCCGATTTGACTATTATAATACCCAAACAGGTGAATGTGCAAATGACTTAATTGATATTCAATGTAAGGATCTCCACTTCCGAGCACCAAAAAATTCATTTTACCTTCCATATAATAAATAGAATCACCAATCACCTGGGGCAATAAATCCGCGGCCTTTTCCCCAACAAGCCTTCCAATAAAAATAATCAGCGGTTTCGATTCCTCGAGGTTAAACCGCGCACACAATTCTTTTTTATTTGCCCGTTTTTTTTCTACAAAATCATTCAAACCATATTTTTCATCGAGGTACTTATCAGTTTCAGGATTCCATACTTCCACATCAATCCCGTTTAAAATTCCAAAACATTTTCCTCTTTCATATTGAAATAAATTTTCCAGTCCGTTTGCAGCATACATCAATTCTTCCAGATACCCGTGACTGACGGTATTTACTTTTGCAGCGCATTTGATAGCGCTCGCCAGACTATTGATGGTATTGTCCCATTCCAGCATTCCCCATTTCCATTTATCCCAATCAGGAATATAGTTCGATTTACTCCAATCCATCCAGCCCTGGTATTGTGCATTATGAATCGTAAGAATCGTTTTGATTGGCGATAAATGTTTGTAAGCGAAACAATTTTGCATCATAAAAGGAACAAGGGCCGCCTGGTGATCATGTACATGAACTATATCCGGATGATGATGCCATTTGCTCATCCAATCTACCACCGCGATCTGGAAAGCAACGAAACGTTCGATGTCATCATCATAACCATAAATTTTTTCGCGATCCAGCAAACCGTTGATGTCAACCAGGTATAAATCGAAGCCAAGAACATTCGTTGTTTCCCTGATGATCGTATATTCAAACCAATAATGCGCCATTCCAAAAGCGCCTTTATGAACCACTTCAAACTCGTGAGCGTATAAAAATTTTGTCCGGTACATAGGCATCACCACTTTGGCAATATGTCCCAGTTTGTTTTGATATTTTGGCAATGCACCCACCACATCTCCCAGCCCGCCTGCTTTTGCCATTGGGTAACATTCCGCACTTACATGAATTATTTCCATACGCATTAATTAGCGTTTCAAATTAAGCATCATTTTTCTGAATAAAAAATTATTAATAAAAATGTCTTGTCTTGAAAAAAACTTCTATTTTCATCCTTAAATTAAATCTAAAACTAAAATTTCAATGGCTACTCCTTCCATCAATTTACCCAAAACCAAAACTGTTACTACCGGAAAGTTACAACCTACCAATTACGGCGCCTTAAGCACTTTGGTAGTGGTGTTTTTTTTCTGGGGTTTTATTGCCGCTGGAAACAGCGTTTTTATCCCCTTTTGTAAACATTATTTCCATCTTGATCAATTTCAAAGCCAGTTAATTGACTTTGCATTTTATCTTGCTTATTATATTGGTGCGCTTGTACTCTTTGCCTACGGATCGTTTGGAGGAAAAGATTTGGTTGCCAAATGGGGGTATAAAAAAAGTATTGTGTATGGATTATTATTTTCCGCAATCGGCGCGGTAGCTATGATCATTGCTGTCAACGCGGATGCATTTGTCGGAATGCTGGCAGGTTTATTTATTGTCGCGCTTGGGTTTTCATTACAACAAACCGCTGCGCAGCCTTTCGCCATTGAGCTCGGCGATCCTTCTACGGGAAACAGCCGTGTAAATCTTGGCGGTGGTGTCAATTCTTTCGGAACGATGATCGGGCCTTTGGTAGTTGCCTTTGCTTTGTTTGGAACAACTGCTGCAATTACTGATCAGCAAATTGCCGGCCTGAGCCTCAGCAAAGTAATTGTTTTATACAGCGGCGTTGGTATTCTTTTTATTGCAGCAGCATTGCTGTTTCAATTCTCTAAAAAAGTGCCCCATGGTATTTCTACAGAAAAAACAGAAAAAGCAAATAAGGCTTTGTATTCTTTATTAATTATGACGGGCCTTCTCATCATTATGTTTGTGCCGGTTTTCAGTAGTTATAAAGTTGACCTTACCAATGCATCGGATGCAGAAAGAATTGCGATGGAAACGTATCGCGTAAAATGGTTGTTTGGAGCGCTGGCAGTAGTGGTTTTAACACTCATCATTTCGAATTTACGGGCCAAAAAAAATGCAGAAGGCTGGGGAGCTATGAAATACCCCCAATTGGTTTTAGGAATGCTTGCCCTGTTTCTGTATGTCGGAACAGAAGTTACCATTGTAAGTAACATCAGCGATTTGTTGAGTCAGCCCGAGTTTGGAAGCATTCCATCTTCGCAGGCAGCGCTATATATTTCTATGTATTGGGGCAGTTTGATGATTGGCCGCTGGGTCGGTTCCATCTCGGCTTTTGAATTTAAACCTGCCACCAAACAATGGCTGACTTTTATTGTACCAATGGTAGCTTTTGCGATTGTGCTTATTGTAAATTCACTTTCCGGGTATGATGTAAATATTCTTTATTACTATATCATTTGTGTTCTCATCCAGGTGGGCGCTTTTTATGTAAGTAAAGACAAGCCGGCAAGAATGCTGATGATCTTTGGATTACTGGGTGTAACAGCGATGGCTATTGGACTGGCAACAACCGGCAAAGTGGCCATTTACGCATTTATCAGCGGTGGATTATTTTGCTCTATTATGTGGCCAGCTATTTTTACATTATCCATTGCAGGTTTGGGAAAATATACCACGCAAGGTTCTGCATTTTTAATCATGATGATTTTGGGAGGTGGTGTTATTCCGCCAATTCAGGGAAAATTAGCTGACTATCTCGAATCAAAAAATGCAGTGGTTGGTTCCGGAATTCATGAATCCTACTGGATTCCGCTTATCTGTTACGCCTACATTACCTTCTTTGCTTTTTTTGTAAAAGGTGTTTTAAAAAGACAGGGAATTGATTTTGAAAATCCTGCAGAAGTGGAAGGTGTAATTGAACCCACTTCACCGGAAGGCGGATTTGATGTAGCGGGTAGGTAAAGATTTAAAATTAGAATTGAGATTATTTGTTCGTTTACTGTACCGGTTCGTGTTTTCACGAACCGGTTTGTATTTAAAAGAAGAAACTCCCGGGATGTTTTGGAAATATTTCACGATTGTTTTTAAAATAGCTTCCTTTTTTGAGAAAAAAGATAAAATCTATAAATTCATTTGCGGACCGATTTGTTTTCGGCAACATAAATTGCCTGATTTAACGACGATGATCTCATTTCACAAGTTGAAGAGTGTCTATGACTGTAGCGGCGGCCCGACGAGTTTCTGCCCATGTTTTAAAAGTATTTTACTCAAATCATCTTCAGTTGGTGGTAACTTTAAATTGTCTAATTCCCGGAACATGTCTTCTAATGTGCCTGCAGGATTTACTGCCTATATATATTTGTAGATCATTCCTGTGTGTGATAGTTGAATGAAGATACAACAAAAGCCAAGCGAATGGGCTTTTCATATAATTTATCAAGGCGCGAAGCTTCAATGATAACGTCATGTTTTAAGTCGGCTACAAAATTCAAAATCCGTTTCGTATCCACAGTCAATGTCAAAGCAAGAAAGTTGATATAAAAATCTTTGAGCTAATTTTTGGAACAATTCTTCCTACTTGTCATTTATACGCGATGGCAAGTGAATGAGAATTTAATTTCGGTGCTTAATGCTTCTCTTCCTGAAGTGATATGCGATTATCCAATTTCTTTAAGAACCAATAGTGCCGGTTTTGACGTTTCCCGCCCGCTTGTAATTCGCAATAATTACTCCACTTGGTGTAACCGAACTTTCTGTTAACGTAAATGCCGCCGGGATCGCGCCATTGTCAAACAACTTTTTTCCTTTGCCTAAAATCAATGGATAAATTTTGAGCCAGAGTTCGTCCACTAAATCATGCTTAAGAAGGAGCTGCACGAGTTCTCCACTACCCCACACTTTAATTTCACCGTCTTCCGTTCCCGAAAGCTTTCCGGATTTGAGCTTTTTAATATCCTGTACGCTTTTGAGGAATACGCAGTTTTCCCAATCTGACTTATCAATGGTGTTGGAAAGGACATACTTTGTAACATCATTGATTCCGGGCCAAAAGTCTACATGTTCAGGCCAGTACGACGCAAAAATCCCGAACGTTTTTCTGCCTAAAAGAAGATCCGCAGCTTCCATCTGTTTTTGCATCGCCTGGCCAAAAACTTCGTCAGAAAAAGGAGCCGCCCAACCACCATATTTAAAACCACCTGATGTATCTTCTTCGGGGCCGCCTGGTGCCTGCATCACTCCATCTAATGTAATAAATGTCACGACGATTATTTTTCTCATGGTATTTTACCTCCTGTTGTAATTTGTTTTTTTTTAATGGCCGCTTTGCAATTGATTCTACGCATTACAAATCTCGCAAGTAACGACTTTGCTGTTGCAGGATAGATGCGACAATCTTAGTGGCGGATTACGACAGACGATAAGCTATCTAAAGACCTGTTTAAGAATATCTTGTTGGGGTTAATTTATTTTACCAAAGTGTTCCGCCTATAACTGGCAGCACATTACAGATGTGGATGATGCCTAATCATTTGATTCCTCCATTGACCATTTTTTCATACTCAATCTTTAGGTTCCCATAATTCAACTTTGTTTCCTTCTGGGTCAAGAATATGTACAAATTTGCCGAAATCAACAGTTTGGATGGTATCCACAATGGTTACGCCACTCTTTTTTAATTCCTCAACCATTGCTTCCAGGTTGTCAACTCTGTAATTTATCATAAAGTCCTTTGTGGCAGGTTCAAAGTATTTTGTATTTTCAGGAAACGGTTGCCATTGTGTTTGTCCTTTCTTTGTGCTGCCTGCACCTTCATACCATTCAAATGTAGCGCCGCCCCATGGGTTTGTGTTTAAACCAAGATTTTCTTTATACCATTCTGTCATTTTTTTTGGGTCTTTGCATTTAAAAAAAATCCCACCAATGCCTGTTACTTTTTTCATTGTTGTTTTATTTTGTTTTGTAATTATTGTCTTAAATGCCAAGTTAGTGTCTGCAAAACAAACATGTTCTTCACGAAATTTAATGTCATTGTATCTTACAACCCGTTCGGCATCGTACCAGCTAATGCGGGCAAAAGACGCAATTTCAGGAAAGTTATCCTTCATGGCTTTGGCATATCCATTTGTACTGGTAGCCCAGTCATCAACCAGATTGTCTCCCTGGTAAAACCTGCTTTCTACGCGATAAATATTATCTGCATCGGCAGGCATCCTGTCGTAGCTTTTTTCAAAATGTATATAGGCAGATAGAATAATAAATGTGAACATCCCGAGGGCAAGGCCAACCACATTGATGGCGGTAAATACTTTATTAAATCGCAAATTTCTCCAGGCAGTTTTGAAATAGTTTTTTATCATTTATTCCTTGTTTTTTTGATTAGATAGGGATGATAATGATGACAGCAAAGCAACAAATATTCAGGATTCTTATTCACTGTTTTGCTTTCACCGTTCACACCAAACATGCGGTGCCAGAATCCTACTCCGACCGTAAACTTTTCACAGGATTTACAATCGCTGCTTTTATCGCCTGGAAACTGACGGTTAATAAAGCAACTAAAATTGCAAGAACACCCGCAAGAATAAATACCCACCATCCTATATCGATTCGATAAGCAAAACCCCGCAACCATTTATGCATTCCAATCCATGCTATAGGAGAAGCAACAACGAACGCAATCAAAACCAGTTTTATAAAATCTTTTGACAACAAGGACGCAATGCCGGAAACCGAAGCGCCAAGCACCTTGCGAATGCCGATTTCTTTTGTTCGCTGAATAGTACTGTAAGACGCAAGCCCTAGCAATCCAAGACACGAAATAAAAATGGCGAGGATCGCAAAGTTTAAAAACAGGTTTCCAAATCTTTGCTCGCTGCGATATTGCCGGTTGAAAAATTCATCTAAAAAATAATAACTGAACGGCCTGTCGGGAATAAGCGTTTTCCATTTATTTTCAACAGCTGCGATTGTTTTAGGCAAATTCGAAGCCGCTACTTTTATGGAAATCAGGTTGCAATTATTCGGTTCGATGCGCATGCTTAATGGTTTTATTTCTTCCTCAAGCGAGCGGTAATGAAAATCCTTCATCACGCCGATAATTCTTCCTTCCCTGCCCCATTGTTTAAAACGCTTGCCTATTGCTTGTTCAGGTGAAGTATAGCCAAACATTTTCACCGCCGCTTCATTTAACACCATTGCCTGTGTGGTATCTGTTGCAAAATCTTTCGAGAATCCACGGCCCGCAGCCATTTTTATTTTGTATTGCCCGATGTAATTAAAATCAACAAAATACAGATCAAGATTGGCGATTTGCATGTCGCCTTTTCGATTTTCTATTTCTGAATAAGCCCCCGGATTACCACCGCCTGGCACACTACCCGACATTGCTGTTGATTTTACCGAAGGCAATTCTTTCACCGCCTGTTCAAAAGCGTTTTTAGCCGGATCGCCATTTGTATCTATAACCATCATTTGATCTTTGCTAAATCCCAAATCCTGGTTACGCATAAAATTCATTTGCCTGTAAACAACAATTGTTGCAATGATCAAGGCAATAGAAATAGTAAACTGAGCAATTACTAATCCTTTTCTTAAAAATATTCCGCGCGTGCCTGTGGCAAAACGTCCTTTTAAAACGACAACGGGCTTAAAGGACGACAAGACCAATGCGGGGTAAATGCCTGCCAGCAATCCGATGCCGATAGATGCAAAAAACAGAAGCACGAGATAATTTATATGAGCAAAAATTCCACTGCTGATTGTTTTTCCTGCCAACTGGTTGAACAGAGGTAGCAGCAGCCACGAAAGAAAAAACGTAAGTATAAAAGCAATTAAGCACAACACGACCGATTCGCCTATAAACTGCGCCGCCAGTTGCCTTTTGCCGGCACCTACTACTTTTCGGATGCCTACTTCTTTGGCTCTTTCTGCCGATCGTGCAGTAGTCAGATTGATAAAATTAAAACAGGCAATCAATAAAATAAATATGGCAATGACTGAAAAAATATAGACGTTGGTAATGTGTCCTGTTTTGCTGTCGTCGCGGGTAGAATACAGATAAACATCTTTCAAAGGCTCCAAAAACAGCGTTGGATACATTTGTATTTTTTTCATTTCTTCACCATCCCGCCGTTCAAGAAATGCGGGAAATTTTTTCTCTAACAATTTCGCATTCGTACCGGGTTTTAATAATAAATAAGCCCGTGCACCATAATTTCCCCATTGGCTGTCGAGCTTTTGATTAAACTTTTGAGTGATAGTCGTCATGGATAAAACAACATCTGCCTTTATCTGGGAATTTTCAGGAATATCCTTCATAATACCGGTTACTTTTGCAGGAAGCTTATCACCTGTAATTAATAAAGTTTGCCCAATCGGATCACTGTTTCCAAAATATTTTTTTGCAGCAGTTTCCGTAAACACAACACTGAATGGTTCTTTCAAAGCAGTGTTGGGATTGCCCTTCAGCAATTTAAAATCAAATACTTTAAAAAATGCAGAGTCCGCCCAGGCAGCATTTGTTTCTTCGAATTTTATATTACCTTTTTTTATCAGCACATTATCATCTGTTGCAATGCGCACAAAACTCTCTATCTCCGGAAATTCATCTTTTGCATTTGGAGCCACAGCCCATGCAGGACCGCTTGCATGTAACACCTCGGTAGGAGTTTTAATATCGCTTACCAGCCGGTAAATGTGATCTGCTTTTGTGTGAAATGAGTCGTAGCTTAATTCAAATTTTACATACAGGAAAATAAGAAAGCAGGCTGTCATTCCCACCGTTAATCCCATGATATTGATAAATGAAAAAACTTTGTTTTTCCAGAGATTTCTAAAAGCGATCTTAAAATAATTTTTGATCATCGTTTTTCAGTTCTTAGTTATTTGTTCGTAGTTGTTAATATTTTCGTCTATGCATACCTGTTATATGAGTAAATCAACAAATAATGCGATTTTTCATTTTCATTTCGAAAGCTTTCGGCACCGATTAGCACATTAGGTGATTAGCACATTATTCACTTCTCAAACTCTCCACCGGATTTGCCATCGCTGCTTTTATTGCCTGGAAACTCACCGTTAGCAATGCAATCGAAATTGCTAATAATCCTGCTACTAAAAATATCACCCAATCAATTTTTATTCTGTAAGCATAAGTTTGTAACCAGTTATGCATCATCCACCAGGCAAGTGGAAATGCGATGATGCAGGAGATGGCAACCAGCGTTAAGAAATCTTTGGATAGTAAGCCAGCGACGCCTTTTGCCGATGCGCCCAGCACTTTTCTGATACCTATTTCTTTGGTTCTCCTTTCTGCTGTGTAAGCGGCCAAACCAAATAATCCCAGGCATGAAATGAAGATGGCAAGGATGGAAAAAACCATCGCTAACTTTCCAATTAACGTTTCGGTTGAAAATTGTTTTGCAAAACTATCATCTACAAATTTGTATTCAAACGGATAGCCCGGATTGTCTTTTTTGATCACATTTTCTATTTTGGATAATGCATCTTTTGTAGGAACCGACGGCTTGATACGAATGGAAAGTATATTGACATTTGAAGTGTCTGAAAATAATATTAACGGCGCGCCCTGTGCATACATATCATTGTAAACAAAATCATTTACAACACCCACGATTGTGAATTTTGCGCTGCCTTGTGTAAGCACGCTTCCAACCACATCTTTTTGGTTAATCAATTTTGCAAGAGTTTCATTTATAATCACATTAGCGCTGTCTGGTTTTATATCCGGATAAAAATTTCTTCCCTCTTTTAGTTTCAGCCCCATTGTTGAAATATATTCCGGGCTTACGCTTTCTCCTGTAATTAAAATTTGTTTAGAAGGATCTTTTCCTGGCCATTCCCAATTACCGGAATTACTGCCAAGGTTTAAAATCGTGCTTGTGCTCAAAGCCGCGTCTTCAATGGCTCCGGTGGCTTTTAAATCATTTTTAATTACATTAAAATGTGATTGCAAATTCCCCTGTACAGAGGTATAAACCAAGTCATTTTTATTGTAGCCTAAAGCACGGCTTTTTACATGTTGTATTTGTTGGAAAATAACAACTGTTGAAATGATTAGAATAATAGAAATAGCAAACTGCGTAATTACCAAACCTCTTCTGATAAAGCCCGCGCTGTCACCGGATTTTATCTTTAATCCCTTTAAAACTTTTACAGGATTAAATGAAGATAAATAAAAAGCCGGATAGCTTCCTGCAACGATTCCGCAGATTAAAGCAATCACAATTAATGCTCCAATATGAAATGGATTTCCCAAACCCATTGACAAATGTTTTTCCACGAGATTATTAAAAGACGGCAATGCAAGAAAAATTAAAACAACAGAAAAGATTGCCGAAAGAAACGCCATCATTAATGATTCGCCGATAAACTGAAAAATCAATTTATTTTTCCCTGCGCCTAATACTTTTCTCACGCCAACTTCCTTAGCCCGCTGTTCAGAGCTGGCTGTAGAGAGATTCATAAAATTGATGCAGGCAATAATCAGGATAATCCAGGCGATAAGGCTGAAGAGTCTGACATATTTTATCCGGCCTTCCACTTCCTTTCCATTGCTCCCCCAACTATCGTATAAGCGCCAGCGGCTCATTGGATATATCTCAAATTTTGCATTAAAATCTTTTCCTTTTGTATCTAAATAATTATATAATTTTTGATTAATGGCAGCAATATTGGCGTTAGGTTCTGTTTCTACAAATGTGGCGACACCATTATTTCCCCAAGCCAGCAACCATTTATTTTGATTTTCATAATTTTTAAAAGGTGCCAGCCATTCAAATTTCAGTGTCACATTTTCAGGTAAATCTTTTATTACACCAGTAATAACATAATCTTCTTTCTTATTTACTTTAATCTCTTTTCCCAAAACATCGGAAGTATTGAAAAATTTATTGGCCATTTTTTCGGAAATAACTACAGAATTTAATTGGGAAAAAGCAGTAGCTGGATTTCCCTGGATAAACTGCAACTGAAACATTTTTAAAAAAGAAGAATCCACATAGTTTCCGGCTTCATTAATGTTCTTGTCTCCTACAGAAAAAAGCAGTTTATCACCAAAAGTATAGCGTGCAGAATTTTTAATACCGGGAATTTCATTTTTAATTCCCAGGGCTAAAGGGCCGGGTGTAGCATCAAACGTAAATGTAGTGCCATCGTAGGTTTGATGGTCTTTTATTTTGTATAGATTTTCTTTGTTGGAATAATAATCATTATAGTTCAATTCGTCTTCTACCCATAAAAAAATGAGAGCGGCACAGGCAATACCTATGGCCAAACCGAATATATTTAGGAAGCTGTAACCCTTATTTTTCCAAAGGTTTCTGAACGTTGTTTTGAAATAATTCCTGAACATGGTGCAAAATATTTTAAAGAGTTACTTTTTGTAAGTTTGAGAAGAATAAAAATGAAAATGATGGAACGAATCGTAATTGAAGCAGATAAAAGCAAGAAGAAATGGTCTTACAGAAGATATCCCTGAAAAGTCGGTGAATGAAGAATAATACATTGGCAAGAAGCAAAAAAGAAAAAAGTTTTTTCATGTTGTTTTATGAGTTGTTTAAATTCCTGCAATTATATCTCTTTCAGGCAGTGTGGATATCGCTGCTTTATGGAGAATGATCTTTTCTGCGTCTATGTCGAAACTCAATTCGACCCAGCCGTTAAACCGCTGATTGTTTACTTTTATTTGTACAGGTAAATAGTTGTGGCTGGCGGATTTCCACAGTCCTTCCCAAAATGGATCGCCGGTAATCCCGGTAACTTTTTGTGCTAACTCGATTTGAGCAATTTCATACCACGTATATCCGGAAAAATTTTCCAAAGGCACTCCTTCACCCTTAAAAAGAACCGGGGCATTTTCAGTAGAATTCACGGGAAGCAGGCGATTTATTTTTGAAGTAACCAGGTACTTTTGTTTATCCTGTTTAGCCATCGGGTCACCAACAAGCATAGTGTGAAACCGAATATCCATGATCCCGTCCCCATTGAGGTCTATTGAAGATGATTGATTAAATTTTACTTCTTTATTTTGTAGATCAGTATAATTCATTTCCGAATGCTGCATGACTGGCTTGTGACAAGATATGAGAAAAAAAAGAGCGCCAGGTATCGTTAAGAAATTTTTCATAATTCAATTTTAAATTTTCGTGTATGCATGACCGTTATATCTTCCTTTTTCAGCAAACAAAAAAATAATTGAAATTTTCATTTCCAAATTCTTGCATTCTTACATTAGTACGTCACCTAATCGGCACATTATCACATCACTCACTTCTCAAACTCTCCACTGGATTTGCAATCGCAGCTTTTATTGCCTGGAAACTCACTGTTAGCAATGCAATGAAAAGTGCAGCAACACCGGCGATTATAAACATCCACCAGCTTATATTAATTCTGTACGCAAAACTTTGCAGCCATTTATTCATCGCCCACCAGGATAAGGGAAATGCGATAAGGCATGCGATAAAAACCAGTTTTAAAAATTCTTTGGAAAGCATGCTTGTTACCTGGGTTACACTTGCACCAAGCACTTTTCGAATGCCTATTTCTTTGGTGCGTTTCTCTGCTGTGTAAGTTGCCAGACCAAATAAACCAAGGCACGCAACGAATATGGTAAGCAGCGCAAAAATGTTGAGAGTCGTTCCTGTCTTTTGTTCTGCCGAATAAGTTTTGTTATACAAATCATCCAGGAAAGTGTAAGTAAAAGGCTCGTCTGTATTGAATGTATCCCATTGCTTTTTCATGCTGGCAAGCAAGCCTTTGACATCAGTAGTTTTTACTTTTAATATTAAACCATAATCCGGATCGAGCACCATTAATAAAGGTGAAACAGGATCATGCAATGATTTAAAGTTAAAATCTTTTACTACTCCAATCACATGAAAAGGCACATTTGTTCCCCGATTGCTGTTTTCTCTTATGATTGTTTTCCCGATTGATTTTTCAATTCCCCAGCCAAAAGCCTTTGCAGCAGATTCGTTGATAATCATAGCTGTTGAATCTGTCGGAAATTCTTTTGAAAAATTTCTGCCTGCCGCCATCTGCATCCCAAGTGTTGGAATGTATTGTTCATCCACATGATATTCTGACGTCTTCATAATCTGGTTATCATGTCCTTCAGGATAAGCGAATGCATTACCACCACTGCTTGGTCCCGCCGGTTTATAAGAGGAAATTGTTGCATTCACTACACGAGGATCATTCAATAATTCCTGTTTGTAGACTTGTTCATTTTTTCCCAAAACATAAGAATTAGGGATGATGAGGACTTGCTCTTTATTGTAACCCAAATTTTTATTCTGAATAAACTTCATTTGCTGCCAAACGACGATTGTAGCGATGATTAAACCTACAGAAATAAAAAATTGGAAAACAACCAGGCTGCTGCGCAACCCAAAACTTTTATTATTGTCCATCAATTTTCCTTTCAATACAGCAATTGGTTTAAAAGAAGAAAGAAAAAATGCAGGGTAAATACCTGCGATAATGCTGACAAATAATCCTAAAGCGATTAGCGCGGAAATTATTTTCAGATTAAAATCAAAGGATAAATTTTTGCCAGAAATATTATTAAACTCCGGCAGAGCCAGCTTAATCAATACAAGTGAAATAAGCAGTGCGATAAAAACCAGCAACGCCGATTCTGTCAAAAATTGAAAAACCAATTGCGATTTTCCGGAGCCGATTACTTTTCTTACGCCTACTTCTTTTGCCCGTTTGGAAGCGCTTGCTGTGGAGAGATTAATAAAATTAATACAGGCAATGAGCAACATGAAAATAGCAATGGCGCCAAAAATATAAACATACATGGCATTGCCCGGCGCGTCTAATTCATAATTGGAATGTGAGTACAAATGAATAGAAGTCAGTGGCTGCAATGCAAAGCCTAATTGATTTCCTTTTGTACGAAATTGCGACAAGGTGATTCCCATTTCTTTCTGAATCTGCGGCCCCATATATTTTTGAACCATTCCAGGCAATTTCGCTTCTAACTTTTTATAATCATAACCAGGTTTTAATAATAAATAAGTGAAAAAATTGGAGCCCATCCACGAGTCGGATTTTGCTTCGCCCAAACCCGTCATGGATGCAAAAAGATCAAAATGAAAATGCGAATTTGCAGGTACTTTATCAATGAGGCCGGTTATTTTAAACGATGCGTTTTTATTATCAGGAAAAACCAAAGTTTTATTAATTGGGTCTTCATTGCCAAAATATTTTTTAGCTATCGCTTTTGTAATAACAATTGTGTTCGGTTGTTTCAATGCCGTTTTCGCATCACCTTCGATAAGCGGCAAAGTGAATATGCTGAAAAAATTCGGATCAACAAAAGCCATCTGATCATCTTTGAATACGTTGTCTTTGTAAGCTATTTTCGGAGCGCCTGCTACATTAAGCCTTGTGGCATCCTGTACTTCAGGATAATCATTTTTCATTGCCTGCGCTACAGGAGGCATTACATTGCTTTCATTGATTTTTCCTCCATTAATATTTGCCTGGAAAACGACACGCACAATCCTGTCGGCGTTTTTGTTGAACCGGTCAAAGCTTAACTCATTCTGAACATAAAGGAGAATAATAAAACAGACAGAAATACCAATAGACAATCCTGCGATGTTGATGAAGGAAAAAGTTTTATTTTTTAAAAAACTTCGCCATGCGGATTTGAAATAGTTTTTGAACATTACTGCTTGTTTGGTTTAACTGGCTATTTTGTATATTTGGTTATAATTATTTTATGTACAGAGAAATCATTATACCCACCGATACGAAACAAACTATTGAATTTCCTCAGGAATTTGTTGGAAAGCAAGTAGAGATTATCGCATTTCCTATTGAAGAAAAAAAAATTAATGAATCCAAAACTGAACAAGCTTTCAACTTTTGGAGAAAGCACAGCATAGATATGAGCAACTTTAAATTTGACCGAGATGAAGCGAACGAACGATAATTTTTTTGTTGATTCCAATATCGTTTTATACGCTTTCGATAATACTACTTTTAAAAAAGAAATTGTCTTCAATTTAATAAAAAAGAAGCCTGTAATCAGCACACAGGTTGTAATGGAAAGTGTGAACATTTGCATAAAAAGGTTTAAACTTTCAAAAGAAGTTGCTTATCAAAACGGAATAAATTTAATAGACACTTGCTCTCTGAAATTAATTGACGAAACAACTCTGCTTTCTGCTTTTAAAATTTCTCTTCGATATCAATTTTCACATTGGATAGCCTGATTATTTCTTCTGCTCTTCAAAGCAATTGCTGAATACTTTTTTCAGAAGACTTACAGGACGGACAGTTCATCGAAAAAGAGCTAACTATTATAAATCCTTTTCTTGCAAAAAATGCCATCTATCTGTAGGTATCTTCAATTCAAATAATCAGTAAAGAAACAAATATGGAAGATTTTCATTTTCAAATTTTGAAAATTTGAAAATTTTCACATTAGCATTCTCACACCAAAATATTTTCAGTAACCGTTTGTCCATCCAGCATGCGAATAATACGATGGCTGTAACGTGCATCATGTTCACTATGTGTAACCATGATAATGGTTGTTCCCTGCTCATTTAACTCTGTAAGCATCTGCATTACTTCGTTTCCATTTGATGAATCCAGGTTTCCTGTCGGTTCATCGGCAAGAATTAATTTAGGATTGTTTACTACCGCTCTTGCTACAGCCACACGCTGTTGTTGTCCGCCGGATAATTGTTGCGGGTAATGATTTTTTCTATGCATGATTTGCACTTTATCCAAAACTTCTTCCACCCGCTTTTTTCTTTCGTCAGCTTTTACTCCAAGATAAATCAAAGGCAATTCTACATTTTCAAAAACAGTGAGCTCGTCAATGAGATTAAAACTTTGAAAGACGAAGCCAATATTGCGCTTGCGGAGATCCGCTCTTTTTCTTTCATTGAAATGAGCTACTTCAATTCCGTTGAAAATAAAGCTTCCACTATCAGGATCATCGAGCAATCCCAGAATGTTTAATAAAGTTGATTTTCCACAGCCGGATGGCCCCATCACCGCTACGAATTCCCCTTCTTTCACAGAAAAAGTGAGTTTGTTTAACGCTACGGTCTCCACTTCTTCAGTGCGATAGATTTTTTCTAAATTGCTAATTTTTATCATTGTTTGTTTTTTTAAGTTGTCAGCTTTAGCTTTTCAGCATTCTGCATTTAGCCGTGAGCATTTTATATTTTTATTAAAAATCCTTCTTCTGATGGGAATAGAGGAAATTCAATTTGTTGATGAAATGTTTCAGCTTGTACCTCCTTTTTGAGCGCACAAATAAATTTTGAATTGCAACAGGTTTCGCTTTTAATGCCAACAGATGCAAAAACAAAAAGTATGATGGCAAACATCCTGAGAAAAACATTCTGTTTCATAAAAGATAATTTTTAAATTTATGAATTTCAACATTGAACATTGAACCTTGAACCTTAAACATTGAACCTTAAACCTTAAACCTTCAACCTTCAACTTTGAACTAATCCTTCTTCAACACCAGTTCCTGCATATCACCATAATTTTCATAGCTGCTGGTTATCACTTTGTCCCCTGGTTTTAAGCCATCCAATACTTCATAATAATCCGGATTTTGATTTCCCAATTGGATATTTACTTTATAAGCTGTGCTTCCATTTTCGTTTAGTTTAAAGACCCAGTTGCCTCCGGTTTGCTGATAAAACCCGCCCTTTGGTAACAGTACTGCGGTCCTTGCATCGCTGAGGGCTAATAATATCTGTAAACTTTGTCCACGTCTGATCCCCTTTGGCACGGTGCCAACAAATTCCATATCTACCTGAAACCGGCCATTGGATACCTGTGTATAAACTTTTTTAATTTCCAACGTATAAGTTGTATCATTAAAGCTAAAGGTTCCTTTCAACCCTGTATAAACCCTGGATATATAGTGTTCATCAATATCTACGCGCACTTTATAACCGCTCAGTACATCGATTTGTCCGAGCCTTTCACCTTTATTTTTTGATTGTCCGATTTCTGCATCGAGAGAAGTTAGTTGTCCGTCTATCGGAGCACGGACAATTAAATCGCCTACTTTTTGACGCATCACATTTAATGCAGTTTGAGAACCTTCAAATGCCTGGCGTGACTGTTTGATTTGTTGTTCATTAGACAGCGAGTCCTGGTGAAGAATTTGTTGAGTCAATTTTTCCTTTTGCAGATAATAATCATAATCATTCTTCGCTTTCTGGAATTCCTGTGAACCAATAGCTTTTTGTTCGTATAAATGTTTATCCAAATTATAAATCCGCTCAGCTTCTTTTAATTCACTTTCCACATCCGTCATTTGGTTTAATTTGCTCACTGTATTTTGCTGAGCGGCATTTTTAGAAATCTGCATTTGAGTAAGCAAATTATACACATTTGTTTGCTGAGTGACGAGCCCCAGTTGTATATCGGTATTCGACAATCTTAAAATTGGCTCGCCTTTTGTCATCATCGCGCCATCATCCACATATTTTTCTTCAACCCGCCCACCTTCCACTGCATCAAGATAGATTGTAGTAAGTGGTAATACTACTCCATTCACAGGAACAGTTTCCTGAAAAAAACCTTTGGTTATTGTGCTAATTGTGATCCGGTCAGTATCAACATTCAGTTTGCTTTTTCCGGATGTGAAATAATAGCTTGCTGCAATAAGTGCTACGACGGCGACGATTCCTGCAATCGTGAGAATTCTTTTTGAAGACCATTTCTTTTTTTCAATTGCTCTGTCCATAACTTTTTTTAAACCAGATAAAAAACTTTTTTTGTTTTATTTTTTTAAAATCCTGTTTTATCTCCTCATAAATACGCAAAGCCATGCCATTATTTAATCTGCTGATTTTCAATGTGTTAGAAAAGATATTTTTCTCAGAGTGTACGCTTTTGATACAGTTTCCGTTCATTTTCGATACACGCATTTTCTGCTATCTTTTTCGGTATATATCAGAGATAACTTTTTTGAAAAGAAACATTTTTTCTGCGGCGTTCGATATTCCATAGTTGTGCTGCACTGAAAATTCTTTTCCTATCATTTTGAACCTCGCTGCACAAAGTTTCTTTTACTTCTGTTGTAAGTTTATTTAATTCAACTGGTGTTAACTGTTCCAACAGATTATTTGAATGAAGTTTCATGATTTTAACTTTTTAAAATTGAATGGTTTTGTTTTTTCCGAAATGATCAGAAATAATTTCTTTGAGCAAAAAGATTTTTTCGGCGGCGCTGAAAATCCCAATATTCGGCAGCGCTGAAGATTCTTTTCTTTTCCTTTTTGAAATTGCTTGCCAGGGTTTCTTTTACTTCGGTGGTAAGAATTTTTAATTCGTTTCTTGTTAAGCTTTCTAACAAGTTGTTTGATTGAAGTTTCATAATCTTTGTCTTTTAATATTTTAGAAATTTTGTTTTTAATACGGTTGTGTTCCTTTTTTGTTACAGCTGTTTTATATTTTTTTGAACCCGATACCGTTTTTATTTTTTTCTGATAATCATATAGTACAAAGCTGTGCCAAAACATAACTTACTAATATTCAGCACATTATTTTAAGACAAAAACTTTTGAATGTCCGCTTATGATACACTGTATATCCGTTTTTGAAACAGGCCACAAGTGATTTCTACAAAATGGAAATAAACCCGCAATTACACCAATGAGTTCCGAATTAAGAAAGAAATATCATCAACAGCAAACGAAGAAATAATCGGAATTTCTATTTTTTTTTGTAACAGATTGCACAGATTACACAGATAAAAATAGCCATCGCCAAAAACCGGTGTAATCCGTGTAATCCGTGGCGAACATTTCTTTTTTTTATTCGTGAAAATTCGTGTAATTCGTGGCCGCTTCTTTTTCAAAAAAATTGCATAAACAAATGAATGTAAAAAACGCAACGGTATTAATTATTGATGACGACACCGATGTTTTAACCGCAGTAAAAATGTTGTTGAAAACAGAAGTGAGAGAAGTGATAACAGAAAAAAATCCCGAAAACATTCGCCATCTTTTATCTAAAAAATCTTTTGACCTCATCCTGCTTGATATGAACTTCAACAGTTCTATCAATACCGGCAACGAAGGTATTTTTTGGTTAAAAAAAATCCGTGAATTTGGCTCAAATGCGCCTGTAATCATGATTACAGCCTATGGCGATATTGACCTTGCAGTGCGTTCTTTAAAAGAAAGCGCCTCCGATTTTATGGTGAAACCGTGGCACAATGAAAAATTAATTGATTGCATCAAAAAGAACCTAAAAGAAAAAGGCAAAACTGATGAGCGTATTGTTTCTGATTCTTCTGTAATCGGAAAAGAACTGATTGGTCATTCGGAAGCGATGAAGGATATTTTTTTTAAAATAGAAAAAATCGCTCCAACAGATGCAAACATTTTAGTGCTTGGTGAAAACGGAACCGGAAAAGATTTAATTGCAAAAGCGATCCATGAAATTTCATTGCGGGCCAAAAGACCATTTATCAAAGTAGATGTCGGCGCGTTGACAGAATCGCTTTTTGAAAGTGAATTATTTGGCCACAAAAAAGGCGCATTTACCGGCGCAGCTGAGGACCGCGAAGGAAGATTTGAAGCAGCTAACGGAGGCACTTTATTTTTAGATGAAATCGGAAATATCACCTTGCAACAGCAATCGAAATTGCTGAGTGTTTTGCAAAACCGCCAGGTAACGAGATTAGGAAGTAATGTTCCAACCAACATCGACATTCGTCTGATATGCGCTACTAACGTGCCTTTGAACGAACTTGCAAATGAAAACCGTTTTAGAAAAGATTTAATTTACCGTATCAATACTGTTGAAATAACAGTTCCGCCACTAAGAAGAAGAGGTTCCGATATTATTTTATTAGCCAATCATTTTGTGAACATTTATTCAAAAAAATATTTAAAAGCTCATTTGGAATTTGATGCCAAAGCAATTGAAAAATTGAAACAATATCCTTTCCCGGGGAATGTGCGTGAATTGCAATATACGATGGAAAGAGCGGTGATTATGTCGGAAGGAGAAACACTGTCTGCATCAGACCTGATTTTTTCTCCGATAGAATCAGTGACAGTAAAAGAAGAAGAACCGAAGGATTTAAATTTGAGTTCTGTCGAAAAAAACACCATTTTGCGGGTAATAGAAAAACATGGAGGTAACATCAGCAAAGCGGCTAAAGAGCTGGGTTTGACAAGGACTGCGTTGTATAGAAGGTTGAGTAAGTATGACATATAAGCTCAATGCTAAATCCTTAAAGCCGAAAAATATACTAACATGCTAAAACGAATTGAATTTAAAATTTTTATCAGAATACTGCTGCTGTTTATTACGCTGATGGTGGCTTCTTACTTGTTGATAACGCACACTTTTCTTTACCTTTTATTACTAACGCCAATTATCATTTATCAACTCGTAGAGCTGTATCGTTTTCAATATAAAGCCCAAAAGGAATTAAAGCAGTTTGTAGAGTCAATTCACTATCGTGATTTTTCGAGATTCTTTGATGTAAAGCATGCTCCGCTTGAATTGCAGCCATTGCGTGAAGGGTTCAATCAAATCACTTCAACCTTTAAAGATATCAGTAAAGAGAAAGAAACTTCTCATCAATATTTGCAAAAAATACTGGAATTGGTTGACACCGGAATTCTGTCGTATGATGTGGAAAATGGCGATGTAATATGGATGAATGAATCATTGAAAAGAATGTTACAATTACCCTACCTGAAAACCATTTATTCGTTGAACCGCCGGGATGAAGAACTGCATAATAACATTGTTTCTTTAAAACCCGGTGAAAGCAAAATTGCCATTGTGCACCTGGAAAACCGTTCATTCAAAATACTGCTGTCGGCAACGGCTTTTCAAACAGAAGGGAAAAAATTTATGCTTGTTGCTTTTCAAAATATTAACCAGGCACTGGATGAAACAGAATCAAAAGCATGGCAGAAATTATTAAGTGTGATGACACATGAAATTATGAATTCAGTTGCCCCAATCTCTTCACTGGCGGAGACTTTAAAGAATCGTTTACAAAAATCCATTCCAAATCTGGACAATCATGATGGTGCTGTGCACGACCTTGAAATCGGAATAGAAACGATAAAAAGACGGAGCGAAAGTTTACTGAAATTCGCTGAGACTTATCGGAATCTGAATAAAATAACCAAGCCAAATCTGAAGACCGTTTATGTACGCGATCTTTTTGAAAATTTGTATCAGTTAATGGAACCAACCCTGGATCAAAAAAATATTGAGATGGATATTGTTTTAAAAGATCCGGGATTGGAAGTAGAGATTGATCCAACGCTGATAGAACAGGTACTGATCAATCTGATTGTAAATGCAAAAGAAGCGCTGAAAGATCAACCGGATGCAAAAATTACTTTGACTGGAATGGTTAGTGCAAAAGGAAAAGTTTTGATAAAAGTTACAGATAACGGTACAGGTATACCCGAAGAAATTTTAGAAAATATTTTCATTCCATTTTTCAGTACAAAAAAAACCGGAAGTGGCATCGGTTTAAGTTTGTGTAAACAAATCATGATGTTGCATAAAGGTAACATCACTGTTCATTCGATACCGGGACAGGGCAGTGTTTTTACTTTGCAGTTTTAAATGTATTTTTTTTAAAGTTCAATCCAGTAAACGGGCAAATAATACGGATTCCTTTTTTGTTTGAATTAACATCGATTTTTAAAAAAAAATTCGTGTTAATTCAACTCTTAAAAATCAGGATAAACAAGGAAGCTGCCTTTTAAATTCTTACTTTTGCGCCTCAAAAATAAGGATGCATGATTAGTGTAAATAATGTAACGCTGGCTTATGGCAAAAGGGTTTTGTTTGATGAGGTAAATCTCAATTTCGTAAAAGGAAATTGCTACGGAATTATTGGTGCCAACGGGGCCGGAAAGTCTACTATTTTAAAAATTATCAGTGGCGAAATTGAACCAAACAAAGGTTCCGTTTCTATTACACCGGGCGAACGCATGGCGGTGCTAAGGCAGGACCACTTTCAATTTGATGATATTACCGTTTTGAATACCGTATTGATGGGCCACAAAAAAATGTGGGATACGATGATCGAGAAAGATGCCATTTACATGAAAGAAGATTTTTCTGAAGAAGACGGGATGAGGGCCGGGCATTTGGAAGCTGAATTCGGTGAAATGGGCGGTTATACTGCTGAAAGTGATGCTGCTACTTTGCTAAATGAATTAGGCGTACCTGAACAATTGCACCAAACGTTGATGCGTGATGTGGCTGCGAATATGAAAGTTCGGATTTTATTAGCGCAGGCACTTTTTGGAAATCCCGATATTTTATTGCTCGACGAGCCCACAAATAACCTTGACGTGGATACGATTTCATGGCTGGAAAATTTTCTTGCCGATTATCAAAATATTGTTTTGGTCGTGAGCCATGATCGTCACTTTTTAGATTCAGTTTGTACGCATGTTGCGGATGTGGATAAACAAAAAATTAAAATCTACACGGGCAATTACACATTCTGGTATGAAAGCAGCCAGCTTGCTGCAAGACAGGCAACAGATAAAAATAAAAAGATGGAGGAAAAGAAGAAAGACCTCCTTGAATTTATTGCACGATTCAGCGCCAATGCTTCAAAAAGTAAACAAGCTACTTCACGGAAAAAAGCTTTGGATAAACTGGTGTTTGAAGACATTACTCCAAGCAACAGAAAGTATCCCGGCATCATTTTCAAACCGGAAAGAGATCCTGGAAACCAAATTCTGAATGTGCAGAAATTATCAAAATCTGTCGAAGGAAAAAAGTTGTTCAGCAATGTAAATTTTGATGTAGTAAAAGGACAAAAAATCGCTTTTCTGAGCAAAGATCCTGTAGCACTCACTTCTTTTTTTGAAATTATTAATAATAAAATGACAGCCGACAGCGGCGAATTTGAATGGGGAACTACGATTACCACTGCTTATTTACCAAATGATAACAGCGAATTTTTTACCGGCAATCTTACCTTGTTGGATTGGTTGCGTCAATTTGTTCCTGATCATTTTACTGATGTAGACGAAGATTTTTTAAGAGGATTTTTGGGAAAAATGCTTTTCAGTGGTGATGAAATAAAAAAGAAAACGAATGTACTGAGTGGCGGTGAAAAAGTAAGATGCATGATCAGTAAAATGATGTTGCAAAATCCGAATGTGGTAATGCTGGACGAGCCGACAAACCATCTTGATCTTGAAAGTATCACCGCTTTTAATGATGGCATGATCAGTTTCCCGGGTATTGTATTAATGACAACACATGACCATCAGTTTATGCAAACCGTGGCAAACCGGATTATTGAAATTACTCCAAAAGGAATTATTGATCGCCTTTGTACTTATGATGAATATTTGGAAGATGCACGGATAAAGACTTTGCAGGAAGAGATGTATAATTAGGTGAATGTGAATAGCGAATTGGTGGTACGTACTGCCTTCCGCCTTTTGCCTTTTGCTTTCAGCCTTCCGCTTTCCGCTTAAATTCCTGGTTTCGTATTTTGGCTGGCAAATACTTTTTTCAAAATATCTGTGATACGGGCGGCGGGATCTTTGCGGATAGCCTGCTCTTCCAGCCCGATATGATAAAATAATCCATCCAAAGTTTTTTCGGTTACATAAGCTGTGAGGTCAGTATTTACAGGCTTATTGCTAAACTTATTGTATGCAGTAAAAATATCTTTCCAGTATTTTGTTGCATCTGTATAATCAAGCGATTTCGAAACAATCGGAGTAAAAGCTGCAGTAAGTTGTGCCGTAGTTTTTTGTTTTAAATAATTTGTTGCAGCCCTGTCTCCGCCTCTTAAAATTCCAAATGCATCCTGGATAGTCATTTGTTTAATCGCATTGAGAAAAATATTGCCAACATATTTTGTTGCATCTTCAGCAGCCCGGTTCATGGATAAAACTGCTTTGTCAACAAGGCTTCCAAGGCCAACATTCCTTAATGATTTTTCTACACTTTGTGCTTCCGGTGGCATCAATATTTTAATCATGTCATCTTTGTAAAATCCATTGAGCAGCGCTAAATGAAACGTTGCTGAATCTGTTCCTACCTGCAATGCTTCTTTCAAACCCTGAACAGCTTCTGCGGTTGTAATGTTGCCATTTCCTACGGAATTCATGATATTTTTTGCAGTTTCACAACCACTGAAAGAAAATAAAATTACCAAAGCCAAAACGAGTCTTTTCATAAAAAAATTTTTATTTCATAGTCAAGTACAGTGCCAAAAGTGATTTCCGGATTTGCGTCTTTAAATTTCAATTCCAATTTTCTTCATTAATATGGAAGCGTTCAAACTATTGCAAACACCGGGTTTTAGCCGGTAATCAAAATATAATTCGTCATTGCTAACCTGTACATCAAAATGATAATTCAAAATATTTTCGGAAAATTCTTCTTTTAAATTAGCCAACTCAAGATCGTGCGTGGCAATAATTGCTGCAGCTTTTTTCTTAATCAATTGCTTGATTAACGCTTTTGATCCGGTGTGCCGGTCAAGTGAATTGGTACCTCTTAGAATTTCATCGAGCAGGATAAAAACTTCTTCTCCCGCGTTTACTTTTTCAATAATGGTTTTCAATTTTTTTAATTCAGCATAAAAAGTAGAAGTGCTTTCTTCAAGGTTATCGGTAATCCGCATACTACTCATAATCTGCACATGTGAAACCGAAAAAGACTTTGCACAAACAGGAGCGCCAGACATCGCAAGGACCACATTTACTCCGATACTTCTCAGGTAAGTGCTCTTGCCCGCCATGTTAGAACCGGTTACCAGCATGAGTTCTGCATTAGTGGGAACATCAATAAAATTATTAACTCTCTTTTCTTTTGGAATGAGTGGATGGCCAATTTCTTTTCCTTCTATTGAAAAATATTCTGCATGAACTAATGGAAAGATCCATTCGGGCTCATTAAAATATAAGACCCCAAAGCTGTTTAATGCTTCGAAATTTGCCAATATATCAAACCAATCGTTGATATTGTTTTGTTCACTTTCTTTCCATTTTTCAAGATCCAGGATTTGTTGCAAATTCCACAACAACAAGAGATTTAATGGCAATGATAAAACAAGGTTATAACGGAGATCCAACTTGTCTAAAATCTTTTTTATTTTCAAAATATCATCAGAAGCTCTTTTATTCTTATCAAGGAAAACAGATTGCCATCTTCTCAACAAATTGCTTTCAAATTTCTCTTTTTCAATCAATAAAATGCTTGATGAAAATGTATTTAATTCATCCGCAACTTTTGATAATTGATCATGAATGGGTGCAACCACTTTATTGATTTGATAAGCAATCACTGCAAATATCAAAAGAGATAAATAAAAAATAGTATCGCCAACCTCGTCAAAAATATATAAAACAACAACCGTTATAATAATCGCCGGAAGCAGGTAACGCAACCATTTCCACGGTTTAAATCCTGAAAAAACAACCGGCTCTTTCATCCATTTTTCCAAACGGCTTTTGGTAGAAAAAGTAATTTTATCTTTTGCTCCAACAGCTTGCAAGTCCTGTATCCATAGCACTTTGCTGGATAATTTCTTGATCGAATTTTGCCTTTCTGAAATGTCCTCTATCGAAGCCGGTGATTTTAAATATTCAGCGAGTTTCGCGCTTCCAGGTTCCGATGTGGTACGGTTAAGATATTGAAATAAAGAAGCGCGTCCGAAAATATCGAGGTCATTTGCATAAGGATGCTCTTTTGGAATATGCTCAGAGCCGGAAGGAAAATCATAATAATTTCCATCCAGGAATTTCAATTCATTTTTATTGTTCCGGATCAGGTGATTAGTATGCTCAATTTTAGATTGGTTTTTTAAATCGGCAGAAACAAGCCTCACAAAAATAAAAAGCAATAAAACAGAAGCCCCAATTACATATATAATTCCCAAAGACCACAAAAGATAAAAACCAGCGATGATAGCGATAATAGCGCCAAGGCGAAGCCATGCGAAAGAAGACTTTCTTTGTTGCAGTTGTTTCAAATGAGCGCGTAATTCTTCTAATCTGTTTTGATAAAACTGTTTTCGATCCATTAATTATTTTCTTTAAAAAGTGTGTAAAAGTAACTGATAAAGCAGACTTTTCAAGTGAGGGAAAGTGTAATATTATGTACTTCTTTAAGAAAATTGAATGTGGAAAATTTATCAAACAATTTTTATCTTTTGTCTAAACTTTTTTTGTGAATATTTTACAATCAATAGAAATTAATCCGGAAATTATGATGGGAAAACCGGTTATTAAAGGACCCGCATTACGGTAGAATTAATATTGGAAAAACTTTACGCTGGTGAAACTATTGAAGATATACTGATAGCACAGCCTCACATTACCCGGAAAAATATTCAGGCTGCGATAGCTTTTGCAGCAAAGAATTAACTTGTTTCCATTATGCAAAACTTCTCTTCCAAAGTAAGTGAAGCATCATACAACATTTCAAAAAAATCCTTCCCCCATTTTGAATAAAAAAGCATAAAGTTTTCAGTGCGTTCCTGCAATCCATCATGGGGAAATAATGAGGAAAATATTTTGTTCAATTGATTTTTTTGATCCGCAAATTTTCTTTTTTCGGCACGAAACATTTTCTTTTCTAACGCAGACAAAGCTTTTACATGTCTTGTTTCCAGAGCTTCAACATGTCCCATAAGTGTAGAATCAATACGCTTTACAAGTTCTTCAATCTGATCATAAATATTTTCAAATTCCTTTTTTTCATTGGTTAGATTCAAAACAAATTTGCTTTCCCTGTTTACAATTTCATTCAGCAAAGTTTCTTTCCCTTTGAAAAGATCAGTGGCATTCAGATTCAATTTATTTAATAAATCGTGATGCTTTTTATCAATAATTAAAAAAGAATTTCTTAAAACCAAAACCGGATATGGAACCGCATAATTTTTAAATAAATCTTTTAACTGCAGCCAGTACGCAAGTTCGCCGCCACCGCCAATCCATGCTATATCAGGCAAAATAATTTCCTGGAATAAACCGCGCAATATTACATTCGGGCTAAAACGTTCAGGATGCTCTGCCAGCTCCTGTTTCATTTCTTCTTTTGTAAATGAAAGGTCTGTATCATGAACTGCGAAATGATCATTAACCTCAACAATCCGGTTTCGTAAATTACCCTTTAAATAAAATAAATTAATCTCCCTGGGATAAGCCTGCGCTTTGTAATGTGCTGACAATTTTTCAGAAGTTTGTTCTACAATTTTTGAAGAAGTATGATTAAAAATATCGTCTTCAAAGATGGAAATCATTTCTTTTTTAAAAGCAGCGTTATCCGGTAAAAGGATTAATAATCCATATTCCTGAAACAAATGATGAACAAATAAAAATGTGGATTCCTCAATGGTTGAATTTTTTATAAAACATTTTTTCAATAAATC
Source organism: uncultured Chitinophagaceae bacterium (assembly GCA_963706825.1). GTDB lineage: Bacteria > Bacteroidota > Bacteroidia > Chitinophagales > Chitinophagaceae > Ginsengibacter. The sequence goes on along the minus strand of CAVPNT010000006.1, from coordinate 113,976 downwards.
AATCAAAGGTTTTCCGAATGGTTCAACCGATAATCTTCCGGCAATTTTTTCAATTAATTTAATCAGATTCTCATCTACTTTCATTCTTCCAACCGCGCCGGTTTGTTTGGTTTCCCATTGATATTTTACGTCATCAATCACCACATGATTCAGTTCTTCCAGATCAGCATCTTCACTTCCCATAAAAAAAACCGGAACAAAATTGTATTCCGGAAAAACTTTTTTTAAAGAATCAGCAAGCTTTATCGTGTGCAAAATTTTATAGATAAAATATAGATGGCCGGTAAAAATATTGGGCTGATGTGCAGTACAGACGGTAAAAGTATTTTCATCTAATAGTGCGTGAATATTGGATTTTACAAGGCTACAACATTCAAATTCTTTGTATTGAAGGGTCAATTGACCAGCTAATAATGGACGGTTGGTAGCGTATTTTTTCCTTTCAGCAATTGCCGATTTTATGCCTTCTAAATTTACCGGATGCTCATAAAAATCTTTTAATTCAGGAACATTATTAATATAATCCAAAACAATTTTCGTAAACTTTCCTGTCTGTGAATAGGGTAAATATTCTAATTGAAATTTTGTATCCAAAGCGGCTAAATTTTAGCTGCAAAGATAGAGGTAAAACCTAAAGATTTTGTGCGCTTACAATTTGTCGAAGTAGCCGGTAAACGAGATTAGAAATCATTCATATTTCTTTGTTTGCCGTGATAGAAAACCAGAGAATATGTCTAATCAGCACTTGATATCCTGAGGCATTTTTTCAGACTTTCTTTCCAATAAGGAATGGATATTTCCAGAGATTCTTTGATTTTAGAAGTATCTAAAACAGAGTACAGAGGCCGATTTGCAGGGGTTTTATAAGAAGAAGTTGGAATTGGATTTATGATACAATTACTATTTTCCAAAAATTTTATTTCATTCGCAAACTCAAACCAATTAGTGGTTCCTTCATTGCAATAATTGAAAATTCCGGCAAACTGTTTTCCTGTTTGCATTTCTTCCACAAACTTCATAATTACTTCAGCAAGATCTGCAGCATAAGTTGGACAACCATATTGATCTGCCACTACATTTATTTCAGTTTTTTCTTTGAATAAACGCAGCATTGTTTTCACAAAATTATTTCCAAAAGAAGAATAAACCCATGAAGTACGGATGATTACAGTATAAGGATTTTTTTCAAGAGCAAGCTCCTCTCCTTTCAGTTTGGACGCTCCATAAACATTTACAGGCGCGGTTTTACTATCTTCCTTTAAAGGAATATTTGTACTGCCATCATACACATAATCTGTAGAAATGTGAATGAGTTTTGTTTGATGAATGTTACAAATACCTGCCAGATTTCCTGCAGCATCTGCATTTATCAAATAAGCTTTTTCTCTTTCTGATTCTGCCTTATCTACTGCTGTGTATGCAGCACAATTGATACAATAATCAATTTTATTTTTCTCAAAAAATGATTTTACAGCTTCTGTGTTTTCTATCGGAAGTTCTTCTTTTGTTGTAAAAAGAAATTCGTATTGAGGATAATGGGGAGCAATAACTTTTATTTCATTTGCCAATTGGCCGTTTGCTCCGGTCACTAATATTTTGTCAGTAAAATCTTGAGAAGTCATTTACTTTTTTTAACCTTTAAAAACAAAATTATGAACGGTATTTTCTAACAAATCGGATTGTTTGTCTTTTTCCGAAATAATCATTTTGTCAACAGGAATCTGCCAATCAATTTCTAATGCCGGATCATTCAATGAAATGCCACCTTCGGTTTCTTTATGGTAAAATTCATCACATTTATAAAACACTTCTGCAGTTTCACTGATTACGGAATAACCATGTGCAAATCCTTTTGGAACCAAAAGTTGCTTTTTATTTTCTGCTGATAGTAAAATCGTAAATGCCTGTCCATAAGTAAGAGAACCTTTCCTGATATCAACAGCCACATCAATGATTTCCCCACTTAAAGCGCGAATCAATTTTGTTTGCGCAAAAGGATCTTTTTGAAAATGCAATCCACGCACAACACCGTATGAAGACCGCGCCTGGTTATCCTGAACAAAATTAATTTCCACTCCTTCTTCTGAAAATATTTTTTGATTATAGCTTTCAAAGAAATAACCACGATTGTCTTCAAATACTTTTGGTTCAAAAACTAATAATCCGGGAAAGTCTGTTTTTATAAAAGGCATATTATAGAGTTCTGATGTGATGATTTATGATTTCGGATGTTGAGCTTTTTGCAAGCAAATAAAATGCTGTGTGTCTTCAGATACTGTTCTGGCTGCTTGAATAAAGTTCTTTAAAATAATCAATTGTTTTTATCAATCCCGTTTGAAATTTAGTAGTTGGCTGATAATTCAATAAATTTTTTACCAAAGAAATATCAGCAAGTGAATTACGAATATCACCTTCGCGTGGCTCGCGATGAATCGCTTCTATATCACTGTGCAAATATTCTTTGATAAAATTGTATAAAAAATTCACTGAATAATTTTCACCAACCGCCACATTATACACTTTATTTTTTGCTTCATTATTCGTGGTCAGCATTCCTCTAACGTTGACCTGCACTGCGTTTTCAACGAAAGTAAAATCTCTGGTTTGTTCGCCATCGCCATTTATAAAAGCAGAAGTATGATTCATAATTGCTTTTACAAAAAGCGGAATGACTGCGGCATAAGGCCCATCCGGATCTTGTCGTGGCCCGAATATATTAAAATAACGAAACCCCAAAACAGGAATATTATAAACTTTTGAAAAGACATCTGCATACAATTCATCTGCTCTTTTGGTTACTGCATACGGTGATAAACAATTTCCAATCCGATCTTCTTTTTTTGGCAAAGTTGGTTCATCTCCATAAACGGATGAAGATGATGCATACACAAATTGCTTTACCTTATTTTCAACAGCAGCTTTCAGGATATTGACGAAACCGCCGACATTTACATCATTGGTGGCGGAAGGATCTTTTATAGAACGGGGAACTGAACCTAACGCTGCCTGATGGCTTGCATAGTCGATTCCTTCACACGCTCTTCTACATATTTCTAAGTTTCTGATATCTCCTTCGATAAATTCAAAACCGTTGTAAGCCCTTAATACATCCAGGTTTGATTGAAATCCATTTGCAAAATTATCAATCACCCTTACTTTTCCTGCGCCATTTTTCAATAAATATTCTGCAATATGACTTCCTATAAAACCCGCGCCACCGGTAACTAAAAATGAAAGTTTACTTAAATCCTGATCATGAAATTTATTTTCCAATTTGTTTAATTTTTAAAGACTCCAGTAATTTCGGCTTAAGATTTTTCCGCGATAAATTCCTTTTAAATCAGCAACCATTCCATGAGATTTTGTGATGCCTGCGAATGCATTATCATCCATACTTAAATATGCGGTGTGAGGTACCGTAACGATCACCGCATCATAATCATTAGCAAGATCGGGTGTTAATTCAAAGTTATACTCATGCTTCAACTCATTACTGTTAGCATAAGGATCGGTAACATGAACATTTAATGAATAAGATTTTAGTTCTTTGATAATATCCGCAACTTTTGAGTTCCGGATATCGCTTACATTTTCTTTGAAAGTAGCACCCATCACCAAAACCTTTGCTTCTTTTACATTTCCATTCGATTGAATTATGTGCATCAAAACTTTTTTTGCAACATAACCTGCCATTCCATCATTAATGGAACGGCCGGCAAGAATTACCTGTGAATCGTAACCAAGCTTCTGCGATTTATAAGTAAGGTAATAAGGATCAACACCAATACAGTGGCCACCTACAAGGCCGGGTTGAAATTTTAAAAAGTTCCATTTAGTACCCGCTGCTGCCAACACTTCAAACGTATTGATGCCCATTTTATCAAAAATAATTGACAACTCATTCATCAAAGCGATGTTCAAATCGCGTTGGGTATTTTCAATAATCTTTGCTGCTTCTGCTACTTTAATGCTGGACGCCTGATGCACCCCTGCCTGTACCACAAGCTCATAAACTTTTGCAATCGTTTCAAGACTTTCTTTATCACAACCGCTCACCACTTTGATGATGCTTGCTAAAGTATGTTCTTTATCACCCGGATTTATTCTTTCAGGAGAATAACCCAATTTAAAGTCATCACACACTTTTAAACCAGATAATTTTTCAATTACCGGCAGGCAATCTTCTTCTGTACAACCAGGATACACGGTACTTTCAAACACTACGTAATCACCTTTCTTCAAAACTTTTCCAATCGTTTCGCTTGCCCTAATGACCGGAATTAAATTGGGAACATTGTATTCATCCACCGGAGTTGGAACAGCAACGATATAAAAATTTGCTTCGCGCAAAATATCCAGATCGTTTGTAAATTTTATATCACAATTTGCAAATGCTGATGATTCCAATTCATTGCTCGGATCAATTGCATTTTCCATCAATTTTATCCGGTCTGCATTGATATCAAAACCGATGACGGAAATTTTCTTTGCAAATTCCAATGCGATTGGCAAACCCACATAACCCAAACCAATTACCGCGAGTTTCTTTTTTTTGTCTATTAATTCCTGGTACATGTATTTTAATATTTCGCCTCACCCCAACCCCTCTCCGGAGGAGAGGACGTGCTTGGTAAAGCATTGTTGTGAATTAAATTTTTTTATTTAAAATTTCTAATATGAACCGGCACTTACCTATCCCATCAGACATTAAACATCGTACATAACAGACATCAGACATCATAAATTTCTCCTGCTTTCAAATTCTTTCGGCAATTTATACCAATCTTCTTCAGGCAATGATTTAAAATAATCATAAGTTATTTTCAATCCTTCTGCACGTTGCACTTTTGGCTGCCAGTTCAATAATTTTTTTGCCAGTGTAATATCAGGTTGTCGTTGTTTCGGATCGTCCTGCGGCAAAGGTTTATAGACAATCTTTTGTGTGGTGCCGGTTAATTTAATTACCTCTTCTGCAAAATCTTTCAAAGTAATCTGATCAGGATTTCCAACATTTACCGGCCTGGAATAATCACTCATCAGCAAGCGATAAATTCCTTCAATCAAATCATCAACATAACAAAAACTTCTTGTTTGGCTGCCATCGCCAAAAACGGTCAAATCCTCACCACGTAAAGCCTGGCCAATAAATGCGGGCAATGCTCTTCCGTCATTCAAACGCATTCTTGGACCATAAGTATTAAATATCCTTACTATCCTTGTTTCCAATCCATGAAAAGTATGATAAGCCGTTGTAATCGCTTCCTGGAAACGTTTTGCTTCATCATAAACTCCGCGCGGGCCAACGGGATTTACATTTCCCCAATAATCTTCTGTCTGTGGATGCACCAACGGATCGCCATAAACTTCACTGGTCGAAGCCACCAAAATTCTTGCTTTTTTTGCAAGAGCAAGTCCAAGGCAATTATGCGTTCCAAGCGAGCCCACTTTTAAAGTCTGAATTGGAATTTTTAAATAATCAATCGGGCTTGCGGGAGAAGCGAAATGTAATATATAATCAAGCTTGCCGGAAACATGAATAAATTTAGAAACATCACAATGATAGAATTCAAAATTTTCCAGTTTAAAAAGATGCTGGATATTTTTGAGGTCACCGGTAATTAAATTATCCATTCCGATTACATGCATTCCTTCTTTGATAAAACGATCGCAAAGATGGGAACCTAAAAATCCGGCCGCACCTGTGATGAGAATTCTTTTGTTTGACACTTATTTGATTATTGTATTGATGAAATTAAGAAGTGAGAATTAAGAATTAAAAATTAAGAATTGAGAATTAAGAATTAAGAATTAATCAGTAAACAAAGAAATAACCGATTTTCTTATTTTCTTCATCAGCACATCAGCATTTTAGCACATCAGCACATTTCTTCATTTTCAAATTTTCAAATTTTCAAATTTTCACATTCACTACTCTCCTACCCACACTTTCATAATGAAATCCACATTCTTCCATCTGGTATAATTCGAAAAGATTTCTTCCATCAAAAATAGCAGGGTTCTTTAAAAGAGATTTTATTTTATTCAAATCAGGCGTTCTGAACTCACTCCATTCTGTCGCAATCAATAAGGCATCTGCATCTTCTAATGCAGCATATTGATTTTCTGCATAACTAATTTTATCGCCCAATTCTCTTTTCACATTTGCCATTGCTTCCGGGTCGTAAGCCACTACAGTTGCGCCCTCCGAAATAAGTTCTTTAATAATTCTTAATGCCGGCGCTTCACGAATATCATCTGTATTTGGCTTAAATGCCAATCCCCACAAGGCAACTTTTTTCCCTTTCAGTTTATTTTTAAAATACGATTTTATTTTTGGTAAAAGATGAACTTTTTGATTTTCATTTACCTGCATTACTGCTTCCAGAATTTTAAATTCATAATCAGCTTTGTGCGATGATTTTGATAATGCCTGCACGTCTTTTGGAAAACAGCTTCCTCCATAACCAATACCGGGGAATAAAAATCTTCTTCCAATTCTGTCATCGCTTCCCATTCCTTTGCGCACCATATCTACATCTGCTCCAAGTCTTTCACACAATTGCGCTATCTCATTCATGAAAGAAATTTTGGTAGCAAGAAATGAATTGGCGGCGTATTTAGTAAGTTCCGCAGAACGTTCATCCATAAAAATTACAGGATTTCCCTGCCGTACAAAAGGTGCATATAATTCTCCAAGAATCTTTTTTGCTTTTGGAGAAGAAGTGCCGATTACAACCCTATCTGGTTTCATAAAATCTTCCACAGCAACTCCTTCCCGCAGAAATTCAGGATTGCTCACCACATCAAATAATTTTTCCGGATTTTCAATTCCTGCTTTCTCAGCACTTTTCAAAATAATTTCATTGACTTTATCGGCTGTTCCCACAGGCACAGTACTTTTATCAATGATAATTTTATAAGAACCTTTTTTTAATAGTTTACCAATTTTTTCAGCTACGTCCAAAACATATTTTAAATCAGCAAAGCCGTCACCATCGGGCGGCGTAGGCAATGCTAGAAAAATAACCTTTGCATTTTTTATTCCATCAGCAAGAGAAGTTGTAAATTTTAAACGGCCTTCTTTTCCGTTTCTTTCAAAAAGCTTTTCAAGTCCCGGTTCAAAAATGGTAATTTTTCCGGATGATAACTTTTTTACTTTTTCTTCATCAATGTCAACGCAGGTGACGATGTTTCCTGTTTCAGCAAAGCAGGTTCCGGTAACCAATCCTACATAGCCTGTTCCAATTACAGCAATATTCATTTTTATTTATTTACGAATTCCAACACTTTTTGTGTGATATAATTTAGTTGCTCTTCATCCATTTCTGTATGTATCGGCAATGAAACTACCCGATGTGTCAACCAGTCTGTTTTTTCCAAATGATAATCTGCACCACCAAAGGAAGCAAACATTTTTTGTTTATGAGCTGGTACCGGGTAATAAATCATTGACGGAATTTTATTTTCTGCTAAAAACGCCACAAGCTCATTCCGAAAAGTTTCCGGGTTATCAATATTTTCGAGAATAAGCGTGTATTGGTGAAAAACATGTTTGCAATAATGCGCACGAAAAGGGGTCGTGATTTTTTCATGATTTGCAAATGCATTATCATAAAAATCAGCCACTTTTCTTCTTGCGTGAATATAGCTGTCCAATAACGGCAATTTGATATTTAATATTGCAGCCTGCAACGCATCGAGACGTGAATTGCATCCAACCATTTCATGATAATATCTTGTTTTCTGGCCATGGTTTGCAATCATTTTTAATTTTTCAGCAAGCGCATCATCGTTGGTAAACATTGCACCACCATCTCCATAACATCCTAAATTTTTACTGGGAAAAAACGAAGTGCAACCGATAGTTCCAATAGTTCCTGTTTTTTTGGTAGTTCCGTCTCTAAAAGTATAATCACCACCAATTGCCTGCGCATTATCTTCGATTACGAATAAATGATGCTCATTTGCAATCTCCACTATTTCTTCCATTTCACAGGAATGTCCATATAAATGAACGGGCACAATCGCTTTTGTTTTTGGCGTAATGGCTTTTCTAATTGCTTCCGGATCTACACAAAAAGTTTGCGGGTTCACTTCTACAAAAACAGGTTTTAATTTCAATAAAGCAATCACTTCAGTAGTGGCGACATAAGTAAAAGAAGGAGTAATTACTTCATCACCAGGCTGCAATCCAAGCGCCATCATTGCGATTTGCAACGCATCAGTTCCATTTGCACAGGGTATTACATGTTTTATATCGAGGTATTCAGCAAGGCTTTTGGAAAAATCAGTTACCTGGGGGCCGCCGATAAAAATGGTGCTATCCAAAACGCCTGCTATCGCCGCATCTACCTCATTTTTTATATTGAGATATTGCTGCTTCAAATCCACCATGTGTATAGGGTTCATGTACGAAATTTTTTAAATGGTTGCAAAGATAGGGATTGAAGCAAGAAAAGAAATAATGCGTTTAAAAATAAATTGAGAGACAGTAAACGAAGTTTTAAGAGGGTTTTGTAATTCCATCAATAAAAAAAGTGATGAAAAAATCTTTTGATTTTCCTCATCACTAATTAAAACAGTTCTCTTGAAAAAATGAAGTTTAATCAAACCACAAACTCAGTCCATTTTTCATTTGATTTTCCGGATGCAACTACATTTTCAATAAACGCCATTCCACGTACACCATCATCCACTGTTGGAAAATCAAGCATTTCTTTTGTTGGAGTTTTGCTTTCTAATTTTGAGAGTAAAGTATGCGCGAAATTTTTATAAATATTTGCAAAGGCTTCGAGGTAACCTTCCGGATGGCCGCCTGGTGTGCGGCAATTATCAAGAGCAGCTTTGCTTAAAATGTTTGGATAATTATTTCCGGCTCTCAAAATTTGTGCAGGTTGATCCTGCCATTTTACGATCAAAGTATTTGGTTCCATCTGTGCCCATTCGATGCTTCCTTTTTCGCCATAAATTCTTAAAGTCAGATTGTTTTCTTCGCCGGCGGCAATTTGCGAAGCGACCAAAACACCATTCACATCGTTTTCAAATTTCAATAAAACATTTCCATCATCATCCAGCATTCGTCCCGGCACAACGATGTTTAGATTCGCACAAAGCTGGGTAATTTTTAATCCTGAAACATATTCAGCAAGATGAGCGGCATGAGTTCCTATATCTCCCATACATCCTGCTTTACCAGATTTAGAAGGGTCTGTACGCCACGCTGCTCCTGCATTTCCTTCTTTTTCTGAAAGTTTACTGAGCCATCCCTGCATATATTCGACTACGATTTTTCTCGGCTTTCCTAACTCGCCATTTTGCACCATTGCCCGTGCTTGTTTCACCATCGGATAACCGGAATATGTATGTGTAAGGCACAATTGTAATCCCGTTTCTTCCACTTTCTTTTTTAATTCTTTTGCCTGTTCCAAAGAAACAGTCATTGGTTTTTCTATAACTACATTAAATCCATGTTCCAAAGCCATCATTGCCGGATCAAAATGAGCAAAATTGGGTGTTACGATTGTGATAAAATCAATCCTTTTATCTTTCGGCATTTCACTTTCTTTTTTTATCATTTCTTCATAAGAAAGATAGGTTCTGTCTTCGGGAAGAAATAAAATTTTACCGGATTCTTTTGCCATTTCAGGATGAATACTGAGTGCGCCGCAACACAATTCAATCAATCCATCCATATTCGCGGCAATACGATGTATTGCTCCTATGAAGGCGTCTTTGCCGCCGCCTACCATTCCCATTCTTAATTTTCTCATAATAATTTAATAATAAAATAATTCAATAATTTTCTCCTAAAAACTAATACACTCTTTTAATTCTTTTGGGGTATAGGCTAGACCGTACTGTTTTAAAACATCGTCTGGTACACCATTCCATTGATTTGGCGTATTGCCTACATAGCCTACATCTTTCACTCCAATTTCTGAAGTATAAAATCCGGTTGCGGTTAAATTACGCATCAGGTTGAAAAAAGTAACTCCCTGTTTCATCTCTGGTTTTGCTTTTTTCGGCCACGCAATTTCATCTACCATTTCCATTTGTTGTTGATGATTGCATTCTGCAAATGAATTTTGATACCGGTTCAAACATTGCATATCCAGCCAGCGCAGTCCGCCACGCATTGGCACTTGGTGTTCGGGCTGATCTTTTACAATAAACTCAATAAAATCGGCCACTTTAGCATCAGAAGCGCTGCCGCTTACCTCATCTTTTGGAATAATAATATCTGCAAGAATGGTAATCGTTTGCATTTCATGTGGAGTGAAATAAGTGTAGGAATTATCTTCTTCCAATTTTTTCACTTCTTCTTTCATCAGGCCGGGATGCTTCTTTTGTGTTGCTGGCGGCGCTTTTTTCAGAACTACTTTTTTGTCTTCCGTTTTACACGCATCTAATATTAATCCGGAAGACACCGTGCCGAGCACCATTACTTTCAGCGATTTTCTTCTGTCCATAATTTTTTAATTTTTTAAAAAAATAAAAGAATGAATATTTTGATTTTTGAGAAAATATTTAAATCTCATTTTTCTTCAATTGATCCACAATATATTCTGACGTTCTCATAGATAAAGCAAGAATGGTCCAGGTAATATTTTTATCGCCCTGCGATACAAACTGTCCACCATCTACATTGAATAAATTTTTACAATCATGAGCCTGTGCATATTTGTTCAAGGCTGATTGTTTCGGATCATTTCCCATACGCACTGTACCTGCTTCATGAATAATATTTCCGGGAGCATGCAAGCCGTAATTATTTTCAGGGCCGTCATCCCCACCCCAGGTACTTACTGCGCCCATCGCATGTAAAATTTCAGAAAAAGTTTCTTTCATGTGCTTCGCCTGTTTTATTTCATAATCAGAATATTTTGTATGAAAACGCAAAACAGGAATTCCATATTTATCTACTGTTGTTGGATCTATTTCACAATAATTATCTCTGCGTGCAACCGCTTCTCCACGGCCAGCCATGCCCACATGAGCGCCAAAGAAATAACGGTAATCTTCTTTTAATGAAGCTCCATATCCGCCGGCTTCTTTTTGTTTTCCTTTTACTTTATAAGTACCATTCAGGTTTTCAATTCCCCATTGAAAACCATACAAAGGCATTCCAAAACCACCACCATATTCAATATGATAACCGCGTGGAAAATCAAGTTTTTTATTATCAAGCCACCATGGAGTATAAACATGCATACCGCCGACTCCATCTTCATTATAACGTTTACGGTCAAACAATTCAGGAATAATTCCACCCATATCCGCACCGGTAGAATCATGCAAATATTTACCAACCACATCACTCGAATTTGCCAAACCATTTGGATGCCTGGGCGATTTTGAATTCAATAACAACCTTGCAGATTCACAGGCACTGGCGGCAAGAATTACCGTTCTGCCCATTACCTGGTATTCCTGCATATCGTCTTTATTTACATAAGAAACGCCGGTTGCAAGGCCTTCCTTATCCGTCAATACTTCACGGGCCATTGCATTCACCACTAAATCAACATTTCCGGTTGTGATTGCCGGTAGCACCAACGCTGAAGAAGAAGAAAAATCAGCGAATATTTTACAACTCCGTCCACACTGCGCACAATAAAAACATTGGCCGCGTGTATCATTTATTTTTTTGGTAAGAATAGAAAGCCGTGAAGGAATTACCGGAATACCGATTCCGGTTGCCGCTTTTTTAATCATCAATTCATGCAATCTTGGTTTTGGAGGTGGAAGAAAAATTCCATCAGGAGCATTCTTAATATTTTCATTGGTACCAAATATTCCCAAAAGCCTGTCTATTTTATCATAATAAGGTTTTACATCATCATAGCCAATTGGCCAGTTATCGCCAAGACCATCTATGCTTTTTCTTCTAAAATCATCTGGGCCAAAACGCAATGAAATCCTTCCCCAGTGATTGGTTCTGCCGCCTAGCATCCTGGCGCGCCACCATTCCCATTTAGAACCTTTTGCATTGGTATAAGGCTCACCATCAATTTCCCATCCCCAGTAGCATCCGTCAAAATCTCCGAATGGGCGGTACTTGGTACTGGCGCCTCTTCGCGGAGATTCCCATGGATTTTGTAACTGTTTGGAATCTACTGCAGGATTAAAATTTGGGCCTGCTTCAATCAAACAAACCTTTAAACCGGCATTTGCCAAAACATAAGCAGCCATTCCGCCACCGGCGCCGGAACCAACTATTATTGCATCATATTTTTTTGGCTGAACTTTTACCTGAAAATTTCCCATAGAGATAAATTGATTTTTTTTATTCGGGCATGAATGTAGGAATTCTTAAATTAAATACATCCATTTTTTTAGAAAAAGTGTAAGAATTAAGAATTAAGAATTATTGTTGTCCGGTAAAAAAAGGAGCAGAAAATGAATTCTGCTCCAAATGGTTTAGTTTAGGGTTTACTACAACAAAAAACTTTACCATGAACAAAAGTACTTTTTTTACCGGACAGCCTGTATTTTCTCAACTAATAAAAGTTATTCCCAGATCATTAATTTGCAAGGCGGCCACTGAACATAGAAGTGATAGATACTCTAAAAAGTTTGACACATATCATCATCTTCTTACCATGCTCTATACTTGTTTTCAAAACTGCACATCCTTGCGTGAAGTGACCACCGGTCTCCAGGCCAGTGAAGGGCGGCTCCAAAGCTTAAACATGCATTATTTGCCTGCTCGTAGTACCCTGGCAGATGCTAACAAAAGAAGAGCACATCATGTCTTTGAACAAATCTATATGCAGTTATATGGTAAATACAGAGAGCTTTTATCGGACAGCCGTTTTAAAGATCCATTAGTTAAACGCCTGGTCATAATTGACTCAACCACTATTAGTCTGTTCCAGGATATTATGAAAAATGCCGGGCGTGCGGCTGCCGATGGTAGAAGGAAAGGAGGCATCAAAGTACATACAGCCATGAATGCTAAAGAAAGTGTTCCTTACCTGATCCGCTTTACAGAGGCGGCAAAAACTGATATTCCATTTATGAAAGAAGTCAATCCGCCCGCAGGTTCTATCGTAGTAATGGATAAGGGCTATCATAATTTTAAGCAATTAAATAATTGGAGATTAATGAAAGTAGATTGGATCACCCGACTTAGAACCAATAATGTTTATGAAGTAACTGAAGAAAAACAAGTGTCCGAAAAAGATATTATAGCAGGAGTAATTAGTGACCAGTGGATTGTGTTAGGATATAAAATTAAAGTTGAAAAAGTACAAGGCAGATTGGTGACCTACTATGATCATGAAACACAAAGAACATTTCAATTCATCACTTCAAATAAGCGTTTGTCACCTTTAAAAATAGCAATGCTTTATAAGCAAAGGTGGCAAATAGAGATGCTATTTAAAAGATTAAAGCAGAATATGCCTTTGGAATACTTTTTAGGTGAAAATGAAAATGCTATTAAAATACAAATATGGTGCACCTTGATTGCTGACCTTCTGCTCAAAGTAGTTGCCTCACAGGTGAAACGCAGGTGGGCATTCTCAAACCTTGCGTCTTTTGTGAGATTGCATCTGCTAAACTACACACATGTATTTAAGTTCCTGGAGCATCCTGAACGGTGCAGAATATATAATCCAGCCCCAACTGAAAATCAATTGAAGCTTAACTTTTCTCCATAGGGCCTCTAAATGAAAAATAAATGGAGTACACACATTCACTACGAGCTTTCCTCTGTATTTTTATCAAAAAAATTATTAATCGGACAGCACTGATTTAGAATTAAGAATTGCAATTATTTGTTGGTTTGCTATGATGCCTTTAAAGCTTTTGTTTTTATAAATGAAGATGTTTACTCAGCAACAGCTTCTTTAAAAAATATAAAATCTGATTTCAAAACTTCATCTTTGTAAAAATACATGTGGAAAATATTTTAAAAAATGAATAAAACCATGGCCAAAAAAATTGCCATCATTGGTGGCGGAAATTTAGGAACTGCGATCGCGGAAGGATTATTAAAAAGTAAATTTTGCAAGCCTTCCGACCTGACCGTTACAAAAAGAAAAATAGAAACACTTGAAAATTTAAAAGACAAAGGTGTAAAAATCACTTCTGAAAATGCGGAAGCTGTGCGCAACAGCGAATTGGTAATCCTCGCTGTAAAGCCTTACCAGGTGAAGGATGTATTGAATAGCTTCAAATCACAACTCACAGAAAAACACATTTTAGTTTCGGTAGTTACCGGAGTTTTAATAGCGGAGATTAGTGACATTATTGAAAAGAAAATTCCCGTTTTCAGGGCGATGCCAAATACCGCTATCTCCATACAGGAAAGCATGACCTGCATCAGTTATACAAATGCACATCCGGAAGAAATTGATTTGGTAGATAAAATATTTTCTACATTAGGTAAGGTTGTTGTGATTGATGAAAAATTAATGGAAGCCGCTACAATCCTTGGCGCATGCGGCACTGCTTATGCCATGCGTTTTATTCGCGCCAGCATCCAGGGTGGAATAGAAATTGGTTTTGATGTAGCAACGGCAAATTTGATTGTTGAACAAACGGTAAAAGGCGCTGCCGAATTATTATTACAAAAAGGAACGCATCCTGAACAGGAAATAGATAAAGTAACGACACCAAAAGGCTGTACTATTGCCGGTTTGAACGAAATGGAACACCAGGGTTTTAGCTCTTCTTTGATAAAAGGAATTTCGGTGAGTTATAAAAAAATTGCGAAAAGCTAAATGCCCTTTTTAAAACTTGTTGTTTTTCGTTTTTAAGAAAACAGGAATTCATCATAAAAGTTTGTTTACTGCATTCCATAAACTGAGAAGGTTTTACATGGCAGGAACATTTCTCAATAGTTAATACTTTTAAAAAACAATTTTATTCCTCATTTTTAAAAAGCATTTTCAATTAAATTGTACACTACATTTTGAAGAATTAAAAATTAATGATGAAAAAAAGAAGAATATTTCTAAATAAAATTGCTCCTGCATTTTGCCTTCTTATTGTTTCAATGTTTTCTATTCATTGGTCTGCAAAATCAAATGAATTGAAAAACGGTTACTGGCGCGCTGCAATTGAAAGGCCTGATGGGCACCAGATTATTTTTAATTTTCAAAGTAAAGACAGCGCGGGAAAAAAAATTATTTATATCATTAATGGCAAAGAGCATTTGTTGGTTGACAGCATTGAAACCCGCGCGGACTCTGTATTTATTGAATTGCCTTTCTTTGAATCAAGCTTTAAAGCAAGAATAAATCGTGACGGCAACTTAGAAGGTACCTGGATAAAAAAATATGGTGAAAGAATTCAAATTTTACCTTTTAAAGCTACATTCAATACCAAAGAAAGATTTAAAGTTTCTGCAGCTCCTGCAGCAAATATTGCCGGCAGATGGGCAACGGTATTTATAGACAAAAATAACGTTGATACAATTGTTGCAGAATTTAAACAGCAAGGATCTCATCTCTCAGGAACCTTTCTCGATCCTACCGGCGATTATCGTTATTTGGATGGCGTAGTGAGTGGTGATAGTTTAAAATTATCCACTTTTGATGGAGCACATGCCTATTTATTTACAGCAAAAATTCAAAATGATAAAAGAATTTCGGGAGGAAAATTTTATTCAGGCGCGAGGAGCATGCAGGATTGGACGGCTGAAAAAAATGACAGCGCCAAAGTAGCCGATGGTTTTGGTGAAACGAAAATAAAAACAGGATCTGGTATATTAAATTTTAGCTTTCCTGATAGTAAGGATGGCCGCCAGGTTTCTATTAATGATAAAAGATTCCAGGGCAAAGTCGTGCTAATTCAAATTATGGGTTCCTGGTGCCCGAATTGCATGGATGAAACAAAATTTTTAAGTGATTTTTATAATAAAAACCATCAGCGGGGTATTGAAATAATTGGCCTTGCTTATGAACGTACAACGGACTTTAATGAATCCCAGAAAGCATTGCAGCCGTTCAAAAAAAGATTCGATCTTCAATACCCTGTATTGATAACCGGCGTTACGGTTTCTGATTCTTTACGGGCAAAGAAAACACTGCCTCAATTAGAATCAATCAATGCATTTCCAACTACAATTTTCATCGACAAAAAAGGAAATATCAGGAAAATTGATAGTGGCTTCACAGGTCCTGCAACCGGGGAGCATTATGTTGAATTTCAGGATAAATTTAATAAAATTGTTAATGAGTTGTTGAGTGAAAAATAGGTATTCCACAACTTGTTCCAATAGTTGAGGAATTTTTTACCTGTCAACTTACTTTGCGAAAAAATTATTGCATTAAAAAAAAAAATGTATGACAGTACCGACGCCATGTTATAAAGTTAAACCAATGCTAAAAAAAAGTTGGCATTATATTCTCATTTCAGAAAAGTAATCTAATATAATATATTTTTAAGATAGCCGTCCCCCGCTTTTCTTTTGAATGTATCACTATCAATTCCTTTGAATTACTGCAAATTTAAAAATTCATTAAAAATGCAGAAGAATTGGTATGCAGTGTACACGAAGCCACACTGCGAAAGAAAAGTTGCTCTTTTACTTTCCAAAAAAAAGATTGAAAATTTATGCCCTCTCAATTACAAAGTAACAAAAAGCCTTTTCAGAAAGAGCATTACGTTTGAACCCGTGTTTAATTCTTATGTTTTTGTAAAGTGTACGTCGGCAGAAATTACTACGCTCAGCAAACAAATCAATGGTATCATCAGCATTCTCTATTGGAAAGGGAAACCTGCAACAATAAATGCGGATGAAATTGACGCGATAAAAGAATTTTCAAGCAAACAACATGACATCAGGATTGAAAAAATCAAACCACAAATGGAATTGATTAAAGAAAATAACCTTTCGTATATACTGGATGGGCAGATTGTCAGGGTGAAAAAGTCTCCAATTAAAGTGGATTTACCCTCCCTGGGCTATTCAATGATAGCTAATGTAAAAGAGACAGCAATCCTCGGAAGTCAGTTAGCCAATCGACAACTCGGTGTATTAGCAAATTAATTTTTTGACTTCCTCTACTCCATCTGTTGCCGGTCTCTTAATATTGATAAAATTATGTTCGATGGGAACGTAAGGTGGATTTTTGTCAATGATATATTTAGGAATTGCGGGTGGTAAAAAATCAATCAAACCTGCAGCCGGATACACCTGCAGTGATGTTCCTACAAGCATAAATATATCTGCTGTTTCTAAAATTGCCGCTGCCTTTTTAATCATTGGAACCTGTTCTCCAAACCATACTACATGTGGCCGCAATTGTGAACCATCGGGCGCCATTTCGCCAAAATGTATGTCCTTTTTTATTTCATAAAAAGTATTTTCATCCTTTACACTACGCATTTTAAAAATTTCGCCATGCAGATGAATTACATTTTTTGAACCAGCTCTCTCATGCAAATCGTCAATATTTTGTGTAATTACGGTTACATCAAAATCTTTTTCCAAATCTGCAATTCCTTTGTGGGCAGCATTTGGCTGCGCTTTGGCCACTTCTTTTCTTCTTTGGTTATAAAAGTCTAAAACCAATTCCGGATTCTTTTGCCATCCTTGTGGCGAAGCCACTTCATATACATCATATCCCATCCATAAACCGTCGCTGTCACGGAAAGTTTTCAGCCCGCTTTCAGCGCTGATTCCGGCTCCGGTAAGTACTATCAGATTTTTTTTCAAAATAAAAGTTGAGTATCAAATTTACAAGAAATGAGAATAAGGCGGGTTGGTGAGGACACCAAACCACAGAGCGCCCTGGCCGGTGTCTTCACCGCCTATATTCAAAATCAGAAAAAGAAACCACAAGCGGATTGAATAAAAATTATTTTTCTCCACTCATTGTCATAATTAATTTCCATTCATCGGGTGTTACTTTTTGGACAGATAACCTCGAATTTTTGACCAACTCCATGTTATCAAACTTTGGCTCTGCTTTAATGTCAACCAGTGTTACGGGTTTCTTCAAAGGCTTTACCGGCTTCAAATCCACTACCACCCAATTTTTATCTTCGGTTGTCGGATCCTGGTACGCTTCTTTTACTACCATAGCAACTCCCACGATTTCCATTCCTTCATTGCTGTGGTAAAATAAAACTTCATCCCCCTTTTTCATATCTCTCAGATTATTTCTTGCGGCATAATTTCTGACACCATCCCAGGAAGTTTTTTTATCTTTTAAAAATTGCTGCCAACTGTATTTAGCAGGTTCAGATTTTACCAGCCAGTATTTCATTGTTGTTGTTTTTTGTTGTAAGATTTAAAAAATGAAAGTAGCAAAAATCAAAAAGTCATTTTTATAAAACCTGGGAAATTGTAAAATACAAATCGCAGTTATTTATTTATTTACTGGCGTTTTACATTTCTCTTCACGTCATTTCTTTTGAATTCCGTTGTATTTTTTTAAAATTGGAATTACTTTTTCCAATGGCAAAGATTCTGCTTTATTTCCGTTCCTTCCAGTAATCGTTTTTGCCGCGAATAACGAATTAATAATTGCCTCTTCTGTTGCTTCAATCGTTGCCATAAATAAAGGTGACATCTCATCATTTTGCAAAACAGGAATCTGCATTATTCCTTGCTTTGCTGTATATGGAACACGTAAAGCCGCATCAGTTGAAAAGGCTATAACGTAGTCTCCGCTTCCGTTTGATTCGATTCCACCCGTTTTTCCCATACCTATTATTGCACGTTTTGCCAATCGCAAAAGATTGCGATGATCTAAAGGCGCATCGGTTGCCACAATAATCATACATGAACCATCCACGTTATTTAAAAGCTCATTACTAAAACTAAATTTGCCCAATTCTTTTCCTACCGGCACTCCATCAATTTGTAATACACCTCCAAAATTTGTTTGTACTAAAACGCCAACTGTATAACCGCCCAAACTCGCCGGCAATTTCCGGGAGGAGGTACCAATGCCACCTTTGAATCCAAAGCAAACCGTTCCCGTTCCTGCACCGGCTGCACCCTCTTCTACCCTGCCGTCTTTTGCATTTTTTATTGCTGATAAAACATCTTGTTTTGCCACATGCCTGCCCCGAATATCATTCAAAAATCCGTCATTCGTTTCGCCAACAACAGCATTTACCGATGTTACATTTTCATTTCCTTTTTCATTTAATGTATATTCAATCAATGCATCCATTGCGGTAGAAACGTTGAGTGTGTTGGTCAACATAATTGGTGTTTCAATATTTCCCAATTCATTTATTTGTGTGCTGCCGGCGAGTTTGCCAAAGCCATTTCCTACAAAAACTGCTGCCGGAACTTTTTGTTGAAATATATTACCATCATAAGGCAAAATCGCGGTAACACCAGTGCGGATCGAATCGCCTTTTAAAAGAGTGGTGTGGCCAACTTTCACGCCGGCAACATCTGTAATACTATTCAGTTTGCCGGTTTGCATTACGCCAATTTTTACGCCGTAATCCCTGGCTCTTTTCTTTTCCTGCGCTTTTAACATGGTTGGAAAAATAAATAAAATAAAAAGAAGAAAATTTTTAAACATAGAATTAATAAGCGGATGTGCCGATGTGCTGATGTGCTAATGTAAAGGAAAAATTGATAAATAATTTAATCACGCAATAATTAAATAATTGACATTATTTTACATCATGAATCTTCCAGACTTTACATCCGTGTCCTGGCTTTTTTTAATCACGCTCATCTTCTTTGTTATTGTCACCGGAAGATATTTTTTGGTGGCCGGATTGTTCTACTTAATTTTTTACTCATGGTTTCCTTCAAGATTTCAAGCAAGAAAAATTAACAAGAAAAATTACAAAAAAGGCCAATTAAAAAAAGAGATAAAATGGAGTATTATTACCTCTTTGCTTTTCTCCGTTGCAGGCACCATTACAGTCGTTCTCTGGCAAAAAGGCTACACCAGGGTTTATACAAAAATTGATTTATATGGATGGTGGTACTTGCCCGTAAGCCTTGTCCTCTTTATGTTTTTGCATGAAACGTATTATTACTGGATTCACCGGTGGATGCATAAACCGGCAATATTTAAAATTGTTCATAAAGTACATCACGACAGCAATATTGCTTCCCCGTTTACTGCTTTTTCATTTCATCCGTTAGAAGGATTGTTGCAGGCAATTTTTTTACCGGTTATGCTCATGATTTTGCCCATGCATTATTATGTTATTATTATTCAATTGACGATTATGACTTTCAGCAGTGTCATTAATCATTTGGACATTGATATTTATCCAAAAAACGAAAAAAATATTTTGACAAAATGGGTCATCGGCGCTGCTCATCATGCAAAACACCATAAATTTTTCAAATATAATTATGGTTTGTATTTTACTTTCTGGGACAAAATAGAAAGAACAGAAGCGAAAGGTACAAGGCAAAAAGGCTGATGACTACAAGTTGATACCCGTAGTTACCGTCATCTTATCCCGAAAAAGTTAAATAATTTCCAGAGAATTAGGACAGATTATTTATTCCATTTTTAAAACCTATCTTCGCAGCTAATTTTTTATATAATAACAACAACACAATGGACAACAAAAACACAGGAACCGTTAAATTTTTCAATTCAGAAAAAGGATTCGGTTTTATCAAACACGATGATTCTTCTAAAGAAACATTTGTGCATGCAAGCGGATTAATTGATGAAATTAAAGAAAATGACAAAGTGGAATTTGACTTGCAAAATGGCAAAAAAGGCATGAATGCCGTTAATGTGAAATTAATCGGCTAAAATCGATATTTCAATGCAAAAGGGCAATCCGAAAGGTTGCCCTTTTTTTTGTTTTGTTGTGTTGTTAAATCTTATATTACTCGTTAAAGCCAAACAACGTTTGCCGGTTGTGTCTCATCGTGCTTTCAAAATAACTTCCTTTTCTATTTTTTAGGGAAATGAGCAGTCTGCTTTACCGGAGTTTTTTTCGTGACGCTTTATTTAGCCTTAAAGCAAAAAGAGGAAAGATACAACCATCTCACTTTCAATTTAGAAAATACAAAGGCGCTTTCCATAACAATCTTCAAAATCAGGAATCGCTGATATTTGTTGCTTTGCTGTGATAAGGTTGCCAGCTTTTTTGAAAGTTGGCAACCTTATTTTCAGCAGGCTTTCATAAGGCGAAAACCGTCATTCATCTACTTCGGTTTTTAGACAAAAAAATAAAGATTTCATTTTGCGTTTTGATAAAAAAAACTTTAAGCAAAATGAAAAAAATGAAGTTATTATTGGCTGCTATTATTGCGTTAATCATGCACCTGCAAGGCGTTTACGAATCCTGCACGGTAAAACCAATGAATCATATATTAGTTGCTAAAAATTTAAAACAAAGGCTCCTAAAATATCTTGTTTATTCTGAAGATTCCAACCTTCAGCCTTCAACCATCAACCATCAACTTTCAACCGTCAACTTTCAACCATCAACCTTGAACGTTCAACCTTGAACCTTCAACCATCAACCTTAAATCAAAAACAAAATGAAAATTCAAATTATTAAGACAGTGTTCGTTATTTTGACCTTAACTACCAGCGCCTCCGCTTTCGCCCAATCAAAAAAAAGCTCCCCAGGACATTTGGAATTAGAAGTCGATCCTATTGCTTATTATTTAAAAGGATACTCATTCCATGCCGGTTATCAAAAGAGTTCTTTCCGGTATGATGTGGGATTATTCGGAATAGAGCTTCCAAAATCATTTAGCAAGAACCATGATTTCGTTGAACGATCAAAGGGTTTTGGTTTTAAAGTGGATTATGTTGGTGAAAAAGCAAAGGGCTGGTTTGTGGGCGCAGAAACCGATTATACTGCCGTTAGCGCCACTTATAAAATCACTTCTCAGAAAGAAAATGGTAAAGAATTAGGTGTGGGAATTCGTGGAGGATATAGATTTTTATTTGGTAAATCATTGAATGAAAACAAGGGTTTTTATATAACACCCTGGATTGGTATTGATAAAATTATTACAACTGCCAGAATGGAGTTTCATCAACCTGAATACAAACACCAGGCAATCAGAATATTTCCGACAGTGCATGCGGGTTGGCGCTTTTAAAAAAAATAACCCGGATGCGATTTTCGGCATTCATCCGGTTTCTTCGGTCATTCGGCCAATATGATTTGTAGCCGCCTTTCCACACAAATAGTTTTGCCTATTCATAAAAACATAAACAAACAACATTTAAAAAAAAACATGAAAAAATTAATCTTAAAAACAACAGCCATTTTTATTTTAACAGCAACCGTTTTCAACAGCAAAGCTCAAAATAGTTTAAGCCTTCGCTGGGGTCACTTTGTGCCGGTAAACAGCAAATTGAACAATGCATTTAGCAACTCAAACGCATTTAGTATTGGCTTGCTCCACCCTATTCATCAATCAGATTTTTCTGTAGGATTGACATTAAGTCACCAGGAGTTTCGATCAAAGGATGACTTTTTCGGCAATGGTTATGCTACGAAACTGCACATTCACAATTATTTAATTACTGCCCGGTATGATTTTATAAACAAGGCGGCATTTAATCTCTATGCCAGTACAGATGCAGGCTTAAACAAAAGCAAAAGCGTGGAATCAAAAGCCGGAACAAAGAAAGAATTTCAAAATACAGGTATTACAACGGGTATTTCTTTTGGAGCAGATGTGGCTATTTCGCAACGTACACTTTTGGGAGCTAATATACAAAGCCAGTATAGTTACATTCAGTCCATGCAATTCGATGAAAGATTTTCTGTTAATAATGCGACAAGTGTGGCGGCAAACATAGGAGTGAGATTTTTACTGGGTACTAAAAGAATAAATTAAATTCACCGGAAATTTATCAAAAGAAATGCAGCATTTAACGCAATTAAAACTGGATAAAATCGTCAAAAAAACTGCCTCCAAAAAATGGATTCGTGGTGCTGTATTCCGGGTACAAAGCCTTGATAATTCTATTGATTTATCCAGCGCATATGGAAATATTACTGCCAATGGATCTTTTTATATTGCCAGCATTAATAAGATTTTCCTTTCGGCTATTACACTAAGGCTTGCTCAAGAAAATAAAATAAAACTGTCTGATAAAATTTCAAAATATCTTCCGCGGGATATGATGAATGGACTGCTCATTTATAAAGGCGTTGATTATTCTGATGAGATAACAATTGAGCAACTTATTTCGCACACTTCCGGATTGCCCTGTTATTTAATTGATAAACGTGCAGAAGGCCGAAAGGTAATGGAAGAATTATTAGGCGGGCATGACCAGGAATGGCCAACAGAAAAAGTGATAGCGCAGGTAAAAAAGATGAATGCAAAATTTTATCCCGGACAAAAAGGGAAAGCAAACTATTCAAATACGAATTTCAGATTGGTAGGAAAGATTCTGGAAATAGTAATAGGAAAATCACTGGATTCAATACTCAGCGGCCTTTTTTCTGAATTAGAAATGAAAGATACTTATGTCTTTCAAAGTGATATTCAAAAAGAATTTGCTCCTGTATATTCAAAGGAAAAACCAGTTTTCATTCCACGTTATTTTGCTTCTTCGAAATATGATATCATTTCCACTGCCGCTGATTTGATGATTTTTATAAAGGCTTTTTTCAATGGTTATTTTTTCCAAAAGGAAAAATTTTATCAATTGGAGAAATGGAATCCAATCTTTTTTCCTTTTAAATATGGAATCGGAATTCAAAAATTTTATGCTCCCAGGCTGCTTTCTCCATTCATGCCGATTCCTGATATGATTGGGCATTGCGGCTCTACGGGAACAGCAGCCTTTTATATTCCTGAAAAAAAAGTTTTTATTACAGGAGCGATAAACCAAACAAAAAATCCCGGATTGATATTTAAGACAATGATAGAAATTGTCCAAAAGATATAAGGGAAAGAAATTGCTGCTTCATTAATGAGTGATTCAGCAAAGAAAGCCTGCCTGACCGAATCAGTCGGGCAGGAAATAACATGAATTGTTATTTTCAAAAAGAAACCCTTTAAACATAATAAAAAAGCCTTCAAAAAAAATGAAGGCTTTTTTATTTAAAAATAACTTTTAAAATTAGAAGTTATAAGCGAGCCGCAAATTTAAAGAACCTAAAGTACCGCCATTCTTGCTGAAGGCAAGATACTTTATAGAACCATCAAAGTTTGGACTAAAATAATAACCAAGACTTGGCGCATATGCAAAAGCGCCGCTTCCTCCTTTTGCAAATCCATAGCCGAGTTGGGCATGTCCATATAATTTGGCTTCATCACCAAAAAAGAATTTTGCTCCTGCTAACAGCGGAATGAAATAATTGCTACCACTGCCATACTTTGATTTTATAGAATAACTTTCATAGCCTGCACTTGCGGTGATTTTTGTTGTAGGAGCAACAGCAAAATCTGCCTGCAAATCAGCCCCAAAAGCAAGAGAGTAAATTGATGGAGATGATGTTGGCAGGCCGACATTAACTCCAATGCTTAAATTCGTGCTTTTTGAAGCATCCTGCGCTTTTGCGCCTATTGTTGTAAATGCAACAACGGCAAATACTAAAATTAATTTTTTCATTTTTTTGTTTTTTTGTTTTACAAATGGGTTTAATCTAAGTACAATTAAAAGGCAAATATCTATAATATTTTTAATTACAATAGCTGTTTCATACTATTTTTTAAAAACTTCACTCTTGTTTATGAGATATTTCCCTTTTCATATTTTCAATCATATCGGTAGTCATGCTGCACAGGTTGTATTTAGGTTCCCAATTCCAATCGTTGCGCGCAACTGAATCATCAATGCTCTGCGGCCAGCTTTCTGCAATTTGCTGACGGTAATCGGATTCATAGCTGATGGTAAAACCAGGAATATGTTTTTTAATTTCCGCAGCTATTTCTTTTGGAGAAAAACTCATTCCGTGAATATTATAGGATGTTCGAACGGATATTTTATCAACAGGAGCTTCCATTAGCTCAATTGTGGCGCGAATTGCATCAGGCATGTACATCATTGGCAGATAAGTATCTTCTTTTAAAAAACAGGTAAAATGCCCTTCTTCTATCGCATCCTGAAAAATTTCTACCGCATAATCGGTAGTGCCGCCGCCAGGTTCGCTTTTATAACTTATCAATCCGGGGTAGCGCAAACTACGCACGTCAATCTGGTAACGATGATGAAAATAATTGCACCAAAATTCACCGGCAAATTTGCTGATTCCATAAACCGTTGTTGGTTCGATCACCGTTTTTTGAGGACAATTTATTTTAGGCGAGGTAGGTCCAAAAACCGCGATGCTGCTCGGCCAATATACTTTACGCACATTTTCATCTTTGGCAATTTCCAGCACATTTAATAAGCTCTGGGTGTTCAGATGCCAGGCAAGATTTGGATTTTTTTCACCGGTGGCGGAAAGGATTGCGGCCAATAAATATATCTGTGTAATGTTTTGACGAATTACCTGCACATGCAGCATTTCTTTGTTCATTACATCCAGGCTTACATAGGGGCCGGTACCTTTCAATAATTCATTTTCTGCACGTAAATCAGAGGCAACCACATTTGCACCGCCATAAATTTTACGAAGTTCCAGTGTAAGCTCCACTCCTATTTGGCCACAAGCGCCAATCACCAGTATTTTTTCCCTTACCATTTTATTTTTTAAGCAACAAAGTAAAATCGAAAAAAGATAAAGGCAAAATAGATCCTCAAAACAGAGCAATCGATTGATTTCACAAATGAAAAAAAGACGGTGACTTTTATTGAAATTTCCGCTTGTAAAAAGCTTCTTTATCAAAGATTTCTTCCGACAGTAAACAAAGAAATAACAATGATTTGTAATGCTTGGAAATTATTTTTCACCGGAAATATTATTTTTTAAAAAGAAAAAAAACTGCCGCGATCAATAAGCCGAAACCAACCAAATGATTCCAGCGAAGCGGCTGATCCTTAAAGAAAAAAAGCATAAAGGCGGTAAAAACTGAAAGTGTGATAACTTCCTGGATAATTTTTAATTGCCACAAAGAAAAAGGGCCGCCATCTTCAGAAAAACCAATTCTATTTGCCGGCACCTGGAACAGGTATTCAAAAAAAGCAACGCCCCAACTCATCAGAATCACCAAAAAAAGGCTCACACCTACCAACTTATTCATTTGCTTCAGTTTCAAATGCCCGTACCAGGCAAGCGTCATAAAAGTATTCGAACAAATTAATAAAAAGACGGTAAGAAGGGCTTTTTTTATCATGGGGTAAACGTTTAATGTTGAAAGCTGAAGGCTCAAGGTTTAATACAGGCTGTCTGCTTTATGGTTTCTGCTTTATCCCTTTTGCCTTCTCCCTTGTGCCCTCTGCCTTTTGATTCAGGCCTTCAGCTTTCTAACCAATTATTTTGCCATCTTTCATGTGCAGAAGCCGGTCGCTCAATTGTGCCAACTCCTCATTGTGAGTAACAATCAAAAATGTCTGTTGAAAACGATTTCTCAGATCAATAAACAAATTGTGTAATTCTTTTGCATGTGCAGAATCCAGATTTCCGGTCGGCTCATCCGCCATGACAATGGAAGGATTATTAATGAGTGCCCTTGCCACAGCAACGCGCTGTTGCTCACCGCCCGAAAGCTCTCCAGGCTTATGTTCTCCGCGATCTTTCAGATTTAATAATTCCAATAATTCTTCTGCCCTTTTCTCCACCTCTTTATTTTTTTTGCCGGCTATCCACGCCGGAATACAGATATTTTCCAATGCAGAAAATTCAGGTAACAAATGATGAAACTGGAAAACAAAACCGATATGCTGGTTTCTGAAAGAAGCCAGTTTTTTCCCTTTTAACTCGCTCACATTTACCTTATCAATAAATATTTTCCCGTTATCTGCTTTATCCAGCGTGCCCAAAATGTGTAATAATGTACTTTTCCCTGCTCCGGAAGAGCCGGCAATACTCACAATTTCTCCTTTTGAAATTTCTATATCCACGCCCTTTAGCACCGGCAAGGGACCATAATTTTTGAAAATATCTGTTGCTTTTAACATGATTAAATATAAAATAAAAATGAAATCAGAAAAATAAAAAAAAATAAATAAAGCGGCACAATATAATGGATAAAAAGCCGTCATCTTTTTGAAATTGTTTTCCTAAAAAACAATAATTGGTTTTTTAAATATAACTTTTACATTTGCGGAAAAATAGAAGCTTTTTTTTCATTTTAACTATAAAAAAATAAACACAATATATGTTTTGGACACTAGAACTTGCCTCACATCTTGAAGAAGCGCCATGGCCGGCTACAAAAGATGAATTGATAGATTATGCAATCCGTAGTGGTGCACCGATTGAAGTGGTTGAAAACCTGCAGGAACTGGAAGATGAAGGTGCAGATATTTATGAAAGCTTAGAAGATATCTGGCCCGATTATCCCAGCCAGGAAGATTTCTTTTTTAATGAAGACGAGTATTAGGGTGAAAGTTCAAGGTTCAAGGTTGAAGGTTGATGCTTGATGGTTAAAAGTTGATGTTTTGGAAAGTGTAGTGGGTTTAAAAGTTTGCCTTTAAAAATATTTATTTAAAAACCGTTCAAAAAATTGAGCGGTTTTTTTATTTATTAAACTTTTTGCGATTTTAAAATTTCATTCAAAAAGGGGCACAATATCTGATACTAATCTATTATACCGACAGACAAGAAGTTTGGATTACGTAAGCCAAATATTCGGTATTAGTATTTCCAAAAGAACAAAATGAAATCAGCGCACCATCATAAAACAAGTCCTCCCCTTAAAACACCGGTTAAACAAATAGTAATTGTATTTAAGGAAAATCACGGCTTCGATAATTATTTTGGCACTTTTCCCGGAGCGAATGGCATTTCAAACCTTCCACACCTTCCGGATCCGCCACTTGCTGATCCGGTGCATACTCATGAAGCATGGCTTGTAAGAAGTACCCATGCAGTAAAAGGACAGTATTATCAATCTGACATTCCTAATTACTTTTCCCTGGCAAAACAATTTACTTTATGTGATAATTATTATACAGATGTGGCAGGTCCATCCACTCCCAATCATTTAATGTTGATAGCCGCAGATTCCCCCGTCATAGATAATCCTCATGCCAATGACCCAAAAAAGTACCGGCCTCCCTTCAATATTCCATCACTCCCGCAGAATCTTCAAAACGCAGGATTAGAATGGAAAAACTATGGCGGTTACGTTTTTGATTATATTACCAATCTTCAAAATAATCCCCGTAATGTAACCGCAGGCCAGTTTGCGCAGGATGCGGCGGCAGGAAAGTTAGCCAATGTTTCCTGGGTTTATGGCCCAAAAAATCTGAGTGAACATCCAACCGAAAATGTACATGATGGTGATGCGTGGACAGCAGCCCAAATTAAAGCAATCATAGCAGGAGGGTTATGGCAATCGACCGCAATATTTATTACCTGGGACGATTGGGGTGGCTGGTACGATCATATAAATCCTCCTGAAGTTGAAAAATGGACAGATGGTACCCAGTTTCGTTATGGCAACAGAGTAGGTTGTATAGTTGTGGGGCCTTACGCTAAAAGTGGATACATTTCCAAAGTTCTGCACTCCCATATCAGTCTTGCTAAATTTTGTGAGACAATATTTGGCTTATCTCCTATCAATAAAAGAGACAGTTCATCTGATGATATGATGGATTGTTTTGATTTTTCACAAAAGCCTCTACCGGCGCCTAAACTATAGCTAATTCTTCCGCAATCTGCATGCACTTGAGCTTAGAACTTTTCTTACTACTGCTTTTATACCAATATAAAAATACCCTGAACCTTATCAACCGTAAATTGAATTTAAAAAATAATTCAATAATTGAATTATTCAATCATTCATTTTTCCATTTGCTCAATCACAGCATGCGTAACTCCTGTAGAAGAAAATCCGCCGTCATGAAACAGATTCTGCATGGTTACATATTTGGTAAAATCACTGAAGAGCGTAACAATATAATTAGCACAATCTTCTCCGGTCGCATTTCCTAAGGGGCTCATTTTTTCTGCATAACTTATAAAACCTTCAAAGCCTTTAACGCCGCTACCGGCCGTTGTTCTTGTCGGTGATTGAGACACCGTATTTACGCGCACTTTATTTTTCAATGCATAATGATAACCAAAACTGCGGGCAATACTTTCCAATAAGGCTTTTGCATCCGCCATTTCGCTGTAGTCGGGAAATACGCGCTGTGCAGCTATGTAAGTTAATGCAACAACGCTTCCCCATTCTTTCAGCGCGTCTGACTTATAACAAACAGCCAGCAACCGGTGTAAACTTGTGGCGGAAATATCCAGTGTTTTTTGATTAAAGCCATAATCAATTTCGGTGTACGGTTTTCCTTTCCTCATGTTCATGCTCATGCCCACAGAATGCAAAATAAAATCGAAACTGCCGCCAAAATGTTCTTTCGCTTTGGTAATCAAATTCTGCATGTCATCATTACTCGTTACATCGCATGGAACGATGGGCGCATTTATTTTTTCAGCCAGCTTGTTTATCTCTCCCATCCGCATGGCGATTGGCGCATTGGTCAATAAAATTTCAGCGCCTTCTTCATGGCATTGCAAAGCAGTTTTCCAGGCAATGGATTTTTCATCCAGCGCACCGAAAATAATTCCTTTTTTTCCTTTCAATAAATTGTATGACATAGAGTTTTATTTAGATTTATGATTTATGGATTTATGATTTATGATTGATGAATTATGAGTTATGAATTATGACTTAACCAGCAAACAAACAAATAAGGCTGATTCATGTATTTTCACATTTTCATATTTTCACATTTTCACATTTTCACAATTTTCACATTTTCACATCAGCACATTAGCTAATTAGCTAATCAGCTAATTAGAAATCATCTCCCTGGCATTCTCAAACGCTGCAGCAGTAGGCTTTTTGCCACTCAGCATGGTGGCTATTGCTGTAATTCTTTCATCCGCATTTAATACTTTTATTGCCGTTATAATTTTATCTTCTTTGATTTCTTTATAAACAAAGAAGTGTGTGTTGGCTTTTGCCGCAATCTGTGGCTGATGGGTAATCGAAATAATCTGATGTGCCTGTGAAAGTTCTTTAATAATGATTCCAACCTGCCTTGCTGCTTCGCCACTGATGCCTGAATCTATTTCATCAAAAATCAAAGTAGGTAATTGTACACTTTTAGCAACCAACGATTTTATGCTTAACATCAAACGGCTCAATTCCCCACCACTGGCTACTTTGCGCAAAGGTTCAAACTGTTTGTTTGCAGAAGATAAATTCGCATTAAACAAAAAATCAATCGCATTATTTCCAAAAGAATTTAAAGTTTCTGTTTCTTTTATTTCTACTTTTATTTTCGCATTTGGCATTCCAACCCGTGATAAAAGTTTGTTTACTTTTTCTTCAAAAGGTGCTATTTCTTTTTGCCTTTTTTGTGAAATATTT
Organism: uncultured Chitinophagaceae bacterium; assembly: GCA_963706825.1. GTDB lineage: Bacteria > Bacteroidota > Bacteroidia > Chitinophagales > Chitinophagaceae > Ginsengibacter. Next base: position 83,609 of record CAVPNT010000006.1, on the reverse strand, counting down.
TTTGCAAGTTTTAAGGCTTCATTAAAATATTGCTCAGATATTTTTTCTTTTTCAGCAATCGATTCTTCCAGATTCGTTATTTTTTTTAATTCATTTTCAAGCTCTTCCTTTATTTCATTTAACTGCAAGGTAGTATTTACACTGTGCTTTTTCAAAAGGCTGTAACCCAAAGCCATACGCTCATTCAGTGTATTGATTTTTTCCTCATCGTAATTTACTTTGTTGTTTATTCCGTCAATTTCAGAGGCAATATCAGCGAGTTCGATCTGCACAGAAAGCAACCTTTCGTTGATAGATTTTATTTCCGGATAAATGTTTTGAACTGATTGCAATTTATGATTGATGGATTTTATCTGCTGAACAATTGGTTGTTCACTTTCTTCCATTTGAAAATATATTTCCGTAAGAATGGATTTTATATTTTCCGCGTGGCTCATCAGTTTTATTTCCGCATCAATATTTTCAATTTCATTTTCGTGAAAATTCGCAGCGTCCAATTCATCAAATAAAAACTGGTTGTAATCAAACTCTTTATTGGCAGCGCTTTGCTCCGATTTTAATTTTTCAAGCTGCTGCAAAACAAGCCGGTATTTTTTAAAAACGGTCTGGTATTCTTCCAACATTTTTCCATTGCTGGCAAGCGCATCAATTACTTCCCGTTGAAAATCATTGCTGTTCAACTCCAGCGTATCAAATTGCTGGTGAAGGTCAACAATCAATGACGACAATTGTTTTAACTGAGAAAGAGTAACCGGTGTGTCATTGATAAAAGCGCGTGATTTTCCATTTGCAGAAATCTCGCGCCTGATCAGCATTTCAGCTTCGGAATCCAACTCATTTTTTTGCAAAAAATCTTTTACAGCAGAATAATTTGTTTTGAATATTCCTTCTATAAAACATTTTTTTTCTTTGTTTAATAAAACGGATGTGTCGGCTCTTTCGCCAAGAATTAAATTGAGCGCACCCATTAAAATACTTTTACCCGCGCCGGTTTCACCGGTAATAATATTCAGATGATTGGAAAAATTGATTGTAAGAGAATCAATGATGGCGTAATTATGTATGTGTAATTGTTGCAGCATAAAAAAGGCAAATTACAATTTTCTATTTTATTCTTTTGGGATACCTTGAAACATCTTATGTTTTCAATCATCAATTTCGCCTGCAAATGACTTCATATATTCGTAATTGGCAGTAAGTTTTCCATTTCTTACAATCGTTGCGTATTCGATGATTTTTGAGCCTCCGGAAATAAGATCATCGAGAATAAATTTTATTAACTGCTCACCAAAATACCTTGAAGCATCGCAAGGCAATTCGTTGGGCAAATTGCCAACCGCCATAATATCAACGGAATCTTCAAGATAAGGCGCAGTGCCCGTTCCAATCATTTTATTGACCCCATAAATCGGATCTTCCATAGTATTATCGCCGAGATTACAAGGCACAGAACCGTTTTTATCATCAGAGATATCGGCTATCGTTTTTATCCTGAAGCTTTCATTTTTCATATCTGCCATTTCAAACAAACGTGGAATGTTTTGTTCCCAATAAACGCCGTTTAATAATATGTCTGTTTCAGAAATATAATCGGAAAACAGGCACTTGTATCTTTCCGGATGTTCATGAAATTCTTTCCGGCTGTACTTTCCCGTTACTTTGTTTACATAAAGATTCTCACCTTTCAAATGAACATAAACAGGGTAAGAAAATTGTGTCGTTTTATATTCATCCGGCTCTGCTTCATGTATTTCCATCAGGTTCATGATTTCTAAAATACCATGAGCCACTCTCCCACTGCCGGTAACAGCGATTTTAATGAGCGGGAGTTTTAATTCAAAATAAGTATGAATTAATTCCTGAAAATTTTTCTTTTTATAAACTCTTTCAAGAGAAAAACTTCCGGTCCGGTTTCCATAAGCCATCATTCCGTTATGGGCGCCTACCACACCGGCAAAAAAACCAAAACCTATCAGCCTTGTTCCATCGTCATGTTCGAGGCATTCATAATCAATAAGTGTAATTTTTTTTGCAATAATTCCTTGCAAAAGTTTTTGATTATAAGGTTGCAACTTGCGCGTATGGGAAAAAATAAAAAAGGTTTTTCCGGGGATCAACATATCTACAGGCACTTCTTTTATCCCAAATAAAATATCACATTCACTCAAATCTTCTTTCACATCTATTCCTTCACGCTGATATTCAGCATCCGTATAGCAGCGGGTTTGAGAGGTTTGAACGGTAATAGAAATATCTTTATTTTCCTGTACCCATCTGCATTGCTGAGGCGTAAGCGCCACCCGGTTATCCTGCGGAATTTTTCCTTCCCTGATTAATCCAATTCTCAACATCAATTAAATTTTAAAAAGGGGTAAAATTACAAGATCCTGAGAATTAAGAATTAAGAATCATTGTTGTCCGGTAAAAAAAGGAGCAGAAAATGAATTCTGCTCCAAATGGTTTAGTTTAGGGTTTACTACAACAAAAAACTTTACCATGAACAAAAGTACTTTTTTTACCGGACAGCCTGTATTTTCTCAACTAATAAAAGTTATTCCCAGATCATTAATTTGCAAGGCGGCCACTGAACATAGAAGTGATAGATACTCTAAAAAGTTTGTCACATATCATCATCTTCTTACCATGCTCTATACTTGTTTTCAAAACTGCACATCCTTGCGTGAAGTGACCACCGGTCTCCAGGCCAGTGAAGGGCGGCTCCAAAGCTTAAACATGCATTATTTGCCTGCTCGTAGTACCCTGGCAGATGCTAACAAAAGAAGAGCACATCATGTCTTTGAACAAATCTATATGCAGTTATATGGTAAATACAGAGAGCTTTTATCGGACAGCCGTTTTAAAGATCCATTAGTTAAACGCCTGGTCATAATTGACTCAACCACTATTAGTCTGTTCCAGGATATTATGAAAAATGCCGGGCGTGCGGCTGCCGATGGTAGAAGGAAAGGAGGCATCAAAGTACATACAGCCATGAATGCTAAAGAAAGTGTTCCTTACCTGATCCGCTTTACAGAGGCGGCAAAAACTGATATTCCATTTATGAAAGAAGTCAATCCGCCCGCAGGTTCTATCGTAGTAATGGATAAGGGCTATCATAATTTTAAGCAATTAAATAATTGGAGATTAATGAAAGTAGATTGGATCACCCGACTTAGAACCAATAATGTTTATGAAGTAACTGAAGAAAAACAAGTGTCCGAAAAAGATATTATAGCAGGAGTAATTAGTGACCAGTGGATTGTGTTAGGATATAAAATTAAAGTTGAAAAAGTACAAGGCAGATTGGTGACCTACTATGATCATGAAACACAAAGAACATTTCAATTCATCACTTCAAATAAGCGTTTGTCACCTTTAAAAATAGCAATGCTTTATAAGCAAAGGTGGCAAATAGAGATGCTATTTAAAAGATTAAAGCAGAATATGCCTTTGGAATACTTTTTAGGTGAAAATGAAAATGCTATTAAAATACAAATATGGTGCACCTTGATTGCTGACCTTCTGCTCAAAGTAGTTGCCTCACAGGTGAAACGCAGGTGGGCATTCTCAAACCTTGCGTCTTTTGTGAGATTGCATCTGCTAAACTACACACATGTATTTAAGTTCCTGGAGCATCCTGAACGGTGCAGAATATATAATCCAGCCCCAACTGAAAATCAATTGAAGCTTAACTTTTCTCCATAGGGCCTCTAAATGAAAAATAAATGGAGTACACACATTCACTACGAGCTTTCCTCTGTATTTTTATCAAAAAAATTATTAATCGGACAGCACTGATTTAGAATTAAGAATTACAGATAACAGTTACCCAGTAAAAGAACAAATAACGTAAATTTCCATTTAATTTTTTCCTGGTTTAAAAAAAATCATTTTGACAAAATGGATTCATTGCGTAATATTGCAACCCGAAAATTTTGCAATTTGAAAAAGCCCAGATGGCGGAATTGGTAGACGCAACAGACTCAAAATCTGTCGTTCGCAAGGATGTGCAGGTTCGATTCCTGTTCTGGGCACACGAAAAAGTCTGTAAGTCATTGATTTACAGGCTTTTTTATTTTACAGGCACACGATTTTTACCGCTTTTTACCGTCTTCTCCCACTTCTTTTGACCGAATATTGACCGACCAAATGACCGACTTAATTTAGAGAAAATCCTTTAAAACAAAGGGTTCCAAAAGACTTTAAAATTTTAACAAGCCTTCAATGAAGAAAAAAATGACAGACCTAATGACAGACTTAATTAATTACAGAAACCTTTTTGAAAAAAAATGCCTTCAAAAGTTTCCAAATTTAAAAAAATTTACCCCAAAAACAAACATCCAATCTGACAGCAATGGCATTATGACACTGACTGAAAAACAGTGTAGGCATCGCTGTTACACAGCCAGTGAAAAAAAATATTTTACCAGTATTTACAGGCTTTTACCGGTTTCTACCACTATTAAAAAAAATAGATTCAAGCAACTGTATAAACTACCGAAATATGTCGGCACGGCACACACTTTGAAACAACCTTTTAAAACTTTTAAAATTATATAATCATGAATTTTTTGAAAATACCAAACAAAAAAGGAGATAAAATAAAATTCTATTACGATTTCGGCCGGGGCAAAGGCAAAAGAGCATCCACAGGAATCTCTATCTTTAAATGCCCGGCAAATGAGATTGAAAAAAAACACAATAAGGAAGCTTTCCGATTGCTTGAAGTAAAAAGAAGCCAGGTCACGCTGGAACAGCAAGCAATTGGCACACCGTTTATTCCAATGCATAAATACAAAGAAAACTTTCTTGAATTTTATGAAGAGTATGTAAAAAATCACAGGTCTGCTGAAAACAGACATCTGCCCTCCAGTTTAAACAAGTTTAAAAAGTTTATTGGTAAGGACTTCATTTCGCCTCTAGAAATCACAGAAGATTTTTGCAAACGCTTTAGAAATTATCTTTTAGATCATTTAACAGGAGAAACACCTCAAAATTATTTTGCACGGTTCAAATGGGTAGTCAAAGCTGCAACGAAAGCCAAATATTTTATAGATAATCCTACTGAAAATGTGAGTTCAAAATCGAACCCTTCAAAAGAATTAAAGGAAATCGTCGAGGCAGAAGACTATTTTTCATTAATGGCAACTCCCTGCCATAATGAAGAAATAAGTCACGCATTTATTTTCTGCCTTTACACTGGCTTACGTTGGGTAGATGTATCACATATGAAGTGGAAGGATTTAAAGGAAAATTCCTTAACAACCCGTTTAATCCAAAGAAAAACAGGTCGACCGGTTGTAATTACTTTGCATTCAATCGCCCTGGCAATTCTCAACAAACAAAAATTAAAACAGGCTCATAGTAAGAAGATCTCTGAAATTATATTTGCGCTCCCAACAGCGGATGGTGCCAATAAAATGCTTGGCTTGTGGACACGTCAAGCTGGCCTAAAAAAGAAGATCACTTGGTCCTGTGCAAGATTAAGTTTTTCCGTCCTCCTTCAGGATAAGAATGTAGATTCTGCTACTGTTGCTTATTTACTTGGGCATACCACTACCAAACAGGTAAACAGAACTTATAAACGCCATCGCCCAAAAGATCAACAGGTAACAATTAACAATTTACCTTCTCTTGAAAAGCAAATTCAAAGTAAAACAATGAATATAACAGCTTCGCAAAACCCAGCCAGTAATTGGTCCTATGTCGTTAGAATGGATAAAGATACCGTCACCTTCAGCTAATTTGTTTTAATGTTTTTATTGTTTACGTTTAAATACACAAGTACTTTTTCCATTCCCAATAATGGCTAGGACTCACCGGACATGATACGGTTAAGTTCTTCCCTTATATAATAGCCGCTTGCATTCTTAAATACAAGATGTTCCTCACAGCGTTTGGCTAACTGGGTTCTGCCAAGATTGCAATAGATCTGAGCTTCTTCCGGCTTTAGATGGGGCTTAAAACAAATGGCTACTGCCTTCATTAAAATTTTTTCAACGCTTGTTGCCATAGTAGAAGCGATCAATTCACCAAAATGAAAACGAAAAGCTGTAGCGAGCTCGAGGTGAAGATTTGTATGATGTACTAAATGAAAAAGAAACCGTTTATATACCGTTCAACAATTTTTCATAATCTGCGTAGGATACTTTATATTCTTTTGCTTTGGCAATCGCTGTGTTTATTAATTTTTTATAGCCTTCAATGTCATTGTTTTTTTTTGTGCATTTCATCAGCAGGGGTGATAATATCAAAAGAAGTCCCTTCGTTAACCACCTTATCCGGCCAACTACAGAAAAGAGATAGTTGATCTTTACTTAACTGATTTTTCATCTCGATTCTATTATAAATCGCAATAAAATAGAACTGGTAAATAACGGGGTATTTATTGCCAGGATTAAAAATCAAAAAAGTAGGAAATCCTGAAACTGCAAATTTCGCATTCAGGGTATCTCCAAGTTTTTCTTTAAAAACATCCACTTTTTCAAAAATAAAATGGTCTGCTATTTCTTTGCTTACTAACTCATTTGGGTAAACTTCTTTATCCATTTGGGCGCAGGGAGGGCAACCGATAAAATAACAATCCACGAAGATTATTTTGTTTTGCTGGTGTGCTTTGTTTAAAAGTTGACTCCACGAAGAAACATTTTCAACGGCTTGGCTGTTGTGCTTTTGTGGAAATTGCCGCTATCAATGATAGCACTCCTGCAATTTTTTTGATTTTTCCGGCTTTTCTTTGTACTTAGAAATATTTTTAATAAAATATTTTCGCTGCTATTGAAACTTCCAATGGGACTGAGTCATTTTGCTTATAACATTCCTTCTTTTTTTGCAGATCAATTTAGATAAATGGAAAAGATAAAAACCGGGATCAATAACAATAACTGCTGCTTTCCTCTTGCTTGCAGATTCACAATAGGTGCGAAGTCGTCATTTTATTTATAGCTAATACCGTCCATTCTCGTTATAAATAGTTGAAATTTTGATTAACGAATATACTCTCTTTTGTGGGTAATTGTTAGGGTTATAGGTTTTATAGTAAAGCCAAAAAATAAAAGCTGCTTTTATTTTCAATTTTTAAGAAAGAGAAATTAGAAATTATTTTTTTTCCAACAATAAAAATATTATGTAAAAGCTTTACTTTGTCGATTCTAACTGCGCATTCAACAGCCCTTTTTAAGAACATAAATTTTTTAATCTTATTTCTCTTACATGTCCATTTTGACTGACAAGGAAGTTATTTTAAAAACCAAAACACATTTATGAGATTACTATTAACATTAAACAGCATAAAAGAGAATCAAATTAACCCTATGACTACCAATACCCATTGGTGAGCGCTGAGATATGAACAATCCTTTGATAAATGTTTCAGCAGCTTGAGGTAAATGAAAACAAACTATGATTTGTACCCCGCAGTATTTCTTAAAAAAATTATTTGCGTATTTTTATGAGGAAAAGAGACCAGGAAGCCAATAAAAGCAATACTGCAGACCCTCCATAAATTAAAGATAAGCTAACATTGGCATCCCTTAAGATTCCTCCAACAAAAACCATCAAACCTCCTACGATTGTACTCAAAAAGTTGAGGAATCCATAACCGGTGGCTATATATCTTGCATCGATTATCTGGCATAAAACAGGCATCAGGTTGGCATCATTAAAACCTCTTGCAACCCCGTAAACAATCATAGCTGCTATCGCTACTCCGAACGTATATGTATATGACATCAGACAGAGGCAGGGCGCGCCAATCGTAAAGCCAATAATAATTATATATAAACGACCTCGTTTATTTATTTTATGCCACCGGTCAGCCAGTACACCTCCCACTAAAACGCCCGCAAAAGATCCAATTTGAACATAACCTGTAGCGGAAATACCTGCCTGTCCGAGATCCAGGTTGAAATGGCTTTTTAAAAAAGTGGGAAGCCAGCCATAAATAAGCCAGTTGACGATGCCGTAGGCACAGAAATAAAATAACAATATCCTAAACGAGAAGATGGAAAATAATTTTAAAGATTGGATAAGGTTGACCGGCAACACTTTGGCCTCTTTCTTTGTATGACTCTCTTCCTGTTTTTGCAGCGGTTTTCTTAAAGTAAAAACTAAAACGAGCGCGTAAGCTACTCCCAGGAATCCGAATATCTGGAATCCATATCGCCAACCCCAGGATTCAGAAATATAGCCGCCAAGCCCGCCAAGCGCGAGGCCGGCATATAATCCACTCATATGGATTCCGGTTGCAAGCGAGCGTGTTGAGCCTTTATGATAATCGGCTATCAACGCAAGCCCTGCGGGAATATAGCAGGCTTCGCTGATACCCATACAAACCCTCGCGGCCAGCATCTCCCCAAAAGTTTGGGCAAAGCCTGTCCATAACGTAACTGCCGACCAAACTAAAACGCTGAATATAATTACCGGCTTTCTACCGTACTTATCTGCAAAGTATCCCCCTAATGGACTAAGAATCCCATATGACCATAAAAACACAGATGTTAATAAACCAAATTGTGCATCATTGATGCTAAAAGTGGCAACAATCGGGTCACGCATGGAGGTAATGAGAATGCGGTCAAAGTAGTTTAAAAAAGCCACCACCCACAATAGTCCAACCACGATCCACGCGTACGTTTCAGAACCAAATTTATGAGGTCTCATGTGCCAGGATTATCAGCAATCACAACAGTGGCTGCCTTTATTAACAAATATTGGAGGCTTTAGCGAATAACAAATCTACCTCCACATTAACCATTCAAATATAGAGTATTTAGCAGTTATGTAATACATAACTGCCAAATTATTTTTAAACATTTCATGCAATTCTGCACATTTATCAATTGAGTGCAAAAAACAATTCCCATTTTCAGGTTCTTTTTTTTACTACTTGAAGTAAAGTATTACCATAATAGCAGCCTTTTCTTGCCTGTCCAGGCTTTTTTTTAAAAGATAATAAAAATAAGTTCAACTGTTATGTATTACATAAATAGAAAGTCTTACTTTTATCAAAAAAAGTATGCAGAAATACATTGCGATGGTAATGATTACTTATTCAGCGTGTTGGTTCAATTATTCATATTCACAGGCAATAATTCCACTTTACCAACATGTCCCAAATTCAATATCCACCCAGATAAAAGAGCAGTCAGATTCATTATCAAAAAGAGGAAAAGTAAGCCACGTCACAGACCCGACCCTTTCAGTTTTTCTTCCGGATCCCACTATCAGAAATGGCACGGCGATCATTATCTGCCCGGGCGGCGGGTATTCTTACCTGGTGGTGAACGGAGAAGGCAGTGACGTTGCGAAAGAGTTAAACAGTAAGGGGATTACCGCATTTGTATTGAAATACCGTTTACCTGACGACCGCATCATGAAGGATAAGTCTATCGGGCCTTTACAAGACGCCCAGCAAGCAATAAAAATAGTACGTGAACGGGCAGCAGTTTGGAAAATCGATGTTTCAAAAATAGGCATCATGGGATTCTCAGCAGGTGGCCACCTGGCATCAACGTTATCTACTCATTACAGTAAGGCCGTCATTGACAACCCACTTCACACCAATCTGCGGCCGGATTTTTCAATTCTTGTTTATCCCGTCGTCAGTTTCCAGGAAGGGATTCTTCACAAGGGCAGCAAAAAAGCTTTAATTGGTGCAGATGCAGATACCGCATTGGTAAATAATTTTTCAAATGAACTGCAGGTTACCAGTAACACGCCACCCGCATTTCTTGTTGCCTGCAATGACGACAAGGTGGTACCCGTTCAAAACACAATCCGTTATTTTCTTGCGTTGCATGATCATAGGGTAAATGCTGAGATGCATATTTATGAGCATGGCGGCCATGGCTTTGGCCTTCATAATAAAACAACGGAGGACCAATGGATTGAACGATGCTATCACTGGATGAAAGGAAACGGCCTTTTGTAATTTACCTGTTCTTAATAAAATATTTTTAATAAACCTGAACGTTAAATGATCATTTATATTGACGTACCCTTAAAAAGGGAAGAAAAATCTACTCTAAAAGCCGGTATTGGCAAAAAGGCAGTCTGTTATTTCAAAGAGGACATACCCGATGATTCATCAATAGTAAAAACCATCAGGATGGCCGATATCATATTTGGAAATCCAAAATCCGATTTTATGAAAGAGGCCATCAATGCAAAATGGATACAATTATATTCTGCGGGGTTCGAATACTACCAGGGAATCAAACTGCCAGCCCTGGTTACCAATATGCGGGGTTACTATTCCCAACCCTGTGCAGAAACAGTAGTCGCAGGCATCATGGCGCTGTATCGGAAAATTGATGCTTTTACTGTACTGAAAGAGCAGAAACGCTGGGTAGGGTATCCAATACGACGCGAGTTGCAATTGCTTCAGAATAAAAAAGTGTTGATCCTGGGATCGGGCAACATTGGACGGCGCATTGCAAAAATCCTCGACGGTTTTAGCGCTGATTACATTTTTTTCCCAAAAACCACCCCCGAAGCGATCCATTCCCAGGAAGATCTTTTTAAAAAAATTCTGTGGGCTGATATAATAATAGGCTGCCTGCCGGGAACTTCCGAAACCAAAGGCCTTTTTACCAATGAAATGATCCGCAAGATGAAGCCCAATGCTTTATTCTGCAACGCCGGTCGGGGAAATCTTGTTTTCGAACAGGATTTTCTTATCGATGCATTGATGAACAAAAAAATCGGTGGTGCTGTATTGGATGTAACCTCTCCTGAACCTATACCGGCTGACAGCCCGCTCTGGAACTGTCCGAATACAATTCTCACTCAACATTCGGGTGGCGGCCAGGTAACTGAATACGCGGGCATTATAAATCTTTTTCTTGAAAACTTTGAAAATTACCTTGAAGACCGGCCGCTCAAAAACGAAATCAGTTTCAGCAAAGGCTACTAGTTAATACGTGGCAAAAAAGCCAGTTGTCACCATGTATGTGTCAAAAGGAAAGAGCAAACGATCTAAAGCTCCTTTGTTTTATTCGGATGGGAACGAAACAGTTATATAACGTTAGGAGATGAAAGTTCCGGTTGTTTTATTTTTGTCAGGCATTGCTGAAAAGCCGGGCAAAGAGCAAGACCGGTTATGCCATATGGCCGGTTTATCTTACCATGGTTCGCCTTCCAGCACTTCGACAGTATGATCATCAATCCAATCCCAATCTATATCAACACCTAATCCCGGCTTTGACGGGCAATGTTGAAAACCATTTTCATCAATTTGAAGAGGATCATCTTTAAGGCCAAAACGAAACATCGAATGATGCGATTCGCAGAAACGACTTAAGCGGGTAGCACAAGCGACGTGCAGATTTGCGACATCGAGCAGTGGCGCAGAGGCCGTATGAATTTCAAATCCAAATCCCATCATTTCGCACATTGCAATAGCCTTCATGGCACCTGTAATGCCACTTTTATGATGTACGTCTCCCCTGATGATATCAACAGCACCGCCGGACATGTATTGGGGTAACTCAAAAAGCCCTACTGTTTCTGCAGCCAGGACAGGCGTTTTAATGGCTTGTGATAATTTTTTGAGCTGAACCAGGTTGGCATCAGGAAAAGGTTCTTCAAACCATTCATAATGAAGATCATCCAGTTCATAACCGATCTTTAAAGCATCTTCAAAGCTCAGAACTGCTGACGAATCCACCATTAACGGAAAGCCGTCACCTGCAATTTCTCGCGCTTTCCGCAGCCTTGGTATATCCAGCAGTGACCCTCTTGAAAGCTGTAATTTGATGCCACAAAAACCTTGGTTTATTTTTTCATTAACCTGCTCTGCAGTTTTTTCAACGGTCTCGATGGTTTGCGGCGAACAGGTGGCATAGCAAGGGATTTTGTCTCTTACCTGTCCTAAAATTTTTGCAATAGGCATTTGGAGTTTTTTCCCTTTAATATCCCAAAGTGCTACGTCAAGGTTTGACCAAATGGTTTCCCGGAAATTGTAAAGATGACGTTGTTTTGCCCTGAGCTGTTGCCATATCAGTTCATGATCCATCGGATCTTTTCCAACAAGATCATAATAGTAAATGTCGTGCACCGCGTAAGCGGAACCACGTCCCTGGCCTAACGGACAGTAATCCATTGTGAACCCGTCAACACCTTCATCGGTATGAAGTATGGTTAAGGGAAAATCAAAAAAAGGGCAATACCCTTCGGGAATGGGACCGGGCGCATACCAAAGTGCTGAAGACTGCCGAACAATGCGCGTAGTAATGCCTGTTATCTTCATCCTTAAATTTTGTTTAGAACTAAATTAGTGTATTTAAGAGAGGTTTGTTATTAAAATAGCTGTCAGGTTGTCAATTACATACAAATTGAAGCGGTTCCACATAGCGATTGCCCGGTTCCAACACCACGATGGAAAAAGTTGCCATTCCGCAATTAGTCAAAAAAACCAGGTAAATATTTCTTCGCTTTTTCCCTTACTGCCAACACCTCTTTATCAGAAATCCATTTATATGGCCATCGAAGACGGGTGCCAATGTCGCTCCAACCGCCAACTGCAGCAAGAAATTTGTCAAGAGCCGGATTTGAATACCCCGCTTTTTTGAAAGGGACTATGCATTCTTCAAAAAATTCAAGAATGTTTATTTGGATGGCCATTGCCTTACCGGGATCTGACTGCATAAGATCCCACCACCGCTGCGATCCTTCCGGACTTAAACAAGCAACGTTTGAATAGGCACCCCGCGCCACCTGTGACTTTATGCCTGTTGCCAGTAAGTGGCCCGGAATGAATATGGCAATCTGAGAACTGTAAGACCTCATATCTTCGTACCATTGCTTATCGCCCCCTCCTACTTTTATTCCGATAAGTTGCGGGATTTCTTTTATCATATCTCCGTAATCAGCGGGGGTAAGCACCTGTTTTGCATGAGGAGGATTGTATAATACGACAGGAATATTACCGGCTGCTTTTGTAACTCTTTTTAAAAATGCAATTTGCTCTTCGCTGTTGGCGGTAACCCAATCCGGGAGGATCACCTGAAAGGCATCCGGCGTCAAATGAACAGTCCTTTTAATTCTTTTCAAAGAGATCACAGGAGACGGATGACTTGCACCAATCTGAAAAGGCATGCCGGAGTTATGGCATTTAACAGCAACTATTTCCTGTATGCGGTCAAACTCTGCCTCTGTTTGGTTGTGGAATTCGCCGGCGGTTCCATTCGTATATATTCCATTCAGTTTTGCAGCAATGAGATAATCGATCTCTGCCGATAACCTGTCATAATCAAAACTATCATCATCGTTAACAGGTAGCAGGACAGTACCCCAATTTCCGCGAAGTTTTTTTGCAGTGAGCAAATTTGTTTATTTTTCTTTTTTGAAATCTTTCCGTGTTGCTGATTCAAATACAATTCCCTCATAAGGCTTACTATAGCCAGCTTCAAAAAGACATGCTATGTGACCGTCAGAAAGAATACCCACATTTGAGTAAGCAGATGGCCCGGAATAAAAAACTTTTTTAAACGGCCATGTTTTTCCATTGTTATAACTTATCCGCACCGTCATATTACTCCGTGAAATTTTGCTTGCCGGATTAGAAAATACAAGGCATCTTTTTTTGCCACGATAATTATAACTTATAAGACTTCCTTCACAAACCGGTTCAATCAAAGTGGAATCCGGATGTATGGATGACCATGATCTACCTCCATCTTTACTTATTGAAACCTGCCGGTATCTTGCAGGTCCTGAATTTCTCATATTAAGCATTAAGTTTCCTTTGGAAAGTTCGGCAACGGTACTCTCGTTTACTCCAACTTCTGTTAATCCACCCAAGAGCCATGTATTACCTCCATCATCAGAGTATACAGTGTGTGAAAAACTTCCTTTTTCTCCACCGACCGAATGATCGGATGCAACAACCAGCCTGTTCTTATACGGCCCCTTTTCTATTTGTATTCCAGAGCCAGGGCCGGTTGCATACCATGTCCATCCTGCAGGCTTTACCTCAGTGGTTATTTCTTTTGGCTGGCTCCAGGTATTGCCATCATCGGCGGAGGACAGCACAAAAATCCTTCTTGTATCCCTGCTTGTCTGGTTTGTTATTGCTTTCTCATGATCTGTTCCCAGGTTCCATGTTGAAAGTAAAATGATATTACCTGTTCTTTTATCTACAATCGGGGCAGGATTACCGCAGGTGTTTGTGCTATCGCTCCAAATCATTTTCAATGCGCCCCATGTTTTGCCATTGTCTGATGAGCGCTTTACAACCAGGTCTATATCCCCTGCATCTCCGCAATTATTTTTTCTCGCTTCTGCAAATGCAAGAACGGTTCCTTTAGTAGTGGTAACCATTGCCGGTATCCGGAAACAACTATACCCATCTTCACCCGCTTTATAAATAAAATTCAAGTTTTGCGAAAAGGCATTTTGCAGAATGCATATGAAAGCTATGCTCCAGGCAATTTGTTGGTTTATTTGTTTTTTCATCATTGGCTTATTTTATAAATCAACTAATGCTATAAATCGGCTTCGAAACGTTCTACCTCAGGAAACCTCGTTTTCCCTTTTACAAGCCTCCCAAGCCGTGGCCTGCGATCGTTGTAAACTTCTACAGCATCCGCATCGGCATAGCGAAGGAAGAGAATACGACGGTCACGGTCTGCGGAGAAATTACCGTCTGATTTGTGCAACATCCAGCAACTAAATATTAATGCATCTCCAGCTTTCATTTCCATCGGTATCGCAAGTGAATCATCTGCTTCCACAATGATTTCTGAATTGCTTTTCTTTTGATTTTCAGTTTGTTGTACCTTTACCTGTCCTTTCTTGTGGCTTCCGGGAATTAGCCACAAGCAACCATTTCCACGATCCGTATCATCAAGTGCTGTTAGTGTTGTTAAAGCATTGTAAGGTTCAAGTTCACCATACCCGTTATCCTGGTGCCATCCGAATGGTTTGGTATTACCACACATTTTAAAGGTTAACTGAGAGGTTGCTCCTTTTATATTCGGACCTATCAGCTGACTCGCTATCTCGACCATTGGACCTTCAAAATAATAATCTTTCACTGTCGGTGATTTATGATGAATGTTTACCAAAAGTGAATTTTGAAGCCATGTTTTTGAAGAATCAAAAGATTCCTTTTCTTTATTCCATGCGTTCATGCATTCTGCTCTCATTTTTTCAAGTCCTTCAACGGTCAGGATGTTTTTTAAAATAAGGTACCCATTGTCTTTGAAGAATTTTAATTCATCATTGCTCAAAGGGCGATAATTAAATTCATTGCTATACTTTTTCATAAAAGAGGTATTAATTATTTTCAAATTCTTTCTAACAGTACCGGATAAGTGCAATTAGAATTCCACTGGGGAATATATAAGTTTTCATCATCATCAACGCATACATCGTGTGGATGAATAAATATTTGTTCCTGTTGCTTTTGTTCTAACAATATGCCGTTTACATATATAGGCGGTGAACCACCCGGCGTCGATATTACCTTATCAGTTTCATCCAGGATAGTGATATAGCCGGAAGCGATATTTTGAATTGAACCTGATCTGAAAACTGCTCCATACAAATTATTTCTGCGGATTACGGGCCGGCATACAAACGAACCTGGCAAATGAATGGTACTTAAATAAGTTCCATCCATTGTAAACCGTTTCCAGCAACTTTCATTTCGCGACGTGATCAAAAGTGATGTCTCAGCACTATTCCTGTTATCAATAGCAATCCCATGAGCACAATCAAAATTTTCATCTTTATTCCCTTTGCCACCCCAATGCCTTATATACTTACCGTTGCTGTCATATTGAATTACATATTGAAGCCCATATCCGTCCGTCACATAGATATCACCATTAGCTGCGATAGCAGTTTCTGTGGGCTTGAAATCGTGTGGAGATAAGTATAGGCCCATTTCCTGTGGAAAACTTATCGCGAAGATCTCTCTTCCGGATAAAGTTGTTTTGAAAATTTTGTGTAATTCATAATCGGTTATATAGAGAAATTCCTCGCCGCCTTCATCACTTAAAGTAAGTCCATGGGCACCTGGGAAAGACTGTCCCCATGTTGCCTGAATCTTCCCTTCTTTATTATAAACCAAAACATTATTGTGAATGTCATTGGTGAGCAAATAAAGAAGTTCATTGGAAGCAATTACCATTTCGTGGCAATCCTTTACGGGATATATGTTTGGCGACAGGTCGCCCCAATTGCCATGCACTTTATACTTGAAATTATTATGACCAATAATAATATCCTTCATAACTAATTTTTAAGAAGATGACCTTTCAACTGTTCGTATTTGCTTTTTTTAATCGTATTCTCTTGAGCCCCCGCAGAATACAACCTACTTCATCTGATTATTTTTTTGGAGTAGCTACCAATACCCGGTTGCTTCTTACACCTGGGCGTGCCTCCCCTCCGCCGATCACAATTTTATTATCCCATATTACCAACGGCGTAGTAACGGGAGAATATACACTGCTATGTGGATTGGCAGCACTATCTTTCCTGTGAACAACCGGAATGTGGTCGGCTACCGACCATTTATCATTTGCCGCATCGTAGCTCAAAATTTCATTCCTGAAGCCCGGATGCAGGTCTTTTAATTCGGATGTTTTTTGTGCATTGGCACCATCGTCACCTCCAAAAAGCAACAGATGTGAGCCCGATGGATAAGCAGGTGAAGGTGTTGCCACCAATGGATATGGCAGATCAGCAACCTGTTTCCATTTACCTTCTTTTGTATATACCCAACAATCTTTCAGATATTCTCTCTGCAAGGTATTCCCTGAAGGATAAAGGTGTGCACCGCCAAAAAGATAGATATTCCCGTTAACACAGCCTGCTGTTGCCAGCATCCTGGATTTGCCGGGCAGGTTTTCAAGAATTTTCCATTTGCCTTGCCGCGTTGCAGCAGCGGTAAGATCAAGCGACCAAAAATTATTCTGTGTTTCACCTGCAGGCGTTTTTATTCCTCCCATAATATATAATACTTCATCTTCAATAACCCCGCAGGCATTCATCAACGCTTGGGGCAGGGAAGGGAGGAAACTTATATGATCCGCCTTACCATCAAACGTAATTGAAAAGACATCGCTGTAACACTGTTTTGTATCGCCACCACCGACGCAGAGAACCATGTTTTTGTAAGTTAAGGCGACTCCATAGCCCATAGGTGCGGGCAGCTTTCCAAATTTACTCCAATTGCCATCGATTGTTTGCAGCACAAAAATGTCATCATACCAAACTTTTGCAGCATTATTCCAGGGGCGGCCGCCTCCAGGAAAATTAGAGCCGCCGGCTACAATCAGCGCTCCATTGCTGACGCCTGCATAAGGTCCGGCAAAACCTTCGGGATCAGGTAATTGTTTTGCCTGGTGCCAGGTAAACAAATGGCTTCTTTCAGGTTGGGCATCAGCATTCATGGTGATCAGACTAATTAACAGGAATAAGTAATAAAATTTCATTTCCGGTATCCTTCTTTTTCCCTTACAGGCAAATGATTGAATAATGGTATTTCGATAAGCTGCGAGTGGAATTTTTTATAATCGTCCTCAGACAAATTTTGCAAGGGAAGCCTGCAAGGACCGAAATCCCATCCCAACATTTTCATAATTGCCTTTTGCGCCGGGATGGGAGGATATTTCAATAAGAGCCTGATAATTTGTATTATCTGTTCGTGGTTTTTCTGGGCTGCCGTTATATCTCCGGAGTTAAAATATTCAATCGTCTTTTGATAAACCGGTGCAGCAAATGTGTATGTGCTGCCGATTGCCCCTTTTGCGCCTACAGCCAGTGCGGGAAGAAGCAGTTCATCGAGCCCGAACAAGATATCGTACCGTTTATTTTGATACGCACGGCAAGCCTGAAATTCATGTATGGTTGATGCGGTGTACTTAATTCCCGCCAGGTTGGGAATCATAGTTCCTGCAATTTCCAGGAAGCGCACCATATCCATTGAAATACCGGTGAGATGTGGAATATGGTAATAGTAAAAAGGAAGATCAGGAGCGCCTGTTGCAATTTCTGCCATACAATCTGCAAGATTCTGCACGGATGTCGGGCGGAAGTAAAACGCTGCAACAGATGAAAAAGCATCGGCGCCGATCTTTGCTGCATGGCCTGCCAGCAATTTCGCTTCCTCAATACTGCTATGGCCAACGTGCACAATGGTCAGTAGTCTTCCATTAACAGCTTTTATGAAATCTTCGGCGACCATCATTCTTTCCTGTGAAGTCATATTCGGCCCTTCACCATTACTGCCGCATACAAATATTCCTTTTAGTCCATCGGCTACGAGTTTATCAACCACTTCCGGGATCATTTCCCTGTTTATTGTACCATCGGGGTGAAGTGGCGTAAACGCCGCAGCAATTAATCCTTCAATTTTCTTCATGTTATTACTTAAATGTTTATTTATTTTTTTATAAAATCTTTCGCCTCCGTTAACCATTCCAGGTTACATCTTCTCAGTACTATCCGATATTTCCAATCATTATTACCTCCGTTTCTTATTTCATATAAACAATAAACGGTATCGCCTTTTACGGCAAGATCAGAGTAGCCGGCGCCTTTTTCATGCAAGACTTTTTGCATGGGCCATGTTTTCCCTTCATCATAGCTGATCCTGGCAGTAAGATTTTCCCGTGGCTTGTTTACTTTCCGGCTTTTATTGACTGAAACAGCATCGTTGCGGCTGTCGGGATTTACAAATATGATGCGGCTTTTCTGCCCATGTCCGCCACTGATCCTTATAAGACTGGCCATACAAACCGGCTCAAATAATGCCGTATCGAAATGAGGAACTGTCCATTTTGACACCCCATCCGGGCTATAACTTACCAGACGGCGGTTTAAGGTTGACTCATTACGCATGTTTATCATGACGCGGCCATCCTCAAGTTGTAATAATACCGATTCGTTAGGATTAATAATTGTATCATGATGATTAGCGGCAATATCTCCATTGTTGCTTATGATGCCACCTCTTTCCCACGTTTTGCCATGATCATCACTATAAATTGTTGCCACACAACTGGGACGGTGGTCGCCTCCGGGCCTGCTACGATCCGGAATGCACAGCCAAACCGGGACGAGTAATCTTCCGTTAAATAATTGTATTGCATGGCCTGGCCCGGGTGCAAGGACTTTCCAATCATAATCTTTTTTGAATTGATCAAAGGCATAAGTAATATCGGTAGGTGCGGACCATGTTTTTCCATCGTCAACTGATTTCATATAATATGCCCTTGCATAATTAATTTGAAAAAGCAGATGAATGGTGCCATTCTTGTCTACTATGGGAGTAATGTTGCTTGTTGGTTTTCCTTCGGAATGTTTAATAATCACCCGAAGCGGTTCCCAGGTATTTCCATCATCAGTGCTTCGCCGCATGGTAAGGTCAATATTGGCCCAGTCATTTCCATTACCGTATCTGCCTTCTGCAAATGCCAGAAGCGTGCCCTTTTTACTCACTACAAGTGCAGGAACATGATACATCGTATAGCCATCTGTCACCGGCTCAAACAACAAAGTCGTATCAGTAAACAGCGCCTGCTGAGCACTAACCTTTACAGTAATGAGCAAACAAAAAATTATTTTACTGACAACATCGGCAAATGTTTTATTCATCTGAGCACTTATGGAGTTAACAAAGTTTATCATCAATAGCCTTCGGTTTGTGTCACATTTGGATTGTTGGCCAGCACCGTAGAATTCAACGGCCAGTAAATTGGTGTGCTTTTTCCTTTAAGGTTGGGTATGTAGTTGTAAATATCAATTGTCCCTCCTTTATAGAATCTTACGAGATCATACCAACGCTTATTTTCAAAAAAGAGTTCGCGTCCACGCTCGTCTAAAATTTCACGTTCGACCGTTGCTTTATCTGTAGCACCTGCATAATCACCTGTTCCGGCACGTTCTCTTACCTTGTTCAAATAAGTTATAGCGCTATCAGTTTGTCCAAGACCTGCATGAGCTTCTGCAGCCATCAGGTATACGTCAGCCAGCCTAAAAATTATCAAATCATTATCAGGCACCCGGTCGTCTGCGTAAACATTTCCCGGAAGTTTGGTAATCCAGGCGTAGCTGGTCGTATTCCCATTTCTTTGCAATATCCAGGTGGAAGGAATTCTTTGATCATCGGGATTGGTGAATAAGGATCTTGAAAGCGGGCTTATCTGGTAAGCTCCCTGCCCGTTCGAAGAAGTGCGGCACCACGGAATGCTGTCTAGGTTGGACGCCGCCTGTACAATAGTAAGAAAGGGCAATGCATTCATCGCATAATTATTTCCTGTCTCGTCGCGCTGATAATATGCCGCAAGTATGATCTCTTTGTTTTGTCTTACCGTATTCACTTCCCTGAATTTTGGCATGAGCGAAAGGTCCGCCTTTTCCACTTCTGCGATGGCATTTAATGCATCATTAAAACCTGCAGCACCGGCTCCCAAAACTTTCGCGTTCCACAAACTTGCTTCTGCCTTTAACGCTTCTGCCGCCGTGTAGGAAAAACGATATTTACTTACAAATTTTGCATCCGGAAAGGTGACTATTGCTGTATCGAGATCTCCGAGTACCTGTTTCATGACGTCCGTAGCAGGTGAACGCGGCAACAACGGCACGTCTGCGCTGGTGATCGCCTGCAGCATAAGCGGACAATCGCCTATAATACGCATGAGATGGAAATAAAAATAAGCGCGCAAGGCGTGAGTTTCCGCCACGATCCGTTTTTTCGTAGCCGGATCAGAGGAAAAGGCAAAGGGTTTAATTTTGGCCAGTAAAAGATTACACTGACCAATAGCCTGGTACCATGAGCTGTAATTTATCGCCCCAACAGAAGGGCTTAAAATCTGGCTCCATGCAGTTGAAAAACGTGCGTTGGAAGCGGCTACCAGTTCTTCACTTCTTTCCGTTCCATAAGTAATATTGTCTGCAAGCGTTCTCATGTAAGTGTAAATTCCTGTTACATAAGGCTCGAAATCGCCTTCATTTTTAAAATAAACCTGTTCGGTGATTTGAGATTTAGGAGCCACTTCCAGTATCTTTTTGCAACCCGCTATCGTTAGCAAAGAAGCTATTGCAGCGGCGAAGAGAAATATCTTTTTCATATTATTTGTAATAAATATTAATAAATGGATTTAAAACTTTAGTGTTGCGCCAAGCGAAAACTGACGGGGCCTCGGATAAGCGCCATCATCAAACCCTTTATAAGTTTCCGGATCCAGTCCATCATAAGCGGTTATATAGCCAACGTTATAAATGCTTGCATAAACGGTCAGCCCGGTAGCATGAATTCTTTTAATCCAGTTTTTTGCAACATCATAAGAGAGGTATATTTCGCGTATCGCTAAAAAGTTGCCTTTCTCGGCCATGGTTGACACATCTGAGCCATAGCTGTTGTTGGTTCCAATCGGAGAAGTTCTCAAGTAATTTCTTTGTCCATAGTCAAAATCCGCAAATGAAAACCGTGCATATTTTTTACCGACATCCCCCGGCTTCTGCCAGATGTCATTGCCTAAAGCTTCAGCCGGCGCTCCTTCATTAAATGCCCTGCCCTGGCCAAGCGAACGTGCCAGTGCACCATTTTCAATAATAAAGCCTGTGGCATAGTCAACATTAAAACGCAAAGAAAAATTCTTATACGTAAATGTATTTTGCATACCGCCTATCACGTCCGGGGAACGGTACCCGAAGAACACTTCATCTTTGGTATCGATGACCCCATCATTATTTAAATCAGCAAATTCATAGTCACCGGCATGTTTTCCAACAGCAATTCCGAGTGGTGATGCCAACTGATCTTTTACTTTCGCATTCCATGCTGCTGCTTCAGCATCGGTTGAAAATACGCCTACCACTTTATAGCCCCAGATACCAAATGGTCTTTCTCCTTCAGCATAACCACCTACTTCCTTTTCCGTTTTACTACCCGGATCATAAACAATTGTTCCTCCCTGGCGATTTTTATCGCGACCATTATCGGGTAATTTCACAATTTTCTGCTGGTTATATGCAAAAGTGAAGTTCGCGCGCCAGGTAAAATTTTTGCCATTTACCGGAGTTCCACCAAGCGCTATTTCCACCCCTTTATTTTGTAACGTTCCATTATTATACGTAATCGATGAAAATGGTGCCTCTGAAGGTAGCGGCTTGGAAGCGATCCTGTTTTTAGTGAGTTTATTATACCAATCCACGCTAAGCGTAACCCGGTCGTGCAGGAATCCGGCATCGAAAGCCAGGTCAGTCGTTTCTGTGGATTCCCATTTCAAACTTGGGTTTGAAAGATTACGGCGCAATATGCCCGGATTCTGAGCATAAGCTGTTGCTGTGTAATTACCGTATGTATCTGTAATGTCCAGATCGTTAGAGCCTGCCGTGCCCCAACTGCCTCTTAGTTTTAGTGTATTGATGATTTTTGTTTTCCAGAATTTTTCGTCACTGATGTTCCAACCTGCCGATACTGACGGAAACAATGCATATTTATTTTGCGGCGCAAAATTAGAGAAACCATCATACCTCAAGGCGCTGCTAAAAAGATACTTACCCATGAAATTGTAATTGAGCTGGCCGAAATAACTGGCAGACCTCGTTTCATCGATTTCGGTACCAAAACTGGTTACATTGCTTACAGTCTGACCATTGATGGTCGTTACTGAAGGTTCATCAATGGTGGATATGTAATCATTTGTTGCCCTTTGTGAGCCTATATTAATTATGTTATGCAATTCACGGGTATAGTTAAACCCTCCCAAAACGGAGAAATGATGATCTTCATTTACGTTAAAATCGTACTGCAGGATCTGATCGGTCATTAACTGGCGAAAATTGTCTGAATTTTCCGTTTTTTGCCTTTGAGTTGAAAACTGGATGGGATCAGGAAAAGCATCGCGGTGAAAAAGATAGCTGTAATCCTGAATCAGGTAAGACACGGACGGACGAAAATGCAATCCTCTTGTGATGGTAAGATCTGCCGCCAACCTTGAAACGAGCCGTTCTGTAGAAACATCGGTATGGTCATATTTTAAAGTATGAAAACGGTTCCTGGCAGATAACACTTCACCTGTGGTAGGATCGCCGTTATCCTTAAATATCCTAATTAATGGCGTCAGCCTTGTTCCCCTGGTAAGCTCATTTTGATAAGCTTCTACATAATTGGGCAATTCGTTGTCGTAATTTACCATGGCTGTCAGTTTAAGATTATCGGAAACCTTAAAGCCAAAATTTCCCAGGGCGTTATAGCGTTTGTAGTTGGTTCCAACAAAAGTTCCTGCTTGGTCAATGTATCCCATTGATACGTTATAATTTGCACGTTCACCACCGCCGTTTACTCCCACGTTATAGTTGTCGGTATTGCCCGTATTCCACAAAAGATCCTGATAGTGATTGTCTGCATATAACAATTTCGTTCCAGGATTAACGGGATCATCCATTGTTTGCCAACCATGCGCCAGCAAATTGTCAACGTATTGTTGTCCTTCGACCGCAACAATGTTATCATACAAAGCGGTTAGATTGGTTGCATTTCCGTATTGTCCTGGCTGAGTATATATGGTGGTACCGGCAGAAAATCCTCCGTTGTTAAGCAAATTGTTTTTATCGATCTTATCGTGAGTATTAGCTACAGTAGTTCTTGCAAGCGTTAAATAATCTTTGGCGCTCAGATAATGATAGGTTCGTAAAGGGGTCTCCCACGTATGGCGGTAATTGGCCGTTACTACCGGTTTTGAGTTATATTTCCCGGTCTTCGTAGTAATGACGATAACCCCATTTGCACCGCGGGCACCATAGATTGCTGTTGAAGCTGCATCCTTCATGACCTCGAAAGATTGGATATCTTCCGGATTAATGTCATCCAAAGATCTGAAAACTCCGTCCACAACTACCAGCGGACTGGACCCATTCACACCCCCTGTAGCAGTACCACCACTATTTCCATTTGATGAACCGTAGACATTAAGCTTTGTACCACCTCGTATAATGATGTTATCTGCACCCGCTCCCGGCTGGCCTGACACCATTGGAACAGAAAGCCCGGCTATTTTGCCCTGAACAGCCTGGACAGGGTTTGGATTAGCAACGTTATTCATTTGCTGCGGGTCCAATTTTGAAACTGCCGCCGTCACATTCTTTTTTCGCTGCACACTGTATCCTACAACGACTTCATTTAACTGAACCTCGTTGGCAATCAAGACCACATTAATGGTGCTTCTTCCATGGACTTTGATTTCCTGGGTTTCCATTCCCTCCATGGTAAAGATAAGGGTTGCATCAGGCGTGACACTTAACTCATAACTACCCTTTGCGTTGGAGATTGTACCATTCTGAGTTCCCTTTTCAACAATTGAAACGCCGGCAAGGGGTTCACCGGCAGCATCAGTGATCTTCCCGGAAACCCGTATTTCAGCATTTCGGTGCCCAGGAAACGGCGCTGCTGTTAACCCTGCAGGCACGACTGTAAGTAATAAAGCTGATAATAAAAAACAAGTAGATAACAAGCAATTCTTCATAAAAAATGATTTAAAATGAGAAAGAATTTGTGTTAAAGTGCTAATAATTAATACATTAAAAATCTCCGATTTAGCTTTGTTTTGTAATACATATTTAAGCGTTATCGTTAATTTAAACGCAAGATAAAATAATTTCCGTTATTTTGTATTACTTAATGAAAAAAGATTTTATTTTTTAGGATTTATGATCATCACTTCTACCTTTGGCTGAAATTCAGCCGTTTAATTAATTTCATTAAATATGACTTAATATGAAAAAAGATCCAACATTAACAGAAAGAACAGAACAACAAATCCTTGGATACGTGACCGAAAAGGGATACCAGTTAGGAGATATCTTTCCGAAAGAAAGTGAGTTTGCGGAAATATTAGGCGTAAGCCGGGTTGTAATACGGGAAGCACTGAGTAGGCTCAGAATGATGGGCTTTATAGAGACTAAAAGAAAGCGTGGAACTATATTAAAATCGCCTGATATGTTTTACGGAGTTAAGACCATCGTTAATTCCGGGAAACTGGATATGGAATCTCTCAAGGATCTATATGAGGTCAGAATCATGCTCGAAATCGGTATGGCTGATTTTATTTTTTTAAGAAAAACGGAAGAATCTTTGAATGCACTGGACCAAATTGTTGCAAAAGAGGAAGCTACCGATGTAGATGACCTGGAAACACTTGTATCCCTGGATATTCAATTTCATACAGCTTTATACAAGATGTCGGGTAATAAATCGCTGGGTACTTTTCAGAATTTATTAAACACTTTATTCACTACCTATTCCAGAAGTAAAAACTGGCGCAACCGCCAAATTATTTCTCATCCGACCCTGGTTGGCATTTTGAAAAAAGGAACCACAGACGCTTTCCGTACTGCTATGAGATTACATTTGAATACCCGATTTGAAGATCTCGAGATACTGTTTCCTGCAGACAAACCTAACGCTAACTTACCACTCAATAAACGGGAATGAAGAAGGCGAATACGGCCAACCGCACATTAAACACATTTACAAAAACAAATGGGATTAAAACCGTTACTGCCAACTACCGCTCAATCTTCATTTGTGCGAAATGCGAATGCAATTATCCTTTGCTATGATTTCGAGTTTGGAGTGTAATTTTTTCGTTTCAATTGAGACTAATGGCTTAGAACGAAACAAAGCTTCCGCCAAAACATTTGAAAAATTCGATTATGACAAGAATATTATAGAATTAAACACTTCGAATTGCTCCCATTGGCAACTTCGTTTTCCCATACACCTCATTCAATAGATTCCTGTACCAGTGTAAATTGCAGACAACCCACAGTAAGTCCAAAATTATTATTTTTTTTGCCTTCAAGAATCGGTGCAATAATTTGTGCAAAGCCACCATAAAAAATACCGATGGCAAGGATCATAGAATTTATTTCAAAAAGATTTTGATTTATACAGATTAAGCAATACGCTAGTCATATCAAAAGCAAGTAAACCTAAGGGCGCAGGATTGGCATTGCCATCTTTAACAGTAATGAGAGTTGTATCAATTGTCAAAATTTTAAATTAATATGATTGGGATTTGTACTTTCCGTTTGAAGGATATTCACATTTCATCAATCTGTTTTTTCATACCGCTTTTTCTTCAGCACCCCGGTTTCATTATTTTAACCGCGACTGAAAATTGATTTACCGCCGAAAGATAAGATATGGACAAGCCTGCGCACGGATTGCCCTATATTGGAAATGTTGATAGTTTGGATAATCTTTTGGTCCCGGAGGTCACGCAATACTTCGAATTTTACAGGGAGTGGCTACAGGAAAAATATTCAGTGATCTTGTTGAAAGAACACCTCATTAGATAGATATCAATGCATTTAGGATAGAAAGGTTTGGAAAAAGAAACAGGCAGAGTTGCATTTGCTGCGGAAGAGGAAATATCAAGGCTTTGCAGCTGCAACGATCTTGTTAGAAAACAATAATAAAAAGGTATAAATAATTATCAACTGAAAGAGTTACCCTGTTTTCTTTAAAATAAACATCTGCATTCATTTATAGGATTAGGTAGAATAATGATAAACTGAATCGGCAACCGTTCCAACAGGTTTATTCATTAGCCATACTTTCAAATCTTCCTGCTGCCATGAAATTTTTGGCTCAGTGGTCTTTGCATCATCAGCCATATAAATAATAGTAAAAACCTTGCGCATTATAGCCGATTTATTTCCCCGGTCATTATGAATCCTATAAGCCAAATGCCAGGTAGCATCACCGGCTTTCATTGTTTTAGCGCGACTAATTTCAAAATCATTTTCGGACATATATTTAAATTACTCTTCGGACATATCGGATATTTCATACTTAAAAACACTCCCCTTTTTCCGAGAACCTGAAGCAAAAGTGACGATGTCCGCATCAATATCAACCAGCGGCATCCACATCATTATTGTCTTAATATTCATATACGGCTTTATTGATTCCATATACCACCTGTTCAATATTTGTTCAAGTATTGTTATTAATAACCTTCCTTTAATTTTACGATCGGAAATTTTATTGCGAACGGGAAATATAGAAGAATGGAAGAAATGCCCGTGCTTGCTCCCAATAAGGTCAGGAAGTTCCAGCAATAAATCAGCATTTTGATTGAAGAAATAATTGCTGACCAATTAAAAAAATAAGCACCCGCGTTTAACAGAATAAGCACCTGCGTTTAACAGTTACGTTTCGCCAAAAAAGCACTATTAGAATCTGCAGAAGTTTGCAAGATTCATTGTATTATTTCCGGAGATGAAATTCTTAAATCAACATAAAGTAGTGATCGATAAATAGTGAAGAATGAACTGTGAAGAAGCGAATCAAATCGATATGGTTTATTACCTGAACTCATTAGGATTTCAACCCTCAGCAAATCAATGAAATTGAACTTCAAATATAATGGAACTGGAAATTGGGTGGCATTAAATGGAGCTAATACAGAGGGCATTAATATTGCCTAACTCTGAATAAGTCCTAACGAGATTACGACAGGATGCCTTACACCTTTTCAACGCAAATTCCTTTACCTACAGAAGGTTAAAAATGAACTTTCATTTACCCCAATTGAGGAAGGTACTGCCCAGACATCATGCGGTCAAGGTCATCCCTTTTATAATAACCACTCTCATTTTTGAATACACGATGTTCTTCGCATCTTTTTGCCAACTGGGTCCTGCCTAGGTTGCAATATATCTGCGCTTCTTCTGGCTTCAGATAGGGCTTGAAACAAATGGCTACCGCCTTCATTACGATTTTTTCATCAGTTGTTGCCATAGTCTTTAATTGAATAAATGATTTAATGATTTAATAAGGCGAAAAACAAGTTAGAATAAAGAATCTTTTTTAGTAAAATAGATCTTACTTCCCTTTTTTCGGTTAAAGGATGCCTCATACATTATGTATCCGTACTCACTTAATTCTTTAACGCATTTATGATAGGTGTTTGCAGATGATAGCTTTGCAATCCGCATGATTTCATAACTAAAAACTTGCACTGGAATTTTATAATGATGCTCACTCCAGTATTGTAACAATGCCGCATAAATACCAATATGAGTAATACTAATACGCGGATCATTTTCAATAGCGAAAAAGAAATCTGATAAAGGTTTTAAAAATTGCATTGATCAATTTCTTTTTAATCTTTTATAAAATAAACTGTAGTGCCGTTGTAAGAAACAGGGAAAGATAAATCTACTTTTCCCTGTTCTTTAATTGCTGCTGTCTATTGATCATTACTTGTTCAATAAATAATCTTCCAGGTCATTTTAAAAAAATACTGGTCATACAGACTGACTTTGTTTTTTTCTTTTTTTTGCTGCTTTTGGTATTTCAGGGCCATCATCGTCGCCAAAGTTCTGTTCCTCCTTTTTAGCTTCATGCTTTACAGACTTGCTTTCCACCTGCTGACTCTGTTTTTCTTCTTTGGATTGCCTGTTGTCCAAACGCTGCATATTGTTGTCATAAATATTAATGGTTTTGAATTGTGGATTAGCTTCAATAAAACGCTTCTGTTCAT
Source organism: uncultured Chitinophagaceae bacterium (assembly GCA_963706825.1). Lineage (GTDB taxonomy): Bacteria > Bacteroidota > Bacteroidia > Chitinophagales > Chitinophagaceae > Ginsengibacter. The sequence goes on along the minus strand of CAVPNT010000006.1, from coordinate 55,095 downwards.
TTCCATTTTCTATAAATGTCACAGACTGCCGGTTCCCCTTTTGTAACGATTGTATTAACCGGGATTTTTCCTGCTCCTGGGCCAATTCTTTAATTGGATGTTTAGCCAATTCACTATCCAAACCATACCCATAGTTCTGATGAAACTGCCTGATCTTGTAATTGCCCTTGTTATCCGTTTCTTTAAAATTCATTTGCATCCAGGCGTTATAAACCTGTCCTTCCTTGGTGGTATGGTCTTTATTGATAGATCTTCCATTCATGAGGTTATAAGCTTCTTTGAGCGTTATTGAATTCCCCTTATTGATAAAGAATGTTTGCTCCATAACGTCACTACTATTTTCTGGTTTCAATGTCAGTTCGTATTTATTGAAAAAATACCTGTCACTTTCATTCGATTTCTTAAAATGAAGCGTAGCAATTGCTTCCTCATTTCCAAAACTACTTTTATGTAATAGTTGAAATTCCGGCGACTGCTTTTCCATTCTTTCTTTCAATTTAGTTTCCAGCCCTTCTCCGAAGCCTGTAAATTTTACCTGGTCTTTCAGGTAGTCAAAGTTTTTCTGATTCATGATATTTATTTTTTTAGTGAATAAATTTGCTTAATTAAATTTCCCTCCTGTAATTGTTCCAGCATCAATAAGCAGTATTTTTAAAAGCGAGCCCAATAGTATTTCTATGGCCCTATTCGATTCGCTCTAATGATTGTTTTATTATGAATTTTAAGGTTCAGATTTCTGCCTCCATTTTTTTCCATGAGTTGTACGAACAAAAATTTTTTATCAGGAATAGTAAATTTGGATAATGCAAATACAAACACATGTTTTGATTCACCTCTAACAGTATTTGTATCGCTATCTATAAAAAGAGGTTTTATTTCCATTTCCTGCGAGGCAGTTCTTTTAATCTTTTTTTTGTCGCGTATAAAAAACCGTAGTTGGTCGATGTCATAATTTATATTGGAATTATTTTGCAATTCCAGCTGGTAATAAATAATATCTTCATTGATATAAAGCCCCTGTAGTTGTAACTTGATTGCGTACTTTTTGTTTTTGATACCATGTACCGTCCTTTTTTCATTGGTAATTCTTCCGGCAGTTGTTTGAATATTTATTTGATTTATCCCAGAAGAAAATAAAGTTTGTGATTCTTCTTTAATGCTGTCTTTTGAAAATTCGATATTGAGAACCGGTGTGCTATCTGAATAGTTGATTATAAAAGAATAGAACACACCATCACCAGTAATTACAGTGAGATTTGTTTCTTTAAAACTTTGTTTCGCTGCCTTTAATTGCAGAATATTTTCTATACCCTTTGCTTTTTGAACCAGTATATCAGCACTACCTCTATCCACACTTTTAACGGCACACGGGAAAATCAGATTTGTTGTTTTATAAAATGTAATTGTCAGGGGATATGGCGTAATCACCCTAGCGTTTACTCCGGTAATACTTTGAGAAAATGCTTTAATATTTATAAGAATAATGAAAACTCCACTTATCATTATCACACTTATCTTTTTCATTCTTAAAATTTTAATTATGAACATTCTTGTTTAATCTTATTTTAATAGCATGCTTAATTCATTTTATTCTACCCATTTTTGAGTAAAACCTTGTAACCTGCTTTTACTGTTACTTTAATTAATTTTACTTTTTTGCTAACAAGACTTCGTGCAGCTTCAATTCCTGCACTTGCTGCCTGCGCCCCTATTGAAGGATCTAAGGTTGTCAGGCCAAAGCCTTGTGAAGTACGATCAGCGGATTGTTTGGCAACATCCCGGGTAATAGCTTCGGGAATATAAATTCCATCTATTCCATCCATATCATAAACAGATAGTGCCACCGGGAACAATGAATTATGAAAACGGATACTGGTAATTTTAATGCTGAGCCTTTCTCCGTTAAGCGATGCTGTGCCAAACAAAAAGTTGTTTTTAGGAATAAGTACTCCATTAATATAAACATCATTAAGCAGACGAAGTTTTACTGTAGATCCGTTGATCAATGTTTGCGTTTCATGAATAACTGCTTCAATAGCATTTGCTGATTCATTCGGGACATTTAAATCATCAATTGAATAGAAAGAATTGGATCGAATATTTACACGAATAGTAGTATCTGGTTGTACTTTATTAAAAGAATTATTATTGATTAACGAAACAAAGTCGGCAAAATCTTTTGCTGTAACAGTAAATACCTGACCTTTCCTTTCTTCAGATATTTCTTTGTTCTTTTCAGATACCCGTTTCGGATGCTGAATCTCCAATATCTTTTCAAGCATGCTATTGAGTTGCTCCATTTCAGAATCATCACTTCCAGACTGTTTCATTGTTTGCATCATCTGCTCAAGACGATCAACATCCTCTGTTTTTAGAGAAGCCTTTTCTCTATAAGTATCAGATGAATAATCTTCTGGTTTAACTTGTGGAATGGAAGGATTGTTCAGTGCTTTGGGCACTAATAAAACTGCCTGGATTTTTCATGGTGATGTTTTTGATGTAACAATGCAACACTCGAAATGGCTTGCAAAGTTAGGTGCGGCAGGTTATGATACATTAATCCTCATTAACAGGTTTGCCAATTTTATATCTGAAGGCTTGTTTAAAAAAGGAAAATTATCACTTTCGAAAAAGATAAAAAATAGTGTAAAGAGTGCAGTCAAATACATTAATAATTTTGAAACAACGGCAGCAGATATTGGCATATCCAATCACTATGACTATGTGATATGTGGCCATATTCATCAGCCGGAAATGCGTGAGATCTCAAACGCGCATGGTTCCATTCTTTACCTTAATTCGGGGGATTGGATAGAGAACCTTACTGCCCTGGAATACAATGACGGGGAGTGGAACATCTATAAATACGATGAAGGAGAAATGGAAGAAGAAACTAATGAAGGCCCCGGAGAAAACATCCTTTCCAATAACGAGCTTTTTGAAAACATGGTTGCTGACTTTAATTTAATGAAAACCGAATGAAAATACTTTACGCAATCCAGGGAACCGGCAATGGGCACCTGAGCAGGGCACGTGATATTATCCCGTTGCTGCAGGAAAAAGGAGAAGTTGATATCCTTATCAGTGGGACCGAATCGGACGTAGAACTTGGTTATTCTGTAAAATATATGTTGAAAGGATTGAGTTTTGTGTTTGGCAAAAAAGGAGGTATTGATCTCGCAGCCACTTATAAAAAAGCAAAGCTGAAAAGATTTTACAATGAAATTAAGAATCTTCCTGTTAATGACTATGATATGGTAATCAGTGATTTTGAACCTGTCAGTTCATGGGCTTGCAGGCTACAACGGAAACATTGTATTGCGCTAAGCCATCAATCCGCAGTTTTGAATAAAAAGTCGCCCCGAGCGGATAACTTTGATCCGGTTGGAAAACTGATTGCCAAAAATTATGCCCCTGCTACTGTTCAATATGGGTTTCATTTCAAACAATATGATACAAATATTTTTACTCCGGTGATCCGTGCAGAAGTCCGGAATGCAACAATCCGGAATAAAAAACATTACACCGTTTATCTTCCTGCATACAGCGATAAGAAGTTAATAAAAGTTCTTAGCGAAATAAATGATATAGAGTGGCAGGTTTTTTCAAAAAGCTCGCGGAAATCATACGCAAAAAAAAATATTATCGTCTTCCCTATAAATAACGATCTTTTTATAAAAAGTATCGTGTCATCGACAGGAGTTTTGTGTGGTGCCGGATTTGAAACGCCTGCCGAAGCCTTATTTCTTGAAAAAAAATTAATGGTGATACCAATGAAAGGTCAATATGAACAACAATGCAATGCGGCAGCGCTCAAAAAAATGGGTGTACCGGTTTTGAAAAAATTGCGACCTTCTCACATAAAGAAAATTGAAAAATGGACAAAAACCGGTCAAATAATTTCTGTTGACTTTCCGGACATCACACGACAAATAATAGATGAAATTTTTGATAGCTATACTTCTGTCCGTGATATATACCGGGTAGAACCAGGCGCCATTCCTTATTCCTACAAAAAATTAAGAAGGGATATTACCGGAAATAATCTTCCTCAAAACCTGAATTAACGATGTCGCTGAGCAAAGATGATTTTGGTAAAGATTTTACCTGGGGTGTTTCTACCGCCGCCTACCAGATAGAAGGAGGATATGATATTCACTCAAAAGGCAAATCAATCTGGGACGTTTTTGTGAAGCAAAAAAATAAAATCTTCCAAAACCAAAACGCCGATGTTGCCTGCGATTTTTACAACCGCTTCGCAAAGGATTTATGCCTGATGAACATGCTCAACATTCCGAATCATCGTTTTTCTATTTCATGGAGCCGCATTTTTCCCAATGGTATTGGGAATTTAAATCAAGATGGAATTGACTTTTATAATCGTCTTATAGACTTTTCGCTTGAGCTTGACATTACGCCATGGATAACACTTTATCATTGGGATCTCCCTTATGAGCTTGAAAAAAAAGGAGGTTGGGTAAACCGTGATGTTGTTGAATGGTTTGGTAATTATGTTACTACCTGCATATCTCATTTTGGCGACCGGGTAAATCGTTGGATGGTTCTCAATGAGCCGATGGTATTCACAGGTGCAGGGTATTTTCTTGGAGTACACGCTCCCGGTAAAAAGGGTTTCAATAATTTTTTAGCAGCTACTCATCACGCTGCACTGGCTCAATCTTACGGTGCCCGAATTATAAAATCAATGCAGAAGGGTAATAAAGTGGGAACGACCTTTTCCTGCTCCCATATTGAACCTTTTAGAAGCAATGAAAAAGACAATATCGCGGCAAAAAAAGTAGATGCGCTGCTTAACCGTTTATTTATAGAACCATTGCTGGGATTGGGTTATCCAACAATGGACGTTCCCGTTTTGAGAAGGATTGAAAAATTTGTAAAGCAGGGCGATGAAAAAAATCTTGTATTTAATATGGATTTTATCGGCTTGCAAAATTATACCCGGGAAAAAGTCAGGCATACTTGCCTGGTGCCGTTTATTGGTGCAAAAATAATCAAGGCAAACAAACGTAATGTAGAAACGACCCTGATGAATTGGGAAGTATATCCGGAATCCATGTATCACATTTTAAAGAAATACAGCGCATATAAAAATATGCCTCAATTAATCATTACAGAAAATGGCGCTGCTTTTCATGATGAAGTAAAAAAAGGTAAAGTTGACGATGCCAGAAGAATTAATTACCTCAAAAATAATATCGGCCAGTTATTGCGGGCTAAAAATGAAGGCGTCAATATTACGGGCTATTTTGTGTGGACGTTCCTCGATAATTTTGAATGGGCCGAAGGATATTACCCCCGGTTTGGTCTTGTATATGTTGACTTTGCAACACAGAAACGTATTGTGAAATCTTCAGGATATTGGTACGCTGATTTTCTTAGCTAACCGGATATTAGTTTCTCAAACGCGCTTAAATTTACCGTATTTATCCTTATTCCTTATTCTTATGAATAATTGTCTCTTACAAGAGAATTCTGCATCCTCATGAGAGATTTATTAATTCTTAGTAGTAAACCAATAAATAACGGTGATTTGAATTCCATTATCCCTTCTGTTTGGGAAAATGTAGAAAAATAAATTGAAAATATCTTTTTCCATGATTGCATTACTCGGGGAATCTCAAACAAAAAACGAGGCTGTCTCAAAAGGATAGCCTCTTTTTTATTTTTCAAAAATTTGACTGAGTTGTTCACAATTTGATGTAGATAAATTTTATTGGTTTTGATGCAATGATTTGAAGTTGAAAGTTGTCTTATAACTATGGCAAAACGTAAACTCAGTGTGGCTTTCAAAGCCTATCAACCAAATCAGGCAATGCTGCTTCCACCTTCACTCGATGAACTAATTAGTCCTTCCCATCCTGTTAGAGTTGTCAACCAGGTGCTGGATAAAATAGATATTGACCCTCTGATCAAAAAATACAAAGGTGGGGGAACAAGCAGTTTTCATCCAAGAATGTTACTCAAAGTATTAGTTTATGCATATATTAACAACACTTATAGCAGCCGCAAAATAGAAGCCGCTTTAAAAGAAAACATTCATTATATGTGGCTGAGTGGTATGAATACTCCAGACCATAATACTATTAATAGATTTAGAAGTGAACGCTTAAAAGAAGTGCTCAGACAAATATTTACCCAGGTAGTTCTTTTGTTGGCTGAAGAAGGAATACTAAATATAAAATCACTTTATACAGACGGCACGAAGATAGAAGCCAATGCCAACCGCTACACCTTTGTTTGGGGCAATGCTATCAAGACTTCTAAGGAAAGGATCAGAAAGCAACTCGATGAACTGTGGCAATATGCACAAAATGTAGCGGCAGCAGAAATGCCGGATACCGATCCTACAGATTTTGAAAAAATAGATGCTGAAAAAGTAGAACAAACGATCCAAAAAATAGACGAAGCACTAAAAGATAAACCAGTAAGCAAACAAATAAAGCAGAAATTAAATTATGCAAAGAAAAACTGGCCCAATAATTTAAAAAAGTATGCCGGGCAGGAAAAGATTTTGAATGGCAGAAACAGTTATAGTAAAACTGATACCGATGCAAGCTTCATGAGGATGAAGGAAGATCATATGCTCAACGGGCAATTAAAACCGGCCTATAATTTTCAGATATCAACCAATAATCAATACATCGTAAACTACTCATTACATCCTACAACAGCTGATACTACTACTTTACAGGAGCATACCGAAATTTACAAACAACAATATCAACATCTGCCTGAAACCATCACGGCTGACGCCGGTTATGGATCAGAAGAAAATTACCGGTATCTGCAGCAAAACAATATTGAAAATTATGTGAAGTACAATTATTTTGATAAAGAGCAAAGCAGCAAGCCGGATAAAAAATATCCATTCAAAGCAGAGACGCTTTATTACAATAGTGAAAACGATTTTTATGTGTGTCCGATGGGCCAAAGGATGGAAAATATTGGTTCTCATCAAGCAAAAACAAGAACCGGATTTAGCCAAATAATCACAAAATACCAGGCTCAAAACTGCAACGGCTGTCCATTGCGAGGAGCATGTTATAAAGCGAAAGGCAACAGAGTAATCGAGGTAAATCATACGCTGAAAAAATACAAGCAGCAGGTAAAAGAAAATTTGAACAGTGAGCAAGGCATTTATCATCGAAAAAAGCGGCCTTGCGATGTAGAACCTGTCTTTGGCAATATCAAAAACAATCATCACTTTAAACGCTTCCTGCTTCGGGGCAAATCAAAAGTGGAAATAGAGGCAGGATTACTGGCTCTGGCTCACAATCTTAGAAAGAAAACGGCCTGAAAAGGGCCTTTTTTCTACTTTAATTAAACGTTTTCTTTATTCTTCAAAAAATGCGAGCAGTTAAAATCTAATTTTTTAAAAAACTAGTTTTCTGAAGGTTTTGTAAAAATAAAAAGAGGCCATCTCAATTTTTATTTTGAGACGGCCTCGAGTGCATGAGAAAAACCTATTGCGTGTTGTTGATACCTATTAAAATTTTGTCCAGCCTTTCCACCAGTTTGCATCTTCTCCTGATGGGCCTACAGCTCCGCGATAAGTAGTAGGGGTAAAATCGGATGTGGCAATTTTTGGATTTGCAAATGAAGCGCCGCTGAGCAAAGGCGATCCTGCCTGGGGTGTAAAATCAGGATTGGAATAATTAAATGCACTGGCCAGCATTACTTCTGCATTGGTTGCCAAAATACTGTTACCGTTTTCAGTTTTATTGAACCAATTGATCACATCTGTTGCAGTCCATCCTGTCGAAGCAGTTGTACTCAATGAATAATCTACAGGTTTTGCACATCCGGCAATGATGGTATTTTGAACAAATAACTGATTGTTTTTGATATTGTTATCAGTAGGAGTTCCTTTGGAGGCATCAATCAGGAAACCGATGGGATAGCCCATTATTACAGAATTGAAAATGGAAATAGAAGAATTCCTTCTTATTTGTGCGCCTGCCAGGAATAAACTGTTTCCTACATTTGAAGTAGTTGCCCTGGGCCCTATTATGGTCATATTACTATAGACGCCGCTGGTTTGGGGAGTTAGATTGCTCCCATTGGCATCATTATCACTTTCAAATGATTCTGATTTTGAAATGTCTGCGATGGCAGAATCTCTCAATACAATTCCCCATTGTACATGGCCGCTCCATCCGTTATCAGTGTCGTAATCATCATCCAGCGTGCTTACTAAAACAGTATGTTTTAAATTTACAGTGCCTCCGAAACATTCAATAGCATCATCATTGGCTTTATAGATTTCAACATAATCTACAGTAGTGCCGCTCCCAACGCCTGCCAGCGTAAGCCCGTTCAATTCATTATCAGGCAGATAAGCATATCCCGCATATTCTATCCTTACATACTTTAAAACACCCGAGTTGTCTGCGGCATTATTGCCCCCATAAAGACCATAACCGGCGGCATTATTTACGCCGCCTTCTACCTGGCCTACTCCCTGGGTTCCGTTGAATGAAGAATTTACAGGAGCTTTACCACAAATTACGACGCCGCCCCAATCACCACGTTTAGGATCAGAAGCATCAGAGGTAAACACTATTGGTTTGTCTTTTGTTCCATTAGCAATGATCTGGCTTCCCCTTGTAATAATTAAAGCGCCTTTTGTCGCAGTTTCTCCATGAATCGTCGTTCCCGGTTCTATGGTCAGTTTGGCGCCATTGGTTACATACACCAGGCCGTGGAGGGTATATGTGTTCCCTGCTTTCAGTGTTCTGTCGGAAGTGATGCTGTCTTTAAGGATTGACTCTTCGGTTGCAGGCTTATTTCCATCGCCTACATCTGTTTTGCGGCACGAGACTGCCACCATTGTTCCTGCAATAATTGTAAATAAAAATAGCTTTTTCATGTTTTTTGTTTTAGAAGTTTTATTTAATAGTGTAACTAAATGTGATTGATACATTGGTGCCGTAATCTCTCATAAGTGCTAAAGCATCTTTACGGTCGTATTTATTATTATTATTAAGATCATAGTAGAAATTAGCTTTGCGGTTTATGATATCTGCGATATTCAGTTTCAATTCCCCTTTATTCTTTATTATTTTTTTAGTAAACTGAAAATCAAGTAATGGGCGCGGGGCTTCCCATATAACAGGCACTTCATCACTACCTACATATAAAATTCGCCTGCCGATCTGGTTAAACAAAAGAGTAGCAGTAATGCCTGGCTTTACCGCATCATATGATAAGCCTGCATTAATGAGATAAGGAGACTGGCCCTGCATAGGCCTGTCTAAATTATTATTTTCAAATCTTACCCTGTTGTAGATATACGAGAAATTACCCTGAAGTGTAAAGTTTTTAAAATTGCTGCTGATAAAATCGAGTTTTTTCCTGAATTCAAATTCAATTCCAAAGCTTTTTGCAGAGCTGGCATTCACATAATTAAAAGTACTGCTGGAACCTGCTCCAGTCTGGTTTAAGAGTAGTTCAACCGGCTGATCAAAATGCTTGAAAAAAACACCAGCTGTAACCATTTCACCTGCACGCGGGTAAACTTCATAACGAAGATCAAAATTGGTAATTTTTGTGCGCTGTAAAGTGTTATCTCCCATAAAGGTGGCGCCGACTTCAAAATCATAAAAGGCAAAATTCGATAATTCTCTAAACTCAGGTCTTACGAGGGTTTGAGAAGCTGCAAGACGGATGTTTGTTTTTGGATTTGCCTTAAAAGTGATATTTAAAGCAGGTAAAAGGTCTCCTTTTATTGAGTTTACAAAATAGGAGCCTGAAGACCTGGTTTTTCCAGCCAGCTGGTCAAAATTTTCATACCGCGCTCCCCACACAATGCGTAGCCATTTATTAAAGTCATTATCAAACTGCAGATAGCCTGCATTTAAGATAGAATGAGCAAAATATTTATATTGATCGCCAAACAATGGATCGAAATGAAACAGGTTGTCTGCTGTTCCAAAATTGCCCGCGGCAAAAATCTGCTCTTCACCCAATGCTTTTAAACGTTCATTATCGGAGGGGAGATTAATCGAAAACGGCTGCGCATCAAATAAGCGATCTTTTACCTGCAGCATATAGCCGGCTTTTATCGTTTGGCGGGATGAAAAAAGCTTATAAGTAGTCGTTATATCGCCTCCGGCAGAATAGATATAATCGGACAGATCAGAATAAAAAATACTACCGGATTTCTGGGATAAACTGCTCGCGATCAGGGCAAGATAAGGCGCATTTGCAGTACCGGGATCCTGGTTATATTGCAGCCTGCGCTGGAATGGTACAGACTGGTCAAGGATATTGAAACTACCATACCATTTTATCTTCGACTGCAAAGGTTTAAGCTGATGTTCACCGCTTAAAATTGTATTAAAGAAAGTATTTGATGTAAAATTCAATTCCCTCGCCCGGATATTTTCACCCAGTTGGGAATTGGCTTCATAATCTTTACCGGAACGTAATGAGACATTATCAAATGAATGGACATTGAAGAGGTTCTTAAAGGAAATAATGTTACCCGGGTTCAGTTTTACGGAAAAGTTAGCCATGGCGCCCCATAACACATCCTGCGAATACCTGGTATTATCGTAATTAAAAGACCGCGACGCCTTTTCATTTGAAAAAGAGAAAAAGCTGTTTTGATAATCAAGCGCTTTGATGCTTCTGTTATAAGTAAGTGTAAATACGCCTCCTGCCTCTTTTTTGAATAAGGAAGAAGTAAATCCTCCGTTGACCTGGAAATTCTGGCCCAATGCATTTAAAGGGCCGCTATGTTTATCAATGCCCCATTTGCTGGCAGCTATTTTTTTCCCCCATTCAATTTTACCGGCATCTGGCAAGGCAGCAAAATTATTTTCACTTGGAAAGTTGCCGGGCAAGGCTCTTGCTCCATCATCAAGTCCAAGCCAGTCCAGTTTGCCACCTTTTGAAGCATAAAAATCTCTTCCGGTTGTTCGGGTATTAAAGTTCGTTCCGGCCTGGATATTTAAAAAATTGTTTGAAGGTATATCGCGTGTATTTACCTGTACCAATCCTCCGGCCCACTCTCCTGAATATTCAGGAATAAATGTTTTGTTGATAATAATGTTTTCGATAACCGCTGAAGGAAAGATATCAAAGGAAAAAGTTTTGCGGTCAGGCTCCGTACTGGATAACAAAACCCCGTTCAACATTGCCTGGTTGTACCTGTCGCTTAATCCCCTTACTACAAGGTATCTGCCTTCCTGGATAGAAAGGCCGGGCACTCTTTTCAATGCCTCACTGGTATTTTTATCGGGAGACCTTTTAATAGATTCAGCAGAAATAACGGATGCAACGGCGTTTGTATTTTTTTGATAAGAAATTAAAGCAGCGGTGGTTTCACGCCGGCGTGTAGTTTTAATTACAATTTCCTCTTCAGTTTTTGCGGCTGTTTCTAAAATAATGTTTTGATTGGTTATTTTGCCGGTGATAACGATCACATCGCTTATTTCTTTTGTTTTATACCCAATAGAGGTAATTGTCAAAACGTGATTGCCAGCGGAAGTACTTACCATAAAATGGCCTTCTACATCAGTTATGGCCCCCTTTGAATCAGTATCCACCTGAACAGAAACTCCGGAAAGGGGAATATTTGTTTTGACATCAAGTATTTTACCTTCAATTTTACCTGTTTGGGCAAAGGAATTTTGAAACAAAGCAATCAGCAGAAATATTAAAAAATAGAATTTTGATAAGCAATTTTCTTTCATGCCGCAAAAGTAGTTTTGGCATGTTAGGGGATTATTATCAGATCGTTATGAAATGGTTATGATAACATTAAGTAAATGTTACCAGTTAACTTTAGCAATATTTTGATGTTAGCATTAAGATTTGAAATTGGGATTGGGATTGCAAGACAGAGAAATGCGGATTTTTTTGGTTGGCATTAAAAAAACCGGCGGGCTATAAAGTTTTACCAGAAAAATTGGTGTGAAATCTGACAACACAGTGAGCAAACAAAAAAACAATTTTTCCATTCACTGTCAGATATTAAATAGATCATTCGTGATCACCTGGATAATCTGTAGCTAAAACAGGCGAACTGCCGGTTCAATTATATTACGATGAATGAATGGTTCAATTTTAATCAGTTTAATCATTTTCTGCTCCAGGTTATTAAATCATTAAATTCTTCTTTCAGATCAATCAGCTGGCTGATATTTTTTTAATTTTAAGGAATCTAATTATTTATTATGAAAAAGATATTAACCGCTTTCTATCCTTCTGTTACTCCAATTCACATCATTACTTTTGCAGTTCAATTCGCGAAACAAAATTCAGCGGTGATTGATGGAGTTTATTTATCCGAACTTAAAGAGCCTGTTAATTCGGATTATCCTTTTCCAAATGATCTTTCAATAGCAGAAGATGTTACAAGCACAGAAAATATCGCTGAAAGCAACAGTAAGCTAATTGAGGATTATATAAAAATATTTAAAGGAGAATGTGAACTTAATGGAATCACTTGCTCCATCGAAAAAAATATCAGTAATGAACAATTAATTGATAAAACAACGGATTCGGATTTGCTCATCACAGATTCAGAAACTAATTTTTTGGAAGGGGTCTTCTCAAAAATTCACTGTCCCGCTTTTATTACTTCAACTAATGAAGTACCTCAAAAAGTAATTTTAATGTCTGACAATAGTGTTTCCAGTAAGATAGCTATTGAAACATATATTTCACTTTTCCCCGGATATCTTCCACTTACCACTTACTTTGTATCTATTAACCCGCAGGAGGAAGACGAAAAAGAAATGAAAATTTATTTGAAAGAGAAGCTTCAATCTCATTTTCCTGATCTTATTTTTCAAAGGCTTGATGGAAAAGTAAAAAATGAATTGAGAAGCTTTCTCGATCAATTATCAGTCCCTCTTTTAATAGTAATGGGAGCATTTGGTCGAAGTTCTTTATCAGAATTTTTTCGTCCTAGTTTAGCCAGAACAGCATTAAAGGAAAAAAGAGTTTCTCTATTTATTGCGCACGACAATAAATCTTAGGCGCCAGGTTAAAAAATATTTGAGGCTGTAAAGCAAACTGTGTCAATATCAAAAATTAATTGACAAAGCTTATTTTACACAATCCTTCTTGCGCATAAATTCCAACACATCTCTTGCATTTTCATTACTCAGATTTGATTGGACATACGCACCATACAAATTTTCAAGTATCTCCTTTGCTTTTGGATCTTTGTCGATCATTGATCAATATATGTGCTGGAAGTGGTTTTCAAACGGTAAAAGAACTCTGCCCAAACAGTAAAGTATTGGAAGGCTTTTCTATCAAAGGCAAATTGCTATCTTCGATATATATTATTATCTGGGCTAATTAGGTTATAAAAGATCTTAAATACCAGGCAACATTCTTCAATTATTTTATCCATATTGAAATTTCTTGGCCGAGCAACTTTAAGTTGACCTCAAAATATTCAGACTGATTTTTGATTATTTTCCTTAACGATTTTCTACAATTATTTATCTTAATAAAGTTACTACAAAAGTTAATAGTGAAACATAATGTAATAATCAGAAAAATGTGAAACGTAAGAGGGTTTTAGTGATTTAGCAGTACTCCCGCCTTATTCCTTAATAAATTGAAATGTTGCCGGGAGAACTGCTAAGAATTAAAGTAACTGCTGTATTGAGATTGCCTCGTTCCTCACCAAACCCAATACAAAATATTTTAAGGAAAGACACATGCACCACATCCTCCATTCTTCCGGAAGAGGTGCTTATAAAGATTATTGTGCATCCAGCTTTTTCGCTCCTTCCTTCAATGCAGTCTGTTCGTTTCCTTCGCCTATCCATCTCTTCAACAGCTATGGCAGTCTTTCTATCTCTTGCACAACTTCCCTTAAAGACTGACACATAGCTGTCCTCCACAAGCTCATCCAACGAGGCCTGCTTTCAGTCATGCGCTTCAAAGCAGGATACTTTGATTGATTGAAAGTATAAGACTTTTAATATACTTTACCTATTATGCTCCTAAAAGTTGTCAATCAACTGCAAAAAAATTATAAAAAATAGAAAGTAGACGATTTAAAATACAGATTCATCGCTATCTGCCCCAAATGTTATAGACCTTTTCAAAAAGTAAGAAGGAACGATTAAATAAGGGTTCAAAATTTATTAACAATAAGATTTACGATTATGGAAATAGCAACAAGATTATTGAGATTATCAATGTAAAAAGTAATTAGCACTTGTTCTTTTACATTTTTATCAGCCTTACACAATCCAGCATCGCCTGGTTTATTTCTCCATTCATATTTTCGTTCCAGTTTTCAAGACTTATGGTAACATGATGCAAACCCTTCGTGAGCGCAACTCTCATTGAATTGCTCCAGCCCCAGTTACTCCATTCATCTTTTCCTCTTTGTGGAAAAACTAAAGTGCCTGTATCTTTATTATCAATCGTTATGGTTCTGAAAGCGCATTTATTTTCTGTATTTACCGGGCCGTTTCCATTGGCATATCTTACATGTAAAATATAATTTCCGTCTTCATTTACATTTATGGTAAAATCAATTTTCGAGTTTATTGTTTTACTGATTTCTACAAAACCACTTCCGGTAAATCCCTGGTATGGTTTATCCGATTTGTGGGCAAAATTCTCTATTTGGATTATTTCCTGGTTTGCTGAAGGATAAACCTGTAAAGGCTCAGTGGCAAAGGATTGTGTTTTATTATTTTTCACTGCTATTATCTGGTAATCTCGATAAATATTGCTGTCGATTTTTAAAGACCTTTCAGAAGTTTCTTTTAGGATCTTTCCATTTTGTAAAATTTTATAAGAAATATTTTTGCTGGTATCTTTCCATGAAAGTGTTCCGTCTTTATAATTTATGACCGGCATTTGCGGACTGAAAATATTGTCAACAGCGTTGATTTTTTTAGAGGGAATATCAATATTTGACAAAACAATTTTTATAGAATGATTTCCTTGTAAGGCTGATGAAACCTGGTGCTGAGAAGATTCTTTTCCATCAATTGAAAAAGATTTTATGGTGTTTCCATAACCATCCATTTCAATATTTAAAACTGCATTTCGGTATTTAAAATTATCCAGTGTTCGGTTTCCGTTAAAAACCTTTGGAACAAATGGAGCAAAAGAAAGATTATCTGCATTGAATTGTATTCCGAATAAAACTTTATAAACGAGGCTGATGCTGCCTGAGAGGCTCCAGAGCATATTGCTTGAATTGATTTGGGTGCCTGCATAATCTCCGTTTTCTGCCACAAAATTTTCTTTATTGGTCAGAAATAAAGCGGCAGGACGATAAACAGAACTAATCGCTCTTACCACAGATTCTTCATTTCCTGCTTTCGCTGAAGCCAGCGCCCAGTAAGATTCTACAAATGGCCACACGGCATTATTGTGGTAAGGAGGAATGCCCGGGATTTGGGGATAAATACAAGTAATACCAAAAGGCGTAACAGGCGTATTTAAAATAATTTTTTCCTGTTTTTCTTTATCCGCTACATCAAAAAATATAGACAACGCTTCTCCAAGCGCTTCTGATTTTCGGGAAAGAATTTTAAAATTTCTGCCATATAAATATTGCCCGAAATATCCTTTGTCATCCTGCCACAAATATTTGTTGACACCATTTTTAATTTGAGCAGCTACTTCATTATATTTTTTGGCATCCTCCTGAAAGCCAAGTACAGAAGCCATTTCAGCCAAAACGGTATTTGCTTCAAAATGAACTGCATTGGTACCAAGACATTCTGATTCGTAAATATCAGCAGGCTGCATCCAGGTTGGATACGTTTGTTCGCGCCAGTCTAAAAATGACGATTCTCCTTTCATCATTCCTGTTTCCGGATCATGGATATTATGAAGGTCATCATCAATGGAATTTTTAATTACTTCATACACATATTTCAGCCAATCTTTATCGCCTGTCACCTTATATACTTCCCATGCGGCCACTGCCCAGATTTCCCTATCGGTAGAAATTGGATAAGCGCCACCAGTGCCGGTATCCTGGATTATTTTTCCATTTTTTACTTTCTTCTTCAAACTGATCATCGCAACTTTAGGTTGCAGAATTCCCATGGACAAAATAATGCTGTAGCTAATATCACGTGTCCAAACGCCCGCCCACTCTTTGCCGGTGCGAAATGTACTATCCGGTTCAATCGCATTTTGCATTTCTTCCAAAGCAAGATTATATAAGGCATCCGGCAATACATCGGGCGAATGATATTGGGGAAACGCGCTGATGTCTTTTGATAATTTCCATGAATCGGCGGTTTTATTTTCTTCCGGATGTTGATTGAGTGTTAAAGTAATTTCATAAATTCCATCATTGTTATCATCGCTCATTTGTAATTCTTTGTGCGAATACAAATTATTAAAATCCCAGGTGAGCGGCGCTATGTTTCCGGCCACAAAAACGCCTTTGAAATCATCTTTATAAATTTTCTTTCCATCAAAAGTTGTGTAAAAACCCTTGTCTTTAAAGGATTTCAGCACATCGCTCATATCCACACGAATGGTTAGTTTTACATCTTTTTTTAAATATTCTCCAGACGCAACATTTGTTGAATCAACAAACTGGCTGCCGAATTTTATAACCGGCGTTTCATAATTTCCCGTTCCGCCAACACAGGCGATTTCATTATCTTTTCCGGAAGGAGCGGAATTATCCGCACCATTGATACTGAATTTGAATTTTACTTCAGGGCTTATATATTCATTTGCCTGACTTTTATAATTTGATACAATTTCAGTTCGTGAAATCGCTTTAGCAACAAAAGAATCCTGAACAATACTATCGCGGTAAACAGAAAATTCTTTTGACTGATAGATTGCATTCTTGTTATTCATCAGTTTACAACTATTAAGAATTGTACCAATAATAAAGACAAGAAAAATGTTTTTTATCATACAGGAAAATTAAAAGATGAGTGTGTTTGAAACATCAATATTCAATTACAATCATATCCCAATATTGCAGTGAAGGAAGTGTAAAAGTTACTGAGTTTCCTGATTGGGTAAATTGAAGATTTTCAGCAGCTCCACAGTTTACATCCGGCGATGCAAACCAAATCTTCTTCACCGTATTTCCAGATTGAATATTAATACCTGCATTTGTAAAGGTTTGAGGTGTTGTTTGTTTTCCATCAGGATCCCGCCATTCAAGAGATGATGCATTTGCAAAGTTGATGAGGTGAATGATTTGTTTTTGGCCGATCTCTTTTCCAACAATAGAAACTCCACCAATTGCGGGAGGCCAGTTATTTAATTTCATCTTTCCATCAGAAGAAATGACATTGGGATTGTTAAAAGTACCACCGTCACGCAAGAGATTTTGATAAGCTGTAAGAAAATCATAATAATTAATCATAGCAGCTTTTAGATCATCGTGCATCTGAAGATTATCATTTGGAAAATATTCTTTACCAAGCATGTGCTCACCAAATTCAAGATGCGCACCACCGAAAGCAAATATTATCGCATCAGTCAACAAAACACCAGGGGTATTAAAATAACCAGGCTTCTCTGCCAGGTTATAATCCATGTAAGCACAGAGCACACTCTTTTTTAAATGGTTACTCCAGGCATCATTATTCTGTATTACCGTGGCCAGATCTTTATATCCTTCATTGGGCGCCCATATTTCTGTATAAAGAAAATCAACAGGAGATTTTGAAATACTTATTTCCTGCCCATATTGATTCACTGCATTCATCACTAATTTTTTATCAGGCATCTGGGTTTTCATTGCTTCCAGAAAAGGTTTGAATGTTGCTTCTACATTAATCGGATTTCCCGGCCAGGTGTAAACGTTTTTATTCAGATTTCCAAACTGATCTACCTGGTAACCATCGAAATCATATACTTCAAAAGCTTCCTTTGTTTTCGCAGCTATATAATTTTGCCATCCCGTATTGGAAGGATCAAGAAAGAAAATATCACTTTTGAAGGGCGGCTGAGGCAATTGAATTACCTGTTTCTTTTGATGTTGCTGATCCTGGTACATATACCATTGATCATTTACACCGTCAGCAGCTGCGTCGTTTAAAGCGCCATAAATCATATTGTAGGAAAGTGTTTTCATATTAAATCCCTTGGCTTCCCGGATATAACCCTGAACGGTTTCTTTATAATTAGTACGATTGGCAATGTCTTTCCACGAAGCAGCAGGATTTGAAGGAGTTCCGGCCAACGGCAAATGATGTTTATATTCCCAGTCCTGGAACTGAACCCAATTTATATGCAGCCGGTTTAGATTTGCCATTACATTATGAATCTGCTGCTGGCTCATTTGTCCATAGTAAGAAAGAAAACCATTGCGTGGAAACCGTGCTGCATCGGAAGAAACATCTATTGCAATGCAACCATATAATTTATTCTTCCCGTTTTCATTTCCTGAAAGTTCTACCATGTAGCCAGTGAAATCCTGTGAGGGTGCTGTCCATGTCCATGCAGTACCGGATAAGGTTTGTTGGGCCACTTCATTATTCAAATATTTATAGCTGATTTTTGTACCTTCTGGTAATGCCCGGTTAATCGTAAAATTTATTATATCACCCGGTGAATACATGGCCTTATCAGTATTTATCTGAATCGCTGTTGAATCGTGTTGACCGATCAATCCTGTATTGTCTTTAACCGGTTTTTTCTGACAGCTCGTTGAGGTTACAATAACACACAGTAAACAAACAAATAAGGCAGTTTTCATTTCTGATCATTTTCTATTAACAAAAAGGGATTATCAAAGGTTGCCAACTTTTAAAAAGTTGGCAACCTTAAAAGACATAAATTTTATTGTTTCACAATTGAGATGGTTTCGTACAATTGATTCAGTGTAATTGTATAGTTTCCTGCAACCGGAATGTACCATTTATAATCATCTGTATCATCAGGAGCTGTGCCATGCTTTACAAATTGCGCATTGCTATCGCTGATGTCGGGATGATTTTTATAAGGCCTGAAGAAATCGGTACCCCAATCGCCTGTAGTAACCGGAAACTTGAATTCCCCTACATTTAGATGACCACTGTAGGTAAATACATTGGGATCACTGGTAGCAGTCATTACCGACGGATTATCAATGTTCCAACCATTAGGAGTGGCATCGCCGACAATCCATAATTTTTTATACGGTTGAAATGAAACAATATGAATAGACATGTCCAAAAGATCAAGTGTGATTTTATAAGCTCCCGGATTGGTAATATTCCATTTTAAATCAGGGCCACCGTTTTGCACCAGTTGAACATCTGTTTGAGAAAGATCAGGATGATTGGTTAAGGGCATATAAAAGGGAACGCCGAAGTCTCCAGTGGCTGCAGTCGGAATTTTAAATTCTCCAGCTTTGAGTACCTGGTTGTATTTAAAAATAAATGCATTGTTCGGATTTCTAAACATAGAATCTGGTGTGCTGATGTTCCAGCCTTTTGGAACGGCATCTCCAATGATCCATAATTTTGAATAAGGAGCCTGCGCTAATTTTTCTATTTTTATGGACAAACTGATCAGATTTACAGTTACTTTATAAACACTTGCTTCATTAATGGTAAACTGATCATCCGGCTGGGTATCAGAAGTTCTAAAAAGCAATTTCGAACTATCTGCTCCCATATTATAAGAAGGCAAAAAACTACCGAGAGTTGTTATAAATTTAAATGTTCCCGGCAGGAATGTTCCCTGGTAAATAAAACCACCGGGGTTTGCAGGATCAGTTGTCAGAGCTTCTGCCTTGTTATTATCCCAACCGGTTGTTGTAGCACCGCCAATGATATAAAGTGTTGAAGACACAGGCTCGTAAGGTGTTACGGTTAGTCCTTTTATGTTGGAAATTTGTGGTGGCAAAGAAGATCCTAAAACATTTGCAATAACTTTTGCTTCCAAATCAATATTTGCACCCGGAGTAACATTCCAGTGATCTAATAAGCTGTCATTTAACTGCCCCACTGTAAAATTTAAATTATAAACCTGCTTACCCAATTCTATCGACATCGGATTTGCGAAATTATTTCCTTTCTTATCTATTTGGAAAGTATAGGAAATAGCTGAGTTTGTTCCATTATTGGTTCCGGTGGTCCAGTTAAAAGTGATAGCGGAATTATTTTGATTTGCCTGATTCAAAACAAGAACTGAATCAGAAGCACTGATGGCAAGAGGCGCATTAACCGCGGTGGGCATTACAATATCAAGTTTTTTACAAGCAATCAATAACAAGCCGGATATAATAATAAATAATCCTTTCGATAAAAGAGAGTTGAGTTTAGGTAAATTAAATTCATTGATTTGCATATAAATTATTTTAAACTTTTTCAATTATTAATATCCGGAATTTTGTGTGAGGTTTGAATTCGCATCTCTTTCTACCTGGGGAATAGGCAACAATAAAAACTTTTGCGTAGCATTTACTTTACCAATTGAATGTAGAAAATCCAAGCCATACTGTCCATTTTGTACGCGGATAAGGTCAAACCATCTTTGCCCTTCAAATGCAAGCTCCATCCGCCTTTCATGAAGAATTATCTTTCGCATTTCATCCTTGGATACATTAGCTTTTTTATCAGCTAAACCGGCTCTTTCACGAACTTCGTTTAAAGGAGCAACAGCTGCATCCATCTGGCCTAACTCATTAAGCGCTTCTGCTTCCATTAATAAAACATCTGCATAGCGCAAAACAACAAAGTTTGCAGGACTGGTATTATAATCCAGCGAAATTGATTTAGGAACTAAAAATTTTCTCAGATTATATCCTGTACCTGAATAAGAGGCTTTATATTCTTTACCATCAAAAGACGGACAGCCTTCATATAAAACAGTTACATCTTTTCTCAGATCACCTGCTTCATACGAATCAACAAACTCCTGTGTAGGCTGATTCCATCCATAGGCACCGCCAACAAAATCAGAATTGCGCGGACCGGTAAAAGTGCTGACCCAGGAAGCCTGGTTAAAATCGTTGAAGAAATTGTAAGTAGTAGCTCCACTGTATTGTACCTCAAAAAGAGATTCAACAGTATTTTTACTAGTGGCCGAAAAATTATCTGCATAATTGGGATTTAATTTATAACCCAAAGCGGTCACCTGTTTACAGAGATCTATTGTTTTTTGATAATTCCCTAAGGTCAGATATACTTTTGCCAAAAGGCCGGTAGCAGCTCCTTTTGAAGCCCTGCCAACATCCGCTCCCGAATAATTCTCCCGTAGTGGCAGCATCGTGATTGCATCATTAAGATCACTGATAATCTGGTCATACACTTTGTCTTTCGGTGTACGGGCAGGCTTCAGATCATCTCCTGCATTCTGTGGAACCGTAATGAGTGGAATATCACCGAAAAAACGAACCAAAATAAAATAATACAAGCCTCTTAAAAAATGGGCTTCACCCAATATTCTTGTTTTCAGGTTCTCATCCATTTTGATTGCCGGAACTTTTTGCAGAACTATATTGCAGGCAAGAATACCAGGCGCTGGACCACGGTAAAGATCGAGTACACCTGCATTATCGGTTGTTGTTACAAAGTTAGCTTCATCTTTTGTTTCTATTCCATCTGTACCACCCCCCGCTCCTACTTCACTATTCCCCGCCATAATATCTGTTGTCCACATACGCAGATTGTAAAGCTTAGGCCGTTGCAAAGGCTGATAAGCAGCATTAATTGCAGCAACTGCATCGTCGGCTGTTTTGTAAAAATTTGCAGTATTGACAGAATCAAGGGGAGCTTTTTCCAAAAAAGACTTTGAACATCCGCCGGCAAAAATTGCTGTAATTAAAAAAGTAAAAAACAATTTATTTTGTTTCATATCTGTCAGTTTTTATAAAGTGATATTTAATCCAAGACTAAGAACACGGGTTACAGGATAAACATTATAATCGACGCCGTTGTAAGGAACTTCAGGATCAAATCCGGAATATTTTGTGAACGTAAATAAGTTTTGTGCTGAAGCATAAATCCTTATCCGCTGAACTTTATACCGGCTAAGTAATGACGCTGGTAAAGTATATCCGAAGGTTACATTTTTGATCCTCAGATAAGAACCATCTTCTATAAACCGTGATGAAATTCTTGAATTATTATTTGGATCGTTGAAGATCGCACGTGGCATTGTATTGCTGGTTCCTTCGCCTTCCCATCGGCCTAAAACGGCTTGTGTCTGGTTTTGCGCAACTGCCATGCTTTCCTGGAAAACATTATTGGCATTGAAAATATCATTTCCCTGAACTCCTTGTAAAAAGATACTGAGGTCAAACCCGCCATAACTAAAATCATTTGTCATGGCATAGATAAACTGCGGATTAGGGTTGCCAAGAATTGTACGGTCTGCATCATTGATCACTCCATCATTGTTCAAATCCCTGAAACGTACATCTCCAGGCGATGTGCGGTTGTATGGATCTGCTCCGGGAACTTGGACAGAAGATTGATCCACTTCTTTCTGGTTTTGAAAAATACCATCCATTACATAACCATAAAATGCATTGATTGGATAACCAACTGTATTTGTTGCCAAAGTTCCGTTAAGACCTATTCCGCTACCGATATACATTGGCGTATTCTGATAAAGCGAAACCACTTTGTTTTTATTAAATGAAATGTTCAAACTGGTATTCCATTTAAAATTTCCAACAAAATTCTTTGACGAAACCGCGATTTCTATTCCTTTGTTTTGCACTTTCCCGGTGTTGATATAAGGAACTACAATATCAGAATAACCGGTAGAAATAGGCACCGGCATTGGTACCAGCATTTTAGACGTATTTTTCAAATAAGCATCAATGGTAAAGGAGATTCTGTTCTGAAATAAAGTAGCATCCAATCCGATATTTGATTGTTCTACTGATTCCCATTGCACATTCGGATTTGCCATTAACATTGCTATTTCGGCGGGAACTACATTCCCATTAAAAACATAAACAGCGGATGTGAGTGAAGAAGCAAACGAATAGTTGCCGATATTCTGATTGCCTGTAACACCATAACCGGCACGGAGCTTTAAATCATTTATGAAAGAAACATTTTGTAAAAATTTTTCGTTTGATATTCTCCATGCTACCGATGCAGAAGGAAAAGTTCCCCATTTGTTATTCTCACCAAACCTTGATGAACCATCTCTTCTGACTGTTGCAGTAAACAAATATTTATTGTCATATTCATAATTGACTCTTCCAAAATATGAAGCGAGCGCCCATTCATAGCCTGTCCCGTTGACATTCGGATTGATGGTTCCATTGTTTAATTGCTGAATAACTTCGCTCGCAAAGCCTTGCACATTTCCTGATATCCAGTTGGTCTTATTTTGCTGCGCATTTGTACCAAGCATTGCTGTCAAATGATGGCTACTGAAACGTGCATCATACGTGAAATAATTATCCCAGTTCACTGTAATACTTTTATTATACTGTTCAGACAAATAAGAACTGGGCTGCGGAATCGGCTCATAATTATATTTCGGAGACCACGTTCTGCTATCCCAAAACTGCGCCTGGATGCCGCCACTACTTTTAAAAGTAAGTCCTTTGGCAAATGTTATCTCTGCAAAAAGAGAACCCAAAATATTATAGCCTTTGGTATTATTTTGCACCAATGTAGCCAGGGCAACAGGATTAGTAACATCGCCTACCCATTGCGGCTGACCTACAGGACCGGCGTATGTACCATCAGCATTATACACCGGAAGTGCAGGATTTGCCGCCATCGTATTACGAATGTCGTAAGAGCCACTTGGTTTTTCATCATGATTTAAGGTAAGGGTATTGCCAAATTTCAGCCAGTTGAATACTTTTGCATTACTGTTGAATTGAACCGCATACCTTTTATAACCGGTATTAATTACAATTCCTTCCTGGTTTAAATAACTTCCCGAAACATAATAGTTCGCTTTATCATTGCCGCCAGAATAAGAAAGAGAATAACTTTGAATTGGTGCGCTTCTAAACATCTGATTTAACCAGTCGGTGCCTGTGCCCAATGAATCAGGATTTGTATAACGAGGATACACAGCCTGATTATTATTTTTCAGCATCTCATTATTCAGCAAAGCAAATTGCGAAGCATCCAGCATTTTTACCATGTTGGTGGCTTTTTGTGTACCAACAAATGCATTAAAGGACAAATGATTCTGTCCATTATTTCCTTTTTTAGTGGTGATCATTACTACACCATTTGCTCCACGCGAGCCATAAATTGCAGAAGCTGAAGCATCTTTTAAAATATCGATACTGGCAATATCATCAGGATTAAGTGTATTCAAGGGAATATCTGTGGGCACACCATCAATTACCAAAAGCGGGTCACTGTTATTTACCGTTCCAATCCCCCTCACCCTGATCGTAACATTACTTCCCGGTGCACCTGCTGATACAATCTGCACTCCTGCTGCTTTTCCTTCAATCGCCTGACCTACATCAGGAACCGGCAAAGAGGCGATATCACTGCTTTTAATAGAAGAAATAGAACCGGTCAAGTCTGATTTTTTTTGTGTACCATATCCTATAACCACTACAGAATCGAGGGAGCTGATATTTCTTTCAAGAACAAGATTGATTACAGTTTGAGTACCAACTTCTATATCTTTTGAAACGAAACCAACGAAACTTATTTCCAGTATTGAATGTTCTGAAGCTACATTCAATTGAAAATTTCCTTCAGCGTTGGTAACTGTACTATTAGCGGTTCCTTTTTCATTGATGGTAACTCCCTGAAGAGCTTGACCGTTTTCTGCGGTCACTTTTCCAGAGATAATTATAGATTGAGCAGTTCGATCATGAAATTCTGTTTTAATAAATTCATTTTTTAATGAAGCAATACTGCTGCAAGGGAAAACGATGGAAGCAAACATAATTGCTGAGATCGTTTTTATCCGAAGCACCGGGTATCTTTTTTTACAAGAGAAATAACTCATAGCGTATGATTTAAAGGATCTGAAACTGATAAAGGCTTGTGTCAAAAAAATTGACAATCCAAATGTAATCTGCTTAAATTTAGAAGGATAATCAGTTGTTCTCAAATTCTATTCAATGCGTGTCAATGTTGGGGAAGGCCGTTAAATGCCTCTGTCTTACTATACCAAGAATAATGAGCACTTTAATTTTTCTTTTGTGAAAGCCGAGATGATCCGGTTTCGTAATGTAAAAAGTGTAAACAGAAATAAGTGATATTTGTTGTTTTAGTGACTTCCTGTAAGTAGACGCTAAATATTTCTGAACAGAGGACGAAGTGTTATTGAGATCAGTTCTACAAATACTAATTATAAGTTTTACTTGTTTATAAGAATAATACTTCCGGTATCCGGAATGCTTTCCCAATCAGCAACAAAGTGATCTCTGCGCGTTTTCTATTTTATAAAAAGCAGGGGAAGTAGAAACAGCCCCTGGGTTAAAACTAAACACAGAGAGAATTTTTATTCTTTCAGAATATATTTAACGTTAAAAACCACTTTATAAAAGACAATCTTTTTGAATGAATGTAACCGATACTTATAGCGGCATTAATTCTCATGGAACAAGCGCTACATCAAAAGACGCTTTGGTAGGTGACAGACATTCCTTATCAGTGCACACCATATATTCAACCGTACCATTTACAGATGTCTTTACATCAAGTTTCAATTTTACCACCTGCACAAAATCAACCCTGTTGGAAAAATATTTTACATCTACACCAAATACTTCTTCATATTTCTGCTGTATCTTTCCATCTTCCTTTGTTTTGCCTACCATTATTAACAGAGGATTTTTTGTAAAGTTGATCGTTGTGGGCAAAGGCCCTCCTTCCGGAGTGTTTTCCGAATAAGTATGCCATCCATCCTGCAAGGCTGCTGTTATATGAATCTCATAAGTCTTGTCTCCTATCTTTTTTGCACTGTAATTCCATTTCACCGGGTTCTGTTGCGCGAAAGTGCTTAGCCCCAATAAAATAAAAAGAGACAGCATTAGAAATTTCTGCATGATATACTTGTTTCTTATAAAGACTGTTTATATCGTTTTTAGTACTATTGGGAAGGATAAAATGTTTTGTTAAGAGATGGGCATCTATTATCGTAACAGGAAGTAAATTGATTCTATTTTTAATAGATCTCATTTTATCTGTGGTCAATAAGAATTTGCTCTAACATTTATCAGCCAATAAAAAATATTTTTATGGCGCTTGTGAAGGATAATCCAATACAGCAACTTATTATTATCAAATCCGATGTTCGCGAGCTCAATTCTTATTTCTTACCATTTTTTGTTATTATGTTCGAAAGTTCTTCATCAAGATCAGTACCTTTCAAATTCTTTGCAATAATTTTTCCAGCAGGATCAATCAAAAAATTCTGAGGAATTGCGTTTACGGCATACAATTTTGCGGCTTTATTATTCCATCCCTTCATGTCAGATACTTGCGTCCAAAGATCTATTCCATCATTCCTGATTGTCTCAAGCCAAACTTGTCTATCAATTTTCTTATCTAATGAAATACTAACAATAGAAAAGTTTTCATTTTGATATTTGTTGAATACTCTAACAAGATTTTTATTTTCAAGCCGGCATGGCCCACAGTAAACTGACCAAAATTCAATTAGAACATATTTCCCTGTAAAATTGCTTAAATAAACCTTCTTGCCAGATGTATCCATTTGCGAAAACCTAGGAGCAACATTACCTACACTTAATCTTTTTAATTTTCTAATCTGTTTTGCAAATTCTTTCCCCTCTTTACTTATTTTAATTCCATCACTTAATTGTTTAAATAATGAGTCAATATGCCCGACTTTCGATTGTGATCCAATCAGATTTTGTAAATATTTCAATGCATCAAAACTAACTTGTGAATTTTGGTTTTTCATAATAAACTCACTAAGTATTTGCTGTTTTTTTTGTTTGATTACTTCAATTTTTTGATTAAAAAATTTCAAGTAGAGGGTTGACTTTTTAATGGAATCTGTCAGACTAGCTTTAAGTTCATATTCGCTACTATATTCAGAATCAACAGTTCTAAGCAATTCATTTAAAGAAAGAAAAATATCGTTTGTTGGCGAGTTGGTCATTTTAGCATTACGAATTGAATCATTAGGGCTATTAAAAATAGTTGTCCCAATATCCAGATAAAAATCAAGTCGATCCTCTTCATTAAATAAAACTGGAGAATCGAAAATTGCAGTACTGTGCTGTAACACCAATTGTGCTTTAGTAGCATGGTTGATCTTACCATTAAAATGAAATTTCCCATTTATAACATATGCAGAATCAATAAGTTTATCAGGAGGATTCAATGTATTAGAGTATTTTAATAGATATATTATTGTTTGTTTGTCTAATTGTTTTATCTCCCCTCTCAAAACGAAATTTTTACTCTGAGCTTTTAGTAAACCTGGGAAAAATAATGTGTAATATAATATAACCCTATAAAAATTATTAATATTCATGTTAAACTAGCGAGGATTTTGAGGCATATTTGATAAAGAAATTATGTCTTCCGGTATAGGCAATGCAAAACGACCATCACTATTTGGCAGGGAATATAATTGACCATTAATTGTCCTATATAAATTAATATCGAAACCCTCCTTATTAAGTCTTTTAATGTCCATCCATCTAATCCCCCTCATCAATAATTCTTTTCTTCGTTCTTCCAAAATAAGGTTAAGCGCCTCTGAATAATCATTCGTAAGATGTGGTACGAATGTACCTGCCTTAAATCTTTTTACTATTAGGGTATTTAAATCATTCATTGCTTCCTGAACTTTATTTTGCCTTGCAAATGATTCGGCGCGGATTAAATATAATTCATCAGTAGCCAGCCCAACAAATAGTCCATAACTGCCCAAGTAAGTTCCTCTAAAACCCATGGTACCATCTCCATTATCTGAAAAAAATATACTTTTCCGCAAATCATTTGATGTGTAAGACTCGAATAATGATTGTTGAATTTTCGCTTTTCCCATGTCAAGTGGTTCGGGGAGCGCCGCACCACAGTCCAATAAAACCTCTGCGTTTTGTGGCATTATTGGATAAATATCAAGGGAATCAAGTGTATTGTAATCTATGAGTTGATTATAAATCTTAAGGCTTGAATCTGCGTAAAGTCCGGCTTGTTCATAATTTCTCATTGTGTTAAAAACCCTTGCTAATAATCCATAAGCAACCGGCTTTGAAGGACGGATTACACTAATCGCCTTAACCGGAAGCAAGGGAATGGCTTCCTTTAAATCCTTAATGATCTGATCGTAACTTTGTTGCACACTTCCCCTTACAGATTTTTGATTAAAGTCCGATGTAAGTTTCAGGGGTATGCCCAAATCCCCGGAGGCAGTTGCTGCATCGTAGGCGACCGACCAGGTAGTTACAGCCTGTAAAAACCTATTCGCTCGAAAAACGAGGGCCTGTCCTTTGATATTATCCCACTGTACTGTATTGATTGTATTTCGTTCGATCCTTTCTAATCCCGCAAGCACCGTGTTGCAATAATAAACTGACTGATATACATTATTCCAATCATTTCCAAAGTCTCCAGTGGGATACAAATGATCCTTTTGCCAGGTGTACATTCTTTTATCATAATCATAAGAAAGACTTTCCCAGTCTTCATCTGTTAAATAGTAGTCATTTGTACTTACTTCCCCGGATGTGGTACCGGTATAATTATTTATGGAAGAATTATCCAACAGCGCCTGCATATCTGTCAAATTACCTGGAATAATCAGCTTTTTATCGGATTTCTCATCCAGGTATTTTTTACATCCTGTAATGGCGAGTACCTGCAGTAGGATTAATATCGGGAGCATATATTTTTTTTCCATTGCTAATGTTTTTTAAGATTAAAAACCGGCTCTTATACCCAGTGAATAGGCTCTTGGATTTACCAGCGGATTTAGTCCATAGTTATAATCAGGATCAATATGGCTTTTGTTCATTTTCCAGATTACTCCGAGGTTACTAAGATTTAGATATATCTGCATATTTTTGAAAGCAGACGGTTTGCTTTGATTATTAATTATATCATAGCTAAGATGGATATATTGTAAGCGCATGTGATCCCCCTTTTCCACCAACACCTCTGAACCTGAATAAAAATTATCACTGCTGCTATTGGCAGGATAAATCAGCGCCGGTACATTTGTGTACAATTCATCACCCGGTTGCTTCCAACTGTGTGCAAAATCTGAATTTCCATTCCAGTTCGAAAAAAGGCTTGAATAGTTGATTGAATTTCTTCTGAAATAGTATCCAAGTTTATAGACAATGCTAAAACTAACGGATAGGTTTTTAAAACTTATGTAATTGATTATCGAACCAAACTTAGTTGGTATGGCAGAACCAAAATATCTTAAATCTTCAATCCGGGTATCAGCGCCTGTTATTGAAGTATAATCTTTACTGGTTTCCTGATTTAAGTAACCCCTTGGTTCCCCTGTTTTTGGATCAAGACCAGCCCATTTATAAGCAAAAACCGAATAGACGGACTTGCCCACCATTCCGGAAACAGGTATAACTGAAGTGGTAGTAATAAAATTACTTCCTTGTTTTGAGTATAAATAATAATCTGTTACCTGGTCTTTATAATAACTGAAATTGAATGTTGTTTCCCATTTTAAGCCACGGTTGATATTCAAACTTTTAATTTCAATATCAACACCATTTCCTTTCATCCCGGCAACGTTCTTAATAATCTGGGAACCTGCGCCTCCTGTGTAATCAAGAAGTGCCGCTCCAAAAAGATCTTTACCTTTCTTCAAATAATATTCGATGCTTCCGCTGATTCTTTCATTTTTACTTCTAAAGTCAAGGCCTACATTCAGCATTCCGGAGGACTCCCATTTTAATTCAGGATTATAAAAGTCCCTTATTTGCGCTAACGGCCCTGATGTATATGGATTTGTTCCTGCATAATATATCGTGGTGGCAGCAACCATTGAAGGATCAATGTTGCCGCTAAAGCCATAAGTAGCTCTCAATTTTAAATAAGGAAGCAGACCGAAATGATAAAAGTTTTCATTAAACACATTCCAACTGACCCCATAAGACCAAAATGGGTTCCATTGATCGTTGGTTTTTACACCGAATAAATTTGAAGCATCTCTCCTGCCACTAAGAGATAAAGTATATTTACCTCCATAGGTGTAAGCGGCATTTGCAAAACAGGAGACATATCGTGTGGTCTGATCACTTATATCATTAATATTGGGAAT
Organism: uncultured Chitinophagaceae bacterium; assembly: GCA_963706825.1. Taxonomy (GTDB): domain Bacteria; phylum Bacteroidota; class Bacteroidia; order Chitinophagales; family Chitinophagaceae; genus Ginsengibacter. Next base: position 24,939 of record CAVPNT010000006.1, on the reverse strand, counting down.
AAATGCATTTCTTCCGGTAATAAAATTTGGAAAGGGTGTCAGGTAATCAACGTTACCAAAAGAAAGCGTATTATCGTTATATCCATAAAAGCGGGTAACATTTCCTTTTGTATTTGCGGTTCTCAACTCCGCTCCTCCAATTGCAGAAAGCTGGTTCATTCCCCATACTTTATTAAAATCAAATTGACCTCTTAAATTATGAGCGATCAATATGGCATTTGTTAAATCTAATATTCCTCCCTGTGGTACTTTATACAGTATGCCATCTGATGAGGAAATTTGAGTAAATCTGTTTACGATATCTCTGGCAAAGTAACTGTCCTGATCACGAAGATTTCTTGTTTCAGTTTCCTGACGTTCATATTGGTATTTAATATCCGCGCTTAAAAAATTAAAAAGCTTGTAATTTGATCCGATATTAATAAGTATGTCGTTGCTGAAATTAGTCAGTTTAGAGTGTTTATAGTCTTCCAGCGGATAATATTTCCAATCAGATAACAGCCCATTACCTGCAAGATAGCTTTGCCTGTAGTCTTTTACTACAGGTAAAGCATTGCCGTCTTCATCTGCAAATTGAGCGTATGGAAATATGTACGAAGACCCTTTTGCTACTATATTTCCATACCCGGGTTTTCCACTATTATTTTTGCCTGATGTAAAAAAAACGCCTGATAATACCTGAACGTTTTTAATGGGTTTGAATACATTTTGAAAACTAAGATTTAGCCTGCTATACGATGCATCCACATTGCTGCTATTTCTATCATACCCCCAAAAGGTACTCCATGCTAGTTTTTCCGTTCCACCTTTAAGGTTCATTGAGTATTGTTGACTTAACGCATATTGGTACATGTATTTATTAAACTGGTCACGAATGTCCGTATTTTTCAACCTGTTTATCTCGGCATCGGCATCTGCTGTGGACAAGGTTCCATTTGATTTTTTAATCAGCAGTTCTACAACGGGAGAAACAACGGGGCGACCGGATGAATTGATCTGACTATTATAATAGCCTTTACTATAAAGCATCTGTTCGATATCAATAAAATCGGAGGAATTAATTTGTTTGATATAGGACAGATCAGGCTTTTCACCAATTGTTGCATTTGCATTAAAATCGATGGATAAGGGTTGATTGTACCGCCCTTTTTTGGTAGTGATGACGATCACACCGTTCCCGGCCTTGGCTCCCCAAATAGATGCTGCTGCTGCATCTTTCAATATTGTTATGTTTTCTATTTCGTTGGGATTGATGTTGTTCAAATTGCCACTATATGGAAAATTATCTATTACAATCAAAGGGGTCCTGGGACCTTGTATCGTGCTTAACCCGCGTATCATGATTTGACCATTCCCGGCTGTTCCCTTGTCAACTACAACTCCATTTGATATTGCCGAAAGGCGGCTTATGATGTCTGTACTCACCTGTTGGTTTAAAGTCTTATTATCAATATTTACAAAGGACCCAGTAGCTCTTTCTTTTGGTATGTTCTGATAGCCTGTACTTACCACCACCTCTTCCCCAACGCCCGCCCTCACTCTTGTAACAATATTCCCCAAATTAGTCTTCCCTAATACTTTCACCTCCATAGTTTCAATATTCACCCCACTAATCACCAACGTTGCATTTTCATCTACGCCTTTCAACATGAAATTCCCATCAGCATCCGTAGCTGTTGCATTTCGTGTACCCTTCACCGTTACTGTCGTCCCCTCTACCGGCTCTCCCTTCTCATTCACCACTCTCCCATGCACATCAATCGGCGGTATAGATAGAATTACTTCTTCATCCGGGATTACAGGTGTAATCTTTTTTTCATTGATTACTATAGTTTTATTTACAATTTCATAAACAAGGTTTTGGTCTGTGAGCACCTCATTCAGCGCTTGTTTCAAAGGGGTGTTGTTCAAGCTAACCGTAACATTCTTAAAATTCTTTTCCAATGAAACCTTGTAAAAGAATTCGTAGCCGCTTTGCTTCTCAATATCCCTGAACACACTTTGAAGCGGTACATCTTTTTTATTAAGTGTAATGTTTTGCGAATAGCCGGTGGCACTCACCTGCATACACGCAGCAAATAGTAAAACAGCGGTGAGCTTCATAATTTTCACTGTTTTGGCGGTGAGTAATTTCCTTGCCGGTATGCAGCAAGAAGAAAAAGCAATTAAATACATAACTTTGTTACGTTTGGGTTAACCAATAATGGATCCTTCGAACGATTTTATATTGGGGTTAACCTGAACTACTTACCGTTCCGATAGCCGTCGGGGCGGTTTTTGTTTTGATTAACCTTCAGAAACTTTAATCTATTGGGAAAGAATGATCTTCTTTCCGTCAATCCTGTATTTTACTCCATTCAATTCCAGAATTTTCATCATCTCGGCCAGGCTGGTATTCCGCGCTACCTTTCCTTTATATCTTTCAGCAGAGGGAGCGCCCTCATAAATTACTTCTACATCATACCAACGGGCGGCCTGCCTCATAATATCCTGTATATCGGCATTATTAAAATTGAAAAGCCCGTTTTTCCAGGCCATCACATCCTCAATAACAACATTATTATTTATTGTCAATTTGCCATCGCCTGTTTTAATGGCTTGCTGTCCGGGTTTAAGCCTCACTCCGCCCCTCTGAGAAGGCAAAGATACTTCTACGCTTCCTTCAAGTAGTGTAGTTTTAATAGCGCTTTCATCATTATAAGAATTGATATTAAAATGGGTTCCCAATACCTTTACTTCCGTTCCGGTGACATCTACAATGAAAGGACGGCCCCCCTCCCTGCCTCCCCCCGAAAGGGGGAGATGGGCAACCTCAAAATATGCTTCCCCGGTAATAGTAACTTTTCTTTCATCGCCTGTAAAGGAAGCAGGAAACCTTAAAGAGCTTTCCGCGTTTAGCCATACTTTGCTTCCATCATTTAAGGTTATATTAATCACCTTACTCCCCCGTGGATTACTCAAAGTATTGTACACTGCCTGTCCCCCTCCTTCGGAGGGGTTAGGGGAGGCTTTATACGCAATTTGTCCGTTATCCAGCTTTACTACCTGCACATTGCCTTGCATGGCAAGGGTACCATTGCCGGTACTGTCTAAAATGATTCTCTGGCCATTCCCTAAAGTAAGCACGGCATTCACGGTATTGGGTGCGGCCACATCATTTTTTATTTTTGGTTTTTCGTTTAATGCTATATTATCTTGTTTCTTATTATTGGTAAACCACATAATCCCTGCCCCAAGCATCAAAATAATGATTGCTGCAGCAGCTATTTTTCTCCAGGCCATTTTTCTCACAATGACCGGCTGCGTTTCTTTTTTAACCCGGCTCCACATATTTTCCCAGTAAACTTTTATTTCCGAAGGGTACAAATTGGTTTCATTACTCAACTCCATTATAAAGGAATGGAGTATGGCATCGCCCTCCGGCAATCTGAGCAAATCCAGCAATTCGGATATCTCTGCCGCAGAGGCGCTGTTATCAGCAAAACGCTTTAATAAAATCCTGGTACGCTCTTCTGTTTCACTCATAAAAAATTCAGCTTATTATAGTAAGAGTCGCCTGCGGGAAAAAAGGATGAGTCCTTTACAAAATTTATTTTAGTAAATTTGAATACTCATTAAAACCGGCAAGGAGGGAAGTTACAAATGCCACACCATTCAGGTGAGTTCTGATGGCTTCCAATGCTTTTGAAAGGTGGCTTTTGACAGTATTGGGAGAAATTTTTAACTCAGCGGCAATCTCTTCATTTTTCATTCCTTTCTGACGGCTAAGCCTGTAAACCGCTTTCTGCTGTGGTGGCAATTTTTCTACCACTTCATTTATTCGCCGCATGGTTTCATTAACATCTACCGCTTCCTCGGTGCTGTTGTTATAAAAATTTTTGAATTGCGCAGCATCTTTAATCAACCGGCTCTGGTTGGATTCTTTTCTCAAATAGCTGTTGAGCTTATTGTATAATATCCTGAATATATACGCGCCGGGATCATCTATCTTAGTGAGCAATGCCCTGCTCACCCAAAGGCTGATAAATACCTCCTGCGTAATTTCTTCCGAAACAAGCTGTGATTTACTCAATTTAATGGCGATAGCAAACAATCGCTTTTTGTACAGGTCAAAAATCTCCCTGAATGCTTCCGTATCTCCTGAAGCAATCTTTTGAAAAAGAATTTTATCACTATATGAAATGGCAGTTGGCATGAACGAGGGCAAAATAATACTTCTTTATCATTTGGAAGAGAAAAAATTAATTAATGAAAGAAAGTGTTTAATTTTTTCGATGGAAGGTGCAAGTAGGTTCATTGGCATGATCCTTTTTAAATTTACAGTAAAACCCGCCTGAATGAAATATAATGACAGGAGGAGGCCTTACTTCTGTACTCGAAAAATTGGTAGAAAGCGGTTTTGTAGAAAAAACAGAGCCGTTTAACAATAAAAAGAAAGAAAGCCTTTTTGACTGATCGATGAATTTTCCCTGTGTTATTTCAGATTTATGAAAGGAAACAGGAGTAAGAATGATTGGCTTACATCAGTAAAACAGCCAAATATGTATCATGGTGTGGCTATGCTTTTGAAAATGTATGCATGAAGCATATCCCGCAGATAAAAAAAGCGCTTGGCATATCGGGTATCAATGTTTCTTATTCCTCATGGTACCGGGCAGGCAATAAAATAGAGAACGGTGCACATATAGATCTTTTACTTGACCGGAGCGATGACACCATTCATATTTGCGACATAAAATTCAGTGTGAACCAGTTTGTCATTGACAAGCGATATAGCCAGGTACTACAGCAAAAAATAAATGCATTCCGGGAAAGCACGCCTTCTTCAAAAGGTTTATTGATAACCTTTATCACAACTTATGGGGTGTCAGATAATGAATATAAAGTGCAGCTTGTGGATAATGAAATAAAGATGGATCCGTTATTTGATCAGCCCGGTTAGCAGCTTATGGCAGTACCGGTTCCGCTTTATCGGAGAAGGAACACTAGGTCGGTATGTGAAAAATATGTCAATTGATTCCCTCTATTATTTTTTTTATATTTTCTGCATTTATAAAAGATTCGGAAGTCTGACCTATTACTTTACCATCAGGTAGAATCCAAACATAATGAGGATTATATAACATGCGAAAGGATTTCATTAGCAGTGTATCCTCCACAATCATTGGAATACTGAAATTTATATTATTTCTCATTTCCCATTTAGCCATAAACTTTTTTACAACTTCTTCCGACTCATGTGTAACCGTAATAAATTGAACATCTTTTTTAAATAACCTTTGTAGAGAATCTTCTTTAGGAAACTGTGCAATACATCCACTACATTGTGGAAACCAAAAAGTTAATATTACCAACTTCTTTTTAAAATCAGCAAGTGTTATTAATTCTTTATCATGATTAATAAATTTCCCAAGTGGTACATCTCTAGTAATATAGCTACTCACATAAAGTGGTTCTGTAATGTGCCGTATATCATTATATTGTACCTGGCCTTTCAAGTTTAGGCAAAGAAATAACCCTAAAATTAATATGTTTACTATTTTCATTTTTAACAGATTTTCTAGATTTTAAAAAAAATCTATAACAATAATTATAAACTCTTTCATTCAATACTCTTTCATTTCGAGTTTATTAATACCACTTTCACTTAATTTTTATTAAAAAGAATCCTTATTGCTTGAAAATTTAAAATGGTTTCAAAAGCCTGATAGATTTTCATCAGGTTCTGATATTGACCCACTATCAATTTTTACAATTAAACTAGCTTGTAAATGTATATTCACATCCAGAATTTTTTGTCCAATACATCCTTATCTCGGATTTTGTGGAATTCCGGATGCTTTAATTATATCTGCCGGAAGCGGTAATGCATAATAATTTGCGTTTGGCATTAGCGTATATGTTTGGCCCGCTACATTTCTAATAAGTATGATATTTGCATTTTCCTTATTCAGCCGTTTTATATCAATCCATCTCACTCCTCTGTTTACAAGTTCTTTCCTTCTTTCGGTCAAAACAATATTTAAAGCTGCAGTCGGATTGGACGCTGACACAGGAATGAATGTTCCTGACTTCCATCTCTTAGTTAATAAAGTATTCAAATCATTTATAGCAGCACTTACATTCCCGTTCCTGGCCTCACATTCAGCTCTTATTAAATAAATTTCATCTGTAGCAATTCCGGAAAAATACCAGTAATTACTTCCAGAATAGATACATTTAAACTTATGATAATCATCTGATGGGGCGAAAAAAGCAATTTTTCTTAAATCGTTATCACTGTACATTGAATATAATAAAGTATCAATTTTTGCTATGTACGAATCATTAAGTAAATCATTAAAATTCATTTCAGTATAAAAAATTGTTTCCTTATTAAACCTTTTAAAAGGTACGTCCGCATCAATACTTCCACTTATATCCGCATCACCGTTATAATCGATTAAATCATGATTCATTTGAAGACAAAGCGCGGAATATTTATAGGCACTATCATATACTCTCATCGATAAATATGCTCTTGCTAATAATCCATAAGCAGCACCCTTTGAAGGTCGCATAACATGTATTGGATAATCTCGTAAAAGTGTTGCGGATAATTTTGTATCCTCAATCACTTTTTCGTAACATTCTTTTACATTTGCCCTAGCAGAAGGAACATTAAAATCTGAACTCAGTCTCAGAACAATACCTAAGTCTTTTGTACTTGTAGCTGAGTCATATGCTTTTGAGAAATCCCATAATAATCCTAGAAAATAATAGCTTCTATAAAACAATGCTGAACCTTTCACATTATTCCATTGCTGTTCTGAATTGTTAGTAATAGGGATATTCTCAATTTGTGCCAGGCAATAATTTGCATCATAGATTGGCAGATATGCCTTTGCCCAGCTATTTTGGTAGTAATAATCCCCACGGTTCCATGTATATATTTTTTGGGATTCTATTGTATAGTTGTTTAAATCTGATTCCAAAAGAAAATATTCATCAGTAGAGGATTCCCCGAAACCAGGAGTAGTTTGAATATTCATGTCTTGCGTTGCATCAAGAATGGCTTGTAAATCAGAGAGTGTTGTCGGAATTGTTAACTTATTATCTGGCTTTATGTCGAGATATTTTTTGCAGGATATAATGCTAAATGAAATAAATAGAAAAATAATCAATCCTGCTTTTTTATTATACAGTTTCATATATAAAGTTTATGAGTTAAAAATTAGCGGTTATTCCAAAGGAATATGATTTTGGAAGAGGAATGCCACCAGGATAATCCGGGTCAATATTATTTTGCTTATTTGCACGCCAGAGTATTCCGAGGTTTGCGGCGTTAACAAAAAGGCGGACCTGATCAAAAGGGAATTTACCTTTTTTAGAAACCATGTAGTTAAAATTGATATATTGTAGCCGTACATGATCTCCCTTCAAAACATTAATTTCAGCCCCTGTGTAAAAAGCATCTCTCCAAGAATCAATCGGATAAACGAATGATGGAACATTGGTCGTCAATTCATCACCTGGCTTTTGCCACCGCTTTGTATATTCTTCATTACCTCTGCCGCTGCTAACAAGGCTAGAATAAGAAAGTGAAGGCTTAGAAAAATAATAACCGAGTTTGTAAGATATATTTATTACGACTTCTAGCTGCTTCCATGAGAATGTATTGATAACAGATCCGAATGACGTGGGTATAGCTGAACCTATATAAATAACATTTCCATTCTTCAGACCGTTTCCAAGTGCCTCATTATAGATGGCTGCATAGTCTGTACTCGGCCTACCATCCAGATATCCTTGTGGATTTCCTGCTTTATCAAGCCCAGCCCATTTATAAGCAGCAATGGCATATAATGATTTCCCTATAATAGGGCTAATAGATCTGCCACCGCCCACCAAAACAGTGAGATCACTGTAAGTGTTGTCAAAATACCGTGTGGTTTTACTTACATTATAATTGTAGAGTACCCGAGTAAACCATTTGAAAGTTCTATTAATGTTTTTTGTGTTAATCACTACATCTATTCCATCGCCTTCCATGTTAGCCACATTCTTAATGATCCTATCCTGCCTTCCCCAGGTTGTATAATCATAAGGCGTTTGGCCATAAAGGTTAGAACCATTTTTATGATAGTAATCAACAGATCCAGATAACCAATTACTTTTGGTATCGAATTCTATACCTATATCCCACTGACCGGTTTGCTCCCATTTCAAATCAGGATTATTTATACTTGTTATAATAGCAATAGGCAGATTAGTGATTCCATCCGTACCATAACCAGCCAAAGGAAGCGCTGTTTTGCTCAAATCAACATTCCCACTATATCCATAGGTTGCTCTCAATTTAAGGTGCGGTAACCATTTGATATGATAAAATCCTTCTTTAGAAACCTCCCATCCAAGGCCAGCAGACCACAAGGGCTTCCATTTATCATTAGTGTTTACACCGAAAATATTGGAACCATCTTTTCTTGCACTACCTGAAACGGAATAGCGCTGTTTAAACATGTAAGAGATATTTGAATAAACCGAAACAAACCGGTTGGCAGTTGACGATAAAGATGCTCCTCCAGGAATAGTTGCGGCAATGCCTGTGACAAAAGTAGGGTATCGGTTTACTAAATCAACATTCGCATAAGACAATGGGTCTTCATTGTAGCCATAATATTTATCCCAATTGCCATTGCTTAATATCTCTCTTATTTCACCACCTGCGATTGCATTTAATACATGATTACCCCATTTTTTGGAAAAATTAAGTTGCCCTCTGAGATTCTGACTTTTTAAGACAGCATTATTTAAAGTAAGAATGCCGCCCATTGGAACAAAATAATTAACTATTCCCGTTGACCTGTCCAACTGGCTGTATAAGTTTATTAGACTTCTAGTGTTATAACTTTCTATATCAGAATTACCTTCATAATTGCTTCGTTGCTGCTGGTATTGGTATTGGACACTTATTTCCAACGGTTTAAAAATGCGGTAACTTAAGCCAACATTTGCAATAAGCTCATCAAGTTTTCTAACAGATTTATTGTGCTTATAATCCTCCAGGGGATAGTAGTGCCAGTCCAGCAATTTGCCGCCACCAACAGTATCAATGTAACTTAGACGGTATCCCTTTTCAACTGCAAGAGCATTGCCGTTACCATCAGCAAATTGAAGATAAGGTACATACCTACTACCTATGGTTGAAACACTGTTGTAAATAGATTTCCCAGATACCGACTTACTACTCGTAAAATAAACATCTAAATTCAATTGCATATTTTTTATGGGCTTGTAAGTATTGCTGAATCGAAAGTTCATTTTTTCATAGGAGGCGCTGAGATTATTTATATTCTTATCATAAGTGCCAGATACCAGCCAGGCAAGGTTTTGTGCCCCCCCACTCAGATCCAGGGCGTATTGCTGCGTAAAAGCTGGCTGATAAAAATATTTGCTGTATTGTTCTCGGCTATTAATCCCTTTTAAGACATTAGTTTGTGTTGCAGAATCAGTTGCCGAAATCAGCCCGTTTTTTCTCTGCAAAAAAACTTCTATCGCTGGAGTTAAAGGTGTGTAAGCTCTTCTAGTGAGTGAATTAAAATATCCCTTATTAAATAAAAATTGCTCCATGTCAATTTCATCACTGCTACTAATCTCGGGAAGGGACAATATATTTGGCTTTTCCGTACTGATAAATGAAGAACTAAACTGTACTTTTAGTTTTTGATTAAACTTCCCTTTTTTAGTAGTGATTACAATTACTCCGTTTCCTGCTCTTGCTCCCCATATGGATGCAGCAGCAGCATCCTTTAGAATAGTGATACTTTCTACATCGTTGGGATTGATATTGTTAATATCACCTTCATAGATAAAGTTATCCAAAACAATCAAAGGGTCTAAAGGGCCTTTAATGGTGCTGAGACCGCGTACGGAAATATCGGTCTTATTTTGTAAGTTCCCGTTGGTATAGCCATCGTTGAAAGAAACCCCACTTGTTACATTCTTTAACCTGTCAAGGATGTTGGTACCTGTTTGCTGGTTCAGAGTTTTGTTGTCAATTACGGTTACGGATCCGTTTACTTCATTGGGTTTCAATTTTTGATAACCAGTATTCACCACTACCTCCTCTCCTTCCGTTATTCTGATCATTACTTTTGCAGTCAATTCCGTCTTTCCATTCACCTTCACCTCAAGTGTCTCAATATTCACCCCACTAATCATCAGCGTTGCATTCTCATCAACACCTGTTAAAACAAACTCCCCATTCGCATCCGTACTCGTTCCTTTATCACTTCCCTTCACTCTTACACTGGCTCCCTCCACTGGTTCTCCCTTTTCATTCACTACTCTCCCATGCACATCAACGGGCAAAATCAGTGTAAAAAAATTATCTTGTTTTTGAACTTCTTCCTTCTGCCTCAGCACAATGGTTTTCCCTATTATAGAATAGGATAAAGGCTGATCTTTAAAGCACAGATCTAGGACTGTATTTAGCGAAGCGTTTTTAATGTCAATGCTCACCTTTTTTGCTTCCTGAAGCCAATTAATATCAAAAAAGAAAACGTAGCCAGTTTGCTTCTCAATAGATTTAAATACCTCTTGCAAGGGCGCTTCTTTTTCTGAAAGGGTAATCTGCCCATAGCCTTTGGCAGATACCTGCAGGCAGGCGGTTAGTAATATTATGGCTGTCATTTTCATCACGAGGATAATCGTTTTACTGTTGTCGCAATGCACGCCTCGTCCACCTGGCAAGGCTTGGTTAATCAACAACGTTTTGGTTAAGGCCTTTCGCCTGCGAGGCAAAAAATCACAAAGAGCCTCCGGTATTAAACCGGGTTTCAACAACTTTAAATACATAACTTTGTTTTTAAGTTTGGGTTAAACAATTAGCAGTCTCCAACGATTGTATTAAGGGTTAGCCCAAGCTACTTGCCGGGTTTCGCTCCAACGAAGCCCGGTTTTTATTTAAGCCAACCATAAGAACTTCAAAAAAATTTCTATGGCATTACAATAATTTTTTTCCCTTCTATCCTGAAATGCACTTTACTTTCTTCCAGTATTTTCAATACCTGCGAGGCATTGCTGTTCCGGTCTATCTTTCCCCCAAATTCCCTTTTTGGTATATTTCCTTCATAACTTATCTCGACATCGTACCAGCGCGCTATCTGTCGCATTACCGTTGGCAGGTCGTCTTTATCGAATGAAAAATAACCGTTTTTCCATGAGATCGCATCCTCAGCATCAACATCAGCAATGATCTTAATATGGCCGCTGTTATAAAGCCGGGCCTGCTGCCCCGGCTTTATAAAACCCACATCGTTGCCCTTACTTACTTTCACGCTTCCTTCAAGGAGGGTTGTCTTAATGACACCTTCATCATCATAGGCATTTACATTAAAATGAGTGCCTAACACTTCCACCTGCATATCCCTGCCTGCCGGCGAGCCAGGATTCACGCTTACACGAAAAGGCATGGCCGCATTTTTTGCTACTTCAAAATATCCTTCACCGGCCAACTCTACTTTTCTTTCTTTGCCGGTAAAGGATGCCGGAAAGCGCAATGATGACGCGGCGTTGAGCCATACTTTACTTCCATCAGCCAATACAATCTGGTACTGGCCACCGCGGGGCGTTGAAATAGTATTGTAGAGAACTTCACCTGGTTTTTCATTTAATGCGTTATAAGCAAGCCGCCCGCTGTCGAGCTTGATAATTTTTGTATTCCCTTGTTGTGTTAATGCTCCGTTGGCAGCGCTGTCGAGTATAATCTGTGTGCCGTTTGCCAATGTAAGAATTGCTTTATTTCCACCCGGAGCAATGTCATTTTTATAGGGCTGTTGCCGCTTTTCAGTTTGGGCAATTTGCTTTTGTGCCGCCCTATTGAAAATAAAATAACCTCCCACTGAAAGTAACAAAAGAATAATTGCCGCCGCCGCAACTCTATACCAGGTACGCTTGTACATAGGGACAACAGCAGGTTGCTGAGTCTCAAACATTTCCTGCCAGGTACCATCCATGAGCGACGAAATGGTTAATTCACCTTCAGGTGTATGCAACATCTGAAGAAAGCCTTCTAATTCTTCTTCCGAAATATCATTATTAAGATACCGGTTGTATAATGCTTCTATCGTTTCTTTTGTTGCCATTGAAAGTGAAATTAAAGCCCATTACAAAGTAATTAAATAATGGGCTTCTTTATATATACTGTTGAAAATAGAAATAGTACTATGCCGTAGTGATATTTTTCTTAAACGAGTTCGACGGTAAGCATAGCGGCTAATACAACGCAGGCAATATCGGGATGATTGGTCAGGTACTCACGTATGGATTTCAATGCATCCGACATTTGGTTGCGAACCGTATTTCTAGAAACGCCGAGCCTTTCGGCTATCTCTTCATAGCTCAGCTCTTCTTCGCGGCTCAGCAAAAAAACAATTTTCTTTTGAGGAGAAAGCCTGTCAATTGCCTGTTGATGTAGTCTGGCTAACTCTTTTTCGATTAGTTGATCTACAGAGCTGCTTTGCAATGCCTGGATATTCTGATAGATCTTCTGCTGAATAGTTTTGTCGTGCGCCGCTTTTTTTAGTCCATCAAGAATCAGGTTTTTGGTGATGGTAAGAATGTAGGCACTGAAACTTTTTTCAATTTTTATCTTTTCCCTTTTTTCCCAAATCCTCACAAAAACTTCCTGCACGACTTCTTCTGCCGCCGATTTTGATTTGGTGAGCCTAAGTGCGAATAAAAAAACTTTCCCCTGGTAACATTCATATATTTTTCTGAATGAGTCAGCATCTCCAGCAATCAATTGCTGAAGTAATTCTAATTCATCGGGAAGTGAATAAACCATGTAAAAGCAGTTATAAATTATGAATTTATAAATTGCAAATTACTAATTTTCTAAACCTTGTCAACTTTAAGATCTTCTGAACCTACTAAGACTATAGATTTCTCAAATTACCAAACAACTCTTCCTCCAAGAAGTATTTTGTTGCCGGTAATATTTCAGGCAAATGAGAAAGAGAAGATTTCACCTTGCAAAAATAAATTTATAATTCATGCAAGACACAATTGAAAATGGGAAGATTTAATATAATGCATTGAATGGTTTGGCTTTGCAGTAAACGGATAAATAAGGGACATTTCCATTTTTTATTAGCTTATAACAGCCAAGCATAAACGAAAATAAAAAATTGCAGCAAACCAACAAATAAACCTGATTACTTTTTCCAAAAATACTTTAGCCAGATTGCTAACTTAGTATAGCAGCGATAGCATTATTTGAAACACTCTAAGGATCTTAGGGATTCACAAACTTAGGGCAGCAACTGTTTTACTATTTTGAACATTTTTTTTATTAAGTACTACAGTAACTCATAAAACGAAAAATAATATTTGTAGCAACGCAATAAATAGCAATAATCCCTTTTTTAAAAAATACTTTATCCTAAGTCGGAAACTCTCAGAAACTGTTTAAAAATGATTCCAAGGGGTTGTATAGTGCCTTGAGTTACCATATTTTAGTCACGAAGGGCACTAATTCGCACGAATAGCTGGGATATTGCATTTGCGAAAAACATTATTGGTATTACCAACTTTCGGAGTTATCTTGACGTTCTCATCGATATATTAAGCACATTTTACTTGTCAATTAACGACAGTATATCCAGGAGCTCTTTTGAAGGTTTTTGCATGTGAAGGTTAAAGTCTGCAAATTTTTTCCCTTGCAGCCTTGCCTCTTCTTCCCTGATGGGTACAAGAGTATTCACAATGTTTTCTTTATTTATAAAATAATCCGAACTCTCTGCCAGAATTAAACCATTTGGAGCCAGCCACACGTAATGAGGTATGTAAGTAAACCGGAACATCCCGCTTAATACCCGGTCGTTAGTAATTACAGGCAGCAAAAGTGGTTTGTTTCGCATGCTATTATATTTTGTTAAGAACTGGGCCACCTGCTCTTTCTTATCGCTTGTAATCAAAATAAATTGCACATCATTAGGAAACATTGCTTGTAGGGAATCTTCCAAAGGAAACATGTAAACACAGGAAGTGCAGTGAATATTCCAGAAATCGAGGATAATAATTTTATTTCCAAATGATGAAAGTGTAGCGACGCTATCTTTATAATTTATAATATTTTTTAGTGGCAAATCCGGTACTCGGTTTCCTATATAAAAAGGCTCAATTTTTTGCGCCTGTATTTGTAGCGCCAGCATGGCTGCGCCAATAAAGCATAATATTTTTTTCATGTTGTAATAATTAGTGTTAATGAATTCAGTTTAAGATTTCCTGTCAAGCATTTTGAGTTGCATAAAAAATAGACCCCAATAGCTTAATTAGCTCTCTAAGCAGTTAGGAAAAATTGAAAGTTTTTTAATTCACTATGGGTTTTGCTGTATTCCGCTAATGCTAATTGTATTTCTGTCAATTTGAAGAGTATAACGGTCACTACCAGGAAGCAGTTGATACTTTTTACCATTAATAAATCTGTATAGAGTGTCTCTAAATTCGGCTTCTTTATTTAATCTCCTTAAGTCAGTCCACCTTAGAGCCCGGAATAATAATTCTTTTCTTCTTTCAGTTAAAATTAATCTGTAATAATCCGTCATGAATGGGGAGTGAATATGGAATAAAGTCTGTTTTACGTATTCTTTTGCTCATCACAGTATTGAAATCATCTAAAGCCTTTGATGAATCACCCTGTCTTGCATAGCATTCTGCTCTGGTTAAGTATAATTCATCCGTTGCAATACCGGTAAACAAAGTGGGATCTTCGGCCTTCCCTGTATAATTTCCTTTAAAATAATATGATCCATCACCAATTGAAGTAAAGAAGCACTGTTTTCTGATATCATTAGTCTCATACGAATCGAATAAAACCGAATCTACTTTCGCATCGGGCTGATACAATGCATCCGGGTAATTCGCTTGGGAATCAAATATAACTTCGTCATTAAATTGAGCGAAGGGAGCATCCCTTGAAGCATCCACAAGATTATAATCAATAAGGATACTGTAAAGCTTCAAAGCTGAATCTGCATATAAACCGGCTGCTTTATAGTCCTGCATGGATAAATATACCCGCAAAAGCAATCCGTATGCAGCAGGTAAAGACGGAAGATATTTTTTATCCGGTTCAAAAGGCAAACTACTAATTGCATTTTTTACATCTGATATAATACAATCATAGGTTTTCTGGGATGAAGAACGGGTGATTTTTTCATTCATATCAGATGAGAGTTTTAAAGGAATTCCTAAATCAACATCTGCAGTTGTCTTATTATAAACGGGCATAAATAATTGGGAAAGTGCATAATGATAATACGCTCTTATGAATAAAGCCATAGCTCTCAACTGATCTGCCTTCTTTTTGTCTGAGGGATTTGTGAGTGACATGTGAGGTAAATTATCTATTATAACATTCGCATTTAATATTGCTTTATAAGGAGTTACCCAGTCAGCGCCTATATTATCATACTTTTGCCACAGGTATAAATTTTGCGTCACTTCTAAAGTGTAAGACCATCCGTCATCCAGCAAATAATAGTTATCAGCACACTCTTCTCCAGCAGAAGGATAATTTCCATTCATTTGACTGTAATTGTCAAGCAACATCGAGAGATCATCGAGCGTTGAGGGAGTTGTTAATTTCTGATCCGGCTTTTTGTCAAGAAATTTATTACACCCCGTGCTTCCTATGAGCCAAATAAAAAGAAAGAGATTTAAAAGGTGGTTTTTTATGCACATAAAATATTTTTTTAAATTAAAAATTCAGTTTAATTCCGGCTGAAAAAGCTGTAGGCGGTTTTAAACTGTAAAGTATATCCGGATCAAGTCCTTCTTTATTCTTCTTCCAAATGATTACATTTAAGTTGCTTAAGTATAAATTAAAACTCAGGTTTTGAAGAAACTTAGATTGAGATGATATAAAGTGATACTCCGAGTAAACTTCCGTAAGTTTTATGTTATCAGCAGGGATCACGTTTATATCACTATATTGAAAAAAAGCATCTCTTTGTGGTTGAAGCGGATAAACCAGGGATGGTATATTTGTTACTTTTTCATCTCCCGGAGATTGCCAACGCTTTTCAAGATTATATCCATAAGTTCCATAATTCACAAAAGAAGTATAATTAAGAGATGGCTTCCTCACATAGTAGTGAAAACGATAGCTGATATGAAAAGTTAATAAGAAGTTTTTCCATTCAAATGTATTTCTTACTGTGCCAAATAAAGGAGGAATAGCCTGGCCACTAACTACCTGTTCACTTAAAGGGTTTTTAGTTATACTGTAATAATTTTTTGTTTTTTCTCCATTGGCATAACCGATCGGATCGCCATTCTGCGGATCCAACCCTGCAAACTTATAACTTGATATTGTATAAGGGTTGTATCCGACAACCGGGAAAATTATTCGGCCATCCGAAACAAGCCCAATAGTAGAAGGAGGATTCAAGTTTTTTAAGACCTTATAGGAAATATAAGAGAATAAGATGAAAGACTTCCATTTAATCTTCCCATCTGTATTTATCGTGTTGATCGTAATGTCAACCCCATCTCCTCCAATAGAAGCAGAATTTTTTTGAGAAGTACTGAATCCGGTTACAGGATCAAGATTTAC
Source organism: uncultured Chitinophagaceae bacterium (assembly GCA_963706825.1). GTDB lineage: Bacteria > Bacteroidota > Bacteroidia > Chitinophagales > Chitinophagaceae > Ginsengibacter. The sequence continues at coordinate 8,336 of CAVPNT010000006.1, read as the reverse complement.
GCTATTGATAAGGTTAAGCGACTTCTTTTTATAATATTCAATCGAACCCGAGACCCTATTGTTTTTAAATGAAAAGTCTAAACCAAGATTTAGTTGCTTTACTTTTTCCCAGCTCAAATCAGCATTGGGCGGCGTTCTAACATTAGTAAAGGGTAATCTGATCGGAGAAATTGACGCGGGAAGGTAGCTAAGTGTTGTTAAGGCAGACGCATTGGGATCTATATTTCCACTGAAACCATAACTCATTCTCAATGCCAGTGTCTGTAACAGATTGCTTTTAAAAAAACTTTCGTTGGATATATGCCATGCGGTTCCAATTGACCAGAGAGGTATCCATTTTTGATTTATATTCACACCGAACAAATTTGAAGCGTCTTTTCGTATACTCCCGGATAGAGTATAGCGGTTATTATAATTATAGGAGGTATTGGAATAAAGCGAGACAAAACGATTCACGGTTCCCGTAAAATTAGTTATATCGGGAACATAGGAGTTTCCTCTTATATTGTCATAAGTAGGATATTGCCTGGTATAATCAACACCGGTTGAAGTAAGCGAATTCCCGTCATAACCAAAATCCCTCCGCGCCGCTGATGTGGATTTTACTTCCCTGATTTCGGCACCAGCTATTGCCGACAAATGATGTTTACTCCTCCATGTATTTTCAATGTTTAATTGTCCGCGTGCCGCCTGTGATGCCATTCTTTGGGAAGCAGTATTAAGAATACCGTTTTTAGGAATAATATAAACCGGGCCGTCGGCTGTAATCTGGGTAAACTGGTTAATTAAATCACGGGTATAAAAGGACTGCAGGTTGTTGTAACTATTATTATCACTCCATGAGCTTTCATATTGATAATGGGCTTCTGCTCCAAGCCATTTAGAGATTCTATACTTCGATCCAAGATTTACCAGCACATCAGATTGATTGGTATAATTATCGTTATTATGCAGCTCATCAAGCGGACGAAACTTCCAGTCAAGTAATTTTCCGTTGCCTGCTGTATCTATAAACAATCCACGGTAATAAATATCAAGCGCTGCCGGACTGCTATCCGGATTCACCAACCTGCTATAGGGAGTAATGCCGTTTAATGAAACCATGTAACTGCCATAGCCGCCGGGATTATTATCGGTAGCATGTGTTTTGGTAAGCATAATGCCAGTCTGAAAATCCCAGTTTTTTGTGAGATGAATGGTATTGTCATACTTTAAGTTGACCCGGTTGTTTTTATTACCAATCAAATTTGACAAATCAAGATCATATCCTGCAGAAAAAAGATAATCCACCTTTCCTGACGAGCCTGAAAGATTCAGGAAATATTGTTGGTTCACGGCAGGCCTGTACAGGTATTTTTCCATATCGTTGCGTACATCAACATTTTTTAAGCTATTGATCTGATCTTCAGCTTGCTTGCTGGTGATACTACCATTTTTTTGAGCCTGTAACAACTCTACCACTTCCGAAATCGCAGGCCTTCTTGTATTGCTAAGCATGCCATTATAATAGCCTTTGCTAAAAAGAAATTTTTCTAATTCAATATAATTCTGTGCAGGCACCTGGTATGCAGTAAATAGGTCTGGTTTAGGCTGCATGGTTAGATTTGTACTTACACTTACCCTTAAAGGTTTACCTCTCTGCGCTTTTTTGGTGGTGATGACTATTACACCATTCCCGGCCCGTGCGCCCCATATACTTGTAGCAGCCGCATCTTTTAACACCGTAATATTTTCTATATCATTCGGATTGATATTATTAATATCGCCTGAATAAGGAAAATTATCAAGAACAATGAGCGGCATCATTGCGCTCAATGTCAGCGTACTTAACCCTCTTAGCTGGTAAGTAGTTTGGTTAGGCCGTCTTTTATCTATCAGCAACCCGCTTGTAATTCCATCAAGGCGGCTCAAAATATCTGTGCCGACCCTTTGATTAAGCAGATCATTATTTATAAGATAAAATGACCCGGTTGCTCTTTCTTTCGGTATTTGCTGATACCCCGTATTTACATTCACAACTACTTCTTCTCCCATCCCCACCTTCACCTTCGTACTAATATTTCCCAAATCACTTTTCCCATTTACCCTTACCTCCACCGTTTCAATATTCACCCCACTTATCACCAATGTCCCCTTTTCATCCACACCTTTTAAACTAAACTCTCCATTCTCATCCGTAGCTGTCGCATTTCGTGTACCCTTCACCGTTACTGTCGTCCCCTCTACCGGCTCTCCCTTCTCATTCATCACCCTTCCATGCACATCTATAGGTGGTGGCGGTATCATTTCAAAAAAAGAAAATCCTTCTCTTGAACCTGCTACCTTTTCTTTAATAACCACTGTTTTCTCCACTATGCTGTAGCTCAGTGGCTGGTCTTTAAAACACAAGTCCAGGGCCTGTTCCATTCCGGCATTTTTCAGATCGAGGGTTATGCTCTTTGCCTCCTTCATCAGCCTGGTTTCGTACCAGAAATCATAACCGGTTTGCTTTTTAAGTTCCTTAAACACTTTCTCGAGTGGAGCGTTTTTTACCGTAAGTGTGATGGATTGTGAGTACCCTTTTGCCGATAGCTGAAGGCAGGCAACGGTGAGCAGAACAATGGTCATCTTCATAATGAGCCAGATTTTTCGGGTGAGAGGGCGATGCGTCCCATTTTGAGAACCAGCCCTTTTCAATAAAGCAATTAATTGCATAGCTTTGCCATGTTTAAGTTAATAATAACGGTTTAGTGATCGCTTATTTAGTTAACTGAAATGTTTCGCCGGGTTTCGATCGCCATCGTAACCCGGTTTTTTGTTAACAATTCTGTCCTTTTTACATTTTAGAATAAATCTTTTCTGCCATAATTTATTTGCCACGGATTACACAGATAAATTTGTACACTTCGCTTTCTCTTTAACCCATCCCTACTTTACGGCAATACCGTTAACTTCTTACCTTCCAACCTGAAATGGATATTACTCATTTCCAGGATCTTCAGTAATGCCGATAAATTTTTATTTCTGGAAATATCTGCTGTAAAATAGCGGTCTGGCAAATTGCCCTGGTATTCCACATCCACATCATACCACCGCATTATCTGGCGCATAATGGTTTTCAGCTCAGTGTTTCTAAATTCAAAATACCCGTTCTTCCAGGCCATTACTTCATCAAGATCAGGAGTACTTATGATTATTGGTTCATTAGATAATTGGGTTATTTGAGCTTGCTGGCCGGGTTTCAAGAGTACAGTCTTTCCATCTTTGCCGATTTTTACACTTCCTTCCAGTAAAGTTGTTTTTAGGAAGGGCTCATCGCTATAACTATTGATGTTAAAGTGAGTGCCGAGCACCAGCACATTCATCCCGTTAACGCTTACATGAAAAGGCTGTGCTGCATTATGCGCTACTTCAAAATAAGCTTCTCCTGTAATGGTTACCTCTCTTTCTTTTCCTCTAAATGCCGTGGGGAAAGTAATGGAAGAAGCCGCATTGAGCCATACATCTGAGCCATCAGGCAGTACTAATTTATATTGCCCTCCTTTGGGCGTTGATAAAGTATGATACTCCACAGTATTGCCCTGTCCTTCATAATCAAGTCTGCCATTGAGATTGATTACTTTTAAGCTCCCCTGTTGCACAATATTTCCCTGCGCACTGTCTAAAATAATCTGCCGGCCGTTGGCCAGGGTCAGGATAGCTTTATTACCACCGGGAGCCACATCCTGCATTACAGAATGCACCGCTATTTGCTTCGTTTTACTTTGATGACGGCCAAGCAGAAACCACGCGCCAAATACCAAAAGCGCGAATACAGATGCCACAGCAAGCAGGCGTTTCCAGCGGTACTTTGGCATGGGCACCACCTTAGTCTCGCCGACAGAAGAGGACGAAAGAGAATCTTTTTTCTGCATTATCTGCCGGTAAATCACTTCGCCCCTGTCACTCTCCGCCAAACCGGTAAAGCTTTCCTGCTGCAGCCATTGATCTATGGCGGATTTTAAAAAAAGACCTTCCCTATTTACCAGTGACAAAAACTCTTTCAGCTCTACGTCCGAAAGAGTTCCTGCCAGGTAGCCGTCCAAAAGCGCTTCTATATGTAATTGGTTTTTCATTCTTTTTTAATCCTTTAAAGAAGGTGCCAGACATGAAGACAGGAAAACAATTGCCTTGTACCAGTTGTGAAAAAAATATTTTTGAAAAAGTTTTTTAAGCGAGAAATGCTTCTGCCAGGCATATCCACAAAAGCAGCCCGCTTGCATCGCGCTGCAGGCTCTGCCGGATCATTTCTAAAGCCTTTGCAAGGTGGTTGCGAACCGTGTTTGGCGAGAGATCTAACCGTTCTGCGATCTCATTACGACTTAATCCTTCCTCTCGGCTTAAGCGGTACACCATTTTTTGCTGTTGGGGCAGCCGGTCTATCGCCTGCTGAATTAAATGGCTTGCTTCTTTTTGCAAAAGTTTCTTTTCAGGAGTTTCTTTATTATCATTAAAATAATCAAGCAATTGATCAGTAAAAAGAATGTCTGTTGATCTTTTCTTTAATTCGTTGAAGATATGATTACGTGCTACTATAAAAAGATAATTTCTAAAGTTTTCTATTGAAGGAAGCTGTTCTTTTTTCATCCAGATTTTCAGGAAGATATCCTGTACCATATCTTCTGCCATAGGCACGGATTTAGTGAGCATATAGGCTACCCCGTAGATATTTTGCCAGTGCTCATCGAACAAGGCACGAAAGGCTGATTCATCTCCCACGGCTACCTGCTGCAGTATCTCGCTTTCGATAGATGTGGGTGAACGTTGCAATTGATATTTGATAAATGAAAAATGAAATTAGGGAAAATATTTATAATTGGATAAGCAGGATTCTTTTGAAAAATAAAAAGGATGTTTTTATTTAGGGAAAAAATGCGCAATGAAAGGAGATTATGACAATGATAATCCTGAGGTTAGAGCTCCCGTAGAATCTACTCCGGAGTGAATGAAAATATCATTAGAAAATGAACAAGAATTTTTTTTAAATAGAAGGCAGGCAAATACTAAAGGGAACTTCGTTTTTTTATTGTTCAAATAAAACTTGTAACTACACAGGAATTCCCGTTATTTGTTTGTTTGCTGTAAGCAGGTGTTAACTATGAGATGGCTTTATATCCTTCATTCTTAAAATGATGAATTGACAATTTCCTCTTTAATTTATCTCACTGAACAAGAGCTATTTTAAAAGCATACCCGATCAGTTCAATTTCAGATAAGGATAAATATTGACATCTTTCTTTTTATAAAAAAGCAGGGAAGGTAGAAACAGCCCCTGAATTATACTAACACTGAGAGAAATTTTCATGCTTTCGAAGTGCATTTAATGCTGAAAATCATTTTATAAAAAATAATCCTTTCAAAACAAATACAACTATCATCAATAGACGCAATTATTTCTATGGAACAAGTGCAATAGCCAAAGGAGCTTTAGCCGATGGCAGGCACTCCTTATCGGTACACACCATGGTATTCAATGGAGCCGTTTACGGAAGTCTTTACATGTGCTTTAATTTTACCACCTGCACAAAATCAACCCTGCTGGAAAAATATTTTACATCTATTCCAAATACTTCTTCATATTTCTGCTGCATCTTTCCAACTTCCTTTGTCTTTCCAACCAATAACAGTAAAGGATTTTTGGTAAAGGTGATTGTTGTTGGTAAAGGGCCACCTTCGGGTGTACTTATTGAATAAGTATGCCAGCCATTCTCCAGAACCCCGGTTATATGAACCTCATAAGTTTTATCGCCAATTTTTTTTGCGTTGTAATTCCATTTCACTCGGCTTTGTTGTGCTAAACCAGTTAACCCGAATAAAATAAGAAGAGAAAAAATTAGAAATTTCATCATAATATATAACTTTTAGGGGGGTAGAATGCTTTGTTATCTGTTGATTCTTTTATAACCAAAACATTTTTCAATATCAAAAAAATAAGAAAAGATAAATGAGGCTGTTTGAATTAGAACCTATAAAGCCTTATTCAATTTAATCTCCCCAAGCTGCCGATAACAATTAATAAATAACGTGAGTTCGATCTAACGATGCCAAAATTACAGACAAAGTTGCAAAGAATTGGAGTCATCTGTTTCAAAGTGACTAGCTAAAGACGGTTTTTTAGGCATAAAATGATAAGCTGCAATTGCAGCAAAAATATTGATGATAAATCCATGTATACTTCTGTGTCTTGAATGTTCCAGCTGGCAAATATTTTTAAGACTATCCATCACGCATTCTATTACACTTCTTTTTCTAAGCATGATTTTATCATAAGCGCTCATCAGTTTATTCTTCATGTTTTTTCTGATTTTGGTAATCAATTGTACTCCATCCAGGAACAATTTTTCAAAAACAGAATCTTTAACGATGTATCCTTTATCGCCGTACAGTTTTCCAAAAAGATCTTTACAAAGTTTTATCAATAGGTTTTCATTGTTATCAGCAACATTACCACGGGTAAGTTGAAAACTAATAATTTCAGCCTTATCATTGATAATAATGTGAAGTTTAAAACCAAAGAACCAGCCGGTGGAAGTATGGCCTCGTTGAGCGATATCTTTAAACTGGCGGTGCTGTTTGATACGTTGATTTTTGCACACAGCAACTTTAGTGGAATCAATAAAAGAGATGCCGGTACATTCACCAATACAATGAGACATAACAAACATAAACAGAGGTAGAACAGCAAATTTTTGAAGTTCTACAAAACGGTTGTAAGAAACTAAAGACGGAAAATCTTTTTGTAAATGAACACACACATAATCTTTGTAAAAGTGTTTAAGGGTACGATAATCGGATTGATGAAAAGCAAAAAGCAACGTAATTACTTCGCTTTTCGATAATCCGCAGGATTTGTTTCTTGACCTTTTGACAGTAGATTCAGAAACTTTAATGACGCTTTGATTAATATTTTTCTCAAAAAGGATGCAATATTCGTCAACAAGAAAAAAAAGTTCTGTAATTTGGTCTGATGTAAGCATATTTTTAGTTTTTTGTTTGCACTATAAATATACTAAATTATGCTTACATTCTTTTAATTATCAAAGTAATACAATTGTAATAATTTATTACTTTAAAAGTAAAAACTTACACCTTTTTATATCGAACTCACGTTAAATATTAATTTTCGTGCTATCGTTATCTGTTATGACAGCCACTTCCAAATGCCGTTTCTCTTCCTTTATTTCAAATCCTGATTTTCTAAGAAACTGAATAATTGCTTTACCATCCGATAAATTAAAGTTGGCAGGAAAATCAATATCTATGTTTCGCGTTATACCCGTTTCATCAATAAATGGTTTATCTAACCTAAGATCAAAGAACCTTACAACTTCTGACAATGGCCAATTGTGAAAATATTTTTTTATGCTCTGCGCATCTAAATCATCATCTTGCTTAGCATATTTTGTGTATGAGTTTGTTATGTTTTTATTAGCAATGAGTATATAACTATTTAGTACATGAGTTTCTCTTTTTACGGTGATATTAAAAGCTCGTTTCAAATCTTCCCGTAAATACTTTTGTAGAATTAATGGTAGCGCTTTAGGTTCAATGGGCGGAATAGTCAGATCATAACAATAGATATAAGATGTATCATACCCTTTTTTAAATTTCCTTAAATTATTCCCTTTAAAAATCATTCTGCTATTTGATAAACTATCCATAAATGGATAAGCAGTGCTTAATAGAGCAATGATAGAAGTATTTAATTGATAAAAACCCGTTACTTTATTATAACTATTACGTCTGGTGCCACAGAAATAACCGATTCCTTCTTTATAGCCAGTCAGATAAGAACGATATATTAAGTTATCAGGAATTTTGCTTTCTTCCCCTATTAACAACGGCTTTGTCCTGTCAAATGCAAAATCATTTTTAATGGGCATGTTTAATTTTTTGCCTTGAAGTAACAGTTCAATGTTAGCAGCAGTGACTTGTTCGGATTCTGTAATACCCAAAACAATTCCTGAAGAATCTATCCATACTTCATGAGGAATACTTTTATGAGGAAAATAACTGTTTAAAATCGTATCAAAAATTGGCACAGGCAGATCAAACTGATACCCGGTGCGCTTACTATATCTGGCAATTACTTTTTTAATACCATCCTCACTATCATACGATTTATGTGGATCAACTAAAAGTATTTGGATTTTATCTTTAAATTGTTTCTGCAAAGAAGACATATGCGGAAAGAATGCAATGCACGAACTACAGGTTGTTGACCAGAAATCAAGTATTACCAATTTCCCCCTGAAATCAGAAAGTTTTGCTTTTGGTGTTTTGTAATTTAAAACATTGTTGAAAACAATATCCGGCAC
>CAVPNT010000005.1:1420000-1819960 GCA_963706825.1 uncultured Chitinophagaceae bacterium | reverse complement strand
CAGCAATGACGGATGTACATGCTAAACTGGAACATACTGAAGCCGTCTGCCATTATTTTTTTCCGGAATTGGGTATAATTTTTCCGGTCTTTTTTTGTCTCGGTGGGCAAATCGAAATGTACTAATATCCACATAATGCGGTAAGCGTTTAGTCTTTCGTACATAATGGTTCGTTAATAACAGCGAAACGTTTTTTTTCGCAAAATTATTTTTGTTGACCAGCAAATGAAGAAATATCACGGATTTCGATTTTTACGCTAATTCCGGATATAATATTTTTCTTGAATTCCCTTCGAAGCATTTTGCAAGAGAAGCAGTGGTTCGTTGTACCGCATTCATCAACGGGCTTTTTTGCCCATCAATCACTACATCCATTGTCGGAATCTGTAGTAATTCCTTTTTCATCGAAGGTGTCATTTCAAGGAACATTCCATTTCCCCTGATGATGCCGCAAACTATTTTGTCGACATACGGGCGATAAGGTTCCATTAGGTCGTCGGCCAGACAATAAGCATTGTACTGGTTTCTATGAAAAATTCCAAGTGTGGGCAAAAGTCCACTTGCGACAAGGCTTCTGGCTACAACTGCTCTTAAAATAGCGTATCCATAATTCAGCAAATTGTTAGGCGGTGGCCCTTCCCGTTCGCGTTTGAATTCAAGAAATTCCGGGAAAATACGCTTCCAATAATAAGAAGCTGCTTTTGCTTCGTTATTGCTACTGTCACCGCTTTTAACAGTACAAGCAAGATTCAGCAAATATTTATTTTCTGCCCTTTCGAGGGAAAGTAAGGCCGCCTGGTTTTCAATTTTTTTCGTGACCGTTTGTTGCCACAACTGTTTTTTTAAAGGCGAAGAAGCGTTGATCTGTGCCTTAAATTTCTGGCTTTGCAAGGTGTGCCCATCGAGGCAAAGTTGTAATCCAACCGGATGATGCGTATTGTCGCATGTGATAAGAGCGGTATTGTTTTGTAACAATTTCGCCATTACCGCCTGGGTAATGGTAATTTGCTGATGATCAAGAATCATCAATCCGATATCTTCTATCGGCACTGATTTTATTTCTTCAGTTTCCGCAATGGCTATAAGAAGCTGTTCGTTGCTGGTTTTTAAATAAGCCGGATTGCCGAAATATAGCGTTCGTTTGATCATACTCAATGATTAACGATAAGTTGCGTAATTAATTTTATTGTAAAATTTAACTTCAATTTCAGTTACCTTTCGGTCTTATATATTTGAATTTCACCGATACTAATAAACTTATCTGTTGCTGGGGCATCCAAACAGTTTCATTATTAAGATTTACCTTTAGCTCAGTTTTGTTACCTGCTTTCTCATCTGATAAAGAAAATTTTAATTGTGAAGCCTGTAAAAGCACATTCATTGCATTAATGCTTAGTCAATCTTAATTATTTATTGGTGAAATATTCCCCAATCTATCTATTTGGAGCTTTATACAGTCATCCTTAATCTGCCGTCCTTCAAAACTTGCTGTTTTAGTATCAAATGAACCGGATATTTTTGCTTTTTTATCATCCCAATTCATATCAACCTCTTTGGAAATAATACAGCTTGAAATATTTACCGGTGTAAAATAAATAGCTTTTGAAAAATCATTAACGCTGAATATTCTTTGTTTCTGATTTTGGTTCAAATTATTGATATTGGGAGGGTTGGAAAGTTCTTCTTTGGATGGCATATATACTAAGTCGTTTGGAGAAAGGCTAAACATCAAATTATATCCTTCCTTATTAATATTAGGTACAATATCTTCCCCTTGAATCACTCTGTTTATTGCATTTCTTAGAGAAATTTTTTCAAAAACTCTATACCCTTGCTGATTAACATAGATTGCAAAATAAAGATTAGTTCCTTGCTCCGCTTCAACCCATTTGTGTTTGTTCGCTTTTTTATTTCCAACGCTATATTTTCCTGAGCCACTTTCAGAAATCGGTATTTTTTTTAAAGGATATTTACCTGATTCTTTTCGCTTTCTATTGTAGTCTTCAATTCCTTCAATAGAAAATGCAACATCTATAACATTCCCGGATTCTTCAAGATGCTTTAATAATTGATTCTTCAACTCTTCGTCCGCAATTTTGTTCAGCTTTTTTAGCATTGCCTCTAAGGTTGTAATCTTTTTGCTTTGAGTTTTTCTATCGGCTAAGTCAATTAGAGGCTGATATTTTCGATACTTAATTTCTTTAATATCTAATTTTCCGATTATTTGCTCTCTCTTGAATAATAAATATGGTTTATACTCACTTTCATAATCAGATTTTAATTTTGCGAGATAAGTATTTAAGAAACCTCTTTTTTCTGAGTCCTTTTCTTGTTTAAGTTTCTTATCATTCTGCTCAATTAATTTTAATAAATTTTTAGCCTCTTTGTACTTCAACTTTAAATACTCAGAAACATTTTCTTCCTCGTTAATTTTTTGAACAATATTACTCGCTTCATGTCTTAGTTCATTGTCTACAATATCATCTAAGTTATCTAATGAATTGTACCATACTTTGTTTAATACGCCAACTTCAATTCTGCTGGAAGGATTATCTTTATGTAGTGGTTTTCTGATACTCCAATGCTTTTTCTTATAATTTTTCTGACTAATAAATTCTTTTACAGGTTTACCGTTTTCATCTGATCTTAAATCCCCTTTTTCATCATAATAGGTTTCATGCTTATTCGGTGATTTTGAAATTAATTTAAAATCATTTTTGAATGAAACGATGCAGTGTTCGAGTACTTCTAGAACTATTCTCCTATAATCATTACTTGATCTATTGGAATACTCATTTTGCCAACTCACGTCAACAACTGACGACTTATCGGCGCCCTCTGTTTCGTTCATTCTAAATGAACCGGGTAACATATAAATCCATTTTTTTTCTTTTGGATGTTCCTTATCAGGTTCATTGTACATTATCTGTCTTTTTATACCGGCTCTTTGTGCTCTTATCGCCCCAATTTTTTCCTTCTTCTTATTTTTAATACCTGAATTTATATTATTAAGATATTGTACATGGTCAATTGTACACAATGCTACAATTAACGCGTCTAAAGCATGATGGCGATGGTCTAATCTTTTTAAGTCAAAGTTTTTGTTTTGCTCTAAAATGTATTGAGTATTAATCTCAAAATATTGGTGTCCGTTTTTAGAAGTTTCGTAATTACCGAAGTACTTAGAATTATGAATTTTATTTAATCGTTCAAATCTTGTCGTTAACAGTTCCGCCCAAACTTGATTAAGCTTCCATTCTTTTTTAAGTTTATCCGTAATTGCTCCAGAAACCGGAAGCAACTTTTTTGAACGAAACTCTACTTCACCTTCTTCTCTTACCACATGGCTCAGTAGTTCCATTGCTTTTCTTGCAATGTGCTTTGCATTGTTCATTTGGCTATTGGTAAAGCCAGTCGGAACTTCTTTAGAAAGAAGAATAAACCTTTTGGCTGCATTAAATTGTGTTTTTACCAAATTCACATACTCCTTTTCATCAATAAGGTCAAAGGTTACATTCCTATTCAGCTTTTCATCAAAAATTGTATGGGTTTTTCCACCAAATTGTGCTATAAATTCTCTTGCGGTTTTATCAGACTTAAATCTGTTTAAAAAAGCCTCACAAACTATTTTATTATTTAGTGAGTCATTGGTAACGGAAGCTCTTGGCAAAATATGGTCAATATTGTATTTGCTACCATTAAATAAATCGCTCAGTGTTATTGGCTTGTTGGTATATGGAGACCGATACCCTTGTTCTATCCAAAGTTTATACTTTTCAAAATCTGGTTTGCTTATTTTTTGCTTTTTAAGTATCACTTCAATTTCTTTCTTATCAAACTTTTGACTATTATCTGAATAGAAATCCTTCTCATAATAACTTCTTGTTTTCGCCCCTTCTTCTGCAATTTTTAAACGTTCGAAATGCTCTTGGTTTCCTTTTTTTGCATTGTAAGGCGATTGACTTAAAAAGACTTCAATGATATTTCTTAATCTTTCATTTTCAGATCGATTATTTTTTTGCCTATCAGTAATTTCTTTCTTTTCCTGATTGGATTTTTGTAATTCTCTTGCTACTTCCAGATGAATTTCAGAAAAGAAATTCTCAGCAGATTGGCCAAAGAACTCCCATATATCAGCAACCACTTTCATGGTTTCTTTCAATACTTTCTCAGCGACAGGATTATTTAAAGAACTATGTTTTAATTCTTTGTTTATTTCTTCTCTGATTTTTTGTGGACTGTTCCAATATTTTGCTTGTGCTAACTCGGAATGTCTTCCGTAAATAAAATAGGATGCTTGGGTTAAGTTGAGAAATTTAAAATTTTCAATAGATTGAAAATCTTTAAATGTATTGAAAAGCCCTTTTGGAAAAGGCAATTCTCCAAGTTTCGGATTTACTTCATTCAAAACAACATTACTATAATTAATATCTTTTGAAAGCCAGTCAATTTGAGCATTCTTTGCGAGAATTGTACTTGCTCTGCTGAGATATTTTTCCTGCCAAGGTTCATCAATTTTTCCCTGAGTTAGAAAATTATCTCCAACCCTCATTACTGAAAGCAATTTCCGAAGCGATCTAGCCGAATACGAAGCATATCTGGAAGAAAATTTAGGATAATTTTCAAAGTCTTTGCATAGATTTTCAAAGACATGTTGTTCAATCTTTATATCTTTTAAATAATTAGTAAAAAAATTCTGAATACTCGTTTTTCTAAATTTGGAACTGTTTATTTTTTTTGTTTCGCTTACTTTTTTTCTGTCATTTCCGTTGACTGAGTACAGGTAATGCCACAATTCAATTTCTTTTTCTTGTGTCATAAAACTATCAAAGTCATTGAAACCGCATCTTTTAAATCTAATTTCAAAACTCTTTCTTGTCTCGTTCCCTTTAAACTCTTCTTCTTCGGGATAGTTCCACAAGATTTTCCTTTCCTCCTTTTTCCCAATATCTAATCCAAATTGTTTTTTACAAAACTCAAGAAAATCATTAATCGCAACAGAAGAGCGATTATTGAAATGCTTATACAATGCTATATAATCCTCGGGCTTGAAATATTGACCGGTTATATCAACATTCGTCTCTGATTTCCCATCTGCATCTTTTGTTTCTAATAGTATCACTTTGAGATTATGGATTTTATCCCAAATCCTAAACTCTTGAAACAAAGGATGAGAAGCAGATATTCCTTTTTTGTAAATTGGATTTTCTACTACCTCACCAGTTGAAATATCTGGTTCTTCTTTCCAATAACTAATTTCATACTTACACTCGGCAATCTCCGATTTTTTAGACTTTAAAGGTCTCTGATAAAGCAAAATATCTTCTGCTAATAAGTGTACCATGGCATTTTTATTTTCGAGCAACGTTTTCGCGTATTCTTCATTATGTGGGTATAAAAGTTTTACGCACTTTGTAAAAAAAGCTTTATCCTCTAAATTTTTATGAAATTTTTTTTGAATAGTTATTATCTGGTTAAGTTCCTCTCTATAAAATTTTCTATCAATGGTTTGAAAAAGTCCTCCAATGATTTTTGTTCTTTCTCCGCTTTTTGCATCGTGAGTCAATACATCATATATCTTGGGAGAAATATAATATTTGACATTTTTAGTTTCTTTATCCACAAATCCTTTATCCATATTAAACGTAATAGCATCTTTTTCCGTTTTCTTTTTCAGCAATGTCCAATCCTTACCTCCTTCACTATTGAAATCCGGAACTTTTATATTTGGAATTCGTGATTCCGGTTCTCCTTCAAAATTGTACTTGTTCGATATGACAAATAAATCCTGGAGAGGTTTTGGATTGTCTTTTTTAGATTCTTCTTCTATTCTTTTCTCCAAGTCATTGTAAGATTTATTCCACTTTTCTTTTTTCTTTTCGTTTTTCCACCCGTTGGTGTATATAAAATTGTATATGTGTTTAAATATTTTATCGTCTGTCTCTTTATGTTCAATTTTTGAAAGAGTGAGATTGTATAAATTATTAATTTGATATATCGTCTTTTCTTTTTCAATATTTCCTGCCTTATCCAGTTTTGAAGTTTTTATAACCTCTTTTATATCATCTTTAAATGTTAGTTGATCTGTTGTATATTCTTTATAAGTGAAGTTCTCGGCATTGTTAAGTGTTATTTGAAAATAAATTCCATGTTTATCTGTTTTTCTTTCTGCGCTTAACACTTTTAAATCTATCTGTTCTTTGAACTCATCAGATTTTTCAGTTTGATTTTCAATTTCTTCCACTTCTGTTCCTCTTTTTTGGTTGTAACTTAATAAAACCCAAGCCAGCTCTTCCAATGAAATTTTATCTTTTAAAGCTTTTTGCCGCAAATAATAAATTGTCCAGTCTTTTGGAACTCTTTTTCCTTTCTCGTTTCTAATATCCGGATTTATTTTTTGCAAATCCTTAATCATTTCATCAAATGCTTCCTCAAAATAGAAGGGATATTTGTTTTCGGTATTTTTCATAGGTAAATAGGCAATTTTTGGTTCGGTTTCTTTTTTAAATTGTCCGCATTTTTTCCCGTTCCGTTCAAAATCAATTTCCATTTTGTAATGATTAGGCAATGCTTCCAACAAATTCAAAACCAAGTGCAAGCGGTCTCGCCTTAATAAATAGCGTTCTTTAGTAATTCGTGCACGATGTAATGCAGTTCTGTTTCCTGCTGCACTAGTAATTTTTTGCCCGGCATTGAATTTCGAGAATTCCTGTCCATCCATCGGAATAATTCTGGAACCAAGTCCCATTATTCTTAAGAGCTTTTTTTTATGGTCAAGTTCAATCAACGCCCATCCAATACTATTCGTTCCTAAATCCAACCCTAAAATTTTTTTACTCATAGCAATCTATTTTTTAAATTTTTATTTTATATTTACGGTCTTGAAAGCAAATCACAATAAGGATTATTCCGTTGTGAAAACATTTATAAGAGTGCCGCAGCAGTGCGGCATTGTTATTTTAAAAATAAGTTGTTTTACTGCTGTTTTTTAAGATTTGGAAAAGCAATCAGTTTTTAAAGAGTTTCAGATTCAGAACCCAAGATAATTTTTTTTTATTAATTATAATCTACATGAGATGATTTTTTTATTTCCCCTTGCTGTCAGGAGAATGCTGAAACAAAAAAAGCTTAATTTATTTTTACTTACAACCTCGCTTTAATAACGCCTTATCTGACTTGGCCGGCTGATACAACTCTTGAAGCAATTCACTTTCTGCAATCAGTTTTTTGCTTGTGTTGAGCCAGGGAAAAGCTGGTTAGCGTCACTAACAAAACGAATTAAACAAAACCCAGGTTTCAATTCGGTAAGAGGTGCAAAGTTTTAGCTTCAACTGTTAATGAGGCCATCGCTTCAAAGCTTATCGCATAACGGCAGTTGCCATTAGAAGAACTTTCAGAAGAAGTACGATCTAAAAAATGGATATTATTTTTTCACCTGCTTCTCCATGAAAAGATACCTGTCGTGATGCTGCTCCGGTTCTGCACTTGTCTTCTCTCCTATATGCATTACCTCCACAGCTTTAATGTTATCAACAGCAGGCCATTCAGGTACACCTAATCCATTCGGATTTCCGTTTTTTATAAAGTTGGCAAAAAAGCTTTGCATAATCGTTGAAACCTCGTAATCTTCCGGCTCCCAATCATAAACCCGGTTGGTCGGCAGATTACCCAGTGCGTATTCAATTTCTGCTGAATGTACGGCTCCGGTTGGTGGCGCAGGTGGAGGGGCTTTCGCGCCAGTAGTATCTTTTGATACACCACCGGCTAGATTTGCAACGGCATTTCCCATTTCCGAGCGCATGGCAGGACGCGGACGTTCGAAGAAATATCTGAAAACCGGTTTCGCACCTGTTTTACTTTGCAGATCACTCCACTTCCAGGTACTGAAAGCAATAAATCTGTCGCTAGCAAGAGCGGTGGCAGCTTGGATTACTTCATCATCGTTATCGGCATGATATACTTTTAAGACTTCTGATGCCTTGTCGTTATATAGTTTTTCTACTGATTTCGTGTAATTCTCAAGAGTGGGTGCTTGATTACCCAAAATCACGTGATAATTCATTTCCTCTGAGTTCCATCCAACAAGTAAAGGAACATGAGCCTGCTCGCCCTTTTCGTAAATTTCAAGTGGAGATTTTGGGAAGAAATAACCATCAATATTAACCGGGAAGGATCCATAACCCATTTTTGCGGTTGCATTCAGCAAATCTTCTGCCGGCATAGCACGAAGCGCAGACAATGAACTTTTATCAACACTATTTGCAAATTTAGTTCCCGCTTTTTCAGCCTCGGTTAATGTGGCAGTTGGCCCGAACCCAAGCAATGAACCGCTCTCACCAATAGCGCCCGCAATTATATTTTTTGATAAAGGAGAAGCCATCTGGGCGCTGACCGAAAAAGATCCTGCGGATTCACCGGCAATGGTTATTTTTTTAGGATCGCCACCAAAAGCGGCAATATTTTGTTGCACCCATTTCAAGGCAGCAGCCTGATCGAGTAATCCATAATTACCGGATGCATGATGGAGCGATTCGTTTGTAAGGCCGGGATAGGAAAAAAATCCAAATACACCGAGCCTGTAATTTACTGTAATCGCGACAATGCCGCGACGCGCCATATTTTCACCGTCATATCTTGGTTCTGATCCATCACCGGCAATATAGCCACCTCCATAAAAATATACCAGCACAGGAAGTTTATCCTTAAATGTTTTTGACGGTGTCCATATATTCAGGTAAAGGCAGTCTTCACTCATACCATTTGAACGAAAATTCATGTCACCAAATACATTCAATTGCATCGGGCGCGGTCCAAATTTATCCGCTTTGCGAATGCCGTTCCAGCTCTTTACAGATTGTGGTTCTCTCCATCGAAGGTCACCTAGGGGTGGCGCTGCAAAAGGAACTCCTTTAAATTCTGCAATTCCTGATACATTTATTCCTTCAATTGTACCGTTTAATGTTTCAACGGTAGGCGCATTGTTATTATTTAACTGCGCAAAAAGCACAGGGGTTATCAGCATTACAAAAAATAATGTGGTAAGTAATTTTTTCATATTCCTAAATATACTAAAAGCGAGAAATTTTTTAAAGAAGACAAGAGACGATTGAATGAAGCTAATGAAAATTCTTAATACAATCTGATGAATAAAAAGTTTCTGTTTTGGGGGGGATAGATACGTTCATCTTCAATAGCCGATTTCACGTGAAGATAAAATCAGGTTTCTCCTGTTTCTAAAATTTACATTCATAAAAACAGGAATCCCCGTTATTTGTTCGTTTACTATCATTCGTTCGTTTACTATCATTCCTGGCAGGTACTTATTCCTAACTTTATAAGGTGGTAAAAAACATCTTTTCACGTTCATAATGGCAACAGGTTCCGGCGATTTGAAAGGTTGAACCAATTTTTAGAAAACAGATGTTGATTATAAACTCCCGGATGATGAAAAGCGTATCCTTTCTCAAGGATGCAAGATAAATTCTCTTAAAATTACGATCCCGGTCATATTAAGAAGGGATGTTACGGCTTCTGCATCAACTTTCAATTATTCTTCAGAATTCTTCTCTATCAATTAAAATAATATCAAAATAGTATCAACGATAAATCAATTAAATATTAAGGCGCCAAAGCTTTACCCTATTGAATAATTTGACAAAAGGGTGATAAAAGTGCTTAAAAAAACGGATAGCTACCGGATAATAAAGCATTAAATTTATGCTATAAACGAATATACATTCGATAATCTAAAGAATATCAATTATGAGACAATTTTTATTGGCAAAATTAATGCTGCTATTCATGGCTGTGTTTTCCTTATCTGCAACATTTGCTCAAAGCAAGACCATTTCCGGCACCGTAAAAGATGAAAAAGGCAATCCTCTTTTCGGAGCTACCGTTTCTGTGAAAAACAGTTCGGTGAGTACTACCACAAATGCCGATGGTGTTTTTGTGATTCATACTCCCGCCAACGGAAAAGTGCTGGTCATTTCCTACGTGGGAATGAAGGAGCAGAGCATCACCATTGATGACAGAACAAGTTTAAACATTACCATGGCTGTAAATCAAAATGCGTTGAGTGATGTGGTTGTAATTGGATATGGTACCCAGAAAAGGGAAGACGTAAATGGCGCCATTTCATCCGTGAGTGCAAAAGAAATTGCCGATATACCGCAGGCGAGTGTGGATCAAATGCTGCAGGGTAGGGTCGCAGGGGTAACGGTTACTCAAAATTCCGGGCAGCCGGGAGCTGCGGTTTCGGTGAGGGTGCGTGGCATTACCTCCTTTACCGGCACCGAGCCTTTATATGTAATTGATGGAGTAGCTATTGATGGTAATGCGCCCTCGCAGGCATCTTCAAATGACAAAACCCTTGGCGGCCTTTCTCCGAGCGAACAGGAACAGAGGCCGAGTGTGCTGGCAAGTATTAACCCAAATGATATTGCTTCGATAGATGTATTAAAGGATGCCTCTGCCACCGCTATTTATGGAAGCCGTGGGGCAAACGGGGTAGTGATTATTACTACCAAAAAAGGAAGAGCGGGTGAGTCAAAAATCAACTATGATGGTTATTATGGTAACCAGGAGCAGGGCAAATTTTTAAAAATGATGAACCTCCCGGAGTACGCACAATTTCAAAACACCCTGGCAGATTATTTTGGGCTAAACCCCCGGATTGAATTTGCTGATCCTTCAAAGCTTGGCCCTGGTACCAATTGGCAGGACGCGATCTTCCGTGATGCAGCTCAAATGAGCCACACCCTTTCTGTTTCGGGAGCCAACTCAAAAACCGATTACTATATTTCCGGCAGTTATTTTCAGCAAAAAGGGACCGTCATTGGTTCTGATTTTAACCGTTATGCCTTTCATACCAGCATTAATTCACAGATAAAAGACTGGTTTAAAGTTGGAACCAGTATTTCTGCCAATCAAAATAAGGCGGATGTTGGATTGGGCAATTCTTATGGAATTATTTATAACGCTCTTTTGTCGGCTCCTGATGCAGCGGTTTATAATGCCGATGGCACTTTTGCCGGCCCTGTGGTTGTTAACGGAACTGTTCAGGGGGGCCAAAATCCGGTTCAGCAGGCATTAAGTATTACCAACTTTTTGGTAAGAAGCAACCTGCAGGGAAGAGTGTATGGCGATATCAAGTTCCTGCAGGATTTTACGCTGCATTCCGAGATTGATGGAAACTTCGACTGGGGCCAGGCAAAAATATTCCGCCCAACATATTCTTACGGTGCTATTGGTTCTGCTCCCGCTTATACCAATACACAAGCCGTTTTATTGGAAAATAACAACTTCGATACTTACTGGAACTGGCTCGAGCATTTAAACTACAATCATACTTTCGGTGGAAAACATGCGGTACAGGCACTGGTCGGACATGAAGTATGGCAATCAAATTACGACGGCATCCAGGCAAGCACCAAAGGCTTTACAGCTGGTAACACTATTCAAACTTTAAACCTGGGTACGCAATCTTCAAATACATTAGATGAGCCAAAAGGCAGCACTTCCATGGAATCATGGCTGGCGCGGATTATTTATACTTATAATGATAAATATAGTATTACTGCAACCGCCAGAAGCGATCGATCTTCCAATTTTGCACCAGGGCACCAGGTCGGTTATTTTCCGGGTGTAGCCGTATCCTGGAGAATATCCCAGGAAGCATTTATGGATAAAATAGACCAGACCATCAGCAATCTTAAAATCAGGCTTGGATATGGAACCACCGGTAATTCAAATACCAATGGCGGATATAAATATGGCTCTGCAATCAACCCTGTTGTTACAGGAATCGGAACCGGATTTAGCTTTGCTAATTTTAGCAATCCGGATCTGACCTGGGAAACCGCTATTCAACAAAATATAGGTGTAGATTTTAGTGTGCTCAACAACCGCGTGGATGCTACTTTTGACTTATATAAGAAGACCGCGAAGAATTTTCTTTTTCAGCAACCGTTACCCGCTTTCCTTGGTGGCGGAACTGCTGAATATTCCAATGCAGCCGTAGTACAACCGCCGTGGGTAAACGCCGGTGAAATTGAAAACAAAGGGTTTGAGTTTAGTATTAACAGCAGGAACATTGTTAAAAAAGATTTTACCTGGACAACCACGCTCATATTTTCGCATTATACCAATAAAGTAGTTTCTTTAAACGGTTTCCCTGCAATCATTGGAAATGTATCTACAGGATTTGGGCCACAGATCCCCGCTACTTATACACAGGTGGGAGGGCCGGTCGGAGAATTTTATGGATATAAATCTTTAGGCATTATTAAAACACAGGACCAGTTACAATACCTCATTGCACATCCTCAAAATGTAATAGGACAACCTGAAATAGTGAGCAGCGATCGCTCTTTAACCAATGGCGTTTACCTCGGTGATATTTTATATGCAGGCAATGATGGAAAAGGTGGAGGAAACCAGGAGTATGCTCTGGGAAATCCAAATCCTGATTTTACCTACAGCATCAGCAATACGTTTACTTATAAAGATTTCGATTTGTCCATATTCCTAACAGGATCGCAGGGAGGTAAAATATTAAATGCCGTTTCTTTTCAGACTATGGGAATGTATGGTCTATATACGAACCAGCGTGAGGAAGTGTCAAAATTCTGGACACCTGAAAATCCTAATTCTAATATACCTGCTCCAAGATCTGGTTTTGGAAATAATAACCTGGTAATGTCCGACCGCTTCCTTGAAGATGGTTCGTGTCTACGGATTCAAAACGTGCGTTTGGGGTATAATTTACCTTCAGATTGGGCAAAAAAAGTGAAAATGAATCAATTGAAAGTTTATGTGAGCGGACAGAATCTTTATGTATTCACCAAATACAGCGGTTTGGATCCTGAAGTGGGTTCCTTAAATCAAAATCCCGTTTTACAGAATATAGATTATGGAAGGTATCCAACTCCACGAATTATCACTTTTGGAATAAACGCTGAATTTTAAATCAACTCATAAAATAAAAAAAGATGAAAATAAAATATTTAATAGGAACAGGGGCTTTGGTTGCCATGAGTTTTTTGGGTTGTAAAAAAGAATTTTTTAACCGTCCACCCGAAAATGCCTCTACCGTAGGTACCTATTATAAAACGACGGCACAAGTGCAATCAAGTACGAATATTTTGTATGCTGCTCCGTGGTTTGGCTTTAATGGAAAGGCTTTTTTAGCAATTGGAGATTTACAAAGCGGCAATGCTATCTGTTGGGCTGGCACCGATGGCTCTTTTGATGCTTTTGGCGCGTTTGGCGCAGGTAACGCTACTCAAACGGTTGCAAGTGCCTGGAATTCCCTTTATACCGTAGTCGCACAGGCAAATTCGTTATTAAAGAACCTGCCCGGAGCCGCAACCGGCGTTCCTTCTTCGGTAGTAAATAATGCGCTCGGAGAAGCTCATTTAATGAGAGCGGCAGCTTATTTTTACCTGGTCCGGCTTTATGGCAATGTTCCGATTATTACAGATCCGGCACCATTTGTAGGTAGCTTTTCAACAGTACCTACCAATCCGGTTACAGATGTTTACAAATTTATTGTAATGGACCTACAGTTTGCAGAAGCAAATTGCGCAGTCGGTGTTGCAAGTACCGGACACGTATCAAGCGGTTCAGCTTCCGGTTTGCTCGCCAAAGTTTATTTATATCAACAGAACTATGACAGCGCACGGATCGAGGCCGAAAAAGTAATAACCAGCGGCGAATTTGGCCTGGTGGGATTAGACGCTCCGGGCAGCTACGCTCAAATGTTCGAATTGGCTGGGAACAACAATAAAGAATCGATGATTGCACTGCAATGGACTTCAAACGGCGGCTATGGATTTGGCAATCAGCTGCAATCTGTACTTGCCCCAAATACCAACATAACCGGCACAGGAGATGGATGGGCAGAGTTAGGTCCGAGCCTTGATTTGCAAAATGCATATCAAAACGAAGGCGATACCATTCGTCGCCATGGGTCTATAATGGTTAATGGAGATTTTTATCCTGAAATTCATAAAAGTAGCGGCGGTTATCCGGTACGACGGATCAATGTAAACGGAAATGGTGCGGTGAATTCACAGGGAACAGGCGCCGGAATAAAAAAATATGTAGTAGGCACTCCGGATGATAATGGAGGCTTGAGTGCATTTCAGGCCACTTCAAACAACACCTATTTATTGAGGTTTGCCGATATGTATTTAATCGCCGCAGAAGCTATTTTGGGTAAAACGGCCGGCGTGCAGCCAGGAACCGGCATTGATACCAACACCGTTTGTACGGATCCTACAGCAGTAGGTTATATAAATAAAATCCGGCAACGAGCAGGGGTGCCGGCTTTAACCAGTTTTACCTACAAACAATTACTGAATGAAAGAAGATTGGAATTTGCATTTGAAGGAGACTATTGGTATGACCTTCAACGCATTGACGGCTTTAATAATGCCCACCACCCGGTTGCAATCAACATTATTAATCACCAGGACAGGCGGACTGTAAATGTAGATGCGAATACCGGCGCGATCACCGGGTACAATTCAGGCCGCAGCTTTACAGTAACGGATAGCAATTTCCTGCTGCCGGTTCCTGCAACAGAAACTGCCGCTGATCCGGAATTATTAAAAGCCCCCGTTCCGTATAAATTTTAACTTATAACGATATAGAATATGAAAAAGAATTTTTTTAAAATCAGAAATATTTGTTTTGTTCTGGCGATTTTTCTGGCTACGGTGTTTGTATCATGCAGAAAATACAACAGCCTCGGCTTTACGCCAGGCAATGGAGCGCCTTCTATCACCTCGGTACATACCTGGAGCAAAACAGATACATCCACTCATTATGATACAGTCATCACATACAATGATTCAGGAACTATCACCCGAACGCTAAAAGCGAGAAGCAACTTGCCGTATGCTTTCGATTCCGCAACAACAGCCGGCACTCTCGGCAATTACTACATCATTTATGGAAGTAATTTAGGCAGCGCGACCAATATTACCTTCAACGGATACACTGCGTATTTTAATCGTGCATTGATTAAAGACAACTCAATAATTGTGCAGGTGCCATCGAAAACGCCTTATTTGGGCAGCCAGGCGAGCGATAGCCTTGTAGTGACCACCCTTCACGGGCAGGCATATTATAAATTTGCTATATTGCCACCGGCGCCCAGCCCGGCCTCTTATTCCAATTATAATTATTATGGTGGCTCACAAATTACGCTTTCAGGAATTGGTTTTGCAACGGTAACATCTGTAACATTAGCAGGAGAAGGCGGACAAACAGGAACTACATCCATTGTTAACCAAAATGATTCTGTAATGACTTTGAGATTTGATTCATCATTAGTGACACAAGGTACCCTTGTATTTAATTATGATGCTGCAGGTGTTGCGACCAAAGCTAATGCAACACAGGTACTTGTCAATTTGGATAATGCTTATCAGTTTTTTACAGATGATTTTCGAAATGGCTGGTCTGATGGATCCTGGCAAGCCCCCTCCGGTAAAACTACTGCTGCTTTTAAAACCGGAACCGCTTCTTTTATGGGAACTTTTACAGCTAATGGATGGAAGATAGAAGGTCTTGCTAACTGGTATCCTAGTTTGCCCTATGATGCTTCTTATAAATATTTGTCATTTTGGGTAAAAGGTGGTACTGTATCTCATATACTTAACATAGAGACCAATACTTCATCTGCTGGATATGGACAAAACAGTGTGAATCCAATCACCGTACCTCCGACGGTTTGGACTTATTTTAAAATACCGCTCGGTTCAATTGACTTTTGGAAGCCCGGATCTACATTACAACAAATAGGATTCTTTTTGAAAGGACAAGGCAGCGATGTGAATGAAACCTATTACTTCGATGATATCATTTTAATTAAATAAAAAATACAAATGCCTGAATCACTTTTCGATATTTTTGAACAAAGGAAACGCCCGTCCGATCATTCGTATTCCTCCTGCGTTTGAAATCTCTCAGCAAAAGAACAAATACCGGCGATTTTGATTTTGAAGAAATATAGGTTGATAAAACAAGGTGAAAAATAAAAAAAAAGTTTTAGTTTTTTATCGCATCATTCCAATCATTAATCCGTTCATTTTTTGATAAATAATTCAAGGAAATGAACGGATTTTTTATTGTAAAAACGCCAGGAATAGATGAAAGCAATGCAAATGCGGATGAAATCAACCGGTTATCTTATGGTTAGTTTTCGCATGGAACTTTTATCAAAACTCAAATACTAAAATCGCTTGATAACCGGGTGAAAAAATTAAAATTTAATAAGATAAATCACAACCGGGTACGAATAATTAAGCCAGCAGTTATTCGTAGCGAATTAAAATAATATCAATAAGCAAATAAACTTTCAATAGCCGGTTTTACTCTATTATCTAACAAACACATCGGTTATTTATCATACTCCTGTAAAAAAACATATCGAAAAGATAAAAAAATATTAATTTTTTGTTATAATTTAATATAGATTTGGAATCTAAAGAATAAGCAATTATGAGAAAATTTTTATCAAAGAAACTGCTACTGCTATTAATAGCTGCCTTTTCTTTTTCTGTAACGTTTGCTCAGAGCAGAACAGTTTCGGGAACCGTAATTGACGAAAGCGGAAGACCGCTTTTAGGCGCTACCGTTTCTGTCAAAAATACTTTAATAAGCATTTCTACCAAATCGGATGGAACATTTTCGCTGAATGTGCCGGCTGATGGAAAAGTATTGGTCGTTTCTTTTGTAGGAATGAAAACGGAGGAAATTTTAATGGGCAACCGAAGCAGTTTTGAAATTACTATGGCTGTAAATGCAAATGCCCTTAGTGATGTAGTGGTTGTCGGTTATGGAAAAGCAAGTAAAGTAAATCTTACAACAGCTCAAACAAGTGTTTCTTCAAAGCAAATAGATGAAACAATAAATACAACTGTCGAACAAGCTCTTCAGGGCCGTGCTGCCGGTGTTTATGTTACACAAAATTCCGGTCAACCGGGCGGTGGTATTAATGTAAACATTCGGGGTATAAGTTCGCTGAACCGCACACAGCCGTTGTATGTAATAGACGGAGTGCAAATACAGGCAAACGAAGATGTTTCGGGTGGTAATGCAAGCTCTGCCAATCCTTTATCCGGTTTAAATCCTGCAGACATTGACAATATGCAGATACTGGAGGGGCCATCGGCAACCGCCATTTATGGTTCCCGCGGTACAAATGGGGTAATATTAATAACGACCAAACGCGGCAAGGCAGGCGATTTTAAAATAAATTATTCATACCAGTATAACCTGCAAACTCCTCCGGACCATTTGAAAGTAATGAATTTGCAGCAGTACGCAAGCATGGTGAAGCAATATCATCAAATTGCAGGAGGAACCACTCCCGGCGAATTTTTAGATTCTTCATTGCTTGGACCTGGTACCGATTGGCAGAAAGAATTATTTAACAATGCCGCGATGAACAAGCACCAACTAAATCTTAGCGGAGGCAGCACGAATACTACTTATTATTTATCAGGTGAATATTTAGACCAGGGCGGCGTGGCCGAAGGTTCCGGCTTTAAAAGATATGGTATAAGATTAAACCTTGATAATAAACCAAGGCCGTGGTTAACAATCGGTACCAATCTTAATTTTAATCAAACAAACGAAAATCTGGTTACCACAAATTATGGAGATGCACAAAGCCCTCTTATTGCAAATGCATTAAGATTGACACCTCAAATTCCGGTTACCAATTTTGATGGGTCATGGGGTGGAAGTGACCCAGTAAATGGCGCTAACCAGTATGCACCAATCAACCCGATAGCGCTTGCTACTCTTATCACCAATAAGAATATGAAACGGCAATTTTTGGGTGGTTTGAATTTGGGTATCACCCTTGCTAAAGGACTTACGTTCAGAAGCTCTTTTAATGGAAATATAGGAAGTGGTTTAGCTACTTATTACACGCCAACCTACAATATTGACCAATGGCATTATAACACAGTAGCTGCTTTAACCACCGGAACGTATTCAAGCTGGTATTGGAACTGGAACGAGCTGCTCGAATATAACAGGCAATTTGGCAAGCATAATATCAATGTAATGGTAAGCCATGAAGCCCAGGAGTCGCAGTACCAAGCATTAGCTGCCGGAAGAACAGGGTTTCTTACCAATGATATTCTTGATGTAAATGCCGGCGATCCGCTTACTTCTACCAATGGCGGCGGTACCTACCCATGGTCAATGGAATCGTATCTTGGAAGATTGAATTATAATTATGATAATCGTTATCTATTAACCGCTACGTTCAGAAGTGATGGTTCGCCAAATTTCGGCGAGGACAACAGATGGGGAAGTTTCCCTTCTTTGTCAGCAGCATGGAGAGTGAGCCAGGAAAAATTCTTTAATCTTCCCTGGATAAGTGAATTGAAATTAAGGTATGAAACCGGTTTGACGGGTAACCAAGGTACAGGTTCTGGCATTTATGCTCCCCTTGCTACAGGAGCTACGCCATGGGGAACCGGTTTTCTTCCTTCAACTTTTACCAATCCTAAGTTAAAATGGGAAGAAACCAATACCAATAATTTCGGGCTAAACCTTGGATTACTAAATAACCGGATTAATGTGGCTGCTAATTATTATGTAAGAAAAACGGATAACCTGATCATGACCGCAAGTCTCCCCTGGTATATGGGGACTAATGCCAGCCCCGGAGCTGTTGGCGCTCCATTGGTAAATACAGGCTCCATGAAAACAAAGGGATGGGATTTTACAATTGATGCGACTGTAATCAGCAACAAAGATTTTAAATGGCAAACCAATCTGAACCTTTCTCACTTTGAAAGCATTATTACTGGTTTAAATCAGGACAATGCTTTTATTGAAAGAAATTCATGGTGGATGAATGGCTGGACACAACGTTCTGCCATTGGCTTTGCTCCGTGGTTATTCAGAGGTTATATGGTTGACGGATTGTTTCAATCAGTTGACGACATTAATAAGAGCCCGGTACCTGTTGATAACAATAATGTAAGAATTCAAGCTGATCCAAACACCGGCTTATGGATAGGAGATGTAAAATATAAAGACATCAATGGGGATGGTAAGATTACGGTCGATGATATGACTAATATTGGAAACCCATGGCCTAAACTTACTATGGGTTTTACGAACACGTTCAGCTATAAAGGGTTTGATCTAAGTGTTCTTGTTATCGGCACTTATGGCAACGATGTGTATAATTACATTGCCCAGGATGCAAGCAATCCGAATAATATCAATCTGAGCAGGAATCTTTTTACTGATGTCATGCAATATGCAAAACTCTTGGATGATGGCAGTGGTAAGATTTCATTGGCCAATCCTGGCACAACGATTCCACGCATCACCAATAATCAAATAGCGAGTGATAATAATTATTCTAAAATTACAAGCCGCTTTGTGGAAGACGGATCTTATTTAAGGTTGAAGAATGTTTCTCTTTCTTATAGCTTTTCTGAAAAGTTGCTCGGAAACACAAAAGTGATTAAAGGACTTAAAGCTACTATTGGTGCGCAAAATCTGCTTACTCTTACCCATTATAAAGGTTATGATCCTGAAATTGGCTCTTATGTAGGGACAGGTTCAGCCGGTGGTAACCAGGCCATAGGTATAGACTTCGGGCGATACCCGCTTACCAGAATGTATAATGTAGCCGTAAGCGTAAACTTCTAAACTATTGCAATTATGAAAAAGATAACAATAAATTATTTCGGAATCCTGGTCCTGGCTATTGCTGCATTACCAGCCTGTAAAAAAAGCTTTTTGGAAAAACCTCCTCTAAGTTCCATTGTAGATGCGAATTTCTATAAGAATGATGCCCAGTTGGCCGCGGCCACCAGCCTTCTTTATAGCGAAGTGTGGTTTGATTATAACGACAAAGCAATGTACAATCTTGGCGATTTCAGAGGCGGTTCAGCCTTCTCTGCCTGGAACGATCGGGGCAATGTAATGTTCAATACAACGGGCGACAACGGAGAGAATGGTGCTTCCTGGCGGGCATTCTTTAACGTGGTTGCACAATCCAATCTCGCCATTTATAATATTAACAGGTTTGCAGGTCCCGATGTAACCCCGGGAGCAAAAAAAGTTGCCATCGCAGAAGCAAGATTTATGCGCGCACTGGCTTACCGTTACCTCGTAATGGACTGGGGTCCGGTGCCGGTTATTGAAAATAACGTAGAGCAGCTATTTGATACTTCTATCCACCGGAATACCGTTTCCAGTGTTTGGCGGTTTATAACCCGTGAAATGCGTGCTGCTGCTGCCGATCTTCCGGTAGCTGAATCACAGCCGGGAAGGCTTACAAAGTGGTCGGCAGAAGGAATGCTGGCACGTTTTTATCTGACCAGAGCAGGTGTTGAAAGCAGTGGCGGAACAAGGAAGCAACAATTTTTAGACAGCGCTAAATATTTTGCTACTGACGTAATTAATAATAGCGGGAAAAAATTGCTGGCTGACTATGCCGCTCTTTTTAAATATCCGTATGATAACAATTCAGAATCATTGTTCGAATTGCAGTGGGTTTTTTCGGGAACCAGCGCTTGGGGCACGGCCAACAGTATGCCTGAATATTTGGCCTTTAGTCCTGATATTTCTTTTGGAGGCTGGGGTGGAGATAAAAGTTGTACCTGGTGGTTGTTAAGCCAATACGATGGATTTGCCGTTCAACCGGATGGTACTTTAAAAGGAAGGACCTTGGACCAACGACTGCATGCCACATTTATGTTGCCAGGGTTTACCTATCCGGAAATTACCAGCGTGGGTACTAAAAAGGCATTAGTATTTCCTTTAACAGGAACTGATAACAACTTTTTATCAATCAAAAAATATGTGATCGGTTCACCAATAGATTTGGCTGGAAAGGCATCACAGCAGCATTATCCAAATGACACCTATATGATGCGACTTGCTGAATTATACCTGATTTATGTGGAAGCAACAATTGGCAACAATAATTCAACAACCGACCCTACCGCTATTGCCTATTTTAATGCAGTTCACACAAGAGCCGGCCTTCCTCCTTATGAGGTGTCAGGGGCTAATGGGAGCGGGCCACTTAAATTGGATGACGTTTTTTCTGAAAGATTTAAAGAATTTGCTTTGGAGGGCATGGCGTGGTACGATTTTGTAAGCCTGCATTACTGGAATCCACAAAAAGCATTTAGCATGCTGAATTCACAGGACCGCGGTTTATTTTTTGCGCAGCCCGACCAAATGCCAAATCCCACGTTATGGACTTTCACTAAAACTTCATGGTTCAACGAAAGACAGATTAATGCGAGTGAAGGGAACTTCCTGTTGCCTGTTCCAAATGCGGAATTAAGCCAGGCTCCCAACTTAAAATTAGATCCCGTAGATTACCCATAAGCGTTAAGAATAATTTTTCAAAACAGAAATAACTACTTCAATGAAATCAATAAATAAGACCTTATTAACGCTCCTGCTGCTGCTGGCAAGCGTAAGTTTCTTTACTTCCTGCAAGAAAGATTCAGGAGGAACACCGGTGGTAGATTATGTAAGAATTACCAACCCGCAATCTTCTGACTCTTTGCTGCCAGGTGCCGGACAAGGGCAACTGATAGCAATCATAGGAAACAACCTGGGTGATGCACGGGAAGTTTGGTTTAACGACCAAAAAGCGAGATTAACACCGACCTATATCAGCAGTACTTCTATCCTTGTTTCCGTTCCGAGTGCAATACCGGATTCTATCACCAACAACCTTAGGATCCTTTTTAAGAATGGATACAAGCTCGAATATCCATTTAAAGTGCAAATAAACAAACCGTACCTCAAAAGCATGATGTGTGAGTATGTGAATGAAGGTGATGTGGCCACTATTCTGGGAAATTATTTTTATCAGCCACTTACCGTAACATTTACCGGCGGAGCTACTGCAGAACTGGTTTCGGTGGACGCTCAACAGATACAGTTTACAGTGCCGGCCAATGCACAACCAGGACCAATAACGATTCAATCTAATTTTGGCATCGGTAAATCTGACTTCTGGTTCCGCGATCCAAGAAATATTTTTATTGGCAGCGATCCTTTTGAAGGTTGGAACAATGCATCACTTGTAGTGACAAACCCAGGGCCAGGTGACCCGCCTAAAATTAACGGCAACTATTTTCGGATAAAAGGACAAATTGGTAGCTGGAGTTGGAATGAACTCGCCGATGGTGATGCCGGTTCTATGCCAAGCTATAGCAAAAAAATTCCTGATGATGCCATTCTTCACCCTGAAAAATATTATCTCAAGTTTGAGATAAATACAATGAAGCCTTACAACAACAGCATGATAACCATTAATGCCGGAGGATCGGTAAATCAGGATACAAAAGGGTATAAATGGGCACCGCCATTTGATAGCAAAGGTTTGTGGCGAACAGTTGTCATACCTTATGAAGAAGTTGTGGCAAGCTATACTAAACCTCCGGTTGTGAATCCTAACGGATATTGGGCTATGGTGTTGCTGCAAGGTCCGGGGGACCTGGATGCTGACATGAGTTTTGATAATTTCAGAATTGTTCCAAAAGTAGATCAATAAATATTCACCAATCTAACAACATACAGCATGAAAATAATTTATAACCTGTTAATAGTAACTTTTATTGTTGCCAGCCTTTCTTTTTACGGATGTAAAAAAGATTCGGGTAATACCGGATCCTCTGCTACCGAATTGCTCAGCTTTGGCCCAACCGGTGCGCAGCCCGGCGATACGATTCGCTTTTTTGGAAATAATCTTCAAACAGTTACCGAAATTAATTTTACAAATGCGACCGTTGCAAAAAGTAATTTTATTTCCCAAACAAACAAGGAAATATTGGTGATTGTGCCCACGGAAACAGAAAAGGGCTACGTGACCTTGAAAACTCCTGCTGGTGATATCAAGTCGAAAACACAATTCAACATTTCTGTTGCAACTACAGTTGCATCAATAACACCGGTTGCACGTCCTGGTGAAAACGTAACCATTAAAGGCGATTATTTAAATTGGGTTACCAGTGTTACTTTCAATGATAGTAAAACAGCCACTTCATTTGTAAGCCAGAGCAAAAACGAATTGGTCGTAACAGTGCCTGCAGATGCTCAAACCGGTACGGTCGTATTGGCGTATGGAGGAACCGATTCAAGTTTTGTAGAAACAAAAGACACGCTGCATGTAACGTTGCCAATCGTCACCGGCATTTCTCCAAATCCGATAAAACATGCATCGAATGTTACTTTAACCGGTACTGATCTGGATTTGGTAAAACAGGTGAAATTCACAGGGGTTGCTTCACCGATTACCGATTTTGTAAGTCAATCTGCCACTCAAATTGTGGTAAAAGTTCCGGAGTCAACCACAAAAGGCGCCTTAACGGTTGTTGCAGCCTCAGGGGTAAGTGCTACATCTTCCCAGCAACTGGATTTGATCATGCCTTCAATTACAACCATCTCTCCGAATCCTGCTAACCCTGGCGACAACCTTACCCTTACCGGAACAAACCTGGATCTGGTTGATTCTATTTCTTTTCAAAATGTAAAACCCGTTGGAACATTTGTAAGTCAATCTGCTACTCAAATAGTGGTAAAAGTTCCAAAAGGTCTTACCGAAGGCAAAATAACATTTAGTGTTGTGAATTCCACTGTGAAAGTAATATCATCAATGGATTTGAATTTGGTGAAGCCTGCCATCACAACCATGTCTCCCAATCCAGTTGATCCCGAAACAAACCTGACTATTACCGGAACAAACCTGAATTTAATTAGCGCTATTGGCTTTCAGAATGCAGATCCGGTTACCACCTTCGTTAGTCAATCGGCTGCCCAACTTGTAGTAAAAGTTCCAAAAGGTGTTACTGAGGGGAAAATAACATTGAGTGTCCTGAACTCTTCATTAACGGTGCAGTCAACAGATATTTTGAAAATAACCGGCGCTGTTCCGCCGCCTGTAATTGCATTCCCACTTTATCTGGATGCAGTTACTTCTAACTGGAACGGCTGGGTAGGTGATGGATGGGGAGGAACTAAGGATTATGCCAACACTTCTCCGGTAAGAGAGGGAGATAAATCCATTAAAATCAATTATGTAGGTGGCTAT
Source organism: uncultured Chitinophagaceae bacterium (assembly GCA_963706825.1). Lineage (GTDB taxonomy): Bacteria > Bacteroidota > Bacteroidia > Chitinophagales > Chitinophagaceae > Ginsengibacter. The sequence goes on along the minus strand of CAVPNT010000005.1, from coordinate 1,795,851 downwards.
GGGTCTCCATTCCAGCTTGGAGCAGGCAAAATTGACCTAAGCAAATACACTACCTTCAAGATTTCAATATATGGAGGTCCAGGCTCAAATGGTAAGAAAGTGAACCTGGGAATTAATGGTGCAGAATCATTTACTATTGTATTGATCGAAGGAAAATGGACGGATTACTCGATACCTCTGAAAGATCTGAATATTTCCGGCAATATAACTGATGTTATCCTGAAAGAATTTAGTGGATCAGATTATACTATTTATGTGGATGATATTGGTTTAAATTAACCCGTTCAGGAGAATTATTACTATTAGTCATTATGAATTTAAGATAATAATTAGGGATGTGGAATGAACCTGGCTTCCTGATCAGAGCCAGGTTTTTATTATGCGGGATTTTTCATAAAAATTATATTTCATTGATGAAAAGCATACGCTTCATATTTTTCATTTTCCTCTTTGTGGTATCTGGTTGTTTTACTTTACAGGCTCAAAAGCCTTCTGATCCTTTAGCCAGCAAACAAACAAATAGCCTCTTTTTTAATTTATTAAAATTGCAAAACAAAGGTATCATGTTTGGCCACCAGGATGACCTCGCTTATGGCGTTGGCTGGAAATACGTTTCTGGAAAAAGTGATGTGAAAGAGGTAACGGGCGATTATCCGGCTATTTATGGGTTTGAATTGGGAAGAATAGAACTGGATCACAGGGTAAATATAGACAGCGTCCCTTTTGACTCTATGCGCCATTACATTCGCACGGTTTATGATCGTGGTGGAGTGATTACTTTAAGCTGGCATCTGAACAATCCTTTAACAGGCAAAACTGCATGGGATTCTGCACCAGGAACAGTTGCTTCTATTTTGCCCGGAGGCGAAAAAAATAAATTATATAAAAGCTGGCTTGATAAAGTTGCGAATTTTATTGTTAGTCTGAAGGGAAAAAATGGCGAACCAATACCTGTCATTCTCCGGCTCTTTCATGAATTGAATGGCAATTGGTTTTGGTGGGGAAAAGACCATTGCACTCCTGAAGAATTTAAACAGCTTTGGCACTTTACGGTCTCTTATCTGAGAGATACCAAAAATATTCACCAGTGTCTATATGCTTACAATACGGATCGTTTTAATTCCAAAGAAGATTATCTTTTAAAATATCCCGGAAATGAATGGGTGGATGTCGTTGGCTTTGATATTTACCAAAGAAAAGGTGGCGCAGAAGGAAATGCAGCGTTCGTAAAAGACCTCGATCACATGCTCACCATGACAGAAGAAATTGCAGTAGAAAAAAAGAAAATTCCGGCGCTTACTGAATTTGGTTACGCACAGGTTCCGGACAGCACCTGGTGGACAAACGTGTTTTATAAAGCACTGGATCATCATAAAATTTCTTATGCTCTGGCGTGGCGAAATGCAGGTTTTAATAAGGTAGGAGATGCTGAATTTTATGTGCCTTACAAAGGACAGATTTCAGAAAAAGATTTTAAAATATTTTCTAAAAAACCAAATATTTTATTCCAAAAGAATCTGGGTTATAAAAGTGTATATCAATAATTTTTTAATTGTAACAAAAAACCATTATCAGTAAACAAACAAATAAGCAGGATTTCTATTTTTTTCCGGTACATAATATCATCAGTAAATTAATTTATAAAACAGCAAAACAATAAATGAAATTACAAATAACCGATATAAGCATCGTAGTCATCTACCTGGTGTCCATGCTTTTAATTGGCATTTATTTCAGAAAGAAAGCGAGAAAAAATAAAGAGAGTTATCTGCTGGCAGGAAAAAAATTGCCGTGGTATCTTCTCGGCCTGAGTGATGCCTCTGATATGTTTGACATCAGCGGCACCATGTGGATGGTTTCCTTATGTTTTGTATATGGTTTTAAAAGCATCTGGATTCCGTGGCTGTGGCCGGTTTTCAACCAGGTTTTCAATATGATGTTTCTGGCAAAATGGTTGCGTCGTTCCAACGCGGATACCGGAGCTGAATGGCTGGCCACACGTTTTGGTTTAAGCGGAAAAGGAGTTGCTTCTTCGCACAATATCACGGTTGTTTTTGCTCTGATTGGTTGCCTTGGTTTTCTGGCTTATGGTTTTGTTGGACTGGGAAAATTCATCGAAATCTTTGTTCCCTGGAATTTGGTTCAGCCTTATGTTCCTTTTAATGTTGGCGCAGAATATGTGGCGCATTTTTATGGAATTGTGTTCACTTTATTTGCCATGTTTTATTCCATTCTCGGTGGCATGCATAGCATTGTAATTGGTGATTTCATAAAATATATGATCATGACAGTTGGTTGTATTGCTATTGGTTATATCGCCATGAAACATTTGCATGGACAAAATCTAAACGTTCCAAATGGATGGAGTTCTCCGTTTTTTGGATTGGATTTGAACCTTGATTGGAGAAATATTGTGCCTGATGCCATGAAAAAAATCAAAGAGGATCAATTCGGATTGTTCGGTATTTTTTTTATGATGATGTTGTTTAAAGGGGTGTTTGCATCTCTTGCCGGTCCGGCTCCAAATTATGATATGCAAAAAGTATTGTCGACCCGGTCGCCAAAAGAAGCTTCAAAAATGACTGGCTTTGTTTCGATCATTTTATTGCCGATCCGTTATTCAATGGTCATTGGATTAACCGTTTTGGGATTACTTTATTATAACCAAATGGATTTGAGTAATCCGGGCGGTGGTACCGATTTTGAAAAAATTTTGCCGGCCGCCATTAATGGGTTTTTGCCGGTTGGCATTTTGGGAATTGTACTAACCGGGTTGCTTGGTGCTTTTATGGGAACTTTTTCCGGAACTTTAAATGCAGCGCAGGCCTACATTGTAAACGATATTTATTTAAAATACATCAATCCTGAAGCATCCACAAAAAAAATCATCACGATGAATTACAGCACCGGAATTGTTGTGGCAGCTGTAGGAATCGGTCTTGGTTTTTATGCAAAAAATGTAAACTCCATTCTGCAATGGATCGTTGGTGCTTTATATGGTGGCTATATTGCTGCAAACATGTTGAAATGGTATTGGTGGCGATTTAACGCAAGTGGCTTTTTTTGGGGAATGATGGCAGGAATTGTCGCGGCACTGGTTTTCCCGTTTATATTTTCAGGTTTGCCGCTTTATAACTGGCCTTTGTTGTTCTTAATTTCCATCATTGGATGTATTGCCGGTACTTATTCCGCGCCCGCTACAGATGTAGAAATTTTAAAAAAGTTTTATAAACAGGTTCGGCCCTGGGGATTTTGGAAACCGGTTCATGAATTGGTCGTTGCGGAAGATCCGGCGTTTGTTCCGAATAAACGATTTAAGCTGGATATGTTTAATGTGGTGATCGGAATTATTGGCCAATCAGCCCTCACCATTTTGCCCATGTATTTGATTTTATGGATGAAGCTTCCATTGCTCATCACCATCATTATTTTAGGAATTGTTGTGTTGATTCTCAAGAAAACATGGTGGGATAAATTAGAAAATTAAAATAAAAAAGACACCTTGAATGCACTAAAAGAAATAAAATGAACGACTATTTTCACGACAGGTTACACTTCCTGGAAAAAAAACATAAAGAATTATTACTCAAAAAAAACATCGAAAAAAGATCCATTAACGGAATTTATAACCGCTTAGAAAATCCGGTACTTACCCCGCAGCATGTACCCTTGGAATGGCGGTTTGATTTGAATTCGTCCTCCAATCCTTTTCTTCTCGAACGCTTTGGAATCAATGCGGTTTTCAATTCAGGAGCTATAAAATTTAACGGCAAATATGTGCTGGCAGCAAGAGTAGAAGGCAAAGACCGTAAATCGTTTTTTGCGATTGCAGAAAGTGACAATGGAATAGATCATTTTACTTTTTGGGAAAAACCGATCCTGATGCCACCATCCAAAACTCCGGAAACAAATCTTTATGACATGCGCCTCGTCGCGCACGAAGACGGATGGATTTACGGAATTTTTTGTACCGAAAGAAGAGATCCTTCAGCCCCTGAAAGCGACCAGTCTGCAGCTATTGCGCAATGTGGAATTGCACGCACAAAAGACCTGGTAAACTGGGAACGTTTGCCGGATTTGCAAACCCCTTCTCCTCAACAAAGAAATGTAGTACTTCATCCGGAATTTGTAAATCACCAATATGCTTTTTATACACGTCCACAGGATAGCTTTATAGAAGCGGGATCCGGCGGAGGAATTGCAGTTGGCTTTTGCGATGACATTACAAATGCCGTGATAGACAAAGAAATTATTATCGATGAAAAAAAATATCATACGGTTTATGAAGCAAAAAATGGTTTGGGCCCGGCTCCTATAAAAACGGGAAAAGGTTGGTTGCATTTGGCTCATGGTGTCAGGAATACCGCATCAGGACTGCGATACGTGCTATATATGTTTATGACTGATCTTCATGATATCACGAAAGTAATCCACAAGCCGCGCGGATATTTTATGGCGCCTGAGGGAAACGAAAGAATAGGAGATGTATCGAATGTTCTTTTTTCAAATGGATGGATTATGAATGATGACGGCAAAGTTTTTATCTATTACGCGTCATCAGATATAAAAATGCACGTCGCTGTTTCTTCTGTCGAAAAGTTATTGGATTACGTGGTGAATACTTCAGAAGATGGATTTAGTTCCGACGCTTCGGTTCATACAATTATGAGCATTATTGAAAAAAACCGGGTGTCGGAAGCGTTGCAAAAAAATACTAAAGCGAAAAAGGTGCATCATGCTTAACTTTAGGAGTATTTTTTACAGTAAAAGAACAAATATGCTGAATTTGTATTTTTCTGTGTGACGCAAATTTCTGTCAAAACAAAAAAGAAAGAAAATGTTGCAACAATTTAAAGAAGATTTGGAAAATGAACTGCACAACATTCTTGATTTTTGGCAAAATAAAACCATTGACGACTTGAATGGCGGATTCTTTGGACAGATTGACAATGACAATAAAATTATTGTTGAAGCGCCAAAAGGTTCGGTATTGAACAGCCGCATTTTATGGACATTTTCGGCAGCATATCATCTCACAAAAGAAGGTTCTTATTTAAAAACTGCTGAAAGAGCTTTTGAATATTTAAGAGATCATTTTATTGACAAAGAATTCGGCGGAGTGTATTGGACAGTGGATTACAAAGGAAATCCCCTGGATACAAAAAAACAAATTTATGCACAAGCCTTTACCATTTATGGTTTGAGCGAATATTATATCATCAGTAAAAATAAGGAAGCACTCAATCTTGCCATTGATTTATACAACACGATTTTGAAATATAGTTATGATAAAGAAAATGGTGGCTATTTTGAAGCATTTACAAGAGATTGGAAAGAGGCAGGTGATGTACGTCTAAGCGGGAAAGATGCAAATGAAAAAAAATCTATGAACACCCATTTGCATTTGCTCGAAGCATTTGCCAATCTGTACAGGGCATGGAAAAACGAAAAATTAGAAGAAAAAATTTCTGAACTTATCTACATTTTTCTAAATCATATTATTGATCCTGAAACGCATCATTTGATTTTATTTTTTGATGAAAAATGGAATCCAAAATCACAAATTGTTTCTTATGGTCATGATATTGAAGCGTCGTGGCTGACTGAAGAAGCAGCAAAAATAATTGGCAATGCAGCATTATTGGAAGAGGTAAAAGATCAATCTGTAAACCTTGCAATAGCTGCCTCAGATGGACTTGATACCGATGGAGGATTGTGGTATGAATATGATTTGGAAAAAGATGATCTCATCAAAGAAAAACATTCATGGCCGCAGGCGGAAGCAATGGTTGGGTTTTATAATGCATGGAAAATTACACGAGTTGATAGTTTTTTAAATCGTTCATTGCGCTCATGGAATTTTATCCAACAACATATTCTGGATACAAAAAATGGTGAATGGTTTTGGGGAATCCATGCAGACAACAGCGTGATGAATGAAGATAAAGTGGGAATTTGGAAATGCCCGTATCACAACAGCAGGGCTTGTATGGAGTTGATAAAACGAATATGAGAACACGAATTTTGGACACGAATTACACGAATTTGTTGGACACGAATTACACGAATTAGGAATGCAGCGGTTGGGTGTTCAGATTACGTCTTTAAATTAGAAGATTAAAAATTGATTTATAATTAATAAAAATAAAAACAATGACAACACGCCGCTCCTTTATTAAAACATCATCCGTTCTTTCCGCCGGATTGATGGTCGCTCCTTCTGCTTTTAAACCAAAAAATTCTTTGATTGGTTTGCAATTATATACCGTTCGCGATGCAATGGCAAAAGACCCAAAAGCAACGCTGGCAAAGGTTGCACAAATTGGATATAATTCTGTCGAAGGCGCAACTTATACCGGAACAGAAAAATTTTATGGTATGTCGCCCAAAGAATTTAAGGATGTTTTAAAACAAAACGGACAAGTAATGTACAGCAGCCATTATATGCTTGGGGAACAGGAAAATAATGGAAAACCAATCAAAGGAACCATGTTGCATGACTGGAATAAAGCGGTGGATGATGCAGCGGAAGTGGGTTTGAAATATATGGTTTGCGCATTTTTAATGGAGTCAGAGCGTGGTGATCTGGATCATTATAAAAAAGTGGTTGAGGACTTGAATAAAGCGGGTGAAAGATGTAAAAAATCAGGAATTCAATTGTGTTATCACAACCACAATTTTGAATTTGTAAAACAAGGCGATGTATATCCTTACGACATTTTAATGACGGCTGATAAAAATCTGGTAAAAATGGAAATGGATATTTATTGGGTTACAAAAGCTGGAATGGATCCACTTGAATTGTTCAAAAAATATCCCGGAAGATTTCCATTATGGCATGTAAAAGATATGGATAAAACTGCTGCCAAAGATTTTACAGAAGTTGGCAATGGTATCATCAATTTCAAAGAAATATTCAAACATAAAAATGAAGCGGGCATGAAATATTTTTATGTGGAACAAGACAAAACTCCCGGCGATCCGTTTGTGAGTATCAAAGAAAGTATTGATTATATTAAGAAGAATCTGGTTTAGACAAAAGGAAAAATGAACAAACCAATTTACCAGTTTTTTACAAATGATCATCGCCGGATAGATAAATTGCTGGACAAGGCAACACAAAATTTGGATGATTTGCAAATGGATTATTATCATCAGTTTCGTACAGGTCTTTTGAAGCATATCAAAATGGAAGAAAAGATTCTTTTTCCTGCTGCGCAAAAAGCAAATGGAAATATTCCTTTGCCACTTGCCGGAAAACTCCGACTGGAGCATGGCGCGTTGACTTCTTTAATGGTAGTACCTCCAACACCTGCAGTGATAAAAGTATTGCGTGATGTATTGGACAAGCACGATCTTTTAGAAGAAGAACGGGGAGGAATGTATGATATCTGTGAAAAATTAACGGAGGCTGAAACAAATAACTTGTTACGGCAATTAGAAAATGTTACCGAAGTGCCGGTGCATCCATATAATAAAGCGGATTATGCCCTTGATGTAGCGAAGCGCACTTTGTTGAGAGCCGGTTTTGATTTCGATAAGATTGTAAATGAGGCCTCTAATATACCCGGATGAGATATTTTCAATCTTTTAGAAAGCTTAGAGGGTTTAGAATGGTTCAGAAAGTTAAATTTAGTCATTCCTATTAGTTATTAGAACAAAAGATTTTTTAAAACAACAAATAATGAATAAAATTTTAAAGGCAGTTTCAATTATTTTTTCTTTCGTCGTTTTTTCGTTTAATAGTTACAGTAAAGAAACAAATAACCCGATTTTTCAAATCCGGATTTATCATTTGAAAAATGAGGCCCAGGTAAAAGCAACAGATCATTTTCTTCAAACTGCTTTCCTGCCTGCATTACACCGGTTTGGAATTAAAAACATTGGCGTGTTCAAACCAATCAGTAATGATACGGCGGCAATAAAATTGATTTATGTTTTGATTCCATTTTCTTCCCCAGATCAATGGGAAAAACTTCCTAATCGCCTTCTTTCTGATGCAGCTTTTAAATCTGCCGGAAAAGATTTTTTAGACGCTGATTCTAAAAATCCCGGGTTCGAAAGAATGGAATCGATTCTGTTGCAACCGTTTTCAGCACAACAAAATTTAGTAATTCCCAGGCAAAAAAATCCGGAGAGAATTTTTGAATTGAGAAGCTATGAAAGTCCTACACAAAATTTGTTTGAGAAAAAAGTAGCGATGTTTAATACTGGCGGTGAGATTCCGATTTTCAATCGTCTTGGTTTCAATCCGGTTTTTTATGGAAAAGTAATTTCAGGAAGCCGTATGCCAAACCTGATGTATATGCCGGTGTTTGACAATGTGCAGCAAAAAAATGAGGGATGGAAAAGATTTGGCTCTGATTCCACGTGGAAGCGTATTTCAACCGATCCTAAAAATCAAAACAATGTAAATGTTTCTCATATTGATAGCATCATGATGCATTCAACTGACTATTCCGATTATTAAATCCATAAATTGTAAGTCATGTTTTTTAAAAAATTTGCTTCTTTAAAATTTATTCTTGCAAGCTGCTTTTTAATTGTTGCCGTAAACAGCTTTTCTCAAAAGGTAGGGATTTTTGATGGACAAACTGATGTTGGAAAAGTGTTGCATAAGGGAAGTGGATCTTATAATACTTCTTCTGATGAATACCAGATTTCCGGTTCCGGCGCAAACATTTGGTTTACCAATGACGAATTTCATTTTGTCTGGAAAAAAATGAAAGGAGATTTTATTCTTCATGCAAGAGGAAATTTTATTGGAAAGGGTGTAGAAGAACATCGCAAATTTGGTGTGATGATCCGTCAAAGCCTTGACAGCAGTGCAGCAATGGTTGCCGCAACGGTTCATGGAAATGGACTTACTTCCCTGCAATATCGCAATGCACCTCACACAAACGTTCAAGAAAAACAAATGGATATTCACTTGCCGGATGTGGTTCAACTCGAAAGAAGAGGCGATACTTTTATCATGTCTGTCGCACATTTTCGTGATACTTTTCTTACACAACAGGTCTCCAATATCAAATTCAATGGAGATGTTTATGTCGGTTTATTTGTGTGTGCCCACAACAAGGATGTGGTTGAAAAAGCAACTTTTGATAATGTAAGATTGGTGATTCCTGCGTCAAAAGATTTGGTTCCTTACAGACAATATTTGGGCAGCCATATAGAAACGATGGATGTAATGACAGGAAAGAGAAAAATATTGTACTCTGAAAACGTTTCTCTCCAGGCGCCCAACTGGACAAAAGATGGCAAAAGTTTGATCTATAATTCCAATGGATCTTTGTACCGTTTTGATATTAAAAGCCGCAAACCGGCTTTGCTTCCGACAGGAAAAGTAAAAGACATTAATAATGATCATGTAATTTCTTTTGATGGAAAAATGCTGGGAATAAGTGCATTAAGCCCTGATGGCAAAATCGGTTCCACTGTTTACACGGTTCCCATTACGGGTGGAGAACCAAAATTAATTACACCACTGCTTGGCTTCTCATATTTTCACGGCTGGTCGCCGGACGGGAACTGGTTAACGTACACCGCTAAACGAAACAATGATCCTACGCCAGCTGGTTTTGACATTTATAAAATTCCATCAAAAGGTGGAAAAGAAATACAACTGACCAATGTAACCGGACTTGATGACGGGCCGGAATACAGCCCTGATGGAAAGTATATTTATTTCAATTCTGTAAGAAGTGGCCTGATGCAGTTGTGGCGGATGAAACCCGATGGATCCGATCCTGAACAACTCACCAACGATGATTACAATAATTGGTTTGCTCACGTTTCACCGGATGGCAAATGGGTTGTTTGTATTACGTTTCTGAAAGATGAAGTGAAGCCGGATGATCATCCATTTTACAAGCATGTTTATTTACGAATGATGCCGGCTAACGGCGGCCCGTTAAAAGTAATTGCTTATTTGTATGGCGGACAGGGAACGATCAACACGCCATCGTGGTCACCCGACAGCAAAAAGATTGCTTTTGTTAGTAACACACAAATGTCTGGATCAGAGAAAACAAATCAATAATTCAACGGTATTTTTTTAATAAATTTTTAATCAACAATTGTAAACATGAACCATCGAAGTGCATTTAGCCAAAAACAAATGGCTTCTTTTTTAATTGCTTCTATTTTTTTATTCACGGCAATGTTCAATAATTTATTTGCGCAGGCAAATAAAAATGAATCGAAAATAAATGCAATGGTAAAGCAAATGACCTTAGAAGAAAAAGTAGGGCAGATGGCGCAAGTGTCTGTTGAATCTTTGGGGAAAACCGAAGGAGATAATTTTGTTTTTGATGAAGCGAAATTAAAAGATGCAGTACAAAATTTTAAGATCGGTTCTATTTTAAATTCTCCGGGAATTCCTTTAAAAGCAGCGCAATGGAATGCAGTGGTTGAGCAAATTCAAAAAGCAGCAAAGCAAACAAAAATGAAGATTCCTGTTTTGTATGGCCTGGATGATAATCATGGATGCAACTATGTTTTGGATGCTACACTTTTTCCACAACAAATTGGACAATCTGCCACATGGAATCGTCAATTGATTTTTAATGCCGGAGTGATTACTGCTTATGAATCAAGAGCAGCAAGCGTTCCGTGGACTTTCTCGCCGGTGTTGGATTTGGGAACAAACCCGCAGTGGCCACGCATTTGGGAGGATTATGGTGAAGATCCTTATCTTGATGCAACCATGGGAGTTGAATTTATAAAGGGGGTTCAAAACCCTTTGGGCAGCAAAGAAAAACTTGCGGTAAGCATTAAACATTATATGGATTATTCTGATCCAAAATCAGGACATGACAGAACCGATTCCTGGATTCCAGAACATTATTTGCGCGAATATCATTTGCCGCCATTTGCAGCGGCAGTAAAGGCTGGGGCAAGAACTGTGATGGTAAATTCTGCATTGATTAATGGAATGCCAACTCATATCAATAAACATCTTTTGACCGGTATTATGAAGGACGAATTGGGCTTTACCGGTTTTATTGTTACTGATTGGCAGGATATTGAAAATGTATATCGCCGCGATCACATTACCAAGAATATCAAAGATGCTACCATGCTTGCAATCAATGCAGGAATTGACATGTCCATGATTCCATACAACTATAAAGAGTTTTGTACTGATTTGATTGCTTTGGTAAAAGAAGGGAAAGTGCCAATGAGCCGGATTGATGATGCAGTTACCAGGATTTTAAGAGTAAAAGAAGAATTGGATCTTTTTCAAACACCAATGACTTATTTAAAAGATTATCCAAAATTTGCAAGCCGCGAATTTCAAACAGCTTCTTATAATACTGCTGCAGAATCGATCACACTTTTAAAAAATGAAAATGGTATTTTACCCATTTCAAAGACTGCAAAAGTTTTAGTAACAGGTCCGAATGCAAATTCGATGCGTTGCCTCAATGGAGGATGGACTTATACATGGCAAGGTGAAAAAACTGATTTTTATGCAAAACAATACAATACCATTTTAGAAGCTGTTACCAATAAATTTGGAAAAGAAAATGTCAAATACGAACAGGGCGTTGCTTATAATCCTGCCTGGGGAAAATTTAATGAAGATTCTCTTGTGAATTTTGATGACGCTGTGAATGCTGCTGCTGACGTGGATTACATCTTGCTATGCATTGGTGAAAACAGTTATACTGAAACGCCGGGAAATATCAACGACATGAATTTATCTGCCAATCAAATGGCTTTGGCAGAAGCAATGATCAAAACCGGAAAACCGGTAATTTTAATTTTGAATGAAGGAAGACCAAGAGTTATCAATGACCTTGTTCCTGGGTCAAAAGCGATAGTAGATATTTATCTTCCTGGAAATTTTGGCGCTGATGCATTGGTAGATATTCTTACAGGTGATATTAATCCAAGTGGAAAATTGCCAATCACTTATCCCCGTTATCCCAATTCTTTGGTAAGTTATATTCACAAACCATCAGAGGGCGAAGGCAATCCACAGGGTGGAGATTTTTACCCTCAATGGCCATTTGGCTTTGGACTATCCTACACAACTTTTTCATACACCGATTTAAAAATTAATAAAAACACATTCGGTCCTGATGAAACAGCAACAATAAGTATTACCGTAAAAAATACCGGTAATAAAGAAGGTAAAGAGGTAGCGCAATTATTTACTTCGCAATTAGTAGCGTCAATTACACCTGATGTGAAAAGATTGCGTGGCTTTGAAAAAATGGATTTAAAACCAGGAGAATCAAAAACAGTGACATTCACTTTGCCGTTGAAAGATTTGGCATTTGTAAATAATGATAATAAAAAAATCCTTGAAGCAGGAGATTTTAAAATTCAAATTGAAAACCTTACTTCAAACTTTAGTGTAAATAAGACAAAAGTTTTTTAAGGAAAAGTGAGGCTGACTTTTTAATAAACCAAGAAGGTTTTTTAGGAAATCTTCTAACAAAGGGAACGTGCTGAATAAACCTTCTTGGTTTTAATAGTGGCAAGGATTTATCCAGATGAAGAATGAAATTAAAAAAATATGAAAACAAAATACTTTTTAGCCCTATTGATTCTATCGTCAATTTTTGTTTTTTCTTGTAAAAAAACCCCGGTAAAACCCACGCCTGAACCACCCGTAACCCCTCCCGATTCAACTCATGTAGATCCTACTTCTACTGATCCGGCAACGGCAAACACGATTGGATTTTTTTTGGATGACTGGTCGCCGAAAACCTTTACTGTTCCGGCTTTTACTGATACAACTTTGCCATCTTCCACATCTGTTACCGTAAATATTGATGCCGGAACTATCCTTACAAAAGTGCCAAATTCCATCTTTGGAAATAATGCAAATCTTTGGATGACACAAATTGTTACTCAACCTTTATTGATGAGTTATCTAAAGAATTTGCATCCGCGCATTATTCGTTTTCCCGGCGGCAGCATCAGCGATATTTTTTTCTGGAATGCGCCTAATAGAGTCCCACCCTCTGATGCGCCCGACACGTTGTTGGATGCGGATGGAAAGCAAATTCCCGGTGGTTATTGGTACGGGAAAAATGATGAGGATTGGACATTTTCTGTTGATAATTATTACAACCTTCGCCAGCAAACCGGCAGCCAGGGAATGATTACAATCAATTATGCGTATGCCCGTTATGGCACAAGTGCCAACCCCGTAGCAACTGCTGCGCATCTTGCCGCAGATTGGGTAAGATATGATAATGGACGTACAAAATACTGGGAAATCGGCAATGAAGATAATGGCACATGGGAAGCAAGTTACCGGATAGATGTGAGCAAAAATAAAGATGGACAACCGGAAATTATTACCGGCGATTTGTATGGAAGGCACTTCAATATTTTTGCCGATTCCATGCGGGCCGCAGCCAAAGAAGTGGGAGCAACGATTTTTATAGGAGCACAACTTTTGGAAAAACAACCCGAAAACTGGCAGACAGCAACAGATAAATCCTGGAATTCGGGTGTACTGGCGCAGGTAAAATCATCGGCTGATTTTTATATTATTCACAGTTATTTTACCCCTTATCAAACGAATGCTACTGCCGATGTAATTCTCAATTCAGCTGTTGATAATACGAATGCGATGATGACTTATTTGAATACAAATGTGGCAAGTGCTGGAGCGCCTATGAAGCCCATTGCCCTAACTGAATGGAACATTACCTCACAAGGTTCAATGCAGCAGGTTTCTTTTATTAATGGAATGCATGCGGCGATTTTATTAGGCCAGGCTTTGCAAAATAAATACGGCGAGACGTCGCGCTGGGATCTGGCAAATGGTTGGGATGGTGGAAATGACATGGGTCTTTTTAATCAAGGTGATGAACCCGGTGCGGTGAAATGGAATGCACGCCCTGCTTATTATTACATGTATTATTTTCAAAAAATGCTGGGCGACAGAATGTTGAAATCCGCTGTAAGCGGAAGCCCGGATGTTTTATCATTTGCTTCTTCGTTTTCATCAGGAGAAAAAGGTGTAATCCTTGTAAACAAAGGCGCTACAGCCCAAAATGTAACTATAACTTCCAATGCTACATTTGGAAACCGGTTTTATTTTTACAGATTAACAGGCGGCACAGACAATGGTGATTTTTCAAGAAAAGTTTTTGTAAATGGAAAGGGACCTGATGGAATTTCTGGTGGCCCATCTTCTTATGCTACATTAAATGCTTATTCTGCTGTTACTAAAAACGGAGTAAAAGTTGCTTTACCGGCGAGGTCGGTTGTGTATGTTGTGATTGATAAAAAGTAAGATAACGGTGATGCCTAAACGTAATGTTTACAGTAAAAGAACAAATAACGAAGATTGATTTTTCCTAAAAAATCAATAATATTTTTCATCGAATATGACTGATGATACTGGTTTTGTTTTTTTAAAAAATAATTTTTCATGCACAGTAAACAAACAAATACGGCCAATTCCCATTTCCGGTTTTATTCACTTATCACAATTTTAATAAAAACAATCTTAATGAAAAATACATTCCTTCTTGCAATTGCGCTCTTCTTTTTTACAACCATTCATGCCCAGAAATTTGAAAACCTGGCGCTCACGCCGCCGATGGGCTGGAATAGCTGGAACACTTTTCAGACAAACATCAATGAGGAATTGGTGAAGCAAACCGCTGATGAAATGGTGTCTTCCGGAATGAAAGATGCTGGTTATGAATACCTTGTTTTGGATGATGGCTGGATGGCGATGGAAAGAGATACTGCCGGAAATCTGGTTCCCGATCCAAAGAAATTTCCTCATGGAATGAAAGTGCTGATTGATTATGTTCATTCAAAAGGATTGAAGTTTGGATTATACAATTGCGCCGGAACAAAAACGTGTGCAGGCTATCCCGGAACAAGAGGTTATGAATACCAGGATGCCCGGTTTTATGCATCACTGGGAATTGATTATTTAAAATTTGACTGGTGCAGTTCTGATGGATTGAACGCAAAAGAATCGTACACCACAATGAGTAAGGCGCTCAAAAAAGCAGGAAGGCCGATTGTTTTTAGTCTTTGCGAATGGGGACAAAATAAACCGTGGGAATGGGCAGAAAATGTAGGACAGCTTTGGCGTACAACCGGCGATATTACTGCAAAATTTGATGGTTACCTGGATCATGGAACCTGGAAACAAACCGGCGTAATGCCCATTGCTGATTTACAAAAAGGATTAAGGAAATATGCAGGCCCGGGTCATTGGAATGATCCGGATATGCTTGAAGTTGGAAATGGAATGACCGAAAATGAAGACCGTGCGCATTTCTCAGTATGGTGTATCCTTGCTGCTCCGCTAATTGCCGGAAACGACATTAGAAAAATGTCAGAAGCAACGAAAAATATCCTGACCAACAAAGAAGTAATCGCTGTGGATCAGGATAAAGAAGGTATTGAAGGATTCGTTTATAAAATAAAGGACAGTGTGGAAATTTATGTAAAACCTTTGAGTGGAAATAACTGGGCGATTTGTTTTTTAAACCGATCATCGGAAACAAAAAATATTAACTTCAACTGGCAGGATGAAGTAATAAATGATACTTTATTTAAACGCTCTTTGGATGCAAAAACAGTGAATTATAAATTGCGTGACCTTTGGAAAAAAGCAAATATTGGCGATACAAAAAAGCCATTGAAGGCAACAATCGAATCCCATGATGTTTTGATGTTGAAGGCTTCGAGTTGATATTTGTTAAGTAGCTGTTACGTTAATCCAGTCAGAGGATAAATCAGTTTTTAAATTTATTTCCAATTTTATTTAGAAGATGAAAATGCGATTGGAAATTTATGGTATTTAGTAGCCTTCTTCCTGGCCACCTTCTTTACGGAAACTTGTTTGCTGGCTGGTTTTTTAGGTTTTGCACTTTGGGTTTGATTGCTGATTTTTGATTCTTCAGCAGCATCCAAAGCTCGGGTTGAATCTAAGAAAAGATATTTGTCCAAATCTTCGAATTTTAAAAAAGGTACTTTTTCAATTGCAAGACTAAGCTCAATTAGCTTGCTAATCTTATGATCGAAATCTCCGTTTAAAATTTGAGATACATATCCTTTGCTAACGTCAAGCTTTTTTGAAAACTCTGTTTTTGAAATTTTATTTTCCAGCAAATATTTTTCTACTTGTTCATATAAAGCATTTTGAAACTTAACAAGCCAATATTCTTTGCTACTAATTAATTCTTTTCGGGTTATCATTTTTGAGAACTTTTTAAAAATCTATTTTTATAAGATCTGAATTTGGAAATATCCTCTTTTTGTGTGTTTTTGAACCCTCCATATGCAACAATCTTTCCCGTCTTTTCAATATGAAAAGCATAAACCCTTAAATGTTTTGACTTAAACTCATATTCTTTAATTGTCTCCTTATCAGGCGTTATGTCTTTAAATTTTGTTTGCGGCAACATTTTCAATTGAGAAACTAAGTTCGTTAGGGTAAAGATTTTCAATAATTCTGAATAATACTGCTTATGATTAATTATAGTTTTACAATATTCATCGAATTGACTATTTCCATCAATAATTAGTTCGAAAAATTGTTGCTTTCCGACGACCGCCTCTAATTTCTTTAAAACAAATGTAGCCATAAATTGTTTACTTCAAACTAAACTTTTGGAAATTTCCTTTACTTTTGTCACATATCAACGAAAATAAGGATTAAGTTCTGGGCTTTTACAATTCACAATTGAGGCATTTTACGGCAGTGAAACTTAATCTCCTGATTTGGTTCAGAACATTTACATTTTTTTTCTTTAAATTGACGCATGAACCATCTTTTACTCATACTATTCTGGGTTCTTTATTACGCCATTCACAGCATTCTTGCGTCCACTTCTGTAAAAGTTTTTTTTGAAAAAAAATTAAAACAAAACTTTCGTTATTACCGCTTGTCTTATTCCATTTTTGCAACCATCACTTTGGTTTTGCTATTATATTTTCAATACTCCTTTCGAAGCGCAATTCTGATGAAATCGGTGATCATAAAATATGTTGCTATGGTTCTGCTGGTTTTACCGGGATTGATAATTATGTTTATTTCGATTAAGAAATATTTTATGCTGCTCAGTGGAGTGAGGTCAATATTTACTCCGCTTCCTGCGTCAGAATTGAAGGTCAACGGCATCCATCGTTTCGTAAGACATCCTTTATATTCAGGCACTATCTTGTTTGTATGGGGATTGTTTTTTGTTTTTCCTTTTCTCAATAATTTTATTGCTGTTGTATTATTAACCGCCTATGTACTGATTGGAATTTCATTTGAAGAAAACAAGCTGATAAAGGAATTCGGTGAAAAATATGAAGCGTATATTTTAAATGTGCCAGCGCTTTTTCCCCGCTTCAGAAATATAAAAAATTGACTTTCAGCGAAAATACAATTTGCAAAGCAGCTTATTTTGGCAGCATAATTGAGGATTCATTAACCGGAAATTACTCAAACGTTTTAAAAGAATCTTCATGTTTTTTACCGGTATCAGTATTGCGTTTGTGATAATGGTCATCGTTATCATTTTTATCTATCGTCATTTTTATTTAAAGAAACGAGGTAATAAAAATCAAGACTACAGCAGCAATCTTAACAACAATCAATCAATAAAGGATTCACATTTTTTGTGAAATTTGACCTATCAGGAAAACGTAACAGTAAACCAATGAATAATCTGATTCCTTGTTTTTCTTCTTTATAATTTAAAAGCTCCCGATTTTAAAACAAAACCGGCTGAAATAATTCTTCTAAAGGACTGTTTCCTGATTAATATTGTCATTTAGACAATTCTTTTTCAAAGGCAAAAAGAAATAAGTAAATTGCTTCAAATTGAAACATTCTTTTTCAACCTATCTGTCTTTTTTTTAACCAGTAAAATCTTATCTGATGTTTAAATCATTTCTTTTTGGAGCCATTCTTTTTTGTGCCAACGTTGCTTGTGCCCAAACCTCCATTATTCTGAAAGCCGATTCTACAGCCGCAAACCATAAACAAGAATATCTACGGTCATTTTGCAGAGCACCTTGGCCGTTGTATTTATGATGGTTTTTATGTGGGTGATTCTAATAAAATCATTCCGAATACTGACGGTGTCAGAAATGATATAATCGCTGCCTTGAAAAAAATGAAAATACCATTATTGCGCTGGCCAGGCGGTTGTTTTGCAGATACCTATCATTGGAAAGATGGTGTAGGCGATAAAGCAAAGAGGCCAACGATGGTAAACACGTGGTGGGGCGGTGTTACAGAAGATAACAGTTTTGGTACTCACGATTTTTTAAACATGTGCGAACGGCTTGGCGCTGATCCTTACCTTGCAGGGAATGTAGGCAGCGGCACTGTGCAGGAACTTTCTGAATGGGTGCAGTATGTAAATTTTGATGGCAAAAGCCCTATGTCGGATTGGCGAAGAAAGAACGGCCGCGATAAACCGTGGAATGTAAAATATTGGGGCGTTGGTAATGAAGCGTGGGGATGCGGTGGCAACATGACCGCCGAATATTATGCAAATATTTTCAGGAAGTATGCAACGTTTATGAGTGGCTGGACCAATGAGAAAATATTCAGAATTGCATCAGGAGCTAATTCTGCTGACTATCACTGGACAGATGTGATGATGGGCGATATCCCTCACCATTTACTGGAAGGAATCGCGCTTCATCATTATGCAGTTATCGACTGGAATAATAAAGGTTCGGCTGTCGATTTTACTGAGCAACAATATTTTGCCACCATGAAATCAGCCTTGCTTATGAATGAACTGGTAACAAAACATTCTGCCATTATGGACAAATATGATCCGGAGAAGAAAGTGGCGCTTGGTAGTGGATGAATGGGGAGGATGGTATGATGTAGAGCCGGGCACCAATCCCGGGTTTCTTTATCAGCAAAATACCATGCGTGATGCAATGATAGCGGCTGCTACGCTGAACATTTTTAATAATCATTCTGACAGGGTGAAGATGGCAAACCTTGCGCAAACGATTAATGTATTGCAGGCTGTCATATTGACCAACAAAGAAAAAATAATTCTTACTCCCACGTACTATGTAATGGAAATGTACAATGTGCACCAGGATGCGAAATTGATTCCCATTGTTATCAATACAGATGACTATTCTTATGGTAATGAGAAATTGCCGGCTGTTTCCGCATCAGCTTCGAAGGATTCAACAGGAGCGGTTCATATTTCACTTGCCAATATTAATTCTGCAAAAGAAGAAAGTATTTCTATAAAAGTGGAAGGCAATAAATATAAAAAAATAAGCGGCAGAATCCTTACTTCACCAAAAATACAAGACCATAATACCTTTGAAAACCCCGACAAAATAAAGCCACAGCCATTTTCCGGAGCTTCTTTAAAAGGCGATTTAATAAAGGTGAAAATGCCACCGTTTTCAGTAGTGGTTTTGGAATTAAAATAACGAATTGCAGGGAAATAAAAACGTGTTGAAACTGGTTGAAAAATTTAACCGGCTTCAACACGTTTGGTTTTAGAATGCTTTATTGAATCAACTTTAATAAATAAATTTTTTTAAATATGATTGGAATTTTCGATCATCCTTTCGGTAGCATTCACACATTAATAAACACTACTCATACAGTTCTATTCCACATGAATGTTTACGGTAGCTTCACTCATTCCTGCAGCAGACGCTGTTAATTTAATGGTGCCTGCAGCAGTTCCTGATTTGATGATTACCAGGCATTTTCCATTCCACGCTTTTCGTTGTGGCTGCTGGTAACTTTCAAGGCTTACCGGGTTTCCATTTCCAACACCGGCTATGGTACCCGGCCCATCTATTTTGAATTGTACAAGGTTTTCGACTGTTGGATTCAGATTCCCTTTAGCATCTAATAATTCTACCGTTACATAGCTTAAGTCCTGGTTATTCGCTTTAATCGTTGAACGGTCTGCTGTCAATTTTATCGTTGCAGGATTGGAAGCGGTGACGAGTTGAGCGGAGTTAATTATTTTATTTTTAGAATCATATCCTACGGCTTTTATTATACCTTTTTCATAAGGCACATTCCAGGAGCCAATATATTTCGAGGAACGATTAGTCGCTTTTTTACCCAAAGATTTTCCGTTCAAAAACAATTCTACCTGCGGACAGGAAGAATATACTGTTACTTCAAGCGGCTTATTTTCATAGCCTTCCCAATTCCAACTGCTGCGCGCATCAAGCCAATTCCATTTGGACCATGCTTCTTTATCCGGATTTTCCGGAAATGTTGGTATCGGCGGCGTTACAAAAACGGAAAGCTGATCTGGTTTCCACAGAGCATCCCTGTAATAAGATTGCGGACGCTTCCAGCCACAAATATCAATATCACCACAATAGGCCAGATTCCATGGGAAAAAATTTTGTTTTTGAAAATAGCCAAGCCATCCGATGCTTGCTTCGCCGATGTAATCATAAGCAGTCCATACAAAATCACCAATTACATAAGGATGATCGATCACTTTCATCCAACTGTCAAAAGCCTCTAGCGGAAACGATTCTGTACCAACCATAATTCTTGCAGGCACTCTTTTATGATCGGTTGCATAAACATCTTTTGAAGAATCTCCACCAGCTGCATAATTATATCCTGCTACATCCAATTGAGCAAAATAAGGATCTTTGTCTTCTTTTAAATCATTCACAGCAGAAGTGATAGCTCTTGTAGTGTCAAGGCTTTTTATATAATCTACCAGCAATTTAGCGGTTGCTACTCCTTCGCGAGTAGCGCGTTCAGGAATTTCATTTCCAATACTCCACATGATTATTGATGGATGGTTTCTGTCTCTTAAGACCATGCTTTCGACATCTTTTTTCCACCAATCTCTAAAATACAAATGATAGTCATACGGATTTTTGCCATAATTCCAGCAATCGAAGGCCTCATCCATCACAAGCATTCCCAGGCGATCGCACGCATCCAAAAATGCAGGACTTGGTGGATTATGACTACATCTGATTGCATTGAATCCATTTGCTTTTAGAAGTTCAACTTTTCTTTCTTCTGCTCTATCGTATTGTTTTGAACCAAGCGGTCCATTATCGTTGTGAAAACATCCACCTTTCAGTTTAAGCGTTTTTCCATTTAATTGAAAACCATTATTTACATCGAACGAGATGGTTCTGATTCCAAAACTGTTTGTATCAGAACTTACCAATTTATCATTTTTATAAACAGACGTTATTGCCTTATACAATGCCGGCTTTTCACACGACCACAATTGTGGATTTTTGATAGAAGCATTTTGGTTAAATTCAAAAGATTTACCAGCAGGCAAGGTGTTTTTTGCTTCATTAGCAGTAACTACTTCAGTCCCTGGGGGATATATAAACTTCGTGATGACCCGGACTGATTGAGGCTGCATTGTTTCATTTACCACATTTACTTTACAATTCACTCTTGCGGCCGTGTTACTAACTTCAGGGGTTGTAATAAAAATTCCCCATTGTGAAACATGCACCGGATCCATCATCTTCAGCCAGACATGGCGATAAATGCCTGAGCCACAATACCAGCGACTATTTTGTCCTTCATTCTTTACTTCTACAGCAATTACATTCGCAGAATCATATTTTAAGTGGTCCGTCAAATCATAGATAAAACTGGTATAACCATAAGGATGATTTCCAAGATGATGTCCGTTGATCCACACATCCGCATTCATATAAATGCCATCAAACTGAACAAAAATTTTTTTCCCTTTATCGTCTGATGGAACGACAAATGTTTTGCGATACCATCCGGTGCCACCTGTGGTAAATCCTCCACTCACCTGGCTTATAGCATACTTATTGAATGGAGAATTGGTGCCTTTCAAATCTTCGATACTCCAATCATGGGGAAGGTCAATTTTTCTCCATGACGAATCATTAAATGCGGGTTGCTCTGCTCCCTGGGCTGCCCCTAAAAGAAAAGTCCAGTGATTATCGAATCGGATTGTTGTGTTTTGTTGAGCGTAAATCGTTGCAACTGCAAACAGCAAACAAACAAATATCATGAATTTCGTTTTCATTTTGAATATTGAGATTTTAAAAAAGGCGGTAGCACTACTGCCACCTTAAAATTTAATTACCAAAAACTAATACAAAGGATTTTGAACCAACTTATCATTCCTGTTCATTCCATCCAAAGCAATTGGCAGTAAATAAAATCGTGGATTCCACGCTCTTTGCTGAACATCTGCAATGGTATAAGTAGGATTTGCAGCGTGGTATGATCCGCATTCATCTTATAAAGAGGTTGTACGGCCATTACATCCATATAACCCTGCTCGGGAATCATCCATCTGCGAATATCAAAGTACCGTTGGTCTTCAAAAGCGAGTTCTATCTTGCGTTAATTCCGGGTCTGGAACAAGGTGCAGGTGATCTGCCGCAAGCTCATCTACCGATACTGTAAAAACCTGCTTGTTTTTTCTCAGATAGTTTAGCGAAGCATTTTTAACGGCAACATACAAATAGACATTGACGTTGTTTATGGTATCGGGTGTTTTCCTTTTTTGCCCAAGGCATAAAAATACATCGTTCACCACTTCTTCAGCGCTTTCTTTTGTATGAACATAAGAATACGCGAACTGATAAAGCCTGAAAAAAATAACTGGTAAAATTGCTTAAAAGATTGCTAGTCGTCGTTCTCCTGTATTTTTTGTAAAAGTAGCTTCATTGCAACGAAAAAATCTTTTTCGAAGGTAGAGATAAACTTTTAGTTAAATAAAAATTAAAGTTTGAAGCTGAATAAATACCACATTTTGAGATTTTTCAGAAAGTTCAAAGGAATATTTCTGCTTTTAATGCAATATTTGAATTCGTTTTCAATAAATAATTTCAAAATGAGGAAAGAACTTGTCTTAAAATAAAAAACAAAATATTCTTACAATAGTTATGATATAAAAACTTGCACTAAGGCCAGTGCATGTTTTATTAATTATAACCCTGACTCGACCTAAGGTTTACAGTTTTAACCTTCAACCTTCTATTTTATTTCTTCCTTACATTTCCTTTTCCCCTGTTTCATCCAAATGCTGCGGGTCAAATTTTCTATAGGCTCGTTCAAAAAAAAGCGGGAATACCCATATTGAAAAAAACATCGCACACAAAACTCCGCCAATAATTACCCTTGCCAATGGCCGGGAGCTTTCTGATCCGATACCGGTTGATATTGCTGCCGGAAACAAACCAATTGCATCCATAAACGCGGTCATCATTACAGGCCGCACTCTTGCATGAACACCGGCTCTTATCGCTCCCAATAACGTTTGATGCCGGGCTTTTTTGCGCGTTTCCAGGTTATGTTTTATCTCCGTAATTATCAACACTCCAAACAGGATACAAATTCCGAACAAAGCAATAAATCCTATACCTGCAGATATGCTGAAATTTGTGCCGGTAATATAAAGAGCAGCAATTCCGCCTACAATGGCAAAAGGTACATTCAGGAAAACCAACAAGGCATCTTTGAAATTGCCAAACATGGTAAACAGTAAAAGAAATATGAGCAATAAACTGATAGGCACTACTTCCTGTAATCTTTTTGTAGCACGTTGTTCATTTTCAAAATCTCCCTGCCACACCATTGAATAACCACTTTTTAATTTTACCGCATTCTTCATTTTCTCCTGTGCCTCTTTGATCGCGCTTCCCATATCCCTTCCGCGAACAGAGAATTTTACCGCTGAATATCTTTCATTATCATCGCGGAAAATCAGGCAGGGCCCGGTCTTGGTGGTAATATTCGCAATTTCTTTTACTGGAACCTTGGAGCCACTTTGGGTAGGCACCATCAGGTTGCCGATGTCGGTTTCTGATTTGCGGTATTCTTCAGGAATACGTAGCCTTATATCAAACTTGCGGATACCTTCATATAATTGTGTTGCTGCTTTTCCACCTATCGCCATTTCTATCACTGCATTTGCATCGGCTGTGGCTACGCCATATAAAGCCATTTTTTGCTGGTCAAGATCGATGTCTAATTCGGGCTGCCCAATGTTTCTGATAACGCCAAGATCTGTGATACCGTTCACCTGTGATAAAACATTGTAAACTTCATCTGCTTTGCTTTCCATATAGTTCAGTGAATCGCCGTAGATTTTTACACAAATAGATCCTTTCACCCCGGATACGGCTTCTTCAATATTATCCGAAATAGGTTGTGAAAAATTCAGATCCGCTCCCGGAATTACAGAAAGTTTTTTGTTCATGCTATCTATCAGTTTTTCCTTCGAAATCCGCGGTTTCCAGGATTTTTCCGGATAAAGAATTACATCAAATTCATTGTTGTAAAATCCGGTTACGTCAGTTCCATCATCAGGCCGTCCGGTTTGTGAAACAATATTTTTTACCTGCGGAAATGCAATCATTTTTTCACGCACCTGTTTCGCTACTTCTACCGATTTTTCCAATGAAATACTATAAGGCAATTGAACGCGAAGCCAGATCGAACCTTCATCGAGTTCCGGTAAAAATTCTGATCCTAAAAACTTAAAAGAATACAACCCGATAATGATGATCAGGACTGAAGATATCATAGCCGCCTTTTTATGCTTCACGCTAAAGTCAAATCCTTTCAGCATAAAAATGTTCATCTTATGTACAATGGGATTATGTTTTTCATGAACGTTTTTTCTCAGCAGCATGCTGATAAGAACCGGCACTAAAGTGAGCGTCAATATGAGGCCGCCAAGCAATGCAAATCCTAATGTATAGGCAAGAGGTGAAAAGAGTTTTCCTTCTACTTTCTGAAATGCAAAAATCGGTACCAGTGCAGCAATGATGATGAGTTTTGCAAAAAAAATGGCTTTTCCTAATTCCGCGCCGCTGTTTTTTATAATTCCGAGTTTGGTGAGTTTATTGAACCGCGACATACCTACATCTTTTGCTCTTTTGTCGAGGATTACAAAAATTCCTTCGACCATTACTACCGAACCATCAATGATAATTCCAAAATCTATTGCACCGAGAGACAAAAGATTCGCAGACATATTCATCAACCGCAAACAGATAAATGCGAACAACAACGAAAGCGGAATCACTATGGAAACAATCAATGTCGTGCGCCAGTTGAACATAAAAAGAGAGACAATTAATGTAACGAGCAAAATCCCTTCAACCAGGTTATGAAGCACCGTTCCTGTCGCATAATTAATCAGATCTTCGCGGTTGTAATAAGGAACTATCTTAGTATCCGCAGGTAATATTTCTTCATTTACTTTGTCCACTTTTGTTTTCAATGCAGCAATTACATTGCTGGGATTTTCTCCTTTTCTCATTAAAACAATCGCTTCCACTACATCGTCTTCATTAGATGTGGTTCTCTTGCCGGCAGAATCTACGATGGCATCTGTGCGTCCTACATGCCCCAATCGTGGAAGATTGGAGATTTTTACGTCAGCAATATCTTTTATTAAAACCGGAACCCCATTTACATTTTGAACGATAATGTTTTTTATTTCATTAATGTCATTTAGCAATCCAATACCACGCACCACATAAGCCTGGTTGTTTTTATTGATAATATCCCCGCCGATATTGATATTGCTTTTGATAACGGCATTATAAACATCCAGTGAAGTAATACCGAGTGTCGTTAATTTTCCAGGATCTACCTGTATTTCATACGACTTTGTTTCTCCTCCAAAACTTACGATGTCTGCCACTCCGGGAACAGACCTCAACTGCCGGTCAACGATCCAATCCTGCAAGGTTTTTAGTTCTCTTACATCGCGTACATTACTTCTTAAAGAATACCGGTAAATTTCACCGGTTGGTCCTGTGGGAGGTTGTACCGAAGGCTGTATTCCCTGAGGCAGGTCTGCATCCGCCAATAAATTGTTTACCTGGATTCTTGCTTCTTCATAAGTTACATTATCCTCAAAAATCAGCTTTACATAAGACAAACCAAAGACGCTCGTAGAGCGCAGACTGGTCTTTTTTTGCACCGGATTCATCGAAATTTCTATCGGTATGGTAATAAATTTTTCAATTTCCTCAGCGCTTCTTCCGGGCCATTGGGTAATGATGGTAATCTCCGTATTCGTTACATCAGGAAATGCTTCTATAGGCATATTTCTGAATGTAATAATGCCACCGATTAATAAAACGAGCGTGGCAAATAAGATAAAATATTTACGCTTTAATGAAAAAGCTATAATTGATTTAAGGATTTTTAACATGAATATTTTTTTACTTTTTAAGAATTTAAAGCGCTATAAATTAATACGGTATTTGAACCGATCACTTTATCTCCCTGCTGCACTGCACCTGAGATATAGCTTTGATTTCCGTTGCTGCTGATGAGCTGGACAGGTATCACCCGGATGTCTGATTGACTTTTATAAACAAGGATGTAATACCGGCTGTTTTCGAATATGATAGCGCCGGAAGGAACACATAACGATTCCTGGCTCGTTTTATTAATCACGGTTACACTTGCAAACATTTCCGGCTTGAGTGCATAATCGGGATTAGGTAAAACGATCCGTACTTTCATCACTTTGTTAGTAGGATCAAGGACATTTAAAATCTTATCTACTTTTCCATGAAATACTCTGCCCGGATAGGAGAGCGTCGTTACATTTACGTCGTCTCCAAGATGCACCTGGCTTATATTTGATTCGTACACATTTGCAAGCACCCATACATCTTTCAAATCAGAAATGGTAAAAAGATCATTGGTATTATCAGGACGAATCGCCATATCGTTGTTGATTTGTTTCTCCACTATAAATCCGCTGATTGGAGATTTTACAACAAATTCACCCTGCGTATTTCCGCCATTTATTTGCAATACTTCATGGGTTCTGTTCAATTGAGATTGCGCTTGTTTATACATTTCCTGAGCAGTTATAAAATCCTTCTGAGACATCAAACCGCTTTTATACATATCATCGGCCGCGTCCATGTTTTTTTGTGCTATCAGCAAATTTGTTTTTGCAGTAACGAGGTCATTGCCGTATCCCGCCATTTCACCGCTTCTTATCACACCAAGTTTTTGACCTTTTTTTACAAAATCCCCTAATTGCGCAGATACTCCGGTAATATTTCCGCTTACCATTGGAAAAATCCTCGCTACTTTATCTTCATTAAACGAAACTTTCCCGGTAAGTGTTAAGGCATTTACCAGTGGACAGACTAAAATGGTGTCAATGTGAATGGTTTTTAATAATGAATCTGAGATTACAAATTTTTGCCTGTCATCCGTTGGTTTAGAATCAGTCTTGCAACCGCAAAAAATTATAATAGCGGATATTAAAAACGGGAGAATATTTATTTTGAACATTTTATTAAAGTTTATTTATTTAAAAAGCAGAAATGGGTTTATTTGTTTGTTTACTGGTTGAATATGATTTTACCGATAGACAAATTGAGTTGTTCCAACGCGCTCATTTTATTAAATCTTAATTGATTCATTTGCAAAACATTTTGCTTATAAGATTCATAGAAATCTAAGAATTGAAGCAGGGTAATATTCTTTTTTTGAAAATTGAGAGTTACCTGGTCAATGAGATTTTGCATCTTATCCTCAAACGTTGGATCAAAGCCGAGAAGTAATTTTTCAGCACGTAAAGCGGTAATATAATTGGTTGTTACATCGTTCTTTACTCTTTGTAAACCGCTTTCGTATTGCACTTTATTTATTTCTGTCTGAATTTTTGCATTTCTTATATTTCCCTGGTTCCTGTTAAAGAGCGGCAGTGGAAATGATATTCCAATAGCGTTATAATCCTGCACATAACTACCAAGCCGGTCGTAACTCACACCAATCGTAAGGTCCGGCCGGGCAAAGGCTTTTTGCAGGTTTAGATTATAATTGCTAAAAACGATATTAGCATTTAGTGCCTTTAAATCAGGCCGGTTTACAATAGCAGAATCTACCAGGGACTGATAATTGCTTTGCGCCACGACATCGTTATTAAGATCAAAAATCTTCACTTCCGGAACTATAAAAGAGGAAGGATTTGCGCGAATCAAGAGCTTTAATTCACTTTGTATATTATCAATATTTACCCGAAGGTTATCATACTCTGCCTGCGTCGTATAGAGTTGAGATTTAACGCGCAAAGCATCCACAGGCGCCATAAAACCTTTTTTCACCTGGTCTTCAAAAGCTGGGACTATTTTTTCAAGAGCGCTTATTTCTGCCTGGTACAGTTTGGAAGATTGTTCTAAAAAATAAATGTTATAAAAATCATTTCTTAATACAAAGCGCAGGGTTCTTAGGAGATCATAAAATTGAAATTGTGCAATATTAATTCCTGACTGCGCCAGTGCAATTGCTTTATTTCTTTTTCCCGCAAGTCTTATGAGTTGCGATACCTGTATCGATTCTTCCGGATCGAAGAAACGATGGGTTTGACTATTATAAAGGGCATTAGAAAATGAAAAATCAGGATTGTCGTATAATTTAGCAGTAATGACAGTCGCTCTTGCAGAATCAATGCTGTATTTCTGGGCAATCACGTCCAGGTTGTTATTGAGAAAAAGGGTTTCTGCGCGCTCGAGTGTAAGTTGTAGAGTATCTTGTTTAAAAGAGGGTGTATCCTGCGCATAAGAATTGCCGATGCACAGAATGAAAATTGAGAATAGAATTATTTTCCTCATTTCATTTTATTTAATAAATCAATCAATGTGATTACAATGGAAAACATTACCTGATGATAATTTTTCCATTAAAATCTATAATTCACTTCGTAATAGTGGATAAAGCAGGATCGCGGATGCGAGTCCTTTCTAAAAATGGTCTTATGCCTTGGGTGGCGGCACTAAAATATCATAAGAGAGCATCAGTAATCTTGATTTTGGGTATTCTGCATAATGCAGATTCACCCACTTAGCATATTCTGTGGAAACTTTAGTAAAGTATGTATCAGAAGTATATTGAAGATTTTTGACAGGGTGTAGATTTTGAGCCCTGTTGGCATTTTCATTATCTGCCGTATGATCCAGGCCGGTTTTTACCCTTACCCATTCTACAATACTGGTAATATTGTCTAATTGATTGCCCTTGCTGTCATAGACATCCTGTTCCGGTACCTGCGGAAAAAACATGGATGTATTCATGTGAGAAATTATTAAAATAAAAGCAAGGAGCTTTCTCATTTGCAGGCAAAGGTATTGCAGGAATTAAAACACCTTTCATTAAAAATATCATAATATTATCATCCGGTTAAAATATTTGCAAAAAACAATGACCCGCCTTGAACCCGATGTAGTTAAGACGGATCATCATCAATCAATTTATCAGGCAGTAAAAGGACAAATAACCGGGATTTTGATTTCATTCAAAATCTGCATTTATTGCCCCTCGCCAATTTTTCGATATCCCAAATAAAAGAATAACGGAAAGACGAGCAGGGTGAGGATCGTTGCCGTAATCAATCCCCCAATAACTACAATTGCCAAAGGTTTTGAGGTCTCGGAACCAATATTTGTAGATAGTGCTGCGGGTAATAAACCAATGGCTGCCATCAATGCCGTCATGATCACAGGCCGCACACGGGTTTTCAGTCCTTCCTTAATAGCGTATTCCAGAGATCGATGATTAAATTCACTTTTCGGTATTCCCTGCAGATTCTTTTTAAACACAGAAATGAGAATGACTCCATTCTGCACACAAATACCAAATAAGGCAATAAATCCGATTCCGGCAGAAATGCTGAAATTGGTCCCTGTAATTAATAAAGCGAAAATGCCGCCGATAATAGCAAAAGGCACATTTATCAAAACAAGGCCGGCATCTTTTATCGTTCCAAACATGATAAAGAGAATCAAAAAGATGATGATAAGACTTACGGGAACTACAGTAGTGAGTCTTTTTGAAGCCCGTTCCTGGTTTTCAAAATCTCCCGCCCATTTCATTTCATAACCTTTGTCTAATGTAACTTTTGCATTTACTTTTTCCTGTGCTTCTTTAATCGTGCTGCCCATATCGCGGCCTCTTACCGAAAATTTTATTGCCGTAAACCTTTTGTTGCCATCGCGGAATATGAGGCTGGGCCCGGTTATCGTTTGCATGGTTGCAATAGTTTTAACCGGAACGAGGGATCCGCGGATGGTTGGAATCATAATATTTCCGATAGATTCCATATTGTTGCGGTAATTGCTGTTAAAGCGCAAACGCAACTGAAATTTCTTTTCACCTTCATAAATATAGGTAATCGCTTTTCCTCCAATTGCCATTTCAATGACAGCATTTGCATCGGCGGTCGTTACTCCATATAAGGCCATTTTATTTTGATCCAGGTCAATGCGAAGCTCGGGTTGACCAATATTGCGGATAATGCCGAGGTCTTCAACTCCTTTGACATTTTTCATGATTTCATACACTTCCTGTGCTTTTGTTTCCGAATACACCTGGCTGTCTCCATAGATCTTAACGCTTAAAGAACCTTTTACTCCCGATACGGCTTCTTCCACATTATCCATAATCGGCTGTGAAAAATTTAATTCAATTCCCGGATAAACTGACAGTTCGCGGTTCATTTCTTCAATCAGTTTTTCTTTGGATATTTTTCTTTTCCATTCTTTTTTTGGAAAAATATCCACATGAAATTCGATATTGTAAAAGCCGGTTGCATCTGTCCCATCATTGGGCCTTCCTGTTTGTGACAGCACCTGTTTTACTTCAGCAAATTTTCCAATACGCTCTCTCATCTTGTTGGCAATTTCTTTAGAATCATCCAAAGAAATACTCAACGGACAGGTAGCTCTGATGTAAATAGCGCCCTCATCCAGGTGGGGCAAAAACTCAGTGCCTAAAAATTTAAAAGAAGCAAAGCCGGCAATTAAAAGAATCATGGATATTCCAATTGTAAGCCTTTTTGCAACATATACTTTATTAAAGATATTCATCGTTCCTGAAGTGATAAATTCTACAAAGCGATTGTGTTTTTCTTTTACATTTTTTCTTAATAAAATTTTTATCAGAAGGGGTACCAATGTGAGTGTAATAATGAGCGCGCCCAATAAAGCAAATCCCAAGGTCCATGCAAGCGGAGAAAACATTTTTCCTTCTACTTTCTGAAAGGCGAATATGGGCAATAATGCCGCGATAATAATCAGCTTGGAGAAGAAAATCGCTTTTCCTAAATCGCCACCTGCATTTTTTATGATACCCAGTTTAGACAGCCGGTTGAATCGCTGCATTCCAATCTGAGCCGATTTTTTATCGAGCAATACAAAGATTCCTTCTACCATTACTACCGCTCCATCTATGATGATTCCAAAAT
Organism: uncultured Chitinophagaceae bacterium; assembly: GCA_963706825.1. Taxonomy (GTDB): domain Bacteria; phylum Bacteroidota; class Bacteroidia; order Chitinophagales; family Chitinophagaceae; genus Ginsengibacter. Next base: position 1,764,640 of record CAVPNT010000005.1, on the reverse strand, counting down.
CTATAGCTCCCATAGAAAGCAGATTTGCCGACATTCCTTTTAAAGTAAGACAGATAAAAGCAAATAGCAAAGACAAAGGAATTACAATAGCCACAATGACCGTTGTGCGCCAGTCGGCCATAAAAATTAACACGATAAACATTACGAAAAGCATGCCCTCTATCATATTGCCGAGTACCGTGTGCGTGGCATAATTGATAAGTGTTTCACGGTTGTAAAAAGTACTGATTTTTACATCCTCCGGTAATACTTTCTCATTCAGATAATCTATTTTTTCCTGTACGTCTTTGATTACAATACTTGGGTTTTCTCCCTTGCGCATCACAATGATTCCCTGCACCACATCGTTTTGATTGTCACGGCCTACTTGTCCCAGTTTGGGCAGATTTGAAATGTGTACTTCTCCAATATCTTTTACCAGAATGGGTATCCCTTTCCTGTCTTCAATAATAATATTGCCTACTTCCTCTTTGTTATTCAACAATCCGATTCCACGAACGACATAAGCCTGCGAATTATCAATTATCACATCTCCACCGACATTAATATTGCTTTTAGAAACCGCATCATAAATATCCAAAGGGGTTATTTTGTAAGAAGCTAATTTTTCAGGATTCACTTCTATTTCATACGTTTTTACTTCCCCGCCAAAACTTACTATATCCCCCACACCCGGTACACCCAACAATTGCCGTTCAATCACCCAATCCTGGATTGTCTTTAGTTCCGCAGACGTTTTTGTGGAACTTTTTAAAGTATAACGAAAAATTTCGCCGGTTGGTCCTACTGGTGGTTGTACCCCTGGCGCGGCTCCATCCGGAAGATCCACATCGCGAAGCATATTATTTACCTGTTGCCTTGCAAATGCATCATCTACATCATCATTAAAAATTACTTTTACTACCGATAATCCAAACACGGTTGTAGAGCGCACAGATTCTTTTCGCTGTACCGGATTCATGGCTATTTCTATGGGCACACTTACATATTTCTCCACTTCCTCGGCGCTTCTTCCGGGCCATTGGGTAATGATAGTGATCTCTGTATTGGTAACATCCGGGAAAGCTTCTACCGGTATTTTTTTGAAAGCAATGGCGCCCCAAACAATCAGTAAAAAAGTGGCGAAGAAAATGAATAGCTTATTCTTTAAAGAAAAAGCGATAATTCTTTTTATGATTTTAGTCATCTTAATATTTTTTAATTATTTCGCGTTCAACGCTTCAAATAGAAATACATGCGAGGTTAATACTACTTCCTGTCCCGGATTCAATCCTGCTACGAAAGTTTTTTGATCCATTCGTTTAAGGATCTTTACTTCGGCAGGTTCCAGGGTGTGTTGATCTTTTTTTAACACCACATAATATTTGCTGTTGTTGATAACCACCGCACCTGATGGAATTGATGTCATTTGCCCGGTTGCGCGGCCTTTTACCAGCACTGATGCAAACATTCCAGGTTTCAATTCGTTGTCCGGATTTTTTAAACTCACCCTCACTTTCATTGTACGGTTAGAAGGATCGAGTACATTATAAATTTTTTCGATCACTCCTTTAAACGTTTTACCGCTATTTGCCAGGGTGGTTATCGTAACAGTATCGGCTGTACGAATATTGTTGATATCTGATTCATAAACGCTTGCTATTACCCATACCGATGAAAGGTCGGCGATGCTAAAAAGAGCTGCGTTGTTATCTGCTCTTACTTCAGTGCCGGGTGTGATATTCTTATCAATTACATAACCACTTATCGGTGCACGCAAACTATAGGTTTCATTTGCCCCACCAGTGATAGAGACTACTTGCTTTGACTTATTGTATTCGGATGATGCCTTTTTATATTCCATCTGAGCTGAGACCAGTTCGTGGGAAGTGATGAGGTTTCCTTTATAAAGTTCCTCTTGCGCTTCAAGGTTTTTCTTTGCATTATCCACGTTTGCTGCTGCTACAGCAATGTCATTGGTTGCGCCGGCGATTTCGGCGCTTTTTAACGTGGCCAGTACTTTTTCTTTTGTAACGTAATCTCCAAGTTCAGCATTCACCCGTGTAATTTTTCCGCTAACCAATGCAAACACATTCGCTTCTTTTGTTTCATCAGGCTCTATTACGCCATTCAGTTTTATTTCATTGGTTACATCGCTTAATTCAACACGCGCGGTTTCCAAAGTGGCTATCAGGCTGTCTGTTATTGCGTTAGGTGCACTTTGTATATCAGTTTCTTTGTTTTTATGACTGCACGCGCTTATAATGAGTGCCATAAAAAGAAGAAGAGATATTGTGGTAGTATTTTTTTTCATTTTAATGATAATTTTTTAGTCAAATAAAAATTTTCCAATGGTGAAATTCAGATTTTCAATCGCCTGCATTTTTTGATTCTGAAGTTGATTCAATTGAAGGATATTGGTTTTATACGAATCATAGAAGTCAGTAAAGTCAATCAGGCTGATATTTTTTTTCTCAAAATTTTCCAAAACTGATTGTAATAATCTTTCAAAATCACTTTGAAAATTCACGTCAATTGATTGCAGCATTTTATCAACATTTAGTACTTTCAAATAGAAAGATTGTACTTCTTTTTCGATTTTGAAACGGGAATTGGTATAAGCAATTTTTGTTTGCTCAATAGCAATCTTTGAGGCTTTGATAGCTCCCTGGTTGCGGTTAAATAAGGGTACCGCTATGCCTGCATTGAATGAGGTGGCATTAGGCACATAACCTCCGCGCCGTTCATAAGTAGCGCCAAGTGTCAGATCCGGTGTCGCAAGCGATTTTTGAAAAACATAAGTTTGTTCATTTAAAACGATTGCTTCTTTTGCCGTTTGAAGGTCCGGACGATTCATAAAAGCGCTGTCTGTCAGCGATTCTATAGTCATGTTTTTTAAAGGAGAATAATCACGTACATCTTTTTGAAAATCAGCGATTATATATTTGCCGGGAATGTGCAATAATATTTGCAAATCTGTTTGTATATCCTGTATCTGATTCAAAAGATCTGTTTGCTGAGCTATTAAAGAAAACAATAAAGATTTTATCCGGATCGCATCTTTAAGAGTAACCGTTCCTTTTAATTGCAATTGGGAATAGGTATCAGCAAGTCTTTCCAACGAGCTGATTTGCATCTTATATGCCTCTAAGGATTGTTGTAAAAAGTACAATGAATAAAAATCGCTTCGCAATGAATACAGGAGAGAGCGTACCAGTTCGGAAAAGGAGCTTTGCGCAAGCCTGGTATTTGTTTCGGCTATTTTTATCTGTTTATTTCGTTTGCCGGCGAGCGTTAATAATTGTTGTACCCCAAAGGAATAATCACCTGTTGATTTGCTGAGATCAAAATATTTACCCGCTTCCGGATTATGAATATTTCCCCCAAAAGATATTTCGGGGTTATTATATAAAGATGACTGTATAACCTGTGCTTTTGCTATATCTATGTTGTATTTTTCAGCAATGAGATCCAGGTTTTGATTAAAGAATTGGGTTTGAGCCTGTGTTAATGTGAGTTGTAACGTGTCTTGAGCGCCGGCATGTGTTGCACATAGAATCAATAACAACATCCGGCACTTCTGGAATAAATTCCTAAAGTGCATAATGATAGAATTAAAAAAAATAAAAAAAATAAGACTCTGGTAAAAAGTCTTTTTAGAATAAATAAAGAAGGAGATTATGCCTGTTTAGGAGGGGGGATAATCAGATCGTAAGAGATCTTAGAAATTTTATCATGGGTAAAATCACCATATAAAGCCGGAGAATTGATTGAAGCGCCGGTATTTTTTATTTCTGTAAAAAAGGGATGAAATACGCAATCAGCCATTCTCACCAATTGAAGATTTTGTCCGCAGTCATCATCTTCATCATCAGCAGTTTTGTCTATTCCCAATGAAACGAGTATTAATTCCGTAATGCTGTTAATATCATCTACCTGGTTGCCATGCGCATCATATACATCCTGCTCAGCCACCTGTGGCAGAAACATTGAAGTATTCATGTGTGAAAGCAATAAAATAAATGCCAGTACCTGTTTCATTTGGGCGCAAAAGTAAAGAAGATATCAGTAGGGCAAGAGATGATCGATTAAAAATTCGCTAAAAAATTATTGATAAAGCCAATCTATCCCCTGGTACTTTTAAAAAAAGGTTCCTGCAGCAAAGCAACAAATAAGCGGGATTTGTATTTTTTATTTAAAAAAAAAAACGAAAAATGTTTCTGGTTAGAATAAATGAATCATATATGTATGCTGACTCTTGCATTGGCGCACAAAAAAACCTCTTCGTTTAAAAGAGGTTTTTTAAATCTATTTTATGGAATTCTTTTACACATCCAATCTTGCATATTTTGCATGGCTTTCAATAAACTGCCTTCTCGGCGGCACATCATCGCCCATCAGCATGCTGAAAACACCATCGGCTTCTACAGCGCTGTCAATGGTTACCTGTTTTAAAGTGCGTGTTGCCGGATTCATGGTAGTTTCCCAAAGCTGCTCGCTGTTCATTTCTCCTAAACCTTTATAGCGTTGAATATGAACAGTATCTTCTTTGCCTGCGGCCACTTGTTGTATCCATGCTTTGCGGTCTTCATCATTAAAAGCATAAGCCTGCTCTTTTCCTTTTTTCAAAAGATATAATGGAGGCTGGGCAAGGTAAACAAATCCCTGTTCTACCAGTTCTTTCATATAGCGGAAAACAAATGTGAGAATGAGCGTCGCAATGTGGCTTCCATCTACATCCGCATCCGTCATAATAATGAGTTTATGATAACGAAGTTTAGACAGGTCAAGCGCTTTCGGGTCTTCAGGAGTTCCTATTTTTACACCAAGCGCAGTAAACATATTCCTGATTTCCTCGTTGTCATAAATCTTATGTTCCATCGCTTTTTCGACGTTCAGAATTTTACCGCGAAGCGGAAGAATCGCCTGGTAGCTTCTGTCTCTTCCCTGTTTGGCCGTGCCGCCTGCAGAATCTCCTTCCACTAAAAATAATTCACAGCGGAAAGGGTCTTTATCACTGCAATCTGCCAGTTTTCCAGGTAATCCACCACCAGATAGAACGCTTTTGCGCTGCACCATTTCGCGGGCTTTTTTTGCGGCCGCTCTGGCTTGTGCAGCAAGAATTACTTTCTGAATAATGGTCTTTGCATCCTTTGGATTTTCTTCGAGGTAAGCGGTAAGCACTTTGCTCAAAGTAGAATCTACCACGCCCATTACTTCATTATTTCCAAGCTTGGTTTTTGTTTGCCCTTCAAACTGTGGTTCCGGAACTTTTACTGAAATAACTGCCGTCAATCCCTCGCGAAAGTCATCACCCTCGATTTCCACTTTCGCTTTTTCAAACATGCCTTCCTTTTCACCGTAGCTTTTAAAAACACGGGTGATGGAACGCCGAAAACCTGAAACGTGGGTGCCGCCTTCAATTGTGTTGATATTATTTACGTAGCTGAAAAGATGTTCCTGGTAACTGGTGTTATACATTAAAGCAACGTCAACAGTTACATTGCTTCCAGCATCATATCCGTCACAATAAATAACTGACGGAAGTAAAGGTTGGCGATTGCCGTTTTTATCAATTAATTCTACAAATTCTACAATACCACCTTCGCTGTAAAACGTTTTAGAATAGGTCTTTCCTTCTTCATTTTTTTCACGAAGGTCATTGAGAATTATTTTTATTTTTTTATTCAAGAAAGCTAATTCCCTCAATCTTCCTTCCAGGATGTCACGGTTATAGACAGACACAATAAAAATAGAAGGATCAGGTAAGAAACGAATTTTGGTACCCGTTTTATCACTGGTTCCAATTTCACGAACGCTATATTGAGGAATTCCTTTCGAATATTCCTGTTCAAATGTTTTTCCGTCACGGTTTACCGTAACATGAAATTCTGTGCTCAAAGCATTTACGCAACTTACACCAACACCGTGCAGGCCGCCGCTCACCTTATACGTATTTTTATCAAACTTGCCACCTGCATGCAATACAGTCATTACCACTTCCAAAGCGCTGCGGCCTTCCTTTTTCATGATTCCTGTGGGAATTCCACGGCCGTTATCTTCAACAGTTATCGAATTATCTTCATTAATCGTAACACTAATCTGGTCGCAATACCCTGCAAGAGCTTCATCAATCGAATTGTCTACTACTTCATATACAAGGTGATGAAAACCCTTGGCGCCAACATCGCCAATATACATGGCGGGGCGCTTTCTTACAGCTTCAAGGCCTTCGAGAACCTGAATACTATCGGCACCATAACCATTTGTTTTTGTCGGTATAAGTTCTGCGGTATCTTCTGACATATTTGTGGGGATAAAAAACGAATGTGTTTGTAAAAATTATTATGTGCAAATATACAAAATGTGAGGGGGAATTCCTAAAAAATAACCCTGATATGATTTTGGGGAATCAGCTGTTAAATGGCTGCATTATTTCCCCGCAAACAAGCTACAGTCCACCATTTGAAGAATCGGCGGTCGTATTTTTTCATCAAAAACCGCGGCAAAATTTCTTAGACGAAATACCGCCGCTTTATCTTTAAAATATAAAGCTTTTAATCTTCAGCAAAGAAAGAAATATTGGGTATTTCTGTTTTATGCAAATCATTCAAATTTTAATCTACTATCCGTACAATTCAAAGTGAATGTCTTTTCTATCATAACCTAAATCAACTATTTTTTTTCGGGCATCATCAATCATAAATTTCCATCCGCATAGATAAAAACAGGCTGGCTTTATATCTTCCGGATTTTCGCAAACGGCGTTATTTGTTTTACAAATTTCCTCATACAAATTGTGAACATAACCTGTGTGGCCATCCCAATTTTCACGGCTTAGGGTAGGCATAAAATTAAAGTGGTCCAATTCATTTTCCAATGCTTTCATTTCGTCAAAATATAAAAGGTCTTTTTGAGTTCGACAACCATAAATAAGATAAAGATTCTGATGTGATATATGGTGTAATTTTAAATAGTTCAGCATACTTCTGAACGGAGCAATTCCGGTTCCGGTGCAGATAAAAAATAAATCCTTTTCAATATTTTCGGGCAATATGAAAACGCCCTGTGGGCCACGAAAGGTAAGTTCAGAGCCAACTTTCACTTCATTGAATAAATAAGTAGTCCCGGCGCCTCCCTCCAGTAGAACGATTAATAATTCATAAACGTTTGTTCCGTCGGGCCAGCTTGCAACAGAATAACTGCGCCACCTTTTATTTTTTTGTTCGTGAATGGGAAGGTCAAGCGTCACAAATTGTCCGGCTTTGAAATCAAAAGTATCCAGTTCATTTACCCGGATAAAATACCGCTTTGTATTGTATGTTTCATCTTCAATGCGGATAACCGTTCCCGTGCGCCATGGTTCTAAAGGCATATATGAATAATTTTTCAGTAAAATACAAATGATATTTGGAATGAAAAATTAAAATAAATAACGCCGCAACCAATAAGACTAAGGTGTTGAATTATCCAATAAAGAGTGAGGCTTTACAAATTGAGAATCCGGCATATTTCTTTGTTTACTGCAAAGAAATTTTTTTGAAAAAAAGAGCTAATTCAAGTTGTTTCCGAGTTGCGCATTTACCTTTTGTATGAGTTTGTTTACATCAAAAGGTTTGGAGATAAAATCATTTGCTCCATAATCCGCGATAGTTGCAGCCGCACCGGGATGAGCGGAAAACATGATTACCGGAATATGCTTTGTTGCTTCATTCGATTTTAATTGTTTGCAGATGGTGCGGCCATCATAGCCCGAAATGAGTACATCTAATAAAATGAGGTCTGGCTTGAAACTTTCAATCTTAGGTAACGTGTTTTCGCCTTTCGATGTTACCTCCACTTCAAATCCTTTCATTGATAACAGGATTTCCATGACGGATAAAATATCAACATCATCGTCAACAACTAGAATTTTCGACATTAGAATAATTAACCGGTTTTTTGATAATTGGAATTTTATTGTTGATCTGTTTATTTCTTTTTAGCGATGTTACCCCCCAAGCCGTGTTTTTTGATTTACAAAAAATAAGCCGATTTCCATTTCCCTTCAAACTCAACTATTATTCCCGAATTGATGCAAATAATTAGAAATACATCGAATTCGGATATTAATAATTTCACACAGGAATTAACGCCGGAATTATCCTTTTCGTATTTTTTAAATTGTCTAACAGTGTATTTAACTTTCTAAAAAGCAAATCCAACGCCTTCCCGGTATTTAGATCGGCGATCAATTTGTTTTAAAAAATAGTTTAACCTCAAAATTTGTTCCTAAAACTACAGATTGATGACAATATCTTATCCGTTTATAAAATAGTTTCTAATTTTCTGGTAAGATTGTTCTTGATTTCTTCAAGGAATTCTTCAGTATATAAATAGTCTTTCCCGTGTGAAACCTTATTGCCACTGATACATACCGCAAGATCCTTTGTCATTTTCCCGCTTTCTACGGTTTCAATACACACTTCTTCCAATGCATTTGCAAATTGAATTAATTGCTGATTTTCATCAAGTTTTCCTCTGAACGCCAAACCTCTTGTCCAGGCAAAAATGGATGCGATGGGATTAGTTGAGGTAGGATTTCCCTTTTCATGTTCCCGAAAATGACGGGTTACGGTTCCGTGAGCTGCTTCCGCTTCCAGGATTTTTCCATCCGGAGTAATCAAAACAGAAGTCATCAAACCAAGTGAACCAAAGCCCTGGGCAAGTGTATCGCTTTGTACATCGCCATCATAATTTTTACAAGCCCAGATAAAATTTCCATACCATTTTAAAGCACTTGCTACCATGTCGTCTATCAGGCGGTGTTCGTAAGTGATGTTCGCCGCTTCAAATTGTGTTTTAAATTCATTTTCAAAAATCGTTTGAAAAATGTCTTTAAAACGTCCATCATATTTTTTAAGAATGGTATTTTTTGTAGAAAGATATAAGGGCCATTTTTTGTTCAACGCCATATTGAAACAACTTCTTGCAAAACCTTCAATACTTTCATCTACATTGTACATACAAAGCGCTACGCCGTCGCCTTTAAAATCGTGCACGTCAAATGTCTGAGCCTCCCCATTTTCAGGAGTAAAAGTCATCGTTAATTTTCCTTTACCTTTTATCACGGTATCTGTTGCACGATATTGGTCTCCATAAGCATGACGGCCAATAATGATGGGGGCAGTCCAGTTAGGAACCAGGCGGGGAACATTTTGCATTACAATCGGCTCGCGGAAAACAGTTCCATCCAGGATATTTCTAATGGTTCCGTTGGGGCTTTTCCACATGTGTTTCAAGCCAAATTCCTTTACCCTTGCCTCATCCGGAGTAATAGTTGCGCATTTAATTCCAACGCCATGTTCTTTAATTGCATTGGCAGCTTCAATAGTGACCTGGTCATCAGTCGCATCGCGATGCTGAATACCTAAGTCAAAATATTTTAAATCAACATCAACATAAGGAAGTATCAGTTTATCTTTTATGTATTTCCAGATTACTCTTGTCATTTCATCGCCATCAATTTCCACTACAGGATTGGCTACTTTAATTTTTGTCATTCTTAACGTTTATAAATTTTTAGTGATGTGTGTTTTGCAATATTATCAAAATCTTTGTCATTGTGGAAAATGGGAATATTATTTTCAATGCAGACTGCTGCAATAAGACAATCGTTGGCTTTTCTTATTGTGACCCCTTTTCGCCTTAATGCTCTATATAATTCTGCTGCTTTAATTGAAAACTCATAAGGCTCATACTGAAAAAAATCTAAGCCGTTTAAATTTTCTTTTATAAGATTATAAAACTTATCATCTTCTACACCTTGTAAAACCTCTTGCATGATTACAGGAAGAATTATTATGGGAGAAACTTCTAAACTGGTGAGCAGCAACATTCTGAGATGAACGATTTGAGCTGAAGTCCTTTTATTGAAAAAATCAATCCATAAAGAACTGTCAACAATAATTTTAGGCATTTCTCCTCATTTTATCTAAATCTCCAACCCATTTTACTTTTCCTTGTAAGGATAATAATTTAAGTCTCATTTGATATTTTACATATGCGTTGAGCGCCTCGTTGATAACTTCTTTTTTCGTTTTTAATTTAGAATATTTAAGTGCTTTTTTCATCAGTTCATCGTCAATTTCAATATTTGTTCTCATATAAAATACGCTTTTAATTATTTAAAAATAGAAATTTTATTTTGCTTTATTTTTTGCTGTTGTCATTTTTTCTAAATCGCCTATTGATTCCACCTTGCCTTGCAAATTTTTCATTGCCTGTCCTTTTTGCATTTTAATATATTCGGCCAAAGCAGTATTAACAATTTGCTTTTTACTTTTTAAGCCTGTCCATTTCATTGCTTCTTTCATCAGTTCATCATCAATTTCAATCGTTGTCCGCATGATTCATGCATCTTTATACACAAATATACTGAAATCCATACACATTAATATGGGCGGAAAACAATTGGAACGGCTTGATTTTATCTACGCGTTAGTGGCGACACCAATCCGGGCAGTAAAGCAAGAAATAAAGGAATTTTGTATTTTTAGTTAATGACTTAATATCGGTTAGCTTTTCTGTAGCTGTTTTGAAATAATCCGATATTATAACCTGCCCGTATTACAGGAGTTGCGCGGCCAAGATTGTCAACATAAGGAGAGTTTGGATCGCCGGCTATATCCCACATGATGGATAAATAATAATAAGTATTGCCGCCTCTTTCCCTGCCACCGGCATAACCCGCGCCTACTAAAAGGCTGTTGGCATGATAATTATCTTGTAATGAAGGAGAGCCATCGCCGAAGATTTGTTTTTGATGAATCATATTGTATTCATATTGAGCACCTGCAAATAAAAAATTTACAGGAAATAATCTTACAAAAGCTCCCGGGCCAAACATTGTCTGGCGAATTTTATCAGTCGTATAATAATCTCTTTGAGAAATATAATTGACGTTAAAAGTAATACCGGCATCCAGCCAGTTTGTAAGGCTATATCCCAATTGTGGTGTAATTCCCAACATGGTTGTTCCATTAGAAAAACCAATATTGGCGCTGCCTCCGGTAAATAATTTATCCTTTTGAAAACCTGATTTTTTTACTTCCTGGTTTTGGTCCTGGCTTTGATTATTTTGACTCTGATTTTGAGCAGAAGCATGAAAATAAAACGGAATCAATAAGAGAACAATCGCTTTCTTCATAATATTTATTGGGGATTCGGAATTAAAAAATAAATTTTAAGTAACGAATTTAAGCCAACGCTTTTCTAATGATTCGTTAATTAAAAACTTAGACGTTAATCAAAGATTTTCCCTGCGTTTAAAATATTATTTGGATCAAAAACTTTTTTTATTCCCCGCATCAAATCAATTTGCTTTTCGCTGAAAACAATATCCATAAAGCTTTTTTGCACGAGACCGATCCCATGTTCGCCACTTACCGTGCCGCCCAGATCTTTTACCAGCATAAATAAAGCGCGCAAAGATTTGATAATCTCCGGATCGTCCTGGCTATTCGCAGTTCCTTCTTTTTTGATACGGATGTGCAAATTTCCATCGCCGGCGTGTCCATAACAAACAGATTTAAAACCATATTCGATCCCCAGCTTTTTTACTCCATTTATCAATGCAGGAAGCTGGTAGCGCGGAACGACTGTATCTTCTTCAATCGTGTATCCATCCATTTTCACTGCTTCTGCTACCCGGCGGCGCAATTTCCACAGTTCATTTTTTTGTGCATTGTCATCGGCAAAATAAATTTCACCACAATCATATTGCATCAGCACTTCAGAGATTGCTTCCATTTCCAGCATCAAAGTATCTAAGTGATTTCCATCTACTTCTACAATCAAATGCGCCACGGTTTCGTCTGTAACCGGAACCGGAGAGCTACCAACAAAATCACTCACAATTTTCAACGCATCTATTTCCATTAATTCCAATGCGCTTGGCGTATAACCCGCCCGGAAGATGGCGCTTACTGCTTCGCTTGCTTTAAAAACATCTGTAAAAGGAACCAGCATCAATAGGTCAAACTTTGGATTTGGAATTAACCGCAAAACAATTTTTGTAACAATTGCTAAAGTCCCTTCGCTGCCAACAATCAGTTGGGTTAAATTATAGCCGGTAGCATTTTTTATAACGTTTGCACCGGTCCACACGATTTCGCCCGTGGGCAAAACGACTTCAAGGTTCAAAACATAATCTTTTACCACACCATATTTCACCGCTTTAGGGCCGCCGCTGTTTTCAGAAATATTGCCTCCGATAAAACAGGAGCCACGGCTTGCCGGATCAGGTGGATAAAATAAACCTCTTTCTTTTACAGAATCCTGCAGCACTTCTGTAATTACGCCTGGTTCTGTAATTACCTGCAGATTTTTTTCATCAATTTCCAAAATAGAATTCATCCTTTCGGTAGAAATTAAAACGCCACCCAAATCGGGCAATGCGCCACCGCTAAGGCCTGTTCCCGCACCTCTTGGCGTAACCGGAATTTTATCCTCGTTGCATATTTTCAAAATTTCGCTAATCTCTTCTGCGGTGCGCACTTTAAGAACTACACCCGGAAGAAAATGCAAACTTTCTGTCTGGTCGTGGGCGTAATCATTCAGTTCTTCTTCATTGGTAATTACATATTGTTCTCCGCATATTTTTTTAAACTGTTCGATATGCGATGCGGTCAGATTGAGCTTGTCTGCTTTGTTATCCATTCAAATTTTTTTTTAAAGGGGTATCGAAAATGTTTTTTGAAGGTTGTTGTAGAATTCGAACTGCCTTTTTGGAAAATAAATCGTTTTTTGCAGCGCAAAAATATCTGTATTTGAACCAATAAAAAAATAATAGCCACAGGCAGAACCAGTGAAGGTTTCGCTGAATAAGCATAAATAAACCGGATTGAGATTTAAGCCTTAGCATCCGGAATTTTTATTCAATTTTAAAAATTAAAATCGGCCTTATTTCTCCTTTTACTGTCCCTTATAAAAAAGACGGTTGTAATTTTTTTTGCTTATAAAAAATATTTATCTGTATTTTGAACCGATGAAAAAATTTATCCTCCCCGTAATTGTTTTTGCAACAGTTTTATTTTCTTCCTGCTTCATTTCTAAAAAAATAAACCGCCCGGCAACAAAATATGTGTTGCAAAATGAAGCTTTTGTAAATGCGCATACCGGCATCAGCATTTACGAGCCTGCAACTGGCAAATATTGGTACAACTACCAGGCAGAAAAGTATTTTACTCCCGCGAGCAATACAAAATTAGCGACCTGTTACGTCGCAATGAAATATCTGGGAGATAGTTTGATCGGAATAAAATATGATCACATAAATGATAGCACAGTAGTGATAAAAGGTATGGCTGATCCCTCTTTTCTGCACAGTGATTATAGAAATAATCCCGTTTTTGATTTTCTGAAAAAATATAAAAGCATTCAGATTGTAAATCCTGCTTTTGATCAATATTTAGGTTCGGGATGGGGTTGGGGCGATTATCTTGAAGATTATATGGCGCAAAGAAGCGCGTTTCCTTTTCATGGAAATACCGTAATGGTGGATTGGGTAAATGAATATACTTTGTCATTTTTACCATCTTATTTTCAGCAACATTCAACGGTAAATGGAAATTTATCAAAAGGCTACAATGCTTACAGACCGTGGGACACAAACGATTTCACTTTTAAAGACGGGAAAACCAAACATTCAGAAATTCCGTTCAGGCCGGATGAAAAAACATTGCAGAATTTATTGCACGACACGTTGAAAAGCAATGTTGAAACGATTGAAAGTTATACGGGTAATCTTATGAGAATAATTCACTCTCAACCTACCGATTCTCTGCTGAAGCCTATGATGCATCGTAGCGATAATTTTTTTGCAGAACAAAGTTTATTGATGGTGAGCGAACGATTGTTGGGTGTAATGGATGATCGTAAAATCATTGACACCTTATTGAAAACAGATTACAATTTGATGCCTCAAAAACCAACATGGGTGGACGGTTCAGGTTTGAGCCGTTATGATCTTTTTTCTCCAAAAGATTTTGTTTTTATTTTAAATAAAATGAAAAATGATTTTGGGATGGATAGAGTAAAAAACATTTTGCCGACTGGCGGCACGGGCACTATTACCAGTTATTACAAACAGGACAGCGGCTATATTTTTGTAAAAACAGGAACACTCAATGGCGTGGTTGCTTTGAGTGGTTTTTTATATACTAAAAAAAATAAGCTGCTGATATTTTCAGTCTTGGTAAATAATCATCGCAGTTCCGCAACCAGTATTCGTAAAGGAATTGAAAAATTTATACAGGATTTGAGGGATAAGTATTAGAACTTACCCCAAGATATCTCTTATTAGAAGTTTCATTCTGCAGTAAACGAAGGAATAACGGGAATTCCACATTTCAGTAATTCCTTTTACAAAAAGTGAAAGTTTTTTTCTTCATCAATTCAGCATTCATTTTCCCCTAAAATAAAAAATTCAAATCTTACCTTTGCATTTCTTAGAAAAAAGGGAGTTGGATGAATCTGGATGTGTTGATGAATAGTTATTCAAATGATCCCCGCATTTTTAAAATTGCGGACAAGATTCTATTGCCTCAACCGCAACATCTCCATCTTTCAGGCTTGCATGGCAGCGCTTCCCAATTCATTTTTTCAGGCGTTTTTAATCTGCCCGCTTCTTCAAATACAAATCATCTGGTAATTCTCAGAGATGCGGAAGAAGCCGCTTATTTTCATAATACGATAGAAAATATTACCGGCGCTTTGGATATTTTTTATTTTCCTTCTTCCTTTAAAAATAAAAAGAATTTCCACCAGCTGAACAGCAGCCATGTGATGCTTCGCACAGAAGCCCTTACAAAAATATCTTCGGGCGGAAATAAAAAAGTAATCGTTACTTATCCTGAAGCCATTTTTGAAAAAGTGGTTTTATCAAAAACACTTTCTCAAAATATTATTCATTTCAAACAAGGTGAAACCATAAAAGTGGATGAATTGCTGCAACGCTTTGTCGAACACGGTTTCAGCCGTACAGACTTTGTTTATGAACCGGGACAGTTTGCAGTGCGCGGCGGTATCCTTGATATTTATTCTTATGGAAATGAAAAGCCGTATCGCATAGAACTTTTTGGAAATGAAATTGACAGTCTTCGTCTGTTTGACCCCGAAACACAATTGAGTGAGCGCAAGCTTTCGGAAGTAAAAATAATACCAAATGTAGAAACACAATTTTCCAGTGGAGAGAAAGTTTCCTTATTAAACTTTTTACCTGAAAATACCATTATATGGAGCGAGGATTGGGAGTTTATCAAACAAAAAATTGAGCAGGAAGAAGAAGACCTGAAAGAAGCTTTAAGGAACCTGCAGAAGGCAGAAGGCGGAAGGCAGAAGGCAGAAAAAAGCAGGCAGGAAGACGAAGATGAATTGAACGAAAAAACAGATATTTCAGCAAATGATTTTGTATGCGCTGCCGTTTTAGAAAAACAGATTGAACAACGCCATACCATTGAATTTGGTAACAAAACCTATTTTTCTAAAGGAAATGAAATCGAATTTTCCATTCAGCAACAGCCCGCATTCAACCGGCAATTCAAATTGCTGATTGAAAATCTGAAATCATTTGAAACGAAAAAATACAATATTTATTTGTTTGCTGAAAACCCAAAACAATTGGAAAGGTTGCATTCTATTTTCAGCGATCAGAATACACAAATAAATTTTGTTCCGATACCGGTTTCCATTCACGAAGGATTTATTGATCATGATTTAAAAATTGTTTGTTATACCGATCACGAAATTTTTCAACGCTATCATAAATACAGGGTTAAACAATCTTTCAGTAAAAACAAAGCGCTTACTTTAAAGATGCTTCGTGAATTGCAACCGGGCGATTATGTAACGCATATTGACCACGGAGTAGGCGTCTATAGCGGCTTACAGAAGATTGAAACCAACGGCGTGATGCAGGAAGCGGTAAGAATTATTTATAAGGACAAAGACCTTTTGTATGTAAATATTTCTTCACTGCACAAAATAAGCAAGTACAGTGGCAAGGAAGGAACCATTCCTAAAATGAATAAATTAGGAAGTGATGTATGGAATAAATTAAAAGATAAAACGAAGAAACAGGTAAAAGATATTGCGACAGATCTGATAAAATTATACGCCCACAGAAAGAGCCACAAAGGCTTTGCTCATGCGCCGGATAATTATATGCAAACGGAACTGGAATCTTCTTTTCTCTATGAAGATACGCCGGATCAAAGCAAAGCAGTAACTGATGTGAAAGTCGATATGGAGAAGGAATCACCGATGGACCGGTTGATTTGCGGAGATGTAGGTTTTGGTAAAACAGAAGTGGCAGTTCGTGCTGCTTTTAAAACGAACCTCAATGGCAAACAAGCTGCTGTACTGGTTCCTACAACAATTTTGGCTTATCAGCATTACAAAACATTCAGCGAAAGATTGAGTGATTTTCCGGTAACGGTTGATTATATCAATCGTTTTAAATCATCAAAAGAAAAGAAAGAAACTTTACAAAAATTAGCAGAAGGAAAGATAGATATCATCATTGGCACGCATGCTTTATTGAGCAAAGATGTAAAGTTTAAAGACCTCGGTTTGATGGTGATAGATGAAGAGCAAAAATTTGGTGTTTCTGCAAAAGAAAAATTAAAACAAATAAGAACAACAGTAGATTCATTGACATTAACAGCAACACCTATTCCACGAACTTTGCAGTTTAGTTTGATGGGCGCAAGAGACTTAAGCATTATCAATACACCGCCGCCAAACCGTCAGCCGATTCAAACTGAAGTTCATGTTTTTAATCAGGATTTTATCCGCGATGCGATTTATTATGAAGTGGAAAGGGGTGGACAGGTTTTCTTCATTCACAATCGGGTAAATGGTTTGCTTGAAATGAAAAACCTGATCCAAGGATTATGTCCTGATTTGAGTATTGCATACGCTCACGGGCAATTGGAAGGCGCGAAACTTGAAGAAACGATTCTTGATTTTATTGATCATAAATATGATGTATTGATATGTACAAACATTGTGGAAAGCGGGGTGGATATTCCCAACGTAAACACCATCATTGTAAATAATGCACATCATTTTGGACTCAGCGATTTGCACCAGCTTCGTGGAAGAGTGGGAAGAAGTAATAAAAAGGCATTTTGTTATTTACTGGCTCCGCCCATGAGTACCTTAACTGCGGACAGCAGAAAAAGATTGAACACTTTAGAACAATACAGCGACCTTGGAAGCGGCTTCCAGATTGCGATGCGTGATTTGGATATTCGTGGAGCCGGAAACATGCTGGGCGGCGAGCAAAGTGGATTTATTGCAGAAATTGGTTTTGAAATGTATCAGAAAATCCTGGACGAAGCCATTCGTGAATTGAAGCGAAGCGAGTTTAGAGAAGTGTTTAAAGAAGAAATTCAAAAACAGGATGATTATGTTTCTGACTGTACCATTGATACTCATTTGGAAATTTTAATTCCGGACGAATATGTAGAAAGTATCACTGAAAGACTGAGTCTTTATTCCCGGTTGGATAATTGTGAAACTGAAAAAGAACTGCAGGATTTACATAAAGAAATGATTGACAGATTCGGGCCAATACCCGCATCTGTTGAAGATTTGTTTACAACGGTTCGATGCCGCAAAATTGCTGTGGAACTTGGTTTTGAGAAAATGATTCTTAAAAAATGAGAACCTGAAATGCTTCTTTGTTGGCAATCCTGACTCCCCTTATTTCACCAGCAAAACATTTGAAGGAATTCTACATTTTATTCAAACACAAACCAATAAAGCCAAATTAAAACAGGTTGGCAAAAACGGAATATTGGTTGTTCAGGACATTTCAAGTATGAAAGATTTGTACCGGTTTTTGAAACAAATGGAAGCCAATGTAATAACGGAAGCAGCAGCGTAAGCGGTTTCGGTATTACTATTATATTTCCACTTGTGATAAGAATTTAATTGTACATTTAAATAAGCAAATTTAAAATGTATGAAGTCGATTTCCATTTGGGCTCATCAACATAAAACTGCTGCCCGGATTAGCATCATTTTTATTTATTTTTTATTAAACATTATTGGACTTTTCGCCGGTGATATTCTCTATTCAATGCATGTAGAATTGCCGGTGTTCTTTTATTTAGCTTGTGTTCTCATTGTCTTTGCAGGCCTGATTATTTATCCTTCGAAAAAGAATAAAGTAAAATATTCAAACTTCTATACAAGACAAAAACTGGGAGACTGTTTATTAATTTCTGCTACTTTTCTTATTATTATATACAATGGAAATTCTATTAAGACGAATCCGCTACAAAATTATAATCCTGTTTATGGAAGCACAATTTTAAGAAGCGGTATAGAACATTTAGAAAATATTTCTCTACCAGCTATAAATAAAAATGCACCAACTATTTCTAAAAAAGACAAAAATTTTAGAAGTTTAATAAAAGAATTTAGAAAAAAATATAAAGATGCTACCAAAGGGCAGAAGACATTCTACATTATACTTTCGATAGTTGCAGCTCTATTTTTAATTTCAATATTGGGAAGTTTGTCCTGTAGTATTGCATGTTCCGGCTCACAAGGATTAGCAAATGTTGTTTTTTTTGCAGGATTGGCAGGAATCATTTTTGGATTAATCAAAGTAATACAACGAATAACGCGGGGTAAACGAAAAAAACATATTACGGAACCGGCCTAATAAATTTGATTATACTTTATCGTTATAAATTATCATTTTCCTTCAACACATTTTCAATTCTTTCACTCAGCGTTTCATAATCAGTATATCCTTCTGAAATTTTATAAAATTTAGTTTCACTCAATTGAATAAACACAGCGGGGAAGCCGGTTACATTTAAATGGCGGCAAACGTCAAACTCGTAATACGCCTGCTCTTTATATTCTTCATCCTGTAGTTTTTCATAAAATTCTTCAGCAGGAATATTGTATTTATCCAACAACAAACGATAGGCTTCATCATCGGTAAGGTCACGGCCTTCAAAGTGAAGCGCGTATTGCAAATCTGCAGCAAAACTGATTTGGTTATCAGGATAATAATCTTTGAAAACGCACAAAGCAATCGCCGGTTTTTCTGAATTGGGAAACCAGTCACTTGCATCCGGATGTTTGATATGCCACAGATAATCTTCGCCAAATTTTATTCCTGTTGTTTCTTCCACACGCTTATAAGCGCTCTCAATATATTTCGCTGTGGCGTCAATGGCCACAGGTTCTTCAGGCAAAATCATGCCACCGGAAAGCACCTCAAATTCTAATCTATTTTTATATTCTGAAAATATTTTTTTCATTACTTCGCTAAACCCATAGCACCAACCGCAATAAGCATCGTAACAATAGACAAGTCTTTTCATTTTCGCTTTTTAATAAAGATACTATCAAAGTTGCTGTTCGGTTGTTAACAACCTTTCAAAATATCCGGCAGGTATGAACTGATGAAAATAGAAATGCAGCTTATTTCTCTATTTACTGTATGATAGTTTTAGCAAAATGGTTGCAGAATAAGCAATTTTGGCTAAATATTTTAGTGTTGATAAATTTTAAATTCTATATTTGCGCAACCGAATAACTTTACAGCAAAACCCTCTCAATTAATAAAATATTTATGGCAGCAAATACTACAGATAAAAATTCTGAAAAATTAAAAGCATTAAAATTAACTATTGATAAAATAGATAAAGATTTTGGAAAAGGAAGTGTGATGATGATGAACGAGCGTTCACAGGAGCCACACGAAGTAATTTCCACGGGATCGGTTGGATTGGATGTCGCTCTCGGCATTGGCGGCCTTCCAAAAGGAAGAGTGGTAGAAATTTATGGACCGGAATCTTCAGGTAAAACCACACTTGCAATTCATGTAATAGCCGAAGCGCAAAAAAAAGGCGGCATGTGCGCCATCATTGACGCGGAGCATGCTTTTGACAGCACTTATGCAAGAAAATTGGGGGTAGATGTGGATAATCTTTTGATAAGCCAGCCGGATTATGGCGAGCAAGGTTTGGAAATTGCCGACCGTTTAATTCTTTCAGGTGCATTAGATGTAGTGGTGATAGATTCCGTAGCCGCATTGGTTCCAAAAGGCGAACTTGAAGGAGAAATGGGTGATAGCAAAATGGGCCTGCAGGCGCGTTTAATGAGCCAGGCAATGAGAAAATTAACCGCTACCATCAGCAAAACAAATTGCTGTTGCATTTTTATCAACCAGTTGCGCGATAAAATTGGTGTAATGTTTGGAAATCCTGAAACTACAACCGGCGGAAATGCACTGAAATTTTATTCTTCAGTAAGGCTGGATATTCGCCGGATGGCCCAGATAAAAGATGGCGATCAGTCGATCGGAAACCGGGTAAAAGTAAAAGTGGTAAAAAATAAAATGGCGCCACCTTTCCGCGTTGCAGAGTTTGACATTATTTTTGGCGGAGGCATTTCAAAAGTTGGAGAAATAATTGACATGGGCGTAGATCTTTCCATTATCCAAAAAAGTGGAAGCTGGTTCAGTTATGATACCACCAAACTTGGGCAGGGGCGTGAAGCAGTAAAGCAACTTTTAATTGATAATCCTGATTTGGCAAAAGAAATTGAAGCTAAAATAAGAGCGAAAATTGCAGAAGGAATTGCAGTTTAAAAAATATTTTTTTGTTTTAGGAAAAAGGCAGCCAATAACTTAGTGCTGCCTTTTTTTATATTATTTGTTTTAAAACAAAAAAATGAGAAATAAATCACGAAATAATGTGAGAATTTACACGGCGCATTTTTCATGATAATTAATCAATTCAATCGGTGTTTTTTCAAATTCATAGCCGGAATAATGGAAAACAATATCATCCAAAACTTCTAAAATTTCATCCACTTCTTTTAGCGTCACTAATTTTCCACGGTATTCTTTTATATTCGGCATCCCTTTTAAATAATTGGTATAATGTCGGCGCATTTCATTGATTCCCACAACCGGGCCTTTCCATTCAACAGATTTTATCAAATGTTTTTTGCAAACAGCGACTCTTTCTTCAACTGTAGGCGCAGAAAGGATTTCACCCGTTTTTACATAATGAGAAATTTCATTAAAAATCCATGGATAACCAATGGCTGCGCGGCCAATCATAATGCCATCCACGCCGTATTTATTTTTATATTCCAATGCTTTTTGTGGAGAATCAATATCGCCATTTCCAAAAATGGGAATAGTGATTCTCGGATTTTCTTTCACTTTTGCAATCAATTCCCATGCGGCACTTCCTTTATACATTTGCACTCTTGTGCGCCCATGAATGGCCAATGCCTGGATTCCTACATCCTGTAATCGCTCCGCAACTTCTTCAATATTTTTAGTGTCTTCGTCCCAGCCTAGCCTTGTTTTTACTGTAACAGGCAATGAGGTACTTTTTACAACCGCATCTGTCAAACGAATCATTAAAGGAACATCTTTTAAAACACCGGCTCCGGCACCGCGGCAAGCGACCTTTTTTACCGGGCAACCAAAATTAATATCCAATAAATCAGGATTGGTCGCGTCAACAATTTTAGCGGCTAGCGACAAACTTTCTTCATCGCCACCAAAGATTTGAATTCCAACCGGCTTTTCATAATCGAAAATGTCTAATTTCTTTTTACTTTTAATGGCATCCCGAATCAATCCTTCGCTGCTGATAAATTCTGTGTACATCAGATGCGCACCGTTATCTTTGCACACTGCGCGAAATGGCGGATCACTTACGTCTTCCATTGGCGCAAGCAATAAAGGAAATTCGGGAAGTTGTATGTTGCCTATTTTAATCACTTTATGTTAATGGTTGAAGGTTCAAGGTTGAAGGTTAGGTTGAACATTGAACTGCGAACATTCAACTTTGAACTAATTTTTCGGCGGTAAATTTACGACCTTAAAAACTGAGAATATGATGATCGACAGAAATTCAAGAAATTTTAGCTTTCCAGGCCAGCTTGGAATTTTGTTGGGACTTATTGGTGCAGGCCTGGTTATTGGAGGGCTGGTTTCTGCCGGCCTTTGGGTTGCGATGACAGGAAGGCCACTTTTGTCAATGGCAACAGACATCCTGAATCCAAAATATTATTTTCCAATTATGTGGATCCAGGCCATTTCTACTTTCTTTATGTTTTTTTTGCCAATATATTTTTTTGCACTGATTTGCTATCGGAATCCAGCAAAATTTATGGGTTTCAATACAAATTTTAATACCAAACAGGTTTTGCTGGTACTTGTAATTCTCGTTTTGACTTTTCCACTTTCCGGAGCTTTGGCAGAATTAAATAAAATTATTCCGATCCCGAAAAACTGGGAAGTTTATTTTAAAGCAAAAGAGGCCGAGCGGGCTGCACAAGAAGCGGCGCTCATTAATATCAACACTTTTTCGCGCTATATACTTTCGTTGATAATTATTGGTTTGCTGCCAGCGATTTTTGAAGAAGTTTGTTTTCGTGGCGGCATTCAAAATATCCTGATGAGGTGGTTCAGGGGCCCATGGATTGCCATCATCCTGACTGCTATTGTTTTCAGCGCCGTTCATGTTTCCTATTATGGATTTTTGGTGCGTTTCGCTTTGGGCATTGCGCTGGGATTGGTTTTTTACTTCAGCGGAAGCTTATGGCTCAGTATTCTTTTTCACTTTTTGTTTAATGGAATACAGGTAACGGCAATGTATGTTACCACCATACAAGGCGCAAAAGTTTCAAAAGATGTTGAAGAAAATTTTCCAATGTGGGCAGGAATTATTGCGCTGGTATTTATAATTTATGCGTTTATTTATTTTCGCAAAATATCTTTGGCACAGCAGGAAAAATATGTAATGCCTGAGGAAGACCCAAACGATTTTCACAACTGGATAACCAAAGAATCTTAAAACTGAAGAATGGCTTTCGATACCAAAACTTTTAAAACACGTACCCTTACCGCAATCATTTTTGCCACAGCCATGCTTGTTGGATTGTTGTGGAATCAATGGAGTTTTATTATTTTATTTACAATCATTCATTTTGGCTGCTGGTTTGAATTTATGAAACTTTTAAAAAAGATTGATCCGGTGAATTATAAGCTAAAAAGCTTGCTGGGCCTATTTTACATCACACTTCCAATTGTTTTAATGATAATGATCAGAACAGCTAATTTTAATGGATTGACTGATAATTTTTTGAAAATAATTCCCTGTGGAATTGTTTTTTCTATCTGGATAAATGATACGATGGCGTACATTGTTGGTTCGTTTATTGGCAAAACTCCTTTGTCATCCATTTCACCAAAAAAAACGCGCGAAGGAACGATTGGCGGAATTATTCTTTGTGTAATTGTTATTTCTTTGATTGCATATTTTACCAAATATTATTCTGTTGCTGACTGGATTTTCATCAGTTTATTTTGCGCCGTTTTTGGTACGCTCGGCGATTTGTTGGAAAGCAAGTTAAAGCGAATGGCAAATGTAAAAGATAGCGGCTCTCTGCTGCCCGGCCATGGAGGCTTTTTAGATCGTTTTGATTCCATGCTGGTTGCCATCCCGTTTGTATTTGTTTATTATTCTTTATTCATCCGGTAAAGAAATAAAAGGTTTTATCTCCCTCTCAATTTTTATATTTGTAATTAAATTTAGTTGATGAATATTCATAAAGAAGGCTACCGTACGATTGCATTGTGTGCATTGATATTTGGAGCTATTAATATTATTTTCTTTTTTTTCTTTAGCGCTACCACGCCAATAGTAGCGTGGATTGTCTTTAGCGTAAGCCTCATTATGTTGCTGTTTATTATTTCCTTTTTTCGTTCTCCAAAAAGGAATTTCACGGTAGCGCATCACCAGGTAATCTGTCCGGCAGATGGAAAAGTAGTGGTGATAGAAGAGATGACAGACTCGGAATATTTCAACGACAAACGACTACAGGTTTCGATATTTATGAGTCCTGCAAATGTACATATCAACCGGATTCCCATGTCGGGACAAGTTCAGTACAGCAAATACCATAAAGGAAAATACCTTGTAGCATGGAGTCCAAAATCTTCTACAGAAAACGAACGCCATTCAGTGGTAATAAAAAGTGATACTGCAGAAATTCTGGTAAAACAAATTGCCGGAGCTCTTGCCAAGCGCATTGTAAACTATCTGAAAGTTGGACAAAAGGTAATGCAGGGAAATGAAATGGGATTTATAAAATTCGGAAGCCGCGTTGATGTACTTCTTCCGGTTGGAACTGAACTAAATGTAAAATTAAACCAGCAGGTAAAAGGTGGCGTTACGGTTTTGGCTACAATAGATACGTTGATTCCTGTCGAGGAAGAAGCGGTTCAGGAGGAAGAAAAATAGAATTTTTGACTTTATCAGTAAAAGGAGAAATAATGGGGATTTCTGTTTTCTTTAAGGTGCCAAAATGGTACAGATTATTTTTACCGCCCTTAAACAATTATTAAATCCTCCTCAGGAACCAGCAAAACGAACCGGTTTCAAGCCTTAAATTTGTACCAAATTATTTTTTATGCCATCAGAATATTTAGACAGTGTAATAAAAAGACTCCTTGTTTATAAAGCGCTTGGCGATAAAACAATGGAACAATTGGATGAACAAAATTTGTTTTGGCAATATAATGACGCCAGCAACAGCATCGCCATTATTGTCCAGCATTTATGGGGAAATATGCTTTCACGCTGGACCAATTTTCTAACAGAAGATGGAGAAAAAGAATGGCGTGAGCGGGATGCAGAATTTGAAAAAGTAATCAACACGAAGGAGGAATTAATAACCAAATGGGATGAAGGATGGGATTGCCTTTTTGCCGCATTAAAATCATTAACGCATGATGATTTGGATAAAACAATCTACATCAGGAAAGAGCCGCTAACCGTGATTGATGCGATTAACAGGCAACTGGCACATTATTCTTATCATGTAGGGCAGATCGTTTATTTGGGAAAAATGCAATTGAATGATCGCTGGATTTCTTTATCCATCCCAAAAGGAAATTCTAAAGAGTTTAATGATAACATGATGCGATAGACAGCCAATGAGAAATTATTCTTTGCAAAAGGTGTTGCAAAATTAAATGCCATTTCCTCTGAAAAATATCAATGGTGTAGCGTTATTTATTATTGTATTATGGCCGATACGATCTTTTTTATTTGCCAGAATAAAATGAATTACAAATCACAGATAATTGTTTGTTTACTGCTCATCCGGCAGGGGACATCGTTTAACTGATCTTATAAATTTTTCCAGGCAACGAAGCTACAACCCCCTGCATTTCCAGCATCAGCAATGCCTGTGCAACCGCGCTGCTGCTGAGTTTGCTTTTAAAATATAATTCATCGATATGCAGCTGTTTCTGTGTTTGCAAGATATCTACCACCACTTTTTCTTCTGCAGATAATTCGATAAATAATTCCCGTTGTTTTTTAACTGTCTTCTTTTTGTTTTCTTTCCAACTCATGTTTTCAAGAACATCCTGCGCGCAGGTAATGAGCATCGCTTTATTATTTTTGATGAGATAATTGCAGCCGGCGCTTTTTGAATCATCGGCTCTTCCGGGAAAGGCAAAAACATCCTTGTTATACCCATTGGCTAATTCTGCTGTAATTAATGAGCCGCCTTTTATTCCGGATTCAACCACGATCACCGCATCGCTTATTCCTGCAACTATTCGATTTCTGCCGGGAAAGTTTGGTTTATCAGGATTTGTATTGCTTTTAAATTCAGTTAGCAACCCGCCATACGAAATCATTTGTTTTGCCAAAGATGCATTTTCAGGCGGATAAACCCTATCCAATCCATGAGCTAAAACACCGATGGTAGGCACCTTGTTTTTCACAGAAGTTTTGTGGGCGATACTATCAATTCCAAATGCCAGCCCGCTAATAATTATTACCTCTTCATTCGCCAAATCTTCCACTAATTTTTCCGTGATGTTTTTGCCATAATCATTGTGATTTCTTGTTCCAACGATGGCGACCATTCTTGATGAATTCAAATCTGCATTTCCTTTATAATATAGCATTGCCGGGCTATCATAGCAATTCAATAATCTTTGAGGATAATTTTTATCTGTTAGAAAAAGGGGTGTAATGTTATATTTTTTGATAAACTCAATCTCTTCTTCCGCGCGGCTAAAATCTTTAAAATTCTTTATAGAGTTCGCCCGTATTGTTCCGATGCCTTCTATTTCATCCAGTACTTTTTTGGGCGCTTGAAAAACTGCTTCAGCACTTCCAAAATAATTCACTAAACCTTTGGCATTTACATCGCCGATATTGGGGATAAGTGTGAGTGCGATCTGATAAAGCAGTTCTTTTTGCATGATGAAGTTTAGAATTGTAAAATAATAAAAATTTTGGTTTTGTTTCACGAATTTTTATTCACCAATTGCACGAATTGAAGACATCTTCATTGCCAAGATCCTCAATGTATAATTGTAATGCATTTAATACATTTGCTTTGGCTTCTTCAATTGATTTTCCCTGGGTTAAAACCGCAGGAATTTCTTTTATTCTTTCAATAAAAAATTCTTCTCCTTTTTGTATTAAGATTGTAACCTTCATCTTTAATTTCTTTATAAAAACAAGTTAATAGTTTTAATTCATTTCGTTTATTTCGTTTGCGTATCTTTGTTTAAACTTTTTTATGGAATCGATAATTAAAAAAACAAGCAAAGACGAACAGCGAATTGCCAACGCTCTTATTTCTAAATTAAACGAGACTTGCGAAAGTATTATTAAAAGTAAGCGCAGCACTGTAAAAATAAAGATTGGTAAAAACGCAGATTATTTAGATATTCCGAGGAAGGCTTTTTCAATGTTATTTGACATTTTGAATAATATGGCTGAGGGAAAATCCGTCGCTTTAATTCCTTCCAAAACCGAATTAACTACACAACAGGCTGCAAACATGTTGAATGTTTCCAGGCCATATCTGGTAAAGCTTTTGGAAGAAGGCAAAATACCTTTCAAAAAAACCGGGACTCACAGAAGAATCCAATTGAAAAGCCTGTTGGCCTACGAAAAGAAACAAAAGGATACAAGAAAAGAAAAATTGAACTTTTTGGCGAAACAAGCACAGGAACTTAATTTAGGGTATTAATGATTTTAAATCCGAAGTTAACTGTTGTATTAGATGCCAATGTTCTGTATCCGGCACCATTAAGAGATTTTCTTTTGCAATTAGCAAGCGTTGAATTGTATGAGCCAAAATGGACTGAACAAATTCAGGAAGAATGGATTAGAAATCTTTTGTTGAAAAGAAAAGATTTAAAAAAACTTCTTTAGGAAAAACAAGTGAAGCGATGAATGCTGCATTTCCGGAAGCAAATATTTTTGATTATCAGAGAATAATCAAGGAGCTTTCTTTGCCTGATAAAAATGATAGGCATGTTTTAGCTGCTGCTATTAAAGCAAAAGCAGATGTTATTGTAACATTCAATTTAAAAGATTTTCCAACAGATTATTTAAAAGGCTTTGGTGTTGAAGTTCAACATCCGGATTTGTTCATTTCTCAGTTGATAAAAATTGATCAGAAAAAATGTTTGGTCGCACTCAACAATCAAATTGAGAGTTTAAAAAATCCACCAAAATCAAAAGATGATGTTTTGAATGCATTGATAAAATGTGGCTTAAGTAATTCTGTGAAAAATCTGAAATATTTACAAGCTTAGATTTCCTAATTACTCACCACTGTCAATTCTGTCCGGCGATTTTGTGCCCGTCCTTCTTCTGTATCATTTGTTGCTATTGGGTTTGATTCACCAAGACCTTTAAAAGCAAGCCGGTTATTGTTTACACCTTTACCCAGTAAATAATTGACAACAGACACAGCCCTGCCTAAAGAAAGCTTTAAATTATCGGCCGGTTTTCCTACATTATCTGTAAAGCCACTTATTAAAACTTTCATGTTTGGATTTTCATTCATCAGCCTCACCACATTGTCCAATTCGGTAATGGACGCCGGTTTTAAGTCTGTTTTTTTGGTATCAAAAAATACATTTTTCAAAATAATTTTAGCATTCGCTTCGATAGGTTCCAAAGGAATATCCACATTAAAAACCGAATCAGTAGAGGTAGAGTCAATGTTGTAATTCTGTGAATAAAATAAATATCCTTTTCTGTGAACGTTAAACGCATAATCTTTTCCTACAGGAAGCGTAATTAAATAATTGCCCTCTTCATCTGTTTGTAATTTACTAATAATCTGACGTGAATTTATATTGGTCAAAACAACTGTAGAAGGCAGGCCGGCATTGGTTTTTTTATCATAAACCTTACCTTTTGCCCATAAAGTTCTTAACGGCCTCAAATCCTTGCGAAGGGTAAAAGTGTAAATATCGAGTCCTCCTTTTGTATCAATTTTATCGCTGGAATAATATGCGGTTTTCCCGTCCGCATCAATAATCATCGAGCCTTCATCATCAATTGTATTTATTGGGTAACCAAGATTTTCCGGCTTACTCCATTTGCCATCAGCAAGTTTTCTCGTTACAAACAAATCGGGCTTTTCACTGTATCCGGGAAGGCCGTTTGAATTGAAATATAAAGTTTGATTATCGGCATGAATAAAAGGCGTGCTTTCATCACCGGAAGTATTAATATCAGGCCCAAGATTTTCAGGAACGCTCCAATTTCCATTATCCGTTCTGTGACTCAACCAAATATCTTTCCCGCCATAACCTCCCGGCCTATTACTGCTGAAATACAAATCTCTTTTATCGGGAGAAAGAGAAGGTGTAGATTCCCAAAATTCTGAATTGACATTCCAGCCAAGGTTTTGCGGTTCGCTCCAGCCGTTTTTCGTCAAATAAGAAATATAGAGATCGCAGCTTCCCATTCCCCGCGGAAAATTGCAACCTGTATAAACCAACCATTGCCCATCCTGTGAAATATTTTGTGCACCCACATTGTTATCCGGTGAATTTATTTTGCCAGCAAGAGGAAAAGCTTTTCTCCAAACTCCGTTTTCCTTGTCACTTTCATAAAAACTTTCTTTGTTGTTAATCCGCCTTGTAAAGATCAATTTTTTGCCATCAATCGTTAACGAAGGAAAATATTCAAGGTCGGCGGTGTTGATGCTATCACCCATATTTTGCGGAGCAAAAACATAATTTTTTTCCGGATGACTATTTGCATAATCAATGGCAAACTCGTAGGTTTTTCTTCTGAATTCACCTGATTTAATGCTTCTTTCATTCAATTTTGGATTAGACAAAAAAGCATTTATCGCATTCAGCGCGTCATTAAAACGGCCGCATCCTGCAAGAGAAATAGAGTAGGGAAGCAGAAAATCTTTTGCATATACCGAATCAAGAGAAAATGCTTTTTCAAAATAAGAAACAGAAGAAGTATAATTTTTTAAATCCGCATCAATACCGGCGAGAGAGAGATAGGCATCAACGAATTTTGGCTCAATTTTCAACGCCTCATTAATCATTTTCACCGACGAAGGATAATCGCCATTTCTGGCTTTATTGATAGCAAGAGTATAAATGGTAATTGCCTTATGATCTACTTTTTCCGGATCATACCATTGTGATTTTGATTTTAAAAAAAACGATGAAAATAAGATGACCAGTAATATTTTTTGCATGTGGGGGATTTATGATCTTTCAAAGAAAAACGAATTTCGGATGAAAATATTTAATAGCGTTGTAAACTTTATCGATTATCATCGTAATGAAATTAAAATAAGAATACACGTTATTTCTCCTTTTACTGCTGCAGAATTTCGCCCTTTTTTGAAAAAATTTATCAGAAAAATTATCGGTAATTCTACTTCCGATAGAATTGTCTTCATTAGCACATAAGCCATTATCGAATTCGCTAATTTTCCTACTTTCACATCTTCAAATTTCATTTACCATGGTAGAAATTAACAAAAACGACATAGCAAAACGCTTCATGCGTTACGTACAGATTGATACGCAAAGCGATCCTCAAAGTGGCACGCATCCATCCACAGAAAAACAAAAAGATTTAAGTAAAATCCTTGTAGAGGAGTTAAAACAAATGGGAATTACGGATGCCGAAATGGACGTTTATGGCTATGTATATGCTACCATTCCGTCGAATACAGAAAAAAATGTTCCGGTTATTTGTTTTTGCAGCCATGTAGATACAGCGCCGGATTGCAGCGGAACGAACGTGAAACCGATTTTGCATAAAAATTACGATGGAGAAGACATTGTTTTACCTGATGATAAAACACAGGTTTTATCTGTTGTCGTTTATCCATATTTAAAAACACATATTGGAGGCGATATAATTACAGCAAGCGGAAGAACATTATTGGGCGCTGATGATAAGAGCGGCGTTGCAGCTATCATGCATGCTGCCGAATATTTAATGAAACATCGTGAGCTAAAACATGGAGGAATAAAACTTTTATTTACTCCAGACGAAGAAATAGGAGAAGGAACGGTAAAATTGGACATGCAAAAATTGGGTGCAGAGTTTGGCTACACCTTAGATGGCGGCGAAGCGGGAAGCCTGGAAGACGAAACTTTTAGCGCTGATGGAGCCACCATAATAGTTAACGGTGTTATTTCTCATCCCGGCTATGCGAAAAATAAATTGGTAAACGCGTTGAAAGTCGGTGCAGAAATTTTACATGCATTACCGACGAATGAATGGGCGCCGGAAGCAACTGAAAAAAAAGAAGGTTTTGTTCACCCTGTTCGTTTTGAAGGAATTGCAGAAAGAGCAACGCTTGAATTTATTTTAAGAGATTTTGATGATGAAAAATTAAAACAACATGGTAAACGGTTGAAAAAAATTGCTGAAGATGTTGTAAACCATTATAAAGGGGCTTCGATTGAATTTTCGATTCATGAACAATACCGGAATATGAAAAGGGTTTTGAATAAATATCCGCAGGTAGTGCAGTATGCAGCAGAAGCCATAAACCGCGCAGGGCTGGAAGTAATAACAGAAAGTATTCGCGGCGGCACAGATGGAAGCCGGCTGAGCTATATGGGGCTACCGTGTCCGAATCTTTTTACGGGAATGCAGGGTATTCATTCAAAACTCGAATGGATTGGTGTAAATGATATGGCAAAATCAGCAGAAACAATTGTGCATTTGTGTATGATTTGGGAAGAGAAATCGTAAACAATTATGAACAATCTCCCTGATTGCAGAATTATATTGACTAATTTGAGGATAAGAAATTATATTTTATGGAACAAAAAAGAAAATCTTCTATAAAAAGTAAAAGAGCTGCGAATTCAAGAAAAATCAAAAAAACAAATAATGAACGAGTGGAGAAGTATCCGGGTTTATGGGAAATAATTGAAGAAAAAATGCCGAACGACAATGAAAAGGGTACTGCAAAATTATTAGAGAAATATCCGGAC
Organism: uncultured Chitinophagaceae bacterium; assembly: GCA_963706825.1. Taxonomy (GTDB): domain Bacteria; phylum Bacteroidota; class Bacteroidia; order Chitinophagales; family Chitinophagaceae; genus Ginsengibacter. Next base: position 1,733,301 of record CAVPNT010000005.1, on the reverse strand, counting down.
ATAATGGAGAAAATAGAGAAGAAAATGAAGTCGGAAAAGTTGCATCAGTGGGTGAAAGAATTTGCAGGGATCGTTCATGAAGGAAAAGGTAAACACTAACTGTTATTGCCTTACCTTATGATGAAAAAAATATTTCTTGATGCCAATGTTTTAGTGGATTTAATCAAAGAGGAGAACAAAATTAACGGACCAACGATTTACCTTTTTAACAGGTTGTGTAATAACAAGGAAAACCTTTACTGCACCGACATCTTTCGCCATTACCTATTATTTTTTAAGCAAAACAATAAAAAAGAAGCACTTATTAAATGAAAAGACTTTAAGGTTCTTTTCTCAGTTTCATTTTACCAGGGAAGACCATTTCATATTCCAAAAAGTAAAAAAATCAAAATTCAGAGATTTGGAAGATGCCTTGCAATATTATTCTGCAGAAGATTCTAAAATGGATATAATCATCACAAAAACTATTTCGATTTTGAACATTCATTAATCCCGGTTTGTCATCCTGTCCAATACATAAATCAGTTTTTGCTTTAGAAAAAATTCTGCATTAACAATTACGTTAAAGTTTCAAATTACTTTTTAACCACAATACATTTATCAAATTACTTTTTACATTTGTTCCTAAACCAATATAGATGGATTTATTTTTTCTGCAGATTGATTCCAGCGCAATTACCCACACTGCTCCTAAAACGCAGAATTTATGGGAGACTCTGGTAAGCGGCGGTATCATCATGGTTCCGCTCGCATTTCTTTTTGTGATAGCGCTTTACTTCTTTTTCGAAAGATTGATCGCTATTAAAAAAGCTTCAAAAATTGACGATAATTTTATGCGCATTATCCGCGATCATATTGTAAGCGGAAACGTTGCGGCTTCAAGAAGTTTCTCAAAAAACAATGATAATCCGATTGCCAGAATTATTGATAAAGGAATTCAAAGAATCGGAAAACCGATTGATGCCATTGAAAAAAGTATGGATAACGTTGGTGCATTAGAATTGTATAAGCTGGAAAAAAATCTATCCATCATTTCTATTGTAGCCCGCATTGCCCCTTTGTTTGGGTTCCTTGGAACCATTATTGGTATGCTTGCGCTTTTCAAAGGAATCGCCGCCAGCACAGAATATACGCCTAACACAATCGCTGATGGTATTTATATCAAAATGATCACTTCGGCCACCGGATTGATCATTGGAATATTGGCATATATAGGTCACAGTTATCTTGCTGCGCAAATAAACAGGATCGAAAATAAAATGGAAATTGCCAGCGCAGAGTTTGTTGATATTTTGCAGGAACCTACAAGGTAGAAGCAGGATTTATGATTTATGATTTATGATTTTAAGAATTAAGAATTAAGAAATGAGCATCAGAAGAAGATTTAAAAGTGATGATACGGAACTGGACACCGGCCCGTTGAATGATATTCTTTTCATTCTCATGTTTTTCTTTTTGATTATTTCTACCATGGCCAATCCAAATGTCATTAAGATGAACAATCCACGTGCAACAAGCGATACAAAAGCCAAGCAAAGCGTGATAGTTAGTATTAATAAAGAAAAAGAACTTTTTATCGGGCAGCAAAGAATTCAGTTTGATTCTTTGGAATCAATTTTAAGATCGAGGTTGCCAATAGGAGATAGCCTGATAAAACCTGCTGTTGTAATCAATGCAGATTCGTTGGTAAATTGGGGCGATATTGTAAAGATTATGCAGGTTGCCAAAAAACTCGGCGCTACCACTTCAGCTTCTGTTAAGGAATAGGGTATATTGTTATATTGTTTAGGCTGTCTATAGATTTTTAATGTTATCATAAACCAGATATAACGAACAATTCAACCATTCCAACAAATTCCAACAATTCAACAATAGAATTTAAACTCTCAACGCTTTTATCATCCTTTCTTTTCCATAAATATCTTTTTTTATTTCTGATTTAAACCCTGCATTTTCAAAAATATTTCCTACTTGCCTGGCATATTCTTCATGCACTTCTACATAAATATTTCCATTTTCTTTTAAGTGCGATTTTGCAAATTCAGCCATCTTTTTATAAAAAATAAACGGATCATTATTTTCAACAAATAAGGCAATGGCGGGTTCAAAGTCTTTGACATTTTTTGAAAGAATCTCCTTTTCAGCTATGGGAATATAAGGTGGATTACTTACGATAATATCATATTGGGAAAGCGTTTTCCATTCATCCTTATTTAAAAAATCCATTTGAAAAAAATTGATTGATGCATGCAGGTCAGAAGCATTCTTTTTTGCTACGAGCAATGCTTTTTCACTTACATCAATTGCTGTCACGCTCAGCATCAGGCAATTCTTTTTTTAATGATATAGGAATACAACCACTTCCTGTCCCAACATCGATGATATTTATCGGTTTGCTATCTTTTTCTTTTTTAACATTGCTGACAATCCATTCCACCAATTCCTCAGTTTCCGGCCTTGGAATTAATACATTTTCATTTACATGAAATTTTCTTTTATAAAACCAGGCTTCATTCAAAACATACTGAACGGGTTTATGTTTCAGCAGTTCTTCCAAATGGTTTTTTAGTTTTTCACAATCGGTTTTTGGTAATTCTTTATTTTGATTTTCCCTTCTTTGCCATTTTTTTAAACCAGTTACGTTTTCAAAAACCCAATCAGAAATATTTGCTGCTTCATGATCGTCGTAGATTGTTTTCAATTTGCTTTTAAAATCGTTATAAATATCTCCGGTTGTCATTTACACAAACTTAATTATTTTGTGAAGCAAATCATTTTAAAAAATTGCTGTGTGAACGACGATGAAAAATATATGAGCCGATGTATTCAACTGGCAAAATCGGGTGCGGGAAATGTATCGCCAAATCCCATGGTTGGGGCCGTGCTTGTATATCAAAACAGGATTATCGGTGAAGGTTATCATCATAAATATGGGAAAGCTCATGCAGAAGTAAATTGTATTGATAGCGTAAAGGAAAAAGATAAATTATTAATCGAAAAAAGCACGATTTATGTTTCTCTGGAACCTTGTGCGCATCATGGAAAAACACCGCCATGTGCGGATTTGATTATTAAAAATAAAATAAAAAAAGTAGTAATCGGTTGCCAGGACATTTATAAAGAAGTAGCAGGAAAAGGAATAGAAAGGTTGCGAAATGCAGGAGTAGAAGTGGTTACAGGTATTTTAGAATCAGAATCTAAAGAACTAAACAAAAGGTTTTTTACTTTTCATCAAAAGCAAAGGCCATACATTATTTTAAAATGGGCAGCAAAGCGCGAATGGGAAAATTGGTTCAGAAAATGAAGAAAGAATTTTAATCACCAATGAGTACACAAACCGGCTTGTTCATCAATGGCGTAGTGAAGAAGCAGCGATTTTAGTTGGCACAAATACGGCATTGAAAGACAATCCGTCATTAACTACCAGGTTATGGAAAGGGAAAAATCCGGTAAGAATTGTGATAGACAAAGAATTAAAATTGCCTTCATCAGCAAAATTGTTCAGTAAAGAAACAAATACCGTGATTTTCAATTTTGTAAAAAATACTATTGAAGAAAATTTGAATTTCATCAAAATCGAAAAGGAAAATTTTCTGAAGAAAATGTTCCTTTCCCTTTATCAGTTAAATATTCAAAGCGTATTGGTTGAAGGAGGTGCAAAAACCCTGCAATCCTTTATTGATGCCGGTTTATGGGATGAAGCAAGAATAATTACGAACGAAGGAATGATTCTTGAAAATGGAATTTCTGCGCCTGAAATGAAAAGCTTTTCATTAATAAAACATGAAAAGTATTTTAGCGATCGGATAGCCTATTATCAAAAGCGCTTACAGTAAAGCAACAAATAATCGAAATTGCTGATTTGCATTAATCTGTTTATGTAACTTATTCTTTTTTATAAAAAATAAAACGGGTCTATTGACATCATCCTTCTTTTCGATATCGCCTCTTTTTCATTTGTTTTATCCGCATAATTGTATCGGATGTGGAAGTGACGTGATTAATAAAGGAAATTTTTTATGCCTTGAGTGCTTTGATAATTTGCCGGAAACCAATTTTGCACTACACGCTAATAATCCATTGGAAAAAAAATTCTGGGGAAGAATTGCACTGGTATCTGCGATGAGCCTGTTTTATTTTTCAAAAGAATCTATTGTTCAAAATATGATTCATGAAGTAAAGTATAAAGGAAATAAAAAAGCCGGGCATTACTTCGGAAATTTAATGGGAAAAAGCTTACTCAACAGTAACCGCTTCCACATAGATATTATCATTCCGCTTCCTCTATTTGAAAAGAAAGAAAAGATGCGCGGCTACAATCAATCGGAAATTCTTTGCAACGGAATTTCAGAAATTCTCAACAAACCGGTCATTAAAAATAACGTGATTAGAAAAGTTTTTACCGAAACTCAAACCAAAAAACACAGGGCGGAAAGATGGAAAAATGTTGAAAATATTTTCCATGTAAATAATCCACAGGCATTAGAAAACAAACATGTTTTATTAGTAGATGATGTGATTACCACCGGCGCTACCCTGGACGCCTGTGGTACAGAAATTTTAAAAATCAGGAATGTAAAATTGAGTGTGGCTACCCTGGCAATGGCATCTTACTAAATATTGATATGTAATTCTTCTTTTCTTAAGCTGGCTTATTCAGCAAAACAAATTAACAATCCTTTTTATAAAAAAAAATAAGGCGACAGAAATGTAGCAATCATAGCTTTATATTTGTCCCTTCTTTATCTAAACCGAAATTATGAGCTATAAACGCGTCAACAACATTACAGGATGGGTGATATTTGCCATCGCAGCAGTTGTGTATTTATCTACCATGGAGGGCACAGGCAGTTTTTGGGACTGTGGCGAATTTGCTTCCAGCGCATACAAACTTCAGATTCCGCATCCTCCGGGAGCGCCGTTGTTTATCATGCTTGGAAGGATTTTTATGATTCCGTTCTCCAACCCAAATAATGCCATCCTGGGGCTGAATAGTATGAGTGCTTTAATGAGCGCTTTCTGTATTTTGTTTTTATTCTGGAGCATCACGCATTTTGCACGGAGAATTTATGAAAGGAACAATGCCAATCCACTTACAGGCAACCAAATCTTTACCATAATGGCGGCAGGCGCAATAGGCGCGTTGGCGTATACATTCAGCGATTCGTTTTGGTACAGCGCGGTAGAATCAGAAGTATATGCAAGCTCATCATTTTTTACAGCAGTGGTTTTTTGGGCCGTGCTCAAATGGGAACAGGCCGTTACTATTGATAAATTAAATGGATACAAAGGCAATTTTACACCTGCAGACCGGTGGCTGATCCTGATATTTTATATGGTGGGCCTGGCAGTAGGCGTACATTTATTGCCGATTCTTACCATTCCTGCTATTGTAATGGTATATTATTTTAAACGCTACAAGGTAACTAAATGGGGAACCGTTTGGGCTTTTATTGCCGCATGTGCTATTACAGGAATTGTGCAGGTTCCCATGATTCAATGGACAATAAAAGGTGCATCCGCTTTTGACATTTTATTTACCAATAGTTTTGGCGCGCCTTTCTTCACCGGATTTACTTTTTTCTTTGTCTTGCTCGCTATAATCATCTTTCTTTTACTGCGGCTGGCAAAGAAGAAAAACTGGAATTTTTTAAGGCTTGCGATGTGGGCTTTTGCATTTGTAATTCTTGGCTTTTCCACTTATTTTACTACCATGATCCGCTCTCTGGCAGATCCGGCGATTGACATGTTTAATGTAGATAATCCATTGAGCCTGGAAGGATACCTTAGCCGCGAACAATACGGCGACTGGCCCATTTTGAAAGGCCAGGATTTTACTGATGACCCAACTGATCAGAAATATGAGGACGTTTATGTAAAAGGCGCTCATAAATATGAGAAGAAAGGGAAGAAAGTGGTAACAGTGTACGATCCATCTGATTTGCACTTTTTCCCAAGAATGTGGGATGCAAGCAATGACCAGGGACATGCCGATTATTATGCAAATTTTGCAGGAATAGGAAAAGATCCAAAGACCGGCAAATATTATTCAAAGCCCACAATGGCCGATAACATCAGTTTCTTTTTTGCATACCAGCTCAACTGGATGTACTGGCGTTATTTCATGTGGAATTTTGCCGGTAAGCAAAATGACCTGCAAGGAATAGACATGGGCAATGTTCGCGATGGAAACTGGCTTACCGGCATTTCTTTCTGGGATAATGCAAGACTTGGGGATCAAAGTAAAATGCCGGATACTTTAAAACATAATAAATCTCATAATACATTATTTTGTTTGCCTTTGTTGCTCGGTATTCTCGGACTTATTTATCAATACAAAAAAGATAAACGGGATACACTCGTTGTCTTCTTACTATTTTTCTTTACCGGAATTGCCATTGTTTTTTATCTGAACCAGGCAGGCAATCAACCACGTGAAAGGGACTACGCTTATGTAGGTTCTTTTTATGCATTTGCCATCTGGATTGGATTGGGCGTAATGTATGTAAAAGAACTTTTTGAAAAATATATGAACAGCAGAACAGCCAATTATGTTGCAGGAGTTTTGTGCTTATTAGCAGTGCCCGTTTTAATGGCCAGCCAGGAATGGAATGACCACGACCGCAGCCATAAAACATTAGCAAGGGATTTGGCTACTGACTATTTACAAAGTTGTGCTCCTAATGCTATTCTGATCACATTTGGAGACAATGATACATACCCGCTTTGGTTTGCCCAGGAGGTGCTCGGGATAAGAAGAGATATCAGGGTAATTAACTCGAGCCTGCTTGGAACAGACTGGTACATCAATCAGCTTCGCTATGCGGTAAATAAAAGTGCCCCGATACCAGTCATCTGGACTCCCGAACAAATTATAGGAAGCAACAGGGATGCGATTTACTTCTTCCCTGATCTGCCTGGTGCAAAAGTAGATCAGACACAACCAATGGATCTTTATACCATGATGAAAAATTATGCAGGAAGTGATGATCCTTCAAGAATGTATCAAAATGGCTCAGATTTTCTCAATGTTTTTCCTACAAAAAATGTAAAAGTGCCGGTAGATACGAATCTGGTAAGAGAGAATGGAACCGTAAATCCTGGTGATAGTGTAGTAAGTGAAATAGACTTTACCATTCCAAAGAATGCGCTGATGAAAAACGAAAGTGCCATTCTCAATATTATCGCCGCCAACAATTGGAAGCGGCCGATTTATTTTACATCCCCTTATGGAGATTTGGGTTTTCAGCAATATCTAAGAACCGACGGGCTTACTTATAGATTGGTTCCTGTAAAAAACAGCGAGGTAAACGACACCTGGGCTTACGATGTAATGATGAAAAAATTTGCCTTTGGAAATGCAAATGTTCCCGGCGTTTATTTTGATGAAGAAAACCGGCGGCATTTGAACACTATCAGAATGCAATACGCGCAGGTGGCAAACGATCTTGCTGATCATGGAAAAATGTCAGAAGCAAAAGATTTATTAGAAAAATGTGATAAAAATATGTTGCAGGAAAATTTCCCTTACGGAATGGCTTCACGCAGGCAGCAGCAGAATCAGATTTCAGGACAATTTTTATTAGCAGCTTATAAATCAGGAGATACTGTTTTGGCAAAGAAAGTTTCTGATGCTTTAAGAACAGATTTGGAACAACAAATCATGTATTTCAATAGCCTGAATGACAATCAGCAACAGGCGCTGGCTTACGAAAACCAGATAGTACAGCAGCTTTTACAACAGGTTCATGGAATGGAGCAATATTTTCTAAAACCCGCACAAACTGTTGCTCCTGAAAAAGGAAGTTCAATCATTAATATGCCCCCTCCGAAAAGAGATACGCAGGTTCATGATAAAACGCAATAAACAATTTCAATCATTTTTATTTATTCCCGGTTCCAAAAGAGCCGGTTTTTTTTTTTAAAAATAATAGCATATTTATTTGTTCTGCTTTAATTATCTTTAATATTCTCTTCATTTTACCAAACAAAAACATGAATCAAATATCAATTGAAAATCTATTTGTCATAGATATCGAAACGGTTTCTGAAAAAGAACATTTTCATTTATTGGATGAGGATTGGAAAGAATTGTGGACAGAAAAAATAAGCAAAGCACTTCCGCCAAACACCTCTGCTGAAGAATATTATCCCATGCGAGCCGCTATCCTGGCCGAATTTGCAAAAGTTGCCTGCATCAGTTTTGGATATTTCAAAAAGGAAAACAACGATCCGAAGGGTATCGGATGGCAATTCAGGATTAAATCTTTATGTTGTGAAAACGAAAAAGAACTTTTGAACCAGTTTGTTGCGACACTCAAACAATTGCATGCAAATAATCACAACTGGATTTTTACCGGCCATAATATCAAGGAGTTTGATATGCCATTTTTATGCAGAAGGATGTTGATCAATCATATTCCGATTCCCATATACATGGATTTTCAGAATATGAAACCCTGGGAAACGCCCATGCTGGATACATTACATCTCTGGCGTTTTGGCGATTACAAACATTATACTTCTTTAAAGTTGCTGGCAGCGGTTCTGGGTGTCCCATCGCCCAAAGATGATATTGACGGCAGCCAGGTAGGAAATGTGTATTGGAAAGAAAAAAACCTGGAACGTATTTCTATTTATTGTGAAAAAGATGTGGCCACAGTCGCCAACGTCATTTTAAGATTCAAAGGATTGCCACTTCTGAAAGAGGAACAAATTGTATTTGTGGATAGGCAGTGAGTCGTTCATTACAATTCATTGATAAACAAAACCCCGTTCCTTTTTAAAGCTCGTTTTTCGCGAATTATTTCTTTTAAATCCAGCAAATCAACAAATAACTCCAATTTGTATTTTCTTTTTTAATAATTTTTTCAATCCACAAACTCATATCCAATATCTCCCCTGAAATACATTCCATCAAACCGGATTTGCTCAAGGATTGTTTTTGAAAGTTCTATTGCATCGCCCAGGCCCTGCGCCATCGCAGAAACCGCAAGTACACGGCCACCGTTTGTTACAATTTCATTATTTATATTTTTTGTCCCTGCATGAAAAACAATTGCACCCTCTCCTTCATCAATATGCTTTCTGGCTTCCGGATTTTCCAAATATAAAAATTCAATTGGCAATCCTTTTTGATATTCTTCCGGATAACCGCCACTCACAGCCACAACCGTTACGGCATCATTTTTTTCCACTGTTATTTTCTGGCTGTCCAGTTTTTGCTCATTCATTGCAATAAATAATTCTACCAAATCATTTTTCAATCTGATCAAAACCACTTCTGTTTCCGGATCACCCATGCGACAATTATATTCGATTACCATTGGTTCTTCATTCACTTTTATCAAACCAAAAAAGATGAAGCCTTTGTAGTCAATTCCTTCATTCTGTAACCCAAATATCGTTGGCTCAATAATTCGCTGTGTTACTTTTTGCATAAAATGTTCTGTAGCAAAAGGTACCGGGCTTATTGCGCCCATGCCACCTGTATTAAGCCCTTTATCCCCTTCGCCTATTTTTTTATAATCTTTGGCTTCGGGCAGTAACACGTAATTTTTCCCATCGGTAAGAACAAAAACGCTTAATTCTATCCCATCCAAAAATTCTTCCACAACTACTTTTTTTCCGGCTTCGCCAAATTTTGATTGCTGAATCATCAACTCAAATTCGGCTAATGCTTCTACATGATTCTGGCAAATAATTACGCCTTTTCCCGCGGCTAATCCATCCGCTTTTAAAACAATTGGCAATGGATGTTTTTGAATATAATCGAGGCCTTCATTAAAATTCAAAACATCAAACTCTCTATATCCGGCAGTAGGGATTTGATATTTTTGCATAAACTCTTTCGCAAAAGCTTTGCTTCCTTCCAGCTGCGCGCCAGCTTTTGACGGACCGGTAATAATAATCTCTTTTAATTCAGGGTCGTTTTTAAAAAAATCATAAATCCCATTCACCAAAGGCTCTTCCGGGCCAACGATCACCATTTCAATATTTTTTGAAACACAAATATTTTTTACTGCCTGGAAATCATTGATGTCGACAGGAATGTTTTCACCGATCTGTGCTGTTCCTGCGTTGCCGGGGGCGATAAAAATTTCAGTACATATTTCACTGTGCCTTATTTTCCAGCAAAACGCGTGTTCCCTACCGCCGGAACCAAGGATAAGAATTTTCAAAATGACGTAATTTTATGTTGATTAAAAAAAGAACCGGCAAGTTATGAAACTTGCGTATTATTCTTTGCGAACCAACTGCTTAAAAATTGATCAGGTAAAATGATTACGGGTTTGATATTTATCTTTATTTTACACGCTTTCGATCTTTTATTAAAAATGAAAATAAGGATTGCCGTTATTTCACTGTTTGCTGAGCAAAAGACTTCTTGATGTGACTGTTTATTTATTGTATACTGTTTTATTTAAAAAATGAGAATTCGCATTATTTCTTCTTTTACTGTTTTACGAAAAACGAGAAATTTTAAATAAATTATTTGCTCAAAAAATAAAGTTAGTTTTAAATTTCACTTTACTTTACATCATAAATAAAAATTGTTACAAAATCGAAATTAAATCAAAACCAAAACAATATGGAAGATCAGATCATTACAGCCGATATTGCTGAAATAAAAAAAGGAAAACATCCCCGGGGCCTTTATGTATTATTCTTCACAGAGATGTGGGAGCGTTTTGGTTATTATTTAATGATTGGTATTTTTTTGCTGTACCTCACTGATACGCCCGGGCATGGCGGACGCGGCCTTGATGTGGTGGCAGCGGTAAGTATCGTCGGTACTTATGTAGCGCTTATCTACCTCACACCATTTATCGGAGGGCTTATTGCAGATCGATATCTTGGTTACACAAAGTCAATTTTTCTTGGAGGAAGTTTATTGGCGCTTGGCTATTTTTTAATTGCTTTGAACGGCAGCAATCTGCTAATGTACCTAGGTTTATTTTCTGCGATAGTTGGTAACGGTTTTTTTAAGCCAAATATCAGTACGTTACTTGGCAATATTTATAACCGGCCCGATTTAAAACCGAAGAAAGATGTCGCTTACAATATTTTCTACATGGGAATAAATATCGGCGCTTTTATCTGCAATTTTGTAGCAGCATTTCTTCGGAATAATTATAGTTGGGGCTGGGCATTTTCTGCTGCAGGATTTGGAATGCTGTTGGGATTAATTTGGTTCGCTGTCGGTTTAAAACATGTAAAATACGCGGATGTGATAAAGCCTGTTCAAAAAGAAGACATGCCACTCTCAAAAATTGGTTTGTATGTTTTTTTACCAGCATTAATTACAGGCGCAATTGGCTGGTTCATTCCCGGAAACATCATGGGTTCCGATTCCAACGATGCCTTTATATTTGCTTGTGTGCCCGTTGTTTTTTTCTACTTCAGCCTTTGGTACCGGGCTACCGGCTTTGATAAAAAGCGTATCGGTACGTTGCTCACGTTATTTGGTGTTTCGATCATTTTCTGGAACATTTATAATCAAAATTCAACCGCTTTGACTATTTGGGCGCAAACATACACGGATCGCGAAGCGCCAAAAGCAATTCAACCCATATTGAAGCCATTTAATTTCCTTGAAACAGTAAGCACCAAACCAACAGAAGTGCCCGTAGTAGACAGCCAGTTTCGGGCCGTTGCAGATGCAAGCGGAAAGGTAATGACAAAGATGGGCACCGACTTATATTTTCAAAATTTACAAAAAGATAAGTTTCCTCCTCCGGGAAAAGATTTAAAGCTTATATCCACTGAAATATACCAATCCATAAATCCATTCTGGATAATTGTTTTAACGCCGTTGATTGTTGGATTTTTTGGATTTTTGAAGGCAAGAGGTAAAGAAATGTCAACGCCGAGCAAGTTTGCCTGGGGCACTATCATTGCGGGCATGTCTTCGCTGGTGATGGTCTTTGCCTGCTTATCGACTGATATTTATCAAGACAAAGTATCAAGCTGGTGGATATTTTCGAGCTATGGCGTTTTTACGATAAGCGAATTATTTGTGAGTCCTGTCGGCTTATCCCTTACTTCAAAAGTTGCGCCGCGAAGATTAACGGCGTTGATGATGGGGGGATGGTTTATTACTACGTCTTTAGGAGGAAAAATATCGGCTATACTCGCGGGTTTCTGGGACCGGTTTGATAATAAAGCGGTATTCTTTGCTATCAGTGTAATCGCCGCATTAGTTGCGGGAATTTTGCTTTTTCCTTTAACAAAAAAACTAAACAAAGTGGTGGAGGAAGCAACCAAACTGGATACTTAAATAACATGAATTCCACAGAATCGTGTTTGCAATATTTCTGAAAAAAGAAAAGAAAACCCTGGAAATTAGATGGCTTCAGGGTTTTCTATATAAATAGAATTAAGCGTTTAAGTCGTAAAGAGTTGATCCGTGAATATTCCGGTTGGTCAGACACCAACCGCGGTCGGCGGGCCGTTAGACAAAATTCATGATCCCATATTTTTTTCCAAGGATTTTTTCGTCATCGGCACCGAGCCAATTGTGTAACATGGTAGCATAAACGCTTTTGAAATCAACGGTATATTTTAAATCTCCTTCATTCAAATCATTCAGATCGCACATTGGATTTAATAATCCTTTTTGCTTTAAACCGCCACCAATAAAAAACATATTGTTTGCAGTTCCATGATCAGTTCCGCCACTTGCATTTTGTGCTACTCTTCTTCCAAATTCACTGAATGTCATAATCGCTACATCTTCAAACCGATTGTTGCTTTTTAAATCTTTTACAAAAGCGCTGATGGCATCATTCAATTCGGTAAATAATCTTTTTTGCTGATTTTCCTGGTTCACATGTGTGTCAAAACTTCCCAGGCTCACGTAATAAACTTTGGTATTTATATCACTCAAAATAAGAGAGCAAATTGTTTTTAAATTCTTTCCCAGCTGAGTAGCCGGATAGGTTTGGGAAGAAGGATGACGCCTGCTTTGTTCATAAATATAATCAGCACTGCTGAGGGTTTCGCTTAATGTTTTATACAAATAATCTGCCGCAGCTTCTTCATGATCGTGCGATGCGTTTATTTCTTTAAAATATCGTTCGTTGCTGGAGCTATAAAGTGTTTTCGGATCTCTGAGCGCAAGTCCTTTTAGATTTTCGCCCTTCAAAGCAAGGCTTAAGACATCATCAATTTCCAGTGCCTGAGTAGGTTTGCCACAGCCATCGCACTGAGCATCGAGGTACCTGCCGAGCCATCCTGTTGTAACATATTGATTACTGTCGCTTGCGCTTTGCCAGATATCCATACTCCTGAAATGAGAGTGATCAGGATTGGGATAACCGACATTATTCATAATTCCCAAACTTCCTTCATCAAATAAATCTTTGAAAAATGGCAAGGCAGGATTCAGTCCCGCTTCATCGGTTATTTGCAATGCCTGTTCTTTTTGTATTCCTAATTTCGGTCTTGATTTATAATAAATATCATTCCTGATGGGAATAACAGTATTCAATCCGTCGTTGCCGCCACTGAATTGAAGCACCACCATTACTTTATTTCCGGGAGGAACAGAAGCCTTTTTTTCAAAAGCTTTCAAAAATTTCGGCATCATCAAAGAAGCGGAAGCCAATGAACCGATTTGTAAAAATTCTTTGCGTTTGAAAAGCATAAAACACGTTATTTATTCGTTTACTGTAAAATAAATGGGGCAACATATATCAGACATCGCACATCAAACATCACAAATCAAACATCAGACATCGGACATTATTTTTCAACTCAACTGATATTCCGGCGTACTCATCAGCTCTATTATTGTTGATTTTATAAATCCTTCTCTTGAAGTATTATCCACATATCTTTTTAAAACATTGGGATTGATAGAATCTTTGGTTTGAAGAACAATATCATTCACTTTTTGGGACAAATTTTCGCGGGATGTTTTATCAAATACTTTTACAACCGAATCCCAGTCAACATTTACCTGCAACTGATTTGCTTTTGGATTTTTATCAACGCCTTCCATTCCCATCATTGTATCATCGTCATCTTTTGGCTGTATTAAAAAGGCATCTGCATTCGTAAGAATTTGAGCCAATCGCATCCTGAACATTAATGCACTGCTGTCTATCCAGTTTTTGCCTCCTGGCCAACCAGCCACATTTGGCGGATAAAACAAAACCTGGCCAAGCACTCTTTGAAACAACAATTGTGATTCAGGCTTTTCTAATTCCATCGGAATTAATCTTCTGACACCGACAATGAGCTCTACAGGAGATTTTATTCTTGTCCCAATATTTTTTTCTTCATAAAACCAATCACTCAAAAAGATCTCGTTCATCAGCTTTTGCAAATTATAATTATCACGGTAAAATTTTTCTGCTAATTTTTCTACTTTTTCATTATCTACCTCGTCATTTACAAAATATTTATAAATTTTTGCAGTAATAAATTTTGCAGTTGCTTTTTGTTCCAAAATAATATCAATGATATCATCGCCATCAAAATTTCCGGTTTTGCCAAGAAAAGTTTTACTGCCGGTATCATGCAAAAAAGGCCGGTTCACAAATTCTCCTTTTACATTAAAACCCCAACCGGTGTACGCTCTTGCCGCTTCGCGTATATCTGTTTCTGTATAATTTCCCCTGCCCATTGTAAAAAGTTCCATCACTTCGCGGGCAAAATTTTCATTGGGATGCTGTTTTCTGTTTTGCTGATTATTGAGAAAAGAAAGCATTGCAGGAGACTTGCTCACTTCACGCAGCAAATCACCAAAGTTTCCCAAAGCATTTGCTCTTATAACATTTAAAAGTTGTTGTTGAAAATAAATATTCACTACCCGGCACGCGAAATGACCGTGCCAGAATAAGCTCATTTTTTCGCGCAATTGCGCCTCGCTGTTTATCATTTCATTCAGCCAGGTAATATTGAGATTTTTGATGTCGTCTACGGACTGTTTTCGCAATTGTTTCTTTTGATCCTGTGTTAGTTTTTGCATTTGTCCCAAATCCTGAACTCCTTTAATTAACCCATCAAAAGCATTGGTAGCTACATTTATTTCATCCGGTTTTTTAGAAGACGTTTTTTCTAAAATTTTATATAATTCTTTTTGTGAAACATCTGCAAGTTCATTTACATTTTCCGCCATCGGGCCAAAAGCAGCGCGCCAGAGCAAATGCTGGTTTTTTAATTGATTAGATATTGACATATTTATCTGTTGAGAAATAGAAAGAGATGCTATTTACAAAGAAAGATAGACTAAAACTGAGAGCAGAGGTTTAATTCGTGTCTAACTTTTACAATCAATTAAAAACACAAAAGAATCGTGGTTGTTTATTAATTGCATGTTGTCCGAAAACTTTTATTTATAAAATCTTTGACGAATATTGTTTCTGCTGAAACAGTAAATGATTTCAAACTGAAATTGGAAAATATTTTTTTTGTAGAACACAATCTTTTAGATAAGCAAAAACGGCCCGTAAAGATTCAACAGAAATATTAGTGAAAATAAATTTTAATCAATCTTATCCTTTCCAAAATATTTCCACAACACTTCAGGCAATACAATTCCCTCTTCTGTTTGGTTATTTTCCAATAATGCAGCCACAATTCTTGGCAAGGCCAGAGAAGAACCATTTAAGGAATGAACCAATTGTGTTTTGCCATCCGCTTTAAAGCGAATCTTCATTCGGTTTGTTTGAAAAGATTCAAAGTTGCTTACAGAGCTCACTTCAAGCCATTTTTGCTGGGCCGCGCTATACACTTCAAAATCATAGGTTAGTGCTGATGTAAAACTCATATCACCGCCACACAAACGCAAAATGCGGTACGGAAGATTTAGTGTTTGCAATAATTTTTCTACATGCAAAAGCATTTCTTGCAGCACGTCGTAACTTTTTTGCGGATGAACCAATTGTACCAATTCTACTTTATCAAACTGATGTACCCGGTTTAATCCACGTACTTCTTTTCCATAGCTTCCGGCTTCGCGGCGAAAGCAGGGCGTGTATGCCGTCATTTTTATCGGCAATTCATTTTCTTTTAATATTTCATCACGATAAATATTGGTAAGCGGCACTTCTGCTGTGGGAATCAAAAATAAATTATCTGCCGTTACCTGATACATTTGTCCTTCTTTATCCGGCAATTGCCCGGTACCATAAGCGCTGGCTTCATTTACCATAAATGGAGGTTCGTATTCCATATAACCGGCTTCTGTATTGTAATCCAGGAAATATTGAATTAAGGCGCGCTGCAGTTTTGCCCCTTTATTTTTATAAAAAGGAAATCCCGCGCCGGTTACTTTATTTCCTGTTTCAAAATTAATTAAGTCATATTTTTTTGCTAAACCCCAATGCGGCAAAGCATTTTGTGAAAGTGCCGGTTTCTCTCCACCTTCTCTTACCATTTCATTTTCTTCAGGAGATTTCCCTTCCGGAACTGACGAATGAGGAAGATTTGGCAATTTGATAAGATCACTTTGAAGGGAATTTTCAATAAAATTTAATTGTTCACTAACCGGCTGCAAAAAGCTTTTCAAACTGGCTACTTCCAGTTTTTTTTCTTCCGCCAGGCGTTTCTCGCCGGTTGCCATCAACTGACCGATTTCTTTAGAAAAAGAATTTATTTTCGATTGTCTTTCGTCCAGTTCAAATTGCAGTTTTTTTCTTTCATCATCGAGAGAAATAATTTTATCTACCAAAGAAATTTCCGCAAAATGTTTCTTAATCAATCCTTTTAAAACTTCTTCCCTGTTTGCTTTTATAAAATTTACCTGTAACATTTTGCTGAATTATTTTGTGTGCAAATATAGGAAATGAGGTAGCAGCTGAGAGGTATCGGGCCTACTCCTTTTAAAATAATCGCAGCAAATGAAGAAATAATACGAATTTATAATTATGCATCATTGTATTTCCTAAACTTCTAAACGTTTTAAACACATCTAAACAATTCTAAACAACTTTAAACTATCATCTAAACTATCTTTGCCAAATGCAAATACAGGATGACTTACAAGCGCGCTGGTGGAGACTGGAACAACAGTTTTTTAAACGATTTGGTAAAAAACCAGACGTAGAAGCCGTTTTATTTTTGATTGGAATCCAGGAAATGGGCAATTTTAACCCAAAGAAAAAATTTAACAAAGAACAAAAGCAGGATCTCATGCATGTGGCGGTGTGTACAGTTCTCAGCCAAAGCGGCTATTATGAACTGGAAAGTTACGACAAAGACAATTGGCCCCATTTTGTGCAAATGAAAGAGCTGCCTCACTACAACATGATGGAACAGGAAAATTTTTTAAAAGACCATATTTTACTTTACTTTGAAAATATCGGTGAACCTTTTAAAAATTTTCAGGAATGAAAAAATTGTTTTACCTCTCTTTTTTTGCTCTCTTTATTTCTTGTACAACTATTAAAAATATCAGGAATAATCCGGATTCAAATGAGTTTGTAAAAATTCAAACGGATTCAGGAACCATGATTGCGCGCATTTACAACAAAACGCCTTTGACTACTGAAAATTTTTTAAAGCTGGTAAAAGACGATTTTTATGACGGCCTCTTATTTCACCGGGTAATAAAAGACTTCATGATACAGGGGGGTGACCCTGATAGTAAAAACGCTGCTCCAGGTGCTGTTTTGGGAGATGGAGGATTGCCATATACCATTCCTGCAGAATTTGATACTTCCCTTTTTCATCGAAAAGGGGCAATCGCGATGGCACGCGAGAGTGATGATGTCAATCCTAAAAAAGAGAGCAGTTCCACACAATTTTTTATTGTAGAAGGCAAAACTTTTACCGACGGAGAAATGGATAAAATGGAGCAACACTTTAAAATAAAAATTTCACCGGCGCACCGTGAAGTTTATAAAACCGTCGGAGGGTCGCCGTTTCTGGATATGAATTATACCGTTTTTGGCCAGGTGGTAGATGGACTGAACGTGATTGACAAAATTGCAAATGCCCCACGCGATAAAAATAACCGGCCCTTACACGATATCAGCATGAAAATCACTTTTTTGAAAAAGAGAGAAGCGAAAAAGTATCAATAAAATAATTAATTTGCGATTCAATTTATCAACAAACCCTTTTTGCCATGAATTTTCCTTCCAATTTAAAATATACAAAAGACCACGAATGGATCTCAATTGACGGAGATATTGCTACTGTTGGCATTACCGATTTTGCGCAGCAGGAACTGGGCGATATTGTATATGTAGAAATAGATACAAAAGACAAACAGGTGGATGCGGAAACGGTTTTTGGAACCGTAGAAGCTGTGAAGACGGTGAGCGATCTTTTTATGCCGGTCGCAGGAACGGTTACGGAAGTAAATCCCATACTGGAGAGTGAGCCGGAAAAAGTGAATACCGATCCCTATGGGGAAGGATGGATGGTAAAAATAAAAGTAGATAACCTGGAAGATGTAAATAAATTGATGAATGCAGAGGCATATCAAAAGCTGGTTTCCTAACATATTTTGATAAATGAACCAGCAAAAAATTCCGCTGAAAAAGTTTTTACCGGGCATTGCATGGTTTTTCGTTGTAGCCGTCTTAACGCTTATGCCCGGAAGCGATGTACCGGAAATTGGCTGGATGGACGCGATTCCAAACTTTGATAAACTCGTACATGCGGGCCTTTTTGGCGGATTAACTTTTTTCTTTTGCCTCGCCTATTTTAAATCTTCTCTTTCTCACCGGCAAAAAATAAATCATTTTATCCGGATTACTTTGGCTGCAATTGTTTGGGGAATTACGGTTGAGTTTCTTCAAAAATATTTTATCCCAGGTCGCGATTTTGACTTATTGGATTGGGCGGCGGATTCTGTTGGAGCACTTCTCGCACTCTGGTTTTGTATTCGCATGTTGAAATACCTTAAAAAGACTTCTTTGCAGTAAACAAAGTTTTAAAGCAAATTCTTATTTTTCTCAAACAACAATTTGCTGGATATAAAGCAATTTTTAAAAATCTGGTTCGTTCACGGCCAGATTATCCTAAATCCATATATCGGCAGATTGTTGTCATCCATCATTTTCGAGGATAGTAACCTGTTTTGATTATCGTACGAATTTTGGCAACTATATTCATCGCCGGATTGTCCGGAACTTACAGGTATGCCATTTTCCCAGGAATAAGTTGTACGGGTTTCTTTGTTTAACGGATGGTTTATAAAAAAATAATTCTCAAACATCTCGGGCAATAACGCATTATTTGTAAATACGGAAGTATAAAAGGAAGAGAGAACAAATACCTGGTTGCCAAATAGGTTTTTCAAAATCGTGGCCAGACTTTCGTTTCCATTATCGCGGTTGTAATTGTACACGATGGAGTCTTTATAATGGTTAATAACACCGGTCCGCTCATTTGCATTGCTGTCAACAGTTATTCCTTTCATTATTTTTTGTTGTAAATCGCCGGCAGCGGAAAAAATAAAACTTGTATAACCCGAATCTCTTATAATGTCTGCCGGTTTTGCAGCGTTGTTATTGACATAAGTATAACTGTATTGCTCAATGCCAACGGGTTTAAAATCGGCGGTAACAATCAATGCTGATTGAAAATTGTTTAAATATATAATGCGGCCTCCGTTGCCAAAAACAGTGTCTGTGTTTTCCCGGGGTGTTTCAGTAATAGAGATCCTGGTGTTTTGGCCAAAAGGGGAATAGTTTAAATTATAAGTATGGGTTATTTTGCCGGATTCTTCATTTTCGACTTTTGTAAGATTGTTGCCACTCCATGTGTATATGTCTCTGTCCAACGAAGTAGGATCATCGCTATATGAATAACGAACCTCTGTAAGCTGGTTTTGCAAATTCAGTTGATAAACAGCAACATCTGAATCGGCAGCAGAATAACGGGCAGTGATTACAAATTTTTCCCCTGCCGGCTCATGTATGCGAGTAAGGCTTTTTATGGTTGAATCGTAGGCATTACCGTTTTGATAATCATATTCAACCAATGTCAGTAATTTAGTCGTATCGCTTTCGTTTTCAGAAATATCAGGATTAACGGGGTTTTTATTACAGGCAGCAAACAGAACTAAAAAGAAAACAACAAGTACACCATATTTTTTCATCATAAAACAGTTTTTACAAAAATATAATCTCTGGTCCAAAATTGCAAGCTTTACGGTTTATCACTCCCGAATCTCTATTAGCAAGTACAGCAAACGAAGTTTTACAGCAAATTCTTATTTTCTTATGAATACATTATCAATAATACTTTCTCTCAGATTTACGCCCTAATTTTATTATTTATACATTTGCAAGATGAAAAATGTTGATAACATGGAATACAATACAACCCGTAACCATCTTACGATTAGAGAATACGGCCGTCACATTCAAAAAATGGCGGAGTATGTGTTGACAATCGAAGACAGGGAAAAACGCCAAAAAAATGCAAATGCGCTGGTCGAATTAATGGGATTTCTGAACCCGCAATTAAAAAATGTAGAAGACTACCGACATAAATTATGGGATCATTTGTTTTTGATCACCGATTTTAAATTAGACGTTGACAGCCCATATCCGATTCCAACCCGCGAAACGTTACGGCCAACTCCAGACCCGCTGCCTTATCCAAAAAGATACCCAAAATACAATCACCTCGGTAAAAATATCGAGATCATTATTGATAAAGCGTTGAATGAAGAAGATGCTGAAAAGCGGCAGGGTTTTGCCAATTCCATTGCGTATTATATGAAACTTACCTACAGCAACTGGCATAAAGAACTGGTTCATGACGACAACATTCAAACTGAATTATCTGCCATTACCAAAGGGGAACTTGAATTTAATACCCGTCCTTTTGTAAAACACCGTGTTGAAATTGTTCGTGAAGAATTTGGCGGTGGTGGAAAATACCGTAAAAATTTTGGTCAAAGAAATAACCGTAATAATCAAGGCGGCAATGGAAGAGATAACAGGAATAACAGGAAGTTTGGAAAGAAGAGATTTTGAGGAAATAGTTTGTTAGAACGGGTTTAGAAGAGTTTAGAATAGCGAAGACTTGTTTAGAGTGGTTTAGTTGGTTTAGATGAAGAAATTAATTAAATAAGCAAATAATTTACCCTGGCATAACATAACTTGCCAGGGTTTATTTTTATCTCTAATAAGAAGACTTTTCAATGGGAACATTTGAAGTAACAGGCGGCAAAAGATTAAAAGGAAGCATTACACCCCAGGGCGCAAAGAATGAAGCACTTCAGGTAATTTCTGCCGTTTTATTAACATCTGAAAAAATAATTATCCATAATATTCCCGACATTATTGACGTAAATCTTCAGATTGAATTGCTGAAAGGATTGAATGTAAAGATTGAAAAGATTGATTCGGGTTCCTATAGTTTCCAGGCAGATGATGTAGATGTTCATTATTTATCTTCTTCTTCATTTCAAAATAAAACCGGAAGGCTGCGGGGAAGCGTAATGCTTGCGGGGCCAATGCTTGCGCGATTTAAAAGAGCATATATTCCGAAGCCAGGCGGCGATAAAATCGGCCGTAGAAGGTTGGATACGCATATTGCCGGTTTTAAAAAACTGGGGGTTGTATTTGACTACGACACAGACGAATCTTTTTTTCAACTCCAGACTTCTGAATTAAAGGGAACATATATTTTATTGGAAGAACCGAGTGTAACCGGCACCGCCAATCTGCTAATGGCGGCCGTACTGGCTCACGGAAAAACCGTTATTTATAATGCAGCCTGCGAGCCTTACATTCAGCAACTTTGCAAAATGCTGAATGAAATGGGTGCAAAAATATCAGGTATTGCAAGCAATATGATCAGCATCGAAGGGGTGGAAAAATTGCATGGAACCACTCACGCCATTCTTCCTGACATGATTGAGGTCGGGTCTTTTATTGGCCTTGCCGCCATGACACAAAGCGACATTGTGATAAAAAATGCTGGATTAAAACATCTGGGAGTTATTCCTGAAAGGTTTCAACAGCTGGGAATAAAAATGAATTTTTCCGGTGATAATATTCACATCCCTGAACAGGAAATTTATGAAATACAAACTTTTTTAGATAGTTCGATGCTCACGATTTCAGATCACCCGTGGCCTGGGCTTACTCCGGATTTGTTGAGCATTATTCTCGTCGTTGCAACGCAGGCAAAAGGAAGTGTTTTGGTGCATCAGAAAATGTTTGAAAGCCGGTTGTTTTTTGTAGATAAGATAATTGAAATGGGAGCTCGTGTGGTTTTATGCGATCCACACAGAGCCGTAGTTGTAGGACTTGAAAGGAAATTTCCATTGAGAGGTATTACAATGAGCAGCCCCGATATCAGGGCCGGCGTCGCTTTGCTTATTGCAGCATTAAGTGCAGAGGGAAAAAGCGTCATTCAGAATATTGAACAAATAGACAGGGGTTATCAGCATATTGATGAAAGATTACAAAAATTGGGGGCGGAAATAAGGCGAATATGAAAATTAGAAAATTAGAAAATGAAGAAACAATACAATAAAATTATTTTAATAACAGCTCCTTCAGGATCCGGAAAAACTTCTATTGTAAAACATTTGATGAAAGAATTTCCTTTACTTGATTTTTCGGTTTCGGCTACAACACGGAGGCCCCGGGACGAAGAGAAAGACGGAAAAGATTATTATTTTATTTCTGAAAATGAATTCAAAGAAAAAATTCATAACAAAGAATTCCTGGAATGGGAAATGGTGTATGAAGGAAAATATTATGGCACTTTAAAATCAGATATTGAACGCATCTGGAAAGAAAATAAAGTTCCGGTTTTGGATATTGATGTGCAGGGCGCAATCCATGTGCAGCAACAATACCCCGTGAATACCATTTCGATATTTGTACAGGCTCCGTCTGCAGAAGAATTAAAAAGAAGATTAAAATTGCGTGGTTCAGAAACTGATGAATCTTTGCAGGCAAGAGTAAATAAATCGACTTACGAAATGACTTTTAAAAAGCATTTTGAAAATATAATTGTCAATCACAATTTTAAAGAAGCATGTAAAGAGGCGGAAAAGATTGTTGCTAACTTTCTAAATAATTAAAAACATCGGTTGATTTTCATTTTTATAAATTTGTAAGGCATGGACTGGATAACGTTTATACCCATCGTAATCGCTTTGCTCGTCATCGGGTTTTTTTCCGGGATAGAAATTGCCTTTATTTCTGCCAATAAATTATCTGTTGAGCTCAGAAAAAAACAGGGTAGCTATAGCGGTAGAATCTGGTCTATCTTTTTGTCAAAACCTGCACGATTTATCGTTACCACTCTTTTGATTACGAATATTCTTCTTGTTATTTACGGGCTTTTATGGGATGGAATCCTGTCTGTCGTTTGGGATTATTGGGCGATAGAAAATCCTTATATTATTTTGTCAGCAGAAATAATTGTTGCGGCTTTTATTCTGTTGTTTTTTCAATTTATTTTTAAAGCCTTTTTTCGCGCCAAAGGCAATTCCGTTACTTCCAGCGGATTTATCGCTTTTTTTGTAAAAAGTTTTTATTCGCTTTTTTCCTGGATTGCCAAATACTTTGTGAGTATCGCAGAATGGATTTTAAAATATATTTTTAATGTGAAGCTGCAGCGAAAAACGGAAGCTTTTGCGAAAATGGACCTGGCTCATTATGTACAGCAGCTGAACATGAATGACAGCGATGAACACTCTGAAATGAACAACGAAATATTTGAAAATGTTTTGTCGCTTTCAGAAACAAGAATTCGCGAGTGCCTGATACCACGAAAAGAAATTGTTGCCATAAATATTAATTCCAGTGTAGAAGAAATCAAAGAGCGTTTTATTGAAACTAAATTGAGTAAGCTGGTTGTTTTTGACGAGAATATTGATAATGTGAAGGGATATGTTCATCAATTGGATATGTTTAAAAACCCGGAGACCCTTCGTTCTGTATTACTGCCAATCCCGGTGATTCCGGCAAGCATGAAAGCAACAGACCTTATTAATAAATTTACCAAAGAAAGAAAAAGCATTGCCTGGGTTGTGGATGAATTTGGTGGTACCGCAGGCATCGTAACAATGGAAGATTTACTGGAAGAAATTTTTGGAGATATTAATGATGAGTATGACGTGCAGGAAGAATTTGTTGACAAACAAATAGCTCCGAATGAATTTCTTTTGAGTGGCAGATTGGAACTCGATTACCTGCAGGAAAAGTATAAACTTGAATTCAGGAAAAATGAAGATACCGAAACGCTTTCCGGCTACATCATCAATCTTCATGAATCTATCCCGCGGCAAAGGGACCGCATCATTATTGATGATTATCAATTCGATATTTTAAAAGTGAGCGAAACGAGAATTGAAAATGTGAAGTTGAAGATATTAAGATAGCGTGAGGTTCAAGGTTCAAAGTTTCGTCGCAGCAAATAAACAAATAACATGAATTCTTCTTTAATAAAATACTATGAGAATCGCAGTGAATGCCGGCTCTTTATCTGAATATGTTTATGAAAAATTTTTAAGAATAGCGGCATCGCATTTTGAACATACTTTTCTTTTTATTTTTGACAAGCCTTTTTCTGAAACAACCAGTTTTCCTGCAAACGTTGTTCCTGTTGTAATTGAGCGGAAAGGAGATAGCCGTTTGAAATGGAAATTCTGGTATGGGCTCAAAATTCCCATTGCGTTAAGAAGACACAAAGCCGATATTTTTATTAGTGAAAAATTTGTCTCTTTAAGAACAAAAATTCCTCAATTATTAATTTTTCCCGACTTTACTTTTATTCATCAACCTTCATTTTTAGATAAAAAATATATTCGTTTTTGTAAAAAAAATACTTCCTTCTTTTTAAACAAAGCAGAAAAGATTATTGCCGGTTCCGAATATTTTAAAAAAGAAATTACCCAACGGTATAAAATCAACCCAGAAAAAATAATAGTTCTTTACCCGGAAATGGACAATGATTTTACCGAATTAATTTTTGAAGACAAAGAATCAATTAAAGAAAAATATGCTGACGGAAATGAGTATTTTATTTACAATGGAATTATCAGCTCTCAACAAAATTTATTGAATTTATTAAAGGCTTTTTCTTTTTTTAAAAAAAGGCAAAAGAGTAAAATGCAACTGATTATAACAGGAAAGCCCGGGATTAAATATGAAGAATTTGCAGAATCATTACGCCTTTTCCGGTTTAAAGATGAAGTGAAAGTTTTAGAAGATTTATCTGCTTCAGAAACAGGAAAAGTAATCGCTTCTGCTTATGCAATGATTCAGGTACCTATTTATGAAAGTGACGGTACACAAGCATTACAGGCTTTGAAATATAAAGCGCCTGCAATTATTTCTTCCACTGGAGCGTTGCCCGAATATTTTGGTGATGCTGCCATTTATGCTCATCCTGAAAACTTTAAAGACATAGCAGAAAAAATGATGCTGCTTTTTAAAGACGAAAGAATGAGAAAAGATTTGATAGAAAAAGAAAGTGTACGAATGGAAAGGTTTTTACAGAAAAAAAATGAAGAAATTTTATATGAAATGATAAGAAGGATTGTGAAATAAAATTGCTTTTGTTACTGACATTTAATTTTATGGGCTGAGATGACACAAAATGAAAAGACCATTATTTCTTCAATTCCTTTTTTACTTTTCTTACAAATGACTCAGACACATTGACGTAATTGGCTATTTCGCTTACCGTGCATTCGCTTAAATTTAGCATGTTAGAAACAACCGCTTGTTCATATTTATATTTACGAGCTTTTTCCAGACCTACTTTAAATCCTTTTTCAAAAGCCTCTTCCCGCTCTATCATTTTTATAGTTTCTATTATGCCCATATTATTTTGTTTTCCGGTTAATGTATCAATCTGCTGATGAACTGAACACTTAAGTTTTATTTCTGCAAATCTCTTTTAAGTTTTCTTACGAATGACTCAGATACATTGGCAAAATTTGCAATTTTGGATATAGTAAATTCATCAGTAGCTAAAAGATTAAGGACGACCTCCCGTTTATTTTTTTCCATTCCTTTTTCCATTCCTTTTTCCATTCCTTTTTCAAAGGCCTCTTCTAACTGTATTTGTTTTATAGTTTCTATTATGCCCATGGTATTTTGTTTTCCGGTTAATGTATCAATCTGCTTATCAAAATTACGGTTTATTTCAGGATCTTCAATATGCACAAATTGTTTCAAAAAATATAAAAAACGACTGATGCGTTCGTGACTGTACTTCTCACTCTTTATAAGCGCTTTGGCCACCAAAAGTCTTTGTTTGTTCAGTTCTTTTTCCGGTATCCTTCCTGCAAGCAATGCCTTTTGCGCCGCTAATACTATCAGCGCAAAAGGATTGTCCATCGCTAATAATCCATCTTCGCTGTCCTCAAAAATGTGATATACATTATAACGGTAAATAATTTCGGTTCCTAAAAATGATTTTTGAAAACGATCGGGCCTTGACTGGCTTTTTGCTCCTGTAAATACTGCCAAAGCCGTTATTTCAGTTTTATAACGGTCATAAATACGATACCAGTATTGAAACATGCGCTCAGCAAAGTGTTTATCATTGCTTCCCTGTATTTCGATATGAACGAGGATCCATTCTTCTTTCCCATCTTTTAAAAATACTTTTGCAAGCATATCTACAAAACGGTTTCCACCTTGTTTTTGCAGCTCAGGAAACAGTTCGCTGAGCTCCTTGTCCAGGAACACCGGCTCTTTATTCAGGTCAAATATTTCATCTGCATTTGCAAAATAAAAATTAAGCAGGTCTGGAAAAGCTTCTTCAAAAGCGCTTTTAAGCAGTATGTCATTTTTCTTTCTAAGCATAGCAGGTCATGGTTGTTTGAATGATTTCTAAAGAAAAGCATTTTTGTTGATTAATCATTTGTCCGATAGCAAAGAAAAAAGGCTGTCTTGTGAAGCAGCCTTTGTTTCAATTCAATATTTATTCAGCTTTTAGAATTTAGCTCCTTCTCCTTTTTTAGGAATTGACTGAAGGATAAATTGCCTTATTTCTTCATTTGCTGTGGCCCGGTCGTCTTTCCGCATGTACACCATGTGACCACTCCGGAAGCCATGCCAACTGATGCGGTCTTTTAATTTTCCACCTGGATCCATCTGCCAAAGATTATATTTTGCATTAAAAAAATCACAGGCTCCGTCATAATATCCCGATTGAACCATCAAATGTAAAAAAGGATTTTGAGCCATTGCCTGGCGTAGATTTTCACCTGTTTGATTATTCTTGCTATCCCATGGCCATACTCTGCCAAACATATTGTATTTTAAATCAGTTTTGTATTTTAATTCTTCCCGCAAATAAATGTTGATTGCAGGAGTAAAAGAATGCAACCAGGACGTAAGTTCTGCATTATAATCTGGTGATTCGCCGGCATCTTGTTTATCTATTCCACGGTAGCGCGAGTCCAATCTGCCAATTGTAAACCCTTTATCACGCAGCAATTCTTTCCAGAAAAAATCAGCAGGAATGATCAAATTATGTTGCAAAATCACTTTTTGTGATAAGCCGGAATAGCGCGATATTTTAGAGGCTATCGTTTGTTTTTGCTCATCAGTTAATGTACTTCCTTTTGTCAAAGCCGGTATTAATTCGTTGATGGTAAAATTCTCCACTTCCGGAAGCATATCCGTCAAATCTTTGCTTTGCAAATCTGACGGCAGCACTTTGTGATACCAGGCAGTAGCAGCGTAATATGGAAGCAGCAATGCTTCACCAACCGGGCCGTCGCGTTTGATGCCCAAATCTGTCGGAGAAACTAAAACAACTCCATCCAGGTACATCCATTGCGCGTCCTGCAACTCCAGTGCAAGCCCTGAAACTCTTGTCGTTCCATAGCTTTCACCAATTAAGAATTTTGGAGAAGCCCAACGATTGTTGCGTGTTACAAATGTATTTATCCATTCTGCCAGATATTTAATATCCGTATTTACTCCATAAAATTTAGAATCGGGAATATCATTATTCACTTTTCTTGAAAAACCGGTGTTGACAGGATCTACATATACAATATCAGCAACATCCAAAATAGAATTTGGATTATCGCGCAATCCATACGGTTCTACAGGATAACCTTCATCATCAATATCCAAAATACGCGGACCGGTATAGCCAATTTCCATCCATACAGAAGGCGTGCCGGGACCGCCGTTAAAAGAAATAACCAAAGGTCTTGATGCGCGGTCTTTTACATCGCTTCTTTCATAATAAGTATAAAAAACAGAAGCGATTGCTTTGCCATTTTCATCCCAAACCGGCAGTGTACCAGCTTTTGCGGTATATGGAATTGTTTGGCCTTTAATAGTAATCGTATTTTTTGTAGTGACGGAAGAATCTACAATTACCATTTTATTATTTGGCGATTTTTCATCATTGTCGCCCGGCTTTTTTTGTGCAGATAATTGAAGGTTTAGGGTAAAAATTAATAATAAAAGAGGGAATAATTTCTTCATTGTGTTTGCGTAAATGTTGTTTTTTAATAAAGTTGTAATGATTGTTAAAGCTGAAAAATGTTTCTGCAAATGAAATAAATTCATAAGCGATTAAAATAAAAAAAGTATGAAAGGCAAAAAATAAATCGCCGACAGCAAAGAAACAAATAACCTGATTTCTTCTTTTATAAATCTCTATTCTTTCATCAACAAAATCTCTTCGATCATTTTTCTTTCATTACTAAGCCGTGGCACTTTATGCTGTCCGCCTAATTTCCCTTTATTTTTCAACCATTTATTAAATGTATTTTTTTGCAGGGAATGAACAATGGGTAAACGAAGTGCGATATTTTTATAACGTTTTGCTTCATAATCGCTGTTTACCGATTTTAATGCTTCATCAAGTTCGGAAGTAAACACATTTAAATCTTTCGGGAGTGTTTCAAATTCAATCAGCCATTCATGAGCGCCATTATTATTTTCGCTGAAAAAAACCGGTGCAGCGGTATAATCTTTTACAATGGAATTTGTTTTGGATGAAGCAATTGCAATTGCCTTATCTGCGTTATCAACAATTACTTCTTCGCCAAAGGCATTCATGTAATGTTTTAACCTGCCGGTTACTTTTATTTTAAAAGGGCGCAACGAGGTAAACTGAATCGTATCACCCAATAAATAACGCCAAAGCCCGCCATTAGTGCTGATTACCAGTGCATAATTTTTGTGAAGCGACACTTCTTTGAGCCCAATTGTTTTTGCATTTTGTTTTCCATATTCCTCTACCGGCAAAAATTCGTAAAAGATTCCATGATCAGTATAAAGCAAAAGACCTTCATCATCCGGCATATTTTGCGCAGCAAAAAAACCCTCGCTTGCGTTGTACATTTCCAGATAATTGATTGGAGCGCCAATCAGTTTATTTACCTGTTCACGATAAGGCGTAAACGAAACCCCGCCATGCATGTAGAGCTCAAGATTTGGCCACACTTCTTTTAAAGTTTTTTTACCGGAAATTTCGAGAATTCTTTTAATCAAAATAATCGTCCAGGTAGGCACACCGGCAAGTGAGGTTACATTTTCCTCGATGGTATTTTGTGCTAGTTTTTCTATTTTGCTTTCCCATTCATCCAGCAACGCAATGCTGAGTTCCGGTGTGCGGATCCAATGTCCCCAAAATGGCGTGTTCTGCATCAGCACGGCACTTAGATCGCCATATTGAATGTCCTCATCAAGGCTATAAACCTGGTGGCTGCCACCCACTACCAGGCTTTTGCCCGTAAGCAAATCGCTGTCGGGAAAATTTTTATAATAATTAGTAAGTACGTCTTTCGATCCCTTGAAATGAATATCTTTCAAACTCTCTTCGCTAATGGGAATGAACTTACTTTTATCAGAAGTAGTGCCGCTGCTTTTCGCAAACCAATTGATGGGTGTATTCCATAAAATATTTTGTTCGCCGGCCATCATGCGATTGATATACGGCTTCAGATCATCATATTCATGAATGGGAATTCTTTCCTTAAAATCCTTTACGGTAAAGAGCCTGGAGAATTTATATTTTCTTCCAAACTCAGTGTATTGCGCCTGTGTTACCAAATGTTGCAAAACATTTCTCTGGGCAGAAACGGGAAAACTAATCCAGTTTTGAATGCCCCATAAGCGCAATCTGGCTAAACGTGATATGACTGGACTAAGGAGTTTCAAGTTTTTATTGCTTTGTTAGTTTAGTTTAGAATAGTTTAGAGTTGTTTAGAACAATAATTCAATAATTCAACCTACTTAAAAACATCCGTATGCAAATAATCCTTTCTTTTCAATTCAAAATTTCTTCCCAGATACAAACGACGCACTTGTTCGTCTTTTGCTAACTCTTCTGCCGATCCTTCAATAAAAATCCTTCCTTCTATCAACAGGTAGGCACGGTCACATATCGAAAGCGTTTCATTTACATTGTGGTCCGTTATTAAAATGCCAATGTTCTTATATCGCAATTTGGTAACGATAGCCTGAATGTCTTCCACGGCAATCGGGTCAATGCCCGCAAAAGGTTCGTCCAATAAAATAAATTTTGGATCAACGGCAAGAGCCCGCGCTATTTCTGTTCTTCTTCTTTCACCCCCGCTTAATACATCGCCATTACTTTTGCGCACATGTCCAAGATTAAATTCATCGATCAGGGTTTCTAACTTTTCTTTTTGTTCTTTTTTAGAAAGTTTGGTCATTTCCAAAACAGCGGCAATATTATCCTCCACAGTCAGTTTTCTAAAAATACTTGCTTCCTGCGGCAGATATCCAAGGCCCATTTGCGCTCGTTTATACATGGGAAGTTTGGTGATATTCAGCTCATTTAAGAGAACATCCCCGTCATCTGGTTTTACCAATCCCACTACCTGGTAAAATGAAGTGGTTTTTCCGGCGCCATTGGGGCCAAGCAGTCCAACAATTTCTCCCTGGCTTACCTGGAAAGAAACTTTATCATTTACGGTGCGCTTACCGTATTTTTTTGTAAGGTCTTTTGCAAAAATCGTCTGGTTCAAAGAATTTTTTGATAAAAATACGTGAATGAAAATAAATAGAAGAATCGCAAACTGTCTGAGGTCATTTTACGTTGGGTCCGGAAGATAAAATCAGTTTTCCGGCTTATTTATTGGTTTTCTGAATAACTTTTAGCCCATTTTTTTAAAATTAGTTTTTTTCGTAATTGTATCGTATTTTCATAGCGCTTACCAATTACTAATGATCCTGAAAAAAAATATTCAATTTATCATTGGCTTTATTTTGTTTGCAAATTACTGCGAAGGGCAATCTATTCGCAAGTCGGCCGTAATAAACTCCGATAACGGCCTTTCTCAAAATTCTGTATATGCGATTTTCAAAGATTCAAAAGGGTTTTTATGGATTGGCACCGGCGATGGCCTAAACCGCTATGATGGAAAAGAGTTTGTGGCATTCAGAAATTCAAGCGATCCAAAACATTCTTTAAAAGGTTTTTATATCAACTATAAAATGCAGGAAGATAACCGGCATTGCCTGTGGTTTAGCACGGAAAGAAACCTGGTAGAATACAACCAGGTAACAGGAACTTTTACGGATATAATACCATCGAAAAACGGTTTTGCACGCCAGGGAAATAAATCGCTCGTAGCAATAGATACTTTAAATCAGTATGTTTGGTTTCTGACACCTGGTGCCTGCTTACACAGCTACAACTATTTTGATAAGACCTTTCGAAATTTTGATCTTCCTGTTGCCGACATTGAAAAAAATCCTTTCACAAATCCTTATGGAATAGCCGACAGTAAAGGAAACATCTGGATTACTTCATTAAACGGATTATTTTGCTTTAATAAAAAAAATGCTTCGTGGCAGCAGTTTTTGAAGGACAAAAGAATCAACGAAGCATGCATGGATATTTCTGGCAATCTATGGCTCATTAATGAAGATTCTGTTTTTTCATTTGATCCATTTCATCTCACGTTAATAAATTACAAAAACCACTTTTCAAAAGCTGGTTCTTACATCTCAATCACAGCCGACCCTAAAGGAAAGATATGGATTGGCACGTTGGATGGCAATCTGTACCAGGCAGAAAATCGTAAAAAAGAATTGCGATTCGCCGGAAATATTAATGAGCTGACGGGTACCAATAATATACTGGAAATGCGATGCCTCTATGCGGATTCCTGCGACTTATTGTGGATTGGAACAGAAGGCGCCGGAGTAGTAAAACTGGACATGAACCATGTGAACTTTTTCAAATATCCTTCGTCGGTTTCTGCTGAGTTAAATTCATTATATATCAAAAGCCTCTTCTGCGATGACGATGGAAAAGTGTGGATAGGTACCTTTAAAAGATGGATCCATCTTTTAGACCCGCAAACGCAGAAGTCAACAACATTGCCTATCCCGGAAAAAATATTCTCCAAAAAAAGCAGGGGCATTGTTTTTTCGATAAAAAAAGACAGGGAAGGAATTTATTGGATTGCTTATGATGGAATCCTGGTAGCATACAACAGGAAAGACAACCGGTTCTTTTTTCACCCTGTTCCTTTACATAAAAATGAACAACTGTCATTAATCAACCATATCAGTATTGAAAATAATTATTTATTGGTTTCTACCATCACAGGATTATACAAGGTTTTCACTTCGCAACAAGGCAGGCAGGCAACCTTTTCAAGGATTGTAAGCGATGCTGTTTCTGAAAGCTTAATTACAGAAGACGGTTCTTTATGGGTCAGTTCTCTTTACGCCGGATTAATTCAAATTTTTCCGTCAGAAAAAAGACCGTTTGAAGAGTTGCCGGGAAAAAACGGAATCCGTTGTATTGTTGAAGACAAAGAACACAAAATAATTTGGGGCGCTTCTCAAACCGGGTTGGTTGCATATCATTTACCGACCGGCAAATTAAAATTCTATAATGAAAATAATGGTTTGCTAAACACTTATTTATATGGAATTATCAAAAACGAATCGGAAATATGGGTTAGTTCAAATCGGGGCTTGGCGAAAGGAAAAATGGCTTTCAAACCGAACGAAATTTTTCCTGAAATTTCTTTTACCTGTTACACAAAAGAAGACGGCCTTCAGAGCCACGAATTCAACACCGGAGCTTATGAGCAGTCGCCGAATGGAACGATCTTTTTTGGTGGCATCAACGGATTAAACTGGTTTCAACCTGAGCACGTAAAACAAAATCCATATAAACCGTCGGTCGTTATCAACGGCGTAAAAATCAACGATAAAATATATGACGAAAGCCTTGCTCCCGAATATTTAAAAGAGATAAAAACCACCTACGAAAAAAATACAATTACGATTAAATTTATTGGCCTGGAATTTACAAATCCGCAAAGCATTCGCTATCGTTTCAAACTTGATGGGCTGGAAAAAGTATGGACTCAAGAAAAACATGCACAGGAAGTAAGATATGCCAATCTCCCCGCCGGCCAGTATACTTTTCGCGTTATAGCAGCGAATGCCGATAATGTTTTAAGTGATGAAACCACACTTTTCATTTCTGTTCTTCCGCCTTTTTATCAAACGTGGTGGTTTCGTTTATGCCTCGCCATTGCCATTCTTTTCATTATTGTTTTCATTACCAAAAAAGCTTCCCAGTTCAAATTAAAAAACCGCATCCGGGTTCTTGAAAAAGAAAAAGCGCTTGAAGAAGAACGGCAGCGCATTTCCAAAGAAATGCATGATGACCTTGGAGCAGGCCTCACACAGATTTCACTTATCAGCCAGTCGGCAAAAAGAAAAGACAAAGAAGGTACCTTTCCTGTTGAAGAATTGAAGGATATTTCAGAAACATCCAAAAAGCTGATTGAAAACGTAAGTGAAATTATCTGGGCGATGAATCCTGATTTTGATACTTTATCAGGTATGATCGCTTACTTACGGGAGCAGATCACAAAATTACTTGAGTATTCCGGTATAGATTTTCAGTTGCAAATGCCCGACAACTTTGTAGACATGAATATTGCCAATACGAGAAGAAAAAATATTTTGATGTTGGTCAAAGAAGCGGTGAATAATGCGATAAAACACAGCAATGCAACTTCCATTGATGTAATAATCGTACTGATAAACCGTCATTTGCAAATAACCATTAAAGACGACGGCGACGGGTTTGACATCCATAAAAAAACACCGGGCAACGGGCTTAAAAATTATACTTATCGAAGCTTGCTGCTCAACGGAAGGGCAAGAATACATTCGGATGAACACGGCACCCAGGTTTTTTTTGATATTCCGCTGGCTATCTGAATACTACTTTTATCACATTTATATTTCAGTTTCTTTGCGCGAATTTTGAAACCATATGCACTCAATAGCAATCATAGAAGACGACCCAACTGTACTCGACTACCTGGCACAAATTATCCGTGAATCTTTTCCTGATGCGGAAATGTTTTTATTTGCCAACGGCGAAGATGCGTGGAAGTCCCTTTCTGTTAGAAATATAGAAATGGTTTTGTTTGATATTGAATTACCCGGGATCAGCGGAATCGAATGTTTATATAAACTAAAAGCTGTTCATCCGGAATTGAAATGCATGATGCTCACAAATTTTGATGACGCTGAAAATATATTTAAAGCAATTAAAGCGGGAGCGAGCAGCTATATTTTAAAAAATACCAGTCCTGAAAAAATTATAGAAGCGATTGAAGATCTTGAGCATGGAGGATCACCGATGAGCAGCCAGATAGCCAGAAAAGTGATAGACGCTTTTCATCAACACGTAAACACACACAATGCTTCTTTTCATTCATTAAGTTTTCGTGAACAGGAAATTATCCAATTCCTGGCGCAAGGCTTTCGTTATAAAGATATTGGCAAAAAAATGTTTATCAGCGAGGATACCGTACGTACACACATCAGAAATATTTATGGCAAACTGCAGGTAAACTGCAAAAGTGACGCGCTGAAAAAAACCGGCTTGTTGTAATTCTTTTGCGTTTTATTTTATTTAAATAAGTCTCCTTTTCCTATCTCATTCTCTTTTCATGCCTTCGCTTCTTTTTTATTTTTTTGGGGAAATGATGGGCGTGCTGTTTCTTACTTTCTTTTCGAACGCTTCAATGCGCTTTAAAGGACAAACAGGAAAGAGTCAATTCATTCACCTTTAAATTAAACAAAAAGAAGTATGAGTTAGTTGCAACCTTTTTTAAAAAATGTTCCGGTAATATTCCGCTATTATTTTAAATAAGAACTCATTCATTCAAGCTCTAAATAGTTGAATACAAGAATATGGATTATTTCTTTGTTTGCTGGATTCCAGATTCATGAGAAAGACCTTCTTTGGTCAAAATCCCCTTTCACTTTTCAGAAAATACCACTTTAATCACATTGTGTTCCGATAATACAAATGCAATATTTGCGTTTCAGTTTCATTATTAACCCAAAAAAATTTTTTTATGAAATTTTATTCAGTTATCCTCTTGTGTTTTACAGCTTTCCTGTTATCAACAGGCTGTAAAAAGGACGATAACAAAAAAACGGATCCGTACAAATGTACTTCCTGCGTGGCTACACCCGAAGCAAAAGCCTCAAATGACGCCAGCAGCAAAGGCGTTTACAAAGGAGTTGTAATCGGCTCAACAGGAACTATCAAATTTGATGTCCTGAACTCCGGCACTACAATCAAAGCCCATCTTACTATTGACGGTACTCTTGTCGAGCTTACCTCCGCCATCGAATGGAACGGAAATTCAAGTTATTTGGCTCCGTTTAAAGGTACATTAAACGGTCAACAGGTAACCATTACCTTTTCTGTAGGGTCAAATGGCAGTGAACCTTCGATTGTTTCTTCAAATATTCCCGGCCATCCCAATGCAGAATTTGTTCTTGTAAAGGAAACCTCAAGTGCATTGATCGAATGCTATGAAGGAACCTACCACACTACCAAGCCGCAGGACGGCACCTTTAACATTATCTTATCGAGATCGCTTGGTTTATGGGGTGGAATTGCCCGGGAAAACGGAAAAACTGAAACCGACGATATCGAAGGTGTTATTGTAAATAACAAGTTGATGCAGGATGGCAGAACTGTCGTTGGCACGATTTCCAATGATGAAATCAACGGTTCTTTTAAAGATTCCGATGGAAAAACGGTAACCGTAACAGGAAAAAGGACTCTTTAATCAAAATAAAAACAAAAATTAACACCAAAACAAAAAAAGAAATCATGAAAAAATTAATGACACTCGCATTAGCACTTCTTGTTTTTCAGTTGGCAAATGCGCAGGAAGCAAACACGAACGACAGAATTTTTAAAAAATTTAAAGTAGATGTAAGCCTTGGCTATGCAATGCCGCAGGAGTCTGGCGGATCTGGTACCAAAGCAGGAGCCCTTTTTGTAATAGAGCCAAAGTATGCCCTAATGGATGAATTGGCTGTAGGATTACGTATGGAAGGAGCTGTTATGGCCAACGTGGATGTGAACGGTGAAAAAGGAAGTGCCAAAGCAAATGCATCTTACCTGGCCACCGGCGATTATTATTTCTCTAATAATAAATTCCGTCCATTTGGTGGCATTGGCGCTGGTATTTTTAAAAATGCCCGCGTTGATATTTCTAACGAAACATCTTCTATCGACAATATTCCTGTCCATTCAAAATTTGGTTTTATGGCCCGTACCGGGTTTGAATATGGCCATTTAAGAATCGGAGTGGAATATAATTTTGTGCCTGATAAAATGGGTTATCTCGGCCTTAAGATAGGCGCTGTAATTGGTGGTGGAAGAAAATAAAAATTACAATTTGGTGTGTGCGTTTAATAAAACCTCCTGTTTGGGAGGTTTTTTTCTTTATAGAAAAAAACAGAATTCCCTGTTATTTCTTCGTTTACTGACGTGTTCATTAAATGCCTAAAACCTCTTTCAATTTTGCGTACCCTGCTTTACTTACCGGTAATTTTTCTCCTGTAGTTAATAATAATAAATGGCTGTCTTTTTCATAAACGTCAATACGTGTGATCAGGTGTGTATTCACAAGGTAAGAGCGGTGAATGCGCACAAAATGATAAGCATTTAGTGATTTTTCGAAAAAACTCATGGTGCGTTTTTTTAAAAATGACCCATCTGCGGTAATAATTTTTACGTAATCATCGGCGGCCTCCAGGAAATGAATCTTGTTTACCGGAATAATTTTTATTTTATTTCCATCTTTTACTACAATACGGTTTTGTTGCAAAGGCGAGCCGGCGGCCGCTTCTATTACTGGTTGTGCAGAACCGGTGGGCAAATGCTGTAAGTATTTTTGAATCGCTTTATCAAATCTTTCTTTGCTAAAAGGTTTTAATAAATAATCTACAGCATTCGATTCAAAAGCTTTTATCGCAAATTCATCAAACGCGGTTGTAAAAATCACAGCAGGCGGATTTTCTATTAATTCCAACATTTCAAATCCATTTATTTTAGGCATCTGAATATCCAGAAAAATCAGATCCGGCTGATAATGTTGGATTGCTTTTATTCCTTCAAACCCATCGCCACATTCGTCAACCAGTTCTACTTCCGGAAAAGTATGCAAATATTCTTTTACAATTCCTCTTGCCAAAGGCTCATCATCTATAATAATCACTTTCATGATTTTTTCTGTTTTTTGTTTTCATCTCCATCCAAAATTTTTGGAATCAGAATCTTTGTAATAAAATGTTCATTATCTTTTTTTGTTTCTAAAAGATCGTTTCTTGCAAACAAAAGAAACAATCTTCTCTTAACAGAAGAAAGACCAAAACCGGTCCCCTTAAAGGGCTGTGACGTTTCAGCATCATAAGGATTTTGTACAATAATTTTCAAATGATCGGCTGCTGTTGTCGCAATTATTTTAATCGTTACATCGCCAATCGTATCATACAAGCCAAACTTGATCGCATTCTCTACTACAGGTTGTAGCAACAAGGCTGGTAATTTAAAAGAGAGAACATCATCCTGGCAAATAATTTCCGTTTGCAGCCTGTGGCCAAATCTTACTTTCTCAATATCCAGGTAAAGCTGCAAATATTTTAATTCTTCTTCCAGCGTGTTCCATTGATGTTCATCTTTTCTTAAAGTACCGCGCAAAAACTCGCTGAGTTGTTGAATCATGTGCCGGGCTTTTTCAGGATCAAACCCGGTAAGCGCACTAATGGAATTCAAACTGTTGAATAAAAAATGCGGCTGCAGTTGCTGACGCAGTTTAAACAGTTCCGCTTCTTTAGCCAGTTTTTCTGCTTCCGCCTTACGGCTGTTTATTTCTTTTTGATCCTGCTGGCTGTACCACAATAAGCTAAACATGCTCATGCTGCTGATTAATAAAAAGCCGGCGCCAAACCTGATTGCCCAGGTGGAATGAATCACATTCGAATAATTATCGCCTTCTTTAAAAATAATCCACAAAGCCCCTTGTTGTGCCAGCATCCACAGAAAACTTACGGTTAAACTTACTACGAGTATGTACCAATATTTTTCCTGCCGCGGCAGGTAATATTTCATGTTGTTGCTGATAAAAAAACAACAAAACGCAAGTAATCCATTGCTGACAATACTATCCGTTATTGCATGGCTTTCATCGATATTTAATTGCCTTAGCATCACGTATTGCAGCAACATCCAAAGCAGCCACCAGGCTGTAAAAAAATACCGTAAACGTTTGTCTGATAAAATAGAATTGGCCAAACTGCAGGGTTTTTTAATTCATTTGAAATGTTTTGTGCAAACATCTTTCATGCAAATATTTTGCTCGGTCATTAATGCTCCTGATGTAATCTTTTGGGTTTTCTTCTTCGCAAATTTTTGAATAAAGTTCTACACCATCAACCAGGTCGTCCAACACATGAAGCTCAGAAACGTCAATGAATTTCCAATGCACCGGCTTATTATTATCATTCAAAAAATTATCTTCTTCATTGTCGCCCATAATACGTGCTTTTTGAAACGCATGCATGTCATCTTCGGCTTCGATAAGTCTTAACTGTTCGTCAAATTGAGCAGTATGATTTCCATCTCCACAAATAATTCTATAAACAATTTTTGCAAGATACCATTTCATAAAAGTGAATTTAAAATGAAAATTAATTTTTAGTAGTTTGTAACTTCAATTCCGCCGAATACACAGGAGCCTTTCAAGCGGATAATTTTATTAGAATCAGGAATGCTGATGTTAAAGCTGCGCTTATCATCTACGCCTCCAAACACGGCGGATATCTCGTTTTTCACATCCCAATTAGAAGGGATAATTAATTTGGTGCCGCCAAAAACATTATTTACTTCCAGCTCTACCGGATGTTGGATATCCGCCTGCATAAAATTGATTTCAGAACCGCCCATAAAGCTTACCACTTCGCCACCTTTAAAATTTTTCGACTGAATATTTTTTTTTATTCCGCCAAATACAGAAACGACATCAATGTACTCTGCGTTATCGTTGAATTGGTCATTATGTGTGGAGGAAGAATTTGCATCGTTTGTAAAATTATCGGGTCCGGTTTGTAATCTTCGTTTTATTCTCTCATTCCTGCGATCCCACCGGTGGTGCCCGCCACAGCCGCTTGCGCGCGGACGAAAAAGAAACACCAATCCAATTCCTATTAGAATCGCCGGCACGATATAATTGTGAAAATCTATTCCCGGAATGGATTGGTCAGCCAGAAAAATGGCACCGATTAAAATCATGATAAATGAACCCGGATTGTGAAACCTGCTTTTCACACCGGTAAATAATCCAATCACAATTAGCAATACAGGCCAGGTAAAAATCCACGAGGGAATGGGTGCTCCCATTTTGTAAGCTAACAGAAGACATCCCGCAGCTAATAAAAAGAGACCGGTCCAGATTCGTGGTGCGCGGTTAAATTTTTGTCTTTCAATCTCATTCTGTTCCATATAAGTATTTTTTGTTTTTAAATTGATGAGGCAAATTTAGAGAGAGGAAGATTCGATGAAAATACCCTTTAGGTTTATAATACTAAAATATCGGTAAGGGCTTTAAATGTGTCGGTAAAAAGAAAAGGAAAAAGGACCAGATTGGTATCAGAAGCTAAAAAACAAAAGAAAACAAATATGATTATTCCTTATAAAAACCCTTCCGTTTCTTTCTGCAATTTTTTTCTACCAAAAAAATTCTTTAAGAAAAATTTCTAAAAGTTTTATTCTGTTGCCTTTTGAAATGAAACTTATTTTTGCCGCCTATGGCGCAAAAAAAATTACAAAGATTTTCCGAAATAAAAGCGTTTTCAAATGTGTTGGAATATCCGGAAAATATGAAGTCAAAATGGAAGGATTTTTTTAAAAATAATAATCCAATTGTGCTGGAACTCGCGTGTGGCAAAGGAGAATATGCCGTCGGACTTGCTCAATTATTTCCACAAAAAAATTTCATTGGAGTAGATATCAAGGGAAACCGGCTTTGGGTTGGAGCAAAATTCGCATTGAAAAACGATTTGAAAAATGTTGCTTTTTTAAGAACACAAATTGATAAAATCAACCAGTACTTTTCGCAACATGAAGTGGACGAAATATGGATCACATTTCCTGATCCGCAACTTCGTTTATCCAAAGCAAAAAAAAGATTGACTCATCCGCGGTTTTTAAGATTATACCAACAAATTTTAAAACCGGAAGCAAAAATTCATTTAAAAACTGATTCGCCGGATTTATATTTTTTTACCAAAAAAGTTATTGAATTATATCACCTGCCGCTTCGTTCAGACATTGATAATGTTTATGCAAAAACAGATTTATCGCCGGAATTAGCAATTCAAACTCATTATGAAAAACTGGACATTGCAAATAGTAATGCCATTTTTTATTTGTGCTTTTCTCTTCCCCAAAATCTTTCGGAAGATGATGAAAACCTTTCTAATTTTTTAAAAGAAAGTCAGAATGAAAAATGATGATTTTATTGAAGGAGCCGATTTTTATTTTGATAAATCCGGGTTAATGGTTTTTACTGAAAAATATCATCTTCAACGCGGATACTGCTGCGGCAATGGTTGCAGGCATTGCCCATATAATTATGAAAATGTAACAGATTTAAAAAAGAGAGAGCTGTTGAGAAACAGCAGACTTCATTCTCCGGAAAAATAAATTCTCAAACAGCAAACAAAGGAATAAGGTGTTTTCTTATTTCCTCAAAAAGTCTATTTCCTTTTAAAAATAGGAACCGTACTACAAGCCTCGCCATACATAATACTTTTGGCGACAGGCCGTAATATTTTTGCAATTTCTACATAAGCTGTTTCAGGAATTTTTTTATCACCACAACCTTTTACTACCACTCTTGCATCTTCAAATTCCTCCGTATTTATTTTGCCTAAATTTTTTAAAAATAAAATATTAAAGGCTTCTTTTTCATTTCCAAAAATAATATCTGATGCATAAGGTTGCATATAGCTAACAGCAAGCATATAAGCCCATAACGGAATAATGGCATCTACCGAACAGGTAATAGCTACATTCTTATTTTGATAAATGCTCCAGTCTGTATTTTTTAATGCTTCCCGGTATTCTTTTTCTTTCAAAATCAGCTCCATAAACAAATGATTTTTTAAATCAAATTCCACCAGGTCTTCTTTTGGATAAAAATCTTCCAAATCAATCGTTTTTAATCCACTTTGGGCTACTTTATTCACAATAATATCTTCCATGCTTTTATCTTTTGTGTAAAGTTACAAAATCATTTTTCGTGTTGTTTCTTCGTTTGCTGCAAATAAAAAAAGCCATCAAAACGACGGCTTTTTTTATTATCATTTG
Organism: uncultured Chitinophagaceae bacterium; assembly: GCA_963706825.1. Classification (GTDB taxonomy): domain Bacteria; phylum Bacteroidota; class Bacteroidia; order Chitinophagales; family Chitinophagaceae; genus Ginsengibacter. The sequence goes on along the minus strand of CAVPNT010000005.1, from coordinate 1,691,685 downwards.
TTTTTTTTTTCTTAGAAAAATCTGCTCCTGTTATCTTTAATATTTGCAGTTTTTTTCAACGCCTGGAAAGATTGCCCTAAAGCCGCCTGGACGTTTTTCTGCAATTCTTCATTCATCTGAATTTTTTCAATTTCAGATGATACCGCAGGTTTAGAAGATACACTGTTTATTTTTATTACAAAGACTCCTGTATTTCCTGCAAAAGCGGGAGAAACTTTTGTCTGGTATTCTTTATTAAATGCAGCACCGGCGACCCGTGGCTCATTTCCTATTCCATTGATAATCCGCGCTTCAAAGGTAAGTGTTGAATCTGCACCACTGCTCAAAACCTGCAGATGGTACGGCGCTGCTGCCGCTTCTAAAGTAGAAGGATTATTCAATTTCTTTTTGATTTCATCCGCCTTTTTTATATTCATGATAATTCCTTCAACCATTGGCCTCGCTGTGTTTACATCTGGCAATCCTTTCTTTACTTTTTTATCTACAATAGCAACCACGTAATCATCTTTTATGGCAAACGGTTCTGATACCTGGCCTTCTTTTGCTTCAAACGCCCATTTTACAATAGGCCTCGCATCCTGCAAAGCTCCAAGCTGGTAATCATTCTCTTTTACTTCCATCGGAAGGGTAATTTTTTTCAAACCGTTTTTAGCTACATAATCATTAAAAGATTTTTCATCTTTTGCCATGCCCGACAATTTTATGGCTGCAGTATTTGCAGCATTGATTGTCTGATCGCTTGGGGCAATTTCTTTTGCCATATAAGCAATTTTATAAGCAGTTTCGGGATTTTTCTTAGCAAGAATTTCTATATAATGCCATCCAAATTGGGTCTTCACTACTTTTTTCGTTTCTCCTTTGTCGTTCAATAAAAAATCAGCAAATTCTTTTGAAAAATTTTCACCTTGAATGGTCATAATATCAAAAGTCATCACACCTTTCTCTTGCTTTGCTGCCTGATCTGTTGAATATTTTTCTTCAAGTGAATCGAAGTTGGCGCCACCTTTTATGGCCGTTGCGATACTATCTGCAATTCTGTGTGCGGTGCTGTCATCCATTATCGGTTGCTGTGTTTGAGGATCTATGGTTCCTAATAAAATATGACGGCATTCAATGCTATCAGGCATAATTTTCGTATCCACTTTTTTTGCCAGCACAAAGTTTTTGCCGTCTTCATAAGGTCCAAAAACTCCGCCGTTTGGTAAATCAATGATAGAATCCTTATTCGGTACCTGCAGTTTTGATTTTGGAATATAGCCTTCAAAAAAAGGAACAGAAGAAGCATTTCTTCCAAGAAAAAATTTTGCATTCGAATCAGCAGCAAATTGAGGTTTCAAATCTTTTAATGATTGTAAAATCCTCGCGCTGTCTTCTGCATTCGCTGCCGCGCTAAATGATACATACGAAATCATTCTGCCCGCTTCCTGCTGATATTTTGCTTTATGATTATCCAGATAATTCTGAATGTCGTTATCACTTACTTTTACCAGGCTGTCGCTGATAACAGTGTAGGGAACTGCGACATAAGAAATATTAGCAAACTGGTTTTTTTCTTCACTCATTTCTTTCGAAAGCCATTTGGGCTGATACATACTTCCGGCAATCATGGAAGTATATTTCGTATATAAGCTATTGAGACGCATTGGGTCAATTACCTGTGAAATAATGGCATTTCTCTGCTCTTCATTTTTATTTCTTTTCGTTTGCGCCCACCATTGCTTCGCTTGTTCAATATCGTATTGGCCTGTCTGCTTATCAGTAAAAGCCTGTTTTAATGCCTGGGGAGCATCGTTGCTAAACATAATACTGCTCATTTCATCAGGGGTAAAAGTAATGCCCAATTTTTCAAATTGTCCGTCAACCACTTTTTCGGCAACCATCTGGTTCCACACTGATTCCATTATCTGGTTATTCTGCGCGCTTCCGGCATCCGGATATTGTTGCTGAATTTCTTTTACTTTATCGTTAAATGTGTTCAGATCTATTTTTTCACCGTTTACCACACCAACGGTAGAAGTATTGTTGTTTCCAAATATTGATCCCCGGCCACTGCTCATAGAATCCATTAATATAAATCCGATAAGACTGATTGCAATTAATGCAATTACGATTACAGCGCCTTTCTCACGGATAGTCTGAATGATTGACATATTGTATTTACTCTAAATTTTGTGAATTAAGGCGGCAAAAATAGTGTAAAATAGAATAGGAACAAATTGTGGATAACGTATTAGGATTAGCGCTGACAGGCTTTTCGCAGGAAATTTTTTTTTTTAATTTCTTTTTAAAATTATCCGCATCTCTTTGACCTGTTTTCAGCATTTATGAATTGCCGTTATTTGTTGCTTTACCGAAAAGTAATCGCTTTCCTTCTTTGTAAAAATATGAGCAACCCGCGTTCCTAAAAATTATCTTTTAAAATTTCTTCTATAGAATAACCACACCTGCCTGATACAATTTTAGGATTATAAATCCACATTATTTGTTCGTTTACTGAAGGAAAAGTGATTTCATTATTTATGTAATTTGTGCAAATGACTACCTTGTAGTCGCTCCAAAAATAGTTTTCAACATGGTCCTGTGTAAAAATTATTATTTCTGTGGGGAAACCGCTTTTATTCAAATTTATTTCTGAATAACTTCTAATAACTCTGTGGATTTTTCAACATTCTTCCTTTTCTCCCAGAAGAAGCAACATTTTTTCCAATCCGAATTCACATTTTTTAGAAATAAAAGTTTCATTTTTTTATCAACATAATTTTTTATCAACCCATGTTAAAAAAGTAGTTTAACTGAACATGAATGTTAAAAGAAGAGTGTTAAAAAGATGTGGATAAAGGTGGATAAGAAGGATGTTTTAAATTTGCATCAAAATAAAAAAGCAATCTATCCACAAATTCACACTCCTAATAGTAATAGGCTTTTAAATAAAAAAGGTATTAATAATAAATACTATGGCAAATATTCACATCGAAGCGGCAAAAAAAAATTTAGAAGAAAAAGGTTTTCTGGATTTGGATATTGATGTTAACTTAGACCTCTTCGCAGAAATTGAACGCTTAAAAAAAGAAAAAAATGCCATTGTACTTGCCCATTATTACCAGGAACCCGACATCCAGGACGTTGCAGACTTCATCGGCGACAGCCTTGCTCTTGCACAAAAAGCACAATCCACCACTGCGGATATAATCGTTTTTGCCGGTGTGCATTTTATGGCCGAAACGGCTAAAATATTGAACCCAAATAAAAAGGTTCTATTGCCCGATTTGAAAGCCGGATGTTCCCTTGCCGATTCTGCGCCTGCCGATCTTTTTCAAAAATTTAAAGAGCAATATCCGGACCATTTGGTGATTACTTACATCAACTGTTCCGCAGGAATGAAAGCTTTGAGCGATATTATTTGTACTTCTTCAAATGCCGAAGCGATCATAAACAGTTTGCCAAAAGAACAAAAAATCATCTTTGCACCCGATAAAAATTTAGGCGCTTATCTGATAAAGAAAACGGGAAGAGATATGGTTTTGTGGAATGGCGCGTGCATTGTTCATGAAATTTTTAGCCGTGAAAAAATAACGAAATTAAAAATGCGCCATCCAAATGCAAAAGTGATTGCGCATCCGGAATGTGAAGAACCGGTTTTGGAACTGGCAGATTTTATAGGAAGTACCAGCGGTTTATTAAAATATTCTAAAGAAAATCCGGCAACAGAATTTATTGTTGCAACAGAATCAGGAATCATTCATCAGATGCAAATGCAAGCACCTTTAAAGACTTTTATTCCGGCACCTCCTGATAATGCCTGCGCTTGCAATGATTGTCCTTTTATGAAGCTGAATACGCTCGAAAAACTCTATTTGTGCATGGAATATGAAGAGCCGGAAATCATCATGGATGAAAAACTCAGAATGGCATCTAAAAAACCAATTGAAAGAATGCTGGAAATAAGTGCAAGATTTGGGTTGTAGGATTTTTTATTTCCATAAATGTTGAGTTTCCCCCGCAATGCTTTTTCCATTTTTTATATCTTCTTTAGCTTGTAATATTTCCTTTTCAAATTCAGGATCATAAGAGTTTTCTGATTCAGCTTTTTGAAATGGAATTTTTAGCGCTTTTGATATAGTCGCAATCGTTTTAGACTGCTCTTTATTTTTTCGATGAACTATAATGGCTTCCATAATTTTGTTCACGCCGCAGTTCATTGACTAAACAACATAAGCGCAGTTTGCATTATAAAAAAAATGCTGTTCTTAGTTTGAACAGCATTTAAAAATTTTGTGGAAGCCGAAATTAATACACCATTCCTGTTCTCGGGAGAAATGCGATTATCAATGCGACAACCAGAACAACATAAACACCTAATCCAATCCACGCCCATTTTCTTCTGTTTCTATCTACGTCATGATCGCCCGTGATAATATATGCGATTAAAACGCCAATGAGGCCAAGGCCAAATCCAAGGGCAAAGCCACCAAGATGAAAACCTACTGAATGATCGTCAGCAGACATCATCTTCAGTAATTTTTTGTTAGTAACGGTTCCATCAGCGGCAAAACTTTTTCTCAATTTTTTTTGCCCTGCTTTAAAACTCATTTTCTCAAAAAAATTCAAATGCTTGCCACTCAGCTTTTCATAATCTTTTACGGTGATTTGTGAAAAGTCCATTAGTGAAATTTGCATATCCTTTCCGATAGGTAAATAAATTTCAGTTGCTTTTTTAGGCGCGTAAGAAAAACCTGTTGCTCCAAAAGAGGTAGTAAAAATTGCAAATGCTGCAATAAAGAGAAGAATTTTTTTCATAAAAAGTAATTCTGGTTTAATGGTGTGTGAAAAATAAAAAAATAAGAACGCAAGAAAATACAATTTATTGTTAAAATAAAATTTTTTTTCCGTGCATTACAATTTTATAAAATCAGCTTTAGTGTAATAATTAAAGTAAAAAAAGCAATCTTATTTCCATGAATGGAATAGATAGTTCCGAAAATTATCTCAAAACCTCTCTTGCAATTACAATTTTTTGTATTTCACTCGTTCCTTCTCCTATCGTACAAAGTTTGCTATCGCGATAAAATTTTTCTACCGGAAAATCTTTGGTATAGCCATAACCGCCAAATATCTGAACTGCGTCTGTAGCCACTTTCACAGCTATTTCGCTGGAATAATATTTAGCCATTGCAGATTCTTTGGTCACATTTTCTCCTTTTATTTTTAAAGCGCAAGCGTGCTCTATGAGCAATTCTGCCGCCTTTATCTCTGTTTCCATATCAGCCAGTTTAAAAGCGATTCCCTGGAATTCTGCAATCGGTTTTCCAAACTGATGCCTTTCTTTTGCATATTGCACAGAAGCTTCATACGCCCCTTTTGCAATTCCTAATCCGAGTGCTGCAATTGAAATTCGGCCACCATCCAGCACTTTCATCGCCTGTTTAAAACCATCGCCCACGTCTCCCATTCGCGCAGAATCGGGAATCCGGCAATTATCAAAAATCATTTCTGCAGTTTCACTGGCGCGCATGCCAAGTTTGTTTTCTTTTTTTCCTCCGCTAAATCCTGGTGTACCTCGTGGAACAATAAAGGATGTGGAGTTGTCGCGTGTGCGTGGTTCTCCGGTCCGGCAAATAACTACGGCTACATCGCCACTTTTTCCATGCGTTATCCAGCTTTTTGTTCCATTAATTACCCATTCGTCGCCATCTTTTTCTGCTACACATTGCATATTGCCGGCGTCGCTTCCTGTGTTTGGTTCGGTCAATCCCCAGGCACCGATAAATTCCGCAGAGGCAAGTTTTGGTAAATATTTTCTCTTTTGTTCTTCATTTGCAAATGCAAGAATATGGCCCGTGCATAATGAGTTATGTGCCGCAACAGATAAACCAATGGAGCCACAAACTTTAGAAATTTCACTGATAATTGCGACATATTCGAAATAACTTAAGCCGCTACCACCATATTCTACAGGCACTAAAACTCCCATCAATCCCAGCCGTCCCAATCCTTTGAAAACTTCAATGGGGAATTCCTGTTTTTCATCCCAAATCATCATATCTGGCCTTATAAATTGATTCGCAAATTCTCTTGCAGTTTCAGCTGCCTGCAACGTTATTTCGTCTTTTGAAAAATCCATAAATTATGATTGTTAAAGTAACACAAGATAAAACGAATAATACAACTCTTCTATTTCAGAATAAGAAATCAGACTATTTCTTTCTTTACTGTAGAACTATACAATACAATTTTTGTGCTTATTTCTTCTTTTACTGCAGTTTTTAATCTATGGTTAAATAAGGAGATGCTTTATTATAAATGTCATCTGTTACCAACATGATTTTTTTAATTTCTTCTACAGATTGAAATTTTCCATGCTGCTGACGATATTGAAAAATCGCATTGGCAACATAATACCTGATGTAAGGATGGGATTTCATTTCATCAACAGAAGCTGAATTGATATTTATCTTTTTTGTTAGTTTACTCTTGAGGGCTAATTGTGATTTTATTTTTTGAAAAGTAGAATCGGGAAGTAAGTAGGTTTCACCAATTTGGTCAATTGAATAAAAGCCGCCGAGTTTTTCCCTGAAAGAAATAATTCTGTTAGCAAGCCTGCTTCCAATACCGGGAAGTTTAATAAAAGCAGTTGTATCTGCCAGATTAATGTCTATTTTGTCAACAAAGTTTTTAGCCGGATACTCTGGTTTGCCTGAATATTTTTTTTCTTCAAAATGCGGATAACTGGTTTCAATGCGTTTTATAGAAACATAAGGAATCAACCTGTTTGCATCACTTTCGCTTAAGCCCCAAATCTTTTTTAAATCTTCGGGTTTATAAAATTTTCCTCCTTTAGAAATATACTTTTGAATCGTATTAGCAGTCTTTTCCCTGATGCCCAATCTTATCCAATCGTTTACTGATGCGCTGTTTGGGTCAAAATAAAAAAGCGCTCCCTTTGCTGGCGTATATTTTTCCGAAGGTGAAAAATCATTTTTATATTCATTTGGGAATTTAGAATAGATTTTTTTTGAAGAAGAATCAATCTGCAATTGAGCGATTTCTTTTTCAAATTTTGACGTATCTATGTTTTCGTCTTTGCTGAAATATGGAAATAAAAATGGCAGAAAAATTAAAGCGATGATGATGGAAACTACATAAATAATCCCACGCCTTTCTTTTTTAGTAAAGCTGAAGTAATCATTCAAAAACTGCCACATTACAGAAAGTTTTTAAAAGTAAATTACTACTAAAAATTAATTAAGCTTCCGCCTCCTTTTCCTCGCCTCTTTTTTCGGGCCTCATTTGTGGGAAAAACAAAACGTCTTGTATGGAAGATTGATTGGTAAGTAACATCGCCAAACGATCTATTCCAAAACCAATTCCACTGGTTGGAGGCATTCCATATTCAAGCGCACGCAAAAAATCATAATCAATAAACATTGCTTCATCATCTCCGCGCTCCATTAATTTTGATTGTTCTTCAAAACGTTCCCTTTGTTCTAACGGATCATTTAATTCCGTGTATGCATTTGCAATTTCTTTTCCATTTACAATTAGTTCAAAACGCTCTACCAATCCGGCTTTACTGCGATGTTTTTTTGTAAGCGGGCTCATTTCTACCGGATAATCTATAATAAAAGTCGGTTGAATAAAATGCTCTTCACATTTTTCAGAAAAAATTTCATCAACTAATTTACCTTTTCCCATCGTTTTATCAGCATGTATGCCTAACTGTTGACAAACATCTCTCAACCCTTGCTCATCTTTATCACTTATATCAATTCCGGTAAATTCTTTGATGGCATCATACATGGTTATTCTTTTGTACGGTGCTGTAAAATCAATTTCTTTATCGCCCGAAAATACTTTCGCAGAACCGTTTACCGCGATTGCAGTTTGCTCCAGCATCTGTTCTGTTGTTTCCATCATCCACAGATAATCTTTGTAAGCTACATAAAATTCAAGTACAGTAAATTCAGGATTATGGGTGCGATCCATTCCTTCATTTCTGAAATTTCGGCTGAATTCATATACCCAATCAAAGCCGCCAACGATCAATCTTTTCAGATACAATTCATTGGCAATACGCAAATAAAATGGAACATCCAAAGCATTATGATGTGTAATGAAAGGCCGTGCTGCAGCGCCTCCTGGAATATTTTGCAAAACAGGAGTATCTACTTCAAGCGCACCTTTTTCATTCAAAAAATTACGTATTGCATTTATCATTCTTGTTCTTTTGATAAATGTTTCTTTTACGTGTGGATTTACAATTAAATCGGCATAGCGCTGCCGATAACGAAATTCTGCATCGGTTACTTCATCAAAAGTTTCACCGTCTTTTTCTTTTACAACCGGCAATGGGCGCAAAGATTTTGAAAGAATTTTTAATTCAGAAACATGAATAGATGTTTCACCGGTTTTTGTGGTAAAAACATAGCCCTTAACGCCAATGATATCACCAATGTCAATGAGCTTTTTCCAAACAACATTATACAATGTTTTATCATCATCCGGAGCAATGTCATCCCTGCGGATGTACACCTGGATTTTGCCCGTTGCATCCTGCAGTACAGCAAATGACGCTTTGCCCATATCACGGATGCTGAGAATTCTTCCTGCGATACAAACCTGCTCAAAATCGCTTTTATTTTCTTCGCCTTTATAATTATTTTTTATAAATGCTGCCGTGGTATTTACCGGGTATAATTCGGCAGGATATGCATCAATATTGAGATTCGTCAGTTCTTTTAATTTGTCTCTGCGGATAATTTCCTGTTCGGATAGATGTTGCATATTTTATTAAATCAATAGAAAGTTTACCTTTTTTTAAGGCAATAATAATTTTTTGCAAAGGTAATCTATTGAAAGGGAGATAAAAAAGACAGTGGTTTTTCAATCATTCTTTTATTGAAAAAGTCATTTGCGGCCACTTTACCGTTGGTATATAAAAAGTCTTTTTCTTTGATGGAAACTTTTCTTGGTCTTCCGGAAATAACTCCATAACTGATGTAAATGGTTCTTCCTCTTTCATTGGAAAGATCGGGAGTGCGACGATTGATGGTTTCCATCATCAGGTTCATTACAGCAGAAGAATATTGCTTCATATTGTTAATTTCATAAGGAGCAATTTGTGTTTTGCCTTCATCAAATTCTTTTATTTGGTCACCTCTTTCAAGCTTTAAACCCAGTGTCTGTGGGTTAAGCACAAGACTTTTACACACCATTGGATTTCCCCCATCGGAGCACGAATCAAAAATGCTGATGGGATAATTGCAAAGCATTCCGCCATCTACATAATAATCGAAATCGGCAGAAGAATCTTTTGATAATATTTCATTTCCCGCACTATCTATAGCAACCGGCACAAAATAAAAAGGAATGCAACTGCTGATATGAACGGCAGTTTTTAATTTCATTTCAGGAAATGTTTTCCAGGATAATACTTCCAGTTTTTGTTTACTAATGTTTGTTCCTGTACAATAAAAGTCTCTGAAATTTTTGTTGGTTAAATGCAAATTATGTAAATTCTCAAAAGTAAGATCTGCATTTCCTGTTTTGGATTCTATCAAATGTGACAGCCATGATTCGAAGGCGTCGCCCTTATACATTCCGTATTGTTTTTTTATGCGCCTTATTTTTCCAAAAAAAAATTTGCCATCGTTAAATTCCGCGATTTCTAAAGTTTGCAAAATAGAATCTATCTTCTGGGAGGAATAGCCTAAAGATACCACCAATCCGGCAATTGCGCCAGCAGAGGATCCGGCCACATTTTCTATATTCTGAAGAATTCCTTTTTGTTCGAGTACTTCTAAAGCGCCGGGATAAGCAAGGCCACGCACGCCTCCACCTTCCATTACCAGGTTTTTATAACCATAATTGTCCTGAGAGAAAACAAGTAAGGGAAAAAAGAAAATACACAAAAAGCACCATTTCATTTCGTGAATTTACAAATGTTTATCTGCGTGAATTAAAATGAAATCTTGGAATTAAGTTAAAAAACCTATTGATGAGCTCTAAAAAAATTAGAAAAAAACATCAGGAATTTTTTTCAACATATTTTTTGAAATTATCCAGGATTGCCTGCCATCCTCCTTTTTGCATTTCTAAAGAATTTGTGTTTTCTGCTTCAAAACTTTCTATTATTTCAGTTTTATCACCTTTCGCATTGAAGTTTATTTTTACTTTTCGTCCATCGCCAATAGTGTATTCGATGTATTCATTTTGAATGACATCATCATAAATTCCACCAAAATCAAATCCCATGCTTCCATCTTTTGCTTCCATTCTGGACGAAAATTTTCCACCTTTTTGCAAATCATTTTCTGCATGCGGCGTATGCCAGTCATCGGATGCGTAACTCCAGTTGACAATGTGATCGGGCTTTGTCCATAATTCCCAGACTTTTTCAATGGGTGCATTTACAGTTGTTTCGATTTGGATAACCGGTTTGTTTTCTGCCATTTCCTTAAATTTTTAAAGAGTGTGATTTTATTACATTGCAAATATGCAATTACTTTCACCCAATCAGCATGTGCGAAAAAGACAAATTGCAAGGTGATTTGCGGCAGTAAATTGTAAAAAGGTGAAAACAAGAATGGCGCTTATTTGTTTGTTTACTGAAATGTTTTTCGAAAATGCATAAAAACTTTCCATTGTCTTTTTCTACAAAATAAAAATGCTGCTTACAAATTTGGGCTTTGAAAACCCAGATGTTTCATTCCTCTTTTTATTTCCGGGCAACTCATAAATAAATTCCACAATAAACTGCTTCGATAATTTTCTATCATTACGATTTCAGGTCCCTGGTCGATAGCCAGAAAAGAATCCGCAAACCAATAATCAGATAAATTAAAAGCATCTATAAATCCGTAATCTTTGAACAATTTATCGCCTAATTTATGATAAAAAAATCGCAGCGCATTCAGTGATTGCTCTGGTGTATAGGGCAATGAAGAAATAGCAGCTGTAGGAGAAATTACGCCATCATCATTTGTAGGAGAATGAGCGGAATAACCGGTTAAATTATCATCACTTGCTGTGAGCCCCCAAACGTCCGAGCTGTACCCATTAAAATGCTGCGGATTTGCTACGCAATAATTATAATTGATCATTGAATGAGCTGTATTTTGCCCGAAATAATCTGCATAAGAATCGCTAAGATTATGAGGATTTATTCCAAGAAACGAGTATTGCGAAAAGAAAAGCGGGCCACCCAGATCTGGCCCAAGGGGTAATTTTATTCCATAATAAGTGGCTCCGTTTTTCATCGCACCATTCGATGCCCATCCATTATCATAAACCACTTTAGGAATAGAATCTGTATTGGAAGAAGCGGCGAGCACATACACAATCAGCGCTTCATTCCAGCCTTTTATCTGGAGGTTTATATTAAAATTATAATTCGGGCTCCAATGCCAATACAATACATTTTGTCCTCCATTTCTAAACCAGTTCCATTCGATTCCGTTCCATAAAATATTGATGTTATTTCTTAAACTATCTTCAGCAGGATTCGATGAATTAAAATATTGCCGTGCACATAATAATCCCTGCATCAGTAAAGATGTTTCTACCAGATCCGCTCCGTCATCTTGCTGGCTAAATGGAACTGTTGCTCCCGTGGCACCGTTTATCCAATGGGCAAATGCCCCGTGATAACGGCTACAATTATTCTTTAAAAAGCCGGCAATTGTATTGATTCTTTGCAATCCATCAGCACGCGAAATAAAATTTCTGTTTATTGCCGCTAATATGCTCATGACTCCAAAGCCGGTACCACCGGTAGTTACAACGTCTCCTGATGTGTTTCTTTCACGCGCCATTCTTGAAATGGGATGTCCAAAATCCCAAAAATATTTGAACGTTTGCTTTTGAATAATATCTAATAAAGCGCTATCTGAAAGAACCGGAAATTTATCTGTGGAATCGATGGATGTAATTAAATTCACGGTGTAGTTTTGCTTCAACACAACTTTCTGATCCGATTGTACCAGCGTTGTAACGGTAAGAATATATTTTGATAGAAACTGCAATGCGGAAGTTGGCTGAATTAAAAGGATACTATCCTTGTTTTCGTAAGAAATATTGAAAGGAATCTGTGTACCGGAACTATTAATGAATGCAATATTTTTATTTACGGAGGCCCTATCAACCGAGGCGGAAAAAGAAATTTTTATAATTGCATTTGGATTGACATTGAAAAAGTTAATTTCTCTGTCTGCTGGTTTAGTATTCACATTTGTAGATAAAACCACAAAACTACCTGCAGCTGGAGGAGGAACGGGAGACGTTTTTTTTGAGCAGCTAAAACATAAAATTGCCAGGATTAAAAAGTGATATTTTATCATGACAACAAGATAAAGAAATTAACTCCGCTCTGTTTTTTTTAAATGCTGAATCTGTAAATATTTAGTCATCTTATCAAAAAAACGTAAAATCAGAATCTTGCTTATTTCTTCATTTGCTGTATGAGAAAACTTTTAATCTTCTTTTTGGGCGTTTGTCATAAACCTTAGACGTCTTTCTAATAAAAAATACGGAGAAATTCGTTTTATCTTTTACTTTTTTTATTTATAACCAATTGTCCTTCAATGAGAATATCGTGATATTTGCTTTGAAGTGAAAGGGGTTTTTTCTGTTGTTCCAAAAGTTCAAATAAAATTTCCGTAGCTTTTTGCGCTTGCTGGTATGGAAACTGTTCTACTGAAGCAAGTGGCGGGTACTCGAGGTAACTGGTTATTGGCAAATTTGCATAACTCACAAAACAAATCTCTTTGTTGATTTTTAATTTTGCTTTACGGGCAAATTGAATGGCATCAAGCGCCACATAATCATTAATAACCAAAATAGCTGTCGGCGGATGTTTCAGTTTTAATAGCTCGTCCATTGCTTTGTATGCGGTTTCGCGGGTAAGGTCGGTGCTCACAATCAGCGACATATCAATTTTTATTCTTTTCTTCTTTAACACATCCATATATGCCCTGGTTCTTTCCTTGCAGGATTTCATTTCTTTCGGGCCATTGATCACTCCGATTCTGCGGTGACCGTTTCTAATTAAAAACTCTATTGCCTGTTTTGTGCCTGCAGCTATATCTGACGACACTTTATGAAAGGTGGGCAGTTCTGGCACACGGTCAAAGAATACAACGGGAATGTTATACTTTCCCATATCAGTCAGATGATTGTAATGGTTGGTAAACTTTGAAATGGAAACAATCAGGCCATCGACACGGTGATTTTTCATGGCTGTGATAATCTGTTTTTCCTGTTCCACATTGTCGTGAGACTGGCCTATCAAAACGCTGTACTTATTTTCTTTTGCAACATCTTCAATTGCATTGATCGCTTCTGAAAAAAACTCTTCTTTCAGGTTTGGCAAAATAACACCAATTGTATTGGTTTTCTGTTGTTTAAAAAGTACAGCGGTTTGATTTGGCTCGTAGCCCAATTCCTTTGCAAGTTGTTGTACACGGGCGGTGGTTCCCAATCCGATGCTTGGATGGTTATGTAGCGCGCGTGAAACTGTTGAAACCGAAAATTTCAAACGGGTTGCAATTTCTTTAAGAGTAGTGATTTTATGATCCATAAAAATTTATAAAAGCAGCGCCTTTACAAATTACGATAAAATGTTTTCACATGATAGTAATGCGAGTGCGAACCGATTAATGTAAAACAAAACCATTAATATCGGGTGCATTTCAATTTGTCGCGCCGCGGTTCAAGGTTGCCAACCTTTGGAATACATTTTTTAACTTGAAAAAAAGTTATTAAGGTTGGCAACCTTTGCGACATTACGAAATGCACCCTTAGTATCAGTCGCTGCTCTTACCTTCCAAAATCGTCCTGTACCCGTACAATATCCTCTTCATCACTTGGAAAAAGTTTTTCCGTATGTTTCCATATTTCAGCAAGAACCCCCCAGCTTTCCAAACCAATCAATCTGTGACGCTCACCTTTTTTTAAAACGATTACGTCTCCTTCTTTTTTTGTGTGAATCCCCGTTTCTTCATCATTTTCGCTCGTTACCACACCTACTTCACCGGAAATCACTTTCCAGAGTTCAGCGCGCCGGTGATGATACTGCCAGCTTAGCCTTTTTTCTTTTTCTACTACCAGGATCTTCGGGCTTATTTTTCCTTCACTGCTTTTATCGGAATCCGGTACATCTTCAAAAAAGAAATCAATAAATTTTTCCGATTGATTTTCGTCGATTACAAAGAAGCCTCCCCAGGGACGGGTTTGATCCGATTTGGACACTATAAATCCTTGTTGTGCGAGGTAGTTTTGAATCTGTTGAAACACTTCATTTTTTGTAAGGTTTCCTGCTAGTTTTATTTCCATAAATTATTAATATAACGGTCATGCATACACGTAAATTACCGGCCCATATAAACCATTAGTATTTGTACATCGCTGGGATTTACGCCACTAATTCTGCTTGCCTGGCCAAGTGTTTGCGGCCTGATTTTTTTAAATTTTTGTCTTGCTTCATTTGAAAGAGAAGAAATATTTTCATAATTAAAACTATCCGGAATTACCTGGTCTTCCAGAGCGCTCATTTTACTAATCAGTTCTTCTTCTTTTTGAAGATATACTTCATATTTTATTTGTATTTCTGCCTGCTCAATGGAAGCTTTTGAAAAACTGCCCAATTGCTTTTTAAATACAGGAAGAGAATCTATAAGATTTTGTAAACCAATTCCCGGCCTTAATAAAACCTGTGAAGCCTTTATTTTTTCTGAAACAAGAGAAGATTCATTCTCCAATAGGAAACCATTTATTTCTATGGGTTCTAATTTTGTTTGTTGCAAAATTTGAATGATATCCTTTATTTCTTTTTTCTTCTCAATTACTTTATCCATTCTTTGCTGGGAAGCTAATCCAATTCTGAAACTTTTTTCCGTAAGCCGGAGGTCTGCATTATCCTGTCGGAGTAAGGTGCGATATTCCGCGCGGCTCGTAAACATTCTGTATGGCTCGTCTGTTCCTTTATTTATTAAGTCGTCTATCAAAACGCCGATATAGGCCTCGTTTCTTTTAAGAATAAATTCCTCATGGTTATTTACCGATTCATGTGCATTGATACCCGCGATAAGGCCCTGGCAAGCCGCTTCTTCATAACCAGTCGTTCCATTAATTTGTCCTGCAAAAAACAAGTTTTTTATCAGCTTTGTCTCTAAGTTTCGTTTTAATTGCGTTGGAGGAAAATAGTCGTATTCAATGGCGTAGCCAGGACGAAACATTTTAAGGTTTTCAAAGCCGGGAACTTTCTTTAACGCTTCAAACTGGACTTCTTCCGGCAATGATGAAGAAAAACCATTTACATACACCTCAACTGTTTCCCATCCTTCCGGTTCAATAAACAATTGATGCCTTTCCCGCTCTGCGAAACGGTTGATTTTATCTTCTATGCTGGGGCAATATCTTGGTCCTATTCCTTTAATTCTTCCCTGGAACATGGGGCTGTCGTTGAATCCGGTCTTTAAAATATCATGAACTTGCTGATTTGTATAAGTAATCCAGCAACTTCTTTGTTTGACCGGCTTTTTACTATCTAAAAAAGAAAAGCCGCTTATATTTTCATCGCCTTTCTGCTCCTCCATTTTAGAATAATCCAGAGAGCGCCCGTCAATGCGCGGTGGAGTGCCGGTTTTTAGACGGGAACTTTCAAAACCCCACTCTACCAATTGTTCCGTAATTCCTGCTGAAGCTTTTTCTGCCACTCTTCCACCCTTCGATTGCTTTTGGCCTATATGTATAATGCCGTTTAAAAAGGTACCATTTGTAAGAATAACTGAATTTGCTAGAATGTGATGACCAAGTGCAGTTTTAACGCCGGTTATTTGGATTCCGTTTTTTGATAACCCGATCACGGAGTCCTGGTAAAAGTCGAGATTCGCGGTGTTTTCCAGCATCACCCGCCATTTACTTGAAAAAAGCATTCGGTCATTTTGTGTTCGCGGGCTCCACATTGCCGGACCCTTACTTTTATTCAGCATCCTAAATTGAATCATAGTTTCATCTGAGACTATCCCGGAATAACCGCCCATTGCATCTATTTCCCGTAAAATTTGTCCTTTGGCAATACCGCCCATTGCCGGATTGCAGCTCATTTGCGCCATATTCTGCATATTCATAGTAATAAGCAAGACCTTGCTTCCCAAATTTGCAGCTGCAGCGGCTGCCTCACAACCGGCATGGCCTGCACCGACAACAATTACATCATATTTCTGAAACATTTTGCAAAAATACCACATTGAATTTTTAATGTATAATTGTTCCACGTGAAACAAAAGCTAAGCTTTTTCAAAGAACGTTCCACGTGGAACATTAAATTAACCTGCTTAAGTAGAAATCCTCTTTTTTTCTCATTTCTTGTTTTTCAGAACGGGAATGGTCCTTGTACCCGCATAGATGCAGTATGCCGTGAATCATTACCCGGTATAACTCGTTTTGAAAAGTAACGCCGAGAAGCATGGCATTTTCCTTTACTCTTTCGACACTAATATAGATTTCAGAAACGATAGGTAGGGAAACGCCGGAAAGCGTAAAAGTTAAAATATCGGTTAGCGTATCATGGGCCAGATATTCCTTATTTAATTTTAATAAGTACTCATCCGAGCAAAAAATATAGGAGACCGACTTAAAATCGGTGTGCTCCTGCGCGAAAACAGATGCAAGAAGCGTTTTTGCAAGAAGTTTGTCTTTCAGCGGAGCTGGCACGTTATGATGAGTAAAAGTTATTGTACCCAATTGTGAATTTTTTAAAACTGGCAAAGAATTTTTAAGTGAAATTTGCAATTATGAAATTATCGCAGGTAAAAACAGGAACAAAAGTAAAAATTAAGTCTTTTGAAAACCATGAAATTATTTTAAAGTTGATGGAAATGGGTTGTCTGCCGGAAGAGGAAGTAACGGTTTGGAAGAAGGCTCCGCTCGGAGATCCGATTTACATTCTTGTTGCCGGCTATTCTTTAAGTTTGAGATTAGATGAGGCCGAACAAATATTTGTAGATGAAATTGAAACACTTAAATCTTAAGGATGAAAATTGGGTTGTATTTCGGTTCTTTTAATCCGGTTCATAACGGGCACTTGATTATCGCCAATTATATAGCGAATTACACCACACTTGACAGAGTTTGGTTTATTGTATCTCCGCAAAATCCTTTTAAAGAAAAAGGTTCTTTAATTAATCAACAGCATCGAAAGCATTTGATTGATCTTGCCATTGAAGGCGAAAAGAAATTACGCACGTCAAACGTTGAATTTAAACTTCCTGTTCCTTCATACACAATTGATACGCTCACTCATTTGACGGATCAATACCCGGAAAACGAATTTTGTATAATTATGGGAAGCGACAGTTTTCAAAATATAAAAAAGTGGAAAAATTCAGATGTTTTACTGAAAAATTATTCGGTAATTATTTATGAAAGGCCGGGTTTTCCTGTCGCCTCTCACATGTTGACTGAAGGGGTGAAATTATTGAATGCTCCTCTTCTCTCCATTTCCAGTACTCAAATCAGGCAGATGATTCGTGAAAAAAAATCAATACGATACCTGGTTCCTGATATTGTAAAAGAAGAAATTGACCATCAGCAGTATTATCAGTAAAAAGCCCGGTAAAAGCATAAATAGCTGGAATTTGTATTTTGGTTTGCCTGTTATTGTTGGAAACAGTGTCGAAATTAATATTAGAAGCTCTTTCCCTGTATAATACGAGAATTCCTATCGTCATTATATTATATAAACGACTATAGTTTTTACCCATCGCTCCGCTCAGCCCTTTTTTGGGGGTCGGTTTTTGTTGGTATGTGTCCTCCGATTGCTTTTTTCATTACGAAGATTCTCGGATTGCTTTCCTTGTGCAGGCTTTTTAGGTTGTCTTCTGTTTGCAGTTCCCTTATCAGTTATGTTACCCGGACGCTCATGGTCTCTTCTTTTGCGACTGTTTTTTTCTAAAGACCTGAGGCTAATCTGCCCGACCACATCTACGAATTCTGGTTCCACTTCTTTCGGTTTTCCGCTCACAATTTCCACAGTTTCCAGCGCTTCCGGTTTAACGCCTTTGCGGTTTTGATCTTTTATTTTCTTTACTGTTTCAATGGTTAGCGGATAATGCTTGGTACTATCTGCCATCGTGTACCACATCAGGTTTCTGAAAATATCTTTTTTAACTAAAAAGGCACGGCCTTTTGCTACCTCAATTACGTCCGCATCATCCGGGAAATGCTGCAACGCATCCAGGTAAGTGTCTAATTCATAATTTAAACAACATTTTAGACGGCCACATTGACCACTAAGTTTGGTTTGATTGATGCTAAGATTCTGATAACGAGCAGCATTTGTATTAACACTTTTAAAATCTGTTAGCCAGGTGCTGCAGCATAGTTCGCGGCCGCAACTTCCAATTCCTCCAACTTTTCCGGCTTCCTGACGGGCACCGATCTGTTTCATTTCCACTTTTACCTTAAATTCAGTGGCATAAATGCGAATCAACTCACGAAAATCAACCCTTTCGTCAGCGATATAATAAAAAGTGGCTTTTCTTGCATCGGCTTGAATCTCGACCTCCGACATTTTAAGATCCACCTTTAATTGTCGGGCAATTGCACGGCTTCTGATTAAAACTTGCCTTTCACGCAATTTGGTTTCTTTCCATTTGGCGATATCGTTGTCTGTTGCTAATCGTAAAACCCTTTTTATATCAGCACTATTTTCTTCAACTCTTTTCTTTTTTAACTGAAGCCTGACTAACTCGCCGGTAAGATTTACCGTTCCTACATCAAAACCACTTACGCCTTCGACCGCGATGATATCTCCTTTTGTAAAAAGGTTCATTGTATTGTTTCTGTAAAAATCTTTGCGGCTTCCCTGGTTGAATGAAACTTCCAGAATGCGACAAGCGCTTTCCATATCGTCAATTGGCAAATTGGCCAGCCAGTCATGCACATTTAACCTGTTACATCCACCGGTACTACATCCACCGTTGCTTTTACAGCCATTCGGCTTTCCGGTTCCACAACTCGTACATCCCATATAAATAGTTAAAAAAATGAATTAATAAAAAAATGAAAAAGAGAAGTTTAGCCGGATGCAGTACAATTTTTTCTGGGTTGTATTGTAAATTCTACAAAAAAAAATTATTCAAATTATATTGCAAAATCATTTGCTGAAAATTAATTATCAGCCTTGTATAATCCGTTCCTTAGTGGTCCCAGGCAAAAAAAAATTATAGAATCATCCGCAACATTTCCTTTATCTCAATAAACCAAAAGTAGGGAATTATCTTTAATAATGTGGAAAAAACGGATTGTAAGGGCGTGAAATAACATTTTTGCATGCGCATTCCTTTCGATGTAATAAATGGCATTGTCCAACTCTTTTACCATAGCCTCCTGGGCATCTGTTCCGCAAATTTTATTGATACGAAAAGCAAAATCTCTTTCATTTTCCGGAATCATCCCCAAATGCTCTTCATTTAAATAACCCGCACGGATGCCCTGTTCCAGTAAATGAATAAAATACTTTAAAAATTGCTTCTGTTTTTCCCGACCAATCTTATTGATTTCATCAAGCCATTTTAATTGTGAAGCGGCATTATTTTTTAAAATAAGATTCAGCCACTCCCTGATTTGCGCCTGCAAATCTTCTTGTGGCGCTTGTAAAAATTGTAACGCTTCACGGAAATTTCCTTCTGAAACAGCCGCAATTTCAGCTGCTTTTTCGCGATTTAACTGATAATTTTTTATCAATGCTTCTTCAATTTCTGTATTGGAAAGAGAAGGAACTTTTATCAATTGTGTTCTTGATAAAATCGTGGGTAAAATCGCATTTTCATCTTCCGCAACAAAAATAAAAAGCGTATCGGGTGGTGGTTCTTCAATCAGTTTCAACAGTTTATTTCCTTCTTTCCCCAAAAATTCCGGCATCCACATAATGAGGATTTTGTAATCACTTTCGAAGGATTTTAAGCTCAGTTTATGCGAAATGTCATCACATTCAAAAACAGTGATATTTCCTTGTTTGTTGGCCGGACTATCTATTTTTAATTTTGAATTTTCTTTTACATAATCAATCCAATCCGCCACATTATTATAAGGATACTTCTGCACAAATTCACGCCATTCTGTAATATAATCGGTACTTAAAACCTGCTTATGATTGCTGTCTCTTTTTAAAGCAGGATAAGAAAAATGCAGGTCCGGATGAATTAATTGATTTGCTTTGACGCAGGAAGAACATTGGCCACAACTATCTTCTAACAATTGCGAATTTTCTGACGTTTCTTTTTCTCCAAATAAAGAGATAGCACTTTTATCAGATTTCGCATTTACTTTTTCGCAAAGAACATACTGAGCAAAAGCAATTGCCAAAGGCAACGCGCCGCTTCCTTCCCTGCCCAGAAATAATAGCGCGTGAGAAAGGCGGTTTTTTTGAACTAATTCTTTCAGGCGCTGTTTTGTTGGATTGTCGGCAATTACCTGGTTAAACTGCATATTCGACAAAGATAAAAACCTGGTTGTAATGCCAGGCTTTTATTTTCTCGATGTCAATTATTCTTTAACAATGTCTTCAAAATTTCGCCCTACACCTTTACTTCAAATAATCAATTAACTTATCATAGGCCTCTTTGCCTTTTGCATCAGCATTATCAGGAATTAATCTATCGTGGTTAAAGAAAACAGTGAGAAATTTTCCATTTCCATCGAATAAAAATTTGGTGAAATTCCATTTGATTGGATCAGCAAATCCATTTTGTTCAGCAACACCAACGATGTACTTATATATCGGTGCCATATCCTCTCCTTTCACTGAAACTTTTGCTGCCATTGGAAAAGTAACGCCATAATTTTTTTTACAAAACTCAGCAATTTCGGTATTATCGCCTGGTTCCTGAGCACCAAAGTTATTTGCAGGGAAGCCGACGATTACCAGTTTGTCTTTATATTTATTGTATAAATTTTCGAGGTCTTCATATTGAGGAGTATTTCCACATTTTGACGCAGTATTTACTATCAGCAGTTTCTTTCCTTTAAATTGTGAAAAATCAATCGTTCCACCTGTTAACGCAGGCACTTTAAATTGATAAATCGTTTCAGGTTTCACTGTGTTTGCTTTTTTGGTTGGGATAATAAAGGATACAAGTGCAAATGTAAAACCTACGAAAATTAAATGTTTCATATATTTTTTTGTAAAGGTAACCATTCAGAAAAAAAAGAGTAGTCAGCACTCACATTTTAATAGCGACCTTTGTTAAAAAGAATTAGATAATGAGCATAGATGCAATTCTCGACGAGTTTAAAACTAAAGCCGTCATCTTTGACCTTGACGGCACTTTGATTGACAATAATTCTTATCACCGGCAAACGTGGGAAAAATATTTAGAAAAAATCGGCAAAAAGATTTCTGAAGAAGAGTTTAACGCACACATGAATGGCCGCACGAATGAAGATGCCATCAAATATATTTTTGGAAAAGACATTACGAATGAAGAGGCTTTGAAACATACTTTGGATAAAGAAGCGCTGTATCGGGAAATTTATAAGCCATTTATCAAACCGGTTCCCGGATTAATTGAGTTTTTAGAAAAATTAGAAAGCAAAAATATTCCAATGGCAATCGCTACATCCGGTATTCAGCCAAATATTGATTTTATGTTTGAAAACATTCCGATAAAAAAATATTTTAGTGTAGTTGTAAATTCATCTCACATAAAAAAAGGAAAACCGGATCCGGAAATCTATTTAAAAGTTGCTTCACTGTTGCATGTGGCACCAAAAAATTGTTTGGTTTTTGAAGATGCCGCAGTTGGAATCAAATCTGCAAAAGCAGCAGGAATGAAAGTAATTGCTGTAGCAACTACACAACCGAAGGAAGAACTTGGCGAAGCGGATATAATTGTGCCTGATTATGAATTTGAAACCGCGTGATACCCCCTATCGTTTGTTTGTAACTTTTATTTTAGCTGATCAATCTGTCTTTTTTTTCCCGAGTAAATCAATTGTTTTATTTTTAAAGAAAAAACTCAGCATGCAAAAACTTATTAAATCAGCAAGGTTTTTTGCAGGGATAGCCTTAATAGCGGCTTGCCTTTCGTCTAATGCACAAAAAGAAAAACCGGTTTCTTTAAACCATGTAGCAGTTTATATTTTTGACCTTAAAAAAAGTACTGATTTTTATAAAGACATTATCGGCCTTACACAAATAGCGGAACCCTTTCACAATGGCAAACATAGTTGGTTTAAGATTGGCGAACACAGCCAGCTGCACCTGATTGAAGGTGCTGAAAGCATTACCAATCACGATAAAAATTCGCATATCTGTTTTAGCGTTCCATCGATGGACGCGTTTGTAAAAAAACTAACGGATAAAAATATCTGGTTTGGAAACTGGAATGGCGATTCCGGCAAAATTACCACCAGGCCGGATGGAGTTCATCAGATTTATTTTAAAGACCCTGATGGTTATTGGATAGAAATTAATGACGATACTTATTGAACAAAGCTGACGATGTGCGTGCGGCAAACAAAGAAATAAACTGAATTCCTCTTTTCAAATAAACTCATCTTTCATAACATCCGATATCCGGTTTTGCATCTCTTTTTTTATCATCCAGGTCGTAAAGAAAAGGTGTGACTGTTCCGGCATTTACTGCGGGAGATGTTGGATTGTTATTAAAATGAAAATCAAAAATATTTTTAGAAATATTGATGCTGTCAAACATCGGGTTTTCATTTTTTATGGAAGAAATAAATGTGGCATTTGAAATTTCATTTTTTGCTTTATACAAAACGTGGTCAAAGGATACAGCGAACGCATCTGTGCCTTGTTTGTCAATACTGATTTCATCATCAACCGTTCCTCCATTGCCCCAAAAAATACAATTTTGAAAAAATGCATTTAAAGGAGCGGTAAATACAGAGCCATTTTGTGTGATAGCATTTGACAATTGCAAAACCGGATTTTTGTGAATAATATAAATCGTGTTGTAAGAAACAATCGTGCAATTTATAAAACGATAATCGCCACCAGCCTGCAATTGAAGATTGCTGCTGCAATTACTGATAAGACAATTATCTGCATAAATATTTGTGTTAATGCCTAAAATTCCGGCAGCGTAAATATTGTCAAGAATGCATTGCGATAAAGTAACTTTTGGTTCCGCTGTTGTAGAAAGATTTTGTGCAATAATTCCCTGGTACGCGTTTTTTATAATGGTATGGTTTAAAGAATTATTTTCACTCGTATTTCTAAAAAATATTCCAGGCCAGCTTGCCGGTAAATCTTTGTAAGCCGCATCCAGCCTGTCTCCTGAGAAAATAACCGGTTCATCTTTTGTGCCGGTTGATCTTAAAGTTCCGTCCACTAAAAACGGTGCATCAGCATGTAAAAATATTTTCGTTCCGGGAGAAATATGGAGCGTTGCATTGGTATCAATTTGAATTCGGCCAATAATTACATATGGCAATTTATTATCCCAAGCCACATTTCCGGTCAGCTTTTTATTTTTCAAAAAAACGGCATTTTGTCCATAGGCCTGCAATTGAACAAACTTTTTATTTCCATTGTAGGTAATTTGAATACTATCATTCAAAATAAATGGAAGCGTAGAATCTGAAGTCTGCGCATTTACCTGAACAAATACATAAATACTGTCGTTTGCATTTATTTCAATATTATCTGCTTCGGCGGTAGAAGCGCCATCCACATTCATTTTAAATGGCGATGAATTTCCTCCTGAAAGTTTTACCTGTGAGAGGCGCAGTTTTTCATTATTGTTATTAAATATTTTGAATGATTGAGTAACAGAACCTACTGTTGTAAAAACCGTGTCAAAAGATAAAGTATCAACATTCGTATATAACGACGCATCCGGACTCGTGGTAAACGAATCCTTTTTGCACGAAAAAAATATTAAGACAGAGAGGAAGATGAGGTATTTCAAATTGTTCAATTCTTAATTTATTGTTGAATTGTTTATTGTTGAATTGTTATATTGTTGTTTTCTAAACCCTTCTAAACCCATCTAAACCATCTAAACCAAATTCTTCTCAATTTCCTCAAACCCTTTGTCAGCAGCCATTCCATTCCATAAAATTTTATAAATCGTTTCTGCAATCGGCATTTCTGCTTTTACTTTTTCATTAATCAAAAACATGCATTTGCTGGCATTGTACCCTTCCGCTACCATATTCATTTCCAACTGCGCCGATTGTACAGAATATCCTTTGCCAATCATGTTTCCAAAAGTACGGTTGCGGCTGTAAAGAGAATAACAGGTAACCAGCAAATCGCCCAGGTACACAGAAGCTGCATAATTTGTTCTTGGCTTTTCTTTTTGGCTCATTGCATGATGTTCAATCGTACCAACTTCGACATTTTCAATTCCTGCTTTTCTTAAAAATCCTGCCATTTCATCTGCGCTGTTTGCAATTAAAACGCTTAGAAAATTATCTCCGTAATCAAGCGCATGCGCAATTCCGGAAGCAATTGCATAAATGTTTTTTAAAATTGCCGCATATTGTACGCCATAAATATCCGTATTGCAAAGCGTGTTTAAATAAGGTGTTTTAAATTGATAAGAGATCTCTTTGGTCACGGCTTCATCAATACCCGAAAAGGTAAGATAAGATAATTTTTCAGCCGCCACTTCTTCCGCATGACAAGGGCCAAGAACCGTAAAATAATTTTTTAGCGGAACGCTAAATTCTGACCTCAGATATTCGTTTAATAGTACATTTTTTTCAGGAATGATTCCTTTGACCGCAGAAATAATCTTTTTATTTTTAAAAATATTTTTAGGCAGGGCAGAAAGCACTTCCATCACAAAGGCAGAAGGAACAACGATGATAATGGTATCACTGTTGTTAATTACTTCTTCCGCGCTTGTAGAAAAATTGATAAGACTTGTATCAAAAAAAGCATTGCGCAAATATTGAGGGTTGTGGCGCCTGTTTTTAAAACTGCTGATATTTGAATCGCTGCGCAGCCACCAGTTAATATGGTTTTTATTATCGGTTAATATTTTTGCAATTGCAGTGCCCCAGCTTCCGCTTCCTATGATTCCAAATTTCATCATAATTTTAATTTTTCAATGGCTATTTGAGCAGCAATCTGGCTGGCGTCTTTTTTATTAAACGCTTTTGCTTCCGCAATTAACACTCCATCGACCATTGCACCGATTGTAAACAATCTTCTTCCGTTTTCCATCGTTTCGGCTAACGTTTCAAATTCCAAAATCTTTCCGTTTTTATTGGCCCAGCCATACAATTTATTTTTCTGATTGATATCCAGGTTTTCTAAATCCTGCATAAATAAATGCGGGCTAATGATTCTTTCTGTTACCCATTTTTTTGTTTGTTCATATCCCTTATCCAGGTAAACTGCACCTACCAATGCTTCCAGCGTATTTCCGAATATCTGTGAAATTTTAAGTGAATGATCGAAATGATTATAGATGGTAATTTTCTTCAAACCGATTTTTACTGCAATGTCATTTAGCTGGTTGCGGTTTACCATTTTACTTCTCATCTCTGTCAAAAAACCTTCGTCTTTATAAGGATAGCGCATAAAAAGATAATGAGCTACAATGGAACTGATAATGGCATCGCCAAGGTACTCAAGACGTTCGTTGTTTTCATCCGCTCCTTCCCTTACAGACCGGTGGCTCAGGGCAGTTTTATACAAAGCCAACTGATGTGGTGAAAATCCGAGAACGTTTCGAAGTTGCCTGCGGAAATTTCGTTGGTCAGTGGAAAGAAAAATATTTTTGAAAAATGGCACTTGATATTTTAAAAAGTTTATTTTTTTAAAAGTAAAGAAAATAATTTCTACAACGTTTGCAATTCTACAATAAAAAGAAAAATAAGAATCCTGCTTATTTGTTCTTTTACTGTATGAGTTAACTTCGATGCAGCAAACTATTATTTATGATTTGTGGTAAACAGGAATCTTCCTTTTTTGTTTCTTTACTGTTAAAGCATCTCAATTTTTTTGTAATAAATATTCTTTGAGTATCTTAAAATCCGGTTCCATTTTAGTGCTTTCTTTTTCTTTCTGCATGATTGATTTTAAGCTTCCGGGAATTGGAATTTTTTGTTGAACAACCGGCTCTACTACATCATAGAACTTTACCGGATGTGCGGTTTCTAAAATATATCCTTTTTCTTCCGGATTTTGTTTTAGATAATTATTCAAAGCAAAATAAGCAACGGCGCCATGTGGGTCCAATAAATAGTTGTCTTTCTCAAAGACTTCTTTAATCGTTTCTCTTGTTTCCTCATCAGAAATACTGTAGCTGCTTAAGGAATTTTTTAAGTCCGTAAATTGGTTGTTAAACAATTCCAGTATGCGCACAAAATTGCTTGGATTGCCCACATCCATTGCATTTGAGATGGTGGCAATTGCTTTTTGTGGTTCATAAGTTTGTGTTTGTAAAAAATCAGGAACCACTTTATTTGCATTGCACGCAGCAATAAAATGCTTTACCGGTAAGCCTGAAATATGTGCAAGAATTCCTGCGCAAATATTCCCAAAATTTCCACTTGGCACACAACTTACCGGCGGATTTTTTTTGTCGTTCCATTGCTTCCACGCAAAAAGATAATAAAATTGTTGCGGCAGCCAGCGGGCAACATTAATGGAATTAGCAGAAGTGAGAAATAAATTTTCATTTAAATCTTTATCAGAAAATGCCTGTTTCACCATTTGCTGGCAATCATCAAAAGTGCCGTTTACTTCAAGAGCGTGAATATTATTTCCAAGAGTAACCAATTGCTTTTCCTGCACACTGCTCACTTTTCCGGAAGGATATAGTATCACCACTTCCACTCCATCTACATTAAAAAAACCATTGGCAACTGCGCCGCCTGTATCGCCGGAAGTAGCCACCAAAACCGTAATTTTTTTATCATTATTTTTTACAAAATAACCGAGGCAGCGGCTCATAAACCTTGCACCAATATCTTTAAAAGCGAGTGTAGGTCCATGAAATAATTCAAGTGAAAAAATATCCTCTGTTACTTTTTTTAAAGGAATTTCAAAATTGATTGTTTCTGCCACAATCCTCTTTAATTCGCTTTCAGGAATTGCATCACCAATGTAGGGCTGAATAATTTTAAAGGCAATTTCTTCATCAGAATAATTGTTTATTTCTTCAAAGAAACTCTTTTCATGTTCCGGAAGATTTTCAGGAAAATACAAACCATTATCCGGCGCTAATCCGCGGATGGTTGCTTCTTTAAAATCAACAATTGGGGCGGTTTTATTTAAACTATAATATTTCATAAGACACGAATTTTTTGTCACGAATTACACGAATTAAATACAAATGTTTTCCCGAGCATGTCCCTCTCCTTCGGACAGGGGTTGGGGTGAGGCTTACTCTACAATCTTCACACCTTCTGAACTAATTCCGGTTACATACGTTTTATAATCAACGCCTATTTTTTCGTAAATTTCTTTCATAATTTCTTCTACTTTATGCGCAGTTTCTTCCTCTTTGCTCAACATAAAAATGGAAGGGCCGGAGCCTGAAATTCCACCACCCAGCGCGCCTGCGTTTTTGCATTTCAATTTTACTTCATCAAAACCGGGAATGAGGATGCTTCGGACGGGTTCTATAATTACATCTTCCAGGGAACGGCTAATCAACTCACAATCGTTTTTCATAAAACCGGTTATCAGTCCACCAATATTTCCCCATTGTTTTATCGCATCTTTTAACTGTACTTCCTTTCTTAAAATTTGTCTTGAATCGGAAGTGCGCACTTCTATTTGAGGATGCACAATGGTTACAAATAAATCAGGAGAATTCAACGGAACAATATCCAAAGGAAAAATGGAACGCACCAAAGTAACGCCTCCATAAATGCATGGCGAAACATTATCTGCATGTTTTACTCCACCGGCCAGTTTTTCTCCATTCATTGCGAAGCGAACCAAATCTTCTTTTGAAAAAATATTTCCTAACAAATGATTAGCCGCAACAACCGCTCCTGCTGCGCTTGCAGCACTGGAACCGAGGCCACTGCCTGGTTTTATATTTTTATGAATGGTCAAATTGAATCCAACCGGCTTTTTATAATCATCCATCAACGCCTGTAAAGAAACGCCTGCCACATTTTTTCCTGCAGCTTCGGGCAGATTATATTCATCTGTATGTTTGATAGAAATTCCCGGTTCGTCAGACAACGATAAAGTCATTTCATCATAAGGAGATTTTATGGCCATTCCAAGAATATCAAAGCCACAAACAAGATTAGCAATTGTCGCAGGCGCAAGAATTTTTACCTCTTTCATTCATTGAATTATTAAATTATTGAATTATTAAATTATTACCTGAACATTGAAAATTGACTATTGAACATTATTTATTGAATTATTACTGACAACAAACTTTCAACTTTGAACCTTCAACCTTCAACTTTAAACCAGATTATATTCTCACCGCTCTGATAATATCCGCAAAAACACCTGATGCGGTTACCTCGGCGCCGGCTCCAGCTCCTTTTACAACAAGAGGTTGTTCTATATAACGATTTGTATAAAACAACACCACATTGTCTTTTCCATATAGATGATAAAAATCATGGTCGGGATCTATTTGCTGCAAACCTACTTTCGCTTTTCCATTTTCGTAAGAAGCTACAAATTTTAATTTCTTCCCAGCTTTGTTTGCTTTTTCAAAAATCTTTTTAAAATGTTCCTCATGTTTTTCCATACAGGTATAAAAATCGGCTACAGAACCTTTCATGCATTCTGCTGGTAGAAAGGCCTTGTTGGTAATATCGTCCATTTCAATTTTTTCGCCCGATTCACGCGCCAGGATCATAATTTTCCGCGCTACATCGATGCCGCTTAAATCCAATCGCGGGTCAGGTTCTGTGTATCCTTCGTCCTGCGCTTGTTTTACCACTTTAGCAAAGCTTCCAGTACCATCATAATTATTAAAAACAAAATTCAAAGTACCACTTAAAACGGCTTCTATTTTATTTACTTTATCGCCGCTTAATAACAAATCATTCAGCGTCCCGATTACAGGCAAACCGGCACCTACATTGGTTTCAAAAAGAAAATGAACATTTGATTCCCTTGCCAGGTTTTTTAATTTTTCATAGTAATTAAACGATGATGAAGCAGCGATTTTATTGCACGCAACAATAGAAACACTTTTTTCCAAAATTTCGGCATAATGGCTTGCTACATTTTCATTTGCTGTTGCATCTACAAAAACAGAATTGCGCAAATTTTTTGTTTGAATGGTTTTTACAAACTCACCAAGATTCATCTGATCCGCATTTTGCAAATGCTCTTTCCACGTTTTTAAATCAATTCCTTTTTCATTAAAAAGCATTTTTTTGCTGTTGGCAATTCCCACAACCCTTATATGTAAACGCAGCTTTTTCTGCAGATACTGATGCTGTTGCAATAATTGTGAAATGAGCCGTGAGCCGACATTTCCAACCCCTGCAATAAATAAATTTACCTGCTTATAAGTTGTTTCAAAAAATTCTTCATGCAGTACATTGACTGCTTTTTTTACATCTTTTACAGAAATAACTGCAGAAATATTTCTTTCTGAAGAACCTTGTGAAATCGCTCTTACATTGATACCGTTTCTTCCCAAAGCGCTGAACATTTTTCCACTCACACCCGGATGGCTTTTCATTTTATCTCCCACCAAAGCAATGATGGCCAAATCATTTTCAACAAGCAAAGGCTCCACTTTCAATCTTTCGATTTCAAAGCTGAAAGCCTCATCTACGGCCGATTTTGCTTTTGCGGCAGAAGCCTCTTCAACCGCTACACAAATAGAATGTTCCGATGAACTTTGTGTAATCAGAATTACGTTTATTTCTTCGTTTGCTAACGTTTCAAATAATCTTTTCGAAAAACCGGGAATACCCGCCATGCCGCTTCCTTCCAGGCTTAACAAGGCAATTTTATTGATGCTTGAAATACCGCGAATGCTGCTGTCATTCTTAATGGAAGTATTATTTTCTATCAAAGTTCCAAAATCATCCGGGGCAAAAGTGCTCTTCACCCAAACAGGAATATTTTTTCTCATCACCGGTTGAATGGTGGGCGGATAAACGACTTTGGCACCGAAATGAGAAAGTTCCATTGCCTCACGGTAAAGAATGTGAGGAATAATTTTAGCATTAGAAACCAGCCGCGGGTCGGCGGTCATCATTCCGCTTACATCGGTCCATATTTCAAGCGCGCTTGCGTCTAATGCAGCAGCAATAATAGAAGCGGTATAGTCAGAGCCGCCTCTGCCTAATGTAGTAGTGATGCCGTTTGTGTCGCTTGCAATAAATCCCGGAACCAGGAAAAATGATTCATCAGAATTGGAAAAATAATTTTGAATTTTTTCATTCGTTAATTCAAAATCCACCACCGCATGTTCATAATGCGAATTGGTAACAATTATTTTTCTTGAGTCCACCCATTTATTTTCAAAACCTTCTGATTGAAATTTTGCAGAGATAATTTGAGACGATAATAATTCTCCAT
Organism: uncultured Chitinophagaceae bacterium; assembly: GCA_963706825.1. Lineage (GTDB taxonomy): Bacteria > Bacteroidota > Bacteroidia > Chitinophagales > Chitinophagaceae > Ginsengibacter. Next base: position 1,661,177 of record CAVPNT010000005.1, on the reverse strand, counting down.
AGCTCATCACGCGGTCCCTTGTCCGGGACGTGAGTTCCTGCAATAAAAATACGCCGTTGCAAATATCTTCAATCTCATTGCAATGTTTTTTTACCAGGCTCAACAGGCGGCTTTGCTGGGAAATGGGAATCAGTTCTTTTACCATTTGCAAATGGCGGTTTTCGATTTTTTGCAATTCTTCTTTATAAAGTTCATCACCTTTAGAAGCCATCGTCACGCTGCTTATCAGGGCATCGGTGGTGCCACCGAGGGCAGAAACAACAACCACTAATTTTTCTTTTTGGATTCTTTCTTTTAAAATAGAAACAATCTTATTGATATTTCCGGCGTTCGCTACAGATGAGCCGCCAAACTTTAAAACCCGCATATTTATTTTACTATTAAAATTGATTTGATAAATAATTTTCCTTCCGGATGAGAAGCTAAAAGCCCAATGGATAATATGACATATATGCAACCCTTAACGGGTTGTAATAATAATGGTAGCAATGGTCAAAATTGCCGGAGAAGGAAGGGAGACAGTATAATTGAGATTCCTTGTCATTTTTTAATAAGAGGCCGTGAAGGTAATATAGAAATATTAAAAAACAAGAAAAGATTGAAAAAAAGTTGTCATTTGTGTTGAAAGTTTAAAAAGAATCTAATAAATAAGGAGATGCCTGCTTTTGAGAGGCCTGAACTATTACGGTTTACACTTTGCGGTTCAGCAACCGGAGAAATAATGTAATTTCTTGTTTTATAATTTTTTATTATTCAAAATTTCCCGCGACTGAGGACTGGAACATGCTTGAGTTAATAATGATAGAAAAAGATTCTTTAAATTTGGACTAAATAAATTAAAAAAAATGCAAAAGGGAATATTGATGCAAACAGAAGAACCTTCTGACAAAAGCCTTTCAGACCTTATGAAAGAAGTAGCGAGAGAGGCAAAAAGAAAAGCGTTGATTTCAGAAAAAGAGCTTGCTGAGAAAATTAATAATTTAATTGAAAAAGCATCTCAAAAAAATTGATGGATACTTATATAAAGAAGCCAATTCTAATAATTATTGCCGGTCCTAATGGATAAAGCTATCCGCTTCAGCAAACAAATAAATAATCTGATTTTTTATTTTATCTTCCAGAATTTGCCCATTTTCTATTTAGGATTATCATAACGCAAAATCTTAGGTGAAACTCCTGTAAAAACCTATAATGTAGTAACTTTGCAACCCTGTCATTTTGGCTCTGAAAATTTTCCGCATCAAATTTGACAACTAACATTTATCTTTTTTTAAAATAACAATATATGGCCGGGATTCTCTCAGTATTATTTGGTGGTAATAAAAGCGAAAAAGACGTAAAAAAAATACGGCCGCTCGTTGGTCAAATCAATTCTTTTTATGACCAATATCAAACTATTTCAAACGATGAATTGCGTGGCAAAACAGTGATCTTTCGTGAACGGATAAAAGAACATCTCAAAGAAATTGACAACCAGATAGAATCTAAAAAAGTGGAGGCGGAACAGTTGGATTCTGCTGATATCGCCGGACGGGATGCGATATACAGGAACATTGATGATATGCGAAAAGACCGCGATAAAAAACTGGAAGAAGTGCTTTTGGAAATTTTGCCTGAAGCTTTTGCCGTGGTAAAAGAAACTGCGCACAGATTTAAAGACAATGCCGAACTGAAATCTTCCGCTACAGAACTTGATAAAACATTTGCCCAAACAAAAAAATACATCACTATTAATGGCGATAAAGCCATTTATAAAAACAAATGGATGGCAGGCGGCACAGAAATTACCTGGAACATGGTTCATTATGATGTTCAGTTAATTGGTGGTATCGTTTTGCACCAGGGAAAAATTGCCGAAATGGCAACAGGTGAAGGGAAAACGTTGGTTTCCACTTTGCCTGCTTATCTGAACGCACTCGCCGGACATGGTGTGCATATCGTAACCGTGAATGATTATCTCGCCCGGCGTGATAGTGAATGGAACGGAACTTTATTTGAATGGCTTGGCCTTACAGTTGATTGTATTGATAAGCATCAGCCCAACAGTGAAGAGCGCAGGAAAGCTTATGGCAGCGATATTATTTATGGAACAAATAATGAATTTGGCTTCGATTATCTGCGTGATAATATGGTGCATACTCCGGAAGAAATGGTTCAGGGAAAACATCATTTTGCCATGGTGGATGAGGTGGATAGCGTATTGATTGATGATGCCAGAACACCATTAATTATTTCTGGCCCGATTCCGCGCGGCGACCAGCAGGAATTTGACCAGCTGAAACCACGTGTTGAAAAAATTGTAGAAGCGCAAAAGAAAGTAACCAATGCTTTTCTGATAGAAGCAAAGAAAAAAATAGCGGAAGGAAATGATGATCCAAAAGATGGCGGTTTGGCATTATACCGCTCTCACCGCGGCCTTCCAAAGAATAGTGCTTTGATAAAATACCTCAGCGAACCGGGAATGAAGGTGAAACTTCAGAAATCTGAAAACTATTATCTCGGAGAGCAGCAAAAAAATATGCACATCGTAGATGATGAGCTTTATTTTGTAATTGATGAAAAAAACAACCAGGTTCAGCTTACTGATAAAGGAATTGCATTGATAACAAAATCCGGCGAAGACCCTGAATTTTTTATCATGCCCGATATTGGTGTAAAGCTTGCAGAAATTGAAAAAAGTGATTTGACTGCTGAACAAAAATTAGAACAAAAAGAATCTCTTCTTAATGATTATTCTATTAAAGCAGAAAGGATTCATACCGTTACATCAGCTCTTAAAAGCCTATACGCTTTTTGAAAATGATGTGGAATATGTGGTAATCGATGGGCAGGTAAAAATCGTAGATGAGCAGACAGGCCGTATCATGGAAGGCCGCCGTTATTCAGACGGATTGCACCAGGCGATAGAAGCAAAAGAAAATGTGAAGATCGAAAGCGCTACGCAAACTTATGCTACCATTACCCTACAGAATTATTTCAGAATGTATCACAAGCTCGCAGGCATGACCGGTACGGCCGAAACAGAAGCGGCAGAATTCTGGGATATTTATAAACTGGATGTAGTTTCTATTCCTACCAATGTTCCTGTAATAAGAGATGACGTTCAGGATTTGGTATTTAAAACCAAAAGAGAAAAATTCAAAGCGGTAATTGAAGAAGTTGAAAAAATGACCGCTGCGGGAAGGCCAATCCTGGTGGGTACTACTTCTGTCGAAGTGAGTGAATTGCTGAGCAGAATGATGAAACAAAAAGGAATTCCTCACAATGTTTTGAATGCGAAACAACACGCCAAAGAAGCGCAGGTTGTTGCGGAAGCCGGGTTGGCTGGTGCTGTTACCATTGCAACAAATATGGCCGGTCGTGGTACGGATATTAAACTTGGCGCCGGAGTAAAAGAAGCCGGCGGTTTGGCGATTCTTGGTACAGAAAGACACGAAAGCCGTCGGGTGGACAGGCAGTTGCGCGGACGTGCGGGAAGGCAGGGAGATCCCGGTTCTTCTAAATTCTTTGTATCGCTGGAAGATGACCTGATGCGCATGTTTGGAAGCGAAAGAATCGCCGCATTGATGGATAGAATGGGTTACAAAGAAGGGGAAGTAATTCAGCACAAAATGATTTCCAACAGCATTGAGCGTGCCCAAAAGAAAGTGGAAGAAAACAACTTCGGTATCCGTAAAAGATTGCTGGAATATGACGACGTAATGAATAAACAACGTACTGTTATTTACGGAAAACGCAATCACGCTTTATTTGGAGAAAGGCTTGCCTTGGATTTGGATAATGCCTTTTATTCTGTGGCTGAAGGAATCATTAATTCATTTAAGGAAATCAATAATTACGAAGAATTTAAACTGGCCGTAATTATGAATTTCGGGATTGATACCGCCATTACCGCCGAGCAATTGGAAAAAGAAGATTTGAATACTTTAGCGAATACTTTATATCACGAAGCCAAAGATCATTATAATCACAAGAATCTGCTGATGAATCAGCAAACGCTTCCGGTAATAAAAAATATCCGCAAAGAACAAGGCGCTCACATTATAAATGTAGCCGTTCCTTTTACAGATGGAAAGAAAGCAATGCAGGCCATTGCTAACCTCGATAAAACGATTGAAACGAATGGGGCAGAACTCACGAATGCGCTTGAACGCAATATCACACTTGCGTTGATTGATGATGCATGGAAAGAGCATTTGCGCGCCATGGATGATTTGAGACAAAGTGTACAAACCGCCGGTTATGAACAAAAAGATCCGTTGGTAATTTATAAAATCGAAGCTTTTGGCGCGTTCAAACAAATGGACGATGCGGTAAATAAAGATATTGTTAGTTTCCTTGCACATTGCCAAATTCCTGCTGAGCAAAACCAGCCAACAAGAATTACGGAAGAAAGAAGGAGAAGAACAGATATGAGTAAAATGCGCCAGCGTAAAGAAGAATTTGCTGGTGCAGGAGCGGGCCCGGAATATCTTTCAGGAGAAAATGAATACAATGATCCGTCAGAAAATATAAAACAGGAGCCGATCAGAGTCGCCCCGAAGGTTGGCCGCAATGATTTGTGTCCATGCGGTAGTGGAAAGAAATATAAGAACTGTCATGGAAGAGGGGAAGGATAATTTTTGAAAAAGATTCTCAAAAAAGGTTGTGAGGCTAATAAAGCTTCGCAACCTTTTTTTTATAAAAATATTTTCCGCGACTCTTTTGCAAAATGTAGATCCTGTTTATTTCTTTATTTACTGTAACATTCTTTTTTAAATCAATATTTATCCCAAAAAATCTGCCACTGTCAACAAAAAAACCGATTCTTTGGTAGCAGCTACACTATGAGGAACGTTTCTATGCAAAGCGATCATTTCTCCTTTTCTTAAAACGATTGATTGGCCTTCGGTAATAAAAGTTATTTCTCCGTCAAGCACCTGCACACTGATGATTCCATTTGCAGTATGCTTTTCCATTACTGCATCTTCATGAAGCGCGATCAGCACGATTCTCATACCATTTGTTTTATAAATCGTTATTGCATTGCGGTCACCTTTTTTCCATGCCGGTTCATTTTTTATCTGCCTGACAAATTCCGGAACATTCATTGGCACTACCGGGGCATCCATCAAACGGCCACCTTCTGGTCTTAATTCTGTTGATTCGTTGTGTTTTGCTTCCATAAAAATCTCTTTATTTTTAAATTAAATCAATTCTATTTATTGGGTATCAAACTGAGAGCCGATCCTTTATGTGCGGCAATATGATCGCTTTTGTCGCTCTTGATTTCATATTGCGGATCGTCTTTGCTTGCATGATGTGTGTACCCCTTGTAATCAAAATCATTCGTATGCACTTTGATTATTTTTCCGGATACATGTCCGGCTTCTGAATTCCATTTTACCCGGTCGCCTATTTTAAATTTTTGTTTCATTTTTCATCTCAATAAACCCCTTCCGCAAAAACTGCTCCTAATATTGAATCATTTTTAAAATATTAAAAATGAAAACTTTAAGTCATATATTTTTTCAAAAAGAGTTTGTTTCTTGTTACTTTTGTTCATAATCCAAATTAGTGATACGGCATACACTTTGAGGCAACTAATAACCAAATAAAAAATAAAATAAAAATGGAATCAATTGAACAATCAGGAATTAATACGGTTCGGGTTTTATCGGCAGACGCAGTGCAGAAAGCGAATTCAGGACATCCGGGCACTCCCATGGGACTGGCGCCAATCGGAGATGTACTGTGGACAAAAGTGATGAATTATAATCCACAGGATCCGGAATGGCCAAACCGTGACCGGTTTGTTTTATCAGCAGGTCACGCATGTATGTTGCAATATTGCTTTTTATATCTTACCGGTTATGATGTTTCATTGGATGACTTAAAAAATTTCCGCCAGCTTCACAGCCGTACAGCCGGCCATCCGGAATATGGATTATTACCCGGAATAGAAGTAACTACCGGCCCGCTCGGACAAGGTTTTGCCAATGGAGTAGGAATGGCAATTGGCCAGCAATACATGGCTTCAAGATATAACAGGCCTGGCTTTGATATTTTTGATTATAAAATTTATGCTATCTGCAGCGATGGCGATATTATGGAAGGCGTAAGCGCAGAAGCAGCTTCTCTTGCCGGGCATCTCAAACTTGGAAATCTTATTTATTTGTATGACGATAATAAAATCACCATCGAAGGCGATACTTCTATAACCTTTAATGAAGATGTAACAGAGCGCTTCCAGGCCTATGGATGGCACGTTCAATCTGTAGCAGATGGCAATGATACAGAAGCAATTCATACTGCCATTATTAATGCCCAGAATGAAACCAACCGTCCCTCGTTAATTAAAGTGCGGACGCACATAGGTTTTGGAAGTCCAAATAAAGTGGATACTGCAGCCGCACACGGTTCACCTTTGGGAAAAGATGAAGTGCGTTTGGTAAAAGAAAATTTTGGTTTCGACCCTGATAAAAGTTTTGTGGTATCTGACGAAGTTTTGGATTACTATCGCGCCAAAGGAAGCGCAGGCGTAAAAAAAGAACAGGACTGGAAAGATCTTTATGCAAAATATAAAGAAAAATATGCTTCAGAAGCAGCAGAATATGAAATGTTAAGTGCTGGAAAATTGCCGGAAGGCTGGAAAGAAAAATTACCTGTTTTCAAACCGGATGCTAAAGGCATTGCTACACGGAAAGCTTCCGGAAAAACATTAAATGCCATTGCAGATCAATTGCCTTTGTTAATCGGCGGTTCTGCTGATCTGTCTCCTTCAACAGATACTGAACTTGATTCTTTTAAATCTTTCTCTGATGAAAATCACGGCGGCAGAAATTTTCATTTTGGAATCCGCGAACATGCAATGGGAGCGGTTTTGAACGGAATGGTCCTTACAAAAGGGATTATTCCTTTTGGCGCTACTTTCCTGATATTTTCCGATTATATGCGCCCACCGATTAGATTGGCAGCGATTATGAAAATCCGGCCGGTTTTTTTATACACGCACGATAGCATTGGTCTTGGAGAAGATGGAACCACCCATCAACCGGTAGAACAATTGATTGGCTTACGTTCTGTTCCAAATATGACCGTTATCCGCCCTGCAGATGCAAATGAAACCGCACAAGCGTGGCGCGTAGCTTTGGAGCATTCAGACGGCCCGGTTGCGATCGTTCTTACCCGTCAGAACATTCCAATTATTGACCAGGACAAATATGCAAAAGCAACGAATTTGGAAAAAGGCGCTTACATTTTATCTGATTGTGAAAATGAACCGCAGGTAATTCTTATGGGGACAGGAAGTGAAGTTCATCTTTTGCTGGAAGCGCAGGAAAAGCTCAAACAGGAATCAATTCAGGCGCGCGTCGTAAGTTTCCCATGCTGGGAAATTTTTGACCAGCAAAGCAAGGAATATCAGGAAAGTGTATTTCCTAAAAATATGCGCAAACGTTTGGCAGTAGAAGCGGGTTCCCCTATCGGTTGGTTGAAATATACAACAGATGACGGCGATGTGATTGGCATTACCAAATTCGGCGAATCTGCGCCTGGTGAAGAAGTGATGAAAGAATATGGATTTACTGTGGAGAATGTGGTTGACAGAGCGAAGGCGTTATTAAAATAAATTTTAAATAATAAGCCGTAAATAAATGAACTTTTACGGCTTATTATTTAATTAGAATCTTCTTCTGTATGGTGGTCCCGCCAGGAATCGAACCTGGATCTGGAGCTTCGGAAACTCTTATACTATCCATTGTACTACGAGACCAAAACCTTGAACTTTGAACAATCAACCTTGAACTTTCACGTTCCGAACGCTGCAATATTACTTCCAAATATCTTAACGGCAATGGCAATTAATATTACACCAAAAAATTTTCTGATTACTGATAATCCATTCGGGCCTAAAACCTTTTCTACCCAATTAAGAGACTTTAAAACAATAAAAATAACGATACAATTTATCAAAATTCCCAGTAGAATATTGATGTCATGATAGCCCGCTTTTAATGACATAATCGTTGTTAGCGTTCCCGAACCTGCAATTAAAGGAAACGCAATCGGAACCATACTTCCGCTCTTCGGATTGTTTTCCTGTTTAAAAAAATCAACACCGAGAATCATTTCAAGGCCAATTATAAAAATAACAATACTTCCTGCTACCGCAAAAGAATGAACATCCAGCCCAAGCAACTTTAAAAATTGTTCCCCTACAAATAAAAACAAAATCATCAAAGCGCCTGAGGCAATCGTTGCCTGTAAAGATCGTATCTGGCCTCCCATCTTGTCTTTCAGGGAAATCAATACAGGAATAGAGCCTAAAATATCTATCACTGCAAACAAGGTAAATGTGATAGTGATTAATTCAGTCTTTGAAATATTGGAGAAGCTTGGCATTCATTTTTTTTCAAAACTATTGAAAACAATTTTATCGCAAATTCAAAAAATTATAACCGCATTTTTACTCCCCCATTAAAGTTAAATCCTTTTGTAGTAAATCCGCGTGTTACAAAATATTTTTGATCTGTAATATTTTGAAAATCGGCGAAAATATTGAATGCTTTATTAAAATCGTAATGACCATAAAAACCTAAAGTATAATATCCTTTTAATTCATAAGAAGGGCCATTGTATTGTGGCTCAAACGCTTTGCTCACGGCTTTGAAAGTTGTGGAGAAAAATAAATCTTTTGTTGGCTGGTAATTCAACGAAAGATTGAAAACATTCTTTGGCCTTTTATACAAATTAAAATAAGAAGTGTCCTTTCCATTCGCATTGCTTGTCGCTATTTTTCCATCTACATAAGTGTAGTTTAAAGAAGCGGAAATTTCTTTAGAGAAACGCATAGTTCCCTCTGCTTCAATTCCGTAATCATTTTGTTTATCCGCATTAATATATTTGCTTGAATATGTTGTAGGGTCAGTGTAAAAATAAAATACGTCTTTTATGTCTCTCACAAAACCGGTTACCCTTACATTTATTTTATCAGAATAATATTGGGCTCCTGCCTCATAATTGACAGAAACTTCCGGTTTTAGATTTCTGTTGCCATACTCAGAATACAATTGATAAAGCGAGGGCACGCGATAACCGGAAGCAATATTGACGTATATTTTATAGTGATCATCTATTAAATAAAAAGGATTGAACGAATAAGTGAAGTTGCTTCCATAAATATTATGATGATTCCAGCGGCCACCCAATTCTGTATGAAAACCATTATTTGTTTTTAAAATAAGGGAAGCATAAGCGCTTACCTGGCTTGTTTTGGCGCTATCGGCCGAAATGGGTAAAGAAGGAAAACCATAATCCGGAACAACAAGATAGGATTGAGTTGTGGAGTTTTCATTGTAATCTATCCCGACGAGAAATTCTATATTTTTATTAAAATTCAAACTGGTAAAGATCTCTGCATAGTTGGACGTGCCGTAATATTTCCCTTTTGAATATTTTTCAAAAATATTGGTATATACTGAATCATCAAGGAAGCTCCTGTTGAAGCGGTTGTAATTATATTGAAACCGGATAAATCCTTTGTTCAGTTTGTAATCAATAGTAGTGCCTGCTATTGTATTATCATTATGATCTGTGTAATCTTTGTCATCTATAAAAGCGCCTGCATCCACATCTGCGCGGTTGTTATTGTATTTTCCAAACACGCGAACAGATGTTCTTTTGAAAGGTTTAAAAGTATAATTTAACTGAAACACATCTTTGTCGAAACCATCTTTATCAAAATTATTTTTTCGCGTAGAGTCATAAGCTGAGGAGAATCCCTGGCTATAAATTTTATTGTATGAAACAAAATACGTTTGTCCCTTACCGTTCGATCCACTTATGGAAACCGCATCATTATACGTATGATAGCTCCCGATTGAGTGGTTGATATTCAGGTTAAAAGGCTTTCCATCCCCTTTTTTGCTGATGATATTAATCACCCCTGCGACCGCATCTGAGCCATATAAAGTAGATTGAGCTCCTTTTAAGATTTCAATTCTTTCAATGTTATCCAGTGCAAAATTATTCAGATCAAATTCACTGCTGATACCCGATGCATCGTACAGAGGAATGCCATCAAGCAATATCAAAGTATTGCCTGCCGAAGCGCCCTGGGTATAAATAGTTTGGTTGGTTCCCAAATTATTGTCAGCGCCATTAATAATCATTCCCGGCTGCTGGTTCAATACTTCACCCACAGATTTTCCAAAACTTTTTTGCAATTGTTCCTGGGTAATTACATCAACTACTTTTCCGGTCTGGCTTTGTTTGATTGGGCTTTTTGTAGCCGTAACAATTACCTCATTCAATGTTTGGACAGAATCCTGAGCATAAGAAGTAGCAGAAGCAAGCAATAATAAAGTGGTAATAATTTTACATTTCATTTCCTGTAGGGTTTAATTTTTTAAGATAAATAAAAAGGAAATCAGTAGAAATATAAAATGCACATGGCCACTTTACATCTCTGCTTTTCTCCCGAAAGCATTGAATAAGTTATAAGTGGCAGGTCTTCTGGCTTAATGTTTACTTCGGCCTTCCCATCCCGCACGTGCGGGACAGTGGTGTGAGAGAAGTTACCTGTTTTCTTTTTTTTTGAAAATAAACAGGCCATATTACAGCTACGGGGATAGCTCCGGAATTTTACCGGATTCCCTTTTAATCCCGTCCCGATATAATCGGGATTCGGGAACCAATTACGGCTGCAAATGTAAAATCAATAAAGTGAAAATTCAAAAAGGAATTATTCTGATTAAATTCCGATTCAATAGGAGATTACTATCAGCAGGCAAACAAATAGTGGTAATTTTTGTTTTAAAATTTTTAATAAAAAAAAATAAATAGCATGATTGCTAAATCAGTAAACCAACAAATAACAGGAATTCGTATTTTTATTTCCAAAAATAAAAAACAACATTCCTGAAACTGCTCAAAAATTATCCATGAACAGAAGAAAATTTCTTAAAAACGGAACCCTTGCCAGCTTTGGATTGCCTGCAATTATCAGCACGTCTAATTTAGGAAAAACAGTTGCGGCTAAAAAAGAAATGGAGTTAGATCAGGATGAAAATCTGATGGAGACAACTATTTCCGCTTTACAGGAGAAAATGCAAAATGGCACACTTACTTCAAAATCCATTACAGAATGGTATTTAAACAGAATTGAGAAAATTGATAAAATGGGACCATCAATTAACAGCGTAATCGAACTGAACCCAGATGCGATTGGTATTGCCGAAGCGATGGATAGTGAAAGAAAAAATGGAAAAGTGAGAAGCGCGCTTCATGGCATTCCGGTTTTAATAAAAGACAATATTAATACCGGTGATAAAATGATGACGACTGCCGGTTCGCTGGCGCTGCTGGGCAACAAAGCTTCTAAAGACGCCTTTATTATTGGCCGGTTGAGAGAAGCAGGCGCCGTTTTATTAGGAAAAACCAATCTCAGTGAATTTGCCAATTTCCGATCCACACATTCTACCAGCGGATGGAGCAGCCGGGGCGGACAAACAAAATGCCCTTATGTTCTGGATCGCAACCCGTCCGGCTCGAGCTCGGGTTCAGGTTCAGCTGTTGCCGCTAATCTCTGTACGGTTGCTATTGGAACAGAAACGGATGGATCGGTAGTAAGCCCTGCATCTGTAAACGGTCTGGTTGGTATTAAACCAACTGTTGGATTATGGAGCCGGTCTGGAATCATTCCCATTTCTGCAACACAGGATACAGCTGGGCCAATGGCACGCACAGTCGCTGATGCAGCTATTTTATTATCGCTTCTTACCGGCATTGATCTCGAAGACCATGCAACATTAAAAAGTCGCGGAAAATTTCAAAAAGATTATGCACAATTTTTGGCAAAAGACGGATTAAAAGGAAAACGGCTTGGGATTGAAAAATCGTTTTTCAAAGGAGGAAATCCCGATGTAATTGCATTGATGCAAAAAACAATTGAACTGCTTAAAGAAAACGGCGCAACGATTGTGGAGTTGGAAATTTTAAAAAAATTGAGCGCAGCGCAAAAGGGAGAGTTTACAGTGCTTGAATATGAATTTAAAGATGGATTGAATAAATATCTTTCTAAGGCAAACGCGAAAGTAAAATCATTAAAAGATGTGATTGAGTTTAATGAAAAAAATCCAACGCAAACCATGCCCTATTTTAAACAGGAGATCCTGATCAGTTCAAATGAGAAAGGTGATTTAAACAGCAAAGAATATAAAGAAGCGCTCGAAAAAACAACATCTTCCCGACAAATCATAGACGATCTGATAAAGCAAAATAAATTAGATGCATTGTGTGGAGTTACCAATGGATTAGCCTGTTGTATTGATTTGGTAAACGGCGATTATGATACCGGTTTTTCTTTTTCATCACCGGCAGCTATGGCGGGATATCCTCACATAACTGTGCCGATGGGTTTTGTGCATAATTTGCCAATTGGCTTCTCATTTTTCGGAAGCGCTTACACAGAGCGTGAATTAATTAAAATGGCTTATGCATTTGAGCAAGCATCAAAAAAAAGAAGTGAACCAAAATTTATTCCGCAGATCTGATTTTATGCATCCAAAAATAAATCTGCATAAAGTTTTCCACCCGGTTTCACAGCATATTTTTCCAGGTCAGTAATTCCTTCTTCAGCCAAAACTTCTTCATCAATAAAAGAATTGCCGGTACATTCTGATGAGGAACGTTGTAAAATGTAAAAGGCACTGTCAGCGATGATTTCGGGAATTCTGCTCATGTTGATAAGCATTTCTCCTCCCAATAAATTTCGTACCGCAGCAGTAGCAATAGTGGTGCGTGGCCACAAAGTATTTGCAGCAATGTTGTATTTTTTCAATTCCCCGGATAAACCTAAAGCAATCATGGTCATGTTATATTTACTCATCGTATAAGCGACATGATTTGCCAACCATTTTTGCTGCAGATTAATTGGTGGCGAAAGATTTAAAATGTGTGCGTTGTCTGATTTTTTCAAAAAAGGAATACACGCTTTGCTTACAAAAAAAGTTCCTTTCACATTGATATCAAACATCAGATCAAAAGTTTTTTGTTCTGTTTGTTCCACGGGAGTTAATGAAATTGCAGAAGCATTATTTATTAAAATATCAATCCCGCCAAAAGTTTCAACAGCTTTTTCAACGGCGTTTTTTATTTGATCTTCAAAGCGAACATCACATTGAACCGCCAAAGCTTTTCCGCCTGCTTCTTCTATTTCGTTCGCTGCGCTAAAAATAGTTCCACCCAATTTTGGATTTTCTTCAATTGATTTTGCGGCTACAACAATATTGGCTCCTTCCCGTGCAAGGCGCAGTGCTATTGCTTTTCCAATACCTCTCGACGCGCCGGTTATAAAAACTGTTTTGTTTTTGAAACTCATCATAAAATTGTTTTGTATAAAAAGAAACTAAATTTGAGCGATTGAAAAAATACAAAATAAGTTGGTTTACTGTAACTTTTTTCCAAAAAATGCATGACTTTCATCACGCATTTTCTTGTAAAAATTAATTCGATTAATTTTTTTCATGCAGGCAAATTACTGCTAGTTTCTCTTTGCCAAAAACGATGTTGAGCAACAGCCCTTATAAAATCATTTATAGTTTTAGAAATATCATCCCTGTTGTTGACGGTCACGCCTTCGCTTGCTACACTATTTCCACCCATACTTTCATCTAGTTTTTTTCCGACAAAAGTCGATTGTATGAATTCAACGCCTTCGCCTGTTGCGCCGATTGCTTTGCAATGTTTGTACGCCTGGTTTACAAAATGAATTGCATCCGGATTATTCATTAGAGTATCAATACTTTTGGAGCCGCCGGGAACAAAAACGGCATCAAAAAGCACGGAAGCGCAGGTAAGAAAACTGTGATCAACAGAAACGTTATTTCCTTTTGAACTCCTGATCATATTGCCTTCGGGCGCAATTACTTTTGCCACCGCGCCTTTTGATTTTAATGTATTTTCTAATGACGTTAAAGCCGTTTCATCAACGCCATTAGCTGCCAGGATAGCCACCACTCTCGATTCTATTGTATCCTTTCGTGAATTGGCCATGCTCAACGCCGGTGATTTTTCCATCACCTGTTTTACAAATTTTGGCTGAACTTTCTTAGGATTTGTATCGGCACCATAGCTTCCATTGATTGGCTGCACGGGTTTTTTAGGCACCTGCATTCCTAATCCTGCCGCTACTTCTGCTGCTAAATTTTCATCCACCTCGGTAAGTAATCCGAGCACTCTTGTTTTTACATGATCATTCACCACTTTGCCCAATTCAAACCGTAATGCGTTAATCATGTGCCTCTGTTCATAAGGCGCCTGGCTTACATAAAACAATCTGGCCTGGCTGAAGTGATCATGAAAACTTTCACTTCTTGCGCGGATTTTTTTTCCATCTATTTTTTCAGCATAAGAAGTGAAACCACCTTCCGTAGCTTTTGCCTGGAAGGGACAACCAGCCGCCAAAGTATTTGGATCATAATTAACTCTTCCTTTATTTATCTGTTGCCTTCCATGTCCGTCGCGTTGATTATTGTGAATGGTATTTATCGAACGGTTAATTGGCAATTCATGAAAATTGGCATTTCCCAATCTGGACAATTGGGTATCCGAATAAGAAAATAATCTTCCCTGTAATAATGGATCATTTGTAAAATCAATACCGGACACCAAATGTCCCGGATGAAATGCTGCCTGTTCGGTTTCTGCAAAGAAATTATCAGGATTTCTGTTCAAAGTCATTTTGCCTATAAGCTGTACCGGCACTACTTCTTCGGGAATTATTTTTGTTGGATCCAGCAAATCAAATGGAAATTGATGCTCATCTTTTTCCGCAACGATTTGGACACCTAATTCATATTCCGGATAGTTGCCATTTTCAATCGCATCCCAAAGATCCTGGCGGTGAAAGTCAGAATTATATCCATTAATTTTCAAAGCTTCATCCCATGCCACAGAATGAACACCAAGCACCGGTTTCCAGTGGAATTTTACAAAACATCCTTTACCACCTGCATTGATAAAACGAAAAGTATGGACGCCAAAACCTTCCATCATTCTATAACTTCTTGGAATACCGCGGTCACTCATTGCCCACATTATCATGTGGATAGATTCAGGCATCAGCGAAACAAAATCCCAAAAATTATCATGGGCGGTTGCTGCCTGTGGCATTTCATTATTCGGCTCTGGTTTAAATGCATGAACGAGGTCAGGAAACTTTATAGCATCCTGGATAAAGAAAACAGGGATATTGTTTCCTACTAAATCGTAGTTGCCTTCTTGTGTGTAAAATTTAGTGGCAAACCCTCTTGCATCACGCGCCAGATCAGAAGACCCCCGATTGCCGGCGACCGTTGAAAACCGCACGAACACGGGTGTTTTCACTGACGGATCCTGGAGGAACGCTGCTTTTGTATAGGAGGCCATAGATTTATAAACCTGGAAATAGCCGTGGGCTGCAGACCCGCGCGCATGTACAATTCTTTCAGGAATCCGCTCATGATCGAAGTGCATAATTTTTTCCCGAAGGATGAAATCTTCTAAGAGTGTGCCGCCTCGCTCACCAGCTTTTAATGAATTTTGATTGTCGTTTACTTTCACACCCTGATTGGTGTTCAGAAATTGCCCGGCGCTATCTTCGGTGTCTTTTGCGAGATCAGCCATTTTCTTGTTTGAGCCTGTTTCAATATTATTTTTTTTTGCCATGATGATAATTTTTTTATTTATAATGAAATCGAATACTCATTCATTTTTTATCCCATGAGCAGAAAGAAATTTCAGAAGCAGAAGCTCTTTTTAATGCAGAAGTTGATTCTCAAAGCAGAGACCGGAAGGGATTTTAAAATTAGCATTTAAATTTTTAATGAAAAAAAGTTATTAAATTTCTGCTCAAAACAATCATTATATTCGCCTGCTAAATACTGATTTAAAAATTTAATTTCCAATTGCTTATGCAGAAATCAAATTTAATTAAAGAGCGTTTTTATTCCCTTGATGTTTTTCGTGGCGCTACCGTCTGCCTCATGATTTTGGTAAATAATCCCGGAAGCTGGTCACATATTTACGGCCCATTGGGGCATGCGGAATGGCATGGTGTGACGCCTACAGATTTGGTTTTTCCGTTTTTCCTTTTTGCGGTTGGAAATGCAATGGCATTTGTTATGCCGCGCTTGCAGACAGGCGGTGCTTTGGTATTTTGGAAAAAAGTGATTAAAAGGACGTTGCTGATTTTTTTAATCGGGATTTTTCTCAATTGGATGCCTTTTGTAAAATGGGATCACGACACGCTGATTTTTAAGCCGTGGAGTTATATTGATGCAGCAGGAAATTTGCAAGGAATCCGGATCATGGGTGTTTTGCAACGGATTGCACTGGCCTATTTTTTCGCTTCTGTTATGGTTTATTATTTAAAAATCCGCGGTGCTTTTGTAGCTTCCTGTATTTTACTTTTAGGATATTGGGCAATAAGTGTAGCGGGCAATCCTGTAGATCCATTTAGTATTCATGGCTGGTTTGGAACACATATTGACCAGGCTATTTTAGGTGATGCACACATGTATCATGGCGAATGGCGAAATGGCCGACCGGTAGTATTTGATCCTGAAGGTTTGATGAGCACTTTTGGCGCAATTGTGCAGGTTGTTTTTGGATATTTTGTCGGAGATTATATTGTCAAAAAAGGTAAAAATGCAGAAATGATCAATGGCTTGTTTGTAGCAGGCGCCGTTTTTCTTTTTGCAGGATATGCATGGGATATGCTTTTTCCTATCAACAAAAAAATCTGGACCAGTTCTTATGTCGTTTATACAACCGGCATGGCGATGGTGATACTGGCTGTAATGATTTATATTATTGAAATAAAAAAACACAAAGGGTGGCTTAGCAAATTCTTTGATGTGTTTGGAAAAAACCCGCTTTTTATTTTTGTATTAAGTGGATTTTTTCCACGATTACTGGCATTAATAAGAATTCCGTCAGGTGTAAATGCGAATGGAAACCAACTATATGTTTCTCCGTTTGGATGGTTTTATGAACATATTTGCAAACCACTTTTTCCGGAAAATCTGAACAATGGCTCTTTGTTGTATGCGCTTTGTATGATTACTTTTTACTGGCTAATCGTTTATTGGATGGATAAGAAGAAGATTTATATTAAAGTGTGACGGTGAGTGAATAGTGAATAGTGAATTGTGAATCAGTGCTGTCCGATTAATAATTTTTTTGATAAAAATACAGAGGAAAGCTCGTAGTGAATGTGTGTACTCCATTTATTTTTCATTTAGAGGCCCTATGGAGAAAAGTTAAGCTTCAATTGATTTTCAGTTGGGGCTGGATTATATATTCTGCACCGTTCAGGATGCTCCAGGAACTTAAATACATGTGTGTAGTTTAGCAGATGCAATCTCACAAAAGACGCAAGGTTTGAGAATGCCCACCTGCGTTTCACCTGTGAGGCAACTACTTTGAGCAGAAGGTCAGCAATCAAGGTGCACCATATTTGTATTTTAATAGCATTTTCATTTTCACCTAAAAAGTATTCCAAAGGCATATTCTGCTTTAATCTTTTAAATAGCATCTCTATTTGCCACCTTTGCTTATAAAGCATTGCTATTTTTAAAGGTGACAAACGCTTATTTGAAGTGATGAATTGAAATGTTCTTTGTGTTTCATGATCATAGTAGGTCACCAATCTGCCTTGTACTTTTTCAACTTTAATTTTATATCCTAACACAATCCACTGGTCACTAATTACTCCTGCTATAATATCTTTTTCGGACACTTGTTTTTCTTCAGTTACTTCATAAACATTATTGGTTCTAAGTCGGGTGATCCAATCTACTTTCATTAATCTCCAATTATTTAATTGCTTAAAATTATGATAGCCCTTATCCATTACTACGATAGAACCTGCGGGCGGATTGACTTCTTTCATAAATGGAATATCAGTTTTTGCCGCCTCTGTAAAGCGGATCAGGTAAGGAACACTTTCTTTAGCATTCATGGCTGTATGTACTTTGATGCCTCCTTTCCTTCTACCATCGGCAGCCGCACGCCCGGCATTTTTCATAATATCCTGGAACAGACTAATAGTGGTTGAGTCAATTATGACCAGGCGTTTAACTAGTGGATCTTTAAAACGGCTGTCCGATAAAAGCTCTCTGTATTTACCATATAACTGCATATAGATTTGTTCAAAGACATGATGTGCTCTTCTTTTGTTAGCATCTGCCAGGGTACTACGAGCAGGCAAATAATGCATGTTTAAGCTTTGGAGCCGCCCTTCACTGGCCTGGAGACCGGTGGTCACTTCACGCAAGGATGTGCAGTTTTGAAAACAAGTATAGAGCATGGTAAGAAGATGATGATATGTGTCAAACTTTTTAGAGTATCTATCACTTCTATGTTCAGTGGCCGCCTTGCAAATTAATGATCTGGGAATAACTTTTATTAGTTGAGAAAATACAGGCTGTCCGGTAAAAAAAGTACTTTTGTTCATGGTAAAGTTTTTTGTTGTAGTAAACCCTAAACTAAACCATTTGGAGCAGAATTCATTTTCTGCTCCTTTTTTTACCGGACAACAATAATTGTGAATAGTGAATTGTGAATGTGACGAATTCTATTCACCATTCACTATTCACCATTCAGTAGTTTCACTGCGTCTTTCGCAAAGTATGTTGCAATCAAATCGGCGCCAGCCCTTTTGATAGATGTAAGGCTTTCAAAAATAGCTTTTTCTTCGTTAATCCAACCCATTTTTGCCCCAGCTTTTATTAATGCATATTCGCCGCTGACATGATAAGCACTAACGGGAATGTGTACACTATTTTTTACTTCACGAATGATATCCAGGTATGCCATTGCCGGTTTTACCATCACAATATCTGCTCCTTCTTCTTCATCCATCAATGCTTCTTTCACCGCTTCAATTCGATTTGCATAATCCATCTGGTAGGTTTTTTTATCGCCAAATCCAGGTGCAGAATCGAGCGCGTCTCTGAATGGGCCATAAAAACAGGAGGCATATTTTGCGCTGTAAGCCATAATACCGGTTTTGGTAAAATTATTTTCTTCCAGTGCTTTGCGAATTGCATAAATTCTTCCATCCATCATGTCGCTCGGAGCTACAAAATCAGCGCCTGCTTGGGCGTGGCTCAGGCTCATTTTTACTAACGCTTCAACTGTTGGATCGTTGACGATCTCTCCATTTTCCACAATACCATCATGGCCGTAAATAGAATAAGGATCGAGCGCAACGTCGGTCATTACTACCATCTCAGGAACTGCATCTTTAATTGCTTTGATACTTCTTTGCATTAATCCATCCGGATTCCATGATTCTTTTCCGGTGTTGTCTTTCAACTCATCCGGAGCTTTTATAAACAATAAAACGCTCTTAATTCCCATGCTCCACAATTCTTTCACTTCTTTTATGGTTCCATCCAATGACCGTCTGAAATATCCCGGCATGGATGGAATTTCAAAAACTACATTTTCGCCTTCATCAATAAATAAGGGCAAAATAAAATCGTTTGGAGTAAGAGTAGTTTCTGCAACTAAACTTCTGATTGCAGGATTGTTTCTTAAAATTCGAGGCCTTTTTTGTAAATACATAATATTTCTGATTTCTGATTTGATGATGTTTGATTTATGTTAATTCATATCACCTTTGATTTCCAAAACTAAATTTTCAAATTTTATTTATTTATTGCGATTTTTATTTGCTTTCGCTGTTTTATCAGTAGCGGCAAAAATTGCTGTAAGTTGATTTGCCTCATCTATTAATCGATCCACTTCATAACCTGTCTTTATTTCAGCCTCTTTTACCACTTCAAGCCAATAGTGGCTTTCATCAGCTTCTTCCAAAACGATTTCAATTTTATATATAAAATCTGCATCCGATTTTGCTCTTACAGTTGCCCTATAATTTGCACCTACTGATCCAGCAGCTCTAATTAATTGCTTTGCAGTTTCAAAACCTGCAGCATTTCTTGGAAAATCACTGCAAAATTTTATAACATCAACATGAAATCTTTTTGTTCGTTGCTGAAGTTCTTTTCTATTCATGATATTGATTTACGTTGTAAAGTAGATCATAATTTGAAAATCATAAATCAGACATCTAAAAATCGTACATCATACATCAAACCCATTCTTGTGGATTCAAACAAACCTGCAACAACTTCTCTTCTTTGCTATCCTTTTCAGGATGGTAGTTATATTCAAATCTAACACTGGGCGGCAGGCTCATTAAAATACTTTCGGTTCTTCCATTGGTTTTCAGCCCGAACAAAGTGCCGCGATCGTGAATAAGATTAAACTCCACATATCGTCCTCTTCTTATTTCCTGCCAATTTTTATTTTTATCAGTAAACGAACAAATTCTGCGTTTTTCTACTATAGGAAGATAAGCCGGAATGAAAGCGTTTCCGCACGCCTTGCTGAAATTTATCCAAAAATTTATATCCTGTTTTTCGCTTGGTCTTTGATAATCATAAAAAATTCCTCCAATGCCGCGGCGCTCATTATTTCTGTGTGTATTCACAAAATAATCATCACAATTTTTTTTGAACGTTGGATAAAAAGAAAGATCAAATTCATCACAAACATTTTTATAAGTCTGATGAAAATGTTTTGCATCTTCCGCAAATAAATAATACGGTGTAAGATCCGTGCCGCCACCAAACCAGCGGTCAATTAGCACATCTTTATCATTGTACAATTCAAACATTCTATAATTGCAATGAACGGTAGGAACAAAAGGATTGACAGGATGAAGGACTAAACTTAAACCGCAGGCAAACCATTTTGCGCCATCAATTTTCAGTTGACTTTTCATTGCATCAGAAACATTCCCAAAGACAACAGAAGTATTAACACCGCCTTTTTCAAAAACATTTCCGTCGCTGATCACTCTTGTTTTTCCACCTCCACCTTCTGCTCTTTCCCATTTATCTTCCACAAATTTCGCTTTGCCGTCACATGCTTCTAAAGCAGTGCAGATGCGATTTTGCAGCCCTTCAATATATTGTATCCAATCTCCTTTAATCTTCATTGTAAAAAAGTTTTGTCAATTCACCATTCACTATTCACCATTCACCTCCTTCACCGCATCTACAAATGCCTTGGCATGATCAACCGGAATGTTCGGAGTAATTCCATGGCCGAGATTCACAATATATTTCTGAACACCAAATTCAGTGATCATTTTCTTCACTTCTTTTTTAATTTCCGTAACCGGCAATAATAATTTGGCAGGATCAAAATTTCCCTGCAAAGTAATTTTATTTCGAGTCATCTCTCTTGCTGTTTTTGCAGAAATGCACCAATCAATTCCTAAACCTGAAGCGCTGCTTTCACTCAATTCTTTCAATGCATACCAACTTCCTTTTGGAAATAAAATCACAGGCACATTATCTTTCAAAGCATCTGCAATCTGAATTAAATAAGGTTGCGCAAATCGTTTGAAATCTTCAGGACTTAAACAGCCACTCCAGCTGTCGAAAACCTGTACCACGTCAGCGCCAGCCTTGGTTTGAGCTTTTAAATATTTGATTGTGGTATCAGTGATTTTTTGTAACAATTGATGTGCAAGTTCGGGTTCAGTAAAACAAAATTGCTTTGCTTTTTCCCATGTTTTACTTCCTTTTCCTTCTACCATATAACACAAAATCGTCCATGGAGCTCCTGCAAATCCAATCAATGGAACTTCGCCATTTAACTCTTTTTTTGTCAACGTCAAAGCCTTCATCACATAATCCAGTTTTTCTTCCACTGTATCAGTAAACAAAGAAATAATGTCTTTTTCTGTTTTGATGACATCAGGCAACAACGGGCCTTTTCCTTCTTCCATCAACACTTCCATACCCATTGCCTGCGGAATGACTAAAATATCAGAAAAAATAATGGCAGCATCTACACCCAATCTTTTGATTGGCTGCAAGGTTATTTCTGCGGCTAATTCAGGTGTTTGTACACGTGTGAAGAAATCATATTTATCACGAAGCTTTATATATTCCGGCAAATATCTTCCCGCCTGGCGCATCATCCAAACCGGCGGTCGCCCTACATTTTCACCTTTTAAGGCTTTTAATAAAAGATCATTTTTTAACTCACTCATTTAAACAGTTTTTATCGCGGTAAAATATTTTATTACTTCATCAATTAAATTTTCAATGCCGGGAATTTCTGAAATTATTATTGAATTATTTGAAAATGTTTTTACTTCATCGGCTGTCGTTTTTCCAATCGAAAAAACTTGTGTTGCTGGTTTCAATTTATTTTTTTCAAAAAAACTTCTAACTCCACTTGGACTGAAAAATAATATTCCATCATAATTTTTCGAAATGGTTTGTGGCTTTTCGATCGTTTTGTAAACGACCAATTCTTCCACATCAATTTCATTGCTTTTTAACTTTTCCGGCAAAAGGTCTCTTCGTTGATTTCCACAAAAGAAAACAATTTGTTTTACGGCATCATCTTTAATTATTTTTTGTGAAAGTTCGGCTGCATCCTGCGCTGCTCCTGCAATTGAGGAGTTTAAAAAAATGTGCTCAATAACTTTTTTTGTTGCCGGTTCAATGCAAAATATTTTCCAATTGGTTTTCGGAGAAACGATATTTCCTACTACATTAGCAGCATTTGAACTGGTAAAAACTGCAGTGATATTGTGTATAGATAATTCAAGAATTCTATTTTTTATTTCCTCAGAAACCGATTCTTCTGTTTCAATAAAATTTATCTGATCAACACAAATATTATTTTTCGCAGCAAGTTGAATTAACGAATCGCTGATCCTTTTTGTAGATAATATTTGAATATTATTTTGCATTTCTTATTTCATAAATTATTTTTTTTGCCTCTTCATTCTTCAACAGTTCCTCTCCTGAAATTATCCCCAAATCATTCGCATTGTCAACCGCAATCTCCTTGCTGATGTGAAACGTTTCCTTTCCATCAATGCTACAAACGTTTCCTTTGAAAATAATTTTATCATCCTGTAAAACAGCAAGGGCACTGATGGGGGTTGAACATCCGCCTAATAGAGTTCTTAAAAAATCGCGTTCAATTCGTGTGCAAATTTCAGTTGCCGCGTCATTTAATAAATGAACAGTTTCAAAAGTAGCTTTATCTTCTTCCCTGCATGAAATGGTAATTGCACCTTGAGCAGGAGCCGGAAGCATCCAATCAAGATCAATCGAATTTTCAGGCCGAAGATTAATTCTCTCCAATCCGGCGGCGGCAAAAATTGCGCCGTTCCAATTGTTTTCTTCTAATTTTTTCAGACGGGTATTTACATTTCCACGAAGGTTTTCAATAGTGTCATTTGGATAACGATGCAGCCATTGTGCTTTGCGGCGAATGCTGCTGGTGGCGATGGTGCGTGGTGAATGGTGAATGCTGAATGGTGAATGGTACTGATTATTTACAATTGACAATTCACTATTCACTTCTTCTCCTTTAAAAACCAAAATATCTTTATAAGAAGCACGCTTTAAAACCGCTGCCAGCCTTATTCCTGTCGCTGGTTGCGTAGGCACATCTTTCATCGAATGAACCGCAATGTCTATACGGTTATTCAATAAAGCTGCATCAAGTGTTTTGGTAAAAATTCCCTGTACGCCCAGTTCGTACAACGGTGTTTTGGTGTCAATATCACCTTCGCTTTTTATGAAAATCAATTCTGAATCAACGCCAATTTCTTTAAGTAACTTTTGTACATGTGTAGCTTGCCAAACTGCCAGTTCGCTTTCGCGGGTGCCTATCTTAAGATGTTGTTTCATAATTCATTTGAAGATAGCTATTTAAAGCATCTATACACAGGCAGCCTTTGTTATTTTTGTGTTTTAATTGAATCGCAAGAGCAGCAATTGTTTTATGAATCTTATCGCCATTCAGTTCATTAAAATATATTTCATTCAATTGGAAAAGTTGTGATTTCACCTGCACCAATAATGGATTGTTGAACTGCTGCCTGTGCCATTGTTCAAGGCTGCTCAAAGTATCATCAATTATTTCCAAAGCCTTAGGTATCTCTTTCTGTCTCAATGAAATCGTTTTATCAAGAATCTGCGATACTTCATCTACATTTAAAACAGTTGAAGATGGTATTTTCTTTACATCTGGATGTACATTTTGAGGAACTGCCAGATCAAGGATCAGCCTTGGTTTGTGTGTAACAAAGAAGGAAGAATGAATGGTATAAGAACCTGCTGCAGAGCTGGCAATAATAATATCTGCATTATTGCACGCCTCCTTTATATTTTCGTAAGGAATAAACCCGGCCTCATACAATTCCGCTAATTCAAAGGCTTTTTCATTCGTTCTGTTGGTAAATGAAATATGAGCGCCCGGCAAATAATCTTTTAGATTTTTAGCAATATGATTCCCGAATTTCCCGGTACCAACCAGTAATATTTTTTTATCTGAAAGATTCTCAGTCTTCTTTTTAATTATTTCAATCGCCGCATAAGAAACCGATACAGTGCCGGAACTTAATTTTGTTTTCGTTTTAATTTCTTTTGATACCTGCAATGCATAATTTATCGCACGCTCCATAAAACTATTGATGGAGCCGTTTTCCTTAGCAAGCTTTGCCGATTGCTTTAACTGCGACAAAATTTCATAATCTCCGATTATCTGCGAATCGAGTCCGGATGCTACTTTAAACAAGTGTCCTATTGCTTCCAACCCATTATAGATATAACCATGATCCAAAAAGTCTTTTTCAGAACAATTCGTATTGGAACAAAACAATTTAACCAGTTCATCGGGATCTTCATTAAGCCCGTAAATTTCTGTGCGATTGCACGTAGAAAGAACCAGGCAGCCTGCAATTCTTTTAACAATTGATTCTTTTAATAACAAAACCGATTGCTCAGTTGATAAAGAAAACTTTCCACGAATATTCATGTCGCTTTTGCGATAATTGATTCCAACGATGCAGAAATCATTTAAAGAACTATTATATGTGGAAACAGGAAGAGGCATCTGATGCGGGCAAAAATATTTTTAAAATGCTTTTTAAAAGTCATCGATATGTCATTAAAGCATTTTGTTATTCGGTGTAAAATGAGTGCAAATTTAACCGGAATCCTTTTTTCAAAAAAATAAATATATGAAGCTGTGTCACAACTTTAATTCCTGAAAAGGTGATACAAAACCACATCATGCTTTAAAATAATGCGACAGCAAAAGAAGAAATAAGCGGTTTTTCATTTTTACATCCGGTATATTTTCTTTTATATTACTGCAAAACTTGATTTTTCTTTATTGCAAAACGGAAAAAACAAATGTTATACTTAATTCAAAGTTCTAAATGCAGTTCTGAAAAGTGATTTCGTCGAATCGGTAGCATCTGCATCTACATACCAGCCGTACATTCCTTTAAAATCGCTCGCTTTAATATAATCGGCTTTTTGTTTTATTAAAGGAACGCCGTTATAATAAATGCCTTTAGCAGAAGGTATAAATTCTTTGGTATCGGCGGTGGCATCGAGCGCTAAGATTCCTTTATAAGGGAGGTAATCATAGGAACCCCATGAAAGATTATTTCCATCCGCGTCAAGGTCATTATATCTTAATCCAAATACCGGGAATCCAACTACAATTTTATTTGCTGCCAAATGAAAACTCTTCCAAATATTTGCAGTGCTGGTCATATAATCAAATGACGAAGCTTGCCCGACAGGCGCTCCCGGACCTACATGAATTCCATCTTCAAATGCCCGCACATTTACCCAATCGGCTGCATTCAGATCAGGATATTCCCAATGTTGCCATCCGGGAGTAACGGAAACGGTAACAATGGAACTGGCGGGTAAGGCGCTTTTCAATTCTGCGACCATTGGCTTTAATGCTGCGAGACTTGCACTATAATCAGCCGCTCCATTAAAATCTGTAAAAAGAATATCTACCCCATCTAATTTCGTAGTAGTAATATAATTTTTCAATTGATTTATTAACCCTGCACGTTTACCTGCATCACGAAGCACCGGCCCCATATCATCACTTCCATAAAGCGCCCATCCATCTACAGGAGTGATTCTTCCATAAATAGTCAACAAAACGGGAATACCGCGATTGTGTCCACGCGCCACCAATTCATCCATCAATTGATTGGAATTTCCACGGGTAATATCCAAAGAACCATCGGCAGAAACTTGTCCGGTTTGCACAGCAAGGTGCGTGATATAATTCCAGTTCACATCAGTAGCCACGCCATTTTCACTCAAATAACCGAGTACTACTTTAGAGAAATTTTTCCTGGTATAAGTATCAGGCTTTACAACAACATCTGAGGTACGCACAGATTTTAAACCATTATATTCAACTTCTAATTTTATTTTAAATTCTCCGCCAGCTGTGGGCACAAAGTTGAATAATGTATCATGCGATTTTACTTCATCATTTACATACCAGTTAATATTTACTTTTCCTGCAGGTGAAAACTTCAGGTTATTATAAACTGCTGTATCTTTTTCATTGATAATGACAGAAGCAGGAAATTGATTGCCCATATAAAATACCCTTGGATAATCGCCTGCTCCAAATTCCGGATCTTTTGCTATCTCTTTTTTGCAGGATTGAATTAAAATCAACCCTGTTAGAATGAAGCAAGCGCCCATGATAAATTTTGAAAATGTATTTCTCATACTAACTTTTTTTAACCTTAATAATTACGAATCCCATTTATTTGTTCTTTTACTGCAATACTTTTACTGCATATCCCACCAAACCCTGTTGTTCCAATCATCTTTGCCACCCATTCTTTGAACTGCCTCATCTACATTCTTTTTATTCAAACTTTTTTCTGATAAAGGATATTGTATCCGGCGTGGCATCACTTTGGTATCACCATCAGAATAACCGTCTACTCTATATCCTGATGCTAATTTTGGAAATCCGCTCCTCCGAAGATTCGCATACGCCTCCGGACCATTCAAAAAATAATTGACCCACAACTGGGTATTGATTTGCTCCAGTTCTTTTCCTGATTGTAATGCATTATCAGCAATAAACTGATCGATTGCTGCATCAGAAATTGAAACCGTACCTGGATAAAAAGCCAATTGCTGACAGGCGGCACGCAATCCGTTTTTATAATGTTCAGTAGCGCTTGCGCCCAAAGTAAGCCCGAGCCGTATCGTCGCATCCGCCAATAAAAATTCTGATTCTGCATAAGTGAAATGAAAAAATGGGGCATTATTCGCCATCAATGGTTTTGAAACCTGTAGCTTTTGTAAATTATTTCCAACATCAATTGTTCCGCCGGCGGGATTAGCGATCGTAATCGTATTTTTCCAATCGTCCCAGATGAAATCTGTTTGTGCCACTCCAAAAGACCCCACCTGAGCTTTTACTGCATCAGTAATATCAATCCTGTTTTCCCACGTTGCCCCTGGCTGGTCGTCCCAATAATTGCGTGCAAAAACACTCAAACGGGGATCGTTGGTATTTTTTAATTGATTGATGAAAGTATTTTGAACCCGGTAACCGCCCGGAAACCCGCCCTGTCTCAAAGCAGAAGACATACCATTACCAGTATAATTTGCATAATCATTCAGATTATTATCGTGCCTTGTCATGCAGATATCGTCATTGGATGCCATCACTCCATCGCTAAATGCTTTTAAAATTTCCTGTTTCGCTTTGGCGGCATCTCTTTTTGCGACACGCAAGGCAAGGCGCAGTCTGAAAGAAGAAGTAAATCTTTTCCATTTACTCACATCTCCCTTATAAAAAACATCATTCATTACATTGTCTTTGCCTGTGGCAAATAAACTCATCGCTGTGTCTAATTGTTTAAAAAAATCATTGTAAATATCTTCCTGTTTGTCAAAAACCGGAGCAAGATTCGTTTGTGTAAATCCGGTAGATGCACTGAAATATGGAATGTCGCCATAGAGATCAGTAAGCCTTGCAAAAACATACACTTTCATCACCCTTGCCATCGCATTCAGGTTATGATCTTCTGTATTTCTGCTTCGCAATTCCGCATCTACGATATTCTTCACATCGCTTGCATAATTATCTTCCCAAAGGGCCGACATATAGGCCTGGTTTCTCTGGTAAAACTGTCCATACTGATTGGCCCAGCCGCCTCCAATCTGTTGAACCATTGGTAAGGTTAATATCAATCCAACTCTTTCCTGGATGTTGGTGCTTCCTGAAAATTTTTGCTGCGCAAATGCAAGTTCTATCGCAGGATCCAGGTTTGCCGATTTCGTAGGATCGGTATTCATCTTTTCGAATTTATTACATCCGGAAAACAGGATAATCCCGCTGATGATATATAGTCTGAAGTGTTTCATAATAATCGTTTTGGATAAATTAAAATTTGATGTTTAAGTTCACACCCCAGCTTCTTCTGCCAGGTAATGAGCCATATTCAAAGCCCTGGCCGTTTCCATTATTGTAATTGGAGTCCGGATCTACATTTGGCACATTTTTGTGAATGATAAAAGGATTGCGGCTCACAATAGAAACACTCACATTTTCTGCGCTTATTTTCTTTGAAATGTTTTGAGGAAGCATATAAGATAAAGTGATTTCTCTCATTTTGATATAACTGGCATCATAAATAAAAGGTGTAGCCACTCCTTTATCATCACCATAAAAAGAAGCCCAATAAACATTGGGATCAACCGGTTTGGTATTTTGAACATAAATCGGTTTGCCGTTACCATCAACTCCATTCTGAACTACACCTTGCGGTACATAACCAGTAACCATGCCTTCTGCAGTCCATTCAGCCAGTGTTTTTCCTGCTGCCTGCCTGTCTTCTTCAGACTTTACCCATTCTTTGCGCCCGGCAAGGGTTATATCCTGTTGTCCGCGGATTACCGCAAAAAGGTTGGTCATCGAAAACAAATCAGCGCCTTGTTTTATATCAATGATGGCGTTTAAAGTAAAAGATTTGTAGCGGAAACTATTGTTCACACCGCCGGTCCAGTTCCACGTTCCTTTTCCCAAAACTGTTCTATCATCAGTAACCATCGGTGAAAGCGTGGTAGGATCCAGGATTATTTGTCCGTTTGCTGTCCGTTGATAATCATAGCCAATGATGCTTCCATAAGGTAATCCGGGTTGAGCGATAACGGATAATCCGAGCCAGCGTGCGTCCGATAAAGTAAGATAAGAAACACCATCTGCCAGTGATTTAACGATGTTTTTATTTTGTGCAGCATTAAAACTTACATTCCATGAAATGTTTTTATTTTCAATCACTTTACCTGTCAGTAATAATTCAATGCCTTTATTGGCAACGGTTCCGGCATTTAGAATCTTTTTAGCATAACCTGTTGAAGTAGGAACATCTATATAATTTATCTGGTCTCTTGATTCTGAAGTGTAATAAGTAAATTCCAATCCAATGCGGTTATTTAAAAAACGCAGATCAGTTCCGAATTCAAAACTTTTCGTGCGTGTAGGTTTCAATTCAGGATTTGGGATAATCGTATTAGTTACCCCACCAATTGAAACATCTGAAGGTTGAAAAGCTTCAAGGCCATAAGTGAGCAACAGTTGATAAGGATCTGTATCATTACCCACCTGCGCTCCTGAGGCTCTTATTTTAGCAAAAGAAAGGACTTTGCTTTGTATTTTAAGTGCATCTGTAACTATAAAACTGGCGCCAAGAGAAGGATACCAATAAGTATTATTTTTTACAGGAAGTGTAGAGGCGGCATCTCTTCTGATGGTGGCATCTACATACAAATAATTTTTAAAAGCAGTGTTTATTGTTCCGTAAAAAGAGTTGATTTGTTTTTCGTAAGCCGATTCCTGGATGCTTAATTTCTTAAAACTATTGAAGGTAACTGCATCAGTTAGCAGCATATCTTCTCCCCGTTTGTAAGTGCTTGGGCTATTAATGTACAAAATGCTTCCACCAACGCTTGCGCTTGCATTAAAATCTTTTCCAAATTGCTTTTTTGCAGTAATTAAACCGTCGGCATTTGTAGTGCTGTATTTTGAATTGCGTCCTTCCAATACTCCTGATTCTGCTCCCGGCGTGGTACGCGGGCTAAATTTTTTATAATCTAAAAAGGTAAAATCAGTATTGACTCTTCCCTGCATCGACAACCATGAAAGCGGATCATAATTCAAAGTAATGCCGCCCATCACACGGTCTTTGCTCGTTGTATTGCTCATCCGGTTAATAACCCAATAAGGATTCAAATGATATTGTCCGCCGCCCCATTCCACATAATTTCCAAATGCATCCTGCGAACCTTTTTCAAAAACTTTCTGGTCAATATTGTTGGCAAGGCCTACAAAGTTGAACCCGATATTTGCCGGATCGTCAGCAAGTGCCGGACGGTTATTTACAAATTCATTCATGTAGCTTGTGCGCACATCGATATTAAATTTGGACCCAAGTTTTGTAGAACCACGAAGCGTAAAAGTATTCCTGTCCATATACGTTTTTGGAACAATATCATTGTAACGAAGATTATTATAAGAAAAACGGAAAAGGCTTTTTTCATTTCCGCCGGTAATGGCCACATTGTTACTAAATGACGATCCGGTGCGGAAAAAATTCTCAATATTATTTTTCACCAAACCATAGCTGGCATTGCCGCCATTAAAAGAAGGAATGATTAAATTCGGGTCGAGTTTTGCACCAAAATCAGAAAATAAAGTGGCTCTTGCCGTAGCCATATCTTTTGGAATCGTTCCGCCGGTTCCCTGGCCATACTCATATTGAAAATTATTAAACCGCGTTAATAATGATTCCATTGTTGAAGAAGAATTCATTTCAACACCAAGGCCTTTTCTGGCAGTTCCCTTTTTTGTTGTTATTAAAATTACCCCATGACCCGCGCGGCTTCCGTATAAAGCAGCAGCAGCCGGGCCTTTGAGTACAGATATCGTCTGTACATCATCAGGATTTATTCCGGAAATGGCATCGCCCAAATCTGTTCCGGCGGCATATTTATCGCTTCCCGTCATCCCGTAATTTGAATTATCCATTGGCACACCATCCACTACATACAACGGCTGATTAGAACCGGTAATATCTGTATTTCCGCGAATCAAAACTTTGGCAGAACCGAGCGGGCCACCGGCGGTATTGCTTATTATCAAACCCGGAACACGACCGGCCAAAGAATTGATTACATCCGGTTCCCGCGCTTTATTAATGTCTTCACCTTTTACTTCGCCTACTGCATAGCTTAATGCTCTTTTTTCTCTTTTAATTCCCAATGAAGTAACCACCACTTCCGTCAGCCGCTGGTTATTGGCTGTTAAAACCACTTTTAAATCTGTAAAATTTGCAACGACGATACTTTTTGTTGCATAACCTACATGTGAAAATTGCAATTCATTTTTGAGTTCCACTTTAATTGAAAAATTTCCCATTTCATCAGATAGCGTAAAAATTTTCAACTGTTTATTATAGACGGTAACGTCTGCTATTCCATTACCCGTTTCATCCGTAATAATCCCGGAGATTTTTGTTTCGGCTAAAACACTTCGATTTTTACTTTTTACACTTACTACATTATTATTTACCTGATAATTCAGATTTGCCTGTTCAGAAATATGATTGATCAAGCTTCTTAAAGAATAATTTCCCTTCGGAACACTTACTGTTTGCGTAAGATCTATTTCATTTGAATCATAGGAAAAATTAACTCCGGCGGCTTTTGACACATCAGCGAACACCTTGCTTAGCGGCGCCTGGGAAAATCCAATGTCTATGGTTTTTGTAGTTTGACTAAAAGCATTATTTGCAAAAAAAGAAAGAAATATAATTAGCAGGATGGGAAGCGGGCGCAGTGCAGCGCATTTTACTGATTTGCAATTTTTCATTGTCATAAGCTTTAATTTTTTTCAGTATAGATTAAAAATAAATCGCCACCTTCTGGCCTTCTATTTTGTATTGAATATTATAGGTAAACTGAAGAGCCTCTAATATGGTTTCTATTCTTTTTGAATCGAAACTTCCGGTAAAATTTATTTTTGCTGCATTTCCTGTTACGACCACTTCCTTATTAAAATATTCGCCGAGAATGGTTGTAATTTCCTGCAGATTTGCATGCTCAAATTCAATCTTTCCGTTGGTAAAACTCAGCAGTTGTTCTTTATTAAATGAATCTTTTGAGATCGGCTCTCCGGAAGTGTAAAGCGCTTTTTCGCCCGGCAGTAATTCTACAAAATTGTGATTTCCCTGTACCCGCACTTTTCCTTCCACAAGAGAGACAGAAATAGTTTCAGGATGAAGGTTATAAATATAAAAAGCGGTTCCTAAAGCTGTGGTTTTTATGCTTCCGGAAGTTACAATAAAAGGTCGCAAATGGTTTTTATGCACTTTAAAAAAAGCAGAACCATTTAATAAAACTTCTCTTTTTTTATTGTTGAAATCTTTTGAAATATCTAGGGAAGAATAATTATTTAATTGCACCGAACTTCCGTCCGGCAGCTTTACTTCTTTTGGAATATTGTTGGTTTCTGCAAATAAAATATATTCAGTTTTGGTATAAATTTTATTTCGAGGTGCAAGGTGTTTCCATACTGATACAGCAATCAGGCAAAGAACGGCAACACCTGCAGCGCTCCACGTTATTGTTTTTAGTACGGAGCTTTTAGATTTTGAGGATACATTCATTAACTGGCTTTCCTGCGGGGCGCTGTTCTTTATTAAAGAACGCAGTTTTGAATATTGATTCTCTATTTGTGTGTGGTTGGTCAAAATATCTTTTTGATCCCGCAGCAGAAAGAAAAGTTGCTTTGCTTTTTTGATCTCATTCAGAGATGTTGGATTTTCCCGAATCCAGTTTTTCCAAAAAGAAATATCCGTAGGATTTTTTTGCAATAAATAATTGGAAAATGATTCTTCTGCTAAAAAATCTTCGCTTTTATATTGTGTAAAATCACGCATATATACATAGATACCTTTTTAGAGAAATATTTACCGTCAGTTTGAGAAATATTTTTTCTGCAGATGTTTTTTAAGGGAGTGGTACTCTATCACATCAAAAAACAAAACAAATTAAACTCCTTTTTATTCATTTTGCTTCGCAATGTTTTCAGGCTTTCGTGAATGCTGTTATATACAGTTCGTACAGAAATATTCAGATGGTCGCCGATTTCCTCATAAGACATTTCGTCTAAAAAGCGTAGCACAATCAATTGGCGCTGCCTTTCAGATAGACTGCATAAGCTTTTTTGTAGCTTTTCTTTCAGCATTTCGTATTCCTGTAGTTCGATGAGCGTTTCTTCGTAAGACGAAACATTTTCCGTTTCGTTATTTGCATGGTTAAGAAGATATACGATTCTAAGGTCACCGGCTCTTTTTTTCCGGAAAATAATTTTGTTTTTATAGCTCGTAATAATATACGCTTTCGGGCTTTTTACTTCCACGAGCCTGCTTCTGTTATTCCATAAATCGAGGAAAAGAAGATTCACATATTCTTTGCTTAATTCAGCGTCGTTTGTGAGATAATTGCCATAACGAAGTAAATCATCATAAAGAAGAAAATACAAGTCATGCAGGCTTTTTTCGTTGCCAGAGCGCATTCCTTCCCATAATAGTATTGTTTTATCTTTCATTACAGTAAACAAGTAAATCTTTTCGGCAATTGTTTATTCTCTTCAACTGGATAGCCACAACACCTCGGACAGCCGGTGTACAATAGACACCTAATTTAACTATATCGCTGCAAGGATAGATGAAATTTTTATTAATAAGAAAACCATTGGCAGTTTGAGTTTTGGCAAAGGATTCGTTTCTCTGTAAATTTTAGTCTCCCTGTTGTAAAATACAAATCAACATTATTTGTTGCTTTGCCGTGAACCCATCTTACTTATTTGCAGATTTTTTATCATTTTCTACCGCTTCATTTATAGCAGTCAAAAGTGAAAGATCTCCTTCAGCATCACCGAGCAATTGCCAGATCATTACGCCTCCTGCTTTTTGTAATGCTAATTCTGTTTTCATTTTGATAGTTTCCTGGTTATTAAAATACATCACTACATGATTTGGCAACTGCAGGGTGCCGGAGAGCAGCCGCCTGGGATAAAGTGAAACAATTTGTTTGTAGCTCATACTCACGACAGGAGAATCTATTGCACCAAAACCATAGCCATAAAATGGAAGACCCAGCACCAGTTTTTGTTTTGGAATAGATCGCATATTGTGCCAGTAATTCAAATCCGCTTCTGCCATTGAATAAGGAGAATGGTCGCCGGGGTTAGCTGGTTCCCATGGTCCCGTTTGATCATAAGACATGATATTTATAAAATCAAATTTCTTCAACGCATTATCAGGAAGCTGATCCTTATAAGCAGTAGCGATGGCAGCTGTAATTAATTTTTTATGCGCTTTCAGAGCCGCCGCTAATTCAATCACAAAAGGTTGGTAATTGCTGTCAATGTCGCTGCCTTCGAGATCAACATCAACACCGTCGAGGTCGTATCGTTTTATTAAAGAAACGAGATTTTGGATAAATACCTTCCGGTTGTTGTCCTGTAATAACGGGTGATAATATGCATGAGAGCCGCCACCAGCAATTGATGCAAGCACTTTTACTTTTTTCTGATGGGCTTTTTTTATGAGTGTATCAATCGCCAGATACTGGTTAAAGTTTCCTGTGGAATCCGGATTGATAAAAGCAATGTTCAGGTGGGTAATTTTGTTTAAAAACAGATAAGATGAATCGGCATGGATCGTATCTCTTAATGCTGCGTTTAAAAAATAATATCCAACCACTTTGAAAGGTTTCGGTTTAATTTTTTTTTGAGAAAAACTCAGGAATGAAATCATTAATAAACACAGAACTAAAAATAGGGATCTCAGTTTCATTTACAAGATTTAATGTTCAAATCTATTCGATAATGTCTTATAAAAGGCATTTTGATAAATCCTTCTTTTATAACAAGAAAAAACAATTAAAAAATTTTTTTTGTAGCGCTTACATTTGCATATAACCAATAGCAGATTTTAATAATGATACCATCTAAAAGTGCGCGTGGAATTATACTGATGAATCTTGGCTCCCCGGAATCAACAGAGGTGGCTGATGTCAGAAAATATCTTGATCAGTTTTTGATGGATGAAAGAGTGATTGACAAACCATGGCTGCTGAGAGCCTTGCTGGTAAAGGGAATTATTGTTCCTTTCCGGGCGCCGAAATCTGCAGAAGCCTATAAACAAATCTGGATTGAAGAAGGTTCTCCATTAATCGTTTATACACAAAAATTGAAAGAAATTTTACAGCAACAGATTACGGAGCCGGTAGAGATTGCGATGCGTTATGGCAATCCCTCTCCGGAAGTGGCTTTTGATAAATTATTAAAAACGAATCCATCACTTGAAGAAGTGATTGTGTTGCCGCTTTATCCGCATTATGCGATGTCGAGTTATGAAACCGCAGTGGAATATGTGAAGCATTTTTACCGAAAAAATAAATATTCTTTTAAATTAGATTTCATTCCACCTTTTTATAATGAAGTGAATTATCTGAACGCGCTTGCGGAAAATATCAGGCCGTATTTGAATCAACCTTACGATCAACTTTTGTTTAGTTATCATGGTATTCCCGAAAGGCATATCCGCAAAAGCGATATAACTGGTTGCCATTGTTTGCAAACCGAAAATTGCTGCGAAACTGATTCTCCTGCCCATGCGTTTTGTTACCGCCACCAAATAAGAACCACAACAAAACTCGTTACAGAAAAATTACAAATTCCTGCAGATAAATACAGCATTTCATTTCAATCAAGATTGGGTAAAGGCTGGCTTACGCCATTTACCGATATCAGGCTGCAGGAATTACCTGCGCAAGGTGTAAAAAATCTATTGATTGTGTGTCCGGCATTTGTGAGCGATTGCCTGGAAACATTGGAAGAAATAGCGATGAGGGGAAAAGAAATTTTTTTAAATGCCGGCGGAGAATCTTTTACCATGATTCCTTGTTTGAATACGAATCCGTTGTGGGTAAAAGCGATTGCCGGTTATGTTACAGAATTTTAGAATTAAGAATTAAAAATTAAGAATTAAGAATTAGGAATTAAGAATTATTCACAACTCACAATTCACTTTTCACAATTCACCACTCACTATCATGTATTTCTACATCAAAGCCTTGCATATCATCTTCGTGGTAACCTGGTTCAGTGGGTTATTTTATATCGTGCGTCTTTTTGTTTATTCTGCAGAAGCAAATGAAAAACCTGAACCTGAAAAAAGTATTCTTTTAAAGCAATTTGGCATCATGCAAAAGAGGTTATGGTATGGTATTACATGGCCGTCTGCAATTCTTACTTTAGTTTTTGGAACATGGATGGGAATATTATATGGAGCACTGCCAACGTGGCTTTTAGTTAAACTTTTTTTCGTAGCCGGGTTATTAACTTACCACTTTACATTGCATTTTATTTTTCGCCAGCAACAAAAAGGCATTTTTAAATACACTTCTCAACAACTCAGAATCTGGAATGAAGTGGCTACTATTTTTTTAATTTCCATAGTAATGCTTGCAGTAGTAAAACAATTGCTAAGCGTCGTCTGGAGCATAGGGGTGCTCATCGCTTTTGCGATTGTTTTATTTTCGGCGATTAAAATTTATAAAAGATACCGTAAAGGAGTGTAATCTTTCTTTTGTTTAAATTTTAAACTATAAATAATATGAGCTCAAATAAAAAGCAGGCTAAAGTGACAGATATGAAACCAAGACTTTCAGCATTATGGCTATTTGCAGTACTCACCTATACCTATGGCGATGTGGTGACATTAATGGATCCTGTTAAACAAGGTTCAATTCAATTGACTGAAGGATTCCTGTTGGGAGGCTCCATATTTATGATGATTCCAATTAGTATGGTTCTTTTGTCGAGAATCTTGAAATATCCGGCAAATCGCTGGACGAGTATTATCGCCGGTGCAATAATGACAGTTGCGCTGATTTTGACACTCTTTGTTACCGTGCCAACAATGCATTATTTGTTTTTCTCAGTTATAGAAATTACGTGTACAGCACTGATTACGTGGTATGCATTGAGGTGGCGTAATCCGGAAGCCAGCTTTAATTAATAGCGCCTTCTCAGAAGGTGAATTTGTATTATTAATGCAATCGTTTTCAGGTCTGTCAAACAGAGAGAATCGAAGGCAATACACAAACAAATATTACACCAGCATGGTTACCGGATTCTCCAGAAATTTCTTCAAAGTCTGCAGGAAAGCTGCACCCACAGCGCCATCTATGCTTCTGTGGTCACAACTCATCGTTACTTTCATCACATTGGTAACTGCAAAACCATCTCCTTTTTTCACTACTTTTTCTGTAATGGCTCCTACAGCAAGAATAGCGCTGTCTGGCGGATTGATGATGGCTGTAAACTGATCAATATCCATCATTCCGAGGTTGGAAATGGTAAATGTATTGCCGGTAAATTCTTCCGGCTGAATTTTTTTATTTCTTACCTTTTCATACAACTGGCTTGCATCTGCTGCAATTTGTGAGAGCGATTTCTGATCGGCAAAACGAATAACCGGAACAATCAACCCGTCAGGAACGGCTACGGCAGAACCAATATGAATGTGGTTATTCCTGCGGATAAAATCGCCCATCCAACTGCTGTTTACTGCAGGATGCTGACGTAGCGCCATTGCACAGGCTTTTATTACCAAATCATTGAAAGAAACTTTTACAGGGCTTACTTCATTTATAGCTTTGCGCGATCTGATGGAATTATCCATATTAATTTCCATTGTGAGGTAGAAATGCGGCGCCTGGAATTTGCTTTCGCCCAATCTGCGCGCAATCGTTTTCCGCATTGGCGAGTTTGGAATATCTTCATGGCTTTCCTGCCCGGTTGGTGCAAAAGGCTGAACCGGTTTTGCTTCAACAGCTTTTTTGCCTTCTTCCTTCACAGCAGCAGCAGGCACAAAAGAATCTACATCTTTTTTGACAATCCTTCCGCCATCACCGCTGCCCGGAACCTGTGAAATATCAATTCCTTTTTCAGCCGCCAATTTCTTCGCAAGGGGTGAGGCTTTTATTCTTCCACTTTCATCAGAAGAGGTTTGTGTAGTTTGATTATTTTGAGCTGCGGGTTGAGTAGCAGCCGTTGGCTCTTGCGTTTTTTCCGGTGCTTTATTATCTGTTTCGGTAGGTTTGTTTGCCGCATTTTTTTCCGCTTCTACAAAAGCAGTTACATCTGTTCCCGGCTTGCCGACAATGGCGATAATATCATTTATTTTTGCTGCTTTTCCAGCTTCTACCCCTATGTACAAAAGCGTTCCTTCTTCATAACCAACTACATCCATAGTTGCTTTGTCTGTTTCTACTTCTGCAAGAGAATCATCTGCTTTTACTGTGTCGCCTACTTTTTTATTCCATTGAATTATTTTTCCTTCGGTCATCGTATCACTCATCAAAGGCATCCGAATCACTTTAGCTCCTTCGGGTAATTTTGCCTGGGCAGAATCTCCTTTTTTAAACTCTGTATTAGCCGGTTTATTATCGCTTTGTTTTTCCTGTCCTGCAGCTATCGCTTTTTCTTCATTTTCATTTTTCTTTGGCAGCTCCTCAACATTTTTTTCAGTTGCAGCTTCTTTATTATTTCCTTTTTTATTTTCTTCGTCCAAAAGCGGTTTGTAATCTTCTCCTGGTTTTCCTACAATAGCAAGAATACCTTCCACCGGCACAGATTTCCCTTTTTCCACCCCGATATACAACAATGTTCCTTCGTTATAACTTTCCAGCTCCATTGTTGCTTTATCCGTTTCGACATCGGCGAGCAAATCGCCCGGCTTTATTTTATCTCCTACTTTTTTATGCCATTCCACTATTACGCCTTCGGTCATAGTATCGCTCATTCGGGGCATTCTTATCGCTTCCGCCATAGTATTACTGCGTTTTTTTATTAATATTGAAGCGGTGAAATTAATGCAAAATCAGGAAATGATTTACAAGGTATTTTTTAGCTGACAAATTTCATTTTAAAATCTTTTGTAAGAAACGTGCAGTAAACCAATAAATAAGACGAATTCTCATTTTAATAACGGCATGTTGATCCCGCCAGAACAGCTGTTATCCATTTTCGCATTTTTTAGCAAACAAGAATTTGCGTTATTTATTGCTTTGCTGTACCGCAGAGCTGCGCTTCTAAAAAAAATTCTCGTGAATCAGTAGTCACTGACCACGCTTTCCCTGTGTTTGATTTGAAAGTGAAATGAATGTATCTTTCCTCTTTGTGCTTTAAAGCGAACTAAAGCGTTACGAAAATAAAGCCGGAACTAAGTACTGTTCATTTTCCTAAAAAAAAATAAAAAAACACTAATACCGAACGATTGATGAATGTGAATAGCCTCGTTGTATTTACAAACCCGGACGGTTTTTGAAAAAATGATTTTTCAATGATTGCTCTAAGTTTTACTTAATTTTATCTGCAAATAAATCCGGAGCTTACTATTGCAGTTGTACAATATAACTGGCACCATCTCCGTTTTAATTTGCCGGAATTATTTAAGAAACATTCAAATAACTGGTCATCCCCGATGAGAACTTCCCTATTTGTCAAAATAATTTTGTTATTGCTGCTGCCAGGTGCAGGCTTTTCGCAATTCAGAAAATATTCAAATGAATTTTTAAATATCGGCGCCGGAGCGCGTGGATTGGGGATGGGCGCGTCACAGGCCGCTTCTGTTACTGACGGCACAGCAGGATATTGGAACCCGGCGGCTTTGGTTGGCGTTCAGGATTTCCCACAGGTTAATTTAATGCATGCCAGTTATTTTGATAATATTGGTAAATACGATTTTGCAAGCGTGGCCATTCCGGTAAACGATAATAAACGCGTTTTGGGTTTATCTGTTTTGCGTTTTGGTGTGGATGATATTCCGAATACGCTTTTCCTCGTGCAGCCCGACGGAAGCATTAACTATGGAAATGTCACTTCATTTTCTTCGGCAGATTATGCATTTCTTTTTTCTTTTGCCCAAAAAATAAAAGATGAGGATAATTTCAAAATGAGTTTTGGAGCCAATGCAAAAGTCATTTATCGGAAAGTAGGCCATTTTGCTAACGCCTGGGGATTTGGCCTGGATGCGGGATTTAAAATGCAAAAAAACAACTGGAGCCTGGGAGTTGTCGCCAAAGACATCACTACTACTTTTAATGCCTGGTCTTTTCATTTCACGGAAAAAGAAAAAGAGGTACTTTATCTTACCGAAAATGATATCCCGGTAAAATCGACGGAACTAACCGCGCCACGCCTTACTATTGGCAATTCTTATAATTTCAAATTCAGTTCTTCTGTAAATCTGCTGGCAGAGGCCGATTTTGATCTCACTTTTGACGGCAGAAGAAATACCATTATCAGCAATAACAGCCTGAATGTGGATCCACATGCAGGACTGGAACTTGGGATAAAAAACGTATTTTTTGTTCGCGCCGGAATTTCTAATTTTCAAAGAGCGCTGGCTGATGGCGATACGACCAATCAAAAAAGAGTGTGGATTTATCAGCCCAGTCTCGGCGCTGGGTTTAAGATAAATAAGGTAAGTATTGATTATGCTTTTACCAATCTTGCCAATCAATCGAATCCGTTATATACCCATATTTTTTCATTAAAATTTGACCTGGCTGCAAAAAAAGAAAGTAAATAGTACCATGAAAAAATTAATTGCCCTGTTTTTTATTTTCATTATTGCCCAGGCAAATGCGCAATATTCCAATAGCTGGATTGATTATAGTAAAACGTATTACAAATTTAATGTTGGCACAAACGGGCTTTATCATATTACTCAATCAGCATTAAATAACCTCGGGCTTGGAAATATTCCTGCCGAGCAATTTCAGCTCTGGAGAAACGGGCAGGAAGTTACATTATATACAACTGTACCTTCAGGGCCACTGCCGGCAGGCGGCTTTATTGAGTTTTGGGGACAGATGAATGATGGGAAAGCAGATGCAAAATTGTATAGAGTTGCGGATTATCAATTAACCGATCACACCAGTTTACAGACAGATACAGCCGCTTATTTTTTGACCGTTAATCCTTCAGCAAACAATTTAAGATACACCGACAATCCAAATAATGTTGCCGGAACCACCTTAACTGCCGAGCCGTATTTTATGAATGTAAGGGGAAATTATTTTAAAAATCAGCTGAATCCGGGATATGCACGATCTGTAGGAAGTTATGTTTATTCGTCTTCTTATGATATTGGAGAAGGGTGGTCAAGCGCCGATATTTATCCAAACAGGCGATTGGCTGCCGGGTTTACCTTGTCAAATATTTATGCAGCAGGCCCGGGATTTTCTATAAAATTTGGTGCGGCCGGCACTTCTATTAATGATAGAAACATCCAGGTAAAAGTGCTGAATACAGTGATAGATAATGAACCCATGCCTTACTTCACTTATCTGAAAAAAGAACTGACGAATCTGCCGATGAGCCTGCTGAGCAGTAGTGTAGATAATATTCAGATTTATTTTGAAAATACCTCTGCTGTTTCCACAGACCGATATGTGGTTGCATTTGATGAAATAACCTATCCGAGCAAATTTATTTTTAATAATCAAACGGATTATTATTTCCAATTACCGGCTACCAACACAGGCAATTACCTGGTAATTGATAAATTTAATTATGGAACAGTAGCGCCTGTATTGTTTGATATTACTTCCAACAAAAGATATATCGGTGATATCAGTACGCCGGGAAAAGTAAAATTTGTACTTCCTCCTTCTGCTATTGCTTTAAGGAAATTTCAGTTGTCAAGCGCAGACCCGTCAGTTGTTCGAAAC
Organism: uncultured Chitinophagaceae bacterium; assembly: GCA_963706825.1. Lineage (GTDB taxonomy): Bacteria > Bacteroidota > Bacteroidia > Chitinophagales > Chitinophagaceae > Ginsengibacter. Next base: position 1,619,436 of record CAVPNT010000005.1, on the reverse strand, counting down.
ATTACCGGTCTTGAACAACGCAGTTTTGTAAATTATGCGCTATCTGCAAACCAGGGAAACTATCTAATCATCAGCAATCCGGTACTTTACACCAGTTCTACCGGGGCAAATAATGTAGATCTTTACAGTCAATACAGAAGTTCTGCCGCGGGCGGAGGATACAATACAAAGGTGATTGACATCAATCAACTAACTGATCAGTTTGCTTACGGCATTAAAAAACACCCTTTGGCAATTAAAGATTTTGTTCAATATGCTGCAGGTACTTTTTCAGTGATGCCCAGGTATGTTTTTTTGTTGGGAAAAGGAATTGAATATGATCAATACACCGTAAATCAAAGCAGCCAATATGCCGACCGGTTAAATCTTGTTCCCACCTTTGGCGCACCGGCATCAGATGTTTTGCTTGTTTCGCCTTATGGAAGTATTGTTCCTACTATTCCGGTAGGCAGGCTTTCAGTAATTACAGGTGATGAAATTGCGAATTACCTGGAAAAAATAAAAGATTATGAGGTAACAGAAAAATCCGCGACTCAAACACTGGCCAATAAACTGTGGATGAAAAAAGTGGTGAACATTGTGGGAGGCGCCGATAGTTCGGATAATGACCTGTTTGGTTATTATATGAATATCTATAAAAGCATTTTAGAAGATACACTGTATGGAGCGAATGTAGAAACTTTTTCAAAAGCATCGAGCGCCGCGGTTCAGTTGGTAGCCACTCAACGAATCAGCGATTTATTTAGCAGCGGCATCAGCATTCTAAATTATTTTGGCCATTCTTCTGCAAGCACCCTTGCGTTTAATTTGAATGATCCGACAGAATATAATAATAATGGGCGGTATCCATTCTTCATGATCAGTGGCTGTACCGCAGGAAATAATTACATCTTTGATACGCTTCGCATCACTCAGAACAGCTTATCAATCTCAGAAAATTTTGTACTCAGTAAACAGCGCGGAAGCATCGGTTTCCTGGCAGATACCCATTTGGGAATACCTCCGTCGTTGAACGATTATAACACTCAAATGTTTCAACAGATTGGAAGTATGAATTATGGCAATTCTGTGGGCAATGATATGAAAACTACCATTCAGAATTTGGGCGGCAATAATGCTTCTTTAGATTATCTTTTAAGAATTCATTTGGAAGAACTGGCGCTGCATGGAGATCCGGCGTTGGTAATAAATCCACAGCCCAAACCGGATTATGTAATCGAAGATCCGAATGTGGTACTCAACCCCCAGTTTATTTCAGTTTCAGAGAATAATTTTTCATTAAAAGCGACTTTTTACAATATCGGACGTGCAGTTTCAGATTCTATTACCATTCTTGTAAAAAGGACTTATCCAAATGGAAGTTCAGATATTCTTTTAAAAAACAGAATCCGCGGTACCTATTATAGCGATTCTATCAATCTTACTGTTCCGATTATTTCTACCAGGGATAAAGGGCTGAATAAAATATCCATCACTTTGGATGCAGATAATAATGTGGATGAAATGTCGGAAAGCAACAATACCATTACCAAAGAATTTTATATTTATGAAGATGAAGCCAGGCCAACGTATCCCGCTGATTTGGCTATTATAAATATTGCTTCTCAAAAACTGTACGCATCTACTTCAAATGCCATCAGTGATCCGAAGGATTATGTAATGGAAATGGACACCACCCAGTTGTTCAACTCTCCGTTTAAAATCAGCCGTACCGTGCACCAGGGCGGAGGTTCGATGGAGTTTGATCCGGGAATCAGTTATACAGATAATATCGTTTATTATTGGAGGGTGGCGCTCAAGCCGGCTTCAGGCCTTGCTGCAGATTATCACTGGAATTACTCTTCTTTTATCTACCTCGCAAACAGTACAGCAGGCAGCAATCAATCTCATTACTTTCAACAATTGCAAGCTGATACTCAAAATATAAGGCTGGTTGATACTACCCGTCAATGGAAATTTTCTACCGTAGTAAATCTTTTTGAAATGAGAAACGGCGTTTTTCCCGATGCCGGGTCTACCGCCGGCGATTGCAACGCAATCATTAATGGATGGGATTTTACAAAAGGAATTTGCAATACAGGAAACAATTTGATTTTCAACGTCATTGATCCGGTTACTTTAAAACCGTGGTATAACACTTATGGCAGCGTAGGGATTAGTGGAAGTTATCCTGCCTGCCTTGCAGAACGAGCTGCCAATATTGTATTCAATACCGCAACTCAAAAAGACAGGAATGCCGCAATGCGTTTCCTGGATTCCATTCCGGATAATTTCATTGTGATGGTCAGAAATATTACCGGCCCGAAGGCAAGCACCGGTATTTTTGCGGGCCACTGGCAAGCAGATACCACCGCTTTTGGCGCCGGAAATTCACTCTATAACCGCTTAAAATCGCAGGGATTTGTATTGATTGATTCCTTTAACCGTCCACGGGCGTTTGATTTTGTTTTCCAAAAAAATAATCCGGATTTTGGACCTACGTTTGCTTTTAGCAAAGGGACGACTGACCAGGTAGTAATTAAGAAAAGTTTTACCACTCCGGATACACTTGGTTTTATTACTTCTCCAAAATTTGGTCCGGCAGTATCCTGGAAAGAAATGCACTGGAGAGGAACCAGTCTCGAGTCCAATTCATCAGATAATCCTTCTGTTGAGATAATCGGGGTCGATTCTGTGGGGAACAGTACCACACTTTTTAACGTAAATAAAACCCAACAGGATGTAGATATTTCTTCGGTAAATGCAGCAAAATATCCCTACATCCAGTTGAAAATGAGAAATATTGATAGTGTCAATTACTCACCCTACCAGCTTTCTTACTGGAGGCTAAACTATCAGCTGCCGCCGGAAGGAGCGCTTACTCCGGCTTTATACTTTACCTCAAAAGACACTTTGAACCAGGGCGAAATTTTGCACTTTGGAGTGGCATTTAAAAATATCAGCCTTGCGAACTTTGATAGCATTAAGGTGAAATTGACGGTAATAGATAACAACAATGTTACACACGTGTTGCAGGTGCCACGCCAAAAGCCTTTGATAAGCGGCGATACCGTCACTTTAAAATATGATATTGACACAAAAAAATTTCCGGGAATGAATACTATTTTTGTCGATTTTAATCCAGATAATGATCAGCCGGAGCAATATCTTTTTAATAATTTCATGTATCGCAATTTTTATGTAAAAGCAGACCAGTACAATCCTACGATGGATGTTACTTTTGATGGCGTTCATATTTTAAACAGGGATATTGTTTCTGCAAGGCCGCACATTACTATAAAACTAAAGGATGACAACAAGTCGCTGGCATTGAACGACACTTCTCTTATAAAAGTTCAGATAATAAATCCTGATGGATCACCACATACTTATCGTTTTGATAATGATACAATGAGATTTACACCGGCCAACCTCGCAACCGGGGAAAACACGGCAACAATTGATTTAACGCCTTCTTTGCCGGGTGAAGATGATCAATACCAGTTAATTGTTTCAGGAAAGGACGTAGTTGGAAATACCGCCGGAAAAATGGATTATCAGGTTGATTTCAGGGTTATTAATAAACCGATGATTTCTAATTTCATGAACTATCCAAATCCGTTTACTACTTCCACTGCTTTTGTGTTTACGATTACCGGTTCGCAAATACCACAAAACATTCGCATACAGGTATTGACCGTTACCGGAAAAATAATCCGGGAAATAACACAGGACGAATTAGGGCCGTTGCATATTGGAAGAAATATCACCGATTTTAAATGGGATGGTACAGACATGTATGGCCAAAAGGTAGCAAACGGCGTTTACTTGTATCGGGTACTTACCAATATGAATGGAAAATCAATGGATAAATTTAAAGACGATGGCGATAACACAGATAAATATTTCACAAAGGGTTATGGGAAAATGTATTTGATGAGATAGGGGATGATTTCTGATGTTTGATGTAGGATGTTTGATGTAGGATGTAGGATGTTTGATGTAGGATGGTTGATGTTGGAAAACATAGAAATTGAAGAAATGGTAAGGATTACTGAAAGTATTTTGGATTGATGCAGCAAAGAAAGAAATAAGGCGAATTTTTATTTTCTAAACTCTATAAACCATCTAAACTTTTCTAAACCACTTTAAAGGATTTTAAACCAATCTAAACCATCTAAACTACCCTAAACCACTCTAAGCCATCTAAACTATTCTAAACTCCTGCCTGCTTACATCTGCACTTTGACTCCATAAGCCAAATCTCCCGCATCGCCCAATCCGGGGACAATATATCCTTTTGCGGTAAGTTCATCATCTATATCGCCACACCAGATGGTGGCTGAAGGCTCTGCGCGAAGCACATATTCAATACCCACCGTACAGGCAAGTGCGCATGCAATATGAATTTCTGAAGGATTTCCTGCATTACGGATAAACTGTAAAGTTTTTACGAGTGAAGCGCCGGTTGCCAGCATAGGATCCGAAATGATTACCACGCGGTTTTCCATTTCGGGGCAACTGATATAATCCAGGCTGATTTCAAAACTTCCATCCTCATTGTGTTTGCGGTAAGCGCTGATAAATGCATTATCGGCTTTATCAAAATAATTCAGAAAACCATTGTGCATCGCCAGTCCCGCCCGCATAATGGTTGCAAGCACCGGTTGTTTTTCCAGCACTTTACAATTCGATAATCCCAAAGGTGTAGTAATTTCTTTTTCAACCCACGGCAATTTTTTGCTGATTTCATAAGCGCATACTTCAGCGATATTTTCCAGGTTTTTCCGGAACCTCATACGGTCATTTTGCACTTCAATGTCCCGCAATTGGCTTATCCAGTTACTTACGAGAGAATGATTGTCGCTTAGATTGATTACCATGGTCTATTTTTTTAAATCTAAAGATAAAGGCAATTTTTCGCAAAGGTTGCCAACCTTTTGATGGTTGGCAACCTTTTATTAATTTGGCGCAAATCTAAATTTAAAAGAGAGAAAAACATTATGATTTATAACGTGATTGGTTTGATGAGCGGAAGCTCACTTGATGGCCTTGATATTGCTTTTGTTGAATTTACTGAAACGGCAGGCCAATGGGACTATGAAATAAAATGTGCTGCCTGCATTGAATATGAAAATGAATGGATTGAAAAGTTAAAAAACGCCATTCATTTGCCGGCCGGCGATTATCAATTATTGCATACCGATTATGGCAGATTTTTAGGAGAAAAAGTAAATGAATTTTCCGACAAATTTCAATTGGAACATAAGATAAGCTTAATCTCTTCACACGGGCATACAACCTTTCATTTTCCCGAAAAAAAAATGACGCATCAGTTGGGCGATGGCGCTGCTATTGCTGCAGAAACGCAACTTCCTGTAGTAACAGATTTGCGTTCTGTAGATATTGCGTTTGGCGGCGAGGGTGCGCCAATAGTGCCTTTGGGCGAAAAATTATTATTTCCGGATTATCATTATTTTTTAAACATTGGGGGCATTGCCAACATTTCTATCAACAGTAAACAAAGAAATAATACCGATTCTTATTCTGATAAAAATGATATCATTGCCTTTGATATTTGCGCAGCAAACCGTGTTTTAAATATGCTTTCTTCCGAAAAGAATAAAGCGTATGATGAAGATGGAAGAATGGCTTCATCCGGGAAAATAAATGACGCGCTTTTAGAAAAATTAAATTCGTTAGAATATTTTTCACATCCTTATCCAAAATCATTGGCAAATAGCTTTGGAACCGATATTATTTATCCTTTGATAAAATCTTTTGATCTCACCACTGAAGATTCTTTAGCAACTTTTGCAGAACATATTTCCATTCAAATAAAACGCGCCCTGCAAGGTTATTTTTCAAAAACAGACCTCCAGCAATTGATGATAACAGGTGGCGGCGCTTTTAATAAATTTTTAGTCGAAAGAATTTCAAAACATTTACAGGAAATAAACTTCGAGGTTTTTATTCCTGCAGATGAAGTGGTGAATTATAAAGAAGCCTTGATCATGGCGTTGCTCGGAACGCTGCGCTGGCGGGAACAATACACGGTTTTATCATCCGTAACCGGAGCTACGAGAAACAGCATTGGTGGCGCTTTGTGGCTCGGTACAGAAGCGTAATTTATTTTTTTACAGAAATTTTTGGGTGAAGAAAAAAGACAGGCAAAACAACAAAAAGTGTTATTGCTCTTAGTTATCATCCTTATTATTTCTCGTCCATCGCCACTATTCCGGCGCTATTTTCGGTCATACCCGATTCAATAATTTTTTGCGTCTGATTGTAAAAAAATGCTGCTGTACGATCGCCCGGATCCATTTCGAGCACAGTTTTGAAAGCATCATGGGCATTGCCGAATCGTTTATTTACATAAAAAGAAACGGCGTTTTTAAATACAGGCAATGTAGCCAATTTATTTTGCAATACGATTTCAGAATCGCAGCTAAAACATTCATGAACGTTGATGGAAGAAAGTTTTCCTTTTAACTGAACAAAACCAAGATTTCTTAAATGAAAATTACCGGTATTTTCAATTTGTTTCAAACTGGCATCACTCAATAAAATAGAGGCTTTGTAATGTTTTGTAAGGCTTTCAACGCGTGAAGCCGTATTGACCGTGTCAGAAATGGTGCAGGCATCCATCCTGTCCAAATCGCCGGTAATGCCCATGATGAGAGGGCCTGTGTGCATCCCAACGCCTATCTGGATTTCGGGCTTATTTTTTTCATTTCTAATGAGATTGAAATTCTGTATTTCTGTTTGAATGTCAATTGCTGCAAGTAACGCATCTGCCGCATTCACGGGAAAAATGGCCATGATAGAATCACCCAGGTATTGATTGATAAATCCATTGTGCTTACGGATAATGGGCCCCATACGCGCATTGAAGAGACAAATAAATCCGAATGTTTCTTCGGGGGTCATCAGTTCGGAAAGGCTGGTATAATTCCGTATATCTGTAAAAAGAACCGTTACTATTTTCTCGACCTGGTCTCCAAGTTTCACATCCGTGATGAGTTCATGGCCAAGAGATTTTAAAAACTGGTAAGGCACAAATTTTTCTGTTGCGTCAAATATTTTACGCATCGCGGCTTCTTTTTCCTGTGCTTCGCGGATATTTTTTTCGTACAATAGAGAACTTTCAATCGCTGATGAAGATTGGAGTGCGAGTGTAGTTAATAGTTTTAGAGAACCAGCAGTATATTTATCTGCTTCAGTATCTGCAAGAATGATAGCGCCCATGATGCGGTGCTTTACTTTCAATGCGGCGTAAATGACAGATTTAATTTCAGAGGAAATAATTCCGGCATTTTGGAGCGCAGAAACGTCGCTTAGGATTTCAGACTGCCCGCTTAAAATAATATGAAGCAACAACACTAATTCCGTATTTATTTTTTCTTCATCAAAAAAGAATTTGTCTTTCGAGGCTTCAACCTTCAGGCGCTTTTTTTCTTCATCCCACAAAACCACTACTCCGCTTTTTGCTTTGATCACATGCGCAGCTTCGTCTAAAGTAATTTCTGAAATCGCTGTGGCGCCAATGGTTTTAGCTAATTTATCCGAGAAATTAAAAATCAGATTTATTTCCTGGTAAAGATTTAAAACCTCTGAACCTAATTTTTTTCTTTCAGATTCTTTATTCAGAATATGCATTAAAAGTTCCGCAATAAAAGCGCCTTTCTCATTTCCTTTTACAAAACCCATTGATTCATTTTCAAAGAAAACCGGGTATTGAAATGAAGAAATATTTTCTGTATTTGACAAAATAATTTTACCATTATTATCTTCTACACAAAATTCTATATTCATTTGTTTGGCCAAAGAAGTGAGGATGCCGATGGCGCTGTTGTCTTTACTTAAAATATTTTTCAAACTGATTTTAGCCATTTTTCCGTTCTGTTTTTATTCTTTAGAATAAAATTCATAAGCCCAAGAATTTCTTTTGCTTTTTCCAGGATTACTTCCGGATCAAAAGGCTTGGTCATATATAGATCTGCGCCTACTTCCTGTCCTTTCTGGCGATCCAGTTCCTGCCCTTTTGCTGTAAGCAACACAATAAACACATCATTCAATTCCAATTCCTTTTTTACTTTGCGGCACACTTCCATACCATTCATTTTTGGCATCATCACATCGAGGAAAACCAGTTGCGGATTTTCTGTCTTTGATAATTTCGTAAGCTTCTTCACCATTTGAAGCGGAATAAAAATTTACGCCATCATCTTCCAGTTCTTCCAGCGTTTGTTCGAGCAGCATTCTGATGTGCGCTTCGTCATCTACAATTAAAAGTTTTTGTTCCATTATTTAGTTTTATTAAGCCTCATCCCAACCCTTCTCCTAAAGGAGAAGGAGTCCAAAGTAGAGTCATTTATTTTATTTAAGAAAAATACAAACCTCATTATTTGGTTGTTCACTGCATTAACTAACATATTACCATATCAGCTAACCAGCACATCAGCACATTCTCTATTGATAAATAAAAAACAACACATTTTCCAACCCTTTTTCAAATCGCAATGTTTTTACAATTTCCTGTTTGCCTGATAGAAGAGAATTCAAAATAATGATGTCGGGCTGAGCGGCAATTGCATTTTTTACCAATTCTTTTCCATCAGATTCTACTACCTGGTATCCCTTTGTTTGAAGTACATCTGTGAGAGATCGCACTGCTGCAGTGTCTTCATCTACCACCATTACTTTTCTTTTTGATTTTCCCTGTTCCAATAAATTTCCTACTTCCTGAAATAATTGAGCAGTATCAATTGGCTTGGTCAGGTAGCGATCGACACCAATTCTGAAACCCCTTGCCTTGTCCTGGATGATGGATAAAATAATGATCGGAATATCCATTGTTTGCGGATCATTTTTGAGGATCGCGGCCACATCAAACCCATTCATTTCCGGCATCATCACATCCAGGATAATCAGATCAGGGCGGTTTTTGCGGATGCACTCCAAAGCCTGTTTTCCGTTTGTCGCCTGCTCTATTAAATATCCTGCATCGCTTAGTTCCTGTTCCAATAATGAACGGATAGAATCATCATCGTCCACCACAAGAATAGTGGACATTTTTCCATTGGATTTCAATTTGGAAAACACCATTTGCTCTTTCAGTTGTTTTACCAATTCGTCCAGATGAATCGGCTTTTGCTTTAAATTCATTTTATGATCCCCGGCAATAAATGGAATGGCAAAGGAAAAAGTACTTCCTTTGCCTACTTTGCTTTCTACCCAGATGCGGCCACCATGATGCTCTACAATTTCTTTACAAATGGGTAATCCCAAACCGGTGCCTTTTGGTTTATCTGTGAGCGTATCCCCGCCCACCTGTTTGAATTGTTCGAACACGGCTTCGTAATCTTCCGGCGCAATTCCAATTCCGGTATCAGAAACGCTCACGATTACTTCATTATCCTTTTGAGAAACTTCGCAGGTAACATTTCCTTTTTCTGTGAATTTTACCGCATTTGAAAAAAGATTGATCACCACCTGGATCAGTTTATCCTCGTCCCCGATGATATCAGGAATATTGTTGTCGATTTTTTTGATAAGCTTAATTCCTTTTTGATCAAAAAGCGAAGTCGTGGCTAAAACGGCTCTTTCCAGCACCTCTGCCAGCGATACATTTTCCTGGTTCCATTCCATTCGGCCCGCTTCAATCTTTGCCAAATCAAGCACATCATTTATCAGGTGCGTAAGTCTCTCTCCTTCTGAAATAACCACCTGTAAATTTTCATTTACCTGTGCGATCGTTTTTCCTGTTTTCGGATCGCTTTGATTTACAACCGGGAATATTTTATCATTCAAACGCTTATTGATTATTTTGGCGAAGCCTAAAACTGAAGTCAGCGGCGTTCTCAGTTCATGGCTCACGGTAGAGAGAAATGCGCTCTTCGCTTCATTCGCTTTCTCAGCAATTTTACTGGCTTTTTCCGCTTCCATTTTTGCCTGTTCCACATCTTCGAAAAGCTGTGCATTGCGTAGCGCAACACCAACAGAGGAAGCGATGGTAGTAAGGAGGCGCTGATCATTTTCATTAAAACGATTTTCCTGTTCCGTGCTTTGCACGCTCAATACGCCAATAATTTCATCTCCTTCAGGAATGGGAACACCGAGGTAAGACGAAGCGGGGGTTCCCATTTGCGAAATGCCCATTTCTTCATGTTTGATGCTTAAATCTTTATTGATAAGAAGTGGTTCTCCCGACATAATAATTTTGGAAGTGAGCCCATCTCCAATTTTTCGCGCAGGCATTATTTCTCCAAACTGGTAGGGGAAATAAATCATTTTGGTTTTCTTATTTAATAAAGCCAGATAAGCAATATTGGCAGAGAAAAGATCGCGTAATTGATCACCAACAAATTGTATCAGTTCATTTGGATTTAATTGCGAAGCCAATGCCTTGCTTATATTATTTACCGTAGAAAGTTCCGATGCTCTTTGTTTGGCATCAGCAAGCAAATGAGTGGTTTCGTCGAAGAGGCGTGCATTTTCGAGCGCAACACTCATGCTGTTGGTAATTGTTGTAAGCAGACGCAGGTCAGCATCTCCGAAGGCATTCTCTTTATCAACATTCTGAAGGCTGACGGAACCTTTTACAAGATCTCCTACCATCATAGGAACAAAAACCGCTGATTTTGGAGCCTGACCTTTTGTAACTCCTGTGCCGCCATAATTTTTTGCAGTTTCGATATAGTTTTCCTTAATGTCCAATGGCCTTTTTGTTAAGATCAATTGTTTGCTGTTCCAGTTTAAAGGTCGTGGATCCACATATTGACGCACCCCTTTTTCCTTTGCATAATGCCAGTGTTCCAAACTGGTTTCACGATCAAATGTGCGGATCACTAATGTTTGTGAATCAGGAAACAAATCGCAGAGCCGGTCGCCTACCAGATTATAAATTTCCTGCATGTCCAGTTCTTTTGATAAACCTTCCTGCACGCTGTTAATCACTGCAAGTTCGGCAGTCCGTTGTTCAGTTTCTTTTAATAATCGTGTGGTTTCATCGAAGAGACGCGCATTTTCCAAAGCGACACTCATGCTATTGGTGAGTGTTGTCAGCAATCGCAGGTCTGATTCACTAAAGGCGTTTTCAATATCCACATTTTGAAGGCTGATAGAGCCTTTTACAACATCGCCAACGATCATGGGAACAAATAGCGCTGACTTGGGCGATTCGCCTGTGGTTACACCTGAGCCACCAAATTTTTTGGAGGTTTCCACATAGTTTTCATTAATATTTATCGGTTTCTTTGATTGAATCAGTTGCTTGCTTGCCCAAATGAAAGGCTGGGGATCAATTTTATAATAGATTCCTTTTTCAAAAGCATATTGAAAGTATTCAGTACCTGTTTTATAATCGAATGTGCGAATTACTACAATTTGAGTATTGAATAATTGACAAATCCGATCGCCTACCAGGTTATAAATTGCCTGCATGTCCAATTCCCTGGCGAGCCCGTCCTGCACACTGTTGATAACGCCAAGTTCCGCAGTCCGTTGTTCTGTTTCTTTTAATAAACGATTGGTTTCATCAAAGAGCCGTGCATTTTCAAGCGCTACGCTCATGGCTGAAACGACTGTTTGCAACAATCTTACGTCTGACTCATTGAAAGCATTTTCTTTCTCATAGTTGCTAATACTAACCATCCCCCGGGCTGTACCGGATACCATAATCGGAACTGCCATAAAAGATTTTTCAACCTGAGTGCCGGGTAAAATATAAGACCCAAGTTCTTTCATTCTTTCTTCCAAATTTTCATTTATGATTAGAACTTTGCCGGTTTCATATACCTGTTTTGACATACCTGCCATTGTGGAAGGCGCCACGTTAATGATTTTGCCCTGGTCGCGGACGTATGGATAAAATACCTGGTTGGTTTCCGGAGAAAACAGACGGATATCAATATCAAGCGTGTGCATCACATCGCTTAATTTGTTCCCCACCAATTCATAGATAGCTTGCATATTCAATTCTTTCGCCAATCCTTCCTGCACGCTATTGATGACAGCCAGTTCCGAAGTACGTTGTTCTGTTTCTTTTAATAGCCGGGTGGTTTCATCAAATAATCTTGCATTTTCCAATGCTACGCTCATGCTATTTGCAAGCGTTTCTAAAAGACGAACATCGGAAGCGCTAAAAGCATTTTCCCTGTCAACATTTTGTAAACTCACATATCGTTTTACTTTTTCGCCAATCAGTAGAGGCACAAATATGGCGGATTTCACATTTCCTGTGCCTTCAATTGTTGCATTGCCAAACCATTTGAATGACTCCTCTATATTATTAATAACAATTTTTTGTTTTGTTTCTATAAGTTGTTTCCTTAGTTTGTCAAATGGACGGGAATCAGGGTAATAACGTTTTCCATTTTCAATGGTGAAATTGAAATGTTCCCGACCGGTAGTTTCATCAAAAGTTCCGATAAGTACAACCTGCGCTTCAAATGCATCGCGGATTTTATTTCCTACCAGATCATAAATAGCTTGCATATCGAGCTTGCTTACCAAACCTTCCTGTACATTGTTAATTACGGCAAGTTCCGCTACCCGCGCGCTTAATTCTCCTGTCCGATCATGAATTGTTTTTTCAAGTTCTTTATGTTTCTCTTTTAATTGCCGTGTGCGGTATTTTATTAAAAAATAGATAAGAAGAGCAGCGATAATTGCGTACAGGCAATATGCCCACCAGGTAGCATACCATGGTGCGAGAATGGTAAATGAATAAACAGCCTCAGTACTGATTTTATTATAAACGTTTTTTGCCCGTACGTGAAAAGTGTAATTTCCCGCAGCGAGGTTGGTATATTCTTTATAAGTATTTTTTCCCCAATCGCTCCAGCCTTTTTCAAAACCTTCAAGCCACGTTTGGTATTGGGTAATATTTTCCTGTTCATAGAACGGGGCGGCATATTCAAAGCGAACGGAATTGTTTTTAAATTTTATTTCCGGGTTTTTAGCATTGGCCATTTCATACGGATCTACTTCTTTTTTACCAACAGCAACGGTTCTGATGAGCGTCTTATACGGTTGATCATAATTTGCTTTGATATTTTGATCGTAACGAATTAATCCGTCACGGCTTATAAACCAAACAACGCCGTTTTTATCCGGGTATATATCTGCCAGGGTCTCTCCTGCAATCGGTAAAAGAGAGGTAGAATCCAGTTTGTATCCACCGCCTGCCTGGGGAATGGCAAGCAGGTTTGTACTGTTGTTGTTATTTTTTTCTGCTAACCAAATTCTTCCGCTGCTATCCTGTAATCCATTAAAATTGTGAAGCCCCAAAAAAGTAGCGGGAAAAAATTCTCTTTTTGCCGGATTGTAGGTGTAAGTGGCCGAATCCCCAATAAAATAAATCTGGCGGTTGATTGTAAATATCCCTCCTGCGTAAGCTTTCAAGCCTTGCTCTTTCCCAAATTTTTCAATGATTGATTTCGACAGATCCGGTTGTTTATTATTGTCGAAAGAAAGTGTGATACGGTAGACTGATTCATTCTGCTCGCCGGCCCAAATGTGGCCATCTTCAGTTTCGGCAATAGAGCTGATCTGATTTTTTATTTTTGGAAAATAGCCGATATATTTCCATCCACTGGTTTTGCTTGCGTCTCTTTGGAAAAGTGTAAGCCCAAAAGTAGTACCTGCCAATAAAAGATTTGGATATTTTTTGGAAATAAATAAATAATCAGTCTTCAGGCTATCATTTACAGAAGCGTGTACCAGCAAAGCTTTACCGTTTTTAATAGCCCAGATTCCGTTGCCCGTTACAAGCAGATTATTTCCATCCGGTAAGAGATGAAATACCTGCTCCAAAGGAATCTGATCAATTACCTGGAACCTGGAAGTGGCGGGATTAAAATGGAATAAACCGTTGTTGGTTCCAAGGTATAAGCTGCCATTGGGAACCCTTCGCAAAGTTATCGGCACGGAAGAAATGCCGGATTGTGCGCCATATTGCGTAAAAGGCGAATTGATGGCCGCTTTTGCAATACCATTATCTGTCCCAAACCACATATCTCCTTTTTTATCCAATAAAAGATCAGACACTACATTGCTCGGCAAACCGGTATTCTTGTTAATTCTTCCGGTTATTTTGCCATCATGATCAATGAATATTACGCCTTTGCCAAGAATGGATAATGCATAACCATCTTTGACAGGAATGGCTTTATATAAAATTGTTTTCTTATTGATGCTGTCTGCTTCAGTAATAAAGGGTTTAAAATTTTTACCATCAAAAAGATACATCCCCTGTGTGAAAGTGCCAATTAGATATTGTTTGGAATCTACCTTATTTGTTGGTTCGCTGTAAGGCAACATCACCTGCATACGTTCTTTTCCCAAAAACTCACTTTTGGGAATTAAAGCCAGTGAGTCGTTTACCATTTTCAAAAGCCCAATACCCTGTTCATGGACATAAAGAGTGCCGTCAAGAAAAAAAGTGTACATAAAATGCGTAGCTGGCTCCCACGATTTCGTAATCCATTTGCCATCTCGGGTTTTGGTGAGTCGAAATAATCTTTCCCTTGCCTGGAAATAAACATCATTACGCGAAACTTCGATAGTCCAGATGTCAAAAAAGTTTTGCTTGTCTTTTGGTATGAATTTGAGCAGAGAATATTCTTTCGTTTTACCGATACTGTCTGGCGCCAAATAACCAATATCGCCATATCCGCCATAATAGATGGTTCCATTTGCATCCTTTTTCATGCATCTTGTTATAAGAGAAGTAGACGAAGAAGGAATGCGATACCAATTCACTCCGTCATATTGCAAGATCGTACTGGTGACTTTGCCCATGCTTTGGCCGAAGTACATAATGTCTTTATTATCTTGCATCACAGCCCAGTTTACCCCGTCGGCATTATATATAGCGGGCGAATAATTTGTTACAAAAGGCAATCCTTTTTCAATTGCAGGCTGTGTCATTCCAATGGCCGTTAAACAAAGCAGCACAATTGTGAAAAAACCTTTTATAGAGGATGCTTTGGTAAAAGCAATCAGATGCCGGTTCATAAATGTTTATTGAACGGTGATAAATACGAATTGTGAAATTCAGTAGTTGAGCTACATTTTCAATAGAATGCCGGAGAGAAGTACAAAATACACGTAAATATAATGTAATCTTTGGGGAAAGAAAAAAGCCGGTTTTTAGTAAAGTCTTTTTATTGTAAAAAGAAAATAGATGATAAGCCTCTTTATTTCTCCTTTAAATAAAATGCAAAACCCTGTTATTTGTTCTTTTACTGAACGGAATAAATGATGTTTGATGGTTTTATTTTGTTAGTTACTCTAAATCAAGTTTTCAAATTCTCCTTAATAAAACTGAGCAGTAAATCAGAAATTTCCTTTTGTTCTTTTAAATCAGGATGACCCGTGCAGCCGCCATTGTAACTTTTTTCATAAACATATTCATACAATTTTCCCTCGCCATTTTTATGAAAATATTCAACTATTGACGCAAGATAATTTTTTAATGCCGCTCTTAATTTTGCATCTGCCATTGGGCTGGTTAATAAAATAATTTTTGCATCAGCATATTTACCTCTTACTGTTTTTACAAGATCAACATAAGCCGTGCAAAAAGCAGTTGAATCCTGGATGCCATCATTTTGGCCAAGACAAATCGTAACGATATCGGGAATATATTCATTGAAATTCCAGGCGATAGAATCGCCACTCATGTTTACTTTATCAAATACCTGCGGCATGGTGATTTTCATGCTACAGCAACTGTGAATCATTCCGATTCCGGAAACAGCGCTGATATGCCATTGCGCATTTAAAGTGCGGGCAGTAAGCGGCCCGTAACTCATGTAGGCATTGTGCTGGTCGTACCATTCGCCTTTACCACACTGGATTTCAGAAGCATCAGCGCCAAAACCACAGGTGATGGAATTACCGATGAATTCCATTTTTAATTTTGGCTTTGCCGGAAGTGATAATAATTTCTTACAAACAATTCCTGCAAATTCCAGATAACCATTTCCTGATTCCGTGTCTTTGCAAATGGTAATAACATGTACACCGTTCTTCAATCCGTTTACAATAAATTTATTGCTCGCATATTTTGTTTGCAAACGAAAAGGTTTCTTATCAATAATAATTTCTACATAATTATGAACATTGCCGTAAAGCACTTCATCATTTAAAAAAAACGAAAAATTATTTCCTTCAAACTTTGCTTTTATATAAACACCCGGCATCCAAAAACGTGGCAATGCAGGGTTTGTTTTTTGTATTCTGCCGACATATTGAATCAAAGAATCATCAGCACTGTAAAAGCTTTTGGTCGTTTCTACAGGAGATGTATTTTCAATAGAAATAGAAATTTCTTTTTGAGCATACAGGCTGTGAACCGATAATAAAATTACCAGCAGGCAAATCCCTTTTTTAATTAATTGCATAATTCTTCAGGTTAAAGTGAATAAATTATTTAAACAAAAGTTCTGACACCAACAGACGTATATGAATTACGAAATTCTTTTGGCGTGCTGTCTTTTTTCTTTTTGAAAATGCGGTTAAAATTAGACATATTGTTGAAGCCGCATTTGTACGCGATTTCATTAATGCTGTGCGTTGTTTCAATCAGCATTCGCGAAGCATGGCCCAGACGGATATCGTTTAAAGTATCTACAAAAGTTTTTCCTGTTCGTAATTTAAAAAATCTGCTGAGCGACACTTCCGTCATTCCGGCGATTTTTGCCGCATCGTTCAAAGTGATATTTTGGGAAAAATTATTGTTAATATGCTCCATTATTTTTTCAATTCTCCTGCTGTTAAAGGAAACAATCTCTTTGTTGAAATAAGCGTCGGAAAGCGTACGGAAATTTCTTGAAATAGACAGATCGTGCAGGATAGACATCAGTTCGAGCACAGAATCGAAACCGTGTTTTTGCGTCAGGTCTACTATCCTCGGCATAATAGACATGGCCGTTTCTTTTGAAAACAACACCCCTCTTGCTGCCCTTTGAAAAAGTGTTTTTATAAAATTCAATTGGTTGCGTTGCAGAAACTTTTCATCAAAAAGGTCGCGGTGAAACTGAATAGTAATTTCCTGGATTTGTTTGTCTCTGCATTTATTGGTAAACCAGCCGTGCTGAAGGTTTGGGCCAACAAGTACCAATTCCATATCTTCGATCTCTTCTACATGATCGCCAATGACTCTTTTTGCGCCCCCTGCGTTTTTTATAAAATTTAATTCTATTTCTTCATGAAAATGTAGTGGAAAATCAAACTCGGTTTTGCTGCGCGAAAAGACCGAAAAGCAATCGCTTTGGGTGAGCGGGGTTATTTCCCTCAATAATTTGCAATTAATGTCACTATTCATGTATGGAAAGTATTAATTCCGATGTAAATAAAGTATTAATAAAAGAAGTGCACTAAAAATATATAAATTATTGGTTTTATTGGTATTCGTCTTACTTTTTTTGCGGTATAAAATAAAAAACTATAATTAAAAGATAAGAAAGGATTGGTTTAATGTTATAAATTCAAATAGTTTTGATAATAAGGGGCTTTTACAAATGAATCGATCGTAAAAAATTCTCTTGCAGTAAACAAACAAATAGCAACGATTCTCAATTATAAATTCTTGTTTCATGCCTTCAAAAAATAATTGCATTTTAAAATTCCTCCTTGCATCCGGATTTTATTTGCTTACCATAAATTATGCATTTACCCAGCCAATACTGCAGCCGTGGGGAAATATTGCCGGAATAAGAATTGATGGCGAACTGATGAAAATAGAAAGCAATTTAACGGTTGTAAAAAAGGATTCTACCGTTCGTGCCACTGGCAAAGAAAGGCAGCGGCCTCATTTTATGCGTGAAGGAAACCGGCAAATTGTTACTACTAATATTGACAGTCTTTATTTTGAAGAAAGTGTGGCAGATGCCGGAAAGGGAAATGCCAACGTCCATATTAAAGTAACTTCAAAAGGAGATGAAGCACTGCATGGGATTTACTTTACTTTTTTATTGGATGGAAAAGACTATTACAACGGAAGCGCAAAGATTGACAATTTAAAATCTGTTCAATTTTCGGCGAATACTCTGAACAAATACTTTGAAACGCCTGCTAAAACATTTCAATTTATTTCTAAAAAACGGCAGCTAAAAATTACTTTTTTTCAACCAGTTTCTATTAAAATAAAAAAGTATGTAAGTAAAGACAGCAAAGGGTTACAGGTGTTTATCCCCATAGAAACGGGGGACATGAAAAAAGGGGATTCTGTTGAAAAATCTTTTTCAATAAAGGCATCCGGAATTATTGATAATTCTCGGGTACTCCTCTCGTTAAACACTGCTAAAGGCGGAAGAACATTTATTGGATTTGGCGGTAATTTTCGTCTGCAAAACGCAAAAACCGACCCACAGGTAATTGATTATTGCTTAAAGAATTTGGATGTGCGGTTTTCACGGGTGGAAATGCCGTGGCAACTTTGGCAACCGGAATTAATTGAAGATCCGATTGCGGAAGCAAATGCCGGGAAAATGAATGCGCATGTTCAGAAAGCGATGGAGATGGCGCAGCGGCTTTACAAAATGGGAATTCCGGTAATCCTTTCTGCATGGTCGGCGCCAGCGTGGGCAGTGGTAGGCACCCCAAAATATGGCCCTGATGCAAATGGGGTGTGGGGAAATCCGTTAGATTCTGCGAAAACGAATGAAATCTATAAATCCATTGCTGATTATATTGAGTATCTGAAAGAAAAATATGGAGTGGAAATCTCTTTATTTTCATTTAATGAATCAGACCTGGGAATTAATGTGAGGCAAACCGGTGAGGAGCATGACAAGTTAATAAAAGGCCTCGGCGCGTATTTTGTTTCAAGAGGATTGAACACAAAAATGCTTCTGGGCGATAATTCAGACGCCACCACTTTTGACTTTATTAAACCAGCTTTAAACGATGCTGCTGCGCTTCCTTTTATTGGCGCTATTTCTTTTCATTCGTGGCGCGGCTGGGATAAAGAAACGTTACAAAAATGGGCAGATGCAGCCACGCAATTAAAACTGCCGTTAATTGTAGCAGAGGGGAGTATTGATGCGCAGGCGTGGGGTTATCCTGCCATTTTCCAGGAGCCTGAATATGCTTTAAATGAGATTAATTTATACATCAGGCTTTTATCGATTTGCCAGCCGGAGGCGATTTTGCAATGGCAACTAACAGCCGACTATTCACTTCTCGCCGGAGGCGGAATTTTTGGAGATACTTCTAAGTTAAGGCCTACACAAAGATTCTGGAATTTGAAACAATTTTCTTCTACTCCAAAAGGATTAAAAGCAATGGAATTGCATTGTAATGATTCAAGTGTTTCTGCAGCAGCTTTAGGAGATAGTCTCAAAAATATTAATGCCATTCATTTGGTAAATAATGGCGCGTCAAGAAATGTGATTATAACCGGATTACCCGCCAGTGTCAAGTCTTTTAGAGTTTTTGTAACAGATAAAAATCAATCCATGAAAGAAGGAAAGCTGATACCTGTTTCTAATGGAAAGGCTGAGTTTATCTTAAAAGAAACAAGCTTTACGTCGCTTTTTAAGGATTAGAAATACACTGGAGGTTCAGTGTTGGAAAAATTCTGCTTCGTGCTATTTTGCAAAAACTTTCTTCAAAATATCTGTAACTCTTCCTGCAGGATTTTTTCTGATGTTTACTTCTTCCTGTGCTACATAATAGAATATTCCATCCAGTGCTTTGCCCGTTACATAACTATCAATGTCTGTGTCGACAGGCTGAGACGAAAAGCGGTTGTAGGCGGTAAAAACATCGTTCCAATATTTGGCTGCCTCTGTCTTTTTCAAAGATTCCTGTATTACAGGCATGAAAGCGCTGGTAAGCTGGGGCGTGGTTGTTTTACGTAAATAGGCTGTAGCAGCAGTATCAGTTCCTCGCAGAATATTTAATGCATCGGTCACAGTCATTTGTTTGATTGCAGAAAGAAAAATAGGCGCTGCCGATTTGGAAGCGTCTTCTGCCGCGCGGTTCATACTGAGTTCGGCGTTGTCAACCAATTTTCCCATTCCCAGCATTCTCATTTTTTTTTCTATATCCTGCACTTGTTTGGGTAATAAAATTTTTACAGCAGCATCTTTAAAAAATCCATCCGCAGCTGAAAGTTTTGCGGTGCTTTTTTCAGCGCCCAGCGAAAGTGCTTCTTTTAATCCGGATACAATTTCATCTGTTGATAACCCGCTGCCTGAAGAAGAATTATTTGAAAGCAAGGAACCGGCCTTTTTAAACAAACCGCCCAATTTGTTGGAAGAATCTTTTTGGGCAGAAAGTGAAAAAGAAAAAAGCAACAAGGCGAAGAATGGAATTAATTTTTTCATAGGAATCATTTTTATTTTTTTCAAATGTAGTGGCAATTAAGAAATGGATAGAATTAAAAAGTGTTAATTCGTTTAATGCCGTTCATTTACATTTTAAATTTATATCCAACTCCTTTTACAGTTGCAATGCAATCATCACCTAATTTTTGCCTTATTTTTCTTACGTGAACATCAATGGTTCTATCGCCCACAATTACTTCTGTTCCCCACACTTTATCGAGGATTTCATTTCTCAAAAAAACTTTTGCCGGCTTGGAAGCAAGCAGTTCCAGCAATTCAAATTCTTTTCTTGCAAGGATGATTTCTTCATTTTTTAAAGTAACCAGGTATTTTTCCCGATCAATAGTCAGATCGCCGATTTGTAAAATATTCCCCGTTTCTTTGATAATTCTTCTGAAAAGCGCGTTTACCCGGCTTATCAATACTTTTGGACTAATCGGTTTGCTGATATAATCATCGCCGCCTGTTTCCAGCCCTTTTATTTCGGTGCTTTCATCATTGAGTGCAGTAAGAAAAATAATGATCGTATTTTCAAATTCTTTGTCTGCTCTTAAAATTTTGCAAACTTCAAAGCCGGTTTTTCCTGGCATCATTACATCCAGAATAATTAAATCCGGTTTATGTAATTTGGCAAGGCTTACCGCTTCATTTCCATTCAGTGCATTTATAACCTCGTAACCTTCTGATTGCAGGTTAAAATTCAGAATTTCTAAAATGTCGGGCTCATCGTCGGCAATCAAAATAGTCCTTGTTTTTGCTTCCTGGCTCATCATTTGCAAACCTAAATTAAATAATGATTTTCTGATTGCTTGTTTACAATTTAATAATATGGTGTAGAAGAGTTCAGATGCTTTAGAAATGTTTAGTTCCTAACAAAAGGTTAATAACCTCGCCAGATGCAGCGTTTTAAGCAATTAATGTATCTGTTAAGGGAAAGCAACAATAAATTTGTATCTATTGGAAGTATTTTTGCTTCTGTTAATCCTAAAAAACGATGAGGTTTTTATTTCTACTAATTGTCTTGATATCTTTTGTTTCTTTTAACGCCTCTGCCGGTGATACTACAAAAATTCCAATATACCGCCAGATATTTCACGACCATATAAAAGAAGAGCAAAAACTTGCTGATAAAGCTGATGGACGGCTTGATGGCATCATAAAAGTAGGCAACAATCCCGACGTGAATTTGCAGGTAACCGATGCCTTAATCCGGAAAATAAATGTGTTGCGCAATGATATTGAAAATGACAGTGCTTTAAACAACAATGATAAAGTAAGATACCTGCGATACATTGAAGATCTTTTAAAAGATTTTATTTTTAGCTGGAAAAAGCATACCATCAATCCTTCATTGGCTCCTTTGCTGGTGGAAAATTTTCAGGAGATTTTTCAGGCAAATCTCAAAGGAGAAAATATGACTCCCATCATTCAGAAAGTGCCTTATGAAGTGGGGCTTATCAATGCTTCCATTTTTAATGAAAATCCCGGGTACCAGGAAAGTAAAATCGCATTATTCAGAAAATTCTGTGAGATAAACCCGGATAAAATCCTTGAAAATCTCGCCCCTTATGTAAATGAACCTTTTGCAGATTCCCTCGTAATTGATGCGTTTAACAACAGTCCCAGCCAGTTATATACTTACGCCCAATCGGCCAGCAGTCCGCAGGGAAAACTTATCAGAAGAATAGATGACCCTCGGATAAAAACCGTTGTGCGCTTAAGCACACAAAACCGCGCGTTGTTTTATTTTCCTTTTATGGACGATTTGATTAGCGGTAAAAAGACAATCGAAGAAATTACAAAAGTCGTTGGCACATCAGATAAAAATTATGACAGCATCGGTTATTATAGTTTGCTGGTAAAAACAGAAATAAATTATTATTCACGGCTGGTGCAGGGAGATACGCCGGTGGCAATGCTGGGGTCAAACGGGCTGCTCGATATGCTGAAAGCAAAAGCTCTTCAACATTTTATTACACCAATCAATGAGCTGCATGAAAGCGCCAATCCTATCCGTTTTAAAGCAATTCAGCCGCTTAATGCGCAGGAACTATACTATATGATGGTTTTGGGGGAAAATGATATTTACACTTCCAGTTATAAGTACAGTTTCGACCGTATGATCCAAAAAATGGGTCCCAATCCACATGGAGATTCGTTACTCATTTCATTAAATTTCGACCATTTTAAAAAGTTTATCAAAATGGCTGCGGAATATAATAAACTGAGTGAATTTTTAAAAACAATGCCTGAAAATTCTGAAAAACTGATGCAGGCTTTTGTGGCAAAATTAGAGACCACCAAAACACTGGAAGATGCAGTAGATGTGGCAGATTCTTATGGAAGTATTACCAGTCCTGATTTACAGCGATCCATGTTGCAAAATGTAGAATGGAACGAGCAAAGATGTGTTAAAGAAAATAATGAAAGAGGTCGTAAAATTTACAGCCTTTTAAAAACAATCTTCCTTTCTGCTGATCCGAAAAATGGAATTGACCTGGCCAAAGCCATTGGTATTCCACCTATATATACGGTCGATTATAATTACCTGGCTGATGATTCGGGAAGAATTATTGAACAGGTATTTTTTTATGGTGATAAAGATGGGAAAGCATCTTTTGCAGGTTATCTTACTTCCTTTCCCGCTAGCGACTGGACAATTACACAAAAAAAGGAATGGATAGAGATTAAGTCAAAAAAAGGAAAGCCGGTTATGATCTTTGCCAATCTTCCTTTGGATAATGAAACCGATAAAGATGCAAAGGCGCAGGAAAACCTGATAGATTACCTCGATTCAAAAGGATTGAAACCCTCGATAGTAATACATCGCGGACACAGTTATCATTTGCCATATACGATTCAGCAACTTCCGGAAAGCGCTAAAATAATCATGCTGGGTTCATGCGGTGGATACCAGAATTTGAAAACCATTTTAAAATATTGCCCCGATGCTCATATCATTTCTACCAAGCAAACGGGTGCAATGAACGTTAACAAACCGATCATTGATGCGTTGGATAAAACGCTTCGGGACGGGAAAAATATTGACTGGAGGCAAATGTGGAGCGGGCTGGCAACAGATTTTAACAAAGCACCGCGTGAAGTAAGAGAAACTTTTGAAGATTATATTCCGCCACAAAAAAACCTGGGGGCTTTATTCATCAAGGCGTTTAACAAAGAAGGCGGAAGTGATGATGAATAGGGTGCTGCATAAAAAATGACGTTTTTTCTTTTAAATAGACTAGACTCTTACAATTTTCATCAATGGTTCGAATGAGTAAAGAGCAGGTTTTCTTCCTGTTGACGGTTGCTCCATTTCTAATAAGTTTGTTTCCAAAAGCCGTTTTATAAATTTGGTTGAAGTATTATTTGGAATACCGGATATTTTGGTAAAATTTGGCAAGCGAAACTTTGGGTACGTAAATAAATAATCCAGCACATGCATGGTCCATTTTGAAGATAATATATCGGTAAACGCTGTTTTCATTTCCTCATACAGCAGCTGGATTTTATTAGCTATATCAATATTGCTCAACGCCTGTTGATGGAGTGCATCTAAGAAGAAAGCACACCAATCTTCCCACTTGTTTTCACTGGAAACATTCCGCATCTGCCGGATATAATCACTTTTATTTTCTTCCAAAAAGTCGCTGATATAAAAATGCGGCTGTGAAATAACACCACTTTTCCACAAGTAAAGGGTAATCAGCATTCGCCCAATTCTTCCGTTGCCATCCTGGAAAGGATGCAGTGCCTCAAATTCAAGATGCATTAACGCGGCTTTGATTAGCGTTGGAAAAGGATTAGTTTTCAAAAATTCGAGTAGCATTTCTAAGCCGCCTGGCAGTTGTTCAGGACTAATAGGAATAAATGAAATTTTTCGATTTCCTTTTTCTCCAACATAATTCTGCTGCTGTTTAAATGCTCCGGGTGATTTGGATGCACCTCTTCCAAAACCAAGCAGTTGCTGGTGCATTTGTTTAATCAAACTTTCAGAAATTTCATAGCCTTCCTGAAGTTTTTCCTGTGCATTTTTTAACGTCCGCTGATACAAAAAAGTTTCGATAATTTCTGATCTTACTTCATCACGCTTATCCCCGGCATCCAATTTCGCTTCAAATTCCATGATTTCATCCATTGTACTCACAGTGCCTTCCATCCTCGATGAAATAACTGCCTCCCGGCTGCGCAATGGTGCAAGAAGAATCTCATTATTGTGTAGATTCTTTAGCATCTGATCGTATCGCGCCAATGATTCTGTAGCGGAGAGTAACGGTTTCAACAAGGAATCATAAGCCAGTTTTTCCGGCGGAAAAGCTCCATAATGATAACTAACTGCCTGCGAAATATCTACCATATTATTCTTCTTTACCAAAAAATTAAAAATTCGGTAAACAATTGCATTTGAGCACCCATTTTGGGGTAACAAAGCCAGCTGCTTGCCAAAAATTGGAAAATGCCGGAAACAAATATATTGCAATTAAGTGAGAAAACTGTATTTGTTTACCAAAAAGAGAAAAATCTGGTAAACAACTGCTTTTGACCACCCCTTTTGGTGTAACAAACTCTGTTGTTTACCATAAAATGAAAAATCTGGTAAACGCGTCTCATCTGCTGCTTTTACTCATTTTACAGTAAACAAACATTTACAGCCTTTTTCTATTTTCCATTTTATATTTGAAAATGAAACTTTTTTTAATTTCCTCACTTCTTGTATTTTCAAATTGTATCATGGCGCAAAGCAAAAATGAAAACCTGGTTGAATCTGTTTTAAGAAATAAAAATGTACCCATTTTAAATGAGATTTTAAATCATCAGGAAGAATATCGTTGCCAGGTTATTTATGTGCAAATCAATCGTGATGAAAAAAATATTGCACATTTCACTTACTATTATTACCGGCATTTGCCGCGGGAATATTGGAATCCAGCGTCAACGGTTAAACTTCCGCTGGCAGCGCTCGCCTTGCAAAAATTGAATGACATACATATTCCGGATGTGAATAAATTCACTACGATTCAATATGACAGCAGTTATGAAAAACAAACTATTGCGTATAACGATCCAGGCTCCGAAACCGGTTTTCCTTCTATCGCTCATTATATAAAAAGGGCTTTTCTCATCAGCGAAAATGATCCGTACAATCGCCTCTATCAGTTCATTGGCCAGCAAGCCATCAACCGGGATTTGCATGCAATGGGATATAAAGATGCGCGCATCATACGGCAGTTTGTACCCGGACTTACTGAAAATCAAAACCGGCATACAAACCAGGTGCGCTTTTTGGATAAAAACGGCAAACTGATTTATACCCAGCCGACGGCCTGCAATAAAGATTCCTTCGATTTTACCCAAATCGTAAAGCTGGGAAATGCGTATATGACGATGGAAGACAGCATTGTCAATGAGCCTTTTGATTTTACCAAACACAACCGTCTTTCGTTGCAAGACCTTACGGATATGTTGCGTTCTATTATTTTTCCTCAATCTATGCCGGAAGATAAAAGATTCAGATTGAAGAAAAATGATTATGATTTTCTCAGAAAATATCTTTCTCAATATCCTTCAGAAACCAGTTATCCAAAATATGATACGACAGAATTTTTTGACAGCTATGCAAAATTTTTCTTCCGCGATAGTGCGCATCACACGATGCCGGAAAATGTAAGAGTTTTTAATAAAGCAGGATGGGCTTATGGTTTTCTGAGCGATGTGTCTTATGTGATGGATAAAAAAAATAACGTGGAATTTTTCCTCGCTGCAACTGTTTATACAAACAAAGACGGTGTAATTAACGATGGGAAATATGATTACGATGAAATCGGCCATCCGTTTTTGTATCAGATGGGGCAGGCAATGTATGAATACGAATTAAAAAGAAAATATAAAATCCGGCCGGATCTTTCAGATCTGATCATCAATTATGATCATCGCGATCCCAACGATAAAAGGCCGGCAATAAAGGATGTAGATAATTAAAAAGCAGATTTTTTGTTCACCTGTTAAGACATTTTTCGCTGCCTTTGAATTACAAGTTGAAGTTTTCTATAAATTAGAGGAAAATACAATCCGGCTTATTTGTTTGTTTGTTGGAGAAATTGATAGCTTTTAGTAATAAAAAAACCCGGAGTTTAAAATTTCCGGGTTTTTATTTAAACATCATCTAAAAATTATCTGAGCTTGTGCATATAATCATTATTGGCAAATTGCTTTTTCACATCATGAAGGCTTCTTAAAATACTATTGTCAATCAGTTTTCCTTCCATTTGCAAAATAAATCCGCCGATAATGTTATCATCCACTACCGTTTCTAAAAGAACATTGTCGTAATTTGTAGAAGCTTTTATTTTTGAAATAAACGAGTCGGTCAGCTCTTTACTGATAGGAGTTGCGGTAGTTAAAGTCGCATTATGCAAATGCCGTATTTTATTAAATTGTTGAATAAAAGAAGTGATTACAACCGGCAGATTTTCTTCACGGTTTTTATTGCAAAGTAATTTCAAAAACGTTTCAGTAATTTTCGAAATTTTCCCGTTGGTGATTGCGTTGATTACTTTGTATTTTTTGTCCGGATTAATAATCGGGCTGTTCAGCATCAACACAAATTCACGGCTGCTATCTACCACTGATTTCAAAAATAAAATATCATTACGGACAGCATCCAGTTGATTTAATTCTGTTGCAATATCTATCAGGCTTTTTGCGTAACGATGGGCTAAACGTGGATTATTCATGTGTCTTTTGGGTTAGTTTAGTTCAGCTCAACGTTCTGAGCAAGTTGCTGAATATATTTTTCCTGGTCTTCTTTGTTGTTTAATTCACGGCGCAACACTTTTTCACTTACTTCCAGAACAAGATTACCAACCTGGTTTTTCAAATCGGTAATGGCAGCCATTTTTTGCTGATTAATAACACCTTGTGCATCAGCAACTATTTTGCTGGTTTCTTTTCTCGCCTGTTCTTTAGCTTCCTGAATTATTTTGTCGCGTGTTTCTTTGGCTTCTCTCATCATTTGTGATCTTTCCTCCCGCGCCTTAGCGAGAAGTGCTTCATTTTCACTTTTTAAAGCAGCCATTTCTTTTTTTACATTCTCAGCAGAAAGAATAGAATCGGAAATGTTTTTTTCCCTTTGATCCAAAGATTTTAAAATGGGTTTCCATGCATATTTCGCAAGAATAAAAAATACAATGCCAAAGGCGATCAGTGTCCAGAGTATTAAACCGAGTTTAGGGAGTAATAATTCCATATATTAATTTGAAAATTGAAAATTAAATTAAAAAATACTGCATCCTCCGCCCTGTGCTTTGGATGCAGTAAAAATTTGCCCTTAGGCGCCAGTGGCAGTTTTTAAAACAGCCAATAATCCTGCGATAACCGCAAACAGGGCAACCCCTTCTACAAGAGCGGCGGCAAGGATCATGTTAGCGCGGATTTCATTAGCTGCTTCCGGTTGGCGGGCAATACCTTCTACTGCTCCTTTACCTATCTGGCCAATACCGATACCTGCTCCAACAGCAGCAAGACCGGCGCCGATAGCTCCACCCATGTGCGAGAATCCAGCTTCAAATAACAAGGTCATTAGTGACATAATTCTTGGTTTTTGTATGAATAAAAAAGTTAAACGTATGCGTGATCTTCATGTGGCACATCATGGTCGCTTCCTTCAAAGCCCTGGCCGATAAATATGGCGGTAAGAGCCGTGAAAATAAATGCCTGTATAAATGCCACCAATATTTCAATAAAATAATCAAATACAACAAAAATCACGGAAAAAGGTGAAAAGCCCCATCCCGCTACGGTACTCATTGCGCCAAAAATAAATATCAGTGAAATGAAAGCCAAAATAACAATATGACCGGCCACCATATTGGCAAAAAGACGTATGATCAACGCGCCGGGTTTTATTACAAAAACACCAAAAAGCTCTACCGGAACCAAAATTACTTTTACCAAAAAAGGAACATCCGGAGGCCATAAAACGTGTTTCCAAAAATGAGTAGTAGTGCTGCAAAGAATTACCACCAGAGAGATAAGTCCGAGTATCAGTGTAAATGCAATATTTCCGGCAACATTAGCAGCGCCGGGAATCATTCCAAATAATGCATTGATTAAAATAAAAAAGAAAACGGTAAGTAAATAAGGCATATATCGTTCCCACCTTTTACCCAAATTCACTTTTGCTACTTCTTCACGGATAAATATAATAATGGGTTCCATAAAACTCTGCGCCCCTGAAGGAGCCGAATTAACGCCGAAGCCTTTTTTATATTTATTAGCGATTTTTATCATTAAAATTGTAAACAAACCCAACGCGAGAAGCGTTTGAACTACGTTTCTGGTAAGAGAAAAATCGTAAACTTTTACATTGGGATCTACCGGAACGATTGTTTTTTCATTTTCCATCCGGTATCCGTCATAAACTTCATTGTGATCGTGGCCGAATCTTTTAGAAGAAAATACAGAAAGGCCTTTTTGAGGAGAATACAAGATGACCGGCAAATAAATAGAAGCGTGAAAATCACCTACAGTAAAAAAGTGAAATTCATAAGCATCCTGCACGTGGTTGAGGATTGCAGTAGTAGGGTCAAACTTTTCTTCAGTTGCTTTATGTTCATCCGGTTTTTCCTGCGAAAAAGCGCTGTTGGAAAATGACAGCAAAAAAACGCTGAAAACCGCTACCAATAAAGATTTCATGCTTTTAGAGGCCATACTTCTTCTAAATTTTGCGCAAAGATAAGGAGTTTGAAGGATGATATGAAAGAGTGGCAGAATAATTTTTTAAGTTTTGGCACGGGTTTTTAAAAGTTTTAAGAGATAGAGTTTATCGACCTTTTTTAAACACGATTAAATAAATTTTACTTTGAATATTGACTCATTTTAACACCAGGCAAACAAATAATCCGAATTCCTGTTTTAGATATCTAACTTTGTTATTACTTCTGATTCATAATTCGTTATTATTAAGATTATGAAAAAATTCGAAGAAGAAATAGTCGCTAATTCTGAGTTGGAGTCAAAAGAACTTATTTCTTCAGTAAAAGAAGATCTTTTACTTCTTAAAGTAGATATTATAAATTATAAAACGGAAATCCTCATAGGGATGTTTATTTTTTGGATTGCGCAAGATTATTCTAACCTTTGCTTTTATTCTTTTGTTTATTAAAAAATAAATTTTAAGAGTTTCAAACCAATCCCTTAAATTCCACTTCATCAAAATCAAACCTTCTTTCCAAAGCATCATTAGTAATTAATTGTCCTGAAGGAGAAACACCCATGATTTTTGTTTGGAAAACGACATTTTCTTTTTTCAATTTTACTGTTTTATTTCGAGCAAACAGATGTTGATTATATTCTTCCAGCATCAATTCAAAATTGCCGGATTTTAATTCTTCTATTCTTTTGAGAACCAAAGAAACCACTTCTTCTGCAAGGTTTAAAACAGGATAACTTTTTCCGGTTACTGATTTTAAAGAAGTTGCTTTCAAATTAAATTCTTCAAATTCCTCCTGGTTAATATTTAACCCGATTCCAATTATCGTCCACTGCCATAAAGTACCTTTAATCACATTTTCTATCAAAATTCCTCCTGCCTTACTGTCATTGATAAAAATATCATTTGGCCATTTTATAAAAACATTTGCTAAAATATATTTAGAAAAAAGATCGCGGCAAGCTAATGCAACAGCAACACTCAGTTGAAATTGCTGCAGATACTGCCAGCCATTGCATCTGCTACTGGTATTGACAAGATAATGTTTGCTCCTTTATTGCTTTTCCAATGCTTGCCACGTCTTCCTTTTCCATGTGTTTGTTCAATGGCAAACACCGGCTTTATTGCCCTTCTATCGCCACTTTTGAATCAATGCCATGGCATAGTTGTTGGTACTATCGACGCTGTCAAGAATTAGTATATTTCCGGAGGAAAATGGCATAAAAAAAGATTAATAAAGAATTATAGTATTTTTGATAAAATAGATACAAAATTTATGTGTGAACGCTGCAATCTAACAGAATAAATTTATTTTTGCAGATTGCTGAAATTAGCACGAGTAAAAAGAACACATTTGAACAATTTAACATTACTGGAAAAAAGAAAAAAATCAACCGTAGCAAGGGTAACCAGAAATAGTAAACTATTTAAAACGATTATCCATGCGATACAGGAAAAAAAAGGCGAAAAAATTGTAAGCCTTGACCTGAAAAAAATCCCTGAAGCCGTTACAGATTTTTTTATTATTTGTGAAGCATCTAACCCTATACAATTAAAGGCCATTGCCGATTTTGTAGAAGAAGAAGTGAAGAAAAAATGTGCGTGAAATACCCTATAAGCATGAAGGACGGCAAGGCGAACAATGGATTTTAATTGATTACGTTAATGTAGTCGTTCATATTATGCTGCCTGAACCAAGAAAGTTTTACAGGCTGGAAGAAATGTGGAGTGATGCAGCAATTGTCGAACATTAATCAAAAATAAATACACAAATAAACATTAAAAAAACATCTGATTCCCCGCAAAGGATTAAGACAAAAAATATTGCAGAAGCAAGCATACTATGGCAACTGAAGAACAGAAAAAGAAATCATTACAAAGAAGGTTAAACCCAAATTTATCTCCGGGAACTCCGCCCGAAGAAGATCCGAAAAAGAAGCCGAGGCTTAGTATTTACTGGGTTTATGGGATCATTTTCGCTTTAATTATCGGATACAATCTTTTCCGCACTACTGACAGGATCCGGCGTGGAAATCAACAATACCGATTTTTATACGATGCTTCGGCAGGGCGATGTGGATCAGATAAAAACTGTTGGCAATAAAAAATTGGTCCGGGTTTATCTTGATCCTCAAAAACTGGATAGTGATGCCGGTTATTTCAAAACCGTTTTTGGGCCAAATTACGATGACGTAAAAAAAATAAAAGATGGACCTCAGGCTTACTTTAGCATTATTAAAGATGAAATTTTTGCTACTCAGTTGGCTCAATTTTATAAAGATAATCCACAGGTAAAGCAAGTGCCCGACAGGCCAGGTGACGAAGGTGAATTGTTTGGCCAAATCATCAGCACCCTGTTACCCATTCTTTTAATCGCACTCGTATTTATCATGATGATGCGCAAAGTGGGCGGTGGTGCAGGAGCCGGTGGACCCGGCGGTATTTTTAATATTGGAAAATCGAAAGCCACACTTTTTGAAAAAGGCACCCGGGTGAATATCAATTTTAGCGATGTTGCCGGCCTCGATGAAGCAAAAGTGGAGGTAATGGAAATCGTGGATTTTCTAAAAAATCCAAAAAAATATACCAACCTTGGCGGTAAAATTCCGAAAGGCGCTTTATTAGTGGGCCCTCCCGGAACCGGTAAAACATTGCTTGCAAAAGCCGTTGCCGGTGAAGCGCAGGTTCCTTTTTTCAGCCTGAGCGGAAGTGATTTTGTAGAAATGTTTGTAGGCGTGGGCGCCAGCCGTGTAAGAGATTTATTCAAACAGGCAAGGGAAAAAGCGCCGTGTATTATTTTTATTGATGAAATAGATGCGATAGGCCGTGCACGTGGAAAAAATATGATGATGAGCAACGATGAAAGAGAAAATACGCTCAATCAATTGTTGGTAGAAATGGATGGCTTTGGAACAGATTTGGGAATTATTATTCTTGCAGCAACCAATCGTCCGGATGTTTTGGACAGCGCTTTATTGCGTCCCGGAAGGTTCGACAGGCAGATAAGCATCGATCGCCCTGATCTTGTTGGCCGTGAAGCGATATTTAAAGTTCACCTGGTTCCTATTAAAGTTTCTCAAAGTTTGGATACACATAAGCTCGCTGAGCAAACACCAGGTTTTGCAGGCGCAGATATTGCGAATGTTTGCAATGAAGCTGCTTTGATCGCTGCACGAAATGGAAAAGAAGCGGTAGATATGAACGATTTTCAGGATGCGATAGATCGGGTAATTGGGGGATTGGAAAAGAAGAATAAAATTATTCTGCCCGAAGAAAAAGAGATTATTGCATATCATGAAGCGGGACATGCGATTTGCGGATGGTTTTTAGAACATGCGTATCCGTTATTAAAAGTAACCATTGTACCAAGAGGCACAGCAGCATTGGGTTATGCACAATACACACCAAAAGAGCAATATCTGTATAATACCGATCAATTGCTCGATCAAATATGTATGACGCTTGGTGGCCGTGCTTCAGAAACGATCTTTTTTGGAAAAATATCAACAGGCGCAAGCAATGACCTGCAACAGGTAACTAAAATGGCTTACTCCATGGTTACTGTTTATGGTATGAATGACAAAATCGGAAATGTGAGTTATTATGATCCTGCGCAGGAGAATGCTTTCCAAAAGCCATTTAGCGAAGAAACAGGAAAAATGATAGATGAGGAAGTGCGCAAATTGATTGAAAATGCGTTTGAAAGAACGAAGGAATTATTGACGGAAAGGAGAAAAGAGGTTGAAATTATTGCCCAGGAATTGTTGAAACGAGAAGTTTTGTTCAAAAGTGATGTAGAAGCTTTGATTGGCAAAAGGCCTTATGAAGATAAAAAGGCTTTGGATTTTGTAGATAATCCCAAAGAGGCAGTTGTAGATTCGGCTATTCATATAGTGGATACCAATGATACAAATATTAAATAATCAAAATGAAAGTTTCTTCTTCTAAAGAAAAAATTTTAAAAAAAATAAGAGAGGCGTTGAGTAATTCAACGCCTTTACCTTTTCCAAAAAGTGAGGGAAGCAGTTCTGTTTTTCAGCCACAAACAGAAGAGCTTGAAATTTTATTTGCTGAAGAATTTACAAAGTTGTCGGGAAAATTTGCTTTTTGCCTGGATGAAACCGATGCAAAAAATCAAATCAAGAAACTAATCAGTCAGCAGAAATGGGATAATGTTTATTGTAAGGAAAACGACCTTTTGAATCTGTTTAAGTCCGAAGAATTTGAACAAGTTAAAAAATCCTCATTAGCCAACAGTGATGCCGCTATTACTTCCTGCGATTACCTGATAGCAAGAACCGGCGCCATTGTGATGAGCAGCGCACAACAAAGTGGCCGTACTGTAAGTGCGTATGCTCCCGTTCATATTTGCATTGCCTATACAGATCAGTTGGTTTTTGATACCCGTGATGCTCTGAAGGATTCGAAAAAGAAATATGGAAATAATATTCCTTCATTTATCACTTTTGCTGCAGGTCCAAGCCGCACGGCAGACATTGAGAAAACACTGGTCGTAGGTGTTCATGGACCAAAAGAAGTTTATGTATTTTTGATTGACAAGCTATTATTTCCTTTATAATTTATACTTTCTGATTAATTTAAAAAATAAAAATTCCTGAAATGACCGAAACCATTTTTTTAATTGAAGAAGCGCCGAAAGGAGGTTTTATTGCTTCAGCATTAGGAGAAAGTATTATTACAGATGGAGAAACTTATGAGGAAATCAAAACGAATATAAAAGACGCTGTAGATGTCATTTTGACGATGATAAAAAACCAAAATTAATCCGGCTGCATCTGGTTAAGGACGAAGTGATTTTAGCTTAAGAACAAGATAGTAAACGAACTTTTAATTGTTTTTCATAATTTTCAATGCAACTTAAACCCGGTAAAAAAATATATTTTCTTTCAGATTTTCATCTTGGAGCCCCCGATTACGAATCCAGTCTTACGCGGGAAAAACGGATAGTAAAATTCCTGGATGAAATAAAAAATGATGCTGAAATCATTTTTATACTCGGCGATCTTTTTGATTTTTGGTATGAATATAAAAAGGTAGTTCCAAAGGGATTTGTAAGAATACTGGGCAAACTGGCCGAACTAACAGACAGCGGAATCACCATTTATTTTTTTGTGGGCAATCATGATATGTGGATGAATGGATATTTTGAAAAAGAACTGAAGATTGAAGTGTATCATGAGCCGAAGGAATTTGAATTTAATGGAAAGAAATTTTTGATCGGTCATGGAGATGGTTTAGGTCCCGGGGACCACCGTTACAAAATGATGAAGAAGGTTTTCAGAAGTAAATTTTCACAAGCGCTTTTTGGAATGTTGCACCCATGGGCAGGAATCGGAATCGCGGATTATTTCAGCCGTAAAAGCCGCGCTGCTACCGGTTCAGAAGATGAACACTTTTTGGGAGAAGATAAAGAATGGCTGATTATTTATGCCAAAGACGTTTTGAAAAACAAACACATTGATTATTTTATTTTTGGCCATCGGCACTTACCAATTGAATTTAAATTAAACGATAAAAGCGTTTATATCAACCTTGGTGATTGGATAAAATATTTTAGTTATGCAGTGTTTGACGGTGAAAATCTTTCATTGAAATATCATGAATCATGAAAAACATTTTACTGCTTATTTGTTTGTTTACTGGTGCATCGTCCTTTGCTCAGAACGATTCCGCATTTCGCTTTATAAAAGAAATACCTTTTCCGGTTGCTTCCTTTTCGGTCGATAACATTGGCGCACTTTATTTAATTACTCCCGGAAACCAATTAAAAAAATACAATGAAAAAGGTGATTCTGTTGGTGTTTTTAATGAAGTGACCAAATATGGAAAGCTTTCTTATGTAGATGCTGAAAACCCATGGAAAACGATTCTGTTTTATCAGAATTTTTCTACCATTGTTTTGCTGGATAAATATCTGAATGTTGTTACTGCACTCAATTTGCGCAAACAAAATATATTCCGGGTTCGTGCGGTTACCAGTTCTTATGATAATAACATTTGGCTTTTTGATGAGCAGGATAATAAATTAAAAAAGATAAATGACAACGGAAATCTTCTTTCCGAAACGGTTGATTTCCGCTTGCTGTTTGATTCCGTTCCTGATCCGGTAAAAATCATTGACCGTGATGGATTTGTTTATTTGTACGACCCTCAAAAAGGTGTTTATATTTTTGA
Organism: uncultured Chitinophagaceae bacterium; assembly: GCA_963706825.1. Classification (GTDB taxonomy): domain Bacteria; phylum Bacteroidota; class Bacteroidia; order Chitinophagales; family Chitinophagaceae; genus Ginsengibacter. The sequence continues at coordinate 1,584,210 of CAVPNT010000005.1, read as the reverse complement.
TTATTACGGAAGTTTTAAAAGTAAACTTACTTTTTTAAACTGGACAGATATTGAAGTTCTGGGTAAAAATATTTATGGGTTTGATAAAGAAAACATTTATAAATATACCCCACCCTTACCGGATTTTACCACTTATAAATTGCCTGCTGAATTACAAAATAATTCGGCAATAAAATTTACCAATTATAAAATATACGTTCTTAAAAATGGGAAATTGAAAATTTATTCATTCCAATAAAAAGTTCTGATTCAACGATAATATCATGCAATTCCGGTTAGTCAATATCTACATCCTGGATATTATCTTCAGGTATCCGGTCAATTAATTTATTGTAGGGATCAATACCCGCTTTTGCTGGTTTGCCGGTTACGTGTATCGTAATTTTTTGAGTACCATCAGTTAATTTATATTTCTTTAAATAAATAGGATTTGTTTTTTTACGGCCCTGCTCGTCACGTGTATCAGCGCTAAATACGCCTATGTCTATGTAGTCGTTCATGGCAGTGGGCGTTTCTTTGCCACTACTATCTGCATACAATTTTCCGGCTTTAAATTCCAGGGTTACGTCATATCCGTTTTTGCCGGTAGATTTTGCCTTCGCGCTTATTAATTTATTTTCATAAAGCGTTATTTTCTCCCACGTATCCGTTAAATAATATCTGAAAGAATCCGGTGTATGTCTTTGAATAAATCTATAAAGGTCATTGCTTCCCGGAAACGGTGGATTTTCCTTTAAAGCAAAACTATCGCGGAACTCGCGTAAAGCAGTATTAAGAGCAGCGTCGCCAATCAAATCGCGCAGTCCATACAAGACAAGGGAACCCTTATAATACCATTCATACGGGCGATTGCAATTAATAAATACATTTTCTTTTTTAGCTTCATTGGCCCGTCCGGCTAAATAATTATCCAACTCCTGTTTTAAAAAACGTTTCATATTATCCTTGCCGTATTTTCGTTCGGATAAAATTAAAGCTGAATATTCAGCCAACGCTTCTGAAATGAGGTTAGAGCCGCGTGTATCATTTGGCGTTACCTGGTGTCCCCACCACTGGTGCGCCAGTTCATGTGCTGTTACAAAATAAACATAATCAAAATCATCGGGATTTTTAAAATCGGCCACCCAGCCAAAGTCTTCAGAATAAGGAACCGTATTGGGAAAACTTTGAGCAAAGCCTGCATATCGCGGGAATTCCAAAACGCGCATTTGCCTGAATTGAAAAGGCCCGTAGGTTTTGGAATAATATTCAATTCCATCTTTCAGCGCTGACCTGAAACGGTCAAGATTAAAAGGATGCTGTTTATCATAAAATATTTCAATAGCGATCTTCCTTCCATCAATTGCCGTCGTTGAATCTTTTAATACTTCATATTTTGCTGAGACGATGCTAAAGAAATCCTGAATAGGCGTATCCTGCATATAAGAAAAATATCGGCGGTTATTTTTTACCCATGTTTTTTGAAGATAACCTGGCACAATGGCTATCTGGTCTGGTGTAGTACCTACTGTTGCTTCAAAATGAATGAGGTCTGCATTGTTATTAAATAACAAACGGTTCCTTCCTACGGGATCGTCGTGGTCAGGTAAATTATCATTTTTGGGCGGCAGGCCATTTTTTTTACGGTACTCATCGCTCTCCATTTCTCTTTCTGGATTGTAGCCGAAAAAAGGAATGCCACCGGCAAAGAAAGTACCGTTATGCAATATTTCCCTGCTGAAACCAGTGTTTATAAAACCGTGGTTTGCAATTTCTGAATGTACTTCCATCAAAGCGCTATCGCCTGGTTGTAAGGAATGAGGAAGTGTATAAATGCGATAATTAAAGGTGTCTTTTCCTTTTTTAAAAAAGGTGAACGAGGAATAAGGATAATATAACGGGCTAGTGTATCCGATGCTTTTACCATTGTACAATATGCTGTATTTTTCATTTTGCTCTCCCATTAAATGAAGCGCAGAAATTGGTTCGGCTGATTTGTTTTTGATATAAACTTTTGCATCAATTTCCACTTTTCTTTCCTTCGGATAAACTTCAGCATTTAATATTATCGCCGTCACTTTTGGTTGAATGATATCTTCATATTTTTTTAATGTTTTTTCGTATAACGCTGTATTATGCCTTATTTCCGAGGCGGTATAATAATTATTGAGGATGCTGACATTGTAATAAATAAAAGCGCCGCTGCCAAGCCACAATACAAAAAAGACAGTTGTCAGTAATGCCGGGCCGCCTTTGAAACGTTGCATAGCAACATTCCATCGTTCTTTAAAACCGCCGGTTATGCCACGCACGTAAAACAAGTAAGCCAGTGTTACCAATAAAGCGCCCAACATCAGCCAGTAGAAATTAAACCACGATTGAGGTTGCATAAAATGGCCAATTCCATTCATATCGGACCACATATAACGGGGCGTATAAAAGTAAAAAAAAAGATTATAATCCATCTTTCCGACACCGCGCATTAAACCCATGCTTATCCAGATAAGCAGGGCAATTCCATGACCACCAAACTTATTATTTACCATGACGTGAACGGCAAAGCATAGAAATATCATTTCAACATAAGAGGGAAAGGTAAGCAGAAACATTTCCTGAAAATAGATGCTGAAGTTGTAGTCCGTAAATCCTTTTAGTGTTTGTATAACTGTTCCCATAATAAGGGGAATGGTACAAAGGACAAGTGCAATCCCTATAAGCCCGGATAGTTTCGACAAATAAAAAATGGTGTTGGGTACAGGCATTGCATCATTTATGATATTGAATTTGGTGGTTTTTTCTCTATGTACTGTTTCACCGGTATAAAATAAAAGAATGATGAAAATGAAAACAGAATAATTGTAATTTTTATAATCCATTAAAAATACGGTTAGCGGCTTGTTGCCCACGCTGTAAAGCGTATTACCAATCCAGAAATCGAGAATAAGAAAAAGCACTCCGCCTCCTAAAATCGCCTTGAAATAATTGTCTTTCAGGATATTTAAAAATTCAAGCTTTGATAGATTCCACCATATTCTTTGTAAATGCTTTTTCCCAAAATCCTGATGTGCTTTTTTGAGGACTGCTGGTTGGGGTATAGCCAGTTCTTTTCCTTTTTTATGTTTCCTTGCCTTTTCGGGTTGTAAAAATTTTTGAAAGCTAAACTTGAAATAAGCAAATCCAATTATTAAAAGAGAAACACCTGTCCAGATAATTCTGTTAAGAAGGATTACCGGCGAAAGTGGCGCCAGTAAAGTGTTTTTTTCAAATGGGGTATAAAACCTGGTTTCCAGTTCAAATGTATTGATAGCAAAGGGGTCAAGCAGTTTTACCAATTCTCTTTTTTCAATATCCTGTACTAAAAAGGTCGCAAGCAAATAGCCGATAAAAAGAAATATGCTTGCTGTATATATTACTTTTACATTTCTTGTGAGCGACACCATTGCGAAAAAGATAGCAGAAGAAAGCAACACGTTACTAATGGTAAAAAGGAAGTAAGGCTGAAAATAATTCCACAATCCATAATGCCGAATGCGTTCTGCCGGAATCCAACCAAAAAGCGGCCCAATACCGCTGCCTGCAAGACAGCCCCAGTTAAAGCCGGTTCCAATTAATAATACAAAAGCAAAAGAACCCACAAATCTTCCCCAGAAATATCCGCCTTTCGTGATGGGATAGCTGTATAAATAATTGCGCGTTTGGTGTTCAATATCGCGGTATAGTGGTACTCCCATTATAGCAGAGCAAATGAGCATGGCAAACAGGCTGAACAGTACTGTCCCCTCTGCTATTACCCATGGCGCATTGTGCATTACTTTTTCTGTGGCAGATGATGATCCGGTTGCCACAGATATTAGTCCAAGCAGGAAAAAAACAAAAAAATAGAGCCATGTTGCAGGCCTCTTAATACGATATTTTAATTCGAACAAGAAAATTTGCCTAAACATAACCGTTAATTTTGATGAAGATTTAAAGTGTTATCACATTTGTTCTGCCTGAGATTTCATAGAAATAAAAATCTTCCAATACAGGCTGTACACTGCTAAAACCATTACCCGGATCCATTTCTGAATAAATGCGGATATTCAGATGTCCGCTTTTGATTTGAACCGATATGACGTGATGTTGCCGCTTGTAATTTTCAATCTCATTTTTATCGATGGCCTTACTATATATTTTTCCTTCGAGAGCAAGCACCGCTTCATCAGGGTTGTCATGCGACAGCATTTCTCCTTCGCATATAATGGCAAAATCACTGCAAAGCGTTCTAACATCTTCGACAATATGAGTAGAAAGAATTACAATAGTATTTTCTCCCAGTTCATTCAAAAGATTATAGAACCGGTTCCTTTCAGCCGGATCAAGTCCTGCTGTAGGTTCATCCACGATGATCAGTTTGGGATTTCCTATCAGGGCCTGAGCAATCCCAAAACGCTGCTTCATACCTCCTGAAAAGGTGCCGAGTTTTTTTTTGCGCTCTGCATAAAGATTCACCCGATGCAGCAATGCAAGTACGGTTTCCTTTCTCTCTTTACTGTTGCGAATTCCCTTAAGCTGCGCAATGTGATCAAGCATCATTTCAGGATTAATTTTCGGATATACTCCAAACTCCTGTGGCAGATAACCCAGTAATCTCCGCACAGTTGCTTTCTCTTTTAATACATTTATATCATCTAAAAAGATGCTGCCGGTATCAGCTTCCTGTAAAGTAGCAATGGTTCTCATCAGTGATGATTTACCGGCGCCGTTTGGTCCAAGAAGGCCAAACATACCTTGCTGAATGACCAGATCAATTCCCTTTAAAGCTTTTGTACCATTAGGATACGTTTTAGAAAGATTGGTGATAGTTAGTTGCATGATGAAGAATTTTGGAGGGAGAAAAATAGAATATGAAGATATAATTAATATTTCCATAAATAAACAAGTTTTTTTTCGGAGAAATTTCTTCCAATGCGGCTGTTATTGCTACGGTAAAGCAATAAATAAAGCGAATTCTTATTTTCAAAAGGTAGTAACTGATTGCACTTTTGATATTTTTTAGTTGCAAGTGAAATGGTTGTTTCTTTCCTGCTTGTGCTTTAATACTAAATACACTGTTGCTAAAAGAAAGTCGGAATTTCAGGCTTATTATTTCCCAAAAAAAATGAAAAAAGTGCACGTGAAAATGGGAGGTATCTCAAATTAAAAAGGAGATGTGTTTATCGATTGTCGTACAATGCTATTCCATTAATACCTCTGCAAAATGAAATAGCATATCAAACCTAAACAAATAACGCTGTAAAATTGTGTGCAAACGGTGCGCTTTTTTTGCAAGAAAAATAATTATCTGTTTTATCTCAAACTGCTTTGCTGCAGGTCAGTAAAACAACTAATAAGAGCTTTTTCTGTTTTACTACGAAATAACAGTAGAATTATTCATGGATATAATCAACATTAAATAACAAAATCCCGGCTCAAGGCCGGGAGTTTTTGTGGTTTCAGAAGCTGATGCCTATTCCTAATTTTATTGCATCATTGTAGGCATTCACACTCCTGTTGGCATCCATTTTTGATAAGCCATAATCGTAAGAAGCAGAAATGTTCAAACCATTTGAAAACTGGTAACCTATTCCACCGGTGACGCCTGCATTCCAGCGGTTAAATTGTGATGTGGCATCCATTGTTTTGTTTAATAAATTGATACCTAAAACCCCGGCAGTTGTCTTTAAATTTGCTGAAGCAAGATAAGAAATTTGTGGGCCGGCAAAAATCTGGAAACCGCCAAAGTTCCCTTTCAATAAAAGGGGCACATCTACATATTCAGATTGTAAAATGGCTTTTGCGTTTGCACCTAAAAAATTAAGCCCTTTTAGGTTTAAATTACCATCTAATTTATACCCTTTTAATGAATAATAAATGCCTGGTTCAATAGAAAAATTTTCTGTTACGGGAATGGTTCCATAACCTCCGGCAAAGAAACCGGTGTAATCTTTTGTAGTAACTCCACCCTTGGTGAAATCGAGAATGTTATTAAAATTATTAACGGCATCGCCCCGCATGCCGGAAGATAAGATGCCTGCTTTTACGCCAAAAGAAGGAGTGGTTTGTGCGAAACTGACACTTGAAATAAGTACAGCAACGATAAGTAGAATTTTATTTTTCATATTAAAATTGGAAGCGGGTTTTACAGCCGTTCTGAATATGAGAAATAAAAAATAAAAGAAAGATTAATGAGGAAGAGATAAGGATTTGTTAAGGATGGTGTTTTGCGCTTTGTAAAATGTAAATCGTTCATCTATTTGAATCAACTGTTTTCTTCACTTCATCTATCTCAACCAAAAGCCCGTTGTCAAAAGCATCATAAGCACAATCCCATCAGTTTAATCTTTTAAAAAAGAAATAGAAATCCCCGTTATTTCTTCCCTGCCCGAATGGTACAGGCGGGCTTTACTGATATTTCTTATTGCCCAATCACTTTAGCGCCCAACACCTGCAAGCCGACACTATCAGTGCCTTTTGGAGCAAAATATTTTGTTTTAAAATCTTTTGATTCACCCGGTTCCAGAATTTCAAAAATAGTTTCTTTGTCAGTTTCCAAAAGCGCTTTTGTTTTAGAATAAAAAGAAAGCCTGATATCTACATCCTTGAAAACAGCAACCGAAGCCTTATTTCTCAAAGAGCCTCTTACTACTGTTTGACCTACAATATTTTTTTTATTATAGCCACTGATGGATATGAAAGCCGCTGGATTCTTTTTGTTCTTTTGATAACAATTCTTTCTTAGTCAGTTCATAACTTTCTTTTTTGCCTTTTGAAGAATTATCCGAACTGCATGAAAATAAAAAGGACAATGGAATAAAAATAAGATAAAACAATTTTTTCAATTTTTTCATTTTGTGTTTTTTCAAACTGAAAAATAATCAAAAAAACAGTCAGAGGTTTTCTTTGTTTGGCTATCGGATCTGAATTCGTGTTTTGGCTACTTAAAATTAAAAATGTCCGAGATTATTAATGTCATCATCAATATTCCTGTCGGGCAGTTTATTCAATTGAGTTTTTATAAAAAAATAACTAGTAATTGCAAAGCCGAAGCCCACAAGAACGACTGATATAAGATTGTTCATTCCAAATATCATAATGCCGATAAATACTCCGATAAGTTCAAAAAATATCCATCCTATTACCAAATAAATTTTCCACGTAAGTGGCTTCAGGCCTTTCTTTTCAGCAAGTCTGCCAATCTCTCTTGTAAGAAAAATAAGTGCTATTAATTCAAGCATTCGTTTACCGGATTAGAAAAAGAATTTAGAAAGAAAATCAGACAAGAGCAATATCAAAATTTACCAGTTGCACAAACTGCTCAAGCCGTGTTTCAATATCTTTTTTTGAAATTTCCTTTAGCCGTTGCGGGCCAAATTTTTCTACACAAAAACTTGCCATCGCAGAGCCAACAATAATCGCCGTTTTCATGTTTTCAAAACTGATATCATTTGTGTGGGCAAGATGGCCAATAAATCCGCCGGCAAAAGCATCACCTGCTCCTGTCGGGTCAAAGACATCTTCCAAAGGCAAAGCCGGCGCGAAGAATACATTGTCTTTATGAAATAATAATGCGCCATGTTCGCCTTTTTTTATAATCAGATATTTTGGTCCCATCTGCAAAATTTTCTTCGCAGATTTTACCAAAGAAAATTCACCGCTTAGCTGCCGCGCCTCACTATCGTTTATCAACAACGCATCTACTTTCAACAATACTTTTTTCAAATCTTCCATTGACGATTCCATCCAGAAATTCATGGTGTCCAAAACAATTAATTTTGGACGTGTTTTCAATTGTTCTATTACGCTGAGTTGCAATTTTGGCATCAGGTTTCCCAACATCAGAAATTCTGCGCCCTGGTATTCTTCAGGCACTATTGGATTAAAGTTGGCAAGTACATTCAGGTCGGTAATTAATGTATCGCGGCTGTTCATATCCAAATGATATTTTCCGCTCCAGAAAAATGATTTTTGGTCGGGAACAATCTCAACTCCGCTTAATTCAACTCCACGCTTTTTTAATTCATTCATTTCTTCCTCTGGAAAATCATTTCCCACGATAGAAATTTGTTGAATCGGGGTGGTCAAATGACTTGCCGCATAAGCAACATAAGTGCCGGAGCCGCCAACGATTTTATCAATTTTACCAAAAGGAGTTTCAATAGCGTCAAAAGCCATCGTGCCAACAGAAATAACTGCCATAAAATGTTTTTTTTAAATCGGTGCAAATGTAAAAGATAATCGTTTAATGATTGACTGAATTACAAAATGCAATTTTCACCGGCAGAACTCTTTCAAATTAAGATTATCTTTGAGATTCAATTTTTAAAATATGCTTTTATCCATTCATCCGGTAAATCCACAGCCGCGGCTGATAAAGCAAGTGGTTGAATGCCTCAAAGACGGCGGAGTTATCATTTATCCTACGGATACAATTTATGGTTTGGGCTGCGACATTCATCATCCGAAAGCTGTAGAACGAATTTGCAGAATTAAAAATATAGATCCGAAGAAATCGCAGCTTTCGTTTATCTGCCGCGATCTCAGTCACCTCAGCGATTACACGAAAAGTATTGACACGCCACTTTATAGAATCTTGAAAATTTGTTTACCGGGGCCTTATACTTTCATTTTGCCTGCAAGCAAACAAGTGCCCAAAATTTTGAAAAGTAAAAAAGAAACCATCGGTTTGCGTGTACCCAACAACGTTATATGCCAATCAATTTTGGAACAATTGGGTAATCCAATTTTGAGCGCTTCTCTTCCCGGCGAAATGGTAGAAGAATTTACTGACCCTGAAATCATTTATGAAACTTTTGGCAGCCAGGTAGATTTTGTAATTGATGGCGGCCCGGGTGGAATTATTCCTTCAACAGTTGTTGATTGCACCACCGACGACTGGACTGTAATCAGGCAGGGGTTGGGAGAATGGGCGGCGTAAGATAAATTGCTTTTCAATAAACAAAGAAATACAAGGAATTTTTATTTAGAAAAAAACTTTTTTAATGAATAAAACTCCAGGGAATAAAACAGCAAATCATATTTATTCTCATCAAAAAATAAAAAGTAAGCCAAAAAGTTTATTGGATACAAAAGAAGCGGTGAGTATAAAGCAATATAATCAGGAAATTAATGAAGCCGAAGAAGAATTTGAAAGAGGTGAGTATGTTACGAATGAAGAAATGAAAAAGATGGTGAATGGTTGGGAATGAAAATTATAAAATGGGTGAAACAAATAACAATAAACCAACAAATAAATGATTTTCTATTTTACTCAAACTTTTGGAACTTGAAAAGTTTTGAGAATATGATTAGACCTTTCTATTTTATCCTTAAAGAATGGTTCATCTACATACTTGCCGCTTAGGGTTTTATTAATCTTAAAATTTTTTGGAAGTTTTGTATTGTCTGATATTTTTTTTGTTTTCATAGAAGAAAATTTTGGGCAAACAAAGAAATAATGCGGATTTGTATTTCCTAATTCTCCAACACCACCTCATCTCCATTTTCAAAATCCGGCCAAATATTAAAACTCTTCCTGTGATAGCGGCATAATCCGTGAACATCAATAGCAGCGCGGTGTTCACGCGTTCCATAACCTTTGTTTTTATTCCAGAAATACATTTGATATTTCGTATGAAGATTTTCCATGTATTCATCCCGGTATGTTTTGGCAAGCACACTTGCAGCGGCAATAGAAGCATACATTCCATCACCTTTTACAATACACTTGTGCGGCATTTTTTTATAAGGCTTAAAACGGTTGCCGTCCACCAATAAAAGCTCGGGAGCAGATTTTAATTTATTCAAAGCAAGATGCATGGCTTTAAAAGATGCCTGCAAAATATTGATGCGGTCAATTTCTAGATTGCTCACACTCGCTACTGCAAAAGAGTGGCATTCTTCCTCAATGATTGGCCGCAAAAGATTCCGTTCTTCTTTTGTTAGTTCTTTTGAATCATTCAGCAAGGGGTGATAGAAACTTTTTGGAAGGATAACTGCTGCCGCATAAACCGGCCCGGCAAAGCATCCACGCCCTACTTCATCCACACCGGCTTCAATAAATTTATTATGATAAAAAGGCAGCAACAAGTCTTAAAAAATTTTTCCAAAAATAAGATGTGTTTCAAAGAATTGACAATGAAGTTTTAAACATAATCTTTAGGAATAATTTGATTGAATGGTTTTACGGTTGATGAAGACACCCAGCACAGCAGCTCTCCTTACGGGCCATCATTTTTTTTTCGTTAATATGAAAAGGGAATAAATGGCTTTGCGGGTTACCTTTGCGTTGTTTGAAATCGAATATTGAAATTGAAAAACCAAAAACAGAATGGCAGAAATTGTTTTAAAAAAATCCAATCAAAATGTAGCCAAATGGCTTTATCTCGGCGTCTTCATGTTGGTAATCCAAATTGTACTCGGTGGTATTACACGTCTTACCGAATCGGGATTGAGCATTACAGAATGGAATCCAATTACGGGCGCGTTGCCACCATTAAACACGGCACAGTGGCAGGCGGAATTTGCAAAATACAAAGGAACCGATCAGTTCAGATATATCCATGCAGATTTTTCATTAAGCGATTTTAAATTCATTTTTTTCTGGGAATGGTTTCACCGCACCTGGGCGAGGCTGATGGGCGTTGTTTTTTTAGTCGGATTTTTTTATTTCCTGCTAAAAAAACAATTCAAAAAAGACATGATAATTCCATTTATTATTTTGTTTTTGCTTGGCGCAGTGCAGGGGGCAATTGGCTGGATAATGGTGGAAAGCGGCCTCGTGCCTAAAGCGATGTTTGTTGACCACATCAAACTTGCCACGCATTTTATGACGGCGCTGGTTTTACTCTGCTATACTTTTTGGTTTGCGTTGAGCATTTCGGTTCCATCTAATATGAAAACCGTTAATAAATCTTTAAGAAAATTGACATTTGTTATAGTTGTGGTTTTATTTTTTCAATTAATTTATGGTGCATTTATGGCAGGCCTTCATGCAGCAACCGCAGCGCCTACATGGCCAACCATCAACGGCCAATGGTTTCCCGATGTCATGAACCGGCTCTCTCCCTTTTGGAAAAACCTGCTCGACAATAAAATCACCGTTCAGTTTATACACCGCGGACTTGCGTATTTACTTTTTATTTTGGTGATAATCTGGTTTGTAAAAGCCTCAAAGATTGTTGGAAGTTCGCTTTTTGCAAAAACAAAAATCATCCCTTTGCTGCTCGTTTTATTGCAGGTTGCGCTCGGTATTACAACGGTGCTTCTATCGCCTTATGGCAATAATCTCGTTTGGTTTGGCGTTGCACATCAGTTGGTAGCGATTTTATTTTTAATGTCTGTTATCTTTATGCTGTATATTATCCGGCCTTCCGTTGTTCAGAACCGGTATTTTTAAAAAGGGAAACTGCAATAATTACCTGATGAAAAGATTTGTTCATAATTTTTATTATTCATTTCCGATACAATTATTGCTGCTACATTTCAGGAAATCGCAGGTGCTACTGGTTTTGTGGCTGATACTTTTTCTCACCATTTCCGGAAACTTCATGGAATTTTTTGGCGCGAATACCTTATTCCTCGCGCCTGAATATCTCGGCAATGTGAATGCTGCAGGTGCCGCCATTACCGGAGTCGCTACGGGGATTTTTATAATGAGCTGGAATATTACCACCTTCATTTTGCACAGCGGGCGGTTTCGTTTTTTGGCTACCAGTTCCAAACCGTTTTTGAAATATTGTTTGAACAATGCGATTATTCCGGTTGCATTTTTGATTTTATATTTCCTCGAAGCTTTATATTTCGACCGGCTAAAAGAACTGATTCCGTTAAAACAATTTCTTTTAATTCTTGGTGGTTTTATTGGTGGTTTTTTTCTCCTCGTCCTCGTTTCATTTCTATATTTTTTTGGGGCCGACAGAAGAATTATCAGAAGTTATAAATCTGATATTATCGATTTTGATGAAAATAAAATACCGGAAACAGAAGAAGAAAAAATTATCATTGATGATTTTGGATTGCCGGTAAAAAATTATTTGAATACGCGTTTTCAGATAAGAAAAGTGAGGTCTGTAGCGCATTACAGCCAAAATTTTTTAGATACCATTTTTAAGCGGCATCACTTTTCCGCAATGATTACGGTGTTGCTCGCTTTTATTTTTATGCTGTTTATTGCTTTCTTTCTGGACAATCGCGTTTTCCAGATTCCTGCTGCAGCTAGTATTTTATTGTTTTTTGCAATCCTGAACGCCGTGATTGGTGCGCTTTCTTATTTTCTAAAAAGCTGGAGTTTAATTTTTATGGTGTTGGTTTTTGTAACCTTAAACCTGCTTTACAAATACGATGTGATTGACCCAAGAAATAAAGCTTACGGCCTTAATTATTCAAATCCTGACCGGCCCGAATATTCGCTGGAAAGCCTCGAATCGTTGAATACGACTGCCAAAATTGATTCTGATAAAAACAATATGATTTCCATTTTGAATAAATGGAAAGAAAATCAGCACGAAGAAAAACCTTTGATGGTCGTTTTTAATTTCAGTGGTGGCGGCGTTAGAAGTGCAAGTTTTGCCATGAATGTATTGCAGGAATTGGACTCGATGACCAAAGGAACGATAATGAAGAAGACGGTGCTGATGACCGGCGCTTCCGGTGGAATGCTTGCTGCTGCCTACTTTCGTGAATTGTCAAGGTTAAAAATAAACGGCGCAAATATCAATCTTGAAAATAAACAGTACCTGGATAACATTTCTGAAGACCTGTTGAATCCCGTGTTTTCTTCCCTGGTTGCGCGCGATTTGATTTCTCCTACACAGAAATTTTCGTTTGGCCCTTACCGTTATGTCAAAGACCGTGGTTATGCTTTTGAAGAAAAACTGAACCGCAATACGCATGACGTATTGGACAAGCCGATTGGTTTTTATAAAAAAGACGAACAAAATGCAAAGATTCCGTTGATGATTTTAAGCTCAACGGTAACACGCGATTTTAAAAAAATGCTGGTTTGTTCACAGCCCATCAGTTTTATGATGGAGCCCGAATACAAAGACAGCACTTCCAGGATGACCGGCCCTGATGCGATTGATTTTGCAGCCTTGTTTAAAAACATGGACCCGATGAATCTTAGAATGCTCACGGCTTTGAGAATGAACGCAACTTATCCCTACATTTTACCCAGCGTATGGCTTCCTTCTAATCCGGTAATAGATGTGATGGATGCGGGTTTGCGTGATAATATCGGCGCCGAAACCACACTTCGTTTTTTACATGTTTTTAAAGACTGGATTAATGAAAATACACGCGGCATTCTCATCATCCAGGTTCGCTCGCGCAAAAAAGGAAGTTGGGACGATGGCTATAAAAGCGGCGGTATTTTTAATATTCTCACCAATCCATTTACCATGATGGAAAATAACTGGTTCAAAATGCAGGATTATTTCCAGGATGATGAAATATCCTATTTGCAAAATGAATTTGGAAAAAATCTGCACCGTGTTTCGCTAATGTATATTCCAAAAACTGCCGAAGGCGAAGCGCCGCTTAATTTCCACCTGACAGCAAGTGAAAAAAAGGAAGTGCATGCTTCTTTATATAGAGAGAATAATGAAGAAGCGGTGGAGATTATAAAGGGGTTTTTGGAAGGGGGCAAAGGATTTTAATATTTGTGTTTAAAAACTTTTAAATATTCTTACGATAATTGAAGTTGCCTGTTTTCAAGGGTTACATTGAAATGAATATCTGCTCTCAATGCTTTGTACATGCGATTGAATCCAACCACTCTTGCAACATCTACACCAGGAAGACTTAAAAAAAATAGTTTCACTTTCGGGCAACAATAATTTATCTTTAGAAGAAAGCTCAAAAGACACTCAAAAAAGAAATTGAAAAAGCGCTTAAAAAAAAGAATATGAAGACGAAAGAAAATAACATTATGACACTTGACCAGTTCAAGGATAGATATTATGACAAAGCCGGCACATCAAAGCGCTACCAACTTGAGGCAGGTTATCAAAACTTCAAAATTGGTGCATTAATTCACGAAGCAAGACTAGAAAAAGGTTTGACACAGGAACAACTTGCTGAAAAAGTAGGAACAACAAAATCGTACATTTCAAAAATTGAGAACAATCTCAAGGAAGCAAGAATCTCCACGCTTCAAAAAATTGTAGAAGTTGGTTTCGGCGGACAATTGCAACTATCAATTAAACTTTGAACGGAATAGAGTCATTAAACTTAGCCGCGATTTTCTTTCTTGTTTGCTTTCTTTGTCGTGTGCCTCAACACTTCCATGTTAAGTTCATACTCGTAATCGTCTCTATCTTTTGTACCAACCTTGCCGATATATTTGTCTTTCATTTCAGCAAGAGTGTATGTTTTCATTTTTTGCTTTGACATAATATTGCTTTTTGTGTGGTATTAGAATTTGAAGAACCGTTTGAAAATAGAAAATGAGCATATTTCTTCATCTGCCGTAGTCAAGTAAAATTTTGATGCAAAATATTTGAAGATGCTTCAAAAAGCTTTTGCGACATTTCCAGAATTGCAAGTACCTGTTCACGCTTAACACCATCAAAGTCATCAAGAAAATAGCCAATCGATTTCCCTGATTCCAAACAATCAAATAAATTTTTTATTGGCACCCGTGTCCCAAAAAACACTGGTGTTCCACCTAATATTTCAGGGGCTATATTTATAATGCGGTTGTGCATAATGAAAAGGTTGAAGTCAAATTTATGAAAGTATTGGTATGTAGTTGTTGAGGAAGAGCGTAAAAGCTATTTAAAAGTACTTTACGTTTTTTATAAGAATAGAAATTGAAATATCTCATTCCCTCTCCCCCCTCAAAACCATCCCCTCTTCTTAAACATCCAAATCATCCACACAGGAATAATCAGCATTAATCCTACCGCAATAAAAAAACCATCCGGATTGTGAAGCCATGGAATCCGGTTAAAATTCATTCCAAAAATGCCACCGATAACGGTTGCAGGAGCAAGTAAACAAGTAACCACCGCCATTACTTTCATTACCTCATTCATTTTCAAATTCACATTGTTCAGATAAAGGTCCTGAAGGGTTAGCATCATGTCGCGGTAGTTTTCGGCAAGCTCATTTGCCTGGATAATATGGTCGTAAACATCTTTAAAATATTTTTCTGTTTTCTCTTCAATCAGGTTGCTTTCGCTGCGCAAAATGCCATTAATCATTTCGCGCACAGGAGAAATATTTCTCTTTAAAAAAATCATTTCCTTGCGTAGCATATTGATTTTTGCAAGCGTACGGGTATCAGGCTTGCGCGCGATATCTTCTTCCAGGTCTTCAATCTTTTCGCCCAACTGTTCCATGATGACAAAGTAATTATCAACAATCATATCTATCAGCGAATAAAATAAATAATCAGCTTTGCTTTGCCGCACTTTGCTGCCGGCGATTTTTATTTTTTCACGCACCTGGTCAAACACATCTCTTGTTGCATCTTCCTGGAAACTCAACACAAAATTGGCACCCAGCACAATGCTTATTTGTTCATTTTCTACAGAAGAAATTTCGGGGTTAAAAAAAAGCATGTTGAGCAAACAATATAAAAGATGATTCAGTTCGTCCATTTTCGGCCGCTGACCGGAACTGAAAATATCTTCCGCAATAAGCGGATGAATGCCAAAGTGGGCGCACACTTTATCAATATCAGCTTTCTTCAGGCCATCAAAATTTATCCAGGTATTTTTGCTGCTGTTAATGTATTTGTAACAATCTTCTACATTATCCAATTGCTGATAATTCACACTTTCCGCATCATATTCATAAACGAAAATGATTGTTTTTTCAGGTTCTATTCTTGCCGGGGCAATCGTAGGATTTACCTGCAAAACCCTTTTGGTAGCACGCATTTCGAAAGGTTTTAGCAGCGATAAATATTTGTCGTTCCTCATTTATAAATGGTTAAAAAGATTTTTTTTGAAGAAACAAAATACCTCATTTAATGTTTCGGAAGATTCATTTTTTTCACCTCAATTGCTGAAGTGGGTTGTGTGCTTGTCCAGATATCGCGGTACATTTTCCAATTACCCGCTTCCTGTTTCCATAAGGCAATATAATTGCCTTTGTCAATTTGCTTTCCATTTGAATCAGATAGTTGATACGAACCTTCTTCTGCAAGAATGCTGCTGTCGCCCCAGATTTTTATGGTATTCAAATCGAAATCTGTCACTCCGGTTTTCATCATATTTGAAATAAAATGGCTGATGTTTTCTCTTCCTTTTACCGTTGCCTGGTTGGGCGCCATCGCTCTTCCATCGGTGGTGAAACATTTGGAAACCTCAATAGAATCGCCGGCTTTGAAGGCTTTCATAAAGCGCTGGTTGCATTGCAAAACCGAAGCTTCCCCTTGTTTGATGTCAAAAGCGGAAGCAGATTTTTCTATTTCTAGTTTATCCTGCTGATTGCAGGAACAAAAAATAAGGGCGGGCAGAATAAAGAGAAAATAAAATTTTCGGGCAAGCAACATGCGTTAAAAGATTTTTTAATGATGATTGCTATAAAGATAAAATAATGAGAAAGAAAAGAATTTTTTTCTTCTGAAAATTTTGGCAAATGGATTTTACCGAAAAAGAAACAGGTGACAGCAAAGCCACAAATATGGTTGAATTGTCTTTTACGTTTCCGCGGCAGCAGATTATTCTCAAAGACAAGTGCTCAACGGCAAATGAACAAATACGGGTGATTTCTCTTTTCGGTTCTCAAAAAAATTAAACCAATTTCTTTCCTCATTGCAAGGCAAAACGCAAACTCAGATGAGATTGCTTCGAAAACCCCTTGAAAATTCTTCTAAATAATAAGCATCTTACTCATGGTTTTCTCGCAATGACCGCCACAACTTTTCTTTCAGTCATTATAACGCGTGCCCTTATTCAGAGATAAAATTTGTGCTTCGTGCCCGTGAAAACAAATAAATTATTTCCTTTCGTCATTGCGAGGCAAGAAGCAATCTCCTTGCATGTTTCACATTGCAAAATGAAGCAACTTCCACAACAAAACAAGAAATAGGGATGATTTGTGTTTTCTCAGAACCCTCCTTTGGAGGGCAGGGAGGCCTTTCTTGCAAGTTCCAAATCTTCCGGAGTATCAATAGACACAGGGCTTTCGGTAGTAAGAACCATTTTTATTTTCACACCGTTTTCCAGATAGCGCAGTTGTTCCAGTTTTTCTGTTTCTTCTAAAATGGATGGTGCCCATTGAGTGAAATTCATTAAAGCATTTTTTTTAAAGGCATAAATGCCAATGTGTTTGTAATAAACCGGTGTTAGATTTTTATTGCGCGGAAAAGGAATGACACTTCGCGAAAAATACATGGCATTGTTGTTTTTATCAACGACCACTTTTACATGATTCGGATTAATAATCGCATCATCATCAGTTATCTGATACATGAGCGAAGCCACTTTTGTTTCGCCTGTAAAATCATTTTTAAAAGTATTTAATAAATTCTCAAGCAATTCCTTTTTTACAAAAGGTTCATCGCCTTGCACGTTTACAACTAGGTCAACTTCAATATCAGCAACGGCTTCAGCGATTCTGTCACTGCCACTTTCGTGTGGTTGCTTGCTCATAATTGCATAGCCACCATAATGAATGATTTCATTAAAAATAATTTCGCTGTCGGTAACTACGATTACTTCATCAAACAATAAAGTCGCTTTTGTATTTTCATAAGTATGCCGGATGATGGTTTTGTCGCCAAGCATTTCCATCAGCTTTCCTGGAAAACGGGTGGCAGCATAACGGGCAGGTATAAACGCAATTGTCTTCATTCTTAATTCAGATTTTCTTCTTCAAATTCGAACTCATCATTTTGAAAGGTTTCCGGTAAATTTTCACTTTCATATCCACACGATGTACAATGATAAACGTTTTTTGCAGAGATAGCATAGCTTCCAAAAAGCCACGTTAATATCGCCGTAGCCATATTTGCCGTTGTTTTTTTCGGTACCAATTCTATCGTTTTACTTCCGCATTTTGGGCAGACTGCGCTTTGTCTGTACGCTTCATCAAACTCCTGAAGCAACAGATTCGCTTCTTCTTCATCTTCTTTTTTTACAACCAGTTTAATTCCTCCAACAGCATTTGACAATATCGGGTCAACGGTTACCAAAAATTCATCTTTCAAAAAACATTCAATTCCCGAATCTCTGAATTTTGCAAGCAGGATATGAGCGGTAAAATAATTTTGAAAAGTGCGTATGGTGATGAAATCCATTGAGTCGATTATTTATTCTTTTAAAAATAAGTCATTGTTTTTATGCAAAATTAAAAGAGCTTTTAAAAGATTGTTGTAATTAAAAAATGGAGCTGCAAAATGCAAACTCCATTTCAAAATTTTTATATTCTTTTTCATATCAACTATTCAGCATCAGCGGCATTACCAGCATCAGCAATTCTTCATTTTCTGCCTGCTCTGTTGGTTTCAGAATTCCTGCTTTTGTAGGAGTGCTCAGTTCAATAACGACTTCATTTGTATCCGCAGCGCTCAGCATTTCAATCAGGAATCTTGCATTAAAAGCAATTTGTAAATCTTCGCCGTCGTATTGGCAACTCATTCTTTCATTTCCTTCAAAACTAAAATCCACATCCTGCGCAGAAAGCTGTAACTCACTGCCGGTAATGGATAGGGCTACCTGGTTGGTGCTTTTATTGCTGAATACGTTGATGCGGCGCAATGCGTTTTGAAAATCGTTTTTATTCACAATCAGCTTGTAAGGATTATCTGCCGGAATCACCACTTTATAATCCGGAAACCTTGCATCAATCAAACGGCAAACCAATTCTGTTCCATCCTGTTTTACAAAAAGATGTTTGTTGCTGTAAGAAATCGTAAGTTCTGCATCGGTATGTGGCAAAACGTTTTTTAATAAATTCAATGGTTTTTTCGGAACAACAAAAGTGGCCGTTTCAGGTGATGAAACATCCGTGCGTGTAAAGCGTACAAGACGGTGTGCGTCGGTTGCAACAGTTGTAATTCCGTTGGAAGTAAGTTCAAAAAAAATGCCAGTCATTGCCGGACGAAGTTCATCTGAACTCGTTGCAAAAATACATTTGTTGATGGCAGTAACTAAGGCAGAAGAAGGCATCGTGAATGAATTGGCACTTTCTGCTTCCGGTTCTTTTGGAAAATTATCGGGATTTTCGCCCATCACTTTATATTTTCCATTATCACTGGTAATTTCTACCGCATAATTTTTATCAATATTAAAAGTGAGCGGTTGCTCCGGAATATTTTTTAATGAATCCTGTAGAATTTTTGCTGGAATACAAACCCTTCCGCTTTCTTTGGCCTCAATTTCCATTCCAATTTTCATCACAGTTTCCAAATCGGTCGCTACGATTGTGAGCTTATTTCCTTCTATTTCAAAAAGAAAATCTTCAAGAATCGGCAAGACCGTGTTGCCACTGATAACGCCGCTTATTTGTTGAACGTGTTTTAGTAATTGCGTTGAGGAAACGATGAACTTCATATAAAATGTTTAGCGTCAAAGATAAAAGATTCGTATTAATGAAAAGAAATAAAATGTACAGGAATTATTAAGAAGCGACAGAAAATTAAAATGCGTTTTAATTCAGCAATTTGTCATTCCATTTTTTCTTTTTGCCTTTCTTTTTTGTAAAGAAAAAAATTAGAAAGGGTAAATAAAATCCAGAGAAAAAGTAAGATTGATTTAATGGTAATCTGCGAATTGTCATTTTCACTAAATGCGTTTATCAATAAAAAAACGCCACCAGCAATATCCATTTTAAAATAAGACCGGAAGGATTGCTTTTTTTATACTCGATTATTAAATTGGCAGCAGAAAGCAAAACAAAAACACAACCCATGATTACACTTCTTTTTGTCGCTTTTTTCATGCGGCGAAATTATAATAAAAAGAAGGGTTGCGGCATTTAAAAGTATTTCAAATCATAATCCTAATTTTGTGGAATAATTTCTAAACAATCTAAACAATCTAAACTCTTCTAAACCCCTCTAAAAACTCAATCTCTTCTAAATTTTTCAAAATATTATGGAAATAAAAAGCAATAAAATTGCCTTGCTGGTCGATGGCGACAATGCTCAATCAAAAATGATGGACCTTGTGCTGGAAGAAGCTTCCAAATACGGCAAAGTGACCATTAGAAGGGTTTATGGCGACTGGACCACGCAACACATGAATCACTGGAAAAGCCAACTGAATGAAATGGCTTTCAACCCGATTCAGAAATTTTCTTATACCACCGGCAAAAATTCTACCGATAGCGCATTGATTATTGATGCGATGGATATTTTGCATGCCGGTTTGGTAGATGGTTTTTGCATTGTTTCCAGCGACAGCGATTATACAGGATTGGCAAAAAGAATCAGGGAAGCGGGAATTTTTGTAATGGGAATCGGCGAACAAAAAACACCGGCGGCATTTGTAAAATCGTGCGAAATATTTACCTATATCGAAAATCTGGAACCAAAAGCGGAAGCGCCGGAAAAGAAAGAAGCGGAAAAAAAGAAGAAGGAAAAATCTACCATGAGCATGAAGCTTATTAATAAAGCTTACGACATGAGTATTAATGAAAGTAATGAAGCATATATTTCTAATCTTGGTATTAACCTTCGAAAGCTGGACCCTAGCTTTGATGTACGCACTTATGGTTGCAAAACATTGACACAATTTTTCTCAAAACTTCCTGGTTTTGTTGTTGTTGATAATGTAATCAATGGATTGAATAATCCTTTAATTAAAAAGAAATAGGAATTGGGTTTATTTATTCGTTTGCTGTGAAGGCTGCCGCTTTTTAGAAGTTGGCAACCTCATACTTTATAAATCCGGCGGATTGTCTTTCCAATTCCATAAATACCTGGAAGCGTAGGTGCGGTACGGGCTCCATTTTGATGAGATTTTTTCTATTTTTTTCAGTAAAATTTTTTTATCTGTTTCTTTCAGATTATACAATTTAATTACGCCTTGTTTCAATCCCAGATCGTCTAATGCAAAAACATCTTCGCGGCCAAGCGTAAACATTAAAATCATTTCTACTGTCCATTTTCCCACACCTTTTATTTGGGTAAGTAAGTCAATTACTTCTTCATTGGTTAGCTTATGAAGTTGTGCATCGGTGATCTTATTTTCAATAAAAAAACGGCAAACGTTATGGACATAAGACGCCTTGGCATTTGAAAATCCGATGCTGCGAAATGTTTCGCCAGGTGTTTCGAGTATTTGTTTTGCAGTTGGTTCTTTACCATTATAAAGCTCCAGAAACCTTGCGTACAGCACTTTTGCAACCGTTGTGCTTAGTTGCTGACTGAGAATAGAAGAGCATAACCGCAGATAGATTTTATTTCTTTTTTCCAAAATAAACGGAGCTTGCGCATCAATCACTTTTTTTAATTTTTTATCTTTTGATAAATGTAAAATGTGTTCCATAAGATTTTTTAGAATACAAAAAATTATTCTTGTTTAAAGCCCACAGGTTTTACTGCTTCTTCTTCAGCGTGCAATGGCGTGATCGGCTTGGAATGAAATTCGTTCCGGTAAATTTTTACCAATAAAATAAAATAACTGATGAGTAATGGCCCAAAAACGAGACCGAGAAAGCCAAACATACTGACGCCAACGATAATTCCAAAGATAGTAATAAGAGGATGTACATTTCCTATTTTGCGGAGCAAGGTGATTCGCGCTACATAATCTACATTGGTAAGAATGGCAAGTGAATAAATTCCTAATCCAACCCCCTGCCATGTTTGTCCGGAAGCAAGTAAATAAACGGTAAGCGGCACCCAGATGATTCCCGTTCCAACAATAGGCACTAAAGAAGCAACGCCGGTAAGAAATCCCCAAACGCCAATTTCCTTTATTCCAAAAATAAAATAACCCAATGCGCCAACGAGTCCTTGTATGATTGCAAGGAGAGGAATTCCGATGCCATTTGCCCGGATCATCAAATGCGTTTCAATGCTTAGCATTTCCCTGTTCTTATTTTTCAATGGAATAAAATCGTTGATATATTCTTCCATCTTGCGCCCGTGAATGAGCATGTAATACAAAACGAAAAACATTAAAAGCAGATTGGTAACAAAATTGGCGGTACCGGTCAAAAACAGTGGCAGTTTGCCCGCAATATTTTTAGTGGCATTTTGAAGATTCTCAACATTGGCCAGTTGAATTCCTGTGGCACCCTGCACTTTTGCAGAGAAAGTTTTTACCGCTACCATCAGTTGAACCGGATTGTTGAAAACCGCTACCACCTTTGGTAAGAGCAGTACCACCGCCAGGTAAACCGGTAAGGCAATAATAATGGTGTAGCCAAATATATATAACAAAGCCGTCCACTGGCATCGCCATTTTCTTTGCTCTGTGAGGTAGAAATAGGAGTTTTTACTAAGAATATATAAAGTGACAGCCCCCAGTACTCCTGGTAAAAAAATGTAAAAATGACCGATTATCAATATCCCAATCAGGATTACAACTCCGAGTAAGATGACTTGCCGCAGATGGTTATTGAAATTGTTCATCCCCAAATTTATCAATTTAGTTTTTAAGACAAGAAAATGGTGTGCCGTATTTTAAAAAGCATTTCTTTCGGGTGCTTTTTATTTTTTTCTTTGGGAAATGATGGGTATGCGATTCACACTTTCTTTTCGCAACCCTTTAATTAGCTCAAAAGCACAAAGAGGAAAGATAAATCCGGTTCACTTTCAAATCAAAGAAAAAGAAAGTTTAGTCAGTGGCAGTTCTGGGGAAAATAAGAAATGCGTTTATTTGTTGGTTTGTTGCAAACGCAGAACGACTTGAATGCAACAATTAATTTATAAATTTGCCCCGTTTTAAATATCAATTTTTATACATGCAAAAAATTATTTTAATTACCGGCGGCGCGGGTTTTATTGGTTCGCATCTGACAAGATTGTTTGTAAATAAATATCCGGATTATAGCATCGTAAATCTCGATAAACTTACCTATGCCGGCAATCTGGAAAATTTAAAAGATATTGAAGATAAACCCAATTACCATTTTGTAAAAGGCGATATCGGAGATATGGATTTGGTAAAAAATCTTTTTGAAAAATACCATTTTACCGGCGCACTTCATTGCGCTGCCGAAAGCCATGTGGACCGCTCTATTAAAGATCCTTTGGCATTTGTAAAAACCAATGTTTTAGGAACAGTTTCTTTATTACAGGTAGCGAAAGAAGCGTGGAAAAATGATTATCACGGAAAATTGTTTTATCATATATCTACCGATGAAGTGTATGGAAGCCTGGGTGAAGAAGGATTTTTTACAGAAGAAACTTCTTATGATCCACGCAGCCCTTATTCGGCGTCCAAAGCATCTTCGGATCATTTTGTCAGAGCATATTATCATACATATCATTTGCCAGTTATTGTTTCCAATTGTTCCAATAATTACGGACCGTTTCATTTTCCTGAAAAATTAATTCCGCTGGCAATTCATAATATTTTAAACAACAAACCGATTCCTGTTTATGGAAAAGGTGAAAACGTTCGCGACTGGCTTTTTGTAGAAGATCATGTTCGGGCAATTGATACCATTTTTCATAATGGAAAAATCGGTGAAACTTACAACATCGGCGGTCATAATGAATGGAAAAATATTGATATCATCAGAGAATTGTGCAAACAGATGGATGAAAAATTAGGAAGGGAAAAAGGCACTTCAGAAAAACTGATCACTTTTGTGAAAGACAGAGCCGGCCATGATTTACGCTATGCGATAGATGCTACAAAATTGAAAAATGAATTAGGTTGGAAACCATCTTTGCAATTTGAAGAAGGATTGTCAAAAACAATTGATTGGTATTTGAATAATGAAGCGTGGCTCAAAGATGTAACGAGCGGTGCGTATCAAAACTATTACGAAGGACAATACGAAAAAAGATAATTAATGAAAGGAATTATATTAGCTGGTGGTAGTGGCACTCGATTGTACCCGATCACCATGGGAATCAGCAAACAACTGATGCCAATCTACGACAAACCCATGATCTATTATCCACTTTCAACTTTAATGCTGGCAGGGATAAAAGAAGTTTTGATCATTACCACTCCTGAAGATCAGCAGCAGTTTAAAAGATTGTTGGTAGATGGAAGCCAATGGGGTTGCGAACTTCATTATGAAATCCAGGAAAAGCCGAATGGACTTGCACAGGCTTTTGTAATCGGCGAAAAATTTATTGGAAAAGATGCGGTGGCGTTGGTTTTGGGTGATAATATTTTTTACGGAAGCAGGTTTTCACATTTATTGCAACAATCTGCAAATCCTGAGGGTGCAGTAATTTTCGCATATCCCGTAAGCGACCCTGAACGATATGGTGTCGTTGAATTTGATAAAAATAATATTGCGATCAGCATTGAAGAAAAGCCGAAAAATCCCAAGTCGAATTATGCGGTACCAGGTTTATATTTTTATGATAACTCTGTCGTAGAAATTGCAAAAAACATTGCTCCATCGCCAAGAGGAGAATATGAAATTACGGATGTAAACAGAAAATATTTGGAAGATAAAAAATTAAAAGTAGCCGTACTTGATCGCGGCTTTGCTTGGCTGGATACCGGCACTTTTGAATCCTTGCATGATGCATCTGAATTTGTAAGAGTCATTGAAAAAAGACAGGGATTTAAGATTGGTTGCCTTGAAGAAATCGCCTACAGGATGCATTTTATTGAAAAGGAACAACTCTTATCTCTTGCTAAAAAGTTTGAAAAAAGCGGCTACGGTGAGTACCTGAAAAACATTGAAAAATAAAATTACTTTATGAGTTATTATGTTCATCCTTCTTCGATTATTGATGAAAACTGCACCATTGGAGATGCCACTAAAATCTGGCACTTCAGCCATGTAATGTCGGGCGCGGTGATTGGCAATAATTGCAATCTTGGTCAAAACGTAGTAGTTTCTCCAAAGGTAGTTTTGGGAAATAATGTTCGGGTACAAAACAACGTCAGTATTTACGAAGGTGTTATTTGTGAAGATGATGTTTTCCTTGGTCCGAGTATGGTTTTGACCAATGTGATCAATCCGCGAAGCGCTGTAAGCAGAAAAGATCAGTATAAAAAAACCTTGATAAAAAAAGGTGCAAGCATTGGCGCCAATGCGACAATTGTTTGCGGAAACACGATTGGCGAATATGCTTTTATTGGCGCCGGCGCAGTGGTAACGAAAGATGTTCCTGCATTTGCTTTAATTGTTGGCAATCCGGGACGACAAAAAGGATGGATGAGCGAGTATGGACACAAACTTAATTTCAATTCAGAAAATGTCGCCGTTTGCCCTGAAAGCAAACAGGAATATTTATTGGAAAATAATGTGGTAACAAGAATAAAATAGCCAATGAAAAATTTTGCATTAATTGGAGCTGCCGGATATATTGCCCCTCGTCACATGAAAGCGATAAAAGACACAGGAAACAGGCTGATAGCGGCTTTGGACAAAAATGATTCTGTTGGAATTTTGGACAGCTATTTTCCGGAAGCAGATTTTTTTACTGAGTTTGAACGTTTCGACCGCCATATAGAAAAACAAAAACGTAAAGGAATAAAGACAGATTTTGTAACTGTTTGCAGCCCCAATTATTTGCATGATTCGCACATCCGTTTTGGTTTGCGTGTAGGAGCGAATGTGATATGCGAAAAGCCGGTTGTTTTGAATCCGTGGAATATTGATGCATTGGCAGAGATAGAAAAAGAAACGGGAAATAAAATATTTACCATTTTACAATTAAGATTACATCCTGCCATTATTGCTCTGAAAGAAAAAATTGCAGCGGAACCGGAAGGGAAAAAGCATCAGGTAAATTTAGACTATATCACCAGCCGCGGTCATTGGTATTATGCAAGTTGGAAAGGCGATATTCAGAAAAGCGGCGGAATTGCCACCAATATTGGCGTTCATTTTTTTGATATGCTAATGTGGATTTTTGGAGATGTAAAAGAAAATATCGTAACAGAACATTCACAAAGTACTGCTTCCGGCATTTTAGAATTGGAGAAAGCAAACGTGAAATGGCGGTTAAGCATCGATCCAAATACCTTGCCTGAAGAAATAAAAAAGGCTGGCAAACGCACTTACAGAACTTTGAATATTAATGGAGAATCTTTTGAATTCAGTGACGGTTTTACGGAGCTTCACACAAAGTCTTACGAAAATATTTTAGCAGGAAAAGGTTTTCCACTAATGGAAACAAGGCGCTCTATAGAGTTGGTTCACCAGATAAGGAATTATAAAAAATAAGACTGATTTATTTAGTTGAATCCTGTTTCTGGAACAGTAAACGAAGAAATAACCGGATTTTCAATTTATTTCGCCGGCCCTTCAGAGCCATCAGCGGCCCGTTCTTTTTATAAATTAATTTAGAACTGATTCTGTTTTCCATCAACAGCCATTCATTATTTATTTGCTATTTTTCAATTATTTTCTTACATTCCAATTCCTTCATCGTTGAGATTTACAACAGATTTGTTATGTTTAAAACCGGTACTTTTATTTTGTCGTTACTTTTTTTTAGCTGCGTTTCATTCGGACAGTTTAATGATTCTGTTTACCATCATTTTTCTTTTGCATCTTCAGGAACGATTAATAAAACGCAAGAGACAAGTTCTTATGTGTTAACAAATGCAGCAGGATATGAAGTAAACAAAAAAAAGATTGGCTTTAATGCCGGCGCTTCGTGGATTTATGGTCAACAGGATAAAACGCTTTCCAACAATGACGTTTCTGTTTCTTCAAATCTTGATTTTTTAAAAAATGTACAGAAAGTCTATTATTGGGCGCTGCTGAATTTTGACGAAAGCTATTCTTTAAAAATAAATTACCGCTTTCAATCCGGTGTTGGAATTGGATATACTTTTGTAAATATTCCTGCTCTTAATCTTGTGGTGAGTGATGGTTTTTTATATGAGGCCAGCGATCTGACCGATCCCGTTTTAGGAAAAGATATTTATCAAACGGTAAGAAATTCTTTCAGGGTAAAATACAAATGGACTTATAAAAATACCGTTATTCTGCAGGGAACGGATTTTATTCAACCTTCTTTAATTTCTTTAAAAGATTACATTCTGAAATTCAACAACAAGCTTTCTGTAAAACTGAATAAATGGCTTGCGATAAACGCCGCGATGGAGTATAATAAAATCAGCAGGACGAACAGGGAAAATTTATTGATTACGTATGGCATTACGATCGATAAATATTTTTAGAATGGTGGCGGCAGTTGTAATTAAAATGAAAAAATCAGAAGCTTGTTCAACGTAGTTGAAAGGTGTTTTTTTAAATACCCACTTTCAATTTTTGCTAAAATGGAACGGCTAAAAATATCGAGTAACAATGCCACAACTTCATTCAGCTTATTTATTTTCTTTTAATGAAGCCTGTATCTTCTTCACAAAATCCTCTGTAACATCAGCAAAATTGGCAATTTCAGACAAGGTAAATTTATTGGTACCAAGAAGATTTCTTACTACCTGCCCTTTACCTTTTTCAATACCTTCTTTTCGTCCTTTTTCCAGATAAATGTCTAATGTATTCATAATTGTATTTTTAACTGATTCCGGTAATGATTTTAAAATCTTTTCTTCAAGCTCACCTCTGCTATACAAATAAATGATAAATCCTTTTTGTAAATTCTCAGGCCCTTCCGCTGCTAATATCAATAATTTTACCGCATTATCTTCCAGCCATTTTTTTTCAAAACTATGCTTTAAGGCGAGAAACGAAGCTGCTAAAAATTTATTATTCAGCGCTTCCAAATCCTCATCATTTAATGTACCTAAATCATTGTAAATGTACTCAAAATCCGGTACAAACTGTATCCATTCATTCTCTAAATTATCAAAAAGATTTGCCAATTTACGGTATTGCCAACGCCCCTTGCCATGATAAAGCAATACCGGAATAACAATTGAAAGTGGTTCATTGTTTTGTACCTGTTTTTGCAATCCGGAAAAAATGTATCCACCAATTTGTATAGGTGTATATTTATCAGGATAGCTTTTGTGCTCAATCAATAAACTCACCTTTACAGAACCTTTTTTGTCTTTTCGCTCGCAGGAGTACACAATATCTGACATTGACTTCTTTAATTCATCGCTGAGGTAAGTGTCGGGCAGTTGTGTTAAGGTGGAAAAGTCTAAAAGCTTGCCGACAATGGCCGGCAGGAATTTTTTCAAATACGCTTTTGCCATTTTTTTATTGGCTAAAATCTTCGGATAAAATTGTCGTGTATGGAAGTATTGCTGCTCACAAATTAAAGATAGCGGTAACAAAGCAAAACGGCAACTTCCTTTCGTTTATTTATTTCCAAAAAACATTCTCCGTTCATTTTATATTTTTGTTCCATGATTCACAATGAAAACTATCAGCATCAGCTTCAGGAATTAATTTCAAATGCACTGAAAGAAGATATTGGCGATGGCGACCATTCATCACGGTCATGCATAGACGAAAATGCAAATGGGAAAGCAATTCTAAAAATAAAAGATGAAGGAATTCTTGCCGGGGTGGATGTTGCTGCAAAAATATTTTCTTTTGTTCAGCCATCTTCTGTTTTAAAAAAATTTAAAAACGATGGCGATGAAATGCATTTTGGTGAAATTGCTTTTGAAGTAAATGCGAAAATACACACGATACTTTCATGTGAAAGATTGGTCTTGAATTGTATGCAACGAATGAGCGGGATTGCCACTCTTACTAAGAAATATACTGATAAGTTGAAAGGGTATCAGACCAGATTATTAGATACGCGAAAAACAACGCCCAATTTTCGTTTGTTGGAAAAAGAAGCAGTAAGAATTGGTGGCGGCGTCAATCACAGGTTTGGTTTGTACGATATGATTATGCTGAAAGACAATCATATAGATTATTGCGGCGGCATTGAAAAAGCGATTGAAAAAGCATGGCAATACGTGCAGGAGAAAAAACCGGGCCTGCATATTGAGGTAGAAACCAGGAACATTGAGGATGTAAAAAAAGTATTGAAAACCGGAAAAGTAAACCGCATTATGCTCGATAATTTTTCTCCGGAAAAAATTCAGGAAGCATTAAAATTAATTGGTGGCAAATATGAAACAGAGGCAAGCGGAGGAATCACGATTGACAATATTGAAACCTATGCTGCTACCGGCGTTGATTACATTTCTAGCGGCGCAATTATTCACCAGGCAAAAAGTTTAGACTTAAGTTTAAAAGCACAATTAACACAATAAAATGGCGAAGAAAAAGTTATCTAATAGTGGCGGCATTGTTTATTCTACGGCAGCGGATTTTCGACCCGGGGAAGAAGAAGAAATTGAAAATTTTTCATTGCCTCACGAACAATTATTAACAGTCGTTTTGGATAAAAAACACCGCGGAGGAAAAGTGGTATCTATTATAAAAGGCTTTTCTATGAAAGAGGATGAGATAGAACTTCTTGCAAAGAAATTAAAGACATTTTGCGGTAGCGGCGGGTCGGCAAAAGACAATGAAATCATTATCCAGGGTGACCATCGGGAAAAAATTGTGCAATGGCTTTTAAAGAATGGTTACAGCAAAACAAGGAAAATTTAATTTATTTAATCCACCAGTTTTAATAACTTTATCATTAACCTGAAATACCATGAACTCTAAAATATCTGAAGGCGTAACGGTAAGCGTGGAAACGTTTTATCAGCCTGAATATAGCAATCCTGGCGGCAGCGAATATATGTTTGCTTACCGCATCACACTCGAAAACAGCAATTCGTTTCCGGTACAATTATTACGCAGGCATTGGTACATTTTCGACAGTACCACAGAGCACCGTGAAGTAGAAGGAGAAGGGGTTATAGGTATTCAGCCGGTTATCAATCCGGGTGAAAAATACCAGTATGTGAGCGGGTGCAATTTGCGAAGCGAAATGGGAAAAATGCATGGAATGTATTTTATGGAAAACTGTCACAACAAGCAAGCATTTGTCATCAATATTCCAGCCTTTGAAATGGTAGTTCCCACAAAGCTGAATTAACTACGTGGTTTATATTTTGATTTTTCATAAATTTCTCTGGGTTCCATTTTCATTAATTCTGAAAGGTTGGTTTCAGAATATTTTTCCATAAATTTTTTCACTATTTGCAAGCCGGAAAAAGTTCCGACATTTCCAGGCGCACTTTCTCCCAACTCCTGTGTTTTCGGGCTTTCCCCAATATAATTTTGTACAATATTTTGGTCTGTTTTATTCAATAAATCGTTATTTAAAAAGAAATCCCATATTAGGGCTTCATTTTTATAACAATCTTTCATCTGCTCTTTTGTATAATTCATGCATTCAGATTCCAGGGTGTAAGGCAAAAATTTTGTGAGCAAATACATCCTTCTTCCTTTATCAACCATCTGTTCTATCAACGCTTTGCCGTTGCTTTTATCATGAAACATATCATCCACAATATTTCGCATACAATTTATAGGAATATGGGCTGCGTCAAAATTATTTGAAAGATAATCCGGGTATTGCTCCAGCCCTTCAGTGCTTCTGTAAAATGAAAAATATTTTCCCATGTGAAGCTGAAGGCCGATACCAAAACTTTTTGTAGTAAGAATATCCCCCTGAACGCCGAAAGAAGTTTCAAAGTTGGCATCAATTGGGCCAATAAAAGTAATTACTGACTCGGGCTCTTTGTATTGAGGGAAATAATATTTTACAAACTGCAGCCCTTTTTTTATCGCATCCGTTTCTTTGGAAAAGTTTTTATAAAGCAAGTCTGATGAATCTTTAATGGGTGAGTAATCATGGATAAACATCCTTATAGCGCGCTCTTCCGCATTATTCGGAATTAATAAGCTGTCCAAATCCAATCCCAAAATATTAGCAGTAAAAGCCGGTAAAAAATCAGGATATTTTTGCAAAACCAATCTCATGGATTCTGCCACTTTTGACGTGTCCATTGCAAAAAAATCCTGCTCAAATCTTCTTGTTTCAAGATTAATTTTTATAGAAGAAACATCGGGAATATTTTTATTGCTTTTGCAGGAAAAAAAAACCAACGCGATACACAAGGGAATAAAAATTTTTCTCATACCCCAAATAAAAGCAAAAAAGTAAACAGAGTTTTGTTAAATGAAAAAATTCGTGAACATTTTATTCTGCTTAAATTTACCGCATGAAAATATTTCTTGCTCAACAGAATTATCACATTGGGAATTTTGAAAAAAACACAGATAAAATTATTGATGCAATCAACTTTGCGAAAAGTAAAAATGCTGATTTAATTGTTTTCAGCGAAATGAACATCTGCGGTTATCCTGCCCGGGATTTTTTGGACTTCAAAGATTTTATTGACAAATGTTTTGAAAGTATTGACAAAATAAAACAACATGCGGATTCCATCGGCGTCATTGTTGGTTCCCCAGACAGAAATCTTGCAAGAGAAGGGAAAGACCTTTTTAATGCCGCGTTTTTTCTTTATGAAAAAGAAATAAAAAGCATTGCCCACAAAACCTGTTTGCCCAATTACGATGTGTTTGATGAATATCGTTATTTCGAACCAGCTTTTGACTGGAAGGTAATTGAATTTAAAGGAAAAAAAATCGCACTTACCATTTGTGAAGACATCTGGAACCTTGGCGACAATCCGCTTTACCGCATTTGCCCAATGGATATCCTGATGCAGCAGCAACCGGATTTTATGATTAATATTTCGGCTTCACCTTTTGATTATACGCATGCGGAAGACAGAAAAGCTACCGTAAAATCAAATGTTTTGAAGTACAAAATTCCACTTATTTATTGCAATGCTGTGGGCAGTCAGACGGAAATTATTTTCGATGGGGTTTCTTTATGTTTTGATAAAGATGCAAACCTTTGTGCCGAGCTTTCTCAATTTAAAGAAGAAATAAAAGAGGTTGTTTTGAATGATGATGGCACTTTTAATTCCCCAATCATAAAAGCAGCAAATGCAGTTCCCAGCCAGCTTCTGGAGCCTTTGACATTTATGCCGTCGTTAAATATTTCACAGGTTTATGATGCAATTGTTTTAAGCATCCGGGATTATTTTGATAAGATGGGATTCAGCAAAGCCATCATTGGCAGCAGTGGTGGAATTGATAGTGCAGTTACGATTGCACTTGCATGTGCCGCTTTAGGAAAAGAAAATGTGAGAACGATTTTAATGCCTTCTGAATTTTCCACTTCTCATTCCGTGGGTGATGCAGAAACGTTGAGTAAAACGCTCGGAAATCCGTACGATATTATTCCCATCAAAAATATTTACGAAAGCTTTTTAGCGGAACTGAAACCCGTTTTTAAAGATTTACCTTTTAGTGTGGCTGAAGAAAATATTCAGGCTCGTTGCCGCGGTGTTTTATTAATGGCAATTGCTAATAAATTCGGATATATTTTATTGAATACTTCTAATAAAAGTGAGCTGGCTGTGGGTTATGGAACGTTGTATGGCGATATGGCGGGTGGCCTCGGAGTGTTGGGGGATTGCTACAAATTACAGGTTTATGAACTTGCTAAATTTATTAATTCAGAAAAAGAAATTATCCCTGAAAATATTATTCATAAAGCGCCGTCGGCTGAATTGAGCCCGGGACAAAAAGATGTCGATAGCCTTCCGCCATACGACATTTTAGACGCAGTTTTGTATCAATATATTGAAAGAGTACAAGGCCCTTCAGAAATAAAGTCGCAGGGATTTGATGCGGCGCTTGTTGATAGAATTTTGAAAATGGTAAATAGAAATGAGTACAAGCGAAACCAGTTTTGCCCGATTATTCGCGTTTCTCCAAAAGCGTTTGGAACAGGAAGAAGAATGCCGATTGTGGCAAGTTATCTGGACTAATCCGCAGCATTTTACAAAGAAAGATTTTTATTTTTGTTGCAATGGAGTTTCAAAATTTCACACCGCAACAAGCTGTTCCAAAAATAAAACAATACTGCGCATACCAGGAAAGATGTCATGTAGAAGTGCGTGATAAATTATATTCTTTCGGATTGAATAAATCAGAAGTGGAAGAAATTATTTACACATTAATCACAGAGAATTATCTCAATGAAGAACGCTTTGCCATTCATTATGCCGGTGGAAAATTCAGAATGAAACAATGGGGGAAAAATAAAATAAAACAATCCCTAAAACAAAAACAGGTAAGTGATTATTGCATCAGAAAAGCATTGAAAGAAATCGATGAAAAAGAATATGAAAAAACTTTTCAAAAATTAGTTGAACAAAAAATAAAAACATTAAAAAGTGAAAAAAACATTTTCATTAAGAAAAGAAAGTTGCAGGATTTCTTATTGCAGAAAGGCTTTGAGAATGATTTAATAAGAGAAGCGGTTAATAAAATTTAAAATCTTTAATCAAGGGCTGTGTCAAAAACCAAATAACTTAGCCCTCTATCTTAAAATATGTCCTCACTCACCATCACACTCATCCAAACCAATCTTTTTTGGGAAAATAAAAAAGCAAACCTTGAAATGCTTCAGCAAAAAATTGAAAGCATTAAAGAGAAAACCGAAATCGTGATTCTTCCTGAAATGTTTACCACCGGATTTACTATGAAAGCGGAATTGTTTGCAGAAAAAATGGATGGGAAAACCGTGAATTGGATGAAAAGAATTGCAGCTGAAAAAAAAATAATTCTTACCGGAAGTGTGATTATTGAGGAAAATGGAAAATATTTTAACCGTCTGATTTGGATGCTTCCAAATGGGCAATATGGGGTTTATGATAAAAGACATTTATTTGCTTTCGCACATGAGCACAATCATTATTCAGCAGGAAATAAAAAATTAATCGCTTCAGTAAAAGGGTGGAAAATCAATCTGCAAATATGTTATGATTTGCGCTTTCCGGTTTGGACAAGACAGGATTTTCAATCAGAAAATAAATATGATTTGCTGATAAACGTAGCCAACTGGCCGGAAAAAAGAAGCATGGCATGGCAAACTTTATTGCGGGCAAGAGCGATAGAAAACCAATGTTTTGTAGTGGGAGTAAACCGTACTGGTGAAGATGGAAATAAAATTTGTTACAACGGCGACAGTACAATTATTGACCCATTAGGTGAAATAATTTATCAAAAAAATAAAGTGGAAGATATTTTTACCATTACTCTGGAAAAAGAAAAAGTAACAGAAACAAGAAGCCAGTTTCCTTTTTGGAAGGATGCAGATCTATTTATTTTAAAAAATTTGTAAAACCTCCTGCGTTTCAGTTGCTTTCTAAAAACCCAGGCAGCAAACAACACAGATTCTTATTTCCAAAAAATAAGAATCTGTGTTACGCAAATAATTTCAAAAGGAATTATAATGTTCTTTGAAAACCAGCACAAGAGCACATTTACTTTTCGCCTCTCTTTTTCAACTCGTCAATTTCCCTTTCTATTTTCGCTATAGTTGCATTAATATTACTCAGTCGTTTACCGTTTTTTGATATTTTAAAAGTAGGATGTACAGTTTTTAATTCTTCTTTGTACTCTGCTAATTGGTCTTTGA
Organism: uncultured Chitinophagaceae bacterium; assembly: GCA_963706825.1. GTDB lineage: Bacteria > Bacteroidota > Bacteroidia > Chitinophagales > Chitinophagaceae > Ginsengibacter. The sequence continues at coordinate 1,549,721 of CAVPNT010000005.1, read as the reverse complement.
GGGTTCGTAGTTTGCCTGCAACTTCATTGTTTCTAACAGGTCGTGCCATAAGTATTGTTTTTTTGTATAAAATATGAAATTAAATCAAAAAAATCATCTTCCTAAAAAAATTTTTCAGAATTTCTTTTAGGTCAGCACAAAACAGCGTTTAATTCAATTAAAATGGTCAATGGCATTGATTAAAAATAGGAAGACTATAACATAAGAGAATCAGAATGGAACGAAAAAGAGGGTGATAAATCGTAATTTTGCATTCTTCTCAAATTCTATGAGCGACGAAATAAAACATGAATGTGGCCTCGCTTTTATCAGGCTGCGCAAACCGTTCTCTTATTACCGGCAAAAATATGGTACCGTTTTGTATGGCTTAAACAAGTTGTACCTGCTAATGGAAAAGCAGCACAACCGTGGCCAGGACGGGGCGGGAATCGCCTCCGTCAAGTTGAATACAGAACCTGGATATCCGTTTCTTCACCGGAACAGAAGCGTTGCCAACCAGGCAATTGCCGACCTGTTTTCACAGATCGGAAACCAGGTAAATGAAATCAAAAAATATCACCCGGATATAGAGCAACATGCCGGTTTGATGAAGGGGCATATTGATTTTCTCGGCGAATTATTACTCGGTCATTTACGCTACGGAACGCAGGGGAAAAATAATGTGGAATTTTGTCATCCGTTTATTAAAAGAAATACGATTCCTGCACGGAATATTGCGCTTGCAGGTAATTTTAATCTGATAAACAAAGACGAATTATTTTCAATTATCAACAGTCCGCGAAGCGAACAGGATCGCGAAAGTGACCTCGGAGCCATGATGGATGTGGTTCAACATTTTTTGGTAAAAGCTGATGAGACAAGTCCGGAGGGTTGCGATATTGCCGGAGTTTTAAAAAAATCAGTTCCTCATTTTGATGGTGGATTTACATTTGGCGGCCTCACAGGAAACGGAACTGGATTTGTAGTAAGAGACGCACATGGAATCAGGCCTGCTTATTATTATGCGGATGATGAAGTAATTGTTGCGGCAAGCGAGCGCGCTGCAATCCGCACAGCTTTTAATGTTCCCGAAAACCAGGTGAAAGAATTGATGCCGGGGAATGCCTTAATTACCAGTCCTGATGGAGAATATTCTATTCAGCAAATATTGGAACCAAAAGAAAGAAAAGCATGCAGCTTTGAGCGCATTTATTTTTCAAGAGGAAGTGATGAAAAAATTTACCGTGAAAGAATCGCATTGGGATATCATTTGAGCGAAAGGGTTTTGAAAGCGGTTGATCATGATTTGAAAAACACCATTTTTTCTTTTATCCCAAATACTGCTGAAACTGCTTTTTACGGAATGATAAAAGGCGCGGAAGATTATCTCAATAAAATAAAAATTGAAAGGATTTTAAGCTGGGGAAAAGATTATGATCCCGAGAAACTGGCAGAGATGGTAAACCGCAAGGTGCGGATGGAAAAAATTGCGATAAAAGATGTGAAACTGCGCACGTTTATCACTGAGGATAACAGCCGCAATGAAATGGTGCAGCACGTCTACGACATCACTTATGGAACTGTAAGAAAAGGAATTGATACCTTGGTGGTGATTGATGATTCCATTGTAAGAGGAACAACGCTCCGCGAAAGTATTATCAGGATGCTGGCACGTTTGGAACCTAAAAAAATCATTGTTGTTTCATCTGCTCCGCAAATAAGATACCCGGATTGCTATGGAATTGACATGAGCAAATTGGGCGAATTTGTTGCCTTCAAGGCCGCGATGGAACTGATAAAAGAAAGAGGAATGGAACCAATGCTGCATGATATTGTTGAAAAATGCAAAGAGCTGAAAAGAAATAATCAATTACATACGCAAAACCTGGTAAGAGAAGTTTATAAACCTTTTTCTCTGGAAGAACTGGATCATAAAATCGCTCAATTAATTACACCACCAGAAATCAATCTTCCTGTAGAAGTAATCTATCAGACGATCGAAGATTTGCATGATAGCTGCCCCACGAATTTGGGTGATTGGTATTTCACCGGAAATTATCCTACCCCCGGCGGAAACCGCGTGGTGAATACCGCTTTTCTGAATTACATGGAAGGGAAAAATGTGAGGGGGTATTAATGTAATATATTCTGCTTCTATTGTTTTATAAACCAATTTAGCAATAGCATTAAAAATAGCGAAATCCAAAAGCCAAACATCCATTTGATAGGTCAATCTTGTCTTTGTTCATTTTTTCAATCCAATCAATCTTGTCTTGTTTAGTCAAAAAAATATCTTTTTTATCATCAATTTTTTCAATTGTTTTTGCCTCAAAATACTCAATAAAGGTCTCGGCTTCCTTTTCACTAAAACGTGTTTTTGAGAATTTCATTCACTTTTAATTCAATTGCTTTCATCAACAAAGATTTTTATAAAAGTACAGAACTTTAATTAGAAATCCTCAAATGGCAAAAGCGCCATTTTCGAAAAGAATATTCGGTTAGGTGCCATTGATTCTTCATCATTATTTATCAATCGTTATTTAAAAATCATTTTTTATTTCTTAATAGAATAAATTTGGTTAAATCTTGTACAAATGGCTTTTGCAAAATATATTATCGGAATAGACATCGGAACCGGTAGCACCAAAGCCGTTGCGATGGACAGCAAAGGAACAATTATCGGCAATTCTCAAACTTTTTATCCAACGCAAAGTCTTCATCCCGGATTTTCAGAACAAGATCCTGAAGGGATATGGCAGGCATTTGCAGATTGCATAAAAAAAATAATTGCCGATGTAAAATATCCACCCGTTTCGATAAGCCTCAGCAGCGCGATGCACAGCCTGATGGTAATGGATAAAAACAACAAACCTATTTCTCCTTTAATCACCTGGGCCGATACAAGAAGTGGAGATATTGCACAACGAATAAGAAAATTACCGGAAGCAGAAAAACTGTATCAAACAACCGGAACGCCTATTCATTCTATGACGCCGTTATGCAAAATAATCTGGTTGAAAGAAAACGCTCCTGAAATATTTACTGCTGCTTTTAAATTTATTTCTATCAAAGAATTTATCTGGTACAAACTATTTAAGGTGTACGAAATTGATTATTCTATTGCTTCTGCTACAGGTTTATTTGGTATTGAAACATTGAAATGGAATGATTTCTCATTGCAATTATGCGGGATAAACTCATTACAACTTTCTGAAATTGTTACTACAGATTTTCTCCGAAAAAATGTTGATTCTTCGATTTCATCTTTATTAAATATTTCTTCAGAAACTTTTTTTTGCGTTGGTGCTAGTGATGGTTGCACTGCAAATGTTGGAAGTTATGCAGTGGAAAAAGGAACTGCGGCATTGACCATTGGTACAAGCGGCGCGGTTCGTATTGCTTCTCCAAAACCCATTTTTGATTTTGCTTCCATGTCATTTAATTATCTGCTGGATGAAAAAACTTTCATTTGTGGCGGCCCGGTAAATAATGGCGGAAACGTAGTAGAGTGGCTCTTTGAAGCGATTTTGAATAATGCAAAACCTTCCGATGAAGACTATAAAAATCTTTTTAAAATAATTGATACCGTTCCTGCGGGAAGCAAAGGCCTGATTTTTTTACCTTATTTATTTGGTGAAAGAGCGCCGGTTTGGGATGAAAAATCAAGCGGAATATTTTTTGGAATTAAATCTTCTCATACCCATGCATTTTTTTTGCGGGCAACTTTAGAAGGTATTTGTTATTCGATGAACCAGGTGTTGGAAATTGTAGAATCGTCAACAGAAAAAATAATACAACTGAATGTCGGCGGCGGTTTCATTCATTCAAAAACATGGATGCACATACTTGCTGATATCACCGCAAAAAGACTCTGTGTCGTAGAAACAGAAGATTCGTCGGCAATCGGCGCTGCTTTAATTAACATGAAAGCATTAAAAATGATTGAAGAGTATGATTCACTGAAACCAAAAAATGATTTTTTGATTGAACCGGATTTGAAGAATCAGTCAGTGTATGAAAAATATTATGCAGTTTTTAAAAATCTTTATAATAGCACGAAAGATTTGATGCATGAGGATGAAATGAATACCATTGAGAATAATTGACAAATTTTAATTCTCATATTTATCCCTGATATGGGTAACATTCCTAAAAATTTGCCCACGTTGCTAGAGACGTGGGTAAAAAATCGAAAAATCTACCCACGTTCTTATTGGGTTAACAAAATATTTGCCGTACAGTAGACCAATAAATAAACTCAATTCCTATTTCCACGCCTTCTCCAAAAATGTTACCCAATTCTTGTACATTATATTTTCAATGTCACTTTCTGAATAGCCACGCTGTTTCAACAATTCCGGAATTTTTTGCAAATCAGCAATCGTATTTAAATCCGCAGGACACTGTTCGGTTCCAAATGCACCATCCAAATCTGTTCCTATTCCTGAATGCAAAGAATTTCCAGCAATCTGGCAAACATGATCGATATGATCGATCACCGTTGAGATAAACACGCCTTCTTCTTTTGGTTTTGATTTTCCACGAATCCAGTTTGGCTTCAACATCCATGCGTCAAAAGCGCCGCCAATAACGGCCCCGCGCTCTATCAACACTTTTATTTGTTCGTCGGAAAATTGCCGGTTGTGAGGAACAAGAGAACGACAATTATTATGGCTGGCCCAAACAGGTCCATTAAAATTTTCCAACGCTTCCCAAAAACTTTGGTCAGATAAATGTGTGGCATCCAAAATAATATTCAAACGTTCCATTTCCTGCAACAATTCTCTTCCTTTATTTCCAATTCCTCCATCTGAATCTGTTCCATAGGCATAAACCCCCGGACCGTAATGCGCTGGTCCAATTGCCCGTAATCCGTTCTGGTAGGCCTTTTCAAGATAATGCATGTTGACAATCGAATCGGCTCCTTCCAGACTTAAAACATATCCTATGGGTAATTTTTCTTCTCCTTTATTCAACCATTTTTCAAGATGGTTTTTTAATGAATCTGCATTATTGATTTGAATTAATTCTCCACGATCTTCCATCGCTTTGTACCAAGAAAATTGTCCCTGCGTTTGCGCCCATGCCTGTTCCGGTGAATTCCATCCCTGTAATTTACTTTCCGGTTTCACGAATCTTGCAATCAAAGTAGCTACACAAATTCCTACATTTCCTTTCCGCATTTCTGAAAAAGAAACGGTACCATTTCCCCTGTCGGGTTTATCTGTTAATCCTTTTTCCCGCTCTCGAATCTCTTCCTGAGACCGCGTCAAATCGCGGTTCCATTCGAGAGCGTTCATGCTCAAATCAAGATGTGCATCAAAAATCAGATTGGACATTTTTATTTATTAGAGCGGTTTAGTAGTTAAAAAATTTTTTTTGGACAGTAAACAAAGAAATAATGGAAAATCGTAATTAGCACGCGAGGAACTGCTTTTCTTAAATGGTAATTTTCTTTTTCCTTGCCAGCACATCCCATTTGTCAACCACGTGTCCATTTTCAACAATTACCGCTTCATCATACAAAGCAACAGTAGGACAAATATGGTAAGGAACGCCATACAACACATCGCCCACATGAAGATTTTCCCAGTCGTTTATTTGAACAACCAAATGTTCTTCGCTTTGTGATTTCACTTCATAATCAGATAAATTCAGAAAAAATATTCTTTTATTTATTGGATTTTCTGCAGCAACAGATTTGTGTCCAAGGTCGGTTGTAATCAGTCCGGGCGCTGGTTTTGAAATAATTCTTGTCATCAGGACCGCGGCAAATTCAAAAGGCTGTTCTGCTAATAATTGATCATATCCATAATCCCAAAGCAAACAAGTTCCCGGGCTGCAATCAACTTCTTTATTCCAAGCGTGAACCGTGAAAGTTGGCGTGCCTCCTGCAATAATTTTTACATTTTGCAGATCAGAATTTGCCATTATTTCTTGCTTTACTGCATTTACTTTTTCAAATCCTTTTTGGCATTGTTCTTTTCTTAATTCAACATCTGGTTCCCGGATGTGTCCGTCATAAACATGCAAACCTTCAAACTGAAGATTGGGAAGCTTTTGAATTCGCAAAAACAAATCTAAAATTTGTTCCGGCGCAATTCCTGTGCGATGCATCCCCGCATCCACGTCAATAAAAACAGCTGCTTGGAGATTTTCTTTTGCAAATAAATCATTCAGCATTTTTGCTGAATCAACATTATCAATCAAAGAAGCAAAATGAATGTGAGGATATTTTTTGATGAGCGCAATAAAACGTTTTGCTTTTGTAAAATTCAATTGATAAGCGAGCAAAATATTTTTTGCTCCGGCTTCTGAAAGCATTTCTGCTTCAGCGATTGTAGCACATTTAAACTTTGAAATCCCTGTGTTTAATTGCATCTTCACAATCTCTGCCATCTTGTGCGTTTTTATATGAGGCACTAAACGTTTCGAATCGCCGGCAATGCCGATCATGGTTTGGATATTTTGCGCAACGCGTTCTTTATAGACCAACAACGCCGGAGAATCAATTTCGTCGGGATCATTTAATTTATACCAGTTTTTTTCATTCATCGTTAGAATACTTTTTACACTAATTCAAAAATTGCCTCTATTTCTACAGGAATATTTCCCGGCAAAGAACCCATGCCCACTGCGCTTCTTACACCAATTCCGTCCTCGCCCCAGATTTGCGCAAACAATTCGCTGCAGCCATTGATTACATAAGGTTGTTGTTCAAAATCAAGGGTACAATTAACCATTCCAAAAACTTTTATAACGCGCTTTATTTTATCCAAACTTCCAAGATTTGCTTTCAACGTCGATAAAATTGTCAAGCCTGTCTGACGCGCTGCAAGCTTTGCTGCATCCGCATTTATATCAAAACCTACTTTTCCTTTTATCAGCGAACCATCTTCCATAACCGGTCCGTGACCTGAAACATAAATTAAATTTCCAGATTGAAGAAAAGGCTTATAGATACCTCCGGGTTTAGGCTGTGGCGGCAAAACAAATCCGGTCTGTCGAAGCTGTTCGTCGGGAATCGTGGGCATAAAAATAGATTTAGTTAATTGTAAACTTGTGGGCGATAAAGATAAAATAATTTAACGGGGCCATTGAAAGCAGTTTTTTTTAATTCCAAATCATTAGTATTTGTGCTTCTGTTGTCTTCTTTACATAAAAAAACAGGCCTTTCCCTAAAAGCCTGCCTTGTTATATTTGTACTGAGGAGAAACCTTTTATAACAAATAATGTTTCCCTGAACCGTACAGATTCTTAAACATTTTCTTTAAAATGTAAAGTTTGTCAATCCATTCGTTTTCGCCTTTAGATTTATATTCATCCATATAATGTTCTACTTTTTCCACAGTATCTTCCGCATTGTCCAGAAGTTCACTTGTTTTGCTTTTTATATTTGCAAAAAATTCGTCCCGTTCCTCTTTCGGCATACTGAAAAATTTCACGAGAGCTACGCCTGCAGCGGCTCCCAGGATGATTGCCGCAACTTTATTTGTTTTTGCCATATTCTTAAGTTTTTAAGTTCTTAGCTTTGTCCGATATGAAAAATACTTTTAAAAATTATACCATACACAAACCGTTCCTGTTTTTTTTGTTTTTTCTTTTTTATTCAATTTCGCAAGCACAATTTTTTCCCCTTAAAAATTATCCAAAAGATTATTTTATTTATCCGGTGGATGCCCGGATAAGTCTAGCTGCCAATTTCGGTGAACTGCGGCCTAACCATTATCACATGGGTTTGGATTGCCGGACCGACCAGGTGATAAACCGTCCGGTAAAAGCTGCAGCGGCTGGTTATGTAGCCCGGGTTACCGTTGCACCTTTTGGTTTTGGACAGGCAATTTATATCAATCATCCCAATGGATTAACAACCGTTTATGGTCACTTAAATTCCTTTTTCCCTGCTCTGGAAAAATATGTAAAAGAGCAGCAATACAACCGCGAATCATGGAATGTGGATTTGAAAATTCCGCCGGCATTATTTCCTGTAAAACAAGGGCAGTTCATCGCTAACAGCGGAAATACCGGTGGTTCACAAGGGCCGCATTGTCATTTTGAAATCCGCGATACGAAAACAGATAAAGTTTTGAATCCGCTTTTGTTTAACCTGCCCGTTCCTGATAATGTTCCTCCTACCATCGTGCGCTTGTACATGTATGACCGGTGCAAAAGCACTTACAGTCAAACGCCGCAACATTTGCCAATAAAGAAACTCAATGAAAACTATACGACTGCCGAAAATGTGATTCCGGTTCATACTGATAAAATCAGTTTTGGTATTTCTGCAATTGATAAACAATCCGGCTCTAATAATCCAAACGGAATTTACGAAGCGATTGTTTACCTGGATGAGCAGCCGCTGTCGGCGTTTCAATTAGATAGCATTACTTATGACGAATCACGATATGTAAATGCAAATATTGATTACAAAACCCGCGCCGCAGGCGGCCCTTACATTCAGCATCTTTCCAGATTGGCCGGCTATCCGGAAGGTGTTTATAAAGATATCGATGGAGATGGTGTTATTGAATTAAAAGATACCAATGTTCATGTGGTAAAAATTGTAGTAAAAGATGCCAAGAATAACACTTCTGTTCTTCAGTTTAAGATAAAAAAAGGATTGATTGTAGAAACCGGCAAACCGGATAATATTGATTATCAGAAAAAGGAATTTCAGTCGGGATTTGTAAACGTTTTTGAAAATGAAAATGTGCAGGTTTATTTGCCTGCTGCCACTTTATATGATTCCGTTGCTTTTTCTTATTCTGAAAAAAAATCTGCTGCTTCGCAAAGCTATTCTTCGATTTATTCTGTTCTTTCCGGATTGATTCCGGCTCAAAATTATTTTACGGTAAGAATAAAAGCAGATAAAAATATTCCCGAAAATGTTAGTGATAAAATTTTGATGAAAAGAAGCTGGAACGGGAAAAGTGATGTGGTGAAAGCTACCCGGAATGGCGATTGGTACTCGGCAAAATTTAATGCTTTTGGAAATTTTGAATTAATAGCCGATGATGAACCGCCGGTAATCAATTCAAATTTTCACGATAATGCGGTTCTCTCACATTCAAGGGAAATTATCATTACTCCAAAGGATAATAATAATGACATAAAAAATTTCCGTGCAGAGTTAGATGGGAAATGGTTGCGTTTTAGCAATGATAAAGGCCGTTCATTTATTTATGTTTTTGATGAAAAATGCGCAGCAGGAAAACATGAATTAAAAATTTCTGCAGAAGACGAAGCCGGAAATAAAACAGAAAGAATTTTGCATTTTACCAGATAAAAATTTTATAAAATGACCAATTTAACAGAAGGCGAAAAAGCGCCTGATTTTACCACAAAAGATCAAAACGGAAAAAAAGTTTCATTGAAAGATTTTCGTGGAAAAAAAGTAGTGCTTTATTTCTATCCGGAAGACGACACCCCAACCTGCACGATTGAAGCCTGCAATCTGAGAGACAATTATGACGACCTGAAAAAAGCAGGTTTTGTAATTTTGGGTGTAAGCCCTGATGATAAAAAGAAGCACAAAAAGTTTGAAGAAAAATATGACCTTCCCTTCACTTTATTAGAAGACCCTCAGAAAAAAATCATTGATAAATACGGTGTTTGGGGCGAAAAAAATTTGTATGGAAGAAAGTATATGGGTTTGTTTCGCACCACCTTTTTGATAGATGAAAATGGGATAATTTTTAAAATTTTTAAGAAGCCCAAATCAAAAATTCACAGTGAGGAAATTTTAAAAGCGATTATCTAAAAATGAGGAAATAGGAATTGTGATTATTTCTTTGTTTGCTGTAAAAACTTTAAAAAGCAAAATGAAATCAGAAAGTGAATAACTTGTAAATTTGTGAACAGGAAGAAACTTTAAATTTATGAATAGAAATAAGCATTATTTCTTCGCTTGCTAAGTTTCTTACAAGACATTAACTCTCAGAAATAAAAATCAAAATGGAAAACAAAACCTCAATAACCTTAGATAAATATTATGAAGATTTCATAAACAGGGAAATCTCTTCCGGAAGATATACTTCTGTAGAAGAAATAATCAGAAGCGCATTAAGGCTACTTGAAAATCGGGAGCAAAAAATTGAAAATTTAAGGAACGCCCTTGAGTTGGGAGAAAAAAGCAATTTCGTTGAGAACTTTAATCCAAAAGAGCATTTAAAAGAGTTACATTCTAAATACTTATGAGTGAGACTTCATATAAAATAAGTGCGAAAGCAAAAGAGGATCTTACTGAAATATGGATTTACACTTACCAGAATTGGTCTCGTGAACAGGCAGATCGATATTATGATCTAATCATTTCTGAAATTGAATTTATTGCCAAAAATTTTTTTACTGCAAGAACCATGAGCCATATTAAAGAAGGATACCGAATGTCAAAGGTCAATCGCATATGATTTTTTAGGTTCTGATGGTGTTGTTGAAGTAATAAGAATTCTTCATCAAAGAATGGATATAAAAAGCAGATTAGATGATTAAATAAAAATAAAAATTCTGAAAGCTCTTCCTTCTAAGATTCCCTTCCTCATCAAAGAAAACTCATTCATTGGAAAAATTGCAGCGCGCAAGTTACAATCAGATAATGTGGCGATTGTAATAGGAAAAACGATTCATCTGCACAACGTTTCAAAAGAAGATTTCTTAGAAAATAAACAATGGGTAAAACACGAAATGTGTCACATCCGGCAATTTAAAAAATATGGATTTCTTCCTTTTATTTTTAAATATTTATGGGAAAGTGTGCGGCGCGGATATTATCAAAATAAGTATGAGGTAGAAGCACGATTGGCAGAAAATGAATAAGCCGTTTTATGGTAGATTTTTACCTTTTAATCAAACTTTTCAACAACGCTTCTTTCTCAATTAATTTTTGAAGCAACGTAATCTGATTGCCCGCCCTTACAAAATTTTGTCCGTCGTATTTTGCTCCATAATACGTATCATTATTGAGATGGTCGGTAAGAAAACGAATCGCCTGCATGTAAATCATAAATTTTCCTGCGTAAATAAAATGATGCCTTTCTTCAGCATTTAATTCATTTCCCATTTCCGAGATATAACCATCCCATATTGATTTAAAATACTCTTCGCGAATCTCTATTTTAGAAAAATCTTTTTCTTCTTCATTTACCGGCGACAGGTAAGTGCGCATCATATCGCCTACATCGCTGATAAAATATCCTGGCATTAATGTGTCCAAATCTATTACGCACCATCCCCTGTTTTCCGAATTGAATAACACGTTGCTTATTTTTGTATCATGATGAGTTACGCGCAATTTGAAAGAAGGATTTTCTAAAATACTTTCATAAATGTCAACGATATTTTTATGTCCTTTTATAAATTGAATGTATTCTTTTGATTGCTGCAATCGTGTTTTATTTCCGTTTTCCAGGGCTTCTGAAAATTGCTGGTATCGGAGTGTAAGATTGTGAAAATCGGGCAAAGTTATTTTTAATTTTTCTACAGGAAATTCTGATAGCAGCCTTGTAAATTCTCCAAACTTTTTGGCTGCTTCAAATGCCTGCTGCGGCATTTCAACAGTATTGATTGTGCGGGAATCTTTTACAAAAGGAATCATGCGAAAATAGCCGCCACCAGGAATATGCACCATTTCTTCGCCGTTCTTCGTCTGCACAGGAGAAACAAAAAAATAGGTTGGTTCATGTTTAAATAAATAATCAGCCACCATCCTTACATTTGACGAAATACTTTCGGGGGTTTTGAAAATTTGATGATTTACTTTTTGCAGGATATAGGAATTGTGAGAGTTATTGATTCGCCACGTAGCATTAATCAGCCCGTTCTGAATCGGCTCAATGTATAGGTCGTTCATCCGTAAATTATATGCAGAAAGAATTTCATCATTAAGTTCCATTACACACTATTATCTAACAAACATAACGTACTCATATTAAAAATAGAAACGCAAACGGTTGTTTTAATTTATTGAAACACGAATTTGATGCACTAATTACACGAATTTTAAAACAGTAGGAAGCTAACCGGTGACAGATACTCTATTGTTAAATTAAATTCTCTTGCCTAACAATGGCGAAAGCGTAAGGTTTTCTGCTTTAACAACAATTCTTCATTGCGTATATTATAAAAATACAAATGGCAGTTATTTCTTCTTTTACTGAAAATATTTTATTAAAAGTTGTATAAAATTTTTGTTGCAAGAAACACAATGCATATTGAAAATTAATCTTTAGGTGCTAATAAATTTTTTATCAAAGTATCAGTTTCCAAAAGCACTTTTTCAAAATGCGGATTTTTGGTCCAATCAATTACAGGGTGTAATTTTCTATTTAATGGCGCCCATCTTTTTGGTTCGCCATCCATGCTTATCACCACAGACGGTGTATCAAAAGCATCAGCTACATGAGAAACACCGGTACAGTTGCAAACAATCGCAAATGCCCCTTTTATCAAAATGGCCATAGCGCCAAGAGAAGTTTTGCCGGTAAGATCTATCGGCACGTGATGCATGCATTTCACCAGTTCGCCAGTGATATCGCTTTCTTCTTTCGTACCTGTAATCACAACCGTAAATCCTCGCTCAATACAATAATCGGCAATTAAAGCAAAGAATTTAGGCGGCCATTGGCGGTGTCTTCCGCGGGATCCCGGATGAATAATCATGTAGCTTTTAGGGTAAACAGGCAGTAATAATTCATCAAAATCTTTTTGATCCTGCTTTACTAATGGAAATTCCAAATGATCGCCCTGTACAGGAATTTGCAAATGTTGCATCAGCAAAAGATAACGCCGTATTTCTGACCCATGCTGCGGGTAAGGCATGAAAAACGGCGAATCCACAAAGCTGTTTTCATTATAAAAACCTGCAACATATTTTGCGCCAAATGAAAACATCAATGGATTTACAATAGTGCCGTTTCCCTGCATCTGTAGCAACAGGTCAAACTTTTCTTTGCGCATCAGTTTTATAAATTCATCGAACGCCTCTTCATTAAAATGTTGTTCAGGCAAGCCGGGATAACCGGGAAAATGAATGAATTTGTCAAAGTAATCTTTAAACCTTTCTACGAAACTTTTTGCCCAGGGCAAACCAAGCAAAGTGATTTTCGCATTTGGACATTCCTGACGCAATGCGCGCATTGCCGGTATTGCACATAGCATATCGCCCAGTTGCAACGCGCGGAAAACCGCAATTTTTTTAATATTTGTCAATTCTTCTGTCATACATGCAACACTTTGAATTTTAATGCTCCGTAAAGATTCCAAAAAACGGAAACGAATGGAATTAACAGGGATGTGGCTACCATTTCAAAAACATGCTTAAAAGAACGTGAAGTGTTTGTCAACCTTTTTAGAATAAAAGAAACCATCAGAAAAGCCCATGCCAATAAAGAAACGAATGCGATTATTTTATTTTGCTGAAACCATTCATAAAAAAAAGTAATTAAAAAAATAATCATTAGAAAATAGGTTCGCAAAACCGGCGAACTTATTTTTTCTTTATATAACTGCGGATGTTTTTTAAACAGCAGTGCATTGAACATGGATTTTCGTTGCTCTTTCAAACTTATTCCCCATGCTGCCTTACGGGCGGGATGAACAACCACGGCTTCTTCTATTTTTTTGATCGGTATTTCTTCTTTTAAAAGTTGAAATTCCAAATCGCTGTCTTCGCGCCACGCCATGGTAAAAGCCTCGTCAAAACCATTGACCAATTCAAGAGAACTTTTGGTACACGCGCAATTGGCAGTAACAAATTCTGCAGTTTCGAGATTTGCTGTATTTAATTCAAAATCGGTAGGCTCCGGAGATAAAGGAACAATTACTTTTCCGGTCAATGCAATTGCCGGTTGCCCATAAAATTCAAATGCGTTGTAAAAATTTTTTATCCAATTAGAAGCCGGAATACAATCATCATCTGTAAAAAGGATTAATTTTCCTTTTGCTATTCGCCACCCTGCATTTCTTGCCGCGGCCGGTCCTTTCTTAAAAGGCAGCGAATAACAAAAGATATTAGAGAAAAAATCAAAAAAAGCGGAGTCAGCGATCATGTTATTGGTGTCTTCATCCAGCCCGTCTGTAACAATAATTATTTCATATTCATTTTGCGGAAAATCCTGTGATGCCAATGCTTCGAGGCATCTTTTTAATAAAGCAGGGCGTTTGTAAGTGGGAACAATTATGGAAACTTTTAGCTGCATATTCTTTCAACAATTTATCATTTAATTATTTTTTTCTAACAAAAAGGAATTGATGACCAAAGCATCAAACGGTGATGTCCAGAAACATTCAATGGCATCACGTGGCGTACATACAATCGGCTCTCCACGTGTATTGAAAGAAGTATTTACCAAAACCGGCACACCGGTTAATTTTTTAAATTCTTCTAAGAGCGCATAATACCGCGGATGTTGTTTTTCATTTACTGTTTGAATTCGGGCGGTTCCGTCCACGTGCCTTACTGCAGGAATTTTATTTGCTTTATCAGACCTCACACAATATACAAACAACATATAAGGCGACTGCCCCGCTCCCTCAAACCATTCACCCGCTTCGCTTTCCAATACGACCGGGGCCACTGGCCTGAAATCTTCGCGGTCTTTAATATCATTTAATTTTGCCTGCATCTTTGCATGAATCGGCGACGCCAGGATAGAACGTGCGCCCAACGCACGCGGCCCAAATTCCATTCTTCCCTGAAACCAACCAATGATTTTATCTTCTGCTAAGATTGCAGCAGTTTCTTTCGCTACATTTTCTAATTTCCGGTACGGAACTTTTGTCCATTTCAAAAAATTCTCTACTTCCTCATCTGTATATTCCGGCCCCCAATAACAATGCTCCATTCTGAATGATTTACTATCATCATTTCTTAATTGCACATCAACCCATAAAGCTGCACCAAGCGCCGTTCCTGCATCTCCTGATGCCGGCTGTACCCAAATATTTTTGAAATTACTGTAATCGCGAATCACTCCGTTCAATACACAATTCAACGCTACACCGCCTGCCATACATAAATTTTCTTCACCTGTTTCTTTCTGAAACCAATTCACCAGTTGCAACACGGTTTCCTCTAATACCTTTTGTAATGAATAAGCGATGTCGAAATGATGCGGCAAAAAAGGCTCATCTCTTTTTCTTGCTTTCCCAAAACGCTCTTCGAGTTTCAGTTCGCTGATCGTGTATTTTCCATTTTCACCCACATGAATCATAGAGCGGAATTCATTCAGATAAACAGGCTTTCCATAAGATGCGAGCGCCATTACTTTGTACTCGTCTGACGAATGTAAAAATCCAAGATAGCTTGTTACCTCTTCATACAGCAGCCCCAAAGAATGAGGCAGGAAAACCTCCGAAATTTTCGTTAGTTCTTTTCCTTCTCCGGTATAATAACTGGTGGTTATTTTCTCTCCTCTTCCATCAATGGTGAGCACCGCAGCGTGCGAAAATGGTGATGGGAAAAAAGCGCTTGCTGCATGAGCGATATGGTGTTCAACATAATGCCATTTCTGAAGATTTGGTTTAGCGCCCACAAATCTTTTTTGTAAATGATGAGGATATCCGTCTGCTAATTGCCGTGGCGCATTAATAATGAAAGATAAAAATAAAGGATCCCACTCTGCCTGCCCATCTTCGGGTTTTTCACGAACAGGTGAATACGGAATAGATACTGTAGGATCATTTAAGTTGTGTGCAAGAAGTTTGGGATCAAAAGAATAAGCAATTTCATCGACGTCATTTATATGAATTCCTGCTATGGCCAAACAGTAATCTATGGCATGATAAGGTAATTGATAAGTAGAAAAAGGAATTGGCCTTTTACCATGTTTGATATGTGTAAAACGTTCTTCTTCTGCTGCCGCCAACAGGTTGCCATCTTTTAAAATACAAGCTGCAGAATCGTGAAACACTGCGTTAATGCCTAAAATATACATGCTTTAATTTTTCCTTTTTTTTTATATAAAATGATTTTTCCAATTTATAAAATCCAAATACTGCACCAACCGGCATTTTTTTATTAAACAAGAAATGTATTTGTCAAATGAATAAAAATAAAGAACTGTTTTAGTTAATTAATTGCCTTGCTACTTTCGCTTTATACTATTACATTTTATGTTTTTATTACCCGATAAATACTGAGAAAAATATCAAAGTTTTTTTTTAAGTACAACTTTGATTTTCTTTACTGAAGTATGTAGAAACACTTCTACAGCGCTCTTCACTTTAGTACTTTTTAATTCACAAAACTTCCTTGGGTAACAAAGAATAATTTCTTTTTTTAACAATAAAATTTCTTTTGATAGCAGCAGGAGTAGTTGGCATATTTTTTATTTTTTAAATAGCTAAAATGCGCGCCGTTGCTCACTTTAACGAAAAGAAGATGAAAACCCGAAAACACCGTATTTCTGTATTTACATGGCATATCCACGGAAGTTATCTTTATTATTTATCACAGGGCGATTACCAGGTATATATTCCGGTTTCAAAAGAAAAGCAGGAAGGATATTATGGTCGGGGAAGCTCTCTTCCTTTCGCCGATAATGTAATAGAAGTGCCGGCTGATGAAGTCAGAAATTTAGAGGTAGATGCTATTTTATTTCAAAGCAATAAAAACTGGCTGGTTGATCAATATGAAATACTGAGCGAACAACAACGCAAGTTGCCGCGAATCTACCTTGAATATGATCTGCCGCAACATTCTCCAACCGATACAAAGCATGTCGTAAACGATCCCGAGGTTGTCATTGTGCATGTTACATATTTCAATAAGCTGATGTGGGATAATAAAAACAGCAAGGTCGTTAAAGTAATTGAACATGGGGTGATTGAACCGAAAGTCCAATATTCCGGTGAACTGGAAAAAGGAATTGTAGTTGTAAATAACCTGCAAAGCCGCGGCAGAAGGTTCGGTGCGGATATATTTACTGAAGTAAGCAAACACATTCCTCTTGACCTAATAGGAATGGGCTCAAAAGAAAATGGAGGTTTAGGGGAAATAACACATACAAAGCTTCCGGAATTTATAAGTCATTATCGTTTTTTCTTTAACCCCATCAGATATACAAGCATGGGACTTGCAGTGATTGAAGCAATGATGACCGGAGTACCCGTCCTGGCCCTGGCTACAACTGAACAAGCGACTGTTATTAAAAATTATGAAAACGGATTTATCGACAGCGATGTTGATTACCTGGTTCATAAAATGAAGCTCCTTCTAACAAACAAATCATTGGCCTACGAAATAGGGGAACAGGGAAAAAAATACGCCATTGACCGGTTTGATATAAATCGTTTCACAGAAGAATGGAAAAATATTTTTGAATCAGCAATTGCTAAAAATGAAAATTATGAAAAAGAGAATAGCATTTATCAGTGAACACGCATCTCCGCTTGCAACCCTCGGTGGCGTGGATAGCGGAGGCCAGAATGTATATGTGGCGGAGCTTCCAAAACAGTTGGTAAAACTTGGATATAATGTGGATGTATATACGAGAAAAGAAAGTGCAGAAATAAATGAGATCATTAATTGGATCCCTGGTATTCGGGTGATTCATATAAAAGCCGGTGCTGAAAAAGTTGTAGCCAAAGAAAAATTACTCTCCCTGATGGAAGAGTTTGCAAATAATATGATTGCTTTTATCAGAAGAGAAGAAGTAGTGTATGAACTGATTCATGCAAACTTTTTTATGTCCGCTTTGGTCGCTTCTAAAGTAAAAAAAGTGTTTCATATTCCTTATGTCGTTACCTTTCATGCATTAGGTCTTGTTAGAAAAATTCATCAGAAGGATATGGATCAGTTTCCGCCGGAACGAATTGAAATAGAAAGGCGGACTTTTAGAAATGCCGATCACATCATTGCAGAATGCCCGCAGGATAAAGAAGATATGATTCGGCTGTACCATGCGCCTCCGGAAAAAATTTCGATTGTTCCCTGCGGATTTAGCGCCAGGGAGTTTTATCCGATAGATAAAAAAAAGGCAAGAAGAATTTTGCGGTTTGACGAAAATGAGAAGATCATTTTGCAATTAGGGCGAATGGTTCCACGTAAAGGTGTGGACAATGTAATCAGGGCTTTGGGGGAAATGAAAAATGGTAATAGTTCACTGCGGCTGGTAATTGTGGGCGGTGAACATGATAAACCAGATCCTGCGTTAAGCCCGGAATTGTCAAGATTACAAAAGATTGCAAAAGAAGAAGGAGTCCATTCTTCTGTTGTCTTTACAGGAAGAAAACAAAGAGATGCCTTGAAATTTTATTATGCTGCCGCTGATGTTTTTATTACAACCCCGTGGTATGAGCCATTTGGAATCACGCCACTTGAAGCGATGGCGTGCGGAACACCTGTTATTGGTTCAAACGTAGGCGGAATCAAGTTTACAGTAGAAGAAGGAAAAACGGGTTTTCTTGTTCCGCCACACGATCCCCGCGCCCTGGCAAAGAGTATTGAATATCTAATTACTGATGAAAAGCTACTGGCATCCATGCATCATAATTCAATAAAACGGGTAAACAAATATTTTACCTGGAAATCAGTGGCTGTTTCCTGTCATCATTTGTATGAAAGTATCATTTTGGCTAACCACAAACAAACAAGCGCTTCAAAACTGATCAGTATTGATAGTTTCGCCGCCAATGCCAGCCATTTATTAGATCCTTTTTATTTAACACACAATGTGCCTGCTATAAATGAATAGAGCGATTTTTATTGACAAAGACGGCACCTTGATAAAGGACGTGCCCTACAATGTAAACCCTGCTTTAATTGATTTTGAAGATTATGCGTTGGAAAGTTTGTATTTGTTGCAGCAGCAAGGGTATTATTTAATAATTGTTTCCAACCAGCCCGGAATTGCGCGCGGCTATTTTAAAGAAGAAGAACTGATGGAAGCGAAAAAAAAAATTAAAGATTCTTTGCTGGAAAACAAGGTAAGGCTGAATGGATTTTATTATTGTCCCCACGCTCCGGAGGATAATTGCAACTGCCGGAAGCCAAGACCGGGCATGCTTTTGAAGGCAGCGAAAGATTTTGAAATTGATCTTTCCAAATCCTGGATGATTGGTGATATTTTGAATGACGTGGAAGCAGGGAAATTGTCGGATTGCAAAACCATTTTGATTGATAATGGAAATGAAACGGAATGGATCTGGAACCAACAGCGCATTCCTCATTATATCGCCAATCATTTAAAAGCTGCTGCTGAAATTATTATGCTTCACCCGTCTTAAAAACGCTTTGTGATGATTGATTGGACAAATTGTAAGAATATTCTGGTGATTCGTGCAGATAACATGGGAGATTTACTGATGTCATCGCCTGCGATTCGTGCGCTGAAAGAAACATTTGAATGCCGCATTACTTTACTTACTTCACACATGGGAAATTTAATTTCGCCATTTATTGGTGAAATTGACGAAACGATTGTTGCGGATTTGCCGTGGATAAAAACCGAACAACCTGTAAATGAAAACGCTATTTTTTCACTGCTTGAGAAGTTGAAAAAATATCAATTTGACGGCGCCGTTATATTTACCGTTTATAGCCAAAGCCCTTTGCCGGCTGCAATGTTGGCTTATATGGCAGGCATTCCTAAAACGCTTGCCTATTGCCGTGAAAATCCCTATCACCTGCTTACAAATTGGTTGGTTGAAAAGGAACCGTTTTCTTTTATTCAACACCAGGTAAAAAGAGATTTAGAACTGGTTAATTCCGTGAATGCAAAAACAACAGATACTCATATAAAAATCAATTTTCCGGAAACCAAAAAGAAAAATGTATTAAAAAAATTGAGTGAAAAAGGTGTAAACCTGGAAAAAGACTGGATGATTATTCATCCTGGTGTGAGTGAAGTAAAAAGAGAATATCCACAAGACAAATGGATAGAAACAGGAATATTATTAAGAGACAAATTGGGTTTTCAAATTTTAATAACCGGCTCAGAACCGGAAGAAGAACTTACAAAAAATATTCAAAAAGGTATCGGAGAAAACTCTTTTTCTCTTGCCGGTTTTTTTTCAATTGAAGAATTTATCGCACTGATCTCCATGTCGCCCCTGGTAATTTCTGTAAATACCGGAACGGTGCATATTGCCGCAGCGACACAAACACCGGTAATTGTTTTATACGCGCTTAGCAATCCGCAACATACTCCCTGGCAGGTATCTTCCAAAGTTTTATTTTATTCTGTTAAAGAAAATTTGCGCAGCAAAAATGAAATCATTAATTATGTGAACGAGCAATTGATGGATAAAAACCTGGAGCCGCCAAATCCTTTTGAAATCTTACAGGAAGTTGAAAAGTTATTGAAAATGGAAGAAGTTTAAATTTAACGACCGCTATTTTTCACAGCAAATAAAGAAATATCGCCAATTTGTATTTGGGATAAAAGAGCTTTTCAAACTTTCACCATGTGCTTTAATAAGAGAAAGAAAATTTCCCTTATTTGTTTGTTTACTCTCATAACACTTGATAATCGCCTTGCCGGATCCTTTTCGCTTGCTTCTGTACCTTGAATTTCCTGCTGAAATCTTTACCTTTGCATACTTTTATTTTTAGTGGAGGATTATCATTAATGAAGCAGAAATATCGTGAATACAAGCAGTTGAATCTTACAGAAATAGCTGATGACATACTGAAATTTTGGAGCGAAGAAAACACATTTGAAAAAAGTGTGTCAAACCGTGATGGAAAGACGCCTTTTGTTTTTTATGAAGGGCCGCCAAGCGCCAATGGAATGCCTGGTATTCACCATGTTATTTCAAGAACATTAAAAGATTTGGTTTGCCGCTATAAAACCATGCGCGGTTTCCAGGTAAAACGCAAAGGCGGCTGGGATACCCATGGATTGCCAGTTGAACTCGGTGTTGAAAAACTTTTGGGAATTACCAAAGAGGATATTGGAAAATCAATTTCTATTGAAGAATATAATGCTACCTGCCGCCGGGAAGTTTTGAAATTTAAAGACAAATGGGATGAAGTAACCCGGAAAATGGGTTATTGGGTTGATTTGCAGCATCCATACATCACCTTTGAAAATAATTATATCGAAACGCTTTGGTGGTGCCTCAAGGAATTATATAAGAAAGGATATTTGTATGAAAGCGTTAGTATTCAACCATATTCACCGGCCGCCGGAACGGGATTAAGCTCTCACGAGCTGAACCAGCCAGGCACATATAAAGATGTAAAAGATACGAGCGCAACCGTAATGTTTAAAGTAAACAGGAATTCCCGATCTGAATTTTTGTATAAAAATGTAGATAATGATTTGTTTTTTTTAGCGTGGACGACTACTCCGTGGACGTTGCCCTCCAATCTTGGATTAACCGTTGGAGCAAATATTGAATATTCGGTCGTTAACACTTTCAATCCATATACTCATTTACCGATTAGTGTAATTCTTGCTTCTGATTTGATTCCAAATTATTTTAAAGCTGAAGCGGAAATTCTTCCATTAACCGATTATAAAGAAAGTGATAAAATTATTCCCTGGGAAAAACTCTCTGATTTTAAAGGAAGCCGGTTAGAAGGATTGACTTATGAACAATTAATGCCTTTTGAAGCCAATTCATTGGAAAGGATCCGGGAAATAACTCCCGGTGCAGAGCCTTTTAAAGTCATGTTGGGCGATTTTGTTACTACAGAAGACGGAACAGGAATTGTTCATACTGCTCCCGCTTTTGGCGCAGATGACTTCCGGGTAGGAAAGAAAAATAACCTTGGAATTTTAATTTTAGTTGATAAAGAAGGGAAATTTATCGATGGCGTGGGAGAATTCAGCGGACGTTTTGTAAAAAATTACAAAGATGACCCACATTATGAAGATGTAAATGTGGACATTTCCGTTAAGTTAAAAAAAGAGAACCGCGCTTTCCGTGTTGAAAAACATCAGCACAATTATCCCCATTGCTGGCGCACAGACAAACCAATTATTTATTATCCGCTTGATGCCTGGTTTATAAAAACCACTGCCGTTAAGGACAGAATGGTTGAATTAAATAAAACCATTAATTGGAAACCTGCCTCCACAGGTACCGGAAGATTTGGAAACTGGCTGGAAAATATGGTAGACTGGAACCTGAGCCGCAGCCGTTTTTGGGGAACACCCTTGCCAATATGGCGCACGGAAGACGGTGAAGAAGAAAAATGTGTTGGATCGATAGATGAACTAAAAACTGAAATAAGAAAATCTTTTGATGCGAGACTGTTAATTCCGGCTAAAGAAAAAGATCTGGAGTCCCAGATTGAAGCGATGGTTGCCGATTTACACAAGCCATTTGTTGACAATATCATTCTCACATCGGCTACCGGAAAGGCAATGAAACGTGTGCCGGATTTAATTGATGTTTGGTTTGATAGCGGCGCAATGCCTTATGCACAATGGCATTTCCCATTTGAAAATAAAGAAGAATTTGAGAAGAACTTTCCTGCAGACTTTATTGCCGAAGGGGTGGATCAAACCCGTGGCTGGTTTTATACGTTACACGCCCTGGCTGTTTTGCTTTTTGATAGTGTGGCTTACGAAACAGTCGTAAGTAATGGCCTGGTACTGGATAAGAATGGAAATAAAATGAGCAAACGCCTGGGAAATGTGGTAGATCCATTTGAAACGCTTGAAGTTTTTGGCCCTGATGCTACCCGCTGGTATTTAATTACCAATGCATCACCATGGGATAATTTGAAATTTGACACGGAAGGAATCAAAGAAGTACAGCGAAAATTTTTTGGAACGCTCTACAATACTTACCAGTTTTTTGCCCTGTATGCGAATCTCGATGAATTTATTTTTCAGGAAGATACGATTCCGGTAAATGAGAGGCCTGAGATAGATCAATGGATCATTTCTGCTTTAAATTCTTTAAAAAAAGAAGTAACAGAAAGCATGGATGATTATGAGCCTACAGCTGCAGGCCGGGTTATCGAATATTTTTTGGATGAGCAATTAAGTAATTGGTATGTAAGGCTTTGCCGCAGAAGATTCTGGAAGCCGGTGGATAAAAATGACCAGGAAGCGCTGAAAGATAAAATTTCGGCATATCAGACTTTATACGAATGCCTGGAAACGATTAGCAGGTTGATAGCTCCCGTTGCACCCTTCTTTGCAGACTGGTTGTTTAAAAATTTAAATGCAGTTACTCAAAAAAACAAGGCCGCTTCAGTACACTTAACGGATTTTCCAACAGCAGACGAAGATTTAATTAATCCGGAACTCGAGGAGCGAATGCTATTGGCACAAAATATTTCCTCACTTATTTTGTCGCTTAGGAAAAAAGTTAATATCAAAGTAAGACAGCCTCTTCAAAAAGTACTTATTCCTGCTCCTGATACTTATTTTGAGAAAAAGA
Organism: uncultured Chitinophagaceae bacterium; assembly: GCA_963706825.1. GTDB lineage: Bacteria > Bacteroidota > Bacteroidia > Chitinophagales > Chitinophagaceae > Ginsengibacter. The sequence continues at coordinate 1,526,402 of CAVPNT010000005.1, read as the reverse complement.
TTCAGCAGGTAGAGAATATTATTAAAAGTGAAACCAATATAAAGGAAGTTGCGATTTTACCCTCAGACAACGATTTTATCAAAAAGAAAGCGAAAGCAAATTTTAAAACGCTGGGAAAAAGGCTTGGAGGAAAAATGAAATGGGCGGCAGAAAAAATTCAGCAATTAAATGACGAAGACATCAATCAAATACAATCCGGTGAATTTTTGTTAAACCCGGATTTTGAAAATACAAAAGAAGAACCTATTTTTATTTCTGCAGAAGATATTGAGGTGAGTACAAACGAAATTCCCGGCTTTGAAATAGCTGTAAAAGGCAATTTGACAGTAGCGCTTGATCTGATAACTTCTGAAGAGTTAAAGAAGGAAGGTTTTGCCCGCGAGTTTATAAACAGAATTCAAAATATAAGAAAAGATAGTAATTTTCAACTAACTGATAAAATCCTGCTAAATGTTGAGCAAAAAGATGGTATCAGAAGTATAGTTACAGAATTTAATGAATATATTTGCGCCGAAATTTTGGCAGAAAAAATTGTTTTCTTACCGAAAATTGAGGAAGGGACAATAATAGATGTGAATAATGACACTTTTACAGTAACAATTACTAAAAAAAGTATTTAAGTATGGCAAAAAACACAAAAAAAGCAACAACAGTTGCAAAAACAAAAGCAGCTAAGGTCCTGCCCAAAAAAGCCGCGCCTGCTAAAAAAGCAATTCAGCCTAAAAAAGCTGACGTGAAAAAGGCCGCTGCCAAAAAGCCTGCTATAAATACGAAGGTTAAAAAAACTGTGCCCCTCAAAAAAGTGGCTCCCGCAAAAAAAGCGGCACTTAAATTGAGTAAAAACCAAAAATCATCTAACACTATTAAAAAACAGGCTCCGGTAAAAAAAACTGCTAAAGCCGGAGTAAAAAAAGCAGTACCTAAAAAATTGGCTACCCCTAAAAAAAACGCAGTTACAAAGTCAGCAACGGCTAATAAAACTGTATCAAAAAAAGAACCTGCTACTTTAAAAAAAGTAGCTAGCGATAAGAAAAATACGATTACTTCAAAACCAACACAAAAATCAACTCAGAAAGAGGTTGAAAAACGTCTTCAGGACCACCAGACTGACTTGAAAAAAGCAGTTGCAAAAGCGAAGGCAAAGGGTAAAGAAGAAACAAAAAAAACTGATAAACCTTTTGTAATGCCCAAAACAAATACCGAAAAAGCCAGAAAATATGAACCGGAATTTACTAAATCGGTTCTCGATCAAACAGCGGCAGAAAACAGTGGACCTACCATGCGCTACAGCGATAACGAATTAATCGAATTCAGGGAATTAATTACCCGCAAATTAGAAACGGCTAAAAAAGAATTGAGTTACCTGCAGGGGCTTATTACACGTAAAGACCAGATGGGCGGAGATGAAAGTGACAACCGCTATATGACGATGGAAGACGGCAGCCTGAGCATGGAACGAGAACAATTGAGCCAGATGGCAAGCCGGCAAATCACTTTTATAGACCATTTGGAAAAAGCCCTGATGCGTATTGAAAATAAAACGTACGGAATTTGCCGCGTTACCGGAAAATTAATCGACAAAGCGAGGTTAAGAGCCGTACCACATGCGACACTCTCTATAGAAGCAAAAATGGGAATTGCCCGGTAAATTAATAAGTAATTATTTAATAAAAGGAGAATTGCCCCATGGCAGTTCTCTTTTTTATATAAATAAAGGCAGCAATCATGAAACAGAAAAGTTCAGTATTTGTTTCTTTACTGTTGAAAATAAGGGAGGCAAAGATTAGCTGATTTATTGCTTGTCACCGATAACTTCCACGATTTGCTGACTCTGGTTGTTGCGTTTTTTCCCGCTGGCTTTTTGCCTTTATTTGTAGCGGCGAATAGTAACACATTTTATCGTAAATAAAATTTTATTTCTGGTCCTTCTTCATTTAATTTTGATTTTAATTTCACGTCAGAAAGTTTTCATAAAATCTTTTCTCTAAAAAACCGGGTTTAAATTTCATTGAAAAAAGCATTTCTTCAACTTCACTTTGCCGTAATTCTTGCGGGTTTTACCGCAATTTTAGGAAAACTGATTACGTTAAATGAAGGTCTTTTGACAGCTTACAGAATGCTGTTAACTGTTATAATTCTGGCTACCATTTTATTTTTTAGAAAAAAATTAAAGAAGCTATCCTGGAAAAATACATTTACGCTTTTTGGGGTAGGCGCCATTATTTCTTTGCATTGGGTTAGTTTTTATGGAAGCATCAAGTATTCTAATGTCTCTGTGTCAGTTACCTGTTTGTCCACGATTGGGTTTTTCACGTCTCTGTTTGAACCCTTAATCAGGAGAAGAAGAGTGGATTTTGTAGAAGTATTTCTTGGAATGCTGGCGATTGCTGGTGTTTATCTTATTTTTAATTTTTATCCTGAATATAAAACCGGCATTATTTTCGGAATTATTTCTGCAATGCTTGCCTGTCTTTTTCCAATTCTTAATAAAACATTATTAAATCGATTTTCACCAAATACTGTCACCCTTTATGAAATGAGCGGCGGTTTTATTGCACTTTGTTTTATTCTTCCGATTTATCTTCAGTTTTTTCCAGCTGAATATTTTATTCCTACCTCTACTGATTGGCTGTGGTTATTGATTCTTGCCGGCGTTTGTACGGTTTTTGCTTTTAATTTGAGTTTGCAGGCGCTGAAACATATTTCTGCATTTACAACGAATCTTACTTACAACTTTGAACCGGTTTATTCCATCATTTTGGCTTTTATTATTTTTAAAGAAAACAAATTTTTAGGCGCGGGGTTTTATTTTGGTTTTGCCTTAATTCTGCTGGCAGTTTCGCTGCAAATGCTAAGAGTTTACCAGGAAAGAAAGAAGGGAAGGGTTGGGTAAGTAAGGTGGTTTTTTAAAAAATAGAAAAACAGGTTATTTGATTGTCTGCTGGAAATCAGTAATTCTCTTCTATACTTTTATTTAAACATGAATCATTTTTTCAAACTATGCCTTTGTTTGCGGAACGTTGCTGTTTTTTCGCGTTTTGTAACCACCTTCTTATTAGCATATGCAAAATGTCCGTTTTTATACCACGTTTTTTTAACGAAGCATATAGCCGCCATTTTTTCGGCACATCCGAAGCCGCGGGATTTTCTGATGACGATTTATTTATTCAAGCGATTTACTTAATTTTAAGAAATATAATTTGGACTGTAATTGGTGTTTAGCTTATCTTTGCACTCGTAAAAGATTAGTGAAAGGGAACGGAAGCGTTCCCTTCTTCTATTTCTAAAAGAGAACAAAGAATAATGACTACAGAAATTGAGAAGATTGAAGAATTTGTAAAACAATTTATCGCCAAATCGGAAGGTTTATTTCTGATAGAAGTAAAAAGCGCTCCGGGAAATAAAATTACCGTTTTGCTGGATGGCGATAAGGGTGTTACCATCGAAAACTGTACGGCTGTTAATAAAGCTCTTTATAAATTTATTGAAGAAACACAACTGTTTGGAGACAACAACTTTTCATTAGAAGTTTCTTCATTTGGAGTAGATAAACCACTGGTATTATTAAGGCAATACAAAAAAAATACCGGCAGAAATATAGAAGTGGTATTGACTGACGGCCAAAAATTAGAAGGGAAACTGGTTGATGCAACTGAGGACCATATTATTTTAGAACAAAAAACAGGTAAAGGAAACAAAATGACAACAAAAACAACAACAATATTATTTAATCAGATAAAGCACACAACCGTGCTGATAACTTTTTAAAATTACCGTAATGGCAAGTATTAATTTAATAGAATCGTTCCAGGAATTCAAAGACGCTGAAAACATTGACAGACCTACCTTAATGAAGGTAATGGAAGATGTTTTTAAAACATTGATTCGCAAAAAATACGGTTCAGATGAAAATTTTGACGTAATCGTGAACGATCAGAAAGGTGACCTGGAAATTTTCAGAAGGCGGACTATCGTTGATGACGACGATTTGTATAATACGCTTACGGAAATAGAATATAAAGACGCAATAAAAATAGAACCTGACTACCAGGTAGGGGAAGAATTGTATGAAGAAGTAGATATTCAAAAAGAATTTGGAAGAAGGGCGATTCTTGCAGGTAAACAAACCCTCGCAAGCCGTATCAATGATTTGAAGAAAAACATATTGATTAAAAAATATGAAGACAGGATAGGGGATATCATCAGCGGTGAAGTTTACCAGGTTTGGAAAAAAGAAATTTTATTGCTGGATGAAGAAGGCAATGAAATGCTGCTTCCAAAATCAGAGCAAATTCCATCCGATTATTTCAAAAAAGGCGAAACAGTAAGAGCGGTTGTAAAAAAAGTGGAATTAAAGAATAACCAGGCGGTAATTATTGTGTCAAGAACTGATAATTCTTTTCTGGCAAAATTATTGGAAATTGAAGTACCTGAAATTTTTGACGGCCTTATCGTAATTAAAAAAATTGTACGCGATCCGGGAGAAAGAGCAAAGGTAGCCGTGGAAAGTTTTGATGACCGTATTGATCCGGTGGGTGCTTGTGTGGGAATGAAAGGAAGCAGGATTCATGGCATTGTGCGTGAATTAAAAAATGAAAATATTGATGTAATCAACTGGACAAATAATATTCAATTGCTTATTCAACGTTCCCTTACTCCCGCTAAAATTACCAGCATGGATGTGGATATGGAAGCCAAACATGCAAGCGTATATTTAAAGCCTGACCAGGTTTCACTGGCTATCGGGCGCAGGGGTGTCAATATCAAACTGGCCAGTGAGCTTACCGGCCTGGAGCTGGATGTATTCCGCGACAATGAAGGGGAAGTAGAAGAATATGATGTGGATCTGGATGAATTTACAGATGAATTGGAAACATGGGTAATTGATGAATTAAAAAAGATTGGTTGTGATACAGCGAAAAGCGTTTTAGACTTGTCTAATGAAGAACTGGAACGCAGAACAGATCTTGAAAAAGAAACGATTGCTGAAATAAAGAAGATCTTAAACGAAGAATTTACAAGTGAATAAAAGCATGAAATCAAAAAATGCAGTATTTGTTTGTTTACTATAAATAAAAATTATAAAAATTACCTCCTGTAAATAGAGGTAGGGAAAGTTTAATGGCAGAAATAAATACACCACGATTGATGGCTGCGGCCAAGGAGTTCAATATAGGAACCAATACCTTAATAGACTTTTTGGTATCAAAAAATTTTAGCAGCGATGATCTCAAGCCGAGTACAAAGCTATCGGAAGAGATGTACCGTGTACTGCAGGTAGAGTTTCAGCCCGATAAGGTTGCCAAACAAAAAGCTGAGCAAATTGATCTGCCTAAAAATACTCCGGCAGATAATAAGAAAAGAAAGGATGAACAGGATCTTTCTTTTACCAAAAAAGAAACGGTAAAACCGCCAGTTAAAGAAGAGAAACCGGTAGAAGAGCAGAAGCCTGAGGAAATTGTGGCAGAAATTATTGCTGAAAAAGTTGCTGAAATTCCACCCCAGGAAATTCCGATAGTTGCTGAAATCCAGGAAGAAAAAGAGGAGCCGAAAGTAGAACCTGCCGTGATTGAAGAACCCGTAAAACCGGAAGTTACCAAAATAGAAGCCCCCGAAGTAGAGGGATTAAAAATAATAGACAAAATAGACCTCAGTACCATTGATTCTTCAGTACGGCCTAGAAAAGATTTAAAAAATAAAGAACAAAAAGGAAAAGTAAAAGGAGTTATTCAAAAGGCAGATCCGGTAGAGAAACCAGAAGAAACTCCGCCGGTGATCCCGCAAGGGCCCTTAGCCCCTCAACCGGAAAAAGAAGCTCCTGTTGTGATTACCAATATCAAAGCGGTAAAATTGGAAGGCCCTAAAATCATGGGCAAAATTGTGCTTCCGGTAAACAACGAAACGAGGCCTAAGCCTGCGGATGAAAGACGAAAGCGCAAACGGATTATCGTAGAAAAGAAGCCTTCAGGAAATCAGCAGCCGGGACCACATGCGCCTCAAAGGCCGCATGCAGGACAAAACCGGCCAGCGCCGCCCCAAGGCAGATTTAACCGCAATGCACCACAGGTAAGAAGGGAAGAAAAAGAAATAGACCAGAAAGAAATTCAGGATAAAATAAAGGAAACTCAGGCCAAACTGGCCGGAACGGGAGGAAGAGGCAAAAGCCTGAAGGCGAAATACCGCAAACAAAAAAGAGAAGAAGCTGCAGAAAATATAGGCGAAGAAGTAGCAGACAATAAGTTGCAGGTAACTGAATTTATTTCTGTAAGCGAATTTGCCAACCTGATGGATGTTAGTTTTGCTGATGTGATCAGTAAATGTATGAGTTTGGGAATTATGGTTTCTATAAACCAGCGGCTGGAAGCGGATGTGATAGAACTGGTGGCTAGTGAATTTAATTATGAAGTAGAATTCATTGATATTGACGATCAGCAGGATATGGAAGAAGAAGAGGAAGAAGACCGTGAAGAAGATCTGATTCCGCGTTCTCCAATCGTCACCATTATGGGTCACGTAGATCATGGTAAAACGTCTTTACTGGATTATATCCGCCATGCAAATGTAATCGCAGGCGAAGCAGGTGGAATTACCCAGCACATCGGTGCTTATGAAGTGACTGTAAAAAATGGACGAACCATTACTTTTCTTGATACTCCAGGCCACGAAGCATTTACTGCCATGCGCGCAAGGGGTGCAAAAGTTACAGATATTGCGGTAATAGTTATTGCTGCTGACGATGCTGTCATGCCTCAAACTAAAGAAGCGATTTCGCATGCACAGGCCGCCAATGTTCCCATGGTATTTGCATTAAATAAAATGGATAAAGAGGGTGCGAATCCTGAAAAAATAAAAGAACAACTCGCAGGAATGAATTTATTGGTTGAAGACTGGGGTGGAAATTATCAAAGCCAGGAGATTAGCGCCAAGCAGGGATTGAATGTAGATGAACTACTCGATAAAGTTTTATTGGAATCTGACCTGCTGGAACTAAAAGCCAATCCTTCAAAACCTGCCAACGGCACTGTGATAGAAGCATCATTGGATAAAGGCCGTGGATATGTCGCAACGATTTTGGTACAAAACGGTACTTTAAAGCAAGGCGACCTGTTGGTTTCGGGGCAGCATTATGGCCGTATCAAAGCCATGTTTAATGAACGTAACCAGCGTGTAAACGTAGCTCCGCCGTCAACTCCCGTATTGATATTGGGACTGAACGGTGCTCCCCAGGCCGGTGAAACTTTTAAAGTATTTCAGGATGAATCGGAAGCTAAAGATACTGCCAACAGAAGAGCACAAATCCTTCGTGAGCAAGGTATTCGTGCCAAAAAACATATTACATTGGATGAAATCGGACGCCGTTTGGCCCTGGGTAATTTCAAACAATTGAACCTCCTCATTCGCGCTGACGTGGATGGATCTGTAGAAGCGTTGAGCGATTCTTTACAAAAATTGAGCACAGAAGAAATTGCAGTGAGCGTCGTTCACCAGGGTGTAGGACAAATAACTGAAACTGACGTAATGCTGGCGACTGCTTCTGATGCAGTTATCATCGGCTTTAATGTACGTCCTTCTTTACAGGCCTCAAAAATCGCTGATCATGAAGGGGTGGAAATTAAAACTTACTCTATTATTTACGATGCAATAGACGAAGTGAAGAGCGCTATGGAAGGAATGCTGGAACCGAAAATACAGGAAAAAGTGTTGGGCGTTGCGGAAATAAAAGAAACTTACAAATTTGATAAAGCAACCGTTGCCGGCTGTATGGTAGTAGAAGGAAAAATTGCCCGAAACAACCGCATTCGTTTGGTAAGAGATGGTATCATCATTCATACCGGTGAACTCGGAAGCCTCAAACGCTTTAAAGACGACGTAAAAGAAGTAACAAATAACATGGAATGTGGTATGATCGTCAAAAATTATAACGATTTGAGACAGGGCGATATGATCGAAGCATTTGAGGAAATAGAAGTGAAGAGAACACTGTGAGAATTGGGTTTAGAAAGAGTTTAGAGATGGGTTAGATGGTTTAGATGGTTGTATGATTATTCCTAATTTTTAATTCTTAAATGTCATTTCTCAATTCTTAGTTTCTTATTTCTTTAACAAAAGCAAGTCAACTTTTAACTTTCCAAAAAAATAACTACTGGTTTACAGGTGTATTTTTGACCAAACATTTATAAAAATGCTTTAGGCTTGTGCCTGCATTCCAAATACAAAAAAAATCGATGAAAAAAAGTTTGTTTTTTCTTTGTTTTCTTGCAATCACTTTTGCTTCATTTGCACAAACAAAAAAAGTAGTTGCCGATAAAATCATCGCTACCGTAGGTGATAAAATTATTTTGAAAAGTGATATTGAAAACAGCATCCACGATATGGAGCGTCAGAATATTGATGTGCCACAAAATGCTTCCTGTCTTCTTTTACAGCAAGCCCTTGCCATGAAGGCATTGGTACTGCAGGCAGAAAAGGATTCTCTTCCCGTTTCGGATGAAGATGTAAACGCAGAAATAGACAACAGAATCCGGTATTATATAAATAATTATGGCTCAAAGGAAATTTTGGAGCAGATAGCCGGAAAAACCGTTTTTCAATTAAAAGAAGAATTCAGACCGGTGATACGGGATCAGAAACTGGCCCAGGCGGAAAGGGATAAAATTGTAGGTGATGTAAGAATAACTCCAAAGGAAGTGGAAGCTTATTATTCGAAAATACCCAAGGACAGCCTGAAATTTTATGAATCACAATTAGAGGTTGGCCAGATTGTTATTTATCCAAAACCAAGCCGTGACCTGGAAAATTATGCAATAGAACAATTAAAAGAATACAAAAAAGAAGTGGAAGATGGAAGTAAAAAGTTTGATGTGCTCGCTTCACTTTTCACAGACGACCCAGGTAGCAAAAATAACGGCGGCCAGTATGAGATAAACAGGAATGAAAAACAGTGGGATCCGGTTTTCCTGGCGAAAGCATTCAGTTTAAAAGACGGTCAGATTTCGAATGTTTTTAAGTCGAAGTTCGGTTATCACATTATTCAAATGGTGAGCCGTCGTGGGGATGATGCTACTATCAGGCACATTTTAAAGATTCCACAGGTAAGCTCAATAGAAATAAATGCTGCAAAGGAAAAACTCGATTCTATCAGAACCCAGTTAATAAAGGGTACCATTACATTTGGCGAAGCCGTGGCAAAATATAGTGAAGATGACAACAGTAAATTTACCGGTGGACGGATTACTGCCCAGGACGGAAGCGGAAGCACTTTATTAACGATTGACCAGTTAGATAAAGACATGGTGCTGATGCTAAAGGATTTAAAAGTAGGCGAATATTCAGCGCCCACCGAATTCATGGATCCTTCTGCGCGCAAAAAAGCAGTAAGGATTGTTGACATTTTGAGCAAAACAGAGCCGCATCGTGAAAATCTGAAAGATGACTACGATAAAGTGGCTCAAAGAGCATTGGAAGAGAAGAAAAACGAGGTGTTGGAGCAATGGTTCAATAAAATAGTTCCTACTTTTTATATAAATATTGACAAGGATTATGCTGCCTGCCCTGATCTGAAAAGCTGGACCGAAAATAGCACTACTGCTCAAAAATAACAGAATCAAAATGGAGTAGGTACATTCGTTAAAACCAATTGCTCTTATATTACCAATTATTTACGGTATAATACTATCTAATCCCGCACATGCCGGACACATAGTCCTTTGGACTATATAGCAAATAAAGATGGTATTACTTCTAACTTTTGATATTCAATCTTGTATTCCTCTCAGTAAACCAACTAATATGGTAAATTCTTATTCTGTTGATTTCAAATTCTTAAGGCTCCCGTTTTTTATAGTGGCAGCAATCCAGATAAGCGCCGCTCCCATGATTATCGCAGAATAAAAAAGAATGATATTCGCATAAGGCAATGGTTGAAAATTAAGTACTTCAAGCCCTTGCGCCATCAGGATAAATTCCTGAAGCAGCACGCCTGTTGTAAAACAAATCACTCCTCCACCCGAAATTTTGCCACCCATTTCACTCAATATTTGATTGATATACCCAAGGATAAAAAATGAAATAATACCGAGAAAAGATAAATGCAGGTATCCGATCACTATTGGCCGGAATCCAAATGCGTAATTACTAAAAAAAGGAATAACAGAAAAAGTTTGTAAAACGATTTTCAGAATAAAAGCAATCGCTGCCATCTCCCATAAATACCGGGTTGTTTTTGTAATTTTTCTTGGAATATTTTTTTTCACCGCCGGAAACAACCTGATAAAGTAAAATAAAACGAGTAATTGAAGAATGCCCGAAATATTTGCAAGCAAAAAGAGTGAGCGCGACAACTTTAACCAAAGAATAGACAGCAGGTAAGTGGGCGCTACAGTGATCGCCATGATAATAAACAAATGTTTATTAATCGCCACTGTTGGTAAAAATCCTTTACTGAACAGATAAGAAAACAACAAGCCAAAGCAAACAAATAAAAACCAGCCATTATATTGAAAATGAAGAAAGAAATACAAAGCGGCAAAATAATAATCCTGAACAGTACTGAAATTTACCATTAAATAAGCAAGTGTAATTTCACCAAAACTGGCAATGGCCATGAGGATTAATGCAGCTTTAAACCATTTGGGAGCATACGATTTGTCGGTTACTTTATTCAGATCAAACCAATAACAAAAAATAAAAACCCAGGAAACCAGTATAGATAAGATTGAAAACGCAATGGAAAAATATCCATACCCCTGAATAATAAACGTAACAAACATTCCATAAGCCGCGGTACAGGTGGTGATTAATATCCAGGTATATTTTCTGTAGTTGGTCGTTACCTGATGCCTTAAAAGGTAATTTACCATCAAAATCATTAACGCAACGGTAACCCAGCCCATAAATGCAAAATTGGAATGAGCGTATAATAAGTGCTTTTGATTTACGGCCGGCAGAGGAAAATTTATTTTATACCTCATTGTAATTCCGGCGAGCGCCACTACACAAAAATTAATAATTGCAATTTGAATCCACGATTTTAAGGGAAATGAACTTTTTGCCATATTCTTCAAGATAATATAATGCTGACAGGTTACAAATAAATAAAATGCACTTGGTATGAAATATGATGCAATTCATTCAAATACTTTTCTCCTTTATGATTAATCTCATAAAAAATAGTATCTTGGTTTCTGTAATATTGCAAAGTAAAATAAAAACTCCTCGTTATGAAAAAAATGATTCTTATTTGTTCTTTGGCTTTCTCTTCAGCTACCTTTTTTGCATGTAATGGTTCCGGCAATAAGGAAAATACTGCTACATCGGACACTTCCGAAGCTACTACGAGCTCTACCGATACCGGCACTACCACCGCCAACGGAAATCCATCTTATGATCCCAATCGCGGTGAAGGTAAGTTTCATGATGTAAAACTGAGTGATAAACTGGATCCCAAAATGGCGGCTGACGGCGATAAAATATATGAACTGAAATGCGCTTCCTGCCACAAGCTTACCGATGAAAGATTAGTTGGGCCGGGATGGAAAAATGTTACCGTGCGTCACAAACCTGAATGGATTATGAACTTTGTAACAAATACCGATGATATGCTGGATAAGGATCCGAAAGCACAGGCAATGCTTGAAATTTGTATGGTACGGATGCCTAATCAAAATTTAACCGACGATCAGGCGCGTGAAATCCTTGAATTTATGCGCAAAAATGACGGTTTAAAATAGTTTTTTCATTGTTTATAAAATATAGATTCACCGGGTATGATTTAATTTGTACCCGGTTTTTTTATTTAGAATATGGCGCTTACCACTACAGTAAACTGACAAATAACCGGGATTTTTATTTCAGAAAATGAAGGAAATTGTCATTGAAAGGTTTGCCCCCGTTAGAAAAAGTGTTTTCAAGTCAAAAATAACTAATGAACGATAGGCAAACCCTGACGACGGTTTGAAATGCACCCTAAAACACCTGTATATTTTGTTTTACATTTGCTCTCATGTCTATCAGCGTTTCTAATCTTACAAAAATTTATGGCAGTCAAAAAGCGGTTGATGATATTTCATTTTCGGTAGGGAATAAGGAAATTCTGGGTTTTTTAGGCCCAAATGGCGCGGGAAAATCAACTGCTATGAAAATTATCACGGGCTATCTTGCTGCAGATTCCGGAAATGCTGTTGTAAATGCAATTAACGTAAATACAAATCCAATTGAAGCTAAAAAACAAATCGGTTATTTGCCTGAGGGAAATCCGCTTTATTATGAAATGTATGTACGCGAATATCTTGAATTTATTGCAGGAATCCATCATTTGAAAAACCAGGTAAAGAAACGCATTGAAGAAGTAATTGATGTCACCGGTTTGCATATTGAAAGCAATAAAAAAATCGGGCAACTTAGCAAGGGTTATAAACAAAGAGTTGGCCTCGCTGCCGCACTCATTCACGATCCGAAAGTATTGATATTAGATGAACCCACGACCGGCCTGGATCCCAACCAGATTGTTGAAATACGCCAATTGATAAAAGACCTTGGTAAAAATAAAACGGTTCTTTTTTCATCTCACATTTTACAGGAAGTGGAAAGCATTTGTGACAGAATTATTATCATAAATAAAGGAAAAATAGTGGCAGATGATACCTTAATAAATCTGCAGTCCACCAACAAAAATTACCACATGGTAATAGTTGAATTTGGGAAAAAGGTAAATGTTGATTTATTAAAAAATCTTGCAGGCGTTGAGAATGTTGAAGAAAATGGGAATCAATACAATATTCAAACTTCTGACGCTGATAGAGTGAAAAAGCTTTTATTGGAATTTAGTCTTCAGAATAACCTGGACATTCTTTCATTGCAAAGCAAGAGCAAAAGCCTCGAAGAAGTATTTCGAAACCTTACCGTTTGATTGAAATTAATCTCCCCACGAAAATTAGCAGAATTCGTGTAATTCGTGTAATTAGTGGCGAAGCTCATTTGCGAAGCAAATAAAAAATCAAAAGGCTACTTTTGTTTAAAAAAATAATGAAAGCAACTCTTTTCATTTCAATTCTGATGTGTATGGTCCACTCTTTATTTGCTCAAAAAATTGTAGGTAACTGGAATGGCCATATTGATATAAACGGCGCGCAACTTCCGATTGTATTTCATTTTACCAAAGACGATTCGGGAAATATTACGGGTAAATGGGATAGTCCGAAACAAAATGCAAACGGCCTTCCCTTTAGTGCTATTAATGTGAATGGCGACAGCATTCATTTAGAAATAAAAATGATTGACGGGTCTTATCGTGGAATATTTGTAAACAACGATTCCATTTCCGGCATTTGGAACCAGGGACATGAGATTCCATTAAATTTTTCAAGAACCACAGAAAATGAACAATCGCAGGAAACGGTTTCAGTTTATCCAAATGAAAAAGAAATTTCTATTGCTTCTGCAGCAGGAAGTGCTCTTTATGGAACGTTATTATCAAAAAATAATCAGCAAAAAATAGCGATTATCGTTGCAGGCTCAGGGCCTACCGACCGCGATGGTAACAGCACGATAAGTGCGCCTACCAACGAATATAAATTGCTCGGACATTCTTTAGATTCTCAAAATATTGCCACTTTCCGTTATGATAAAAGAGGAATTGCAAAAAGTGCAATGGCCAATTTTAAAGAAAGTGACATAGTATTTGAAGATTATGTAAAAGACGCCGAAAAGATTTTTGATTATTTGCATGATACGCTTGGTTTTAAAAATATTTATTTTATCGGGCACAGCGAAGGTTCCTTAATCGGGATGCTTGCTTCTCAAAAAAAGAAAGTCGCAGGTTATATTTCTGTTTCCGGAGCAGGCCGCCCGATTGACGTTATATTGGAAGAGCAACTGCAAAAACAGCCATTGCCCGACTCAGTAAAGCAACAAATACCACAGATTTTTAATCAGCTGAAACAAGGAAAAGAAGTAAATAATTTTCCTGAAATGCTCGCACCGCTTTTCAGGAAATCTATTCAGCCGTTTATGATTTCGTGGTTGAAATATTCACCGGAAAAAGAAATAAAAAAGTTGACATGCCCGGTTCTGATAATTCAGGGCGGATGTGATATCCAGGTAAAAGTGGAAGATGCAAATAATCTTCACAAAGGAAATAAAAAAAGCGAGCTGGACATCATTCCAAGTATGTCGCATACTTTAAAAAATGCTGGTAAGGATTGCATAAACCAAAACCAAACTTATACAGATGGTTCGATGCCATTAGATCCTGCTCTGGTAGATGATATCGTGAAATTTATAAAGAAGAATTAAACCGTTTTTATTGGCTAACCATAATATGCAACTTTCAGAAATTATCAGGGAAAAAATACAACAGCAAGGGCCGATTTCTTTTCGTGATTTTATGGATATGGCACTTTATTATCCATCGCTCGGATATTATAATTCTGGCAGAAATAAAATTGGCAAGGAAGGAGATTTTTATACAAGCCCTGTTTTGAGTTCGTTGTTTGGAGAAATGATTGGAAAACAATTAGAAGAAATGTGGCTTCTGCTCGATAAAAAACCCTTTACGATTGTAGAATACGGTGCGGGCACCGGCGTCCTTGCTTTTGACATTCTTCATTACCTGGAAAATAATTTTGAACTATACAGTCACCTTCATTATTGCATCATCGAAAAAGGAGAAAAGATGCGGCATCTGCAAAAGGATTTATTGAGGGAAAAAGTTTCGTGGTATGATTCTATCAAAGAAATTCCTGCTATAAATGGTTGCATTTTGTCCAATGAATTGCTTGATAATTTTCCGGTGCATAAAGTGATTATGAAAGATGAGTTGATGGAAGTTTTTGTGGATTATAAAAATGATTTTGTGGAAATTCTGCAACCTGCAAACAAAGATTTGAAGAATTATTTTGATGAACAATATATTACTTTACCAAAAGATTATTGCACCGAAATAAACCATCAGGCGCTTGACTGGTTAAAGGAAATTTCTGAAAGTTTACAATCCGGTTTTGTTCTTACTATTGATTATGGCTTTTCATCTGCCGATCTTTATAGTGGCAAAAGAAATGCAGGAACGCTGCTAAGTTATAAAGGCCATGAAATAAATAATTCTCCTTATTCTAATATAGGCTCACAGGACATTACAGCTCATGTAAACTTTTCTGCTTTAGCTCATTGGGGAGAAAAATACGGTTTGAAGTGTTGTGGCTATACGTCACAATCAAATTTCCTCCGTTCATTGGGACTGATGAATTCGTTAAGAAAATTAGAAATGGAAAATAAAGATTCAGACAATAAAGATTTTATTTTTCAAATCAATAAATTACTCGTGGCTATGGGAAATAAATTCAAAGTTCTGGTACAACAAAAAGACACAAAATGCCAGATGCTTACGGGAATGCAATTTGCAAATCCATTTCCGGTTTAAACCTATAAGGTTTTCGAAACCTTATAGGTTTTTCCTACTTTAAGGTTTTTTAAAAATCCGAAGGAAATGTTTCCGGCACTTTTCTTCTGTCGGGATGCAGCGGCAACGGATGCAACGCTTTTGTCTGATCAATAAATATCAAAGCATCGTACCGCTGCGGAAGAAGAGATGGAACATAATTTCCATATTTTTCCATCTTCAGGATCATAAACAACTCCTATTGCCCGGTGGGGAATTTTATCAAGATACTTTTCATCTATATCCTGGCTGAAAAGGAGATACCGGTTCTTATTACTTTCATCGTGCAATCTTCTTTCAATACTGCCGCTTCTTGCTTCCGGTACGTCCATTACTTCCATTGGCGCACCCCATTCTTCGCCCGCAATTACAGTGCCCTGATAACTTGCAAAGCCAGCCAGGTAAACGTTTTGCTCACCATATTGTTCACGCGCCAATTCTCCGATATTTACCATTCCTGCACGGCTCATGTCGGTGGCTCTTGCATCGCCGATGTGGGTGTTATGTTCCCAAACAATTCCTTTCGCCTTTGTTCCATGAAACTTCATCAACCGGTCAAGAGTTTCCATCATATGGCGATCGCGCACATTCCAGCTTTCATTATCAAAACCAATCATGGTGCGGTAATATTTTTCTGCATTTACAGCTATCAGTGCATTTTGCTCCGTGTTAAATCCTGCCTCCCGATCGCCGTCTAAAAATTGTGCTTTCAAACGAATCTCTCTTAAAAGCGCTAAAACTTCATCGCGGCAACCGGCGTCATTTAAAGTATAACGGGCATATTGCTGCTCATTTTCATTAAAAGGTTCAAAACAATGTATCGCTCTTTTTACTGATTTGGCTGCCTGCGGATCTTCTGTTTCCAGATAACTCATCATCGCTTTCATCGAATCCCAAAGGCTGTAAACATCCAGGCCGTAAAAACCTGCCTTTTTATCAACAGATAAAATTTTATTGAATTCACGTAGCCATTCTGCAAGGCCGGCAACTTCCCAGTTTCCCCACATCCACGTAGGCCAACGATCGAAATTCCTCAACACATTTTCAATATCATCGCCGGCATCTTTATATCCTTTTACATAGCGGTTTATTTTGTAACAATCGGGCCAGTCACCTTCTACCGCGATGAAATTGAATCCTTTTTCTTCTATTAATCTTTTGGAAATCTGTGCCCGCCAGGTATAAAACTCATGGGTTCCGTGCGATGCTTCTCCCAGCATTACAATCCGCCGAGTGCCGATATCTGCCAGCAGCGGATCTAAGTCTTTTGAATTATATAATGGATGCATGTGGTTCATTTGTATAAAAAACCACAATTTGCCTGCCAAAGGAAATAATGAAGTTTTGAAGACATTATTTCAAATAGAAAAAAATAAAAACACGAATCCCTGATATTTGTTTGTTTCCTGGATTTATAGTGCGCTGCCTTGTGCTAAAAGAGATCGCCCTTTCAAGGCTTTGCTAACTTTGAACTTTGAACGTTCAACTTTCAACCCTGAAGCTTCATTCATAATGCAATGCTTCTATCGGATCCAATCTCGACGCTTTTACTGCAGGATAATAACCAAAAAATATTCCGGTAATTCCGCAAACAGCAAATGAAATTATAATAGAGGAAACAGAAATAAGCGTCGGCCATTTTAAAAAAATACTAATCAATTGAGATGCTCCGATTCCAAGCAATACGCCAATGATACCGCCGATAATACTGATTACAATTGCTTCAATCAGAAACTGCATTAAAATGTCAATTCCCCGCGCACCAATAGACATTCTTAAACCTATTTCTTTGGTTCGTTCAGTTACAGATACGTACATAATATTCATAATGCCTATTCCTCCAATAATCAGAGAAATGCCGGCAATAGCAGTGAGTAAAACGGTCAAAAGCTGGCTGGTAGAACTGAATGTATTAATTAATTCTGACATAGTCCGTATGAGAAAGTCATCATCGTCAGAAGGTTTTAATTTATGCGATTGACGAAGAATCCTGCTCAATTCCGCAACCGCAGAATCTGTAGTATTTTCATTGGTAGAGGAAGCATAAATATTCTGGATGTAAGGAATCGCAAGAATGCGTTGCTGAACAGTAGTATAGGGAGCCAAAATGATATCGTCCTGGTCGGAACCAAAAGCATTTTCACCTTTTGCTGCGAGTACGCCGATTATAGTAAAAGGTATTTTATTGAAACGGATAATTTTACCGACCGGATTTTCTCCAGGGTTAAAAAGATTCGTAACAATGGTTTGTCCTACCAGGCAAACTTTTGCGGCCGCGGCAATATTTTCATTGTTAAAAGAGACCCCTTCTTTTAAAGGCCAGTCCCGGATTTTGAGATAATCTGCGTTGACGCCCATGATAGTCGTTGGCCAGTTTTTATTTCCGTTAATTACCTGGCCTCTTGCGGATACAGCCGGTGAAACTTCGCTGATATATTTTGATTCTGATTGGATTGCTTTTATGTCAGTCAGCGTGAGTGTTTGCAAACCTGTTTGATCCAACCGCGCGCCTCCCCCCACAGTTACGTTGCTATAGGGACGCACCGTAATCATATTGGAACCCATGCTCGACAACTGGGCCTGAATGCTTTGTTTGGAGCCTTGCCCGATAGCAACCATTGCAATCACCGCTGCCACACCAATGATGATTCCGAGCATCGTAAGCAATGCTCTTAATTTATTTCGCTGCAACGCCCTGATGGCTATTTGCAAAAGGTTTGTCAGTTTCATTTTTTAATTTTTTTGAACATTCAATCTTCAACCATCAACCTTCAACATCTTACCCGACCACCTCACTCACCGGCAATTCGGCAAGCGCTTTTTTTGCAGAGCGGATATTTTCATTTTGTGAGTCACGGATGATTCTTCCATCTCTTAACGTAATCGTTCTGCTGCTGAAAGACGCGATATCCGGTTCATGCGTTACAAAAACAATTGTTTTTCCCTGTTCATTTAATTCCTGGATCAAAGCCATTATTTCATAGGAAGTTCTTGTATCCAGGTTGCCTGTTGCTTCATCAGCCAGGATCATTACCGGATGGTTGATCAAAGCTCTTGCTATCGCTACGCGCTGTTGCTGTCCACCCGACATCTGGTTCGGCAAATGATCTTTACGATCTGATAATTTTACCGCCTCCAAAGAGACAAGCGCTCTTTTTTCCCGTTCACTTTTTGATACGGAAGGATTGTATAATAAAGGAAGCTCCACATTTTCAATAGCGGAAGTACGAGCCAATAAGTTATACGATTGAAATACAAATCCTATTTTTTCATTACGGATTTTTGCCAGCTCGTTGCGTGATAATTTCCCAATATTCACTCCATCCAGGAAATAAATTCCTTCCGTTGGTTTATCAAGGCATCCCAAAATGTTTAAAAGGGTGGTTTTACCGGAACCACTTGCTCCCATAATGGTAATAAATTCGCCCTCATCCACTGTAAAAGAAATTCCTTTCAGCGCTCTTACAATTTCTTCTCCCATTTTAAATTCCCGCTTAAGATTCTGTATGTCAAGGATTTTTTTTGCCATCAAGATGATATTTTTAACCTATCCGTTACTGCTTTTGCCGGATGAACCGGAACCTTTCCCTGGAGTTTGCCTTTTTCTGGATGGCATGAAAGGGCTTTTCGCCTGTCCGGACACCGATTTCAAGCTCTCTCCTTCCTGTACTCCGTCAATCACTTCATCCTCTTTTGTCAATCCGGATAAGACCTGCACATGAATGTTGTCATTCATTCCGGTCAGAATATTTTTTTGAATAATTTCATTTCCAGTTAATATCCACACACTTTCCATTTTTGGCGGAAAGGCAGTATTGTTTTTTTTAAATGAAAAATCATTATTTGGCGCATCAGATTTTTCCGGACTACTGATAATTTTATACTGTTTTCTAAGCGATGAATCCGGAGTAAAGCTGATCGCTTTTGCGGAAATTAAATTCGCATTGCTATCCTGTTGAAGATAAATCGTAATGTTGGCAGTCATGCCGGGTTTCAATTTCAGGTTATTATTTTCTGCATTGATAATCGTTACATACGTTACCACATTAGCCGTTACCACCGGCTGCAACCTCACTTCCTGCACGGTTCCCTTAAAAACATCATCCGGAAAAGCATCAACCGTAAAAGTGACATCCTGGCCTTTTTTTACATTGCCGATATCCGCTTCATCTACTGCTGCACGTACCTGCATTTTCGAAAGGTCTTTTGCTATAGAAAAAAGAGTTGGCGTATTAAAACTGGAAGCAACCGTTTGGCCTTCGCTTACATTTCTTGATAAGACCGTTCCGTTTATGGGCGAATAAATATTGGTATAAGAAAGATTTCTTTGCGCAGCAGCTAATATTGCTTTTGAACTGCTAACTGCAGCAAGCGCTGTATTGTACGATGATTGCGCTGTTTCAAAATCAGCCTTGCTGATGGCGCCTGCATTATACAGTTTGGACTGCCGGTCAAAATTTTGTTGCTGGAATTGTAAGTTGCTCTGTGCATTTTGCAGGTTGGCCCTGTCCTGGTTTACCTGGTCATTTAGCAATGATTTATCTAAAGAAGCCAAAAGCTGGCCTTTTTTTACCGGTGAATTAAAATCGACGTAAATGTTTTGAATGGTGCCTGAAACCTGCGCTCCTACGGCGACCGTATCTACCGGTTGAATCGTTCCTGTGGCAGTTACACTATTTGAGATACTTCCCGTCTGCATATGCTCAGTGTCTAATGTGACCGGCTTGTCGGCGTTTCGTTTTTTAAAATAAAAATATATTCCGGCCGCTATTACAAGTATGAGAATTACCCAGATAATTTTTTTCATTTTTTTTCATTATAATGTTATTGGTTTTCCAATATAAAATTCATAAATGCCATGGTTCAAAATGACGCTGTATTTCGCCTGTATTAAATTCTGCTGCGCCTGTATAAATAAATTTTTTTGAACCAAAAAATCTACCATGTTTACCGCTCCCAGTTTTAATTGCTCATTGGCAATCCGGTAATTTTCTTCATTTGCATTAAACTGAACCTGTGCCGCAGCATATTGCGCTTCTGCATTCAGTACATTAATATAAGCCTGTTCTACCTGTTGTGATAAAATCAATTTTGTGCTTTTCAGCCCAATCTGGGATTGGTCAATGACTATTTTAGATTTTTCAATATTGGTTTTATTAATCCGGTTATTGAAAATCGGGATGCCCAATGTAAGTCCGATGCGCTGATAAAAATTATTGTTTATCTGGCCTAAATATTTGGTGGACTGATCGTCTGAATATCCGCTGGCAAGCGATCCACCAGCTGAAAGGGTGGGCTGATTTGCAGTATAGGCCTGCCTTAGCTGAAGGTTGGCTTGTTCCAAAGCAACTTCACTGTTTTTTACTTCCGGCCGGTTTTGCAGCGCGCTATCCTCGACCGACTGCAAATCCGATGCTCCTGTTGGTACGGTTACGTTTCCTGCATCCTGTATTTGTAAATTATAAAAAGAAGGTAATTGCAAAATTTGTTTCAGTGCAAGGGTGTTTTGCTTCAATTGATTTTGAGCAAGAACCAGATTATATTCGTCTGTCGCCAGCGTAGCTTCCAATTGTACCAAATTCTTTTTGGCAATGCTTCCCGCTTCAAAAAGGGTTTGGCCGTTTTTATATTGCGCCTCAGAAGTCTGAACTTTATTTTGCAGCGCAAGAATATTTTCTTTGTCGAGTAAAATATTAAGATATGCTTGTGCAATTTGGATGGTTATGTCATTTTCTGTTTGTTGAACAGTCACATTTGCTGCCTGAACATAAAGTTTTTGCGACTGGATATTATTTCTTAAATACCCGCCCTGGTAAAGGATCATTGAAGAATTAACACTGTAATTACTGGCAAAATTCGCTTGTGTTTGAAAACCGCCGACTACGGGATTCGCATTTTTTGAATTTGTTAAATATTGAGTACTGCCTGTAGATAAATTTGGATAAACAGCGGCTTTGGATTGCAACAAATTTTGATTGTTAATCGCCACATCCAAAGAAAGTGTTTGCAATTGCAGGTTGTTTTTTGCGGCATAATCAAAACAGTCCTGTAAGCTCCATTTTTCAGGTAAATTATTCAGAGAACTGTCCTGCGCCATAACAGAATTTGAGACAACACAAATCAAAATGAAGAAAAAAGCGATAGATAAAGAATTCCTGAAAAAGGCTGTGAATGTCTTTTTATTTTTTATTGAAATCACCTCAACTTTTAAAATATATGGTAATTTTTTCACTTCACGCACAACTTTTAAATTAATGTTCAGACGTTTTTTATTTATTAAAACCTTCGCCGTAAAAAATTGGCTGATTAATTTTTTGATTTCATTTACATTAAATAAAAATAATTATTGCAGCTACAATTTAGAAGCCAGATAAAATTTTCTCATCCAATGAAATTGTGAATAAAAACAAGAATCTTTGTTATAAGTTGGTTTACTGGAAAAATGCAGTTTTTGTTTAATTTCTTGTTGTGTAGATTTGCAGTTTTTTAAATTGAAAAATGAATCCTGCCGCCACATTAGAAAATAAACTCGAAAAAACAGTTTATCCTATTTTATTTGCGATTAGCTTCTCTCATTTACTAAATGATACCATCCAATCTTTAATCCCGGCTATTTATCCTATTCTGAAAAGCAATTACCGGCTCACTTTTGCACAGGTAGGATTAATAACGCTGACTTTTCAAATGGCTGCTTCATTGCTGCAACCGTTCGTAGGCTTATATACAGACAGAAAACCACAACCATACTCGCTGGCTACAGGAATGGGTTTTACTTTATTGGGATTGATTGTTTTGTCCATGTCGCACCATTTTTATTTCGTGCTTATTTCGGTTGGCTTGGTAGGAATCGGCTCTTCCATTTTTCATCCGGAATCTTCCAGAATGGCGCATGCAGCAGCAGGAGATCAAAGGGGCCTGGCGCAGTCGATTTTTCAATTGGGTGGCAACCTGGGAAGCTCCATCGGACCGCTACTTGCCGCGTGGATCATTGTTCCTCACGGCCAAACAAGCATTATCTGGTTTTCGCTGATTGCTTTGCTGGCTATTTTTGTTTTAACTAAAGTAGGAAACTGGTATAAAGGAATCGTTCTTAAAAGCAGGGCAAAACAAAAACAAAAAGAGGCTGTTTTTCATCCGGCCTTTTCCAAAAAGAAAGTCATTTTTTCTGTTTCGATTCTGCTGGTTTTGATTTTTTCTAAATATTTTTATCTCGCAAGCCTTACCAGCTATTTTACTTTTTATCTGATCAATAAATTTCATGTTGGAATTCAGACTTCCCAGATCTATTTGTTTGTATTTTTATTTTCCGTTGCCGCCGGTACGTTGATTGGCGGACCTTTGGGCGATCGCTTCGGAAGAAAATATGTAATCTGGTTTTCAATTCTGGGCACTGCGCCTTTTGCACTCATGTTGCCTTATGCCAATCTTTTCTGGACTATTGTTTTAGTCGTTCCAATCGGATTGATTTTGTCTTCCGCATTCTCTGCGATCCTCGTTTATGCACAGGAATTGATTCCCGGAAAAATAGGTTTGGTGTCCGGGTTGTTTTTTGGTTTCGCGTTTGGAATGGGAGGAGTCGGTTCGGCCTTGCTCGGAGAACTGGCCGATAAAACAAGTATCATTCATGTTTATCACGTCACTTCTTTTCTGCCATTGATTGGAATCATAACGGGATTTTTACCCAATATTGAAGGAAGTAGAAAAAGGAAAAAGGCACAGGGTATTTCTAATGAATAATTTGATAAAGAAAACCATTTGGCAGACAAACAAAAAAAAGGTTTTTTGCTTTTCTGTAATCTGGTTTTAATAGCCCTTAAAATCTGCTGTTCTTTTTTGAATAAAGGCAGAAACGCCTTCCTTGAAATCATTGGTGGCCGCGGCTTTTTGTTGAAAAGTATCTTCCGTTTCGAGTTGTTGTTCCAGCGTTTGTTCCAAAGATTTATTCAATGCTTGTTTTGTATAAGCCAATGCTTTTGTGGGTAGTTGAGAAAGGGTAACAGCAATTTTTTCTGCTTCTGTAAAAAATATTTCATCAGGAAAATATTTATAAATCATTCCGATTCTCTCTGCTTCTTTTGCAGAAATTTTTTCACCAAGCATCATTAATGCGGAAGATTTTTGAAGGCCAATCAAACGGGGTAAAAAATAAGTGCCACCACAATCAGGAATTAATCCAATTTTACTAAAAGCCTGGATGAATGAAGCGGATTCTGCTGCTACTATTACGTCGCAACATAAAGCCACATTTGCTCCTGCACCTGCTGCAATTCCATTTACTGCCGCAATTACCGGTTTACTTAGATTTCTTATTTTTCTGATAATAGGATTGTATTGTTCAGAAATAATTTTTTCCATTTCCGGGCCGTTCGGATCTATCGCTTCTGTCAGATCCTGTCCGGATGAAAAGCCTTTACCCGCGCCGGTTACATACACACAGCGAACGGAAATGTTTTTCTCGCATTCATCTAATTTTTCCTGTAAATCCAATGACATTTGACGGTTAAAAGCATTAAATTTTTCAGGGCGATTTAAAGTAATAAATGCTATAGCGTTTTTTATTTCAAAAAGAATGGAGCTCATGTAATTATTTTTCTGAGTTTAAATTTTAGAATAATATCGAAAGAATCTTTTGTATGTAAATTTTCTTTTTAAAATTAACCGAAAATAAATCAATGACATTTAAAATAATCAAAAGGTTCGCCACAGTCTTTACATTGATAAATCGCTTTGCAGGCAGTAGAACCAAACTCGCTGATCAATTTTGTATTCATTGAATTACAATGTGGACACTGAACCGGAAGATTTTGCAAATAGTTTTTATCAAAAGTTTTTGAAACAGGTGGCGCTATTCCGTAAGATCTTAATTTGTCTTTCCCTTCTTCTGTCATCCAATCTGTAGTCCATGCAGGAGAAAGCTGATGGGTAATTTTTATTTTATCAAAGCCATTTTCTCTCAAAACTTTTCTGATATTCATTCCGATAAAATCCATTGCCGGGCAACCGCTGTAGGTGGGTGTGATAATAACTTCTATTGTTTCATCTTCCATTTTTATTTCTCTTACAATTCCTAAATCCATTATTGACAAGACAGGTATTTCAGGATCCGTGACCGTTTTTAGAATGGATAATATTTTTTGTTTATCAGATTCCAAGATAAATATATGTTAGCCCTATCGCGTCAAAAAAAGCGTGAAAGAAAATTGAATACCACAAATTTCGGTGAAATTTTATCATCAAATATTGGTAAGCACAACCTGCGAGAAATGCATTTAACATTCCAGCGGTACCGAGTTGAAAATGATATAAAGCAAAAATGACGTTTGTAAGAATAAAAGCAATTGGAACAACAAATTTTCCCTTTACAATCATTTCAATTCTGGTAAAAACGAATCCATGAAAAACCAGTTCTTCATAAAAGCCGCCAACAATAAAACCGGCAATTAAAATAAAAATGAAATTGAAAGGATGATGTTTTATATTTTTAAAATCTTCCAGGTTTGCAGGATGTAAATCAATAACTGTGCTTAGCAAAGGGAAAAACACATATTGCAGAAATACAAAAAGGGCAATTGCCGAAGCTGCTCCAATAAAAATTGATTTTATTTCAAATCGCTTAAAATCAAATCCGATATCGGTGAAATTTTCTCCACTTCTTTTTAAAAACCACCAAACGACAAGAAGCACGGGCAGCACATATAAAAAAGGAACGGGCAAAATGCCAAAATGAGGAAACAGAAACACAAAAGCAATCGCACATATTATGAGAAAAACTTCTTTAAAAGATATTTGGCGGGCTTGGTCGTTTACCATTCTAATCCAGGATAAGCGCGTTGTAAAAATTGCATTTCTGCAAGAATATAACCTAAATGTTCTGTATGAATTCCATTTTTGCCGCCACTTTGCATCCAGGTTTTTTCATCCGGAAAATCAAGAGTCGCTTCATGGAAAACCCCTTTTATTTTTTCTAACCAATCATTTTTAATACTACTAACGGCTATGCACACACGATTTTCAGGATCAGATTCAAACGCAGCAGGAACAAACATTTCACCGGTATAAGGCCAAAGTTGTGACACTGCCTTTTCCATTCTTTTTTTACTTTCTTCTGTGGCATCGCCTAATCTGATTACCCATTCGCTGCTCCATCTTACATGGTAGGTTACTTCTTTTAAAGATTTTTCAGCAATAGCCGCCAGTTGCTTGTCTTCGGAATAGATGAGTTTTTGGTAAAAATAAAACTGCCAAACGCTGAAGAAAAAAATTTTTCCAATTGTTTGTGCCCAATCGCCATTCGGGAGTTCTGTAATTAAAAGGTTTTTAAATTGGCCGGCATCTCTTAAATAGGCGAGATCGTCTTCCGTAATTTTTTTTTCGCCGGTGTTATTTGAATTCATTATTTCTGCGGCATATTGATAAAAATTCCGCGCTTGTCCAATCAGATCCAAGGCAATATTAGAGATGGCTATATCCTGCTCAAGCATTGGGCCATGGGCTGTCCACTCACTCAGCCGGTGACCCATAATTAATGAACTATCCGCAAGGTGAAGGGTGTAATTCACTAAATCATTTTTCGCATTATTTGTTGCTTTGCTGTCCATGAAAACGGTCTTTTACAATGTATGCTTTACATGTATTTTAATTCATCCGGCAAATTATAAAACGTAGGATGCCGGTAAATTTTATCATTTGCCGGGTCAAATAAACTTTCTGATTCATCCGGATTGGTAGCATGAATATATTTCGATTCTACCACCCAGATGCTTACTCCTTCCATTCTGCGCGTGTATACATCACGGGCGTTTTCAATCGCCATTTGTGCATCAGCAGCGTGAAGGCTTCCGGCGTGTTTATGTTCCAGGCCTTGTTTGCTGCGGATAAAAACTTCCCAAAGTGGTTCTTCCTCGTTCATTTTCCTTAATTTATTTTCAAAAACAAAACTTGTGTACGCTATGCACAGATGCCGGTATTTTTTTCAATTTAATCATTTTTGATGTAAAATTTTTGAATTAACCAAAAGGAAAGAAAAAGAAATATTTTCTATCGGAAGTTTTGCTAAAATTAATTGAGCAAGTGGAGGACAGGTTACTCTTCTTTTTTTACAGGAATGATAAATAAGGGTACAGCGCTTCGGCGCAATACTTTTTCAGCCACACTTCCCATCAGAATTTTATCGAGGCCGCGGCGGCTGTGTGTTCCCATTACAATTACATCTGCAGATATCTCATTTGCAGTTTCAATGATCGCATCGCCGGAATCACCATCTTTTACAACAGTTTTAATCATTGGATCGCCGAGGTGTTGTTTTGTTTTTCCAAGATAATCCTGTGCCGCGTTTTGCAATTCTGTTACGGTATTTGTTTGCAACATTCCCAAATTACTGAAGCTGTCGAAGCCCATTATCGGCGAATAATCGAGCGAGGAATAATAAGTGTAATCTGCCACTACATGCAATAAAGTAACTTCAGCATTCATTGATTTTGCGAGGGAATAACCGGTTTCGGCAATGTCCTGGGCTGTTGGATTGTAATCAATTGCAATCAGTATTTTTTTCATTTCTTTCAGAATTTAATGGGCTATATTGTAAAGGTAATATTAAAACTAAAAAAGCTTTTTATTTAAATTTAAATTGTTGGGCTTTTCGGAGCAACTGTACAACCCTGATTTTGAACACATCGAGTTTAATTGTGTTTAAAATGATGCCTGATAAGTTAAGTTCAGGAATAAGATAAAAAACTAACTCATTACGCCCTTTAAGTTCAATTCTTCTCAGCAAACCAACAAATAACCCGAATTCCTGTTTTCAAAAAAACACACAACTTTCGTAAATTTGCAACATCAGGTGAATGTAATCAGTTCACTTTTTTTATCGTTTTAAAAAAAAAATTTTAATTACTCAATAATATGTTTGAATCGTTAAGCGACCGGCTCGACACCGCGTTTAAAAACCTGAAAGGCCAGGGAAGAATTACTGAGCTAAATATTGCTTCCACCGTAAAAGATATTCGCCGTGCCCTGGTTGATGCGGATGTGAATTACAAAATTGCCAAAGAATTTACAGACATCATCAAGGAAAAAGCAACCGGAGAAAAAGTGATTAATGCGGTTAGCCCGGGGCAACTGATGGTCAAGATTGTAAAAGACGAATTGACTGATCTGATGGGAGGAGTTGAAACCGACCTGGATCTGAGCGGAAACCCGGCCATCATTTTAATCGCAGGTTTACAGGGAAGTGGTAAAACGACTTTTAGCGGAAAACTCGCTAATTACTTGAAAACAAAAAAGGGAAAATCGCCTTTGCTTGTTGCAGGCGACGTTTACCGTCCGGCTGCTATTGAACAGTTAAAGGTTTTGGGCGGACAAATAAACGTAGAAGTTTACAGCGAACCGGAAAACAAAAACGTAGTAGAGATTGCGCAAAACGCTTTGAAAGAAGCGAAATCGAAAAATAAAAATGTGGTCATTATTGATACCGCCGGCCGCCTGGCGATTGATGAAGTGATGATGACGGAAGTGGCGAATATCAAGAGCGCATTAAATCCAAAAGAAATCCTGTTCGTGGTGGATAGCATGACCGGTCAGGATGCGGTGAATACTGCAGCGGCATTTAACCAGCGCTTAAATTATACGGGCGTTGTTCTTACAAAATTGGATGGTGATACACGCGGTGGTGCGGCTATTTCGATAAAATATACCGTGAACAAACCGATTAAGTTTGTGAGCAGTGGCGAAAAAATGGAAACGCTGGATGTGTTTTATCCGGAACGTATGGCTCAGCGTATTTTGGGCATGGGCGATATTGTGAGTTTGGTAGAAAAAGCCCAGGAGCAATTTGACGAAGCGCAGGCAGCAAAACTGGAAAAGAAAATCCGTAAAAATCAGTTTGATTTTGAAGATTTTAAAACCCAGCTTCAGCAGATCAAAAAAATGGGAAACCTGAAAGATTTGATGGGAATGATTCCGGGTGTGGGTAAACAAATAAAAGATATTGATATCAATGACGATGCGTTTAAAGGAATTGAAGCTATGATCAATTCAATGACTGTAGAAGAACGTCGCAATCCGGATTTGATAAATCCCAGCCGCAAACAGCGGATTGCGAAAGGAAGTGGAAAAGATATTGCGGATGTAAATCAGTTTATCAAACAGTTTGACCAGATGAAGTCTATGATGAAAATGATGAATAAAATGCCGATGGGCAAACTGGCAGGATTAGGAAAAAGATAATTTTTTGAGAAAAAGAAGCACTAAGGTCATTTTTTTGAAAAAATAAGATAATTGTTGTGAATATTTCAAGTATTCCCTTATCTTCGCTTTCCTTTTTATAAACCAAATTTAATCACAACCCAAGAAAATTTCTATTTTTTATGGCTGTAAAAATGAGATTGCAACGCCATGGCTCAAAGAAGAGACCATTTTACTTTATTGTAGTTGCAGATGCCCGTAGCCCGCGCGATGGTAAATTTATTCAGAAACTCGGATCTTACAATCCTTTGACGGTACCTGCTACTATACAGGTAGATCGTCAGAAGGCATTGGAATGGCTGCACAAAGGTGCGCAGCCAACAGATACGGTTCGTCGTATTTTAAGTTTTAAAGGTGTACTATACCTGAAGCATTTGCTTCGCGGTGTGTCACTCGGCTTATTTGACGAAGCTGCTGCTATGGAAAAGTTCACCAAATGGAGCAGCGAACACGATGCTGAATTTGCCAAACGCCAGGAAACGCACAAAAAAGCAAGAGCTGGAAGCCGTCCTGCATTTGTAAAAAGAGCAGAAGCGCCTAAAGCAAAAGAACAACAAGCTCCTGCTGCAGAAGCACAAGGTGAATAATCTGTATTAAAGTAAAAAATCGAATAAAGCTCTAAAAAAAGGCTGTCTCTAACTTGAAAGTCAGAGACAGCCTTTTATTTTTAGAGAATGCATCTGTACTGTATTCCTTGATTGGGTAAATGCGTGGATAAAGTGCTTTATTTTTCAGGAAATAAAAAAAGGCTGCTTTTCACACAGCCTCTTAAATCATTAATGAATATAAAATACCTTTATTTCTTCGTTTACTGAATTCTATGCTACCTTTAACATGCTCAGCTTACTAATGCTGAATTTGCGCTGTGCATATTCTAATGTAACCGTAAATGTTTTTACTTTTTGAGAAGGAAGCTCATACATCGCATCAGTAAGAATGCTTTCACAAATACTTCTTAATCCACGTGCGCCCAGCTTATATTCCATGGCTTTTTCTACCATAAAATCGTATACTTCGTCTTCAATCACCAGACTGATACCTTCCAAATCAAACAACTTTTTGTATTGCTTGATAAGTGAATTTTTAGGCTCAGTAAGAATGTTTCTTAAAGTGGAAGAATCGAGGGGATTGAGATAAGTAACTACCGGAAGCCTTCCGAGCAATTCGGGAATGAGTCCAAATGATTTGAGATCCTGTGCGTTTACGA
The DNA here is from genome assembly GCA_963706825.1 of uncultured Chitinophagaceae bacterium. Lineage (GTDB taxonomy): Bacteria > Bacteroidota > Bacteroidia > Chitinophagales > Chitinophagaceae > Ginsengibacter. The sequence continues at coordinate 1,496,520 of CAVPNT010000005.1, read as the reverse complement.
ATTGTAATAAATTTTTTCTTTGATATTCCTGCAACTCTTTATTTACACTGAAACCGATCGCATTTGTATTTATTCTGCGGCCAATTAAACGGTCAACGCCATCAAAAGCGCCGCCACAGATAAAGAGGATGTTGCTCGTATTTATTTTAATTAATTTTTGTTCAGGATGTTTACGTCCACCTTGTGGTGGCACGAGCACTTCTGTTCCTTCCAGCAATTTCAGCAATCCCTGCTGAACGCCTTCTCCGCTCACATCGCGGGTAATGCTTGGGTTGTCACTTTTGCGGGCGATTTTATCAATTTCATCAATATAAACAATTCCTTTTTGCGCAGCGTTTACGTCAAAATTGCATACCTGCAGAAGGCGGCTCAAGATACTTTCCACGTCTTCGCCTACATAACCTGCTTCTGTAAAAACGGTGGCGTCCACAATTGCAAAAGGAACATTTAAAATACGTGCAATGGTTTTAGCCAGTAATGTTTTACCGGTTCCGGTTTCGCCGACCATGATAATGTTGCTTTTTTCAATTTCCACGTCATTATCAATCTTCTGATTCAGGCGTTTATAATGATTATAAACGGCTACCGCAAGTACTTTTTTCGCATCATCCTGCCCGATTACGTATTCGTCCAGAAACTTCTTTAACTCAATTGGTTTCTTTACAGAGAGCTTATAATTGGAAACAGAAGCATTTTCCTGTGGAACAATTTCCTGCATGATAATTTCCTGCGCATGTTCAATACAGTTTTCACAGATATGCCCTTCCTGGCCCGCTATGAGAATTTTTACTTCATCACGGCTTCTTCCGCAAAATGAGCAATGTAATGTTTGTTGTTTTGCCATTGGGTTTCTAGATATTTTTTGCAAATTAGCTTTTTTCTAAAAAACTAAATGCTAATGTTTATCATTTATAAGACAACAAAAAGTGTCGAAATGATGCTTTACAATTTTTTTAAAATTTGATCTACAATGCCATATTTTTTACTTTCATCCGCATCCATCCAATAATCACGGTCAAAATCTTTCATCACTTTTTCATACGACTGTCCACAGTTTTCTGCAAGAATTTTAGCGCCGAGTTGCTTTGCTTTTAATATTTGAACGGCCATAATTTCCAGATCGGCACTTGTGCCTTGTCCGCCGCCACTTGGCTGATGTATCATTACTTCTCCATGTGGATAAATATAGCGCTTGCCTTTTGCGCCGCCACTCAGTAAAATGCTGCCCATGCTCGCTGCCATTCCCATACACACCGTACTTACCGGCGAAGAAATCATTTGCATGGTATCATAAATAACCATTCCGCTGGTAATTGCACCGCCGGGACTATTGATATAAAAAGTAATCTCTTTTCCCGGTTCGATCGCTTCCAGGTACAAGAGCCTGTTAGTGATTTCCCTCGCACTTTTATCATGAACCTCTCCCCACAAAAACACTTTCCTCTGTTCCAGAAACTTTTTATCAAACATCATTCCACCCATCATTTTTTCGATTGGATTTTCAGGTACCGGCACTTCAGGTTCTTCTTCTTCCGCTGTAATATTCATTAAATTATTTTTATAAAAATTCATACGTTCTGTTTTTAAGTAAGATCTATTTTTTTTGTTTTCTTGAATTTGTAATTAATACTTCATCTATTAATCCATATTCTTTTGCTTCATCCGCAGTCATCCAATAGTCGCGGTTGCTGTCGGTCGCAATTTTTTCTACGGTTTGACCGGTATGGTTACTCAGAATGTCATAAAGCTCCTGCTTTATTTTGCGTACCTCATTTACAGTAATCTCCACATCTGATGCCTGCCCCATAGCGCCCGCGCTTGGCTGGTGCATCATAATCCTGGAATGTTTTAAAGCGCTTCTTTTTCCTGGTGCCCCTGCTGCCATCAAAACTGCTGACATACTTGCTGCCATTCCTGTACAGATGGTGGCAATATCCGGATTTACAAATTGCATGGTATCGTACAATCCCAATCCTGCATATACACCACCACCCGGTGAATTAATATAAAGTTGCACGTCTCTTGTGCGATCGGTGCTTTCCAAAAACAATAATTGGGCGGTAATGATATTCGCTACTTCGTCATTAACCGGGTAGCCGAGAAAAATAATTCTATCCATCATCAAACGGCTGTAAACGTCCATTACGGCTACATTCATCGGCCTTTCTTCAATAATGTTTGGGGTGAGATTCGTTACATTATGTTTGATATATCCCTGCAGGGTGTTGCTGCTGATGCCTCTGTGTTTAACGGCATACTTTTCAAATTCTTTTCCTGTATTCATACATTAAATTTAGTGTAAAAAAATTTTACAAGCGGTGAAGTTCCAAATATTATGCTAACAAAAAAAATAAGACAGAAGGGCAGGAACACCGGCCTTATCCTAAAAATTCCCTTACAAGTTTGTGCTGATAAGATTTGGTTCATAAAAACTTTTGCCCTGAAGGAGGATTTTTAGGAAAAAATCTAAAAAAAATGTTAAATTACGTTTGTAAAACACTAATTCTATAACAAATGAAAAGCTTATTCCCATTAGCCGCAATCATCATGATGATTGCAGGCTGCAGACAAAAAGTAGATATTTCAAAGGAAATTCGCGGAACCTACCTAATGGTTTCTCAGGATGTCCAACAGGGAACTGAGAAGAACTCTTATAAGAATCTTAAGCAATTAAAGATTTATACTCCTACTCATTTCATGTACACACAACTAAATCCAGCTGACAGCATTGCCGCATTTGGAGTCGGAAGTTATGAAACCAATGGAGATACATTGACAGAACATGTCTTTTACAGCATCTTCGATTCTGTCATTAGTAATGAATCAATGACTTATAAACTCTTAATAAGAATTACACCTGAGGGGTATACTCAGACTATTAAAGATATTCCCGTACAAGGACAAAATTCAATACTTACTGAGTATTATAATAAAATGAAAGATACATCAAACTCGCCCTTTGACGGCGTATGGAAAGAACAATCGGCTTATTTATTAAATGGCAAGGACACTCTATGGTATAAGCGAGTACAATATAAATCTTTTTATGATGGGTATTTTATGTTTGGCAGCAGCTCAAAAGACAGTACCGGCAGAGTAACTACCAATATGGGTTATGGCAATTTCAACGGAGTAAATGAAAAACAATTTAATGAAATGGATATGAATTCCACCTATCCTACTGTTGCTGGCCATTCATTCGTAATTGATTATGAAATGCCGGATAAAGACCATTATAAACAAACAATCCACAATCAGGATGGCAGCAGCAGTGTTGAAATTTATGAAAGGATCAAATAAAATGCTGAAAAGCTTATAAGGAAGCAGGGTGGACAAACAGCCTCTTCATAAAATATCGTTGCAGGCCTTTGGACTTGCTGTCTTGTATGCCGTAACCAATAATTTTATTAATGATGATGGTGGTGCCCCTCCTGCATTTTCACAAATTCTTCTGATGAAATTTCTTTTTTTTCTGGAGTTATCTGCGTTTCGAGCCAGTTGAACAGCTTTTCTGTTATCAATCTTCTGTAAGAACCATCTACCTGTTTTTCATCTTTCATCATGCGGTCAATATAGCTTTCCAACCAGTCTGTATCTTCGCCGAGATTCATTTGGCCAAAATAACCCATGATTTCTTTTTTCATGTTGTTTCTTAATTCCTCTTCAGAAACTTCGAGATGGTTATCATTAATAATTTTATCGCTGATGAGCGTCCATTTAAGCTGACTTTCAAACTTTGGATATTCTGCTTCTACCTCTTCTAAGGTTTTTTGTTTTTCTCCACCAATTTCCAGCCAGCGTTTTAAAAATGAAACCGGAAATTCCATTGGTGTTTCAATTAAAATATGATATAGCTGATCCTGCAATTGATTGTGACCGGCAGCATCCCATTGCTTTTGAATTTCTTCTTCCAATACTTTTCGAAAATCTTCTTCTGTCTTTAAATCTTTTCCGGGAAATACCTGGTTAAAAAATTCTTCATTCAGTTCTTTCTTTTCTACCAAGCCAATTTTGGTAATGGCCATTTTAAAGTATTTCTCCAAAGCAGAAGAATCTTCTTTATCCAAACCCAAATCATTCAAAATCCATTCTCTTTCTTTTTCAGGGAAAGCATCTTTTAACTGAAGAACCAAAAAGTCATTTACTTTTTTATCCTGCAGTTTTTGCTGGTAATCTTCGGAAAAATATTTTAATAAAATAGAATCATCTTTTGAAATGCCACCTTCGACCACATTTCCTTCAGCATCGCTTTCTTCAAACAAAACATTTAATACATTTTCCGGTGAAGAGACTGTTTCCACATCTTTCAGGTCGCCGTTTTTGGTGACTAATTTTTCCACTTCTTCGTTTATCATTTCAGGAGTGGTTTTTACTTTGTAAAAAGTGGTTTTAGCAGCAGAGATTGCATCTAAAGAAACCTGCGGTTTTAGTCCTATTTCAAAAGGAAAATCATATTCCGCCGGCTGATTCATGTCCAGTTTGCGCAAATCATTTTCCATCGGTAAAGGCTGAGCAAAGATTTCCGGTTTTTCAGTCACCAGGTAATTTTTCAGTTCTTTTTCGACTGATTTAATTACTTCATCGTAAAAAATAGAAGCGCCATACATTTTTTTCACCATTCCGGCAGGAACCATTCCTTTTCTGAAGCCGGGAATATTTGCCTTTTTACTGTAATCTTTTATTGCTTTTTCAAACGAAGGAAGATAATCTTCTTGAGAAACTTTTACTGTCAATTTATCGTGGAGATTACCCAGATTTTCTTTAGTTACACTTGCCATTACTTAAATTTTAAAAACCGTTTGAGTAACGGTTTATTCTTTTCTTTTTTATAAGAAAACTGTTGAAGAAAGTGCGCATGGAGGGACTCGAACCCCCACACCTTGCGGCATCAGATCCTAAGTCTGACGTGTCTACCAATTTCACCACATGCGCTTTTGGGGCGGCAAAAGTAGTTTATTTTTTGATAAAATGAATAGTTGGAAAGAGTTAAAGAAAAAATTGTTGGGAAAGAGGTGTGTAAAATATATGTATATTGCGATATGAAATGGCAAGAACATATTATTTCAGATCCCAACATTTTAATCGGGAAGCCTACGATCAAAGGAACCCGTATTTCCGTTCAATTAATTCTCGAACTTTTTTCTTTGGGTTGGAGTGAAACCCAAATTTTAGAATCTTATCCTTCAATATCTTCCGAATCTTTAAAAGCGGTTTTTGCTTATTTAAAAGATTGTATTCAACAGGAACTTTATTTCCCAATTACGGCATAATAATATGTTTTTAGCAAATGAAAACTTTCCACGGCCAAGTATCAAATTATTGAGAGATAATGGCTTTATAGTAAAAAGTATTCAGGAAGAGTTTCCGGGTATATCTGATGATTTAGTGATGCACATCGCTTGTGAAATGGATTTGATAATTCTAACTTTTGATAGTGATTATGGAGAATTGATTTTTAAACATAAAAGAACCAATCCTCCTTCAGTTATTTATTTCCGGGAAAAAGGAGCGAATCCTTTATTTGCCGGATCATTATTATTTAAGTTATTGTGTGATTCTAATATTTCAATTCTAAATTCATTTGCCGTCATAGAAGAAAAAAATATCCGGCAAAGATTCTATATAGGAAAGCAATAAAATCATTCTTTCTTTCTTAAATCGTCTCGCCTTTATTCAGTTTACTATGATGCCTGCTATATAAAAAATAAATAACCAGTCCGATAACCAGCCAGATCAAAAACCGCATCCAGTTGGTATAACCCAATTCGGTCATTAAATAAAAACAACTGGCGAGGCCAAGAACAGGAATCAAAGAAAGCTTTTTTACAAATGATGCGACAGTCAATCCGACAGAAAGAAGGACAAACAAAAAGAAAGGCAATTTATCTTTAAATATTTCCCAGCCTTCACTAAAATCAAATAGTCCTAAAAAGTTTTTCCAAAAGATAATGACCCCAACAATAAACAAAACCGGCACGATAAATTGTGAACTGATATAAGGTATTTTAAACTTTGGCGCTGCTTCTCCTGCTTCTCTTTTTGGCAATAAAAGTACGCCGCCGCAAACCAGTACAAAGGCGAATAATGTACCAATGCTGGTGAGGTCTGTTACTTCTGTCAGGTTTAAAAACAATGCCGGAATTGCTACAAAAAGCCCGGTAACGATCGTAGCAAAAGAAGGCGTTTTGTACTTAGGATGAATACGGCTGAAAGCCTTTGGCAACAAACCATCACGGCTCATACTCATCCAGATTCTTGGCTGTCCCATTTGAAAAACAAGCAACACGCTTGCCGTAGCAATTACCGCGCTGAAAGAAATAATGTAACTGATTTTGTCAAGCCCTACCCTTTTAAAAACAAATGCCAGCGGATCGCCTACCTGCAATTCACTATATGAAACCATTCCGGTCAAAACTAAAGCAATCGCGATATAAAGCACTGTACAGATAATAAGCGAATAAATCATTCCGCGCGGCAAATCTCTTTGCGGATTTTTACATTCTTCAGCCGTGGTAGATATTGCATCAAAACCAATATAGGCAAAGAACACCGCCGAAACACCTTTCATCATTCCTCCAAAACCATTCGGTAAAAAAGGGCTCCAGTTTTCGGGGGCTACAAAAAAACATCCGATGGCGATGACGGCAATGAGAATGATAATCTTAAAAGCCACCATCATATTGGTTGCCCGCCTGGTTTCTCTGATGCCGGTATAAACGAGCCATGTGATAAAAAATACAATCGCCAACGCAGGAATATCAGCGATAAGTTTAAAGTTTCCTATTTGCGGCGCATGAAGCCAGGCATTATACCCCGATTGTACACTCTCTGGCAGATCGGTGAGTGTTCCACTTTTTGCTAATTCAGCGGTGGCTTCATTAAATGCGCGCGAGGCACTCAAATAATCGGTTGTTAAAAAAGCAGGAACATGAATGTGTAACCCTTCCAGCAGATTTACAAAATACTGGCTCCAGGAAATCGCTACGGCAATATTTCCGATTGCGTATTCCATTAATAAATCCCAGCCGATAATCCACGCAATTAATTCCCCGAAAGAGGCATAAGCATACGTGTAAGCGCTGCCACTTACCGGAATCCGTGAAGCAAATTCGGCATAGCACAAGGCGGAAAACCCACAACAAACAGCGGTAAGAACAAATAAAAGCGAAACTCCCGGCCCACCCTGAAAAGAAGCGTTTCCAATGGTCGAAAATATACCTGCGCCTACAACGGCAGCGATTCCCATTGCAGTAAGATCCCGCACCGTCAACACTTTTTTTAATCCCGATGCAGAATGTGTCGCATCCGACAATCCTGATGTGGCATCGTCTAAAATAGCTGTAATACTTTTTTTACGAAAAAGAGGATGAGGCATATTTGGTAAACGTTTATTTAGCTAAAAATATAAAAATAATTGGAAAATGATTTTTAAAAGAGCGGAAGATAAAGAGAGTACAGGGAAAAATGCGGAAGTGGGGAATTATTTTTTGGCGGCCGTTGCCTGATTATGAAAAAAGTCGCTTTAATTATCGTTTGCAGTAAACGATACGTAATGAAATCTTGTGTGGAGAAAGAATGAAAATAACAATCTTCACTATTTGTTGCTTTACTGAATCTCACATCACACGTCGTACCACAGACATCGTACATCACAAATCGCACAAACATCCTATATCTTATTCTACATCAATGCGATTTCTTGACCTATGTTATTGGCAAGGCTATTGCAGGTTTTTAATTTTGTGGTTTAAAAATAAAATCATGAGAAAATATAGATCAGTTGAAGAAGTGCTTTCTCCATCTACATCGCACATGGTTGGGGATGGTTTTAAAGTAGTTAATTTTTATCCGGGCGGAGGAACTTTTGGTGGCCGGATGAGCCCGTTTTATCTAATGGATTTTAATCCGGAATATCATTTCACTCCTACTACAGTTCCCCGTGGCGTGGGCGTTCATCCGCATCGCGGCTTTGAAACAGTAACGATTGCATACAAAGGAAGCGTGGCTCACAATGACAGTACAGGAAACAGCGGTGTTATCAATCCCGGTGATGTGCAATGGATGACCGCTGCAAGTGGTATTTTACATAAAGAATATCATGAAACGGAATTTGCAAGAAGAGGTGGCGCTTTTGAAATGGTGCAGATTTGGGTTAATTTACCGAAAAAACATAAGATGTCTTCGCCTAAATATCAGCCGATATTAAGTGAACAAAAAGGACTTTTTGAAATAGATAACGGCAAAGGAATTGTTTCAGTAATTGCCGGAGAATACAATGGTATCAAAGGACCTGCACAAACTTATTCACCAGTCGAAATGTACGACATCCGTCTCAGTGAAAATGCAGAAGCAGGATTTAATTTGCCGGCTACTTTCAACACAGGATTATTGGTAGTGGAAGGGGAAGTTATTATAAATGAAACAGACACAGCCCGTGAACATCAGTATATCCAGTTCAAAAATGAAGATGGTGAAATAAAAATTAAAGCTTCTAAAAACAGCATTCTTTTATTATTAAGTGGCGACCCCATAAATGAGCCAATAGTAGCTTATGGACCGTTTCTGATGAATACGAAAGAAGAAATCCAGGAAGCAATCAATGATTTTAACAGTGGTAAGTTTGGAACACTGGCACACTAATATTTTTTAAAATTAAAAACAAAAAACAAATACCATGGCAACAAAAACAAAATGGACAATTGATCCCAGTCACAGCGAAATCGCATTCAAAGTAAAACACCTGATGATCGTAAATGTAAAAGGTGTTTTCACGGAGTACAACGCAAGCATCTACACAAACGATGATGATTTTACTACTGCGGAATTTGACTTTTGGATGAATCCAAATTCATTGAAAACAAATGACGAAAAGCGTGATGCACACTTAAGAAGTGCCGATTTTTTTGATACAGAACATCATAAAGAAATCACCTTCAGGTCCAACACCATTGAAAAAACCGGTGAGGAAGATTATGAGGTATGGGGCGATTTGACTATTAAAGGAATTACCAAAAAAATTAAGCTGGAAGTGGAATTTGGCGGCATTCAGAAAGATCCGTGGGGAGGGGAAAGAGCCGGATTTACCATTACCGGAAAAGTAAACCGTAAGGATTGGGAATTGAACTGGAATGCAGTGCTGGAAAGTGGTGGCGTATTGGTAGGAGATACCGTGAATATTGCGTGTGAAGTAGAATTGGTCAAACAGCAAGAGGTGAACGCTTAATCAGCTATTACATTATTAATAATTGAGTTTGTTGAATATTAAACAACTTTAGCTTTAGAATAATGCTAAGGTTGTTTTTATTTCGAAGAAAATCATTTTCAATAAAACAATAAATACCGGAAATCTTTTTTAGCAACTAATTGCGATTCGCTTATCCACCCGGAAACTGATTTGGTGAAGATCCTTTTATCAATTTTTCAAGCCTCTCAAGAGCCATACTTATTTTCGTAAAAACCAAATCATATCCCGGCACTTCTGTTCCTGTATAAACAAAAAAAACGGCAAAATTTTTACCATTTTCTATTAAAAAGTCTTTTAATGGATTTTTTTGCAAACGATAAGATTCACGCATCAATCTTTTGATCCGGTTTCTGTCAACTGCTTTTTTAAAATTTTTGGCGCTTACCGTAAATCCTGCCTGCAAACCTTCATCTGCCTGTTCAATTTCAATATAAATTACCCTGAAAGGAAAATTTGAAAATGATTTTCCCTCTTTAAAAAGCCGCTGAATAATTTTGCGGCTTTTTAGTCTTTCATTTGATGATAAAGTAAACTTTTGTGCGATAAGAGGAATAATTGAATGGTGAAAGATAATATGAAAATCTGAAGATTTGAAAATGTGCTGATTTCTTAATATAAAGAATTTCTTCAGCAAACAAAGAAATAATGCAGATTCCTGTTCTGATATTTTAACGAATATACGATTACGCTATTCCTATAAAAAACAAAGGGGCTAGCCCCTAACGCTAGCCCCTAACTTACACATGAATCTACCTTACAGTTTTACAATTCTTTGGGTTGTTCTTTGGGAGTTACAAATGATTTGCATGATATAAATTCCGTTGGGAGAATTATTAATATTTATGGTGGTAAGCCCTGCTTCAGCGCTTCCTGTTTTGATGGTTTTTCCGCTGATATCCGCTAATTGATACTGAAATTTTTGAGCAGATCTTATCGTTATTTCAGAGTTTACCAAAGTGCTTACCGACAATGAATTCGCTTCATTTTCTACCGGTTTTAAAGGAATAATATTTGAATAAACTACCTGGCCGGCGACGGATGTTACCTTCAGGCGGTAGAAAATATTTTGTTTGGTTAATGGGACATAATTAAAACTTTTCTCTGTTACATCCACCGTTGTAAGGGTATTAAAAATGGAACCGTTCAGAGAGCTTTCCAATGATAAAGTTTTGACCGGTTCGTCAGAAATAATGCTCCAGCTTAAATGGTGTTTTCCTTTTGAAGATTCGCCTGCAAGTAATACCTGGCTGATGGGCAGAACGGTAAGTGGAGAAAACACTCCGGCAATTCTATAAGAGCCAAGACTGCCATAGTTGGTGGTATTTGCATTTCCTGTTCCATTTACCACCAGATAATAATCACCGGCTATCATATTCGTATCAATCGCTACATTTAATTTATCTTCCGGATTATACACTTTTACCACCTCACGATTAGAATTTAGCAACGTTAATTGAATGTCCAAATCTGCTCCTTCATTATTTGGCCCTACCGAGAATGGATCCGCATTCAGTTGCAGTCTGCCGTCTTTTGGAAGGTTTATTTTAAATGCATCTTTATCTGTATTGGTACTAATGATTCCGTCCGCTGCAAACCGTAAGTTTACAATTTTGATAGAAGTAGGATTTACATTTGGATCATCGCTATGGTCATCCACGCGATAAGTAAACCCATTGCGTGATGTAATAATAGAAAGATTGTCCTGATCAGAAGTGCATCCGCTTGGTGTTGGTCCATTGTTCCATCCCGATAAGTTGCGGTAGTAACTGTTGCCCATTACCGGTGCCCAGCTTGTTTCACCAGTTCCGTTCCCTTCATTATAAGTAGAAACCAAAGTACAGGTTCCGTTATATCTTGCCTGGTGCGAAAGTCCTACAGTATGGCCGCTTTCATGCGTACAACATTCTGCAATGATTTTTGGGCTATTGTTTAGCCGGTCCGGGAAAACAAATCCTGGAGTATCATCGCCCCAGATAAAAGAGCCTGTGAATGAAACGCCGCCGACACCAGGATACCAGCCGCTTGTAGGCGTTACAATTATCCGGATTCTTTGGGTTAAAGGCGCTGATAAAAAGACGGTCGAATCAGTCGTAATATTGATATTAAAGGGCCTGTAATCTTCAGATACGCGGTTAAAAATTTCTGTAATCTGCACATCTGTCAAAGCAGCAGGAGCGCAATAAAATGTAGCGCCTCCGTTCCACGATGTTCCACTTACCGTTTGCCCATCGAAATCCAGGAATATCGTGGCTTTGGCAGAAGGGAAACTGCTCAATTTAGGAAGACAATACGCTTTTAAGGACATGAGAATAGTCAGGGTAAAGAAAACTGGTAGAATCTTTTTCATGGTAATTGGGTTTTAGAATGATGTCCGTTTTTAGGGTAACGGTTTTATTAAGATTAATAATCTTCTATCATTGCATCCGTTCTTATTTTATTCATAGCATAGCCGCTGTTTTCTTTTCTCAATTCAAAGCCATCTGAATATTTTTCATTAATGATGCGGCCCACATAAGAAACGGTTTTATCCTCGTTTACTCTTTTGGAAATAGCCAGTAATGTATTATTCAGACCAGGAGCTTTTACGATAACACTATATAAGTTGTCATATCTTTTTATAGAAGAAGTAACCACTCCGTTAAAGGAAAAATCACCAAAGTCCAGTTTTACTTTTCCGCCTTCAGGGGTTGTAAATGCCTTATCCAGTTCACTGGTGGCTGCAGGTAATCTTTCTGAATATTTATTAAAATAAGTCTGCCTGTTGGATGTGAGGACCTGGGCGTGCACAGAGTATGATGTAATCAGAATGAGGCATAAAGCCAGCATTTTATGCATGATTTTCATAGATGGATTTTTACGTTTTATAAACCTGGATGACCATAAAACGACAATCCTTCTCAATTATTTTACTGTTCTAAAAAAGTTAGCTGAAATACGGGAAAGTTGCGAAAAAGTACTCAAAAAAAAAGTACTAATACTGTCCGGTGCTTAGTAAAACCAACGTGCAGGCTTGTTGAGGGAAAATATTTTTTTGTTTTGCCAGTTCAGCCAGTTCCTGATTCTCTGCGCCAGGATTGAAGATGATTCGTTTTGGGTTTAGAGAAAAAATATAATCATAATACGGCTTTTGATTATTGGCATTCAGATAAAGTGTCACCGTATCGAGGTTTTCGACCGGTTCCTGATCTGAATGAACATCCACATCCTTCACTTTTCCGGTATGTCTTCCTATTGCCACCACATCGTGGCCCTTTTCCCGCAGCATATTGATGGCGAGATAACTATAGCGGGCTGGATTTGAAGACGCGCCTAGTACCAAAGTTTTTTTACTGCTCATATTGTATCATTTGAAACATGCTGATTGATACCTGGAGATGGAATTCGGTTGGATGAGAACCCCCTCAGCTGCAAATTTACTAAAAGTCGTTTGCAGAGAGATAGTAATCATCCTGAAAAAAAACAGAAATGTCATTATTTATTGGTTTACCGGCCTTCGCAGGAACAATAAAACCGATTACAATTACAATCGCTTTCATCAGCGACTCGTTTTGTTTACGGCACATGAATTACATAAGTTACCACCCCCCATATTGAAAAATCGCAACAGGAAGCGTCTATTTCAATGGGTGATAAATTATCGGATTCCGGTAATAACCGTACTTTGTTCCTGATTTTTTCTAACCGTCTAATCAGCATTTCTCCGTTCAGGTTAGCGATAACTACTTTCCCGCTTACCGGCTTTAATGAGCGGTCGATAATGACCACATCTCCTTTGGAAATCCCTGCCAAATGCATCGCATCACTATTTACCCGCATAAAAAAAGTAGCGGGTTTATTGCCAATGAGTTGTTCATTCAGATCAATGCTGCGTTCCATTATATCATCCGTGGCCGCGCGAAAGCCAGTAGCATTAGGGCTTTGCACATTCCGTTTATCAAAATCTTTACTCCCGTTATGCGATGCAAAATTATATGGGTCGATGTCCATTTTTATCAGGTTTTATCTACTAAAATATTTAGCAAATGTAAATAAAAGTTTTAGCAAAAAAAATCATCGTGGCAAACGATCATCAATTCTTGCAACACCGAAATGTTAGAAGAAATACGAAATCACGATAAATGTTTGTTTGCTGATGGCAAATAAGCAATATTTTCTTTTCTGCCTGTTTTGAGGCAATTACAGGAAACATTAAATTTTAAAAACAATGTTATTTCAATTCCTTTATTTTAATACTCCTGAACGACACTTCATTTCCATGATCCTGCAGCAGAATATGGCCTTTATCCCAAAGCCCAAAGTTTTTCCAGTCTTTATATTTACTGATGGCAACGAGGTGTTTAAATTCGGCCGATCCGCGCTGATATTCCAGCATTTTATAACCATTGAGCCAATGCTCTACATGATTATCCGGATAAACGATAATTCTTCCGCGGTTCCATTCTCCCACCTCCTTCAAGGCTGCGGGAATATTTTTCCTGGGAATCAGATCGTATAAAGAAGATAGAGTGCGATCGCCATTACGCCCCAGTTTCGCATCCGGATGAAGCTTATCATCCAGCACCTGGTATTCGAGTCCGATGCCGGACATGCCATGGGTATCATAACTTTCTTTTACAAAATACTTCACGCCGCTATTGGCAGCCGGAGTTAATTTAAAATCAAATTGCAATTCGAAAGCGCCATATTCTTTATTGGTAATGATGTCCCCGCCTGATCCTTCCTGCTCGCCATTGGAAGCTAAAATAGTTAACACGCCATCCTTCATTACCCATCCCGAATCTGGGAAATCATTTTTATTAATCCCTCTCCATCCATCAGATGTTTTACCATCCCACAAAAGCGCGATACCGTTTTTCTTTTCCTGCGGGGAAAGCGTATTTGGAATCAGGTTTACGACAAAAATCTTATCATCAGGTGATGGCTTCAGGCCGGTGGTTTTGATGCGGATATTTTTAAAGCGGATTTCTTCACCCGCATGAGCAGCATCGGTTACCTGGTGTACCTGCAAAGCAATAAATCCTTTACGTGTCATGCTATCTACAAGATTAGCCGCCGGAACTCCATTCAGCCAGGTGCGAATACTATTGCCAATGCATTCCATATAATAATGATTCCATTGCCCGTTCTTAAAAGCCTTTTTTGCGGGCGGATTCAATTCCAGAGGATATAGCCATCCCCGCCGGGCTTCATCATAGATACCGCCGCTCCAGGCTCTTTTCGAAGGATCAATTTCTACCTGGTAGCCATGCACTCTGCCGTTGTTATAATCCGGAAGGCTTTCGCTTCTGATCTGAATTCCGGAGTTCATCGCAGTATCTACTTTTATATCCAGTTCAAGGAAAAAATCGCCATAATCTTTATCGGTAGCAAGAAAGGAATTCGGCGTATTTGCGACAGTAGTGCCTACAATTTCTCCATTTTCTACGGTATATTCTGCCTGCCCGTTCAGCTGGTGCCAGCCGTTAAGATCTTTACCGTTGCAGAGATCCGTCCATCCGGGCTTTGCCTTTTGAGCTGTGGTGTAACTGGTAGCCAGAAAAGGCAAAAAAGCCAAAGCGGTAATTGAATTCCTTAAGTTCATTTGAAAAGATTTAGTAAAGAAAAAGTGATACTATGCTAATTTAATATCCGGTCTCCAGCCTTGCTGATATTGGCGTCCCCAAAGCGCTTGAGCTTCCTTGTCATTCAGGATTTTTCCACCTTTCGCCGGATCACAATGCAAGGTTCTGCTCACCCGTTGTGCAATATTTCCCAGATGACACAACAATACACTTTTATGTCCTTCGCTTATAGGAGAATTGAGTGGCTTGCCTTCCCTCACTGCGTCGATAAAATTTTGAAAATGGTAAGCGTCGAGTTGTACTCCCGGCCCAACAGGATTGATGGTATCTGTTTTTTGTTCTTCCCGGCTTTGTTTGATGAGCTTATTATCCGCGTCATAGATTTTATAATCATCATTTCCGCTATTTACAAGCGTTCCTTTCTTTCCAAAAATTTTGAATCCTCTGCCGCCGCCAGCCTCAGGAAAATTATTGCAGCTTCGGCCTTCCCAACTAATCGCTTTTTTCTCCGGAAATTCAAAAGTAATCATCTGTGTATCTGTAGTCTGCCAGTCGTCGTTAAATGCATAACGTCCGCCACCAGAAACGACTTTATCAGGATAATTGACGCCAAGCGCCCAGCGCATGCAATCAATTTCATGGGTCCCGTTATTGCACGATTCGCCGGTTCCCCAGTTCCAGAACCAGTGCCAGTTGTAATGCACCAGATTATCCCTGTAATCTTCCCGAGGTGCCGGCCCCTGCCATAGCTCCCAATCAAGATTCGAAGGAACAGGCACCACTTTTCCATGCCCAATAGAGCCACGATTGTTGGCATACCAGCCTCTTGCAAAATAAACGTCGCCAATAATACCATCATGAATTGCCTTCATCGCTTCCGTAATATTTGGCCAGGAACGCCGCTGATTGCCCATCTGCACCAGCCGGTTGTATTTTTTTACCGCAGCCACCAGCATTTCTCCTTCTTCCGGATTATGGCCGCACGGTTTTTCTACATACACCTGTTTTCCGGCGGCACAGGCCAGAATGGCGGCAGGCGTATGCCAGTGATCGGGAGTAGCAATAGAAACTGCATGTAAGTCTTTGTCATCTAAAATGGTGCGGAAATCTTTAATCGCCTTTGGCCTTTTGCCATTTAGCTTTTCAGCGAGGTTCATCCCTTTCGCCAGCGCCTTTTCTTCCACATCACAGATGTAAGCAATCTCGACATTTGGAATCGTGTGATAAGCTTCAATATGTGCGAGTCCGCGGCCATTTGTTCCGAGTACAGCTATTCTTATTTTATCAGCAGCACTTTTAGGAGCAAATGCCGATGGTTTAAACCCGGTAAGTGCGATGCCTGCGCCGGCAACTGTCGTGTTTTTGATAAACTGACGTCTTTGCATTATATTCTTTTGAGTAAATATAGGTGTTTTTGTAAATTGATTGTTAAAGGAACGTGTTTTTCATTTAGCATTTTGAATTTTTCAAAAAAGATTATTTGCGTTGAATTTTTGTGAAAATTGAAAACACAATTCTCTCTTATTTATTTCTTTGCTGCAAAGTGCGGTTCCTTTTAATTCTATACACGCTTTGTTTTTTCCAACAAATAATTTTTCCTTCATTCCATCTCCGTTTCTGTTTTTAATTATACTTTTACCGCGTTCTTAAAAAAGTATCTAATAAATAAGTTTTAAAAATGGTTGATGTTATTCTTGGGCTCCAGTGGGGCGATGAAGGGAAAGGGAAAATTGTAGATTATTTTGCGCCGGCTTACGATATGATTGCACGTTTTCAGGGTGGTCCCAATGCGGGGCACACACTTTATGTAGATGGAAAAAAAATTGTGCTTCACCAGATTCCTTCCGGTATTTTTCATGAAAATAAAACAAACCTGATTGGGAATGGCGTCGTGCTGGATGCCGTCATTTTGCAAAAAGAATGTGAAGCCGTTGCTTCATTTGGTGTTGACTTTCGAAAATCCTTGTATGTCAGCGAAAGGACTCATCTCATTCTGCCCACACATCGTGCGATCGATCGGGCAAGTGAAGCGGCTAAAGGACGGGAAAAAATTGGTTCTACGCTTAAAGGAATCAGCCCCGCCTACATGGATAAAACCGGCAGAAATGGTTTACGGGTTGGAGATTTACTGGCCAGTGATTTTCAAAAAAAATACCAGCAACTCAGAAAAAAACATCAGCAGATATTAGACAATTTTTCTTTTGATGAAGATATTTCACAAGCGGAAAATGAATTTTTTGAAGCGCTTGAATTTTTGAAAACATTAAAAATAGTAAATGGCGAATATTTCATAAATGACGCCATTAAAGCAGGTAAAAAAATTCTTGCCGAAGGAGCGCAGGGAAGTATGCTGGATGTTGATTTTGGCACTTTTCCTTATGTTACTTCTTCAAATACGATTACAGCAGGTGTTTGCAGCGGCCTGGGCATTTCACCGCAAAAAATAAAAGAAGTAATCGGTATTACAAAAGCATATTGTACCCGCGTTGGAAGCGGCCCGTTTCCTACAGAATTGCACGATGAAATGGGTGAATTAATTCGTCAGACCGGACATGAATTTGGAGCCACAACCGGCAGGCCCAGACGCTGTGGATGGATTGACCTGGTTGCTTTGAATTTTGCCTGTATGATCAATGGGGTTACTCAATTAGTAATGACCAAAGCAGATGTCCTGGATAATATTGACATGCTTAAAGTGTGTAATGAATATAAAGTGGATGGGAAAGAAACTACACACGTTCCTTTTCAAATGGAAGGTGCCGATATAGAGCCGGTATATAAAGAATTTGAAGGGTGGAAAACGGATATTACCGGCATTAAAAAATTTAAAAATATTCCTGCACAAATGGATACTTATATCAATTATATTAATGAAACATTGGGCATTCCGGTAAATTATATTTCAAATGGGCCGGGCACCGGGCAAATCATTGTGGCTTTATAATTGTGGTCGAAAAAGAGGTGACTTTTTTTAAAAAAAAGTAGTCTTTATTTTTGGTTAATTGAAAATGAAATTGAAATTTTACAAAAAATCCTTGGAAAATATGAAAGCAAAATCTGAAAAGGAAAAACAATTTCCGCCCAAAAAAACTGCTGGCGCAGCTCCGAAAGCTTCATCGAAAAAAGACTCAAAGAAAAATGATGACGATGACGACGATGATTTTGACCAGGAAGATGATATTTCTGTAAAGAAAGGCAAAACATCTTCTTCGAAAAAAACCAAAGACGAGGATGAGGAGGATGACGATGTAGAAGTGGAAGATGATTGGGAAAAAGTAGAAGATGACGATTTTGATCCCGATTTCGAAGAGTTTGATATTCCCAAATCAAAAGGGAAAAAAGCAGGAAAGAAAGGAAAGGAAGATGATGACTTTGAAGGCGATGATGATTTCAAAAGCATCAACCTTTTTGATGAAGGCGACGATTTGTTTGACGACGATGAAGATTTTTAAAAAAAAATACGGGATGGGCTGACGCATCATTTTGAAAAGGAAATATTTTTCATACACTCTTACTGATTTTTATCTTTTTAAATATCAATTGCTGGACTTTGCAAAGAAGTTCAGCAATTTTTGTTTTCTGGACAATCATGATTATGAATTTGATAAATCGTACGATTGTATCGCCGGGTGTGGTGTTGTACATTCAATCACTTCCAGTGAAGAGAGCAATCTTGCATCTCTTGATGACTTTAAAAAAGAAAACAGCGATTGGATATTCGGCCATGTATCATATGACCTGAAAAATCAAATAGAGGATCTTTTTTCAAATAATAAAGACGGAATCGGCTTTCCTGATTTTTACTTTTTTGTTCCGGAAATTGTTTTTATTTTATCAAAAGAAACGGTGAAGATCGGCGTTCATGGAAACTTTGATACAGATAAGCTTTTCGAAGAAATCATTTCAATTATTCCTGCTAAAAATCATCATGTAAAACCGGTATTGGAAAGCGGGTTTTCCAAAAAGGAATATTTGCAAACGATAGAAAAATTGCAGCAGCATATTTTAAGAGGCGATTGTTATGAAATTTGTTTTTGCCAGGAATATTTTGCGAAAAACATTGAAATAGATGCGGTAGAGGTATATAAAAAGCTTTCTGAAATTTCCCCAAACCCTTTTGCAGCATTTTATAAACTGGATGAAAAATATCTGTTGTGTGCAAGCCCGGAAAGGTTTTTAAAAAAGACAGGAGAGGTTATTATTTCACAACCTATAAAAGGGACGTCAAAACGAATTGATAAAAATATTGAAGGAGAAAAATATCAACTGGAGACTGATGAAAAAGAGCGTGCAGAAAATGTCATGATCGTTGATCTGGTAAGAAATGATCTCAGTAAAATATGCACAGAAGGTTCTGTTTATGTAAAGGAGTTTCTAAAAATATATTCTTTTCCACAAGTGCATCAAATGATCTCTACGATTGAAGGAAGGCTGAGTGAAAATGTTTCTTTTGGTGAAATTTTATCGGCCACATTTCCTATGGGATCTATGACCGGCGTTCCAAAAAAGCGGGTAATGGAACTAATAGAGAAATATGAAAAAACAAAACGCGGTTTATTTTCCGGAACCGTAGGTTATATAAATCCTGATGGTGACTTTGATTTTAATGTGGTTATCAGAAGCATTCTTTATAATGAAAAAAGCAGCTACTTATCGATTCAGGCCGGCTCTGCAATTACATCAAAAAGCATTGCCGAAAAAGAATATGAAGAATGTAAGGTGAAAATGGAAGCGATGGTTAATGCATTAAGGTGAGGATTAACTAATGTGCTGCTGGGCTAACGCAGTAAACAAACAAATATCGTCGATTTGTATTTCCACTACATTCCATTATGTTTGAGGTTGATTAATGTTTTTAAAAAACCTTTTATTATGATTATCAAAAACGATGGTTTTATTCATCATGTCTTTTTTTGGCTAAAAAATCCAGGCAACAAAAATGATTTACAACAACTAATTGACGGACTGAATCAGTTGTCTAATGCATCAACTATCAAAGATTTTCATATCGGTAAACCGGCTGATACCAATCGTGATGTAATTGATACGAGCTGGTCTGTTTCCTGGTTATTATTGTTTGATAATAAGGAAGATCAGGACATTTATCAAACAGATTCTGTTCATCTGAAATTTATTAAAGATTGTTCGCATTTATGGAACAAAGTGCTGGTGTACGATACGGTGGGTGTTGGTTAAATAACCATATAATTTAAAAAGAAATTGCAATTGGTTGAATGCGATAAGCTTTTACTTTTTTGCCTTTATCCGAAGCCGGATTCCATTTTTTCATTAATGAAATTACCCGCATTGCTTCTTCATCAAAAGCAAATTCAACTGATTGTAAAACCGCAATATCTTTTACATCTCCTGCTGTATCAATTACAAATCTAATTTTTACACTTCCATCTTTATGAAGGGTGAAAGTTCGTTGAGGAACTTTGAAATTGGAAGAAATAAGTGAACGGATTTTGGCATTTCCCCCTTTATAGCTTGCCTCTATTTCACCGGTTGTATCCTGTTTTATCTTTTTGCTGGCCTTATCCAGCGAATCCGTATCAATTGTTGAAAGAAGTGTATCGAGATGAAAGGTGTATTGGGTGATAACTTTTGCAGTGTCATCATAAAGATACCAAAGGCCATCTTTTTTGTTATTGTTGTACTGCCCTGTAGTAGCAAGATAACCATTGGTATGATAATCAGCATAATCGCCATTTAATATGGTCAGCGCTTTATCTTTAAAAGTAGCACGGTTAATCATCGGGCCGCTGAAATTATAGTTCAGCTTTTCAAATGTGGAATCATTGATTTGTTTTTCCACAACCAGGAATTTCGCTTTTTTCTGGTCGTTGGTAATTCCATTATCATCAGCCATTGCAGCGCCTAAGATCTTTTGAGCGAAACCGGAGACCGAAATAAAAAGTGCAAAGAATACAAGGACGGTTCTCATAAAAAATGATTAGTTGTGGCGCACAAAATAATATTTCAGTATGAATTATTCAATTTTATTTCTTCATATTTTAAAACTTTCAACCGCCTCAAAAGTTTTTTCCAAATCTTCATGACTTAGCGCATGGCTAAAGAACCAGCTTTCATACGCGGAAGGCGGTAAATAAATTCCATTTTCAAGCAAGTGATGGAAAAATTTATTGAAAATATTTGTATCCGTTTTAGAAGCTGATTCAAAATTGGTTACTTCATTCTCACAAAAGAAAATACTGATCATACTTCCAACACGATTAATGCGATGCGGAAGATTTTTAGAAGCTAAAATATCATTCAAAGTTTTTTCAAGACGGGCGCCTTTCTCATCTAATTGTGTATAGATTGAAGAATTGTTTTTTAACTCTTTCAACATCGTGTATCCGGCAATCATCGCAATCGGATTGCCGCTTAAAGTGCCTGCCTGGTAAACGTTTCCGAGCGGAGCAATGTGTTCCATAATTTCTTTTTTACCGCCAAAAGCGCCAACGGGCAAACCGCCTCCAATCACTTTTCCATACGTTACCAAGTCTGCATTAATATTTAATTTTTGCTGCGCGCCACCGGCAGCTAAACGAAAACCAGTCATTACTTCATCAAAAATAAAAACCATATTTTCTTCATCACATATTTTTCGCAAACCTTCTAAAAATCCCGGCTGCGGCGGAATACAACCCATATTTCCGACAACAGGTTCAATAATGATTGCAGCAATTTCTCCTTTATGTTCTTCTACTAATTTTTCAACAGCTTCTAAATTATTATAAGGCGCTGTCAAAGTATCTTGTGCCACTCCGGCTGTCACACCCGGAACCGTTTGAATATTTAAAGTGGCTACACCACTTCCCGCTTTTACCAAAAAACAATCGGCATGGCCATGATAGCACCCTTCAAATTTGATAAATTTATTTTTGCCTGTATAATCTCTGGCCAAACGAATAGCGCTCATGCAAGCTTCTGTGCCGCTGCTTACCATTCTGATCAGGTCGATATTTGGCGCCATACTTTTTATCAATTCAGCCATATCTATTTCCAATTCGGTTGGCGCACCAAAAGAAGTTGAGCCTGCAGCTTTTTCCTGGATTGCTTTTACCACTGGTTCATAAGCATGTCCAAGAATCATTGGTCCCCACGAATTGATGTAATCAATAAATTCATTTCCATCTTCATCAAAAAGATAGGCGCCTTTGGCAGATTTGATAAACACAGGAGTACCACCAACACTGCGAAAAGCCCGGACGGGAGAATTAACGCCGCCGGGAATTGATAGTTGGGCGCGGGAAAATAGGCTTTTACTGGATGATATATTCATCTGTTTTAAATTGTTTTTAAAAATTCAATTGTTAATTGCAAGGAATTTAAATAAAAAAATTTTTCAAAATAAATTCTTTGATTTCCTTCGCATCTTTTTCTGCATTTAAAGCATCATCAATGGAAAGATCATCAAAAGCATCAGGATATCTTGGCCCGATTGCATAATCCGAAAGTCTTATTGCTGGTTCTATTATTTTATTAAAAGTATTATTTTGCCTGATGCATAAATTAAGCAAAGACTGTAAATCGTGAGTTTTAGGAAAAATGATGAGTTTTGAAACAAGATACGCTTTCAGATACTTCTCAGCAGCCTGCTGAGCGTGAAAACAGCAGGCATCAATAGGTACTTCATTGGAAGACAAATTGTTTTTAATAACTAAGAGGTCACTTTCAGCTTTTCTAAACCATTTTTCAAATTCTTTCATAAACTAGTTTTCCAGTAGTGACCGCCTCTTTTCCAATATTTATAAACTCCTTCATTCCTTGCTTCAACTCAGTAGGGGTTAGTACAAAAACATCTAAACCATTCTGTGGATATGTTTTTATGCATTTACGAACTTCACGATTTCTATCCAATTTCCTTTTATTTGTCTCCTTCACAATAAATAAATCAATATCGCTATTTTCACCTTGATTGCCTTTCGCTTGCGAACCGAACAGATAAATTTTTTCCGGATCGTATCCAGAAACGATTTCATCAATCAAATTGTTTATTTGCTCCTGACTTGACATCCTTTATTTTTAATTTGCAATTTACAAATTAATCAAACGGGTGCGTTTTCAAATAGTGGAAAATATTAGTATTCGGATGAATAAGATTAAACTTTTAAGAGTTTCAAAAAGCGCATTATTTATTCGTTTACTGCATTCTTCTGTCTTAATTCTCAATTCTTAATTCACAATCTCACAAGTTCCATCCACCACTTTTACGTCATAACTCTCGGCATCAATATTGAATTGCCTTTTATAAGCCGGTAATATTTCTGATAAAAAAGATTCTACACCATCCTGCTTCACAATATTAATGGTAGAACCACCAAAGCCGCCACCCATCAGCCTTGCACCAATTACATCGTTGTTTTCTTTTGCTGCATCTACCAAAAAATCAAGTTCTTTACAACTTACTTCATAAAGATTTTTTAATCCTTCATGAGTTTGAAACATTAATTTTCCAAAACCAATCAAATCATTTTCTTTTAAAAGATATGCAGCCTTTTTAGTACGCAAGATTTCTTCCACCACAAACAAACATCGCCGGTAAATTTTATCCCCCATTTGTTCTTTAAAAGGCAGAAGTTGATCCGGATTTTTAATATCTCTGAAAGACTGAATGTTCAATCCTTTTTTTAAAATTTCCAAACCTTTTTCACACTCTTTTCTTCGCTGATTGTATTCAGAAGCAGCGAGTGAATGATGGACTTTTGTATTAATAAGAATAATTTCATAACCTTCTATATGCAGCGGAATATATTCATTGGAAATATTTTTTGTATCCAGCAACATGACGGTGTTTTTTTTGCTCATCATGTTGGCGTATTGATCCATAATGCCGCACATCACACCAGGAAAATTATGCTCTGCACGCTGCCCAAGTAAAGCCAGATCTTTGCGGCTCATTCCGAAATTACAGAGCTCATTCAGGCTAAAAGAAATGCCACCTTCCAATGCGGCAGAAGAAGACAAACCGCCGCCAATAGGGATGTTACCGCCAAAAGCACAATTAAAACCTTTCACCGGTAAATTCAATTTTTGAAATTCATTCACCACTCCCAGCACATAATTTTTCCAGCCATCCATTTTTCTCACTTCTGTAAGTGGAACAGAAATGCTTTCATCAAAATCAATGGAATAACAATTCACTTTTTCAGAATTATTTAAAGTGATTGCGAAAAAAATTCCTTTGTCAATGGCAGCGGGCATTACGTATCCATCGTTGTAATCAATGTGTTCTCCTATGAGATTGATCCGGCCGGGGGAATAATAAACATGCGGTTGTTCTTTAAATTTTTCTTCAAAAATTCTTTTTACATCTGCAGCAGATTCATTCATAAATTTTGTTTAAAAGTAGAATTTTATAAGTTGTGGTAAATAACGCCGATTGCCCGGATTCAAGAGTAATAAAACCCATTCCATTATTGAACCCATCTGGTGGGCCGCTTACATTTTCAATAGCAATACTTTTGCGGTGTGGTGGTGTGTAGATTTGCAAATAAGGATAAGAGTCAGAAGGGAAAAATTGGACTTCAAAATTCTTCTCTACATTTCTTAAAACACAAAGTGGCTGGCATTCCTGCAAGTCTAAAGTGAAGCAATTATCGAGGAATGTATCGCCTATTTTTTCAATGGTAGAAAATTTATTGTTGTCGACTAATTTGCCGGTAGGAATTAATTCGTCATTAAACTCCACCATATTTTTTGATTGAAATTCGAGGTGCAAATCATTTATAGAATCACCCATGGTAAAATAGGGATGCCATCCATCCTGCATAGGAATCAGCCCTTCATCTTTATTCACACATTCTGTAATAACCGTTAGTTTATTTTCCGGTTCCAGTTGCCAGGTTACAATGCAATCATAATTAAATGGATAGCCCGGATCTTCTGCGCGGTATTCATATTTCATGGTAACAGAAGCATTGAGTTCATTCGCCGTTTCTGCTGTTATTGTAAAGGATTTATCATACAATTCGCCATGCAAAGCATGTTTGGCAGGAAGGGATTTTTGGATGAAATATTCTTTTCCACCAAAAGTGTATTTAGCCTCATTCATCCTGCACACGAAGGGGGAAAGTTTACATCCTTTAAATCCTTTTTCTACCACTTCGTTTTTAAATTCGTCGTAAGATTGGTAGCTGTCAATCACGTTTATTTCTTCATTGTTTAAATGCACTACAAATTCATGCAGCATCGCACTGCAGCCTGGAAGAATAGAGACGTAATTATTAGTGACATCATTTCTCAGAATGACTTTATCAAAGCCTGCTTCTGATTTTTTTTCTATTAAAAACATAAGGCCGAATTTACAGAAAACTTTTTTTAATTTGATTCCAGAATTTTCATCACCACTTTTTCTTCCGGCGAAAGCCCCGTCTTTCCATCGTCTTTTTCAATTTTATCGAGTTCATCAATATACTTTTCCAGCTTCTTACTTTCATAAAGAGAAAGGATGAGTGGATGCACATAATAATTTTTACAAACTGTTCTTGTGTTTCCCAAATGTTCAGAAACAATGTCGAGCGCTTCTGTAATTTTTCGTTTCGTTTCTGTTTTTGTTTCGCAACAACCAATTGATTTCAAAGCAAGGAAAGCGTGAACAGTTCCGGCCCAGGTCCTGAAATCTTTTGCGGTAAAATCCTGCTGACTTATTTGGCGGATGTAAGTGTTTACAACGCCGGAATCTATTGAGTAGTGATTGCCTTCGTGATCGTAATATTGAAACAATTCTTTTCCCGGTATATCCCTGCATTTTTTGATGATACCTGCCAGCCTTTTACTTTTCAATTGTATTTTATGATAGACCCCTTTTTTTCCTTTGAAAGAAAAGGTTACAGCGTTGCCTTTAAATTTCACATGGTGATCTTTCAAAGTGGTTAAGCCAAAAGAGCCATATTCTTTTTCATAAAAAGCATTTCCAATCCGGATGTTTGTTCGTTCCATTAAACTGACAACCGCCGCCAATACTTTTTTTTCTGATAATTCAGGAATACTTAAATCTTTTTCCAATTGCAGACGGATTGCCGGTAATGCTTTTCCAAAATCAAGAAGGCGGTAAAATTTTGTTTCGTTTCTTAATGAATTCCAGGCGCGGTGATATCTATATTGTTTCCGGTTTTTGGTATCATATCCGGTCGCCTGCAAATGGCCATTTTCATTCTTGCAGATCCAGACTTTTTCCCATGCGGGAGGAATGACCAGGTGCTTTATGCGCAAAAGTTCCTCATCATCTTTTATCAGTTCGTCTTTAAAATAATATTCAAAAGTGTCGCCTTTTTTCCTTCTTTCTATTCCTTCATCTTTATCACTTACATAAATAAGATTCGCTGCCTGGGCAGTTTTTTCTTCATTCTTTATAATGCTGCGCAACTTTCTTTTTGAAAGTTTCGGAACGACTTCAACAACCTCACTCATGAAAATAGAATTTTAACTTATTTATCCGTTTACTACTTCGCCTCCGTTTGGATGCAACACCTGCCCTGAAATATAACTGGAGTCTTCATTGCATGCCAGGAATAGATACGATGGCGCTACTTCTGAAGGTTGTCCTGCACGTTGCATGGGTGTGCCGGCACCGTGTTGGGATATGGTTTTATCCGGTTCAGACGCAGTAATTAAAGGTGTCCATATCGGTCCGGGAGCTACTGCATTTACCCTGATTCCTTTGCTCACAAGATTGTCGCTCAGACTGCGTGTAAAAGTAACTATAGCGCCTTTTGTTGCGGAATAATCTATCAGTTTAGGATTGCCACGATAGGCGGTAACAGAAGTGGTATTTACAATAGCGCTTCCTTTTTTCATGTGTGGCAGCGCTGCCTTTGTAATCCAGAACATGGCGAAAATATTTGTTTCAAAAGTCTTTATCATATTTTCTGTGGTAATATCTTCCAGAGAATCAGCTTCTGTTTGTGTGCCTGCATTATTGATTAACACATCAATTCTCCCAAATTCTTTTATGGTTTTGCCTATCGCCTCTTTGCAAAAATCTTCTTTACGCAAATCGCCACGAATTAATAAACATTTCCTTCCATAAGATTCTATTTTTTTCTTTGTATCATTTGCATCATCGTCTTCATCTAAATAAACAATGGCCACATCTGCGCCTTGATTGGCAAACAATAATGCACAGGCTTTTCCAATTCCGCTATCGGCACCGGTGATAAACAAAATTTTGTTTTCCATTTTAGTTCCTTTTGCGCCTTTTGGAGTGGTATCGGGCTTCGTCGACATGTTCCCCGACGAATCGGTTTTAATTTTTGAATTCGTTGCTCTTTCTTCGTCTTCGGTAGTTTTATCCATAATTTATTATTTAGAATTTGAGTATTTTATTCTACAAAAAATTTAAAAAAGGCAAGCTAAGCCTGCCTCTTTTAAATTAGAAATGACGGTATGCTATTATTCGTCTGTTTCATCTGCTTTCAAAAACCCCGCATCATCATCCTCAATCGGCTTTTCATTTGTATTGCGATCCTTTGTTTTTTTATCGTCATTTGCGTTATTCTTCTTGTGCTTCTTACCGCCGGCGGCAGCGAGGAAAAGCTGGGTATCTGTACCGGCTGAAACACCTGTGTGTACTTCTTCGCGGGTTTCTGACCCCAACTCGTTACTTCCCATTGAAGGGTCGGTTATTCTTTCTGTTTCGTCCATAATAGTTTGTATTAGAATTAATAAATTTTTTTACAGAAAAATATATGCCAAGGTTGCCAACCTTTCAAAGGTTGGCAACCTTTAAGCCCTATTTTTACAAAATGAATTACCTGGCCCATGCTTATCTGTCTTTTGATAATCCGGAAATTTTAACCGGAAATATGATCAGCGATTTTGTAAAAGGGAAACGGAAATTTGATTATCCTTTCCCGATTCAAAAAGGGATTGCTCTGCACCGCATGATTGACCATTTTACAGACTTTCATCCCGCAACTGCGATTGCAAAAGATTTTTTCAGACCGCACTATCGTTTGTATTCCGGCGCTTTCGTCGACATTGTTTATGATCATTTTTTAGCGTTGGATAAAAAAGAATTTGAATCTTATGGAGGCCTTGAAGCATTTGCTAAAAAAATTTATCGACAATTGGATCAGCAAAAACTGATTTTTCCTTCCTCTTTTCAAAGATTATTTCCTTATATGAAAACACAAAACTGGTTGTATGAATACCGGCTAAAAGAAGGCATACGCAAAAGTTTTGGCGGCCTCGTTCACCGGGCTGTTTATTTAAACGAATCTGATTTTGCCTTCAAAATATTTAATGCACATTACCGGGAATTGTCCAACTGTTATAAAGCTTTTTTTCCTGAATTAAGAGAGTTTGCATTTGAAAACATGCACCGCCTTTTAACAGAATAAATCCATCTATATTTGCAAGTCAAAAAAATATTTATGAAGAATTTTCTTGTCCTGGTTTTAATGATGATTTGTTTTTCTGCCTCTGCCCAACTTGCTTCGTCTCCAATTCCACCGCTTGATAAATCACCCATGGACATGAGTTATTTTCCCGTAAATTATCCCATCCAGAAAATACAAAATAAAATGCCGCCAGCGCCGGTAATGCGCGTCATCTACAGCAGGCCACAGGTCAATGGAAGAAAAATTTTTGGTGGATTGCAGGAATATGGGGAAGTGTGGCGGCTGGGTGCAAACGAAGCAACAGAGATTGAATTTTTTAAAGATGTTGAAATAAACCGGAAAAAAATAAAAAAAGGACGTTATACGCTATATGCAATTCCGTTTACAGACAAATGGACATTGATTGTAAACAAAGAAACCGATACGTGGGGTGGCTTCAGATACGATTCTTTGAAAGATGTGGTGCGAATGGATTTGCCGGTTAAAAAAAATGAAATGACAGAAGATATGAGTATCGTTTTTGAAAAAACAAATTCCGGAGCCAGTATGAATATGTACTGGGAAGATGTGAAAGTAGCTTTGCCGATTGTGTTTTAGGCTTAATGCGTGGATTGAAACCGCGAATTAAGAATCGTGATTATTTATTCGTTGGCTGAAAGCTTGCTAAGATTTAAATCTGACATCCGATTTATTAACTTTTAAAATAAAATTATTTTGAAACAGGAAACAAAATTTATACATGCCGGGGCAGAACCGGATCCTGCAACCGGAGCGATTATGACTCCCATTTACCAGACTTCTACTTTCGTACAGGAAAGCCCTGGTGTACACAAAGGTTATGAATATGCGAGAACGCAAAACCCAACCAGGCATGCACTACAGAATGCTTTGGCTATTGTTGAAAATGGAAAATTTGGTTTGTGTTTTGCCAGCGGCTCCGCAGCATCAGACGCAGTAATTAAATTATTAAATCCCGGTGATGAAGTAATTGCCGCTAACGATATGTATGGCGGAACCTACCGTCTCTTTACAAAAATTTTTGAGAAATACGGTTTGAAATTTCACTTTATTAATATGCAGGATGCCAATGAAGTTTCAAAAGTTATTAATAAAAACACCAAACTGATCTGGACAGAAACGCCCACAAATCCGATGATGAAAATTACGGATATTGCTGCTGTTGCTGCTATCGCAAAAAAGAACAATATCCTCCTTTGCGTGGACAATACTTTTGCGTCTCCTTATCTCCAGAATCCATTGGATCTCGGTGCTGACATCGTTCTACATTCTGCCACAAAATATATCGGAGGACATAGCGATTCGGTTCATGGATGTTTGATTGTGAATGATGAAGAGTTGAAAAATAAATTGGCATTTATTCAAAATAGTTGCGGAGCGATTCCTGGCCCGCAGGATTGCTTTTTAATTTTAAGAGGATTGAAAACACTTCATGTTCGGATGCAAAGGCATTGTGAAAACGGGGAAAAGATTGCCCATTGGCTTAGAAATAATCCGAAAGTAGATAAAGTTTATTGGGCAGGGTTTGAAGATCATCCTAACCATGAAATCGCCAAAAAACAAATGCGTGGATTCGGCGGAATGATCAGTTTTACTTTAAAAGATGACAGCATGGAAGCGGCAAAAAAAGTGCTTTCTTCTACCAAACTTTTTTCACTTGCCGAAAGCCTTGGTGGCGTTGAAAGCCTGATCGGCCATCCCGCTTCGATGACTCACGCAAGCATTCCGCGTGAAGAAAGATTGAAAAACGGATTGGTAGATTCTTTGATTAGATTGAGCGTGGGAATTGAAGATGCAGATGATTTGATGGAAGATTTGAATAGGGCAATTGGGTAAGAATTGGATTTAAATTCGTAATTTTAAAATGAGTTAAGTTACTTTTCAAATTTTAAAATTTAAACTTATGGCATACGATAAAGAAGAGCTTTTCAATTTACCGGTAGCTGAAAAATATGAGCTTGTATTGGATTTGTGGGAAAGTATTCATGAAGATTTTTTGAAAAAAGAAATGCTAAGTTCAGGATTTAAAAATGAAATAGAAAAAAGGAACGAGAAAATTGAAAAGAATTCTGAAACACTTGTACCATGGGAAGAAGTTTTGAAACAAATGAAGGATTGAAGTGGAAAACAATCTAACCGATCTCAAAAATTTTCTTGACAAAAAAGTTATTCAATTCAATAATCCGGATTTCATCAAAGATGATCCTGTTTGCATTCCACACTTATTTTCTAAAAAACAGGATATAGAAATAGCCGGATTTTTTGCAGCAACATTTGCCTGGGGAATCCGCAAAACTATTATTAATAAATCGAAATTGCTTTTCCAGTTGATGGATAATGCGCCTTATGATTTTTGTATAAATCACACAGATAAGGATTTGAAAAAACTGGAAAAATTTTGCCATAGAACTTTTAATGATACGGATCTTTTATATTTCGTTTCATTCTTTAAATTTCATTATTCGAAAAATAAATCCCTTGAATCTGCATTTTTCAACAATTCGACAATACAACAAAGCAACAATTCTGATATAATCGAAAAGTCGCTAAACCATTTTTACCGATATTTTTTCTCTTTAGAACATATTCCTGAAAGAACCAGAAAACATATTGCATCACCGGCAAAAAATTCCAGTTGCAAAAGACTCAACATGTTCCTCAGATGGATGGTTCGTAATGATAATAAAGGAGTTGATTTTGGTTTATGGGAAAAAATTACTCCTTCACAATTGATCTGTCCTGTAGATGTACATGTAGCCAGAGTTTCAAAGCATTTTGGTTTATTAAAAAGAAAGCAGCTTGATTGGCTCGCTGCTGTCGAATTAACCAATGAGTTAAAAAAGTTTGATCCGCAAGATCCGGTAAAATATGATTTTGCTTTGTTTGGATTGGGTATTTTGGAAAAATACTAAAGCAAGTGATATCAGGATTTGTTATCGCTGTTACAGCAAAAGAACAAATAATCCCGATTCTTATTTCCCTATTTATTAATTCATTTCAAAATTAGCATTGCTGTGCAGCGCAGAATCTGCTTCTAATTTTAATTGCCATTTCCATGCGGTTCCCATCATTTCAAGCAAGGAATATTTTGGATCCCAATGTAATTTTTCTTTTGCCAAAGAATTATTTGCATAAATAGCCACAATATCGCCCGGGCGGCGGGGGCCTATTTTATAATTCAATTTTACATTGCTTACTTTTTCAAAAGCATGAATGGCTTCCAAAACAGAAACACCATTTCCGGTTCCTAAATTATAAACTTCACAGGGCTGTACATTTTTATTTTCAATTAAATGTTGCAAAGCCAGTGTATGTGCATGAGCAATATCGCAAACGTGCACGTAGTCGCGAATGCAGGAGCCATCCCTGGTATCATAATCATCCCCATAAACAGTTAATTCTTTTATTTTTCCAACGGCGGTTTGTGTAATGGCCGGCACCAGGTTTTCCGGTTTTCCTAAAGGTAATTCTCCAATAAGTGCGGAAGGATGAGCGCCTACCGGATTAAAATATCGCAATAAAATACTTTGCAATCCACCTGTTTTTGTCACGTCTTTTACAATTTCTTCACCCATTTGTTTGGTAGCACCATAAGGAGATTCAGCAGGTTTTATCGGCGATTCTTCAGTTACAGGAATTTTATCCGGACTTCCATAAACGGTGCAGGAAGAGGAAAAAATAAAATGCGGCACTTTAAATTCTTTCGCGCATTTCAACACATTCATCAGAGAAATTAAATTGTTTTCATAATACATTAAAGGCTTATTTACCGACTCGCCCACCGCTTTGTACGCGGCGAAATGGATGATGCCTTTAATATCCGTATTTTCCTGGAAAACCGCATAAGTATCATCAAAATTTGTCAGGTCAACTTTATAATTTTTTACCGCAACGCCGGTAATTTCTTTTATACCGGTCAACAAAGCTGTGGTAGATCTGGAATTATCATCAATAGAAATTGGATTAAATCCATTTTCGATCAGATCCACAATTGTATGAGCGCCAATATAGCCGCAACCGCCGGTAACTAAAATTTTATTCATGCCACAAAGTAAGAGAAAATTGATTAGAAAAGTGGGAGCACTTTAATTATCTCAACTGAACCAGGAAGGTTTTTAAGACTCTTCTCATTTTATACTTCTTAAAAAAGCTTCCTGTTTTTCAAGTGAGGAGATGAATGATAAAATAAACAACCGCAGCCACAAGCGCACTGACCGGAACAGTGAGTATCCATGCCCAAACCAAATTAACGGTAACACCCCAACGAACTGCTGACAAGCGTTTGGTAGCGCCCACACCTACAATCGAACCGGTAAGCGTGTGAGTAGTGCTCACCGGTATTCCAAAAAATATGGTAAGAAAAATGGTAAAAGCACCGGCAGTTTCTGCACAAAAACCTTCGAGCGGATTTACTTTGGTAATCCGTGTTCCCATTGTTTTTACAATGCGCCATCCGCCAGACATGGTGCCTAATGCGATAGCAGAGTAACAGGCAAGTGGCAGCCATTCGGGCATGGCCATTTCTTCAATCGAAACCGTTGCCCCATGAACGCTTTTTTCATAAAACCAGATGGCGGTTAAAATTAAACCCATTGTTTTTTGAGAATCCCCGCCGCCGTGGGCAAGGCTGAGAGAAGCAGAGGAAACCAACTGAAGGTGCCGGAACCATTTTTCTGCCCGGGCAGGCCGCGATTTTCTTGCAATATTTACAGTAATAACAGTAATAACAAAACCCAATAATAACCCAATAACAGGCGCCAATATCATAAAGATCAAAGCAATATAGACAGGATGGGTATTCACACCGGCTAATCCTCCTGCTGCAAGTGCAGCACCGGCCAAACCTCCAATCAATGTGTGTGATGAGCTCGATGGAATGCCATAATACCACGTAAAAATATTCCAGCTTATAGCTGCTATGGTTGCTGCAATTATCGTCTTGAAATTGATAATATTTTCAGACATAATATTAGCAATGGTGCCAGCTACTTTATGTTCACGGAAAACAAAAAATGCGATAAAATTGAAAGCTGCAGCCCATAAAACCGCCTGGAATGGCGTAAGTACTTTTGTGGAAACTATTGTTGCTATTGAGTTTGCAGCATCATGAAATCCATTTATATAATCGAAAATGAGCGCAAGAATAATAATAACGATCAGGAAAACAAACATATTTTTCTTTTTGGAAGCTAAAGGCCAAAGGCTAAAAGCGGAAGGCGAAGGTGCGTTAAGCCTTAGGCCTTTTGCCTTCAGCATTAAGCTTTTAGTATTAAGCTTTAAGCGTATTTAATAATGATGGATTCAATGACGTTCGCTGCATCTTCGCATTTATCGGTTACTATTTCCATTACCTGATATATCTCTCTTTTTTTAATCACTTCTTTTGCGTCAGGTTCATGTTCAAAAAGTTGTTCGATGCTATAATCAAATACATCGTCTGCCTGGTTTTCGATACTGTTGATGGCGACCATTGCATCAGTGATTTTCCGGAGATTTTTCATGTCTCTTAATTCAATAACTGCTTTGCGCACTTCACTACAGCTGCTCAAAATCAAATCTGCCATTTTATGGAAGGTAATATCGTCAGGCGTTACTTTGTAGAAATTAATTTTTTTTGCAGCCGAATAAATGTAGTCACAAATATCATCAAGAGCGGTAGCCAGGTAATGAATGTCTTCACGGTCAAATGGAGTGATAAAATTTCTTCCAAGCTCTGTAAAAATCCGGTGAGTATGGTCATCGTTTACATGCTCCATATCCTCGATTTGCTTTATTAAAATTTCTCTTTTGTCAAAATCTTTTTCATGAACTACTTCTTTCAGTTTTTCAGCCATCTGAACGACCGTTTCAGAAACGCTTTCAAATAATTGAAAGAATACCTTGTCTTTAGGGAGAAAAAATTTTAAAATAGAGTTTGCCGCCATAGCTAAAATTTGTGCAAAAGTAAAATACTATTGCCTGTGAACATCGATTTTTTAAGTTTGGTAATAATTTCTTAACATTAAAAAAGCGAAAGGCACCAGGTAAAAGGCGAAAGGCAAAATGCCAGACGCTAAACGCTTTCCGCTCTCTGCTTTCCGCTTTGAGGATTCGTTACACCTTTACATAAATCCTTCTCTTATTCAGCCACCAGCCAATGCCCCAGCAGATAAGCATATAAAAAATGGCAAACAAAAAAGATCCGAATGGGCCGGGAGAAACAACCTGGAAAACGGTTCTGTTTATATAATTAAATAAACTTTCGTTAGGGCTCACATGTACCATAAAAAGAATGACGACCAAAAGTTCGGAAAGGATATAAATAAACAAAGGATTCCGCCCAAATATTTCAAAAAAGCCAGACCAGCGAAACGGATTCCACTTCTTCATTTCCAGGATATAAATGAGCGCAGAAATGATGATGAGATCAAGGCCCGATGTAACCAACACAAATGAACTGCTCCACAATTTTTTATTGATGGGAAAAACCATATTCCAACATAAAGCGATGAAAATAAACAAAGCCCCGACAAGCATCAGTTTGGAAAGACATTCAAAAGTTTTGCCTTTTTCCTGGATAAATTTCCCCGCAAAAAAACCAATGACCACATTGACAATAGCGGGCAAGGTTCCAAGCCATCCTTCCGGGTCAAAAGGGATCCCTTCACCATGATACAGGTGATTATTTCCCATTAAAAACTTATCGACGTAAAGGCCGGCATTTCCCGACATGCTCAATGGTTGTGCGGCATTTCCAAAAGCAAGGAGCAACAGCCAATATCCAATCAATAATATAACACTAACAATAATTACTTTGCGCGCAGATAAATAATGAACCAGCAAGGAGGCAAAAAAATAACAAAGGGCGATGCGCTGAAGAACCCCCATAATCCTGGTATTTGCAATAGGTGCTGCAATAATTTCTCCCCCATTATTTAACCTGAAAAACGGAAACCAATACATCAGGTAACCAATTAAAAAAATCAAAATAGTGCGTTTGATAATTTTTCCGAGAAAAGCGGAATTGGGGATAAGTTTATATTTTTTTAAAGAAAAACTCATCGCATTTCCAACAGCAAATAAGAAAGAAGGAAACACCAGGTCAGTTGGCGTAAATCCGTGCCACGTCGCATGTTCAAGTGGTGGATAAGGAATAGCGCCGCTTCCCGGAGTATTTACAATAATCATAAAACAAATGGTCATTCCCCTGAAAACATCTAAGGCTAAAAAACGTTCTTTTAATAAACTCATAAATGGAGAATTATTTTTTGGATAAATAAAATTACCGGTCGGTTATTTTTGAATTAATCACAGATTGCCCATCAGGTGCGAACATCACAATCCCTTTTTTCTTTTGTAATACTTTATTGGAATCTAAATATTCGATGTCTAATGAATACCGGATTTGTTTTTTAAAATTTGAATCATTTCGAATTTCTACTGTGTCTTCATGGAAAGCGGTAACATCAAAACCGCGCGGCCTTTGAAGTCTATTTTCAATCTCATTCTTCGCAATGATTTGTCTTTTATCGCTGTCGAAACGATGATTCTCACAGGAAAAAATCAGGGCTGCAAAAAAGATAAAAACGAAAATTCTATTCGGCAATTTCTGATTTCTAAAAATTTTTCTCAAGAGTAAAATATTTAAGTGTAGGTCGAAATGAAGTTAGAGATTTCAATGAGGGTATTAATAGAATATTATCCCAAAGCAGTTTAAAGAATAATAATCATTGATCAAATGTAATTAAATTATAAAGATCGCTTTTTTATTTTTTGCCGGCAGCAGGTTTATGAATTTCTCTTCTCTCTTCTTTGCAAAATCCACTATTTTTACCGCTAATCATTTTATATGGGGCCGGTTGCCGAAAATATTAAATCTTTTTTTGAAAGTTTCAATTCTGAAAAAATTATCAGCATTGAAAAGCTTCCAAAGTCAGGAGGCGACCGGATATATTTTCGCATCTTCACGGAAAAAAATTCTTATATCGCTACTTATAATGAAAATCTGAGCGAGTGTAAAACTTTTTTATATTTTACGAAACATTTTTCCAGAATAAATGCTCCCGTTCCACAGATTTATTTTGCTTCAGAAGATGGAAAAATGTATGTACAGCAAGACTTTGGGCCGGTGTCGTTATTAAATGAACTGGAAAAATATGGTGAAAACGAGTATGTCTTTTCTTTGTTTAAAAAAAGTTTAAAAGCACTTGCGTGGTTGCAGATAAAAGGCTTTCCTGATTTGGATTATTCCTATTGCCTTACGTCAGAGGAATTTGGCAAACAAGCGATTCTAAGTGACCTTTTATATTTCAAATATTATTTTCTTGACACACTCAAAATTCCTTATGATAAAGAAAAACTGATTGATGATTTTGAAGCGCTGAGCAATTATCTCACACACGTGCAGCACAAATATTTTATGTTTCGCGATTTTCAAAGCCGGAATATTTGTGTTCAAAATGACGACGTCCATTTTATAGATTACCAGGGTGGTATGAAAGGCGCACTGCAATATGATGTAGCCTCGCTTTTATGGCAGGCAAGAGCGAATCTTTCTGACGACTGGAAAAATTCTTTGCTGGAATATTATATGGATTGTGCCGGCGAAATTCTGGAAAAGCCGATTGACAGAGATCGGTTTGTAAGTCAATATAATGGATACGTTTTAATAAGGCTGATGCAGGTTTTAGGCGCTTATGGCTTTCGCGGTTTGTTTGAAAGAAAAGCACAATTTCTCACGAGCATTCCACTGGCGCTGACAAACATAAAATGGTTTATGGAAAATAAAAAAATGGGAATTGCGTTGCCGGAATATGAACGCGTTTTAAACATCATGGTTCAGGATGAAATTATCAACCGTTTTCGCCCGTTACAGGCAAATGAGATATACACCATTTGTGGTTACCATCAATAGTTTTTCTTATTTAAAAACCGGTTATCCAAAAGAAAAGACCAGAAATGGCGGCGGCTTTGTTTTTGATTGCCGTGGCATGATGAATCCCGGCCGGTTTGAAGAATTTAAAACTGCTGAATGGAAGAGATAAACCGGTGATGGATTTCCTGGAGCAACAAACGGAAATGCCACAATTTTTAAATGGCGTTTATAATATCGTCGATATTTCAGTAGAAGATTATATCAAAAGAAATTTCGAATCGCTCACTATTAGTTTTGGTTGCACGGGCGGCCAACATCGAAGTGTTTATGCAGCAGATTCCCTGGCTCGTTACCTTCGTAATAAGTTCAAAGTAAAAATTGATTTGAACCATATTGAACAAAATATTCATGAACTAAAAGGATTCGAAAGCAGCAGGCAGAATGGTGAATAGTGAATGGTAAATGATGCCTGATGCCTAACACCTCATACCTAAAAAATGAAAGCAATGATTCTTGCTGCCGGGCTTGGCACACGGCTGAAACCTTTTACTGATAAGCATCCTAAAGCGTTGGCCATTGTAAATTGCAAAACGATTTTACAAAGAAACATCGAATATCTCGCATCTTTTGGAATAAAAGAGGTGATTGTAAATGTGCATCATTTTGCTGATCAGATTATTGATTTAATAAAAGAAAATAATGGATTTGGAAGCAATATTTCTTTTTCTGATGAAACAAATGAAGTGCTCGAAACGGGCGGCGGAATAAAAAAAGCTGCGTGGTTTTTCGAAAAAGATGAATTGCCATTTGTAGTGATGAACGTAGATATTCTCACTGATATGAATTTGAAAGAGATGATTTTTCAACAGGAGAAAAATAATCCGCTTGCTACACTTGGCAGTTACTTCCCGAGAAACTTCACGCTACTTTTTATTTGATGAAAAAAATCATTTGTGTGGATGGGAAAATGTAAAAACAGGAGAAAAAAAAATCAGCCGTCAATCGGAAAAATATTTTCAAAAGGCATTCAGCGGGATTCATGTTATTTCTCCAAAAATATTTTCATTGATAAAAATGGAAGGTAAATTTTCAATGGTGGATCTTTACCTGCAACTGGCCAAAAGCCATGATATTGCTGCATTTAATCACAGCGATTCAAAATTTATTGACGTAGGCAAACCGGAAAGTATTTTGAGGGCAGAAAAGATGTTTGATTAAGTTTAAATGTTAGAAACAATGACTTTACAGCCCACAACATTTTCTTTTAAAGAATTTAAAATTTCACCAAACGACTTCATAATTGTATCATAAGTATTATCAGGTGCGATTAATACCATAACTGCAATTGGATAATTCTCGAAATTATTTTGAAAAGTAAGATTATTATCAACCGTGATAAACAACGTAAAATCATTTTCTATCATTGCTTTTAATAAATCACCATTCTTTTTTCCTAACCATCTCATATCTCGGACAGTAAAAGCATTTATTCCTTGCTCTGTAAATCTGTATTTTAATTTTACAGGAAGATTCTCATCCAATAATAGTTTCATCATTTATTATTTCAGGCATTTCAAAATGTTTACCACTCCATTCAATTACAGCCTCTGCCTGTTCTTTCGTTACGCTCGGGAAATCTTCCAAAAATGAATCAATTGATATTCCCTTTTCCAAATGCCAGAATAAGCTTTGAACAGGTACACGAGTTCCTTTAAATACCGGTTTTCCAAATTGTATTTCAGGATTTACAGTGATAAATGATGATAAGGTTTGCATGAAAATCATTTATACAAATTTAGCTTTAAAAATTTTATTTGTCCACTTAAAATGCGTTAAGAGAAGAATACGATTTTGCTTTATTTGTTGTTTTACTGCAATCATTCCAAGGAGAAATCGTTAAACCAGATCATTGACAGCAGATTCAATAGAAGGATATAAAAAAGTAAATCCGGTTGCTTTTATTTTGCGGTCGCTCACAGTTGCGCTTTTTAAAATTTCAATACTTCTTTTTCCAAGAAATAATTTTAATAAAAACACCGGAATATGTACCGCTGTAAAAAATTTATTGCGAATCTTATTTGCCAAAATCAGCATTAAATTTTTTTGCGAAACCGGCTCCGGAGCAACTGCATTGTAGGTGCCATGCAAATATTTATTTTCAATCGCTTCGCAATACATTCTGCACAGATCATCTATATGTATCCAACTGATGATTTGTTTGCCATTTCCAAAAATAGCTGCAACACCAAACCGTAAAGGCCTTTTAAATTCTGTAAGGGCGCCTCCGTTTTTGCTCAAGACAATTCCGGTTCGCAATTTTACCAGACGGACGCCAATCGATACAACCGGCTCTACGCTTGCTTCCCAGAGCAAACAGGTTTCTCCTAAAAAATCTTTTGACGGCAGATCTGATTCAATAAATCCGTCCTTCCTTTCCAATATTTTTGGGTCCGCACCATAATAACCGATAGCAGAAGCTGAAACAAATGTTTTTATATGATGTTCATTTTCTTTTAAACAATTGATGATTAATTCGGCGCTTTTAGTGCGGCTTTCAAGAATCTTTTTTTTGTATTCTGCAGTCCATTTTTTATCCATTACACCAGCTCCGGCAAGATGAATAATATAATCAGCTGTGAGTACTGCCTCTTTATCTATAATCCCTTTTTCAACATCCCAGTAGCTGTATTTTATTTTTGAATTTTCCGGGGATTGATTTTTTTTCCGGCTTAAAATAATGACGTCATAATCTCTCTCAATTAAATGATGAGCCAACCTTGAACCAATCAGGCCGGTTCCGCCAGAGATTAAAACAACGGGCATAATTTCAAAAAAATTAAAATAAAATTCAAAAGTAATTTATTTCGATACTTTCATTTTTAAAAAATTAAAAGCAATCTTCTTCCTCAAATAATTAACAAAGCACTTGTTAAATTTATCAATAGAAAGATGCCCGCTGAAGATTAAGATTCTATCCACATTATTTTTTCGTAAATTAGTATAGCTTTATTCAAAAATATTTCAGACACGTAAACAGGAAAAGAAAACAAACAAAACTTTAAGAACCATGAGGAAAAACATTTTTGTATTTTTTATTTTATTCGCTTTTTATTCTGCCGCTTCTGCTCAGCAAATTACTTATACTCAGCCCGAACAGCAGGATTCAAGGGCGCTTGATTTTCAAATCATCGGCAAGATTCACGACAACATTTTGATCTATAAAAATATAAGGAGCAATTATTCGATATGCGCTTATGATAATTCGATGCGGCTTCTGAATCGAATTAATATGAATTTCATGCCGGAGAAGACGTTGAACGTTGATTTTGTTCTTTATCCTGATTTTGCTTATATGATCTATCAGTATCAAAGAAGAAATACCGTTTATTGCGAAGCGGTAAAGATTAACGGGGATGGAAAATTATTATCGGATCCGGTACAATTAGACACCACGCACATCAATTTTTTTGCAAACAATAAGATATATAGTTCCATAAACAGTGAAGACAAATCGAAGATCATGATCTATAAGATTCAGCGCAAAAACGGAAAATTCAATTTCACTACTTTATTATTCAATGATAGTCTGCAACTTCAGCACGAATCCAGAATACAAACCGATTTTGATGATAAAAAAGATATGTTTAGCGATTTTTTTGTAGATAACCAGGGCAACTTTGT
Organism: uncultured Chitinophagaceae bacterium; assembly: GCA_963706825.1. GTDB lineage: Bacteria > Bacteroidota > Bacteroidia > Chitinophagales > Chitinophagaceae > Ginsengibacter. Next base: position 1,455,810 of record CAVPNT010000005.1, on the reverse strand, counting down.
TTTTACAAAAGGAAATAAATCAAGCACAAAAGATTTTATTCAGGATTTGTCATTAATTACCAAGGCATCTGCGACAGATACTTTCAGTCTCAATACACTGAATCTTTCAGGAAATTTGCTGGATGAAATTAAATTGAAAATAGATAACCTGAATCAGCACTACATCATTAACTCTTTATTTTATACCAAAAGGCGGGGCAATGTCGATGGGATTTATACAGCCGTTTGGGATGTAAATAATAAAAACATTATCAGCCAGGAGTTTCAAAATCTGGGTGATTCTGTAAGGTCTGTTGCAAAAACGAATGGCAATAACAAAACCGCTTTAAACGATTATTTTATACGGGATATCATTTTGAAAAAAGATGGCGGTTTTATTTTAACTGCCGAAGATTTTTATTCTCAATCAAGAAACACACCATGGAACCGTTATGATTATCTCTATGGCTATCCTTCTTTTTCGCCTTATAATTATTATATGTATTCACCCTATTCTTATGGATATTATCCTTATGGCGGATTTGGCGGGTACCCTTTTTATAATTCCATGAGCGACCAGAGATATTACTACAACAATATCCTGGTGCTGAGTATGGATAAGACCGGAAGACCCGACTGGGCAAGCGTTATACAAAAATCACAATATGATGATCAAACAGATAATTTCCTTTCTTATGTCATAATGCTTACCGGTGGCCAAATGCATTTTCTGTTCAACACGCTGGAGAGGCGTACACAACTTCTTACCGATCAAAGCATATCAGGAACCGGAAAAATTACCAGAAATCCTCCATTGAAAGGCCTTGACAGGGGTTACCAGTTTATGCCGAGGTATGGAAAGCAGGTCAGTGCTTCTCAAATTATTATTCCTTGTATTTATAGAAATTATATTTGCTTCGCAAAGGTTGAATTTCCTTAAAGACTTTTAAAGTGGCCAGCTTTTAAAAAGGTTGGCCACTTTTCACATTTTCAAATACATTGCACCCAATCCTTTTAATTTTTTATTTTTGTCACTAAAATAATTTTCTATTGTGACAGGAATTTTCCGGGCCAATAATCCACTAAACACTTTCCTGCTTTTTGTGTATGGAATATTTTTAAAGTTTGTATGGCTGCTTCATCCACAAATCCCTGTTATTGAGAAATCCGGCGGCTTTTTATTTAATGATATTATTCATGCAATCAAACCGTACTTTGATGCCTATCCTGCTGCTTATTTTGTCGTTACTTATTTATTACTTTTTACACAAGCCGTTACGCTCAATGAGCTGATTACCAGCAGGCGCTTAATGCAAAAGCCGAATTATTTGCCGGCAATGAGTTACCTGTTGATCACGTCGTTTTTTCCGGAATGGAATGTTCTTGGCCCTGCTTTAATCATCAATACTTTTTTAATTTGGATATGGTCAAAAATGAGCAACCTGAACAACAGCCAGCATCCAAAATCCACGCTATTTAATGTCGGCATTGCCATTGGAATTTGTACATTTTTTTATCTCCCGTGTTTTGCTTTTGCAGCACTCATCATTCTTACTTTACTCATTACCCGGCCTCCAAAAGTGGCGGAATGGCTGATTACTTTTATTGGGATACTTACTCCCTGGTATTTTTTAGCGTCATATCTTTTTTTTACCAATCGCTTGTATTCATTTCGGGTATCCGGTTTGGGAATTTCACATTCTTTATTTAAACCTTCAATTATGGAAATAGCAGGCATTTCTTTGATTGGTTTGATGATTATTATGGGTGCTTTTTTTGTGCAGACATCTGTCTCTAAACAGGTTCTCCAGGTGCGAAAAAACTGGAGCTTACTGTTTTTATTTTTAATAATTTCCATCGCAATTCCTTTTATTGATTTACATCATTCGGCCGGATATTGGTTGCTCGCATTAATTCCGGCATCCGCATTCATTGGATGTGCATTTTATTATCCGCGTACAAGATGGATCCCTATGGTTTTGCAATGGATTATGGTTGGGTTTGTCGTGTATATGCAGTATTTTAAAAAATAGTTTTGCTATGGTTATCTTTGTTGATAAATAAAAAATTATAAAAATGAAATTTGGTGTGGTAGTTTTTCCAGGTTCTAATTGCGACAGGGATATGATTCATGCGTTGAAAAACGACCTGGGGCAGGAGGTAATTACTTTATGGCATAAAGATAAAGATCTTTCCATGTTTGATACATCAGATTGTATTGTGCTACCCGGCGGCTTCAGTTTTGGTGATTACCTGAGATGCGGCGCGATAGCTCGTTTCAGTCCAATGATGCAAAGCGTAATTGAATTTGCAAATAAAGGCGGTAAAGTATTTGGAGTGTGCAACGGCTTTCAGATTTTGTGTGAAAGTGGTTTGCTTCCCGGCGTTTTGTTGCAAAATGCACAAATGAAATTCAATTGTAAAAATGTTTTTTTACGCGGCTCTGCGGATCATTCAAATGAAGTTTTTAAAATTCCTGTTGCCCATGGAGAGGGAAGGTATTTTGTAAAAGAAGATGAGCTGGAAGAAATTGAAAAAAACAACCAGGTACTTTACAGTTATTGCAATGAAAATGGTGAAGTGCACATCGATCATTCTCCCAATGGTTCGATCCATTCTATTGCAGGGATCAGCAACAAAGAAAGAACCGTTTTTGGAATGATGCCTCATCCCGAAAGAGCCTGCAACGCGGCTTTGGGCAATATTGACGGAAGAAAAATTTTTAAAGAACTATTTTCAATAAATTAATTCCTGTTGTTTTTTTCTTTTCAGCAAAGCAAGAAATAATCGCAATTCGTAATTACTTGTTTCCAAGGCTTACTTTACTCGCGTCAATATTGCGGGAAGACGATATTTTTTCTTTTCAGCAAAGCAAGAAATAAATGTAATTTGTATTTATTTATTCACTTATTTTTGAAACTAGAATAAATGAATGAATAATACGTTGCCACCTTTGCAATCCCTTACACCAAAATTCAGAATTCATTCTATTGATATTCTTCGTGGTCTGGTCATGATCATAATGGCACTCGATCATACACGCGATTTTTTGCATTTTAATATAGATCCTACCAATTTACAAACTACTACGCCTATTTTATTTTTCACCAGGTGGATCACACATTTTTGCGCGCCGGTTTTTGTGTTTTTATCCGGCACGTCCGCATTTCTTTCAGGAAGAAAAAAAACAAAAAAACAGTTGTCTTCTTTTTTATTCAAAAGAGGAATCTGGTTGATTGTGATTGAGCTCACCGTTTTTAATTTGTTTCTCACCTTCGATCTTACTTTTGGTTTTTTAGCAATAGAAGTTTTATCGGTAATTGGATTTTCAATGATTATTTTGGCCGCACTTATTTATTTGCCGCTTCGCGCCCTATTTTTTATCGGGCTGATAATAGTTTGCGCACACAATCTACTGGATGCATTCGATTATGCAAAACCAACTGAAACGCCCTTGTGGTGGGGGTTTCTGCATCAGCAATCTTTTTTTCCTTACGATCACAACCGGTTATTTGCCGTTCTATATCCATTGCTTCCGTGGCCAGGCGTGATGATCTTGGGTTATTGTCTCGGTTCACTTTATAAAAAAGAATTTGATGCAAAAAGACGGCAAAAGATTTTGTTATCAACAGGAATTTTAATCACTTTATTTTTTATTATCCTTCGCTTTACGAATGTTTATGGTGATCCTTCCGAATGGCACGTGCAAAAGAATTCAGTATTTACCATTCTTTCTTTTTTGAATACAACCAAGTATCCGGCTTCGCTCCTTTTTTTGTTAATGACATTAGGGCCCGCAATCATTTTTCTTTCTTTATTCGAACAGGCAAAAGGAAAATGGACTGAAATTGTTTCTGTATATGGCCGCGTTCCATTTTTTTATTTCCTGGTTCATTTTTTTATAATTCATCTGATCTGTATGATTTTGTTTTTTGCAAATGGCTATACTTTGTCTGAAGCAAATACGGGTTTTCTGCATTTCAAATCACCTAACGATGGATTGCCATTGGGAATAATTTATTTGATTTGGATTGCAGTTGTCGTTGCCATGTATCCACTATGTAAAAGATATGACCGGTTGAAATCTTCCCACAAAAAATGGTGGCTAAGTTATTTGTAATACCTTTTTTATTCACTCAGGAAAAACACAAATTTGCCATATTTGTTCCTTTACTGCACCTGATATTTGACTATCTTCATCATTCTTTTTAAAAGATATTTTCAATAAAGAATCTGATGATTTCGAAAGTTTTAAAATATGCGATGCTCGTGTTTGTGTTCTTTGCAACCAGCTGCAAGGAACAAAAAAAATATACACACCCAACTATTGATATCCAAACCTATTACGGCGATATTATTATTGAACTGTATCCCGAAAAAGCCCCTAAAACGGTCGCTGCATTTCTTTCTTATGTAGATTCCGGTTATTTTAGAAACACTTCTTTTTACAGGGTTTTGAAAAAAGAAGACCAGGCGATGAACGTGGATAAAGCCGAACTTATTCAGGGTGGACTTTGGCAAACGAATTATAAACTACAAAAAACAATCCCGGGAATTCCTTTGGAAACTACCAAAGAAACCGGCATTCTTCATACTGCCGGTGTCATTTCACTCGCACGAAATGAAGACGCCAATTCAGGCAATACCGAATTTTTTATTACCCTTGATGATGAGCCGGATTATGATTATGGCGGCGACGCAAGCCCGGATAAAAAAGGGTACACCACTTTTGGAAAAGTTATAGAAGGAATGAACTTTGTAAAACAAATTCATTCGCAACCGGATTTTGAAACCAATTTGAGGCCACCAATAAAGATTGTCAATATTAAGAGATTGTAATGTTTATTCTATTAATTTAAAATCCGCCTCTTTCACATCCTGGCTATTTGTCCCAATAAATACTTTAAAATCTCCCCGTTCATAAACATATTTTAAATCACTGTTGTAAAATTTCAGATCATCAACTGAAAGCGTAAAGGAAACTTTTTTTGATTCGCCGGGTCTCAAAGTAATTTTCTGAAAGCCTTTTAATTCTTTTACCGGACGGGTAATACTTCCAACCATTTGCCGGATGTATAATTGCACTGTTTCATCGCCTGCATGATTTCCGGTGTTGGTAACATTGACTGAAGCAGTAATTTTTCCACTCGCTTTTAGCGTTTTATTGCTTAATGAAATATCGCTGTAATCAAAAGTGGTATAGCTCAAACCATAGCCGAAAGGGTAAAGTGGCGTATTGGAAACATCCAGATACTTTGATGTGTATTTCTGATTTGGGTCAAACGGGCGCCCGGTGTTTTTATGATTGTAATAAATCGGAATTTGCCCCACACTTCTTGGAAAAGTCATCGTAAGTTTTCCGGAAGGATTCGCATTGCCAAACAAAACATCAGCTATGGCAGGACCAGCCATAGTACCGCCATACCATGCTTCTAAAATCGCTTCCAGGTTTTCATCTTCCCATGAAAGTGTGAGGGGACGGCCATTCATCAAGACCAGTACGATTGGTTTCCCCGTTTTTTTCAAAGCTTTTAATAAGTTCATTTGATTATTTAATAAACCTATGTCACTTCTGCTTGCAGCTTCCCCTGTCATGCCGTATGGTTCGCCAAGCACCGCCACTACTACATCTGACTGATTGGCTGTCGCGACCGCCTGGTCAATTAATTGTTGTGGAGCTAAGGAATCCAAAGTGAGTTGCGCATCATGCGGATTTAGTTTTGCAATTAAGGACGAATCATCCACGAGGTTGCATCCTTTTGCATACAAAAACGAAGCGCCATTATTTTTCTGTTGCAATGCGTCCCACAAACTGATCGCTTTTTTATAATCTCCCGCGCCGCTCCAGCTTCCAATTAAATTTCTTTGGTCTTTTACTAACGGCCCTATAAACGCAATTTTCTTTTGTGCATTCAAAGGCAAAACATGGTTGGAATTTTTTAAAAGAACCATGCTTTCTATTGCAGCTTCTTTGCTCAAAGCAATTTTATCAGCACTCATTTCCTGTTGCTTATTTCTTGTTTCATTTACATAACGATACGGATCGTCGAACAAACCCAATTTGTATTTTGCTTCCAGGATTTTTCGGCAGGCATCATCAATTGTTTTAACAGAAACTTTCCCTTCCCTGACCAATTCTGCCGCATATTTTAAAAATTCTTCGCTTACCATATCCATATCAATACCCGCGTTCAGCGCCAGTTCAGCCACTTTTTTATTATCCCCCATCCCATGATTGACCATTTCACTAATACCTGTATAATCGCTCACTACAAATCCTTTAAAACCCCATTGTTTGCGCAGCAAATCTGTTACGAGCCATTTATTTGCGGTTGCCGGAATGCCATCTATTTCATTAAATGAAGTCATTACACTTCCCACGCCGGCATCCACTGCCGCTTTATATGGTGGCAAATATTCATTATACATTTTCACTTTGCTCATGTCAACCGTATTGTAATCGCGACCAGCTTCGCCAGCACCATAAAGCGCAAAATGTTTTACACAAGCCATCACGGTATTGTTTGCAGAAAGATCATTTCCCTGGTAACCGTAAACCATTGCTTTTGCGATTTGGGAACCAAGAAACGGATCTTCTCCGGCAGCCTCGCTAATTCGTCCCCAGCGTGGATCGCGTGTAATGTCAACCATCGGTGAATACACCCAGTTTAATCCATCTGCCGATGCTTCTTCAGCAGCTGCGCGAGCTGTTTTTTCAATAAGCGCAGTATCCCATGTGGCAGATAATCCTAAATTGATAGGAAAGATAGTACGGTGCCCGTGAATAACATCATATCCAAATAATAACGGAATTTTTAACCGGGTTTCTTTCACCGCTATATCCTGCAACTTGCGTACTGCATCAGGAGTAAATGTATTGAAAACGCCTCCCACCAGGCCTTTCCTGATTTTTTCATTTACATCTTTGCTGAGCAGCGGGCCTGTAACATCAAAGCCAACTGTCGGCAAATTCATTTGCCCGATTTTCTCTTCCAGCGTCATTTTTTTCATCAAATTATTGATGAAGTCATTCATTTTATTGGATTGTCCATTTGCAGCAAAGGAACAAATAGTGAAGAAAACGAAAAGGCGTATGTTTAGTTTTTTCATCATTCTCAATTTTTAATTTTTCAATAAATAGGGTTGAATAATTTTTTGCCAGATCGCATATCCTCTTGCATTCATGTGAAGCTCATCTTCAATGAAAAGACTTTTATCAGGCGTGCCATCTTTGTTCAACATCTTATGATACACATCTATGAAGGCAGTATTCTTTTTATTTTTTAAAAATTCTTTTATCAATGAATTTGCTTCCTGCATTTCACGCATCAGATTTTCCCGGCTCGGACTTGGTTTTATTGAAACAAAAGCAATGGAAGTATTTGGAAGATGTTTTCTTATTAATGAAAATAATTTTTCAAAACGATTCAATACTGAATCCGCCGTTATATTATCTGAAGAAGCCAGATCGTTGTCTCCTTCATAAATTACTATTTGCTTAGGCTCATAAGGAAAAACAATTTCATCTGCATAATAGACTGCATCCGGAATTGTGGAGCCTCCAAATCCGCGATTAATAATTTGATAACCCGGAAAATATTTCTGCACATCTTCCCACTTTCTAAAAGAAGAACTGCCGAGAAAAAGTATCGCATGTTTCGGCGGAAAGTAAATGCTGTCCTGCTTTTTAAACTGTTGGATTTCAGAATAAAAAGGTGTGTTTTGTGCTTTTACAAAACCAAACAGCAAAAAAAATACAATCAGTAGTTTTAATTTTTTAGTCATCCTGCTTGTTTATTAAATTTTTACAAAGGATAAATTTACGGAATGGATTTTTAATGTATTAAAAACACATGAATGAAATACGTTTACATTTGCGGGGATTTTTTTGCGAATCCTTTCACTTTTTATTATCTGCCACTAATACTTACTTCCTGAATGATTACGCCTGAAATACTTTCTCTCGCACATAAACTTTGGAATTATCATCAAATGAATCATGCACTGGCAAAATCCGATTGCATCCTTGCTCTTGGAAGCCACGATCTTCGTGTAGCCGAAAGAGTAGCAGAATTATATCTGCAGGGGTGGGCGCCTTTGGTGATCATGTCGGGAGGTTTGGGAAATTTCACCCGCGAAATCTGGACAGAATCGGAAGCCGATAAATTTGCCAGCATTGCCATTGAAAACGGCGTGCCTGAAGATGTGATTTTAGTGGAAAACAAATCGACAAATACAGGTGAGAATATTTTATTTACAGAAAAATTATTGGCCGAAAAAGGACTGAATCCACAAAGTTTTATTGTGGTTCAAAAGCCGTACATGGAACGCAGGGCTTTTGCTACTTTTAAAAAACACTGGCCTGATAAAAAGTTGCTCGTTACTTCTCCACAAATTTCTTTTGAAACATATCCTATAGAGGAAATTCCGCTGGAACGGGTGATTCATATTATGGTAGGCGATTTGCAACGTATAAAACACTATCCGGAAAAAGGATTTCAAATTTATCAGAAAATTCCAGATGAAATTTGGGACGCTTATGAAAGACTTGTTGCACTTGGTTTTGACAGGCACTTGATGAAAGATTAATTCTTTCAAATACCTGCATAAAAAAACTTTCGTTTTGAACGAAAGTTTTAATTTTTTAATTCTGTCTGGGTTTGGTTTTTCCTGGATAAGGGAAGGCTTTTTAAAGCCTGGTTTTCATTGGGATTTAATATTTTTCTAAGGCATTGAATTCAAAAAAAAAGAAGTTGACTGATATCGGATTTTATTGGTTTTTCCCGGATTAAAGGAAATGATTTCTTTTCAATGGATTTGGATTTCGAGATTAATGTTTGTTGAACATCAATCAACTTCTGAATGCAAAGATAAACCGGCACAACCGAGCACACAAGCGCATTAGTGCCTCTTTTTTCATCTATTGTATTTACTGTCTTCGTGGTAAAAAAACGGCAATCTCCACTCGTAGTTTTACCATTTCGGTATTTCAGCGTTCAATAGTAGAAGAAAAAATTTTCACAATTAGAATAAGAAAACCCGGTATTTCTTTGTTTGCTGCATATTGCCGGAATGGTGATGCGAATATTGAAAAAGTTTTGTTTATTCAGATTCACCACGCAATTTTTCTTTAAAAATCCCTTCTAATCTGTCAGCGAGAGATTCGGCACTTTCACCGGGAACGGATTTCATTCCTTTTAATAAATCTGTAAATGAATCGAGCGCCGCTTCATACCTGGCAAACTGTTTTATTAATACCTTTTCATCGTTGGTTTCCCAATAATTACCTTCATCAGATAAGCTAAAGTTTTTGAGGTATTTGGAAGAAACGTATTTTAATAATTTAATGATGGCAATGTGTGCGTCAATGCCGGCAAATTGTGTTTTAGTGCTTGTAGTAAAGATTAAATCTTTGTCAATCCGCACGCCATCATAAATATCTGATACCATAATATTCACAGGCGAAAGGGTTCTTCCTTCCGCATTGAAAGTCAAAAAAACAGGCTCGCTTCCTTTTGGACTAAAAGAAATTCCTTTGATATCTTTATTATCGAAAGTATGGGTTGGCCAGTTGAGTGTCTGGCAGATATCAGCTACTTCTTCTATCAGCGGATCTAACATTTGTTTTTCGCTGATATACGCTGAATAATGAATAGACAATCCCATATTTTTTGCTTTTAATTGAAAAGATAGTTTAAGTGAACACAAAATAAAAAACTTCCGGTTTATTTCCGGAAGTTCTTAATTTTTTACTCTGTCTGGGTTTGGTTTTTCGCGTCCAAGGACTCCTTCGGAGGATAAGGGAAGGCTTTTTAAAGCCGGGTTTTCATCGGGATTAATATTTTTCTAAGGGATTGAATTCAAAAAAAAAGAAGTTGACTGATATCGGATTTTATTGGTTTTTCCCGGATTAAAGGAATGGTTTCTTTTCAATGGATATTTGGTCCCGAACGTTCGGGAGAGATTAATGTTTGTTGAACATCAACCAACTTCTGAATGCAAAGATAACCGGATACAATCGAGCACACAAGCGCATTACTGCCTCTTTTTCCGGTTATTGTATTTACGGAAAGATGCGTAAAACTTCCATGCATTCCGGTAGTAATTGTACGATTTACAAGCAACATTCAAAGAATAAGAATTTGGCTTATTTGTTGATTTGCTGATATCATATCAGCAAAAGCATTGAATTAATGGCAGAATAAAAGAGAGTTTTTATTCGCTTTTTCAGATAATTTTCATTTAATTTACTTTAAAACAATAGCATGAGCCAGGAAAACGAATTACCGGAAGATGAAAACTTTAGCGACGATCCGGAAGAAAATCTTCGCATGCAAAATGATTTTTTGAAAATGAAAATGATGGCCGAATCAGGGGCAATTTTTGGAGGCGATGCAGATCTGCCTCCTGAAATAGAAAATCAGTTTTTAAAAAATATCCTCGAATTTGAGAAGGTAAATGCTGATTCAAAACCAATGACGATTTTTGAAATCCTCGAAAAACCTTTTTTTGAGGATGAAAAAAATCTCGATTCAATTCAGTTTCAATCAGAATTTACAAGATTAATGGACTTATTAAATGAGTACTCAATCAATATTCATTTCGCTAAGGAAAGGGGTGATCGTTTTAAATATAATTTTATTACCAAAGAATTATTTGACCATGAAACCTCTTTTTTGCCGGTAAAAGGGATGTTAACTTATTTCAGTTACGAAGAATTTCATCCGGATCACGAACAGGAAATCACGGATGTCACCAATCATTTCCTGAATGATTTTTTTGAAAGAAAACTGAGTATAGAAACCGATTATATCAATAAAGAATTAATAGAACCTGATGGAACTATTCTTTCACGCGAGGATTTAATCAATCGCTTTTATTCACTTTATGAGGCTGCAATTGAGTTTGAAAATCCTTCTTTTATTTTGGAGAATGTTGATTTTGAATTAAAAGAATCACACGAGCAGCCTTTCGGAATGGGGTTTAGTGAAGGCGACATAAATTATGAAATGGTGTTCCAGGATGGAAGCCGGAAAAAGATTTCTGGGCCTTTTAAAATTTATTTTACCAGGGAATACGATCTGTGGGGAATTTGCTTTTTTTATCTTGCCGGATATAATTTACATCAGAAAGATCAAAAAAGTTAATTGACTGAGCTAATTGTTGAAACTCATTTTTATCCTGCGTCCTTCTCTTTTCTTTGAGATAAAAATAATCCAATCATTACCAATATCACACCTGCAACTGTATAGATACTGATTACATCATTTAGAATCGCAGCCGCTATTGCAAAACCAAACACGGGGCATAAAAACAGCCAGAGACCGGCCTTAACGGTATCTTTTTTTAATAGCCAAAGCCACAATTGAACGGCAAAAATGGAGACAAAAACCGCCAGCCACAACGTACCTCCCCAAAATTTAAAATCAAAATGATTTTTACTTCCCCGATATTCCCAAATGGTAAAAGGTAATAATAAGAGGCCGCCAATAGTTGTTTGCCAGCCATTAATCGTTAAAATGCTGAGTTCGTTCCATTTTTTGGCAGAAAAATAAACAGCGCCTATGGAATAGGACAACATGCTAAACAGCAATAATGCCAATCCACTTATGGTAATGGAAGCATTTTTTAGCAAAGGCCATGATGCACAAACCACACCGGCAGTTCCCAGAAATAAAGCAATAAAAACATCAGGCTTTAATTTTTTCTTTAAAAAAAATATCGATGAAAAGCTGATAAATAAAGGGTTTGTGGCGATTGCCAATGCTCCTACACCTGCAGTTACGTTTTGCATCGCCACTACATAGCAACCTAAATAAATGGTAATATTAAGCAAGCCATAAATCGTTATTTGCTTCCATTCTACGCCTTTTGGTAATTTTTGCCTTTTTAATAAATGGGCAAAAAACAACATGATAATTCCGGCTACCGCAAACCTTACCTGGGCAATTACCAAAGGTTGGGATGAGTCGAGTGCAATTTTAGTAGCAGTAGATGCGGATGCCCACAAAAAAGCAAACAGCACTCCTGCCGTGATCCATTTATATTCGTTCCTGATTTTGCTCTGTTTTAATTTTTCAAATATAAAAGAGAAAATTGAGCATTGATATTTTGACGGGCTTTTTAAAAAGAAATTACAAATCGGCAGTAAATGTTTCTTTACTGGTATCGGAAACAAACGGGTAATCACATTTTTTATTCACCCCTGATTTTTATTTTTAAGCCATCATAAGCCAAACGGATATTTTCAGGCAACTCATTATTGATCTCATCATGAAGACCAAGCTGGTGGCTCATATGGGTAAAATAAGCTTCAGGAATTTTTAATTCGTGTACCAGGTCGATTGCCTGCTGCAGGTTGAAATGAGAAATGTGTTCATTTTTTCGTAAGGCATTTACAACCAGAATTTTGGTTCCTTTTATTTTTTCTTTTTCTTGATTGTCAATTCTGTTGGCATCGGTGATGTAAGTAAATTGTCCAAAACGAAAGCCAAGCACCGGCATTTTTAAATGATACACGAGGATCGGAATTACCGGGATATCGCCAACGACGAAAGGCTTATCAGTAATGGGATGCAATTTAATATCAGGAATGCCGGCATATTTTTTTTCGGCAAAAATGTAATGATATTCCCTGCGCAACCCTTCTTCGGTCAGTTTATTTGTATAAACATCAACCGGTTTTTTTTGGAAATAATTATAAGCCCTGATATCATCGAGTCCGGCAATATGATCTTTATGCGGATGTGTGAAAATAACCGCGTCTAATTTTTTTACATTTTCACGAAGCATTTGTGTGCGAAAATCGGGCGTAGTATCAACCACCAAAGTAGTCTTTTCACTTTGGACCAAAATGCTGCTGCGCAAGCGTTTATCTTTTTCATTTTTCGAAGAACAAACTATACAATCGCACCCAATCATAGGAACGCCGCCGCTGGTACCTGTGCCAAGAAAAGTAATTTGAAGATCAGGATAACTCACCTTTCAAAGCTATAAAATATTTTACGGGAAAGAAATAAGAAATCGAAAAAGGTGAAGAGAAAAGCCTATTTTTCTACATTCCGCGTCTTTTCCTTCACTTCATCGTACAACTTTTGTGAATCCTGGGTGAGTAAATCATAATTGATTACTAAGGCAGGAATCAAGTCCATCAGTGTGTTGATCCTTCCTTCAGGAATTAAAAACTTATTGAGGACCACTACTTTTTTATCTTCGAGAATGCAATAGCCGCTTTGAAAAGAGCCACGCTCATAACGCACAATATAGCCGGCTTCTTCCAGAATTTTTTCTAATCTATTTAAGGTGCTTTGATTGTATTTCAAAAGAGAATATACTTTTATTTATTGTAACAAATTTACTGTAATCGTTTTAAAGGTTAGCAACTTTCTCAAAGTTGGCAACCTTTAAAACGTTAATTTTACCGGGATTTAAAAATAAAGAAGACTTGTGGCTGATATTATTAATTTATTGCCCGAAAATATTGCTAACCAGATAGCGGCCGGGGAAGTGATTCAAAGGCCGGCAAGCGCTGTAAAAGAACTGCTCGAAAATGCCGTAGATGCGGGCGCTACGGAAATAAAACTTTATGTAAATGATGCGGGAAAAGCCTTGGTGCAGGTAATTGACAATGGAAAAGGAATGAGCGAAACCGATGCCAGAATGAGCTTTGAGCGCCATGCTACTTCTAAAATAAAAAACATTGATGATCTTTTTCATATAAAAACAATGGGCTTCCGGGGTGAAGCGTTAGCAAGTATTGCCGGCGTAGCACAGGTAGAATTGAAGACAAAAAAAGCCGGCGAATCGGTCGGCACTTGTATTGAAATAGAAAACAGTGTTGTAAGGTCGCAGCAGCCGGTGGCTATGAACGAAGGCACCAATATTTCAATGAAAAATTTATTTTTCAATGTACCAGCGCGAAGAAATTTTTTAAAAAGCAATGCATCGGAATTGCGCCAGATTGTGGATGAATTCATTCGTGTAGCGATGGCTTTTCCATCTTTATTTTTTTCGCTTACGTCCAACGGACAAGAAGTTTTTCATTTGGAAAAAGGTTCTTTAAAACAAAGGATTATTCAGATCCTGGGAAATAATTATTCCGCAAAAATCGTAAGCGTAAAAGAGGAAACTGATTACATGAATATTTATGGCTTTGTTGGCAAACCCGAAACTGCAAAGAAAACCCGCGGCGACCAATATTTTTTTGTGAACAACCGGTTTATAAAAAGCGCTTATCTGAATCATGCAGTGATGAATGCTTTCAGCGAAATGATTCCAAAAGACAGTTTTCCGATGTACACTTTATTCATTGATATCGATCCTTCACGGCTTGACATCAATGTGCACCCGACAAAGCAGGAAATAAAATTTGAAGATGAAAAAATTATTTATGCATTTGTACAATCTGCCGTCAAACATGCGCTGGCACAGTATTCGGTAACTCCAACTTTGGATTTTGAACTCGATTCAACGATTCAGCAATCTGATGCAGTTAGCAAACCCTTTACTTCGGAAAAAGAATTTTCAGCAACCGGGACTTCTTTGTTCAACACATTCACGAAAAAAAACCAGGCTCATTTTATTGACAGTAAAAGCGATTTAGGAACATGGAATGATAATTTATTAAAACAAAATAATTTAGAAAGCCTTTCTCAAAAAGATTCGGAAAGGCCCGTTGCGCAAACAGAAAACTTTTATTCTTCCCCTTTTAAAAATCCCCTTCGGCCGCGAGCTGATAAAAAACCAACTTCAGAGGATTTTATCCAGATACATCGCAGCTTTATTGTAGCTCAGAATGAAAATGGATTTATTCTGATTCATCAGCAAAATGCACACGAACGGATTTTGTATGAGCGATTTAATGAAGCGATGAAAGGCAAGCCGATAGCCATTCAGCGAAGTTTATTTCCGACCGCAATCGAGCTTGCCGCTCCTGATGCTGTTTTGCTAAATGAGCTTTTGCCCGACTTAAATATTCTCGGCTACCAGGTGGAACCTTTTGGTAATAATTCTTTTGTGATTCAGGGTTCGCCGGCAGATGTTCCGGATGGAAATGAAAAAGATTCATTGGAAAAAATACTGGAGCAGTACAAGCATTTTAATATGGATATGAGTTTTAGCAAAAGAGAAAAGTTATTGCGCTCCATGTCGTGGCAGCAATCTATAAAAGCAGGAACTTATTTATCAGAAAAAGAGATGAAAAGCCTGGTGGAAGATCTGTTTAATTGTACCATTAATAACACAACGCCCACTGGCAAACCTGTTTTTCTTGAATTTAAAAAAGATGAACTGGATAAGATGTTTGGGCGGTAGTTGTGTTGAAGGTTGAAGGTTGAAGGTTTGTAGTTACAGTAAACCAATAAATAACCAGGAATCCGGTTTTGCAATATGTCAATAACTCAATAATAAATAATTCAACAATTACTTCACTTCCTGCATAGATACCAGCCTTCTGTAAAAACCGTCGAGTGCCATCAACGTCATGTGTGTACCACGTTCTACGATTTTTCCTTTTTGCAAAACGATGATTTCATCTGCGTGGCGGATGGTGCTCAACCGGTGCGCAATTACAATACTTGTGCGGTTGTTCATTAAGTTATTGATTGCATCCTGAACGAGTTTTTCACTTTCTGTGTCGAGAGAGGAAGTAGCTTCATCGAGTATTAAAATGGGAGGATTTTTTAAAACCGCTCTTGCGATGGTAACGCGCTGTTTTTCACCTCCGCTCAGTTTATTACCGCGCTCTCCAATATTTGTTTGATAGCCATTTTCTTTTTGCAAAATAAACTGGTTGGCATTGGCAATTTTTGCCGCATTGATAATTTGTTCTTCTGTAGCATTTTCCGTTCCGAGGGAAATATTATTTGCAATCGTATCATTAAATAAAATCGGTTCCTGTGTTACAATACCCATTTGATTGCGTAATGACTGCAAAGAATAATTTCTGATATTTATTCCATCAACAAGCACTTCTCCTTTTACTGCATCGTGGAACCGCGGTACCAAATCAACCAATGTACTTTTTCCCGCGCCGGAAGAACCAACCAGCGCAATGGTTTTTCCTTTTTCAATTTTCAGATTGAGATTATCCAAAATGATTTTATCGTGATAGGAAAATGAAACATTTTTAAATTCGATACAATCATTAAAGGATTGCAAAAGTTTTGGATTTGCAATCTCTCTTATTACTACATCTTCATTGATCAGATGTTCAATACGTTCTACACTGGCAGCACCTTTGCGGATGTTGTATGAAGCGGAAGACAGATTCTTTAATGGCTGAATAATTTGCGAAAAAATTAAAATATAAGTGAAAAAATCACCGGGATCCAGGAAGGCTTTATTTAAAACCAAACGTCCCCCATACCACAAAACACAAACAATTGCTGTAACTCCTAAAACTTCGCTAACCGGCGAAGCCGAATCTCTTTTTCTGATTGCTTTATTTTTTATCTGAAGCAATTCATTATTCTGAACATTGAATTTGTTGAATTGTTTTTTTTCCGCATTAAATGCTTTGATTACGCGAATTCCACTGAGCGTTTCTTCAATGGTTGAAAGAATAGCCGCGAGCTTCTCCTGCAGCATTGTGCTTTGTTTTTTTAAAGAACGCCCGATGCGCCCGATAATAAATCCGGCAACCGGCAATAATAACATCAAAAATAAAGTGAGCTGCGGGCTCAAAACAATCATATAACCCAGGAATATAAGAATGGTAACCGGCTCTCTGAAAAGTGATTCCAATAAATTGACGGATGAGGTTTCCACATCACTCAGATCATTGGTAAGGCGGCTCATAATGTCGCCTTTTTTCTGATCGTTAAAATAACCAATCGGCAGTTGTAATATTTTTTTAAACATGCTTGTGCGCATGTCGTTTACAATATGATTGCGTATCGGTGTGAGAATATAAATGGAGAGATATAAAAAAATGTTTTTTAAAATGATAAAAGTCAAGATCAAAATACAGATAACTCCAAGTGCTTTCACGTCCCCATGAGGTTGTTCAACTACGGTGGCAATCCATTCTTTAAACTGGTTCACCGGATTGATTCTTGTTAAAAATCCCGTGTTTTCAGAAACCGCGCTCAGGGTGTTTTGTTTTTTGAAAATAAGTAATAAAAAAGGACTTAAAAGTCCAAGCGAAATAACAGAAAACAGGTTTGAAAGAATATTGAAACCGAAATAAGTAAAAATTAATTTCGGATACTTGCGCACATATCGAAAAATGGTCCGTAAACTCTTCATCAAAAGAATTGAAATGCTTTATTGATTTGAAATAGCAGCAAAGTAACTAATTTTACAGGGAACCATAATTATATAAGATGACAGAAGGTAAAAGGCAAAAGCAGGTAGCAATTGAAATTTCGAAGCAATTGAATGATATTTTTTTGAAAATGGGATTGAATATGATGGAAGGAGGAATGATTTCGATTTCATCTGTAAAAATTACACCTGATCTTTATGAGGCCAGAATTTATTTGAGTTTTTTTCAGGTAAAAGATCCGGAAGCGGCTTTGGAAGAATTTAAGGAACGAAGTAGTGAAATACGCGGTGAACTGGGAAAAAGAATGCGTCATCAGTTGCGCAGTATTCCTCAACTTACTTTTTATTTAGACGATACTTTGGATTATGTTTTTAAAATCGAAAAATTGCTGGACGATATAAAGAAAGATTCCGACAAGGGAAAACCGGCAACCGGCAACCGGCAACCGACAACAGACGACTGATAACCGGCCACCGATCACAAAATTCTAATTTCAGTTCCTCGTCAATAATTCAATAATTCAATAATTCTTCCTTGTACCTCAAATTCGCCTGGAGATATTTTAAAGCAAAAAAAAGCACGAATGCGATCAATATTATTTCGTGGGTAACAGCGGGCGTTATTGCTTTTTCTACTTTGTGCCAGGTGTTGGTTTTGAGTGTTTTTAATGGGTTCGAAGATTTGGTAAAATCGCTCTATTCGAATTTTTATTCTGATGTAAAAGTAGTACCGGATAAAGGAAAAACTTTTACACTTACTGATGCTCAATTAAATAATATTCATAAAATTTCGGGTATTAAAGGTATTTCTCTAAACATAGAAGAAAAGGCGTTATTGCAAAATGGAGATCAGCAAACGGTGGTTTTATTGAAAGGAGTGGATAGTAATTATTCCAACGTTTCCGGTGTTCCCGGCAAAATGTATCACGGCGTTTTTAATGTAGGAAATGTTGATCATCCGAAACTGGTTTTAGGAGCTGGTATCGAAAGCGCGCTTGGAATCGAGGCGGATAGAGCCCTTTTCCCTATAACCGTTTTTCTTCCCAAAAAAACCAATTCAAAGAATGCAGATCCTCTTTCTGCATTGAGCGAAGGAAATGCAACCACGTCCGGAAGTTTTGCGATTCAACAGGATTTTGATAATAAATATGTCATCACCAACCTGGCATTTATGAAGCAACAAATGAATTTCCAGCCGGATGAGTACAGCGCTTTGGAAATTTCATTATTCAATCCGGCAAAGGCGAAAGAATTTACAAAAACACTTCAAAATATCTTAGGAGATAAATATAAAGTGCTCACCAAGTATGAACAGAATACCAGTTTATATAATTCGATGCGATTAGAAAAATGGTTCATTTTTGCGGTACTTACTTTAATATTGATCATCGCTGCATTCAATATGATTGGCGCTTTGACGATGCTTGTTTTGGAAAAAAGAAAAGATATCAGTGTATTACAATCTATGGGCGCCGATAAATCTTTGATTCAAAAAATATTTTTAAGTGAGGGGATTTTATTGGCGGTTGTTGGCGCGGCAACAGGGATTTTTTTAGCGCTTATCATTGCATTTTTGCAAATCAGATTTCATTTGATTAAGCTGGTCGGCAATTCTTTTTTAATTGATTATTTTCCGGTTAAATTAGTAATTACTGATTTTGTCCTTGTTGCTTTTACCGCACTCATTATCGCTTTTGCCGCTTCATGGTTTCCTGCAAAAAAAGCCTCACAACAGCTGTTTAACTTAAAAGCTTAATCCTTCCGGTAAAGAAAGAAATAGCGCGGATTTCTATTCCTCAAAAAAAATTACGAAAAATAAAATTCCAAAAAGTTTTGAATATTCAAACTAATATCTATTTTTGTCTTCCCCAATCCTCAGAAAATCTCTGAAACGTTACTTTACCTATTCCAAGTTATCTTTAGAAAAGCAAATGCTTACTAAATTTTATTGCATTTATAATGGTTGATTATACCATTCCAAATCCCCCGGTTATTTAAATTTACTTCCTGATACCAATCCGCCTTCCTTCAAAAAGCTGACTTCAGAATATGTCCAAAATGATATGATAAACTCTATTTATCATTTTTAATCACAAGAAAATTTAACTAACATGCAAATTTTTACTTCAAAAATTTCTTTAGAAAAGAAATTGTTCAAGGCCTTTATTGCCTTCTCTGTGCTTTTCCTTATTTCGTTTACGGGTCTTTCACAAACAAGAAGCTACAGCCTTGTTTATTCCGAAAACCTGAAAGGTGGTACTACTATTTTTGGTAACACACTGCTGCATATCATCAAGAGTAACGGTCAAGTGGATACGTTAAAGATGAACGACAATCGCAAAAATGGAAACAGTACTTATGGGAACGATAATGAGAATATGCAATATGTGGATATTGATGGCAACAGCGGAAACGGGAGTATTACCAGGAATTCCTCGTCTGCTGATTTAATTCTGCCTGCAGGGATCAATACCATAAAACTTGCCAGATTGTACTGGGGCGGCCGCGTTACCGACAAAGATTTTGATTTAACAAAAAGTGCCAACAGAACGATTAAGATCAGAAAAGGAACGACAAATGTTTATTCAGATGTAACCGCTTTGGGGTTAGACAAAACCGCCATTAGTGCAGGATATACTGAATACCAGGCGTATGCAGATATTACCACTTTTATTAAAAACAACGGGGGTGGTACTTATACTATTGGGAATGTTCCCTTATCTGTGGGCTCAATCAGCGGAGGTGGTAATCATGGTGGCTGGAGCATCGTAGTAGTGTATGAAAATCAGGGAGTTATTTATAACAGCGTAAGAGTTTATGATGGCTTCCAGGAAGTGTATAATGGTGGTAATGCAACAACTACAACGGTTACACTAACCGGGCTGGACGTACCGTCGGGTACGCTTGCGGCAGCTGATGCAAAAATGGGTGTTGTGGCCTGGGAAGGTGATGCAAACCTTACCGGGGATTTTTTGAAAATAAATGGTAATACTTTTTCTAATGCTACCAATGCAGCCGATAATCCGTGGAATGGAACGATTACAGATAACGGTGTTCACGTTACCACAAAAAATCCCAATTATACGAATCAAATGGGGATTGATATTGACATGTTTAATGTGGGTACCGGTTATGGAATCACCCCGAATGCCAACACAGTAAAGCTTCAATTCGGAACTGAATCTGATAAATATTATCCGGGTGTTTTCACTTTCACCATTAAGATGAAAGATCCGACAATCACCCTGGACAAATATGTGTCTGATGCCAATCACAACAATCTTGCTGAAGTAGGAGAAGTATTAACTTATACATTAAAAGGGGGAAATAACGGGCCTGGAAATGCGAACAATGTAATTGTAGGCGATACGCTGCCAAATACCGTTACTTATTTGCCCGGTTCGTTAAAAGTAATCAGTGCTCCGGGAGTAGCTGCTGGCAGCAAAACTGATAAGGCCGGTGATGACATTGCGGACTATGTTGCAAATGGTTCTGTAAAGTCAGTTGTTTTCAGGCTTGGAGACGGTGCTACAAGCACATCCGGAGGTACACTCGCTCCAAATGATACGTATGAAGTACAATTCCAGGTTACAGTGAACAATCCGGGCAAAGGCGTGCCTGTTCCCTCTATTCTCAATATTGCCCGCGTTACTTCGAGTTCTGATGCCGGAGTAAATTTTGTAGATGATGGCACCGCAATTATTAATCCTGAAGCTGGTCCGATGCCGGTAACCCTGGCAAAGTTTGGTGCTACTCTTTTACAAAATAACCAGGTAAAAGTAGATTGGATTACTTCCATGGAAATAAATTGCAGCCATTTTATTGTACAAAGAAGCTATGATGGAAATATATTTTCTG
Organism: uncultured Chitinophagaceae bacterium; assembly: GCA_963706825.1. GTDB lineage: Bacteria > Bacteroidota > Bacteroidia > Chitinophagales > Chitinophagaceae > Ginsengibacter. Next base: position 1,434,708 of record CAVPNT010000005.1, on the reverse strand, counting down.
ATGTACAAACGGTAGCGGGCAACGGAACAACAAATAACGTACATTCTTATTCTGTAACCGATAGCGCTTATTCTTTTACCGGCTCTGTGGTTTATTACCGTTTGAAACAAATTGACCTGGATGGAAAAGTGAATTTGTCGAAAACTGTATCAGTAAAAACAAAAAAAATCAACCAGTCTGTAAGCGTTTCTCCAAATCCATTTTCAGAGTTTATAAAAGTAACTGTGGAATGGAATGCTGCTGAACCCGTAACAGTGAAAATATTTACTGTACAAGGCAAAGAAGTTGTTTCAAAACAAATGACACTCAATAAAGGATTCAACTCTTTTAAAATTGACAACTTGTCAAATCTGCCAGCGGGTATGTTTTTGCTACAATTGGCTTCCCCGACACAAAAAGTGATAGAAAAAATTATTAAATAATTCAAACATGAACCCTTGCAAGAGCCGCCATTTGGTGGCTCTTTTTTTTGCGTAAGAGCAGGGTTTTAAACCGATTGATAAATAGAATAAGTATTGAATCTTGTTTTTCGCGAATGCGATATTTGACTTTGCCGTTACCTTTATCTTCTTCCGTTAATGCTTGTCTTGATACAATTCTGAACAGAAACATCCGAATTTACAGAATCATTCCTTTCTCATATTACTGTCATTTTTTTTTGAATGTGCAGCGTTTTTCTAACAAAAGAATGCCTTTTATGTCGTGTCTCTCTTTTAACTAATTATTCACATTCTAAAATAACAGTCAAATGAAATTAAAAACAAGCAAGCTTGCTATTAGCTTTACGTTGCTGCTTTTGTTCTGTAGCTGCAGTCTATTGGCGCAAAAGACGGTTACGGGGAAGGTAACGGATCAGGCAAAAAATCCTATCCAGGGAGTTTCCATCTCGATAAAAGGAACTTCAGTTGGAACCCTCACAGGAACAAATGGAGAATTCAGCCTTAAAGTTCCATCAGAAAACAGCATTTTACAGGTCTCTTATGTCGGGTATGCTTCTCAGCAGTTATCAGTTTCGGGGAGATCTAATGTTGGAACTGTTTCCTTAATCGCAGAAAATAATACTTTGAATGAAGTAGTGGTTACAGGATATAGCACTCAACGCACGAGGGATGTTACGGGCTCAATTGCTACAGTGAAAGGAGAAAATCTCGCTTCGATTCCTGCTGGTAATGCAGAGCAACAACTTCAGGGTAAGGTATCTGGTGTTACGGTGACTACTTCAGGGCAGCCGGGCAGTACCAGTTCTGTTCGCATTCGTGGTATCGGATCGTTTCTCGACAACAATCCTTTATATGTAGTAGATGGATTGCAAACAACAGATATCAGTTATATCAATTCTGATGATATAGAAACCATGACCGTATTAAAAGATGCCGCTTCTGCCTCTATTTATGGTTCACGTGCTTTTGCAGGCGTGATTTTAGTAACTACTAAAAAAGGAACATCAAACGGCAAATTGCATGTTGACTATCATGCATCTTATGGATGGCAGGATCCGGGAAATGGATTTAAATTAATGGATCCGCAACAAACAGCCGATTGGACCTGGAAAGCGTATCAGAACACAGGTCAAAATCCTGGAAGTTCTGCACAGTCTGCACAATATGGAACCGGCGCCACACCTGTATTGCCGGATTATATTATGGCTGGCAATAAATACGGATTAAAAGAAGGCGATCCAGCCATTGATTTGAGCCAATACAATGTAGATTATAGCAAAGGCCCGATATACCAGGTGGTAAAAGCTAATAAAGCCGGTACCAACTGGTATAAAGAAGTAACACAAGTAGCTCCTATTATGGATCAACACGTAGGCTTATCAGGAGGTTCGGATAATGCCAAATTTTATATTGGCTTAGGTTATTATGATCAACAAGGGGTAGTCATAAAAACTTACCTGAAGAAATATACGCTACGTGCCAATACAGAATTCAATATCAAAAACAGGGTAAAAATCGGAGAAGATATACAAGTAGCATTGATGGATAATCCACGGATATTTGGATCAAATCAAAATGAAGGAAATTCCATTTCATTTTCTTACAGAGAAAATCCTTTGATACCGGTATATGATGTGAAAGGTGGCTGGGCAGGTAGCGCTGCAGCCGGATTTAATAATCCTCAAAATCCTGTTGCAGACCAGACACTAACCAAAAACAACCGGTCATTGACTCCTTACAGTGTCGGAGATATATATGCTATTGTAACGCTTCCCTTTCATTTGTCCTTCAAAAGTACTTTCGCCGGATATTATTTCAACAATTACTACCGTACATTTAGCTACAGAACTTATTGGAATAAAGAAAATTCCGGTTCCGATGTTGATTATGAAGGAGCGGCAAACGGTTATGGATACAACTTCAGTAATGTACTCACCTTTGACAACCGCTTTGGAGATCATAGTGTAAAAGTATTGGTAGGTGAGGAGGCTTTAAATAGTGATTATAGAAGTCTCTCAGCACAGGGAAATAATCCTTTTAGCACCAATGTCAGTTACAGTAATATTAATACTACTCAATCGGGTGGAAGAGTGGTTAGTGATGGAGGTGGGCCAGGGGCGACATTCTTTTCTTTATTTGGCCAGGTAAATTATAATTATAAAGATAAATATCTGGTAGCCGGAACAGTTCGTAGAGACGGTGCTTCTGTTTTCGGCCCGCAGCAAAAATATGGGGTTTTCCCGGCAGCATCTGTAGGATGGCGGCTTTCAGAAGAAAGTTTTATGAAAGGCCTTGCCTGGGTGAATGACCTGAAATTAAGAGCCAGTTATGGTGAGCTGGGAAATGCAGGAGCGATTCCCTCAAGTAACCAGTATAATACTTACGGGCCAAACCCTCAAACTGCTTCTTACGATTTAAACGGAACCAGCAATAGCATTGTAGAAGGATTCCGGCCTAATACTTTTGGAGTTCCTCAAACCCATTGGGAAACAGATAAAACCCTCGATTTTGGTTTAGATGCTACTTTATTCAATCATGGCTTTGACCTGTCTTTTGACTGGTATAAGCGTACAACCATTGGTTTATTATATAATCCACAGGTAGAAGCTACCGTTGGATTCCTTACCAGCTATCCCTACATTAATATAGCTTCCATGCAAAATACGGGAATAGATCTTCATTTGGAAAAACACGGCGACATTAATGAAAACTGGTCTTATGATGCCTCAGTTAATTTTAGCCATTACAAGAATAAGATTTTGAAAATAGCAGATAATACGAATTATTTTTATGGCAACAGCTTTGGCTCCGGCCGGATTGGAAGCCCTACAATCAATAAGGTAGGACAGTCAGTATCTGCTTTTTATGGCTATCAGGTAGCTGGATTATGGCAAAGCCAAAAAGAAATAGATGCGGCTGACGCACAGGCAAAAGCAGCTTTGCACGATTCGACTGCTACCTTCCAGCCAAAAGGAGAACATCCGGGAGAATTCCGCTATGCCGACATTAACCACAACGGCTATATCTCTGACAGTGATCGTACCATAATTGGAAATCCTAACCCGGATTTTACTTATGGCATTAACTTGGCAATCGGATATAAGAACTTTGATCTTAAGCTGGAATTCTATGGTGTACAGGGAGGGAATATTTTTAATTACACCAAGTGGTTTACCGACTTTTTCCCTTCATTCCCCGGTGGCGCCATCAGTACCAGAGTACTTGATTCATGGTCACCTACCAATACCAATACTAAAGTGCCGATATTTGAAAATCGCAGTAATGCCAGTACTAATTTATACGCAAATTCATATTATATAGAAAGCGCTTCTTATTTCCGCTGCAGAAACATTCAACTCGGATATACTTTCAGAAAAGGAAGTTTGCTAAAAGCAGGTATAGAATCACTGAGATTTTATGTTCAGGCCATTAACCTGTTTACCGTTACCAAATACGATGGACTGGATCCAGCCCTCGATGGTATTAATGGAAACTTTGGAGTGGATTATGGTAACTATCCTTTTGTAAAACAATATATTCTGGGGGTTAATGTTGGTTTTTAAAACAAAAATTCTTTAATTAAAAAATTATAAAAATGGAAAAGAAAAATATTCGTCGGATTTATTGTGCGGTGATGTTCATAGGCCTGATCGCCTTTTCCTGCAAAAAAAGCTTTCTCCAAGTACAGCCATCGGGTGTTTTGGGCGATGAAGAAGTGGCTACTCCGGCAGGAGTATCAGAATTATTGGTAGCTGCATATTCAGATCTTGATGGCCAGTATAACCCCAATGGGTTTAACTGGTATGCGCAACCGGATAACTGGTTGTATGGAAGCGTTTGTGGAGGCGATGCACATAAAGGTTCTGATCCCGGCGATCAGGCGCTTGCCTATGCCATTGCCACCTTTGCGAGTCTGCCCAATAATGATTATTATGAAACCAGGTGGGAATGGTTATATGATGGCATTTCGCGGAGTAATCTGGTACTAAGAACTTTACCAAAAGTTCAGGGAATGGCGCCGGAAGACACCATGAATATCGATGCCCAGGCCCGTTTTCTAAGAGGTTTTTACGCGTTCATGGCACGAATTACCTGGAAAAATGTTCCATGGGTAGATCCATCAGTTACTTATGGAGCAAGTAATTATAAAATTCCAAATGATAAGGATATATATCCCGAAATAGAGGCCGATTTCCAATTTGCTTATCAAAATCTGCCACCAGCTCAGAGTGCAGTAGGCCGGGCAAATAAATATGCAGCCGGTGCATTTTTGGCAAAAGTATATATGTTTGAACAGAAGTACGATAAGGCGCTTCCCATTCTGGATGACCTCATAACCAATGGAGAAACTACTAATGGACTGAAATATGCTTTATTGCCGAAATTCTCCGATAATTTTAATTTTGCTTCTAAAAATGAGTCGGAATCTGTCTTTGCTATTCAGGCTTCACTCAATGACGGTGCAAGCAGTTACCATGGAAACGTCGGAGATCTGTTGAATTTTCCTTATGGAAACGGCGCATTAACCGGCTGCTGCGGCTTCTTTCAACCAAGTATCGAGTTGGCAAATTCTTATCGTACTGATGATAATGGGTTGCCGTTATTAACCGGCGCTACCAACACCGCAAATGGTCCGTGGGACACTCCGGCAAATGCTGTAAAAAATGATCAGGGCATCACCTCCAACCAACCTTTTACTCCTGATCAGGGCAACCTGGATCCTCGTTTAGACTGGACAGTAGGACGAAGGGGAATTCAGTATTTAGATTGGGGTGTCGATCCTGGGTCAAACTGGATCCGTAATCAGAATAGCGCAGGTCCCTATTCTCCCAAGAAAAATGTATTTTACAAAACTGAGGTCGGCACCGGAGGAGATAACTCTACTACTCAATGGGCGCCTACAACTGCCATTAATTATTGTCTGATTCGTTATGCAGATGTAATATTATGGCATGCTGAATGTGAGGTACAGGCAGGAAACCTGGATCTTGCACGCACAGATGTAAATATGATACGTGCCCGGGCCGCAAATCCCGCTGATTTCGTAATGAATGTGGCTACCGGAAAGCCTGCTGCAAATTATAAGATTGGGTTATATACTACTCCCTGGACTGATAAAAATGCTGCAATGCTTGCAGTACAATATGAAAGGAAACTTGAACTGGCTATGGAAGGGCACCGGTTCTTCGATCTCGTAAGATGGGGAGTTGCTACTCCTACCATCAACGATTATATTAAATACGAAGGCCAATTTACAGGCGATATAAAAGGATCAAGTTTTTCTGATAAGAACCAGTATTTCCCAATACCACAAACACAGATAGATTTAAGTAATGGGACATTAAAACAAAACTAGTAAGGCCATTTTTATTTTAATCGAACTGATTTTGTAAAAGTCACATGACAGGTTATTATACGAGAGGCTGTCTCAAAATTCAAAATAAGAGACAGCCTTTTCTTTTTCGAAATGCATGAGAACTACTGATATTTCTTCGTTCGCTGGAATCCCGATTGCTCCCGGGACTGATGGTGATACAAAAGATGAGCACATGTGCGCTTGCAGGATAGAAGCAAACCCGGTTGATATGTGCTTTTTCATTTCAAAAACTATAACTGATTTTTGCATTCACAGGAACGTTTAGTGTTACATGATTTCCTGCTCTGTTAGCTGCAAAATATGCATTAGGATGTCTTGGTGGTACCTGATATGCATTCTCGTTAATTAGCTGATTCCGCTTTACCTGTTTCCTGTTTTGCGCGCTACTTATAAACCTAAGTAACCGGAAGCATCTTTCCTTTACTCAAACACCTTATTACATTATCCAAGTAACATTACATTTAGAAACGTAAGAAGGTGTGATTGAATTTTTTAACTCCCTGCTATTCCTGAAATCCTGAACTGGAGAAACTCACAACAAGTTTTAAAAAAAACTTTCCCGCCTTTATCAGAAAAAACTTTTACATTTATTCACCAACAAACTTTTCCGGTTTATTGAGTGAATTGCTTTTCCAGTTTTATCATCGAAAAATAAATTTATGGCGAATCAAAAACCATCTCGCAGAAATTTTATCAAACAGCTTGCAGGCACCGCTGCAGCAATTGCGGCCTCACCGCTCGCTTCCCTGGCAGATAAGCAAAACGTGGAAGAACGCATTCTGCAATATGAAAGAAAATTTGCTGCCAATGATCAGATAAATATTGCAGTAATCGGCCTGGGCATTATGGGAAATAACGATTTGCAAACTTCTTTGAAAGTTCCCGGAGTGCAGTTGGTTGGTGCGTGCGACCTGTATTCCGGCAGGCTGGAAAGGGCAAAAGAAGTCTACGGAAAAGATTTGTTTACCACCAACGACTACCGGAAAATTCTGGCTAGAAAAGAGGTAGATGCGGTGATCATCGCTACCTGCGATCAATGGCATGCGCGCATCAGCAAAGATGCGCTGGCCAAAGGCAAGCATGTGTATTGTGAGAAGCCGATGGTGCATTACATCAGCGAAGGACACGGAGTAATCAATGCCCAAAAAGCAAGCAAAAAAACCATGCAGATTGGCAGCCAGCGTGTGAGCAGTATTCTATACGCAAAAGCCAATGAACTATACAAATCCGGCGAAATAGGCAAACTAAATATGGTAAACGCGGTGTATGACCGGCAAAGCGCCAATGGAGCGTGGGAATATACGATGCCACTGGATGCTTCGCGCGAAACGGTCGATTGGGACAGGTACATTGAAGGTATGCAGAAGATTGCGTATGATCCGAAAAAGTTTTTCTGGTGGCGCAATTATAAAGAATTCGGAACCGGTGTTGCTGGCGATTTGTTTGTACATCTTATCTCTGGTACACATGTGATAACCGGCTCTAAAGGCCCTGAAAAAATTTACGCCTCAGGGCAGTTGGCCCACTGGAAAGACGGACGAAACGTTCCGGACGTGATGACCGGGATAATGAGTTATCCTGAAACCAATGAGCATCCCGCGTTCCAACTAACTTTGCAGGTAAATTTTGTGAGTGGCACGGGCGGTGCAGAATCTGTCCAATTCATAGGAGATGAAGGCGTAATGCACGTAACGGGAAATGGGCTTTCCATTCATCACAGCATTATGTCGAAAGCGCCGGGCATCGGTGGCTGGGATGCACTCGGCACCTATCCTGAAGCCATGCAGAAAAAATTGCTGGAGGATTACAATAGCAAATACAGCGCAGAAGATCAGAAACGGCCGGTAAAACCGGACATTATCTATAAAACTCCAACCGGATATAATGAAGACCTGGAGCACCATCTTAATTTTTACAACAGCATTCGCACCGGCAAACCAGTGGTAGAAGACGCTGTTTTTGGTTTTCGTGCCGCAGCTCCCTGCCTCGCATGCAATGAAAGCTACTTCAAAAAGAAAATTATTTTTTGGGATCCTGAGAACATGAAATTGAAAGAAACCAACGCGTAACGCGGCGCAGAGCGACTACGCCAGTTGGTGTCCAGCAACCGATAATAAATAGGAAACTGAAAGAAAGCAACGCCTGACAACAATTAACATTCATAAAAACCAATGCATCATGACCGTAAACAGGAGGAAATTTATCAAAAGCAGCGCCGTTGCGCTTGCCGGAACGTTCTTATTGCCCGATGACATACTTGCAAACAAAAAGAAAATGAATACTATCACTGGGTTACAACTTTATTCCGTTCGTGCAGATATGCAGAAAGCGCCACTGGATACGCTGAAACAACTATCCGGCATGGGTTACCGGCATGTGGAACACGCCAATTATTTAAACAGGAAATTCTATGGCTATTCAGCCACAGAGTTTAAAAAGATATTAGACGATCTCAATTTGAAGATGCCAAGCGGGCATACTGTTCTATCCGGAAAAGAATGGGATGACTCCAAAAAAGACTTTTCGGATAAATGGAAACAAACGATTGAAGATGCAGCTACAGTAGGGCAAAAATATGTGATAAGCCCGTGGATGGATGAAAGCCTGCGCAAGGATTATGGCGGGTTACTGCGCTTTTTGGATGTATTCAATAAAAGCGGCGAATTGTGCAAACAATCCGGTTTGAAGTTTGGATACCACAACCATGATTTTGAATTCAAATATTCTTTGAACGGGCAAAAAGTTTACGACATCATCCTGGAAAAAACCGACCCTGCTTTGGTATTGCAACAAATTGACATTGGGAATATGTATGGCGCCGGCGGCCGAGCACTGGATATTTTGAAGAAACATCCGGGCCGTTTCGAAAGCATGCATGTAAAGGATGAGATTGTCTCGAAGACGGGAGGAGAGATGAACGACAATTATGAAAGTACCGTTTTGGGCAAAGGTGTGTTGCCGGTAAAAGAAATCGTTGATCTTTTCAGGAAAAAAGGCGGCACTACCGAATTTATCATTGAACAGGAATCTTACCAGGATCTTACCCCGCTGGAAAGTGCAAAACAAGATCTGGCAGTGATGAAGAAATGGGGATATTGATGATACAGGTATTTTTTTCGGGAAAGGCGCTTTTCATTTTTGGCAAGCATCTTTATTTTTTGGATGAAACGGAGAAATACTATACCTGAACGTTTTTTGAAAATTCAAAATCGGGAATATTTGTTTGTTTGCTGGCAAAAGCTCTACGCCTTTAGCTGTTTGGTTTAAAAGTAAAGGTATTCGTATTCTTTTTTGTTATAGCACGATCTGTTTCTTCCTAAAAAATTTTTACTGAGTCATTAAAATCACTGGTATCTTGTAGCTGGCTTTTTGAATTTACAATTATTTGCAGCCTCCCATAAAGTCAATTTGAATTGTATAAAAATCAACTGAAAATGCAAATATATTTTGCAACTATTTTTTAGATTTGTTTAATAAAACTATATTCAAAATTAATCCTAAAGCAGCCACCTCAATTATTAGATAATTATAAAAAAGAATTTCATTTCGGGCAATGCGCTTCAAAATCATAATCATATTTATGAAACTGTAAACACCTCCTCCAATCCAAAAACCTATTCCGTATTTAAATCTTTCTTTGTACATTTTATTTCCTTCCTTTTAATCTGTTTTATTATTACCGGAACGATATTTAATATAAAAGCCGAAAATCAAAGCCATCACTAAGACGATGAATATAGTTAATCCTGGCTGAGATTGAGGATGCGCCACCATATTCAGATATATAGCCAATCCCTCTATAATAATAATGAAGACAACTGTTAATGCAAGATTTGGTTTCTTTTTCATTTTTTCAGTAATTATGCTACAATAACTGCCAAGGGCTGAGCCTTGAATGAACTTCCCGCTGCCACCGACCGCCGGTTAAAGAACTAAAAGTACAGAATATGTCCAAAAGTTTATCAAAGATTTTCCGTGCGCACTGCCGGGGAATCGTGAACAAAAAGCTGATAATTATTTCCTTCAGCCCCCTGTTATCGTGAATGCCCAAAATTTTACAGGCAATGCCAAATACCCGTGTCAAATCTAATAGGATTCAGCAATTATTTTTTGTAAGTACATTTTTTTAGCTAAACTTTGCTAAAATATTTAGTCAAATGGATCCTTGTAAAAAACAAATTATTGAGCAACTTAGAAAAGAAATTCTTCCATTGCAGGGATTAAAAGTATTATCAACCGATAATCATATAAACATCGGCTTTCGATCGATGGAACTTGCTTTTCCTAATGCAACTTTTCCGGTTGGTTGTACTCATGAATTTTTACGTGCAGCCGGGGATGACGCTCCTGCTAAGGGTTTTGTGGCAGTTTTGATGAGTAAACTAATGCAATCAGGAGGAGCAGCCATTTGGATTAGTGCATCACGAACCTTGTTTCCTGCAGCGCTTACCGCGTTTGGGGTAGATCCGGATAAAATAATTTTCGTTGATTTAAAAAAGGAGAAAGATGTGCTTTATACAATGGAAGAAGCATTAAAATGCCGGCAGCTTACAACGGTTATTGGAGAAATAAACCAGATTACTTTTAAAGAATCCAGGCGGCTTCAACTGGCAGCCGAACAAAGCAGGGTAACAGGATTTTTGCTTCGCCGGGAGCCAAATGTTTTAAATACGATTGCGTGCGTTTCCCGTTGGCGGATTACATCACTTCCGGCTGAATTGAACGACGGGATGCCCGGTGTTGGTTTTCCAAGATGGAATGTAGAGCTTTTAAAAATCCGTAACGGTCAGCCCGGCAGTTGGAAAGTGGAATGGTCATCAAACTGCCTGAAAGAAATTAGAGAAAATATTATTTCAATTCAAGCCGCTCAAAAACAAAAAGCAGGATAATGCCTCAAAGATTTGTAGCGATATGGTTTAGTCATTTGAAGACAGATTGGATGATTCATTGCCATTCATATTTGAAAGATGTGGCTTTTGCTTTGGCGTTTCCGGATCATGGCCGGATGAGAATAACTGAAGTTAGCGCTGCAGCAAAAGCAAAAGGAATACAACCAGGAATAGTTGTGGCAGATGCACGAATTATTTTGCCGGAAATACAGGTCTTTGATGATAAGCCTGTTCTTTCTGATAAATTGCTTAAAAAGCTTTGTGTTTGGTGTATTCGATATACACCCATCGTCACTGTTGATCCACCTGATGGACTTATACTCGACGTAAGTGGTTGTGTGCACTTATGGGGAAGTGAAGAAATTTACCTTAAAGAGATAACAAATAAATTAAAAAACCTGGGTTATCATATTCGTGCAGCAATGGCGGATACGGTTGGTACAGCATGGGCGGTGTGCCGGTATGGGAAAGTTAATTCTATTATTAAACCAGGTGAACAAGCGCAAGCTTTAATGTCATTGCCACCTGCTGCACTGAGGTTACAGATAGATGTTTCTGAAAGGCTTCAAAAACTGGGGCTTTATCAGATCAGCAGTTTTATGAACATGCAGCGTTCCGCACTTCGCCGTCGTTTCGGTGAAAAATTGTTACTCAGGCTCGACCAGGCATTGGGAAAAGAAGCTGAATTTATTGAACCGCTTATTCCGGTTGAGCCGTACAGTGAAAGATTGCCTTGCCTGGAACCAATTCAGACAAGGACAGGAATTGAAATTGCTTTGCAAAAACTTTTGGAATTATTGTGTAAACGCTTGCATCAGGAAGGCAAAGGCCTTCGTGTGGCTTCATTTAGAGCTTACCGTATTGATAATAAAATTGAACAAATAAATATCAGTACCAATCATCCATCTGATACAATCAGCCATCTCTTCACGCTCTTTGAATTAAAGATCGCAACAATTGCGCCTGCATCCGGTATTGAATTATTTATACTCGAAGCCTTGAAAGTTGAAGAGATAAATCCGTTGCAGGAAACACTGTGGACAGCCAACAGCAGTTTGCAAAGTAAAGAAGTATCTGAATTACTGGACCGGCTTGAAAGTAAATTCGGCAATAATATCATACATCGTTATTTACCGGCAGAACATCATTTGCCCGAACGTTCTGTCAGGCTTGCTGGTTCTTTACAGGAAAAACTAACGACAACATGGCCCGTTCATCAATTGCGGCCCATACAACTTTTAAAGGAGCCACAAAGAATTGAAGTAACCGCACCTATTCCTGATTATCCACCTATGAATTTCAGGTATAAAGGAAAAGTGCATAAAGTGACAAAAGCAGATGCATGTGAACGTATAGAATGTGAGTGGTGGCTGGAAGGAGGATTGCATAGAGATTATTATATAGTAGAAGATGAAGAAGGAAAACGCTATTGGCTTTTTAGGGCAGGCCACTATGAAGCGAATAAAAATCCTTCATGGTTTATTCATGGTTTTTTTGCATAAGATTTATTCTTCAGTGAATGGTATTTAACCGATTCGCTGAAATTAAAAATCGTGATTATTTGTTGGTTTACTATAAAAAAATTATAAAAATTAAGATGAATTAGCTATTAGGAGGCTAGGTTATGAGTTATACAGAATTACAGGTAACAAGCAATTTTACTTTTCTAAGAGGTGCATCGCATTCGGAAGAATTGGTTGAACAAGCGGTGATTTATGGCTATAAAGAAATCGCTATAACCGACCGGAATACATTAGCAGGTGTGGTAAGAGCGTATGCTGCTGCTAAAGCAAAAGATATCAGAGTAATCACAGGTTGTCGGCTCGATTTGATTGACGGGGTAAGTTTGTTGGCATATCCAACTAACAGCGATGCATATTCGCAATTATGTACATTGTTGACAAAAGGAAATATAAGAACAGAAAAAGGTAAATGTGATTTATATAAGTCAGATGTATATAAGCATCCAAAAGGGATGAAATTTATTGTCATTCCACCTGCAGCATTGAATGCGGAATTTGATTTTGAGAATACTTTCAAACAAACACTTGAAGAATATTATGAAGTGTTCGGAAGTAATCTTTATCTTGCCGCGACACGTTCTTACCAGGGTGATGATTTTAAAAAGCTTTTTCGCTTGTCACAACTGGCTAATCGCTTCGATATTCCTTTGGTTGCTACAAATGATGTTCATTATCACCATCCTGCCAGGCGCGAGCTGCAGGACATATTAACCTGTGTTCGTGAAAAATGTACCATTTATACAGCAGGTTTTCTTCTCCATCAAAATGCAGAAAGACATTTGAAACCAATTGATGAAATGCAGCGGCTGTTCAGGCAATATCCGGATGCGATAAAGCGAACACAGGAAATTGCAGAAGCATGTCAGTTTGATCTGGGGAGTTTGAAATATGTGTACCCTGAAGAACTAACCAGCGAAGGAAGAACACCGCAGGAAGAATTAACGATGCTCACATGGCAGGGCGCAAAAGAAAAATTTGGAGATAATGTTCCTGAAAAAACAATCGCAACGATTAAACATGAACTTACATTCATTGAGCAAATGAATTATGCTTCTTATTTTCTGACCGTGTATGATATTGTTCGCTTTGCAAGAAGCCGGAACATTCTTTGCCAGGGAAGAGGTTCGGCCGCAAATTCAACGGTTTGTTTTTGCCTGGGAATTACATCAGTTAACCCGACAAAATTTGATTTATTGTTTGAACGGTTTCTTTCTTCCGCACGAAATGAACCGCCTGATATTGATGTAGACTTTGAACATGAACGCCGGGAAGAAGTAATGCAATATATCTACAAGAAATATGGCCGCGACAGGGCAGCCATTGTAGCAACAGTAACCCAACAGCATCAAAAAGGAGCGATACGCGATGTAGGAAAAGCAATGGGATTATCTGTAGATACTGTAAATCGTCTTTCCAAAAGTGTTTGGGAATTTAGCGAAGAATGGTTTGATGAAAACCGGATAACTGAACAGGGAATAAACCCAACAGATGCGCATTTGAAAAAAGTATTGCAGCTTACTCAACAATACATTGGCTTTCCACGCCAACTTGGTCAGCATACCGGTGGCTTTGTAATTACCCAAGAAAAGCTTTCCAACTTGTGCCCGATACTCAATGCAAGAATGGAAAACAGAACCTGCATTGAATGGAATAAAGATGATATCGATGCATTGGGCTTTCTTAAAATAGATGTACTGGCATTAGGAATGCTTACCTGCATCCGCAAGTGTTTTGATTTGGCCAAAGAACATTATAATCTTGACCTGACGCTTGCCAACATACCGCAGGATGATCCGGTTGTCTATGAAATGATATGCCATGCGGATACCATCGGTGTTTTCCAAATAGAAAGCCGCGCACAGCAATCAATGTTACCAAGGTTAAAACCTCAAACATTTTACGACCTGGTTATTGAAGTTGCGATTGTAAGGCCGGGGCCTATACAAGGTGATATGGTACATCCCTATCTACGACGCCGCAATGGGGAAGAACGGGTTGAATATCCGTCAAAAGAATTGGAAGAAATTTTAGGGCGCACACTAGGCGTACCGCTTTTCCAGGAGCAGGCGATGAGAATCGCAATTGTTGCAGCAGGCTTTACACCATCTGAAGCGGATGCATTACGCAAGAGTATGGCGACTTTTAAACTACAAGGCCTGGTTAGTCAATTCGAGGGAAAATTAATTAATGGCATGCTGAAGAATGGATATACCAAAGAATATGCGCAGCGTGTTTTTAAGCAATTGGAAGGATTTGGCAGTTATGGTTTTCCTGAAAGCCATGCTGCAAGTTTTGCACTGCTTGTATATGTATCCGCATGGATAAAATGTTACTATCCGGATGTGTTTGCTTGTGCTTTATTAAACAGCCAGCCAATGGGATTTTATGCACCTGCACAAATTGTAAGTGATGCAAAAAAACATGCTGTAGAAGTAAGGCCGGTTGATATTAATTATTCTTCCTGGGATAATACGCTTGA
>CAVPNT010000005.1:0-1415000 GCA_963706825.1 uncultured Chitinophagaceae bacterium | reverse complement strand
GAAGCTGTAAGATTCTACTTTGAGTAGATATCGGTAGGGGAGCATTCTAACCAGCGTTGAAGGTGTGTGGCGATGCATGCTGGAGCGGTTAGAAAAGAAAATGTAGGCATAAGTAACGATAAATAATGTGAAAAACATTATCGCCGTAAGTCCAAGGTTTCCTGATCAATGTTAATCAGATCAGGGTTAGTCGGGTCCTTAGGCAAACCCGAAAGGGGTAGCTGATGGAAAGTTGGTTAATATTCCAACACCCGCTTTAGTTTCGACGGGGTGACGGGGTAGTGAAAAGTCCGCGATCTTACGGAATAGATCGTTAAAGGGTGTAGTTATATCTTTTGTTGGTAAATCCGCAGAGGGTGGCGAACCTGATAGTACAGCAAAGCTTCGGCAGCGCTGATAGTGACTGTAATCATACCTCCGAGAAAAACCTCTAAGGCTAGGCTAAAGCGGCCCGTACCGTAATCCGACACAGGTGGACGGGATGAATATTCTAAGGCGCTCGGGTGAGCCGTGGAGAAGGAACTAGGCAAATTAACGCTGTAACTTCGGGATAAAGCGTACCGCAGCGATGCGGTCACAGTAAAATGGTACAACCAACTGTTTAGCAAAAACACAGGGCCCTGCAAAATCGAAAGATGACGTATAGAGCCTGATACCTGCCCGGTGCTGGAAGGTTAAGGAAGGATGTTCGGCGCAAGCCAAAGCTTCTGACTGAAGCCCCAGTAAACGGCGGCCGTAACTATAACGGTCCTAAGGTAGCGAAATTCCTTGTCGGGTAAGTTCCGACCTGCACGAATGGTCTAATGAGTTGTACACTGTCTCCTCCACGAGCCCGGTGAAATTGTAGTATCGGTGAAGATGCCGGTTACCCGTCACGGGACGGAAAGACCCCATGAACCTTCACTACAACTTTGCATTGATTTTGAACTTTTGATGTGTAGGATAGTTGGGAGACTTTGAAGCAGTGGCGCCAGCCATTGTGGAGTCAACGTTGAAATACCAACCTTTAAACGTTTAGAATCTAATCCCTAACGGGAAACAGTGCATGGTGGGTAGTTTGACTGGGGTGGTCGCCTCCTAAAATGTAACGGAGGCTTGCAAAGGTTCCCTCAGTACGGTTGGTAATCGTACATAGAGCGTATTAGTATAAGGGAGCTTGACTGTGAGGCAAACAAGCCGAGCAGGGACGAAAGTCGGCTAAAGTGATCCGGTGGTTCTGTATGGAAGGGCCATCGCTCAAAGGATAAAAGGTACTCTGGGGATAACAGGCTGATCTCACCCAAGAGCTCATATCGACGGTGAGGTTTGGCACCTCGATGTCGGTTCGTCACATCCTGGGGCTGGAGAAGGTCCCAAGGGTTCGGCTGTTCGCCGATTAAAGTGGCACGTGAACTGGGTTCAGAACGTCGCAAGACAGTTCGGTCCCTATCTGTGATGGGCGTTAGAAAATTGAGTGGACATGACCTTAGTACGAGAGGACCGGGTCGTACGTACCGCTGGTGTATCTGTTGTGCCGCCAGGTGCAGTGCAGAGTAGCTATGTACGGATAGGATAAACGCTGAAAGCATCTAAGCGTGAAACCAACCACAAGATGAGTTTTCTTTTAAGGGTCGTCAAAGACTATGACGTTGATAGGCTACAGGTATAAAGGCAGTAATGTCAAAGCCGAGTAGTACTAATTGCCCGTAAGCTTTTAATTTTTTTTATTGGTATTACAACTTTCCCTTTATGTTAATTTATTACCAGTAGTAAGTGGCAGGTAACGAGTAGCAAGAAAGTCTGTTCTTTCTTAATACTTGATACTAATATCCTGATACTTCTTTCTTGGCAACCTTTTTATGGTGGTTTTGCCGAGGGTGTTCACCTCTTCCCATACCGAACAGAGCAGTTAAGCCCCTCATGGCCGATGGTACTACACAACAATGTGGGAGAGTAGGTAGCTGCCATATTTATTTAAACCCTTTCAGTTTGTTCTGAGAGGGTTTTTTGTTTTAATAGCATCGATGGTACTATCCCCACAGTACTATGGAGGAGAGCAGCTAGCTGCCATACTGATTTAAATCCTTTTAGTTAATTTCTCACCGGTTTTTTATTTTATCCGTAAATCTTCAGGTATTACCCTATCACTTTTTTTAGTAGGTTTTTATTTAAGATCTCCTATAAATCTTCCTTGAATTACATTTGAAATATCCACTCCTCCCTTTTCAATAAACAAACAAATAATTCGATTTAATGTTTTCAATTTAAGTTGCAAAAACTGAAAAGCTGGATTTTTGAAAAATGCACAGGTATCCAGGAAAATATCGGATCTTTCGTAATGTTTACCCCGGCAATTCATTCTGGCAAACATTATAAAGAATATGTCAATTTATTCTTTCATCCTTTCCTCCGATATTTATGGAAAAAAGATGATATCAATGGTTTGTGGTCTACATTGCACTTTTTGAGAAAAGAACGCGGACAATAGGTACTGTCATTTCCACCAAATAAAATATTCTACTTTTTTCTAAATTTGCATCAGACCAGAGAAGGCATACTTCGATGTTTCGATGGATGTTTATCTTGCGCAGTTCCGTTGTGAAGCGGAACTGCTTTTTTATACTGCTTCTTCGAAGCAGAGACCAGAAAAGGCGCCTTCTCCGATTCTCCGGATGTTTGATCCGGCTTTTGGTTTTCATTAAAGGGCTGATCTTTTTTCCATAGCGTGTAGATCATGACCAGCAGCTTTTTTTGTACAGCTACGTAACCTTTCATTTTTATTTTATTGCGGTCATAAATTCTTTCATATAACCCGGCAAAGGGATATATGTTATAACGCACCATATTTAAGGCAGGAAAATGCAGGCATCTTCTTATTCTGCCGTTGCCCCGCTTTGATATTTTAGTTTTACCGCTATGCTTACCCGATTCATTTTCTACCACATCATACCCTGCATAACTCACCAGCTGGGATATGTTTTTAAATAATGCAAAACCCCCTGTTTCTGCTACAACAGTTGCTATGGTCAAGGTGCCCACTCCTTTTATTTTTTTGATGTTTTCAAATTTTGATCTTAGCTCTTCATCTGATTGAACCAATTGTTCCATCGCTTTTATCAAAGCTGTCTTTTGTTTCAATAAAAAAGATACTTGCTGACGCAGCATCTTTATAATATCCTTAGGCCGGAACATGCTGTGAGTAAGGGCTTCCAACTGGTTTTTAACTGCTGTGCACTGCACCGTTATATTTTCTATCTGACGGGTAAGCAGGCGAAGCTGGTAGAATTTTTCAGCAGGTGGCTGCCACATTGTGTGTGTCTGCTCACATGCCATTTGGCTTAAAGCGAGGGCATCTATTCCATCTGTTTTTGATTTAAATCCCAAGGATTCTTTATATTTTTTTGCTTTGTTCGGCAATACTACTGCAACCTGCTGATGTTGCTGCAATACCAGGTAAAGAGCCAGGTTTTCATAGTAAACACCGGAAGCCTCCATCAGATGGATAACCGGCACATTTAATTTCCAATGTTTCTTTATCCATTGCTGATACCTTTTAAAACCCGCCATGGTATTTTCAAACCGGGCAGAACCGATTTTTTTAAAACCATTTTCGGCACTTGTTTCGCCTAGAACGACATCAAATTTTTCTTTAGAAATATCAATGCCTGAACCATACTTGTAAACATTCATAACATTTATTTTAAGGGTTAATGAATAACCTTTTTTCTTATCCACGGTCTTTGCTCATCTGATTGAAGATTATAGTTCAACATACCGTACTATATCTTTTTGTACTGTCGAGACTTTGATAAGAAAACAGGAAAGGGCTTC
Organism: uncultured Chitinophagaceae bacterium; assembly: GCA_963706825.1. Classification (GTDB taxonomy): domain Bacteria; phylum Bacteroidota; class Bacteroidia; order Chitinophagales; family Chitinophagaceae; genus Ginsengibacter. The sequence goes on along the minus strand of CAVPNT010000005.1, from coordinate 1,411,190 downwards.
CTATTGCTGAACATGATTTTATAAATCTGTTTATCAGGGCTTCTGATTACTTTCCTGTTTAAAGGTTTTGTTTAATAAATACAAAGATATGAGTCAGGGCTAACTGTTTTTTGCTCAAAAAAAAGTAGTTATACCATCTTTATTTGCTAAATAATCCAAAGGACAATGTGTCCCGCATGTGCGGGATTAGATCGTATTATAGCGACAAAAAAGAAGTTTGGGCTATCTAAAGCTTATATTTGGTATTATTAAAAATTATAAATCCGCGATATTTGTTCGTTTACTGGATATCTGAGGGCAAAGTTTGAATCAATAAGTAATACGATCTTTATTTGGTAAATAGTCCAAGGACTATGTGTCCCGCATGTGCGGGATTAGATGGTATTATATCGACAAAAAAGAAGTTTGGACTATCTAAAGGTTATATTCGGTATTAAAAGAATTGTGCGCAGGTTGAAACAGGTATTTTGCGCCTTTTCAATTTTTCATTGAATTGAATCTTTTGTTATTCATCATTTTTGGTGTTGGGATTTTTTTTCTGCTGATTTTCTATTTCAATATTATCCCTGTAATTTTATCACTTTACCCCTTAGTTTTTTAAAGAATTAACATGAAAAAAAAATTCGTTGTAATAAGTGATATTGCCAGGCATTTTAATGTATCTAAAACCACAATATCCTTTATCATTAATGGAAAAGCTAAGGAAAAGAGGATCAGCAAGGAACTGGAAGATAAGGTACTGAAAATGGTCGATGAAACTGGTTATCATCCTAATCCATTAGCAAGAAGCTTAAGGACAGGTAAATCTAATATCATTGGTTTAATAGTGGAAGATATTTCTAACCCTTTCTTCGCGCACATTGCGCGAAGGATTGAAGAAAAGGCGAATAATAAAGGATATAAGCTATTTTATTGTAGTTCCGAAAATGATGGGAAAAAAATGAGTGAATTAATAAAACTTTTCAGGGAGCGCCAGGTGGATGGATACATTATCACTCCCACCGAAACTACCAAAAACGATATTGACATATTATTGAATGAGAATTCTCCTTTAGTTTTATTTGATAGATATTTAGTTGATGTTGAAACAAATTATGTAATCGTTGATAATTTTCACAGTACCTATAAAGCAATTAATCATTTCATAGAACAGGGGTATAAAAATATCGCCTTTATTTCACTTGATTCCCAACAAACGCAAATGAAAGAACGATTAATGGGTTATGAGCAAGCTATAATTGAAAGCGACTTAAAACCTATGATTAAAAAAATCGCTTTTTTGGGGAATGCTAATAATTACACGGAAGAAATTGCATCATACCTGAGAAGTGAAAGTCAGGTAGATGCAGTTTTTTTTGCAACTAACTATTTAGCGATAAGCGGTTTGGAAGCAATTGTTAGTTTAAATAAAAAGATTCCTGTAGATATTGGCGTAATTGCTTTTGATGACCATGATCTTTTTCGTTTATTTGATCCCTCAATCACTGTAATTGCCCAACCAATAGATCAAATCTCAGAGAAACTGGTAAATATCGTTCTAAATGATATAGGTAATTCGTCCAATATGGGTACAAAAAAAATCATGTTACCTGCAAATTTGATTATCAGGCAATCTTCGAAGTTAAAGAAAGATTGATAAGAGCAGGTTGTAGAAATATAAGCACATAAATTTTAATTGTCTTTATAAAAGATTTTCAATAGCTTTTTTTCTTAAAATTTATTATTCTTTTCATTAGAAAAACCTGATAATGTTCCTAGTTTTTTTGAGGATTAAATCGGTTTAGCAAAATAAAACCATTTTTTTGCTAAATCGATTTATTAAGCTAGGTTTGTCATAGCAACGTAATTTTTTCCTTACAACATTTTTATGAAATCTTTTCACGCCAGAAATAGCTTTTTAAAAACACTGCCTTCTCAATCAGAATTGGCAAATAAGGAATGTTTAATCTATTGATCTTAATAAATTTCTATCGAACTTTTTTAAAACAACAAGAACATTAAAATGAAACAGTTAATTGCTTAATGTTTTTATTGATGCTCGGCATCGTGTAGGTCTAAAAAAAGAAAATTAGTTAAGGAAAAGGAAAGAACGAAGGAAGGAGGAGCCTGTTTTAGTATAAACACAATTAATAATTTTTTAAACAAATTCATGGATAATTCAATAGTAATGGGCGTAGACATTGGCGGATCACATATCACAGCTGCCCTTATTAATTTAGAAACAAGGTCAATTATACAAGATTCTATGGCGAGAGAATCTGTGGTTGCACAAGAATCAGCAGATCAGATATTTTCTACATGGACTCGTGTTATTAAAAAAGCCCGTTCAAAATATCCAAACTCAGCTGAAAAAACAGGAATAGCCATACCAGGTCCTTTTGATTATGAATCAGGTATTTCTCTTATGAGAAATCAGAACAAATATGATGCGCTTTATAACTTAAACATTAAATCAATTTTAGCCGAAAGATTGAGTATCGAAGAAAAGCAGCTGCTATTTATGAACGATGCTGAATGTTATTTGCGGGGAGAAGCATTTGGAGGCGGGGCCAAAGGAATGGATCATGTAATGGGATTCACGTTTGGAACCGGTCTTGGTTCTGCAAGATATTACCACGGATTTTCAGAAGATGCCGATTTATGGAATTTCCCCTTTTTAGATGGAGTAGCCGAAGATTACCTTTCTGCAAGGTGGTTTATAAAACGCTTTTATGAGTTATCGGGCAAACAGATAAACGAGGTAAAAGATTTGGCGGACTTGAATGCACCAAATGATAATCTTAAAGAACAAATCTTTAATGAATTTGGTGTCAATCTGGCTAATTTTTTAAAGCAGTATGTGGTAAATGAGCAGCCGGACGCGGTAATATTAGGCGGTAATATTTCAACTTCATTTGATCTGTTTTCAAAATCTTTAATTAAAGGACTTGCAGGTTTACCCTTTACAACAAAAATTAAAAAGGCAATCCTGGGCGAGGAAGCTGCTTTAATAGGAGCGGCAAGTTGCTGGTATCAAAGAAAATCTAAAGAGTATAATTTAATATGAAAATTGATTAAAACGGTTACTTAATCTATAAATTTTTTGAAATGAAATTAAAAATTATTTTATCGATTCTCATCCTTTTTTCACAGTTGAAACCTGTCCAGTGTCAACAAAAAAAACAGGACAAGGATTGGAGGTTTATGTCTTACAACAATTTAGTGATGACCGGTTACCAGGGTTGGTTTAATGCTGAAGGTGATGGTGCAGACAGAGGCTGGAATCATTATACACATGGAAAAACATTTGAGCCTGGAAGTACAAAAATTGATTACTGGCCTGATGTTTCCGAGTATGCTGTAAAATATAAAACTGCCTTCAGGCTTGCCGACGGACAACCAGCATACGTGTTTAGTTCTTACGACGAAAGCACCGTTGACTTGCACTTTAAATGGATGAAAGATTATGGGATAGACGGAGCTTTTATGCAACGTTTCGTTACTACGCTCAATAATCCTAAAGGAGCCAATCATTATAAAAAAGTATTGGGATCAGCAGTCAAGGCTGCAAAAAAGTACGACCGTGCTATTTCAATCATGTATGATTTGTCAGGAATGAAAGCGCAGGATTATACTGTAGTAATAGAAGATTGGAAAAAACTGATTAACGAGTACAAATTTAACCGCAAGGACGTCTATGAAAATTATCTTTTTCACCGGCGCAAACCACTTGTAGCTATTTGGGGAGCAGGATTTAATGATGGCAGAAAATATGGGTTGAAAGAAATTGAAAAAATTATTGATTTTTTAAAAAATGATCCGGTTTATGGTGGTTGCTCTGTTCTTTTGGGCGTGCCTACCTGGTGGCGTGAATTAAAATTTGATACACAAGACGATCCATTCCTGCATACATTAATAAAGAAAGTTGATATCGTACATCCCTGGTTTGTCGGAAGATATAATGAAAGCACCTATCCTCAATTTAAAGAGCGGATAAAAGATGACATTGCCTGGTGTTCAAAAGAAGGAATTGACTATGTACCTGTAGTATTTCCGGGCTTTAGCTGGCAAAATATGCGTCCCCAGGATGCCTTTGATGCCATACCTCGTAACAAGGGAAATTTTTTATGGAAGCAATTGGCAGGTGCGATTGAAACAGGTTCTAAAATGATCTACGTGGCCATGTTTGATGAAATCGACGAAGCGACTGCGATTTTTAAAGGTGCGAAAGAAGTTCCTGTAGGTGATAGTAGATTTCTTGCTACAGAAAAAGAAATTCCTGAAGACCATTATATGTGGCTGACCGGCCAGGCAGCCGGAATGCTAAAAAACGAAATCCCGTTTCAAAAGGACATGCCTTACAGAACCTATTAATAATCCGGGAGTTAAATCAAAAAAAAAATAAACAATTTAAAATGAGAACATTACCATTTCCTTCATCTTTTCATCCTCCTAATTTTTTATGTTTAAGGAAAATGATGCGAATAACAGGAAGGCAATTCTTTTCAAATTTTCCTTTCAGCCTCCGATTATTCGACAATAAAATGGTGTTTAAAATAATAAATAAAACTAATTGAATTGAAATGAAAAAAATATATTATTTAATTCTTGTTTTTGGTTTTTTTTCAAATCCCTTGATCGCACAGGAATTAAAAATTTCCGGGAAAGTTACCAATGCTGCTGATAATATGCCTATGTCAGGAGTAAGTATTTCAATAAGCACTTCATCAACCCAAAAAGCAACTACGCTTACTAATGAGCACGGCATTTATACGCTTTCAGTACCAGCCAGTACTCAGGAATTAGTGTTTAGTCATATTGGAATGGTAACGGTTACAAGAAAAATACAGGGCCAACATGTCATTAATGTGGTGATGACGCCATCCAGTGAACAAATGGAGCAGGTGGTAGTTACGGCATTAGGGATAAAAAGAGAAGTGAAAGCGTTGAGTTATTCAAGGCAGTCGATGGATGTGTCGACTATGACAGAAGCACCAACTACCAATATAATTTCTGCCCTTTCCGGACGTATTGCAGGAATACAGGTTACCCCATCTTCAACAAATACAGGTTCTGCCCGCATTGTAATAAGAGGTAACAACTCTATTACCGGTAATAACCAGCCGCTTTTTGTTATTGACGGTATGCCTGTTGATAACGGTGGAGGAGATGGAAATGTAACTACTTCGGGGAATAACAACCTGGATTATGGAAACGTACTCGGTAGTTTAAATCCTGAAGATATTCAAAACATAGAAGTGTTGAAAGGGCCAAATGCGGCAGCATTATATGGTTCACGCGCTGCAAATGGTGCTATCCTGATTACTACTAAAAAATCTTCCGGCACAAAGTTTAAAGTTGCTTTTAATTCCAACTCTACATTTCAGCGTATTACCGAATTTCCGGATTATCAAAACGAATTCGGTTCGGGAAATAGTTTTAAACTTGACGGCTCCGGCTCAACGAGCAATCCGGAGCGCATCCCTAATTTGAGCGTTTTTTCCTCAAGTTTTGGTGCTCCCATGATGGGGCAGCCCGTTATTAGTATCAATGGTCAACCGAAATTATATCTTCCACAGCCTGACAATGTGAAAGATTTTTATCAAACTGCATCAATGCTCACGAATTCTGTTTCCGTGGAAGGCGGCAATGCAGAAAATAATTATAGATTTTCCTATACTAATTATTTAGGCGGAAGTGTTGTGCGCGGCATCAATAAAGAAGTAAGAAATAACCTCAATTTCAGGGTTCTTAATAAATTCAATAAGTGGCTTGATATGGATTCAAAAGTTACATTCATTAATAATAAGGTGACCAACCGTCAATACATGAATGGAAGTAACAGGAATCCTATTTATCAATACGCCTTTATGATTCGTGACGATCAATTGTCAGAATTTAAAAAATATAAAGACGAGTATGGTAATGAAGTGAACACACACAAGAATTTTCTAAATCCTTATTGGGCAATAAATGAAAATTTAAATGAGGATACAAAAAATCAATTGCTAAGCGCTTTTAATCTAAACGCAAAATTCAACAGTTGGCTTAAATTCACAGCAAAGCTGGGTACCCAGATGTATTGGTTGAATGGATATGCTTTTAATAACAAAGGTGCCCAAAGCAATCCAAATGGCAGCATGAGTACGTTGAACAACACACTTCAAAGTTCCAATGCGGATGTCGTTCTTTTTGCAAACAATAAGATTGGTGAACTTTCAGTCAACTCGTTTATCGGAGCTGGACGCTTTAAAACCAGCGTTGCACAGAATAAGCAAAATATCAATTCCCTAATTCAGGCTGGATTGAAGAACATGTCCAACTCGGGAGAGTTTCCAAGTGTAAGCCAGTTCCAGTCGGATAAAATCATCTATTCCGGATATGGATCTGTTTCTTTAGGATACGAGAATTATTTATTCATGGATATCACCGGAAGAAATGACTGGTCATCCACTTTGCCCGAAAATAACAACTCTTATTTCTATCCTTCATTCGGCGGCTCTTTTGTTTTTACAGATGCGTTTAAAATTCCACGCAATATTTTATCTTTTGGAAAATTGAGAGCCTCTTATGCGATAGTTGGTAACGATACAAAACCTTATCAATTAATTCCAACTTACTCATTTAACGGCATTTATAATAATCAGGCATACGCTTCTTTATCATCAACTTTCTATAATCCGGATCTCAAACCAGAGAAAACGCGTTCCACTGAATTCGGTATAGATTTACGTTTTCTAAAGGAAAGGTTGAACCTTGGCGCTACTCATTATAGAACGTCAACGACCAATCAAATCGTAACAGCCCAGATTACACCGGCAAGCGGATACACTACCCGCTATTACAACGCCGGGGAAATTCAGAATTGGGGTACAGAATTTACTGCATCTGGAGTTCCTGTTAAAACAAAGGATTTTACCTGGAATGTTGTAGCCAATTATGGCAAAAACAATTCAAAAGTAAAAAGCCTGGTGGAAGGCGTCAATAGTTTTCAATTGAACTCCTGGTATGGCCGCCTGTTAATTTTTGCAGAAGTAGGACAGCCTTATGGCGTAATTCGCGGCGCTGGTTGGAAACGAGACGAACAGGGACGGAAGTTGGTTGCTGAAAGTGGCCTTCCAATAGCCGAGGCTAACCTTATTTTAGGAAATGCCATGCCCGATTGGACAGGCGGTTTGAACAATGCATTCCGTTACAAGGATTTTACACTTAGTTTCCTGGTTGACATTCGCAAAGGGGGAAGCTTCTATTCCGGCACGTATAGAAGAGAATATTTGTCCGGCGCTATTAGCAGCACGCTTCCCGGACGCGAAGACTATTATCTGCATAGTTATATTTATGGAGAGGCTAAAGCAACTTTACAAGGAGGATTTATTTATTCAGATGCCTATTTCGAAGATGGAACGCCTAACAATGTATATGTGTCTCCTCAATCAAACGGTTTTTCCACTTTGGATGAGATGCAGATTTTCGATGCCTCTTATGTGAAACTGCGGGAATTGGTAGTGGGATATAACATTCCTTCAAAACTGCTTAAAAGTTCAATTATTTCAAATGCGCGCATATCGTTATCGGGCAGAAATCTTTGGACGATGTTCAAAAAAGCGCCTCCGGGAATAGATCCTGAATCAAGCGTAACATCAGGTAATGGACAGGGAATTGAATATGGTTCGTTACCTCCTTTCTCCACGTACGGAATAGACATCAGGTTAACTTTTTAAATTTTACAAAAATGAATTACAAAAATATATTAGGGCTGCTGATTTTATTGTTTATGATAACGTTGGCGTCATGCAAAAAAGAACTTGAAAGGACAAACATTAATCCGAACAATCCGGAAAATGTGGATCCGGAATATTTGTTAAATACTTCGGTATATAACACGCTCAATCTTTTTGGTGGTGGAATGAGGCGTGAAGCATTATCGCACTACTCAAATTACGTGTCTGTGGGAGGTGGCCAGCTTCCGCGGTACTATACCTTTGCTTCAACCGTCAACGGCTACTGGCAATCTGCATACGTGTCGTGTTTGCAACCGGTGCACCAGATTGTATTAAATTACGGTGAAAATCCTGCATATAAAAATAGAGTCCTCATTGCTAAAATATTTGAAGCCTACATTTATTCGAATATCGTCGCTGTTTGGGGAAGCGTGCCGAAAACGCAGGCGCTATCAGGCGACGTACACATTCCTTATGAAAAAGAGGAAGACATTTACAACGATCTAATGAATTCCTTAAAAATTGCTGCTGATTCGATTGACCTCAGCGGCGACACTTACATCGGTAATGCGGATGCGGTTTATAAGGGTGATTTATTAAAATGGAAGAAATTTGCAAATACACTCCGCCTTCGTTTAGCCGTTCGTATTTCCAATGCGAATCCTTCCAAAGCACAAAAAATAATTACGGATGTTTTGGCTAATGAACAAAACACAATTGTTGCTCAAAGTGAAACGGCACGTGCTTTTTGGGGAACAACTTCTGACACCTGGAGTTATCTTTATGACTACAATGTGGTACAGGCAGGAGCACATCTTTCAAGCTTGAATGTGATCAGTGAATCACTCATTCAATACATGCTGCCTTACAACGACCCTCGCCTTCCGGTTTATGCAAAACCTGCTGCCCAAGGGCCTTATAAAGGTAGATTCTGGGGCCAGCCAAAGACCACTTCCCTTCCGGCGGGAGTTACCATTTCAGGAGGAAATCCACACTCGCCGCTTGGGCAGTTGGACTATTCTCAAATCGGAGAATATTTCACCAAACCAAACGAAGAATACGTTTTCCTTTCGTTTGAAGAGGCTTGTTTCCTGAAAGCTGAAGCGGCTTTAAAAGGATGGGGAGGCTCTAAAACAGCCGAGCAATACTATAATCAAGGCATTACTGCCTCAATGGCCAAGTATAATATTCCGCAGCAACAAATAAATGACTACCTGGCCACTGACGGTATTGCGTGGAACACCAGTGTTGATACAACCGGCAGAGGAGCTGAATTTGAAGACTACATCGCTCTTACCAGCAGCGCTATTTTAACTCCGAATCCGTTCAAACAAATTGTGATGCAGGAATGGCTCGCGGGCTTTTATAATGCTATGGACGCCTGGACATTGCTGCGCAGAACCCAGGTACTCGACTTTCCTCCGCATTTCAATCCTGACGGTGGCGAAGGCGGAGCAGTGGGTTTCGCTTATATTCCCCAACGCCTTAATTATCCCGGTATAGAATTGCAGGTGAACAAAAGGGAAGTGAATAATGCGATTCAATGGCTCGGTGGCCCGGATGCGTTGCGAACAAAACTATGGTTTGCACGCCCGACCAACGAAAATCCTTATTTACCAGCATGGCGCTGATGAAAATACCTGTTATTAAAATGAACTCATACAATAAAATATTTGCAATGATCAACAATAAATATATAAGACTGTTTTCCGGCTTATTGGTTCTTTCGGCACTATTTGTTGCCTGTAAAAAAAACAATGAAAAAGCCGACGATTTTGCTTCAAAATATAAGTATCCCATTCCTGCTGTCAAGCTTACGAAAGATGCAATAGTAGGAGCATATTATTCCAATTATACTTCCACAGACTGGAATAAAGCGCAACCCGATACATCTCTTCTGGGGAAGCCTTATGATGCAATTAATAACCCAAATGTTTTGCCCCAGCAGATGAGTTGGGCAGATGAAGGAGGAGTAGATTATTTAATCTTAAAATGGAACGCAGCCGCTGCGGATAATTCTCTGTTGAATGCATTTGCATCTGCGCGCAGCAACCAAAAAGTAAAGATGGTAATCGACTACAACACCGCCCATCTTAAAGCGACCAATGCTGCTCCATTAAAAGGAAACCTGCTAAAAACAATGATAACCGAGCTTACATCTCTTGTGCAAAGCCACATTTCCAAAGATTACTATTTTAAAATTGGAGACAGGCCCGTTATCATGCTGAGTCCAATAAATTTAGCATCTGCTGCCCTCACAAGTATTGATTATAAATACGTTACCGATACTCTAAGAACAGAACTAAAAAAGCAAGGTATCAATCCTTTCTTCATCGGTGAATTGACAACCGGTTGGGCTGCTCCTGTAAATTATGAGGCAACAGCTTTAGCGGCAATGGACGCCATCGTATTGACCAGTTGGAACACGCCTGACTACGACCGTTGGTGGTCTTTTTACAGTTTCGTGGATTTGAGCTATCAAAACTGGAAAAAAAGCTTAGAAGAAATGAATGTCCAGTATGTGCCATGTATTTTCCCAGGTTATAATGAGCCAAGTGCCGCAACACAAAGAATAATCGACCGCACCGATTCAAACTATGTTGATTATTGTAATGTGGCGAAACGAAGCATGGGCAAAGACCAACTGGTTATCATCAATTCATGGAATGATTTTTCGCGGGGTACGGCTTTGGAACCTTCCTTAAAATACAACAAAAAATTTTTAGAAATAACAAAAAGAGAGTTTAAGGTTCAATAAAAGCAGCGATTTTCATATGTATCATTAAAAGGACACGTATGATGACAAACAAGAAAACGGTTGCTTCCTATTCTCACAAAAATGATTTTTCAATTAAAAACTGCCATCATGAAATTTCTTGCGAAACACAGCATTTTATTAATGTGCATGTTCTTTTTCAGCATCTCAGTTCATGCACAAAAACAATCATCCAACGAGCTGCCGCGCCCTAAACTCGTAGTCGGCATTGTAGTAGATCAAATGAGATGGGATTATCTTTATCGCTATTATGATCGCTACCAGCCCAATGGATTTAAGCGTATGTTAAATGAAGGCTTTACGTGTGAAAATGCGTATATAGATTACGTCCCAACGGTTACTGCGATAGGCCACAGCACTATTTATACGGGTGCAGTGCCTGCGGTTCATGGTATTGCAGGAAATGATTTTACCATCAACGCCACGGGCAAAAAAATGTATTGCACCGAAGATAGTACCGTGCAGACGGTAGGCAGTACTTCCAATGCGGGACAAATGTCCCCCAGGAATTTACTGGTTAGCACTATTACCGATGAATTAAGGCTTGCTACTAATTTTCGCTCAAAAGTGATTGGCGTTGCATTGAAAGATCGTGGAAGCATATTACCTGCCGGTCATGCAGCAAATGCCGCGTATTGGTTTGATAATGTTACCGGTGGCTGGATTACCAGTACGTATTATATGAATGATTTGCCTCTTTGGGTGAAGAAATTCAATGAACAGAAACTGGCCGAAAAATATCTGAAACAGGATTGGAACACATTGTATGATATCAAAACTTATGTCCAGAGTTTTCCTGACGATAATAAATATGAAGGCATTTTTTCCGGACAGTCTTCCCCCACATTTCCGGTAAAAACCTCCGGGATGTTTAAAAATAACTTTGATATTATTCGCAATACTCCTTACGGCAATACACTCACATTTGACATGGCAATGGCAGCTATCGAAAATGAACAAATGGGAAGAAATGGCGTTACAGATTTTTTGGCTATAAGTTGTTCTTCTACTGACTATATTGGTCATAAGTTTGGTGTGAATGCTGTTGAAATAGAAGACACATATCTGCGCCTCGATAAAGACCTTGCATCTTTTTTTAATTATTTGGATAAACAGGTCGGTAAGGGTAATTACACAGTTTTCCTTTCTGCCGATCATGGCGCCGCTCATAATCCCCGGCTGCTTGTAGACCAGAAAATTCCCGCGGGCTTCTGGCCGGGTGGCAAATACCAGAAAGATCTGAATGAGCTGCTGGCGAAAAAATACAATGTAAAGAATCTTGTTACAGGTTTCGGTAATTCACAGGTACACTTCAATCAACAATTGATTCAGGAAAACAATCTGAACGAAGAAGAAATCCGCAAAATATGTGTTGACTTTTTACGCATTCAACCGGGTGTGGCTTTTGTAGCAGATGTGCACAACATAAACGAAGCTGCTGTACCCGAATTAATAAAAAACAGGATAATTAACGGGTACAATGCGAAGCGTTCCGGTCCTGTAACGATTATTTTGGAACCAGGCTGGTATTCCGGAACGCCTAACGCTACCGGTACTACACACGGCTCATGGAATGCCTATGATGCTCATATTCCATTAGTATGGATGGGTTGGGGAATCAAAAATGGTTCTTCAAGCAGGGCTGTTAACATGACGGATATTTCGCCAACACTTGCTGCTTTGCTGCACATCCAGGAGCCAAACGGATGTATAGGAAAACCAGTAACGGAAGTGTTGAAAAATTAACCGGCTTTTTTTAAAACTGATTTTGTGTTTCTCAGACGGATAAGAAAGGATTTTATTCATCGATTTATTTAATAAGGTGCTATAATGAAAAAGATAATTGCTATTGTTTCTCTGCTATTGACGCAGGCAGCGGTTGCCCAACAGCAAAAACCAAATGTAGATTACGTAGATCCTACCATAGGCAGTGTCGGGCATATTCTAGTACCCACACGCCCGGTAGCACATTTACCGAATAGTATGATTCGCGTTTTTCCTTCAAGGAAAGATCAGCTTGATGATCAAATTAACTTTTTCCCGTTGACAATTTCCTCTCACCGGCAGCCAAGCTTGTTTTCAATAATGCCTTATTCCGGCGAGGTCAATAAAGATAGCTGGCGCAAGCCATTTACATGGGATAATGAAATTACAACGCCTTATTATTATTCAGTGCGCCTTGAAGAAAACGGCGACAGCATCGAGTTTACACCTTCTGCAAGGAGTGGCTTCTTTCGCTTTCATTTTAAGAGTAACTCGCCGCATTTCCTCCGGCTTGGGGTTTTAAATAATGGTGGAAAAATTGATATTGAAGGAAAGAGAATAATTACCGGAACTGATTCTGTAAAAGGGATGCAGGCATTTTTTTATGCGGAAATAAACACAAATATAGAGAGTACAAATTATGCGGATAAATCTCAAAAAAGGTTGCTCGCTAATGTTGGTGATAAAAATAAAACAATAGAATTCAGATATGGCATTTCCTTTATAAGCATAGAACAGGCGAAGCGAAATCTGCAGAAAGAAATCTCAAACCTTCCATTTGCCCAGGTGAAGAAAAAAGCGAGGGAAGCATGGGAAATTGCTTTATCTAAAATAAATGTTCGAGGAGGTACAGAAGCGCAGAAAAGGGTTTTCTATACTTCACTGTACCGTGCCTATGAAAGAATGATAGACATCAATGAATATGGTCAATATTACAGCGCCTATGATCATAAAATTCATAAATCAGATAAGCCATTTTATGTAGATAACTGGTTGTGGGATACCTACATCGCTTTGGAGCCTTTGCACACAATTCTTGATCCCAAAATGCAGCAGGACAAGATTTCATCTTACATTACGATGTATGAGCAAAGTGGCTGGATGCCTTCTTTTGCGCTTGCTTTTGGTGATGATCCGTGTATGACCGGAAACCACGCGGCAAGCTGGATCGCAGACGTTTGGATGAAAGGTTATCACGGCTTTGATATTAAGAAGGCATACGAGGGATTAAAGAAAAATTCGCTCGAAGCGACATTGTTGCCCTGGAGAAATGGACCCGCTACTTCACTTGATTCTTTCTATAACAAAAATGGTTACATGCCTGCGCTGCACCCCGGTGAAACAGAAACGGTCAAAGAAGTTCATGGTTTTGAAAAACGACAGGCGGTTGCTGTAACACTCGAAAACAGTTATGATGACTGGTGCATTGCGCAACTGGCAGATATCGCCGGAAACAAATACGATAAAGATCTTTTCCTGAAAAGAGCTGGTTTTTATAAAAATGTGTTCAGAACGGACAAAGGATTTATGTGGCCAAAAGACGCAGACGGCAATTGGATTGAACCTTTTGATCCAAAATTTTCCGGCGGGCAGGGTGGACGTGAATATACAACAGAAAACAATGTATATACGTACAACTGGAGTGTAAAACATGATTTTAAAGGTTTATTTAGCTTAATGGGCGGGAGAGATCACGCTGAGGCAAAGCTGGATCAGTTGTTCCGTGAAGATCTGGGACGAAGCAAATATAGTTTATGGAATACCTTCCCCGATGCTACGGGTTTGGTCGGGCAATTTGTAATGGGCAACGAACCGAGTTTCCACATCCCTTATGTTTATAATTACACCGGCTCGCCATGGAAAACACAAAAACGCATCCGCATGCTTCTGGATACATGGTTTACCGACAATCTTTTCGGTATCCCGGGTGATGAAGATGGAGGCGGGATGACAGCCTTTGTAGTCTTTTCCATGATGGGATTTTTTCCAGTTACACCGGGCATCCCTGTTTATAACATTGGTAGCCCTGTGTTTGAAAATGTAAGCATGAAGCTTCCTAATGGCAAAACTTTTTCTGTGACTGCACGAAATAATTCTGCCACAAACAAATATATTCAAAGCGCGACGCTTAATGGGAAAGCCTGGAATCAACCGTGGTTCACGCATACCGATTTAATAAATGGGGGAAAATTAGAACTGGTAATGGGTGGAACTCCCAATAAAACTTGGGGAGCGAATGTTCAAAGTGCACCACCTTCTGATATGAACTTCAATCCGGCCAGTGTACAATAGTTAATGAATTAAATTCTATTTTTTCAGATGATGAATGATAAAGCTTCTTTTATGAAATCGATTATTTTTCTATTTATTTTGATAGTGTCATATTCAGCTTCTTTTGCTCAGCCAAAAGGAATACACATTAGCTGGAATGGCGAAAAGAAGGTGAACGCTTCCAAAACGATGGCGATTACGTGGATGAATGACAGGGAAGAAAAAGGGGAAGTAATTTATGGGATTGACAGTAATAATTTAAATAAGATCATTAAAGCAAAAGAAAAATATGTAAGCGATCTTCATACTTATGTAAGCAAGGTTGCTTTAAATAAACTAAATCCGTCAACTGTTTATTATTATAAAGCCGGATCGGTAAAAAACGGTTATAGTTCCACATATCAATTTCGCACGGCTCCTTTAACCGGAACTTCCAATAAGATTGTCGTTGGCCTTTGGAGCGATACACAGGATAATAAAGGTAATTTGAATTTTGAGCAGACAGATACCATTGTTAAGCAGATGACTAATTATTCATTTGATTTCACCGTTCACAACGGGGATATTGTAGAAAACGGATCTGTTGAAAAAAGCTGGAAGAATTTTTTTAATATTGGCGAGCCTCTAAATGCCAGGTATCCTTTAATGTCAGTAACAGGAAACCACGATGTAGTGAATGACACAGCGAGTTTGATATTCCAGGAGCCTTTTCCTCTTTTTTACGATCTGTTTAATTTACCAAAAGATCAATTGAATTATTCTTATGATTATGGCAATACGCATTTCATAGCTATTAATTCAGGTTATGCACAGGGTGCCGAAAAAGTGGGAAAAGTATTGTTTGAGCCTGATTCGAAAGAACACAGATGGTTAGAGTCGGATCTTTCAAAAGCACGGAAAAATAAAAAAATCAAATGGATTCTTTTATATTGTCATTACCCGATGTACGCTTATGGCGTTAGTAAAATTGCAACGTGGCAACAGCACATTACTCCTTTGCTTGATAAATACAATGTTGATGTATGCATTTCCGGCCATCGTCATGTGTATGAACGCCACAAAGCTGTAAAAGGAACTCAGATTTTTGACCTGGAAAATTTGCATGTTTACGATAAACCACAGGGCACGATTTATATTACAAATGGCTCAGCAGGAGGCTCTTTGCAAGGCGTAGGCGGCAGTAATTTAAGCAGTATGGCGTTTACCCCAAAAATAAATTCCTACAATTATGCAATAATGACGATTGAAGGCAACATCATTCATTATGATGTTTATGATAAAACCGGAAAGCTGGTTGATTACTTTAAGATAATAAAGCCGGCCAAGAGCAAATAAAGTTTAATGGTTATAAGAGAATAAAATAAATCTGCTTCTTTTTCAATTATTACTTGTTTTTTGAAAGAACTCCATTTGTTTTTTATCCATACATAACACAAGAATCAACAGTAAAACGACAAATAACAGCAATTTTTATTTTGCTTAAACAATTGTTGTATGCTGTAGATTCGTTTGCATCCTTTTTATTTACATTTGTAGCCAATTAGATCTAAAAGTTCTATTGCTCAAAGATTTTACTTAAAAAAACAACAAATAACATAAAAAAACGAAATGAGTTACATCGCAAACATCCACGCACGGCAGATTTTAGACAGCCGCGGTAATCCGACAGTAGAAGTAGAAGTTCTTACAGAAAATGAATATATGGGTCGCGCTGCCGTTCCATCAGGAGCCAGTACCGGGGTTCATGAAGCAGTAGAACTTCGGGATAATGATAAAAAAGTATACGACGGAAAAGGGGTTTTGAACGCAGTAAATAACGTGAACACTACTATCGCCGATGAATTGATTGGTTGGGATATAGCAGATCAAACAGGGATTGATCAGAAAATGATCGATATCGATGGTACCGAAAATAAAAGCAAGCTTGGAGCAAACGCCATGCTCGCCGTTAGTCTGGCTGTTGCAAAAGCGGCGGCACTTGAAGCGAATCTGCCATTATACAGATACATTGGGGGAACAAATGCAAAAATTCTTCCTATTCCAATGATGAATATTTTGAATGGCGGCGCTCATGCAGACAATAAGATAGATTTCCAGGAATTTATGGTGATGCCAATCGGCGCTTCTTCTTTTAGTGAAGCTTTGCGTTGGGGCGTAGAAATATTTCATTCGCTGAAATCAGTTTTAAAGAAAAACGGTTACAGTACAAACGTTGGCGATGAAGGCGGATTTGCTCCGAACATTCAAAGCAATGAAGAAGCGATAGAAACGGTATTAAAAGCAATAGAGAAAGCGGGTTATAAAGCAGGTACTGATGTCGCAATTGCAATGGATCCGGCTGTTTCCGAAATGTATAGTGCAGATAAACAGGTCTATCATTTTCATAAATCTGACGGAAAGGAATTAAGCCGCGAAAAAATGGTTGATTATTGGGAAAATTGGGTGAACCAATATCCAATCATTTCCATTGAGGATGGCATGGCGGAAGATGATTGGGAAGGCTGGAAATTGATGACTGAAAGATTGGGCAAAAGAATCCAATTGGTTGGCGATGATTTATTTGTAACAAATGTTAAAAGATTACAGAAAGGAATTGATGAGCATGTGGCCAATGCCCTGCTCGTAAAAGTAAATCAGATTGGGACGTTGACAGAAACAATCAACGCAGTTTCTCTCGCTCAACACAATGGCTACAACACCATTATGAGCCATCGCAGCGGTGAAACGGAAGATACAACCATCGCAGATCTGGCAGTTGCATTGAATTGCGGACAAATAAAAACCGGTTCAGCGAGCCGCACAGATCGCATAGCTAAATACAATCAATTACTTCGTATTGAAGAATTATTGGGAGAAAGCGCTGTTTTTCCAAAAGGAAAAATTAAATTTGGAAAATCGTAAGGTTGAAAAGTTGAAGGTTCAAAGTTCATGGTTGAAGGTGGAAGGTGAAGGATTCGCGTCTTGATTCTTAATTCTCAATTCATAATTCTCAAGTAATGAAACGTCTCCGTTATATATTTACCAATAAATATTTAATAACAGGCATATTTTTTGCTATATGGATGATGTTCTTTGACAGAAATAATATACCGCTCCAAATCAGGAGAATCAGTGAGCAAAATAAATTAGAGCAGAGTGAAAAAAATATGTCGCTGAGAATCGTGCAGACGCGAAAGGAACTGGAGTTGCTCAAAACGAATCCGGAAACTTTAGAAAAATATGCGCGTGAAAAATACCTGATGAAAAAAGATAATGAAGATTTATATATGGTCACATTCGATTCATCTTCAATAAGATAAAGCAGTTTGCGACAATATTTCTGGCAAAAACACGTTTTAAATTCTGAGAGGATATTTTTTATTAAAGACACACACATTTTTTATGATTAAAATCACATCGGAAGAACTGATAAGATACTTGTACAAGGAGACTTCCGAGCAAAAAGCGGCTATTATCCGTGCTGAATTGCAAACAGACTGGAATCTTCGCGAGGCTTATGAAAAGCTGGAAAGTGCCGCAAAAAGCCTGAATGAAATCAGTCTTTCGCCGCGCCAGGAAAGCGTTAACAAAATATTAGAATATGCCTCTAAAAGGCAAGTTCCGGTATCCGGGTAATTAACTTCTAAATTTTAAACTTACTTTTATCCCGCCTCATTATGGCGGGATTTTTTTATGACCAAAAAAGAAAGATACCAGTTTGTAATCAATTATTTTGTTTCCCACAACCCGGAAGCAAAAACAGAGTTAATATATGATAATCCTTATCAATTATTGGTTGCGGTTATACTTTCAGCGCAATGCACAGACAAGAGGGTAAATTTAACAACCCCCGCCGTTTTTGCCAGTTATAGGGATATCGAATCTCTTGCGAATGCAAGCCCGGAATCCCTTTTAGCCTTGATAAAAAGTATTTCCTATCCAAATAACAAAACCAATCACTTGATTGGAATGGCAAAAATGGTAATGACAGATTTTGGCGGAAAAATTCCGATGACTGTAGTAGAATTGATGAAGCTGCCTGGTGTAGGCCGTAAAACAGCGAATGTGATCACTTCTGTTGTTGACAAGCAGCCTAACATGGCTGTCGATACACACGTTTTCCGGGTTGCCAACCGGATAGGACTCGTGAAAGCAAAAACACCTTTGGAAGTGGAAAAACAATTGGTAAAAAATTTACCGAATGACCTGATTTATATCGCCCATCATTGGCTGATTTTGCACGGGCGGTATATCTGCGTCGCAAGAAAACCAAAATGTAATATTTGTGGACTGAGGCCAGCATGTAAATATTACCAAACAGTCGTAAAGTCTGCCGAAGAATCAGAAATGGTTTAAAGCGGTTTAAAGCATTTTCTTTATCTCATCTACCAGTTCTGTTTTTGTAAAAGGAATCCCCATAATTTTATTAAATCCTTTTGCATCAACCAGATATTTATCGCGGATTATTTTTATCAACTGTCCATTATTTAATTCAGGGATTAAAACTTTTTCAAAATTTGTAATGATATCGCCAAGGTTTTTTGGAAAAGGACGAACATACCGAAGATGAACATGCGAAACCGCATGTCCTTCTGAAATCACTTCTGCTACTGCACTTTTAATTGCTCCATAAGTACTACCCCAGCCTATCAGCAGTACTTTTCCTTTTTCACGGCCGTTATCAATTTTTTGTTCAGGAATATAATCAGCAATATTATCTGTTTTTTGCTGCCTTATTTTTACCATCAACTGGTGGTTTTCCGGATCGTAACTTACATTTCCGGTAATATTTTGTTTCTCAAGACCGCCAACACGATGCTCCAGCCCTGCAAAGCCCGGAACAGCCCACGCACGTACTAATTTTTCATCCCGTAAATAAGGTTGAAAGGTTTCTTCATTTTCATCGAGTTCTTTTTTAAAATTTACTTCAATAGCGGGAAGATCTTTGCTTTCCGGGTATTTCCATGGCTCAGAGCCATTGGCAATATAACCATCGCTTAAAAAAATTACGGGAGTCATGTGTTGAATCGCAATTCTGACGGCTTCATAAACCGCATAGAAACAGTCGCTTGGTGTAGAGGCAGCAATAACCGGCATCGGGCTTTCGCCGTTTCTTCCGTAATATGCCTGCAACAAATCGCTTTGTTCGGTCTTTGTCGGCAATCCTGTAGACGGGCCGCCGCGCTGGATATCGCATATCAACAGAGGGATTTCAAGCATTACCGCCAGTCCCATTGCCTCAGATTTTAAAGCCATTCCGGGGCCACTGGTTGTAGTTATCCCAAGACTCCCTCCATAAGAAGCGCCAATTGCAGAGCTGATTGCAGCTATTTCATCCTCTGCCTGGAAGGTTTTTATTCCAAAATTTTTATGACGGCTTAATTCGTGTAAAATATCACTTGCAGGTGTGATGGGATAAGAACCCAAAAATAATTGTAAACCGCTTTTTTGAGCAGCAGCAATCAATCCATAAGCAAGCGCCTGATTTCCTGTAATATTCCGGTAATTTCCCGGCGGCATTTTTGCTTTTTTTACAGAATAGCGGGTGGTAAAGGTTTCTGTCGTATCGCCATAATTATAACCGGCTTGCAAGACTTTCAGATTGCTTTCAAGTATGTCAGGAGTTTTTGCAAATTTTTCTTTTAAAAAATTAATCGTGTTATCCAGTTGGCGGTTATACATCCAATACAGAAAACCAAGTACAAACATATTCTTGGCGCGATCCTTTTCTTTTGTTCCAAGAGAAAAATCTTTCAAAGTTTCCCTGGTAAGTTTTGTAACATCTATTTTTATTACTTCATACCCTTCCAGGCTTCCGTTTTCCAATGGATTTATTCCGTCTGCATAATTCGCCAATCTCAAATTCTTTGTATCAAAACCCTCGATGTTTGCTATTATTTTTCCACCCTTTTTTAATGCTTTTAAATTCGTTTTAAGAGCCGCAGCATTCATCGCCACCAATACATCGCAGGTATCTCCGGGAGTAAAAATCCGGTCGCTGGAAAATCGCAATTGAAATCCGCTCACCCCGGGAATGGTTCCCTGTGGAGCTCTTATTTCTGCAGGAAAATCAGGAAAAGTAGAAAGGTCAATTCCGAGTAAAGCTGTATTATTCGTGAATTGAGAGCCGGTTAGTTGCATTCCATCACCACTGTCGCCGGCAAACTTGATCACCACTTCCGGCAAAACTTCTTCTTTTGTTTCCATCTTTATAATTGAATCTGCAAAATTAAAAAATATAGGGGGTTTTTGATGAATATTAATTTTCGGATAGCGGAAAAATGATCTAAAAATTCACTAATTAATTTGAAGAAAGCGACAAGCTGAAGGAATTTTGACAATTTGTTATTTCGCCACCGAAAAGATTGTTGTGCATGGAAACTGATTCACCGGTTATTGAACAGTAAAAGGACAATTAATTCAAATTTCAATTTTGGTTTAAACGCAAGTAAGAGGAATTTAATTGTTCAGTAAACGAAGAAATACAGGCAATTGCTGTTTTGGAAACTCCTAAGTTGACGGAAACGGATCTAAACAATTCTACCCTTCGACTCATACTAATTCTATGGTTCTTTTACAGATACCACTTATATTGCAACCTACTTAAACTTTTTTATGAAGAAAAGCATCTCTTTATTTTTATTGATATTTTTAATGAACACTATGGCATTTTCACAAGCAAAACTGGTACAAAAAGTAGAAAAGAAAGGAAATGAAATTGTAATCCCTTTTCAAAAGTACGTATTACCTAATGGTCTTACGGTAATTATTTCCGAAGATCACAGCGATCCGGTCGTCCACATCGATGTCACCTATCATGTTGGTTCTGCCCGCGAAGAAATTGGTAAAAGCGGCTTCGCGCATTTCTTTGAGCACATGATGTTTGAAGGAAGCGATAACGTTGCTGATAAGGAACATTTCAAAATAGTAACCGAATCGGGGGGCACTCTCAATGGCAGCACCAATCGCGACAGAACGAATTACTTTGAAACGGTTCCAAACAATCAATTGGAAAAAATGCTGTGGCTGGAAAGTGATCGGATGGGTTTTTTATTAGATGCAGTTACACAACAAAAATTTGAAATTCAGCGGGAAACGGTGAAGAATGAAAGAGGCCAGAATTATGACAACCGGCCTTACGGACTTGCGGGAGAAGTAACTTCAAAAGCGCTTTATCCTTATGGGCATCCATACTCATGGCTAACAATTGGTTATGTTGAAGATTTGAACCGTGTGGGCGTGAATGATCTGAAGAATTTTTTTCTTCGCTGGTATGGGCCAAACAACGCGACACTTACCATTGCGGGGGATGTAAATACAAAAGACGCTTTGCAAAAAGTAGAGAAATATTTTGGCCCCATTCCACGTGGACCTGAAGTGACCCCTGTTCAATTGCCACCTGTCGATCTTTCGAATACGGAATATGTAAGTTATACAGACAATTACGCGAAACTTCCCATGCTTCAAATCACTTATCCAACTGTTCCGGATTTCAGTGAAGATATGGCGCCGCTGGCTTGTCTTGCAGAAGTTTTAGGCCAGGGAAAAACATCCATTCTTTATCAGAATCTAATAAAAAACCAAAAAGCATTAAGAGCCAGCGCATATAGCAGTTTGGATGAACTGGCAGGTACTTTTGTTTTTTCGGTAACTGCCTTGCCGGGAAAGAATTTGGAAGAAATGGAAAAATTGGTAAATGAATCGTTGAAAGATTTTGAGCAAAAAGGTGTTTCTGATGATGATATTTTAAAATTTAAAAATGGCTTTGAAAGCCGTACCATCAGTCGTTTGGGAAGTGTTGCCGGAAAGGCCTCACAGCTTGCTGCGTTTCAGACTTTTACCGGGAATCCTAACATGATTGGCAAACTGCTCGATATGTATAACAAAGTGACGAAAGAAGATGTAATGCGTGTTTATAATAAATACATCAAAAACAAATCTGCTGTTGTCTTAAGCGTGTTGCCAAAAGGCCAGGAAAACCTCATAGCAGGGCCTGATAATTTTACCGTTGACAACACTCACTATCAAGCGCCACATTATGGTTATGACCAATTGAAATATAATAAAGCAAAAGACAATTTTGACAGAAGTATGATTCCTCCTTCCGGAAAAAATCCGGTGGTAAAAGTTCCTTCCTTTTGGAAAAAAGCTTTGGGAAATAATATAAATGCTATCGGCGTGGAAAATAATGAAATCCCAATGGTGAATTTGAATCTTTATTTGAAGGGTGGAACGCTGCTGGAGCAGAATGATCTTTCCAAAGCGGGGCTCGCATCGCTTTTTGCGCAAATGATTAATGAGGATACCAAAGACAAAAGCGGCGAAGAAATTGCTCTGGAATTGCAAAAGCTGGGAAGTATAATCCAGGTAAATAATACAACCGATGCCATCGTTTTTTCGGTCCAATCTTTATCAAAAAATTTAAAGCAAACCATTAATATTTTACAGGAAAAAATGCTGCAGCCGAAGTTTGCCGAAGAAGCATTTGACCGGTTAAAAAAACAGTTATTAGCAAATATTAAAAATTCTAAAAGCCAGGCTTCCGTAGTTGCTGATGTTGTATTTGATAAAATAAATTTTGGGAATAACAATATTCTCGGCTTTCCTGATTATGGAACAGAAGAAACGGTTAAAAACATTTCGTTAAAAGACATTCAAAATTATTACGACCATATTATTTCTTCCTATAACGCAGATGTAGTAATCGTAGGTGATGTAAAAGAAAAAGATATTTTGCCCCAATTGAATTTTTTAAATCAATTGCCAAAAAAATCTATCACGTTGCCTGCATTACCAATAGCACCGGAAGTGGAAAAATTAAAAATTTATGTTGTAAATATTCCTCATGCAGCGCAAACTGAATTTCGTGTAGGTTATGTTACCAATTTGAATTACGATGCAACAGGAGATTTTTACAAAGCCACACTTGCCAATTATAATCTCGGAGGAGGTTTTAACGGAAGATTAAACATTCGTTTAAGAGAAGATAAAGGTTGGACTTATGGAGCGCATTCATTATTTACAGGAGACAAATATTCGGGCACATTTTATTTCAGCAGCGGCATTCGTGCAGACGCTACTGACAGCGCTCTCGCAGAAGTAATTGGTTTATTTAAAAATTATAACACAAGCGGCCCTGATGAAGATGAAGTGGCCTTTATGAAAAAGTCTATTGGTCAAAGCGATGCAAGAAATTATGAAACCGGCAATCAGAAAGCGGCGTTCATTGGCAAGATTTTAAGGTATAATCTGCCTGCAGATTTTGTGGATCAGCAAACAAAAATTTTAAACAATATTCCTGCTTCTGAAATTCAGCAATTAGCCAAGAAATATTTTGATCTGGGTAAAATGAATATTTTATTGGTTGGAGATACCGATTTGTTTGTGCCACGTTTGAAAAATGCGGGATATGAAATTGTTGAGGTAGATGCAGAGGGCAACCGGTTATAAGAAGGAGTTGTTGTCAGGAAGCACGATGGCGGGTGTTTTCATTCGCTTGAAGAAGGATATTTTAAAAACAGGACTCTTACTTATTTATCAGTTTACTGCAAAATCTTTTCTTAATAAGCGGCTTTAAGTTTGAAGGCTATAAAAGAAAAACCCTCTTAATTTTTACATTAAAGGGTTTTTTGTGGTTTCAGGGTATGATTTATAAAGCGATTTGCTTTTCAATCATCATTTTTCTTAAATTGATAAGTCCATAACGCATACGGCCAAGCGCAGTATTGATGCTGCAATCAGTAAGCTGAGCGATTTCTTTAAAACTCAGGTCTGCAAAATGGCGCATTACGATTACTTCTTTTTGATCTTCAGGAAGCATGTCGAGCATTTTTGTAACTCTTGCATGGCTTTGTGTTTGCATCATTTTTTCGTCAGCTCCTGAATCGAAAAAATTAAGCGTTTCAAAAATATCATGATCATCACTGGTTTTAATAACCGGACGGCGTTTCACCTTTCTGAAATGATCAATACATAAATTGTGGGCAATGCGCATTACCCAGGGTAAAAATTTTCCTTCTTCATTATAACGGCCACCATTAATGGTATCAATTACTTTGATGAAGGAATCCTGGAAAATATCTTCTGCGAGATATTTATCCTTAACCAATAAATAAATGGAAGTGTAGATTTTGTCTTTGTAACGATCTACGAGACTGGAAAGGGCGTCTGAATCTCCATCGAGATAAAGGTGGACCAATTGCTGATCCGTCAAATTGTTCATGGTTTTCATAACCTGGTTTTCGATTTTTGTTTAGGATGATTGTGTAAGTTCCAATTAAAGGGAAAACGATGACGCAACTTTGAGCGGGAGCAAAAGGTTCTTCATTTTTTCAGGAAAATTGGAAGACCAAAATTAATTTAAAATCGCACACTTCCAAATTATATGCATGGTTTTTTTCTCTAAATTAAAAAATAGAGGAATATCACTTTTAAAAGAAGTCAGTAAAATTACGGTCGCCGATAAAACTGCGATTTAGTATTTTTGCTTATCTCAAATGAATACAAGCAAAATCTCTACTAAAAAGAAAACACCCTCTTTTGCAAATAATATTTTTATTAAAGGAGCAAGAGTTCATAATCTCAAAAACATCGATGTTGAAATTCCACGCAATACATTAATCGTTGTAACCGGCGTATCAGGCTCTGGAAAATCCTCCTTAACAATCGATACCTTATTTGCCGAAGGCCAAAGGCGATATGCAGAAAGCATGAGTGCTTATGCCCGGCAATTTATGGCCCGCATGAACAAGCCGGATGTAGATTATATAAAAGGATTGTGTCCGGCAATTGCCATTGAACAAAAAGTGATCACACGCACTCCAAGGTCTACTGTTGGCAGCATGACCGAGATTTATGATTACCTGCGTCTTTTATTTGCAAGAATAGGAAAAACCATTTCTCCTGTATCCGGACGAGAGGTAAAAAAAGATGATGTAACAGATGTAGTGAAAGCAATCAACAATTTAAAAAATGGTGATAAAGTACTTTTACTTGTGGCTTTCAGGCAAATGGAACACCGGGATATAAACGAAGAATTACACATTCTGATGCAGAAGGGATTTTCAAGGATTTATGTTGATGGAAAAATTGAGCGCATCGAAGACCTTCACGAAAAAGAAGATTTAACATCATACTTCAACCACCGTACATCATACATTCTGATTGATCGTTTAGTGGTAAAAGTCTTCGATGAAGACGATAATCATCGGATTGCCGATTCTGTGAATACCGCTTTTTACGAAGGGGAAGGCGAAGTGATTCTTGAAATAAATGGAAAAGAACACCTGCATTTTTCAAATAAATATGAACTGGATGGAATAAAATTTGAAGAACCGGTTCCTAATTTATTTTCCTTTAATAATCCCTATGGCGCTTGCCCGGTTTGCGGAGGGTTTTCACTTGTGCTTGGCATTGATCCTGATCTTGTTTTTCCAGACAAAAGATTGAGTGTTTATGAAAATGCGATTGCGCCGTGGCGGGGCGAAAAATCGGGTTTATGGAAAGAAAAATTAATAAAAGTTGCAAAACATTTTGATTTCCCGATTCATAAACCGGTCATCGACCTTACAACTGCTCAATATAATCTCCTTTGGACAGGCAATGAATATTTTGAGGGAATCAATGAATTTTTCAAAGAAGTACAACAGAATTTATATAAAATACAATACCGTGTTTTACTAAGCCGCTATCGCGGAAAAACGATTTGTTCTGAATGTAATGGTTACCGTTTAAGAAAAGAAGCGCTTTACGTGCAGGTAGATAATAAGAACATCGGTGAGCTTTGCGAAATGCCGGTAAAGGATTTGCAAAAATGGTTTTCAGAAATTCAATTATCTGATTTTGATAAAACTGTTGCGAAGAGAATTTTAATAGAAATAAATACAAGATTAAAAGTCCTTCTTGACGTAGGGCTTGGTTATCTTACTTTA
Organism: uncultured Chitinophagaceae bacterium; assembly: GCA_963706825.1. Taxonomy (GTDB): domain Bacteria; phylum Bacteroidota; class Bacteroidia; order Chitinophagales; family Chitinophagaceae; genus Ginsengibacter. Next base: position 1,384,770 of record CAVPNT010000005.1, on the reverse strand, counting down.
AACCGCCTTGCTAATTCTTTAAGTGGCGGCGAAAGCCAACGGATCCAGTTAACACGAAGTCTTGGAAGCAATCTCACCGATTCATTGTATATCTTGGACGAGCCTTCCATTGGGTTGCATTCAAGAGATACGGAAAATTTAATTGCAGTTTTAAAAAATTTGCAGGCACTGGGAAATACCGTGGTGGTGGTGGAACATGATGAAATGATGATGCGAAAAGCAGATCACATTATTGATATGGGCCCGCTTGCAAGCCACCTCGGCGGAGAAATAATCGCAGAAGGAAATTATGATTCTATCATCAAAAATCCTGAGAGTCTTACCGGAAAATATCTGAAAGGAGAATTGAAAATTGAGCCACCAAAAAGCGTGCGTAAATGGAACCGGTCAATAAAAGTAGAAGGAGCGAGGCAGAATAATTTAAAAAACATCGATGTCGTTTTTCCATTGAATGTTTTGTGCCTGGTAACAGGCGTAAGCGGAAGTGGAAAAACGACTTTAGTGAAACAAATTTTATATCCTGCATTAAAAAAACTGAAAGGAGAATTTGCAGAGAAAATCGGGTTAAGTAAAGGCGTTTCAGGTGACGTCGATTTTATTTCACAGGTAGAAATGATAGACCAGAATCCGATAGGTAAATCATCGCGAAGCAATCCGGTAACTTACATAAAAGCCTACGATGAAATACGCGAGCTATTCAGCAAACAGCCTTTGAGTAAAATACGTGGTTACCAACCAAAACATTTTTCATTTAATGTGGATGGAGGCAGATGCGATGCGTGCAAAGGTGAAGGCGAACAGGTTGTTGAAATGCAGTTCCTTGCAGATGTGCATTTGGTTTGTGATGTATGTGGTGGCAAAAGATTTAAAGAAGAAGTATTGGAAGTAAAATACAATGATAAAAGTATTTACGACGTACTCGAAATGAGTGTGGATGAGGCGATTGCTTTTTTTTCGAAAGAAAAATCAACCTCAAAAAAGAATGAGACAACAGGAGAGGATATCGCAAAAAAAATTCAGCCTTTAAGTGATGTGGGATTGGGTTATATTAAATTAGGTCAGTCTTCTGATACGCTTTCCGGTGGCGAAGCGCAGCGCGTAAAACTTGCTTCCTTTTTGGGAAAAGCTGGACAGGGAAATATTTTATTCATTTTTGATGAACCTACAACAGGACTGCATTTTCATGATATAAAAAAACTACTGAAGTCATTTAATGCATTAATTGAGCAAGGACATTCTATCATTGTTATAGAGCATAATACCGATGTAATAAAATCTGCTGATTGGGTAATAGACCTTGGCCCTGAGGCAGGCGATGAAGGGGGAAACCTGGTATATGCAGGTGTACCTGAAGGATTAAAAAAAGTAGAAGAAAGTTATACGGCTAAATATATTTGAAAAAAAAATGTTGTTTCCGATAATATAACGGTCATGGATAAACGAAATTAAAACGCAGTAAATGAAGAAATAGTGACATTTACTGTTTTCATTTCTAAAAAAAAAATGGAAGCAAATTTTCTTCTGTAATCCATTTGTTTTCTTTGTAGATTTAACTTCTTAAAATTTTTTTATGCGTCCGAAAATTAATTGGCCCGAAGCGATGAAACCTTTAATTAAAAAATATAAAGGCAAAAAGCATCCATTGGATTATGAAAATACGTACCAGCTTTTAGTCGGTGTCATTTTATCTGCACAGGATTCTGACAAACATATTAACCAGCTTTCACCAAAACTTTTTGAAGCTTTTCCTGATATGGAAGCCCTTTCGCATTCCACTCCGGAAACATTATTCCCGTTTATCGGCTCGGTTCGCAATTATGCAAATAAAACCAAATGGCTTCTTACACTTGCTCAAAAAATAAAAAAAGACAGCGATATTCCGCTTACCCTCGATGCATTAACTGAATTACCCGGAATTGGAAGAAAATCTGCAAACGTGATCATGCGTGAAGCTGGAGCAAAACCAGAAGGAGTTGTCGTAGATCTGCATGTGGTGAGAGTAGCGCCACGGCTTGGAATTGCATCAGGAACGGATCCTAAAAAAATCGAAAAGCAAATAATGGAAACACTTCCCGAAAGTGAATGGGATGCGGGGATGGCAATGTCCTTTCTTGGAAGAGAAATTTGCAGGCCACAGCCAAAATGTGAAATATGTTTGATGAAACCGGTTTGCGCTTATTATAACGGATGGTTGGAAGAAGCCGAGGGTTGAAGGTTCGTGGTTGAAGGTTGAAGACAACCTTTGCTGATTTTTTATCAGTTTCTTAAAAGCATTACCAAAAATTTTTGTTGCTTTATAACATTACAAAACAATATACTATCCCATCTTTCGTTTTTCTATTGTTTTTAGGCAATTCCTTTGCAAATACTTATTGTAAAGAATCTCATAAAACAAAAGTTTCTCAAAAATAATTTGGGAAATTGTATCCTAATTCAAAATTGGAAAACCTTGAAAAATCATCTGCTGATTTTTTTATTATTGATGTTTATCAGCCCTTTAATTAAAGGCCAGGATGTTATCAGGCAGGCTTCCTGTTTTGATTCTACCATGAAATCAAAGGCAGATAGTATGAAAAAAGAAATGGCCAACCAGGGATTTATTATTGTAAAAGAAGCCACAATGACCATGGAAAGCGAATATGAGATGCCGGTAATTGTTCCGCTCACTCAAGGCACCTGGTATCAGTTTGTCTTTATTGGCGATCTTTCTTCCAAACTTTACGAAGTGCGCATGTATGATTATAACGAAAAGCAGGTCGTCTATAAAAAACATTATGGAGACGGAATGGAAAGTAATATTATCAGCTACTCTTATATTCCTCAATTCACCGAATACCATATTATCAAGCCGGTTCAGGTAAATAAAAAGAAGAAAAAAGCAGTTTGTGGGTATATCATGATGTTTAAAAAAGTAAAGTGATTTTTTTTAGCCACGAATTACACGAATTGCACGAATTAAGCAATATGGGTTCTCATAAAAAATAAACTGTTCAGTAAACAAAGAAATAACCGGAATTCTGATTTTTGTTTCATTCATTTTCGTTTGTCCATTACCGTTATAAGCACAATTGAAACGAAAAAACACAAAAATTGCTTTTTTCTTCGTTTGCTGTAAAATATTTCTAACAAAAACTAAAGGCTATTTACTTGATTTTGCTGGTTTTTTCGAAGTTTTCTTATTTTCCGACAGCCATCTATTTATCGGCGAATCTTTTTTCGTGTGTTCTTCACTGTTATATTCTGTATCAACAGCGTACTTGTCATTGTGTTTTATCAGCAACCAACTGTTATCTTCTTTTCCTTTTAATTTTACCAAAACAAATTCACCTTTCAATTTTTTTCCGAACAATTGAAATTTAAAATCCCCTGATTTTAGGCCAGCACGCAAGTTTTTTTCTGCAATATCTCTTGGAGAATTTGCAAGGTCGGCATAGGTACCACTATCCCAAATTTCCACAATACCTGCGCCATAATTTCCTTCCGGAATCGTACCCGCAAAATCTTTATAATCATAAGGATGATCTTCTACCATCATCGCCAGCCTTTTATCTTTTGGATTCATCGATGGCCCTTTTGGCACCGCCCAACTTTTCAAAACACCATCTAATTCAAGTCGGAAATCATAATGCAACCGCGATGCTTTGTGCCGCTGCACTACGAAAATCAATTCAGATTCAGATTCTTTTACATTGCCTGCAGGTTCTGATGTTTCTTTAAAATTCCTTTTTTTATTATAAAGTGTTAATGCCATTATGCAGATTTTTTTCGTTTTACTTCCAGGCTTGCTTTAAGCTGTTCCATCAAATCTTTTGTTGTACTGTGAACTACTTTCATTTCGGGAGCTTTGATCTTTTTGCCTTTAGCCTTAGCCTCAATTATTTTTAATAATTCATCGTTATAATTGTCTTTATATTTTGAAATATCAAATTCTCCTGTCAGTTGATCAATTAAAGTGATGGCCATTTTTAATTCCGCAGGTTTTACGTCAGTATTTTTAGGAAGAGTTAATTGATTGGGATCGCGTATTTCCTGAGCAAACCTTATTTTGTTTAAAACAATTACATTATTGTCGGGACGCAGGATTGCCAGCGATTCTTTGTTGCGCATCACGAAAGTAGAAACGCCCACTTTTTTTGTTTTTTTTAATGCTTCAAGTAATAATGCATAAGGCCTTGTTCCTGATTTATCCGGTTCGAGGTAATATGGAGTTTCATAATAAATACTGCTGATTTCGTCCTCTTTTACAAAGTCAGAAATTGCAATCGTCTTTGTTTTTTCAGCCGCGACGGCTTCGAAATCTTTTTCATCAAGTACTACATATTCACCATCCATTTTATACCCTTTTACAATATTTCCCCATGGCACTTCCTTGCCTGTATTCTCATTCACCCGCTGGTATTTGATGTGGGCGTGATCTTTTTTATCAAGCATATCCAAATCAAGATTGCTTGTTTCTGTGGCGCTGTAAATTTTTACCGGAATATTTACTAATCCAAAACCGATTGCGCCTGTCCAGATTGGCCTCATACTGAATTATTTTTGTGATTAAAATAAATTAGCATGAAAATCTGTGCCTTTTTTTATATAGCTTGAAAAGTGCGTCCGCAGGGCTTTTGTCTAAAATTGATCCTGGTAAATGAGGAATTTATTCTACGAAAAAACAAAACAGAAAGTTTCGATATTTGTTGTTTTACTGTAAAATTATTTGTTTTTCTTAAAAAAATTATTCCACCATCGTTACTTTGTTTTTTTTCGCATATCCAATAATAAAACCGGGAGTAAAATCAAGTTCGTAAGTGTAGCTATAAATAAAGTGATGGATGTAAGCCAGCCAAGAGATTGAGTGCCGCCAAAACCGCTGAAGCAAAAAATTATAAAGCCGGCAATTAAAACTAAAGAAGTATAAATAATGCTCAATCCGGTATGTTTTATCGTTTCAGAAACCGTTTTTTTGATGTCAAAATTATTTGAGGGAAGTTCCTGTTTATAATTCACTAAAAACCGAATTGTGACATCAATTGCAATTCCAAGAGCAACGCTAAAAATCAATACAGTGGAAGGTTTTAGCCTTACTCCTGCCCATCCCATAATTCCTGCTGTTACAACCAAGGGAATCACATTTGGTATCAATGAGCATATTAAAATGCGCGTGGATTTAAATAAATACAACATGCACAGCGCAATAAATAAAAATGCCCAAAGCAAGCTTTCTTTTAATCCATTAATAATGTAACGGCTTCCTTCCAAAAACGTTATGGTAGAACCGGTGAACGTAATTTTATATTTTGAAGTGTCAAAAATGTGATCGGTTTCCTTTCTTAAATTGTTTAAAATAATGGGAAGTTTTTCCGTTCCTACATCCGCCATATTGATGCTCATACGCGTACTTTCTCGTGCGGTATCAATAAAACTGGTGAGTAATTTTGAAAGATTGTTTTTTGCGGTGGAGTCTTTCTCAGGTTTAAGATAATCGCCGATAAAAGCAATATCAAACTGATTTGGCAATGCATAATTCAGCGAGTCACCTTCATAAAATCCTTGCTTCACAAATTTAATTCCCTGTACAATTGAAAGAGGCCGGCTCATTTCCGGTTGCTTTTTTATATAAGAAGAAAGCGAATCCATTTTTACCAAAACCGGTAAAATCCGTGTTCCTGCAAGTCCGTATCTTTTCTTAGTATCTATCACAACTTCTAATGGCATTACGCCTTTAAAATTGGTTTCAAAAAATTTCAGGTCGGTATATATCTTATCTGTTTTTGGTAAATCATCTACAATAAAACCTTCTGTTTTTAATTTATAAATTCCAAATACTGAAAAAATAATTACGACTAACGTGCATGCATACACGATTTTTTTATGGTTAAAAACCCAACGTTCAATTTTCAATAAAATGTTCGTAAAGATTTTGACATCTAAATATTTTAATTGCCTTTGTTCCGGCGCTTTCATAAAACTCAAAACAGACGGAAGTAAAATAAAGGAGATAATAAATATCAACATAATGCCAAGACCTGCAACTTCTCCAAACTCCTGCAAAATGGCGCTGTGTGTTAAAGCAAAAACCGCGAAACCAATTGCTGCTGTTAAGTTACAGAAAAGGGTAACCACGCCCATCCTGCTCACCATGTCAATTAAAGATTGCTTCTTTATTCCCTGTTTGTTTATAAATAGAATGATATTTATTTAAAAAATAAATACAATTAGGAATACCAATTACAACAATTAACGGCGGGATTAACGCCGTTAATAAAGTAATTTTATACCCAAACAAATACATAATTCCAACACTCCAGATAACGCCGGTAATCACAACAAGCAATGATAAAAGCGTTGTCTTCACCGAACGGAACATCAACAACAATATCAATGCAGAGAGTACCAGCGAGCCAATGATAAACCATTTCATTTCGCGTGCAATTCTGTCTGCAACCTGAGTGCGAATCAAAGGCAAGCCACTGATGTGTGTAGGAATTTTTGTGGCTTCTGTATATTTATTCGTTTGGTCAATGATGTCATTAATCACTTTCGTTCTTCCTTTGGAATTCAGAATGTCTTTATTAATCCTTACAACTAGTAAATACGCATTGGTAGCAGGATTATATAAAAGTGATTTGTAAAAAGGAAGTGAATAAAAAAGCTTTAAGCTGCTATCAATTTGCGCCTGCGATTTTATATTTTTGGGAAAAACAGGAATTGCATTTAATGTTTTTGAAGCAGTATCTTTTAGCAGATCAACTGCGTTTGCGACACTCAATACGTCTTCAACATAATGAACATGTTTTAATTCCGTATTTAATTTGCTGAAGGCCTGGAAATTTTTTAATTCAAAAAAATCATTTGATTGAACACCAATCACCAAAACATTTCCATCATCGCCAAATTTTTCTTTGAAAGAAAGGTAATCCTGGTACTTTGGATTATTGGTAGGAATGGCTTTTGAAAATTCGTAGCTGAGTTTGATTTTGCTTGCAAAGAAGGCCATTACCGCCGTTGCCACAAACAAGATGATCAAAAGAAGAACGCGGTTTTTTAAAACAAACTTTGCAAGGCGCTGCCACATAATTTTAGAAGATTTTTTTTGCGCAAAGGAATGAAAAAAAGAATTGCATTTATTTATTGGTTTGCTATATCCTTCACCTTGACATGCAACATTGAACCTTCAACCTTCAACTTTCAACATTGAACATTGAACTTTCAACTAAACACTACCATTCGAGTTCCATTCCCAACTGGTCTTTTAATTGTTTTACCAATGGATATTCTTCGATAATTCTTAGATATTGTTGTTTACTTGTAAGGACTTCTTCCTTTGGATTGTTTTCATTTTCACTTTCATCGATCCGTAATGTATAAATAAGATAACGGTTATTAAAATGAGACTGAAGATGCGCAATCAAATCTCCTCTTTCGGCTTCAATAAATTTTTGCTGCAGATTAGTCCCGGTAATTATTTCGATGCAGTTTTCATCAACAATATTCAGTTTTGCTGATTTAAAATTAGAAACAATTGGCTTTTTATTACTGTTGATTAGTTTCTCAATATAAAGTCCCCATGCGATATACAGCTCTTCTTCATTCAATTCTATTACATGATTATTCTTATTTTCAAGCGCTACTTTTTCTCTTATTTTTTCTAAAGAACTAAGCTTGGTAAATTTTGTTTTTGGAATGGCGTGCGCTACATAAGTATTGTCGGGTGCGGCTTTTGGAAATTCAGGTTTTAAAACTTCTTTCTCAATCGTCAGTTTTGCTTCATTATTTTTTAAAGAAGTTTCCGGCTTTTTTATTTTGGGTAAAACAGGTTCTTTTTTTGTCGGATTTACTGCAACAGGAGCAATAATTTTAAACGAAACCGGTTTTACACTTTCAAGCTGTTTTTTTTTTGATAACTGACCATTATCATTCACCAGGTTCAGCGCCTGATTCAGATAAGAAAGTTTTATAAATGTAAGTTCTACATGAAGCCTTTTGTTTTTTGCAAGGCGATAATTGATTTCAGATTCGTTTAAAATATTTAATGCACTCAGCAACCATGAATCATTTATTTTGGATGCGGCTTCCAGATATCTTTGTTTGAATCCTTCAGAAACTTCCAGTAAAACCGCCACTTTCGGGTCTTTACTTACCAATAAATTTCTTAAGAATTCTGCAAAACCATTCAATACCAAATCGCCTTCAAAACCTTTGCGGTTTATTTCATCATACAACAAAATGGCATCACCGGCATTTTGATTTTGCATCGCATCTATCAAACGGAAATAATAATCTTCATCCAGAATATTCAAATGTTCCAGGGTGTTTGAATAAGTAAGTTCACCATTTGTAAAACTGACAATTTTATCCAAAATACTCAATGAATCACGCAAACAACCTTCGCTTTTTTGGGCAATAATATGAAGCGCCGTTTTATCGGCTTTTATATGTTCTTTTTCACAAATTTCCTGAAGATGTTCTACCGTATCGCTGTTGGTAATTCTTTTAAAATCAAAAATCTGACAGCGTGATAAAATGGTCGGAATAATTTTATGTTTCTCTGTCGTAGCCAAAATAAAAATCGCAAATGGCGGCGGTTCTTCCAGCGTTTTCAGAAATGCATTAAATGCAGCGGAACTGAGCATGTGCACCTCATCCACAATGTATACCTTGTATTTTCCAGCCTGTGGCGCAAAGCGAACCTGGTCGACCAAGGCGCGGATATCATCTACCGAATTGTTGCTCGCTGCATCCAGCTCGTGAATATTTAAGGAGCTGCCATTATCAAAAGAAATGCAAGAATTACAAACGTTGCAAGCTTCACCGTCGGCTGTTCTGTTTTCGCAATTAATCGTCTTGGCAAGAATCCTGGCGCAGGTTGTTTTTCCCACACCACGGGGACCGCAAAACAAAAAAGCATGTGCAAGCTGGTTATTTTTTATGGCGTTTTTTAAAGTAGTGGTAATGTGTGATTGGCCCACAACGGTACTAAAATTTTGGGGCCGGTATTTACGTGCAGAAACAATGAATTTGTCCATAATGAAAAGAGACAAATTTAAGGAAATAATTCCGAAGCAGCTTGCCGGTGCAAGATGTAAATCAAAAAGAAAATGTTATGAAAAGAAGAAAAATAACAAGAACCGGCAGGCATATCTTCCTGAAAGTTTCTTTACTATGATGGCTATTTTATTAACAATTATTTCCTTTCATCAAATGGTCTATTTCCGCGGAAAGGCGTTCAAAAATTTCATCTACTGTCCCTTCGCCTTTTACCATAACCACTTTCTGCGCTTTTGCATAATGATTGGCAACTGTAGCAGTTTTTTTATGATATTCAGCAATACGCGCCCTGATTACGATTTCATTCGTATCATCAGAACGGCCGCTGGTTTCGCCGCGTTTTAATAAGCGTTTTATCAATTCATCCTCACTTACTTGCAACGCAATCATCACATCAATGCATGTATGCTTTTTGGCTAAAAGATTGTCCAATTCCTCTGCCTGAATTGCCGTTCGCGGAAAGCCATCAAACAAAAAACCGGCTGATTCCATATTCAGATCCACCGCATCATTTATCATTCCTATCACTACCTCATCAGGCACTAAATTGCCTTTGTCCATCAGTTTTTTTGCTTCTATTCCCAATGGCGTTTTCCGCGCAATTTCACTTCGTAATAAATCACCTGTTGAGAGATGTCTGAGATGGTATTTAGCAATCAGTTTTTCTGATTGGGTTCCTTTTCCGCTGCCAGGAGGGCCAAATAAAATTAGATTGAACATCAGTTTTTTAAAATCCTTGTGAGCCTCAAATATACTTGATGAAATTTAAAAATTGCCCATTATGCATTAAAAACGAATATTTTTTAGCAAATCATCCATTTTTGATTGTTTAATTTTACAACATTCGTTTTTCTTGAATGAAATTAAAAGTAAACAAAATGGATACAGAAGAAAAAAGAGCTGGTTTTTTAAAAGACAATAAAAATCCGCAAGAAATAAGCAATGACGAATGGAAGAAAATGTTGCCCCAGGACGTCTATCAGATTGCCCGGCAAAAAGGAACTGAAAGGCCTGGAACAGGAAAATTTTATCAACACAATGAGGTAGGCACTTATTACTGCGCAGTTTGTGGAAACCCGCTTTTTCGCAGCAATGGAAAATTTAACAGCAGTTGCGGCTGGCCTAGCTTTTTTGAACCAATCAGCAAAGAGAGTCTCATTTATCTTCCCGATAATTCTTATGGAATGAAACGGACAGAAGTGGAATGTGCCAAATGCCATTCACATCTTGGTCATGTTTTTGAAGACGGGCCGCCGCCAACTCATTTGCGTTATTGTATCAATTCGGTAGTGCTTGGTTTTGATAAAGCGTCAGAAGAAAAATAATTTTACGGCCTTCCGGTAAATGCCCTGCGCAGCAAAGCAACAATAAAAGTAAATATTGCGGAGCCGATGATTGCCCAAATGATTGGGAACGGTTTGCCTTCCACAGTAATGGTAAAAAAATCGGGCAAGCCCATTTTGCCGGCAATCCACAAGCCAATATAAGCGCCGATAAATCCAACAATAATTGAGACCAAACATCCACCAAGGTCGTAACCTGCAAGGGATTGGCCAATACCGCCGCATATCGCGGCTATCAATAAGAGTATGAGGAATCCGATGAGTGTCATGTCTTTAAATTTTTTATTGAAAATAAGATTTTTTTAATTCAACACAGTTTTTATTCTGATAACTCAATAAATTATTCCAACGGCAAACGAAGAAATAAACGGCTTTCCTGTTTTCCATTTTAATAAAAATTGTTGAATTTAAAATTTCAGGTGTCATCTTTGCTTTGTAAATAAATAAAAAGCCCTAAAAGCATGATGAATCTGAAACCGGTTGAAAAAAAATTTATTTCTAAAAAAATAGATACATTTTTTATTAACCTTTATGATGCTTTTCAATTTGTACTACGTTTTTTTAAAGAAGCATTTAAACCACCTTATGAGGCAAAAGAAGTTATCAAACAATGCTATGAAATCGGCTACAAATCACTCTTTTTAATTACACTCACCGGCTTTATTACAGGCCTGGTTTTTACAAAACAATCCCGGCCTTCGTTATCAGAATTTGGCGCTACGTCGTGGCTCCCAAGTTTAGTTGCAATCGCTATTATCCGTGCATTGGCGCCATTGGTCACCGCTTTGATATGCGCCGGAAAAGTAGGTTCAAATATTGCGGCAGAACTGGGCTCTATGAAAGTAACAGAGCAGATTGATGCAATGGAGGTGTCTGCGGTAAATCCGTTTAAATTTTTGGTTGTCAGCCGCGTTTTAGCAACTACATTAATGATTCCATTGTTGATGTGCTACACAGGTTTTGTGGCAATGATGGGTGCATTTCTGAACGTGCATCAAAATGAAATGACCAGCTTCATTACTTTCTTTCAACAGGCTTTTGATAAAATATCTTTCCTCGATATTTTTTCTTCACTTTTTAAAAGCATTGTCTATGGATTCACAATCGGAATTGTTGGCTGTTATAAAGGCTTTCACGCTACGAACGGAACAGCAGGCGTGGGAAAAGCCGCAAATACATCTGTAGTACTATCTATGTTTTTAATTTTTGTAGAAGAGATTCTTATTGTTCAGATTACAAATAGTTTAAGGCCCTGATAATGGAAATGAAAAATGAAAATACCGATGAGTTTGAAATCGTCATTTCAATTATGGATTTGTATAAATCTTTTGGTGAAAATCATGTATTGCGTGGTGTAAATCTTGAAGTAAAAAATAAAGAAAATGTGGTGGTTTTGGGCAGATCCGGCACCGGCAAATCTGTTTTGATAAAAATTATTTGTGGTTTATTAAAACCAGATCAGGGAAGTGTAAATGTTTTGGGAAAAGAAGTAGAATTATTGAATGAAAAAGAATTACAGCAGCTTCGTTTGCAAATAGGTTTTTCTTTTCAGAGCAGCGCCTTGTATGATAGCATGACAGTAAAGGAAAACCTCGCTTTTCCCTTGGTGCGCCATTCAAAACATTTATCGAAAAAAGAAGTAAACCAACAGATAGAAAGGGTTTTGGATGCGGTAGGATTATTGCAAACAATTAACCAAATGCCATCAGAATTATCGGGTGGACAAAGAAAAAGAATTGGTATTGCGCGTACATTAATACTGCGTCCAAAAATTATGTTGTATGATGAACCAACGTCGGGCCTGGACCCCATCACCAGTATTGAAATTAATAATCTCATCAACCTGGTGAAACAGGAATTTAATACCACTTCCATCATCATCACACATGACCTTACCTGTGCAAAAGCAACCGGTGATAAAGTGGCGATGTTATTTGACGGAAAGTTTATAAAGCAAGGTACTTTTGATGAAGTATTTAGCAGCGTCGACGAAAGAATTCAAAATTTTTATAAATACAATTTTATTAAATAGATATGAAATCAACAGGAAACAGAAGAGCAGTCATTGTGGGAATATTTATCTTCCTCGGGCTCGCAATTTTTATCTGGACCGTGCTGACGCTTGGCTCACAGAAAAAGGCATTTGGAAATTCGGTTGTTATTAAATCGTATTTTGATAATGTAAACGGTTTGCAAAAGGGAAATAATGTTTGGTTTTCAGGAGTAAAAGTAGGCACCATCAAAAAAGTGACACTCATTGGAAATGAACGGGTAGAAGTGGATATGAATATTGAAGAACATTCGCTTCCTTTTATCCGCAAAAATGCAAAAGCGCGGCTGAGTACCGATGGATTGATTGGAAATAAAATAGTAGAAATTTATGGCGGTACGTCCAAAGCGCCACCAATTGAAAATGGCGATATGCTGAACAATGATAAATTATTAAGTACCGATGAAATGATGAATACGCTTGCAAAGAATAATGACAACCTGCTCGCAATTACAGCAAATTTTAAAACCCTTAGTAATAATCTTGTTGCCGGAAAAGGTTCTATCGGTAAATTACTAACCGATGAAACGTTTGCAAATAAACTGGATAACACAGTAATTATTCTGAATAAAACCACCGCGAATCTTGAAAAGCTTACTGCAAATGTTTCTGATTATACAGCCAAACTGAATGAAAAAGGTGGCTTGTTAAACGATTTGGTAACAGATACAGTTGTATTTAGCAGATTGCGTGCTACGGTATCACAACTACAAAATGTAGCTGACCAATCAAAGCAGATTATGGGTAATTTAGATTCTGCCACTGTCAATTTGAATAGAGGATTGAATAATAAAAATGCACCTGCCGGAATGTTTTTGCACGATGAAAAAACCGCTACAGATTTAAAGAATACTTTACAAAATTTGCAGGCGGCAAGCAAAAAATTAGACGAAGATTTGGAAGCAGTTCAACACAATTTTTTACTCCGCGGATTTTTTAAAAAGAAAGCAAAAAATGATAAAGAAAACGCAAGAGTTGTTTTGGATACAACAGTGATGAGATAATTTTTTTTTTATAAATAAATTAAAAGTTAATAGTCTTATTAACCCTCATTTTCTTCTATTTTTGATTTCTAAGAAATCACTTTATGAAAAATATTTTCTTCTATTTCGTTCTCGTGTTTTTCGCATTCAGTTTTCAGCAATGCAGCGCCCAAAAAACCGTCAACTGGACACCAGATCAATTAATAGAACCATCTGCATTGGCAAAAATAATTGAATCCAATAAAGATGTTCCCTTGATTTATTGCGTTGGCCCGGGCGTTGTTATTCCTCATTCTATCGATATTGGAATGACAAATGATGAAAAGAACCTGGAGAAATTTAAAGATTCAATTTCCGGTTTGCCACGCAATAGCAACATCGTTATTTATTGTGGCTGTTGCCCTTTTGACCATTGTCCCAATGTAAGGCCGGCCATTGCTTTACTTCAACAAATGAAATTTACCAATTATCATTTGCTTGATTTGCCACACAATATTAAAACTGATTGGATTGCAAAAGGATATCCGGAAGTCAAAGAATAGTTCAAAGTTTAAAGTTCAAAGTTCAAAGTTGAAGCAATGCAAAGATTATTAAAAACATTTACGTTTCTTTTTTTGGCAAATTTATTTTCTACTTTTTGTCAGGCACAGGATGACCTGCCTGATGCAAGAAGAAAAACGGAATCATTTGCAAGATTTCATACTCCGGATATGCGTGCTGAATTGGCAACTTTTACTTTGTCCGGTATCAGTGAAAGTGTGGGTTCGACTCCTTTAAAAAAAATCACTTACACTTCTTTGGGAAATGATTCTATTGTTTTTGAAGGAAATGGAATAAAAGCGGAAGTGAAAACTGCTCCTTTTGACCCATCAAAACACAAACTTTCTTTTGATGAAAAATACCTGGTAAGAATTGACCGCAAAGCTTATTATGGCAACTATTTAAAAACACCGAAAACAGAAATCAGTGAAGTATCCATGATTATTGATAAAGACACTGTATATATTCCTGTCACTGCTTATAATGACCTCTTCAATCTGAATTTTACGTACCTGGATAAAGGCGTAGAACGCACTACTGATGCTGTTTATATATCAAACGATCGGCAAAGGGTTTATCTGTATCTCTTTTGCAAAGACAATACAGGCAGCTATGAAGTAACGTGGATCTTTCAGAACAGAAAATATTTAAGAAGGGTTTTGGATTATGGGTTTATGTAAAAAGGAAAATCAAAAACAAGAATACTTGTTATTTGTTCGTTTACTGCACTTTCAACCTTGAACCTTCAACCTTGAACCTTGAACCTTCAACCTTGAACCTTGAACCTTCAACCTTGAACCTTGAACCTTGAACCTTCAACTTTGAACCTTCAACGTTTAACCCAACAAATAAGCCAGTCCGTTACTCACCGGCTCACACAAATTTTGCACGTTTTTTTCTTTAAATAATTTTTCCATCAGATCGCGTACTTTTTTATAATCATCATGAATGGGGCAAGGATGCTTGGCAGAACACTGACTAAGACCCAATCCACAACTTACAAAAATTTGTTTCCCATCAATCGCTTCTACGATATTTATCATCGGTTGTTTTTTTTGTTCTTCAGAAATGTAAAACCCGCCAGTCGGGCCTTTCATGCTTTTTATTACATTTTGTTTTACTAACGTTTGCAAAATTTTACCTACGGTATGTTCACTGGCATTGATAAATTCTGCGATTTCTTTAATGCCTGCATTTCCTTTAGAATCAAATTTGGAACAAAGATAAATAACGGCTTTTATGGCAATTTTACAGGTTTTGCTTAACATACATTACATGTTTAAAAATTCACGTCCTTCTTCTGAGATTTTTAACGAATTCCACGGCGGATCGAAAGTGATTTTTGTTTCTACTTCATAATCAGGAAACGTTTGTTCCAGTGCGTTTGTGATGCCGCTGTTTATTGTTTCGCCCATTGGGCAAAATTGAGTGGTTAATGAATGTGAACAAAAAACTTTCTTATTATTTTCATCAAAATCGATCTGATAAATTAATCCAAGATCCACCACATTTAATCCGATTTCAGGGTCATCTACAAACTTTAATGCGCCCAGGGCAAGTTCCAGTTTCTGCCCGTCATTGGTAATTTCATTCATGCTTTTTTCGGTTTATGCGTGATTGCTTTCCAAACATTTCCATTATATAAAATGGATGTGATCAATAAAAGTATGGAAGCGATTTTTAAAATAATTTGATTGGAAACAAGAATGCCGGTTGCAAATAAAACAAATCCAACAAGATAAAAAATGCCCATTCCCAAAAATATTTTATCGCTGAATAATTCTTTTGGATTCGGTGTTTTTCCAAGACCGGCTTTATCATGATACACTTTATTCCACACAATAAATGGCAGGGTTTTAAAAGTCATTCCAAAAATAATCGCTGTAATCCATCCAAAGAAAATACAGAATCCATAAGTAAGAATGATGCTGTAATTACTGGTAGAAATTAATAACCATAAAATAATAACCAATAAAAAAAACAACGGCAGCCACATCATCAAAACAGACAGTAAAGAGATTTTTACCTGGTAATCTACTTTCTTACGAATCCGTTCGTAGTAAGCGTGATAGCAATAATATGCAAACATAAATATGGATGCTGCTATCGCAAATAAAGGCAGAAAATAAAGCCGCGAAATTTTAAAGTATAAGAAAAAAACAATAAAACTTATCAAGGCAAAATTTATCAATCCATAAATCCACCATAGCAATTTATCGTTGTGGTATTTGGAAATCAAAAACAAAGGAATCAACCGTGAACCCACACCAATTACGATTAACAAAAACCACCCGACAATGCCCAGATGCGCATGAAGTGGCAGATAAGCTAAAGAGTCTCTTGATAAAATATTATGGGTAAAATTGTAAATCAAAAACAATCCAACAATAGTGGTAATAATTAACCACAGCGTGCCGGTAAAAACGAAAACTGCATGCACATTTTCATGCTTGCTTTTCGCCATGCTTACGCCAATATTTATTAAATAAAAAATGATTGCCGCGTTAATAAATATTGCTCCTGTTTGTGCAATCCATCCAAAATTAAACTGGTAAAAGCCAATCACTAAAAGTGGAATTCCCACTCCGGCAAATGCGAAAGAAAGAAAAGCCAATGCATTGCTGTACAATTTTC
The DNA here is from genome assembly GCA_963706825.1 of uncultured Chitinophagaceae bacterium. Classification (GTDB taxonomy): domain Bacteria; phylum Bacteroidota; class Bacteroidia; order Chitinophagales; family Chitinophagaceae; genus Ginsengibacter. The sequence continues at coordinate 1,368,184 of CAVPNT010000005.1, read as the reverse complement.
CTTCAATCAAAACGGGCACCAATTGATGACTTGCTCCCAAAATCATCATCGTGCCCCAACCCAATGCCATTACATGTGTGATGGCAAGTGTGTGCGGATGAAAATAATGTTGCAAAAAAGCGGGTGTGGGAAAAATCAATAAAAGCGTGGCTACGAAAAAAGAAATTCCCGCATACAAATAAAATGGCAGCACTACTTTATATGAAGTGTTTTTCGCAAGGCCGGTATTTGGAGTTCCAGGAAGCATTTTAATCTTTAAATATCAACAGGCGCACTTCATTTGGCGCTTCTTCTTTTATGCGAAAATCAAATTTTCTTTCTCTTAATTCAGGCAATAAAAAAACAGGAATTCTTTTATGATAAACAAACAACGCCTTATCTTCAGGCAACTTTTCTATCGCTTCAAGAATGGTCATCATTGGCTGGGGCATTTCTAAATGACGCACATCCACCATTTGCATTATTCCTTCAAATTTCTTTATCAATTCTTCCCAACCTTCTGAATTATTTTCTGCTTCATTTATTTGCACTGCCGCATCATCTTTTTTGTAAAAATAAGTCTCTACCAATTGCTCATCCACAGTATCTGCAAAAGATTCAAAGCCTTGTTTTTTCAACAACGAAATTAACGGAGTAGGTTCAAAACTATTGATGATTTTGAGTGCGCCGCCTTTCGGTATTTTTTTCACTTTTGCGAGTATCAATGAAAGCGGGTCATCGCCTGCATCAATCACAGGGCGCACATCAAAATCAATAATTTGTTCGGGTTTGAGGGTATTAAAAAAAGCAGGTAGTTTTGGTTTTTCCTGGTTGTTTTCCAAATGGCTCTCTGTGTCAATATCAAAGCCAAGCGGCTTTAGTTTTTCAAAAAAGTTTTCTACATCAAATCCACCAATTTTAGCTGCCATTCCAATGCTTGTTCGCGCCGCCATTAGCTTTCTCAACAAGGGATTCCTCAGTTTTTCAAACTTAGGATTGATGCTGATAATTGCTTCCAGTGCATCCGGATTTTGTTTTAAAATTTTTGCAATTTTAGTATTGGCGTTTATATTCATTTATTCAAAGTAATTGTGATAATCGTCTATTTTTTTATCAATAGAATGAAATATTTTTCTGCCATTTGAAGTGTCTGAAACTTCTTTTAAATTTTTATTTTCCTGCAAAATCGGCTCCAGCCAATGATGCAACGCTTCGTGGTCAGGCCCGGTCATTTTACATTGCTGAACCATTTGATTCAATCCATTACTCAAATCAGCACTCAAATGATGATATTCATTTAATGAAGGAAATGGTTTTATCCTAAATTGTCCACCATCGTTTTGATGTTTACCACATTGTGATTGGTAATAGAATCGGCCTTCCATTTTGCACCATTGTTTAATGTCAATTCTGTATTTTGAGCAGTTTCAGTCTCTTCATGTTCATGCAAATCATTCTGATGAGAATTTTGATTGCAGGCAAAAAGGAAAGCGCTGCTCAACAAAGTGAATAAGATTTTTTTCATAATTTAAAATTTTAATCAGTTTATTTTTTTTACAGAATTAAAACAAAAAGCAGAAACAACGGGCATTCCTATTTTCTAAACTTTCAAATTCACCACTGCCCGTTGTCGTTTGGTAATGGATAAAGTTTTGGCAAAGCCTTTTTAATTTTTTTCCAAATCAAGAGCCTTGGGAAACAGAATATTATTTTCCAGGTGAACATGAATGTGCAAATCATTTTCAAATTCGTCCAGTGTTTTAAACAGGAAAGCATAGCTTGCACACGCGTCTTCGGGCAATGCATAATTGTTACTTATTTTCCTGATTTCATCCATGTTATTTCCTACCACTTCATGTTCCATTTCCATCAGGTTTATCGGGGTTTCAACAGTATCAAGATTGCCAAATTTCACGGGGCCATTTCCACTGTTTTTTGAAGCAACCAATTGTTTTACATAAGGAAATAAAACGGTTTCTTCTTTTACCATGTGAGAAGCCATTTCATCGCAGACTTCCTGGGCCAGTTTATTTATTTGCAACAATTCAGGATGATGGGAGCCGTGAACTTTTGCTACTTTTTCTGCATAATTTTTTAAATCAGGAATAGTTTTTTTCACATAGCTGTGGTGGGTATTTACAATATAATCTGCCAGAAAATCGAGGTTCCAATCGTTATAGGGCAACGGCCTTGCAGTAAAAGAACTATTATCGCTGTTTTGTAATTCCTGTTCCACTTTTGTTACATCAATACCTTTTTCAGCACAAGCTTCTTTCACGGTTTTCTTTCCGCCGCAACAAAAATCCAAACCATATTTTTTAAATACTTCTGCTTTTCTCAAATCTTTTGCAGCAATCTCTCCAAGAGTTTCATCAGCAGCGCCTTCTGGCCTTTTTGAAATTTTTACACGCCACAATTTTGGCCCTTGTTCCAGATATTCCCAGGTAAAAATATTTCCCCTTTCGCCCAGCAATTGATAATACAATGGCTTTGGATCATGATCGTTATGAATCGTTAAACTTTCGCCTGCTTTTAGTGCGTCAAACCTTACAAAAATAGTTGGATGTTTTAGCTTCGGTTCGATGGCAGTTACATTGAGAATATTTTCTTTTTCTTTTTCGATTTCTTTCTTTTCTTCTATCGCTTCCTGCGATTTATTTTTAGTAATTTTTATTTTGAATATTTCCGGTCCTTGTTCCAGGTATTCCCAACCAAATACATTTCCATGAATATTTTCCAGTTGAAAGCGGGCCGGACGCGGGTCATGGTCATTCTGCAGAATGAAACTCTCGCCGGGCTTTAGCGAATCAAATCGATTAAAAATGGTAGCATGTTTTATTGCAGGATGTAATAAAGTAGCATCCAAAACATTTCCATCTTCACTGGATAAATCTTTCTTTTTAGTAATTTTTATTTTCCAAACTTCAGGCCCTTTCTCCAGGTATTCCCAGGTAAAAATGTCACCTCTTTTAGCTGCTAATTCATAATAAAGCGGTTTGGGGTCGTGGTCGTTATGAAGAACCAGGGTTTCTCCTGAAATCAATTCATCAAACCTTTCAAAAATGGTGGAATGTTTTAGCCTTGGTTCTAATAAGGTAACATTCAGAATATTTTCATTTTCCAGAGTTGTGTCCATGTTGTAAATGTGTTTTTAAAATAAATAATGAACGCAAAGGTAAAACTATTTCTTAATAAAAGTATTAAAGTACTTTTATTATTTTACAAACTCTTTTTTTCCGATTTTTCTTTAAAAGTCTGTATGGAACTGTATCTCAAAGAAAATAACCGGCAAAGCTTTCATTTTTTAGTACCATGATTTTAATCATCTTTCCTGCTGCCATTGCTCATTTTTGAAAGCAAAATGTTTGTAGAATTTTGCTGCATCTAACTAAAATCTGAAAACCAAAAAAATGATGGCGATGATAAAAGATATTAATAATGAATATCAGCAATGGACTCAAAAGCTGGAGCTTTTCCGGCAGGAAAGTGCCTTGTTAAAATATCGCCTTAGTGAAATGGTGGATGGTGATGAAGAAAATGTTTTTTTGCAAAAAGCAGAATATTTTCAAAACGAATTATTGCTGAAAGATGACATGCTCAATAAATTGATAAAGGAAGTGCAGGAATACAAAGATTTAATAGAAAACAAATTGTATTTATCTAAAAAAATAAATGCGCTTCATTATAAATTGCAGGATGACACCTTTGAATTTGAAAAACAATTTATGATTCTTTCCAAAGAATTTAACGAACAGATGTTACAAAATTCCTAACCGCTAATTCAACATTTGCAGCAATTTTTTTTCGTTCAATACCTTTACATATCCCGCTTCTGCTTCTATCAGTTTCTCACTTTTAAAATCGCTCAAAGTCCTTATTAAAGATTCTGTCGTAGTGCCTGCGATGTGTGCAAGGTCTTCTCTGGAGATGTGAATCATAAAATCGGGATTGCCTTCTTCTTTATATTTTTTGGATAAAGTAATGACGGCATCAGCCACTCTTTTGCGAAGCGAATTGTAAGCAAGATTGATAAGCTGCTCTTCTTTTTCAGAAACATTATACGCAAGAAGCTTGATAAATTTTTGCGCTACTTTTTTATTGTTATTGATGAGGATTTCAAAATCCTGTCTTCCTATTGTGCCAATTTCACTCTCTTCCAATGTCTCTGCATTTTCTTTATAAGCCGTATTTTCAAGCAGCGCATTATAGCCAAAAAAATCGCCGGCGTTATACAAACTTATGGTCAACTCTTTCCCGGTTTCATTGATTTTATAAGTTCTTATTTTGCCCGAATTCAAATAATATAAACTATGCGGATGATTGCCTTCGGAATAGATTCGTTGCTTCTTTTTATAATGATTGATTATTTTGGAATCCGTTAATTTTTCAAGCGCATCTTCATTTTTTATTTCCTCAAAAAAATCTTCAAGGTTTTTTGATGCATTTGCATGTTCTTTTTGATATTTAATTTTTTGCAAACGGCCTTCTATTGCATTGAGCAACTCGATATCTGTAAAAGGCTTGGTAATATAATCATCGGCACCCATTTCCATACCTTTTCTGAAATCGCCACGCTCTGTTTTTGCAGTGAGAAATATAAATGGAATACTTTTTAAATTTTCATTTTTTGTTACCAGGTGCAACAATCCATATCCATCCAAAACCGGCATCATTATATCACAAACAATGAGGTCCGGAGCTTCTTTCACGGCCATTTCATAACCTTCTTTTCCGTTAGGTGCAAGCGATACTTTATAACCGGCAAGCTCCAATATTTCACCGGTGTTTTCCCTTATTTCATTGTTGTCTTCTACTAATAAAATTTTTGTCATTGTGCAAAGATTAGATTTATTTCGGTACCATTATCAAGTTCACTTTTTAATTCAATTTCTCCGTGCATCATTTCTACATATTTTGCCACAATATGAAGCCCAAGGCCGGTTCCGGGAATATTTACCGCATTGGTAGCCCGGTAAAATATTTCAAATAAATGTTCCTGGTCTTTTTTAGAAATTCCAATTCCTTCATCTCTGATAGAAAATTTTAAATGATGATTTTCCACTGATGTAGAAATAAAAACCGGTTTATTTTCACTGGAAAATTTCACCGCATTGGAAAGAAGGTTTATCAAAATATTTTTAAATAAAACCTCATCCAAAACGACATCGGTATTTCCCGAATGCTGATAATTTACATACTGTCCCGGTTTCAATATTTCTGCCATCTCATTTACCTGTTGCGTAATCAGTTCTTTGAGATTAAATACAGAAACGTGGGCGGTTAATTTTCCATCTTCGATTTTTCCAAGAGAAAGGAATTCGTTCAAAATATTGTTGAGGTTCATCACAGAAGATTTAATCCGTTGCACATGTTTATCGCGCTTCGGTTGTTCTTCTGTCAGTTTATATTTTGCCAACAAAGACGCTGAGGAAAGTATCGTACTCAAAGGCGTTCTGAATTCATGTGAAGCCATCGAAACAAACGCGCTCTTTAATTCACCCAAATCTTTTTCTTTGCTCAAGGCTTTTGAAAGTTCATCTTTGGAAGCCTCTAATTTCTCCATCGTTTCCTGCAATTTGGATGTACGCGCCGCCACTTTTTTTTCTAATTGTTCATTCAGCGCTTCCATTTTTTTGTTCATCGTAGCAAGAGCCAATCTTTGCTCGCGCAATTTATTTTGCACTTCTATTCGCGGACTGATGTCGCTGATAAATGCGATTGAAAAAACTTCATCATCGCTGGAATAGCTGCTCAGACTGATTTCCAACGGCATTTCTGTACCATCTTTTTTTACTCCAAAAAGGTCGCGCCCCATTCCCATCGGTCTTGTCTGTGGATGTTCCATATAATGGTCACGATCGCCAACATGCTGATGGTGATATCTTTTTGGAATGAGCATTTCAACTTTTTTGCCCACCAATTCATCGGCGTTTGAATAGCCAAACTGCCTTACCAAAAAATCATTTGCAAGTGTAATATCTCCGGTTTCATTAATCACAAGAATGCCAAGCGAAGCATTTTGAAATATAGCTTTGAATTTTTCCTGTTCACGCCGTAATTGTTTATCCATTCCAGTTTTTTTGTAAAGAAAAACAAAGTTTTTATAAAAGAATGAAACACATCTTGCCGGGTTGGCAAGAGTTAGAAGATTTTAAAGATAACAACTGTTATTTGCTAATGAAATATGTCAAGATATTCTTTGAAAATAAAAAAGCGATTTCTTTTAAATCCGGTTGTTTCATTCAAGATTCCGATTTTAATAAAATCATCGATTAATTTGTTAAGCAGGACTTGCGACACAGCAACAGCATCGGCTACCTGCTGTGAGTTTACGATGGGTTGTGTATATAAATAATCAAGCAATTTTTTTGCATTATGGATTTTCTTTCCAAGTGAAATGATTCTTTTGCCTTCACAAATCATGCGTTAAATAGAAAAATTCTTATTTAAGCTTAAGAAACTAAAGTTAAATATAAAAAACCATATTTAAGTTTAATCGGGTAAAGTTAAATAAGGAAAAGTGAAGTAAGTTTCAGGAGAATGAAGAATAAGAGATTATAGGATTGCAGTAAATAAAGAAATAAGAAGGATTTTCGTTTTTTGAATTGAAGTAATGAAGTGATTGAAAGAAAAATTATTATTGCATGGAAGAAATGAGCTATCATCGACGTTAAATATGTTTAATCCCAGTTTACCTCATTGACTGGAAATTCTTTATCTATTTGTTCTTTCAAGATTTTACCGTTCCGTAAGACTTCTTAATTTTGTTTTTATGCAAGTACAAGTAGATATAGCGTTTGAACAATTCCTTAAAATCGTGAAGAAATTACCTTCACAACAATTAATGCAACTAAAAGACGCTATTGAAAAAGAAGCTAAATCAGCAAAACCAATTGACTTAGAAACCCTGCTTTTAAATGGGCCTGTGGCTACAAAAAAACAACTGCAAATAATAGAGAATAACAGAAAAGGTATCAACGAATGGGGAGTAAAATAACTTTGGTTGACACTTCCATTCTGATAAATTATTATTGAAAAACGGCATCGCTCATTGCGCGGCTGATTCATTCTTTAGTCGTACGAAAAGTATTTTCAAATATGACACAACTCATATTTTTTTCTGATTCACATTAGAATGCGCAAAAGAAATGCAAACGAATTTTGTGGCGCATTTTTTTAAAATCAAAATCAGATGAAAATAAAATTAAACGGGCAAAAAATATTGCAAGTCATTGCATTTTTTGTCATTATTATTTTTTGCAATCAAAACTTATTTGCACAAAATGAAAACGAAGAATTAAAAATAAATATCCAACTGCGTCCGCGGGCTGAATTTAGAAACGGATTATTTACTCCCATTTTGGAAGGACAAAAACCTGCATCGTTTGTTGCGCAAAGAAGCAGAATTGGATTGACTTATTCAAAAAACAATAAACTTAAAATCGGGTTAAGTACACAGGTAGTAAGCGTGTGGGGAAATGATGCGCAGGTACAAGCAACTGCCAATGATGTTTCATTGTATGAAGCCTGGGCGCAGCTTTATTTTAATCCTGAATGGAGCATAAAAATCGGGCGGCAGGTACTTTCTTATGATGACGAAAGAATACTGGGAGCGCTGGACTGGAACAACGCCGGACGCAAGCACGACGCGGCTTTGCTTGCTTTCGAAAAAAATAAATTCACTGCAAATCTTGCTGCAGCTTACAATCAGAATGCTGAAAAAGTTACCGGCGATTTTTTTGATAATTCTATTAGTCAGCCTTATAAATCCATGGAATTTTTATGGATGAAATATAAATTTTCTGACGCTTTTTCCGCATCTGCGTTGGCGATGAATCTTGCATTTGAAAACAGGATTGATTCTTCTCTTTCTCATTTGCAAACATTCGGTGGAAATGTTTTTTACAAAAAAGATAAAGTAAATGCAATGGGAACTTATTATTACCAAATGGGAAATAATCCGCAAAAAAATTCTTCATCCATTAAAACAAATGCGTGGATGGCATCTGCAAAAGTGGATTATAATTTCAGTAAAAAATTCAGCGCAGGCATCGGAAGTGATTTTTTGAGCGGCAAGGATATGAACGCTTCATCACGAAATATTTCTTATTTCAATCCGCTTTATGGAACCCATCATAAATTTTATGGAACTATGGATTATTTCTATGTTTCAAGCGGCCATGATAATGTAGGCATTTGGGATTCTTATGTGAATCTGAATCTTAATTCTTCTGAAAAATTAAATTGGCAGTTGGCGTTTCATCATTTCGAATCAGCGGCAACGGTTATTGATTATTCCGGTAAGCAAGCCAATTCTTCTTTAGGAAATGAAGCCGACCTTTCTTTTAAATATACTGTAATGAAGGATGTAAATCTGATAGGTGGTTACTCCCAAATGTTTACCGGTAATTCGATGAAGTATGTAAAAAATATTGCACCAAATCAAAGCATGAAACCAGTACAGAACTGGGTTTGGCTTTCTATAAATATCAATCCGAACATTTTAATTTTTAAATCAAAATAAAAACCCGCACTCTATAAAGTTTCACAAGTGCCTTCTTATTCTTTTCACGCCAAATGAACAAATAACCCGAATTCCTGTTTTGATTTTTTTAACAAAAGGCATTATTGTTGCTGTCAAAGAGGACTACCTTTACTCTTTTAAATATGAGCAAGGTCATATTTTAAAATGAGGTTTCTTAATTTTTAAATAAACATTTAAACGGAATTTTGCGGTCAAATTTTAAGCACATAAAGCATTAAAATAAAAAACATAAACCTAAAACCATGATACAAGTTTCAAAAAAAGAACCCCATCTTAAAAGGGGAATTCTTCCGGCGCTTCTGCTGCTGTCTTTTACTTTTTTTATGTTTTCCTGCAAAACAAATCCGGGAAATAATGCTGATGAAAGTAAGATAGACACGACAATCAGTGGAACCATTACTGCAGAACTTACCGTTGCGCCGAATGTTCCAAAACCATTGACTTATACTTCACCAAAAAAAGTGATGGTAACGTTGGAAACTATCGAAAAAGTAATGCCCATTTCTGATAGTTCCGAATATACTTTCTGGACATTTGGTGGCCACGTTCCGGGCAATTTTATCAGAGTAAGACAAGGCGACCTTGTTGATTTTACTTTGAAAAATGCTCCCGACAGCAAGATGTCTCACAGCATCGACCTTCATGCTGTAATCGGCCCTGGTGGCGGCGCAGATGCTACTGCTACAGCTCCGGGACAATCAACTCATTTTCAATTCCGCGCTTTGCATCCCGGCTTATATGTGTATCATTGCGCTACCGGCCCGGTGCCTTTGCACATTGCCAACGGCATGTATGGTTTGATATTGGTAGAGCCACAAGGCGGCTTGCCAAAAGTGGATAGAGAGTATTACATTATGCAGGGCGATTTTTATACAAAAGGAAAATATAATGCACCTGGTTTGCAGGATTTTGATGAAACAAAAGCACTTGCAGAAAACCCTGATTATGTAATTTTTAATGGAAAAGTTCGCTCTACAACCGGACCAAATGCGCTGCCTGCAAAGGTGGGAGAAACCGTAAGATTATTTGTAGGAAACGGTGGACCTAACCTTATTTCTTCTTTCCATCCAATTGGGCAGATATTTACAAAAGTGTATATGGAAGGCGGTACAGCAGTAAACCATGACGTACAAACTACGCTCATTCCCGCTGGTGGCGCTGCTATCGTGGAAATGAAAATGCACGTTCCTGAAGTTATTAACCTGGTTGACCACTCTATTTTCCGTGCATTTGATAAAGGCGCTATCGCACAAATAAAAGTAACAGGCGATGAAAATCCCTCTGTTTATCAGAAGCTGAAACCATAAATTGGTTTTATATAAAATGAAATATTTTCTAACCATCCTTATGATAACCACTTTCTTTGGCGCTGCAAATGCGCAAAAGAAAGTGGTTTTTCATGAAGATAATATGGTAGCCGTTCCGGCAGGAAAGTATCAGCCTTTTTTTATCACTCCCAATAATAAACCGGTTCCTGTTCCGGCTTTTAAAATGGATGAAACTGCGGTAACAAACGCAGAGTTTCTGGAATTTGTAAAAGCAAATCCTGAGTGGAGAAGGTCTAAAGTGAACCATCTTTTTGCTGATACTAATTATTTAAGACATTGGCAAAGTGATTTATCTATTGGCGAAGCGAATAAAAAAATATACAATTCTCCGGTAGTAAATGTTTCGTGGTTTGCTGCAGAAGCCTATTGTAAATGGAAAAATAAAAAGCTTCCAACCATTGCCCAGTGGGAGTTAGCAGCGAAAGCGGCTCCAAAAAATTTTAAATTTAAATCACTTACAGATTTTATTTTGGACTGGTACACCAAACCAAATCCCAAAGTACTTCCCAAGGTAAAATCAACTTATCAGAATGAATATGGGTTGTATGACATGAATGGATTGATTTGGGAATGGACTTTTAATTTTAATAGTTTTATCGGTTCAAGAGATTCGCGTGGAAATGATGAAGATGAATTAAAAAACTTTTGTGCAGGTGGCGCTTTGAATGTTTCTGATAAATCTGATTATGCGGCTTTTTTACGCTTCAGTTACCGCGGTAGTTTGAAAGGAAATTTTTGCATTGCAAATCTTGGTTTCAGGTGTGTGAAAAATTAAAAATATTGAAAATGAAAATCTTCATTTATTGTTTGTTTACTGTGTTGTTTTTTAGTTGCGCTGATGTGAGTAACAAATCTGCGTTTACCGGTGAAGCTCCAAAACGCAATACTGCTGCGGTTGGCACCATTTCATCCGAAAGTATTTATCAACTAACAGATACTTTTCAAACACAGAATGAAAAAAAAGTTACCCTTTCTTCCTTGGAAGGGAAACCAACGGTTGTTGGAATGATATTTACTCATTGTACGTATGCTTGCCCAAGATTAACTGCAGATATCAAAAATATTGAAGAAAAATTAAAATCAGAAAACGGAAAAGTAAATTATTTACTGGTAAGTTTCGACTCTCAAAGAGACTTACCGGAGCAATTAAAAAAGTTCGCGGATGCAAATCAATTAGATAACAACTTCACACTTTTGCATGGCGATGAAAATGCGGTGAGAACACTTTCTGTTTTATTAAATGTGCAATTTGAAAAAGACGCCGAAGGAAATTTTTCACACAGTAATATTATTTCTGTGCTTGATAAAAATGGCGCTTTGGTTTTTCAGAAAGAAGGGCTGGGAGCCGACCCTACAGAACTAATTGGAATGATAAAACAACAATTGTAAGAGAAGATTGAAGCCGTAAAACATAAATTCTGATTATTTCTTTCTTTATTGCGCTTCTATTTCCCAAAAGCTTTTTCCTCAAAAAATAAATCCAATAATCAAACATCCCAAAACAATAAAAGGCGCAGGTATTTTTGTAAAAGTGAGTAAATAAAATGTGCCAATTATGACAACAAGATTTACAAAGCTGACCGTATCGAATTCGGTAATTGAAATATCTTTTACCAGATAAAGAAAAGACGCCCACATAATACCTACAACGACGGCATTAATTCCTTCAAGCGAGCGATAAACAACCACATATTTTTTCAAAATCTGCCACACCGGAAAAAAGAATAAAACCAGTAAAGCACTGGGCAAAAAGATTCCAATACATCCGATGAGGCATCCCAAAACCTGCCAACCGGACCCGTAATCTCTGAGTACCATTCCACCTACATAAGAGGTAACAGAAAATACCGGTCCGGGTATGGCACGCACAATTCCCCAACCAGTCAGGTATTCTTCTTTCGTGAGATAATTCGATTTTGCACGCGTTACATATTGCTCATACATCATTGGCATCAGTACATCACCGCCACCAAAAACAAGGCTTCCATAACGATACACATTTTCTGTAAGATTGTATGCTCTTTTATGTTCCCAATTTTGTTTACGTGCCGTTTCACTCAAAAAACCGACAATTACAAAAATCAAAATGAATAACCAGATGTTTGTCCACTTAATATGCCTTGGTTTTATATTGTCTTTTTCGGGATAACGCCGGTCGCTAAAATTGGTAATCACTCCACCCAGAATAATCAAAACGGGAAAAACCCAGGGCGTTTTAAAAAAAAGGTAAGTGCCGATAGCCGCTCCAATCATCACAAAAAACGTGATATTATTTTTGATGGAAACTTTATACATTTTGAAAGCGGCAAATGCAATAAAGCCAACAGCCATCGGTTGTATATAAGTAAACAGGTTGAGGTTTACATGATACGTTTTGACATAATAAAATAAAAAAGAAAAAATTCCCATCAAAATGCTTGCAGGAAAAATCCAGATAAGCAGCGTGAGAATGGCAAGGGGAACACCACCGCGTTTATAACCAATGAGCGTAATCGTTTGGGTGGAAGAAGCGCCTGGTAAAAGTTGGCAAAATGCGACATATTCCATCAATTCTTCTTTCGTCACATCCCTTCTTCTTTCTACAAAAGTTTTAATCATCATGCCCAGATGCCCTTGTGGGCCGCCAAATGCGGAAATAGTATAATAAAAAACAGCTTTTAAAAAAGGAATGTGCCTGAGCAGTACCATGAAAAAATATTTGTTTTATTAATTAGCCAATCAGCTAATTAGCTAATCAGCTAATTAATTATTTCTTCAATCCTATTTCTCTTAGACGCTCATCCAGGTATTCTCCTGCGGTAATGTCTTCAAAAACTTTTGGATGATTTTCGTCCACACAATTTTCAAGAGCAGACAAGTCCATGGCAGATTTTGGATGTAGAAAAAAAGGTATCGAGAACCTGGAAGTATGCCACAACTCGCGCGGCGGATTTACAACCCGGTGTGTGGTGCTTTTTAATTTATTATTGGTAAGCCGCTGTAGCATGTCGCCCACGTTTACTACAATTTGCTCCGGCAAAGAAGTTACCGGAATCCATTCATTTTTCTTCGTTAGAATTTCAAGTCCACCGGCAGATGCGCCGACTAACAAAGTGATTAAATTAATGTCTTCATGCTGCTCAGCACGAATCGCACTTTTTGGTTCTACAGTTATTGGCGGATAATGAATGGCGCGCAAAATGGAGTTGCCTTCTTCTACCTGGTTGTCAAAATAATTTTCATCCAAACCGAGATAAAGCGCGATAGCCTGCAACAGCGATTTTCCTGATTTTTCAAACGCACGATATGCATTAAAAAGAGTTTGATTAAATCCTGAAACCTCTGCTACGCTTACATTATCCGGATATTCTGGTTTTAACGGATGATTTCCAGGAACCGTTTGGCCATACTGAAAAAACTCTTTCAAATCCGGGGCATCACTTCCTTTGGCATGTTCTTTTCCGAAAGAGGTATAGCCTCTTTGCCCGGCAAGTTCCGGAATTTCATACGCCCTTTTTTTATCGGAAGGAAGAGAAAAAAATTCCTGAACATATTGATACAAATCAGCAATAAGTTCATCAGGAATACCATGATTTTTGACTGCTACGAATCCAACATCTTCATAAGCTTTTCCAAGCTGCTGCACAAAGGATTCTTTTCGTTTTGAGTCTCCGCTGGTAAAATCCGAGAGGTCAACTACTGGTATGGTCATTGCTTTAAGATTTTAAAATTTAAAATAGCGAATGTAGCTTAGCAGATGTCAATTTACAAACAAAATTTTTTATCTAAAGGTATTATTTATCTTCTTTTATTTTTTTCTTTTGGGGTAATGATTTCATGCTCCCGCAAAATATCCGGACAAAGTATAAATTATCAATTTAAAAATAAAACGGACATTCCGGATTACAGCAATCTGGATTATTGGGCTGCATCTCCCTTTAAATATGACCCGTCGGATAATGTGCCGCGTGGCTTAAAAGTCCGTCGAAAAGATTCTCTTGCTGATGTGTTTTTTATTTATCCTACTTCTTATACCGACAGGCAAAAGCCGGATGGCTGGAACGCGGATATAAACGATTCAACAGTGAATGAAAAAACGGACAAGGGCTCTATCCTTTACCAGGCAAGCGTTTTCAACAGATACTGCCGTGTATTTGCGCCGCGTTACCGGCAGGCAAATCTGAATGCTTTTTTTACAAATTATAAAGATTCCGGTGAAGCTGCTTTGGATTTGGCTTACCAGGATGTGAAAACCGCCTTTGAATATTATTTAAAAAATTACAACCAGGGAAGGCCAATTATTATTGCTTCGCACAGTCAGGGTACATGGCATGCAGGAAGATTATTAAAAGACTTTTTTGAAGGAAAACCATTAGAGAAGCAACTGGTTTGCGCCTACATAATCGGGCTTCCTGTCTTTACAAATTATTTTAGAGAATTAAAGCCTTGTATCGATTCTACCGCAACGGGCTGCTTTGTAAGCTGGAGAACTTTCCAACGCGGATATGTAGCGCCTTATATTGCAAAGGAAACGCTGAAAGCCTATGTAATCAATCCTTTAATGTGGACAATGGATACTGCATTTGCTCCGGCTTCATTAAACAAAGGTGGTGTGCTTCGTAATTTTAATAAAGTGATTCCACATTTGGTAAATGCACAAATCCATGGAAATATACTTTGGGTAAATAAGCCAAAATTCCTGGGAAGTGTTTTTATCAAAACAAAAAACTTTCACATTGCCGATTACAATCTTTTTTATGAAAATATAAGAGAAAATGTGGGAACACGGGTGAGGAGTTTTTTGAGGAAAAACGAATAAAATGGACAACAGAATTTGTGGCAGGCAAACAAATAATTGGATTTCTTATTTTGATATTCTAAGAAAATTTATAGTATTTATTATGTTGTCGAAACCATAGTTAAATTGGCTTAGCTAACTTAATACCTTTTTAGTTAATGTTTCCAATGGAGTTTTTCCTTTGATGTATGAACGCACAAACTCTTTATCAGTAACCATTTTAGTTACGGAAATAATAATTGTTTCATTTTTTATTTCTTTGTTTTTTCATACGTTCTAAAGTATAAAATTACTTTTTGGAATATTATCTAAAAAGATAAAACAAACTACACAACCTGGTGCAAAATATTCTGGTCTTTTGTTGGTAATAAAGAATAGCCCATCAAATATTCATCTACTTTACGTGCACATTCTCTTCCTTCCGAAATGGCCCATACAACCAATGATTGTCCGCGACGCATATCGCCAGCAGCGAATATTTTCGCAATATTGGTATGAAATTCTTTTTCAGTGGCTTTCACATTTCCTCTTTCATCCGGTTCAATGTCCAGTTGATTTAATAAACCTTCATGCTGCGGATGCAAAAATCCCATCGCAAGAAATGCGCGTTCACACGGAATTTCAGATTCGCTTCCCGGTACTTCTACAAATTGCGCCGGTTTATTTTCTTCGGTAAATTTCCATTGAAGGTCAACAATTTTTAAAGCTTTCAGATTTCCGTTTTCATCACCGATAAATTCTTTAGTAGCAATGGCCCAATGACGGTTTGCACCTTCTTCATGCGAACTGGTGGTTTTTAAAATCATCGGGTAAGTAGGCCACGGCATAAAAGGCGTACGGCTTTTTGGCGGCATCGGCATCAGTTCAAATTGGGTAACAGAGGCCGCTTTCTGCCTGTTAGAAGTTCCTACACAATCACTTCCTGTATCGCCGCCACCAATTACAACTACATTTTTTCCTGTTGCCAATATCTCTTCTTCAGCCTCACCCCGACCATCTCCGAAGGAGAGGGGGTTGGCAACTCTTTTATTTTGTTGCTTCAAAAAATCCATTGCAAAATGTATTCCTTTCAGTTCTCTTCCCGGAATATTAAGGTCTCTTGGAATCGTAGAACCACCTGCTAAAACAATGGCGTGATATTCTCTCAAAAGGTCATTGATGCTTACGTTTTCACCCACATTGGCATTGCATTTTATTTCAACGCCTTCTTCTTTCATCACATTTATTCTTCTTTCCACAACCCATTTTTCCAATTTGAAATCCGGAATTCCATAACGCAATAATCCTCCCGGTTCATCATCTCTTTCAAAAATGGTAACAGAATGTCCCGCTGAATTTAATTGTGTGGCTGCAGCTAATCCTGCCGGACCGGATCCGATGATGGCAATTTTTTTCCCGGTTCTTACATTTGGAATTTTCGGTTGTACAAATCCACTTTCAAAAGCAATTTCGATGATGTGCTTTTCAATTTCCTCAATCGTAATTGCAGGCTGATTGATTCCTAAAACGCATGAGGATTCACAGGGTGCCGGACAGATTCTTCCGGTAAATTCAGGAAAATTGTTAGTAGAAGAAAGTATTTCATAAGCTTCCTGCCAGCTTTTGCGATATACTGCATCGTTGAATTCTGGAATTAAATTTCCGACAGGGCAACCCTCATGGCAAAACGGAGTACCACAATCCATACATCTTGCTGATTGTTCGTTCAGTTTTTGGTCGGTATATCTTTGAACAAATTCTTTGTAATCATTTATCCTTTCCTGCACGGGACGTTTGTGCGGAAGTTCTCTTGTAAATTCTAAAAAGCCGGTTATTTTTCCCATTGATTTATATTTTATAACACTAATTTTTTACACTAATTCCACTAATTTTTTATCGATTTCAATTCGTGTAATTCGTGATAGGAATTCGTGTTTTTCCTTTTTAATTTACTTTAATTCTTTATCCGTTGAAATCAGTGCAATTTGTGGCTCCTTCTTCTCTGCTAATACTTTTTTATAATCCTGTGGAAATACTTTTACAAAATTTTTCAACTGATTTTCAAAATCATTTAAAATAAACTTCGCAACAGTACTTCCTGTGAATTCAAATTGTTTTTGAATCATTTCCTGCAGAAACTTTTCATCGCTTTCATCCACCGGATCAAGGTCAACCATTTCTCTGTTGCAAAGAATTTCAAACTTCCGGTTTACATCATACACATAAGCAATTCCTCCGCTCATTCCTGCTGCAAAGTTTCTTCCTGTTTCTCCAAGAATAATCGCACGGCCACCAGTCATATATTCACAACCATGATCCCCAACCCCTTCTACCACTACATTTGCGCCGGAATTACGTACACAAAAACGTTCGCCTGCTTTTCCTCTTACAAACGCTTCACCTGATGTAGCGCCATAAAATGCCACGTTGCCGATAATGATATTTTCTTCCGGAATAAAGCCGGCATCTTTTGAAGGATATGCGATAATTTTTGCGCCGCTCAGCCCTTTTCCAAAATAATCATTCGCATCACCTTCCAGTTCCATCGTTACACCTTTTGCATTGAATGCGGCAAAACTTTGCCCTGCTGTTCCGGTAAACTTGAAATGAATGGTATCATCAGGCAGGCCATGTTTTTTATATTTTTTTGAAATTTCATTGGATAAAAGCGTACCGGTTGTTCTGTCGGTATTGATAATATTGAATGAAGCTTTTACTTTTTCCGCCCTTTCCAATGCCGGCTGTGCCACTTTTACTAATTGATTATCCAGGATTTCATCCAAACCATGATCCTGTTTTTCTGAATTAAACAAGCCGACAGATTTCGAAGCTGGTTCTTTATACAGAATCGGAGAAAGATTTAGTTTATTGAATTTCCAATGATTGATGTTTTCTCTTTTCTCCAAAAATTCCGCCTGGCCAACCATTTCGTTGATGGTTCTGAAACCCAGGTCAGCCATAATTTCTCGTAATTCCTGGGTCAAAAATTTGAAGAGATTGACCACATGGTCCGCATCTCCGGTAAATCTTTTTCTCAATTCAGGATCCTGAGTTGCAACACCTACCGGACAAGTGTTTAGGTGGCATTTACGCATCATGATACAACCTTCCACGATCAATGCAGCCGTTGCTACTCCCCATTCTTCCGCTCCCAGCAAAGTGGCAATGGCAATATCTCTTCCGGTTTTCAGTTGTCCATCAGTTTGAACAACTACCCGACTACGCAATTTATTTTTCACCAAAGTCTGATGCGTTTCTGCCAGGCCTAATTCCCACGGCAATCCGGCATGTTTTATTGAGCTCATCGGCGAAGCGCCCGTTCCACCGTCGTGGCCGGAAATTAAAACGACATCCGCTTTTGCTTTTGTAACGCCTGCAGCTATTGTTCCCACACCAGCTTTTGAAACGAGTTTCACATTGATCCTCGCATTTCTATTGGCATTTTTTAAATCAAAAATTAATTGTGCCAGATCTTCAATAGAATAAATATCATGATGCGGAGGTGGAGAAATTAATCCAACTCCCGGTGTAGCATGTCGCACTCTCCCAATCCATTCGTCTACTTTAAATCCGGGCAATTGGCCGCCTTCTCCCGGTTTTGCGCCCTGCGCCATTTTTATTTGTAACTCATCAGCTTCAGTCAAATACCAGCTCGTTACGCCAAATCTTGCGGAAGCAACTTGCTTGATTGAGCTTCGCATTGAATCACCATTTTCTAATGATTCATACCTGATTTCATCTTCTCCTCCTTCACCGGTATTGCTTTTTCCGCCAAGCCGGTTCATAGCAATGGCAAGGGTCGTATGTGCTTCCCATGAAATAGAACCGAATGACATGGCCCCTGTAGCAAATCTTTTATAAATATTTTCTGCCGGTTCCACCTCATCAATTGAAATGGAAGGCCGGTTCTTTTTAAACTGAAATAAACTTCTTAAAGTGGCCGCTTTTTCACTTTGATCATTTACCGCTTTAGAATATTTTTTAAAAATTTTATAATCATTCATTCTTGTTGCATGCTGCAGTAAATGAATGGTTGTTGGATTGAATAAATGAAATTCACCTTTGCGCCGCCATTTATAAAGTCCGCCAACTGTAAGACGATCGAATGGGACATCTTTTTTGCTGAAAGAAAAAGAATGTTTTACCAAAGTTTCCCTGGCAATTTCATCCAGGCCCATTCCTTCAATCCTGGAAGTAGCGCCGGTGAAATATTTATCGATAACGGATTGATTAATTCCCAATATTTCAAAAATCTGTGCTCCCTGGTAAGATTGAAAGGTAGAAATTCCCATCTTTGAAAACACTTTCAGTAAACCAAGATTTATGGCCTTTTTGTAATTCGCTTTTAGCTGATTAGAATCTAATTCAGTGCCCAGCTTTCCCTGGATTCTCAAATCGCGAATGGTAGAAAGTGCCAGATATGGATTGATAGCGGTAGCTCCAAATCCAATCAGGCAGGCGAAATGATGGACTTCCCAAACGTCTCCTGCTTCGATAATTAAACCCACCTGGCCACGCATTCCTTTTTTAATCAAATGATGATGCACTGCGGAGCAGGCGAGTAAAGAAGGAATCGCAGCGTGTTCCGAATCTATAGCACGATCGGACAATATCAATACTTCAAATCCGTCCTGAACGGCTTCGGCAGCGTGTCGGCACAAACGCTCGATTCCTTTTTGTAGTGATCCTGGTTTTCCATCTGCAAGAAAATAAGTTTGCAAAGTATGCGCCTGGAAAATGCCTGTATCGATACTTCTTATTTTTTCTAATTCAGTATTTGAAAGTACGGGATGCTTTAAGGCAACGGTATGGCACGACAAAGGATCTTCTTCCAAAAGATTTCCATTATTCCCCACAAAAGTTGCCAGCGACATCACCAATTTTTCCCTGATGGGATCAATCGGCGGATTGGTAACCTGCGCAAAAAGCTGTTTGAAATAACTGCTTAAATGTTGTGGCTCATCGCTTAAAACAGCCAGCGGAACATCACTTCCCATGGAGCCAATCGGTTCTTTGCCGGTCAGCGCCATTGGCGAAATTAAAAGCTCTAAATCTTCCGTTGTATAGCCAAAAGCTTTTTGATATTTAAAAATCTGGTCGTGTTCCAGGTGTGTAAACATCACCCGCGGAGCGGGCAATTCTTCCAACCTGATTTTATATTTATTCAGCCATTCCGCGTAAGGTTTCTCCGAACAGATTTTCTCTTTTATTTCATCATCACTGATAATCCGTCCTTCTTCCAAATCCACTACAAACATTTTTCCCGGCTGCAATCTTCCTTTTTCTTTAATCAGTTTTGGATCAACCGGAAGAACGCCCGTTTCTGAAGCCATGATAACCCGGTCATCAGTTGTAATGCAATAGCGTGAAGGCCTCAAACCATTTCTATCTAATGTAGCGCCTATGATTTTTCCATCAGTAAATGAAATGGAAGCAGGTCCATCCCACGGCTCCATAAACGATGCATGAAATTCATAAAACGCTTTTTTTACCGGGTCCATTTGTTCATTATCGTCCCATGCTTCCGGAATCAACATCATCATTACATGAGGCAATGAGCGGCCGCATAAATGCAATAACTCAATCACATTATCGAGGCAGGCAGAATCAGATTGCGCGCCATCAACAACGGGTAAAACCATTTCCATTTCTTCTTTCGTAAAAAACTGGGAAATAAAATTCTTTTCGCTGGTGCGAAGCCAGTTCAGGTTTCCCTGCAATGTGTTGATTTCACCATTGTGTGCGATATAACGAAATGGCTGTGCTAATTTCCAGGAAGGGAAAGTATTTGTGGCAAAACGGGAATGAATCAAGCCAAAAGCGGAAACGATTTTTTTATTGCTTAAATCCGGAAAATATCCGCGAAGTTGCTTGCTGGTAAGTTGCCCTTTATAAATGGTTGTTTTATAAGAAAGCGATGCTACATAAAAACCAATCGCGTCTTTTTTTACCGTATTATTAATGGTTTTCGTAGCATAATTTCTTAAGACAAATAATTTTCTTTCAAATTCATCAGGGTTGTTGACATGGTCGGGACAGGCAATAAAAACCTGTTCCATTTCCGGTTCTACGGATAAAGCAGTGCGGCCAATATCTTCTGTATTTACCGGCACTCTCCGGTAGCCCATGATTTCCATACCCAGTGTTTCAGCACAGCGGTTAAAAATATCGCGGCATTCTTCTCTAAGACGAATTTCTTTTGGAAAAAATAAAACGCCTACGCCATATTTTCCATAAGAAGGCAAATGAATTCCGAGTTTCAAGCATTCATCAAAGAAAAATTCATGAGGAGTTTGAATCAAAATGCCTGCACCATCCCCGGTATTTGCCTCACAACCGCACGCGCCGCGATGTTCCATGTTTTCTAAAATGGTAAGCGCGTCAGATACAATGCGATGGCTTTTATTACTTTTAATATTTGCTACAAAACCGATTCCGCATGAGTCGTGTTCAAATTGCGGTGAGTATAAACCTTTGTTTTCCATAATTATCCTTTAAATTATCACATCTTGGTATTGCCTGAAAGATATTCAATACTTCTTAATAACGTTTTTCTGCAAGGCGATCCTGTTGAAAATAAATTTAAAAACGCGGTGAAGTAAATTAAATATAGATTGGTTCTACAATTTACAAGTCAATTCAGGAGCGATGAAAAGCACAACAGCAAAGGGTTTCCGAAAAAATCTATTACAGTTTCCAAATTTATGTGAAAAATCAAAATTTAGATTAGATTTAAATAAAAAGGAGAATTTTAAACAATTATTACGTGTAGAATGCGATGGGTAGAGTTTCCAAAAAGGTTAACTGTCAGAAGCGAAATAAAAGAAAAGATAATTTTTTCTTATTTGTTCGTTTTCTGGACGCTTCTGCATTTGGTTAAAAACAAGTGCTTTTATTTGCAACGTCTTCACAGTAAACATACAAATAAACGGAATTTGTACTTTCTGTTTTTAGACGATTATATCCGGCTTCTTTCCTTTTGATCCGGAGAATTTAGCAATAACACCGATTAGAACAATTGATAGAAAATATTATTTTAAAATCTATACTTATAAATGATCCCCGAAAGCATAAATTACTGAAAATGACTCGCAAATTTTTGTATTTTAAAAAATTAAATAATTAAAAATTGGTGTAAGTAATTTTTCTCCTATTTTTGTCACGGTGTTTTTCATAGGTTAGCAACGGCCAGCCCTTTTTAGGGCAGGCCTTTTTTTATCCGTATTTTATGTTATTATGATTATGAACAATTTTTCCCCTGCGATTGCGTATTGTATTATTGAAATTAATACCAAAGATTTATTTTTGTCCCATGATGCTTCTCTGGATCAATATTATCAGAAAACCAACCTAAATTCCGCACGCTCCGTTGCCATTTAGCTTATTTTTTTTTCTAAATAAGTAGAACGGATTCAATAGAAAAGATTCCAAAAAAATTTACGAAAATCATGCGGACGATAATAGAACCTTTCAAAATAAAATCAGTAGAACCGATTTATTTTACCACAAGGGAACAAAGGATTAAAATTTTAAAAAAAGCATTCTACAATCCATTTTTAATTCATGCGGATGATGTGTTAATTGATTTGCTGACTGATAGTGGTACAAGTGCGATGAGCAGTGCACAATGGGCAGGCATTATGATTGGTGATGAATCGTATGCAGGCAGTAATAGTTTTTTTCGCTTTGAAAAAACAATTCAGGATTTAACGGGAATGCCGGTTGTGATTCCTACACACCAGGGACGCGCGGCGGAAAAAATTTTATTTTCTGTGATTGGAGGAAAAGGAAAATTTGTAGTAAGCAATACATTATTCGATACAACCCGCGCTAATATTGAATTTTCTGGCGCAGAAGGAATCGATTTGTTATGTGCAGAAGGAAAAATTCCATCAGTTCCTG
This sequence comes from uncultured Chitinophagaceae bacterium, assembly GCA_963706825.1. Taxonomy (GTDB): domain Bacteria; phylum Bacteroidota; class Bacteroidia; order Chitinophagales; family Chitinophagaceae; genus Ginsengibacter. Next base: position 1,345,674 of record CAVPNT010000005.1, on the reverse strand, counting down.
CGCCTTTTAAAGGGAATATGGACACTACGGCTTTTGAAAATTTTATCAAAGAAAAAGGTACAGAAAATATTCCACTTTGCATGATAACTGTTACCAATAATTCCGGAGGCGGACAGCCGGTGAGCATGCAAAATATAAAAGAGGTAAAATCAATTTGTGAAAAGAATAAAATTCCTTTGTTTATTGATGCCTGCCGTTTTGCAGAAAATTGTTATTTTATAAAAAAGCGTGAAGAAGGATATGCAAACATTCCGATTGCTGAAATCGCCCGTGAATTGTTTTCTTATGCTGATGGATGTACGATGAGCGCTAAAAAAGATGCGTTTGCAAATATCGGTGGTTTCATTGCATTGCGAAACGAAGAACTGGCAGTTCAATGCAGAAATTTATTGATTATTACAGAAGGATTTACTACTTATGGCGGACTTGCGGGAAGAGATTTGGAAGCGATTTCAATAGGATTAAAAGAAGTAATGGAAGAAAATTATTTGCAATACCGCATTCGAAGCATTGAATATCTGACGGAAAAATTAATCGCTGCGAATGTTCCGGTAATGCAGCCTGCCGGCGGACACGCTGTCTATCTGGATGCCAAAGCAATGCTGCCCCACATTCCTTCAGAGCAATATCCGGGACAAGCTTTGGTGGCCGCTTTGTATATCGAAGGAGGCGTGAGAGGCGTTGAAATTGGGTCATTAATGTTTGGGAAATATGCTGAAAATGGAAAATTAATTCCTGCGTTAATGGAACTCGTAAGGCTTGCGATTCCTCGCAGGGTTTATACCCAAAGCCATATAGATTATGTGGCGGAGGTGATTATTGAAGTGTATAAAAACCGTGAAAAAATAAAAGGATTGGCGATAGAATACGAAGCGGCTGCCTTAAGACATTTCACCCTAAAAATGAAAGAAATTGAATAGTTGATTATTTTTAAAAAATGAATTGAATGAGAAAAGTTGTATTAAGATTTTCAGCAGTATTTATGCTGCTATTGGGCCTGCTTACCCTGTTTTTTTCTTTATCTGTGATGTTCAATTTTTTCCAGATTCGCAAGCCGGGAGAACATTATGTTTTATTTGTGTTGATCGGAAGTTTTATTTGCTCACTTATTTATTTATTTGCTGCTTATGGATTTCTTAAAGAAGACAGAAGAACAACTATTGCTTTATTCATTGCTGCAAGTATTCTCATCATTTCGTTTATTGGTTTGTTGGTTCATGTTATGATGGGAGGCTTATATGAATTGGTTATTATCAGATCGCTTCTGATACGCACTTTCATCACAATTGTGTTTGTTGCCATCTCCTGGAATTACCTGATAAAGCATGAATTGGTGGTTTCGTAAATCTTCGGAATTCCTGTACTTCTCTTCATTTTTTCTTAATTTGCTGAATGCCTGTTGAAAAAACTGATATGGAGAATTTTTTAAAACTTTCTCTAAAATATCCTGTGCTGGATGTAAGAAGCCCCGCAGAATATCTTCATGCCCACATTCCAGGCGCTTTTTCTGTTCCGGTTTTTACTGATGAGCAAAGAGCGGTGATTGGTACCGCTTATGTGCAGCAAAACCGGCAAATAGCAGTGGAGCATGGATTAAATTATTTTTCAGAAAGAATGAAAATAATTCCTTCAGAGGCGATCGCCATTTTGAATAATTTTAAAAAAGAAAACAATTCAATCGCAAATACTTTTTTAATTCATTGCTGGCGCGGAGGAATGAGAAGTGATGCCGTTGCATGGCTTTTAAATCTTTACGGTTATAAAATTTACCTGCTGAAAGGAGGTTATAAAGCATTCAGAAGATGGGCCTTTTTGCAATTTAAAAAAAAATATTTTTTAAAAATTTTAGGCGGTTTTACCGGATCAGGAAAGACAGAAATCCTCAAAGAATTGAAGCGAAAAGGCAACACAGTAATAGACCTGGAAGGGCTGGCAAACCACCGAGGGTCAGCCTTTGGTGCTTTGGGAGAAAGTATCCAACCGTCGCATGAAATGTTTGAAAATATGCTCGCACTGGAATTATGGAAAATACAGCGTGAGCGGGATAACGGCGATGAGCACACGAAAATAAAACAATCTGAAATCTGGCTTGAAGATGAAAGCATTCATATAGGCAGAGTCGGTATTCCAAAGGTTTTCTGGCAGCAAATGCGCAATAGCCCTTTATATTTTTTGGACATTCCGTTTGAAGAAAGAGTAAAATATATCGCTAATCATTATGGCTCTTTTGACAAAGAAGAAATAGTCGCCTGTATTCAGAAAATACAAAAAAGATTAGGCGGTCTAAATACAAAAAATGCCATATCGTTTTTGAATGAAGGAAACGTACCAGAATCCTTTGCGATTTTATTGAAATATTATGATAAAATGTATGCAGAAAGTTTACAAAACCGCCCAGGAGTTGCACAGTTCTTAACAAAAATAAATTGCTGCAACGTGGATAGGTTAAATGCCGGACGTTTAACCGGGTAATAATAATTTCCTGTGAGATAATTTATAAAACTAATTTTGCCAGACAAATAAAAAACTTTTAAAAATTAACGAAGATCATGCGGTTAAATACCAACATACCACCCCTACGCATGACGCTTTTACTGATCACTTTCCTCTTTCCTCTTTATGCGTTTTGCCAGGATCTTTCCGGGGTATGGACTGGTACTATGTACAACGACACCACCCGGCAAAATATTCACTATGAACTGGCAATAAATGAATCTGACAGCAAAGTAGATGGATATTCACATACTACTTTCATTATAAATGGAATAAAAAATATTGGAGTCAAAGAGGTGAAGATTAAAATGAAGAATGACCAGTTTTATATTGTTGATGAAAAATTTGTTTATAACAATTACACAGAACCGCCTGCAAAAGGAGTGAAGATGTCATCCGATTTAATTTTGTCAGAAAATGACAGCGCTGAAGTTTTGAGCGGAAGCTGGAAAACCAATGCTACCAAGCTTTACAGGCCCCTGACCGGCACACTTTTTCTGGAAAGGAAAAAGAAAGTAAAGCCGGAAGAGACCATAATTGTAGCAAAGCTTATTCAGTTGGGACTGTGGGATAATCTTTCATTTTTAACTACCGGTACTGCTGCAAACGTGATGGCTATCAATAACAAGCCTCCTTCTCCTGAAAAAAATATTTCAACCGGTATATCATCGGAAGAACTAAAAGCGCAAAAAGCCCGGGAAGATTCACTGAAAGCAGAAGAGCTGAAAGCGCAAGAGGCAAAAGAAGCGTTGGCAAAAGCAGAACTATTAAAAGCTCAAAAAGCCCGGAAAGATTCGCTGAAAGCTGAAGAACTGAAAGCGCAAGCGGCAAAAGAAGCATTGGCAAAAGCGGAACTATTAAAAGCTCAAAAAGCCCGCGAAGATTCGCTGAAAGCAGAAGAGCTGAAAGCGCAAGAGGCAAAAGAAGCATTGGCAAAAGCAGAACTATTAAAAGCTCAAAAAGGCCGGGAAGATTCGCTGAAAGCAGAACAACTGAAAGCGCAAGAGGCAAAAGAAGCATTGGCAAAAGCGGAATTATTAAAAGCCCAAAAAGCGCGCGAAGATTCGCTGAAAGCTGAAGAGCTGAAAGCGCAAGAGGCAAAAGAAGCATTGGCAAAAGCAGAACTATTAAAAGCTCAAAAAGGCCGGGAAGATTCGCTGAAAGCAGAACAACTGAAAGCGCAAGAGGCAAAAGAAGCATTGGCAAAAGCGGAATTATTAAAAGCCCAAAAAGCGCGCGAAGATTCGCTGAAAGCTGAAGAACTGAAAGCGCAAGAGGCAAAAGAAGCATTGGCAAAAGCGGAACTGTTAAAAGCGCAAAAAGCCCGCGAAGATTCGCTGAAAGCTGAAGAACTGAAAGCGCAAGAGGCAAAAGAAGCATTGGCAAAAGCGGAATTATTAAAAGCCCAAAAAGCGCGCGAAGATTCACTGAAAGCTGAACAACTGAAAGCACAAAAAGCAAAAGACGATTTAGCAAAAGCTGAACAACTGAAGGCGCAAAAATTAAAAGACGATTTAGCAAAAGCGGAACAACTAAGCGTACAAAAAGCAAAAGATGATTCCGTAAAATCAGAACAACTGAGCGTACAAAAAGCAAAAGAAGCAATAGCAAAATCGGAAGAATCTAAAACTGAAAGTCTCATGCCGAAAGCGGCTGCGGATATTCAAAACCGAAAAATTGAAACCATCCGCACGGTAGAAATTTCCCAGGACAGCCTGGTGTTTTCATTGTATGATAATGGAGTCGTTGATGGCGATACGGTGAGTGTTTTACTGAATGGAAAAGTAATCTGGCCGCGGGTTGGTTTGTTGGAAAGAGCAAAAAATAAAACGATTTATCTCACTCCGGATATGGGCGATTCCATTTCAATCATTATGTATGCAGAAAACCTGGGAAGCATTCCGCCAAATACCGGCTTGTTGGTTATTCGTGAAGCACAAAGAATTTATGAAATCCGTTTTAGCGGCGATTTAAATAAAAATGCAGAAATAATTCTTGTACGTAAAAAGAAGGAATAATTGGAAAATATAGAAAAAACTGAAAAGATAAAACTGACACAATATTCCCGTGGAGCCGGATGTGGTTGCAAAATTTCTCCGCAGGTTTTGGAAGAAATACTTCATTCACAATTTACTTTTCCTGAAAAAAAATTGTTGATCGGAAACAGCAGCAATGACGATGCCGCTGTTTATGATTTAGGTGATGGAAACGCATTAATTTCGACTACCGATTTTTTCATGCCGATCGTAGACGATGCTTTTGATTTTGGGCAAATAGCATCAGCGAATGCCATCAGCGATATTTATGCAATGGGCGGAAAGCCAATACTGGCAATCGCTTTACTCGGTTGGCCTGTAGAAAAATTGCCAGCGTCTCTCGCAAAAGAAGTAATGGAAGGAGCAAGGAGAATTTGCGCAAAAGCAGGAATTGCCTTGGCCGGAGGGCATAGCATTGATTCTGCTGAACCGTTTTTTGGTTTGTCGGTAAATGGCCTTGTTTCTGTAAACAACCTAAAAAAAAATAACACAGCAAATGAAGGAGATCTGATTTTTTTAACCAAACCTCTTGGCGTTGGAATTTTATCAACGGCGCAAAAAAGGAATGTTTTACAAGAAGAAGATTTAAAAGATTTGATTGGACAGCTTACCACATTAAATTCTGTTGGTGAAGATTTAGGTAAAATAAATGGCGTTTCTGCAATGACTGACGTTACCGGCTTTGGACTTGCCGGGCATCTGATAGAAATGGCGGAAGGAAGCAATTTATCTGCCGAACTTCGTTACTCACGGTTATGCATACACGAAAATGTAAAAGGATACCTGGCGAAAAGAATTGTTCCGGATGCCACTTACAGAAACTGGAATAGCTACAGCAAAAAAATTACCTTTGGAAAAGGTGTGAATGTAATGGAAGCCTTTTCGATATTGCCGGATCCACAAACAAACGGCGGGTTATTAATTGCTGCAAATCCTGATTCTGTAGACGAAATAATGGAAGTTTTTAAAGCACATGGGTTGGAGAAATTTTCAGAACCGATTGGAAAATTTATTGGAAAAAATGAAAAAATAATTTACGTTCTTGAATAGGAAATCCTTTTAAGAACGTTTATAAATCAATTGAATGAACTGGATTATATTAATCATCGCCGGACTTTTTGAAACGGGTTTTGCTACCTGTCTGGGGAAAGCAAAAGAAACTTCCGGCTCAACGGCCGCCTGGTGGATCGCCGGATTTTTTATTTGTCTTTCCATCAGTATGTATTTGTTATACCGCGCTACTCAAACTCTGCCCATAGGAACGGCTTATGCGGTATGGACGGGCATTGGAGCGGTTGGAACGGTGATTGTAGGAATTTTTGTTTTTAAAGAACCGACAGATTTCTGGAGGGTTTTTTTTATCAGTACATTAATTTGTTCTATTATCGGTTTGAAAGTTGTTTCCCATTGATGAATGAATAAAACATTCAGTAATATAGTGTTTTCGTGCAAACTCTTTTATAAAAAATCCTCAAACGATTCCTACATTCGCCAAACTTCTCTATTTTTATTTCAATGCAACAATCGTTTTCTTTTTCTCAAAATGCCTGGCGAAGACTTAAAAAAAATAAGGGTGCCATGGTGGGATTGATCGTGATATGCCTCTCTGTTTTAACCGGAATTTTTGCTTACTATCTTGGTGTCGATTCTACTCCAAATGCCGACAGGCAGGTGGTGGAGATTATGGCGAGCAAGCCGGGTTATTCACAATTATTTCTCCGCGTAAAAAAAGAAAAAAAAATTCCTGAAACCGGATTTTTTCAACGTTTATTATTTGGTGCTGAAGACAAATATATTTATGTCCCGATAAATAGTCACACAGAAAATGCCGATTCGGTTTTTGTTGAAAAGTACATTGATGAAGGAATATATGAAAAACAGGTTTATGCAAAAAATGATTTGGCGGATAAAAACTATATTGAAAAAAAGACGTTCTGGCTGGGGACAGATACATTTGGCCGCGACATTCTCAGCCGTTTATTGGTAGGTGTACGGGTAAGCCTGGCGGTTGGACTGATAACAGTAATTATTTCGCTATCTATCGGAATTATTCTCGGTGCTTCAGCAGGTTATTATGGAGGTAAAATTGATAACGTAATCATGTGGTTTATCAATGTGATCTGGAGCATGCCCACGCTTCTTTTGGTTTTCGGAATCACGCTTACTCTGGGCAAAGGTTTCTGGCAAATATTTATTGCGGTTGGATTAACGATGTGGGTAAGTGTTGCACGCGTGGTGCGTGGACAGGTTTTGGCATTGCGGGAAATGGAATATATCCAGGCAGCAAAAGCATTGGGTTTAAAAAACATGCGGATCATTATCCGACACATTCTGCCAAATGTACTGGGGCCAGTAATTGTAATTGCGGCAGCAAATTTTGCAAGCGCTATTATTATTGAAGCCGGCTTAAGTTTTCTTGGCGTGGGCATTCAACCTCCTACACCGAGCTGGGGATTGATGATCAAAGAGAATTATAATTTTATCATTACTCATAATCCTGCGCTTGCATTGGCACCTGGTATTGCAATAATGATTTTGGTTTTGGCATTCAATCTTTTGGGAAATGGCTTAAGAGATGCGCTGGATGTGAGAGGATAATTTTTAAAAATAATTTTTTAATTCAGGTTACAGCAAACCAATAAATACGGCAGATTTGTATTTTGATAAAAATGGTTTAATGTGGGTTTTTTGGATAGTCAAAAAATAAAAATTCTTTGTCAGCCTGGCGAAATTCCTTCCAGTGATTTGTTTTTATTTTCAAAGCAAATACAGCACAGGTAGGCATATTGTAAACCGGTGAGCATTCAAGTGAATTAACAAATTCAGTAATTCCTGGATTATGAGCAAAGACGGCAACCACGTTTTTTATATCTTCTAAATTTTCTATTGCCGCATAAAAATCGCTAACGGAACCTTCATATAAATCAGGTACCAACCACATTTCTTCTTCATCTTTTTTAAATTCTTTCATAAGTATTTTAGCCGTTTTTTTTGCCCGTTTTGCCGGACTCGAAACAAAAGAATCTATGTGCATTGATTCATCTTTTATTCTTTTTGCCATCATTTTCGCATCCGATTTTCCCCGGTCAGTAAGGCTTCTGTCAAAATCAGAAAGTGAAGGATCGTCCCATCCGCTCTTTGCGTGCCGGATTAGTAAAAGCGTTTTCATGTTATTTGTTTGTTTACTGAAGCCTGAGTTATTAAAATAAAATTAAACCAAAACCGGTTCATTGTTCAATTTATCCTTATCAAAAAAATAATTTCATCATTCCAATTTGCAATTTCTGTTATCTTTAAACTCAATAAAAAACATTCCTGTCATTCTAATTTTCATCTATGCCTTTAGTGCTTTGTATCGCCGCAATTCTTCTGCTGATCATACTGGTCGTTACTTTTAAAATTGATACATTTATTTCTTTCCTTCTCGTTAGTATTGGTTTGGGAATCGCTGTCGGAATGAATATACACCAGATTTCAGCATCCATTACCAAAGGAATCGGAAATACGCTTGGACCATTGGTTATTATTCTTGGCTTTGGCGCGATGCTGGGGAAATTGGTTGCAGATAGTGGCGCTGCGCAACAAATTACCGCTTCACTTACAAAAATATTTGGCACAAAAAATATCCAATGGGGAATGGCTTTGGCCGGATTAATTATTGGAATCCCTTTGTTTTATACTGCCGGTTTTATAGTCGTTATTCCATTAATCTTTGCTATTGCGGCAACTACAGGGTTACCATTGTTATATGTTGGAATACCAATGCTGGCGGCACTTTCAGTGGCGCATGGGTTTTTACCACCTCATCCTTCGCCTACAGCAATCGCAGAACAATTACATGCAGACATGAGTAAAACTTTGATTTATGGAATCGTCATTGCTATACCAACGATTACACTTGCCGGGCCGCTTTTTGCAAAAACATTGAAGAGATTTAACCCGAAACCACCGACTGATATTTTACAAATTAAACCTTTGCCTGTTGAACAGTTGCCCGGAATTGGCATCAGTCTCGTAATTGCCCTGATGCCGGTAATCTTACTAGCGTTGACAGCCATTTTTTTATTCTTTGTTTCTGCCGATAATTTTTTAGGAAAAATAATGTCATTCCTTGGAGACCCGAATATTGCCATGTTACTTTCGGTTTTGTTCGCAGTTTATTTTTTAGGAATGCAAAGAGGAAATAAAATTCCGGTAATTATGAAACAACTGGAAGAAGCTTTCAAAAGTATTTCTGTCATACTTTTAATTATTGCCGGATCGGGGATATTTATGCAGGTTATGAGCGATGGCGGCGTTAGTGTTTATATCGGGCAATTATTAAAAGACATGCAATTGTCACCGCTTGTTTTGGGATGGCTGATTGCGGCTATAATTCGTGTGTGCATCGGCTCTGCCACAGTTGCCGGGCTTACTACCGTTGGAATTATGCTGCCCATTCTCGGTATCGATCAGCATATTCATCCAGAGTTAATGGTTCTTTCTATTGGTGCAGGAAGCCTCATGTTTTCACATGTAAATGATGGCGGATTCTGGTTGTTCAAAGAATATTTTAATCTTACTATTAAACAGACTTTTCTTACATGGACAATGATGGAAACGATTGTTTCATTCACGGGCTTAGTTGGGGTTTTAATATTACATCATTTCATTTCTTAAAATTAGCAGGCAGCTTCCTGTTTCTAATGCATCAGTAAACAAACAAATAACACCGGTTTCATTTTTTAAACCGGCTGTTTATTTCAAGGCATAATCTTTGAGGCTGCATTTTTCTTTATAGCAATTTTACAAGACCCGATGCCGGCTTTTGGTTTTCTTATTTTATTTAAAAAACGCTTATAGCTTTTTATAAATGCGATTCCAAAATCTTTTGCCGGACAAAAACTCTTTCGTTGTTTTTGATATAAATATTTTTAAACCTTTCCTTTAGAAAACCAATCACTTCTGCTAATTGCAAATGGGATGAAGATGATTTTTCTAAAATTAATTTTTTGGAAATGAAGGTTTTTTCATTTTAAAAATGGCCCTCGCCGATGTTTATTTCAACTGCATATTTTTTTCAACTCATCCTGTTGCAATCTGTTGAAAGTCCTGCATCCTTTCAGGCCGAAAAAATAAACAAACTGTTCAATTATTTCAACATTGCTGCAGCTTGTATGCTCTTGTTGGTTTGTTTCCTCGTCATTTTTATTTGTATAAAGTTTAAAGAAAAAAAAGGGGATCCAAGAGAACCAAAGCAAACAACAGGAAACAAAAAAGTAGAAGCTTTGATGATTGGAATACCCACTTTATTGCTGGTGTGGTTTTTTTATCAAACGCTTGCAACCATGAATGCCGTTGCTTCCCCGGTTCCTGCAAATAAAGAACCCGACGTTGTTATCACAGGGCATCAATGGTGGTGGGAAGTGGATTATCCGAAAGCCAATGTCGTTACTGCGAATGAAGTTCATCTGCCGGTGGGAAAACATTTATTGATGGAAATGAGGTCGGCAGACGTGATTCACGATTGGTGGGTTCCTGAGTTGGGAAATAAAATGGATTTGGTTCCTAAAATCAATAATTATTTATGGCTCGATATAAATAAGCCGGGAAATTACATCGGTGCTTGCAGTGAATTTTGTGGTGCTCAACATGCATGGATGCGCATCAATGTAATTGCCGAAAAGGAAAGTGATTTTCAAAACTGGCTTGCTGAAAATACCAAAGACGCAGTAATTCCAAAAGACAGCCTGGCGATAAAAGGCGCTGAAATATTTCAAATACAAACCTGTGCAAGCTGTCACCGGATTCAAGGTACCCTTGCCACTTCCAGTGTTGGCCCCGATCTCACTCATGTTGCAAGCCGTGCAGAATTACTTACCGGATTAATGAAAAATAATGAGGCCGATTTATATGAATGGATTAACCATCCTCAACAGGTAAAGCCAGGAGCGCAGATGCCCGATTTTAAGTATGGTAAAGACACGATAAATGCAATCGTTCATTATCTGGCACAATTAAAATAAAAATAAAACAAATGAATCAATCCATACAAATACCTGAACCAACGTCGCCATTTCCCGGAATCGGCGTTAGTTCTGACCAGGGTTTGTTGCAATGGATTTCATCGGTAGATCACAAAATGATTGGCATCATGTATCTGCTGATTGCGCTGATATTTTTTTTAATTGGTGGTGCAGAAGCGTTACTGATGCGCATCCAACTGGCAGAGCCGGTAAATCATTTCTTGACTCCTGAAGCATATGATCAGCTTTTTACGATGCATGGAACTACCATGATTTTCTTAGTTGCAATGCCGGCCGTACTTGGATTTGCGGTTTATTTTACACCATTAATGATTGGTGCGAATGAGATGGCTTTTCCCAGAATGAATTCGTTTAGTCTGTGGATCACTTTCTTTGGCGGATTATTGTTATACTTCAGTTTTCTTGCAGGTGGCGGCCCTGATGCAGGTTGGTTTAATTATGCGCCACTCAATGAAAAAAATTATTCTTCCAGCCCCGGAATTGATTACTATGCCATGGGATTATTGCTCACTGGTATCGGAAGTGTAACTACTTCTATCAATCTCATTGTAACCATTTTACATTACCGGGTAAAAGGAATGAAACTGAACATGCTCCCACTTTTTGTGTGGATGGTTTTTGTCAATTCTTTTTTATTAATAGCCGCTTTCCCTTCGCTAAATGCAGCGCTCGCAATGCTTTTGCTTGATCGGCAGTTTCAGGCGCATTTTTTTAATACAACAAATGGCGGCTCTGCTTTATTGTGGCAACATTTATTTTGGATTTTTGGCCACCCTGAAGTGTATATTGTTATTCTCCCGCCGTTTGGAATTTTATCAGAAGTTTTTCCCGTGTTTTCACGCAAGCCGATTTTTGGTTATGCATTCGTAGCAGCTTCTTCTGTTGCGATTGCTTTGCTCGCTTTTGGTGTTTGGGCCCATCACATGTTTGCGGTCGGTTTGGGAAATACGGTCGATGCATTTTTCTCTGCAAGCAGCATGCTTATTGGTATTCCGACAGGAGTGAAAGTTTTTAACTGGATAGCGACGATGTATGGTGGCAAAATCAGATTTACAGTTTCAATGATGTTTGCAATCGCATTTTTAATTGAATTTACGATTGGTGGATTATCCGGAATTGCTTTTTCTATTGTGCCGATAGATTGGCAATTGACCGATACCTACTATGTGGTGGCGCATCTGCATTATGTATTTATCGGTGGAACTATTTTCGGCCTTCTGGCCGGATTATTTTATTGGTTCCCAAAAATGACCGGAAAAATGCTGGATGAAAAAATGGGAAAGTGGTTTTTCTGGCTGTTTGTAATTGGGTTTAACGGAACCTTTTTAGTGCAACATATTTTAGGAATCAGGGGAATGCCGCGAAGGGTTTTTACCTATCCCGATCTGCAGAGTTATGGTGTATTAAATTTCATTTCCACTATTGGCGCTTTTATAATGGGCGCTTCAGTTTTATTGTTAGTTTATATGGTTTATAAAAGTATCAAAAGTGGAAAAAAGGCTGGTAATGACCCGTGGGATGGTTTTACATTAGAATGGCTGACAACATCTCCGCCTCCACTCAAAAATTTTGATGAAGTGCCTGAAGCTAAGGACAGGCGGCCTTTGTGGGATATGAAGAAGTAGCAAGTAGAAAGTAACAAGTAACAAGTAAAAAGATGTGAGAATTTAGAATTGTGAATTATGAAATATCAATTATGAATAAAACAATGATGAAATTAGTAGTTGGCACAGAGGCGATGTTTTTCATCTGCCTCATTCTGGCATTTATTTATATGGCTTATAATGCCGGTTTTGAGCCACATGAAGTGCAGGCTCTTGATATAAAAACAACCGGAATATTTACGATTATTTTAATCAGCAGCAGTTTTACTTTTTTGATAGCCGATAAAAATTATCAGAAGGGGAAAATAAAAAATTTAAAGATTTGGTTGATTGTAACCATTCTGCTGGGGACAATTTTTTTAATTGGCCAGGGCGAAGAATACTGGCGTTTAATAAATGATAAAATCACTTTGAGCAGCAGTGTTTTTGGTACCAGTTTTTATGCGCTCACTGGTTTTCACGGTTTTCATGTTTTTGTTGGATTGGTACTGTTATCTATCATTCTCGTTTTAGCTTTTTTAGGTGATTTTGATAATCCTTCTTCTAACATAATCAGCACGGCAGGAATTTACTGGCATTTTGTTGATGTTGTCTGGATTGCAGTGTTTACGGTGGTTTACGTGTTGCCGGAGTTTACAAAATATTAAAAAGTAGTTTTTAAAAATAAAAAAAATGCGTTCAATTTTTTCATATTGGCACTTCGGCTTTTCCAACATCGATTTTATTGTGGGTTTAGGCCTGATTTATGTTTATGCCATCAATTTTAAAATAAAAAAACAATCAGTTTATTTTTTCACTGGAATATTTTTATTGTTTTTATGCATCGCTTCTCCTTTGCATTTTTTAGGCGAAAATTATTTGTTTAGTGCACACATGCTCTCTCATGTTTTGATCATTTTGATTGCAGCGCCTTTGATTGTTGCAGGGATTCCGGCAGAAAATAAATTTAAAAAAACACTTGCTTTATTTTCCAAAAAAAGAATCGTCATTATTTGTTGGTTTACTGGTGTTGGCATCATGTGGCTATGGCATATTCCGTACATTTTTAATCACTTATTTTCTATGAATGGAATGACGAATTCATCTTCAATGAATGCTTTAATGTTTCTTCAAATGTTCAGTTTATTGATAGCAGGAATGATATTTTGCTGGCCAGTTATGAATCCTTATAAAGAATACAGAATTGCTCCGCTTTCAGCCGTACTCTATCTTTCAACAGCTTGTGTGTTTTGCTCATTGCTTGGTTTGTTAATCACATTTGCACCGATAGGAACCTATTTTCATTATCAAAATTTAATGGATAGTTATGGTTACTTGCCCGTCATAAGAAATGAGTGGAAAATTTCTGCAGCAATTGATCAGCAAATGGCCGGATTAATCATGTGGGTTCCTTGTTGCCTCATTTATTTGACCGCTTCGATGATTTTATTGATAAAATGGTTTGAAGAGAAACAGTCAGAAAAAAATATAATTCAAACAATAATTCAATAGTCAAATAATTCAATAATTACAATGGAAAAAGTAAAAGCAAAACCGGAACATTTACCGCAACCCACTTACTGGCCATTTTTTTTAGCGCTTGGATTAATGTTTTGCGGGTGGGGATTATTAACAACCTGGCTTATTTCTGTTGCCGGCCTAATCGTTTTTGTAATATCATTAATCGGGTGGATAAATATTTTGCGGCATGAATGATCAATCAAAAAATACCGGCGCGAACGAACCATCAACGCCCGAAGAAATCAGCAGGAGAAAATTTTTCATGAAATTAAGTTTGGGGCTTGCTGGTGTGAGCGCTGCCGTTGCAGCGATACCGGTTATCACCGCAGTTCTTGCTCCATTATTAGAATCAAAAACAGAAAAATGGCGTACGGTAGGAAAGGTAGATGCGTTTAAAATAAACACAACAAGTTTAGTCACATTCATCAATGCAGATCCGGAACCTTATGCAGGAATGACAGCAAAATCAGCAGCATGGCTACGAAGAAATAATGATACTGATTTTATCGCATTTGCCGCTAATTGTACCCATTTAGGCTGCCCGGTAAGATGGGAAAAAGATGCGCATTTATTTATGTGCCCCTGTCATGGAGGCGTTTATTATGCCGATGGAACCGTAGCAGCCGGGCCGCCACCAAAGCCTTTGACAAGATATGAGGTAAGAATTAATAATGATGAAGTACAGATAAAAACAGCGCCTCTTCCGATTACAAATATCCGCGCATCAAAGTCACATCCTGCATGAAAAATTTTTTTAATAAAATATGGAAATGGATTGACGACAGAAGTGGCTTTTCCGAAAGCATTCTTCCGGTGATAACGCATCCGGTGCCGCCAAGGGCCAGGTGGAGTTATGTTTTTGGTAGCGCCACTTTGTTTTGCTTTTTATTACAAGTGATAACCGGAGTTGCCTTGTCGCTGTTATATCAACCTTCATCAAAGGAGGCCTATCAATCACTTGAATTTATAACCGACAAGGCAAAATTCGGAAATGTTCTTCGGGGCATTCATTATTTCGGCGCGTCAGCAATGATTATTTTGGTAGGGCTTCACATGATGCGCACTTACATTACCGCATCGTATAAATATCCGCGTGAAATGAATTGGATCAGCGGCGTATTTCTTTTGATATTCACGATTTTTATGGGTTTTACAGGTCAACTTTTGAGATGGGATTCTAATGGAGTATGGTCATCGGTAGTTGCAGCCCAGCAATTAGGCAGAGTTCCTTTTGTTGGAGAATACTTAGCGCGTTTACTGCTGGGGGGAAACACAATTGGCGGCCAGACTTTGAGCCGGTTTTATTCTTACCATGTATTTATTGTACCGGCATTCATTTTTTTATTTATTGCTTTTCATCTATTTCTTGTTATCAGAAACGGAATTTCAGAACCACCAAAAGCAGGAAGAATGGTGGATCCAAAAACCTATCGTTCGTGGTATAAAAATTTATTGGAAAAAGAAGGCGTTCCTTTCTGGCCTGATGCTGCCTGGCGGGATATTATTGTAAGTGCTTTTATTATTATTGCCATTATTGCTCTTGCAGTATTTTTCGGTGCGCCTGCGCTTACAACTCCGCCAGATCCTTCGATGGTTCAAACTTCGCCAAACCCCGACTGGTACATGATTCCGTTTTTTGCTTTGTTTGCTTTAATGCCACATAAAATCGAATCAATCGCCATGTTACTCGGCCCGTTGCTAACGATTATTCTTTTATTTTCCATTCCATTTATTTCTCATAAAGGAGAAAGAAGCCCGCTGAAAAGACCGTGGGCGATGTTTGGAGTAATTTGTGTTTTTGTTTTTGTAATCAGTTTATTGATCATTGGTTTGCAGGCATCCTGGTCACCAAATTTTAATACGAAACCTTTGCCTTTAACCGATATTAAGACTTCAAATCCTGATTCCACTATTATAAAGGGCGTCCATCTTTTTTATGCAAAAGGCTGCCAGTATTGCCATACCATCAATCATTATGGTGGAAAAGCCGGACCGAATCTTACAACAATCGGAAATCGTTTATCAATAGAAGAATTAAAAATCAGGATTGTAAACGGAGGAAAAAATATGCCCTCATTCGGAGGAATTCTTTCAAAAGAAGAACTGGATAATATTGTTTCCTTTTTGCATTCGCAGAATTAATAAACTCCCGCACTCCGTTTTCTATTCCAGCAAACAAAGGAATAGTTCAATTTCTTATTTTCCTTTTTTTAAGTAACAGGGTTTGCTTTTAAAGGGCACAGCGTTTGTATGATTATTTTTTTATAAGAATGCATTTTAAATTGAATAACCTATATTTTTCCCCATGACTGATTACGAAATACAAACTGATCAGAAAAAGGAATTAACCTTCCGAAAAAAAGTATGGATTGTAGTAAGCATTGCTGCTTTGATGTTTGTATTTCTCTTTCTTTTTAAGATTTTATTTAGTGTTCTTTTATTGGTGTTAGCCGGAGCATTAATTGCCCTTTATTTTTATGGTGTGGCAGGTATTTTTGAAAGAAAATTCCATTGTTCGTCAAAGGTGGCGATTGTTCTGTCAGTCATTATAAACATTCTGTTACTTGCCGGAATTATTTGGTTTGTAGGGGCAACCATCCAGGTGCAGATTTCAGAACTATCACAAACTCTTCCTTTAACCATCCAAAAGGTAAAAGAATATATCGGGAGTAGTGCAATAGGCCAAAATCTACTTCAGCAATTCAATGCAACCGGTGATTCTACAAAAACTTTCGACATCTTAAACCGGTTTTTTTCTTCCAGTTTTGGTGTTTTAAGCGATTTGTATATTATTTTCCTGCTTGCCATCTTCTTTATTGCATCCCCAACAGTTTATCAAAAGGGAATGGTGAAATTACTGCCTTCAAAAGCAAAAGAAAAAGGCGCAGAAATTATTCAGAAAGTAACCACTACTATGAAGGGCTGGCTAAAGGTGCAACTGATTGGTATGGTTTTCATTGGTGTTACAACTGCCATTGGATTGATGATTCTTGGAATACCGATGGTGCTCACTTTAGCGCTGATTGCAGCAATTTTTAATTTCATACCAAACTTTGGAATGCTGCTTGCCTTAATTCCTGCCGTGCTAATTGGCCTTACTGTTGGAATGGGAACTGCGCTAATTATTGTTTGTATTTACACTTTTATTCAATTTCTTCAAAATGCCATTCAGCAGCCTCTGGTCCAAACAAAGATGATCAACATTCCTCCCGCATTAAGTATTACCAGCCAGATTGCGTTAGGGTTAATGGTCGGTTTTTGGGGAATATTGCTTGCAACACCAGTTCTCATTATTCTGATTGTGCTTGTTGAGGAACTTTACATAAATAAACAATAAGGTTTTTTTCAAATAAAAGTGACTTTTAAATACAGAGGTTGATGAAACAATTTGAAACGCAAATATTTTACGAATGACAGAATCAGACACGAATCAAAAGAAAGAATTTTCATTTCGCAAAAAAGTATGGATTGCAGTAAGCGTCACTTCTTTAATGATTGTATTTCTTTTCTTGTTTCAGATTTTGTTCAGTGTACTTTTATTAATATTGGCAGGCGCCTTAATCGCACTTTATTTTTATGGAATCGCGGGAATTTTTGAAAGAAAATTTCATTGCTATTCAAAGGCTGCCATCATACTTTCTGTCATTATAAACCTGTTGATTTTGGTTGGCACAATTTGGTTTGTAGGTGCAAGAATACAAATGCAAACGTCAGAACTGACACAAACTCTTCCCGCAACAATGCAACAGGTAAAGGAGCAAATTCGCAATACTGCATTTGGCAGCCAGTTACTTCAGCAATTCAATTCTTCCGGAGATTCTAGTAAAACTTTGTCCATGGTAAAACGTTTTTTTTCTTCCAGCTTCGGAATACTGAGCGACTTGTATATTGTAATACTTATCGCTATATTTTTCATCGTTTCACCCAAGGTTTATACAAATGGACTGATAAAATTACTTCCGGTAAAAGCAAAAGAAAAAGGCGCTGATATTATCAACAAGATTGGAGATATTTTAAAAAAATGGTTGAAGGCACAGCTTTTTGGAATGCTTTTTATTGGCATATTAACTGCAATTGGATTAATAATAATCGGCATGCCTATGGTTCTTCCATTATCTATCATCGCTGGCTTACTCAATGTTATACCTAATTTCGGGCCGCTGATTGCATTGATTCCAGGCGTTTTAATAGGCTTGCTCCAAAGCACTACCACCGCCATTATCATTGCCTGCATGTACACTTTTATTCAAATTATTCAAACAGCAATTTCACAACCATTACTTCAAAAAAAAATGATCAATATTTCACCTGCAGTGGTTATTATCGGGCAGGTTGCTTTTGGTTTATTAGCCGGTTTTTGGGGAGTTTTACTGGCAACCCCGCTTATTGCCATGTTAATAATTCTGGTTCAGGAACTTTATATAAACGAACAATAAGACAGCTATTTATTTTTTTTTGGAATGAATCTACCTTCATTGATTCAGTTCTGTAAATTCTAAACACCATCTAATGCCTCTTGCCAATAGAATAGTTGCGATTTCAACTTCATCTAATGATGCAAACTCAAATATTTTCTTTCTCTTCCTTCGCCTACAAATCTTTTCTCCCAAACTTCTTCAAGGAAATCATCAGCGGGAAAATAATCCAGAGAAATAATCCAAGAAAGGAAAGAAGAATGCCGGTAGTATTTCCAAAAAATTCACGAAACACCGCCCCTGTGTAGCCCATCAAAGCAGATATATCCATTTGCAACAGTATCTGGATGCGGCTTAGATCTATAGGATTCAAAAAGCTGAAAACCACCATGGCGTTTTCCAAAGGATAATCCTGGAACTGGAATAATAAGAATAAAACCAGTGCATCAAAAATCAATGAAAAGTAGAGCCAGAGCAGGATTGAAAGGCCAATGCCTTTTGCCTTATCACGTGTTAATCCTGCTGCAAGCATGGCAATGCTTACAAAAACTATTGTGAGAAATAATCCCATTGCTATCATCATAAATCCTGTAGAATCGGCATGATAAAGAAGAATTGGAATTCCTGCGCCAATGAAAAATGCGAGCGATAAAGAACTAGCTAATCCTGAAAAAATACTGAGCCAGATTGTTCTCCTTTTTAGAGGCTGGCTTACCAATAATTCAATGAACTCAGAGCTGTTATAAATGTAAATAGTAGAAAAAATGATGCAAATTAACGGAACGATTATCAGGATGATGTTCAATAAACTGAGCATTCCTTTGGCGGCATTATCTTCCAGGTTGAAAACGGTGAGTGATATGAGGAGCAATAAAAGTGTATAGATCAAAACAATTTTATTCTGAACAATATCTACTATAACGTATTTTAATATTTTTTTCATTTTGAAAATTCAATAATTGTATAATTTAATAATTAACCACCTCCTGCCCGGTCATTATTTTCGCAATTGCTTTTGACAATTTTAATTCGCCTGTTTCTTTTTTCAGCGCAGCAAAATTTTTATGAAACAACAACTTACCTTCCTGCATATAAAATACTTCAGTTACCAAATCATCCAGTTCGCTTAAAATATGGGAAGTAATCAGGATCAGTTTGCCATTTTCTTTTTCCTGAATTATTTTTTGTTTCAGTTTTTCTGACGATAAGGGATCTAATCCTGCTGTCGGTTCATCCAGGATCAATACATCCGGATGAAACATGAAAGCAAGAGCAGCGCTCACTTTCTGCGTCGTTCCACCGGAAAGTGTACTCATCTTTTTTTGCATCATAGTTTCTAAACCAAAGCTTCTTACCAATTCTTCATCCGGAGTTTGATCGCTTCCTTTGCGGATATCTTTCATCATGTCTATCACATGAGCAATGGTCATGTTTTCAGGATAACGGCCTATTTGCGGCATGTAGCCAATCCGGCTGCGGTACATCCATTTGTTGCTGATTAATTCATTGTTGAAATAAATAGAACCACTATCCGGAACGACCATTCCTAACAATGTTTTGATCAAAGTGGTTTTGCCACAGCCATTTGGTCCGAGTAAAGCAATGCATTCTCCTTTTGAAAAAGTAACCGATACATTATCGAGAGCGGTAAGTTTTCCGAATTTCTTTGTGATGTTTTTTGTGTTTATCATAGTTGCAACGGCCCCATTAAAGGTTTTTCATCTTTTAAGTTTTCCGGCGTAATACCCGGTAATATTTTTTCACTTTTATCTAATAAAGAAACAATCAAACTTCTGAAAAGCATGAGCGCGGCGGGATTGCTTTCGATGATCATTGAATACATGCTCACAGGATGATAAGGCACATCACCGATGTTGTCCCGGTTCAGATCGTAGCCTTCATATTTATCCCAGTAATTTCCATTAAACGTATTGAGTACAAGCGAACCGTTTGTGCCAATATCAAATGTGTTTCCTTTAAAATTATTTTCATAAAAAGCATTATCATCGCAACTTGCCTGTATTTTCACCGCAAACCCATTGTTTGAAAAAGTGTTTTTATAAAAATTGTTGCGGCTGCATCCCTCCATGTGCAGCGCTGTGGTGTTTTTTGTAAAATGATTTCCTGAAATTTCAGCGTCTGTAATATCTTTAAGTAAAATGCCATAAGCCGCGCCACCCCAGTTGTTCAGAAAATAATTGTTGTACATGCGAATGTGATTCGTGTACATCACGGCGACGCCGGATTCATTTTCCTCAAAAATATTTCCAATGTAAGTATCGTGATGCGAAAACATAAAATGAATTCCATAACGCACATTTTTCCTGCTGATATTTCTCCAAACCAACGAGTTGGTTACAAATTCAAAATAAATTCCATCGCGGCATCCGGTGATTTTATTTCCGATAATCAAAAGGCTATCTGACTTCCAGCAATGAATGCCATTGCCACTCTGCACTTCATCTTTTCCATACGCGGTTATGGAATTATTTTTTACCGTGCAGCTTCTGCTATTCTGAAGAGAAATTCCAAAATTGGCATCATCAACAATGTTATTTATAGCGGTTACATGGTAGCTGTCGTAAATCATAATTGCGCCAATATCTTTTATCTCTGAACGTCCTGTATGTTGCAGTTTAAAACCATCAACGGTAATTTCTTTTCCCCTGATAAAAAGGATTTCATGTTTATATTCTCCATCAATCACCGGATGATTCATTCCTTTTAATACAATTGATTTTGAAATAATAATTCCTCCTTCTTTGTACAATCCTGCATCTACCAAAACGGTGTCACCATCATTGGCAATTTCCACACCTTTTCGAATCGTTTTTATTTCCCTGTTTTTCCCAACAGGAATGGTTTTTCCAACGATGGTACTTTTCGCATCCACATTTTTAGATGCAAATAAAAAAAGAAGGATCACTATGATGTTTATAATCTTCATTTATTTTTCATTAATAAATTCATTCCATGTAAGCGGCTGCCCTTTCATCATTTTCATTACATCATTCAACTTGCTTTCATCGTCGAAGCTGGCAATGTTGCCACCCATCGGTGAATGCAAATCTGCACTTTCAAAAAGAAAAGCTTTTTGAGCGGGAATAAAATTGTGCGGCTCAGTATAATTTACCAGCCAGATTTCCTTGATATCGCTTTTGGCAACTTCATTCGATTTGATGAATCCGGCGATGCAATGCATGTCATCAAACTTGAAAATCTTTCCTTTATTCGTCATTATTTCCGCACCAAAACGTTTGTCAGCAATGCTCATTTTGCAAAAACTGCAGGCGTCCTGACCCAGTTTAATGGGCTGCGGGCTGCTATTACACGACATGAGGGTAAACATTAAAAAAACGGAGACCGCTACAATTGCTTTATTGGCTGTTTTCATCATTGGTTTTTTATATTTTAAAAATGGTATAACTACCGTTAGCAATAATAATAAACCTACTGCGATAAATATCCACCCGCCCGTATCGGGAATGGAATAAGCTCCGAAATTTAATAATTGCTTGTATCCAATGAGTGGCGGTTGATAACTCATGCCCGGTACCTGAATCGCTGCGTTTGGATCCAGGTCATGGCCATAATTATAATTCCAGCGGTAAAAATCAATCATGGAAATTACGCCAAAAAGAAAGAAAGAAACGAGCAACACAGTAAGCCATTTTCTTTTATTGATAATCGCCACCAAAAAACAAAAAGCAGCAAAAAATCCAATGATGTAAGGTAATATGGTAAACTCAATGAAGTTATTTGCGTGAAGTGTTTTCATCCCGATGTAATGATTCAAACCATTGATTACATCTACGTTCCCGGCCAATTTATCCGGATACATTTTCAATACCAATCCTTCAGGATATTGGGGAGCGGCAAGTTCGATCTGCCATAGAGGAACAAATAATACAACTATAAGTGCTAATCCGCAAATGACTGTTATTATTCTTGGAAGGACGGATAATTTTTTGTTTTTCATTTTGAAAAATTTATTGCTTTTAAATGTGTGATGCTTTTGGTGAAAACGAAAACAGAAAAAGCGTTTATTTATTTCTTTGCTGGTGGCAATAAAACACCATCAATCACATAGATCATTCCATTCGATGCCGGAATAGAAGCAATTATTGTAGCCGAATTATTCAGCATCGTTTTTCCATCTTTCACACTTACGGTCACGTTATCTCCGTTTACCATTCCCAATGTTTGCCCATCAGTAAAAGATTGTGGCGTTAACGCCGACATGAAAACATGATATTGAAGAATGTTTTGCAAATCTTCTTTCTTATCATCTTTCATCAATCCCTCAACAGTATCTTTTGGCAGTTTATTGAATGCTTCATTTGTTGGAGCAAAGACTGTAAAAGGCCCGGCATTTGAAAGAGACGTTACAAGATCTGCTTGTTTTAATGCTGCTACAAGAGTTGTGTGATCTTTTGAACCCATCGCGACTTTCACCACATCTTTTTGCGAATCGCTATCCTTTACATTTTCCTGCCCACCTGATACAGAAACCGCATCATCATTGGATGAAGTATCCGTTTTTTTATCAGTGCTTTGATTGCATGAAATCATGAAAGCAATGGCGATTATTGGCAATAACCTGAATATTTTTTTCATTTTATTTAGTTTGATAATTTTTGAATGGTCAAGGCTGAATGTTTAAGGCCGAAGGCAAGGCCGCGCGGTTTACTGAACGTGCAGCCTTTTGCCTTATGCTTTAAGCCTTAAGCCTTTTTATTTTTTTAATAAAGAATCTGTGGCATCAGAGTTTTTGCCAAGGCTGAATGAGATGGGTACGTTAGAACCTTTTACAGAAACTCTTACATATCCCTGCATTTCCTGGTGCAATGCGCTACAGAAATCGGTGCAGTAAATCGGGTAGATTCCTGAAGTGGACGGAGTCCATTTTAATGTTTGGGTTTCTCCCGGCATTACCAGTAATTCGCCTGTGTTTGCACCTTTCACCGCAAAACCGTGAGGCACATCCCAATCCTGTTCGAGGTTGGTAAGATGGAAATACACATCATCACCTACTTTTACGCCTTCAATATTGTCAGGAGAAAAATGGGACCGAATCATAGTCATATATACATCTACACGATTTCCATTGCGCACTACTTTTGATTTTCCTTCACCCATGGTAACATAAGGATTTTGATTTTCCTCAATCTTAAAGATTTTGGTTGAATTTTTTGCAATCAATTCTGCCGGAACTGCCTGTGCATAGTGAGGTTCACCAATACTTGGATAATCTGACAATAGCTTCATTTTGTCACCGCTAATGTCAAACAGTTGTGCAGACTGTGCCAGTTCAGGTCCTGTTGGAAGATACCTGTCTTTGGTAATTTTATTATACGCGATTAAATATTTTCCGTAAGGTTTTTTAGTATCACCGCCGGGAATGCAAAGATGGCCGGGAGAATAATAGGTGGCATGCCTGTCTATAACTTTCAAATCCTGCAGGCTCCATTTTACAATTTCAGATGAAATAAAGAAAGTGGTATAAGCATTTCCTTTGCCATCAAACTCAGTATGTAATGGGCCTAATCCCGGTTTTTTTACTTCTCCATGTAGTGCTGATTCATATTTTATTACAGGAATTCCGCCATAATCACCATCGAAGTCTTTTGCAGCAATGGCTTTTTGAATTTTATCAAAAGAAAATACCGGAATCAATGCAGCCAGTTTTCCGCTTCCTACGATGTATTGTCCGGTAGGATCTACATCGCAACCATGCGGAGATTTAGGGCATGGAATCATATACGCAATATCGGCGAAGTCTTTTGTGTCAATAATTGTTGTTTCAGTTTCAATAGTAGAAGTGGCAGAATGTGTTGAGTCGCTATACACGTTATGTGCATATTTTACAGGAACTTTTTTGCCTTTTCCTGCTTTAAAGTATTCTTCCGCTTTTTTCCAGTTTACCGCCAGGATGTAATCCTTATCACGTTTTGAAGCGTTTACTTCAAGCAAAGTGTGCGCTTGTTCAGAGTTGTAAGTACTAAAGAAAAACCATCCGCTGCTGGGCCCTTTACCGCTATGACTGAGGTCGAAATTCATGCCTGGCAGCAAAAGCTGGAAAGCCAGTTTCATTTCACCATCTTTCGGCGCTACACTGATGAAGCTGATGGTTCCTTTAAAATTCTTTTTGTAAGAATCAATAGGAACATCACCGTTTTCATAATCCATTGGAACGCTAAAGCGGGTGCCTGCCACTACATACTCTGTATTCTCGGTAATAAAAGGAGAAGAGTGGTTTCCGGCGCTGTTCGGTATTTCAATAATTTCTGCAGTGCGGAAAGTTTTGAGATCAATTCTGGCCACACGCGGCGTGTTGTTTTCGTTGGCAAATAACCATCGGCCATCAATTTCTCCATTTGTTTGAGAAAGGTCAAGGTGATGCTGGTCGCCCCACGGCACTTCTCCGTGAGAAGTATTCAACATGGGTTTTGTTTCTTCGCTATAACCCCAGCCTTTTTCAGGATCAACAGAAAAGACAGGAATTACACGAAGCAAACGGCCCGAAGGAATTCCATAAACGCTGACCTGGCCGCTAAACCCGCCAGAGACGAAGTTGTACAACTCGTCGTATTTTCCAGGCGGAACGTAAACCCTGGATGCCGCATCTGAGCCGGTTGCATCGCCGGCATTTTTTGGTTTGCATCCTGTTAAGCTTAGCAAAACGAACGCCGCGGTGAGCGATAAAACCGGTAGAAAAATCTTTTTCATAAAATGAAATGTTTGGTTGAGAAATGAGAATAAATGTTCTAAATTTTATTTTGCAATATTAATCTGGTGGGAAGCATTTTAAAATGAGGCCAATCATACAGAATTAGATTTTTCGATGATTTACATCATATAAAGATATTTTCCAGGTTGTAATACAATACTTTCTTGCTGTAATTTTTGCAATCGCCAATTTTCCCGGGCAGTAAACAAACAAATAGGCACGATTTTGATTTAGCTGAAAGGATGCCTATTTACAAATGACACTGTTTAAAGCCACTATCATTGCTGATTGCAATCATTCTATTATGCGACCTTCGTCATATTTACTTGCTGACATCTCAATTATTTTTACAAAAAAACTATGAAAAATATATTAGTGCCAATCGATTTTTCAGATGCTTCTTTTAATGCAATAAATTATGCAGCTTTCCTTGCAAATGCTTTTAAGGTGCCGCTAACACTGGTTCATGCTTATAAGAGCGTTTCTGCTTTTGACGAAGTACCTCGCACTAAACTTCCTGCTTCACTGGTAGAAGCAGATGCCGAAAATGAAAAATTTCTTAAAAATGAAATGGAGGGGATTGAAAAACGATTTACGATCAAAATTGACAGCATCCTAAAGAAAGGAAATCCTGTAAATGTGATCAGGGAAATTGCAGAAAAAAAGCATTCGGATATTATTATCATGGGAATGAAAGGCAAAGGGGAAAGCAATTCAAGGTTTGGTAGCACGACTACTGCCCTGATTAATGAAACCAATATTCCTCTTCTGATAATTCCAAAAAAGGCTTCTTATCAAACTATTGATTCCATTACGCTTGCCTCAGATTTTAGTCATGAAAAATTGCTGAGCCATTTTCCCATCCTTCAAAAAATGATTGAGAGGTTTGAGCCATTCATACAGGTATTAAATGTGCAGAAAAAGAATTCCAAACTAACAGCCGAATTCATTGCAAACAAAATGAGTACGGAATTGATGTGGGACAAGTACAATCATTCATTCGACATTATTGAAGGGGATGATATTGAAGAAGGAATCGATAAATTTCTCAAAAGCCATCCGACAGATTTACTGGTAATGATATCGAGGAAAAGAAATTTCATTACTAAAATCACTCAGCCTTCTCACAGCAAAAAAATGACCTACCAAACCACAAAACCTTTATTGGTTTTGCATGAAGAAGTTATTGGAAAATGAAACCTGACGATTTAAACCACAAAGTAACTGGAAGCCAAGTTTTAAGAGTCTGCTTATGGCTGCAAAATTAAATGTTCCAGTTGGTGATTGGGATAAGGAGACGGTTATCATAAGAGATTCTGTTATTCAAATTTTCGATTCAGCTAACCGCATCGCTTTTTCTAACGCCTCTCCGAATGTTTCAAAAATATTTCCTTTGCCAACAGCAAATAATAAACGGCTATCTTTTAATTCTTTCAAAACCTGCTTACTATTTACTTCCGATAAGATTAATTTGGTATGATGTTTCTTTAGTTGTTTGCTCACTTCCTGCAGCGTTTGGATTCCCGTTGCGTCTATCAATGGCACATGTCTCATACGCAGAATCAGCACTTTCGGATGTTGCTGGAGATATCTCATCGCATCTTTAAATTTATATGCAGCGCCAAAAAACAGCGGCCCGGTAATTTCAAAAACCTCTACTCCTTTTGGAACTTCATATTTATCTTCAACAAGATCATAGCCGAAATCTTCATCTTCAATTTCAGCAGTATAAGTGCTTACTCCACTGAATTTGATCATATTTCTCATAAACAAAAACGCGGCGAGGATGATGCCTACTTCAATGGCAACCGTAAGGTCGATCAAAACGGTAAGAAAAAAAGTAATCAGCAAAACAAGCACATCTCCTTTCGGGCCTTTTAAAATTGATTTAAAGTTTTTCCACTCACTCATATTGTAAGCAACAATCACCAGGATGCCCGCGAGATTCGCGATCGGAATCAGTGAAGCCCATTTGCCGGCGACAATCAGAATAAGCAAAAGCGTGATGGCATGAACGATTCCTGCAACTGGCGTGCGGCCTCCATTCTTCACATTGGTGGCAGTTCGGGCAATTGCTCCTGTAGCGGGAATGCCACCAAATAAGGATGAAAAAATATTGGCTGTTCCCTGCGCAATCAGCTCTGTATTGGAACGGTGATTCCCACCAATCATTCCGTCGGCTACCACCGCCGATAATAAAGATTCTATAGCACCTAACATCGCAATGGTAAAAGCAGGTTGAATTAATTGTTTGAGTGTGCCAAAATCAACCGATGGAAATTCCGGAGCCCGAATAGAAGAGGAAATGACTCCAAAGCGGCTGCCAATCGTTTCTACCGGCAAATGAAAAAACTGAACAACCGCGGTGGTTACAAGAATTGCAATTAAAGAACCCGGAATCTTTTTACTAACCTTTGGCCAAAGTAAAATAATGAGAATTGTTGCCGCAGCAATAGCAACGGCATAAATATTAATTGAAGAGATGTTTACAAAAAATGCTTTCCATTTTTCTAAAAAATCTGCAGGGACAGCGCCCATGGAAAGGCCGAGAAAATCTTTAACCTGTGATGAAAAAATGATAAGAGCGATGCCACTGGTAAATCCAATGATGAGCGGGTGAGGAATAAATTTTATTATGGTTCCCAACTTTGCAAAACCCATAATAATCAACATAATGCCTGCGATAAAAGTGGCGATAATTAGACCATTGACGCCATAAGTTTGCACAATTCCATAAACAATAACGATAAAAGCGCCGGTCGGGCCGCCAATCTGTACGCGGCTTCCTCCTAACGCGGAGATAATGAAGCCGGCTACCACCGCAGTTATCAATCCTTTTTCCGGAGTAACTCCGGATGCAATTGCGAAAGCGATTGCCAGCGGCAAAGCAACGATTCCAACAATGATACCTGCAAAAAGATCGTTGGTAAATTGTTTGCGTGTGTATGTTTTTAAGATATCTATCAGTTTCGGCCTGAAATACTTTTCCATTGGTTTGATAGTTGTTAATTGTTTTTATCCGGTTAATGTACGGATTAAATTCCTCAATGATATAGCCCGTAAGATATTTGTTCTGCAATTTTCTCGTTTCCCTTTTTGAAAAATGTTAAACAATTTTTCATCTAAAAATAACCGGCGTTTTTATTTGCCTTTCTTGATAATAGAATGTCGTTCGAAAATTTGGTTCGATAAAATTTTAACCGGTTAAAATTTTGCCGGCGAATTTAAACTTTGCGGTTTTTTTAGTTACTGATGAAAGTCATGTTTTGAAATGAGGTTGCTTAGAAGTGACTTCTTTTTCTTTCCGTCGCTGCAGAAGGAGTAATATCACGCTTTCATATTCTTCAAATATCAGTGAGCAGCTTTTTAGATTCAGGTTCAAAAAAACAAAATCAGCACATCTTCATTAGAAAGCGTTTTTTTTGATTTGGAACTGATTTCTTCTATTAATGATGGATTAGAAAATAAAGAATTGAGTGTGGTCATGTTTACAAATTTTCATTTTTAGAAAAACTACTTACAATTCGCCCATATTTCTTTTCCTCAATTTATAAAATTCAAACCAAATTACCGATACAAATCCAGTAACAATTGTCAAAATAATCTGCATTCCGTTTAAAGAAGTTATTCTGAAAAAAGAGGTAAAAGAAGGAATATATAAAATCATTGCCAGGGTAGCAACAATCACGATTCTCAAAAGGACATTTTTATTTCTCAAAGTATTCAGTATATTAAAAAATTCGGGTGCTTATTTGAAAACCAGCTGTGATATTTTTTTTGTTTTTGCAATAAAAATCACCATTCGCAATTCCCAAATTCACCATTCACCATTCACAAATTCACTATTCACCACCAATCACTCTTCTTCTTTATTTTTCAAACTCATCAATAATGTATAAGCTCCTTTCGTCACAATTTCTTTTTCGTCAAAATTTGTTTTTGAAATAATTTCTGTAAATCCGTTTTCGCTATCGCCTGTTTCAATCTCAATGATTTCAAATTTATTTTTTCCAACATTTTGGAAGATAAATTCTTTGCCTTCAAAGCGCACTACAGCTTCATCCAGCAATACATTTCTGCTTACATTTTTAAGAGCGATTTCGGCATTCATGTACATTCCGGGAAAAAGAGTTTTGTCATAATCATCGAAATGACAATGCACATCGGTGGTGCCATCCGGCGCTACATCTTTGCTGATTAAAATAATATCTCCATCATATTTTTTATCCGCATTATTGTTGGTATATGAAACAATTTGTTGTCCAATAAATATTTTATCCAAATCCTTTTCAAAAACTTTCAAATTTAAATGAATGTCTGACGGATTTACCAATTCAAAAAGCACATCACTTGGCGTTACATATTTGCCAATGTTCACATTCACTTTGGTAACAAACCCGTCAATCGGCGAATAGATGTTGATGCTTTTTGAAATATTATTTTCAGTAAGATCATGGGGATTGATTCTTATCAGCTTCAATTTTTCTTCCAATGATTTTATCAATATCCGTTGCGTTTCATAAGTTGATTTGGCCTGTTCAAAAACCTTGTCACTGCTGGCTTTGCTCTGATTCAATTCTCTTTGCCGATTGTATTCGCTTTCATTAAAACTGAATTGCGCTTTTGCAGTAAGATAATCCTGCTGCAACTGGATATATTGGTTATCCTCGATAACAGCGATGACTTCATTTTTGTTTATATGCATGCCTGGCAAGAGTTTCGTTGACTTTAAATAACCGCCCAGGGGCACACTCACTGAAACCATATTTTGAGGCGGCACGTCGATGCGGCCATTCACTTTTAGAATCGGTGAAATTTGTTTTTGCTGGATTTTTCCGGTTTCAATCTGCGCATTTTTCATTTGCGCATCGGTTAATGTAATTGCGTTTTCTATCGCTACCCTTTCTGTTGAG
Organism: uncultured Chitinophagaceae bacterium; assembly: GCA_963706825.1. Taxonomy (GTDB): domain Bacteria; phylum Bacteroidota; class Bacteroidia; order Chitinophagales; family Chitinophagaceae; genus Ginsengibacter. The sequence continues at coordinate 1,315,957 of CAVPNT010000005.1, read as the reverse complement.
TCCACTGCTTTTTTGTTGTTACAGGAAATAAGAAGCAAGATGATTGGCAGTATGGTGATTAAATTTTTCATTATTAATTTCTTTATTGATTATTCAGATAATTCATTTGATTAATGGTTTCATTCAGGCTTTTAATTACATCAATATATTGGCTTCTGATAGTAACGGCCTGGTTGGTAAGCATGACCCATTCCAGGTAATTTATTTCGCCATTGATGAATTGTTTGGCTGCTGTTGACGAAATTGTTTCTGCACTTCTCAATCCGATATCTTCATACCAGGTAGCGGTTTTAAAATATTTTTGATATTCCAGTAAAGCAACTTTTATTGCAGATTCCTGTTTTTGTAAACCGTGCAAATAGCCGTTTTCAGCAATTGTTTCAGTTATTCTTGCCGTGTTAATTCTGGCCTTTTGTGCCCTGTTAAATAAAGGAATGCCCACGCCAAATTGCACTGCATGAAACCTTTTGGAAGCGCTGTAATATTTATCATCCGCGCCGGTGCCGCGAATACTCGTATTGTAATAACCAAAAATTAAATCTGGCAATAACTTTGATTTTTGCAGTCGTGTATTGGCAGCCGCAATTTGTTTCTGTTGTTGCAAAAATTGAATTTGGGGGATTTGCCCTAAATCTGAAGCAATATTCAGATTCGAAATATTTCTTTTGAAATTTTCTTGAAAAGGAACTAAAATCGTAGTCGTATTAAGCGCCAACTGAAATTGAATTTGGATGATTTCAATATCCTGTTGCAATTGTTTTAACTGAACAGCAATTTGCCCCTCCTGATTTTCTGCGGTTGCTTTTTCCAAAACATTACTTTGGCCTTTTTCGAAACGAAGTTGTGCCTTTTTCAAAAATTCACTATAAATGCTGTCAGTATGAAGCAACAGTTTTCTCTTTTCCTGCAAATATGAAAGTGTGTTATAAATATCCGAAACTTGCTTTTTTAGTTCTGACTCCTTTACAGACACTGCAATCCTGCTGCTTTCGTATTCCTCATTTAGCAATAATTTTTGCCGCGTATAAACAGCAGGAAAACTAATGCTTTGGCCAATGCCAAATTTTGTATCGGTATAAAAACTATTGATTTGTCCTGCTTCGCCAAATATAGACGTAGCCGGGATTTCAACTGCTGAGCCGGTTAGTCTCAGCTGGTACTCGGCTTTTAATCTTTCGTTTTTCAATGATAAATTATTTTTTATAGCCGTATCTATTGCCGCTTGTAATTTTATTTGCGTTTGTGCATGACCGTTAGTCTTTGTAAAAATGCTCAACAGCAAAACAGAAACAATCATTACTGCTCGCTTGCCTGAAAGCTTTTTGGGATTTATTCTTTCAAATAAAATATAAAGTGTTGGCAATACAAACAGTGTTAGAAAAGTAGCAATCATTAAGCCACCAATGACTACAGTAGCCAAAGGGCGTTGCACTTCCGCACCTGCACCATTGCTTAATGCCATGGGTAAAAAACCAAGTGATGCCACAAAAGCCGTCATTAATACAGGTCTCAATCTCACTTTAGTGCCCATGAGTACAATTCGTTTTTTATTTTTCATACCTTCTTTTTTTAAGCGGTTAAATTCCGCGATTAAAACGATTCCGTTCAACACAGCAATACCAAATAAAGCGATGAAACCCACGCCCGCACTAATGCTAAAAGGCATTCCACGCAACGCAAGGAAGAAGATACCGCCAATGGCGGAAAGCGGAATCGCTGAATAAATCAACAATCCTTGTTTTACCGAATGGAATGCGAAATACAATAGAATAAATATCAGCAATAACGAAATGGGAACCGCTATCATTAATCGTTGTGTAGCTGCATTGAGGTTTTCAAAAGCGCCGCCATAAGTGGTATAATACCCGGCTGGAAATTTTATTTGCGCGCTTGCTTTTTGTTGTAGTTCATCGACAATACTTTTTACATCTCTGCCACGCACATTAAATCCTACAACAATTCTTCTTTTGGCATCTTCCCGTTGTATCTGGTTGGGCCCTTCTTTAATGGAAACATTGGCTAATTGTGAAAGCGGTATTTGATTTCCCAAGGCAGTTGGAATTAATAAATTCTGAACATCTTTTAAATCCTTTCTTTTCTCACCGGCCAGGCGTATCACCAAATCAAAATGCTTCTCCCCTTCATACACAACGCCAGTGCTTTGCCCGGCAAATGCGGTATTCACTACTCTGTTGATGTCCGCAATGTTCAATTTGTATTGCGCAATCGTGTTCCTGTTGTAGTCGATAATGATTTGGGGCAAACCCGTAACGGGCTCTATATACAGGTCTCTGGCTCCATCAACGGTGTTTACAATTGCTCCTAATTTTGCCGCGTAACCAGCCAGTGTATCCATATTTTCTCCAAAGATTTTTACCACCACATCCTGGCGTGCACCGGTCATTAATTCATTGAAACGCATTTGTACCGGATATTGAAAACCTGCTGTAATACCAGGGATATCCTGTAAAGCGTTGCCCATTTTTTCGGCCAGTTCATTAAAAGTTTTCGCTGAAGTCCATTCTTTTTTATCTTTCAATATTACCATCATATCGCTGGCTTCCATGGGCATCGGGTCGGTCGGCACTTCACCGCTTCCTATTTTGGTGACCACTTTTTCCACCTCTGGAAATTGTGTTTTTAAAATGTGAGCCGCTTTGGTGGTATTTTCAATCGTGGTATTTAAATTACTTCCTGTAAGCACTCTTGTATCCACCGCAAAATCTCCTTCTTCCAATGCCGGAATAAATTCTCCTCCCAGCGTGCTTAAGGTAAATATTGCCAATGCAAATAAAGAGATTGTAGTACCTAAAACGAGTTTTGGAAACCTTAAAACCTTACCCAACGAATATTGATAAATACGTTCTACCCGTTCCATCACCTTGTCAGAAAGAGTTTTTTTATGCTTGATTTTTTTACTAAGAACCAACGTGCTCATCATCGGGATATAGGTAAGCGAAAGAAGAAAAGCGCCGAGTAATGCGAAGGCTACTGTTTGGGCCATTGGCTTAAACATTTTACCTTCTATTCCCTGCAAAGTGAGTATGGGCAGGTAAACTACCAGGATGATAATTTGCCCAAACACTGCACTGTTCATCATTTTGCCAGCACTCTTTTGTACTTCTTCATCCATTTGTTTTTGCGGAAGCCTGTTCAGAATATTGAATTTTTTGCTATGCGAAAGCTGGTGCATGACTGCCTCTACAATGATAACGGCGCCATCCACAATCAATCCAAAATCCAGCGCACCAAGGCTCATTAAATTTCCACTTACGCCAAAAGCATTCATCATGCAAACGGCAAATAACATGGACAGAGGGATTACAGATGCGACTAACAATCCTGCCCTGAAATTGCCGAGGAACAGTACCAGCACAAAAACCACAATCAGTGCACCTTCCAATAAGTTCGTTTCAACAGTGGTAATAGCGTGGCTAACCATTTTTGTGCGATCTAAAAATGGTTCAATCGTCACACCTTCCGGCAATGTTTTTTGAATTTGCTCAGTCCGCTCTTTTACATTTTTAATAACTTCATTACTGTTAGCGCCTTTCAGCATCATCACCACAGCGCCCGCTACTTCACCTTCATCATTATAGGTCATGGCGCCATATCGAACCGCATTTCCTATCGCAATATGCGCTACATCCCTTATGAATAGTGGCGTTGTACTGTGCTCATTTTTTATAATAATGTTTTCGATATCCTCTATGGTGCCAATCAAACCTTCACTACGGATGTACAAAACGGTAGGGCCTTTTTCAATATAAGCTCCACCGGTGTTTTGGTTGTTATTTTCCAACGCGTCGAATACATCATTGATGGTAATCCCGAATGATTGCAATTTATTGGCATCTACTTCTATGGAATATTGTTTCAGTCTTCCACCAAAACTGCTCACTTCCGCTACGCCTTTTACACCAAGCAGTTGCCTCCTTACAATCCAGTCCTGGATCGTGCGCAATTCCATCGCGTCAAATTTGTGCTCATATCCTTTTTTTGGTCTGATTACATATTGATAGATTTCGCCCAAACCGGTTGTGACCGGTCCCATTTCAGGATTGCCAATGCCTTTTGGGATTTGAGATTGCACTTGTTGCAACCGCTCTGATACTTGTTGCCTGGCCCAATACACATCCGTTTTGTCATCAAAAACAATTGTTACAAGTGATAATCCAAACCTGGAAAAGCTGCGGATTTGCTTCATCCCCGGTATATTGTAATTGGCCTGTTCTATCGGAAAAGTAACCAGCCTTTCTATATCGGTAGCGCCAAAAGACGGTGCAATGGTAATTACCTGCACCTGGTTATCTGTAATGTCAGGAACTGCGTCAATAGGCAATTTCGTGAATTGATAACTTCCATATCCAATCAATCCCAAGATAAAAATCCCGACGATCAGTTTGTTTTTTATTGAGAAAGCTATGATTTTATTGAGCATAATTTTTCATCATTTTCGGTTGAGAATCACTTGTGTTTTTCTCCAAATTAATAAATGCCTCAGATGTTTCCGGACGACGGATTTGTTCTCCCAGCTTTCCGGCGCGGGCATGATAAGATAATACGTGCACCGGTAATTTGTTTTTCAACAATGGTAGGGAAATGATTCAACAGCAAATGAATATGAGTTGGGTTCATTGCTAATAATTTTAAAATGAAAAAGTTATGGGATTACTGCTGAATGCAGTAAACCAACAAATACTTTGAAAATGTAATCAGCAAATTCTTGGAGGTTGCCAGATGTTGGAAAGAAAGGAAGTTACCAAGAACTGGTCTTTGCCGGCAAAGTTTTTCTTTTCTAAAAAACGCATTGGTTTTTCGATTGAAACTTTTACAGATGGCAGATATACATTTGAGATAGCCGTTACACAATTGTCGTGTGTTTTGAAAGGCAATTTCATGTCCTTATCGTAATCAGCGTCCTTCACATCACCCATCGCATAGTGAATGTATAAAAACCTGCCCAACGTCATGTTCTTATTTTCTTCCCGGTGCTCTATGAAATGTTCAATAAGCAAAGGCGCCTTCAACAATTGATATAACTCTGTTGTTGAAAACAGGTAAATGAAAAGGAACGATATGGCAAAAAGTTTTTTCAAGAGCACGAAAATAACTTCAATTATTTATTATAACTATGATTATCGTCATATAGATCAAAAATCCATCTCATTTAAGAAATGGTTAACTGATGCATCTTTGCAATAATCCTGAATCATTATATCGGATGATTCGTATCATAGCGAACAAACTTTTAAAAATTTATTTTTACACTTACAATTTATTTTATTTTTTGAAACATAAATTTTTCAAATGGCTAATTATATCACAGCAGAAAAAGCAGTAAAGGTTATCAAATCAGGTGATAAAATATTTGTGCATGGTGGTGCCGCCACGCCCCATTTTTTGTTGGAAAAAATGGTTGAGCGGGCGGATGAATTACGAGATGTCGAATTAATAAGTATCAGCAGCCAGGGCGCGGCACTTTATGCAGATGAAAAATACAAGAACAATTTTCATGTCAATTCTTTATTTGTTTCTGCCAATGTAAGACAGGCAGTGAATGAGGGGAGAGGTGATTATATCCCGGTTTTTTTAAGTGAGATTCCAAACCTGTTCAAACGAAAAATAATCACTTTGGATGTTGCTTTGGTGCATGTTTCACTTCCCGACAAACATGGATTTTGTTCGCTCGGAGTTTCAGTAGATGTGGCCGCTACTGCAGTTAAAACAGCAAAATATGTGATAGCACAGGTAAATCCAAACATGCCACGAACCTTTGGCGACGGCCAGGTTCATATTGATTCATTTGACGCTTTGGTTTATACAGAAAGTATATTGCCTGAAGTGGTTTCGGGGGGAAGCGATTCGCCGGTTTTTAAGAAGATAGGAAAATTTTGCGCAGACTTAATTGAAAATGGTTCTACCATTTCAAACAGGAATCGGCGCGATTCCTGATGCAGTCTTGAACAGCCTTTCAGGCCATAAAGAATTAGGCATCCATACAGAAATGTTTTCTGATGGAGTTCTTCCTTTGGTAGAGAAAGGAGTGATTACCAATCAACATAAAAAAAGATGCCGCGGCAAAATTGTAACCGGCTTTATGCTCGGCAGCAGAAAGTTATACGACTTTGCTCACGATAACCCGGAAGTGCTGGTAATGAACATTGATTATACAAATGATACTGCGGTAATCAGAACCAATCCTAAAGTGGCTGCCATCAACAGCGCCATTGAAGTGGATATTACAGGCCAGGTTTGTTCAGATTCTATTGGCACTTATCATTATTCAGGCGTTGGAGGCCAGGTAGATTTTATCAGGGGCGCCGCTTTATCAGAAGGAGGAAAACCAATTATAGCGCTAAGTTCCACTACTTCCAAAGGCGATTCTAAAATTGTTTCATTTTTAAAAAAAGGAGCAGGAGTGGTTACAACACGCGCTCATGCTCATTATATCGTTACCGAATACGGAGTAGCATTTTTGTATGGAAAAAATATGCGTGAACGGGCAAAAGCTTTAATCAATATTGCCCATCCCGGTCATCGGGAAATGCTGGAAAGAGAAGCATTTGAAAGATTCAAGGCTATTTAGATTTATTATCAACTGCGTTATTATCTGTCTAAAATCATTTTTTAAAATGACGTGCATCATCGTTGAAGAAATGGATGTGCAATAATTTTATGTCTTCATTATTTATTACTCAAAAATTTTTTTATGAAAAATATTCTGGTGCCAATTGACTTTTCAAAATCTTCTCTTAACGCAGCAAATTATGCGGTTTCATTTGCTCAATCATTCGGAGCAAATCTTCATCTGATTAATGTGATTCCGCCGCCCATGCTTGTCGACGACCCCGTTCTTGCTTCAGTATTGGTTACGCAAACTGAACTGATGGAAAACAACAAACAGTTAATGAAAGAGAACATTGACTCTCTTTCAAAAACATTTGGCATGCATATAACCGGATTAGTTACCGAAGGTTTCCCTTCAGAAATTATTTCTGAAATAGCCAACAGAAAAAAAGCAGACCTCATTATTATGGGAATGAAGGGTAAGGGAAAAAGTAATTCTGTTTTTGGCAGTACCGCTACAGCCGTCATCCGCAAGTCGGGATTTCCTGTGCTGCTGATTCCGGAAAAAGGCGATTATCAACCCATTCAGAAGATAACTTTCGCTTCCGATTTTAATCCTGATATTGAATCTGAAAGCTATGATGTATTGATTAAAATGGCGCAAAAACTAAACATACCGGTTTGCATCTTAAATGTACAACAAAAGGATTGCTCACTTGGTGCAGAAAGAACAATTGGCAAGATGAATGCAAGCCTTGCTTTTTCAAACCTTCATCCTCAGTTTAATACTATTTATGACAGCAATGTAGAGAAAGGCATTCAACAATTTATCGAAGAGAATCCTACAGATGTTTTAGCGATGGTGGCTCATCCACACAATCTTTTTAAAAGATTGTTTGGTACCGTGCATACAAAAGAAATGAGTTATCAAACTAATATACCTTTGTTGATATTGCCAGATAAATAGAAATTTGTTTGGCATCTGTTAAGTAATTAAAAATAGAATTATGGTAACATCAAAAAGCTGGTGGCTACTCTCTATAAAGGCAATCATTTTCATTTTTCTCGGAATATATATTTTTAAGTTTCCTGTAAGTGGAATGCTTGGGCTTATTTTTTATGGAGGAGCTTGTTTGCTCATTTCAGGAATTATAGAAACCGCCTTTTCTATCATTTACAGAAAAATGCATCCTGGCTGGAAATGGCAAATGGCCGAAGGGTCGCTGGATATTATTTTAGCCATTATTTTACTTTTTAATTTGGGATTAACAGCGATCACCCTTCCTTTTGTCTTTGCTTTTTATGCAATACTGACCGGAATATTCTGGATCTTTCAATCTCTTTTTTTCAAAAGGGATGCATACAAGTTCTGGCCTGTTGCATTTATCGCAGGATTATTCAGTTTGTTCATCGGAATTGTCATATTTTATCGTCCGGTACTAGCGGCTCTCACTATAGTTGGCATTATTGGAATTATGTTTATCGTCCATGGGTTTTTTCTTCTTTTATTTTCCTTTGAGATTGGTGGGGCCAAAATTAAAATACTTTAAAAATCAGAAGTAGCGCATTTGCAATTCTAATATTTCAAAAAAGAGAAGCGTTTTTTCCGCCTATTAGTAAAGCATTTGTTCATAATTGTTTATTTTTTTATTAAAAAATGGGGTGGAATGTGTTTAATAAAATTTAGCTGCAATTAAAATCAACAACCACCACGGAGGTCAATGGAAACAAAGAGATTGGTTAGCAATCCATTTACAGTAATGTATTTAACTGGCTCGTAATCTGCAACAAATAAATAACAGAGATTTTTGGTAATGGATGAAAGGAAGTCTTTGATCTCTAATGTTTATTGATTTATCAGAATGATGAATATCATCTTTAATGCTGTCACTGCTCATCTTGATCCTTGAATCTCAAAATTACCTTTACCGGAAAAATCAAAAATCATGTTTGGAAAATTAAATAATGTTCAGATTGAAAAAGTAATAACCGATAATTTTATTGGAAGATTGGGTTGCAATGCAAATGGCAAAACCTATGTGGTTCCTATCAGCTATGCTTACGACGGGCAATTTATTTATGCCAGGACTTTTGAAGGTTTGAAAATTTCTATGATGAGAAAGAATCCTAAAGTCTGCTTCCAGATTGATGAAATGGAAAACATGGCCAACTGGAAATCAGTGGTTGCGTGGGGAACGTTTGAAGAACTAATCAACGAGAATGAAAGAAATGAAGGCTTGCAAATATTAGTGTCGCGGATGCTCCCTGAAATAGCCAGTGAAACGGTGAAACTGTCACCTCAATGGCCATTCCCTACTGACGATTTTTCAAAGATTAAAGGAATTATTTTTCGCATCAGGCTCACAGAAAAAACAGGGAGATTTGAAATGATGGATTCAAAAATTCTTGTAAAATAAAGATGAATTTCAAAATGAGAATGCTCCTTATTTGTTCGTTTACTGCTGGCTGTTATTATTCACCGGAATCGTTTTCTGTTTGAACCCTCTTTTATTTCAGGCAGTTGTTTTATGCTTTTTAATATGATTACGGTACAAATGATAGTAATTACATTAAAAGCAGGAATGATAAAAATCGCCGGAATAACATTATAACCCAGCATTTTCATGGCAATAATTTTTGCGGATAATGCAGTCATTAGCAAAGACAGAAATACAAAATATACAGGAGCAAATAAGTACCCGAATCGTTTTCTTCTGATTAATAAAACTCCTGAAATACAACCTGCTGGCAAAAGAATTCCTAAATCCAATCCCTGTACAATCAACGTTGTATAGTGTTCCACCTGCAAAGGAATGATAGTTCCATCAAGTAAAGGCGGAACAACAATACTCAGCCACAATAAGCCGATTACCATCGAACTGAAAATTAAAAAACCACCAGTTAGTTTCACCGGCGCAGAGGGCTTGAACGAATTTTGTAAAGAGCTTGAATCGAACGAAAGAATAATCAAAATAAAACTGTAAAAAGATGAGCCCATTAAAATAACATAAGGCAAAAACAAGGCATTGTACATTCCCATTACTGTGTAAAACAGATACGTTACCAAAAAATATCCAAGCGTTCCGGTTAGTAAATATTTTGCTTTCAATGATCCGCTTTTTGCTTTGAAAAATGAAATGATTAATAATGGAACCCCGATAAATAAGGTAACATAATCCTGTGCAATGCCCTGTGGTGCTACTTCTGCGGACATGTCTTTATACAAGCCCTTTCCATAAATCATTACTGTTTTTCCGCGGATGGATGTGTATTGATATTCACCTCTGCCATCGTTTGAAAAAATGCCGATTGTGGTTGCGGCAATCGCAAGAATTACGATCAGGAAAACAAGAGTAATTAAAGGCCTTTTATAAAACTGCCATTGATTCATACATCTGTTTTTTATTTTTTATAAATATTTCTAACTTCAGGTAACAGCGCTACAAAAATTATCACAATAGCGAAAAACATATAAAATGTATGCAACCAATCAACTGACTGGAGAATCATCATTTGAACCTGTATCCAGATAATTAAAGCGAAGGCGATATAAATAGTGTATGTCCAGGCCCAATGCAGGTCCTTGAAAAAATTAAATGCTTCTAAAACTTTGTTTACTGGCTTTTTAATCAAAGCAATTGCGACAGCAACAGGAGCAAGTCCGAGCACAAGAAATAAAATAATGCCGGGGATTAAAAAGTTTTTGAAAGGAGAATTGTCTAACGTTGACAAAGGCATTCCAAATAATTCTCCTGAAGGAGAAATAATAAATATTAAACCTCCAAAAGTAGCTCCCACTCCAAGAAAGAATAATAAAACCAGCAGAATATTTCGCGTTGCCACATCTTATGTTTATCTGGCTGTATAACCGCCATCAATAACCAGTTCACTTCCTGTTACAAATTTTGATTCATCTGATACCAGATAAAGAATTCCATAAGCGATATCCAACGGGTCTCCCAGGTGTCCAAGAGGATGGAGCGTGGCCAGATAATCCAAGGCCCCGGGAGTGTCTTTTGCAAAATTTTCAACCATTGGAGTAAGAATAAATCCGGGATGGATAGAATTTACCCTGATTTTATTTTTTGCATAAATTATCGCATCATTTTTTGCCATCAGCCTTACTGCTCCTTTGGACGCATGATATGGCGGCGCATCTCCGGCACCGATTAATCCATAAATAGAAGAAAGATTTACAATACTGCCACTTCCATTTTTCAGCATGGTTTGCACCGCATATTTTGTACAAAAGAAAACTCCTTTTACATTCACATTCATCAAAGTATCCCATTCCTGTTCAGTCAATTCGTGTGTCGGTTTATCCGCTCCACTAATGCCGGCGTTATTTACAGAAGCATCCAGTTTTCCAAATTCTTTCACCACGTCTGCATAAACTTTTTCAACTTCGTTTTCATGGGCAACATCAAGATGCCAGAATTTTGCCGTGCCGCCGGATTCATTAATTTCCTGCGCAAGTTTTTCTCCTTCTTTATCAAGTACATCGGTAATGGCCACTTTGGCGCCTTCTTTTGCCAACAGAATGCAGGTTTCCTTTCCAATTCCTAAAGCGCCACCTGTTACGATAATCACTTTATTTTCTACTCTTTTCATGACTTTTATTTTTAGAATTTAAACAAATAATATTTTTTATACAATAACAAAGCAACTCGTTTTTATATAAAAAAAGGATGATTGAAATCATTACAACTTGTGCTACTCCTCATTTTTGGTGAGGTTAACGGCATCTATTTTTGTAAAATCCGCTATTTGTTTTTTTTCAAAATGCTATTACAAAAATGAATTCTCTTATCAAAAAATACAATATTCCCGGACCACGATATACCAGTTATCCAACGGTTCCTTATTGGGATGACCGCAGTTTTTCTGCGGAGTCGTGGCAGGAATCACTTATAAAAGGTTTTGAAGAAAGCAATGATAAGAGTGGCGTCAGTTTGTACATTCATTTACCTTTTTGTGAAAGCCTTTGTACTTTTTGCGCCTGCCATAAAAGAATTACCAAACAGCACTCTGTAGAGCGGCCTTACCTTGAAGCAGTTTTAAAAGAATGGCAACTATATCTGGATGTGTTGGGTAAAAAACCTGTTATCAGTGAACTACATCTGGGAGGAGGAACACCCACTTTTTTCAGTCCGGCCAATTTACGGTTCTTGATAGAAGAAATTCTTTCAAAAGCAATTATTGGTGACCATCCTGAATTTAGTTTTGAAGGACATCCTAACAACACGACCACTGAACACCTGCATGTTCTGAAACAATTGGGTTTTACAAGAGTGAGTTTTGGAGTACAGGATTATGATGCGAAAGTGCAGTCAGCTATTAACAGAATTCAACCTTTTGAAAATGTTCAGAAAGCAACCCTGGCCGCAAGAAATGCCGGCTATAAAAGTATCAGCCATGATCTCATTTTTGGATTGCCGTTTCAAACCTGGGGTTCGATGCGGCAAACAATTGAGAAAACAAAATCTTTGATGCCTGACCGGATAGCTTTTTATTCTTATGCTCACGTTCCTTGGATTAAAGGAACCGGGCAAAGAGGTTTTGGTGAAACAAATCTTCCTTCAGCAGAACTAAAACGAGAGCTTTATGAAAACGGGAAGGAATTATTATCGCAACTTGGATATATAGAAATCGGAATGGATCATTTTGCTTTGCCTACCGATAGTCTGTACCAATCCATGCAACAGAAAAAAATCCATAGAAATTTTATGGGTTATACTTCTTCGTCGACCCAATTAATGATTGGTTTGGGAATGTCGGCTATCAGCGACAGTTGGTACACATTTGCCCAGAATGAAAAATCGGTTGAAGAATATATGAAGAAAATAGAGCAAGGTGTTTTACCTGTTATCCGTGGGCACGTTTTAAATGCTGAAGACCTTGTCGTACGTCGCCACATTCTGAACCTGATGTGTCTTTTAGAAACGTCGTGGGAGGATGAAAAAATGAACCTGCCTCAAATGGAAGAAATCATAATTCGATTGCACGAGATGCACAAAGACGGGTTGATTCAGTTAAGTAACAAACATTTGAAAATAACAGAAACCGGCAGAACTTTTGTGCGAAATATTGCGATGGCTTTTGATTTGCGCCTGGCACGAAGCCATGCTGAATCAAGGATTTTTTCAATGACTGTATAAGTGGTGTTTCCGCGGTTTAAAGCAGGAAATTTCACGTCAGCTTACTCAAAGCACTTCTGAGTTTTTCCAGCATTTCCGGAATTTCTTCTTTTTTGCAAGTGCCGACGCTTAGCCTGTACCAATCAGAATCCTTTGGTGCTCCAAATGCGTAAAAGGGCACTACAGCCAGTTTTGCTTCATCCAAAATATAAGAAGTAACGTCTGATTGGGTAGAAAGTAATTTGCCGTTATTTGTTGTTTTACTGACAAGACTGAACTGAATGGTTAAATAAATAGCGGCTTGAGGCGCACAGGCATCTACAGAAAAGCCTTCTGATCTTAATTTTTGAAACCCTTCATAAATCAATTCCAATCTTTCTGCAAGTTCTTTTTTATAATGGTCAAGATAAACGTTAATGGAATGATTATCCAACAAAAATTTTGCCGTTGCATGTTGCTCTGCCATTGGGCTCCATGCCCCCACATGGCTGTTGATCGCTTTCATTTTTGACAAGACATGCTCCGGTCCTAATGCCCATCCCACCCGCACTCCTGTAGCTGCAAAGGCTTTACTGATTCCATCAATAAAAATGGTATAGTTTTTCATTTCAGGACGAAGGCTTACCGGGTTATAATGAACCGTGTCGCCATAAGTAAGCGTCCAATACATTTGGTCATACATCACATACAACTTCTTTTCTTCATCCTCACGGCTCATATTTTCTTCGAGCACCATATCGCAGATTTTTTCCAGTTCTTCTTTTTTGAAAACCGTTCCGGTCGGATTTAAAGGAGAACACAAAGCAATTAAAACAGCATCCTCCAGGTGGGGTTTTATATCTTCTGCCGTAGGCATAAAATTATTTTCCCGTGTTGCCTGGATCACTTCATGCTGCCCTTCTGTGAAATGAACATAATGATTATTATTCCAGCTCGGAACTGCATAAATAACTTTGTCACCTTTATCTACGAGGGTGCGGTATAGAGCATAAATCAGCGGCCGTCCACCGGCAGCGATCAGAATTTCATTTGGACTGAACTCAAGGCCTTCCCGTTCTTTTATAAATGTTGAAACAGACTGGCGCAAAGCAAGAATTCCATCAGCAGGAGGGTAGGTAGTAAATTTATTGCGGTACGCTTCTACAATTTCGTTTTCTAATTTTTTAGGAATAGGAAATATGGAAGAATCAAAATCGCCAATGGTAAAATTGTAAATCTTTTCGCCACTTTTTATTTTTTCTTTTATCTCTCCCCCAAGGCGTACAATTTCGCTTCCAATCAATGTTTCAGCCAGATGGCTTAATTTTCCAAACGCCTTCTTTATGGTATTGTAAATTTGGATAACGATTTTTTTTTTCAGTTAAGAAATAAATTGAAAAGAAATTTATCCTTTTCAATTTTTAATACTTTAATTCCTACAAAGTACTTATAATTTTTTTAAAAACTCCTCTATCCCTTCAACAATTTTCGCTGCCGCTTCCCGCCGGAACTTGGGATCCAATATCTTTTTTTCATCCTGCTTATTGCTTAGAAAGGCAACTTCTACCAAGCAATTGGGATAATCGGTAGGTCCGCTCAGTGAAAAATTAAAGCTGCCGACATTTCCAAATTCGTGTAATCCAAGTTGCAACATATTTTTTAAAATAGCCTCGCTTAAAGGACGAAATCCAATATAACGATAATAGGTACTCACGCCGCTGGTTGTATCTTTTGATGCGGAATTCAAATGAATGCTGATGAGCAAATCCGGGTTTTGTTGCGCTAAATATTGTATTCTTTCAAACATGCTGAGCGTGGTATCTTTTGCGCGGGTCATCACCACTTTTGCTTTCTTCTTTACCAATTGTTTTTCCAGTTCTTTTGCAATTAATAAGGTATAATCCTTCTCTTTTATTTTGGAAGTAACCCCTGTTGCTCCGGTATTTTCACCACCATGGCCCGCATCAACCGCGATCGTCAAATGGCTTAAATTTAAGATCCGTGGTTGGCGTTTAACCCTGACAGTAAGTTTATTATTTTGTGAATAATAGATGGTGTACCCCCAGTTTTGAGTATGCTTTAATTCGATAATGACGCGCATTACATCATCTTCCGGCTGTTCGTACCATGCATTTTTTATTTCTTTTGCAGTAGAAAGCTGCGTGATCCAATTGGTATTGCTTACCGCTCCAAAAATATCCACTACAATCCTGGAAGGATTGATTTTCATTTCACTTCTATATGGCAGTTTCGAATCAAGCGATACGGTTACATAATCGTAAAGAGAATCTCCATAGACACTCCAGCTACCGGTAAGATGTTGCTTCTCTTCATTTGGGATTGCATTTGTTATTGACACCTTCTCTTTTTCTATCCAGGCAGAATGCAATTGAGAAAGTTGCACTTTATAATCATCTCTTGAACTATCGGTTACTTTCAATACAACATTACTGTCCAAAAAAGTCATTTTAGCACCACCAAGCCGGTCTTCGCCCAATCCGTATTTTAAAAAAGGCAAAGAATCTTTTGTTTTAACATAAAAATACTCAGAATTTAAGTTTTGTGAGAATGTGGCCGAAAAAGAAAATAAAAAGAAAACAGTTAGAATGTTTTTCATGAAATGAAATTAAAAAAAATAATAGGGTTTAAATTGCTGGCTAAATTAATGGAAAAAGCTTTTGTAATTTTATTTCAATTTCTCCTGAATTTCACTTGTCACTCTACAAGCGAAACCGGGAACAGACGCCTTGGCCAATTAATAAAATCAAGAGAACCGCATTCCGTAGACTTTTCTGCATTTTGATTCCAATCCGTTTGCTTTCCCTAAAAATATAAAAAACAACAATCCGGATTAATAAACGAAAGATTTTCAGCAATATTAGTCACTTCGTCTTTCTTTTCTAAGCCAGTAGAGCAATAAATATCGCCTTTTTGTGTTTAGCATTTAAACACTACAGAAAACAAAATGTTGTAAAATAATAAGGGTAAATGTGTACTTTTGACGCCTTTTAAAAGGATAACGTAATTAATTTTATAAAAATCTTGGAAAGTAAAGTAACAAAAATAGGGGTGCTTACGTCAGGAGGCGATTCTCCCGGTATGAATGCTGCGATCAGAGCTGTTGTCCGTACCGGCATTTATAATAAATTAGAGGTTTACGGCATTATGCGCGGTTATATGGGCATGATAGACAACGATATTTTTCAAATGGAAAGTAAGAGTGTTGCCAATATTATTCAACGTGGCGGCACCGTTTTAAAAACCGCGCGTTGTAAAGACTTCTACACAAAAGAGGGGAGGAGGAAAGCTTTTGAAAATTTGCAAAGCCACGGCATTAACGGGTTGGTTATTATCGGTGGCGACGGCTCATTTCGGGGCGCCCAAACTTTTAGTCACGAATTCGATATTCCGTGCATTGGCCTGCCAGGCACCATTGATAAAGACATTGCAGGCACCGATTTTACGATTGGATTTGACACTGCTGTAAATACCGCGGTAGAAGCGATAGACAAAGTAAGAGATACAGCAGACGCCCACGACCGTCTTTTTATCATTGAAGTAATGGGCCGCGATTCCGGATATATTGCTTTGCATAGTGGCATTGCTACCGGCGCCGAAAATATTTTAATCCCCGAACAAAAGACGGATGTGGAAGGCGTGGTAAATGCTTTACTGGAAAAGCACGGCCGAAAAAAATTAGTAAATATTATTGTAGTGGCCGAAGGAGAAAAATTTGGCGCTGCAGAATTGGCAAAAGTTATCAATGAAAGAATTCCTGAACAGGAAGTGCGTGTTACGATTCTTGGCCATATACAACGGGGTGGTTCACCTACTTGTTTCGACCGGTTAATAGCAAGCCGCATGGGATATGCAGCAGTCGAATGCCTGCTGACTGGAAGATACAATGTTTTTGTAGGTATTGTAAACAATAAAATTCACTACATTCCATTAGATCAGGCAGTGAAAAAGAAACAAAAAATAAGTGAAGACTGGATGAAAATTGTAAAAATATTGTCGAGCTGAGGTAATACTGCTGAACGTGAATGGTGAATTGTGAATGTTTTAATTGTGAATGGCGAATTGTCAAATATAAAATTTAAGTAAATGTCGAAAAATATAAGTAAGTACCTGCATAAAGAAATGGATAAAAAGGCGGGTTTTGACCATACCGTAAAACGCACAAAAATAGTAGCTACCGTAGGGCCGGCTTGTGATAACTACGATGCAATGGTAGAATTGGTAAAATGTGGTGTAAATGTTTTCCGGTTAAATTTTTCTCATGGTAGCCAGGAGGACAAAGCGCGAATTATCCAAATTGTCAGAAAAATAAATGAAACTCTTCCGTTTAATATTGCCATCCTGGCAGATCTGCAGGGCCCAAAATTAAGGGTTGGAGAAATTGAAAATAATGCACTCGAGGTTAACCCCGGTGATATACTCACTTTTACCAATACAAAATGCATTGGAACAAAAGAACAGATTTATGTAAGCTATCCTGATTTGCATAAAGATGTAGTTCCCGGAAATTTAATCATGATAGATGATGGTAAACTGGAAGTGAGGGTTACCAAAATTCTCCCAAATAATAATGTGGAAGTAGTGGTGGTAATCGGCGGAATTCTTTCTTCGAAAAAAGGTTTGAATCTTCCCGATACAAAAATCTCTTTGCCTGCACTAACTGAAAAAGATTTGAATGATCTGGATTTTATTATCGGCCAGAATGTAGATTGGATAGCGCTTTCATTTGTGCGGGAAGTAAAAGATATTACCGGTTTAAAAGACATTCTGAAGAAAAGAAATAGCACGGCAAAAGTAATTGCCAAAATTGAAAAACCGGAAGCGATCATCAATATACGCGATATCATCATCGAAAGTGATGCCATCATGATAGCACGTGGAGATCTGGGGGTAGAACTGCCAATAGAAAAAGTGCCCCTCATACAAAAAGAAATTATTCGTAAATGCATGCACCGGGCCAAACCGGTAATTGTAGCCACTCAGATGATGGAAAGCATGATGGACCGCATCAAGCCAAACAGAAGCGAAATTACAGACGTAGCCAATGCCGTATTGGAAGGTGCAGATGCGCTGATGCTTAGTGGCGAAACGGCCACCGGAAATTATCCGACTCTGGTAATAGAAACGATGAGCAAAATAATCCTGGAAATTGAAAAAACGGCCTACGATTACAACCGGCAGGATATCCTGGCGCCGCAACCTCACTCTCCTTCCTTCCTGAGTGATGCGATTTGTTACAGTGCGTGCAAACTGGCACAGGATGTAAATGCAGATGCATTGATCGGAATGACGCAAAGCGGATATACCGGATTTATGCTGAGCAGCTATCGCCCTAAATCACTTTTGTATATTTTCAGTAAAGAAAAAAGCCTGATAAATCAATTAAGCCTCAGCTGGGGGGTGCGGGCATTTTTTTATGATGAAGAAGAAAGCCTGGACGGTATCTTTTTTGATCAGACAGGAATTTTAAGAGAACGTGGATTTCTTAAAACGGGGGATACCGTGGTAAACACCGGTAGCACACCTGTTTCGCAACATCTGCCAACCAATGTTTTGAAAATTTCAAAAGTTACCCAATAAAAGGTTTCCCTATTTTTTTTAACAGAAATTGACAGTAAAACAACGAATACTGTCAATTTCTATTTTTGGTCTTTTTCGTTTTTAAAAACATCATCCATAATATTTACCGGCTTCTTTCTTTTATCCAGTGCCTGCTGTATTTCACTGGCAAGAATAGCGGTGGAATCACCGGTATGTTTTATAAAAATCAAATCAGGATTGTTAAATGAAAAAAGAGAGTTGAACTTTTTTTCAGATTCTCCTTCAATCTGATCGATCAGCAAAATGATATCGAATTTTTGCTGGTGAAATAGTTCTATCGCTGTTTCATCATCAACGGTTGCAGTGCTTTGCCATTGCGGATTTTCATTGATAAAAGCGGATAGCTTTTGCAATAACAACGGATCGCGGCCGATAGACAGAATTTGAATTTTTTCCATGATAATATTATTTTAAGGATTATAAATTTAAGAAAAAATGAAGCAGTGTTCTCTTTGCAATTCAAAAAGCCACCGCTTGATAAAGGCACGAACCGTTGCAGCATCCGGTGGGTGTGTCTTCACCGCCATTACCAGGAAAATCATGCAGCAATTTGCAAAGCAGCTCTGTCCTGTTTTTATCAGCAAACAAAGAAATATCTTCAATTCTTATTTCTAATTTTCCCTATGTTTTCAGGTTTTCCATTCATCATTTTTTTCAAACGCAGCCAATCTTTTTTACTACTTTTAATTTTTACTTCTTGCTTATAAACCTTTCCAACTAATTTAAAAATGAAAAAAATTGTATGGCTGCTGCTTTTAGTGATTTGTTTCCAAACGTTTCTTTTTGCACAAAATTCCAACCCTTATTTTGCTTCTTATCCAACATTAACTCCTGATGGCCAGACATTGATCTATAGTTATGATGGAGATCTATGGAAGTCTTCATCCAATGGTGGCACATCCATGAGAATTACGGCTATGCAGGGGATTGCAACGAATCCACGGGTTTCTCCTGATGGCCAGTGGCTGGCTTTCAGCAATTCGCAATTTGGCAATTATGATATTTACCTGATGCCTTTAAACGGCGGAGATATGAAGCGATTGACTTTTCATTCAGCAAATGATAATGTGGAATCGTGGTCGTGGGACAGTAAGTATATTTATTTCACATCCAACCGCTACGACCGCATCTCAACCTATAAAGTAAACATCAATGGTGGCACACCTTTGCGCGTTTTCAGCAATGATAATTTCGATTATACGCATAATGCTTTTGAAGATCCAATAACAGGTGAAATATTTTTTGATGATACTTTTGAAAGTTCATTTTTTGCAAATCGTCTCGGGTATAAAGGCCCGTTCAATCCCGATATTCAATCATATAATCCGGCTACAAAAAAATACAAACAATACACTGATTGGAAGGGAAAAGACATGTGGGCGAGTGTAGATAAAAACGGAAATATTTATTTTGTTTCGGACGAAGCAAACGGGCAATATAATCTGTACACTTTTATCAACGGCAAAAAAACGCAACTAACGAATTTTGAAACATCCATCTTCAATCCGTTTGTAGATGCCGCCGGGGATAAAGTGGTGTTTGAAAAAGATTTTCAATTATATGCGTATAATGTAAACACAAAACAAACAGAAAAAATCTCTTTGCAGGTTTATAAAAACAACACTTTATCTGCATTTCAGAATATGGATGTGAGTGGAAATATGACCAATTTTGATGTATCCGGGGATGGAAAAAAATTAGCATTCGTTTCGCGTGGAAAATTATTCGTGTCGGATAATAAAGGCAAATTTATCCGCGAGATAAAAACATTACCACAGGAAAGAGTAATAGAAGTGTTTTGGCTAAAGGACAACAAGACTTTATTGTATGGACAAACTTATAAAGGGTTTGAAAATCTTTTTACAAAAGATGTGGAATCAGATAATGAAGAAAAGCAAATCAGCAATGAGGCGAAAAACAATCGCAGCCTGTCTTTCAATAGCGATAAAACAAAAGCGGTTTATTTGTCCGGATCGAATGAAGTACGCGTTCTTGATTTGAAAACGATGATTGCTTCTCCAATTGTGACAGATGAAATCTGGGGATTGGAAAATTCAACCCCTTATTTTTCTCCTGATGATAAGTATGTAGTGTACACAGCTTACCGCAATTTTGAGCAGGATATCTTTCTATACCGGATGGCCGATAAACAGATTTTTAATATTACCAACACAGGCGTTACTGAAAGCAATCCGTTCTGGTCGCCTGATGGGAAATATATTTATTTCATTTCCGACAGAACGCATCCTTCTTATCCTTATGGTTCTGAAAATGAAAAGATGTATCGGATGCCTTTGCAAAAAATTGAACAACCTTATCGCTCGGACATGTTTGATTCTTTGTTTGTAAAAAAGAAGGAGGAACCGAAACTGGATACAATAAAAAAAGAAACAAAAAAGCAGAATCTGAAGAAATTAAAAGAGAAAAAAGAGGCTGAAACAGCAAAGACTACGGCTCTTTCAAAACCGGAAATAAAAATTGACTTCAGAAACATGATGGAGCGTATAGAGCAGATTGGG
Organism: uncultured Chitinophagaceae bacterium; assembly: GCA_963706825.1. Taxonomy (GTDB): domain Bacteria; phylum Bacteroidota; class Bacteroidia; order Chitinophagales; family Chitinophagaceae; genus Ginsengibacter. The sequence goes on along the minus strand of CAVPNT010000005.1, from coordinate 1,295,133 downwards.
CCTGACTTTGGCGATCAGTCCAATTTATTTGTAATAAAAAATGAAGAGAAAACTTTTGTGTTTTTTATTTCCAATCATGAAAACGCAAAACCTGCTTTATGGAAATTGACTTTTGAACCTTTTGAAAAAACAAAGACAGAAAAAGTAAGAGATGCAGATGGAAATGATTTGAATATAAAGGGTTATAAAGATCACTATTATGTAATGAACAAAGGCAATATTCATAAGCTGGACGTGGATAAAAATTCTATAGATAAAGTGGATATCAGTTTTCCGTTTACCATTAATATGAACGATGAGTTTAATCAAATGTTCTATGAAGCGTGGGCCGATTTGCAGGAAAATTATTACAATGAAAATTTCAATGGAGTGAACTGGAAAGATATTCGTGACCGCTATGCTGCCTTCTTACCCCAATTGCAAACCAGGAATGATTTCCGGGTTTTATTAAACAATATGATGGGTGAATTGAATACTTCTCATTATGGTTTTTCTACTTTTGGAAATGACGAAAAGACTTTTTATAAAACCACAACTGCCACACCAGGATTGGTTTTCAGCAATGGCAACCCATATGAAGTGGATCATGTTATCAAAGACGGAGTTGCGGATATTTCTGAAAATAAGATACAAAAAGGAGATGAGCTGATAAGTGTTGACGGGGTAAAAATTGATCCAAAGCAAAGCCGTGAATATTACTTTATGCGTTCGCAAAAACCGGATGAAATGGTACTTGGGTTCAAACGGGACAAGAAAACGTTTGATGTAAAAATTCATCCTTCAACGCCTAACTAGATGCAAAACCATTTGTATGACGAATGGATAGATGCAAACAGAAAACGTGTAGATGAATTGAGTAATAAGCAAGTCGGTTACGTTTACATGAAAGACATGGGCACCGATGCTTTGAAAGAGTTTGAACTCAAAATGGTTTCTGATTCTATCAACCAGCGCAAAGGACTGATTCTTGATTTGCGTTATAATACGGGTGGAAATGTGCATGATAAAGTGCTGCAGTTTTTATCCCAACGGCCTTATCTGCAATGGAAATACCGGAATGGCAAAATGAGCCCACAACCCAACTTTGCTCCGGCTGCAAAGCCAATTATTCTATTGATAAATGAACAAAGCCTGAGTGATGCCGAAATGACTGCTGCAGGGTTCAAAGAATTAAAACTTGGAAAAATTATTGGAACAGATACATATCATTGGATCATCTTTACAAGCGCAAAGTCGCTGGTGGATGGATCTTCAGTGAGATTACCTTCATGGGGCTGTTTTACATTAGATGGACAAAACCTGGAGTATTCCGGTGTTTCCCCTGATATTTATGTGAAAAATACTTTTGAAGACCGAATGAATGATAAAGATCCTCAGATAGAAAAAGCGGTGGAAGAAATTATGAAAGAATTGAAATAAGTACGGAGTGATAGGGTGCATTTCGTAATGTCGCAAAGGTTGTCAACCTTAATAACTTTTTTTCAAGTTATAAAACGTAATCCAAAAGTTGGCAACCTTGAACCGCGGCGCGACAAATTGAAATGCACCCGAGTGATACGCCGCACTTTTATTAAGCAGTAAAAAAATATTTTTGCAGGATGTTGCGCGAAATAATTCATGGCATAGGTATATTGATTTTGATGCTATGAGTTGACGCGACTATATCGTACCATACAACTTCATTGAAGTACACAGAATTTAAATCTTTAAAAAATGTACATTCGCTTTCTTTAAAAATATTTCCATGAAAAAGGAATACAGGATTTTATACCTTTTTGCCCTCATAAAATTTATTCTTCCTTTTATTTTACAAAACAGTTATTATCAACCGCAGCGGGATGAGTTTTTATATCTGTCTGAAGCACATCACATGGCATGGGGCTTTATGGAAGTGCCGCCTTTGCTTTCTGTTTTTGCATGGTTTACCAATCTCTTTGGCGCAAGTATGTTTTGGTTAAAATTCTGGCCTTCATTATTTGGTGCGCTTACTTATATTATCATGGGCAAAATCATTCTTTCTTTTGGAGGAAAGGTTTTCGCATTATTTCTTGCTTTACTGTCGTTTATTTTTGGAGTTTATTTAAGAGTGCATTTCTTATTTCAACCCAATTTTTTAGAAACATTTTTTTGGACAATGATAGCGTTCAGCATTCTTCGATTTATACAAACACAAAAAAATATTTACCTCTATTTCTTTGGTATTAGTGCGGGTTTGGGCATGCTCAGCAAATATTCAGTTGCCTTTTTTATCCTCAGTCTTCTATTAGCGCTATTGATTACGAAAAACCGGAAAATATTTTTAAACAGGCATTTATATATCGCGTTGCTAATTGCCTTTTTAATTTTTCTACCAAACTTGTTGTGGCAGTACAGCTATCATTTTCCGGTGATTGTTCACATGAAGGAATTACACCAGTTTCAATTGCAATATGTCACTCCTGTTGGTTTTTTGACGGACCAGTTGCTGATGAATTTACCTGTTGTTTTTATCTGGATTGCGGGTTTGTATTTTGTGATTTTTAAAGAAAATGGAAAGTACCGGGTTTTTGCATGGGCGTATTTAATTTTGATATTACTTTTGCTTTATTTCCAGGGAAAAAATTATTATTCACTTGGAGTATATCCAATCCTGTTTGCATTCGGGGCAATTCACCTGGAACGCTTTGCTGCAAAACATTCTATCGCCTGGAAGTTTGCTTTTATCGTCATTCCTTTTGCTTTGGGAATTCCTTTAATTGCATTGTATTTACCCATTTATAAACCCGAAAAATTAGCAGCTTATTATAAGGCAAAACATATTGAAAAAACAGGATTTTTAAAATGGGAAGATCTTCAAAATCATCCATTGCCGCAGGACTTTGGAGACATGCTGGGCTGGAAAGAAATGGCAGAGAAAACTGCAAAAGCATATTCAACATTGAGCGATGAAGAGAAAAAACATACATTCATTTTTGCGGATAATTATGGCGAAGCCGGCGCCATAAATTATTATGGTAAAAAATACAATCTTCCAACAGTTTATAGTAATAACGCCAGTTTTTTATATTGGCTTCCTGATAATATCTATATCGATAATTTGCTTCTTATTACCGATGATCAACAGGAAATGCAACATGATTTTTTAAAGGACTTTTCTTCTGTTATTTTATGGGATAGCATTACCCATCCTTTTGCAAGGGAGCATGGTTCACTCATTATTATTATGAAAGGAGCAAATGAGAAATTCAATCAAATGTTTAAGGAGAAAATCGCTGCAGATAAAGCGAAGTTTGTGAAATAATAAGTAAGATAATTATTAATTGATATTTATTCGTTAGAAAGGCTTGTCATATAGGCCTATACCGACTTCTTTTTCCAATAGCAACAAGTAAAACATTAGAGTCTAAGACAATTTTCATTTAGTCTATTTATTTGATACGCGTCTATGTTCATTACTCCATTTTTCATAAGTATCTTTAGTAATATTATTTGCAGTTTCCCATTTTTCCATAACATCATCAAGTTTCTTACTTAATAGTTGAACCACAAGACGGCGGATTTCTTTAAAATCTGCGTCAGGCATGGGACTTTTGAACAAGCGTAACATATCCAATTGTTGCTCGTTTAGTCTGGTAAATTCCAGTGAAGTATCTTGTGCCATAGCGTTCTTTTTATTTCTCAAATTTAATCCTTTTACTGAATTATAAAAGGCAGCAAACGAATAAATAAGGTAAAATTGACAGTCGGTGAATAAGAGTCTAATAACAGGTAATAATAAACGAAAGATTACTTTTATATATCGCTTGCACCTTTTCCCGCTACTTAAAACCTTCCCACTTTAAAAGCGCTGATATCAATTGCCGTGCTTCTTTTTTCAATAATATCGCTGATGATTTGTCCGGCTGCAGCGCCTTGGGAAATCCCTAACATGGCATTGCCGCCAGAGATTAAAAGATTATCCAATCCGGCTGCTTTTCCAAGGTAAGGCAATCCATCAGGAGACACCGGACGAAGACCAGTCCAGATTTTGTCTTTAGGCGGAAAATCAATTTTTAAACCTGGATAGAATTTTTTGACAGAATTGAAAATCCCTTCCATTCTTTTTATCAAAACGTTATCGTTGATGCCACTAAATTCCATCGTGCCTCCAATGCGCAGTGTGTGCTGCCATGGCGTTACAGCGCAACGGCCATCTACTAAAATTGCCGGGTAACGGATATTTTTTTCAACATGTTCGTAAGTATAACTGTATCCTTTTCCTCCTTCAAGTAATAATTTAACGCCAGCCAGCTTGGCCAGTTTTGCAAGCCAGCTTCCACCTGCCAACACAATTTCATCTGCTGTAAAAGTTCCTTTGTCGGTAGTTACTGATTCAATTTTTTTATGATTCTTTTTAAATCCGGTAACCGTTGTATTCAATTGAAAATTGACGCCATTTTTCTCCAAATAATTTTTCATCGCCACGATAAATTTGCCGGGATGAATATGCGCATCATCTTTAAATAACAATGCCCCATAAATATCCAATTCAACATCCGGCTCGTGATTTTGCAATTCCTCACGGTTCAACACTTCTACTTCAAGCTTGAATTTTTTGGCACCTTCCAGCAGTTTCAATTCATCTTCAAAAGCTTTTTGTGAATGGCACATCATCATGCAGCCTATTTCTTCCATATCAAAAACATCCCCGATATCGTCTCTTATTTCGTTCATCAGCCGGCGGCTCATATTCAAAAGCTCGCTTAAATGTGGCGCATTTTTTTCGACCGTTTTTTGATTGCTGTTTTGATAAAATTTTAAGGCCCATTGAATGAAAGATATGTTCAGTCTGGGTTTGATGTAAAATGGGCTTGTACTGCTGAGCATGTATTTTAATCCTTCCGAAATAATGCCGGGAGAAGCAAGAGGTACGAAATGGCTCGGTGATAAAAATCCCATGTTGCCAAAAGAACAATTATTGGAAATGTCGCCGCTATCAATAACCGTTACTTCACAGCTGCTTTTTTGCAAATAATAAGCGGCGCAAAGGCCGTTCACTCCGCCGCCAACAATGATTACTTTTTCCATAATAAAAATATTTTCCTTCTTGTCCTCAGTAAACAAATAAATATGACCGTTTCTTATTTTTCAACCCCTAACCGATTCTAAACTTTCTAAAACCCGCTCTAAACTATGCTTCAATTTTCTAAGCCCTTCTAAACTATTTCCGAACCGTCCACTTCCGCCTGGTTTCTCAACAAATCCTCAAAAACATCTCTCTTTCTTATCAATGCCGGTTGGTTATTTTTTACCAGTACTTCTGGCGGTTTCAACCTCGAATTAAAGTTGGAAGACATTTCAAAACCATAAGCTCCGGCGTTGTAAAAAACAAGATAATCGCCTTCCCTGATTTCATTGATCTCACGATCTTCAGCGAATGTGTCTGTTTCACAAATGTATCCCACTACTGTGTAGATTTTTTTCGGCCCTCCGTCATTGCTGATGTTTTCAATCCGGTGATAGGCATTGTAAAACATCGGACGAATCAAATGATTGAAACCACTATTCACTCCCGCAAAAATTGTTGAAGAACTTTCTTTTAAAACATTTACCTGCGTCACAAAATATCCCGCTTCACTAACTAAAAATTTTCCCGGTTCAAACCAGATTTGCAAAGGTTTTGGATTCGGATGATTGGCAAATGCTTCTTTTACTTTTTGTGCCAGCAGATCGATGTCTGTTTCTGAATCGCCTTCTTTATAAGGCACTTTAAAACCGCCGCCAAGGTCAATAAATTGCAGTTCTTTGAAATGAGGGATGATATCAAAAAGTTTTTCGATTCCTTTTACAAAAACATCAGCATCCTTGATTTCACTGCCGGTGTGAATATGCAAACCCTGGATAAAAAGGTTATTTTTTTCAACACATTCGATTATTTGCTGAAACTGATCGACGGGAATTCCGAACTTACTTTTATCATGCCCGGTGGAAATTTTAATATTCCCGCCTGCTAAAATATTAGGACGCAAGCGGATTCCTACAGGATAAGAATGTCCGAATCTTTTTCCAAATTTTTCCAGATTGGAAAGACTGTCAATGTTGACATGAACTCCCAGGTTTTTTGCTTCTTCAATTTCGTCAAAAGCAATTCCATTGGAAGTGTATAAAATCTTTTCTTTTGGGAAGCCGGCATGTAGCGCGAGTTTCACTTCATAGATGGAACTACAATCTACATTAGCGCCGAGCGATTTAATGTAACGCAATACATTAATATTGGTTAATGCTTTTGAGGCATAAAAGAAAACTACGTCCTGGCCGGAAAAAGCGTTTTTTAATTTCTGATATTGTTCTGCAATTTTTTCAGCATGATAAACGTAAACCGGAGTTCCAAATTCATCAGCGATGGCAGCAAGTTGATTATGAGATAATACCTCAGACATTTATAAAAGGATAAAAAAATTTAAAAGCTTTTTATAAAAAGTTGAAAATTTATAAAAGTAGAAAAAAGACAGAAGTGTTGTGTAAAAAGACAGAAGTTTTTTTTAAAATAATTAAGACGTTTCCGTCAAATCATCTTTTGCGGTCTCATTGCTTTCATCTATAAGCTCTGCACTTGCATTCTGATTTTCATCTTTGATTTCTATATTTTCTTCTCTTTCAATTTTTGTTGCTTCAGTTATTTCCTGGTTCAGAATCTCTTTTATTTTCGGAAGATCATCTGCAGAATTAATTCCAAAATAATCCATGAAATTTTTAGAAGTGGCATAAACCAGTGGCTTTCCTACCGCATCTTCCTTTCTTCCGGAAATTACAATCAGTTCTTTTTCCAAAAGTTTCTGAACTGCATAATCACAATTGACGCCGCGAATCAATTCAATTTCTGATTTCGTTACCGGCTGCTTATATGCAATAATGGAAAGCGTCTCAATCGATGCGGCAGATAATTTTTTTAAAAACTTGTCTCCATTGAGTTGAGCAATTGTTTTGTGATATTCCTGCTTGGTAAGAAATTGCCAGCCACCGCCGCTTTCGACCAGGCCAAATGCATAAAATTCTGAATCATATTTTTCTTTGATGGCATTTACTGCGGCTTCTATCTGGTCGGGAGTAGCGCGGTCTTCAATAAAGCCCATCGCATTGTTGAATAGTTCAACAAGGTCGGTTAATGCCAAAGGTTTGTCGCTGGCAAAAATTAACGCTTCAATATGTGGGATGATGACGCTTAATTCCATTTTTATTCAATAGCCAACCAGCCAGATTACCCTTGCAAAGCAGCCGCGCCGCTCACAATTTCTGTAAGCTCTGTGGTAATTGCAGCTTGTCTTGCACGGTTATAACTTATTTTGAGCACTTTCAACAGTTCATTTGCATTGTCGGTAGCCTTATCCATTGCAGTCATTCGTGCGCCATGTTCACTTGCATGTGAATCCAGAATCGCTTTATACAATTGAGTATTCAGGATTTTTGGCATTAATTCCTGCAACAGAATTTCTTTACCCGGTTCAAAGATGAAATCCGCTTTGGTACCGCCTTTTTGCGGAGCAGATTTTTTTACCGGTAAAAATGGTTCCGCAATAAATTTTTGCGTAGCCGCATTTTTAAATTCACTGTAAACGACGTCTACAGCATCTATTTCTCCTCTGGAAAATAAATCCATTGCATATTTTGCTGCTTCTGCTACATGTTCAAAAGAAAGATCAGAAAAAATGTTCCAAAAGCGATCAATTACCTGATAATTATTTTTGGAAAAATGCTCATAACCTCTTTTTCCCAAAGGCAGGATTTGCACATTTCCTTTAGCAAACTGTGCAGCATATTTTTCGTGAATATCCAGCTTGGCGAGTTTGATGAGATTACTATTATAACCTCCACACAATCCCCGGTCGCTGGTAATAACTATAAGCAACACTTTTTCTATCGCCCTTTCTTTGGCAAGTGCCAGGTTTATATCCCCTTCAGCATTACCGACAATATTGCCAAGCATTTCCTGAAGTTTTTGTGCGTAAGGCCGCATTTGGATAATGGCATCCTGCGCCCTTCTTAGCTTTGCAGCGCTTACCATTTTCATAGCTTTGGTAATTTGTTGGGTACTTTGAACGCTTTTTATCCGGTTCCTTACTTCTTTTAATGCACCACTCATATTTTTTCTGATTTACGGGCTGCAAAGGTAAGTCAATACAGGAATAAAACCATGTGACGGTATTAATAAAAAATACAGGGTTTCCAACGAATAGATTCGTTTTTGGAGAATTGAATCTCCGGTTTTTCAGGAATGGAAATTCGCCTTATTTCTTTCTTTACTGAAAAATAAAAATTTCTTTTATCAGAAACCACGGATAGGATAAGAAATATTAAATATACATTTTTGTCTCAATTTGAACATACATTTGCGAAAACACAAACTAACTTTAGAAAAAGGGAAAGTTTAGAAAATTGAAATACCGCATGGACAGAGTTAAACTGGTTAAATTCTTATTGACGCAAAAAAAATCAAAAAATTACCTCGAAATTGGCGTTTTTAATGGCCGCGTTTTTTTTTAAGGTAAGAAGCAAATTTTAAAATAGCTGTGGATCAGGAATTTAAATTCGACTTTCTTAGAAGGTTTGGCAAAACTCTTTTAAGTCGTTACAATCTTTTTAATAAATACTTTTTAAAAACCAGTGATCGCTTTTTTAGTGAAGATGCGCCGGATCTATTCAAAACTAAAAAAATAGATATTGCGCTCATAGATGGAATGCCTGAATACCATTTTGCATTGCGTGATGTTGAAAATACGTTGAAATACCTTGATGAAGATGGAATTATTATCATGCATGACTGCAATCCGCTTACAGAAGAAGCATCTATACCTTTCGGTGAATGGGAAGCAAAGGGAATGAGTGGCACCTGGAACGGAGATTTATGGAAAACAATCGTTCATCTGAGGTCTCTTCGAGAAGATATTAATGTCTTTGTCCTGGACTGTGATCATGGATTGGGCATCCTTACTAAAAGAAAGCCAGAAAACTCGCTAAACCTTTCAGCGGAAGAAATAAACGCACTTACTCATTCTCAATTTAATGCAAACAGGACTGAATGGCTTAATTTAAAAAATGCCGATTATATTTTTGAGTATTTGAAAACTGAAAAGATTGTTTGAAATCTTTCCAAGCTTCTCTAAAACATAAAATCGCCTTATTTCTTAGTTTACTGCAAAAGAAACAACCGCATTCTATAAAAAACGAAACCGGCCGATGAAAAATCATCAGCCGGAAATTTTTTATTAGAATAAAAATATTTTAAATAATCAACATCGCATCGCCATAACTGAAAAAACGGTATTTATCTTTAATGGCTTTTTTATAAGCATCCATCATCAAATCGTAACCCGCAAATGCACACGCCATAATCAATAAGCTGGTTTTGGGCAAATGAAAATTCGTAATCAATGAATCTGCTATATTGAAGTTATAAGGCGGATGAATAAAATGATTGGTCCAGCCTTCTGAAGGTTTTAATAATTTTTGTGCGGTAAAAGATGTTTCCATCGCGCGCATCGTTGTCGTTCCTACAGAACATATGCGGTGCCCTGTTTCTTTCGCTTTGTTTACGATCCTGCACGCTTCTTCATCTATGCGATAATATTCCGCATCCATTTTATGCTTGCTCAGATCTTCTACTTCTATCGGTCTGAAAGTGCCAAGGCCGGTGTGCAAAGTAACTTCTGCAAATTTCACACCTTTGATTTCCAAACGTTTTATTAATTCAGGGCTGAAGTGTAAACCGGCAGTTGGAGCGGCTACCGCGCCTTCATGTTTTGCATAAACGGTCTGGTATCTTTCACGATCTTCTTCATCCGGTTTGCGTTTGATGTATTTTGGCAAAGGAGTCTCACCCATGAAGTACAACATCTTTCTGAATTCTTCTTCAGTGCCATCCCAGAGAAATCGAATGGTTCTGCCGCGGCTGGTGGTATTATCAATTACTTCCGCTACCAGTTCATCATTTTCTCCAAAATATAATTTATTGCCGACTCTTATTTTTCGTGCAGGATCTACAATCACATCCCAAAGACGGTTTTGCCGATGTAATTCTCTTAAAAGAAAAACCTCGATTTTGGCACCGGTTTTTTCTTTCTTTCCATACATTCTTGCCGGAAAAACTTTGGTATTATTTACTACAAAAACATCTTTATCATCATAATAATCAAGGATGTCTTTAAAATGTTTGTTTTCGATCTTTCCGGTGGCTCTTTCGATCACCATCAGTCTGCTGTCTTCTCTTCTTTTGGTCGGATTTTGTGCTATAAGATTGAGAGGGAGGTCAAATTTGAATTGACTTAATTTCATGTACAATTATTGTTTTAAAGTTAATCGACATGCCATTTACTGTGTTACAGAGATATATGCCATTGCTAATTGGCCATTTATCATGTTACGGCATGATTTTTAAAGGCCGCAAAGGTAATACCAATTTTTCACTTTACAAAGCGTTTTTTTTTCGCTCTTGTCTAATCATTTTTGAATACTAATGCAGAAAATTTTCGATAAGGGGAAAGAGTTTTGAGGGTTCTTCTATCTGCGGGTTATGACCGGATCTTTCGAACATTACAAATTTTGCCTGCGGGCAATATTCTTTAAATTTTTCCATCATAACCGGAACCGCTACCCGATCGTATCTTCCACCATATATCAATACCGGCATTTTTAAATTTTTCAATTCTTTGCGGTAGTCAAATGTGCCAATATCACTTCCTACCAGGAAATCGCCATCCCTGCCTACCATCTGATAATATAATTTTGAATTGAAGGAATTTGGATAAGGCTTTTGTCCCCGCGATAGAAAATTATTTGGATTATAAGCGTATAAAAATCCATAAGGAACTTTCCCGTACAATCTTTGATGTTCGGGATCGCTGGAAACGGCGCCCTTTTCACGAATGATCATTAATGAATCCCAAACTTCCGGGTAATTGGTGGCGATTTCATAATTGCTGTTGTTATCATTTTTTTGCCACATAATATAACTATGAAAAGTATTTGCAAGTATCAGATGGCTCACATGTTTAGGATATTTCAATGCATATCCTTGCGCAACCAAGCCGCCGTACGAGTGACCAAGCACATTTAATTTATCAAAATGAAGCGCTTTTCTCAGCCCTTCAATATCTTCAATATCACGTGCAAGTGTATATTCTTTTACATCTTTTGCCGTATCGCTTTTACCTCTACCAAACGCATCAAAGTAGATGATCTGATTATCTTTTGCCAAAGAATCAAACACACGATAACCAGGGTGAGCACCGCCCGGACCGCCTGGAATAATTATCAACGGATCGCCCTGTCCAACTAAAACCACATAAAGTTTTGCTCCATTTACGGTTACGTATTTTCCATCTGTATAACTGCTGGGAAAATTTTGCGAATAGGCAATCGCAAAAATGAGAAGCAGCGTTAATGATAAAAATATTTTTTTCATTTATTTTTTTAAAGATGAAGGTAAATAAAAGTGATGTTTTCTGATGAGTGTGTTTGATTTTTTTTGTATTGTTAAAGGAATGAAAAAGCCTTTTTGATGATTAAACAATGGCAGAAAATTTCGTTCTATTATTTGAAGGCAAGCAATAAAATCTTAAAAACATTCACCATTTTAAAAATTAAATCTCATGAAAAATTTACTACTCGCTCTATTTGTCATTACCGCTTTTGCCGCTTGCAAAAGCAATTCTGATCAGAATGACCAAACCCGTAATATTCAATTATTATCAGATTCTACCGCTTACAATAACAACGTTTTTTCTGATACCAATAAAGTGGTAAAAGCAGAACAAATTCCTGCAAAGATCTCCGAAAAACCACGGACGATTGTAATAGTGAAAACGGCTGCAAAAAGTCCAGCTAAAATCGCAACAACTTCTCCTGTACGCGATCAGGTAACAAATATTCCCACAGTGACAACTCCACCTGTTGTTACTACTCCTGAGCCTGGAAAAACTACAGTTGATAATTCTACAAGCGGGACCAGTACTTCTCAAACTGCTTCGACCGGAAGTGAAACAAAAGTGCAGCAGAAAAAAGGGATGAATAAAGCGTCTCAAGGCGCCATAATCGGCGGAGTTGGTGGTGCAGTAGGTGGTGCTATTATCAGCAAGAAAAAAGGCTTGGGCGCTGTTGTCGGCGGTATTGTAGGCGCAGCCGGAGGTTACATAATTGGTAAAAACATGGACAAGAAGGATAATAAATTTGATTTTAAATAAAACCGTGTTTTTAAAAAAGCTTTTCTTTTGCAATAAAAGAAAGGCTTTTTATTTATATCGCATCAACCCTTAATACAAAAACGTTTAACTAACAATGGCTTTAACAAAATTTGTACAACTTTTTGCAGGCTTTTCAAAATTTGGCATTATTTTCTCCTCTACCATTTTTGACTTATATTTTTTACAAAAATTACGTACTATGAAGTTCAGATTAATTAAAAAAGTGTTTTTGCCGATCCTGTTCTTAATCTCATTTGCCGCTTGTAACAGCAATGAAAAAACAGATACAAGAGATATTCAGTTATTATCAGATTCCACTGCATATCACAACAGTATTTCTTCAGACTCTGCTAAAATAAAAAATGAAAGCCCGGTTCCTGCAACAACTATTCACAGCAATGCTGCTGCTTCTCATAGTTCTTCAACTTCAGAAAAAGTATCGAAGTCATCCACATCTTCAAATTCAGGTACAGTATCGAAATCAGCCACCTCTTCTTCAGGAACAGTTTCGAAATCAGGAACATCTTCAAATTCCGGAACTGCAAGTAATTCAGGCTCCTCTACCTCACAAGGTACACAGAAAAAAGGATGGAGTAAAGGAGCGCAAGGGGCTGTAATTGGTGGTGCAACAGGCGCAGTCGGTGGCGCAATTATCTCCAAACACAAAGGTGCCGGCGCGGCTATTGGTGCAGCAGTAGGTGCAGCAGGAGGATATATAATCGGTCATGAAAAAGATAAAAAAGATGGCCGGGTAAAAAAGTAGTTTTCTTAATCTTCAATAAAAAAACCTTCCTCAAAATTATTTTAGGAGGGTTTTTTTACAAAAATGAAAAAACTATTTTGCTCTGTCATATTGCAAAGGCCACTGCAAATCCACATCTAATTCCTTTGCAGCGTGCAGCGGAAAATAAGGTTCACGCAATAACTGCCGCGCCATAATAATTAAATCCGCTTTTTCATCTTTGAGAATTTCTTCCGCCTGATGCGCTGTTGTAATTAATCCAACCGCTGCAGTCATGATATCAGATTCTTTTTTTATTTTTTCAGAAAAAGGAACCTGGTAAAGAGGAGCAACCGGAATATTTTGTTCATGAGAATTACCACCGGTGGAGCAATCAATGACATCCACTTCATTTTCTTTTAAGATTTTTGCAAGAGCGACAGAATCATTTTCATTCCAGCCTGCAAGCACCCAATCGGTAGCGGAAATGCGAACAAATAAAGGCGAACCCCTTTTCATAAAACTTCTCATTTCTTTAATAATTTCCAAAAGCAACCGGATGCGGTTTTCAAAAGAACCTCCATACTCATCTTTTCGATAATTACTTACGGGAGATAGAAATTCATTTACCAAATATCCATGTGCTCCATGAATTTCAAAAACTTCAAAACCGGCTTCCACGGCTCTTTTGGTGGCATCTCCGAAATCCTTTACGAGTTGTTTAATTTCATCTTTTGTCATTTCTAACGGCGCCGGTTCACCTTCTTTAAAAGCAATAGCGCTTGGCGCTACTGTTTGCCATCCGCCTTCATTTTCTGTCAATGCAACCCGGCCTTTCCATGGGCTTAGATGGCTTGCTTTTCTTCCCGCATGAGCCAATTGGATTCCAGGAACGGAGCCTTGTTCTTTTATAAAAGTGGTAATTCTCTTTAGAAAAGGAACATGTTCATCTTTCCATATTCCGAGGTCATCCGGAGAAATTCTTCCTTCCGGAGAAACCGCTGTTGCTTCAGTAAAAACGAGCGCCGCGCCACCCACAGCACGTGTTCCCAAATGCACCAAATGCCAATCATTTGCAAATCCATCCACACTCGAATACTGGCACATCGGTGAAACGATGATCCTGTTTTTTAAAGTAATATCCCTGATTTTTATTGATTCAAAAAGTAAGGCCATAGTTTTTAATTTTTATTTTTAAGGTTGCCAACTTTTAAGAGCCGGAAAGTTGGCAACCTTTTTATGCAAATTTCCCATCTATTTTGGTTAAAAAAAATTGGTTGAAATCAGTTGCGCATTTTGTAGTGTGATAATTAACAAGTAAAAAGATGCTTTCTGGTTTAATAAACCCTTTTACTTAAAGATTTTCCATTAATTTTGCCGACCTTGGAAAAAGGAAATGGTCCCGTAGTTCAATGGATAGAATAGAAGTTTCCTAAACTTTTGATACAAGTTCGATTCTTGTCGGGACTACTAGATACTTAAAACAGGCTTCGCAGATGGACGCCCCCTCCCAGGCAGAAAAGTAACCTTTCAATTTTTTTTCGCTTTGTTTAAAATTGGTGTTATCTCTAATCAGCACTAGATAAATTGCGAATTAAAAACAATGAAAGGCAATTCACGTTCAACAGAACATTCATTAATTTATTTCAAAGATATTTCTTCCATACCGTAATAATATAAATGATGCTTCTTTACAATAATACGAAGGATAATTTCCTGTCTTTTACATTATATATCAACTCTTTTTCGTTTTCCCTTTTTAGCTAAACACAGCGCCATCATGCTCGCAATATAAAACAACTTTGATGTTTTCAAAGGGGAAAAATTGGCTAACATTCTTTACTGCTGCTAATTCTCTCAAGATATTTCGCTTCCCGAAAAAAAATTTAAAAATGTTAATTGTTTGTCAACCCGCTTCCTTACTTTTGCAGCCAACAAGGAAATTATTCTATTAATTCAAGATAGGTAAACAAGTGTCATGAATCTAGTCAAAAGGCTTTTTACTAAAACATTCGCAGTAGTCATTTTTCTTACCCTGGTTTCTTCTCAACAATCAGTGTATGCTGCAGACGGAGAGGCCCTCTTTAAAGCAAACTGCGCCAGTTGTCATAAACCATTAGATGCTTACGTAGGTCCGCCACTTAAAGGAGCGCGTGAAAGGGAGCCGGAAAAAGGTTGGGTTTATAAGTGGATCGCCAATACCACTTCCATGGTACAGACTGATCCTTATGCTAAGAAGTTGATGCAAGAACATGGTGGTATAGTAATGACCGCTTTTCCTGATTTATCTCATGCAGATATAGATGCGATTCTTGATTGGGCAGATAAGTATGAAGCTCCGGGAGCTCCCAAAACGGGCGCGCCGGGTGCTGCTACGGAAGCTCCTAAATCTGATAATTCTGTTTTATATGGATTGCTAACCTTGATCCTTGGTATCGTGGCTTTGATCTTATTACAGGTAAACAGCAATCTGAAAAAACTTACTGACGAAAAGGAAGGTCAAAAATCGCCGGCGCCAGTTCCTTTTTACCGCAATAAAGCATATTTACTGCTTCTTACCATTATACTATTTGTGTTTGCCGGCTATTGGCTTGTAGAAGGTGCTATGGGCTTGGGCAGGCAGCAGGGGTATCAGCCCGTTCAACCTATATATTATTCTCATAAAGTGCATGCGGGGGTAAACCAAATAAGCTGTTTATATTGCCACGGTGGCGCTCAGGATAGCAAACACGCCACTATTCCTTCAGTAAATGTATGTATGAACTGCCACATGGCTGTGAAGGAATATACCGGAGAACCTATCAAGCGTGAAGATGGAACTACGGTAAACGCAAATGATGAAATTCAGAAACTATATCAATACGCCGGCTGGAATCCGGACACAAAAACCTATGACAAGCCCGGCAAACCGGTTGAATGGGTAAAAATTCACAATCTCCCCGATTTTGTTTATTTTAATCACTCACAGCACGTAAAAGTAGGACAGGTAGCTTGTCAGACCTGCCACGGCGAAATACAGAAAATGGATGAAGTAGCTCAGTTTTCTGATTTGAGTATGGGATGGTGCGTTAACTGTCACAGAACGACAAATGTCCAGTTTGACGACAGTAAAGGGCATGGAAATAAATTTTACAGCACTTACGAAAAATTCCACCAGGATATAAAGGATAAAAAATATGATAGCGTTACTGTTCAGATGATTGGTGGAACAGAATGTGGAAAATGTCATTATTAATTATTCAAAATAAAGAAACAATATTGTTCATTTCTTAGATCTTTTGATTTAAGGTAATAGTCCGCTTGTCCGGATTGGATAAATATGAGTGAAAAAAAATACTGGCAAAGCTTTGGAGAATTAAACGAAAGCGAAGCCAATAAAAAAGCAGCAAAGAATGAATTCAGGGAAGAACTTCCATTTGAAGAGCTGGCTAATGAAAATATTTTTAACGCCAAAACTCCCAGAAGGGATTTTCTGAAATACATGGGCTTTAGCACGGCTGCCGCAGCGATTGCTGCAAGTTGTGAAATGCCGGTTCATAAAGCCATTCCTTTCCTCCATAAGCCAGACGATATTATAGCCGGTATTCCAAATTATTATGCTTCTACGTATATAAATGATGGTGATGTGGTGCCCGTAGTCGTAAAGCAAAGAGAAGGCCGTCCAATCAAAATAGAAGGAAATGACCTTTCTACCTTGACAGAAGGAGGAACTTCGGGCCAGGTACAATCGTCTGTATTAGATTTATATGATACGACCCGCCTTCGTTATCCAATGGCGAATAAAAAGGAAGCCACTTTTGAAGCGATCGATAAAATGGTGGCAGGGGCATTGGCTGCAACTGCGGGAAAACCTTTGGTATTACTCACTTCTTCCTATACATCAATTACTGGAAAACAAATTATTACTGATTTTTTAGCGAAATATCCTGGCAGCAGGCATGTTCAATATGATGCCGTTTCATGCAGTGGCATGTTAGAAGCAAACCTAGCTTCTTACGGTAAAAAGGCACTACCAGCTTACCATTTTGAAAATGCAAAAGTTATTGTCAGCCTCGGCGCAGATTTCCTGGGTAATTGGATAAGCCCGGTGGTTTTTGCAAATCAATATGCTTCCGGTAGAAGAATTAATGAAAAAAATCCGGTAATGAGCAGGCATATCCAATTTGAAGGATTTTATAGCATGACCGGTGCAAGCGCTGATGAGCGTTATTTGCATAAACCTTCTGAAACCGGAGCAATTGCTCTCGCTTTATTAGGCGCTTTGGGTGGGGGTACTTCTGCTAATTTATCTCCTGAACTCGCAACGGCAGTAAAAAGCACTGCAGCTGAATTATTGGCTCATAAAGGAGCGGCACTGGTAGTTTGCGGAAGCAATGATAAAAACATCCAGGTAATTGTAAATGCGATAAATGAAGCGATTGGCGCTAATGGAAAAACCATTGACTGGAATTCAACAGTAAATTACCGGCAGGGAATTGATGCGGATATGATTGCCCTCACGCAGGATCTGAATTCAGGAAATGTAGGTGCATTACTTATCTATGCCGCAAACCCGGTTTATAATTATTTTGATGCACAGCGGTTTGCAGAAGGCATTAAAAAATGTCCATTTACTCTGTCCTTCAGTGAAAAGATGGATGAAACCACTGAACTCTGTAAATACGTGATTCCGTCTCATCATTGGTTGGAAAGCTGGGGCGATGCAGAGCCGCAAACCGGCTATATTACTGCCCTCCAACCGCTCATTCATCCTTTATTTAAAACAAGGCAGTTTGAATCGTCCCTTTTAAAACTTACGGGAAGCCCTGATGAATATGAAAGCTATTTCAGGAATTATTGGACTGGCAAACTTGGCGGACTGGACAACTATGAAAGGTTTTTGCAGGATGGCGTGATTGAAAATTCTAAAATAAAAACACAGGGAAGCGTTGTAAATGTTTCCGATTTGACATCTGCCTCATCTTCAAATGTTGCTACTTTTGCATCTTCTGACTCCGCAGCCGTTAAAGCGTCTATGGTCAGAGATTCCACTAATGCCGCGGCAGTGGCTGTAACATTTGCACCGGTTGCTTTTACAGGTAATATTGCAGATGCTTCTGCAAAAATAAACGGCGCCAAAGGTGGTGAAGTTGAAATGATTTTATATCCAAACATTGCTATCGGTACCGGCTCACGCGCCAGCAATGCATGGTTGCAGGAGGTAAGCGATCCGATTTCAAAGGTGGCATGGGACAACTATGCAATGATTTCGCCGGATATGGGAAAAAAATTGTTTGACATTGACCTTTTTAACCGGCGCCAGGCAGACAAATACGAGGTGCATGTAGATAAGCCGGTGATTAAAATTGTTGCTAATGGAAAACCGGTTGAATTGCCAATTATCATTGTGCCCGGTGTACATCCGGATGTAATAGCGGTTGCGGTTGGATACGGGCGTGAAAGTAATGATAAGACTAAAACAAAAGAATATATTGGGCCATCTGCTGATGGCACCGGCAAAAATATGTATCCTTTTACCTATTTGAGCGGTACAAACATTGCTTATTCAATGCCGGTAACTGTAGAAAAAACAGGTAAAACCTATCGTACTGCTACTTCTCAGACCCACAGCATTACGGAAGGACGTCCGGTAGTAAGAGAATCGCGATTAAAAGATTTTATTGCCGATCCGGGTCAATTGAATAAAGAGGAAGAAGAAGAATTAAAGGCTTATGGAGAAAACTTTACCCGTGATGCTACACTGTATCCAACTTTCGATAGACCGGGAATAAAATGGGGAATGAGTATTGATTTGAATACTTGTATCGGATGTAGCGCATGCACGATCGCCTGTGTTGCTGAAAATAATATTTCCACAGTTGGAAAATTTGAAGTTTCCCGCTTCCACGATATGCAATGGATTCGCATAGACCGTTATTTCACCGGCAATGCGCAGAATCCGGATATTGTTTTCCAGCCGATGCTTTGTCAGCAATGTGATAATGCTCCTTGTGAAAACGTTTGCCCGGTTTCAGCGACTAACCATAGTAGCGAAGGGTTGAATCAAATGGTTTATAACCGTTGTATTGGTACCAAGTATTGCGCAAACAACTGTCCTTACAAAGTGCGCAGGTTTAACTGGGCCGATTGGAATGGAGCAGACAGTTTCCCGGATAATCAGCGCGGTATTATTTCTGATGCCACTACCAATCTGGATGAAGATCTCACCCGTATGGTTTTGAATCCGGATGTTACGGTTAGGGCAAGAGGGGTGATGGAGAAATGTACTTTTTGTATTCAGCGTTTGCAACAGGGAAAACTCAATGCTAAAAAAGAAGACCGGGTATTACAAGATCAGGAAGTAAAAACAGCTTGTATGCAGGCGTGCCCTACTCATGCTATTGAATTTGGAAACGTGAACGACGAAAACAGTAAGATTGCCAGGTTAAGAAATGATGAGCAGAAGAATAGAAAGTTTTATGTGTTAGAGCAGTTGCATACGCTTTCTAATATAAACTATCTTACTAAAATAAGAAATACAGATAGAAAAGTAGGAAGCACACAGGAAAAAGTCTAGAATTAATAAATTTCATAAAGCCTTCAGATTGCAATCTGTGGCTAAAAGCTAATAAGAGTATGTCATTATTAAAATACGAATCTCAGCTTCGCGAACCATTAATTGATGGAGATAAAACGTATCATCAGGTAACTGAAGATATCATTGGCCCCCTCGAAACAAAACCGACCACGCTTTGGTGGATAGGACTGTTCATCGCGATTGCCTTGTTGCTTTTCGGAGTTTATTCTGTATACAGGGAAGTAGTGTATGGAATAGGTCAATGGAATATTAACAGAACGGTGGGATGGGGTTGGGACATTACCAACTTTGTTTGGTGGATTGGTATTGGCCACGCGGGCACATTAATCTCTGCTATCCTTTTGCTGTTTGGTCAGAAATGGAGAACTGGTGTAAACAGGGCTGCAGAAGCAATGACCATCTTTGCTGTAATGTGCGCAGGTATGTTTCCTATATTTCACATGGGACGCGTATGGGATGGATTTTTCATACTTCCCTACCCAAATACCCGTGGACCAGTTTGGCCCAATTTTAATTCAGCGCTTTTGTGGGATGTTTTTGCGGTATCCACTTATTTTACAGTTTCTGTGTTGTTTTGGTACACTGGCCTATTGCCTGATCTGGCCACCATCCGGGACCGCGCAAAAACAAAATTTAGAAAAATGTTTTACGGGCTGACCTCTTTTGGCTGGACAGGAAGTACAAAACACTGGCAGCGACAGGAAAGCCTTGCCCTGGTATTGGCAGGTTTGGCTACACCACTTGTATTGTCAGTACATACAATAGTATCCTTTGACTTTGCCACATCAGTTATTCCCGGTTGGCATACCACGATATTCCCACCATATTTTGTTGCTGGTGCGGTATTTTCAGGGTTCGCCATGGTACAGTCTTTATTAATCATCACGCGCAAGGTGTTGCATCTGGAAGATTACATTACGATAGGACATATTGAAGCGATGAACAAAATTATTGTTGTGACGGGTTCTATAGTAGGTTGTGCATATTTATCTGAATTGTTTGTAGCGTGGTACAGCATGAATCCTTATGAATGGTGGGCTTTTCGTGAAAACAGGGTCAATATTTTCAGCCCTTATGGATGGGCTTATTATGGAATGATCTTCTGTAATGTAATATCCCCACAGCTTTTTTGGTCCCGGAAACTGAGAAGAAATGTATTGTTTACTTTCTTTATGTCTATTTTGATTAACGTGGGCATGTGGTTTGAGAGGTTTGTAATCTTTGTCACTTCTCTATATCGGGATTATTTGCCATCATCCTGGACTACCTACTATAGTCCAACTATTTGGGAAATAGGATTTTTCCTCGGAACATTTGGATTATTTTTTACTCTTTATCTACTGTTTGCAAAATTCTTCCCGGTTATTGCCGTAGCAGAAATTAAAGCAATATTAAAAACAAGTGGCGAAAATTATAAAGACAAAATGTCTGACCTGGAAGAAATGAGCACTGGTAAATTTTATGAGGAAGAAGTGGAACATGCTCATTAATAATATAAATATTGTACGATAAAAGAAAAGCTATTATTAATTAAAATACCCTTGCAGGGCCATAGAATATGATAAAAAAATTTGTAGTAGGTTCCTTCGAAGACGAAAAGGTGTTATTCTCTGCGGTAAAGAATGTACGCAGGGCGGGTTATAAAATCCATGATGTATATACGCCCTATCCTATTCACGGACTTGATAAAGCTATGGGATTAAGGGAAACAAGTCTGCATACGATGGGTTTTATCTATGGAATTACCGGAACCACCGTGGCTCTTGCCGGAATGGGTTGGATATTTGCCACAGACTGGCCTTTGAACATTGGTGGCAAGCCTCATTTTCCTTTACCAGCTTTTATTCCAATCACTTTTGAACTTACCGTGTTATTCTCAGCAGTTGGTATGGTTTGGACTTTTTGCTGGCTTTGCAAAATGATGCCAGGTGTTAAAAAACATCATTTTAACCTTCGTTCAACTGATGACCTTTTAACTATGGTCATTGAATGTAACGCCAGTTCGAACGTTGCCGAAATTGAAACTTTTTTAGCAGAAAATGGCGCGATTGAAATTAATACACAGGAAGCGGAAGAAGGATGGTGGTTTGGAAGATATGACAAAGAACAAAAATTATACAGAACAGAAGAAATTGGAGTAGGAGATTAATCGGAAAGCAGGAATTTGACTTATTTGTCTGTTTGCTGGAAAGTTGGAAAATTACAATTGAAAATAAGAATTTGCGGTATTTGTAGTTTTACTGGTGCCGGGGATTAAAAGAAAGTGAAATAGGAATAGGTGAGTGATTGAATGAAAAAAAACTATTAAGAAAAATTCTAAACCGGATTTTTAGATATGAAAAAAATAAGAATTCTTTTATCGTTTGTCCTGATAATTGGGATAGTCACCATAATGGATAGTTGCGGAAGCAAGCGGGATCCGGGAAGAACTTATATGCCGGATATGGCATACAGCCGTGCTTATGAAGCTTATGCGCCTAACAACCTTGCAAAGGAAGACATCAATTATGTGCCTTATCCTGTAGAAGGAACAATCAGAAGAGGTGATCTTTTTCCTTATCCGCTGCCCAATGATTCCAATGGATACAGGATGAGCGCTCAAATTAAAGATCCGCTGCCACCCCTGGATTCGAATCAAATGAAGGAAGCAGGAAGATTATTTAATATCAACTGTGCTATATGCCACGGGGCTGAGATGAATGCACAAGGACCTTTGGCTACCGGTGGTAAAGTGCCGGCAGTAGCCAATCTCACTTTAGCCCAGTATGTAAAAATGCCGGAAGGGACGATGTTTCATTCGATTACATATGGGAAAGGCAATATGGGAAGTTATGCATCCCAATTGACCCGTGAACAAAGGTGGATGGTTATTCAATATGTAAAGCATCATCAATTGGCCGGGGCGGCAGGTGTTTCAGCAGCATCAGATTCAACAAAAGCAGGAGGATCGGGAAGCAGCGATTCGTCAGCAGCAAAATAACACTCATTAAAAGGTTTAACTAAAGTTTTATACAAAAAATAATTATTAATGGACAATCAATATGTAACACCATCGGGATTTAAAAAGTGGTCAACCGGATTGATGATTGTAGGGGGCTTATCACTTATTCTCGGAATTATATTTTTGAACCCTGTGGCGGGCGCTCATGGCGACAACGTGAACAGTACGCGTTTTTGGGCCGTATTACTTCAAAACAGTATTTTTTGGTTGATGTTGGTAAATATTGCCACCCTTTTCATTGTGATTAATACATTAGCAATGAGTGGCTGGCAGGAAGCTTTCCGCAGGGTAACAGAAGCAGTTTCTACTCTTGTACCTATATTGGGTGTGATTGCGATGGTCATTTTTCTTTGTATCATATTAGGCAATCGAAGTGATATATATCCATGGCTGGATAAAAATGCAGTTGCCCACGATGCAGTTTTGAATGGAAAGAAAGGATTTTTAAATCCGGCAGTTTATTTAATTTATTCTCTCCTTACCATCTTCCTTTGGTCCTACTGGGGTAAAAAATTACGGACACTGAGTCTAAAGTCAGACGAAGACGGTCCAATGGATTATGAGACTTCAAAATTATTTCACAAAAAAATGTCTGGTATATCAGCATATTATGTAGTTTTCTTTGTAATCACCATGGGCTCACTTATTCCGTGGCTATGGCTTATGAGTATTGATGCTCATTGGTACAGCACCATGTATAGCTGGTATACATTTGGTAGCTCATTTGTATCCGGAATTGCCCTCATTACGCTTTTTGTAATTTATTTTAAAAACCGTGGACAGCTGGAATTTGTAACGAAAGAACATATCCAGGATTTGGGAAAATATATGTTTGCCTTTTCTATTTTCTGGACCTACTTGTGGTTTGCTCAATTTATGTTGCAGTGGTATGCAAATATTCCGGAAGAAACGATTTATTTTAAAGTCCGTTTACAAGGCCCTTACGAAGGCTTGTTTTATCTGAACCTGGTTTTAAATTTTGTAGCGCCGATTTTAATTTTTATGAAACGTGCTACTAAAAGGAATTATTTTATTGTAACCTTTATGTGTATCCTGATCATTTTTGGGCATTGGATAGATTTTTACCAGATGGTAATGCCGGGAACAGTAGGAATGCATCCGCATCTAAGCTGGTACGAATTTGGAATTCCGTTAGGATTTGTCGGGTTAATTATGTGGGGTGTAAACAGGTACGCGTCAAGAGTACCCATGACGCCAAAGAATAATCCTTTCATCAAAGAAAGCATCATTCATTTTGTATAAAAAGAATAGAA
This sequence comes from uncultured Chitinophagaceae bacterium, assembly GCA_963706825.1. Classification (GTDB taxonomy): domain Bacteria; phylum Bacteroidota; class Bacteroidia; order Chitinophagales; family Chitinophagaceae; genus Ginsengibacter. The sequence goes on along the minus strand of CAVPNT010000005.1, from coordinate 1,271,366 downwards.
ACAGGGTTAAAATTGTAACAGACTGAACCTTCATTAAACTTACCTTTGTCGGAAAATGAAGTGAAATCCGGTAAGTAAAATGATTATTTTTTAATCGGCTTTTTGATTGTTGAGAGATTGTAAGATATTGTATTTATTAATTTTTAAAGGTCCGTATTCCGGATGAGGAAAAAATAAAGAAACATGAATACCTTTTTTTTGATAGCGATAGTAGTGCTTATTTTTCTGGTGATATTCCAGATTTCAAAGGCAAGTGAATATGTAAGTATTCTGAAAGGAGAAGAAAAATCGCGTAAGCAAAATAATAAGATCAATGGATTTTTAATGATTGCCTTCCTTATTTTAGGATTGATAGGAGTGTGGTGGTGCAATGATTTATTATACCCTAAAACATTACTCCCTCACGGCGCAGGTTCCTCAGAAGGAAATAGCATTGACACGATGATGTGGATTACAATTGTAATTACGGGAATTGTATTTTTCATTACCCAGATTTTGTTGTTTTGGTTTTCTTTTAAATACCAGGAAAGCGATAAAAGAAAAGCATATTACTTTACCCATAATAATAAGTTAGAAATCATTTGGACAGGAATACCGGCTATTACCCTTACGATCCTCGTGGTTTTCGGTTTAAAATACTGGTTTAAATTTACCGCCGATGCGCCAAAAAACGCACAGGTCGTTGAAATTACCGGCCACCAGTTTGGATGGGAAATGCGATACCCGGGAAGAGATGGAATCCTTGGCAAAAAGAATTATAAATTAACCGACCCTGCAAAAGATAATCCGCTTGGCGTAGATTGGTCAGATCCCGCCAGTCATGATGATGTTCATGTCCCTACAACCATGCATGTGGTCGTAAACCGGCCGGTGAAGTTGGTTATTAATTCTATGGATGTAATCCATGACGTTGGTTTACCTCAGTTCCGGTTAAAGATGGATGCAGTTCCTGGTACACCTACTACAATATGGTTTACCCCAATTCTGACTACCAAAGAAATGGCAAAAAAAACCGGGAATCCTGATTTTGTTTATGAAATAAGTTGTGATCAGATGTGTGGTAAAGGCCATTTTACTATGCGAGGAGTAATCGTTGTGGAAACACAACAAGAATACAATGAGTGGTGGATAAAACAAAGGCCTGAATATTTAAAAGCGAAACAATATCCTACTACGACTACGGATTCTACTAAAACAGTAGCGCTGGGAAATCATCAGGGACAATAATATAATAACAATCGCCGAGAGGTTTTTAAAAAAATATCATTATGAACAACGAAGAAGTTTTGCATGAAAAGCCATTGGTAGTACACGATACCGGGCATGGTGGCCATGAACACTTAAAACAAAGTTTCATTACCAAATATATTTTTAGCCAGGATCATAAGATGATTTCCAAACAATATCTGCTTACGGGAATTATATGGGCGGTAATTGGCGGTTTCTTTTCAGTTATTTTCCGTCTTCAGCTTGGATTTCCCGATCAGACATTTCCTTTCCTTGAAGATATATTTGGCCATTGGGCAAAAGGAGGAAGGCTTGATACCGAATTTTATTACGCATTGGTAACCATGCATGGCACAATCCTGGTATTCTTTGTACTTACTGCGGGGTTGAGCGGTACTTTTTCTAACTTTTTAATCCCACTACAGGTAGGAGCCAGAGATATGGCTTCACCATTTTTGAATATGCTGTCTTACTGGTTTTTCTTTTTAGCTTCTGTGGTGATGTTTTCATCTTTTTTCTTACAAACGGGGCCTGCAAGTGGCGGATGGACCATTTATCCTCCATTGAGCGCGCTTGGTGATGCAATGGATGGTTCAAAGGCCGGAATGGATTTTTGGCTTACCAGTATTGGATTATTTATTGTTTCTCAGCTACTCGCCGGATTAAATTATATTACGACGGTATTGAATATGCGTACAAAAGGAATGTTTATGACCCGGTTGCCACTTACCGTTTGGTCATTCATGTTTACTGCAATTCTTGGAGTTCTTACATTCCCTGTTTTATTATCTGCCGTAGTTTTATTATTATTTGATCGGCATTTGGGTACAAGCTTCTATTTAAGCGATATTGTAATTGGCGGAAAAATATTGCCAAACGAAGGTGGTAGTCCAATTTTGTTTCAGCACCTTTTCTGGTTCTTAGGCCATCCTGAAGTGTACATTATTGCACTTCCTGCCATGGGTATTACATCGGAGGTGATTTCTACCAATTCAAGAAAACCTATTTTTGGATACATGGCGATGGTAGGATCTTTCTTTGCAATTGCTTCTCTTTCATTTCTCGTTTGGGCACATCACATGTTCGTTTCGGGTTTGAATCCATTTCTTGGTTCTTTCTTTGTATTGTTTACCTTATTGATTGCCGTACCATCGGCCATCAAAGTGTTCAACTGGCTTACCACTTTATGGAAGGGAAATATACATTTCACTCCGGGAATGTTGTTTGCGATTGGTTTTGTAAGTTTATTTATTTCAGGTGGTTTAACCGGAATCTGGCTTGGTAATTCGGCACTTGATTTTCATTTGCATGATACTTATTTTGTAATTGCGCATTTCCATCTCGTGATGGGAGTGGCCTCGATGTTTGGAATGTTTGCCGGGGTTTATCACTGGTATCCTAAAATGTTTGGAAGATTTATGAATAATACGCTTGCCTATTTGCATTTTTGGATTTCAATGGTGGGAGCCTATTTCATCTTCTGGCCGATGCACTATGAGGGGTTAGCGGGTATGCCTCGCCGTTACTATGATTTCAGCAATTGGGAGTCTTTTAAGATGTTCACAGGGCTCAATACATTTATCAGTATTTCAGCAATCGTGGTTTTTGCTGCTCAGTTTTTATTTATTTTCAACTTTTTCTATTCGATGTATAAAGGCAGAAAAGTTACGGATCGCAATAAAAATCCGTGGCATTCTACTACCCTTGAATGGACAACACCTGTTCATCCGCCACATGGCAACTGGATTAGTGAAGTTCCTGAAGTACATCGCTGGCCTTATGATTATGGTAAAGATGGCAGAGATTTTATAGCTCAGACAGAACCGATAGGTGCTGATGAGACTAAGCATTAGGGGTTAAAATCATATTAATTAATATTTTTCTGAATTAATAGCCCTGTTTATTCAGGGCTTTTTTTAAAAAGTTTTTTTGATGCATAAAACGGTAACGATAATTCCTCATTCCGCTTCTTATACGCTGGCAAGCAAAGTGAAAGATTATTTTATTTTAATCAAATTCACTTTAAGCTTTATGGTGGTATTTAGTTGTGTGGTTTGTTATTTACTCGCACCAAATATTCAATTCAATTTAGCATCTGTTATCGTATTGTTTTTTGCAGGAATGTGTGTTACCGGTTCGGCTAATGCAATCAATCAGACTGTAGAAAGGAATACGGACGCATTGATGAAAAGAACGGCAGGCAGGCCGGTGGCTTCAGGAAGAATGACGGTAAATGAAGCGTGGACATTTGCAATAATCACCGGCGCGATTGGGATTATCATCATGTGGTATTGGTTCAACTTTGCCAGCGCTATCATTTCGCTGTTCAGTTTATTTTTGTACGCATTTATTTATACGCCTTTAAAAAGAGTAAACTCTATTTCAGTATTGGTGGGTGCTTTCCCGGGGGCTTTACCGTGCCTGATCGGTTGGGTGGCCGGCACCGGATTCATTAGCCCTTTTGCAACATTCCAGGGTTCATTGGCGACTGGGGAAATCCACACTTTTTTTAATTACGGAGGCTATATTTTATTCGCAATTCAATTTTTATGGCAATTTCCTCATTTTTGGGCTATTGCCTGGGTAGCGCATAAAGACTATCAAAAAGCCGGTTTCAAATTATTGCCAAGTGAAGAGGGGCCTACAAAATTTACAGCGTTGCAGACGGTAATCTATTCCATGTTAATGGTGCCGATTGGTATGTTGCCTTATTACTTTGATATCAGCGGTATTCTCGCGTTTTGGATTTTGCTCGTGTGCAATTTTTGGATGGTATATGTAAGTATAAATCTGGTAATAAAAATGAATGTAGCGGCAGCGCGAAAAGTGATGTTCAGTTCATATTTTTATCTGATGATCGTTTTTCTTGCTTTGTTACTGGATAAGGTGTAGAAAAAAAATTATTAACAAATAAATCGGTTTGAAAAAAAAGTTCGTATTATGATTGCTGTGATGAAACAGGAAAAAAACAGAATACACCCTTTGAAGTTTATCATGTGGAGCGGGTGTGCCAGTATAGTCATGATGTTTGCAGGATTGAGCAGTGCTTATATCGTAAAACGTAATCAGGCGAATTGGCTTACTTATGATATACCTGTTATTTTTTATTATTCTACTGCGGTTATTATTTTCAGCAGTATTACCATTTTGCTCACACGCAAAGCTTTTGTGAACCGCGAAATGAAAGAATACAAAGGGTGGCTTTTTGTAACTGCGATACTTGGTATCGCCTTTGTGTTATTGCAATACATTGGCTTTAGGCAGCTTTGGGCCAGCGGAATTACGCTCACCCGGAATGTTTCGTTTTCGTTTTTATATATCATAGTGGGGTTGCATGCAGTTCATGTACTAGGTGGGGTAGTGGCACTGGTGATCATGTATTTAAAATCATTGAGCAAAAGAAGAAAAAATTATAATCCAATTTATATTGATTTAATGAATACCTACTGGCATTTTGTAGATCTTTTGTGGATATATTTATTGTTTTTTTTGTTGGTAGTAAGATAAGTTTTTAGTGGAATGCTTTTCGATGAATGAAAGACCTCTGTAAAGTGTGGTAAATTATTCCAAAAACAAATTGGTAACAGTAAACAAACAAATAACAAAGAATTTTATTTTTGATTAACCATTATAACTCTAATAAATGCAAACGGCGATAGCAAAAACAAAAACTACAATGTGGGCTGGCGGTAGAAGCCCTTTTAATGTAAGTTATGGAAAACTGATGATGTGGTTCTTTTTGATGAGTGATTCATTTACATTTGGCGCATTTTTGATCTCCTACGGGTCTATCCGTTTTAGTCTGAACAATTGGGTAGATCACAATTATGTCTTTAATGAATTTCCCTTCACAGAAGCGCACTTGCCTTTGGCATTTGTAAGCCTGATGACTTTCATTCTCATTTTCAGTTCCGTTACCATGGTTTTGGCAGTACATGAGGGACACAAAATGAACCAGAAAAGTGTAGAGAAATGGTTGTTTTTAACCATTCTTGGCGGACTTGCATTTCTGGGCTGCCAGGCATACGAATGGACCGGATTAATCACCACCCAGCATGATGTATTGGTAAACGGGGTGATAGAAAAATGGGGTACTACCGTAAGCCATAATCCATGGGGGCCAATGGTGATGCACAATGGACAATTGGTAGCAACTCCCGGACCTGTAGCTTTTGGCGGTTATTTCTTTGGCATTACCGGATTTCATGGCTTTCACGTTTTTACCGGAGTGATCGTAAATATAATAATGCTTATTAAAACAAAAAGAGGCGATTTTGCAAAACGAGGGCATTACGAAATGATAGAAAAAGCTGGATTATACTGGCACTTTGTAGATTTGGTATGGGTATTTGTATTCCTTTGCTTTTATCTTATTTAATTTTCAAAGAGAAACTTATTCAAATTTATTTATAGATTTTTAAAGAAAAATTATGTCTGCTGAAATAACAACACAATTACCAGCTACAGAGGCTGATGCCGCTCATGTAAAAAGAATCTGGAAAGCATTTTGGGTTTTATTGATCCTTACGATTATTGAACTCGCGCTCGGATTGACGATTTATTACATTGAAATGAATCCCGATTACAGCAATCTGTTAGTCTTAATCATTAAGGGAGTAATTTGTATTCTTACTCTTGGAAAAGCCTTTTATATCATCTCCATTTTTATGCACCTGGGTGATGAAGTGCGCACCTTTATTTTAACTTTGGCCATACCAACTACCCTGTTTATCTGGTTCATCACAGCTTTCATTGCTGATGGTGCATCTTTCAGAACGTTAAGAAATACAGATGCCGGAAGTAGAAAATACGTGCAACCCAAAGATTATCATACTGTTCCATTGGAAGTTCCGGCCGAAAAGCGCGAAAAGAAACTGGATTAGCCATTCTTTGTGAGATTAACAATTTTAGATTAGCTATTGCACTTCGCAATGGCTAATTTTGCTTTTAGAAAAAAAGTATGAACAAAAAATCTTTTATTGCTCTCCTTGTTGCCATTTTTTTGCCTTTAACCGGTTATTTATTAGTAAGCTATTACAGTACAGGTGCGGTGCAAATGCCCCAGCGGTATTTTTATGACAGCGTGAATGTGATAAAAAAAAATGGCAAGACTACTTACGACACTGCCTGGCATCAGGTGAGCAATCTCCATTTTACCAATCAATTGGGGGAGCAGGTTTCCTTAGACGATTTGAAAGGAAAAATTATCGTACTTGATTTCTTTTTTACCAGGTGTCCTACAATTTGCCCCCAGCTGGCAAAATCGATGAAGAAGTTACAAAAGTCTTTTCCGAACAACGATTCAATTGTGCAGTTTGTTTCCGTTTCAATAGATCCTACTCACGATTCTGTTCAACAATTAAGAAAATGGGCAGAAAAATTTGATGTGAATCCTGATAGCTGGTGGCTCGCGACCGGAAACCGCGATAGTATCTATACTTTTGCGCTAAAAGAAATAAAGGCAAGTGTGGCTGATGTGAATGTGGACACCGCTTTTGTACATACCGAAAATTTTTTCCTTTTGGATAAAAACCGTGTCGTTAGAGGTTGGTTTAATGGTTTGGATTCTGTTGCCCAGGCAAAATTGGTTCGTGATATCCCATTGCTCATGCTGGAAAAAGACAGGAAAAGAACGTTTGCAGATTTTTTTCATGACCTTTTGAAAGGAAAAACAACCACTCCGTAATGGACGAAAGAAATCGTTTTCCAAAAACTGTATTAAAAAAAAATGACCGGCAGGCGCGTATTTTTATCTGGTCAGTTTCCATTATCGTTTTTATTGGAATTGCTTTTCTCTCCGGTTCTAAATGGAATATAAAGATCAATTTTGACCCGCATATTTTTGCTGCTTTGAATGCTGTTATAAACTCAATTGTTGCTATCTTATTGCTTTTAGCATTGATTGCTGTAAAATCCAAAAAGTATCTGCTTCATAAAAAAATTATGATTGCAGCCATCATCCTTTCTGTCCTTTTTTTAATCTCTTATGTTTGTCATCACCTGTTAAGCGGAGAAACCAAATTTGGAGATTTGAATCATGATGGAATAGTTAGTGTGGATGAAAAAAGCCTGGCGGGTTCTTTAAGGTATGTTTATTATTTTATTCTCCTAACTCACATTCCGCTTGCCGGAATTATTCTTCCGTTTATTTTATTTACAGCTTATCGCGCTCTCACTGGTGATTATGAAAAACATAAAAAACTGGCAAGAATTACCTGGCCAATCTGGTTTTATGTAGCTATTAGTGGAGTTGCGGTCTATTTATTGATTAGTCCGTATTATCAATAATGGTTGTAAGCATGCTGCAGTGAAAGAACAAATATCCGGGTTTTGTGTTTTGATGATTAATATAACAAAGCCGGTACATCGATTATGCTTTATATTCTAAGCTCTTTTGCCGGATCCCAAAACAGTTTCTCAAATTCCACAACCGTATCGTTTTCTACTTTTACTTTTTCTTTTAATAATAGTTCTTCCATAAGCGTGGGTGTGCCAAAATGTGCTTTTCCGGTTAACATTCCATTGCGGTTCAATACTCTGTGAGCGGGAACTTTTGGGGAGGCGTTATGGGCTCCGTTCATTGCCCAACCCACCATTCGCGACGAACTTTTTGTGCCGAGATAATTAGCAATAGCCCCGAAAGAAGTTACCCTACCTTTTGGTATTTGACGTACGACATCATATACGTCTTCAAAGAAAGTATAGGATTTACCTATGGTTTTTGCAGTTTCCTCTTTTGTTTTCATCTTATTAATGATTTCAAATGACAAAGAAAGTATTTTATACTAAGCAAAGAAATAAGTAACTGATTTTTATGTTTTGATTTTCCCTTTTCGCATTACAATTAACCATTTTTCGAAACTTACGATTTTTCACTTTTCAAAGCAATTGTAATTTTTAAGTCACCTTATGGGTTTGTTGTCATTTTTTAGTAAAAAGTAAAAAATGTAAGCAGCATTCGTTTGATTTTTATTGCCACTAATAAAAAGAATGAGAATTGAAGTATTGAAAAATTAAAAAGTCGTAAAAGTTATTCTAATTTTTTAAGAAGTTCTGACAAAAATATTAATTATAATGAACGATAAGCCAGTTCAATATAAAAAAAAGATATTAAAAGAATTATCCTTTGGTAACGCGCTTTCCGCTCAGGAATTAAGTGTTTGCATAAATAGAAGCCTGCCTTTGACAACAAAGATTTTAAATGAACTGGCAGAAGAAGGATTATTACAGGAACGGGGATATGCCTCTTCCACAGGCGGCAGGAGACCAGTAATATATTCATTGGCTCCCGGAAAAATCTTTGTGGTTTCTGTAGCAATGGATCAGTTGGTTACCAAAATAGGAATTATTGATTTACAGAATTGCGAAATAGGATACGCCGAAAAGTTGAATTTGACATTAACTAATAATACCGAAGCCCTTTTTATCCTGATAAAAATTATAAAAAACTTTATTGAAAAATGTGGAATAGAAAGGAGCAAAATAGTAGGAGTAGGTATTGGAATGCCGGGATTTGTAGATGCTGCCAAAGGTATCAATTACACTTTTATGAATAATACCGGAACAAGTATCGTATCTGCTATTGAAGACGAACTGAACCTTGCTGTATATATTGATAACGATTCAAGTATAATAGCATTAACAGAGTTAAGATTAGGCATGGCGCATCACAAAAAAAATGCGATGGTAATAAATATTGGCTGGGGCGTAGGTCTTGGAATGATTCTCAATGGCAAATTGTTTCGCGGATTTAATGGATTTGCAGGCGAGTTTAGTCATTTGCCTGTTTTTAAGGATAATAAAAAGATATGCAGTTGTGGTAAAACCGGTTGCCTTGAAACAGAAACTTCTTTGTTAATGATTATCAGTAAGGCAATTGCAGGTTTGAAAAATGGAAAGATGTCTGTTTTGAAAAACCTTTCAATTGAAGATGCGGAACAATCATGGAAAGCTATAATAAATGCGGCTTTCAACGGCGACACTTTTGCCATAGAACTTTTTTCCGAAGCGGGGTATAATCTGGGCTTGGGCATTTCGATATTGATCACGTTGCTTAATCCTGAATTAATCATTTTAAGCGGAAGGGGAGCAGCAATTGGGAAGTTGTGGTTGCCACCAATTCAACAGGCTATCAATGAACATTGTATTCCAAAGATCGCAGAAGATACGCAGATAAAGATTTCCACTTTCGGTCAAAAAGTTGATTTAATTGGTGCTGCAGCTTTGGTGATGGAGCATTATGGCCAGATCGATGCAAAACTTTTGAATAAAACATTAAAGGAGGAATTAGTATAATTCTCTTTTAAATAACCTACTCAGTAAAAACACACTTTTTTCTAATCATAAAAAAAATATCATGAAAAAATTGACTAAAATAATCTTTCTCTGTTCGTTACTATTTTTTGCTGTAGGCATAGTATCTGCACAGCAAAGAATAATTACCGGCATCGTTAAAGACGCAACCGGGAACCCGGTTTCTAATGCCAGCGTTCTGATAAAAGGCACTACAAAAGGAGAAGCTACTGATATAAATGGACATTTTAGTATTTCAATAACGAACCCAAATGCAGTATTAGTTTTTAGCTCTGTCAATTTTAAATCGAAAGAAGTTGCGGTAGGCACAAATTCTGTTTTGAATGTAACCCTTGAACCTGGTGAAGGCTCTTTAAATGCTGTAGTGATCACCGCTTATGGAATTAAAAAAACAAACAAAAATCTTGGATATTCAGAAACAACCGTTTCGGGCGATGAAATTGCGAGAACAAATACGGTTAACCCAATTACTGCTTTGCAAGGAAAAGTTGCTGGAGTTCAGGTTAATGTAATGAGCTCTGCAGGTGTGCAAACTTCTCCATACATCCAGATTCGGGGTGCAAAAGTATTGGGTGGAAATAACCAACCTATTTTTGTTATAGATGGAAATGTACTTCAAAACAATATAGTAAACGGCGATGCCGCAGATGGTGGTTCGCAATTAAAGAATTTAAACCCGGATGATTATGAATCCATTACTGTATTAAAAGGAGCTGCTGCAACAGCTTTATACGGCTCGCGGGGCATTAATGGCGCTGTAGTAATTACCACCAAAACCGGTAAAGCGGGCAAAGGAATCGGCGTTGAATATAGTACTACTTATGCAAATACCGATGTTTACGCACCTTTTATGCAATTGCAAAATACTTATGGAATGGGTTCTTATAACCGCGAAGGCGCTTTTTCTCGAGATGGAACACAAACAGTTACGAGTAGTAATTGGGGGCCGGCTTTTGATGGAAGTATGCATCCTGCTGTTTATAATCCGGATACTTTGGTAGCTTATAAAGCGCAGCCAAATAACTGGAAAACTTTTTATCAGAATGGAAAATACACCAATAACAATATCACTTTAAGCGGTGGCACGGGCAAAAGCAATTATCGTTTCTCTTATTCAAATACAAATGATTTAGGTATTTTACCCAATAACAAATTATCCAGAAATGCTCTTGACATAAAAATAGGCAGTGAAATCAATAAAGTATTTTCTTTTGAAATGGGAATTAATTATGCCAACACTGTTACAAAGAATTTTTACAATCAAAGCAGGTATGCATGGCCTGGTGGTGGCAATCTGGGATTTGATGTTTTTTATATGCCAAGGAATACCAATTTTGCAGCCTGGCATGCCACTTACCGCAATCCTGATAATTCCACAAAACCGGATAATGGATTTGGCTATGTAGTGAGCGGTTTTTCTATTTTAGATAAAAATAATTTTACTAACACTGAAAATTCGTTACTAGGATACCTTCAGTTAAAAGCGCAGGCAAATTCATGGTTAGATTTTAGCGCACGTGGAAATATTAATTATCTGAAAAATTATGGCGAAACAAAAAATTATGGCAATGGACAATTCAATTCCGGAGGCCAGTATGCTGTAAATTTTAATAGCACTACTTCATACAATTTATTATTTATGGCTCATGCATCTACAAGCGCCATGAACAATGATTTAAAAATAGATGCGCGGGTTTTTAATGAAGATTATGGTGATTTATTAGGTGAGTCTTCTTACCGGACTACAAATGGCGGATTAAAAGTTCCCAATCAATTCTTTCTGGCAAACTCTATAAATCTTCCCGTCTATACCATAGACGGAAGCGGGAATTTCAATGGAAGTATCAATGTTTATAATTCAGTTCCTTCAACACTTACAATGGGTGTAGCAGGAATTGTAAATTTAAACTATAAAGAATATTTAAACCTTGAAATAACTGGCCGAAATGATTGGTTGTCCACTTTAACGTATCCTGCTTCCATTCCGCAGGGGCAAAATAATTATTCTGTCTTTTATCCTTCAGCTAATCTTTCTTATTCCTTCTATGATAATTTTAAAGAAAGCATGCCTTCCTGGTTATCATTCGGAAAAATTAGAGCTTCGTTAGCGGAAGTAGGGAATGCGGGTGTAGCCGGCGCTTATTCAACCGGATCTGGTTATGCACCCGGAGTTGCAGTTACTTCAAATGGAAGTAATATACCATCAGCCACTGAAATCAATGGCAATGTAAAACCTAATTATAATTTAAAGCCACAAATCCAAAAAGCGATTGAATTAGGTACGAATCTGGCCTTTTTCAAAAATTTACTGAATATTGATTTTACCTGGTATAAAACGAATACCATTAATCAGCTTCTTCATATAAATGGCGTTCAGGAAACTGGCTATAATAAATTTTACTTCAACGCTGGTAATATTCAGAATAAGGGAATCGAATTGTTGGTGGATGTGAATCCGGTAAGGACAAAAGACTGGAACCTTGATTTCTCCGTCAATCTTTCTCACAATGTAGGCAAAATTGTTAGTTTCTATCCTGGAATTACCAGTTGGCAAATCACGTCTGGCTATGAAGGAGCAGAGGTGTGGGGATATCAGGGTGGAGCTTATGGGGTATTGCAGGTACAAGGTGGAACTGCTTTCAATATAGATCCTAAAACCGGCTATCCTATTATTCAAAATGCAGGCCGTTCTACAAGAACAGACAGCGCCAGAAAGGTTGATTTTGCAAATTATCAATATAGTTATATTAATGGGGACTCATTGGTCAATATGGGCAAAATTGAGCCGGATATGTATGCCGGATTCAATTTGAACCTGCGATATAAAAACTTTAGTTTGGCTACTCAATTAGATGGCCGCTTCGGAGGAATGGTCTATTCAGAATCTTATACCTATGCTATGGGGCAGGGAACACCTTTGGCTTCATTGAAATACAGGGATCAGGCACATGGAGGTGTAGCCCGTATAGATTCTTATACGGGACTGACCGTATATAACGGCGCAGTTCCTAATGCAGTATTTGATCAGGGACAAAAAGGAAATACCCCCGGTAATACGAATGTTGACATTAGTGGAATGACTTTTAAACAGGCTTATGATAAAGGTTATGTAGAATCATGGTACGCTCCTGCATATTATGATGGCGGCTTTGGTTACAACGGTACTTATGATTGGGAAAATGGCCTAAACTATAATGGAGCAGTAGCAAAGGAATCATGGATTATGTTGCGGGAAATTACTTTAGGATATCAATTACCTTCTTCATGGATAAAGAAAACCCATGTATTCCAAGGGGCCAGAATATTAGTCTCCGCCCGTAATATTGGCTATCTCTATAATTCTTTACCAGGAAAACAAAATCCGGAATCAGTACAAAGTAATGATCCGTTCAATCCATGGATAACAGGCGGTGTGCCTTTTGCACGTACTTATTCTGCAACTCTTGATGTACGTTTCTAACTACAAACAATTAAACTTTTTAAAATGAAAAAAATAAATATTTATATCATTGGAGTAATACTGGTGGCAGGCATATTAGGGCAATCCTGCAAAAAAGAAATGATTAAAATTAATACAAATCCTAACTCATTACCCGATGTAGCGCCTGAGTATTTGTTTACCGGAACGACCCTTGATTTTAATTTAACCTCTCGCCAGCAATTAATCAACCGTTATACTTTCATGACTTATATGCAGTATATAGTACCGGATGGACTTAATGCCAATTTGGGTGCTAATTATTGGTCTCCCGGTGCTAATAAAGGGCCCGCGCCTTCTGTTAGTTATTATTCTGATTACTATTCAGGTATCGGCGTGAGTATGAACCGGATTATTGCAAAAATAGATGCGATGCCGGCAGATCAGCAAACAAGTTATAGTAACCTGAGAGCTATTTGTCAGGTATTAAATGTTTATACAGCATGGCAGGTGGTAGATATATATGGTGCGATGGTTTATAACGACGCTTTTCAACCGGTTAAATATCCTCTTCCTGCTTATGATTATGATTTTACCTTGTATAAAACTTTTGATTCTACTTTAAAGATAGCGGCTACTGTTTTGAGCAGCAATAATCCTAAAAACGTGGCCTTAGGGAATCAGGATTTTTTCTATGGCGGCGATATTCCAAGCTGGGAAGCATTTGCAAATACGCTGCGTATAAAAATTGCACAGCGTTTTGAAAAAAGAGATCCTGCTAACCTGGCTTCTGTTTTAACTGATATTTCTACTAATTTCAATAATGCCATTATTTCAAGCAATGCACAATCATTTGGTTATAATCACACACAGGGATGGAACACAAATGTAGATGACATCAACAATCTACTTTTAAACTATGATGCAGGATATGCGTTTGTTGAGTTTTTGAAATCCACAAAGGATCCGCGCACAGCGTTGCTTTTACGTCAAAACGATTTTGGAACAAACGATGCGATTTACAATAATATTCAGGCAAATGGAACAGCGGCGGCAAAAACAACTTTAGATTCTCCGGCGGTTAATACTTCCCGTTATTGGGGAAAGCATGCTTTTCCTGCATCTGAAGAACCGACCTATGGTTGGACAGGACAAGGAAGATTTCAATCATTTCCTATTGCCGGATCGTCAACTCCTGCTTCTTTAGGGTTTTTGTCTGCCATTCAAACCCGTTATTTCCTCAAAGACGGAGGTTTTGGCGGTTTTGATGCCAGGTCTTCTCAATCCTTAATGCATACAGATGAAACTTATAAAGATAAAAATACAATTGCCAATAGAACGTTGTATTTGACTTATGCAGAAACCTGTTTTATGATGGCTGAAATAGCACAGACAGGCGGAAATGGTTTAGGCCAATCTGCAGAACAATGGTATGATGCAGGCGTAAAGGCTTCCTTTGATCAATACAAAGCTGATGGCATTACGGCAGGGGTTCCTGGCGCAGATACTGCCACATTTGGCGATTATCTGACGCGCTATCCTTATAATCCATCTACAGGTTTAGCTCAAATCTATTCTCAGGCTTGGGTCCATTTTATGACAGAGCCTGAAGAATCATGGGCGATGTGGAAACGCACCAGATACCCTCAGTTTGCCGATTTTCGGCCCGGACAACCAAGTAAAATTGGCGATGGTTCAGGGATTGCTTACCTGGAAAGTTTGTGGGATGGCTCACAATATTTGATTATTCCTCGCCGGGCAGCCTTTACAGTAGGAAATGCAGGTTCAGTACTCAACCAGGCCAGCTTTACTACGGCTCTTCAAACCATGCAGGCAAAAAATCCTGATTATGGACCAGATGGAAGCTATGCCATTGGAAGAGTTTGGTGGGATATGAAATAATACCATCTTTATTTGCTAAATAGTACAAAGGATATTCGGTATAAACCGGTTTTTTTCATTGAAAAGCGCCTAAAGGAAAGCCAACCGGAACGTTGGTTTTCTTTTTAAAAAGAATGTTTCAGCAGGAGCAAGGTTGAAAGCTATTCTCCTCATATTCTAATTGGAATATTGTTGAATATTTATAAATTATACTAAAAAAAGAATTGGCTTTATTTCTTGGTTTACTGAAGCTTGGTTGCCGGATATGAATAAAAGCACTTATGATTGAACATAGGAACGAGCATATTTCTTTGTTTGCTGTAAGCAATTAAATGCAAATTCCTCCCTGACTACAACAACCCATTATGCTCCATCCATACTTTCAATAGATCCATCCAGTTGTCTTTTTCTTCCAGTAAATGTGTTCCAAATCCATGGCCGCCATTTTGAAAGATGTGCATTTCAGCAGGAACTTTGTTCTTTAATAATGCCTGATAATAGGTTATACTGTTTTCCGGATTTACCACATTATCATCACCTGCCAGAGCTAAAAATGCAGGCGGAGTATTTTTTGTTACCTGAAGTTCATTTGAGAAATCTTCTATCAAATCTTTTGACGGATTTTTTCCCACCAGATTTTGACGGCTTCCCATGTGGGCAAGTGAATCAGTGAGGCTTATTACCGGATATCCAAGAATGGAAAAATCAGGACGTAAAGAAATATTTCTTGGATTGTCTATGTATGATTTTCCAAAATGAGTGGAAGCAGTCGCAGCCAGATGTCCACCGGCAGAAAAGCCCATAATTCCTACTTTCTGTGGGTTTATGTTTAATTCATCAGCATGTTCTCTTACATATTGCAAAGCCCTTTGTGCATCCTGCAAAGGGCCGATAGATTTATCTTTCATAATCGCATCGTCGGGCAAACGGTATTTCAAAACAACCGCGGTGATTCCCCAGGAATTTAAAATTTTTGCTACGTCTGTTCCTTCTAAGTTGTATGCCAAAATACTATAACCGCCTCCGGGACAAATGATAACCGCAGTGTGTTTTTCGTTTGAGTTTGTGGGTTGAAAAATACTAATTTCAGGTACTGAGACTTTGCTAATCCTGATAATGCCATCTTTCCCAGTGTCAGCTTTTTCCCTGTAGTTCAACGCAGGTTTGCTGTTCGGCACTTCTTTATACAAAGGGATCATTATTTGCCCGGAAGAAATGGTAAATGACATAATAGCAACAGTTAATAAAAATATAGGTTTGAAATTTTTATTACAAAAAATTTTGTTGGAGAAAAAAATGCTTTTCTTTTTCATTCTTGTATTTTTTAGTCATTCTTTTTTCGAATGGAATTTTTTTGATTATCGATTTTAATTTTTCTTCACGATTTTCAATGTTTTTATCAGTTTTGATGCAAAGGCATATAACATTCAGCAACGACCGCGGCATTTACGCGTCTTCTATTTAAGGTATTTCCGCAAATGGATATAAGCGTCTATTATTTGAAGAATTATTTTGTATAATTTTTCACATGCTGTTTTTGTGTTCCAAGTCCATCAATTCCCAATTCTACTACATCTCCGGCTTTTAAATAGACAGGCGGATTCATTCCAAGGGCAACACCATGGGGAGTGCCGGTAGAGATAATATCGCCGGGCAAAAGTGTCATAAACTGGCTGATATACGAAACCAGTTGAGGAATATTAAATATCAAGTCATCGGTATTTCCATCCTGCATTTTTTGTCCGTTAACGGTTAGCCATAAACGTAAATTATCTACGTTTTCAATTTCATCTTTTGGTGCAAGCCATGGCCCAAGCGGAGCAAACGTATCACAGCTTTTTCCTTTTACCCACTGGCCGCCACGCTCTATCTGAAATTCGCGCTCACTTACGTCATTATGAAGGCAGTATCCTGCTACATAATCCATAGCTTCGGCTCCATCTACATAACTGGCGCGTTTTCCTATAACTACCGCCAGTTCTACTTCCCAGTCCGTGTTTACCGAATTTTTTGGAATGATCAGATCATCATTTGGCCCGGAAACTGCCGTTGTAGATTTGAAAAATAAAATGGGTTCTTTTGGAATAGCAGCATTGGTTTCTTTGGCATGCTTTGCATAATTTAATCCAATGCAAACTATTTTTGAAGGTTTGTAAACAGGGCATCCCAATCTTTCTTCTGAATGTATTTCAGGTAGGTTATTTTCTTCAATAATCTTTTTTAATTCGTTCAAACCGTCATTGGCAAAAAAATCTTCATCGTACTCTTTTACAAAAAGTGATACGTCATATTTTTTATCCTGAATGATAACTCCGGGCCTTTCATTTCCTGGTTTTCCAAAGCGTATTAAATTCATAATTCTGTATTTTGTTTTTATAAATTTCATTCTTCAGTAAAAAAAGAAATAAGTTGTTTTTCTATTTCCTTTGAAACCGTTCTGCTTCAATCATAATTGCTTCATCCGTTTCATCTGCTAAATCTCCCGTATTTATCGGCATATTTATTTTATTTATTCAGATTATTGAATCGGTTACAATTTGTGAGCAGTTTAAAGTTTTGCCTTATCTGGATGTCACAATTTGTGATTTCCAATCTTGCGACCAGTGCAAAAATATCTTTTGAAATTACTCTTAGAACGACTTTATTTATATCCCAAAATCTTCAACATACTTGCGGCGCTTTGTTCTTTTGCATAAAGCCAATCTACCAGTTTCCCGTTTTTATCATAATCCAGTACAACATATTTTGGAGAAGGAATCAGGCAATGTTTTATTCCTCCATAACCACTGATCTGATCCTGGTAAGCGCCGGTATGAAAAAAGCCGACATACAACGGTTCTCCGTTTGCTATTTTTGGCAAAAAAACTTCATTGATATGTTCTTCAGAATCGTAATAATCGTGGCTGTCGCAGGTGATGCCGCCAAGCGTTACCCGCTGGTATTCGTTGTCCCATTTATTGATCGGAAGCATCAGAAATTTTTCTCCAATGCCCCAGGTATCGGGCAATGTAGTAATAAATGAAGAATCAATCATATACCAGGTTTCGCGGTCGTTTTGCATTTTTTCGCCGATCACACTGTAAATATGGGCCATGCTTTCTCCGACCGTATAACTTCCAAATTCAGTGAAAATATTTGGCATTGGAACTTTACTTTTTTTGCAGGCAACTTTTATGTTTCTTACAATTTCATTGATCATAAACTGGTAATCATAATCAAAACCCAATGAATGTTTTATGGGAAAACCACCGCCAATATTTATTGAATCCAATTCAGGACAAATCTTTTTTAACTGGCAATAAAGATTGATCACTTTATTCAGTTCACTCCAATAATAAATATCATCTTTAATCCCTTTGTTCAAAAAAATATGCAGCATTTTTAATTGAAACTTATGTTCAAAGCCTTCAATTTCATCTACATAAAATTCCAGAATATCTTTTGCCCGGATTCCCAGACGGGAGGTATAAAAAGGAAAAGTTGGTTCTTCTTCAGCAGCTACACGAATGCCAAGATTAAAGGGAACTTTTACCGATTTGCTATATGCTTTTAATTCTTCTTTATTATCCAGTACCGGAATTACATTTTTGAAGCCGGAATTCAATAAGCGGGCAATTCGGCTGGTGTATGGTTTTTGCTTAAAGCCATTGCAAATAATAAATGTTTCTTTAGTGATTTTTTTTCTTTCATATAATTTGTGAATAATCTCAATATCATAAGCATAAGAAGTTTCAAGATGAATATCATGTTTCAATGCTTCTTCTATAATAAATGAAAAATGCGAGCTTTTGGTGCAATAACAATAATTGTATTTTCCTTCATACTTATGCTTTTTAAAAGCATTGGCAAACATTTTTTTTGCCTTATTTATCTGCATTCCTATTTTGGGCAAATAAGTAAGCTTCAACGGAGTACCATACTTATCTATCAGCGCTTTTACATTTACATCATTGTATTGGAGATACCCGTCTTTGACTTCAAAATCTTCCTGGGGAAAATTAAATGTTTGATCTACCAGATCGGTGTAAGTATTATTCATTCAAAATTTTTAAGCTTTTAAAAATATGTACAAATGTAATTGAATGGAGATTAAAATGGTGAATTGTGAATCGTGAATGGTGAATGTTGAATTAAGAATTTAGAATTAAGCATAAAAAAAAACCGTCGCGATTTATTCGGACGGTTTTTGAAAGAATTTTTTTCTAAAAAATTATTTTACTGATAAAATAAGATTCTTAAAACTTTCAGGTTCATTCATAGCCATATCAGCAAGAATTTTCCTGTTAAGAGTAATATTTTTTTCGTTTAATTTATGAATGAACTGGCTGTAAGTCAATCCTTCTTCTCTTACGGCTGCATTGATACGTGCAATCCAAAGTGCACGGTATTCGCGTTTTTTCAATTTACGGCCAACATAGCTGTAGGTCAGCCCTTTTTCCATTACATTTTTGGCAACGGTATAAACATTTTTTCGTTTTCCGTAATAACCTTTGGCGGCTTTAAGAACTCTTTTCCTTCTTGCCCTTGATGCTACTGCATTTGATGAACGTGGCATATTTTAATATTTTTATTTTTTTTGAAAATTGTTGATAGGGCGATTATTTCATACGAAGTAATCTCATTACAAATGGTCGGTTGGCATCGCTTACAACTCCTTTTTTGCGCAAAGTACGTTTGCGTTTAGTGGTTTTTTTTGTAAGAATGTGACGTTTGTAAGCTTTCTGGAATGTGATTTCACCGGTTCCGGTTACTTTGAAGCGCTTCTTGGCGCTTGAGTTGGTTTTAACCTTTGGCATTATTAAAATATTTTACTTTTACACCCTGCCGGCGTCCCGAACAGACGGGAACTTATGGAGCCATGTGGGCAATATGTTTTTAAAAAAAATCCGTTTCAGTCAAAACACAAAAATCTGAAAGGGCTGCAAAAGTAAGACTTTATTTTGGAAAAATCACTGGATTTATTATCAGTAAAAGAAGAAATAAGCAAAATTTGTATTTAAACAGAGGATGAGGTTTCGTTTTCTGTTAATGTTTTAAGTTCCACTGTTAATTCTTCCAGGCTGTTCAAAGATTCTTTAATGTTTTCAGGCAGTTCTTTATAGCGGTATTCGCTCACACCAATTGGTTTGTTAATATCTTTTAGCGCAAACTCCACTTCAAAATCGTCTTTATTTTTACAAAGTAAAATTCCGATAGTCGGCTGGTCAGATTCGTCTTTTATCAATTCATTTATCGCTGTTATATAAAAATTCAGCTTGCCGATGTGCTCAGGTTCAAACTCCTTTACCTTCAGTTCTATAATAATATAACATTTTAATTTGGTGTGGTAAAAAAGAAGATCAGTTCTGTATTCTTTCCTGCCGACTTTTAATTGAAATTGTTTCCCCATATAAGCAAATCCTTTTCCCAGCTCAAGTAAAAACTGGGAAATATGTTGTATTAGTTTTTGTTCTAAATCCTTTTCCTTTACCTGTTCTGAAAGTGTAATAAATTCAAAGTTGTAAGGATCTTTTAATAAGGCATTTGCCAGGTCGCTTTGCACTGCCGGCAAAGAATTCTTAAAATTTGTTATTGCTTTTCCTTGTCTCTGAAATAAGTTGGTTTCTATCTGATACTCAAGTACTGAACGGCTCCAGTTATTTTCAATGGTTTTGCCAATATAAAAAATCGCTTCAGGTACGTTTTTAATTTTTCTTAAAATAGTAGTATGATGGCCCCACGGAATACCGGTCAGCAATTCGAAAAGCTTTGTTGATTTCAATTGTTGCACAACTTGTGCAGATTTTATATCATTATTTTCATCAGAAAAACTTTTTTCAATTTGCGTTATTCTAAAATCTTGCACAACCTGTGCATTATTTGCCATCTCTTTTCCATAAAACAGATATAGCCGTTGCATAAATCGAATATTGTCAACGGAAAAACCACCCATATCCTGAAATTCAGATTTTAAATCTTTGCTCAGTTGATTGATAAATCCGCTTCCCCAAACTGCACTTTTTTGTTTTTCAACAATTTGTTTTCCTAAATCCAAATATAAAATAATCAACTCGCTGTTTACTGATAAAGCAGCTTTGATCTGGCTTTGCTTAATTTGAATTTTTAATTCTTTAAACCAGTTTTTATAATCATCACTTAAAATAATGGCCATATCATTTCTTTTTTCAAAAAAAACAGCAAATTGATAGAAGTGATAAAAGTTATTGTTTTTTTAATACAAAGCAAAATGACAACTATGACGCATTATTTACCTCATGCGTCAAATCGTGAAGAGTCTGAACTTTTAAATGATCGTACAGAGAATGCTTGTCTATTAATAACGAAGCAAGGCCGGCAATCATTCCTGCAATTAATAAATAAAAAATGACACTGTGACGGTCGGTCATTTCCAAAACAAGAATTGCAGACGTAAATGGAGTTCTGGTAACGCCGGTCAAAAAGCCAACCATCCCACACAAAATGAGCAAGTTAGCATTAGATGCTGATTCATGAAGTACTCCGGATAAAAACGAACCAATGGCCGCGCCTGCACCGATAGATGGAGCAAAAATTCCGGCAGAAGCGCCGGTTCCAAAACTTAATATTGGTCCCAAAACCCGGAAAACAGCAGTGTACCAGTGCACATATTTATCAGAAGAAAACAAAGTTTCCATCATAATTCTTTTGCCAGAGCCGAGAATTTGTGGATCAAGAAAAAATGCAATCGACGCAGTGATGATCGCGCAAATAAAAACGTAAATCAAATGCTGGTAACGGAATTTGAAAGATTTTTTCCAGCGAAAAAGAGCTAAAATAATTTTAGACATGACACCACCGAGCAACCCGGAAATAATAGCGACAAGCAACAACGCAAAAATGATCGAATTTTTAATATTACTCACATCCGGAAATCCCAAATACAGGTAAGGACCCAAAATTCCCTGTGCTGTTAATCCTGCGATAATAACCGCAGTAAAAAGAGCGGTTTTAAACTGGCTTAGATGCGTTTTAGTCAGTTCTTCAATTGCAAAAACCACTCCGCCAAGAGGCGTATTAAAAGCAGCAGCAAGCCCGGCTGCAGCGCCTGCTGTTATCATATTTCGTTTTGAAATCGGAGGCCACCATTTGGGCAGCCATTCATTTATTTTCCTGAAAACAATTCCTGACATTTGAATCGTTGGGCCTTCTTTTCCAACCGCCCCACCGCCGAGAATCATCAAAAGCCCGGAGACTACTTTGATAAAAAATATTTTCAGGCTTAAAATTTTCTTTATTTTTCTGTCAAATTTTGTTGTTGCTAACTCCACTGCAGCCATCACTTGCGGAATACCACTGGTTCGGGCATACGGCGCATATTTTACTACCAGCCACCACGCAAGCAAAAAACAAACCGGCGTTAGTATAAAAATCCACCAATCGTGATGATGAATTACAAAAAATGTTTGATTTTCTAAGAAAGCAAACGCCTGTGAATAAGAAACGGCAATCAAACCAGCAATTAATGAAGCAATCCAGAATGGAATGGCCTGCAGAATATTGTGTTTCAGTTTTTCATTACTGATACTATCAAATGTTTTCTTTAAAAATTTTCTTATAGATAATCCAGCCATTTATTTTTTCTTAGGGAGATAAAAGACGGCAAATTTATTATGGATTTGGAAAAAAAAGCCGTTTAAATTAAGAATAATAAAATTCTCAAAAGGTTTTTGGCGAGAAACAGCAACTTTCCTTATTTGTTTGTTTGCTTGCCATCTATAAATTATCGATAGTAATTTTGATAACACTTATCGTACATTTATAGTATTATTTCAGTCAGATGTTACATTTCAATAAAATCGGGAATGTTCCTGCACTTCTATGCCGCCTTGCTGTAGGTTTCATTTTCTTATCGGAAGGATTGCAAAAATATTTATTTCCTCTAACGCTTGGCACCGGTAGATTTCAAAAAATTGGCTTTAGCAATCCTGCATTCTGGGCTTATTTTACTGGCGCATTTGAAATCGTTTGTGGAATCTTAATATTAATTGGTTTATTCACACGATTAGCCGCGATTCCGCTTCTGATTATTATGATTGTTGCGTTTATCACTACTAAACTTCCTGGATTGAAAGACAAAGGTTTTTGGTTTATGGTGCACGATTACCGTACAGATTTTGCCATGACATTGTTACTGATTTATTTATTGATATATGGTGCCGGGGAAAATTCTATTGATTACAAAATTCAACGGAAGTCAAAATCACCATAGCTGGATAAGATTTTTTGATTTTTACGTCATAAGAATATGGAAGTGGCAAAGAAAAAACACTTTTTCTCAGGGCTGACAAAAAACACCTTTTTGCTGGCATTCACCAGCCTGTTTTCGGATATTTCTTCCGAAATGCTTTATCCGATTCTCCCCATCTTTTTAACGCAAACTTTAAAAGTAAGCGGAAGCATTGTTGGGCTGATTGAAGGAGTTGCCGGAACAGTGCAGAACATCGTGCAGGGATTTTCCGGCAGCTTATCAGATAAATGGCAGAAACGAAAAGGAATTGCAGTGTTCGGTTATGTACTTTCGGCAATCTCCAAACCGCTTATGGGATTAGCAATCGCGTGGCCCTTGGTTTTCGGTGCACGTTTTCTGGACCGCTTTGGAGCAGGAACGCGTGCAGCACCGCGGGATGCTTTAATTGCTGCTTCAGCTGATGAAAAAAACCGGGGAAAAGCTTTTGGATTAGAAGGCCTGGGCGACAATCTGGGCGCTTTTATCGGGCCGCTCTTAGCCGCCGCACTTCTTTTTATGTGGGAATTTAATATCCGTTCCGTTTTCTATCTCGCGTTAATTCCCGGAGTTTTATCCGTAATAATGATTTTGCTGGTAAAAGAAAAAAAGGCAGACGTAAAATCAAAAATAAAAATAGATGTCAGTATCAAACAATTTCCGCCTCAGTATAGAAAATATTTGTTGGTTACCGCTTTATTTGGCATCGGGAACTCAAGTAACGCGTTCCTGATTTTGCAGACAAAAGATTTGGGTGTTTCTTTTGAAAATACCATTTTAATCTATGCGGTTTTTAATTTGTTGGCTGCTGCGATTTCTTATCCTGCAGGTCATCTATCGGATAAATATGGAAGAAAAAATATTTTACTCATCTCATTCCTGATTTTTTTAGTTACCTATTGTGGATTTGCTTTTGCCAAAAAACTGTGGCTTATCGGCTCGTTATTTTGTTTGTACGGATTATACCAGGGCATTTTCAGAGCGGTTGGAAAAGCGATTGCGGCGGATTTTGTACCGGCAAAATTAAGAGCAAGTGGCATCGGTTGGTATTCTACGACTATCGGGCTCACCGGATTGATTGCGAGTATAGTAGCCGGCCAATTTTGGGACCAAGTAAGCCATTCTTCAGTCTTTATTTTTGGAGCGTTCTTTTCGTTGATTGGAATTATTTCATTGATAATATTAATACCAGCTAAAAAAGAAAAAGTTGTTGCTACAGATTGAAAAATAATCCAGTTCACAGAAAATAGAAATTCGCATTATTTCTTGCTTTACTGTATTTTCATACGATTCTCTAATCTACTTTCACCACTACTTTACCTTTCGTCTGATGCGTTTCAACAGCTTTATGGGCCCACGCAATTTGATCTAACGTAAAAATTTTATCAATGAAAACTTTCAATTTTTTTTCCTTTAAAAGACCTGCGATAATTCGCATTTGTTCTCCATCGGCACGCATCATTGGCCAGATTAATTTGATGTTTCGTTCGTTTGCAAGTTCTATCGCTTTTGGGTCATTTTTAGTGGATGAGGGAAGGCAAACTACAATGCCATTGTGTTTTACACAAGAAATAGTCCTGTATAAAACATCTCCACCCATTGCATCCAAAGCACAGTCTAAATCTTGAACGATATCTTCAAACTTTTCTTTTTTGTAATCAATAAACTGATCCACTCCGAGGGATTTCAAAAATTTTTCATTCTTTTCAGATGCTGTTCCAATTACATAAGCGCCATTGTTTTTTGCAAACTGAACCGCCAGATGTCCAACTCCACCACCTGCTGCCTGGATTAAAACTTTTTCTCCGGAAGAAACCTTCAATTCTTCATTAATAGCCTGATAGGCAGTTAAACCGGCAATCGGAATAGCTGCGGCTTCTTCAAAAGAAATATTATTTGGTTTTATTGCCAGCAAATTCGGATCTGTAAGGGTATATTCTGCATAAGCATTTCCCAAACGCGGAAAACCAACACATCCAAAAACGTGGTCACCCGTTTTAAATCGAGTTACATTTTTACCGACATTTTCAATAATTCCACTCACATCCCATCCTAAAATGACAGGTAATGTAATCTGTTTTGAAATGCCGCTGGTTCCGGCTCTTACTTTTGTATCAACAGGGTTTATGCCAATTGCTTTAACTTTAATTAAAACTTGTTCGTCATTTATCTGCGGCTTGTCAACTTCAATTATTTGGAATACATCGGTATCTCCCAATTCATTAATAATGGCTGCTTTCATTTTTATTATTTTCTTAAAATTTAATTACAATCTGCTTGTTTTTTTGGCCGGATAATTAATCTCAATGTTGGATTATTGGTAATAAATGACCAGAACCAACTGAAAGCTAATTTCACTTTATTTCTAAATCCAACTAATGGAATAATGTGAACAAAAAGCCAGATGAGCCATGCAAAAAATCCGGTGAAGGAAACTTTTGGCAAATCTGCGACAGCTTCATATTTGGAAATAATCGCCATGCTCCCTTTATTGTCATAAGCAAAGGGTTTCAGTTGTTCATTGGATTCCATTTTCCTTAAATTTTCTCCCAAAAGCTTTCCCTGCTGGATAGCCACTTGTGCTAATTGCGGATGCCCGTCAGGATAATTTTTATCTGTAGTTTGTAAACAAATATCACCGATTGCATAAATGTTTTTTGAATCTTTTACTTTATTAAACTCGTCAACAAGAATCCGTCGACCACGGCCAAGTTGTTCGGGTAAAATACCAACAACCTGGCGCGCAATTACACCAGATGTCCATATCAGTGAATTCGTAGGAATTAGCTCTCCGTCTGCTGTAATGACATTCCCATCATTATAATCTTTTACGGTTTTATTCAATTTTATCTGCACACCCAATTCACTCAAAACCTTGTAAGCCGCATCCTGCGCTTTTTTACTCATTGGGCCAAGCAAGTGAGGGGATGCATCAATTAAATGAATGCGCGAATTTCCGCGTTTGATTTCAGGATATTCTTTTTCAACAATCGTTTGTCCCATCTCCGCAAGCATTCCCGCTATTTCTACACCAGACGGGCCCCCGCCTGCGATTACAATTGTTAATAATCTTTCTCTTTCAGCAGGGTCATCTGATATTACCGCCTTTTCCATATTCAACAACAAATGATTGCGCAGGTTTATCGCATCTTCTACTGATTTCATTGGCAAAGAATGCTGCTTTACATTTTCCATTCCAAAATAATTGGATTCTGTACCAAGAGCAAGTACCAGGTAATCAAAATCCAGCGAGCCCGTCGTAGTTTCAATGCTATTTTTTGCAGTGTCCACTTTTAAAAGCATTCCATAATGAAACCGGACATTATTTTTTTCTGTAAACATCCTCCGAAAAGGATAACTGATATTTGACGGTTCGATGAAGGCAGTGGCTACCTGGTAGAGCAACGGTGGGAAAAAATGATAATTATCCTGATCAACCATTGTTATATGAAAGCGTTTATCTTTCCAAATTTGTTTTACAATATTGATACCGGCAAAACCACCGCCGAC
This sequence comes from uncultured Chitinophagaceae bacterium, assembly GCA_963706825.1. GTDB lineage: Bacteria > Bacteroidota > Bacteroidia > Chitinophagales > Chitinophagaceae > Ginsengibacter. The sequence goes on along the minus strand of CAVPNT010000005.1, from coordinate 1,244,775 downwards.
AATCACTACTTTTTTAACTACATCTTCCATAATTAAACTTTTTCTCGAAAATTACTAAAAAACCATCCCTTTCATTTTCTAAACAGGGAATAGTTAATCAAAATAACTGGTATGATTGTAATCACTTCTCTCAAATTTTATTCCTCAATTCACAAGGAAGGTTTTACTTAGAAGATTAGAGGAGCAAAAACGAAACCTTGCCGGTTTCGCGAGACAAATGCTTTATTTTTGTGGTCTTGTTAAAAGCGCTGATTTTCTTTTATTTCGCGACATTTTCAAGTCTGCTAAACTGTAAGTTTTGTGTACATTTGCACCCTTCCAGGGGAATTCCTTTGGAATAATTTATTAAATATAGGTATGGATAGGAATACGATTATTGGTTTTGCGCTGCTGGCTGTTTTATTTTTTGGATATTTTTATTATTCCAAACAAGGGCAATTGACAGCAGAAAGAGAGAGGCAGCATATCCAGGATTCTCTGAATAAACTGAAGCCAAAAATTGACACGACACTTAAAATGCAACAGGCTGCCGATTCTCTGGGTGCAAAAAGAGATTCGTTAATTTCTGGTTTAAAACAAGACTCTACAGGAAAAGAGCAATTGATTACTGTCGAAAATAAAGTAATTAAAATTACTTTTTCAAATAAAGGCGGACAGCCAAAAGAAATTGAACTGAAGGATTTTAAAACTTTTGATGGCAAACCGCTTATTCTGCAGGATGGAAGTTTTAACAATATTTCTTATGCCATTAATACCGGAAATAATCAGACGGCGCAAACCTCTGACCTTCTTTTTACGCCGCTGCCTGTTCAAACAGAAAGCGACAGTAGCAAGATTATCGGTTTTACTTTGCAAACCAATAATGGCGAATCGGTAGAACATCAGTATATCCTCAAGCCAGATGATTATATGATTGCTTTTAATATTAAGCTGAATGGCGCTAATAAATTGGTAACTCAAAATACCATTAACCTTTTATGGCAGGCAAAGGCGGTGAAAATGGAAAAGGATATTGAATGGGAAACACAGCAATCACATATTTCTTTTGTAGAAAACGGCAGTTATGATTTTGAGCACATAGTGAAAGGGAAAGACGATGATAAAAAATTTGTTCGTCCTGTAGACTGGCTTGCGGTAAATCAACAATTTTTTGCTGCTGCTATAGTCGCTAAAAATAAATTTACTTCAGGAGAAGTTACCTGGAATAGTCCCGGTGATACCAGTTTACATATTATTGCGAAAGCTACGGCTAATTTAAAATTAAGCGTGCCCGCAGGAAATGATGCAGTGGTTCCTTTAGAACTTTTTTATGGTCCCAGCGATTATAAAATTTTGAAATCTTATGGCAATCAAATGTATAATATGGTTCCTTTGGGAAGTGGTATTCTTGCATTTGTAAAATATATCAACCGTGGGTTTATCATGCCGGTTTTTAATTTTCTTTCAAGTAAAATTGCCAGTTACGGGTTGGTGATTGCGCTCCTTACGATTATTATCCGTTTACTGATTTCACCGCTCACTTATCAGAGCTACCTGAGCGGGGCGAAAATGAAATTATTAAAGCCGGAACTGGAAGTACTCAAAACGAAATTTAAGGATGACAAGCAGGCATTTGGAATGGAACAGATGAAACTGTACAGAAGCGCCGGTGTAAATCCCCTTGGTGGATGCATTCCCGCTTTATTCCAGATTCCGATATTTTTTGCCTTATACGATTTCTTTAACTCCAATATAGCGTTGCGCCATCAAAGTTTTTGGTGGGCAAAAGATTTATCAACGTATGATTCAATCTATCATATTCCATTCAATATTCCTTTTTATGGCGACCATGTTAGTTTATTTACCATCACAGCCGCCATTACCAGTATGCTGATTTCTGTATATGGAATGAGCAATATGCAGGACAACAGCAATCCCGTAATGAAATATTTGCCGTATATTTTCCCCGTTATTTTGATTGGTGTTTTCAACAGAATGCCCGCGGCGCTCACCTGGTATTACACAGTCTCTAATACCATTACCCTTCTTATACAGTTTGTGATTCAAAAATATATTATCGACCATGATAAAATAATGGCCAAACTTCAGGAAAATAAAAAGAAACCCGTGGCGCAGAACAAATGGCAGGAACGAATAACGGCCATGCAGGAATCGAATGCCAAGCTGAAAACCATGAAGGAAAAAAGTGATGCATTGAAAAAGAAAAGATAGTTTTTTAATTTGCAACCTTTGGAAGCATAATCTTATCTATATCATTGAATTATCTTTAAATAATAACCATATTATGAAATCTTATTCAATTGTATTTCTTCTTTCTTTTGCTTTTCTTTCGTTTTCTTCGACCGGCCAAAAAACACTCTCAGAAGGAACGCTGGTGTACAGCATGTCTGTAGAAACCGGAAGCGGAGAACCGAAAATGGCTGATATGCTGGATGGCGCTACTACCACTATCTATCTGAAAGGAAATGAAAGCCGTACGGAACTCGTGAGCAGCCTGGGCCGTGAAGCTACTATTTATAGTGCCGCTACCGGCAAAGGGGTGATTCTGAAAGATTACAGCGGACAAAAACTGATGATTACAATGACTCCTCAAAACTGGGAGCAGAATAATAAAAAATATGAAGGCATTGTTTTTGACAACACCAATGAAACGGCAACTATTGCAGGTTTTAAATGTAAAAAAGCGATTGCTAAATTAAAAAACGGAAGCAGTTTTACCGTTTATTATACCACCGATGTTAATGTAACGAATAAATCTTACGACGCCCAGTTCAAAACCTTGGCCGGATTGCCTGTTCAATACGAAATGGAAAACGGAAAAATGAAATTCAAATTTACCCTTGCTTCCATTAATTATAATCCGGTGCCTGCTTCTAAATTTGAAATTCCTACTGCTGGTTATAGAGTGATGACTTATGAGGAAACAAAGGCAAAATAATGTTCACTCTTTGTCTTATTTTCATTAAGAATAGGCTATAAGGAAAGGCCAATTCTATTTAAAAAAAAAGGCGATAATTTTCCGCTTGTTATCTACTTTATTTTGACCTTAAAATTAAAATTCCTTTTCCTTTTGACTTCATACGAATTGTTAAGGAAAGGTTCTTTAACCTCTGTGTTTTCTTCCTGGGGAATAATCTCGCCTTTGCGATAATACCGTCCCGTGTTACCGTCGGTAAAATAGCGCATGGTCAAATCGCTTTCGCCGCACTCATTTATCCTGCCTAAATAATAACTTTCGTTTCGCTCGTCAAAATTCCACGCTTTTTCATGATGGCGACTAGATTCTGCATCTTCTATTTTAAACGGGTTCCAATCATAATGCATAATAAATAAGTTGAGAAGTAATTTGTAGTGATACTGTACAAATCTAAAAGAATTATTAATCGGATTTTATTACCTGGATTCGAATCACCTTCTATTTCTCCTTTTCGTAAATGATTCATTTTTATTTACTCTTTTCGTAAATATTTTGTAGGATACGCTTCTTAAAAAAATTAAAATCGATTTTGCAATCAAGTTGCGTGCCCGAAACGTTTACTCGTTCCGATTTTTGTTCTCAAATCCGACTTTGTCAATTTTGTACCAATTATGTTTTATTCCATTATAGTCAAAAGTTTCAACAAAATTAAGTCCCACCTTTTTTAATATATCGTTTGAACCACTATTTTCACAATCGGCTATTGCATAAACTTCTTTAACCGCAAGTTTATCAAATGCATATTGCAGCGAAGCAAATGCTGATTCAGTGGCAATTCCTCGTCCCCAATATTTTTTTATCAGGCGATAACCCAGGTCGTAATAGTTTTTATGATTGTTTGTTTCTTTAGTCATCAGTTTCAATCCTGTCCAGCCTAAAAATTCGTTTGTCTTCTTGTCAATAATTGCCCAGCGTCCAATTCCATTATCAATGTATTGCTGCCGGATAAAGTTTATCACATCAACCGTTTCCTCTTTGCTTTTTACCGGTTTATTTCCTAAATATTTGTGTACTTCCGGGTCGGAGTCCAGTTCATACATGCCATCAACGTCTGTAGAAAGTATTTCTCTTAAAATCAGCCTTTCGGTTTCTGCAAATATTTTCATTTTCTTATTGGTTCAAATTTTCTTTTGTATTAACCAATGGTGCCCAAAAGGATCTTTAATTTCCCCCTGGCGATAACCATATTCATAATCCTTTACAGGACTTATTTCATGAGCGCCTGCCTGAATTGCTTTGTTCATGACTGCACCTACATCGGAAACAAAAAGCCCAATAATAGCCGTTGTTCCCTGATATTTTTCCGCCGAAAAAAAATGTGGTTTTGTTACTTCATGCAAATGAAATATAGCCCCATCAATGGAAAGTTCTGCAACGTGAACACTATCATCATCGTTTCTTAAACAAAAATTTTCTGTTGCATCAAATGCGTTTGCATAGAATGAAATGTCTTTAACTCCATTATTAATTAAAAGTTGTGGAGCAAGGAAGGGTTTAAGATTGTCATTCATCCTGATCTCTTTTTTTATCAATAAAATTTTCAGCTTTCGTCGTTTTGGTTAAGGACTCTTGCTTGTTAACTGATACTTTCGGCCGCAGCTGGATATTAAAAGTACAGCAAAGCAATAAATATTTTAGATTTTTATTTTGATGAATTAAAATGCATATCAGAATAAACAAATACAATTATCTTAGATGCTTAAATTCCTCTGACCATTCCTTACCAGCAAATCAACAAATAATGAAAAATCTTATTCTTCTCTTACTTCTTTTTACCCGCACGGAATTGTTTGCCCAAACCTCCAAACAACCCATGCATTTGAATGATAAAGAGTATCTCGAATACCAGGGTGTGAATGTAATGCTTGCATGGGATTTTTATCCTGAAGGCCACCAGGGCGGGGTGGGAGTAATACAAAATGGGGAGCGCGTGGCCACGAACGGCGATATCCGTTTGAACCCTACGCCCGGACAATGGCAACCCATACCAAAAGTGGGCAAGCGCGTGGTGGATAAAAAAACCGGAACCATCAGTGTACACATGGCCTACCCCAATGAAGAAATTGACCGAAAAGGTTTTAATCCTGTTATCTATCCTGATTTAAAGTTTGGTTATACCATCAATGTTGTTCCTGCCGGAAAAGCTTTTAAGATAATTGTTGATTTGGATAGTGCGTTGCCTGACGACTGGATTGGCAAAGTAGGTTTCAATTTTGAATTATTGCCTTCCATTCTTTTTGGCAAATCATATTACATGGATAAAAAATTTGGCATTTTCCCACGGCAATCAAACGACCAGCAATATATAGATGAGGAAGGTGAAACACAAGCGATGCCGATGGCAACGGGAAATAAATTAACGGTGGCACCTGAAAGCGATAAACAAAGAATGACGATTGAAAATTTGAATGGAAATGATTTGCAACTGCTGGACGGACGTGGAAAGTATAATAACGGTTGGTTTGTGGTGCGCTCGCTCATTCAAAAAGGAAAAACAAAGGGTGCGGTGGAATGGCTTGTTACGCCTCATGCAATCGACGGTTGGATGTCAAAACCGGTGGTGCAGGTGTCGCAGGTCGGTTATCATCCTGCGCAACCAAAAATAGCGGTGATAGAATTGGATGCAAAAGATAAAAGAAAAATGAACGCATCATTATTGCGCGTTAATGAAAATGGAGGATTTGAAAATGTCTTGCAAACGATGCCTAAAGAATGGGGAAACTTCTTGCGCTACCGTTACCTGCAGTTTGATTTTTCCAAAATAAAAACGCCGGGAATGTACATCGTGAAATATGGAAGTGATTCTACCAATGTTTTTCAAATCAGTGACAGTGTTTATGCTGAAAATGTGTGGCAGCCAACGCTTGAATATTTTTTGCCGGTGCAAATGTGCCACATGCGTGTGAACGATAAATATCGTGTGTGGCATGGCTTCTGTCACATGGATGATGCACGTATGGCGCCGATAGACTCCAACCATTTTGATGGTTATAATCAAGCGCCTTCCACGCTTACAAGCTACAAAAGTGGTGAAACAGTTCCCGGCTTAAATGCAGGCGGCTGGCATGATGCGGGTGATTTTGACCTGCGTGTTGAGTCTCAATCAGAAACGGTATATGGCCTGACGCTTGCTTATGAAACGTTTAATGTAAAATATGATAACACCAGCATCAATCAACACACGCACGTTGTGGAAATTCAACAACCGGATGGAAAGCCGGATGTGTTGCAACAAATTGAACATGGACTTTTATCTATCATTGGAGGTTATCAAAGTATGGGAAGATTTTATCGCGGAATCATCGAACCCACGATGCGCCAATACACCACGCTCGGCGACCCTGCCAATATCACCGACAATAAATTTTATAATGACGTGAAATCAACGGTCGATACGCCCGCTGTTGGACTGCCAAATTCACCTGATGACCGTTGGGTTTTTACCGAAGATAATCCGGGAAGAAGTTTGCAGGTCGCGGCTGCTTTGGCTGCTGCAAATCGTGTGATGCGCGGTTTTAATGATACGCTTGCCAATCTTTGTTTGACCGTTGCAGAGCAGGTTTGGGCCAATACAAAAGAAAAAAATCCGGGCCATCGAATTCCTTTGGCAACAGAATTATACATTACCACAAAAGATAAGAAGTATGCTAATTTTTTAGTGGCGAATAAAGACCTTATTGCCAAACAAATTAATAATTATGGTTGGGTAGTTGGCCGCGTATTGCCAATGATCAATAATACGGCATTTACAAAAACTGTCACTGATGCGGTGAAAGTTTTGTTTGATACCATTCAATCGCAGGCAAAAGAAACGCCTTACCAGATTCCTTACAAACCGAATATCTGGGGCGCAGGGTGGGACATTCAGAATTTTGGTTACAAGCAATATTTCCTGCACGCCGCGTTTCCAAAAATTGTTTCTGCTGAATATATGTTAGCTGCATTAAATTTCATTTTAGGTTGCCATCCGGGAAGCAACACCGCTTCATTTGCATCAGGTGTGGGTGCTCATTCAATGATTCCGGCGTATGGATTTAACCGTGCGGACTGGTATTATATTCCGGGTGGAATTGCATCAGGAACGGCATTAATTCGCCCTGATTTTCCTGAGTTGCTGGCATTCCCTTATTTGTGGCAACAGGGAGAATATGTGCTGGGTGGAGGAACAACGGATTATTTATTTTTGGTGTTGGCGGCAAATAAAGTATTGTCTGAACTTTGATTTTTCTAATTTGTCTGATTTATATGCGGTCAGGACGCGTTCTTTGGCGCTGTCGCCGCCATTACCATTCTTATCTCTCCATAGCTAACATCTTCAGGCAAATTCTCTTTCAAGGTTTTAAAACTTTCGCTGCCATGAATTTTTACCGCTTCTTTTATCAGGTTTTGCTTTTCAGGAGTAACCACTTTATTCAAATCAATTTCTCCATTTGCTACAAAAGCCGCAAGATGGCCTTCAATAGTTGAGCTTGCCAGATTTCTTTCTTTTGCAATTTCTTCAACAGATTTTCCTTGTTTATATAAATTGTAAGAAACGGTTTTTGTATCAGTTTTTATTTCCGCGTTTTTCTCTTCTGTGCTCTTTGGTTTTCGCTCCTTTTTGGGATTCCCTTCTTTGGCTGCCATATTACTTTCCAGGTTATTTCTGTCGCAATAATCCTGAACGGCATCCAAAATATCATCGCCATATTTTTCCGCTTTTGCCTTTCCAAAACCACTTAATTGCGTTAAATCTTTTTTCGTAAATGGCAAATAAGTGGCGATTTCTTTCAAGGCATTTTGATTTGCCACCATATAAATAGGCATACCGCTTTCTTCGCAAACCATATCGCGCCATCGTTTGAGCGTGTCATACAATTCGGCATTGGGCACATCTGAGGTAGCTTGTTTTTTACCGCTGGCATAGCAGGAAATGTTGATTCTTGTATGGGCAAATTTTATTTTATGCTGTAAATAAGAAGTAACGGAGAAAGGTTCTTTGCAGTATTGTAGAAAATAATTTTGAAGTTGTAGCGCTAAATATAACTGATTCAGATATTCATTGATAATTGCGGCGGTTTCACGATGCTCTGTTATCACAGGATGGTTTTTTATCGCATCCTGCATTGCCAGAAATTTGGGAGCAAAATGATTGGCGGCATCATTAATCCTTTTTTGTAAGGCAGAATTTTTTTCAATTACCGCTTCCTGTTTCATAAAAGAAGCGGTGTGGCTAATGAATTTTAATCCAATTGCTTTGTCAGCGGTAAACTTATTTTTTAAATCATTGATCCAGGGAAGAGATTCTTTATTGAGTTTTCCTTTTTGTTCATTTACATGAAAATTTAAAACATCAACCAACGTGTTTATTTCATTAAAGGAAAAAATCTCTTCCAATAACTGTTGCGTAAAAATCTGCCTTGCTCCCGCAAATCTTTCTGCCAGAGAGCCCTTGGGAGTCAGGTTTTTGTGTCCTTTTATTACATGCTGATTGCTGTAAATGGCGCTTGACGGGATTTTCGATAAAAGCACAATTCCATTCAAACTGGTACATCGGCTAAGGGCCACATAAACTTGTCCGCTGCTGAACGCGGCAGCCGCATCAATCATTACTTTTTCAAAAGTAAGTCCCTGGCTTTTGTGAATGGTAATAGCCCAGGCAAGCCTCAGTGGAAATTGTGTAAAAGTGCCCAAAGTTTCCTGGTCCAGTTTTCCTTCTTTGGTTAATGTATATCGGGTGTTTTCCCAGGTTTCCTGCGGAACATAAATATCTTCGCCATCACAGTTCACTACTATTTCATCCAGCTTTAAAGATTTTACCGCACCAATTTTTCCATTGAAATATTTCTTGCTGACTAAATCATTTTTTAAAAACATTACCTGCGCTCCTGTTTTTAAAACCAAAGAACCTTCAGCAGGATAGCTTTTTTCGGGAAAATCATTCTCTATGATCGCTTCGTATGTAACGGAATTGGTTGATAGCTTTTGCAGCTCCCGGTAATTAATCTGATCTGCCTGGTTGTTGTGGGAAGTAAGCGTAATATATTTTTCTTCAAGTGAAGGCCGGAAATCTCCGTTAAATCTTTCATGTAAATCGTCAAAGTCATCGGCATTCATATTGTTGGTACGCACCTTATTGAGAAGGTTTACAAACGACTCTTCTTTTTGCCGGTAGATTTTATTGAGTTCAATCAGCATGGGCATTTGCTCTGTAATTACCACGCTGTCAAAAAAGAATTCAGAAGAATAAAATTCCTGTAGAATATTCATTTCTTCTCTTTTCGCCACAGGCGGCAATTGATATAAATCGCCGATGCACAAAAGCTGAACTCCACCAAAAGGAAGATCATGTTTTCTTCGAACGGACCGCAGAATCGTGTCAATTGCATCCATGGTATCGCAGCGGACCATCGAAATTTCATCAATTACCAGCAATTCCATTTTCCGCAAAAGATCCTGGCGTTGCCTGGTAAACTTTAATTTTCCTAACAAAGCGCTTTTGCTGGCAGCAGTTGGCAGATAAGGTTCAAAAGGTAACTGAAATAAACTGTGAAGTGTTACGCCACCAGCATTGATTGCCGCCACTCCGGTTGGCGCGGCAACAATGATATTTTTAGAACAATTCTCTTTTAAATATTTAAGAAAAGTTGTTTTACCGGTGCCGGCTTTTCCTGTAAGAAAAATATTCTCACTGGTTTCTGTTACGAAGCGGTAAGCAAGGTCAAATATTTCGTTATGCTCTATGGTATTATTGTTTGACATTCGCTCTTATAATTCAAAATATACTAATTGTAAAGATACTTTTGCACAAGTGTGATGGTTTGCAATATTACCAAAAATTCTCTGCCTGCTTCACTCCTCACGCTTCATATTATTTGCAGGCAGAGATTGTATCAAAAAACTAAACGGAAGCTTTCGTTCCTATCAGCAACAATTCATTCACATGCACTTCCGTAGAGTACCTTTTATTTCCGTCCTTGTCTGTGTAATTGTTGTTCATTAGTTTTCCTTCGATGGCTACCTCACTTCCCTTTTTCAGGTATTTTTCTACAACATCGGCTACTTTGCCCCACGCTACTAAGTTGTGCCATTGTGTTTCTACCACCTTTTCACCCTGGGGGTTGTAATACGTTTCGTTGGTAGCTATTGAAAACTTTGCCAGTTTTCTACCTTTTTCTGTGTTCTTGATTTCAGGAGCATTTCCTAAATTACCAATCAATTGAACTTTGTTTTTTAATGCATTCATGATTTTGAGTTTTGTGCCCATCTTTTTGAATGGACCGTTTTTAAAATTGTTTTTATTTCAGTTGATGCTTTAATTTTTATCAACATCGCAAAGATGCATTCGCCAAAAAGTGTTACCCGGTTTTTATTCGTTTATAGGGCAATGATATACAACTTTACACAAAAAGATTTGGTAGTATGAATTAGTGAGCATATATTTACACCATAATTAAAATATATGTTACCACAGTTTAAAAGCATCTTCGATTTACTCAAAGCATTCCCTACAGAGCAAAGTTGCGTTGAACATTTAGAAAGATTACGCTGGGAAGGAATTCCGGTTTCTCCTTTCGATGAAACTTCAAAGGTTTATATCTGTAAAGGCAACAAGTATAAATGTAAGAACACCGGAAAATATTTTAATGTTCGTACTGGAACTATCTTTGATAATACTAAAATTCCATTACAGAAATGGTTTTTAGCCTTGTATGTATTTTCATCTCATAAGAAAGGTATTAGTTCGCACCAACTTGCAAAAGATATTTCAGTAACTCAAAAATCTGCATGGTTTCTTTTGCATCGTTTGCGTTACGCCTTCGACCATCCTAACTTTAAAGCTACCGTTGGAAATGTAGTTGAAATTGATGAATGTGGCATCGGTGGCCAATCTTATTATAAGCACGAAAACAAGAAGATTAAAAATGAAGATGGCGCAACAATTTCAGGTAAAACTTCTGTTATGGGGATAAGGGAAAGAGGCGGCAATATAAAAGCAATGGTAATACCTGATAGAACCAAAGAAACATTAATACCTATCATTTATGAACACGTTGCACCTAATACAATAATAATGACTGATGAATTAGTTTCTTATCATGGCTTAGTAGTAGATTTTGAACATTATTCAGTTAACCACAGCGCAAAGGAATTCGTTAATGGTATGGTGCATACAAATGGCATAGAAAACTTTTGGAGCCATTTAAAAAGAGGTATTGACGGTATTTATCACCAAATAAGCGCAGAACATTTACAGGCTTATATTGATGAATTCGTTTTACGATTTAATACACGTAAATTCACAACTCAAAACAGATTTGATTTTGTTCTTTCAGGTGTTACAGGCAAAAAACTAACTTACAAAAATCTAATACAATAAAATATGCCAAACAATAACATAATAAAAGAAGGGGATTTAAATTTAGCGGGTTTATCAATACCATGCTATGTTTTAGAGGATGGCACAAGGGTTCTTTCAGGAAGAGCTATGCAAGAAGCAATGAGTATTCGTGATAAACCGAAAAAAGGAGAAAAAAGAGCTGGCTATATTTTACCTACTTTTTTTAGCTCAAAATCGCTTAAACCATTTGTGGATAGGAAGTTAGAGGTGGCCAACTTAGAACCTATAATTTGTAAAAGAGGAAATCAAACTGTGCATGGCTATGAGGCAACAGTTTTAGCGGACTTATGTGATGCAGTTTTAGAAGCCAGGAAAAGCGGAGAAAAATTAACCGAGAGACAGGAAATAGTAGCAGATAAATGTGAAATACTTATTAGATCATTCGCCAAAGTGGGTATAATTGCGTTAGTTGATGAAGCAACAGGTTACCAATACGATAGGGAAAAATTAGAACTACAATCTATTTTAGAAGCGTTTATTTCAAAGGAAATTTTAGAGTGGCAACGCACTTTTGAATTAAGTTTTTATAAAGAAATATTTAGATTATGGAAAATACCATTTACGGCAGAAAATATAAAACGTAAGCCACTATTTATTGGTAAACTAACAAATGAACTGGTTTATAAAAATATGCCTAAAGGTTATTTTGTATTAGATAAATTAAAGCATTCAACACCAAGAACAGAAGGCGGTAATTATAAATACAGACTACATCAATCCTTAACAAAGGAGGCGGGAAGAACAGCCTTAATAAAGGTTATAAATTCTGTTGAGGCATTAGCATCGGTTTCTAAAGATAAAGGCCAATTTCTTAAGTTAATGAAGGATAAATACAACCCTGAAATGCAACTAAAATTATTTCCTGAAATAGATGAATTAGCGGCCAAAGAAGATAAAAAACCTGCCGTTCAAAAATCCATGTTTGACAAAAATATTGAAGGCTTATTAAGTGTACCACCAATGCCAAAAGAAAAGAAATGAGAAAAGTATTTGATAAATAGCATGTTATGTTCTATAAACAAATAAAGTACTTAGCAGCTAATAGAATTCTTTCATTACTAAAAAAAGAATGCAAGATTTATACCGCAATAGGCACGGAAGAACTGTATTTACCATCTTATTTGTGGACTGAATTAGATTATTTACACCAAAAAGCCAGATGCTATAAAATAGACACCCTTAGAGATGCTGTATTGATGTTGAAAGAAAGTAATGAAGTAATGATTAAGGACAACACTAACCATATTTACAAAATTAAAGTAGGTATTACTAATGAGGGGGAGAAGGCCTGCAAAGAAAGAACGTACGTTTGGAGGTTTATTATATCTATTAAAGGTTTACTAATAGGTATTATTTCATTAATAACCGCGTTAATAATTCTCCTAAATAAACTCCGATAATTATTGAAGCAATAATAGCCAACGGGATAAGTAGTTTTAGCGCGAACCACTCTAAGGCTAAGTAAAAAAAATATTTTATTTTACTCATTTTTTCTCCCAGCTAAACAATAGTCGTGCTAAAAAAAATATCCCTATCTTTATATCGCAATTCCATGTAATGGCATGTACGCTATGGTATTAGTTTAATCGAAAGCAATAGCACGATTGCAATAAGTTCTTAACATTGTAGAAAATAGCTTTGATGCAGTACAGCAGCCTATTACAGCCAAATATTTTGTTATTTGGGAGCTATTTTTGAAACGATAATTTCACGCTATAAATATTATTATCCTACTTAGTGTAAACAAGTATGTCATTGCCGTTTATAGTTGAATATAACCGTTTGTAAACGCTTGTACTTTAAAAACTTATTGTACCTTCCTTCTTGCAAATCAATACCAAACAGCATGACAGCCGCAAACCAAAGCACTTGCCTCACCTGCCACAAACCTGTAAAAGGCCGTACTGACAAAAAATTTTGCGATGACTATTGCCGAAATGCGTTTAACAATCAACTGAAATCAGCAACCAACAACCTGGTAAGAAATATAAATAATGCGCTGGGAAAAAACAGGCGCATCCTCGAAAGTTTTTTTGATGTAGAAGAAGAAATGGCTAAAACGACTAAAAATAAGTTGCTGGAAAAAGGATTTTTGTTCAAATATTTCACCCACACTTATACCAATAAAAAGGGCAACGTTTATTTTTTCTGTTATGATCTCGGATATCTTCCTTTGGAAAATGATTGGTATTTGTTAGTAAAAAGAAAGAAGGAATAAGCGGCTTTTGACTATTAACGGAAAACAAGAATCCGCCTTATTTGTTGCTTTACTGATGTTTTAGAGAATCACACAACTTTACAACCGTAGCACTTTTCATTTCGTATCCGGTATCCGGTTGCACCGTTTTTTTTATTTTTTTTTTAGGGAAATGATCAGTACGCTCTTTAGGCTCTCTTTTCGGAACGCTTTATTTTGCCTGAAATTATAAACAGGAAAGAGGCAATGATTTCACTTTCAAATCGAAAACAAAGAAGTATCAGTCAGCGGCAGTCTTCAAAAAATAAAAATCATCGTATAGCCGGTTTGCATTATAATACAACGGCGCTGCTTATAAATCTGCTGAATGAATCGAAAACAAGAATTCGCTTCGCAAAAAGAGGAATCTGTCTTATTTGTCCTTTTACTGGCTGTAAAAATAATCTCACGCCGAATTTCTTCCGGCATTGATAATCCCAAATGAGCAGCGCATTACCAGCTTTTCATAAGTTTCTTTTAATGAATCTTTTGTTTGCTCCTGCTCTATTTCGCGAATTTTCATCATTGCATACTGCTGAATCGTTATCAAAGGCAAAATCATTTTTTCACGCATGCTTACAGAGAGTTGTTCTACCGGATAATCAGCCATCAATTCATTATTTCCAGTAAGTTTGAAAAGATATTTTTTGGTTGTTTCGTATTCTTCAAACATCATGTTCCATATTTCACCAAACTGTTCATCATCTGCCAGGTATTCAGTCAATGGAAAAAAACATTTCTTCATCGCCATTTCACAATTATCAATGAGCGTTTTGAAAAATAATGAATTCTGGTAAAGCTTTTTCATCTCTCCTAATTTTCCTTCCTCCTCGATTTTTTGCAATCCGGTGCCAACGCCATAATAGCCCGTAACATTTTGTTTGATCTGGCTCCAGGAACCAACAAACGGAATAGCGCGCAGATCTTCCATGTTCATCTTTCCTTTTTTTCTTTTGGTCGGACGACTGCCGATATTTGTATCGCTGTAAAACTTTAACGGGCTTACCTGCACTAAATATTCCATGAATTCAGGATGGTTTTTCAAAGAGCTGTAAGATTCAAAGCTCGCATCCGCCAGTTCCTGCAAAAGTTTCTCTTCTTCCTTTTCCAGGGTAATATGGCGATTTGAAAAAATATCATTCGATATTCCGGCATGAAGCAATTGTTCCATATTAAATTGTGCAGAATCAATGGTACCAAAATTGGAACTTACCGTTTGCCCCTGGATGGTCAACTGTATTTCTTTATTCGCAATATTTTTCCCCATTGATGCATAAAATTTATGGGTTTTACCACCACCTCTTGCCGGAGGGCCGCCACGCCCGTCAAAGAAAATTACATCAATTCCAAATTCACGGGAAACGGAAGTAAGCTGTTCTTTTGCTTTATATATAGACCAATTGCCCATCAGGTAGCCACCGTCTTTTGTACCATCAGAAAATCCCAGCATGATAGTTTGGGTATTATTTCTGCGTTTCAAATGAGCACGGTATTCTTCATTTTTAAACAAAGTGGTAAGCGTATCTGCGGCATTTTGCAAATCTTCTACCATTTCTATCAGTGGCACAATATCTACGTTCATTTCCTCCTTTTTCCATCCACACATGATAAATAGCCCATAAATTTCCAAAACATTTAGTGCAGTTTCCGCATGGCTGATGATATAACGATTGCATCCCGGTTCTCCATTATATTGCTGAATTATTTTGATTGCTTTTATACTTTCAAAAGTGTCATTAATGATTGGATCACCATAATCTTTTTGAGGAATTTCTTTTGTTTTCTTTGTAAGAAATTCTATCTTTTTCTCATCGGTTAGTTTTACGTAATCAGAAGGGAAATGAACACCGGAAGATGCAAGAGCTGCAAACACTTTTTTATGAATAGAACTATCCTGTCTGATATCAAGCGAGGCAAAATACAATCCGAAAATATGCACCTTATTAATAAGATCGTCAATCAGGTAGAGGAACAATCCATTGTGCTGATAAATTAAAATTTCGCGAATCTCATTTAGTATTTGCAGAATGCTTTCTTTACTTATCGCTGTACGGGTTTCGGGAATAAAAATATTATTGTACAATTGTTTTTCCAGGTCTGCCAAAAGAACATCCACACCTTTAAAGGTTAGTCTCCGCCTTAGTCTCCTGATTTCAAGGTAATAACATTTTATAATTCCCCCACGCAAGGCATCAGCTACTTTTAAAGTGGTTTCGGTATTTACAAAAGGATTACCATCACGGTCTCCCCCTGGCCAAAACCCCATTTTTATTACAGGGTTATTTTTATAATCCGCCTCCGGAAATTGACTTTTTAAGAATGAAAATATTCTTCCTGCGGCAGCAAAAAATACATTTTCCAAATACCATATCAAACTCAAGGCTTCGTCGTAAGGCGTTGGTTTTTCCTTTTTGAAAAAAGGTGTTTTTCCCAATTGCTGCAAATACATATTTATGCGCGCGGTATTATTTTCCGACAGCGACTTTGATAGATCGTTAATGATACCCAAAACAGAGCCGGGATAAAATTGCGTAGGATGAGCCGTAAGAACTATTTCCACAGAAAAATCTTCCAGTTTTTTATCCAGGGCTTTTTCTTTTTTATTTTGAACGACTTCTACTTCCAGCTGTTTTAGAGTACCGGCGCCGGTTGTATCGTGTACATACTTAAAAGCCGCATCTTCAAGTGCATCAAATAACACAACCTGCCGCTCTACAAACTGAATAAACCTGAAAAGCAAATCCAGTTTTTCTGATTCAGTTTTATAAGAAGTGTCTTTAGAAAAAAACTCTTCAATAATTTGCGTAGGGCTCAATTTCTTTTTGTAACCTTCTTCACAAATATTTAAAAACAGGGATAAAAGCATTCCTGTTTTTTCAATTTTATAAAAAGGTAAAGAGGTAAAAAGGCTGTTATATAATTGAAATTTTATCCCAACATAATTTTTAAAATTTTGCAGACTTAGCGAAGAGTGATGATCCATAATATTCAATAAATTAGAAAAAACGATAAACAAAAATTGATAAAAAATCGCATGAAGTTAATTCAAAAAAAAATAAACTTGTCCGAAGCTTGCCTTTTTGAATGTATCTTTGCTTCATTGAAAAATGAAAAAAACACTCTTCATATTATTTTTTGTCGCTTGTTTTTCTTTATTAAGTGCCGGTGCTTTTGCCCAATGTTCTATCTGTGCCAAAACCGTTGCACAAATGGGTTCCAGGCCGGCAGAAGGTTTTAATACAGGAATACTTTACCTGATGTTTATCCCGTATGTGGCTATTGGGGTTGTAGGTTATAAATGGTGGCAGAATGAAAAAAGAAAAGCTGACGAATAGCAATTATTATATTCTCGATTAAACGGTTTCAGTTTCAATAAAATCAATGATTTTATTGATTCCCCTGACGTTCAAAATGGTTTTAAAATAATAAACCCTGTTATTTGTGCAACTCAAAAGAATTTGAGATCACCACGACTTTCTCTTTTTTTTATAAAAGAAAAGAAAGGTCTTCCTTATTTATTATTTTTTTTCTTGTGTAACTCGTTTCTTTTTTTTCATAATAAAATAACACCCCTTCATCTTTGCCGAGATATTTCAGCACCTTATTTTCCTGTTGCAAACCGGTTCCTTCAGGCAAAGCCACAATTGAAATTCCCCGATTCATTTGCAGAAATTCTTCTAATCTGTCATCGCGCGTTTCCCCATTAAATCCTTCTGCTTTCTGATTGTAATAATGCGGATTTATCTGAAAAGGAAATAACCCCAAAGCATTAAAAGATTTTGGTTCAATGATGGGCATGTCATTCGTGGTTCCAATAGTTGGACACAGAATATTGGAGCCAGCGCTCCAACTGATATAAGGCACGCCGGCATTCACTTTATCCCGGATTAAATCCAATAAATTCAAATCATAAATGTCATGCAACAACTTAAAAGTATTACCTCCGCCAACCATAATTACCTCACTTTTTTCGATCACTTTTTTTGCATTTTGGGGAAATACAATTTCAATTTTATAAGGTAATTTTTGTAAAGCATCCATTACATGAAGCCCGTATTCTTCATAATTATTATCTGCCGTAGCAAAAGGAATAAATGCAATATTTGTCGTTTTACTGCCAATGAAATTTCCGATAACAGGAATGTTTGTTTCAAGATATTCAGAGTTACCAAAGCGTGAACTGCTGAAAGCGAGAATGCGGATTAAAGACATGAGTATGATTTCATTTTACTTTATTGTTTTCAACCTTAAACCTTCAACGTTGACCATCGAACCTTCAACCTTCAACCTTGAACGTTGAACCTTAAACATTCAGCTATCCAAGAATAGTATCAATATTATCCAGTTCCTCTTTACTAAAATCAATATTTTTTATTGCCTCCACTCCATCTGTTACCTGTTTCGTTTTGCTTGCCCCAAGAATTACAGAAGTAATTCTTTTATCTTTTAAAATCCACGCAAGCGCCATTTGTGCCAGCGACTGATTTCTTTTTTGCGCTATTTCATTTAGCCTTTTTACTTTTTCAATTACTTCATCAGTAACCTGTGACTCAGTAATAGCGCCGTTTTCAAGGTGTCGTCCGACTCTTGAATCTGCAGGAATCCCTTTCAAATATTTGTTGGTAAGTAATCCCTGCGCCAAAGATGAAAATGTAATACAACCTACTTTTTCTTTTTCCAAAACATCTAATAATTTATCTTCGACCCAGCGGTCAAACATGGAATATCTTGCCTGGTGAATTAAACAAGGTGTTCCCATTTGACGCAGCATTTCAATCGCTTTTTTTGCTTCATCTGCGTTATAATTTGAAATGCCGACGTACAAGGCTTTTCCCTGGCGTACAATCAAATCCAATGCAGTCATAGTTTCCTCCAAAGGAGTTTCAGGATCAGGCCTGTGATGATAAAAGATGTCTACGTAATCAAGCCCCATTCTTTTCAAACTCTGATCAAGGCTGCTAATCAAATATTTTTTAGAACCAAAATCACCATACGGTCCATTCCACATTTTATAACCGGCTTTTGATGAGATAATTAATTCATCCCGGTAAGGTTTAAAATCTTCTTTAAATAATTTCCCAAATGTTTCTTCAGCAGCGCCCGGCGGCGGCCCGTAATTATTTGCCAAATCAAAATGAGTAATCCCATTATCGAAAGCAGTATGCAAAATATTCCGGCAATTTTCCAAATCATCAATCTTTCCGAAATTGTGCCATAAACCCAAAGAGATTAAAGGCAATTTAATACCACTGTTTCCGCAGCGGCGGTATTGCATCTGTTCATATCGGCCTTCCTTTGCTATGTAATTCATTATTAGTTTGTTTTATTAAAAGAGGAACAAAACTAATAAACTGAATTATAAGAGCAGAAAGAAATAATGAAAGGATTTTTTTATAAAAATATAAGATATCATGAAGAAAGGAATAAGAATATATTACAAGAACAATCATGGAAGGGTGTAATTTATCGGGTAATTTTGTTATAATTATATTTTACTGCAAATTGGAGCAAATGAACCAGCTCTGTAATTGATTTTTATGCCAACATTATTATTAATTAACGGGCTTAGGTTTTTCTTTTATAGTAGTGAAAATAATGAACCGGCACACGTGCATGTAACAAAGGGAAGTGCAAATGGAAAAATCTGGCTTTTACCAAATATAGATAGCTTATATGCACTCATTTAATAAGGAGATAAAATTAATTATGAAAATAACAGATGCGCATTTAGAATCTTTTAAATCAAAATGGAATGAATACTTCAATAAATAACAGATACGATGCAGTAGAAAAAATCATCTTTGAGGATGGGCTTCGAATTATAGCTATTGATGTTTTTAAGGAACTGGACCTCATGCTTATTATTTTAAACACATCGGCTATTCTACGTCAAAAAATTTCCACCTATCCAAGGCTAAAAACAGCAAGCAAAAAAGCATTGAATGAATATGAGATAATTGCTAATGGCACAGGCATCCACTGGCCTTCATTAGATGAGGATTTAAGCCTGAAAGGATTTTTACGCGATGAATTAAGAAATCTAGTAAAAGGAAGTAAAGGATTTATTGCAGCTTAATTTTTCTTAAATTATGAGCCAATAAAAACAAAATTCACTTTAAATATTGACGATAATATTCTTGAGGATGCAAAATTCTATGCAAAGAACAACAGACTTAGCCTTTCAAAATTGATTGAAAATTATCTTTGGTCATTAACTCAAAACAAAATTCACAAATCTCCAATCAGTCCACTGGTGGAAAGCATTACAGGGGTAATCTCTGAAACGAACAACTATAAAAAAGAATATGCTGATTATCTTTCCAAAAAATACTCTTAATAGATAAATTACAATTTTATCTCATCATTATTACTATCATAAAAATGAAATTCAGTAAGGTGATAATTGGTATTTGGACGCACTTTTATTTTTTGTTTAAATTTCATGCTCCACTTGAAACGCTTTGAGAATAAGCCTTTTGTGAGATACGCATATAATATCGGATGCACTTCAATGGTTAATCCGGTATGCTTTTGCATGATAAGATAACTGAGATTTTTTTCAATCTCATCTTCCAAAACCAATGTAGAGGAAACTTTTCCGGTGCCTTCGCAACTTGGGCAAACTTCCATGGTATTGATATTGGTTTCAGGTTTCATCCGTTGACGCGTAATTTGCATAAGCCCAAATTTGCTAATCGGAAGCACCGCATGTTTTGCCCGGTCTTTTCGCATAAACTGGTCCATTTGCTCAGCCAGTTGCTTTTTGTGTTCCGGCAATTTCATATCAATAAAATCCACGACGATGATTCCACCAATGTCGCGCAATCTGAGTTGCCGCGCTATCTCCGCAGCTGCTTCAATGTTTGTTTCAAACGCATTTTGTTCCTGGTTGTTTCCTACACTTTTGTAGCCGCTGTTTACGTCTATTACATGCAGCGCTTCTGTATGTTCAAGAATCAGGTATGCGCCACTTGGAAGATTAACAGTTTTACCAAAAGACGCTTTCACCTGGCGGGTAATTCCATAAGAATCAAAAATGGGGGAGCCATTGCTATGAAAAGAAAGTATATCGGCTTTTTCGGGAGCTATGCGTTGCAGATACGTTTTGGTATCATTGAAAATGTTTTTATCATTTACAACAATCTTATTAAAATCCTCGGTAAGCAAATCGCGAAGAATGCTGTTTGTTTTTCCTTCTTCGCTCAGAATCTTTGTGGGAGCAACAGCCCCTTTCAGATTTCTTTGAATGTTTTTCCAGGTATTAATTAATCCTAATAAATCTTCATGTAATTCATTGGCGTGCTTTCCTTCAGCAGCGGTGCGTACGATCACTCCAAAATTCTTTGGTTTGACAGCCTCAATGATTTTTTGCAGCCTTTTTCTTTCTTCTGAAGTATGGATTTTTCTGGAAACCGCAATGACATCATTGAATGGAGTAATGACCACAAACCGGCCTGGCAAAGAAATTTCGCAGCTAAGCCGCGGGCCTTTGGCAGCAATTGGTTCTTTTAAAATTTGTACAAGGATATTCGGTTTACCACTTAAAACTTCCGCAATTTTACCTGTCTTAATTATTTCCGGCTCTACTACGAATTTCTGAAAATTCATCCCCGATTCCGAATTATCATTCATCGCCATTTTGGTAAATTTCAAAAGGGAACGAACGTAAGGACTTAAATCTGAGTAATGAAGAAAGGCATCTTTTTCAAAACCAACATCTATAAAAGCCGCATTGAGGCCGGGAATCAGTTTTTTTACTTTTCCTAAATACAAATCGCCCACACCAAAGCTCGAATTTGCATTTTCGTTGTGCATCTCCACCAGCTTTTTGTCCTCAAGTAAGGCAATTTCCACTGCCTGTGGGGCAGCATTTATAATAAGTTCCTTGTTCAACTCAACATCTTTTAAAATTAGTTTCTTCAACTAAGCCATAAACAGAAGGAAAAAGTAAAGCCGGATGTACCGGCATGAGATAGTAAAAGTAAGTAAATAATTACCTCTTCTTATGACGATTCTTTCTTAAACGCTTTTTACGCTTATGAGTAGCGATTTTATGACGTTTTCTTTTTTTACCGCAAGGCATAGATAATTTTTTAATAAGTTTATAATAAAAGACAAATAAACGTTTTACTTGTCAGTGATTGCTTGTTCAAACCAGTTAATGGCCTTCATTTACAGCTTTTATCCGGGCGTCAATTTCTTTACTAAATTCCGGATTGTTTACCAGGTGTTTGCTTTGTTCGTACCATTTTACGGCATTTTGTTTATCACCGGTGGTAGCGTAGGCATCAGCCAGCCAGGAGACCGCTTCAAGATTATGCGGATCAAAACTAACGACCTTATTTAACCTTTCAATCGCTTTGCTGTATTGCCCGGACATCACACCTCCAATTCCTAATACCAATTGCGCCTGCATATTGTTGGAATCTTTTTCAACTACCTGCAGCAATTGCTGAATTCCCTTCATTGTTTGCTCTGAGTTTCCAGTCATCCCTTCTCCATATACATAGCAACTTCCCAGTCCTACTTTCAAGTCCTGATTTTCGGGATCTAGTTTCAGAGCTCTTTCAAAAAGATCCGCTGCAGTCTGTGCTTCCCACACTTTTTGCCCCGGATTCTCCTCGCGTCTCATGTTCTCTAAAATAAAACGGGCTGCAAAGGTGAGCTTTTTTTCTGAATTATCCAACTTTGCCGCTTCGCTTAAATAATAAATATATGGAATAAATGCGCCGACTGAATCTTTCCAAAAATTTGCCAGATTTGCATATTGATTTTCTGATTGATTTTTTAAATCACCCCGCGTGATGTTGTTTTCAAGATTCGTTACATAAATCAAACGAATCGGTGACAGTTTTTGCTTTTCAGTAAGGAGAGTATCTTTTATATTAAAAGCGGGAGCCTCTGAAACGTGTGCAGCTGGAATTTCTTTCTTTGTAGTAGTGGTTTTTCCAAAGAAAAAAAGAATAACAACCATGATAATGGCAGAGCCTGCTAAAATAACTTGTTTGTTCAAATTTTGTACGGGATTTTTTATCCGTGCGCAAAAGTAAGCTATTTGCCTTGTTTAAGAAACCTGCTTTTCTTTTATTTGTTCTACAAATTCCTTGGAAGGTTTAAAAGCCGGAATATAATGCGCCGGAATTTCAACGGCCGTATTTTTTTTGATATTCCTGCCTATTTTGGCCGCTCTTTTTTTGGTAATAAAACTACCAAACCCCCTGATGTAAATATTTTCGCCTTCACTAAGCGTTTTCTTTACTTCAGTAAATAATGTTTCCAGTGTTACAAGAACATCTACTTTTGCGATGCCTGTTTTGTCTGAAATCCGGTTTATTAAATCTGCTTTTCTCATGTGAAACTCTTTATTTATGAAAATTAAAATGTGTTTCCATTAATGTTTCAACCAGGTATGGCAAATTTAATAATCTTTATTGTAATAACCTGCTATAATATAATTTGTGTATGTCTGTTTTTTTTATTTTATAAAGGGAACTCTTTATTAGCGTATAAAAAACGCAGAAGTATTGATTTATGAAACACCAAAAATTCTTTACCGATTCTTTAATTTTTTGGCACTTAGGCGAAAACAATCGTGAAATGCCATGGAAGGGAGAGAAAGATCCGTACAAAATATGGATCAGTGAAATTATGCTGCAGCAAACAAGAGTGCAGCACGGAATGGCTTATTATAATCGATTTATCGGTGCTTTTCCTGATGTAAAAACCCTTGCCACCGCTGCTGAAAAGGAAGTTTATAAACTGTGGGAAGGATTGGGTTATTATTCCCGTTGTAAAAATTTAATAACCACGGCAAAATTTATTCATGAAAAACTAGACGGAAAATTTCCGGAAAAGTATGAAGACATTTTATCACTGAAAGGTATTGGAAATTATACCGCTTCAGCGATTGCATCATTTGCGTTTAACCAGCCTTATGCTGTTTTGGATGGAAATGTTTTCAGGGTTTTATCCCGGTTTTTTGGAATAGAAATACCGGTAAATTTAACGGAAGGGAAAAAATTTTTTGCGGCTCTTTCACAATCACTTATCGACAAAAAAAATCCTGCACAATACAACCAGGCGATTATGGATTTTGGCGCAGTAATCTGTAAGCCAGCGCAGCCATTATGTTTGCAATGCCCGCTGCAAAAAAAGTGCGTTGCTTTTCTGCAAAATAAAGTTGCTGTTTTGCCTGTGAATCACTCAGTAAACAAACAAAAAAATCGTTTTTTTAATTACCTGGTTATAGAGTACAAGGGTAAGTTTTATCTAAATCAAAGAGTTGAAAAAGATATCTGGCAAAATCTGCATGAATTTATTTTAATAGAAACAAACAGGTTTTTGAATGACGACGAAATTTTAGAGCATAACGAATTTATGTCGCTTTTGAAAAGGAAGAATTATCAAGTGGAATTTATTTCAGAAAAAATTACCCAAAAACTCACCCATCAATTCATTACAGGAAGATTTATCCATTTGAAGGTGAAGAAACCGATTGCCGGAAGAAAATACTTTCTGGCCGAAATGCATCAATTAAAAACGTTCGCCTTTCCAAAATTTATATCCGGTTATTTAGCTAAGAAAAATGTACCTTTAAGTAATTTTTAATAGAAGAAAAAGTGTTTTTATGCGCGGAGTTAATAAAGTGATATTAATCGGCAACCTCGGAAAAGATCCGGATATTCAATACCTCGAAGGGAATATACCTGTTACGAAATTCCCTTTAGCAACAACTGAAACATACAAAGATAAAAACGGAAAGGCCATATCGCAAACAGAATGGCATAATGTAGTTTTGTGGCGCGGCCTTGCAGAGTTGGCGCAAAAATATTTGCATAAAAGCAGTCTCGTTTATATAGAAGGGCGTTTAAAAACGAGGTATTGGGAAGACCGTGAACACAATAAAAAAGTGGCAACAGAAATTATTGCTGATAATCTGATTATGCTCGACAAGCGAGCTGATATTCATTTGGATGAGCCAAATGAACATTTGCATGGCAATATAAGTTCCTTAGATTCGAATGAAGAAAAACTATCTGAATAAAGTAAAAGCTCCCTATCTTTAATTAAATCTTTTGGCTTTGCATCATCTTATGATTCTTGAAAACAGTCATCAATTGCTTACGTTTATAGCCATCACTTCTGCCGATACTACGATTCTGGTTTTTATTTTACTCATTCTTTTTGTGCTGTCTTTTCTTTTTTCAGGGTCTGAAATGGCTTTCTTTTCACTTACCCTCAAGGATATGAATATGCTCAAAACGCGACAGCAACCTTCTTATAAAAGGATTGTATCGCTCCTTGCCAATCCCAAAATACTGATGGCATCCCTGCTGATATCCAACTGCCTGGTAAATATCGGCATCATTCTTATTTCCAATTCTCTGATCAATGAATGGATTAATACGTTCGGGTTACACCCGGTGATCAATTTGTTAATAAAAGTAATTGTTATCACCGCCGTGTTGGTTCTGTTTTGTGAAGCGCTTCCTAAAGTGTGGGCTACACACCATAAAATCTGGTTTGCTTCTACCGCGTCTATGACTATCGAAATTTTTAACCGTATTTTTTTTAAGATTGCCCGTCAACTCGTTGCCTTTGGAGATTCTGTTGAAAATCTTTTTCACTCAGAGTCATCAGGTATGAAAGAAAGCCAGATTGATGACGCGATCGATTTGTTGCCCGATGATAAAGCGAGCAGTGAAGAAAAACAGATTCTGAAAGGTATCCGTAAATTTAGCAATACGACGGTAAAACAAACGATGCGTCCACGCCTTGATGTAAACGGCATTGAAATTTCTGTTTCTTTTCACGATGTTTTAAAAAAAATAAAGGAATATTCTTATTCGCGGCTTCCGGTATATAAAAATAATCTGGACGAAATTGTAGGCATTCTACATACAAAAGATATTTTATCTCATTTGAAGGAAGAACAATTTGACTGGCATCCATTGATGCGGCCGGTTTTTTATGTACATGAGCAAAAATTAATTGAAGACCTGTTGCAGGATTTTAGAAATAAACGCATTCACATGGCGGTTGTGGTGGATGAATTTGGAGGCACCTCCGGGCTCGTCACGTTGGAAGACATTATGGAAGAAATCATTGGCGACATACAGGATGAATTTGATGACGAGCAAAGTGTGAACAAAAAAATAGATGAATTTACTTACATTTTTGAA
This sequence comes from uncultured Chitinophagaceae bacterium, assembly GCA_963706825.1. Lineage (GTDB taxonomy): Bacteria > Bacteroidota > Bacteroidia > Chitinophagales > Chitinophagaceae > Ginsengibacter. Next base: position 1,219,000 of record CAVPNT010000005.1, on the reverse strand, counting down.
GGAAAGACCATGATCAATGATGTTTGTAAAATATTAAATATTCCCACCCATACTTTCGATCTCCTGCGCGGTGAAAGTGACTCCCTGGCTGGGCTTATTTTAGAAATAGCCGGTGAATTCCCAAATGTAAATGCACAGTTCGAAACTGCTAATTACCTGTTTACCGTTCTTGAAATCAATAAAAACAGGATTGAAAAAGTGAAACTTACTTTAAAACAAAAAGCGGGAAAATAAATTAGCTTATTTTGAAACAAAATTTACGAATGCACCGGATTCTCTTTTTCTTTTTTCTTTTAATTTTTGTTGGTTGCAATTCAAATTATACTTCTAAAAAAGAAGGATATTTTAAAATTGATTTCCCCCGAAAATCCTATACAACCTTTAATGACCCTGCGTATCCTTATACGTTCGAATATCCGGCCTATGCACAGGTAGCAAAGGATTCATCGTATTTTAGTGTGGGCGAAAAAAATCCATATTGGATTAATATTGTGTTTCCCAGTTTTCATGGAACAATTTTTATCAGCTATAAAAATATAGGCGGTACATCTGTTTATAAAGTAAAAAATCCGGATGGAAGTTACCGGGATTCGATTGGTAAAAACAGTTTTCAAAAGATGGTAAATGATTCATATAATCTGACTTATAAAAATGACATCAAAGCTTATTCTATACAGGATAGTGTGATGCATACTCCCAACCATATCACAGGAATTTTTTTCACCCTGTCGGGAAATGTGGCGACTGCAAAACAGTTTTTTTTATCAGATACCTTGCACCATTTTCTAAGAGGCGCTTTATATTTTGACGCTACGCCAAATGAAGATTCTCTGAGGCCGGTGAATGCTTTTTTGCAGGAAGACATGAAGCATCTTATCAATACACTGAAATGGAAATAATGAAATTTACGAATTCCGGTTATTTGTTTGTTTACTGTACAAAAAACAAAATATTAAAGTGATTTTTCTGAAATCCTTTTGCCTGGAACATTTTACAAAAACGATTGCTAAAAAAAACTTCGCGAAATTTACCGCATGGAAAAATCAAACTTTATAGATTTAATAAAAATATTTTGCAAAAGCGGTCACGGTGGTGCCGGCAGCAGGCATTTTCTTCGCAACAAACTTACTGCTTTTGGCGGCCCTGATGGAGGCGACGGCGGAAGAGGCGGCCATATTATTTTGCGCGGCAATAAAAATCTCTGGACACTTTTACACCTACGTTATTATAAAAATATTTTCGCAGATAATGGGGAAAACGGAAGTAAAAATAATTGTACAGGGCATGATGGGAAAGATGTTATTATTGAAGTTCCTTTGGGCACGATTGCCACTATTGCTGAAGATGGACGAAAAATAGAAATTTTGGAAGAGGGCGAACAAAAAATTTTATTAAAAGGCGGACGTGGGGGACAGGGAAATTCTCATTTTGCCACGCCGACAAACCAGGCGCCCGAACATGCACAACCAGGAGAGCCGGGAGAAGAAACTTTCGTATCATTAGAACTAAAAGTGCTTGCTGACGTGGGTTTGGTAGGTTTTCCCAATGCAGGAAAGTCAACCTTACTTTCGGTAATTACAGCGGCAAAACCAAAGATTGCCGATTATGCTTTTACTACTTTAACGCCTCAGCTTGGCATGGTGGAATATCGTGACAATAAAAGCTTTTGCGTAGCAGATTTGCCTGGGATCATCGAAGGTGCTGCGGAAGGGAAGGGGCTTGGCTACAGGTTTTTGCGACACATCGAGCGCAATCCTGTTTTGCTTTTTGTTATCCCCGCTGATAGTAAAGACCACGGCGAAGAATTCAAGATTTTGCAAAATGAATTGAAAGAGTATAATCCGGAATTGCTGGATAAAAAATTCCTGATTGCCATTAGCAAAAGTGACATGCTGGATGAAGAATTAAAAGATGCGATTGAAAAAGAATTGCCTGGAAACATTCCACATCTTTTTATTTCTTCTATCACAAATAAAGGTTTGACGGAATTAAAAGATTTGTTGTGGAATGCATTGAACGGAAAAAATTAAACACGAATTTTTTGAATTAAAACACGAATTTTTTTGCACGAATTACACTAATTATGAGTCCCTGGATTTTATTTATTAGCAATGCGATTTGCAGTGTAAAAATTAAAATCAGTTTTAAAGAAGAAATTAAACCACGAATTTTTTGCACGAATTACACGAATTAGGAGGTGGTAGCTTTATTTTTTATCAATGGATTTCCCGTTTAAAAAACAATATTGTTTTTAGAAGAAAAAATTAAACCACGAATTTTTTCACCAATTACACGAATTATGAGCCGCAAAATTTTATTTTTTATCAATCCCATTTCAGGAGTAAAAAGCAAAATCAAGTTAGAAGAAAAGATTATCAGCAAGTGTGAAGAAAAAAATATTGCTTTTGAAATTTTGTTTACTTCAAAAGATGGTGATTATGATTTTTTGCATGATAAAATCAAGAATGAAAACATAACAGATATCGCCATTTGCGGTGGTGATGGCAGCATTGCGCCAATTGTTTCATCTATTCTAAATCTTCCGGTGAATGTTGGTATTATTCCTTTGGGTTCAGGAAATGGATTGGCGCGAACTGCCGGAATTCCCAAATCAATTGATAAAGCATTAGAGGTTATTTTGAAAGAAAATGCAATCTATACGGATGTTTTTTCAATCAACAGTAAACTAAGTACACATGTTTGCGGGCTTGGTTTTGATGCGAAAGTGGCGGACGATTTTTCCAGACAAAAAAAACGCGGACTCAATAGCTATACAAAAATCGCTATGAAGAATTTCTTTGCCGCAAAGACATACCCGTTTACGATTGAAGTAGAAAATAATGTGTTTAAATTGGATGCATTTTTGATTTGCATTGCGAACAGTAACCAGTTTGGAAATAATTTTAAAATCGCGCCAGGAGCAAGTATTTGCGATGGCTTTTTAGATATTGTTGTTTTGAAAAAAACAACGAAGCCGCAAATTGTAATCTCATTTATAAAACAACTTATTTCAGGAAAAACTAGAAGCCTTGCTGAAAAAGACTTTCATAAAAAAAACATCCTCTATTTTCAAACAAAGAAATTAAAAATAAAAAATCCGGAGCTTGCGCCTTTACATATTGATGGTGACCCGGCAGAAACTTTTGAAGAATTTACAATTGAAATATTACCGGCAGCTTATAAACTGATTCATCCATAATTTCTTTGCGGAAGCAATTTTCGCATTATTTGTTTGTTTACTGCTTATTTACCAAATGAATATCCATAACCAATATCAACCGTTCCCGCGCCGGTATTATTTTTACCATTTGCAGTCCCTTTTTGAATATTTAAAAATCCATAATTTCCTCCACCTTCAATAAAAATATTGCTCCTGTTAAAACTATATGAAATGCCTACATTTCCAGAAATACCAAAGTTGAAACTGTTTAGCTGACTTTTGATGTTGTTAGTCGAATCAAAAGATTGTGACTGCTGCGATAAAGGCTGCTGGCCTTTTTCATCAGCATAAATCATACTCGAACCGCTCGTAACCTGGTGAGCAGATAGCAAAAAACCAGCAAATGGCCCTGCATCCACATAGATTCTTACCGGAGAAGTACTACTCAAATTCCAGGCAAATTTTGCCAGAACCGGAATTAATAAATAATTCATTTTTGCTTCACTTTTATAATTAGCATATAAATATTGCGGCGCTGTACCAGCCGGAAACATACCAGCCACATCTGCAGGAGTCGGAAATGCCTGCATTCCGTCTTTCTTGCCACCCTGTGATGAAAACTCAAGCATCGCTTCTATGGAAAATAAATGCGACAAATGATATTCGCCAAAAATACCCGCATCCGGCCCCAGTCTTGATTTATAGCCGGTATTTAAAGGATTATTTTCAGAACCTTTTGCAGATAAATTTGGAATACTAATTCCTCCTCTTGCTCCTAATGTAAAGCTTTGTGCATTAATGATATTAGAAAATAAAATGGCAAAACCGATTAGTAAAAATGATTGAACCTTTTTCATAAAATTTATTTTAAAATTAAAAACACCATATTTTCTGTTCCTTGCAAAATGCTTTTCAAAAATATTTACAAGTTCACAGATTTCATTCCTGCTTCTGTGTATCGCAAACCAGCAGCAGCATTTTTTGGAAAAACATCTTCAATTTGTTTCAAATCCAGGTCCGATAATTTTACGTCAACTGCTTTTACATTTTCTTCCAGGTATTTTACTCTTTTTGTTCCCGGAATCGGAAAAATAAAATCTTCCTGTGCCATGACCCAGGCAAGCGCTAATTGAGAAGGTGTACAATTTTTTTCTTTTGCAATGGCTTCAATTTTTTTTACCAATTCCAAATTCTTATTAAAATTTTCTCCCTGGAATCGGGGCGAACTTCTTCTAAAATCATCTTCATCAAAATCATCAAAGCTTTTTATTTGCCCGGTCAAAAAACCCCGGCCAAGCGGGCTATATGCCACAAATGCTATTCCCAATTCTTTGCATGTGGGTATAATTTTATCTTCCGGTTCACGGCTCCACAAACTGTATTCTGATTGCAAAGCAGAAAGTGGATATGTTGCATGTGCTTTCCGTAATGTTTCTGCATTTACTTCGCTCACTCCTATTCCTCTTACTTTTCCTTCTTTTACCAAGTCGGCCATTGCGCCTATCGTTTCTTCAATTGGTGTATCCGGGTCTTTGCGATGCAAATAATATAAGTCAATCACATCTACATGTAATCTTTCCAAACTTGCTTCACAACAGCTTTTTACATATTCAGGCTTCCCATTTACACCTCTTGCTTTTGGATTTGCAGGGTCTCTTACAATTCCAAATTTGGTTGCAATTGTAATTTTATTTCTAAATTGTTTAATTGCTTTTCCAACCAGAATTTCGTTGGTAAAAGGTCCGTACATGTTCGCAGTATCATAAAAAGTAACACCTAAGTCAAAGGCTTTATGAATGGTTTTGATAGATTCCTCGTCATTTTGTTCACCATAAAATTCACTCATTCCCATGCAACCCAATCCAATCTGTGAAGCCATTAATCCCTGGCTTCCTAAAGATTTTATTTTCATACTTTCTTGTTTAAATTAAAAAGTAAAGGTAGAGAAATGGAAATTGTTTGTACTTATGTCAAAAAAATATTACCTGTGAGGAGAATGATGCAATTGTATTTTGAACTTTTTATAGGTCTGTGTTGTATTATGAAATCAGGAATCGTGGAGATTTCTTCGTTTACTGGATCTGCTTATTATATATAAAAAAGCCATCAGTTACGATGGCTTTCAAAAAATTTCTTAAAATTTATTAAGACAGTTTTTCTACCTGCATATAACTAAGTTCCACGGGGGTAGCACGTCCAAAAATTTTCACCTGTACTTTTAATTTTTTCTTTTCGTCTGTCACTTCTTCAATTACTCCGTTAAAGTCATTAAAAGGTCCGTCAATAATTTTAATGGTTTCGCCTACAATAAACGGCTCGCTCATTTTCATTCCTCCGGCGTCAGCCATTTCATCTACTTTACCAAGCATTTTATTCACTTCAGCCCTTCTCAAACTGATAATTTCTCCCTTAGAACCTTTGCCATCCGTCAAAAAATGCATCACATTGGTGGTATTGCTCAGGTGTTGTACCATTTCTCCGGAGAGCTTTCCGTCCAGCACTTCTATCATCACATATCCGGGGTAAAAGTTGCGTTCGCGCATTACTTTTTTCCCGTTCAGTACTTTATACACTTTTTCAACAGGAAGAAACACCTGCAAAATATATTTATCCCATCCCTGCCTGACGATGTCTTTATCGAGGTACTCTTTTACCTTTCTTTCCTTTCCGCTCACTACCCGCAAAACATACCATTTGGTATCCTTTTCAGCTACCGGAGGAGTAGAATCAGCAGGAAGTTGTTCCTCAACATGGTTGTTATTTTCTTCTGACATGGTTATTTAAATAAAGAATAAATAAATTTTAAAACGCCGCTGGATACAAAGTCCATCAAAGCCACAAGAGCTGTAATGATAAGAGTAGCCGCCAGCACGATCATGGTAGATTGTTGCAATTCTTCCCATGTAGGCCACGATACTTTCTGCATCATTTCCTTGTATGAATCCCGAATATATAATGCAACTTTATTCATAAAAGTTAATTTGAAAATTTGAAAATTTGAAAATTTGAAAATGATTAAAATCAGCACATCGGCTAATCATCACATTATCACATTAAACTGGCACGGGCACAAGGATTCGAACCCTGATCAAAGGTTTTGGAGACCTCTATTCTACCATTGAACTATGCCCGTAAAAACATTTATAAGAACTATTTATTTGACGAACCCTGATCAAAGGTTTTGTCCCGAAACTTCGGGATACCATTGAACTATGCCCGTAAAAATATTTATAAGAACTATTTATTTGACGAACCCTGATCAAAGGTTTTGTCCCAAAACTTCGGGATACCATTGAACTATGCCCGTAAAAATATTTATAAGAACTATTTATTTGACGAACCCTGATCAAAGGTTTTGTCCCGAAACTTCGGGATACCATTGAACTATGCCCGTAAAAACATTTATAAGAACTATTTATTTGACGAACCCTGATCAAAGGTTTTGTCCCGAAACTTCGGGATACCATTGAACTATGCCCGTAAAAATATTTATAAGAACTATTTATTTGACGAACCCTGATCAAAGGTTTTGTCCCGAAACTTCGGGATACCATTGAACTGTGCCCGTATCAAAAGAACTTCCTTAAAACCAAATTAGCTAATTAGCAAATTGCTAATTAGCTAATTTTAGTTTCAAAGATATGAAAATCTTACTTTAAAATCTCTGTAACCTGTCCTGCACCCACGGTACGTCCACCTTCACGAATCGCAAACTTCAAACCTTTTTCCATTGCGATTGGCTGAATCAATGTAACAGTAAGAGAGGTGTTATCACCTGGCATTACCATTTCTGTTCCTTCAGGTAATGTTACTTCCCCTGTTACGTCAGTTGTACGGAAATAAAACTGAGGACGGTATTTGTTGAAGAATGGAGTATGACGTCCACCTTCTTCTTTGCTCAATACGTAAACTTCACCTTTAAATTCTGTGTGAGGAGTGATAGAACCTGGTTTGCAAAGTACCATACCACGACGGATTTGATTTTTTTCAATACCACGAAGTAACAAACCTGCATTATCTCCTGCTTCACCCTGGTCAAGTAATTTCTTAAACATTTCCACACCGGTAACGGTAGATGTCAATGGTTTTTCCATTAAACCTACGATTTCAACTGGTTCACCTACTTTGATACGTCCTCTTTCGATACGACCGGTAGCAACAGTACCACGGCCTGTGATAGAGAATACGTCTTCTACAGACATTAAGAAAGGCTGATCAACCGGGCGCGGAGGTAATGGAATGTAAGTATCAACTGCTTCCATCAATTCATCAATTTTAGCAACCCATTTGTCATCACCGGCCAAAGCGCCTGTAGCAGAACCTTGAATGATTGGAGTGTTATCGCCATCAAAACCATAAGAAGTTAACAATTCACGAATTTCCATTTCCACCAGTTCCAACAATTCAGGATCATCAACCAAATCTACTTTATTCATGAAAACCACAATACGGGGAACACCTACCTGGCGGGCTAAAAGAATGTGCTCTTTAGTCTGCGGCATAGGGCCATCTGTAGCAGCAACCACTAATATTGCACCATCCATCTGAGCAGCACCTGTAATCATGTTTTTTACATAATCGGCGTGACCCGGGCAATCCACGTGAGCATAGTGGCGGTTTGCTGTTGCGTATTCAACGTGTGCTGTATTAATAGTGATACCCCTTTCTTTTTCTTCAGGAGCGCCATCAATATCTGCGTAATTCTTTTTCTCCGCTAAACCTTTTTTAGACAAAATATCGGTAATAGCGGCGGTGAGGGTTGTTTTACCATGATCCACGTGGCCGATAGTGCCAATATTAACGTGGGGTTTATCCCTTTTAAAATTCTCTTTTGCCATTTTGTTTGTTTTTAATTTTTATTTTAAAAATTTTCCTAACCGATTCATTTTTACGTAAATGAACTTTTCTTATGAGCGGAAGACGAGTCTCGAACTCGCGACCTATAGCTTGGAAGGCTATCGCTCTACCAATTGAGCTACTTCCGCTTGTAATTATTTTGATTTTCGAACTTGAACTTTCAACCTTCAACCTTGAACCAAACAAGAGCTGTTGATGAGTCCCGAAATTTCGGGATGAACTCACGACCTTCCCGATTCCATCGGGATGCTCTACCCTGAGCTACAATCCAGATTGTTCGGGAAAAGAAGTCAAACAAATCTATTTCAAAAAACTTTTACCACTTTACTCTTTTCTCACCCACTTATAAAGAGCTGTTGATGAGAATTGAACTCACGACCTCTTCCTTACCAAGGAAGTGCTCTACCCCTGAGCTACAACAGCTTGTGATAGAATTGAACTCACGACCTGCGATAAATCCAGACGCTCTACCCCTGAGCTACAATCCCGATGGTTCGGGAAAAGAAGTCAAACCAATTTATTTCAAAAAACTTTTTTTCTGTGGGCAGAGTAGGGTTCGAACCTACGTACTCGTGAGAGAACAGATTTACAGTCTGTCGCCTTTAACCACTCGGCCATCTGCCCTGATTTATTCCTAATTTCTCAATTTTTGAGAGCCAGTGGAGGGATTCGAACCCCCGACCAGCTGATTACAAATCAGCTGCTCTGGCCAACTGAGCTACACTGGCATTGGCTCAAATACAGTCTTATCATGAACTTTCCACAAAACTTCCCTTACAGGGTTATTTTTTGGGAAGGCAAAGGTAATGGAAAATGTTTAATGGAAAAATTTTGAAAAGAAAATTTTATTGCCAATGAAAGCATAATATTTTCAACGGTATTTCAAGGCTGCAATGAAGTTAAAAATTAAACAGCCTTCGTTGTTTTCGAAGGCTGTTTGTATAATGTTCTACTGAATTAATTAAGCGACCATCTTTTGTTTTTTTCTTTTTATTTGTGTAATTACGGAATCAAGGGCAATATCAAAACTTTCCTCAAATGATTTTGAAGAATGTTTCACAAAGAAATCGTGTTTGGGAACATGAACCTGTATTTCAGCAATTTTATCTTTAATGTTATGCGCTACGTTATCGAGCTTTAAAAAAACATCAACTTTGGTTATTCGTTCATGGAACTGGCTAAGCTTTGCAACTTTTTTTTCAATAAATGCCACCAATTTTGAATCGGCTGCAAAATGCAGCGTTTGAATGTTTACGTTCATAGTAATGCAAGGTTTAAAAAGTGAGTAATTAAAAAGTGAGTAATTAAATGATTGAAAAAAATCAGAGGTGTTCAATGCAGGTAAAATTTATAAATGAATAATAAATTTTCGTGGAATGAAGTTAAGCTTTAGAACTGATTTTTCAAAATGAAAGTTGATAAAAAAGTTTAACCTTCAGCTTTGGGATGTGCCTGTTTATAAACTTCCTTTAGTTTTTCAATCGAGTTATTTGTATAAATCTGGGTGGATGCAAGACTGCTGTGGCCAAGCAGCTCTTTTATTGCATTTATCTCAGCGCCATTATTGGTGAGATGTGTTGCAAAGCTATGCCTTAATATATGAGGGCTTTTTCTTTCATTTGTAGATACTTTTGATAAATTTTGCTTTACTATATTATAAATATATTTTGGGTCTAGTTTCTTTCCTTTTTTATTTACCAAAAGAAAATTTTCCGATAATTCAGGAAGTTCTTTCTTTTTTTCAGAAATATATTCGTCAATCATTTTCAGCAATTGATTGCTTACCGGAATAAATCTTTCCTTATTTCCTTTTCCCAATACTTTAATTATTCCTGAAGATTTATCTACATCGCTCTCTTTTAAATGAATTAATTCATTCCGGCGGATGCCGGTTTGATAAAGAATTTCAAATATTAAAAAATCCGTTTTGCCCGCAAATGTTTCTGGAAAAAAATCATTTTTCAATAAAGTGTCCATATCTTTTTCCTGGATAAAGGAAGGAAGCTTTCGGCTAACTTTTAAAGAAGCGATAGCCGCAACCGGACTTACAGAAATGTGGTTGATTTTAAGCTGATACTTAAAAAAAGATTTCAGGGCGGATATTTTCCGGTTCACCGTTTTTGAGGAACATTTATTTTCTTTTAAAGAAGCAAGCCATGTACGAACGATGGAAGCAGTAATTTCTTTTAAATCAGTTATTTTATATTCTAAAAATAGAAATTCAAAGAAAGAGTGCAAATCATTTTCATAAGAAATAACGGTGTTTTCAGAATACCTTTTTTGAAATTTAAGATAATCCAAAAAATCGTGAATGGGATATGGTTCAGTTACGGGCATAAAAAAATCCGGTAAGTGTAAAGCTACTAACTAAACCTAACCGGAAATAATATATAAGTGTGAAGTTATTTAATTAAATTTCAACCTTGCCGCTTGCAATTTGTTGTTTGTAAACCGCTTTCAACACTTCTCCACGCCTTCTTACAGATGGCTTTGTAAACGACTGGCGGTCACGAAGCTCTAATAAGGTGCGGCTCTTTTCAAATTTTTTCTTGTACTTTTTAAGCGCTTTATCAATATTTTCGCAATCTTTTGAATCAATGATCAACATAAATTTTTACGTTTTTTTTAAAGGACGGCAAAGATAAAGGAAAATTTCAAATTCAAAAACTTAAAAACAAGTAATTTTCTTAAAAAAATAAAATAACGACTGTGTTTACAGGAATCATAGAAGCATTTGGAGAAATAAAAGATATTTCTATTGACAAATCAAACCGGGTTTTTTATATCAAAAGTGAATTGGCTTCTCAATTAAAAATTGATGAAAGTGTCAGCCATAACGGAATTTGTCTCACAGTAGAAAATATTGAAAATGATATTTACCGGATAACTGCAATAGACGAAACTTTAAAAAAAACCAACGCCGGTAATTGGAAAAAAAATGATTTAATAAATCTGGAACGTGCGATGAAAATCAATGACCGTCTTGATGGCCATATCGTACAAGGACATGTAGATGGAACAGGAATTTGCATTGCCAAAAAGAATAAAGAAGGAAGCACCGAATTTACTTTTGAATTCGATGAAAAATTTGCACCGCTCATTATAGAAAAAGGTTCTATTTGTGTAAATGGAGTGAGTCTTACGGCTTTCGATGTTACCAATAATCATTTTACTGTTGCTATTATCCCCTACACTTTTTCGCACACTAATTTTCATTCTTTAAATGAACAGGATGTAGTAAATCTTGAGTTTGATATTTTGGGAAAATATGTTCAACGGATGATGAATGTAAAGTCATCAATACGAGACGATGAAATGATTAAAAACCTGGATAATATTCAGTAAAGAAACAAATAACCGTAATTCTTCTGTTTACAAAAAACATTTATCCCAATTCCGGATACAACACAAACTGTTTCATAAAATCTTTTACTTCATTTTTTACAGATGTAATTGTTTTTTCATCATCAATATTCATCAAAACTTTATCTACAAAATCCACAACCGTTTGCATATCATTTTCTTTCAAACCCCGCGTTGTGATTGCTGGTACACCTACACGAATTCCTGAGGTAACAAAAGGACTTTTATCGTCAAACGGAACGGCGTTTTTGTTTAAAGTAATAGCAGCTTTATCAAGCGTTTCCTGGGCTTTTTTGCCGGTGATATTTTTATTTCTAAGGTCAATAAGCATCAAATGATTATCAGTTCCATTGCTGATTAAATCATACCCTTTTGCATTAAACGCTTTTGCCATTGCCTGCGCATTTTTTTGTATTTGCTTCGCATAAGCCGTAAAATCTTCGGTTAATATTTCTCCGAAAGAAACTGCTTTTGCAGCAATAATATGTTCCAGCGGACCGCCTTGTGTGCCGGGAAAAACGGCCATGTCTATCACATGGCTCATCATTCTGATTTCACCTTTTGGCGTTTTTAAACCAAATGGATTTTCAAAATCTTTTCCCATTAAAATTATTCCACCACGCGGCCCACGCAAGGTTTTATGAGTTGTAGAAGTTACAAAATGACAATGTTCAAATGGCGAATTTAATAAGCCTTTTGCAATCAAACCTGCCGGATGCGCCATATCACACATTACAAAAGCACCCACTTCATCCGCCACTTTTCTGATTCGCTCATAATCCCAGTCACGACTATATGCCGATGCTCCGCAAATAATCATTTTTGGTTTTATTTCGCGCGCTTTTTGTTCAAGCATTTCATAATCAACCAAACCAGTTTCTTTTTTTACCCCATAAAAATGCGGCTCATAAATTTTACCGGAAAAATTTACCGGCGAACCATGAGTAAGATGTCCGCCCATGCTCAAATCAAGCCCCAAAATTTTATCGCCTGGTTTTAAAACAGCAAACATCACCGCAAAATTTGCCTGTGCGCCGCTATGCGGTTGCACATTGGCATATTCACAATTAAAAACCTGCTTTACGCGATCAATCGCAAGCTGTTCTGACTCATCTACAAATTCACAGCCACCATAATATCTTTTTCCCGGATAACCTTCCGCGTATTTATTGGTAAGTACGCTTCCCATTGCACGAATCACTTCATAAGAAGTAAAATTTTCTGATGCAATTAATTCAATTCCTTCTCTTTGACGGGTCAATTCTTTATGAATAATGTCAAAAATCTGCTTGTCTTTGTACATGAAAATAATTTTTGCGCAAACCTACTAAAAGAAAGCGGAATGCGGAAAGCGAAAGGCAGAAGGCGAAAGGCAGAAGGCGGAAGGCAAAAGGCGGAAGGCGAAAGGCAAAAGGCAAACGGCTGAAGGCAAAAGGCGTTGAGTATTCAGCATTGAGCGTTTAGCATTAAGCTTTAAGCGTTCAGCCTTCAGCGTCTTTCACAAACATTTCCTATATTCACATCCCTTTTCAAAAACCGATGATAAACTTACAAAGAAATGAAGGCGATTATTCCTGTTGCAGGCGCGGGCACTAAACTGCGTCCGCACACATATACACAGCCAAAAGCGTTGATTCCGCTGGCAGGAAAAACAATTCTCAGTATCAATGTGGACCAATTGCACGATGCCGGAATTAATGAATTTATTTTTATTGTAGGTTATCTGGGAGAAAAAATTCAGGATTATATTAATGCAAAATATCCAGGCCTTACCTGCCATTTTATTTATCAGAATATAAGAAAAGGGACGGCTCACGCGGTTGATCTTTCTAAAAAATTAATTGGTGATGACGAGGTGTTTATTGCGCTGGGTGATACCATTTGTGAATATGATATTAAATCAGTACTTGAATCACCTTATTCAATGCTTGGTGTAAAAAAAGTGGATGATCCGCGCGATTTTGGCGTAGCAGAAATAAACGAAGAGGGTGTCATTACAAAAGTGGTAGAAAAGCCATTTATCCCAAAATCAAATATGGCTTTGGTGGGACTGTATAAAATAAAAGATTCGAAATTTTTATTTAACTGCCTTGCAAATATTATTACAAACGGAATTAAAAGCCACAACGAATTTAATCTGACCGATGCCCTTCAATGCATGATTACCCGCGGTGCGATTTTTAAATCTTTTAAAGTAGAAAACTGGTTTGACTGTGGCAGAAAGGATACACTATTGAAATCTAATTCAATTTTATTACAAAAGTTTGGAGGAACCATTGCCGAACCAAATAATTTTGAAAACACCATTTTTATTCCTCCCGTAAGCATCGCGGAAGGTTGTGATATAAAAAACTCAATCATCGGACCGCACGTAGCTATGGGGGAAAGCACGATCGTTCATTCCTCCATCATCAAAGATTCAATTATCGGTTCATATTCTAAATTGTACGATGTAATGCTGGATGATTCGCTTATTGGAAATGATACAGAAGTAATCGGCGAAACGCGTTCCTTAAATATTGGTGATAATACAGAGATTGATTTGGGTTAATGTGCTATGTGCTAATAAGCCGATGTGCCATGTGTTAGGGGCTGATGTCAATTGGCTCTGAAATAAATTCTGAGATCATTTTCGCTGATCTTTTAGATAGATCATTTTGAAAAAATAGCGGCTTTTCAACAAATAAAATCCGCGTTTTAATTAGAGGTAAAATTGAGAAATTTCTTAACGAATCACGTAATAAATTTTGCTAAAAGGTTAAAATCTTCCGGAAAAAAGTAGGACATTTGCCGCCCGTCAGGATTATTATAAATACAAGGTTTGTAGTAAAAATTAAATTATGAAGTTTTTGAATTTTGTTATTAAGTACCGTCTTTTATTAGGGGTATTTTTTTTATTACTTGGAATTGTGGTAAATATTGAAGCAGGGTTTTGGCCTTCGTTTGTTCTGTATTTGATTGCACTTATATTGATTGTTGGCCATTTTCTTTTTGGCCCGATGCGTTTGATACAAGGTTATATGGAAAATGGTGATATGGAAGGCGCTCAGAAAGTAATCGATTCTATCTGGTTTCCACGGCTTCTTATTAAGCCGGTTCGTTCTGTTTACTTTACATTAAAAGGAAACCTGGCAATGGCCAACCAGGATTTTGACAGCGCAGAAGCTCACATGAAAAAAAGCCTGAGCCTCGGTATGCCCATGAAAGAAGCTGAAGGAGCGAATAAATTGCAATTGGGAATGCTTGCCATGCAAAAAGGAAATATGCGCGAGTCTGAAAATTACATTCGCCAGGCAATCCGGGCAGGACTGCCAGACAAGGAAAACCAGGCTGCCGCTTACTTACAGCTTTCTTCTATCATGATTAATAAAAGAGAATTCCGCGCTGCTAAAGAATATTTTAGAAAAGTAAAAGCACTGAAACCCACTACTCCTCAACTTGTTGATCAAATAAAACAAATGGAGAAGTATATTACCAGAATGCCGGGCTAATCAATAGCTAAGGCCCAATGCCGATTTGAACTATCAGCATCAGTAAAAGAACTTATAACAGGAATTCTTATTTTCTATTTCGCCAGGTTTTACAAAAAAAGATCCACGGCTATTGCATCCGCAAATAATTTGCCTTCATCTGTCAAAATAATTTTATTTTCTTTGATGCAATAATTTTCTTTTTTTATTTTTTGCTTTAATAAATCTTCAATTCTGTTTTTTTCTTTTTGGGAAAAATACTTTTCAATGAAATCCAAATCCAATCCTTCAATGGTACGCAATGAAGTCATAATATATTCGTTCATTTTTTGTGTTTCCGTAAGAATTTCCATCTCAAAAGGAATGATATTTTGCTCTAAAGATTTCAGGTAATGAATGTTATTTGCCTTATTCCACATTCGCATTTTTCCATTGTAAGAATGTGCCGAAGGACCAACTCCTATATATTTTTTTCCCTGCCAGTAGCTGCTGTTATGCTTGCTCCTGAAACCCGGTTTTGCAAAATTAGAAATTTCATAATGCTCATACCCGGCTTCAGATAATGCTTTCATTAAAATCGCATATTGCCCGGCCTGAAGATCATTGTTTATATTTTCTTTCTTTTTTAGTTGAATCATTTTTTTCAATGCGGTTTTTGCTTCTACCGTTAAGGCGTAAGAAGAAATATGAGGTACATTCAAATCAATAACAGTTTGAACGTTTCTTTCCAATTCTTCATCCGTTAATCCAGGAGTTCCAAAAATTAAATCGATCGAAAAATTATTAAAGCCGGCTTCTCTGGCAAGATTGATGCAATCAAAAGCCTGTTTCGCATCGTGGGCACGGTTCATCCATTTTAAATCACGCTCTATAAAAGATTGAACGCCGATGCTCAATCGGTTTATTCCGGCATTTTTCCATCCAGTTAATTTTTCAAAATTTACGTCATCCGGATTCGCTTCTAAAGTAATTTCTGCATCGTAAGAAACATTATAATTGTGTTTTATTGAAGAAAGAATTAAGACCATCTCTTCGTCGGAAAGCAAGCTGGGTGTGCCTCCGCCAAAGTAAATGGTTTCTATTATTTCATTTTTTGAAGAAAGGATTACCGTTTCACTTTCTTCATTTTGTGTCGCAATTTTGCTTCTTAATTCAATTTCTTTTATCAACGATTTAACCATTTCAGGTTTTAAAACCTGGGAAGTTGAAAAATGAAAATTGCAATAGTAACATGCTTGTTTGCAAAAGGGAATATGGATATAAATACCTGCCAATTTTTTAATTTTAGTGTTTTGTGATACGCTTAGGTTGCCAGCTTTTCTGCAAAAAGGTTAGCAATCTTCGTGCTTTCGCTTTTTCAATTTAGATTTGAAAAATCTAAGATGAAACCTCCGATTCTCAAATATCCGCACCGTTTTCTGATACGCATTTTTGTTATCGTTTTCTTATTTCCTGCGAGTGTTTTTTCTCAAGCTAAATATCATATTCAATATACTTTGTCGGGCAAAGATACTTCCAATCATTTTCAGCAACTTGATTTAAAAACGATTTTTGAAACAAAAAACGCTGCTGTGGATTATATTAACAAATTGACTGTAATCCTTTCCGGCAAAGGATTTCCCACCGCATCAGTAGATTCTGTAACTTATGACTCGGCGCATGCAAACGTAAAATTATATCTCGGTGAAAAATATAAATGGCTGCAAATTTCTGTGGATAGTATTGATGAAAATGTTTTGGACAATACCGGTTGGAATAAAAAACAATTTGCAAATAAAGAGATTGATTTTTCCCGATTGCATTTGCAGGAACAAAAAATTATTGAATATTACGAAAATTCAGGATATCCTTTTGCAGAAGTTTCTTTAAAAAATATTGACATAAAAAATGATAAAATAAAAGCAGAATTACAGGTCACGAAAGGGCCATTATATCATGTTGACAGTATTCATGTGTATGGAAAAGTAAAAATTAAAAATCTGTTTCTTCAACATTATTTGGGTATTTATAATGGAAGTATCTATAACAATGAAAAGTTGCAACAAATCAGCAAGCTTATTCACGATCTTCCTTTTTTGCAGGAACAACAATCGTGGGATGTTTCGATGCTTGGAACCGGCGCCACAGTTAATTTATATCTTGAACCAAAACGCAGCAGCCAGGTGAATGTATTGATTGGTTTTGTGCCGGGAAATACAATTACCGGAAAGGCGCAAATAACCGCTGATGTTCATCTTGATTTGAAAAACTCCTTAGGTGCAGGGGAAAGTATTTTATTGAACTGGCAACAGCTTCAGCCGCAATCTCCCCAATTGAATCTGGGTTTTTCAAAGCCATATATTTTTAATTCAAATTTTGGAATTGATTTTTCATTCGCGCTGCTTAAAAGGGATTCTTCTTATTTGCAGTTGAATGGAATTTTAGGGCTTCAATATATGATTTCATCCAACAAAACCTTTAAAATATTTTATGAAAACGAATCAGATTTTTTACTTTCCGGCGGAGTGGATACAAACCAGATTATTTATTCGAAACAATTGCCGCCAAATATTGATGTGAATTCGGATAATATAGGAATTGGTTATCATTTTGTAAATACCAATTACCGCCTGAATCCGCGCAAAGGGAATGAACTGGATATAACCGCGACAGCAGGAATTAAAAAAACTTCTAAAAATAATGACGTCGTAAATCTGAAAGATCCTTTTAGCCCAAACTTTGATTTTAATTCCCTCTATGATTCTATTAAATTAAAAACCTATCGCATTAAAATAATCGCTTCAGGAGCGCATTATTTTCCTTTGGGAAAAATAAGCACTGTAAAAGCCGCCGCCAACATTGGCTTGCTCGAAAGCCCGCAAAACTTCCAAAACGAATTATTTAGTATCGGCGGATATAAATTGCTACGTGGTTTTGATGAAGAAAGTATTTATGCAAATCAATATGCTGTCTTTACAGCAGAGTACCGTTATTTGGTTGGAACCAATTCTTATTTTTTCGGATTTTCTGATATCGGGTTTACGACAACCAAATTTAATACTATCCAATATTCCAATTCATTTATCAGTGCCGGTATCGGACTTGAATTTGAAACGAAATTTGGTTTATTAAATTTAAGTTATGCTGTGGGAAAAAGAAATGACGTAAATTTTGACATTCGTAATTCTTCCAAAATACATTTTGGATATATCAACTATTTTTGACAAAATGAAAATGAAAAGAATTAGCTGTTTTATCATCTGCATCGCTATTATTTTATCATCTGTGGCTTCATTTGCCCAAAATAAAAATGATAGTCTATTAACCCCAAAAAATGACAGCAGCGATTTACCTATAAAGAAAAAAAATCCCATTCAAAACCCAAAAACTACGGATACAGTAAAACAACATTTAACGCCGATTCCAATTCATCAAAACACTTTACAACCGAAAGATACCAGTGCAATCTTGCATACAGTACCAGTTCAAATGCCTTTGGGCGACACAGCAGAAATCCGCCATGACACTACCGTTACAAAAAAAACTGTTTCAATAAACCCTGAAAGTTTTACTACAAATAAACTCCTTTCCCGCAATAAATTTGTCAATATAAAAGATCCACCGGTATATTTTATAGAACAGCCACATTCACCTTCCGGGAAAGAATTTATGTTTTATACTTTATGTGCGGTGCTCCTGATACTGGGGCTCTTTAAAACTTTTTTTCCGGCTTATTTTAAAAATCTATTTCGTGTTTATTTTAATACTTCGCTGCGGCAGACACAATTATCTGACCAGCTGGAACAGGCCAGGTTTCCATCATTTCTTTTAAACATTTTTTTTACCATAACTGCAGGAATATATATATGGCTGCTCTTCAATTATTTCCATCCTCCACGGTTCATCAGCAGTAGACTTTTACTTCCTGCCTGTATTTTAAGTGTGGCTGCACTGTATTTGATAAAGTTTTGTCTGATCAAATTCATGGGCTGGGTATCAGACATCCGCGAAACCACCAACAATTATATTTTTGCAATTTTTTTGGTTAATAAAATTACCGGAATCGTTCTTGTGCCGGTTATTATTCTACTGGCATTTTTAAAACGGGAATGGCTTCCGGATATTATCAACATTTCTTTTATGGTATTGGGCTTGTTTTTTTTATCAAGATACATAAAAAGTTATGGGGCTATCGAACGAAAAATCCCTGTAAACACATTTCATTTTATTCTTTATATAGCAGGAGCGGAGATTATTCCGTTGTTTATTTTATATAAAGTAGCGATTGATTATTTAATATGATTTTGGCTATTTATTTTGAAGCATTTTCGTTTCATCTTCATAAAAAACATAACTTTGCAGTATCTGCATGAACTCTAAAATGGACATAAATACTGCGCCTAAGGAACACAAGACCGTAAAGGAAATTCAAAATATCCTCATAACTCAAGCTAAGCCTGATAATGACAAATCCCCATATTTTGAAATGGCAAAGAAATATAAAGTAAATTTAAGTTTTGCGCCGTTTATTCGTGTAGAGCCGATTCCTTCCCGGGAATTCAGAAAACAAAAAATTGATATTCCTTCTTTTACTGCAATCGTTTTTAACAGCCGCAATGCCATTGACCATTTTTTCAGGACTTGCGATGAAATGAGAATAACCGTCAGCCCTGAGGTTAAATACTTTTGCATTACAGAATCGGTAGCGCTTTATTTGCAAAAGTTTATTTTATATCGCAAACGCAAGGTTTTTTTTGCAGATGGAACCAACAAAAATCTTTTTGAAGTAATTAACAAATATAAAGAACAGGAAAAGTTCCTGTATCCGTGCTCACATTCCTTTGACAGCGAAATCACGAACTGGCTTATTTCGAACAATTGTGTTTATGCTATTCCTGTTTTGTATGAAATTATTTCAAACGATGTGAAAGAAATCATTCAAAAACATGAGTACCAAATCATTTGTTTTTTCACTCCATTGGGCGTAAAAAGTTTTACTGAAAATTGTCCTGGCTTTAAACAAAATGGCACACTCATCGGCGCCTTTGGCGATAATACCCGCAAAGCCGTAATCAATGCAGGATTTAATCCCGACATCATTGCTCCACAACCAAAAGCGCCAAGTATGGTTTCTGCTTTGGAAAATTATCTTTCCGGCTTGAAGAAAAAATAATTTCTCCAAACAATTTCATTGTGTTTAGTATTATTTCAAAGTAAGTGACTCTTCATTTTTTGTTTCTCATTCTCTTTTTTTCAGCAGTTTCTTTTTTATTTTTTTTGCGTAAATGATTGGTATGCTGTTCCTGGTTTCTTTTCGCAAGGCTTTAGTTTGCTTTAAAGGACAAACAGGAAAGACACAATCCATTCACTTTAAAATTAATAGAAAGAAGTATTAGCCAGTGGCAACCTTTCAAAAATAAATTCCAGTAATTTTTTATTATTTCAAATGAGAATTTATTGATTCATTTTCAAATAGTCTAATAGAAGAATTTCGTTTCTTCTTTCTTTTGTTTTAAAATATAGTGTCAGCAAAAAGGACAAATGCGATGATTCGTATTTTGCTAAAAAATGCATATAAACACATTTTTTACGTTTCGAAAGAAAATTCCTCGTCAGGGCATGATTACAAATCCGGTGCTTTCTATTTCCTCTATAAACGGATTGTTTTCTGCATTATCCTCCGGGCCAAACGGATGTATTTCTATATTTTTATAAGTACGGCGCAGCGGCGCTACTTTTTCAATAATGGTAAAATAATCATCAGTAAATGCAGGGCTCCAAATGGCGAGGTCAATATCGCTGTATTCATGCGGATTTCCTTTGGCATACTTCCAAATAAAACGGCTTTTTCAAAAGGAAACCCTTTTTCTGAAAGTGCTTTTAAATAACCGTTTATTTCTGCTTCAATATCTTTTCTTCTAACCATTTTTTTAAAATTTCGACTTTTCTTATCTGTTCCTGTAAATAATTATCAGTTGTATTTTGATATAGTCGTCTTGTATAATCCGGATAATGTCCGCGGATATTCCAACTGTTTATTATGGATAAAAAATCATAATCTTCTGCAGTAATTGGAAGTTTAAGGTCATTGACAAGTTTTTGAAGGTCATGCGTGTAAGGTGGAGTATCCGTTATGCTTTCTTGTATCCAAAGCGCTTTCAGTAATTTTTCCAATGCCAAATGAAGCGCAAATAAAGAAAGGGAATAATGTTTTCCCTTTGCAAGATAGATAGCAGAATCCCAGCTTTCTTTCGAGCTTTCCAACCAATGTTTTACATGTTCTTCTTTATTCACAAAGTAAAATTAGAATAAAAGGTGAAGAAGAATCTTAGAAGAAAATTAGCGGCCACACAATCTGTTATAGAAAACTCACAGATCTTCTTTTGTAAATTTTTTCAAGGCAAAGAAATAATACCCGCAAATGTAGGCGATGCTTGCAATTACCAGAATCCATAACTCCGGCGCATGGGCATAAATGATTTTATTGCCAAAAGGGATTGGAAGCATTACATCAGTAACCTGTAAAGGCAAAAAATATCCAACCGGCGCTAACTCTAATTTCTTATTGATCAACATGCAAATAATAAATTCAAAAATTAATCCGTATAGAAAAAAGACTGCGATGGCTGCGCCGCTTTTTCTGAAAAGAATTGCAAGAAACTGCGCAAAAGTAATATAGGCAACAGTTTGAATAAATATATACCCTACATTTTCAATTCCCGAAAAAGAAAAATGTGAACCTGTGGTAATTAATCCAAATAATAAAGCAATAAGGAAATTAAAAATTGTTGCGACCACGGAAAACAAAATAGCAAACACAAATTTTACGGTAATAAATTCTTTTCGGGTCCAGCCATCAATAATATTCTGCCGATGTGTCTTAAAATTAAATTCATTTGTCAGCAGCATAATGAAAAGAATTCCGGGAAAATACAAAAGCCAGCTACTCATGAAACCTACTGTTTGCCATACTTTTGGAAATGCGTAAGGCGTTCCTAAAAGCATTTGGCTCGCAGGCATGTTTTGAACGGCAAGCTCATTTATATAAAATCCGGTGTAATTAATTCCAAGGATGGCAAATGCGTAAAGAATCGTAAATACCCAGAATGCTTTGTAACTTTTTACTTTGAGCCATTCGATTTTTAAAAGATGTTTCATAAGTTTTTTAATTGTTGGTAAGTTCAAAAAATCTTGCTTCCAGGCTTTTCTTTTTCAGAATCAGATGGTTGAGAACCACTCCATGAGTAAAGCAAAAATCATTCACAGCGGCCAGGTCAGCGATGCCCACAGGAAAAAATATTTTTATTACCGAATTATCATCGGTGACCTTCGTTTTACCGTTCATAGACTGTAATATTTCGAATAATTTTTTATTATCCGCACAGGATACTTCAACAATATCTTCATTCGAAAGGATTTCATTTACTTTACCTGAGGTGATCAGTTCGCCTCTTTTTAAAATGGCCACATGGGAACAAACTTTTTCTACTTCATCTAAAAGGTGGCTTGCCATGATGATCGTTTTTCCTTCACGATAGAGTTTTTTCATTAACTCTCTTATCTCTGCAATTCCTACCGGATCAAGTCCGTTGGTGGGTTCGTCAAAAACCAGTACTGATGGATTACCCAGCAAACAGGAGGCAATCGCAAGGCGCTGTTTCATTCCCAAAGAATACGTACTGAACTTGGAATCTTTTCTTCGGGTAAGATCGACCGTCTCCAATACGTGTTCAATATCTTCTTTGCCATGTTGTTTTATTTCCGCGGCAATCTCCAGGTTTTTTACTCCTGATAAATAATGATAAAAATTGGGCGTTTCCAGCAGGGTGCCGATTCGTCTGCGGCTCGCTGCTGATGGAGGTTCATCAAAAAGCTGGTAACTTCCTGAGGTGGGTTTTAAAATATCTGTAATCGTGCCAAGCGTGGTTGTTTTTCCGCTTCCATTTGGTCCGAGGATTCCGAAAACCGTTCCTTCCGGTACAGAAAAACTTACATTTTTCAGCGCCTGGATATTACCATAAGTTTTGGATAAATTTTCGACCGTAAGTATTGACATTGCCTAAAGATTAAAAAAATGATGATGCAATATAAGTGAAGTATAAAATAAAATTGCAATTGTTGTTTGAACGGTAAGCGAATATTTTTAAGTCTTTATTTACTTAAATATCCAATATGCGACATCAATATTCAAGTTGGAACTTCTTAAACCAGGTCATTTGCCTTTTCGCATAATGGCGGGTATTTTTTTTAATTTCATCCACTGCTTTTTCAAGTGAATATTTTCCTTCAATATAATCAAACAATTCTTTGTATCCTACTGTTTGTAAGGCATTCAGGCTTTTAAAAGGAAATAGATTTTCTGCTTCTTTTAATAAACCTGCATCCATCATTTCATCC
The DNA here is from genome assembly GCA_963706825.1 of uncultured Chitinophagaceae bacterium. Lineage (GTDB taxonomy): Bacteria > Bacteroidota > Bacteroidia > Chitinophagales > Chitinophagaceae > Ginsengibacter. The sequence goes on along the minus strand of CAVPNT010000005.1, from coordinate 1,195,774 downwards.
ACCCGATGATTGATATTTCTATAAAGCTGTGCGCGCGGGATTTCTAAACGGATATTTTTTATTTCAAAATCGCGTTTTGTTTTTTGCCGGGAATGAAAATCAAGAATGGATTTCCCGGTCGAAAGTTTTACTTCCAAAGCACGCAACATTCTTTGAGGATTTTGCATCTCACCTTTTGAAAAAAAAAGTGAATCATGCAGTTTTATTTCATGTGCAAGCCATTCAATTCCTTCAGCAGCATATTCCTCATTTATTTTTTTACGAATCGTTTCATCCACTTCAGGAATATCATCAAGCCCTTGAGCAAAGGCTTTAATATATAAACCCGTGCCGCCGACCATCACTGCAACATCATTATTTGTAAAAATTTCATACACCGCTTTTAATGCATACTCTTCAAATAATTTTACATTCATTTCTTCATGAATAGAATGGGTACCAATAAAATAATGCTTTACTTTTTGCAGTTGTTCTATTGAAGGTTTTGCTACGCCAATATTTAGTTCTTTAAAACATTGACGGCTATCCGCAGAAATAATTTGTGTATCGTGTTTTAAGGCAAGTTCAATTCCGTAAGACGTTTTGCCAACTGCAGTTGGCCCGGAAATAATCATGCAGGTTTTTTTATTCATAATTGCCGGTTTGTATAGAACCGCAAATAATTTTTATAACTCTTCGGAAGCGTTGTCATCCACTTCCTCTTCTTCTTCATTTTCACTCTCGTCGCTTTCTCCTTCTTCTCCATATCCATCCGCAAGAATCGCAGTATTCAAATCATATTTCTCTTCTATCTCGGAAAGCTTTTCATTGATCAATCCTTTTGTGCCGTATTGGCTCGGCGCAATTCCTTCGCTACGGCTGCATGACGGATAAACGAGTTTAGGGTTTTCTTCTTTATTTACGTTGATGAGTTCTACCAGGAAAGTCCAGTTTTTATGGAAATCATATACATAAATAAATTTTTGATTCGGCTCACGCATCTCGGCTCCAAGCTGCGTTTCGCTCATCAGCAAAGGCTCCGCTTTGTATGTTTTGTCATATTTGTCCAAAGTGATTTCTTTGCCACGCTGCCATTTATCATTGCTTCTGAAAAAAGTGGCCTCATGCTTGTTATCAAACTCAAAACATTTTAAAAGACTATTATGCAGATCCATAAATGTTTGAGTATGTTTTATAACAAGGTCACGATATACACTATCATCATCTTCCCAATAAACTCTGAATTTTAAAATTGCCATGTCACAAATTTAAGGCTTCCTGTTTAATTAAAATATGGGGCGCAGAGAATCAATATTTGAAAAAGTGAATTCAGTAAACAAAGAAATAAACCGCATTCCTGTTTTTCAAATCAAAATTTTTTAAATTCTTAGCTGACTTTGCCATTCCTGATTCCCAAATCTTCCGCAATTTTCTTCATATATCGAAATGCCGCTTCATATTCATTCGGAATTTCTCCATCCAATATTGCTTCCCGAACGGCATTTTTTATTTCTCCTACAACCCTTGAAGGCGGCAATTCAAATTCTTTCATGATAATTTCACCGGTTATCGGAGGTTGCCAGTTGCGCAGATGATCGGATTCTTCTACTTCTTTCAAACGTTTTTCTACCATTTCAAAATTGGCCAGGTAACGCTGCACTTTTTGTTTATTTTTTGAAGTAATGTCAGCTTTGCAAAGTGTCATCAAGGCTTTCAATATCATCACCTGCATCAAACAATAATCTACGGATAGCCGAGTCAGTTATATTCTCTTTTGTAAGGCTGATGGGGCGCAAATGCAATTCCACCATCTTCTTTACAAACTTCATTTTTTCATTTAATGGCAGTTTTAATTGAGCAAAAATTTTAGGAACCATTCTTCCGCCCACCACTTCATGGCCATGAAATGTCCAGCCATGGCCTTCTTCAAATTTTTTTGTCGCCGGCTTGGCAATATCATGCAAAATAGCTGCCCATCGCAGCCACAGATCATTTGTATTTTTAGAAATATTATCCAACACCTGCAGCGTATGATAAAAATTATCTTTATGCCCTTTGCCATCAATATATTCAGCGCCGACCAAGGCGATCATCTGCGGAAAAATAATTTTTAATAGGCCGGATTTATATAAAAGATCAAAACCAATAGATGGTTTTGGAGTCATAACAATTTTATTGATCTCATCAATAATTCTTTCGCCGCTTACAATTTTTATCCTTTCTGCATTGTCTTTTATTGCCTCAAAAGTTTCCGGAGAAATGGTAAAATTTAATTGCGTTGCAAAACGAATGGCACGCATCATCCGCAACGGATCATCAATAAAAGTTTGTTCGGGAGGAAGAGGCGTTTTGATAATTTTATTTTCGATATCGGCAAGTCGCGTTGAGCGGATCAATCAATTTTCCGAAATCATTTTTATTCAAACTAACCGCCATTGTATTGATGGTAAAATCTCTGCGCATCCTGTCTTCATCCATAGTTTGCCGGGAAGCACTTCCGGTTTTCGGCTGTGTTGCTTATAGCTTTCTTTGCGTGCACCTACAAATTCTATTTCAAAATAATTATCATCCGAAAACAATTTTATTTGTGCAGTACCAAAATTTTTAAAAAAACTAACAGGTGGAATTGGACAAAATTTTTCTGCAGTTTTTTTTGCTAATTCTATTCCATCACCGATGCAAACAATATCGGCATCTTTATTAGCCCGGTTCAAAATTTTATCCCTTACAAAACCACCAATTATATAAGCATGCATTTTCAATTCATCCGCCGCATCAACAATTTTATTGAAAATAGAAAGCTCTTTTTCTGTAAAGTGAATATTCATCCGGCAAAAATAAGAAATAGGAAATGGGGTTATTTGTTTGTTTACCGAAGAGCAAAAGCTTGCGAACCTTTTAAAGCTTGCAAACCTTTCATCCGGCAGTTGGTATGTTCTCAAATGTGGTCGTATCCCCCATTGCAGCCAGTTTCATTTTGTGTGCAGTTTCATGGCCTACATATCTTTCTATTCTTTTTTCAATAAAATAAATAACGGGTGTAAGTACTATAGCAAGAGTAAATTTGTATAAATAATTCATGATACCAACAGCTAAAATAAGTTGCCATGAAAACAATCCGCTGAATGCAATAAACAAAACGATATAACTATCCACGAGTTGCGAAACCAGGGTAGAACCGGTTGCGCGCAGCCACAGATGTTTATTGCCGGTCACTTTCTTAATTTTTTGAAATACAAAAACATCCACACCCTGGCTTACCAAAAAAGCGACGAGGCTTCCGACAATGATGCGCATATTTTGTCCGAAAATAGCATTGAAAGAAGTTTGAATATTCTCTACTCCCTGCTCATGGCTGCTTTCAAGCCATGCTTTTGCGGGCGGTAAAGCAATGGCAATAAAATACATCAGAAATGCATACGAAATGAGGATTACAGCCGTAACAGAAATTCTGCGAACCGCTTTCGGGCCATAAAATTCATTGATAATATCAGTAATTACAAATTCAAATGGCCAAAGTATAACGCCGCAGGTAAGTGTAAAAGCTAATCCGCTTTGGCCGAAAAGAGTGAAGTTCGCAGGTTTCATTCCAAACAATTCCTCGAGAGAAAATAATTTCATTCCAATTGCTTCTGCTACCAAAGCATTGGCCACAAAAAAAGCAGTGAAGCCAACGAAAATTTTGGTAGGCTTATCATTTAAAATTTTGTGAATCATCCTGGATAAATATTTACAAAAAGAAAAAATAAAATTCAACCAATAAAAAAATAAAATTAACCGGCGCAAGCCATTTTGGTAGCGGAAGCACTTTCCTGGTTAAAAATATCACTGCATAACCAAGACACATTAACAGGTTGATGATGATGGCCGAAAAGCCTAAAATAATAACCAGGTCTTTGAAAAAAGGAAGGGGTAAAACGGCATCCGTTGCGGCAACGGCGGGCTTTTTAGCTTCCAGCCTGTTGATTAAAAGAAATATTAAAAAACAAATGTTGCAGATGAATGTGAACCTGGAAAAAAATGAAATTAATTTCATTAAAATAAATGTTTGAAAATACTGTCAACAAAATAATATTAATTTGTCGCAATAATTATTTTTAATGGCAAATGTACTCAGTATTGTTACTTACAAAATATTTCCTGCCAAACTCGGCGGTCAGAAAGGAATTGCTCTGTTCAATCGATATTTTTCCAAACAGCAAAACCTTTTTTGCTTTACGATTAAAGACAATGATCCTTCGTTAGCGCCATATCCTGTTTTCAATTTATTAAGCAATCATTCTTCCCGTTATATCAATATTTTTTATTTTGGCTTAATAAAGAAAATCATCCGGGAAAATAATATTTCGCATGTAATCCTTGAACATCCTTATTATGGCTGGATGGGGCTTTTATTAAAATATTTTTGCAAAGTAAAACTGATCGTTCATTCTCATAATATAGAAGCGGAGCGGTTTAGAACCGTTGGAAAATGGTGGTGGAAAATTTTATGGCATTATGAAAAATGGGTGCATCAGAAAGCTGATTTTACGTTTTGTATCACTGCCCAGGATAGAAATTATTTCTATGAAAATTATAAAATTCCCTTTGAAAAATCTGCCGTTATCACTTATGGAATTTCATGGAGTATGACACCGTCTGCAGAAGAAAAAGCGAATGCAAAAAATTTCCTTCTCAAAGAATATTCTTTAGCGCCCGAAACTCATGTATTTCTTTTCAATGGAACCTTAAATTACGGCCCAAATTTAGACGCGGTAAAAAATATTGTTGGAAAAATAAACCCCTTATTTATTCAAAAAAAAATTTCTTATAAAATAATTATTTGCGGCAAAGGCCTTCCGGATGAAATGAATCAATTGGAAAATTATGCTGATCAGAATATCATTTACGCTGGTTTTGTAGATGATATTTCAGTTTATTTTAAAGGCACTGATGTTTTCATTAATCCTGTAAATGACGGAGGAGGAATTAAGACAAAACTGGTAGAAGCATTGGGATATAATCTGAATGCTGTATCGACTGTAAATGGCGCGATCGGTGTGGATGAAAAAATTTGCAATGGGAAATTATTTTTGTGTGAAAATGAGGAATGGCAAGGCTTTGCTGATAAAATGGAAACGGCCATTAATAGTCAGCAATCTATTTCGCCAATTTTTTTTCAACACTATTATTGGGAATATATTGCAGCAAAAGCAGCCGGTATTATTCAAAACCTAGAATAGAAATCAACTCTATTTGTTTGTTAGCTGTTCGTTTTCCCAAACATCTTTTATTCCATTCTTTGTTCCACATGAGCCAATCTTCCGTCCTTAGTCATTCCTTCTATTACCACCCGGAAAGCGTCTGTTATATCGTTATTAAAAAATTTAAGTGTTACTTTATTTTGTCCCGGAACAGTGATTACTGAGGGATTCCAATAAAGAGTAGTGCGCAAATCTTTTCGGTCATTGTCCGCGCTGATCGATTCATAATCCGGTGAATAAAACTGCCGGATAGCAGTATATCCGCTCACCGAATTATTCGACAAGCCTTTGCCTGGCTCCTGCTTCTGATCTGCGCCTTTGCGTGTGTAAATGGCAATAGCTCCCCCGCTGCCACCGCCAATTCCGCCCATAAACGGCGGCCGGAAAACTTTGACATAAGCCACGTCCGAAACCGGGATGGATGAGACCATATCAGGAGATGTGTTCATCTCATCGACATACAATTGTGGAGTGCCGCCACGCCACGTAAGTGTCGGCGGATTACTGGTGGTATTTATTTGCAATCCGGCAACTTTGCCTTGCAGGTATTGAAAAATATCCATTGAAGAATTGGCAAAAGGATCGTTTACCAAATCAAATTCATTAGCATCTCCTCCTGAAAACATTCCGGAAGTGTATTTTTTATCCATTTCGTCCACGGTTGATTTTGGCTTGGCTTTGATATTTACCGTTGCTAAAACTTTTCCTTTCAAATATTTAAGTTCACGTTCCAATGCATCACTCAACTGAAGATGATAATGATTGCCGGTTGTATCGGCCAGATGGTTATAATTCAAGCCGCTTGCTTTTGTATTATTCGTAAAAGGCGGCAGCCTGTTTTGCATAAATTGCACACTTACGTCTTTTAGTTTTCCAACCTGGTAGTAAACCCTTGCAGTATCAAAAATGATAACATTCGGATCATTGAAACTGCCGTCTGGTTCAACAGGAGCGGTAAAGATTTGCATCGGAGATTTTTTTTGATTTACCATCAAAACAATTGCTCCTGCTCCACGCAATTGTGTAGGTGTAGCACCCAAAACCTTTCCTGCAAGAGAAAGATAAGTCGTGTCTCTTTTGTAACTAATAACCGGAAAATTTCCACTTGCAACTTTTTCCCAGTCGAACCGGCGCCAGCCATGGGTAAGCATTACCAGGTCCAGCTGCTGCATGATAGAATCGCTGTTGTTTAAAAAATAATGTGCCGGATTATTAATTTTTCCTTTTAATTCTCCGGTTAATAAAAGATGAGAAATAATATTATCGCTTGTGTCGTAGTCAATTGCAGCGTCTGTTACAGAAACAGAAAGATTTGCAGAAAGACTGTCCGGAACTGTTATCTCAATTTCATTTTTTGCCCGCTTATTAAGGCCCCAATGCTGTACAGTCATCACTGGTTCAAAGTTAAATTCTTCATTATTTACATAAGTAATGCGCTCTGCAAGCGGCTTCCATTGATTGTCTAAAACAGTAATGGTAAGAATGCCGGTGGGCAACGATTCTGTAGGAATGATTCCTTCGGCTATGCCATCTTTCAAATCCTTCGTGATATTAAAAACCGGTTGCTGATACATGGTTCCAATAATATGCACGGAATTTATTGAGGCAACTGACGAAGGGGAGGCAGTTACTAAAAAATTTCTTCGCGTGCCTGAAACCGTTACCTGCAAAGAAACTCCGGAGCTTTTTATAGCCGGTAACTGAGTAACATGATTCACACCTTTTTCATCCTGCCATGAAGCAGAAAAGCTTTCTCCGTTTTCAGGTCGTATGAAAAAAAATCCCATTCCATCATGAATCGTTTTAAGATTATCAACCACAACACCTTTGCTGTTTTTTATCTCTCCTTTTATTTTTATTGGCGTGCCATACTGGTCATTGGCTTTGAATGCAATTTTATTTGTTACGCCTTCAATTGCATCTCCCCCTTCGGGGAAAAAAGTTATCTCAGGCGTGATCGTGTTTTTAGATTTTGAAGAGTTGTTTGTTGTAGAAAGAACTTTTAAATCTTTATTGTATAAAAAAGCGGTATCAAAATTCAGCATCCATTTGGTGTATGCTTTCACGTGAATGTATTGCCCGATATAGCTTTCTGGAATATCAAACTGCCCAAAAGATGTTCCATCCTGGATGGGGGCAACAGTGTGCAAAAGCAGGTTTCCTTTGTCATCTGTCCAGTCTATATAAATAGTTTTACTTGAATCAGCAGGGTAAATTGCCTGCATTAGGTATGCTTTGAACCAGATCGTATCAGCTGCGGCATAAGTAGATTTATCATAATGGAGATAAATTCTTTCCTGTGGATAATTGTTTGCAAATATTTCCAGATTTTTTTCGATATTTTGCGCATTCACAAATAAAATTGAAAAGAAAAAAGCAATAACGCAGATCAGTTGTTTCATTATAGAAAACATTTTATCAAAAATAAAGAGGTGTAAATTAATCTAAGAATAGAATTGCACCAAAGATGAAAACAGTTTTAACAATAGCAAAAAACGATTTGCGTTTATCTGAAAAAAGAATCTTTAAAACCTCTAATTTTGCAAGAAAAAATATCTATGGCTTTTACAAAAGTTACTGAACAACCTTCCGAATACCGCCACCTTGAAAAAATGTCCGTTGGAGAAATCATTAAAAACATCAACAAAGAAGATTTTCTTGTAGCAGCAGCCGTACAAAAAGCATTACCGCAAATAGAAAATTTGATAAAAGCCGTATCTGAAAAAATGATTGACGGAGGAAGGTTATTTTACATCGGAGCTGGCACAAGCGGGCGTTTGGGCATTCTTGATGCCAGCGAATGTGTGCCTACTTATGGTGTACCAAAAGGGTTGGTAATCGGCATTATTGCCGGGGGTAAAAAAGCCATTGTTGACCCTGTGGAAAATGCGGAAGACAATACAACTCAAGGCTGGAAGGACTTACAGGCATATAATATTTCAGCCGCCGATGTGGTGGTTGGCGTTGCATCGAGTGGCACTACACCATATGTCATCAGTGCATTAAAAAAATGTAAAGAGCATCATATCACTACGGGGAGTATTGCATGTAATCCTGAATCTCCCATAAGTGATGTTGCTGATTTTCCGGTAGAAGTAATTGTTGGCCCTGAATTTATAACCGGAAGTACGCGCATGAAAAGCGGCACTGCACAAAAGATGGTTTTAAATATGATCTCTACCACAGCGATGATACAACTCGGCAGAGTGGAAGATAATAAAATGGTAAACATGAAATTGACCAACCAGAAGATCGTAAAAAGAGGCACGCGAATGCTCATGGAAAAAACGGGAATAAAAGATGAAGCTGCTGCAGAAGCTTTGTTATTAAAATATAATGGTGTAAAAAAAGCAATGGAGCATTTTAAATAAAAACGGTGCCTCGTTTTATGGTCTTCAAAAGCGAAAAATCCGTTATTCTTCATTTGCTGTAAAAAATATTGACAACGCGAATAAAAAAAACCTGCTTGTGTTTATAAGTACAAGCAGGTTTTTTTCTGTAAAATCATTTTTTACTTCTTTCCGGTAAACAAGTCGCCTTTAGAAACGACTTTCACTTTATCTCCGTCTTTTAATGTTTTAGAAACGACATCATAAGGACCGGTAACTACTTGATCCCCTTCTTTCAAGCCATCAGTTATTTCTATATAATTAATATCCTGGATATCGGTTTTTACTTTTTGTTTTCTTACTTTTCCATCCGGCTGTACCACAAAAACGACAATATCCAAGTCATTGTTTCCTGAGTTATTATTATTGATATTAGTTTGAGTATTGGGATTTGCGGCCACCTTATTTCCTGTTGAATCATTTTTTTCACGTGTTGTTACTGCATTAATCGGGATAGATAAAACATTTGTATGTGTCTTTGTCTGAATATCTGCACTTGCGCTCATTCCGGGCCGGAAGGGAAATCTCTTTTTATGAGTCGTATCTATCAAATCTTTATAAGAAGCAGGATTTAAGCGGATATAGACTTTATAATTGGTAACATCCGTGCTGGTATTTGTCAAATCGCTTGCAGTAGCCGCGCCATTATTGCTACTGGCAATTTGCGTTACTACTCCAGTGAATTTTCTGTCATTATAGGCATCTACTTCAATCGTTGCACTATCTCCAAGCCGGACTTTTGGAATATCGTTTTCGCCGACATCTACACGTACTTCAATTTTACTCATGTCGGCAATCCGCATCATTTCAGTACCGGCCATCATTGAACTTCCTACAACTCTTTCACCTTTTTTCACACTTAATAAAGAAACAATTCCGTCCATCGGAGATTTTAAGGTAGCAAGGCTGATATCCTTGTCTGCTTTTTGCAATGCTGCCTGCGCGCTTTGTACAGATGCGTGGCTTCCTTTTACTCCGGCTTTTGCCGCATTCAAATTTGCCTGGGCAGTTTTATAAGCTGCATCGGCAGTATTGAATTCATTCCTTGAAATTACTTTCTCATCATACAATTGCTTCTGCATGTCGTATGTTTTTTTCGCCTGATCGAGTTGTGCTTCCAAAGCTCCAAGTGAAGCCTGCGCATCAGCCATTTGCGCTTGCTGCTGGTTTACGATTGCAGCCGCCTGATCTCTTTGTGTGAGATAAATATCGCCATATATTTTTGCAAGTACCTGACCTTTCTTTACGCTGTCGCCCTCTGCCACATCCAATTCTACAATTTCTCCGGAAATATCAGGGCTTAATTTTACTTCCACTTCAGGATATATTTTTCCACTCGCGTTCACTGTTTCCACAATCGTTCTGGGGGCTACTTTTTCAGCAGTAACTTTTATTCCTTCATCTTTTCCGATGACACCGGTTTTCTTTAAAATAATCAGGAGCACAATCAGAATGACTAAACTAATTATTATCCATTTGAGCGTTTTATTCATATTATCCGTTTCGTGTTTTTAAAATAATTTCTAAAGTTTTTAATTAAAACTTCAAACCTGTTCCTTTATAATATTCCAATACTTTCATTTTGAAAACATAGTCAAACTGGTTTAAAGCATATTGAAGTTTGGCAGTAAATAAATTATTTTGATTAGTGACTAATTCGAGTGTGCCAATCATTCCTACTGTATATCTTGTGAGTGTATAATCATAGGTTTTTTGCGCAGCCTGCACTGCTTTTTCCGAAGAGGTAAGTTTTGCCAAGGCCACAAAAGCGGCATTATAAGCCTGATAAATATTTTGCTTCAATGTTTTGTTGTCGAGATCTTGCTGGTACTCCAGGTTTTTGATATTTATCTGCGATCTTTTATAATTTCCTTTTGCCTGCCAGCCATTAAATATAGGAATAGAAAGGCTAAGTCCTATTGATTGTCCAAAGTTATTATTGAACTGTGTTCCAAAAGGATCTGATGTAATATATCCGTTTTGAACTCCATTTTTATATACCGGTTTTTGCACATCAATGACATTCCCGGAATTGTCTGTAATCACCAATCCACTCGGAGCATATCCGGCAAACACCTGTGTAAACTGCGGTGAACGAAAATAACCATAACTGGAGCCAAGGGATCCAAATGCAGAAATAGTAGGATAAAGCATGCCTTTTGCTGCAAGACTGTTTTTTTCTGCTGCTTTCAAATTATATTCATTCATTCTTTGTTGTGGTTGATTTGCCAACGCCGATGCATATACATCTCCCGGTTGGAGATCACCAATAGGCATCACAGGAATCTGGTCCATCGCAGGTTCATCAATATCAAAAGAATCTGCGGCATCAATATTCAAATATGCTTTTAAAACGTATTTTGCCTGCGTTACATTTCCCGCTGCGGTAATTAAATTTGCCGTATCATTTGCCAATTGCGATTCCAGTTCGGTGGCATTAAATTCAGCCAATGCTCCTGCATTTACCTGCTTATTTACCAGGTCTAATTGAGAACGTGATTGTTTTACCTGTACTTCTGCAATCTGTTCCTGTTCCCTCGCGAGCAATATTTGCAGATAAGAATTCGCAACTGTTAAAGCGAGATCGTTTTTCAATTTATCCGTTGCTGCATTCGCCGCCATCACAGACCATTGATTGGCAAGAACGGTATTCTTTTTTGAAAACCAATTAAAGATCTGTACACTGGTTTGCAGGTTTACATTCACTGAAAAATAATTTTGATTTTCCAGTATTCCAGTTGAAGGGTTTTTTGATTTTCCATAACTAAGTCCATCGCTGTTTGTAAGATTCAGATTGGGTATTTCAGAAAGTTTACTTTCTTTATAAGTGATGGAAGCAAGATCGGATTGAAGAGTGGATTGTTTTACAGAAATATTATTTTCCATAGCATAATTGACACACTCCATCAACGTCCACTTTTTTTGAGAAAATCCAATCGCAGAAGAGAAAACGAATATGAATAGTAGCTTGATTTTTATACACATAAAAACAAAAATAATGATTAGATTGTTTATGACAATAACAGTTGGATAAGTGGTAAATTGAATTGATTAAATTGAAACAATTGAGACAAGATTAGATGATATTATGGTCTGAAAGGCGTCATTAATTATAATGAAATCTGCAAGAATGAATAAATACATTTCCATCTTCATATTTATAAACCAACCTATGTTCATCAGTAATTCTCCTGCTCCAATACCCTTTAAAATCACCTTTTAATGGTTCAGGCTTAGCAATACCCTGAAAAGGAGTTCGTCTTATTTCTTCAATCAGCCGCAAAATTTTTAGCGCAGTTTTTCGGTCGTTTTCAATCCAAAACTGAAGATCCTCAATAGCAGTAAATGAAAAACTGATCATGCGTTAATCATTTGACTTAGCTCGTCGGCCGTTTTTGAGATCATCTTGCCGTTGTTTATTTCTTCAAGAGCTTTGTACATCATCTTTTTATTAGCAGGTGTACTTAACAGATATTCTGTCTCTTCAATGCTATTATAGTCTTCCAAAGAAATCACAACTACACTTTTTCCATTTGCATTTACAATTAAAGTGTCATTATTATTGGCAACACTATCAATATAGCTTTTTAGATTTTTCCTGAATTCAGATACGTTTGCAACTAACATTGTACAGTATTTTGTACAAAAATACATTAAATCACAAAGTAAATAAAATTCTTAATTTTTACTTCAGTGCATCAAATCCCCTTTCCAGATCTTCAATAATGTATTGCGGATCTTCCAGGCCAACATACATTCGCAGTTGTCTTTGATCTTTAATATTTGCATCAAAATCTTCTTCTCTTATGGAAGCGCAGTTTGGCATTATCAAAGATTCATATCCACCCCAGCTTACCGCCATGATGATGTGTTGGAGGCTTTCGCAAAAGTTTTCTATCTTTTTTATGGAATCAGTTTTTATGTAAAAAGAAAATAAACCGCAGGCACCATCCATTTGTTTTTTTGCCAGATCATATTGAGGGAAATCTTTGTCAAATGGAAAAGTAAGATCTTCTACTTCTTCATGACTTTTTAAATAGTTTACAATGATTTGAGTAGTTGTGGAAATTCGCGCAAGCCTTACCTGCAGCGTTCTCAAACCGCGAATCAACAACCATGCATTAAAAGGCGTGGTGCCGATTCCCATGTTCATATATTCGCTGCTGAAGATTTTTTTCACCATTGCTTTGGTTCCGCTTAAAACTCCTGCAACAACATCACTGTGTCCGTTGATATATTTTGTCGCACTTTGTAATGTAAGGTCAATGCCCAGTTGGATTGGCCTTTGATACAATGGTGTGCAATAACTATTATCGCAAATGGTAACGATTTTTTTTGATCGTGCTAATTTGCCAACCGCTGCGAGATCCTGTAAATAAAAAGTCCAGCTATTTGGCGATTCAAGGTAGATAAGTGTTGTATTTGGTTGAATGGCTTTTTCAAAATTTTCGATATTTCTTCCATCTACGTAAGTAACGGTTACGTTAAATCTTGGCAGAACATTATTAAACATTTTTTGCGCCCAGGTGTAAGGTTTTTCTACAGAAATAATGTGATCGCCACTTTTGATATTGGCAAATACAGCCGTAAAAATTGCCGCCGCGCCGCTATTAAACACAAGGCAATCTTCCGCACAATCAAGCGCAGCAAGCTTTTGAGATAAAATCTGAACGGTAGGATTGATTCCGCGGCTGTATAGATACCTGGAAGATTCATTTTCAAGGGCATCGCGAAAATCATCCACTTTTTTAAAAGCAAAATTGCTTGTCTGCATGATAGGTGGCGCAATCGCATTAAAATAATCTTCGCGGTCTTCCCCTAGTTCATTTAAAATGTTGGAAATTGTTTTTGGATCAATCATTCTTTTATTTTTTTCAATTTCAATGCTCAATTAAAGAACATAAATGTTGCCAAAAGTAGCAGGCCCACAAAAGAATTCTATCGAAAAGTAAATTAGTAGAAATTTATTGAAGGGAAGCAGAAGGTTTTTGAGATTACTTTTGTGTCTTACTAATGATTGTTTGGAATGAAAATTATTTTTATCCTTTTTTTATTTCTAATAGGTGACGTATCCGCCCAAACGACAAATGATACAGATTCTATTAAAACATTGGAAAATGTAATCGTTAAAGCGTACGAACAAAACCGGAGATTGATTGATGTAGCAGCCCCGATAAGCGTTACGGGCCAGGCACAATTAAACCGGTTCAGCAATATGAGCATATTGCCTGCTTTAAATATTATTCCGGGAGTGAGTATGGAAGAACGTTCTCCAGGCAGTTACCGGCTTAACATCCGTGGTAGTTCTTTGCGTTCTCCATTCGGTGTGCGTGATGTTAAGATCTATTTGAATGATATTCCACTGACTGATCCAAGCGGTAATACTTATTTAAATCAACTCAGCTTTTATAATTTCAATTCCATTGAAATTATAAAAGGGCCAACAAGTAGCTTGTATGGAGCAGGCATTGGTGGAACGATGCTGATTCATACTTTGCCTGCTTACTGGCGACAAGGAATTTCATTTGATTATACCACCGGTAGCTTTAATACCAATAGTGTGAATGTGAATGTAAAAGCCGGCGATGCTGATTATAAAAACAGTTTCAGTTATTCTCACCAAACCAGCGACGGTTACCGCCAGCAGGCGAAAATGCGAAAAGATATTGCTACATGGGAAAACGAGTTAAAAATAAACGATAAACAAACGTTGCATACCTATATGTCTTACGGCGATCTTTATTATCAAACACCCGGCGGTTTAACTCTGGCACAATATAATGCTGATGCTAAACAGGCAAGGCCCGCTTCAGGATCTCAACCGGGAGCTGTGCAAAACAAAGCCGCGATTTATCAAAAGACCTTCCTTGCCGGGTTTAGTAACGAATACGAATTTAATGATCACTGGCACAACACCACTTCTTTATATGGTTCTTATACGGATTTCATCAATCCAGGTATAAGAGTATATGAATTACGGAAGGAACCACATTTTGGTGGCAGAAGTGTATTTGAATATAAAAAGCAAATCGGTAAAACCGCGGTCCAACTTGATTTTGGAACAGAAGCACAAAAGGGCTTTTTTAATACAAGTGATTATGGCAATAAACTCGGAGTTGCTGATTCATTGCAATCAGACGATAATTTAAACAACTGGCAATATATGTTCTTTGCACAGGCAGATTTAAAATTTCCTCATGGCTGGACACTTACTGCCGGTGTAAGCCTTAATAAATCATCGATCCAATTGGTTTATCTTTCCTCAAGGCCATCCACCACACAGAAAAGAGTTTTTAAAAATCAGCTTCCAGCGCATTTTGCAGTTCTTAAACAGATTGGCAAAAATGTATCTGTCTATGGAAGTGTTTCACGCGGATTTTCTCCGCCAACAGTTTCAGAAGTACTTCGTTCTGATGGATTATTCGGAACCAATTTGCAACCGGAAGAAGGAATTGATTATGAAGCAGGTATTAAAGGCACTTTACTGCAAAACAAAATCTTCTTCGATATCAGCAGTTTTTTCTTCGATTTGAAAAATACAATTGTACAACGCATAGATACCAACGGAATTTATTATTATGTGAACGCTGGTTCTGCCAAACAAAAAGGCATAGAAATGTATGCTTCATACCGGTTCGTTGATGCACCACGTCAGTTCATTAATTCAGCAAAAGTGTGGACAAGTTATGCGTTACATGATTTCCATTATGGAAGTTTTAAACAGGTAAACGACGACTTTTCAAAAAATAAATTACCCGGGGCAGCGCCAAACGTAGTTGTCGCCGGGCTTGATGTTACATCAAAGGGCGGATGGTATCTAAATGCTACTTACAATTATACAGATGAAATCGCATTAAACGATGCGAATTCTGCGTATGCCTCTTCCTATCAACTTTTAGGCGCAAGAGTAGGATATAAAAAAGACATTAAGAAAAGAGTCGGCGCTGAAATTTTTGCAGGAGCCGATAATCTTTTTAATACAAAATACAGCCTTGGTAATGACATTAATGCGGCGGCAGGCCGGTATTATAATGTGGCTCCGGGAAGAAATTTTTATGCAGGAATTATTTTCAGGTTAAATAAAATGTGATAAAATATTGAGGCAGTAAAAGGATAAATAAAAGGAATTCTTATTCAATAAATTCTTTCCATAAGGATTTTATAATTATTATTGAAATCAAAAAGAGATTTTGAAATTCATCGCTAATTTCGAGACTCAAAATAGAACTGACATGAGACGATTTACCATTTTTTATTTAATCATCATTTTCCCACTCACCGTTTTATTTTCTTCCTGCGCGACAATATTAAATCAGCCGGTACAAAGAATCTTTATATCTGTTGATAAAAATATAAGCTCTGTGTCAGTCAATAAAAGCCTTGCCACTGATAGTTCTTTAACAAGAATTGATGCAGCAAAGAATTATTATATTGTACGAAGCAAAGAACCACTTGCTGTTGAATTACAGATTGACAGTACAAAAAAAACAATACTTCTGCCTTCACGAAATTCAACCGCTTATTGGGCAAACATATATTTCAATGATGGACTTGGAATGCTGGTTGATAAGAATAATGTGAAACGCTATGCCTATTCTAAAAGAAATTATTTTGCGGTTAAAGACACCATGATAAAAAGATCTTCATTTGCTCCAATAACAAAAGGAACGGCAAATCTTTCGTTTTCCTGGCCTTTCACTTCATTTTTTAATCTTCAATCAGAAACAGGAAATTACAATTCTACCGGTCCTCTTGGACTTCAAACCGGTGTAGATTATTTTTATAAAAACAACCGGTATGTTTCTCTAAATTTTGGTGCAGCTACAGATATTTTTGGTGAATATTTGGGGAAGGGTTATTATGAATCAGCAAACCTGTTATTTGCCAATCTTATGAATAATAATATTGCCGGTCGGTTTGACTTTGGCTATGGCATTAATTTATCAAAATTCGAATGGAGAAGAAAAACCATTGGCGACACGATCAATTTAGACAAAACCATAAAAAGTACCATAGCTGGTTTCAGTCTTTCAATCCAATATCGTTTTGGAGATTATTTTCGGTTCGGCATTTTATATCAGCCTGGCATATTCGGATTAAATGCGACTCCTGTTTTAAAATATCAGGATTATATTTCTCTAAACCTAACCTGGAAATTGCCACTAAAAAACGGAATGAAAGAATAAAGGATTTAAAAGAAATTTTATTATGCTTTCGCAAAAAAATTCCATCTCCTTATTTCGGTTTAAATTTGTGTGATGGAGGAAAAGAAACAGCGTAAAAAATTAATGGATCTGGGTGCCCTGCGAAAAGTATTTGCGTATGCTTTGCCTTATAAAAACAAAGTATATCTCTCGATTTTTCTTTCTGTGATCCTGGCGATTCTATCACCACTGCGGCCTTACCTGATTCAATACACGGTAAATGTTTTCATCAAAGATAAGAACATGCAATGGCTCATTCTTATCACCATTATTCAGATTGGAATGTTGTTGGCGGAAACAGCCTTACGGTTTTATTTTGAATTTATTACGTCCTGGCTGGGACAAACGGTAGTAAAGGATTTGCGGGTAACCGTTTATA
Organism: uncultured Chitinophagaceae bacterium; assembly: GCA_963706825.1. Lineage (GTDB taxonomy): Bacteria > Bacteroidota > Bacteroidia > Chitinophagales > Chitinophagaceae > Ginsengibacter. Next base: position 1,178,580 of record CAVPNT010000005.1, on the reverse strand, counting down.
AAAAAGTATTGAGTCTCAACCTGCGTCAGTTTGATAAAACGCCGATTGGAACATTAACTACCAGAACCATCAATGATATAGAATCGATCAATGATATTTTCGCAAATGGATTAATTCCGATTATCTCTGATCTGTTGTCAATCATTTCTATTTTGCTGTTCATGTTTTTGCAGGATTGGCGGCTGTCTCTCATAAGCCTTGCGCCATTTCCGATTCTCATAATCGCTACATATTTTTTTAAAGAAAGCGTAAACAAATCTTTTATAAAAGTAAGAAATGCGGTGGCCGCCCTAAACGCTTTTGTGCAGGAACACATTACAGGAATGAGTGTTGTACAGGCTTTTGCCGTGGAAGATAAAGAATTTAACAAGTTTAATGAAATCAATAAGCAACATCGCAATGCCAACATTAAAGCGATTTTTGCTTACTCTATTTTTTTTCCTGTCGTTGAAATTGTACTTGCTTTTTCTATAGGATTATTAGTATGGTGGGGTGGAAATTATTCTGCAAATGCGGGTGTGATCATTGCCTTTATCATGTATCTGAATTTATTGTTCAGGCCACTCAGGCAGATCGCTGATAAATTCAATGTGCTTCAAATGGGAATGGTCGCCAGTGAAAGGGTTTTTAAAGTATTGGCAAATGATGACGTAACTCCAAATACGCATAATGGAATCCATTCAGGAATTGTCAAAGGAGAAGTGGAATTTAAGCACGTCTGGTTTGCGTATAATAAAGAAGATTATGTTTTAAAGGATATTAATTTCAAGATAAATCCTGGCGAAACGCTCGCGATTGTTGGGCACACAGGTAGCGGTAAAACGTCCATTATCAGTTTATTAAATCGCCTCTATCCAATCAGCAAAGGAGAAATAAAAATAGATCATCACAATATTAAAGATTATGACGTTGATTTTTTGAGAAGCAGAATAGCCGTGGTTTTGCAGGATGTTTTTTTATTCAGCGGTTCTGTTTTGGATAATATTACTTTGAGAAATCCGGCTATAAAAAGAGAGCAGGCAATAGAAGCCGCAAAAATGATTGGTGTTCATGACTTTCTGATGCAATTGCCAGGTGGTTATGATTATAATGTGATGGAAAGAGGCGCTACACTTTCTCTTGGCCAGCGCCAATTGTTATCATTCATTCGTGCACTTTTGTACAATCCTTCGATTTTAATTTTGGACGAAGCCACTTCTTCTATTGACAGCCAAAGTGAGTTGCTGATTCAGCATGCGATAGATAAATTGATACATGGAAGAACTTCCATTGTAATTGCGCATCGTTTATCTACGATTCGCAAAGCCAATAAAATCATGGTTTTGGATAAAGGTGTAATCAAAGAAATGGGAACACATAATGAGCTGATAAATCTGGAGGGGCATTATTACAATTTACATAAAATGCAATTTGAAATGCAGGAGAGCGAGGTCGGTACTGAGGATCAGACCAGTCAGTAAACAAACAAATATTATAGATTCCTGTTTTACACTTTCTCTTAACCGTCTAAATCTTCTAAACCCTTCTAAACTTTTCTAAACTAAACCCGGTAAACCTTTCTAAACACCTCCCATCTACCTGCTATAATTCGGCGCTTCCTTCGTAATCTCCACATCATGCGCATGGCTTTCACGCATTCCGGCGTTGGTTATTTTTATAAAGGTTGCTTCCTGCAAAGCGCGAATATCTTTTGCTCCGCAATAGCCCATTCCTGCGCGTAAACCGCCGGTAAACTGGTGAACCACTTCATACAAAAACCCTTTATATGCGATACGTCCTTCAATTCCTTCGGGAACATATTTTTTGCTTTGTTCTTCTCCATCCTGGAAGTAACGGTCGCTGCTTCCCTGGGCCATTGCGCCAAGAGATCCCATCCCACGATATTGTTTGAATTTTCGGCCTTCGTAAATAATTGTTTCGCCCGGGCTTTCTTCCGTGCCTGCAAAAACGCCTCCCATCATCACACAATCGGCGCCTGCGGCTAATGCTTTTACCATGTCGCCGGTATAACGGATTCCTCCATCTGCTATGATGCCAATATTTTTATCTTTGATCGCTGCAGACACTTCCAATAAAGCGGTGATTTGAGGAACGCCGGCGCCGGCGACAATTCTTGTAGTACAAATAGAACCGGGACCGATTCCAACTTTTATCGCATCTGCTCCTGCATCTGCTAATGCTTTTGCACCACTTCCTGTTGCAACATTGCCAGCTATGACCGGCAGGTTTTTGAAATTCTTTTTAATTTTTTTCAAAGCATCAATCACAGGTTTTGTATGTCCGTGGGCACTATCAAGTGCAATGATATCTACGCCCACCTGTTGCAATGCAGAAACCCTGTCGCCAATATCTTTGGTAATGCCGACGCCGGCACCCACAAGCAATCTTCCAAATTCATCTTTTGCAGAAAAAGGATGATTATGAACCTGTAAAATATCACGGTAAGTGATCAGTCCTTTTAAAATTCCTTTTTTATTTACAACCGGTAATTTTTCAATTTTATATTTTCTTAAAATGGACTGTGCCTTTTTTAAATCCGTGCCTTCAGGAGCGGTAATCAAATTATCATGAGTCATTAATTCACTCACCGGCCGCTTCATATTGTCCTCAAATCTTAAGTCGCGATTCGTTAAAATGCCCGCAAGTTTTCCATCCTCATCTACAATCGGAATTCCCCCGATACGATTTTCGCTCATCAACTTCAAAGCATCACCAATAGTGGCATTGAGCTTTAAAGTGATTGGATCTAAAATGAGGCCGCTTTCGCTTCTTTTTACTTTTCTTACCTGTGCTGCCTGCTCTTCGATACTCATGTTTTTATGCAAAAATCCAAGGCCGCCTTCCCTGGCCAATGCGATAGCAAGATTCGCTTCGGTAACCGTATCCATTGCCGCGCTCAGCATGGGGATATTCAAGGTTATATTTTTTGTAAGACGTGTTGTGGTATTTACATCGCGCGGTAAAACTTCGCTGTAAGCGGGGATTAATAAGACATCATCGAAGGTTAATCCTTCACCAAAGATTTTTTTTGAAGGAGTGGAGGGTTTATTTATTGTTGCCATGAGCAAAGATATGAAAAGACAATAAATTTCTTAAAAGTGACTAATCTCCCGCCGTTTTCATTTATAAAAAACGACACTATTTTCCCTTCAATAATTTACGGATATCAAAAACAATCCTTTTGAATCAACAGAAAAATCTGCTTTTGTACAATCCCTGTTTTTAATAATTTCTTCAAATTCTGCCAAAGATATTTTTCCGGTTCCAACCCGTAACATAGTACCAACAAGGCCTTTCACCATTCCTCTCAAAAAACGATTCGCTTCAACATGATAAACAAGCGTTTCATTTTCCAGAATCCATTCACTTTTTTTAATGTCGCAGAAAAAATCTTTTACCTGCGTATTTCTTTTGGAAAAAGAAGTAAAATCTTTATAAATTATTAACAGTTGTGCGGCTTCATTCAGTTTATCTATGTCTAAAGGATAAGGATAATAAAAAGCGCGGTCTTGTAAAAAAGGATTTTTATTTCTGAAGATATAATATTTGTATTCCCGTGACACAGCGTCGAAGCGGCAATGCGCATCTTTATCTACCTGGAATATTCTTTTTATAACGATATCAGGCGGAAGAATTGAATTGAGGTTATAAACAAATCCTTTCTTTTCTTCTAAAAAAATATCACTGTCAAAATGAAAATAGTTCTGGAGAGCATGAACGCCGGCATCGGTACGGGAAGAGCCGGTAAGAGAAAAATTTTGTTTAAAAAATATGTTTAATGCTTTTTCAATTTCTGCCTGGATGCTATTGGCATTTTTTTGTACCTGGAATCCTGAATAATTCGTGCCTTTATAACTAACCTCTATAAAATATCTTGGCATAAGCAGCCTTTAAAAATGATTATTTGCGAATCATTGCTTTAAAACGGGTGAGATAGTATTCATCGGTCAATTGAGATTCCAGGATGTCATATTGATCTGAATCAGATGTAAACGGATAGGCTGCATCAAAAAACTTGTATTTTCCTTCATTGGTTAAGAAAAGATAGGAAAGATCTTTTATCTGCTCGGTGCTAAAACATTTGCTTTTGAAATATTTCCTGGCAGTCTTCAACATGTTGTCCATATTATTTTCTGCGGCCATCTTTTTCCGAAGCTTTAAAAAATCTTCGTTGCTGGCAAATGCTTTACAATCAGAATTGACTTTCGAAGTAGTTACTACTTTTGGCAAAACCGTGATCTGATTTTCCGGCGATTTATTGTCATTTTTTTTCTGCTTCTCACCGGCTGCATCGGTAATTTTTATGTCGGTAATTCCGGCGGAATTTACATCAGAACCCGTTTTCTTTTCCTTATTTTCCTTTACAGGTCCAATTGTAAAAACCTGTACCGGCGCTGTTTTGGAATTATTATTTACATAAATACTATCTTTTCGTGCAACAAAGCCCGACGTGCTGGTATCTGTTGCCGGTTTTATTACCGTTGGAGTAATTGTATAATTTGAAGTATCAGTAAACGAAGAAACAGGCTGATTTTGTGTTTTGGTAACTGTATTATTATCAGTAGCAGATTGCTCTTTTTGTGCAGGAATAAAAACGTTAACTGTATCTGTTTTATCATTATTACTATCCGTATACATCATTTGCAAGCCATCTTTATCCTGTGTGCTTAAAAGTTTGGAAATAGAATTTGTGTGTGCAACAGCATTTGTATCGCTGGTTACCGGCGTTGGGGAAATTGTATTATTTGGTGCAACAGATGAATCGGTTTTTATTGCAACAGATGAATCGGCAGGTTTTACAGAGTTTGCAACTACAGTATCATGGTTTTCTAAAATGGAAGAATCTTTTACAACATTTGCGAGCATTTTCGTAAATGGATCGGCTTCTTTTTTAGCAGGAACCGTAGCAACAACTTTGGTCGTATCCGCAAGAGCCTGATTAGCAGGAATCAAAGCAAGCGATTGCATATTAAACAATTGTAATCCTTTGTCTTCAAAATTTTTTATCAAAAAACCTTCATTATTGTTATCAACCGAAAAAGTAAAATTTTCTGCAGGGAATTCATTTTTTGGAAATCCTACTTCTATTTGATAAGTTCCATCTGCAATATTTGGAAGAATAAGATATCCTGCGGAAGAAGAACTGATTATTTTATTATTGAGTTTTACATAAAAAGGCAACCCGTTTTCTGTTTGCAAATAAACAAAATGAGTTATTTGTGCTTTTACTGAAAAAGAAAAAACGGTTATCAAAAAAAGAAAAAACGACTTTTTGAATCGAAGAATAAACATAATCGGCAAATCTATTTTATCAAATCTATTTCATTTCATAATAAATAATAACCTTCTAAAGAAAAAATAAGAACTTTTTATCTTTACCCACTACTTTTGTCGCTATAATATAACCTTTAATGAAAAAACTCTCTCTTGCATTTTTGTTTTTTGCAATTATAGCATCGGCATCCGCACAACAAAACGATGACTCATCAGACAACGCTTCAGCTCAGGCTGATACCGCATGGCAGCACATTTATCGCGCTTCTTATCGGAAAATAAATGACCTTGTTCATACGAAACTTGCAGTAAAATTTGATTATAACAAACAATGGATGTATGGACAGGAATGGGTTACACTTCAGCCTCATTTTTATCCCACAGATTCTTTGACGCTCGATGCAAAAGGAATGGAAATCAAAGAGATTGCGATAATAAAAGGAAAATCAAAAGTGCCTTTGAAATATTCTTATGATAGTTTGCAACTCAGAATTACTTTGGATAAAACTTATAAGGAAGGAGAAAAATATACTGTTTATCTCAATTACATCTCCAAACCAAACGACGTGAAAGAGCACGGTAGCGCTGCAATAACGGATGCGAAAGGTTTATATTTTATTAATCCACTGGGAAAAACCAAAGAACATATCGAAATATGGACACAGGGCGAAACAGAATCGAACAGCGTGTGGTTTCCAACGATAGATAAACCGGACCAAAAAACAACGCAGGAAATATCGATGACTGTACCTGCGAAATATGTAACGCTGAGCAACGGGCTTTTAGTAAATCAAAAGAAAAATGCCGACGGGACAAGAACCGATGACTGGAAAATGGATTTGCCGAATGCGCCTTATTTGTTTTTTATGGGCGTGGGCGATTATGTAATTGTGAAAGACAATTATAAAAATATGCCGGTAAATTATTATGTAGAAAAGGAGTATGCACCGGTGGCCAAAAAAATATTTGGTGAAACGCCGGCTATGATTGGTTTTTTCTCAAAAATTTTAAATTATCCTTATGCATGGCCGAAATATGACCAGATAGTAGGAAGAGAATATGTAAGCGGCGCCATGGAAAATACAACTGCCACGCTTCACCAGGATGGCGCGTATCAAAATGCACGTCAACTGGTGGATGGAAATGGGTGGGAAGATGATATTTCTCATGAATTATTTCATCATTGGTTTGGCGATTTGGTAACGTGTGAAAGCTGGAGCAATCTGACTCTGAATGAATCTTTTGCCAATTACAGTGAGTATCTATGGCGCGAATACAGGCATGGAAAAGATAACGCCGATGAGAAAAATTTGGAAGACATGCAGGGATATTTATTGAGCGGAAGTGAAGATAAAGACCTGGTAAGATTTTATTATAAAAACAGGGAAGACATGTTTGATGCGGTGAGTTATAATAAAGGCGGGCGCATTTTAAATATGCTTAGAAATTATGTCGGCGATGCTGCATTTTTTAAATCTCTGAATGAATATTTGAATTTGTATAAATTCAAATCGGCAGAAGCGCATCAACTGCGGCTTGCGTTTGAAGATGTAACCGGGCAGGACATGAACTGGTTTTGGAATCAATGGTATTATGGAAACGGACAACCAACGCTGGACATTAATTATGATTACAATAATGGAAAAGAAAGGGTGATTGTAAATCAGACGCAGAATACCGGAAAGATTTTCAAATTACCTGTCGCTATTGATGTTTATAGCCAGGGAACGAATAAAAAAAGATATAAAGTGTGGTTGGAAAATCCTGCCGATACCTTCTATTTTGCAAGCGCTCAAAAACCTTCTTTAGTGAATGTGGATGCGGATAAAGTTTTGCTTGCCATAAAACAGGATAATAAAACTGCTGATGAATTTGAGCAACAATATAAATATGCACCCAATTATCTCGACAGAAGAGAGGCACTTGAATATTTTGCAAAAAATAAGCTTAGTCAGCTTGCTCTTGGATTAAATGATAAATATTACGGACTTCGATTACTAACATTGGAAAATTTAGACAATACAAAAGCGTATTCTGCACCTGAGGCTTTAGCGAAAATTGAACAATTGGCAACAAAAGACCCGAACAAAAAAGTACAGGCAAAAGCCATTGAAATTCTTGCAAAACAAGCCGATAAAAAATATCAACCATTGTTTGAAAAATATGTAAATGATTCTTCTTATTCTGTATCAGGTGCCGCGCTTGAAGGACTTGCAAATTTAGAACCTGAGGAAGCATACACGCTTGCGAAGAAATACAGCAATGATGCCATGGGTAAATTAGGAGATGTAGTTTCAAACATTATTATGAAGACGGCATCACCCGAAGATTTTGATTTTTTATTAAATCATTTTAAAAATTTACCGCTGTCTGAAGAAAAAATAAAAGGTGCTTTCACCTTTGCAAAATATCTTACGACTGTAAAAAATGCAGCAAATGTAAAAGCCGGCGTGGATGAAATTATGAAATTCAGAAACCAGATTCCTGAGCAATACCGTGGATTTATAGATCCGGGTTTTAAACAGGCTTTTAGTAAAATAAGCGCTGCACAAAAAGCAAATGGGAATAATGAATTGGGAAATTATATCCAGGGTTTGTTGAAGTAAAGTTTCAAGAGGTGACACAATAAAGCAACAAATATGGTGATTTCCTTTTTCCAACAACTAAAGGGTCATATAACTCTGCAATGCTTTTACATAATTTTCAAAAGCGATAATTCCTTTTGCTGTGATTTTACAAATCGTTTGCGGATAATTGTTATTAAACTGTTTGATAATTTCTATATAACCAGCTTCTTTTAATTTACTGATTTGGACGCTCAGGTTACCGGATGTCGCGTTTGTTTTTTCTTTTAAAAAAGTAAACTCAGCTTCCTTCACGCTTATCAAAAGCGACATCACCGCAAGTCGCAACTGAGAATGTAATATGGGATCAAGTTCTTTAAAATCCATTTCCAAAAGTTTTACCTGCTACTTCACTTTTATATTTGTTTCTCAAAAGATGACCGGGAATAATCCACGCTGCTATCACTGCTGCAGCGGTTAATAATACGTGATATTCTATGTTGATAAAAGGAGAAATAAATGCCATCAGCCAGCAAAAAAAACCACCAATAATTAACGGTTTAAATTTTATAATGGTGCCGGACAGAAATGTGGGCATACCATATAAAACCAATAGTGACGGGTTTATTAGTTCATATCTTTTATACATTGAGCAAATAAAAATCGTAAGCATTAAACAAATAAAAAAGGTAATCCATACAAAACCATTGATGTCTCTTGTATAAGTTTTTGTTCTTTGAAACCTCTTTACTCTTCGGGTATAAATTACTTGAAAAATCAAAACGAGGTATATTAACAGCCATACAAAATTTCCATTTTGACTATTAAAAAAATGGGCACTTATAAATTGTATGAGACAACAAAATAAAATAACCCATCCCCAGATAAGATAAAATAATCCCGTTTCACCATAAAAGTTTTTTGCTTTATTGATCATGGAAGTGATCAATTCCATACTTTCTGCTTCGGACATTTTTATTTCAGAATCCATAAAAATTTATTTGTATTGGGATAAAAAATAGTTCAAACTTGTTTGTCCCCAGCTTGGAGAAAGGTCGGATTCAGGCTTAAAATTATCCATTAATTGTTTTGCTTTTGTAAACATAGGTTTTGCTGCATCTTTACCACCACCATATTGCTCAGGAGTATAAAAAGTGTTTTGGGCTTGTACCAAAACCGGTCTTGGATTGGTAGAATCTAATGCTTCTGACTTTTGAATATTGCTACTGATGTCCTGGCCATAGGTCATGTACCTGCTTGCAGGGTCAACCATCATGTGGGCAGTGGCAATCATGCTTTTTATCACATCAGTTTCAGAATTTTCCTTTCCCAAAATACTTTCTGCTTTTGTAACCAACTCGGTTGCTTTATCTGCCAAAGCATCTTTTTTTGAATTGTCTTTTTCTGTCAAAGCCTGAAGCGCTTTACAATACCCGGCATAATAATAAGGTAGCCATTGGGTTTTTTCAGCATCTCCGATTCTTATAAAACTATTTGCCAAATCATCTTCGTTATTATTCACCACCATAGAATCCAGTTTGCTGATATTGGCTTTCATGGCGCTTTCATATTTGGAGCTTTGACCAAATGTAAATCCGGCAAATAAAATAAATGCAGCGAATAAAATTGACTTTTTCATTGTGTTTGTGTTTGTTTTTAGTTGAAATTTATTGTTTGTTTTTTAGTTTTTGATATTCCTTTTCTACCATTGAATTGGTGTTTTTATAAGCAGACAGGTAATGAAAAAAAACGCCAATTCCCCAACCAACCATTGGCCACACCGGCCACGGTATTTTATTAATCTGTGTGGGTGGATTTGGAGTATTTTTCAGGCTGATGTACCAAATTGCCCAGAAAAAAATATTCATGATAAAATAAATGAGGACATGCGTTCTGAAGCCTGCTCTTCTTTGCGCCAATTTCCATAATTCGGGGTCTTTAACTTCCTGTTCCATAATAATTGTTTTTTAAATTTTAAAAAAATGATTATTACAATTTAATTCAATTTTAGAAGAACTGGTTTTTGTATTTGACTTTCGGGTTCTGCCTTTTGCCTTTTGCTTTCAGCCTCACAAATGATTATTAATCGCATCCTGGGTCCTGTCTATTCCAAGGCTCACAAAATATCCGAGATAAATAAACCTTTTTGAAGGGGGAGTTACTGCAACTTTATTTTGTCCGTTTACAGAAAAATTATAATTATAAACATTCGCAAGTCCCAAAACATTGGTAACAGAAAATACAAAGACTGAAAATGCTTTTGCTTTTGGTTTGCCAATAGTAGGCAGATAATTCACGCTAACACTTAAACTGTTATAATCCTTTGTACGCCCACTTTCTATCATTTTATAATTGTTATTACTATTGTTATAAACCAAATCATAATAAGGTCTTCCCGATGCAAAAGTGTATGACATATTGAATTGTGTTTTTATGGGCATAACGAATTTTTTTACCACCAAAGACGCGGTGTGTTTTGAAACAAAAGAAGGTTCGAGCGCGAAAGGATAATTTAAGAAATCGCGTTTGGTATCGAGATAAGAATAAGAAATCCAATAATCCACATTCTTGATTGTTTTTTTATCGCGCCAGAAAAATTCAATTCCTTTTGCATCTCCAAAGCCATTATTGTTGATGGCGGTAAATGTTTCATTGTAAGCGCCTGCAGTTTTTATCAGGTCATTATATTTTTTATAAAAAAGTTCTGTACGGAAGGTGCGGTTGCTGGTAATCTTTTCATACTGTGCGATGTAATGTGTCGCTTCTTGAAAATGCAATGCATTGAGCGAAGGCAAATATTTTCTTTCCGGATCCTGGTAAAACATTCCATACGCTAATGATACCTGGCTCTTATCCGGAAATTTATAAGCAAAAGATATTCGTGGCGCGACATTCCATTCATCTAATAATTTGGAATGTTCTGCTCTTACTCCTGCTCTTGCGGCAATATTATTGGTTACATAAATATCTGCTTCGGCAAAGCCGGATAAAATATTTTCTTTTATGGTCTGTGGATAACTGGTGCCATTATATTCATTATACGTTGATTTTTCATTGCTGTAATTATTTTCCGCTCCGAAACGAATCGCGCTCAAGGATTTTAATTTTTTTTCAAATACTACTTTTGCATTTGCATATTGTCCTTTATTTATTAAATTAAAATTTTTGTAAGCATATAAAGGCTGATCGACCAGCTCCTGTTTTTGATTGTCAGTATTTTGCAATTCATTTTTGATATTATCTTTATTAGTACTGAAAGATGCACCGGCATTCACTTTCCAACCTTTGCCCAAATATTCTTTCCAGGACAGATTGTGATACATGTTTAAATTCTTTAAGCCAAAAGCGTCTTTTAAATTTAAAGAATCCACATCCTGGTTTCTAAAGCCAACATCGGTAGAATTGAAATAGCCATAATATTTCAACATGCCAGTTGAAGAAGTTTTAATCCGGTAATTTATATCCGCTTCATGTGTTTGCGGCACGCGGAAATAATCAAATCTTTGTTTGACAATTGCAAAAGCCAATGCCAGATTTGCATAAGCATAAGTAACACCCCAGGATGATTTTTTGTTTTTAGAAAGTTTCTGAATTCCCGCATTTGCAGCGAGGTAAGAAATTCCAAAATCAGCCGAAGTTTTTTCAGGAAGGTCAATAGATTCTAACAAAAGAACAGAAGAAAGCGCTTGTCCATATAAAGCGGAATATCCACCCGAACTGAAAATGGTTCCTTTAAATAAAAATGGATTGAACCTTCCACGAGTTGCCTGTCCCGGTTCACTGCTGTAATAAAAATTATTTACCAAAGTACCATCTATAAAATATTTCGTTTCATCAGCAGTGCCACCCCTTACAAATAATCCTTCACTTTCACCGACCTGTTGCGTACCTGGCAAAGTTTTTATTGCTGAAGTAATATCACCATTGGCACTTGCTGTTGTTACGATGTCAATCGGGTTTAATGCGGTTGCTCTTTTTGCATCGCTTGCTTCGAATGTTCCTGCGCTGATAATAACTGCTTTTAATTCTGTAATGGATTCTTTCAATTCCATGTTTATAACAATTGGTGCAGAACCTATATTTATTTTTTGTTCAAAATCTTTATAACCTGATGAAGTTGCTTTTAAAGTTTGTTCCCCTTTTTCTGTTGCAGTAAATGAAAAATTTCCTGCTGAATCTGTAGTCTCGCCATCATAAGAATCAACAATGCTGATACTAATTCCTGCCAATGCTTTTCTTTTGGTATCGGTTACTTTGCCACTTATTTTTATTTGAGCAATTCCACAAACACTTATTAGAAGTAATGGGAGAAAAATTAACTTGTACATCTTGTAAATTTGACACAAATCTAAAGTAGTTTATAATATAAACCAAATAATTGAAAATAATTTTTCCTGCCGAAAACGGAAAAAGGGGTTTTTTATGCGTTTACTGGTTGATTATCAACGGTTAATAAATTTGAAGTCGAAATGGTGGTTATATGTGAAAGGATAGAAAATTTATTCACATCCGCGAAAATTAATTTGTTTATCTGTTTGCAATTTGTAATTTAGCAATAGAATTTAATGGGTTAGTAAGTACAAAGAGCTGGTAGTGATACTGGCTCTTTTACTTTTAGCGATATTTTTTTGAATGGAATAAAATCTCTTGTTACAAGTTGCTTCGTTCGTAACAAGCATTTTGTGATTGAAAATAAAATGTCTTTCAGCAAAAGAATAAATATTGGTGATTCGTATTTTGTTTACCAATCGATGAAAATCTCATGCTACAAAATGTATCGTCGATGAAATCAAAGTGTTTGAATAACTGCTTCAGCAAAAGAACAAATATCAGTGATTCGTATTTTCACATCAGCACCTTATCACAATAGCCCATCAGCAATTCTTACATTTGCATATTAGCAAACTAAATAAATGAGTAAAACAAAGACTGCTTTTTTTTGCAGCAACTGCGGACAGGAAAGTACAAAGTGGGTGGGCAAATGTCCTTCCTGCAATGAGTGGAATACATTTGTGGAAGAAGTAATTGTAAGGGGAAATGAAAAATCTGCTGAAAGTGAATGGAAAGAATTTTCAGGATTGAGCGGCGGATTAAAAACGATTTCATTGCAGGACGTAACAAGCAGTGAAGAAAAAAGAATTGTAACCAAGGACGCTGAACTCAATCGTGTGCTCGGCGGCGGAATTGTTTTAGGAAGCATTGTGTTGATTGCAGGTGAACCGGGCATTGGAAAATCAACCCTTTTTTTGCAGGCCTCATTGCAATTAAAAAATATCAGAACGTTATACATCAGCGGCGAGGAAAGCGAACAGCAAATAAAAATGCGTGCCGACAGGTTGAAAATTCTGAATGATAATTTTTTTCTGCTTACAGAAACGAATACCCAAACCATTTTTAAAGAAATAAAAAAAGTAAAACCTCAGTTAGTAATCGTTGATTCCATACAAACCATTCAATCTCCATACATAGAATCGTCCCCTGGAAGCGTATCGCAGATAAGGGAAAGCGCTGCCGAACTTCAGCGGTTTGCAAAAGAAAGTAATACACCGGTTTTTTTAATCGGCCACATTACCAAAGACGGAAATATTGCCGGACCAAAAATACTGGAGCACATGGTGGATACGGTTTTACAATTTGAAGGCGACCGGCATTACGCGTACCGGATTTTAAGAACTTTAAAAAACCGTTTTGGCTCCACATCGGAATTGGGAATTTATGAAATGACCGGAGAAGGAATGAGAGAAGTAACCAATCCTTCGGAAATTTTAATTACCCAAAAAGAAGAACAACTGAGTGGTGTCGCCATTGCGGCAACGATGGAAGGAATTCGTCCTTTGCTGATTGAAGTGCAGGCATTGGTTACACAAAGCGTATATGGAACGCCGCAAAGGACTAATACCGGTTTTGACTTAAGAAGATTACAATTGTTACTGGCGGTTTTAGAAAAACGCGGGGGATTTCATTTCGGGGTAAAAGATGTTTTCATTAATATCGCCGGTGGATTAAAAGTAGAAGATCCTTCGATTGATTTGGCAGTTTTGAGCGCCTTGCTTTCTTCTTATGAAGATACTCCATTGCCGATGCAGGTATGTTTTTCGGGAGAAGTAGGATTGAGCGGGGAAATAAGAGCCGTAAACCGTATTGAACAACGAATAGCCGAAGCGCAAAAATTAGGTTTTGAAAAAATAATTGTAAGCAAATACAATACAAAGGGATTAGGAAAAAATAAATTCAATATTGAAGTGGTTCCTTTGGGGAAAGTGGAAGAATTGTACAGGTATTTATTCTGAGAAAAAGGAGTTAATTTCTTCTCTTAGTAGAAAAATAACTATTACCATTCCTTAGATTAAGGCTATGAAAGAAAGTGGAAAACGTGGTAAGGGTGATATCAAAAAAAGTGCGGGAAGTCTTTTAAAAAGTTGCTTCGAAGAAATGAAACAAATTCTCTAGTAAGAAAATATCATCGTACCAAAAAATAACCAATAACCAGCCAAGCCAATCCCTTCAATAAAAAAAATAAGAATCCCCAGAAACCGATTCGCTTGATCCAGGTAATGACAGACTTTTTATTTTTTTCAAGAACCATAATATTTTTTTATCGTGCAATTACTTCATAGGTTTTAAAATCACTTCTCATCGGAGGTTCTTTCCCTTCAGCTTTTGCTTTAGCCATATCAGCAAATCCACGTTTGTGTCCTTCTAAAAATGTTTCGGATTTTGTCCATTCCTTAAAAGATTGCTCGGTTTCCCAATGAGTTACAATCAGATAGGAATCGCCTTCCTTTGATGGCCGCAATACCTGCATATCAATAAAACCGGGCATCGTATCAATTTGTTTTGCCCTGCTTCCAAATAATTCTTCAAAGCGATTACGATATTCGGGTTTGCAATCAATATAATTTACCGCTACAAAGGTTTTATTGGCCATCTTCCATTTTTAAATCACAAATGTAACTTATCGGTCAGGCTGCTACTTTCAAAATCGGGAAAACAATTTACGAAATGAGGAAAGGCATTTAAATGCAGTAAGGCACTATCTAAAGCTTATATTCGGTATTACTCTCAATAGCCATATTTCTCCTTCCATCTTTGTTTCAAAAATTTTCTCAATTCCTCTTCTCTGGCATTTTTTCCGGGATTATATAGAAGTGTATTTTTAATTTCTTCAGGAAGGAATTCCATGTTGGCAAAGTTGTTTTCAAAACTATGGGCATACTGATAATTTTTCCCATAATCTAAATTCTTCATCAATTTTGTAGGAGCATTTCTGATTGCCAAAGGAACCGGCAAATCGCCATATTGTTTTACCAGCGATTGCGCTTTTCCAATCGCTTCAAGACTTGCGTTACTTTTAGGCGAAGAAGCGAGGTAGGTAGCGCATTGGGACAAAATAATCCTTGCTTCCGGATAGCCGATCATATTTACTGCCTGGAAAGCATTGGTAGCCAAAACCAGCGCGGTTGGATTTGCATTTCCAATATCTTCACTTGCAAGGATCACCATTCTCCTCGCAATAAATTTTACATCCTCTCCACCTTCAATCATTCTTGCCATCCAATACACAGCAGCATTTGGATCGCTACCACGAATTGACTTGATAAAAGCAGAAATAATATCATAATGCTGCTCACCTTTTTTATCATAAAGCGCTACTTTTTGTTGCGCCGCATTGATTACTTCATCATCGGTAATTATAATTTTTTCTTTCGGAATTTTATTTAATGAAAGCTGGTTTACGGTCAACTCAAGAAGATTCAATAATCGTCTCGCATCGCCGCCTGATAAATTAATCAGTGCTTCTGTTTCTTTGATTTCAATGTTTGTTTTGGAAAGGGAATCGTCATTTTTTATTGCATGATTAATGAGTTTAATTAAACCTTCTTTATCCAAAGGTTTTAAAATATAAACCTGGCAACGACTCAGCAAAGCGCTGTTCACTTCAAAGGATGGGTTTTCTGTTGTTGCGCCAATTAAAGTAACAATTCCTTTTTCTACGGCGCCAAGCAAGGCGTCCTGCTGGCCTTTGTTAAAGCGGTGAATTTCATCAATAAATAAAATAGCATTTTGTTCGTGTTTTGCTTTTTCAATTACCTCGCGCACTTCTTTTACACCGGAGGAAATAGCACTTAAAGTATAAAAAGGAACCAGTAAAGTGTGAGCAATAATATTTGCAATGGTTGTTTTTCCTACCCCGGGCGGTCCCCACAAAATCATCGAAGGAATGATTTTATTTTCAATCGCATTTCGCAAAATACTTCCTTTGCCGGTGAGGTGTTCCTGGCCAATAAGTTCATTTAAAGTTGTTGGCCGAAGCCTTTCTGCCAAAGGAGTTGCTGTCAATTATTGAAGTTTTTGATTATTGAATTATTCTTCCTTGAAAATTGATTATTGGAAATTGAAATTTGCATTATTTCTTTGTTTGCTGAATTCTGAATTCTTAATTCTTAATTGCTCAAATAAGGCGATAAATCCTTAATGGTTACCGGTTCACGTTTATCATCGATTTCTATTACTACACAATATCCCTTTGCTCCGCCAGCTTTAAGTAATGCATTCACTAATTTTTGTTGATCGCTTTCTAACCGTTTGCCATTCCAGATTTCTTTTGTACAAAGACAACCTTGGGTTGGGGTTAATGGATAATAGGGTTTGCCGGCATAATAGTCTGGCTCAATCGTTGTGCCATGAGCAATAATTTCGCTTCTTCCCGCCATGCCTGCATAATACGAATGATACAAAGGCAAATAATTTCTTAACTTTTGTGGAATTAATTTTTGATACTTATCCATTGTCCAGGTTGAATCTATAATGGTAGAATCATCCATAAATTTTTGAATGCTTAATTCTACCGGCATCCCCATTTGTACATTTGCAGTGGGACCGATAAAATTGCTCATGGAAACACCAAACCCAAACATTTTAAAAATTCCCTGAGGCGTATTTCCATTTCGTAAATACCCGGGAAGGTTGCTAATACTTCTGGCAAGCTGAGGAATATGAAAGATTTTTCCTGATGAATCTCTTACAAAATTTCCATCTGCATTTCTGATCAATACCATTCCGGGATAATCGCGGTTTTTTCTTTGAAAACTGTACATCACTATTTGGTGTGAAAGGAAATTTTTATTTAAAATCTCTTTTAAAACTTCATGAACCGGTTGTGTATTTATCTCTGTTTTAAGCCGTGTGCTTAGCATAAAAAGCACCGGATTTTTGAAAGCCGTGTCGGTAAATTTTTCAGTTATTTTTTTTGAAATGATCCTTTTCTCCATTTCGTTTTGATGATGTTGCAATAAGTATTCTGCGCATATTGCAAATATTTTTGGATCAGAAGTTTCCTCCATTAGCACATTTGTTTGAATCCTGAACCTTCCCGGATAATTGGTATAAGCAAGTTCTAACAAAGCTCTTTGAAAAGAAATACTTCTGATGCCAATGCTATCAAAGGCAGCATGCACTTTACTTTCAACAAATGGTGAATGGTAATCCATTACTTCCATCGCATCAAAAGCATCCTGCCAGTTTTCCTCGGTAGAATCTGAAAGCGGCAATAATAAATTTTTGGTGATAGAATTTTTTATCAACCGTTCATTCATTTTTGTACGAGCCGCTTCAGTCGTGTATGATGTATAAAGCGGTACGTCATATTGAGCAAACGATTGTTGGAGAGAAAAAAACAGCATGAAAAAAACAATAGAAAATTTACGAAACACAATTAGAATTTTAAGGCTGAAAAGTTAAGAAAAGAAAATGTAAGGCAAAGTGAAAGTATCTTTAATCATAAAAACTTATCTTTATAAAAAGTAAAATGTTATGTTAACCGTTACCATTCCTGATGAAATTGATAAGCAGTTATCTTCCGTTACGACGGATAAAAAAGAATTTATAATTTCGGCTATCAAGCAAAAAATTTTTTTTGAAAAGAAAACCGTTAGTGCCGAAAAATTGGCAAGTGAATATGCTGATAGTGTAGAAGAAAATAACGAAATCACCAAAGATTTTGCTCATGCAGATAATGAAAACTGGAATGACTATTAGAAGGGGAAGTATGTATTTTGCAAAACTTGATCCTACAGAAGGTAGCGAAATCAATAAAACACGGCCGGTTTTGGTTATTTCTAATGATATTAATAATCAATACTCAAAAACAATTACTATAATTCCTATTACTTCCAACACAAAAGTTATTCGCTCTTTTGAAGTTTTTATTCCTTCAGGCAAAGGTAATCTTCCAAAAGATTCAAAGGTAAAATGTGACCAAATCAGAACTATTGATATTTCCCGGCTTTTAAACAAAATAGGCGATCTCTCTTCTGAATTTATATATGAAATAGAAGTGGCTTTAAGAAAGCATTTGGAAATTTAATCGGATCTTCTTCACTTTTCCTTTTCCTCATTCCATTGTAAATTGCATTCCCCAATTATGCCTTTTCAATTAAATTCTTCATATAAACCGGCAGGTGACCAACCGCAGGCAATAGCGCAACTTACAAAAGGCGTTTTGGAAGGTGAGAAATATCAGACACTATTAGGAGTAACAGGTAGTGGCAAGACTTTTACCATGGCCAATGTGATTCAAAATGTTCAAAGGCCTACATTGGTACTTACTCACAACAAAACGCTTGTAGCGCAATTGTATGGCGAGTTCCGGCAGTTTTTTCCGGATAATTCCGTAGGATACTTTGTTTCTTATTACGATTATTATCAACCTGAGGCTTATATGCCGGTTAGTGATACTTATATCGAGAAGGATTTGAGTATTAATGAAGAATTAGATAAACTAAGATTGGCAGCGACATCCCAATTATTGACCGGAAGAAGAGATATTATTGTTGTGGCGAGTGTCAGTTGCATTTATGGAATTGGAAATCCAAAAGACTTTGCGGAAGGAGTTGTGCGGATTGAGGAAGGGCAAACAATCAGCCGCCAGGGATTTTTACATTCACTGGTAAATAGTTTGTATTCGAGAACACAGGGCGATTTTGCAAGAGGAACATTTCGGGTAAAAGGAGATACAGTGGACATTAATCTTCCTTACATGGATAATGGTTACCGGATTACGTTTTTTGGTGATGAAATTGAAAGCATTGAAACGCTTGAATTGAGTTCGGGAAAAAGAATTTCAAAGGTGGAAAACGCAGCTATTTTTCCCGCAAATTTATACATCGCACCGAAAGACAAATTGCAACAAATCTTGTATGAAATTCAGGATGAAGCGGCCAGGCAAACAGAATATTTTAAGGAAACCGGAAAATATATTGAAGCCCAAAGAATTTCTGAAAGGGTGAACTATGATGTGGAAATGATCAGAGAATTAGGTTATTGCAACGGAGTAGAAAATTATTCCAGATTCTTTGACAGAAGAGAACCGGGAACACGACCGTTTTGTCTGCTTGATTATTTTCCAAATGATTTTTTATGCATTATTGACGAAAGCCATCAGACAATTCCCCAGGTTAGCGGCATGTATGGAGGTGACCGTTCCCGCAAACTGGTCTTAGTGGATTATGGTTTTCGATTACCGTCAGCGTTAGACAACCGGCCTCTGAATTTTAATGAATTCGAAATGATGCTCAATCAAACCATTTTTGTAAGCGCTACTCCGGGAGATTTCGAACTGGAAAAAACCGGAGGCATCGTCGTAGAACAGGTTGTAAGGCCGACAGGCTTATTAGATCCGCCGATTGAAATTCGTCCATCAATAAACCAGATCGATGATTTGCTGGACGAAATTGATAAAAGAGTCACCAAAGGCGACAGGGTTTTGGTCACTACTCTTACAAAAAGGATGGCGGAAGAAATGGACAAATATCTGCATCGAATCAATATCAAATCAAAATACATTCACAGCGAAGTTCATACCCTTGACCGTATTGAAATTCTTCGCGAATTGCGTTTGGGCGAAATTGATGTACTTGTTGGCGTAAATCTTTTGCGCGAAGGTTTGGATCTTCCTGAAGTATCGCTGGTTGCTATTTTAGACGCGGATAAGGAAGGTTTTTTGCGTAATGAAAGGTCCCTTACTCAAACCGCCGGCAGAGCTGCCCGTAACGTGGATGGGCTCGTAATATTTTATGCGGATAAAATGACTATGAGCATGCAAAAAACAATTGATGAGACCAGCCGCAGAAGGGAAAAACAAATTCAATATAATATTGAAAATAATATCACTCCCGCAACGATTTCCAAATCAATAGATCAAATCATGGGGCAAACGTCGGTGCTGGATATAAAAGGAACAACCGATTCTCCTTACGCCGTTGATGATTCAGTCAATATGATTGCTGCCGAAGACCAGGTAGAATACAAAACGATTCCTCAAATGCAAAAAGCCATCGGCCAAATAAAAAAAATGATGGAAAAAGCTGCAAAAGACATGGATTTCATGGAAGCAGCGCGGCTGAGAGACGAAATGTTCAGATTGCAGGAAGAATTAGACGGGATGAAAAAATAAATGTGAAGAGTATATCGATTGATTCCTACTTTGGCCTTACAAAGGCGATTATTTATTCCAACGATTCTTTTCATTTCCATTACTAAAAACAAAAAAAGTTTTAGAATGTTATCGTAGATTTGCAATCCTTAAAAAAATGGAGACTTGTCCGAGTGGTTGAAGGAGCACGCCTGGAAAGTGTGTATACGGGAAACTGTATCAAGGGTTCGAATCCCTTAGTCTCCGCAGCGATTATAATTCTTATATCAATTTCAATGTGCTCACTTCTGCACTTTAAACCCAATCGTCCAGAACTGTTGCGGTTGAAAATTAAATTCCCTGAATCCTGCAATCGGATTATCACCATAAGTAAATGCAGGGCCAAAAATGAGTTTTACAGGGGTATATAAAACAAAGAAATCCAAGTTTGTTTTTATTAAAGGATGCCATCTGCTGCTCGAATATTCCTTTCCCGCTACATCGTATCTTATTTTTGCATCAACGGTAAATAACCACCTGTTTAAAGGCACATAGACATTTTTTTTATTCGGGAAAATACTTCCAAAACTTATTTGCAGTCCTGCAACTGCTCTTCCCACAAACCCTTTATAAATCGTGCTGTCAGCCTTGAAGTTATTCTGAATTTCAATTCCGAGCTCGGGAACCAACAAATAAGCAAAGTTTGAATCCTTATTAGAATTCCAGGAAGACCAACGTGTTTTTACAGAAGATTTTGGCCCTTGTTGGAAATAAGAAAACATGGCAGTAGCCGCAATGCCATTGGAACCTTCAATTTTATCATAGCGGTATTTGGCGGTTGCATTCAGTTTAAAAGTTTTATACGTCTGCAGGTAATCCGGATTTAATAAATCAAAAACATTTTCAAGGGGTTCAGGTTTTTTCAGGATGGATATAAACTTATAGCCCAACTGCAGATTATTTATCGGCCCGTCTGATATTGAATTGCGGTGATATTCTCCAATAATGCTGCTCTGATTCTGCATCGACGACCCTGATAAATTATATTTTAATCCAAAATCAACGAGGTATGAAGGAGAATTTTTCTTTGGAATGGATACGGTAAATATCCCCGGGTTTTGTTTACTTTCATCGTCTTCAAAAGATTGCCTGATGCCAATATTCTTTAGCCAGGCCGGCGTTTGTTGCGCTTGCATTTCAATCACGTTCAACAAAAACATTAAAACCAGTAAATATTTCATAAAAACTTTAAGGGTTAATTTTTCCATTTACCAAATCAATTATATCCTGAACAGTTTCACATTCGTTTACTTCTTTTAAAACGACTGCCCCTTTGGCATTAAAATGCTTCACAATCGAATCCAGATAAGAAGTCAACAGCACAAATTGAGCTTCAGATGTTAACAAATCGCTTACGCTCGTAGCATCAGGAAGTTCCTGCGGAGCACCATTTTTTCCGGCTGCTCTTAGAATAGCGGCTTTTACGAGATTTTTTATGGAATGATCATCGGATTCGTATCCTAATTGATTGGCCAAATAATCAGATAATTCCTCGCTGCCAATAAATACTTTGCCATCAACAACTCTTGCGGATTTTACACGCTTTAATAATGCGGCAAGCGCCACATTTCCAATCGTATGGGTGGAATCTGTACTTAAAAAAGAGGGTAATTTTAAATTATTGTTTTCCATCGTTGAAAATTGAGTAGCGGTTCCCTTATTGATTCGTCTGTAAATTTATTTCTTCCGATTAGTTAAATTGAATTTCGGTTTATAAAGTGCATGTTAAATTTAGCAATAAAATATAACGTATTCAAAATACTTTGGAAGTACAATAAAATTGATTTTTGTAGAATCAATTCATCAGTGTCATCAATAAAAAACTAATGGTATTTTTTAAAACAAAAGCTATTCATTGTAAAACTTCCTAAAGCACCTCGTCAAATTAATGGCAAAAATTTTGAGCCTTACTGTAATAAATAATCTATTATGAAGCACATGAAACACCTACTTATCATTCTTTGCTCCATTCTGTTCATTGGATGCACCAGTACGCCCAACAAGGACAATGGAGATAAAAATTCAACTCCTTCAGGTGACTATTCTGCAGGCAACTCGGATAGCGCAAACCTGCGGGATACCTTACATCCGGCAAAGCCAAATGGAATGGATACAACCGGCGAGCAAACCGGAAGAATGAATAATCCGGCTAAAGGTAACAGCCAGGCCAAAAGTACTCCACAGAGCAGCCAATCTCAAAAAAGTAATCCGCAGAAAAAATAAATAAAACGCTTTATTCGCACAGACGGATGCTGTTGGCTTTTTCGGTGCTAAACTGGATTTTATTTACTTTGTCTGACTGGTCATAATAAAGAATTAAAATTCCATACGAGGTTTGAAATGCATCCCAGTTTTTATCTTTCATTTGCGGCGCACCCAGCCATTGAAATAAACCATTGCGGGATGCATGCATCAGCGGCAGGCTTAGCTTTCCTTTAAAAGCAGGACCTATTTCTACATAATCGCGCCTTGTGTAAAAAGAAACATCTTTATCTTTATAATAAACGCCTCCTCCACATTTGGAAGAATCTGATTCCTCCTGAAAGCTGGTAAAACAGGGCAAATTGGCTTTGATTTGATCGACGGTGGCATTAGGAAATATAATTCCATTAACGCTTCCCTTTAAAATATCAATATTGAAATCGGGGCATTTTGGAGTTGTATGAAGCTGAGCAGTAGCTATGAAAGAGAAAAAGAAAGCAGACAAAAACAGAAAGTATGTTTTCATAAAAAGTATAGATTTTTTATAAATTTAAAAAACGATTTTTTTAATAAAGCAAATTTCCTGCTAAACTTTCCTGGTTCTTAAAACCAATTGTTTTTACTTTGATGGAATGAAAAAATATCAAAAACTTATTTTGCTACTGATTGTCTTTTTGGTTTCCAAAACAATCAACGCCGCTTCTGTTGATACAATAAGTATTTACAGTTCAGCTATGCACAAAGCCAGTAAATGTGTCGTTGTAATTCCTGATACCTATGGCAATAACACGAAACGTTTCCCGGTTGTTTACCTCTTACATGGTTATAGCGGAAATTATTCTGACTGGATAAAAAAAGTACCGCCAATAAAAACGTATGCAGATGAATTTCAATTGATCATCGTTTGCCCCGATGGAGATTACAACAGTTGGTATTTTGACAGTCCTGTAGATAGCAGCATCCGCTATGAAACGTATATTTCTTTTGAAGTGCCTCATTATATTGATTCCGCTTATCACACGATCAACGCAAAAAGTTCGCGTGCAATTGCCGGATTGAGTATGGGCGGACAAGGTTCATTATCGCTTGCCTGGAAACATCCGGATACTTTTGGAGCTGCCGGAAGCATGAGTGGTGTTCAGGATCTGGTGCCGTGGAAAAATCATTATGAACTGACAAAAGTTTTAGGCGGCACATTGAATAATGACAATTTTTATAAAAATTCTGTGGTAAATATGATAAAGAAAATTCCTTCACAAATACCTGCTATCATTTTTGATTGCGGCGTCGATGATCCCTTTATAGAAACAAACCGGCAGCTACATGCACAACTTTTATTGCTTAAAATCCCTCATGATTACACGGAAAGAAATGGAGCCCATACCTGGCAATATTGGAGTAACGCAATCGGTTATCAAATGATGTTTTTTCACCATTTTTTTTCCCAATACAAGTAGAAACCAAATTCAAATCAGGATAAAACGGTTTGTTTCAATTCATATTTAGCAAATAAATATCTATGAAAAATACCTAAAAATTAACGTTTTTTATTCAATTCACTTTGGATAATGGAATAAAGGTGGCGATTTTGGCAACGTTTTTGCAATATCCAGTAAATGTTATAATCCAAGTAACCTGTTTTTTATTCCAATATTTATGATCCTTACCGGTTCAATGTGTTTTTTGAAAGACTACCCGTTTAAGTTATTATTGAAGAACCTACGACTTTGGGCAACATTTATGGTTGCCCTTTTTTTTGTCTTTTTTTTTGAAAAGACAAATTCCGCTTATTTCTTTCTTTACTGGTTTTGTTTGAGAAGCAATGTTTTAAAAAGATTACTTAAAATTAATTTTTTGGCTTACAACAATCTAATATAAACGAAAGAATCTCATTATTAACGCAACCTTTTTAGCAGCGGATTTGTTTCTTTAATTGTAAATAACTCCATGCACTAAGTGGCAGAATAATAAGCAATAAAAACGAGTAAGCGTTTTTTGTTAAAAAAAATACAATCAAGGTAATCGCAAAAAGATATAAAGGATAAAAGAAAAATAGTAATCCTGTCATTACAGAATCATAATGATCACGAGCTCTTTTTTTTATTATTAAATGAAAGAAAAAATATAATGGAGCAGCCGTCACAAAACCAATAATTGCCGGAATGAACAAAAATATTTTTTTCTTCAATGGCTGATTTATCTGAAAATAATTTTTGGCTTTTTCCGGGTCATTTTTATCAATTTCAAAAACAAGTTTTTCTAACTGGGCATTCAGTTTTTCATTAAATTCTTTCAAATATTTACCGGAAGAGCTCTCAGTTTCAACATCATTTTTTGAAATAATGCTTCCAAAATTTAAAAAAACATTCTTTCCATAAAATCTAAAAGAACTGTAATTTATACCCAAAGGCAATACACGAAGGGGAATATTATTTTCCCACGCATTCAACGCCATACGGCCGGTTCCTTTTTTTAAAGGACGAAGATGCCATTCATTGATACAGCGGCCTTC
The DNA here is from genome assembly GCA_963706825.1 of uncultured Chitinophagaceae bacterium. Taxonomy (GTDB): domain Bacteria; phylum Bacteroidota; class Bacteroidia; order Chitinophagales; family Chitinophagaceae; genus Ginsengibacter. The sequence goes on along the minus strand of CAVPNT010000005.1, from coordinate 1,153,556 downwards.
GGTAAAAATTAAAACGATTTTGTTTTCTTTAAATAATTGCTGACACGCATCAAAAGTGGTATAATTATGTTCCAGGTTTTCTACTCCTTCACTCACCCGGTAAACAGGAAGCATATTGAAGGAGCGCAAAATTTTTGTAATAAATTTTCCTGCAAAAGCATCTCCGCGGGCAAGCGAATAAACCGGTGATTTAAAAAGCGATCCTACAATTATTGCGTCTAAAAAAGAATTCGGATGATTGGCTGCAATGAGCAACGGCCCCTGTTCCCAAAGCATTGATCTGTTATTAATTATGATCCTCCGGCAATAGAAATATAGCGCAATCCTTGAGGGAATTAAGAATAGTTTATAAAGCAATGCTTTTTAGGTAAAAATAGGAAAATCCGATAATGTTTTCACACAGACGCAGGTTCATTTTTAGGAAAATGGCTCTTTTTTAATTTCTTCTTCAATCTCTTTCCTTGGTGTTTTATTTCATCACGATCTTTTTCAGGAAGCATCAGAAATACGGCAACGGTCATCAGGGTAAGTAAAATAATGAGTCTTTTCATAACGGTCTTTTTGTGATTATTTAATCAAGAAGTTTGCCATTATTATTTTCTGATACATCGAACGATAAATCAAAACGAAAGAAAATAAGAATCCCGCTTATTTGTTTGTTTACTGTACATTTCCAAATCGTGATATTTTCACATTTTCAGTTCAGCACATTAGCTCGATCAACTCACTGGCACATTTAGTTCAATTGAGGATCTATGGGGTAATTGATCAGCATTTTATAATCGCCTCCAAGATAATTCAATGATTCTTTCCAGGTTTCTGAAGCGCTCGTTCCAAAAATTAATTTTCGTGTAGCCTGTACCGTTAGCCAACTGTCAATTTTCATTTCCTGGTCCAGTTGGCCTTCTGTCCAGCCACTATAGCCAATAAAAAAACGGATTTTATCAGGATTAATCGTATGATTTTTTAAATGAATCCGCAGGCTTTCAAAGTTGCCGCCCCAATATACTCCGTCAAAAACCTCTTCACCTCCACTAATCAGATCCGGGTATTGATGAATAAAATGCAACGAATCGGCTTGCACCGGGCCTCCGAGATAAACAGGCAAAGCGGGCATATCCATCCCCGGTAAAAGCTCTGCCAGATTCTTGGAAAATTCTTTGTTCAAAACAAAACCAAAAGTGCCCTCAGGCACATTTTCACAAATAAAAATAACGGTCCTGCTAAAGTTTGGATCTTTTAAAAACGGGTTTGCTATCAATAAAATTCCTTTTGCTGGTGTTATCATAAAACTAAATTAATTTTATTTGCTCAAAAAAAAGTAAAAAGACTGTCTTCTCACAAAAAATAAAAGATAAGAGATAGTTAAAAAATTAAACTTAACTACCTGCTATCAACATTTAGCAGACATCAGCTTTAAATTTGTCGCGCATGAAAAAAATTTTCCCATTAATAACTGTTCTTGTTTTTGCTTCCTTGTTGGGAATTATTTTTTTTCAGTACGTTTGGATCAAACAGGCTTTACAGGATAAAGAGCTTCAGTTTGAGGAAACCGTCAAAATGGTAACGATACAGGCGGCGAAAGAACTGGTAAATGAAAGAGCAAAAATTTCTCCATTTGACAACCGCAAAAATGCCGATCTTTTATTCCCTTTGAATGTATTTCCAACGACCATTGCCCACAATTTTTCACGCCATGAAATCCGCACATTAATCAACAAAGAATTTGAAAAAAACAATATTAAAAATCTTGATTTCGAATTTGCGATTACGACGACTTCAATGATCGGCGACGATCTTCAATCCAGAAATTTTTACAACGCTTACAGTGATACCATTCACAATATGTCTTTCGTTTATCCTCTCGATCCGCCGGGTGGTAGCATGGCGGAAGGACTGGCGCCGCAGGAACTTTTAGTGGTTGTTGTCTCGCATATCAGGAATGTCGTTTGGAAACAAATGGTTTGGATGCTTGTAGGCGCGGTAATCTTCACTTTTATCATTTTTACAGCTTTTTTCATTACCATCCGCGCTTTGCTGCGGCAGAAAAAATTAAGCGAAATAAAATCCGATTTTATCAACAATATGACGCATGAGTTTAAAACTCCGCTGGCAACCATTTCGCTTGCTGTGGATGCTTTAAAAAATGAAAAAGTAGTGAATGATAAAACCAAGATGGATTATTTTTCCGGGATTATCAAAGAGGAAAATAAAAGGATGAACAAGCAGGTAGAAACCATACTGCAAGCGGCTTTGATGGATAAAGATGCGGTACAGTTGAAAGAAGTTCCGCTCCATGCACATGAATTGGTCACTTCTGCGATCAACAATATTCAACTTCCTTTAAATGAAAAAAACGGTGTTTTAGAAACATATTTTAATGCAGCGAATGATTTGATTTTGGCAGACGATGTTCACTTTACCAACATTATCAACAATCTGTTGGATAATGCGGTAAAATATTCAAAAGAAAATTTAAAAATCAAATTAACGACTTCAAATTTTAACGGGCATATACGGATTAAAATTGAAGACAACGGTATTGGAATGAACAAAGAAACTTTAAACCGTGTTTTTGAAAAATTTTATCGTGCACATACCGGGAATATTCACAACATCAAAGGATTCGGGCTCGGACTCAGCTATGTAAAATCGGTGGTAGATGCACTTCACGGCAAAATAAAAGCAGAAAGCACACCGGGAAAAGGAAGCTGTTTTACATTGGAATTTCCGGTAATCAAAAAAACCGTTTAACGAAAAACAAAAACAGAAATTTGCTTTATTTGTCCGTTTGCTGACTCTAATTTTCTGATTTCATTTTTTAAACTGTTGTTGGCGTCCCCGCCAACATCAATTTTACATTATCACTGTTGCGGCGACACTCGCAACAGCATGGATAAATATGAAATCATGTTATTTATTTGTTTGCTGTTTTGATTTTTTCTCAAAAACGGCAAATGATTTTATAAATTCTTTCCTTTGCAGCATGCATCCGAAAAATTTGTCCATTACCGATTTTGATTATCCGCTTCCTGAAGAAAAAATCGCTGTTTATCCTCTAAATAAAAGAGATGAGTCGAAATTATTAATTTATAAAAATGAAATCATTTCAGAAGACATTTATAGAAATATTGCAAATCACCTACCCGGAAATTCTTTCCTGATTTTTAATGATACCAAAGTAATCAAAGCACGGATTTTATTTCAAAAAATAACCGGGGCAGTGATAGAAATATTTTGCCTGGAACCTTATGAAAAAATAAATGATTATGCAGTAGTTCTTGCACAAAAAAAATCGGCAAGATGGAAATGTATGATTGGCGGTGCGGGAAAATGGAAAGAAAAGTTTCTTGAAAAAGAAATAACCGTTGATGATGAAAAAATTGTTTTAAAAGCAGCATTGGTGGAAAAATTAAGCGATGCTTATGTGGTAGAATTATCCTGGAATCCCGGAAATTATTCCTTTGCAGAAATTATAGATCATGCCGGTGAAACGCCCTTGCCACCGTACATTAAAAGAAAAGCGCAGGAAAGCGATTCTGAAACTTATCAGACAATTTATTCCGCTCATGAAGGTTCAGTAGCTGCACCTACAGCGGGTTTGCATTTTACTAAAGAAATATTTTCATCTCTAAAGAAAAAAAATATCCACACCGGATTTGTCACTCTTCATGTGGGCGCGGGAACTTTCAAACCGGTAAAAGCTGCGAGCATGAAAGGCCACGAAATGCATGCTGAATGGATTGATGTAACGACAAAATTTATTGAACAATTAATTCAAAATATTTCTCATCAAATATGTTGTGTAGGCACAACTTCTGTGCGGACTGTTGAAAGCCTTTACTGGATGGGGTTAAAAACGTTTCTGAGTCCTGATATTGAATTTGAAAAATTAAAAATAGAACAATGGGAAGTGTATGAGAAGGAATTATTTTCTCAAAATATTTCTGCCGAAGAATGTTTAACTTCTTTGTTGAATTATTTAATTGATAAAAAAACAGAACGGCTTTTTATACAAACACAAATTATAATTGCGCCGGGCTATTCATTTAAAATCATCAATGGAATGGTTACCAATTTTCATCAGCCAAAATCTACTTTGTTGTTGTTAGTTGCTGCAATGATTGGAAAGAAATGGAAAGAAATTTATGAATATGCATTGTCGCATGAATTCAGATTTCTCAGTTATGGGGATGGATGTCTGATTTTTAAAAAATAAAAATTAAATATTCTAACTTTTTAAAGCTCTTTTAAAGTTATAAAAAAAATAAACCAATCCGCCACCTGCAAAAGCGCCCATTACAATATTCTGCGCTCTATTAAAATCAGGCTTAAGAAAGAAAAAGAAAACGACAACGCATAAGAGGAACCAGCAGAATTGTAACAGCAATAAAGATTTTGTATTTCTATATTTTATCCTCAATCTGTTTATCAGGATGAGGCATGGAAGTGTAACCAATAAACAAACAATTAAAAAAAATTTATCCATTTGCTAAACTTTCTAAACAATTCTAAACTTTCTTAATTCACCATTTTATCCGCACAGCAACTGCTTGCAAATGCTTCCGGCTTGGCTTTGAATGCAAAACCCATCCCCAAAATATAACCCATTGCTTCACGCAAAGCTTCATTACTTTTAAAGCCGGGATTGGTATTAATATCGGCGTGCACTTCCATATCCACATCATACTTTGTAAATAAATCGCACAACTCATAGGCAATTTCGATGCTTTTAGCGACTTCTACCAGCATGCGTTCTTTGATACTGTACTTTTGAGTAGTTTTTTCATTGTGGATAAACATAAAACCGCCGCGTCCTTCACGAAGAAAAACAATCACTGTTGCAAATTCTGTTTCCTGGCTTCTTACCTGGCTGTCGGTACCGATGCAAACTTTCAATTTATTACCCGCTTCGGTTTCTTTTTGGATGGTTTTTTCGACCGCATTTTTGATAGGCAATTCAATTGCTTCTCCATTAAATCTTCTCCATAACATAAAAAAGGGTTTTTTAAAAGTACAGATATTTTGGAAAAAGAAAAGAAAAAATTTTCGGCATATTTCTAAACAGAAATTAAATTTTATAAAATTAATTTCAATTCCTCAGGCACTGCCCTCACTTTTTTTATATCATAATTATAACAAACCATCCCTGTTTTTGCCAGGGCAATAATTATCTTTTCCTCTTTCCTTTTTGCAGTGATTTCATAAAAAAGTTCAAAAGAAACACCGGTTATTTCTCCTGAAAATATTTTTATTTGAAGAAGGTCGTTATAAAAAGATTCATTTTTAAATTCAACTAAAAGTTCACTCATGATGAGTGCGGTGCCGGCAACGTTCAGTTCTGTAAAACCATGCTGATTTAAAAATTGTACGCGCGCTTCGTGAATGATTTCTACAATGGAATTGTGTGCAAGATGATTACCATAATTAATATCGGTAATGCGGACAGGAATGGAAACCCAGGCAACTAATTTATGGGGAAGTTCGATTTTTAACCGTGCCATTTGCGAAAATTTTATTCTATGTTTTCACTGTTCGCGGCTAATTGTATCAGGTCAATGAAATTGACAGATGTCGGCGAAATAGTACTGGCCAACATAATTTTTTGCCATTTGTCTATCTTTTTATTCCAAACCGGTTTTGGTGGAAATTCATGGTCTGCAGAAATAATCAAGGTGGCTACTTTTGGAGAAATTTTTACTGGTTGACCTTCCGGATTGGCAACAGTCAGGTATTTTTTGGTTTTATTTTCAGAAAGGTCTTTAGAAATAATTTCTTTTTTTTCCTGGGGATTATGAATAATTGACTCTAAAATTTTTTGATTTAAGTTAATAGAATCTTTTATTTTTTCGGCTAATAGTTCCCTTGGGGATTCAATATTTGCAGTAGAGTTTGATTCCTTATTCTTTTTAAAAAACAGAGAACCTACAAATATAATTACCACCGAAGCAGCTGCAGTAGCGCCATAAAAAAGAAACTTTGATTTTCTGTGTGAATATAAATTAATCACTTTTTCATTCTGAAGTTCTTCGGCTATCTGCTCCCATATCTCCTCCGGCGGAGGAGTTTCATAATGATAAAGTTTATTTTTAAAATTTTGCATGATAAGATTACCTGCTCCTTTTTGAATTTTCTGTCCTTGTTTCAATTATTTTTTTCAAAACGCCTTTTGCTCTCGCCAATTGAGATTTGCTGGTTCCTTCTGTAATTCCCAGCAAGTCTGCTATTTCTTTGTGCGAATATCCTTCTATTACGTGCATATTAAAAACCTGTTTATATCCCGGCGATAATTCATTGATGATATTCATAATATCTTTTGTTGCCAACGAATCAAGCACATCTAAATTATCGTCCTCAATTGTATTTTCCTGTACTTCTGTTACGTTATATAATTTTACTTTTTTTCTGTAATGTTCAATGGAAGTATTGATAAAAATCCTGCGTACCCAGCCTTCAAAAGAACCTTCCGCACGAAATTTGGGTAAACTTTTATAAACTTTAATAAAACCTTCCTGCAAAACATCGTTCGCATCTTCGGTATTTTCCGAATAACGGAGACAAACCGTGTACATCATTGCAGAAAACCTTTGATAAAGCAACCTTTGCATTTGGGCATCGCCTTCTATACATCCATTTATTAAGTCGGTTTCTGAAGGAATATGGTTGCCTGGAGCAGTCAAATTTTTTAAGGTGTTTTTCTAAAATAATATTGGTTAAAAAATCAGGGCCGCCTTTTTAAAAAAGTCATTAACTTTTCGATGGCTTTTTTTCTATGACTGAAAACATTCTTTTCTTCCATCGTCATTTCCGCAAAAGTTTTTGCCGAACCATCCGGAATAAAAACCGGGTCATAGCCAAAGCCTGAATCACCCCTTCTTTCTGCAATAATAATGCCTTTGCATATACCTTCAAAAATTTTTTCTTTTCCATTAAGAATCAAACAAATGACTGTCCGGAATTGTGCTTTTCGGTTTGTTTTATTTTCTAATTTTCCTAATAATTTGTCAATATTTTTTTCAAAAGACCTGCTTTCTCCCGCATATCTCGCACTTTTTACGCCCGGTTCACCATTCAAAGATTCCGTTTCAAGGCCAGTATCTTCGGAAAAGCAATTTTTGTTTGTGAGATTATGAATCACTCTTGCTTTTTCAAGCGCATTTTCTTCGAGTGTATTGTAAGGTTCCGGAATATCTATTTCTATTCCTGCTTCCTTCAGTGAAAGTATTTTGAATTTTCCTTCAAGAATCGCTTTTACTTCTGAAACTTTATTTTCATTGTTTGTTGCAAAAATTAATTCATTCATTTATTTAAAAACAATTTTTGAAGGCTTATCCATAAATCTTTTTTCAAATTTTTATTTGCTAAAAAATCACCAAGGGCCGGTGCAGTCAAAAACTTTTGCTGTTGAAATTGCTGAATTTGAAAAAAAGGAATGGTAAATGGCAAATCGATTTCAGCAGTAGAAATACCGAAGAGTAAAATTGTTTTTGGTTGAAAATAATCGTTGAATTCGTTGTACGGATAATGATTGTAATGATAATTTACCAAAGCAATATCAGCCATTGAAAGTTTGCACGCTATCACCAGGTTTGAAAGCAGTTCCATTTCAGCATCCGGCAAAAACTTCTGTTCCGGCTCATTTACCAAAAAGAGAATGTTTTTCTGATTTTTACCCAAACTGCTGATATTGATTTCTTTTGAAACTACCGGCTGTGGCCTGGTGTCGGTGTTTCCAACAAGGTTTTTTTCAAAAAGCATTTGACAGGTAATATCAGAAAGTCGGATGTTGTTTAAGCCCATAAAACTATTTTAGCTCCTCTTTTTTTCGTTTCTTTGTGGCAAATTTAATGATATGGTTGCTACTGAAGATTTTAAAATTACGAAAACGAAAAATAGTAAATTAAGCGCGTTAGACCTGAATAATATTCCTTTCGGAAAATATTTTACCGACCACATGCTCGAGGTGAATTATGATAAAGGGGAATGGGGAACGGTAGAGATAAAACCTTATCAGCCGATTACCATCGACCCTGCCTGTGCGGCTTTGCATTACGGACAGGCGATTTTTGAAGGAATAAAAGCTTACAAAAATGAAGAAGGCGAAGCGTTTATTTTTCGTCCGGAAGATAATTTCAAACGCTTTAATATTTCTGCCGAAAGAATGGAAATGCCACGGGTTCCGGAAGAAATTTTTATTGACGGAATGAAGCAATTGGTAAAAGTTGATGAAGCGTGGATTCCTGCTAAACCAGACCATTCTTTATATATTAGGCCTTTTATGTTCAGTACAGATGAAGTAATCGGGGTGAAACCGAGCCAGAAATATAAATTTATGATTATTTTAAGCCCGACCGGACCTTATTACAGCGCTCCGATGCGGATTTATGCAGAAGAAAAATATGTGAGAGCTGTGCCAGGTGGCGTTGGTTATACAAAAAATGCCGGAAATTATGGTGCATCTATGTTTGCAACTGCAGAAGCAAAAAGAAAAGGCTACGACCAGGTACTATGGATGGACGCTTTTGAACATAAATATGTGCAGGAATGTGGTACAATGAACGTCTTTTTTATAATGGGCAATACAGCAGTAACACCATCTTTAGCCGATGGAACCATTCTTGCCGGAGTAACGAGAGATAGCGTAATTCAATTGCTCAAAGACATGGGGTTAGAAGTGGAAGAAAGAAATCTGGGCATTGATGAAATTGAAGATGCATATAGAAAAGGTACGCTCCATGAAGTTTTCGGAACCGGCACTGCCGCTACTACCTCTTTTATTAAAGAATTGCGTTACAAGGATTTTGTAATGACATTTGAAACCGAAAAATGGAAAGTAGGTACAGAAATAAGCAGAAGAATGAACGCGATTAAAGAAGGAAAAGCAGAAGATAAATACGGATGGATGGTGAAGGTGTAGAATGAAGGTTTGAGGTTGAAGGTTCAAGGTTGAAGGTTCAAGGTTGAAGGTTCAAGATTGAAGGTTCAAGTTGGTGAACAGCAAACAGACAAATAAGGCAGATTCTTGTTTTTATTTATTTTAAAATTTCATTTTTTCTCACCATCAAATATTTTTGGTTTTTCGCAAACCTACACTTACCTTTGCCGTCCAAAAAAATAAGGGTAAAAAAACGATGCCTACAATACAACAATTAGTAAGAAAAGGAAGAACAATCATCAGGGCTAAAAGTAAATCAAGAGCGCTTGACAGTTGCCCACAGCGTAGAGGTGTGTGCACCAGGGTTTATACTACAACTCCTAAGAAACCGAACTCCGCTTTGCGTAAAGTGGCTAAAGTGAGGCTTACTAATAAAATTGAAGTAATCGCTTATATTCCCGGAGAAGGGCACAACCTGCAGGAGCACTCTATCGTGTTGCTTCGTGGAGGAAGGGTAAAAGATTTACCAGGAGTACGTTACCATATTGTACGTGGCAGCCTGGATACAGCAGGTGTAAAAGACCGCAAACAAAGCCGTTCTAAATACGGAACTAAAAAAGAAAAAGCTAAAAAATAATTAACCGGAGCCGGATAATCTCTATCTGGCGAAAAATAAAAAGAACAATGCGTAAGGCACAAGCAAAAAAACTTCCGTTAGCTCCTGACCCAAAATTTCAGGATAAACTGGTAACCCGTTTTGTAAATAATTTAATGTGGGAAGGAAAAAAGAGTGGCGCATACGCTATTTTTTACGATGCGATTGATAAAGTATCCAAAATTTCAGGGGATGATGGTTACGAAGTTTGGAAAAAAGCGCTGGCAAATGTTACTCCGGGAGTAGAAGTAAAAAGCCGCAGAATTGGTGGAGCTACTTTTCAAATCCCATCTGAAGTACGTGCAGACAGAAAAATTTCGTTGAGCATCAAATGGCTTATTAAATACAGTCGCGACAGAAACGGCCGCAGCATGTCAGAAAAACTGGCAAATGAAATCGTAGCGGCAAGCAAAGGCGAAGGTGCCGCTTACAAAAAGAAAGAAGATACACATCGCATGGCTGATGCTAATAAAGCATTCGCGCATTTCAGAATTTAATTAAGATTTGAATTTAAATATTTAAACCCTTTCTCTTGAAGAAGGGGTTTTTTGTTTTTAAGAAACATGGCTTCCCAAATCGAACAGGCTACTTTTGTATTTCTAATTTTTAAGAAAATATAAAAATAGTGCAGCGTTCTGCACTAAAGTTTTGTCTTAAAAGTAGTTTTAAAATCCTAACTCCCTGAATCACTAATGCATTTATTTTTATTGCATCGGCTATAAAAATTCAATCTCATGAGTTCAGATACCAGTTTCACAGATGATTTACAGACAAAACTGCTTAAGCAAATTGAGTCCGGAAGTGAAGTTGCCTTTAAAGAAGTATATCATCATTTTTACAGAAGGCTTTTACATTTTTCGTTTATTATCATAAAAAATAAAGAAGCTGCAGAAGAATGTGTAGAGGATGTTTTTATCAAAATCTGGAAAAAAAGAACAACGGTATCGGCCATCAAAAACTTAAAGGTTTATTTATATACCGCTACCAAAAACACGTCGCTTAATTACCTGTCTTCTAAAGCAAATTCAAGCATTAATAAGCCTTTTGATGCAGTAAATATTGTAATAACTGACCCGGATTGCCCTGATGAGCTTTTAATTTACAGGGAAACATTTAATAAAATAAAAAATGCGATAGAAACGCTGCCTCCAAAATGTAAAATGATCTTTAAATTGATCCGCGAGGATGGTTTAAAATATAAAGAAGTAGCTGAAATATTAAATTTATCTCCACACACCGTTGATGCCCAAATGACCATTGCTATCCGCCGCGTTGCTTTTTCAGTAAAGGAAGATTTTGAGAAAACAAAAGGAAATCTTTTGTCAAAAAAATAAATGTCAGATTCTTTTTAAGGGATATTTGTTTGTTTACTGTCTTTATATAAAAGAGCAATTTATATTATGGAGCCGGAAATCCGATTATGGAATTTAGCTGCCCTGAAATTTTCCGGAGAAGCCACTGATGAGGAATTATCAGAATTAGAGAGTTATTTAAATCACTTTCCGGATGAACGACATACTATAAAATGTATTGAAAACTATTGGAGTCAAAAAGATGATGCCCAAAATGAGGATGAAGATATTGAAGAACAAAGATTTCAATTGATAGTAAATGGTGAAAGTGAAGGAAATGAAATACCTGAAATTGGAATTGGGAAGGCCGGAAAACTTTTTAAATACAAATGGTTTTATGCAGCGGCTTCTGCACTCATCATTTGTGCCATCGGCTTTTTAATAAAAACAAATATTGAACGCAATTCTTCAGGCGAAACCGGAATTCAGCATGTATTTGTGAAGCCGGGTTCCCGGTCACAGATCATTTTGCCGGATGGAACCATTGTGCGATTAAATGGATCGTCAAGTTTGACTTATCAAAAAGATTTTAATGAAAAAGTCCGCAATGTTTATCTCGATGGCGAAGCTTATTTTGATGTAACGAAAGATGCTAATCATCCTTTTATAGTTCACACTTCAAACATTGATATAAAAGTACTGGGAACTTTATTCAATGTAAAATGTTATGAACAGGATGAAACGATTGAAACTACCTTATTGAGGGGAAGTATTGAGGTGTATAATAAGGCCGATCCATCTGCACCGAAAGTAATTTTGAAACCAAATGAAAAACTGGTTTTTAGAAAAAAAACCAATGAAGATTTTTTACCAAAAAATAAAATCAAAGCTGATTCAGTGCAGAATTCCAGTGCCAATGATGAGATTTCTATATCCGCTATACCTGCAAACCAGCCTGACAGTCTTAAAGAAGAAACATCCTGGCTTTATAACCGGCTGATAATTGACGACGACAATTTTATTAAAATGGCAGAAAAGATGGAAAGATGGTACGGAGTAAAAATACAGATATTAAATCCGGAGCTTGAGAAATACCGTTTCAAAGGAATTTTTCAAAAGGAGACAGTTGAACAGGCATTAGGCGCGCTTCAACTGACAGCCAGATTCACCTATAAAATAGAAAATGATACCATTAAAATTATGAAGTAAAATATTCCGAAAAAAACAACGGAGGATATTGCGAGTATCCCCCGTTTAGCTAAAAAAATATAACCATTTGAGAGGTAATTTATTTTTTAACCATAAAGTATAAATGTATGAAAAAAAGACATCTGCGCAGGCAGTATTTCTTAAAAGAATTGTCAAAAGCACTATTCCTTATGAAATTAACGATTCTATTCTTCCTTCTTGGCGTTTTGCGTACGAATGCAGATATAAAAGCGCAACCCCATATTTCGCTGAATATTAAAAATGCGAAAATCAGGAACGTGATTCAGAAGATTGAAAAGCAAGGCGAATATCGTTTTTTGTATAACAGTGATGTACCCGCGTTGAATACCAAAGTGGATGTGAATATTGAGCAATATTCTATTTCCCAAACGATGGCAATTTTATTGAAGAATACCGGTTTGAAATATAAAGTATTGCCAGACAATCTTGTAGTAATTGAATCAGCCCAGTTGGATGATCCGCAGGATATTGTAGTTACCGGTACAGTAACCGGAGCGGGAGGAGTTCCATTAGCAGGCGCCACGATCAATGTGAAGAACAGTACTTTTAGTGTAGCTTCCAGATCAAATGGGACTTATTCAATCAGTGTTCCCTCCGATGCAGTCCTTGTCGTATCTTATGTAGATTACCAAACGGCGGAAATAAATGTAAATCGCCGCACTACGATTAATATCACACTGCAACCAGCGAGCACCGCGCTTAGCGATATTGTCGTGATTGGATATCAATCAGTGAGAAGAAAAGACCTTACCGGCGCTACAGGGATTGTAAACATGAACGATGCGAATAAAGTTACATCTGGGTCAGTTGCAGAATCACTTCAGGGATTGGTCCCCGGCGTTACCGTAAGAAATGGCGGTGCACCAGGCCAGAATGCGACGATTGAAATCCGGGGTGTCGGAAATTTTGGCAATTCAAACCCTCTGTATGTAATAGACGGAATGCTTTCCGACGCAAATACTACTGTTAATACAGACGATATTGCTTCTGTGCAGATTTTAAAAGACGCTTCTGCAGCAGCGATTTATGGTTCCCGTGCCGGAAACGGTGTAATTATTATTACTACTAAAAAAGGAAAAGAAGGGCCTGCTAAATTTTCTTTTTCAGCAAAATATGGTGTTCAGCAAATTCCCAAAAAATGGAATGTAATGGATGCGCCGGATTATTTAAAAACAGTGAGCACGGCTTATCAGAATTCGGGGGTAAAACTACCGGCCGGAGATTCAATCCAGTTGGCAAACAACACAATAAATACCAATTGGCAGAATGAAGTATTCGGAACCGGCAACGATCAGGATTATAATATGAATATTTCGGGTGGAACCGCTACCAGCAACTATCTTATTTCCGGCAGTTACTATGACAACAAAGGGCCGGTAATTGGCAATGATTTTCAAAGAACAAGTCTTCGCATTAATACACAAGCAAAAAAAGGAATTCTGACTGTGGGCGAAAACATGATGCTAAGCAATACGAATGGAGACAATCCTGGTGGAGGCATCAATGTGTTTTATGAATCGGCCAGCATGCTTCCAACCATTGCTGTGCAGGGTAATCAATATAAAACCATTCAATATAACCCGGCAGGATGGGGAATGGGAACTACAGATAATCCAACTTATGCGTCTAATTACGTTGCGGTAAATTCATTGGATAAAATCAATTACAATTTTGCAAAAATAGTGGGCAACGCCTACGCAGAATTAAAATTTACCAACTGGTTGAGTTACCGGTTTAATGCCGGGCTGGAAGCAAGTTTTGATTATACAAAAGAAGTTCGCGATACCGGTATTTGGAGATATACCAATCAGCCACCATCCACTGGCGTGAATGAAGACCGGGAACGTTTTACGAATTTACTACTGGAGCATACACTTAATTTTAATAAAGACTTCGGATTGCATAACATTAATGGGGTAATTGGTTTTTCACGTACAGAACAAAGAAGAGACGCAACAAATGCAGGAAGAACTGTTCTACAAGAGGTGAATGGCCAATATTTCACGACTATCGGTTCAGCATTGGGTAATCCATCGGCTGGTGGTGGAACACCATTATTCTGGAGGTCGCATGGATATTTAGGCAGAATAAATTATACATATAATGATAAATACCTCGTTACTCTTACTGGCAGGATTGACCAGGATTCGAGGTTTGGCCCGGATTTCAGGACTGGTTATTTTCCTTCGGCGGCGGCAGCGTGGAGAATCAGCAAAGAAAATTTTTTCAAAGTAAGCTGGATAAATGATTTAAAAATAAGAGCGTCTTATGGAAAATTAGGTTTTAGCGATGTACTTGGTTCATGGGATTACATTGGCCTGCTAAATAACAATCCACGGGCTGTATATGGAGTAAGTCAAACTCCTCTTGTCGGCGAATACCAGGCTCAAATCGCCAATCCGGATTTACATTGGGAAACCAGAATTCAAAAAAACATTGGCTTTGACGCTACATTATTTGATAATCATGTGTCAATAAGTGCCGATGCGTACAATTCATTATCAAAAGATGTTTTGGTACAATTGCCGTTAGGCCAATACCTCGGAAGTACCGGTTTGCCGTCTGCCAATGCGGGTTCTATCAGAAATACGGGTGTGGAAGTGGCTGCTACTTACCGTAATCACAACAAGGCTTTCAAATGGGATATATCAGGAAATGTGACCACGATTAAAAATCGCGTATTATCTGTCGGCAACCAGGGAGTAGATGCCGCAGGCAACAAGGTAAATTATATTGAACCAACTAATTTTCTGCGTGCCCAGGTAGGCCATAGTATTGGGGAATGGTATGTCATAAAAACCGACGGAATATTCAAAAGCCAGCAGGAAATCAACAGTTATGTAAGTAAAAACGGTACGCCAATACAACCAAACGCGAAACCAGGAGATATAAAATACATTGATGCAAATGGCGATGGTACCATTAATAATAGCGACCGCCAATTTGATGGTTCGCCATGGCCTACTTTACAGGCCGGGGCTCAATTCAATGGTTCTTATAAAAACTTCAATATAAACATTCAGCTTGTTGGTGTTTTTGGAGATAAAATATACGACGATGTCAGAAGAGTGCTCGACGGCTACCAGTTGACCAATTTCAGAAAAGATATTAATCCATGGTCTTCCACCAATCCTAATGGAAGTGATCCGCGGTTAGCTGTAGATATTCCGACAGATCCTGAGGTCTCTTTCAATAACATGGCCCAAACTTCACGTTGGCTGGAAGACGGTTCTTATATCCGTTTAAGAAATATAGAAATTGGCTATTCGATTCCCAATAATACGCTGAGGAAAACCGGCATTTCGAATTTGCATGTTTACATCAGTGGACAAAACCTGCTAACGATTACGAAATACAAAGGCCTTGATCCGGATGTACAGGGCACCGGAATTATTACCAGGGGTTTTGATGCCGGCAACTGGCCTGCAAGCAGGATTTACTCTTTAGGATTACAATTCGGATTTTAAATTCTTAAATCAAAACAGACATGAAAAAGATAATCTTCCTACTCATTATATCACTTATTGCATTTGGCAGTTGCAAAAAAGACCTCAACATTCCTAACCCCAATACGCCCACGACTGAAAACTTTTGGAAAACAGCCAGTGACGCACAGTTAGGTATCAATGCTATTTACAGTACTTTTCACCGTGAAGGCCTTTCGCGCTGGCTTTATTTTATGACGATGATTCGTTCCGATGAAGGGTACAGCACCAGTCCGAATCCTGATATTGTAAACACCTACGACGTATTTAATATCACAGATTATAACGATTACCTGGTAACGAGCGTTTGGCAGGATGATTATATCGGCATCAACCGGGCTAACCAGGTATTAGATAATATACCTTCTATCAACATGGACGCTACTTTGAAAGCGCAGTATATTGCAGAAGCAAAATTTTTGCGCGGTTTTTTTTATTATAATCTGGCTACTATTTATGGAAACGTTCCAATCATGCTTCATACTTCCAAACCAACAGATTATCCACCTACTTCTCCGCAAGACAGTGTTTTTGCACAAGCAGAACAGGATTTTACGGATGCGGTCACTGCTTTGCCGGTAAAATATGACGCCGCTAATGTTGGACGCGCTACAAAAGGAGCCGCCTATGCTATGCTGGGAAAGTCGTATATGCAACAACGAAAATATCCGGAAGCACAGCAAGCTTTACAATGGTTGACAGAAGGAGCCGGGAAAGATGTTTATAGTCTTGTTTCTGATTACCGCAGTAATTTTATTGAAACTTCTGAAAACAATGCGGAATCGGTTTTTGAATGGCAAAATGCGCTCAATCCCAACGATACTCATGATGATGATGTAGCGCCAGGATCAGACAATTTAAATTATGGCACTTCTATTCCGCCTTTCTTTGCGCCAAGGCCAATTGGCTTTACAGACGGGCAGGCACGCAGATGGCCTGTCTGGGAATTCTTAAAAGAGCAAACAGTGGGTGGTAATCGCGATCCGCGCCTCGCTGCTACTTTCTTGTATGATTCCACAGATGTAAGAGGCCCGGATTATACAATGGTTTATGGACGCACATTTTCTTCATTAAATTATTCAAGTGATCCTACCGTCGTTCCAAATACCCATGATGTCTATTTTAGAAAAGAGCTTGATGATGCTACCATGGGTGGAGAAGTGTTTCATTCCGGAAATAATTACCGCTATATTCGCTATGCCGACGTTCTTTTATTGTATGCTGAAGCGTTGAATGCACAGGGAAAAACGGCTCTGGCTTATCCTTATGTAGATAGAGTGAGGCAGCGTGCAGGGCTGGCGCCCTTATCTACCGTAATGCCGGGATTAAATCAGCAGGATTTTTTAACTCAACTGAAACATGAAAGAATCACCGAACTTACCGGTGAAGGGCATCGTTGGGAAGATCTGGCAAGGTGGGGCGATCTTGGGCCACAACTGGCTTCAAGAGATGCCGGATTTGCCAACTTTAAAGTTGGTAGAGATGAATTTCTCCCGATTCCCCAATTTGATCTGGATATTAACCCTAACTTAAAACAAAATCATGGGTATTAAATTCACAGTAAACGAATAAATAATTACATTTCATAATCTTCAAAAAAAATAAAATTTGAATTTAAACCAACTGTAATCAGAAGTTCGACTTTTTTTACAGGAAAAATTTTACATGCTTAAATACTCTTTTTTAATTCTTTATTTATTTGCCTTCTCGTGTAAAAGAGAAAGCAACGCGCAGGTAACGCCGCCGGTGATTGCAGCAGATACCGGTTTTACCAATCCGCTGCTTTCTTCAGGGCCGGATCCCTGGGTGATTCAAAAAGATACCAACTATTATTTTACCCACACTACTGGAGTAAGCCTGGTTATTTACCAAACAAGCAAAATGTCTGACTTAAAAAACGCCGTAATTAAAACGATCTGGAGTCCTCCGGTAACCGGTGCATATTCTAAAGATATCTGGGCGCCCGAGCTTCATTATTTGCAGAACAAATGGTATATGTATTTCGCCGCCGATAGCGGAAGCAATAACAGCCACCGGATTTTTGTTTTGGAAAATGATAGCCAGGATCCAATGTCCGACAATTGGACATTTAAAGGAAAAGTAACAGATGTTTCAGATAAATGGGCAATAGACGCAACTGTGTTTGAATACAAAAACCAGCTCTATATGCTATGGTCGGGATGGCAGGGAAACACAAATGGTGAACAGGATATTTACATTGCCAAAATGAGTGATCCCGTTACTATCAGCAGCAACAGGGTACTCATTTCTTCCCCCACTTATGATTGGGAAAAAATGGGTGCTCCACCTACGGTAAATGAAGGGCCGGAATTCCTCATGAATAGCAAGGGAAATGTATTTATCACTTACTCAGCCAGCGGATGCTGGACAGATAATTATTGTTTGGGGTTGTTGTCATTAAAAGAAAATGGCGATCCGATGAACATAACTGATTGGAATAAAACGGCTACGCCCGTTTTTACTTCTTTCGCTTCAGGAGGTGCATTTGCTCCCGGACATAACGGTTTTTTTAAATCGAGGGATGGCACAGAAGATTGGATCATTTATCATGCAAACAGTACAGCAGGGCAGGGTTGTGGAAACAGCCGCTCACCACGAATGCAAAAATTTACCTGGAATGTGGATGGCACACCAAACTTTGGAGCTCCGGTTAGTATAAATGTGGTTCTTAAAAAACCTTCGGGAGAATGACATTTGTTTTATTTTCAATAAAAATTCTTTTCTTATAAAAAATCCTCAGCATGATATTCTCAAAAAAAATTACTGCGATTGTTTTTGGGTTCCTGTGTTCTCAAACTTTTTTTTCATGTAATAATGGAAATTCAAATGAAAAAACAAATCATCACATGAATAATGCTGCCAGATATTTGTTAGACAAAAGCGGTTTTGAAACAACTGTTGATGGAAAAAAAACAGATCTCTTTATTTTAAAAAATAAAAACGGCGCCATCGCTACTTTTACGAATTATGGTGGAAGAATTGTAAGCCTGCAGGTTCCTGATAAGAATGATAGTTTGGTAAATGTGGTTTGTGGTTTTAAGAGCGTAGCAGATTACGAAAAGTCGACTGAGCCTTATTTTGGTGCTACTATCGGAAGATTTGGAAACCGCATTGGCAAAGGAAAATTTACATTGGATGGCAAACCATATTCTTTGTTTTTAAACAATGGGCCGAATACTTTGCACGGTGGTAAAAAAGGATTTCAATACCAGGTATTCGATGCCGTTCAGCCGGATAGTAATTCTGTGATTTTTTCCAGGATTTCGCCTGATATGGAGGAAGGATTTCCGGGAAACCTGAGCGTGAAAGTAACGTATACACTGAATGATAATAACGGCGTAGAGATGGAATACGAAGCTACTACAGATAAAACCACCGTTATCAATCTTACCAATCATGCTTTCTTTAATCTGAATGGCGAAGGTTCGGGCACTATTTTAAATCATGAAGTACAAATTTTTGCCAACTCTTTTACCCCGGTAGATTCTACGCTCATCCCTACAGGAAAAATAGAACCGGTTGCGAATACGCCCTTTGATTTCAGGGATTTTCGTACCATCGGCTCACGGATTAATGACGATAATATTCAATTGAAAAACGGTAAAGGATATGATATGAATTTCGTTTTAGACAGCTCTCAAAAGAATCCTCATGTGGCTGCAAAGGTAATCGGTGATAAATCAGGGATTGAAATGACTATCTATACCGATCAACCCGGATTGCAGTTTTACAGCGGCAATTTTATGTTTGGAAAAAATACATTTAATAATGGCAGCAAAGATGAATACCGCAGTGCTTTTGCCATGGAAACACAACATTTTCCTGATTCTCCAAATGAACCTTCTTTTCCAAATACCGTTTTAAAACCAGGAGAAAAATATCATACCAAATCCACTTATCTATTTTCTGTAAAGAAAAATTAATTCAATAAATAATTCTGATGATTCTAAATATTCTGAAGCAAAAACAAGCTTCACTTCGATTGGTTATTTCCTTTTGCATTGTCCTGATATATACATCAGCATTTTCACAAAAGCAGACTGCACCTGCTTATCCACTCATCACACACAACACTTATTTTAGCATTTGGTCAACGACTGACGCGTTATATAACGCTACTACGACACATTGGACAGGAGCAAATCAATCTCTTATTGGAATAATAAAAGTAGATGAAAACTATTATCGTTTTTTGGGCAAGCCTGCAGAAAAATATAAAACCATATTGCCGGCAGGAGATGAAAGTAATTACACCGTAAAATATACAGAAGAACAACCGGGCCAAAACTGGAGCGATGTAAATTTTGATGACAGTGGCTGGAAGCAAGGTGTAGCGCCGTTTGGCAATGATTCGGTACAAGTGAAAACAATTTGGAACTCGGATAATATTTGGATCCGGCGCGAATTTCAATTAGCTGATTTAAACATGGATAGTTTATTTTTAAAAATAAATCATGACGATGATGTGGACGTTTTTTTGAATGGCAAAAACATTTATACCAAAAAAGGCTGGACAAGTAAATTCGTTCTGATTGATCTGAATGAAGCCATCAAAAGTAATTTGAAAAAAGGAAAAAACGTGTTGGCGATACATTGTACGAATACCGCCGGTGGTTCTTATCTTGATGCGGGAATTGTAGAAAAAACAGAGCCGGTAAACAGACAAATAATCCAGATTCCTAAACAGGAAAATGCAAATGTAACTGCAACACAAACCATTTATAATTTCACTTGTGGGAATGTAGATCTAACGGTGAAATTCATTTCACCTTTATTATTAAAAGAAATGGAAATCCTTGCCAGGCCTGTTTCTTATATTTCTTACCAGGTAAAATCAAACGATGGGAAATCGCATGATGTAAAAATTTACCTGGGTGCTTCTTCTGATATTTCTGTAAATATTCCATCAGAGGAAGTGGAAGCGACAACCGGGAAAACAAAAAATCTTCAGCTTTTAAAAGTGGGAACTACCGGTCAACCGGTTTTGAAAAAGAAAGGGGATGACTTGAGAATTGATTGGGGATATTTTTATGTCGGTGCAAAAAATGATCCCAATACGAAACAATATATTTCCAAAAATGATGAAACAGGAATTACGTCGTTTTTAGAAGGAAAAGAAACGACGAATAAAAAGATATCAGGAAAAAGCCTGATGCTGAATACCATTATCAATTTTGGCTTGGTTTCAAAAAATGAAAAAGAAAAGTTTGTTGAACTCGGGTATGATGAAATTTATCCGGTTCAGTTTTTTCACCAAAATTTAAAACCCTGGTGGAACAGAAACGGAAACAGCACGATAGAGCAGCAACTGGAATCGGCATATACAGGGTATAATTCTGTAACAAATAAATGCAATATTTTCGACCAGCAGCTTGTTACAAATGCAATAAAATCGGGCGGAGAAGATTATGCAAAACTTTGTGAACTGGCTTACCGGCAAAGCATTGCGGCACACGCGTTGGTAAAAAGCCCACAGGGAGAAATTCTATTTTTATCAAAAGAAAATTTCAGTAATGGTTCTATAAATACGGTTGATGTAACCTATCCTTCGTCACCACTTTATTTATTGTATAATCCCGATTTTTTAAAAGGAATGTTGAATGGAATTTTTTATTACTCTGAAAGTGGTAAATGGAAAAAACCTTTTCCAGCGCACGATTTAGGTACTTATCCCCTGGCAAACGGACAAACTTATGGTGAAGATATGCCTGTAGAAGAATCGGGAAATATGGTGATCCTCACCGCCGCAATCAGCAGGGCTAAAGGCAATGCAAAATATGCCGAAAAACATTGGAAAGAATTGACGCAATGGGTAGAATATCTTTCAAAAGAAGGTTTTGATCCGGTGAATCAATTATGCACCGATGATTTTGCCGGGCATCTCGCACGTAATGCAAATTTATCGGTGAAAGCAATTGTCGCCATTGGTTCCTATGCAATGCTTGCAAAAATGCTCGGCAAAAACAATGTGGCCGCAAGATATGATTCGATCGCAAAAAACATGGCCGGAAAATGGATGCAGTTAGCCGGTGCAGACGATCATTACGCGCTCACTTTTAATGATAAAAATACCTGGAGCCAAAAATATAATTTGGTTTGGGATAAAGTGTTGAATCTGCATATTTTTCCACCAGGCGTTGCAAAAGAAGAAGTAGCATTTTATCTCACCAAACAAAAAACATTCGGCCTTCCTTTAGACAGCAGGAAAACTTATACCAAATCAGATTGGATTATGTGGACTGCGACTTTATCTTCTACAAAAAATGAGTTTGAAGAATTTGTAAAACCGGTTTACAAATTTGCGACGGAAACTCCTGACCGCGTACCTTTGAGCGATTGGCACGAAACTACTAATGGAAAACAAGTAGGCTTCCAGGCGAGGAGTGTGGTCGGTGGTTATTTTATGAAAATGCTAAGTGATAAATTTAATAAGAAATAATCTGATCGCTGTAATCGCTTTCTTTTCAAATGGTATTTTTCAACAAACAAAGAAATATCCGGAATTCATCTATTCGACTTATTTGGGAAATAAATGAATGAAAATCTTACCTCAAATAATAGTATAAATTATTGAAACAATTATTTTTGAACGGTGGCAAGGAACTGGTATTTTTTTTTAATAAAGATAATATAATGGAATAGAATGATAATATTGCTACACGTATATTCTTTGCAATGCTTTAATTTGTCCTTTATTTTAGGAAGAAAAATTTAAAAGAATTTCCGGTAAAATAATCGCATAATTTATGAAATATTATTTAGCGCTCGATTTAAAAGATGATGAAAAATTAATCGCGGAATATGAAAAACATCATTGTGCGGTGTGGCCTGAAGTGATTGATTCTATTAAGGATTCAGGGATTACCAGCCTTGAAATATATCGTGTTTTCAATCGTCTTTTTATGTTCATGGAAACGGATGGAAGTTTTTCTTTTGATAAAAAAAATGCGATGGACAACGCGAATCCAAAAGTGCAGGAATGGGAAGATTTGATGTGGAAATACCAGCAGGCCATTCCGAAAGCAAAGGCAGGAGAAAAATGGGTTTTAATGAATAAAATTTTTGAACTTTAAGTTTATATAAAACCGAATGTATGGCTTTATCAGGAACTCCTGTTTGTGTTACCCACTCATGCTGGTTAAAAGTTTTATTTTTTCTCTTCGGAATGGCTTATGAAGAATATCTTAAAGCAAAATAAAAAGCGTTAAATGCAAAGAATAATGAAACAATTAAATAATTTAAATAATTAAAATGTTCTCTTTAAAAAATAAAAAAGCAGTGCTAACCGGCGCTGGCAGGGGCATTGGTAAAGCGATAGCCATTTTATTTGCAAAACAAGGTGCTGAAGTTCACATCCTTGAACTGACAGAAGAAAGTGCAAAATCAACCGTTGAAGAAATTAAGAAAAATGACGGAAAAGTTTTTTCTTATGCCTGCAATGTGGCCAATCAAAAAGAAGTAATTCAAACATTTCAAACTATTGGGTTTCACGATATTTTGCTGAATAATGCAGGCATCGCCCATATTGGAAAAGCAGACACAACCTCCGAAGAAGATTTCGATAGAATCGTAAAGGTAAATGTGAAAGGCGTTTATAATTGTTTATTTGCTTCCATTCCATTAATGAAACAAAATGGTGGTGGCGTTATTATAAATATGGCTTCTATTGCAGCATGGTCGGGGCTTGCAGACCGGTTTGCTTATTCAATGGCAAAAGGCGCTGTGGCTGCAATGACCTTATCAGTGGCTAAAGATTATATCAATGACCATATCAGGTGCAATTCAATTTCACCTGCAAGGGTTCACACACCTTTTGTTGATGGATTTTTACAAAAAAATTATCCGGGCAATGAAAAAGAAATGTTTGGAAAGTTATCGAAAACGCAACCGATAGGTAGAATGGCAATGCCGGAAGAAGTAGCGGCCTTAGCTTTATATTTATGCAGCGATGAAGCTTCATTTATTACCGGTACGGATTATCCGATTGATGGCGGATTTTTAAAACTAAATACATAAAAAATGAAAATCAGAAATCTGGTTATTTGTTTATTTACTGCGCTGATTATTACTAACGGCCATGCACAAACGTATTCTCCTTCGCCTGCTAATATTGAGGCGAGAAGCGGATTTCAGGATGCAAAATTCGGTTTGTTTATTCATTGGGGAGTGTTTAGCATTCTTGGTGATGAAGAATGGGTAATGAACAATGAGAACATTCATGTAAATGATTACACACGTTTGCAACATTTTTTTTATCCTACAGAATTTGATGCCCACGAATGGGTAAGCATGGCAAAAAACGCGGGAATGAAATACATTACGCTAATCACCAGGCATCACGATGGTTTCAGTATGTGGGACACTAAATATTCGGATTTCAATATCATGAATACGCCTTATAAAAAAGATGTGGTAAAAATGATTGCTGATGAATGCCATAGACAAAACATCAAACTTTTTTTATACTATTCTTTATTAGACTGGAGGCGCGATGATTACTCGTGGTGGACCGGCAGAACTGGTCAGGGCACAGGACGTACAGTACATGGCAACTGGAATGATTATATAAAATTCATGGAAAACCAGTTGACAGAATTGCTGACAAATTATGGAGAAATAGCAGGAATCTGGTTTGACGGATACTGGGACCAAACAGCCCCGGAAGGAGCAAAAGATCGCAGTCCGAAAGTAGATTGGCATTTACCTGAAATTTATTCGCTCATTCATAAACTGCAACCACAATGTTTGATCGGAAATAACCACCACCTCAGCCCATTTCCTGGCGAAGATTTTCAGATGTTCGAAAAGGATCTGCCCGGACAAAATAAATCCGGTTTAAGCTTTCAAAAAATATCTGAACAGTTACCATTAGAAACGTGCGAGACGATGAATGGCTCATGGGGTTTTAATATCAAAGATGATAATTACAAATCTGTAAATCAGTTGATTCATTATATTGTAAATGCTGCAGGACGTAATGCAAATTTTCTATTAAATGTGGGCCCAATGCCAAACGGAAAAATTCAAAATGAATTTACAGATACGTTAAAAGAGATTGGAAAATGGATGCAGCAATATGGCGAAAGCATTTATGGAACAAGAGGAGACGTAATGCCACCGCAGGATTGGGGAGTTGTTACTGCAAAAAATAAAACCATTTATGTTCATATTTTAAAAGATTCTGTACAGCCAATTATCATCACCGGAATTCAAGGAAAAGTAAAAAGTTGCCAATTGATGGGCACAAACGAAAAAGTAAAATTCAAACAGGATAAAAATGGAGTAACAATAAATCCTGATGGAATTAAATTGAATGATGTGGATACAATTGTTCAAATTGAAATGAAATAGCGAAGCCGCGTTGGCTATATTTCCATGTCGCTTTGAGCTAAAATCAAATGAAGTCAAAATCGGATTATTTGTTGCTCTGCCAGATGGTATCTTGAAATATAATTTCTCAAAATCACTATAACTTATCCGCTTGCTTTTTTCCAAAAGCAAGCGCAATCATTATCAATGCGAATATCATAAACACGATTCCACACCAGCGATTTACGGCTGCATGCATCACCGTAGGATTTGTAAAGCTATAAAGCAGTAATAAAATACCTACGGCGAGAAAAAAAATCCCAATCACAAAACGGAGGTCAAAAAATTTATTCATTATTATTATTTTAATAGAAAAGAATATTAAAGAACAACGTAATTATCAGTACGATTACTGCCAGCCAAACCGGATTTCTGTACCATACCCTGTTTTTATCTCTCTGCCTCGGCGTGAGACTGTAAACGAGGCCAACCAGTTCATTTTCGGGTTTGGGTTTGGTAACAAAACTGATCAAAGCGGTTACAATAAAACAAACGACAAAAGAGATGGAGGCAATGTTAAACGCCTGGCTGGTTCCAGAATAAAATGTATGCAGGTTTGCAATCGAACCACCTTTTCCTTCTGCTGTGGTAAGCGAATAAGTGAGGGCTGCGGCTCCGGTCCCTGATAACAATCCCCAGAAAGCCCCGTTAGAGGTAGTTTTTTTCCAAAACATTCCCAGGAAGAAAGTCGCGAATAACGGAGCGTTTACAAAACTGAAAACCAATTGCAACAAATCCATAATGCTGTTGAATCCGCGGGCTACATAAGCGGTAAGAATTGACAACAAAATACCAACTACAGTAGTGGCTTTACCGACATACAAATAGTGCTTTTCGCTCGCATTCTTTTTAATGTGCGTTTGATAAATATCAAAAGTAAAAACCGTATTAAAGGCGGTAACGTTTCCGGCCATCCCTGACATAAAGGACGCAATCAATGCGGTAATTCCGACTCCCAAAATTCCGCTCGGATAAAGTTTTGATAACAACAATGGAAGTACCATGTTATAATCTGTTTGCCCGTTTGTGTTTAAGGGAAGTTCAAAACCTGAAAATTCTTTTTGCAAAGCAAGCAATAAAATTCCCGGAACAATTACAATCAGTGGCATGAAGATTTTAGGCAAAGCGGCAATAATCGGCGTGCGCCTGGCATCATTCAAATTGTGTGAAATCATTGCTCTTTGCACTACCAAAAAATCCGTACACCAGTATCCGAAAGCAAGCACAAAACCCAAACCGAATATCAGGCTGAAGGCGTCTGTACCCATCGGATTTGTAGATGCGTGGCTCATTCCTTTCCATAAATGCAATTTGGCATTATCCACATTTGCAATAATCCCATCTATCCCACCTACCTGGTGAAATCCAATATAAACCAAAGGCGCAATTCCCAATACAATTAAAAAGAATTGCAGTACTTCATTATAAACCGCACTGGTAAGTCCACCCAAAAAAGTATAAGCTAACACGATACCTGCTGCCATCCAGATTGATACATTAAAATCCCATCCAAGAATCGTTTGCATCAACATGGCCAATGCATATAAAGAAATGCCGGAAGAAAAAATAGTCATCACTGCAAACGTCAAGGCATTGAAGGTTCTTGTCTTTTCATCGAAGCGAAGTTTTAAAAATTCCGGTACACTGCGCGCCTTACTTCCATAATAAAACGGCATCATAAAAACACCTAAAAACAACATGGCCAAAACCGCACCCATCCAATAAAAATGAGCAGTATAAAGTCCGTATTTGGCACCATTTGCGGCCATTCCCAATACTTCCTGTGCACCAAGATTTGCAGAAATGAATGCCAGGCTCGTAATCCACAAGGGAATATTACGGGTGCTCATCAAAAAATCGTTACCGGTTTTTATTCTTTTTTTCAATAAAAATCCAATGCCGATTACAAACAAAAAATAAAGGCCGATAATTCCGTAATCTACAAGATGTAAGTGCATAAAAAGGGAGTCGTTTTTAGTTTTTATTTAAAGAAGCAAATTCAAATTGGTTTCGATAATCTTCTTCTGAACATGTCCATTCTTCGTGAATATTTATAAATGGTTCTGCAATATATTTAAACAGATTGAAAGCTACATAAAATCGGGATTTTTATTTGTATTTGACGAGGAATGTTTTAAAAAACATCTATTAAACATACGAAGTTTGAACGATGCTTTTTTGCATATCCTGCAGTTGTTTTCATTGTCCAGGTTTTGAAAACTTTCTCTAATCGGCTATGAAAAAGCGCGATACTTTACGGTTTTAAAAAAATTTCCTAAAACAACTTCACTTTTTAAAAGTGGATAAGAAAAATGATCATCATTATCTCGCCAATATTTTTTACAAAAATATTGCTAACCTATAGACATAGAATCACTACGAATGCTTTTTTATAATGTGGAACGCAGGTAAAAGTTACCTGAAAAAGAATCGCTGGTATTTGTTTGTTTACTAAGACAAATCGGAAGTTCAGTGTTTTAAAAACCTGGAAGTTCTTGCTTTTTATTTTGTTTCTTTTGGCACAGCTTTTTTACGCGTTTTTGCCGGCTTTTCTTCAGATTTACCCACAACTTTCGCATTTACAGCTTTTGCTCTTTTTGCTTTCGGCGCTTCTGTTGTTTCAGTTTTCGTTTTTGCTTTTTTTGGAGCTTTCGTTTTCAGTGATTCTGGATTTTCAGAAGATGCTTCTGTTGGAGAATCAACCGCCTTTACAACTTTTGTGTTGGTTGTTTTCGATGGTGAAGCTTGTTCTTTTTTATTTTCTTGTGCTGATCGCGGAACTGTTATCACGCAATTATCAACATATAAACCCGGTGCCGCTTCATATTTCTGAGCATGATAATCATTTACCCATTTTCCGTTATCGAGTAAAAAACGATAGTGATATGTTTTCCCTTCTTCTAATTGCGCAACTGCCATATAGGAGCCGTCGGCTTGCTGCTCTAGTTTTGGCGCTTTTTCCGGATTCCAGTTATTAAAATCTCCAAGTAAAATGGCTTCGCTGGCTCCTTCTACTGCTTCTGCTGGCAGCGAAAATGTGATATTCTTTGTCATTATATTTTTTATTTTAAATAATAATTTTTTACGTGTAGATGAAGGCAAAATTCACACCAAGATCTTTCACTGTTCTTCGGATGACGGCGAAGCTAAAAAGTAATTTTTTATAGATGTAGCTTTTTATAATTTCTTAACTTTTTGATAATATCATAATTCCGGAAATAATAAATGGGTTGCGCAATTCAGAAGTTGATAAAAGGGATAAAAATAAAAAAACCACAGAATAATTCCGTGGTTTTTTGCTCCCCCCGCTGATGCCGCAGGCGGGACGCCCCTCTGATTAATCCCGTAGTTACGGGACTCTAACCAACTGAGCTAATTGCCCCATCAACTTAGAACACGGATTACAAATCGTTTCGATGAATTTACGGCTCTTTTGTTTTTTTATGAATTTTTCTATTTTCATCGCTTCTGATTCTGATAAGCACTCAAATGCAGCTTTCAAAAACCAGGGACGATGTTTACTTGTATAAGTGATTCTTTCAGTTGTGTTATGTTCTATCAGTCTGCGTTGGTAATCATTTGAATATCCTACATAATACTTGTCAGAAGAGGGCGAATAAAGAATATAGATATAAAACATTGCTTAAAAATAAAAAACCACAGAACAAATCCATGGTTTTTTGCTCCCCCCGCTGGACTTGAACCAGCGACCCTCTGATTAACAGTCAGATGCTCTAACCAACTGAGCTAGGGAGGAAAATATGTTTCAACTTTTTTAAGCTGTTTGAACCAGCGATCCTCTGATTAATCCCGTAGCTACGGGACTCTAACCAACTGAGCTAGGGAGGAAAATATGTTTCAACTTTTTTAAGCTGTTTGAACCAGCGATCCTCTGATTAATCCCGTAGCTACGGGACTCTAACCAACTGAGCTAGGGGGGAATATTTTTTCCCTTGCGGGGTGCAAAAATAGAGTTTTTTGATTTGAAACAAAAATAGATTTTAAACTATTTTTTTTTATCAGTAATTATCTTGCATTTATATCAAAAACTACCTTTAATTTGGCATCAGCAAATGAACAAATAATTACAATTCTTGTTTTACAATCCGTTTTTATCACTTTTACGATTTCTTCTCTTCTTCGTTGTGCAAAAACTGCCGTAGTACATATTGCAAGATGCCTCCGTGACGGTAATATTCAATTTCAATAGAAGAATCCATGCGGGCAATTGCATTAAATTTTATTTCGCTTCCATCTGACCGGACAGCAATAATCTTGACTTCTTTCAACGGTTTTATATCATTGGCTATTCCGGAAATTGTATAAGTTTCATTTCCCGTCAATCCGAGGCTTTGAGCGGTTTCCCCTTCTTTATATTGCAGCGGCAAAACGCCCATTCCTACTAAATTACTTCGGTGAATGCGTTCATAACTTTCGGCGATTACTGCTTTTATCCCTAATAAAAATGTTCCTTTAGCAGCCCAATCCCTCGATGAGCCGCTGCCATATTCTTTGCCGGCCAAAACGATCAGAGGCGTATTCGTTTCTTTATATTTCATAGCAGCATCATACACCGACATTTCTTCTCCGGTAGGCAGATATTTGGTGTACCCACCTTCTTTGGAAACCAGTTCGTTTTTAATACGAACATTTGCAAAAGTACCCCTCGTCATTACCTGGTCATTTCCTCTGCGTGATCCATAAGAATTAAAATCCTTCTGATGCACACCTTCGCTCACGAGGTATTGGCCTGCCGGTGAATTTTGATTAAAAGAACCGGCCGGCGAAATATGATCGGTAGTTACGCTGTCGCCCAACATCAACAGAACACGCGCTCCTTCAATATCTATCAACGCTTCCGCGAGGTCAGAAATATTATAAAAGAAAGGAACTTCTTTTACGTAAGTGGAACTTTTATCCCAAACATATAATTTTTCTTCAGGCACATTTAATTTACGCCAAATCTCATTTCCTTCAAAGATTTCTCCGTAGCTTTTTGCAAAATCTTTTGGAGAAAGCACCTGGCTCATTATTTCATTAATTTCATCATCTGTTGGCCAGATGTCTTTTAAATAAACCGGTTGCTGATTTGGATCGTAACTGATCGGGTCATTGATTAAATCAATATCCACCCGCCCTGCAATGGCATAAGCAACGACCAGCATTGGCGACATTAAAAAGTTCATTCTTACCTGTGGATGAATCCGCGCTTCAAAGTTCCTGTTGCCGGAAAGAACTGAGGCCACCACCAAATCATGTTCTTCTACTGCTTTTGCAATGTAAGGCGGCAAGGGGCCCGAATTACCAATGCAGGAAGTGCAACCATAACCAACCAGGTGAAATTGCAGAGCTTCCAGATCATCGAGCAAATCCGCTTTTTCCAGGTAATCTGTTACGACTTTAGATCCCGGCGCCAATGAAGTTTTTACCCAGGGTTTAACGTCTAATCCGTGTTCACGCGCCTTACGTGCCACCAAGCCAGCGCCAATCATTACAAAAGGATTAGAAGTATTGGTGCACGATGTAATCGCTGCAATAGCAATCGAACCATCGGTAAGTTCAAATTTTTCCTGCCCCAGCGTGATCCATACGGTTTTCATACCATTATATTCTTTTTCTTCAATCCGGGTGTTTGGAGGCATGGGTACTGGCTCATCTACCGGCTGACTACCACCTTCTGCAAACCACCTGGAAATTTGTTCAACAGGTTTCAGATAATGACGGCCATAATTTTTTTCCATTAATTCATAAAACCGGTCTTTTAAATTTTTCAACAAAATTTTATCCTGCGGCCTTTTTGGCCCCGCCACACTGGGCTGAATGGAACTCAAATCAAGTTCCAATACATCGGTATATTTTATATTTTCGTCACCGGTTCTCCAGAGAAGATTTGTTTTACAATAATCTTCTACCAGTTTTACCTGCTCTTCCGAACGGTTACTTTTTCGCATGTACTCAAGCGTCTTGTCGTCGATAGGGAAATAAGTGATGGTACAGCCGAATTCCGGAGACATATTTCCGATCGTAGCGCGATCAGGAACAGAAAGATGATCCAATCCATCTCCAAAAACTTCAACAAAT
This sequence comes from uncultured Chitinophagaceae bacterium, assembly GCA_963706825.1. Classification (GTDB taxonomy): domain Bacteria; phylum Bacteroidota; class Bacteroidia; order Chitinophagales; family Chitinophagaceae; genus Ginsengibacter. The sequence goes on along the minus strand of CAVPNT010000005.1, from coordinate 1,122,548 downwards.
TTTCCAACGACGCCGCGTTTTCTTAAAAGCTCGGCAATATTTAAAACCAGGTCCGTGGCTGTGGAACCCAATGGGAGCTTGCCTGTAAGTTTTAAACCAATTACCTGAGGCATGATAAAATAAATTGGCTGCCCAAGAATTGCCGCTTCCGCTTCGATTCCGCCTACTCCCCACGCTACTACACCAATTCCGTTTACCATCGGTGTATGACTGTCGGTTCCGACTAAAGTATCCGGGAAAATTTCTCCGTTTCTTTCAATCACGCCTTTTGATAAAAATTCCAAATTTACCTGGTGGCAAATGCCCATTCCCGGAGGCACGACGCTGAAATTATTGAAAGATTTTTGTGCCCATTTTAAAAAAGAATACCGTTCGTGATTGCGCTTGTATTCTTCATCCATATTTCTTTTGTAGGCGTATTCTGTTCCAAAATAATCGACCTGAACAGAGTGGTCAATGATTAAATCAACAGGAATCAATGGATTAATTTCATCCGGGTTTTTCCCTTTACGCGCTATTTCCGCACGAAGGGAAGCAATATCTACTACGGCAGGAACACCTGTAAAATCCTGCATTAAGACACGCGCCGGTTTGAACGGGATATCTTTATCAGAACCACTGGGCTTCCAGCCCAGAATCGTTTCAATATTTTCTTTTGTAATTGCAAAATCATCAAAATTGCGCAATGCATTTTCCAGCAAAATGCGAATCGAAAAAGGCAATTTTGAAATGTTGTGGCCTTGTTTTTCCAATTCCGGAAGACTGTAATAAGTAAAGTTTCCGTTTTTGGTGTTTAATAATTTTTTTATCTGGTAAGGATCTTTTGCCATGATTAAAACATTTATTTATTCTTAAGAAAATATAATTTATAAAACAGTTTCTTTTTAATTCATTTCAATTTTTCATTCAATTTTTTTTGTAAAGTCAATTTAAAACTTTTCTAAAGAAGCGCCAATTAAAATTGTTCCACAACAATCTTTTCTTCTTTTACTCCCAGATTCAAAAGTTCTTTATGAATAGCTTCTACCATCGGGTCAGGCCCGCAGATATAAAAGTATTTATCAAAGTTATTTACTTCTTTGCTCAGAAAATCTTCATCTATTCTGCCTTCAATATAAGGAGTGTTTTTTTCATCAGAAATAATGTTTATAAAATTATTGCCCAACATGTTTTCAAATTCATCTTTCAAGATAATATCTTCCGTTGTTCTGTTGGAAAATAACAGTTTATTATTTCCCAAATTTCCCTTTTCCCGCAAATCGCGGAAAATCGCAATGAAAGGCGTGACACCGGCGCCACCGGCGATAAAAACCCCTTCTCCTTTATAATGAATCGCCCCAAAAACATCATGAATAATTAATTCATCTCCGGCTTTTAATTTGCCCAATTCATTCGTTACGCCATCATGGTCATTGTAAATTTTTATGGTAAATTCAAGAGTATTCCAATTATTCAGGCATGTAAAAGTGAAGGGCCTTCTTTCCTCTTTCCAATGTGGTAAATTAATTACAATATCTGTTGCCTGGCCGGGTCTGAATGTATAATTTTCAGGTTTGGTAAGTGTAAACCGTTTTACATTATGTGTTACATTTTTTGCATCTAAGATTTTTACTACGTGCTCTTCGTCTGGAAAATTTTCCATAATTAATGATTTTAGAAATTTGGAAGTATGATGAACATCTTCCCGCAACGATTGTTGCATTCTTTAGAGTAAAAATGGATAGCAAAAGTTACAATCTCACACGATCAAAATTACAATAAAAAGCACGTCAAACTATAACTGCTTCTTTTGGATTAATAGAATGCACTCCTGCTTCTGTTTCCAAAAACGATAAATAGGGTTATTTCTTTCCTTTACTGTGAAGCTTTCTGGTCATATTCTAGTTGTATTATGATAATATCTATCTTAATGTAACTCCGGTTTTTGACCTGTTTTTCTAAGTTATTCGGATATAAATTTAAATTATAAAAACAAATATGTTTTGTAATGTGCACATAATTCGAATAAACCATGTTAGATTTGGATTAAATTTAATTATATGAAAAAAATTAATTTAAGTAATTCGGTTCCGTTTATAATTTTAATACTCGTAGCGATAATTGCTTTATTTGTTCCTTCTTTTGCAACATTTAATGATGCCGGAAAATATAATTCAGCCGACATTGCGTGGATTCTTGTTGCGACGGCGCTGGTTTTTTTAATGACCCCGGGATTGGCTTTTTTTTATGGCGGAATGGTTCATCGCAAAAATGTGCTTTCCACTATGATCAAAAGTTTTGTAGCGGCAGGAGTAGTAAGTGTTTTGTGGATCACAGTCGGTTATAGTCTCGCATTTGGCAATTCAATCGGAGGTTTTATTGGGAATCCATTTACGCATCTTTTCTTTAAAGGGGTAAGTTCCGGCGCTCCGTGGAGTTTGGCGCCTACGATTCCATTAATGTTGTTTGCCCTTTTTCAATTAATGTTTGCAATCATTACGCCTAGTCTTGTCGTGGGTGCAGTTGCGGAAAGGACTCGTTTTACTTCTTACCTTCTTTTTATTGTGATGTTCAGCCTGTTTGTTTATGCACCAATTGCCCATTGGACCTGGAATCCTGAGGGTTTTTTATTCAAAATGGGCATTCTTGATTTTGCGGGTGGAACCGTTGTTCATATTTCTGCAGGTTGCGCTGCACTAGCCGGTGCGTTGGTTTTAAAAAGAAGAAAAGTTCACCGCGAACATAAAGAAATTCCACCGGCTAATATTCCTTATGTTTTAATCGGAACCGGATTGCTTTGGTTTGGATGGTTTGGTTTTAATGCCGGCTCTGCTTTGGCTGCAAATTCGCTGGCAGTTTCAGCATTTGCAAGTACCAATACGGCCGCTGCTGCCGCAGGTTTATCCTGGATGTTTTTTGATGTTTTGAAAGGAAAAAAACCTTCGGTTCTCGGCTTTTGTATTGGTGCCGTCGTAGGCCTCGTTGCTATTACGCCCGCCGCAGGTTTTGTTGCCGTTCCACAAAGTATTTTTGTTGGCGTAGTAGCTGCTATTATTTCTAACGTAGCGGTATATTATCGCTCTAAATCGAGGCTCGACGATACTCTCGATGTTTTTCCCTGTCATGGAATAGGCGGAATCGTTGGAATGATTATGACCGGGATTTTTGCAACAAAAACAATAAATGCCGGCGGAAATGACGGATTATTTTATGGGAATCCGGAGTTCTTTTTTACCCAGTTAAAAGGTTTGGGAATTGTAGTTGCTTATAGTTTTTCTGCTTCTTATGGCATTTTTAAATTTATCAATTGGGTAATGCCAATGAGAGTGAGCGAAGCGGATGAAGAAATGGGGTTGGATGCTTCACAGCATGATGAAAAATATTTACAAGGCACTTTATTAGTAAGGCAACGAGGTTCATTAATTGAAGAGGAAGTTGGATTAGATTCTTCTGTAACAAAAGAGTTGCAAAGTAGGATATTAGTCAACGATATGGATTCCTGATAAAGACGAGAAAAGAAAGATTCAAGTGCAAAATATTTCAGGGTAAATCACTAAAACACACACAATGGCTCATTTAATATAACAGAAAAGGGAATAGCCGAAAAATTAACTTCTGAGAAAAGTTAATAAGCTACACCCTTTCCATTTTTAAACTTTAATTCTACGACAATGTTAAGAAAAATTTTCTTAGGAACACTACTATTTTTTGCTTTTATTCCCGCACAAGCACAAACAGATTCCGCAAAATTATCAAAACCTGTTGCCGATACGACAACAAAACCCTCGCTGGCGATAACAGGCGCTGTAGATGCTTATTACCGATTCGATTTTAATAATCCAACAGCAAAACCCTACAACAGTTTCACAAGTTTCACTAAAACACAAAATTCGTTTGCATTAGGAATGGCGAACGTGAAATTTGAGTTGCTGACAAAAAGAATAGATATGGTTGCAGACCTGGGTTTTGGTAAAAGAGAAGAAGAGTTTGCGTATAATGATAAGGGAATTTCGCAGGCGATAAAGCAGTTGTATGTTTCTTATTCACCTAACTCATGGTTAAAACTTACTGCCGGCAGCTGGGCTACGCATCTAAATTATGAGCTTGCCGATGCATTTGCCAACCGCAATTATAGCATGAGTTACTATTTTACCTACGGACCTTTTTCCCACACTGGAATCCGCGCAGATTTTACCATGAGTAAAAAAACTGCTTTTATGATTGGAATTTCAAATGCAACAGATTATAGAATTCCTCCCGATGGCCAGATCAACAAGAAATCTCTGCTTGCACAATTTACTTATACCCCAAATGATAATTTGCAATTGCTCCTGAATTATGTAGGAGGGCAAGCACCTGATTCTTCAAAATCTAGCGTCTCCAATCTTATTATAACAGATAAGATCAATTCCAAATTTAATATTGTTTACAATGGCATCCTTGCCGATGTGAAACTATGGGATGGAATAAAAAACATGGGAACCAAAACCTGGTGGGGCTCTGCATTATATTTCAATTATGATCCTAAAAGCTGGTTTGGTTTAACGCTTCGCAGCGAATATTTTAATGATGATACACAGTTAAATCTTTACTCAACGCTGCCTACCGGTGGTAGTGTTTTTTCAAATACTTTATCGGCAAATTTCAAAGTGGAAGGCCTCACATTTATTCCTGAATTCAGATTAGATAATGCCAGCTCGCCACTTTTTGTAAAACATTCAGGAGCGCTTACTAAAAGCGATGCAAGCTTTATTGCGGCAGTAGTTTATAAATTTTAAATCATAACCATATTTTAAATTTTAAAATTCAGACAAATGTTAGTAAAAAAATTAGTTGATTATCTGAAGAATAGAAATTCAGAAGCCTCACCTTCGATGGTGCGATTAACAAAATCCGAAAAATGGCATCTTGGGCTCACTATTTTCGTTGGTAAAATTGCCGGTGTTCTTTTAGTAATCCTTGCCATGAAAATGCTGCCCGCTATGATTGCAACTCCCGTATCTGCACAGGATACTTTTACTCCGCATGAAACTATTTTAATGAATACGGCAAATACCATCTGGACTTTGATTGCAGCGTTTTTAGTATTTGGTATGCAAGCCGGTTTTGTAATGCTTGAAGCCGGTTTTGCCAGAAAAAGAGAAACCGTAAATGTATTAATGGAGTGCATTTTTGATACTTGCCTTTGCGGAATCCTTTTTTGGGCTATTGGTTATGCATTTATGTTTAGCAGTGGAAATGGTTTCATTGGTTATCATTGGTTTTTCTTAATGGGTGCGCCTGCTACTTATATGACAACGGGAATTCCCATTCTTGCACACTGGATATTTCAGTATGCATTTGCCGATACCTGCTCCACAATTGTTTCAGGAGCTATGATTGGACGTACAGGTTTTAGGGGCGATATTCTTTATAGCATTGGCATTACCGGGTTTATTTATCCAATTATTGGTCATTGGGCATGGGGACCTGACGGCTTTTTAGCATTAATGGGTACGCCAGGTCATTTATTTGCTTTTTTAGGACAGGGTTTCAGGGATTTTGCCGGCTCGACAGTGGTTCATACAATTGGAGGGATTGCATCTCTGGCCGGTGCCATCGTTTTGGGGCCGCGGTTGGGAAGAGTTTTTAAAAGAGATGGAGGAGGAATGCCTGCACCGCATAACCTTACTGTTGCCGCAGTTGGTGGTTTTATCCTTTGGTTTGGCTGGTATGGTTTTAATCCTGGAAGCACCCTTTCAGCGGTGGATATGCAAGGTATTGGCAGGGTTGCAGCCAATACAACTTTGGCGGCATGTGGTGGCGGTATTTCCGCAATGTTTTTTGCTCTCTGGTTTGGCGACACAAAAGGAAAATTCGATCTCGGTTATACAATAAATGGATTTCTTGCCGGGCTTGTAGCTATCACCTGTCCATGTTATTGGGTATCTCCTCTCGGAGCCATAATTTTAGGAGCCGTTGCAGGCCTGGTTGTATTCCTCAGCGTTAATTTACTTGAATGGCTGCGGATTGACGATCCGATTGGAGCAGTTTCTGTGCATGGTCTCGCTGGCATTTGGGGCACTTTGTCCCTGGGCCTTTTTGCCAGCGGACAATTCGGGGCCACCGGACCAACAGGCGCAGATAATTCTTCACCGGTAGCAGGGCTTTTTTATGGAGGCGGTGCAAGTGTATTTAAAGCACAATTAATAGGAAGTGCAACCATCACTATAGCTACCTTTGCTGTTGCATTCGCGCTGATGTGGGCAGTGAAACAATTGCCTCATCCGTGGAATTTAAGGGTAGAGGAAGAAGGCGAAATTATTGGCCTTGATATACATGAACATGGTACTGAAGCATATTCAGAGCAAAAGGCTGAAATGTCTTATTTGACAAGTGAAGAATTAATAGACCAACCTTAGCAATAAAAATTAAAATACAGTTTGAATACAGTTAGTGAAATGCTAACTGTATTCATTAATTTAAATTTTATAGCAAACAAAAATGGGAATACCATTTATCTGTTGGTTTACTGAGAAATGATTTCTTTTTTATTTCCTTTCTTTTAAGCTGTGAATATTTTCTTTCTATTCTTGTTCGTTTTTTTACTTAAAAATCCTGATTATTTATTGGTTTACTACCTGGTCTTATTTTCTTATTACATTACTTCATCCAGTTGTTTTTCCATTTTTAATAATGATTCCAAAACATCATTACTGAAAATATCCGGATTATTTTCTTTTAATTGAGTGGCATACCAAATCAGCACCATAGAGATATAATCCTGCATGTCTTTTCCGGCAAACTGGGTGCGAAATTCGACGATTTTTTCATTGATGGTTTTCAAAACTTTGCGCACCGTTTCTTCATCAGCAGGCAGAATTTTTATGCGGTAACTTCTGTCTCCAATTACAATATTTAATGGTATCAGTTCCTCTTTCGCCATGATTATTTATTTAAAATGCCAATGCATTTATCAATAGAACGAATGTAACGGTTTATATTTTTTTCAAAATCCATTTTTTCTTTTCCTTCCATTTGTCCTGCAGATGTTTTTAAAATATTTACCTGTTGTTGCAATTGTTCTGTTTTTTCAATCAAGGTTTTTTCATTGGTTTGAAAAGCCTGATTTTCTTTTTTCAGTTGCTCATTTTCTTTTAATAAGAATGCATGTTTTTTCAAAAGCAACTGCAGCTTCGATTGAATATTTTTTACGTGAAGGTCAATGGAATCAGGCATTGCGGCGGATTATGGCATTCAGTTTATTTTCAAGACTGGAAATGATTTTACTCATCATCATTTCTATTTCATCATCTGTCATCGTTTTTTCTTTGTCCAGAAAAGTAAAATTTATCGCAAGCGATTTTTTATTTTCTCCCAATTTTTCATTTTCAAACACATCAAACAACTGGATATTTTTCAGCTTCTTCATATGCAAAGACTTTACCACATTTTCAATTTCGGCATAAGAAACGTTTTTATCGATAAGAATAGAGAGATCTCTTTGTACCTGCGGAAATTTTGAAACCGGCTCAAATGAGATATCCTTGTTATCAGTAAATGAAATGAATTTATCCCAGTCAATACAAAGATAAAATACCGGTTGTTTTATGGAGAAAGTTTCGAGTTTCGATTTCTTCACACTTCCGGCAACTGCAAGGTTGACGCCATTTACCGAAGAAATTAAACATTCATTTAACTCCTCATTTTCAGAAACCGTAAACTGATAATTTTGGATTCCTGCAAGAGTAAAAATTGCTTCTGCAATTCCTTTTACATAGTAATTATCAATTTTTTTTACCGGAGAATTCCAGTTTAATTCGTTTTTATTTCCTGTAAAATATAGCGCAAGATTTTGTTGTTCGTGATATTCATTTTCAACTTTAGCGTAGGTTTTTCCAAATTCAAAAAACAGCAAATTATTATTTTTCCGGTTCAGATTATACGATACACATTCCAATCCGGTGGGCAACATTGAAGGGCGCATCACATTCAATCCTTCACTAAGGCTGTTGATGATTTTTACAGTGGTAGCAAGGGTTTCGTCGTTAAAATATTTACTGTTGGTAATGGAATTGGTAAAGATTTCATGAAAGCCATTTCCCGTAAGCCAGCCAATTATTTTTTCTTTTTGTAATGCATTTTTTAGGCCGCTGTCAATTGCCGGGGACATATTTATCGCAGCTGGAATTTCAATATTATCCAATCCATCAATACGCATAATTTCTTCAATCACATCTGCAGGAATAGTGATGTCGGGATTGCTAAAAGGAACCGCAACTTGTATATTATCTATTCCTTCTCTCACAATCGTAAAATTTAAAGAAGTCAATATATTTTTGACCGTATCCGGATGATAATTTTTTCCGCTGATTTTTTTTAGATAATGATTGGATAAAGTAATTTCTTTTTTCTCTCTCGCTTTTGGATAAACATCAATTATTTCGGAAGAAATTTTTCCACCGGCAATCTCTTTAATCAACGTGGCTGCGCGTTTTAGCACATCAACAGTGAAACTGATGTCAATGCCTTTTTCAAAACGAACTGCTGCTTCTGTTCTTAAATTATGCAGCAACATCGACCGCCTGATAGAGGCAGGATTGAAAACAGCGCTTTCTAAAAATACATTTGTTGTAGCGGAAGACACGCCACTATCCAAACCTCCGAAAACACCGGCAATGCACATCGGTTCATTGTCGCCATTGCAAATCATAATATCGTTGCTGCTTAGTTTTCGTTCCTTTTCATCAAGCGTAATAAAAGGCGTTCCTTCAGGAAGTGTTTCTACAATTACTTTGTTTCCTTTTATTTTATCTAAATCAAATGCATGCAGCGGCTGTCCGGTTTCATGCAAAATAAAATTGGTAATGTCAACAATATTATTGACAGGACGAAGGCCAATACTTTTTAATTTATTTTTCAACCAGTCAGGCGATTCTGCTACCGTAATTCCGGAAATACTCACACCTGCATACCGCTCGCAATCTGCCGGATTTTTAATTTCTATTTCTATTTTTTCAGAATGATTATCCGCTTTAAATTTATTTTTAAAAGGAGAAATGGGTTTGGTTGTTTTTTTATAATGATGTGAAATGTAGGCACACACATCTTTTGCAACACCAATATGGCTCATCGCATCCATCCGGTTTGGAGTAAGCCCGATTTCAAAAATCCAATCATTATATAAATTATAATATTCACTTGCCGCCATTCCTGGTTTTGCATTTTCAGGCAAAACAATAATTCCTGCATGGCTGTTTCCCAATCCGATTTCATCTTCAGCACACAACATTCCATTACTTTCCACGCCGCGAATCTTCGCTTTTTTTATGGTAAAAGGTTCACTGGAAACGGGAAATAATTTTGTGCCAACCGGCGCTACGATTACTTTTTGTCCTGCGGCTACATTAGAAGCACCGCAAACAATCTGCAACGTTTCACCATGACCGTTAGATACGCTGGTTATTTTTAATTTATCTGCATCCGGATGTTTTTCACAGGTCAATACTTCACCAATGATTAATCCTTCCAAACCGTTTTTTACCTGTTCATATTTTTCTAAATTTTCAACTTCAAGGCCGACGGAAGTGAGGATTTCCGCTATTTTTTGGGGGTTGCCAATTATTTTCGATAATTCTTCACCTATCGGTAAATATTCTATCAGCCAATTGTAACTAATCTTCATGTAATGTGTTCTAAAAGCTTCATTTAATTTTTAAGAATCCCAAAAATAAGAAAGAAGTAGATAGGAATTTTCGCTTTATGTTTTATAACATATATCCAGCCTGCATTACAGTTAAAATTCATTTTTTACTTTTAAAAAAGATCAAAAAATGTTTTACTCTACTTAATCATTTTTGATGATAATTGGTGCAAAAATGAGGAATTATTTTCTTCACAGCGAATGTGCATTTAACAAATAAAAAATGGGAAATTTTTTTTATTTTGTTGAAAAGGTTAAAAATAATGTTGATAACTTCGCATTTATTGTGAAATAAATGTGCAATGTACCTGCATAAATATAAGGGGAAAACAATTTCTTTAAATAGCTTTTTGTCCTTTACCTTAGCCGCCCACTTCTAAAAATCGAAGAAGGAATTTACTAAAATTAAAAAAATTGCTCTTAACAGAGAAAATTAAAAATGGAGCTCAGCAACATCAATAAAGACCGTAAATTCAGGAGAAAAACAGGTTCTCTTGAGCTCGGCACCATGGCATTTGGAAAGGTGCCACCGCAGGCAAAAGAGTTGGAAGAAGCGGTTCTTGGAGCGATTATGCTCGAGAAAAACGCATTTGATGTCATTGTCGAAATCCTGTCCCCGGAATGTTTTTATGTGGAAGCTCATCAAAGAATCTTCAGGACCATGCAAGGCCTGCAGCAAAAGAATTCACCCATAGATTTATTGACTGTTGTTGAGGAATTGAAGTTCAGGGAAGAACTGGATTTAATCGGCGGCCCTTTTTATGTAACCAAATTAACCAACGCCGTTTTTTCTTCTGCCAATATTGAAATTCATGCAAGAATTATTCTTCAAAAATTTATTCAAAGAGAATTAATAAAAATCAGCAGTGAAATTATTGGCGATGCTTATGAAGACAGTACCGATGTTTTTGACCTGTTGGATATGGCCGAGTCCAAACTCTTTGAAATTACCAATAAACACCTGAAAAGAGATTATGCGAGCATTGATTCTGTATTGGTAAAAACGATTCAACGCATTGAGGACCTGCGTACGCGGCAAGATGAAATAACCGGAGTTCCCACCGGTTTTCCAACGATTGATCGCGTTACTTATGGATGGCAGGCGAGCGATTTGATTGTTCTTGCTGCACGTCCATCAGTTGGTAAAACGGCTTTTGCATTGAACCTTGCACGAAACGCGGCCCTTCATCCTACCAAGCCTACACCGGTGGGATTCTTCTCGCTGGAAATGAGTGCCAGCCAGCTGGTACAAAGAATTCTGAGTGCAGAAAGCGGAATTCTTTTAGAAAAAATTGCCCGCGGAAAACTGGAGCAGCATGAAATGGAAGAGTTGTATAAAAAAGGAATTAACCGTCTTTCATCCGCGCCAATTCATATAGATGACACGGCCGCTTTGAATATTTTTGAACTAAGAGCGAAGTGCAGGAGATTGAAAAACAAACACAATATTGGACTAATTATTATCGACTATTTGCAATTAATGAGCGGGACCGGTGAAAATCGTAATGCAAATCGTGAACAGGAAATCAGTCGCATTTCACGTGATTTAAAAGGCCTCGCAAAAGAATTACAGGTTCCGATTATTGCACTCAGCCAGTTGAGCCGTGAAGTAGAAAAAAGAAAAGAAGGAAGTAAAATCCCTCAGTTGAGTGATTTACGGGAATCAGGAGCGATTGAGCAGGATGCAGACATGGTTGTATTTCTGTATCGTCCCGAGTATCATGATATCCATGCAAATGAAAACGGCGAATCTACCAAAGGCGAAACACAGGTTCGGATTGCAAAACATAGAAATGGCCAGCTGGAAACCATTCCGTTAAAAGCGTTATTACATATTCAAAAATTTGTGGAGCCGGATGACAATGATTTTGGAAATAGTATGCCTCCCGGAAATTTCAGGCCGGTAAAAGATTTGGATGGAAGCGGAGGCGCGAAACTTTATTTCCAGGCGGGCAGTAAAATGAACCACGAAGAATTTGATGAAGACGCGCCTTTTTAATCAATGATTTTCCTGAGAAATACTTTTATTTTTCGGGATTAGTCAAGAAAAAATATCAATGGCATCTCCCTTTTTTTTTGAAGAAAATTTACCGGTTTCGGAAGATTTTATTTTGAGCGAAGAAACATCCAAACATGTTTCACAGGTGTTGCGTATGAAAGAAGGTGAACAAATCAGGATTACTAACGGTGATGGACACACGATAATTGCAGAAATAGTTTTACCGCATAAGAAAAAGACAAAAGTAAAAACAGTGGGCAAAGAGTTTGCCGAACCGCAAAAGTCAAAAATTACAATTGCCATTTCGTTAATTAAAAACACAAACCGCTTTGAATGGTTTGCCGAAAAAGCAACAGAGATAGGTGTTTCAGCAATTATTCCTATGATTTGCAAGCGTTCTGAAAAAACGCATTTCAGGATGGAAAGAATCCGTTCTATTTTAATCAGTGCCATGTTACAGAGCCAGCAATCATGGCTGCCTGATTTATCACAACCGGTAAAATTTTCTGACTTATTAAAGAATGAAAAGCAGGAGCAAAAATTTATTGCACATTGCCTGCCCGAAGAAAAGAAAGAATTAAAAGATGTTTCTCAAAGAGCAAATTCAAAAATAATTTTAATCGGCCCGGAAGGAGATTTCACCGAAGAAGAAATTGAGCAAGCTATTCATCAAAATTATCTTCCTGTAAGTCTGGGCGATACAAGACTGAGAACAGAAACGGCAGGAATTGTAGCGGCGGTTTTATTGAAATGAGAAAACAATTAGAAATATTTCTTTGTTTGCTATTGGTATTTTTTGTTAATGAAAGAAAATTGAAATCTTCCATTTTTGTTAGTTTACTGTGCAACGAAAAGCTAAATATTCTGGTCATGTAATAAAGAAGCAATGATGAAAAACGTTCTATTTTCTCTGATTTTTTGTCTTACAATTTTCTCATGCAGGAAATCAACTGAAAAAAATTGTACAAATGTTATAGTTACCTTGAAGGCTCCTTCCTGCAAAGGTGTTGGCGTCATTATAAATGGGCTAAAATATCCGACCGATGATTTGCCACAACAATATGCTATTGAGGGCAAAATCATTTGTATTGAATATTCTTTTTGGGAAGATATGACGATGTGCCAATGTTGCGGAGGCAAAAAAGTGCATATTATCGCTGTGCATTGATTTATTTTCAAACTTAAACGTATCAAGCAAAAAAACCGCAGTTTATGACCACGGTTTTCAAAAAAATAAAAAGCAAAACAAACAAAATTATTCCTGAACTACAAGCCTGAAGCCGTTTCCGTGAATATTTACGATTTCAATATTCGGGTCGCCTTTTAAATATTTTCTCAGCTTAGCAATATAAACATCCATGCTCCTGCCATTGAAATACGTGTCACTTCCCCAGATTTTTTTCAACGCTGTTTCTCTTGGCAAGAGGTCATTTTTATATTCAGCCAGCATTTTTAATAATTCATTTTCTTTGGGCGATAAAGTCTGGATATCCTTTCCAATACCCAACTGGCGCAGGCGCGGGTTAAAATGATATTTGCCCAAATCGTATTCTGCATTCGCTTCTTCACGATGCAATTCTTCATTCCGTTTTAAAATTGCTTTTATTTTATGGAGTAAAACATCACTGTCGAAAGGTTTGGTAATATAATCATCAGCGCCAAGTTTATAACCTTTTATAATGTCGTCTTTCATTGTTTTTGCAGAAAGAAAAAACAGAGGCATATCCGGATCCACATTTCTGATTTCTTCTGCGACGGTAAAGCCATCCATATTTGGCATCATTACATCCAGCAGGCACAAATCAAATTTTTCACGCTGAAAAGCAGCAAGGCCAAGCCTTCCATCTCTTTCCAGTACCACGTCGTAATCATTCAGTTCAAGGAAATTTTTCAGGACCATTCCGAGGTTCGGATCGTCTTCACAAATTAGAATTTTAGGTTTGTTATTTTCCATACTTTTTTTTTAATTCTGATAAAGGTATTTACTTTTTATAAAATATCTTTTACATATTTGATGCCATAATTGAGCGGATGTAAATGTATTGACGTAAAAGTTAAGACAATCTTATCATTTTCAATTTCCAGTTAGTAACTTTCAAAAAAATATTCCATGGACAATAGAGAAACATTTATCAATGCTATTAAAAATGGCTACACGTTTAAAGGAGAAACTATCAAAATTGGAGCAGCTATGCTGGATGGTCAAGCAATTCCTGAAGCCGAAATACTTCTTCCTCTTTCTACCATGAACCGCCACGGACTCGTAGCCGGCGCTACAGGTGGAGGAAAAACAAAGTCTTTTCAAATGATTGCAGAAGGATTGAGCGATGCAAGTGTTCCCTGTTTACTAATGGATATCAAAGGCGACCTCAGCGGAATTGCAGAAGCGGGAACCGTAAATGACAAAATCACTTCACGGTATCAAAAATTAAAAATGGATTACAAGCCTTCTACTTTTCCTGTGGAGTTGCTTACTTTAAGCAATCAAAAAGGAGTAAGATTGCGCGCTACGGTGTCAGAATTTGGGCCAATCCTCATGAGTAAAATTTTAGGATTAAACGATACGCAGGGTGGGGTAGTGGCAATGATTTTCAAATATTGCGACGATCATAAACTTCCGCTTCTCGATTTAAAGGATTTTATCAAAGTATTGCAATATGCAGCAAATGAAGGCAAGGCAGAGTTGCAGGCTTCTTATGGAAATATTTCGACCACATCTACCGGAACTATTTTAAGAAAAGTAATCGAATTGCAACAGCAGGGGGCGGATTTATTTTTTGGCGAAAAAAGTTTCGAAGTAGATGATTTGATGCGGATAAGCGATGATGGCCGTGGCATGATTTCGGTTTTAAGAGTTACAGATATCCAGGATAAACCCAAATTGTTTTCCACGTTTATGTTGCAAATGCTGGCAGAATTATATTCAGTGTGTCCGGAAGTGGGTGATGTGGACAAACCCAAACTGATCATTTTTATAGATGAAGCACATTTGATTTTTGAAGAAGCCAGCAAAGCCTTGCTTGATCAGATAAATACGGTTATCAAACTTATCCGTTCTAAAGGAATTGGTATTTATTTCTGCACTCAAAATCCTATGGACGTGCCCGCAAGTGTTTTAGGACAATTGGGTTTGAAAATTCAACATTCATTAAGGGCATTTACAGCAGTGGACCGACAGGTAATTAAACAAACCGCACAAAACTATCCTGAAACTACTTTTTATAATACCGCAGATCTGATAACGCAATTGGGAATCGGTGAAGCATTGGTTACTTTATTGAATGAAAAAGGAATTCCAACTCCGTTGGCCCATACCATGATGTGCACGCCGCGAAGCCGGATGGATGTATTAACAGAAAATGAAATAGAGGCAATTGTAAATAATTCAAGGTTGGCTGCAAAATACAACCAGGTGATTGATAGTGTTAGTGCTTATGAAATGTTAAACGCTAAATTGGAAAGTGCTCCTGTCGCTTCCCAGTCTACTAAAGGCAAAACATCAAAGCCGGAAGAAACAACTTTGGAGAAAGTAGTAAATAATACAGTTGTAAAAAGCATTATGCGAACTGCCGGAAATACGATCGTTAGAAGCCTTCTAGGCTCTTTGGGACTGGGTGGCAGAACCCGCAAATCAACCAAAACCTGGTTTTAATATTTTATTGACATTCGTTTTTTTCAATTTACTACCAGATACTCCTTAAAACAGACCGTCCAATAAATAGAAGTGCTTTTTCGTCATATAAACATACTATTTTTTGGAATATGCTATCAATAATTGTTGTCGATAAGCAATTTTCTCCTATCTTCGCTTCGGTTTTTCATAGGATATTGGATTTTAAAGCGGGACTAGATGTCTATCTGGGTCCCCTTTTTTTTGCCCGCAAATAAGTTAAATATAATTTACGCCTTATATTCTCGTATCATTTATTTATAAGGATTTAATTAATCCTTCATTATTTACCATAATAATATTTTCTGTCTGTAAAAAAGTCAGAACTTTTCTAATATTATTTTCTTTAAAGGGTAAAAGCTTTTCAAAAAGCTCTGCAGATGAAAGTGCATATTCACTACTTAATTTTTTTATTTGTGCGGAAATAGTATTAAATTCTTCACTAGAAAGAATCAGTTTATTATTCTTAAGGCAATTATCACAAACGCCGCAGGAATGAAGATTGTGATCATTGAAATAGAATCCAATCATTTCACTTCTGCACTTGCTTTCATTGATAGAAAAATCAACCATTGCCTTCAGCCTTTTTTGATACGCTTCTTTTCTCTTTAAGAGATTTTTTTCATTAATAAAAAGATCTTCTGCTCTTACACGATTTTGCAAAAAATAAATCTGGGGCTTTTCTTTTTGAGGAATGTAATCAATAATATTATATGCTTTTAATTCGTTCAGCATTTGCAAAAGCTGTTCTCTATTTATAGTGATAAATTTAGAAAGCTGCTCTTCATTAATGGCGCATGGGAAATCAAATATTCCATCATAAGAACGCAAAAGGCCTTTAATCACTTCATCATATTGCGGATGGCTTTGCTCAAAAAGTTGCAACCCCTGTTTATTGATAGTAAATTCAACGGTAGGCGGTGAAAAGAACTGTTCACTATAGGTAATTAATTCTTCCTGCTCCAGGATTTTTAGAGCACTGTTAATTGTGTAAGCATCCAGTTTGAAATTTTTTGCAAAAGTATTTATGTCAAAATCAAACAATTTTCCTTCCCCGCTACCGGATGGAAGTTGAAGAAAATTGCATAACGCAGCATAGATTTTCCTGATAATATCTTTGGATGGGAATTTTATATCAACCTGTTTCTTTAATTGATTTAATTCTGCGTCATTATAAAGCAAAACTGCATAAGATTTTTTGCCATCGCGTCCTGCGCGTCCTGCTTCCTGGTAATAATTTTCCAATGCCTCCGGCACATCATAATGGATAACGGCTCGTACATCTGGTTTGTCGATTCCCATTCCAAAAGCGTTGGTACACGCGATTATCCGCGTTTTATTATTGATCCAGTCTTCTTGTTTTTTATTTCGTTCATCATTGGTAAGTCCGGCATGATAATAGTCCCCGCCGATGCCATTCAGGTTAAGCATTTTGGCAATTTCCTTTGTGCGTTTTCTTGTTTTACAATAAACAATTCCGCTGCCTGGCACTTTTTTTAAAATGGTTAATAATTTATTTTGTTTGGATGAAAGTTGAAATGTGCTGTAAGAAAGATTTGCACGTTCAAACGATTGCTGAAAGGATTGTTGATTTTTTTTAAAAAGTAATTTATCACAAATATCTTTCTGCACTTCCAGGGTGGCAGAAGCAGTGAGCGCCAGGATTGGTACGTTTGGAAAATATTCACGGATAGCGGCAATACGAAGATAAGGCGGCCTGAAATCATAACCCCATTGGGAAATACAATGCGCTTCATCTACCGCAATTAAATTGATTTTAATAATCGGGAGGTATTCTAAAAACAACTCTGTTTCTAATCTTTCTGGAGAAACATATAAGAATTTAAAATTGCCATAAGCTGCATTTTTTAATGTTTTTTCTACTTCAGTAAAACTCATACCTGAATAAATGGAAAGCGCCGGTATTCCTTTATTTTTCAAATTCAACACCTGGTCTTTCATTAAAGCGATAAGCGGGCTTATCACAAGACACAATCCTTCTTTTGACATAGATGGCACCTGGAAGCAAATAGATTTTCCGCCGCCTGTTGGCATAATGGCAAGCGTATCATTTCCTGCAAGAACAGAATTAATAATTTCATGTTGCAGCGGCCTGAAATTATCATAACCCCAAAATTTTTCTAAGATTTTTACCGCATCACTCAATGGGAACAAAAATTTTTATATGAGAGATATTTAAATTTAGTGCAGGGTTTTTAATTAATACCCGCATATTTTTCTAAAAAAAGAAATCAGAAATCCCGTTTATTTGTTGGTTTACTGATTCTTTTAAAGGTGCAATTGATAATGGACGTTCTGTATAAGCCATCCAATCTTAAAATTCTTTAGCAGGTACTTTTTTTACATGGCCTTTTTTGTCAGAAATTACCAGGTAGCCGTCGCGCGCTTTTTCTTCTGTGATAAGTTTTTGAATCGCTTTATCCAAAGCAACTTTAATTTTACTGCTTAAATCTTCACTTTTTTTAACAGAATTCATATCTCTGTAATTTTGTTGAATACTTCAAAGTTAATTATTTCCTTTTCACCTTCAATACACTTTGCGATCAGAACGTATTCTGCGCCTGAATTATCATAAAGATACCAGTTGTCTGCCTCCTGAGCATATTTTGAAAAGTTTCGGACTCCTTTGGAATAGCGCCTTTCAATAACATCATCTGGTATATTATGTCCGCCTTTTCTAACTCTTGATGCGACCCTGCTTTTGCAAGTTCAAAACTATCAAGCCAAACGAAGAAGAAAATTATTTCAAATCCTGACATTTTTGCCTGTTGTATTAACTTTAAATATCCAAGCCCCGACAATGTAGTTTCAAAAGCAAAGCTTTTTTTCTTTTTAAAAAAATAGTCTAATCTTTCCAACATAATTCTTCCTGCCTGAAAGGCGACTGAATCTACATTTAGAGGAGATAATCCCTGCGCAATTTCATCAGCATTTATAAACTCTACTGTTTTAAAAACAGCAGGCAAAAGGCTATATGCTGCAGTTGTTTTCCAGCGCCATTAGCCCTGCTAAAATATAAAGTGTTGGCATTAATAATGAATTAATTTCTGCACCATTTCATCCAACCTTGATTTTGCCAGAAAATTTTTTTCTAAATCTAAATTAAAAGGAACGGGCGTATCAAGCGAAGCACAGCGCATTACCGGCGCGTCTAAAAATTCAAAACAATTTTGTGCAATCCATGCAGCCACTTCACCACCAATGCCACCCGTGAGCGTATCTTCATGCAAAACCAAAACTTTTCCTGTTTTGTTTACACAAGCTCTGATGGCTTTGTAATCCAATGGCAGTAACGTCCTCAGGTCAAGTATATCGATTGAAATCTCAGGATGAGCATCGGCATATTCTGTGGCCCAGATAACGCCCATTCCATAAGTGATAATACTAAGATCTATACCTTCACACACTTGTCTTGCTTTACCAATTTCTGTTTCATAATATTCCTGGGGGAACTCAGAACTGATGCTTCGGTATAAAGCCTTATGCTCAAAAAACATCACCGGATTCGGATCGTTGATGGCAGCAATTAATAAACCTTTTGCATCTTCAGGAGTGGAAGGATAAACAACTTTTAATCCTGGCGTGTGAACAAACCACGCTTCATTACTCTGGCTGTGAAACGGACCTGCACCTACTCCTGCACCGGTTGGCATGCGGATGACCACATCCGCATTTTGCCCCCAGCGATAATTTATTTTAGAAAGATTATTGATGATCTGGTTAAATCCAACGGTTACAAAATCGGCGAACTGCATTTCCATTACACTTTTAAAACCTTCAAGACTTAGGCCTAAAGCGGTTCCTACAATGGCGCTTTCGCATAAAGGTGTATTGCGCACTCTTTCTTTTCCAAATTCGCTGAGCAATCCTTCAGTTATTTTAAAAGCGCCGCCATATTCTGCAATATCCTGGCCCATTAAAATCAAATTTGGATGCACTTTCATCGACTGATAAAGCGCTTCTTTGATAGCATCAATAAATCTTATACCTCTTGCCTGTGTTGGATTAGGAGGAACAGAAAGTATTTTTGCCGGGGAAGTTTTCTTTGCAAAAAGATCTTCGGTTTGTTCTTTATGTATATCAAAACCGGAAATAGAAAAACGGTTTATTTCTTCTTCTGCTGTCGTGTAACTTTTGTCAATATATTCTTTTGTCTCATCTTTTATTTCTGCAATTTGAAGATTCGTCAGCACATTTTCTTCTACCAGAAAATGTTCATAATTTTTTATCGGATCTTTTTCAATCCATTGCTCAAACATTTCTTTAGGAACATATTTTATACCGCTTGCTTCTTCATGGCCACGCATTCTGAAGGTCATACATTCTATTAAATACGGCTTTTGATTTTTGATACAATATTCACGAACGCCTTTCACTGTTTCATAAACCGTTAGAATATTATTTCCATCAATTTGAACACCTTCCATTCCATAACCTTTCGCACGATCTACTAAATTCTGACAACGGTATTGTTCACTCACTGGTGTGCTTAAGGCGTAACCATTATTTTCGATGATAAATATTACCGGTAAATCCCAAACCGCAGCTACATTCAGCGCTTCATGAAATTCGCCTTCACTCGTACCGCCTTCTCCTGTAAAAGCGAGTGAAACTTTTTCTTCATTTTTCAATTTATAAGCAAGTGCAGCGCCATCAGCAACAGAAAGTTGGGGTCCGAGATGGGAAATCATTCCGCAGATAAAATGTTCTTTAGTTCCAAAGTGAAAACTACGTTCTCTTCCTTTCGAATAACCGTCCAGAGCGCCCTGCCATTGTTTTATCAAATCTTTCAAAGGCATTTTCCTGGTTGTAAATACGCCGAGGTTTCTGTGCAATGGCATAATCCATTCATCAGGGCGAAGGGCATAAGTAGCGCCCACTGCTATGGCTTCCTGGCCGATACCGCTAAACCATTTGGAAACCTTTCCCTGCCTCAGCAACAAAAGCATTTTTTCTTCGATCATTCTCGGAAGCAGTAGTTCTTTGTAAAGTTCTGTAAGCGTGATGTCGGTTAAGTCTTTTCTATCAAATTGCATCTTACAAATTTCATGTTTTCATTTGTAAATAAAAAAGATTGGAGGTTGTATTTAAATAAGAATATTTTTTGCCGGTTTTTCTTTGATAAATAATGGAGAAGCCGGTTATTTGTTTACAATGATTCGGTCCTTTATTAGCCTATTAGCACATCATCAAATTAACTAATTGTTTTGCCACTCTCTCTCCATCCATTGCAGCACTTACAATTCCACCGGCATAACCAGCACCTTCACCACATGGAAACAGATTTTTTATTTGCGGATGATGTAATGATGTTTCATCGCGTGGAATGCGTACCGGCGATGAAGTGCGGCTTTCTGTTGCAACCAAAACCGCTTCATTCGTAAAATATCCATGTCGCTTGTTTTTGGCAGGAATTTTTTTTGCAAATAATTTTAAAGCTGTTTTTAATCTTTGATTAATAAAAGGCGGCAAAACATCTTTCAATAATGCAGATTCTACTCCTGGCAAATAAGAACATTTTGGTAATGAAGCAGAAAACCTTTCTTCAGCAAAATCAACCATCCTTTGTGCAGGCGCAACGAATTTTCCTCCGCCGATTTCAAAAGCATTTTGTTCAACTTCTTTTTGAAAATCCATCATCAATAATGGTTGAAACTCACTTTTTGATTTAATCTTTTTTGTAGCATTATATTTTATTACGTCTTCAATTTCTACCTGCACTACCATGCCGCTGTTTGCAAAAGGATTATTTCTTTTTGACGGGCTCCAGCCATTCACCACCAGTTCATTTTCGTTGGTAGACGCAGGCGCAATAATGCCGCCGGGACACATACAAAAAGAAAACACTCCTCTGCCTTCTACCTGTTCTACAAGACTATACGAAGCAGGCGGCAACAAATTATCTTCTGCATTATCACTTCCATATTGAATTGAATTTATCAGTTCCTGAGGATGTTCAATTCTTACGCCAAGCGCAAAACCCTTTGCGATTATTTCTATGTTTTTTTTATCTAATAAGGTAAAAATATCCCTGGCAGAATGTCCCGTAGCAAGAATAACAGAATCGGCGTTAAAAACATCTCCACCGGCAGTTTTTACTGATTTTACGAGAGCCTTTTCAATAATAAAATCAATTACTTTTTTATCGAAATGAAACTCGCCGCCGCAATCTAAAATTCGTGTACGCATGGCCGTTATAATGCCCGGAAGTTTATTGGTTCCGATGTGCGGATGCGCATCAAATAAAATATTTTCATCAGCACCAAAGTGCACAAAAAGATTCAAGATCCGGTTAATATCGCCGCGCTTCGTACTTCGTGTATATAATTTTCCATCGCTGTACGTGCCAGCGCCGCCTTCACCGAAACAATAGTTACTTTCCGGATTAATAATTCCTTCTTTATTAAGGAGAGCAAGGTCTCTTCTTCGCGCTCGTACTTCTTTTCCCCTTTCAAGAATGATCGGTTTTATTCCACACTCAATTAATTGCAATGCAGCAAAAATCCCTGCCGGGCCTCCACCAATAATAATGACTTTTTTAGCAGCATTATTTACGTCTTTAAAATTAAATTCCTCCAAAGTTCTTTGCTGAAAAGGTTCATTGATAAAGGCATTTACTGTAAGATTTATCCATATCGTTTTTCCTCTTGCATCAATAGATCTTTTTAATAAATGATAGCCGGAAATTTCGGTAATTTTTTTACCGGAAATGTTTGCAATGTTTTCAATTATTGCGGAGTCATCAGCCGCATCAACTGGAAGAAGTTTGAGAGAAATTTTTTGTTGCATATTATATAGTGCCAGGTTGTTATCCTGAAAACTTTAATACCGATCCATTCGAAAGTTATTGATCCGAACTTCCCAAAAAAACGTTCAATATCCTTCAGGAACTGAAGAATTTAAAAGCTTCTAAGAAGTTATGTCTGTTGCGAAACTTTCAAATAATATTTATTTTTATAAAAAAAAAGGATAGGAAAGCTCACATCATGCTGATCTAAAATGGAAGATCATCAATCGTGTCATCAGAAGCAGAAGTGAACGTATCCAGTGGTTCAAATTGTTCATTCCCAGATGCTGCTTCCTTACCGGTTTGGAGGACCTGTTCAATGCGCCATGCATCGAGGTTATTAAAATAAGAAACCTTACCATCTTTTTCCCATTTGCTTCCGCGTATATTGAAATGTACTTTTATTTCATCACCTGCATTTACCCTATCTACAATGGCGGTGCGATCCTGCACACATTGAAATTTAATAAAGTTGGTAATTAATTTGCCATTGATATCTTCTGATTTTTCTACTACAAATTCACGTGTTTTAAAAGTTTCGGTACGTTGTGTTGTGTCAAATTTTATTAATAATTTTCCGGTTAATTCATAACTCATAATAATTCGAATTTTTTTTAAAGGTAAACCCAATCGCGTAAAGATGATGTATTGTATCAAAATCTCAAAAAATCTTTTACACATCTGTAACAAATGATTAAAAATATTTTTTTGTGGGAATTCGAATAGGAAATTTATTTTAAAATGGAGAAAAAAAAGCACTTCTTTCCTTTGAAAGCAATGCAGACGTAGTTTTTAAAATTTGCTGCATTTTTAAAATAAATCTGAATTAAATTTTTGCGTGATGAAATTAATTTTTATTGTAAAAAAACAGAGAATAAAAAATTTTTTTTTCAACAAATTCTATTGATATTCGCTTTGTTGTTGATAAAATTTCTACAAACCTATTTTGTTTAAATTTTTGAAGTCCCACAGAAAAACTCATTTTCTAAATTTAATAAAACGGCTTACGGAAAATAATGGATAATGCTTGCGAAACAGTTTGGAATAATTGTCTCAATATTATAAAAGATATAGTGGAGTGGCAACATTACAAAACATGGTTCGAGCCAATCAAACCGGTGTTACTGAAAGAAAATGTTTTGACGATACAAGTGCCCAGTCAGTTTTTTTACGAGTATATTGAGGAGCATTATGTAAATCTGCTTGCAAAAACTTTGAAAAGGGAATTGGGCAAAAATGCGATGCTTGAATACCGGATTATGGTGGACAGCGGCAATAGCAAAAACAAACCGGTAACCATGGATGTGCCGGGACATGGTTATAAATCGTATTCAAATAATGAAATGGATTTTCCTTTAGTTATAACCAATCCTGTTAAGAACCCGTTTGTAATTCCGGGGCTTAAAAAGATGCAGATTGATCCGCAGCTAAATCCATCCTATACGTTTGATTCATACATTGAAGGCAATTGCAATCGTGTGGCTCGAAGGGCAGGGAAAACCGTTGCAGAAAAACCGGGAACCACTTCGTTTAATCCATTAGTAATATATGGTGGCGTAGGTTTGGGAAAAACACACCTGGCACAGGCGATTGGAAATGAAGTGAAAAATCTGCATAATAATAAAGTGGTTTTGTATGTAAGCTCAGAAAAGTTTATTAATCAGTTTGTAGATCACGGAAGAAATAATGCCATCAACGATTTTATACATTTTTACCAGTTGATTGATGTATTAATTATTGATGATGTTCAGTTTTTTAACCGCGCAGAAAAATCACAGGATGCATTTTTTGCGATATTTAATCATCTGCATCAGAGCGGAAAACAATTAATATTAACTACAGATAAACCGCCAAAAGATTTGGAAGGCGTTCAGGAAAGATTGCTGAGTCGTTTCCGCTGGGGGTTGAGCGCTGATTTGCAAATTCCCGATTATGAAACCAAAATTGAGATTCTGGAAAGAAAGATGAAGAATGATGGTTTGGATATGCCAAAGGAAGTGGTAAAATATATTGCTTATAATATTCAAAATAATATCCGCGAACTGGAAGGCGCATTGATTTCCTTACTCGCGCAATCTTCGTTGAATAAAAGAGAAATTGATTTAGACCTGGCAAAAAAAGTTTTAAGAAATTTTATCAAATCTTCTTCGAAAGAAATAACGATAGATACCATTCAAAAAATGGTTTGCGATTATTTCGATGTGCCTTATGAAAAACTATTGCAAAAAACCAGGAAGCGTGAAATAGTGCAGGCGCGCCAGATAACGATGTTTCTTGCAAAAGCATTTACCAAAAATTCTTTAAAAACAATCGGCGAACATTTTGGTGGCCGCGATCATACCACAGTAATTCACAGTTGCCAAACGGTGAAAGACCTGATGGATACGGATATTTTATTCAAAGAAAGTGTGATTGAGCTTCAACAAAAAGTGCAACTCGCTGCGATGTAATACATTTCAGTAAACGAAGAAATAACTGGAAATCTTATTTATTAAAAAAAAAACTCTGAAAAATTTTTCAGAGTTTTTTTATTGAGTTAAGCAAAGGCCTTATCACCTTTTTTGTATGGAATATCTGCTTCCCATTTTCCTGGTGTTTCAAAATATCTGCGTGCTTCGGTACATCCGATTTTTGAAGTAAAATAACCAAGCATGGTAAGTTCTTTCATCATCCTGAAATAATGCGAAGGATCTTCTTTCTTCTTATTTTTCATATAATCCTTTTGCTCCTGGTCTAATTTTACCAAAAGATCATGCCGCTGTTCCGGAGTGATTTTTACAAATGAATTATCATAAGTTTTATTGGAAAGGTCATCCAGTTTTTTCATCCCTTCATGAAAAACTTTCTGGTCTTTTTCTTCATAACAATCATTAACCATCACGGTCATAAATTGTCCTGTTTTCGCCGCTTTGGCTCCAGGCGTTTTTGTAGGAGGCAAAATGGTATCTGCCACTTCATCTAAAAATGCAATGTCGGCATCATTAAAAGTCATAGATACGCCCGTGTTGCTTTTACATCCGGATAAAAAAGCACTGCCGCCAACGATGGTTCCTCCAAAAAGGAGTGAAATATATTGAACTGCTTCTCTTCTGTTCATAATGATTTTATTTAAAATTATATTTTGTAATTAACACCAAAACCTGATCGGTAATCGCGTTTGATAAATTGATTGACTTCAGGAACATTCGTAACTTTCATATTATTATTATCCCACAAAAGCTCTACATAACGCGCAGGATAATTGTAGCCTTGTCCTGTTGATTTTGGAATTCTTACATCATAACCCCGAATCGCCAGGTTACTCATTAACAAAGCTTCTGTGAGCGGCCCGGCAACGGCAAAATCCGAATCCATTTTCATTTTACCATATCCGGCAATGGCGCCTTCCACCCATTGCGCATAATGGCCTTCTGCACTTCCGGGTATTCTTGGATATTTTTGAGGCACTTTTACTTCATTCGTTCTTGATGTAGGCAATAATTTTGGATCAGCTCCGTAAGTGCCGCACATCATACTTCCTTTTGTTCCAATAAAATAAGTGCCATTTCCACCATCGCCAAACACTTCATTTGGCCCTAATTCGTCGGGGCGTTCCGGCTGTATTCCTCCGTCCATCCAATGTACCGTAACCGGCCCTTGTGTTTTATTTGTTTTTGGGAATTTCATAATTACATGGCTTGAAGGCGGACAACTTTCAGGAAAATAACCTCTTTTAAATTCTCCAACGTAGACGCTTCCAACACTTGCTTGCACTGAATTAATGTATCGGAGGTCAAGCACCGCAAAAGCCGGTTGCACAATATGACACCCCATATCGCCGAGAGCGCCGGTTCCATAATCCCACCAACCGCGCCAGTTAAAAGGAACAAGATTGTCAAAATAATTTTTTTCAGGAGCTGTACCCAGCCATAAATTCCAATCTAATTCTTTTGGAATCGGCGCTGCTTCTGTAGGCCTTGGAATTCCCTGGGGCCATACCGGCCTGTCGGTCCAGCAATAAACTGTATGAACATCTCCGATTACTCCTGCATCGTACCATTCCATCAATTGACGAACGCCATCGCCCGATGCTCCCTGGTTTCCCATTTGGGTTACTACCTTATATTTTTTCGCGGCTTCTGTAAGCATTCGTGCTTCAAAAACATCATGAGTCAGGGGTTTTTGTACATACACATGTTTACCCAGTTGCATCGCCGAATAAGCAGCTACTGCATGCGTATGATCGGGAGTTGAAACTGATACTGCATCAATATTTTTATGCTCTTTGTCCAGCATCTCTCTGTAGTCTTTGTAAAATTTTGCTTTTGGAAAATTTTTGACACTTGTAGCGGCGCTCCTGTCATCTACATCGCAGAGAAAAGCGATGTTCGCTTTACCACTTTTATAAAAATTAGCGATATCGCTTTGCCCCTTACCGCCAACGCCGATACTGGCGATATTTAGCTTATCGCTGGGGGCAATAAATCCCCTCCCCAAAACATGCCGGGGAACAATCATAAATCCTGCCGCTGTGATTGCCGTATTTTTTAGAAATTCCCTGCGCGATGTGTTTAAAATATTTTTTCCAGATTGGTCTTCCATATTTATATTTTTTAAAAATGAGAAAAAATTCATTAAAAAAACAACAACCGTTTTAAAAAAACAAATAAGTGGTCATTTAAATATTCCTTTTCTTCAATTCTCCCACTGCATAATCTACAGCACGCGCTGTCATCGCCATATAAGTTAAGGATGGATTTACACAGTTTGAAGAGGTCATAAATGAACCATCTGTTACAAAAACGTTCTGCGCGTCCCACACCTGGTTCCATTTATTTAAAACGGAAGTTTTAGGATCGAGGCCCATACGCGCCGAGCCCATTTCATGAATTCCTCTTCCCATAGTTCCGTCGCCATCAAAACCTCTTACATTTTTTACCCCGGCAGCTTCCAGCATCTCCATGGCATCATTTTTCATATCAATGCGCATTTTTCTCTCATTGTCCTTCCATTCCGCATCTGTTGCCAAAATATTCAATCCCCATTTGTCTTTTTTGGTTTTGTCAAGCGTGATTTTGTTTTCATGGTATGGAAGTATTTCTCCAAAACCGCCTATTCCCATTGTCCACGGCCCTGGTTCTGATAATGCGTCTTTAAATTCTCCGCCAATATTCATTTCCGCTATTTCGCGGCTCCAGCCTTGTCTGCTGGCGCTACCCTGGTATCCAAAACCACGGGTATAATCTCTTTTATCTCCGAATAAATTGCGGAATCGTGGAATATAAATTCCATTAGGCCTGCGGCCAAAATAATATCGGTCCTCATAGCCTTCTACCTGCCCTGAAGCGCCTACGCCAAGATGGTGATCCATGATATTATGTCCGAGTTCTCCACTGCTGCTGCCCAATCCATCGGGCCAGATATCTGTAGCTGAATTCATCAATACCCAGGCACTGTTGAATGTTGAAGCATTTAAAAAAACAATTTTCGCAAAATACTGGTACGTTTTATTCGTTTCCGCATCCAAAACTTCTACTCCGGTTGCTTTTTTTGTATCCTTATCATAAAGTATTTTTGTAACAATAGACCAGGGGCGAACGGTCAGGTTTCCGGTCTTCATGGCAGCAGGGAGCGTAGAAGATTGGGTGCTGAAATAACCACCAAACGGACATCCCAGCCAGCATTTGTTTCTATATTGACAATTCGTTCTTTCCTGGATTGGCTCTGTAATATTTGCGGTGCGGCCAATGATCATATCGCGCTTGCCTCCAAAATTTTTTTTGATCCTTGCCGCCACATCTTTTTCTACGATATTCATGTCCATCGCAGGCAAAAAATGCCCGTCAGGCAATTGAGCCAGCCCATCTTTTGCTCCGCTGATTCCTGCAAATTTTTCAACATAAGTGTACCATGGCTCGATGTCTTTGTAACGGATAGGCCAATCTACGGCAATCCCATCTTTTGCATTGGCCTCAAAATCCAAATCACTCCAGCGGTAGCTTTGACGGCCCCACAAAAGTGATCGGCCGCCCAGATGATAGCCGCGAAACCAATCAAATCTTTTTATTTCCGTATAAGGGCTTTCTTTTTCATTTACCCACCAATCTAGATTCATTTCGTTTAATGGATAATCTCTTTTTAAAACCGGGTAGTCTTTAATCATTTCCTGTGTTCGTCCGCCGCGATGTGGAAATTCCCACGGGCCTTTCACCGCGTTTACATAATCGGTTTTGTGCTCAATATTTTTACCCCTTTCGAGCATGATTGTCTTGAGGCCTTTTTCAGTCAGTTCTTTTGCTGCCCAGCCGCCGGAAATCCCTGAACCGATTACAATTGCGTCATACGTGTTTTCTGCCATAATGTGTTGAATTGAATTGGTTTATTATTTTATTATTGAATGGTTTTTTAATTAGCCTATCCACATGTCGGCTAATTAGCTAATTAAACATCGCAAATCTTAATCGCCTCTTTTAGAGAATCCAGTTTATCCGGGTAGGTAGGCATAAATTCCTGAGCGACATATCCTTTAAATCCTGTCGCAACAATTGCTTTCATAATCGCCGGATAATTTAATTCCTGGCTATCGTTTATTTCATGCCGGCCCGGAACGCCGGCTGTGTGGTAATGGGCAATGTATTGATGGTAATCCCTGATATTTCTGATAATATCACCTTCCTGGATCTGCACATGATAAATGTCAAAAAGTAATTTAAAATTATCTGAAGCCATTTTTTTACAGAGTTCTGCGCCCCATTCCACATGGTTGCACATATAATCTTTATGGTCAATTTTACTGTTCAGGATTTCCATTACCATCGTTACTCCGTGTTTTTCCGCAAAAGGTAAAATTTTATCCAACGCGGTTTTACAGTTTTTCATGCCGGTTTCATCATCCATTCCTTCCCGTTTGCCACTAAAGCAGATCAGGTTTTTATATCCTGCTTTCGACATGATCGGAATTACTTCAAGATATTCTTTTATGAGCTGATCGTGGTAGTTTGGATTATCCAATCCATTGTATAAATTATTGTCGCCGGCAGTGTAGCACATCGAACTATAAATTCCGTGTTTTTGCAGTGTTGGCCAATCCTTTGGCCCTACAAGATCAATGGCATTTAGCCCGATTTTTTTTACTGCTTGGCATAGTTCGTCTAATGTTAAATAACCGAAAGTCCATCGTGATACCGAATGATGGATATTCCCTTTTAAACGGTTATTTTTTTCAAAAGAAATGTTTTCACCAAAAGAGATGGCAGGAGCAGCAATGGCTGCGGATGCACCAAGTGCAATATTTTTAAGTAACGATCTTCTTTGCATTATTTTACTTATTGAAAAGTTGGATCAATGGGTTTTTCATTTTTATCATTAAAGAAAGTTGCAAATAATATAAAGACAGCAAGAGCAATAATAGATGGAATGATCCAAATCATTTTCCAATCAAATGAAGAAACGGTCACATTATTTACAATTGAGGTCGTAGTATAAGAATCAGCAATCAATCCGGCAATCTCAAATCCGATCAACATTCCAATACCATACGTTGCTAAAGTAATTAATCCCTGCGCCGCACTTTTAAATTTTGGGCCAGCTTTGGCATTGGTATATATCTGTCCGGATACAAAAAAGAAATCGTAGCAAATACCATGTAATATTATTCCTATGATAAGCATAAAAGTGAGAATCACCGGCGTTTCCATAAGCAAATAAAGCATAGCGGATTGACCAGGCAAGCATACCGGCTAAAATGGTTATTTTAAATCCAAATTTTTTGAAAAAGAACGGAAGCATCAACAGGAAAAATATTTCGAAAAACTGTCCGAGGCTCATTTTTGCAGTTGGATTTGTCATTCCTATATTCTGAAGAAATGGGTTGGCATATTGATAATAAAATGCGAGCGGGATACAAATCAAAATAGAGGCAACAAAAAAGATGAGAAAATTCTTATCATTAAGTAATTTTAAAGCATCCAATCCCAGCATTTCTGAAATTTTTACTTTCGATCCTTTAACGACTGTTGGTGGTGTCTTCGGCAAAGTGAAACTAATTATTCCTAAAACCAAAGAAGAGACTGAAGCTAATAAAAAAGTATTTTTCATTAAACCGGCTTTTACGTTTGCCTCTTTATCCCAGAAAAAAACAAAACTAATGGCAAGGCCGGCAACAATCCAACCTATGGTACCCCAAACCCTTATTCCAGGAAATTGTTTTTCTGTATTGGTCATTTGATTAAATGAAATGGAATTTACAAGTGCCAGCGTTGGCATAAATAAAATCATGTAAAGCAGTAAATAATAAAAGAAAGCAGGAGGATAAACATCAGTTAGATTACCGATGCTATATAAATGATACATGATAAGAGCACCTATAAGATGTAAGACACCGAGAATTTTTTCAGCATTAAAAAATCTGTCTGCGATAAGGCCAATAATAAAAGGGGCAATTATTGCTCCCCATGATTGGGTAGAAAATACGGAAGCTGTTTGCGCTCCGCTTGCATGAAGATTATTTATTAAAAAAGTGCCAAGGGTTACAAACCAGGCGCCCCAGATAAAAAACTCGAGGAACATCATGGCCGAAAGCTGCAGTCTTGTGGTAAATTTCATTTACGAAAATTTATTTTTTAGGTTTAAAATGGATTTTAAAATAACTGAATATTCAATTTAAAATTTAAAAAGATTCTTAAAAAAAATCAATAACTGAATTCGTGAATAATCAACTTGGAAGTTTAAATGTACAGATTTTATGGGTAAATCGATTTTCTTAGAAAAAAATTTTTTAAATTTTACTTCCTGAAGGCGAAAAAAACTGCCGGTATGTGAAAAACAAGCTCATTTTTTTTTAAAAAATTATTAAAAGTATTTAAGCAAAAAACGTTGCTACAATTTGCAGTAAAGGAACAAATATCTGCAATTTCTATTTTTATAGACAGCGGATTTTCAAATAATTAAAGGGCAAACTAACCTTTTGGAAAAATGGCACAAAAAATAAATAAATTATGCAGATATCAAAAAATGTTCTAAATTTCGCTCCGACTCATAAGCAGTTAGTTTTGGTAAAGTGCTCCTGTTCTCTACAGGGGCACTCTATATTTTAGCGCTGTAAGCTTTTCCTGGACAGAATCTGCTGCTTCTCTTTTTTGCAAAAGGTTAAATAAAAAAGGAATTCTTGTTGCCCGTTTCATTCTGAAAGAAAAAATAGGAAATCTCACTATTTATTGGTTTACCGGGAGAATATTGAAAATAAATCTGACAACTATAGAAATATAATTCTTGAAATTTGCCTTGGCAATTTGTTCTAAAAAATTAATATGAATGAAATAACGATAAAAAAAGCACAGGAAATTATTGATGCATGGATAAGAAGTACCGGTGTACGCTACTTTAATGAGCTTACCAACCTGGGAATATTAATGGAAGAAGTGGGCGAATTATCCAGGATAATGGTTAGAAAATTTGGCGAACAATCTTTTAAAGAAAATGAAAGTGATGAAAATCTTGCCGATGAAATGGCCGACGTGCTTTGGGTTTTAATGTGCCTTGCCAATCAAACCGGTGTCGATCTGACAGATGCTTTAAATAAAAATTTTGAAAAGAAAAATTTACGTGATGCACAACGGCATCAGCAAAATCAAAAACTGAAATAAGAAAATAAACTCAAAATCTTCTTCCTAAAACCACTGTATTTTTAAAAGCTTTTTTCTTTCCTTCAGTATTAAAAATTTCTGTGTAAATAATATAAATTCCTTGTGGAAGTTTCCTGTTTTTATCATCCAAACCGTCCCATCGGTAAGAACCTTTTATTCCACTCAGGGAATTTTTTTGTAGATAACGGACCGGCCTTCCTGAAGCATCGAAAATGGTAATATTAGCAACATAACCAGCAGCAGGAAAACTATAATTGATGGTAACAAAATCATCGTGGCCATCATTGTCTGGTGAAAATATTTCCGGTATAACGGTGATCCCTACACGCATTTCTTCGGCGATTTGATATTGGGAATTTTTGTAGCCGGGCGTGCCATAACCAACTGAAGTTGCAGCAGAATGAAAATTGCTCTGAATAGAAGGTGCATGGTAATCTACTCTTTCCAAAGAAACTCCCCGCACACTTTTTATCAAAGGAAAATGCCATTTTTCAGAATATTTTACTTCGTCTAAAATGTTTCCCTGTTCGTTCAACACAATTACGTTTCCGTTTGTATTTGTATAAGAAGGAAAATGATTCATTTGTAAAAAAGCATCCGGATTTGTAGTGATGTACTGGCTTCGTACCGCATCTGCATCAGTCGTCAATAAAATAAATTCATCTGGAAATAATAAAACGGTTTCCTGTGCAATTTGTTGAATACTGCTGATTTCATTTCTGCTGTTTCGGTTGGCAATAAAGATTTTTTTGAGATCAATGATTTTCTTTGATCTGTTGTAAAGTTCTACGTAATCAACCCCCTCTGGCAATGGATTAAATAAAATTTCATTGATAACCAGATCCATTGAATCTGTATTTTGGGCTAATCCAAACTTTGCTGAATTTTTTATTCCAATTAAATTTCCTCCACAGTCGGGAATATGATTAGCAATAACATGATAAGTAATTCCTGCCTCAAGCGGCTTTTCAAAAGCGATATTTACTTCGTTAAAAAAAGGAGCACTTACAAAAATATTTTTTGCTGCTAAATTTTTGTCAAACGTATAAGTGTTTACAGAAGCGGCTTTCAGGCTATCGAGCGACTTGTCAAAAACAAGGGAAATTGCGTTTTCATTCAAAGGGAAAGCGCGTAATAATTTTGGCGCCGTCTCATCTTTAATAATTCCATCAAGCGAATTTTTCCTTCCCGGTGTGCCACCGCTTGCATCAATGCTTGCTTTCCAGTTAGAGGGACCGGCACATGGCTTTTTTGTATCAATCATTTCGAGCGTCCAGCCGCCCGCTTTTTTTAAATCGTTTTTATAAGAATTCAGATCATATTGAACTGCATGAATTGTTTTATTGACTGAAGATTTTAAAATAATAGTTCCTCCTGTAATATTCATTGCCGGAAAATTAGCAACTCCAATTGTGGGTCCGAAAGAAGAATAAGAGATAACGGAATTAGTAGCACAAACAATTATAAAGCTATCGGGCATTAAATTGTATGAAGGAAGTGTTGCCGTAGAATTACCGTCTTGTAATTTCCAATCTTTTAAATTAATCGGAAAATCGGAGACATTTTTTAATTCTAAAAATTTAAAAAGAGGAAGACCGACCGGTGGATTTGGATCAGGAAAAATTTCATCAATAACGATATCATATATCTGTGGTGAATAAAAAACAAAATTTGTTTTCCCGTTTACAATTTCATTTCCAAACACATCTTTTACTCCATTTATATTTAACGTGTATACAACACCGTTAATGAATGTTTTTTCAAAGGAAAGATGCACTAACCGTGGGTTTGCAAGATCTAAAATTATTGATCCTGGCATTCCCAATTGATTATTTGAAGAGTAATTGGAGAACAATTGGCTGCTTGTTTTTTCAAGCGGTTTATCAAACAAAAGGTCAATTCCTGTATTTGAAATAACAGTGGCAGATTGAATTTGTGGCGGGATGGTATCAGGGACGAATTTTTTTACAATGATATCATCGAAAAAATGTTTTTGGAAAAAAGAAGAAGTACTCTGTTTTATTAAGAACCCAAAATATGCCGAAGTATTATAAGTAGAATCGACGACTGTCCCTTCTTTTATATAATTATTTCCTGTCCCGCTGAGATCGCGGTAAAGTGTCCATTGATTGTATTCATTGCGAAATATTTTTATTTTCAAAATGTTATTACTATGGTTTAAAATTCCATTTTCACCATCAATAATTTTCGTACTGGTACCATCTGCATTTTTTCGACAAAGGCTGATTTCATCCTCTGTATTCCCGATGCGGACAAAATATCCGCTCGTGGAAACAGATTTTAAATCAGCAGAAGAAGCGGTTAAATAAGCATCCACATAATTTCCGGAAGAAGGATTAAAAGCAAGACGGATCCAGAACTCCCATTCTGCATTGGTGGCAATTTTATTCATTGTACTTAAATAAAAACTGTTTCCGGCTGTTGTATTATTGCTTTGCAATTGCAACCCCGCATTCACAATGAAATCGGTTGTATCTCCTGTCCAGGCTGGATTTTTAGAAAAGTCGCCATCATTAAAATCTTCTCTCAATTGACCGTCTGCACAATTAAAAATGAATAATGAATAAAAGAAAATGAAAGTTTTTTTTCTCATGCATTCATAGTTTGTTTTAAAGATAAGTACTTTATTTTATCAAAAAATCGAAATGCCTTAAATTCGCGGGCTAAAAAATAAACAAATAAAGAAATGAAAATTGCAGTGATAGGCGCTACCGGTCTTGTAGGCAGCAAAATGTTACAAGTGCTTGAAGAAAGAAATTTTCCGGTAACAGAATTGATTCCTGTGGCATCAGAAAAGTCAATAGGTAAGGAAGTAACTTTTAAAAATAAGAAATACAAAGTGGTTTCTGCAGAAGATGCAATCGCAGCAAAGCCGGATGTAGCTTTATTTTCAGCCGGAGGCAGCACTTCGCTTTCTTTAGCTCCTAAATTTGCTGATGCTGGAATTACCGTTATAGATAATTCATCTGCCTGGCGTATGGATCCTTCAAAAAAATTGATTGTTCCGGAAGTGAATGCAACTGAATTGACCAAAGAAGATAAAATTATTGCCAATCCGAATTGCTCAACCATACAAATGGTTTTGGTTTTAAATCCGCTTCATAAAAAATATCATATTAAAAGAGTGGTGGTTTCCACTTATCAAAGTGTTACCGGAACCGGCGTAAAAGCAGTGCGCCAGATGGAAAACGAGCGCAATAATATCGAAGGCGAAATGGCGTACAAATACCGCATTGATAAAAACGCGCTACCACATATTGACGTTTTCCTCGATAATGGATATACGAAAGAAGAAATGAAAATGGTGAATGAAACGCACAAGATTATTGGCGATGATTCCATTCAGTTGACCGCTACCTGTGTAAGAATTCCGGTTATGGGAGGCCACAGCGAAAGTGTAAACATCGAATTTGAAAATGATTTTGATCTGCAGGAAGTGAAAGAGATTTTATCAAATGCCCCAGGCGTTGTTGTACAGGACGATGTGCAGAATTTCGTTTATCCGATGCCGTTATATGCGCATGAAAAAGACGAAACTTTTGTGGGAAGGATACGCAGAGATGAATCGCAACCCAAAACATTAAATTGTTGGATTGTAAGTGATAATCTGCGCAAGGGCGCTGCTACCAATGCGGTGCAAATTGCAGAATGGCTGTTGAAGGAAAAAATTATTGGGTGAGTGTGAATAGTGAATAGGTGAATAGTGAATGGGGAAATGATAATTAAGAATAAAGTAAGCAGAATATGAATTCATCCTATTTGTTTGTTTACTGGATACTGTTTTTAAAATTTAATTTCAAATTTTCTATAAAAATTCCCTAACATACCATTTAAAAAAAACTAATAACGCGGCAAAGTCAAAATCATTTATCTTTAATTTTTATTAAAATAAAACTACAAATATGAAATCAAGAACCGGGCTTTATGTAATACTCGGAATCATTGTTATATTAATTTTTTGGGGCTGCAATCAGCAAAGAGGGCTTGCTACAGCAGATCAGGGGGTTCAAAACGCATGGAGTAATGTCGAAACAAATTACCAAAGGCGAACTGATCTTTATAGTAGTGTAGTAAAAACAATTGAAGGTTCTGCAAATTTTGAAAAATCTACTTTAAAAGATGTGATAGATGCGAGGTCAAGGGCTACTTCTGTAAGAGTGGATGTAAATGATTCGACAAGCCTTGCCCAATATCAGCAGGCTCAGGCTCAGTTACAAGGTTCTTTCAGCCGTTTGATGGCTGTTGCGGAAGCATATCCTGATCTAAAAACGACACAGGCGTTTCGTGATTTTCAAACCCAGATAGAAGGTACAGAAAACCGTATCAATGTTGCACGCCGGGATTATAATACCACGGTAAATAATTACAATCTGAAAGTAAAATTGTTTCCAAATAACATTTTTGCACGGATTCTCGGATATCCTGTAAAACCATATTATAAAGCGGATGTTGGCGCTGAAAAGAATCCGGATATTCAATTTAATATTAAATAAACCGCAACATCATGTGGCGATTTTCCCGAAAAAAGCCTTTCTTTTCTGAAAAAGAAAATGAAAAAATTGTTCAATCCATTCAGGAAGCTGAAAAGCAAACCAGTGGCGAAATACGGGTTTTTGTGGAGGGGCGTTGCAAATATGTAGATGCGCTGGACAGGGCTGTTGAAATTTTTGCGAATTTGAAAATGGAAAAAACTGAATTACGCAATGGAGTGCTTTTTTATATTGCAATAAAAGATAAACAACTTGCCATTCTCGCTGATAAAGGGATTCACGAAGCCACTGGTAATGAACACTGGAAAAATGTAGTAAAAGAAATTCTTTCTGTATTCAGTAAAGACAGTGTGGTAGCCGGTATCACCGCTTCTATTTATAAAATTGGCCAGGCATTAAAAGAACATTTTCCTTACGATAAAGATGTTGATAAAAATGAACTTCCCGATGAAATCATTTTTGGTAATTGATGTCAAGAAACTTCTCATTTCATGAAAAAATTAATTTTACTGCTCTTTCTTTTTATAGGTTTTCAATCAATTTTTGCACAAAAAATTGAAAGCAAGCCGAATCCGGCAAAGGCAGTAAATGATTTTGCCAATATCCTCGCTCCTTTTCAAAGGCAGGCATTGGAGCAAAAGCTTGATGCCTATAATGATTCTACTTCTTCAGCGATTTTAATTATTACCGTTCCTGATCTTCAGGGTTACGATATCGCCCAGGTTTCGTTAAAATATTTGCGTGATTGGGGCATAGGAGTCAAAGGAAAAAATAATGGTGTGGTAATTCTTGTTTCCAAAAACGATCATAAAGCGCGCATAGAAACCGGTTACGGCATGGAAGGTGTTTTACCGGATATTCTTGCCAAGCAAATTATTGATGAACGAATGATTCCATTCTTCAAAAACAATGATTATTATGCCGGGTTTGATAATGCGGTAGATGCGATTATCCAGGCTGCAGCAGGTGAATATAAAGCCGATCCAAATGCTCAAAATAATAACAATGTTACTATTGGAAAAATTATTCCGGTTGTAATTATTTTTCTGGTTATTCTCTTTCTCTTTTCCGGAAAAGGTGGCGGTGGTGGGGGTTCTTATATGAGCGGCAAAGGCTCCAGAAGTTTTCTTGGCGGCGCATTACCATGGTTTCTGTTAGGAAATATGCTTGGCGGTGGTGGCAGAGGCCGTGGTGGATTTGGTGGTGGCGGATTTGGAGGTGGTGGATTTGGTGGCGGCGGTTTCGGTGGGTTTGGAGGCGGCAGTGGTGGCGGTGGTGGCGCCAGCGGAGGATGGTAATATGTTTAATGTAGTGCGAACAATACCAAAAACAATAATCACACTAATGAAAATGCCTGTTATTAAATCTCTTGATAACAATAACAGGCAAATAAATTATTAATTAATTAGTATTATTTATTTTATCGAAACCGGCAGTTTCAGATTTTCCCATTGAAGGGCGAATCCATTTTTATCAATCACATATTTCATTCGTTCATTAAAAGTAGCCGATTTTTGAGGTTTTACGGTTACACGCAAAACATCATTTGCAGATTCTTCGGTTGTGCTGCCATCCATATTTATTCCCCATTGTCCGGTTTTTGAATTAAAAATAAACACCCATTCCTTTTCTCCGGGGATGGCATATAAGCTATATTTTCCTGCCGGCAGGTTTTTACCTTCTACTTTAATGTCTTTGTCTGTTTCAAATATAGTCGCCTCATTTGCACCGGCTCTCCACACTTTCTCATACGGTACCAAACCTCCCCAGATTTTTCTTCCTTTTACCGAAGGGCTGCTGTAATTAATGGTAATCGTTGCCCCCATTACTTTGCCGGTTGCAGTTTCAGGAGGGCTTGCTCTTTTGGATTTGTCGGCCTGGGCAAAAATTAATGAAGTCATCAACATGCCCACAAATGCCAATACAAGCCCTTTGTGGATTTTAATTTTTTTCATTTTTAAAGGTTTAAATGTTTACACAATTTTTTTGAGAGAATAAAATTAATGATTTCTATAAAGCATCAGAGTGAATTTTTTTAAAAACCATCTTTCCCAAACGCTAAATACTTCCGGGAGAAATAATCGCGACCATTTTGTTTTTTGAAAGTTGGATTTCCTATTATTTCTTGCTTTGTTGTTGTTTTTTTTTTGCTAAAATTCCTCAAAACAACCTTCCCTGCTCTCCCGGCCTTCTGAAATCATCAGTATTTAATTTCCACCTGTCCTCATTCATCCCATATAACTTTCCATATTTTTTATATTGTTGATTTACCAGTTCAGCAATGCTTCCTTCACCGCGCATCCGAACCCCCCAGCGGGTATCATTTACTTTCCCATCATGGCTTTGCTCAATAAGATGCCACACTTTATCTGCACGATCTGGGAAATTTTTATACAACCAATCATGAAAAAGAAATTTAATAGCACCATTCAAACGGATAAATGTATAAGCAGTAAATTTTGCACCGGCATCGCTTGCTTCTTTCATGATTCTTTGCATTTCATGTTCATTCAATCCGGGTATCATCGGTCCCATCATTACGCCCATGTGAACTCCGGCAGCGCTTAATTCTTCAATTACTTTCAAACGTTGCTTTGCCGTTGTCGTTCTTGGTTCCATTACTCTTCGCAGATCTTCATTAAAAGACGTAACAGAAACCATTGCAGAAACCAATCTTTTTTTTGACATCTCCTGCAAAATATCTTTGTCTTTTATAATCCATGAATTCTTTGTAAGAATCCCTACAGGTTGATTAAATTCATTGCAAACTTCAAGTAACCTTCTTGTCAGCCTATACTTTTGTTCCGCTGGCTGATAGCAATCCGTAT
Organism: uncultured Chitinophagaceae bacterium; assembly: GCA_963706825.1. Lineage (GTDB taxonomy): Bacteria > Bacteroidota > Bacteroidia > Chitinophagales > Chitinophagaceae > Ginsengibacter. The sequence goes on along the minus strand of CAVPNT010000005.1, from coordinate 1,083,448 downwards.
TGCCGCTCAGCATTATCGGATGCGGTTCCCATTTTGGATGCATTATATGTTTTCGCAGCATTTGTGGCGCATTTATCTTCACAATAATCTTTCTTTCAAAATCAAGTCCGGCGCTGTAGCCCCAATATTCATGCACGTTTCGTGCATAGCAGTAAATACATCCGTGTTCGCAACCGGCATAAGGATTCATGCTGTACATCATTCCAAGGTCTGGACTATCTACTTTGTTTACAATACTTTTTGTTTCCTGCTCCAGGTATTGTGTGCCTGTATTCGCCACTTCCCAATCATCAATTGATTCTATTTCTTCTTTTGCCTGTTGATTTTTGAGAAACTTATTTTTCGTATTAAATTGTGCTCCACGCCCTGATAAATATTGTTGTTCTTCCTCTTTTTTTTGTGGTGCTACTTTAAAATGGTCTTGTTTTAATTGGTTGTTCATTTTTGATATTTTTTTTAAATCTGAAAAGGCTTACCAATAAAAAAAATTACATAAATAATTCGCCTTGTTGAGTAATAACAGGTAAATTCATAAATTGAAAATGTTTTAAAATCTGATAACTTCCTTTCGGTTGAAAGCCATTTGAAAAATTTTCCACCGGCCTTTTTAATAATGTAAATCCTTCTGCAATAAAGCTTGCATTGAAATGCCGGTGACTGTATTCCACCCATGCTTTTTCATATTGCCACGGTAATAATCTTGCTGCTATGTTGAAATAATAGTTATCTATAAAATGCGGTTTATTTTCTTTATCCAGAGTTATTAGTCGTTGTATCGATTTTAACGCAGTCACTAAATTTCGTATTTGCAGTTGTGATTCTACATTTATAAAAATGGTATGACTGGGTAAACTTCCATAGTCCTTTAATTTCAGCCGGAACGCCTTATAACCATTACTAATATTTTTCAAATGATTCAGAAGCCGTTCTTCTATTATTTCAAGGTGAATAAATTTTATCATCAATAGGTGTGGCTTAAAGTAAACAAAGTCCGTTTTATATTTTTCCGAAAATTCTTTTTTCCCGGAAATGATTTTTTCAGAGCAATCTTCATTCGGATTTAATACAACCAGGTACTCGTTGTACTTTAAGTCAAAAGGATCTAAAGTTTTTAACGTTTTCATGGGTGTTTTCTTGTTAATAAATTTAGTGTAAAAATACTAATATTTTTAGTAAAACGAGCTTGAATTTTATTTTGCTGCGAAAAAGGTAAAAAATCAGATTAAAAGATATGGCATTGACCAACCAAAAATCAAATGCCGGTAGGTTTTTGAACAGATAAAACCTGCATCTGAAACGTTACAATAAATCGGCTGAAATGCAATAAGGTATTGATTTATCTGAAACTAAAATAAAAAGTATATTTCATCGTTCTTACAAGGAATCACAACCTTACCCCCTAACATGAACATTATTCACACAGGCAAAAACTGTAGAAAAATAATAGTTATATTGTTTTTTTCCATTTTTTTGCTCCTGGTTAACAATTGCGTTTCGGCGCAAATCCTAAATGATCAGGAAGACCTGCAGATTGATCCAAACGCTTTAAAAAATGCCTCTCCCTCAGATTTGATGAATCTTTTAAAAGATTTTAACCAGCAAAATAAAAAGCCGGGCGAAGACATTCACAAAGCTTCGGATATAGATTTGACAAACAAAAATATCATCATAAAGGACAGCATACAGAAAGATAATATTAAAAGTAGTTTGTACGGCCCCGAATCCGTTTACGGAAGTAATATTTTTCAAAGCAGTCAAATCCTTCAGCTTTCACAGCTTTCTACTCCTCCGGCTGATTACCCCATTGGCGTGGGAGATCACATTGTTGTTTCTTTATGGGGTGGCGCCGATTTTGAACAGGATTATGTTGTTGGCAGGGATGGTACCATTTTCCCCCAGGGTTTGGGAAAAATAACCGTTCAGGGATTAACTTTTGCAAACGTAAAATCAATTATCTATAATCGCTTTAAAAAAGTAATTCCCAATTCTACCCAGGTTTCTGTCACGCTAGGCCAACCACGGTCAATTGTAGTGCAGGTTTCGGGAAATGTAGGAAACCCCGGGCCGGTGGTGGTTTCAGCATTTACCAATGCTTTGAATATCGTGGCAATGGCAGGCGGAGTTACCCAATATGGAAACATGCGCAATCTTCTTATTTCCAGGAACGGAAGAATTATTGATTCAATAGATGTTTATAAATATTTAAGCACCGGTGATTTTGGTAAACATCTTTACCTTGAAAATAATGATTTTGTAATTGTGCCTTTTTATGATAAAAAGGTACTTGCAAGCGGCCAGTTTAAAAGGCCGATGTATTACCAGTTAAAGCATGATGAAGGCCTTTTATCGTTGATAAAATTTACCGGAGGTTTTACCTCTGATGCGTACGCGTCGGGAGGAATGATTATAAGGAATGTCAATGAAAAACAAACCATTAAAACAGTAAATCTCAATGCAATCGGCCATTTAGCCGATGGGCAAACAACCGATGAAAGGCTTTTTGACGGCGATATGGTTGTGGTAAATCCAATAAATTCAGGGTTAAGTAACAAAGTAATTGTAAAAGGAGAAGTGGCTTATCCGAATGTATATGAAGTAAGAAAAGGTGATCGTTTATTTGACCTCATCAATCGTGCCGGCGGCGTTACACCCAATTCATTTTTGGAACGTGCTTACATATATAAAGGCGCCGGGGATTCGAGTAATTTAAAGTCGGATAAAATTGATGTGAACCTTTCAGATTTGAATAAAAATCAGCAAAGCAAATACAACATTTCTATCGAAGCAAATGACGTGATTGAAGTTTTTAATAAAAACCAATTTGCCGATGCACAACTTATTTCTATAGAAGGCGAAGTGCGCAAGCCGGGAAAATACCGCAAATATGGTGGAATGACGTTGAAAGACCTTTTATATTTCGCAAATGGGCTAAAGCCGTCGGCTGAATATGGAAGTATCGTTGTTTCCAGCATTGTAGATATTGACTCTTCTCAAAGAGGAATAAAGCCAACAAAAACAGTTATCAAAACGTATTCGATTCATCAAAACCTGGACATGGATTCCATTACAGAAAATGTATGGCTCAAACCTTACGACCAGGTTTTCGTAAGGAAAAATCCCACATTTCATTTGCAGGAAAATGTAAAAATTGAAGGGCAGGTTTTGTATCCGGGTACTTATCCAAAACTAAATGAAAAGGAACGTTTATCTTCTTTCCTCCGAAGAAGTGGTGGATTGAGCGGCAATGCAGATGCAACAGCCGCAATTCTTTACCGGATGCGGGATACAACAACGCGTGATAATCGGGCCCAAACTGTAAATCGTACGAAATATATTAGAGACGCTAACGGACAAATCATAGATAGTGTCATTTTTAATCCTTCAGAACTCATCAGTATTGATCTGCAAAAAGCATTGGATGAGCCTGACTCAAAATATGATATGGTGCTTCAGAGTGGCGACATCATTTACATTCCTGAAACAAACCCGGTGGTGAGCGTAAAAGGGGCTGTACAGAATCAGTTGAAAATGTATTTTGATAAAGAACACAGCCATCTTGGTTTTTATATTGATAAAGCCGGTGGTTTTGCAGAAAGGCCGTGGAGGAAAAGAATTTATGTAACCCACGCAAATGGTAAAAGTGAGAAAACAAGAAATTTCGGATTCTTCCATTTTTATCCAAAAGTAAAAGAAGGAAGTGTCATCAATGTGCCTTTAAAGCCGGTGGGGAAAGGCTTTTCATCTATGATTACCCAGGGGCTGGTAACATCGGTCCCTTTAATGATGGTTTACTTGTTAACCAAACTGAAATAATTTTATGACCTCACAGGAACTGACAATAGAGTTATTCAAGCGGGTAAAAAAAAATATATTTATTATTATTTTCACTGCTTTGTTTTTTGCAGGGATTTTGGCAATTTATGCGTTAAAAACACCCGTTACTTATACATCCGTATCTACCATTTTTCCTTTGACTGGCAGTAGCGACAACAATGCGACCACATCTGCTCTGAGCGCTTTATTCAGCGGTGGAGATAATACGAAAGGTTTTACTGATGATGCTTCTGTAAATATAATAGAACTGGCGCTGAGCCGCACTACGCGTGAAGAAGTTGCGGCAATGAGAGACTCTTCCCGGGGAAATAAAACAATTGCAGAATTACTTATCTCTGATATAAATAATCACCGCAGCTTTCTGGAACGGGAAATAGAAATGCCTGCAGATGAAGCAGCTTGTATTTCTAAAGCCTCAAAAATTTTGAAGAATGCTTTGACGGCCACTATTAATAAAAACAACAGTTTCGTAATAACTTATACAGGCCGCAGCCCCGAACTGGTAAGAACCATTAGTTTTGGATTTATAAATAAAATATCTGCCTTTTATATTGATTTGAAACGCGAAAAAGCCAAACGCGATTTTGACTTTGCAAGCAGCAAAGTGGATTCACTGAGAGGGGTAATCCATTCAAAAGACAAGCAGATTATTGCCATTGATAAAAGGACGTTATTTACCAATACTGATAAAATGGAATTCAGGGTTCCGACAGAAAATCTGATTACAGACAAACAAATGCTGCGCCAGCAATATGCGATAGCAGTTGCAAACCAACAAAATGCCGCTTACAAATTACAAAAAGCCACACCGGTTATAAAAGTGTTAGACCAGCCGGAACCACCTTATGATGTGCAAAAAAGATCTCCGCTTATTTATAGCATTATCGGTTTTTTCATCGGATTAATTATTAGCATTGGTTATTTTTCTATCAGGTTATTAATGAGATATGCGAGGGCAGAAGCACATAAAGCAATTTATGGGGAAAAGGTTTATCAAAATAAAACCACGCCCGTTCCTGTTTCATCCTGATTGAGAAAGCATTATTTACGTTTATATCTTCCCGTTAGTAAGTATATTACGCTTCGGTAAAAGAACAAATAACCAGGAATTGTGTTTTACAAAGAGGATAAAATTTAATAAGAAAATTTGCAATCTTCTTTTTTAAACTTCTGCTGATTCTGCAAAATACTTATGAAAATAAGGAATGGTTTCTATTCCTTTATTAAAATTGGCAATACCGTATTTTTCATTAGGCGAATGAAGATTGTCGCTATCTAAACCAAAGCCCATGAAGATTATTTTTACACCCAGTTCTTTCTCAAGAATGGTGGAAATTGGAATGCTTCCACCGCCGCGAACAGGAACCGGCGTTTTTCCAAAAGTAGTTTCTATTGCTCTGGTGGCGGCTTTATATCCTTTGCTGTCTATTGGCGTAAGATAAGGCTCGCCACCGTGATGTTCAAAGGCTTTTACGGTAACTGATGAAGGAGCTATGGAAGTAAAATAATCAATGAGCTTTTTGGTCATTTTTTCAGATGATTGGTTCGGAACCAGCCGCGCTGATATTTTTGCAGTTGCTTTTGAAGGTAAAACGGTTTTTGCACCTTCGCCCTGGTATCCGCCCCAGATGCCACTCACTTCTAATGTAGGCCTGATGCCGGTTCTTTCATTGGTAGTGTATCCTTTTTCGCCCCATAATTCTTTGATGCCTATTTCTTTTTTATATTCATTTTCATCAAAAGGAGCTTTAGCCATTAACGCTCTTTCTTCCGCCGGGACTTCCACTACGTCATCATAAAAGCCGGGGATGGTAACATGGTTATTTTCATCATGACAACTGGCAATCATTTTTGCCAAAACAGTAATCGGATTGGCAACTGCGCCCCCATAAGTTCCACTGTGCAAATCTCTTTCCGCGCCGGTGACTTCTACCTCAATATATGATAAACCACGCACACCAATATCCAGTGATGGAGTGTCCATGCTAAGCATGGAACTATCACTGATTAAAATAACATCCGCTTTTAAAAGTTCTTTATTTTGCTCAACAAATTTTCCAAGATTTGGCGAACCCACTTCTTCTTCGCCTTCAATGATGAATTTAATATTGGTAAACATCGTATTTGTTTTTGCCATCGTCTCCAATGCTTTTAAATGCATAAAAAACTGGCCTTTATCGTCAGCAGAACCGCGCGCAAAAACTTTTCCATCTTTTATCACCGGCTCAAATGGCTTGCTGTGCCACAGTTCGAGCGGTTCTGCCGGCTGCACGTCATAGTGTCCATACACCAAAACCGTAGGTTTATTTTTATCAATTATTTTTTCAGCATATACTACCGGAAAGCCATCAGTCTGCATCACTTCAGCTTTGTCTGCACCGGAATTCAGAAAACTTTGCTTAACAGCTTCAGCGCATGTATACATGTCGTTTTTATGTTCACTTTTTGCGCTTACCGAAGGAATTCGCAACAGTTCCATCATTTCATTTAAAAATCTTTCACGGTTTTTTTCCTGGTATTCTTTCCATTCTTCCATAACAAATGTTATTGTTTTTTAAAATAAACAGGGCGAATGTAAAACATTTTAAAAGGATATGTTACAACAAATAAAATTAACCGGAATCGTAAACATTTTGAGTAAAATATTTGGTTTTCAATACAAGGAACCTTTACATTTGCAGCAGATTGCTTTTCAATTTATCAGCCTTTGTTTTAGTTGCCTCTAATGGACGCTTCTACTGCAAAGGCTGAGTCTATTTAAGGAAGAGGTTGAAGGTTCAAGGTTGAAGGTTCAAGGTTGAAGGTTGAAGGTGGAAGGTTGAATGTGGAAGGTTCAAGGTTGAAGGTTGAAGGTTCAGTAAACAAATAAATAATCGCTATTTGTAATCTGGAATAATTCCAGAAACGGGTCCTTCTGACAACAATAAAATCATTAACAAGGAAAATAATTCGATTTAAAGATTTCGGTTTTTGTTTAAATTACCAAAAACACGCTGCGAGGCCAATCTGAAATTTTTAAAAAGGCGGTAATAATATTCTTTATTAAACAATTGTGAATCGTGCATGGCTTTATAAGTAAGAAAAAAACCAACCGGCGAAAGTACAATTACGGGAAGCCACATCCCGACAATAGGTATCAGTGTATGTTCTTTGGTAAATTTTTCACCAAAAATATTTAATAAATAAAAGACCATAAAAAATAGCAGCGCCATAACCAACGGTAATCCCAGGCCCCCTTTTCGGATGATAGAGCCAAGCGGGGCGCCAATAAAAAACAATACCAGGCACGCTATTGAAAGCGATAATTTTTTATGCCATTCTATTTCATGTTGGGTAAAATCATCGTTTTGGCTTTTGTAATCTACAGCTGCCATCTGCAAAAGATTGCGCGCATTATTTACATTATTCAAAGTTTGATCATAAACGATAGACTTCAAAGTATCAGGAATCAGTGCATCGAATTGCTTTACTTTTTTGGATGGTGTTTTTTCTTTTGCAACCGTCATTTCTTTTTTTGTAGCGGTGCTATCTTTAAAATTTGAATACTTTACATAATAAGCAAGTTGTGTTTTGTTTCTTTTATAAAAAGAATCCGGCACTTTTTTGAGAGAATCCAGATCTACATTCAATTGACGCATCGTTTTCATGCGGATGTTGTTCATAAAAAGGCTGTCGGACGTTTTTTGCAAATTGAGCTGGCTCAAATCAAAGAGCTTATTATATTCTTTGAACCCTAAATTGATAAACTCGTTTTTTGTAGAATTAAAGGTGCCGTTTTCTTCATACCGGTTTCCATTTTCCAATTTGAATTCTAAAAATTTTTTATCGGTGCTCATAGACATTTTACCACTTTCAGAAATGATGGTATTATCCTGCACTCCATTCGATTGTTCATAGATCAAAACCTTGTGCAGTGTGCTTCTGTCCTTATCTTTTTTATCTACTTTAATAGAAAATCCACGAAAACCATCATAAAAAACACCGTCTTTTAAATCGAAAGCCGGGCTTTTTTCATAAATATCATGATAGATAACGGCAAATTTTAAATTCGCTACCGGAGCAATATAATTGGCAAATAAAAATGCGATTCCTGATAAAACAATTGAAACAAAAAATAGCGGGCGCATAAAACGTAACAATGAAATGCCGGAAGATTTGATCGCAACGAGTTCGAAATTTTCACCCAGTTTGCCAAACGTCATAATGGAAGACAGCAGAATGGCAATGGGCATTGCGAGGGTTACAAGGGTTGCGCTGGCGTAAATTAGAAATTCAGTCAGGGTTAGCATATCCAATCCTTTTCCCACCAGATCATCGATATATTTCCACAGAATTTGCATCATAAATACAAATAGTGTAATAAAAAAAGTGGCTATAAAAGGCCACACAAAAGCTTTCAGTATGAGTTTATCCAGTTTTTTAAACATGCAAAAAGATTGCTGAGTTTAGAACCGGTTCGTGAAGGCACCAACCAGCGGGCAATAAAAAAATATTGGAACAAAAGTACGGTTTTCAACTTTTGAAACCGAAGTTGTGGAAACTCTGAGCAATTTTTACAAAAGAATTAATGGAAAGAGATAAAGTTTCTTTTAAAGAAAATAGTGACGATAGAATAAGTAGTTTCTAAAATTGAATTACAAAAACTTATCCCCAATATTTCTTTTTATTTCTGATAAATATTCTTTGATATTTTGTTCGTTTTCTTTTTTGCAAATCAATAATGCGTCTTTGCTATCTACTACAATAAAATCCTCCATTCCCTGTAATAAAACCAATTTATCGTCAGTAGTGTGGATGATGTTTTTTGAACAATCAAAAAGGACGATATTATTTCCGGTAACCGCATTTTCATGATAATCTTTTTCCAGATTTTCGTAAGCGCTGCCCCAGGTTCCGAGGTCGCTCCAGCCAAAAGAAGATGGAATGACATATACATTATCGGCCTTTTCCAAAATGCCATAATCTATGGAGATACTCATGCATAACGGATAAATTAGTTCTATCGCTTCTTTTTCATTCTCTGCATTCATGGCTTTTTTCGCTCCTTCAAAAAGGTCATGTATTTCGGGCAGGTAGTTTGCAAAAGAGGCGATGATATTTTTTGTTTGCCATACAAAAATGCCGGCATTCCATAAAAAATCCCCACTGGCAATAAAAGTTTTGGCTAATTCCAAATCCGGCTTTTCGGTAAAGGTCTTTACTTTATAAATGTTATCGCTTACCGCATGTTGTTCATATTGAATGTAGCCATACCCGGTATTTGGCTGAAAAGGTTTGATTCCCAAAGTAAGTAATGCGTTGTTTTTTTCGGTAAACTCAAGCGCTTCGAGGCTCGTTTTTATAAACGCTTTGTCATCCAAAATCAGGTGATCTGCCGGAGCGCAAATCAAATTGCTATGTGGATTTAATTGTTGAAGTTTATAAGATATATAAGCGATACAAGGAGCGGTATTTTTGCGGGAAGGTTCGCAAACGATATTTTCAAGGGGCATCAAAGGCAATTGTTCCGCTACAATGTTTTTATATTGAAAAGAAGTAACTACATAAATATTTTCAACGGGAATGTATTGCGCAAAACGGTCAAAAGTAGATTGGATGAGCGTTTTGCCGGTATTTAAAATATCCAGGAACTGCTTGGGATAATCGACACGGCTTACAGGCCAGAAACGGCTTCCAATACCACCGGCCATGATGGCCACATAATTGTTTTTGTTCATAATTAGTTTGTTTAAATAATTCCTTCCCGGATGAGATCATGCAGATGAATGATTCCTGCGTAGTTATCATTATCAACTACCACCAGTTGCGTGATATTTTTGCTACGCATGATGTCAAGTGCGTTAATCGCAAGTGATTTACTGTCTATCGTTTTGGGATGTAAAGTCATGATGTCTCTTGCTTTTACATCTTTATGATTCATGTCTTTTTCCAGCATTCTGCGCAGATCGCCATCGGTGATAATACCGGTAATTTTTTTTTGATTATCCAATACAACGGTTACCCCTAATCGTTTTTGACTTATTTCAATAATGACGTCTTTCAAAACACTTTCCGTGTTTACTGACGGTTTTTCATTATTGACAGAAAGATCGCCAACCCGCAGATATAATTTTTTTCCCAACGCCCCTCCCGGATGAAAGCGCGCAAAATCTTCAGAACCAAAACCCCTCAATTCCATAAGACAAACCGTAATCGCGTCGCCCATTACCATTTGCGCCGTGGTACTGTTGGTGGGGGCCAGGTTATCGGGCGATGCCTCTTCTTTTACCGTTGTATTTAAAAATATATCGGCGCATTTTACCAAATAACTTTCCTGGTTGCCGCACATTGCAATCAGCAGGTTGCCAAAATTTTTTACTAATGGAACCAAAACTTTGATTTCGGGGCTGTCGCCGCTTTTGCTGATGATCATCACTACATCATTTTCCTGCACCATCCCGATATCTCCATGAAGGGCATCTGCAGCATGAAGAAAAATAGCAGGAGTGCCTGTACTATTCAATGATGCCACAATTTTCTGGGCAATGATTGCACTCTTCCCGATTCCACTAATCACTAATCGGCCTTTGGAAGAATGGATTCGCAAAATCGCATCTTCAAAATCTGAATTGATAAAATGTTCCAGTTCAGCGATAGAATTACATTCTGCTTTAATTGTTTGTTTGCCGGTATGAATAATGTTGTTTCCCATCAAATACTGCAAAAGGCGCTTTTAATTTATTGGTCCTCCTATTTATATTCAAATAGGTGAAATTTTCTGAAATGATTGCAAACGTACTTGAAATGAACGGATGAGCAAAGCAAAATAAATTTTGGTATTTTAACTATAATAATTTCGTACCTTAACCAAATTATTCTTAATAAAGGGACTGTTAAAATAACTTTAACCTCACTTTTCATTTCAATAAATTAACTTTGGAACCCTTTAAAAAGATAGAATAGCAGAAACGAAAAGCCATGCCTACAACAAAAACAAAAAAACCACCAAAAACTTCAACGCAAAAAAATTCAAATCAAAGTAATACCGACACAACCTACCAGGGAAAATTACTCACCGAGCATCTTCAAAATTATTTTGGGTTTAATTCATTCAAAGAACCACAGGAACAAATTATCAAAAGCCTCTTATCCGGTAAAGATACTTTTGTAATCATGCCAACAGGCGGAGGCAAAAGCCTTTGTTACCAATTGCCTGCTATTATAAGCGAAGGCTGTGCCATCATAGTTTCACCGCTAATCGCGCTGATGAAAAATCAGGTAGACCTGGTAAGGGGATACAGCAGCGCAGATAATATTGCTCATTTTTTGAACAGTTCCCTTAATAAAGGGCAGCAAAAAATTGTAAAAGATGATCTTGTTTCGGGCCATACGAAGTTGCTTTATGTAGCTCCGGAAACCTTGACGAAAGAAGAAAATGTGGAATTTTTTAGAGACCTGAAGATTTCGTTTTTTGCAGTGGATGAGGCGCATTGTATCAGTGAATGGGGGCATGATTTCAGGCCGGAATACCGGAGGTTGCGGGAAATTATGGACGAAATAGATGAGAAAATACCTGTAATTGCTTTGACAGCTACCGCTACTCCGAAAGTTCAAAGCGATATTGTCAAAAATCTTGGTCTGAACGATCCCAATATTTTTATTTCTTCATTTAACCGATCCAATTTATACTATGAGGTAGTGCCTAAAGTGAAAAAAGATCAGGCAATAAAAAGCATGGTCAAATTTATTTCTCAAAATAAAGGCAAAAGCGGTATTATTTACACACTGAACCGCAAGACCACAGAAGAACTTGCCGATACGCTAATGGCGAATGGAATAAAAGCGGTTGCTTATCATGCAGGATTGGATACCAAATTAAGGGCAACAAGGCAAGATCAGTTTCTGGGCGAAGAAATTCAGGTAATTGTGGCCACCATCGCTTTTGGGATGGGAATTGATAAGCCGGATATTCGTTTTGTGATTCATTATAATATTCCAAAATCTATAGAAAATTATTACCAGGAAACAGGCCGTGCAGGGCGTGATGGATTGGAAGGAAAATGTTTACTTTATTATTCTCATAAAGACGTGGCAAAGCTCGAGCATCTGATGCGCGACAAATCTCTCAGCGAAAGAGAAATAGGCGCTCAATTGATAAACGAGACAGTTGCCTATTCCGAAAGCGCCGTTTGTCGCAGAAAAATGCTGTTGAATTATTTTGGAGAAATTTACACCCAGGATAACTGCGGAGGCAAATGCGACAACTGTAAAAATCCAAAAGAACTGATTGAGGCAAAACAGGAGGCGTTAATTGCACTAAATGCGATAAAAGCATTGGAAGAAAGATTTCCCATTACCTATATGATTCCTGTTATTGTCGGCAAACTGAATCCGCAGATAAAAATGTACCGGCACGAAGAAAAACCGGTTTTTGGAACGGGCAAAGACAAGGATGAACATTTTTGGAACTCATTGATACGGCAAATGCTGTTGGAAAACCTGATTCAAAAAGATATCGAAGATTATGGTGTTTTGAAATTTACTAAAAAAGGCGAGGCATTTCTTAAAAAGCCTGCTTCCTTCAAAATCGCACTAAATCACATTTATGAAACCGATGGAGAAGAGGATGAGGATGCAGCAGATACAGGCGAAGCCGTTGCAGCCGATGAAAAATTGATTGAATTGCTGAAAGATTTACGCCGTGAGGAAGCTAAAAAACGCAATTTGCCACCGTTTGTTATTTTCCTGGAAAATAGTTTGATAGATATGGCGACGCTTTATCCTACGACCTTAAAAGAACTCGAAAAATGCCAGGGGGTGAGCGTGGGTAAAGCGTTGAAATTCGGAAGGCCTTTTGTGAACCTGATAGCAAAATACGTAGAGGAAAATGATATAGAAAAGCCCGACGATTTTGTAATGAAAAGCGTGGTAAACCGCAACAGTAATAAAATTTTTATTATTCAGAACGTGGATAAAAAAATGCCGCTCGAAACCATTGCCAAAAACCGGACTTTAAAGCTGGAAGAACTTTTGGAAGAAATGGAAACGATTGTAGCCAGCGGTACCAAGCTGAACCTGGATTATGCGATTGAGGAACTGATGGAAGAGTATGAAAGAGAAGAGATTATTGACTATTTTAAAGGTTGTGAAACATCCAGCCTGGAAATTGCGAAAGAAGAACTGGCAGATGGCAATTATTCGCTGGAACAGTTAAAGATTATGCGTATCAAATTCCTGTGTGAATATGGCAATTAAAAAAAATGAAAAAGGAATTTTTATTTTAACTGAATAACCCTATTTTTGCCGCCCAAAATAGCCGGTGCGGTAGCTCAGTTGGTAGAGCAAAGGACTGAAAATCCTTGTGTCGGCGGTTCAATCCCGCCCCACACCACAAAACCCCTTAATCGGGGTTTTTTTATTTATGCATCTTATTTACATTATTTACTCTGAAAAGTTAGATAGATATTATACTGGCGAAACAGAGGATATTTTAAATAGAATTGACCAGCATAATAGCGGATTTTTTAAAAAAAGCAGTACCAGTATTGCCAACGATTGGCCGTAAAGTAAAGAAAGGAATGAAATAACATTAATTTCCTCTTTGACCCATACAACAAGATTTCATTTAGGCATTGAATTTGGGCTTAGCTTTCAAACAGCGATTTTACCAGATGAAAGCAACGAAAAGTTCTAAAAATGTTCCAATAATTTTTCCAACAGTAATCCTGTTATTCCTGCTTCTGTATTTTAGTTCCTGTTCTAAAAAAATTATTTTTCCAACTTCCTCAATTGCGCCAGCAGCAAGGGGTAGCGTAAAAATAAAAAAGGATAAAAATAATAATTACGCTATTAATGTGAATGTAGAAAATTTGGCCGACTCAAAACGCCTCAATCCGCCGCGAAACTATTATGTAGTGTGGACTGAAACAAGAAATAACGCCATAAAAAATATTGGCCGGATTGTGAGTTCGAGCGGTTTTCTCAGCAATAAAATGAAGGCATCATTGAGCGCCGTTTCTCCGGTAAAACCGCACAGGGTTTTTATAACGGCAGAAAACGATGAATACGTTAGATATCCTGGAAATATGATAGTGTTGGATACCGGCAATTTTTGATGTTCTATTTTACCTTTTACAGTAAACGAACAAATAACTTCAATTTCAATTCTAATATCGGGGAATTAAGAAGCTGTAAAAATAGGTGAATTGGAAAGATACTTTTTGATAGTGTTGAATACCGGCAATTTTTGATGTTCTATTTTGCCTTTACACTAAACGAACAAATAACTTCAATTTCAATTCTAATATCGGGAAATTAAGAAGCTGCCTGTAAAATAGGTGAGTTAGAAAGATACTTTTCGCTTGGGCTGTATACAAAAAGACAAGAGCCGTCTTTTATGGTTTCGATAATTGGTTTTGTATATTTTGGTGGCAAAGCCGGACAGCCCAAACTTCTGCCAATGTATCCGAGCGCTTTAATCGTTTTTTCACTTACATAATCTGCACAGTGAATGACAATCGCGCGGCTTGCGGCATTATCATTAATTCCTTTTTCTTCTCCTTCCAGTTTCAGTGAAAGCCCATGCTCGCCATTATACGTTTGCCTGGTGATGTAAAAACCCAGGCTACTCATATTGCTTTCAGGCCGATTCGAAAAGCGGTTTGCAAATTCTTTTCCTGAATTGCGCCCGTGTGCCACGTATGTATTAAAAAGCAACTTTAAATTTTCCATATCCAATACAAACAAACGCTTTTGAGTAGAAGGCAGACTAAAATCGACAATAGATAAAACATTATCGTTATTGAGTTTGCCGGCGGAACGTAAAACATTGTATCCTTTCACCCCTTCTATAAAAGCCTGCCTGGACAGTCCCAATTGATTCAACTGTAAGCTGTCATACAGGTGAAAGCTTGTAAGATCGAGATTTGTGGCAGCTGGGGCATTAATTTTCACAATCGATGTTTTTACTGAAGGTGCCGCGGGCTTAAGCCTTGCAAACATAAAAGGAAACGGAATCAGAAAAATAAAAAGCAGCGATAGGGAAAGATAACGTTTCTGAAAGAAATTTTTCATTCGGATGTTTTATAGGTTTTCAGGTACAGTAAAAAGGACTTTAAAAATTGGATTTTTATTTCTTAAAGACGATGCAAAAATAGCGTATTATGAGCTTTTACATATTGTTGAAAACCAGCAAAGACGCCGTTTTGCAGTTCTTTTAACAGAAAAAAAAAATAAAATTTAGGTATGCTGTCTTTAAAACAGATTTTTTAGAAATTTATTGTATTTGTCATTTTAAAAGCCGTTTTTTGACTGAAATTCTGATGCCTCATCTTGGTTATATTTGTAAGAATTTACACAAAGTAAAAAAGCAATATCATCACTAATTCAGTTTCTATATTAAATAATCCGATTGAATATTTAAAAGGTGTAGGCCCCTTTCGGGCAGACATTTTGAAAAAAGAAGCCGGCATTTTTATTTTTAATGATTTACTGCAATATTTTCCGTTCAGGCATATTGACCGTACGGAAATAACGCCGATAAGTAAAATAAATTTTGAAACAGATTATGTGCAGGTAAAAGGTAAAATAACTTCCGTAGATATATTGGGTGAAAATCGGGGAAGGAGGCTGGTAGCCACGATTTATGACGGCACCGGAGAGTTGGAACTGGTTTGGTTTCAGGGAATAAACTGGATAGAAAAAAGCCTTCATATCGGAGCACAGTTTTTGGTTTTTGGCAAAGCCGGATTTTTTATGAATTCGCCCCAGATTACCCATCCTGAAATGGAATTGCTTACGGATGCAAACAAGAATGCGAAAAGTTTTCTGGAACCTATTTATCCCGGAACAGAAAAATTAAAAGCAAAAAGCATGGGAGGGAGGCAAATGGGAGCTTTGACTTATGCCCTTTTGCAAATGCTTTCTGAAAAGGATATTCCCGAAAATCTTCCCGCAGATATTTTAGAGAAATTTAGGCTTGTAAAAAGATTTGATGCTTATAAAAATATTCATTTTCCTTCTTCGCAAAAAGACTATGAAAATGCGGTAAAGCGGCTGAAATTTGAGGAGCTTTTTATTTCGCAACTGCGAATGGGTTTAATAAGATTTAAAAGAAATACTTTTTCTAAAGGATTGAATTTCTCTAAAGTCGGCGATCTTTTCAATGATTTTTATAATCATCATCTGCCTTTTGAACTGACGGGTGCTCAAAAAAGAGTTTTGAAAGAAATCAGGAAAGATTTGGGAAGCGGTAAACAAATGAACCGGCTTTTGCAAGGGGATGTAGGAAGCGGTAAAACAATGGTGGCATTGATGGCGATGCTTATTGCAGCAGATAATGGTTATCAAAGTTGCTTTATGGCGCCTACAGAAATACTGGCGCGGCAACATTTTGAAAGCCTGAAGACAATGCTGGATGGTATTCCGATAAAAATAGGAATTCTTACCGGTTCCTCTTCTGCAAAAGAAAAGCGTGAAATCTTAAAAGCAACCAAAGAAGGAGAAATTACGTTACTAACCGGTACGCATGCGTTAATCGAAGATGCTGTTCAGTTCAAAAACCTCGGCCTGGCAATTGTGGACGAGCAGCATCGTTTTGGCGTGGCACAAAGAGCAAAACTCTGGGATAAAAATGACATTAATCCTCACATTCTTGTGATGACTGCAACGCCCATCCCGCGTACACTTGCCTTGACCGCCTATGGAGATTTGGATTACAGCATTATGGATGAAATGCCGCCCGGAAGAATTCCGATTACGACTGTTCATCGAATGGAATATGCACGGCCACAGGTAATGAATTTTATTAAATCCGAAATAAAGCGAGGAAGGCAAGCTTATATCATTTACCCATTGATAGAAGAATCTGCGAAGCTTGATTTTGAAGATTTGATGCGTGGTTATGAAGAAGTGAAAGCCTATTTTCCGGAACCGCAATATTATATAAGTATGGTTCACGGCAGGCAAAAGTCTGCGGAAAAACAAACAAATATGAATCGTTTTGTGAAAGGTGACACACACATAATGGTTTCCACAACAGTAATTGAAGTTGGCGTGAATGTCCCCAATGCAAGTGTAATGGTAATTGAAAGTGCTGAAAAATTTGGACTTCCCCAATTGCATCAGTTGCGTGGCAGAGTAGGTCGCGGAAATGAAAAAAGTTATTGTATCCTTTCTACTAAAGTTAAACTAAGCGCTGACGCAAAACAACGTTTGAAAATTATGTGCGAGACCAACGATGGCTTTAAAATTGCAGAGAAGGATTTGGAAATCCGTGGCCCGGGTGATATTGAAGGAACGCGACAAAGTGGTTTACTCAATTTTAAATTAGCCAATATTATTGAGGACAGAAAAATCGTGGAAGCGGCAAGATTAACTGCTGAAAAAATCATACATGAGGACGCAAAATTATCTACTCCTCAAAACGCCTGCCTTCGAGATTTTATGGAAAGTGAAAAGGGAAAAACTGCCTGGAGTAAAATATCATAAGACTTCTTTTAAAGTGTTATGTTAAGAAGCTATTAAAACAAAATCGAAAAGATTATTTTCAAACTCCGGTATCATTTGTTTCGTAAATTTATTTTTAGAATTTTATTTTACTATTTTGCTTTCACACAGTCTATTTTCAAGTTGATTCATTATAAAATTATTTTTTTTGAAAATCTTAAAAAAATATTCTCATTTCCTTTTCCTTCTGCTAACAACATTTTTTGTTACGGAAAATTTATTCGCCCAGGTAGAGTTTATAGAGAATAAGGGCCAGTGGGATCAGAAGGTAAAATTTATGAGTAATGCCGGGAGTGGTTCCTTTTTCTTAACCAACAAAGGATTTACCATTGCTCAATACAATCCGGATGATATTGAAAAAATAAAACTTGAACGACATGGTTTAGATTCTTCCGCCACAGTTGGAAGAAAAACAGTGAATGAAACCATCCGCAGCCACGCCTATTCTGTAGAATTTTTGAACGCACAAAATCCTGAGATTATTCCTGATAAGGCCATACCATCAGTAACCAATTATTTTATTGGAAATGATAAAAGCAAATGGGCTTCCGGTTGTAAAATTTACCTGGGAGTTACTTATAAAAATATGTATCCAGGTATAGATTTACGCTATTATACAGATGCAGGTGGTAATTTGAAATATGATTTTATCATTAATCCCGGTGCAAAGATTAGCGACATTGCTATGAAATATTCCGGGGCAAAAGGCCTTTCTGTAAAAAACCGCGAACTCAATATTACTACTCCGCTTGGAGTAAGCAAAGAATTAAAACCTTACACCTACCAGGTTATTGATAACCAAAAACAGGAACTAGATTGCCGGTATGTAATAAAAGGAGATGTTGTAACTTTTAAAGTGAAGGATTATTCTCCCAACCAAACACTGATTATTGATCCCACTTTAATATTTTTTAGTTATTCTGGAAGCAAAGCAGATAACTGGGGATTTACTGCTACTTATGGTCCTGATGGGAGTTTTTATGGTGGTGGTATTGCTTTTGGTCCCGGTTTTCCTGCCTCAAACGGGTATGATCAGTCATTTAATGGATCATTTGATATTGCCATTATTAAGCTTTCACCAGACGGGCGTAACATGATATATACTACTTATATTGGCGGAAGTGGTGAAGAACAGCCGCACAGTCTCATTGTAGATGCGCAGGGAAGCCTCACTCTTGCCGGAAGGTCCAATTCACCTAATTACCCGACAACTGCCACATTTGGAAAGCTCGGCGGATACGATATTGTTGTTACTAAATTAGATGCCAACGGAGGAAATCTTATTGGTTCCATGAAAATCGGCGGCTCTGCAAACGACGGGGTGAATATTGCGGATGAGAGCAGTGGATCCGGAACCAATTCGTTGAAAAGAAATTATGGCGATGATGCAAGGAGCGAAGTTTTGCTTGATGCATCTAATAATATTTATGTTGCTTCCTGTACCGCATCGTCTGATTTTCCGGTTACTGCCGGAGCTTACCAGAGCAAAAATGCAGGAATGCAGGATGCGGTAGTATTAAAATTGGATCCAACCTGTAACAGAGTTTTGTTTAGTACTTTATTGGGAGGAAAAGATAATGACGCAGCTTATGTTTTGGGATTAGGGAATAATGGAAACGTTTATGTTGCGGGTGGTACAGCCAGCAGCGACCTGAATGGAATTTCAAAATCAGGTGTGGTAAATTCCAGTTTCCAGGGTGGCGTCTGCGATGGATTTATTATTGAAATGAATAACACCGGCACATCTGTAATCAGGGGCACGTATATCGGAACGGCACAGGCCGATCAGATTTATGGAATAGATACCGATAAATTCGGGTTCATTTACGTAATGGGAACTTCCGAAGGAAATATGCCTGTAATTAATGCAACTTACTCCAACAGCGGGTCCAAGCAATTCATTACAAAGCTAAAACCTGATTTGAGTGGAGTAGTATATCAAACAGTTTTCGGCTCCGTAAATGCAACCTATCCTAATTTGTCTCCAACCGCTTTCCTTGTGGATCGCTGCGAGAATGTGTATGTATCAGGCTGGGGCGGAAAATCCAATACCGGCACAGGTTTTCAAACCGCTACTACCAAAGGAATGCCCACCACTCCCAATGCAGTCAAACCTCAAACAGATGCTTCAGGAAGTGATTTTTATTTTATTGTGCTGCGCAAAAATGTAGATTCATTACTATATGGTACTTTTTATGGGCAGCAGGATCCTCCAGGCAGAACTTCTCCAATAACTTTTGGGGATCATGTAGATGGAGGTACCAGCCGTTTTGACCGCAATGGAGTCATTTATCAGGCAATGTGTGCTAATTGTTATAAAAGCGTCGCATTTCCAGGCACACCTGGAGCCTGGTCAAAAAGCAATCAATCGCAGGGACAAAACGGCTCCTGCAATCTTGGGATGCTTAAAATAGAAATGGATTTTTCAGGTGTGCGATCTGATTTGCATGCTTCTATAAATGGAGTTGCCAATGATACGTCAGGATGCGTGCCGTTGCAGGTCGATTTCACAGATTCTCTTAAAAAAGGCAAACTCTATTACTGGTATTTTGGTGATGGAACCGGTGATACCACTACCGTTCCTGCTACTTCACATGTTTATGAAAAGGTGGGTACCTATCCGGTAATGTTGGTTACTATCGACAGCAATACCTGCAATATTGCTGACACTTCATACAAACACATCCGGGCCGGGGATAATAAAGCAAATCTGGATTTTCTTTCCCAAAAATTGATGCCCTGTACAAACCTGAGTTATGACTTTACCAACCTTTCCACTCCTACGCGTGGAACTTTTAAACCAGGAATTTTTACCTGGGATTTTGGCGATAATACACCCCTTGTTGTTCAGAACCAAAACCCCGTGACACATACTTTCGCCGGCGCCGGAACTTATAAAGTAACGCTATCGCTGAATGATACCACTTATTGTAATTCGCCGGGGGACACCGTAAAGACTATACGCCTTTCTCCCACAGTACAAGCACTGTTTAGCACTCCGGCAAACGGTTGTGTTCCATATAATGCTGTGTTTACGAATAATTCTTTGGGCGGCCTTAATTTTCTTTGGGATTTTGGGGATGGTGCTACTTCCACAGAAGATCATCCGACACATCTTTATACAAATACCGGCGCTTATACTGTAAAACTGACCGCGTATGATTCTACCTCCTGTAATAAAGTTTCGGATACAACTTTCACATTAAATGTAAGCCCGATTCCTTTTGCTTCATTCAGCTATAATCCTACGGTTCCAAAAGAAAATACCTTTACGAATTTTACAAATCAATCTGTAGGAGCCACAAAATACCTTTGGAATTTTAATGATGGCGATACTTCAACCCTGAAAGATCCAAAACATATTTTTAATGCCACCGGTACTTTCAATGTATGCCTGAATGCCGCCAATGATGTTGGTTGCAGCGATGATACCTGTATAGAGGTTCAGTCGCTAATAACACCACTGGTCGATGTGCCATCTGCATTTACACCCGGTAAGTTTGGCACCAATGGTATTATCAAGGTCGTAGGATTTGGAATAAAACAAATGCATTGGACAATTTATAATCGTTGGGGACAAAAAGTTTTTGAAACGAATAGTACCAAAAGCGGATGGGATGGTACTTTTAAAGGAAAGCTGCAGCCGATGGATGTGTATGCTTATACTTTGGAAGTAACTTTTTCTAATGATAAAAAAGTAACAAAAACCGGCGACATTACTTTATTGCGATAAGTAAATGAAAAAGATTTTTAAAATATTATTTATTTTCTTTTCATCCTCCTTTGGAATGCAGCGTGCTTTTGCCCAGGATCTGCATTTTTCGCAATTTTTCAATAACCCGTTACTTACCAATCCGGCAAATACTGGTTTTATTCCTGACGCCGATTACCGGCTTGGCGCTTCGTACCGGAATCAGTATTCAAATATTATGTCAGTGCCTTACAAGACCATGAGTATTTTTGGCGATGCGCAGGTTTTTAGAGATCGAATTGAAACCGGGTGGATGGGCCTGGGAGGAGTGATAGAGCGCGATGTAGCCGGAACCGGCAGCCTTACTGCCACTCAAATATATGCTTCGGTAGCTTATCACCAAATGCTCGGGTTGAGTAGCCTTCTTACAGCCGGTTTTAATGTAGGATGGGCCAATAAAAGAATTGACCAAAGCAAACTTACGTTTCCCGATCAATTCGATGGAAGATTTTTTGATGCTACTTTACCAACAGCTGTTCAATTGCTTAACAACAGTGTAAGTTATTTTGATATGCAGGCCGGGCTTAATTATGCTTATTTTCCTACGGAGGATGTTTATATCAATGCCGGTTATTCGATTCAACATGTAAACAGGCCAAAGGAAACTTTTTTTGCTGAAGATAATTCCAGCACCATTCCCATGCGTCACATCGGTTTTATAAACGGAATTTTTAAAATGAGTGATGTGGTGATTATAAACCCCACTGCTTATTATACGATTATGGCAAAATCAAGCGAATTGGTTGTTGGAATGAATGCAGCTTACAATCTTTCGGGCGACGGTTCCAAACAAATTATCGGTGGGTTATTTTACCGTTATGGCGATGCTTTTATTCCTATGGTTGGTTTGCAAGTTGGTAATGTACGTTTTACTTTCAGTTATGATGTTACCACCTCTTCTCTGCAGAATTACAATCATTCATTCGGCGCCGATGAATTTAATGTATTAGACAAAGGCTTTTATAATACTTTCAATGGCAACCGGAAAGAAACGTTGTGTCCCACTTTTTGAGGCAGAAGGCAGAAGGCAGAAGGTGAAATAAAAATTAGACTTACCATTCTTCAGAGCAAGTCGATTATGAGAAATTCGAAAAAATTTACTGTTTTACAGCAAATCAAGAAATAATTCGATTTTTTATTCTATAAAAAAAGAACCTAAAAAAACATTTTTCTTCAAACTTATTTTGCTTTTTTCAACTGTTTTCTTCTATTAAACCTTGTGCAAGATGAATATCCTTAGTTTCTCAGTAAACCAATAAATAATAAGAATTTCTATTTTCGAAAAAATTATAAATCAGCCTCAAACCTTGAACTTTGAACTTTAAACCTTGAACCTTCAACCTTCAACCTTGAACCTTGAACCTTGAACCTTCAACCTTCAACCTTAAACCTTAAACCTTCAACCTCAATAATTATACTCTCTTCTCGCCGCATTCCACCTGATTCCCACGCTTAGCGTATTTGACGTGGGCAGATCTGTAAGTTTCCTGAATAAATATCCGCCGTCAATAAAAAGGTTTTCTTTTAATTCATAAGATAATTGGAAAGTCGCATTCAGGCATCTTACTTTTCTGCCGCTTCCTACATAATGTCCATAATCGCCGGTGCGTGTTGTATAGAGTTCAAATGGATTTCCACCGAAATTTAATCCTGCAGAATCAAGTCCCTGATAATAATAAATGCCTCTTACATTGATGTACCATTTTGGCGCAGGCTGATATTTTGCAATTCCTATAAATTCCTGGAAATTAGCGCCGAGCGGATGCGCGAGGAATTGATTGTAATGCGTATAATTTGTTGCTGAGTCGTAATGAGAATAAGTATAAGGCCTTACGCGATTGCTTTCAATTTGAAGATCAAGGTTTTTAATGGTAAATGCGTCAACATATTTTACGCCAAGCTGATAACCATATTTATTAGCCCAGTAACCATTGTTTTTAGTAATTTCTTTCAGGATAAATTCATCCAGTAAAAATTGCCCGTAAAACTGGAAATGATGTGCCGCGTTTGCTTTAAAATCAAAGCCTACATGGGCTTTATCAGGACTGCCTACATTTCCTTCGACATATCGGAGAAAAATAATCGGATTCAGATATTCAAAATCGAAATACTGGCTTCTTCCAAAAACGACGCTTTCAAATAAGCCCAAATTCAACCATTTGGTTACATTCATGCTGAGGTGATGCATGGCAGCATATTTTCTTACCAATAAATAATCGCCCGTTTTCGTGAACTGCGGCATCAGTTCCATAAAAATATTCTGGTAATTTAATTTCCAGATTCGTGTATTAAGTTTCAGAAATAAATAACTGTTGGCATCATCACTCAAAAAAAGACTGCGGTATCCATCACCAATAAAATTTTTGTCATAGCCAAACTGGATGTCAATATATTTGGTAGCATTAAAAGTTACATAACCTCTTGCATCAAAATAATCGAAAGCAGTTCCTTTAAATTTTTTGTAAAAACCCACGCCTGGCACTGCATTGTATTGTGCTACTCTTTCCTGAAAAAAAGATGGACCGCGCTCCTGGTTCTCTGAAATGGTAGAAGAGAATCCAATTTTATTTGCAATTCTTCCACGTACAGTAACTCCGCGTTTATTTAAAAAAATGTTTTCATTATTGCCCGATTCCTTTCCGGCCTGGAAATAAATAATCGGATTTAAGGCAAGAAAAAAATCTTTCGTATTTACTTCCAGAAGATTCGGTTTTGTAGCATACAACGCATTCCAGATTGGTTTTTTACTTAGAAAAGATTCCTTTGAACCAGTTACCCATTCTGAATTATCCATCAAAAGGGAATGCAAATTATATTTATCAATTGGGGTAAGGTTACCGCTTGCACTATCCAAACTATCTATCTTTTCTACTACGGGTACAATTGCTTTTCTGCTAAATGGTTTATCTGATGAAAAATTTAGTACAGGATTATGTGCCTGTTTTATTTCCAAACGATCAATGACATCGTATTCTTTCGAACCTTCAGGAATATAAGTTGTTTGCGCAAAAATAAATGCTGGATAAAAAAATACGGCAAGGGTAATAACACTTTTTATAATTTGCATACAGTTGGTTATTAATTATTTAATTTCAGCCTATGCAAAATTATCTTTTTAAACACATATCCGTCGTGAATGAAAATAATATTTCTGAAAAAGATGTTTATGTAAAAAACGGACGGATAGAAAGAATTGGAAACACAATTAGCGTAAAAGAAAAAGTAACGGAAATCGATGGAGAAGGAAAACATTTATTCCCTGGGGCGATTGATGATCAGGTGCATTTTCGGGAACCGGGATTAACGCACAAAGCAAACATTTACACAGAAAGTAAAGCAGCGGTTGCTGGTGGTGTTACTTCTTTTATGGAAATGCCAAACACAATACCCAACGCACTTACAGAAAATTTGCTGGAAGAAAAATATACTGTTGCAAAACATACATCTTTGGCAAATTATTCTTTCTTCATGGGCGTGAGCAATACAAATGCGGATGAAGTTTTGAAAATGAATAAAAGAAAAATGGATGTTTGCGGTGTAAAAATTTTTATGGGTTCCAGTACCGGAAATATGTTGGTGGACAGCGAACCTGCCTTGCATAAAATTTTTAGTGAAAGCGAATTATTAATTGCCACCCATTGTGAAGATGAAAAAATTATCAAAGAAAATTATAAGAATTTAAAAAGCATCAAACCAATTCTTTTTCCATCCGACCATCCGGTTATCAGGGATGAAAATGCGTGTTATACCTCTTCCTCGTTTGCTGTCTCTTTAGCAAAAAAATATAACAGCCGTTTGCATATTCTCCACATTACTACCGCAAAAGAACTGGAACTTTTTACCAATAAAATTCCATTAAAGGAAAAAAGAATTACCGCAGAAGTTTGTGTCCATCATTTACATTTTACTGCAGATGATTATGAACGATTGGGTTATTTAATCAAATGCAATCCGGCCATAAAAGAATCAAAAAATAGAGAAGCATTATGGAAAGGCTTGCTGGACAACCGCTTGGACGTAATAGCGACAGACCATGCACCGCATACAATGGAAGAAAAACTGCCGCCGTATGAGCATGCACATTCGGGTTTGCCTTTGGTACAACATTCATTATTAATGATGTTGCATTATTATAAAGAAGGAAAAATTTCTTTGGAAAAAATCGCGGAAAAAATGAGCCATGCGGTTGCCGAATGTTTTAAAATAAAAGACCGCGGCTTTATCCGTGAAGGTTATTTTGCTGATTTGGTGGTTGTTGATTTAAATAAAAAAACAACCGTTACAAATGAAAATATTTTATACAAATGCGGATGGAGCCCTTTGATGGGTTTTACGTTTCCCGCAGAGATAACGCATACTTTTGTAAATGGAAATTGTGCTTATCAGGCAGGTCGGCACCGCAGGTCAGACCGGTCACAAACAGAAGATGTTTATGGAAAAATCTTGTTTGATGAATCTATAAAAGGAGAAAGATTATTTTTTAAGTAGATGAACGCGACGATAGAAAACCGCCCACCGATCTAACTAATCATGTGAGGGACTTTCGGTTGTCAGGGGTATGTCGCCGGTTGTCAGCAAACTAATAAACAATTTAACCAATTTAGTAACTAATGGAGACAGACAAAACGACCTTACACGATCTTTCCATTTTCAATCATGAAGATGAATTTTCTGTTTTCGACAAATTAAATTTTACGCGCACTACAGGAGGCCGTGAGAAATTAAGACAAGTATTCAACAAGTCTTTAAGCGATATTGATTCTATAAGAAATGTACAGAAAACTTTGCAGCTAATCCTTGCAAACAAGGAGCAGTGGCCGCTTTTAGTAAGCAATGGTACAGTAATGATGATTTATAAATTTTATGAATCGTCTATTGATGAACCGCCGGCAAGGCCAACGCCTTTAACAGCCTATTTTTATAAATTACTTCATGGCCCTGATTTTTCTTTGATAAAATATTCTATCGGCCATGCCTTCGATTTTATTAAAGGAATGCAACAAATTGTTGCTGTTTTTTTAAATGATGAAACACCTTT
Organism: uncultured Chitinophagaceae bacterium; assembly: GCA_963706825.1. Lineage (GTDB taxonomy): Bacteria > Bacteroidota > Bacteroidia > Chitinophagales > Chitinophagaceae > Ginsengibacter. The sequence continues at coordinate 1,057,340 of CAVPNT010000005.1, read as the reverse complement.
CAATTTGAAAAAGGTTTTGCAAAAAGCGCAGGTGCTTATAGAAAGGCACCAGTTGCATAGCATTTCAAAATTTGAAAAGGCAGCAGAACTTTCTAACCATGATATGCTTGCATTTGCATATTATATCCGTTATCATTACAAACAAAATTTTTTAGAGCTTGTTGATATTTATTCGCAATTAGATGCATGGTATGGAATGGCGGTAGCAGTAAACGAACTTAAATTATCATTTCCTGTTTTCATTTCTTCTCATGAGCCGGTTTTGAAAGCAAACAAATTGTATCACATTTTATTGCAAGACCCGGTTGCTTATGATATTGAATTAACTCAAAATAACAATTTTATTTTTCTGACAGGAGCAAACATGGCAGGCAAAAGTACGTTCATCAAAGCCGTTGGAAGTTCGGTCTTTTTAGCCCATATAGGTATGGGCGTTCCTGCAGAATCCATGCATCTTTCTCTGTTTGATGGATTACTCAGCAACATCAATGTGGTGGACAATATTGTAAAGGGAGAAAGTTATTTTTATAATGAAGTTCAACGGATAAAAAACACGATTCTGAAAGTAAATGACGGCAGAAAATGGTTGATCCTGATTGATGAATTATTCAAAGGGACCAATGTGGAAGACGCCATGAAATGCAGTACCGTAGTGATTGAAGGATTAATCAAAATAAAACGTTCGTTATTTATTTTATCAACCCATCTTTACCAGATTGGCGAAAACTTAAAAGATTATCCAAATATCGATTTTAAATATTTTGAAACGGAGGTTACCGATGGAAACCTGATTTTTAATTACCAGCTAAAAGACGGCGTGAGTAATGACCGGCTCGGATATTTAATTTTGAAAAAAGAAAAAGTAATTGAATTACTGGAAGGGCTGTAAAAATGCTCTGGTTAAAAAAAATTTATTGTCCGTTTGCTTGTTCTCTTCTCAGGAAAGGTAAAATGGTCCGATAAAAAGCAACATTCATCGGATGTAAACCGCGCCAATGTTTAATTGTTGAAGCGTTTATTTTATTTCAATAAAGCAATAAATAAGTAATATTTGTGTTTTCACATTTAAGTATCATGTTATTCAAAAAGCAATAGTCTTTGCTTAATAGATGAGAAGAGAGTGTATTATTTAGTTCCCTTGATTTAAAAAGAATGCCAGAATCTTTCTTTAAAAAAGCCCTTAAAAAAAGAAATTCTGTGTCATAGCAGTGTAGAAACCGGATTGGTTTTAAGAATTTTTGCTGAAAAAGTTACACAAATGACGATTGAATGATACTTGGCTAACACCAGTAAACAAACATTTAACGCTGATTCTTCTTTTTGAAAACATTGTTATTAGAACGTTTTTTCAAATTTTCTTTTTCTCTGCTTTAAGTTATAACGGTTTATCAATTTCCTGCAGTTCTCTTTCTGTTAGGGATTGCCAGTATTTTTTGTATTCCATTCTATTAATCTTTTCTGTAGCCTGAATTGCCACCAATTGTTCTATCGCATCAATCAAGATAGAATAAGGACGATAACCGGAAATTAAAATGGCTTTATTATTTTGGCTCCTGATCACTAAAGAAGGAAACCTGTTAATATTATGATACTTTACCTCCTGAAGGTCTTTGCGAAATAATTCAATAACGTCGTCACTTTTAAAATCCTCATGGAACTGCTCAATCGAAAACTTTTCTTCATTCTCCCCAAGTTTTTCCGCCATTTTCATAGTTACTGTCTGCAAGGCAATATTTTCACTGTGCATCATAACTACCTCGCGTAGTTGCCTTAAAAAAAGCGCTTCAAAGCACCATGCCAGCGTGAGCTTAGCTTTTATTCATTTATTAAATTAATTTTCTCAGCAATAAAAAAAACAGGAGAATGAAGCGTTGAATTTGAGAATGAACAACTCTTTTGTGTACCTTTTTCAGCAAGATGTTTTTATAATTCTCAAATTTCCACAATCGGGCGAAGCCAGTATTTGACCTGGTAAACTTCTGGAACGTATGAATGAAAAAGGCAAATTATTGAGAACAGGCCGAACAAATCAGCACGTTGGTAGCGGCAAAATAATCAGGAAATCGAATGCCTTTTAAAATATTTAAAACATGAATAAAAACCTTAACTACCCAAACGGTGAAATAATTCTTTCACCTGTGTTTCCCAAAGCTGGCTCTGGTCTTTGATATCTTTCTTTTCGGCAAAATCGGTAATGACAAGAATCGTTTGGCTGGTAACCTCTGATTTGTCGATTGTAAATTGAAAATATTCATCTTTCGGAGAATCTGTCCAATGGAATTTTATTAATTTATTTTCCTCCATCTCGACAACCTGCGCCTCTTCTGCAGAGCCTGACCAGGAAAACCTGAACATCCCCGCCTCATCTTCTACTTTGTCTGCAAACCATTCCTGCAATCCGGAAGAAGTAGAAAGGAATTCAAATAATATCGCAGGTGAACATCTCACCGGGTATTCAACAGTATATTTTATTTTCTTACTCATCTTGGATAAAGTCATTATCTGCAATAATAGAAAATAAATTAACCCACAAGCCACATTTATCTTTTTTTTTGGTAATTTATTTTTTTTTAAAACGATTTTATACTTAAAAGTTCCATTCAGGTGACAAAAACAAATAATATTTTTTTTCAAACATACTTTAAATGGCAAAGTTTCGTTTGTTATTAATTCGAATAGTCCGAAGAGAGAAATTACTCTTCTACCCATTTAAACAATCATCATGAGTATGCGTTCATTAAAGATTTCAAAATCTATTACCAATCGTGAAAGTGAGAGCCTTGAAAAATATTTGCAGGAAATAGGCAGAGTTGAAATGATTACCCCGGAAGAAGAAGTAAGATTAGCCACGCTGATAAAACAAGGCGATCAGAAGGCGCTCGACAAACTTACCAAAGCCAATTTGCGTTTTGTAGTTTCTGTTGCAAAGCAATACCAAAACCAGGGATTAACGCTTCCGGACCTGATCAATGAAGGAAACCTTGGATTGATAAAGGCAGCGCAGCGTTTTGATGAAACACGTGGATTCAAATTTATTTCTTATGGCGTTTGGTGGATTCGTCAAAGTATTATGCAGGCGCTTGCGGAACAATCCAGAATCGTAAGGCTTCCTCTAAACAAAGTAGGACTTACTAACCGAATCAGTCGTACATACTCGTTGTTGGAACAGGAGTTTGAACGCCCACCTACCACCGAAGAAATTGCAGAGGCATTGAATGTGGAAATTGAAGAAGTAACGGCAACCATGAGGATGGCCACAAGGCATGTAAGCATGGACTCACCGCTGGGTGATGGCGAAGAAAATACTTTGATGGACGTGATGGTAAATGTAAACGCGGATAGCGCTGATAAGCAAATTATGTTCAATGATTCTTTGCGGCAGGAAATTCAAAGGTCTCTTACATTGCTTACTGAACGCCAGCGGGAAGTAATTTGTTATTTTTATGGAATTGGTGTGGATGAGCCGGTAAGCCTTGAAGATTTAGGCGTAAAGTATGGACTTACCCGTGAAAGGGTAAGGCAGATAAAAGATAAGGCATTGGAAAAATTAAAAACATTTACAGGCTCTAATCTTTTAAGAGAATATATGGGAGTGTGAAATTTTTTTTTATTCATAGTTGTAAGTTTTAATTGAGAGTGAATGCCTTTTGGTGTTCACTTTTTTATTTCTTTAAAATGATACTTACTTTTCACTGCATTGCCGTTTTTTTTTATGAAGGATCGTCCTAAAAAAAATATAAAAAGATTTTAAAGTAAATCTCATTTCTATAAAGGCATTAAACTTGCATCACGGTTTCAAAAAAACTTATTCTAAAAAAATTGCGTCATGAAAGTTTTAAAAATATTTTTACCACTTCTTGTTTTAAGTTTTGTTTTTACAACAGCAAAAAGCCAGGACAAACAGGATGATAAAATACAAGCTGCTACAAAAGTTTTACAGGATTTCAGTCAAATGAAAGAAAGTATTCCGCAGGAGCTATTGAAAGTAACCCAGGGAATTATTGTGGTGCCAAAATTGATAAATGCGGGTTTTGTATTAGCAGGAAAAAGAGGAAAAGGAATTGCGATGGTAAAACTGGAAGATGGTACGTGGAGCAATCCCGTATTTGTAACGATAACTGGCGGCAGTGTAGGTTTCCAGGCGGGGATACAATCTGTAGATTTGGTTTTAATTTTTAAAAACAGTGAAACGTTGCAGGATATTGGCAAAGGAAGTTTTACATTAGGCGGAGATATTTCTGTAACAGCAGGCCCTGTAGGCCGCAACTCGACAGCGAGCACCGATTATAAAATGGAAGCAGAAGTGTATTCCTACTCCAGGAGCAAAGGGTTATTTGCAGGAATCAGCCTGAGCGGATCTGCCATTTCAGTAGATGCAAAAGCAAACGAATCTTTTTATGGAAATGATGATGATGCAAAAACAATATTTGCAGATACACAAAGCGACTCAGATAATGTGATGGCTTTGAAAGATGTTTTGAAAGGAATGGGAGAATAATTTTTTATTAAAATAAAAAAGAAAAACTGGGTATTTGTTGCCTTGCTGAGAACGTGCTATTTTACTTGTGATATTTTTTTAAAAATTAATTGTTTTATGCAATTCTAAAAAAAATGCATCTCAGAATTAACTGTTAATGATAAACGGATGCTTAAAAATTTCAACTTCCAAAATAAAGCAAGCAATATTTGGATTTTACTTTTAATGACTTTTTCATTATTTAATTTAAAATGCAAAAATGAAGTTGATAAATGGAGTGAAGTAAATATTAATGCTAAAATTTCATTGGATTCTGTTTATAATCAACTTAACAAGCAGAATGAAATATTTTCAGTCTTTGAACGCCAGGATATTTTAAGGAAAAGATCTAGCGATGTTTCCTATTTTGTTGCTGAAAAAATCGATTTAAGGGATAATCGGTTTGCTAACTTCAATAATTGCCGTGCTTATTTTTTTCATTCAGATACGTTATCAATTAACATTGGTATTGGTAACGGTTTTGGTGGCAACGGTTTTGTGATTTATTAGTACGAAGCCTTATCATTTCACAGATGTTATTATCGAGGGAGAAGTTGAGCCAACCTATAAAACTGTTTATCAAAATCTTACTTTAGATAAATCAAATTATAAAGTTGGTGGCAGTTTGTATGGAAGAATAGAATTTAAATCAATTGAAACTGACAATTACAACAACAAGACAGAACATTTTGGCATTGGAAATTTCAGAGCAAAAGTTGAGAAATAATTACAACAGCACAACCGCTTTACGGGAAATAAGAATTGACGTTATTTATTTGTTTACTGATAAAAAATAAAAATCATTTCGTATCATAGGCCCATTTCACCAATGTAGCGCCCCACGTAAATCCTCCGCCAAAAGCGGCGAGAACGATTAAATCTCCTTTATGCAATTGTTTTTCCCATTCCCACAAACACAAAGGAATCGTAGCGGAAGTGGTATTTCCGTAACGTTGAATGTTGATCATCACTTTATCCATCGTAAGGCCCATCCTGTTCGCAGTTGCATCAATAATCCTTTTATTGGCCTGGTGAGGTACCAGCCATGCAATGTCTTCGCCGGTTAAATTATTTCTTTCCAGCAATTCATAAGAAACATCCGCCATTCCTTTTACCGCAAATTTAAAAACCTGCGGACCTTCCTGGAAAATGTAATGTTCTTTTGCCATCACCGTTTCTATTGATGCGGGTTTTGCAGAACCGCCGGCAACCATTTTTAAATATTCAACGCCTACCCCGTCTGTTTTCAAAAGGCTATCCTGTATTCCATAACCTTCTTCATTTGGTTCCAATAAGATGGCTGCGGCTGCATCCCCAAAAAGCACGCACGTTTTTCTGTCACTGTAATCTACGATGCCGCTCATTTTATCGGTGCCTACCACCACTACTTTTTTGTAACGGCCGCTTTCTATAATTGAAGCAGCAGTGGTTACGCCAAATAAAAATCCGGAGCACGCGGCTGAGAGGTCAAATCCAAAAGCATTTACTGCGCCGATTTCATAAGTAATAATATTTGCGGTGGCCGGAAAGGTCATATCGGGTGTGACGGTGCAACAAATAAGGCAATCAATTTCTATTGGGTCAATTCCTCTTTTTTTGCAAAGTTCCAATACTGCAGGTACAGCCATTTTGGAAACACCCATATTTTCACCTTTTAAAATTCTTCTTTCTTCTACGCCGGTGCGGGTTTTTATCCATTCATCGGAAGTCTCAACCATGGTTTCGAGTTCGGCATTTGTAAGACGGTATTCTGGCACGTATGCACCAACAGCAGTAATTGCAGCGGAAATTTTATTGCTCATCTACGAAAAAAATATTTTAATTAAGGCGGCAAAAATACATTATCCGGCGCAATCATTTTTCAAGGGATAAAATTTACTTGACTGCGGACTTTAATTTTTCAGTAAAGCAATAAATAAGCAAGATTTGACGCACAAATTTCAAAGTTACTTTTTCAGGAAAGTTAATCGTAGTGGCCTCTAAGAGAGTAAATAATTATTTTGGTAGATAATACTTGATAAATAAGCCGATGTTCTTGATTTATACGTCTTGACCAGTATCCCACCAATCATATTTAAGTTGCTTGGCTTACCAATACCTTCAAACGGAGTTAGTAGAATGTTATCAATAAGTTTACGAATTTTTTTCAGAAGAGTTTATTGCGGTTCTTTTCCAAAATTCCAAGTCCTCATTCGCTTTTAGGGTAAATTCTATTTCCATATATCATCAAGATTCATTTTAACAGTCTTTCCTTCTCTTGCCTGTTTAATACTTTCTTTCATTTTTGCTTCAAATTCCGGACTATAATGAGAGCGTTCCTTTTGATTTTTTTCAAAAGGAACTTTGAGCGCATTTGCTAATTGTTCAAAAAGATTTAGTTGCTCTTTATTTTTCGGATGAAGAATGATTGTTTCCATCATTGTATTTTTTTCAGAAATCAAATTTAATAACAAAACCGCATTAAATATCTAAAAGCATTTCAAATGAAAATAGCTAAATCATCACTCTGGCTCATTACTTGAAGTGATTGATTTTAAAATTGATTTAGATGTCATTACAGCAACAAATTATCTATCTTTTCATCATGGCTTTGCCAATTGCCTGCGTGGCATGGACCGTTACACACGAAGAAGTATTTCGTGAGCCAAGAGAATTTTGTGAGAATAAATCTAAAGAATGTAAGAATTTAGCGCAACGTAAATTCTTTTATCTGTTTACGTGTGAGTATTGCTTTAGCCATTATATTGTCCTCATTTTTCTAATCATTACAAAATATCAGCTTCTTTACACAGGATGGCGTGGATATTTAATCGCTTTTTTTGCTTTGGTATGGGTTGCAAATGTTTATATGAGTTTGTTTGGGTTTATTCGCGTGGGGATGCATAGTGAACGAATAGAATCAAAAATAAAGGAAGTGGAATTGAAGGAATGTGAGGAAAAAATTTAACTGCTGAATTTACAGCAAAGCAACAAATAACCGTGATTCGTGTTTTTGAAAACTTTCACCAACCGATACTTATTCCTTTTTGATTTGGAGTAAACTGGTTTGATCTTTCCTCTTTGTGTTATCAGGGTAATTGAGGCGTTCCAAAAAGAAAGTGTGAGCAGCGTGCACATCATTTCCCGAAAAAAAAATAAAAATGGCTGTAATTTAAAAACATTTTGAAAAGAAAATTCTGGCTTTTTCAACCCTAATGAATATATTTTACTCAATTAAATGCATCTCATTAAACCGAATTACTTATTTTTGGCGCTCTTTTCAAAAACGATGATAGCCTACTTATCCGGAAAATTTTCTCATAAAAATCCAGCGGTGGTGTATGTGGATGTGCAGGGAGTAGGTTATGAAGTAAATATCAGTTTGAATACTTATACGCATATTCAAAATTTACAGGAAGGGAAACTTTATACTTATTTGCAAATAAAGGAAGACGCACACACGTTATATGGTTTTTTTGATACGGTCGAAAAAGAAATGTTTGCTTTGCTGATAAGTGTTTCAGGTGTGGGAGCGGCAACCGCGAGAATGATGTTGTCGGGTATGAAGCCCGATGAAATCAGCAATGCGATAATGATGAAACACACATCTGTATTGGAACGCGTAAAAGGAATCGGCAAAAAAACAGCAGAAAGGCTGGTGCTGGAACTAAAGGATAAAGTATCAAAATTATCGACCACTCCTGCCGGAAATTTATCTGCCGGCAATACTTTTGAACAGGATGCGTTAAATGCATTGGTAGCGCTGGGAATTGCAAGGCCGGTAGCGGAACAGGCGATTAAAAAAATTATAATTTCGGAACCTTCAATAAATTCCCTGGAAACCTTAATAAAAAAAGCACTAAAGTCCATTTGATAGAAATCTACCTAAAATAATTTGCCGGATGTTGTTTATAAAGAAGTTAGCGCCAAATTATATGGGGTTGATATTGAGTTGTATTTTTTCAATAGGGTTTTCTATTGTTGTGCCTCTGCACGCCGTAGCGCAGGATTCTTCTTTTCTTCAAAAAAATGATAGCCTTCCTTTTCCAATTCACGACAGGAGAGGCGATTTCATTTCTGCCACACCCAATGTTTATGATTTTCAAAATCCTCCGAATATCCAGGATTCCGTAGCATACGACCCGGTTACAAAAACTTATACCGTCTATGAAAAAATAGGCGGACGCTTTTACAGAACGCCAACTACCTACACCGCCGAGGAATTCAGGGCATTGGAAGCAAAAAAAGCAGAGGATGAATATTTTAGAAAAAGAGCCAACACGCTCAGCATTTTAAATCGCGGCCAGGTAAAACCGAAGCTGAGCCTGTATGATAATTTGTTCAATCGTCTTTTTGGAAATGGAAAAATAGACATTCAGCCGCAGGGAAATGTGGATGTTACAGCCGGCTACCAGGGGCAGAATGTAAAAAACCCAACACTTCCGGAAAGAGCGAGGAAAAACGGCGGCTTTGATTTTAATATGGCCGCACAAATGAATGTGAATGCCAATATTGGGGATAAAATGAAATTCCCGATTAGCTATAATACACTGTCTAATTTTGGTTTTGCGAATCAATTAAAATTGGATTATACCGGAACGCAGGATGAAATCTTAAAACGTTTTGAAGCAGGGAATGTTTCTTTCCCCCTGACGAGTACTTTAATACCCGGGGCGCAATCTCTCTTTGGCATCAAAACGCAGTTGCAGTTTGGTAAATTATTCGTAACCGGAATTTTGGCAAATCAAACATCACAGCGGCAATCGATGAATTTGCAGGGCGGAAATGCTGCCACCCATTTTGAAATAAAAGGAGATGATTATGAAGAGAACCGGCACTTTTTACTTTCGCAATATTTTAAAGATAATTACAATAAGGTAATGAGTAATGCGCCGGCAGTTATTACTCCTGTTCAGATATTGAGAATGGAAGTGTGGGTTACAAATAAAAACGGAACTACGACGAATGCACGGGAGATCGTAGGTTTAATGGACTTGGGCGAATCAAATCCATTTCATCCTTTTACCGTTAGAGGCACTTTGCCGGATAACAATACCAATAATGAATATGCATCCATTATCAGCAATCCGTCAAGCCGCAATTCCGCATTAATCAATACCCAGTTAATGGGAATGGGATTGAATCCTGTACAGGATTTTGAAAAAACGTTTGCCCGTAAATTAGATTCCTCCCAATACATTTATAATAAAAGAGCCGGTTTTATTTCCCTCAGCCAGCCGCTGCTGGCGGATGAGGTTTTGGCTGTGGCTTTTCAATATTCTTACAACGGTAAAATTTACCAGGTTGGCGAATTTTCGCAGGATGTACCGCCGGATTCTACATCAAGCAATCAGAAAATTTTATTTTTGAAATTGTTGAAAGCTACTTCACAAAGGCCGAATCTTCCTATCTGGCAACTGATGATGAAAAACGTGTACAGCGTGGGATATGGCACTTTGGACCGGCAGGATTTTGATTTGAATGTATTGTATCAGCAACCAGGCCTTGGAGCAAAAAGGTATCTCCCTTTTGGTGATCTAAACAAGGGAACACCTATTTTGACACTGGTAAATTTAGACCGTTTAAATAGTAATAACGATCCTCAACCGGATGGGGTATTTGATTTTATAGAGGGTTATACCGTTTTGTCGCAATACAGCCGCATCATTTTCCCGGTTTTACAGCCTTTCGGACGCGATATTGCACCGAAAGTATTTACTAATACGGCAACAGCGGCGGATAGTTTGTATTATCCTTTATACGATTCTATAAAAGCAATTGCTCAGCAACAATTTCCAAATCTTGACCGCTTTGTTTTGCAGGGAACTGCAAAAACCACGGGTTCGGCAGATATCAGTATTGGTTATAATATTCCACCGGGTTCCGTTACTGTTTCAGCCGGAGGCCGCCAGCTCATTGAAAATGTGGACTACACCATCAACTATGATTTGGGTACCATTAAGGTAATCAACCAGGCCATTATTAATTCAGGCATTCCTGTACAGGTCAACTATGAAAACAATGCTTCTTTTGGTTTGCAACAGAAAAGCTATATGGGGTTGCGGCTGGATTATCACCTGAAAAATACCGCAAAAGAACAACTTGCCATAGGAGCTACGATGGTAAGATTGAGCGAAAGGCCATTTTTTACCAAAGTAAATTATGGAGAAGATCCTATTCGCAATAGCATGTATGGCCTTGATGGCAGCTACCGGAGAGACATGCCGCGATTGACCAAAATTTTGAATAAACTTCCTTTTTTCAATTCTACTGCTCCTTCTTCGATCAATGCTTACGGAGAGGCGGCGTTTTTGAAACCAGGCCATGCACCACAAATTGGAAAAGGAAATAACGGCGTAGTTTATATTGATGATTTCGAGGGAAGCAAAAGCGATATTGACCTTCGTTTTCCACCGATAAGCTGGGCACTCGCTTCTACACCGCATGGCGCTACCGGTAAAAATGGCAATCTGCTTTTCCCTGAGGCAGATTCCAGCAACAGCCTTGCTTATGGAAAAAACAGGGCGCAGATTGCCTGGTATCAGATTGAGCCGACGTTGCAGGATCCACAAAATATCAATAATCCACTTCGCGGAAATAGAAAGTTTCTTTCTGATCCGCGTACACGCGCTGTTTCCCAAACCGAAATTTTTCCACAACGCACCACAGATTTTGGACAAAATCAATTGATCACTTTTGATCTTTCTTTTTATCCAAAAGATCGCGGGCCTTATAATTATGAAGCTTCCCGAACAAATATCAATTCAAATGGACAGTTTTTATTCCCAAAAAACAAATGGGGCGGCTTAATGCGCAGTCTCGATCAGACAGATTTTGAAACTGCCAATATTGAATATATTGAATGTTGGGTGCAGGATCCTTTTATTCTTAATCCAACAAGTAGTGGCGGACAGTTTTATATCAATCTTGGGAATGTTTCCGAAGATGTTTTAAAAGATTCCAGGCGGTTTTATGAGAATGGATTGCCTACACCTAATTTACCTGCCCAGGTAGATACTTCCATTTGGGGCGTAGTGCCACGTAATCCGATACAGGTAACGAATGCATTTAGCAATGACCCACGCGACAGGCCATACCAGGATGTTGGATTTGATGGATTGACAGATAGCGCAGAAGTTGCTTTTCGCAGAAGGGATTATCTGGATGTGCTGGCAGCGAATTTTGGAGCGGGTTCCAAAGTTTACCAGGATGCATTAAAAGATCCCTCATCCGATAATTATCAATACTACCGGGGGTCAAACCTGGATGCCGAAAACGCAGACATTCTCGCACGCTATAAAAAATTTAATAATCCACAGGGCAATTCCCCGATAGCTGATAATAACTCCCAATTTTCTTCTGCAGCAACACTGTATCCCGACCAGGAAGATTTGAATCATGATAACACATTGAATGAAACGGAAGAATATTTTCAGTATGCAATCGACCTGAAACCACCTACGGACCCGGAGATGCAAATTGGTACAAATTATATTGTAGATAAAAAACTGGTGGGCGTAAAATTGGTGGATGGAAGTACAAGAAACGAAACCTGGTATCAGTTGAGGATCCCAATTGATTCTTATAATAAGAAAGTGGGAAATATTCCCGATTTTAAATCTATCCGTTTTATGAGAATGTTCCTTACGGGTTTTGATGATAGTGTTACCGTTAGATTCGGCGCGCTTAGTTTAGTAAGGAATACCTGGAGAAAATTTCAGTACAAACTCGATACCACCGGCAATTATGCAAAGACCTCCGATAATGATTTTAATGTTGGCGCTGTAAATATTGAGGAAAATGATAAACGGCAACCTTTGCCTTACCGCACTCCCAGGGATATCGTGCGTGTTCAAACCTTGAGCAACAATGGTGTAAATCTTTTACAAAATGAACAATCGCTCACGCTGCAATTTTCTAATCTGGCAAAAAATGATGGGAAAGCTGTTTTTCAAACTTATGCCAACCGCGATCTGAGACAGTTTAAAAAGCTCCAGTTGTATATTCATGCAGAACAAAAAGAAGGTACTACATTAAACAATAATGATCTGACCGCAGTTATCCGCATAGGAAGTGATTTTGTAAATAATTATTATGAAGTAAGGATTCCTTTAAAATTAACTCCGCTCAACTCCGGGCTTGATCCCAACAGCAATGCATATAATGATACTTTATGGATAAAAAGTAACAACCTGGATTTGGACCTGGCGGATCTAACGAACATTAAAACAAAACGAAACCTTTCCAATACTGCTCTGAATGTTTTGTATTCCGAGTTAGAATCGAATGGACAAACGTATGCAATCATGGGAAATCCTAACCTGGGACAGGTTACAGGAATTTTAATGGGCGTGGAAAATAGTAATGCAGTTTCTGCAACCGGCGAATTGTGGTTTAATGAATTGCGTTTATCCTCTATGGATGAAAAAGGAGGTTGGGCGTCCCTTGGCCGTGTAGATGCGAATCTTGCCGACCTGGGAACAATTTCTGTGTCTGCCAATACCCACAGTAATGGTTTTGGTACACTCGACCAGGGAATAAATGATCGGTTTAAAGATAATTTTGTACAGTTCGATGCTGCCGCCACATTGGAACTCGGTAAACTTTTACCAAAGAAAGCCCTTCTGTCTATTCCGTTTTTTGCAAGTATTACCAACAGCATCAGCACTCCTCAATATGATCCTTTCGATATGGATCTTACATTGAAACAAAAATTACATGCAGCAACGTCACAAAGCCAAAAGGATTCAATCCGGAATAACGCGGTCGATTTTGCTTCAATAAAAACCATCAGTTTTACTAATGTGCATAAAAACCGTCCGGATAATAAAAAACCACAATTATGGGATATTGAAAACTGGGATGTAAGTTACACTTATACAAAAACTGAAGCCCACAATCCATTGATAGAATATAATGATGTAACGAAGCAGCAGGGAAGCCTCGGTTATAATTTTATGCCGCAGCCAAAGTTTATTTCGCCATTTAAAAAACTCTTTAAAAAATCGAAAACCCATTGGTTTGATCTGATAAAAGATTTCAACATAAATCCGGTACCATCGCAACTAACATTCAAGGCTGACGTGTTCAGGCAGTTTGGTGTTTTAAAACCACGAAGCATCGGCGGGGATCAATATCAGACACCGGAAACTTATGATAAATATTTCACCTTCAACAGGAATTATATCATGAGATGGGAACTTACTCATTCTCTTACACTCGATTATTCGGCATTGAACAATGCCGTAATTGATGAACCTTACGGGCGATTAAACACGCAGGTAAAAAGAGATACCGTATCAAACAACTTTTTTTCCGGAGGCAGAAATGTCGTTTTTAATCAAACCGTAAATCTTTCTTATAATGTGCCATTGAATAAGCTGCCACTTACCAATTGGATCAATCTGCATTTGGATTATACCGCTACCTACAATTGGATTGGAGCTTCCCGCCTTGCTGTAAATCTGGGGAATTTTTTAGAAAATGGGCAGCAGGAAAATGCCACGTTGCAAATGGATTTTTTAAGGTTGTATAATAAGTCAAAATGGCTTAGGGCAATTGATCAACCGCGCCAACCAAGACAACAAACTGATTCTTCTAAAAACAAAAAACCGAATATTTCTCCTTCTGCTGGAAAAAATCCTTTACCGGAAGTAAATGGAGTGGCAAGGGTTTTTGGGAAATTATTGACCAGCATCAAATCTGTAAATGCAACTGTTTCGCAGATTAGCAATACAAGATTACCGGGATACACCGACAGCACAAAAATGTTAGGGGAAGACTTTAAAAGCATGGCGCCTGGCTTTGGATTTATTCTGGGCAAACAGCCAGATAGCAACTGGCTGAATAACGCTGCCAAACGAGGACTGATTACGAAGGATTCACTGTTCAATGATTTATTCGTGCAAAGTTTTGATCAAAAAATTGCCATATCGGCGCAACTTGAGCCTGTAAGGGATTTTACCATAGATGTCAACATCGGTAAAACCTTTAGCAAAAATTATTCAGAAACCTTTAAAGACACCACCGGCACCGGCAACCACTTTGCGCATCTGAGCCCCTACATCAACGGCAGTTTCAATGTAACTTATATTGCTCTGAATACATTGTTTGGTAAATACGATCCAAACAGAATATCCGGTACTTTTTTAAAATTTGAAGATTATCGGAAAGTTCTGTCTCAAAGACTAGGCGCTCAAAATACATATAACAAACAGGTAGGCAACCCTGCCGGTGCGGATGGATACGCATTAGGCTATGGAAGATATTCAGTGGATGTGTTAGTGCCGGCTTTTATCGCAGCATATACAGGACAGGATCCTACAAAAATTTCGCTGATCAAACAGCAAAATTCAAATATTAAATCCAATCCGTTTAGCACCATTATTCCAAAACCAAATTGGCGGATTGCTTACAATGGATTGAGCAGGGTGCCGGGCTTGGATAAAATATTTACCAATTTTTCTTTAACGCATGCATACAATGCAAGCCTTGGAATGAATAGTTTCACATCAGCATTAAATTATCAGGATGTGTCGAGGTATGGTTATCCGTCGTTCATAGATACTACCGGTGGAAGCCACAATTATGTTCCGTTTTTCTTAGTTCCGAATATTACCATCCAGGAACAATTCGCCCCACTGATTGGGTTTGATATGACTTTTACCAATCAACTTAGTTTGAAATTTGATTATACCAAACAAAGGCAACTAAGTATGAGCCTCATTGACTACCAGCTGAGCGAAGTCCGTTCTACCGAAATCACTTTTGGTGGTGGTTTCCGCAAGCGTGGATTGAAACTTCCTTTTAAAATTCCATTTTCCAAAAAGGATACAAAAAAACTGGATAACGAGCTTAGTTTCAATTTGACTTTTTCAATACGCAACAATGTATCTTCCAATAGCATTTTGGATCAAAACAGCGCCTTTGCAACCAATGGAAGTAAAGAAATTTCAATTAATCCAACTCTCGATTATTATCTGAACAACCGCATCAAAATAACATTTTATTTTGACCAAAGGAGGGTGAATCCATATATCTCATCGTCGGCGCCGACGATAGATACAAGAGCGGGAATGCAGTTAAGAATTTCGCTGGCTCCGTAGTAAACAAACAAATAACGCAGATTCCTGTTTTTACCGATAAGTGTGTTCATTAAAAAGTAAAAACCAAATATCTTTGATGCTTCACACATTTGCAATTTTTAATTTGTAATGTTCGATTGGTGAAAATTAAAAACCCGGTGATGCTCAAAATTTTATTTACAGGTATTATCCTTTCTCGTTTCTCCAATATGTTAACAAGGAGAAATTGGAATCAGCCCATACACCTACGGTCGCCGAAGGTATTTGAATGAAAAGTCTGGAAATGTTTATTCGTTGCGTGTTGGAAAGATTTTTAAAAAACATAAATTCGATTTATTTGTTGCTTTGCTGAATAATTGGATCATAAAATAATTCAATAATTGCTAACCATGAATAAAAAACTACTCCTCCTCTGGATTTTACTGCTTCCATTTTTTGGAATTGCTCAACAAAAAGTTAGGATCATTCCGCAACCGGTAAGCATTTCAGTACAGGAGGGGCATTTTACGATTGATAAAAATACTTCTCTCATTTTTAATAAAAATGAAAAAGATTTATTGCCTGCGGCCAATTTTTTTAATGCATTTTTAAAAAATATTTCCGGGGAATCTTTGCCTGATAATGTCAAAAAAAATAAATCCGTTTTTCTTGAAATAAAAAAAACCGATAAGATTGGTGACGAAGGTTATTTGTTAGACGTAACACAAAATTCAATAAAAATTGTTGCCAATGATAAAGCCGGAATTATTTACGGCATGCAATCACTTTTTCAAACTTTGCCTCAAATCCGCACGAATGCCTCGTTGGAAATTCCCTGTATGAAAGTTTTAGATTATCCGCAATTCAAATGGCGCGGAATGCATCTAGATGTATGCCGCCATTTTTTTTCTCCTGAGATGATCAAAGAATATATTGACCTGTTGTCGGAATATAAATTCAATACATTTCACTGGCACTTAACCGATGACCAGGGTTGGCGTTTGGAAATAAAAAAATATCCAAAGCTTACATCGGTGGGAGCATGGCGTGCAGACAGGAGAGGCGTGCCGTGGAGAGAAAGTCAGCCGACACAGCCAGGTGAACCAACAACTTATGGAGGATACTATACTCAAGAACAGGTTCGCGATATTGTTGCTTATGCAAAAGAAAGAAATATTACCATTGTTCCGGAAATAGAAATGCCGGGACATTCAGCTGCTGCGATTGCTGCTTATCCTTATTTATCCTGCACTCAACAACCGCAAACCACCATCACCGGCGGCGTTTATCCTAAAAATTTTCAATCAAATTATTGTCCTGCCAATGACAGCGTTTTTATTTTTTTAGAAAATGTTTTGAAAGAAGTAATGCAATTATTTCCTTCAAAATATATACATATCGGGGGCGATGAAGTAGATAAAACCTCTTGGAAAAACGATCCTAAATGCCAGGCTTTAATGAAGAAATTAGGAGATACAAGTGAAGAACAATTGCAGAGTTATTTTATCCAAAGAATAGAAAAGTTTTTAATTGCGCATCATCGGAAGTTGATCGGTTGGGATGAAATATTAGAAGGTGGATTGGCGCCGGAAGCAACCGTAATGAGCTGGCGCGGAGAAAGTGGCGGCATACAAGCAGCTAAGACGCATCACGATGTGGTGATGACTCCGGGAACGCCACTTTATTTTGATCACTACCAGGCAGGGCCTGCCGGTGAACCGCTTGCTATTGGCGGATTCAATACCTTGAAGATGGTGTATAATTATTATCCTGTTCCGAAGGAATTAGACTCTTCTGAAGCGAAATATGTGCTGGGTGCACAGGCAAATGTGTGGACAGAATTTATTTCATCCCGGGAACATCTGGAATATATGGTGTTGCCAAGAATGCTGGCGCTCTCAGAAGTATTGTGGACGCCAAAATCAGAAAAAAATTACAGCGATTTTTATCATCGTTTGCAAAATCAATTCGTTGCTTTTGAAGATAAAGGATTTCATTATTGTCCGGGAAATTTTACCGTTGCAATCAAACCAACTTCTGAAAATGGAAAGTTATTTGTGACTCTCTCTTCTGAAATTCCTGATGCTAAAATATATTATTCCCTTGATGGAAGTGATCCGGATACAACGAGTAATCTTTATGAAAAACCGGCTCAAATAGATTCTTCTCTTACCCTAAAAACGGTGATGGTAATCCATGGAAAAGTGATGGGAGTAAAACCTGCCGAACAAAAATTTGTAATGCACAAAGCGGTTGGTAAAAGTGTGACTTATACCAATCCAATCAGCAAGTATTATCCTGCTGATGGCCCAAATACATTAACGGATGGCGTAAGAGGAACAACTGCTGTAAACAAGTACTGGCATGGATTACAGGGGAAAGATCTGATAGCAACCATTGACATGGGCACAGAAACCTCAATCGATAATATCACTCTTGGTTGTTTGCAGCGTTACAGTGATTGGATTTTTTTACCACAATCTGTAAGTTATGAAATCTCAAACGATGGAACAAATTTTACTGGTTTGGGAATCGTGAAAAACACTATTTCGCCGGATCAAAAAACGCCGGTAATCAAAAATTTTACTTTGAATTTTCGCTCTCAAAAAGCCAGATACATTCGTGTAACAGCAAAAAATTTGGGGGTTTGTCCTAAAGGCCATCCGGGCGAAGGACAACCTGCATGGATTTTTGCAGATGAGATAATCGTGAATTGATTTTATTAGCGCCTATTTTCATGCATCTGCTCATAAAAATCCTGAGAGGTTCATAATTTAACCGAGTCGATTTTCAACTGTTCTGCATAGTCGTTTTTTCTGAAAATAGCTGGATACTTAAAACTCCCTTTTCCTTTTCACGATTATATTGTTCTACCTCCGAAATATTTATCCACACTTTTTTCACACGTAACGCACATTATTCCTTATTAAACCATCTTTCGGGAATCCGAAATTCACACTTACAGCGGTTTTAACTGTTGGTGGATAAAAAAATATTTCCACAAAATGTGTAAAAAGTGGGAAAATGTGTTATTTTGTGGTAAATATTGAAAAAACTCACTAATGACAGGCTTTTTAGGGGAATATGAAGCTACTCTGGACGCCAAAGGGCGCTTCCTTCTTCCGGCAGGTTTTAAAAAACAATTGCCGGAAAATGGGGTAGAAGTGTTTGTCATAAATCGGGGTTTTGAAAAGTGTTTGAGTTTGTACACTACTGAAAGCTGGCAACCTCTATTTGCAGAATTAAGCAAGTTGAATGATTTTGACCCAAAAGTAAGGCAATTCAAACGGTATTTTTTAAACGGTGCCACACAGGTTAGTCCGGACAGTGCCGGGCGGCTTTTGCTACCAAAAAATCTCATGGAATATGCCGGCCTCGAAAAAGATATTGTACTCGTTTCGGCAATTGACAAACTTGAAATTTGGGATAAAAATAAATATCAACAGTTCTTTGAAACTTTTTCACCGGAAGCATTCAGCGATTTGGCAAAAGAAGTGATGGCAGGTGATCAAACATCAAAACAATAATTATGCAACAGGCATACCATGTGCCGGTATTATTGAAAGAAGTTATTGATGGTTTAAAAATAATTCCATCAGGAACGTATGTTGATTGCACCTTTGGTGGCGGCGGCCACAGCAAAAAAATTCTGGAAAAATTAAATGCGGCAGGACAATTAATCGTATTTGACCAGGACGAAGACGCGCGAAAAAATGTACCTGATGATGAACGCGTAATTTTTGTTCCGCATAATTTCCGTCATCTTCAACGTTTTCTTCGTTTCCACAAAATCATAAAAGTAAATGGGATTCTTGCAGACCTCGGTGTTTCAAGCCACCAGTTTGATGAAGCAGAAAGAGGCTTTTCTACACGCTTTGATGCAGCATTGGATATGCGCATGAATCAAAATGAAAAGATGACCGCAGCAGATGTTATCAAAAATTATTCAGAAGAAAAACTGCATAAAATTTTTGAAAAATATGGTGAGGTTACGAATTCAAAAACCCTGGCAAAAACTATTATTGAACTTAGAAAAACACAGTCCTTAAACACCATCAATGAACTTAAAAATGCAGTTTATCCCGTTGTAAAAGGAAATCCCGAAAAATATTTTGCCCAGGTTTTCCAGGCGTTGCGAATAGAAGTAAATGATGAATTGAATGTGCTTAGAGATATGCTTTTACAAAGTGTGGAGGTACTGGAAGCCGGTGGAAGAATTGCAGTAATTACTTTTCATTCTTTAGAAGACAGAATTGTAAAGAATTTTTTCAAAAATGGAAATTTTGAAGATGAGCAGGCGCATGATTTATTTGGAAATAAAACAAAAAACGAATTAAAAGTAATTACGAAAAAACCAATTACTCCTTCGCTGGAAGAATTGAAAATGAATCCAAGATCAAGAAGTTCAAAATTGAGGATTGCAGAAAAAGTTGAAGGTTGAAGGTTGAAGTTGAAGTTAGGTCGGTACTGCAGGTCAGACCGTTTAAAGGTTGAAAGTTTGTAAAGAGAAAAAATGGCAGAAGAAAAGAAAATAACGGAAGAGAAAAAAACAAGAGGCGAGCATAAAAAGCACCGCCGGAAACTGCTGTACAACAAGTGGATTGTAAAAAATATTCCTTTTTATTTTTTTATATCCGCTATCGCAATTGTGTATATCGCAAACGGGCATTACGCAGATAAAACGATGCGGCAAATTAATGCAACTGAAAAAAATTTGAAAGAGATGGAGTATGAATTTAAAACAGTAAAACAGGAAGTAATATTCAGAAGTAAGGAAAGCGAACTGGCAAAAGCGGTAGAGCCATTAGGGCTGAAGCCATTGGTAGTGCCACCTTTGAGGATTGTCGATACTTTGAAGGAGAAGTAGTGAATGGTGAATTGTGAATTGTGAATGGCTGAGTGACATATTAATTAAGAATTAAGAATTAAGTAGCAAGTAATAGAAAATAGGATGTAGCAGAGCAACAAATAATCGGTATTCTGATTTAACTACAAACTATGAACTAAAAACTCAGAATGAATTGGATATAAAAAAAGACATATTATGGCGTGTGCATCTCAGCTTTCTCGTAATGATCATATTGGGAGTAGTTGTGCTGGGCCGTGCCATTTATATCCAAAGAGTTCAGGGTGATTATTGGAAAAGCATGGCCAACAAACAACATTTAAAATACTTTGATATTGACGCTGAACGCGGAAGCATTTACAGTGAAGACGGAAATATGCTCAGCACTTCTATTCCTGTCTTTGATATTTATGTTGATTTTGGCGCTGATGGTCTTCGTGAAAAAGACGGGAAAAGATTTTATAAAAATCTGGATTCATTAAGCATCTCGTTAGCAGCATTGTTTAAAGATGCTAATGCCGCTTCTTATAAAAAATTATTGCTTGCACAATATAAAAAAAGAGCGAGATATTTTGCTTTGAAAAAGAAAATTTCCTTTTCAGATTATCAGGAACTCAGAGAATTTCCATTGGTAAGGGAAGGAAGAAATAAAAGTGGATTTATCATAGATGTAAGAGATAACCGCGTAAATCCTTATGTGCTTCTTGCTAATCGCACCATTGGTCTTTCACGGGGAGATACGAGTAAAAATGTAGGCCTTGAGAGATCGTATGACAGTGTGTTGAAAGGCCAGACAGGACAGCGTTTGATGCGATACATGGCAGGTGCGTATGTACCGGTGGATGGCGGAGAAATAGCGCCGGAAAATGGAAAAGATGTGGTAACAACTATTGATACTTACATTCAGGATGTGGCAGAAAACGCTTTATTGAAAATGATGGAACAAAACAGTTCCATTCATGGAAGCTGCATTGTAATGGAAGTAAAAACCGGCAAGATAAAAGCAGTGGCAAACCTCGGTAAAAGGCCCGATGGAAGTTATTGGGAAGATTATAATTATGGCATGGGAATGCGCACAGAGCCGGGCTCAGTTTTTAAATTGGCAACTTTGATTTCTCTTCTGCAGGATAAATATGTAGATACAGGAACCATTGTCGATTGTGAAGGCGGACGCAAAAGTTTTTATGGATTGAGAATTACAGATTCGCATTTGGGAACCGGTAAAATAACGGTGAAAGAAGCCTTTGCAATCTCTTCAAACGTGGCATTTGCAAAGCTGGCAGATGAATACTATCACAACCAGCCATCAAAGTTTTATCAGCATTTGCACAATTTAAAGCTCGATACTTCCTCCGGGATTGATATCGTAGGGGCGGCAAAGCCTTACATCAAAAAACCATCCAGTAAATATTGGGGAAAGACAACAATTCCTTTTATGGCGCATGGTTATGAAGAATTGGAAACGCCTTTAAACCTGCTGATGGTTTACAATGCAGTGGCCAACAATGGTACAATGATGAAACCTTATTTGGTAAACGCGATCAGCGAAAATGGAGAGGAGATTCAAACTTTTAAACCACAGATTTTAGTGGACAAAATTTGTGATGATGAAACACTTGGAAAGCTAAAGGGTTGTTTACTGGCTGTAGTTCAAAGTCCGCATGGAACAGCGCATGCACTGCAAAGCAATGTTTATGAATTTGCAGGCAAAACCGGAACGGCTGTAACCGCAATGGACAACCGCGGATATAATAAAAGCGCTAAAATTTATCAGTCTGCATTTATGGGATATTTTCCGGTT
This sequence comes from uncultured Chitinophagaceae bacterium, assembly GCA_963706825.1. GTDB lineage: Bacteria > Bacteroidota > Bacteroidia > Chitinophagales > Chitinophagaceae > Ginsengibacter. The sequence goes on along the minus strand of CAVPNT010000005.1, from coordinate 1,035,135 downwards.
AAAAACCCCGAGTACAGCATTGGAATTGTGATACAAAACAGCAGTGAATCCAAACATGTGTATGGCGCTTCTGTTTCCGGGCCGGTGTTTAAAGAAGTAGCGGATAAGTTATATGCAACGCGCGTTTCGGACAAATCTTTTGATCCGTACCATGTAGCTCAGGATAATGATTTGTATAAATTTTATGGAATGAAAAAAGATGTGAATAACATCTTTAGCATGTTTAAATATAAAGAAACCGATTCTGCTTCTTCAGGCTCATGGCGCACTACCATTTTGCAGGGTGGAAATGCAAAATTAATGGCAGATAATGTTTCCACATCCGGAAAAATCATGCCTGATGTTACCGGTATGGGTTTGAAAGACGCGGTTTATTTATTGGAAAATATGGGGTTGAAAGTTTCAGCGTCGGGAAAAGGAAAAGTGATTTATCAATCCCTTGCACAAAACACAACATTTAATAAAGGCGAACTTATAAAAATTCAGTTGAATTGATGGCATCACTGCAACAAATATTGTATAAGGTAAACATTCATTCTGTAGTAGGAAGTACTTCAGTAGAAATAAATGATTTACAGATTGACTCGCGGAAAGTGAAGCCTGGCTCATGTTTCATTGCTGTAAGAGGAACCGTTTCTGATGGACATGGATATATTCAGTCAGCAATCACAAAGGGAGCAGTTGCGATTGTTTGTGAAACAATTCCTGAAATTATTAATGAAGATATTCATTATACAGTGGTGGATAACAGCGCAAAGGCGGCAGCGATTATGGCTCATAATTTTTATGGCAGGCTGTCAGAAAAAATAACATTGGTTGGCGTAACCGGTACCAACGGGAAAACAACCATTGCTACTTTATTATTCAAATTATTTACGTCACTTGGATATAAATGCGGTTTGATAAGCACCGTGCAAAATCAAATTGAAAATGAAATCTTACCATCTACACATACAACACCTGATGCAATCAGTTTAAATAAACTATTGGCAACAATGTATGAGAATCGTTGTTCGCATGTGTTTATGGAAGTTAGTTCCCATGCGATACATCAGCACCGGATAGATGATTTGCAATATGCCGGTGGAATCTTCAGCAATATTACTCATGACCATCTTGATTATCACAAAACTTTTGATGAATATATAAGAGTAAAAAAATCATTTTTTGATGCGCTTCCGGCCACTTCATTTGCACTAAGCAATGCGGATGATAAACGTGGAAGTGTGATGCTTCAAAATACAAAAGCGAAAAAATATCTATACAGCCTCAAAACAATGGCTGATTTTAAAGGAAGAATTATTGAAGATTCACTGCTGGGATTGGAATTAATGGTTGATGATGTGGAAGTGCATTTCAGATTAATCGGCACTTTCAATGCCTACAATTTGTTAGCGGTTTATGGCGCTGCAGTTTGTTTGGGCGAGAATAAAGAAAAAGTTTTGCAAATCTTAAGTAATACAACCGGCGCGGAAGGAAGGTTTGAATATCTCGTTTCGCTGAAAGAAAAAGTGGTTGGAATTGTCGATTATGCGCATACTCCGGATGCATTATTAAATGTTTTAGCTACGATTAAAAATCTTCGTCATGGACAGGAAAAGATTATAACGGTTGTTGGTTGTGGTGGAAACCGGGATAAAACAAAAAGGCCCGAAATGGCCGCTGTCGCATGTGAGTATAGTGACAAAATTATTTTCACTTCAGATAATCCACGTAATGAAGATGCGAATGAAATAATAAAAGAAATGGAAGCCGGTGTGCCGGTTACAGCAAGAAGAAAATGCATCTCAATTACAGACAGAAAGGAAGCGATAAAAACGGCTGTAACGCTTGCTGATAAGGAAGATATCATTCTTATTGCAGGAAAAGGACATGAAAAATACCAGGAAATAAATGGTGTGAAAAATCATTTTGACGATAAAGAAGTGTTGGCTGAAATGTTTCAGTTGATGGAGAAGTGATTAGTGAATTGTGAATTGTGAAAGATAAATAATTATAAAAGTAGTTTTTAAATGCTGTATCAACTTTTTGAATGGTTTACAAAAAATGGAATCAAATTTCCCGGTAGCGGGCTGGTGCATTTTATCACTTTCAGAGTGTTGATTGCTGTTTTATTATCTCTCGTCATCACGATGATTTATGGAAAAAAACTGATACGGATTTTAAAGAAAAAACAAATTGGCGAATCAGTCAGAGAACTTGGATTAGCAGGCGAGAAAATGAAAAGTGGAACGCCAACCATGGGCGGAATTATCATCCTGCTGGCTATTCTAGTTCCTACTTTATTGCTTGCTGATCTCAATAAAGTTTATGTAAGACTTATGCTTTTATGTACCGTGTGGCTTGGTATCATTGGGTTTGTGGATGATTATTTAAAGATAAAAGCAAAACGGATTTCAAAAGAAAAAGGAATTCCTTATAAGAAAACAAATGCGGATGGGCTTGCAGGAAAATTTAAAATTTTCGGACAGGTTATTCTTGGAATTATCATCGGCGCTACGCTTTATTTTAATCCTGCTGTTGTAGTGAAAAGAGAGATAATGGGATCAAAATCAATGACCACTTTTGTTCCGCAACGCGGCGAACATAAAGTAGGAGAAGATACGATCATTTCCGCAGGAGAAGTGCACCGTTTTGTAACGGTAAAAACCCCGATTACAACCATTCCTTTTGTAAAAACCCATGAATTTAATTATGCAAAATTGTTGCCTGCAAGCTGGGAAGATTACACTTATATTTTGTATATCATCATTGTGATTTTTATTGTAACGGCTGTTTCAAATGGGGCAAATATTACGGACGGCTTGGATGGGCTGGCAACCGGTGTGAGTGCAATAATCGGACTGGGATTGGGGGTGTTTGTTTTTGTAAGCGGAGATGTACGCATTGCAGAATATCTCAACATTATGTATATCCCAAATCTAAGTGAATTAGCCATTTTCATTGCAGCATTTGTTGGAGCATGTGTAGGTTTTTTATGGTACAATGCTTATCCGGCGCAGGTTTTTATGGGTGATACCGGAAGCCTCGCACTTGGTGGAATCATTGCATCGCTTGCCATTATTGTAAGAAAAGAATTGTTGATTCCTATTTTTTGTTTTGTGTTTTTGGTGGAAAATCTGAGCGTGATGATACAGGTTTCTTATTTCAAATACACGAAGAAAAAATATGGAGAAGGAAGAAGGATTTTTTTAATGAGCCCGTTGCATCACCATTATCAAAAGTTAGGTTATCACGAAAGTAAGATTGCTGTGCGTTTTTGGGTGGTCACCATTCTTACGATGGTGCTCGCGGTGGTTACTTTAAAATTGAGATAGAGTTAGAATTAGGAATTAGGAATTAAGAATTAGGAATTAGGAATTAAAAATTAATTGAAGAATTTGTCTTTATGAAAACAATTTTTTTTGAATTAAAAAAACAGGAAAAGTGATTAAATGTTGGTTTACTGAGCGGAAAGTGGTGAAGAAATAATGGAAGAATTTGTCTCTATGAAAACTATTTTTTAGGAATTAAAAAAACAGAAAAAGTGATTTAATGCTCGTTTACTGTAAAGCAACCGGTGAAGAAATAATTGAAGAATTTGTCTTTATGAAAACAATTTTTTTTTGAATTAAAATGAAAAAAGAAAAACAGGAATCTTGATTATTTGTGGGTTTACTGAGCAAGGATTTTGAACAATTCCAATATCTGTGAATGCTTTTCTGACCCCTTAAATTCATACTGTTGAAGAACCATTTTTTTAATTGTTGATCCCAATTAAAAACGGAATGAAAAAAAGAATAGTCATACTTGGAGCCGGCGAAAGCGGCATTGGCGCTGCATTGCTGGCAAAACAAAAAGGGTTTGACGTTTTTGTGAGCGATAGCGGAATTATTAAACCGGCATTTAAAGATGAACTGGTTTTGAATAAAATTGATTTTGAAGAAGGGATGAATTCAAAAGAAAAAATTTTGAATGCTTCCTTAATCATAAAAAGTCCGGGCATTGCTGAAAAGAATGAAATGGTGAAAGAGATCAGAAAAAATGGGATTGAAATTATCAGTGAAATTGAATTTGGATATAGGTATAAAGGCGATAGTAAAATCATCGGAATCACCGGAAGTAATGGAAAGACAACAACCACGGCTCTTACCTGTCACATTTGTAAAACAGCTGATTTGGATTGTGCCATGGTGGGCAATATTGGGTTTTCATTTGCAAGGCAGGTGGCTGTTGATCCGAAAAAATTATATGTGATTGAGATCAGTTCTTTTCAATTGGATGATATAAAAGATTTCAGGCCGGATGTTGCGGTCTTAACAAACATTACCGAAGATCATTTAGACAGGTATGAATACAAATTTGAAAATTATATAAAAAGCAAATTCAGAATTATAGAAAATCAAACACAGGAAGATGTATTTATTTATAATGAAGATGATGAAATAACGAAAAAATATTTAAACAAATTTTTAAAAAAGTCTAACCCACTACCGATGAGCATGAACAAAGAACTACCCGAAGGCGCTTACATTGTAAATGCGAAAATGCATTTGAAATGGCAAAATGAAGAAATGCAAATGAACGTGGAAGATTTTGCGATTAAAGGAAAACACAATCAATATAACACAATGGCAGCAGGCATCTCATCGGCAGTGATGGGGATCAGGAAAGAAAAAATCAGGGATGCAATTCAAACTTTTAAAAGCCTTGAACACCGGATGTCAACTGTTGCAACGGTACGAGGTGTTGAATTTATTAATGATAGTAAAGCTACCAATGTAAACAGCACCTGGTATGCTCTTGAATCTATGACAAAGCCGGTGATCCTGATTCTTGGTGGTGTGGATAAAGGAAATGATTATTCTTTATTAAAAGAACTGGTAAAAGAAAAAGTAAAAGCAATTGTGTGCATGGGAATTGATAACGATAAAATTCATGAAGCTTTTGCCAACGAAGTTCAGCTGATGGTAAACACAGAAAGTGCCAAAGACGCGGTGCAATCTGCATTTCACTTTGCTGATAAAGGCGATGTGGTTTTATTATCACCCGCTTGTGCAAGTTTTGATTTGTTCAAAAATTATGAAGATCGTGGTATGCAATTTATTGAAGCGGTAAAGGATTTATAATTTTTTTTTTAAAGAAAAGGACAAAAAGTAATAAGGTAAATGAGCGATGCAAAACAAATAGTATCAAACACGTTTTCTTCCGCACAGGAAGTTACAGGTAATCTATGGCGACGCACCAAAGGAGATAAGGTGATTTGGGCTATTGTGATCCTGCTTACAATGGTTAGCATCCTGGTGGTTTACAGCAGTATCGGCTCGCTTGCTTACAGGATGAATAAATCAACCGAAAGCTATTTGTTCCGGCAGGTTGGATATATCTGCCTCGGTGTTATTATTATTTATTTTGCTCACCGGGTAAATTACACTATTTATTCACGTGTAGCATCTATCTTATTTGTTATTTCGGTTCCGCTTTTACTTTATACTTTAAAATATGGAAGCCATATAAATGAAGCAAGCCGATGGATAAAATTGCCGGTTATCAATCTCACTTTTCAAACTTCCGACCTGGCCAAACTTGCCTTATTTATGTACATGAGCCGGCTTCTAAGTCACAGGCAAAATGTGATCAAAGATTTTAAAAAAGGCTTTCTTCCATTGATTATTCCGGTTGGAATTATTTGTATTTTAATTGCACCTGCCAATCTCTCAACAGCTTTATTGATCGGCGGTATAGCGCTTTTGCTCATGTTTATCGGGAGCGTGCAATTGAAGCATATTTTAATGGTTGTGGGCGCTGCTATGATTCCGGTACTTTTTTTAATTGGTGTTGCAAAACATTATTACAACGAGCAGGAACAGGTTTCAAAAGATTTGCCGGCAATACTTTCTTTTGGAAGAATGCCAACATGGGTAAAGCGTGTACAGGATTTCATGTATGCTGATAAAGAGGATGCATCTTACCAAATTCAACAGGCAAAAATTGCAATCGCTACAGGAGGAATTTTCGGTAAAGGTCCAGGGAAAAGTGAACAAAGAAATTTTTTACCACACCCTTACAGTGATTTTATTTATGCAATCATTATTGAGGAATATGGCCTTGCAGGAGGCACTGTCATTTTATTGATTTACCTGTTGTTTCTGTTTCGAAGTATCAGGCTTTTTCAGCGATGCCCTTATGCATTCGGCGCTTTTCTGGCGGTGGCATTGAGTTTTACGCTGGTGATACAGGCATTGGTAAATATGGCGGTGAATGTAAATCTTTTTCCAACGACCGGGGTTACGTTACCGCTGGTAAGTATGGGTGGTAGCAGCCTTTTGTTTACCTGTTTTTCTATTGGAATTATTTTAAGTGTAGCAAGAAATGTGGAAGATGCAGAAGGGAAAAATGCGCAACTCGCAACTCAACAAACAGAGGAAGCAGTGAGTGATGAAGAAGAAGAATGAATTAAGAATTAAGAATTAAGAATTATGAAAATTAGAATCATGGTTATTTGTTTGTTTACTGATAATTATTTTTTTAAAACCCTCCTTTGGAGGGAAAGGAGGCCGGTATGAAAATTATTATTGCAGGTGGTGGAACAGGCGGACATATTTTTCCTGCATTAGCAATTGCAAATGCTTTGAAAAATAAAATGCCGGAGATAGAAATATTATTTGTTGGTGCAAAAGGAAAAATGGAAATGGAAAAAATTCCTGCAGCGGGATATAAGATTGTAGGGCTTGACATCGCAGGTTATAACAGAAGTTCTTTGATTAAAAATATTGGGTTGCCGGTAAAGCTGGTAAAAAGTTTTTTGCAGGTTAGAAATATTCTAAAATCTTTTAAACCCGATGCAGTCATTGGTGTTGGTGGTTATTCAAGTTTTCCGGTTTTAAGATCTGCACAAAGCAGAAATATTCCAACATTCATTCATGAAGCAAATTCTCTTCCCGGCAAAAGCAATATCATGCTTGGGAAAAGGGCAACAGAAATTTTTGTTGCGATAGAAGGAATGGAAAAATATTTTCCGGCTGAAAAAATTATGATGACCGGTAACCCGGTAAGAAAAGTTTTTTTGGAAAAAATTTCTAAAACTGAAGCGCTGGAATTTTTTGGATTGAAATCCGGTTTTAAAACTGTTTTTGTAATGGGTGGAAGCCTGGGTGCAAAAAGTATTAATGAGGCGGTTGAAGAAAATATAGATTTTTTTAAGAAAAATAATCTGCAGTTGATTTGGCAAACAGGAAAAAATTACGCGGCGAATGCGGCAAAGGCTGAAGAAGAAAGAGTGAACATCTGGACGAATGCATTTATCGATAAAATGGAAAATGCTTATGCAGCCGCAGATGTAGTGATAGCAAGGTCGGGTGCAATGACGGTTGCGGAAATGTGTGTGGTGGGCAAACCGGTAATTTTTGTTCCTTTCCCGTTTGCAGCAGAAGATCACCAGACTGTAAATGCGCAGGTTTTGGTAGATAAAAATGCGGCATTGATGGTGCCGGATGCAGAAGTAAAATCAGAGTTATTTCCTCTTTTGCTGGATTTAATTCAGAATGAAACATTAATGAAAGAAATGACGGAAAATATTTTAAAGATGAGCAATACAAATGCAGATGAAGTAATAGCGGAGGAGATATTGAAGAAAGTGGAAAGTAGAAAGTAGTAAGTAGTAAGTAGTAAGTAGAAAGAATTAAGAATTAAGAATTAGAAATTAAGAATTGCGCCTTCGGCCTTGAGCATTTAGCCTTCAGCCTTTGGCATTAAGCCTTCAACAATGAAAGATTATACAACCATATCACGTGTTTATTTTATTGGAATTGGTGGCATTGGAATGAGCGCTATTGCAAGATATTTTTTGAGTAAAAATGTTGTGGTAAGCGGCTATGATAAAACACCAACACCGCTTTCCCGGCAATTGGAAAGTGAAGGAATGCTTATTCATTATGAAGACAATGTGGATCTGATTGATAAAGATGCTGACCTCGTTGTTTACACTCCTGCAATTCCCAAAGATCATAAAGAGTTCAATTATTACAAAGACCATAATTATGAATTGGCAAAACGTAGTGATGTACTTGAGCAGATAACGAAATCATCATTTAATATTTGCATTGCCGGTACTCACGGAAAAACAACCATCAGCACCATGGTTGCGTATATTTTGCGCAAAACCGATTTTGGCTGTAATGCTTTCCTCGGTGGCATTTCAGTAAATTATCACACCAATTTCTGGAGCAGCAATCATAATGTGTCAGTGGTGGAAGCAGATGAATATGACAGAAGCTTTTTAAAGCTTTCTCCGGATATCGCAGTAATAACAGCAATGGATGCGGATCATTTGGACATCTATGGAACGAAGGAAAACATGGAAGATGCATTTGTGGAATTTGCAAATAAATTGAAACCAGGTGGACTTTTATTGTCTCGATATGGATTGCCTGAAAAAGATTTTTCTGCGTCTAAGCACATCCGTTACAGTCTTCAAAATGATGCTGCCGATGTGTATGCTCAGAATATTGTAATGCGAAATGGAGGATATGAATTTGACGTGGTTGCAAAAGATTGGAAGATTGAAAATGTAAAGCTTCACATGGGTGGGATGCATAATGTTGAAAATGCAATAGTGGCAATTTATATCGCGGTTTACCTGGAAATTATTCCTCTTAAGATAATCAATGCCATTGGCACATTTAAGGGAGTCAAAAGAAGATTTGAATATATTATCAGTCCGGCAGAAGCATTAAAGAATAAATTTAATGTCGTTTATATTGATGATTATGCTCATCATCCTGCTGAGTTGAATGCTTTGATAAGGGGCGCAAAAAGTTTATTCAGATTTAAAACCTGCACCGTTATTTTTCAACCGCATCTTTTTTCAAGAACGAAAGATTTTGCAAAAGAATTTGCCGAAAGCCTTGATATGGCTGATAGAATCCTGCTTCTTCCGATTTATCCGGCAAGAGAATTACCGGTTGAAGGAGTTACCAGTGAATTGATTTTAAAGGAAATGAAAAATAAAAATGCAACAGTCATTTCTAAAGAAGAACTCTTAAAATATATCAGTGGTGATTATTTAAAATCAGTTCAGGAAAGCAACAACGGGGAAGTATTAATTACTGCTGGCGCCGGTGATATCGATAAACTGATAGAGCCGGTTAAGGAAATATTATTGAACAGCGAATAAAAATGGGCAACAATAAAAAATACACATTCAAAAAAGTTCTGGTCGTATCAGTATGGATAATGCTGATATGCGGAACTGTTGTGCTATTGATTGCCGCTATGTCCAAAAAGAATAACGACCAGATTACAGGAGTTGAGATAAAAATTTCAGGAGTTCAGAATAATTATTTTATCAGCAAAAAAGATGTGATGGAGATGCTTGAAAAAGTGAATGGGGGCAAGCTTGATAAATCAACTGTCAATTCTCTTGACCTTACAGCAATGGAAAATCGTTTGGAAAAAGATCAATGGATTAAAAAGGCTGAAATATTTTACGACAACAATAATGTGTTACAGGTAAAGATTACAGAGCGCGAACCTGTTGCAAGAATATTTACCATTTCCGGTGCTTCATTTTATATTGATAGCTCTTTGACAAGATTGCCTCTGAGTGATAAGTTTTCTGCCCGCCTTCCGGTCTTTACCAGCTTCCCAACAGAAGTAAGGGTTTTAAAAAAGCAGGATAGTTTGCTGTTAAATGAAGTGAAAATATTAAGTGAATACATCGGCTCACATCCATTTTGGATGGCGCAGATCGATCAGATAGACATTACGCCGGCAGCAGATTTTGAAATGATTCCAAAACTGGGAAACCAGGTGATTCGTTTTGGTGATGCTAATAATTACCAGGAAAAATTTAATAAACTGCTTGCCTTCTATAAGCAGGTGCAAACAAGAGTTGGCTGGAACAAATATTCGGTATTGGATATCCGCTTTAGAAATCAGGTGGTAGGAATAAACAGAAATGCTGCCGAAATAAAATCGGATTCTTTGCGCTCTATTCAAATCATGAAAAACCTCATTGAAGAAGCAAAAAGGAATTCAAATGATTCAACAAAAATTCAATTGCCGGCTGCATCTGATGATAACGAAAGAGTAAATAATTCGCCCGTTTTGGAAAACGTACCCAGTGAAACAATAAATGGTCAATCATCCGGGGTAAATACTTCAGAAAAGAAAGTTGCTACTGCAATTCCTGTCCAGGTTGATGATAAACCTTCTTTGAAAAAATCAAATACCTCAGAGAATAAGATAGAAACGAAACGTTCATCATCTAGTGAAAAACGGGGGCCTAAAGAGGAAAAAAAGGTGCCACTAAAAAAACCGGAGATTAAAAAACAAATTGAAAAACCAAAGGAAGAAAACAAAGTACCGAAGGCAGTAATGCCGCCGAAGAGTGATTATTAAGTAGGAAGATGTGAGAAGAGAGTAACAAGATATAAGAATTAGGAATTAAGAATTAAAATAAACAACATAGTACAACCACCATCTTTGATGAAAAGATAAAACAACAAACACATGAACAACGAACAACCCATTATCGTAGGGCTCGACATTGGTACTACCAAAATCGCCGCCATTGCCGGAAGAAAAAACGAATTCGGCAAACTCGAAATTCTTGGTTTTGGACGGGCTAACAGCAACGGTGTGCAACACGGCATGGTGTTGAACATTGACCAAACCATAAAAGCAATTCAAACGGCTCTGGAAAATTGCTATGCGAGCAATCCAAATTTGCCCATAACAGAAGTATATGTGGGCATTGCGGGCCATCACATTAAAAGTCTTCAAACCCGTGGTGATATTGTAAGACAGAATACAGAAGAAGAAATTATGCAATCAGAAATTGATCAACTGGTAAATGATCAATACAAAACTTACATTCCTGCAGGCGACCAAATCATCGATGTAATCCCGCAGGAATTTACTGTAGATAATTTTCAGAATATACCTGATCCGATAGGATATAGCGGGGTAAAAGTTGGTGCAAATTTTCACATTATCACCGGCGATAAGAATGCAATTAGAAATATAAACCGTAGTGTAGAAAAAGCCGGATTAAAAATACAGGATCTGGTGCTTCAGCCGCTTGCCTCTGCGGCTGCAGTCATGTGCGATCACGATCTGGAGGCTGGTGTGGCAATAGTGGATATTGGTGGTGGCACTACTGATCTGGCTGTTTTTTATGAAGGAATTTTAAAACATACAGCGGTAATTCCTTTTGGCGGCGAGAACATAACCAATGATATTAAAATCGGGTTGGGTGTCTTAAAAACCCAGGCGGAGCAAATGAAAGTGCAGTTTGGAAGCGCACTCGCTGATGAAGCAAAATCAAACACATTTATTACAATTCCCGGCTTGCGTGGAATGGCGGCTAAAGAAATCAGCGTAAAAAATCTTGCCGCAATCATCCAGGCGCGAATGAGTGAGATAATGGATTTTGTATCTTATAATTTAAAGCAGATAGGGCTGGATAACAGGATGCTGAATGGAGGTATAGTGCTTACTGGTGGCGGCTCGCAGCTGAAACATCTAATTCAGCTCACGGAATATGTTACTGGTTTAAATGCGCGCATCGGATATCCGAATGAACACCTTGCAGCCGGCCATATAGAAGAATTGGCAAAGCCGATGTATGCGACTTGTCTTGGTTTGATTTTAAAAGGATATAACGACTATGAAAATAAACGCAAACAATTCGAACAAAAATTCGCAAAAATTTCAATTCCGCAGGGGCTCCAACAGCCGGCCATAGATGAAAGCCTGATGGAAGAACCGGAAGAAAGAATGAATGTAGTAAAGCCAAGAAAAACCTTGAAAAGTTTTTTGGACTCCTGCAAAAACGGATTAATAGAAATGTTTAAAGACGAAGGAGATTCAGAATTATAAAACACCATAAAAACAACAAACCAATTAAACAAACAATCCCTTTATTTCCCTAAAAAAAGTAAAAGGATTAATCACTAACCAAAAAATAAAATACCCTTCGGGGAACAAGGAGGAACCTTACTATGATTCAATTTGATTTGCCCAAAGAGCAATCGTCTATCCTCAAAGTAATAGGCATAGGCGGTGGTGGCAGCAATGCTGTCAACCACATGTTCAATCAGAATATTGACGGAGTTAATTTTATTATTTGCAATACGGATGCGCAGGCGATAACGACAAGTAAAGTGCCGAATAAAGTACAGCTTGGCCCACATCTGACGCAGGGATTGGGAGCAGGTGCCAACCCGCAAATCGGCCGTGAAGCTACAGAAGAAAGCCTCGAAGAAATAAAAAAGATTCTGGAAGTGAATACGAAAATGGCGTTCATTACTGCCGGGATGGGGGGTGGTACCGGAACCGGAGGTGCTCCAATCATTGCTAAAATTTGTAAGGATTTGGGCATTCTTACCGTTGGAATAGTAACCACTCCATTCGGTTATGAAGGCAAAAAAAGAATTGCACAGGCACAGGAAGGAATCAATAAGTTAAAAGAAAATGTGGACACGCTTTTGGTGATCAGCAATGACAAATTGCGTCACCAGTTTGGCAACCTTACTATGAAAGCCGCCTTTGCAAAAGCAGATAATGTGTTGGCAACGGCAGCCAAATGTATCACCGATGTCATCAACAGTACCGGCCAGATAAATGTGGATTTCGCAGACGTATGCACGGTAATGAGAAACGGAGGCGTGGCCATTCTCGGAAGCGCAGAAGCCGAAGGTGAAAACCGCGCGCAGAAAGCCATTGAGCAGGCATTGAATTCTCCGTTATTAAATGACAATGATATTAAAGGTGCAAAATGGATACTGATTAATATCAATTCTGCACAGGGAGAATTTGAATTTACCATGGATGAAGTAGATACGATTCAAAGTTATTTACTGAGCCAGGCGGGTGAAGATTCTGACGTAATTCTTGGATTAGGTTATGATAGTTCGCTCGATAATAAAATCGGTATAACGCTGATTGCAACAGGCTTTGACCATAAAGAACCTTTTGATAAACCGGAAGAACCGGTTGCAGAAGTGAAAAAAGAAAATGAAAAAGTGGTAGTCGTTTTGCAGGAAGAAAAAAAGAAGCCAAGCCAGCCGCTTTTTCTCTTTGATGAAAAAAACGAATCGCTTGTAAATAAAAATCAAATAACCGAAGAAGAAAAAGTGGTTGTACAAAAAGAAAATGTGTTTAAAGCTTTGAAGGACGAGGATGTGTATGCGGCTTTGAAAAATGAAGATGAAGAATCAAAGAAGATGGCGCCAAAAATCGTGGAAATCCGACAGGAAGAAATCGTAAAACCACGAATTACGAATGAGAAAATTACTGTTGATAAATCGTCTGAAACTATTGTGCGTTTCGAATTATCTTCGGACTTCAATCCGGTACCTCTGAAAACTGAATCTGTTGACCAGAACAACACAGAAGCATTCAATAAATCAGAAAAAAAAGACATTAATAAAGAGGCTAGCACCGTCCCAACGTCAGGCGGTTTTTTGGCTAAACCAAGGCAGATATATGCCGAAGAAAAGCCAACCAACAAATCCGAAAATCTTGATAAACCAACCCCGTTGTCCATTTCGAAACAGGAAGACGAGCCTGTGGAAGAAATGCAATTGGTGGTGAAAAATTTCAATGATGCGGTGGAGGAAACTCAGGAAAAGAAAGTACACCAAACGATGCCATTCATGAAGTCAACTGTTGAGGAACCGCCGATGGCGGACGAAGCAGGAGAACAAAAGCGCCGGGCTATGGAACGCATTGCTAAGTTGAGGAATCTTTCCTTTAACGTAAATGCTGCGGATCCTAACAATGAGTTTGAGTCTGTTCCAGCTTACCTTCGCCGCAACATGGAATTACATAATTCCATTGCGAATGTAGAAAGTTTTTATAGCAATTATACCGTTAATTCGGATGAAAATAATAAAGCCGAAATCAGCACCATCAATACTTTTCTGGATGGTAAGAAACCTGATTAGCAAGTTCAAAGTTCAAAGTTCAAAGTTAATTGACCTTCAACCTTGAACCTTCAACCCTAAGCTTCTTGTTGTGTTCGTACTATTTGGTTTATTTTCCCGGAGACTGAAAAAGTTAGCCGGGTTTTTTTTTATAGGAAAAAGGAATTCTGTTTATTTCTTTGTTTACTGTATCCGGGTTTTATTCTTTGACCGAATGTTCTGATACGAAATTGTTTTCACCCCAATCCAACTTCTGTATGCCTTGCCGGAATTTCTACATCCAAAAATCCTTTGCTGATGAGCCGGTTTTTAAAGTCTAATTGTACATCATAATCACCATGAACCAAAAATAATTTCTTTACTTCTTTTGGACGCTGACAAGCAAGCCATTGGCACAAATCGTTATAATCTCCATGAGCGCTCATGCTTTGAATCTCGCCAATTTCTGCATGTACTTCATGAGGCTGGCCAAAAATGCCAACTTCTTTCGGATGCAATTTTAATCTGCCTCCTAATGAATTTGGCTCGCAATAACCGGTTAATAAAATGGAATTTCGGCTGTTTTCAATATTGTTGCTGATGTGATGTTTTACCCTACCGGCTTCGGCCATTCCGCTTGCGGAAATGATCACCATTGGATCTGAACGGTAATTCAGAGATTTACTTTCTTCCACCGATTTTACAAATTTTAATCCTTTGAACTGAAAAGGATCCTGATCAGTTTGCAATAACTTTTGTACCCGGTTGTTAAAATCTTCCGGGTAGCTTTCAACAACTTGCGTCGCTTCAAAGCTCAACGGGCTATCTACATAATAAGGAAGATCAGGAAGGCGGTTTTCGTTTTCCAATTGATTCAAAAAATAGAGTATTTCCTGCGTGCGGCCCACGCTGAATGCGGGTATGATAAGTTTTCCTTTTTTTTGCAAACAGGTTTTTGTAATCCATTCCAGCAATTTATCAGGCGTGCCGGTAATCTCTTCATGCAGTTTGTTTCCGTAAGTAGATTCCATGATGATATAATCTGCCTGTGGAAAATCCTGTGGTGATTTTAGAATAACATCGCGGTACCTTCCGAGGTCACCGGAAAAAGTAAGATGTGTTTCTTTGCCGTTTTCAGTAATTTTTAAATGGACAGTAGCGCTGCCAATAATATGCCCGGCATCAAGATACATGAACTGAACATTCTCATCAATGGTAAACCATTTTGCATAATCCACTGTTACAAAATGCTCCGCAGCACGTTGTGCGTCTTCCATTACATACAAGGGCGAAATGTACGGTTTTCCTTGTGCAGCGCGGGTTTTATTGAGAAATTTTAAATCGCTTTCCTGGATGCCGGCACTATCAGCCATCAGGATTGCAGCGAGGTCTTTTGTGGCAGGCGTTGCAAATACTTTTCCATTATAACCATCCTTTATTAGCTTAGGAATGAGTCCGCAATGGTCTATATGCGCATGTGAAAGAATCATATAATCGACTTCTGAAGGATTAAACCCAAAATCGCGGTTCAGTTCATCAGTCTCTTTTCCCATACCCTGGTACATGCCACAATCCAATAAATATTTTTTCCCGTTTGAAAGTGTCAGAAGGTGTTTGGATCCTGTAACTGTGCGGGCTGCGCCATGAAAGGCAATTTTCATACATGAATTTTTGAGGATGAATAAAGCAAATAAAGTTAAGGTTAAAAGTTTTATGTGAACTTTATTTCTACTCGTTCAGCTGTTTCTAAGAAAATAAATATAACGGTGATAAATACACGAAAAACCATTTGATATCAAATGCAGTAAACGAATAAATAAGGCGGATTTCTGTTTTCTTTTATCATTCAAAATTTTAATTTTTTGAGCGAATTTTTTTTATTCCTGCTCAATTCAAATCGCATTGGAACAGGTAATTCCACTATAAGAAATATCGTTCGTAATTTAGCTACTCAATTTTACCATTATCATTTGCATGAATTATTCTTCAAATATTTCTACAGAAACAGTTAATTCTCTAACTCCTGGTGATTTTCGTTTGTTGGCACGGTCAATTTCATTGGTAGAAAATGAATCGAACAATTATGAAGAGCTGTTGTTGAATTTAAAGCCTTCCCAGGCAAAAATAATTGGCATTACCGGGGCACCGGGCGCAGGTAAAAGTTCTTTAGTGGATGCATTAATTGGTGAAATGATTTCAGATAAAAAGAAAGTAGGAGTCCTTTGTGTTGACCCTTCATCGCCTTTTAATAAAGGAGCATTGCTCGGTGACAGAATCCGTATGAGCGAATGGTACAATCATCCAAATGTCTTTATCCGTTCGTTAGCAAGCAAAGGCTCTCTTGGCGGATTGCATCCAAAAATTATTGAAATTTCCGACCTGGTGAAAAGCGCTGGTTTCGATTATGTGATTATCGAAACAGTGGGAGTGGGGCAGAGCGAAGTAGATATTGCCGCGCTTGCAGATATTACCATTGTAATGCTCGTCCCTGAAGGTGGCGATATAATTCAAAATATGAAAGCAGGATTGATGGAAGTTGGGGATGTTTTTGTCATAAATAAATATGACCGTCCGGGAGCACAGAATTTTTATAACAGCCTGAAACAAATGCTTAGCCCGGTTTTCAATAAAACGTCCAAACGAATTCCTATTCTAAAAACCGTTGCGTCGGAAAAGGAAGGAATCACTGAATTGTATAAAAAAATTGACGAATGGAAATTCGATAATCAATCCAAACAAAAAATAAACTTACTTGCCGAAAAAATATGGGCTTTAATTCAGAATGAAAAAATGAAAAATTTTGATAAAGAAAAAATAAAAAAAGAAATAGAGGAAGCGGTTTTAAATCCTGATTTTAATATCTATTCTTTTGCAAAAAAATATGGGGAATAAAGTTGCAGCAAACGAACAAATATGCGCATTTCTGTTTTTTATTTTATTAAAAAAACCTGCTCATAGAAAGCAGGTTTTTAAACTATAGCTAACACATGAGAAAGAAAGTTTTACCAATTACTTAATCTTATTCCAACAGCATAAGGAGTGAAATTTAAATCATTTTTGAAAATAGATTTAGGACTATAAGAGCCATATAATCGTACCGGACCAAGCCCCAGTTCGCCTACATAAGAGAATTTCCATGGTTCTAAATCATAATCACCGCGGTTCTTATGCTTACCTCTTGCATCACTCACCTGTTTGTTGCGGCTGCTGTACAAATATCCCATGCTCACACCGGCGCTGATGCTAATTCCTTTTTTATTATCATTTGGATTGGTATTAAAATTCAGCATAAGCGGAACGGTTACATAATCTGCTGCGAGTTTATTTTTTGAGAAATGAACAGAATCTCTGAAGACAAATGCATGAGGAATATTTTGTAAAGAATTATATGGATTAGCACCACCTTCATTAAAACTTATATCAGAGGTAAAACGATAATTATTCAGTTCGATTCCCAGTCCATATTTTAAATTTACATAGTGTTTTATCAGGTTCATTCTTTGCATAAAGAACCAGATATTTACATTCACCGATTTTACAGTTTTTAATTTAAAATCAGTCGCTGTCAAACCGGGCGAGCCGGGCTTATTTACCAGATACGCATCATTTCCTGCTTTCTCATAATTGGTTTTATCAGTCCAGTTTGCAAAACCTAAATCAACAATAAATGAAGAAGTGCTGATGTTAGAGTTGGTGTGTTTGCGTTTGTTTCCAACGGTTACAGTTACGCGCCTTTTGTCTTCATCTGGTGTTCCTTTTTTCAGAATAATCATGCCACCAATGCGGATGGTGTCATCTTTTCTTTCCACTTTTACCGAATCCGTTTGTGCTAAAGTAGTGAGGCTTGTAAACACGATGCTTAGTATTAAAATCGTCTTTTTCATTTTAAAATTTTATAAGTAATGATAAATATTGATAAATTATTTTGCCGCCATTTGTTCTTCTTCACCATTAAACATGCGGGTTATGGGATTATTCCTTTCAACAATCCGCCTTACTTTTTTTATGAATCCACCAACTTTTGACTTTCTGAATTCTTCTGCTGGTACATCATAAAAAACATAGTTTTGGTTATCTGTAGCAACATCAGCAACATAAGAAACGGTATGAGCTTGTCTATCCTGAAATTGCGGTTCTGTTTGAATTATTGTATGCACTGTTTCATTTGCTGCTATTTGATTTTTTTGATTTTGTAAAAGTTCTGGAGCATTTTTTACCGGACTGGTAATTGCGATTGCTTGATTTTCAACATCCGGTTTTGCTTCTTTAGTTTCTTCTTTTACAATTGGATTTTTTATTTTCACATCTGGTTTTATTGCAGCAACATCATTTGTATTTTTTTCTTTTAAAATGGGCTTTTTGATTTCTGTTTCTTCTTTTTCTGTTTTTTCAGGTTGTATTGTTTTTGTTGAAGAAGCGATTTCATTTTCTTCTTTCATTGGTTTATTCGGAATAATGTTTTTGTCTTTTTCTACAGGTTGTTTTATAGTATTTATTTGCGAAGCAACAGGAACAGTTTTTTCTGGTTTATTAAAATAAGAAACAGTAATCCATAAACCAAAACCAATGAAAGCGGCTGCTGCCATAGTTCTCCACAAAATCAGCGGAATCACTTTTCCGGATTTTTCTTTTCTATATAATTCCTTTTTGTTTGGATAAATGATTGAATTTTCAGCAGAAAGTTTTGCTTTTCCAATCAGTTCGAAATCGTTTTTATATTTTGAATTTTGGCTTACAAAGCTTTCAACATCTGTCTTTTGAGAAAGGGAAAGCTCATTATCAAAATATAAAACAAAAATTTCTTCAAAATTATTTTCATCGATAAAAGCCAATTCTTTTTTCAGTAAAAATGATTTATCCAAAAGTTTTATTTCTTTTTCAGGAGAATTGACCGCCATTTTTATCATGAGAAATTCTTCTTTCAAATCCACATTTTCCTGTAGAAATATTTCAACTACTTTTTTTTCTGTTGCTGAAAGCTCGTTATCAGCATACAGTAAAAAATATTCTTCGTAATTATTTCTGTTAATTTCCATTTTAAATCACGTTTTCGGGTTTCACTAAATAATTCTTTAATTGTATCCTTGCCCGGTGCAAATACACTTTTACCTGGCTGAGGCTTAATGAAGTGATCACTGCAATTTCTTCGTAACTGTATCCTTCATAATCTTTCAGCAAAACAAGGCTTCGTTGTGTTTCACTCAATCTGTAAAGTGCTTCGTTCAAAATCTTTTTTACATGATGCTGAGGTTCAGTTGTTGTTGCTTTTGAAAATGAAAAATCTTCCTGGATTGTTTCTCTTTTATTTTTTCTTATCAGGTCAATCATCTGGTGATAAGCTACCGTAAATAAATAGGATTTGCTTCTTTCATTTTCTACTTTCTCACGATTCATCCACATCTTTTCAAACGCTGCCTGCACTACATCCTTTGCATTGTCTTCATGTCGCAAATTCTTCAAAATAAACCTGTAAACATTGTCTGCATAAAGGTTGACACACTCATTATATTCTTTCTCAGTCATACAATTAAAGTAAATTTTTAATCATTTCCAGCCTGTTTTCATATAATACGAAGCAACCGGATAAAAGTTACATTTTCTTTTAAAAGAATTTTTAAGGAAAATTTTTTCTTCAATTCATTGTAGGTTTGTGCCGTCAAAAATAAACAAGTTATGAACGAAAAATTTTCAAAAAGGATAGGCCAGGAATTAGAAGAGATAAAATCGGCCGGGCTTTATAAAACCGAAAGAATTATTACCAGCAACCAGGGTGCGGAAATACAGGTGGGTGGAAAAACGGTCTTGAATTTTTGCGCAAATAATTATCTCGGTTTAGCCTCTCATCCTAAAGTGGAAGAAGCTGCAAAAAAAGGGATTGAGAATCACGGATACGGATTGAGCAGTGTGCGTTTTATTTGCGGAACGCAGGACATTCATAAAGAACTGGAACAAAAAATTTCCGATTTTTTGGGAACAGAAGATACGATTTTATATGCCGCTTGTTTTGATGCAAATGGGGGCGTTTTTGAACCATTATTTGGAGAAAATGATGCGATTATTTCTGATGCATTGAATCATGCAAGTATCATCGATGGTGTCCGTTTGTGCAAAGCGCAACGCTTCCGTTATGAGCATAATAATATGGAAGATTTGGAAAATAAATTGAAAGAATCAAAAGATTTAAGAAGTCGTATAATCGTTACTGATGGCTCTTTCAGCATGGATGGAACGATTGCGCAACTGGATAAAATTGTTGCATTGGCTGAAAAATATGATGCAGCAATCATGGTAGATGATTCTCATTCTACGGGATTTATTGGAAAGACGGGAAGGGGTACTCATGAATATCGCGGTGTAATGGGAAAGATTGATATCATCACCGGAACATTGGGAAAAGCGCTTGGTGGTGCCAATGGCGGATTTACTTCCGGCAAAAAAGAAATTATAGAAATGCTTCGTCAAAGAAGCCGGCCGTATTTATTCAGCAATACAGTTGCTCCGGCGATTGTAGGCGCTTCGATTGCTGTTTTTGATATGCTCAGCGAAACAACTGATTTAAGAGATAAATTAGAAAGCAACACAAAGTATTTCCGGGAAAAAATGACTAAGGCAGGTTTTGATATCAAGCCTGGACATCATCCGATTGTTCCGATTATGTTGTATGATGCAGTATTATCCCAAAAATTTGCAGCAAGATTATTGGAAGAAGGAATTTATGTAATCGGGTTTTTCTTTCCGGTGGTGGCAAAAGGACAGGCAAGAATTCGTGTACAATTGAGCGCCGCACACGAGCAAAAACATTTGGATAAAGCCATTGACGCGTTTACAAAAGTTGGAAAGGAATTGGGAGTGCTGAAGAGTTAAGGTTACATTGAATTTCTGGTTAACTTTATAAAAACTAAAAAATGGAAACAACCTTATTAAACAGAATCACGAATAATCGCGAAATACTAACAGGGAAACCAGTTGTCAGGGGAATGCGGCTTTTGGTAGAGCATGTTTTAAAGATGCTTTCAAGAGGAATTTCTCATAAAGACATTATTGAAGAATATCCATTTTTAGAACAAGATGATATTAGAGCTTGTTTGCTTTATGCTGCTACAAATGATTTAGAATAAGAAACAAGGGTTTTTCATTTTATAATAAATGTAATGCACACCATTAAAATTTCTATTTCTGAACTTGATTATAAGAAATTTGGATTTAAGAAAGAAAACCTTTCTTTCTCTGAATTTGTTGATATTATTGAAAAGGCATAAGATGAGAGAAAAATTATTAAAATCTGTGCAAATAGCGGAGAAGAATGGCCTTTCAAAGATGACAATGGAAGAAATAGATGAAGAAATTAGAGATGTAAGAAATAATGCTACAGGTCATAATTGATGACAATATAATTAACCATGACAGAAAACGAAGCAACCTTCAAAGCAAAAGCAACCATTAAAAGCGCTGACCTGGAGCACAGGCAAAAAATAAATTTCAATATCGGAAAATATAATTCTGTTGTGCCATTGGCAAAGCAACAGTTTGCCGACATAAACCTGGTAAAAGAAAGGGCAAAAAATATAAAATGGCGAGCATTAGAAAATCTGCATGAACAACTGGAAGAATTTGAAATGCACTTTACAGGCCGCGGAGGCAAAGTAATCTGGGCCGAAAATTCGGAGGAAGCCTTAGACGGAATTCTCAACATTTGCAAGGAAAAAAATTGCAAAACAGTGGTGAAAAGTAAGAGTATGGTTACGGAAGAAATTCATCTGAATCATTTCCTGGAAGAAAATAATATCGAAAGTATTGAAACTGATTTGGGTGAGTATATTCAGCAACTGGATGGCGAACCGCCTTATCATATCGTAACGCCTGCGATGCATAAAAGCAAAGAAGATGTGGCCAAACTTTTTTCTGAAAAATTAGGAACTTCTTCCAGGCTTTCGCCACAGGAATTGACTTTGGTGGCAAGGGAAAAATTAAGAGAAAAATATGTAGAAGCAGAAATAGGAATTACCGGCGCTAATTTTCTTATCAGCGATATTGGTGGTATCGCTCTTACAGAAAATGAAGGGAATGGAAGACTCACTTCTGCCTGGCCGAAGACGCATATTGTGATTGCGGGAATAGAAAAAATGGTTCCTTCAATAACAGACCTGGCTTTACTTTGGCCGCTGCTCGCTACTTATGGAACGGGCCAAAAAGTAACGGTTTACAGCAGTATTATTTCCGGTCCAAGACAACCCGGAGAAACAGATGGGCCTGAAGAAATGTATGTGATTTTATTAGACAATAACCGAACAAATATTTTAGCGAATCCTGTTCAACGTGAAAGTCTTTATTGTATCAGATGCGGCGCTTGTTTAAATGTTTGTCCTGTTTATAAAAATATTGGCGGCCATACTTATGGTACAACTTATAGCGGTCCGATTGGAAGTGTTATCACTCCACATTTGAGAGGTATGGAAGAATACAAACATCTCAGTTATGCGTCTTCTTTATGTGGGGCCTGCACAGAAGTTTGTCCGGTAAAAATAAATCTGCACGAACTATTATTGGTAAACCGGCATGAAAGTGTGGAAGAAGGCTATACTACTTTTTCAGAAAAAATGGCCTGGAAAATATGGAAAACCGCCTCATTGAAAAGAGGAATGATGAACAGGGGAAATGGTGGTTTGAAAACAAAAGTGGTGAATATGCTTTTTAAAGACTGGAACAAACATCATGCTCCGCTTGAGTTTAGCAAGAAAACATTCAATGAAATGTGGAAAGAGCAACAGCATTTGAAATAAAACATTTTCAGTGAACAAACAAATATCATGAATTGATATTTTCCCGGAATTATTCCCAAAAGTTTTTTACAACCACATTAATATCGCAATCATCTGAAAGAGAAAAAGTAAAGGGATTTTCGGGAGAAAATGTCTGAAGAACGTATTTTGAATCCTTTAAAGAATAGATTTCTACAGTTTCTTTTTTAGGTTCAACAATCAGATAATATTTTATTCCAAATTTTTCATAGATTGAAAATTTAGTAATGCGGTCTTTTAAGGCAGTTGATTCAGATAATGTTCCAACAACTAGAGTAGGCGGAAAGTCAAGGAAATTTTTAGGGGTTTCGCCACAAATAATAGAACCATCAGGTTGGAGAATCGTATCTTCTTTTATTTTCAAATCTATATAAGCATAAACTTTGCATTCTTTGCTATTTGATTGTTTCAATGCACCATTTAATTCTGCAAGTACATTGGCTTCAATCCATTGATTTAATGGAATTGAAGGAGTCATTGCAAACGGAATACCGTCAATTAATTCCCATCTTCCTTCCCAGTGACAATAATCTTCATAAGTATAATAGGGTATTAATTTTACCGGTCTCATAAATTAAAAATAATTCATTGCTTTTAAATTGTTGATTATTTATTCGACTTGAAATTCAGGCATCACATAATTTACATAGTACATCAAACACCGTACATCAAACATCATACATAGCACATCGTACATCACACAACATGAAGCGATTCCCGTTTTTTAACATACATTTCCGTGAAGGTTTTATATAAATACTTTTTTGTTTATCTGTAGTTCGTAATTTGCAACCCTTTAAAAGCATTTCTTAATCATATCCGAATCAAATGTTACAAACCGCAGAAGACATTCGCTTGTTAAATGAAAAAATCAACCATTCGGCTACATTTATTGACAAGATACACGATGAAATAGGCAAAGTAATTATTGGACAGCATCACATGGTAGAGCGGCTGCTGATTGGCCTCTTGAGCAATGGACATATTTTGCTGGAAGGCGTTCCAGGGCTTGCTAAAACGCTTGCAATAAAATCACTTGCAAACACTATTAACGCTCAATTCAGCCGTATTCAGTTTACTCCTGATTTATTGCCTGCCGATGTGATTGGCACCATGATTTACAATCAGCAAAAGAATGAATTTGTTGTTCGTAAAGGCCCGATATTCGCTAACTTTATTTTGGCCGATGAAATAAACCGCGCACCTGCAAAAGTGCAAAGTGCACTGCTGGAAGCGATGCAGGAAAGACAGGTTACGATTGGAAATAGTTCTTATTCATTAGAAGAACCTTTTCTTGTTTTGGCTACGCAAAATCCGATTGAGCAGGAAGGAACTTATCCACTTCCGGAAGCACAGGTGGACCGCTTTATGTTGAAAGTGATTATAGATTATCCATCAAAGAGTGAAGAACAGGCAATTATCAGGCAAAATGTTCACACAATGCAACAGCCCCGCATAAATGCAGTTGTTTCTTCTTCAGAAATTTTAAATGCGCGTCAATTGGTTCGTGAGGTTTATATGGACGAAAAAGTAGAACAATATATTATTGACATTGTGTTTGCTTCACGATATCCGGATAAATATAACCTGGCAAAAATAAAACCTTTGATTTCTTATGGAGGTTCGCCAAGAGCGAGTATCAACCTGGCTTTGGCGGCAAAGGCGTATGCATATTTAAACAAACGCGGGTATGTAATTCCTGAAGATGTAAGAAATATTTGCAAAGATGTTTTGCGCCATCGCATCGGACTTACTTATGAAGCTGAAGCGGAAAATGTAAATGTAGAAATGGTGATTAATGAAATTTTAAAAACCGTGAACGTGCCGTAGGGATGTCTGATGTGTGATGTCTGATGTAAAGTGTCTGATGTAAGATGTGAAAAATTCCGTTGATTCAAATAACATGCAGTAAAAGAACAAATAACGCTGATTCTGATTTTAGAAAAATAATTTAATAATAAAATATTTAATAATCGATTTGCCTTTAACCACAGCCGATATTATCAAAAAAGTAAAAGAACTGGAGATCATCAGCAAGAAGATCACCACACATCTTTTTACCGGTGAATATCATTCTGCGTTTAAAGGAAAAGGCATGCGCTTCAGGGAAGTGCGCGAATACTATCACGGCGATGATGTAAGGTTTATTGATTGGAATGTAAGCGCCCGGTATGCGCATCCTTTTACAAAAGTATTTGAAGAAGAGAGAGAACTTACCGTGATTCTTTTGGTGGATATTAGCGCCAGTTCTATGTTTGGTACGGTTCATCAGAATAAAAAAGATCTGATCACCGAAATTGGCGCGGTACTTACTTTCAGCGCCATCAATAACAATGATAAAGTGGGCGTTATATTTTTCAGTGATAAAATTGAAAAATATATTCCTCCAAAAAAAGGAAAAGAGCATGCCCTTTTTATTGTGAGGGAGTTACTAACGGCAACGCCTAAACGTAGTGGAACAAATCTTCGCGAAGCGTTAAACTTTTTTTCGCGGTCTAATAGTCAGAAAAGTATTGCCTTTATTATGAGTGATTTTTTGGATGAAAATTATGAACATAGTTTAAGGGTTTTAGCAAACAGGCATGATGTGATTGGATTAAAGGTTTATGATAAAATGGACAGCCAGTTGCCGGATATTGGTATGGTGAAAGTTCAGGATATGGAAACTGGTAAAGCGCAATGGCTGAACACTTCAGATGCAATAGTGCGATATAATTATCATCAGAATTTTATTAATCAAAGTACGGAAACCAAAAGTATTTTTAAAAAATCGGGTGCACAATTGTTGCACTTGCGCACAGATGAAGATTATGTAAAAGTGTTGCAAAATTTTTTTAGAAGAAGAAAAAAAACTCATTAATCCGAATTGAAGAATTGCGTTTACGATATGAGGTCAGCTATTATTTTGTTTGTTGCTTTTGTGTTTTCTTTTCAGAATTCTTTTGCACAATTACCGGCTGTAAAAACATCTGTTGATAGAAATAGTATTCTCATCGGGCAACGAATCAATTACCGCGTATCCACTTCGATGCCGGATAATACCTATCGCCTTAGCTGGTTATCAATTCCGGACAGCATTGGCAATTTTAATGTGATTACAAAAAACAAAATTGATTCTTCTTATGCCAATGGAAATCTCAATTTTAGCCAGGATATTATTCTAACTAGTTTTGACTCCGGAAGGCAGGTAATACCGCCGCTAACGCTTACCTTATCTACGCTTGACGGTGATTCTACTTTCAATCTTTTCACAGATTCAATTGCCATCAATGTTACTTATTCACCTACCGATAGTATCATGCCTTTTCACGATATAAAAAATATTATCGAAGTGAAAAAATCATTCCCATGGTGGGCGTGGGCATTGGTTGCTTTGGGAGTTATTCTTTTAATTATATGGATACTTTTCCTTTTTAAATTTTTGAAAAAGAAAAAAGAGGTAAAAATATTTGAATCAAAACTTTCGCCTTATGATGAAGCGATCCAGTCATTAAATGATTTGGAAAAAGAGAATTTGCTTCAGCAAAATAAATTTAAAGAATATTATTCGCGCCTCACAGATATTTTCAAAAGATATTTATCCAGGAAAACAAATACTTATCAGTTACATCTTACCACAGATGAATTATTAATTGAATTGAAAGGACTTGATTTATCAAAAGAACAGATTTCAGAGTTTGCCAGTTCTCTTCGCATGGGCAATGCGGTGAAATTTGCCCAATATACTCCTCCTGCATACGAGAATGAAAAAGCGTTTTTACAAACAAAAGAAATGATAACTGCTATTCATAATATTGTAAATAAAAAACCTGAAGATGATATTTGATTATTTCAATAATATCACCTTTGGGCAACCGTGGTTGTTGCTGCTTTTCCTCATCATTCCGTTTTTGATTTACTGGAAGTTTCACCAGGGCAAAAAACAAGTCGCTGCCGTCAGAATTTCTACTACAAAAGGTTTGGCCGGTTCAAGATCATGGAAGAACACTGTTCAGCACTTTCCTTTCGTTTTCAGAATGCTGGCGCTGGCATGTATTATTGTTTCGCTTGCGCGACCACAAACAAAATTTGATGAAACACAAGCAGAAGGCGAAGGAATTGATATCATTTTATGCATTGATGTAAGCGGAAGCATGACTGCACAGGATTTTCAGCCAAACCGGATGGAAGCGGCAAAAAAAGTAGCGACGGATTTTGTAGATAATCGTCCAAATGATCGGATTGGTGTCGTGATTTTTGCCGGTGAAAGTTTTACTCAATGCCCGTTAACTACGGATCATTACGTGTTGAAATCTCAGATTGCGCAAATCAGAAATGGCTTGCTGGAAGATGGAACAGCGATTGGTTCAGGGTTAGCAACAAGTGTAGACAGATTGAGAAATAGCAAATCAAAAAGTAAAGTAGTGATTCTTCTTACTGATGGCATCAACAATGGCGGATTAATAGATCCTTCTACCGCCAAAGAAATAGCGAAAGCTTTTAAAGTAAAAGTTTATACAATCGGCGTGGGTACTGACGGATATGCCCCCACACCGGTGAGTACGCCAATGGGAGTTGTCATGCAAAATCAAAAGGTTTCTATTGATGAAAAGCTTTTGGAAAATATCGCGACTGAAACCGGTGGAAAATATTTCAGGGCGACTGATAACAGCAGTCTTACAAAAATTTATCAGGACATCAATCAGTTGGAAAAATCCAAAGTAGAGGTCACTACCTTTCATCGTTATACAGAAAAATTTTATCCTTTTATTTTCGCCGCAATGGCGTTACTTTTAATAGAAATTGTTTTGAGATATACGTTGTTTAAAAAGTTCCCATAGGCCTGAATGCTGAACGCAAAAGGCAGAAAGCAGAAGACTATAAACTACCTAATCCTTTAAACAATTTAAACTATTCTAAACAATCTAAACCAAATTCAATCAATATTTCCCTCATGCAGGCATTAGTTTACAAATCCACAGGAAGCTGGTACCAGGTCAGAAATGAAGCCGGAGAAGAGTTTAAAGCGCGCGTGAAAGGTAAGTTTAAAATTGATGGCATCACTTCGACGAATCCAATAGCAGTAGGCGATGTAGTGGATATTGACAAAGAAGATGGAGAGGAATCTATTGTGATTATAAACATTCATGAACGTAAAAATTATATCACTCGACAATCGCCTCACAACAGGCATTTGCACCATATTGTAGCGGCCAACCTGGATCAAAGTATTTTGCTGTCTACCTTAAAAGATCCAAAAACTTCTACCGGTTTCATAGATCGTTTTTTGGTTGCCTCCGAAGCGTATCATGTACCGGCAATTATTGTTTTTAATAAAAGCGATTTGTATCACACGAAAGAAAAAGAAAAGTTTGAAAAAGTAAAATGGATGTATGAAAAAATTGGTTACCCGGTCTATTCCATGAGCATTACTGAAAATGCAGGAATCAATGAAGTGAAGGAATTATTGCAAAATAAAACAACGTTATTGAGTGGCCATTCGGGCGTCGGAAAATCCTCTTTTATCAACACCATTTTTCCTGAGAATATTATCAAAACACAGGAAGTAAGCGGCTGGAGCGGCAAAGGATTGCATACAACGACGTTTGCAGAAATGTTTCATTTGCCTTTTGGCGGAAAAATAATTGACACGCCGGGTATGCGCGAATTTGCTATGATGGATATAGAGCCGCACGAGCTTTCACATTATTTCCCGGAAATGAAAGCGCTTTTAAATCATTGCCGTTTTAATAATTGCATGCATATAGAAGAACCCGGCTGCGCCGTAAAAACTGCTGTTGAAGAAAATAAAATTTCGCCGGAGCGATACATTAATTACCTGAATATTTTAGGGACGATTGAGAATAAAAAATGGTGATTTTTTTGGTGTTATCTATTTTTATCTTGATAAAAAATACATCCTAAATTCTTCCATTTCCGTTGTTTCAATTTCAATATATTTTTTCAAAAAGTTTATTACCGACCTGGCTAATTTTTCAAAACACTCAATTTAAGATTTCATCAATCGCTTTTAAATAAGCCTCAATCACAATCTGCTTATCAAATTCTTTAATTATTTTTTCACGTCCTTTTTTACCCATTGTTTTTCTGTCTTCTTCAGATAATAAATACATTTGTTCCATCTTGTCAGCAAGATCTTCCGGGTCTTGTACCTTACATAGAAAACCGGTAATTCCGTCATCTACAATTTCTTTACAACCGGTGGTATTTGTAGTAATCACTGGTTTTTCCATGCTTGCAGCTTCCAATAAAATATTTGAAGTGCCTTCACGATAAGAGGGCAAGACAATACAATCGGCTTCAGCGATAAATTTTCTGACATCTTTTTTTTCACCCTGATAATCGATAACCTCTTCAGCTATCCAGTTTTCCAAATCCGATTTGGTAATCGTATTTGATTTTAGATTCTGTTGCCAAAAGGGGCCGATAACATTGAAAATAATGTTAGGATATTTTTGTTTCATGATTCTGGCTGCATTTACATATTCAAAAATCCCTTTGTCCTTTATCAAACGTCCAATGAAGAGAAAAATAAAATTTTCATTGATTTCAGGAGAATTTACCGGAAGGAATTTTTCATAATCTACTCCGGATCCGGGAATTCTTTCCGCAATCTTTTTTGACACAAATTTCTTTTCAAGAAACAAGTTCATGTCATCATAATTTTGAAAAAAAACCTTTTTTGTTTTCTTCAATGCAAAGCGATAAATAAAACGCGCCATTCTGTAGGCGGGATTTTTACTCACAAATAAAGGGCCTACTCCTGTAATATTGGTAATGGTAGGAATGGCCAGATTGCGGGTAATAAAATTGCCCCATATAGCAGGCCGGATGCTGAATGTAAGACAAATATCCGGTTGTATTTTTTTTAGAGAACGGTATAAATTAAAAATATATTTCGATACTTTAAATGGATTCACATTACCCGAGCCAATATTAATTACATGAAGGCCGGTTTTTTCTACATGGGCAACAAAACTATTAATATGAGTAAGAACCGTAACATCATAACCTTCCTTTAAAAGCCGCTGCATCAGGCCTTCCCGCATGGTATAAGTGGAAAAAAGCCCGTTCTCAATCACCGCAATTTTTTTCTTATTTTCTTCAGCAGGTTTCATTGTGGTAAACTTTTTTATACCATACTTCAAGCGATAAAAGAGTCCATAATATTTTGGCTCTTTTTTCGTCAGAAATTTTAATTTTCTTTTTTAGAAGATTGTGTACAAATCCGAGCTGTACAAAATTATTGTAGAAATTATTTGTTGTGGAAAGATAATCAAAAACCGGCTCTTTTAAATCATCTTCGATCCACTTTTTTAAGGGAATTTCAAATCCTCTCTTCGGCTGATTGATTAATTCAGGCGGAAGATATTGTAACGCGAGCTGGCGCAGCATAAACTTGGTTGTCTTTCCTTTTATTTTGTAGTCATCGGGAAGTGATGGAATATATTCCAGCAATTCTTTGGAAAGAAAAGCGCTCCTGCCTTCCTGCGAATTGGTCATTGTTGCAATATCCATTTTCACCAGCAGATCATCGAAAAGATTGGTGTCAAAATCCAGGTTCATGATTTTTCTTAAACCCGACAGATTACTGTTTGCAATTTCATGAAAGTCTTTTTTTACCGGCGCCAGGTAATCATACCCGGGATCAATGATAAATTGCTGATAACCTTCGAAAATATCGGATCCGGCGCTCAGATATATTTCCAGGTCAGAACTGGAAGCTAACGACGCTAGGCGGTACAAGTAATTATAAAGTGATTTTTTGTCGTGGGAAGGAGGCAATGTTTTTGTAAAGAACAACGCACCGTTTTTCACCAAAGAATTCTTTTTAAAAAAATCATATTTTGCAAAGGGGACGTATCTCCTGTAACCGCCAAAAAGTTCATCTGCTCCATCGCCATTTAAAATGACTGTTACCTGTTTTTTTGCTTCCTGGCTTACATAATAGCTGGGAATTGCCGAACTGTCGAAAAAAGGTTCGCCATAATTGCCCAAAATTTTTTCTAAATCATTTTTCAGGTTTTTGAAAGAAATTTTAATTTCAGTATGATTCGTTTTATATTTTTCCGCAACTAATTTTGCCAATGGTGCTTCGTCATATTCTCCTTCAAAGGAAACGGTAAAAGTTTTTAATTCGTGTTTATACTTACTTGCTATTGCAGTAACGATGCCACTATCAATGCCCCCGCTTAAAAAACTTCCCACTTCAAGGTCGCTTGATTCCAATCTTCTTTTTACTGCCAGGTGCAGAAAATGATCTGTTTTTTGCAAACTTTCGCCTAACGGATCATTGATCTCATTTTGATAGTAATCGCTAATTTTCCACCATGTTGTTTCCTTCACGGAAAGTGAATGACAATCAACAATCAGAAAAGTACCTGCGGTTAATTCTGCCACATTTTTATAAGGAGTGAATTGCCGGTAAAAAGATCCAAGGCGCAGGTATTGAAAAAAATGAGACGGTTCTATTTCCAATTGAACCATTGTTTTTAAACAGTTTAGTTCGCTGGCGAAAACAAATTTTTGGTGATCAAAAAAATAATAAAAAGGTTTTTTGCCTGCTCTGTCGCGTGCAATGAACAAGTGATTTTTTATTTTATCATAGATAACAAACGCAAACATTCCATCAATATAGTCGAGGAAATCTGTGCCGAAGCGATCGTATAAAAGCAGCAACGTTTCTGTATCCGAAGAGGTTTTCCCGGCAAGGTTAAACCGCTTTCTGATTTCCTGGTGATTGTAAATTTCACCGTTAAAAATAATGGCGTATTTCTCATCTAAATGCATTGGCTGTTTGCCACAGGCAATATCCAGAATAGAAAGGCGCAAATGAAAAAGATCTACATTTTTATTTTGATAACCGTTTTGTTCATCAGGTCCACGGTGCCGTAAACTTTTGATAACCTCCTGGTAAGAGAAATGGGAGTTGATTGCTCCTGCAATACCACACATTATTTTTCTGTATTAAATTTGTTGCAAAATACTCTTATTATGTCTGAAAGCACTTATTAACAGTAGTTTTCATCGAAATAAGAAAACGGGTTATTTGTTTGTTTATTGCGGTTTATGGCGGATTCGTTCCTGAGAAGAATGCAACCGGTTTCTAACGGATACGCGAAAGTTTAAACGGCGTTCAGTCTTTGAATTTTTTTTCTTTCACCCACTATCCATACGATATCGCCCCATTGGAAGTCTGTGGTGGAATCCGGGTTTAAAATTCTTTCTTTATCTCTTTCAATACCCACGACCAATCCATTCGTTTTTTCCCTGATATGCGAACCACGGATGGATAATCCTTTGAGTTTGTTGTGTTCATCTACTACTATTTTCTGGAGTACGATATCATCAAGGTGATCATTGGTTTTCTCTACACTTTCAATGGCGTCAAAAACCGGCCTGAATGTTTGCATTTGATCGTCAGTTGCAATAATTCCTACATGGTCAAAAGGCAATAAACGGTTGTTTCGCCCTGGTGCATAAATTAATTTTTCTCCTCTTTTAATATAAGCGATATTGATTCCATATTTTTCCCGCCAGGCAAGCTCAGCCAGCGTTTTTCCGATATACTCAGCCAGGGGATTTACTTCCATATCTATCATGTGAGCATCCCACGGTGAAAGATCGGACTGTGGATTAAAACGTTTTTGAATTTCATCCTCCTTCATTTTTTGTTTTTCGGCCAATCTTTCTCTTGCATTCAAATTACTCAAAAACCTGCCTTCAATTCTTTGATAAAATCTTTGTATTCTTTTAGAAAAAAGAAGCATTACAACAATCACGACCGGCACTGCAATGAGGAATGTAGTTTTCGTTGAAAAGAAACCATTTACCCAAAAACCAATGAGCAGAATGCCAATGATATTGCGGGAGATTTCCAGTACCAATAAAGGGCCACGGTTGTATTTATTCACCAGCCAAAGTTCTTTATAAGCTGATATAGCAGGCTTTTTGGCCATTAATGCCCATAAAAAAGGGGCAGAAATTCCAAGGGTGATTATTAATCCGGCAACAGTTTTAAAAAGAGTATTTTCAATATGATCATTCAAAAACGGCATCAGGAACTTTACTGATATTAGGAAAAGCGCAATTAAAATAATACCGTTTGTAATTACAATGGAGGCATAAGATTTCATGACCACTTTCCAGTTACTTTCTGCCTGAATCTGCTGCGCGCCGGATGAATAATTATTTAAGGCAATCACCGATTTTGCCGGCAAAGTTCTCACTATAAAATTATAAACAGGTTCTGAGAATTTGATCATATATGGAGTGGTGAAAGTAGTAATGGCAGACGCGCCCACTACCACTGGAAAAATAAAATCGCTGATAACACCGAGTGAAAGGCCGAGTGTTGCCACGATAAAAGCAAACTCACCGATTTGAGCCATACTCATTCCGACTTGTACTGATTGTTTCAGAGGTTGGCCTGATAATAAAGCGCCAAGTGTGGTACTGAATAATTTTCCAAATAAAGTCAATAAAGTGATCCATAAAACAGGCCATCGATATTGGACGATGGCTTGTGGATCAATCATCATTCCAACGGAAACAAAAAAAACAGCGGCGAAAAGATCTTTTACGGGTTTGATAAGGTGTTCTACTTTTTCCGCAGAGGTAGTTTCTGCCATGATTGATCCCATAATGAAAGCGCCTAGTTCTGCAGAAAATCCAACCTGGGTAGCAACCACTACCATTCCCAGGCAAAGGCCGATTGACAAGATCAGTAAAGCTTCTTCGTCCAATAATTTTTTTGCTTTTTTTAAAAATGTAGGCAACAAAAAAATTCCCGCGAGAAACCATAACGCTAAAAAAAAGAGCAGTTTCAATATAGTAAATAACAGTTCCGTTCCCTGGAACTCTTTGCTCACAGCCATTGTTGACAGTAATACCATCAACAGAATGACTACGATATCTTCTACAACCAATACGCCAAAAACCACCCGTACATATTGTTTGGTTTTTATTCCAAGTTCCTCAAAAGCCCGGATGATAATGGTGGTGGAAGAGCTTGCCAGCATACCTCCCAGAAACAAGCTATCCATAAAAGACCAGTTCATCCAGCGGCCCACAAAATAACCGGTAACCGTTATAAAAGCAATTTCAACGAAAGCGGTAATAGAAGCGGCTCCGCCGACACGTAAAAGTTTTTTAAAACTAAATTCGAGGCCGAGGCTGAAGAGCAAAAAGATAACGCCGATTTCAGCGAGAGTTTTTATGTTTTCATTGTCGGCGACCGTCGGTGTTATAGATAAATGAGGACCGACCAGGAAACCGGCAATAATGTAACCTAAAACCAGCGGTTGTTTTATTTTGCGAAATAATAAAGTAGTGATTGCTCCTGTAATCAGGATCAGGGCAAGGTCTGCTATTAATTTGGGCAAATGAACCATTCTGTTTTTTGAAAAGTAATTTTTTTGAAGATAGATGTATCAAATTGCTTTTCAAAAAAAATTTTTTAAAAAAAAAACTATGGGATAGCCGGGATTAATGCTGTTGTTTCAGAATAAGCCTCCGTTTTTTGTAATGCTTTTGTTGCTGATCTCTCTTTTACTTTTTCATAAATTAAAAACAGGGAAATGGCATAAAATGGAAGACAAGGAATTTTATAGCGAACAAGTGTTCCAAAATTTAAAGTACTGGCTCCGACAAACAATCCAAACACTAAAGCAAAAAGAAAACAATACATGATCAGTGGATCGTTTAGAATCCATTTTATGAGTCTGAACGGGCCGCATTTGAAAAATATATATAATGAAAAAAACATGAGCACGAGACTTTCTAAAGCTGCCATTAATTGTGATATTTTGTGTGCTTCCCAAAGAAAAGGCCTGAAGAATGTGGTGGCAATCGCAACAGGCGCTATTTTGATGAGTCCTGAAAAAGTGCCGTCATATTCCGCTCCGAGACTAAAATTAGAAGCAGCATCTTCACGCCCCCCGCGCACCTGGATCACCTCATTTAAATGAGAGATACTGGAAGTCACATCTTCTACGGCATACGCTCCCAATTCATCATTATAAGTGGATAGAATGGTAGTAAAAGAATAAACGCTTATCGCAATAAGCGCAGGTGCCAATATGTATCTGAAAAATTTAAACCGGATGTGTTGAACATTTTTGAAAATAATAAACAATACAAAAAACGGAACATAAGCGAGCAGGATATAAACCTTCAGAACTGCCAGAAAATATGCTGAAATAAAAACCAGGATGCAACTTTTAATAATTGATTTTCTTTTATAAAGGAGTCCATATAATGAAAAAGTAAGCCATCCAAGAGCTGCAATACACAAAGAATCTTTTAATAAGCCGGCGCTCCAGAAAGCAAGTGTGGGAAAATACAGAATAGAAATAGCAAACTGTTTATGCAGTTTTGGGTATTGTTCATGAAAAAATAAATACAATTTCCATAAGCCCGAAAAAGCAAGAGACGCAAAAAATAAATTAATGACTGCATAACTTCCAAAGCAAATAAATGAGAAAAGCGCATCAAGGCGGATGATCATGTAATTTGCTTCCTCACGAAAGTATCCCTGGTTGTATGGATTTTTAACCAATGAAAGATCGAAATCCTTTCCACTTTTAAAAATATATTTAAAATTTTCGCTGTTGTGTAGAATGAGATGGTATAAATTATTGCCTTCGTATTGATATAGTGCAGTAGAATCACCGCCAGTTAAATAAGAATAATAAAGAACAAATAGAATGCTGGCAAACATTTTAATCCAAAATCCCTGCTTGTGATATTTTTTTAATAATGGATCGGCATATTTTTTTCTTTTTGCCCTGAAAAAAAGGTAAAGGATAAAAATATAAATGGGGATTAATAAAAAATCAAGAGTAGTCATTAGAAAGATATTAATGCCTCAAAGGTTGCCAAGCTTAACGGCTTAACTTGATTGTAAAAAATGTAATTCAACAGGTTGACAACCTTATTTCCTTTTATTTTTTATTATGAACGATTCTATAATAGATATATTGCCAAAAGGTGGGATGATACCAAAGTTTACCTGGAAGATTATTTTTTTGAAATTCGATCTTGTTTTCAAATATGGCTGGTAAGGCTTTTTTTAACAGAATAATTCCTTCAGCTAATTGTAAATAAGGATAAGTAGCAAAATTATCTTTTGAAGTTACTTCAATTTTTTGCTGATAAATAATAATTCCTGTATCAATACCGGCATCTACCAAATGGACAGTCACTCCACAATTCTCCTCATCATTATGCACCACAGCCCAATAAGCGCCGTGCACATTCCTGTATTTTGGTGTAATTCCTGCATGAATGTTAATAAATTTTGCCGCAATACAGTTTAAAATATCTTTAGAAATGATTCGTGTTCCATTCACTATTACTAATTCAGGATTTATCTGTTTTATTAAAGAAAGGGAAGCTTTATCATTTACTGAATTCACATGAATAATCTTTTCCTCTGGAATCGGCTCATCATTTAATCCATATTGTTTCAAAATTTCTTTTTTCCTTTTCGACGATTGCAGATGAAGGATTTTCGCAATTGAAAATTGAAATAATACCTGCCCTGCCACTTTTGCAAAGCCCAATTTCTTCACCCTCTTTTTTAAAAATTCCAATCGTTGTACAGGCTTTTCAAGTATGATAGCTGCTAGATCAAAATCATTTTTTAATGAATTATAAAGAATGGTCGTGGATGCACCTTTTTGGGCAAGCATAATCAGTTTTCTCTTATTCATTTTGTTGCCTTAATTCATTTGATAATTGCGACATGCTCATACTTTCAAAATTATATTTCGCATTTAATTCTGAAAAATGCATTAATATTTTTTCTAAAAAAGAAAAGTTTTCCTCCATATCTACCCCGAAATTATGCGGATGCCACCAGAGATGATACATAAATCCATGCTTTGCTGCGTAAGTCATGCTGTTTGTTATTCTTTTTAACCGTAAATTTTCAAACGACTTTAAATTTTTGTCGTAGGGTCTTAAAAATCTGCTGGAGGCGATATTTAAAGGATCGTTTTTTTTCATTTCTTCAGGGGAATAACAATTGTGTCCGCTTAAATTCAGATAGGAATCAAGAAGGCGAAACGGACGACGGAAAAAAGTTCCCTTTCCATGAGATTTTGATGAAAAAAGCCATGTTTTTTCATTACCTCTGAATGAAGTAAAGCCCATTTTTTTACAAACATCCAAATAGCGTTTATTGTACTGATTTCTTGGAAAAACAACACTCTCTAATACAATGTCATTCTTATCAGCAATTTTTTTTGCAGATGATAAATCACAGCCAAACTCTTCCGTTGTTTGTCCTTTTTCTAAACAATAATAATGGGAAAATGTATGGGAACCAATTTCCTGTCGCGCATCTTTAATTTGTTGTATGAGTTTACTTGCAAAATGATATGGATCTTTTTCTTCATCCTCTCCAACAAAATTAAAATGACCAGCATATGGTGAAAGATTTGAATTGAAATATGGTGGTTTTTTTTCAGGAAGATTATTGATGAGTTCCTCTTTATTATTAAAAAACAGAAAACCAACTGTAGCGAAAGTTGCATCAATGTGATATTTGGCAAACATTTCTAACAAAAGAGGAATTACTTTTTGTACACCAAAAAGTTGTGCTTTGTATTCGGTTAATTTAACGGCATCGCGTATTCCCCAATAAAGCTCAAAATCGAGGGAAATAACCAGTTTTCCTTTTATCATTGCAACAATATTAATCGAAATTATTCATTTGAATTGTTTAAATAAACTTATTTTGCCAAATACTAAAAAATAGAGAAATCGAAGTATGAAAGCTGATTTCATAAGGCAGCCAGACAGTATTATTCAAGGTAAAAACAGGGAAATTAATATCTTCAATCTTGATGGAAAAAATATTGACAAAAAGGTAGTGGATGAATTTGGAGATGAATGGATGAAGTTTTATGAACATGATGATGATTTGGTGAAAAAAGGCGGAGAGGAGTATTTTGATATTCTGAATGATAAAATAATCAATTCAAACACTTATGGTTTGGATGTAGGCTGCGGTACGGGAAGATGGACAAAATATCTTGCTCCAAAAATTGGATTTATGGAAGCGGTAGATCCGAGCAATGCCATCTTTGCAGCGGATAAATTATTAGAAGGCATTAAAAATGTACGGTTATCACAGGCCACAATCGAGACGCTGCCTTTTGCCGATGAAACCTTCGATTTTGTAATGAGCATTGGTGTTTTGCATCACGTTCCTGATACAAAAAAAGCATTGAATGACTGTGTAAAAAAAGTAAAAAGAGGTGGATATTTTTATGTGTATCTCTATTATAATTTGGACAGACGCGGTGTATTTTATAAAGCACTTTTTAAAATGAGTGATCTTATTAGAAAAATAGTAAGCACGCTTCCGGGTAAAACGAAACATTTTGTTTGTGATGTGCTTGCAATTGTTTTTTATATGCCTTTCGTTTGGACTGGAAGATTTTTTAAATTACTCGGGTTGAAAGATCTGGCAAAACGAATGCCGTTGCATGGTTATCAAAATCGTTCTTTTTTTATGATTAGAAATGATACCCTGGATCGTTTTGGGACAAGATTAGAACAAAGATTTTCTGCAAAGGAAATAACAGAAATGATGCAGAATGCAGGATTGACGGATATTGTGATAAGTGATGGAATTCCATTTTATCATGCAGTAGGGAAGAGGTTGTAATTTTTGAGCCACGAATTACACGAATTACACGAATTTTAGGAATTGAACGATAAAGAAAAGTCAAGTTTTCTCAGTAAACAAAAAAATATTTCGAATTCTTATTTCTGTTTCTATTTTCAAATATTATCCTAAAATCGCTTTATAAATTTTAGCATACTTTTCAACTGCATTTTCCAGGTTATAATATTCAAAAGCTGCATTTCTAATTGTAGTTTTATCAAAAGAAATTCCTTTGTCGATTTTATTCGTGATACATTCAAATTCTGCTTCGCTGAAATTTTTTACTACAATTCCAGAGTTTGATTTTGTTACAATATCAGCCACATCACCCACTCCTGCATTTGTAATTACCGGAATTCCCATAGCCATCATTTCTCCGTGCTTTGTGGGCGATGATGCTTGTTTGGAATAGCAGGGTTTTATAAAAAAAACGGAGAATTTGCTAAAGGAAAGTAATACCGGCACTTCGCTTCTTTTTGCTTTTTTTACAATTATTTTATTTTCCTCCAGGCCGGCTTTTTTTGCAGCGCCAAGGATTGCTTCATGTTTATCAGGAGAAATAAATAAAAATTTTGCGGTAGGAATTTTATCGCTTATTATCTTAAAAAAACGCATCAATTCATCAGTAAGATACCAGCTACCAATAGAACCGAGATAACTGAAAATAAAATCATCATCGTCAATATGGAGTTCTGTTTTAAATTTTAATTTTTCTTGTGGATCAATGTTTTTTGGATCAAATAAATTGACATCCACGCTGCACGGAATTACTTCTAAAGGGATTGTTTTTTTATATTGCGGCCAGGTGGTAATTATTTTTTTTGCTGATTCTGTAAGACAGACAATTCCATCACATTTTTCAACGGCTTCATTTTCTTTTTGTTTGAAAAAACGATAAACAAATTTGTAAATAAAAAATTTCTTATTCCACGATCCGGAATCTATTCGGCTTTCTGCAAAAAAATCCCGGATGTCATTTAAAAATTTTACGCCCAGGTTTTTCTTCATCCATAATCCCACCAATGCAGGAGTACCTGGTCGTGAATGAACCATATCAAAACTGTCTGCTGCATGAAGTTGTTTTGCTTTTTTTATAAGCATGTATGTATCATAAGCAGAAGAAAACACAGGTGGATTTCTATGATATGGAATCGTAGCCCATTTTATAGGAAATGGTTTTAATGGATTTTCTATTTCATTTTTATGAACAGAATATCTTTCGGGTTTTTCACAACTTAAAATGGTAAACCTGTATCCTTTTTTCGTAAGTCCAATCAGATATGGAATCACCTGGCTCTGCCCGAGCGGATCGGTCATTCCATCGTAGGATATGAAGAGGATGTGTTTTACCTGGATCAATTAGTCTCTTTCGTTTAAAGCCTAAATAGATCTTTCGTAAACCGCTTATGTGGTGCGCAAGTGTAAAGAGGCTATTTACCCTTTCATATGCTATTTCTGCCATGTCTTTTAAACGATTTTTATTGGCCATTAGGTATTTTAATTTTTCAATGAAATCCTTCCCATTGTTTAGATTAAAATAAACTGCTGAATTTTCACATTGTTCTTTGAAAGATGAAATGTCACTCAATAGTAAAGGCATTTTCATTGCCATCGCTTCCAATACACTTAAAGAAAATCCTTCAAATAGCGAAGCCATAACAAACAAATCATACATTGGAATTATCTCGTGAAGGTTGTTTACCTGACCTTTCAGGATTACTTTTGCACCTGTTTTATTTATTTTATCTTGTAGTTCCGTATGCTGAATTCCTGCACCATAAATGTGCAGTTCAATATCCTCACTTTTGAGCAGGCCAAAAACATCAATCAGAAATAAATAATTTTTTTGAGTGCCTAAAGAGCCGACAGAGATTAATTTAAATGTAGAAGAATGTTCTCTAGTAAAATTTTTCAGAATAAAACGTTTCGTATCTACGAATGTATGAAGGGTGTAAGATTTGGAAGGCTTTAGTTTAAATTTGATGAAATAATTCTTATGGCTCTCATTCTCAACAAATACCAAAATGCTTTTTTTAACGAGAAAAGTTATTTTTTCTAACGTCTTTATATACCATCTGTTGTAATCAATTGAGGTTGCTACTGAATTATGAACAGTAGTTATTAATGTGGTTTTAGCTGGAACGGCCAATCTTGCTACCATTGTTGGCCAAATTAAACGGGAATGCACAAAAGCCGGTTTTTCTTTTAAAACTATTTTGTCTGAATTTCAAAAATCGCTACAGTTAAAGACAAAGAGAATTAGTTTTCAGGCAAATGAGTTTTTCGCATTTTAATTCAGCTTTTAAAATTATTCTTGGCAGAAAAGGTGACTTTTCACAATTAGTTATTTTCATTAATGTTCTCTGAAATCAACTGCAGATTCATTAACTAGATAACACCGTCTAGTTTTTGCAGTATTCGATTTTCTCTTAATAAATAACAAAAAGGAAAAATTTTATATTTTTCAACAAAAACCAAAAGGTTTTGAATAAAATAACCACCTTGTAGATTTGGGTTAATTGTAGTTTTTTGATAAGTATTGTGAAGCAAAAATGGATAAATTACTCTTACACCGTTCAAAATTTTTCTGTCAAAGAATTTTTTCCAATCGTCTGGAACATTTGAAATTGGTAACAATCCCTTTAGCATTTTTTCAGCAGTATTAAGCGTTATAATATACGCAGCTGTTGACATTAATCCGTTTAAATCCGTTACCTGGTAAAGGTTATAGTTAGCTGGTAAACGTTCCTCTGACAATTTGGATAATTTAATTGCAGAATAAGATTGATAAAAATTCATCTAACTCTTCTAAGACTCTTACTAGCATAGTTTCTGCACCTCCCCGTCCCAAGTCATAAATAAAGTGAATTATTTTTTTTTTCAAAATTTACAATTTTAGTTAAAAAGAGATGTAATTTTCTTAATCAGGTAGTGGCTCTGAGGGCTTATTTCTAATGAAATCGTGTAGTTCAATAACGATCACTTTTACCTTTCATATAATAGTAGGGAAACAATTTTCGTGCATCTCTTCGTTGAAACGATTTATGATTTCATCAATCGTTATTGGTTATGATTTTAAATTGAGATTCTTTGCTCACTGCAATCAATTTCCTTACAACATTGTTTCCGTCGTGATGGGTTGCAACATACTCGAAAGATTTTTTAGATGATTCAAACAGAGAAGAATTCGATTCCACAGATGAAAGAAGCGTTTTCATGGAAATTCCTTTTGTCAAAGGTGCTTTTTCAATATTTTTTCCCAGATTAAAATGCTCCGTTTCAAAAAGCCATCTGTATTGATAATTATCTTCAAATTCATTTGTCGAATAATCAACTAAAATGGTGGGAATGCCCAACTTTGCCGCTTCCAATGCAGCGGTTCCCATAGCAAAATGCAAATCCGAACAACTCATCAAAAAACCGTTGATCTCAGAAGGAGGCATGTTTTCAACAAGGTTAATAGTAAGCCCATTAACATCTCCTAGGGAGGTAAGATTAATAAGTTTATGAAAATCATCAATGTTGTCAACCAAAATTGTGAAATGAATCTGATAGAGATTAGCCAGTTTTGCACAGTCTTTAAGAATCTTTTTCAGAGGCATCATCTTCCAATTCACACTTCTCCCGATGTAAGTTAATTTTAAAATTGCCGGTTCAATCTCATGTTCTTTAATATATTTGTTTTCTTCAGCTAACAAAACAGGAATAGGTAGAAATTGAGGGTAAGGAATATTAATGGAAAATTTATTTTTTAAATTAAAAATGCCGGTGTCATCCATAAACACGAGGTTCTTGTAAACTTCCAAAAATCTGGTAATAATAAAAATTTCAGTAGGAAATATGTACTTGAATCTTTTCACTCAAAAAAGGAAGTTTCAATCCGAATTTTATAATCACTTATCTTGGCAACATTCGCAATCATTAATGTCATAATAAATAAATCGCGGATTGATTCTAAAAAGAATTCTTGTAATACTTCCATAAAATCTGGTAATAATACTGCAAAATATCGAGTAAGAAATATGCTGCCGCTGCCAAAGTGAATTTCTTTCCAATTGGCCGTATCCAAATCAATCACATTAATCACAATGTCCTCTTTTTTAATTCATTAACAATAAGGCCGTCTGAAAAATTAAACAGCACGACATCATATTTTTGCTTTTTTAAAAGAGTAATTAACGTAATTAAAAGTGTCGTATGGCCGCCTTTAATATCCCTGTATTCCGAGTAAAAGCAAAATCTCATTTTTCATATTTTTTTCTTCATCAAAATCCACATCAGTGTCCAATACATCCCATAATTAATACAGAACGAATAAGTGGCACCAATTATTCCATATTGGTTCATAAAAAAATAAGAAAGCGCGACATAAGAGGATGCAAAAAGAATTTCTGTAACTATGAAAGTTTTGGTCATGGCTTTGGCAATCATTAGAAAGGCGAGCAGCCAGCTTCCTATTTTGAAAAAATCGCCGAGCAATTGAAAGGTGAATAAAGGTTTCATCGGCAAAAATTCAGGAGTAAATAAAATATGAATGATAAAGCCTCTGAATAACCATATTAACAGAGCAATACTACCGACAACGGGTAAAATAATTTTATAACCTTTGAAAATTTCATTTCTTAATTCAGCTTTGTTTTGTATTTCTGAAAGCCGTGGCATGTAATAAACCCCTAAAACAGAAGTGATAAACGCGAGATAATAATCGGAGATTTTTGTCACTGCCTGCCAATACCCGGCATCGGAAACAGAAAATTGAAGAATGATTCTATCGCGCACCAATATTTGCATAGCAGGTACTACAAAACCAGATACGATTGCCATCAATGAAAAAGCTAATAGCATTTTTACCACCGGTTTATCCCATGATTTAAAATCTGGTTTCCATCGTATTCCTAATTTGTTGAAAAAATAAACATTGATAAAAAAGATAACAATGGCCGTGGCAGTACTCGCAATCAAAACGCCTTCTATTCCCCAGGTGTAAGCAAAAAAAACGGTGAACGCCACTCCGGTTAATGAAGAACAAATATTGATAATCGTGAATTTCCTGATTTCTTTTAATCCATTTAAAATGGCAAGAAACATGACATTGAAAGAAATTGCCATAATAAACAAGCCAAATAAAAAATAGACAATCCAAAAATTTTTAGTTTTAAAAGCGGCTTCAGATAAATAGCTGCTTGTGCTCATTACGAATACAGAAATGATGAGGGAACTGAAAAAAACAATGAGAAAAGCGGTATTAATTATTTGCCTGCTTTTGACGGGATCGCTTTTATGTTCGGCCAGATATTTGACAACGCCGGTTGTAATGGCGGCTGTAGCGAGCATGGTTAAAATAGCGGTTGTATTTTGAAACTGTCCTACAAAGGCAATGCC
This sequence comes from uncultured Chitinophagaceae bacterium, assembly GCA_963706825.1. Classification (GTDB taxonomy): domain Bacteria; phylum Bacteroidota; class Bacteroidia; order Chitinophagales; family Chitinophagaceae; genus Ginsengibacter. Next base: position 991,387 of record CAVPNT010000005.1, on the reverse strand, counting down.
TTTTGGCCCAATTTTTACCGCTACTACTTTTACTACAATAAAACCACTAAGAAAAGTAATGGCAGTGGAGATCGATGTGTAAAAGCTGGTTTTAATTAAGTTCACAATGTATAGGAATTTACAACTTTGCAAACAAATTCTACCTCCTCCGGTTTCATTACCGGGCTAATGGGTAATGAAATGATTTCTAAATGAATTTTTTCTGAAATGGGATAACTTTCATTGTTCCACTCTGCATAGGCCGGTTGTTTGTGAGGTGGAACCGGATAATGAATTACCGTTTGTATGCCGTTATCTGATAAATATTTTTGAAATTTCCTCCTGTTCTGTACTCTTACGGGAAACACATGCCATACGTGAGATTCTAAATCGGTAATATTTGTTTCTTTACTGAAAGGTAAAATGATTAAATCGTTGTTGATATTCTTCAAATAGTGCTGTGCAATTTTTCTTCTTTCCTGGTTATCCTTGTTTAATCTTTTTAATTTAACTGACAAAAAAGCTGCCTGAATTTCATCCAGCCGGCTATTAGTACCCTTGTAAAGATTTTCATATTTTTTATGAGAACCATAATTCCTATAAGCCCTGATTACTTCTGCAAGTTCATCATCATTTGTTGTAACTGCGCCACCATCCCCAAGAGCACCGAGATTTTTTCCGGGATAAAAACTAAAACCAGCCGCGTCACCAAGATTTCCACATTTTATTCCATCAGACGTAGCTCCATGCGACTGTGCGCAATCTTCAATCGCTTTTAAATTGTGTTTTTGAGCAATGGTATTAATTGCCCTCATATTGCAAAGCCTTCCATACAAATGAACCGGTAAAATTGCTTTGGTTTTAGCAGTAATTTTTTCTTCAATTAAATTTTCATCTATCAGATAAGTATCAATATTCGGTTCTACCAAAACAGGTATCAAACCGGTTTTTGATACAGCAAGTATGCTGGCGATGTAAGTATTGGAAGGAACAATTACTTCATCGCCATCTTTCATAAAACCGAGTTGTTTGTATCCCTCTAATATTAGAATTAATGCATCCAAACCATTTGCCACTCCAATACAATGTTTTACGCCACAAAAATTTGCGAATTCTTTTTCAAAATTATTTACTTCTTTACCGAGTATAAACCAGCCGGAGTCAATTACATTCTTCGAATGCATTTAATAATTCCTGCTTTATATTAAAGATTAATGTTTTTAATTTTGTAAAAATTGTAACAGCACGCTATCATTTCCTTTTACTGGTTTCTCTCCATTTAACAAATCCCATTTTCCGTTCCATGGCATTGCTCTATCAAATCGTTATAAGGCCAGGATAATAGGTGCTTCCCCTGCCTTCCATCGATTTTATATTACGAACTCTTTTACCATATCTTCGCCGGATTTCCCTTTACCTTGATAAACGGCAACATTTTTTCCTACTATATTTCCTCTCCGATCAAAACGGGGTGCCCTAATTTTAACACCTGGATTAGTAAAATTCCACTAATACTGAAATCCTGAGTTTAATCATCCTACTGTAGGTCCATTACAAATTTTTGAAAGAGGATGTTGAATCGTTGGTAAAAACACGTAAGGGTAATTAAAAACAAAATTTCCAGTCTTGGATTTTTGAAAGATATGAACATTGCTATGTAACCAGAATAATCTCCTATTTCAATAATCCCTGTCATATTGCTCAATGTGCCAATTTTTTAATATTCATTTTTCATGTTTTCTCTGATTGTCACTCTAACCTTTAAATACAATTTTTTCCCATTTTGCTGCCTCTATAAATTTTCCAATTCCTTTCCCCCAAAGAATTTTTTCCGATAAACCCCAATATTCACCCGATTTTTGATCATATTTTTTAATCAAACTCATAATAATCACCTATTCCGTTCACCAATAATTTGTTCTTGCAGGTAATGGTATCATAACATTTAATTGCCCTTCTTTTGTAAAACCGGGTGTCAGCGAATGTTTAATTTTCCGAATTATTGCCATTCCCAGATTTTTCGAAAAAATGCAAATTGTACTCTCATATTCATTTCAATTTTTTAAATTCTTCATAATCCCTTATATAATCACTTTCTTCATAAGCCATATTTGCAATGCACATCTGCACAGCGTTGTGGCTGTATTGCATTCTATGCCAGCAATATCGTGGAAGAAAAATTCCCTGGTTTGCGGTTTCTAAAATAAAACGCTGTTCTTCTTCTCCCGGTATTTCTGTAGTAACAATTATTTTTCCGGCAACCGCTACTAATATTTGCTCCAGATAATGATGGGCGTGGCCACCCCGTGAGATGCTTTCAGGAGTGAAATAGGTCCAGTAAACGCGTTTTACTTGAAAAGGAAGTGTCTCATTTTCTGCTACTGAAATATATCCTTCTATCGTTTTACCAATTTTTGGGAATTCAATTATTCGGGGTTGTTGATATATCATGCTATATAGACAAGGTAACTTTTTCGCGTGTTATTGTAGTCAAAAGAAAATATCGGTATAGAAATCTTTTGGAAAGCAAATATATTCAAATTAGGAGTTCAAATTAATTCGTAAAGGCCGGCTAAAGTTATCCACATATTTTTCCTCAATCATCTTTCCCAAAAGTTGAAAATCATTTCCTGCAAAATAATTTTTATCTCCCTGCGTTTTACTTATAACCAGTAACCTAATGCAGTATGTATAAAAATTTAAAAATTGGATACGTTCCTTATGCCTCTGATCTGTCACATCCGGATGATCGCAGGAGATTTCCATATTTTGCAAAAAGAAACGACATAAATTTTGAAATAGCCAATGCCAAAAAAGTTTATGACGTTGTGTTATTGCCAGCTCCCGGTAATCTCAGTAAATGGTTATTGTATAAAAAAAGAAATCCCGGAACGAAGTTTATTTTTGAAATGGTAGATAGCCTTACCTATCAATCGGATACGTTCAATAAACTGTTTAAAGGAATTGGAAGGTTTGTGATTGGAAAAGAAACTTTACCGTGTTTAGAACATAAAAATCTTCTGATAAAATGGCTTCAAACGGCTGATGTGGTTATGTGTTCAAGTCCTAAAGTTAAATCGGAAGTAGAAAAATTGAATCCGAATGTAATATTGAGCCTTGATTACCTGCAGAATGAATATAAATTTTTGAAAAAAGATTATTCTATTAGAGGCAAGATGAAACTAATATGGGAAGGCCAGGGTGTAATATTGCCGCATTTTCTGTATTTTAAAGAAGTGTTTAAAGAAGTAAGTTCTTTTTGTGAACTACATATTGTTACCTCAGAAACTTTTCCGAAATATGGCAAGTTTATAAACACAAGTGTAGATACCATTTTGAATCAACTTCCCATCAAAACTATTTTTCACAAATGGGATATTTATAAAAATCAGCACCTATTCAGCAATGCAGATTGCGCTATTATTCCTTTAAATAAAAATGATATTTATGGATGGCACAAGCCAGCTAATAAATTGCTTTCGTTCTGGTTTAGTGGCCTGCCAACGCTTACCTCTGATACACCTGCTTATTCCGAATTAATATACGGTACCAGTAGCAATACTTTATGTGCATCTCCTGCAGAATGGATTGAGAAAATTAATTTGATTAGAGAAATGAAGACAGAAGAACGTGCATCATTGGCGAAACATAATTTCAGTTACGCTCAAAGTCTTTTTTCTGATGAAAAGCATGATCTAACCTGGATAAATATGTTTGAAAACATTTCTTCAAATGCAGAGATTATGACGCCAGTACTACAAACAAATGGGATGCTTCGTGAAGCTTTATGGAGAAAAGGCAATTTCGGTCAAAGCCCTTTATTTTCCTGATTCATTTTTTAAAAGTGCCCGTTCGTACAATAACCTCTTTGTCATTCATTTGCTATTGGCATTCAACTGCTTTATTCCTTCAATTTCATGTGTAATTAATTCCCAATTAATCGAAAAAGAAAGTTACGTAAATGGCATTTTGATATTATATTTGAGCCAATAGTTATAGAGAAAATAGCTTTCGTTTTCTAAAAGAATGAGTAGATGAACTACCGGGAATTAAAGATTGGATATGTACCTTACCTTCCTGACCTTTCTCAGCCTGCCGATAGACGTAGGTTTCCTTTTTTTGCAAAAAGAAACAATGTTTCTTATGAGATTGCAGATGTAAATAAAACGTATGATATAGTTTTGCTGACCGCTCCATCTGATTTAAGCAAGTGGCTTTTGTATAAAAAACAACATCCCAAAACAATCTTTATTTTTGAGATCGTAGATAGTTTGATATTCCCATCCGATATTTTCAGTACTCTTTTTAAAGGTTTGGGAAGATTTTTACTGGGAAAAGAAAAGCTGTTGTATCTGAATTACAAGCGTTTGTTAGTTTACTGGTTCAAAACCGCCGACCTGGTTATCTGTTCTAATACGGAATTAAAAAACAGCATCGAAAAATGGAATAAAAATGTTGTCGTTAGCCTCGATTACCTGGAAAATGAATATCCATTTTTGAAAACGGATTATTCTATTGAGGGGAAAATGAAATTATTATGGGAAGGGCAGGGGATCGTATTAAGGCATTTTAATCATTATAAAGATTTATTTAAAAAACTGGCTCCGTTTTGTGAATTGCATATAATTACCTCTGACAAATATCCTTCATTCGGAAATCTCATTAAATCTGATGTCAGGAAAATTACCAATAACCTTCCGATAAAAACCTTCGTTTATAAATGGGATCTTGAAAAGAATAAAGAGATCCTAAAAAATTGTGATTGTGGTATCATTCCTCTTAACAAAAAAAATCTTTTAGGTTGGTATAAGCCAGCGAATAAATTAATCTCGTTTTGGTTTGCGGGATTACCAACGGTTGTTTCGAACACACCTGCTTATAAGGAATTGATGGATGATGCCAATTCAAAATTATATTGCTCTGATACTGATGGATGGATTTCGAAATTAAAGTGGATCAGAAATTTATCATTTGAAGAAAGAAAAGAAATGGGAAGAAAAAACCTGGATTTTGTGCGCTCAAACTATTCTAATGAAGCATTGGATAAGATATGGCAGGATATATTCGAGAGTGTATCCTGAGTTTTTTTATCAGAAGTTGTAACGGGAGGCGTTCAACATTGCCAACCTTTTGAATGACGTTTTTTAACTTGAACAAAAGTTGTAAGGTTGACAACCTTGTTTTTATGCTTCTTTTTTTAAAGCAGCAATAAAATGGTCGGTTGGGCTTGAATGTGAAATGATAATTTGCATACCTGCATAATTAATCATTTTTTCGAGCAGTGGAATATCAAAAACGTGATGATGAAGAGAACGGTTTTGGAAGTTATCCTTTGACCGCTTTTCAAAATCGGCAAAGGAACCAGCATGAGAATCTCTTTTTAAATCATGTAATTGAAGTATTTCTCCAAGGTGTGTGAGATCGCTTTCGTCGGTATTATTTTCAAAATCTTTTTTTAAATGTTCAAAAGAAGTGATTGGCCTTTTATGATCAAAATTGCTTTCTTTTCGTGGAAGTATTAAAATGATAAATCCTTCGTTTTTAATTACCCTTTTCCATTCCAATAATGATTTGATAGGATTGGCAATATGTTCAAGATTATTACAACTCAGCACAAAATCATAAGTATTCTCTTTTATTTGCTGCAGATCCGTTCCTTCTGATATATATTGAAAACCTTTTTTGCCATCAAATTGATAGTTGGTTCCTTGTTCGATTTCTCCTTCCCAGATTGTTTTATTACTAAAGTTTACACCGTCCAGTGATTTTACATAAGGGTAAACAGGCAGGTAATTTTTCTCAGAAAAAATTCCGCTTGGGCCGCCAATTTCTAATCCCTGTTTGTCTTTTATCAAATTGATCCACGAATCAGCATATGCAATTTTACCATTGAATATCTTGCAATATGCTTTCCATATTATCACATTCAATGGCTTTTCCCTGATAAACGTCTGTAATATTTTGATTCTTTTACCCAACTTTATGCTTACTAATATTTTGAATATTCTCCTTTGTAAAGCACAATTGAAATGCTTGATATATGCTTGAAAAAATAGAAAATCATTTTTGAGGAAACATAATTATTGTAATAAAAATCAGGCCTGGCACCCATAAGCTCTCTAAACCTTCTCCAATAGTAACCGAAGGTAAAACGGGTGGTAAGACATAATTTATTTTTTTTAACCGCTTTTGAAATTTCCTGATAGGTTTGATAATTACAATAGTGATAGATTTTATCGGCCCAAACTTTAGAATAAAATGTAACATCATTATTATAAATACGCTTTTCAGTTCTATATCGTCCGAGTCCTAATTTACTATAAAATTTTACTTTTCTATAAATTGCATCCCAACTATTCAGTTTATGAACTTTTGGCAAAAAGGCATGTCCATCTATTAATAATTCTTTTATCGGAAAAAGATGAATTGAAAACCCTTTTTCAGATAAAACCCTATGATTTTCTTTAAAAAACTGATCATGATCCCAAACGTGTTCTAAAACCTGGTTTGAAACAACAAAATCAAACGATTCATTATCGAATGGCCATCCGTCTTGTGATTTTATCATTTTTATTCTTTCCTCCCATTCGATTTCAGGAACGTTTTCCTTTAAAAAAGAAAATGTTTTTTTGAAATAACTTTCTTTTTGAACTCCATGATCTATCAGGTCAAAACCATAAATTGTAAATTTTTTACCGGGATTAAAAAGTGGGAGGTATTTATTTAAATAATAAATTAAAATACCATTTCCACAACCCGCATCTAAAATTTTTATTGTGTCAGAACCGTGAAGAATCTTCTCGTCCCTTATTATTGTGTTTATGACAGCAAGTATATGCCTGTGAGTGATTGAGGTCGAATTTTTATAAGCATCCTGAATTCTGGTTTTATTTTGCATTTTCATTTTTTAATAAGAAGAATAATTGGAATTTTTACCATAACAAGGGAAACAGATTCATTTAGTAACAAGTAGTTTATATCCCTTTAACAGATCAGAAATTTCATTTCCTTTACCCGATAAAAGTAGAAAAATACTTCTGGTTACGGGTTCGACAAAGAAAGTACAAATCCATACACAACAATAGCCTAAAGAAGTAAAATGTTTTTTTGCGTATTGTAATCTGCTTCTCAGGTTTAGAAACAGTCGAAACGCCTTCATCGAATAACTTCCGTCACCACTATGTATTGCTTTTATTTCTGCATTAAAAAAAGATTTACCCCCCAGTTCTGAAAGGCGTTTTGAAAAATCAACTTCTTCATAATAAACAAAAAACCGTTCGTCGAAATAACCAACCTTCTCAAATATTGATTTGCGCATAAACATAAATGCACCCATCACTTGATCTACAAACCTGCTTTCCCCGTGTTTCCAATCCCTCATTATAATGCCGGGTTTAAAGATAGAAGGTGCAATTTTTGGTAATCCCGTTGCGTCTCTAAAAATACCTATAGGTGTGGGAAATTTAGAACAACTTGGAACAACAGTTCCGTTATCGTTCAATAACTGGCAACCCAATATGTCCACATCATCCGCTTTATTTATAAAAGTAATACAATCTTCAAGGGTAGTGGTTAACAATTGCGTATCCGGATTTAATAATAAAATATAAGGTGCAGTCGATAGCTTAAACCCCTGGTTGCATGCTTTTGCAAAACCCCTGTTTTCTTTATTCCGGATAATTCCAATTCTATCATTTAACTGAATTTGCTGCATGGACAAATCGTCAGAATTATTATCAATTATATAAACCCTATTGATAAAATTTTTATTAGGCGATTCAAAAATAGATTTAAGGCATTTTTGTAAATAAACCCCACTGTTCCAGTTTACAATTATGACATCAATCATTTTTTTGAAATAAACAATTATTTAAAAAGAAAAGCTGCTGTTAATAAAATTTGAAGCAGGTGCGAAAATAAAAACAAATACTGATTACCGAAAAAGTGTTTCATATTCTGCTAATTCTAGAAACCATATCAGCTATCAGTAACTGAAAAAAATTCTTTATTAGTAATTTAAAAAATAGAAAAGTTATAAATAAGTTGGTTTACTGCAGAGGGATATTATTTATTTCAAATTGACTTAATTTCAACGCGAAATTTGAGAAAATGAGATGTTTATTTTTGGTAGGTGAAATTTTACAGGATTATGAAGGGGTGAGCAAGAAGGTACTGCAACAAACTAATGCGCTCAAACGTCTTGGATTTGATGTTGTTTTGTCTGATTTAAAAGCAGATGATAAGAACAAATTCTTAGGCCGTTATGTTGGTGAAAAAATCATAGATCAATATTCAAATATCGACCTCATAAGTAAAATTGAATCAAGAATTAAATATCGCAATTTGTATCGCTATATAATAGCCTCTGAGATAAAACTCGTTTTTATAAGATACGCCCATTTCGCCAATCCATTTTTCATATCATTTTTGATAAAACTTAGGCAAAATGACATAAAGGTTTTATTAGAAATACCCACTTATCCTTATGACCAGGAATACAAAAACCTGAAGTTTGCTAATAGAATATTAATGGGGATAGAAAAAAGATCCAGAATGAAATTCAAAAACCTGATAACAAGGATCTTGACTGTTACTCCTGCAACAGTCATATTTGGCGTACCTGCTATTGAAATAAACAATGGCATTGAAGTGGATTCAATAAATATGGCAGAAAAAATGCCAGATGATAATGAAATCCATCTTATTGGAGTAGCATCTATAGCTTTCTGGCATGGATACGACAGGGTGATAGAAGGATTACGCAAATATTACGAGCAGCATTCTAACAATAAAAAAGTATTATTTCATATAATTGGAGATAATAATTATTTTGAATCATCCCGACTTAAAGAATTGGTAAAAAAGTATAATTTAATCGATTACGTTATTTTTCATGGAAGGAAATCAGGCAAAGAATTAGATAAAATATTTAACCTGGCAGATATAGCCGTAGGTAGCCTCGGTTGCCACAGAATTTCAATAAAAAACATTAAATCGATAAAAAACAGAGAATATTGCGCCCGAGGAATTCCTTTTTTTTATTCTGAAAAAGATATTGATTTTGAAAATAAAGATTTTGTTTTCAAGGTTCCAGGAAATGATAATCCAATAAATATTGATGAGATTATTTCATTTTTAATGAATAATAAATTTGATCCCATGAAAATCAGAAAATATGCTGAGGAAAACTTAACATGGGACAAGCAATTTCTTAAAGTTCTAAATGAAGTATATCCTGATTTCAAGACGCCAAACAAATCCCAGGCTTATTTTACAGCATAATTATTTTATCATAATTATTTTAAATGGGTTTAGGAGTTCTCCATAAATTTCCATAACATAAAAAAAGAATCCGGCGATAAATACCAGAATAAATATATTGAGCTTTTTAAAAGGTAAATACCGGATTAAATAAGTGAATAAAAAGATTTGAGCTATACCAAAAAGCTGATTAAATCTCATTGCAAAAGCAGGTGCACCAGCTAAAAGAGAAAACAGAAATATTGAAAGGATGTTACATTTTAAAAAAAGAATTAAAGGTTGGTCCTGAATAAGAATTTCTTTCTTCACCATAAAAAGGTAATAAAAACAACAAAGGATATTCAGAATATTCAAAGAATTAAAAATGTTTACTGCAATACTTCCGTTTTCAGATATTTCAATGTACGTAGTCAGCTTAGTTGAAATATTTGATGTATCAAAATTGCCTAATAAATAAAGTACCGGCAGCTTAATAACTCCCAATAATATAGAACATACAAGCACTCCGATATATACTTTTTTATCGAGCTTGCTATTATCGAAAAGTAAAATAATTAAATAAAATATTGCAGAATAATGAAAACATGTTGCTAAAAGAATTAAGCCAACAAAAGCGATTCGCTTTTCATTTAGAAAAGGAATAAGGGAAATAAGAAAAATACCGGCTGCCAGAGAAATTCGAATTTGTGTCATTTCGTGCAACAGAAAAAAATAAGAGAAATAGAATAGAAGCGTTAAATATGGATTAATTGAAAAGCGATTGATGGTGAATACTTTTAGTGAAAGAGCAGCTAATGCATAAAAAAGCATAATTGCTATTCCATAATCAGATTCAAATAGCTTCCTTATAACTATAACAATTCCTGCAAAACCCGGCTCATAAGACAGAAAATAAAAAAAGCCATCTGCTGTCATCTCGTGAATATTATCGAAAAGATATTGATAACTCAGGTAATCCTTTGATACACTTATATCCTGAAATCCTGCTAAAAAAGCGAGAAGAATTACAATGATAATGAGTAAAACGTTGCTTTTAAAAGGAGTAAACTGATATTGAATAGCAAGGATAGCTAAAAAAATAAAATATAGTACATATATCAGCATTTAAGTATTCTCATTTTAAAGCTAAGATGTGTTGCATCAATTAAGGCAATCAATCTTCCGGATTATTTTTAAGCATCAGTTTTTAATTTGAAAAGGCTCATGATCCATAAGATTAAAAGTGTGATAAAACAAGCAGCAAACGAAAAAATAAGGGCAGTTTTTAATTTGCTCACTTTTACTTTTTTCATTGGATAATCAGCAGCATCAATGATTTGCATTAAGGGTATTTGTTTTAAATATTGGTACCTCGCTATTTCAAGATTTTTAAACATCTCAGCGTAAGCGCTACTATATACCTGGATGTTGGCCTGTTCCTTTTGAACAGGAACCGCTGCTGCTGAAAATGCAGGGTTCAGATTTGCATCCTGGATATCGGCTCTGCTGCTAATGCTTGAATTCACATTTCCCTTCATTGCCGCAACTTGTTTTTCCAGGATTTCAAGTGTTTCTTTTGATTTTTTGGTAGAGATTTCGGTATAAAATTTATTCGTTTGATCTACAATTCTGTCAGTAAAATCTTTGGTAAATTTTTCATTCTCATTCGTAATATTCACTTCATAAATATTATATTTTCTGTCAGGTTTTGATGCAGATATATAGGATTTGGCAAAAGTTAAATAGCAATTATACAGTAAGCTATCCTGTGCATAAGTAAAAGAAGATTTTGCCTGCCTGACCGGGAAATGAATATTTATGCTTTTGGAATTTGGTTTTTTGCTTTGTTGCAAATAATATTCTATAAAAGTATAAGGTTTGTTATCAAAAGTATCTACAGAAAGGAGCGTACTTTCAATTATTCTCCGGCTTTTCATAATTTCAAGAATGTTCTCTCCTGCGAATATATCTTTGCTACTTCCCAGACTTAGTCCAAATTGAGCAGCAATACTCATCGCATCAGACATGCCGTTGCCCTCGTCAAGAGCAAAGGTTAATCTGCTTTGGAAAAATTCTTTTTGCTGACTTGCATAATATATTCCTGCAAGCCCTGCTATAAAGCCAACGATAAGAAATACCCACCATTTTCTTAATAAGTTTTTGATAACCATATTCAAATTTCTGGCTGAAATAGCCTTGTAATCCGGATAATGAATGGTATCAACTTTTTCTAATGTCATAATTTTGCATTGATTAACACATTAGAAACGATCCCTAGTGCTGAAACGATAAGAGCCAATTCTCCCACGCCGAGTTTTGCACGATTACTTTTTACTTTCTGAGGTACAAAAATTTCGGATCGTGGAGAAACCTCCGGATAAACTTTAAAGAATAAAAAATGTTTTACAGAAGCGGCTTTCCCATCAGGATGTATCACCAAAGCTCCCGTTTTCCTGGCATAAGGTGTAAAATTGCCCGCTTGTTCAACATAATATTTTAAACTCTTATTTTCTTTAAAGGGAATTATTGTCGGATTATATACTTCCCCTGAAATGCGCACTAAATTGGAACTGCGATCAATAGTAAGGACATCTCCGTCTTCCAATGCAAGATTTTCAGAACTATGTGGATTTGAAAGAGCTTTCTGTAGATCAATGCTGATCAGATCATATGATTTATACAATTCGTCTTTTAGCCGCGGATGAAAGGCAATACTATCGGGGCTAATATTCAATATGCGTTGAAAAAGTTTTTCCCGTTCAGTGGTAGTAAGATTTGATTTAACAGGCCTGCGTATCGTAATGGAAGAACTATCTGCAGATGCCTTAAATCCACCTACTCTTTCGATAACATCACTTATTTTATCGCCACTTTTTTGCAATCCATATCTGCCCGGGCTTTTCACTTCGCCTAATACAAGAACGGTTCTTTGAGGATTATATCCCGGAAGTGATTTTACAATTATCAGATCGTATGGCTGTAATAACACATCCTGCGAAGGATCGTATTCGTCTGCCAGGTTAATATTGAAAATACGGCTTTCATTATGGTTTGCTATATCAACTTTTGCATTACGGATCCTTCTCGAAATCTCTATAGTAGCAGAATCTCCAAATTGTGAAACACCACCTACTGAAAGCAAAACATCTCTCAGAGAAATATTTTGTCTCCACGGAACCATTCCTGGTTTTCTTACATTTCCTTCTACAGATACATAATTGCTATCCTGGAATTCAAAAATTGAATGAACTGCAACTGAATCATCTTTATGTAGAAGAACTTCTTCTTTTAAATTTGCCGAATCAAGATCGACAGAAAGCATAGTAGGCACCTTATTGGTCAAATACCTGAAAATGGAGATGCGTTTTGTATAAGCATCGCGTGATAATCCTCCTGCTTTTTCAATCAGTGTATTTATTGTCAAATCCGGGGTTAACTGATACGGGCCTGGCCTTAAAACTGATCCACTAATGACAATCCTGTTTCCAAATTCATCCTGCAGCTTTCCTACAATATATTTATCGCTTCCGCTTGTTTTAAAAGAACCAAACTGGCCGGCATTTAGATCGATTATTTTTTTCTCAGTATCTGTGATGCGCACTACTGTTACGTTTCCTCTATATGCATTATCAGTAAAACCGCCACAGTATTTTAAAAGATCTGTGAACGTTTCATTATCCAGCATTTCAAATTTTCCTTCTCTTTTTACATTGCCGGTAATCGTAACACGATTTTTATAATAAGGAATTCTGATTACATCCCCTTCCTGTAAAATGATGTTATCCTTTTGATTCCCTTCTACCAGAAAATCATAAAGATCTGCAGTTCTTTTTAGCTGATTTCCCCTGATAATTTGTACGTCGCGGTAGCTGCCCATAGAAGTTGGTCCGCCACACAAATAAAGCATATTGTATAACGTAGTAAGAGAGGAAACCGTAAAAGTTCCCGGTTTTTTAGCTTGTCCGATAACGGTTACCCTGATACTCCGAATCTTTCCGAGTGTTACCTGTACTTTTGTTTTCCCACTATTGATAGCATGATATATAGTGGAAGCAAGTTTTGATTTTATTTTTTCTGTTGCTTCTTCGATGCTTAATCCGCTTAAGTAAATTGGGCCTACGTTTGGAATATATATTTCTCCCGATTCATTGATGGTTAAGTTATATTTTTTTTCGCTGTAGCCATATACAGATATAACCAATTCGTCGTCAGGTCCTAAAATATAACCTGCCGGCGCTGGAATGCGCAGGTTTGGTTCAAAAACAAGACTATTTGTAGTAAAAAGCTCAGAGCCAAAAATCGTTTCATCGTTTTGGAATTTTTGCATGGGAACCATTTTCCTGGTTGTATCATATCCATGTGCAACATCAGGCTCTGTTTCTTCATCTTTTTGAACTGCTTTCTCGTTGGTACGAAGAGATTGCAGCCGTTCGCGCAGCTTATTTATTTCCGTATCCGGCAATCCCTTTTCTGAAACTATTTTATACAATTGAGGTTCAGTATATCCTGCTTCTACAGCTTTATTATAAAAAGATAATAATTGGCTATTACTAATGTTACCAATTTTAATGTCGCTCATGTCCTGAACATCAAATAAATTTTTTTGTGCTTGCAGCTCGTTTGAACAAAAAAGTATGGCGAACAAAACAAATAGTACTCTACTGACTATTTTCATTTATTTCTTCGTTTAAAAAATTCCTTTACAATAAATATTTTGGGAAGTTAAAAATTGTTAGCGAAGGTAAAAGAATATTTTTGCTTTTGATTTCTTTCTCAGACCTCTGTTTATTTACAAAGGAGAGGTGCTATTAAGTTCTGGTTCAATATTTTAAATGAAATATTGACTTTTAGTATTTCAATTTAAAATTGTAATATATTATGAATGTAAAAGCGATACTTTCAATTCTAATTTCGATAATTTTATTTCCATTTTTATTAGCCGCACAAATTACATGCGCTCAAAAAAAAATAATTGAATTTGGATGGGACTATCCGAAAGTCAGTTTTTTAAAAAATAATCTTGGAAGTATGCAAAAAACACCTTTTGATGGGGTAGTTTTTTCATTTGATTTTGATATTTATAATGCCTTTGATAATACGAAACATTCTGATTCAGATTTTCAGTATAATGAATTGGAAAAATTAAATTGGGGCAATTTTACTGATAACTTTTTATTGGTGAGAGGAGCTAGTTATACCGGGGCACATTGGCTTGATGATGCCAGTTGGATACAAATTGTAAATAACCTCAAAAAAGTTTCAAGAGCATTAGCCGTATCCAAAGCGAAAGGTATTGGTTTTGACCCGGAGTATTATTATAAAGATTCTACTTTAAATCCATGGGTTTATCGGGCATCCTGGTATAATAATCTTTCTTATGAACAGGTCGGCATTTATGTGAGAAAAAGAGGAAAACAGTTTATTGAAGCATTACAGTTATCTAAACCTGATATAAAAATTTTATGCTTTTGGTTACTCGGTTTAATTGATATGCAAAGTAAAACGCAATCTGTGTCGGAAACAGGAATGGCTTTATATCCTTTTTTTGTAGAAGGAATGTTGGAAGGACAAAATAAATATAGTGAAATCATTGATGGGAATGAAATTTCTTATGGTTATGAAATGCCGAAACAATTTATAGAGTCAGGACATTTCCAAAGGGAAGAAGGAAGCAAGTTTATAACGCCTTCACTTCAAAAAAAGTTTAAAAAAATATCAATTGCACAGGCAGTGTATTTTGATCTTATTTATGGAAAAACTCCTGATTATAATAAAGGATATAAGCAACAAACGAAAGAACAATGGCTTCGTAATAATTTATTTGACGCCTTCAAATCTACCGATAAATATCTTTGGTTTTATAATGAAAGGGTAAACTGGTGGAGTAATTCAATCGATACAGGAGTATCAGATATTATCAAAAGTGTAAAAAAAGAAATAAATAAAGACTCACAAAATAGAAGTGATACTATTACGGGCAAATCATCTCCATCCTTATTGAACCGGCTTTCATCCGATTTGAAAGAAAGAGAAAGTCCTGAAAATATTCAATTCTATTTTACCTTTTCAAAAAAGAAAAAAATACTTCAGATAACTTTTTTGAATAAAGAAACTAAGAATGTTCAGCTTTATTTGAATTCAAGATTAATATATAATGTGAAAAATCCGGCTGAAAATATTAAAATCGATTTGGCCGGTAAATACGGTAATCAGGGTAATTTAATAATTCTTTCAAAAGAACAGAATGGAAATGTTTCTTTTGCCTACGTCAATTAAGTTAAATGCTTTTTATACTTTCTCATTTAATGTTCAGACAATTTTTGATAAGTTGCCAACATTTTTTCTGCAACATTTCCAGGCTCATGTGTAGTTTTATAGAATAAGACCGATTGAGTTGAAATTTGTTTCCTCAATTCGCTATTGGTAATCAGTTTTTCCAATACTTCGGCTAAATTGTTAATCGTTGCATTTTGAACAGGTAAAGCACCTTCAAATAATTTTAATATTTCCGGATTCATGTAAGCGACAACAACCTTTCCCATCTGCAACGCCTGCTGTGCTGCCACTCCATATCCACCCCAGATTAATTGATCTACATAAATATCGGCTTCCAAAAGTATTTGCTGGTATTCTTCATTTGGCAAATTCGTTAATAGCTTGAATTCAAAAGGAAGTCCTTTTTTATTTAGTATTTCAATGGCTTTTAATACAAATGCAGTTCCCTTGGCAACCGGTGCAGTTGGACTGTGAATTATTAATACTTTACCTGGATTCCGCTGTAGAAAAACACTATTTCGTACGTTATTAACAGATGCATGAGGCACTATGCCTATTTTTTCGGTAATTTTTCGATCAATAAAAGTTCCGGTATCCCACACGATAAATCCATATTTTAGTTTTGTAAGATAGCGAACAAGTGCATCAGATTGATTCTGCGATTCGTGCTTGTATTCATACGCTTCATTGTAAAACGCATATTTATAAAAGGGGTTAAAAGCAAGTTCCACCTCAGGCATTCTGATTTCTGATCCTACAAATGTTACAAATTTATCTTTTACCATTTTAGCGATCAACCAATAATGCCATTTCTGTTTGGTTCCATAAATATGTACTACATCACACCAAAGTAAATAACGAATGAGAATAATAAAGCCTTTCACCTTATAAAAAAATTGTTTTACTCTGCCCGGATGGTTATCGTTGCAGATGCATTTTATTTTTGAATAATTATTATAAAAGCTTCTGTTAAAGTCAAAACTTAAAGATTTAACCGGGATGTTAATTTTTTCAAACCCTATGGTTAGGCTGTTTATTACAGAAGCGCAGTTGGTTCCATATAATAAAACTTTTGGGTTTTTCATTATCATCATTTCCTTATGAGGAGTGCGAATTTACAAAAATGCATTTTTATGAAACGCTCATATTTTAAAACATTTCTCCCGCCATCCACATTGCCCATATTTTTTGATTGCTTTCTATTGAATTTGTGATAGCAATTTTCCTTTCAGATTCTTTTTTGCTGATAATATTTTTTTTAAACAAGGTTCTTTTACTTTCATAAATTTTTTCCTGTACATTTTTATTTTCAAACCAGTTTGACTGGGGCGGTTCATATCCGATTTTGTCCTTTCTCCAGGCAATTTCAGCAGGAAGTAAATCAGCAAAGGCAACTCTCATAATCCATTTTGTCCACCCTTCATGTATTTTATAATAAGGAGGTAATGAAAAAACAAATTCAACCAGTTCATGGCTGAGAAAAGGCAAGCGTACTTCCCTGCTTTGAGCCATACTGTTGCGATCGCAAAACCGAAGTAAGGTTTGTAATTCGCCTTCAAACATATTTTGATACAAAGCTTTGTTTAAACTCTTTGGGTACTTATATGGAATTGCATTTTTTTGGATATTCTCCTGGTAAAATTCATTAGAAAAAAATGAATTGCTTTTGTGAGTATAATAGTTTGCAACGTTCTTCCCAATCTTCAAAAGCGCCGGCATTTGTGAACGCATAAAATATTTTAAATCCTTTTTCAGAATCCCATTTATGTTGTTCTCCTGTTGCAATTGTAAATATGACTGATATTCTGAATCAGAAATTTTGGGATAATTTCTTTTAAGTTCATAAAAAAATGGGCGGTAATAAGAATGATATCCTGCCAGGTATTCGTCGGCTCCCTGCCCATCCAGCAACACAGTAACATTATTTTCTTTTGCAAGCCGCATTACACAATATTGAGCGTAGATGCTGGCTGTGCCAAAAGGTTCTTCATGGTGCCAAAGTAATTTTTCCAAGTCTTTTATAATCTGATCGCCATCAGGAGTAATAAAATGCGAAGTTGTATTGGTTTGTTTAATGACATACTCTATATACTTCTTTTCATCCTTTGGAAAACCAGGAAATACAGCAGAAAAAGTGTTAAGATTTCTAGATGTATCTTTGTTTATTTCATCAATCACACAAACAATAAGACTGCTATCTAATCCTCCACTAAGGCTGCTTCCCACTTTTACATCACTTCGCAATCTGCGTTTTACTGATTTGTAAAATAATTCCCGGAATCTTTCCTGTGCCTCTGTCTCTGAAATTGCATGATTAATAATTTTTATATCAATATCATAATATTTTACGGTTCGCATTTTACAACTGCTTACTTCCAGTTTTAAATAACATCCATGCGGCAAATTTTTACAACCATTATAAAAAGTTTCGCTCCAGTCTTTTTCATTTTGAATCGAACCATAATTTAAATATGCAAAAAGCATAGAGTTGTTTACATCCTTTTTTACACCTGCTGCCCAAAGACATTTCATTTCACTGCCAAAAATAAAATGCTTTCCTTCCAGGTAGTTGTAATAAAAGGGTTTTTCGCCAAAGCGATCTCTTGCTGCAAATATTTCGTTGGTTACATTATCATAAATAACAAAAGAAAACATTCCATCTAAAAAGGAAAGACAATTTTCTTTTTCTTTGGCATACAATGCCATTAGTACTTCGGTATCAGATTCGGTTTGAAATGAATAACCACTCTGAACCAGTAGTTCTTTTAATTCAATGTAATTATAAATTTCACCGTTAAAGACAATGGAATATCTGCCCAAATAATGCATTGGCTGGTTGCCGTTTTCACTTAAATCAATAATTGAAAGGCGCCTGTGCCCAAATCCTACGTGTCCGTTTTTATCGATCCATCGGCCTTCAGCATCAGGGCCGCGGTAGTCAATAATATCGGTCATGGCCTTTAAGCGGCCCTGAAAAACATCCTCTTTATTAACAGATATGATTCCTGCTATTCCACACATTCTATGCAGTAATTAAATAGTTTTTTTTTCTCCATTATTCTAATTATTGAAGGTATATTTAATCATGAAATGATCCAGATATTTCTGCTTTTTTTTAACTGGAAGAAAGTTTTAAAAAAACGATTAAATGAAACGCCTTACTAATTATTGTAACAGTGGTTCGTGGCAAACATAAGTTATTATGATTTCATTTTTCAGCAAAGGAATAAATAACCTTGATTCCTGTTTTTCTGAAATATTTTCAACAAACCGATAAATAACCTGCATTCCTGTTTTTGGAATTATTTTTCAAATCTCATTTCCTGAACCAGTTGTTTATCCCCTTTTTGTTTCATGTAAATGGTAGTGCGAAACACTCCGCTTGTAGTGGCCAAATTGCCGATACAGTATTGCGAACCTGCATTTTCACTTTCATGTACAATTTTAAAATCTTTTACAGGATTGTTATTGAAGAATTGACGTAATACAAGTTGCGCCTGGTTTTTGCTGTATTGTTTGCTCGATTCAATCAAAGTAATTTCAACGGTATTGTCTAAATATTTTGAAACTTCGTTGGCATTTCCCGTTTTTAGGGCATTAATTATTGGGGTAAAAGAGATGGTAAACGACGTGAAAACCATAAACAGGCATAAAAAAAGTAAATATTTTTTCATGGAAAATTGATTTGCCTCTATTTTTACGAAAAACGTGCCAAATGATAAAATTATACTATGATTTTGAAATTGTGTTCATTATATAAATATGAATAATTAGTTTTGAAAAATGGAAGCAAAAAAAGTAATTCTGGTAATAATGGATGGCTGGGGCCTCGGCCAGAAAAAAGAAAGCGATGCGATTCAAAATGCAAAAACTCCTTTTGTAAGTTCTCTTTATGATAAATATCCGCATACCACGCTTATTACTTGTGGAAGGGCCGTAGGCCTTCCTGAAGGGCAGATGGGAAACAGTGAAGTGGGGCATTTGAACTTAGGTGCCGGCAGAATCGTTTACCAGGAACTGGAGCGGATAAATGTAGCCATCGAAAACGGTGAATTTGCAAAAAATCCGGCTCTGTTGCAGAGTATCAATTATGCAAAAGACAACAATCGTCCGCTGCATTTGATGGGACTTGTAAGTAATGGCGGCGTACATTCCCACATTGACCATTTAAAGGCAATTACTACCATTTGCAAAGAACACGGATTGCAAAAAGTGTTTATTCATGCGTTTACTGACGGCCGTGATACCGATCCAAAAAGCGGCATTCATTTTTTAGAGGATCTGCAGCAACATCTGGATAAAACAACCGGGAAAATTGCCACTATTGTTGGGCGATATTATGCAATGGATCGTGATAAGAGATGGGAACGTGTAAAGATAGCTTATGATGCATTGGTACACAGAACCGGAGAAGTAACTACCAATATTTTTTCTGCAGTAAGTACATCTTATCAAAATAATATAACAGACGAATTTTTAAAACCCATTATTAATGCAGAAACTCCTGATTCTGAAATGATGGATGGCGATGCGGTAATTTGTTTCAATTTCAGAACAGACAGATGCCGTGAAATAACTGAAGCGCTTACGCAAACTGCATTTCCGGATTATGATATGAAGCCATTGAAATTGAATTATACAACAATGACGCTTTATGAACACACATTCAAAAATATCCATGTTATTTTTCAAAAAGATGACCTGGTAAACACCCTGGGAGATGTGTTGGCCCAAAATCATAAAAAGCAAATCCGCATTGCCGAAACTGAAAAATATCCGCATGTGACTTTTTTCTTCAGTGGAGGCCGTGAGGTTCCTTTTGAAGGTGAAAGCAGAATCCTGATTCCTTCTCCAAAAGTCGCCACTTATGATTTGAAACCGGAAATGAGCGCTTATGAGGTAACCGATGCTTTGCTGCCCGAAATAAAAAAGCAATCAGCCGATTTTATTTGTCTCAATTATGCAAATGCTGATATGGTAGGCCATACCGGCATTTGGGATGCGGTTATAAAAGCTGTGGAAACCGTAGATCAATGTGTAAAAGAAATCGTAACAACTGGCCTGGAAAATAATTACACTATTTTTCTTACCGCCGATCATGGCAATGCCGATTACATCGTAAATGAAGATGGAACGCCAAATACGGCACACACCAAGAACTTGGTGCCTCTTTTTATCATTGATAATGAATGGCATGGCAGCATTCAACCCGGTAAACTTGGCGATATAGCACCAACCATTTTAACCATGATGAAATTGCCGATACCAAAAGAAATGACGGGAAAAATTTTAATTGATGAGAAATAATTTTCTAAAGAAAATATTATGAGAAAAATTCTAAAGATTGTTTTGATTATTTTAATAATTGTTTTTATAGTCATCCAGTTTGTCCGGCCCGCAAAAAATAGCGGTGAAGAAATTGCCGCAAATGAAATAACTGCAAAATTTGACGTGCCCGAAAATGTGCAGCAGATTTTAAAAGTTTCCTGTTATGATTGCCACAGCAATACCACCAAATATCCGTGGTACTGGAACATGCAGCCCGGAGCATGGATTTTGAGCAATCATTTTAATGATGGCAAACGGGCGGTCAATTTCTCAGTTTTTTCTACTTATCCCGCTTATAAACAGTATAAAAAGTTCCAGGAAATTAGCGATCAGGTAAAAAAAGGTGACATGCCTTTGTCGTCTTATACGCTCATACATCGTGATGCTATTTTAAATGCTGAACAAAAATTGACGTTAGAAGCGTGGGCAGCGAATTCTATGAAACAAATGGAAAGTACCTTTCCTGCAGACAGTTTGAAACGGAAGAAATAAACCGCAATTATACGGCCTTAAAATTCACAAAAATTTAGAGTTTAAAATTTTTTATTTAAAAAAACTTATTTCCATGCAGCATTTTGCGTAAATAATTGTCTTATCTTAGTAGGGTTAAACAAGCAATTTATGACAGAAGAGATCATGGTTCAAGGCTGTCTTGATAACCTTTCAATCGCGCAGGAGGCTTTATACAACCGGTTTAGCCCGCGAATGCTTGGTGTTTGCTATCGTTATGCCCGCAACAGGGAAGACGCTGAAGATATGCTTCAGGAAGGATTTATAAAGGTGTATTCACAGATTCGCCAATATAATGGCACAGGGGCTTTGGAGGGATGGATTAGAAAAATAATTGTTCATACCTGTATCAACGTGTTGAAGAAAAATAAAAAGTTCTCTGATAGTCTTGATTTAGTTCATGCATCGGGCATCGAAATAAGTGATAATAATATTCCGTCGATGCTCCAGGCAAAACAAGTAGTGGAATGTATCAGGTTGCTGCCAATTGGATATAGAACGGTGTTGAATCTCTATGCGATTGAAGGATTTTCTCATAAAGAAATCTCTGCAATTTTAGAGATAGAAGAAAGCACCAGCAGATCTCAATATACGCGGGCCAGATCGCTCCTGGAAGAGATTCTAATAAAAAAGAAAATTTTACAAAAATCTCAGGAAAATGTGAGAATGGCTTTGAATCATTAACTGTTTATAAAAAAAATCCAAACTCCTACTAACGCTGAAATGATTGAAAAATGGAAAGAAGATTTGATATGAGTGATTTTGAGCGGTCTTTAAAAGCTCATGCCGATCAGTTTAAATTGATGCCTTCCAAACGTGTATGGAACGGCATTTATAACCATTTACATCCCGGAAGTAAATGGCCCTCCATTTCCATTGCTATTGTATTTCTGATTACACTGGTCTCTATCGGCAATCTGAATAATTCACCAAAAAAGTTTGATAAAAGTTCTTTTGAGGTAAATAGCATCGTGAATAAAAAATTGCCTGCCGGTCAGCTAGCAGCGAATATTTTACAAACAAATAGAACTGAAAATAATTTTGAAAATAAAAGTTTTGAGAACAGCGCGGATATAGCCACCGGATTTTCAAATCACCTTTCAAAAAAAACAGCAACAAACGATAAAAAAATTGCCGGAAAGCAAAACCAGGTTACTGTAAAAGAGCCTTTATTATCCGGAAAAACTAAACCTAATACCACAAAACTTTATTCCAATGGCTCTATTCATAAAAAGAATTTGCAGCTAAATAAACTGTCGCAATTGGACCAGCAGACAGAGCAAGATTTAGAAATGGATGCAAAAGGATTTGATGAAAAAATAAGTTCCATCCATCTTGATTTTTCTAAAGAAAATTTATTGCAATTGCAAAACCATCTTCTTTTTTCAGGAATAATCAGCCCTACAAAAAATGATGTAATACTTCCTGTTGATTTCGGATTTTTATCTGAAACAGAAGACAATGCGGCGACAGATATGGTAGGCGAGCCGTCCAGTAAACAAACCGCGCCTGAGCGACTCAGTGACGCAGGAAATATTACTGATTTGAATTCTCAAAATAATGAGACATCCACTTCATATCACCTAAAAAGCAAGACGAAAAAAAATAAAAATGTTGAGTGGACGTTTTATGCAGCACCGACGATTGGTTTGGTATCTTTCAACAAACAAAGAAATCAACAGGATGCAACTTCAAACGTTTCTTCTGTGATTATTTTGCCCAATAATCCTTCTTTTGGACTCAGGCGTACTGCTAAATTAGGCTTTGAAATGGGAGCAGAAATGAGCTATAAAATTTCTAAAAAATTCAGATTTATTACCGGCGCTAATATGAGTTATTCTGGTTACAACAATGTATCTAATCTGATCCATCCTACTTTTGCATCCTTAACATTTGTAGATAAATATTCCGGGGTATATTCAAAAAGCTATGTGACAAATTACGGAAATGGGCAAAGCCCGAACCAAATTCCTCTTACCAATTATAGTTTTGAAACCTCTGTCCCTATTGGATTGCAATATAATATCTGGAGTAATGAAAAGATACAAGTAGATGCCGTTTCTACCGTTGATCCTTCCGTAGTGCTTAAGAAAAACGCCTTTGTTATTTCCTCAGACGGAAGGAATTATATTAATGATCCATCTTTGGTGCGTAATGTAAATCTTGCTGGTCATTTTGGAACTTATATTACATTTTCTGCAGAAAAAATAAAATGGCATATTGGCCCTGATGTGCGTTATCAGTTATTATCAACTTACAAAGGTTATTATCCTGCGAAAGAGCATTTCATAGATTATGGCATAAGAATTGGAATATCGAGGTAAATGATAAAATAAAAACCAATTTCTTTCGTTTTATTTTTTTAACTCATTTTTTCTAAAGCCGTTGCTTCGTACCCTGCAACGGTTTTTTTTTATTCGTAATTTTGCGCGATGCAAAAAATATGCTGGTTTATTGTAGCCGTTTTTGTTATTTTTTTTACTGCTTGTTCGGGAAAAAAAAGCAACGTGGTTTCTGAGAATAATTCGGCGCAATCTGAAAATATTTTTCCGGTCACTAATTTTTTAAAGGGGCAGTTGAGGATAATCGATTCTATGGGAGTAACTCCTGTAAAAATTATTTCTGCAAATGGCAAAACCGACTCTATATGGCTAAAAAGAGAAGACATCCGCAAGAATGCCATACCATTTCTTACGCCGTTGATTGATTCCGCTACCATGTATTCTTTGTTTGCAGAAAAATCTTTTCTCGACCAAACCATTAATGCGTTTACATTTTCTTATGATCCAAAAAAGCATTTGCCGGATTCTGTAAAGCTTATTCATTGGGATGTCTATATGAATCCCCAAACCAATTCAATAACCCGCATTTACCTTTTAAAAGAAAATGCAGACACGACTACACAATTAACCTGGGTGGTAAACAAATGGTACAGCATCCGAACGATTGTTCAAATTCCAAATCAACAACCACTGATTAAAGAAGAAAAAATGATTTGGGATTTTGATGATTGATGAAGTAAAAATAAAATGCTGATAAATGACGGTTCAAACTTTTCATACGATTATAAAAACCCTGCCCGTTCATCCAGGAATTTATAAATACTTTGATGATCAGAACCAATTGATTTATGTTGGCAAAGCAAAAAACATCCGTAAAAGGGTGAGTTCCTATTTTACCAAAACATTTAATGGCTATAAAACGCAGGAACTGGTAAAAAGAATTGACCGTATCGAATTTACGATTGTGGACAGTGAGCAGGATGCCTTTCTTTTGGAAAATTCTTTGATTAAACAATTTCAACCCAAGTTTAATATCAATTTAAAGGATGATAAAACCTATCCTTATATTGTAATCAAAAATGAACCATTTCCAAGAATTTTTTTGACCCGGAACCGGATGAACGATGGTTCTGAATATTTAGGGCCTTTTACTTCCGTTGGCAGAGTGCGGGAATTATTAAATTTTATAAAAGAATTTATTCCCTTGCGCACGTGCAAATTGAATCTTACTGAACAGAATATCTTGAAAAACAAATTCAAAGTTTGCCTGGAATATCATTTGGGAAATTGCAAAGGCCCTTGTGAAGGCTTGCAAAGCAAAGAAGACTATGAAGAAGGATTGCAGCAAATAAAACAAATGATGAAAGGCAATTTGAGCCCGGTAATACAGCGATACAAAGAAGAAATGAATTATTATGCTGTGCAATTACAATTTGAAAAGGCAGCCATCATCAAGCGAAAACTGGAAGGGCTTGAAAATTACCAGGCAAGGTCTGTAGTGGTTACTCAGTCCTTTGCAAACCTGGATGTATTCTCGATTCTGCGGGAAAAGGACACCGCTTATGTAAATTATCTGATGGTTCAAAATGGTATCATCATTCAAACACATACGCTGGTGTTAGAACCGAAACTTGATGAAACAGATGCAGAAATTTTAAGCCTGGCAATAACAGATATACGCAAAAAATTTAACAGTGAAGCAAATGAAATTGTAATTCCTTTTGAAGTGGAACGGGAAACTGAAAAATTGATTTATACCATTCCAAAAGCCGGCGATAAAAAGAAGCTGCTCGATCTTTCCGTAAAGAATGTCAATTACTTTATAGAAGAAATGAAGCGCAAAAAAATTTTGCGGCTCGAAGGGAAATCGGATAAAGAAAAAACAGAAGTGTTGGTACAACTGCAAAATGATTTGCATCTTCCTGCTCTGCCTTCGCACATTGAATGTTTTGATAACTCCAATTTCCAGGGCAGTTTTCCTGTGGCGGCAATGGTTTATTTTAAAGACGGATTGCCGGATAAAAACGAATACCGTAGGTTTAATATTAAAACCGTAAGCGGCATCAATGATTTTGCCAGTATGAAAGAAGTAGTTACCAGAAGATATAAACGTTTGTTGAAAGACCAAATTCCTCTGCCGCAATTAATCATTATTGATGGAGGCAAAGGCCAGTTGAATGCGGCTATAGAAGGATTGGAAGAAATAGGAATGATGGGAAAGACAACGGTTGTCGGCCTTGCTAAAAATGAGGAAGAAATATTTTTTCCGGGTGATCAGGAGTCCATCAAACTTCCGTGGAATAGCGAAAGCCTGAAACTCATCAGGCGGGTGAGAGATGAAGTGCACCGGTTTGGAATTACTTTTCACCGCAACCAAAGAAGCCGCGGCACTTTTGTAAATGAGCTGGAAATGATAAAAGGAATTGGAAAAAATACTGCGGATATTTTATTAAAAAAATTCAAATCAGTAAAAAAAATAAAAGAACTTTCAAAAGAAGCGATTGAAGAAACAATCGGAAAATCGAGGGCGAGCATTGTTTACGAGTATTTTCATCAGGAGGAAAAAAAGGAAAATGAATTTTAAGAAGTAAATAAATTCTTATAGGAAGAAATAAGAATCCGGTTTATTTGTTTGTTTACTGTTGAACCGATTTTCAACTTTTTGAAAATATCAAGGGTTTAATTTTCTCAGCAAAATATTATCAACCTGGTTGAAAAGAACATCCGGTTTCATAGTTCTCCATGATGGAAGATCAAGATTTTCAATATAATTTCCGAGACGTGCTCTTATAAAATCATATTGGGTTTGACTGGGCATATTTAATGAAACGATCCATCCACCTTTCTCCATCACATCTTCATACCATTCTTCATAATAACAATCATCACTGCTATGAAAATTCAGCACATTTTCTGTTATCAAAATAAATTTATTAATTCCCTGCAGAATAAATTCATCAATTACATCACGCTTTAATCGCATGATGTCATTCTCAATTGCATCGTTCCATTCGCCTATCATTTCAATAATGGCATATTGCTCCTCATAATCTGCCATCAAAACTTTGAGATATAAAGTACGGCTGCCAAATTCGTCCCACAATGGATGGATGTAATAGTTATAGACCGTATTGGTGAATTCAAACTGGCTATATTCCCGTCCAAAAAAGGGGGAGCGTACATCAGTTTCTGATGTATATAAATACTGCCAATTATCGTATGGTTCAATGTCCTGCATACAACCCAAATTTATCCTTTAAATCTTAAAATAATTGTCAAAAAATCAGCCAAAAACAAAGAGGAAAAGTTTGTTTGAAAAATGATTTAGGAGAGAAATTGACGTTATTTGTTTCTTTGCTGAAATTCTTCCTTATAGATTAGAAAATCAATAAATTCTTTTAAATAAAAAAGCCCTGAGTCATAACAACTCAGAGCTTTTAAAAAAAATAAAAAGACTTTTAAAAAGAATAACGTCCATCTTCAATCAGTTTTGCCGCTACCAATCTCCGGGCATCTTTCGTATTAAAAGGCGCCGTTTTTGTAAAGCGTTTTAATCCGAGCAACATCATTCTTTGCTCGTCGCCTGTGGCAAAAGAATTGATGGCTTCTTTTCCGTTTTTTGCCAAAATATCCACCGCATCGTTTAAATAGACATGCAACATGGCTAATTGCACTTTATTCGCTTCTTCCCCGGTTCTTTCTACAGATTTCATTACACGAAGCAACATGCTTTCGGCAATAAATGTTTGAATCATCATATCGGCGATATTCATGATGATTTCCTGTTCTTTTGATAAAGTCGTCATTAGTTTTTGAACCGCTGCTCCTGCTACCATCAGAATGCTTTTTTTCATGTTGGCAATGGTTTTTAATTCAGTAGAAAATCCTCCTTCTTTCACCGTCGCCAAATTCAGGAATGCTCATTAATTCTTTTTGAACATTCATTGCAGGTCCCATTAAATCCAACTGCCCTTTCATGGCACGTTTCAAAATCATATCTACAGAAAGCAAACGGTTGATTTCATTGGTTCCTTCAAAAATCCTGTTTATCCTGCTATCGCGGTATGCCCGGCTGATCGGATATTCATCGCTAAAACCATTGCCACCATGGATTTGCACGCCTTCATCCACCACATAATCCAACACTTCACTTCCATGAACTTTTAATATCGCACATTCAATCGCAAATTCTTCAGCTGCTCCCAGAAGCGCTTCATTAAAAGGTTTGCCTTCAGCTAATAATTCCTGTTCTTTTTCATCAATCCACTTTGCTGTACGATACAATGCACTTTCATCCGCATAAATTCTGATAGCCATTTCCGCCAGCTTATATTTTATTGCTCCGAATTTTGCGATCGGTAATTTAAACTGCTCCCGTGTTTTTGCATATTCAATAGATTCAGTCAACGCCCTTTTTGAACCGCCGACTGCCGCCGCATCTAATTTCAACCGGCCGATATTTAAAATATTAAACGCAATGATATGTCCACGGCCAATTTCACCCAAAACATTTTCTACAGGCACTTTGCAATCCTGGAAATACAATTGCACCGTGGATGAACCTTTGATTCCCATTTTATGTTCTTCATGCCCTTGTGTAAAACCGGGCATGCTTCGTTCCACAATAAATGCGGTAAATTTATCACCATCTATTTTTGCAAAAACGGTGAAAATATCTGCAAATCCTCCATTCGTAATCCAGCATTTTTGTCCATTCAACAAATAATATTTTCCGTCTTCAGAGAGAGTGGCGGTTGTTTTTGCACCCAATGCATCGCTTCCACTTCCCGGTTCTGTAAGTCCATAAGAACCTTTCCATTCGCCGGTTGCCAGTTTTGGAATGTATTTTTTCTTTTGTTCTTCTGTACCAAAATATAAAATCGGAAGTGTGCCGATTCCCGCATGTGCACTCATCGCCACGCTGAAAGAATAACCGCCGCCAAGCGCTTCGCTTACCAAGGTAGAGGTGACAAAATCTTTGCCCATGCCGCCATATTCTTCCGGAACTGATGCACTTAATAAACCCTGTTCACCCGCTTTTTCCATCAGCGCCGGCATCAATCCTGCTTCTGCTTTATCAATCCTGTCCATCACCGGTAGTACTTCCGTTTGCAGAAACTGAATGCACATGTCACGTATCATCAATTGCTCTTCGCTAAAATCTTCCGGCGTAAAAATGTCCTTTGCATTTCCTGGTTTTATCAACCATTCGCCACCTTTTAAAGTAGAAGCTGTAGCTGTTGTTTGCATAATTATTGATTTAATATTTTTAAGTTTTTTCTTTAATTGGATAAGTTATCATACACCATTTGTAATACTTCTTTTGCAATTTCAATCTGACCATTGGTAACTCCCTTCAGCGCTTCATTCAGCGTTCTGTTTGCCACTTCCATGGTTTTCTGTTCCAACAATTTTGCTTCCTTTGTCAGAAAAATCAAATTGCTGCGGCGGTCATTTTTAGAAGAAACTCTTTTTACCAGTTTTGCTTTTTCAAGATTATCTACCAGGCGCGTAATGCTTGGTTTATCCCGAAAAGTAGCGTCGCATAATTGTTGCTGGCTAATACCATCCTGCTTCCACAAATGATATAAAACACTCCATTGCTCAATCGTAACATCTATGGCAGATTCTTTAAAATTTTTTTGCAGTCGTCTGGCGATCGCTGTCGAAGCTTTGCCCGTAATAAAACTATAAAGTTCTCCTTTTTTAAATTGGTTGTTTAGCATATAGTTGTTTATGCAACTATACAAATCTAATAATACATTTTCAGAATAAAAAATATTTTTTCCTTTCTTTTTTAAATAAAAAAACCGGGTTCGACTAATAATAAAAAACCCGGAGGTACTTACCATCCGGATTTTTTTTTCGACTCAACAATATCAATAAAACCTATTTTGTTTGCGGTACACTGGCGCGCAGCATCCATGCCATCTTTTCGTGTTCTTTCATAATTCCTGTGATAAAATCAGCACTTCCCGCATCATCGTAATCCTGATCAAATGCATCAATAAGTTTGCGGGTATTCCGGATGATGGCATCATGATCTGCAGCTAATTCTGCAATCATTTGCTCAGATACGGAAGCATTTCCTGCATGCTCCTTTAAAGAAGCGGCGTCCAAAAATTCCTGCATACTTCCTGTAGCAAAATGACCTACTTTTCTGATCCGTTCAGCCACAGAATCTATTATTATCTGCAATTGATGATACTGGTCATCGAGGAATAAATGTAATGCGTGAAAGTCGCGTCCTTCTATATTCCAATGAAAATTCAGTGTTTTTGCATAAAGCACAAATTCGTCTGCCAAAACCTGCTTCAAAGCTTCTGCAACACTCGCGCTGTTTGAAGCAGAAATACCGGTGTTTAAATTATCTGAATTTTCATTTTCCTTTTGCTGATTTTCATTCCTGGCAATTACTTTTTGATTTACCTGTTTTGCATCTTTGGAAGCTGGTTTCTGCTTTGCAGCTTTTGCATTTTTTGCCATGTTTTTTTATTTCGTTTTGTAAATATGAAATTTTCATTCAGAACACAAGATGGATGCCAACTTTTAAAATTTATTTATTTGCTGGTAGATTTCGCAACTTGCCGTTCGTTTCCGGAACGAATGAGGAATGTAAATCCATGTGAAATATATCGTCAGATGATCTCAAGTGTGTTTGTCCAGCTTAGAATCGTAGCTTCTTTTCGAACAGAATTTTTCTTTCCTGTTCGCCAAGGACACGTTTTATCATAAATGCAATTGAATAAATCTTTACAAATATGGAATCACACTCCATATTTGTAAAGATTTAATGTTTGAGCCAGACCGTAAAGCAATCACAAAATAGAAATCCAACTTATTTATCCTTTTACTGGCAAACTCGTTTTTATTAAATAATTTTACTTTTCTTTTCCTGTAATCACATTTTTAACGTTAAACTTTTTTTTAGTTGCAATCCGTCAAATTTATTAAACGACTACTTCAAATAAATCTGTTCTTCCTGGTCGTTTTCATGTTGATTTCTGCCAAAACCTTTGCACAGCAAGACTCCTGTCATTTACAAATAAGCCTTTTGACCGTAATGCCAGGTGAAGAACTTTATTCCACTTTTGGCCACAGCGCTTTACGTGTAACCGACACCGTTTCTCACCAGGATATTGTTTATAATTATGGTACTTTCAATTTTGACGATCCGGATTTTTACACAAAATTTGTCCGGGGGAAATTATTGTATTATTTATCTACTGACGATTTTGCATCTTTTGTTTATGAAAATCAACAGGACAACCGTGGAATTACTGAACAAATTTTAAATCTTTCCTGCCAACAAAAACGTAACATCATTGGTTTGCTTGAAGCAAATATGTTGGCCCAAAACCGGTTTTATAAATATGATTTTCTTTTTGATAATTGTACTACACGATTGAGAGATCTTGTCGAAAATGCGTCAGATTCTACGGTTCATTTTGGAAAAGCGTTGCACGCAGAAGTTTCTTTTCGCAATCTGATTCATGAATATTTGAACTATGGAGATAAACAATGGAGCAAATTAGGAATTGATATTTTACTCGGTGCAAAAACAGATGCAATTGCAACGCCTTATCAAATCATGTTTCTGCCAGATTACCTGATGAAAACATTTGACAGTTCAACGGTCAATTCCCAGCCTCTTGTGAGTGATAAACGTTCATTGTTTAAAATAAATCATTCTCAAAATGAAAAAAATAATTTAACCCATCCTTTTTTTATTTTTATTTGCTTATTTGTATTAATTGCATTTTTAAGTTTCTCAAAAAATTTATTTGTTCAAAAATTGCTTGCTTCATTTGATGCGCTTTTATTTTTCATAGTTGGCCTTTTGGGAATTCTGATACTTTTTATGTGGTTCGGAACTGATCACATTATGTGTCGTAATAATTATAATTTACTTTGGGCATGGCCAATGAATATTGTAGCTGCTTTTTATATTCATTCAAAAAGAAAATGGCCGCAAATCTATTTTCTGATTTATGCCATTTTTAATATCGTTCTGATTGCGATCTGGAGCTTCATTCCGCAACATCTTAATTTTGGATTGATACCGGTTCTTGCAATTTTAATTTGTAGAAGTTTAATTTATTTTTTCAGAAAAAAATAAAATGATGCCACATATTTTATTTGAAAATAAAAAAATATTTTATCGTGTTGCAGGAAAGGGAAAACCTGTTTTATTACTACACGGTTTTGCTGAAGATGGAAATATCTGGAACAAACAAATTGATGCATTAAAAGAAAATAATCTTTTAATTATTCCGGATCTCCCGGGGAGCGGCGAATCTGAAATGCTGGATGGTACACGCACGTTGAAAGATTACGGAGAGGTAGTCAAAGCAATTACAGATGAAGTTATTTTTAAAAATAAAGAAGAAAATCAAAATCAGTTTTGCCTTATCGGCCACAGCATGGGCGGCTATATTACCCTGGCCTTTGCAGAAAAATATGCTCATCTTTTAAATGCATTCGGACTTTTTCATTCATCTGCTTATGCTGATACCGCAGAAAAGAAAGCAACCCGCAGAAAAGGAATTGCGTTTATTAAAAAGAATGGAACAGAAGCTTTTTTAAAAACATCTATTCCAAATCTATTTTCTGAAAAAACAAAAAATGAAAAGCCGGAATTGATTACACAATTGTTTGAAATTGCAAAAGACATTTCTCCCAATGCCTTGATTCAATATTATGAAGCAATGATTAGGCGGCCTGAGCGGATTGCTGTTTTACAATCTTTTGATAAGCCGGTTCTTTTTATTATTGGAAAAGAAGATAATGCCGTTCCGCTGCAGGCATCTCTTCAGCAATGTCATATTCCTGCAATTTCTTCAGTTCATATTTTGCAGAATTCCGGGCACATGGGTATGTGGGAGGAGGAAAAATTGACCAATTCCTTTCTAAAAGATTTTATCAGAAATTTTGTGTGAAATAAACCTCAGCAGAAATTCCCAGTCATCATTTCTCTTTATAATTTTCAGTGATTAAAAGTAATTTGCAGTATATTTTCTGTATGAAAAAAGTGCTTCTGATAATATTGGTCTTGATGTCTGTATTCCACTGCGAGGCACATCATATTGTGGGTGGTGAAATGTATTATAATTATGTGGGGAAAGGATCGAAACCAAATACCAGTAAATACATAATTACTCTTAAGTTATTCAGAGACCAAAACGCGCCGCCGGGTACCGCATTAATGCCAACGGAAGTGTATATCGGCATATTCAATGACGATAACGGCGAGCAATATAATGGGCCTTATCCATACTATATCGTACCCAAAAACAGTGAATCCGCCGTGCCGGTGAATCCTTTTCCCCCCTGCATGAGCAATGCGCCAAACCTCAGTTATCATGTTGGTATTTTTCAGCTTACCGTGGAACTTCCTGATAATACAAAAGGTTATACCGCTACTTTTCAGACCTGTTGCCGGGTTGATAATCTGCAGAATGTAGAAAACTTCGGTGGCAGTGAAACCGGCTCAACATTTACCTGTGATATTCCACCTGCCGTTTATCAGGATAACTCCCCTCAATTTTCGACAAGTATAGATGTGATCTGCGCGAATAAAGCCTTCCAGTTGCAATATAGTGCAACTGATCAGGATGGCGATTCTTTGGTTTATTCCTTTGCACCTGCTTTTAGCGGTGGTTCTTTTAAAGATGATAAAAACGGAAATCCCGGACCACCGCCCTATGCTTCTGTAACTTATGTCAATGGATTTATTGCGGCTTCACCTCTCGGGAATCAGGCAGTAATTAATTCTAAAACCGGCATTGTCAGTGGCATTGCTCCTGCAATTGGCAAATATGTTTTAGGTGTTAAAGTTCTTTCTTATCGCAAAGGGATTTTGATCAATACCCATGAGAAAGATTTTATTGTAAATGTTACTGATTGCGATTTTGCAGGAGCGCAATTAAACCCGAAACCCGTGATGTGCGACAGCTTCACGGTCTCTTTTCAGAACGATAATACTTCATCTTTAAACCAAAATTCTTATTGGGATTTTGGAGATCCAAAATCGGGTGCCAACAATTTTTCTACATTGAAAAATCCGTTACATCAATTTACCGATACCGGTGTTTTTGTGTATAAACTGGTGATAAACCGCGGTCAGCAATGTTCCGATTCTACTACACAGGTTGTAAAAATTTATCCCGGATTTTATCCTCTTTTTAGCACAGACGGACAATGCATCAATTCGAATATTTTATTTTCGGATAAAACAACTACTTTAAATGGATCAGTTAATAGCTGGTCATGGAATTTTGGAGATCCTTCCACAAATGCAGATACTTCACAAAATAAGAATCCTTCTTACATTTATGCAAATGCGGGAAAATATCCCGTGCAACTTACTGTTACCAATACCAAGGGTTGCATCAAAACCTTTACTGACACGATAGCAATAAAAACGCAACCAAATTTTTCCGTGAATAACGATACATTAATGTGCAATATTGATACGTTACAACTCACTTCAATAGGGCAGGGAAGTGTGTCATGGACGCCGGACTATAACATTAATAATATACATAGTTTTACACCTTTAGTAAGCCCTAAAAAACCTACTACTTATTATGCTACTTTGAATGAAAGTCGTGGGTGCATTGCTACTGATTCAGTTTTTGTAAATGTAGTGAGCAACGTGACCTTAAATCTAAGGCCCGATACCACAATTTGCCTCAAAGATACAGCAACCATAGACCCGCTGAGTGATGCATTGCATTATTTGTGGACACCTTCCAATACGATTATAGATGATACAGCACAATACGTTCGTGTTGCTCCTTTAGTGAATACGGCATATCATGTAACAGCGAGTATTGGAAAATGCACCGCGATTGGTAACACTTTGGTAAGGGTGGTTCCATATCCTATTGCGGCTGCTTTAGCCGATACTACGATTTGTGTGCCGAACGGCGTACAACTTCACGCAAGTGGTGGAAGTATTTATAACTGGACGCCTGATCTTTTCCTGAATAATTCAAAGATTGCCAATCCTCTCTCAACACCAAAAGAATCCATACGGTATGTGGTTCAGGTTAATGATGTTTTGGGATGTCCCAAACCAGCATTTGATTCTGTTTTCATTACTGTTCAAAATCCGGTAGCCGATGCGGGGCCGCAGGATACGGCAATTGTTGTAAATCAACCGCTGCAATTAAATGGAACAGGCGCTGAGTTTTACTCATGGTCGCCGCCGACCGGATTGAATAATCCTAACATTGCAAATCCGGTTGCTTTATTATCACAAAGCCAAAAATACACGTTGAAAGTTTCCACCGCCGCTGGCTGTTTTTCTTTTGATACCATTCTTGTTACAGTATATAAAGTAAAACCGGATCTATACGTACCCGATGCATTTACGCCAAACGGTGATGCTTTGAATGATGTGTTCCGTCCAATTCCAATTGGGATAAAAACGCTCAATTTCTTTAAAGTGTATAACCGCCTGGGAGAATTGGTTTTTTCAACGACTGAACAGAAAGTTGGTTGGGATGGCACTTTCAAAGGGCAACCACAGGATCCCGGCGTTTTTGTGTGGATGGCTGAAGGCGTAGATTATTTGGGAAAAGTAATCTTTAAAAAAGGAAGTGTTACTTTATTAAGATGATAGCAGCAGCTGAAGCAGAAGGCAGAGTGCTGAATGCAGAATGCTAAATGCATAATGCAAAAAGTGCAACTGCTGCGATTATAAATTCCTGATAATCGCGTCACCAAACTCACTTGTAGTCAAAAGAGTTCCTCCCTTCATCAGGTTGTAAAAATCTATTGTGACGGTTTTATTGCGAATGGTTTTTCCCACGGCATTCGTAATCATTTCTGCAGCGTCTCTCCAGCCCATATATTCCAGCATCATTACGCCACTTAATATCAATGAAGAAGGATTCATGCTGTTGGTATTGGCAAATCTGGGCGCTGTACCATGCGTTGCTTCAAAAACGGCATTTCCGGTAGTATAATTAATATTTGCACCGGGAGCAATGCCAATTCCGCCAACCTGCGCGGCAAGTGCATCACTGATATAATCACCGTTTAGATTTAAAGTGGCAATTATAGAATAATCCTGTGGCGCCAATAATGCCTGTTGTAAAAAATTGTCGGCAATCGCATCTTTAATAATTACCTTTCCACCAACGGCAGCTATGCGCATATCTTCATTTGCTACTGCTTCTCCACGTTCTTTTTTAGTGCGCTCCCACTCATTCCAGGTATAAGTTTCATTTTTAAATTCTGTTTCTGCCAATTCGTAGCCCCAGTTTTTGAACGCCCCTTCGGTAAACTTCATGATATTTCCTTTATGGACAAGCGTTACAGAAGCGCATTTGTTGGCAATTGCATATTCTATTGCTGCACGAATCAATCTTTGTGAGCCTTCTTTACTTACCACTTTTATTCCAAATGAAGTGGTTTCAGGAAAACGGATTTTTTTTACATGCAATTCATTTTGTAGAAAATCCAATAATTTTTTCGCATCTACAGTGCCGGTCATGTATTCAATTCCGGCATAAATATCTTCTGTATTTTCTCTGAAAATAACCATGTTTACTTTTTCAGGCTGCCACATAGGAGAGGGCACTCCTTCAAAGTATCTTATGGGACGCAGGCAAACATATAAATCCAAATCCTGACGCAGCATTACATTCAGGCTCCGGATTCCACCGCCGACAGGCGTTGTTAAAGGGCCTTTTATCGCTAATAAATATTCCCGAAAAGCATCCATCGTTGATTGGGGCATCCATTCACCTGTTTTCTTAAATGCTTCTTCGCCCGCAAGCACTTTCAACCAGTTTATTTTCTTTTTTCCATGAAAAGCTTTTTCTATCGCTGCGTCAAAAACGCGGACACTTGCCCGCCAAATATCCGGCCCTATACCATCCCCTTCTATAAAAGGAATTGTTGGATTATCAGGAACATTTAATTTTCCATTTTTGCCCATCGA
Organism: uncultured Chitinophagaceae bacterium; assembly: GCA_963706825.1. GTDB lineage: Bacteria > Bacteroidota > Bacteroidia > Chitinophagales > Chitinophagaceae > Ginsengibacter. Next base: position 954,817 of record CAVPNT010000005.1, on the reverse strand, counting down.
AATTTTATCTGCCATAATATTTTATTTTTAAACACAAATTTTTATTCACGAATTACACGAATTCCCTAATTTAAATGGTGAAGGTCTTGTGTTTTATTTCTAATTAATTCGTGTAATTCGTGTTTATAATTCGTGTTATTTTATTTAAAAGATAAGCTACAATTCAGCCATTCTCCATCAAAATTCACGCGTTCGTATTTTTTATAAAAATTAATTGCCGGCTCATTCCATTCCAAAACCTGCCAAACCATTGCCGGTAAATTTTTTTCTTTCGCCTCTTCTATTAATTTATCAAACAATAATTTTCCAATTCCCTTTCCACGGTAAGGTTCATTTACCAGAATATCTTCCAGGTACATCCGCTGACCTTTCCAGGTAGAATAGCGGATATAATAAAGTGCAAAACCTACCACTTTATTTTCTACTTCCGCTACAAATGCCCACCACACAGGCTTTTCACCAAAACCACTTTCTACAAAATGATTAAAATCAACCGTAACTTCTTCAGGCGCTCTTTCATAAACTGCAAGTTCCCTGATGAGTTCCATCATTGCATTACAATCTTTCTTTTCTGCTTTTCTGATTTTAATTTCCAATTTCTTAATTCTTAATTCTTAATTCTTACTACTTACTACTTTCTACTTTCTTCTTTATTCAATCCCTTGCTGCTTGTTCCAAATCACTTAAAATATCTTCTACATCTTCAATGCCGACACTCATTCTTATCAGCCCATCAGTGATTCCGTATTTTTCTCTATCGGCTTTTGGAACGCCGTAATGTGTCATAGATGCCGGATGAGATAAAAGTGTATCACACGTTCCTAAGGAAACAGCTCTCACACACATTTGTAATTTGTCAATGAATTTTTTCCCTGCTTCCAAACCGCCTTTCATTTCAAAACTCAACATCGGTCCCGGATGGCGCATTTGTTTTTGTCCAGTTGCATAATCAGGATGCGAAGGCAAACCCAAATAATTCACTTTACTTATTGCAGGATTTTTTTCAAGAAACTGCGCTACTTTCATCGCATTGGCGCAATGTTTTTCCATTCTTATCTCCAGCGTTTTCATGCCTTGTGTCAATAAAAATGCATCAAAAGAATTTGTGCTGCCGCCAAGCAAACGATGCACTTTTTCTAAACGCGTATTCATTCTTTCAATATCTTTTCCTACAAGCGCTCCACCAATTGCAGTGCCATGTCCATTCAAAAATTTGGTAGTAGAATGAACAACAAAATCAACACCATATTTAAAAGGTTGTTGCAAGTAAGGTGTTGCAAAAGTATTGTCAACGGCAACAATCAATTCATTTTGCTTTGCCATTTTGGTAAGCGCATCTATATCCACGCACTGAATCGTAGGATTGGCCGGCGTTTCCAGATACATCAACTTTATTTTCGAATCGTTTTTAATCGCATCTTCTGCATTATTCAAATCTCTCAGGTCAACAATAATCGCTTCAATTCCCAGGTCAGGAAGCACTTTATTCATTAGTTCCTGCGTGCCACCATATAATGAATAATGCGATAAAATTTTGTCGCCGCTTTTTAAATTTCCTAACATTAATGTAGTGATAGCAGCCATTCCGCTTGCATGCAAACGCGCTTTTAATTGCAATGGTTTTCCATTTTCTACAATGCCAAAACTTTCCAATGCGGCAATTTTATCTTCGGGTTCTTTCATGCTTGGATTTCCCCAGCGACTATAAATATAACCGGCTTCATCGCCGCTAAACCGGCGCATTCCCTGCTGGGCCTTATCAAAAACATAAGTACTGCTTGCATATATGGGTGTTAAATGAGAATAATTTCCTTCGGTTTCATGGCCGGCATGAATGGCGGTGGAACCAAAGCCTTTTAATTGTTTTTTTTCTGATGACATTTTTATTTAAATAAAACCGAAATGAAGAATGCAGCAAAAGTAGCAAAAGATAAAAGGATAAGGAAAATGTGCAAAATGGGAAAATGGGAAAATGTGAAAATTGGAAAATGCAAAATACAAATCATCGTTATTTGTCGTTTTACTGCCCAGCCCTGAAAGGGCGTATCAGTAGCATAAGGCAACGCCTTATGAAAGCTATGAAAACGTTTTTATGGCAACATCAGATAATTTAATCCTGTGTCATAATCCTTATCAAGTGCATCCAATACAGCCTGCAGATGTTTTTCATTTCCCAAAAAATCTGCATTAGATACGTCAATAAAGAGCGTTTTAATTTTATATTGTTTGATGTATTGCGTATAAGTTTCCTGAAGGGAAAAAAGATATTCCGGGTCTATCGATTGTTCATAGGAGCGGTTTCTTTTTGTAATGTTTTCTTTCAGTTTGGAAACAGGCGCATGAAGATAAATCAGCAAATCAGGTTGTATCAGTTGTGGATTGATAATGTCAAATAATTTTTGATACAATAAAAACTCCTGTTCTGCCAAATTTACTTTCGCAAACAACAGGCATTTGGTAAACAGGTAATCAGAAATGGTTAGATTTTGAAATAAATCTTTTGTTTGTAACAACTCTTTCAGTTGCTTATATCTTTCCGCCATAAAAAAAAGTTCCAGCGGAAATGCATACTGCTGCCGGTTTTCGTAAAATTTTGGCAAAAAAGGATTTTCTGCAAATTCTTCAAGAATCAATCTTGCATTCAGATGCTTGCTCAACAAATGTGCAAGCGTGGTTTTTCCCGCGCCGATATTTCCTTCAATGGTGATGAAATTATATTTCATTCTTTTTATTCAGATAAATTAATTCGACAAAAATACCACACACCAGTAAACAAATAATTATTAGGAATTCTTGTTTTTCATTTAATGAATTCAAGCAATTGGCGTTGCTCTTAATTCATCGGTACATAATTGTAGTAACTCATTTATACTTTTTTGATAAACCGGATGAATCATTTTCGGTGCTAATTCATTCAAAGGCATTAATACAAAACGCCGGTTGATTATTTGCGGATGCGGAACAATCAGGTTTGGTTCATTTATTATTTCATCATTAAAAAATAAAATATCAATATCAATAATTCTTGCAGCATTTTTTATCGTTCTCACTCTTCCCATTTTCTCTTCGATATTTAAAATCTTATCTAAAACTTCTTTTGCTGAAAATTCAGTTTCAATAAGGTGAATCTGATTATAAAAAGCGGCTTGTTCTGTAATTCCCCATGCATCTGTTTCATAAATCTTTGAGCTGTTAATAATGCTTCCAATCTCTTTCTCAATTAATGCAGCAGCGGTTTCCAGGTTTTTTTTTCTGTCGCCAATGTTACCGCCTGTTATCAAAAATATTTTGTTCATTGTAAGATTCAATGTATAAAAAACCTTTTGTCTAAATCAAGTAATTCGGTAGTAATGATTTTTATTTTTTTATAATCCTTATGTGCAGGGTTCAGAAGAAAATTATTTTCCTGAGGTACTATTGCTGATGGCGCTTTCAGGCAAAGCACCTGTGTTTGAGTTAGAAAATCTTCACCTATTTCCTGCGTATATTTTAAATCAGATTGCCACTCCTTTTTTAGTTTTTTTAATTGTAACTGATAAATTTGTTCATCAGGTATTTCAATGGTAATAAGCGTATAAGATTTCGGTGAAGTAATTTTTGATGCGCGAACTAAAATTTCAAGTATAGCAAGAGAAATAAACTCTGAAGTGTATAACGCTGCAAATCCCACAGGATTCCATCTTCCCCCATAAATTTTTGAACCTGTGCCCGAAATGTCGTTGGCGTATTCGCCGGTAGCTAATCTATAAACTATCATGCTAAAATTCCATGTTCAATTCTTCCTATCTGGGTAAGTACATTATTAATTCCTTCGAAGCTTGCAAGCGAATGTATTGATAAGCGGCCTTCCAGCATATAAGGATTATCGCGAAGCCATAGATTAAAGCGCTGGTAGCTTCCAAAAACTTCATTTCCACGGTCAAAAACCTTATTGATTTGAAGAATGCGGTCCACTGCGCCGGAATTAAAAGAGCCTTCACCATGCGCATATCTTTGCAAAGTCCTTTCTGAAATGTGAAGAATATCAGCCCATTCCTTTTGTGTAAAATCTACTTTTTCAGAAATTTTTTTAAAATCATTAAAAGTAAATTCTTTTACAAAGTGAATTCTTTTGCGGGTTTCATATACAGCCATTGGCTCTTCTGCCATCATTGGCTTTTCTTCTTCTTCGTTATATTTCTTTATTTTTTTCATAACTGTCATTTGTCTCACAAATATACGTCATTTGTCCTGTTATAAAAAACTTTTTCCCGCTTTTATTTTTTTGACGGTTAGTTTTGCGCCATTAAAGATAGTTTTTAAGATGAAAAGATATAGTCAGGTGAGGGCGATGTTTGCGATAACCAAAGCAAGTTTACACGCTATTTTCAGAAGTCCATCATCGGTAGTTTTTGGGTTTGCTTTTCCGTTTATCTTTATTTTGGTTTTTGGTTTTATGGGCGATAACGGTTCTTTCAGAAGTTACAAAATAGCCGTTGATAACACGGCTGATACCACCAATGATTTATATAAAGGCATTGAAAAGTCGCCTGGACTGATTATAAAAAAATATCCAGATACTGCATCTTTACAAAAGGACCTCCAAAGTGGTAAAATAGCCGGAGTTATCAACATTCAAAAGAATGCATCGGGCCAGCCACCATATTTGCTTACTTTAAAAAGCACCACATCGAGTAACGACAAATGGCCGCAGGTAAGAGCGCTTATCCAAAGCATCATCAATAAAATAAGCAATGAAAAATATCCGGGCAGGCAAGCGTATGCTGAATTTGATTTTGATTTCCCCCGCGATATTGCGGTTATCAGAAAATATAAAACGATTGATTTCATACTTCCCGGGCAGTTGGGTTTTTCACTACTTGCGTCCGGTGTTTTTGGCGTTGCCTTTATGTTTTTTAACCTGAGAAATACGCTTGTTTTAAAGAGATTTTTTGCAACACCCATCAGTCGTACTTATATCATTCTTGGTGAAATGTTTAGCCGTGTTTTATTCCAAATGCTTACAGCAGTTGTAATCATTCTTGCGGGTTATTATTTTTTTGGATTCACACTTATTCATGGATTTGAAACATTTATCGAACTGCTGATACTTAGTTTTATAGGCCTTGTTATTTTTATGGGGATGGGTTTTATCATCAGCGGAATTGCAAAAAACGACAGTACGATTCCACCTTTGGCAAATATCATTACATTGCCACAGTTTCTGATTGGCGGTACTTTTTTTCCCATCGATGTATTTCCAAAATGGCTGCAATGGATAGCGCAGGCCATGCCACTTACTCATTTGAACAATGCGCTGCGGGATGTATCATTCGAAGGTTATAATTTATGGGACGAACGGTGGGAAATAGGAATATTATTATTGTGGGGAATTGTAACGTATGCTATTGCAGTCAAAGTCTTTAGATGGGAATAATAAACAAAATAAGCGGTTATGCAATTTTTTAAATTTATCATCTTTTTGGTGTTCGTTTTTATAATCATTTTTTTGATTAGTCTTTTGCTCCCATCACGCGTTACCATTTTAAAATATGTAGAAATAAATGCGCCTGCTGAAAAAGTAATGAACCTGGTTGTCAATTTTGAAGAATGGAAAAACTGGTACCCGGCTTTTAAAGATGAAAATATCTCCGTAACAAAAAATTCTTCGGCCAAAGGTGTTCTTTCTTCTGTAACGTTAAAAGATATGAATGGAAAAAGTGTGAATCTAAGCCTGCTGGATACAGCTCAGCACTTGATTGACATACAGTTGAAATCTTCATCCTCATCGGAAGTAAATTATCAATTTGTTCTCCTTCCAAAAGCCAATAGTCAAACCCAATTAACCTGGAATGTAAACATCAATCTTGGCTGGATGCCGTGGAAAAAAATACAGGGAATATTTATGGATAAATTTTCAGGAGAGCAATACCAAACCGCTTTGGAAAATTTAAAAAAAGCTGCAGAACATTAATCCACTTTTTTTTGTTCTAAATATTTTTCGATGAAATGAATAATTACCGAATAAACCTTTTTTAACTGCCTGGAAGTAGTGCAATAAGGTGGCATCACATAAATAGTGTTTCCCATAGAACGCAGATATACACCATGTTTCATGCTGAATTCAGTAAAGTTTTTGCTGATGTTATTCAGGTAATTATCATTCTCTGAAGTGCATGCCTCAAACGCGATAACCGTTCCCAGTTGTCTTACATTTTTTATCAAATTTTTCTTTTCAAATGCTTTTAATTTCTTAAAAAACTTTTCATGATGTGAAATAATATTTTCAACATTTCTCGCACATGAATGTTTGGTAGTTAATTCAAAGCTGGCAAGGGCAGCAGCACAGGCAAGCGCATTTCCCGTAAATGAATGTCCATGAAATAACGTTTTGGTTTTATCATCACTCACAAAAGCATCATAAATATTTTGTGTGCAGGCAGTAACTCCCAATGCCATTGTTCCGCCCGTAAGAGCTTTGCTGAGACAAATAATATCTGCTTTCGTTTCCATATAATCTCCTGCAAAAAATTTTCCGGTACGATAAAATCCGGTAAGCACTTCATCTGCGATCAGAATAACATTTTGTTTTTTCAAAAATTGTAAAAGTTGATTCAAATCTTGCGCTTTATACATGAGCATTCCACCGGCGCCTTGCAATAATGGTTCATAAATAAAGCAAACAATTTCATCTTTATATTTTTCTATCTGATTTTTAATCGCATCAAGATTTTTCCCGTCTGGCGTATCGATAAAAATGACATCAAACAATTTCTCCTGGAAAGCAAACGTATAAATGCCTCTTTCACTGATGCTCATTGCTCCGAAAGTATCGCCGTGATAAGAATTATGAAAAGCAACAATCTTATTTCTTTTATGGTCCTCTTTATTTTTCCAAAATTGAATGGCCATTTTAATCGCCACCTCCGTCGATGTAGAACCGTCATCGCTGTAAAATATTTTTTTAAAATCGCCCGGCAACACGTTCAGTAATTTTTCTGCAAGCTCTACGGCAGCTTCATGTGTGAATTGAGTAAAAATTACCTGTTGTAATTTTTTAGCCTGTTCATATATTTTTTTTGCAATAAATTTATTTCCATGTCCGTGAATATTCACCCACCAGCTGCTTACTGCATCTATATATTTATTGCCGTCTTCATCAATAAGAATTGATTTTTCACCTCTTACAATTGGAATGGCCGGTATTCTGTTTTTTTGAAAAGTATAAGGATGCCATATATATTCTTCATCTTTTGCTTTTAACTTACTCATTTCGAAATTTCTTTTCGGCAAAAGTACCAGATATGTTTTTCGTTTTTCATTTTTAAAACAATTCCAATTGCGTTATAAACTCTGTTACATCAATTAAGAGTTCTTTTCTTAGCATTCGTTTTGTTTTAAAAAATTAATTGCCTTAGATTTACGGGTGAAATCCTATACCAATACAAGAACTTTCTCTGTACACTTTCCTCTTTTTAATTTTTAAACTAAACTAAAACAACAATGAAAAGAATTGTTTTTTTACTGGGTACGGGACTATTGTTCTCCATTCCAACAGTAAGCCACGGACAATTGTTAAAAAAGCTGAAAGAAAAGGCAAATAATGCGGTGAATAAAGCCATTGACAACAAAACCGGCACTAATTCAGATGAAAGCTCCACTACAGCCGATTCTCAAAGCCAGACTGGCGGTAGTAATAAGCCAGTGAACAAGGGCGGAGCCGGATTAAAAAATACTACGCCACCGGATGTAAATGCAGCAATGGATGATGCCACGAAATCATTTACGTCGAATAATTACAGCGATGCACGCTATTCTGTTCAACAGGCTTTGATGGGCATTGAAATTCAGTTGGGACGGCAATTATTGCAATCACTTCCTGATAATGTTGACGGTTTGCAAAAAGATACCACACAGGATAAAGTTGTAAGTACTCAATGGGGATGGAACAACATGACCATTCAACGCGTTTATTCTGATAAAAAAGATAAACAGTGTACAATTACTATCGGTAATAATATCTTATATGCCGGACTGGTGAATGCATATTTTGGAAATGCGTATGCAATGCAATCCAACGGAAAAGACGAGAATGTGAAACAAGTAAAAGTGCAGGGGAATAAGGCTATTATAAGTTATGATGAAAGCAAAGGATATTCATTGATTGTACCCGTTGGACAAAGTTCCATGGTCGTTTGGGAATGCGTCAATTTTGCAAATGAAGACGAAGTAATGAATGCGGCAAATGCCTTTAATATTGCCAATATCACAAAAACATTAGGCGAAAAATAATCACTTATAAATTTTTATAAAATGAAAAAATATTCCTTTTTAATTCTAATACTTTTTTTCACTGCAGCGGTTCAGGCGCAGGATTTTTCAAAAGATATTGCTGATGCCAAAACTGCCTACTCTTCGGGCAAACTCGCTGATGCTCATTTTGCATTGGAGCAGGCTGTACAGGAAATTGACATGATTGTTGGTAAGGAAGTTTTGAAATTATTACCTGATAAAATGAATGATATGGCTGCCACCACGACTGATGACCAGGTAAGTGCCAATGTTGGTTTTATTGGAGCCACCGTTCATCGCAGTTATGGTACTACAGGTTCACAAGTGGAAATAATCAGTAATTCACCTCTCATTACCAGCCTGAATGCATTTCTCAACATGCCATTTGTAGGCGGAATGATGAGGAACTCTACAACAAAAGTGGTGAAAATTCAGGGCTACAAATCGCGTCTTGAAAAGCAAGGCGATAATGAAAACGGAAAGCCGAATTATCAATTACAAATTCCTTTTAAAAATGCATTGGTTACCGTCACCGCTAATGGTATGGACGAAAACAGTGTCATGTCTTTTGCCAACTCAATTCCACTTGATAAAATTGCTGCCTTAATACAATAAGGCTTTCATTTCCCAGGGTTACTAACCTTTCAAAAGGTTGTAACTTTTATACTGCTTTAATAAAAATGCGATGATTCCATCGCATTTTTTTTGTGTCAAAAGAAAAAAATTATGCCTCATGCAACGAAAAGGAAAGTATTATTGTCAGGATGAGACAAATGGATTATAACCAATTATTAAAAGATTGTCTGAAACAAAAACCGGAAGCACAGAAAATGCTTTATGAACATTTTGCGCCTTCTATGCTCGGTGTATGTTTCAGATATACCAAAAGTTTGAATGATGCGGAAGAGGTATTGCAGGAAGGATTTGTAAAAGTATTTACAAGGTTAAATCAATTCAAAAAAGAAGGTGAATTGGGCGGATGGATTCGTAGAATTATGGTAAATACTGCATTGACCTATTTAAAAACCAATCGCAGATATAGAGATGAACTTTCTTATAATGAAATGCCTTTGCATGTTGTTTCTACGGAAAATCCGCAGGTGAATTTGCAAACAAAAGAATTGGCAGAATTAATCAGGCAATTGCCAACAGGATTTCAAACCATTTTCAATTTGTATGCGGTAGAAGGATATAAACACACGGAAATAGCGTCAATGCTGGGAATTAATGAAGGAACATCACGTTCTCAATACGCAAGGGCACGGATTTTATTAATAGAATGGATTGAAAAATTTTCGTTAAAAGAGAAAAACGGCCATTATGGAACAAAATAATTTTGAAAAAAATGTGCAGCAGAAAATGGACGAATTAAAAATCGCTCCATCAGAATCTGTATGGACAAATGTTGAAAAACGCATTGGAAAAAAAGACAAAAACAGAAGATTGATTTTCATAATTTTCTTTTTGTTTTTGTTTCTTCTATCCGGTGGTTATTGGTTAATTAATTCTTCAAAAAATAATCAAAAAAACAATCAACAAATTAGTAATGTTATAAAAAAAGAAAGTCACGGTAAATCAACAAATAATGAAGATTCTTCTTTTCAGAAACAGGAAATTAATTCACAAAAAAATACGGGAAATAAAGATGTAACAAGCGTTTTATCAAAAAAGATTAAAAGCACTGAAACAAAATCTGAAAATATAAAAGAAAAAGTGAAAGAGCCAAAGCATGGGAAATTAATAGCAGAAATTACTGCAAAACAAGTTGAAAACTACGGCAAAGCAAGAAATAATGAAGATTCTGATTTTGAATTAAATAATCAGATAACCCCCAAAATGTTAGAAAAAGAAAATGAAAATTTTGCTGATAAATCAAATGAAAATATTGAAGATAAAATCGATGTTGATAGTATTTCAACTCAAGTAAAATCAGAAAACCCGACAGAGAAAATAATTGCTAATAATAATTCCGGGAAAAAGAAAGATTCTACAAAAAAAGATAAGAACCGATGGAATATTGGGTTTACTTTTTCCGGTGGTGAATCATCGATTTCAACAAATCCTTTAAAAGCAAGTTATCCTGTTGCAGATTACCTTTCAATGCCACAGGGCGGTATTCCTTCATATTATTATTACCAACCTTCGCCGATTAAAAACTCAACAGCTTTTGTTGCAGGGATTTTCATAGAAAAAAATATTTCTAAGAGAGGAAAAATTTCTTTTGGACTTTCTTACAAATATTATTCTTTGGTCAATAAAGTGGGAATTAAAATAGATTCTTTATTATCTCCTTCCATGCAATATTATAATGTTTCAAATCCTTACAGTTCAATTATTTCATCTCATAATTACCGCAATAATTTTCATTATCTGGAATTGCCGTTATCGTTTGAACTGCGATTAAATAAAAATAAAAAGTTGCCTTTATCATGGAATGCAGGAATAAATATTTCAGAATTAATAAGTAGCAATGCTTTGCAATTCAAATCGAATCCGGGAGTTTATTATAACGATAATTCATTGTTTAATAAAACACAATTCGGATTAGGCACCGGATTATCTCTTACACTTTTTTCTCAGCAAAAAATGCCTTTTACTTTTGGCCCATATTTTTATTATAGTGCTACAAGCCTTGCTGACAACGGATTATACGCCCGGAAACATTTTAATTTTATAGGAATCCGTACTGAAATTTTATTTAAGAAAAAATAATTTTTTTCCGATGCAACGGTTTTAAATTTCTAATGGTCAACGGTAAAATGAATCATTATGAAAAAGTCAACAAGGGTTTTAAAAGCAGCGCTGGTTCTGCTTCTTTTCACTTTTCTGAACAGTTGTGTAAAAGATACCTGTAGACGGATTTATACATACAGTTATTATCTGCCTGTTTATAAAACAACGGCGGAAGTAAGGACAAATATAAAAAGCAATACGCCTCAGGAGATAACAAACCCGGGCAAAATCGTTATTCTCGGAAATTATATTTTTCTGAATGAAGTAGATAAAGGAATTCATGTGATTGACAATCACAATCCTGCTTCGCCACGAAATGTTGCATTTATAAATATTCCCGGAAACATGGATTTAGCATTAAAAGGAAATACTTTGTATGCCGACCTTTATACAGATATGGTAACGCTGGATATCAGTAATCCTCTGAATGTGGTGGTGAAAAAATATAACGAAGGTGTGTTTCCTTATCGCATTTATAATTCCGGGTTTTATGGTGATTCGACAAAAATTATTGCAGATTGGATAAAACGCGATACAACTGTTGCCCAAACTTGTGGATATAATCCTGTTTATTATTCTCCAAATGCGTATATGGATTTTTCAAGTTCTCAATCGTCTGGGGGAAATAAGAATTCTTCTTCTCCAATCGGCAAAGGCGGCTCCATGGCTCGTTTTGCGATTGTCAATAACAGGATTTATACAGTTTCGAATACTGATTTAAATGTATTTGATATTACTTCAGCTAATAACCCTGTTTATAAAAATAAAGTAAATGTTGGAAGCTGGAATGTAGAAACAATCTTTCCATTTAAGGATAAATTATTTATCGGTTCGCAGAGTGGCATGTTTATTTACAATATTAATAATGCAGACAAACCCGTTTCAATCGGCCAGTTTTCTCATGTTCAAAGTTGCGACCCTGTAATTGCCGATGATAATTTTGCTTACGTTACACTTCGCTCTGGTTCTGCTTGTCAGGGATTCACAAATCAATTGGAAATCTTGCAACTCAATAATATAACCGACCCAAAACTTTTAAAAGTTTATCCTTTTACAAATCCGCATGGACTGTCCAAAGATGGAAATCTTTTATTCATTTGCGATGGAGTTGATGGATTGAAAATTTACAATGCTGCCGATGTCAATAATTTAAAATTGATAAAACAATTTTCAGGAATTGAAACCTACGATGTAATTGCATATAATAATATTGCTTTAGTGGTTGCCAATGATGGTTTGTATCAATATGATTATTCTGATGTAAAAAATATTCATTTGATTAGTAAAACCGGAATTTCTAAAAAATAAATTATGAGAAAAAGCTTGTTTTTTATTTTAATAATTTTCTTTGGAATGTCAGTTTACTCAACTGGACAAAAAAAGAAAATTCACTTTCAATCTGTCAATGAGTTTGCAATTGTTGGCGGTGAAAGCACGATGAACACTGCCTTTCAGACGATAAATGGAATTAAATTCTCGAATTGGTTTTCGGGAATCGGAATTGGAATAGACAATTACCGTTATAAAACACTTCCGTTATTTGTCGATGGCAGATGGTCTTTTGGTGAAGATAAAAGAGGATTTATTTATGGAGATATTGGCTATGATTTTCCGATGAAAAACAAGCCAGGAAAGGAAATTAGTTATTACAGCACTTATCATTTTAGCGGTGGCTTATATAGTGATTTGGGAATTGGTTACCAGGTTCCATTGTACAAAAAGTCTTCATTACTGTTTAGTCTTGGCTATAGTACAAAAGAATTAAAAGCAAAGGTTGGTGCAACTTATGAATGTCTTGTCGCACCTTGTCCTGTTGATTATAATGTCTATGAATTTAGTTTTAACCGGATGATATTGAAGGCAGGATTGGTTTTTTGATAACGGTTATGCCTAAAAGTTTATTTTGATTACAGTAAAGAAAGAAATATCTCTGATTTTTATTTTCTAGTAACAATAAAATAGAAAAATAGAGCTTAATCTTATTTTTAAAATTCTGTCGGAATTATTTCTTAAGATAAACATTAAATAAAGCAAATAAAATTCCGGTAATAGCAGCTAATTGTCCTACCCAAAAAAATAAACATCCATTGATGGCATCAGTTCTTGCTGATTCGATTCTTGAAATTAAATCTACTTTGTCATCTTTGACTAATTCAATCAATTCTGTCTTATCACTCTTCGTTTTGCTGCCTCTTTTTCTGTAATGCAGTTTTTAAATATTTTCATAAACTTCAAGTTCTAATGCTGACGTGAAAAGTATTTTTACAATACAAAATATTATATAAAAAACCATCTTAATCCGAAAGCTTTTCGTTAATCCAAAAATTTCAAATTCCTTTTGATCCCTTCAAACTTCGAACGCTTTAGAGGAGATTTTCTAAAGATGATTTTGAACGATTCTTCTGTCAATTCTTCCCAATCATTTTTAGAAAAATTCAACACTTCATTCAATGGGGTAAATTCAATCTCGTTGTTTGGTTTTGAAAAACGGTTCCATGGACAAACATCCTGGCAGATATCACAACCGAACATTTTATTTTCAAATCTTCCTTTCATCTGATCAGGAATAAGCATGTCTTTTAATTCTATCGTGAAATAAGAAATGCATTTACTTCCGTCAATGACTTTATCCGGAAGAATCGCCTCTGTTGGGCAATTGTCAATACATTTTGTGCAGGTACCACAATAATCTTTTACAAATGGATTATCATATTCTAATTCGAGATCAGTAATTAAAGTAGCGATGAAAAAAAATGAGCCGTTATTTTTTGTAATTAAATTTCCATTTTTTCCAACCCAACCCAGTCCGCTTTTGACTGCCCAGCTTCTTTCCAAAACAGGGGCGCTGTCTGTAAATCCACGTCCGTTTATTTCACCAATGTTTTCTTTTAAAAGTGATAAAAAAGTTTTCAGTTTTGCTTTAATCACTTCATGGTAATCTTTTCCATAAGCGTATTTTGAAATTTGTGGAACATCCGGATTTTGTTGTTCGGAAGGAAAATAATTCAACAATAAAGTAATGACTGATTTTGCACCGGGAACTAATTTTGTTGGGTCAGTTCGCAGGTCAAAATAATTTTCCATGTAATTCATTTTTCCATGAAAACCTTTGTTGAGCCACGATTCTAATCGTTTTGCTTCTTCATCAAGCTTTGCTGCTTTTGAGATACCGCAATAATCAAAACCTAGCGAAATGGCAATAGATTTAACAAAGGGTGTATGTTTTTCTTTTGTCAGCATCAGAAAAATACAAAAGTATCTTATTTCTTCGTTTACTGCGAGCGTTTTAAGATTTCATAAATTCTGCTGATCAACGGCTTCATCTGTTAAGTGTTTTAATTGGGTATATTGTTTATACCGGCCTTTATTACGAATGTTTACAACAAAAAGAAATCCGGCATATTTTCTTTCGTTATCTACCCAGGGGAAACTTCCGAAAAGTCCGGGACTGGTAACGGTGATGGCTCTTGAATTTCCCGGTTGCATAATCCATTGTCCCAATCCATAATCCATCCCTTTTGCTTCATCAGGTGTGTAAGAAACTTTTGCGTTTTTGGTATAATCCTGTTGCATTGCAATGATTGACTTTTCAGATAGTACTCTTTTCCCGTTGATAATTCCATTCTGTAGAATCATTTGAAGAAAATGAATATAATCTTCAGGTCTGCTGCGTGCGCTTCCTGCAGCTATGGCCACTTTTGCAACTCCCCAATCTGTATTTTTCATTCCACATGGAGTTGCAATCCTTTCGTTAAATAACTTTCCGAAATCTTCACCGGAAATTTTTTCAATAACAGCCGCTGCTATTTGCAATCCAATGCTGCTGTAATGAAAGACGGTTCCCGGAGCACCTTCCATCGGTTGCTTTGCAATAATTTCTATTACCTCATCCATCGTAGTACTTTTATTGATTAATTCACGCGTTTCTTTAAAATTTCCACCAGCGATTCCCGTGAGATGTGAAAGGCAATCCTGAATGGTAATACCTCCCTTTTGATATTTGGAAAGTATGGGTAAAAATTTTCCTACTGTATCATTTAAATTAAGTTTTCCTTCGTCGACAAAAGTCATCACAAGTGCAGCACTCAACCATTTGCTGCAACTTGCAATTGGTCGTTGAGTTGTGAAAGAAAAATCTTCTATTACATCATTTACATTTTTGCCTTGTCGTTTTGCAAGGAATTTTAATGTCATTTTTTTTCCGGCGGAAAGATTATTTTCAGATTTGTTGTAAATGATTTTTCCATCCTTGAAAATTACTAAAGTGGCTCTGCCGCCTAATGCATTGAGGTGATTATCCAGCCATTGATCTATTTTATTATAATTATTTTGAGAAAAAGTATACTGAAAAAATAACAGGAAAACAGCGCAGAGACTGAATTTACGGCAGCTTTCATACAGTAAAGGCGACATAATTATCTTTTTTTTTGTTGGATTAATATTTGTTGCTTTAGTTTAAATTTAATAAAGAATCTACGATATGAACCCAGGTAACTTAACGATAAAATCACAGGAAATTTTTCAGAAAGCGCAACAGATTGCTTTCAATGAAAGAAATCCGAATATTGAAGTAGAGCATTTGTTGAAAGCCTTGCTTACTGATGAAGATAGCCCTGTCGGCTTTCTTTTGAAAAAAAATAACGTCAATGTTAATTTTGTTGAAAGTAAAGTAGATGAAAGCATCAGCAAACTGCCTAAGATGAGCGCTGGCGAACCTGCGCAGGTTATCAGCCGCGATATGAATAATGTTTTATTGAGAGCCGCTGCAAGTCTGAAAACTTTTGGTGATGAGTTTGTAAGCGTTGAACATTTACTGCTTGCCATTGTGCAGGGAAATGATAATGCCGCAAAGATTTTAAAAGATGCTGGCCTCACTGAAAAAGGCCTGATCGCCGCAATTAAAGATTTGAAAAAAGGGTCTACTGTTTCTTCCCAAACTTCCGAAACACAATTTAACGCACTCAATAAATATGCAAAAAATCTGAATGAATTAGCAAGGAGTAATAAGCTCGATCCTGTAATTGGCCGCGATGAGGAAATCAGGAGAACGTTGCATATTTTATCAAGGAGAACAAAAAATAATCCTATATTGGTTGGGGAGCCCGGTACAGGAAAAACAGCTATTGTAGAGGGTTTGGCAAACAGGATCATCAGTGGTGATGTACCTGAAAATCTGAAATCTAAAATAATTTATGCCCTGGATATGGGACTTTTAATTGCCGGAGCAAAATATAAAGGTGAGTTTGAAGAACGATTAAAATCAGTCATTAAAGAAGTAGGAGATAGCGATGGTGAAATCATTTTATTCATCGATGAAATACACACGTTGGTTGGCGCCGGTGGGGGAGAAGGAGCGATGGACGCGGCGAATATTTTGAAACCCGCATTGGCACGTGGTGAACTAAGAGCAATCGGTGCAACGACTTTAAATGAATATCAAAAATTCTTTGAAAAAGATAAAGCGCTTGAAAGAAGATTTCAAAGAGTGATGGTAGATGAGCCAAGTGTGGAAGATGCCATTTCAATTTTGAGAGGTTTGAAGGATCGTTATGAAACGCATCACCATGTTCGTATAAAAGATGAAGCCATTATTGCCGCTGTTGAGTTGTCAAACCGTTATATCACTGATCGTTTTTTGCCAGATAAAGCAATTGACCTGATTGATGAAAGCGCCGCCAAGCTTAGACTCGAGATGAATTCAATGCCTGAACAATTGGATAATCTGGAAAGGCAAATCCGCCAGTTAGAGATAGAAAGAGAAGCAATTAAACGGGAAAAAGATGAAGGGAAATTAAAAGAATTGAATACCGAAATTTCAAATCTTTCAGTAGAGCGCGACACCTTCAAGGCCAAATGGCAACAGGAAAAAGAACTGGTAGAAAAAGTGCAAAATGCAAAAGCAGAAATGGAAAATTTAAAAATGGCGGCTGAAAAAGCAGAGCGTGAAGGAGATTACGGAAAGGTGGCTGAGATACGCTATGGCAAATTGCAGAACCAGGAAAAATTAATTGCAGAATACACAGTGGAACTTGAAGAAATCAATGAAAAAAGATTATTAAAAGAAGAAGTGGATGCAGAAGATATTGCAGAAAGTGTGGCAAAATCAACCGGAATTCCGGTGAATAAAATGCTGCAAAGTGAAAAAGACAAATTGCTCAATCTCGAAGATGAATTGCATAAAAGAGTGGTAGGACAAGACGAAGCGATAGAAGCCGTTGCGGATGCAGTACGCAGGAGCAGCGCAGGTTTGCACGATCCACGCAAACCGATCGGTTCATTTATCTTCCTGGGCACCACCGGTGTGGGTAAAACAGAACTGGCAAAAGCATTAGCAGAATATCTGTTTGATGATGATAGTATGATGACGCGGATTGACATGAGTGAATACCAGGAAAAACATTCTGTGAGCCGCCTTGTTGGGGCGCCTCCGGGGTATGTAGGATATGAAGAAGGTGGCCAGCTTACAGAAGCAGTCAGGCGGAAACCGTATAGTGTTATTCTATTGGATGAAATTGAAAAAGCACATCCGGATGTTTTCAATATTCTGTTGCAGGTATTGGATGATGGTAGATTGACAGATAATAAAGGTCGCGTAGTGAATTTTAAAAATACCATTATCATTATGACGAGCAACATGGGCAGCCAGATTATACAGACAAATTTTGAAAATGTGAATGAAAAAAACAAAGAAGAAGTTGTAGAAAATACAAAGCGTGAGGTGATGGATCTTTTGAAACAAACCATCAGGCCGGAGTTTTTAAACCGCATTGACGAAGTGATCATGTTCCAGCCATTGCTTTTGAAAGACATCAAAGAGATCATCCGTATTCAACTGAACGATTTGAAAGAACAACTGGCTAAGAGTGGCGTGCTACTTGAGTTTACAGATTATGCGCTTGATTATCTTGCTGAAAACGGTTTTGATCCACAGTTTGGCGCAAGGCCGTTGAAGAGATTGATTCAGAAACAAATCGTAAACCAGTTAAGCAAAAAATTATTGAGCGGAACCATTGATAAAACCAAACCTGTTTTGGTAGATGTGTTTGATGGAACCGTGGTTTTCAGAAATGAAAATATTTCAAAAGATACCGTGATAGTTTAAGACCTCCGGATTTAATATTTCATCTGAAAATGATTTGCTTAATCGAACTTTTATAAGCCTTTTCAATTCCTCATTTGTATCAGAAAACGTTTTTTAATTTTCGGATTAAAAAACAGGATGAATTATTTTTGCATTTAAATTTTTTCTATTGATCGAACAAAAAATAAATTACAACAATCCGGTTACGGCCGTACTTGTTTCGGTAATTCAGAATGGGCAAACAGAGCACCAGGTAAAAGAATATTTGGAAGAATTAAAATTTCTTGCTGAAACTGCAGGCGCTGAAACTGTAAAGACTTATATACAAAAACTGGATCACCCGGATAGCCGCACTTTCGTTGGAAAAGGGAAATTAGAGGAAATAAAAAATTTTACGGAAAGAAAACATGTCGATCTTGTCATTTTTGACGATGAGCTTACGGGTTCCCAAATTACCAATATTGAGAAAGAATTAAAGGTTACCACGATAGACAGAAGCGATTTGATTCTCGACATTTTTGCTTCGCGCGCAAAAACGGCACAGGCGAAAGTGCAGGTAGAACTGGCGCAATATCAATACATTCTGCCACGTTTAAAAGGAATGTGGAAACACCTGGAAAGGCAGGGTGGTGGCATAGGGAGCCGCGGACCCGGCGAAACAGAAATAGAAACTGACCGCAGGATTGTCAAAGATAAAATCAGTTTGTTGCGTAAACGGTTAACAGAAATAGATAAGCAATCTTTTACCCAAAGGAAAGAGCGTGGAGAATTTATCAGGGTCGCTTTGGTTGGCTATACGAATGTGGGAAAATCGACGATTATGAATTTGTTGAGCAAGAGCGATGTTTTTGCAGAAAATAAATTATTTGCGACGTTGGATACCACTACACGAAAAGTAGTTTTGGGACATACTCCCTTTCTCCTCAGCGATACCGTTGGGTTTATCAGAAAACTTCCACATCACCTGATTGAAAGTTTTAAAAGCACTTTGGACGAAGTGCGTGAAGCAGACATTTTATTGCATGTAGTGGATATTTCCCATCCAAAATATGAAGAGCAACTGGCTGTGGTGAATAAGACTTTGCAGGAATTAAAAAGCTTTGAAAAGCCGATCATTACTGTGTTTAATAAAATGGATCAATATGAAAAAAACACTTTTGATGAATGGCTGGAGCCATCAGTAAAAGAACAATTACTGGAAGAATTGAAAGAGCGCTGGCAGGCTTATACAAATGGAAATTGCGTTTTTATTTCCGCTACCGAAAAAAGAAATATTGATGAATTGCGACAGGTAGTTTTGAACCAGGTAAGAAAACTTTATCAGGAGAAATACCCTTACAAAGCAGAATTTTTTTATTGATGGACAAATTGGAAACCTGGATTAAAATCGCAGAAAATATTGAGCAAATAAATTTCAAAAACAATATTGCGTGTGTTCAAATCAACGAAAAATCAATCTGCATTATTAAAACACTGAATGGTTTAAAAGCCTGTTCCTCCAAATGCCCGCATGCAGGCGGAGATTTATCTTCAGGATTTTTAGATGCAAAAGAAAATATCATTTGCCCGGTACATAATTACCGTTTCAACCTGAGTCATGGAAGAGATTCAAACGGCGAAGGTTATTTTCTGAAAATATTCCAGGTAAAAGAAAATGACGAGGGGGTTTGGTTGAAAGTTGAAAGTTGATCGTTCAGGGTTGACGGGCCAAGGTTAGATTTTTCCATATTTTTTATAATAGGCGATTAACATTGCTACGACCGCGTTGTAAGTATGAATGCCTTGTGGCTGCTTATTCAGCTTCAAATAATTCCCGTAAATCCAGGTAATTGCAGGCTCTAAAAAACTTTGATGAGCGTCGTTGAATTTACGCAATTCGCGAATATCATCTTTCACTTCAGGAATTAATTGTTGTAGCGCAACCCGCGAAGAAAGGGAATCAAAATAAAATACCTCACGATTGGCATAGAGAAAAAGGTCAAAATATGTGGAGTAATGAAAAAGCGTATCGTGTGAATTTACCGCTGCTAAATAACCAACAAAATTTGCAGAATTTTCTTTTGCATAACCAAGCTGATGGGCCATTTCATGTGTTGCTATATATGGCTGCAAAAATTCGGGAACAGTGGTATTGATTTGTGCTTCGCCCGTGAAAGGATTGTAATAACCTGTAAAACCGAGATAATCGCCGGGTGTACCATAAAGAGACGGTTTTACGGAAAGGTTTTTATATTCAAGAAAGGGATAAATCTTTTGCGCCTCTTCATAACTTTTTTCTGCTCTTCTTATCAGCTCTTTTTTTGTTGGGTAGGGTTCATCATTTCTCAGTACCGCAATTTTTGACGCATTTACCTTTTCAAGTAAAAGTTTTTGAAGCATTTTTAAATCTGTACTGTCATATTTTAAATCTTTCAAATCCAATTGAAAAACAATTCCTTTCCGGTCATAATTTATTCCCCAAAAAATATTAAAAATTATATAAATAAAAGCCAGAATTAGAAATAAATCCAGTGTTTTTTTTAGTACAGTTCGTCCTGAAATTCTCTTTTTAAAAAGCAGTCTTATATTTTTAATTAGTTTCCATAAGAGCCAGCAGCCTGCAAGGAAATATAAAACATCGCCGAAACTCAACGGTATCCATCCAAAAAGAAAACGAAGAATCTTTGAAAGGTGTACATAAAATTTCGAAGAATAAACTGCTTCTACTCTATTACTGTTTGCCGAAAAAATTTTAATTAAAATAATTATTGAAAAAGCTATAATCCAAACATATTTTTTTTGGTGGAAATACTTTGTTACACTCATAAAAGAATTATTGCCGTCGATTTTATATCCTTATCTAATTTTATTCCTGATTATAAATATTTCCCATTTTAAAATAAGTTCTGTCAAGTTTTGGCGGTTCGTTTTCAGAGTATTTGTAAGCAACCCTATTTAGATAAGTGGGAGCGGGCAAACGCTCTTCCAAAGATGGGGATTTCCAATACTGGTAATTATTAAGAGCGTCTTTTGTGTGATGCATTTTAAAAGCGGTTCTGTCAAATTTGTACTGATTCATCTGATATTTGAAAATTAATACGAAGAAATGTCATGATTTTTGTTCGTCTTTTAGATTAATTAATAATTAATCCGTAATTCCATTTTTTACGAAGTTATTATTTAAAACCGGCTTGTATCCATATTATCCAACGGAAAAAGCTATTACTTTCCTAAAAAACTTGATTTTGTTTGAAACAGCCAAAAAATTTAATGCAATTCCCTTACCTTTGCAGCCCTTTTATTTTTTAGTTATGGGAAACCACCGTGAATATGACATTGCTTTTGTGGGGTTAAAACCAGGTATCCACGAATATAACTATCAGGTGGAAGATAAGTTCTTTGCGGATTATAAAGTGACCGATTTCAGTGATTGCCATGCATCGGTAAAGCTAACACTGGAAAAGAACACTTCTTTTATGATCTTGAAATTTGAGATTGGAGGGAGTGTAAACGTGCTTTGTGATCGTTGTGGAAATACTTTGCCGATGGATCTTTGGGATGAATTTAAAGTCGTTATAAAGCAAGTATCAAACCCGGACGAAATGAATGAGAGTGAAGAAGATCCGGATGTTTTTTATATTTCACAAACAGAAAGTCATCTTCATCTCGCAGCATGGATTTACGAATTTATTTTGTTAAGCATTCCAAACCAGCGTATGTGTAGTGAAGAAGAAATGGGAGGGCCGCAATGCAACAAAGAAATTCTGGCGATGTTGAAAAAAATGAAATCGACGGCAACAGAAAATAATCATCCTTTTGAAAAAGGGCTGGAACAATTTAAAGGGTTGGAACAATTTATTAAAAAAAACAATAATTAATCATATTTAATCTACGGTTATGCCAAATCCAAAGCGCAGACACAGTCAGCAAAGAAGTGCAAAAAGAAGAACACATTATAAAGCAGATGCGCCCACATTGAGTGTGGATGCCACTACCGGCGAAACGCATGTTCGCCACCGTGCACATACCAGTGAAGGAAAGTTATTTTACAAAGGAAAAGTAGTTGCTGAAAAAGCGCCTTCCAAAGCCTGATAATTTGTTTCCGTTTTATAGTAAATCCAAAGATAAAGTTTGAAGTAAGTTTCAACTTTAACTTTGGATTTTTTTTTGCACTGAATAGTAAAAATTAAATTTTACCCGTTATTTTTATCGTAAATTTTTTAATATAACATTCGAAACATGAATATAGCACTGGATATGATGGGAGGCGATTATGCTCCACTTGAAACTATCAGAGGCGTGAAACAATTTTTATCAGAAGATAATAGGCATCAGGTCCAACTTACGTTGATTGGCGATGAAAACAAATTGATTCCTTTAATGAACGAACATGAAATACCTGATGAAAATATAACGATCGTACATGCACCGGAAGTGATTGAAATGCAGGAGCATCCCACCAAGGCCCTGAAAGAAAAGCAACGATCTTCTATTTCTATTGGTTTTCATTTCCTGGCTTCAGGTAAAACCGATGCTTTTATCAGTGCAGGAAATACCGGTGCTATGATGGTTGGTTCTTTATACAGTATCAAGGCGATTACGGGGGTTTCCCGTCCTTCAATAGGTGCGTATATTCCAGGGGAAAACGGAAAACTTTCTTTGCTGGTAGATGTTGGTTTAAATGCAGATTGTAAGCCGGAAAATTTATCACAATTTGCTTTACTGGGTACATTGTTTTCAAGATATATCTTAAATAATGAAAACCCCAGGGTAGCATTGATAAATGTGGGTGAAGAGGAAGGGAAAGGTAACATTCTGTGCCAGGCTGCCTATCCTTTACTTAAAGAAAACAGCCGTATTAATTTTGTAGGAAATGTAGAAGGGCGTGATCTTTTGATGGAGAAAGCCGAAATTTATGTTTGTGACGGATATACCGGAAATATTATTCTCAAATTTGCAGAATCGATCTATGATATTGTTCAAAAAAGAAATATCCACGATGACTATTTTGACCGTTTTAATTTTGAAATGTATGGCGGCGTGCCGGTATTAGGCGTAAACAAACCCGTCATTATTGGGCACGGAATATCTACCGGCGGAGCTTTTAATAACATGATTCTGATGGCAAAAAAAATGATTGAACAGGATTTTATTGAAAAAATAAAAACCAATTTGCTTTAGTCAACGAAGCACAGCAAACTGACAAATAATGGGAATTTGTGTTTTGCATTTCGATTATTTCAATAAATTTTTTCCTCCTTTTTCTGTGATTTTTTTCATTGGGTATTTTGTCTGTGTAAAAACAAATAGCCTCCCAACTGTTTTCGTTTCTATAAATATATTTCCTGCTGAAAAATTGCCTGCTTTTTAGATTATTTTTATTGTGTTAAAATACCTGATGAAAATTTACATGAAATATCTGTTGACGTTTGCGTTTACCAGCATTTTTATTTTTATGCAAAATTCATCATTTGCCCAAAATGATACAGTCCCAAAAAAACCGCAGGATTCGGCAGTTCGCAAAACTTTTTTTAATAAAATGATCAATAATTTCAGGAGAGACACTACCGAAGTGGATAGAGCAAATATTTTAAAAAGGAATGAAGAAGCATTCAAGCAATATGATGGCCTTATCATCAGGAATATCTATATCGACAGGCTGCCTTTCGGGATTTCGATTGGTGATACATCAAAAAAATTAATAAACAGCTTGACCAAAATGGCAAACGATCTACATCACATTACCAAACGCAGGGTCATTGAAAAAAATTTATTTTTCAAAAAAGGAGAGCCGGTAAAACCCTTTTTGATGGCTGATAATGAAATGTATCTCAGGCAGTTGTTGTATTTACAGGACGCCGATATTTTTGTATTCCTTGCTGCCCCCGGCTCCGATTCCGTAGATGTAGTGGTAGAATCAAAAGACGTTTTTTCCCTGGGAGGAGCCGTAAATACCCTTGGCCTGAAACAAACGAATATTCAATTCAGGGAAGATAATTTTGCCGGCACTGGAAATGCGGGTGTGGTTTATGCACTTTATGATGACGCCCGGAAAAATAATTTTGCCTTTGGCGGCGAATACAACAGCCGCAATATCGGTGGCAGTTTTATGGATGGAACAATTGGTTATCAAAGTTTTTATCCTACACTTCATGGGCCGAAGGAAGAAAATAACTATTATGTCAGTCTTCTAAAACCATTGGTAAACCGGTATATGCAGTGGACTTATGAGTTTGATGCATCCTATCATGCTACACGAAACCTTTATACCTCTGATTCACTTTATTTTTCGGACACGCGCTACCGGTATTATAATATAGAAACGTGGGCAGGATATAACATCAATGCAAAAGATTTTACCACTCAAGAGGAATCAAGTAAGTTGAGAAAATTAATTGGTTTGAGGTTTGTCGATCAAAAATTTCAATTGCTGCCGCAAAAATATCAATCTAATTACAACTGGCAATTTGCAGACCTCACAGCTGTCCTTGGGACGTTAACTTTCTATCGTCAAAACTTTTATAAAACAAAATATATTTATGGCTTTGGCAGAAACGAAGATATTCCGGAAGGATTGTTATTAAGCATTACGTCTGGCTACACATTAAAGGAAAATTTGTCAAGGCCATTTATCGGATTTAATTACCAGCGATACCAGTTTAATAAAAGAAACAACTATTTAAGTTATACCATAAGGGCAGAGGGATATTTGAATAAAAAAACGATACAAGATATTAATTTGCTGGGAAGTGTTTTTTATTTTGACCATTTAAAAGCGCTGGGCGACAGGTGGAAACAACGCTTTTTTCTGAATTTCGATCTGGCGCAACAGGTGAATACCGTTTTGAATGAACCCTTATTTGCAAATAGCCAGTTTGGAATGCCAGAGTACGGAACAGACCGGACAGATAACGACCGTGTCGGTGGTACTTTACGTACCACGGTAAAAGCAGAATCAGAATTTTTTAGTCCGTGGTCGCTGGTATCTTTTCGCTTTGCGCCCTTTGTTTTTAGCAATGTCGGCGTTTATTCCCCTTATCTTTCCAAGACGAAACTCCTGAGTTCCATTGGTGGCGGAATCAGGACGCGTAATGAAAGTTTCGTGTTTGGAACCATTGAATTGAGGGGATATTATTTCCCCGAAAAAAATTTTTACAATGAAAGATTCAGGTTCACGATATCTACCAATTTAATTTTTAAATATAATACCCAGTTTGTAACAAAACCGGATTTTATCCAGGTGAATTGATATTTTCTCTTTTTCCGATTAAGGTTTTTTTATAACAGGGCCCGAAAAATAACAATGCTCAAACTGGCAATTTCCCTGGATTATGAGCGGCGTTTTTCCACCATAATACCTGAAGTTGCAGCTTCTGAAAACAACATTTTCTCCATAAGAAATCAGAAGTGTTTGTACGCCTGCCTCATTTGGATAAGCAAAATCAAAGATACAATCAGACACTTCGCAGGCCAGCTCAGAATTTAACGTACCAAAGGTACCGAGGCTTTCTGCAAATACATTACTGATAAACGTAGGAAAATATCCATGCTGGTCGTTGTAAATAAACCTTACTACCCCGCCCGCAATATTTACATGATCAATGTTCCAATTGCCCGACATCCGCGGTGATCCGTACAAGCCTGTTGCAAAAATAGTATGCGTGCCACCCCAGCAATAAATATTGGATATCCGGTTCTCTTTTTCCTGATCCTGGCCTCCGGAAATACACAGCTTACAATTGGCAAATTGTACTTTATTGATAATCGTAATTTCTGCATTTCGCGTAAGCCCGTTCGGCGATGAACAGATACCAACAACGAATCCTGAAATGTTTAGTTCTTCCAACTGAGTACCGGTACTTCCTGATTGTCTCTGCAGATTTGCCGATTTACCGTAATATTTCTGAAGAGTGGGATAGCCGCCATCAACAGGAAGGGCATCGGAGCCAAGGTTGGTGAATGGATCAATAACAATCGCTGCATAAGGAGAATTACGGCTGTCACGGCATTTGCCATCAGTGAATTTTTCAAATGGGATGTTGTAAAATTCCTGCAAATTATGAGTTGACGGCGGAGTAAATTCTCCTGAAATTTTAATTTTCCTGATTTTACATCCTTTGCCATTTTGAATGCCGATTGCAAAAGCATCATTAAATGAAGTAATGATTTCGCTGCCCATATTACTATCCCAGAATGAAGATTCTCCTAAAAGTTCGAGCGTGCAAAATGCTCGTTGATCCTCAATCCCTGTTTTTGAATTAAGAGTACCATTTCCCCTGATGATTAATGGTTTCGAAATTTTATAACGGCCGGCAGGAAGATAAACAGTACGAATATTATTTTTGATACACGCATTTATCGACTTTTGGATTGCTGTGTAATCATTGGTGTTTTTGCCTTTTGCTCCATACCATTTTACCGAAAAATATTGATTTACTGAACGAGGGTTTACGGTGATGGTGGTATCAAAAATTTGTTGCTGGTAATTCGCTTCATAACTGCCACCATTTACCATACCACTTCCTTTTAATTTAAATCCGTTTTCAAACCTGAATGCTTTTCCGGAGGGAATATTTAATGTTCCGTTAATAACAATATCGCAAGCATTTATCACTACCGTTTTTACAGCAGGATCGTTGAAGGCAGATTGCAAAATGCTTGTCTGATCGTTGTCAGCGTTATCTTTCACAACATACAACTGGCCATTTGCAGTAAAGCAGAAAAATAAAAACAACAAAAAAACATTTTTCATGTCGCCTGGAAGTTAGAAAAAAAAATTGTACTCAAATGTAGAAAAGTAAAGAGAAGCAGTGGATAAAAATCTTTCAAAAAAAATGATTTAGAATCATCAGAATCGAATCGATTGGAATATCTTTAAAATAAATTTAGAGGAATGAAACTGTTATTTCAGCGTTATTTTGAGTTGTCATTTTGGATTTCATCGCTGCTGTTATTAGCTTTTATGAACCCCGGAACTGATACGCATTATTCATTTTGTATTTTTAAATTTATTGGTATCAAATTCTGCCCCGGATGTGGACTGGGGCATTCGATCAGTTATTTATTTCATGGAGATTTACACGCTTCTTTTGCCGCCCATCCGTTGGGCGTATTTGCCGTACTTGTCATTGCTTTCAGGATTTACAAACTTTCGATGCTTCATATTTTTTCTCATTTTCAAAACCATTCTTATGGATAATAATTTCAACAACGTAAACTCAACAATTCTTAAATATCTGTACGATGTAACTCCTGAAGAACTGATGACCATTAATTCCAGGACCGAGGGATTTGGAGACAATGAACTTTCACAGTTTTGTATGATCTATCGTTCTAAAAGAAAAGATCCCCAATTGATCCTGATACTTTGTTTGCTAGGATTGGTAGGCGTTGCAGGCATTCAGCGTTTTTTGATCGGGAATATCGGCCTCGGTGTTTTGTATTTTTTTACCGCAGGTTTATGCTTTGTCGGAACCATCATTGATGCCATCAATTATAAGGAGCTGGCGATGGAATATAATGCGAGAATGATTACAGAAACGCTATCTATGCTGAATATGATCAGGAGGTAATGGTTACTTTTTTTTGCGGAAAGATAAAACCGCTATTCGATTTGAATGGCGATGTTTCTTTACAAAAACACTACGATTCATAATTCTAGCACTTTTTGTAAGTCACTGCTTTTAAAAGCGGCAACAATAATTTTCACCACTTCGGCACCTTCTTCTGCAGTTACCGGCAAAGGTTGATGATTACGAATTGCTCCATAGATTGCGTCATAATAATCATTATAATTTCCCTGTTCCGATGTAATAAATTCGATTACTTCTTTGCCTTTAATGTCGGTGTGTAAAAGGCCTTTTTCAGTTTCTGGTTCTGTGCCCCAGTCTTTTTTACCGGGAATAACTCCTTCCTTCAATAACGTTTCCTGTACATCGGTTTTTGGTTTGATGAAAGACCCGGTTAATCCATGTAAAATGTATCCCGGCAATGCTTCACGAACGATATAACTTGCTTTTAAACGAACCCTTAATTTTGGATAATACAAAAGCAATTCAAAATAGTCATCCACTTTCGAGTGCGGCCGGATGATGCGTATATCGGCAAAAATCTTTTCGGGTTTTCCGAATAATTGTAATGCCTGGTCTATTAAATGCGAACCCAAATCATACAAAACCCCGGCACCAGGACCAGGCGTTTCCTTATGTTGCTTTGGACTCAGTTCTTCACGGTATCTATCGAAGTGCATTTCCACTTCCACCAATTCGCCCAACAAATTTTCTGACAAAACTTTTTTTATTGTTTTGTAATCGCTGTCGTAGCGCCGGTTTTGATAAACAGAGAGGACTTTATTTTGCTTTTTTGCAAGTTCTATTAAATCATTCGCCTGTGCGACATCAATGGTAAACGGTTTTTCTACAATGACGTGTTTACCAGCTTCCAAAGATTTTTTTGCATATTCATAATGGGTATAATTAGGGGTATTTACAATTA
Source organism: uncultured Chitinophagaceae bacterium (assembly GCA_963706825.1). GTDB lineage: Bacteria > Bacteroidota > Bacteroidia > Chitinophagales > Chitinophagaceae > Ginsengibacter. The sequence goes on along the minus strand of CAVPNT010000005.1, from coordinate 926,259 downwards.
CCAACTCTACTAAATCATCAGCGAGCATTGCTTCCAACGTGCGATAGGTTTTTACATTTGGATATTTTTCCTGCGCTAGATTTTTTGTCCTTTCCCAAACTGCATAAAAATTAAAATGAGGATTGATGGTCAGAAACGGGGAATGAAAAACCAGTCCGCTCATTCCAAAAGAACAGAGGGCGGTATTAATGGGAGTTGTCATAAAAATTGTTTAACCGGGTAATTATAAAAAAAAACATTAATCGCCTTTTGGGATTATTAAGAAAATACAATTCAGTAATATTTGTTTGTTTACTGCACTAACATTTTATTTATTCAAACTAATCGCAAAATCTTCAGGCAATTGAAATATTTGAAGCATGACGCGCTGTTATTTTCCAGCTGTCAGTATTCTTTATCCAAATGTTTGTAAAACAGCGTTTAATTGTTTTACCAGAATTTTTTGATTCGCCTTTTGGAACAAGCGTTTCTTTTCCCATTACAATTGTAAGGCCATTAATGAGTGCTATTTTTTCGATATCGACCTCAAAGGAAGAAACATTTCCGGTAATTCCTTTTGTAAAAAGTTCGAATACCTGTTCTTTGTTTACAACGTTGTTGAAAGGATTTGTTGCAATAAATTCAGGTGAAAATAAATCAAAAAAACCAGGAAGATTATGGTTTAAAATCAGATCAGCTCTATTATTTTCTATGGCTGTTATTTCATATTCGATGGACATTTGTTTTAAATTAAGAATTATGAATTAAGAATTACTGGTCCGTTATTTCAAAACCTAAGTTAAACTAATAAGTGCAACAGGGAGTAATTCCCGTTCGCGGCGAAGGCGTAGCCGAAGCGTAACGAAGCCCCGAACGGAAGAGCCGAAAACTACCTTTGTTATTGCAACATGACAAAGAAGTATAATCATCTCACCCCAGAGCAAAAGTACAAGATTGAAGCACTCAAGAGTGCGGGAACAATTCAAACACGAATCGCTGAAATTATCGGTGTACATAGTGCACCATTAGCACTACAACGCCTTATTCTTTAGTTTGAGAAAAAATCACCTGAATTTTTTAGTATTGTTTTTATAAAAAAGGACATTATCAGCGGTACGATCATGTAGCGGGCGTTGAGGATAATAAGTTTTATATGTACACAGGAGGTTTCAGACAATTTAATAATCATCCGGCGTGGCTCTGTTATAGAACCGAAGCCGAATAGTGAGCATCCAAAATTGATTTTAATGCATGCGGCAGAATAAGAATTCAGGTTATTTATTTGTTTACTGTAATTGTTTAATAGGAATATTCTCTTCTAAAAAGCTTTTCATTTTGTGAAAAAAATTGGCTGCTTTGTCTTTTCATCCTGTCTTTTAATACTTCCATCCATAATAGCTCCGATTATTTTTTGCCCATATTTAAAATGCGTGAATAGTTGATGCAATTTTTTATGGAAAATTAAAAAATAGCGCAACCGATTGCGTGACTTTCGCAACCGATTGCGTTGGCAAAAATTGCTTTTCAGTGATTTTCTGATGCAGCGTTTTTAAAAAAATGTTGTCATCTTTATAAATGTATTGTTAAACGAACAAGAAAATTTTGTTAAGCCCCCAGGTTTCACACACCATTTTAAATTAAAACAGAACCCGAATGAAAAAATCAATAATCATTCAATGTGGCATTATATTACTTGCCATTTTGCTATTTTCTTCTTCAGGAATAGCACAACTAAAGGTATCAGGAGTAGTTACCGATTCGTCTGGCAACATGTTGACCGGTGTTTCCGTAAATATTAAAGGAACCAAAGAAGGAACAGCTACTAATGCAAAAGGATATTATCAATTGACTGCTGAACCCGCGGCTACATTGGTATTTTCTTATATAGGGTATCAAACGCAGGAAGTAGTCGTAAACGGCAGACAAACGATTGATGTTTCGTTGTCTGCTGCCGCTGCTACAGGACTTAGCGAAGTAGTTGTGGTAGCGTTTGGCACCAAGCAAAAATCAACGCTAATTGAGTCTGTCGCCCAAGTGGATAATAGCGTAATAAAAAACCGGCCGGTTAATAATGCCGTATCTGCATTACAAGGACAAGTTGCCGGCCTCAACATTGTTTCTTATTCGGGGCAACCAGGCATTGCTCCTACCATTAACATCAGGGGCGTTGGTTCTATAAACAGTTCTACTGCTCCTTTGATAATCGTTGACGGTGTTCCCGGATCCCTCAGCCTCATCGATCCCAATGATATTCAGTCAATTTCAGTACTGAAAGATGCTTCAGCAGCGTCTTTATATGGAGCACGTTCTGCTAATGGTGTTATACTGGTTACGACAAAGAGGGGGCAAGTAGGAAAGATGGCTGTTTCTTATTCAGGGTATGTAGGCTGGCAAAAACCTACAGAATTGTTTCAGGAGGCCAACGCATATAATTATGCCAGCGCTTTTAATGAAGCAACCATGTACGATTTGATGAAGCCTGCAAATACCAATTTTGATTCATCCAAAATTATTTTCACTTTACCTCAGTTGAACGCATGGAAAACAGGTGCCGTTCCTGGCACAGACTGGCGTAAAGTATTGTTCAACGGAAATAACGGTTTTACTCAATCGCATTATATAAATATTGGTGGGGGAATAAATCACGATGACCTTATTTTGAGAAACAATTTCTCTTTTGGCTATCTGCAACAGAACGGAAATGTTGCGAACACCGATTATAAACGTTATTCTATTCGCAGCAATAATGAATTGAAATGGAAGCAGTTGAATACAAATTTATCAATAGGTCTGATTACCGACAATCGTTACGAACCTTCTTCAAAGGCGGTTGGAAGTCTGGGCTCAATTATCAGCGCTGTTAACAGGCAGCGACCCGTTGATTCAATCAAATTATCGGACGGTAGCTGGAACATTACTTCTACAAATGATACACGTAACCCCGTAAGGCAGGCTGAGGAAGGTGGGTACTATAATCCGATTAATTATAATATATTGCTAAACTTTAATACTGCTTATACAATCATTCCAAATCTGATACTCAAATATACTGTCGGGCTTAGTTATAATATCAATTCAGCGTCTCAATTTCAAAATCAATTAAACTGGTATAACGGAACAGTAACTGGTCCTAATAGTTCAACAAATTCAAATTATGTTGATAGAGAAAACATGCAGCAATTGGATTTGACTTATTCTAAAAATATAAAAGAGCATCATTTTGATCTCATAGTCGGAGGACAGCAAAATGTTCATAACTACAATAGTACATCTTTATCGAGAGGCAATTTCATCAACAATAGTTCTAACAGTATGCAGTTAGGCGATCCATCCACACAAACAAATAACAGCTCTCAATACAAATGGATATTGGAAGGATTGTTTGGACGCTTAAACTACGATTATAAGAGAAAATATATTCTTGAATTTAATGCCCGCGAAGATGCCTCTTCACGGTTAAATCCTGCTACAAATACCGATTTCTTCCCATCAGTTGCTGCCGGATGGCGAATATCTCAGGAGAATTTTTGGGGGAAATTAAAAGACATTTTGCCTGAATTTAAAATCAGGGCAAGTTATGGTACACTGGGGAACGCCAACGTAGCTACCTCTACCGGAAACAATAACGCTATGTACTATAGTTACAATTCCATCATTGGAAATATCTATTCAAACGGACTGGGTTATAATCTGGCGTCCGTATTTGATGGTACAATTTATAGCGCTTTCTCTTTGATACAAAATCCGAATAACCGCCTGCGATGGGAAAGAACTACTATCACTGACATCGCCGTGGATGGAACGATACTTAGCCCAAGGTTTACCTATACGATTGACTATTTTAATAAAACAACAAACAATATGCTGCTTCAATATCCTGTTTCAGATATAAATGGTGTTACTTCTACTGTTGGAGTAGGCGCATCCCCTCAGTATCCAGCTAATTTAGGGAGTATGTATAACAGAGGGCTGGAAGTTTCTTTAGGTTATTCTGGTGGAAACAGAAATGGATTTAGTTATAATTTGAGTGCAAATTATACTTATATAACAAGCAAAATATTGAGCCTTGGCGGTTTGAACCTGGCATCAACAAACAGTTTGGCCGTTGGTTATCCACTTAGCGCCTATTATTTATATATTAATGACGGCTATTTAACCAAAGATGAATATGTAGCGCAGGCATCGAAAGACCCGATTCTACCAGGGCAGAAATGGGGAGATCAACGTATAGAAGATTTAACAGCTGATGGCAAGATAACCGCTGCAGACAGAACGATGATTAATAAAAGTGGCGTGCCCAAAAACTTATTCGGGATAAATTTTGATTTCAGCTATAAAGGATTCGGCATAGCGGGAATGATTCAAGGCGCTACGGATTATTATAAATATTTAGGCGCCAGCGTCGGTTATGGATTTAATAGTGGATACAGCATTACCAACTGGACGATTGACAATTCCTATAATCCGTTGGTTGACCCCAATAATTATAATACCCGACTGCCACGTGTTTCCATTTCCAACAGTATCAACAATACATATCCTTCCACGTTGTTCCTGTTTAATAGTTCTTATGTAAGATTGAAAAATCTCCAGGCTTATTACGACATACCGGCGAACGCTCTGCGGAGGGTTTCAATGAAGAATGCGAGAATATATGTTTCCGGACAAAACCTGTTAACCCTTTCCAAACTGCCCAAAGCTTTAGGAATTGACCCGGAAATAAACAGCGCTACTGCAGGATATCCGTTAGTAGCGATCTACACCATCGGTTTGAATGTTTCATTCTAAAAAATTAAGAAAAATGAAAAAATACTTTTTAATTATAAGCGCCTTTTCCCTGATAGTTATATCATGTACAAAAAAAGATTTGCAACCTGTGGATGCTTATTCCTCCAGCACTTTTTTTACTTCCCAGTCAGCGGCTTTTAGTAGTTTATCGGCGTGCTATGCACTCACAAACCTTGGCGGCCAGTTTGAAGGAGGCAATAATTACTTTTTAGACGACATCACGGATAATGCTTACTGTGGATTCACAAACCAAATGTCTTTTTTTATAGCATTAGGAACTGTGACGCCATCATTAACGGGAAAGTATGCAGATTTTTACAGAACCTATTTCCCTTATACAGGCATTGCATCTGACAACCTTTTTTTAGCCAATATTGACAAGGTACAAATGGATGAAAACTTAAAGGCGCAATGGAAAGCGGAAGTACGATTTTTACGTGCTTTTGATTATGCCCGCAGGTTTATGTTTTGGGGTGGAGTGCCATTAGTTACCACACCGCTCAATTTTGGCGATGAATTGAAAATTCCCAGAAGTTCGGGAGACTCAATAGTTTCTTTTTGTTTAAATGAATTAACAGATGTAATTAATATTCTTCCAAATACCATTGATGCCTCAGATGCTGCAAGGGCTACAAAAGGCGCCGCTTTATTACTCAAAGCAAGATTGGAATTGTTTTACGCAGGCCTGAAGGCAAACGGCATGGCCGATGGAGTGACTGAACAAGCAACCGCAGACCCGGCCGCTGCAGCCAAATACTATGCTGCCGCAGCGACAGATGCACAGACCATAATTAATTTGGGACAATATGCACTATCTCCCGATTATGAAGGATTGTTTTGGGAAAAAAACCAGGGTACGCCAAACAGACAAAAAGAAGTCATTTTTGAAGTTGCCTATTCCTATCCAAATTATGGATCTGATTTAAGCGCGCTTTATACATTGAACGAGGGAGGATGGAATTCGGAGAGCCCTACTCAGGATATAGTAGATGAATATGAAACAACGAATGGAAAATCAATTAAAAATGATCCTTCCTATAATCCTGATAATCCTTATGCAAACAGAGATCCTCGTCTTTCATACTCGGTAATATATCCGGGTATGTGGTGGAATGACAGATACTTCAATAGCATATCCCCTGCAGGAGGAGGTGAATATTACAACTCAAGTAATGGAAACCGCTCTAAGACAGGCTATTCTTTAAGAAAATATTGTGCACCGCTTGCAGATATTATGCATGATCCCGGAAGTGATTATCAGGGTTTGAATTTTATTGTAATGCGCTATTCCGAAGTTCTTCTGACAAGAGCAGAGGCGTTAATAGAGCTAAATCAAAATTTGGGAGAGGCAGCAAATCTGATCAATCAGGTTAGACAGAGACCAGGAGTAAACATGCCCGCAATTGTGGTAAGCGACCAGGGTACGATGCGCACAGAGGTAAGACATGAAAGAAGGGTGGAACTCGCCTTCGAAGGATTAAGATGGTATGATATGAAAAGATGGAAAATCGCGGAAGTGAAAATGAATGGTAGTGTGTATGGCGTACGACCTGGTTCTGTTAATCCAACCAATGGTGCACTAACTTTTACTGGCCCAAACATTACCGTTGGGGACCAGCGGGTATTTAATGCAAACCGGGATTATTATTTTCCAATTCCACAGGCAGATATAGACTTAGGAAAGCCTTTGTTGAAACAGAATTTGAATTGGTAGGATGTTGTACTCATATTCATTCGGTAACGATTACAATCAAATTAAAAATAGCAGAACAGTTTAGCACCTGCGACAGTAAAAGAATAAATAACCTGAATTGTTATTTTAAAGACTTCTAACCTAGTCCTGAGAAACACGTAAGTTGGGGATAGTAGCAATGGCGTACCAACATCCTTCTGTAGCTTATGTGGATACCGATGGCAAGAAAATAGATTGATGAATTGAAACTTTTCAAATATTACCGAAGAAATATTCCCTCTTTTTTGAAAAATGGGAAATATCAGTGAGTGAAAATGCCATACAGATGTGAGCCAATTGCGGCTTGGATGCCGTATAATTTTTTCCTTCATTCATGATTTGCAATAAAATCTTACTTAACGTGAGTACAATGTAAGCAAATGCCACTCCTTCGGAGCTTTTGAACAATTATTATTAAAAACAAATATATAAGGGATGACATAAAACGGCAGATTATAATTGTTGTATTTATTATATCGAACTCCCGTTACTTAATTATTTATTTATGAAATTTCCTCGCTGTTATTTAAATTTGAAAAGACTGTTCATTTTTACAGCTGTTCTGTCACTATTGTTTCCGTTTTCTTCTCTGAAGGCTGAAAAAATACCGGTGAAGACAAAGCCGGCAACTCAACAGAATGAACCAATTACCAGCGCTAAAAAAGTAAACTCTACTACCATCGAGCTATCACTTGCTGATAACCACCGGATGCTCATTGATTTCTATGGAAATAGTATTTTCAGGGTGTTTCAGGACAATTCTGGCGGAATGGTGAGAGATCCCGAATCTAAGCCTGAAGCGAAAATTCTGGTTGATACCCCAAGGCGGCCTGTTTCAACCTTGAACTTGAATGATGAAAATGGGTTTATTACTATCACTACTGGAAGCGTTTCTGTTCAGTTTGACAAAAAAACCTCGCTGATGAAGGTAATGAACCGGAAAACGAATACAGTAGTCATTGAAGAAGTAGCGCCTGTTGAATTTGACCCAAAAAAAGTAGTGATCACTTTGAAGGAAAATCCGGATGAATATTTTTATGGAGGAGGAGTACAGAACGGACGATTTTCACATAAAGGAACAGCGATAGCTATTGAAAATCAAAACAGTTGGACAGATGGTGGAGTGGCTTCGCCTACGCCTTTTTACTGGAGTACCAATGGTTATGGCGTTATGTTCTATACCTTTAAAAAAGGAAATTACGATTTCGGTTCCAAAGAAAAAGGCATTGTAACGTTAACTCATGAAACCAGTTACCTGGACGTTTTTTATATGATTGATGAGGGAGCAATGGGCCTTTTGAACGATTACTATCAATTGACGGGTAATCCGGTCCTGATACCTAAATTTGGTTTTTATGAGGGGCACCTGAATGCCTATAACAGGGATTATTGGAAACAAGACACAACTGGAATTTTGTTTGAAGACGGCAAACGATACAAAGAAAGTCAAAAAGATAACGGAGGAATCAAAGAATCGCTGAACGGAGAAAAAAACAATTACCAATTTTCAGCGCGGGCAGTGATTGACCGGTATAAAAGCCATGATATGCCTTTAGGATGGTTATTACCGAATGATGGTTATGGTGCTGGTTACGGACAAACATCAACGCTCGACAGCAATATCCAAAACCTGAAAAGCCTCGGAGATTATGCCCGCAAAAATGGAGTGCAGATTGGTTTATGGACTCAGTCTGATCTTCACCCCAAAGCGGGGGTAAGTGCCCTGCTTCAAAGAGATATTGTGAAAGAAGTAAAAGATGCGGGAGTACGCGTGCTGAAAACAGACGTTGCGTGGGTGGGCGCAGGATATTCCTTCGGATTAAATGGCATCGCAGATGTTGCCGGTATAATGACTAAGTATGGAAATGACAGCCGGCCCTTCATTATCTCTGTCGATGGATGGGCGGGCACACAGCGATATGCTGCCGTCTGGACAGGTGACCAAACCGGTGGTGTTTGGGAATATATTCGTTTCCACATTCCTACTTATATCGGCGCCGGATTGTCCGGCCTGTCTAATATCACTTCTGATATGGATGGTATTTTCGGAGGCAAAAATCCGGTTGTTAATACCAGGGATTTCCAATGGAGAACTTTTACTCCTATGCAACTGAATATGGACGGCTGGGGAGCCAATGAAAAATATCCGTTTGCTTTAGGCGAGCCGGCAACCTCTATCAACAGATGGTATTTGAAACTCAAATCTGAGTTGATACCCTATACTTACAGCATTGCGAGGACAGCAGTTGACGGATTGCCGATGATAAGAGCGATATTTTTAGAATACCCCAATGCTTACACAGAAGGAAAATCAACCCAATATCAATTTTTATATGGACCGGATTTCCTCGTCGCGCCGATCTATCAGCAAACTAAAGCGGATAAAGATGGTAATGATATCCGCAATGGAATTTATTTGCCTGAAGGTTCGTGGATTGATTATTTTACCGGCGATAAATATGAAGGGAACCGCATTCTCAATAATTTTGCAGCGCCTCTTTGGAAGCTTCCTGTTTTTGTAAAAAACGGAGCAATTATACCTCTGGCCAATCCGAACAACCATGTGTCAGAAATAAATAAGGGACTTCGCATTTATGAAATTTATCCCTTTGGAAATACTTCCTTTACCGAGTATAATGATGATGGAGCAACAGAAGAATACCGTTCGGGAAAAAATGTTACCACATTGATCGAGTCCAAGGCCAATAACAGTCAAGTTGAGATTACCATTCATCCCACGAAAGGAAATTTTAATGGATTTGTAAAGAAAAAAACAACTGAGTTCAGAATAAATTTAACTGCTAAACCGGAAAAAGTATCTGCAAAAGTTGGAAATAAAAAAGTAAAGCTGACGGAAGTAAAGTCAATGAATGAATTTCTAAAAAAAGAAAATGTATTCTTTTATGACGCGGCTCCCAACATCAACCAATTTGCTACAAAGGGAAGTGAATTTGAGAAAAAAGTAATTATTAAGAACCCTGTGTTACGTGTAAAACTCGCTCCTGCAGATATTACAGTGAACGAACAAATACTCGATATTTCTGATTTTGTCTTTGAACCTTCTGATAAAAACAAAATTACAAAAGGGCCATTAACAGTGCCGGTTTCTGCACAGGTAAAACAAGAGGAGGCAACAGCCTTTACTTTAAAACCAACGTGGGAAAAAGTTGCCAATGCAGACTATTATGAAATAGAATTTAATGGTATGCTTTATTCTACCATTAAGGATACAGAATTATTATTTGAAGACTTGATTCCGAAAACTACGTACTCCTTTAAAATACGTGCTGTAAATAAAGACCATATTTCTGATTGGAATAAATTCCAAGGAGAAACCAAAGCCAACCCATTAGATCTTGCCATTCATGGTATTGTGGCAGAAACTACCGCTAAAAGTCAGGATGATGAGTCGGGAATTGACAAGCTGTTTGATTTTGACAAAAGCACGATGTGGCATACCAAATGGGGCGTAAATTCTGTTCCCTTTGATATAGTAATGAACCTGAAAATGGCCAATCAACTGGACAGATTGGAATATTTGCCACGTGAAAATGGCAGAAATGGGGTATTGATAAAAGGCCATGTTTATTATAGTAATGATAAGGAGAACTGGACAGATGCTGGTGCGTTTGACTGGGCAAAAAATGGAGACACAAAAACATTCGATTTTAAAACTCACCCCAGCGCTCAGTACATTAAATTGTCTGTTACTGAAAGCGCAGGTGGATTCGGTTCCGGCAGGGAGTTGTATGTATTCAAAGTACCGAACACCACAAGTTATCTTCCCGGAGATATTAACAATGACCACCTCATTGATAACAATGATCTCACTTCTTATATTAATTATACCGGTTTGAGAAAAGGAGATGCTGATTTTGAAGGATATATCAGCAAGGGAGACATAAACAAAAATGGCCTCATTGACGCTTATGACATTTCCGTTGTCGCTACGCAGTTGGACGGCGGCGCCGATGATAAGGAGATAAAGAAAGTGGCAGGAAAGATCAGCCTCAGTACGGCGAAGCAAAACTATAGCAAAGGAGAAACGATTGATGTTGTTGTAAAGGGAGATAGTCTGTCCTCAGTAAATGCAATAAGTTTTGCCTTGCCATATAATTCTTCTGATTATGAATTTGTCGGTGTAAAGCCACTCAATATGAAGCAGATGGATAACCTGTCTAACGACCGGCTTCATACCAATGGCGAAAAAGTGTTGTATCCTACGTTTGTGAATATTGGAAACAAGGAGCCGCTTGAAGGAACTTCTGATTTGTTTATCCTGAGATTTAAGGCAAAAAGGAATTTGAAATTTGATTTGAAAATGAAGGATGGGTTCCTGGTCGATAAAAATCTGAATACCGTTAAGTATTAGAATCCTATACCAGGTGAAATGGGATAATCGTCTGAGAAAACAGGTGGAAAATCTGCGCAAGAGAAAACGTCGGAGGTAACAATAATCAACGAGAGGTGAACTTACAAATTGGGTTACTGTTTTAATAGATTCCGGTCGGGACGCTTTCTTTGGCACCCGGAATGTTCGGGGTGAACGATTTAGATATCTAAGAAAGTAGAAGCCCCCGGTAAACGTCATTGCGAATCGCCTTCCGCAATCATCATCATTTACCAAAATCTCCAAAGGCGATGTGGCAATCTGATTGGCGGTGTGGATTCGCAATGATTTTAACAGGGCTGTATTTACTGTACCAAAACTAAAATTTGCATACTCTTATTTATTACCGGCTTTCAAGTAATCTTCCACAGCCTGTGGATTATCACCCACCTGCCTTACTACCTTTTTTAATTCGTCGCGGGAAACGCCAAATTTGTTGGCCCAATAGCGCAATTCATAATCTTCTTCCAAGCTAATCCTGTGCCTGTCGGCGCCACCAATGTTCGTTTTATTATCTGACATCATGATTATTTTAAAAATCAAAGTCAACTGTTGTGCCAAAAGCTGGCACATATTTTAATAAAGTAAATAAAAACATCCCTTATGCCTGACGTGTCCGAAATGGAAAATGGAGCTTCTATCAGTGAATTAACTTCCAGAGCAGCCGAAGCTGAAAAAACAGATCCTTCTTTAGCGATAGGGCTCTACAACCAGGTACTGAAAAAAGATCCTTTACAAACACATGCCTATGACCGGTTAATGATCCTCTATCGCCAGGAAAAGAATTATAAAAAGGAGCTTTCCATTATAAATTCAGGCATCAAAGCATTTGAGAAATTTTATAAAGAACAGTTGGGCAAGCCTTCTAAGAAGATCAGTGAGATCAGTGGCAAATTAAATAAGGCCTTTCACCTCGTTGATAAAAAAGGAAATTCTTTGTACGCTCCTGAGCCTATTGACAGATGGGAAAAAAGAAAGGGAGTGGTTGAGAGGAGGATGGGGAAAATAAAGTAGCGAATGCGTTCAACTCAAACAGTAAAAGAAATATAAATCTCCGGTATCATTTTATTTGAAAAATGGTTTTACAATTCATCCAGATATAAGACTGGAAATTCCTATTTTATTTGCTGCAAAAATAAGTTGGCATCGCTGCTATCCGTAGTTTTCAACTCCGCATAATTATTTATTTCAAAATACAAATCAGCATTATTTGTTCGTTCACTTAACAAAAAACGGACTTGTAGAAAAGTAAGAATGCTTCAAAACGTCTATAAGCCAGCTCATAATATTTTATAAAACGATCCTTTCATTATTTTTCCTAAAACACTTAAACACCACGATCCCTATGCCTTCCAGTGTCCTTCCTCCTGCCTTCCAACGATAAACTGCCTTACCCGTGCGTTAATTAACGCACGGGTAAGGCACCGGGACAGGCGCAGGTACGAAGCGTTCAGGTAATAGATATAGATGAAACATAAACTAAATAAATAAAAAGATCATGGCTAAAGTAGCAGACGTGTTTGTAAAAGGCAGCAATGACGGCAAAGGCCTGATTCGTAGACCGTTCGCCGAATTTAAAGAACTAAAGTCAATGACAACAAAAGCCACATTGCCATCGGGATTCCGCGTGGGTCGTTCATTGAATACAGCCAATACGTCTCCGCTCTGTGCAGGTCTCCTATCTGCAGTAAAGCAAGAAATAACGAAGATTTTTATTTTATGAAGGCGGCCAGGAACAGTAAACTGCCTGTTTTTGGAAGTATCACCTATTTCTCATGGAGCGGATTCCGCAAATCCTTATTTTTACTGCATGAGCAGAAAATATAAAACCCACACCCACATCTATAAAATAGTTACGACGCTGCTTTTCAGTGTTGTTTTTTTGAGCGCGACGCCGCAATCCTACAGGCCTCCCTTTTTTGCTGATCAAAACAGGAACGCAAAGATTGCCGCCACCTATGCCAGGCTCGATTCCCTGTTTCAGAAATATGCCGCGGAGAAACATTTCCCCTCCATCTCGTATGGATTGGTGGTGGACGGCCGGCTTGTTCATTCTTTTTATTCAGGTACCACCAATTTTGAGAAAAATATCGCGGCTTCTCCTTTATCTGATTACCACATTGCCTCTATGACAAAAAGCTTCACCGCGATGGCGATTTTAAAATTGAGGGATGAAGGAAAATTATCGCTTGACGACCCGATTGAAAAATATATTCCGGAAGTAAAAGGTATGAAAACCGTTACCACGGATGCGCCGTTGGTCACCATTCGCCATTTGCTGACTCATAATGCCGGATTCCCGGAAGATAATCCCTGGGGCGACAGGCAACTGGGGCGGAGTGATGCGTATCTGGATAGCCTTTATGCAGCCGGGATCAGCTTTTCTACTACCCCGGGCACCGGTTACGAATACAGTAATCTTGGGTTTGCCACTTTGGGATTGATCATCAAAAAAGTTTCCGGCAAAACCTACCAGGATTACATCACCGAAAATATTTTCAAGCCACTTGGAATGACACACACCTATTGGGACTATGGCGATGTTCCCGCGAGCCACTTAGTAATCGGGTACCGTTATGTAGATGGGAAATTCGTGGCGCAGCCTTTATCACACAGCGGATCGTTTGGAGCGATGGGAGGACTGATTACCACCATCGGAGATTTTGCAAAATACATGAGCTTTCATCTTTCTGCATGGCCCCATGACGGGGCAGACAATGGACCCATAAAAAGAAGTTCGGTAAGGGAAATGCAGCAAGCATGGAATTTCTCGCGCGTGTGGACGGGTGAAAAAAATGCAAAAGGCAAGGATTGTGATATCATAGATTCTTACTGCTACGGATTGCATGAATACCGCGATTGTGATGGTGTAAGAACGATTTCGCATAGTGGTGGCCTGCCCGGATTTGGAAGCCAGTGGCGCATCCTCCCCGATTATGGGTTCGGAATAGTCGTTTTTGGCAATCTCACCTATGCGCCTATGGGTGGGCCTTTGACAGCTGCCATTGATTCGCTGTTAAATTGGGCGGAGCTGGAACCGCGTGTATTACCGGCCTCCCCAATCCTGGAGAAAAGGAAACAGAAGATCATGTCGCTGCTGCCCTCCTGGAAGAATGCAACGCAGTCGGGGATATTTGCAGATAACTTTTTTGACGATTACTTTATCGCCGGCCTGCAAAAACAATCCGCGGAAGCGTTTAAAAAAGCAGGTACTATTTTATCCGTTTCTAATGTGGTTGCCACCAACCAGTTACGTGGCTATTTTATTGTGCAAGGTGAAAAAGCAAACATCAAAATATGGTTTTCCCTTTCTCCCGAAGCGGATCCAAAAATACAGGCTTTTAAAATGGAAGTGATGTAGTGATGGTGCCAGGCGCAGGCGAATGAAGCGGGGAGATTGTTTCGGCCAGGAAATTTTTCTCAAATAACCGCTTTTTCATGTGCCTCGCAATGACGTGGCGATGACCTTGAATATTATCATCGCCTCATTATGAAATAATGAAATAGCAGCTTCTACCTTTCTAAGCCGAATATCATAAAGACTGGCCAGCAAATCATAGCGTATCAGCTAAAATCAGTTTAATGCATCAGCAAACGAATAAATATCCCTGATTTCTCTTTTCCGGCAGAAGGTAAAAGGTCTTATCCTTCGCTGGTTTTAAAATTGCTGAAAGTAGATGATATGAACGACAACAATATTCCAAAAATAAATGCCCAGAAAAATCCATCTATGTGAATACCGGGAACAAATTTGCCTGCAAGAAGTACCATCAAAACATTAATCACCAAAAGAAATAGGCCTAAAGTTAGAATGGTGATTGGCAAGGTGAGAATAATGAGAAGCGGTTTTATAATTGCATTTAAAATACCTAAGACCAACACGAATATGACAGCGGTTCCATAAGAATCTATAACAATATGCGGCTTTAAGATCATCGATAATCCATAAGCAACCACAGCCGTTATCAGAAGTCTGATAATAAATCTCATACTATAACTTTTAAAAACTGATTTTATATCACCACCAATTCAAAAAAATCTTCCGGCACTAAATATTTATTTGCCAGAACCTGTAATTCTTCTGCCGAAACTTCTTTGATAACCCGGGTTGAATCATAAAAATAATTTTCATCCAGGTCATTTAGAATCAAACTTTTCCACCTGGAAATTATTTGAAAAGGGCCGTCAATATATCCAAGATTTAAACCCATCATATAGTTTTTTACCAATAAAAGTTCCTCTGCATTTACCGGTACTTCCCTTAATTTCTTCATTTCTTTATACACTTCTTCAATGGTAGCTTCACATACTTCCTTTCCGGCTTCGGTGCTTACTACCCACGAACTTTCTTCTATATGATTTTCAAGATAACTGTGTATTCCATAAGTGTAGCCTTTGTCTTCACGGATATTTCCCATGAGGCGGGAGCCAAAATATCCGCCAAACAAAACGTTCAACACAACGGCTTTTTTAAAATCAGGATGCTGCCTGTTTGGAAAAGGACGGCCAATACGAATCGCTCCCTGCACTCCGTTGGGATCAATATGAAGGAAATGTTTTCTTTCCTCTGCCAATTTGCGTGTATGAGGTACCGTTAGTATGTTTTCATTCAGGGTAAGATCTCCGAACTGGTTTTCTACCAGTTGTTCAAAATTTAATGGAAGTTTACCTGCCGCAAAAATGTGACATTTGGATCTTACATAATATTGCTGATAAAATTCAATCAGATCTTCCCTCCTTATTGCTTCAATGTCTTCTTTGGAACTAACTCTTCCATAAGGATGATCGGGGCCATATAAATATTGATCTATCAGCCTGTTTGCTACAAAATCACATTTTTGTAAATTGACCGCCAGTCGGTGAATATTATTTTGTTTAAAAATCTCTAATTCATTTTCGGGAAATATCGCCTCCATTATTAACTCCCTTACCTGTGGAAGCAAGTCTTTTAAATGTTTGGACAGGCAATGCAGGGTAATGGAAGCCGTTTCATTAAAACTTTTACGGCTGAGGTATGCCCCATAATATTCAAAACATTCCGTTATTTCAAATGCATTTTTTTTGGCTGTTCCGTTTTTCAAAAGGTGGTTGACAGCGGCAGCAATCGTATTTTTTTTCTCATAATTATTTCCCGCATCAAATACAAAGTCTATCATGACTACTTCTTCCTCCCCCTCATTAATATAATAAACGGGAACACCGTTTGAAAGTAAAAAACGGGTGCATGGTTTTAGAATAATGTCAAAATCTATCGCATCTTTTATCGGTGGCGCTATTGTTCTCTTTGGCATTTATTTTTTTATAAAATGTTTAAATCGAAATCTGTTTCGGCCTCAGCTTCTGCTTCTGCTTCATTTTCTGTTTCGATAGATTGAAAATCTTGTTTAATTATGGAACGGTAATAAAGAGTACTGCAATTGGTATCCACAAAAACTTTACGGCATTCTTCTCTGATTTCTTCCCTGGTTATTGCCTGGTAACTTTCTAATTCAGTATTCATCAGGTTGGCATCTCCGAGCAATTCATAGTTTGCAAGGCTATTTGCACGGTTCATCAAACTAATATCTTCAAAAGCAAGCATGCTTTCTGTTTTGTTTTTTATTTTTTGAAGTTCCACTTCACTAATCAGTTCTGCTTTCATTTTTTCCAGTTCTTCAATGACAGCGTTTTCGGCTTGTTCGAGACTTACGCCTTTCACTAATTTGCCGTCAATACAAAGAAGGCCAGGATCGATGCTTCCGGTGTGTGAGCATTCGATACTGCTGAATAATTGTTGTTCTTTAACAAGGCTTTGAAACAACCGCGAAGAAGCGCCACCACCTAATATTTCGGTGATAACTTCATCCACGTAGTATCTTTTGTCGAGCCGGGAAGCAATATGCCAGCATTTATAAAGCGCATTCAGCGGCACATTTTCTGTCACTTCCATCATCCGTGGCTCTTTCTGCTCCGGCTCCTGTTTTATTTTGCGCACATACTTTTCTCCGGCGGGAATATCGCCAAACCATTTTTCAGCCAGCGCTTTTACCTTTTCCACTGTCACGTTTCCTGCTACCGTAAGTATGGCATTTGAAGGTGTGTAATGTTTGTGAAAAAAGTCTTTTACATCCTGCAGCTTTGCATTTTCAATATGGCTCAGATCCTGGCCGATGGTCATCCATTTATAAGGATGCACTTTATACGCAAGGTCACGCAGCATGTGCCACACATCGCCGTAAGGTTTATTGATATATTGTTCCTTAAATTCTTCACTCACTACTTTTCGTTGTACTTCCAGCGAATTTTCATTGAAGGCAAGAGAACACATTCGATCGCTCTCAAGCCAGAAAGCGGTTTCTATATTTTCAGCGGGCAACTGGCAATAATAATTCGTCAGATCGTTTGTCGTGTAAGCATTATTTTCACCACCGGCCATTTGCAGTGGCTCGTCGTACGATTCAATATGCAGGCTGCCGCCAAACATCAAATGCTCAAACAAATGCGCAAACCCTGTTCGGCCTTCATCTTCATCCCGCGCGCCGACATCATACATGACATCCACAACGGCCATTGGTGTGCTTTTGTCTTCATGCACTATCACACGTAAACCATTATCTAAAACAAACTTTTCAAAATGAATCATAGGTGCAAAATTGCGTTAATCACAGCCATTTCCCAAATTGTATTGATGTTCAAAACGTTATACCACTTTTTCAAATAAAAATAAGAAATAGACAGACCATTTGAGTTTCGAATGAAAACTGATATATGTATAAAATGAATCCTTTTCGCCAAAAAAAATTCCTTCCAAATCAAAAGTGAATGATAAAATTCAAAATTGACCTGGAAGGAATTCAAAAAAAATAAATCATTAACCCCTTCTCAAACTCTTATTGATAATGCCTTTTAGCTGTCCACTGATACGGTAATCTACCATTCCATTGAAACGCAAAGGATGGATAGTAGAAGGCAGAGAAAGTCTTAATGAGCTATTTGCCGCCATTCTTTCTGAAGCAGATTTACGTCCATAAACCCCGGTAGAAATATAATTAAATATTTTCTGAAGGTTATCGTCGCCCGGATTTCCCCATGGAATATTTACAAAATCAACTGCTTTGGCATCGGGTATCAATCCATCATAATATCCCCCCTGGTTATTGGCATTTCTTGTTTCAAAATTGATTGCATACAAATCTGCCAGAGCTTTTTCGGCTCCGCCATTTGGAAAATCTGTGATATGAAATGTAAAGAAACCAACCGGCTTTCCATAAGTAGTATCACCTACCAATTTTACATCCATATATGGTTTCAGATTATTAATCGTCAATTCGCTTGCTGAAGCAGTATTGCCGCTTCCGATAAAAAATACGTGATCAAGATTTAAACTCCCACCGGCGGTAAAGATTACTTTACTCTGGAGTCCAATCTGGCTCTGCACGGCAGTAAGTTTATCATTATATAAATAGTGGTACATTTCTTTGCCTGCCACAGATGCTGGCGCAATAAGGCTATCCAGATATTCAGTTGTTTGAACAGCGCCACCGCCATTATATCTCAGATCAACAATTAAAGAAGAGATTCCTGCAGATTGGAACTTAGCGAAAACCCTGTTTAATTCCTGCTTGGTAAGAGTGGGGCCATTACCATTATCAACCGCAGAAAAAGTATTGAAAACGAAATAACCTACTTTTTTAGAACCAACAGAATACACCGAGTCAAATAAGACAGGATTGATGTTATATACCGCTTGCGTAAGTGTTTTTGTTATGGACGTACCTGATGGAGTTTTAAAAGTAAAAGAAGCGGATGGAGCATTGTAAACGGCGTTGATTACTTTTTGTACATTCGGGCCATTGCTGGCATCATATCCAATATTTGTATCGCCATTAATGGCCGTAATTAGCCAGCCACGGGTAACCCCGACGAGCCCGGTAGGGGAATTTTTATCAGCAAACAGAACATATAAATATGTTTTGTTGAGGCTATCTCTTGCATAAGTTACCTGCATTCCCAGGTCGCCGCCAACTCCCTGTTGAATTTCTCCTGCTACCTGCCCATGATCCAAAAAGCTGTATTTATCAAAAAGTTTTCCGGTCGCTGGATTAACGGGATAAGTTTTTATTTTGGAAAGCAGGACATCTGCAGAATCGTAAGTGCTGCTCAGTGGATCTAATTTCGGAACCTGGTTGTACCAGTAATAAGTAGGCAAATCGGTAGTAGTATCTCGTCCGTCATCTACAAAAGTCACCTGCATAATCCGGTACATTAAATACTTCAGAGAATCTGCGTCGGATAACGCTGTAGGAGTAGTTGGAGTAGGATTTCCCTTATCTTTTTTACATGAAGAAATGGAAGATCCGAGTACAATTATAAAAAGGTACAGGAATAAATGATTGCTGATTATTTTTTTCATTTTTAATAGTTTTCAGAGAACAAAGTACGTAATTAATAAAATATTCATTTCGGATTTTTCAAAATATTATATTCTTTTTACACTGTGTGAAATACAAATTTTGGTTAAATCTTTGTTTAATGGAAGGCTGATTTGTTTATTTATACAGCAAAAGAACAAATAACGCTATTTTCTGTTTTATTTATTGAATGATTGGCACTAAAGTGATATACCTACAGTACTTTTATATTTTTTGAATCCGATGAACATGAAGTATTTTTCTTTTATTACCCTCTTTCTTTTTGCATGCAGTGGCCTTTATGCCCAAAATAATGATTCAGCTTCGCCACCACCACGTCCTCCTGAGGTTTCTATTTTTTCAGGAAACGACACAATCACCCGCAACGATTATTTATTAAGCCTCGAAAGGGTTTTTCAAACGTTCAATAAAGCTTCTGTTTTATCAGAACCGGTTCCCAATATTCAAGAAATAATGGACAATCTGAGTGACGACGATTCTGCCATTGCCATTATTAAAGACCGGCTCACGATGAATGACCGTACCTTAAATATGCGCAACCTTCAGATGTTTGGCATTATCCTGAAACAGATCAATAAAAATTCCAACTCATTTGCAAAGCAACTGAATCAATATGATAGCATTATAAACGGATTTAAGACACAGATCCTTCAATTGAGAAAGGATACATTGATTGGCAGAATATTGCGGAATGAGGTATTGCGTGATTCGTTCAAAACGCAATTGATGCAGCTTCGGACAAAATGGAAAAAAGCTGATAGCCTCATTAAACATGTCACCCTGCTTGTGCATAATACACAGGCCCGAACCTCCGACAACCTGATTACGACAGATGAACTGCAACTTCAGGTAAATACGCTTATTCAATCTACCGGATCGAGAATATTTGGCAAAGAAAGCTTTTATCTGTGGCAATTTGGAAAAGGAAAAACAGACCGTTTGATTTCGACGGAATTTAAAAAATCTGTAAAGTCTGAAAAGAAAATAACCAATTATTATTTTTCAAACACCCACAATCTGCTGCTGCTCCTGATCTTGTGTGGAATGATTTTTTTCTCCTGGATATTTTATAATTTTAAAAGTCTTAAAAAACACAATAAGCTCGACAGCATCGCTGATTTTCAGTTTAAATATATCAATCAGTATCCGCTTTTTGCATCGCTGATCGTGATGTTCAATCTCGCGCCATTGTTTGATCTTGATGCGCCCTTCATTTACATTGCCACCGTTGAATTTTTATTGATGATCACGCTCACTTTTTCTTTTTGGAAAAGGCTGCCCCGCAAATTATTTTATTTGTGGATCATCTTTATTTTCTTATTCCTGTCTCAGTCTGTGATCCGCTACCTTGGCTTGCCTTTTTATTTTAACAGGTGGCTGTTGTTTATTTTGAACAGCCTTTCAGTTTTGCTCGGTTTATATGCTTTTTACAATTATAAAAGTAAATACAGAGAACACAGGTTTGTTGTTTTTTCTGCCGGCTTATACATCTTGTTCAATTTTTTGGCAGTCATTTGTAATGTTTTTGGAAGAGTCACACTGATGCAGATTGTAGGGGCTACCGGTATTTACGCCTTCATTCAAACCGCCGGATTGATTATTTTTATTCATGTCGTTACGGAGGCATTTATGCTGCAGATGCAAAGCAGCAGAATAAGAAAAGAATATACCGGCCATTTCGACCATAAGGCTATTGCCAAAAGCGTTCGGCGTATTATAATCTTCTTTTCCTTTATCATCTGGCTCATCGTATTCGCTACGAATCTCAATGTTTACAATGTCATCTCGGGCCGGATAAGCGATGTGCTTTCCACAGTACGGGCTATTGGCAGTTTCAAATTCACTTATGGTGGCCTCATTTTATTTGTATTGATCCTTTGGGCGGCTAATTTTCTTCAAAAGTATATCGGGTATTTTTTTGGCGATATTGGCGATGAAATCATATTCGACAATAAGGGGCCCGGATCAAAATTAATGATCATCAAACTGTTGCTTTTGGTAGTGGGTTTTTTACTCGCCGTTGCCGCTTCAGGTCTGGCGATAGATAAAATTACAGTCATACTTGGTGCGCTGAGTGTGGGTATAGGCCTGGGTTTGCAAAATATTGTAAACAATTTTGTTTCAGGCATTATTCTCATTTTCGATCGCACACTTCACATCGGTGATACAGTAGAGATCGGACCGAATAAGGGCCGCGTAAAACAAATCAGTATGCGCTCCAGTACCTTGCTTACTCCGGATGGAGCCGAAGTGATCATTCCAAACGGCTCAATCCTTTCCAATACTTTTGTAAACTGGAGCCTGAATGAAAATTACATTCGCGTGGATCTCACATTTACTGTAGATAAGACATCAAAAGAAATGCGCCAGGAAATCCTGCAGATCATGAAAACGCTTCCCGACGTAGTGAAAGAAAAAGAACCTGAAACCTTCATTAATACCGTTACTTCGGAAAATACCCAGCTGAAAGTTTATTTTTGGTGTGAAGATGTTACAAAAAGAGAAATGGCGCGCAGTGAAGTCTATACAGCCATTTCAAAATATTTGAGAGATAAAGGTGTAAAAATTAGCTGATGTGGAAATGTGAAAATGAAGATGCAAAAAGGGCGTAATACTAAAGCATTGGATAACGTCCAATGAAAAAGGTGAAAACCGAAAACATGAATCTCGAAGATTTCTTTGTTTGCTGTAATAGTCTGATAAAGCCTTTATTCATTTGTTGTTTATAAAAGAATTACTGAAAAAATAAATTATGGATCCAAATTCAGAACAATTAAAACTGGGAATCGGTACCCGGCTTCAACATCCGCAATATGGGCCAGGAGTGATTGTAGGAGTGCGCCTCGCTACTTACCTCATTTCTTTTATTAGCGACGGCATAAAAGAGATTGACAAAAATGATGACAGACTGGAAGAAATTATTCCTGAAAATGTAACGGTCGAATTAGAAACAACCAGCGACGTGGAAAAATCATTGTTGAAAATTCTGCGGCTCTGGAGCGATACAACAGAAATTGTACCACTCGGCGATCGCTGGAAAGGCGGTAAAATGTTGCTGCAACCAGCCGATAAAACCCAGAAACCAAAAGAAATACCGGTAGAAATTTTCTTTCATAAAATAGTAATGCTTCGCGACCGGATCAGGGTAATGGAACAGCAAATCAATTCAAATAAAAATCTAAGCGACGAAGACAAGGTAAACCTGCAGCAATACATTACCCGTATTTATGGAACACTTACTACCTTCAATGTATTATTTAAAAATAAAGAACATTGGTTTGTAGGCGAAAAAGGCAGTGGTGAATGACTGCAACAAAAAAGTGATTTAAAGACCAATGTTTATTGAACGCTTTCACTGACAGCGTCTAAAAAACTTTCTTTAATTTTTCTTACAAAATTACTTTCCTGGTTGGCCATTCTTTCGGGGTGCCATTGTATGAGCATGAGAAATGATTTTCCTTCCGGCTCTTTTCTTTCCATTCCTTCTACAATTCCATCCGGCGACAACGCATTTACCACAAGTCCATATCCGGGAATATCTGCGCTTTGATGATGAGCGCTGTTGATGCGGCCTTTTTCTTCGCCAATTATTTTATACAAAATGGAATTGGCATCTATCGCTACAGCATGGTCTCTGTCATTTTCTGAGTCAAATTTCGCATGATTAAATTTACCAAATGACCGAATATCCGGTAACAAAATTCCGCCAAAATAAACATTTACTAATTGAAGGCCGCGGCAAATTCCTAACAAAGGTTTTTGTTTTTCTTCTGTATGCTGGATTATTTTCCATTCGAACTCATCTCTTTTTTCATTAATATTTTCAGGGTCGCAATACGCCATAAATCCAGGCTGGTGGTATAAATGCGGGTTTACATCTTCTCCTCCTGTCAGAATAATACCATCACATCTTTCTATATCTTTTAAATTATCCAGACGATAACTTAATTTAATTATCTCAACTCCCGGTTCATCTTTTATCCAGTTCTCATAGTTAAAATATCTGGATCCTTCGCTAATTCCTATTACTGTTTTTTTCATCTTTTTTTTGTAATAAAATTAAAAATAGCATTTAATAACGTTCCTAAATAAAATTTGGGCGAATGATAAATTCTCGCATCTTTGGAGATTAATGATATTCTCTAAATCACCCTTCCCATTACCGGATCACTTTTACTGTGAGCTCCTGTTTCTACGCGGCCTGCATATCTTTTTTCAAATAAATCATTGCCTTTTACTTTAACGATCAGGTCATACCAATTATAACTGCCCGAAAGTTCAAAAGTTTCAAGAATTTCAGCGTTTTTTTCTAAAACAATTTTCCTTGTTCCTCTTTTATAAGTTGTATCAGCTACTTCAATTGTTTGTTTTTGATTACTTAAATTTTTTAGTGATAATGTAATATTTCCGCTGAGTTTATTTGAGTTTTTCTTTCGTTCATAATCCATTGTAGCGATTATTTCCGGATCATTTTTACTCCCGCTAAATTCTCTGAAAAATCCATTCGGTCCATAAACCCGCAAATGATATAATCCATTTTCAAAATTATCCAAAGGCCACTCGCCATTTAATTCGTCGCCGGCTTTTACGGCATAATTCCATGTTTTTACATTTTCAAAAACAGGAATTCCATTTATTTGTTTGTTTGCTGCATATTTTCCCGGAGCGTAAATGCTAAATGGCGCTCCGGCAGATTGTTCTCCGAAAATTTCATTGTCAGCGGCAAAAGAAATATCAAACGTTTTTTTGTCGGAACTTAACTGGCCATCCACATTTAATTGATAAGGCAAAGCGCACGAATCACGAATGCCTTTTTCCTGTTTTGGTAATAAGGATGATTGAAAAGGATTTGTTTTTAACTGATTTATTTCTGCTTCAGTAAGCGCTTTATAATCTGAAGGTAGTTTTTTAAATTTTGCATTGTTTATTTTTTCTACAAAAGGATTCTTTTTTTACAAATTCAGGCAATTTTACTTTTTCACCATTATAAGGTCTGAAAACAGAGGTGAGATCTCCCGAAACAACACGGCGCCAATTGTTGATATTTGATTCTTTAATTTCTTTGCCGGTTTTTTTCGAAAGAAATTTTTCAAGGAATTGCAAAGTGGAAGTAATATCAAATACCTGCGAATTGACCCAGCCGCCGCGCGACCACGGAGAAGCAATCACCATCGGAACGCGATACCCGAGGCCAACAGGACTTTCACGTGCATCATTTTTATCCAGGTCTCTGCGCCTCAATTCTTCTTCCATCGTTACATATTCATCGGAAGTATCAATGCCCTCAGAAACTTTTCCACTATCCTCATCATTCGGTTTTGGCGCTACAAAGGGCGGAATATGATCAAAATAACCGTCGTTTTCATCGTAATTTAATATGAAAATAGTTTTCTTCCACACCTCAGGATTTTTTGTAAGAATATCCAAAACCTCCGACACATACCACGCTCCAAACCAGGGAGCGCTCGGATGATCGGAAAAATATTGTGGCGCTACCAACCATGAAACTGTCGGCAATTTTCCATCATTTACGTCTTGCCTGAACTGATGCAACACATCGCCTTTGGGCATTTGAATACTGCGCTGACTCCCGTTTTCCTCATAAGAAAATAATTGGATTTTGTGATAATCTGCGTCATTTACATTTGTGGTAAATGCTTTGGTATGAATACTTTTTTCAAAATCCGATAATTTCTCAAAATTCTGGGGACTCCATGTAATTAATTCCTCTTTATACTTTGCAAGCTGTTCTGTTTTTTGTTTCAGTTTTTTCTGAATTTTTGCGGATTTATTTTTTTCTGATTTTTTTATTTCTTCTTGTAATTGTTCAATTTCTGAAGGAAGTTCTTCTAATCGTTTTTTTAAAAAATTATAATGAGCTTTATGAAAACGAACATTGTATTGACTAAACCATTCTAAATTATTATCAGTGAAATTCGACAGCAAACTTTCGTCTTCTCCATTTAATTCTGTCTGGACGCTAATTTCATTTTGATAAACTTTCCAGGAAATATCATTTTCTTCCAGCCTTTCAGGAAAAGTTTCCCAATTCGCTTCACGATTGTAATACAAATCGGAATTGCGCACATCCGCTTTTGAATCTTTGCCTGCACGAATCTTTCCTGTCCAGAAAAAGGTTCGGTTGGTAGTAGTTCCGGTAAGTGAAGCGCAGAAATTCTGATCGCAAACGGTAAAGGCATCGGCAAGGGCATAATAAAACGGAATATCTTCCCTTGTGTAATGTCCCATAGTCATCGGAAAATGTTTGTCTCCCTTACCGCCATATTGTTTTGCTATCAGCCATTTATCATATTTCCCGTTATTCCTTGCATCCACCTGATCGGGCCAGGAATGTGGCAAACCGCCTATCCACGTCGCTTTGGTGTTTCTTATATCCAAACGAAAAGGAGGGTAAGTATGTCCATCAGAATTTGTTTGCAACCAAACAGGTTTTTTATCAGGTAATGAAATAAAACGCGGATCATTAAAACCACGAACACCTTGTAGCATACCAAAACAATGGTCAAAAGAACGGTTTTCCTGCATCAGAAAAACAATGTGTTCTGCGTCTTCAAAAGTGCTTCCCGCTTCCGGATTGATGGAGATGGCCCTTTGAAGGGAAGCAGGCAAACTACTCCAAAGTCCTGCTCCACCTGCTAACAACGATGCTTTTTTTATAAAATCTCTTCTTGTGTCCATAGTGAAATAAAGTTCAGGAAAGAAAGAAATATTTCAGTTTCCTATTTCAATTTTATTTTACAAGTGAATATAATTTTCAAAAAATCATTTAACTATTTAAAAAATTTTTCCGGCCAATCTCCGGTTTTCCAAAAATAAACCGATAGGAATAATTAAAAAATAGACATCATGAACTCTATCACTTATCAGATGTAATAAAAAAGATTTTAAATCAATTCAAAAAAGGAATTCTACGGATGCATCTTGCAAGAAATTTCAACGAGCGTTTAAGCGAAAAATGAAATTCTAAAGATTCATTTTACTATAAAATTCCATTTGTTTCTTCCTTACTGTTTAATCTTTCTAAATTCCTTTCATTACATGCAGTCGCTTTGGCTCAATATTTATCTGGAGCGTATGCAGTACGTTAGCATCAGCGGCTAAAAAGTTACTTACTGTATTTTCTGTTTTAGGTTTAAAAAAAACTATTCTTTGCAGCAATTTTTGAAAATTTGCATTTTATTTAAAAAATATTCTATCTCCATTTTTCCTACTCAATAAACGACCTTTATAAGTGAGTGGCTTTGTTTTATTAGTTAATTTTTCAGAAATATAAGACAAATGAATCGCTTTGAAACAAAACTGAAGCAAATAATTTGTAATGCGATTAAACAGCATAAAGTGCTTTGGTTTTGGTATGAAAGCGGATCAGGGAAATATCGGAGACAAGTGGATCCGTATATTCTTGCAATAAAAGATAATGGGAGAGGGCATCTGTTTTTTACTGGTTATGTTCATGCTTCAAAAGAAAGAAAAAGTAAAGCACATAAAGACAACCAGGGGCAATATTTGCTTAACAAGATTGACTTAGATAAACTTGAAGTATCAGATGAAACTTTTCATGAGCTCAAGCTCCCTTACAATAGAATATTCGGTGAACTTCCTACCATTAAAATAATCTGCAGGGTTGTATTTGATTGACTATCTTTTGAGGTTAGATCAACAATAGTCAAAAATCATATCCCAATCGTCTATTTTGTGGATTCAGAGGTAATCTGCCATCCGTTTCCTTTTCGTTCCAAATAAATATAATCACTGAGACGGCTTTCGTTATTTGTCTTTGTAAGTGCAGTAGCAGCAATGATTACTTTGTTTTGATTAGCAGGGATATTGTCAAAAGTGAAATGATAGAAATTGTTGCCCGATAAGATGATCTCTTTGATATTTTTAGGGTCGTTATCATCTATATTACTCACATCATTAAACTGATAAATGACATAACGGTTTATCAGATCATTGTTTTCATTTTCACGAAAATATAAATCCAGCGAAGTAGTAAAAAAAGTTGATTTAGAACTATCGAAAGATAAAACCGGTTGTTCAGGTTTTAGTGAATCTATCCATGGCATCGGCGGCGGTATTGCCGGGTATTTATAATAATTATTTCTCAGTGTATCGCTCCATCCGTTTGGATTGCTGGCAAATGTAGCACTGCTGAAAAATACACTTCCTTCTATCTGTGGATATTTGCGCAAAAACTGTATCTGGTCCGGAAGCTCCAGTTTATTTTTCCACGCGTAAGATTTCGCTTCCAAAGCGCGGTAAATTCCCTGGCCGATGTATAGCTGCCTTCCGTAGGTGTGCCTTGCCCACCAATCGGTAAGTACTTTGAAACCAACGACTTTCTGATTCACTTCCCAATATAATTGCGGCACTACATAATCAATCCATTTCATTTTCAACCACAGTAAAATGTCTGCATACAAATCGTCATAATTCGTTACACCTGCTTTTGTATTGCTTCCTTCAGGATCTTTATCAATATTTCTCCAGACTCCAAAAGGGCTGATTCCAAACTGGCAATATGGATTCTCCTCTTTGATCGTTTTGCTCAAATGCACAATGATGGAATCCACATTACTTCTGCGCCAGTCATCTACTGACAAGCCATTTCCATATTTTTTATAAGACGCGGCATCATTAAAATCTTTGCCTGCGATTTTATAAGGATAAAAATAATCATCGAAATGAATGGCATCTACATCATAACGTTTTACCACATCCCGTACTACATTTACCACAAAATTTTGTGCATCTTTATTTCCCGGATCAAAATATTTGGTGTTGCCATAAGTGATAAACCATTCCGGATGTAGTTTGGTGATGTGATTGGGAGAGATAGAAGATTCGACCCACGCGAAATTCTGCACGATACGGATTCATCCATGCATGAAATTCCATTCCACGTTTGTGCGTCTCCGTTATCATAAATTCTAACGGATCATAATAAGGGGACGGAGGTTGCCCTTGTTTGCCTGTAAGATATTCACTCCATGGCTCATATTGTGACGGATAAAACGCATCTGATGCAGGCCTGACCTGTACTATCAGCGCATTCATGCCATTTCTTTTATGCATGTCCAGCAACTTTATAAACTGGTCTTTTTGCTGTTGCGTGCTTAAATTTCTGGAAGAAGGAAAATCAATGTTTTCTACTGTGGCCACCCACACGCCACGAAATTCATACTTCGGTTGCGCCGTTGATTTTTGAAAAGAAATGATGGAAAGAAAAAGAATGAAGAAAAAGAAAAATTTTTTCATAGCGGATTTAAAAATGTTAAGGCCGGCGAATTTAAGACATTAAGAGAAAATGTCAATGCTAAGTTATTGTGAATAAGAAAACCAGAACAAATCAGACAACTACTAATTCAGCTTTTAAGAGCTTGAGGAACTGGTTTTCCCTCATCCTTTAAATCCTGCAGATACAAAGCGATCGCATCTTTTACATTTTCTTTTGCTTCATTAATGCTATCACCACTGGAGTAGCATCCATCAAGATCAGGAACTTTTGCCCAGAAAGTTCCATCTGCCGCTTTTTCAAAAATTACTAAATATTGCATGTTTTAAAATTAATTTATTATTTGCCGAAAAAACAGGAATTCACGTTATTTGTTCTTTTGCCGTAAGATTATTTAGAGTTATTTCCTTCACTTGAAAATTGATTATTGAGCATTGAAAATTGATTATTTTCTTCAACCTTTATCTATTGTGAGAATTAAAAACAGGAATTCACCTTATTTGTTCTTTTGCTGTAAGATTATTTAGAGTTATTTCCTTCACTTGAAATTGGATTATTGAGTATTGAAAATTGATTATTTTCTTTTTCTTCAACCTTAAACTTTGAACCTTCAACCTTCAACCATTTCACACCCTGCTCCAGCTTATATTTCCATCTTTTTCGTCTTTCATTTCAATTCCCAAATCGGCCAGTTGTTTCCTTATTTTATCGGAGGTAAAAAAGTCTTTTTTTGATTTCGCTTCTTTGCGGATCTGTATCAGCAAATCCATGATACCACTGAGCTGTGAAGAATTTTCATTGGGATCTTTTAATCCTAAAATATCTTCGAGAAAAACGGTAAATTTTACTTTTAATTTTTGCAATGTTGCTGCTGATATTGCGTTATTCTTTATTAATCCATCTTTCATGGAATTAATAACCGGAACAATTTCAAACATATTAGCCAGCACTTTGGCTGTATTGAAATCATCATTGATAAATTCTTCAAATTCATCTGTTAGCTTATTTATTTTTTCTTCAAGTTCTTTATCTGTTGCTTCCTGCATCTCAACTACCGGTAATTTTTTCAATATCTCAAATGCTTCGAACAAACGCTTCAACCCTTTTTCTGCAGCAACAAGCGCTTCACTGCTAAAATCCAAAGTGCTGCGATAATGTGTTTGTAAAATAAAAAAGCGAATTACCATCGGCGAAAAAGGCTGTGAAAGCAACGGATGATCGCCGCTAAACATTTGCGTAAGCGTGATCTGGTTATTATAGCTTTTGCCCATTTTTTTCCCGTTCACCGTGATCATATTATTGTGCACCCAATACCTTGCTGGTGGGGTATGATTGCAGATGGTGCTCTGTGCAATTTCGCTTTCGTGATGTGGAAACATGAGATCCATTCCTCCGCCATGAATATCAAAACGCGGCCCCAGATATTTGGTTGCCATTGCAGAGCATTCAATATGCCATCCCGGGAAACCTTCTCCCCACGGGCTTTTCCAGCGCATGATGTGTTTTGGCGGCGCAGATTTCCACAACGCAAAATCGGCCTTGTTTCTTTTCTCTTCCTGTCCTTCCAGCTCACGGGTTGTTTCTAAAAGATCATCTACCACGCGCCCGCTTAGTTTGCCATAATCATAATTTTCGGCATATTTTTTTACATCAAAATAAACAGAACCATTCACCACATACGCATATCCGGCATCAATTAATTTTTCAATCATGCCGATTTGTTCCACAATATGACCTGTAGCGGTTGGTTCTATATTCGGATCAAGTGTATTAAACTGCCTGAATGCCCAATGAAATAGATTGGTGTATTTATGAACCAATTCCATTGGCTCCACTTTTTCCAACAATGCTTTTTTAGAAATTTTGTCTTCCGCTTCCCGGCCTTCTTCTTCAAAATGCCCTGCATCGGTGATATTACGCACATACCGCACTTTATATCCGAGATACAATAAATATCTGTACACCACGTCGAATGTAATGTAAGGACGAGCATGCCCCAGATGGCTTTCTCCGCTTACTGTAGGCCCGCAAACATACATGCCCACGTGAGGCGGATTTATCGGTATAAATTCTTCTTTTTCTTTGGTGAATGAATTATAAACTTTAAGCGGCATATGTGATTACATCGGTTTTTTTGATACCAAAATGAGGCGGTAAAGATATTCCACAGTGAACGATTTTCAAATTCACACTTATCTAAATTTTGATGAAGTAATTCGCGCAAAATTTTTGTTGTCTTATCATGGTTTCGTAAAACCCTTTCTAAAATTCCATGTTTTGTATGGATTTTTTTAATTTTAATTCAAAAATTATGATGACTACTCAACAAATCGCTGATCGCCTTACAGAGCTTTGCCGGAAAGGTGATTTTGAAAAAGCACAAAAAGAATTATTTGCTGATGATGCGGTAAGCATTGAACCGCAAGCTACTCCTGGTTTTGAAAAAGAAACCAAAGGATTAAATGGAATTTTGGAAAAAGGAAACCAATTTAATTCAATGATGGAAGAAGCGCATTCAGTAAAAGTTTCGGATCCTGTTGTAGCAGGAAATGCGATCGCTTTTTCTTTAGATATGGATGTTACGATGAAAGGGAGAGGCCGTTCTACCATGTCTGAAATTTGTGTGTATGAAGTGAAAGACGGGAAGATTATTTCTGAACAGTTTTTTTGGTAAATGAATCCTCAATAAATTTTACGGCTTTCTCAAATCTCTCTTCATAATTTCCTGAAATAATACTCCAGGGTGTGGATTGATTTACCATAATGTCTTTATAGAAACAAAATAATTTTTTACGGATTTTTTCGTCCGGATATTCTCTTAATTCGTCTTCAACCCAGGGCAGATCAGTATCACAGAGCAAATACAAATCGTATTTTCTTTCAGCGATTCTATTCAAAATCCAGTTGCTGCATTGATTAAAAACAAATTCTGACCATACTTTCATTACATACAAGTCGGTATCAATAAAGATAGTTGAAGGTTGAAGGTTGAAGGTTGAAGGTTGATACTTGATACTTGCTACTTGATACTTGCTACTTTCTTCCAATTCTATCTGACCTTTTGCAATCGTAAGTAAATCTTCATAATTATATTCTGCACCATTTTTTTCTAAATATTCTCTTGCATATTCCGGCACCCACAAAGTGTTATAATGCGCAGCCAGCTTGGCACACAGCGTACTTTTTCCGGTTGATTCGGGGCCAATTACCGCTATTTTTTTTATTGTTTCCATTCCGGAATTTCTTCTATTTTCAACAGATGTTCATTGGCTCGTCTTCTCCATTCAAGCAATCCCCAAACGGCCATCATCAACAAAATAATATAATAGACACTGGTGAATACATAATGCTTGACAAAGTATAACGGAATAGAAGCTATGTTCGTCGCGATCCACCAATACCAGCTTTCTACTTTTTTCTTTGCCATCAGCCACATTCCAGTAAAAGCCGTGGAGCTTGCAAATGCATCTGCCCAGGGGATAGCGCCGGGCGCAAAATCCTTTTTCAGGTAACTGAGGGCTGCAAAAATGACAACATAAAATGTGGCAAAAAATAAAATTTCCTGAAGCCATTCTTTTTTTGTGCTCCACATAATATTCACGATATGCTCCTGTTGCTGATTTTTTTTAGCCCATAATATCCATCCATAAATACTCATTACCGTATAATAAAAATTAACACTTGCTTCGCCAAATAAGCTTCCTTTAAAACTTAAATAAACATAAAATGTGGTATTGATCAAACCCGTCGGATAAACCCAGATATCTTCTTTTCGCGAAAACCAAACACTTACAATTCCTGAAAATACAGCAACGTACTCAAGCCAGGTAGTGTCTTTCATTCCAGCAATAAATGCGTTGTATATTTCTGAAACGCTCATGGAATTTTTGGATCTGACATCATTTGATTTCTATAAAGAAAAACACAAATCCGGTTTATTTATTCGTTTATTGAAAACGATATTATTTAACCCGCTTTTGCAGGTCTGAAATTGGTACGGAAATCATCCTGCCTATTGGTTCTTTTCCACGGTAAGTAATTACTTTTAACATCACCGCATCCTTTGGTGGAACCAGTGGCGATGTATATTTCGGATAAAAATTATCAGGAAAAGAATTATCAAAGCTGTAATAAATATCAAGGCCTTTTATTTCGGTGCTTAAATCAATTTTAATGGTTCCACTATCTGTTTTGCTTACATTAAAAATAGGGTCATACATGCTTGGTGCATATTTAATTTGCGCAGCATCAAACCTTGGAAATTGTTTTTGCACCCGACTGGAAAAATCGTCCCAGTTTCTTTTATCTTTTGGCGACCATACTGCTTCTGAAATGGCCATTGCACGCGGCCAAAGCATGTATTCCATGTGGCGCATATTGTAAATCTGTTCTGTCCACAAATTTGCCTGTCCACCCAGGATATATTTGGGATCTACACCATCCGGAACGGGCTCAAATTGATAAGCTTTTTTCAAACGCAAAGTGGCATAAACACGTGGCTCTATTGCCGGATCGCCCTGCATATAATCCAGGTATGCGAAATCTGTAGGACTCATTACCACTTCATGATTCATCTTTGCAGCTTCTATTCCTCCTTTCATTCCCTGCCAGCTCATTACCGCAGCATTTGGCGCTATTCCGCCATGCAAAATTTCATCCCAACCCATGAATTTTTTCCCTTTCGATTCAACAATTTTTTCCAGTCTTTTTTCAAAATAGCTTTGCACCTCATCCATATTTTTTAAACCTTCTCTTTGCATCAACGCTTTTACAGAGTCACTTTTTTCCCAAAAGTTTTTGGGACATTCATCACCGCCCACATGGATGTAGGGAAAAGGAAATAACTGCGCCACCTGTGTCATTACTTTATCTAAAAATTCATACACTTTTTCATTGGCAGGGCAAAGGGTATTATCCACCAAAGCGATCGGCGGCTGCCCATGAGACCAGTCCATGATTGGCTCTCCTGAACGAACGCGATAATTTTCTGCGCCGGGTGTACACGATAATTCAGGATAAGAAACGACAGCGGCAAGGCTATGGCCCGGAACATCTATTTCAGGCAGAATATTTACAAAGCGATCCTGTGCATATTTTACAATTTCACGGATATCATCCTGTGTATAAAAGCCGCCATAGTTGCGTGGTTCATCAGGAGTTGGCGGAGAAAAAGTGCCAAAATAACCAACCTTTTTTACACGCCATGCGC
This sequence comes from uncultured Chitinophagaceae bacterium, assembly GCA_963706825.1. GTDB lineage: Bacteria > Bacteroidota > Bacteroidia > Chitinophagales > Chitinophagaceae > Ginsengibacter. The sequence continues at coordinate 892,494 of CAVPNT010000005.1, read as the reverse complement.
CAACCTCTGTTAAGCGTGGCAATCCTTTAATTTCTATACGCCAACCTTCATCATCAGTAAGATGCAAATGCAATAAATTATATTTGTATTTTACCATTTGATCTATAAATTCTTTCACTTCGTCTTTGGTAAAAAAATGGCGGCTCACATCAAACATCAAACCACGCCAGCCAAAACGGGGATAATCTTTGACCGTGCAAACGGGAACTTCCCACGTCACATTTTTTACCACCTGGTTTTCTTCGATTTCTTTTGGCATTAATTGAAATAAGGTTTGCATTCCATAAAAAAGGCCGGCTGGTTTATTTGCAGAAATAGTTATTTCATTTGTCTTTACATTCAGTTTATATCCTTCATTTCCTAAAGAAGTATCTTTAACCAAAGACAACTTTATTCCATTAGAAGTTTCATTTTTTGAATTGGCAACAACAGGAATTGCATAACCGGTAGCCTTCGATAATTTTTTTGAAAGAAACTCTGCAACGCGCTTTGCCGAAGCATCTGAGGAAGTAACATGGATGCTGGTTTTATTATTTAAAATAAAATTTCCGGTGCCTTGCGTTACAGAAACCGGTTCAGGAATTAATAATTGCTCAACATTAATTTTTTGACCGGTAACAGAAACAGAAACAAAAAATAAAAATGAAATGAATAAGCCTTTTCTCATTTGAAGGATATTTTTAGATGAAATAAAGGGATGAAGATATAAAAATCATTGTTGTTTTCAGCAGTAATTTTTTAACTCAGGCCGGATAATAAACCCGGGCTGGGAAAACATATTCTTTATTGCATTTTGATAAAAGTTTTTTACACGGAAATCAAAAATCGGGTTATTTCTTCGTTTGCTGTGCTTCTTCTTAATCATATTTTTTTCGCTTCAAAAAATAGCCAAACTGATTCCATTAACTTTGACGCTCAAATTTTTTTAAAAAATTCACGCATGAAGAAAATAGCATTAATTGTAGCGGGCGGAAACGGAACACGAATGAAGAATGATATACCCAAACAATTTTTATTTTTAAAAAACAAACCGGTTTTATATTATAGCATCAAAGCTTTTTTAGATGCTTATGATGATATAGAAATCATTTTAGTTTTACCAGAAGAGCACATCGGAAAAGGCCAGGAAATTATTGATGGATATTTTGATGCATCGAAATTTAAAATAACGGCGGGTGGAAGAACCCGTTTTCATTCTGTTCAAAACGGGCTTTCTTTAATAAAAGATGAAGCAATTATTTTTGTACATGATGGGGTAAGATGCCTGGTCACAAAGGATCTGGTAAAAAAATGTTATCAAGCTGCTTTGGAACGCGGAAATGCGATTCCAGCTGTTGATTGCAAAGACAGTGTAAGAATGCTGACTTCAAATGGAAATAAAATCATTGACCGGAAAAAAATAAAACTGGTACAAACGCCGCAAACTTTTCACAGTAAAATTTTGCTGCCCGCTTATGAAATTGATTATAAAGACCAGTTCACAGATGAAGCAACTGTGGTAGAGGCATTTGGTTTAAAAATAAATTTGATTGAAGGAGAAATTGACAATATTAAAATAACCACTCCACGCGATTTGATTTTTGCTGATTTGATTGTGGAAAATAATTCGAAGGAAATTTGATGTTTATTGGCCTGCAGTAAACAAACAAATATCCGTGTTTCTGTTTTTGTGATTAAGATATTTTTTTTCAAATAATCATACCCGTTTTTCAGCCATCTTTTTGGAAATGATAGATTATTGATTTTTACAAAAGGATAAGGTTGTTCAACAGTTCCGAATTTTGAAAAAAATGATTTAATAGAAGGAATTTCTGAACCTTCAAAATCGAAAATTAAATCCTTTCCGGCAAATTCTTTTATAATGTGATACAATAAAAAATAGTTTGATTGTTGTTTACGACCAGCCGGCAGAGTAGAAGACATTACGTAATAAATGCGGCGTTCGTCTTTTAGGAGCAGCGCAATTGAAAGCAATTCTCCATCCACTGAATTTACTTTTCTTACTAAAAGCTGTTCTTTTGTTTTTAAAAGAATACATAGCTCAAGCCAATCCTGGTACGCGTTTGAAGAAATCCGAATCTTATCATCATAATTTTCTTTAAATATTTGTATCGCTTTTTCAATCTCCGCTGAGGATTGATAAATTAAAGAATTATGGTTCTTTATTTTATTTACAAAATCCTTTCTGAATCCTTTTTCTATTTCATCAAATGAACGATTTAAATGAAGAATTAAATTACTTTTTTTTGTTTTTCCATTTTGATATTCGTTTGCATAATTTAGATTTATTTCTGCAAATGGAAATATCTCTAATGCTTTGCTGATAAATAATTCGGTAATCTTTTCATCAAAGATCATATTTCCAAAAATTCCTAATTGCTGTGTGAATGCCGGCTGCCTCAAATATGAAATTCCAAATTTTTTATTCCACGTCAAAGGCATTACTGCTTCATAATCATTTAGAATAAGTGCATCCCAGTTTTTGCTCATGATATCAAGATAATAGGAGTATGCATAAATCAATTCATTTGGTGAATCAGCGATACACTTATCCCATTTTTTTTTGTCAATATCAGCGTGCTTTATGTAGGAAATAGGCAATGAAATCTGTTTTTGGGAAAATTAAAGGTCAGGTAAATTTGTAATATTACTTAAACGGAAATTTTGAATATCCATGCTGAAAGTTATTTTCTTCAAAAATTTATTTGCTTGTGGATCTGTTTTCAAGTATTCTTTAAAATCGTTGCAGTAAATGAGCGGCACATAAATATTCACTACATTTTTTAAAAGTGATAATTGAAGTCCGCCAACGTATAAAAACTTAGAGGAAGAAGCATTTTTTTGCCATGCTTCTGCATAAGTTCCTGCGTCGAAGAAAATTCTTAAAGGCAGGTTTGCAGGAAATAGATTATTGGGCAATGTACTGTTCAAATTAATCGCAGCAATCCAATTTTCCGACTGCCAGCGGCTACTCACCGGATCCAGTCTGAATTTAAGTCCACCTGTATTTTGTATCATAATTTGCTGTGCCGCAATTCCATCATTTTTAACAGGAATGTCACCATAAGATGTGGACGCGGTGCGGCCCATAAAATAGTTACTATAGGTATAATCATCTGTTCCATTTGCACCTAACAGTTTTGGCTCATATTGATAAGTAAGGGAAAAATCTTTTGAGCCAATATATCCGAATTTTGCTGCAAAAATTCTTACTGATAGGCCCCCGCCTTTTGCATAATTGAAAAAATAATTCGCAGTCGCATTTAACCTGTAAAATCCTTTTCCCTGTTGCATTTGAAGCTGATAGTTGTAAGGATATAAAGCGCGGTTATTTTCAAAATTAAAAGATAGCTGGTTAATGTAGCGGTGCGTTTTCTGAAGAGAATTTGGATATGAAATTACGCTGTCGCTACCTGTCTTATATTTATAATTATCAAAGTAAGTCTCTGTGATGATATAAGAACGAAAATCAAGCCAGCTCTTCTTTTTACTTAAAATGTCTGTTTTAAAATAAATTTTTAAATAAGGTGTAATTTTCTCAAAACTTTCAAAAATTTTATTACCACTTGTATCCAAACTCTGGTTCATCGAAAAGGTGCTTCCGTTCAGGCCAATTTGAATTTTTTGAAATTGGTTATCCGGGTACCAATGATAATTTATACCACCAATTCCTCTTAATTTTTTGCTGCCCGTTGCATACAGTGGAGCAACAAAAAACTCGAATTTGTGTTCTGGTAATGTGTAATTATGAATCAATGCTCCAATCATTAGTCCGTCATAATAATTCTTACCAATAGCAGGAGATAAAAAAAGGTAATTGTATTTATCGGTATTTCTCAAATTGAAGAAAGCAGAAATTTTGAATTCCTTCTTTTTTGCAGGTTCCATTCTTCCTTTTTTTGATAATAAAGAGAAAATGGTATCGACATTTTTTCCGCTCACATCTTCTACTACTTTTTTAAAATCTTCCGGATAAGGATGTTTAAATTTCCAGAGATTATAATATTCATGAAGGCAACTGTCAAACAAATCTGTTCCCACAAAATCTTCTAATTTTTTCATCCACAAACCGGTTTTGTAATAAGCGATTGCGCCGTAATTTGTTTCAGAAAAATCTTCTGAAGGGGTTTCAATTGGCTGATCTTTTTTTGAAGTAATTTGTATTCTGTAAATCAAACTACCATCATCCTCCGGAAATTTTTTTTGAATAAAATCTTCTTTTTTTTCTGATTTGTTTTCAGGATATTTTAATTTTTCATAACGATTATCAAAGTATGTATTTATGCCCTCATCCATCCACGGATAATCTCTTTCATTGGTCGCCAAAATACCATAAACCCAGTTGTGGCCCACTTCGTGTTCGATTATCATGTCTAAAGATTTCTCATCAGCCAAGGGAGAAATACTGGTAATGGTTGGATATTCCATTCCTCCGGGGGAACCGATTTTTGCCTCCACAGCAGTTACTATATTATATGGATATTCTCCCAGCCATTTACTTCGTGTATTAAGGGCATCTTTGATAAATTGTATGCTGTTTTTCCAAACAGTTTTTGCTGCCGGCGGATAAAAAGCATAAACATCAATAATCCTTCCGGATGCCAATTTTAATGTATCATATTTTACAATAAAATTTTTATCAGCAAACCATACAAAATCATGAACGTTGTTTTGGATATAAATGAGGGTTTTGGTTTCAGGGTTCGAAGTTGAAGGTTCAAGGTTCGAGGTTGAAGGTTCAAAGTTGAAGGTTGAAGGTTGAAGAAGAGCGGCTTTATTTTTATTCGTTGTTTTTTTTGTTGTTGGCTGGTACCTCTTTTTTACTTTTTTGTTTTTGATTGAAGGTAATTCTTTGCTCACTGTTGGTTGCTGTTTTCCTGCTACCTGATACATGCTACCTGTGGCTTTTTCCTTCAGCCATTTCACTTCATCTTCATTGTGCAATTCCCCGGTAGCAGCTACAATGTAATCTTTTGGAACGGTGATTTGAACTTTAAAATTTCCAAACTCACTGTAAAATTCTCCCTGGTCCAGATATGGCATTGGATGCCATCCCTGACTGTCATAAACCGCCGGTTTTGGATACCATTGAGTTATTTGAAAAGTATTGTCAACATACCCGCCACGGGAAAAATTGAAAGGAATTTTTTCATGAAATGGAGTGGATATCTTTATGCTTTCGCCTGGCAAAAGGGGAAAAGGTAAAATCAGTTTTGCTACATCTATATATAACGGATGGTCTTCGAGATTGGCCACCATTCCGTTTACTTTAAAATCAAGACGGTTGATGTAGCCACGTTTGTTTTCATCACTGAAATAAAAATCGGTTCTTCCGAGTTGCAACAGTTGTTCGCTAAAAGCAGTGCGGTCATTTTTGTAAGCGTTTGGCCAAAGATGAAACCAGATATATTGAAGTGTATCCGGTGAATTGTTGGTATAATCAATAACTTCAAATCCGTCGAGCGTCTTTTGAATGTCATTCAGCGAAACATTAATTGTATAATTTACCTCTTGTTGAAAATAATTCGACTGGCAAAATGTAACGGGGATTTGGAAATAAAGAAAGCAAATTAGAAAGAGATTTTTCAAAACAATTATTTCACCAAATATAAAAAATAATAGAAACCGGCAAATAAGGATGAATTTCATCAACGGTTTAAATGTTTTTTTTGAACCGATATTACGTTTTTGCCGAAAACTTAAAACCGAAAATAATTTTGTAAAAAATAATTTTATTTGAAATAAAAGTTTACCTTTATTGTTTGTTAATGGTTTAGTGTGTTTTTCTTTTGGCTGATGTTTCTCTTTATTAGGTTTCTTCAGTTCATTGTAGCTACTGATTCATTAATAGTTTCTCTAATTTATTTAAAAAAAAGTTTTTACAATGAACATCTATGTAGGTAATCTCAGTTGGTCAATGACTGATGAAGATTTAAACAACTTATTCGGCCAATATGGTGCTGTAACAAGTGCAAAAATTCTTAAAGAAAAAAACACCGGCCGCAGTAAAGGTTTCGGTTTTGTTGAAATGCAGGACGATGATGCAGCTAAAACTGCCATCGCTACATTAAATGAAAGTGAAGTACAAGGCCGTAAATTGATTGTAAACGAATCACAACCTCGTCCGGAAGGCAGCGGCTATAAGAAAAGCGGCGGCGGTGGCTACGGTGGTGGCGGCGGCAGAAGCAGCGGTGGCTACGGTGGTGGCAGAAGCAGCGGCGGCGGCTACGGTGGCGGCAGAAGCAGTGGCGGCTACGGCGGCGGCAGAAACAGCGGCGGCGGTGGTTACAGCAAAGATTATTAATTTTCTTTAATACCGTATTTTAAAAAGGCTGTCTCAGAATTGAAAATCTGCGACAGCCTTTTCTTTTTGGAAAATGCATCAGAACGCCGATTGTCTATAATTCTTTAGCATTTTCCTCCTCCTCATGTGCTCATTCTGTGGAAATTACGCTCGAGTTATATTTTTACCTGCCTGGCGGATTCATGAGGTATACATTTAGAGCCTGCAATCCCTGCCTTGACTTCCCTGGTTAATGTAGAAAATTCTTGAAATCTTTTATTCAATGAAAAAGTGTTTATGATATCGGCAAAGAAGTGTATTTGATTTACAACAAAGAAAGAAATAATTCCGATTCTTAATTTGCATGTAACACCCGCGTAATATCTAATACCGGATACCTATTGCTCTATAAAGAAAACTCATCAGCCACATCGGCCCGATTAATAAAAACTGGAGATCTTTTAAAAATGAAGGTTTCTTGCCTTCAACATGATGTCCGTAAAATTGCCCAATCCAGGCAAGTATGAAAATGACTACACAAACCAGCCATAAGGGAGCAGGCACATATTTTTCAATAAGATGAGCTATAAAAAGGCAAATGATGCCAAAAACCAGCATGCCGGTTGCAAGCGTTATCGAAAGTCGCAGATAATAAATTGTAATCAGCAAAATCGCTATCATCGCTACGTTTACGGTGTGAGTATTGATGATCCAAGGCAGTTTTATACTGAATAATAAGCCAACAATAGAAAAAAAAATTGCCGGCACACAAATCCAGTGGATCAATTTATTGGTTTCATTTTGATGGCTTTCGCCATATTCCTGCAACCATTGATTTACAGTTCTCATTACAAATTATTGTTTTAAAAATGAGTACAAATTATCATTTTATTTCAACAGAAACAATTAAAATTTGAATATCATTCCGATTGGTAAATCTGCGCACAGCAGGCTATTAACCTGAACAGAAACGATTAAGATTTGTATATGATTCAAATCATACCCAGGGTTTCAAGGTGGAAAATGCCTTTAAAATTTGTAACTTTGCGGCATTCAATTTTTTTATAATGGAATCTGCACAAAATATTTTATCAATTGCGCTCACGCATCCGGTAATGCAGGAAGAGATGGAGTTGGTACAACATAACTCACAGAGGATTCCCGGCTCCGTTCAATACGTTATTAACCGTTACCGGAAACTTCCAAATGTAAGCATTGAAGAAACCGCCATGATGGTTTATAATTATAATGAAAAAGATCAGAAATCCGGGAACATTGAACTGGTTTTTTGCATGGAAGGAAACCGCTATTGCAAACAAAAAGATGCCGAATGTAGTTTTTGTAAACATTCAGATTCGCACAAGTGTGATGAACTGGTTGATACGATTGATGTAGGATGTTTCAGGTTTAATACTGATCATCTTACACAATTTTTGAAAGGACTAAAAACAACTACTTTTTCGGAAGACATTTTAAACTTTAATCACACTGCTTCCTTTACAAAAACCTTTTCGCTTTGCGGGCGCACAAGAACGGTTCTTGAATCGTTGATGAACCATACTTATACTGATACACTTGAAAATATTTTTATCAACGCACAAACACAAATGTTGTTGCTGTATAGTATCGAATGCATGGGTGGTGAAACGGAAGAAAATTTTTCCTGTAAATTTTTGATGAATGAAGCCGATCGGGAAAAGATAGCTTTGGCACGCGACGTACTATTACAGCATATCGGCGAACCGCTTACTATTCGTGAACTAAGCCGCAAAGCTGCTATTAATGAATGTTATCTGAAAAAAGGATTTAAAGAAATGTATGGCACTACCATTTTTGATTTTTTTCAAAGCCAAAGAATGGAACATGCAAAGTATTTATTGTATGAAAAAGGATTGACTGTAACAGAAGTTTCGGCTTCACTCGGATATTCTTCTATTTCTCATTTTTCTACTGCTTTTAAAAAGCATACCGGGATAAAACCGTGCGAATTGTTGTTTCGATGATTTATTTATTATAGAAAAACAATTTTTAAAATTGATTAGCAGTAAACGACTAAATAATGCAAATCTGTGTTTTTTAAATTAATTTTTGGAAGTGGTGACTTATTAAAAAAAAATTTTACGAATTCCGAAAATCCTTATTTGCCTTTTTTAAGAATATCCAATAAAACACCAATAAATTTGATATTATTTCCTTTTAAACCGGTTCTTTTAGATACCGTTTTCTATAAACCCCTTTTTACAGTTCAATGATAAAAATTAGCCGGAAGTGAAGCACTTTTGCACGAATTGAGATGCTAAAAAAGTTACGATATATTTTTATTGTCACGGTAATTTTTACACATGCTGCCTCAGGGCAGGTGAAAAAAGATTCGCTTTCAAAAGTGCTGGATGAAGTAGTCGTTACTGCTACCCGTACAGAAAATAAAGTATCGAATATTCCTTTGCCGATCCAGATAATTTCGGCAAAAAACATCCAGCTTTCCGGTTCGCAAAAGCTCATAGATATTTTGCAGATGCAAACAGGTTTGGTAATCGCTAATAATCCATTAGGCACTGCATTACAGGGTTATCCAAATCCATTTGGGGATGGTATTCAGATGCAGGGATTAGATCCGGCTTACACTTTGATTTTAGTAAATGGCGAGCCGCTAATTGGCCGCAATGCCGGCATTATTAACCTCGGAAGAATCGCTATTGGAAACATAAAGCAAATAGAAATCATGCGCGGGCCGGCTACCTGTTTGTATGGTTCCGATGCTTTGGCAGGAGTAATCAATATTATAACAGAAGACCCTGTAAAAAATACGCTGAACCTTCAAACTCACTACGCTACAAACAACACATTAGGATTAACCGCTGCTGCTACGATAAAAAAAAAGAAAACTGCGCTTGAATTTTTTGTCAACAGATACAGCAGTGACGGCTATGATCTTGATAAAAACATTTATGGAAAAACCATTGATCCATTTGTCGATTACTCTGCAAGCGCCAAACTTACTTACCATATCAGCGATAAAAGCAAACTGACTTTATCCGCAAGATATTTTTCAGAAAAACAATTCAATAACTACCTCATTTACCCCGTATCGGAACCGCAGGTTGTAAAAGGTACCACCCAGGAAACGGATGGAAGTTTATTTGCACGTTATGATCACAAAGTGAACGCTGCATTCAATTATACTGCTTCTGTTTATGCTAGTTCTTATACTAATAATGCGGCAGTTTATTTACAAAAAAATGATTCTTTGTATGAAAAAATTCAGTTAACAGATTTTCTATTGCGTCCGGAAATACAGCTGAATGTTGGTAAAAATCCCGCAGCGCTTTTTGTGACCGGAGTAGGCTATAATTTTGAAACAGTAAATTCAACAAGATATAGTTCGCTGAAACAACTAAATGCCTGGTATGCTTTTGTGCAAAAACAAATTCAATGGAAAAACAAAACAAATATTATCGCAGGCGCCAGGTTTGATAAAAATTCTTTGTATCCCGCCCAATTTAGCCCAAAATTGGCGATAGCTTATAAATTAGAACCTAATTTTATTCTCAAAGGCAGCATTGGCGGCGGTTTTAAAGCACCGGATTTCAGACAGCAGTTTTTAAATTTTTCTAATTCTCTGATCGGCTATACCATCCTCGGTGCAAATGAATTAGGACATGGTTTGCAAATGTTACAGAAAACAGGACAGATAAATCAGGATATTAATATTAATCCTTACCTGCATCCTTATCCGCTTTCTCCCGAAAAATCCGTTGGTGTGAATGCAGGATTTGATTATACAATCAACAGCCACGCCGTTTTTAAGGTTAATTTTTTTAGAAATGACATCAGTAATCTGATTGAATCCTACAATCTGCCTTTTAATAAAACGAATAATCAGTCTATTTTTTCTTATATGAATCTGGATAAAGTTTTTACAGAAGGAATAGAAGCTAATTTCTCTTACAATTTCAATCACAATTTCTCTTTGTTTGGCGGCTATCAATATCTAATCGCCAAAGACAAAAAAATATTGCAACAAATAAAAGACGGCAAGTTGTATAAGCGCGATCCCAATACTTTTGTCACTTCATTGGTTACAAAAAGTGAATATAAAGGTTTATACAACAGAAGCACGAATACCGCTAATCTTAGATTTCAATATAATAATCTGCTGTATAAAGGCAACGCTTTTATCACTGCAAAATATCGCGGTAGCTACGGTTTCAGTGGGCTGAATGGCTTTCAAAACGGAAGCGGCGTTTATACAGACGACCGTGAATCTGTAAAAGGATTTGTGCTTTTGAATGCTACCGTTTCCAAACAAATTGGAAATCGCTGGGAAGTACAAGGTGGAATTGAAAATATTTTGAATTATAAAAACCCACTATTGATGCCTAATATCTATGGCAGAACCTATTTTATCAACATTAATTTTAAACTCGAAAAATAAAAACAAAATGAAAATGAAAACTATGAAATTAAGCGTGCTCGCATTAGCAGCACTGGTGATCGGATTTATTTCTTGTAGTAAAAAGGAGAATCCAACGCCTACTCCTCAAGCATCCGTATCTGTAACGGATTCAATACAAGTGCCTTTCAGTTCTACTGCTCCTTATACTTTTTATAGCTTTAAAGACAGTTCAGTAGTATCAAATAGTGATTCTGCGACTTCCAAATGGGATTTTGGAATTCGCTTCGTAAATATTATTGTGAATAGTCATGCAAGCGGCCCGGGAAACGCGGGTGTTATTACACAACCCGGAGTTTACGAAACGCTGACTTCAGCTCCTGAAACAGGATATGCATACGATACCACAGCCACCAAACCAGCTATAAATGCAGGATACACAACAGGCTGGTATAATTATGATCCAACAGATCCGACTCATACATTTCATCCGAAAGCAGGTCAATTTTTTGTATTTAAAACTGCAGATGGACATTATGTAAAAATGGAAATCCTTTCTGTTTCTTATTTACCTTTTACCGGGCAGGTTCCGGTTACATTAATTTATAAATTCCGTTACACATACCAGGCAGACGGTTCACGAAATTTCTAAATTTCTTTAAAATGAAAAAATGGCTTTCTCAAAATCTGAGAAAGCCATTTTTGTTTATTTCCAATGGGGTTTTATTTTAAAAGAAGACGAAGGGTTAGCTTCGTCTTCAAAATTTCCACTGCAAGTCCTGACCTGTATGAAGAAATAATGCAAACAAATGCAATTATTCAAAAATCAAATCAGTGTTTTTCATGTTGCAACGGCTTTACGTTCCTTAGAACATAAATGGTATGTTTTCGAAACTAGTGTGTAAATACTGTGCCAAAAGTGACACTGATAGGGGGGCCCTTTTCCATTTAACAGTTTATCTTTTAAAAAAAAACAGTAAAAAAATAAATAGGGGTGTTTTGTGTATTAATGCAAAACCGGATTAGAACAAACGACACCCGAGGAGGAAAAAAATCGGCCTGAGCAAAATTTATTAAATTTCAATTCATGATATAAATTTTAAAACGCAACTTTTGGAATCGAAGCAATCAGTCTTTGTGTATATTCCTTTTTTGGATTAAAATATATTTCATCAGCACTTCCGCTTTCTTCTATTTTTCCTTTATTCATCACCATGATACGGTTACTGATGTAATGAACTACGCCCAGATCGTGTGAAATAAAAATACAGGTAAATCCAAGTTCTTCTTTCAGATCATTGAGTAAGTTTAAAACCTGTGCCTGCACGCTTACATCAAGCGCGGATACACTTTCATCGCAAATAATAAAGTCTGGATTTAGTCCAAGCGCACGGGCGATGCAAATGCGCTGGCGCTGGCCACCACTGAATTCATGGGGATAACGGTTAAAATATTCGGGCTTCAAATCTACTTTTTCCAGCAAGTCGATTATTTTTTCTTTACGTTGTTTTTGAGAAGGTAATATGGAATGAATTTTCATCGGTTCATTTATCGCTTCGCCAATGGTTAACCGCGGATTTAATGAACCATAAGGATCCTGAAAAATGATTTGGATATCCTTTCGCATTTTTCTCAATTCTTCATCAGGAATTCCTGCAATATTTTTTCCGTTAAAAAGAATATTTCCCGAAGTAGGTTTTATTAATCTTATTAAAGTGCGGCCCAGCGTGGTTTTGCCACATCCGCTTTCACCGACCAATCCAAGCGTTTCGCCTTTGTCAACTGTAAAACTTACATCATCAACGGCTTTAAACTCGCTTAGAACTTTTCCAAAAAAGTTCTTCTTTGTTGGAAAATAAACTTTTAGATTTTCAACTTTTAAAAGAGGAAAACCAGTTCTGATGTCTGATGTGTGATGTCTGATGTGTGATGTCTGTCCAGAGGACTCCCTTTGGAGATGTTTGATGTCTGATGTCGATGGTCGGTGGTCGGCTGCCGGTTTTCCGCCATCACCCAAAAAATCACTGATGACCGGAAGCCTTTTTCCTTTGGAAGATGCGTCTGGCCGGCAACTGAGTAGTGCTCTCGTATAAGGATGTTGCGGATTTAAAAATATATCTTTAATAGAGCCCCATTCCACAACTTCGCCTTTGTACATCACAATTACTTTATCTGCAATCTCTGATACCAATCCGAGATCGTGTGTAATATAAATGACGCTCATTTGCTGTTTTATCTGCAATTCTTTTATTAATTGTAGAATTGTTTTTTGCACAGTCACATCCAGTGCAGTCGTTGGTTCGTCAGCAATTAATAATGAAGGATTGCAACTAATTGCCATCGCAATCATCACTCTTTGCTTTTGCCCTCCGCTTATTTCGTGAGGATAACGGTGTAGGACAGACGAAGCATTTGGCAGTTTGACCTGTTCAAATAATTTGATCGTTTTTTCTTCTGCTTCCTTCCGCGAAATATTCTGATGTGTGCGCATCGCTTCTATCACTTGTGCGCCACAGGTTTTTACCGGGTTTAATGATGTCATTGGTTCCTGGAAGATCATCGAAATTTTATGTCCCCTTATTTTCCTGATTTCGTTATCAGAAAGATTTAAAAGATTAACTGCAGAACTTCCATCTTCTGAAAAAAGAATTTCACCGCTTTTATATTTTGCCGGAGGCGACGGTAATAATTGCAAAACAGATAAAGAAGTAACCGTTTTTCCAGAACCGGATTCTCCAACAATAGCAACAGTTTCACCATGGTTTATTTCAAAAGAAATATTTTTTATGGCGGATGTCGTTCCGGAATCCGTAACAAAATCAACGCTGAAATTTTTTATTTGAAGAAGGGGCAGAGACATAATTTGTTAATGTGATAATGTGCTAATATGATAATGTGCTGATGTGCTGATGTGCTGATGTGAATCTGAAAATGCAAATTGCGATTATTTATTGGTTTACTGTAACTACAAACCTTGAACCTTGAACCTTGAACCTTCAACCTTGAACCTTGAACCTTCAACCTTCAACCTTCAACCTTGAACCTTGAACCTTCAACCTTGAACCTTGAACCTTGAACCTTGAACCTTCAATGTTCAATTTTCAAAACTTCAAATGCCTTACCGTCAAACCGTTGTTGATTAATTGTTTCAGAGATTCAATGCCAATCTTTAAATGCATTTCTACAAAATTTGCAGTAACACTTGCATCACTTTCACTGGTTTTTACTCCTTCAGGGATCATCGGAGAATCGCTCACCAGCAGCAATGCGCCGGTAGGAATTTTATTGTAAAAACCAACGATAAAAATGGTGGCAGTTTCCATATCCACCGCATAAGCGCGAATCTTTCTGAGATACGTTTTAAAAGCTTCATCATGTTCCCACACGCGCCGGTTTGTCGTATAAACAGTTCCGGTCCAGTAATCGACTGAATGATCACGAATGGTTGTTGAAATGGCTTTTTGAAGCGCAAATGCAGGCAGGGCGGGTACTTCAGGCGGAAAGTAATCATTCGAAGTTCCCTCGCCCCTGATGGCCGCAATCGGTAGAATCAGATCGCCAATCTTATTTCTTTTTTTCAATCCACCACATTTACCTAAAAATAGAACTGCCTTTGGTTCTATCGCGCTCAGCAAATCCATAACCGTTGCAGCTCCCGGGCTTCCCATTCCAAAATTGATGATGCTAATATCTCCTGCCGTCGCGCATTCCATTGCTTTCTCCACACCCACGATTTTTACATTATGAATATCAGCAAACATTTTTACATAATTGCTGAAATTGGTAAGCAGGATATATTTACCAAAATTGGACAGTTTTTCACCGGTATATCTCGGCAGCCAGTTATTCACGATCTCTTTTTTTGTCTTCATATTTTTTATTTGGCACGGATAAAAATACGATTTTAGATTTTACATTGCGCCCAAAAATTTATCAAAAAAACCTGTAACAGATTTCTCACGCTTTTTTTTGTTTTTAAAAAAATACTTTTACAATAAATGATCAAAATCGAATTTCCAAAACAACAAATAAAAATTGAACAGCGGGACGGAGTAAACGAAATTTTCGACATTATCAGAAAAAAATGGCTTATCCTTTCGCCGGAAGAATGGGTGCGGCAGAATATTCTTGATTATCTTTTAGTTTCGAAAAATTATCCGGCTTCATTGATTGCAGTTGAAAAGGAAATAAAATTAGGCGAATTAAAAAAACGCTGCGATATCGTGGTTTACAACAGGAAGGCTCATCCATGGATGATCATCGAGTGTAAAGAAATGAATGTATCGCTTTCTCAAAAAACAATGGAACAAATTCTTCGATATCATATTACATTACCTGCAAAATACCTGATCATCTCTAATGGAATATACTCTTTCGGCTTTGTGAAAAAGGATGGAAAATTTATGGAGATAAATAATTTTCCGGATTTTGAAAAGTAAAACCATCTGTTTTGTTTCTAATCAACGATTTTACACGAAAACAGAAAATTGCATTATTTATTTGTTTACCGGCAATAATGGCGGATGAAAGGAATTCCGCTTTACCAATCCTCCAAAATTAAAAACCCGTCAACGAAAGTTGCGGGTTCAATAAATTAGAATCAATAATTGAAGCGAAATAAAAACTATTTTGCAAGAGTTTGAATACCTCTTGTCAATTTACTTTTAAGATTTGCCGCTTTGTTTTTATGAATAATTCCTCTTTTTGCGAGTTTGTCAATTTTAGAAGTCAATTCAGGCAAAGTTTCCAAAGCGGTAGCTTTTACATCGATTACTTTGAAATCGCGGATTGCGTTACGGGTGGTTTTCCCCTGGTAACGGTTACGCTCATTGCGCTTTGCTGATTTACGAACACTTTTCCTGGTTGCTGAATGGTTTGCCATTAAATAAATTTTTTGGGCTGCAAAGATAACAAAACTCTTTAAAAAAAGACACATCAGTTTACTAATTTTTTTTCATTCATTTTGAAGCATTTTAATCATTATCAAAAAAACAGATTAATACAATTTTAAGCAGCCATTGCCGTTTAAAAGGAACATTTATTTTCTTTAATCTGTTTCCAAATTAATTGATAATGTTCCCTTTATTATAAATTTATCTTAATAAAACTCACGATATTTGCAGTAAAAATTTCCAATTCAAATTTTAAAACATCCCGTCTCCTGAAAAGTCATTTTTCAAGAGAAAAAATATCAAAATTTTCTCGTAGTCATGAAAGATTTCTCGTTTATAACCAGTTCTCACCCTTCATATATCGAAAATTTATACACCGATTTTAAAAAGAACCCTGAAAGTGTAGATGTAGATCTTAGAAAATTTTTTGAAGGATTTGATTTCGCGCTTTCCAGTCAGAATGGGCATGCAAAAACCGCGGAGGTTGCTACAGTTGCTCCTTCTACCGGATTATCAGTTACCAACCTTGATAAGGAATTTGGAGTTTATCAGCTTATCTTTGCTTATCGCAAAAAAGGCCATCTGATTGCAAAAACAAATCCAATCAGAGAGCGAAAAGATCGTCATGCAAATCTTGCATTGTCTTATTTTGGCTTGAATGAAAATGATCTGCAAACAGAATTTGTAGCAGGGAAATTTGCAGGATTGGGCACAGCTACGCTCGAACAAATTATTACTCATTTAAAGAAATGTTATACAGAATCGGTAGGTGTGGAATTCAGTTCGCTAAATGATCCGGAAAAAATTGACTGGATCATCAATGCAGTTGAAAAAACCTTGCAGGAGCCCGTTCCGCTTGAGCAAAAAAGGCGCATTCTTGAAAAATTAAATGAAGGAGTCATGTTTGAAAAATTCCTTCAAACCAAATATATCGGGCAAAAAAGATTTTCATTGGAGGGTGGCGAAAGTACGATTGCTGCTTTAGATGCGATTATCAATGTAGCGGCAGAAAATGAGGTGCAGGAAGTAGTAATTGGCATGGCGCATCGTGGAAGATTGAACGTGCTGGCAAATATTTTGGGAAAAACATACGAACAGATCTTTACAGAATTTGAAGGAAATACACCGCTAGATTCTACCATGGGAAGCGGCGATGTGAAATATCACAAAGGTTTTAGCAGTGATGTAGAAACTCCGGCCGGCAAACTGGTTCATTTAAAAATGAGCCCCAATCCATCCCATCTTGAAGCTGTGGATCCGGTCGTTTTGGGCTTTTCCAGGAGCAAAGCAGATGTAATTTATAACAGCGATTATGATAAAATTCTGCCCATTCTTTTGCATGGTGATTCATCAATAGCAGGACAGGGAATCATTTATGAAGTATTGCAAATGAGTGGACTTCGTGGATTTTGCACTGGTGGAACGCTGCATTTTGTAATCAACAACCAGATAGGATTTACAACGGATTTTGATGATGCACGCACTTCCGATTATTGTACCTCTGTGGCTGGAACAATTAAAGCGCCTGTATTTCATGTAAATGGAGATGATGCGGAAGCAGTAGTAAAAGTTTCGCAAATCGCGATGCTCTATCGCCAGAAATTTAATTCAGATATTTTTATTGACATGGTATGTTATCGCCGCCATGGCCACAATGAAGGCGATGATCCAAAATTTACTCAGCCGGGTTTATATGCACTTATTGATAAACAAGCGAATCCGCGTGAAGTATATGTAAAATGGTTGATGAAACATGGTGATGAAAAAACTGCCGGGCTTGCCAAAGAAATGGAACAAAAATACTGGAGCGATTTACAGGCCAGGTTGGACGAACTGAAACAAAACCCACTTCCTTATAGTTATCAAAAGCCGGAATTGTGGTGGCAAAGCCTTAGAAAAGCAACTCCTGAAGATTTTAATCATTCACCTGTAACAGCAGTGCCAAAAGCGGAGATTGAAAAATTGTTTCATGCCATCATGACCTTGCCTGATGATTTTACCCCGTTGAAAAAAATTAAAAAAATCCTCCAGGATAAAATTCATTTGTATGAAACAGAAGAAAAATTCGACTGGGCCACGGGCGAATTGCTGGCTTATGCAAGTATTTTAGACCAGGGTAAAGACGTAAGGATGAGCGGGCAGGATGTACGCCGCGGCACCTTCAGCCACCGGCATGCAGTGGTGCGGGATGAAAAAACAGATGAATTTTATAATCGTTTGAGTCGTATTTCTGATAAGCAAGGCCTGTTAAGAATATGGAATTCATTATTGAGCGAATATGCTGTTCTCGGTTTTGAATATGGCTACGCAATGGCCAATCCAAACAACCTGGTTCTGTGGGAAGCACAATTTGGCGACTTTGCAAATGGCGCGCAAACAATAACTGATCAGTTTATTTCCTGTTCAGAGCAAAAATGGCACCGGATGAATGGCATTGTTTTATTATTACCGCATGGTTACGAAGGCCAGGGGCCGGAACACAGCAGTGGAAGAATGGAACGCTTTTTACAGATGTGTGCGGAATTAAATATGGTAGTTACCAATATCACTACTGCTGCCAATTTTTTCCATTCTTTAAGAAGGCAGCTTGCGTGGCCATTTAGAAAACCATTGATCAATTTTTCGCCAAAAGCAAACCTTCGGCATCCCGGAAGTTATAGCAAAATAGAAGAGTTTACAACCGGGGGGTTTATAGAAGTAATTGATGATGCAAAAGTTTCAGATTCCGAAAACATAACCAAAGTATTGCTTTGCTCCGGCAAAATATATTTTGATTTGGATGAAAAAAGGGAAAAAGAAAGCCGGAAAGATCTGGCAATAATCAGACTGGAGCAATTGTATCCATTGCCGTTAAATCAATTAGACATTTTTTACAAAAAATACAAAAAAGCAATCTGGTATTGGGTACAGGAAGAACCGCTGAATATGGGCGCAGCCTCATTCTTAAGAATGAACCTCACTACAATTAATTTTGGGGTTATTAGCCGTCAACCTGGTGCCGCTACTGCAACGGGCTTCTCAAAGGTTCATGCTGAAGAACAAAAGGAAATTTTGGATACGGCGTTTTCTATCTGATAATTGCTGATTCCTTTCACAGATTATGGGAATTATCAGATTACCCTGATTTTATTTTCAAAAGAATGGAAAATAAGAATTGAAGGTATTAGTTCGTTTACTGAGAAGCACATGCGTTCGTTTTCGAGTAAACAATTAGAGATTTACCGGCTTTCGTTTTGTTTAAAAATAAAGTTCTTCCATTTTGTGTGGAAAATAAGAAGGTTTTATTAGAGATTTTTATTTTTCAAAATTGAAGGTTATAAAGTTGTTGATGCCTTATCTAAAATTTAAATTGCTAAAACCCTATTAACCTTAGTAATAATCCGGTTTGGTAAATAGAACCCACCTTATTACTGTACGTTCTCTTCTTTCCACTACTTTGATGAAGAATCGAAAATAATATATCCTTTCATTCCATTGCTTTTTGTTCATTTCTCATTTTACCGTAGGTTTGTAACTCTTAAAATAAATTCATGTCAGTAGAAATAAAAGTGCCGCCGGTTGGCGAAAGTATCAGTGAAGTAACGCTTACAAAATGGATTAAAAAAGATGGTGAATGGGTTGACAGAGATGAAGTGATCGCTGAGTTGGAAAGCGAAAAAGCAACCTTTGAAATCAATGCAGAGAAAGCGGGAATTTTACATACAATTGCCAAAGAAGATGATACTTTGCAAATCGGAGATGTGGTGTGCACGATTGATGATACTGCTGAAAAGCCTGCCGGCAAAGCAACTGCCAAAGAAGAATCCCGAAAAGAAGAAACAAAAACAGAAGCACCGAAGCCACAAGCCAGGCAGGAAGCGCCTGAGGTAAAAGAGCCAAAAGTAATTACGCCTGAAGAAAACCAGCCACGGAAAAAGGAAGATATAAAAGCTACTCCTGTAGCTGCGGCGATATTGGCCGATAAAAAGATTGATGTTTCAAAAGTTACTCCTACTGGTTCTCATGGAAAAATAATGAAGCACGACGTTTTAGATGCACTTTCAAATCCTGGAAGATCCATTGGAAAAGAACTTTTCAGCAGGGAAGAAAAGAGCCAGAAAATGAGTAATCTCCGGCGCACCATTAGCCGCAGATTGGTGGAAGCAAAGAACAGCACAGCCATGCTTACCACTTTTAATGAGGTGGACATGAGTGCGATAATGGAGCTTAGAGCAAAGTATAAAGAAACGTTTAAAAAAACGCATGACGTAAATCTTGGGTTCATGAGTTTCTTTACCAAAGCGGTATGTTTTGCTTTGCAGGAATGGCCTACTGTAAATGCGCAGATTGATGGAGAAAATATAATTTATCATGAATATTGTGATATATCAATCGCGGTTTCTTCTCCAAAAGGCCTGGTAGTGCCGGTAATCAGAAATGCGGAAAGCCTGAGCATGGCGGAGATTGAAAAAGAAGTAGTGCAGCTTGCAGCAAAAGCAAGAGATAGCAAACTAACTATTGAAGAAATGACCGGGGGAACTTTTACCATTACCAATGGGGGAGTTTTTGGCTCACTCATGAGCACGCCAATTATCAATATTCCGCAAAGCGCCATTCTGGGAATGCACAATATTGTAGAACGGCCAGTTGCGATAAAAGGGCAGGTAGTAATCAAGCCGATGATGTATGTCGCGTTGAGTTATGACCACCGGTTAATTGATGGACGCGAATCCGTAAGCTTTTTAGTGAGGGTGAAACAAATGCTTGAAAGCCCTGAGCAGCTTTTATTTGGCAAAGACCCTGTCAAAGCGCTTCTTGAGCTTTAACCCCGAAAGAAGAAATGTTTTTATTTTATGAAAAACGGTGAGCAATCTTCCGATAGTAATGGAACCTGTTTTCACCGGTATTTGAATTATTCCATTGCCATTCTCGAAAAATATAATGGTGATGAACCTTTTCATCTTTATTTAAAAAAATATTTTTCTGTCAATAAAAAACACGGCTCCAAGGACAGGAAACAAATCACTTCACTTTGCTATGATTATTTTCGTGTAGGCTTCGCCGTTAGTGACACAATAGATATTTCTCAAAAAATCCTTTTGGCTACTTTTCTTATTGAAAAAAAATCGTCTTCGCTTCTTGAAAAATTAAAACCAGAATGGAATGAACAAATTGCTCTTGATATTTTTTCAAAAATAGAAATGGTAAAAGATGTTTTTTCTTTAGAAAAAATATTTCCTTATCCAGATGAAATCAGTAAACAAATAAATCCCGAATATTTCTGTTTATCATTTTTAATTCAACCAAAATTATTTATCAGGATAAGGCCGGGATATAAAAATGTGGTTTTTGATAAATTAAAATCAGCGCAAATTTCTTTTGAAAAAATAAATGGAGATTGTTTGGCTTTTTCGAATAATGAAAAAGTAAGTGAAATACTTAATATAGATAAAGAAGCAGTAATTCAGGATTTTAATTCACAACAAACGCTCAATCTCTTTACATCGTACATCGCACCTCAAACATTATCCGTCAGAAATCAAAAATCAGAAATCAGAAATTCTACATCTGTATGGGATTGTTGCGCTGCGAGCGGCGGTAAATCTATTCTCGCTTATGATTTATTTAAAAACATAGAACTAACGGTAAGCGATACACGAAAAAGCATTTTAGAGAATTTAAAAAAGCGTTTTGCAAAAGCAGGTATTAAAAATTATCACTCCTTTGTTGCGGATCTTTCTATTTCTCTTCCAGAAAAAAGCATTTTGGAAAAGCAGGATTTCATCATTGCAGACGTTCCCTGCTCCGGCTCAGGCACATGGGCAAGAACGCCGGAGCAGCTTCATTTTTTTTCTAAAAAAAAGATCGAAGAATATTCAAATTTGCAACGGAAAATTGTTTCAAATGCAATTGATTATTTAAACGAAAATGGTTATCTGCTTTATATTACCTGTTCTGTTTTTAAAAAAGAAAATGAAGAAAATGTAAATTTTTTCCAAAAGAATTTGAATCTGCAATTAGTAAGAAGCAACTATCTGGAAGGGTATGAAATGCAGGCAGATACGCTATTTGCAGCGTTATTTAAAAAAAACAATTGATAAATTTTCTAAAAATTTAGTATCTCATGAAATTGAAATTTCGCGGTATTTGTTCGTTAACTGATTTATCCTTTTGCAAACAAACAACGTACAGCAGAGAAACAAAAAACCGGTTTTTGTATTTTCAAATAAGTGCAATTCCCTGACTGAGAAGCTGGCGGTGAATAAATTCATTGCTTCATGCGCATCAATTCAACAGGTATGTTTTTCAGAATTATGGCCACATTTACAGATATTATCATGATCCTGATCGTAACCTGTACAATTACATTCAGAACAGCATTTTTCTGAACGGACTGGTTTTTCATCAGATGTATGTACCAAAGTAACCGGGTCCTCTAAAGTCATTGTTTCATCTGACAATTCATTTTTGTTTTGCATAAAATAAAATTATTTAAGTTTCGCTTGTAAAATAAAATGAATTGCTTAGTATTTTGTCAAAAAAACATCATTTCACTGACTCCTGAAATGAAATCTTTAAAAACGAAATGAGAGAGATAATCACAAAAAATTGTAAGATGAAGCGTTGGTTTTAATTGGCGATCAATTTATAACTCTGCTTATTTTTCCCGTTGCTGCATTTTAAAATATATATTCCTCTTTGCAGTGTTTGCATTTGGTCAAAATTTATTAACTGAGTAACGTTTTGTTGCAAGGGAACCTGCCTGGTAAAATATAGTCTGCCGCTGGCGTCGAAGAGCTTAAAAATTCCGGCAGAAGTATTTTGTGGCTTTATTAAAACACTGAAATTATCTTTAAAAGGATTGGGATAAATTTTTATGTCTTGTGTTCCTAAAATAGCCGATGCATTTTTTAAAACTCTTTGTTGCAAAAGATCGTCAAAGGCCTTTTGAAAATCCGGAATTCCATAGCCGATTCGATTATCCGGTGAATTAAAAATGCTGCTGCTTTTTTTAACCGCTTTGATGATTTCCATATTTGTAAAATCTGGAAAGGCCTGCCATAAACAGGTAACCAATCCTGCCAGATTGGGTGTTGCAAATGAAGTTCCATTTCCGGACGAAACGGATCCGGAAGTATCTGAGATTGCCGTCCCTGCTCCAACAGAAGCCACATCGGGTTTCACTCTTCCATCACTCGAAGGGCCGTAGCTGCTAAAACCTGCAGGTGTACCTGAAGCATTTATTGCGCCAACCGCTAAAATACTATCTGCATCAGCCGGCGTTGTTATAAAATGCCAGCTATTATTACCTTCATTTCCTGCTGCTGCCAAGACGATCATTCCTTTCCGTGCTGCGATTGTTGCAGCTTTTGCAATGGGAGTGGTGTGCCCATTCATGTCAGCATAGGTATAATTAAAAACAGGATTATCAAATGTATTGTAACCAAGTGAAGTGGAGATTACATCAGCGCCTGCACTATCCGCCCGTTCAGCAGCGGCTATCCAGTATTGCTCTTCCACCGGAGATTCCGATGAAACATCTTCTGAACGATAAAGTAGAAAATTTGCATTCGCACATGAACCCACTAATTGTCCCGGCAAATTTGCAGCGATAATTGAAAAACACATCATTCCATGCGGATCGTCTTCATTTACGTTGCTTTCATTAGCAACAAAATCATGCGTATCAATTACCTGGTTTTTAATATTAACACTATCAAAAGCAGGCAGTGTTTTGTAATGATAAAATCCGGCGTCAATAATAGCAATCAGCATTCCTTCACCATGAAATCCTTTGTTGTGTAAATATTCGCCGTGGTGAATATGTACCTGGTTATAAGAATTTCCATAAGAATAATAATTGCCGCCAACAGGTGGTGTCATTACTGAACTTATGGTAGTTATTTGTTCCTTAAATTTATCTCTTGCAATAAAATTATCTCTTTCATTTACCCGTTTTTCCATTCGCTTTACCGGTTGTGTTTTTATTACAAAAGAAAAACTGCTGATCTTCCGAAGTGCGGCAGAGTCGGTTGTTTCAATGCAAACCTGGTTCAGCCATTTCGATTGATCAAGTACGATAACATTGCCAGTCAAACGAACACTATCCATATAACGCGGCACTACAGGAAGGTCGGTTTCGTCAATGGCAATGTGTTGTTTGGCTCTTCTTGCAATTGCTTTGGCAGATAAAAATTGCGCGGGATTGTTAATAGAAAATGGCGTGCCCGCTTTGTCTGTGAATTGTACAATATATCGGGTAAACTGAGCAGAAAGATTGTGAGAAAAACAAATTCCAATTAAAGTCAGAAAGAAGATTTTTCTCAGAAAGAAATACATACAATTCTTTTTAAACATTCAAAAGCTATCCCGACGGCTTTTAATTATGATCTGTGATACTCATTTTTATTCCAAAACCAATATATCCGGGCGATTGGGAGGAAATTGGCTGGTATTCCCAATGTAAAAATTCACGATAGATTAACCCAATGCCTTTTCCATATTTTTCTACAGCATAAGTTCTATCTGCATATCCGTTAGGTTGTAATGCCGGATCGCCTACTTTTTCGTCTGTTTCAAATACTTTTAAAGTACTATCGATTCTAATTGAATTGATGGTAAGTGGTGCTCCGATGCTGTCATAGGTATAATCCCAGTCAGACATAAAATCATTGCTCGACCAGTTATACGCAGGGTAAGGATTATCAGGCAAATAGCTATTTCCTTTCCATGAAAAACCTTCTTTTACCGGCAGCATTAATTTGATAAAGCGCAAATTATCCTCTATAAATTCAACAGATTTAGAATCGACGACTGCAGTAAACACATTGTCAACTGCCCAAGGCTGGGTAGAATCTGCACGCAAATACCGGCTGATAGTGAATGCAGGCCTTCCTGAATTGTCTGTACTTTTGGAATCTACCCTATATTGAGCCTGGTAATGATTTACCGTAATGTTCTGTCCAAAATTTGTAAAAAGCGTGGAATCAAGATCGTAAGTAATGTATTTCCCGACCTGTAAAGGAAAATAATCATTAATAGAATCGGAAGTGAAATTTGCGTTCTCTTTTTTGCAGGATGCGAGCATTAGAACTAAAAAGAATGAACCGACAAAATATTTTATCATACAAATCTTTAAAAATGTTTTTGCAAAAGGAGATTGACCTTGAACCTTCAACCTTCAACCTTCAGCCTTCAACCATCGGCTTTCTCTGAATAATTCCCCCACCAATCACATCATCTCCTTCATAAAAAACAGCGCTTTGACCGGGTGCTATTCCTTTTACATTTTCATAAAAACGAACTTTTACACCATTTTCGTATGCAAACAAGTTAGAAAGCGCACCTTTATCTTTATACCGGATTTTTGTAAGCGCTTCCATTCCATCAGAAATGCCGTCATATTTTATCCAGTTGATTCCTTTTACCGTCATTTCACTTCCTTTCAAATCTTCTTCATCACCCAGTACAATCGTATTTGTTTCAGGAATAATTTGAGTTACAAAAGCCGGTTTCCCCAAAGCAATATCCAGGCCTTTTCTTTGTCCAACTGTATAAAAAGGATATCCTTTATGAGGTCCTAAAATCTTACCGGTTTTATCTACAAAAAAACCTCCTGAAACTCTTTCTTCCAGTCCTTCTACTTTTCTTTTTAAAAATCCGCGATAATCATTATCAGGCACAAAACAAATTTCATAGCTCTCGTTCTTTTTTGCCAGTTCAGGATAGCCAAAATCAATCGCCATTTGCCTGATTTCTGTTTTGCGATAAGTGCCAAGCGGCAATAAAGTGCGGCTCAATAAATCCTGCTGTAATCCCCACAACACATAACTTTGGTCTTTTGTTTCATCAATTCCTTTTCTTACAAAATACCGTCCGTTTGTATGTTGATGAATTTGCGCATAATGGCCCGTTGCAATAAAATCGCAACCAAGCGCATCGGCTCTTTTTGAAAGTGCACGCCATTTGATATGTGTATTGCACAAAACACATGGATTGGGTGTACGGCCAGCAATATATTCTTCTACAAAATTGTCGATTACAAAATCTCCAAATTCTTCACGGATATCTAAAATAAAATGTGGAAAACCATGTTGCACCGCAGCCATCCGCGCATCATTAAAACTATCAAGATTGCAACAGCCGGTTTCTTTATTTGTCTTGCCACCGCTGCTTGCATAATCCCATGTTTTCATAGTAATGCCCACTACTTCATAACCTTCCTTGTGAAGCATCAAAGCGGCCACTGTACTATCTATACCGCCGCTCATCGCCATCAAAACTTTTCCTTTAGTACTCATGTTTTTTAAATAATTGGCAAAGATACAATTTTAGCAGGCACAGATGGTATTGCGAAGATGTTCAAATCCAATCTAAACAAACCTTTCACTAACAATTAATTCTTTAGTTCCGCTGGAATATGTATAAAAACCTTCGCCGGTTTTTATACCGAGGTTTTTGGCGTTTACCATATTTGTAAGCAAAGGACAAGGTGCGTATTTTGGATTACCAAAACCATCATGCAACACATTTAAAATAGAAAGACAAACATCCAGTCCGATGAAATCTGCAAGTTGTAAAGGCCCCATTGGATGTGCCATCCCCAGTTTCATAACCGTATCAATTTCCTGAACGCCAGCGACATTTTCATATAAAGAATAAATTGCTTCATTTATCATCGGCATCAAAATCCTGTTGGCAATGAAACCCGGATAATCATTCACTTCGCACGGAATTTTTCCAATTTGTTTTGAAAGATTCATGATTGTTTCAGATACATTTTTATCAGTAGAATAACCATCGATTATTTCCACCAGTTTCATTACGGGAACGGGATTCATGAAATGCATGCCGATAACACGGGAAGGCCTTTTGGTAACAGAAGCAATTTTAGTAATAGAAATGGAAGAAGTGTTGGAAGCCAGAATACAATCTTCCGGAGCAATTTCATCTATTTCTTTAAAAATTTTTAATTTTAAATCTATATTTTCTGTTGCGGCTTCTACTACCAAATCACTTTTCTGAACGCCTTCTTTTAATGTAGTAAAAGTGGTAATATTTTCTATTGTTTTATCTTTAACTTCTTGTGAAATGGTATTTTTTGCTAATTGTCTGTCCAGGTTTTTGTTTATCGTTTCAATCGCTTTATCTAATTGGTTTTGAGAAACATCAATAAGAGTTACTGAAAAGTCATTTTGTGCAAATACATGTGCAATGCCGTTCCCCATGGTTCCAGCGCCGATTACCGAGATATTTTTTATGGCCATATTTTATTTTTAGATTAAACAAAAATAACAGAAAAAAGGGTAGGGGTAAATGACAGTAAACAAAGAAATAAACCGCATTTATCATTTTAAAACAAAGTACAAAAAAAGCTCTTTTTTGGTTCGACGATAAACGTAGTTTTACGATTCTCTTCATTCGTTAATTTACGACGCGTACCGTAAATATAATGTGTGTAAAATAAAGCAGTAGTGCT
Organism: uncultured Chitinophagaceae bacterium; assembly: GCA_963706825.1. GTDB lineage: Bacteria > Bacteroidota > Bacteroidia > Chitinophagales > Chitinophagaceae > Ginsengibacter. Next base: position 865,468 of record CAVPNT010000005.1, on the reverse strand, counting down.
CTTGTGCAGGGCGTTGCCGCCGTATATCTTTGCATTCAGAAGTTGATTGATGTTCAACAAACATTAATCTATCCCGAACGTTCGGGACGAATCCAAATCCATTGAAAAATATTGTTCCTCTAATCCGGGAAAAACCAATAAAATCCAATATCAGTCAACTTCTTTTTTTTTCTGATACCTGTCACTATCAAATCCTTTGAAAAAATAAATATCTCTTGAAAACCTGCTCTGTGAAGAGTTAAAATTTGAATCCTGAAAAACTTTACCCCAGGCTTAAATTTATTAAAGGCTTCTGTTTAATCCACAGAAGCTTTTTTTTGTCACAAGCTTTTCAGTAAACGAAGAAATAATTAGAATTCCTGATTAGGGTTCCGGCGGCTTTATCGTTGCGACCGGCTATTGATTTTTAAAATCTCCCCTCTTCCACGCTTTTATAAATTCTGCCCAGGCAAGCGGATTAAAAATATTTTGTGGGGGAAGCTGGCCTGCAGAATAATACTTTCTTTGATTTTGTTTAAAGTAATAATTGGTAGCTTCTCTTCCATCTGTCGGATATACGGATAATAAGGTCCTGCGGTTTGCTTCAGATAAGTTTTGACGGGCAATTTCCTGCTGGTCATCCGGTACTTTTACATTGGCAAAATCCCGTTCAAATTCCTGGCGTGTCGGATATTTTTTGATAATGGTAGCTGCAAGATAAACGGTATCCTGCACCATCAATTGAATCACACTTTGCTGGTTGCCATCCAGGTTTTTAGGAATGGTTACTAATTTGGGTTTGTAGCCTACACTGGTAAATTCCAACTCATCGCCTTTCAAAACGACAATTGAAAAAACGCCCTGGTCGTTTGTCATCGTTCCCTGATTGCGGCCTTTTACCATAATACTTACAGAAGGCAATCCCTGCAGGCTATCTGCTGACATTACCACCCCATACAATTGAACCACAGAATCTTTATACGTTTCAAATTGCGCTTTTACGGATACCGGAAGTGCAAATAAAAGAAAGAAAAAATATGGTATAAATCTTTTCATAAATTAAAATGTAAAGTTCGCATTTTCCTGCGAAAGTTCCTGCTTGAGTAAACAAAGTAAGGTTATCAATGTTTAAATTTGCAGGCACTATTCCTTTTTAACAAAAAATTGAACCATGACAGAGAATGATGTATTGAAAGCCTTAAGTACGGTGGAAGAGCCGGATTTTAAAAAAGATTTGGTAACCCTGGATATGGTGAAGGATATCAAAATTGAAAACAACAGCGTTTCATTTACCATAATCCTTACCACTCCCGCCTGCCCTTTAAAAGACCTGATAAAATCAAGATGTTTTAAGGCCATTCATACAATGATAAATGAAGATGTAGAAATCAAAATTAATTTCACCAGCAGAACGACTTCGTTGCGTACAGATAAAAAAGATGTGCTGAAAGATGTAAAAAATATTATTGCCGTGGTAAGTGGAAAAGGCGGCGTGGGAAAAAGTACTGTGGCTGCAAATCTTGCACTCGCATTAGCTGCCGGTGGCGCCAAAGTCGGGTTGATGGATGCAGATATTTATGGCCCAAGTGTTCCGATTATGTTTGGCATTCGTGGCGAAAGGCCAAAGATGCGGGATGTAAATGGAAAAGGGAAAATTGTTCCGATTGACCGTTATGGAATAAAAGTGATGAGTATTGGTTTGTTGGTTGATGAAAAACAAGCGGTGGTGTGGCGTGGCCCGATGGTAAGCAGTGCGGTGCGGCAATTTGTATCGGATGTGGATTGGGGCGAATTGGATTACCTGGTAATTGATATGCCGCCGGGAACGGGAGATATTCATTTAACGATAGTACAAACGGTTCCGGTTACCGGAGCGATTGTAGTGAGCACGCCACAATTGGTAGCGCTTGCAGATGCAAAGAAAGGAATTACGATGTTTAATCAACCGGGGCTGAAAGTGCCTGTAATCGGACTTGTAGAGAATATGAGTTATTTTACTCCCAAAGAATTACCGGATAATAAATATTATATTTTCGGAAAAGAAGGCGCAAAAAATCTTGCAAGCGAATTTGATATTCCGTTTCTTGGAGAAATCCCATTGATTCAATCTATCCGTGAGGGTGGCGATATTGGAATTCCGGTAATGATTGGCGATGATGAAATTTCTAAAAAAGCATTTACCGATTTTGGGGATAATGCCATCAGGGCGATTTCTTTGAGAAATGCAAATTTGCCGGTTACAGAACTGAGCGATGTTTTAGCAGGATAATTTAATTTATTTTAATAAAAAGGGAAACCGTAGAAAAAGATTGTGTGGAATTAACAACACGCAATCTTTTTCACCCTGTTTTCATGGCGGCCACCTTCAAACTCAGTGTGAATAAATATTTCGAGCATTTTTTCTACTAAGTTCTCACGTACAAAACGAGCGGGAATACAAATAATATTTGCATCATTATGCTGACGGGCAAGCGACGCCAATTCTTCGCCCCAGCAGATGGCTGCCCGGATATCCTGATGTTTGTTAGCGGTGATTGCAACACCGTTTCCGCTTCCGCAAATTAAGATTCCAAAAGCTGCTTCGTTATTTTCAACCGCTTCTGCAACAGGATGTGCAAAATCAGGATAATCTACTGAATCCGTAGAGTCGGTTCCAAAATCTTTCCATGTTACATTTTTTCCATCCAGAAAAGAGATAATGGCTTCTTTGTAATTGAAGCCTGCATGATCGCTGCCAATAGCTACAGGCAATGATAAATTAAAGGGAGACATAACTTAACTTTTTTTGTCAGCGGTAAAGATAAAACAATGAAATTTTATCGGTGGATTATTAACAGTTGAATTTAATATTCTTTTGAAAAAAAAACTTTGATTTGCAAGGAGGTTTTTTTGAAAAAAAAAGCTTCAAAAAAATCGGTTTTAGGTAAATAAAAAAATCGTTTTTCCTCAAAATTCAATTATTAAAAATTGAAGCATTAATTTTAGCCGCAAAAAATCTACTATGAAACTGTTAGAAAATAAAGTGGCAATTGTGACCGGCGGAAGCCGCGGCATTGGAGAAGCGATTGCAATGAAACTTGCTGAAAATGGCGCTCACATTGCGTTTTCTTATGTGAGCAGCGATGAAAAAGCAAAAGCATTGGAAGAAAAATTACAAGCTTTTGGTATCAATGCAAAAGCGTATAAAAGCAACGCTGCTGATTTTTCTGATTGCGAAAAAATGGTAAACGACGTGCTAAAAGAATTTGGAACGGTAGATATTTTGGTAAATAATGCCGGCATTTCAAAAGATAATTTATTATTACGAATGACACCCGAACAATGGGATGACGTAATGGCAACGAACTTAAAAAGTGTCTTTAATATGACGAAGCTGGTAACCCGGCCGATGATGAAAGCGCGCAAAGGAAGTATCATAAATATGAGTTCGATAATAGGAATGAGAGGCAATGCCGGGCAAAGCAGCTATGCCGCAAGCAAGGCCGGAATTATTGGTTTTACCAAATCGATCGCTGCGGAGCTTGGAAGCCGGAATATCCGTTGCAATGCCATCGCGCCTGGCTTTGTGGAAACAGATATGACTCATTATTTAAAGGAAGGCGAAGCAGCAAAAGCATTCCTCGATAAAATTCCTTTGGCACGTTTTGGAAGCGCTGAAGAGATCGCAAACGTTACCCTATTTCTCGCAAGTGACATGAGTTCTTACATAACTGCCCAGGTGATCAGTGTTTGCGGTGGCTTGAATCCATAATGGATGTTTGATGTATGATGTATGATGTGTGATGTATGATGTGTGATGTGTGATGTATGATGTGTGATGTAGGAATTTAAATTTTAAAAAAAATAAAAATGGAAGCATATAAAAAACTTTTACAAAACAATAAAGAATGGGCTGATGCACAGATAAAAGAAGATCCGCAATATTTTCAAAGGTTGGTTAACCTGCAAAAACCTGAAACCTTGTGGATCGGTTGCAGTGACAGCCGTGTACCAGCAGACAGGATCACGGGTACTCATCCGGGTGAAATTTTCGTCCACCGAAATATTGCAAACCTGGTTGTTGCTACCGATTTAAATTTGTTAAGCGTTTTACAATTTGCAGTTGAAATTTTAAAAGTAAGGCACATCATTGTTTGCGGTCACCACAATTGTGGAGGTGTGGGCGCTGCCTTGTCTCATGAAAGTTATGGACTAATGGATCAATGGATCTGGAATATAAAAGATGTATATCGCATGCATCGTGAAGAGATAGACGCCCTGCCAACTCATGAAGAAAGGCATCATTTACTTACGCAATTAAATGTAAAAGAACAGGTAATGAACCTGGCGAAAACTTCCATCATTCAAAACGCCTGGAAACAACATGAAATACCCCATTTGCATGGCTGGGTTTATGATTTACGTGATGGCATCATCAATCCTGTTTTTGAAATGCCTGCAGGAAGTATGTTGGATCCAATTTTTGAAATGAATAATATTTGATGTTTCGGAAGTGGGAATATTTTCTTAAACGTTGATTTTAAAAAAATTGCTTTCGTAACTTCAATCACTTATAAACATTTCCCAATGACTCTTCTACAAAATGTTGGCGGCTTTTTCTGGAAAATCTTCAAATCTGTATTTGTAAGAGAAAAAGATTGTTGCAAATAAAAATAAAGAATCTGCTCTTTATATTTTACATGGTTATAAAAATAAGAATCCACTATATTTATTTGTTCACTGAAATTTCTGCAAATCTGTGTAATATGTGCAAGGGACTTCTTCGGAGTGGCAAAACCTTCTAGTCAAATTTGTGCAAATTCGTGGAATTAGTGGAATTCGTCCAAACAACTCCTTTGGAGAGGCAAAAACCCCGATATAAAATACAAATCGCGAATATTTATTTGTTTACTGCAATCTGTGTAATCCGTGTAAAGGACTCCTTGAGTGGCAAACCTTCTAATCAAGTTAGTGCAAATTCGTGGAATTCGTTCAAAGGACTCCTTCGGAGTGGCAAAAAAAAATTATTTAAGTTTGAAGAAAATCCTTGAATGTTAGAACAAACTCCAAAAACAAAAACTGAAATCCAATTTTTTGATGGCCCGCAAAACCGCTGGAAAAATCTAAAATATGCTATTAGCGTTTTTTTTGAATTTATAAAAGGCTTCCGGGCATTACATTTTGTAGGGCCTTGTGTTACCGTTTTCGGTTCCGCCCGGTTTAAAGAAGATCATCCTTACTATAAACAAACCAGGGAACTTGCAGGAGAAATTGCCAAACTTGGTTTTACTATTATGACAGGCGGTGGCCCTGGTATTATGGAAGCTGCAAACCGCGGTGCTAAAGACGTTGGTGGCAAAAGTGTGGGTTGCAATATTGTACTTCCGCATGAACAGCATCACAATCCATACCTGGATAAATGGGTGAATATAAAATACTTTTTTGCCAGAAAAGCCTTGCTTGTAAAATACTCTTATGCCTTTATTGTAATGCCTGGTGGTTTTGGAACTTTGGATGAATTTTATGGCGCCATTACTTTGATTGAAACACGAAAAATAGAAAGATTTCCCATCATTATTTTTGATAAAGAATTTTATCAAAATATCATAGAACATTCAGAGAAAATGATAGAAGCTGGGACCATCTCTCCGTCAGAAGCAAAATTATATTGCACTACCGACTCCATTCCCGAGGCAATTGAATATATCAAAGAAAAAAGTATACTCGCATTTGGGTTAAAATATATGAAACCAAAGAAACCTTTCTGGTATTTTTTGGAAAAAGGATTTGGCCAGATATTTTAATAGCAAGCAGGGTGCAAGCTTTTTGTGATATAAAAGACGAATGAAGAGCCAATACAGTTCACCGATAAATAAAATGGGTTATTGCTTATTTTATAATAAAAACCCTCTGGTAGGGAGAAGGGTAAAGAAAAATTGAAAAACTAAGCCTTTAAATAAAATAATTACTTTTAAAAGGCTGCCAATTCGGAAACCTTTTAAAAGTAAGTACTAAAATTATCTTGACCCTTTGTACGTATAAACAGCATGATAAACTCTTGGCCCAGATCCACCCACATAAGACCCGCTCACATAAAAAGTCTTTGTGGCCGGATCATAGTGATCACTATTGGGAGTAGGTGTAGTAACACCATTAAAAACTTCAACAAGTGAGTTGTCCGGATTAATTGTAATATCAAGCTCTACTCCAAATGCGCCGACGGTTGTGTTGATTGGGGTTGTTTTTACACTATTTAAGCCCGTAGTAACTAATGCTTGTGTATATCCTTTCGAATTATCCCATGTTAAATCTCCATAGGCCGGATGAATAAATTCACCAGCGGATTTATATATACCATCCCATTTGTTTTTTGGACCAATTGCCACAATACCATGATTTAAGTTACCGATGGTATAACCAGCTTCAGCTACACTTGTTATAACAAAACCCAGAGCGAAAGTGCCATTTAGTAAATCTGTAGGCTTAAATTTTACCTGTAGGTATCCGGTACGGCTGCCTTTTGGTATGGTCACCACATTATTTACAATGGTTACATTTTTGCCAGGGTTAGTATAGTTAGTGCCATTTGAATCATTATAATTCTGCACCAACTGATCATTCTCAGTTAAAGTAACATGTATATCCTGGGAAGCAGCCGAAAGACCGCCAAGCTCTACAGGTACCAGGTTCACAGTGGTATCATTATCCGGAGTAAGCGGGTATGCAGCCTGAAGAAAGTTTGTGGTATCGCTAACAGTAATACCAAGTGTGATAACCTTAATATCTACACCAGAGCCTCCAGATCCGGACTGAATACTTCCGTTTTCAAAAGCTTTGTCTTTCAGGCAACTTGTAGCCGTAATTGAAAGAATCAAAGCGGGTATTATATACGATTTAATTAAATGAATTTTCATATTTCAGGTTTACTTTATTATACAATTGAAGTTTTATGGTTCCCAGAATAATTTCTTTGTAAAAACATCGGATGCCACTTCCGCAGGTACATTCTTGGAATTAGTCGTATATTCACTCTGAGGATATAACAACCTTAAAGGAAGCGTATTAGAAATTTTCCCCGAAAAAGTGGAAATGTAACTTTTGTCGCTCAAAAAATGTAGCCTGTTTTGATCTAAAAACGACTCAAGAGGATCAATTTCTGTATTTGCAATATATTTTTGATATACAACGATCTTTGCCTTGGCGGATACGGAGCTTGCAGAATTTAGAGTTGCGATGGTAGGATTTTTAGTTATATACGTTGTGGCTGCAGATACTGCATTTGGAACTCCCAACCAAACAAAAGATTCAGTAATTGCTGCAGCCAAGGCTGCATTTGCATCGCCGGATATCCAGCCACGCGCAACGGCTTCTGCTTTTAAAAAAAGGCTTTCATAACTAGGATAAATAAATTGGGACTGTGAATAACCGGTACCTACATTATTGCCATTAACATCGCCTACCAAAGCAGGCCCAAAGTAAGAACTCGCGTTAGCTTGTGCGAGAGTTCCAATCGGATCTCCAAACGTGTTACCTACAAAACCATTAGTTGTATCAAAACCCGCAGGAAAGAAAAAACGGTCGAGTCTTGGATCATTGGTAGAACTCAGTATATTAACAATATATGCATTGGCATCAGTTGAAAGATTGGATTGTGTACCGGTAGGAGTCCATCCATAATTGGCATAATAAGGATTTTGTTTGTCCACATCGTTAACATAGCCGGGGTTTACGCTTATTGATTGGCCTGCACCAAGCACACCTCCTGTGCTTTGTATTTTGGCAATTTCTGCGGAAGGATCAAATCCCGCAACCTCGGACTGCCGTATCAGCAATCTTAGTTTTAAGGTGTTTGCAAATTTAATCCATTTTGTTGTGTCCCCATGATTTATGATATCTGCAGCAGCGAATGCACTTTTTTGGGGAAGTTTCATATAACCGATAGCCGTATCTAAACGCGCCAGTAATGAATGATATATATCCTGTGCTTTATCATATGTAGGAGTAGTATATTTATTTACATTAAACGCCTGTGAATAAGGTATATCTCCATAAAGATCAACGAGTTCCTGAAACAATTTGGCAGAAAGTATAATGGAGGCGCCTGCTATTGCCGAGTCGCCGGTGGCAAGCCCCTTTACTTCTGCCTGATGAAGGTCAAAAAGAACGTTATAATGGTTTTGGAATAATGCATCCCCGAATGTATAATCGATATTATACGAGATAAGGTTCTGTTGCGGAACAAAACCACCGTTTGGAGCTGTATATCCCATCCATTGATTCAGGAAGCTAAAATTACCGCTAGCTGCTCTCTGCCCCACCGCATTTTCTGCCTGGGGGAATATTAATTCAGCGGTCACATTAGCATCAGTTACCCGGTTGGGGTCGTTATTTACATCTAAATAGGTTTTCTTACAACCAATGTTAAGAAAAATACCGAAGGAAATAAGAATAAATACCAGGCGCTTATTTATTATATGTGTCATTAATTAGTATTTTAAGAATTAATTAAAATTGTACGGTTAAAGATCCACCAAATAGTCTTGAAGCCGGTGATTGAAAACCACTTGCCAGCCCAAAAGTATTACCAGTAGTGGAGTAATTAAATTCCGGATCCCCCCATAGATTGGATTTAGGCACAAATAGAAATAGGTTTTTGCCAACCGCCGCTACGGTTATTCTCTTTATTACTTTTGTGGCACCTATCCATTTAAAAGGAAGATTATAAGAAATATTTACTTCTCTTAATCGCCAGGCAGCAGCACTTGCAAAATAATTTGTAGCAATTCCCACTCTCGTGTTTTCACCATTAAAAAAGCCATAGTTACCATCCTGAATTACTCTGTTGGTATTCGGAACGTATTTCCCCCCGCTTAAATAAACAGAGTTAGGAAAAACAAATCTTTTGCGCCCATATTCTGCACTTGCCGCAGAAATACCAGCAAAATCTTCATCTGGCCCTAAACCCGAATAGAAATCATTGCCACCTTTATAATCCCATGTCATGGTAAATGAAAAATTACCAATGGAAAAGGAAGGTGTTATGCCTATTATCCAAAGAGGCAACGTTCTTCCTTTAATAACCAGAGATGGAGATTGAGTAGGATTTCCTAACGCATCTACGATAACTTTTCCTGTGGCCGAATCTCTCAAATAATCAGTCATTTGAAACGCAAAAGCCGGCAAGCCTACAACGGCGATATTATTGACTGTTGGAGAGTTAGCTGCATTTTGAATAAACCCACTGTTCCCACCAATAATAACAGGTACATTCCCCAATGTGCTGGTAATTTTATTATTATTATAAGTAGCATTCATTTTAAGGTCAATTCTGCCTTTTCCAATTTTTATTAATGGGGTTAGACCTAAATCCATTTCCACACCATAATTTTTAAAAGCAGCAGCATTCGCTAAACCGGTAGTGTAGCCTGTTGTGGAAGATTGGGATACCTGTAAAATCTGGTTGGTGTTATTTTGCAGAAAATAAGTTGCATCGACATTTATACGATTTTTGAGGAACCCCAATTCGATACCTGCCTCCTTGGTATTCACAAATTCAGGCTTCAGATTTGCACTTGGAATGGTTGCATTTGCAGTAAAACCAACAGTGTTGCCGAAAGGGAAACCAGCAGGCTGGGAATAAGTAGCTTGTAACGAATACGGATTAAGGTTGACATTTCCAGATTTGGAAATAGCCGCCCTTAGTTTCAAATAAGATATCCAGCTACTATTTTGAATAGCGGGAATAGCATCAGAAAGAACCAAAGATACATTTGCAGCAGGATAGAAGAAGGAGCGATTTTGTGCCAAAAGCCGGCTATCCCAATCATTTCTACCCGTAAATTCTACATTTGCCCAGCGTTTATAACTGAATCCTATAGTACCATAGGCAGAAAGTAACTTAGATTCTATATAATAATTGTTGTTTGGATATAGAGGTACGTTTGCATCTCCACTTCGAACAGCAACATTATAAAGATAAGGGACAACTAAATTATTGCCACCTACAGCAACGTCCCTTGAACGGCTGTCACGAAGTGAGCCTCCTAAAATGTACCGGACAGAAAAATCATTTACAATATTATGGTCTCCGCTTAAAAAATAATCCAGATTTATCCTTGAGGTGTACGCCTGGTCGGTAAATACGCTTCCTTTTCTATTTGAATATTGAACAGCATTCCGATTCGCCGCAGCCCAATCTGATACAACCACCGGTGCATTGGTATTTATTTGATTAGTAAAAGAAAGGTTGGTACTAACCCTCGCGGTAGCTTTAAGCCATGGGAACAGCTGATAATTAAGAGCTATGTTTCCTAATATATCATCTTCTCTCCCCTTTGAGCGAATATTTTTTATCAGCCAATAAGGGTTAACAGCGTACTCATCGTAGTAATTAGAAAATTGGCCATACTTGCTATTGAGGTCTTTATAGCTTAATAGAGGAGCATTATTAGCGACCTGCTCTACTAGCAAAAAAAGGCCTCCATCATAGGCGCCTGGAAATGAGTTTTGAAATCCATTTTCATTAACAACATCAAAATTTGATAAAATATAATTTAACCCATAATTCAGTGAAAATTTACCATACGTTTTGCCTCCATTAAAGCGGAAGCTTGTACGACGATTCACATCATCAGGAACCAATCCCTTTATATTCGCATCTTCAATGCTTACGTAGAAATCTTCTCCGGCAATGGAGGCGGAATTTTGAAAAGTTAATCCTGTATTGAAAAACTTAATTTTATCCTGGTAATGCCTGCTGTCATACGGCACCATTTGTTGAGAACCATCTTCTAAAACCGGTCCAAGCGGCTTTATTGTACCATCAAACATTGGCCCATATTGTTGATTTTCGTAAGGCACATAACCATAATTACCATATTGGTCAACTATTTCACCACCTCCTGTTCCAAATGATTTTTGAAATTTAGGGAAAAAAGAAACTTTCGTAGCCTGTACAGTTGAATTCAATGTAACAGTAGGTTTTCTTCCGCCCCTTTTTGTAGTGATAATAATTACTCCATTTACAGCATCAGGACCGTAAAGTGCTGCAGATGCAGCGCTTTTTAAAATAGTTATATCGGCAACATCATCTGGCGGTATAGAAGAAAGATACCCCAAAGGCGTAGGAGCCCCATCTACTACCAGCATTGGCTGATTATTGCCGGTAAGGGAACGAATGCCCCTGATATTAATTTTTGCATTTTCAAATACACCACTATTTACAGTTGAAATATTTAAACCAGAAACTTTACCGTTTAAAGCTTGTTGAATATTTACTGATTTTGCAGCAGTAAGGGTCTTATTGTTAATTGTTGTTTGTGCATATCCTAATTCTTTAGCTTCTCTCTGCTGCCCCAGGGCAGTAGTTACAACAACTGTAGATAATTCTAAATTGTTTCTTTTCAACACAACATTAACTGTTTTTCCTTCTGGTGTCGCTTTTGCACTATTATAACCAGTAGCTGTAAAAGATAACGAGCCATTATCTTTCATTTTAATTGTGAAGTAACCACTTTCGTCAGCGGTAGTGGCATTTTTTGTACCCGTTTCACTAACAGTAGCGAAAGGAACAGGATTTCCCGATTCATCTTTTACGGTTCCGGTTACTTCATGATTCTGAGCAAAAACTGACATTCCAAAAAATATCAGCAGCGTAATTAATATACCTCGTCTCATGGAAATTTTTTTTATTTTTTTTATGATGGTTGCGGTTTTCCTTGATGAGGCATTCATTTTTTTTAAAACGCTGCAAGCATTTTTGTCTTTTTACCGTCAAATGACAAAGAGATTGTGAGAGACAAAGAGATGGTGAGAATGAAAATTGGAAAAATTGTGGTAGCCGAGAAGAATTAAAACAAACTTGATAAAAAATATTTATATTTATATTTCGCTGTTAATGAAAGTAATTTTGGGCATTTACAAATAAAAATCCTGTAAACATTTGGTTTCATTACAAACAAAATGTCGCATCTTTGGTGAGCCTGGATAGATTTTTAGTTGTTGTTATTAGCAGAAAAATGACTGTACCATGATATAGAATTTCTGGAAATATTTTGAAAACAAAAAACGTGATAGCCAATCTGTCAAAAAAAAACCCCTGTTCAGGGGATTTTCTTGCAGTTCGTTTCGGTAGTAACATTTAAGTAAACTAAAGATTGCCTTCATAAAAAAGATATTCCCTGTTCTATAGCATTCTGCCGAAACTTAGGTGAGATAACCTCTAAGACAATTTTGCTTTCTAAAACGCTGCTTCGAAATATTTATTTTTAGAAAATAAAATAAAAATATTTTTTTTTAAATATTTAACGATAGGAATATATCCACAGCACTTCTGTTTTGTTCAAAAAAAAGAATTATTTTTCTTCCCTTAAATTGCACTTTTTTAATACACATGATACCTGTCGCCAAAAAAGAATTACAGCAGTTTTTCAGCAGCCTTACCGGATATATTACCATTGTTTTGTTTTTGGTGGTCAATGCGTTGTATCTTTTTGTATTAAAGGACAGTAATATTTTTGATTTTGGATATGCGACGCTTGTCTCTTTTTTTGAATTTTCACCCTGGATTTTTATTTTCCTGATTCCTGCATTATCCATGCGAACGTTTGCAGACGAATTTAAATCCGGCACTTTTGAAACATTACAAACAAGGCCGCTTTCCAGGTGGCAGATAGTTATCGGAAAATACTTTGCGATACTGTTGGTCATCATTATTGCGTTGATTCCCACTTTGCTTTATGTACTTACTCTTCATTCTTTATCTTCTGCAGGAATAGACAGTGGTGCAATTGCCGGTTCATACATCGGTTTATTTTTTTTGGCCGCGGTATTTGCTGCCATAAGCACGTGTTGTTCAAGCATTACTTCCAATGCAGTCATCGCGTTTTTGCTCAGTGCGTTTGCATGTATTATTTTATATTTTGGATTTACGGCTATCAGCAAATTGCCTGTATTTACCGGCAATGCAGATTATTATATAGAAATGCTCGGCATAGATTTTCATTATCAGAGTATTAGTCGTGGCGTGGTAGATACGCGCGATATTATTTATTTTCTCAGCGTTATATTTATTTTTCTTTTTGCCACACAAAAAAATTTATACAAAAAATAAGACCCATCAAAAATGAAATTTTCTTCAAATAAATCATGGTGGTGGCTTATTATTATTGTGGCAATTGTGCTGGTCAATTATCTTGCTTCCGTTTTTCATAAACGTATCGATCTTACGAATGAAAAAAGATTTACCATTTCAACACCGGTAAAAAAAATATTAAAAAATATTGATGGAAAAATGGAAATCAATATTTTTTTAAGAGGCGATATTCCTGCCGGATTTAAAAAATTGTCTCTTTCAGCACAGGAAGTTTTACAGGAATTTAAAGAATATTCAAATGGAAATATTCATTACAAAATCATATCTGCTGATGAAAAAATGCCGGGAACAGAAAGGACTTATGGAGATACGCTTTCATCATTAGGAATTGCACCAATCAATTTAAAAGTGCAGTTAAAAGAAGGCGAGCAATCACAATATATTTTTCCCGCTGCTCTTGTAAATTATCAAAATAAACTGCAACCGGTTAATTTATATTCAGGTTCCAATACTTTTATTACAGCACCAGAACTCAATAGTGCAGAGGCTTTGCTTGAATTTCATTTTGCAGATGCCATTGAAAAAATTATTGAAAATAAAAAACCAATGGTTGCCTATGCTGTTGGAAATGGCGAACCTACCGGCCCAAATACTTATGACCTGGTTGAAAATGTTTTGAAAAAAAATTACAATCTTTTCATGATGGATTTAGGAAAGGAACCGGTAATTCCCGATACTTTTAAATTGATGATGATTGTAAAACCAACCCTTGAATTTTCCGATGCTGAAAAATTAAAAATAGACCAATACGTGATGCATGGCGGCAAGTTGCTTTGTTTTATTGACCGGCTGAATGCCGAAGTGGATAGTTTGCAAATGAAAAATGAAGTGATTGCTTACGATCGCAATTTGAATCTGCAGGATCTTTTTTTCAAATACGGAGTGCGCATCAACCCTGATCTTTTGATGGATTTGCAATGCGATTTTTTACCATTTAGTGTGAATGGAAAAGATCAGTTTGATTTTTTGCACTGGAACTATTTTCCCTTATTTGAATCAAAACAAAACAGTGTCATCAATAAAAATCTTGGATTGGTCGAAGGGAAATTTGTAAATACGATTGATACGGTGAGCGCGCCGGGAATTAAAAAAACAATCTTATTAAGTTCTTCTGCCAATTCAAGAACGATTGAAACACCCGCACTGATCAGCGGCGCAGAAAACCGCAATGCTCCTGTTGACGCGGCTTTCAATAAAAAAGATTTAATTGCCGGTGTTTTGCTTGAAGGGAAATTTACTTCTTTATATAAAAATCGCGTAAGCCGCCAGGAAATGGATTCTTTCAGTTTTTATGGCACACCATTACAGACTGAAAATATAAAAGACAATAAAATGATCATCGTTTCTGATGGCGATATTGTTTTGAACGGCATTTACAAAGGACAGCTTTTGCCGATGGGTGTTAATTCTTATACCGTTGGAACCCAGTATGAATACCAGTTTGCCAACAGGCAGTTTGTAGAAAATTGTTTGGACTATCTGATCAATAATGCAGGCCTGAGCGAAGCAAAAGCAAAAGATTACAAATTGCGTTTGCTCGATCCCAAAAAGGTTTCAGAGCAAAGAGGCTTTTGGGAAATGTTCAATTTATTACTTCCCGTTTTTATTATTGTGATCTTTGGCTTCATATATCAATGGGCAAGGAAAAGAAGATACACAAGGCCCTTGGGTTAAACAGCAAACGAAGTAATAATTCGGATTCTTATTTTTTGTAAAATAAAATAAGTGCCCACACATTTTATAGCGTTTACAATACTTCAACCTGGGCCGCTTATCACCTTTGTTGATGTTCTCTTTTTATCGAGCCTCTTTTTTTATTTTTTTTTTGATAAATGATGCGTGTGCTGTTCTTACTTTCTTTTTGAACGCTTTAGTTTGCTTTAAAGAACAAACAGGAAAGACACAACTGGTTCACTTTCAAATTTAATAAAAAGAAGTATCAGTCAGTGCCAGCTTTTAAAAATAAATGCTCTAGTTATTTTATTTCCGCTGCTATTTGAAATAAAATTCCAGTCATTTATTTACCCGGAAGTTGAAAAGAAGAATTCCTGTTATTTGTTCTTTTACTGTCTTTGTCGTGATTAAGACACAAATAAAAACTGCCAGATTTATTCCTCATTTGAAACCATTATTTTCAGCAAAAATTAAAATAAGATTTGTGGTTATTTCTCCTTTTACTGTGAAATGATTTTATAATTTTCATAGGTGAATTCACCTTTAAATTCATAATTGCTTACTTTTCAGTTTTTATTCAAATTTTATAACTGGCAAATGACAGCAACAGAATGGAGTTATTTGATTTTTGGGATCGTTTTGGTTATTGCCATCATTTTTGATCTTGGATTATTAAGCCGAAAATCTCATTCTATTTCTATCAGGCAGGCGTTTTACCAAACGATGTTTTGGGTAGGTTTAGCTCTCGGTTTTTTTGTTTTTGTATGGTTTGAAGACGGGCAGACAATTGCTCTTGAATACATCAGCGCTTACCTGATGGAGTGGGGATTGAGCATTGATAACATTTTTGTATTCATCCTGATATTCTCTTATTTCCGGATTCCCGAAAGACATGCAAACCGCGTATTACTTTTGGGCATTTTGTTAGCCATTGTACTTCGGGTTATTTTCATAACCGTTGGAATAGCTCTCATAGATCGGTTTTACTGGATTCTATACATCTTTGGCGCATTCCTCATTTATACAGGCTTTAAAATGTTTTTTGTAAAAACGGAAGAAGATTTTGATCCGCAACAGAATGTAGTTTATAAATTTTTAAGAAGAATGCTTCCTCTTTCGCATGATAACAGCAGCGGAAAATTTACTCAAAAAATTAATGGCAAAACTCATTATACGATGCTTTTCGTAGTGATGATTATGTTGGCTGCTACAGACATTGTTTTTGCATTAGATTCCATACCCGCGGTTTTCTCGATTACGCAAAACAGAATGGTTGTTTACACCTCAAATATCTTCGCAGTATTGGGTTTGCGTTCACTGTTTTTTTTATTAAGAAGTGCTGTAGAAAAATTCAAATACCTGAAAGAAGGAATTGCGATTGTGCTCGTATTTATTGGAGTAAAAATGTTGATTTCTTATTTTGGAATTCATTTGCATATTGCGATTTCATTGCTGGTAATTGTTCTCTGTTTGGGAGGATCTATTTTGTTTTCTGTTTATAAAAATAATTTGGAACGAAAAAGCATTAATCGAAATAATTGAATGTAAATATCGACTATACGATCCATGAAATAGCAAAAATTTGCAAAGGAAAATGGTTGAATAAGAATGCCGCTGTTGCACAGCCGGCGTATCTTTCATTGGATAGCAGAAAAATCTCTTTTCCCGAAAGCACTGTTTTTTTTGCGATAAAAAATATACATCAGGATGCCAATTTGTTTATTGGAAACTTGTATGAAAGAGGCGTGAGAAATTTTGTAACTGATGAAAAAAATATTGGTTCAGAAAAATTTTCGCTGGCAAATTTTATTCTGGTAAATGATACCATTTCAGCACTTCAAACATTAGCAACCGATCATCGGAATAAATTCTTAAAAGAAGCTTTACCTGTAATCGGAATTACCGGAAGTAATGGGAAAACCATGGTAAAAGAATGGTTGAATCAGCTTTTGGAAAATGATTATTCTCTTGTAAGAAGTCCAAAAAGTTTTAACTCACAAATCGGTGTTCCATTAAGTGTTTTGAATATCCATGCCGTTAATAATTTAGCCATTTTTGAAGCAGGAATTTCGCAGCCGGGAGAAATGAAAAATCTGGAAAAAATAATAAAACCCACCATCGGAATTTTTACAAACATTGGCAATGCCCACGATGAAGGATTTAAAAACCAGGAAGAAAAAATAAAAGAAAAACTGGTTTTATTTAAAGAGGCAAAACATTTAATTTTTTGTGCTGATGATGAAATTCTGCAGAAGAAAATAAAAACATTTCAACAAAAAAATAATACTGTTGTATTGTTTTCATGGGGAAAGAAGAGCGATAATATTTTGCAAATTAAAGCAATCAAAAAAGGTGAATCATGCAGTTCAATTGAAACCTTTTACCAGCGAAAGAAAACAGTAATTGAAATTCCTTTTACAGACGATGCTTCGATCCAAAATGCTATTCATTGCTTATGTGTTTTGTTTATTTTAAATAAAAATCCAGTCCGGGAACTTGTGCGGTTTAAATCCTTATTTCCAATAGCCATGCGGCTTGAGATGAAAAAGGGTATTAATCAATGCAACATCATTAACGACAGTTATAGCAACGATTTGTATTCGCTCGGAATCGCGCTTGACTTTTTAAATCAGCAAAAACAACATAAAAATCATACACTCATCCTTTCGGATATTTTACAATCAGGAATGGAGCCAGACAAATTATATTCTCAGGTTTCGTCCTTATTGCAAGAAAAAAATATTGACTGTTTTTATGGAATCGGCACTGATATTTTTTCTCAGCAAAAAGAATTTTCAGCACTAAAAAATAAATCATTTTTCAAATCGACCGATGAATTCTTAAACAATTTATTTCTTTCCAGTTTTCATGATGAAACGATTTTAATAAAAGGCGCGCGTCAATTTGAATTTGAAAAAATTAGCCATTTTTTAGAACAAAAAGTTCATCAGACAGTTCTTTCCATCAATCTCAATGCTATCATTTTTAATTTAAAAAAATACAAAGAGAAATTGACGCCTGAAACAAAAATAATGGCCATGGTAAAGGCATTCAGCTATGGAAGTGGGAGTTATGAAATTGCATCTGTTCTGGAATATAATAAAGTGGATTACCTCGCTGTGGCGTATGTTGATGAAGGAATAGAACTGCGAAAAGCAGGAATCACATTGCCGATAATGGTGATGAATATTGACAGCAGTGCTTT
This sequence comes from uncultured Chitinophagaceae bacterium, assembly GCA_963706825.1. Taxonomy (GTDB): domain Bacteria; phylum Bacteroidota; class Bacteroidia; order Chitinophagales; family Chitinophagaceae; genus Ginsengibacter. The sequence goes on along the minus strand of CAVPNT010000005.1, from coordinate 847,478 downwards.
TGATGCAATCATAAATTATAATCTGGAACCTGAAATATTTTCCTTTGGATTATTGGACGATTTTACATCTTATTTAAAAAAATCAGAAACAGAAGATTATCCGGTACATTTAAAAATTGATACGGGTATGCACCGGCTCGGTTTTATGGAAAATGAGATCAGTTTGCTTTGCAAAAAAATAGCTGATAATGATTTCATAAAAGTAAAAAGTGTATTCTCACATCTTGCGGCCAGCGAAGATCCAAAACAAGATGATTTTACTTTTTTACAATTTTCAGTTTTTAATAAATGTTATTCAAAAATCGAAAAAGCACTCGGATATCCTTTTCTAAAACATATTGACAACACTTCCGGCATCAGCCGGCATCCCGAACTACAGATGGATATGGTGCGGCTCGGCATTGGACTTTACGGAATTGATGGAAATATTGAAATCCAAAAGCAATTGAAAAATGTTTCGACATTGACCACTACCATCTCTCAAATAAAAAAAATAAAAGCCGGCGAAACGATTGGATATGGAAGAATGGGAAAAGTAGAACAGGATAGTACCATTGCTGTTGTACGAATCGGTTATGCTGATGGATATTCAAGAACATTAGGTAACGGCAAAGGAAAAATGCTGGTAAAAAATAAACTTGTTCCGGTGATTGGAAATGTATGTATGGATATGACCATGCTCGATATAACCAAAATAAAAAATTTAAAAGAAGGCGATGAAGTAATTGTTTTTGGTGAAGATCCCTCGCTGCAAATGCTCTCTTCCTGGGCACAAACCATTCCTTATGAAATCATGACCGGCATTTCCCAAAGAGTGAAGAGGGTGTATTTCGTCGAGTGATAAATGTGTTTGTATTTTAATATAACTTACCAGGAAGAAACGACAAATTCAAATTCAAATTTATTGTAAAAGTTTTATCATGGGGAAATTTTTGCCCAAAAAACGGCCTTTTGGCATAAAAATTGCACAAATAAAGAAATAATTTTCACTTTAAATACCAATTTTAAAATAGTCAAACCAAATGCCAATATTTACAATGAAAAACCAGATAACGAGAGAAAATGAAAGACACTGCTTTTCGAGACAATCTTAAAGTTTTATTGTTTACTACCATTTAGTGAATAACCCTCACCGTCCCTTTATTGTCTTGTACCGAAGCCTATGAAACCGGTATTAAAAACCTTATAATCTTAAATATCTAATTGTAATTCAATGTTAAACAAACACATTCAGCAATCCTTGCTACTCCTGACTTTTGTCATTTTTGCTTTTACAGCTAGCGCAAAAACGTATTACATTTCCAGCGACGGAAATGATTCTAATTCAGGAACCGATGCCTCCAGTCCATGGCAAACGATAAACAGATTAAATTCTGCAAAATTGACGCCAGGTGATAATGTTTTATTTCGCAGAGGCGATACTTTTTATGGAAGTATTATAGCTTCACTAACAGGCTCTTCGGGAAACAACCCGGTTACTTATGGGGCCTACGGCTCGGGAAATAAACCGATTATTACAGGTTTTACTTCTGTTACATCATGGACAAACAAGGGTGGTAATATTTGGGAAAGTACTAATCCTGTTTCGACTCTGTCAACTTTACAAATGGTAGTGATAAATGGAGCAAATACGCCTATGGGAAGGTATCCCAATGCAAGTACTTCATATCCGTTTCTTCCAAACTTCTTTACATTCCAATCACATAGTGGAACAGGTTCCGGAAATACTTCTATAACTAGTAGTGGTTTAAGCGGAGGAAACAATTGGACAGGTGCAGATGTGGTAGTGAGAACAAATAGCTGGACTTATGATAAAGAAACAATTACAAGTCAAAGTGGAAGTACTCTTAGTTACTCTGGACAATCCTCTGACATGGAAGATGGATGGGGATTTTTTATCCAAAATGATATTAGAACATTAGATCAACAAAACGAATGGTACTATAACCCTTCAACTAGAAAAATAAGTATATATAGTGTTGGGATGCCTTCCAATGTACAGGTTTCTACAGTTGAAACACTGTTTTATTTTTACTCTAATGTTCCTGCTCTTGCCTCTGCAAATATTGATAACTTAAATTTCATGGGCGCAAATACCAATGCAATTTGGATAAGTGGTAATTTAACCTTCTCTGTTACCAATTGTAATATTTCGTATTCCGGTTTCGAAGGTTTGCTTTTGTACGGTGGTGGCATACAAAGTGGAACGATAAACAATAATGCTTTCTCAAATTGCGGAAGCAGTTCAATATTTACTACAGGTACCACAAACGCATTAACTGTAACCAATAATACATTAGTGGGATCAGGAATGATTTCAGTTTATAAACCAAACGATTATACTGGTTCGGGGATGGTTATTAGCTCACCTAACTCCCTGGTTCAATATAACAACCTTGATAGTAGTGCATATTCCGGTATTGAATTTTCAGGCAACAACATTCAAATCCGTAATAATTTTATTAATCATTCAAATATGGTAAGAGATGACGGGGGTGGTATATACACGGGGTATCAGAATCAAACAGGAAAAATAATTGACGGAAATGTTGTTTTAAACTCTGTTGGTAACGTAAATGGTGGAGGGCAAGGCAAGGAATTAGCAGGCTATGGCATATTCATAGACGATTTTGGTTGTAATATAAACATCACAAACAATACGGTAGCAAATTGTATTAATGCCGGTATAAATCTCCATGACACCAAGAATGTTACTGTTAATAATAATACCGTCTATAATAATGGACTCCCTGGTTGGTCTAATGGACAACTTTTTGTACAGGCTGATGCCGGTAAGTTTACCGGTTATGTACGAGGCAATAGCGTTACAAATAATATTTTATTTGCCAGAGATGCTGATCAATACTCTTTGAGTTACTATGCAGATCCTACTGCTAACAATAATGCAACCAGCTTTGGCAACTTTGATTACAATTATTATGCAAAACCCATCAAGCCTGCTGCACCGTTCACAACGGATCAGAGTATCGCAAAGGGCGAAATCAGTTTATCACAATGGAAATCTGCGGTCGGAGGCGATGCGAATTCACAACAATCACCGACTGCCATTTCTGATATTAGCGTTCTAAGATTTGAATACAACGCTACTAACCAATCAAAAACAATATCTTTAGGTGCAAATTATGTTGATGTTAAAGGCAACAATTACAACGGATCTATCACTCTCGCTCCTTATTCCTCTGCAGTTTTGATCAGAAATGGAGCAGCCACTCAAAATCAATCACCTACAGCTAATGCCGGTCCGGATCAGACCATTACTTTGCCGTCCAATACCGTTTCTTTATCAGGAAGCGGAACGGATGCTGACGGTAGTATAGGTTCATATACGTGGTCTCAACTATCAGGTCCATCGGCAGGTGCCATTGGTAATTCCGGTTCTGCATCAACTACCGTCTCTGGCTTGATACAAGGTACATATCAGTTTGTATTACAAGTTACTGATAATGGCGGCGCTTCCGGATTGGATACCGTTCAGGTCACAGTTAATCCTGCGGCGAACAAGGCAACTGCTGCAACTCCTGTAGCAAATGCAGGTTCTGACCTATCAGTGACATTACCAGTGAATAATGCATCATTAAGCGGAAGTGGAAGTGTTGATGGTGGAAGTATTTCCTCTTATAACTGGATACAAGTTTCAGGCCCATCATCAGCCAACATTGCCAATGCAAATTCCGCATCGACATCAGTTACTGGTCTTGCACAAGGGGTTTATGTGTTTCAATTAAAAGTGACAGATAATAATAATAATTCGAATACCTCAAATGTGCAGATAACCGTAAATAGTTCGAATGGGTTGCTTCCGGCAGTAAATCCGTCGAATCCGGTAAATGGAATTAACTATAATTATTATGAGGCAGGCAATTATAATGTCGTTCCCGACTTTACCGCTGTTACGCCTGTTAAAACAGGAACACTTAATAATTTTGATATTTCAGTAGCGAACCGGTCTAATCAATTTGCCATTAATTTCACAGGATACATAAATGTGCCAACAGACGGGCAATATACTTTTTATACATCGTCAGATGATGGCAGTCTTTTATATATAGATGGAGTACTGGTAGTAAACAATGATGGAGTTCATGCGCTGATACAGCAATCAAATAGCATTGGCTTGCAAGCAGGGTTCCACACTATATCGGTAGGCTATTTTGAACGGACAGGAGATGAAGGTTTGCAGGTTAGTTATTCCGGGCCGGGAATTTCTCAACAATTAATTCCTTCTTCCGCATTGTATATTACATCGAATAATAACTTATTGCCTGCGGTAAATCCGTCGAATCCGGTAAATGGAATTAATTATAGTTATTATGAAGCATCAAATTATACTGTCGTTCCCGACTTTACTACTGTTACACCTATTAAAACAGGAACAGTAAATAATTTTGATATTTCAATAGCGAACCGGTCTAATCAATTTGCCATTAATTTCACAGGATACATAAATGTACCGACAGACGGGCAATATACTTTTTATACATCCTCAGATGATGGTAGTCTATTATATATAGATGGAGTTCTGGTAGTAACTAATGATGGAGTTCATCCCCTGGTACAACAGTCAAATAGTATTGGCTTGCAGGCAGGATTCCACACGATATCGGTTGGCTATTTTCAACGTACCGGAGATGTAGGCTTGCAGGTAAGTTATTCCGGTCCTGGAATTTCTCAACAATTAATTCCTTCTTCAGCATTGTATATCGTGTCCAATAATAACTTACTTCCTGCTGTAAATCCGTCGAATCCGGTAAATGGAATCAATTATAGTTATTATGAAGCATCAACTTATAATGCCGTTCCAGACTTTACCCAAGTTACACCGGTTAAAACAGGAAACGTTAATAATTTCGATATTTCAGTAGCGAACCGGTCTAATCAATTTGCCATGAATTTCACAGGATATATTAATGTACCAACAGATGGTCAATATACTTTTTATCTTTCATCAGATGATGGCAGCCTTTTATTTATAGATGGAGTTCAGGTAGTAAATAATGATGGAGTGCATGCCCTGGTACAACAGTCAAATAGTATTGGCTTGCAGGCAGGATTCCACACCATATCCGTTGGCTATTTTCAACGTACCGGAGATGTAGGCTTGCAGGTAAGTTATTCCGGTCCTGGAGTTTCTCAGCAATTGATTCCATCGTCAGCATTATATAGAGTTACCGCACAATCCAGGAAGTCCAATGTGGGAACTTCTACTGCTACAAGCGCTGCTACTGCTACAGACATTAATAATAATAAAGATTCTGTAACAAATGCGCTTGATAATTCCGGGTTAAAAGTGGCAGTCACTGCTTATCCGAATCCGTTTACTAATTCAATTTTAGTTAGTATAACTGGACAGGCAGGTACATATAATTTAGTTTTAGTTGACGCTTTAGGAAGAACCATCTGGAGAGGAAGTGGAACCAAAGACGCTGGCACCTATCAGCAATCAATAAATACATCTTCTTTAGAAAGAGGATTCTACTTTCTGAAAGTAATTCAAAATAATAATAGCTCCGTGATTAAATTAGTGAAATAAAGCACGGCAGTATTTGAAAGGATGTTGTATTTCGGTACAACATCCTTTTTTTTTATAACTTATGGGCCAAATCTTGAGTAGAAATGGCGTGATATTTATAATCGTTTGTCTAAGGACTGTTTCAAAAAACTCTTTATTTCCAGACTCTTGTAACACCAATTATTCCTCCGGATTACTGTCTTTTCATTTTTCCCTTAATTTAAACTTTGATTTTTCATACTTAATTTGTCGTTACTGATACTTACCGTTTTAATGCCTCACTAATTAATTCTTAATTTCATAGGAGAATAATTTGTCGTTAAAAGGCTCCTTTGAAGAAGGTGTTCTGCACTGCCTGAACTATTCCTGCGATGATGCCCTCCTTCTTTTGATTCCTGCCAATTCAACAATGTTTTAGGTAACAGGATTTAGGTTTCCGTTAATGTCAATCTGATCCACTTGGCTATGTGTCCCGCATGTGCGGGATTAGATGGTATTATACCGACAAAAAAGAAGTTTGGACGATGTAATGCTTCTATTCGGTACTACCTATTTCTTTCGTAAAGATTCATTTCCCTACAACTTTTTTCATATTGCAGCTTATTATTGATAGAATGACTTATCTGTCAGTAGAGCTGAAATTATCCTTAGTAGAAAAGAAAACGACCAAATGTTTTTTAACTGCAAACAGAGATTGAAAATTTTTAGTAATAGAAATTTTGTAGTACTCGTAAACATCCTAATCACAGTGCATTAGGAGTTTTTACCGCCATTTTATTGAAGAGTAAATTTCAGCAGAAATCATTCTTTTTGGGCGTTAACAGGAAATTGTGAATTCAGAATTAATACTCATAAAATAATACGAACAGTTTAACGTTAATCTAGTCTATAAAAAGATTCTGGCTAACCTACCGATATCTTTTTTCTTTTCACACCATATAAAATGGGGTAAAGAGATGCTTTTAATCCATAACCTAATAGATATCCAGTATTCTAATGAAAACACCTATGAAAACACTGTTGCTGCTATCATTAACCATCTTTTGTTTAGCAGCAAACGCCAAAACCTATTATATTTCAAATTCCGGGAACGACGGCAATTCAGGAACAGATCCTTCCGCTCCGTGGCAAACATTAAGTAAAGTAAATTCGCAATCTCTACAAGGCGGAGACCAGGTATTATTCAGAAGAGGCGATACTTTTTATGGGAATATTTTAGTTACGACAAATAGTAGCAATCCAATAACTTATGGCGCTTATGGATCGGGAGCTAAACCAATAATTACCGGTTTTACTTCCGTTACAGCATGGACAAACAAAGGCGGTAATATTTGGGAAAGTACCAATCCCGTATCAAATTTGTCTAGTTTAAACAGTGTATTAATCAACGGGGTAAGTACGCCAATGGGTAGATATCCTAATGGCGACGCTTCTTATCCTTTTCTTCCAAACTTTTTTAATTTTCAATCTCATACCGGAACAGGTGCAGGTACTTCTTCTATCAGCAGTAGCAGTTTGAGCGGCGGAAATAATTGGACAGGTGCAGATGTAGTAATTAGAATGAATCAATGGACCTATCACAGGGAAATCGTTACAAATCAAAGTGGAACCAAGCTGAATTTTAATGGTGTTGCCGGTAATTTAGAAGATGGATGGGGATTTTTTATCCAAAATGATATTAGAACATTAGATCAACAAAACGAATGGTACTATAATCCTTCAACCAGGAAGATAAGCATCTATAGCACTTCTCAACCAGCCAATGTGCAAGTATCTACCGTTGATACACTTATTTATTTCTACTCAAATATTCCTACTGTTACTTCAATAAAAGTTGATAATCTACAACTAACAGGCGCTAATACTAATGCAATTTGGATAAGTGGCAATTTAACCTTTTCTGTTACTAATTGTGACATAGCTTATTCAGGACAAGATGCCTTATATTTTTATGGTGGTGGCATTCAAAGTGGTATTATAAGCGGGAACACTATTCATGATAATGGTAATAGTGCAATATTTACAACAGGAACAATAAACGCATTTACTATTACTAATAATACGATAAATACAAGCGGTATTGTTTCAACTTATCTACAGGATAATTACAGCCACGGAGGAATGAGTATCAGTGTCCCAAATTCATTAATTCAATATAACACCATTGACAGTAGTGCTTATTGCGGGATTGAATTTAGAGGCTCAAACACTAAAGTTTTAAACAATTTTATTAATCATTCTGCTTTAGTTAGAGGAGATGCAGGAGGGATATATACAGGATTTCCAGATGAAACCGGTAAAGTCATAGATGGCAATATTGTCCTGAACTCGGAAGGGAATCCGAGAGGAGCGAGAAGCAATGATTACTTTGCCATGGGCATATATATAGATGATTTAGGAAATAACATTTCAGTCACTAACAATACAATCGCTAATTGCCGTACGGCGGGGTTATATATTCATAATTCCAACAACCTGTTCATCGGCAATAATACTATTTATAATTGTGGTTCAGTGTCGGGAGAAGTGATGTGGGCAAATGGAGGAATCAGTTTAGATGGTAATTCAAATCAGTTTGCAAATACCGTTTATAGTAATAGCTTATTCAATAATATTGTATTTGCCATAAACCAATATCAGTATGCCTTAAACTATTATGCCGAAAGCGGTGGAGGGAATGAGGTTGCGAAGTTTGGCACTATTGATTCCAACTACTATGTGAAGGTAAATTCTGCAAGTACAGCGATAAAAAGCCAGCAGAATAACATTAATGGGAATATGAGTTTGTCTGGATGGCAGTCTCAAACCGGAAAAGACGTAAATTCAAAAGAATCGGCAAAAATAATTAATGACGTTAAAGATATCAGGTTTGAGTATAATCCAACGGCACAGGCTAAAACTATTCCATTAGATGCGAATTATATTGATGTAAAAGGAAATGCATTCAATGGTAGTATTACTCTTGCGCCTTATTCTTCGGTTGTTTTAATAAGAAATGGAGCTGTGCAGAACAATCAACCTCCATCTGCTAATGCAGGTTCCAGCCAAACGATTATCCTTCCAACCAATACGGTTACTTTAAATGGAAGCGGAAAAGATTCAGATGGAACGGTAGCATCATATCAGTGGACAAAAGTTTCAGGGCCATCTTCTTATACAATTACCAATGCAAGTTCTGCAACTACTTCAGTAAAAGGACTAATAACAGGAATTTATGTTTTCAGATTAACCGTAACTGATAACCAGGGAGCCACCGGAACAGACAGTGTAACCATAACGGTTAATCCTGCTGCCAACATTGCACCTACAGCAAGTGCAGGTTCCAGCCAAACGATTACCCTTCCAACAAACAACATTACTTTAAACGGAAGTGGAAAAGATGCTGATGGAACGGTAGCATCATATCAGTGGACAAAAGTTTCAGGGCCATCTTCTTATACAATTACCAATGCAAGTTCTGCAACTACTTCAGTAAAAGGACTAATAACAGGAATTTATGTTTTTAGATTAACCGTAACTGATAACCAGGGAGCCACCGGAACAGATAGCGTAACCATAACGGTTAATCCTGCTGCCAACATTGCACCTACAGCAACTGCAGGTTCCAGTCAAAGCATTACCCTTCCAACAAACAGCATTACTTTAAACGGAAGCGGAAAAGATTCTGACGGAACGATAGCATCTTATCAGTGGACAAAAGTTTCAGGGCCGTCATCTTATACAATTACCAATGCAAGTTCTGCAACTACTTCAGTAAAAGGACTAATAACAGGAATTTATGTTTTCAGATTAACCGTAACTGATAACCAGGGAGCCACCGGAACAGATAGTGTAACGATAACAGTAAATGCTGCTGCCAACATTCCACCAACAGCAACTGCAGGTTCCAGCCAAACGATTATCCTTCCAACCAATACGGTTACTTTAGATGGAAGCGGAAAAGATTCTGACGGAACGATAGCATCATATCAGTGGACAAAAGTTTCAGGGCCGTCATCTTATACAATTACCAATGCAAGTTCTGCAACTACTTCAGTAAAAGGACTAATAACAGGAATTTATGTTTTTAGATTAACCGTAACTGATAACCAGGGAGCCACCGGAACAGATAGTGTAACGATAACAGTAAATGCTGCTGCCAACATTCCACCAACAGCAACTGCAGGTTCCAGTCAAAGCATTACCCTTCCAACAAACAGCATTACTTTAAACGGAAGCGGAAAAGATTCTGACGGAACGATAGCATCTTATCAGTGGACAAAAGTTTCAGGCCCATCTCCTTATACAATTACCAATTCAAGTTCTGCAACTACTTCAGTAAAAGGACTAATAACAGGAATTTATGTTTTCAGATTAACCGTAACTGATAACCAGGGAGCCACCGGAACAGATAGCGTAACCATAACGGTTAATCCTGCTGCCAACATTGCACCTACAGCAACTGCAGGTTCCAGTCAAAGCATTACCCTTCCAACAAACAGCATTACTTTAAACGGAAGCGGAAAAGATTCAGATGGAACGGTAGCATCATATCAGTGGACAAAAGTTTCAGGGCCATCTTCTTATACAATTACCAATGCAAGTTCTGCAACTACTTCAGTAAAAGGACTAATAACAGGAATTTATGTTTTCAGATTAACCGTAACTGATAACCAGGGAGCCACCGGAACAGATAGCGTAACCATAACGGTTAATCCTGCTGCCAACATTCCGCCTACCGCCAATGCAGGTTCCAGCCAAACGATTATCCTTCCAACAAACAGCATTACTTTAAACGGAAGTGGAAAAGATGCTGATGGAACGATAGCATCATATCAGTGGACAAAAATATCAGGGCCTAATTCAGGAACAATAAAGAATGTATCATCAGCTTCAACTACAGTATCAGGATTAATTCAGGGTATTTATGAGTTTGAACTTAAAGTTACTGATAACAAAGGTGCAATTGCAAAAGATACCGTTCAAATAAAAGTGAATGCGGCAAATAATATTGCACCCACTGCCAATGCAGGACCAGATAAAGTAATTACACTACCAATAAACAGCGTTATTCTTTCAGGAAGTGGAACAGATTCTGATGGAACCATTACGGCATATTCATGGACAAAAATATCAGGTCCTTCTTCTTTTAGTATTAAAAATTCTTCATCAGCTTCTTCTGAAATTTCCGGTTTGGTAGAAGGCGTTTATCAGTTTGAATTAAAAGTTATGGATAACAGTGGAGATATTGGAAAAGATACGGTTCAGATTACAGTAAATCCAGCAGCAAATATTCCACCAACTGCAAATGCAGGAACTGCTCAAACCATCACGCTTCCAATAAATACGGTAACATTAAATGGAAGTGGAAAAGATACAGACGGAACAATTGTTTTATATCAATGGGCAAAGGTTTCAGGCCCTTCATCACTTAATATTTCAAATCCGGCTTCCGGAATAACATCGGTTTCTAATTTAGTGGAGGGAGTTTATTTATTTGAATTAAAAGTTACTGACAACAGGGGAGCGGTGGCAAAAGATACAGTACAGATCATAGTGAAAAAAGCTAATCTTGTCGTAACTCCTCCGGCACATCAAAATAAGGTGCCTGTAGTTAATGCCGGAAACGATACAACTGCAGTGTCTCCTGTCAATTCTCTTACTTTGAATGGAAATGCAAGTGATGCAGATGGAACAATTAAAGCCTATGCATGGACACAAATCTCAGGGCCTTCAAATAGCACTTTCTCTGATACAAAAACACCTTCAACTACCGTAAGCAATCTGATTGCAGGCACTTATGAGTTTGAATTAAAAGCAACAGATAATGAGGGAGGAGAGGCAAGGGATACGGTTAAAGTAACCATTGCATTGGGAAGAACAGCTCAGGAAAATAATACCGGATTAAAAGTTTATCCAAATCCGGTGCATAATGTAACTACCGTTGATTTTATCACAGAGCATGATAACACAAATATTAATATCAGAGTTACGGATGTTTTCGGAAGAGCAGTTTATCAAAAACAATTTGTGGGAAGCTTAAAAAATGTAAAGCAGCAAATTAATATGAGCAGTTTAGTAAAAGGAACTTACGTAATTACGATATTTTTTGATGGAATGGAAAAACAATCAGTAAAAGTGATGAAGTTATAGGAAAAAAGACTGGTGTTCGTGTTAGTTATTCAGCAAGAAAAACTTCACGAGCACCAGCATATCTAGCTTATCAAAAATTGACCAATTCTTGTTCTCTCATTCTATCAATTCGATCCATGAGCGAATCTGATATGCCAGTTTCTGCCTTCCTAATAAACATTTTATTGCTTTTTAAAATGTTATCCAAGTCTGCCTCTACCATGGTCTTCATTTGTTCTCTATATTGTAAATAATGCAAAGGTGACAACCTTTCAAATGCAATATCTCCTGGAAGAGATATTGCAAAATTCTTTGGCATTTTGATTGCGTTAGTAGCAAACCTGGAGTTGAAAACAATAGTATTAATACATAGTTCATCGGGTACGAAAGAAGTGGAAATATATTTTAAGAATTTCTTCTCTTTACAAAGGCATCCATATGCGTATTTAGCGCAGTTATATGTGATTGCCCACCAACCGCTGCCAAAAAATATATCAGATTGTTTTTTATTTAAATAAGTTGTATTTCTTTTTTTCTTTAATTTTAAAATCTTAGAAAATTTTCTAAGTATTTTGACTATTTTTAAGTTGCTAATTGTAAATGGATGATCAACAAAAAAATAGTTGGTAATTCTATGAATCTCTCCAGGTTCATCATGAGAAATATTTAAACCTGAAATAAATTCTTTTTCAGGATTTTTATCAAACATCTCATGAATCATTCTGTTTGAATAAATAGGGTAGTCCAAGCCACTAATGCAAACAATTCTCTTATATTTATTTCCTGAATTTAAAACTGCTCCTAACATTTCTTTTTGTGTAAGTGCTATTGAAAATCCTCCCCAATGAATTTTATATTTACTAATACAGTAGATCTCTGTTTGAATTGATGAAAGTTCTTTTTTAAATGGATTCAGATCTACTTTTTTATCTATGTGAATATAAAAATCGGAATTAAAGTCTAAAGCGTTTATTAACCTTTTCAGTTGAACCGGGTCTTTATGCGCTATTATTATATAAGCTATTTTCTCCATAAAAAAATTATAATATGAGTAATTTTGACTCTTCTTTGATTTTGACTAATTTTCCACTGACATTGCAAACGTTCTACTTTTCCTTAAGGAAAACAAAAAAGAAAGGAGTACAGATTCGTTAGAACAGTTACTATTGGAAAAAAAGTGCTTGTACTTTGTTTCATCACAACTACAAAATACTTATATCTCATTATTTCTATAAATACATGAAGGGACAGAGCGTAATGTTAATTTTTTATGTTACTAAGAAAAAAAATTATAACAAAGCCTTCATTATTTATACCTTACTAATTATTCATTAAACTTCACTTTTATTTTCACGGTTCTTTCAAATATATAAGCAATCCAAAATAACAATATGGGTACAATAACCGTGAACATGCGTGGACCAGCGCTTCCTAATAGACTGCCACCAAAATACAGCAGTGAAAAAAATAGCAGGAAACGAAGTGGAAATAAAATTCTTTCCCAGTTTGCCAAGGTTATGATAAAACAGAATACGGCAAATACGAGTATAGTACCATTTACCGGTAATCTTCTAAGCGTACTTGGTTTTTGTAAGGTATAGGCATTTGGGTAGTTAAAAAACATTCTACCTGCATTGCTAATAATATTTTCGATAAACTTTCCAGGATGTGATACAATATTCCTAAAGGCAATTTTTTTCAATGTATCATCCTGAATTACGCCAGTGTAAGGGTTCCCATAAATTTTTCCATTTTTAATATATAAATCTTGGGCTTCTTTGCTTTTAAAAATTTGTTCGAAATCTTTTTCATGCTGTGATGTTACTATTTCTACAGTTCCTGGCAATTGAAATTTTTCATGCGCGGGAAAGGGATATGGTTGCCAATCACCATATTCATTTTCATAAGGAGAAGTCATCCAGTATAGGTTATTTCCGCCGTAGGAACTCCAATAGAAGATTTTTCCTGTCATATGATAAGTGTATACTAGCCATGGGGTGGTTATTATAAAAGCAATTGCAAGCACCGAAACACTTTTCTTAAAGTTTACGTTTCTTTTGTTTGTAATCCATAATAAAATGCTTCCTCCAATCATAAAGAGTAAAACATATCCAAATATGGGTTTGGTTAAGGCTAAATAACCGAAAGTTAAGCCGGCTACGATAATATATTTATATGTTTTTTTTGTTTCGTCCTTATTAAAAGCTGAAGTGAGAGAAAAGAGCAATAATGGTATTAATGACGAAGCAAAAATTTCAGGTAAAACGTAAGGAAGTTGTACAAAAGTATTTGGATATAAAGCCCATATAAGACTGAAGAAGAGCGAGAATTTAAAAGCTACGATTCGTTGTAGCGACTTAAATAAAAATATAATAGAAAAGTAGTAAAAAATGGCATTCATTAATTTTATAGTAATGACAGGCAATTTTAATGCAACAAAAGGCATTATAATTAAGGAATATCCAGGACCGTTTCCCAGATCCAGGAAGGGTGCAGGTACAGAATAAAAGCCGTGGCTTAAATTATGCGCATACATTAAATATCTATTCTCATCACCGACATGGGCTTCTTTTGCAAATATTAAAATTAACACCACGTAAAGGATAAAAAATGGAAGAAATAATAGGAATGGATTTCCGGTGATCTTACTATTTTTCAATTTCATACTAACTATATTTAGATAAATTCATTTGACCTGATATTTATTATCTGATCCTTATTTTACTTCCTTTTGAATTTTCAATGAAGTACCCAAATGAAACAATTCTTCAAAATACCGCTTACTTTGCAGGGACAAAAAGCCCACACTGAGGAATTGGATTGCAGCCATAAAAGTAATTCCACCAACAATGAAAGATTGAGGGTTTTTTCTGAATTGTAAAGCGAGGCTTTCTGAAAAAGTAGGAATAATCCGGCTTGAATTAGAAATATATGATAAAGTATCGACGAGTAGCCAAACCAATTCATACATGGAAAGTAGCATCAGAACGACTCCTATTGCCAGAAAAAAAATATATGGACGGAAAATAAAACTGGACATGATGCCCGAAAAAAAGCCCCGCAGCATTTTGATGCTTGATCTCCTTTTACCTTTATATTTATTTTGTTCTGTCCAATCCAGATGAGCAGGAATTTCAACAATTCTTGCCCTTAGAATCATTGCCTTGTATAAAATCTCCGGATTTATTTCATAATCTTTTGTTTTAAGATTTACGGTATTAATAAAATCTTTTCGATAAGCTCTTACCATGCCGGTATAAGTATGATATTTATCCTGTGCAGCAATCCGCATGAACAGATTCACCCAGCGACTCATTATTTTCCTTGTAAAAGGAACCTCTGTCACTTTTCCTCCTGGCATATAAGGGGAAGCAATTACAATATCTGAAGATGTTTCAATTAGTTTATCAATCATTTTTTCTATATGATCTGTAGCATAGCTCAGATCTATATCCATTACAACAATAATATCACCTTTAGAATTTTTAAAACCGGTTTTTAAAGCATTTCCTAGATTTAAATTCGTTGGATGATGAATCACCCTTATCCGATCATCCTGCCTTTCAAATTCGTCAGCAATGTTGCCGGTATTATCCTTGCTTCCATCATTAATAACTACTATTTCCCATTCATATTTTTCGTTTTTGCTACAGAGATAAGAAATAATGGTATTGATATTATTTTTAAGAATCGCTTCTTCGTTATAGCACGGTAGTACTATGGATACAAATGGTTTGGTACTCTTTAAGTCACTTTTATCTTCCATTACAATTATTTTTTTTATAGGCATACAGCCTCAGGAACATTCTGTTACTCCATTAAATTTCTGATAGATTCTATCATCACCTGAGAAGAAAAAACCGAGGTAAAGAAGAACTATCCATAAAACTAAGTATGTAAAAAACACTTCAGTTCCTAAAAAGCTAATAGCTGGTAATATAATTATCCAAAAGTATTTTTTATTCTGTTTTCGTACTAAAAAATAAATCAACAGGGGGGTAAGATACACCATGTAATGCCATAAAGAACTGGGGTAAATCATTAGCATGCAGAGTAGAAAAACGAAAAATGACAAATAAAGATTTAATTTGTTAAGTCTCTTTGATGCTATATAACTTAAGAAAACCATAATTAGAGCGCAAAAATAAAATATTGAATTTATGAAGGTTTGTGTTAGCTTATAACGTTCCAGGTTTCGGTTTAATATTGCCAGTAAAGATTGATTGATGTCTTGCACGTATAATTCCTGTGGCAGTCTTTGTGTGGGTGGGGACTGAAAAAACCCAACGATATTTTGGAAGCCCCATAAAAAAGCTGTTATAGAAAAAAGAACTATTAAGGTTGCAGCAAACCAGATTACAGGCTTCCATTTTTTGTCAGATATGAAAAACAATATTAAAAAGCCCGAAATGGGTTTTATAATTAATGATATTGCCAAATAAAAACCGGATATTGGTTTATTAATTTTGTACAATGTTAAAAGTAAGAAGAACAAAAGAAAGAAATTAGTTTGATTATAACCAATCGTTTCGCTTGTGCCCGGCAAAAACATTATAATAATGAAAATAAACAAAAACGAATATTCGGATCTGTCTTTTTTTACGAAAATTTTATTTGCTAAAATAGCATTGCCGAAAATAAATATAAAAGTTAATATAGTTAAAATTAACCGTGAAGTATGATAATCGATTGAGGATAATGGCGCAAAAAATAACATTGTTATGGGGGGTGATAATAAACCGACGTCGAATATTTGAGATTTAAAGAACCGGGAAAAGGTATAATTGAAGTCATTATTTTGAAGAAGTATTTTAAAGCTATGTGGATCATAAAAATTTAGATGATGAAGTCCTAATTGACCTTGCATATAAAAGCACATAAAATCGAATTCAGCATTTGAAGAGGCCGCTTTTAGAGTTTCAGTTACAAGTATTAAAAACATGAACGTTGACAGCCCAATTAGTATACCTCTTGATATTCGTTTCCATTGTGTATTTAAGTTATGATAAGCATAATATGACGCAACAAAGGATCCCATTGTAAAAAGAGTCCTGCCAGCATGATCATCTCTAAAAAATAAACGTATTGCAGCTGCTAAGCAAAATATTATTATTGCCACAATGGGTGTTCGTAAATTTTCGATTAAATAACCCGGAGTCCATTTCATATTTTAGTACTTATGAATTATTGAGACTATTGTTTCAGAATTATGATGAAAACGGGAATTCATATTAAAAGTGCTTCTACTGTCAGGATTTAAATTTGTTGGATGATGAATAACACTGATGAGCTGAGGTTCCCTTTCATAAGCAATATTACCTGTATTATCCTTGCTTCAATCATTAATGATTTACTATTTCCCATTCATATTTCTCGCTTTTACTATTAAGACAGTCAACAATTGTCTCAATGTTATTTTTAAGAATTACTTCTTCATTATAACATGATCGCACTATTGATACAAATGGCTTTTCTTTTTTCATGCAACCATTGGTTTTTTTAATTTAAAATAGGTATAGACAGGAAAAACTTTCGTCTTAGTCATATACCCCTTTTTTACAACAGTAAAATGTTGTTCGAGGATTTTTGACACTTTTTTCCTGGAATCACCCGACTCCTCGTTGGGTCGCTTCCTTGTGTAAAACGAAAGAAAAAAATCAAGAATATTGCTTTCCATTGGGCATATCGTGATAAATATTCCATCGTTTTTCAGAATTCTTTTAATTTCATTTACAGATTTTTCTATATCAGGAACGAATTCAAGCACACTAACAGCAACAACTATATCAAAAAATTTATCCGGGAAATTTGTATGATCGATACTTTGCGTACTTAAATGATAATCTTTGATTCCTGATTTTTCACATAAAGCAGAAATATTGTCAAAATTCTCATGAATATCACAGGCATACAACTTTTCGCAATGTTTTGACAGTTCCGGAAGAAATATTCCACTTCCGGTTCCTGCTTCTAATAAAGTACCATATTTTTCTTTGCCTAACAACCGGATTATACGTTTAAACCGGTACTGCTGAATGTATTTAATGGGAAATTTGTAATTCCAATCATAATAATCTACGTCTCCGGTTTTGATTAACAGGCTCTGGTCGGGAAGCGTTAATCTGTTTTTTTTCATAAAATTTTTCTCGTCAATAATCATAATTTCTTCAATTCCATTTTCCGGCCTTTCTCCAAAACCTCCGAATGTTTCAACATATCCACTACCTCATAATGCTTTTGTAATACTCCAATTACATTTTTAAATACTTCTACTTTTTTATCGCTGCTTACATTCATTCCCGGGAAAAAAGCAAGTTCGCTGATCTGATCGCCACCGATCAAATCCAGTGGATGGAGTAAAAAACTGATTGGTGTTTTGGTTATTTTGCACATCCTGATCGCTGTATTTAGATACACCTTCATCAAAGGCATTGAAATATTTCCAAGGTAAATTAAATAACTTAAATGAAAAGGCAGTTTAAAAACCGGCATCGTCGTAACCGGTATTTCTGTAATGCTTTTTCCATTTCCCAAATCCCATTTATAAGGTTTTAATTTCCTGAATCCTTCAGTAAATTTTCCAAAAAGTTCTTTTCGCGCTTTTTTTTCTTCCTTTGTCAGATCGGATTTTTGGAAATAATACATTCTGGCTAAAGGTCCCAGATAAGTAGGCAGAGTGGATGCATCAAATTTATAGCCGCGGCTTTCCAATACTTTTAATAAATCTTTGCTCCAGCTAAATCCCGGACCCCGGAATCCGGTTGTTCTTTGTCCCGTTACTCGTTCAATCGCTTCTTCGGCTTCGCGAATTTCCTTTTCTATTTTCTCATAACTGTATGACTGAAGCCATGATTCATGATGATAGGAGTGGTTACCCACTTCGTGCCCTCTTTCTACAATCATCCTCAGATACTTATTATTCTCGTCACACTCGGTATCTTTTCCAACAATAAAAAAAGTAATTTTTAGATTCAGTTCATCCAACACATCCAAAACATGTGGCACGAAAATATGCAGATAGGAGGGGTATTTATCCCATCCTTCATCGCCGTGAATTTTCATGTACGTCCACTGGTTGTCCAGGTCAAGTGAAATACTGGCTAATGGTTTCTTCTTACTCATCTTTTAATATTTCCTTCAGCTTACTTTCCGCCACCTGTATGGTTTCATTCACATTCAATGTTCCATTAATGATTTGGGCAGAATTAATAATGTAATAATTGCCCAAAGAGGTGGTTACTTTAGGGACTTTTTTTGAATAATTAATCGTTGGCAATGCAAATACCACTCTTGCTTTTGATGTGCCCCAAAAATTCAAGTCATCCAGGGAAAGATTTGGATACATTTTAAATAAGGAATCCAGGAAAATCTTACGTAATTCATCATCACTTTTTTCGAACAAGTCATCATCAGGATTTACGTATTTCGGAAGGTAAACCAAATGATTTCCTTTCGTTTCTTTCTTATCAATTAATGCGGTCATCTCAATCACACCTGTAAATGGCGGCCACGAATCAGTGATATTGGTAACATAGTATGGGGAAATTTGTTTTGTAAGCAATACTGACGGACAAATCACTCCCAAATATTTTATTGCTTCATGCTGTTGCTTTTCGGAATCAGTAAGTTGTGCTGCCATCTTTACAGATTCTTTCGAAGAAAGCGTTGATATAACATTATCAAATTTATACGTGCTATTGTCCGAACTTATCGAAATAAGATTCCCATCTATTTCCCCGCCTGCTCGTCGGGCGGGTTTGTTTACTGCACTTACTTTCGAATTATATTTGAATTCAACACCCATCTTTTCAAGGTGTTTGGCGAATCGATTATTTATTTTTTCATAACCTCCGTTCACATATCCAAACATTTCTTTTTTCAATCCGCTTTTGCGTGCAGCATACATTCGTTGAATCGTGCTCCAGATAAATGCAGCAGAAGTATTTTTATAATTATCACCCAGCTTTGCTTTTAACAACGGAAGCCATATTTTTTCAAAAACTCTTTTTCCGGACCATTTTTTTAGCCATTCTTCCACCGGAATCTGCTCCAGCTTTTGCCAGTTTTTTATTTTAGATGCAGCAAAAATGGTAAATCCTAATCTGAATTTATCAATCAGATTTATCGGTGGAAATTTGAAAAACTCCACAAGGTTCGACATCGAATACAATTTCCCGTCAGAATAAAAACCGGTTTTTGTTTCTACCCAGCAAAGGTCATTTTCTAAACCTATTTCTTTTAAAATTTTTCTCGTATTGAGATCAGACATTAATATCACATGGTAAAACCGGTCCCATTGTATCATTTCTCCATTCAAATCCTGCATTTGCCATGAACTGGTAAGGCCACCAACTTTATCTGCAGACTCAAAAATCGTTACTTTTTGCCCTTTCTGTGAAAGCCTTAGTGCGAGAGTCATTCCCAGCATTCCGCCACCTATAATTCCCCATGTTTTTTGTTCAGCCATTACTTTTAAATCTCATTAATTATTTTGACCATTTTTTCTGTCACATTTTTTCCAAAAACATCTCTTTGGTTTTCTGGTGTCACAAAACAGGCAATCTTTGAAGCAATATCTTTTTCAGAAGGATTGATTAGTAAATTCCATTTTTCAGCCACAGTTTCCACCCATTCGGTTTCAGTTCTTAAAGTGATACAAGGTTTTTTTAGAATGTATGCTTCTTTTTGAATGCCACCCGAATCCGTAATAATTCTTTTTGAAGAATTTTCAAGCGCTATAAAATCAAGATAGCCTTGAGGATCTGTTAATTCAATATTTTTTGGAACTGAATAAGAATCTGCCAGCATTTTCCTTGTGCGCGGATGAACAGGAAAAATAATCTTTTCGTCCAATTCACCTAGTTGGTTTAATAAATGCTCCAAAACATTTGTATCATCTACATTGTAGTTGCGATGCAATGTAAGCAGGTAATATTCTTTATTCCCTAAATGCAAATCTTCAATAATTGTTGATTTACTGAGCGCAACCTGAAGATTATTTTTTACCGTATCCACCATGATATCGCCGGTAAAAAAAGAATTTTCAGCCAAGCCTTCTTTTATCAGAATATCAACAGCAGTTTGCGTTGGCGCAAATAAATATTTTGAAACGTGATCGGTAACAACCCGGTTAATTTCTTCAGGCATCGCCTTGTTGTAACTACGCAAACCTGCCTCAATATGAACAATCGGAATGTTGAGCTTTGCTGCAACCATTGCTCCGGCAAATGTTGAGTTTGTGTCGCCAAAAACAATGATTAAATCCGGCTTCAATTTTATCATTGCTGAATCCAGCATTAACATCATTTGCGTGATTTGCGAAGTCACACTTCCCGGCTTAATTTCCAGGTGAATATCCGGTTTTCTTATTCCAAGATCCTCAAAGATCTTTTCCGACATCTCATAGTCATAATGCTGACCGGTGTGTACAATTATTTCTTTATGCGAACCTGCGAGTGCTGCTGATAATGGCGCCAGCTTTATAAACTGGGGCCGTGCACCAACTATAGAAAAAATTTTCAAGCCAATTGAAATTTACTGTTGGAAAATCCCTTTTTTGCAAGAATGCTTGAAAAATGATTATAGGATGGAACACTTTCAACCGGATCCGGATCTGCTATTTCACAACCTGTTGAGCAGGTCTTTGCAAGCCGCTTTACATCTTCAAACTTTACTTTATTGTAATCATTGAAAGCATAATTCTCATTATAAAAATTAATAAGTCCAAGCAGCTCATGTCCCAATCCTTTTTCCATGGCACGGAAACTTTCATATACAAATTCTACAAAATCATCTGTTGGTTCTCCTGTTCCTTTTCCAATGCCTGCATATTTTCCAGAAATTTCTGAAAATTGCTTTCGGCTATAAATGTTCGAAGCATCAAAAATTCCTTTTACATTTTCCGCAGATCTTATTGCTTTAGCCTGATCAATGTATTCTCTGTGAGCTGAACAAACAAATACATAATCAGCAAATTCCAATACTTTTTTCAAATCGTGGGTCAAATGATCCTGTTGCTTGAATCTTAATAAATTCTGATCATTTTCTTTTACATACGGATCATGCATCAGGTAAGTCACGTTATTTTCCCTTAGATAATTTGCCAATACAAGGGTGGGAGAGTTGCGTGTATCTTCTGAATTAAAACGATAAGCAACCCCTAATAAAGCAATCTTTTTATCACGCAAACTTCCAAACTCTTTTTCTGCCTGTTTGAAAGTATGTACGGGAGAATTATCGTTTATCAGCCTTGATTGCAATATCAGGCTTTTAGAAGTATCATTTCCTTTTTGGAAATTGCGCCACCAAAGAAGGATGCCATCTTTTGGCAAACAATGACCACCAACGCCCAGCATCGGAATTAATACGCCACCGCTTGGAACGGCATTTGGGTCAGTTGTTGCTTTATCAGATTGAGATAATTTGCTGTTTACTTTATCTCTAACTTTATAAAAATCAATATTGTTGTCATCACAGTATCTTACTATTTCTGTTGAAAAAGCGATTCTCACATCGCGATAAGCATTTTCAAGAGTTTTTACAATCTCAGCAGTTAAACTATTTGTTTGAAAAACCTCGCCGTTTGTTA
This sequence comes from uncultured Chitinophagaceae bacterium, assembly GCA_963706825.1. Lineage (GTDB taxonomy): Bacteria > Bacteroidota > Bacteroidia > Chitinophagales > Chitinophagaceae > Ginsengibacter. The sequence continues at coordinate 825,249 of CAVPNT010000005.1, read as the reverse complement.
CGATATGATCATAAAGCTTTGCAATCAATTTTGGAGTTTCAGGATGCAAGCCTCCGGCGAGTTTATCAGCATCACGGATTCTTTCTACAAGCCTTCCAGGCATTACACGGTTTGGACTGTTTCCCAAAAGAATATCTTTTCCTTCTTCCAAACCATATTTTTTAAAATGTTCCCTGAACAAAGTATCCATCGTGGTAGGAGCAAGGGTTGATTCAAAAATAATTAATGGAATTTTATCTGCAGGTTTCTTTTGTAATGCTTCTGCCAATTTTTCAAGTCCGCCAAACATCGGACCGTAATCAGGTTCAAAACCACTTTCGTTTTTATCAGTTTGAATAGAAACTAAAATCACATCAGCATCAGAAAGAACTGAAAAATCAGAACTTGCAGAAAGATTACCAGCTTCTACTGCCGCCCGAGTCATATCATCGAGTTCGGGTTCTATACCTCCGATCACTGATTTTCCACTATTTACCGCATCTACTTTCCAACCAGAGTTTACAGAATTTCTTTGAACAATAACCACTTTTGCCGGTTCATCTGTCCCAATTTTAATTTTGGCATTCGCGAGCATTGCCGCCATCGGCATTCCTACGATTCCTGGTCCGATAACTCCGATTTTATTAATTTTCCATAATTCTGCCTTAACAGGCACTGAGTTCAGTTCCATTTTAAAATGTATTTTAGATTTTTGGTAAAAGGGCGTGTTTCATCTATTAAAAAACGCAATAGTAAAGGTTCAACATTAGTAAAACAACAAATACAGAATATTTCTTTTATTATAATTTACAATTCAATGTAGTGTCAACGTTTTGTTTTTCTTAAAACTATCCTGCTAACGCAGTAAACAAACAAATATTGCCAATTACTGTTTTTCAGGATTTCAACATTGCTGATGAGAATGTCTTGTCCCGAAAAAAGTTGACAGTTTTTTTGATTTTTACGCTTTAATTTAATTCGGTGCGAGCTTCTTCATTTTGCCCATTTAAAAGATGCGTAGTCTTGCTCTTTGGAGAGAGCGCCTCCGCATCTTTTAAATTACCTTTCATTGTTTGCAACTCCTGTTTGCCAGTATTGTAAACTTCTGCTGGTTTCTTTAAATTTAATGACCAGTGTGGCCGCTGATAATTATAAAGATAAATAGCTTCTTTGACCGCCTTAACTGCCTGTTTAATATCCACAAATTCGCTGTCTAATAAATACTCCTCTTTCAAAATCCCATTCACTCTTTCTGCAATGGCATTATCATAACAATTGCCTGCTTCTCCCATCGACATTTTTATTCCATGTTTCTTTGCTAAGTCATTATATGCGTAACAACAATATTGAATTCCTCTGTCAGAATGATGAATAAGATCTTTAGTTGCAGAGCTGTTGGCAATTGCCATTTTCATCGCTGCCATTGCTCCTTCTACTGCTAAAGAAACATCTACATTCCAACCTACTATTTTGCGTGAATAAACATCGGTAACCAATGATAAATACACAAATTTTTCTCTTGTTCTCAAATAAGTAATATCAGATACCCAAGCGTGATCTGGGGCTGTAATTGTTGCTTTAGCCAATTGATTGGTATGCTTATAAAACGGATGATTCGAATCGGTTGTAACCCAATAGCGACGCCTGCGTTTTAATAACAAATCATTATTACGTAACAAATCAAAGAACTTATTTTTTCCGTATCCACGACCACATGTTTTTAGCTCATTTTTTAATTCACTTCTTAATTTTAGTGTTCCTAATTTTGAATGTGTTTTACGAATATCTTTTACACACGATAATATAAACTCGTCCTTATTTTTTTTCTTTTCAACTGATATTCGATCTTTATAAAAAGCCTGTCTGCTGACACCCCAAAAATTGCATAAAGAACTTATTGAGTATCGCTGTTCGTTTTGCCTGGTAACCGGAAACCAAAATTTTTTTTTAAGTCTGTCTTATATTCTTCATCAGCCATTTTAATCACTCCTTCCAGGCAATCTTTTGCCATATAAGCATCTGCCAGTGCCATTTTCAACCTTTTATTATCTTCCTCTAACTGCTTTAATCTATCTCTTTCGTTCATTGTTTCTATTCTGATTATTTTGTTTAGTAAATGATGTTTGCCAAAAGCCATAATCCATTTTTGAATCGTGCTGCCACCACCAATATCATATTTTTTGCGCACAAATTCCATACTACTTCCTTCTTCCACTTCTTTAACCACCATTTGCTTAAAGCTAATGCTATACCGAATTGTTTTTCTCTGCTCAATTGTCTGCATATTGTTTATTTTTGATTTTTACAATATGTCAACCTAAACTGGGAACAGACAGAAATTACGATTCACCATTCACTATTCACCTCCTTACTACTTACTTCTCGCTATTTGCTACTCATCAATAAACTGCCCATGCCACAACTCCAATGATAAAAGTCCCCACAACCCGCGGCTGAAGGGCTCTTCAGCATTAATTAATTTCTCTACGTACGCGGTATTTATCATATTTCTTTCCTTTGCTTTTTGGGATAATAAAGTATCCATAATAAAGGATTTTGCATGATTTTTTGACCAGATATGTAATGGAACGGGAAAACCCATTTTATCCTTACGGTTCATGATTTCCGGCGGCATAATATCCTTAATCGTTCTTTTTAATAAATATTTCATTTCTCCACCTTTAAATTTCATTCCGGCAGGCATTCTGGAAATAAGGTCAACAATTCTTCTATCCAGGAGAGGTACACGCGATTCAATAGAAACTGACATGCTTACCCTGTCTTCCACCTGCAATAAGCCAGGCAAACTCCCGAGCATATCAAAATGTGTCATTTTATTGAAATAACTTTTTGTGTCCGGATGATTGAAATATCCTGAAAATTTCTGGAAAATAGCTTCATGTTTACATTCATTCATAAATTCCGGCTGAAAAAATGCACTCGTGCTTCCCATCCGGTCGATCAGATTGAAATATCTTCTGTCCATTGGTTCAAAAGTGCCTTGTTTCCAGAAGCTTTTCATCATCGGAATATATTGTTTCAATGACGGAAGATTTGGAAGCATAGACTCCAGGGAAACGATATGCTCATCCTCTTCATTCGATTCATTAATTGCACCTTTTAAAGCCTGTTCAAGATAAGCAACGAGGTACCGGGTATATCCACCAAATATTTCATCCCCGCCCTGGCCACCCAGGATTACTTTTACATGTTGGGAAGCGAGCTTGGATACGATATATTGAGGGAAAAGCCCCGGGCCGGCAACTGGCTCATCCAGGTGATAAATTAATTTGGGAAGAACATCAATAAATTCCTGCTCAGTTGGAAAAACTTCAAATAATTCTGCATTAGCGGTTTTTGCAGCGATCCGTGCATATTCAAGTTCATTAAATTCAGGCCCCTCGTTGAAAGCACCGCTAAAAGATTTAAGTCGTTTATCCAAAAATCTGGAAGCGCCAATCGTTACCAGTGATGAATCAATTCCTCCGCTCAGATATGTGCCTATTGGAACATCGCTGCGTAATTGCTGCGAAATAGTTTCTCTTAAAATTTTTTTAAGTTCAACAATGAAATATTCTTCCGTATGAAATTGGTCTATTTTAAAATTAGGTTCCCAGTATTTTATTTGTTTGATATCCCAACTATGCAAATCAATTGACATCCAGTGCCCTGGAAGTATTTTTTGAATATTTTTAAACATGGTTCCTTCGCCCATGACAAACTGGAAAGTGAGATATTCATATAGATTATCAGGATCAGCTTCGGCTTTAATTGCCGGATGAGCCAGCAACGCTTTTATTTCACTTCCAAAAGCGATGAGTTCTTTGTCGTAATACCAGTACAAGGGTTTGATACCAAAATGGTCTCTCGCAATAAAGAGTTTGTTTTCATTTTTATCATAAATAATAAAAGCAAACATTCCATTCAGCAGGTTCACAAATTCATTTCCATATTCTGCATATAAATGAAGAATTACTTCGGTGTCCGAGGAAGTTTGAAAAATATGCCCTTTCTTTTTTAAATCCCCGCGAAGCTCGATGTAGTTATAAATTTCGCCGTTATAAAGAATGGTGCAATTATTAAAAGTCATGGGCTGTTTACCACATTCAATATCAATGATAGCAAGCCTTTTATGAAAAAATCCAATGGGACCATCCACCATTACTCCATCATCATCAGGTCCGCGATGATGTATTGTGGTGGCCATTCTTTCAAGAAAATGACAGTTTACGTTTTGGCCGGTTTTATTTATGATCCCTATGATTCCACACATAAAGTCTAAAATTATAAAAAAGCGGTTGCAATTAAAAAATATATTTATAGCATGCGTGCCACTGTTGATAAAATCATATTTCTACACTAAAATAGAATCACCGGAGGGTGATTTTCTTATGATTTTTACATTTAACGGCAAATCTGTCGGGCAGATTGTGTCTTTACTTGTAAAGATTTTCTGAAGCATCTGAGTAGATACGATTCCTGTGATGGCCATCTGGTCCACTTCAGACACGGTTTTTTGACGTTTTATTTTACTGATCAGTGAAGTTACTTTCAGAGGATGAAATAAATAAGAGGATTTAATTGAATGTTCAGATAAGACATCTGTAATAAAGGAAGGAGTATTGGTATTAAAAAAAGTGCTTGCGATTGGGGCTCTGTATGGCTGCTTGACTCTTTTCGTTATTGATTCAGGAATTCTTCCTTCGCTCATTTTCTTCAGTAGAAATTTTTCATTTAAACAATTAAGCTTAAAACTATCAGGAAGTTTGGAGCAAAATTCAATAACCCTGTAATCTAAAAAGGGATAACGGCCTTCAACGGAATTGCCCATGGCCATCCGGTCGCCCTGGGAAGAAAGCAGATAGCCGGACATAAAAATTGTAGCTTCTAAATATTGTGATTGCGCTAATTCGCTCCAGCCGGAAAAATTGTTTGGAAGCTTTTCTGAAATTTCTTGTAAAGGATCATATCCCTTTAAATGTTCGGTTACTTCATCCGAGAAAAAACTTTTTATCCTGGAAGTATTATGCCATCTCAATAAATGAGAATAAAGAGGATTTGATGTTTCAGTTAGCTTATAACCAAAAAACATTTTCGCCCCCAGATTGCCACCATCTTTAATTATCGGGAGATAAGGATACAGCTTTGACAAAAGTTTTGGCCTTGCAATAGAAGAAGGTTGTTTCGCCCAAAATCTCCTGATTTTCGCTTCTTTAAAAATGTTATATCCTGCAAGGATTTCATCCGATCCCTCACCCGTCATTACCACTTTTATATTTCTTTCCCTCACTTTTTTCGAAAGCAGAAACATGGGCGTTGGGGCGGTTCGCAAAATCGGAAATTCTGTGTGGCGGATTGTGTTTTCAAATTGTTCTGCTATATCTTCACTGGTACATTCAAAGGATGTATGATTCGTATTGAAGTATTTTGCTGCTTCCAACTGATAAGGTGATTCATCGAATGATTTATCTTTAAATCCAATTGAAAAAGTATTAAGAAGGCCAGGGTTGATTTCTTTTATTAAAGATGTGATTACGCTCGAATCCAGGCCACCGCTTAAGTAGGCCGCTACCTGCACATCAGCACGAAGGCGGATTTTCACTGCATCTTTCAGTAAACTTCTAAATTCTTCTACCGCTTGATTTAAATTTCCAGCATAATAATTACCGTTCACCGCAAAATCAAGCGACCAGTATTTTTCGATTTTGACAGATGCAGCATTGACAAACATAAAGTGCCCGGGTGGCAATTCATAAATATTTTCAAAAGGTGTATTTGGAGAAATCGTAGTCCAGAAAGTAAATATTTGAGCAATGCTTTGCAGATTAATGGTTCTTTCAATTTCCTGCAGAGTAAATAATCCTTTTATTTCTGAACAAAAGGCAAATGAATGGGTATCTTTCCAATAAAATAAAGGACGAATACCCGTTCTGTCGCGTGCTAAAAAAAGTTCTTTTTTCTTTTGATTCCAGATACAAAAAGCAAACTGTCCATTAAAGTATTGAAGGCAGCCGGATCCATAAAGTGCATACATTTGAACTACTACTTCGGTATCGCAATTCGTTTTAAACTTTACTCCTTTTTTTTCAATTTCCTTTCTTAGTTCCTGATAATTAAAAATCTCTCCATTGTAAACAATCCAATATTCGCCCGATGCATCACACATCGGTTGCTGCCCGGAAGAAATATCAATAATGCTGAGGCGCACACTGCCTAACCCAACATTTTCATCTACGTAAATTCCGCTTTCATCGGGGCCTCTGTGGCGAATAACAGAGAGCATTTTTGTGATGTCCGATTGTGTTTCCGCCTGAGAAGCAGATGAATAAAAACGATATCGTCCGGCGATACCACACATACTTAAGCGGCTTGTAATACTTTGCCAGCAACGAATTTGCTGATTGCATCAATTGATTCAAAATTATCTTCAAGCAATTCTGAATCTTTAGCTTTGATACCAAAACCTTCTTCGATAAAATTGATAAGCAACAGGAATCCCATTGAATCAAAAATGCCTTCCATGAAAATTAAAGAATCGTCCTTTACTGAATCAGGCGAAGCATAAGTTGTTTCTAAAATATATTGCCTGATTTTGCTTTTAATTTCTTCCATTGTCTCAATAATTTATAACAGTTTTATTTTTTTTTTAAGTGGTTTCAGGAACAGATTTCCTTTTATCGATTTGGAGTATAATAAGAAACAGTTGAACGCTTTTCCTGGCAAATTATTTTTAATTTCTTTTTAAAAGCAGAAGTTAAAATATATTTACGCCAAAATTAGCTCTTATGGTGCTTCTTTCGTTTGGATATCTGATTTTTTTGATGATGGTAATTGTGACGTATTTTCTTGTATCTGCAGAATACAAAATTTACGTATTGTTCTTTACCAGTTTGGTTTTCATTGCATCGTTTTCCATAGGAGTGGCTTTTTTCTCCTTATTATTTACAATAGTAAATTATTTCTTTGGAATTACACTGGAAAAATATAACAATAAAACCAGTTTAAAAAATAAATTATTTTGGTTTGCCATCCTTTCAGACATCTCCATTCTGGCGTTGTTTAAATACTTTGACGTTTATCTGAAGGAAATTAATACTTTATTTTTCGATTCCGGAATCTACCTTGAAAGTCCTTATTTAAAAATAATGATCCCGCTTGGAATTTCCTACTACACTTTTCAATGTTTATCTTATCTCATTCGCATCGATAGGGGAAGCGAAAAGGCGCAACACGACTTTGCTGCTTTTGCAACTTACCTGCTCTTTTTCCCCAAATTTCTTGCCGGACCGGTTGAAAGGTCGAATCATTTTTTTCCTCAATTAAAACATTTGGGCAAGTTTAACCAGGATCAGGTGAATGATGGACTTCGGTTGTTTTTATGGGGATTATTTAAAAAAGTGGTGATCGCTGATACACTGTACCTAAGTGTTTCTTCAGTTTATCGCGATGTTCATCAATTTTCCGGATTACAACTTTTTACAGTTTTAATTGTAGAAACGATTTATATCTATTGTGATTTTTCCGGCTACACTGATATGGCATTGGGCTCAGCAAAACTTTTTGGAATTAACCTGATTGATAATTTCAACCGGCCTTTTTTGTCAAAAAATGTTTCTGAATTTTGGCGCAGATGGCACATTTCATTATCCTCGTGGTGCAATGATTTTATTTATAATCCTTTTATCATCAAATTCAGAAGGTTTGGAAATGTTGCAGTAACATCGGGAATCTTTTTAACCTTCTTTATTGTTGGAATCTGGCATGGCCCAAATCTTACTTTTGTTACACTTGGCCTTTTACAGGCAATTGCAATAGTTTATGAATTTTATACAAAACGGTACAGATTGAAATTAGCTTCCCGGTTTTCAAAAAGCACAGTCAACACTTTTAGCAGATTGATTGTTTTTTTCTACATGGCTTTTTCCATGGTTTTCTTTTTTTCTAATACTGTTTCTGACGCATCATATTTTATTTCTCACATTTTCAGCAATATTCATTTAGATTCCGCACAGTTTAATTTCATAACCAATCAACCACAATTTTTGTTTGCATTATTTTGTTTTCTGATTATTTTCATTATTGAAATGTTTAATGAAAAAGGAAAGAAAATTTTAGCGCTTTTTCTAAAACAGCCTATTTGGGCACGATGGATCGGTTATCTTACCTGCATTGTTCTTATTTACTTCTTTTATTCCGGAATTCACACTTTTTACTACATGCGTTTTTAGTAAACGAACAAATAATGCTATTTCTTTCGCGCATGAATAACCCGGATATTTCCGTTTGCATCTTTTACTGGTTCAATATCAAAATAGCAACCGGTTTCTTCACAGAGACGAGTCATAAATTCTCCCTGTCCGGCTCCGACTTCAAAAATGACCGATCCTCCTTCTATCAAAAATTTTGGAGCTTCGCTGAGAAATCTTTGAATTATTTTTGTACCAAACATGCCACCATCAAAAGCGAGAACCGGTTCATGATTAGAAATTTCCGTATTCATTTTTGCAACTTTTGTCGTTGAAATGTAAGGTGGATTGCAAATGATCAAATCCGTTTTTTCATAAAAATCCGGATGCTCTGCCGGGGAAAATAAATCACCCTGGATTGCTTCTACCCGATCATCAAGCTTTAAAAAAGAAATATTTTCTTTAGCCAGTTCAACTGCTTCGCCAGAAAGATCGACAGCAACTATTTTACTTTTCGGATTATAAAAAGCAATTGCCAAAGCAAGATTACCGGCTCCACAACAAATATCCAATATGTTAACTGAATTTTTATTACATCCTATCTCCAGAGAAATTTCCAAAGCTTTTTTGCCCAAAATTTCCGTTTCTTTTCTTGGAATCAGGGCTCTTTTATCAGTAAGCAATTCAATGCCCATAAAATTCTGTCGTCCGGTAAGATGAGCAAGTGGAATGTTTTTTTGTCTTTTGCCAATCAACTGAAGAAGAACTTTTATTTGCGTTTCATTCAACTCGGGCAATGGTTCTTCCATTGCTTTTATCGCTGATTTTGGAATTCCCGCTGATTTAAACCAACAAGCTTTTAAAGTGGATTCCAGTGTTTCTTCGGGTTTATCTTCCAGGAACTGAAATGTGTCCGATAATTCAGAAATTAATTCAACAAAAAGCTCCTCTGTTGTTATAGTTTGCATTGGCTTTGTTATTTTATTCGGCGATTAAGGCTATCAAACGATCGTTAATTTTGAGGACTGTTTTTGAGTAAGTGATTTTTGTCCTGATCTTTCCGTTTTCGAGATGAAGAATGTCTATTCCTCTTCTTATTTCAACTTTGTCCAAATAATTTCTTTCTAATGAAGGCCATTCCAATGTCCAACTGAATGCAATTTTTTGCTCCTGCTCGTCAATAAAAAGATCTTGTGTTGAAAATTTAAAATTGCCATGGTTTTCAAACCATCTTTGCCATGATTTTTTTAAAAGAGGTTTCCCGGACACATTGGTTCCGTTCCAGTTTTCAAAAAAAATATTTTCATGCATAAACGCCATCACACCTTCAAGATCATGATTATTCCATGAATTTAACCAGCAATTAAATTGACTAAGAATTTCAGATCTTGAAGGCCGCATCAGTTACCATTTTTTTTAATTCTTTTTTATCAATTTTCCCATTGGTGCTTTTCGGCATTTCTTCCAGAAAAATAACTTTTTGAGGAATCATAAATGATTCCAGGTGAGCCATGCATTGCCGTTGAATTTCTTTCTCTGATACGTTGAAAGGTTCATGACTAGTGACGAAAACAACAATAGATTCGCCCATAATTTCGTCCGGAATTCCTAAAACTGCCACTTCCCGTATTCCGTTTATTTTGTAAATAATATTTTCAATTTCTACCGGACTTACTTTTTCTCCGCGGCTTTTTATAATGTCATCATTTCTTCCGAGGAAATATAAAAATCCCTCTGCATCCATTTTAAACCAATCGTTGGAACACAAAATTTTTTCGCCGGGAAGTTTTCCATTTTTCAACATCTCATTCGTTAATTCTTTTTGATTCAAATACCCCAACATGACGTGCGGGCCACGAATATGTAAAATACCCGGCTCGTCTTCTGCGACAGCCTCGCCATTTGGCGACAAAAGAAAAACCTCAGTACCGGGAATTGCTTTTCCAACTGAAGTTGGTTTTTCATCAATTAATTCTGGTTCCAGGTAACAGGCTCTCTTACATTCGGTAAGCCCATACATTTGAAAAATCAATGCATTGGGGAATATTTTTTTCAATTGGGGATGAAAGTCTGCTGGCAATGAAGCGGCTGTATTGGTAATCTTTTTGATGCATTCGAAAGAAATTTGGCTTTCTTTATTTGATGCGATCATCATTGCATAAACCGTTGGAACGCCGGGGAAAACAGTCGGTTGATATTTCTGAATATTTTTATAAATAGTCGCTGTGAAAATAAAAGATTGTTCAACGATTAATGTTCCGCCGACGGTTACAGACATTAGGAGTTGATACAAGCCGTAATCAAAAGCAAGAGGCAGAAGCAACATGATGCGATCCTCTTCTGACAATCTCAAATATTCTATGAGACTCCAACACGTAAAAACCATGGATTGATGCGTCATCATCACCCCTTTTGGAGATCCGGTGCTGCCGCTGGTATAAATTAAAGCGGCTAAGTCAGTTGGAATAATATTTGGAAAAAGTACTTCTTCTTCGATTGAAACACAATTTTCAAACGAATCAATCTGTAAATGAGGAAATGCAATTATTTCCTGCCCGGCTACTGCCGACACCACCACATTTTTTAAATGAGGTGTATCCTTCAATGCCGAAGAAAGTTGGTTCTTAAGCATTTGCCCCGTTACCAGAATTTTTGCCTGACAATCATTAAGAATGTAATTTAATTTATCAGCTTTTGTTTGTGAATTGATCACTACAAATACACCTCCCGAAAGTGTTACTGCATAAATGGACACCATACTTTCCCATGAATTGTCCAAATAAATGGCGATACATTTGCCTTTTTTAAGTCCCGATTTTAAAAAATAAGTGGCTAATTTTTCGGCTTTATTTTTTAACAGCTCATAGGAATATTCTTTATCCTTTACGATAATTGCTGTTTTCGACTGAAATTTGGTTGCAGAACGCAATAACGCTTCACCCAATAAACGTTGCGGAATCGAAATCATTAAACTCAATTTATAAACTACCAGTATACAAAATCAAAGGTTGAAATCTGAAGTAACGAGGGGCTTCATTCTCAGATATTCAGTTGTCTTTTGTTTTCTTTTGAAATTTCCAAAAATTGATTTTATTTCTTCTTCATTTCTGCCCAGAGCCGCTCCTACTTCAGAAGGATCGTATCCGTTTTCATAACCATACCACAGTAAATCCAGTTCATGAAAAGGTAGCTGAAAGAAAAATTCCTGCTGCGTTTGTTCAGCAGAATAGGTATCAGAGGTGGGTGTTCTTTGAATAATTTCCTTTGGAATGTTAAGATGTTCTGCAATTTGGTACACCTGTGTTTTATAAAGGTGGCTGATAGGCATGATATCGGCAGCGCCATCGCCATGTTTTACAAAAAAGCCTTGCTCTACCTCATGTTTATTCGGAGTTCCAATTACAGCATAATATAATCGTTCTGCATGATAATAAAGCATAGACATCCTGCATCTTTGTTTAAAATTGGAAGCCGCTACAATTTGTAAATATTCTTTTGCAGGAAGAAGTTTCTTTTTCACATTACCTTTTTGGTCCAGAATTGTCAAAGAAAAAACCGGCGGTAAATTTTGCCTTATTCCTTCCGGATTGATTCCAATTTTCATGGAATAATACTGCGCATCATATTCAGGAAAAATCGATTTTACCGCTTCATCCCGACGGCGATAACAACCAAATCCTTCGAGTGCAGCAGTAATATTTTCTTCAATAGTTTTTACACCTAGTTGATGTGCCAGCATCAAAGCCAGTTCTTTGCTTTCATTGCTTGAGTCTTTTTCCGGTAATAATATTCCGATTACATTTTTTGCCCCAATTGCTTTTGCTGTTAGCGCCAGTGTTACAGACGAATCAATACCGCCGCTAATTCCTACAATTGCACCTTTTCTTTTCGTTAACGAAAAGACATCTTCTTTTAATTTCTGAATAATGGATGTAATCCCCGATTCAATATCATTAATGAAAAGTACATCTTTTGAAAAGAAAGTTTGAAACTTTTCTTCCATTTTTATTTTTATCGATTTAATTATTAGAAATATATTGCTTACTCGCTAAAATAGTCTTTGAAATTTTTACTTCGTGATCCTTCATAATTGAATCAATTACCTGATTCGTAAAGACCCGGGCTCCTTTGTCATTTAAATGAGTTCCATCAGTAGTGAACAAATTTGTATGATAAAATGAGGAATCGTTGATAAAACTATAGACGGGAATATCATTTTCTTTGCAAATACGCTTTGCTACAGTGATAGATGGATCCTCGTGAGGATAGACGACTAAGAGTGGAGAAAAAACTACAAATAACTTAATGTTTGAACTTTTACAATCTTTTATAAATGATTTAAAACCATTTATTTTGTTTGAATCTAGATTCTGCGACCCGTAAGAGGTGTCTACGGAAAGTTGCCGGTAACAGCTTTCATATAAAGGGATATAGCCATTTTGTTCATGAATGTCTTTTCTCTCTTTATGTGATTCAATCGCACCCATAATTAATCTAAAAATTAAAGAATTATAAGGATAAAGGTGTGAAATCATTTTATATTTTTCATACGGGCTTCTTAAATCAATAATTTTTCGGATCTCAGGATGTGATTTATAGTAAGGAATCAACGCCGACAGTCTATCATAACTTTGCTGCTCCACGTCAAACTCGTCGCGGCTAAAGTCTAATATTGCAATTTTAGGAGTATATCTTTTTAAAACACTTTTAAGAATCGCATAATTGTATAAAATAATTTGCCCATCTCTCCCCGTATTATAACAAGTTAAATTCATTCTTTTTTTGAAATCTTCAGGAACATAATGATGATTGGCCCGTGAAGCTCCAAATATTAAAACATCAGCCTTGGTACTATCCATAGCATAGCCGATTCTATAAATTTCTCCGGGTTTTTGCTTTGAATATAAATTGGATAAAATGGTACCAAGCAATAAATCAAGTATAAACAAAATGAATAAAAACACGATGGTTTTAAATAACAGAGATGGTAATTCTTTTTGTTTTATTTTCTTAATCCAAATCATTTTTATTGTCAAAATGCGAAATAAATAAATTGTCCTCCGTCAAATACTCCTGCAAATAAGATGTATATTAATAATAAAGCGTAACATACTTGCTGGACAAGCCAACTCTTATTTGAAAATAAAGAAAAGGACCAGATTCTATATTCTTCCTGTAAATCATATATCATCATAATTGCACAACCGGTAATCATAAATAAGCCTATTGATGGATACAGATACAACTGACCGGAATTGATAAACATTCTGTGAATAATTTCAAAGGCATCACCAAGGGTTTCTGATTGAAATATAATAAGGGAAAAAGTAATAAATAAAAAGGTACATAAAATACTAATAGCATTATATACCTGAGAATTTATTTTTTTTGAAATCTTCTTTCTTGCCTTTCTGGATACAATTTCATATATCAGGGCAATCGCCTGCAGTATTCCAAAAAAAACATAAGTCCACGCGGCGCCATGCCATATTCCTATTACAACAAAACTTACAAAAAGAGCATAGAACACGCCCCATTTCCCCCAATCCCGGCATTTCAGCGCCATTGGATTAAATATATAATCATTAACCCATGATGAAAGTGAAATATGCCATCTTCTCCAAAAATCGCTCACATTTTTTGCAAATAAAGGCCGTTTAAAATTTTCCATTAAATGGAAACCAAACATTCGGGCGGTTCCTAATGCAATATCCGTGTAGCCTGAAAAATCTGCATAGACCTGGAAAGTATATAGTACACAAGCAAGGAAAATTGTACCGCCACTTTGATGTTCAAAAGTGCTAATTACTTTAGAATGATAAATAGCAATTCTATCGGCAACTACGAGTTTTTTAAATAATCCCCAGGCAATACGTTTTGCTCCTTCTGTAATATTTTCTTTATCAAACGAAATTTTTCTTTTTAATTGAGGTAAAAAATGATTGGCACGTTCTATTGGGCCAACCAATAGTTTTGGAAAATAAATAGTGAACAAGGTGAAGTGGTAAAGATTAGTTTCTGCAGCTATAGTGCCTCGTTTTATATCTGTAATATAACCAAGGGTTTGAAAAATATAATAAGATAGTCCTATTGGTAAAGCAATATCCAGAAATGGGGCAGAAGCGGAATTATCTAAATGAAGCCAGCTAAAAAATTCAAACAGATTTAGAATTAAAAAGTTCCAATACTTAAAAAAAATAAGAACTGATAAATTAGCGAGAAGAGATAAATAGAAAAAAGTCTTTTTTCTTTGTTTACTGTCAGTTCGTTCAATGAGAATCCCCAGCCAATAGTTAATTAAAATAACGAAGAGTATGATAAATATGTACGAAACTTTCACGTACATATAAAACCAGATACTTACCGCTATGAGAAATAAGTTTCGGTATTTAGCGGGAATTAAATAATAAACTAAAACAGATCCTACAAGAAAAAGGAAATAAATAATAGAAGTAAACAGCATTGAAGAAAATTTTTCTTTGGTGCGCTGATAAAGAGCGGAAAGAGGAAAAAATTATATACCATGCAAAGTTTATTTTGCCTGAATTGATCTACATAAATCTCCTACATTTCTAAAATTCAGTAGTTCATTTAAATTAAAACGAATTTTATAATGTTTTTCAACCGCGGTTATCATTTGAATGTGGTTCAGAGAATCCCAGGCTTCAATATCAGCAGTAGTGGTGTTTTCATTTAAATGTATTGAATCATCTTCAAATACCTTGATGAAAATCTTATTTAACTCTTTTAATATTGCATCTTGTTCCATAATGAAAAAATATTTTATCGCTAAATAGTTTGGGATATCAAAGGTTTGGAACTGTTTTTTTCGTTTGTTAAAACTCCCCGGTTTCTTAAAATGAAAGTTAGCACATTTTTTATTTTATTGAAAGCACTTTTTTTATATTTTTCTTGTGCTTATAACAATCGCGGAAAAGTGTATTCAAAAAGCTGTAAAGTTTATTAATATGCCTTTTTATCGCCTTTTAATACATAATAAACAGTAAGAAAAAGAATCTTTATATCGAGAAAAAGTGTCCAGTTTTCGAGATACCATAGATCTTTGTTAACCCGCATTTTTATTTGTTCAGGATTATTGATTTCACCGCGAAAACCATTTATTTGTGCCCATCCGGTAATGCCCGGTTTAATAAACTGTCTCACCATATACTCGTCTACTAATTTAGAATAATCGGAAGTATGTTTTATCATGTGTGGACGAGGGCCAACCAGGCTCATTTCCCCTTTTAATACATTCAAAAATTGAGGAAATTCATCCAAGCTTGTTTTGCGTAAAAATCTCCCTAAAAAAGTTATCCTGTTGTCATTCCGCGTTGCCTGTTTCAGATCTGCATCTTTATTTTTTCTCATGCTTCTGAATTTCCAACAATAAAAAGGCTTCTTATTTTTTCCGGTGCGTAATTGTTTAAAGAAAATAGGTGTTCCTGATTCTATAAAAATCAATATCCCTATAATCGGAATGAGCCACGAAAGAATAAAAATGGTTACCAGGAGACTTACGATAATGTCCAGCGCTCTTTTTTTTATTCTATTGCCCACATCATCAAGAGGTTCTTTTCGTAAGGCAAGGATAGGTAATTCTCCATAGTATTCAATGTGAACTTCCCGGGTAATGAACATCGAAAGATTTGGAACTATTCTGAAGCGGATACATTCTTTTTCGGATTGAAACATCAACTCGTAAATATCGTTGTTTTGATCGGGTGTGATGGTTGAAAATATTTCCTGGGCTTTCAAATCTTTCGCAATCTGTAAAGCATTATTAATATTTCCAAATACAGGATAATGTGATAATTCCTGGATATTTTCTTCATCTTCGATATAACCGATTATTTGTATGTTCAGTCCATCCTGTTCAAAATAGCTGGCTAATTTTTTTGCAGTATCATTATATCCGAGAATAATAACTTTTTTTATAAGAAAATCGCTGTTTCTGAAATACTTAAAAATCCCTAAATAAATAAACCGGTTTAGTAACAAGCCTAATCCAAAGCCGCTGGCTGTGGCAATAATAAATAGCCTTGAAATAATAAGTTCACGGGAAAAAAACAGGTAAATAAGTACTGAAATCATCCATAATAAATATACCTGCACTGTTCTTTTTGTAAAATTTTCAAAATTTAAAATGAGGCTGTTTGAATAAGTTCTGAAGAAGAAGGCAAGCAGTAACCATGAAGCATTGGCAACGGTTACATATCTGAAATAAGCATCTGTTGCATCCGAGTGAATGCTTTTTATAAAGAAAAGCTGGCAAATGAGAAACGTGATATTTAATGCAATAAGGTCTAGTGCAAGAAATATGATTTGCATGTATCGTTCAAACTGGCGGTTCAATTGGAAAAGCTTTTAAAACAGATTTGGGTGATGAATAATATCCGATTTCAACTTAGAATTATTTTATAAAACGCTATTAACTTTTTGCTTTCAAAGTCCCATGATAGTTCGTTAATGACCCGGTTGTAGCCGAATTCCCCCATTTCATTCCTTGCGTCGGGATTATCGAATAACCACAAGATCTTTTCCGCAAAATTTTCAGGAGATGTATTTTCGGCATAGAGTGAAGCATTTTGGGCAGACACCCTCCCTTCTTTCAAATCATATTGTACAATTGGCTTTTTTAAGGCCATATATTCCATGATTTTATTCATTGTTGAGAGATTGTTCATTTCTGTTGGTTTATCCGGATTCACGCATATATCTGTGGTATTTAAAATATTAACCATCGTTTCATCATCCACTCTTCCATAATAATCTACGTATTCCTGTAATTCCATCTTTTCAGTCAATTCTTTAATCGCTTCCAATTCTGTACCACCTCCTACAATTGCAAATTGTACATTTTTTCGTTTTGCAATTACATGTTTTACTGATTCAAGCAGAAGGTCTAAACCTTCCTGCTGGCCGATTACGCCCACATAACCTATTAAAAAATCCCGGCCTTTTTTGTATTTGTTGTCACCCTTCTTTACAATAAGCCGGTCTAATTTCGGCCCACTACGCACAACCTGTACTCTGTTTGCCGGCATCTTCCCTCTTCGGATGGCGATCTCTTTATACGAATCGTTGGTTGCAATACTATAATTAGCTGTAGCAAAAGTCAAACGTTCCATAGCAATTAAGAACCAGTAAAAAATTCCTTTTTTATTATATTTCGCTATATACAATTCAGGATTTATATCGTGATGGTCAAAAACATATTTAACGCCCAGGAGCTTGTAAAAAAGAGCCAGTATAAATATTAAATCCGGTGGATTACAACCATGAATTACGTGAAACGGTTTTTTGAAATAAATTTTAATACTTAAAAAAAATTCCCACATCAGCGCGGTAGAATATTCTAACAAATAACCAAAAACACCCTTGCCTTCTTTTAGTGGGTGCCGATAAATGTCTATTCCATTCAATTGTTCAAAACGTTCATTATAGCCCTTCATTTTAGGACAAATAATTGACACGTATGCTCCGTTTTCTTTCAGTGTATTCGCTTCTTGCCACACCCTACGGTCAAAAGGAACAGGAAGATTTTCTACGATTATCAACACGTGCTTTCCTTTAAACATGTCTTACCAATTAATTCCTTTATAATCAACCAAGTCTAAAAGATTTTCATCTAAACGCACCATATCAATTATTATTTTGTTCTTAGCTTTCATTAAGTAAGGCAGGAATTCCTTTTCTTTTGTATTAATGATAATCACGTCGCAAATATCAATTACGTTTTGAACATCATCTAACATCAAACTTGAAAGATGCGGAATTCTTGAATTAATAAATTCTTTGTTTGTACCAGTTAATAATGAAATATTGATATTATTATCATAAATACAAATGTCACATCCCTTACCTGACAGAGCTTCGATTATTGCTACTGCCGGGCTATTTCTTAGATCGTCTGTACCCGCTTTAAAGCTCAACCCTAAAAATCCGAGTTTTTTATTCCAATACTTATAAATCATTTTGACGGCCCTTTGAATTTGAATATCGTTTGTTCTATCGATGCTGTTTATCACCGGTACATCTACATATAGATCATGGGCTAAAGTTTGCAGGCCTTTCAGATCTTTCGGAAGGCAGGACCCTCCATATGCAAAGCCGGGCTTCAAGTAATAAGGAGATATATTCAACTGCGTGTCCTTACAGAAAATTTCCATTACCTGATGAGAATCTATTCCTAACTCGGAGCATATATTGCCGATTTCATTTCCGAAAGAAATTTTAAGCGCGTGAAAAGTATTGTTGACATATTTCATAATTTCTGCCACTTTTAATTCGGTAATCACAATTTCTGCCGGCAACTGCCGGTAAAGATCAGCTACTTTTTCTGCAGCATTTTTATTGTCTGATCCAATAAGGGTTAATGGCGGGAAAAAGTAATCTCTAACGGCGGTGCCTTCCCGCAAGAATTCGGGATTATCAACAATTGCAAAATCCTTATTACGTTTTTTGCCAGAAATGCTTTCAATTTTGCCGGCGAATTTATCACAAGTTCCGGGCATAATCGTAGAACGGATTGCGATAATATGAAACTCTGCTTTATCTTGGAGAGCTAAACCTATTTGCTCTGCTACTTTAAAAATAAACTCAAGGTTAAGATGCCCCTTTTCGCTGCTCGGAGTACCCACAGCAACGATACTGATCTCTGTGCGTAGTACAGCATCTTTTGAATTGGTAGTTGCTTCCAGCTTATCTGCCTTTCTTTGTTCGCAGATAATTTGTTCAATATCTTTTTCAATAATTGTTGCTTTTCCGGAATTAATCTGATCTACTTTAGTTTGGCTCACATCAACCCCAATGACTCGGTGTCCAATCTTTGCCAAACATCCGAGACTTACACAGCCAACGTAACCAAGGCCAAAAATGCTAATATTCATTATTTATAAATTTCTATGATTGTTCTAAGTTGAATGTTTTGAGAAGTTGAAGTTTGCATTTTTCCAAATATAACCGGACTTTTCTCCTTTTGCATAAATGAAGGCGAATACCAGCCCAAAATTGGTTTCGGTTGACCTGTTACAATTTCAAAATTCAGTTTGGGGTCAAAGGTCATTTTTATTTTCCTGTTTCCGATTTTATGTTTGAGTTCGTACCTATGGGTATTACTTCTTTCAATTTCAACAGCAGGATGCAAATGCCATGGTTGAAAGATTTCATGGTTTTCCTTATTCACTTCTATCTCATCTAAAATTGTAAATTCATTTTTATCCCTATCAAAATGAACAGTTCTTTGGTGTGAACAGCCTGCCACTTTGTAACCGTTATGAGTAGCCGTAACTGATTCGATTTCATCAGCTTGTATTAAACCTGATACTTCCGTTTTATAATGTTTTAACCATAAAGTGGGGCCTCCCTGAAGAGCCTGATTTGAACGGTCAATGCAAATAGTGTTGTGTGCTAAAGTGCTAATGAAATAATTGCGCCACTCTTTGTCCGTATGATAAATATATGTGCGGGGATCTACTAAAATCGGATTTCCATCAATATGAAGAATAATTGATAATGCATCAGCATGGCCATGTGCAGCTATCGACAAAAAACCGAGGGGTGCAGCATCAAAATGCAAATAAATTTCTTCTTTATCTTCTTTTTTCCGAAAGATAAAATGACCTTCTTCCTCGTAAAACACAGATTTTTCATTAGTTAGGGCTGGCGACAGTGATTCAAAAGCTTTTCTACAGGACTCGCCGAATAACAATTTATTTTTTAGATCGAATCCATTGCATTTATTTTTAAGTTGTGGATCGTGAAAAATAATTGCTGCGGATGTGAGTAGTGATTTAAAATTATTAAAATGCTCATCAAAATCAACAATAAAGCATTTTCCGTCATCTTCATCTCCATAAGGGGGGAAACTACCTTTGCTGTCAAGAAAATTAAAAATGTAACTAAAAATGTTCTGTAAATAAGATTTGTATTTTGAACTAAAAGGATTTTGCGTTCTTTCCCCAACAACGAAAGCGATCAAAAAGAAATCAGTAATAAACTGAATATATTCTGCGGCTTCTTCTTTATTAATTCCTTTTAACGAATGTTGTTTTACAATTTCTTCCTCAAGCCCATTTTTTGAGTATTGCTTCCATTTTTCTGATTCTTCAAATTTCCATTTCGATGAAGCCACGAAAAGTCCTGAATATTCTGAAATCAGGTGATTGTTTGCAGAAGAATATTTAGAGGGATTTTGATAAGAATAAATGCAATGGCAATAAATAGATGGGATCCAATCCTTCTCTGCAAACTCTTTGAAAATTTTGTTTTCTATCATTAGGGTATCTGCATCAAATACCTCCCAACATAGAAACCAATTTATCAGTCTCAGGTTTACTTCTATATTGCTGTACCAGTTTACTCCTTTCAAATATGGGTTATTTGAAATCCATGATTTTATTATTTTAATGAAGAGGCGTAGATGACGCTCGTTTTTGGTACTATTATAATTTATAGCAATTTTCATCAAAAATTGCAGACGATTTATTTCCCAAACTACTTTTGCAGAAAGAGCAGGATTGCTCAGGATATTAATGCTTTTTGAAAATGTTTTGGGAAAGGATTGATTAGAAAAAATATCTTTATGCCAATCAATACTATCCGGGTCACAAAAATTAAATTTTTTCCCAAATATATTAATTTCCGAATCCTGATATTCTTTGTTGAAACTTACTTCTTCTAAAATCTTTTTTTCAATTATTTGTTTGCCTGCTGCAAAGCATTTGTCTTGATGAAAAAGTTTCTCATATTTTTTTTGCAAAACCTGCTTTGCCCGGTATGGGTATTCGCCGATTGAAAAAGTTTTGAGCCTGTTAAGATACCAGCTAATCATAATAAATCTTCAAAGGAAATTGAATAACTTTCTTTTGTCCTGATACTTTCCCTTGCAAGTATGGTAGTATAACAACTCAGTACTAAAGAATTGAAAGGGACAGGATTTTTACCGCTTTTAACCGCATTCGTTAGTTCAATCATTTCTTCTTGTTGTCCTTTATTATTAAGTAAAAATCTTTTTTTTATGGCTTTGCCATTCTTATAACCAGTTACGCTATTAAAATTATCAAATTCGAGATTGGTACTATTTCCCGTTATGAGAATTTTTTCTTTTGGATATTTTTTATCTCCATCTGCTAAATAAGCAATTACGCAACTGGAACCATTTTTGAATTTAACCGTAATAAAGGTGTTGTCTTGCTCCGGCATATTTGCTACGGTGGTGGTATTTGCAAAAACTTCAACAGGGTCTGAGTCTAATAAATACTGTATCGTATCAACAAAGTGCCCTGCTTCTCCTATTATCCGTCCCCCTTGTTCTGGAAACTGGTACCACTTGTCCATTGGTATAAAGCCGGCATTTACCTGGTAATAAATCGAGTACGCAACATTTTTCTTCAATTGTTTTTTCAGATATTGAATCGATGGAGAAAATCGTCTGTTATATCCAATCATTAATACCCTGCTTTTTTCACTGTAGGTACGTACAATCACCCTCAATTCTTCTATTGAAATAGCCAAGGGTTTTTCTACATACACATTTTTATCCATCTCAAGAGCGTCAATTACCATTCTTGCATGTTGATTGTGACGTGTTGCAATTAAAATGGTGTTGATATCGTTATCAGCAAGTAATTGGTGGTAATCAGTAGTGGCGTAGCTAAATCCAAATTTAGCTGCTTTATCCTTTGCATTGATTCCGGTAGCCGTTGCTATTCCAACCAGATTTGCCTGGTTTTTTAAAAATGGCATTAGCATAGTACTTGCATAATTGCCAGCTCCAATCACCCCCAGGTTCACTTCATTCTGTTTGGATATCACCGGCTTAATTCTTACCGTACGTGTTTCGGTATCTATTTCGTTTGCGTATTTTAATACTACACCAAGGTAGTCTTCTTTACCTTCCTTGATATCAGTAAAAGCCTTTTCTGAATCAGCGAAATCAAATTCATGTTTTATCAGTTTAGAAAGAAATAATTTCTCATCCTTTAAAAGCTGCAAAACAGACATCATATTTCTTTGCTCTGTCCACCTTACGTGTCCAACGGGATAGTCAATGCCGTTTTCTTCATATTGAGCATCATATCTTCCAGGACCATAAGATCTTGAAAAACGGAAATCCAACTCTTTGTGATAATACAAATCCCACGGTAAATCCATCCTGGTGATACCAATGTCCACTATTTTGGCTTTGTCTCTCGCAATTTTTCCGGCAAGCACAATAGGATCATTGCTTTGCGTACCGGTACTTATGATTACAGAATCACACCCAAAGCCATCTGTTAGTGCATGTATTTCTTTTTCAAAATCGGTTTTGGATGCTACTTCAGAGAAATATGCACCATTAGACATTGCTAATTCGCATTTGCTTTTTGAGATGTCAAAACCAAATGCTCTGCATCCGTTGGCCTGAATGATTTGAATTAGTATTTGACCCAAAAGACCTAATCCAATAACGGCAATATTTTCACCAATTTGTGATTGCGTTTGTCTGAACCCCTGCATGGCAATAGAAGCAATCGTGGTGAAGGCAGCTTCTTTCAAATCAACCCCATCAGGTACTTTTGCGCAAAGATTTTTTGGAATAAAATTGACCTCAGAATGATTGGCATATCCTGCTCCTGCACAGGCTACTATATCTCCCTTTTTTAAATCATTAACGCCTTTACCTACTTGAATGATTTCACCAACTAAGCTATACCCCAATGGAGAAAGAGAATCCAACTTATTCATTACTTTTCTGTAGGTAGCCATCGGCCCTTGTTGTGCCAGAGTGTTTAGAACATCTTTGACCTGTTCGGGTTTTTTCTTCGCCATTTGAAAATAACTCAAATCGGCATTTTTCATTTTCATCACTTCCGTTCCCACACTTACGGCTGAATAAATGGACCTAACCAATACTCCTCCTGCTTTACAATGAGGTACAGGTAATTCTTCTATCGTTAAAGTGTTTCGTTTTATATTTTGCGTAATTTGTCTCACAGATTCCAGGAGTTTTTTATTATTTTATTGATTTGATAATGACGCTTTAAGACGCTTTTTTGCTAAATTTAGTATTTGCATTCTTCAGTTTTTAATGCCAACGGCTGAGGATGCTTGTCAAGATATTCTCTGCACCATAATTCTAATGTTAATAACTGATAAATCTGATATGCATTATCATCTATTCCTTTTCTATCATTATCAATCATTTTATTTACAAACTGATAATTGAAAAAGCCTCTTTTTTCTATATTTTCTTTAGACAATAAATTGTCAACCATATCTTTCAGGTCGTTTGATATCCAGGACCGAATCGGTGCTCCAAAGGAAGCTTTGGGCCTATAAATGATCTCTTTGGGTAAAAACCGTTCTGCAGCCTTTTTTAATATGTATTTCGATTCGCCATTTTTAATTTTAAACAACCCCGGAACTTGCATCGCTTTTGTAACAACAATTTTATCAATAAAGGGTACACGCACCTCCACAGAAGCAGCCATTGATGCGCGGTCAGTATAAGTGAGATTCAATCCTAACATAAACATACTGAGATCTGTATTACAAATTCTGTTTATTGGGTCATTTTTGTACTTTGCTTCAAATATCTTTTTATGTTCATCATTTATTTCCTGAATTGCAGTCCAATAACCCGGTTTTAAAAGTTCTTTTAATTCTGTATGACCATAGTACGAATAGCTTCTCATGTACGCATCGTCAATAGGCATATTTGCAAACCCGGTAAAGCGCTTAGCCCATCTGCCCAGTTTGAAACCTTTTCCAAACAGTTTAACCGGCAGTAAACGAACAAATAACATGATTATTGATTTAATAAAGTTGGGTATTTTATTAAATCGTAACGCCAGCAACGTTGCTTTTTGCCTTCTGTATCCAAAGAATATTTCATCTGCTCCCATTCCGGATAATAAAACTTTCACACCTTTTTCGCGTGCAGATTTACAAATCAGATAAGTATTGATGGCTGCCGGATCACCAATTGGCTCATCCAAGATTCTTACCATTTCCGGAAGGTCTTTTAGTATATCCGGGCTTATTTTTATTACGTGGTGATCGAATTCAAAACTGTCAGCGAGTATTTTTGCATATTTTTCATCATCAGGCATTTTCTCAATTTCCTGATCTTTTTCCGAAGTGCCAATGGTAAAAGTGGATAATTCGTTATTTGTTTTTTTCGCGAGAACAGAAATTAGTGAAGAGTCAAGGCCGCCACTCAAAAAACTGCTCACTGCAACGTCAGCAACCATGTGGCGTTCAACAGACTTTTGAATCGTTTCTTGAATTTCAGGAACAATTTCATTTTCATTAGAAGAGAATTTTATTTTATCATCCAATTCCCAGTATTTTACCAATTTGATGCCAGCTTGTTTTTTGTATGAAATATAATGAGCTGGGGGTAGCTTGTAGCAATCATTGAACATCGATTCATTTCCACTAACCCAGCGATAGTTGATACTGCTCACTAACGCTTTGTGATTTATAGTCTTATTGAACCCGGGAATATTAACGAGTGTTTTTAATTCAGAACTGAACGCAAAGGCCCCATCAATTTGTGTATAAAAAATTGGCTTAATCCCAAAATGATCCCGAACAAGGAATAATTCACCGGTTTTTATATTGTAAATCGCAAAAGCAAACATCCCAATTAAAGAGTCGAGGCACTCTTCTCCATAGTTCTTATACATTTCAAGAACCACTTCAGTATCAGAGGAACTTACAAATTCCGCCTGCTTTTCTTTTTCAAGTTTTTGTTGTAGTTCTTTGTAATTATATATTTCTCCATTAAACACAATAACCAGATTGTCTTTTTGGAACGGCTGGTTACCTGCTTCACTCAAATCAATAATCGAAAGCCTTCTATGCGCCAATGCAATATTTTCATCGTGCCATACCTGATAATTATCAGGTCCTCTGTGCTTCTGAATTTGGTTTGCATTTTCAGCAAGAATAATATTATTTTGAAACCCGGTAAAGCCTGCAATGCCGCACATTTTTCTATTTATTTAAATGATACTATTTTCGAACTTTTCAACACCAGATCATGAATCTTGCCTTTCTAAGATCGTGTTAAATACGTTTTTAATATTGTGTTCGTAACGCTGTAAGGTGAAATTTTTTAAAAAATGAGCCTTACCATTCATTCCCATTTGTTCTCTTAAATTTTTGTTTTCTATTAATACTTTAAGCTTGTCAGCTAATTGTTGAACATTTCGAGGCTCTACTACAAAACCGGTTATCTCATTGATTACAGCTTCTGAAATACCACCCTCATTTGTTGATACCACAGGTAATGAGAATTGCATTGCTTCTAAATTGACCAACGGAAATGCTTCTTTCGAATAAAAAGTAGGAAATGCGAAAATATCCGACGCCAGGAATTCATTGTATTTGTCTTCTCCATATTTCGGACCTATTGCATATACGCAGTTTTCTAATCTTCTTTTTTTTATATAATTTTCAATCGTTTCAATTGTCAAATCCGTTGGGGCACCTATTAATCTCGCTTTGAAAATAATTCCGCGATCTTTTAAAAGTTCTAATGCATCAATTAATTTTAATATTCCTTTATTCTCGATATAATTAGAAAGATAAAGTATTTGTACCACGTTATCTGCTTTATCTATTTTTTCATTTGATTTGGAATGAATAGGAATACCGCACGGCACAATAAATGGTACTGAGGAATAAACAGGTTTAATATCATCGGTTAAATTGTGTGTAAGACAAATGACGTCGGTATTTTTAAAAACAAACTTATAAATCATGTTTTTTATAAGATTTTTCCCGATCTCATTTTTAATTCCTTTGCCATGTAAATGGAATAAAATTTTTAAGTTGCATAATTTTAAAATCGAAACATAAATACTGTCCCTGTAAAATCCATATCCGGATGAAGAAAGAGTAAAGTATGTTAATTCAGGTTTAAATCTTATAGCCTTATTCAAAATTGCAGCAGCATAATAAAATGATTTGAAAATCTTCAAAAAGCTAAACTTTTCTATATCCTTTTGGGAAGAAGAAAATTGTAAATTAACAATCTGGACATTAAAATTATTGTTGATTATATTACTTTTTGACAAATAACTATTCATCAAACTTGCACCGTGTATTGGAGGCGGCAATTGCATGATACATAATATTTTTTTCATACTATAGCCAGTAAGCTATTTATGGTTACTGATGCTTCTTTCACAGAATACTTAAAATCATCTTTTAAAATTTCGTGCTTCTCATTTATTTGCAAGATTTTCTGTGCAAATAAAGAAGGATCGCGCTTATCGATTACGTAACATGTTTTTTCATCAGAAATCAATTGCTTAATACCACCCACATCTGTTGCGACCACAGGAGTGCCACAAGCAAGAGCCTCTAATACCACCATTGGTATTCCTTCGAAAAACGAAGAAATAATCAAAACCGAAGACTGACTATATATCTTTCTCAATTCTTTTTGATCTAACACTGCGCCTGTAAATAAAAATAATGTGTGAGTTGATTTGGCCCTGATGTAATCTTCAATATCTTTTTGGTAGGAACCCCGGCCAACCAGAACACCTTTCCATTTACCTTTTTCTTTTTTGTCTAAAGAATTTACAATGTCTACAAACAATTTCAAGCCCTTTACTTCTTCTAACCTGCCTACAAAAAGAATTAGGTTTTCGGATATATCTTTCAATAATTCTGACCTTTTATTATCATAAAAAAAAATGGACGTATCGACGAAATTTGGAAGTAAAACGGCGTTACCTTCTTTGTGGTATTTTTTCACAATATCAAGACACAAATGGTCTATTGCAATAATTTTATTTGCATTCTTAATATTCTTTTTTCTAACATTTGACCATAAACTCTGAAATATTTGGTTTCTGAAGAATTTATTTTTTGCTTTTTCTAAGGCATTGTTTGCCCCATGCATGTGATATAAAATATGATAATGGGAATTTGCCCAAAATAACATTTCTTCTGAGTGAGAGTAAATGGCATGTATATTATACTTTTTAAAAACTTTATTGATGTTTCTACTGCGCCAAAATGTTCGAATCCTTTCTGGAATTTTAGAGCCTTTTGGAAGATATACAATAGGATATATTGCAATATTTCCGCTTAGTTTTATTTCTCTTTTTAAATGCTCCTTTTCTGAAGTAGTTCCAATTAAATAGATTTTCTCAGCTTCAATATAGGGCAGAATGCTTTTTATTACTCCTGAAGCGCCACCAATGGTTAAACATGACGGAGTCTTCCATTCCTCGAAATTGCAAATGCCTAATATGGCTAAGTTCATTAATGAAGGATTTTATAGCCTGGGATTTATATCCCCAGCGCTTTATTTATATTTTGTTTTATTCTTTTCCCAACCACTTCCCAGGTAAAATTTGATTTAGCATACTGGTAACCATTCTCACCCATTTCACGGCATTTATCCGGATTACTAAGAAGCTTGCAGATAGCTTCCGTATAATCATCTATATTATTATCGATTAAATATCCGTTATAATCATTAACAACCAAGTCGGGAATACAGCCAATATTGTTTGCAATAATAGGTAACCCGTAATTCATGGCTTCAATGAAGACTACGCCGAAAGGCTCTCTCAAAGTGGGTAAGCAAAAAATACTTGCAGAATCATAGTATTTGGAAATTTCTTCAATGGGAATTTTACCAATCACCCTACAATTAGGCAATGTGATATTTTTTGGGTTACATCCTACTATGGTTAATGTTGCATCAGGATGACTTTTCAGAATATTTGCAAATGCTTTTAGAAGCATTGGGCCGCCCTTTCTTTCCCATTCTACTCCAACAAACAAAATGTTTTTAGAAAAGTATTTTTTGGGATTATTTTCGGAGGAATGAGCTACGTTACTACCCGAAAAAACGGGAAGAACTTTCTCTTTCGGAATTTCATATTGAGTAATTAGTGAATGAGCCGCAAGGCTTCCAAAAGTAAAAATCAAAGTGGCATCCCTATAGGCTTTTGTTTCACATTTTTCAATAAATCTTTTGGATCGAATGTATTGTCTGGGGTTAATCTGAGGATATAACAAATTCGTTTTAGTGGTATGATCGGTATAAATAAAGTTTGGAATGTTTTCAATTTTCGCATTAAAAAGCGATTGTGTCTGAAATGTGAATTTATAATTCTTTTCTTTTTTCAATTCTTTAATTTCATTACCAATAAGTATAGAGAGGTAAGAAGTAGCAAAAAACCACTGAATTGATTCCCTAATTTTTTTTTGTCCTGAAATTAAATCAATGCCATATTCAGTTAGGAAGAAGTAAATATTGATAAAGAAGTGGTATTTCTTTATTTTATGCTTTATAATTTCCTTTACATCAATAGTTTGAATGTGATGATCGCGATACTCGTGTTCTAAGAATTCACGAACATTGTTATTAATATTTGAGAAACTCCCCGACTTTATAAATAAAATTTCTTTTGAACTCATATGTCTGAAAAGTGAATCGTAAAAGACAGCGATGCAAAAACGAAAAAAATCATTTTTTTAATTTTAAATATTAATCTGATTCTTATTTATCCTATAAATTAAACAAGCGCGCTATTTTTCTTTTTATTCTTTCAACACGATCGTTATAATGATTTAATTGCAAGCTTTTGTAGGCCTTTTTATAATCTTCATTGCCCGTATCATGTCTTACATTACCGTTCATTTCACACGATAGAGCCCCGGAAGTACAAACAACTTGAGTAAAGGGCAGTATTTTCGAAAGTAATCCTTCTCTAAAACATTCTTCCGCTTCTTGTTGCAAAACAGGAGGCCCTGACAACCCCAATACGGAATGGTTAAATTTATAGACTCGTTTGTTTTCTCTGATCACCAGTTTTTTTTCAAAGTATTCAAATCCACAATAAGAGGATAAACAGTTATTATTCTCACAATTTTGCAGCGTTTTTTGAGCCGCTCTTAAAAATATGGGGTTATCAGGTTCAGTTATTATTAGCCATTGGCAAATGTCACGGTTGGTCCCCAAAGCAGTTACAAAAGTTGCGTTTTTATTCACCCATTCTCTTAAAGGATTGATACACATACAGTCTATATCCGCATAAACCCCACCGTATTTATATATTATAAGATAGCGCCAAAGATCTGCTTTTGAAGCCCCATATTTAAGCTTTTGGTAGCCACTAAGATACTCAGGAAATTCAGTTTTTAAAAAATCAATTATATCGTTATCATCAAAAAACCTGTATTCGTATTCGGGATTAAGTTTTATCCATGAATCTGCATAACTTTTTATACTAACAGGAACCTCATTTGTTTTCATCGTTTGCCAAATTATCTTTGGAACTTTTTGGACATATTCGATTGTATCCCTGGGCAACAAGATTTTAGGTATGGTAGTTTCAGACATTTAAATTGTACTTTTCGAATACTGTGACCTTAATAAAATAAGCAATAGTTTTTTGTAATTATAGCTTCAAAAGAATATTTAAATTTCCGAAAGGAGCCTTCTACTTTTCATACAAGACTGACTTATTGATATTGTACCATTCAACAAAATTTTTGATTCCTGTTTCAAACGAATATTTTGGGTCATATCCTAATTCTGCTTTGGCCTTAGAAATATCAGCATAAGTCCGGCTCACATCTCCCTCCTGAGATGGTAGCTTGTTTAAAACCGCTTTTACGTTGAGAGTCTCTTCTATAACTTCAACCAGCTGTCTTAAAGTAATAACCTTTGATTCTCCAAGGTTATAGATTCTATATCCGGCAAGATGATTTAGTGAACAGCCAATTCCGGAAACGATATCATCAATATATGTATAATCCCTCGAAGTGGATCCATCTCCGTAAAAAGGAATTTCTTTACCTTCCTGGATTAACCTGGTAAATTTGTGAATTGCCAAATCAGGACGTTGTCTTGGTCCGTATACGGTAAAGAACCGCAAACAGGTAATGCTAAAATTATAAAGATGGCAATAGACATGACACAGCAGTTCACCACTTTTTTTGCTAGAAGCGTAAGGCGAAATGGGATGATCTACAGAGTCGGTTTCTGAAAAGGGGACTTTTGGATTGTTACCATAAATCGATGAGGATGAGGCAAAGAGCATTTTCCGCACATTGTGACGCCTCATTGATTCCAGTAGTGAAAGAGTCCCATTAACATTTACATCGTAGTAGTCTCCAATCGATTTTATTGAAGGTCTTACCCCAGCCTTCGCTGCCAAATGTATTACAACATCTATATTTTGAGAGGAAAAAATTTCATTCAACTGTGTACTATCGCGGATATCAACCTTCTGAAATTGAAATTGTTTACTCCCATTTAATTGAATAAGATTTAAATTCTTGAATGAAACGGGATAAAAATCATCAAAATTATCAATTCCAAAAATGTTATGACCAAGTTTGATAAAATGTTCACACACATGGGAGCCTATGAAACCTGCAGCTCCTGTAACTAAAATATTCATTAATTTCTATTTTCTTGTAGTACATGCTCATACAAACTTACATAATTTTGAGTCATGATTTTTATATCAAAAATACTATAGGCCATCTCGTAACTTTTTGCTCCAAATTTTACGGCCTCATTTTTATGATCTATCAGTTGTTGAATACATTGCAATAACTGTTCACTATCATGTGCATTAATCAGATAACCATTTTGATTATCCTTCACTACCTCATTCGTTCCACCACCCCTTGTGGCGATTACGGGTTTTCCGGATGCCATATATTCAATAATTGAATTGGAGATACCCTCTCCATGAACTCTCGTATTGGTCAGAAGCACTCCCACATCAAATACGTTTACAATTGATTCTACATCACTTCTTTTTCCTAAAAAAATTATTTTTTTAGAAAATTCAGGAGGAACACTATTTTTTATTCTAGTGAAATTTCTGCCGTCACCTACTAAAATAAACCTCATTGACTCATTTGCTTTACTAAGCGATAATGCTGAATTTATAAAGGTATCAAAATCCTTTCTTGGTTCAAAGGCTGCGACCATTCCTATAATGAATAAATTCCCCTTATTCACACCAAATATTTCATTGCAAACGACGTTTGGCTCTTTTAAATTTTCAAAACGCTTAAGGTCAATTCCATTATAAATGCAGGAGGATTTATTTTTTGGAGCACGGTACGCTTTTAAGCCAGATTTTGAGTTGCCAATAATTTTATGGGAGAAGGGGAAAGTTAACCTGGCACGAAGCCAGTCTTTATTGAACATATTTTGTCTTACCGGTGTATCGACAACCATGCCGTTTATTAGCAGGATGTTTAATAGTCTGCACGAAGGTACTGCAATCACTGCAGTCATACTGTCCCAGCAATGTACAATAGCTGGTTCATAGGCCTTACAAATATTGTAGAATTTTGGAAAAACAGATAAATCTTTTTTTGTTTTTCTTATAAGATAGTGAATTTTTATATTTAATTCCAATACTTCTTTGTAGTGAATTTCCTCATTCATTATCACTAATTCAAACTCAATTTTTGGGTTTAATCTCAAAGCTTTCATTAGCTGCGTCAATCTCCTTTCCTTCCCACCGGCACAGAGGCCATTTATGAAAAATAATATTTTCATATTTTTAAGTTGATTCTAATATTTCAGTAAACAAGCCATTAATTTCATCTATTTTAGCCTTATTCAAAAGATGATTCTTTTGAACGTATTGTTTTGCTTTTTTTGCAAATTCCTCAGATTTAGTCATATTTCCCATTTCCTTTATCAAAATTTCCATATTGCCATTTGCAACTTTCCCCAATTTTTGTTGTTCAATGATTCCTGGGTCAAAATATAATGACAAAACCGGAATACCGCAAGCCCAAGCCTCGATAAAAACGTTTGGAAAACCTTCCATCGGCGATGTAGAAATCAACGCTTTTGAATTCGCTATTTCCTCAATTACTTCCGAATGTTTTAATCTTCCCAAAAGTTTCACATTCTTAAATTCCTTTAATTTATTATAATAAGAAAATGTCGCCCTGTTACTTGGAAGTCCTACTATTTTATAGTTATAATAGGGGGTTTTTTCAATCAATTTACAAAAATCGATAAATCCTTTTCGTTTGTCTAATCTGCCAATATGAATGAAATCTGTTGAGGGTCTAAATGGTGAATGTATTGCCTTGCAGCCATCAAAGAGGTTAGGAAGAAGTTGTGATGCGATATTTTTTTTTAGCAAATCCCTTTTTTGCATTTCATGCTGAACTATTATACCATCTGCCTTTCTTAATAATAAAGGCTGTATTATTTCAATTAAAATGCTAGTTGATATGTTCCATAAGTTCTTTGGGGAAGTAATATATTGATATTTAAATCTTTTAAAGAAATTTGAAACATCAAGATTTGAGGCTAAACCCATAACAAATTTTGCCTTTACCTTTCGTGCAGCTAAAAATGCAAAAATATGCCGAAAATCGCGCATCCGGCAGTAATAAATATCGGCTTTTTGATTTTTTAAACTGTTATATAGCTTTGGCAACCGATGAGTAAACGTTCTGATAATCGGAATTCCATTATTCCATCCGTTGATCTTATATACTTTTATTCCATCTGTTGTAATTAAATCTTCCGGGACTGTAAAATCAATAACAACTACTTCATGGCCAGCATGGGCCAGTGCTTTAGCCAGTAAAGCGAGTTGCAATTCTCCGCCGCCATGCGTTTCTCCATTTAATGCACTATTGATATTTCCCCAAAAACAAATTTTCATAAATTGTAATTTATTGCAGCTTCAGTTAATGTTGCAGAAAGGATTCGTTCGTCTTTTAAAAATTGAAAAAAATGTTCTAATAAATCATACAATTTATCAATATCATTTTTATCAGAACGATATGCTGAACAATTAGGCATTAACTCGCTTGAATGAAACATCATTACAAAATAGGGTAGCTTTTTATTTTTTGCTTCGTTATATAATTCTTTAAAAGAATCCATGTTCATCCAGGGGAATGGTCTAAGCCATAATGGCTGATTTTGGAACCGCAATTTTCTGAGTATTTTAAGTGGAATATTTTTGTCAACATTTCTAAAATATTGGCTGGCAATGTTTTTGTTTTTGTTTAAGGGAAATTTCGTAGGTAAAATTGTTATCGGGATTTCTAAAAGCGAACTACTTGAAAAATTATACTTATACGGAAATGGAGTGTTATCTATAAAATCTGGGCCGCCCATTTCACTGTTGATGCCTTTATTGCGCGCCCAGCTCACAAATGGTGTAACAGATGAGTCTACCAGGTACGAATTTTCTGCGAGGATTTTCGCTACTTCAGTATTAAATCCATATCTTCCTGAACGAAAAGATAGTGGACGTATTCCAAATGATTCTTCTATTTCAAGAGTAAGGTTCTCAATTTTTTTCCTTAATAAATTTTCAGGTAAATCTGTTGCAAATGCATGATTTTGATCATTATACCTGTAACCGTCTTTATCCACAAATGGGGCAGTCGTCCACGAATGTAAGTGAGATCCTATTTCCGCTACATTTTCGGATAAATATTCTGTAAAAATCTCCTTTGCATATCCATCATGACAAATTTCAGAAGTAACGAGATAAGTAGGTTTAATCTGGTACTTTTTGCATAATTGCTGAAAGCGAGGAATGTATTTTATATTTTCTACAGTAACATGACGACCATGATCCCATTGATTGTCCCCTTCTGTGTCTATGGTGATTATAAATAGCAATTTTATATCTTTTTAGATATGATAGTTGAACGATTTTGCAGAACTAGATTATTTACTAAAATATCTAATTGAGTGAGAAATACAAATTCACTTTATTTGTTCCTTTGCTGTAAAAAAACAACACAATGAATGACTTTATTTTTTGAAGTTTTGCATCAGATAGCGGCTCTTGTCGAAGAGCTATCTTTTAAACGGTAAATTTTTTTTTAATTCATTTTTACAAAATTTCAGAAACTTGTATAATAAAAAATTCCCTGGTTTCAGAATAAAATTCATTCTTTTAGGAAAAAATGTGAATTCCCCCCCAAATCCCTTTTTAAATTTGTTTATATTAAATAGCTGATCTGTTTCATCGGCAAAGTGATTGTATCCCCATAAGTCTAAATTTGTAAATCCGTTTGCTTTGCAATGCTTCAATGCTTCAAACAGTCCATAATGTAAAACAGGAATATCTCTTCTTTCCGGATCAGCAGCTCCTTTATAATATCTCGCTGATTTGCCTTGATAAATAATTATTAAACCTGCAACCAGGGTGTTTTCTTCAAAAACATATTCGACGAATCCTTTATTATTTGTATAAACAAAATCGCTTACGCTCTCAAACAAATGAGTAATGCTTTTTTTATCGAAAGGTAATTTTCGAAAAGACATCATTTTAATATAAAGCTCAATAAAGGAGTGTAGATTTTCATGATTATTTTCAATACTTATTCTTAATTTATTTTTTGTGTAAACGCTTTTGATTGAGCTTTTATGTCCTTTAGAAAATGATCGCAATATTTCGTTTTCCGTTTTTTTTAGATCAAGACAAGTCGAACTCCAGGTATTTCCATGTGTGAAAAAATATTTAACCTCAAAATTCCTGTTAATATGATATTCCAACAGCTCAGTTTCATTATTTGTATAAATACCTAATTGAATTGAGAAAAAAATAAATTTTTGAGAAGAAAAATAGGCATGCAAAAATTCTATTGCCTTGGTTAACACTTTAAAATCGCTAAACGCCGGCCCAAAATTGATATTTGCGGATTTGAAAGGACCTTTAGATAATATAATATTTCCAAAGCAATTGACAAGGCCTTTTTCGTCATTACTCAAAAAAAAATCCTGTGGGTATTTTTCTATTTTGGCATTCCAGCATGGATGCTGCTCAATACAGTAAAAATTTAGCGAGTCAAGAAAATGTAGCACCTTATTGTACTCTTCTATATCTAATTTATTTTTTACAACAAAATCCATCTGCCATGGTTATTTTAATTTGACATGATTGAATTAAATTGAAATAATCTATACAAGAGACAAAATTGAAAAGTACTATTGAGACAACCGGGCGTTAAACTCTTATACTTTATTTCATGCTCAATCGGCTTTCTTATTAATTTTGATTCAACCATTCATTGAAAAATAAAAGGGACCAAATTCTTTCGCTATAATCGATGTGGGCAATTTCATTATTAATAATTTTATCTCTTATATATTTTTTGTCTAAAAAGTTATATAATAAGCAACCGGATGAATTAAATGTATCATTTATGTAGGTTCTTAAATCATCCTTGAACCAAATTGAAATAGGCACGCTAAAGCCTTGCTTTTGGTGATCTAAAATGCTTTGAGGTAAAAAAGGAGCCATAGTTTTCTTTAAGATATATTTCGGCTGCGATTCTTTTAGTTTTAAATTGGATGGTATCTTAAAGCTTAGTTCTGCCAATTTGTGATCCAGTAATGGAACTCGTACTTCAAGAGAATTCATCATACTCGCCCTATCCACTTTAGTCAGAATATCATCAACCATATATGTCTTCAAATCCAGGTATTGCATACTGGTAACATGGTCATTTATGTTGCCGTCTTTTAATACATTAATTTTGTAATTTTCGGAAGCACTCAAATAATTAATCGCAGAAACCTGAGGTAGCATCAGTTTCTGTCTTTGCTCTTTTTGCCAGGACATGTATGCAAATTGGTATTTTTTATCCTGGGAAAGTAAATGGCTTAAGCCTTTTCCCCGCACCTTTTTGGGAATCAGCCTATGGACATTTCCCCATACAAGTTTATTGAGAAAAGGAGATTTGAAATTATAGGTTTTTGAATATAATCTGTTAAATCGGGCATAACTATTATATCCGGCAAATAACTCATCTCCACCGTCTCCTGAAAGTGCTACGGTTACAAACTGCCTCGCCAGTTTGGACACATAATAAGTAGGAATTGCAGATGGATCAGCAAAAGGTTCATCATAAGCGCTCACCAATTTTGGTAACAAGCCAATTGATTCCGGCTCAAGAATCTGTTCATGATGTTCACAACCATACTTACTGGCTACCTCACGGGCATATTTTAATTCATCAAATTTTTGCTCTTTAAACCCTATTGAAAAGGTCTTTACCGGCCTGTCTGAATTCCTGGCCATCATTGTTACAACAGAACTGGAATCTATACCCCCACTTAAAAATGCTCCCAGTGGTACATCAGAGATCATATGTAGTTTGACGGTTTCAGAAAAACATTCTTCTATTTCTTCTTGCCACCTGTTTTCAGACTTTGAATAATCCGGATCAAAATGTATTTCCCAATATCGTTTAATCTCAATAGTTGGCTTGTCTTTGATAGATAAAAGAAGATAGTGGGCAGGTTGAAGCTTTTTGATATTTTTATAAATAGATAAATCGCTGGTAATATATCCAAAGGCAAAATAAGAATCTAAAGCATCGATGGATATTGTTTTATCAATATCATTACTTTTTAGTATCGCTTTAATTTCAGATCCAAAAACAAATCTTTCTTTATCGCTGTAATAATAAAAAGGTTTTATCCCAAAACGATCCCTGGCACAGAACAGCTGCTGCTTATTTTTATCCCAAATAGCAAAAGCAAACATACCCCGAAGGTATTGGAGACAATCGACACCGTATTCTTCGTAAAGATAAAGGATTACTTCTGTGTCAGTGGTGGTTTTAAAAGTATATCCTTTCTGTTTTAATTTCTTTTTTTGCTCCAGGTAATTGTAGATTTCTCCATTAAAGACTATGTAAATACTATCATTTTGATTGGACAATGGTTGATGGCCAGTGCTGAGATCGATAATGCTTAAACGACGAAACCCCAATCCCACATTCTCATTAATATAGTGCCCTTCATCATCTGGTCCGCGATGATAAATCGAGTCAGACATATTCTTTAAAACAGCAGGTGCAATTGCTCTGTCTCTTTTAAAGTGAACAATTCCCGTAATTCCACACATATTAGTTTTTTTGAGAGTAATTTATAATATTCAAAAACCGATCATCCGTCAGAGTAAAATCAAGGAAATCCTATGGATATGAAAATTACTCTTCCTTTTTAACTGTCCGACTTAATTCAGTACTTTTCCTCGTTTTCTTTAAATCCTCTTCACAATATCTTCCGGATTATTCCAGTAAAAAAGTTTCCGGAACTACATGGGGTGAAATTACCGGAACATCAATAACTGTTCTGAAAAATTTTCCATTTGCAGAATTAATTTTTTGTAAGCACTTTATTTTACTGAATTTAAAAAATTATTAATATGCGGAGCCATACTAACGTAATTAAAAATCTTTGAAGCAATAGCCTCACCGTTTCGGCCAATTCTCTTTGCTTCTTCGGGATTAGAGATAACAAATTTCATTTTTTCTGCAAACAACTTTCTATCATAACTTTCCGCTAAAAGCATATTCTCTGAATCTTTAAAATAATATTTCATTTCACCGTAGTTAGTTGAAATCACTGGGTTTCCTGAGGCAAGATATTCTCCGGTCTTATGGGGAAATCTTGCGGAATCCTGAAACGTAGGACGTAATGGAATTAAAAGTGCAATTGCGCTTCTATAAAAGCTATATAATTTTTTTTCTGATAACCTTGAAAAAATCCTGATCTTATCTTTTTTAATATTTTTATTAATGTATCTTTTAATTTCCCTAATTTGCCCCTCGCTACCGTTGACGATTAGATACAGGAAAAAGGAATCATCGTTTAGAATGCTAAAAGAATCGATAATGAATTCAATTATCTCTTGATACGCAGCATGTCCACAGAAGAGAAAATATCTTTCGCTTTGTAATTTTTCAAGGTCCTTATATTTTTGTAAATCTGTTAATATGGGTATTTTCAAATATTTTATATTTGGACAACGTTTTTTTACATGTTGGACCAGGAATTCGCTAATGGGAAAAACACCGTCTGATAGTTTGGAAGCGTATCTATCAAATAATTGGTCGTTAACTTGTTGCCTTATTTGTAAACCTTCTTTTTTCATTCCTGAATAATATTCCACATAATTTAATACGATTTTAAAACCAAAGATTTTTGATAAAGCTTTATAATATAAAACCAAATAAAAACTTCGGGTTGATAAAATGGCATAATCTAAATTATCTTTCTGTTTATATCTCCTTATTAATAAAAACTCATTGATCTTACCTTTAATTTCGTTCAATCTTCTTTTAAAGAAATGTTTGTTTCTATAGCAACTACCCGATGCATAAATGTATCTGATATTTTCATAAATACCACTAACGCTCGTTTCAGGATAATCCGTCTTATTGTGAAAACCGTTTCTGCAAATGACTGTAACGTTATTTCCGGATAAAATGAGGCTTTTAGAAATTAAAATAATCTTTTGAACCTCGGCAAATCCATGGGGAAATCCATTAAATCCCAGAAATACAATTGATTTTTTATTAGTCATTTTTTTCTTAACGAATTGAAATCAATAGGATATTATCTGATGGAAGAATAAATATTGAGCAGCTGGTTTATAATCTTATCGGGATTATGTCTTGTAATAGCTTTTGCTCTTGCATTAAGGCCAAGTTCACTTGCGAAATCGTTATTTTCAATCAACTCTTTAATCGTGCCGGCCAAAGCGTAGGGATCACCGTCCTGAACCAATAAACCTTCTTTCTTATTTTCGATAATACTTGGAATACCGCCAGCAAAAGTTGTAATAACAGGCATGCCAAGTAACATGGCCTCACAAACGCTATTTGGGCTATTATCTATATGTGATGGATGAATAAACGCATCTGCTGCCAACATTTCATTAATCAGTTCCTTTTCATGTAAAGGACCTAGTAACTCAATATCATTTTCAATAAATGTAGATTTATATTTCCTTTCAATTAGAAAGGATATTTCATCGGATGTATTTATTCCGGCTATTTTCCAAATCATTTTCTGATTTAAATTCATATCCTTCAATATCCTTTTACATTCAAAAATAGTTTCAAGTCCCTTATAGATATTTTTGCGAATGACAGTGATAAGGATGTGGGTGTTTTTGTTGTCTTTTGCTGACCAGCGATGTGAATAAAATTCAGGACGTATCATTTCATCGCAATGAAAATACTTTGAATGGGGAGATAAAGCCGAAGTAATTCTCCTGTCCCAATCCGTTCTGCCCATAAAAAATTTAGCTTGCTGAAATATTTTCCTTTCTCTATTTGCCTCCTTTTTATTGATCCAATAATTGTGGTATAGTCCGAAACCTTTTATTAAAGACCATTTTTTTGAATACTTTAATATATCAACAGCAGTAAGCCCGCTGTACCATTTGTGATCGCATAGAATCAAATTTCCCTGTAAATGTATTATGCACGGAACGTGAGTTTTTGAAATAATCAATCCAAAAACATCTTCTGTTCCAAAAATGTGAATAACGTC
This sequence comes from uncultured Chitinophagaceae bacterium, assembly GCA_963706825.1. Lineage (GTDB taxonomy): Bacteria > Bacteroidota > Bacteroidia > Chitinophagales > Chitinophagaceae > Ginsengibacter. The sequence goes on along the minus strand of CAVPNT010000005.1, from coordinate 785,748 downwards.
CGGTTTAAATTCCTCAATGACCTGGAGATATGGTTGAATATGGGTTTCATTTTGAATGGGCTTCGTCCAGCGGGAAACCATTTTTTTTACTTTACCTTTCGGAGAGGAAACATAAACGGGGTAATATTTTGTTGTATTAGGCTTGAACGGTTTCATGTCGCGATCAACACTAAAAGATATCGCTAATTCAATTGTTGGTATTTTAGTTATTTGTTCTTCTAACGCGCCAATCCATCCGCGGCCAATTGATTTATTATTATTTAAATAGCCTTCACTTAATGAGGGAGAATTAGTAAACCAAAGAATTTTCAATTTGCTTTATTTTTAATATGACGTGCAATTTTTCGAATTCTGTTGGGAATATTTTTTACTCTCACTAGTTGAGTTAATATCTGCTGTATCGGATTTCCGATTTTTAAAAGAATTATATCCCGATGGTATTTTTTGGACTTCAATAAGAGTTCGATGTCATCCGTTCTTCTTAATTCTGTATTAATTATTCCTTCTCGTATATCTTTCATCATGCACATTACCTGCTCAGGATGCGTGCCTTTGAACCGTTCCAACCAGCTGGGAACATTATAAATATTGTGAACTCTATACGGATTTTCCAGCCTGAAGTAGTTGTTTTCGGCCCACTTAACCATTTCCGGAAATCCTTCCGGTTTTTCATCGCGATAAACACTTGATTTTTGTCGCACTTGCCATGGGAAGAGTAAGCAATAATGGTACATATAAATTCCTTTTCTTTTCATTCGTTCCCCGGAAATCCAATGCTTTTGATGCAGATCTATCCCATTTTCATCGAATATCGTTGGAGGTTCATGTGTTACATATTTATAACCTGTATCCCATTTAAAAATTCGGTGCCATCCTCCTTTATTTCTTAATAATGCATAACTTTCAGAAAGATAATTTACGTCACCCCAAAAACTTTTTTGTTTAAAGGAAATTGCGCTTATAGAAGGATCATTATTTAACATATTTATGATGGTAAACATATCCTCTTTCTTATAAAATTCGTCAATATCGATTTGCCAAAGATAATCTCCGGTAGCCCTTTCTGCATAAGCACGGCATTGTGGAGTTCGGTCCCTGCCCAGTTCATCTTTTTTTGGCCAAAACCCGGAACGTGTAACAATAGTCAGCTTATTTTCGTCGTCTTCTTCCTCTTTGAATTTATATAAAGTCTGTAAAGTTGTATCAGTCGAATGACCATCCGGTGTACAAGCAGATTTTGCATCTTCGTGTCCCCCTTCTACTACTATAATCTCATATGCAAAAGGATAAATCGAGCGGAGACAGTAACGGATGAAGGGCTCTCCGTTAAGAACAATAATACCAAAAGTTATTTTGGGTAATTTATCTTTTTTAATCATCAAACCTGATGTCATAGATTTATTCCGTTTTTTATAACCGTAAACAAGGGTGTAGTGTTGAAGCGAATTTTTCATTTATATTCACCCAGTAAAAGGATAAATAATGAATGTTTTGATTCTTAATTTTATAGGAATGATTCATACTTTATAATGCTCATGTATTTAGATTTAATATACTTTTTGTCTGTATTTTCAAATCATGATACAACGCCTGAGGTCGATAACCAAGACGACACGCACCCCCAAACTTATTAATTTTCATTGTATTTGTCATAAACCTGTTTAACGTTGTAAATTTGGTGTTTTGAATCGGAAGAAGGTTTTTACCAGGGGCCGTTGTAAAGGCATAACGAAATCCTTCTTCTTCAGTTGCTTTCAAAACGGTTTGATTAAAATTGCCGTTTGGAAAAGCTACAGCGAGTGGTAAGGCACCTGTTAATTCAAAAAGGATTTTATTAGATACATTTAATTCTTCTTTTATTTCTTCCTTGGTATAATTGGTTAAAATTGAATGATTATGTGTATGATTTCCAAAGGATACATAAGGGTTTGAAGCAAGTTGCTTAATTTCATATTCGTTAAAAGGCCTATCCAGATCAGACGACGGAGTAAAGGCATCAATTCCGAACGTTTTTAAAATATAATCATCTATATAGGGATATTTAAATTGTTTGATCCACTTTTGCTCACTCGCGATATTTTTTAAACTGCTGCCTTGTTTCGATCTGTGTCTATAAATGATATCCCACCAATACGCCTTATTTTCTATCATATTTTTTGTTGATATAAAAAAGACGCCTGGGATTTTGTATTTATTAAGAATTTCGATGGCGCGTAAATTATTAAAATACCCATCGTCAAATGTTATCATCGCGTATGGCTGATTAGATTCTAAATCTGTCATTAAATCTTTCGGAACAATGAATTTATAGTTATGATTTAAAAAATAATCAACAAACTGAACAAATTGGTCAACAGTCATGTTGTTTTGAGGGTCGATTTGATTTAAGTTTTTTTCTTTTAGAGATTCAAAAAGACCGTGGAAATAAAATACTAATAATTGTTTATCTTCATTCTTGAATTTTAAAATTATAGGGTTAACCAAATAACCTAGTTTTTCAAAAAAGGTAGCTCCAAAACGGTTTAATTTCGTTTTCAGGTAATTCATAAAAATGAGTTTGTTAGTTTGGGGGGTAATATTTCCGTTTCTGGATATCTAAGAAGGGAAATATTAAAAAAATGTTGTTATCCAAAAATTAGCTGATGCAGGCTTGGAGTATAGCTATTATTATCTATAACCTTGCTAGTACTAGTCTTATTAAACCTGGATAGACTTGATAACAAAGCAAAATACCACAGCCCAATTGCGAAACCATGACCGGATAAAAACGTCCAGGATACAAAGCCCTCAATGGCCTGGGAAATAATGTAAAGCAGAAGCATTAATGCTAAATCTGATACAATTCCGTCAGATTTCATAAAATAATTAAAAGCCTGAAAAGATGAAAATACATACATCAGAATAAAAAGTGCTAATCCGATAAAACCCCAACGAAAAATAATACCAGACCAAACAATGTCTGCTGTATTTGCTTGCATTTCATCGAATCTCTCAGATTGAATTTTAGTCACCGGCCCCATCCCCAATAGTTTTTTATTACGATCTATTTTTGAGATGACAGTTGCCGTATTCGTGAAGCGAACGTCCATGTCATTCGGATCTTTTACCGTATATTGGGATTCTGTATGCTCTGAAATTCTGGAGAGCAGGTAATTGGTATTAGCAGGCATCAGCTTCGACATAATAAAAACTCCGGCCATTCCAATGATTGCATAAATAATTAAATTTTTGAAAGCTGAAGCTAATCTTCCATTTTTTAAACCACTTAATACAAAATAAATAATAAGAATAAGAATTGCAATTATTACAGAAGAAATAGTGTATGTAATTACGATCGCAAGTAAATTAACAAATAATAGTCCTATAGAAATAAAAGAATATTTTTTTGTAAACACTAAAAGGAAAGCGATGGAAAAGAAAAGAAATTGTGGCATAAACCAGAAGCTACGTGTAATTTCCTGGCCTTGAAAGGATTCGGACATATACTCTTCGGCAATGTATACATTAAAATGTAAACCTTGATGGAGTATAAAAAGGAACGCTGCTACACTGTTGACAACTACCAGGCTGTATAAAAAATTTACAGTAACTTCTGGTTTATTAGATGCGATCCAGTCTTTAATTATAAAATACGTTGCAAATAGCGAAATTTCAATCCAAAACTCTTCCCAGATACCAGTTAGCCTTGGATAATAATTAATAATTACTCTAAACAAACCTATAACCGAGATAACAATTAGAACAATAATGCAACAGTCAGTTACATTAAATCTGCCGTTATTCAGTTCTTTTGTAAATTGATTTCTGGAAAAAAATTTTGAAAGTAACCACATTATAATGACCCAAATGAAGATCAACTGACCATACAAACTTCCCGGAATTTGGAATGGTTTTGCATTTTCGAAAAAAATCGAATTGCTCATGAACATCAGAAAAGGTATCCCTAATAAAAACAACGGCTGCTTGTTGGCTTTATATAGGAAAAAAAGAACTAATAGATAAGGTAGTATGTGCCGTATCAGTCCCATTAGGCTTGATGTAATACGGGTCTTAACTTTTGATTTGTAGATATAAATGCATTAACAAGTACATTTTTCAATTCTTTAATAGATTGAAAGTTCATGTATGCAGTAATATCACTTTCAAATAATTTTGGATCCATATTTTTGAAGCGGTCAAGTTGAGTTTGTAATGAGATCATGTCTGCATTTGAATAAGTAATCCCCAAATTATACTTTTCAATCCTGTAACCCATAACTCCTACATTAGGCGCCAAGATCGGAATCCCATACTCTAACGCTTGTAACATCACTCCGCTTGAGCCGAAAAAATTTCTATAAGGAAGTACCAGGTGGCTAACTGATCGGAAGAAAAATTCTATACACACCGGATCTTCTATATATTCGTTTGTCTCAAAAAATCGATCCTCATTTTTCAGAGATGAAATCAGCTTATCCGTATCATAAGAGAATTTTTCATCAATATCTCTCAAACCACAGTGTATAAAACAACCTCCAGTTTCTTCTGCCAATTTTAAAAGTATGTCATACCCTCTTCTGTATTGTGCGGTTCCAAAATAGAAAAACGAAAACCTTTCTTTATTTTTTTCTTTAAATGCATTTAATTTTTTAATCCAATGCCTTTGTTCCGACTTTTCATTGCTTTTTATTATTACTTCCGCATACTGCTGAAATACATCTGGCAGCCATGTAAAATTTCGATTATTACCTGCAACATTCTCGTCAATAGAAAGTGGAACGTGAAGAAGCGAGAACCTTCTTAAAAAAAATTTGTAAAATAATTTTTCATCGGTAATCCACCTTGAATAGAAATGCTTCACAAATTTCAACTTATCCAAAAACCGGTTTTTCCGATAATAATAAAACGGCCGCATAAAAATACCAACAACTCTTCCTCGAAGCCTTCTGCTTTTTTTAAAAATTTGTGAAGTGAGCAGTGAAATATGATGATCTGCCTCTGCAAATATGGTCAAGTCTGCACTACACACGTTTTGTAGACTGATAAATTCCTCGAGAGTAATATCAATTCCATTACCACCATAAATACTGGTGTCTAAAATTGTAATGGTATGGTTTTTCTTTAATTTGTCAATATAAAATGAATTTGATAGCTTTTCCTGACTATTTGCTGCAATAAAAATATTGAACTGTAATTCTTCTAAAATTTGTGCCATTACAAATACATAGACCTGTCTATGGCCATCCAGACCAGGAGAAAATATCAAAGCATTTTGCATAAAGGAATTGAAACCGCTTTCTGTTTTATCGGTTTGAAAGTATTAGACTGCTACAGCATTCTGTGCATTTTCTTTGTGATTGCTTGTTTCCAGGCTTTGCATGTAAGAAATACACTTGCTTATAGAAACCTGCCAATTAAGCCTGTTTAAGTATTCATTAAAGGATGATAATGAGTACTTTTTATAGCGATCGTAGTCATTAAAAATTGCGGCAATATATTCGGCACACACAGAAATGTCTATTTCGTTTCCAAACATTCTTCCATTAACCTCGTTTTTGATAATAGAGCTGATTCCTCCGGTACTTGTTGTAATGACAGGAAGTCCAAACGAATTTGCTTCCGAAAACACTATAGGGGTGCATTCAGCGATAGTTGGCAAAATAAAAAAGTGATTTTGACAATATAAGCGGTTAAACAATTCTTCTCCTTCTTTATTTGATTTGTCTATAAATCCAAGTACATGAATAAAATCGGGTAAAATTGAGTTTTCAGGCGGAGTACATCCAACAATAGTTAATTCTGTTTTAATGTATTTTTGATTTAAATATATTGCTACATTTACAGCTGCCTCCGCACCTTTTCTTTTCCAGTCTTGACCTACAAATAAAAGTTTACAAATACTTGTCGATTTTTTGTTGTTATTCTCGACAATATCACTTATAGTCCTTTTAATATCTATGTTTGCACCAAAAGGCAAAACTTTTACTTTAGCCGGGTCTGCGCCATAATCTTTCATTGAAGAGTTTGCTGCCCATTCCGATGAGTAAATAGCCAAATTGCTTCTTCTAAGTGCATTCTTTTCGTATGAATTACAATTTTTTATTGTTCGCTTGCTTAAACCCTTAAAATCTTCATAGTAATTTTCCATCACAGCAAAAGTCGCATCTGTCCAAAACATGATCGGTTTATCTGTCTTCAAATAAGCTATTGGTATTGTTCCCGGGCTAAAAACTATACCACCTTCAATTTTTTTAATTCTTTCTTTTACCTGCGAGGCAATAAATTTTAAATTTTCAGGCTCGTAGAAACTTGTGTATTTTCCAAGCTTTCCTTTAAACAATCTGTTATAGATCAGACTTCTTAACCGGAATTTAAAATATTTAGGCGGTAATGATTCGAAATTGCCAATAAATTCAACTTGAATACCGGCATCAAGGAATGTTTTTCCTATATAGTATGGGATTCCAGACCAATTTTTAATATCAGACGCATCGTACGTCGTAACAAAAAGAATCTTCATTTTTTAAATTTACTTATGTTTCTTATAGAAACATCAATTGTAATGATAAATTCGCCGAAAATATTAACACTATTACCACAGAACTAGCTTAACGGCTTCACAAGGGAATTCTTTCATTAGACGTTTTTTTGCTTACAGAGAAAGGAGATCGGTAATCACGATTTGGCATGATATTTATTTGGGCTCAAACAAGCAGGCTTGAATCTAGCTGTCGGCTGTATTAACCCGAAGTGGATATATGTTATTGCATTTCTCAAAATAATAATTATTTTTTTGAACTTATGCTTTCGGCTGATGTATTGTAATATTTATTTATAAAACCACCTATATCGTAGAAATAAGCTTCAACATCTTTTAATTCCCCTTCTTGAAAATCCCACCATTTTATCTTCAATAACTGATCTATCACTTCTTCAGAAAATCTGTATTTAATAATTCTTATGGGACATCCTACAGCTATTGCATAAGGAGGAATGTCTTTCGATACAACAGCTCCAGCCCCAATAACGGCTCCATCTCCTATCACTACTCCATCTAGTACTGTAACATTTGCACCAATAAAAACATCGTTTCCAATAATTATTTTTTTTCGTTCTTCAATTTTATTTGAATTAGAAAAAGTTTTGCCATTTTGTTTATGAGTTGAATAAAACATAGGAGAAGTAGAAAGACCATTTGTAGGATGAATCCCCCACCCGCATAAAAAATTCGGCCCAATAGAACAATATTTTCCAATATTTACAATTGAAATAATGGAGTTAGAAGCTACATATGTTCCTCTTCCTATTTGAGAATCACCTATTTTATAAGGTTTTTGGATTTCAGAAAAGCTATCGATTATTGAGTTAGAAACACTGGAAGAAAACGAGTACCAGTTTATAGATTTATCCCTTAGCAGTTGTAATTCTGGAACTAATTTTTTTAAAAAATAAAAAATTAAATCTCTGATATTTTTTTTCATTTTTCTTCCCATAAAACCTCGACATTAACAAAGCCTAGATCCGTGTTATAAATTGCATTTTTACTACCTGTTTCTTCAATTGAAAAACTTATATATTCTTCATTATTATCCAAGAACTTTACATTTGGAATATGTAGCATCGATTGGATATAATATTTGCCTGGCAGTAGCACTCCCTTTGGAATTATTGCAATAAATCTTCCTTCATATTTAGAAGGAATATAATGTTCAGAGAAAATTGGGCTTAGATTTCTATCTCTAATTATGAAAGTCAAAGTAGCTTCCTTATTGAAATGTTTATTCCAATTGAGATCGAAAATGCAATAAATATCGTCAGAAAAAGAGAAAGTATTTATAGGTTTTTGCTTATCTCTGCTTAAAGAAATTTTCTCAAAAAAGACATCTTTCTCCGTTTTAGGGTTTTTTAATATATAATTTTCATTCTGAAAATTTGTAGAAATATATGAGTCTATAGCCTCCTGAATGTTTGAGTCTAAAAAGATGGAACCTTTATTTAAAAGGATTCCTCTACTACACAACTTTGATATAGCCGCCATATTATGACTTACAAATAGAACAGTTCTTCCTTCTGTCGTACTTACATCCTGCATTTTTCCTAAACATTTTCTTTGGAAATCAGCATCACCTACAGAAAGAACTTCATCTACTATTAATATTTCGGATTCTAAATGGGCGGCTACCGCGAAGGCTAGTCTTACATACATTCCACTGGAATAACGCTTTACAGGAGTATCTAAAAATCTATCAACGCCTGCAAAATTCACAATTTCATCAAATTTTCTTTTTATTTCTGATCGGCGCATTCCTAATATAGCGCCATTCAGATAGATGTTTTCACGACCTGTAAGTTCGGGATGAAAACCCGTTCCTACTTCGAGTAAGCTTGCTATACGTCCATTAATAGACATTCGCCCATGGGTAGGTTCGGTTATGCGGCTCAAGACTTTTAACATCGTAGATTTTCCAGCTCCATTATGGCCGATTATTCCGATACGCTCTCCTTGTTTCACTTCAAAATTAATATCTTTTAAAGCCCAGAATTCTTCCTTTTTAGGTGATTTTTCTATTGAATTTGTTGTTACGATATTTTTTGTTTGCTGAAACGTTTTTTGAACTTTTTTTGTAATTGTTTCTCTTAATGAAACATAACCTTCTCCATTATGCTTTATCATATAGCTTTTACTTAAATTCTCAACTTTGATTGTTATTGGCATGTTTAGATTATATTATGTCAGCAAAAGTTTTTTCCGTTTTCCTGAAATATCTGATACTAAAAATTAAGATTAGAATAATCACTCCAATGGAAAGGAACATTCCAGGTAAATAAATTGGATTGTTTCCGCCTAATATTGACCAGCGGAATCCATCAATAATGCCTACCATTGGATTTAATGAATATAATAATTTCCATTTTTCCGGAACTATATTACTACTAAAGCCAACAGGAGAAATATATAAACCAAATTGAACCACAAACGGAACAATGTACTTGAAGTCCCTGTATTTTACATTTAAAGCGGCTACAAACAAGCCGGCGCTTAAACTGGCAATAAATGCAAGAAAAAGAAAAAACGGCAGATAAAGAATTGTCCAGCCTGGTATGAAATTGTACCAAACCATCATAACAGCTAAAATCATAAATGATATAAGAAAATCTATGAGATTTACTATAATTGTACTGACGGGAATTATTAAACGTGGGAAATATATTTTGGTAAGCATTGCCGAATTCCCAACCAACGAAGCACTTGCATCACTAAAAGAAGTAGAGAAGAATTGCCAGGGAAGCAGCGCAGCAAATACCAATATGGGATAGGGAACACCTTCAGAAGGTAATTTAGCCAATCGTCCGAACACTACCGTAAAAACAATCATTGTTAAAACCGGACGTAAAATGCTCCAGGTGAGGCCAATAGCTGTTTGCTTATATCGAACAAGTATATCTCGCCATGCCATAAACAGGAATAATTCCCTAAAGCGCCATATGTCATTCCAATAATTTTTTTCCGAACGCCCCGGCTCAATTATCAGATCGAATTCATTTGTTTTTTCCATCATGTATAACTATGACTTTTCTGCTATTAACTATTTTTAATTTGTTCATGTTCGTACTACTACATATAATACTTCCGCTCCAAACTCATCTTATATGTTGCCAAATCACTTTGTACCATTTCTTTAATCATCTCTGCAAGAGTATATTTTGGTTCCCATCCTAATTTTTCTTTTGCTTTAGTAGCATCACCTATGAGGAGGTCCACTTCTGTAGGACGAAAATACTCGGGGTCTATTGCAATCACTTCTTTTCCAACCGGCAATTGGTACTTCTCATTATTACAACATGCTACAATTCCTTTTTCTGATTTTCCTTCGCCTTCAAAAATAATTTCTATTCCCGCCTCTGCAAATGCCGCTTTTGCAAAATCTCTTACAGTTGTTGTTTTTCCTGTGGCTATTACAAAATCTTCTGGTTTATTGTATTGCAAAATAAGCCACATCGCTTCTACATAATCTTTTGCATGCCCCCAGTCTCTTTGTGCATTTAAATTTCCAAGAAATAAGGTGTCCTGTAAACCTTCTGCGATTGCAGCTACGGCTCTTGTGATTTTTCGTGTTACAAATGTTTCCCCGCGCAAAGGGCTTTCATGGTTAAAAAGGATTCCATTGCAGGCAAACATATTATAAGCTTCCCGGTAATTTACCATAATCCAGTAGGCGTATAATTTTGCAACACCGTACGGGCTTCTTGGATAAAAAGGCGTTGTCTCTTTCTGAGGCACTTCCTGAACCAACCCATATAATTCAGAAGTAGATGCCTGGTAAATTTTCGTTTTCTGCTCTAATTTCAAAATCCGGATTGCTTCGAGTAAGCGCAATGTGCCAAGGCCATCCGCATTGGCAGTATATTCCGGATTATCAAAACTTACCTTTACATGGCTCATGGCAGCAAGGTTGTATATTTCATCCGGTTGCGTTTCCTGTACAATACGGATGAGATTGGTACTGTCCGTCATATCGCCATAATGCAGTTTGAAATTCGCATGATTTTCATGCGGATCCACGTACAAATGGTCAATCCGATAAGTGTTTATGAGCGATGACCTTCTTTTAACGCCATGAACTAGATATCCTTTTGATAAAAGTAATTCGGCAAGGTATGCCCCGTCTTGCCCGGTTATTCCGGTTATTAATGCTGACTTCATTATTTAAAACTATGATTTTGGAATGATTAATGGGGTTAACACTTTTGGAGACAATTGGCAGGTTAGGGTAAGCGTTGTCATTCCTATGTGAGAGATGTCCTTGGTTCAATTAATAAAAAGAGAAATATCTTTTATTTCTTGTTTTACTGAAGTAATAAATCTTTTTTGCCAAAAGAAACTTGTGGATGTAAAGCATTCCCGGTACTAATAGTAGCAATCAAAGCGAAACCGATCGAAGGAAGATTTGCTTTTACAGCCGTGTTTTTTATGGTTAAAATATTTCCATCGAGTGAATACGTGGCATTATCAATCATCTTTGGCGTAAGACTTTTGCTTACTATTGTTTTTTCAACTTTTATATCCTGGTATTCAGAAATAAATTGCTTCATAACTTTAATTTCATCTTCATTTATAATAGCTGGGGTTCCCTTCCAATAAACAATATTCAAAACACCGTCAATCGCTTTTACCTTGTCAATTTCATTCGCTTCTAAGTTTGCAAACACATAACTTTCAAACAAAGGAACCTGTGTCGTTTTTCTTTTCCGGCCTGATATGGCTTGTTTTGAATTCAAAGGGAAAAAACTTTCGATTTTTTTTCTTTTAAAACTCGCTGCTACCTTTTTTTCGCACTTAGTTTTTGTGTAAATGATATACCAATTCTTCTGCATAATTTGTTTTTTTTAAAATTAAATTTGCAGCAATTCAAAGGATTGATTTTTGAATATTATAAGAAGAACACGGCTTCGCCGCCCTCAGTTACATCTTAATGTATCCAGGTTCTATCATTTCATAAAAAAGGATTTTTAGTATTTTCCTACAGGTTTCTTTTCAGTTCTCTTTCTGTCTTTATTTCCATAAACGTAATCATAGCCATAGCCATAATTGTTTTTGAAAAAGCCTCTCATCTTAACACCATTAAATATGATCGCAGGATTATTTATAGGGTTAATATGAATATTTTCATCAATTCTTTTTATCACAATTTTCGGTGTATAATGATGCCGGATTACATATAAAGTAGCATCACATAAACCAGTTAACAGGTAACCATCTGTTACAAGCACCATCGGTGATGTGTCAATAATTACCATGTCAAATATATTTTCTAAATAATTAATTAGTTCATTCACTTTGCCATTGGATAAAAGTTCAGAAGGGTTTTCCGGAAGCACCGCACCGGCCGATACGAAAAATAAATTCTCATGTTCTGCCACATGTTTAATAATTTGCTCCGGATCTTTCTCTCCTTCTAAAAATTCAGTAACCCCTTCTTCCCTTGGAATATTTAATATTTTATCCAGAGTAGGGTTATTGAGATCCATATCTACCAATACAACTTTCTTTCCTGTAAGGGCAAGACTAACAGAAAGATTTGCAGAAATAAAACTTTTTCCTTCACCCGAGATACTTGAAGTAACAAGGATTTTTTTATGGGAAGAATTGATTCCCAAAAAGGATAAGGAAATACGTAATTTTCTGAATTCTTCAGCTACAAAGCTCCGCGTTCCTTTCTCTATTACAATCTTATCCTTTGATTTATCAAAAGCAACTTCACCAATAATCGGTATGGATGTTAACTTTTCTATTTCATGGCGGTATAATACTTTGCCAGTCAGATATTCTTTAACGAAAATGATTGCAACACATAATGCTAAAAATAAAAATATGGTGGAAATATATACCATTTTTCCATTAGGAGCGACAGGATTAGGGCTTGCCTGTGCGTAATCAACTACCCTGCTGTTGGAAACAGCAGAAGCATAGGCTATTTCACTTTCTTCTCTTTTTTGTAAAAGGAAAGAATAAAGATTGCTTTTTATTTGTTGTTCCCTGCTGATATCGAGAAGTTCCCGTTCTTTTTGCGGCACTGCCTGAAGAACAGAATTATAAGCGCCATTTGTTGCATTAATATTTTGCTTTGTTGCTTCCAGGCTCTGTCTCTGGCTTTTTATATTACTGAGGATGCTCGGCTTTAACTTATTAATTCTATCCTGAATGGCGACGAGGCTCGGATTATTTTCTCCTACAGTTTTCTTTAAATTGTCGTATTCAAGTTCAGATGTATACAGCTTGTCAATTAATTGATTCAACATAGGATCGCTTACTCCGAGCGTAGAAGGCACTATTCCCTCTTTGCTGTTGTTATTCGATTTTACGAATTCATCTACTTTGTCTAAAACCGCAATTTGAGTATTTACGTCACCGAGTTTCTGATCATTCTGGCTGACATTTTGTAAAAATAATGTCCCTTGTGTACTGATATCGACCGCACGGTTTCCTGATTTGAATTGCTGGATTTTTTTCTCAATTGAATCAAGATCATGAGACACAAGCGCTAAACGGTTACTTACAAAAGCAAGCGTATTACTTGCCAATGCATCTTTCTCTTCATTGGCAGATAGCTGGTAAGCTTTAATCAATTGATTTAAAATATTTTCGGCCCTTAAAGGACTTTCGTCAACATAACTTAAATTAACAATAGAAGAAGCTTTACTAGCAGGTTCGGCTTTTAAAGCCGCCAAAAAAGAAGGTGCAATTGATTTAGGCGTGGAGAGGTAAAAAAATAATTGCCCATTAGGCGTTTCTGGTCTGTTATAATACTTATTAGAGATAAATTTTAATTGTCCATAAGGAGTAGACACCACCTCATTAAGAGGATACTTAAATTTCTTATTTAAAATAACTTCCTGGTTTGCCGAGTCGTAATTTAAATCGATTTTTGGAACATCCGGTAATGAATCCGGATAAGGCGCGGTAACAGTTACCGGCGAAGTAGTATACGCTAAAGCTGTGCGCGCATCTCCTTTTTCATAAATCGGCGCATATAGAGCCAGATCTTTCACCACATCTTCCATCAATTTACGTGACTGAATGATTTCTACTTCATTCTCCACGATTTTTTTCGAGGAAATTTGATCGAGTGATTCTACCAGTTTTGATTCCTCATTGCCCTTTTTTTCATCTTTTATGATAATAGTTGCGGTAGCTTCGTAAAGAGGAGTTGCAGACCTGAGATGAAAATAAGCCAAACCAGCGCCAAGGACGATGGCTAAAAGAAAAAGCGGCCAGTAAGGCAGATATTTGGACACAAACTGTTGTATCATGCTCTCACTATTCTCCTCGGGCATTCTATTTTTTGCAGGTTGCATTTTTAAAATTATTATGGATATCTCAATATCCTGTCTAAAACAATGGCTACTACTGATAGCGCGCTGAATATAATCGGCAAAAATTGCTGTGATCTTCCCGCGGTAGCTATTTTTGTTTTATTCGGTTCCACGTATACTACATCATTCGGCTGCAGATAATAATAAGGGGAATTAAAGAAATTACTTGATGTCAAGTCTATATGCCTCGTCATCTTTTTCCCATTCTCCTCTCTTATTAATAAAACATTGGTTCTTTTCCCATATATAGTCAAATCTCCTGCCAGTCCGATCGCTTTGAGCAAAGATATTTTTTCATTCGGTACAGTGATGACGGTTGGTCTTGCTACTTCGCCTAATACGGTTACTTCATAATTGAGATAGCGTATATCCACAATAGGATTTACCAGGAGTTTTTGCGATAGAATCAGGTTAGTAATATTATTTTTTAACTGCTCTTTTGTAAGGCCGGCAGCTTTGACGGCGCCAAGTATAGGTAAATCTATCGTGCCGTCAGCATTTACCAGGTAACCGCCGGATTCTGTATTACTACCGGTAACAGTTGTAGCTCTGCTGATATTATTGTTCTGCAAATTAAATGGAACAGATGCTTCTGCATTTGCACTGCTTATCGTGATGCTCAAAATGTCATTTGGTTCAATGGGAGTTTGTTTTTCCGCATTGGAACCGGCAAAAGTAGCATCAGCAACATTATTAAAATATACGACTTTTTTCGTATTGGTGCAAGAGGTAAAAAGCAATCCTGTAAATAAAATACAGAAAAAGCCTAAAAAAAATCTGGTCATAATCAAATTTTATAACACCTGTATAAACAGATATACAGTTAATTTATTGTAAATGGAAGATTTTTTTTTAGGAACGGGATCAGAGTAAACAGGTAATGCTTAAAGTCTTTTCGTCGGGTTGGATCTTTTTTTTCTATTGCGCAAACCTAAATATTTAAAGTCGTTTCTCCAAATTTTTTCATAAAAATAAAAACAAGATGCGATCAGGATGACATCCGCTTTTTTAGTTGTTTCATGAACCGTGCAAATGCACATTACTACGGTAAACCAAGAAATAACGTTGATTAGTGTTTTTATACGGTTTTCTTATCGCAATATATACACGTTACTGCGTAGAATCACCAGTAAAATGGGTGGTTTTACCCTTATATCTGTACTTCTCAAATAAATAAGCTGTCGCATCGTTTAAAAAATTAGCTATTGCGAACGAAACTGTACCCTATGAAAAAACTTTACCCGATTTTATTTTTCCTGGGCCTTGCAATCTCTAACTTCTGTTTAGGCCAGCTTACTGCTACCTTTTCTACTTATGAATCGAGGTGTGCTGCTACCGGTTCGATAAAGATTTCCGCTACGGGAGGATCAGGTAACTATCAATACAAAGCCGAAGGGCCGGTAAATTCAAATTATACGACACAGGACCTGATAACCGGTTTATCTTCGGGAATTTACAGAATTATTGTAAATGATGTTACCACGAATAAGACTTTTATCCAAAACGGAATAACAGTTGGTGGTTCCTATTCCGATCCCAGATTTTCGTTAAGCCACATGGATGTGAGTTGCAATAACGGTTCGAATGGAACTATAATGGTTCAAGATTTGCAAAACGGCCGGCCGCCTTTCGCTTATAAAATTGTTGCTCCCTCTCCAATGAATGTAGGCGAGTCTAGTCCGAGCGGAATTTTTACTGGTTTGAAAGCCGGTGATTATAGTATTCAACTTACCGATTCTTGTGGCGGCATTCAGACAAGAACGGTTACTATTAATAATTATACCTGGAATATAAGCACCTCTGGTTTTACGAAAAATACTTGTGATCTCGCTTCTGGTTATATTACCGTTACTGACAGCAGGGGAGCAAATAGTAAAGCTGCTCCGATTCCCGGATTTATTTATGGGGTAGTAAGAACCGTTGGAGACACCATCTGGTCAGCAGATGGAAATTTCAATAATATAACCATTACCGGCATTCGTGCTGTTGATGTTTTAGCAAAAGATGGATGTGGTTTTATTAAAAAAGTGAACCTTTCGTTGTTTTTAATTCCTTCCTTAGATGCGAATATAAAAATCAGTAACACGGTATGCAATTCTTTTTCAGCCACAGCAACCAATGCAGCCAATTTTTTTTATCCACAGTATTATTTATTCGACAAAAACAATACTTTGATCAGTCAGAATACAACCGGCATTTTTAATAACATTCCTTACGGAAGTTATTGCATAAAAGCACACGATGGTTGTACAGATTCTACGATCAGCAGGTGTTTTACACAAAAAGCTCCTTTGGCATCAGTTGGAAACAATATTACTATTTCGAATAAAACCTGTTCTGGTTTTTCAGCTGCCATAAACAATCAGCAAAATTTAACCAATCCGCAATATTGCCTGGTTGATTCCACCGGCGCTACTGTCATTTGTAACACGACCGGAAAATTTAATAATGTCGTTTATGGAAAATACTGCATTCTGATCAAAGATGGTTGTATAGATACCACAATTACCAGGTGTTTTTCTGTTGCCAAACCAATACCACGCGTAAATGCCACCATTACTCCTGCTTATGTTACCTGCACTACATTCGGACTTCGTATTTCCGGTGATAGCCTTACAAATCCTGTTTATTGTTTGTACGATTCAAATCATAATCTGGTAGGAAGTTGCAACAATACCGGAACATTCGACAGCATTCCTTTAGGGAAATATACTGTTTCGATTCATGATAATTGCGCAGATACTACTTTTATAAGAGATGTTAATGTGGGAAAGCCAATCATTATAAATAATGTAAACATTTCTGTTTCTGCTAAAAATTGTACAACTTTTTCCGCTACAGCATCCGGCAGTTTGAACAATCCTTCTTATTGTTTATTTAATTCAATTGATTCTTCTTTAATTACCTGCAATTCCTCCGGAATTTTTACAAATCTTTCTTATGGCAATTATTATATCAAATCAAAAAATGCATGCCCGGATACAACGATGATAAATAGTTTTTCTGTCGCAAGAGATTTACCATCTGTGAGCAAAAGTGTAAAAATCACCAATAAAACATGCGCATCTTTTTCAGCAGAAATTACCGGGCAGCAGAACCTGGTGAATGCTCAATATTTTTTAGTCGTGAGTGCCTCTAATGATACATTACAACGAAATAATACCGGCAAGTTTGACAATATCCCATACAGTTCTTACTTTGTTTCGATTCTTTCAGGATGTAATGATACATTGAAAGTTCCCTTTACTGTTACTCCCATACTTTTGGCAATGAATGCAACTGCATCTAAATCGTGTTATTATGGTTATTCAAAGTTCAATGTCAGTATTACAGGAACCTTGCCGGTAAATATTAAAATATTTGCTCCGGCAGGCAACCTGGTAAAAGAGAATAATTTTAATGCAAATAATTTCACAATGGATAGCTTGCCGGAATTAGCAACCGGCCTTTCTTATACAATTATTGCAACAGATGTTTGTGGCAATAAAAATACGGTGAAGGTTACTCCCGTTGTCGCGTTGCTGTCGCATTCGCCTTCAGTAACAGCAAAATGTCCGGGTTCTGTGTGGCCAAATGGATCTGGTAATATTCTCACAACTCTGAATACCAATCTTCCTTCTCCCGCTGTAAAAATTATTAAAAAGGATGCAACGACCGTAAACGTGTCGCCAACAAATGTTACAGGTTCCATTTATACTTTTAATGATCTTGCTCCTGCAACTTATATTTTAAAATATACTGCAAACGATGGTTGTAATGCCAATATTTATGACACCGTTGTCGTATCCCCTTATCAATTTCCTGATTTAAAACGTTCTTCTGCTTATCAATGTGATAACAATGGTTTTAGCGTGGGCGCTGTAGTTTCCAATGGTGTCGGACCGTTCACTTACCAGATTTTTGGGAGTACGCCTTCATCCCCTTCACTCGTGGCACCGCCTCAATCAAGTCCTGTTTTTAATATCAATAATGGCGCTACATATTCATTGATTCGTTTGAGGGCATTGGATGCTTGTGGCAATGCAACCTTAGGTGATGCAAGTATTTTGCCGTTGGTTAATAATGGTATAAAAGCGACTTTGAATTGTTTCCTCAGCCCATCTACTTTAAGCGTTGATACTATTTATAATGCTACTTATCAATGGTTCAAAAAAACGAGTGCGGCATCTGCAGACAGTGTGGCCGTAAGTAATGGCTATAATTATTTCATCCCTGAAGTGTTGCCTACGGATACAGGAGTTTATGTATGCCATATTACCGTGAATAACGGCTGTGTGCAAAGAACTTATTACTTTCATCTGGATGGATCATGCAGGCTTTTTCTCCCATTAACAATTGAAAATTTTTCCGGAAAACTGATAGATGAGACGGTACTTTTAAGTTGGAAAATTAATAGTCCTGGCAATGTCAAACAGATAATTGCAGAGAAAAAAACCAAGAATAATTTTGTAGAAATTGGCAACGTCCCTGTGCATCTTCCTTCAGAAAATAATCTATATCAATTTTTAGATTCGAATGCGGCAAACAACAATTTTTACCGGATAAAAATCATTAAAAATGATAACACCTTTTCTTACAGTAATATCATTTTTATTCAAAAGAAGATTGTTTCAAATATCAGCATTTATCCCAATCCCGCTTCAGACTTTTTAAATATTGGTTTCTACCAATCAAATGGCCACGTTTATAAAATTTCTTTGATAAATGTGTTGAATCAGAAATTAAAAGAAATCATTGTTAAGACAAAAACGGAAAAAAGGATTCAAATAAAAAGAACGAAAGAAATGTTGGCGGGAATATACTTCCTGCACTTTACGGATCTGAATACAAATGAGCAATTTTCAAAGAAAATTATTTTTGACTCTAAATAACATTCCGAAAAAATAAAAACAAGAATCTCCGTTAAAAGTTTGTTTACTGTAACGGAGATTCTGCTGTCATTGTTTTAGCACGCTGATTCAATTGTTCGGAAGAATAGGTTTTTAAAAAAAATAAAACACCAATCTCCGTTATTAGTTGGTTTACTGTAACCGGGATTCTCTTTACTAAATTTTTTTCAATTGTTAAATGTGAATAACTATTTTCAAAAATACTTGCAAAAAGCAATTCAGATTTATATTTTTACATCTGCTTTCATGCCCCCAATATAATTTCCCTTAATCCTTTGAATTACTGTTGTAAAAAGAGCCTGTTTGATTTTTCGCCCTTTTCACAAACCATCCACTTCCTTGATAAATCGATTGATTTAGTAAAAAAAAACGTTGTTTGTAGATTTTTTTCAACAATGGCTGAGAATTTTGATGAATGAACATCATCTGTTTTTTTTAGCTTTCGTCTGAATGAATAATGAAAAGGAATATAAGCCATTAATCCCATTGGAAAACCGCATTAATCCTTCCTGTGATTTATCATTTTTGAAATCATGGCATCAAATTTTATTAGAAGAAGTTGGATTAGAAAATCCACTTAAAATTTGGAGCCACATTGTATAACTTCAAAATAGGAAATCATGGAAAACACTTATCAGGCTTATACAAAGCAAATCGATGGCAAAGTTTTTTATTTTGTAAAAAAATTTTCCAACTTCCCGGAATACGAAAATTTTCCCCAGGTACTCGATAGCATGGGAATGCACACAAATTTTTATAAAGCCTGTAACATCGCAAAAGTTTATGATGAGATTGTTATACATAAATTGATGAATGATTTGCATATCCTTCCCGAATCTGCAAGAGTAATCCATCTGCATCGTGTAAAAGCAATGACCGATTCAATAATCAAAAATACTCATCATGCCTTGATGAAGTTAAGATTGGCATCGGTAAATTGAATGCAGAATTAGGATTAAGAATTACGGATTACGCTTTATGTTTGCCGGATGCAATCATTTAATAAGCCCAGCCGCATTGTCATCACCTGTAGTAAACGTCTAACCTCTTTTCTGAGCGAGGAAATTACTGAATCAGGATTTAAAATATCTAAAATTTTTTCGACCGGTATAGAAATAAACGGAACACTGAACGATTGTATCCGGTTGAATTTGAACCTTCGTTGCGCCAGCCAGATTTTGTATTCTCTCAATTCTTTTTCATGTAATAATGCAGATGAATTGTATCGAATAGTTTCTAATATTCAGTGGGAATCTATTATCCCTAAAAATGGCTATTTTTCCATTACCAGCAATGTGGATACTGCTTCCATTAATAATTCATTATTTGCCAATGTAAAAGTGAAAGACGCTATTGCCGACCGTTTCAGAAATAAATTCAATGAGCGTCCTGATTCGGGCCCTGAATTGGACAAAACCGTCATTAATTTATTTTGGAAAAATGATTTCGCAGAAATATTTCTGGATACATCCGGTGAAACTTTATCCAAACATGGTTATCGAAAAATTCCCGGAAAAGCGCCGATGATGGAATCACTTGCTGCCGCTACCATACTTGCTACAAACTGGAACCGCAAATCTCCTTTTATAAATCCAATGTGTGGTTCTTCTACGGTAGCAATTGAAGCAGCGATGTTGGCTACAAACCGCCATCCCGGCTTATTCAGGAGTAATTACGGCTTCATGCACTTCCTTGGTTTTGATGAAGAATTTTTTGAAAAAGAAAAACAAAAATTATTTGATAAGATTAAAGTTATCCAGGGCGTAAAAATTATCGCAACGGACATATCCGAAGATGCGATTCATATTTCAAAAATAAATGCAGGCGCAGCAGGCGTTGCCGATTTAATTGAATTTCATGTGTGTGATTTTGCTGAAACTGATGTTCCTGAAAATGAAAACGGAATTGTCTTTTTCAATCCGGAATATGGAGAACGAATGGGTGATGAAATTGAATTGCAGGAAACATACGCGCGCATCGGAGATTTTATGAAGAAAAAATGCAAAGGATATACAGGTTATGTTTTCACAGGCAATCTGAACCTGGCAAAAAAAATCGGATTAAAGCCAAAGCGTAGAATGGAGTTTTATAATGGTAAAATTGATTGTCGTTTATTGGAATATGAACTTTATTCGGGTAGCAGGAGAGATAAATAATAAAGCTTCGATTACAATAATACATTTTTATAGAAGATGAAATCTTTTTCGGTGTTTTTATAAAAAATGACATCTTTCTCAGTAAAGAAAGAAATAAACCGAATTGATATTTAATCGCGGGATGCCTTTATGGTCTTTGTCCAAAAATAATAACTCGTCCAATTTTCACTCATGCTTTTATTTGTGAAAATTCCGGTAATTCACGATAAAACTTTTTCTTGCCAAGCAAAATAAAAAGCAGGAATTTGGATTTCACTTATCATTTTACCGGTGAAAATTCCTGTATTTCGTGGGGAACAAAAAAGAAATTATTTCTTTGATTGATTTATATTTGCACTCCTTACAAAAAAATTTCCTGCCTTTCAAGGCGCCATTAAGTAACATGATATCTATTTCTCCTTTTAAAGCCTTGCGGCCAGAAGCGCAATTTGCCAAACAGGTGGCTTCGCGCCCCTACGATGTGTTGAGTACAAAAGAAGCGAAAGTAGAAGCTGAAGGCAACCCTTATTCTTTTCTTCACATCACAAAAAGCGAAATTGATCTTCCTTCAAGTACAGATATTCACAGCCAGGAAGTGTATCAAAAAGCGAAAGAAAATCTGGATGCATTCATAAGCCGTTCTGTGCTTTTTCATGAAAATAAAGCTTGTTATTACATTTACCGTTTGACGATGGACAATAAAAGCCAAACGGGGCTTGTATGTTGCAGTTCTGTCGTGGATTATGAAGAAGGCTTGATAAAAAAACACGAACTCACGAGGCCCGAAAAGGAACAGGACCGGATCAACCATATCAAAACAACCGGAGCACAAACAGGCAACGTATTTCTTGCTTTCAGGGACGTTGATGAAATCAATGATATTTTGGAAAAAGGAACCGCAAAAAATCCGGTTTATCACTTCATTGCTGATGATCAAATTGAGCATACCGTTTGGGTTATCAGCGATGAAAAAGTCATTGACAGGATTACCGAAATTTTTAAAACAGAAGTCGATTGTACTTATATTGCTGATGGCCACCATCGTGCAGCTTCTGCTGCTAAAGTGAAATATATTTTAGCAGATAATGAAGAAGCCGGCCATTTTCTTTCCACTATATTTCCTGCTTCCCAATTGAAAATAATGGATTACAACCGGGTGGTAAAAGACTTGAATGATCTATCTTATGAGGATTTTTTTGATAAATTAAATAAGAATTTTTCTGTTACAAAAGTATCAAAACCCTTTGCCCCAAATGAACCGCATGAATTTGGTATGTACCTGGATGGCGAATGGTACCAACTTGCGGCGCTTGAAGGCACTTATTCAACAGATCCGATCGGCATTCTTGATATTACTATTTTGCAAAATAATTTGTTAGAACCGGTCCTCGGAATAAAAGATCAGCGTACAGATACCCGAATTGATTTTATCGGCGGTATCAGGGGTCTGAGTGAACTGGAAGAAAAAGTAAACAGCGGTGATTGGAAAGTCGCGTTCAGCTTGTATCCTGTTTCTATTCAACAATTATTCGACATTGCCGATAGCAACAACATCATGCCGCCAAAAAGTACCTGGTTTGAACCAAAATTAAGAGACGGCCTTTTGACTCATCTTATTAATTAGCCGGCACCGGTTGGTGTCCTCACCAACCGGAAGTAAATTATTTTTTTGTTTTTATAAAGATTTCAGGCGATAAAGTATTTTATCTTTACCCGATGAAAAAAATCTTCTTTGCAATTATTTTCTGTGTCCTTGCTGTCAACGTTTTTGCCCAACAGGATGATATAGACAAGCTTCATGAAAACGCAAAAATATTTATGCGCCAGGGAGATTTTGCTAATGCAACTCTTATCCTGACAAGAGCCCGCCAACAGGATCCGCAAAACCTTGACATTGCCAAAGATTTGACCATGAGTTATTATTTGCAAAAAGAAAATGAAAAGGCGCTTAACGTGATAAAGCCTTTTGTGGATAATAATAAAGCCGACGATCAAACGTATCAGCTTACCGCTACTATTTATCGCGCTTTATTGCAGGATAAGGAAGCTGAAAAAATTTATAAAAGAGCAATAAAAGAATATCCGAAAAGCGGGGGCCTGTATAATGATTATGGCGAAATGCTTTTATTCAAACACGATCCGGCATCCATTAAACAATGGGAAAAAGGTATCGAAATGGATCCTTCTTACGGTAATAATTATTACAATGCCTGTAAATATTATTATTATACTGACTTTGCAAAATATAAAGTGTGGTGTTTGCTTTATGGAGAAATATTTATTAATATCGAATCCTTCACCTCCCGCACAGCAGAGGTAAAGGACATTTTACTCGATGGTTATAAAAAGTTTTTTGCAGATCCGGATCTTTTGAAAAATACCAAAGATAAAAATGCATTTGAGATCGCTTTTTTAACCTGTATGAACAGGCAGAATGATGTAGTGATTCGTGGCATCAGTGCCGAAACACTCACGATGATCCGAACCCGTTTTATGCTCGATTGGAATAAAAACTATGTAGATAAATTCCCTTTCCGCCTTTTCGCATTGCAGGAAAACTTGTTGGAACAAGGCTTATTTCCCGCTTATAATCAATGGATATTTGGCGCTTCGCAAAACCTGGCTGCCTATCAAACCTGGATGAGTAATCATGCAACGGAAGCCCAGGCATTGAAAAATTTCCAGTCAGGAAGAATTTTTAAAGTACCTGCAGGACAATATTATCGTTGATCTTTTTTTATATCCAGATGTTTTTGAAAGTTCTTTATTATTTAATTGCTAATTTAGAACCGCCTGATAAAAACTTTAAAAATTCGAATTTTAAAAAGGAGAAACCATGAGCGGCCCCACACGATTATTTGATTGTATTGATATTCATATAAAAGATGCGCCTTCCAGAACGATGCTTGCAGGCAAGGAAAATGGTGAATGGAAAGAATATAGCACTGTTGAAGTTTCAGAAATTGTAAATAAACTAAGTTCGGGTTTATTATATGCAGGCATTTCTCCGGGAGATTTTTCTGAAAACGGCCGCGACAAAGTAGCGGTTATTTCTAAAAACCGGCCGGAATGGGTAATGCTCGATCTTGCCGTGCAAAAAGTTGGTGCGATCCTGATTCCTATTTATCCAACGGTGAGTGAAACAGATTTGGAGTTTATTTTGAAAGATGCCGCAGTGAAAATAGTATTTCTAAATGATCAGAGCTTATTTGAAAAAATCAGCCATATAAAAACAAATCTTCCACAGTTAAAAGAAATTGTTTCTTTCGAAAAAATTGAAGGTGTAAAACATTGGAAAGAAATGTTATTGCCATTAACTGAAAACATTTTAGGCGAAATAAAAAACATTTCAGACAAAATAAAATACGAAGATCTTGCAACAATAATCTATACATCCGGGACCACCGGAACGCCAAAAGGCGTGATGCTGTCGCACAAAAATATTTTAAGCAATGTACTCGACAGTATGCCGTGTTTTCCACCCGGCGAAAACTTCAAAGCACTCAGTTTTTTGCCACTCAATCATATTTTTGAGCGGATGGTAAGTTTTCTGTATCTCTTTCGCAGCACTTCAATTTTTTTTGCTGAAAGCATGGATACCATTCCTCAGAATTTAAAAGAAGTGGCACCGGATATGTTTACTACTGTACCGCGCCTGCTGGAAAAAGTGTATGAAAAAATTATGCAAAAAGGAGATGAACTAACAGGCATAAAAAGAAAATTATTTTTCTGGGCGCATGGTCTTGCAGCACGGTTTGAGATTAATAAAAACCAGGGATTTATTTATAACCTTCAACTGGCGATTGCTAACAAACTGATTTTTAATAAATGGCGGGAGGCCCTCGGTGGCAACATTATTTGCATCATTAGCGGTGGTGCGGCTTGCCAGGTAAGGCTGATACGCATTTTTACTGCCGCTAAAATTCCAATTATGGAAGGGTATGGCCTCACTGAAACTTCTCCTGTCATTAGCGTGAATCGCTTTCAGGAAGAAGGCAGAATGTTTGGAACCGTAGGCCCGCTCATCAACAACGTAGAAGTAAAAATTGCAGAAGATGGAGAAATTTTATGCAAAGGGCCAAACATTATGATGGGATATTACAAACATCCGGAGCTTACCGCAGAAGCAATGGAAGGAGCGTGGTTTAGAACCGGAGATATAGGAACCATGGTCGATGGTAAATTTTTGAAAATTACTGATCGCAAAAAAGAAATATTTAAAACCAGTGGTGGGAAATATGTAGCGCCGGTAGCGATTGAAAATAAAATGAAAGAATCCAATTTAATAGAAAATATAATGGTTGTGGGCGCAGGCGAAAAGTTTGTAACTGCACTCATTGTTCCTGCTTTTGCCAATTTAAAAGTGTGGTGTACCGAAAATAATGTGGATTGCAGCAATAATGAAAAGATGATCCGCAATCCTTTGGTACACGATCTTTATACCAAAGAAATAGAAAAATACAACCAGTATTTCAATCATGTAGAGCAGATCAAAAAGTTTGAATTGCTTCCACATGAATGGAGCATTGATACGGGCGAAATGACACCGAAACTAAGTCTGAGACGTAAAGTAGTACTGGAAAAAAATAAAGAGATTATCAGGCAGATTTACGCATAATTTATTTTTAAATCTTTGCTGTTATCTTTAGTAAAAGGACAAATAGCACGAATTCGTGTTTTTACTATTTTTTCATCAGCATCATCGCCGGATAAAGCCTCAGATAAACTTCAAAAGCCATTGGATTTTTACCATACAAATTATTCAATCTTTTATCTGCATGATAAAAAGTAAACTGTCCGCCAACAGCCATTTTTGCTTTCTTTATTTTTAACAAGTCATAATTAAATCCGGCAGTAAAAGCATTTACAGGAAAAACTGCATCGTGTCCGTAAATACTTTCATCAAGTGCCAGTTCTTCTATAGATTTTTGAACCCATTCATAACGTGTCTGTAAAGCGAACTTGTTTTTTCGCCATTCACCTTCTAATAAAAAAGCATTTTCGCCATCGTGTCCGACAGATTTATTCATTCCCCAAACTACAATGGCATTGAATCTGCCATTATTATTTGTTGGAAGACTGTAAATTGCAGAAGCGGTTGTCCGGTTTATATCCTCATCAGGATTCAGTAATTCCGGACTTTTTATAAACCCATGGGAAACCTGCAAAGCCCAGTTCTGTGAAGGATTGTAGGATAATCTTCCACTCCACGAATCAAATAATGGTTTATCAAAATTATACCGGTTTTCATTAGGCTCTCTTCCGGTGAATGAGGAACCTTCTATTTTAAAATCCCCATATCGTATACCTAAAGTAGCAACGCCAAAAGTGATGTGTGTAGCATCAATCCAATGATGTGAAAGAGGCGCATCCGGATTATCCATTGATGATGGACGATGCATAAATGCGACAGGGCCAAGAGCCGGTTCACCGGGATATCCAAGATATAAATATACGTCTGATTTTTTTGAAAGTGCCTGCGAATAAGCAACAGACAATTCTGAAAATAAATCATGTGGATGCTGCCGGTCAACAATTGCTTTTCCTTTGTATGCTTCCCCACTTTGAAATAAAAGAGGATAACCACCGTTACCAACAGTTAATGCATCGAGCGAAAACATGGTACCGAAATGAAACAAGCCATTTTTCCCAACTTTTCTTTGTCCCATAAACATGAGCCAGTTAGGAGCATCAATCTGGTCGTCTCCACGTGATCCTTTATTTGAAAAATCCTGATCATCGTATCTCAAAAAAATATTTCCGTGCAACATATACATCCAGTTTTTTGAATGGTACATTACTCCATACATCGGCGATGCATCCGGCAGCCATGCAGTCCCAGAGCCGTTTCTATTCATTGGCAGATTCAAAGAATACGAGGATGACATAGAATACATCATACTTTTATTACTCATGTTCATTTCATGCGTATCCATACTCATGTTCCTGTTATTCATCGCTGAAGAATCTTTTACAGGTTTATGCAAATGCATTTCACTAATCATCGTTTTTCTATGTTTTGTTGAATCTTCTATTCTATGAATCTCATGCTGTGCAAAAGCACGTGTAATAAACACAAGATTAAAAAACAGATAAAAGATTTTTATTTTATTTTTCAATGTTTTTATTTTTTTCGTTTAATCATCTCCGTTTTAGTTACTGCTTTCCAGTAAACAAACAAATACTTCTTATTCTTATTCTGTGTAGGTAATCGTTTTGACATATTTTCCTTGCAACATCAAACATCACACATCACACATCCTACATCAAACATCAGACATCGCACACAACAATTACTTAATCTTATACCTGAATCCTCCATACATCAATCTTCCGGTTACCGGCCCCCAAACCATTGACGCGTCGAAATATTTACCAAACGGTTCATCAGCAGCCAGTATAACATTCTTCTGAAAATAATTCGTAAGGTTTTCTCCACCAGCATAAATTTCAAATGCTTTATTTTTTCCTAAAGATTTACTGATCTGTGCATTCATAGAAATATAACCAGGTGAATAGTCAGGCAAACGATATTGAACCGGATTTTCTTCTGTAGATGGGATGCGTTTTCTTCCAACATAATTTATTGTATAATCAAATTTCCAACCTTTTATTGCATAACCAAAATTAGCAAATGCACGGTTCTTTGCTGTAAACGGCTTTTCTAAAAGTTTAGAATCGTATGTGGTTTGAACATCAAACCAGCGATAAGCGAATCGCACATCCAGGTCTTTTACCGGAATTAAATTCAATTCACTTTGGAAACTATTCGAAAAAGATTTTCCCTCTAAATTATAAAACCTTATTTGTCGTGCATCTTCCAAATCCGCTACTACCTGGTTGATAAAATCATTTCTGAAAAAATCAAAACTCAGCATGGCATCTCTTTCAAAAAGTTTAAATTTCTGATCAATGCTGATGCCTTTATTCCATGCTACTTCCGGGGTTAATCCGTATGCATTCCTTGTATTATCCGAAACAATATTTACGGTTCTTGCACTTACCAATGCGCCCATATTTTCTGCAAAAATATTTGCAGTTCTTTGGCCTCGACCAGCACTCAGCCTGATAGTTGTTCCTTTTACAGGAGCATATCTTACATTCAATCTTGGTGTAGTAAACCATCCGTACAAATTATTGTGATCTTCGCGTAAACCAGCAACGGCACTGAATTTGTCATTCATGGTATAGGTATATTCAAAGAAAGCGCCGGGCACAATTTCATTCCTTTTGAAAGTTTCAGTTTTATACAATTCATTGTATTTATCAGCGGTAAGGCTTAATCCTGTTCTGAATTTATGTGCAGAATTTCCAATGATACTTTGATAAATCAGGTTTGAATAAAAATTACTTTGATGCGCATTATATTTTATCAAACCAAAATAAGAATCCTGCTGGTGATCGAACCCGGAAAGTTGCAACCCGATGCTTTGATATTTTTTCTCAGGGAAAATATAACCGATTTTAGCAAAGCCTTCGTAACGATTCGTTTTTATTCCAAGTCCATAAGAATTCGTGGTAAATTTATCAGCAGTCTTGTAATTCATTTCACCTCCTGTTTTATCATCTGCTAAAACTTTTGCTCCAAAATGAATTTCCACGCCTTTTTGATTTTCATATTTCCATTTGTTTATGGCACTGAATAAATTACCTGTTGGCAGGTCGCGGAATCCATCTTCATTGGCGTCCACTTTATTATATAAAAAATCATCATGAAGCAGCAGTACGGTGGACCATTTTTCATTCAAATGTTGACCGAGATTTAAATTCAAATCGGTTTTGCCCATATCATTTACATAGCCATTCAGGTAAAGCTTATCGGCTGTTCCAGGATCCTTTAATTCAACATTTATCTGTCCGGCAATGCTTTCAAAACCATTCGCAACAGAGCCGGTGCCTTTACTCAATTGAATACTTTCTATCCACGGCCCTGCTATGCTATTGAGTCCAAGTGGTGTTGCAATTCCACGCGGACCAGGAAGATTTTCCACCGTAAGTTGCGTGTAAATTCCTGCCAAACCCAAAAGTTGAATTTGTTTGGAACCGGTAACGGCATCGCTGTAACTCACGTCCACACTGGGATTTGTTTCGAAGCTCTCACTCAGATTGCAACACGCTGCTTTCAAGAGATCCTTAGAATTAATCATCAAACTCCTTACTGCACCTAGATCATTGATGTATGAATATTTAGGTTTGCCTTTAATATTTATCGCTTTCAACTGTCCGTTAGACGCAAGCACAATTTGCAATTGGTGGGCATTATTAATTTGTATTGAATCAGATTGATAGCCTGCATAACTCACTATTAATTTTGATCTGTCCTTATTTTCTGCAATAGAAAAAGCCCCGTGTTTATCAGAAATCGTTCCCTGTTGTGTACCGGCCCAGACAATGCTTGCACCTGACAGGGGAATAAAATTTCCTTTGTTATCTTCTGAAACTACCACTCCGTTTATCGTGTGTGCATTATCGTTAGATGTAGAATGAGCCTCATCATTTTCTACCACATCACGGTAATGGCAACATTCCGGAAGCGCGTTATATATTTTATTATCAGCTTTCTGAAATTCAAGATCGTGGCCCTCTGCGAGCACGTTTGATTTTATTTTATCCAGGTTTATAAGGGATGGATCATAAACAACTGAAAGAATTTCTGTTTTTACATTCCAGTTTGCAGATTTTATCCCTTTTGCTTTTAGTGATTTTTCAATGCGCTGTTTGCACTGAATACATTCACCATAAACTTTGAACGATGCGGAACTATCCACAGCACTTGTTTGTGCATTTGTGGTAAGAAAAGCAAATGCTGATACCATTATCGCCAACAAATATTTATTGAAACGATTGGAAATGCCGAATAGGGTACTTTTATCTTTTGAAATTTTCATAACTTTTATTTGATCTGTTTATTTTCTCGTCATCATCTATTCCGGGCTTTTGTCGAAATAAGTGGGATTCATTTTTGATTATTTACATTGAATGGAACGTTATTAAAATAACGATTGTGATCTTAAAACGGTTTTTAAGGTTAAATAACAAGAAAATGAAATCAGATCAGAAAGGTGCAGTATAAAATGCAGAAGTCGGTTCTACTTCGGAGGGGTGTATAACTTTTAGGATTTTTAGTTTCAGTGTCTAAAAATTCATCCTGTTTTATTGCAGAAAAAGGTTCCGGCAATAAAGCATTTGCGACAAATAATTTTTGAAAAAAAACTTCGGGAAGATTTTGATCATTGTGAACCTTCAAAACTTTAAAGTGGCTGCTACAACAATCGTTCGCATTGTTATGCATTCCGCATTTCTCACATTTATTACCGTCTTTTTCCACCAGGCTCCATGCAACCGTTTTTCCCATACATTGCTGTATGTATACAGTAGCGCCGGAAGAAGAAGCCAGATAGGCAAAGGTTAATATGAGGAAAAGAAACTTTTTCATCGATCAAATGCAAAGGTAGTTTTTATTTTTTTTTGTATCATTCATATTTAGATTATGATAAAACTTCTGCTTTGTAACCTGCTTTTTCTACTGCGTTTATAATATCATGCTCTGACAAGTTTTCATTCATCACCGTTAATATTTTTTTTGGATTCTGCGTGTCCACTTTCCATTTTCCTTCACCAATCTTTTCATTTAAAACGGGCGTTACTTTCGCAATACACGATCCACACATAATATTTGTTTTCAATTCTGTTGTTTTCATTTTTATTCCCTTTTTTTAAAGGCAAATTTATCAAGTGAACCAGATTAATTATTATAGAATTCAGGAATTGACTTATAAAATTATGGAGAGATAATATAAAAAACGAATTAGAAATAAGAGTCAGTAAACAAACAAATATGGAAGAATTTCATTTTATTTAAGAGAAGTTTTTACAAAATGAAATGGAAGGAAAGATGATTTGGTTTCTATCCTGCATTTCCCCTTTTTAAAAATCTTGAAAAGAAAAGAATAGAATCAATAATGTGTTCCTGCCAATAACTCCATTCGTGGCCGCCTTCATATTCTTTATATTCGTGCAGGATATTATTTTCAAATAATTGCCGGTGCAAAATTCGGTTGTCTTCAAGAAGAAAATCTGAAAGCCCGCAATCGAATCTGATGGCGGGTAGATGGCTTTTATTTTTTAATATTGTTTGAAAAACATCTTCTTCTGCTTTATCTTTCTGTAAATAGTTGTCCATATTTTCTTCAACGAAAAATTTCATTTGATGAAGACTGGTAATGGAAGAATGTGCACTAATAGCAGTGAAAAGATGATTATATTTTACTCCGATTTTTAAAGCGCCAAAACCGCCCATCGATAAACCGCCAATAAACAGCTTTGATTCATTTGTAAGTGCAGGAACACATTGCTTAACAGCCGCAGGAACATCTTCCGCAATCCATTTTTCAAAATCATATCCATGGTGAGGAAGATACGCAGAGCCATCGCCCCATAACCCATCAGACGGCATTGCGATGACCATCGGCGGGATTAACTTTTTTTTGATCAGTTCTAAAACGGAAATGTGAACTCCACCACTTAATGTCCAGCTCCAGAAACTTCCGTACACCCCATGAAGTAAAATCACCAAAGGGCAATCATTCATTTCTTCTATTCCCGCAGGTACAAAAACACAAATGTCGCCCCGACCTTTTAAATATTTGCTCTTAACCGTAATGTATCTGATAAAATCATTTTCAAATCGCGGATTGGAAATCTCTATTGTTCGAAATTGTGTCATTATTCATTTTTACCTGACCTTTAAAGTATGCAAAATTTTTTCTTAAAAGGTGATTACGCCTTTTGCATTTTTTCCTTTTAGCATATCGTCAAATGCTTTATCGAGTTGTGATAGCGGGTAAGTGTTGGTTACTAATTCTTCCAGAAATAATTCTCCTATTTCATAAGAATTTATAATAGCCGGAAAATCAAGCTGTGGTTTACATTTCCCATATAAAGGATTGATGTATCTTTTATCCCATTCAAATAAATTCATGTCAATAGTAATCTCTTCTTCGATTCCACTAACCTGCACAGCAGTGCCGGCATTTCTGATCATAGCCAATGGGGAAGCGCCCAAAGCGGCTACAGCAGTACATTCAAACGCATAGTCTGCGCCTCTGCCATTCGTTAATTCTTTTACTTTTGCTGCCGCGTTTAATAAACCTTTGTCATCTTTGTCTGCAAGAATGGTATCGGTGGCACCCATTTTTTTTGCGATTTCAAACCTGCTTTCGTTTACATCAATTACAATAATTCTTTTTGCTTCGCAAATTCTTGCTGCCTGGATCACATTCAATCCAACACCGCCTGCACCAATCACTACTACGTCTGAACCTCGTTTCACTTTAGCGGCATGGACTACCGACCCATATCCGGTCATCACACCGCATCCAATGATCCCTGCTGCAGGAAAAGACATTTTTTTAGATGTATTTTTTATGACAGCCGCTTGTTTTACAAGAGCATATTCCGATAAAGTACCGAGATTAAAGGATCGATCTATGTTTTTTCCATTTATCGTAGTCCCAGCGTAATGAGCATGTCCGCGATTGTTCTTGCCGGTTACCGGCGAATTGTTTTCACAAAGGCTCTGATTGCCTTTTTTGCATTGATAGCAATGCCTGCAAGGGATTGCCCAGTTTAAAACAACGGAATCCCCCTCATTCAAATCTTTTACATTTCTGCCAATTTTTTCAATAATACCCGCTCCTTCATGGCCAAGAACTATTTGCTTTCCCCATTTCAGAGAATCATAATCGGTATGGCAGATTCCGGCAGCTTTTATTTTTACCAGGATTTCATCAAAGGAAGGTTCGTCTACTTCTATCTCTTCGATTGTAAACTTCCCATTGCCGTCTGTTATTGCGGCTTTGCATTTTATCTTTTCCAAGCAGTATTTGTTTTTTTTTGAAAATATATTAATGAAGGAATTCTGAAGCAGAAAAAATTTGTTTTACAACACCAGCGGGTTTAATTCAGAATCAGCGGCACTTCCAACCTCTTTATTCATCAGCCATGTTCTTAAATCATTTTCCTGCCATGAATTTTTCGGCTCTGCGATTCTTGCATCCTCGGCAAGATAGATAATTGTGAACACTTCCCGCATAATGCCGGAGTGATTTCCAGGCGCATTATGAATAGTGAAACCGGTGTGCCACGTGGCATCACCGGCTTTCATGGTTTTTGCACGACTGATTTCAAAATTATTTTCCTCCACATATTTTTCAAATTCCTGTTCTGATTTATCTGAAATTTCATAATTAAAAATGCTTCCTTTTTTTTGTGATCCTGAAGCAAACGTTAACATGCCCATATCTACATCAATATCTACCAAAGGCATCCACATCGTAATGGTTTTATCGGTATCTATCGGCCAGTAATATTGATCCTGGTGCCAGGGAGTAGGGCCGCCACCGGGCTCTTTGAATAATGCCTGGTCGTGATAAATGCGTACATTTTTTACTCCCAAAAGATCTGCCGCAACCTGGGCAAGCCTTTTCGACATTACAAACTTTTTTACATTTTCATCATGCCGCCATAGATTCATTATTTGTAAAAATGCTTTTCCATACGTATCTCTTTCTTCCATTTTCCGTTTCTCTGTATTGTATTTTAAAGCAGCATTAGAAATTACTGAATGATAAGCTGATACTTCATCGGGAGACAATAATCCGCCGGTAATCGTATGGCCATTGTCTCTGAATTCTTCAATTTGCCGGGGCGGGATTTTTTTTATGTCGTTCAAATCCGGTAAGGGCTGCTTTCCTGTTTCCATGATAGACAATTTTGAACGAAGTAAGTGGAAAAAAATATCAACAAAAAGGACAAAAATGGTTAATTATTGGTTTATTTTATCCTAATTTACACTTTTTGTTTATTTTAAAAATAAAATACGCAATGTCTAAACCTACATTTGAAATTATAACTTCTGTAAAAAGAGCTTCATTTGTAACTACAAAATTTGATAAACGGGGATTTGCAGCGCCTTTTCATTTTCATCCGGAATTAGAATTAACCTGCATTACGCAGGGAAAAGGAAAGCGGTTTGTAGGAAATAATATGTCTGGATTTGAAGAAAATGATCTGGTACTTGTGGGCTCCAAACTTCCTCATTGCTGGAAGCTTGCTCCTGCCGAAAAACAAAAAGCCGGTTCTATCGTATTTCAATTTAATTATGATTTTTTAGGGAAAGATTTTTTTGAATTACCTGAAATGGAGTCGATTAGTAAATTACTAAAAAGAAGTAATGGAGGAATAGAGTTTGGAGGAAAAATAAAAGAGTCTGTAAGAGAAAGTATGGCTTTGGCTTTGGAACAAAAAAATGAATTTAAAAAACTAATGATGCTGCTTGAAATTCTGAACAATCTTTCCGTTTCAAAAGAATATGTTTTGCTGAATAAAAAGAATTCTGCATCATTCCAAACAGACGATAATCAACAGCGCATCAATAAGGCTTTTGCTTACATTGTAGAAAATTTTCGCGATGAAATTTCACTAAATAAAGCTTCCAAAACAATCGGCATGACGCCAAATGCATTCTGTAAATATTTCAAAAAAATTACCAGGAAAACTTTTATGGAAACGGTAATCAATTATCGCATAAATTATGCAACGCAACAACTGGTTGAGACTGAAAAAAGTATTGCCGATGTTTGCTTCGAAAGTGGTTTCAGAGATATGTCTCACTTTTACAAAACGTTTTATTTACGTATGAACGTTAGTCCGCTCAATTATAGAAAACAATTTTTAGGCGAAACTTTTCATGAAGAATAATCTAATTGCTTCTTGATTTAATTGTTTCTTTTTTTAAAAAACGAAAATTGAATTATTTCTTCTTTTACTGAAATGTTTTTATCAAAAAAATGAATAATTACAACTCATATTTTTCGCATCAGCGTTTACATTTTATTCACGCTTCTTCACCTACTTTTGCAGAATGATTGCAATAGATGACATCCTCGTGAGCGACCAGGTTGTAGAAGAACACTTTGTATGCGACCTGGCCAAATGCAAGGGCGGATGCTGCGTGGATGGCGATGCGGGCGCTCCACTTGAAAACAATGAATTAAAAGAATTGAACCGTGTTTACGATGCAGTGCTGCCATACCTTTCGGAAGAATGTAGAATTATTTTAGAAACTGAAGGCAAATATATTTATGATAAAGAATTCGGATGGGTAACACCGACAATCAGCAACGGAATGTGCGCTTATGGAATGGTGGACAAAAAAGGAATTGTAAAATGCGGAATCGAACAGGCGTATAATGACGGCAAAATTTCCTGGAAAAAACCCATCAGTTGCCATCTGTTTCCCATCAGAATAAAAAAAACAAAAAGCTTGGAATTGGTGAACTACGAACCACGCGAAGATCTGTGCAGCGCCGCTTGCATACTTGGCAAAAAATTAAAAATGCCGGTTTATCAATTTTTAAAAGAACCAATTATCCGTAAATACGGAAAAGATTTTTATGAGGCTCTTGCCGCTACCGCCTCGCATTTGGGAGCCACTAAATAATTTTCATTTAATAAGTAACGAACTCTTATGACAAAAATTCACTTTTTATTTCTTTCTCTTTTATTATTAGCATTCAGCTCCTGCACCGTGAATCGCGCAAAAGTCAATAACGATTTAAAAAAGTATTTCGACTCGGCGCGCGTGGATGGAAGTTTTTCTTTTTTAAATAACCAGCTTGGTGACATCACGGTTTATAACATGAAGCTGGATACCCAGCGGCTTTCAGCAGGAACGTCATTTAAAATTCTTAACACTTTGATTGGAGTGCAAACAGGAAAAATTATGAATGAAAATACAGCAATAAAAACAGAGAGTGATACAAATAAAAGCATCACTTTGAAAGAGGCATTTAATACTTCATCTGTTTCCTATTTTCAATCATTGGCTCGCCAAATTGGAAAAGACACCGTGAAATTTTGGATTGATTCCATCTCTTACGGTAATAAAAATGTCAGTGGTCCCGTTGATTCTTTTTGGTTAAATAATACTTTAAAAATTTCGCCTGATGAACAACTCGGATTGATGAGTAAAGTTTATTTTGATCAATTGCCTTTTCAAAAATATGCACAACAGATGGTACAAAGCCTGATGTTGAAGGAAGATAATACTTTGTATAAATTAAGCTACGAAACCGGCACTGGTGTTGATGAAAAGAATAATTCCTTTTCCTGGACGCTAGGCTGGATTGAAGAAAACCGTCATGTATATTTCTTTGTAACATTCATAAAGTCTCCTGATAAAAACCTTGATTTAAAAGCAACGGGCATTCATATTTCGAAATCAATTTTAAAAGAAATGGGATTTTTCAAAGGGGAGAAGTGACCGTGGAATTATTAAATTGTTTTGTTATTAAATTATTTGAAGACCGTATTTGATTCGTTATTTTTCTATCCATTCAAAACAAGAAATCACATGGTTTGTCCTTTTACTGTTCACAATTAAAAAGGCATAAGAGTAACGTAATTATGTATTAAATTAATATTAAAATTTTTTGAAAGCCTGTATTTAATTCAGTCTTTTTTTATCTGGCTGAAAAATAAGAAAGCACTTTATTTGTCCTTTTACTGTTTATAAATTGAAAAAGAATCATCTAATAATGCATTAATTCAATAATTTAATACTTCCTTAATTCAATAATTAGGATTTGAAGTTTAATTTAGCCGGTAAATGCTCCATTTCCAGTACATAGAATATTTCCTGGCGCTTGCTGCCGTTCCGTTAATGATTTTTTTGTATTCCGCCCTGATAAAATGGAAACAAAAAACTGCAAAAAAAATCGGTGATCCTTCTTTGGTAAAAGAACTTACCTCTGAATATTCTGCCAAAAATTTTTTAACCAAGTTCATTTTATTTATTTCTGCATTTGCACTTTGTGTTTTTGCAGTGGCAGGGTTGGTAACTCCAAATGGAAGCCAAAAGATAAAGCGCAAAGGAACCGACATGATGATAGCGCTGGATGTAAGCAAAAGTATGTGGGCACAGGATATACAACCAAGCAGGCTGGAGCGCGCAAAACAAGTGATTTCAAAAATTATTGACAACTCTCCTGACGACAGAATCGGCATGGTAATTTTTGCCGGAAGGGCTTATTTGCAAATGCCGTTAACGGTTGATCATGAGGCGGCGAAAATGTATTTATCAGCGGCTTCGCCTGATGATGTGCCTACGCAGGGGACCGTAATCGCAGACGCGTTAAGAATGTGTGAGGCGTCGTTTAATCCAAAAGATAAAACATTTAAATCTGTATTACTCTTAAGCGATGGAGAAGACCACGATAATGATGCTATAAAAGTTACAAAAGACCTCGCAAAAGATGGGATTATGGTAAATACGATTGGGATTGGCTCGCCACAGGGTGCGCCAATAATGGATCCTGAAACCGGCCAATATAAAAAAGATGACAAAGGGCAAACAGTCATTTCTAAATTAAATGAAAAGGAATTGAGTGATATAGCCCAGGCAGGAAATGGAATTTATCAGTTGTACACGAATACAGATGCTGTTGCTGCAAATATCAAAAATCAATTGGCAAACATTGGAAAAGAAACAACAACGAGTGATAGTTTATACATGTCCTTCAAGCAGTATTTTCAATATTTCCTGGGTGCAGCTTTTATTTTATTGCTGATAGAATTTTTCTTTTCAGAAAAAAAGAAATCAAGATTAAAAAATGCGGCTGCCATATTTTTTTTCACGGCATTCAGTGTTTCTTCTTACGCCCAAAGTCCCAAAGAATCGATTATTAAAGGAAACAAATCTTATAAAGAAAATAACTTTGACGCTGCCGAAAACGCATACCGGGATGCCTTAAAAAATTCTGATACAAATGTTACGGCAAGCTACAATTTAGGCAACGTTCTTTATAGAAAAGATAATACCGGAGAGGCGGTTAAATCTTATGATAATGCGATTGCAAATACTAAAAGCAACGCGGTAAAACAGGAAGCATTTTATAACAAAGGCGTAGCCTTACAAAAGGCAAAAAAACTTTCTGAATGTATCACTGCGTATAAAAATGCACTGATTCTGAATCCCAATGATGAAGATGCAAGGCAGAATCTGCAACGCGCGTTAAAAGAACAGGAACAGCAGCAGAAGCAACAACAACAGCAAAATAAAAACCAGAATAAAAATCAGAACAAAGACCAAAATAAAAACCAGGATCAGAACAAACCCGATCAGAAAAAAAATAACGACCCGCAGCCGCAACCATCAAAATTAACGAAACAGGATGCAGAGGAAAAGTTGAAATCACTTATGCAAAACGAAAAAGAATTGCAGGATAAATTGCATAAAATAAAAGGTGCGCCGGCGCCGAATAGTCCTGAGAAGGATTGGTAATTAGGTGATGTGCTAATTAGCTAATGTGCTAATTGGCGTATTTTTGCAAATGAAATTATTTAAACAATATGGAACTTTATGCTGAGTCATTAACAGAATACAAAAGATTAAAAACCCTTGAAGTAAAAGTAGGTGATCTGTTGATTGGGAATTACCACCCCATCAGGATACAAACAATGACCACAACCGACACCATGGATACGATTGGAACCGTAGAACAAAGTATTCGTTGCATCGAAGCAGGTGCGGAACTGGTGCGCATTACAGCTCCTTCAAAAAAAGAAGCTGAAAATTTATTGAACATAAAGAATGAATTGCACAAACGTGGTTATAAAACGCCATTGGTTGCTGATATTCATTTTACACCAAACGCTGCAGAAATTGCTGCGCGGATCGTGGAAAAAGTTCGGGTGAACCCCGGCAATTATGTGGATAAGAAAAAGTTTGAATTGATAGAATATTCTGATGCAGATTACCAGGAAGAAATAGAAAGAATCAGAAACCGTTTTACGCCTTTGGTAAAAATTTGTAAAGACTATGGAACAGCGATGCGCATCGGAACCAATCACGGTTCTTTGAGCGATAGAATTATGAGCCGCTATGGAGACACACCGATTGGCATGGTTGAAAGTGCGATGGAGTTTTTACGGATTGCAGAAAGCGAAAATTATTACAACATTGTGTTGAGCATGAAAAGCAGTAATCCACAAGTAATGGTGCAGGCTTACCGGCTTTTGATAGAAAATATGCAAAGCGAATTGGGACATTGCTATCCATTGCATCTGGGTGTAACGGAAGCCGGAGATGGGGAAGACGGAAGAATAAAATCGGCAATCGGAATTGGTACTTTGCTGGAAGATGGAATTGGTGATACGATACGTGTTTCACTAACAGAAGATTCTGAATTTGAATTGCCGGTTTGTGAAAATATTATAAAGAGATACGAACGTTCATCATCGGTTGGTGAGGACACCAGCCGAGGCAATTCGCCGGTTCCTCCAATAAAAAATCTTTCAAGGTTAGACATAACGGGCAGGAGTACACGAAAAACTTTTGCTGTACAAAATATCGGTGGAAAAAATGTTCCCGTTGTAATCGCAGACTTTCATAAAAAAGAAATTATCAGCAGAGAAGATTTAAAAGATATCGGTTACAGGTACAATGGGGTTACAGATAAATGGAATATCAGTGATTTGGCTGCTGATTATATTTTTTGTGGAGAAAATAAAATTGATTTTGCCTTGCCTGGAACTTTGAAACTCATTTACAATTACGATACATGGAAGCTTTTACCGGATAAATCAAAATGTTTTCCTGTTCTTGCTGAACAACAGTACCTGGAAGATTCTTCAGAAAAATCTTCTTCTGTGAACCTTGTCATGCTGGAATGTTATTCCAAAAATCCAACAGATTTCGATCAAGAAAAATTTTTTGCAAAAATAAAAAATGACAGCACGGTTGTACTATGTTTAAGAACCGAAAATAGAAATGCGGTTCAAAGTATTCGTAGAATGTTTTTTGAATTGAATGACAGAGAAATTAAAAATCCGGCAATTATTTTTTGCGATAGCGAAAAAGAAAATATGGATGAATCGCTTATCCACTTTGCCGTTGCGACAGGCGCATTATTGATTGATGGTTTTGGAAATGGCATTTTATTAAGTGATCACTATTTGGATAACAATGAAATTCCTGATTATAAATTAATCAATTCAATTGCATTTGGAATTTTGCAGGCCTCAAGAACAAGAATTTCCAAAACAGAATTTATCAGCTGCCCTTCCTGCGGCAGAACTCTATTTGACTTGCAGGAAACTACTGCAAAAGTTCGTGCTGTTACCAATCATTTAAAAGGATTGAAAATCGCTATCATGGGTTGTATTGTTAATGGCCCGGGAGAAATGGCGGATGCTGATTTTGGATATGTAGGAAGTGGCCCTGGAAAAATAACTTTATACAAAGGAAAAGAAGTGGTAAAAAGAAATGTACCGGAAGGAATCGCTGTAGAAGAATTGATCAGTTTACTGAAAGAAAACAATGCATGGGTAGAACCAACTGTTGCTGCTTCTGTTTGATTGATTTTTACAGCCACGCAATAAATATCAGGAATTTTTATTTTTATACTGATTAAAATATCTCCTAAAATCTCCTGATTTTTCAAAAATTAGGAGATAGATTTTTCATACCAAATGATTCAAATTTGAAAACAGATTTTCTCGTTATCGGCAGCGGCATTGCAGGCCTTACCTATGCATTAAAAGTGGCAAAAGATTGCCCGGAAAAAACAATCACGATTCTTACAAAAACCATCAGCGAAGAAACGAATACAAAGTATGCCCAGGGAGGTGTTGCCGGTGTTACTGATTTTGATAATGATAGTTTTGAAAAGCATATTGAAGATACTTTAATTGCCGGAGATGGATTGTGTAATCGTGAAATGGTAGAAATTGTTGTAAAGGAAGGAGTTGAAAGAATCCGGGAAATTATTAACTGGGGCGCTGATTTTGATAAAGACAAATCCGGTGAATATGCTTTGGGAAAAGAAGGTGGCCATAGTGAATTTCGCATTCTTCATCATAAAGATGTTACCGGGAAAGAAATAGAAGATACTCTGCTGGAAGAAATTGCAAAAAGGCCGAATATTCAATTGGTCAACCATTGTTTTGTTGTTGATATTATCACGCAACATCATCTTGGTTATTTGGTTACAAAATCTACCCCTGATATTGAATGCTATGGAGTTTATGTTCTGAACCTTCAACAAAATAAAATTGAAAAAATTATTTCAAAAATTACTTTGCTCGCCACCGGGGGAAATGGACAGGTTTATCGTACGACAACAAATCCCTCTATTGCGACAGGAGATGGTGTGGCCATGGTTTACAGAGCAAAGGGAAGAATAGAAAATATGGAATTTATCCAGTTTCATCCGACTGCTTTGTATGAACCCGGTAAAAGCGGGCAGGCATTTTTAATCACTGAAGCAGTGCGTGGCGATGGTGGAATTTTGCGAAATATAAAAGGCGAAGCTTTCATGGAAAAATATGATGAAAGAAAAGATCTTGCGCCGCGGGATATTGTAGCGAGGGCGATTGACAGCGAAATGAAAATCAATGGAACAGAACATGTTTTTTTGGATTGCACAAAAATGAATTTAGAAAAATTTATTCACCATTTTCCCAATATTTATGAGAAATGTTTGTCGATCGGAATTGATGTATCAAAACAATTTATTCCTGTAGCTCCTGCGGCGCATTACAGTTGTGGTGGAATAAAAACAGATGAATGGGGGAGAAGTTCTATCCGCAATTTATATGCATGTGGAGAATGCGCCAGTACTGGTTTACACGGCGCAAACAGGCTGGCGAGCAATTCACTTTTGGAGGCAATGGTTTTTGCACACCGTTGTTATTTGGATGCGGTAAAAAGAATAAAATCAGTAGAATTTAATGAAGCAATTCCAGACTGGAATGCAAAGGGAACGAATGCTCCAAAAGAAATGATTCTTATTACACAAAGCCTTAAAGAAT
The DNA here is from genome assembly GCA_963706825.1 of uncultured Chitinophagaceae bacterium. Lineage (GTDB taxonomy): Bacteria > Bacteroidota > Bacteroidia > Chitinophagales > Chitinophagaceae > Ginsengibacter. The sequence continues at coordinate 743,996 of CAVPNT010000005.1, read as the reverse complement.
TGCAATTGCTGATGACCGATTATGTGGGAATTGTAAGAACGAATGTAAGATTGGAAAGAGCGATGAAAAGGCTTGATCTGCTTCATACAGAAACAGAAGAATTTTATAAGACTGCAACCGTTTCGCCTCAGTTGTGTGAATTAAGAAACCTTATTACGGTTGGTTATTTAATTGTAAAAAGTGCCCAATTCAGGCATGAAAGCAGGGGGCTTCATTTCAATACAGATTATCCGGAAAAGAGTGAGAGAAGGCAAAATATTGTGTTGTAAAATTAATTATCATTTAGCCATTTATCCTCTTCTTCATTTAATTCCTCATCATTTATTAAATCACCATTAAGAACATCTGCTTCGCTTTTCTGAAGCATATCTTTTTGTTCTACAGTAATTGAAAATTGAATGACCATGTAAATCGTCATGTTTCTCCATTCGAAAATTTTTTAGATTTTTTGTAAAAATAATTGGATTGGTTCCAAAAAATACAATCTATTTTTCAATAGTAACGGGCGTTCCAACCGGAATGTAACTATATAAATCAGCAGCTTCTGTATATTTCAAAGATACACATCCATCGGTCCAGTTTTGGTAATAATCAACAGTCCATTCTTCCTGTGGCCTGGTAGCGTGAATGGCAATGCCACCGCCGATTTGTGCGTTTCGGGGAATAAGTCCTTCCGCTTTTCGGTTGTCAAATTTTTGATAACTGCTTTGGTTGGGATAATCCAATAAAAGTTCATACTTCCATTTGCTGTTATTCCTTTTCACAATCACTTTAAAATTTCCTTCAGGAGTTCTTTTATCACCAGCCATATATTTATCGCGGAGATCATTGCTGCCAAAAACACAGGGATAAGTAGCATACCAGCCCTGGTTATCATATACCCTTAGCTCATAACTTTTTTTGGAAATAATAATATAATATGGATTGGCCTTTGTTCTTGTTTTAATAATCTCTTTTATAAAATCAGAATCGGGGTTATTTGTTCTTTTACTGCTGTTGAATGAAAAAAACAAACAGCAAAATAAAACAATAAGCGATATGTTTTTTGTACGGGTTTTCATTTTTCAGGAGGTACTGCAAGCTAAAAAAAACACCACTTCTCTCAAAATTATTTAGCTATCTGAAAGATGATTTAACTTTTATTTGAACAAAGAATTTTAACAAAGGAAGAAAGTAATTTAATCCCACTCCGCTTCAGCTTTCGCGCGTTGCTTGTCAACTTTTTTGCTGATAAAAATACTGATCTCATACAAAATAATTAACGGAACCGCAACGATTGTCTGGCTTGTCCAGTCAGGGGAAGGAGTAATTACGGCGGCTACAATCAAAATAATTACATAGGCATATTTGCGATAATTTTTCAAAAACTTTGGAGTAATCAAGCCAAGTTTAGAAAGGACAAATGCCAGAACCGGAAGCTCAAACGCAAGACCACAGCCAAGTATCAGAGAGGTTAGTGTGTCAATATAATCATCCAGAGTAGGCATATATTTATAAACACCTAAATGACCCAGTTGAAAATTTGCAAGAAAATTAAAGGTAAACGGAGCCAATAAAAAATATCCGAAAGCCGCACCGGTAAAGAAACAAAGGGAAACCCAACCGATACTTCCTGTGGCGTAGCTTATTTCTTTGGAAGATAAGGCAGGTTTTACAAAGCGCCACAGTTCCCATATTAAATAAGGAAATGCAATAATAATAGCACCCATAAATGAAATGCTGATGGCCGACATGAAAGGCCCGCTCACTGTGCTTCCCAGCAATTGGAAATTAACCGGCGGCATACATAGTGAATCGCCAAGATGTAATCTATGACCAAGATTGCACAAGCCGGAATAGGTAACAAAATCATTCCTTGATGGAGCAAGAATGATGTGATCAAAAATCCAATCCACATAAAAGAAAACCACAATTGCTACAATAATCAACACAATTGCAGAGCGAAAAAGATGCCAGCGCAACACTTCGAGATGATCGATAAAACTCATTTCAGCGCCTTCTGTCTCTTTTCCTCTTATCCTTTTAAAAAATGCTTTTCTTTCTGATGTGGTAGTACTCAATTTACTTTTTCGTTTGAATTATGCAAATATATAGTACGAACCTATTCGTTTGTTGGTTTGAAAAAAATTAAGGAAAGATTGTTTTCGTGCCAATAAAAGAACAAAAAATGCGAAATTGTATTTTCCTGTGATTGTCAAATGTATGTATGCGCGTTTCGAATTATTAATGCATGGCAGCGGATAGATCAGTTTTTTTCCCTTTATTCCCTTTTATCAATAAGACAAAAGGAACACAGATTAGAAACAGAACGCCGATGTAAAGGAACACATCCATGTAAGATAATACCATAGCCTGTTTGGTAACCGAAAAATCCAAGGCCTGATAGGCGCTTTTCAGAGCAATGTCGGGCGTCATTCCTTTAGCGATAAAACCATGCTGCATCATGTTGATGTGGTTTTGCACAGTTGGATTACTTACATCTAAATGACTAATCAGATTAACACGGTGAACCATATTTTCCTGGGCGATATAAGTGGTAATTACGGCTACGCCAAAGGAGCCTCCCAACTGGCGCATCATTCCTGTAAAAGCAGCGCCCTCACCGATGTGCTGGCCATGCAGAGTAGAAAGCGCCAAAGTGGTAATGGGAATAAATAACATGCTAAGACCAAATCCTCTAAACATCAGAAGCCACCAAAATGCTTCAGACGGTGTATCAGGTGTGAGTATTTTATATCCCCAAAGGCTGTAAAGAAAGAATACGATAAGGCCTCCTGCAACCAGGTATTGCTGCTTGACGCCGCGTTCCAGTAATTTACCAATAATCGGCATCATAAAAGCAGTGGCGATTCCTGAAGGAATAAATAATAGCCCTGCGTCTTCTGCAGTCCAGCCGAGGGTAGATTGAGTGTACAATGGAATGATGAAAGTAGACCCATATAATCCAAAACCTAAAATAAATGATAGTATCGTTCCAATGCGCAAATTGCCGTTTTTGAGCACACGTAGCGCAACGATCGGATTTTTATAAGTTAGTTCACGCCAAATAAAAAAGAATAGTCCAAAAACAGAGACTACAGATAAAGTGATAATAAGATTGCTATTGAACCAGTCGTCATCATGCCCTTTTTCCAACACATATTGCAACGAACCTACTGCAATTGCCAACAAAATAATTCCCAAAAAGTCAATATTCCTTGTGGCTGTTTTCTCTTTATATTTTGGACTTTTTACAAATTGTAAGGTCAGTAAAGTCGCTACGATACCAATTGGAATATTGATGTAAAAAATGTAGGGCCAGCTAAAATTATCTACGATGTAACCTCCCAATGGCGGCCCAAGTGTAGGGCCAATAATTACTCCAAGCCCATATATTGCTTGCGCCATTCCTCTTTTTTCTATCGGGTAGCTCTCGGTAATAATTGTTTGTGAAGTAACCAATAAGGCGCCTCCGCCCAATCCCTGGCAAAAACGAAAAGCGACCAGTTCCCATATTCCGGTAGCATTCCCACATAAAAATGAGAACACGGTGAAGATCATAATCGAAGCAGCGAAGTAATTACGGCGGCCAAATTGCTGTGAAAGCCAGCTGGTCATTGGTACAATAATTACATTTCCGACAGCGTAAGCGGTAACCACCCACCCGATTTCTGTAAGAGTGGTGCCGAGGTTGCCTTTCATATCTGTAAGAGCCACATTTACAATTGTTGTATCTACTATTTCAAGTAATGCACACAATATGGCGGTGATCGTAACAATTACACGCCTTGCGCCATATTCCACTAAAGAATCTTGTTGAATCATATTTTCAGCCTATCCCTTGTAAAAAATTAATTAAGATGTACATCCACATCCACGTTCATGCCTGGTCTGAGGCGGTTTAGCAAAGTATCTGACTTGTCTGTAAATTCAATTTTTACAGGAAGACGCTGTACTACTTTTACAAAGTTTCCGCTTGCATTATCGGGTGGCAACAAAGAAAATTTTGCTCCTGTTGCCGGTGAAAATGAAGAAAGAACCGCCTCGAAATCATGATTTGGAAATGCATCAGCATGTACAATTACTTTTTGCCCAACAGCCATTTTCCGGTATTGAGTTTCTTTAAAATTTGCCACTACCCACAAATCATTGCTGTGTACAATATTGAAGGTAGATTGTCCTGCTTGTAACAATTGTCCTTCCTGTACATTTACTCTTGATACTTTTCCACTTTCGGGAGCAGTAATTATTGTATAAGAAAGTTTCAGCTTTGCATTTTCAACATCCACTTCTCTCTGTTTTACGATTGATTCGGCTACTTCAATTGATTGTGCAGTAGCATTAGATTGAGAGGTTACCACACCTGTTTGCGAACTGGCTTGTTTTTTTTGCTCCTGCAAAATATCCAATTGTCTTTCCGCTAATTCCTTTGCAGCCTGAGCCTGTTCAAATTGTTGTTGGGTAATTGAATGATCCTGGATCAGATTCTGGTAACGGTTAAAGTCCTGAGTGGTTCTGGTCACATTTACCTGGGCTGCAGCTATTTGGGCATCGATGGTAGAAACACCTTGCCTTGACGTAGTAATGCCAGAACGTGCAGCGGCAGTGTTTGCACGGCTTGCTGCTACATTACTTTTTGCAGTTGCTAACGCAGCTTCCGCCTCCATCAAAGCGATTTTATAATCGCGGTCGTCAATCACGATCAGTGTATCACCTTTGTGAACCTGCTGATTATCTTTTACGCGTACTTGCTGCACATAACCGGAAACACGCGGAATTACAGGGATAATATCTGCCTCAATCTGCGCATCATCTGTATCTTCATGATGCTGGGCATGATTATATTTGGTAATGCCAAACCAGCCACCTGCCAATATCATTATGATCAGTATTATTAAAAATACCTTACTGCGCTTCTTTGGTTCCGGCTGATTTTTTTCTGTAATCTCTGTTTCTTTTTTTGAAGGAATTTCTTCTTTTTCTGATTGCATAATATGTATTTTCGGCTTTTTAATTTATTGATTGCTTGTTAATATTCCGGCAGTTTCCAACAACTTGCTATACGATAATAAAACATCTGCTTTCGCAACTGCCAGGTTTATTTTTGATTGAAGTAGCAAGAGGTTGGCATCCAAAAGATCGGTCGTATTCACCAGCGCATTGTTATATTTATTTTGGGTGATCCGGTTATTTTCTTCCGCCTGGATCACTGCTTTTTTATACACATCTATTTTCCTCTGGCTTAATAAAAGATTTTCAAAATCACGGTTTATTGAAAGTCTCACAGCATCCGAAAGTTGTGCTTCATTTTCCATGATTTCTTCTACCCTTGATTTGGCCTGGGCTACTTTTGCTTTTGTTTTCCAAAGAGAAGAAAGATTGTATTTTAAGCCTACGCCAATGTTTGCTGCATTTGTAATCGTTATCAAATGTGGAATATCAGCAGCAATATAACCCCCGGTTAAAGCTATTTCAGGTAATTGATCTGCTTTCGCAAGTGAGATTGCAGTCGTAGCTGCTTTTCTTCTGAAAGTGAGCGCCATGACGTCTTTGCGGTTTTGCAGAGCAAGCTGTTCGTAATCATCAATCGTTTTTATTGAAAAGGTTTTTTCAAATCCGGTTGAATCTGTTTTTAATACTGTGGTCTCAGGATAGCCAATCATCAGGTCCATATTGATATTGGCAGTTTTAAGATTGCTTTGTGCATCTAAAAGCGATAGTTCAATATTGGACGTTTGTAATTCTGCTTTCAACAGATCGTTTCTTGCAAGGAGGCCCGTTTCTTCCAATCGCGAGAAAACAGAATCGCGGTGTTTCGATTGTAATAAATTCTCTTGTACTACATCGACCGTTACAGAAGCTTTATACAAATTGATATAAGCATTAATCGTATTGAGGATCACCGCTTCTTTATCATTTTCTGCATCGAATGATGCGGCCTGTTGCAAATATTTAGCCGATTCTATACCATAGCGGATTTTGCCTCCTGCATAGATTGGGAGTGATACATTAAAGATTCCATACATCGCCTGGTTAATGTGCGGAATTTGTTTCTGATTTCCTGTCGAATCGCTTCCTCCGCCCAATGCTTTTGTTTTTATGGCAAGATTAGGATTGGCCATATATAAATAAGAACCGGAAACGCTTGCATTCGGCAGCCGGTTTTCCTCCGCTTCTGTTACTGCAGCTGCAGCCTGCGCACTCTTTGCTAATGAGGCTTTTAGTGCATGGCTGTTCTTTAAACTGAGGTTGATTGTTTCCTGCAACGAAAGCGATTTTACATCCTGTGTTTTTCCAAAAAAGGGAAATAAATTCAATACTAAAAAAACAAATCCTATCAACAAATTTGAAAAACTTTTAGTGTCATTTTTTATAAAACTCCTGCTCATTTTTTTAATTTTAATTTTATTTTTTCAGTAAATGAGAACGCATCAATTGCCTTGTATGCTCGCTTAATCTCTTTTTTAATTGTTTGTTTTGAAAGGCTGTAAAACCTTCTTTTTTACCCAATATTTTTCTACACATCGTATCTGAAGTGAGTAAATAATGTATCGTTCCCAACAAGGTCGTGAGTGTCAATTCAATATCTACCGGCTTAAACACCCCATCTTTTATGCCATTTTGTATAATCTTTTTTACCGGATTCATATTTTTCAAAAGAATATCGCTGATCGCATTTCTTAGTTGCGGCCGGTGCTCAAGCGATAATTCACGATGGAGTAAGTGATGAAATTGTGAATTGGAAAATTTTCTTTCAATGGTTTGGTCAATAACAATATCCATTTTTTCAACGTAAGTAAGCTCAGTATTATTCACCAGTTCTGTGAAGATTCCCTGTAATACTGACGCACGGTATTCTACTACGCTTTCGAATAATTTTTCTTTAGAACCAAAATAATAATTAATCATCGCGACATTTACGCCCGCGTCCGCAGCAATTTCCCTTACTGATGTTCCTTCGAAGCCTTTTGTGCTAAAAAGTTTCAGCGCTGATTCTATGATGGTTTGTTTTTTAGTCATCTTTTTAAAGAGGGGCGCAAAGTTAAACAGTTGTTTAAAACTAAACAAATGTTTAAGAAAAACTTTTTATTTTTTTTTGAATAAAAAAAATGAGTAATAAAGAACTTGATGAAATAAATGCACAAAAAAACCGGAAATTAAATCCGGATTTTTTATGTTTTTTCCAATGTTGAAATTACAATTCAGTATTATTTCTTCGTTTACTAAAATGTCTTTTCAAAAAGAAAGGAACTTATTTCGAAATACAAATTCAGTTTATTTCTTTGTTTACTGTGACCTTTCATGTTCAGATTTTTTTTCCTTTTAATCTCAAACTATTGCTCACTACACTTACAGAACTCAATGCCATCGCAGCTCCTGCTATCATTGGGTTTAATAAAAACCCGTTTATTGGATATAATAATCCGGCTGCTATTGGTATTCCGATTAAATTATAAATAAACGCCCAGAATAAATTTTGGCGGATTGTAGCAACTGTATTTCGTGATAGTTTTATCGCCATAGGAATTTTTAAAAGGTCAGAAGAAATGATGGTCATTTTTGCAACATCCATTGCAATATCACTTCCTTTTCCCATGGCAATACTAACATCAGCCTGTGCTAAAGCGCTGCTGTCGTTGATTCCATCACCCACCATGGCAACTGTTTTGCCCTGTTCCTGAAGTTGTTTTATAAAATCTGCTTTGTGTTCGGGCAATACTTGTGCTTTGAAATTTTGAATGCCCGCTTGTTTTGATATTGCTTCAGCAGTTTTTTCATTATCGCCGGTGAGCATATATACTTCAATTCCTTCATTTTGCAATTGGCTCACTGCTTCTTTGGAATTTTCTTTTATCTTATCAGCAATAGCAATTACAGCAATAGCGCGGCTTTCATCAGAAAAATAAATAACCGTTTTTGCTTCCGCAAGCCATTTATCAGCGGCAGATTTTAATGTGTTATCAATTTCAATTTTATTATTTTTTAAAAGAGATTCATTGCCTGCAAAAAATAGTTTATCATGGATACTTGCCTTTGCCCCAAAGCCGGTGATACTTTCAAAATGATGAACCGGTAAATAATTTTTTTCTTCAAAATAATTCACAACTGCTTCTGCCAATGGATGCTCTGATTGTTTTTCCAATGAAATTAATTCAGGTAAATATTGGTCGTCATTATTCAACCAAAGAATATTCGTCACGGTTGGCTTTCCTTCTGTAATTGTTCCGGTTTTATCCAGGATAATTGCATTTATTTTTTTCGCCAATTCAAGGCTTTCTGCATCTTTTATCAGGATACCGTTTTCAGCTCCTTTACCAATTCCAGCCATGATTGCTGTAGGCGTTGCAAGCCCTAATGCGCATGGACAGGCGATTACAAGCACTGTTACCAATGCGAGCAATCCATGAGTTAAACCATTATCGCCACCAAAAACTATCCAGGTTGTCATGCTCAAAATCGCAATTGCAATCACTACCGGAACAAATATTCCTGCTATTTTATCAACTAATTTTTGAACTGGCGCTTTACTTCCCTGCGCTTCCTGCACCATCTTTATAATCTGAGCCAATACGGTTTCTCCGCCCACTTTCTCAGCTTTAAATTGAAAGCTTCCTTTTTGATTTATCGTTCCGGCAAATACTTTATCCCCATTTAATTTTTCTACCGCAGTTGGTTCGCCGCTGATCATGCTTTCATCTACAAAAGAATTTCCAAAAATAACCTGTCCATCTACTGGAATTTTCTCTCCGGGCCTTACTAAAATGGTATCCCCAACTTTTACATTTGAAATATTGATTTCCATTTGATGGCCATCTTCATGCACTACCGTTACGGTTTTTGGTTGCAGACCCATTAGTTTTTTTATAGCAGATGAAGTGTTTCCTTTCGCTTTTTCTTCCAGCATTTTTCCCAGTAAAATAAAAGCGATCACCACTCCGGCAGCCTCAAAATAAACATGCGGAATGATTCCCCTGTTTAACCAGAATTGAGGATACAAAATATTGAAAACACTAAACAGGTAAGCAATTCCGGTGCTCATCGCCACAAGCGTATCCATATTGGCAGAATGGTGTTTTAATTGTTTCCATGCATTGATAAAAAACTGTTTTCCAAAAACAAAAACAACCGGTGTTGACAATATCCACATAATATAATTTGCAAATGGAAAGCCTGTCCCGTTCATTACGGGGCTTGTCCCGTTCATTACGGGATTCATAAAAAACATTCCAATAATAACCAGCGGAATCGATAAAATAATGGAGCTGTATGTTTTTATTTTTAAGGAACGAAATTTCTTCGCATGCAAATCTTCCAACGCATCTTTCGCTTCTTCACTTTCATCAATCATTAAATCATAACCTACATTTTGCAAAGCTGTTTTAAATTTTTCAGGAGAAGTAATCGTAGGAATATATTCCATGTTGGCAGTTGCATTTGCATAGTTTACCGTCACATTTATTACACCGGGAATATTTTCCAAAGTGCTTTGAGAACTTGCTGCACAGGAAGCGCAACTCATGTTTAAAACCGGGAATGATTTTTTTACCGTATCCACATCATACCCCAATGCACGTATTGCTTTCACCACATTTGGCAATACTTCCAAATCCCCATTTGTATTGATAACGGCTCTTTTATTATTCAGTTCTACTTTATGCGATTTGATTCCTTCTACCTTTGATAAACCTTTATCAACAATCAATGCGCAATGTTCGCTGTCAACTCCGGATAAGGGTAAATCCATTGTATTTTTTTCATTCATCTTCTTTCATTTTTCCATTTACAAATTTCGGAAGAATGGTTTTGAAAGCGTTACAGGATTAAGGAAGAGATGTATATTTAATTGCCAATTTTATCAATCGGCTTTCGATGCAATGTGCCCAATGACTTGAAGCCGGTAGCCGTCATGCCGGTAAGTTTTTTAAATTGAGCAGATAAATGCTGTGTGCTGCTGTAACCGAGGTTCAGCGCTATTTCTCCCAACGATTGTTCATTATAAATCAATCTTTCTTTTATCTTTTCTATTTTTTGTAAAATAAAAAATTGTTCTATGGTGATACCTTCCACTTCTGAAAATAATTTACTGATGGAAGAATAATCTTTGAAGATTTTTTGGCTTAAAAATTTTTGAATGCTGAAATGTTCTTCAATATTTTCGTCTTGTACTTTTTGAACCAATAACGTTTTTATTTTTTCTATCAATTGCGTTTTTGCATCATCCAATAATTCAAAGCCTACTTTTTGTAATTCGCCGGAAAAATGTTCAAGTTGCTTCTCGGTCAGCTCTTTTGCCAATTCTATTTCCCCAAGCCTTACATATTTTGCTTCCAGTTTATTTTCTTTTAAGATATTTTCGACGCTCATAATGCAGCGTGGGCAAACCATATTTTTTATAAAAAGTTTCATTGATTATAATTAAAATTTGTGCAGGAAACTTCATTTCAGTTGGTTACAATTTGTAACTATCTGAAACAGTTACAAAGTATAACCTTTCATTTTTCTTCTTCGACACAGTGTTTGTAAACCCCATATTTACAATTTCTATTGTCCGAAAAAATCGGACAACTTTCTTTTTCAGTTGACTGCCATTTGTAGCCAACTGATTATTTTGTTCAACAAATTGGTTTATTCATGATGTTTTATTTTTATCACGCATCGGCTTCAATGCTTCCGTCCATTTTAATAATTCCTTTAGCAGTATTTCAGCGGATTTATCTGCCGCTTCATAACTTATAAATTTACCATTTTCATGAATATGCTTTTCAAAAAAAGGAATTGAAACGCCTTCGCTCACGGGCACCATTTTTACTGTTGTAATTTGAAGTTTCGACATTTGGGCAGCACGTAATCCACCGGAAATACCGCCATAACTTACCAAACCAACCGGTTTATAATTCCATTCTTTAAAAAGAAAGTCAATCGCATTCGACAATGTTGGCGGCATGCTGTAATTGTATTCAGGAATTACAAACACAAAAGCATCGGCAGCATCAATTGTTTTGCTCCATTCCTTCGTATGTTCTTTCGTGTATTGCTGTAAGCGCGGGTGTTTTGGTTCATCCAGAAAAGGAAGATTGATTTTTTCAAGATCTAAAACTTCTACATTAAAATTCGCATCCTTTTTTGCCATTTCAATAAACCAATTGGCTACAGCGATTCCTTTTCTTCCAGGACGGGTACTTGCGATAATTATTTTTAAACTGTACATTGAAATTTTTTTCATTTCAATTTACAAATGTCTTACCAGTTTATGATAAGGAGTTCTTCTTAAGGAGATGGACTTAGAAATAAGAAAATACAAATGCTGATTATTTCTTGTTTTACTGCAATTGCAAAACAATGCGAACCGTCAAACGCCTCTAATCTTTATTTCCGATTTTTTTCTAACAATAACTCGGGTTCATTCGTTGTTATAAAATCAAAATCGTTTTCCAAAAACCAATTCAAATCTTTTTCTTCATTTACTGTCCATGCATTTAGGGCGATATTATTTTTTTTGGCAGATTCGATCCAGTCAGGATGTTTTTGAAAAACAGAATAATGATAATCTGCACCTTGTATTCCATCCTGTTTCAATTGTTCAGGCGATTTATCTCCATTCAGATATTGCACGTTTGCTGAAGGTTCTCTTTTTAGAATTTCTTTCAGTATTTCATAATCAAAGCTGATATAAACCATCCATGCCTGTGCCTGCATTTCATGAACTTTTTCGATTACTCTTTTTATGGTTGCATTTGCCCATTCCCTTCCTTTTTCAGAAGGTTTTATTTCTAAAATTAATTTCGTAGAGCGTTGCTGCTGAACTGTTTTTAAAAAATCTTGCAGCAACGGTAAAGTTTCGCCATTTGATAATTTTGTTTTTTGCAAATCTGATAAAGTACTTTTTTGTACCGGCAATCCTGCCCAAACAGGATCGTGATTTATGACCAGTGCACTATCCTCGGTCATGTGTAAGTCGGTTTCTGATCCTGCACAACCTAATGCTATAGCAGCTTTTAAAGATTGCAGAGAATTTTGAGGCGCTCCCGTATTTTTCCAGGCACCGCGATGAGCGATTACATTATTATGAAGAAAATTATTTTGCAAAAGTGTAAAGGATTTCTTTGAAATTACTTTGTTATTTTCTTTTATTGAAAGAGTAAATTCAATTTGTTTTTGATTAAAAACCTTTTTTAGGAATTTATTTTTCACAAAAATATCATTCTCTTTTATTTGCAACCCTGCAGCATTTTTTCCCGAAAGAACATAACTTAATTTTTTTTCAGACAATGGTATAATCGAAGTAAGTAACTGTGAGTTCAGATTGTTTTCAAAAACATAGTTTGAAAGAACAAAAGTTTCTATCGAAATAGTTTGCGATTTTGTTTCAGTAGCCGCAGATGCTAAAATAAAGAACAAAATAAGATTGTAAATTTTCATTACCGGGATTTCAGTATGGTTTTTGAATTTAGAAAATAGTGTTGGTCCAAAAGTATCAAATATAGAGATTCAGCGTGTCGAATTTACCGGTATAAGATGTGATTGAACCGGAATATACACTTATTAATTTAAAAAAAATTACCAAACAAAGGTTCCTACACTACCAGCGTTTAATGAAGTAGTAATCCATTTGCCATTAAATTTAATATTAAAAGTACTTTTTGTATCACCATCATTTTCTACAACCAATACTTTTTTCCCTGCTGCGGTTTTAAAAGCTACGTTACTTAAATTGCCTGTAACAGAACTCGCAATTCGGATAGAACCAGCCGGTACAAATTTGGAAACATGAGCGATAATATAATAGCTTATATTACGGTTAAAAGAACTGGTGCTTTGTACGGTAATTGCTCCTTTACATGCATCGCAACCACCGGCAGTGTGGGGGCCATAATAGCCATTGTTGGCCAGATTCCATTCAAGTGCATTTTTGCTCCAGTTGCGCATAGAGCCGATAATTACATTCTTTAAATGCCATTTCAGATCGCCTGCAAAACTTCCGTTAGCAGCAGTCCATTGTTCAGTAAAGTATAAATCTTTATCAGGATAAGCTGCGTGCACAGAAGACAAAGCGGTGATATCTCCGCCATATAAATGAAAAGCGGAACCATTGATAAAAGGCCTTGCTGCTGGATCATTTAAAATAGAAATCGGATAATCAGGTTTATCGCAATTATGATCGTAAATAATAATTTTGGTGTTGACGTTCGCATTTTTGAAAGCAGGCCCAAGGTGGTTTTTAATGAAATCTGCCTGTTGCGCAGCAGTCATATACATGCTTGGATTGTTTGCCGGATTTAATGGTTCGTTTTGGGGAGTGATGGCATCAATGGTGACACCCTCTGCCTTCATTTGCTGAATGTATTTTACAAAATACTGCGCATAAGCCTCGTAAAATTGTGGTTGTAAACTTCCACCGACGAAATTGTTATTATCTTTCATCCACACAGGAGCCGACCATGGCGAACCCAGGATTTTGATATTTGGATTAATAGCGAGGATTTCTTTTAGTAAAGGAATCACATTTGTCATATCAGGAGCGAGGCTAAAATTGTCCAGATTCAAATCTGTTTGCCCCGATGGCATGTCATCGTAAGTAAATGGTGATTCATTTAAATCTGAAGCTCCGATGCTGATACGCAAATAACTTATACTGATGTCGTTATCTCCATTACCAAACAATTCCTGCAGCAAAGATTTTTTTACGGATGCAGCGAGAGAATTGATTACTTCTGCGCTGCCGCCGGTGAGTGTATAACCAAAACCGTCTACAGTTTGAAAAGTCGTATTTTCATCCAGTTCTATAACCGGATATTGATTTGCATTGGTTCCAAAAGCCAGAACGGTGTTCTGCTTTTGCAGCTTTACGGTTTCGTCGCCATTGGTAAGCCAGAAGTCGACTTCATTTTTTGCAGGAGGATTTACCGGCGGCGCTGGGGGAGTAGGCTCAGGTTTTTTTTCATGATTACAGTTTATAAAAAGCAACGCCAATATCCCTAAAATAAAAAAACGTTTTCCTCTTTTTGTAATACCATCCATCGTTTTCATGTCTTCAGTTTTAAATTAACAGCCAAATGAACTTTTTATTTATGATCATAAACTCTTACGTAATCCACTTCAAGTGTAGCAGGAAAAGCACTTTCATCCACACCCATTTTACCACCAAGGCCGCCGCCAATTGCAATGTTCATAATCAAAAAGAAAGGTGAATCAAAAGGCCATTCTGCCAGCGTTTTATTTTCGTTTTCAAAATGATTGTACAATTTGTTATCAAGAAAAAAATCAATCTTTTCGGGAGTCCATTCGATCGAGTAAAGATGAAATTGTCCATAAGGATTATCAATATACGTCTTTTTACTTTTCTGTGTTCCTATCATGTGATTGAACGCTTTGGTATGAATCGTCCCTAATACAGAATCTTTTTCATAGCCTACATGTTCCATAATATCTATTTCACCGCATAATGGCCAACCAACTTTTGATGCATCTGCCCCCAGCATCCAGATAGCAGGCCATAACCCTATGCCTGCCGGAAGTTTTGCCCGAATTTCTATTTTACCATAAGTAACTTCTTTCTTCCCTTTTGTGACCAATCTGGCTGAAGTGTATTCACGCCCTCCTTTATTTTCACGAATCGCGTTTATCTTCAGTGTTCCATCACTTACGGATGCATTGACTAAAGAAGCATTGGTATAATATTCCAGCTCATTATTTCCCCAACCATTTCCGCCTACATCATAACCCCATTTGGTGCTGTCGGGTAAACCGGTATAATTAAACTCATCGCTCCATGTGAGTGTCCATTTATCCTTATTCAGAGTCTTTTTTGAAGAAGAACACGATGTGAAACATAAAGAAATGACAATAACATACAAAAAATCAAAGCGTATTTTTTGTAAAAACATAGGATAAGTTTTTTGAAAATTAAAAAAATATTATTGAAAAACTCTTACATAGTCAACGAACATTCTTTGCGGGAAAGGTGTGCTGTTGTCGGGAGCACCGGGCCAATCGCCTCCGACGGCTACATTAAAAATAAAAAATTGCGCATCATTAAAGGGATAATTAGCGGTTCCTACATGTGTTTTCGAGACAGTTAAATACGGATGGTCATCTATCATAAATGTAATCGAGTCTTTTACCCAAACAGCGCTAAATACATGAAATTGCTGTGAAAAATCTCCTGATGATAATGTGTAGGCAGCGCCTTTTGATGCATGCGATTGTGTGGAAGCGCCCCAATGAAGTGTGCTATGAGTTGTGTTCGGATTGGTTCCAATTAATTCCATTATATCAATTTCACCACAGGCCGGCCAGCCGACAGTGGAAATATTTGAACCAAGCATCCACAGTGCAGGCCACATTCCTTTTGCCACCGGAAGTTTTGCGCGGATGTCAATTCGGCCAAAAGTAAATGTCTTTTTATTTTGAGTAGTCATTCGTGTAGAAGTATAGTTAAAACCACTCATTGTTTCTTTTCTTGCTTCGATGATTAAATTACCATTCGAAACAAAAACATTTTTTGGACTATTGGTGTAATATTCTAATTCATGATTTCCCCAGCCATTATCTCCGTTGCCAATTTCAAAATTCCAGGTGGTTTCGTCAACTTTATTTCCTGAAAATTCATCGCTCCATGCAAGTGTATAACCGGGGTAGGAGAGCGGAGTGCGATAGCCTGTTGTATCTGTTGAAAAATTCGTTCCATCTTCTGTAATAATTGTTCCGCGAGCAGTAGCAGAAGCAATTGTACAGTTTTTGGGATTACCTAAGACTATATTGAATGTAAGATTCGCTTGCCGGGTATTGGTAGGATCTCCCTTAATCGTAATGGTTGCATCAGCCATCGTTTTATTTGCTGGAATGGTAACTGTTCCGGACGCCGACATATAATCTTTTCCTGAAAAAGCAGTGCCATCCTTCAGTGTATAATCTATTGAAACCGGAACTGTCGTAGTTTTATTCAAAGTAAATTGAACATGCATTACACCGTCAACTGTAGAGCGTGGCTGGGAAGCATCGGCTACTTTTATTGAAGGAACTACCACATCCGGCGTGTCTGCGCCTGACTTTTTGCAGGAAAGAAGAAAGCAGTTTAATATCAGCAAAATGAGGTATGAAAATTTACTTGTTCCAGGCTTCATAGTACTTAATTGATGTGAATAAAAGAGGTTTGTGGATTTGGATTAATCCGCAGAATAATATCGTTAACGCAAGAATCTTATTTGTCTTTTTAAAATTATCTATAGAAATAGGAATTTGTATTATTTATCCTTTTACTGTATAGATTTTAAAAATTCGTTTATAATTACTTCAGGGTTATTTGAAAAAAGGAAAAGCCTTTTTGCAAATATTTTTACAAAAAGGCTTTCTCAAATAACTTAATTAGATTTTAATTTCAAATACCAGGCATTTCCTGTTTCAGTACCCTGAACTCTCAGGTAAAGGCTTGTTGGAGTTATTGATAAAATTTCATATTCTTTCAATACTGCACCATAACCAATATAGGTATTAATTCCGCCTAAAAGAATAGCTGTTTTTGTAGAAGGTGTTGAAGGATCAACCGCGGTACTTGATGGAACAAAAGAAAATGGCGAACTACCTCCGGCATAGCTATAACATCCTTCCGCTCCTGACGCAGGAATTCCCGGAAGTCCGCCAGCTAATGCTCCGGTTTTTGTGAAAGCACCATCCGGACTCGAAACTGTGAATTTAAAAGTTCCATCGCTGTTTTTAATAAAAGTGAAGGTGGCGGTATAAAAACAATTACAACAGACCGCCTTATCATTTGGAGGTGCAGAATACCAAAAAGGAGTAAGCCAGTCAGAAGCGCCATTGTTCTTATCATGAACCCAAGGGCCTACTCCAAAGTGACCTGCAACATTTTTATCCACACTCCATGTTTTTGAACCCGTGCCTGTAAGATTTGTAACAATTTGTGGATCTGGGGTAAAATCACTTCTAAGTTTGATTTCTTTGCTGACTGTAGTAGAACTTCCACCGGCGCCATATGCTACAACAGTGATTCTATAAGTGTTTACCCCAACAGTTGTATATTTTTTTGTCACAGTGCTTTTTGCCAAAAAATCCAATTGGATCCCATCGGCGGCATCGTAATCAATTTTATAAGCAAGTACATTCTTGCCTGTCAGATTAATAACGACATCACCTGAACCATCACCATCAGGATGAGTGGCATCCTGACCCACAATAGTGGTATTGATAACAACATCGGTTGGAGCAGTAAGAACGCCCATGTTGTATTTATCTTTCTTACAGCTATTCAGTGCTGTGAGTAAAATAAATGAATAGAAAAAATATTTTAAAGAATGTTTCATAAAAAATTTTTAATTGGTTAATCTAAAATTGTCAAGATAAATAACAGTCCCTTGTCCGCCGGTTCCGGTGCCCTCATAAGCATCATTAAAACGTAAAACAAGCTGCCCAAAAGTCTCCTTAGCCGGAATGCCCGATATCGTACTAAAATCAAACACCAGTTCTTCCCATACTCCTGATTTTGTAACAGGAACTTTTAATACAGCAATACCATCCTTAATAGTTCTTCCTTTTTCCAACTCCACGTTTAGCGTTTTTCCAATCATTGCCGGATCAGGGTTATACACAAGAACTTTTATTTTCTTTCCAACAGACATATCAATTGAATCTTCCAGGGGGCTATAAGTTCCGCTCCACGCATCAACACCGCGTATAAATTTGCCAACTTTTGCACTCATATTAAGACCTGACACATTTGGATTGGCTACACCGATTTGAAATTGCTGGTTGTTGCCAAACGTACCGAAGAAATCATTTTTATTTGGATCATCAAAAGTAATGGGCAATCCAAAGGGGTTATAAATAGTAACTGGAGTTACTTTTTCTGATTTTGCCGCACCTCCGCTCAATGCAACCACTTTTACGTTATAATTTCCGGCTGAAGCATAAGAATGCGTTATTGATGCTCCTGCAGCAAGAGGAGTTCCGGTTTCATTGGCTACATCGCCAAAATAAACAAGATAAGAAGCTGCATAAAGCGCATCTGCTTTTACTGTCAGGTCGTGAATATTATTCGTAGTTGTTACTTTAATATTTTCAGGCGCCCTGTAAGTTACCTGCAATGGATAAGTAGAAGTTGTTTGTTCTCCCGAAAGACTTTTAGAAATAATTGTCACGGTATAACTGCCTTCAGGATAAACATGAGTAGTATTATGTCCTGGCATTACAACTGCTGAGTCTGTGCTACCAGCGGGGCTGCCATAAATAACGGTAAAAGAAGAAGCGCCCTCACCTGTCGGAGTGATCGTAACCTTACCGGAATTGTCATTCTTTATATCGAATACATTTCCCGGATTAGTTGTTTTTGCTGTCCTCAGAAAGGACAGATCTTCATCTATACCACTTCTTTTTTCACAACCGATTGTGATTGCCAATAAAGCGGCAAAGCTTAGAATTAATTTTATTCTCATATAGTTTCTTATTAATAGTTAGGATTTTGAACAAGTTTAGTTCTCTGTAATTCTGAAGATGGTATGGGGAAGATTTCATTCTTTCCGGCAGTAAAACCTCTGTCAGCTAATTTAGTAGCCGCGTCACCCCATCTTACCAGGTCAAAGAAACGATGTCCTTCTCCGGCAAGTTCAAGCCTGCGCTCTTTTTTTATTGCATCGATAGAAACCGGAACTGAAGCAAGTCCAACTCTTGCGCGAACAGCATCCAGTAATGCTTGCGCTCTTGTACCTGTGCCACCCAAAGCTTCCGCTTCCAGGAGATAAGTATCTGCTAAACGAATGATATAATCATTTTGTTGAAAGTTCAATTCTACAGCACCACCACCTTTTCTAATATCAGATTTCATCGGAATAAATTTTCTTAAAAAATAACCGGTATTTTGATATCCTTCAAGATATTTACATTGTCCTGCAGCCGCAAGTGCTTTTATGTCAAGAACTGAAGATGCAAAACGTGGATCTGCTTTAATAGCATCATAAAAATTTTGTGTCCATACATTGAAACTCCATCCGGAGGTGTAAATATCCGGAGCATCGGGTCCGGTTTTATTATAGCTTCTTGGCCCTACC
Source organism: uncultured Chitinophagaceae bacterium (assembly GCA_963706825.1). Classification (GTDB taxonomy): domain Bacteria; phylum Bacteroidota; class Bacteroidia; order Chitinophagales; family Chitinophagaceae; genus Ginsengibacter. Next base: position 724,959 of record CAVPNT010000005.1, on the reverse strand, counting down.
ATCTGATCCAGAGAATTGCCTTCATCAGCGCTGCTGCCCCAAAATGTCCAATCGGCATTCGATTGATCCGTATGACTACATTCCAAAAGCGATTCTGCATTGAATTTATTGGTAAAAACCCACAGATCAGCAAAATTTGACAAAAGGTGATTCCCATATTGGTTTGACTGTCCTGGAGTAGCACCATTTACCTGGGCCAGCATTGCTGCAGCTTCTGATTTTTTATTGTCATACAGATATACTTTACCAAGCTGCGCCTGTGCGGCTACTTTAGTAAATCTGCCTGCTTCTGTAGCTAAATTCAAAGAAGCGGGAAGGTCAGGTATTGCTTCTGAAAGATCTTTTTCAATCTGTGCATACACTTCATCAGGTTTAGCTTGTGTCACATTGTACATATCGCTTGCTGCCAAAGGTTCTAGGATTAACGGGATGTTTTTAAACATTCTTACCAGGTTGAAATAATAAGTAGCACGTAATGCTTTTGCTTCTGCAGTAAATCTTGCTTTCTCTGCCGCATCCATTGTTGTGTTAGGTAATTTATTCAATAAAATATTAGCCCTGAACACTCCCTGGTAATGATCGCCCCAAAAACTGGCAGGCATAATATTGGCATTGAGCGTATAATTTGAAAAGCCTTGAATACCGGCACCATCAGTAGCACCACCACCACCAGCATAGTTGTCATCTGACCCTGCATTCATCATTGCGGTCATGTTTTCGAAGCCGCCTGCATTTTTGCGCAATACATCGTAAACAGCTACAAGACCCGAATATGCCTGGTCACGGTTCGTATAGTAATTTTGTGTAAGGAATTGTCCCTTTGGTTGTATCGTTATAAAATCTTTGGAGCAAGCTGCCAGCAATACCAAGATCAGGGATGCAAGCATTGCTTTATTAATTTGAATTTGTTTCATATAAAGAAGATTAAAAGTTTAAAATGAAAGTTGAACTCCACCAATAAATGTGCGTGCCTGTGGATATTGTCCTTTGTCTATGCCAAACACTCCACCGCCCACTTCAGGATCATAACCGGAGTATTTGGTTACGGTAAACAGATTTTCAGCTGTAACATATACTCTCAACCTTGAAACTCCGATGTTGTGGAATAATCTGTTCGGTAAAGTATAGCCAAGTTGCACCGCTTTAAAGCGAAGATAGTCGCCGTTTTCAAGGTAGAAGTCAGACATTTTGCTGAAATTGCCATTTGGGTCAGCATCTGTCAGGCGTGGAAAAGTAGTGGATGAACCTTCACTTGTCCAGCGGCTGAGCGCTTTGGTGGAGTAATTGGATGTAAGAATATCAAGCCTGCGCAATCCCTGGAATATTTTATTACCCGCTACGCCCTGGGCAAATGCCATCAAATCGAAATCTTTGTACTGCAAATTGACCGTGAAGCCAAAAGTATATTTTGGATTACTGCTGCCCAGGAAAGTCTTATCAAGATCTCCATCTGTAATAGTTCCATCTCCATTTAGATCAGCCCATTTGAAGTCACCTGGACGGGCATTTGGCTGTATTGGTGTGCCGTTTTTGTTTTTATAATCAAGAATCTGCTGTTCATTCTGGAAGATTCCCAGAATTTTATAACCCCAGAAGCTATTATAGGGTTGTCCAACCTGAATCCTGGTAACCGTACCCATTGATTGAAAACTTGCGCCACCGCCTATAAAATTGGTATCTGCTGATACGTAAGTAACCATATTTTTTATGTAGGAACCATTTGCGTTAACCGATAAATTAAACTGCCCGATTCTTTTGTTGAATCCCAACTCCAGTTCAACACCGGTATTTTTCATGTCCGCTACATTATCCCATGGGTTTGACGATACACCTACATATCCAGGAATCTTTACCTGGCGCAGAATACCTGAGGTTTTTTTATTGAACCAATCGAAAGTTACTGTGAAATGGTCAAGAACTCTTGCGTCAAAACCAACGTCCGTGGAAGCGGTTTGTTCCCAGTGAAGGTTGGGATTATCCAAAGTTTCGGGAGCATATCCGGTGGTTACCACTCCTGAATTACCAACGGGATAATTATATCCACCAACAATCCTTGCCAGGTACTGGAAATCATTACTGTTATCATTCCCTACTACACCATAGCCGCCTCTGATTTTTAATGAATTAATAATTCCATTCATCCTCCAGAATTTCTCATTGTGTACATTCCATCCGGCAGAGAAGGAAGGAAAAATACCATATTTTTTATTTGCACCAAAACGAGTGGAACCATCACGGCGAATAATACCAGTCAACAGATATTTGTCTTCGAATGAGTAATTTACTCTACTAAATAAAGAGTAAATTTTATGTTCGATAAAATCGCCCGCGTATCCGTCTCTGTTTGCAAGGCCCACGTCAAATTTGAAAGAAGCATCTGTGTAATAACTAATCGGAAGATTATAAAATGTCATCCCAGTATTTCCGCCTATATTATCTACATAACTGCCCTGGCCTAATAAAACGGTAAAATTATGTTCACCGATGTTTTTATTATAAGTTATCGTGTTTTCAATATTCCAGTTGAATGATTTGTTTTCACCTTTACTGTAGCTATTCTTATTTGTAGATACTGAAGAACTCAACAAATATAACGGTGTGAAACCAATATTACCCCAATATGCTTTTTTCGCTCCGACCGAAGAACGAAGTGTTAATCCTTTAATCGGTGTTGCTTCCAGGTATGCATTCCCCACAATATCATCAGACCAGTTATAACCACCTAACCTCGTTTCCATATATGCTACAGGATTAGTCATTTCCTGGCCTACATAATTCGAGATACCATAAGGATTGCCATTTGCATCTTTAATAATGCTGGCGTTTTCATAAATAACCGCATTTGGTTGAGACGCAATATCTTTTACAACTAATGGAGTAATTGGGTCAAGATTAATAGCAGAGCTTAAAGGCCCTCCAAATTCACTATTGGTATTTCCCAATCCCGTGCTTTTTTGCCGGGTATAGCCCAAAGTTTGTCCAAAAGTAAAAATTTTAGATATTTTATGTTTTGAATTCAGGCGGATATTAATTTTATTATATTTGGAAATTTCAGTTGCAACTATGCCGGCCTTATCTTCAATCCCCGCTGAAAAATAAAAGGTCGATTTTTCATTACCGCCACTCATGCTTACTTCATGCGCATAACTTGGTGCATTATTGTTGAAAATGGCGTTTTGCCAGTCAGTTCCTTTACCCAGCGAACTAATATCTGCAAAAGGAATATCCTTGCCGGCAGCAGCGGCACTTTCATTTCTCAATGTAGCATATTGAGTAGCATTCAGAAGGCTCAGGACTTTTGCAGGAGCAGAACTGCCATAATAACCATTATATGTTACTACCGTTTTTCCTGCCTTTCCTTTTTTGGTAGTGACCAGTATTACCCCTCCTGCTGCCCGGGTACCATAAATAGCAGCGGAAGCAGCGTCTTTTAATACCTCAATAGATTCAATGTCAGATTGATTAATGTAACCAATACCTCCCGCGTCTACCACTACTCCATCAACTACCCATAAAGGATTGTTGTTATTAAATGTAGTTGTCCCCCGGATTTGAATAGTTGATGGTGAACCCGGCTGGCCAGAATTCTGCATGATAGTAACACCTGAAACGCGCCCCTGCAGTGCCTGTTCTATTCTTCCATTTGGAACATTTTCAAGGTCTGATGCTTTTACACTGGAAATTGCCCCGGTAATATTTGATTTCTTTTGGGAACCATAACCAACTACTACTACCTCATCAAGATGGGAGGTAGTTCTTAACAATGAGATGAGAAGGTGATTTCCTTCAATAGCCACATCTTTGGTAACAAAGCCGGTAGAACTAACTGTTAACGTTGTAGCGGTTTCGGGTACCGAAAGGCTAAATTCGCCGTTAACGCCAGTAGAAGTACCAAGGCTGGTTCCTTTTGCTAATACAGAAGCTGCCAAAATAGGATTGCCATTCTCATCGCTTACTTTTCCACTTATCGTTTTGTTTTGCGCAGATGCGCTAATACTTAAAAACAAAATACTAAAAAGAAAAGAGAGCCTTTGCAGATTTTTTTTCATACGCAGATTTTTTTAAATTAAGGAGAGCGTTAAATTTTTTAACAAAACAAATATAAGCTACTTTCGCATGACAAAAAGAGAAACCACTACAACACATCTACTACAAATTTTTATTTTTATACTTAAATAAGCTTTCATTACTACATCATTACTACATCAAAAGACTTCTTATCTTTATTGTATGAAAACTGTCTGCTCGTTTTTATTTTTTCTATCGTGCCTCTCAAATGTTTCTTTTGGTCAAAATACATTAGGCCTTCCGCTGATTATAAATTATAGTAAAGACGATTATCACGGCGGCAGCCAGACATGGGATATCGCACAGGATTCGACTGGTAAGATGTATTTTGCTAATAATGAGGGCTTGCTTTCTTTTGATGGCAATTATTGGAAAATTAATCCTCTTCCCAACAAAACAATTGTTCGCTCCCTTTCGATCGACGGGCAGGGCCGGATATACGTGGGAGGCCAGAATGAAATCGGTTATTTTTCGCCTGATGCTCAGGGTGTTTTACAATTTACCAGTCTGAATTCAAAAATTCCTAAACAATACGGCCAGTTTGCAGATGTTTGGCATATTGTTATTTTCAAAGAAGCAGTATTTTTTCAGACTTCCGATAAGATATTTCTGTATCAGAATAATGAAATAAAAGTTTTCCTGACAAAATCGGAATGGCAGTTTATCGGAGAATCAGCTGGCCGTCTGTTTGCTTTTGAAAGAGGAAGCGCTCTCATGCAATTCAGAAATAACGAATGGCAGCAGCTACCCGGCCATTTGTTACCCAAAAATGCAACAGTTGCAAAAATCATTGACATTACAAACGACAGCCTGATGGTGATAACTAAAAAAGATGGATTCTTTTGTTTGTTCAGAGATTCTTTATTTCGTTACAATATTCATCCCAATAGCAATGCGATCCGGCAGATCTACACTTCTTTAAAAATGAATGCTGATGAAATGGTTCTGGGTACTACTTCATCAGGATGTTTGTTTATGGATTTCAAGGGAAATATTATTCAAAAAATCTCAAGTTCTGAAAGCTTGCAAAACAGCAATGTGCTGAGTGTTTTTTTAGACAAGGACGGTAATTTGTGGACCGGATTAAATAATGGTATCAGCTTTATTGCCTATAATTCGGCTATTAAATATATTAGGCCTGACAAAATAAACGAACTTTCCGGCTACACTTCGGTTATTTTTAATAACAGATTGTACATCGGTACATCAAACGGAGCCTACTATGCGCCTGTGTTTAATTCTAATAAAGACTTCAGTTTTTCAAAAAGCAATTTCAACTTTATAAAAAACAGTGAAGGGCAGGTTTGGAAATTACAGGAAATAAACGGCCATATTTTACTGGGCCATAATGATGGTTCTTTTGTGATCGAAAATGGTGTTTGTATTCCGGTATCGCCTGGTACCGGTAGCTGGCTTTTTGAACCGATGACCTCGGTTTTGCCGGCAAAACATATACTCGTCGGTGCATATACGGGTCTGAAAATGTTGGAATATGATGGTTCGCGGTTTTCAGATCAGGGAAATATAAACGGATTGTACGAATCATTCCGGTATTTGGCCATCGACAATGATAATTCTATCTGGGCTTCTCATCCGTATCGTGGCATATATCGAATCCGGTTGTCGGGTGATGGAAGAAAATTTACCTACCAGCTTTATACGCAAAAGGAAGGCTTGCCTGGTACTTTAGAAAATTTTGTTTTCCGGATTAAAAACAAAGTCGTTTTTGCTACGCCGAAAGGGATTTATGAATATAATGCCGCTGCCAATGCTTTTGCTCCCTCATCGTTTTTAGGGCCAATATTTCAGAAGATGGACATCAGGTATTTGAAAGAAGATGATGAAGGTGATATCTGGTTCTGCAGTGGTAAAAAAATCGGTGTAGTCACCTTTAACCGGCCTGGAAAAAACACGTTTAAAATAACTTATTTCCCCGAACTGACTGGACAAATACTGTCAGGTTTTGAAAACATTTATCCCTATAACAAAGAAAATATTTTCATTTCATCTGAAAGGGGAATAATTCATTTAAATTATCTAAAATATGCTGCTAATGAATTTCAGTTAAAGGTCTTACTTGGAAACGTCATTGCAATCGGCAAAACCGACAGTTTGATTTTTGGAGGATATTATAATCAAAATCCAAAAAACATGTTCATCCAAAAAGATAAAGACATTTATCATTTACCCAAAAAATATAACTCTTTTCATTTTGAATACAGTTCACCAAATTACGGTTTGCAAAAAAATATTGAATACAGCTACCAGCTAAAAGGATATGATTATAAATGGAGCGATTGGTCGCCAAAAACGGAAAAAGATTATACCAATTTGTCGGAAGGGAAATATACTTTTTTTGTAAAAGCCCATGACAATCTTGGTCATGAATCAGATGTTATTTCCTACACGTTTTATGTGAATGCACCGTGGTATAATACAATGTGGGCCTATCTCGGCTACTTTATTCTATTTATACTGCTTGTTTATTTGCTTTTCAAATTGCAGGAACGTAAACTGAATATTCAACAAATAAAATTCGAACAGGAACAAAAAAGGCTTGAAGAGTTGCATCATCTCAAACTGGAAAAAAGAGAAAAAGAAATCATCAAACTGCAAAATGAAAAACTTGAAAATGAAGTAAAATTCAAAAACCACGAACTGACCAGTGCTACCATGCATCTTGTGGAAAGAGATAGCGCATTGGTGAAGGTGAAAGGTGAACTGGAAAAACTCTATAAAAAAACAGGGAATAATCACGATATCAAAAAGACACTTCTTCTTTTGAAAGAAGTGGAACAAAATCATTCCAGCTGGGAACAGTTTGCTTCGCATTACAATGAAGTAAACAATGATTTTTTAAGAAAACTAAAAAAGAAATATCCTGCATTGTCGAATACAGATATCAAAGTTTGCACGTATTTGAAATTAAATCTTTCTACCAAAGAAATCGCGCAACTGATGAATATTTCAGTCCGTGGTGTGGAAATAAGCCGGTATCGTTTGAGAAAAAAATTAGAGATTCCTTCGGGCGTTACTTTAAATGATTTTTTAGGAAATGTTGTTTAACAAAATGAGAATCGTTGTTATTTGTTCGTTTGCTCTATAAATGATGATTCAGATTTTCGTTTGTTGGTTACCGTTATACTGTCAGGAAATAATAAAACAAGATTGACTTTCGGCACACTTTCGGCAATACGAATTCCATATATTTCTCCCTTTACTGTAAAATATTTTTGAAATTCTTTACTGAAATTTTTGCATCAGGTCATACAAAATCTTCTTATCGCCTTCTGTAAAAGAAGCACTGCTATCCTGTGTTTCGAAATGCCTTTTAAAGGCGGCTATTGCAGCGGACGTGTCTTTTATATTATAGCCGATAATGCGCAATGCCTGTAAATCATTAAAATTTGGTGGAACAATGACCGTGCTTGTATCGCCATACCATAATCCAAAACCTCTTTGCGAAAGCAAATACCACGGGAAATTTACATTCGGATCATTCTTTCTTGTAGGGGCAATATCTGCATGGCCGATAAAATTTGCCGTTGGAATATAATATTTTGATTTTAGTGTATCCAGCACCGTTAGTAAGCTGTTTATTTGTGCAGCAGGAAAAGGCTCGAAGCCATTATTATCCAGTTCTATTCCAATAGAGGAAGAATTAATGTCTTTGTCATTTCCCCACGAACCACGGCCCGCATGCCATGAGCGCAAATAATCATTCAACATGTGATGAACAGTTCCATCTTTGCAAATTACATAATGCGCGCTTACTTGTGTTCGTGGCAAAGTGAAAGTGCGTAAAGTCTGGTCACAGCTATTTTGCGCGGTATGATGAATAATCACAAAATTTGGTTTGCGCAAACCGAAATTGGTAGTGCCAACCCAGGTTGATTTAGTACCATCTACAGGATATCTTTTAATTTCTTTTGCAAAAGCTTTTGCCTGTTTTTTATACACTTTATTGGTAGCAGCATATTTATTCGAAGAGCAGGCAGCAACAAAAAAAATAAGAATGAAAAGTAAATTAGTTTTAGCGTTCATGTTTTTTGGGTTGATAAAATGGAATGTTTTAAGAAAAATGGATTTTTGGAATAAACGAACAAATAAACGAAATTTCATTTTGATAATGAAAAGAAACACTCAGGCAAAATCATATTTTTTTACCCGTCTGCGATAGTTTTTAAACATGCTCATCCATTTCAATTTCAACACTCCGAAAATACCTTCTTTTACAATTCCTTTGTTCATTTTAGAAACTCCATATTGCCGGTCAATAAAAGTAATAGGCACCTCTTTTATTTTGAAACCTAGTTTCCAGGCTGCAAATTTCATTTCGATCTGGAAGGCATAACCAATAAAACTGATCGTATCAAAATTGATCGCTTCCAGTACATAATTGCGGTAACAAACAAAACCCGCGGTCGGGTCTTTTACCGGCATAAAGGTGATTAAACGGGTATAAATGGAAGCGCCTTTGGAAATGAAAATCCTTATGGCCGGCCAGTTTTCTACTTTTCCTCCTTTTACGTACCTCGAGCCAACGGCCACATCTGCGCCGCCGGTCTTACAGGCTCTGTATAATTTATCCAGGTCGTTGGGATTGTGCGAAAAATCGCAATCCATCTCAAAAATAAAACGGTAGCCTTTGTTCTGAGCCCACTTGAACCCATGAATATAGGCCGTGCCCAGGCCGAGTTTGCCCACACGTTCTTCTAAAAATAATTGGCCTGGATAAGTAGCAAAAAGATTTTTTACAATATCCGCTGTTCCATCGGGAGATCCGTCATCAATAATCAAAACATGAAAATCCTGCCCTAAATCAAATACGGTTTTTAGTAAAAGAGCCACATTTTCTCTTTCATTATAAGTGGGTATAATAAGAAGTTTTTCCAAAAAAATTTTATGAGATTTGAATTGAAATTACCGTTTTAATTGTTACAATTTTTCCAAAAGGTATAAGCTGTTATTTCTTAAGCAGGGTTCTGTTGAAAATTTCCGTTAGTTTTTGTTTTGTATGCAACGGAAAATCTCCTTTCATCATCCAGTCATAATATTGCGGCTCAGTTTTTAAAACCTCAGCCACACAACGGCCTTTATATTTCCCAAAATTAAACACTTCCACATCATTTTCTATCACAAACCTTCTTGCAAAATCGACATATTTTTCTTCTCCTGTAAATTGTAAAACCGTATCAAGCGTATTTCCAAGATGCTCATATCGCAGTAATTGTGCTTCAAGTATTTCCCATGTGGCAGTAGCATCTGCCTCGGCCGAATGTGCATCTTCCAGTTCTTTTTCACAATAAAATTTATAAGCCGCTGCAAGCGTGCGCTTTTCCATCATGTGAAAAATCGTCTGCACATCCAACATTCTTCTGCTGTGCATTTCCAAAGTAATTCCTGCCCGCAAAAATTCTTCCATTAATAAAGGAATGTCAAAACGGTTGGAGTTGTACCCGGAAAGATCCGCATTGTCAATAAACTGTTTCAGTTCATTGGCTACTTCTTTAAAGGTCGGCGCATCTTTTACTTTTTCGTCAGTAATTCCATGAACGGCGCTGCTGGTTTTGGGTATAGGCATTTGCGGGTTGATCAGCTTATGCTTAACTACTTTTGTTTTATCAGGCAAAATTTTAATGATCGCTATTTCTATAACTCTGTCAATTGCAATATTCACTCCCGTGGTTTCAAGATCAATAAATGCGATTGGACGTGTTAATTGTAAGGCCATATTGGATTAAAAATTTAAAATTTATTGTTTTATGTTTAATGTAGTGAATATATCCATTCCGTCATAATTGCCACTGCTCATAAATAAAAAGTTTGTATTCTTCGAATCCTCGGTTTTCAATTTTTCTTCAAGCTTTTTTCTTTCCGTAATGACTTCCAGGTTTTCTTTTTGAAACCCATTCTTCACAATTTGCGGATCCAAAAATTCCATTCTCTTCAATTCCAGAGCGTGTTTGCTGTAAAATACAATCGCCTCATCGGCATTTTCCATCGCGCCTTTATATTCTTCCATAAAGTCTTTATTCAGGCTGCTAAAGGTGTGCAATTCAAGGATGGCAATTAATTTTCTTTGAGGAAATTGTTGTTTTACTGCATTGATACTTGCTTTTACTTTGCTTGGTGCATGAGCAAAATCCCTGTAAATATTCCCGTCATTATTCTCAAAGATTAATTCAAGTCTTTTTGCAGCGCCTTCAAATGTAGCAATATCTTTTGCAAATGCTGCTTCCGCCATTCCAAGTTCTTTACAAACATGATAAGCAGCGTGCAAATTTAAAAGATTATGATTACCAAAAATTTTTAAACCTGTTTTTTCCTTGTCAATTATTACGGTTGTCACGCCATTTTCAATCGTATGTTCCGGAAGCTGGTATGCGATATATTTTATTTCTTTCCGGTAATTTTCTTCTACTAATTTTTTTAAAACCGGATCTGTTTCATTATAAATTAAAATGCCGTTTTTCTCTATTTGATTTATGAAAATAATAAATTGCTCCAGGTAAAAATCAAATGTAGGAAACACGTTGATATGATCCCATGAAATGCCTGTAATTACAGCAATATGCGGAAAAAGGAAGTGAAATTTCGGACGTTTTTCGATCGTGCTTGCCGGATATTCATCGGCTTCGCACACAATAATGGGCGCGTCAGTAAGTTTTACGCTTTCTTCAAAACCATGAACTCCGGCGCCAACCAGATAATCAAAATCAAACCCACCATTTTTCAACACATGCATAATCATTGCAGTAGTTGTTGTTTTGCCATGGCTTCCTGCAACCGCAATTCTTTTTTTATGAAGGCTTTCAAGAAAAATATATTCTGGGAATGAAAATACTTTCAACCCCAGTTCAACGGCTCTTTTTAGTTCCGGATTGTCTGCTTTGGCGTGCATTCCCAAAATAATGATATCTATTTTGGGAGTGATGTTTTCAGGAAACCATCCAATTTGCACCGGAAAAATGCCCTCTTTTTTTAAATTCGAAGCTGCAGGTTCAAAAATTTCATCATCACTGCCGGTAATTTCATAGCCTTTATGCTTCAAGGCAATTGCCAATTGATGCATTACGCTACCCGCGACAGAAATAAAATGAATCCACATAATAATTTTACAATGTTTTCCGTTAATTTATCCTAAATTCATAACCCCGGTTCTTCTTTTGCCAGATACATTTGAATCTAAATTCTAACTTTGCAAAATAAGAGCTATTTAAACAATTATTTATGAAAAAATTATTCCTCGCTTTGATAGTTATTTGCCTTTTGGCATTTACTGTATCTTCCTGCAGCAGTACACGCAGAAGCGGCTGCCCAATGGCAGAAGGGATTATACATTGATCTAATATTTTAATGAAAAATACATGAACTGGATTCCATTAACAGATGAAAAACAACTGGATGAAGTAGTCATTAATTCAAATACGGTTCCACAGGTAATTTTTAAGCACAGTACGCGTTGCTCTATCAGCAGTATGGCCAAAAACCGCCTGGATAGAAAAAATGCACCTGCCGGAATTAATTTCTATTTTCTTGATCTGATAAAATATAGAAATCTTTCAAATAGGATTGCACGGGAATTTGCAGTAACTCATCAATCTCCACAGGTTTTAGTTATTGAAAATGGCAAATGCGTTTATAATGAAAGCCACAGTGGTATTGATTTTGAAGAAATTGAGGCAGCGGTGACGCAGTAATTTGAGGTATCAGAATATTTACCGTGATCCCAGGGGAAAAATAGGAATTAGTAATATTTGTTTGTTTACTGAATAAACCTCCATGTATAGAACCCGGAAGGTTTGAATTAATTTAGTTCAGATATTCCTGTAATTCGGCATCAGTTTTTACCATTACGTCACGCACTTTGCTTCCCTGGTTTGGTCCCACAATTCCTGCTGCTTCCAATTGATCCATCAAACGGCCTGCGCGGTTGTAGCCCAATTTCATTCTTCGTTGTAATAAAGAAGTGCTTCCGCTTTGGCTTTGAACAATCAATTTTGCTGCGTCTTCAAAAAGCGGATCACGATCTGTGGCATCAAAAGTTTTATTTTCAAATTCTTTTTCATCGACATATTCAGGCAACATGAATGCTTCGGTATATCCCTGTTGGTCGCCAATAAAATCGGTAATCTTATCTACTTCCGGTGTATCTACAAAAGCACATTGAAGCCGGGTAAGCTCACCATTATAACTAATAAGCATATCGCCTTTACCTATCAATTGTTCAGCGCCACCAATATCTAAAATTGTACGGCTGTCGATTTTACTACTCACTTTAAAAGCAATACGTGCCGGGAAATTCGCTTTGATAGTACCTGTAATAATATTTACTGAAGGCCTTTGTGTAGCAATGATCAAATGAATACCTACAGCGCGTGCAAGCTGTGCCAGGCGCGCGATTGGCATTTCCACTTCTTTTCCGGCCGTCATAATTAAATCTGCAAATTCATCAATAACCAAAACAATAAACGGCAAAAACTGGTGCCCTTTTTCAGGATTTAATTTTCGGGCAGCAAACTTTTGATTGTATTCTTTGATGTTTCTTGTGCCTGCTTCTTTCAACAAATCATAACGGTTATCCATTTCAATACACAAAGCATTCAAAGTATGAATTACTTTTTTGGTATCGGTGATAATGGCATCTTCTTCTCCCGGTAATTTTGCCAGGAAATGTTTCTCAATACTTTTATAAATACTTAGTTCCACTTTCTTTGGATCTATCAAAACAAGCTTCAATTGTGAAGGATGTTTTTTATATAGAAGCGAAACAAGAATCGCATTTAAGCCAACAGATTTTCCTTGGCCGGTAGCGCCCGCCATCAACAAATGTGGCATGGAAGTAAGGTCAACAATAAAATTTTCATTGTCAATTTTTTTACCAATTGCAATCGGCAAAGTGAAATTATTACTTTGAAATTTATCAGAATTTAAAAGCGTTTTCATGCTCACGACGGTCTTCTTAATATTCGGTACTTCAATACCAATCGTTCCTTTTCCGGGAATGGGCGCAATGATACGAATACCAAGAGCAGAAAGGCTTAACGCGATATCATCTTCAAGGTTTTTAATACGCGAAATACGAACGCCGGGTGCAGGAATTATTTCATATAATGTAACCGTAGGCCCGACAGTAGCAAATATTTTCTGAATTTCTATATCGTAATTTCTAAGAGTATGAATGATCTGGTTTTTATTTTCTTCCAGTTCAGTAACATCCTGAACAATTTTATCACTTCCGTGACTTTCTAACAGATCGACTGTAGGATATTTATAATTTCTCAAATCCAGAACCGGATCATACGGATCTTGCTGAATTTTTGGTTTTATCGCTGTAGGTTCTTCTTCTTTCTTTTCATTTAAAACTTCTGCATTTTTTACTTCCAGTGTTATTCCTGTTTCCGCATTTTCTTTTCCAAAAGAAATTCTTTCTTTTTTGGGAGAAATAACTTCTTCATTTTTTTCTACAATATCAAATTCATGATCGTAAGGAACTTCTTCTTTTACTGCGTTTTTATTGATGGGTAAAATGTTTGCATTCGAAGACAATTCTTCTTCTTCAGCAGTTTCCTGGTTAAAAGAATCGTCTTTTCCTTTTGCAAAGAAAGAATTTGCTGTGGCCATTCTGTGTTTAAAATTAAAAGATGGATTAAACCGCCAGATAATATAACTAAGCAATCCAACCAGCAAAAGTGCTGCCGTTCCCACATATCCGATAACCTGCTGTAGCCATCCGTTTATCATGTCGCCCACTTTCCCACCCCAGAAAAATTCTACATTCGATGAATTTATTTTATGGGCATGAGGTGTGTGCATTAAAAAAGATGCACACACGCTGATAACCAAAAGCCCTGCAATGACATAACGGATATTTCTGCTAAGTGAAAATATTTTTTTTGGGGAAAATAGATTTACACCAAGCACAAAGAAGAAAATGCAGAATAAATAAGAGGCGATTCCGAAACCCGAGCGAAAAAACAAATCAGAAAAATAAGCGCCGGCAGTTCCTAAAGAATTAGCCATTTGTGTATCGTGGCTTGGCAATAGAATTTTTGCCCCTTGCAAAACCTTTGATTGATCCTGCTGCCAGGTAAATAAATAAGAAGTGAAAGCAATAAAAAGCAAAAAAGAAACCAGGATTAAAACCGTTCCCGCAATTTTATGCGAGCGTTCATCATGAATTAATTTTTTTACTTCTATTTTTTCCACTTTATCAGGATTCATTTTAGAAGGATCTGCAGATTTTGTTTTTTTAGTTTTTTTTCGGTTAGTTGCCATTGATAGCAAAGATAGAGAAAGAGTTAAATTGTTGAATTGTTAAATTGCTGTGCAGGTCTGATTGTTTATAGGTTTAGAATCGTTTAGATGGTTTAGATGGTTTAGAATGGTTTAGATGGTTTAGATGGTTTAGAACGTTTAGAATCTTTTAGAAGTTTAAAAAGTCAATAAAGCAAGAATTAATTCAAATTTTTATTTTAAAAAAATGCTAACAGATTTATTCACTATTCACCATTCAGCATTCACTATTCACTACTCACCACTCACGCCTTTATCCTTTTTTCGAAATTCCAATAAATAAAAAAATCCAGCCAAGAATAAAACACAATCCACCAAAAGGAGTAATGGCTCCAACCCAGTTGTAACCAGGAAGCACTGCTGCTTTTATAAAAGCAAGGACATACAATGAGCCCGAAAATAAAACGATTCCTGCAATAAATAATTTTCCCGAGCAGTTCACGAATTTATTGGCAAATTCTTTATAAATAATTCCTGCTGCAAGCAACGCAAATACGTGGTAAAACTGGTATTTAACCGCGGTTTCAAAAATCTCCAAAGCATAATTTGAAATTGTTTCTTTTAAAGTGTGTGCCGCAAACGCGCCAAGCGCAACAGAAAGCGCTCCCAGTATCGCAGCAGTTTTCAAATATCCTTTATGCATTTTTAAGTTTCTTTAGATGCTTTTTTTATAGTAAAAGAACTTTTAAGCTCTTTTTCTGTTTTGATGCTTTCCGTTTTTTTACCCTTTTCTTCTAAAAAATTTAATGAATCATTTTGAAGTTTCTCTACTTCTAAAATATGTGTAGCTTTTAAATAAACAGGCTCACGTTCTTTTAATTTTTTCTGAATAAAAAATAATAATTCTGCCGGATTTACTTCTTTTAATAATGGCCTTTTTGATGTTTCATCCATCACGCGATCGAGGATATATTCAGGTGAAGCCTTCAAATAGACTATTTCTCCATGTTCGTTCATCCATTGCAGGTTATCAAAAAAACAAGGTGTGCCGCCGCCGCAGGAAAGCAAATATTTCTTTTTCTTTTCAAATTTGCGGAGATGATATCTTTCAAGTTCACGGAATTTTTCTTCCCCATGTTTTTCAAATATTTCTTCTACACTCATCTCAAATGCTTTCTCTATTTCTGTATCCAGATCGTAAAAGGTATAGCCATGCTCCAGCGCCCAGACGTGGCCCCAGTGAGACTTTCCGCTGCCCATAAAACCGATTAAAAAAATATTGTGATTCAATTATTTAATTTTTAGTAAAGGATTTTGAAAGAATCATCATCAATATATTTGAAAGAATTGATTAAAGATGAATTGTGAAAAAGCATCGGTGTAAAATCCTTACAATTTTTTAAACTTTCTTTTGTCAATCTTGGGAAACCTTCTAATATAACTTTGTCATTATCACCTGCTAAAACGTGTTCGATAATAGTTCTCACTGTTATCCGCGTACCTTTTATTGTTGGCCTGCCACTGCAAACTTCCGGATTGGAAACGATATTTTTATATAACTGAATTTCCATTTCAGCAATTTACAAAAAATAAAATTTTATTTAAACGCATTAATCCCGGTGATATCCATTCCTGTAATCAAAAGGTGTACATCATGTGTGCCTTCATAAGTGATCACACTTTCGAGATTCATCATGTGGCGCATCACAGAATATTCCCCTGTAATGCCCATTCCGCCTAACATTTGTCTTGCTTCGCGTGCAATGTTTGTGGCAATTTCACAGGAATTTCTTTTCGCCATACTTACCTGTTGCGGCGTGGCTTTGCCTTCATTCATCAGTGTTCCCAAACGCCAGTTTAGCAATTGTGCTTTGGTAATTTCAGTGATCATTTCAGCCAGTTTTTTTTGCTGCAATTGAAAGCCTCCAATCGGCCTGTCAAATTGAATTCGTTCTTTTGAATATCGTAATGCCGTATCGTAACAATCCATAGCAGCGCCAACCGCGCCCCACGCAATTCCATAACGCGCTTTGGTAAGGCAGCTTAACGGGCCTTTCAAACCTTTTACATTTGGTAAAATATTTTCTTTAGGCACTTTTACATTATCAAAAACCAATTCACCGGTAGCGCTTGCCCGCAAGCTCCATTTCCCATGCGTCGTTGGTGTTGAAAAACCTTCCATTCCTCTTTCTATAACCAACCCGTGAATTTCTCCGGTTTCATCTTTTGCCCATACAACCGCCACTTGCGCAAACGGCGCATTGCTGATCCACATTTTGCTTCCATTTAGAATAACATGGTCGCCGGCGTCTTTATAATTACTCAACATTCCACTTGGGTCACTTCCATGATCCGGCTCTGTCAATCCAAAACACCCAAGCCATTCGCCGCTGGCTAATTTCGGTAAATATTTTTTTCTTTGTTCTTCACTTCCATAAGCAAAAATGGGAAACATAACCAAAGAACCTTGTACACTGGCTGTGCTGCGAACCCCGCTGTCACCACGTTCCAGCTCCTGCATCATCAATCCGTAGGAAATATAATCGAGGCCTCCGCCACCATATTCCACCGGAATTGTTGGGCCAAAACATCCCAAATCACCAAGCTGTTTCACAATCTGATGTGGGAATTCTGCCTTCTGCGCATACTCTTCAATGATGGGAGAAATTTCTTTTTTCACATAATTTCTTACACTTTCCCTGATCAGTTTTTGTTCATCAGTTAATAATTCATCTACATTAAAATAATCGGGAGATTGAAATAAATCTTGTGCCATTTAGAAATTAATTAGTTAATAATAAAATTGAAATTGGTGTTATTTGTTGCTTTACCGGTTTCAACAAATTTTTCATAATCAAAGATACTCCTTCATTTCCATTTGATATTCCAATGCCACTCTGCGTGCTTCTTCTGCAAAGTTTTCATCGTGCCCTGCATAAATGATAGCACGGGAAACATTTACCAAAATACCACAATCCTTATTCAATCCATGTTTGGAAACTTCTGCAAGATTGCCACCCTGAAAACCAACTCCGGGAATTAATAAAAAATGATTGGGAATTATTTTTCTGATAGCAGAAATATCTTCAGCCTTTGTGGCACCAACAACAAACATCAGGTTATTTTCGGTTCCCCAATCACAAGTCTTTTTTATCACTTTTTCATATAAGTAATTGTCATGTACATGCAACTGTTCAAAATCTTTACTGCCTTCATTGCTGGTCAGAGCCAAAACGATTGTCCATTTATTTTCATAACTTAAAAAAGGTTTGATACTGTCGCTTCCCATGTAAGGCGCTACGGTAATGGCATCGAAAGGAATCGTTTCAAAAAACGCTTTGGCATATTGAGAAGAAGTATTGCCAATATCACCACGTTTTGCATCGGCAATTTTAAAATGAGTTGCAGGAATATATTCTACTGTTTTTTCCAAAGATTCCCAGCCTTTTGTACCAAGCGCTTCATAAAAAGCGGTGTTGATTTTATAGGCGACACACACATCTTTTGTGGCATCGATGATTTGTTTATTGAAGTTTAAAACCGCGTCGGGATGGCCTTTCAGGTGAGCAGGGATTTTCTCAATGTCTGTATCCAATCCGACACATAAATACGATTTTTTTTCATTGATTTGTTTTATTAAATATTCTCTGTTCATTTTTTATTTCTGTTATAGCTGACTGATTCTAAAATAAGATTGTGTCTTATTTCTTCGTTTGCTGTAATTGCAATATTACAATTGAGAGAATAAATATCTGCTTTAATATTTTCAGTCAATAAAGTTTGTAATCTTTGCCGCAATCGATAATCATAATAAATAAAAAACCTTCACCGATTGAAATGATGAATGAAAGGAAAGAAACAGATTTTTACTTTACCATTGAAAGCACCGCTGTTGCTGAGTTTAAAGACCGCGGCAGCAAATTTTTGGCTTATTCGTTTCCCGTAAAAAATACCGATGACTTTAAAAAACATTTGCAGGATTTAAAAAAAGACCATGCAAAAGCTGTCCATCATTGTTTCGCTTACCGCATAGGAACTGATGGAAATAGTTTTAGAACAAGCGATGATGGCGAACCCTCCGGAACAGCCGGAAAACAAATTTTAGGGCAGATAGATTCTAAAAATCTTACTGATATTTTAATCGTTGTGGTGCGTTATTTTGGTGGCACTTTATTAGGAGTGCCGGGATTAATAAATGCTTATAAAACCGCTTCATCCCTGGTTTTGCAATGCACACCGGTCGTGCAAAAGGCAGTTGAAGTCTTTTACGAATTACAATTTAATTATACGGAAATGAATGAAGTAATGCGGATTATTAAACAATATAATTGCACGATTTTAAAAAATGAAATGCGATTGTTTTGCAGGATTGAAACAGGGATTCCGAAAAATAAATTGGAAGAAATATTGTCTGCATTAAAAGAAGTACGAAATTTAGAACTGCATCTTTTAAAATAAACTTTTAAATTTCGATATGGAAAAGAAATATAAAACGTTTTGGAGTTTTTATCCATACTATTTAACTGAACATAGAAATCCTGTTAGCAGAGCATTGCATTTCACAGGAACGCTCTTAATATTTGTTTGTATTATTCTTGGAATCATTACCGGTAAATGGTTTTGGTTAATTATTATCCCGGTTTGCGGATACGGATTTGCGTGGTTTGGTCATTTTTTTTTCGAAAAAAATAAACCTGCCACATTTGTTTATCCACTTTATAGTTTGGGTAGCGATTTTGTCATGTTCTGGCATATTATAACAGGACAAATTGCAACAAAACTGCGCAATGCAGAAAAGATTATTTCAACAGAACAAACTGATTTTTAAAACGATTTTGACTTCCTTTTTTTCAGGGAATAAAATAAATGTTGTAATTTTAAAACATGCCTGAAACATTAATTCATCCACCAAAAACAATGCTGGAAGTTTGGGAAAGTCTTCCTGAGGGAACATTGTGTCAGTTAATCAACAACAAACTAATTATGAGTCCTGCTCCACAAAATCTTCATCAGGTTGTTTTGAATGAAATAAATATTGAAATTTCTCTTTTTTTACGAAAAAATAAAATTGGAGAAGTGAGAATTTCTCCTTTTGATGTTCATTTCTCTGATGAAAATATTTTACAGCCGGATTTACTTTTTATCAGAAATGAAAACTTAAACTCAATTCGAAACAAAGGCTTGTTTGGCGCTCCTGATCTCATTGTTGAAGTGTTATCTCCTTCTACTTCCTATCTTGATTATGAAGAAAAAAAATCGGTTTATGAAAGGTTTGGCGTACACGAATATTTTATTGTTGATCCCAATACAAAATCGGTTGATTCCTTTTTTTTAGTGAATAATAAATTTGAACAACAGAAAGATTTAACTGGCGAAATCGATTCAAAAATATTAGGAAAAAAAATTCTTTTTTAGACGCCCAAATCCGGTAAATTCCAATCCAATAAATCCGGCCTTTTTTCATAAGTTCTTTCAAACGACTTTTCATTTCGCCATTCTTCAATTTTTGAATGATTTCCACTCATTAAGACTTCCGGAACTTTCCATCCCCGGAATTCTTCAGGGCGAGTATAAACCGGCGGGGCCAGTAAATTGTCCTGGAAAGAATCAGTAAGGGCGGAGGTTTCATCGTTCAAAACGCCGGGAATTAACCGTCCTATTGCATCTGCTAAAACAGCAGCGCCTAATTCACCTCCGCTCAAAACATAATTGCCAATAGAAATTTCTTTGGTAATAAAATGATCGCGAACACGCTGGTCGATTCCTTTGTAATGACCGCAAATGAGCAGCAAATTATTTTTTAAGGATAAATTATTCGCGATCTTTTGATCAAACAGTTCTCCATCAGGCGTTAAGAAAATAATTTCATCATAAACGGTATTTTTCTGCAATGACTCAATCGCATTTACCAACGGTTCTATCATCATTACCAAACCTGCGCCACCTCCAAATTGATAATCATCTACCTGGCCGTGTTTGTAATTGGTAAAATCTCTTAAATTAAAAATGTTGATTTCAAGCAAACCTTTTTCCGCCGCTCTTTTTAAAATAGAATGAGCAAAAAAACTTTCCATTAATTGAGGAACTACCGAGATGATATCTATTTTCATGTGGCAAAGATAGACCGTTGAACAGAAGAAAATTTGGGGAAAAAATCAAATTGATTTTACCGCGTAAGCACAAAAGCTGGCAAGGAATTATTTACATCCTAAAACCTATTGCATAAATTCCTGGTTTCAAAAATGAAGTTTGAAATGGACAACGATTCCATTCAATTACATTCATTGAAGGAAGCAAAAAAAGCTGTGAAATCTTCGTTTCTATTCCAAAAAATCATCCAGCTTTCTCTTCTCTTTTTTCGTTGGCCGGCCTTGCTTACTTTGTCTTTTTCCAGTGCTAAAAACGAAGGCACTGGCTTGTGTTTTATCAGCTGTTTCTTTTGGTGAAAGATCAATATAATGTTTGATTGCTTCTTCATATTTCTGCCGGTTATGCAGCAAAGAAACAACTTCTATAATCCACTTTTTATTTTCGGTTTTTATTTCATACTGATCGCCCAAAGCCACTGTTTTTGCTGGTTTCACGTTCACTCCTTTACTTTTTACTTTGCCTGTATTGCAGGCATCAGCAGCAACGGCTTCTTGTTTTAAAAATCCTGATTGCCCATAAATATTTATCAATCCGTAATTTTTCTTTTTCAACCATAAACAAATTTATTTTCTTAGCTACAAATTACACAATTAACACGAATTGTCCTTTATGTTATGAATGCAATGATAAATAATCAAAATCAAATTGATAATCTTAGTAAACAAACAAATAACCACGATTCTTATTTGCAAATAGTAAAAATGTTTCTTCCTTTTTCCTTTATTTTTACCGCTTCAAAGGAACCCTTTGGATAAAAACTTTTAAAAGCATGACCTATAAGCCTGTACGATTTTTAATACTCGTAATTTTTTCCTTTTGCACTTTTACTTCCTTTTCTCAGTTTCGCGCCAAAGAAATAAACTGGACGGCTGATGGCAATTCAATGATTGTTTTAAGAAACGGAAATGTTGTAAAAACGGACTTGAAAACAAGTGCTGAAACAGTTTTGGTAAATAAAGAGCAATTAATTCCTGCCGGCGCAACTGAGCCGTTATCATTTAGAATTTATAGTTTTTCTCCTGATTATAAAACGCTGCTTATTTTTACAAACACTGCCAAAGTTTGGCGCTATCACACACGTGGAGATTATTGGATTCTTAGATTTGAACAAAAATCAATTAACGCAACTTGGAAAAACACTTCCTTCACAATCATTAATGTTTGCAAAAATTTCTCCTGATGGTAAGCAGGCAGCTTATGTAAGCGAACATAATTTATATCTTGAAGATCTGGTAACGCATAAAATAAAGCCACTAACGGTAACGGGTACACGAAAATTTATCAACGGAACTTTTGATTGGGTTTATGAAGAAGAATTTGGTTGCCGCGATGGTTTTCGCTGGAGCCCCGACAGTAAAAAAATTGCTTTCTGGCAGGTAGATGCCACAAAGATTCGTGATTATTATATGGTTAATACAACCGATTCCGTGTATTCACAAATTATACCTGTGGAGTATCCAAAAGTAGGCTGGCCCCCGTCTCCGGTAAGAATCGGTGTGGTAACTGTTGATAATGATGAAACAAAATGGATGGATGTTCCCGGTGATCCACAGGAACATTATATCCCACGGATGGAATGGGCCGATAATTCTTCGCAGGTTGTTTTACAACAACTGAACAGGAAGCAAAATGAAAGCAAACTTTTTTATTGTGATGTAAATACCGGGGCTGCAAAAAATTTTTATACAGAAACTGACAAAGCCTTCATTGATATCAAATCCAGGTGGAACGATGATGATCCGACAGGTTGGGATTGGCTTAACGGAGGTAAGCAATTTTTGTGGGTCACAGAAAAAGATGGCTGGCGTCATATTTATTTACTTGATCGCGACGGTAAAGAATCTTTGGTTACAAAAGGAGATTATGATATTGATAATATCAGATGCATCGATGAAAAAAATGGCTATGTTTATTTTATGGCTTCGCCAAATAATGCCACACAGCTTTATTTGTACCGCACAAAATTAAATAGCAAAGGAAAGCTGGAACCTTTATCACCAGCAAATCTTATAGGAACGCATAATTACAATATTTCTCCTGAAGCAAAATTTGCATTCCATACTTTTTCAAATTATAAAACATTTCCTGTGTCAGAATGGATCACTTTGCCAGATGGAAAACCGTTGAATGATGAAAAAAGTATTGGGAAAAATATGAGAGTGAATGAAAACAGCAATGTGGAATATTTTAAAGTGACTACTGACGATCATATCACATTTGACGCATGGATGTCGAAGCCGGCAAATTTTGATTCAACGAAAAAATATCCTGTTGTTTTTTACGTTTATGGCGAGCCTGCCTCCTCTACAGTTGGTGACCAGTTTGGTGCACAAAATAATTTTTTGTTTAATGGCGATATGAGTCTTGAAGGATATTTTCAAATCTCTGTTGATAATCGTGGCACGCCTTCATTGCGTGGATCCGAATGGCGCAAATCCATTTATGGGAAAATAGGAAGATTAAACATCCGCGACCAGGCAATGGCTGCAAAAAAGATTTTGGAAAAACCGTATTTTGATAAAGATCGGGTGGCTGTATGGGGCTGGAGTGGCGGAGGTTCTTCTACATTAAATTTAATGTTCCAATATCCGGAAATTTACAAAACCGGAATTGCGATTGCTGCAGTGACCAATATGTTATTCTACGATAACATTTATGAAGAAAGATACATGGGATTGCCCCAGGATGATATGGAAAATTATGTGCTGGGTTCAGCGATTCACTACGCAAAAAATCTGAAAGGAAATTTATTATTCATTCATGGTACCGGCGATGACAACGTGCAATATGACAATGCAGAAGCGCTGTTGGATGAGTTGATAAAATACAACAAAACTTTCCAATTTATGCCGTTTCCAAACCGCACCCATTCATTATCCGAAGGGCAAGGAACGAGGAAATTTTTATCAGGGTTATTTACAGATTATTTGAGAAAATATTGTCCTCCGGGAGCAAGGTGATTAATTTTTTATAAAACAATTTTAAAAACGTTCATTTAAAAAGTGAGCGTTTTTTTATTCCCGCAAAATAGTAAATCAATATATTTGTCGCTTTGCTGTAAAATGAGCGAAGTATTTAATGAAAAAATCCCTACTGAGAAGTAAGGGAAAGTGTATCGGGGAGCGGACTTGAACCGCCGACCTTCGGGTTATGAATCCGATGCTCTAACCAGCTGAGCTACCCCGACATTTTGGGCGGCGAAGATAATACATTGGTGAAAAATGGCAATGCAAAAATTGAATGAAATTGTTATTTTATTTTTTCCTTCCCGGATAAACTTCTAGCGCTTTTTCCAAACAATCCATTGCATGATTGATAGCATCGGCATTTAGGACGTATGCAAGTCTTACTTCATTTTTACCCAAACCTTCTGTGCCATAAAAACCGGTGGCGGGAGCCAGCATTAATGAAGCACCATTATAGTTAAATGATTCCAAAAGCCATTGGCAAAAAACGTCTGCATCATCAATGGGCAAAGAAGCCATTGCATAAAATGCGCCACCAGGATTTGGACAAAAAACGCCGGGAATATTATTTAATCTTTTTACGATTGTGTCTCTTCTTAACTGATATTCAGCTTTTGGTTTTTGAAAGTAATCTGCGGGAAGATCTACTGCCGCTTCGCCAAGAATTTGTCCAAATTCCGGCGGGCTTAATCTTGCCTGGGCAAATTTCATTGCAGTATTTAAGACCTCTTTATTGTGTGTTACCAGGGCGCCAATCCTTGCGCCACAAGCACTGTATCGTTTGCTGATGGTGTCCATTAAGATTACATTTTCTTCTGCGCGTTCCAGTTGCATGGCACTGAAATGTTCTCCTTCATAGCAAAATTCGCGGTAAGCTTCATCAGAAAATAAATAAAGATCGTGGTTTTTAATAATTGTTTTCAGCACTTCCATTTCTTCACGGCTGTATAAATAACCTGTTGGATTATTTGGATTGCAAATGATAATGGCTTTGGTTTTCGGCGTGATTAATTTTTCAAATTCTTCGATTGGCGGCAAAGCGAAACCTGTTTCAATATTTGATGTAATTGGTTTCACCGTTACCCCTGCTGTTACCGCAAATCCATTATAATTTGCATAAAAAGGTTCCGGAATAATTACTTCATCTCCGGCATCGAGACAACTCATAAATCCAAATAAAATCGCTTCACTTCCACCGGTGGTAATAATTATTTCGTTGTAATCTACATTGATATTTACAGAACGATAATATTCCACTAATTTTTTACGATAACTTTCATTTCCTGCGCTATGGCTGTATTCCAGGATTTTAAAATCAGAATTGCGAACCGCATTTAAAATTTCTGGCGGTGTTTCTATATCCGGCTGACCAATATTTAAATGATAAATTTTAATTCCTTTTTTCTTTGCCGCTTCTGCGAAAGGCACCAATTTTCTGATCGGAGAGGCCGGCATTATTTTGCCGCGATTGCTTACTGATAACATATTTTGCAAAGATAACTGTTGTATGTCTGACCTAAAAAACTGAGGCAATAATTTTCATTTTTATGTAAAATTATTTTTGAAAATCCACTATCTTTGGAAACAATCTTACTGTTAGTTTGATTCCAAACTTCCTATATTAATTTCCTACTAAAATTATTTTTAATTCTGATTATTTATGCAGACATCCCTACACCTTGAGTTAAATGATGTTGAATGTTGTATTTGCGGCAGCGCATCCGCAACTACTGTAGGTCATGGCGAAGATTATGAATATCATACCAGTCCGGATAGTTTTTCCGCAGTTCAATGTGATTCCTGTAAATTAATTTATTTAAATCCGCGTCCTTCAGTAAAGGAATTTGAAACAATTTATCCTCCTAATTATCATGCCTTCGATTTTTCACCAAAGCAATATGGATTTGTGTACAAAGTAAGGAGTAGATTGGAAGCAAACCGGTCATTGAGCAGATGCAAGGGATTAGGAGATGATGCACGTATTTTAGATGTCGGTTGCGGAGATGGCTTTCATTTAAATTTACTTAGAAAATACGGCAACAAAAAATGGACGCTGGAGGGAATTGATCTGGACAAGCGAGCTGTAGAAGCCGCCCGCAAGTCCGGATTAAATGTTCATCTTGGTAGCGTGGAAGAAATGCAACTTCCTGAGGAATCCTTTGACCTTGTATTTATGATTCAGACCATTGAACATGTTGAAAAACCTGCTGCAATTTTATCTTCAATTTTTAAATTATTAAAAAAAGGAGGAAAACTGGTAATAGTTACTGACAATACTGATTCATTAGATTTTAAAATTTATAAAAACAGGTATTGGGGAGGCTATCATTTTCCAAGACATTGGAATTTATTTAATAAGAAATCAATAACGAAACTGGCTATTAAAACCGGATTTGAAGTTGAAGATCTTTCGACAATCGTAAGCCCTGTGAATTGGGTTTACTCAATTCATAATTCCCTGGTAGGTCAAAAAAAGCCTCAATGGCTTATAGATCGTTTCACCTTAAAATCTCCTGTTTCTCTCGGTGCTTTTACCGTTTTGGACTTCGTTTTGCAGAAGTTTGGGAAAGGTGCCTTATTACAGGCTACGTTAAAAAAATAAGTTTTCAAATCGATATAAATCCCCAAATCACTTAATTTTTTAATTATGAATACAAAGCCAGTTGCTATTATCGGAGGTGGTCTTGCAGGGTTAACTGCAGCCAATTTTTTAAAGCAGAACAATATTCCTTTTATTCTTTTTGAAGCCGGAGACAGACTTGCCGGTCTTGCAGCGAGTTTTAAAGATAAGGATGGATTTAGTAACGACTTTGGAGCACATTTTATTACCAACCGGTTAGCAAAGGCTGTCGGCGTAGAACGGGAATGTAAGACGGTAAAATATTATGGAGAGTCGGTTTGGATTGGTGATAAGAGTTACCAATATCCTTTTGGCCTTGTTACCATACCAAGGATGTCTTTAGGTTTTCTACAAAGCAAACTAAAACTAAATAAAAAAAGAAGTGCCGCTAAATCAATAGCCGAACTTTTCAGAAACAGGTATGGAAGCTCTCTTGCCAACGAAATCGCGCTTCCTTTGATTGAGGCGTGGTCGGGTGCCCCGTCTGATAAACTTTCACCAGCAATTGCAGATAGTTTGCCTAAAAGTATTTTTAATACTTTTTATTTGAAAATGGCCAGCAAAGTTACCGGCCGTGCTGTAGCGTGTGGGTATAATCGTGAAAAACCAGAAGTGCCGTCAGTTTACCATGTTTATCCAAATGGAGGAGTTTCACGCTTGTGTTCCAAACTTGCCGAAGGTTTGGAAGATTCTATCACGCTTCAATCACCCGTACAGGAGATTATTGTAGAAAATGAGAAAGCGGTTGCGGTGATGGTAAAAGATGAGCTTATTGAGGTGTCCGCCGTGGTAAGCACTGCTCCTGCAAACATTTTATCAAAGATGGTAACAGGCACTGATGCTCTGAAAGGAATAGCGAATTTTCGTTTCCGTCCGATGCTTTTTGTGAACATCCGCTTTGATAAGAGAAACTTATTACCTGATACGGTTCTTTGGTTTCCTGAACACCAATTTCCTTTTTTTCGTTTGACAGAAGTTACCCGTTCGATGCCGTGGCTTGCTCCCGAAGGGAAATCAATCATCACTGCTGATATCGGTTGTGAAAAAAACGATGAATACTGGAATATGGATAACGAAGAACTGATTACACTTTGTGTTGAGAAAATCACTGCAATCATTCCCAACGCCGCAAATAAATTTTTAGGTGCAAATGTTTTGAGAACACCGTATGCGTACCCAATTTTTCTGAATGAATATGAAAAGGAAAGACGCGAATTCGAAAACTCAACTAAAATTGACAATCTTTTGAGCATCGGAAGAAACGGGGAATTTGCGCATCGTTTTATGGAAGATGTTTATTGGCGCACCCGCGAAAAAATAGGGAATCTCATCAAACAAGCACCATTTATTGAAAAAAATGGAAGTTATTCAGTTCTTTCTTCAAAACAAATGGTGAAATAGAAGTAAAATTATCTACTGTAAATGGGAATAAAACAGGAGGCCATCTCAATTTTTATTTTGAGACGGCCTCTTTTTTGTAGCATGTACGGGATTCCCTGCCTGCATGGCGCAGTCAGGCAGGGAACCCGTGATTCCTCGGTTCAGGGAAATTGTTTTTTCAACCAATTTTTACCCGCAGTTGATTTTAAATATTTTTCTCTAATTCGAGCGGTAGTCCAATCAGGATGTTGTTCAGTATAAATTATTTGCCAGGGAACGTGAGCCTTGGTATATCGGTTTCTGCCGGAATTATGTTCTTTCAATCTTTTAATAGCATCTAAGGCCATTCCAACATAAGTGGCTTTGTCTTTTAAACTCAATAAAACATAGACAGTTACCATAAATAAAACAGCCTTGAAAATATTATAATCAAGGCTTTTTTGTAGCACGTACGGGATTCCCTGCCTGCATGGCGCAGTCAGGCAGGGAACCGGTAATTCCTCGGTTCAGGGAAATTGTTTTTTCAACCAATTTTTACCCGCAGTTGATTTTAAATATTTTTCTCTAATTCGAGCGGTAGTCCAATCAGGATGTTGTTCAGTATAAATTATTTGCCAGGGAACGTGAGCCTTGGTATATCGGTTTCTGCCGGAATTATGTTCTTTCAATCTTTTAATAGCATCTAAAGCCATTCCAACATAAGTGGCTTTGTCTTTTAAACTCAGTAAAACATAGACAGTTACCATAAATAAAACAGCCTTGACTATTATCATAATCAAGGCTTTTTTGTAGCACGTACGGGATTCCCTGCCTGCATGGCGCAGTCAGGCAGGGAACCCGTGATTCCTCGGTTCAGGGGAATTGTTTTTTCAACCAATTTTTACCCGCAGTTGATTTTAAATATTTTTCTCTAATTCGAGCGGTAGTCCAATCAGGATGTTGTTCAGTATAAATTATTTGCCAGGGAACGTGAGCCTTGGTATATCGGTTTCTGCCGGAATTATGTTCTTTCAATCTTTTAATAGCATCTAAGGCCATTCCAACATAAGTGGCTTTGTCTTTTAAACTCAATAAAACATAGACAGTTACCATAAATAAAACAGCCTTGAAAATATTATAATCAAGGCTTTTTTGTAGCACGTACGGGATTCCCTGCCTGCATGGCGCAGTCAGGCAGGGAACCCGTGATTCCTCGGTTCAGGGGAATTGTTTTTTCAACCAATTTTTACCCGCAGTTGATTTTAAATATTTTTCTCTAATTCGAGCGGTAGTCCAATCAGGATGTTGTTCAGTATAAATTATTTGCCAGGGAACGTGAGCCTTGGTATATCGGTTTCTGCCGGAATTATGTTCTTTCAATCTTTTAATAGCATCTAAGGCCATTCCAACATAAGTGGCTTTGTCTTTTAAACTCAATAAAACATAGACAGTTACCATAAATAAAACAGCCTTGAAAATATTATAATCAAGGCTTTTTTGTAGCACGTACGGGATTCGAACCCGTGATTCCTCCGTGAAAGGGAGGCGTCTTAACCCCTTGACCAACGCGCCATTCTGTTTAAAGGACGGCAAAGATAATCTTCGGTAGTTTTGATACCAAATAATTTTCTTTCTTTTAATGAAAAAAACAAAAATTCACATTTGAGAATTCGAAAGGAAATAATTGTGGGGTTAGAATTTTGGGCAAGGAATTCCTTTAAATCCAGCAGGTTTTTTTACATAAATCAATGAAATTTCCATACCACCCCTGCTTTGCGAGCCTGCTTTCAGACTGGATACATTAATGTCGTATGTGGCGCCAATGCGCATACCTGAAAATTCTAACCCGATGTAAGGAATTACTGCATCATTTAACCGGTACCATAATCCAGCATAAACATTAGTCGGATTTTCGTTCTGATCATCGCCTACAGCCCCTGATAAAGCACCACCCACTACGGTTTCGGTGGAAGCCGCCTGGTATTGGTAAATGCCACTTGCATGAAAAGTAAGAATATCGGAAACAGGAAAATATCCACCGGCACTTATTGTAGTTCGTGAAGCAATGTTCCAATTGGCTCCCATAAAACTTTCATGCGGCCGGTTGATATGATACACAGAAGCAGCGACATAAAAATTATTTGTTTCATCTGTAGAAGCAGAAAATAATAAACCGGCATTTACATCCAGGTAATTGATGTTTAGATTATCACCATTAAAAGTTTCCTGGGTTACGCCGGTGAATCCATAAGGGGTAAGCTGGTCTTCAAAAAAAAGTTTATTCCTATCTAATCTTTTTTGGCCGTACGTACCCTGGAAACCTACCGCTATCTGTTTAAAGCCATCTTCGTCCAGTGCTTTGGAATAAGAAGTAGATAATGCCAAATAATTATTGGTAAGAACTCCTCCGCCGGCTTTATCGGTAAGTGCCAGTACACCGATTCCCCAACGATCAAAATCGGGAAGTTTATTTTTTAAAATATCAAAATCAACACTTAAGGTAGAGGTCGTATATACATTATTGAATGCGGGCCATTGATTACGATAATTTCCGGAAACACGCAATGTTCCATCAAACTTTCCGGTAAATGCGGGATTTAAGGTAAGCGGCGATGCAAAAAACTGTGAAAAATGTGGGTCTTGTGCATTTATAAAAAATGATACACTTAATAAACTCAAAATAGCAGCGGCCTTTTTCATTTTGTAAAACAATTATGGAACACTAAAGATAGAATGTTCTTTTGATTTTCTAAACTTCTCTAAACTTTCTAAAGTTATCGATACCCTTTTTAAACAATTTCCCGCACAAAAAAACAAAATGCCTTATTTGTTCTTTTACTGTGACACTCCTCTCACCGCATCCGCTAAACCTTTCTTTGCTGGCTTTCATTCATGATTTCCAAACTTGCACTGCAGCCAATTCTGTTCGCTCCTGCATTAATCAATTCCTTCGCAAAGGAATAGGATTTTATTCCTCCGCTTGCCTTTATTTTCACTGAATCTGCCAGATGCGCCCTGATTAGTTGTACCGCATGAATGGAGGCGCCTTTTGCAGCAAAACCAGTTGATGTTTTTACAAAATCTACTCCTGCTGCACCATAAATGTCGCAGCTTTTGATAATTTCATCATCCGTTAATACACCGGTTTCAATGATTACTTTAATTACTTTATTCTTGTTTTTTACAATCGGCATGATGGTATTGATTTCATTGGCAATAAAAGTCCAGTCGCCATTTTTTATTGCAGAAATATTTACGACCATATCCAGTTCATCTGCTCCATCCACAATTGCTAAAACAATTTCAGCAACTTTCGCTTCTATCGCACAATATCCTAAAGGGAAACCTACTACTGTAGCCACTTTTACTGTCGATTCACCCAAAAATTCTTTTGCTTTTTTCACATATAACGGTGGAATGCAAACGGCTGCAAATTTATATTCTATGGCCTCTTTGCATAAATTTTCCACTTCAGGAAGTGTAGAGGTTTGTTTCAATAATGTATGGTCTATATAAGGTGCAAGATTCATTTTTATTTTATTTATAAAAAAATTGAAGGTAGGAATTTAAGTATTTATGCCCGAAAAAATTAGTGGAGATGCAAAGAAATCGTTTTCAGCAAATAAACAAATAATGGGAAATCCTGTTTTAATATATGCCACTATTACGCCCAATGCCGGCAATATTCTATTTTTCTTCAATAATCATTTTATTGGGTAGGTGTAATTTTTTTTCAATGAGTTCAGGAACATGTTTATGTTTAAAAAGTATGACAAATAAAATCGCCACGACTAATGCGTATAAAGAAAAAGAAATCCAGATGCCATACCAGTCTTTACTTTTATCAGCATAGGTAAAAAATTGATCGATCACGATTCCGCTGATGGAACTTCCTAATACGGCTCCAAAACCATTCGTCATCATCATAAAAAGCCCTTGTGCGCTCGCTCTGATAGAAGGGTCACTTTGAGATTCTACAAAAAGAGAACCTGAAATATTGAAAAAATCAAATGCCATTCCATAAACAATACACGATAGTATGATCATCCAAAGCCCGTCACCCGGATTCCCATAAGCAAATAATCCAAAACGAAGAAACCATGCGAGCATGCTGATTAGCATTACTTTTTTTATCCCAAACCTTTTTAAAAAAAACGGAATTGCGAGGATAAAAAGTGTTTCAGAAATCTGGGAGATACTCATGATGATTGCAGGATATTTTACGGCAATCATTCCTTTATACTTTTCCGAATTGGCAAAATCATGCAAAAATGTGTCGCCATACGCGTTTGTGAGCTGAAGCGCAGCGCCCAGTAACATGGCAAAAAGAAAGAAAATAGCCATCTTCCGGTTTTTTAATAACCGGAAAGAATTAAGACCTAAAACATCAATCAAAGATCTCTTTTTTTCAGAACGTAGTAAAGGCGGGCATTTTGGCAAAGTGAATGCATATAATCCCAAAACGAGTGATGCAGCGGATGCTACATAAAATTGCTCAGCGGTCGTTTCGATGTGCAACAAACTTACTACCCACAGCGCTACGATAAATCCAATTGTGCCCCAAACCCTTATCGGCGGATAATCTGTTACGACATCTTTGCCGTCTTTTTTTAATGCAGAATAAGCAACGGCGATTGATAAAGAAATGGTGGGCATATAAAACGTCATGTTTAAAAGCATGACCCAAAACAACGTAAACGGATTGTTGATCATGGGAATGGTAAAAAGCACAATCGCTCCGCAGATGTGAAAAATACCGTATAGTTTTTCAGCATTTAGCCATTTGTCGGCGATTATTCCTGCAAGAGAAGGCATAAATAGTGAAGCAATTCCCATGGTTGAAAATATAGCGCCGAATTCTGTGCCCGACCAGTGCTTCGTCTGAAACCAGTAAGCGCCAATTGTTAAGAGCCAGGAGCCCCAGATAAAAAACTGTAAAAAATTCATTACAATCAAACGCAACCTGATATTCTTCATTTAATTTTATTTAGAAAGTAAAAATTTTAAAAAAATCTGCGGGGTAAAATTCCCGTAATTTATTTTTATTAAATGCAGAAAGTTTTAAAATATTTTGAAAGATAAGAGAATTAATAAAATCTTTTTTACAAAATTTAATTTCAACTTTAATAACTATTTTGCAAATTGAAAATTGCCGGTACCCCAATTTCTAAAATATTTAAAATAATGTCCGCTTGAAAAAATTTGTTCTAAATATAGGTGCGCTATTTTTATTTTTTTCAAATGGATTTTCGCAGCAAATTCCAATTACATCTGCACCTCAGGCGGTTACTGAATTTAAGAGATGTGCAACCATGCAAAGAGTGGATATGCTTTTCAAAGCGTTTCCTGAAAGAAAATTATTAGCTGAAAAATTATCAAAAGAAATTCCTCCTCAAAATACGTTGCGGGTTGCAAAACGTTTGCAAAGCGTAGTTTATGTGCCGGTTGTGTTTCATATTGTTCTTCCCAATCCTTACCTGATAACAGAAGAAGTAGTACAGTCACAGATCGCCGCGTTGAATGCTGATTTTGCCGGCTTGAATGCAGACAGCACCAATATTCCCGCAGCTTTTCAGGCGATAAGAGGGCATTCGATGATTCAGTTTGTCTTAGCGAGAAGGACTCCTTCCGGTGCTCTTACTAATGGAATTGAGCGGATCACCAGTTCAACAACCGGCAATCCTAATATTGTTACTGATTCTATTAAAAGAGCTTCATTAGGTGGAGCAGATGTATGGGATCCAAATTCCTATGTAAATATATGGGTAGGAAATATTTCCGGTAATGATGGAACATTAGGATATACGCAGATTCCGGGAAGTGGCGTTCCTGCCGATGATGGCATATTTTGTAATATTTTAGGTTTTGGCATCAGTTCCTGCAATCCGTCGGAGTACAATAAAGCGCGCACGGTTGTTCATGAAATGGGTCATTATTTCGGGTTATTTCATATCTGGGGTGATGATGAAAATAGTTCCAATAAATGTTCAGGCGATGATTTCCGCGCTTTAACAACAGAAGGTTCTACATATACTTTGCCTCCTACACTATACAATCCCCCGGGACAGGGAAATACTTCCAAAGATATAGGTGACACTCCAAACCAGGCGATTGCTACTACCAACTGCCCTGCAGGAACGGTTGTAACTGATCAATGTACATCAACACCACCGGGAATACTGTATCAGGATTACATGGATTATACGCTGGATAATTGCTACAGCATGTTTACAAAAAAACAGGTAGAACGAATGGAATATGTATTGACTACTTACAGAAGCGGGCTTTTGACTTCCGTGGCAGCTACAGCACCCGCAAATTCACCGGTAAGAGATGCTGCTCCGCTTTCATCTGTAAATCCCGGCGGCATAGAAACATCCGGGTGTTCATCTATCTTCCATCCGGCTACAATGACTTGCGCAGGAAATTTTACTCCCAAAGTGCTTATTGTAAATAATGGTTTGAATACCATTACCTCTCTTACCGTTGGCTATCGTGTGAATGGAGGTGCTGCGGTGACTACAAATCTGGCTACGAATTTAGCTTTTGGTGCTACACAAATGGTGACTTTCCCTGCTGTGCCTGTGTCTACCGGTAATTTTACATTCACATTTTTTACTTCTAATGTAAATGGAAGCGGCGCCGACCAGGTTCCTTCAAATGATTCATTAAGGGCAACATTATTTGTTCCGAATCCTGTACCGCTGCCACTTTCAGAAGGATTTGAAAATGGGGTTTTCCCTCCTGCCGGATGGAACCTTATCAATCCTTACAACAATAGCGGCTGGCAAATCACCACTCCCGGAAAGAACAGCGCTCATTCGATGTACATAGACAATTATGGCAATAATAACGCCGGGCAATGGGATGAGATTCGTACTCCTAAGCTTACATTAAGCAATACTGATCCTGTGGTCATAAGTTTTGATCTTGCGTATAAAAATTATCCGGATCCTCAATTTAATGATAGTCTCAATGTGTTGGTTTCAAACGATTGTGGCGCTACATTTACCAGTTATTTTAATAAAGCCGGAGCAGCGCTTGCTACTGCCGGTGTTGATTCAAATGCCTATCTCAATCCGGCGCCGGCAGATTGGGTAACACAAAAAATAACGTTAGATGGAAGTATTTTAAGCTCCGGAAATATTATTGTTGCTTTTAGAAGCACCAGTGATTATGGGAATAATATTTACATAGATAATATTAACATCAAACAGGAAACCTCACGTGATATCACACCAATTGCGATAAATCCGCCAACCGCAACAGATTGTGCTGAGCCAACTATTCCGGTAGTGACCATAAAAAATGCCGGCTTTTCAACGATTACCGCTTTCAAAGTAGATTACCAGATTGACAATGGAACTCCCTCCGAAACTACGGTTTCCGGGATTTCACTTGCACCGGATGCTCAGATGAATGTACCGCTCAATACATTTACGCCAACACAGGGAAATCATGTTATTACTGTATTTACAACCCAACCGGTTTCCTCCTCCGGAACAGGAGATGAATCTCCGGCAAATGATACCATTAAAAAATCATTTTTTGTTACGGGAAAAGTAACGACTCCTGTAACAGAAGGATTTGAGAATCCGGTATTTCCACCGGCAACCTGGTCGATAGAAAATCCGGACGGAGGAATAACCTGGCAAAGAACTACGGTAGCAGCTAAAACGGGTACTGCATCTATGGTTATAAATAATTTCAATGCAACATCCACAGGAACAACGAACCGTTTTATTTCTTCCATAATCTCCGGAACATCCACTTATGATTCGATGTTTGTTTCCTTCGATTATGCTTATGCCGCCAGAAGTTCATCCGGGTTGCAGGATACACTAGAATTACAAATAACTACTGATTGCGGGCAGACATTTACAACGGTTTGGAAAAATTGGGGTACCGGCCTGCAAACAACAGCTGCTAATTCGGCCACAGCATTTGTTCCCACTGCAAACGATTGGAAGAATGTAAGCCTTAATTTGTTCCCTTATGTAGGCACGAAAGATTTTCAGATTTATTTTGTTGACAAAGGAAATAAGCAAAATAACCTCTATATTGATAACATTAGTCTTTATGGAATTACGGTGCCTCAACTTTTAAAGGAGCAAGGATATTTATTTTATCCCAATCCTTTTCATAATCAATTTTTTATCAGGAATTATCAGGTGCCGGTAACGTTGCAGGCGGCTCATATTTACAATTCTGTTGGTCAATTGATATGGTCCAAAGCATATAACGGTAATGCGTATACGTTAATGCCCGTTGACCTGTCAGGCGCTGCACCGGGAGTTTATATCATCAAGCTTCAATATACCAACAGAACCGTGGTGCAGAAGATTGTGAAGGAATAATTCTTGAATTATTTTATTATTGGATTATTGGTTAATGGTAAAGAGGAATTGAGGTTATTTGTTTGTTTACTGAAATCATGCTATTTCCCTTCGGGAAAAATAAGGAGTGTATCGATAATGTAATTAATTGCAGCAATTTAATTCACATTGAATAGAAATATGGCGTCGCCATATTCTAAGTTATATCGCCCTTTCAGGCTGTTTGCAAAGAAATACAAATTCAGTTTATTTCTTCGTTTATTGTTTGAAATTAATTTTGACTCGGTAGCTTCTTGCTACTTGCTGTTTTCTTCTTCTAAATGCTACTTTCTACTTGCATCTAATTAATTAATTTTGCAACATGCAAAACACGAACAAAGAAGAAGAATTAATCGCCTTAATCCATGCGTTACCGGAAGGAAAAAATTTTAAAAATATTGCAGAAAAGGTAATTGCTGATGAAAGAATAACGGATGAAGAAGGGATCTTTCTTTTTGAAAAGGCAAGCGTGGGCTTAAGCGCTGCTTTAGCAAACTATATCAGGGAAAAAAAACATGGTGATAAAACTTTTTTCAATAGAAATTTTCATATTGAACCTACGAACGTTTGCGTTTTTTCGTGCAAATTTTGTTCTTACTCGCGTTTGTATGCACATCGTGATGAAGGGTGGGCGCTGACCAAAGAACAAATGATGGATATTGTAAAAAGCTATGACGGGAAACCGGTTACAGAAGTTCATATCGTTGGTGGCGTTCATCCAAAAATGAATCTTGAATTTTTCTGTGATTTCATTTCGGAAATAAAACATCACCGTCCCGGATTGCATGTAAAAGGCTTTACTGCTGTGGAGCTCGATTATATGTTTCGCAAAGCAAAGCTTTCTGTAAAAGAAGGAATGAAAAAATTGCATGATGCGGGTTTGCAATCAATGCCTGGCGGCGGTGCTGAAATTTTTGATGATGAAATCAGGAAACAAATTTGTGAAGATAAAGTAGATGCCGATGGATGGCTGAAAATTCATGAAGAGGCGCATCTTTTAGGAATGCATACCAACGCTACCATGCTTTATGGCCACATTGAAAATTATGCGCACCGCATTGACCACATGAGGCGTTTGAGAAATCTGCAGGATAAAACCTATGGCTTTAATACATTCATTCCTTTAAAATTCCGCAACAAAAATAATGACATGAGCGACGTACCGGAATCTTCCATTATTGAAGACATGAAGATGTATGCGGTGGCCAGAATTTTCATGGATAATTTCGCACATTTAAAAGCGTACTGGCCAATGCTGGGAAGGCAAAACGCACAACTTTCCCTTTCCTTTGGGGTAGATGATATTGATGGAACAATTGATGACTCCACCAAAATTTATTCAATGGCAGGGAGTGAAGAACAAACACCAAAAATGAGCACGGATGAACTAGTGATGCTTATTTCCCAGGCTGGCCGCGAAGCGGTGGAAAGAGATACGTTGTATAATGTGGTGAAAAACTATTCAGTAAAAAAGGACGGAGAATTTAATGCTTCTTACAATTAGAATCTTTTATGCTTCTTTAATTAACAAGTAAAAACAATTAGATTGATCATTCGTTGTCATTTCATGAAAAATCTAATTGGTATTTTCTGAACTGTGCATTCGGGTTTTTAGAAATGCACTTCTATTATCAGAAGCCGCTTTTAAAAAATTGGGAATTTAATAAAAAACCCGCGTTGTTAAAGCGGGTTCCTAATTCACTATTTACTATTCACTATTCACAAATTCACCATTCACTATTCTTAATATCTGTACATTTCGGGTTTAAATGGCCCAGCTTTCGGCACATTCAGATAAGCGCTTTGTTCATCGGTAAGTTCATCAAGCACTACACCGATTTTTTTCAAATGTAAACGCGCAACTTTTTCATCCAGATGTTTTGGAAGCACATAAACTTTGTTTTCATATTTATCTGAATGTTTCCACAATTCCAACTGGGCAAGCACCTGGTTGGTAAATGAATTACTCATTACAAAACTTGGGTGGCCGGTTGCACAACCCAAATTTACCAAACGCCCTTCTGCCAATAGAATGATATCTTTTCCATCAATCGTATATTTGATCAACCTGAGGTTTAATTACATCTTTTGTATTGCCATAATTTTTATTTAGCCATGCCACATCAATTTCAATATCAAAATGTCCGATGTTACAAACAATCGCTTTGTCTTTCATTGCTTTAAAATGTTCAGCAGTAATTAAATCGCGACAACCTGAAGCAGTGAC
Source organism: uncultured Chitinophagaceae bacterium (assembly GCA_963706825.1). Classification (GTDB taxonomy): domain Bacteria; phylum Bacteroidota; class Bacteroidia; order Chitinophagales; family Chitinophagaceae; genus Ginsengibacter. Next base: position 686,955 of record CAVPNT010000005.1, on the reverse strand, counting down.
AATAATATCAGCTTCTTTTACTGCGTCAATCATTTTCTTTACTTCATAACCATCCATTGCAGCCTGCAAAGCACAAATCGGGTCAATTTCTGTAACGATTACTCTCGCACCAGCGCCACGCAAACTTGCGGCAGATCCTTTTCCAACATCACCGTAACCGCCAACTACAGCTACTTTTCCTGCCATCATCACATCCGTAGCTCTTCTGATTGCATCTACCAGGCTTTCTTTACAACCGTATTTATTATCAAATTTAGATTTCGTAACAGAATCATTTACGTTGATTGCAGGAATTGGTAAAGTGCCTTTTTCCATTCTTTCATACAATCGGTGAACACCGGTTGTAGTTTCTTCTGACAAGCCTTTTACATGCTGAATCAGTTCAGGATATTTATCAAAAACCATGTTGGTTAAATCACCACCATCATCCAAAATCATATTTAACGGGCGATCTTCACTTCCGAAAAATAAAGTTTGCTCAATACACCAATCGCTCTCTTCCTGCGTTTGTCCTTTCCATGCAAATACACCAATTCCTTCTGCAGCAATTGCAGCAGCAGCCTGGTCTTGCGTAGAAAAAATATTGCACGAACTCCATTTTACTTCTGCACCTAGTTCGATTAAAGTTTCAATCAATACGGCAGTTTGGATTGTCATGTGAAGGCATCCGGCAATTCGTGCGCCTTTCAAAGGCTTCTCTTTTCCGAATTCTTCTCTCAGCGCCATTAATCCCGGCATTTCTGCTTCGGCAAGGTTTATTTCTTTGCGGCCCCATTCTGCAAGGCTCATATCTTTCACCTTATTTTTAAGGCTGAAATCAATTGTGTTTTTTGTGATAGATGACATACGGTTTGTTTATTTTTTAGAAACTCAAAGGTACAATTTTTAGAAAATACTACTAAGTAAATCGAAAACTTTAGAATAGATTTGTGAAAAATTCGTTTTAGAAAGAATAAAAGACATTTTTTCAATGAAATCAGAAGTTTCAAAAGAACAATCAGCATTCCAGGATTATGAACCTGATAAAAAAGATTTGGCCATTTTAAAGTTGCTCCAGGAAAATGCAAGGATTACGGTAAAAGAAATTTCAGAAAAAATTCATCTCAGCACGACTCCAGTGCATGAACGCATTAAAAGAATGGAAGAATCCGGCATTATAAAACAGTACGCGACGCTCGTAAATCATTCGAAAGTGAAAAAAGGCCTGACTGTTATTTGTTACGTTTCGCTAAAGGAACATGGTAAAAAAGCGGGAGCAAAATTTATCCAGACAATAAAAAATCTGAATGAAGTGATTGAATGCTTCAGCATTTCAGGTGAATTTGATTTTATGTTGAAAGTAGTTTGTGAAAACATGAATGCTTACTATGATTTTCATGTAAATAAATTAAGCGAAATAGAAAATGTAGGACATGTACAGAGCGTTTTTGTGATGGGAATTATCAAGGAAACGCACCAGGTAGTGTGGGAGGAGTGAGTTTGTTTTATTGTTGAATTGTTTTATTGTTGAATTGCTGTTTTTGTTTCGACAAAAAAACAAAAATTCACCTTATTTATCGGTTTACCGGAAGGGTTTCTATTGCCGTTTACACCAGATTTTTTGCATCTGTTTTCATAAAATAAGCAGCACTTTTTTCATGCTCTACAAAATACATATCTACTTCTCCAATGTTTTTTGCAAATATTTTACCACGGTAAGTACACAAATATTTATCCTGAATGAGTTGATACGTAGCGGCTGAAATATTCACTCTTCCCGGTTCACCATTGCTTTCCATCCTGCTGGCTACATTCACGGTGGAGCCCCAGATGTCATAAGCATACTTCTTTTTACCAACCACACCTGCTACGATTGGCCCTGTATTTATTCCTATTCTTATATTCCATTCCGGCAAATTCGTTTCTGCTCTTTTTGCATTGCGCAACGAAATAAATTCCTGCATGTCGAGGCTTGCTTTGATGATGTTTATCAAATGAGAATCGTTCTCGGTTGGTATGCCTCCCGCGCACATATAAGAGTCGCCAATCGTTTTGATTTTTTCCAGCTGGTATTTTTCTATAATGTCATCGAAGGCCATAAAGCAAGTATCTAATTCAGTTACCACTTCCTGGGGAGTCAGATTTTCCGAAAGCTTTGTAAATCCTTTAAAATCTGTAAAAAGCACTGATGCTTTTTCATAATAACGGGGGGTGGCTGTTCCGGCAGTTTGCAGTTCCTGAGCGACTTCTTCAGGCAATATATTTAATAATAAACTTTCAATTTTAGCATTCTGGCTGTCGAGGATTTTATTGGTTTTTATTTTATTTCGATAATTGCGGTAAAGAATAACGGCAATAAAAGACAAAAGAACCAAACCGATAAAAAGTGCATTTCTTACCAGTTTCTGCCTGTTCAAATCCAACTCCTGCAATACCTGGTCTTTCTTTAATAAATCAATTTGGTTTTGCTTTTTCTGTATGTCAAAATTGAATTGCAGACTGGATAATTTTTTTGCAATATCCAGGTTGTACAATGAATCTTTTACCGTAGTGAATAGAGTCTCGTAAGCGAAGGCGTTTTTAAAATCAGATTTTGCAGAATACGCCTTTGCCAATCCTTTGTAAGCTCTTTCTAATTCATAATTAGCGTTACTCACTTTCTTAGCGATTGCTTCTGCGTCTTTATAATAACCGATGGCAGCGTTCACATCTCCCTCGCCGCTGTAAGAATCTCCAAGACCGAGCAACGATTGCGCCATGTCGGTTTTGGCATCTAATTTTTTCGAAATATCCAAGGCTTCCTGGTGGTATTTTATAGCCGTTGAATAATCTTCTTTCTGCTGATACAATTTGCCGATATCATTTAAAGAATAAGGAATATTTTCTGAACCTTTAAAAGCCTGCAGGGATTTTTGGAAATAAATAAGGGCAGAATCGAGATGTCCTGTTTCCAGGTAAATTTCTCCAACATTCACCGTAATTGTTCCAATGGCATCATCATTCTTTAATGACTCGCTCATTGGCAATGCTCTTAAATAATAAGGCAATGCGAGGCTGTGTGTGGAAGGTTTGTTGGAATAAACAGCACCGATATTTTGTAAGGCAGTCAATATTCTCAAAGTATCTCCAATCTGTTCCGCAACCTCCAACGACTTGAGATTCAGTTCCAGCGCCTTTTCATCATCTGCTTTGTTGAAATAGAGCGATGCTTCATTGCTGAGTATATTGGCAACACCTACTTTATCATCCAGAGAATCGAAAATTGCCAGCGCTTTATCATAATTGCCGAGCGATTCCAGATATTTTGCCTGCATATAAAATCCGATTCCGATGTTTTTATAGGCATAGGCAATTCCTTTTTTATAATTAATTTTTTCCGCTAAGTTTTTTGCATCTCCTGCATAATTAATTGCTTCATCGGGTGAAATACTAAAAAATTCACGGCTCAATGCTAATAAAGAGTTTACTTTAACGCTGTCTTCTTTGGCAACAGACAATACTTTTTTGATACTATCAATTTGCTGATTTTGTGCGAAGCATTGTGTTGAAAGAAAAAAAATAAGGCAGAATAATAAATCTTTTTTCTTCATGAAATAATACACTTTTCGTCCTCCAAGTTAAATTTTATTTTAGTAAAAATTAAAGTTTAAAAAATGGAAGAAATTTTTACGCAAAATATTTGTTCACATCACCACTGTTTTATTCTTTTTTTCCGGCTTTGTTTCCTGTTTGATTTCTAAAATAATCTTCCCAACATGTTTACTACTCTCCATTAATTCGTGTGCTTTATTGGCTTCCTCGATTGGAAAAGTAGCGAAAATCACAGGCTTAAATTTTCCTTCAGCAAACATCGGCCAAACTTTTTCCTGAATATCCTTTGCCAAATCTGATTTAAATTCAGTATCGCGATTGCGTAAAGTACTTCCGGTAATCGTCATCCGTTTTCGCATCATTTGCGTGATATTTAAAGAAACCATATTTCCCATCATCGCATTTATATATTCAAGTCTTCCATCGGGTTTTAAAATTTCCATATTCTTTTCAAAATATGTTCCGCCAATCATATCCAGAATTACGTTTACCGAGCTTTCTTTTAATTCCTGTTCAAAATCCTGCGTTTTGTAATTGATAAATTTATCAGCGCCCAATTCCAGGCATCTCTTTCCCTTCTCATCTGTGCCAACGGTCACGATTACCTCTGCACCAAAATACTTTGCGAGTTGAATCGCTGTTACACCAATGCCGCTGCTTCCTCCATGAATCAAAAGCGTTTCGCCCTTTTGAAGTTTCCCTCTTTGAAATACATTATGCCAAACGGTGAAAACTGTTTCAGGCAAACTGGCCGCTTCAACAAAACTAAAACCTGGTGGAATTGGCAAACATTGCCCTGCATTCACTTTTACATATTCTGCATAACCGCCGCCAGATACTAATGCGCATACTTTATCATTGATTTTCCATTGATTTACATTTTTCCCTGTTTGTTCAACGATTCCCGCCACTTCCAAACCCGGAATATCCTGTGGCGCATCTGCAGGTGGAGGATACTTTCCTTTGCGTTGCGCAATATCCGGCCGGTTTATTCCGGCAGCTTTTACTTTTATTAAAACTTCATTTTCATCAATGATTGGTTTATCTCTTTCCTCAATTTTTAAAACATCAGGAGCGCCAAAAGAAGTAATCACTATTGCTTTCATAAATATGTTTTAAATTTCAAACACAATGAGATGCAAAGCTATTTAAATTCACTGGTGACTTTACTAAGAAGAATGGTTTTGACAGTAAAGCAACAAATAGATGACTTTCTTTTTTTAACATGCAAAAACAAAGTGGTAAAAAACTCTACAAAAATCCGAAGAGTGCATTTTTCGAAACAATTTTATTTGTCAAAATCTATAACTGATTCATTTTCAAATCGCGCGTTTCTGGCTTGATTTTTTTGCAAGCATTATCAGTTTAAACAATTAAAATATAACAACATGAACAGTTTAATAAGAAGAAACAATGATGTTTCTTATGATCCATTTGTGGATTTTTACAACATGGAATCTTTTTTTCCTGCTTTTTCCGGTTCAAAATCATTTCCATCAGTGAATATTTCTGAGGACGATAAAAATTATTGTGTAGATGTAGTAGCACCGGGTTTTAATAAAGACGATTTTAAAATAAATGTGGAGAATGACATGCTTACCATCAGTGCCGAAGCAAAATCAGAATGGTCAGATAATGATGAAGGAAATGAGGAAAATAGTAATGAAGGAAATGAAAAGCAGCAAAAAGAAAAGACTTCGCAAAGTGGGGGTAAAACTTCGAAAAGCGGAAGTAAAAACGAGTCTGAGAGCAGTTCAAAGAATGGCAGTTCTGATTCTTACAGGCAATACAGCCGCCGGGAATATAGCTACAGTTCGTTTACCCGAACATTCAGATTGCCTGAAAACACGAATGATGACAGCATTTCGGCAAATTATAAGAACGGTATTCTAAAATTAACGATCCCAAAAAGTAAACAGGAGGAAAAAGCAACCAAACAAATTACGGTGAGCTGATTAAACTTTTTGCGGTTATTTTAAAGACAAATATTATGGCAAATACAGAAAGCACAGACTTGATAGTATCCAGTACGGCCTTCGATGATGGAGCAAATATTCCAGCGAAATACACCTGTGAAGGAGAAAATATTAATCCTCCTTTGAATGTGGACCAAATTCCGCCGGGAACGAAAACCTTGGCAATAATTATGGAAGATCCGGATGCACCAGGTGGCACATTTGATCATTGGCTTGCCTGGAATATTCCGCCAGAAAATCCAATAGAAGAAAACAGAACGGTTGGAATCAGCGGCACAAACAGTGCAAAGAAAACAGGTTATTATGGCCCGTGTCCGCCTTCAGGCATTCACCGGTATTTTTTCTATTTGTTTGCACTTGAAGATAGTCTTAATTTAAAAGAAGGCGCCAGTAAGCAGGAATTAAAAGATGAAATGCAAAAGCATGTGCTTGCAATAGGAGTATTGATGGGACGATATCAGAAACAGAATAAGTGATTGTTTGGAATCTCAGCAACACTACCAGTTTATGTAATTGGTAGTGTTTTTTATTTACTTGCAGTAAACAAACAAATAACGCGGAATTCAATTCATAATTAATTGAATCGACCTTTGATTTAAAACCCACAAAATCTTTAAAATTCCCTTCACATCAGACATCAGACATCGATACATCAGACATCGATACATCTGACATCGATACATCAGACATCAGACATCGATACATCAGACATCACATGTCTTTCAATCTCTCCTTAATATCCAATCCAAATTTTCTCGCATAATCTTTTGCTACATCGTATCCTGCATCCGCATGACGAATAACGCCAAGACCGGGATCATTGCGTAAAACCCGACTTAATTTTTCTGCTGCCTCATCTGTGCCATCCGCTACTATCACCATTCCTGCATGAATGCTATAACCCATACCTACGCCGCCGCCGTGATGAAGACTTACCCAACTTGCGCCGCCTGCGGTATTTACCAATGCATTTAAAATTGGCCAATCGGCAACTGCATCACTTCCATCCGGCATAGATTCTGTTTCGCGGTTGGGACTGGCAACAGAACCTGTATCCAAATGGTCACGGCCGATTACAATGGGTGCTTTTACTTTTCCGGTTCTAACCAATTCATTAAAAGCAAGTCCCGCTTTTTCCCGTTCTCCTTGTCCAATCCAGCAAATACGTGCCGGCAATCCCTGGAAAGCAATTTTTTCCTGAGCCATTTTTATCCATCGGATCATTCCTTCATTTTCAGGAAATAATTCGAGCATAACGGTGTCGGTTACACGAATATCTTCCGGATCGCCGCTCAATGCTGCCCAACGGAATGGCCCTTTTCCTTCACAAAAAAGCGGACTGATATACGCAGGAACAAAGCCGGGAAAATCAAAAGCATTTTTTAATCCCGCTTCATCCGCTCTTGCACGAAGATTGTTTCCATAATCAAAAGTAACAGCGCCACGCTTTTGCAATTCAAGCATCAATTCTACATGCTTTTTCATGCTTTGATAAGAAAGTTCAATATATTTTTCTGGATTATTTTTTCTCAATTCATTTGCTTCTTCTAAACTAATTCCATGAGGAACATAACCAACCAATGGATCGTGCGCAGAGGTTTGATCGGTTAAAACATCAACGATTATATTTCTGTCAATCAATCTTTGCAACAGATCCACCGCATTGCAATGCACACCGATGCTCCACGCTTTTCCTTCTTCTTTTGCTTTCAGAGCTTTATCAATTGCTTCATCAATATTTTCAATGATTTCATCAAGATATTTTGTCTCTATTCTTTTTTCCATTCGTGATTGATCCACTTCTGCAGCAAGGCAAACGCCATTGTTCATGGTAATAGCAAGCGGTTGAGCACCGCCCATTCCGCCAAGTCCGGCAGTAACACTCAAAGTATTTTTAAGAGAATTATTAAAATGTTTTTTGGCAACCGCGCCAAACGTTTCATACGTTCCCTGCACAATTCCCTGACTCCCTATGTAAATCCAGGAACCCGCAGTCATTTGCCCATACATCATCAAACCTTTTTTTTCCAATTCATCAAACACTTCCCAGGTCGCCCATTTGGGAACAAGCTGAGAATTAGAAATTAAAATCCTTGGTGCATTCAGATGTGTTTTTAAAATCGCAACCGGCTTGCCGCTTTGTATCAAAAGTGATTCATCATTTTCTAAATCTTTTAATGCTTTAATGATCAGGTCAAGGCTTTCAAAATTTCTTGCTGCTTTCCCACGTCCACCATAGACAATTAATTCATCTGGTTTTTCTGCTACTTCAGGATTCAGATTATTTAATAACATTCTAAGCGCTGCTTCCTGTATCCATCCTTTGCAGGAAAGCTGGCTGCCTGTTGGGGTTTTGTATTTTATGGGGTCGTATTTTTTTGTGGAAATTTCATTCATACTTATTCTTTTTTGGATCTTGACGGGTGTCAAACAGCGTGATGATATAAATCGTTTTTCCTTTTATTCTGGAAAATAATTTATTATGTGGCGTAATTAAAAGACGCTTAACATTTGGGAATTTGCATCTTTTTCCCACATTTGGTCTGGTTAATAATTGCAGCATTTTGTTATCTAAAGTTTGCTTAAATTCATCAGCAACTTTTTTACCCCGTTTTTTCCAGATATTCCAGCAGGCTGGTAACTTTTGTCAAAAAAAGCTTTGATTGCGTTATTTTGTATGCCATCTTGAAGTGGCTTTTAAGTATTCATCCCAATCAACTGTTTCTCCGTTTTGTATTTGTTTTAAACCAATTTTTATTTCTGAAATCTCTTCATCTGATAAATCTTCTTCCTCTTTTTCAGCAACTTTTTCTTTTTTCACATATTCAGCCACCTCTTCATGCACCATCCACAAAGTTTCTTCGTCCTCAATATTATCAATGTATTCGTGAAGTTCTTTTTTTATTTCTTTTGATGATTTCATAAAAAATTTATTTAATCAAATTTACAAATTTTAAAAACAGCAAAACCTTTTTATCCCAATTCATATTCTCTCATAAATGCCACCGCTTTCAGCAAATCATCATGCAGAAAACGATCGCTTTCATTAAAAGAAATTTTCTTCCTGAATTCTTTTACCAGCTTTTCAATGTCAGGAGAAGATTTTAAGGGACGACGAAATTCCAAAGCCTGAATGGCAGTTAATAATTCTATCGCTAAAACTTTTTCTACATTTTGAATAACACGCAAACATTTGGTGGCGGCATTCGCTCCCATGCTTACGTGATCTTCCTGGTTGTTGGATGAAGAAATAGAATCTACAGAGGCGGGTGTGCACAATTGTTTGTTCTCACTTACCATTCCTGCAGCCGTATATTGAGGAATCATTAAACCGGAATTTAATCCTGAATTTTTTACCAAAAACAAAGGCAAATTTCGTTGTCCGCTTAACAATTGATACGTTCTTCTTTCAGAAATATTGGCTATCTCGCTCATGGCAATCGATAAATAATCCAGCGCAAATGCGAGTGGTTCACCGTGAAAATTGCCACCGCTAACAATGCGATCTTCATCAGGAAAAATGATTGGATTATCAGTAACAGAATTTATTTCCGTCAAAAACGTTTTTAAAACAAATTCAAACGAATCCCTTGAAGCGCCGTGTACCTGCGGAATACAGCGAAATGAGTATGGATCCTGAACCTCTATTTTTTTCTGCACCACAATTTCACTTCCTTTCAGAATACTTCTCAGTCGCGATGCCACAGAAATTTGTCCGGCATGCGGACGGACTGCGTGCAAGCGATCATACAAACAATCGACATTACAATCAAAAGCATCAAAAGAAATAGCGGCGATCACATTAGCCCAGGTCAATAATCGTTCAGAATGGATTAGATTAAACATTCCATAAGCGCTCATAAATTGCGTTCCGTTTATTAAAGCAAGCCCTTCTTTACTTTGCAATTCAATCGGCTTCCAGCCAAATTTTTTTAGAGCTTCATCTGCAGAAATTTTTTCCCTGTTTATTCTCACTTCTCCTTTACCAATCAACGGAAGGCTCATGTGTGAAAGCGGCGCCAGGTCGCCGGAAGCGCCAAGCGAACCTTGTGTGTAAATAACAGGAAGCACTTCATTATTATACATATCCATCAGCCGTTTTACCACTTCTATTCCAATTCCTGAATAACCATAACTCAATGATTTTATTTTGAGCGCGATCATCAGTTTTACAATTTCTTGTGGAACCTCATCGCCTAATCCACATGCATGGGAAAGCAATAAATTTTGTTGTAGTATTTCTAATTGTGCTTTCTCGATTTTTACATTTTGCAAAAACCCAAAACCGGTATTGATGCCATAAAAAAGCTCGTCAGAAGAATTGATTTTTTTATCTAAATAATCCCGGCATTTCACAATTGCTTCATGTGCAGCATAAGTTACGGAGACGAGTTGTTTGTATTTTAATAAATTTTTTACCTGTTGAAAAGTAAGTGTGCTTTTATCAAGTGGAAGATAATTATACGTCATGTTTTGATTTAATAAAGCCAAATGTAAATAAAAGAAGCGCGATTAAAAGGTTGCCAACCTTGGAAAAATTGTTGTATTTGAAAAATACCTTCTAAAAGGTTGGCAACCTTAGCCAAAGAAAGAAGGCTGAGGCCTCAACGCGTTTTTTATTTCTTTAACAAGAGATTTATATTTGCAAATCTGAAAAACTAATAGCTTCGCTCATTCGCCATGTATAAATTTTTAATCCTCTTTTTTTTATTCTTTTCATTTCAAAAAATATCGTTTGGGCAGGATACACTGCCAAAAATAACGGTAACCCAATTGGGTAAAAATGTACTGGTTTCATGGAATAATCCTTTTTCGAATGTAGCAAACATCAGTATTCAGCGTTCCGGTGATAGTCTCAGAAATTTTACTACAATCGGCAGTGTTTTAAATGTTGGACCGGGTATTAATGGATTTACAGATCCTAAAGAATTTATTCCTTCCGATCAATATTACCGGTTGTTTATTTCTTTTAACGGGGGTTCTTATATTTTTTCACGATCACACAGACCAGGAATTGATACACTTCAGGAGATTCCGGAAATAGAAAAGCCGGTAGCCCCGGCAAAAGAGGGGACAGCTTTTGAACGCAATTTGTTTATTCCTTCCAATCATGTTTACACCGGAAAAGACAACAACGTGATTATCTCGTTGCCCGATGCAGCAAAGAGAAAATATTCGATAAAATTTTTTGAACCCGACGGCACGTTTCTTTTTGAGCTGAAAAAAATTCCGGAAACTTATCTCATGCTGGACAAAGCAAATTTCATGCATGCCGGCCTTTTCGTTTTTGAAATTTATGAGAATCGCATCATTATTGAAAGGCATAAATTTTACATACCAAAAGACGGGAAACCGATGCCGGCACTGGATATTAATGGCTATCCGGTCAGATGAATTCAGTAAAAGCATAAATAAACACGATTCTTATTGTCAAAAGCGGATAAAAAGCAGGTTTATAAATACGAATAAAAGAAGTGAAAGAAAAATATCAGTATGGCAACAACTTCAAATAATCATGGTTATGATATTCTTATAAATCAAATCTCTGAAACCTATTTACAGTTTCAAAAGAGAGCGGTTTTGGCTGTAAACAACAACTTGGTAAAGGCTTATTGGAAGATAGGTAGACAAATTGTAGAATATGAACAGGAAGGAAAGCCTAAAGCACAATACGGTAAAAAATTATTAGAAAATTTATCACATGATCTTGCCCTGACTCATGGCAAAGGTTTAGCCTGAGCAATATAAAAAGGATGAGGCAGTTTTACCTGATTTTTCCAATTAGTGCGGAGCTTCCGCACCAATTGAGTTGGACGCATTGGGTAGAATTAATTAAAATTGAGGACACATTGGAACGGTCGTTTTACCTGCAACAAACTTTAATTGAAAACTGGAGTACAACAGAACTTATCCGTCTAAAGAAATCATCATTATTTTTAAGATTAGCGGCATCTAAAGATAAAAAAGGGATTCTGCAATTAGCTAAAAAAGGGCAAATAATACAGCAACCAATTGATCTAATGCGTGAACCATATATTCTTGACTTTCTAAAAATCACTGAACCTTACCAGTTTTCAGAAACAGAATTAGAAGGAAGAATTATTGAGCATCTGCAGCATTTTCTATTAGAATTAGGAAAAGGGTTTGCATTTATTGGTCGTCAATACCGCATTACTTTAGGTAATAGAAATTATTATGTTGATTTGGTTTTGTGTTTTTAATGAAATTCCATTTACATAATAAAATAAATACACTTACTTTTAAAGTTCTTTTGAAACATTCTTCATCTTAAATCATTTTTATGAAACCTTTTCTTAAAATCTGCTTTGCATTAACCGGGTTGATTCTTTTATTTTCTTCCTGCGGAAAAAATAATGAAGTGGGAAAAATGATTCCTTCTGATGCTCTTTTTGTAGCACAGGTAAATCTGAAATCTCTTGATAAAAAATTGTCGTGGAATGATATAAAGCAAACAAGCTGGTACAAAAAAATGTACGCCGATTCCGCTACCAATCCGTGGAAAAGAAAGTTGCTGGATAATCCATCTGCCAGTGGCATCGACTTTGATGACGCCGTGATATTTTTTGTGGCAAATGCGGGCACAGCGCACTATGTAGCTGTGGAAGGAAAATTAAAAAGTGAAAAGGATTTTGAAGAATTTAATAAAAATTTTTCATCCTCGTCAAGCATAACGAAAGAAGGAGACGTAAGTTTACTGGCTTTGAAAGATAAGAATGTTGTAGGATGGAAAGGTGATCATTTTATTTATGTGATGAATGCAAATACCCCTTCAGCAGACAGGTTCAAATGGGATGATTCTACTAACCTGGGCAACACTTCACAAGAGAATACCAGCGCTAACCTTTCTGGAATTTGTAAAAATTTATTTTCGTTAAAATCTGATAGTTCGCTCGCCAAAAATGATAAATTCGGTTCTCTTTTAAAATCCGATGGTGATATTGTCGTGTGGCAAAATACCGAAGCAATCATAAAAAGTTCTCCCGCAATGGGCATGCTCGGTATGATGAAAATAGATGCCTTTACCAAAGATAATATCAGCACTTACGCAGTCAGTTTTGACAAAGGAAAAATTGATGTTGACCAGAAAATGTATGTGAGTAAAGAGCTTACAGACATTGTAAATAAATACATGGGCAAATCTATCAATATGGATATGGTAAAAAATATTCCATCACAAAATGTATTTGGTTTACTCGCTTTTAATTTCAAGCCTGAAGGAATTGTAGAGATGCTGAAGCTTACCGGCGCTGATGGTATCGTAAATACCTATGCACAACAAATGGGATTTACACTCGACGATTTTTCCAAATCTTCAAATGGGGATGGCGTGCTCGCTTTCACTGATTTAAAAATGAGTGCTGATTCCAAACCTGATTTAAATTATCTTTTTTCTGCGGGTATTGGCGATAAAGCAAGTCTTCAAAAAATTATTGACGCGGTGAAAAAAACCAGTTCGCAAATGGGAAAAGATTCGCTGGTAAATTATGTAATGAATGATAAAATATTTGTGGTTGCAAATAACAATGCTTTCGCCAGTCAATATCTGAGTGGAAACAGCAACAATAAATACAGTTTTGATGATAAAATTTCAGGACATCCTGTTGGATTTTTCCTGGATATTAATAAGATACTTTCGCAGTTTTCTGCTTTAAATACTGATAATAATGACAGAAAAGGTATGCTGGACGAGAGTTTGAAGACGTGGGATAATATTATTTCTTCCGGCGGCGAATATAAAGACAACGGGTTTGCATTCCATACAGAAGTCAATCTGATTAATAAAGACACCAATAGCCTGAAACAACTGAATAATTATTTCAATCAAATGTATACGCTGCATGAGGCGCGGGAAGAACAAGGCACACAAAGGCTCGATTCATTGCTCGTGCCGCCTCCTCATGATACAGTGAAAGTGAAATAATATTTTGTTCATAAAAAACAGGAAATGCAGATAGAACTGCGAAAAGTAACACCCGATTATATAGAGTTAGAAAAGAGAAATACTTCGCAAATCTGGGATCAGAATGTCATCATAAATAAGGGCGAACATTTGCACATTGTGGCGCCTTCCGGCAGTGGCAAAACTTCTTTGATGCATTTTATCTATGGATTGAGAAAGGATTATTCCGGCGCGGTATTTTATGGTAATACAGACATTAAAAATCTTTCTGTAGAAAATTTTTCTTCTTTCCGCCGAAATAAAATCAGCATTATTTTCCAGGACATGAGATTGTTTGAGGATCAGACAGTGCGGGAAAATATTGAGATAAAAAGAATCCTGGATCCGTATCATAAATCAGAAAAAATAACCGGGATGGCAAGAAGGCTCGGCATTGAAAATAAATTAAATCAACTGGTAAAAACCTGCAGTTATGGAGAGCAGCAGCGCATTGCAATTATCCGTTCACTGATGCAGCCATTTGACTTTTTATTGCTGGATGAACCTTACAGCCACCTCGATGAAACGAATAGAAAAAAAGCAATGGAATTAATTTATGAAGAGTGCGAAGAGCGTGGTGCAGCCATGATCTTCGCGGATTTGAAACCGCTGGATTTTTTGAAAGGGGAGAAGATTGTGTATTTGTAAGGCCTCACCCCAACCCCTCTCCCAAAGGAGAGGGACGTGGAAGATTAAGAGCTTTCAGAATGATTGAGTTTAGAAATAATTACAGTAAACATACAAATATCGAAGGTACCTAATTCGGCAACTTTCAACCTTAAACCTTGAACCTTGAACCTTGAACCATGAACCATGAACCTTGAATTTTGAACTTTGAATTTTGAACTCACATGCCTTTGTCATATAAAAATATCGAACCGTTTATTATCTCCGGGAAAAATAATTTCTCGAAATGGCTTGGTTATTTTGGTTTGGGAATCGGTGTTTTATTGCTGCTTGTTTCCATGCAGATGTTTGTAAACATCCAGCAATTATTAAAAGAAAACAGCCCGCGAAAAAGTGGAGGTTATGATTTTATTTCCATTTCTAAAACGATTACCAATGAAAACATGGGTAAGGATAACAGTTTTACAAATGAGGATTTATTAAAACTAAAAGAGCAGCCAACCATTGCCGGAGTGGCGCCATTAATCTCCAATAAATTCAGGGTGCGCGCGACTGCCGGCGACATTATTCCTTTCAGTACCGATCTTTTTTTAGAAAGTATTAATGATAATTTTATTGATACTGTGCCACCTTCTTTTACCTGGCAGCCGGGACAAATTGTAGTACCAATTATTTTTTCTTCCGATTTTTTGGAAATGTATAATGTATTCTCGCCCGCACAGGGTCTGCCCCAGCTTTCTGCAAAAACTATTTCTTCGGTAAATATTATTCTAGAATGTTCCGGGCCGTATGGTACGCAAAATTTTAAAGGAAATATTGTGGCATTAAGTGATCGGATTAATTCATTATTGGTGCCTCAAACTTTTATGAACTGGAGCAACTGGCAGTTCATGAGAGACACTACAGTCCGTGCTTCGAGGGTTTATATCAAAGCAAAAGATGCCAACGATCCTAAATTGATCAATTACCTCGATCAGCAGGATTATCATTTAAATAAAGACAAAGTAAAATTCAGCCGTATTAAAAGTATTTTGCAAAACATTGTAAGCGCTTTGGGGGTGTTTGGAGTTTTAGTAATCGTACTGGCGCTAATGCTATTTTCATTTTATTTGCAACTCATGATTGCAAAAAGCAAAGACAATTTACGTTTATTACTCACGTTGGGTTACTCGCCAAAATGGCTTGCTGAAAGTGTGGCAAAAACATGGCTGCCGGTTTATTTGTCAATTATCGCCGCTGCCTTGATTCTTACAGAAATCCTACATCTTTTATTTCTTCAATTATCTTTTGTAAGCCGTGCAAACCTGCCGTGGTTGTTGCATTGGAGCGTTTGGCTTACTGCAATTGTTTTATTTGCACTGACGATATTTATTAATCTCAAATTGGTGAAGAAAGAGTTGGAAAATATTATGTAGGTTTTTTAAAAAATAAGAATCAGCGCTATTTGTTGCTTTACTCCATCTTCCAAACGTTGAACCTTGAACCTTCCTATTCCACCGCAAATTCCATCTTTATAGTAATAGACCCGGTTTTATTCAAACTCGATGTATTGAATGCGCCGCCATAGGTATAATCTTCATCGGTATTTTTGCCGGTGATTTGAAAAACTCCCAATGTTGCTTTCTTTAATTTACCCAGAGAACTTCCTGCATTTTTTGCAATAATATCTGCTCTTTGTTTTCCATCCGCGCTGGCTTTTGCCAAAAGATCCATTTTAATTTCTGTCAGTTTGGTATAATAAAATAAAGGCGCCTGGGAATTAAATTCAATTCCTTTTTGAATCAATTCTGTCGCTTCTCTTGAAAGCTGGTTGATCTTTTCTACCTCTTTCGATTCGATTCTTACGGTTTGTGTAAGATTGAATCCGGTAAATTGTTGTCCCAATGAACGGCCATTCGCATCCGTTGGGTAATTAAATTCTTTATTGATGTTTACAGATGAAAAAACCATTTCATTATTTTGCACGCCTTTTCCTGAAAGATAAGCCCTGATTGCGTTTTCATCAACTTTTAATTCTGCATAAGCGCTTTTTAAATCCATTGACTTCCTGGAATAAGAACCTTTCCATACAATCAGGTCACTCACAAAATCTTTTTCTGCAGAACCGGTAACGCTGATGGTTTCCTGTGATTTTGCACGCGATTTATAAGCATTGCCAACAATAAATAAACCGATAATAAATGCAAGGCCAATAATAGCAGCGGTAATGTATCTCATAAATATTTTTTATAGTTTCAGATAAAGATATGTATTCTGATATATGTTACTTCAGGTTTTACTTTTTTTTATGACTTCTGTTTTTTTATCTAAAAAATGCGCCAATTTTTCTGCTGCTTTTTTTAATAATTCTTCATCCAATTTATTTTTTTTATCAAAAAGATTTGTTTCGAAAATAAGTTGATCTTTTTTTATTTCCCGTTTCCATAATCCTGCCACCTGGCCGTTAATAATAATCGTTGGCCAAAAGATTCCATTATTGGAAAACGCTTTACTTTGGTGCTCAGGAATAATCGCTGCGCTTCTGTCTTTATAACTGATTAAATATTCATCAAAAGCAGGTAATAAAAAAACTGATTCTTTCATTTTTTTTGGAACAGAAAAAGAATTAGAAAACCAGTATTCCTGGTCATTTATTTTTTCAGAAATGAAGTTACTTTTTATGGATTCCAAAGCTTGTTTTGCATCAAGAAATGATAAACCCGACCACCAGCAAAAATCGGCTAATGTAGCAGGACTATGGCTTTGAAAGTATTTTGAAGCAAGTTTATATAACGCTTCTTCTTTTTTTATGGGAAATGGTTTTTCTATTCTTTCATTTAATAAAGCATAAGTTATTTGCTTTTCTTTCATCTTACCGCTGCAAATGATTCCTTCCAATTCTGCATGAAAAAAAATGTGAGAGGCGCGATTATTATCTGTTTCAATTTTTGCTTTGTTTAATTCATTTATCAATTCTTTTCGTGTTAAATTTTTATTTCCACTTAATGCTTTCTCAAATATTTTATTCGCTTTTTTAAAAACATCCGGTGAAAGTTCTAATTGAATATTTCTTCCTTTCATCGATGATAATATTCGCGGCGCCGTTAAATCAATCATCCAGTAAATATCATCAGCAGAAACAAAATGCCAGGTGGGACGCAATAAATGTGTGCGAATAATTTCGCCCGAATCTATTGCTGGATCTATGTTTTGTAAGGTTGCATTTTCTAAACGAAGGCCGATTGCCCATTTAGCCATATTAAAATCCTGTGCCTGGATGGCGCCCATCCATTCCAGAATTTCTTTAGCCGATGAAAATTTTGTGCTGGTGATTTGTTGTGAGACTAACCGCGTATTTGCAATATCTTTTTGATTCATTTTTTTTTGCACGAATTACACGAATTTTCACGAATACACGAATAAAAGCCTTCAATCACCCCAGTAAAGAAAGAAATATGGAGGATTCATGTTTTGTAATAACTTGTTTTTTTAGCCACGGATTACCGGATTTTCACAGATAATGAACGGTTCATTAATTAAAGAATAAAATTTTGCAATCAGTCAGTAAAGAAAGAAATATGGAGGATTCATGTTTTGTCATAACTTGCTTTTTTAGCCACGGATTACACAGATTTTCACGGATTAGAACGGTTCATTATTTAAAGAATAAAGCTCTGCAACGAGGCAGTAAAGAAAGAAATAATGTGGATTCCTGTTTTTGGAATCGCATCATTTTTAGCAGCGGGTTACACAGATTTTACGGATTATTACAGTAAAGAAAGAAAAAAACAGCATTCCATAATAAATTTAAAATAAGGTTCACAAAAGTCAACTCAGGATTGACGAAATAAATATTTTTGGTCTCGACACAATATCTCTCTACATTTACGGCATCCAATTTCTCTCCAAAACCTTCTGTTACCCCTTCTTTTATTGTGTTTGAAGTATTAAAAGATTAACGATTGATCGCTAACAAAATACTTCTGTAGTTTTTGCGATTCCTGTCATTAATACCGAGGCCGGCCTTCTTTTCGGCTCCTAAAACTCTTGTTATGGAAAAAAAATTACGCTTTACTATTAGATTTAAATGGTTAATTCTTCTTCTCATCGTTTTTGAAATCCCCGCCGTGTCGACCGGGCAAAATTTAAAAATCAGTGATTTTGTTTTATTTGCCGGCAATGAAAACTGCACCGGTTGTGGAGTTCAATTTGGCTCTGCAAACAACGTTAAGGGCGGTTTCACCGGAAGTTATACAAGTATAAAAACTGGCGCCAACTTTTCTATTAACGGAAGCATTTTCAGTGGTGGCACGGTTGAACTTTCTTCGAACACTGTAATTACAGGAAATATTTCTGCAGCTAATTCTCAATCAGTCAAAGGAGCAGTTTTATCTGCAGGTCCTAAAGCTACCGTTAACGGAAATATTGATGTAAACGGCAATATTTCTTTTGGTTCTTCCGGAAAAGTAACAGGAACAGTTACTCATCCTGCAGGCACTTTTTATCAGGGACCTAATCCATCCGGAGGCAATGTAACCGGCACCCCAAACCTGCCGCCGCTTCCAGCACTGCCCGCGATAACTGATTTTCCAAAAGCCGGCACGCAAAATATTAGTTCAACCCAAACCATTACTCCTGGCGCTTATGGCAATCTTACGCTTTCTTCAAATAAAACGATTACACTTTCGGGAACGGGCATTTATATTTTTAAATCAATCAAAAATAGCTCTAACACCAAATTTGTTTTCGATTTTCAAAATGATCAATCAGGAACATTTAAAATATATGTTTATGGAGATGTAGATTTGAATAAAGTGAGTGCAAGCATGAAAAACGGTGGCGATGCCACAAGAATTTATGCTGAAACCCATGGCACCGGCGCAAGTTGTTCTTATGGAAAATATGCATGGAATCTTGGCAATGCTTGCGGAAGCTGGCTTGGTACTGTTTGGGCTCCTTATGCAGGAATAAATATTGGTTCCGGGCAAAGCAATTTGAAAGGCGCATTCTACAGTGGTACGAAAATAAATACCGGAAGTAGCGTTACTATTTATTTTGCACCATTTACACAATGCAGCACACCGGTTGCCAATGCAGGAAGTGATCAGATTTTAAATTGTTCTACTTCCACCGTTCAATTGGATGGAAGCGCCTCTACAAGCGATTTGCAATACAATTGGACTACTGTAAATAACGGACATATTGCATCCGGCGCTGCTACAATCAGCCCGACTGTCGATGCTGTTGGTACTTATGTGTTAACTGTCACAAATCCGAATGGTGGTTGCGTTGCAACAGATACTGCCGTTGTTACGTTCAGCAATTGTATTTTGCCCTATTATCCACCACCTGAAGGCGGCAAAATAAGAAACCTTATTGGAGCCGAATTAAATTCCCTTGCAGAAAATTTTGGTTTCGTTTCAGATACTACACAAAATATTTTTATCCTGAAACATGATAGTGTGATGATAGAAGTGATTGCATTGCAGGGACAATACCAAACCTTGTTATCGCTTTTACAAACGCCGCCTTACGGCATGACAGACCTGATTAATAACGGTCCAAATACTTTAATTATTTCCGGGAAATATCCGATTAAGAATTTATTGAAATTAGATAGCTTGCCTCAATTCATTGATTACTGCCGCCCCATTTTCCCTTCAATAAGCAATGCCGGAATTGTAAATAGCCAGGGAGATACTGCTATCCAATCTTACATGGTGCGCGAAGGTTACGGGCTGACGGGAGCAGGAGTAAAAGTGGGTGTAATATCGAATAGTTACAATACGATTCCGGGAAATCCGGCACAAACAGATGTTTTGAACGGCGACCTGCCGGGAATTGGAAATCCCGAATATCCGGAACCTGTAGCAGGTATTAAAGGAATATCCTTTTGGGCAGGCAAGCGATGAAGGAAGAGCCATGTTGCAGATTGTGCATGATGTGGCCCCTGGCGCAAAACTTGCTTTCAGAACCGGATTTATTAATGCAAGTGATTTTGCTCTTGGGATAAAGCAATTGCAGAAAGATAGTTGCAATGTAATTGTAGACGATGTAACTTATATTACCGAACCTTTTTATCAGGACGGTGTTGTAGCACAGGCAGTAGATGATGTGGCATGCAAAGGTGTGGCGTATTTTTCAGCTGCAGGAAATTATGGAAATCAATCTTATGAAGGAGTTTTTAACCCTGCTCCAGCACCAAATGGCATTAGCGGAACTGCCCATAATTTTGGCGGCGGCGATATTTATCAAACGTATCACCTTACAGCCAGGCACTTATACAGTCGTACTTCAATGGCAGGATGGTATTTATTCTTCAGGACAAACCGTTACCGGGTACACAAAATGACCTGGATATTTATCTGACTGATAACAATGGAAATGCTTTATTTGGATTCAACAGGAATAATATCGGCGGCGATCCAATAGAAGTGTTTCCGTTTACCGTAACACAAACTACCCAAACAAATATTATGTTGTTACGCGCTTCCGGGCACAGGAAATGTAAGATTCAAATATGTATTTTTCCGTGGAAATGGAGTTGTAAGTAAATTTAATTCAGGCACCTCTACCATCGTTGGACAGGCAAATGCAGCTGGTGCAATGGCCGTTGGTGCTGTAATTTATTCGAATACACCTGCCTATGGGGTAAATCCTCCAACAATTGCATCTTTTTCGTCTACTGGTGGAACTCTCGTAAATGGTGTGGTAAGAAACAAACCAGATTTCTGCTGGTCCAAATGGTGTGAATACTACCGTAAATATGGGTGGTACAAATATTGATGGCGATGCATTTCCTAATTTCTTTGGAACATCTGCAGCTGCTCCACATGCTGCCGGCTGTAGCTGCTTTATTAATAGAAGGAAAGAAAAAATTTGCTAATGAAACAGCTGGCGCCGATAGCATCCGATCTATCATGGAACGAACTGCAATTGATATGGGAACTCCCGGTTTTGATTATATTACCGGTTATGGATTTATACAGGCAAATGCTGCCATGCGCACTTTTGCGACACCAAAACCTCTATTAACAAAACTGGTTTTATCTGATACCACTGTTAAACCCGGAATTCAGCCAATAAATATTACCGTACAGGGAAATTTTCTTGACCCCAATTCAAAGGTTTTATTCAGGGGAAATCCTGTAGCTACCACACCCGTCAACAGCACCGAAGCGATTGCAGCAATTCCTGCATTTATTGGAAATCCCGCAATACAGGTTTATACAGCGCCGGTTTCGACTAGTGGACTCGACGGTGGTTATTCTGATTCATTGTATTTCTATTCCCCGGTAAAGAAAGTAATAACGATTACGGCAATAAATCAAAGTAAGAAATACGGTGAACAGATTCCGGCATTTACTTCTACGATTTTAGTTGACAGTGTTCCATTGGCACAAACAGGACTGACCTTACAGCAAATCGGGCTTGATACGATTAATTATACAACTACAGCAACCAATATGAGTAATGTAGGATTGTATGCGATAAAGCCTGCTATGAAAACTTTTGCTCCTGCCGATTCTGTTTTTGTTGCTTTAAACGAAGAATACAAATATGTATTTAATAACGGCATTCTTTCTATAAACCCAATGCCACTTATGATTACTCCCAGAGATACCACGCTTACTTACGGTGATAAAATAGCCGGAATTAATTACAATTTCAGTTATGGCGATTCCCTCATTGCAGACACAGACAAAAGTTCGTTCCTCAATTCTTTACAATCCAACTATGAGCAAAACCTGGAAACAAATGCGATAGCTTTGGTGGATGCGCGGGCTTTGGTGAATGCAAGAGCTTTGGTAAATTCTGATCTTGCCAACCTCAGCTTTTTGGTCAGCGCAAGAGCATTGGTAAATGCCCGGGCATTGGTAAACGCAAGGGCTTTGGTAAATGGTGTTACTACATACGATACAACGAATATTGTAGATGTAGCTACCGCTTCTGTTTTTAATTATGAAGTTTCGCCTGATACGGCAACTTTAGTAAGTGCAAGAGCATTGGTAAATGCAAGAGCCCTGGTAAATGCACGCGCTCTTGTAAATGCGCGGGCTTTGGTAAATGCGCGCGCTTTGGTAAACGGTTTTGCATTGGTAAACAGCGCTACTGTTGGAGATACAAGCAATTCAAATGTTGCTGCGATTATTGATCAGGCTGATGTAAATGCGCCGCCTTCAGATACATTAATGGATTTTAAATCCATCAATTTAATAACCGGTATTACAGCAGGAAGAAATGCGATAGTTCCCGGTGCGTTTTTGTCGAATAATTTTGATATTAGTTATGGATTGGGCAACCTGACAATTTTACCTGCACCGCTTGTTGTGAGAACTGATAGTACAACAATTTCTTATGGAACGCCTCCTCCTTCTTTTACTTCAAATATTGCCGGATATCAATACCAGGATAACGCGGATTCAGTATTTACAAACGGAGCTTTGAGCTATGGCTTATTGAACAGCGCAAATGTTACTGTGCCTCTTGCAAATGTTCCGGCCGGTGTATTTAATATTGTTGCAACAGCTTCAGTTATTGAGCCGCCAAACTATAATATTCAGTATATAAATGGACTGCTCACCGTAAATAAAAATGTATTAACCGCCCAGGTTGTGGATACATTTAGAACTTATGGCGATGCGAATCCGGATTTCAGAATTACTTACATTGGTTTTGTAAATGGAGACGGGCCTCAGAATATTATACCGCCTGTTGCTTCAACTAAAGCAGGTGTAAAATCAAATTCCGGCAATTATCCTGTTACATTAACCGGTGGCTCTGCGGATAATTACACGTTGAAAACGATTAATGGAAATTTGTTTATCAAACCTGCGTTACTTACCGTGAAAGCAGATGATAAAACGATTTCTGATGATGACGATTTGCCGCGGTTCACCTCTACCGCTACCGGATTCAAAAATGGCGACGAACGCACGATTGTTTGTGGTCCTGTTTATAAAGTAAGCCCGAGATATTACAAAGAACATCCCGGAACTTATACCATTACTCCTTCTAAGTTGGTCTTATCCAATGTTGCCAACTACAACATTCAATACTTGTCCGGAACTTTATATGTAAAAGAAGACCGCCATCATCATTATTCTAACCGGCGGGAGTCCGTTCCGGGCATTTCGAATGGTTATGCAATTGATGCAACCAGCGATATTGCATTAAAAAATATTGCAGGTATAAATCAATTAACTGAAGGTCAAAAAACTGTTTCTTATGACAATCCAAACAAAGGAAATATGATTACTCAGTTATCCAATGAGAAACTTGCAAATGATATGTTGGTAAGCACTTCTGTTTATCCAAATCCAACCTTTGGAAAGGTTACGCTGCAGATAAATGACGGAATGCTTTCTGCTGAAGGAATTGTAATAACGGATGCATTGGGACGGATTTATTCCTGCAATTCAATTAAAAAAATTAATTCGAATAATTTGCAATTGGATATATCAAACTTTGCACGAGGCATATATTTCATTAAAATAAAGGTTGATAATACGTATGAAATATTCAAAGTGATTAAGTTATAAATTTTTAAAGGGAAATAAAAAGGTAGTCTGAGCCAGAATGTGAATTCATATTTTCGTGTAATGTGAATTCACATTTTTCCCGCGTTGGGTCGGAAATTCAGCAGAGGCATGTGATTCAAAGGGCGTGAATACGTAAAGCTGTGATTATCACCTTTTAAGATTATATTTTGAACCGTTCGAACCGATGTTTGAGTAGAAAATTGAAATATTAGTTGCTTTACTGGCGGGGAAGAAAAAAAAGCAGGAGCGGAGAGAGAGGGATTCGAACCCCCGGAGGTGTAACCCTCAACGGTTTTCAAGACCGCCGCATTAGACCGCTCTGCCATCTCTCCGGCGCAAATGTAAGGGTTGGTATTTATTCAAAAAACAAAAAAGTATCTTTTTTTTAAAATAATTTAAAAGAAGAGAGTCTTTTGCTTCTGCAAACATCTTTAAAATCAAAAAGTAATTTTATTTTGGAAATGCAAAACTGGAAAAGTAAACCTGTTTTCTCAAATTTTAATTTTAGAAATAACAAAAAAGCGGCTCAAAAATCCTGAGCCGCTTAACATGTACAAACCCACTATAATTTTAAAAAGGTAAATCATCGGCAGGCTCTTCCACCTGTGTAGGCACCTGTTGCTGAACATTAGAAGGAACAGATGAAGGATAAGACGTAGAAGGCATAGATGAACCAGATTGATTATTTCCTGAATCGGTGCGGCCACCTAAAAGTTGAATATCGCGAACCCGCATTCTTAATGTGGCTGATGGTTTATTCTCTTTATTAAGATATCCATCTACATCCGGAGAGCCTTCTGCATATACCAATTGTCCTTTTACCAGGTAAGGAGCAATGGCAGTGCGGTCAGACCAAAATGCACATTCTACCCACGTTGTCCGTTCACGCGGTGCCCCTGATGCGTCTTTAAATTTTTCTGAATGTGCAACACTAAAGTTAATTACGGTTTTTCCGTTTACTTCTTTTACGATGCAATCTTTACCAAGATGCCCGATGACTTGCAATTTAATCATAACTGTTGTTTTAAAATTTAATAATTGATGTATCTGAACGGCTTCATTCGGTTTAACGAATGAAGCGAAATCTAATGAGTAATTACAAACATAAAGGCTTTCTAATTCATTTTCTTTTTCAAACTGCTAACCTGATCCTGTAAATTGCTAACCAAATTTACCAGGGAATCAACATCCCATCTTTGCTGCTGGCCCACTTTATTAATGACGACCTGGGCCTGCCACATTTCCAACACGTCAGCCGTTTGAACCTGGTACGGCTGAAATGCAGGATTGTCGCTTACAAGGGTTAATTTATTTTTATTTTTATTATTTTTTACGATTCGCTTGTAAACAATGCCTTCATTTTTGCTTACTACTATATAGGCAGCATTATTTTTTAGGCTGTCCACATTTTCCACTTTTTCACCAACGATTACGCTACCGCTTGGTGTAGGCATCATACTATCTCCAATAATTTCAAAAGCACGGTAAACACCGCCCGAAAGCATCGGTAGTGTAAATGTATTTAATTCGTCTATAAACTCACTATCCGCGTAACCGGCAAGATAACCGGCAGCGGCTTTCACAGGTACAAACTGGATGACATTCCTGTCTGCATTCATCATCTTCATTTGTCTTCTTTTAGCGAGGTAACTTACTCCCTGGCTTTCGCTTAGATCCTGCAATAAAAGTTCGTCAAGCGTTACTTTAAAAATCTGGCTGATTGTTTCAAGTACTTCCAGCCTTGGATCCGCTCTTTCTTCTTCATAAGCGCCAATCAAGGATCGTTTGATTCCTAATTTTGAAGCAAATTCTTCCTGTGTCCATCCCCGAAGTTTGCGTAAATATTTTAAATTTTTACCGGCTAACGACATAGAGCTAATTTATTTAGAGCAAAAATACTAATTTATTTAGTTTAGCCAAATTTTTCTTAAAATTTCTTATAAATTTATAGATTATATGTGTAAATCGCTGAATAGCTGTTGGTAATGAGCTTGCAACCTCCACTTCAACTAAAATTTGGATGGTTATTAAATACTTTATTGTTTAAAAAAGACAAGGCACCTCTTGTTTTAAACGGAAACGGTTATACAATATTTACAGTAAACAAAGAAATAAACGGAATTTATCATTTCGGGTTGATGAAAAGGTTCTTTTGAATTTTAATCTTGTAAGGTGTCCGGAATCAATCTTAATCGAACAAGCGCATAAAATGATTTTCCAAATGTTTTCTCATGGCATTTCTGAATAATTCCGGTGTTCCATTTGCCAAAACATCTACCAAACCTTTATGAGAAACAAAATTTTTAAATAGAATCTGTTTTCCCAATAATCCGCTATGATGTACATAATCAAAAACAGGCAGTAGCATTTTCTGGAATTTCTTCAAAGTTTCATTGCCTGTTATTTCGTATAATTTTCCATGAAAGGCAACTTCATGGCCGATATTAAATAAATGCTGGTCGGTAACCAAAGGTTCTTTTTCTACAATTTCATACAATTCGTCAATATCCTTTTTTGTAATTCTTTGAAAAAGAAAATCAGCCATTCCAATCTCTAATACCAATCTTATTTCAAAAATTTCTTTTAACGTTTCCTGATCCAGTATATGAGGATTCATACTTTTACTCATAATAGCAAAAAGATCTGGACTCGTAATTACCGCGCCTTTTTTCTTTTTAGATTCTAATAATCCCATCATTCTCAATCTAAGCAAAGCCTCTCTGATAACGGTTCTGCTCACCCCAAGCGTTTCCGCAAGCTCTAACTCTTTTGGAATGCTGTCGCCTACTTTTAGTTTCTTTTGTTGTAAAATTTCTACAAGTCTTTTCTCTACTTTATCTACCAGTGAACTGGTATCAATTGATTTAAGATTTTTTTTAAAAACCGCTGAGTTCATAATTATATACTTTAAAGATGGATTGTAACAAAAGTATCATTTGATTGCCGTTAAAAAAGATTTTATAAAAAAAAGTGAATCTTTTTTTGGTGATGTAAAATTAACGTTTTACTTTTATTATGTCAAACATAATACAATTAAAATTAAAACTTTCTAAAATGAAATTTTTTTCTTTGAAAATTGGATTTTTAATTACCTCCTTTCTGCTATCAGCAACTGTTTTTGGGCAGGTAAAAAAAGTTACGGGATCGGTCATTTCAGAGGAAGATGGAAAACCGTTGGCAGGTGTAACGATTGAATTGAAAGGCAAAAAGTCCGGCACGCAAACAGATGCAAGCGGTGGCTTCACCATTGATGCTTCTCCAAATGATGTACTCATTGTTTCTTACGTTAGCTTTACTACGCAGGAAATAAAAGTGGGAAATGTTTCTAATCTTGACATTACCCTTAAACCGGAAGCAGGAAAATTAGGTGGAATTGTAGTGGTGGGTTATGGAACCCAATCAAGAAAAAATGTTACTACTTCTATTGCCAAATTGGACAATGAAGTTTTAGCAACGGCGCCCCGTGCTAACATTGGTTCTGCTTTACAGGGAACCATTTCAGGCCTTCAGGTTGTAAATGCAACCGGCCAACCGGGAGCCACCCCTATAATAATTTTACGTGGTGGTGCTTCTATTAATAATCCGGGAGCCCCGCTTGTGGTAATAGATGGAATTATCAGGCCGTATAGCGATATTGCATCAGAAGATGTGGAATCTATTCAAATATTAAAAGATGCCGCTTCTACTGCTATTTATGGTGCAAGAGCAAATAATGGTGTAATTCTTATTACAACAAAACATGGTAAATCCGGTAAAGCGCAGGTTTCCTATAAGTTTACAGAAGGGTTTAACATGAGAAGAAAAGGATACACTTATATGGATGCAAAGGATTACATCTATTATAACAGATTGGGAAATCTGAATTCTGGAAGATCTTTAACTGCAGTTAATCAATCCCGTGGTTATGGATTATTAACTGATTCCGCAAACCTTTCCTCATTTGACATACGTGAATTCAGCTCAGCTAACGCCAATCTTTTAGGACAGGGTTGGGATACCGTTGGTGATCCTTATGGTGGAACTATCATTTTTAAAGACCATTCCAAGGAAGTAGAAAATCTTGTATTCAGAAATACACAAACACAGGATCATTATGTAAATGTAACTGGTGGAAATGATAAAGGAAGATATTTCAGCAGTTTTGATTTTTATCAGGAGCCGGGTGTTATTGTTGGTTCTGATTACAAACGATTCTCAGGAGTTGTAAATGGTTCATATAAAGTGAAGCCAAATGTTGAAATCAGTTCCGGGGTAAACTTATCTACTTCATCGCAAATAGGAATATTAAATGGAGCAGATATAAATACGCTTTACCGTAGTTTGGCTATCTGGCCTACATTTAATCCTTGGTTAGACGCAGGTAAAACTTTACCAAACCCGGGCAATAGTTCTACCGATGGAAATCCGCTATATTGGTTAGGAAAAACGGATAGAAGCGATGAGAATAATAAGATAACTGTAAACGGAGCAGTAAAATGGGATATATTGCCTGATTTATATATCAGGGCAACGGCAAATGCTTATATGAATGAAGTGCTGGACCAGTCATTTACGAAGGCAACTCAAACCTATAGTAATATTTTTTCAGTTACGCCTTCTTTCAACACCACAAGACCAGCGAATGCCACTTATTCAAGGGATTTTCAACAACAGTATAATGCCATTATTAATTATACAAAATCCATTGGTCAGGTTCATAATGTAAGCGCAATGCTTGGCACTGAATATTTTGGTATAAAATCTTTTGGAATGCAGGTGGCTGGAACAAAATCACCAACTGATGATATTTCAACAGTAAATGCCTCTACCACATTCACATCGAATACATCTACTGATATTAACAACCCAAATAATAATTACAGTATTATTTCGCAATACCGTATTATTTCTACCTTCGGAAGGCTAACTTATGATTATGACCAGCGTTATTTGTTCACTGCTGTTTTTAGAGAGGATGGCGTATCAAGTCTGCCTACAGCAAACCGTTTTGGCTTTTTCCCCGGAATGTCTGCAGGATGGAATATACATAAAGAAGCATTTTTTCAAAAAAGTGGTCTTTCAAATATAATTTCTACTTTAAAACCACGTGTTAGTTATGGTGTAAATGGGAATGTTTCGGGATTGGGAAGATACGATGTACAGGGAGTTTATGCGTCTCAGGGATTGTACAATAATAATGGTGCCTATTTGTTCACTTCGTTAACAACACCTGATCTTAGATGGGAAAAAAGTAAAACGATTGATGTTGGAGCTGATATTGGATTATTGAATGACAGAATAACTTTTATTTTTGATTATTATAATAGGAAAACCAGTGATCTTCTTACCAATCTTTCTCTTCCAAGCTATACAGGTTTCAGTTCTGTGAGAACTAACAATGGAACTCTGCAAAACACCGGCTATGAGTTTAATGTGAATGCAAGAGTAATTGATAATCCAAATGGATTCAAATTCAGCGTTGGCGCAAATGCATCTTACGTGCAAAATAAAATTTTGCAATTACCTTATAATGGACAGCCTAATAACAGGCAAGGCGGATTGCAGGTATTTGATCCAAAATCCGGTCAGCTTATCTGGGTTGGTGGTTTACAGGAAGGACAGGCAATAGGTGATATTTATGCTTTCAAACAAGTATCTATTTTTAAAGATGCGGGTGAAATAGCAAAAGTAGCCGGAAGCAGAGTGGATCTTGTCGCCGGTATCAGCGGGCCAAATTCAAGTTATGGAACCGGTAAAATAACTCCGGGCGATGTAAACTGGTTAGATGTTGATAAAAATGATACAATAGATTCAAGAGATCAGGTGAAAATCGGTAATATTTATCCGAAATGGACAGGCGGTTTCAATGTAAACCTTGCCTATAAAGGATTTTCATTGTATTCACGGTTTGAATTTGCATTGGGACATACTATTTACAATGATTTAGTGGCAAGGACATTAGGAAATTACCAGGGAACGTTTAATTATATTGAGTTGCAGAAACAGGCATGGTCGCCAACTAATACGAATACTGATATTCCAAAAGTCTATTACGCTGATCAGGTCGCTGCTCCTTTAGGCAAAAAGAATTATACGCGAATCAACAATGCCAATGCGGTCCTTAACAGCAATAATTCACGGTTTTATGAAAAGGGCGATTATTTAGCTTCCAGGGAGATTACACTTTCATACGATTTTCCTCGCTCTATATTATCAAAATCAAAAGTTTTATCGCAGTCAAGAGTGTATGTAAGCTTAGACAATATGTTTTACATTACCAAATTCAGCGGCCCAACTCCAGAACCTCCTGTAACTCCTGGCACCTCAACAATCAATGGAGTTTATCAGGGCACTTATCCAACACCACGGACAGTTGTATTGGGAGTACAAGTTTCATTTTAAAACAACAAATTCATTCAATTATGAAAAAGAATATAATTTTAATACTTTCAGGTTTAGGGTTAATCATAGGCATTAATTCATGCAGCAAAAAATTAGATTTAGCTCCGGTGAGCAGCATCAGTGATGCGAATTTCTGGAAAACGCCAGACCAGGTAGATGCTTTTGTTGCAGGTATTCACACAGCTTTTAGAAATAATGTCAGCTCTTTTGAAGCTCTTGGTGAATTGCGTGCCGATATTTTTGGTACCGATCCTGGTTCAAGTTCTGCATTTACAGGCGAAGCGACTCAAGGTCTGGAAAAACTTTGGACAAATAATCTTGATGCAAATAACCCAGGCG
Source organism: uncultured Chitinophagaceae bacterium (assembly GCA_963706825.1). Classification (GTDB taxonomy): domain Bacteria; phylum Bacteroidota; class Bacteroidia; order Chitinophagales; family Chitinophagaceae; genus Ginsengibacter. The sequence continues at coordinate 656,581 of CAVPNT010000005.1, read as the reverse complement.
TAAGTAATTTCGGTAATTTTTATTTCAATATTAATCAGCTTAATTTACTGATTCAAAAATTAAATACTACAAACCTGATTACCCCTGCAAACAAGAACTATTATCTTGGCATAGGTTATGGAATGAGGGCGTTTTATTATTTCCAATTATACAGAAGCTGGGGAAATGTAATAATACAAACAGAACCGGTAGTGAGAATTGATAGTTTTAATCTGGCAAAGCCGGCTTCCAGCGCAGATTCTGTAATGGCATTAATTAAGAGTGATATCGACAATTCTACAAATAGTTTTGGAAGTGATTATTCTTTCCGAAACCAAAAAGGGTATTGGTCAAAATCAGCGACATTAATGCTTAAAGCTAATGTTTACCTATGGACAAGTTACAGAGGTGGTGGAACAGCAGATGCTACTGTTGCAGAAAATGCATTAAATGATATACAAACAAATGTTTCAGGGTTAACTCTACTTCCTTCTTTTGCCAGCGTATTTGCTACAACGAATAAAGGAAATAGCGAAATAATTTTTGCCAGCCGGGATTTATTGAATGAAGCTACCCTTCCGTTTGCCAATACCTTTTTCCCACAGGCAGGGCTACTGGCTAATTTCTATGATTCAGTTAATAACAGAAAATTTGATGTAGCGACTGACAATTGGGGAGGATTATTGCGGGCTCCTGTGAAAATTTCTACTTATAGAGAATTTAGTGATTCAGATTCAAGAAAATTTGTTTCCATACAAGCAGCGTATAATAAAGTAAATGGAGTATATAAGATAGCAGGCGCTTTTGTAAATAAATACCAGGGAGAACAAAGTGCCGGTGCAAGAGTGTTTACAAATGATTATCCAATTTATCGTTACGCCGAATTACTTCTATTAAAAGCTGAAGCAGAGGTTATATTAGGACAGTACCCAACAAATGAAATAAACGCGGTAAGAGCAAGAGCTTACGGAGCAAATTATAATGCAGCCACTTTCGGTTATCCAAATCAACCTATTGACGCAGATCCAAAAGAAGCAATTTTACAGGAAAGATTTTATGAATTTATTTTTGAAGGAAAGCGTTGGTATGATTTAAGAAGAATGGATGCAAGCGGAAAATATGTTTTTGAATACACAACTGTTCCTTCATCCCAACCATATAAATTATTATGGCCAATTGATCGCAATACATTAACGAACAATCCGGCTCTTCACCAAACCCCTGGCTATCCTATATTTTAGGAATGCCTGATGTTTCTATGAAATCATTATTATTCCAAAGCGGGAATGATTTAAATTCCCGCTGTTTTTTCTTTTAATCTTAACAAAATGCAAATGGAAATACAACATCTTCAGGGCCTTATCGCCGCACCCTTCACTCCTATCAAAAAGGACGGTTCATTGAATGTAGATTTAATTCCTTCATACTATCAATTTCTCAAACAAAATAAAGTAACCGGCGCTTTCATCTGCGGCTCTACCGGCGAAGGGGTTTCATTAACGATGCAGGAAAAAAAAGATTGCACCAAAGCCTGGGCGGAGTGTACAAAGAATGACCCTGATTTTAAAGTAATGTTGTTGGTTGGAGGCACCTGTATTGCCGATTGTATTGAACTGGCGAAATATGCACAACAAGCGGGAATATATGCAGTTTCATTTACAGCGCCTTTTTATTTTAAACCGGCGAATGTTGAAATGCTTGCTGAATGTTGCAAACAAATCGCTGATGCGGTTCCCAATATACCGTTTTATTATTACCATATTCCGGTGCTCAACGGAGTAAGTTTTCCTATGAATGACCTGTTAAAAAATGTGGCGGGAAAGATTTCCAACTTTGCAGGAATCAAATATACCCATGAAGATTTTATGGATTTTCTTTCCTGCCTGCATTTTCAAAATGCCAAGTATGATATGCTTTGGGGACGCGATGAAAATATGCTATCCGCATTAGCCGTTGGTTCCAAAGGCGCTGTGGGCAGTACTTTCAACTATGCCGCGCCGCTTTATTATGATTTGATTGATGCTTTTAATCAGAATGATTTGAAGAAAGCGCAGAGGTTGCAACAGCAGTCGATTGACATGATTTATCTGCTGGGAAAATATGGCGGCATTGCTACCGGAAAAGCGTACATGAAATTGGTTGGAATAGATTGCGGTAAATTTCGGTTGCCGGTAAAAAATATGAGTGAAGAGCAATTTCAATCATTTAAAAAAGATGTAGAACAAATAAACTTCAACAGTTTTTGTTCACATTCATAACAAGGTTGCCAATCTTCAAAAACGTTCGCAACCTTTATCAAAAAAAATCAAAAATGATTAGAATCGTTTTTTTTCTAACAATTTTTTTCTCAATGACATCAACGGCGCAGGTAAAAAACAAATGTGAAGTTTCGATAAAATGGACAGTGGCTGCTTCGGTTCCTCCATCAGTTGGACAATTAAAATCACCGGGTTTTGCAGGTCCAATAAATGGCGTTACGAATAATATTTTCATCGTTGCCGGAGGAGCAAATTTTCCAAATGGTTTACCATGGGCGGGAGGTAAAAAATATTATTCAAATGAAATTCATGTTTTGCAACGGCAAGGCAACAATTTTGTTTGGAATAAAAATGTAAAAGCTTTTTTGCCGGAACCAATTGCCTATTGCGGAGTTACTTCTACTCAAAAAGGAATTGTCTATGCAGGTGGTGAAAATGAAAATGGAATTTCTGATAAAGCATATTTGATAAATTGGGATCAGGATAGAACAGGAATTTCTATTATTTCTTTGCCTGCTATGCCTTTGCGGCTAACAAACATGTCGCTTGCACATATTGGCAATATAGTGTTTGCCGCAGGCGGAGATGAAGCACATAATTCTTCCAAAAGATTTTTTTCTTTCGATTTAGATGATAAAAATGGGGAATGGAAATCGCTGCCTGATTTGCCGGTAGCCGTCGCAAATGCAACTTTATTAGCACAAAATGATGGTCCGGCAAAAAATCTTTATCTGGTTGGCGGCAGAACGAAAACCGCATCGGGCATTAGTCAATTACATCATACTACTTTCGTTTTTGATTTAAAGAAAAATGTATGGGAAAAATGTGCTGATATTTCTGATGGAAAAAATATTTCCAATCTTTCAGCAGCAGCAGGAGTGGCCATCGGTAACAATTTTATACTGATGATTGGCGGTGATAACGGAATCGTTTTTCATAAAATCGAAACTTATATTTCTGAAATTGCAGAAACCAATTCGGAAGAAGAAAAAGAAAAATTAACCAGGGAAAAAAATGCATTAAGCATTCATCATAAAGGTTTTTATAAAGGATTATTATTGTATAATACCAAAGAAAACAAGTGGACAAAGATTGGCGAATATCCTTATCCCGCGCAGGTTACAACAACAGCAGTAAAATGGGGAAATGATATTGTAGTTTCAAACGGAGAAATCAAACCGGGAGTGAGAACAGCGGAGGTGGTAATAGGATCGATCGAATAAATGCAGGATATGATGATTTCTGATGGGTGATGTATGATGTGTTGATGTATGATGTTGGAGCTGTCAACACTGAAGGTCACACAGCTGTGGCGAAGATATTGAAGTTAAATTTTGATACCTGATGCCTCACAACTGATACCGAATTATGCAGAACAACAAAACATATAAATGGATTCTTGTCGCGTTACTTTGGGTAGTGGCTTTGTTGAATTATATGGACCGGCAAATGCTTTCTACTATGAAGCCTTCCATGCAAATAGACATTCATGAGTTGCAATCCGCTACCAACTTCGGTTATCTCATGGGAATCTTTTTATGGATATATGGTTTTATGAGCCCTGTGTCGGGAATTATCGCTGATAAATTCAACAGGAAATGGCTGATTGTGGGAAGTTTATTTGTATGGAGCGGAGTTACTTTCGCTATGGGATATGCAACAACTTTTCACCAACTTTACTGGTTGCGCGCGATAATGGGAATCAGCGAAGCGTTGTATATTCCTGCCGGTTTATCATTAATTGCGGATTTTCATTCTGATAAAACAAGGTCTCTTGCAATTGGAATTCACATGACAGGCTTGTATTTCGGACAGGCGCTTGGCGGCTTCGGAGCTACTGTTGCTGCGGCTTTCACGTGGCATACTACTTTTCATTGGTTTGGAATTTCCGGAATTATTTATTCGGTTATTCTCATTCTTTTTTTAAGAGAAAAGAAAGATAAAGATTTAGTGAGCGAAACAAAAATGCTGGTCAATGAAAAAATTCCGGTTTTCAAAGGATTGGCAATGTTGTTTTCAAATATTGCTTTCTGGATCATACTTTTTTATTTCGCAGTCCCGAGTTTGCCGGGGTGGGCAACGAAAAACTGGCTTCCTACCTTGTTTGCCCAAAACCTTCGTATTCCTATGTCACAGGCCGGTCCTATATCAACGATTACGATTGCCGCTTCTTCTTTTATAGGAGTTATTTTTGGAGGAATTTTATCAGATAAATGGATTCAAAAAAATATTCGCGGCAGAATTTATACCAGCGCCATTGGATTGACATTAACCATTCCATCTTTATTATTAATTGGTTTTGGTCATTCGATAATTAATGTAGTAGGCGCTGCAATCTGCTTCGGCTTTGGATTTGGAATGTTTGATGCTAATAACATGCCCATACTTTGCCAGTTTGTTCCGCAAAAATTGAGGGCGACAGCTTATGGAATCATGAACATGGTGGGTGTATTTTTTGGCGCGTTTATTACCGATTTTTTAGGCCGCTCTTCTGATGCCGGAAATTTGGGGAATAGCTTTGCAATGCTTGGCGGTGTGGTGTTGATTGCAGTGATTGTGCAGTTGATTTTTTTAAGGCCAAAAAGTGTAGCTGTCGTCACGGTAGATCAGACAGCAGCTAAATAGAAATGTGCCATATTTCTTTGTTTACTGCATTTTAAAAATCAAAAGATGAAAAAAATATTTTTACTTTCTATAACTGTTTTTTTATTTTTTTCTTTTTCTCTTTTTGGGCAAAGCAAAATCAAAGTCGCGTGCATAGGCAATTCTGTTACTTATGGATATGGTTTAAAAAATCCTTCAACAGAATCATATCCGGCACAAATGCAAAAGATGCTGGGTGAAAAATATGAAGTAAAAAATTTCGGACACAGTGGCGCAACACTTTTACGAAAAGGCCACAATCCTTATTTCAAAACAAAAGAATTTAATGAAGCGTTGCAATTAGTTCCTGATATTGCCATTATTCATTTAGGATTAAATGATACGGATCCGAGAGATTGGAACAATTACAGCAATGATTTTCGCGGCGATTATTCGTGGCTCATCGATACTTTGCGAAAAACAAATCCTAATGTAAAAATTTTTACCTGTTTGATGACGCCGATCTTTAATGATCATCCGCGTTTTCGTTCAGGAACAAGAGACTGGTATTGGAAAATTCAAAATCTGATCCCTGAAATTTCTAAAGTAAATCACACCGGTTTAATTGATTTGTATGCACCTTTTTATTTTCATCCCAATTTATTCCCTGATGCTTTGCATCCAAATAAAGAAGGAGCAATTATTTTGGCAAAAACAGTCTACGGCGCCATCAAAGGCGATTACGGCGGATTACAAATGCCTTCCGTTTTTGCAAATGATATGGTTTTGCAACGCAATAAAGCGATCCCGTTTTTTGGTACTGCTGATGCAAATGAAGAGATAATCGTTTCTTTCAGTAAAGAAAATTCTCCGGTCAGTAAACGAATAAAAAAGACGAAATCCGATTCTGATGGAAAATGGAAAGTGATTTTTGATGAGCTGCCTGCAGGAGGTACTTACACACTAACTGTAAAATCGAAAGGTAAAAAAATTCAGTTTACTAATATTCTAATGGGTGATGTATGGCTTTGTGCAGGACAATCAAACATGCTATTCAGATTAAATCAATCTTATGAAGGGAAACAGGCAATTGGAAATTCTACCAATAAAAATATCCGGTTGTTTCAACTAAAAGCAATTGAAGAAACGAATGATGTCGCGTGGGATTCAGCGGTTTTAGATAAGGTGAATAAACTGCAATACTTTACCGGAAACTGGACAACATGTAATCCTGAAACTGCTTCTACTTTTTCTGCTGTCGCATATTTTTTTGGACAAAAAATTCAACATGAAGAAGATATTCCAATTGGTTTGATTGAAGTGGCAGTGGGCGGCGCACCAATTGTTTCATTCATGGACAGGCATACAATGGAGTTTGATAATTATCTCGTTGATGAATTATACGATTGGAAAAAATCTGATTTTATTATGCCGTGGGTAAGAGAACGTGCAGCAAAAAATTTAGAAAATTCAAAAGATTCAAGGCAACGTCACCCTTATGAACCGTGCTACAATTATGAAGCGGGAATCTCAAAATTTATTAATACTCCAATCACGGGAATTCTTTGGTACCAGGGTGCAAGTGATGAGCATAATGTGGATTTGTATTCTTACAATTTCAAACATTTAATCACAGGCTGGAGAAGCTTATGGAACGAAAATTTGCCTTTTTATTTTGTACAACTTTCTTCAATTGATCGTCCTTCATGGCCATATTTCAGGGATATGCAAAGAGAAGTGTCTTTAGAAATTCCAAATACTTTTATGGCAGTTTCCAGCGATTTCGGAGATTCATTAAATGTGCATCCAACTCATAAACGGCCGGTAGGAGAGCGTTTGGCACTACTGGCTTTAAAAAATTCCTATCATAAAAATATTATTGCGACCGGGCCAACTGTTCAAAAAGTTTTTCAATCGGGAAAAGAAATTGTCATTAATTTTTCAAATGCCAAAAGATTAAAAACAAGAAATGATGAACCGTTAATTGGTTTTGAAGTGATGAATGAAAAAGGAGAAATTATTTCGCCGAAGGTGGAAATAAAAGAGAATAAAGTTGTACTGCATTTAGAGGAAAACGAAAAAATAGCTAAAGTGCTTTATGCCTTTAAACCCTTTACAAGAGCGAATTTGCAGAATGAAGTGAGTTTACCCGCCAGCACTTTTTCAGTAAATTTAAACTGATAGTTATATTTTAAACTGAATGACCTGGAATAATTTGATAATTGATTAATCCAATAATTAAATGAAACTAAATAAGACTTACTTACAACAACAAAAAGATTTTTATAAAAACCAATTGCTGAGCGACACAATTCCCTTTTGGTTTCCCAAAAGTATTGATGAGGAATTTGGCGGCTATTTATTAATGCGTGAAAGAGATGGAAACCTTCTTGATGATGATAAAGCCGTCTGGATACAAGGCCGTGCTGCCTGGCTTTTGGCAACTTTGTATAATACAGTAGAACCAAAAAAAGAATGGTTGGCCGGTGCAAAAAAAGGTGTTGATTTTTTATTGAATCATTGTTTTGACAGCGACGGGCAAATGTTTTTTCATGTTACACGCGAAGGAAAACCAATTCGAAAAAGAAGATATTTTTTTTCTGAAACATTTGCTGTTATTGCGTTTGCTGCTTATGCAAAAGCAAGTGGCGATGAAGAAATGGTATTGCGTGCAAGAGGACTTTTTGGAAAGTGTATCGCCTATGCAAAAGGAGATTTAAAGCTTGAGCCCAAATTTTTTGATACACGTCCTGCAAAAGGAATTGGCGTTCCGATGATCATGATAAATACTGCTCAACAATTGAGAGAAACGATTGGCGATCCACGTTCTGATGAATGGATTGAAAAATGGATTGAAGAAATAGAAACTTTTTTTGTGAAAGACGATATACGATGTGTGATGGAACAGGTGTCGCCGGATGGAAGCATCATTGACCATATAGACGGAAGAACTTTGAATCCCGGGCATGCCATCGAAGGCGCGTGGTTTATTTTGCATGAAGCTAAGCACAGAAACAATGATCCCCATTTAATTAATCTTGGATGCAAAATGCTGGATTATATGTGGGAACGCGGATGGGATAAAGAGTTTGGAGGTATTTTGTATTTCCGCGATGTGTACAACAAGCCTGTGCAGGAATATTGGCAAGACATGAAATTCTGGTGGCCGCAAAACGAAGCCATCATTGCCACATTGCTTGCTTATACTCTGACTGGAAATGAAAAATATAAACAATGGCATGAGCAAATTAACGGTTATGCATACACGAAATTTAACGATAAGGAATTTGGAGAATGGTTTGGTTATTTACATCGTGATGGAACCGTAGCGCAAACTGCAAAAGGGAATTTATTTAAAGGACCTTTTCATTTGCCGAGGCAGGAATGGTATTGCTGGAAATTGTTAGAGGAAGCCGCGAATCACACGGATTTTCACAAATGAGTTGTGCCGGTCACACAGATATTAGCTACATTTTTAATCATTAAATTTCTTTTAACGCTGATTTAATTATGAAAAAGATTTACAGTAAAGCAACTTTTATTATCATTTTTCTTTTTTTCTCAATAAAAATAGTTGCTCAGACAAAAGCAGTTCCTGTTTTTGTTTCCGGAACAGATGGATATAAATCATTTCGTATTCCGGCCATCGTAAAACTGAAGAATGGCGATCTGTTGGCTTTTTGTGAAGGAAGAGTAAATGGCGGAGGAGATTTTGGTAACATAAAAATCGTTTTAAAAAGAAGCAGTGATGATGGCAAAACATGGAGCGCTTTACAGGTTGTTGCAAGCAATGATACTTTGCAAGCCGGCAATCCTGCTCCTGTAGTTGATTTAACAGATCCGCGATTTCCGCAAGGAAGAATATTTTTATTTTACAATACCGGCAATGGACATGAAATGGAACTTCGAAAGGGCAAAGGCCATCGCGATATCTTTTATAAAACAAGCACCGACAATGGAAAAACGTGGAGTGATGCAACAGATATTACTATGCAGGTAAACCGCATAAATCAGCCGGAAATAAATCCCCTTTGGAACTTTAAAGAAGATTGGCGCACTTATGCAAATACTCCGGGACATGCCTTGCAATTCGATAAAGGAAAATATCAGGGAAGAATTTACGTGGCAGCAAATCATTCTTCAGGCGATCCTAAACCTGAATTAAGAGATTACGAGGCACATGGATATTATACCGATGATCATGGATCAACATTTCATCTTAGTGAAACAGTTCCTTTTGAAGGTTCTAACGAAAGTACAGCGGCACAATTGACTAACAATTCACTGATGATGAACAGCCGCAACCAGACTGGAAAATACAGGGTTGTGTCTTTAAGCAAAGATGGTGGGGACACCTGGGATACCACATTTGTTGACCATAATTTACCCGATCCAATTTGTGAAGGAAGTTTATTAAATATCGGAACAAAGCACGGAAAATCGGTTCTTGCTTTTTGCAATAACGATGATAAGAACAATCGCGATAGGCTTACCTTACGTATCAGTTTTAATGAAGGAAAAAGCTGGAAGAAAAAGTTTTTAATTGATGCAAAGAATACCGGTTATTCAGATATTGTAAAAATCACAAAGAAAAAGCTCGGTGTTTTATATGAGGCTGATGGCTATAAAGAAATAAGATTTATGGCAGTAAAATGGAAATAAATTTTCTTCTCATGAATGAACAGCAAATTTTTCAATTATTCAAACCATAAAACGTTTTTTTTTCGATGAATCAAAATAGCAGCGGTTTTTTAAAATGGTTGAAAGCCTTAGTGGTAGTATTTTTTATATCCCTAAATGTATCTGCACAGATAAAACTGCCGGTTTATCCTGACAGCTTGTTCTCTACTTATTATCAGCAAAAAGCTTCGTTTGCAGCAAGTCTTCCGGAGACGAAAGGAGATATTGTTTTTATTGGAAACAGCATTACCGATGGAGCAATATGGAGCGAATTATTTCAGGACATTCATGTGAAATCAAGGGGATTCAGCGGCGATGTTACTGCCGGATTGATTAATCGTTTTGCAGATATTGTCCGAAGAAAACCGGCTAAGATTTTTATGATGATCGGGACCAATGATTTGGCTCGTGGAATTTCCCCCGATAGCATCGTGAAAAACATTTTGGTCATGGCAGATTATCTTCACCAGGAGTCGACTTCTACAGAGTTATTTGTTCAAAGCATTTTACCGGTAAACGATGTGTATGGTAAATTTCCAACCCATACAAAAAATGGGGGAAGGATAAACGAAGTGAATAAACTGCTTGAAAAAGAATCTTCGTCTCACCATTACCGTTATATTAACCTGCACGATCATTTTACCGATGCGAATGGAAAGATGAATACGCTGTATTCCAATGATGGCCTGCATTTGCTGGGAACAGGTTATGCACTTTGGAAACATTTGATTTATCCTTTCGTGTATGATCTGAACGCAAAACCTTCGCTGATTCCATTGCCACAATCTTTACGATGGAATGATGGAAATTTTCCTTTGTATGCCTGTAAAAATATTTTAGTAAAAGATAAATCGCTGCAAAAAGAAGCTGAGTTGCTGCAACAAAAGATTGAAGCAAAAGGATGGCATGTAAATATTGTAAATCAAATTACAGGTAATGCTCCATATATAGAATTGAAATTTGAAAAAGTAAATGCGCGGCAATTAAATGACGAAGCATATACGCTAGATGTAAGCAACAATAAAGTTTCTCTTGGTGCAAATACTCCACAAGGTATTTTTTATGCAATACAAACTTTTGCACAATTGATGCGTGATGGCGAAATGATTGATAATTGTGCAATCAAGGACTGGCCTGCGTTTTCATGGAGGGGATATATGGTGGACGTTGGAAGGAATTACGAACCGATGGGCATGCTAAAAGAGCAAATCGAAAAAATGGCTTTTTACAAACTGAATGTTTTTCATTTTCATTTTACTGAAGATATTGCCTGGCGTTTGCAAAGCAAATTATATCCACAATTAACAGCTCCTCAAAATATGTTGCGTGATAAGGGACAATATTATACCGAGGAAAATATGAAAGAACTGATTCGTTATTGCAAAGAAAGATACATTACTCTCGTTCCGGAAATAGATATGCCAGGGCATAGTGAAGCATTCAAAAGGACGATGCACACTGACATGCAGAGCGACTCGGGGATTACAATTCTTAAAAATATTTTGAAAGAATTTTGTACAACGTATGATCTTCCTAACTTTCATATTGGCGGTGATGAAGTAAAAATTCATAATAAAAACTTTATTCCGGAAATAACGAAATACCTCGAACGCTTCCGCAAAAAAACAATCGGATGGGAACCGGGTGCGAATTTTTTACCTGAAACGATGCGCCAGTTATGGAAAGGCGATACTGGTGAATTGAAAAGAGATCCACGTATTCAATACATTGATTCCAGGCATCTTTATCTCAATCATATGGATCCTTTGGAAGCGCCGGTAACAATTTTTTTCAGGCAAATTGGCGATGTAGTAAAAGAAGATAAAAATATGAAAGGCGCCACACTTTGTGTGTGGCCGGACAGGAGAGTAGCGGATAAAAATAAAATTTTTAATGAGAATCCGGTTTATCCCGGAATCATATCATTTGCTGAAAGAACATGGCGCGGGGGCGGGATTCGCGGATGGATTAGCAATGTGAAAGATGGAAAAGAGGTACAGGAATATTCCGAATTTGAACAAAGATTATTGGATCATAAAGAGCAATATTTTCAAAACATTCCTTTTCCATATTACAGGCAAATGATGATGCATTGGGATTTATTTGGGCCTTATAAAAACGGCGGCGATCTTGCCAAATCCTTTGCTCCTGAAAATAAGAATTTTTCTGATTCGCCATCTCTGAAAGCAACTGGCGGCACAATTGTTTTACGACATTGGTGGTATCCTTTGGTTAATGGCGCAATTGAAAATCCATCAGAAAACACCACGTGGTATGCCACCACAAAAATCTGGAGCAATGAAGAAAAGGTTGCGGATTTTTGGATTGGATTCAATGATCTTTCGCGTTCGCCTGCAACAGATACTCCTGCTGAAGGAACATGGAATGATTTGCAAAGTAAAGTTTGGGTAAACGGAAAGCTAGTGCCACCGCCTGTTTGGGAATATGCCGGGCAAACAGGAAATTCAGAAATTCCATTAACTGATGAAGGATATTCTTATCGTGAACCAACAAAGATACTTCTACATAAAGGATGGAATGATGTTTTGATAAAGGCGCCCGTTGGAACTTTCAAAGGAAAAGATTGGCAAAGTCCGGTGAAGTGGGAATTTACTTTTTTACCAATAACCAACTGATAAATAGAATGCTAGTAAATCTTTCAGCGAACAAACAAATAAGCCCGGTTTTGATTTTTATCATTCTAATTTTTTTCTCCATCATAGCTCGTTTATTTAATTAAAAACACAAAAGATTCCAGGGAAGTTGCATGTGTTCGAATATCTAAGTATATCATAGGTGTAAGGATTCATACTTGCGACTGCTCAACGCCATTCGACTGCGATATCAATATTATGGAATATTATTTCAAAAAATTAATCGTTAATATTGCCTGTGGAAGGGAAGTACGATACAAAGAAGGAATGCTTTCCAAAAGCTGAATTATTGATTCTTGGCGGTAGAAAATGCGCCTCTGAATTTCATAGGTCGCTTATGTATCCGGTGAAAATCGCGCTCTTTGTAGATTATTGATTAATGAACCACTTGCAATCCTTATAAACAAACTGCAATTGCGGGTAAAAATGACGCTGATCCGCTCAAACGAAATTTTCAAACAAATACGAAGGTGACGCGTATATCAATAGAAAGAAGAAATGGTAAAACTCAACAAGGATTTCCTATCAAAACGCTTTTTTCAACAAAGAAAAAAAATAATACGATTTTTCTAATAAAAATCATTCTATAAATGAAAAAAAATCTATCACATCGAATTACCTTTTTAGTATTATTTGTTGCTTTACTACCGCATGCTGTTATTTCGCAAAGCCTTATTACCAATGTATTTAACCGCCAAACCACCTCTCTCAATGGCACATGGAATTACATTGTAGATCCTTATGAAACCGGGTATTACAATTACCGCCACCAACCCTATGATAAAGCTGATGTAAAATCTACTTCTGCTTTTTATAATAATTATCATCCGACAAATAAGTCGGAATTGGTGGAGTATGATTTTGATAAATCACCTGCGATGTATATTCCCGGTGATTGGAATTCGCAAAAGGAAAACCTATTTTATTATGAAGGAAACATCTGGTTTAAGCGTTCTTTCGACTATTCTCTACGCAATAAAACCAACCGGCTCTTCCTATATTTCGGAGCCGTAAATTATAAAGCAGAAGTTTATTTGAATGGTAAAAAACTAGGTGTACATGAAGGAGGATTTACCCCGTTTAATTTTGAAATAACAAACATCGTTAAAACAAAAGACAATTACCTTGTTGTGAAAGTAGACAACACCCGCCACAAAGATGCCGTTCCTACAGACAATACCGATTGGTGGAACTATGGTGGCATTACAAGAGATGTTATCTTAATAGAAGAACCTTCCACTTTTATTGAAGATTATTCTATACAATTAAAAAAAGGTGATTTAAAGACGATTGCCGGTTTTGTAAATCTGAACAACGCAAATGAAGGAGAAAAAGTAACCATCAGCATTCCGGAACTTAAAATCGAACGAACGGTGACTACCGGTGCAAGAGGTTTTGCTCCATTTGAAATTAATTCCAAAAACATAAAATACTGGTCACCTGAATCTCCCAAGTTGTACCAGGTGTTTATAAAATCGAAAGATGAAACTTTAAAAGATGATATCGGATTTAGAACCATTGAAACATCGGGAGCAAATATCCTTTTGAATGGTAAGCCCATTTTCTTAAGAGGCATTTCCATTCATGAAGAAAATGCGATGCGTGGCGGCAGGGCTTTTAACGATGCAGATGCATTGATTTCATTGACCTGGGCGAAAGAATTAGGGTGCAACTATGTACGCCTTGCACATTATGTGCATAATGAGCACACTATCCGTATGGCAGATAAAATGGGAATGATGGTTTGGGAAGAAACTCCTGTTTACTGGACAATTGATTTTGCAAATGAAACCACTTTGAAAAACGCAGAAAATCAATTAAGGGAAGGAATCACAAGAGATAAAAACAGGGCAGCAATTATTATCTGGTCTGTTGCCAATGAAACACCGGTATCAAAAGTGCGGGATTCATTTTTGCTCAACATGATTCATTATGCAAAATCCCTTGATACTACGAGGATTATTAGTGCGGCTCTTGAAGTGCACCATGATCCGGCAAAGCCAGCCGTGAATATCATTAACGATCCACTTGGTAATTACCTGGATATTGTTGCATTTAATCAATATACAGGATGGTATGGCGGCTCTTTGGAAAATGCACCCAATTCAAAATGGGAAATTGATTTTAATAAACCGGTAATCGTTTCAGAATTTGGTGGAGGAGCTTTGCAGGGAATGCATGGAAGTAAGGATGAACGGTGGACCGAAGAATACCAGGCATATTTGTATGAGCAAAATCTAAAAATGATAGAAAAGATTCCAAACATAAAAGGAATGAGCCCCTGGATACTTACTGATTTTCGTTCGCCCCGCCGGATGCTGCCTGTTATCCAGGATGGCTGGAACAGGAAAGGACTTATCTCAAACAGGGGATTAAAAAAGATGGCATTTTTTACCTTGCAGAAGTTTTATCAGAAAATAAGTGAATGATATTAAATGCGGAGTCGTGAAGGGACTGCATATTTTAGCATTGGGTAGCACGCAACGTGAAATTTGCATTGACTAGCTCTTCAACATAAACCAATTCCCATGGAGGCTGTAAAGAAGTATAATGACTTTCTCCATTATTATGTTCAACAAGCCTTTGCAAAGGACTTTCCGAGAAGCCTTTGTAAAAGGTTCCATCCCCACAGTACTGTGGGGATTGTAAAATGTAAACATAAAATGGCATAAAACAAAAAAGCTCCAGATTTGCTCTGAAGCTTTGCGGACCGGACGGGACTCGAACCCGCGACCTCCGCCGTGACAGGGCGGCATTCTAACCAACTGAACTACCGATCCAAATCCCTTAATTTGGGAGCGCGAAGATAATAAAATTTCTACTGTGCCCAACAATTAATTCATTTTTTTTGAGAGATTTTTTTATCAGCAAACGGACTATCTGATTCCAGGTTCATTCAGCCAATAATAAAATAAAAACGGCCACAAAATTGCGGCCGTTTTGTATTATTTATCAAAATTTATTCTGGTGTATCATCTAACGTCAACGGATATTCGAAAGGTTCATTGTAACCCGGATAAACACCGGAAATTGTAATGTCGGTTTGGCTACCAATCAAATTTCTTAAATCATCCAGCGTTTTTACTGCTTTGCCATTTACTTTGGTGATGATAAAACCATCGCGCATTCTCGTTTGATCATTCAAAGCGCCTTCGTTTATCTTTTTTACTACTACTCCGCCACTTAATCCCAATGATTTTGCCTTTTGGGGATCAAGAGTTTGCAAATCAGCTCCCAGCTTGTCAAGCATGGTAGTTGGCTTCACAATATCATAATTACCGGCATTATTTTTCAATGTTACATTCATCGTTTTTTCATTGCCATTACGGCTTACGGTAACACTGATTTTATCACCAGGTTTAAAATTGCTTAATTGTTCCTGCAATTCAGATCCTGAATTTATACCTACCCCATTTATTTTTCGGATAATATCTCCCACCTGGATTCCTCCCTGTGCTGCAGCGCCATCCTTTACAAGATTGGTAATATAAATGCCATCGGCAGTAACCGGTACATTATTCTGCTGTTTCTGCTCATCAGTCAGTCTGCCCGCGTCCAGGAACATTGCACCTAAAAATCCTCTTTGTACGCTGCCGTATTTAATCAAATCATTTACTACTTTTTTTACAATATCTACCGGAATTGCATAAGAATATCCGCTATAATATCCGGTAGGTGAGGCAATGGCTGAATTAATACCAATCAGTTGGCCGCTGGTATTAATTAATGCACCTCCACTGTTTCCGGGATTTACAGCCGCATCTGTCTGAAGAAAAGATTCGACCGCCATTGCAGTGCCACCGCTTTTATCACGATTCAAACCAAGTGCCCTTGATTTTGCACTGATAATGCCGGCAGTAACCGTGGCATCTAAATAAAGCGGGTATCCAATTGCCAAAACCCATTGGCCTATTTTAGTATCATTTGAATTGCCATAAAGAAGGAAAGGCAAATTCTTCGCATCTATTTTTACAACGGCCAGATCATAGGCAGGATCTGCAGCAATTACTTTAGCAGTATATACTTTCCGGTCGCTCATCGTAACGCTTACTTTATCTGCTCCTGCCACCACGTGATTGTTTGTTACAATATACCCATCATCACTGATAATAACACCTGAACCGGAAGCACGCTCAGGTAGCATCCGCTGCTGTCCTCCTCCCTGTCCAAAGAGTTGGTTTAAAAGGTCATCACCAAATAAGTCTGAAAAAGGATTTTGCCTTTGAGGCAAATTATTATTAACGGTTTTCGCATTCGTAAGCGTTTTGATATGAACTACTGCCGGAATCGCTGCAGCAGCGGCTTGTGTAAAATCTACCGGCGCACCGGATGGACTGTTGCCACTATCCAGAAAACCGGCATACTTATAATTTGCCGGCATGGTAGATCGAAAATTTGGGTTATTTCCATTGTGCTCATATTTGTTATAACCGAAAATAACTCCCAAAGTTGTGACTGCACTTATTAGTACAGTAAAAAAAATATTCTTTGTTTTCATTTATGGAAATTTTTATTTTAATAAAATTTTGTCGAAATAATCGCCTCCCTAACACAGTCTTTTGTTAAACGTCCTCTATCAAAAGATATGCCCGCGAATAAAATTAAATCAAGGGAAATCATTTTTTTTACCGCTCCTTTACCTTTAACAATAAATTAAAAATGAATGTTACGTGTGTAAATTTAATCTATAAAAAGAAAAATATTTCATAACATCCTGATGAAGCAGCTAAAAGAATTGTGAATATTTTTTCAGCATACAAAACATTCTTTTTTAGAAATCTTGTTTGTAAAAAATATTTTACAAAGTCAATAAAAATTGCATCGTATCTATTCCATCTGCGTAATCAAATAAGCCCGGCTCCTGCGATTTTCCAAAAGCAATATCACCTTCTCCAACAACGCACTGAATATTTTCATCCTGATTTAATTCATCGAACACTTTTCTTTCATTTTTATAAAAAGAATAATGCAGCACGCTGACGGGAGAAAATACACTTTCATTTTCTGAAAGAATAATACAACCATTGGCCATGTAAAATTTATTGTTCATGATAAACAGAGCGAGATTATAATCGTAATTGTTCCGGTATTTCGTAAAGTCGGCGAAATAATTATATTTTTTAAAAGCATTGAGAAGCATCTCAAAATCATAACCTTCAGGGACGGATAATTTGCTCACATTGCGGCACCCCAATCCAAAATAAATAAATACATCGTCGCTCAGAGAAGTAAGCTGCTCATGGGTTTCATTGCCTGATAAAACGGCTACGGAAGTTTTATTGCTCCTGATAATAGAAGGATATTTCCCAAAATAATGATGAAAATATCTTGCAGAATTATTGCTGCCTGTGGCAATGTAAGCATCACGATCCTTAAGCAATGAAGCGACATGAACGATATTCGAAACTTCCGGATTCCATATTACTAATTTTTCAATTATATGCGTCAGCAATACATCATCTTTTTCGGAAAGTTTCACAGCCTGGTGATGGCCGGTAATAAAAACACATAAAAAATCATGAAAGCCGACCATGGGAATATTACCGGCCATTACAATACCGATTTTTTGTGGACGAATATTATCATCAATATGATAATGATGTACCCATGATTCCAGTTTCTCACGATTGAGGTAATGAGTAGAAATATTTTTGAAAGAGAAATTTATAAATTCTTCTGTAAACCATTTATTTGTTTCAAAAGCCTTTTGTTTCAATGTTTTCAGTTCGTCAGAGTCTTCCATCAAATATTCTCCAAGCTTTACCATTAAGGTAATTCTTTCTGCTAAATTCATGTAGGTAAAATTATCTGTTTATATTTGTATCAATTAAAAGCAGCAAAATTCGGAAATAAAACTGAGCTGTGTGAACTGCTAAAAACATAAATAAAATGGCCATAAAAATAACAGATGAATGTATCAATTGTGGAGCGTGTGAGCCGGAATGCCCCAACAATGCGATTTATGAAGGCGGTGTGGAATGGGCGATAGAAGATGGAACTACCGTAAAAGGAGAAGTAAGACTGATGGATGGAAATATGATGGATGCTACTCAAAGAAATGCACCTGTTTCAATAGATACGTATTTTATAGTTCCTGATAAATGCACAGAATGCCAGGGCTTCCATGAAGAGCCTCAATGCGCTGCTGTTTGCCCGGTAGATTGTTGCATTCCTGATGAAATGTACCGGGAAACAGTTGAGGAATTGTTGGCAAAAAAGGATAAATTGCATGTATAATTTCTTTGAAGGTGTAACAACCTGATAAATGCAGGTGATATTTCCTGCTCAACGGCGAGGGTATTTTGAAGATACTTTCGCCTTTTTTTTAAATGATAATTTATGAAAGTTGAAAAAAATATACGAGTCTCTGCCGCTTTCTTATTAATAATTGCACTTAGTTTTTTTTCCTGTGATGTAAAAAAAGAAACTACACAACGGTCATCCATACACGAAATTCTGAATGCAGATATTTCATTTTCAGATATGAGCCGGCAGGTAGGAATGAAAAAAGCATTTCTTCAATACATAGATAATGAAGGGGTTTTATTAAGGCCGGGGCATCTGCCACTTGTTGGT
This sequence comes from uncultured Chitinophagaceae bacterium, assembly GCA_963706825.1. Lineage (GTDB taxonomy): Bacteria > Bacteroidota > Bacteroidia > Chitinophagales > Chitinophagaceae > Ginsengibacter. The sequence continues at coordinate 637,851 of CAVPNT010000005.1, read as the reverse complement.
GCAGAAGCCATAGATTTTTTAAGCCAACTAAGTGATACAGCTTACACTTTAACGTGGCAACCGATGAAAGCCGAGATTTCAAAATCAGGCGAACTCGGTTTTACTTATGGAGTTTATGAACTAAATATTAAAGATTCGGTTTACAAAGGCACTTATGTGAGTATCTGGAAAAAACAAAACGATGGTTCGTGGAAGTTTGTATTGGATAGTGGGAATGAAGGGATACATAATTAGCTGATGTGCTGATGTGGTAATCTGCTGATGTGCTGATAGGGTAATGTGCTAATTATAAGCAAAATAAGAATTCAAAGTATTTGTTTGTTTGCTGTTTGTGAAAAATGAGAAAGGTCGAATAAGCTTTGATTGTATCTGAGAATTGCCCATTGAGAAAATTAGCAGCAAATGAACAAATAATGTGAATTTCTGTTTTCCTAAATTGCAAAAAACAATCAATTCACAAACTGATGATCCAATCCTCTAAAATCTACCGGAACTAATTTGCTCACACCGGGTTCCTGCATGGTAACTCCATAAATCACATCGACAGAAGCCATCGTCATTTTGTTGTGCGTTACAATAATGAATTGTGATTCTTTACTGAACTTGCGAATCATTTGGGTGAATTTTCCAACATTAGCGTCATCAAGCGGCGCATCTACTTCATCCAGAATGCAGAATGGCGCAGGTTTTATCAGGTAAATGGCAAATAACAAAGCAGTTGCGGTCAGCGTTTTTTCTCCACCGCTTAATTGAGTAATACTTGTAGGTCTTTTTCCTTTTGGTTTTGCGACGATGTCAATTCCGGTTTCTGCAAGATTATCCGGATCATTCAAAACCATGTCGGCTGTATCATCATCAGTAAACAAAGCTTTAAACACATTTTGAAAATTGTCTCGTACCTGGTTAAATGTATCTAAAAACTTCTGATTGGCAGTAGTTTCCACTTCCTGGATCGTTTGCAACAACGATTCTTTTGCATCTACCAAATCATTTTTTTGTTCTTTTATAAAATCAAAACGCTTCTTCATTTCGGTAAAGGCTTCGATGGCAGTTGGATTTATTTCTCCCATATTTTCCATGCGCTTTTTCATGCGGTCACATTTTTCCTGCAGCTCTTCAAGAGGCGTATCTGAATTTCTTTCTTCATCCAGAATCGCATCCAAATCCACTTTAAATTCTACACTCAATCTTTCTTTCATCCCGGCAAGATGAAGTTTCAATTCGTTTAGCTTATCTTTTATTTCATTTAATAAATGATCAGTTTGTTCTTTACTTTTTTGTTTCTGACGAAGTGCACTTTCTTTTTCATTCAAATCATTTCTGAGGTTATAATATGCCTGATCCGCTTCGTTTAATTTCTTTTCTTCCACATCTTTATTTTTCAATAAAGAAACCACTTCCAGTTCGAGCGTTTTTAATTCCTGAGAAGTAACGCCAATATTTTCAGAGGAATCTTTTAACTGGCCATGGCTGTTGGTCACCTGAGTGTTCAAATCGGCAAACTGCCGGTTCTTAAATTCAAGTTCCTGGCTGATTGAATTTACTTTGCTTTGCTGGCGGGTTAATTGTAAATTATGGTCGTTAAATAAACGGTTTGCCTCATTAAATTCCTGTTCTGCTTTTGCAAATTCATCGCCGGTAAATTTCATTTTTTGATCGTGCTGCGCAACTTGTTCTACTAATTTTTCGAGTTCGGTGCGTGTATCTTCAATATCCTCCTGATTCTGTTCCAGTTGCTGTTTCATGTCTTCTACACGATTGTCTGAAACGGTTTTTTGATGCAGGAGGTTTTCTATTTTGTTTTGAATCGAAAAAGTCTGGTTAGTAAGCTCATTAATTGTTTGCTGGGTTTGTTGAATTACATTTTCTTTCAGTTGCTGATTAAATGCAATTACCTCATTCGATTTTTGACTGATGACATTTTTGAGCGCTGCTACTTTTTCTTTCTGAACAAGAATTTTCTCTGCTAATTTTTCTAAATTTTTTGCCCGGCCAATTTTTTTTCCTTCAAACAAACCAACGCTTCCGCCACTCAAAGAATACTTTCCTTTTACATATTTTCCATTTTTTTCCAACACTACATGGCCGTTACTGTTTGCAAGCGCTTCGTCATTTTCTGCAATAAAAACATTGTGTAAAAGATAACCAGCAAGATTCCGGTATTTTTCGTCTATCTCTATTACAGCAAGCGCAGGAATAGTATTGGCAATTGATTCAACAACAGTATTATCTTCTTTTGAGTTTAATTGATCCAACAAAAAGAAATTGGCTTTTCCTTTTTTATTTTGATCTAATAATTGAACAGCAGTGAGACCTTCATTTAAATTGTCAACTACATAATAATTCAAATAAGGTTCCAGTACATTTTCAACTGCAGTGCGGTACTCTTCTTTTACATAAATTATATCAGAAAGGATTGGTGCGGTAAAATTCCACCCTTTATTATTGTGCAAAAACTTTACACTTTCAGGGTAGCCTTCCATTTTATCTATCAGGCTTTTCAGAAGGTCGTGTTCATTTTGCTTTGCATCAAGCGTACGATTTTCCTCTGCAAGTTCAGCACGCAATTTCTCAAGAGCTGCCTGGGTTTCAAGAATTTGTTCTTTGGTAAATTCGTTATGTTTTTTTAATTCTTCCAGGTTATTTTTCTTCTCATTTAATTCGGCTTCTTTTTCCCTTTTATCTTTTTCAAGATTAGCCAGATTATCTGTTCTTTGTTTCTGTTCTTCTTCTATTTGTGCAATCGATCTTTGCAAATTAAAAATAGAAGTATCGGCAACAGCTACTTTTTTTTCTGCATCAAAATGATTCCTTTGTAACTGCATTTGTGTCTGCCGCAGCGCATCAATCGCAGTCCTTTTTACATCATAAATATTTCTTTTTTCTTCAGCATTCTTTTTTAAATTTTCCAGGTTTTGTTTCTGTTCAAGCAGTTTATTTTCTTCATCTGTTATCTGCAGTTTTGAAAATTGAATGCTTTCTTCAATTCCTTTCAACTGGCCTTCGGCTTTTGACAAAAAATCTTTCAAACTACTTTCTCTTTCACGCAAATATTGCAAACGCTGAACACTGAGATTTTTCTTATTTTCTCTTTCGCGAACTACATTATTAATATCATTAAAAGCATGCTGCTGTTGTTGAAGCAAAAGTTCTTTTTCAATCATCGCAGCTTTTTCTTTTTGAAGAGCCGCTTCTTCAGTCGCTATTTGCGCTTCAAGTTCTACCCGCTTATCTGTTTCTGCTTTTTGCTGTTCATTTAAATCTTTGTAAGTGATATTAAAACCTTCAAGAGCTGCTTTCGCAAGTTCCACGCTCAGCTCACGATAGTCTTTTTTTATTTCAAAATATTTTTCTGCTTTTTTCGCCTGGCTTTCTAAAGTTTTTAACTGGTTGTTGATTTCAAAAAGCAGATCTTCTATTCTCGCCAGATCCTGTTCTGTTGAATCGAGCTTTAATTTTGCTTCACGCTTTCTTGTTTTATAAATAGAAATTCCGGCCGCTTGTTCCAGCATTCTGCGGCGGCTGTTTTCTTTATCTTTAATAATATCATCCACCATTCCCAGCTCAATAATCGCATAACTATCGGTGCTGATTCCGGTATCCATAAAAAGATTATGAATATCTTTCAGGCGGCAATTCACATCATTGAGGCGATATTCGCTTTCGCCGTTTTTATAATATTTCCTGGTAACAGTTACTGTTTGAAATTCAGTTGGAAGCAGATTTTTGGTATTTTCAAAAGTGAGGCTTACTTCTGCTAGTCCGCTGGCACTACGGTTTTTGGAACCGTTAAATACAAGGCTTTCCAGGTTTTCACTTCTTAGCTGGCTGATCTTTTGCTCGCCAATCACCCATCGGATGCTGTCAACAATATTACTTTTGCCACATCCATTGGGACCAATGACACCGGTAACTCCCTGGTCAAAATTGACGATGGTTTTATCTGCAAAACTTTTAAATCCTTTTATTTCTAAACTTTTTAATCTCACTGTTTCTTATTTATTTTAAATACGCACGCGTTGCCTATATACCGCAGGCAGGCAAATATATCGGTTCTGTTATTAAGAAATATCTGCAAAATGCGAATGGGTTTTATACTTATACACACATTTTTCACAGGAAACTCAAAGCATAGAGTTTCAAATTCTTTTAGTTGGTTTTTATTACAAATATGATTATCTACATTTGCAACTGTTTGGAAATCCATTTTAAAAAATTAAAATCAAAAAAATCACATGAAAAAATTTTTAGTTCCTATTGATTTTTCCGACACGTCTTTTAATGCCGCAAAATATGCGGTTGCATTAACAAAAGATTTTCCTGATGTAGAAATCATTCTTTTTCATGTTTACAGCCGCATCAGCCTGGCAACCCTTACATCTAAAGACGAAGGATCACGACAAAGGGTTTCTGAGTCAGAACTGAACGAAGTAAAATCAAAAATCAGTGAAGGAAAAGAGAATATTTCCTGTGTGGCAGAAGAAGGTTCTTTTGTAGAAAATTTAAGTGATTTTGTAATGGGAAATTTTGTTGATATGGTAGTGATGGGCATCACCGGAAGCTCCAGAATAACGCAGGTTTTTATGGGAACTAATACATTGAATGTGATCAGGCATGTCAATTGCCCGGTAATGATTATTCCGGCAGATGCACGCTTTCATGGATTAAATAAAGTAGTCTTCACATCTGATTTTAAAGATGTAGCTCGTACCACTCCTTTTGTAGCATTAAAAAATATCCTGGATACCTTTAAGCCCAAATTAGAAATTTTGAACGTGGATAGTGAACATTACGTAGAGCTGACTCCTGAATTTAAAATAGAAAGAGAAGCGATGGAAGATAAGTTGGGTATGTATGATCCTGAATTTTCTTTCCTCCGCGCGTATGATTTTTTAGAAGGCATCAGCAGCTTTGTAGAAACCAGGAATATTGATGCAATCGTTACAGTTCCTCGTAAACATGGCTTTTTGAGCCAGCTTTTTAAAACAAGCCATACAAAAAAATTAGCGTATCACAGCAGTGTTCCGATTATTGCTATTCCGGCTTAGGATTTGTTTTTCAAGGTTGCCAACTTTTGAAAAGTTGGCAACCTTGAAAAACATCAGCTGCTCCATTTTTATATTTAAACTGATAATTTTATTTTGACTTCCAGGTATTATTTTTCCGGTTGATATCTGGTAATTCATCATGCGGATCCAGTACTACAGAGGTTATTGGAGATGTGGAATTGTATTTAAATGTCCATTCACTATCGCGTTGCCAAACTTCTACCGGCAATTTCACTTCATTTGATTGACCGTTCTCCTCAGTGATCTGCAAGGTAACCGGCAAAGCCATTTGTTGTAAATTTTCGATAGTGATCAATGCGCCATTTGCTGCATTATCATCTACATATTTCACGCTTTTTACTGATTGATCCAATTTCCATGTTTCATAAAACCATTCTTTCCAAAACCAGTTTAAATCTTCTCCTGCAGCATCATTCATGGTCCGGAAAAAATCATTTGGTTGCGGATGTTTAAACGCCCATCGGTCAATATAAGTTTTGAACGCATAGTCAAACCGATCAGGGCCGATCACAGATTTTCTTAAAATATTTAATCCAACTGCTGTCTTGAAATAATACTGTCCGTAATCATTGAGACTCATAGATTCAGGTGGAGTTATTAAAGGATCTTTGGCTCGCACCATGGTTCGGGCCATTCCAAGAATACTTCTGTTGGTTGTATCTCCATACTCACCACGATTGAAAGCATTTGATGCATATCCATTGATAAAAGTATTCATGCCTTCGTCCATCCACATGTAGCGGCGTTCATTGCTCCCTACAATCATAGGAAACCAATTGTGCCCGATTTCATGTGTGATGTCATGCCATAAATTTGCTTTTCCTATTTTATAACTGCAAAAAATAATTCCCGGGTATTCCATTCCTAAAGCTACACCTGCAACGGCTACTGCCGAGTTCCACGGATATTCAAAATAGCTTTTAGAATAAAATTCCACACTTTGTTTTAAATATTGTGTAGCTCTTCCGTACGCATTATAACCTTTACTTTCTACCGGATAAACTGCCATTGAAATCCCTTTTCTTCCTCCAGGGAAATTGATTCTTGCGGCATCCCACATAAATGCTTTGGATGCTGTCCAGGAAACATCACGTGAATTGTGCATTTTAAAATGCCAGGTAAGCATTCCTTTTTGAGCTGGTCTTGTTGATTTATCACCAATCTCATTTTCTTTTACAATAAATACAGTGCTGTCACTTTTACGCGCTTTATTCAATCTTTTTATTTCTGTTGCCGTTAAAACCTGTTCTGGATTTTGCAGATCCCCTGAACCTGCAACAATCATATCGGCCGGTACTGTAACGTAATAATCGAAGTCGCCGTAATCACAATAAAATTCTCCCAAACCCATGTATGGAAGCGTATTCCAGCCTTTCACTGCATCATAAACACACATGCGCGGATACCATTGCGCCAATTGATAAACGACTCCGTTCTTAGTATATAGTCTTCCCATCCGGTCCGCACCATATTCAGGAATGGAAAAAGAATATTGCACCTTCACATCAATCTTATCGCCGTTAGGTTTAACGGTGAAGGGTAAACGTAATTGCATTCTTGTATCAGTAATAACCGGCAAAATTTTATATGTCTTTCCTTTATAAATTACAGATGCAGATTCAATGTGATAACCTCCTTTTGTATAACCTTTCACATCAAAGCGATCGCCTGTAACAAGCGTTGTGGCTGCTCCGCGTGAATCCGGATTAAAAAGATTCTGATCTAATTGCAGCCACAAATATTTTAATTCATCCGGGCTGTTGTTGGTATAATTAATGGTAACATTTCCATTGATTAAAGTGTCTTTTTCGTCTAAAGTTGCGCGGATATTATAGTTCACAGTGTTTTGCCAATACTTTGGTCCGGGTGCTCCATTAGCACTGCGAAATTCAGTGCCATCATGAGTCATGAACAAAGGATCGAAAACCTGGTTTTTATTGTAAATAGAAGTGTCTTGTGCAAAACTATTTTTTGAAAAAATAATTAGTGCGAGAAAATAAAAACATAAAGAAGTAAATCGTTTCATGAAATTTTTTTTGGCGATAAAAGTAATAGAATAATAAACGCCATGATAAAATGAAATGATAAAAAAAGAATCTTCAAATATACTTTTTCAAAAAAAGATAAAACAGGAATCTGCGTTATTTGTTCGTCTGCCGTAGAAAAATTTCTTTTAGAACAGAATAGCTCATCTGGCTGTAGAAAACACTTCAGGATAGTGTTCCTTTAATTTATTTTTGATTGCAATCATTGTTTGAATCATTACCAAAATGATAACTACTTTACACTTTCATTAATTCCTTTTTCATAGTTGGTTGGCTCAAAAGAAAATTTCTTCTCAAACTTACTGCTGTCAAAAAAATAATCCTGGTCGTTTTGGTATTGCATTTCCTTCAATTCTTTCAGTGTTGGTGAGAATATTCCAAATAAAGAAATCATGAATTTTGAAAGAATATAATAACGCGGTTTTACATTCATTTGCTTTGCAATATTATTGATAAAGTCTTTGCCAGTCCATCTTTCAGAAGAAGTTGGCAAATGCCATACCTGGTTATAAGCATCAGGAGTATTGCCCAGAAGTGCAACTGCTTTGGCAGCATCAGGGATGTATGTAAACGAATGAATTTTATTCGCATCAGATTGCCAAAAAGCTTTTTTGTTTTTCTTAAAATTATCAATCACGCCGATGTTTAAAAATCCTGTTTTTACATCTTTACCATAAAAGTCAGCACTACGTGTAACCATTGCTGTTAGCTTCCTGTTTTTAATCGCATCAAAAATCATTTTAATTAATTCTGCCCTTACTTTTCCTTTTTTTGTTGCAGGGGCAACCCGGCTTTCTTCTGTCATGTGTGAAATTTCTTCAGGAGCATACATATATATATTGTCGAAGAAAACAAGTTTGGCATTGTGAGCAATGCAAGCATCTACCGTATTTTGCATAATAACCGGCCAATCGCGCTGCCAAACTTTTATGTTGTATTCGAGGCCGGCAGTGAGGTACACCACATCGGAACCGGCAACTGCATCATTTACTGATTGTTTATCTAAAAGATTTGCAGCAAAAGTTTCGTCGTCCTCATTCACTTTTTTAGGATTCCGTGAAACCAGCCGTACTTTACCGGTATATTTTTTTAATTCTTTTGCGAGTTCATTCGCTACTGCTCCTCCCGCTCCTAAAATTGTTTGCATGTTGTTTTAGTTTTTAAAATAATAAAAATCAAATCTATCCACTTTTTTAAAAAGAAAAAATTACGGATGTAGTTTGTTGTAATCTTCAACCATATTTAAAGTATGTTGAAGGGAACTTTTATTTTTCCAATCATTATGGCCGGGAATAACGTATTCGGGATTTGGTAGTTTTTGTTGAAGCTTTCTTAGCGAATTGCCCCATTCTTTTACATCAGCATCTTCCATGTTACCGAGGTTTTTATCCTTGACACTTTTAATGAAACATCCGCCGTATACTATTTTTTCATTTGGAAACAGTATCGCAATATTATCCATTGTATGTCCCGGTCCCGGATAGTAGCTTTGAAAAGAATAACCACCGATATGAAAAGTGGTATCTTCTGCCATTAAAAATTGTGCACGGTTTTGATGATTGATGATTGATAAAGAATCAGTCATGTAAGTCGCATAAGTTTTAATTCCTTTTGAACGATAATATTTCAATCCCCCGGTTCTGTCTTTATGAAAATGCGTTGAAATACACATGATAACTTTCTGATGATGTTTTTTCCAGATACTGTCCAGCAAAGGTTGATAATATGGTTCACCCCATGGAGTATCAAACAAAATAACGCCTTTGCCGGTAACGAGATACATCGCATTAGCCGGATAACGTTCGTTATTATACGTTCCGTAATTCACATAAACATAAAAACCATCTTTCAAATGAGTGGTTTCTAACGGATAACTTTTTGCCTGGCCAAATGTCTGTATTGAACAAAAGCTGAACAGGAATAGAAATATATAATTTTTAATTTTAGTCATCGTACTTAAAAATTTTCATCAGCTTTTTAATGAATTTTGTTGCAGGAACGAAATAAGAATTCCGGTTATTTCTTTGTTTACTGAAAATCGTTTTTACTATCTTCTGCAACCATTTTATACTACCACATTTACCATTTTGTTTTTTACAAAAATGATTTTCTTTGGTGTTTTCCCGTCGATCCATTTTTGTACAACATCATTTTTTAAAACAAGTTTCTCCACTTCTTCCTGGGTGGCATCCAAAGAAATAACCATTGTCGTGCGCATTTTTCCATTAATAGAAACGGGGTATTCCTTTTCGGATTCTACAAGGTATTTATTTTCGAATTTGGGATAAGAAGCATTTAAAATGGAATCAGAATTTCCAAGTGCATAGTACAATTCTTCTGCAATATGCGGCGCATAAGGAGTTAATAAAATCAGCAGCGGTTCAAGTATTTCTTTCTTATGGCATTTCAAATCTGTCAACTCATTTACACAAACCATAAAAGCGCTGACAGCGGTATTGAAAGAAAAACGTTCGGTGTCTTCTTCAATTTTTTTAATGGTTTTATGGAGCACTTTTAATTCGGCAGGAGTTGCTTTTTCTTCAGTCCAGACTTTCCCCTTTTTCTTCATTAAAAAACAACCGCCATAATTTTTTTAAGAAACGATGAACGCCTTCAATTCCTTTGGTATCCCATGGTTTGCTTTGTTCTACCGGCCCAAGAAACATTTCGTACATGCGAAAAGTATCAGCGCCATATTTATCAACGAGGTCATTTGGATTTACAGTATTGTATTTTGATTTCGACATTTTTTCTGTCTCTACTCCGCAGATGTATTTTCCATCTTCTAAAATAAATTCAGCATTTACATATTCAGGTTTTGATTGTTTCAATGCTTCAATATCCAATTCAACGCCATCAACAATATTTACATCAACATGCAGAGAATTTGTTTCATAATCGCTCTTGAAGTTTGAAGAAACGAATTTGTTTGAATCTTTTATTCTATACACAAACCTGCTGCTTCCCTGAATCATTCCCTGGTTTACCAATTTTTTATACGGCTCATCAAAACTTATTAATCCCAAATCATACAAAACTTTTGTCCACAAACGGCTGTACAATAAATGACCAACCGCGTGTTCTGTTCCACCGATATAAACATCCACCTGGTTCCAGTAATCTATTGCTTTCCTGTCGGCAAAAGTTTCATTGTTGTGCGGATCCATATACCGAAGAAAATACCAACTGCTTCCGGCATAACCAGGCATGGTAGAGGTTTCACGTTTTCCTTCTGAGGTATTTACCCAATCAGTTAAATTTCTCAATGGTCCTTCACCATTTTTCCCGGGGCCATATTTTTCTACGAAAGGTAATTCTAAAGGAAGTTCTTTTTCATCTAAAGGAATTGCAACTCCGTCACTCCAGATTATTGGAAATGGTTCGCCCCAATAACGTTGCCGGCTGAAGCCTGCATCACGCATTCTATAATTTACTTTTCGCTTTCCGATTCCTAGTTCTTCAATTTTATTAACCGCAATTCCAATTGCATCTTTCATCAATAATCCGGTTAAAAAACCAGAATTTTCTAACACGGCATCTTTCGTCGGATTCGCTTCTTTTCCATTAAAATGATCTCCGATAATGTTTGTAATGGGAATATTGAAATGCTGTGCAAAATCAAAATCGCGCTGATCTCCACAAGGAACCGCCATGATAGCGCCTGTTCCATAACCTGCCAAAACATATTCTGCAATCCAAATCGGAATTTGTTTTCCATCGAAAGGATTGATGGCATAAGAACCGGTAAAGCAACCGGTAATTTGTTTTACTTCCGCTAATCTTTCTCTATCACTTCTGCTTTTTACATAAGTAAGATATTGGTCTATGGATGACCGTTGTGCTTCAGTTGTTATTTCATTTACCAACTCATGCTCGGGTGCAAGAACTAAAAAATCAACACCAAAAATGGTATCGAGGCGCGTGGTGTAAACTTTAACCTTAAACTTTGAACCATCAACCTTCAACTTTGAACTTTGAACTTCAAACTCCATCTCCGCGCCTTCGCTACGTCCAATCCAGTTCCGTTGCATTTCTTTCATCGCATCGCTGAAATTCACTGTTTCCAAGGCTTTCAGCAATCTTTCAGCATAATCGGTAATTCGTAAATACCATTGGCGCATTTTCTTTTTTTCTACAGGATGGCCGCCACGCTCGCTTACGCCATTTACCACTTCATCGTTTGCCAAAACTGTTCCCAATGCTTCACACCAATTTACTTCGCCATAAGATGAAAATGCCAAACGAAAATCCATTAAAATTTCTTGCTGTTTTTTCCCATCGAAGCTTTTCCATTCTTCTGCAGAAAATGAATGAAAAGAATCTTGATTCAAATTTTCAGTTCCTGATTCTTCAAAAATTTTTATCAGTGTTTCAATAGATTCAGCTTTCTCATTTTTATGATTGTACCAGCTCTTAAAAAGTTGTAAAAATATCCACTGTGTCCACCGGTAATATTCAGGGTCACTGGTTTTTACTTCACGGCTCCAGTCATAACAAAAGCCAATTTTATCCAACTGTTCTTTGAATGTTGCTATATTTTTTTCTGTAGTAATTGCAGGATGTTGACCGGTTTCCAAAGCATATTGTTCGGCAGGTAAACCAAAGCTGTCAAAACCCATAGGATGCAGTACATTAAAGCCTTTCAGCCTTTTATAGCGTGCATAAATATCGCTGGCAATATAACCCAAAGGATGGCCTACGTGCAGGCCAGCCCCGCTCGGATATGGAAACATATCCAGCACATAATATTTCGGTTTATCAGATGAATTACTCACCTGGTAAATGCCCGATTCTTTCCATTGCTGCTGCCACTTTTTTTCTATCTCCCTAAAATTATATTCCATTCTGTTTTATTAAAATTTATTGAAAAATTAAAACCGGGTTTAAAATAAATGTTCTTCAAATGCCGTTCTGCAAAATATTAAATCACGAACGCCTTTTATTATTTTTTTGTGAAAGAATTGTTATTGATTCATATTCAATTGTTTGAATTGAAGATGTAAATTACATTAGCAATCAATTGCAAAGGCGCAAAAATACTAAACCAGTTTAAAATCATTTATTTTTGCCGCGCACAAAAATGAGGTAAAAAATAATTATCCAATCATTATGGCTCAATTCGGTAAAGCATCAACGAAACGTGGAAAACCTTCTTATGTATATGCAATTATCGGCGTGTCTTTGGTGTTATTTCTTTTTGGAATCGTAGGGTGGATTTTTTTAAACATTAAAAAAACCGGTGATTATTTTAAAGAAAATATCCAGTTGCATGCATACATCTACAGAACAGCATCTAACCAGCAAATTGATTCTTTAAAAAATTATATTGAAGCGCTTCCTTATGCCGTTAAGGTAGAATACATAACCCGGGAAAAAGCAATTCAAAAATACAACCAGGAAAATGATACGCTTTGGAAGAAACTTGCCATCAGTAATCCTTTGCCGGAAAGTATTGACTTTTATGTAAAAGCAAATTATGTCGATAAAGACAGCCTTGCAAATTTAGAAGATTCGCTGATGACGAATTTCCCGCATACGGTTTCGGAATTTCAAACTCCAAAAGCTACTGTTGCGGGCGTCAGTCAATTTGTAAAAACGACAACGATTGTCTTGCTGGTGGTTGCCATTATATTGTCTCTTTTGGTAATCGTATCGATTGATAATACCATTCGTCTGGCCATGTATAGCAATCGGTTTATCATAAAAACCATGCAAATGGTGGGCGCTACCCGGTGGTTTATAACGCGACCCCTGGATGGGCGCGCGATTGTGAATGGGATTATCGCTTCTGCAATTGCAATAGCGTTGATGATAGGATTTATCACACTTTCAGAAAAATTTGTACCTTATCTGAAATTATTGCACGATACTACCAATTTGCTGGTGATTTTTGCCGGTATCATTATTCTTGGAATAAGCATAACGCTTTTAAGCACGCATCGGTCAGCCTTAAAATACCTGAGGATGAAGCTGGACGAATTGTATTGATGTAAGAAATAATTTCTAACATTGCAAAAAAATAAAAATATGAGTACACAAAAAAAGGCTACCACTCCTGTTTCTTCTCATAAACCGGTTGTGCATACAACTCCGGATGAAAATATTTTATTTACAAAAGAAAATTATAAATGGATGCTCATTGGAGCGGTGATAATGGCTCTCGGATTTTTTTTAATGGCGGGAGGCAAAAGCGCTGATCCAAATGTATTTAATGATGCTCAAATCTATAGTTTCAGAAGAATTACTTTAGCGCCAATATTAATTGTTGCCGGGCTGGTGGTTGAAATATATGCTATCATAAAAAAACAAAAATAGTTCAGTGAACAAACTGGAAAAGCGGTGATTATTTCATCGCTTTTTTTATAGTGATTTTTATTTAAAACAAGAATAACAAAAATGGATATTGTTCAATCAATCATCATTGGTATCGTTGAAGGCCTCACAGAATTTATTCCTATTTCCTCTACCGGACACATGATTATTGCTGAGAAATTGCTTGGCGTTAGTGAAACAGAATTTGTAAAAGTGTTTACCATTGCTATTCAATTGGGAGCGATTCTTGCCGTGGTTGTCTTATACTGGAAAAAGTTTTTTGATTTTAATAACTGGCATTTTTATATCAAATTAATTGTAGGAGTTATTCCGGCTATTATATTTGGGCTGCTTTTTTCCAAACAAATAGATGCGTTGCTGGAAAGTACTACGACGGTTGCAATTACACTTCTGGTCGGGGGAATTGTTTTGATTTTTGTAGATAAATTTTTTACAAGACCGCGCATACAGTCTGAAAAACAAGTTTCTTATTTCAATTCATTTACTATTGGCGTCTGGCAGTGTATTGCGATGATTCCGGGAGTGAGCCGTAGCGCGGCTTCTATCATTGGGGGTATGCAACAAAAACTTACAAGAAGCGCCGCGGCAGAATTTTCATTTTTTCTTGCTGTGCCAACCATGCTGGCCGCAACAGGATACAAACTTTTAAAGTTTTATAAAGAAAGCGGAGGGTTTTCCGGAGAAGAAATAAAATTGCTGGCCGTTGGAAATATAATTGCATTTATTGTCGCAATGTTTGCGATTAAATTTTTTATTGAATTTTTAAAAAAACACGGATTTCGCTTGTGGGGAATTTATAGAGTTGTTTTAGGGATTATTTTATTAGTGCTTCTTTACACAGGATATATTCAGAAATAGGCCTCCGTGCCCTCCAGAGGAGGGTTCTGAAAACTCGTTCTCAAATGATTATCCTTTTTAAATTAAAGAAGCAAATAACGGTAATATATAAACGAAAATCTTTTTGATTTTCCGGTAAAATGACAAATAAGCCTGACTCCTGTTTCCAATTAAATTCTTTGCAGCATAACGGTAATGAATAAACGAATTTTCTTTTGATTTTTCAATAAACCAACAAATAAGCAGGATTCCTATTCCCCGTTCAATTTTTTTATTCCTTTCTTCAAAAAAAGAATTACTTTTCTCCTCAAAAAAAATTATCATCTGAACCATTATTTTTTTTAAATGCAAACTGCTTCTAAAAAAGTGATTACAGGTTGGGCCATGTATGATTGGGCCAATTCAGTTTACAGCCTTGTCATTACTTCGTCTATTTTTCCCGCATATTATGAAGCCGTTACTTCAGGAAAAGAAATTGTTTTTCTCGGACGGATTTTTAAACAGCCCTCTGCATTATATGCGTATGCAGTTGCCTTTTCTTTTTTAACTGTTGCCATTATTTCACCTTTATTGTCTTCCATTGCAGATGCTTTTGGAAATAAAAAAAGGTTCATGCAATTCTTTTGTTACCTGGGTTCTTTGAGCTGCTGTGCGATGTATTGGTTTAAGCCTGATAATCCACAATTAGGAATTGTACTTTTCATAATAGCATCTATTGGTTTTGGCGCCAGTATTGTTTTTTACAATGCTTACCTGCCGGAAATTGCGGCGGAAAAAGACCAGGATCGGGTAAGCGCAAAAGGTTTTGCATTAGGCTATGTAGGTAGTGTTATTTTATTGATTATCTGTTTGATAATCGTAAGCAAGCCAGCCATGTTTGGCATTGCAGATACTGCAAAAGCATCGCAAATTTCTTTTCTTCTTACAGGAATCTGGTGGATGGCATTTGCTCAAATTACTTTTGCAGTTTTGCCAAAAGGCATTGCCAATCCGGTATCTAAAAGTCATAATGTTTTTACAAAAGGCTATGCTGAATTGAGAAAAGTATGGAACGAACTAAAAACGCAGGCCACATTAAAACGCTTTTTACTTGCATTCTTTTTTTTAGGAATGGGAGTGGAGACCGTTATGTATTCAGCGGCATTATTTGCGAAGCAACAAATTTTTCCAAACACGGGTAATAAAGAAACCGATGCAGCAAATAGCGGAAAACTGATTCTAACTATTTTAATCATTCAGATTGTTGCAATCGGCGGTTCTTATTTATTTTCATTTTCTTCAAAAAAAATTGGTAACCTAAAAGTGTTATCTGTTGGTGTACTCATCTGGGCGGGGATATGCGCCTGGGCTTTTTTTGTTTATACAGAATTTGCCTTTTATTGCCTTGCAGGAACAGTCGGACTTGTAATGGGTGGCATTCAATCGCTCTCCAGGTCCACTTATTCTAAATTTATGCCGCCTACAAAAGACACTGCTTCCTATTTTAGTTTCTATGATGTTTGTGATAAAGTGAGTACTGTTATCGGCATGATGACTTTTGGTATGGTAACTGAAGGATTGGGCGGAATGAGAAATGCCGTTTTATTTTTGATGACCTACTTCATTATTTCGTTTGTTATTTTATTATACACTTTGGCTAAGCAGCCTAAATTGCAAGTTGTTCAATAAAAAATTTGACAATTTTGTAAAAGTTGTCAAATTTAAATGGTGATTAAAATAAAAAACTATGAAAATCTATTCTATAAATTCGGGACATTTCAAACTGGATGGCGGTGCAATGTTTGGCGTTGTTCCAAAAAGTATGTGGGAAAAATTAAATCCACCTGATGAAAATAATATGTGCAACTGGGCCATGCGATGTATGTTGATCGAAGATGAAGGAAGATTAATTTTGATAGATAACGGAATGGGAAATAAACAGGATGAAAAATTCTTCGGTCATTATTATTTAAATGGCGATGATACCCTGGAAAAATCATTGGCAAAATATGGTTTTTCAAAAGAAGATATTACCGATGTTTTTCTTACGCATCTTCATTTTGATCATTGCGGCGGTTCTATAGAAAAAGTGCAAGATCAATTGGTTCCCGCATTTAAAAACGCCACTTACTGGAGCAATGAAAACCACTGGGAATGGGCTACCAAGCCGAATGATCGGGAAAAAGCAAGTTTCCTGAAAGAAAATATCTTACCGATAAAAGAAAGTGGAAGATTAAAATTTATTGAAACAAAAGAAGGAATTGAATTTACAAAAAATATCAATCTTCGTTTTGTAAATGGCCACACAGAATCTATGATGCTGCCTCAGATAAAATACAAAGACAAAACGATAATTTACATGGCGGATCTTTTACCTTCTGTCGCGCATATTCCTATTCCTTACGTGATGGCTTATGATACAAGACCGCTGGAAACTTTAAAAGAAAAAAAATCATTTCTTAAAGAAGCACTGGAAAAAGATTTCATTTTATTTTTTGAACATGATCGTGAAATTGAATGTTGCAATTTGCAACTGACAGATAGAGGCGTTCGCAGTAAAGAAACTTTTATGCTTGAAACTATTTAGTTGAAAGTTGAAAGTTCAAGGTTCAATGTTCAATTTTCAAAGTTCAATGTTGAGCAGTAAACAAACAATTAACCTGAATTCTCATTCCCGATTAAGTACTTCAAAATTAACTACATGAAAACAGCCAGTTTTATTTTTTTGCTGATCAGTATCATCATAATTATTTACCTTTTTATAAAAGAACAATTCAGAGGAATGGTTCTTTCTCATGCAGAAAACACCCTTTTGTCTGTCACTTATCTTGTCGTAGGAATATCGCTGATTATTTTATTCAGAATAAAAAACCTGGAAAATAAAAAGAAAGAAAATTCGAAAAAATAATGCTTATCTGAAACTGATGAGTGAAGTAAGCGGATAGCGAAGATTTCTATATCCCATCATGTCAACTTTGATAGAACCCACTGAAATCGGGCTTTCAGCACGTAACAATAAATGATTTGCATCATCACTCACCCACACATTCATATCTTCGCCTCCCTGGAAAATTGTTCCCTTGATAAGTAAGGGTTTAAATTTTATTGCCCGGAATTTTCCATATTTTGTTTTCACATTTTCCTTTCCTTCATAGCGCAAATACAGATGATAAATCTGGTCATCCAGGAACATATCAAATGGAATTTTATCACCTCGCTTGTATTTACTGAAATCAATATTACGTGCATAATAAACAGAACTGATTACATCCTGGATGCATGGAGTTACTTTAAAAACACCATTGGTAGAAACTGCCGTACCGGCCTTATGATTAAAAGTTATGTTATTATAAATTTTTGAACCGCCTTCATACACGTTCCTGATAAATTTTACGGGAAGCATTGTTCCTGTATCAATATAAGTTTCGTAACGATCCCGTACTTTGTAAAAATTATCAAAAAAAGAATAAGTATTGCCCGTGCCCACACAATGATAAACCGGAACACCGTTATATCTTTCAAGCGTAGTTGTAAACTTCGCTTCCCCGGCGCCGACATACATTCCCAAGGTGGTATAATAAACTATCATCGTTACTTCCTCTCCATCTTTGAAGGCCGTATTGCGCACACCACAGAATTCCTCAAAATCCTGGTGTGGTGCTGAAAAAAGTAAAAGAAAAAAAAAGATAAGTGCTTTCAAATTATATTATTTGTCTTTAAAAAATCTTATACCGAGTATCAGAACGCTACCCACAACCGCCGGAATAAACAAATTGATAACCCAAATACCAAAAGTAGTGCCTAATATGCCTATCGTATTGGCACTGTAAATGCTTAATAATTCGGTACTAAACTTTCCCCGAATTCCTAAATCTGCTATTGCAAACGAGGGCACTACTGCAAGCACCAGGAATAAAATACTGATTATCCAAAAACTGTCAACCCAATATATTGCCACATTTAGAACTTGTAAAAGTAAAATATATTGTATGACGAAAACAAGATACCGAAAGAAAGAAAGAGAAAGCAGCCTTAACAATAATTTAGGAGTGAACTGTTCTAAAACCATCACGTATTGAATAAATCTTTTTGAAGCAGGAATTTTTTCAATTAATCTGATAAGCCATGCCAAACGGAAGAAAAACAAAATAAGAATGGCAGTGATGATTGAAGAAATGAGTAATAAAACTTTAATCCAAAAAACAGAAAGCCCCATAACAGGTGCGGCATGGGCACTTTGAAAAAATAAAAGATACACCAATCCTCCGCATCCTAAAAGCAAGGTAATGATGAGCTGGCTTATGCTTCCGGCAATTGATAAGGAGATTGCTTTTAACCGGCTACCTTCTTTGATATATAAAATGCGGCCGCCATATTCACCCATTCTGTTAGGCGTATTTAACGATAATGTCAAACCACTTAGCACTGATTTGTATGCTTTCAAAAAACTTAAATGCTGAAGAGGTTTTACAAGCACCTGCCATTTTCTCGCCTCCAGGCCCCAATTTACAAATGCCAGAAGAATGACCAGCCAAAACTTCCATGCCATTTCTCCAAAAGGCGCTTCTTTAATAAGCCGGATCGATTGATGAAGATTAGGCTGTGATTTTATTTGTTGATAAAGTGAATAAAATAACCATCCGGCCAGTAATGGCGCAAGAATATATTTGAAAAATTCTTTTGATATTTTTGTTGCGAATCATGTACGACTGATACGGATAATTTCTGTTAATTTACATCCTTCTTTAAAAGCGGTAAAAATAAACTTCAATTGAATACAAATTCAAAAATCATTTTAGGCATTGACCCGGGAACCTTATTTATGGGTTTTGGAATTATTAAAATTTCTTCCACAGGTATGTCCTTGATCATTATGGATGTGCTGAAACTTTCTCCCAAAAAAGATGCTTATGAACGGCTTCAGATTATTCATCAAAAAGTATGTCAACTACTTTCTGAACATTCACCAAACGAGTTTGCTATCGAAGCGCCTTTTTTTGGAAAAAATGTACAAAGCATGTTAAAGCTGGGCCGGGCACAAGGTGTAGCTATTGCAGCAGCGATGCAGGCCGGCATTCCGGTTACAGAATATTCTCCGCGCAAAGTAAAACAATCGATCACCGGAAATGGCAATGCTGATAAACTGCAGGTTTTAAAAATGTTGCAACGGCTGATTGTCTTTGAAGAAAATCCGACGTCTTTTGACGCTACTGATGCGCTTGCTGTTGCCGTTTGCCATCATTTCCAGGGAAATAGTTTGTCTGATAATTCAGCAAAAAAATTAAATGGCTGGAAGGAATTTTTGGTAAAAAATCCGGACAGGGTGAAATAATATAACCTTCAACTTTCAATATTCAATATTCAATGTTGATCTAGTCAATCAAAGAATTTTTCATAGCAAAGAAAACAAGGCCGACTGAATTTTTTACACCAAATCTTTCCATTAATCTGTCTTTGATTGCTTCCACAGTCCGTGCGCTGATATCCATTCTTTGTGCAATTTCCTGCGCCGTATATTCCATGCAAACGAGCGACAGTACTTCTTTTTCCCTTTCACTGATGGTAATTTGGCTGTTCAGATTCGGGTTAAATTTTTGCCTCGCGTAATTCTTTTTTATAAGGACCCTGTTTACAAAATTATTCAAATAAAATCCGTTAGTCATTACATCCATAATGCCTTGTTTTATTTCCGCAGGCTCTGTACTTTTTAATAAATAACCGTTAGCGCCACTATCCATCAGGTGGCCCACAAATCGTTCATCTTCAAACATGGTAAGAATGAGAATGCGGACTTTAGGATAATGTTTATTGAGATATTTAGTAGTTTCTATGCCATCTTTAACCGGCATTTTCAGATCCATGAGTACAATATCGGGCTGCTCTTTTTCTATGCCTTTTATCAGTTCTTCTCCGTTTTCTGCTTCGAGGATAAACCGGATATTGTGATACGATTTCATAGAAAGTATTACACCTCTTCTGAAAATTTTGTGATCATCTGCTATGGCTACATTAATAATTTCCGGGATCATATTTTATAGCTTAAAGGCAAAAGTTAAAAGAAAATTAAACAAAAAACAACAATTTATTTAATTGGTTCCCTCGGCACTTCAATGGTTACTTTGTAATATGTATGGGTATTATCTATTTCAAAAAATATTTTTCCTTTTAGAACCCTTATCCTGCTTTGAATATTTTTTAAACCCAGGCCTGCCGAATTATGCTCCATTTTGTCGTAATCCTTTTGAAGAATGCCTCTTCCATCATGATGAATACGAAAGTAAACAATATTCCCTTGTGCATTTTGAGTAAGATGAATAAATCCGGCGCTGCTATGTTTGATAATGTTGGTGACAAGTTCCTGTACGATACGAAATACAAGCAATTCCTGTTCATCATTCAGGCGCTGCCGGTTGTCGTGAAAGCGGGCGCTGGCATTGATCACACCGGAACCATTTATTTTTTCAAAAAGATCTTTTACAGCCGCTTCCAATCCGAAATTTTTTAAGGTCGGCGGCATCAGGCTGTGTGAAATATTCCTGATTAGTTGAATACTATCATCGATAATTTGCTTGGCGCTAAAGATAGATTGAAGTTGTGTCGCAGCTTCCTGGTGAATTAAATTTTCATTTAGATAAAGCCTCGCTGTAGCCAATAACGGCCCTGCATCGTCGTGCAAATCTGCAGCGATTCTTTGCCTTTCTTCTTCCTGGAACTGGATGGAAGCACGCAACAACATTTGTTGCCTCTCTTCCTCCATTTTCTGAATTTTTTTATTGAACCTGATGACCTTCCGTTGATGAAAAACGACTACAGTGATCAGCATTACCGCCATAAGCAACATTCCAAGTGTACCCAAAACAAGTAAACCGGAAAAAGAGAATGCTGTTTGATCCTGTAGAAAAAACATGTAGCGGGTTAATTATTTTTTTTCGTAAATAAAAAGTTCATCCCCGAAATCAGGAATAGCCTTTTTTTGTTGCTTTGCTGTGCCATTCGATTTCATCATCATAGCCACGCAAAGCAGTATATTTTTTAAAATATTAAAGGAGATATTGATAACGAAATACATCTTTTGAAAGGAAACGCTTACTCTCAATTTGTCTGTCATTAGATACAAAAAAAATGTACCTGAAAAATAAATAAAAAATGCTACTACAACCCAAAAATTAAAAGTGGAGTAAATTAAAAGATTGTTGCTGTTTTTGATTTGGGAAAAGAAGTATGCGGAGCAAAGCATAAGCACTATGATAGATTCTATGCCAATTGCAATTGAATCAAATTGTAGTCCAGCGCTAATAAAAAAATAATCGATAAATGCGAATAAAAGAAACCCAAAGCAGAAAAAAAGTACCGCTTTCCTCATTCTTCCGTTTGGAATTATTAAATAAATAAAGTAGCAGAAGAAAGTATATTCTATGACCGTAAATAGATTTAACAGGATTATGAAAGACTGCGAACCAAAACTTTGAAGATAAAGTCCTATTGCTTCATTCACGATACAATAAAGTACATAAAATAGAATAACCCTTAGTGGTTTGTCCTTGCTTTTTCGTTTGAAGAGCAAAAAAAACACTAAGGGTAGTGCTGTAAAAACTAAATGGATATATAGTAACGTTTTAAAAATAGCAGTTATAATTTTTTCAAATATAACTACCTTTTTGAAATTTTATTGCGGAAGTCCAAAAAAAAATAACGATGCTTAGCCCTTGCCATTCAGAATTGACCAATCAATGATAACTCTATCAGCAACAATACCATCGTATTTTTCCAGATCGCCGGTGTTGGTAACTGCAGAATAAGAAAGAATATCTTTTCCGTCAGCATCAACGCCTGTGTAAACTAAATGCTCTTCATTTTCATTAGTAAGGCATTTGCGGAAATTAATTCCTACACATCCTGGCTGGTTTAAAATCTGATCAATAATGTTACGACCAATGTAAAAACCCGGTGTAGCATCAGGATTTGCAACTCTGAAGTTTTGTACTAATTGGATGCCTTCAGCTAATCCAATGTCTTCGCCTACTTCAGCAAGACTTTTGGTTTCGAGTGTGTTTGTTGTCATAATTGTAAATTTTGTATTGTTTAAGTGAGTGTTTTTTCTGATTAACAGGATGCTAACTTCCAGAAAATATAATTCACGTACAATTGCGTTTTTTCTATTTTAATCATGTATTTTTGCTGAAATGCAGTAGTAGTGCAGGTTTTAACAGAAATTATACGTAAACAAACGTTTAAAAATTGGGTAATTGTACGGTGGTAATATAGTAAATTTACTATGAAGAAATTGGTTTGTTTACGACAGTAAAAGCACGCTTTTGCAAATTAAGACAAAAAAAACCAGGCATAATTGCCTGGATTTGGATTTTAGAGCGGGAAAAAGAATATTGTTAGATAAGGCTGGTATATTAAAAATAGGATTTCAAGGAATTCCTTGTTTTTTCCAATTCCAGATTTCAAATTCTCCATTTGCGCCAATCGATTTTATTTCAACGTGCCATCAACAAATGAATAATTCAAAAGTAAAAGAAGCGAAATTTTTTATCAATAGCATCTTTACCTTTTTTTTCGGACTAGGTTATTACCGGATGTTAAGCAAAAGTGCAAAGGCAGATAGAGAAAATACGAATTCAAATTATCGTAAATTGTACTTCGTAGCTTTATGTAAATTATTTTGTTATTTATCGTATAAAGACGTTTTTAAGTAATATATTGTTTAATTATTCGTTATAGTTTCTATATTTACATTGTCCTAACAACTATTAAATTCAATGTCACTATCTACCAATATCAAAATTGCGATTGCAGATGATCATAAGATTTTCAGGGATGGGATCAAAATGGCTCTCAATCCCAAAGAAGATCTAAAAATGATTTGGGAAGCCGAAGATGGAAAAGATTTGATGCACAAGATGGCGATAAAGCAACCCGACCTCTTATTAATGGATATACGAATGCCGCAAATTGACGGCATCAACGCCATTGAAATGCTTCGTAAAGAATATGATAATCTAAAAATAATTGTGCTTTCCATGTATGACGATCAGCAAATGATTAGCAAAATGATGGAAATGGGCGCTAATGCATATCTTACTAAAACCACCGATCCCGATGAAATTTACCAGGCGATCCTCACTTGTATGAATGAAGAATTTTATTTTAATCAGTTGGTAAACAAAGCAGTGATGGGAAAACTGATGCAGAAAAAAAACGTGCGGAGATTGTATGGAAACCAGATACCGGTTACTTTTAACGAAAAAGAATTAAAAATCCTGCAGTTATTGGGAGAAGATAAAACCACCGAGGAAATTTCAAAAATTATTTTTTTAAGCCCCCGAACCATAGAAACCATCAGGCAGAACATGAAAAGTAAAGTAGGCGCCAAAACCATCGGAGGACTTATTATGTACGGAATGAGAAATAAAATCATTGAGTAGGGATCACTGATTACACAATCACTGATTTTACTGATTAAAAGATTACGCAGATTTTGAGAAAATCATATTCGAAATGGTAAATAGGAATTGCGTTTATTTATTTGTTTATTGAAGCGAAATCAGTGGAATCATTGAATCTGCTTAATCTGCGATTTATAATATTCACTCATCAGCCCGTAGACTCTTTGTTTTAGAAATTCATAATTTTCGCCTTCATTCATTTTCACTTCGGGCAAAAAATGGAGTTCCATTTTGGTGGGCCAGAAATAAAACTTTCCGGGTGGAAGCACTTTTTTCGTATTAAAAATCAATGCCGGAATAATGGGAGCTCCTGTTTCTATTCCCAATCGGAAAGCACCGCTGTGAAAGTCTTTCAAAGGAAACTCAGTTTTATTCCTCGTTCCTTCCGGGTAGATACACATATCCATTCCGAGTTCCAAAACCCTTTTCATTTTTCTGAAACTGTCCTCGCGGCTTCTTTTATCTTTCCTATTTACAAGCACAGATCCTCTTTTATAAATCAACCCAAATAATGGAATTTTTGCCATCTCTGCTTTTGCAATCGTTTTATTTGCCCGGGGAATAAAAGGCGTTGTCACCGGTACATCCATGAAGGAATTGTGATTGCAGGTTACAATATAATTTTTCCCGGTAGTAAAATTTTTTTTGCCCACTACTTTTAAACTACATCCGGTCAGAAAAAAAAATAAACGCATCCACAGGTTGCATATCTGCCTGAAAACTTCGGTACGTTTTGGCTCCTTCACAATTCCAATAATCCAGATAATCAATGCAACAGGTAATAATGTGATGATAAAAACAATCAGGGCCCATACTGCAAAAATTTTAGCTAAAATATTTTTCAAAATTCTATTTTTTATCCCAAAGTTATAATTTCCAATCTACCGGATTTTTGTGTTGCTTCATCAGCAGCTCATTTGTTTTGGAAAAATGTTTGCATCCAAAAAAACCGTTATTAGCACTCAAAGGCGACGGATGAGCAGCTTTCAAAACAAAATGTTTTGTTTCATCTATCAGCGCCTGCTTTTCCTGAGCAAATTTTCCCCAGAGTAAAAAAATGGTCCCTTCTTTTTGATCGGAAATTTTTTTGATCACCTGGTCTGTAAACTGCAACCATCCAATTTGAGCATGGCTTCCTGGTTCATTCTGCCGGACTGTCAATGAAGCGTTTAAAAGAAGAACACCTTTTGAAGCCCACTTTGTCAAATTACCATTTTCCGGAAGTGGAATTCCAAGGTCATTTTTTAGTTCTTTAAAAATATTTAAAAGTGAGGGAGGTTTGGCAATTCCGTCAGGAACTGAAAAACTTAAACCATGAGCCTGTCGGGGATTGTGGTAAGGATCCTGCCCAATAATAACCACTTTTACTTTTGAAAAAGGAGTTTGTTTAAAGGAATTAAAAATGAGAGAACCGGGTGGAAAAATTATTTTGCCCGATGCTTTTTCAGCTTTTAAAAAAGCAATTATATGTTGAAAATAGGTTTTATCAAATTCATCTTTTAGAATTTCTTTCCAGCTTTCTTCAATTTGAATGTCCATAATAGAGGAATGGGTATAAGATGCAAATTTAAATCTTAATCCATCTCCAATGACAATGAACAGAAATGAAATCTGCATTAAACCATAAAAACCTAACTCATAAATAAAAAAAAACCGGGAAAAAGTATAATCAACAATTTAAAGACGTATGAAGCAATCAATTATTTAATGCAAAAAGATAAAGTGGAAATAGAACAGAAACAAAGGACACGCATAGGTTTTAAAAGAGAAGAAGATTAAAATAAACGGCAGTTTTTAGTATCGTTAAAAGTGACCCCGGCACGACTCGAACGTGCGACCCACAGCTTAGAAGGCTGTTGCTCTATCCACTGAGCTACGGGGCCTTTTTTGGTGAAAATATAATGCTGAAACTAAATTATCCGCAGCATTCCTCATTTTTTAATTCATCTCAAAAAAAGTTTTGCAAATATAACCTAAATGCTTTTGTGCAACGCAAAAAGAGGCTAAAAAATATCAGGATTATAGTAAAGGAGAAAAATTTTGAAATACGGACACTTCAAATAACACAATAATGGAATAATTCAGCAATTTAACTCAAAGGCAATTCAAAATAAAAAGTGCTTCCTTTTCCCTTTTCACTTTTAACACCTATTTTGCCATGTTGCTTTTCGATGATGTCTTTACAAATAAAAAGTCCCAATCCCAACCCCGGGAACGTGTTTAAATTATTGCCTGACACACGGTAAAAACGCTCAAATATTTTTTGTTGTTCTTCTGCTGCAATGCCATTACCAAAATCCTGTACCGAACAAATAACTTTGCCTTCCTCTTTATTTAAGCCCACAATTATTTTTTTCGAATCAGGTGCATATTTTATCGCATTCATTAAAAAATTGCTCACTACCTGTCCTACTCTGTCTTTGTCGCCATATACTTTTGCGCTGGTATCATCATTAAAAACAAGTTCATGTTCTGATGCGGCTGGTTGAATGGCTGCGATTACTTCTTTTACCACATCGTTCAAATGAAAATCTTCTTTATTATAAACAAGGTGGCCATTTTCGATTTTGGATGTATCAAGCAAATCATTGATGAGAGCCGTAAGTTTATTGATTTGTATATCCATTCTTTCCAGCATGTTCTTGTGCTGCATATCTCCATGGGATGCGGCGTCCATCAATAGCAGCTGTGTATAAGCCTTGAGGGAAGTAACGGGGGTTTTAAGTTCATGGCTCGCAATGCTAAAAAATTCATCGCGCCGGTAAACGAGGTCTTCCGTCTCTTTTTGAATTTTATCCTTTTGAGAAGCATAATCATATAAATCCTGTTGCATCTTTTTAATAGAAATGCCTAACAAATCCGCCTCACTTCTTGGATTTACTTGTACATTGAAATTTCCTTTTCCGATTTCGTTAGCCGCCTTTGCCAGTGCAAGATTATTTTTATCAATATCCGTAATGCAATCGGCCAGCTTTCCAATCACACCTTTTGGCATGTCTTTAAATTCTAGTCCTGTCTCACCTTTAGAAAGCCTTGCAGTAGCGTCTTTGAGTTCATTTAATAAATGATGGATATGCATAATCAGGTAAAAAACGAAAGCAATCACAAAAAAGATCGCAATCATCAAAAACAAAAGCGATCGGTTCTTCGCATGCACTTCCTGCAGATAAATTTGTTTCATTCCGGCATCCGCCTTTTGCCACAACGATATTTGTTGTTTTCTCAAAACAATGAGCCCTTCTGAAGAAATTTGCCACCATTGATCAGGCGTATAAGTGCTGTCAACTTTGAATGTAGTAAAAACCTCATCGAGGTAATGAAACATCAGTTTATATGCAGTTGAGTCTTTCTGTTCATTAAACAATTTTACAGATGCAGGAGAAGCCTTCAGTAAAAATTCATTTTCATACGTTTTTGATACTTTATAAACGCCTAAAGTGCCGAATAATGTTTCCATTACATATTTTCGTGTGTACAACACGTTGAAAACATTGGTACGCACAATTCCGAGATACGTGATTAACTCAGAAAGTATTTTTTGAGCTATCAAGTCCTGGTAAACCGGCTTGAGAAATGTATTACCCGGAATAGAAGTTTTTAAAGTGTTAAGTCTGAATATAGCATCGGTATAATATTGCATCGCCAGATCAGCAGTAAAATGTTTGGCATCAATCGCCCTGCGTGTTTCCTCCAGATGATCTAAAAAAGTATATTTTGGAAAATCCTTTAAGGCAAGGTCATGGCTTTTTTCAAGAAGCTGTAATATGGAATCGACTTTTTCACGATGTTCCGGAATTTGTAGGAAAGTAGTATCTTTAATAAGTTTGAAATAACTATATCTCCTCTCACGCGCGAGCTCATTGATCAATTCACTGATATCCTGCGACTGATCTACATGATTAATATAATTTCCAATTAATTCTACCGATTTTGTTTTATCCCTGTAGATAATGACAGAGAAATAGATCAAAAATAAAACAGGCACAATGCCGATTAATAATAACTTGACGGTGAGAGGTAATTTTCTGAAAAAAACAATCATTATAAAAAGATAGGATGAAACTGGCTGATAATGAATATTTGCACCAATATAATACCGAAATTTTATGGGCTAAGGTAATGTATCAACAGGAGATTGTTTCGGTTTTTTTTGAAACGATTTTTTTGAAAGTTAACGGACTATTTTATTATCTCTAATGTTTGAAATTTTCAAAACAAAAAATTTATATCCGGTTTATTTTGACACGGGAACAGAAACAGTAAAAGCGGTCAAAATTTGAAGGTTTCGGAGGTTTTTTTCAAAAAGAAAATTTTATTTGAAAAAGAAAATGTCAGCTAAAGCGTCTTAAAATTTATTCGAAAATAGAAAATAAGATTTCATACTATTTGTTGCTCTGCCAGGCATTACTTTTTGAGCTACTCCTTACCAGCTTCACATCCCCAACCGTTACTAAAGAGGCTTTATTACCAAAACTATTTCTTACAAAGGTCAATACATCAGCAATCTGTTGATCTTTTAAAATGCTTCCAAGTGCAGGCATAGGATTGGAATAGGACTCATCATCAATATCCACATTTTTAAGTCCGTTCAATACGATTTTAATTAAGGTCTCTTTATTGCCGAGAACAAAAGAAGTGTTTATCAAAGGTGGATTTAAACGCGGTACACCGCCTCCATCTGCCTGGTGACACGAGATACAATATTTTTTATAAACTTTTTCTCCCGCCGCTTTTGATTTTTGTAACGCTGATGATTGGAAAGATATTTCTTTCTCAGCATCTTTCGGAGTTAACAATAACGATGCAAATGGCGCAAGTAAAAAGAAGAGCACAAATACTTTGTTCAACATAACTTATTTTGTCTGATAACTTATTTTATAAATAGTTCCTTTTACATCATCAGAAACATAAAGTGAACCATCTGGCCCCTGCGCTAATCCACATGGCCGATGCGCTGCATTTCGCGGTGAATTAATGTCTTTTGTTCCTGCAAAACCGTCTGCAAATACTTCCCATTTGCCTGCAGGTTTTCCACCATTAAATGGCACAAATACTACAAAATAACCCGCTTGTTTTTCAGGGCTTCTGTTCCATGATCCGTGAAAAGCAATGAATGCGCCATGTTTATATTTTTCCGGAAATTGGGTTCCCGTATAGAACAATAAATCGTTTGGAGCCAGATGGCCGGGAAAAGCAATTACCGGGTCTAAATATTTTTTATCAGCCGTCTTTTTCCCATTGCCTCCATATTCCGGCATCAGGATTTGTTTTTTTTGAATCTGGTCGTAATAAATGTAAGGCCAGCCGGCATTATCGCCTTTGTGAAGTTCATACATGCATTCAGCCGGAAGGATTGCTGAGGTTTTAGCATCATAATATTGCGGAAAAAGATCGTGCAACTGATCGCGTCCATGCTGCATTACAAAAAGTGCATTGTCCTGCGTGTTCCAATCCAATCCCACCACGTTTCTTAATCCGGTGGCATAATGAACGCCGTCGCCATAAGTCTGATCTGCTTTATCTGCTTTAAACTGCCAGATGCCTCCGGCAGAATCGAGGATCGGACATCCTTTCATGCCCATCGAACCCGGAACACGATCTTTCTCCTGGCAGGAATTGCTATAAGCGCCGATGTTCACATAAATATTATCATCATTATCCAGTGCAACTGATTTTGAATTATGTTCGCCCCTGTCTAATAATCCTGAAATTATTTTTTCCGGATTAGAGGCGTCAGTTACTTCATCTTTATCGTTCAATTTATAACGGTACACATCGGTGTTAGAAGAAGCATATAAGTAACCATTTTTAATGCGCATGGCTGTGCCGCTATAATCACCAAAACCCGATTTCTGCGCCAATTTTCCATCATTGTTTTTTTGTAAAAACAAAATCCCTTTTCCATCTTTTTTACGGCCAAGTTTTACATAAATATCACCTTCTTTCGTTACAGCAATATGTCTTGCTTCACCAAGGTTGTCGGCGACTTTCATAGCGCTGAAACCCGCCGGTAGCGTTAGTCCTGCGTTATCAGTATCGCCAACAGAAGTTGGTTTTTTGTTTGCAGACGAAGAAATATTTGTAAAGGAAAAAATACAAAAAACGCCTACTGATAAAAGCAAAAACATCAATAAAAAATTCTTTTTCATTTGAGGAGTTATTTAATAATTGTGAATAATAAAACCGTTAGAAAAATGTAAAATGGGCTAACAAAGATAAAATATTTAATTAGCTAATCAGCTAATTTGCTAATTTGCTAATTATGCCATTTTTAAAATCATTTTCAATCAATAGCGGAAACAAAAATCCTTTTCCTTTTAATATTTCTGCGGTGCAATTTGCAACGTATGTTCCTTTGAGCAAACGGGTTACGATTTTTATCGGCGATAACGGTTGCGGCAAATCAACTTTGCTGGAAACCCTCGCACTTAAACTGAATCTTCCATTAATGCGAGGTTTTATAAATCCGGATGCAGGATTTGAAGCTGCGCGTTTGCTTCAGCCCTATACTGAAATCCAATTCTCCCGACAAACACACAAAGGATTTTTTTTCAGGGCTGAAGACTTTAGTGATTTTGTAAACTCTGTAGAAAATGAACAACGCAAAATAAAAGAAGACCTCCGTGAATTGAAGGGCGTGGTGGATGACCGGATCATTCAAGAGATGAGTGATAATATGAACTACAATCTTTACCGGATGCGGAAAGATTATGGAGAAAATATGCAGGCCTTTTCGCATGGAGAAGCTTATTTGAAAATCCTGCAAACAAGAATCGGCGACAAGGGAATATTCATTCTGGATGAACCGGAAGCAGCGTTGTCTCCTCTCAAACAACTTTCTTTAATTTTCTTTATCGCAGAAGTATTGAAAAACAACAACACACAGTTTATTATTTCAACACATTCGGCCATATTAATGGGCATTCCCGGCGCTGTGCTTTACGAAATAAAAGAAGATGGAATGAGCCAGGTTGGTTATAAAGAAACAGAACATTACCGGATTACAAAAACGTTTTTAAACAATCCGGATTTGTATTTGAGAGAATTGTAGTAGATTCAGAAATTACAAATACTGAATAAAAGTTCTTTTACTGCAAATAAAAAGAATTGAAATCAGGGGTTCTTTTTTTAATGGAACAAACTTTGCGGCATTTGTAAGCGGTAAACTTTTTTTTAAAACAATGAGTGAATTTTCAATCAGCTATGAGAAGAATTTTCCCTGCAAATTATGAAATTAAAAAATAAAATGAACTTGTCAGAAAAGTATAAGGCAGTTAGAAATTATACAGAAGAAATCTGCAAACCCTTGCAGACAGAGGACTATGTAGTGCAGCCAGTAGTAGATGTAAGTCCACCGAAATGGCACATTGGACATACAACCTGGTTTTTTGAGACATTTATTTTAAAACCATATTTGGAAGGTTATGAAGAATTTGACCCTCAGTATAATTATGTTTTCAACAGCTATTACGAAACGGTTGGTGCGAGAGTAATCCGCACAGACCGGGGAAATTTAAGCCGCCCCACCGTCGAAGAAATCTATAAATACAGAAAATATGTAGATGACGCGATGGATCAATTTCTTCAAAAACATATTTCAAAAGAAATTGAAGAAATAGTAACACTGGGATTCCATCATGAGCAGCAGCACCAGGAACTGTTGATGACAGATATAAAATATATTTTGGGAAATAATCCATTGTTTCCTCCTTACAAACCCCCGGACAGCAAACAAAGAAATAATGAAGATTTTGATTCTGCTTCTAACCCTAAATTTATAAAAGTTGAAGAAGGCATTTATGAAATTGGTTATGATGGAAATGAATTTTGTTTTGATAATGAATTACAAAAACATCCGGTTTTTTTAAAAGATTTTCGTATCGCAAAAGATTTAATTTCCAATGCTGAATATTTAGAATTTATGAATGCCGGGGGTTATAAAAATTTTAATTTTTGGCATGCTGACGGTTGGGAATGGGTAAAAACAAATCATGTAGAAGCGCCGCTTTATTGGTATTTCATCGATGGCAAATGGCATGCTTATACTTTGGAAGGATTGCAATTATTGGATATGAATGAACCGGTTTGCCATGTGAGTTATTATGAAGCAGCCGCGTTTGCTTCATGGAAGCAAATGCGGTTGCCTACTGAGTTTGAATGGGAGGCAGCCTCCGAAAAAATCAACTGGGGCAGGCGATGGGAGTGGACGGAAAGCGCTTATCTTCCCTATCCGGGTTTTAAAAAAGCGCCCGGAGCAATTGGAGAATACAATGGAAAATTTATGGTGAACCAAATGGTATTGCG
Organism: uncultured Chitinophagaceae bacterium; assembly: GCA_963706825.1. Taxonomy (GTDB): domain Bacteria; phylum Bacteroidota; class Bacteroidia; order Chitinophagales; family Chitinophagaceae; genus Ginsengibacter. The sequence goes on along the minus strand of CAVPNT010000005.1, from coordinate 605,829 downwards.
CGGCGCCTCTGATGTTACTTCACCGGGACACAGCAGAAAAACTTACCGCAATTTTTTTCAACCAAATTTACGCTGGCAATATACAGGAATCAGACTGGCACAATAAAATATTATCAGAACAAATACAGGTATGAACAATTTTTTAAAAGATGTGCTACAGGGTCTGAAATCTTCTCCAAAATATTTAGACTCCAAATATTTTTATGATAAAAAGGGCGACGAATTATTTCAGAAGATAATGAACAGCGATGAATATTATCTTACAAACGCTGAAATGGAAATTTTTTTAAAACAATCTGCACAAATTGCAGATACAGTTTTGGCTGAAGCGAAAGAAATAGATGTAATCGAATTTGGTCCCGGCGATGCGGTAAAATCAATTCATTTATTAAAAGAATTGTCTCTACGAAATGCGATTTTAAATTATTTTCCAATTGATATTTCCGAAAATATTATCGACGTTTTAAATAAAAATTTACCCAAACAAATTCCTGAATTGAGGATGAAAGGCTTTGCGGGAGAATATTTTCAAATGCTTTCAACGGTAAATAAAATTTCATCAAACAGGAAACTGGGCTTGTTTCTCGGCGCTAATGTTGGCAATTTCAAATTCAATGAGATGCCTCATTTCTGCAGGAGTTTAAGGAGTTTACTTTCTCCAGAAGATATGGTTTTGATTGGTTTTGATTTAAAAAAAGATCCTGAAAAAATATTAGCTGCTTATAATGATAAAGCTGGTTTTACAAAGGAGTTTAATTTGAATTTATTGAGACGTATTAATAATGAATTGAACGGAGATTTTGAAATAAATAATTTCCGGCATTATGCGACTTATGATCCCGGCACCGGAGGTTGCAAAAGTTATCTTATTTCAACTAAGGAACAATCAGTAACCATTGATGAAACACAAATTAATTTTGACAAAAACGAACCGGTGTTTATGGAAATATCGCAAAAATATTCAGTAAAGGAAATAGATGAAATATTGGTGCAATGTGGTTTTGAAGTACTGGCTCATTTTTTTGACAGCAACAAATATTTTACAGATGTGCTTTTGAAATGCTGATGGCTATGGCCGCAGAGATAGTGGAAGTTTCTTTTGAAAAAAATTGCCCCTTTTGTATGCTTATTCTTCTAAAAAGAAAAATATATTTTTTAGTAGATTTTTATTAAAAAATAAAACGTTTAAACCTTACATTTGCGTTTTTATTGCCCGATAGTATAATGGTAGTACTGCAGATTCTGATTCTGCCTGTCTTGGTTCGAATCCAGGTCGGGTAACTGAAAATAAATGATACTTTTGACGGTATCATTTTGTTTTATTAAATGACTCCGTAGCTCAGTTGGTAGAGCAACAGACTCTTAATCTGTGGGTCCTGAGTTCGAGCCTCAGCGGGGTCACAAATCGAAAACCCTGATTTACTATGTTTCAGGGTTTTTTAATTGGTTTTATTTTCAAATTTTCTCCTTGGTTTATTACAAAAATTCTCCTTTTTTACTGTTTTTTATGGTTATTTACGGAATTTGTAGCATGTGATTTTCCGGAAGTACAGTTAATAAAAAAGGTGAATCTTTACCTCATTTTTGAGGAGTAAGGAGCAAGCAATCAGTAAAAGAAGAAATAGTACGATTTTGTAATTTTCTCGTACAAGTTTTCGGAGATACCTGTATATTTAATGATAGAAATTTTCCTTGCATGGAAGATTCTAACTGCTACTTTTAAGAAATAAAACTGAATAGTTAAACTCCTGACCACCTAACTAAATAGATAAATTCTAAATATTAATTAATTAAATGAACCCTGCTTCTCATAATAAACTTGGCTATTGGAAAAAGGCCTATAGGGTTTTGAGAACCTTCCGGGTCTGGCTAATATTTTCCCGGTACGGATTTTTACAATGAAAACAACATCGATAAAACCCTCCACAGCGTTGAAAAACTGGTGAGAATTACCAACGAGCCAACCAGGATAAACATCGTTTTTAAAGGTACTTTACCCACAAGCCTTGCAGCAATGGGAGCCGCTATCAGGCCACCTGCTATCAGTCCGGCAATATCTAAAAAAGGAATGCTTTTTAAGAAAATAAAAAAAGTAACAGAGCTGGCAAACACTACAAAAAATTCGGCAAGACAAACAGAACCCACTACATAACGCGGGCTTTTTCTTTTTGAAATAAGTGTACTGGTAACCAACGAGCCCCAGCCGCCGCCAGCAAATGCATCTGTAAACCCACCAATAGAAGCCAGCCAGCCTGCTCTTTTTACTTTATTCTGGAGATTTCTTTTTTTAAACGCTTTTCTGATAATAAAATAGCCAAGATAAATGGTATAAAGAGAAACCGGAATCCGAACCCACGTCGAATATTTTTGTGCATAGAATGCAAGCATGGCGCCGATGATAGCGCCGATGACTCCCGGTATGACCAGTGCTTTAAATAATTTTTTATTGATGTTGCCAAAACGATGATGACTATAACCGGACACGCCACTGGAAAATACCCTTGCTGAATGAACGCGGCTACTTACAATTGCAGGATTAACGCCATTTGCAAGCAAAAAAGTAGTTGATATGGTTCCGTATCCCATTCCCAAAGAACCGTCGGCCATTTGCGCGAGAAAACCACAAAGCAGCATCATTAAAAAAGATTTTTTATCTACAACAGATACAATTTCTTTTACTCCCGAAACCACATTTTCAAGAGGAATAATCGAAAGGATCGCGTGGCCTAAAATCATAAATAAAAAAGCCAGCAAGCTCCACTTTACAATTTTCTGCCATTTTTTTGCGTGCGGCTTCTCAGCCTTATTTAAGGTTATTTGTTTTGCAACAAGCACTTTAGTCAGATCATTCAGATGCTTCACTTTTTCATCAAAATCTTCATTCATTCCCTGACGGATTGTATGCATATTTTGCAATACGTCTTCCATTTCGTCAGGAATAAAATCAGTTATAACTTCTTTTAACCGCCGGGCAATCGTAGGCGATTTTCCATTCGTAGAAATGCCGATTTTTACACTGCCTTTTTTTACAATGGAACCTAAGTAAAAATCACATAATTCAGGTTTGTCTGCTACATTTGCCAATTTGCCTTTCGCTGCTGCATCTGATTTTATTTGCACACTTGTTTCGTAATCATTCACTGCCGCTATCACCAAATCCGCTTCTTCAATGTCCCAGATTTTATATGCCCGTTCAACCAATTTAATATTACTTTTTCCTTCGGCAATTTGCCTTATTGCATCGCTGATATGAATGGAAACGATCCGGATTTTTGTTCCCGGTGAATTATTTAAAACGGCATTTAATTTTTCGAATGCGACATTGCCGCCTCCGATAATTAAAAGCGAAAGCTCTTGCAGTTTGAGAAAAACCGGGAAAAGCGTATTTTCTTCGGCATTTAACTTACCTGTATTTTCTTCTGCTATTTCAGCAATTTTATTTTGAGTCATGGCTTTTTCTAAAATTAAATTGCTGTAAAAGGTTTATCCTGATAATGTTCTGATCATCTAAAACAGAAGTATTGCTACGCCATTGCAGTATTTTCAAATATTGGAATTGTAGAGCCGTATTTCGATTCAATTTCAAATTCACTCCTGCAAATGTTCTGTTCTGATCAAAAAACATACTGTGATTTAAATAACCGGGATTCAGTAAAACTTCATTGCCGGCAAGAAAAACGATTCTGTTTTCTTCAAAAGGTGTTTGAAATTCGAAGCGGTAACGCAGCCGAAAAATATATTGATAATCGCGGGTTTTCTCATCGTCAACAACTTGCTGCAGAAAGCGCTGTTCTGTTCTTAGCCGTTGGATGAAATTTATTTGATGCATTTTAACCTGGTAAGAAAATTCCTGCCAAGGGCGCCATTCATTTTTTAAAAACAATTCTTTATTGGCGTATTGCGCATTTTTAAAAAAAGCAAACCCGGCGGTTACAGCGATACGGTTATTGATTTTATAATTTACTCCTGAACGAGCTAAGATCTGCGACCACTGCCGCGTCCAGTCTCTTGTCCGTATTTGCGCATCACTCAGCAAGGACCAGTTTTTATTGAAGTTGATGGTGTTGTAATATCCTTCCCAAAGCATATTTGTATGCGTCGTTTTATGCTGTGCTTTTAATGCGAAAGGCATTAAAAGAATAACAAAAGATATATACTGGCTTTTAATCAATCCTTTGGCTTATTAAAAAGTTTTCTGAAAGTAAAATCACCGAATGATTCATTATTGATACGATCTATTTTGAACTGAGAAAATAACACATCGAGTTCATGGAGAATTTCTGTTTCATTCAGATTTTCTTTATACAAACGATTGAGCCGGTATCCTTCATGATCGCCACCTAAATTGAGGTTGTATTTTCCCAATGCAGAACCGATAAACCCGATTTCAGAAACGGAAGAGCGGCCACAACCGTTAGGGCAGCCCGTCATTCGTGTAATAATATTTTCGTTTGCGAGATCATATTTTGCAAGTAGCACTTCAATTTTTGTGAGTAAGGAGGGAAGATAACGCTGGGATTCGGCCAGGGCCAGCGGGCAGGTTGGCAATGCCACACATGCCATTGAATTTTTTCTAATGACCGAAGCATTTTCTGTGTGAGCTATAATGTTAAATTCTTCCAGGATATCGTTGATCTCTTTTTTGTCTTCCGGTTTTACATCGCTCACAATTGCTTTTTGATTTACCGTACACCGGAAATTTACTTTTCCTGTTTTTGCAATTTTAAGAAGTGCCGATTTGATAGCAACCTGCTCTGTATCCATCACCCGCCCGTTCTCTACGAAAAGCGTATAAAACCAGTTGCCTTTCGCGTCTTGTTGCCACCCGAAATAATCTTCACGCTTCGTAAAAACATAAGGCCTTGATTTCTCAAACTTAAAGCCCATGCGCTTTTCAACCTCTTCTTTAAACTTTTCAACGCCCATTTTATCAATCGTATATTTCAATCGCGCCTGCTTTCTGTCCACACGATCCCCATTATCACGCTGAACGGTTACCACTTCATAAATCGCTTTAAATGTTTTTTCGCCTGCTTCCACAAAACCTATTTCTGTCGCTAATCTTGCGTAAGTATCCGGGTTGCCAAAAGTAAATGCAAGCCCTCCGCCTACCGCAAAATTGAACCCAACGAGTTCGTTGTTTTCAATGATCGCGATCATGCCTAAATCATTTCCAAACACATCAATATCATTGTTGGGGGGAATGCAAATTCCTATTTTAAATTTACGCGGCAGGTAGGAATCGCGGTACAAAGGATCTTCTTCAAGCTTTTTGTCAACGATTTTTTCTTCATCAAGAAATATCTCGTAATAAGCCCTGGTCTTTGGTTTCAGCATATTGCTGATTTTAGATGCATATCCAAATATCTCTTCATGCAATGGCGACTGAACAGGATTAGGACTACAAGTTACATTCCTGTTATCATCTCCACATGCAGCAATTGTGTCGAGATGAACACGATTAAAAATTTGATGAGTTGGCTTTAATCTTGATTTCAAAACCCCATGCAATTGAATGGTTTGCCGCGTGGTAATTTTTAATTCATCAGTAGAATCTTTTCCGGCAATGTCATTCAGCGCGATCCATTGTTCTGATGTTAAAATGCCACCGGGCATACGCAAGCGGATCATGAAACTATAAAGACGTTCCAGTTTCTTTTTTGCTCTTTCTTCTCGCCGGTCCCGGTCATCCTGCTGATACATACCATGAAACTTCATGAGCAAAGTATCTTCTTCGCGCATAGCACCTGTTAGTTCATCTTTTATGCTTTCTGCAATCGTTCCGCGAAGGGCATTCCCTTCAACTTTTACTCTTTCTAATAATGGTAATTTTTCTGACATATTTGAATTGTGAGTTGTGGATTATCAATAGTGAATAGTGAATAGTGAATAGTGAATAATGAATTGGGAATCCTCACGATTCACCATTTCATTTTAATATACGTCTGTAAGAAATCTTCCTGCGTCTTTTAAATGATTCAGATATTTGTCTGCTTCTTCTTTTGATCTTTCTCCGAATTGTTCAATGACCTGCAAAATCACATGCTCCACATCTTTGCTCATTGGTTCTTTGGCGCCGCATAAATACACATAACTTCCAGCTTCCAACCATTCAAAAAATTCAGCGCCCTTTTTCTGTATTTTATGTTGAACATAAATTTTTTCCTGCTGATCTCTTGAAAAAGCAGTATCAACTTTTGTAAGCAAATTGGTTTCAACAAAATTTTGAATTTCGGTTTGATAAAGGAAATCTGACAGGAAATGCTGCTCCCCAAAAAACAACCAGTTTTTCCCGGAAGCACCGGTAGAATCTCTTTCCCATAAAAAAGAACGAAACGGCGCAATCCCTGTTCCCGGCCCAATCATGATGACATCTTTATCTTCTTCCGGCAAGCGAAAATTGTTATTTGGAGAGACATAAAATTGTAGTTCATTCTCCTCATTCAGAAGAGACAAAAATTCAGAGGCAAGGCCGTGTTTCACTTCATCATTTATGGTAAAACAATTTTTGGCGACAGTAATATGCACTTCGCCAGGATGCGCTTCCGGCGAAGAAGAAATAGAGTACAATCGCGGAACAGTGGGTTCCAAAATTTTCAGAACATCTATAAATTGATTGCTGTCTTTTACAGAATAAATTTTCAACAGATCGAGCAGATCAATTTTAGTTGCGGGAATTACTTGCTGAACAACCGAGGCATATTTTTTCACAACCCGTTCGGGCAAATTCAGAAGGTTTAATTTTTTCTTTAAAAGATCATATACCGAAACCAATTGATCTTTGTAATCAAGATTCGTTGCCGGATCAATTGCTGTTATCTCAATAATTTTTTCAACAATTTCTTTTTTGTTTTCAGGAATGATGCCTATAGAATCTCCAGGCAAATATTGAACATCTTCGGCTTCAATTTCTATATGAAAAGTTTCTTTATTGCTGCCAATGTCATTCAGGTTAATATGAGCAAGCACCTTTCCTGAATATATTTTTTTCGCTGAAGTTTTTTTCTTTACAGGGGAAGCAGAAAAAGTTCTTGGGCTTTCTGAAGTTTCATTTAAAGCATGAATCACTTTTGAAAACCATTCATCTGCTTCCACATGATAATCCACATCGCATTTCTGCAAAGGCGCAATTCTATTGGCTCCCAGCTTGGTCAATTGTTCATCGACATCTTCTCCGGCTTTGCAAAAAAGCGGGTAAGCAGAATCGCCCAAAGCAAGTACGCTGTATTTTAATTGAGAAAGTTTAAAACCATTTTGATGCACATGATCGTAAAATTTCTTTGCAGCGGCAGGTGGTTCGCCATCACCGTGCGTGCTGATCACTGCTAAAAAATATTCTTCTTTTGACAGATCGTTTAACCTGTATTGGTCCAGGCTTTGCACCTTTGCATGGACGCCATGTTTCTTTGCTTTGCCTGCAAAATCGGTTGCCAGCCTTTTTGAATTCCCGGTTTCGGTTCCATAAACGATGGTCATTTTTCCAACAACATTTTTTGTTGGTTTTGCTTCCGGTATAATTTGCCTGGAAAGAATTCCATTGAGATAACCATTGATCCAGATAAGCTCATCATTCGTTGAACTGCTTATCAAATCATTTAAAGTATTTAGTTTTTGTTCAACTAACATATTCATAAATATTTTCTGGGTGGTTTGTATAAATTGCTTCCTTTGTCATTGGTTTAAAATAACATTCCTGTGTGTTCTGGTTTTCCATCCATTTAAATTTTTGATGAAGAGAAACCACTTTCCCAATAATGATTAATGAGGGAGAAATAAATGAACGTCCTTCAAACTTCTTTTGAAAATCATAAATATTGCAGATATGCACGTTTTGTAAAGGAGTGGTTGCCTGCTCAATAATTGCGAGCGGTTTATCTCCATCAATATGATTCGAAATTAATTTCCCGACCATATTTAATAGCGTTTCAGATGACATATAAAACACCAAAGTATCATTTGTATTTGCCAGTTCTTTCCAATATTCATCGGTTACGACATCGGATTTATAATAAGTAAGAAAGCGAACTGAAGTGGCGTAACCACGTGCTGTTAGCGGAATTCCTGCAAAGGCCGCTGCTCCCAAAGCAGCGGTCACTCCCGGAATGATTTCATAAGGAATATCATTAGCAACAAGGGCTTCTAACTCATCTAAAATGTTTGAAAAAATGGATACATCACCACCTTTTAAACGAACTACCAATTTTCCCATTAATGCATAGTCAAGCATTAATTCGTTTATAGTTTGCTGAGGTGTTGAAATACCTCGCCGGCATTGTTTTCCAACATGAATGATTTCTGCATTTGCGGAAACATAATTCGCCAATATTTGTTTGCTTACTAAACGATCTGTCAGCACTACATCTGCTTTTTGCAAATAATACGCTGCTTTTATAGTTAGCAATTCCGGATCGCCGGGACCTGCACCTGCCAGAACTACTTTTCCTGTTTTAATTGCTGTTTTCATATTTAGTCTACTAATTTGGTAGGATAAACGTTTAAAAAAATTTTAAGAGATAACCCGAGGATGGAATCTCTTCTTCAGCCGATATTGTTTCTCGGGTTTAGCACTATGCCAAACATCATTTTTAAAGGGATTAAACATTTTATAAGGGGATTACGAATTAAAATAGGGGGCAACAATAACACATCGAGTAGCAGAAATTGCGTATATGGAAAGAAAAAAACGTCGACATTGTTGTATTAATTTTTGAATAGTCTACCGCGAAGGTAGGGTAATCACTTTTAAAAAAATTATTTTTCAAAAAAAAATTAAAATTTTTTTTTGCCCTTTGAAAAAAAAAGAAATTAAAAAGACTTTTGTAGTTATAACGGTCATGGACAAACGAAAACAGAAAATGAGGTTATTTGTCAGTTTACTGTCATTGAATTTTTTGCAAATTGAAAAAATGCAGTAATTGGCATTTGTCAGGATCAAACACCTTTTTAATTTCTTCCGGGGATTTACCTAATTGGATTTTTTGCTCCATCTAAAAACCTTTTTGGTACTCAATGATTCCCGAATAAACTATAGGACAAATTCTTTTCCCCTCGAAAAATAACACCGGGTAATTTTTATTTTGCATTACTATAAATTATTTTAACAAGTTGCTGTTTTGAATAAATAAGGAGCTTATTCTTTTATAAAATATGTTGGTAGTTTTTTTGCTGTGATTTCAAAAAAAAGAATCGATGAAGAAAAAAATATCTGCAAAAAATATTTGGGAGATCCTCAAAAATTCGTTCACAGGATTTGGCAATGATAATGTGACTATGTTAAGTAGTTCTCTTGCCTATTACACGGTTTTTTCCATGGCGCCGTTGTTAATTATTATTATTTCCCTAAGTGGGCTTTTTTTGGGAAAAGATGCGGCTCAAGGGAAAATTTATGACACTTTATCCGGTTTTGTCGGCCGTGATACCGCTATCCAGTTGCAGGAAATGATCAAGAATGCTTCGCTTTCCGGGAAAAGCGAAGTAGCTGTAATTATTGGTGTTATTACTTTGGTGATTGGTGCTACCACGGTTTTTGCCCAGATTCAAACCTCCATAAATAGTATTTGGGGACTGAAGCCCAAGCCAAAAAAAGGTTGGCTTAAATTATTGAAAAACCGCTTTTTATCTTTTTCGATCATCCTGGGACTGGGGTTTTTGCTGCTGGTTTCCTTAGGCGTTTCTACCCTTATTGATGGATTTAGTAACGCTTTAAAAGCACGTTTTCCGGACGTTACAGTCGTTATTTTTTATATCATCAATCTGGTTATTACTTTGGTAGTTACTGCACTGATTTTTGGTGCCATTTTTAAAGTGCTTCCTGATGCAAAAATAAAATGGAAAGATGTAGCGGCGGGCGCCATTACCACCGCGGTTTTGTTTATGCTTGCCAAATTCGGAATTTCATTTTATATCAGCAAAAGCAATGTAGGCAGCACCTACGGCGCCGCAGGCTCACTGGTAATCCTGTTATTATGGGTTTATTTTTCATCAATGATTTTATATTTTGGAGCCGAATTTACCAAGGCGTATGCGGTTAAATTTGGCACACAAATTCATCCGGACGAGTATGCTGTAACGACAAAAACGGTGGAAGTAGAAACAGGTGATAAATCGGTCCAACAAAACGAACATTCAGATTTGAAATCAGCAGAATTAAAGAAGAAATGAGAGAATGAGAATGGATGGTTGAACCTTCAACTTTTCAACCTTGAACCTTCACCCTCATTTGTCCTTATTATTTACCAGCATCCACTTTGCGGTTTCATAAATAGCAGAAGTAAGTTGCGATAATTTATTTTCTACCGAATCTTTTTCTTTTGTGTTCAAAGAAAGAGAATTCGAATTCATCGGCATGAGGGTTTTTTTGTCGATTCTAAGGTTTTTTACAAAATAATAATCGTTGGTAACAATACCAATATTCCCTTCATCATGGTGGATGATAAATGCAGCATCCGTTTTATTTTTTGAATTTAAAACATCTCTTCCTAATGTAGTATTTGTATAAGGCTGGTGCAGCATTCCTGCCAGCGTAGGCAGCAGATCAATTTGTGAAACCACTTCATGCCTGGTTTGTGGCGTTAATAATTGTGGCGCGTAAAACAAAAGCGGCACATGCTCATCACTCAAACTTCCTTTGTCCCATGCATTCGGATACATGGCTGAAGTTTCGCCTTCTACACCATGATCGCCAACGAAAACAAAAATGGTATTATCAAACCATGTTTGTTTTTTTGCGGTTTCAATTAGTGTTTTATAACAGTAATCAGTATAGCAAAAAGATTGAAATTCCTGCAAAGATTCAAAGCCATATTTGTGCAAGGTATCTTCGTCAACGATTCTTTTTTCAAAATCGGTATCTTCCGGTGGAATGCTGTACGGGCGATGGTTATCCGCCGTTTGAACGATCGCAAAAAATGGTTTTTTTTGTTCGTTAAAAACATTTTCTGCTTCCAAAAAAAGATTCTTATCGCTGATGCCCCAAACGTTCAAAGGTTTCGATTTAAAAGATCCTTCCTGGTAAATTTTTACACTGTTGATGTTTTTTATTAAACCATCAAAATTATTAAAATCGCTGTTGCCGCCCAGGAAATAAAATTTATTATAATCTTCAAAAGAATTGATGATAGTATGCTGATGGATTGCCTGCGGATTGCGTGTAGAAAATTTCGAAAGCTGCACATCAGGTATTCCGGTTACGATGGCAAAAACACCACGCGCTGTTCCAAAAGTAGGGGTGAAGCAACGGTTAAAAAAAATGCCGCTGTCGCATAGTTGTTTAAAAAAAGGAGTGGCATTTAATGGATTGCCGCTCATGCTGCTTTTATACATGCTGAAACTTTCACAAATTACCAAAACGATGTTGGGCCTGCTTTCCAGCGATTTACTATTTGGCAATATATCCCTTGAGTAATCTCCGTCAGCAATATTTTTTGAATCAAATTGAAGATAATCTGCGATGAGCCGGAAATATTCTTTTGCCTTTGCATCGTCGAATGAAGGCTTTCTGAATTGTAGGGTGGTAAAGAAATTTTGCAAAGGATTTAATGCGACATACGATTTAAAATTATCATTCAGTTCGAACGCATCTTTCCACTTTATAGGATGAAAAGAAAAGATTCCAAACAAGCACCAGAGCAAAAAAATAATAGCGCCGGCATGCCAGCGTTTTTTGTAGATCATATTTTCCTGCAGGTTTCTTTTTGTAGTCAGAACATGTGTATGTTTGAAGAGCTTTGACAGCAGGAAAACAGCTACAACCAACGCTGTTACCAGCCACACCATCGGATAACTTTGCCACAGCATTTCAAAAGAAATGAGCGGATCTTCTGCAAAATTTAAAGCGCTTGCATTGATGCGCGTATGATTATAACTGAAATTCCCAAAATCGGCACCGAAAAAAAATAAAACAATCAGTGTTGCAATTGCCAGGTAATAGGACCAGAGTTTTTTATTTGTTTCAGAAAAAAAAGGAGAAAGGCGTGGATAAATCGACAAAACAGCAATGGGTAAAAGAATGATTGAGATCCACTTGGCATCGTATCGGAAACCAAGCCAGAATGAAGGCAGCAGCGAATTCGCTTCTGTATTGGCAGGAATGAACAAAACAACCGTGGCAATACGCAGAATAGTAAAAATGATTAGGTAAATAAACCAAAGCATCAAAAGCCATTGAATCGTCAATGGAACTGTTTTTGGAATTTTAACTTTGAAAATCATGATTGAAAAATAGAAAAGGCATTTATTTGTTTATTTACTGCCAATGTCTTTGATTTTTTTATTATTTAAAAGCATATACTTTGCAGTTTGATAATAGGCATCTGACAAAGTTTGTAACGCTTTTTTATCTGACGTTGTTTCTTCTGTTGCCGGCAGGGGCGCATTATTTTTAGAAGAACGGAAATCCTCCTGCCCACTCAACAGATTGTGAACATAAACATATTCATCTGAAACAATTCCAATTTGCTTCAAATCAGGATTAAATAAAAACGCAAGGTTTTTAAAACGAACATTCGTTTGAATGGTATCAAACAAATTTTTTCCTAAAGTGGTGTTGGTAAAAGATACTTTCGCCAGGGAAGAAACAGAAGGCAGCAAATCAATCTGTGAGCAGGTTCTGTCAATTCGTTGAGGTGTTAATAAACCCGGAGAATAGAACAGCAGCGGCACGTGTTGTGTGGTTAATCCATCTGCTTCCCATGCTTTTGGAAACATATTTCCGGCATCACCGCGAATTCCATGATCGCCGACAAAAACAAAAATCGTGTTATTAAAATAAGATTCTTTTTTTGCAGCTTCTATAAATTTCTCAAAACTAAAATCAGTAAAACGAAATGCATTGAGCTCTGCATTACTTTCAAAGCCATATTTTTTTAAAGAATCAACCGGATAGTTTTGTAAGATAAATTCTTTTTTATCTTCTTCCGGAATGGTGTAAGGACGGTGATTGTCGGCTGTTTGAATTACAGCCACAAAAGGATGTTTTTGTTGTTTGAAAACAGCATTCGCTTCAAGAAATAAATTCTTGTCGCTGATGCCCCAAACGTCTATGGGCTGTGATTTATAATCTTCCTGTTCATAGAGATGCAAGCCATCAATATTATTGGTAAGCAATCCACGGATATTGGCCCAGCTTGAACTTCCCCCAATAAAATAAAATTTTTCATAACCTATGTAATCATTGATAATAGAATGCTCGTTTACATAAGCGGGATTGCGGCTTGAGGTGGTTGGGTATTCAACATCGGGAATTCCTGTTATTACCGCCCAAACGCCGCGTGCCGTACCATAAGCCGGCGTAAAACATCTGTCAAAGAAAATACCGTCCCGGCACATTTGAGCAAAATAAGGTGTCGTATTCAATGGATTTCCCCACATACTACTTTTGTAAGCAGAAAAACTTTCACAGATAACCACCACTACATTTGGTGGATTTGCAGGGGATGCAACCTGATGAATTCTTTTATAGTTCAACGATATACTATCTGGCTTTTGAACATCCAGGTATTGAACCATTAACGGATAATACTCTTTTACTTTTTTCAAATCATAAGTTGAGTTTTTAAATTTCAAAGTGCTTAAAAAACTTTGCACCGGATTTAAAGAAAGGTTTGCTTTAAAATTATCATCAAATGAGAACGCATCGCTCCATCGCAAAGGGTATTGATTCAGCCTTCCAAAAACTCCCAATCCCAATAATAAAGTAAAGACAAAACCGGTGACAAATTTTGCAACGGGATTTGCGAGATAAATGGATTTTTCTGTTCTTCTGAACCATTTATTTATAAGCCAAAAGAGGAGAGTTGTAAAAATAATAATTAGAATCAGCAAGGTAAAAACGGGATAAGTTTCCCATACCATATTCATAGAAATCTTTGCATTTCCCAAATAATTCAGTGCGCTTGCATTCAGTCTTTCGTGCAAATAATCAAAGTTTTCAAAGTCAATCGCATAAAGGAATACGAGCGCAACAGTGACAATAAAGAAATAGATTTTAAAAATTCTTTTAGAAACGACATTTTCAAAAGGATTGCAATTTTTTGTTCCAAAAAGCCATGCTAAAATCAGGAGAAATAAAATGCCCGAACCAATTAAAACAGCCAAAGATGCATGTCCTTTTTTCATAAAAAGAATCAGCAAAGCCATTATTACAACCGTTATAAAAACTTCAACGATACTACCCACAGTCAGCCGCTTTTTTTCATTATATTTCAAATGAAGATTTCCGATTACAAAAGGAAAAATAATAATGCCACATACAATTCTTACATCGAAATTTAACCCTAACAAAAAAGCGCGAAAAGAATTGGAAAATGAATAATTAAGCGGAGCAAAATGATAAAAAAAGATAAATCGCATGATGGTCATAAAAATCAAAAATGCGATGGCGGTTAAAAACATCCATTTTACCAGGCGGGGAAAATTGGATTTTCTTTTCATCAAAAAAATTTATGTGATTAAATTTGAGCACAGGTATTAAAGGCTGTGCAGCAAATGTAAATATTTAACAACTGTTTTTGGGCAATGATTATTTTTGCAATAATGATTTTCATACAAATAAAAAATGCTGCCTTTCTCCCCGATTCGATAAAACAATTTGATTATAACTTGTTTGCAAAAATGAATGGCCAGTGGCATAATTCTTTTTTTGATGTTTTCTTTCCCTTTATCCGCGAGCCAACCGTTTGGGTTCCGTTGTACTTTTTCCTGGTAGTATTTATTACCCTTAATTTTAAAATAAAAGGATGGATATGGGTTTTGTTTTTCCTGATCAATGTAACCTTGAGTGATTATGTCAGCAGTACCCTTATTAAGGAAAATTTTATGCGTTTGCGCCCGTGCCGTGATCCCTTTCTGGCTGATAATATCCGGTTTCTCGTTGCCTATTGCCCTGTCAGTTCCAGTTTTACTTCTTCCCACGCAGTGAATCATTTTGCCGCAGCAATGTTTATATTTACAACTTTTAAGAAAACAATCAGTGCAAAATGGGCTGTACTTTTCTTGTGGGCCGCCGCTATTTCTTATGCGCAGGTATATGTAGGGGTTCATTTTCCTTTTGATATATTTTGTGGCGCAATAGTGGGCGTTATCCTTGGGTATATTCCGGCGAAGATCTTCAACAGTAAATTTGCGTTGGAGTTGCCAAAATGAAAAATGTTTATATGATTGAACTGATTATTTTATTCTTTTTGATCCTTCTGAACGCATTCATTGTAATGTGTGAAATGGCATTGGTCTCGGCAAAAAAAAGCCGTTTGGAAACAACAGCAATAAAAGGCGATAAAAAATCGCGTATTGCATTGGAATTAAAAGAAAACCCCGACCTGTTTTTATCCACGACCCAGATTTATATTACCCTTATTGCCATTTTAACCGGTGTTTATTCGGGAGAAAGATTCAGTATTTACTTACAGCCTTACCTGGAAAAAATAGAGGTTATCCGGCCTTATTCAGGCACCATTTCTACAGTCATCATTGTAATCATCGTTACCTTTTTATCGATTCTTTTTGGTGAATTGGTACCCAAAAGAATCGCTTTGATGAACCCTGAAAAAATCGCCAAAGGGGTTGCAGTTCCTATTAAAACACTCAGCTCATTTTCTTATCCGCTTGTTTGGTTGCTGAGTTCTTTAAGCGCCGCATTTTTCAAACTTTTTAATATAAAACAAGGGAGCGACAGCCAGGTAACGGAGGAAGAAATAAAGGCGATGATCAACGAAGGAAGCGAACTGGGCGCCATTGAAGAAGAAGAAAAGGATATTATCGAAAGGGTTTTTCATCTTGGCGACAGAAATATCACTTCGCTAATGACCCATCGAACGGATATTGTGTGGTTTGATATCAACGAAGAGCGGGCTTCTATCAAAGAAAAAATAAAGGAATTCCAGCATTCCGTTTACCCGGTTTGTAATGAAACCATTGATGATATTGAAGGAATCGTTTATGTAAAAGATATGTACCTGATGCCGGAAGCGTCTTTAAAAAGTATGCTAAGAAAAGCATTGTTCGTCCCTGAAAATAACTCGGCTTATCAGGTACTGGAAAAAATAAAGCAAACGAAAATTCATTATGCTTTTATTGTAGATGAATATGGAAGCTTGCAGGGAATGATTACCGTAAAAGATATTTTAAATGCGATAGTAGGAGAGATGCCCGAGGAAGAAGATGATGAATATGTGATCGTAGAAAGGCAGGACGGAAGTTATTTGATAGATGGCCAAATTCAGTTTTATGATTTTCTCACCAAGTTTGATAAAACTATCTGGATCAATGAAGGGGAAAATGAATTTGACACGCTTGCCGGCTTTATTTTGCATGAATTAAAACGTATACCTGTAACCGGCGACACCTTTGAATGGCGCGGCTTTAACTTTGAAATCGTAGATATGGACGGGCAAAGAATTGACAAGGTTTTGGTAAATATTTCTGATGAAATAAGAAAGGAAATGGAAGAATGATTTAATGTGCTGATTTGCTAATGTGGAAATGTGAAAATGGGAAATGTGAATGCCGCGGATTCAGTAAAGAAAGAAATATCAACGATTCGTATTTCTCTAACGCTTCTAACCTTCTAAACCCTTCTAACCTATAAACCGACGATGAAAACAATTCCTGTTCTGTTTTCACGTTTTAATCTCTGAAAAATTGTAATTTTACCCATTAATTTTTACGAATGCAAATCACACCCGGACCTCTGTTAAAGACAATTAATTCACCTGCGGATCTAAAGAAACTTGACCGTACCCAATTGCACCAGCTTTCTAATGAACTGCGGCAATACATTGTGGATGTGGTAAGTGTACATGGAGGTCATTTTGCCGCGAGCCTCGGCGTAGTAGAGCTTACAGTCGCTTTGCATTATGTTTTTAATACCCCTTATGACCAATTGGTTTGGGACGTTGGCCATCAGGCGTATGGCCATAAAATTCTTACCGGCCGTCGTGATATTTTTAATTCAATTCGTAAAAAAAATGGATTAAGTGGATTTCCCAAAAGAGCAGAAAGTGAATATGATACATTTGGGGTAGGCCATTCATCTACATCTATCTCAGCAGCTTTGGGAATGGCAATGGCGTCGCATTATAAAGGAGAAGATAACCGCCAGCATGTAGCCATAATTGGCGATGGGGCTATGACTGCCGGCGAAGCTTTTGAAGCCATGAATCACGCAGGAATTGAAAAAAGTAATTTGCTGATTATTCTTAATGATAACTGCATGAGCATTGATCCGAATGTAGGCGCTTTGAAAGAATATCTGACTGATATTACTACTTCTCAAACCTATAATAAATTGCGTGATGATTTTTGGAAAGCATTGGGAAAACTTCCCGGTAAAACATTTTCAAGGAAAATGGTTTCAAAAATTGAAACTTCTCTGAAAGGAATGGTAAGCAGAAGCAGCAATCTTTTTGAATCCCTGAATATCCGTTATTTCGGTCCGATTGATGGTCATAATATAACCAAGCTGGTGGATACGTTACAGGACATGAAAGAAATTCCCGGACCCAAATTATTACACATTAAAACGGTAAAAGGTAAAGGATATGAATTAGCGGAAAAAGATCAAACGAAATGGCATGCACCGGGATTGTTTGATAAAATAACCGGAGAGATTTATAAGAAGAAATTTGATTTGCCACAACCGCCAAAATACCAGGATGTTTTTGGATATACGATCATTGAACTTGCAGAAAAAAATGATAAAATAATGGGTGTTACCCCGGCAATGCCGAGTGGTTGTTCCTTAAAATATATGATGGAGCAAATGCCCAACCGTGCTTTTGACGTAGGCATTTGCGAACAACATTCTGTTACCCTGAGCGCCGGGCTGGCTACACACGGAATGAAAGTTTTTTGCAACATTTATTCTTCCTTTATGCAGCGCGCCTACGACCAGGTAATTCATGATGTAGCCTTGCAAAATCTCCCTGTTATTCTTTGCCTTGATAGAGCTGGCCTTGTGGGCGAAGATGGTGCTACACACCAGGGTGCTTATGATATTGCCTATATGCGCTGCATTCCAAATATGATTGTGAGCGCTCCGATGAATGAAAGCGAATTAAGGAATCTGATGTTTACAGCACAATTGGATTCAACTAAAAATCCTTTTGTAATCCGCTATCCGCGCGGCGAAGCAGTAAAGGCAGATTGGAAAACAGAGATGAAAGAAATTGAAATTGGTACCGGAAGAAAATTAAAAGATGGAGAGGAAATTGCCATTTTATCATTTGGCCACCCGGGCAATTTTGCTGCTGCAGCCATCAGAGATGTGAAATCAGAAGGACCGAATCCAGCTCATTATGACATGCGTTTTGTAAAGCCTTTGGATGAAGCATTATTGCATGAAGCGTTTAAGAAATATCCTAAAATAATTACGGTCGAAGATGGAACGGTTATGGGTGGCTTTGGGTCTGCCATTCTCGAATTTATGAACGCGCATCATTATAAAGCAGATGTAAAAATTTTAGGAATTCCAGATACAATCATTGAGCATGCCTCTCAAAAACAACAGCAGCAGGAAGCTGGCATCGACGTGAATCATATCGCTGATGCCATTCGTGAAATGAGTAAAATAGAAGTGAAAGCGAAGAATGATTTAGAGAGAATAGTTTAGAAACAGGTTTAGAGCGGTTTACAAGAGTTTAGAGTAGTTTAGAATTTAATCCGTGAAAATCGGCGTAATCCGTGGTAGCTTTCATTCTTTTCCTTTTATTCGTGTTAATTGGTGTAATTCGTGACAAACAAAAAATCATTGTTTCGTAAAAGTATATATAATAGAACCAGTGCTGTCTGTTCCTGTATTGATATTAGATTTAGCAGTAAAAGTGTTGCTGCTTATCGGGCCTAATGCAAGCCTGTAGCCTTCTTCCACATTTCTTGCTTTTTGTCCGTTGAGTTTTTTAAATTGAAACTGCGCGTTATCTCCTTTGCCAAAAATGCTCCAGTAAATATTCTCTTTAGTTCCGTTTGTAAGTGTAAAAGAGCCATTTCCATTTTTGATCAAATTCCACGTGCTTCCCTGAAAATCCGAATAAGGCGCCTGGTCAAAAACATTCGTAACCTGGAAACCGGATGGAACGTCAACTGCGATATTTGAAATCGTCCATGTTCCGGCAAGATGCGCGTTGGTAGCTGATAAATTTGTCGCATTTTTAGAAGAAGAACAACTGATGATGAAGGCACTTGCTGCTATAAAAAATAAAACCCGGATTGCTTTTTTCATAAAAAATAAAAAATGTTTTTTCAACTAATACATAAATCCTGCCAACCTTCAACCTTGAACCTCCAACCTTGAACCTTCAACCTGTTATCTAAACTCAATCGCCTTCACCGGTTGTATTTTTTTGATTAATAAAGATGGAATGATCAGCATCAAAAAGCAGACAATTAATGTAGCTACATCAATCGCTGCAACCTGCCACCAGATTACATCTGCATGTGCAACTTTCATAAAATAGGCTTCTTCATCCAGCTTAATAAACCCCGTTGCTTCCTGTAGATAACATATCCCCAAACCGAGCAAAGTGCCGGCAATTACTCCCGTAAAAGCAACGATGGTTGTGTTGTATAAAAAGATCTTTTGAATGGTCAGATTTTTTGCTCCTATTGCCTTTAAAATACCAACCATAGTAGTTCTTTCCAAGACTAAAATAATGAGACAGGTAATTAAATTCACAACTGCCACAACCATCATTATCACCAATAAAATACTTTTTATTCTTCCCTGCAGATTGAGCCAGTCAAAAATGTTTGGATAAATTTCCTGGATTGTTTTGCTGTACCATCTGCCAGGCAACATTTCTGAATCGTATAGATAATTATTGACTGAATCTGTTTGTTTATAATCTTTCAAAAATATCTCATAACCGCCGATTTCATCGGCGTTCCAGTCGTTCAGCCGCTGAATTAATTTGATATCGCCGATGCAAAAATTATGATCGTATTCATCAATTCCCGTTTTAAAAATCCCTGCGATTTTTAATTTTCGTGCGCGCTGGCTTCCATCACTTTGAATAAATAAAATGATAACGCTGTCACCAACATTCGCTTCCAACTGATTGGCGGTATATGCAGAAATATCAATGTCTTTGCTATACCCGCTATCTGTAAAAGAAATCCATTTTCCTTTTTGTAAAAAAGAATTGAGCCGGTTGAAATCAAAACTGCTGTCAACTCCTTTCATTAAAACACTTTCAATATCGTCTTTGTAACGGATAATCGCCGATTTGGTGGCATAACGGGCTACATTTTTTACCTGTGGCATTCCTTTTAAAAAAAGCTCCAGCGTATCGTTCCTTTCAATCGGTGTTTCTTCAGCAATATTCGCCTGTGTCATTACATTTTGTTGCACACGAATGTGTCCCCAGAAACTAAAAACTTTATTGCTGATTACGTTTTGAAAACCATTCACAAAACTTAATGCGATGATCATTACAGCAACACTTATCATTGTGGCCGTGATTGCCAGTCCGATGATGAATCGTGAAAAAGTTTTTTGTTTGTTGAACGCGATTCTTGAGGCTATAAAAGATGAAACATTCAAAAGGGTTATTTTTGATTTTTGTAAAACTAATTTTTTTTAAATCATTAAGATGAAAACGCTAAAAGTTGTTTTTCTTTTTGCCATATTTTTCGCTTCGCAAAATTTATTTGCACAGTCTCCTGACAGTATTTACCTGAAAAATATTAAAACGGTAAGATTGTATAATTCCGGAAATCAGCTGACAATGCCGGTGATCAAATTAAATGGCAATGATCTGCTCGAACTGCATTTCGATGATCTGGATGCCGATGTAAAATATTATTATTACACTTACCAGCTTTGCAACAGCGATTGGACGCCCGCAAATCTTGGGCAGTTTGATTACCTGAAAGGTTTTACACAAACACGCATTACCAATTATCGTTTTTCGGCTGTTTCTCATGTAAGATATACACATTACCAGGCGGCGTTGCCCGACCAAAGCATGTATCCGACACGCTCTGGAAATTATATTTTAAAAGTTTTTTTGAATGGTGATACTTCTCAATTGGCTTTTACAAAAAGATTAATGGTAGTAGATAATAAATCTGCAATTGCTGCAAGAGTTACCCAGCCTTATGCTCCTCAATTTACGCATACACATCAGAAACTTCAGTTTACGGTGGATGTAAAAGCGCTTCAATCTTTTAATGCAGCACAACAAATAAAAGTGGTTGTTCTTCAAAATTATCGCTGGGATATTGCAATGACCAATTTAAAACCTGCATTTATCCGCGGAACTTCCCTCGAATATAATTCTGAAAATACGGGTGTTTTTCCTGCAGGAAAAGAATGGCGCTGGCTCGACCTGAGAGACTTTCATTTACAAAGCGATCGCGTTTTAACCGCTGATTATAAGAAAAATTCAACGGATATTTTTTTACGTTCCGATGCATCGTTGGCTAATCAAAGATATATGTATTACCGCGATCTCAACGGCATGTCCACGATAGAAGCGATCCGCGGAATCAATCCTTTTTATGAAGGAGATTATGCCACCGTTTATTTTTCTTTTGTGCCACCTAACGGTGAAGCATACACTGATAAAGACATTTATCTTTTCGGACAACTAACAGATTACGATTTTACGGACAGTACGAAAATGATTTTCAATCCACAGGAAAAAAAGTACGAAACACATCTCCTGATGAAACAGGGATATTATGATTATACTTACATGGCTGTTGATAAAAATAATCCCAAAGTTTATTCTGAATTGGATGGAAATTATTTTGAAACAGAAAATCTTTACACGATCCTGGTTTATTACAGGCCTTTTATCGGACGCTCAGATGAATTGATTGGTGTCGCTACGTTTGACTCCAGAAGTGATCAGCCGGGGTTGAGTTTTTAATGTGAAAATGTGAAAATGTGAAAATGTGGAAATGAGACAAAATGGCCTGGATTAAGAATCTCAATTATTTCTTGCTTTACTACCTTTAACAAAATTATGTAACCATTTAAATTTAAAAATAATGAACAAATTTCTAAGCATTCCTGCAATTTTATTGTTTGCATTGGTCTCTTGTAATTCCGGAAATAACACAGAAGCAAATCGGACAGATTCAACAAATGTTCATGCAGATTCATCACATTCTTCAATGAATATGACTACTGAATCATCTTTGCCTGAGATACCATCCGGTGCCTCTGTTTCTTTTAAAAATCTGAAAGATGGGGAAACGGTTTCTTCTCCTGTAAAAGTGCAAATGGTCGCTACAGGAATTGCTATTGATTCTGCCGGAGCAGTGAAGCCGAATTCAGGTCATTTTCACATCATCGTTGATGGTGAAGATTCTATTCCTTCAGGAGAAGTGGTGGCAAAAGACAGCACCCACATTCACTATGGAAATGCCCAACAGGAAGCAACATTGGCATTGCCTCCAGGAAAACATAAACTTGTGTTGCAATTTGCTGATGGTGCGCATCGTTCTTATGGAAATAAATTGGCTTCCTCAGTTACGATCAATGTAAAAAAATAAATATTGAAATTGAAAATTGATATTTTTCAATTCTCTCCCTATATTTGCGCCCCGGCAAGCCTTATACGGCCAGCTCCTACAGAACTCCCCCAGGATCGGAAGATAGCAAGGGTATGCGGTTGAGCGGTGCGATGTAAGTAACTTGCCGGTTTTTTATTGTATCAATTACAATGATTTCTGTCTTCCCAGGCGATAATAATTTTGCTCAGTAAACCAATAAATAACGCTGATTTCAATTCTCAATTCTCAATTCTAAATTCTCACACTATTCACCCATTCACAAATGCCTTTTCCTGCTTTCCTGCATGATCTCGTCCATCGTTTTAAGCTTTTCGGGATCAGGTGTTTTTTTTATGTAAATATCAAACTCCTTATAAATAGCCGGGTTGGATTTCAGCACAGCTTTAATATGCACTTTTTCTTTACGAAACTCACGCTCTATGTAAAGTGAATTCCCATAAAACTTGCCATCAGAAGATGTAAAATTGATTTGTGATGAATCTAAAGGAAGATAGCTTCCATTATCCAGTTTGCCGTCGATATTTATATAATTATATGTGCCTTTTTTCAAACTATCCGTATAAAGATGCACATAAATACTATCTATCTTTTGGCCGTGAGCAAAAGAAAAACTGAGCAGGAAAACAACAAACAATAATGGTTTCAATGCAATTATTTCTTGTTGAGATTGAAAAAAACATGCCACAGTTGCATCTGCAAAATTTTTATAATTTTCTTTGTTACCCGGAAAAAAATTTGCTGGTTAAAATTTTTAATTTCATATTTGCATTCTGAAAATGAAAATCAACAATACATACAATAGCTGGTGGCACACGATCTGATGATTGTGCCTTGCTATTATTTGTGTTTGAAAATAAATATTACGCCCCGGCACTAAAGCCGGGGTTTTTTTATGTTATGAAAAAAATAGAATTATCTACAACATCGAAAAAACTGTTGGCCGATGTTTATACACCGGTAGGCATTTATTTGCGGCTGCGTGATCGTTTTCGGGATACCATTCTTTTGGAAAGCGCCGATTTTCACGCAGGGGAAAACAGTTTTTCCTTTATTGGAATCAATGCAATTGCCGGCATTGAAATTAAAAACCTGGATGAGATTGAATATAAATTTCCAATGCAGGAACCAAAGAAAATATCAATAACTCCGGCAACAAAAGTTACCGATGAGATTTGGAATTTTATGCAGCATTTTCATATCACTGAACCGGCCGAAATGCCTGTAAGCATGGCCCAGGGTTTGTTTGGGTATACGACTTTCGATGCAGTGCAATTTTTTGAAGATATTAAATTTCAGAATACAGACACCCGACGACCGACGACCGACGACCGACGACCGACATCCTACATCAAAGCTCAAACATCGAATATTCCTCTCGTTCGTTATCGCTTGTATCAATACGTTATTGCCATCAATCATTTTAAAAATGAATTGTTTATTTGTGAAAATCGTATCAAAGGAATTGAGAGCGAAATAGATTTAATTGAAAGTATTATAAAAAGTAAAGACGTTCCGGCATTTCCATTTGCAAAAATTAAAAATGAAACTTCTTCATTCACCAATGACCAATATGTTGATATGGTCAAAAAAGGAATTGCAGCGTGTGAAAGAGGGGATGTTTTCCAGATTGTTTTGAGCAGGCAATTTCAACAGCAATTTTCGGGTGATGAATTTAATGTCTATCGTGCGTTGAGAAATATTAATCCAAGTCCTTATCTTTTTTATTTCGATTATGGGGATTACCGAATTTTTGGAAGTAGCCCTGAAGCGCAATTGAAAGTTAAAAATAATGTAGCGGTCGTTCATCCGATTGCAGGCACTTTCAGGCGAACCGGAAATGACGGTGAGGATGAACAACTGGCGGAAAAATTATTAAAAGATAAAAAAGAAAATGCCGAACATGTGATGCTCGTTGATTTGGCACGAAATGATCTCAGCCGTTTGTGCAGCAATGTAAAGGTGACCCGCTTTTGTGAAGTGCAATATTTTTCTCATGTCATTCATTTGGTGAGCGAAGTAAAAGGGATCGTTGAGGAAAACTCCAATCCTTTTGATTTACTCGGCACCACATTTCCCGCCGGTACTTTGAGTGGCGCACCAAAATATAAAGCCATGCAATTAATCAATGAATTTGAAAATAGGCCACGTGGATATTATGGCGGCTGTATTGGTTTTGTCGGTTTTAATGGAGACTTAAATCAGGCAATCATGATCCGAACATTTCTAAGTAAAAATAATTGTTTGATTTACCAGGCAGGAGCGGGAATTGTTGCTGCCTCTAATCCTGAGAGTGAGTTGCAGGAAGTAAATAATAAATTAAATGCGTTGACAGCAGCAATTAAATCAGCAGAAAATATTTAAAAAACAGTGACATGAAAATTTTAATTTTTGATAATTACGATTCATTTACTTACAATCTTGTTCATGTTGTGGAGAAAATAATTCATAATAAAGTAGATGTATTTCGCAATGATAAAATTTCTCTTGAGAAGATAAAGGATTATGATAAAATAATTTTGTCTCCCGGGCCGGGGCTTCCATGTCAATCGGGATTGTTGCTTTCGTTGATTAAAGAATACGCTTCCTCAAAATCGATACTGGGTGTATGTTTGGGTCAACAGGCAATAGCAGAAAGTTTTGGTGGTAAACTTGAAAATTTAAAAAATGTTTATCACGGAGTAGCCACAAAAATTAAAGTGAATGAAAAAAGAACAGTTGCTGAAAACGATGTTTTCAAAGCTTTACCGGATGAACTTGAAGTGGGAAGATATCATTCATGGATTGTGAGTAAAGAAAATTTTCCTGAAGATTTGGAAATAACTGCAGAAGATGAAAACGGATACATTATGGGTTTGCGTCACAAAACTTTTGATGTTCAAGGCGTACAGTTTCATCCGGAAAGTGTATTAACGCCAATGGGCGAGAAAATGATGAGGAATTGGTTGGATATACAGGTTTAGGGAGTTTAGAGGTTTAGAAGGGTTTAATGGTATTCTAAACTATCTAAACTTTTGTAAACTATTTAGAAGGGATAGAATGTTTAGATAATTGCTAAATAACGGTCAGCAGTAAACGAAGTTTTAATCATGTTTTATATTTTTTATGAAAAAGATTTTACAATATTTATTTGAACATAAAACCTTATCGCGGGAGGCTGCAAAAGAAGTTTTGTTGAATATTTCCAAAGGGATTTATTCCGATGCAGAGATTGCTTCTTTCACTACAGTTTACTTAATGCGAAGCATCACAATTCCCGAATTACTTGGCTTTCGTGATGCTTTGATGGAATTGTGTGTTCCTGTAAACCTTGATGAACACGACGTTATAGATATTGTAGGCACAGGCGGCGATGGAAAAAATACTTTTAATATTTCTACGCTTAGTTGCTTTATTGTAGCCGGAGCGGGAGAAAAAGTAGCCAAGCATGGCAATTACGGTGCCACCTCTATCAGCGGTTCAAGTAATGTAATGGAAACATTAGGCTATCGATTTTCAAATGACAATAAAAAGTTGCTTCGTGAAATTGAAGAAGCAAATATTTGTTTTATGCACGCGCCTTTGTTTCATCCGGCATTAAAAGCAGTCGGAGCAATCAGAAAAAATCTGGGAGTACGAACGTTTTTCAATATGCTTGGGCCGATGGTAAATCCGGCATTGCCAAAAGTTCAAATGGTAGGAGTTTATAACCTGGAAATGGCGAGAATTTATTCTTATTTATTGCAGCAATCTGATGCACGTTTTATGATTATTCATAGTTTGGATGGCTATGACGAAATATCTTTAACTGGGGACACGAAGGTGATTACAAATGAAGGAGAGAAAATATTATCCGCTCAATATTTGGGAAAAAGAATGGTGAATCCCTCAGATATTTACGGAGGCAATTCTACAGATGAGGCGGCGAAAGTATTTCTAAAAATTCTAAAAGGAGAAGGAACGTGGGCCCAGAATGCAGTAGTGATGGCAAATGCAGCAATGGCGCTGTTTGCAACAGGAAAATTTGCCGATTATGAGACCTGTTATGCAATGAGTGTCGAAAGCCTTGAAAGCGGCAAAGCATACAAAAATTTTCAACAATTAATTAGTTTGCAATAATGAATATTCTTGATACAATCATTGCGAAGAAGAAAATTGAAGTTGAGCAAAGAAAGCATTCAAAAAGCATTTCTGAGTTAGAAATAATGCCTTTGTTTCAAAGAGAAACGTTTTCATTTATAGATTCATTATTGGATAAAAACAAAACCGGAATCATTGCTGAGTTTAAAAGAAAATCACCCTCAAAAGGAATCATTAACGGCAGTTCATCGGTTCAGAATGTTACCGGAAGTTATGTGAAATACGGTGTCAGCGCCGTTTCTGTACTTACTGATGAAGAATTTTTTGGAGGTTCTTTAAATGATTTACAGGAAGCAAGAATTAATAATATTCCAATTTTGAGAAAAGATTTTATTATTGATGAGTACCAACTTATAGAATCCAAAGCGTATGGAGCTGATATTATTCTATTGATTGCTGCCTGCCTTTCAAAAGAAGACGTAAAAAAGTTATCGACATTTGCAAGGAATTTAGGATTGAATGTATTGCTTGAGATTCATCATGAAAATGAATTGGAGCATATTTGTGATGAGGTAGATGTGGTAGGAATTAACAATCGTGATCTCAAAAGTTTTAATGTCGATCTGAATCATTCGATAGAACTATGTAAAAAAATTCCTTTCGATAAAATTAAAATTTCTGAAAGCGGAATTGACGACGTGAAAACAATTCATTTTTTAAAACAAAATGGATTCAATGGATTTTTAATGGGTGAAAAATTTATGAAAGAAAAAAATCCTGGTGAGGCATTTGCTAATTTTGTAAAAGATTTAGAGAATCCGGATAACGCTAATTTCAGGCACGAATTTCACTAATTGAAAAGCAACGATTTTCGTGTAATTCTTGAAAAGGATTTGGTGTTCGTGTAATTCGTGTAAAAAATTCGGTGTTTGTAAAAAGATAATGATGAAAATAAAAGTTTGTGGCAACAGGAATCTTCAGCAATTTAAAGAATTGGAGAATCTTGGAATTGATTATGCCGGTTTGATTTTTTATCCCCAATCACCACGATATGTTTTGAAAAGCCTTACGGGAAAAGATGTTCGTGATTTGAACCTATCTATTCCAAAAGTAGGCGTTTTTGTAAATGCGGCCGAAGAAGAAATCATGCAGCGAATTGAAGATTTTGATTTGGATATGGTGCAGCTTCATGGAGATGAAACCGCTTCTTTTTGCAGCCGCATCAGCGATCAGATAAAAGTGATCAAAGCCTTTCGTATCGCTGATTTTGATTCGAACATCGATTGGCTGGTGAAGGAATATGATGAGGCTTGTGATTACTATTTATTTGATAAAGCAAATGCCGGTTTGTATGGTGGTACCGGCGAAAAATTCAACTGGGACTTGCTTGAAAATTCGGTGATTGGAAAACCATTTTTTTTGAGTGGTGGTATCAGCATTGAAGATGCAGAAGCGTTAAAAACATTTCATCATCCGTTTTTTTATGGCGTGGATGTGAACAGCAGATTTGAAATAGAACCTGGAATAAAAGATATGAAACTGATTGAGGAATTTGTAAATCAAATTAAAAAGTAAACTTAATAGGTTATATGTTTTTCGCAGTAATAAATGTAACTCCTTTAGAAAATTATCAACTTTTGTTAACATTCAAAAACGGTGAAGAAAAAATTTTTGATATGAAACCGTATTTGGAAAAAGGAATATTTAAAAAATTGAAAGATGAAAATATTTTTAAGACAGCAAAAGTAAGCTTTGATACCGTTGAATGGGCAAATGAAGCTGACATTGATCCTGAAACTTTATATCATGAGAGCATTGATTATAAAAAGCAAAAATTCCTTTAATTGACTATTTTAAGTTTGAAGTAAGTAAAATGAAAACATTCGATCAACCTGATGAAAGCGGCTACTACGGCCAGTTTGGCGGTGCATATGTGCCGGAAATGCTTTACAATAATGTGGAGAATTTAAAAGAAAATTATCTGAGAATTATAAACGAAGAAAGTTTTAAAAAAGAATTTGATGCTCTTTTAAAAGATTATGTTGGAAGGCCAACGCCTTTATATCTGGCAGAAAGATTAAGTGAAAAATACGGTGCACAAATTTTTTTAAAGCGTGAAGATCTTTGTCATACAGGCGCGCACAAAATCAACAATACGATCGGACAAATTTTACTGGCTGAAAGGCTTGGTAAAAAAAGAATCATTGCGGAAACCGGCGCAGGCCAGCATGGTGTAGCAACGGCAACTGTTTGTGCATTAAAAAATCTGGAATGTATTGTTTACATGGGCGAAAAAGATATTGAACGGCAGGCGCCGAATGTAGCAAGAATGAAAATGCTGGGAGCAAAAGTAATTCCTGCTATCAGCGGAAGCAAAACGCTGAAAGACGCTACCAATGAAGCTATCCGCGATTGGATTAATAATCCAAATGATACTTATTATCTCATAGGAAGTGTTGTGGGACCGCATCCCTATCCTGATATGGTGGCTCGTTTTCAAAGCGTAATAAGTAAAGAAATGCAGGTGCAATTAAAGGAAAAAACAGGCAGTGAATTGCCTGATTATGTATTGGCATGTGTTGGTGGTGGAAGCAATGCGGCCGGCGCTTTTTATCATTTTTTAAATGATGATTCTGTGAAATTAATCGCTGTGGAAGCTGCGGGATTTGGCATTGAAACTGGAATGAGTGCTGCAACTACGCAATTAGGTTCGGTAGGAATTTTGCATGGAAGCAAAAGCTATGTAATGCAAACTGAAGACGGACAGGTGATAGAGCCACACAGTATTTCAGCCGGTTTGGATTATCCGGGAATCGGTCCGATGCATGCAAATTTATTTGCCTACAAAAAGAGCGCAATTTATGAATGCAACCGATGATGAAGCGCTTGCTGCAGCTTTTGAATTAGCAAAATTGGAAGGAATTATTCCTGCATTGGAGTCTGCACATGCGCTGGCTGTTTTGAATAAAATGAAATTTAAAAGGCACGATGTAGTTGTGGTAAATCTCAGTGGAAGAGGAGATAAGGATATGGATACTTATATGAAGAAGCTAATTAGCTAATCTTTTGATTTGCCAATCTGCTAATGAAGAATCATCACTATTTGTTTGTTTACTGCAATTGTAATTGAAACAATTATTGCGGCCATCTTTTGTGTTTTTAATAAAAATAAAAAAAAGATAAATGAATTTAATTCAAAAGTTGTTTTTTGAAAAGAAAAAAAATATCCTCAGTATTTATTTTACTGCAGGTTTTCCTGAATTAAACGATTGCGAAAAAATCTTGAAATCGTTGCAGCAAAACGGCGCTGATATGATAGAGATCGGAATACCTTACAGTGATCCATTAGCCGATGGTCCTGTAATACAAAACAGCAGCATGAAGGCTTTACAAAACGGAATGACGATAAAAAGACTTTTTGATCAATTAAATAATTTTCAAAAAAATTCTTCTGCTTCGCAAAAGAAAGTTCCACTGATTCTGATGGGTTATTTGAATCCGGTACTCCAATACGGCTTCGAAAATTTTTGCACAGATGCAAAGAATTGTGGCATCAGCGGAATTATTCTTCCCGATTTGCCGATAGATGAATATGAAAAAGAATACAAAGATATTTTCGAAAAAAATGGGCTCGATTTTATTTTTTTAATCACACCGGAAACTTCTGAAGAAAGAATCCGGAAAATTGATTCTCTGGGTAGTGGATTTATTTATGCTGTTTCTTCTTCTTCAATTACCGGTTCGGATAAAAGCATCACTGCCCAGGAAAGTTATTTTGAAAGAATCAAAAACATGAATTTAAAAAACAAAATCATGATTGGTTTTGGAATAAAAGATCACAATACTTTTACAAAAGCGTGTGAATATGCTTCCGGCGCCATCATTGGAACGGCATTTATTAAAGCGATTGAACACGCAGAAAACATTGACTCTGCTACCAAAACGTTTCTTAACTCAATTTTAGAGGGATAAAAATGATTTAGTCGGGCGTTATTTTTAAAAAAAATTAAATTTGCGATAATATAATTGACCATGAAAAAATTTTTATTTTTATTAATAGCGCTTCCGTTTTTCGGATTTTCACAAACAACTTCCAAAGATTTTGAAATTTCCGGCAATGTTACCGGTTACGCCGATGGCACTTCCGTTTCTTTTTTAAATCAGCAATCCGGTGTTCCCGAGAAACAAGCTACTATTGAAAAGGGAAAATTTATTATTAAAGGAAACCTTGCAGAGCCTTCATTTATCATTTTGGTTTTTGGAGATCAGCCGCCTGCTATTCCATTGTTTATAGACAACAGTAAAATAAAAATAGAAGGTGATAAAAATAATTTAGAGAACCTTGCTATAACCGGTTCTAAAAGCCAGAACGAATTTGCAGAATATTCAAAAGAAATGAAACCGTACGAGAAAATATTCATGCCTGATTCTGCTAAAGATGCAGCCTCTGTGGCTGCAGTAGAAAAGATCAGTGAAAGCTTTGTGAAAAAATATCCTTCTTCTTATGTAGCTCCGATAGCAATTATTCGCATTTTGCAATCTTCTGAAAATCCAACAGTTGCTGATAAATTATACAGGTTATTATCGAAGGATGTAAAAAATTCAACGCTGGCAAAATATGTAGATGAGCAGTTGGAACTTGCTAAAATAAACCCGATAGGATCACAAATTGCCGATTTTTCACAAACTGATACTGCCGGGCACCAGGTAAAAATTTCTTCCCTTCGTGGCAAATATGTGTTGGTAGATTTTTGGGCAAGCTGGTGCCGTCCGTGCCGGATGGAAAATCCAAATGTAGTCGCAGCATTCAATAAGTATCATCAAAAGAATTTTACCGTTCTGGGGGTTTCTCTCGATCAGGCAAAAGATGCCTGGTTAAATGCGATCCACATGGATGGCCTTACCTGGACTCATGTTAGCGATTTAAAAGGTTGGGGAAACCAGGTCGCTTCGCTTTTCAAAGTGACCAGCATTCCACAAAATATTTTAATTGATCCAAAAGGGAAAATTATCGGTAAGAATCTTCGTGGTCAGGCATTGAATGATAAACTAAGCGATATACTTAATTAGCTTGTACACGAGTAATCCGTTACTAATAGAATCATTTAATAATTCGGCTAATTGTTTCATCCGCTCTCACTTCATCACGGGTTCTCTTTTATAAAATTTAAAACCTCCTTCCTGCTTAATTAAAGTGCAATTATTGCAACTCGTATCAAAACCGGTATTGCTGATTTTTACTACAAAAAAGGCAGGCTTTGTAATATTTCCTTTTAATAAAAATTGTTCATCTGCCTCTCCATAAACCGGTGCCACAGGTTTTTTTGCATAAAAATATTGCGCATAACTTTTAAATCCAATCGGCCATACATACACATCTTTCCCTTGCAAACTCTGATAAAAATTAATCGCCGGCCCTTGTGAATATTTTTCAATTTTTGGAACTACAGCGAGCAAATAAATGAAAAGACAAATAGCAGTTGAATAGAAAAGAAAAAGAATTGCAATCTGATTTCTCTTCTTATAAAAAAATGAAACAGCTAAAATCACAGCAATGAAATAAAGAACGCCGATGAAGCTTTCAAAGCCGCTCCCTTGAACGTTTACATTCAGACTTGCAGCGGCAAAGGGATCTTTCAAATAAGGCAAAATCAATTCATGATGATCCGCTACATAAGGAAGTGCTGCCAGCAAAAATGAAAAAACGAAACCCATACAGGCAATCAGAACCAAAAGAGGAATTCGTATTTTTTGTTGCTTTGCTACAAGGAAATCAAGATAACAGGCAGCCATAAACGAAAGTGGAAAATAAGTAAGCGAAGAGTAATGAACGATCTTGGTGGTAGTGATACTAAACAGGATGATTACTGTCCAAAATAATATTTTCATCAATCTTAAAAAGTCTTTATTCATTTCATGGCTTTTTCCAAAAAGTACAGGAAGAGCAATAACAGAAATAGGAAAGCAGCCAATGAAAACAACCACAAAATGATAATAGAATGGCTCACCATGACTGGCTACCGGATGCAGAAAAAGATCTACCTGGTAAGCCAGGAATTCTTTCAAAAACCAAAAGCCGTTTTTCATTATTTCTTCGCCAAACCAGAATAAACAAACAAGGGTAAAAAAGAAGATAAACAGTAAAATTTTTTTGACGTTGGGAAAGTTTTTAAACCTGCTAAATAAAAAATAAACAAAGAATGAAATCAGGAAGACAAGCAAGCCAACCGGCCCTTTCGTCAATGTGGCCAATCCGATGAAAAGCCCGGCCAGAGAAGGATACACATACTTATTTTTAAAAACCTCCCCTGAAATATCCAGGTACATAAAATAAACTGACAGGAAAATGAAGTAATTAAAAACCGGATCAATGATTCCTGATTTAAAATATAAATGCGGCAAAAAACTACCGAGATAACTGATTGCCCAAATGAAACCGAAGCGTGCTGACTTAAATTTTTTGCCAATCAGAAAAAAAGTAACCAGGCTAACAATTCCACAAATTGCATTCGGAAACCTTGCAGCAAATTCGTTGATCCCAAACATTTTCATAGACGCAACCTGCAGCCAGAAAAACAAAGGCGGTTTTTCCCAGAAAGGCTGAAAATTAATTTGTACGCGATGATAATTTCCTGTAACGATCATCTCGCGGGCAGACTCTGCAAAATTGATTTCGTCCCAATCAAAAAGATGAACCCTTCCGAGAAAAGGAATAAAAAAAATGATACCCGATAATATAATGATGATGAGGTATAAATTGCTTTGTCTTTTATCTATTGGGTTAGCAATTTCCATTTATAAATTTTGACTTTGGTAAGAAAATATAGAACCGAAACTTTTAATACCCCTAATCCGTAAGTAATGCTTCTTTTTAAATTTATGGATGAAGCTTCTTTAAAATATTTTGTAGGACAGGTGATTTCCCCAATCTCAAAATCATTATAAAAAATCTGTGCCACCATTTCATTATCAAAAATAAAATCATCTGAATTCTGATGATAATTTATTTTTTTCAAAACCTCTTTATCGTAAGCACGATAACCGGTATGGTATTCGGAAAGCTTTTGATTCATCATCGTATTTTGAAATAACGTGAGAACACGATTCGCGATATATTTATATAATGGCATTCCACCTTTTAACGCGCCTTTTCCCAAAATCCTGCTTCCAAAAACTACTTTGTATAAATCATTGCCAATCACGGAAACCATTGCCACTATTAACTTTGGAGTATATTGATAGTCGGGGTGAAGCATCACAATAATATCACCCTTCAACTCAAGTGCTTTATCATAACAGCTTTTCTGATTGCCGCCATAGCCTTTGTTGACAGTATGCTGAATGATATGCTTTATTCCAAGCTTTTGTGCCACTTCAATAGAATTATCCGTACTGTTATCATCCACCAAAACCAATTCATCTACGACATCCATCGGAATCTCAGAAATGGTTTTTCCCATGGTTAACGCTGCATTATAGGCGGGAAGAACGACAACAACTTTTTTACCGTTATACATTAAATAATGGAAATTAATTTTTGCAAAGTAAAGTGATTAGAGCTTAATTAAAAACATAACAATAATGGATTTGAATCCCAAATTATTATGATAATAATGGATTTGGTTCCCAAATTATTATATTTTGTAAAAAAGCTATGATACAAAGAACCGTACAAAAATATATTGAAAAAAAATTATTCAAGCGTAAAGTTATTTTGATATTTGGGGCCCGGCAAACAGGCAAATCCACATTGGCAGAAACTATTTTAGGAAGTCAAAAGGAAGAGTGGTTAAATTTAAATGGAGATGATGCTGACATAAGAGAATTATTGAGTAATACTACAGTTACTAAATTAAAAACAATCATTGGTAACAAAAAAATTCTATTAATAGACGAAGCGCAGCGAATTGAAAATATAGGGCTTACCTTAAAGATAATAGCTGATCAGATTAAAGATGTACAGGTTATCGCAACCGGCTCTTCCGCATTTGAGTTAACAAACCACATCAATGAACCGCTCACCGGACGTAAATATGAATTCATGTTATATCCATTAAGTTTTGAAGAGATGGTAAACCATCATGGCTTTTTGGAGGAAAAAAGACTTATAGAGCACCGTATGCTATTCGGATATTATCCAGAAATTGTTACAAATGCAGGGGAAGAAAAGGAGCGTCTAAAACTATTAGCTGGTAGTTATTTATATAAAGATCTTTTGATGATAGAGCAAATAAAAAAGCCAGCTCTGCTTGAGAAATTACTCAAAGCATTGGCTTTGCAATTAGGAAGTGAAGTTAATTATAACGAGCTTGGCCAAACAATTGGCAGTGATCGTAAAACGGTTGAAAAATATATTGACTTGCTGCAAAAAGCGTTTGTGATTTTTGAATTATCGGCTTTCAGCAGAAATGTGCGAAATGAAATAAAGAAAAACAAAAAAATTTATTTCTATGATTGCGGTATCAGAAATGCAATAATTAACAATTTTAAATCGATTTCTTCGCGCACAGATTCCGGAGCACTTTGGGAAAATTTTATTATTGCGGAACGAATAAAATTTGTTGATAATAATCAAAAGGATACAACACATTATTTCTGGAGAACAACCCAACAACAGGAAATAGATCTAATTGAAGAAAGTGAAGCTGGATTAAAAGCATTTGAATTTAAATGGAACAGTAAAACAAATGCGCGTATTCCATTAACTTTCAAAGTCAATTATCCCAACGCGGCGATTCAAATAATTTCTCCGGAAAATTTGGAAAGTGTAATTACTTCTTCTTTTGAATAGAGATTCCAAGCAGCAGGCATTTTAGCAGCGGCGTTTGTACGTTTCTCCTATTTCTCAAAATACGCAACACTTCCACCAACCCAATCCTTGTCCATATTATATCTTACGCCAATCATTTTTCCTTTGCTCAAACGTGCCAGGTTATTTACTGCAACCGGCCTTTTTGCTCCTTTTTTCCAAAAATAAAAAATCCTTATTTCTGCTTTTGCCGGGGTATCAGGTGTTTTAATTACATCCGCATATTTTACTTTTCGCTGAAGAATCCAGTTTTCAGGATCTGTTACTTCTTCAATATCCTTTTTAGTTACATCGATGATCACACCTTGTCCGGCGAAAGAAAACAAAGGTTTCAAAACATAACTTTCCAAAACATCCGGGATCTTTTTTATTTCATTCAGGTAAAAAGTTTCCGGTACATACGGATGGTGAATTAATGGCAAAGTGAATTTACTGATGCGGTAAAACCAATTTGGATGCGGCGCCCATTCTACGTCAAATGGCTGCGTAATATCAACCACATCGCCAAGCGAATCTTTCATCTGCGAAAGCTCATCGAAAATAATGCGATTGTAAATTCTTTTTATTTCGATTTTTTTCCCCTCTTTTTTATAAAATAATTTTTTTCCATCCTGAATCAAATCAGTGAGGCAAACAATCGGAATATTCAGATAATCGTGTGTGCAATAAAAATCGATTCTGGTCTTTTGCTGATGCGGTTTTAATTCTAACAGAATGACATTTTCCGGATCATGGCCATTTAAAATAATATCTTTTAAAAACTGCAGATAAGAAGCTTCATCATATCCGTTTAAATAGTTTGAAAAATTTTCAGGAATGTGAAAATGCTTTTCAAGAATGTTTGGATAATAAGCCTGGAAACCAAAGAGGGTAGGGAATCCCTGCATTTCTACCAACTGTGGTTCCAAGTCACCATTTTCATTTTCACAAACCCCAAAATCAAAGGCAATGAAATCAGTATGATCATTTTCGTTGGGCACATTTTCATTCTGCGGAATCGCTCTTTGTGTTCTTTCTTTAAAATCGGGTTTGGTAATAATATCGACAATTGCCTCACAGGCATCCAGCATCTTTTTTGTAAAATCCTTTGGAATAAAAACCGGTGTCTCTGCTAGGCGAAAAGGAATATCACCCGGATGTTTGCTTTCGAGTTCACTTAAAAACTCCCGGTATTTTTTCTCCGTAAAATTTTTATTGAATTCGGCTCTTATTTCGGGAATCATGATAGTGAATGGTGAATGGTGAATCAGGCATAAATTTCCTGCAAACTATTTAATGCAATATTTAAAAAATTTGGAAGTATGTGATCATGAGTCCAAAGAATTTTCTCCGGATCATTTAATTGTTCGATCATGGATTTCCATTTTTCCAAACCATAATTTTCTATCACAATTTTCTTTTTGCTCTCATCATTTAAACGAATTAACATTCCTGCAGGATCGGCCTCCGGATGAAATTGTGTGCCTATAAAATAATCAGTAAAACGGATTGCCATCAACGCCCTTTCGTAAGGAACATGCGGACGATCTTTTTCGATGCATAAAAGTTTTGCGCCCAATTCTTTCAAACGCTTTTCATCAGGCTGAACTACCTGGTAATTCCGGCTATCCACAGCATAAAACGGATCAGGCATTCCTTCAAAAACGGGTTCGCATTTTCCTGCTTCTAAAACATGAACGGGAAAAACTCCAAATGCGGAAGATTTGCGTTTGCTAAGTTGAGCAACCTTAAAATGACGGCAGGCAAGCTGAAAAGAATGGCAGATAAAAAAAATGTATTTCTTCTGAACATTTGCCTCATCATTATTATAGTCCTCCATTTTTTGCAACCATTCAAAATATAAATTGTCCCATTCAAGCCCTTCACTTTCAATAGGACTACCCGGGCCACCGCTGCTAAAATAAATATCAAACGAAGTGTCCGGCAATTCATTTTTCTGCCTTAGATCAAATTCTTTTAAAATAATACCCAGATCATTTATTTTACCAAATTTTTTTATGATTTCGCGTAAGCCGCGCATTCCCTGGTTTTCATGGCCCTCATACAAATCAAGAATGGCTATTCGGACGGTTGGTTTTTCATTAAAATTCATCCTGCAAAGATAATAAAATGGGGTTTTTAGGGAAGTTAAGATTCTACAAAACAATATTTTCCGTTCATAAAAAATTCGAAAGCTGTTATAAATCGATAATTTAAAAATTCGGCCCTTTACTTCTGTACACTTCTTATTCTTGCTATTTTTGATTTGTTATCTAAAATATTCAAGCAAAATGATGCTTATTCCCAGTATGATTTCAAAGATCATTATATATTCAAAATATTTTCCGGCAGAACCAACTTTTATTTTTGAATATAGTCTTCCTAATCCCGAGAAAATAACAACTATCCCGATAAAATAAATTAATTGATTTACCTCAGGAAGATTAAAAACAACCCAAGCCATTAGAAATCCAAGAGCAAAATAGATTCCGCTTAAAAATCTGAAAAGGTTATCTAAAACAGGATGAGATGGATCTGTTTTTGGCAAAAAAGACCCGGCTCCTTTTATCAGAAGATTCATTCCTCCTGATAAACAGATTATCGCAACTATTCCTAATAAAATTTGTAATGACCATTGCATTATTCTGTTTAATTTTAGAATTGAAGGTAAATACAAAAAGGTATTATTTGATTTCTGCTGAATTTTGTCTCGAAAGTTTTTTAGAATGTATTTTTTGGGATGCATTTCCATTTGTCGCGCCGGGGTTCAACGTTGCAAACCTTTGGATTACGTTTTTTAACTTGAAAAAAAGTTATTAGGTTGGCAACCTTTGCGACGCTACGAAATGCACCCATTTTTTGTTCTGCATGAATTATTCTGGCTAATGTTGTTCATTCCCGGTTCACAAAATTTCCACCATCCATTCACATTTCCGCTTATCCTCACTTTTTATATAATTTCTTTTCGTAAATTCCATTTTTAAAATTTAAAACCTACAAACCATGAACAGAATCAGTGACATTCTTTCTCGTAAAGGAAATAAAGCCATTTCAGTTTTGCCAGAAACTTCCGTACTTGATGCTTTGAAAGTAATGGCCGAAAATAATATTGGTTCTGTCGTCGTCATGAAGGATGAAAAATTTAAAGGAATCATTACCGAAAGGGATTATTCCCGCAAAGTAATTTTGAAAGGGAAAAATTCTACAGATACCAAAGTGAGTGATATTATGACCGCGGAATTTCCACATATAAAACCAACAGACACGGTTGAATATTCGATGGAACTTCTTACAAAAAATAACATCCGCTATCTCCCGGTTTTTGAAGAAAATAAGCTGGTTGGAATCATTTCAATCAGTGATGTAGTAAAGCAAACGGTACTCGTGCAACAGGAAACTATCGAGCACCTGGATAGTTATATTAATTCTAAGTAGAAGCTGGATGTTGAAAGTTTAATGTTGAATGTTCAAAGTTCAATGTTGAATGTTCAATGTTGAATTCAATAAAATTTTGACCTCAGTAAACGGAGAAATAAGGCAGATTTTGCTTTTAATAATTTAATAATCCAATAATTTAATAATCCGATAATTTACCAATTAATGTCTTCACGAAAAACGGATCATTCAACCAAGCTGGAACTCACCACTGAAGATTTTACCAATCATCCTGAGGTAATTAAATGCCTGGAACAATTGGATACAGCTTTTAAGAAAAGTAACCGCGAATTTTTAATTTCTGATGTATATGATGATGAAGGCAACCAATATGTAAACCTCGTGCAAAAAGGTGGTGGCATACTGGGGGTTGCTTTGGTCGGATATACTTATATCCTGGAAAAAATGGGAATCCGGTTTGTTCGTCTCGCAGGCACAAGTGCGGGAGCGATAAATACGGCATTAATGACGGTCATCGGCGATAAGAAAGATATGAAATCGGAAAGTATTTTGAAAAGCCTGTGTGATCTCAATTTTTTTGACCTGGTAGATGGAAATCCCGCTGCAAAATCGATCATCCGCAAATTTATTACGCAGGAAGATTTTACAAAAAAAACGGGAAACTGGTTCAAAGGATTATTGATAACGGGCATTTTATTTATTGCAGCAGATATTATTTTTTTCGGCCTGCAACAAAAATTTTTATTGTTTTCGATAGCTACGAAATTTTTTTTCGTGCTTACCGGTTTCTATTTTCTGTTGCTTGCATTTTTAATTTTTTATCTTTCAAGAACGCTTCAAAAGCTAAAGAATTCAGGCTTTGGAATTAATCCCGGAAATTATTTTTATGACTGGATAAAAAAACAACTGATTGCAAATGGCGTTGTAAAAGTATCAGATCTCAATAAAAAAGCCTCGGCACTTCCAAAGTTATATTTGCGCCGGGATAACCCGGAAAGTATTGACAGCCTTTGCGCCGACGTTACTTTCATCGCATCGGAGCTGGTAACTCAAAACAAAATTCAGTTTCCCGCGATGTGCAATCTTTTCCGGGAACAGGCGGATATTGACACGCTGCAACCTGCTGGTTTTATTCGTGCGTCTATGGCGATTCCTGTTTTTTTTGAATCTTATTTTATCAATAATATTCCAAACCAGTCAGAAGAAATAAAAAAGGCGTGGCTTGATACTTTGGATGAAACAAATCCTCCATCAGAAGTGCGGTTTGTAGATGGCGGTATCTTGTCTAACTTTCCAATTGATATTTTTTACAATCCAAAAGTACGTGTTCCCCGTCTCCCATCTTTGGGAATTGACCTGGACGACAGCAAACCTGAAAATAAATCAATGAACCCGGTGCATTGGACGTTTATGGGCTATCTGGGAAAAATGTTTAATACAATAAGGTACTATTACGACAAGGATTTTTTATTGAAAAATAAATTTTTTGAAAAAGGTATTGGAAAAATTCCTTTGTCAGATTACAACTGGCTTAATTTTTTTATGAAGGACAAGGATAAAATTGACATGTTTGTTTTAGGTGCGAAAGCGGCGACAAAGTTTTTGATCGGATTCGATTGGAAACAATATAAAAATGACCGGATACAAATGCAGGCAAAGTTAATAACAGAGCACATTCCGGAGATTGTAAAAGATGAATTAAAACCAATAAAAAGTGAATAATTTATTTGAGATGCCAAACCTGGCCACTTATTTTTGCGTCATTTTTGGATTGATGCTCCTGCTTGGCGCTTTTGCAAAATTGCTGAGTAAAAACTTTTACACACTGCATGTATTTGTACGAAAATTTAGCATCCTCGATCTGGAATTTCCCGATTCTTCATTGGAGTTGACTACTTATATCCGAGGCATTTTTTTATTGCCAAAGGAATTGTCACAGAGGTCGTTGCGATCGCTCAAAAGCTATCTGTACCTGGATTTTATTTTTATTCCTCTTGTATATGGCTCTTTATTTTTGCTCTGCATTTTGATTTCAAATAAATTTACTTTTTGGGGCCATTATATTTTTTTAATTCTTGCCTGGCTCCAGGTAATTCCTTTCATTTGCGATGCCACTAAAAACTTTTTTCTTTTAAAAAAAATAAGGCCCGACGCGCCGGTTTCCACAAACGTTATTCACAAGGCTTACCTGGCATTGGAAAAAATAAAATGGCTTTTAGCCCTCGTGGCTGCTGTTTTTAGTTTGTCTGCTTTATTTTATTTTTGGGTTACCGGAAAATATTCTGCAGGTTCTTTTCGTTCTCTCATCATTGTAATTATTGAAATAGCCGTCTTTTTTATTTTAAGAAAAATGTTTGCCAAAGGATCAAACATTGAGCTGGATAAATATCAAAATATTGCCAATTAATGCCCGTTTTTCTGTAACAAAATTTTGTGAATTAATTGTAAACTCAAAACCTGATTCATGCATTTTTAAAATAACTTCGCCCTATGAAAATTAAAGTTTACCTGGCTATTGCCCCAATCACTTTTGGCCTTATTTGTTTGTTTACTGCCTGCAACAGCGGCCAGTCAGCTGCTGACCATTTAGCAGATCATTCTGTTTCTGATTCAGCAAAAAAGGAAGAGAATATTGAAAAAGGAAAAGTGTATGAGAAAAAAACAATTGATACGGCTTTATTCAACAAACTTCTTTTGAATCTTGCCAATAACGACACTACAGGGAGATGGCCTGCTAAAATGCCGTATCCTGTGCCTGGAGCGGTTTTGCCATTTCATCGCATTGTAGCTTTCTATGGCAATCTGTATTCCAAAAAAATGGGTATTCTCGGGGAAATTCCAAAAAATGAAATGCTTCATAAATTAAAAGAAGAAGTAGCTTACTGGCAGGCTGCCGATTCTTCCATTCCGGTAATTCCTGCTTTGCATTATATTGCCGTTACGGCCCAGGGTGCACCCGGAAAAGATGGCAAGCACAGAATGCGTATGCCTTCCGGCCAGATTGATACCATTATGAACTGGGCAAAGGATATTGATGCTTTGGTGTTTTTAGATATTCAGGTTGGCCATAGTTCCGTAAGAGATGAAGTTCCGCCATTAGAAAAATATTTGCAATTGCCACAGGTGCATCTTGGAATTGATCCCGAATTTTCCATGAAAGAAGGACACATACCCGGAAAAAAAATCGGAACATTCGGTGCAGAAGATATAAATACCGCCATTGATGATTTAGCAGCTTTGGTGAGGAAATACAATCTTCCTCCCAAAATTTTAATTGTCCATCGTTTCACGCAGGGGATGGTTACCAATTATCAGCAGATAAAAAAAGTTCCTGAAGTGCAGGTAGTGATGGATATGGACGGGTGGGGCGATAAAACGCTGAAACGCTCTACTTATTTGCGTTACAT
The DNA here is from genome assembly GCA_963706825.1 of uncultured Chitinophagaceae bacterium. Taxonomy (GTDB): domain Bacteria; phylum Bacteroidota; class Bacteroidia; order Chitinophagales; family Chitinophagaceae; genus Ginsengibacter. Next base: position 563,667 of record CAVPNT010000005.1, on the reverse strand, counting down.
TTATAAAGAACCTGTTGAATTTACCGGCTTCAAATTGTTTTATAAAAATGATACCAGAACCGGCACCAATCAGCTTTACACGCCACAGGAGTTATTAAAATTTATCCCAAAACCGATTTACATTCAATACCAGTAATTCTTATTTTTTTATGAAAACAAATGTTGTTTTTATCGCCTTCTGCGTTTGCATTTTATCTGCCTGCAATTCTGCTACAGCAAAAAAAGATAAAGACGAAAAGACAAATTCAGCAGCGCAAATACACGCCGATTCCACTTCTGTAAATGCAGAAATGAAAAGACCTGTGGCAGACGCTGCTGCAATTCTTGCAAAAAGGCAAGTCCCTGTTTTATGTTATCATCACATTCGTGAACCAAAACCGGGGCAAAGCGAGACCATGAAAAGTTATTCAGTTTCTCCTGTTCAGTTTGCCCAACAAATGAAAGCGCTAAAAGACAGTGGTTATGAAACGATTTTGCCCAATCAATTGTATGATTATCTCGTGCATGGCGTTCAGCTACCAGCAAAACCAGTGATGCTCACTTTTGATGATACTGATGAAGAACAATTCAGTATCGGTTACCAGGAAATGAAAAAATACGGATTTAAAGGTGTGTATTTTATAATGACGATTTCCATCAACCGTCCGCGATATATGACCAAAGAACAATTGAAACAATTGGCCGATGATGGCAATGCGGTGGAGTCGCATACATGGGATCATCACATGGTAACCAAATACCAGGGCGAAGATTGGGACAAACAATTTGTAAAACCGCGCAAAACTATTGAAGATATTACCGGAAGACCAGCTACTTATTTTGCGTATCCTTATGGATTATGGAATGAAGCTGCGATTCCTGAATTGAAAAAAGCCGGTTTTAAAATGGCATTTATTTTATCTACCAAAAGAGATTCTGCAGAGCCATTATATACAGTAAGAAGAATGATTGTTCCCGGTCAATGGTCTGCTACCGGAATGATTAAATCAATGAAGCAAACTTTTAAGTTGGATTAATGATTCTTTCAGTTTAACCAGCGCATTCGATTTTCACATTTTCACATTTTCACATTTTCACATTAGCACATTAGCACATCATCACATCAATTATAATGTTTCCAACGCTTGTCTATTCTTCTGATTATCGCATTTAATCCATCAAGAGTGCCCTGGTAATAGTTGTTTTTTGCAAAAGAAGGAATAAAATATTTGTTGATGATCCGGTATTTTTCATCATAATCCATGTATTTATTAATACCGAAATCGGTGCAGACAAATAGTTTTTTATAATCTTTGGAAATGCAAATGACCATTCCGTTGCTTTTTGAAATTTTTCCAATACCCCATTTTTTTAAAAGCCTGTATGCGAAGTCATTAAATCTATGTTCGGCTACCATATTAGAATCAATCGTCACGACAGAAATTTCAATGCTGGTTCTTTTTTCCAAATGCTGTAAAATGCTTTCCAGCGCATTTTCCTGGGCATCATTATACAATCCTTCAAAATCATTTACCCAACCGACAGCCGCAGGTAAAGTATCCCAGATCGATTGCCTGTATTTCTGCAATTGGGCATGAGTCATCCTTTGATACGGATGATAATCCGCTACAGTTTGTGCGGTTACTTGTGTAGCAAAAACAAACAGGCAACTAAAGAGGATTGCGAAAATCTGCATAAGCGAGAATATGCTTTCAGTCGACAAAAATAAAGTATATATTTTTTTAAAAATGCAGAGCAGATAAATAAAAAAGGCGGTTTTTTGAGGACAATCTTGTATTTGAATTGTGAAAAGAAGGGATGTTTTTTATAAAAAAGGATAATTGTATCAAATATATTACCACTACTGAAACAAGAATTGCAGTAAACGAATAAATATCGGGAATTTGCATTTCTGATTTTTCTTACTCTAAAGAAAATTACGCAATCGTTTGTTTTTCACGGATACTACTACAAACACGGGGCTTTCATTTAAAGGCCCTTTTGTTTACTTGATTTTATCGTTTATTTCCATATTTTCACGATTCTATTCATAAAAAAAATTCCATGAACCAAGACCTCACCACTGGCAAAAAAAACTATACTTCAGAGATTGTAATTATAGGAATCCTGTTTTTTATTTTTGGATTTGTAACCTGGCTCAACAGCACATTGATTCCTTATTTGCAAATCGCCTGCGAACTAGAAACTTCCCAGGCCGTGCTGGTAACATTTGCCTTTTATATTTCTTATGCCGTTATGGCCTTTCCCTCGTCGTGGGTTTTAAAAAAAACTGGTTTCAAAAACGGGATGATGTGGGGATTAATATTAATGGCAATTGGTGCATTAATTTTTATTCCTGCTGCGCAATCCAGAACGTATGGATTGTTTCTTACGGGTTTGTTTGTGATTGGGACAGGATTGGCTTTGCTGCAAACAGCTTCTAATCCATACATCACCATTCTTGGCCCCATGGAAAGTGCAGCAAAAAGAATCAGTGTGATGGGGATTTGTAATAAAGGCGCAGGGGCACTTGCTCCATTAGTGATGGGCGCTTTTTTATTAAAAAACTCAGAGGCGATCGTTGAAAAATTAAAGACATTGAATCCGGCTGAGAAAGCGGTAGAATTAGATGCGCTGGCATCGAGGGTGATTGTTCCTTATATTATTATTGCGGCAGTTTTAATTGCCCTGGCTGTATTTATTTATTTTTCCAGGCTACCGGAAGTCAAAGCAGAAGGAGAAGACGTGGAAAAAAATGCAACTAACGGTGATGAACAAACGATTTTTAGTTTTCCTTATTTATGGATCGGTTTTGTAACCTTGTTTTTATATGTTGGCGTAGAAGTAATGGCTGGTGATATTATCCAGGTTTATGGAAAAGCAATAGGCATCAGCCTCGATATTGCGAAACATTTTACCACCTACACCATGATTGGAATGCTGATCGGATATTTGGTTGGTATTGTTACGATTCCAAAATATCTGTCTCAAACAACCGCGCTAAAAGGCTCGGCAATTCTTGGTGTTATTTTTACATTGCTCGCCATCTTTACTTCAGGATACACTTCTGTATTATTTATTGCTTTGCTGGGCCTGGCAAACGCATTGGTTTGGCCTGCAATCTGGCCGCTTACCATACATGGATTAGGAAGATTTACCAAGGCCGGTTCTGCTTTATTAATCATAGGAATTGCTGGTGGAGCGGTTTTGCCAAAAATTTGGGCAAGCCTCGGAGAAAGGATTGGTTTCCAGCAGGCATTTTGGATAATGATTCCATGTTATTTATTTATTCTGTATTTCGCTGTTTATGGACATAAAGCAGGTACTAAACCGGAACTTAAAAGAGCAGTTTAGCAATTTTTATCGATATTTCAAATGAGATAAATCATGTCATATCTCCTTTTCTTTGGCGTAATTTTGCGGCGAGAAAAGGAAAATATATGGATGAAGAAAGTAAGAAAGAAAAACCCGGGATTTTAAACCTGTTACAATGCAAATGCCCCCGTTGCAGGATAGGAGATATGTTTGTCAATAAGAGGCCTTATTCAAAAGGGTTTATGAAAATGCATGATACATGCCCCGTTTGCGGTCAATATTTTGATATTGAAGTTGGGTTTTATTATGGTTCCAGCTATGTGAGTTATGGTATTACGGTAGCGATAAGCGTGGCTACATTTATAGCGTTTTGGATTCTCGTTGGAATTTCTTACGACGATAATCGAATCTTTGTTTGGCTGGTTTTAAATGCGATTTTGATACTTGCACTGCAGCCTCCGCTTATGAGAATTTCCAGGACTCTGTGGCTCGCCATGTTTACAAAATACGATCCCGATTGGCGCATTCATCCGCCGGAAATTCCTGAAAGAACCAATGAAGGCCAAAAAAACGCGTGGTGACGAATTTTTAAGCAATCATTTTTCAATCAACTGGATCCCTGTTTTTGTAAAAGATATTTTGTGTTGTTTGTATAAACCTCCGGTGGCCATTTTAAAAGTTTTTTTGCTCATTCCGAAGAAGGAATAAATCTCTTCCGGTGAGGATTTGTCGTGATAGGGAAGATAGCCATTATTCTCTTTCAGTAAACGAACAATTTTTTCTGTTTCGTCTTCAACACGGTTGTAGCCTGGCTTTCCGGCTGCAACGTCGATTTTATTTTCCGGTAAAATATTTTTTATAAAGCCCGGAAAGCGATCGCCAATGGCAATATTTCTATAAATTTCATTGTTGTGTAAAATGCCTTTGTGAATATTATTGATAATTACTTCATATCCGATATCGGTGCGCCGGTAAACGATCAGATCAACCACATCTTTTTCTTTTACCGTCAGGTTTTCATTCGATAAAAACGCTTCTAATTTTTCTGTTGCAGCCAGTCTTCCGGTCTTTTCATCCATCACGATTTTTACCAAATATTCACCGTTTATGATCATAAAACTTTTCATTTTTGATTTCGGGATAAAAAGATCTTTCATCAATCCCCAATCTAAAAACGCACCCTGGTTTGTTACACTTACCGCTTTTAATTTTACAATATCACCCAGTTTTCCAAAAGGCTTTTGTGTGGTAGCAATCGGCCTGTCTTCGCCATCATGATACAAAAACACTTTTAGTTCATCACCCATTTTCGTACCGTGGGGCACAAATCTTTTTGGCAATAATATGCCCGCATCACCATCATCCAGAAAAACCCCCATGGGCTTTTCTTTGATTACTTTCATCACATTATACTCACCCATTTTTACCATAATAATTTCTCTGTATTTATAAAGCAAAGTTAGGGCAAGATATGAGCTGAAAACGATTTTGATTTATTTTCCTGAAAGGCATAAAAAGATTACTATGATACTCAGCAAAGCAATAAATAAACCGGATTCGTATTTTCTGTCTTGTGATCAATAGAACATTCGGCGGGTTTTTTAATAAGCAGTTCTCTAAACGCATTTGTTTTTTTTGTTGCTCCACTCCAGCTGAATATTATATCCGTCGAGGGTTTTAAATTTCCATGCACAGATATCGCCTATTTCTCCATAGTTATCATCATACCATCCGCTTCCCGGAATCGGGTCAGTGATTACCTCACATAATTCATGGCTGCTGGTTCCGGTTAATGCATCCAAAGCTTGAAGCCCTCCAAGACAACCAGTGCAATCAGGATAAGGCATCACTGCATAAAAGGTGCTGTTGTCGGCATTGTTGTGATAGCCACAAAAAGAACTGCATGATCCACTGCCGCCCATTGAAACGGTAATACCCGAATCGAAATACATAAAATATAGTGTGCTTCCATTTGGTTTTGGAAATGTTTTATTGCTTTTGATCCAGCTCAAAAGTTGTTTTTGAATTTCTGTGTCGGTGATGCTTTGTGACGGCGCCTGATCAATGGTAGTAATGGTTCCGGTAAGTGTGCCTTTTCCTATGGTATATTTTGGTACATTATACTCACTTAACTGATCTAGCAATGTGCTTTGCAAAATAGTTTGAAAAAACTCGTTGATTTTAGTAGCTGTATCTTTCAAAGTAGTTTGCCAACCCTCACCCCAAAAAATTGTAAACACTTCTACATTCGGAATCAGGGGCCCACCACGATAACTAAGGTTTGCGGCCGCTTTCTTTTTTTTCTTTTTTTTGGTGATTACTGTTGGTTCAGGCTGATGCAGTGGAACTACCCGGATGCTTTCAGGATAGTGAAAAGGCTTTTTTTGTTCCATGATTGATAATTTGATGTGAAAAAGTGAAAACTGAATGCTGTACAGGCTCAAAATATGTGCCTTAAATTCCTGAAAATGAACCCCGTTATTCCTGGATTATCATTAAAATCTTGCGGATGAAAATTTTGTATAAATATAATCGTTTACATCATACAAGTAAAAATGAGGTGCATTTCAAAATGTCGCGGGTTGGTGCGACACCAACCAGGGCGCGTGTACATCTGCATAAGTAAAAATCCGGTCATCTTATAATTTTGTTGCTCCATTCACATCTTTGTTTAACGAGTGATCATAAAACAGTTGACCAACATTGAACCGATTAAATTCAACGAAAGTTGCTGCAATTTCCTCACAGTACCCTACTCTAATTCAGCTCATTCAATACTTCGGCTCTTTTTTTGTAGCAGGTTTTAAAATTAAACTTATGATTTTTTGTACCCCCCGCTATTCAAAAGATTTAATTTCTCCGGGAATAATCACACTCTTGTTTGTGATTTCCTCTTTACTCCCTTCTGAAGTTTATGCCCAATCATCAACAATTACCGGCCACGTCATTGGCACTGATGGACATCCAATTGCCGGTGTATCTGTGCAGGTGCAAAATTCCACAACAGGCACTGCAACAGATGCGTCTGGAAATTTTTCTTTACAAGTAAATGATCCAAATGCGGTGCTTGAAATTTCATCTCTCGGTTATGCCTCCCAGACAATTCCCTTAACCGGCCGGAAAAACATTACGATAACTCTTGCAGGTGCCGCTGCTACACAATTGGAGCAGGTAGTGGTGATTGGTTATGGTACACAAAAGAAAAGAGATATTACGGGCTCGGTAGCGAGTATAAGTGGAAATGAGATAGCCAAACAGCCGGTGCTTACTGCTACACAGGCGATCCAGGGAAAAGTTGCCGGTGTACAAATCATTAGTTCCGGCGCTCCTAATTCAGCGCCTTCCGTTCTTATCAGGGGGACCGGTAGTATTCTTGGAGGAGTGAATCCATTATATGTGGTGGATGGTGTTTTGACAGACGATATCCGGAACATCAATTCTGCTGATATAGCCAGTCTCGATATTTTAAAAGATGCTTCTGCTGCTGCCATATATGGAGTACGCGCTGCAAACGGCGTTATTATTATCACCACTAAAACCGGCAAAGCAGGTAAGATGCGCATCAGCTATGACGGAGAAGCAGGCTTTAGAGAAGCGGGGCATTTGGTAAAAATGGCTGATTCAAAAGAATATGCTAGTTATATTAATCAGGCAAGCGCCAATGTGGGCAACGGCAGCATTTTAGTAGATACTTCGTTAACCAAAACAAACACAGATTGGTATGCTACGATTTTGAGAAAGGCATTTGAACAAAATCACAATGTATCTGTATCTGGTGGTAGTGATAAAATCAATTATTTTTTAAGCATCAATTACCTTACCGATGAGGGAATTGTGATTGATAATAATTTCAAACGTTTTACAATCCGGTTAAATAATGAGTATAAATTGAGCAATAAGCTTAAACTGAATACCTTGCTATCTTATAGCAGGGGCAATACCAATGACGTGAATTTAGGCGCAGCCTATAATGATGCATATCATGCCGCTCCCATTATTCCTTCTAAAATAAATGGAAAATATGGAAATACATCTGCCTACCAGAATGTAGGAAATCCCCTCCTGGATATTGAAAGCAACAATAATAATTACATTGAAAACAGATTGCAGGCTACAGCTTTCCTCGATTACAAACCGGTTCCGTGGCTTACATTTCATACGAGTATGGGCGCAGAATTAGGATTGAATAACAGGCAGATTTATACCTACCAATTTCTCAATGATTCAACCACTTATTTAGTGCCGGGTGGCAACCAGGTGAGTAACCGAAGTTCTTACAGCATTCAGGATGAAAGGAATACGCGCTGGGTTTGGGACAATACCGCTACTTTTCAAAAATCATTTGGCAAAAGTGACATCACTTTTTTAATTGGTACCACCGCCGAAAAGAATTTAACCGGTTTGGAAGTGGCTTCGCGAAATGATGTGCCTGCTGATCCCAATATCAGGTATTTGACACAAGGCGATCCTTCCACACAACTAAACAACTCAACCAATAATGAATATACCCGCAACTCGTACATAAGCAGGCTCAGTTATGCTTACGAGGATAAATACCTGTTGACAGCTACTTTCAGAGCGGATGGCTCTTCGTTGTTTACAAAGAAATATGCTTATTCCCCTTCAATTGGTTTAGGATGGATCATTACGAGGGAAAAGTTTATGGAAACGCAAAAAATATTCGACAACCTTAAACTGCGGGCGAGTTACGGCACACTGGGCAACGATAATATTCCTTCTAATGCCAGTGTGCAAACTATTAACTCCGGACTTCCTTATTTTTTCAACGGGCAATACGTTACCGGGCTAGCCTTTGCAGGAATCGTAGATAAAAACATCCACTGGGAGCAAACGGATGAAGCGGATATAGGATTGGAATTTGCCGTACTGAATAACAAACTTTCCGGTGAACTTGATTTCTATGATAAGAAAGTAAATAATGCGTTGATACAGGTTCCGATTTCTGGTGTGTTTGGAGGAAATGGATTGATTTATACGAATGTGGCTACCATTGAGAACAAGGGTGCAGAACTTACCCTCAACTGGAAAGATAAGGCCGGAAAAAATGTAGCTTATAATATCAGTGGTAATGTCAGTTACAATCAAAATAATGTGGTGTCGCTTAATGGCGGCCAGGCTATTTATTCCGGCACCGTTGGGTCCCAGGGCACGACGACACTAACTGCAAACGGCCATCCCATCGGAAGTTTTTTTGTGTTGCAGGCAGAAGGTGTTTTTCATAACCAGCAGGAACTTGCAGCCTACGTTACCAAAAACGGTACTCCTATTACTATCAACGGACAGGCGCCTTCTTTGGGCGATCTGAAATATGCTGATATAAATGGCGATGGCAAAATTGATAACAACGACCGCGTTTTTGCCGGTTCTTACCAGCCAAAATTTACCATTGGATTAAATGCAAGCGTTACTTATAAGTCATTTGATTTGAGTCTAGGTGCGTATGGAACGATTGGTAGTAAAATCTATAATGGTAAAAAAGCAGCGCGCTTTAATCAAAAAGATAATGTAGAGGCAAGTGTGGCAAAAGATGCGTGGACTTTTCAGAATTACACTTCCAATGTGCCAAGGGCTAATTTAAACCCTCTGCCGCAATCCACCTATTTCATTGAGTCCGGAGATTTTGCAAGGATTAATAATCTGACGATCGGCTATACGTTCTCTAAAACATTTTTGGATAAATATGGCATCAATAATTTCAGGTGTTACATTACCAGTCAAAATCTTGCAACTTTCACTAAATATTCGGGTTTTTCACCCGAAATACAGGGACAGACTGCTCCTTTGGGAACACCTCTTGCCCCGGGTATAGAATTCAACGCTTATCCCACAACACGCACCTATGCTTTTGGTATTAATTTAACCTTTTAATTCTTGAAATATGATCTATTCGTTAAGAAATAAATTAAAAAAAATACTTTTCTGCCTTTCTTTGGTGATGCTTTTCTGGAGTTGCAAAAAAAACTTTTTGGAAGTGCAGCCCCAGGGGCAATTAACTGAATCCTCAGTTGCCGGAGATCCCAATCTCGCGCGTAAATTAGTTACCGGTGTTTACAGCCAGCTTTACCAGGGCGGCTTTGGCAATGATATACATGGAATTATTTTTTGCATGGCGACCGATGTAGCTTCTGACGACGCCGATAAAGGCAGTACTCCTTCTGACCAGGCGCCCCAGGCTATAGGTTTTGATAATTTTACTTCAGATCTCAACAGTAATAATTATTATGTCGAAAGGCTTTGGAGCGGGCACTACCAGGGTATTTCGACTGCCAACCAGGCTTTGAGCAAACTCGATCAAAGCACCTTTGACCATGTAACTAAAAGAACCCTCATTGGTGAAGTAAAATTTCTCAGGGCGTATTTATATTTCAACCTGGTAAGATTATTCGGAGGAGTGCCTTTGGTATTAACGGTTCCGAATAGTTTGAGCGACGCCAAAAATCCGGTTTATCAAACACGCGCTTCTAAAGATTCCGTTTATGCAGCAATTATTAGTGATTTGCAATATGGAGTTGACAGTTTGCCGCTGAAAGGAGATCCCGGTACCGACGTAGGCCGTGCAAACAAAGGAGCAGCGGAAAGTTTGCTGGCTAAAGTGTATTTATACCAGAAAAATTACCAGAAAGCGTATGACCTCACAGAGGATGTAATCAAATCAGGAAAATATTCGCTGATGCCGGATTACAGCCAGAATTTTACCAGTAAGATTTACGATAATAATGCTGAATCAGTTTTTGAAATACAAACCGGTACGGATGCCAATTGTGATGCAGCGATTCCCTTCTATGTAGTGGCACAAGGCCCGCGTGCAGGCGGTTTAGCGGGATGGGCGGATCTTGGTTTTGGTTTAAATACACCCAGCCAGGATTTGGTGAACGCGTACGAACCAGGCGATAAGCGTGAAGCGGCAACCATCATTTCTATCCAGCCGCATGGCACCGTTCTTTGGGATGGTTTTAGAATTCCAAGCCGCGATTCTGTGCAAAATGACCGGTATAATTATAAGGCTTATTTCGGGAGAAAAGTAGATCCGTATTGTGCGAGTTTGAACACGGATCATCTTCCAAAGAATGTACACATCATCCGGTATGCAGAAGTATTGTTGATCAACGCTGAGGCAGCTATCCAGGTTGGAAAAATGAGTGATGCGGAAACCGACATGCAATTAGTAAGGGCGCGCGCCGGGTTAGCTCCTGTAGCGGTTACCCAGCAATCTATCTGGCACGAAAGAAGGGTAGAGCTGGCGATGGAGCAGGATCGTTTCTTCGACATCGTAAGGCAGGGAAGGGCCGGCCAGTTGCTAAGAGCGCTTGGCAAGAATTTTGTAGATGGTAAGAACGAAGTTTTTCCGATACCCCAACCTGAGATAGATTTGAGTGGAGGTTTATTGACACAAAATCCGGGTTACTAAAAAATAAATTATTACCCAGGAAAAAATAGATTTCCCTGACAATCCGTAAAAATTATGGCCTTAACTTTTACCCTAAATTATTCATTATGAAAACACACATCAAAAATTCGAGTCTCACAATTCTATCCGTATTATTTCTTGGTTTTTATTTTACCTCGTGTAAAAAAAGTAGTTCAACAATAGCGCCTCCTACGCCGTTAGGTGGTTACGTTTCTTCAGATTCGGTAGCGCCAGGTAATCTTATAGCTTATTGGCCTTTTGATGGGAATGTAAATGATGTGAAAGGAAGCACAAATGCTACTCCTGTAGGTGTAACCTATGGTACAGGTGTCAGAGGACAGGCATACCAGGGTGGTACCGGCGTATATGCAACATTAACGCCCAGTTCTGCATTTTCAAATTTGCAGAGTTATTCATTTTCTGTTTGGTATAAGTTGCCCTCTCAACAACCGGCCGGAGACCCAGGTGGTATTTTCTTTTTAGCCGGCGATACAACTTTGAATTATTTAATTTACGAAATTGAACCATATTCACCTGCGAGTGGAGATTCTGTAAAAGTACACCATGGCTTTACAGATCTTGCTTCACCAGGAGCCTATAAGGGTTTCACTATGGAATCTTTTGATACAGCCGCGATTGGAAAATGGGTTCATTTAGTTACTACTTATGATGGAGCTTCTTCTACTTATACTATTTATCAAAATGGTGTCCCAATTAACAACAGTTCTGCATTCGGAAATACGACACCAACTCAGATGTGGAGTGATGGAACTAAAACTACTCCGTTAGGAAATCTCGGTTTTTCACAAACTGATCCTCCAAAATCTATCATAATTGGTACCTGGCCCGCTACCTTGTATGGTGTTTCTCCAACTCTTGGTGCCAAAGGGTGTTTCATTGGCCAGTTAGATGAAATGAGGATTTATAATAAAGCATTATCAAGCGCTGAAGTTCAAGGTTTATATCTGAATGGGCAGGCAGGAAGGTAAAATGAAAGTACACTTTAATAATAAAAAAGGCTGCCAGGTTTGGTAGCCTTTTTACTATCTATTTACAGGTTTATATTCTCTGAAAATCAAAAACAACAATTCAGGATATTTGTTTGTTTGCTGGATTCTGTAAATAAACAACTAAAGTATGTATCGGTAAAGATTCGGCTCTGCGCTCACAACCGTCGTAGGATTTATCACCGGCTTTTTATTTTCTTCATCACATATTCCTTCTATATTGGCCACCCACTTCATAAAGTGCATGAGTGATTTGTCCAAGAGAGCAATATTTTACCGTCTCCATCAATTCAGCAAAAAGATTTCCGTTGTTAATAGCTACGTTCTGCAGGCGTTTCAGCATTTCCGGGCTTTTGTTTTTATGGAGTTCCTGAAACGCTTGTACATTTTGTATCTGCAGATCTTTTTCTTCTTTAGTACTTCTAATAACTTCTGCTGGCAGTATGGTAGGCGAACCTTCTTTATTTAAAAATGTATTGACGCCAACGAGAGGAAGCTCACCATTATTTTTAAGCGATTCATAATACAGGCTTTCTTCCTGGATTTTATTTCTCTGATACATTCGTTCCATCGCGCCAAGTACGCCTCCCCGTTCAGAAATGCGGTTGAATTCAGCCATCACTGCTTCTTCTACGAGGTCGGTTAATTCTTCAATTAAAAAACTTCCCTGGTTGGGATTTTCATTTTTTGCTGTTCCAAGCTCACGGTTGATAATTAATTGAATCGCCATCGCACGACGCACACTTTCTTCTGTTGGTGTGGTAATCGCTTCATCATAAGCGTTTGTATGAAGGCTGTTGCAATTATCGTAAATCGCATACAAAGCCTGTAAAGTAGTTCGAATATCATTGAAATCAATTTCCTGTGCATGCAAACTTCTGCCGCTTGTTTGGATATGATATTTCAACATTTGTGAACGGGAATTTGCATGGTATTTATATTTCATTGCCTTAGCCCAGATTCTTCTGGCCACCCGTCCTATTACACTATATTCTGCATCCATTCCATTACTGAAAAAGAATGAAAGGTTGTGTGCAAAATCATCAATCTTCATCCCCCGGCTCATGTAATATTCAACGTAAGTAAAACCGTTTGCTAAAGTGAATGCAAGCTGTGTGATAGGATTGGCGCCGGCTTCAGCAATATGATAACCGCTGATAGAAACCGAATAAAAATTTCTGACATTATTTTCAATAAAATATTCCTGCACATCACCCATTAATTTCAATGCAAATTCTGTAGAAAAAATGCAGGTGTTTTGCGCCTGGTCTTCTTTTAAAATATCAGCCTGAACGGTGCCGCGTACAGCGGATAACGTTTTTGCTTTTATTTCTTCATAAATATTTTTATCTAAAACAACTTCTCCGGATAATCCCAGCAATCTTAATCCCAAGCCATCGTTTCCTTTTGGTAATTCTCCGGTTAATTTTCCCTCAAAAGGAATAACAGGTTCACCATTTACACCCATGTATTTTGGGAGAGAATCGAGGTTATATTTTGATTCAATAATCTCATTTACACGTTCACGTAAATCGTTCTCAATAATATATTTTTCACACTGCTGATCAATAGCGGCATTTAAAAAGAAAGCCAGCACCATTGGCGCAGGCCCATTAATTGTCATGCTGACCGAAGTTTTGGGATCACACAAATCAAAACCGCTGTACAACTTTTTTGCATCATCGACGGTTGCAATGCTTACACCGCTGTTACCCACTTTTCCATAAATATCCGGACGTATTGCAGGGTCTTCACCGTAAAGTGTAACACTGTCAAACGCAGTGCTAAGGCGCTTAGCAGGCTGTCCAACGCTTACATAATGAAACCTGCGGTTGGTTCTTTCCGGCCCGCCTTCGCCGGCAAACATTCTTGTCGGATCTTCTTCCGCACGCTTTAATGGAAATACTCCTGCAGTGTAAGGAAATTTTCCAGGAAAGTTTTCCTGTAATTGCCATAATAAAATATCGCCCCAATCTTTAAATTTTGGAATAGCGATTTTCGGAATTTTTGTGTGCGCAAGTGATTCAAAAAACAAAGGCTGTTTGATTACTTTCCCTCTTACATGATATTCAAAAAAATCTTTTTGATAAAGGGATTTTGTCGCTTCCCATTCGTCCAATAATTTTTTTGATAAAGTAGATAATTCTTTTTCAATCTGTGATTTTCTTTCCTCCAACTCCTGAATAAGAATTCCATTTTTTTCTTCGTTTACTGCTATATTATTTTTAAAAGTTTGTACAGTTCCATTTAGTTGATAAAGCTGTGTTGCAATAGCAGCCTGCTGTGCAGTCATTTTATTGTACCTTTCAATCTCTTCTGTTATTTCTGCCAAATAGCGCACACGCTTTGGAGGAATGATAGAATGACTATAACTTTCACTTCTTAGGGGCGTTTCATATTTCTTCCAATCTGTTCCGGCTTTTTTATTTACTTCCTCAATTATTTTATTGAACAATTCATTACAACCCGGATCATTAAATGTAGAAGCCACCGTACCAATCACCGGTAATTCATTGTCCTTTGCAGCCCATAAATTGTGATTGCGTTTGTATTGTTTTTTCACATCGTGCAATGCATCCAAAGCACCGGCTTTATCAAATTTATTGATACAAACAATATCAGCATAATCAAGCATGTTAATCTTCTCTAACTGAGATGCAGCGCCATATTCAGGCGTCATTACATACATGCTTACGTCACAATAATCCAAAATAGAAGCATCACTTTGGCCAACACCGGCGCTTTCTAAAATGATAAAATCATAACCGGCAGCTTTGCACACATCAATGGCTTCCCGCACATAATTGCTTAAGGCTTTATCGTTTTCCCGTGTTGCAAGAGAACGCATGTAAGCCCTTGGATGGTGAATGGAATTCATTCTAATGCGATCACCTAATAATGCGCCACCCGTTTTTTTTCTGGATGGATCTACAGAAATAACCGCGATGGTTTTATCGGAATAATTTTTTAAATAACGGCGAACGATTTCATCTGTAACAGAAGATTTTCCGGCGCCGCCTGTGCCGGTAATACCGAGAACAGCGGCCTCCCCCCTGCCCCCTCCAAGGGAGGGGGAGTTGGGAGAGTCTTCAATAATACTTAACTCTATTGGCTGTGTAGTGTTTAGAGATTTAAAATCCTTTTTCTTTTCAAGTAAATCAAAAATCTCTTTGCATACCTTATCTGAATTTATTAAAACTTCTTCATTTTTAAATCTTAAAACGTCAAACCCTAAATCATTTAATCTGGAAGTTCTGATTTCATCATTTTCTTTTACTTCAGGCAATTGATGAATATTGCCATCAATTTCGATAACTACTCCTTTCTGCAAACAAACGAAATCAGCAATATATTTATCAATGATATGCTGTCGCCGGAATTTGAAACCTTCTTTACGGCCTCGTAATCTTTGCCACAATATTTTTTCTGCATCTGTAGGATTGTTCCTTTGCTCCAACGAAAACTGTTTTAGATTTCTATAATAATAAGGATCAGCATTGAAGTAATCTTTTACCTGCGGATAATCTTTTCCTGAAACATTCTTTTTATCTTCATGCTCGTTCAAAATTTGCACTTCTTCGCCGTTCTCTGCTTTTGTAATCGAAGTAGCAACCATCTTAATATCACGCCATTCTCCCAAAATAAATTTATCCCCATTATTGTAATTATAAGCACTGCCATTCATTGGAGTGGTTGTAGTTTCTATCCCCCCTCCTCTGGAGGGGGCCAGGGGTTCTATCCCCCCTCCTTTGGAGGGGGCCAGGGGGAGGCCACTTTTTTCCATCACCTCTTGAATCATTCCTTCCAAACCCATTTTTCTGCCATCATCCGGCGAATAAATTTTTGTAATTCCATATTTTTCAAGTTCGTCAATTTCTTCCGGTAAAATCGTTCCACCACCGCCACCAAATATTTTTACATGGCCATAACCGCTTTGGTCAAGTAGATCTTTCATGTATTTGAAATATTCAAGGTGGCCGCCCTGATAGCTGGTAATGGCAATTCCCTGCGCATCCTCTTCAATGGCGCATTCCACAATTTCGTGAACGCTTCTGTTGTGTCCGAGATGAATGATTTCGGCGCCTTTGCTTTGCATAATTCGGCGCATAATATTGATAGCGGCGTCATGACCATCAAATAATGAAGCAGCAGTTACGATTCTGATTTTATGATTTTTTGTATCCGGCATAATTTGATTTTATTCAATAAGAAGGATTCTTTAATCCAATTTGTAAAATTACAACTAAAGAAAGGGAAAATAAATTAACAGGTGTTTAAAAATTGAAGAAAAATGAAGGAAGATTTTAAAAGATTTGAAAAGTGATGCTGAATCTTACACTAGTACATTTCAGTAAACAAATAAATAATCGAAAATTATATTTTGTTCATTTATTTCGGATAAATTAGCAGAAGTTCATTATCAGTATTTCATACTCCAAATCTTTTTTAATGATTAAATCAGTTACGGATAAAAATCTCTATTCAAAAATCGCACAACTTTTACAAGCTGCGAGGCAAACAGTTGTGCGTAGTATAAATCAAACAATGGTTTATACTTATTATGAAATTGGAAGAATGATTGTCGAAGATGAGCAACAGGGAAAGGAAAGAGCAGAATATGGAAAACACATATTAAAGGAACTTTCACACAGTCTTTGTCATAATTTTGGGAAAGGCTTTTCGGTTGATAATTTACAGAATATGAGGCAATTCTATTTGACCTATTCAATTTACGAGACGACTTCTCGTAAATCTCAAGAAGATGATTACAAGCAACTATCGACAAATGATCAAAATAATTCTTCTATCTCTTTTCCAAAATTTATCCTCTCCTGGTCTCACTATTTAAAGTTAATCCGGGTTACAAATCCAGAAGAAAGACGATTCTACGAAATAGAATCCGCATCTAACAACTGGAGTTTAAAAGAATTACAGCGTCAAATCAATTCCGCTTTATTTGAACGCCTTTCTCTAAGCCGTAATAAAGAAGGAGTAAAAAAACTATCCGAAAACGGACATACTATTGAAAGTCCACTTGATATTATTAAAGATCCTTACATTCTTGAGTTTTTAAATTTACCGGAACAATATCAATATTCTGAAAATGATCTTGAAACAGCAGTGATTGACAAGTTAGCTCACTTCCTTCTTGAACTGGGTAAAGGCTTTACGTTTGTTGGAAGACAGGTGCGTATTACATTCGGCGAAAAGCATTTTAAAGTGGACCTGGTATTTTTCAACAGAATATTAAAATGTTTTGTAGTTATCGATCTAAAAATAGGAGAGATTACTCACCAGGATATCGGACAGATTCAAATGTATGTAAATTACTATGACCGTTTTGTGAGATTGTCGGATGAAAATAAAACAATCGGGATTGTTTTGTGCAAGGATAAAGATGACGCAATGGTGGAAATCACACTTCCCGAAAACAACAACAGTATTTTCGCAAGCCGTTACAAAACCATCCTGCCTGACAAACAGGATTTTATCAATCTTTTAAATGAAACAGAAGGACAGTTAAAAATGAAAGTTCAAAGTTAAATCATCTTAAAGGTCACCTTGGCAAATTCTTCAATGCTTAAAGTTTCTGCACGCCTGTCAAAAAATCTGTCTTCTAATTCTTCTTTTGGAATCAAACTTTTCACGCCGTTTCTTAAAGTTTTTCGCCGCTGATTAAATGCAGTTTTTACCAAAACCCAAAATGCTCTTTCACTTTTCACCGGCAAAAAAGTTTCACGTCTCGTTAATCTGATGACTCCACTTTGTACTTTTGGCTGAGGAACGAAAGATTCATTTCCTACGGAAAATAAATATTCTACCTTGTAATAGTATTGCAAAAGCACACTTAAAACACCATAAATTTTACTGCCTTCTTTTGCTGCCGCCCGCTCTGCTACTTCTTTTTGGAACATTCCTATCACTTCCGGAACATATTCTTTCCATTCCAAAACTTTAAATAAAATTTGTGTTGAAATGTTATAAGGGAAATTTCCAATCACCGTAAAAGGTTCATCAAAAGGACGATCGATTTCCAAAAAACTTCTGTGAATTAAATCATTTTTTAAAGAAGGAAATTGTTTGAGAAGATATTGCACTTTGTCTTCATCCAGTTCAACGGCTTTAAAATGAATGCCTGGAATTTTAATTAAATGTTTGGTAAGAGCGCCACCACCCGGCCCTACTTCTAACAAATTTTTAAAAGGATGCTGCATCAAAGCAGCAATGATTTTTTCTACTATTTTTTCGTCTTTTAAAAAATGTTGGCCAAGTGATTTTTTCAGTGTGTGCATCTAGCTGCAAATTAATGATTAGTCCCTAAGTCAATTCATTAAATTACAAAATACCTTTAGGATTATTTCTTTGGTTGCTTTAATTCTAAAATTTTAAATCTTTAATTCCCATTTGTCGTAAATTTGAGATAAGATGAAAAAAATATCTTGTCCTCTGTAATTTTAAAAATTATGAAGGAGAATGGAACATGATTTCCTATACAAAAGAAGATGAAATTATTGCACTTCCAAAGCTTAATATTTCCATATCAATGAAGGATATTTATAAAAAATAACGCCCTCCCCCAACCCCTCCAAAGGAGGGGAACTAAACAGAAATTTCAATTATTTCTTCGTTTGCTGTAATTTTCACCTTTTCAATTTTCAGCCTTTTTTCACATTGATACATTTAACCAAAGGAATTGTTTTACGCACAATAAAATATGGTGAAACCAGCATTATCGCTCATATTTTTACCGAATTATTCGGCATACAATCTTATTTGGTGAATGGGGTGCGTATTTCTGGCAAAACCTCAAAAGCGCATTTTTTTCAGCCTTCTTCTATCCTGGAAATGGAAGTTTATCACAACGATTTAAAAAATTTGCAAAGGATAAAGGATTTAAAATGGAATGTTCTCTATAAAAATATTTTCAGTGATGTTACTAAAAATTCTGTAGCTCTTTTTATGGTGGAGTTGTTGCAAAAAAATCTGAAACAGCCGGAAACGAATGAAGGCCTTTTTCATTTTTGTGAAGATGCTTTTTTGCAATTGGATATGGCAGATAATGAAGTAACCGGCAATTTTCCCATCTATTTTTGTTTGCAACTTGCGCAGATACTTGGCTTTGGTTTATCAGATAATTATTCTGAAGAAAAAAATAGTTTCAATTTACAGGAAGGTAATTTTTCAAATGAAAATTCCTCCTCAGCCATTCAATTGAGTAAAGAATTAAGTTATCATATTTCACAGTTATTAAAAGCAGTTCATCCACAGGATTTGCATGAAATAAAAATGAACAGAAACATCAGAAGAGAGATTTTAAACAGCCTTGAAAGTTACTATGCATGGCATGTTGTGGATTTTGGGAATATGAAAACGTTGAAAGTTTTATCGGAGATTTTAGCGTCATCCCAACCCTTCTCCGAAGGAGAAGGACACGCTTTATAACGTCTCTTGGATTTTGAATAAGTAATAAAATAGAGAATAGGAATTTGTGTTATTTGTTTGTTTGCTGCAATTGTTTTTAGAATTTTCCTTTGAAATACAGAGACGGCAGGTTTCTCACTTTTGATTTACCAGTAATTTTTCCCTCTTCTACATTTTCAATCAAAACAATTCCCGGCTTTTTTCCTTTTCCAAAACTTCCAATCGCATCGTCCATTTGCAATGCTTTTGCCCCATTAATTGTGGCCCATTGCAATAAAGTTTCAGTTGCTATCCACGGATAATTTTTTGCAATCGTTTTTATTTCTTCTAAAATATTCAACTGGTGATTCGAAGCAAGACTATCCGTTCCTAAAACAATATGGCAATTATTTTTTAAAAATAACGCTACAGGCGGCAAGGTATTTTCAATATATAAATTCGCATTTGGGCAAAGACAAAATGAAATCAATTGCTCTTTATGCTGATGTTGATTTATAAAATCCAAATCCGGTTGTTTGGTAAAAGTGTTATGAACTAAAATCACTGATTTTGCTGTAGAAAGATTTTTAAAATAACTTTCTACGCTTCTTATTTTTTTTGCTTTATAAAATGAATTGTCAATCTTCATCATTTCAAACATTCGCGTGAAATCACCTTTTCCTTCCATAAAAAATAAATTTTCCTGCGCCGTTTCCTGGTTGTGAATGCTGATTGTTTTTCCCCGGAAAAAAGGAATCATTTCATTCCATAAATTGTCTGAAACAGAATATGGCGCGTGCGGAACAATGGAGGATTTTAAATGACACTTTTCAAACTCATCGAAAATCCTTTTTGCTTTTTCAAATCTTAGAGAAGCTATTGCAGGAAGCCATCCGCTTGTTTCGATAAAATTATAATAGCGCAGATTTTTCTTTATTTTTTGCGCAGCAGATAAAGAATTATTACAAATATCTCCAACGGCCACAATGCCGTTTTGCAACATTTCCTCTTCGGCTTTTTCAATAGCACCAAGAATTTGTTCTTCTGCAAAATGTCTTTCTGAAACAACTTTAAAGACAAAATCAACCAGGCCGGTTTTTTCCGGGATTATATTTTTAAGATGTGAAAGTTCGAGGTGGCAGTGCGCATTTATAAAACCAGGCGAAAGAATTCCTTTGTAAGTTTCTATTTCTTCGCCGGCATCTTTTATATCAATGATGTTAATTATTTCTCCATGAATATTGGTAACTAATACATTCTTATCGTTTAAAAGTTCTGCTCCGGTAAATAAATAATCTGCTTTCAATTTTCGATAGCGCATGTAAAAGGGATTAGATTAATTTTGCACAATTATCAAAGATAAGGGGTAAATATTTCTACATAACCGTTACACAATTTACCCACTACACAACAAAATAATTTTGAAGAAATATTATGCTTGAAAAACTCGAAGCTATCAAAGCAAGATTTGAAGAATTGGGAATTGCATTATCCAACCCGGAAATTGTAAGCGACAATAAAAAATATAAGCAATTAAGCAAGGAATACCGCAGCCTGGAAAAAATCGTAACTGTACGAAACCAATACGCAAAATTACTTGATGACATTGAATTTAATAAGGAGGTTTTGAACAGTGATGATGAAGAAATGCGTGAAATGGCAAAGGAAGAATTGCCTCAATTGCAGGAAGAAAAAGAGAATTTGGAAAAGCAAATCCGCAATATGCTGATTCCAAAAGATCCGCAGGATGAAAAGAATGCTATCCTTGAAATAAGAGCCGGAACCGGCGGAGATGAAGCTTCGTTATTTGCCGGAAATCTCATGAGGATGTATCTTAAATTTTGCGAATCGAAAGGCTGGAAAACCGCTTTATTGAGTGAGAATGAAGGAACGGTTGGCGGCTATAAAGAAGTGCAGATTGAAGTGACCGGCGACGATGTTTATGGGACTTTAAAATTTGAAAGCGGCGTTCATCGTGTACAGCGCGTGCCCGATACAGAAGCGAGTGGACGGGTTCATACCAGCGCGGCGACAGTTGCTGTAATGCCGGAAGCTGAAGAAGTAGATGTAGAAGTAAGGGACAGCGATGTGAAAATGGAAACTGCCAGAAGTGGTGGCGCCGGGGGACAGAATGTCAATAAAGTGGAAACAAAAGTAATGCTGACACACATTCCTACAGGGTTGGTAATTGTTTGTCAGACTGAAAGAAGCCAATTAGGCAACCGTGAAAAAGCGATGCAGATGCTGCGAACGAAATTATACGAAGAAGAAGTACGAAAGCAGGAAGAGGAAATATCCCGGCACCGGAAAAGCTTGGTAAGTACCGGTGACCGATCTGCCAAGATAAGAACATATAATTATCCCCAGGGCAGAGTGACCGACCATCGTATTGGATTAACAGTATATAATTTGGAAAATGTTTTAAACGGTGATTTACAGGAATTTATTGATGCGCTTCAGTTTGCAGAAAATTCAGAAAAATTGGCTAATCAATAAAAAATTTCTATCAGCTGGGCGTTTGGCGTCAGATGAATGTCATTTTAAGCCGGAATTATTGATTTTAAAAAAATAATTGGCCTTCTTAGTTTTTTCTTAACAAAAGTCGTTTTACTTTTGGCATGGGATTTGAAAAATAATAATCAACAACATTAAATTTCAATTTTCTCATAAGCAGTTAGTTTTGGTAAACGGCCCCTGTTTCTACAGGGGCCTTCTTTTTGTCTCAGACACTGGAAAATAATTTTTTGTTAAGCCCTCTGATATCGCTGATAAAATATAAAATTTAAAGTTGCAACGGATTTACCTTCGTGAATAATTGGAAAGAAAAAGGTATTGTATTTTCTGAAATAAAAATATGAGCAACAATAATACTGCACAGATTTTTCAAACTGACAAGCAAACAAGGTGGAGGAGATTTAAGTGGACCGGCCGTGTAATTTTGATGGTCAGCCTTTTCTTTATTGTCGTACTTGCCATTGCATTATACAGCGGATCTTTGCCGAATATTCCCAACATGGAAGCAAAAGCGCGCGAATACCAAACGGCGCTGGATCCATCCAATCCACTTATCTTAAAAAATCATCAGAATTCGAAATACAAAGGCTTTAAAGATTTTTTGATTAATAAATTAAAGTCCGATTCTGTAAAAAAAATAAAGAATGGTGGCATTTCCAAAGCCAATTCCCTTTCATTAATACGGGCAGCTTTTTATACACCATGGAATAAGCAGGTGGCATTGCCCGATCTTGAAAAAAATGCCGATAAGATCAATACCATTTTTCCCGAATGGTTTTTTATCGATACCGTTACTCATAAACTCGAAACCAGAATCGATAGTGCCGGCCTTGCTTTAATGCAGCAAAAAAAATTGCGCATCCTGCCCATCGTTTCTAATTTTAATTCTTCAAAGAGTGGTTTTGATGGTAAATTATTGCATTATATTCTGAAAGATAGTGTCGCAAGAAATAATTTTATCAATCAGATTTCAGATACACTTTCTTATTATCATCTTGCCGGAATCAATGTGGATTTTGAAGAGTTGACGGAAAAAACAAATGAACCGCTTACCGCTTTTCAAAAGAAATTGTTTGAAACACTTCATCCGAAAGGATTGCTGGTAACGCAGGATGTAGAGCCAAAGAATAATGATTATGATTATTCCAAATTATCTGATTACAATGATTATATCGTGTTAATGGCTTATGATGAATATAACGGTTCTACGGGGCCGGGGCCAATCAGTGCACAAAAATGGATTGAAGACGCGGTATCCTGGACAGCAGATAGAATCGATCCTTCAAAAATTATTTTGGGTGTTGCAGGCTTTGGTTATAGCTGGTCCGACGGCAAAATAGATCCATTGCCGCTAACCTACAATGAAGCCATTAATAAAGCAAAAAGCATCAATGCAAAAATCATTTATGATGATGATTCTTATAATCTTCATTTTAATTACGCAACGCAAAGTTCAACCGATAGCACAGACATTACCAATCATGAAGTGTGGTTTACAGATGCAGCCACATTGTTTAATATTTTAAGATTCACTGATGAATTTCCAACTGCAGGAACGGTGCTATGGCGCCTTGGCAGCGAAGATCAGCGTATCTGGAAATATTATAGCCGGAGTTTGAGCAATGCGTCTTTACAAAAAAATCCTTTCGATTTTGATTCTCTGGCTACGATTCCAATTATACAAAACAGTGTTGGATTCGTGGGAGATGGTGAAGTGTTGGACATTCTGTATTCCCCGCAACCAGGGAAAATAAGTTTTGAAATAGATAGTTCAGAACAATTAATTGCTGAACAAAATTATCTTCAACTTCCTTCGGGATATGTGATCAAAAGATTTGCAGAAGATACAACGGTTGGCAAAGGGCATAAACTAATTTTGACTTTTGATGATGGTCCGAGTGCAGAGTGGACACCGAAAATTCTCGACATTCTTGAAAGGGAAAAAGTACCCGCCGCTTTTTTTGTAATTGGTATGAATGCCGAACAAAATATTCCTATTTTAAGAAGAGAATATAAAGATGGTTTTGAAATTGGTAATCACACCTTCACGCATCACAATATTGCGGAAATGAGCCTTACGAGGGCTGCGCTGGAAATGAAACTCACGCGGTTGCTCATTGAAAGTGTTACCGGTCATTCCACTATTTTATTCAGAGCGCCCTACAATGCTGACTCAGAGCCGCAAACTTATGATGAGCTTGCGCCGATACAACGAAGCCGCCAGGAAAATTATCTGACGATTAATGAAAGTATTGATCCAAATGATTGGGCGCCAGGAGTAAGTGCCGACAGCATTTTTGAAAGAGTAGTAAGACAGGAAGCCTCTACCAATGCAAGTATCATCTTATTGCACGATGCAGGCGGAGATACCCGCCAGGCGACTGTTGACGCGCTTCCGCGCATCATTGATTATTTTAAAAAGAGAGGTTATGTTTTTACTACTGTCGCCGATCTTATGAACAAAACGAGGGATGAAGTAATGCCAAGGGTAGCCGATTCACGCGACCGCTGGACCCGGAAATTTAATTTCGCTTTGGCTGAAGGACTTTACTGGAGCGGGCAGATTTTATTCACTTTATTTATCATCGGCATTTTATTGTCAGTTGGTAGAATGATAGTAATGGCGATACTTGCCAGCATTCAGAAGAGAAAAGAGGAAAGTGCCCCTAACGCTGGTTTTCCTGGATTTCTGTTAGGCACTCAAAACAAACTTCCGCTCGTTAGCATTGTTGTTCCCGCATATAATGAAGAACTAAATTCTATCAGAACGATAAACAGCTTGCTGGCCCAGGATTACCCCGAATTGGAAATCATTTTTGTGGATGATGGAAGCAGGGATCATACTTTTTCAAAAGTGGAGGAAGCATTCCAAAACAATCCGAAGGTATTTGTTTATACAAAAATAAATGGTGGCAAAGCATCGGCCTTAAATTTTGGAATTGAAAAATCCAATGCTGATTATGTAGTTTGCATTGATGCAGATACACAATTAAAATCAGACGCTGTTTCTTTATTAATGAAGAAATTTGATGAGGAAAATGTAGCCGCCGTTGCAGGAAATGTGAAAGTTGGAAATGAAGTAAATATGATTACCCGTTGGCAAAGTATTGAATACATTACCTCTCAAAATTTTGACCGCCGTGCATTTGATCTTTTAAATTGCATTACCGTAATACCCGGCGCTATCGGTGCTTTCAGGAAAGATGCCATCTTGATTGCAGGGGGATTTACTACTGATACACTTGCAGAAGACTGTGATCTTACCATGCGCCTTTTAAGAAACGGATACATCGTGAGAAATTGTACAGCTGCTATTTCTTATACAGAAGCGCCGGAAACTTTTAAACAGTTTTTGAAACAAAGATTCCGCTGGAGCTTTGGTGTCATGCAATGTTTCTGGAAACACCGCGATACGCTTTTTAATAGTGAATATAAAAACTTTGGAATGATCGCCATGCCTAATATTCTGATTTTTCAAATCATACTACCCATCCTGGCGCCATTGGCAGATATTATTTTAGTGCTTAGTTTACTCGCTGCTTCTTTAGGAATTGTAGTGGCCAGTATTCCGCACATCATTCTTTATTATTTCATTTTTACTTTGGTAGATATTGCAGGAGCCGCGCTGGCATTTGCTTACGAAAAAGAAAACCATTTAAAACTCATCTGGATGTTGCCGCAAAGATTGGTGTATCGCCAGCTGATGTATTACATTCTCATCAAATCATTTAATAAAGCCATTAAGGGCGAACTTCAGGGCTGGGGCGCATTGAAGAGAACAGGAAGGGTGAAGGAAGTAACCGTGAATGCCTGATTATCCGGTCGGGACGCTTTCTTCCGCGGCCTGAACGATTGTAAACTTGATGGTTCAGACCACTTTAGCGTTCCGACGCTGCAGCTATCCGGTCGGGACGTTTTCTTCCGCGGCCTGAACGATTGTAAAATTCAACGGTTCCGACCGCTCTAGCGTTCCGACGCTGCAGCTATCCGGTCGGGACGCTTTCTTCGGCAGCCTGAACGATTGTAAAATCTAACGGTTCCGACCGCTTTAGCGTGCCGTCCCTGCAGCTATCCGGTCGGGACGTTTTCTTCCGCTGCCTGAACGATTGTAAACTTGATGGTTCCGACCGCTCTAGCGTTCCGACCCTTTAGCCTTCAGGCCTTGCAGCAAACAAATAAATAACACGAATTCTTAATTGTTTTTTTTCATTTGTAAAAGAGCAGATTAATAAATGACCGTCAAAGAATAAGGTGGCAAAGAAATATTCTTTGATCCGTTTATTTTCTTTACAATTGGCGGAAGATTCTTTGATGGATAACTTTCAAATCCTTTATCAAGCCAGTGATATTGCAGTTTTGAATATTGAACTAAATGTTTAAAATTCAAAGAAGTTATTTGTTTTGAAATGGTATTTTTTACATCCATATCAACATTCCATGTTCTTTGCGGATCTTTATTGATAAGCATTACAGACCATTTTCCATCAGCGCTTCTGACAGGATATGCAGTAATAAGAGATTGGTTTTTTCTGTTATGAATATTGGATGAAGCCGGATATATTTCGATAATAGAATCTGAAGACTGCAACCAGTGTTGTGTAATCATTTTTGTTCCATAATAAGCAGCTGTTTTATATTTTATTTTCCCATCTTCTCCCAAACCAAATAAAATATTATTACCATAACCAGCGCATTTATAAGACTGCTGCAAAATCGCTGGCTCATAACCATATAAAAAACTTTTATTACCACCAAATTCCAGAAACTTTCCAAGAATATCTGCGTACATTAACGCACCTTCAATTTCAACTTCATGCTTTCCTTCATAAGCAGAATAGCCATATTCTGTCAGATATTTTGGTGTATTTGGGGGTAAAATATTTTCAAAATTTTTCAAAGCAATGGAAAGCATTCCAGGAGCTTTTACGAGTTGCGGCGCGGTTGGGGCACATAAATCATCAAATGGATACCATTCGAAAGTGAAGAAATTAAACAAATAAATGGCATTATGTTTTTTTAAATAATCTAAAAAAAGCCGCGTCCAGTCCGACTCTGAGAAAGTAGAACTATCATCCGGCGTAGATGAAATAGCAGCAAACCCGGGCCCACCCAGACGAAGTGAAGAATCGAACTTTTTTATTTTCATTCCTAAATGAACATAGAACGCCGCGTAATCTGCAGGCGAAACCAGTTGGCCTTCCGGTTCCTCGCCCATTTCGAATTCCTTCACGGGATAATGCTTCACTTTTAAATATTTTATCATTGCCATTACATTATCCGGCGTGTCATATAAAAGCGCAGCCGGCATTAGAACCGGTTCATTTGCGGTAATACCGCTTGTAAAAAAATGATCGATTCCCGCTTGTTCTATATTCGGATCCATATCCTTCGAAGTATGCCAGGGATCGGTAGAAGAAACATAAACAGCGCTTTGATCATTGTCGGGCGAATGATGGATAAAGTCTGTAAATTTTCCGTTTTGATTTAAATAACCAACACTCATTTCTTTGATCGCAAAGCCAAGTTTATCCCTGATATCAGTCGATTTTTCTGATGAGGTATAAGAGCTTTCGGCCATTAAAATCCTGATAAAGCGAACCCGCAATTCTTTGCCTGTTATCCTGATTATTTTATTTTCTCCATCAAGGTTTTTGAAAGAATCTTTTGAAAAAGGCTGCCAGATATCCGGTTGAAAAGGATCAAAATAATCAGGGTCAACATCCTGTGCATAATCAACATAAAATGACAATGCATACGGATTTCCCCATTGGATTCGTATGGCATTTACATCCCGCTTTTTACCCAGATCAACGATTACCCATTGAGGATGAAGCTGATTAGATTCACCGGTAAAATGTTTATCGAGGTAAGGATTGCTTTTCCAAAAAGTAATGGTATCGGCATCATCAATTCGTGAGTAATCATTATTATTTGCCTGGTCGAATGTATTGCCTCTTCTGGGCAAACGATAGCCATGGGAAACTTCAATCGGCTCTTTACTTATGCTATCCGATATCCAATAACCTTGTTGTTTATCCCTTTCACTCCATGTTCCTTTAGGATTCCAATGCCATACTTCACCGGCTAATTCTGTCCGTAACCGGTAACTTACCGGTTTAAGGCCGGCAGTTTGCATCGCCGCAACACTGGCAGGATTGAGCGTTCTGCCCACACCTCCTTTTAATTGTCCGTCAAAATCTCCACCGACCGTTTTTGAAGGAATGAAAATATTTGCCGGATGCCCGGGAGTATATAATATATGAATCGTGTTTTTATTTTTTTGAGCACATATGAACAGGCTACAACAAAACAGCACGGGTAAGAA
Source organism: uncultured Chitinophagaceae bacterium (assembly GCA_963706825.1). Taxonomy (GTDB): domain Bacteria; phylum Bacteroidota; class Bacteroidia; order Chitinophagales; family Chitinophagaceae; genus Ginsengibacter. The sequence goes on along the minus strand of CAVPNT010000005.1, from coordinate 535,697 downwards.
AACAATTTTTTTTACATCAAATGGTAACAGTAACACGTTTTTCTTTTATAGTTTTGAAAAATTGAGTAAAGCTTATTTTTTTAAAAAAACGGAACAATGATTTCAACTTATGTTTGCTTCAAAACTATGACAACAAATGTTTGAACTGAATTTTTGATTTTGAGAAGAATAGTTTTTATCCGGTTCTTAATAAAAAAGCAGCTATTTGAAAGCGCTTTCTTTTTTAATTTAATAAAAATAACCAGTGGAAAGTTCTGATGAATATTTTATGAAACAAGCGCTGAAAGAAGCATACAGAGCATTGGATGCAGATGAAGTACCAATCGGCGCTGTGATTGTGATGAATGAAAAAGTAATTGCCAGAGGTTTTAACCAGGTTGAAACTTTGAATGATTCTACCGCACATGCAGAAATCATCGCACTTACATCAGCATTTAATTTTTTAGGTTCAAAGTATTTGCCTGAAGCAACAATTTATGTAACCGTCGAACCTTGTACGATGTGCTGCGGCGCTTTATATTGGAGTAAAATTGGCAAATTGATTTATGGCGCTTCTGATCCAAAGCACGGTGGCCTTTCTTTACATTCAGAAAAAAAACAAAACCTTCTGCATCCTAAAACAAAAATTATAAAAGATGTTTTAGCAGAGGAATGTGCGATGTTGGTGAAAGATTTTTTCAGGAAAAGAAGATAAAGTACTGATGGCTGATTTCTGATTTGCGGATTTCTGATTTTATAGAAACCGTGCAGGTTTTAATAGAATCTTTCCTTCTTAAATATCTTTTTAACAAGGCTTCCTGTTCATCTTAAGCAAATTACAGGGCATAAAATTTGTGCATCGATTTGCGGATTTTATTTTCGCAAAAAGGAAATAAAAGATCCGGTTCATGTTTTTGTAACAGATACTCAGTAAATTTGAAATTATCGATTAATTACTCACTTTTAAAATTTAATGTTATGCCATTTACACTTCCTCCACTTCCTTATGATTATGATGCGCTGGAGCCACACATCGACAAATTAACTATGCAAATACATCACGATAAGCACCATCAGGCCTATGTGGATAATCTGAATAAAGCGATCGCCGGCACTGAGAATGAAAATAAATCGCTGGAAGAGTTGGTAAAAAATGCAGGCCAATATGCCGCTGCTGTGCGCAATAACGGAGGCGGGCACTGGAACCACAGTTTCTTCTGGGAAATTATGTCACCCGACGGAGGAGGAAACCCTGAAGGAAAATTAGCAGATGCAATTGATGAAACGTTTGGTTCTTTCGATGCAATGAAAGAAAAATTCAATGCTGCAGGAGCCGGAAGATTTGGAAGCGGCTGGGCATGGCTTGGCGTGCTCGACGGTAAATTAACCATTTGTTCTACACCCAACCAGGATAATCCGTTGATGGATGTAGCAGAATGCAAATGCACGCCTGTATTGGGCTGCGACGTTTGGGAACACGCTTATTATTTAAAATATCAAAATAAAAGGGCTGATTATTTAAAAGAATTCTGGAACGTGGTGAACTGGAAAAAAGCTTCCGAAAATTTTGAAAAAGCACAATAGGATTTTTCAGGTATTTTTTAAAAACCGTCATCTTATGGCGGTTTTTTTTATGCGCTTCAGTAAACAAACAAATAAGGTTAATTCCGGTTTTACTTTAGTAAGATAATCAGCATACATCACAATGAAAAACAAGAACCCATCTTATTTATTTGTTTACTGCTTGTTTACCACGTTTTCTCCAAAGGAGTCCTTCCTACACATTTTCACCATTTCATCTTATTGACGAAAAGCCGGATGAAACTGCTGCAAAGTATCCCTGAGATATTCCCTGTTCAGATGGGTATAAATTTCGGTAGTGGTAATGCTTTCATGGCCGAGCATTTCCTGTACTGCGCGCAAGTCTGCGCCACCTTCTACCAGGTGCGTTGCAAAAGAATGACGGAAAGTATGCGGGGAAATGTTTTTGGTAATTGATGCTTTTTTTGCGGCTTCTTTGATGATCATAAATACCATTACCCGCGAAAGTTTTCTTCCCCTTCGGTTTAAAAAAACGACATCTTCATTTCCGGATATAACGGGTGTGTGTACCCGAATATTTTCACAGTAAAGATTGATATATTTTATGGCGGAATCCCCGATTGGAACCAATCGTTCTTTATCTCCTTTTCCGGTTATCCGGATAAACCCCTCAGAAAGATAAAGGCAGGAAAGCTTTAAATTAACCAGTTCAGATACCCTTAGGCCGCAACTGTAGAGCGTTTCAATTATTGCTTTATTTCTGCCTCCTTCAGGTGTGCTGAGATCAATATGAGAAATGATATTTTCAATTTCGGGATAGCTCAACGTATCAGGAAGATGCCTGCCAAGTTTTGGCGCTTCCAGTAAAGTAGTAGGATCAGTGGTCGAAATTTGTTCCTGGATACAAAATTTATAAAAGCTTCTCATTCCGGAAATGATCCGTGCCTGCGAAGCCGGTGTCATCCCTAATTCACGAATCCATTTTAAAAACTCTTCCATGTGATTCAATTCAATTTCCTTTGGATTCTTTTCAATATTTTTTGCCGAAAGAAATTGAGTGAATTTCTCAATATCATGGATATAAGCCTCTACCGAATTTTCGGATAAAGATTTCTCCAGTTGTAAGTATGCTTTAAATCCTTTTTTGTATGCTTCCCACATGAAGATTGTGATTTAAGAATCCGGATTATTTGTAAGTTGCAACAGCTTGCAACTTAGTGAAATTAAAATAAAATAAGTTCTCACTTTTAGCTTTTCAAAACGATTGTTCTTCTGTAGAGTAAAAGCTGTTTGTGAAACTTCTCCCTTGGTTGGTGTCCCCAGCGAACATATCCATGCTTCATCTATGCTTTATCGATATACTAAATAGTGATAATAACTCAATTATTCGCTATAAATTTTAGGCTTGTCGGATTGTTCTTAGCTTTTCCTCACCAATATTACTTCCTGATCTTTGTGTCTGAAAATTATTACTGTGGAATTTTTTGCAATTGGTAGCAGGAAAAGAAAATCGGTCAAAATCAGTACTATCTTTTTGTAACAGAGTAATTTGTGTCAACGCTTACCCGCTTTTTTGCTGTTATCAACAAGCTGTTTTTCACAAAAAGCGAACGATTATTTCATTAACTCGTGATTTTTTTTTTGCAAAATTTGGATTGTATTAACAAAGATATTATGTTTGCAATTCGGAAAAATACTAAGTATTTTTTCATCCAATCTTGAAAAAACCGCCCCCCCAAGAATTCAATGATTTCATTCCAATCCTAACAGAATTTCCGCGATCAACTTAATTTGTACTGCGCTGCAGCCTCGTGTTTTTTATAAAAACATAACTTACTTTTTACTCTGCAAGAAAAGCCAGCACTATTTTAAGCATTTATATTAATTCATTTACTCCCGGTTGTTAAGGAGGAAAGTAAATATTTGTTTAAATACATGCAGACCAAAAAAATTACTAAAGACGAAGATGAGGAGAGTTTACTTCAGCAAGTTGCTTCAAAATATCTTCCATACTGGCCTTGGTTTTTACTGGCATTCGCTGTAGCAATAGGCGGCGCTTATGGCTATCTGAAGTTTGCCACACCACTGTATGAAGCCAAAGCTGCTATCCTCATCAAAGATGAAAAAAAGGGTAATGAAGAATCTAAAATGGCCGCTTCGCTCAACCTGATTTCCTCCAATGTGATTGTAGAAAATGAAGTAGAAGTGCTACAAGCTTATTCATTAATGAAGAAGGTGGTAAATGCGCTCCATTTATATGCACCGGTTTTTGAAGAAGGAAAGCTACATCCGGTTTCAGCTTATGGTAATTCCCCGGTAATGATTGAAGTGCCCTCACCCGATTCTATCAGGCAATTCTCTAATCGTGATTCCATAAAGAAATACAGTAAGATTTATTTTTCTTACGATGAAAATGATCAGTCTGTTATTGTGGGGAAAAACCAGTTCCCCGTTCACCAGTTTGTAAATACCCCTTATGGCACCTTAAAATTTGTTCCTAATAGCAGTTATCATAAAGAGGACAAACCGGTATCGTATTATTTTACTTTAATCAACCCTGCTACTGTAGTCTCAGACCTTTTGGGAAGTTTGAAAGTAGAATCGGCGGGTAAATTATCCTCTATTATCAATCTCAGTTACCGGGATGCGGTACCCGAAAGGGCAGAAGATGTTTTAAGCCAGCTTATCAAAACTTACCGTCAATCTGAAATAAACGAAAAAGATACTTTAGCCAAAAATACTTTGGTGTTTGTTGAAGAACGGCTGAGGGTTGCTTCAAATGATCTTGATTCAATAGAAAAGAAAATCCAGGAATTTAAATCCGGAAAGGGTGCGGTAGATATCAGTACCCAGGGGCAACTGTACCTGCAAAATGTAAGCGCCAACGACCAGAAGCTGAGCGAAGTGAATACCCAGATTTCAGAACTCGACCAGGTAGAAAAATTTGTAAAAAACAATGAATACGGCGGCGCTATCGTGCCTTTTTCAGTTGCAGTGGGGGTAAGTAATCCGGTGCTTTCACAGCTCATCGATCAATTATATACGACAGAACTGCAGTATGAAAAATTAAAGAAAACAGTAGGTGAAAATAATCCAAACCTGGTAGCGATCCAGGACCAGATCAATAAAATAAAGCCTAACATTTTACAAAATATTCAAAGCCAGAAACAGAGCCTTCTTGCTGCCAGGCAAAACATAAATGCCACTAATGGAAGTTATAATTCCATTTTGCAGACGGTACCACAGAAAGAACGGCAGTTGCTTGACATTAGTCGTGAACAACAAATAAAAAGCAACATCTATGCTTTTTTACTGCAAAAAAGAGAAGAAAGCGCACTGGCTTATGCATCTACCGTATCGAGTAACCGGATAGTGGATGAGGCACACACGCTGCCTGATCCCGTAAGTCCTAAAAAAATGGTGGTTTACTTAATCGCGCTTGTTGCATGCCTCGGAGTAACTGTAGCAGTTATCTCTATGAAAGAATCTCTGCTCGGAAAGGTTCAATACCGGAGTGAAGTAGAATCACGTACTACAATTCCAATCATTGCAGAAATAGACTTTGACAAATCCAAAAGCCCGGTGGTGATCACGAGCGGCAAAAGAAGCTTTTTATCAGAACAGTTTAGAAAGTTACGGATTTCTTTATCGTTTCTGGGAATAGACAACAGCCATAAAAAGATCCTGGTGATTTCCAGTATCCCGGGAGAAGGAAAAAGCTTCATAGCAGCAAACCTTGCGGTGAGTATTGCCCATACAGAAAAAAAAGTAGTACTGGTTGATCTGGATCTCAATAACCCAACCCTTTCCACGATTTTAAATGCCGATCATGAACATGGAGTTACAGAATTCCTGAGTGGTGAAAAGGAGCCCGAAGAAATTATTAACCGGAATCCGGATCATGAAAATTTATTTTTCATTTCGGCAGGCACGATTCCTGAAAACCCTTCTGAGCTTTTATCTGCAGAAAAGGCGAAAGAACTGCTGGATTATTTAGAAAATATTTTTGATGTAGTGGTGATTGATACCTCACCTGTAGGCCTGGTGAATGACGGATATATCCTGACGGGATTGTGTGATGCCACTTTATATGTGGTGAGGCACAATTACACTCCAAAGACGCTGATTAAAAAAATAGATGAAAATAACCGGATAAACCCGATTACCAATCCTGCTATTGTGTTTAATGGAGTGAAGACCAGGGGATTTTTGAGGAATTATTACGGGTATGGATACCAATATGGCTATGGGAATAAAAAGAAGCCAAAGACAAAAAAACTGATTAAGGAAGCAATGAGTTGATCAGTGGTAACTGACCTTTGTGAGTCACCAAAACCCGGAACTGATCTGATTGCCAACTGACAGATAAACACAACAAGGTAATTATAGTGAACTACTAAATAAGTGGTTTAATAAATTCTTTTTTCCAAAGGAAAAAAGGAAAAAAGGAAAGTTTATATAGAAGTGAGGATGAATAGATGAGGAGTACTTAATATTTCGACCGTTCTCAAATTTAATTTACTCAAAAAACTATGTGACTGAGAGTGGCGAAGCCATGTTAAAGACGCAAGATGAAAGATGAAAGATGCAAGATGAAAGACGCAAGATGAAAGATATAAGAAGAAAGAGGCAACCTTGAACCTTCAACTTTCAACCTTGAACCTTCAACCTTGACCTTGAAGCTTCAACACCAAAACTTTACGATAACCTGTAACAACGTTCTAACCGGTAAGTTCTTTTTATCGTATCAAAATCTTCCTTTGAATAGCTGCAATTTTCATTTTAAAAAAGAAAAATTATGCAGAAGAATTGGTACATCCTTTACACGAAAGCGAAATGCGAAAAAAAAGTAAGTAGTTCATTAACTAAAAAGAAAATTAAAAACTTTTGCCCAATGAACTGCAGGCGAATAAACGAGTTCAGGAGAATGAAAGTAATTTATGAACCCTTATTTCCCTCGTATGTCTTCGTTTACCTACATCAGAGTGAAATCAGTCAGGTAATCAAGCTCAGGAATGTTTTAAATCTTATTTATTGGAAAGGAGAGGCTGCCATTATCCAAAACGGGGAAATAGAGGAGATTAGAGAGTTTGTAACAAACCATCAGAATATCAGATTGGAAAGAAGCAGGGTAAATTTAAACCGCCTGGCATCTGTTATAGACCGGCCCTCTTATGTAGTAGATGGAAATGTAGTGATGATAAAAAATACATCTATTAAAGTGAATTTGCCGTCATTGGGATATGTAATGGTAGCAGAGATGGAAGAAGAGGGAGTGATAGGAAGGGAGATTGGAATCACAAAAAAGGAAATAGTATTGCCACAATAAATTATTATAGTTATTTGAATTGAAATAAAAAATTAAAGGGTGACTAATGTGGTATAATGAAATGATTTCCATTTCCTAATTGAAATAATAAATAATAAAAAGAAATTGATAAGTGGAAATAGTGGAAATAGAATTATTAGAGACGGTGAGATTCCTGTACAATCAGCTCGATCTAATAAATTCGTAAAAAGCAAAAAATTGGCTTATTTGGAAGGAGTACGGGGAATGGCAGCTGTTTTGGTTGTTATCCATCATTATCTTTTAGCATTTTATCCGGCTCAGGCTAGTGGAAATTTAAATCATGTTCATGTTGATAAATTAGAATTGTGGTATTATCAATCACCCTTCCTATTTCTTACCAATGGTCAATTGTTTGTATATATATTTTTTATTTTAAGTGGTCATGTATTAAGTAAACGTTTTTTTAAAGAAAAAGAAATAAGTTATTTAGCTTCTGCATTCATAAGGCGACTGCCCCGATTATATATTCCTGTCGCTTTCTCATTAATTTTCGCATTTATATTGTTAAAACTTTCATTGAATTTTAATCTTGAAGCGAGTAGGGTAACAAAATCTATTTGGCTCAGTGTTTTAGAAGGAAATCCTTCCTGCATCGTATTCTTAAAAATCCTTTTTCTTCAGTCAATGTTTTTAGGAGATAGTTCCTATAATACTGTATTGTGGTCAATCAGCATTGAACTTTATGGTTCTCTGCTCGTATTTGCAACCTTAGCGCTTATTTATAAAAGTAAAAATTCCTTTTTCATACTCGCGTTAATATTCCTCATACTATTAATACACCAAAAGTTTGGTTATTGTGCTTTTATTTTAGGTATTATGTTAAACTATAGCGAAGGGTTTAATTTTAAAAGTTTTTTTTTTAAAAGGATAACCGTCATAGTGCTAATATTATTCGGATTATTTTTAGGTGGTTTTCCACATATTTACTATCTGTCCACACCAACAATCAAGGGCACCTTCTATGACTTTTTGAATTATAGTTTTATTATAAAAAGAGATGGTCTCATAAATGCTATAGGAGCTTTTTGTCTTATTTTAGCTATACAACAGTCATCGAAATTACAGAGCGTTTTCTCCGGCAGAATACTAGTCTTCCTTGGCGCCATTTCTTTCTCAATTTATTTATTGCACGCCGTCATACTTCTTTCCTTTAGTTCTTATCTTTTTATAATCTTACATGAATTGTTTTCATATAATATTTCTTTCTTGTTAGACTTTATTGCTTCAATTATTTTAATTGGATTAATAGGTTATACAATGACATTTTATGTTGATAATAAAAGCGTTACTATTTCTAAATCTATTTATAACAGGTATTTTCTTAAAAAAGAGAAATCGCTTCTTGGTAGCACCAAAATTACCAGATAAAGGGCAAAGAATTCACTACCTTTTTAAGAAATATTACCAGAATTCTGCGAGATTAAACCTTTATTAAAAACAGAAGAAGAAGTATAAGTGATGCTATATTAAAATTGATTGTGAAAAAAAACTTCCTCTATAATTTTCTTTTAACAGGATCAAATTTACTTTTTCCACTATTAACCTTTCCTTATTTATCCAGAATATTAGGGGCTGAAGGACTTGGAATTTGTAATTTTATTATGTCGTATGGTCAAAATTTTATTATTATTGCCGCTTTAGGCATGCCGGTGTATGGAACACGTGAAATTGCTAAAATCGGCTTTAATCGAAAAAAAAGATCAAAACTTTTCTTTGAGTTATTAACTGTTCATTTATGTTTTACTTTTCTTCTTTTGATAATTTATATTGCATCTGTTTTTGTGTATGCCGATCTTAGAAATTATAAGGAGTTAGCGTTAATCGGTGCTTCATTCATTCTATTGAATGTTTTTTCCATTGAATGGTTATTTTCCGGAGTCAATGATTTTAAATATATTACCCTTAGAAGCTTGTTCATTCGGTGTTTATCCGTTATCAGTATCTTTCTTTTTGTGAAAAGTAAAAATGACTTAACCAACTATTTTTTTATTCTCGTTTGTACTTTATTTTTTACAGTATTAACAGATGTTTATTATGCTAGAAAATTTATTTCAAGAAAAATAGTACTCACTTTACACGGCATCTTAACTCACATAAAGCCAGTTTTTATATTAGGTATTTATATGGTTTTAACGAGTATTTATTCTGTTTTACCAGCAACACTTCTCGGTTTTTTGTCTACTAAACTATCAGTTGGATACTATTATGGAGCAAATAAAATTATTCGAATGGCATTATCGGTTTTTTCTGCTTTAATAACCGTAATGGTTCCACATGTAAATCTCATAGTTGAGGAAAAAGGGAAAGATCAGTATTTTTTATTAGTAAATAAAGCATTAAACATTGTAGTAACTTTTGGTATTCCTCTTTCTTTTTTTGTGTTTCTTTTAGCAAATCCGATAGTAATGCTCCTTGCAGGGAAGGACTTTATTAATTCTATATTCATCATTAAAGTAATGGCTCCTATAATATTAATTGTTGCTTTTGCTCAGGTGTTTGTACTACTGATCTTAAGTGTTAATAGAAAAGACAGGAGCATGGTTGTTCTCTCTGCTACCGGGATGACTATAAGTCTTCTTGTTAATTTAATTTTCATTCCCTATTTTGCTGAGAAGGCAGCAGCTATTTCTCAATTAGTCGCAGAGCTTTTGGTTACCTGCATTTCGTATATAATAGCTAAACGAATTTTGAATTTCAAATTCCCAATTAAAACGCTAATCCTTAACATTCTATTGGTTATACCATTCGCAATAATTACGTATTTGTGCTTTATGCTTATCGGAAACAACTTTTTAATCATACTATTTTCCAGTTTGTTCTGTAGTATATACTTCATTCTATACCAAACACTTATACTAAGAAATGAAATAGTCCTTAATATGTTTTATCCTAAATTTATTTTAAAAAGAGGTTATTAAAATACTGTATGGGTAAGTATTTTTTCTTTTTTGCTGCAGCAATGATCTTTTTAGGAATTATAAAAAGCACGGGAATTTATAGATTAATGTGGTTTTTTACAGGGATAATGTTTTTTCAACATCGTATAACACTTTTTACTTCACCTACGGAAATGGGCTTTCACCGATTCATGGTATTTTCCTTATTACTCCCTGAACTAGCAAATTTTAAAAAGTCGGTTATTGAATTTCGTAAATTTCCATTATTTTACCCGTTAGTCATTGTATTTGTTGGATTTCTTTTGATTGGCCTTTTTGACACCCGTATTAATTTCTTTTTACAACTTTACCGTCCTATTGATTTATATATCCAAACATTTCTTGTAATATTTTTATCTTATCATAATTTCAAGGAAGAAGAAGATTGGCCAAGATTAGTAAAATACTTTGCGATTTGTAGTATAGTTTTATGTTTATATGGTTTTTATAATTTTCTAACAAAAACTAATCCTTATGATAATTTGATATCCAAATCTTTTAATAGTCTTTCATCCTTTGATTTTTATAAAAATATTTTTGATGAACGTTTTAGGATTAATTCCTTTGTGGATCATCCGATATATTATGGATATCTTTTAGGAATCCTTTTTCTTTTAAGCTTTAATGCAATTTTAGAAAAACAGAACAAACTTACTGTTTTATATTTATTATCGATTGTTATGACATTCATCAATTTATTGATGACTAATTCAAGAACGCCATTGATTTCTTTTTTATTAGGAATGGCGTTGTTTATATTAATGAGCTTACATCTAAAATTGAAAATTCAAATCGCACTTTTAGCAATACTATTTTGCTGTGGTATATATACAATTCCATCCGTTAGAGATAAAATAAACAATACAATAGATATATTTCAGAAAGATGGAAGTCAAATTTCAGGCAGTAGTCTGAAAATGAGAGAGATGCAGCTGGAGGCATCCTATTTGTTATTCGAGAAAAAACCCATAAGTGGGAATGGATTTTATTACATTGAAGAAACTCTAGGTTATTCATCTGATGAAGACAAAAGTATGAGTTCTAATGATTTGCAAGGTTTTGAAAGTTATTTTTATATTATCATAATTGAACAAGGAATAATTGGCATCTTCTTAAATCTAATATTTTTTGGAGCGCTGATATTATATTTCTTCAAAAGAAAAATTGTTTCTATTGAATTTTCTGGTATTGGCTTAGCAATCACTTTAATGTTTTTGGTATTTAGTATCGGAACTGGTACACTTGGATCATGGATAATAACAATGAGTATTATTGGAATTATTATAAAAAAGCTACAAATTATGGCTGAAACTTCCACAGAAATGTTAGCGGTATAATACTTATTTCATCTTCGCAAGATTTTGGATTTACAAAATTTATAATTAAACAAAATAAGAAAATATGCAAACAGTATTAGTTACCGGTGCAGCCGGTTTTATAGGATCTCATGTGTGCGATCATCTCGTCAATAACGGTTATAAAGTAATTGCCCTGGACGATTTATCCGGAGGTTTTGAAGATAACGTAAACGATAAAGCAGAATTTATAAAGGGATCAATAAATAATATCGAATTGGTAAATGACTTATTCAGCAAACATAAATTTACTTACGTTTTTCATTTGGCTGCTTATGCAGCTGAAGGACTAAGCCATTTCATACGTAGATTTAATTATACAAATAATTTAATCGGTAGTGTTAATTTAATTAATGCGGCTATAAATACAGGATCAGTAAAATGTTTTGTTTTTACCTCTTCAATTGCAGTTTATGGCAAAAATCAACTGCCGATGAAAGAATCTATGACTCCTCAACCAGAGGACCCTTATGGTATAGCTAAATTTGCTATTGAACAGGATTTAAAAGCAGCACATGAAATGTTTGGCATTAATTTCATCATTTTTCGACCTCATAATGTATATGGTGAAAGGCAAAACATTGGAGATCCCTATAGGAATGTGGTTGGAATCTTCATGAATCAAATCATGCAAGGCAAAAAGCTTACTATTTTCGGTGATGGAATGCAAACAAGAGCATTTAGTCATATTGACGATGTAGCTCCCCTTATTGCTAAAAGCATAGAAATTCCTGAAGCCTACAATGAAGTATTTAATGTTGGGGCTGATACTCCATATTCCGTCAAAGAACTTGCAAGTATAGTATGTGATTCTTTTGGGGTTAAGGAGCAGATTGAATCTTTGGAAGCAAGAAATGAGGTAGTTAATGCATATTCTACACATGAAAAGGCACATAATCTTTTCGGACACATGCTTAAAAATATTGCACTGAAAGAAGGAATAGAAAGAATGGTTAAAGATGCAAAGGAGAAGGGGCCACGTAAAGGTGAAAAGTTTAAAAATATTGAAATAGAAAAAAATATGCCTCCAGCCTGGAAGAAATTAGTTTAGTTACTAATTAATCTTTTGATTTTACAACTTTTACCATCACATTTATAAAATTTTAGCTTTATGGAGAACCGCTCAATGAAGAAAGAAATAATTCCAATAATTCTTCTTACTTATCAAGACACTCAACTTATTAAACCTCTACTATCTACCATTAATGAGGATAAGATAGATGCCCGTATAGTCATCTTAGATAATGGATCAACTGACGTTACCTGGAAATGTCTTAACGAAATAAATGATTCACGTATTACCCTAATTCGCACTTCAAAAAATTTAGGATATACCGGAGGAATAAATTATGCAGTTAAATATGCTAAAGATACAATCCCTGATTTTAAAAATTTCTTTATTATTAACCCCGATGCTCAATGTACACCAGATTTGATTTTTAATCTTTCGAGGTTGTTAAATAAAGAAGAAGATGGGGCTTGCATTTCTCCTAAAATCTTATCAATTGATAGAAAAATAACATACTCCGGTGGAGTAATCGATTTTAAAAAGGGCAGCGTAGAGCACATTGTTTTTACTGATAGAAAATATCCTGATGAAAGCTATGAAGTAGATTCATACTCCGGATGTGCTGTACTATTTGATGTGGATAAATTTATTAACGCCGGAATGCTAAATGAACAGCTGTTTATTTATTATGATGAAGCAGATTCTTCAATAAAACTTAAAGAAAATGGTTGTAAAATTTTATATGCTCCATCCTTAGAAGTTTATCATGATACTTCTTATACTATGAGAAAAGTATCATATTTGAAGACTTACTATATGGCGAGGAATAAATTTATTGTTTTCAATAAAAATATGACCTTTTTTAATAAAATATATTATGTGGCATTCGAAACCGCTTATCATCTTAAAAATAAAAGGATAAAAAACGTTTCTTATCTTTTTCAAGGTGTGTATCATTTTATGAAAGGAAAGACAGGTGCTTACAACAAATAAAGTTTGTCAATCAATAATTATGAAACATCATATTACTATATGTATTCCAACATATAAAAGATCAAAAATGCTTGAGAATTTACTTTTAAGTATATTTGAAAATACCATTGACAAATGCTTAATCGGGCATATAACAATAATTATCGGTGATAATGATAAGAATGGAGGCTCTGAGTTTGTAGTAAAAAAATTTCTTAATAGAACAAATGAAATTTTTTCTTTATCGTATTTTGTTTATGCGATTAAAGGAATAGCAGAGATAAGAAATGAATTAATAAAAAGAGCGTTCAATACAAAATCCGACTTTTTTGTCTTTATTGACGATGATGAATTTGCAACAAACAATTGGTTAAATGAGTTACTAAAAACAGTTATTTGTAATAATGGCGACGCTGCCAGAGGACCAGTATTTGCTGTAAAACCAGAAGGCGTATCAAAACATATTTGGTGTTGGTTTAAAAGAGAACATTATCCGGACAATACACCACTTTCGACTTTAACAACTGGAAATATAATACTCAGGCGTACTGCTTTAGAAAAATATAAGGTACGTTTTGATTCACGCTTTAATGCCTCTGGGTCTGAAGATGCTTATTTTGGAATTGAGTTTTTCAAAAAAGGTGCGAAAGTTTTTTGGTCTGAGAAAGCTGTTACTTATGAAAATATTCCAAATAACAGAGCAACTTTAAAATGGCTTATCCGAAGGATTTATAGAACATCAGGTACTTATGCATATATGTTGAAACTTCAAGAAGAAGATTTTCTACTTATAAAAAAAGCAATAGTAAGTGTATTGTATTTGGTACTAGGTTTTATAGGGCTATTTGCATTACTGACAAATATTAAAAAAAGATACTGGGGAGTATTAAAAATAGCTGAGGGGGCGGGAGGAATTATGGGAGTAATTGGTATACGATATAAAGAGTACGCAAATTAATAATAAATAACAAAATTAGAGTTTAAAATCGAAATGAAAATTGTGATGGGATCTTTATAGAAATAATTTACAAATAAGAGGTGTCGGAAATAATTCTTTAATTTAAAATGATATTAAACAATATTAAAATAAATGCAGATGATTTTGGATTGAATTCATCAGTGAATAATGCTATAATCGAAGCATTTGAAAAAGATTATATCAATAGTACAACTTTAATGGCTAATATGCCAGGATTTGATCATGCAATTTGTTTAATTCATAAGCATCAGTTAGCTCTAAAAACAGGAGTGCATTTAGTTTTAACAGAAGGAACACCTTTAACGAATAAGATTCAAAGCGTGGATTTTTTATTTGCAGGGAAGACGAGACTAAAAAATCATTTATTAAAAAGTGTTTTTTTTTTAAATAAAGAGCAGGAGGAATTAATTTTCAAAGAGTTTAGTGCACAAATTGGAAGAATAGTGGGATCAGGAATTTCTATAACCCACATTGATACACATCATCACGTACATGAGTTTTATTGTATTCTCAAAATTATAATGAAAATAAAACAAACTTATAACATCCCTTTTATTAGAATCTTAAACAATACGAATATCTCAACAAAGGCATATAAGCTATACTATAGACAGATTATTAACTTTTATTTAAAAAGGAATAAAGCAAACTATACAGATATTTTTGGTGACCAAACTGATGTGTTGTTAAGAATTAAAAAGAAATCAATATCTAGCAAAGAGATGATTGAAATAATGGTACATCCAGATTATGATAACCAAGGGAAATTAATAGATAGAATCGGAAAAAAAACATTTCCTCTTAATATACTTCAATCAATGAATCATCTTTAGGAAACGAATCTAATTTTATCCATTTATGTTTAAAGTTTTAATATTATATAAATCCTTGCCCCAGTACAGAATCTCTTTTTTTGATCTCTTGCGTCAAGAACTTTATAAGAATGGAATATTACTGGAATTAATTTACGGTGATGCAGATTTAAGTGGAAAAGATGATTGTGTCACAAATGAATGGGGAATTTTTAAACGTAATAAGTACCTAAACATCGGCATTACAAAATTAACTTGGCAACCGTGTTTAAATGAAATTAAATCAGCAGACTTAGTTATAGTAGAACAAGCAGACCGGTTATTAATAAATTATATTTTGATATTTAGAAGGATTTTCAATAACAAGAAATTTGCTTTCTGGGGGCATGGTCTTAATAAGCTCGCTAAAGACTATAGCATTTCAAACTTATTTAAAAGGCTTTATATCAATCATTGTGATTGGTGGTTCGCATATACAAACGGCATAAAGGCGTTTCTTGTTCAAAATGGATACCCAGATAACCGAATCACGTGTGTTCAAAATGCAATAGATACTCAAAAAATGAATAATGAATACACTAGTATTTCAGAGGAGGAGTTAAATATCATTAGGAGGGAATATGACATACAGAAAGACGAGACTATTCTAATTTATTGCGGTGCTCTTTATAAAGAAAAAAGAATAGATTTTTTAATTGAAACAATTGATGAAATTGTAAAAAGAACAAAAAAGGTTAAATTAGTGGTATTAGGCGGTGGACAAGATGAGAATATTATAAAAGAGGCAGCATTAACCAGGCCATATTTAATTTATGTGGGACCTAAATTTGGTTATGAAAAGGCTAAATTTTTTAAATTATCGTCTCTTTTTTTATTACCCGGAGCAATGGGATTAGCAATTCTCGATTCCTTTGCATTTGAAACGCCAATCGTCACTACCAAATATCCATTTCACGGCCCTGAACTCGAATATCTCATACCTGGGAAAAACGGTATTATAACAGAAAATAAAATAAGTTGCTATATTGACTCGGTTGTTGACCTTTTAAAGGATAAAGCGAAGATTCGAGAAATTACAGAAAACTGTATAAAGGAAATTGAAAGATATTCTAATGAAAGAATGGTTGATAATTTTACCGATGGAATTAAAAAGCTAATTGCAATGAGGAAAAAGAAACCTAAAGTAGATATGATACAAAAGGTAAAAGTATTTAAAAATTGAAGGCTCATTCCTGAAAACCTTAATCAATGGGAAAACAATAAATGGAAAACATTGCCTACAGAAAAGCGAGATGCATAAAAGCTTTATTCTTATATTAAAAAAAATTAGAATCACCCTTTTAGTTAATTTTCAATGGAGAAGATTCACTTTTGGCAAAAACCCTTTTATTGGAAGAAATGTGCATATTTGGGCAAAAGATAAGATTAATATTGGCGATAATTTCTATATCGGGAAATTTTCTATTATTGAATGTGACACGCAAATAGGAAATAATGTAATTTTTGCAAGTCATGTAGCTTTAGTTGGTCGTTACGATCATCATTATCAACAAATTGGGACCCCTATTCGTTTAGCTAGTCAAATAAGTGATAGCGATTATAATTGGAAAGGGTTAAATGAAAATATCGTTATTGAGGATGATGTATGGGTTGGTCATGGGTCTATTATAATGAGTGGAGTGAAAATAGGAGAAGGTAGCATTATTGCTGCAGGATCAGTTGTTACAAAAGATGTGATGCCCTTTTCAATTTATGCAGGCGTTCCAGCAAAAAACATAGGAAATCGCTTTTTAAAAGAATCCGATTTACAAGAGCATATTAGGATATATAATTTGAAATACAAATCGTAACTAATATCCATTTTACCTTTTCTTTCTTTTTTTAGTTATGAATAAAACAATAAAGGTTTTAGGATATAATGTATTTACTGGCCGTTTATCAGATTTAGATTTTTCTAAAAAATATTTACTAAATACTTTTAGCCCAAATTCTTATGGAATTTCCTTAACCGATAAAGAATTTTCAATTGCATTAAAAAAGACAGATATTTTAGTACTTGACGGAATGGGTATTGCCATTGGTTCAATTTTATTAAATGGAAAAAATATAAAAAAAATTGCCGGACAGGACTGCTTCGACCATTTCATTGCAGAGGCTAATAAAAATAATTGGCGGGTTTTCTTTTTAGGTTCATCTGAAAATACATTACAAAAAATAATTAAGCGGCTTGAAAAAGAATATCCAAAAGTTAAAGCTTGTGGATATGCACCTCCTTTCAAAGCTGTGTTTACTGAAGAAGAAAATAACTTAATGGTTAAACAGATTAATTCTTTTAATCCTCATATTTTATTTATAGGAATGACTGCACCTAAACAAGAGAAATGGGCGTTTCAACATAAAGATGAGGTAAATGCTCGTATTATTACAACGATAGGAAACGTGTTTGACTGGTATGCAGGCAACAGTAAAAGACCGGCAAAAATCTGGATCATATTACGATTGGAGTGGTTTATCAGGATCTTTCACCGACCGGAAATATTCAAGCGAAACACAAAAAATCAGCTGCTCTTTTTCAGAGATTTACTACTTGTTTTTTTTAAAATTAAAAAAATATCATGATAAGAACTGCAATAATTGGTCTGGGAAAGATGGGAATATCTCATTGTTCCATACTTGGCGCTCATCCGGATGTGAACCTGGTAGCCGTCTGTGATTCATCTTCCCTTGTAATTGAAGGATTTAAGAAATATTCCCGCTTTGAATGCTTTAGCGACTACAAGAAAATGATCGCCACTATGAACCTGGATGCCTTGTTTATTGCAACTCCGACAAAGTATCACACCGAAATGGTTGAATATGCATTAAATGAAGGCCTTCATGTTTTTTGTGAAAAACCATTCTCCTTAAGTGTGCAGGAAGGCAGAACCTTATCAGCGCTTGCCAAAAGCCGCAACCTGGTGAATGAGGTGGGCTATCACAACCGGTTTATCGGCACTTTCAATGAAGTAAAAAAATTACTTCACTGTAATGCTATTGGAGAACTGTATCATTTTATGGGCGAATCTTATGGGCCGGTGGTGCTCAAAGAAAAAGGAAGCACCTGGAGATCTGAAAAGGGGAGTGGTGGCGGTTGCCTGTATGATTATGCCTCGCATACCATCGATCTCATCCATTTTTTACTAGGTAAGCCGGTAAAAGTACGTGGTACTCAATTAAAGTACATTTTTTCAAAAGACGTCGAAGACGCTGTCTATTCAAACTTAACTTTAGACAACGGTCTTACAGGTCGCCTTGCAGTAAACTGGAGTGATGAAACCTATCGTAAAATGGTAACCCAAATTACCATCTTCGGAAAAAAAGGTAAGATCATTGCCGATGCTACCGAACTTAAGATATTTCTGAAAGAAGATAACAAAGAGCTGCAATTATCAAAAGGATGGACGATTAAGGATATTACATCCCTTACCGAAAATGTAAATTTTTATTTACGCGGTGAAGAATATACTTCACAGGTGGACCATTTTATCAATGCGATAAAAACAAAGAGTGCAATCACAAAAAGCTCTTTCGAATCCGCTCTGGTAACTGATGAAGTGATCAATCTATTATTACAGGACAAGTAAAAGTCACCGCTAATTAAGGTGACCAACCTTCATATCAAGTTTTTACAGCGTTTAAGTCGTAAAGGGTGGATTCCTAAATGTTCCGGTCGGTGGAGACACCGACCAGTGGAGCGTACCGTGGTCGGTCTCCACCGACGACAATTAATTTAGTGAAGGAATAAAATGGAATTCGATAATTAGCAGCATCACGATTTAAGCGACTAATTCTATTAAATTATTAAAGGTTATCAACCTTGATGGCAATTTGAATTCTCACCAACAAACCAATAAATATGGAAAGAATAATTTTTGGAGACAACCAGTTCTTCGGGATCAACCATAGTTCTGAAGAAAAATCAAGGGCACAAGCTCTTAAATTCAAGACAAACCAGTCTATTGTAAATGTGCTGGACATTATCATGGATGAAGGCATTCATACATTTATGTGTACGACGCATAACCGGATTGCTGATATCTGTGAAACCATGAGATCTGACACACGTTACAAGAATCTGGACATTTATCCCTGTTTACCCTATGCGCATAAATATGCCAATGCGATGACTGAACTTGGAATTTTAGGTACCATCAAGCAGTATGTGCCCGGTAATCTGTTCAGTACTTTTGCGAAAGGTGGATTGGCATTTATGAAAAAAGATTTTATTTCCATGATGCAGCTATTAATAGATGCGGAATTAAAAATGTTCAAAGGTATTTCTACACCGGTTATTTTTATTCAAAATGTGATTACGGATCTGATTTTAGGCCTTGGTATGACAGATTTCATGGTTGGATTTGACAGATATATACGGGAAAAATATAATGCAGAGCCAGGCTACATTACCATGAACCTTCCTTTTTTATTAAACACCTTAGAAAGCTGCGGAATTGAAAATCCCATTATTTGTGCTTCTGTTAATAAAAGTGGTTTCAGAATGTCTGGCGGAAAGCAACTTTATGAACAAACGATTTCAGAAAAACGTTGCAGGCTCATAGCCATGCAGGTATTCGCAGCCGGTACTATTTCACCAAATGAGGCCCTGGAATATGTATGTGAAATGGATGGCATTGAATCCATTTTGTTTGGTGCATCTTCCCGTACAAATATTCAAAATTCGAAAGAGCTGATTGAATTATTCAGCAACAGGAAAATTGAAAAAGTTGCCGTTTAGCTCCTAAATTAAGCCGAACACTGAAGGCTAAAGGCTGAACGCAACATCAAAAAAGTGATAATCTATTAGCAGTTTTTTTTGCCTTAGCGCCTATCCATTATGTAGTATTCTATTATTGTTTAATTATTGTCAATACCTGCTTATCCTTCTGATCAAAAAATATGCTAACTGTATAGCTTCCTTTTGCATAACCGCTCATATTTATTTTTTCTATCGTTTTATAATCAGCTGGAATCATCTGTTTTTTATAAACTATTTTTCCTGCAAAATCAGAAATAATAACCGTTAACCGGGAATTCAAATTTTCTGAGTTTATTTCAATCGTTGCTATATCACGTACCGGATTGGGATAAATCTTAATGCTGTTCGCTTCTCCTGAAATCCTTGCCAACGCCACTACTACCTTTATTGTATCCCTGCCTGTATCTTCATTATTGTCCGTGACCGTCAACTCAAATTCATAAGTACCAGCCACCAGGTTTTTTACGACAGTTGATGGTTTATGATCACTAGTTATTGAAGCTGAATCCGGCCCTGCAATCTGTTTCCACTGATAGGCAGTAATTATCCCATCCGCACTATTTCCACTCCCATTTAAATAAACAGTATTCACCGGTAATACAACCGTTAAATCTCCACCTGCGTTAGCTGTGGGCGGTGTATTTGCTTTTGGACTAACTATCACTTTCACCGTATATTTTCCTGTTGCTCCCTGGTTGTCTGTTACTGTTAACTCAAACTGATAAACCCCTTCTGATAAATTCATAGCTGTTGCAGAAGCAGAATTGGCATTATTTATTGCTTGACTGGTTGGCCCTGATATTTTTATCCATTTGTAAGATGTAATAGTTCCATCACTATCTGTTCCGCTTCCATTAAGGGTTACAGTATTTACAGGAAGGGTGATTGTTTGTTCACTTCCTGCATTTGCAGTTGGTGGTATGTTTGGTTTTGGATTTACAACTACTTTCACTGTATCTTTTCCAATTGCTCCCTGGTTATCGGTTACTGTTAATTCAAACAGGTAAACTCCTTCTGATAAATTCCTGGCTGTTGCAGAAGCAGAATTGGAATTATTTATTGTTCCACTGGATGGGCCTGATACTTTTACCCATTTGTAAGAAGAAATCGTTCCGTCACTATCTGTTCCACTTCCATTGAGAGTTGTAGTGTTTACAGGAAGCGTGATTGTTTGTCCACTTCCAGCATTTGCTGTTGGAGGAGTATTTGCTTTTGGACTAACAATGATTTTCACTGTATCTTTTCCTGTTGCTCCCTGGTTATCTGTTACTGTTAATTCAAACTGGTAAACACCTTCTGATAAATTATTTGCTGTTGCAGAAGCAGAATTTGCATTATTTATTGCTCCACTGTTTGGCCCTGATATTATTGCCCATTTGTAAGACTTAATGGTTCCATCACTATTTGTTCCACTGCCGCTAAGCGTTACACTGTTTAAAGGAAGGGTTATTGTTTGCCCACTTCCTGCATTTGCTGTTGGCGGTGTGTTTGGTTTTGGATTAACAATGATTTTCACTGTATCTTTTGCATTTGCTCCGTCGTTATCTGTTACTGTTAACTCAAATTCATAAACTCCCTGAATTAATCCTGAAATAGTTGTAGCAGCAGAAGATGAATTGGAAATATTGTAAGCAGAGGGGCCGGAGATTTTTGTCCAGGAATAAGAAGCAATTGTTCCATCTGAATCAGCGCCGCTTCCATTAAGAGTAACGATATTTGTGGGAAGAGTAATTATTTGATTTGCTCCTGCATTAACTGTAGGAGGGATATTCGCTGCTGGATTTACAGTTATTTGAATCGTATCCTTTCCAACGGCACCCTTATCGTCTGTTACTGTTAATTCAAATTGATAAACTCCCTGAATTAATCCTGAAATAGTTGTAGCAACAGAAGATGTGTTTGAAATATTGTAAGCAGAGGGTCCTGAGATTTTCGTCCAGGAATAAAATGATATTGTTCCATCAGAATCAGTTCCGCTTCCGTTAAGAGTAACGGTATTTGTTGGAAGAGTAATTGTTTGATTTGCACCTGAATTGGCAGTAGGAGGAATGTTTAAAGCGGGATGTACTATAATTTGCACTGTCGATATTGCATCTGCTCCTTTATCATCTTTTACAGTTAGTTGAAATTGATAAACTCCTTCAATTAATCCGGATACTTTTGAAACAGCTGAGTTTGGAGTTTCAATTTTGTAATCTGAAGGGCCGGAAATGTTTTCCCATAAATAGTTAGCAATTTGTCCATCTGCATCTGAGGCGCTTCCGGTAAGTATTATATTGTTTACCGGAAGCGTAATCGTTTGATTTACGCCTGCCGACACTTTCGGAGGAATATTTACAGCGGGGTTTACCGTGATTTTCATGATTGAAGTTGCAGAAGCACCTTTGTCGTCAGTAACTGTTAACTGAAATTGGTAAACTCCTATCGTCAACCCGTTCACCTCCGTTGTGGCAGATGTAGAATTTACAATATTAAAGTTTGAAGGACCGGATATCTTTGTCCAGGAATATGCGGCAATCTTACCATCTTCATCGCTTCCACTTCCGGAAAGTGTAGTACTGTTTACAGGAAACATTATAGTTTCATCTTTTCCAGCATTTGCGATTGGTGGTTGATTGGTAATTATGTCATTTTTTATTAATATTACGGAACTATATGGGCCAACGGTTATTGATCCATTGTAAGCTTTTCCGGTAACACTAATATAATTATAAGGAAGCAAAATCGTTTTGCTTACCGAATCTGGATTAAACTCAAACCTTACATCCGATGTGTCAGTTATTCTCTTAGGAGATTTCTTAGAATTTTGATCTAAGCGTGAGTATAACTTCCAACCTTCAAGTGTAAGATAATAGGGATTGCTCCAGTTTATTCGTGTGTTAAATACAAGGCTATCATTTATCGGCTTCGCATAAAAATTATTGTCCGATGCGCCCCATAATGAAAAGTCATTTGTAGTTGACGCAAAGTATCCACAGAATTGTTTAGCAGATTTACAAAAATAGATATTATTTTTAAAGGTACTACCTCTTAATGTGTATTGATTAATATCGT
The DNA here is from genome assembly GCA_963706825.1 of uncultured Chitinophagaceae bacterium. Taxonomy (GTDB): domain Bacteria; phylum Bacteroidota; class Bacteroidia; order Chitinophagales; family Chitinophagaceae; genus Ginsengibacter. The sequence continues at coordinate 512,914 of CAVPNT010000005.1, read as the reverse complement.
TTTGCGTAATAAATTGATTGCTACTATTATAAAATATATTGTCATGTATATTCAAATTGTATCCATTATGAATAAATAAACCGCCGTTTGAACAATTAGCAACAGAATTACCAAAAACTTCAATATTCGCACTATTGTCGTCTAAATAAATTCCGTTTGCTGCAAAGTACGCAATGTCATTTGTCCCGCCGACAGCACCAATTCCATTAAATACAATGTTATTAATAATCTTTCTACCATAATTTATCTTTTGTCGAGAATGAGTGTAAATACCTCCTCCATCTTGCAAAACAGTACAAAAAGTGTCTATGTAATTATTCTTTATTATAAATGAATCGCCAGTAGCAAATATGCCAATATATCCTGAATTCATTATTTTATTCCTTTCTATTATTGCCGCGTTATCATTAGAAAAAATTGCACTATATGAACCTGAAAGGTTTTCTCCCATACCACAAAATATCCCGGTATTCTCAATTTCATTATTTCTTATGCTTGCAAACGGATTAAGATAAAATAAATTAATTCCAATATTGTTAGAATTTGAAATTCTACTATTATTAATTTTAAGATTTAAAGTAGCAGCAACCTTTATCGCATCTATTCCTGAGAAGGAAATAGAACAGGAATCAATACTGATATCCCTTATGCCGCTCCAGTCATTATATAAAGCAAATTGGTTAGCTCCGTGAAATGAAAGGCTATTAAAATTAAGGTAGCTACCGTGAATTGTAACGAGTGTATCTTTTGATGCAACACTAATTTTTCCTGGCCGGTTTCTACTGTAAATAGACAGCTTTTTTGTTATTGAATTATAGTACCACTCATCTTGCTCATCAAGTGTTCTAAGATCATTCTGTATAAAAAAACCAAAACCATTTGCAGGTTCATAATTTATCTCCGAATAGTTTAACCGACTTGACGATTGCGAAGCTATTTTTTTTCTTTCCAATGTCCATTGTGTTGAGCGTATTACAACTTCAGCTCCTGTCCAGTTAGGAATACCTGTTAAACTGCTGCTTGTTATTGAAGTCTTCCCGCTGTGACTTTGAAATGTTAAATACCCACTATTAGGCCATCTTCCCATCGCAGTATTTACTCCATTTATTACTACCATATTACAGGTTGGTAATGTAGATACCGCATCTGTGCTTTCCCAAATATTGTTGCCCAAATTAGTCCAGTTTGTTACATTTGTAAAACCACTAATTACCGGATTTTCCCCAGTCCCATAAGCTCCATAAGTTATCGGATTTTCTTTAGTTCCAGAATTATTTACAGTAATACTGCCATAAAAAGTATCCCCTCTTTTAAATAAAACATTATCTCCGGGTTTCAGGTTTTTGAATGAATTTAATTTATTCAGTGTTTGCCATGCAGCAGATGGATTGGTTCCGGTATTGGCATCATTTCCAGAATTGGAAAGATAATAATTGGTAGCATTTGCATTAAAAACAAATAAAATAAAAGCCAGTAAGCTAAAGATTTTTATGAAAATTCTGAGTAGCATTGGATCTGCCAGGATTAGTGTTAATTAATACACTCCGTGTTTCATAGGTTAATGGAGTAGTTGTGCAAGATAGCGTTATGAGCGCCTCTTCAGGGTTTTCAAACGTTCTTGCACACAGTTTTATTTCAAACGGGAAGTTTTTCTTTTGCTAAGGAACAACAATTTTGTAAATGATGGTAAAAAAATTAAAGATGGTTGTAAGTTTCAATCTAACGTACAGCCTTGCGCCGGGCTTGGTTTATTGTAAAGAGCTACTCCATTTATATTCTTTTGGATATACGAATTATATTAATACCACCCTTCCCGCATATACACTATTAGCTGCATTCTTTTCATCTGCGCTCAAAAAGCCAAGCCATGTTTCTGCAATTCCTTTTTTCGAGTTTATTTCCAATTTCCCATAGCCATCTTTCCTCGTTACTTTACTGAATTGAAAAACCGCCTCTTTGCTTTCCTGGAAGTAAGCAACTAAAATCGCTGTATCATTTCCTTTCGCTGTGCCTGTTCCGGCATTATTTGTCCAGCTAAAAACGATATTCCCTTCTTCATTTGTGCCGGCAGTTGCAAAATCAACCGGAGGAAGTTCTCCTTTTGAAACCAGCACTTTTGGCCATGCAATAACTGTTTCAGGAATAGTGAGAATAGCCAGGTTCATGAGAGCGCTGGTTGCCCTGTTGTAGCCGGAACCGGTATGTGCCGGATCTGGAAAACTTCTGTTAAAGAAACCTGTGCCGGCAAAAGCTTTCGTAAACTCATTGCATACTTTTATTTTCTCCCGTTGCGCTTTTCTTGCGGGCGTTTCTATTTTGTTTTTTTCAGTATTACTGATGCTCCTGGTAATGTTTTGCCCAAACCGGGTATAACTGATAACAGGCCCGGTTTTACCGTTCACAAATCCTAAAATACCGTGAGAGAGAATTGCCATAGTCTCATGCTTTGATTTATTAATCGAAGTATCTGCTTCTACTCTCTAACGTAATTTCTACACATTTATTTCGTATTCGCTTCGATATATGGATCGAGGATGTATCGAAGGGATATCGAAGGAATATCGAAGGGGTGGCGAAGGAGTACCGGTTGTCTCGTCCTTGTCTCGTCCTTGTCTCGTCCTAAAATAGCTATACAGGTGAGTAAATAAATCCTGATTTAACTATACAAGGTACAGGTTCGATTTTTTATTTCCATTTTTTAAATAAAGGTTGTTTTGTTAAATGAGCTTTTTGTGGTGTAAGATTACTGATGCTCATGTGTCCCCAGCTATTAGAATGTTCAAATAAAAAAAGAGTTGCTGTCCTGAGTTTCCCGAATAACGGGACAGGTGCAACTCAGGACATTTATCTTACTTTTATAAAAAATGTTTATGAGTACATGAGTCCAGGCGGCTATAAAATAACAGATCAGGGAGCAATGTATTTTGTGAGCTTTGTCCCGATAGTTCGGGATGGGATGGGTAGACGTATTTACGAGGAAAGAATACAGAGATGTAGTAATAGAAAGTTTAAAATTTTGTCAGGAGAAAAAAGGTCTGGTGCTTTATGCCTGGTGTATGATGAGCAACCATTTGCATTTAATAATTTCTGCTAAAGAGAATAATGTAAGCAATGTACCTGGCGATTTTAAGAAGTTTACCAGTAAAGAACATATGAAATCTATCATTCAACATTCCGGGGAAAGCAGAAAAGAGTGGATGATTGAAATTTTTAAAAAAGCAGGAGAACTTAACAGCAGAAACACCTATCATCAATTCTGGCAACAGGATAACCAACCAAAATAATATATGCTCCTGATTTTGCAGCACAGAAATTAGAATATATCCATAATAATCCGGTTCAAGCAGGAATAGTAGAAAAAGCGGAAGAATATATTTACAGTAGTGCAAGAGATTATTATTATGGAAAGTAATGCGGATTATTAAAAACTGAATTTTTGATATAATTAAGATGTCCTGAGTTGCAAACTCAGGACAGCAGCAACTTTCCATGTTTGGTATTCTAAATCTAAGGATAGCTGGGGTTTTCAAACGTTCTTGCACACAGTTTTATTTCAAACGGGAAGTTTTTCTTTTGCTAAGGAACAACAATTTTGTAAATGATGGTAAAAAAATTAAAGATGGTTGTAAATTTCCATCTATCGTAAACCTCTGCGCCGCTTGGTTTACTGTAAAACAGCTGCTATTTATATTCTTTTCATACGCGAATTATATTAATACCACTCTTCCTGCATACACACTATTAGCTGCATTCTTTTCATCTGCGCCCAAAAAGCCAAGCCACGTTTCTGCATTTCCTTTTTTTGAGTTTATTTCCAATTTCGCATAGCCATCATTCCTCGTTACTTTACTGAATTGAAAAACCGCCTCTTTGCTTTCCTGGAAGTAAGCAACTAAAATCGCTGTATCATTTCCTTTTTGATTGAATTGGATTTTAGTTAAATATGGTAATGGCACAAGCTGACGCTTGCGCCAACAGGGCTTCAAAGCCGATGCTCAACACCAACTGCGCTGAGGACATGCAAGACGATTTCAAAGAAAATTGAACCCACTTTATTCTACCAATGCCTGTTATTTTACATGCACCATCTGAGTCGTCTTAATAAAGTTGCCCTTTCTTATTTGAGCAAAATATACACCAGCAGGGATATTCCCGGGTCGCCATGTAATGTTGTACGATCCTGCTGGTAAAACTTTATCCAAAAGAGTAGTAACCATCCTGCCACTTTCATCATAAATGAACAGTTTAATATGGCTCTGATCTAGTAAATCAAATGAAATGGTTGTTGAACTACTAAATGGATTAGGATAATTTCCATAAATATTAAAGCTTCTCATTTCTTTTGACTCACTTATATCGTTCGTTTTTGAATTGCTTAATTTATCCGTCTTTAAATTGTCAGCGCTGCCTTCGATGTCTTTAAGCTGGTTGATAATCTTTTGAGCGTCAGAAACAAGCTCTTTTGATACGTTATTGCTTCTTATAAAAAACTTTATTATCGTTTGAAATATTTCCAGATCCCGAATAGCGCCTCCTTTATCTCCTTCTCTATTTTCTCTTAATGCAGCATCCAGGATCGAAGTCAGGATTCTGCCTTCAAATCTGTTAATTTTTCGACCAGCAACAAATGCTTCTACCCTGGCAATTAATTGCCTGATCTGGCTTTCTATCGTAACCACCTGGTTAACTTGTATTGACACACTACTTTGATTATTTGAAGGATCCGGGTCGGGCAAATTGCTCGATGCAACCCTGGCGGTATTGGTAATGGTTCCTGGCTGGATGGCAGTTGCCACAATGGTTAGCGTGGCCTGGGCACCATTATTAAGCGTAGCGATATTCCATATACCGGTTGAATTATTATAAACCCCGGTTGAAGGAATGGCACGGTTAAAGGTAAGGCCTGCGGGCAGAATATCAGCGACGGAAATGCTATCAGCCGGATCAGTTCCTTTATTGACCAGTGTGAGCGTGAAGCTTACCGAGTCTCCCACATTGAGCTGTGCGGAGCTGGAATTTTTTGTGAGTGCCAGATCTGCTTTTTTAATCACCACCTGGTTAACTTGTATTGACACACTACTATGATTATTTGAAGAATCCGGATCGGGCAAATTGCTGGATGCAACCGTGGCGGTATTGGTAATGGTTCCTGGCTGGATGGCAGTTGCCACAATGGTTAGCGTGGCCTGCGCTCCATTATTAAGCGTAGCGATATTCCATATACCGGTTGAATTATTATAAACCCCGGTTGAAGGAATGGCACGGTTAAAGGTAAGGCCTGCGGGTAGTGTATCGGCAACAGTAATACCAGCAGCAGCATCAGGTCCATTATTGACAAGTGTGAGCGTAAAAACCACTGAGTCTCCCACATTGAGCTGTGTGGAACTGGAATTTTTTGTGAGTGCCAGATCTGCTGTTTGAGCGCCAGTCAGACTCAGGCACAGGCTAAATTCACTGGTATTATTGGAAGCATCAGTAGCTGTTGCTGTGATCCCGGTAACAGACCCCGAAATGCCGGTAAATACCGGCGCAAAACTTGCATTTCCATTTACATCTGTAGTTACCAGGATAAACCCAAGAAAAGTTTTTCCTTCTCCGAATCCTGAAGGGTCACAGGCATCATTGGAAAAAAATTCTACTCTGAAATTACTATTGGGAATACTAAGCAAAGTTCCCTGGATGGTGAGGGTACCATTATTCAGACTTGCTGTATTTAATACCGGGAAGTTCTGAAGGTCATTGGGACCAGTGCGGGGATCTTTACCATCATTAAGCGTAACCCCATCATCACCGAGATCAATCCCAAGTCCATTAACCGGCTTGTTTGGAATAGGAATAGCTATATTGGAAAAAATGGAGTTTGAAAGAATGGCATTACCCGTACCGGAAACGACAGCTACCCCGGCAAAATTATTGAAACTGATGGAATCATTTATAATGGAATTACCAACACCTCCACGGACAACTATTCCCCGTGAAAGATTTCCCTGAATAATATTACTGGCTGCTGCAATCGTTCCTCCTACTATATTCAAAGCGGTTCCATCTTCAAGCGCAATGCCTGATAGTAAATTTCCTATAACGGAATTGGCTGTTATTGACGTTCCCTCTGTTCCTCCACCCGTAATAAGAATCCCGTTCTGGATATTGTTGCCAATATTGTTCTGGGAGATAAGATTATCCTTGCTGCCATTTGCAACCCGGATTCCATTCATTTTATTGGGAAGATCGGTGCTTCCAATAAAATTATTAAGAATTTCATTATTATTGGTTCCTGCATCAGTAACTAAAACACCTTGTTCGGTATTCCCTTCTATTCTATTGCCTTTTATAACATTTTTTATAGCCCCAAGTGCAATGGATATTCCATTAATGCCATTGGGAAGTGCCGTATTACGCGACTGATTGGCTCCTATTATATTGTTTTGCACCCTGTTTTCATCCGTACCTGTTCCTGTGATAAGTATTCCATTTAGGTTATTGCCCGAAACCAGATTTCCCTGGCCTGCTAATGAGCCACCAATTTCATTCGAGTCTGCGCCATTATGGATCAGGATACCTTCTCCATTATTAGCGATGGCAGCGGTTCCCAGGTTATTAACTCCGATTTTGTTTCCATGAATGATATTGCTTTTCTCTTGTTGACCCGTTTGACCCGGAAATTGAGTTCCGTCAATCCTGATTCCCGGGCCGCCATTCCCGGATATCAGATTATTTGTAATGGTATTATTAGGCGTTTGAAGAATGTAAATACCACTTGAACCGTTACCCTGTGCCAGGGTTCCCGTGGCATCAGTCCCAATAAAATTATTCCTTAACTGGTGGCCTCCTTGCCCTGGCTCACCGCTTCCCGAAATCATAATGCCACTATTCTGAAAATTTTGTATGCTTAGTCCTTCTATTATGTTGTTAATCCCAAAAAGACTTAATCCATTTGCAGGGGCATTAGTACCATCCAACACAACTACGGGTGTTCCTGAATATCCGGGTTGAGTGGTGCCATCAATATGCAACATATCTATAATTGCCGGTAAAGCCCCATTGGTTATATGGATTACGGATGGAGTTCCTCCGGGAATATTAAAGATTATTCTGTCATCCAGATAGAAATCCGGATCTCCGGGATTAAAATTTGGGTTTTCGCCATTATCGTTGTGGCTTTCAATAGCAGCCCTAAGGGTACATTTGCCTCCGCCTACGTCGCAAGTTGTATCAAAAGATACAAAACCGTTAATTTTATCGATGTCCGATTCATCGCCCGTTGAGTTAACAATATAGGTATGCCCGTGGGACTGAGCCATGGCTTTTTGAAAAAATATAAGAGCAGAGAAAAAGATGATAATTGTGAAGAATTGTTTCATGTGGATTGTTTTAGATTATTAATAATATCGGCCACAAGAAAAATATTTGCCGGGAGGCGCTGCTGATCACTTAATTTCAACAATAAAACAATAAAAAGAACTATCTGAATTTTTAACTCATAAAAGTAAACTTATTGTCCTATTAATTTATCAGAAATTTATTAAATGGCGTCTTCATGACACACAAGGTTTTCATTCCCGTATTCCCGGATTAAGCGACTACCAAACTTATTTTTTGTATCCGTAAATTCGTCGGAGAGTGCACAGTGGAGGGAAGGGGAAATTTTAGAAATTATAAGGAGGCCATCGCTTCAAAACCCACGCTGAACACCAATTGCGGCACGAATTATATTGATGTAATTATTTGAATAACGCTTTTATTAAATGACGGCTTAGTAACGCTCTTGGCCGGGTCAGGAGATCTGACAGAATGGGCACCGGCTCTCCATTAAGTTCAGCCGTTGGTGAAGGCCATCGCTTCAAAATCCACGCTGAACACCAACTGTGGTGAGAAAAAACAAATAACGTTGGAACAGTCCTTTCACTTAGAATGTCATTGTCCCATAGAACGTCATTGTAAGGCGCACTACAATTTTCCGGATTAGTATGAATCTTTTGCGCCGTGGCAATCTCAACATTAAAAAACAAATGGCCCTGGAACATTCGTTTCACTTAGGATGACATTGCCTCTTAGAACGTCATTGCGGGGCGAGGAAAATTAAATGATGGTATTTGAAAATAATGCCAACTTTACATAAGAATCTTATCGAATCATAATTACGGGATTTTTCCAGATCATCAATTTAAAACATTAAACAATGAAGAACTGGCAGATGGTCCTGGTGGGGATTGTAATCGTGTTCATGCTCCTTTTAATTGTGCTATTATTTATAGCGTAGATCCCCCCATACATGTTATAATCTTACTGTCGTTGTAAACGAGCGGGTAAGAAATTTTATGAATATTTGAGAAAGAATGGCCATTTTATAAACGATTATAATGTTTTTAATCTAATTTTTGATAAGCAACCTCTTTACTAAACAAATGAACCGCCAGTGAATCTCTTTGCCAAAATTCATAGTTCTTGTTATTTGCAGCTACAGAATAAGAGACCATACTGTTATCTTTATCTGTTTTCAATATTTTTTTAAATTCGTGGGCAGTATATTTTAAGAACGAGCCCTGGGATGTTTCTTTTCCATTCATCTCATTTATTCTCCAGATTAAATGAATATGATTAGGCATGATTACAAAACCAAACACATCTGTTTTTCCTGCATTACTCAAATAGCTTAATGAATTAATAATAACATTTTTATAATCATCTTTTAATAACAAGGGCTGCCAGTTATTTATGGTCGCTGCACAAGGACGGCGGAGGAAAACTTTTCGATTTCATTTATAAGCACATTTGTTTTCCTGATTGTTTTCCCCACTTAATAACATCCAAAAAGCCGCAGGCCCAACAACGTTTTTTTTTTGATTTTTTCATAGAAAAAAAGTTTACTGAAACCGTTTTCAGTAAACCTCTCTCAAACCCTTTATAGCACTATGCTTGGTGAGATTCTACCGACTATTTGTGACCATTATACCGCTTTTTGAGGGTCGACTAATTAGCTTGTAATGAGGTGCTTTGTCAGTACCGGTTGAGGGGATTAGGACGTTTTTAGTTTGTAATGAATCACGACAATCCCGCAGCCAAAAGACTGCGATGTAATCAGAGACAGGTTTTGCATGCTGTCCAGCTCTTTAAAAATCGGCATCCCCTTACCAATCGCGATTGGATTAATGAACAAATGAAACTCGTCAATCAGCTTGTGTTGGATGAGAGCCGATACAAAAGTACCGCCGCCATAAGCGATGAGGTCTTTGCCTTCTTGTTGTTTTAGGTGATTGATTTCCTGCACGAGGCCGCCTTTAGCTAAAATGGTATTTTTCCATTGACTTTTGTCAAGCGTTTTCGTAAAGACAACCTTCCGTGTATTATTCATTTTATCAGCGCCTTCTGCTTGCGGTATTGACGCCCAATGCGGAATAAATCCCTGGGCCAGCTTACGGCCAAGTACGATGCAATCAACAGGTTCCGTTATTTTTTTTACATAGTTTTTTAGTTCTTCATCCCAATCCCACACCATCCAGTCCATTTCACCATTTGGCCCGGCAATGAATCCATCAACGGTCATTTGTACCTGTAGTTTTAACTTTCTCATTTTCATTTTTGAGTTTAAAATTATTGGAGCAATAGCGGCAATCCCTCAATATTCGTCCTGACTAATCCCGTCTTATCACTTTGCCTTCTTTCATTACAAACTGAACCGTCTTTATTGCTTCAATGTCGTCAAGCGGATTATTTTTAAGGGCAATAATGTCTGCATAGTAGGATTTTTCTAAAACACCTCTTTCTTTTTCTATACCTAAAAGTTCTGCGGCATTGATGGTCATCGTTTTTAAGACGTAAGACGATGGAATCGCTGCTGCTTTCCAACTCTCTAATACTTTAAGGCTGGTTTGCACATGGTTTAAGCCCGGAAGGTCAACAATAATGTCGGTTCCAAATGCCATTTTAGTTCCTATTTTATAAGCTCTTTTTAGCCTGTCTACAATCATATTTGTGTAAGTGTTTGCTGATAAGGAATCCATTCCATAAGCATAAAAATTATCAAAAGAAAAATCGGTGCCTACTAAAAAAGTTCCTTTGTCTTTCATCAGTTGAAGCTGGGTATTGTCTAAACCAAACCCATGTTCAATAGCCGCTGCACCACCATTAATTACATTGGTAGCGGCTAATCCTGCCCCTGAAACATGCACCGTCACTTTTAATCCATATTTTTTGGCTTCGTCCACTGCTGCCTTTATATCTTCTTCATTATAAATTCCATTATCTCCTGATATCATTTTAATAACCGTAGCACCGTTATAAATATTTTTGCGAATCGCTTTTTTTATTTCATCCGGTGTGTCTGCACCAATATATTCCATACTCCAAATTCCTTCATGTTCCGGATTTACACCATCAGATTGACCGCCGTATGGTGCTATAATTTTTCCCGCATAGATAATTGTTGGCCCCTGTATCCATCCTTTTTTGATGGCTTTAATTATGTCGGCGGTTGCATAGTTTGCATCATTGCCAATTTCTTTGATGGTGGTAAAGCCATTGTCTAAAAATTGTTTGGCTACAATGGTGCCTTTGATAGCACGCAAGGCCGTACTTTCTTTTACGAAGGTTTGCTCATAAGCCGGATGCCTGTAAGCCTCATTTGCTGTGAGGTGAACGTGGCAATCCATCAGCCCCGGTAATACATAAGAATTTGAAAGGTCAATAATAGAATCTGTTTTACTTACTTTCAGATTTACACCCACTTCTTTTATTCTTCCGTCCCGGATTATGATCATCTGATTATCCAGCATCTTACCAGCTCTGGCATCAAAAAAGTGCCCGGCTTTAATGACCGTGTTCTGTGCATTTGCTGTAAAGGATGTTACAAGAAGAACTAAGGCAATCTTTATTTTTATCGTCATTATAATGGATTAATTATGATTAGTTAGTTTGAAGTGTCGCTCTGTAATAACGCACAATGATTGAAAAACAAAGGCCGAAGATAAATACAAAAAGCGGATATTTGTTGGTTTGCTGAAACCCAAGCTGATAGATAGTTACAGCCGATTATTATTCCGTCTGACACGCTACTGCGAAACCTTTTGTTGGTTTCCGTTGCTGTCTGTTAATTATAACTAATTTTCTATCTTCTTACCTTAAGAAATGTCTGTTATTTCAATGATTTTTTCATTAAGAAATTTGAATATGGATTTTCCTGTTAATTCTAATTTTTCTCCTTTCTTCAAGCCATTTGGAAAGTCGGTCGCCAAAACGGCAGAATAGTTTAATTCAATTTCTGTTCTATCTTTATTATGTGTTATTTCTGTTACTTTTTGCTGTCGACTGTTAAAGTAAAATTTTGCTTGTTCTGCTTGTTGCTCAAAATCTTCCTTTCCGTTTAATGTCATGTTCACTTTCTCATTTTGAATATTTTGGAAGACAATTTTATCGCTGAAATCACGAGTCATTTTCTTAACGTCAAATTCGTTGTAACCGTCAATATAGTTTTGGATTATTCTTTCTCTTTTCGTGTTCATAAAATTTTATTTTGACGTTCGTTTTTATGAGGGCAGCTAACGGTTGTATTTATGTCACTACCTACAATAATATTAAAAAATTTGCATTCATACATCATTAATTTTAATAATCTACTTTTTCTATTCTTCCCGGCACCATCCGATAAAGTAACCCCGCATAGCGCATAGGCGATTTTATAAATTTGATGATTTTTCAAAGAATAGCACCACAATCTCTTTTAGTCCTCTTACCTTTTGGTAAGTCCAAGAGTTTTTGCATCGGTAACCATGTAAGTTTGTCTCACAAAGTCAAATATTAAATGTATGCCGTCGAGAAAAACATTTTTAAAAACAACGGGAATACTAAGCAGCATGTTTATGGTTCCTGACGCATTTGCAAATATGAAAAAAGAGGAATTACTGGCACCCGTTTTTACCAACCGGAATAAGGAAAATTCCTATTGGTATATAGGTCATTTAATGTCATTACTCGTTACGTCTAAAGATACCGCCGGCCGGTATGCTTTGTTACGCGCCACTGAGCGCAGGGGACTGGAACCGCCGCCTCATACCCACACAAAAGAAGACGAAGCTTTTTTGATACTCGACGGCCAGGTAGTGTACACAGTAGGCAACGAAACTTACCATGCAAAAGAGGGTGATGTCATGGTCTTGCCCAAAAACATTCAGCACTCATTTAAAATACAATCTGAAAAACTGGAAACATTGATTTTGCTTACTCCCGGGGGATTGGAGAATTACTTTGTTGAAATGAGCCAACCTGCGGAGGAATTGCAGCTTCCGCCGATGCCTCAAGGGCCGCCCGATATTAAAAAACTGGTTGCAACCGCATCAAAATATGGAGTTAAATTTCCAAAGCTATAGTCAGATAAAATCCTTATTCTGTTTCTGAGATGCCATTTTCTATTGCTTCAATAGCAGGCACAGGGGTGAGGCTCATTTCTTTACTAACCTGTTCATCCTGTAAGTACAAATAACCCCATTCCACTATTGATTTAATGACAGGGATTAAACTCAGACCCACAAACGATAAAGTATATTCAGCTTTGGCAGGTTGAAATTCAAAAGTGTTACGATGAATAATTTTCTTCTGAACAAAAAAGTCCAGTTCCTGCACCAATATTTTATCTGACAGCCCCGGAAGCTTACTTTTAATTTCACTGAAACCCATCGATTGATCTCTAAGATTCCATAAGATACCCATTTGCCATTTACCGGCAATAAATTGCCTGGCATGCTGCACCGGGCAGCCAATATATAAGGTATCTGTATTGCTCATAATGTCAAATTTATACGACTCTGATTGGACGTTAAGGACTGTCCGGATTGTTTGCCCTTGGGTTCATTATCCAAGAGCTTTTTGATTTTTAATCGTAAAAATGACTCCCGGTATCAAAAAACTCAGGAACATTGGATAGAGGACAAAAAATGTAGTATGAATTGAGGATATTGATAAGCCCAATGATAAAAACATATGAAGGCAGGCAGTTAAAATGATTCCTCCTGTGCCAATGATAAAAAATGGGTGAAATTTTTTCATTGTATTTTTAGTGTCGAAGTTAATATTTATTTTAATTTGACGGCGTTGTGTTTTTTTAAGCGGAACGATAACTGTTTGTCGTATTCGATCACTGGGGTTTTCCATTTTGAGATTGATGAATTAAACGATTTTATTTGTCCGGGTTTTTGGAAACATAAATGTCAACTTCCGCATTGCTCCAATCTTTGCTTCGCTCATCATACACTTCAAAATCATAGCTGTAGGCTCTATCAACCTGAGAATCCCAAATGTTTTTCCAGCAACCGGCAACGCAATCAGGCATGGTACCCGTTGCAATTACTTTAATAAAATTGCCGGCAGGTACCACCAGGCTGTTCATGCCCTCGGGTGCTTCTGTCTCCATTTTCACTTTACAGCCAATGAAATAAGAAAATGGTTGGGTATGGTCTCCTTCGTAGTCGAAATACACAGCATACACCTCATCGCTTAGCTTGCCCGGAATCCGGTCTGCAAAATTCTCCCGCTCAAACTGTTGCCATAGATTTCCGCAGTCAGCACCTGATTGTCCGCTTTCATTAGTCGTCTTTCCGTTGAGCCTAAGCCCTATCAATTTAAACCCTTCAATGTTTTGCATCTGATTATTTTTGAAATGAAGATACACCTGTATAAAGATACCTTTAAAACGAGCGAAATATTTTAATTACCGCTTTGATGTTTCAGAGCCAGCACTGTTAGCGCTTCATACTTACTAACCTGTATTTTTCAGGTTTGGTTTTTATTCGCTCAATAATGTTCCTCGCTTCCAGGTCCAGTTTTACTGTTTCACCATACCATTGAACATTACCTTCGAAATCATCTTTTAATCTTGCATATAATTCCTTCATTAATTGGGTATGTGTAGCGTCAGTTTCCGATAAAATAGTCATTATGGTCTCGCGGATTAAATTATATTTATTTAAAGAGATTTTCTTGTTGGTCTTGTCTTTTTGAGGATGCAGCGTTTGAATAAATTCTTCTTTCATAATTTAGATTTTTCTATTTTTTGAATCGATTTATTTTATTCTTTACTTACTTCCCTGAAAGAAAATTGTTGTTAGAGTAAAATAGCAGTTCGTACCCCTGGTTATGCACTTCACAGGCTTCAAGAACATTATTGTCGGGATCGAAGAACTGAAAATATTTAATTACCTGGTCACTAATAAGCTCGGATACATTCACTCCTTTGTCGAGTAAATTTTGTCGTGTAGTTTTTGCATCAAACGTCCTGAAGATGGGGTAGGAAGCTGTTTCTTTATTGTTTTGAATTGGATTGGCTGTTTGCCACAGTGTCAGGCTTGTCGGACTATTGGTATCCAACACTACAAGGTTGATTTTCGGATCTTCATAAACGGGTTGCAAACCCAATTTCTCCTGGTACCATAATTTAGATTCGTTGATGTCAGAAACACGAACAATGATTGTGTCAATTCCCTGTAAAATTGGCTTAGGCATGTAGTTGTTTTATTTATTATTGTGTTTTTTTACAATGTTCGGTAAATAAAGTGTATTCTGAAAGTTGGGTAACGATTTATCGAAATTCTCGCAATCCGGTCTTATTTGAGGCATTGAAGTTATACAATTTGGATGATGATGAATAGGAAAGTTGCAGGAGTTCCATATCATTCAGAGTGGCACCGGATACTCCCAAATTATAACAGTAATGCGTACAAGTAATTTTAATTATTCAATCAAAAATTAAACAACTGTGGGTGACTCTCAGAATTTAAGCAAAATCGCAGTAAATAAAACTCATGTAATTTTCTGCCCTTTCCTCCTGCCGTTGGCATTCCTGCCAATAGCGTTTTATCAACTTTCGAGAAAGACGATGAAAGAAAACACGCGGAAGAAAAAGATGTGGAAAAATATGAAGGGGTTAAAAAAGTAGCTTAACCTCCGAATCTCTTACAATGACGGCAATATTTGCGTTGTTATTTCACCCTGCGGGATTAGATTGACAGTTTATAAATTTTTTGTTGATCATTAATAAAATGAATTGTAAGTAACGCTCTTGCCCAGGTCAGACCTACGCCAGAACAGCGCCGTTCGGGGAAAGTCAGCTTTAAATATTTGTATTTTTTTTCTACGGAGCCGTTTTTTATTTCTTAAACGGCTTTATAACTTCAATCATTTCTGAAGGAATGGTGATACTGAAAATCGTCCATTTGCCATAAACTGAAGTAGCTTTTATTTCAAAGCCGAGAAATGAGATAATGCTTTTTACAATTGATAATCCAAGGCCATATCCTTCGCTTTTATCTTTTCCTGATTTGAAGCGGTTAAATATGGATTCCAACTCTTCGGGTTTGATGCCAATGCCGGTATCTCTTATTTCCAAAACGTAAGGCTCGCCTGGAATGTAGTGGTCAAGCAGAAGAATAGAACCGTTTTCTTTGTTGTACCTGATTGAATTATTGATCAGGTTGTACAACAATTGAAAAAACAAATCATGGTTTACTTTTTTCACCCTGATGTTCCGAGAAATCTGGTTGGTGAAAGTAAGGCACTTTGTTTCCAGTCTCATCGAAAGTTCTTCCATTATTTCGGAAGATAGTTCGTGAATATTTACTGTATCCGATTTGATAAACTGGTCATTTTCGATTCGTGAAATATACAACAGTGAATGAACTATTTTTTTCAACCGGTTTACTGTTTTCATCATTGATGAAATTTTATCCTGTTGTTCTTCAGTGATATTTTCTTCCATCATCATGTTCTCCACATTCGTTTGTAAAATACTGATCGGAGTCATTAATTCATGAGAAGCATTGGAAGTAAACTCTCTTTCTTTATCAAAAGCTTCATGTATTTTTTTCATCAGGCCGATGAGTGAATCATCCAGCAATTTGAAATCAGTAGTGGAAGTTGTTATGGGCGGAAGTTGTTCTTTGAAAGGAAATTTTCGATGCAATAATTTGGTTTGGATAATCCTGCTCAGCGGTCGCAGCAGGATGTGCGTATAAACCAGGTCAATTACAATGCTGAATACGATCAGGGCAATTAAAATATAAAGTGTAAACCGGCGCAATAGCTTATTGTATTGGCTGATGGTGGTAGTTGTTTTGCCGATCTCAAGAATGTAATTTTTATTTTGAGCTGATATTTCATGAATGAGAATTCTATAGTTTAATGTGTCCTCACCAACGATGCGTTGCGAGGTTTCAATTGTGTCTTTCACATGAGTGTCTTCTGCGGGAAGCAAAGAAATATACTCTTCTTTAAGCATCGTATAACTTGCAAAAGCAGTATCGCCCTGAAGGTAATAATCCACTCCGTTTTCAGAAATTACCGCAAGTACTTTTTTCTTTTGCTGATTCAAATAATAATTGCTGTACTGAAAGCTTGCATAATTGACGAGAGACGGCAGTAGCAGTACAAAAAGCACTACGATCAATAATTTTGAAAGCGTAATAAAAAGAGTGAGCTTAGTCAGCAGTTTCAAAATAACTTACATTTTTATTTTATAACCGATTCCCCTCAGCGTTTGCAGCCAATCCACCGGTGCATGTGTGGCCATCTTTTTCCTGATATTTTTGATGTGCACATCAATATAATTCGAATCATAATCATCATCTGAAAAAGATCCCCAGATGTGTTCGCTTAATTGCATTCGTGTAAGCGGCCTGTTTTTATGAAGGATCATATAGCTCAGCAAATCAAATTCTTTTCTTGATAACTCAATTTCTTTTTCTTCAAACTTTAGGGCACGTTTATTCAGATCTATATTAAAATCACCCAATTGTATGATAGGATCATTATTGCCCGATTTACGTCTTGAAATAGCCTGCATCCGCGACTGCAATTCCAACAGGGAAAAGGGTTTTGGAAGATAATCATCCGCACCAAGATCGAGGCCTTTTATGCGGTCTTCCAGATTTCCCCTGGCGGTAAGAATGATGTACGAAGCATTTGGGCACATTTTTTTTGTTTCGTTGAGCAGTTCCAGTCCATCATTATCCGGCAGGCCAAGATCAAGAAGAATAAAATCATATTCATTTTCAATCATCAATTTTTTCGCATCTGTTGCCGTAAAAGCTTTGTCGCAGAGATAAAAAGCCTTCTCCAGGAAGATCTTCATTTCACGCGCAAGTGATTTTTCATCCTCAATGATTAATACTTTCATGGTTTCAGAACTGGTAATAAAAGCTAAAAGTAAAAAAAGAATTTACATTGCCGGCAGATGTTTGCACGTGATCACTTAACAAAGACAACTGGTAAGCTGCTTCTATTACATAATTTCCCCGGTTATAAGCGAGTGGAAGTTTTAAACTATACGACAGAACATTAAAGGCGGTGGTCGTTACCGTATCTGTATGCTGACTGGAATTTGGTCTTCCCAAAACCGGTACCGGTAAAATTCCCAATACACTATCCCGGATCTTTTTCTCTTTAATGTATGTTTGGTAAAAATGTTGCGTTCCTCCAACAATATTTGCTAAAGGAGTGATCGTAACCACGTCTTTTTTGCCAATACTAAAAAGGCTGATCTGTTTGGAAATAGCGGCGGTTACAAAGGCGTCATTGATTTTCCCAAATGCATAATCTCCTGTGAGGCTTGTGGTGATCCACTTTTCAAAAGAAAGTGCAACACTCGCATTATCGGCATTTGCTGCCTGCAGCAAGGGCGAATTAGCGGCATAAAAACTATGACTGTAACTCAAATCTGTAGTCAGATTTTTTGCCAGTTTAAAGTTCACTCCGGCACCGAGGCTGGCGGCAGAAAGTGTTGAAGTTTTATCATTCAAAAGTTTATAAGTCTGGCCTGTAAAATACAAACCGGATTTAAGCTGGTAGTTAACAGCAACAGCAGCGTATGGGATTTTTTCCGCAGCACTCTCGCCGTAATAACTTGCATTATTTGAATAAACAGCAGCAAGGGTTAATGTGGATTTTGATGGGATACTATCAACTGCAGTAGAGTCAGTTTGCGCCACGCAAAATTGACTGCATATTGCCATAGCGATAATTAATAAGATCGTTTTCATAATGGTTTTATTCGTGACTTTAATGAAGTATTTTAATAACCGGTTTCACAACTGGTTTGATGATTTTAACCTGTGGAACCTTTACTTTTACAGGAACCGGAATTGGCTGCCGGTGTGGATTTGGAAGCACTTTAATCGTATTTACCTTTTTTTCATCTTTATTTACTGCGGTTTGAGCAGGCCGCGGCGGAAGGGTATCCTGGATAGAATTTATCAGGGTTTTCCTGAAAACAATATTTGGTTGGCCACCGGTTGCCAGCGACAATTTTGGAAGGAACGCTATTAATAACACGGCCACCAGGCTTTTTAATATTATTGGACCTTTCATTATTTAAATTTAGAAAACAGGTTTTGCAAATTAATGCAAAACCTGTTTTTTGTTCTTACTTAATTTTAATTCCAACACCTGCGTTAGTTTTTACTGTAACCGGTACTTTTACAGCATGTGTTGCTGCAGCGCCGGTATGTACTGTGTTTGCAGAGGAAGCTTTTATCTTTTTGGCAGAATGTGTGATCTTCTTAACGTTGGTCTTTGCATCGCCATTGTAATTGACATTTGCGCTTGCACTGCCTTTTGCGTCTGAATGCACAGAGCCGGATTCGCTTTTTCCATCAGAGGCAATACTACTGATCAATTTTCCTTTTTCGTTGCCTTGAACACTCCCATCCCGTTTATCTGCTGCAATGTCGCTGATCAGTTTGCCTTTTTCATTTGCTGTTGCAGATGCCGAAGATTTTTCCGCCGCTGCTGTCTTGTGCTCCTCTTTTACCGCATGTGATTCGAGCTTAGCTTCAGAAGAAGCATCCGCATTGGTTTTTACTTTGTCCGATTTAATTTCAGATTTTCCTTTCACGGTAGCATTCGTGTTTACGTTTGTTTGTGCAAAAGAGGCAGTTGCCAGAAATAATGCTGCTGAAAATAATAATGTCGTTTTCATGTTTTTTTGTTTAGATTAATAATGATTACAAAGCAAACTTAGAAGCCGAAGATGAAGTGAAGATGAAAAATGAAAAAATTGTTGCGATGAATTTTTTAATGGCCAAAACTTAAGATAAATCGGTCGATTCACTTTTGATCGCATAGCCTTTATGAACGAATGAAAAGATCAGGAAAGCGAAAGGATCCTTAGCCTGGTAAGCAAAAAAATAGATTATCGGGATTTAAAAATAACACCAAGCTGGCGCAGGCCTCCGACCTGTGACTGCTCGTTACTAAATTTAATGGATAGCAAAAACTTCTGCTTCTAAAAGTAATTTGATTTCTTGTGAGAATCATCCTATTTTGCTTAACAACATACAGATGTGTAACTAGGGGGCTTATATAGCTTCATAAAAATCACGAAAGAGCAGGATTTGACAAGACATGCTGTAGACTGGCACCATAGTAGCGCATTGATTATTATACAGAAAAAGGAAAGGGCCTATTGGAATTAATAAGATTAGATTGATCGTTATGATACCGATAATAATAACGAAATGATAAGTAACGCTATTGCACAGGTCAGGAGACCCGCGGCAGACAGGCGTTGAGGTGCTTCTAATGGTTAAACTGAAAAACAAAATGAAAGAATATAGTATTCGTGAAGAAGCAAGACAAAAGGTACGACGCCCCGGAAACGTGGTTTTATCATCTGAAAGATTGCAAAGAATAAAACATGCTTACAGTTTTATTTGCTTGTTTTTTTTCTTGACTGCATACTTGCTCCTAAATCCGTTTCAGGGTGTTTGTCAACAAAGTAGTTTCAATAGCTTTTCTAGAGGTGTTCAATCCATTCTCAAGAATATTCATGCGCCTGTTTTTAAAGATAAAAAATATTCTGTTCTTTCCTACGGAGCTGTCGCTGATGATAAAACCGATGCGCGGCCGGTGTTTGACAGTGTGATCAATCTTTGCAGTAATAACGGTGGTGGGCAGATTGTTGTACCAAAAGGCGTCTATTTTCTAAAGGGCCCGTTAGTACTTAAAAGTCATGTGAACCTCCATTTTGAAGATGGAGCCCAACTGGTATTTTCTGCAGACCCTTCCGATTATCTCCCTCCTGTACTAACAAAGTGGGAAGGCACGGAACTCTTCAATTACTCGCCGTTGATATATGCTTACCAGTGTACTGATATCGCTGTAACGGGTAATGGGTTAATAGATGGGTCTGCAGCCAAGGGGTTTGCAAAGTGGCGTCCTCAGGGCTCTAAAGAGCAGGATACGCTTCGTGAAATGGGCGGCAGTAGCTCTCCTGTTTATGACAGAGTTTTTGGAAAACGTGCACATTTCCCACCATCGATGATCCAGTTTTGGGGATGCACTAACGTGTTGCTAGAAAACGTTTCAATATCCGATGCACCTTATTGGGTAATACACCCGGTTTATTGTAACAATGTGATTGTACGAAATGTAACTATACACAGTCTGAACCTTAATAATGACGGCTGTGACCCGGAATCGAGCAGCAATGTGTTGATCGAGGATTGTGACTTCACAGTTGGCGACGATGCTATCGCTATTAAGGCGGGAAGAGACCTGGATGGCTGGCGAACCGGCAGGCCAACAGAAAATGTGATCATCAGGCATTGTACTTTCAGATCCAAGACTAACGGCCTTTGCATAGGAAGTGAAATGTCGGCAGGAGTAAGAAATATTTATATGGAAAACATTTTGATCAAGTACTGCTTCAGTGCTATATACTTTAAATCCAATAAAGACAGAGGTGGATATATCGAAAATGTGTTGGTAAATAATATCATCTGCGACAGTGCGCGTTCTGCCTGCATACGGTTTGAAAATAATTATCACGGTAGCCGCGGGGGTAACCATCCTACACTTTTTAAGAACTTCAAAATTACCAATGTGCATTGTAAGAAGGCAGCCGAGGTAGGAATCTATGCAGTTGGAGTAGAGGGTAAACCATTACAAAAGCTTGTCATCAAAAATGTAGAAATTGAACAAACGCCAACTGCACAAATAATTGATAATGTTAGCGGCTTAACCTATCAAAACGTGATCATAAATGGAAAACTTACCAAACCCGTATTCACCTCCAGGGACATTAAATTAAATACCGATTAACAAAAAAGTAATTGGCGTTCTCACAACTGCCATGTAGTTGATTTATGTCTTTCACCTGGTTTGGTGTTGCGAGCAGGTATCTTTTTGCTTCTAAAATAATTTGTTCATTTATCAGTTCTGATGCCGGTTTGCCAATTGTAGTTTTGGTAATTGCATTCAATTGATAGATTGAAAGATTTAGTAAATCTGCATATTGTGAAACTTGCTTTTTGCTGGTTATGTGGGGGCCTAAAAGTGCTAAAAAGTCTTCAAAACGGGTATATGAACCTGCATTTTTCAAAGAACCGTTTGCGTTTCTACTTTGCCTGATGTATTCTATAAAAAAACATCCAGGGTTGCTTTTATTGCCTCTACATATCCGTCCTGTTTCTCTATATTTTCATTGAATATATATGCTAAAAGTGAAAGTAGCTTTTTAAACCTGCTGTCTTCAAATTCACAAAAAGTCTTATTGCTAGCCTTTGCTAACCGCTGATTTGAAGCGTTACCAACCGGATGGTAAAAGGTAGTGTCAAATTCCATCAAAAATCCTGTACTACCTGCTTTTAATTCAAGTTGATGCACTTGACCAGGGCGAAGAAAGAAAATAGAATTATCATTTACCTTGTAGGGAATAAAATCTATTTCATGAGTACCGTTACCCTTTTGTATAGCAAGAAGAAAAAAGAAATCATGCCTGTGAAACTGATGTAGTAAATCCTTTCCTCCAGGTATATCTTCAACAGTACGAATTTTAAAACGGCCCGATATTACCGATTCGCTTGAAGGTGTTGTAATATGTCTTAGGGGAATACTTTTCATTTTAAAATGTTATTAAAGCTAATAATGTTTATTATTAAAAAGTGATTTTTTTTGTTTATTGTTTTATAAAACTAAAGATTGTTATTCGCCTTTTCAGAGTTGTTCCTTTTTTAAAATAAAGGACACTTCTGCGATCATTTTAAGATAAGTAACGTCATTTGCCCGGCTAGGAAATAATAAAATTATATGGGGGCATCGACAACTTTTAAACGATAAGGCAGGCGTTTTATCACCTTTTAAAAAAGACAATGCAAGAAAACAGTAAAAGAAGAAATAAGATGATTTTCTATTTTACATTTCTGTAAAAACCTTGTTTCAATATCAGTATATTTGAAATTGCATCTCTAAAAAACTAACTGATGAATTTTCTTCTAATTACTATCGTTTGTTTACTGATCAAAATAATTGTCAATGCCTTTAAACCGGAACGAAATAAAAAGCCGCGGTATAGCCTTTAGGAACCAATGGAAAGATGGGGAAATACTAACGGTTCTTATATAACAGAAGATATAATCGCAGGTCAGGAAACCAGCGTTGGTTAGAAGTAATGGTAAACTATTGTGCAAGCTGATAACTTTACACACTTCATTTGTTTAAAGCTATATATAAATACGATTCTTTGCTTCTAAAAACGTTCCTTTTTATAAAAATAAAATTTCTGGTTGCTAATTTTCTATTTTACTTTTAATATCAAAAACTATTGAACAAAACCTAAAAGTGTATGCCAGAGCTTTTACTTGTTGATGACCATGCTATAATAAGGACGGGGTTAAAGCTGCTGATCCAAAAATCTTTTGCACATTGCAAAACTGATGAAGCTGGTGATGGCATTGCGGCTTTTGAAAAAATAAAAAATCACGATTACGATCTGGTTGTGATGGATATAAATATGCCAAACACAGATTCGTTTGGTCTTCTACAAACTATACTTGCATGTAAACCGTCAACAAAGATCATCATGTTTAGCATGAATGCAGAAGAAATTTATGCAAAAAGATATTTGAAAATGGGGGCAATGGGGTACCTAAAAAAAGACGCATCAAACGATGAAATAATAAAAGCGATTACGCTAGTGTTACAGAATAAAAGATATGTCAGCCAGGAATTGAATGAGAAATTATTGACGGATCTGCAATTAAACCATCAACCGGAAAATCCGTTTGACAAATTATCTCCACGCGAATTTGAAATAGCGCAACATCTCTCGCATGGCGATTCCGTTTCTGAAATCTCTCAGAAATTAAACCTTCATACCTCTACGGTCGGCACTCATAAAGCCAGGATATTTGAAAAACTGGGTTGCCATAACATTGTTGAACTGAACAGCCTGGCAAAAGTGCATCATGTAGTTCTTAGTGATTAATGCCTTGCGTTACTTTTTACTTCCTGCCCTTTTTGCTTTCGCTGTAATTTTTTTTCTACAAACAATTCATTTATTTATTACAAATTACTCACGGTGGCTGCTTTATTTTTACACGATTAACCACGAACACAATCAAAAAAATCCATCCTCTGTACGATTGTCTTGTGGTTGATATGTAACAAAACTAACGGCACAAAGAATTGCGCCGTTGGTAAACCTCCAAAAAAAGCGATGGCTGTAAGCTGTCGCTTTTTTTTTAGAAAATTTACTACAATAATCTCATCGCTTAACTACACTTTACCGGCTTCGAAATCTTCAATTTTGCTTAATTGGCTTATTATAAAAAGATATTAATCCATCTATGAAAAGAAATTTACTAAAATACCTGTTTGTCGTTATTTCTTTTGCCCTTTTTTCCACAAAATTATTTTCGCAGTCCCCGCGATTTAACCGTACACCGGCCGATCCAGGCGATGACCCAATGATCGCTGACTCTGCCAGAAATATTATTGTATCACCAGAAGGCACAAACAATCAAACAAAAGCTACACACAATTTCTTACCTCAAAGAAAAGATCCGCTTTTTACTAACATGAAATCTGACTCTTTATATTTAGGAAAAAACAAGCAAGAGGACAACCATACTGTCTTTTGAATAATTTTCAAAAAATAAATCCAGGAATTTCCTGATTTTGACCGCCATGGCGCATTTATTTCTACAGACAATTTTTGTCGGTTCATCTTTCATAACCTATTATTTTATGACAGAGAAATTGTTTGAAAATTGAATAGATGAACCGAATCTTCCGTATTTCTATTAACAATTTGATTCCTGGGTAAATTTCACAAATGTGTGCAATAATTTTTAAGCCCATTTCATGCAATGCGCCGGTTTTCAAGTATTGAGTTCATACTTTTATAACAATTTACACCGGCTTTTTTACGTTTGTATATAACTTGCAATGAATACTCTATTACCTATGATGAATTCAGAATCGTTACTTGCCGTATTCAAAGCAACTCCCATACCCATGCTTGTTTTACTGCCTGATGCTCCTCATTTTACTATTACCGATCTGAATTCAGCTTTTTTAAAAGAAACTAACAACAAAGAACAAGACATTAATGGCAAAAGTATTTTTGATGTATTCCCTCAAAGTTTGGACGATAAAAACGAGGCGATTTCTGAACTACACCAATCTTTAGAAAAAGTGATATCTTCAAAGATTCCCGATAAAATGCCGGTTTACCAATACCAATGTCACCCGAATAAAAGCGCTGGCACAGAAAAGCGATATTATCAATTCGAAAATATTCCAGTCCTTTCCGAAAACGGTGAAATTCAATATATTATTCATACTACTTCTGATGTTACTGACAAGGAATTAGCAATAAGGCAACTGAACAGTACTCAGAAAAAGCTGTCGGCGGCTCAACAAATTGCAAAAATCGGATACTGGAAATTAGATCTGCTTAAAGATAAATTGTTCTGGTCTGAAGAAGTATATAATATACTTGGAGTAAACAACGACGGTTCAAAATTGACTTATGAATTGTTTTTCCACACGATTCATCCTGAAGACCGGGAAATCTTTGCCAAAGAAAGGTCTGCTGTTTTAGGCGGAGAAAAGGATATGGATTTTGAATTTCGCGTGCTTCAGGCAAACGGAAGTCAGAAATGGATACATGAAATCGGCAAATTGGTAAAAAACGGAAAAGGGGAAACGATTGCTTTTGAAGGAACATTACAGGATATCACCGCCGCCAAGCTAATGAAATTGTCTTTGGAAGAAAGCAACCTCAGGTACCATTATGCCAGTAAAGCCACTTTTGATGCAATATATGACTGGGATTATATCAATGATACATGTTATTGGGGCGAAGGGTATATAAGAGATTTTGGTTATGACTCAGAAACATTAGCGGATAAAGATTTTTGGAAAAAACATGTTCATCGGGAAGATCATGACCGGATCATGAATGAAATAGATCAATTAGCAAAGGGCACTGCGTCAAAATGGTTGAATGAATACCGGTTTCAGAAAATGGATGGAAGTTATGCTTACGTTTTAGACAGAAGCATTATTATAAGGGATAAAAACGGTTGTGCGGTAAGATTGATTGGTGCCGTTCAGGATATTACAGAAAAGAAAACCCTTCAAAAACTACTGGACAAAGCCAACCGCCTGGCAAAGATTGGCAGCTGGGAAATTGACGTGGAGAGCGCTACTGTATATTGGTCGGATATTACCAAAGAAATCCGTGAAACTCCGGAAAATTTTGAGCCGACTTTACGCGAAGGAATTGGCTATTTTAAAGAAGGCTATAGCAAAGAGACGATTATCGCAAGAGTAAAAGAAGCAGTAAAATTCGGAACGCCCTGGCAGGACGATTTACAGATTTATACTCATAAAGGGAATTTAAAATGGATGAGAACGATCGGAAAACCTGAAATAGTTGATGGCAAATGCAAAAAAATATATGGCAGTTTCCAGGATATTGATGAAAGCAAAAAAGCGGAATTAGAAATCTTAAAACTTTATGAAGAAAAAAATGCAATCCTGGAAAGTATCGGAGACGCTTTTTTTAGAGTAGATAATAATTGGATAGTAAATTATTGGAACAAAGAAGCGGAAAAAGAGTTAATGGTTCGCAGAAATGAAATTGTCGGAAAAAATCTTTGGAAAGTTTTTTATACCAGTGTCGGATCCAAATTATACAAGAAATATCATCAATCAATTCAAACTAAAAAACGCGTCGTTTTCGAAGATTTCTATCCGGATTTGTCAAAGTGGTTCGAGATCAGAGCATACCCTTCAGAGCAAGGATTATCCGTATATTTTAAAGATATTACCGCGCAAAAATTATCACAGATACAGTTAAAGGAATCGGAGAAAAGATATAGTGAATTATTTCGCCTGAATCCTCTTCCAATCTGGATTTTTGAACTGGAAACCTTTCGCTTTGTGCAGGTAAATAAAGCCGCAATTGAGCTTTACGGATATAGCGAAGAAGAATTTTTGAAAATGACTGTACTCGACATTCGTGCACAGAAAGACGCTGCTTCTTTAATAAAAACACTGAAAATACATGGAGAACAATCAGCTACATACAAAGCCAGGTCGCGCCATTTTACTAAAGCGAACCAATTATTGGAGGTAGAAGTTCAGGCTAATTTCGTCCTTATCAATGATAAGAAATACCGCCTCGCCATTATTACAGACGTTACTGAAAAGAACAAAATGGATCAGCAGGTAACCAGGGCAATTATTAAAACGCAGGAAAATGAACGCTATGAAATTGGTGCAGAACTTCATGATAATATTTGCCAGATCCTCGCAAGCACACATATCACCCTTGGCGTTTTGTCCAAATCTGTAGATGCTGACGGTATTGAACTTTTTCACCAGTGCAGGGAATATATCAGTTTGGCTAACCGCGAAATTCGTAATCTTTCTCACAGGCTCGCCCCGTCCTTTTTTAAAGATTCCACACTGCAGGAAGCGTTTGAAATGTTACTAAAGAATGCCAATGTGGAAAAGAAGTATAAGGTTTCGTTATACCTTAATGAAGCAGTAGATAAGGTAAATATAAGCGGAGATTTGCAGCTTAATCTTTACCGGATATTACAGGAACAGCTGAGAAATATTCTTAAATATGCTGCCTGTAAGAACATTGAAGTGGACTTAATAGTGAAAAGCAATAAAATCAAAATGCGCATAGCCGATGATGGCGTTGGCTTTGACGTAAACGCAACAAAAGGAGGAATTGGCTTATCAAATATGAGAAGGCGTGTTGAATTATTTGATGGAAAGTTCAAAATTTTTTCCTCTCCGGGTAAGGGTTGTGAATTAGGGATAAATATTCCTTTGAAAGCGGGAAATCGGAATGAAGGAATGATTAAAATGTCGTGAGGTAGAAACTCCGGATTGGCAATGGAAATGCGTTGCGTATTGACTGGCAAAGTTTGATTGAACCATTGTCGCGGGAAAAAGGAACAAAAGTTTGATGATATTTTTGGAATCCACCGTTTGAGGGAAGCGATTTTGACGCAGGTCCCCGACCTGTGACTTCTCGTTACTCTTTTACAGTTAAATCAGATACTGGCCATTTTTTCGCAAAGCAGAATAAAACAGAAAACTCAAGTGACGGCTTATCACAGGCCAGGAGGCCTGCGCCCGCGTACGAAGCCGAAGATGATTGCAAAAAGCGGATATTTGTTCGTCTGCTGGATTGCTGATGGGGAACTACAGCCGATTGCTATTCCTTCAGCCAATAAATTTCCTCTCACTTTTACAAAGTAGAAGGAACATATATCAAAGCGTCGGAAGAAAAGTTTAAACAGTGCTCCTTGTTCATTATAAATGTTACTTTTTTGTCAACCCTATAAAAACTTCCTCCCCAACGGCCCACTCATTCTTTCCCATCCTGACCACTATTACTGAATCTTGCACCAACACTTCCGCTTCGGAAAAGCTTCCCCAGAACGATATTTTCTGTATCGTTCCTTTTACACCATTGTGCTGAGCGCTGATGCAGAAATCTTCCGGCCTTATCAACACTTCTTTTTCATTTGCCGGTAAACCAAACCATGAAGCCTGCTCAGAGGTAAGCAAATTGTATTTGCCAAACAGGCCCGCTACATATTCATTCACAGGTTGATAATAAATATTCCGGGGCGTTGCCTGCTGTACGATCCGGCCTTCTTTCATTACTAATATTTCGTCAGCCCATGAAAGCGTATCATACGGATCGTGGGACGCAAGTAAACACGTTATCTGCAACCGCGCTGCAATATCTTCCAATACCCCCTTCAATGTGTTTTTGTGTATCGGATCCAGGTTGGAAAACGGCTCATCCAACACCAGCAACTTCGGATGCTTTACCAGTAGCATGCATAAGGCAATCCGCTGCTTTTCGCCGCCGGAAAGCTGGTTGGTCCTGCGTTGCAGCAGATGGCTGATGCGGCAAATGTGAAATAATTCTGTCGCTTCGGCTTCGTCCACATTCATTCGGAACCAGATCAAATCTTTTACAACATAATTATTATGAAGTTCGTAATGCTGGGATAAATAGCCGATGTCTTTGTGGCCAGCTAATAATTTTTCTTCCGGGCCGATCACTTTTTCGCCATTAAACAGAACTGTTCCGGCATCAGCCTGCATAAGCCCTGAGATGATTTTCAGCAAAGTTGATTTGCCCGCACCAGATTCGCCGGTAATCGCTATTTTTTCCAATGCCTCCTGTTCAAAACTAATGTTATCAATAATGATCCTGTCCGGTTGTCGTTTGCTGATATGTTGTACTTCCAATAGTGCCATCCTCAGATATTTTTTTCAAAAATACAATTGTCTGAACCGGAAGCCTTCATTAATCTGTTTGCAGCGCCTAAAAGACATTTTACTTGGTTAATTCTGGGCATTCTACGGTTCTCCTGCTACTTGAGCCACGTACAATAAAAACAACGTCAGGTAGCTTCTTTTATTCATGAAAAAAATTGAGTTAAAGGCTATTTTTACAACTTTAAAGTTGTCTTTTAAAATAAATACTATATTTGTAATCATTCCAATAATTAATGGTGGCAAAATATGAGATAAAAGCTTTTCTCCAGGATTTCCATATAAAAATGGACATCTGGGGAATAATTATGAGAGATGACAGAGGTAAGAACACTCAAACACTCCTTGACTTAGAAATCACGAAAGATTACCGGAATAAAGTGTTGAAAGAGCTGGAAGCAGACGATTATTCCGAAGGGCCATTAGAAGAAAAAATACACAACGGTGCTGATATGTGGGTATTTGGAAAATTAGTAAAAGGGAAAGAAATCTATATAAAAATAACAATCGGTGTTCCAGGTTCCAAGGTGATTTGTATTTCATTCCACACTGCTGAGTATAAAATGAACTATCCATTTAAAGCGCAAAAGGGAAATTGATTTAACGGGTACAGCCGGTAATTAATGCTTAGGGGTTATTGAATCAACCTTAAAAATTAAACAACATGAAAAGTCCATTTACAGGAGGAGAAGCAACACTGCAAAAAGAAATTCGTACGATGAATTTTCGTAAAGAGCCATTCCAGGTATGGTTTCAGTTTTATAAGTGTATGGATAGTAGTGAGCAATTCACCGATGAAGAATTAGATGAAGTGAATATTAACCAGATTTATAATCAGTATAGAGCAAAATATGGTATTCCCTTTCCCGATGAAATAAAAGCTATCAGGGAGCAATACGGATTATCCGCCCATAAGATGTCGGAGATATTAGGATTAGGTATTAACGTCTATCGAAATTATGAGGCCGGAGAAGTTCCAAGTGTGTCAAATGGAAGACTGATACAAATGGCAAAAGATCCTAAGGAATTTAAAAAACTGATTGACTTTGGCAAGAATGAATTTACTGCAGAAGAATTAGAAAAGATCAACCGGAAGATCAATACAACTTTGGACAGATGGGATGAGAACGACACCATTTATGAATCTATCATGCTTGGTGAAAAGCGTCCCTGGTTATTTAATGGTTATC
Organism: uncultured Chitinophagaceae bacterium; assembly: GCA_963706825.1. Classification (GTDB taxonomy): domain Bacteria; phylum Bacteroidota; class Bacteroidia; order Chitinophagales; family Chitinophagaceae; genus Ginsengibacter. The sequence continues at coordinate 483,140 of CAVPNT010000005.1, read as the reverse complement.
GCATTCCTGATTTACAAAAAGTCAATAACCTGGTACTTTACTTTGCAGAAAAAGTAAGACCTTTTAAAACCAAAATGAATAAGCTATTATTCTATGCGGATTTTTTTCATTTCAAAAAAACAGGCTTTTCGATCACCGGCCTTACTTACCAGGCGATACAAAAAGGCCCGGTGCCGAGGCATTACGACTGGATATTTGACAACAGCATGGAAAAAAAATTTATAAAAATCAAGCTGCACGATTATGGTAATTATATGGGAGAGCAATTTCTGCCAACCGGTGAAGTAGCGTTTGACAAAGATCTCTTCGTGCCTTCAGAATTAAAAGCAATGGAAGTAGTGACAGCTTCTTTCAAAAAAGCTACCGTTAATGAAATAGTAAATAAAAGCCATGAAGAAAAAGCGTGGAATGACAATGTAAATGAATTTGAAATCATTAATTATAATTATGGATTTGAATTGAAATATCCGGTTTAAAAAGATGCTTTTGATAATAACATTAACGGTTACGGGGAGAAAACAAGAAAGCTGCAATAGCCATTATTGATGGAAAAAATCATTCGCGACAATTGTCAACACAAGGCTTAATGGCCCTTATTATTTTCATAACCTAAAGCCCATTTTTCCCGGAAACTCTTTTTGTTTTGCCGGTATTAAGCTGTTTAAAAATGCTAATTTTATCCTCTAAAAAATATTTTTGTGAATAAAATAAGGCCTGCTAGATCTCCCGATGCTTCTTCTATTCTTGATATTTACGCTCCTTACATTTTAAATACGACGGTCAGTTTTGAAACAGAAGTTCCAACCATTGAAAATTTTTCTGAAAGAATAAATGCCAACCTGGAATCGTGGCCGTTGCTGGTTTATGAGTCAGATGGCCTTATTGCCGACTATGCTTACGCGTCAAAGCACCGGGAAAGAACCGCCTATCAATGGTGTGTTGAAAGTTCGGTTTATGTAAATGATCGTTTCCAGCAAAAAGGAATTGCAACGAAACTTTACAAAACCTTATTTGAGATTTTAAAATACCAGGGTTGCAGAAATGTTTACGCGGGTATTACATTACCCAATGAAAGAAGTGTGCATTTTCACGAAAAGATGGGATTCAGTAAGATAGCAGATTATAGAAATATTGGTTACAAATTCAATCGCTGGAATACGGTCAGATGGTATGAATTACAGTTAAAAAGTTATAGTAACGAGCCTGCTCCGTTTTTAAAATGGAAAGATATTGGATCAAAGGACCGGCAGGCTATTATGAACCAAACCGGATAAAATGAAAATCAGGTTTATTCCTTTGTTTACTGCACTTTCGTTTTTTTGATCCCGCAAGTGAGGGCGGCCCGTTTTTATTAAAATTTCCCTTTGTCATTTTCTATACCGGTATTATACCGGTAGAAAAATAGTTTCAAAATATATCATTTGTATTGAGTATTACTCCATCCTCAGGCTGTTTGCCGGGTTTGCCATGGCTGCTTTGGTAGAATGAAATATCACTGTTACAATCACAGTTAAAACAATGAGTAAAGAAGAAACCACGAATGGAATGCCTGATAGTCCCGGGTTGTATGGAAATACTTTGAGCCAGTTGCTCATGAAATAATAAGCTATTGGGAAAGCAATGAGGGCTGCAATAAGCGCAAGCCATAAATAATTGACCGTGTTCAGGCTTATGATTTGCTGTATGCTGGCACCCATTACCCTCCGGATGCTAATCTCTTTCTGTTTTTGCTGGGTAGTAAAGGCAGTGAGGCCGAGCAGTCCAAGGCAGGTAATCATAATCGTGAGTATGGAAAAAGCCGCAAATATCTTTCCCCGCTTTTGATCGGCGGCATATTGGGAATTAAAATCTTCGTCCAGGAATTTATATTCGAAGGGCAGGGCAGGAAAGTATTTTTTCCATGTATTCGCTACTTGTGAAATGGTGCTTTTCAGGTTTGATGTATTCATCTTCAACTGGATGATATTACTATTAGGACCGTAAAACAGCAGGAGGGGAGCAATGGGATTGTAGAGCGACTTTTGATTGAAATCTTTTATTACCCCTATTACTTCGAGGTACTGCCCGGAAGTGTCGCCTGGAAATTTAATCCGTTTCCCAAGCGGTTCGTGCCAACCAAAATGCTTTACCATGGCCTGGTTTACGACAATGCTGTGGAGGGTGTCGGAAAGATTCGAGAAATTTCGTCCATTTACTACAGGAATATTTAAGGCGGGCAAAAAGTTTTCATCTATTGCGTAGCATTCAACGGCTTTATCAACGTATCCGCTATCTGTCTGCACCCTGAAAAGATTCAGGTTCAGGTTGCTGCTGCCCGGATAGCTGTTTCCGGTACCGACAAGCTTAACACCCGCCAGATTGCGGAAATCATTGTCCATCGCATTTATTTTAGGGCGTTCATCTTCTCCTGTATTTACGGTTACTGTCATCACCTGGTTTTTGTCAAAGCCAAGGTCTTTATTTTGTACATAGGAAAGCTGTGAATAAACCACCCAGGTACAGATGAGCATTACCATCGAAATAGCGAATTGCAATACCACAAGCGTCCGGCGAAGGTTTATATTTCCTGAGGCTTTGGAAAGGCTGCCTTTTAAAACCTTTACCGGTTTAAAGGAAGAAAGGTAAAAAGCCGGATAGCTGCCGCCAACCAGGCCCGTAAGCAATCCGATGCCAAGCAACAAAAGAATATTGAAAGGTTGAAATAAAGTATGCCAGGTAAACGCTTTGCCCGATAAAGAATTGAAAGCCGGCAGTAACAGCAGTACGAGTAGAAAGCTTAACAGCATTGCAGCAAGTGATGTGAGCACAGATTCCGTCAGGAACTGGAACACCAGTTGTTTTTTTGTGCTGCCAACTACTTTGCGTATGCCAATTTCTTTTGCCCGTCGGGCAGACCTGGCGGTGGTAAGGTTCATATAATTGATGCTGGCGATGAGCATCATAAAAAAAGCTACCGTGCCGAATATCCAGATGTACGACATACTTCCCAGTTCCTCAGGCTCATGCTCGAGTTTTGAGTGCAAATGAATTGCTGTTATAGGCTGTACGCCATAATGCATTTTCACATGGAATTGTGCGAAAAGAGGCGCCATGTATTTTTCATACATCGGTACCAGTTTCCTGTTGAACGCCGCAGCACTCGTGCCCGGCCGTAGCAATACGTATGTAAAGTTGTTGAAATTGCCCCAGTTGTCGCCACCATACTGGTTTTTCGGCAACGAGACCCATGAGATGAGCATATCAAAGCGGAGGTGAGAATTACGCGGAACATCTTGTATTACGCCGGTGACTTTGTATAAATCATAAACGGTTCGGAGTGTTTTTCCAACCGCCGGGTTGTTTTTTCCAAAATATTTATCAGCAAGTGTTTTTGTGATCACGATGCTGTTTGGTTCGGCGAGGGCATGCGCCGCATCGCCTTGCAAAAACGGATAGGTAAAAATATTAAAGACGGTGCTGTCTGCATAATACACCTTTGTTTCATAAAAATTATTCTCACCGTTTCTGAATAATGTTCTTTCGCGGCTCATAAACCTTGCAGATTCTTCCACTTCAGGATAATCTTTTTTTAAGGTAGCCGCCAGTGGCGCCTGCGTTAAAGTCCAGTCGGTATTTTTGTCGCGCTCCTGGATGTAAGAAACGATTCGGAAGACGCGGTCTGCCTTTTTGTTATAGCGATCATAATTCAACTCATCGCGTATATAAAAGATCAGGAACAGGCTGAAGGTGATACCGATGGTAAGTCCAAAGATATTCAGCAGGGTGTACCATTTGTCTTTTTTAAAATTGCGAAGCGCAATGCGCAACAGATTTTTTATCATGGGGACGCGTTTATTTTGTTGAATAATTTATGGTTATGGTACACAAAAGCTGCTTCCTCTTATATGATACGATTAGTAGAATGGGAAAGTTACCATTTTTGAATAATTATTTTGGGGGCAAGGTGCATCTGTGGCTGAATGACTTGTAACTGGAGTTGAACTTTTATCGGAAACAGTATAAAGAAGAAATTTTAAAGGATACGATAGCGTAAGGCACCGAAGCGGGGGTAGAAGAAAGCATGGAAGGCCGATTAGTAAAAGGAATGTCAATAAAATTTCAATCTCGACTTGACCGATCTTTACAAACGTGGATGAAAATTTAAAGATGAAAGCAGCAAAAACCACGGTCCTTTATTAATCAAATTACATTTTATTTTTTTAACTCCAACTAGGCGGAGAACGGCTTTTCAGCGGGTCAATGCTTTGTTTCCCAGAAGCTATTTGTAGTTTCCTCTTTCTTTTCTTTACCTGCAAATGTCGGGCAGCGGCCAAGCCTAACAAAGCATATCTTCCCGTCTTTATGACATCCTGTTGAGTTTTGAAACCTATACTGTGCAAACCATGGTAAAAAATATTATTCTGATTAAGTGCGGTATGTTATTTCTCTTATGGATAATTGATGTTGCTCCCTTACTTTTGCATAATTAAAATCCTGTTTTAATACATTCATTTCGTGAGCAGGATTTGATTTGAAAATAAAAATAAGAAGATACAAACCCATGACTTTTCCACCCGAAAAATTAGAAAAAGTAAATGAACTTATAAAGCAATATCCGGAAGGAAAAAGTAAAAGCGCTTTATTAGGAGTGCTTCACATGGCACAGGAAGAATATGGCTGGCTGAGTGTGAACACCATGGATTATGTTGCTTCTTTACTAAATCTCAAGCCGATTGAGGTATATGAAGTAGCTTCTTTTTATACCATGTTTCACCTGAAGCCGGTAGGCAGGTATGTATTTGAAGTATGCCAGACAGGCCCCTGTATGCTAAGAGGCTGTGACCAGATAATAGATTATATTAAGCAAAAATTAAACATTGAAGTGGGCGAAACAACTACAGATGGATTGTTTACTTTAAAAACCGTCGAATGCCTTGGCGCCTGCGGTTATGCCCCCATGATGCAAATGGGTAAATATTATAAAGAACATTTGACCCGGGAAAAAGTAGATCAGATCATTGAAGAGTGTACCAATAACAGCGAAAGAAATAATTAGCAGTAAACAAAGAAATAAACACAATTCACAATGGAAGCAATTATCCCGTATTTAAATTTCAATGGCAACGCGTCAGAAGCGCTCGATTTTTACAGCAAAGCTTTAAATGGAGAGGTCGTTTACAAGCAAACGTTTGGAGAATCGCCGATGGAATCTGCAGAAGAGCAGAAAGATAAAATCATGCATGCAAGTTTCAAAGCGGGTGATTTGAATTTTTTGGTTTCTGACACAATGCAAGGCCAATCTGTAAGTTCCGGAAGCAATTTATCGCTTTCGTTAAATTTTAATGATGCGGATGAAATGAATAAAACGTTTGCAGCGCTATCGGAAGGTGGAAAAGTAACTATGGAATTACAGGATACTTTCTGGGGAGCAAGATTTGGAATGCTGCAGGATAAATATGGATTTAACTGGATGTTCAATCATGATTATAAGAAGTAAAAGAATGCCAAAGATTTATGAATACTTAGGCTTAATTTTTTTCTTCTATGCAAAGGAACATTTACCAATTCATGTTTATGTTTCTTTTGCAGAATACGAAAGCAAATTTGAGATGAAATACGAAATGGTATGTTGAAAGAAATAAGCATAAAAAAAGTAAAAGGAAGAGAATCTTTATTAAGGAAACAAGAAGACGAGGCAGTTGGGTTCATTAAAAAATATCACGTGGAGATTGTAAACAAGTGGACGCAATTTTTTATTCAAAACAAAAAGTTAGTTGTGAGTTAGTTAATAAAAAAATTAAGTGAAATGAAACCGATTTCAGTAAAAGATGCTAAATATTTGGATGCATATAAAATTAAAATTCTGTTTAATGACAATGAAAAAAGGATTGTTGATTTTGAAACATTTTTGAAATCACAGCGTCATCCTGAAGTTAATAATTATAAGGAATCCGCAAATTTTTAAGAAATTTCAAATTGAAAATGGAAATGTTGTTTAGGGAAAAGATTGGGGTATAATATTTCCGGTTTCTGATTTATAAAGGAGAAATTAATTAATCATGGGAATAACTGTAAAACGCTTAATATTTAAAGAACACCGCAAATCTGAAAAATTTGTGGAGTTAGACTTTTTAATTGATAGTGGTGCAATCTATAGTTTGGTTCCCGGAAAAATTTTGGATGAACTCGAAATTGAGACTTACAGAACGATCGATTTTTCATTAGCGGATGGCACTAAAATTACAAGAAGAGTCGCCAGTGGTTATTTTGAATATAATGGAGAAGGTGGCCCGGCTCCTGTTATTTACGGAGAACCCGGAGATGAACCATTATTAGGAGTTACTGCTTTAGAGAGTTTGGGATTAGTATTGAATCCATTTACAAGAGAATTACATCCGATGAGGATGTTAATGGTATAAGGAATAAAAACCTGATAAGTAAAAAGAACATGTCAAAAAAATTATTATTAAAAAATATAAATATTCCGGGCATCAAAAACTTTGACGTGTATCGTCGTGAAGGCGGCTATCAAAGTGTGGAAAAAGCGTTGAAAATGCAAACAGGCGATATTGTGGAAGAAGTAAAGAAAAGCGGTTTGAGAGGCCGTGGCGGCGCAGGTTTTCCTACCGGAATGAAATGGAGTTTTCTGGCAAAACCGGAAGGAGTTCCACGTTACCTGGTTTGCAATGCCGATGAAAGCGAACCGGGCACTTTCAAGGATCGCTACCTGATGGAATACATTCCACATCTGTTGATAGAAGGAATGATCGTTTCCTCTTATGCTCTCGGCAGCAATGTATCATACATTTATATCAGAGGTGAATATGATTGGGTAGCGGATATTCTCCAGGAAGCGATTAATGAAGCAAGGCAGCAGGGATTTATCGGAAAAAATATTTTAGGCAGCGGCTTTGATTGTGAAATATACATTTACCGTGGCGCCGGGGCTTATATCTGTGGTGAAGAAACCGCTCTTTTGGAAAGCCTCGAAGGCAAAAGAGGATTGCCCCGAATTAAACCACCTTTCCCTGCAATAAAAGGTGTTTGGGGATGCCCCACGGTAGTAAATAATGTAGAAACGATTTGTGCTGTCGTTCCAATAATAAATGAAGGTGGAGAAGCATATTCAAAAATAGGAGTAGGAAGGTCCACCGGCACCAAATTAATTTCTGCCTGCGGAAATATTAATAAGCCGGGCGTTTATGAAATAGATATGACCATCACGGTAGAAGAATTTATTTACAGTGATGAATATTGTGGTGGTATTCAAAATGGAAAAAGACTAAAAGCATGTATTCCGGGAGGTTCTTCGGTTCCTATTTTGCCCGCGAATCTTTTATTAAAAACAGCCAAAGGCGAACCAAGATTGATGAATTATGAAAGCCTTGCAGAAGGTGGTTTCATCACCGGAAGTTCGATGGGCTCCGGTGGATTTATTGTTTTGGATGAAGATCAGTGTATCGTAAAACATACTTATACTATTTCCCGTTTTTATCATCATGAAAGTTGCGGACAATGTTCACCCTGCCGTGAAGGAACCGGATGGATGGAAAAAATATTTTACAATATTGAACATGGCAGAGGTAAAATGAAAGATATAGATCTTCTTTGGGATGTACAAAGAAGAATTGAAGGAAATACGATTTGTCCTTTTGGAGATGCGGCAGCATGGCCTGTTGCTGCTTCTATCAGGCATTTCAGGGATGAATTTGAATGGCATATTTTAAATCCGGAAGAATGTTTGGTGAGAAATTATGGATTGGCAAATTATGCAGATCCGTTAGAAAATACAGTTACAGCGTAAGAAAATATTTTGATAACCAGTAAACAAATACAAGAAGTAACGGACATAATTGTTGAAGAAATTCAACCTGAAAAAGTTCTGTTATTTGGTAGTTATGCAGCAGGTGTTCCGAATGAACATAGCGATATTGATATAATAGTAGTTGTAGATAAAAAATTAGATAAAAAAAACAGAATTGATGCTTTAGTAAATTTGAGTTTGAAAACTACGTTGCCTCATCTTTTATTTCCAAAAGATATAAAGATGTATAGTAGGCATGAATATGATGAACTAAAGGAGAATAGACAATCGTTTTTATATAGTGTCCTTAAAAATTCAACGACATTGTATGAACGATAGCAATGATTTTAATAGATGGATTGAGTATGCAAAAAACGACTTGTTAGTTGCAAGGCAATTGGAAATTGAAAAGCACTTTGTTTATAGAGCAATTCTTACTCATAGCCAGCAATCAATAGAAAAATATTTAAAAGCGTTTTTGTTGTTTCAAAATCAATCAATACTTCGAACCCATGACTTATTAGTTTTGTGTAGAATTTGCGGGCAGTTTGATCAGGATTTCTTAGATTACGAAAAAAGCTATCATGGATAAGCATTAGTTATTTTCAATCACGTTATCCCGACAATTTTGAGGTTATTGATTTAAATGATGCAAAAAGATCATTGGAAACTGCAACGAAATTTGAAAAATTTATTTTGCCAAAATTGGTTTAAAAAAATGAAAAGATAATGCCAGAAGAACAAGAATTATTTAAAGTAACCATAGACGGAATAACAATAGAAGTTCCAAAAGGAACTACTATTTTAAATGCCGCACGAAAAATAGGCCCGGAAGTGGCGCCGCCGACTATGTGCTATTACACTCATTTGGAAGGTAGTGGTGGCAAATGCAGAACGTGTTTAGTAGAAGTGGCGGCTGGTTCTACAAAAGATCCACGCCCGATGCCAAAGTTGGTTGCTTCATGCAGAACGGAAGTAATGGACGGCATGATCGTAAAAAACGTAACCAGCGAAAAAGCCCTGGATGCGCGCAAAGGAATCGTTGAATATTTATTAATCAATCATCCTTTGGATTGCCCGATTTGTGACCAGGCAGGAGAATGTTATTTGCAGGATCTGAGCTACGATCACGGAACTGAAGGAACGCGCTATGAATTTAAAAGGAGAACTTTTGTAAGAGAAGATATCGGTCCTTACATCCAGCTTCACATGACAAGATGCATTCTATGTTATCGCTGTCTCATGGTCGCTGATCAACTGACCAATTCTCGTTCACAAGGCATTTTGCTGCGTGGTGATTCTTCTGAAATTTCTACTTATATCTCCAAAGCAATTGAGAATGATTTTAGTGGAAATATGATTGATGTTTGCCCCGTTGGCGCACTGACAGACCGTACTTATCGTTTCAAAAATCGCGTATGGTTTTTAAAACCGGTAGATGCTCACAGGGATTGTGATAAATGTTGCGGAAAAGTTACTTTATGGAATCGTGGTGAAGAAGTTTTCCGGGTTACTTCCAGGAAGGACCCGTGGGGCGAAGTGCAGGTAATAGATGGAAAACCCGCATGGATCTGTAACACATGCCGCTTCGAAAAGAAAAATACTTCGGACTGGATTATAGAAGGGCCAACAAAAGTGAGCAGACATTCTGTTATCTCTACGAATCATTATTTGAAAAAGGTGGTTCCTCCTGATCCTTTAAATAAAGTGCTTAATGGCCGTTCTCCCATGTTAATGATGGACATCAACGAGGTGAGCCAGGTAAATGAGCCGGAAATTGATTTAAGCATTTTACCCGGCCCCGCTACTTCGACCACTTTTATTGAACGGGATGAAGAAAAGGAAATTAAAGAAACCGCGGCGGAAAGATTATCAATAAATGACCATAAAAAACCATAGTTCATATTTTAGTTTTCATACCATGTATTCAAACCAAATTCTTTTAGCCATCGACTGGATGTTATTTACAGAAAAGCTTGTTTTAATTATCGTCGTGGTAATGGTTTCTCTTTTTGTTGCGATGTATTCGACCTATGCTGAACGAAAAGTAGCGGCATTTATGCAGGACCGGATTGGCCCAAACAGAGCCGGACCTTTTGGAATTCTTCAACCGATGGCTGATGGTTTAAAATTATTTTTTAAAGAAGAAATTGTTCCAAATTTTTCTTCTAAGTTTTTATTTATTCTTGGGCCTATATTGGCAATGCTAACTGCCATTATGGTGAGCGCTGTTATTCCGTGGGGAGATAAGTTATTTATTTTCGGACGGGAAGTGTCTTTGCAAATTGCAAATATCAATATCGGGATTTTATACATTTTTGGTGTAGTCAGTTTGGGTGTTTATGGTATTATGATCGGCGGTTGGGCCAGCAATAACAAATTTTCTTTGCTCGGTGCAATGCGTGCTGCTTCGCAAATTATTAGTTATGAACTGGCGCTCGGAATCGCATTGATTGCTTTATTAATGTTAACCGGTACATTGAGTTTGAATGAAATGGTAGCTCAGCAAAAAGACCATTTGTGGAATATATTTCTTCAGCCATTGGGATTCTTAATCTTCCTTATTTGTGCGTTTGCTGAAACAAACCGTACTCCATTCGACTTACCGGAGGCGGAGAATGAATTGATGGGAGGGTACCATGCAGAATATTCTTCTATGAAATTGGGTTTTTATTTATTCGCCGAATATGTAAATATGTTTTTGAGCGGCGCCGTAATGACTACTCTATATTTTGGAGGTTACGATATTCCTTTTGTAAATGATGCAAACCTGGTTCATGCCATTGGACAAAATTGGGTAACCATTATCGAAGGCGGCGTATTTTTTATCAAAATTTGCCTCTTTATTTTCTTTTTTATGTGGGTAAGATGGACAGTGCCACGATTCCGTTACGATCAATTGATGAACCTCGGATGGAAGATTTTATTGCCCTTGGCGCTTTTTAATATGCTCGTAACAGGTGCATTAATTTTATTAAGACAAAATCACTGGCATTTTTAAAACTTAACGATACTTTTGCAGCACGAAAGAGTAGAAGCCAGATTAAAAATAGTGAAATGGAAGCATTAACAAATAGAGTAAAACCGGTTGACCGGCGGAAAATGACCTTCTGGGAGCGGATTTATTTGCCAGCTGTTGTCAAAGGATTGAGCATTACACTCAAACATTTTTTCAAAAAGAAAGTTACGATTAATTATCCTGAAGAGGTACGGCCATTCAGCCCTGTTTTTCGTGGGTTACAAATCCTGAACCGCGATGAAGAAGGGCGTGAAAACTGCACAGCGTGTGGACTGTGCGCGCTGGCTTGCCCTGCAGAGGCGATTACCATGGAATGTGCAGAACGTAAACCAGGAGAAGAACATTTATATCGTGAAGAAAAATATGCCGCAAAATATGAAATCAATATGCTGAGGTGTATATTCTGTGGATTGTGTGAGGAAGCATGTCCAAAAGATGCGGTTTATCTGTCCGAAACTTTTGCTCCGGCAAATTACCAGAGAAAGGGATTTATTTACGGGAAAAAGGATTTATTAATTCCCGATCCAAAAACAGACCCCGAAGGTTTTGCAAAAGCAAAAGGTTCGAGGATTCAGCATCCGCAGGGACATGGAAATGAACATTGATTGAATGGTTTAGAAGGGCTTAGAATGGTTTAGAAGGGTAGAATACTTTTAGAAGGTTTGGCATAAGCCTTCAGCCTTTTCCCTTTTGCCTTGAGTTTAGAAGCAGTAAACAAAGAAATAATTAAGATTTCTATTTAAAAAAATAGAAAACAACTAAAATAGAAACGTAATATCGAAATGGAGATCACACAAATCCTCTTCTGGTTTTTATCGTCGCTCGCTCTTTTTGGTGCTATTGGCGTAGTTGCCAGCAAAAATCCAATCTACAGCGTATTATGCCTCATCATTGTATTTTTTGCCATCTCCGGACATTATGTTTTGATGAATGCACAGTTCTTGGCAATCGTAAATATTATTGTGTATGCAGGCGCCATTATGGTGTTGTTTCTGTATGTTATCATGTTTGTAAATCTAAATGCAGAAACCGAGCCGATAAAAAATGTTTACATGAAATTAGCCGGTGTTATTTCGGGCCTTACTTTAATGATTGTGTTGATTGCAGCTCTTTCACACTCTGATTCTGCAAATAGGTTAATGAGAGCTGGTACAAGCGTAGGCCTTACAGAAAGCCTCGGCAAAACCTTGTTCAATCAATATGTAGTTCCTTTTGAAATAAGCAGTGTTTTATTTTTAAGCGCAATGGTTGGTGCGATTGTAATTGCTAAAAAAGACCCGGTAAAAAACTGAGTATGAGAATATTGACATTCTTTTTGTTGTTTTTTTCAGCATTGCTATTTGCCGAAAAATCTTCAGCCCAGGTTGATTTAAACAATTTGGATCTCAAAGATATTATTGGTAAAGTGATGCATGTAGAAAAAGGTTTTGCTCCAAAGTTTTCTTTAGGAAGAACGCCAATTCAGAAGATTTCAAAAGTTGCAGAGGTGCTGGGATTAAAACAAAATGATGAGGTAAATAAACTGTTCAACACTTTCAGGACAGGAAGGATTATTTACAAAGCAGCAGCTTATACTGGCGGTGCCATTGCGGTATACAGCCTGGTAAGGAAAACAGAAAAATCGGTAAAGTCGCAGGATTATAACGGCGCTTTATATTCAGGAATAGGTGCGATTGGGTCAGGATTAATTGTAAAATTTTTGACCAAAGGCGCTTCTTATAAAGCAGTTGATATTTTCAATGGAATAGCAGTTAAAAAAATTAAAGATATTTTTTCACTAGCCCCTGCATCGAATACTGCAGGAATTGGCTTGTATGTAAAATTGTAATCATGGAGATTAAGTGGTATATATTCTTGTCGTTGGCCTTGTTTTGCATTGGCATTATTGGTGCGCTCACCAGGCGCAATTCAATCATTGTTTTTATGTGTATTGAATTAATGTTGAATTCTGTGAATTTAATGCTGGTGGCTTTTTCAAAGATGCACATGGCCGGGGCGAATGCCCTTAGTTATTCAATGGCATCAAGCGCACAAATATTTGTGTTCTTTATTATGATTGTTGCTGCGGCAGAAGTGAGTGTGGGCCTGGCAATCATCGTATTGCTTTACCGGAATACCCGTTCTATTGATATCAATTTTTTAAACAGGTTAAAAAACTAAAATCATTTTCATAAAATGAAAATGGAAAAAATATTTTAAAATTTTAAACGCTGCCGAAGTTTGGTTTATGGATGCAATTCAACTTATTTACCTGGTTCCTCTTCTTCCTTTAATTGGATGTTTGATTAATGGCCTTGCCCGAAATGTACTTTCAAAAACCTTGGTTGGCGTTATTGGAAGCGCAGTAGTTTTTATTTCTTTCTGCATCAGTGTTTTGATTTTTATCCAGGTTTCCAAAGACGGATTTGTTACACAAAACATTCATTATTTCGATTTTATCCACGTAGGTAAGTTACTGATTCCATTTGAGTTCCAGGTCGACCAACTTACTTCTTTATTTCTCTTAATCATTACCGGTGTTGGTTTTTTAATTCATGTTTATTCCATTTCTTACATGAAAGATGAAACACAATCTGGTTTTGGCAGGTATTTTTCTTACCTGAATTTATTCGTGTTTTCCATGCTGATACTCGTACTGGGCGGCAATTATGTCATTATGTATATTGGGTGGGAAGGCGTGGGGCTTTGCTCTTATTTGCTCATTGGTTTCTGGTTCAAAGACCAAACAAATAACGACGCCGGAAAGAAGGCGTTCATCATGAACCGTATTGGAGATGTCGGATTTCTCCTCGCGGTTTTCTGGATGATTTCTGCCTTTGGAACTGCTTCGTACGCGCCGCTTTACAATTCAGAAAATGGGATTATTTCTTCGTTGACTGCAATTAATTCTCCCGTGATTGTTGGCATTACTTTATTGTTGTTTGTTGGTGCCATAGGGAAAAGCGCACAGATTCCTTTATATACCTGGCTACCTGATGCCATGGCGGGCCCAACACCGGTTTCTGCGCTGATACATGCAGCAACAATGGTTACTGCCGGAATTTATATGATTGCACGAAGCAATATTTTGTATTCTTTGGCTCCTGTTACTTTGGCCGGCGTTGCAAGCATTGGTTTACTAACGGCAATTGTCGCTGCAATTATTGCATTGAAACAAAATGACATTAAAAAAGTATTGGCATATTCTACAGTTAGTCAGCTGGGATATATGTTTTTGGGTTTAGGAGTTGGCGCATATTCAGCTGCAGTTTTTCATGTAATGACTCATGCATTTTTTAAAGCCCTTTTGTTCCTTGCTGCCGGCTCGGTCATTCATGCGATGGGCGGCGAACAGGACATGACCAAAATGGGTGGTTTGGGTAAAAAAATGAAAATCACTTATGCAACATTTTTTATTGGAACCCTTGCCATTGCCGGTATTCCACCATTCTCCGGTTTCTTTTCAAAAGATGAAATCCTTTCGGCAACTTTTGCACAAAGTCCTTTATTATATGTTCTCGGTGTTGGCGGTGCTTTATTAACCGCTTTTTATATGTTCCGTGCTTTGGCAATGACTTTCAAAGGGAGATTCAGAGGAACTGCCGAGCAGGAACATCACGTTCATGAAAGTCCTGCTACCATGACGGTTCCATTGATTATTCTCGCCATACTTTCTATCGTAGGAGGCTTTATAGGAATACCTGAAGTGTTTGTAAAAAATGCGAATAAATTCGATGAATTTTTGTCGCCGGTTTTTGCTCATTCTGCAAAGATTATGGGCGTACATGAAGTTTCTCATCAGACAGATTTGATTTTAATCATCGGTTCTTCTGTATTGATAATTATTGTCTCTATCTGGGGATATAATAAGTTTAAAAATTACACTCCGTCCACCGAAGTTTCTGATAATGGATTTGTAAAAGCGATTAAAAATAAATTTTATGTAGATGAAGCCTATGACCTGCTTTTTGTAAAACCTTATCGTGCTTTGGGTGCTTTTTTAAATAATATTTTTGACAAAAAAGGAATTGATGGAATTGTGAATGGCGTAGGAAGAAGCGTAAATTATGGAAGCCGTCAATTGAGATTATTACAAAGTGGCCAGGTTGGCTCTTACCTCTTATTGATGGTTATCGGATTGTTGATATTATTTATTATTCAATTGTTTACAAAATAAAATTAATGCTGGGTACATACTATACTTTTCCTGAATTGTTGATTTGGATTCCTTTTATCACGGGGCTGATTGCCATTTTTATTAAGAATGGAAAAAGCGTGAAAATGTTTGCGCTTTTGTCTTCCATCGCCACTTTGGTTGTCTCTGTTATCAGTTTATGTTATACAAACGTAGCAGCTCATCCGGAGTTTTTTTATTATAATAATGTCTCTTACGTTTGGATGCCTTACATCGGTTCCAGTTTCTCTGTTGGCCTTGATGGAATGGGCTTTTTGCTTACATTTTTAACGGCATTTTCTTATCCTTTAATTTTTGCTGCTACTTATAAATCTGAATACAAAAATCCGAATGCTTTTTTTGCCTTAATGCTTTTGACACAGGCAGGAATTATGGGCGTTTTTGTTGCCACAGATGCGTTGTTGTTTTATTTTTTCTGGGAACTGGCCTTGATTCCTATTTACTTTTTATGTAGCAGATGGGGCGGTGAAAAAAGAATTGCCGCTACTTTTAAATTTTTCGTTTATACCTTTTTAGGCTCACTGTTGATGCTTGTGGGAATCATATTTGTGTATGTTCATACCGCTTCGGTTTCTCCGGATTCTGCACATTCATTTTCTATCAATGCGTTTTATAATGCTGCTTTATCTGCATCGCAACAAGATTGGTTGTTCTGGCTTTTCTTCATCGCCTTTGCTGTAAAGATTCCGATTTTTCCATTTCATACCTGGCAACCGGATGTGTATGAGCAGTCGAATTATCCTTCGGTAATGGTATTGAGCGGATTGATGGTAAAGATGGGCGCATTCGGAGTGATTCGTTGGATTCTTCCTGTTTTCCCAGCTGCTGTGGTAAAATACCAGCATTTGGTAATGGTTTTATGTATCATCGGACTTCTGTATGCAAGTTGCATTGCATTGTATCAAAATGATTTGAAAAGATTTGTTGCCTGGTCTTCCATTGCGCATTTGGGATTGATGAGCGCAGCGATTTTTTCTGCAAATAATCTCGGGCTACAAGGCGTGATGCTCGAAATGCTCAACCATGGAATCAATATTCTCGCCTTATGGATTGTGGTAGATATTATTGAAAAGAAAACCGGTGTACGAAAGATTTCAGAGTTGAGCGGACTTGCCGGAAAATCTCCGGCGCTGGCTATTTTCCTGGTGATTATTGCGTTTGCAAATATCGCCCTTCCGCTTTCCAATTCATTTGTAAGTGAATTTTTAATGTTGAACGGATTATTTGATTTTAATATTTGGTTTGGTGTTTTTGGCACCATTGGAATTATTCTTTCGGCAGTTTATATGTTGTCAATGGTACAAAGAACTTTTTTTGGAAAGGCAAATGTTTTGGCAGAACAAGCGAAGAAAATGAGCGCCGGTCAAGGGATTGTTTTATTTGTCCTTGTCATCGCCATTTTGTTTTTAGGAATTTATCCTGAACCTGTAATTCATTTGACGGAGTCAACAGTTACGGACATTTTGGGCAGGATGTCTTTAAAATGATTTTGATAAAATAATTTGAAATAAAGTTTTAAATAAAATTTAAAAAAAACACTTTGGGTGTTTGGATTACCACATTATGAATGCAATAATAATAACGGCGCTTTGGGGAGTAATAATGATGTTTGGGGGCGTTTTTTTTAAAAAACGAACTACGCCAAAATACTGGGCTATTGCCGGTATTATCCTTGTTTTAGTTGCCAACATTTTTGAATTTTTTGGCCATCCTTTTTTTAATGTGGATACAAAAGGAATGTTGAAATTTGATTCATTCGGCTTACATTTTAATACCATCGCATTCATTTGCACTTTATTATTTTTTCTTTTGAATGGTAAAGATTTTGAAAAAATCGGACTGCATGTTTCAGAATATTTTTCATTGATGTTTTTCGTGTTGTGCGGCCTTTCCATTTTATCATCTTTCAATACTTTGCTGTTGCTTTTTTTAGGAATCGAAATATTATCTATTCCATTGTATATACTAACGGGGAGCGACAAACGTAATTTAAAAGGTAATGAAGCTGCGCTAAAATATTTACTGATGGGTTCATTTTCTACCGGCATCCTGCTCATGGGGATTGCATTAATCTATGGAGGAAACACACTTGGTTCTTTTTATATTGATTCAATTCATTTAGGCACCGGCAATCTTCCGGTTTTAATCGCTGGCGGATTGGTTTTGATCCTGGTAGGAATTTCATTTAAAGTCTCAGCAGCACCTTTTCATTTCTGGGCGCCTGATGTGTATGATGGAGCGCCTGCAGTTGTTTCTTCCTTTATGATGACGATTGTGAAAATTGCTGCGTTTGTTGCATTTTTCAGACTGTTCCAGACTTCTTTTGGCACGATGCAACATGAGTGGCAAATGCTGATTGTGGTCATTACAGCAGCAACTTTATTGATTGGAAATATCACTGCCGTCTTTCAAAAAAGCGTAAAAAGAATGCTCGCCTATTCGAGTATTTCACACGCCGGTTTTATGATGTTTACGCTTTTTGCGTTGAACGATACGGCAAAGGAAGGATTGTTGTTATATGCCGCCGCATACAGCATCGCAACCATCGGTATTTTTGCTGTTATTATAAAGATGTCTGATTATTCTATTGAAGGATTTAATGGCCTTGGCAAAAAACAACCATTGCTTGCATTAACTGCTGTTATCTTTCTTTTATCATTAACCGGAATTCCACTAACAGCTGGCTTTACAGCCAAATTTTATGTACTGATGGCAGCAGTGAAAGATGGCCATCAATTGTGGCTTGTCGTCCTTGCAGTTATTTGCGCAGCAATCGGTGCAATATATTATTTTAAAGTAATCCAGGCTATTTATTTCAAAGAACCTGTTCCCGGTGTAAATGATGAAATACATGTTTCTTCTTCATTTAAGTTTTTATTGGTTGTAACAGCGGCACTGATTATTCTTCTCGGCGTTCTTCCTGGTTTATTAATTGATTGGATTTATTATTAACAGTAAACCAGGAAATAACGCGATTTCTCATTTGCTATTAAGAATGCTTTTTAAAATTCTAAAACGATAATTCAGTAAATTTGAATTAAATCGTTTGCATGAAAACAACTTGGAACTTACAGCCGTGTTTGAAGAAGCAGAGGAAGGCGGGTATATAGCTTTCTTTGAAGAGTTGCCTGGTGTCAATACGCAAGGCGAAACATTGCAGGAAGCAAAAGCCAATTTAGCTGATGCGCTTGATTAGTAATGGATACCATGAAAAGCACCGACAACAATACAACAATATAACAATTCAACAATCAACCCAATAATTTAATAATTCCGTAATTCAATAATTCAGCATTCCTCCAATTGAGTTAATTTTGTAAATTCTATATTTTCAAATTAATTCTCAAATAAATTGATGACTTCTCCTTCAAGATACCTTCTTACAGCGGCTTTGCCTTATGCAAATGGTCCCGTTCATATTGGCCATTTGGCAGGTTGCTATTTGCCGGCAGATATTTATGCAAGATTTTTAAGAGCCAGGAAAGCAGATGTAAAATTTGTAGGTGGCACCGATGAACATGGCGTTCCTATTACGATCCGCGCGATGAAGGAAAACGTTTCACCGCAGGAAATCGTGGATAAATATTACACGATTATTTCGAAAAGCTTTGAACAAATGGGCATTTCGTTCGATATATTTTCACGAACATCGAAAGAGATTCATCACAACACATCCCAGGATTTCTTTTTGAATTTGTATGAAAAAGGTTTGTTTGAAGAAAGGGAATCCGAACAATTTTTTGATGAAGAAAAACAAATGTTTCTGGCGGATAGATACATTGTAGGAATCTGTCCAATCTGCGGAAACACGAATGCTTATGGCGATCAATGTGAAAAATGCGGTTCTTCATTAAGTCCTGAACAATTGATTAATCCACGCAGTACACTCAGTGATGCGATTCCTGTTAAAAAGAAAACAAAGCACTGGTATTTTCCTTTGCAGAATTATGAAGATTTTCTTCGTGAATGGATTCTTGTAGACCACAAAGACTGGAAGAATAATGTGTATGGCCAATGCAAAAGCTGGCTCGACAATGGTTTGCAGCCAAGAGCGATGACACGTGACAGCAATTGGGGCGTTAAAGTTCCTTTGCCTGACGCGGAAGGAAAAGTATTATATGTTTGGTTTGATGCGCCGATTGGATATATTTCTGCGACCAAAGAGTTAACGAATCAATGGAGTGATTATTGGATGAAAGAAGACACTAAATTGGTCCACTTTATCGGCAAAGACAACATTGTTTTTCATTGTATTATTTTTCCGGCAATGCTCAAGGCGCATGGTGATTTTATTTTACCAACCAATGTTCCGGCAAATGAGTTTTTAAATATCGAAGGTCAGAAAGTTTCAACAAGCCGTAACTGGGCAGTTTGGGTGGATGAATATTTAAAAGATTTTCCCGGTCAGCAGGATGTGCTTCGATATGTACTTTGCGCGAATGCGCCGGAAACAAAAGACAATGATTTTACCTGGAAAGATTTCCAGGATAGGAATAACAGCGAACTGGTGGCAATCTTCGGAAATTTTGTGAACCGCACTTTTGTTTTGATGCACAAATTGTGCAAAGGGAAAGTGCCACCTTTGCATACAGCAATTTTGGATGATACTGACAAAAAAATGATTGAAGAATTTCAATTAACCAAAATAAAAATTGAAAATTTATTAGAGCAATTTAAATTCCGCGAGGCGTTGTATGAAGTGATTGACCTTGCAAGAAAGGGAAACAAATACATGCAGGATAAACAGCCGTGGATTGTAGCGAAGCAGACCACCGATGACGGACAACCGACGACCGAAGCGCAACAGTTAATTGATAATTGTCTTCATATTTGTTTGCAATTGTGTGCAAACCTTGCCATTTTTATCAATCCGTTTCTTCCTTTTACTGCACAGAAAATGATTCACATGATGAAGGTGATGGAAAGAATGTTGGAATGGGAAAACGGAGGAAAATTAAAATTATTAAGTACCGGTTATTCATTAAGAGCGCCGGAATTGTTGTTTAGAAAAATTGAAGACTCTGAAGTCAAAGCACAGATTGAAAAACTCAATAGCGGCCTTGCTTTGAGCAGTGAAAAGGCTGCGGAGAAAGAAATAGAAAGTGAGAAGAAAAGAGTTATCAGTGATCAGCCTGTTGAAAATAAAACTGAAAAAAATTCTAATCTAAAATCAGAAATAACTATTGATGATTTTGCAAAAATTGATTTGAAGGTGGGAACTATTTTATCTGCTGCAAAGGTAGAAAAAGCGGATAAGTTACTGAACCTTCAAATTGATCTTGGTTTTGAAAAAAGAACGATTCTTTCAGGTATTGCCAAACACTTTTCTCCAGAAGAAATTGTTGGAAAACAAGTCGTTGTTGTCGCCAATCTTGCTCCGCGAAAAATGCGTGGAATTGAAAGCAACGGAATGATTTTAATGGCAGAAGACAAAGAAGGGAAATTGCATTTTGTGAAACCGGAAAATGTGATTGAAAATGGGAGTGAGGTACGATGATTTAAAACTGTTTCCTGCAAATAAAAATCAGTAATATTTGTTGCTTTACTGTAAAATAGCAATACGTGTTTTCATTGTAAATTTGCTTTATGATCAATCCTGCAGAAATAATACATCTTTCCAAACAGGCATTCCGGGATGTCGATATGGATAAACTGGATTATGAAAAGAACGCAGATTATATTATTTCAAAAGTATTTGATAATGGCAGCCTTGAGGATCTTATGGAAATAATTGCCTGGTATGGCCATTCTAAAGTTGCAGAAGCATTAAAGAACGCGCCATACCTGAAGGAAACAACGATGGTTTTTGCATCTAAATTTTTTAATATTCCTATATCATCCTTCAAATGCTTCACTACAAAACAGTATCACCCCATCTCTTAACGGTTTTAAAAAAATTACAATCACTGCCGGAACTCGATTCATTCAGGCTGGTTGGCGGAACCGCTCTTGCATTGCTGATTCTAATACTTGTCAATAATTTCTTTTACAGTAAAGAAACAAATAACGTGAATTCTTATTCTGGTTTTTACAATTTTGCAATGTTGGATTTTCGATTTAATCTTTTGCCAATAAAGAATAAATCGCGGTGTCTTCAAATGCTCCATTGAAGAAAAAATCCTCTTTAAAATAAGCTTCTCTTATAAATCCTGTACTTTCTAAAAGCGTTGCTGATGCTGTGTTTCGTGGATGAATATGTGCTTCGATACTATGCAATTTCATTTCAACAAAACCATATTCAATTACCTTAACTGCAGCTTCCTTTGCCAATCCTTTTTTCCAGTATTCCGGCAATAACATATAACCAATTTCTGCACGAAAGTGTTCTTTTATCAATCGCCAAAGACCAATGGTTCCAATCATTTTTTCGGGAGAATCTATCAACGTCATTGCCCACGTAATCCCTGTATTATTTTCTAAAGAATCGTTTACAAGATGGAAAAAATCCATTGCTTCCTGCATGGTTGTGATTGGTTTTTTGCCAATAAATTTCATCACATCTTTATGCGAACGCATTTTATAAATCTGTTCCGCATCTTCTTTGATTAATCTTCTTAATAAAAGCCTTTCTGTTTTTATTTCCGGGAAAGGATTGAAATTTACATCAAGCATATTTTTAATTATTAAACTACTGAATATTGAATTATTTGAATACTCTAAAAGTATCGGAATTTTTTAAGTGATTGTCAAAATAAAATGACGTAAAATATATTGTTATTTTTAATCTAACATCTACCTTTCATTTTCAATCTGTTTTACTCCCTGACAACTTGCTTTCTTTTTTAAGCACACGTTTCCGCTAATTATTTTTTTAAAATTAAATTTTCAACAATGAAAAAGTACATCTTTTTTTGTATTGCTTTTGCCGTCGCTATTGCGGGCTGCAAAACCAAAGGCGGAGCTAAAACGTCGGAAAGTAATATTCAATTACCATATACGGCAACTTATACTACCGATTTTACCAACAATGTTTCCGATTCAGATTTATTGGTTGTTTTGAATTCTTATAAAGCATGGGAAACCGGCGACCTGAACGCACTTCGCGCTACTATGGGCGATAGCATGTATGTGAACGGCGCTGATGGATTTCATTATGCCGGCCTTACAGATTCACTGATGAAAGAGTGGCAAACTACCAGAGATAGTTTAAGTTCCGTAAAAATTACTATGGATGTGTGGTTGAAAAACCATTCGGTAAATGACAACGCAAATTTTATAAACGTATGGTATAAAGAAATTGATACTTACAAAACAGGCAAAGTAGATTCTGCTAATTATGAAGATGATAACGGTTTGAAAAACGGGAAGATTATCTGGTATTCTTCTCACAAACAAATATTGAAACCTTAATTCTGAAAAATCCTTCGCGAAATGATTAGAATAAACAATTCATGTGTTATATAAACAAATATTCTGTCACCGATTACTGCCGGCAGATCGAAAACTTTATGATTAAAAAATAAAAATTAAATAAAATGAAAAAGATTCTTTTAACCACTGCATTATTTCTTTTTGGAATATCCGCTTTTTCTCAAACAGAGGAAAAGAACGGCACTATTTACATCAAGCATCCGTATATTGATGTGATATACAATGCTCAGAAAGCATATCTGGCAAAAGATGATGCTGCAAATAAACAAATTTATTCAGACACTGCAACATGGTGGATATCAGGAATGAAAAAACCTATTCCGATAGCGGATGCGATTAAAATGTGGGATACCGACTTCAACTATTATGATAGCATTAAGCAAACCCAAATGGGATATCCTGATTATTTGCACTATTTAGATAAAGACCAGAAATATGTGCAATCATGGTGGATTTGGTCAGGAAAATCAAAGAAAACCGGTGAAACGCTAACTATTCCCTATGTACAATTTGACCAATTTAACGATGCCGGCAAAATTATAAGCGAAGGCATTTTTGGCGACTTTTCAAAAATGGTTAAAAATTAAAAAACGGTTTCAGATAGTACTGCCATGCCCATCTTTTTGAGGTTTGAAGTATTTCATTCCATCAAGACAATTATGTCATTTATCAAAAACAATAAAAATGAAAATTATGAAACAGGCATTTAAATTATTATGCACGGCTGGTATAGCAAGTTTACTTTTTTCATGCAACAGCGGTAATAAAAAAGCGTCAGATGAAGAAACAGTGCATGCAACGGATACAACCGCAACCGTGAAAACAGCTCCACAAGCATCCTTCACACCATTTGATGTTGTTGAAATAACACAAACAGTTAAGGATTATTCCAAATGGCGCCCGTTTTTTAATGCAGATTCCAGTTACCGAAAAGCAAGTGGATTAGAGGATGTTACAGTTGGCAGAAGTGTTGATAACCCCAATAATCTAGTAGTGGTATTAAAGGCATCGGATGTCCAAAAAGCAAAAGATTTTACATCAAGCCCAAAACTGAAAGAAATAATGCAAAAAGCCGGGGTTTCAAAGCCGGAGTTTGACTTCTGGCATATCATAAGATTCAATCCCGAATCAAAAGAAAACCAATGGGTGGTAGTAACACATAAGGTAAAGGACTTTGATGCATGGCTGAAAGTTTTTGATAACGAGGGAAGCGCAAGCAGGGCAAGCCAGGGTTTAATAGATTTAGTGCTTGCCCGCGGTATTGACGATTCCAATATGGTGCATCTTGTGTTTGACACCAAAGACATGGCTAAAGCAAAAGCATCTGTTCTTTCTGACGCAAAGAAAAAATTAATGATGAGCGCCGGAGTAATTGGTGAACCCAGGATTGAATTTTATGAAACTGCTAAATGAAACCGATGAGAAAAACAGGGAAGCCGAAAACTGAACAGCGTAGGCAATTAAACATATAAATCTTAAATTATGTCATTAGTATTGAAATTCAAACCCGCAGGTTTCACTGCCAACAAGTACCGTGAAACTATTAAGCAACTTGAAGCCGCGGGAGCAGACACTCCAAAAGGCAGAAGCTTTCATGTTTGCTATGGCGATGCAAATGGTGTTGATATAACTGATGTATGGGATAACATGGAAGATTTTCAGGCTTTTGGTCAAACACTTGTGCCTATTATGAAATCATTGGGTGTTGATCCCGGTAAGCCTGATGTGCAGGAAATTTTTGGAATCATTAGGGGGTAAAACAATAAATAACAGAAGGCCGAAAATAAATAGAATAAGCAATAATAATTAATTATAAAAAATAAAACGATGCCAACAATCGTAGTTCGACACAAAGTCAAAGATATTGACGCATGGCTAAAAGGCCATGAGGAACGGGTTGCATTATTTGCTCCTGCAATATCTGATTTTAAAACGTTTCAGGATACGGATGATCCAAATTCAGTGGTTTTGGTTTGTGATGTAACGGATATGGAAAAACTGGGAGAGATAATGAATGCCCCAGAGAACCAGGCGGTAAAAGACCGCCATACTGTATTGGAACCTATCATCATGTCAATGCCAGTTGAATTATAGTGTTACTTAAAACTGGTTTTGGTTTAATACAGTCAGGTATAGAAGAGAAAATCGAATACATATAGTGTTCAGGATTAGGAATTCTGATTCACCGTTTTGTTTTGTGTTCTTAAAACTTAGAAACACACGGTTTTTAAAAAGCTGTGAGGATTGTATAAAACTAAAATGTAAACTTTTTTGCAAATTTCAAATTTTGCTAAACATTGAAAAATTGCACTTTAAATTTTCTTCTATTTAAAAAAAATAAAAACAAAAGTTATGAAAAAAATTCTTTTTTCTTCAGCAATGGTTGCATGTATTCTAATGTTTTGCAATCAAAACATTTTTGCACAAACTGACCGGCCTTATACAGAAGGGCCTTTGTGGCAAGTTCAGTTTATTCATACAAAGCCAGGCATGACACAGCTATATTTAAAGAATCTCGCCGATGGCTGGATTAAAGAAATGCGTGCTGCAAAAGATGCCGGTTACATCATGGATTATAAAGTTTTTGAAGCGCAGCCTGGTTCTGAAAATGACTGGGACCTCATGTTGCTGTATGAAATCAAAAATTATGCGATGCTGGATGGCGCTACCCAAAAAATGGATGCGCTTTCAAAAAAAGTTTTTGGCCAGGATGAGAATGGATTGCATACCCAGGCAGTTTCGCGAAATGATTTACGCGTTTTGCAGGGAGGCAGATTGACGCAGGAATTGGATTTTAAATAAACTGAAAGCGTTCCAGGTTTTATGTAACCTGGAACGTTTATGTAAAAAGTGGAATCTTATTTTATTTTTCAAATAAAATAATCATCTGGCTATGAATGATACCATTTTTCAGAAAGAAATTTTTGAAGAAAAAAAAATAGATGAATCAAAGATTCCGCTTAGAAGAAGCCTGGGACTGACTACCGGAATTTTAATGGTTGCAGGGATAGTTATTGGTTCCGGAGTATTTAAAAAAATTGCGCCGATGGCGGCAGCATTAATGAATAGAAATTACATTCTGCTTGCCTGGCTGCTGGCTGGAATCATTGCTTTATTTGGCGCTTTCACGATTGCAGGCCTTGCTACTATGACTGATGAATCTGGTGGCATTTATGAATATCTGCGATTGTCTTTTGGCAACTTTTTTTCTTTTATTTCCGGCTGGACGGCCTTTTTCATTGCCGGTAGCGGCGGCATTGCGGCACTTGCATTTGTATTTGCTGAATCAGTAAATTATCTTGTTCCCTTGCCTGATTTTTTTACTTCATGGCAGGATATTTCCATTGGCCATTTTGTTTATCCTTTTGCAAGTGGAGGTGTAAAAATGTTAGCTGTATTGGCAATCATTGTGCTCACGTCGATGAATATACTGGGTACAAAAAATGGTGGAAATCTGAACAATTTGCTAACAGGTGCCAAAATCTTAGGAATCGTTTTGCTCATTGTTGCCGGATTATCTTTTACCCACCATTTGCCTGTTACAAATCCTATTACAACTTCAAATACAAATACCAATATTATCAGCGCTGTTTTAGCAGCCATGCTCAGTGCTTTCTGGGCTTATGATGGATGGTTTCTTGTCGGTAATATCAGTGGGGAAATAAAAAAACCAAAAAAGAATGTACCGATATCGTTTGTTGCCGGTGTAGGTATTTGCATTATTTTATACCTTTTGGTCAATGATGCGTATATGCATGTATTGCCTGTATCCAAATTGGCAAACACAGGTGAGGACGACATTGCAGCGCTTGAAGTGGCACGGGTTATTTCCGGAAATGTGGGTGTTGTTGCTATTGCAGTGCTCATTGTTGTTTGTACGTTTGGCGCGGTGAATGCAGTAATAATTACCTATCCAAGATTGTATTACCGGATGGCACAGGAAAAGTTTTTTCCAAAAAGGTTTTCTTTCGTTCATCCGCGTTTTCGCACGCCTTATTTAGGTTTGATTTACTCAGGAATCTGGAGTTGTGTTTTAGTCGTATCAGGTACATTTGATGTACTTACCAACATGATTATTTTTACTGAGTTTTTCTTTTCGGCATTATTTGGAATTGCCTTAATAAAAATGAAAAGAAATGGAAAAATTAAAGCAAGAGTCATTCTTTATCCTTTCTCGCCAATCATACTCATTTTGTTTTCCATTGCGCTTGTCATCAACACGTTTATCGTGCAACCGGTTCAATCTGTGGCGGGTTTATTATTTATGCTCACCGGCATTCCTGTTTATTTTTATTATAAGAAAAGGAAGAAAGTGAAGCCGTGAATTGGACGAGTACTCTATTGATGGATATTGGCTCAAATGAAAATAGAAATTACCAATATTTGTCTGTTTGTTGTAAAAGCGATAGTGGTGAATTTAAAAACCTTGAAGAAATATAGGCCAGATGAACCGTGTGGAAAAAAACTATCTGAGTTACTTGGATGATAACGAGATAAACAGTATTTATGCTTATTTAAAAACCAAATCTATGAATGGAAGATGCGTGAAGAATTATGAATTAAGAATTGAGAATCAGGAACTAAGAATTACAGAATCAACATCTTACTATGAGTCCTGTTGGTAAAATTAATTTTTGAAGAAAATATTTTTTAAAACAGTTAAAAAAACATGCCTGGCTCAAAAACAAATGAAGGTTTAAAACGCGTAATCGGGGTGCCGGGGCTTTCGCTTAATATTATTAACAACACCATCGGCGCCGGAATTTTTGCGCTTCCAGCCATAGTAAGTATTGCGCTCGGCGGGTTCGCAATCTTTGGTTATTTGTTTTGTGGAATCATGATGGCCGCCATCATGCTTTGCTATGCAGAAATTGGAAGCCGTGTCACCTCTTCCGGTGGCAGTTATGCCTATGTGGAAGCGGCGTTTGGCAGCTTTGCCGGATTTATTATTAACTGGCTATTCTTTTTTGGTTTTGGAATCTTAAGCGATGCCGCCATTATTAATATTGTTGCTGATTCGTTGGCCGTCATTTACCCTGTTTTTGAAAGTCTATGGGCCCGCGGTTTGTTATTTTTTATATTGCTTGGATTTATGGTTTTGGTAAATGTGAGGGGCGCTAAACAAGGTGTCGGTTTTGTGAAATTTATTACTATCGTCAAACTTTTGCCATTGATTGCTATTATCATTTTCGGTTTTAGCCATATCGAAACCGCCAATTTACATTGGGAAAATTTACCCTCTTTTAAAACGTTTGGTAATACGATTCTGGTTTTATTTTTTGCCTTTGCCGGTTTTGAAACGGCTCTAAATGTTAGTGGTGAAATAAAAAACCCTAAACAGACAGTACCACTTGGTATTTTAATAGCCGGCGTATTGGTGCTGATCATCTATTTACTTTTGCAAACGGTAACACAAGGAATCCTCGGTGCCAATATGGAAGCAGTAAAAAATGCACCATTAGCCGCCGTTGCCGAAAAAATTATTGGGCCGGCAGGGGGTATTATTTTATTGATTGCAGCTGCAATTTCATGCTTTGGAAATGTAAGTGGCGACTTACTTTTGACTCCACGCTTATTATTTGCCGGAGCGAATGACGGAATCTTTCCAAAAATTTTGGGTAAAGTTCATCCAAAATTCGCTACGCCCTATTGGGCGATTATTATTTATGGCGCATTGATTTTTATTTTTTCAATTGCAGGAGGATTTAAACAATTAGCCATTCTTGCCAGCGCGGCAATTTTGATTATTTACCTTGCTGTTATTTTAGCCACCCTTAAATTAAGAAAGACGAAGCGGGCAATTGCTGAAAAAGCATTTAGAATGCCGGGAGGTTTAATTATTCCTTTTATTGGAATTGCGGCCATCGTTTGGTTATTAACCAGTTTAAGCAAATGGGAAATCGGGTCAACATTGATTTTTATCGCCGTCATCTGTATGATTTATTTTATGATGAAGAAATATAAAAAGAGAAAAAATATTTCGAAAGACATAAGAAAAGGTATGGTTATTCCTGAAGATTAATATCCGGTTACGAAATGAGAATCTGTGATATTTCTTCGTCTACTGCTATTTAAAAGGCAGTCGATTTATGTATGTTCCGATGATACGTTTTGCAAAATTGAAAACGTTTTATTTTCAAAAATTTCTATTTGAGAATCATTACCGGCAACTTTGCATTCCTGTAAAGCGCTTCAGAAATATTTTTATGAGTAAGGGAATATAAAAAGCTATATTCTCCAGGCAATGCAATGATTAATTGAACTTCATTTATTTTTTCAAAATATAAAATCCCGTCAATCACATTCGAGTCATCCACATAATAAATCTGATGATGAAAATCTTTTAAATATGCATGCAATGCCTTTTCTTTCTCCAAAAACTTAAAATCAGGACTTATATATCTTTTTTTTGGATCTACATTCAATACCATTAATTGAACATGCTCCCATTGTGGTGTTGCTCGAAGGCGGTTTATTTTATTAATATTATCTATTGCATCAAAATTGCAGGGAACAAGCGCCTTTTCAACAGCAGTATATTTATAATCTTTTGGGATAATTAAAACCCTCACAGGACTGATTTTTGCAATACTGATCACGTTT
This sequence comes from uncultured Chitinophagaceae bacterium, assembly GCA_963706825.1. Lineage (GTDB taxonomy): Bacteria > Bacteroidota > Bacteroidia > Chitinophagales > Chitinophagaceae > Ginsengibacter. The sequence goes on along the minus strand of CAVPNT010000005.1, from coordinate 454,190 downwards.
CCGGAAATTAAAGATTCATTGGAATAAGCGGAGATGTCAATGCCAAGTAAAATCATCACGGGTTGCTCTGTTTTTACTATATGAACAATACTTCTGAGCAGTGGCAATTCCGTAACAGCGGCTTGTACTTTAATATTTGATCCGGTTTTTTCATCGAGCTCTTTGCATATATTATTCAATTGCTCTTTTTCGTGTGCCCTGCTTTTGTTCAGATAATTTTGATCTACATTCGCAAACTCGCCTCCCATGATCACGCTTTGATACATAGACGTATAAAAGGATTTTAATAAAATAATCCGTTCATAATTATATTTGACACTCCATTCAGCAGCAAAATTAATAGCATTTACTGATGCTGCCGTGAAGTCCACAGGTATGAGCAGTGTCTTCATATACAAACTGTTAAGTAAAAATCAAACTAAAATTATTACGCGAAATTTTTATTTGAAGAAATTAACCGTTGATCTTTTGCCTTGTCTGAAGTTAAATTTAAGATTAAATTTTAAAAAACGAAATTAATCAAATCGGTTTGTCTTTTAATAAAAAAATCGAAGCCTCCACTGAAATATTTTCTAAAAAAACCGGGATATATATTTTCGGATTTTTTGAAGAATAGTTTGTTATTTAACTATCAAGTATATAACTTTGTGCCTTTGTGTTCCTTCAAAAAAGATTATGTCGATACCAAATCAAAAAGCAGAAACGACACGGCACTTCACTCACTTAGCATTAGAATTGAGGGATAATATCCGGCAGTTTATGCAACAAAAATTCAGGGAGAATAATATTGATCTTACCTATGAAATGCACCAGATTATGGCATGTTTATGGAGAAAAGATGGAATTAAGCAACAGGAATTGGCGGATCTTACTCTGAAAGATAAAGCGAGCATGACTTTTCTGATAGATAACCTGACAAAGCGAGGTTTAGTCAAAAGAGCGGAAGATGCAGCGGACAGAAGAAGTAAGCTGATTTATCTTACAGCAAAAGGAAAGCAGTTGGGTAAAAAGGTAGAACCGTGGGTTATTGAATTATTTACCCGGGCGTGTAGTGGCTTAAAAATTGATGAAATCAGGGAATGCATAAAAACGGTTGAGAAAATGCGGGATAATCTAAAACCATGAGTTTAAATGGTTAAGATCTTAACAGTATAATTCGGGATTATATGCAAGAAGAGTCATTGGTGGTGTATGGATCTAAGCGGGTAATTATTACATTTACGGCGGTAGTTTGTGCACTGCTCCAAATCATTGATACAACCATTGTAAACATTGCGTTGCCTACTATGCAGGGAAGCCTTGGAGCTTCACTTACCGAAATTACATGGGTTATTACCGCTTATGCCATTGCCAATGTGATTGTTATGCCGATGACAAGCTGGCTCAGTCAGCAGTTTGGCCGCAGAAATTATTTTGCCGCATCCATTATGATCTTCACTTTTACCTCCTGGGCTTGTGGAAATGCCACGAGTATTGAAGAATTGATCATTTTCCGTTTTATTCAGGGGATTGGTGGTGGTGCATTATTAGTTACCGCACAAACCATTATTACAGAAAGCTACCCGATAGAAAAGAGGGCGATGGCACAGACGATCTATGTGCTTGGTGTAATTGTAGGCCCAACGCTGGGGCCGCCACTTGGTGGTTATATTGTAGATAATTATTCATGGCCTTATATTTTTTACATTAATATTCCTATTGGTGTACTGGCTACTTTGCTCACGCTGCAATTTGTAAAAAGTCCAAAATTTGCAGAGAAGGTGAGTGCCAAAAATGTGGACTGGTTGGGGATTGCTTTACTGATTATTTCGATTGGTTCGCTGCAGTTTATCCTCGAAAAAGGCCAGGAAGAAGACTGGTTCAATAGTACATTAATCGTTTCATTATCAGTAATTTGTTTTTTTGGATTCTACTTTTTTATCTGGCGACAGCTTGTTTATAAACATCCCATAGTTGAGCTAAGGGTTTTCAAAAACAGAAATTTATCTATTGGAAGTATCCTGTCATTTGTATTGGGTTTTGGATTGTTTGGCTCTACTTTTATTATCCCGCTTTATACACAAACGATCATGGGTTGGACTGCATTGCAGGCGGGAATGCTCATGATTCCCAGTACAATTTTTACCGCCATTATGATGCCGTTCGTGGGCAAAATGATGGAGCGTGGAGTTCCTTTCCGCTTGCTCATCACATCAGGAATGATCATCTTTTTTATCTACAGCATGATGGCTTATAAAGTACTTACGCCAAATACCGGAAGCGATGCTTTTTTCTGGATCTTAGTGATTCGTGGTGTTGGGCTTGGCCTACTTTCCATTCCCATTACCACACTCGCTCTTTCTACTTTACGCGGACAAGAGATTGGCCAGGGAGCTGCATTATCGGGCATGTTGAGGCAATTGGGAGGTTCATTTGGCGTAGCAATTATCTCGACGTTTCTCATTCGGGATAACCAGCTTCATCGCAGCGATCTCGTAAGCAAACTATCTGTTACTGATCCGAATGTTCAGCAACATATTGAAGCGTTGAGCAAAGGTTTTCAATCTAAAGGAACGCCCTGGGATATAGCTGGTAAAATGGCGCTTCAATTACAGGACAGGCTCGTAGATGTGCAGGCTACGGTACTTTCCTATATGGATGTATTTCTGTGGATTGGAGTGATGTTTTTAGTATGTGTTCCATTTGTTTTGGTGCTGGTCAAAAAATCGAAAAGTAAAGTTGATATGGCGCATGTAGGGGAGTAAAAGTGTGTTCGAATTTTCGTTAGATAAAACTGTCTTTGCTCAGAAGATTTTGCTAAATACCTAAGGTAGTGGCAAAATATATTTGGGGTATAAAAATTCTTCCTGACATAGGATATCATCTCATATGATGAATTCCGGATTTTCGTTATTTCTTCTTTTAGTGCGGGTGTTGCCAACTGCCTTTTAAACACAATTCAATATAAATTTCTCCTTAAAAAATTCTTCTTCAAAAATTTTACTGATCTCCCAAACTTTTGGCCTGAGGCCGCTTTCATGGACTTCTTTAGAAAGGTCGCCGCCTTTCAAACAAATTAATCCGGTGATTTTTTTCGGCTGATCTACCGGTTTTTTGTTTAATAAAGGTTTGCTCCAATACCACAAATCTTTTAACGGAGCTACCGCTCTTGAAACGACCACATCAAATTTTTTATTCCTGATATCTTCAGCACGAGTGTGCTGAACTGTTACATTTTTTAATGCTATTTCAGAAGCGATTGCCTCCACTACTTTTAATTTTTTGTTGATACTGTCAACCAAAAGAAAATGAACATCAGGAAAAAAAATTGCCAACGGAATTCCCGGAAAGCCACCACCAGAGCCAAGATCCATTATTTGATAGCCACCAGGAAAATCAAATTGTGTAGCGATTGCTAAAGAATGAAGCACATGGTGCTCATAAAAATGATCGATGTCTTTCCTTGAAATTACATTTATCTTTTGATTCCAATCTTCATATAAATTCTTCAGTGCATCAAATTGCTGCAATTGTTTTTCTGTAAAATCAGTAAAATATTTTTTGATAATTTTCATACGTTCCATAATCTTCTGATCAAAACTAACGTTTTATTTATTTGCGAATTGCAAAGTAAGAATTGTGGTTATTTGTTCTTTTACTATCTGCAAAATCATCTGTTAACAAATTCATTCAGAAAAAAATTGAGTTATTTGACGTAATGAAAAAAGGATTGACATCAAATGTCAGGATGAATCGCAAAACAAGCTTGCCCGATTTTTGTAATTTCGCAAATACATAATGGCAAGTGAAAGAAACAATTTGATATGGCAATATTTTCTGCAACAGAAAGCGTTGTTTCATAGAAATTACCGGCTTTTCATGGTTGGGCAAACCTTATCGCTCATTGGTACATGGATTCAACGAATGGCAATGATGTGGCTGGTTTATAAACTTACTAACTCGGCCTTTTTGCTTGGCGTAGTGGGCTTTTGCGAACAAATTCCTATTTTTTTAATTGCTCCTTTTGCCGGTGTTTTTGCAGACCGCTGGGATAAACACAAGGCACTTTGCCGCATTGAAGCATTTGCTTTGGCACAAGCTTTTTTGCTCGGTTTGCTGACTCTTTTGAATGTGGTTGAAATCTGGCATGTTATTGTTTTAAGCCTTTGTCTTGGAGTGATCAACGCTTTTGAAGTTCCGATCAGACAATCATTTGTGGTGGAAATGGTAGAACGTGATAAGGAATCTCTTTCAAATGCAATTGCTTTAAATTCAACCGTTTTTAATTTATCCCGTTTAATCGGCCCCACCGTTGCAGGCATTTTAATCAGCGCCGTTGGTGAGGGTTGGTGCTTCATAGCAAACGCTTTGAGTTATGCGATTGTACTGGGAAGTTTGCTGATGATGCGGCTTCCCAAAAATGTGATAACACGAGCAAAGGAAGTTCAGATTATTGGCAAATTAAAAGAAGGTATTCAGTATGTGCGTTCAAACAATATGATGAGGTCGCTGTTGCTTTTGCTCGCGATTGTGAGTTTTTCCAATTCTTCAATCAGAACTTTAGCGCCGGTTTTTGCCAAAGATGTTTTGCATGGTGGCGCTCATACTCTTGGTTTTTTGATGAGTGCAGCGGGCGTTGGCGCTATTTGCGGTGCCCTATTTCTGACCAAAAAAAAATCGGTTTCTTTATTAAAACGTATCGTTTCCGTTACCGGAATTTTATTAGGTGCAGCAATGATTTGCTTTGCGATTTCCCGATCCCTTCCTCTTTCTCTTTTTTTTATTGCACTGGCGGGATTAGGTCAAATGATGCATACAGCCTGCACCAACACACTCTTGCAGCTTCATGTAGATGATGATAAGCGCGGCAGGGTAATGAGCTTTTATACCGTTTGCCTGCAGGGCACCATGCCGTTTGGGAGTTTGCTTGCCGGCGCTTTTGCTGCAATCACCAGTGGTCCGTGGGCGGTAGCATTTATGGGGGCATTTTGTCTTTTAGGAACGCGTTTTTTCAAAGAAAAAAATATTCGCAAACGATTAAAAATGGTTCGAAAATAACACAGCCTTTCCCGTTATTAAAGGAATAAGCCCAAAGATTATTCTTCTTTTATTTCCGCGGAAGAATCTTCATCTTTTATTTCGAGTTTCAAATCGGGAAAAAATGAAACGATCATTAGAACGACACAACTAAGAATCAGTAAATACAAACCGTATTGTTTTTGCGGACAATACGTATTGTAGCAGGAAGTAAAAATGACATAGGTTTTTAATAAATACCCAATGTTTAGCGCAGCAAAAAAAATCAGCACTCTTTTTGCCCATATTTTATTAATAAATATTAAAATAGCCGAGGAAACGGCCAGGAAAACAAATACTTTTCCCGGCCTTCCATACATATTTTGCTCAGAAAAAAAGCCGGTAAAAGATTTATGTAAATCCGGATAATAAGCCCACGGTAGAAAACAACTGACTGCTAACAGGAGGCATGCAAAAAAACCGGTTAGTTTGTAATATTTCATAATACAATTCTATAAAAAAATCGAAAATATTTTTGTGATGCAATGTTAGCCCATTTTATTTATTTCTATTTATTTCTATTTATTTCTATTTATTTCTATCGGTTTAGAATTTCTACAAACATTTTTTTAAAACATTTTTTAAATTGGTGAAAATAGGAAATCCACTTATTTGTTGCTTTACTGCTGCTCTTTGAAAACAAAATTCAATTCTATCTTTGCAACTATGCCAGATAAAAAGAAACCTGTATTTAACAAACGAATTTTTTGGGATGTAGTTTTTGAAAATATCGACTACGATGCGAAAGCCAATTTTGTGATCGAACGTGTTTTTGAGCGCGGCGATGTGGAAGACATTCGCAATTGCCGGCGTTATTATGGTGATGAAAAAGTAGCTCAAGCGTTACTGAATGCTAAATTCTTACCTCAAACCACAATGTATCTTGCCAGTGCTGTAATTGATAAACCAATAACTGAATTCAGATGCTACAAACTCAGACAGTTGAACCCCACACTTTTTCCGTACTAAAGCAGTTGATGGAAATGCCTGACTTAAAGGACTTTTCATTAGTAGGTGGAACGGCTTTGTCTCTTTTATATGGCCATCGGAAATCTGTTGACCTTGATTTATTTTCAAATAAAAAATTTGAAAATACTCAAGTCATAAACGCACTTCAAAAAAAATTTAAAAGTTCATTTAATAATAGATCAACAAATCCCAACTTCGGTATTTTTTGTTTTATTGAGGATGTAAAAATTGATATTATCCATCATCCGCATCCACTAATAAGGCCCGAAAAAAACATCGATGGCTTACGGTTATTTTCTACGGAAGATATTATTGCGATGAAAGTACAGGCCATATTAGGTCGTGGCAAAAAGAAAGATTTCTGGGATATAGCAGAGCTTCTGAATCATTATACCATCAATGATTTCGTGGACTTCCATAAAGAAAAATATGCTTCGCAAAATTTAGTGATCACCGTGCCGCAGGCGATTAGTTATTTCGCTGACGCAGAAGAAAGCGAAGATCCAATAAGCCTTAAAAAGCAGTCCTGGAAAGGCGTTCAGGATTTCATTAATAAAAAGGTGAGAGAGTTTTTAAAATGATTATTGAATAGTGAATTGTGAATAGTGAACTGTGAATAGTGAACTTATTCAATTATTAAATTACCCTATTTTCTCAAGGTCAGTTTTTGATTCATGTTTTTCCATTAGCACATCAGCACATTAGCACATTAGCTAATTAAGTTCAATCACCTCACAATCTTTAATATCTTTTCCATCAATGACAAATCGTATCAGCGTTCTTACTTTGTGCCAGCCTTGTTTTCCTGCGGCGCCGGGATTGATATGGAGACAATTTAATTTATCATCGTACATGATTTTTAAAATGTGTGAATGCCCGCTGATAAAGAGTTGTGGCCTATGAATTAAAATTTCCTTTTTTGTCTCCGGATTATATTTTGGCGGATAACCTCCAATATGCCGTATCATCACCTTTACTTCTTCGCACAGAAAAACCAACTGCTCCGGAAAAACGCTTTTTATATCATAACCATCGATATTTCCATAAACCCCGCGAAGCGGTTTGAAAGATTTTAATTCATCAGCAACAACAGAGCTTCCAAAGTCTCCGGCATGCCATATTTCATCACAGATTTTAAAATGTTCAAAAACCAATGGATCAAGATAATTGTGCGTATCAGAAATAAGGCCGATTCGTGTCAAGGGAATTGTTTTAAATATTAAACACAAAGAAAAAGGATTTCTCTTTTTTAATGAGTATTTCTGTAAAGGCTTTTTATTTTTTTTTTTAGAAAAATGATTAGAACACTGTTCATGCTCCTTTTCGCAACGCTTTAATTTGCCTGGCATGACAAAGAGGAAAGACTTAACCATTTCACTTTCAAATCAGGAAAAAAGAAGTATCAGTGAGTGGTTGTGCTAGATGACGCATTTTCTCAAAAAGACAAATTCAGGTTATTTATCTGTTTACTGAAATCAAAACCTTTTCCCACAGTATCTCATTCTCTTATTTTACTTTGGAATTAACCTCTTTTTAAAAGGCAAAATAAATTATTTTTGCGCCCTTATCTGAAAGAAACGATTTGCATGACAGACGAAGAAATTTCAGTTCAGGAGCAGTACGAAGATGTTTTGAAAACCGGTGATGATGCATTAATCGGAGAGTTTTTAAACGAACAAAACATTAGCGACGTCGCTGAGCTCATTTATGAAAACGAAGACAGGGAAATAGAAATTTTCCTGCACCTCTCTTTGCATCGTGCTATTGGTGTTTTTAAAATCCTCGATCATCCTACTCAAAAAGATATTATAAAAAATCTGCCACCCGCAAAAAGTGCAGAATTACTGAATGAAATGCAGCCGGATGACCGCACTTCGTTTTTTGAAGACCTTCCAAATGAAGTAGTTCGCGAACTCGTAAAAACTTTAAAACCTGAAGAAAGAAAAATTACTTTATCTCTTCTTGGCTATCCTGAAAATAGTGTTGGCCGGCTGATGACGCCGGATTACATCTATGTTTATGAACACAATACCGTTGCAGAAGTTTTGAATATTATCAGGGGTGTGGGGAAAAATACAGAAACAATTGATGTTATTTATGTAATCAATAAACACGGCGAATTATTAGACGATATTCGTATACGCGAATTTATTCTTGCTTCACCTGATACAAAAGTGAGTGAGATGATGGATGGAAGATTTATCGAACTAAATGTAAATGATGACCAGGAAGCGGCGAATGAAGTTTTTAAAATGAATAACCGTGTTGCGCTGCCTGTTGTCGATGATTATAATGTCTTGCTTGGAATTGTTACCATTGATGATGTTTTGTGGGTAGCCGGAGAAGAATTCAGTGAAGACGTGCAAAAAATTGGTGGTTCGCAGGCTTTGGACATGCCTTACCTGGAGACACCTTTGTTTACTTTGGTAAGAAAAAGAGTTGGCTGGTTGACTATACTTTTTTTAGGTGAAATGCTTACTGCCACTGCAATGGCTTATTTCAACAGTGAAATGGAAAAAGTAATTATTCTTACTAATTTTATTCCTCTCATTATCAGTACAGGTGGCAACAGCGGCACGCAGGCATCTACATTAATTATCCAGGCAATGGCTTTGGGAGAAGTCACTTTAAAAGACTGGTGGAGAGTGATGCGCCGTGAAGTGATGTCAGGATTTATGCTGGGAACGATGCTTGGTATTGTTGGTTTCTGCAGAATAGCTATCTGGAGCTTTTTAATGCACGAACAAATCATTACTTCCTACAGTTATGGCGAACATTGGTTTTTAATTGGTCTTACAGTTTGCTTTTCTTTGGTGGGAGTCGTACTATGGTCGTCATTGATAGGCAGTATGCTTCCCATTATTTTAAAAAAATGCGGAGCAGATCCCGCTTCTTCTTCTGCTCCTTTTGTTGCAACATTGGTAGATGTTACGGGGTTAATCATCTTCTTCAATGTAGCATTGGTCACTTTGAGAGGAACCTTGCTATAGTCCGGTTTTTTTCCAAATAGTTTCCACAACATAATAAAATACTTTACTACATTAGGGCTAATTCCATTTAAAAAAATTGATTACTTTTTATTTTTAATTTTAATTTTTTTTTACCTGCCACTTTTTATTATATCAATATATCAAATCAGAAGAAACGCCTGCCATAACTTTATATTTCGATAATTAATTGCCTCATACTATTTTCATTATGTTTATCATTTTTGTTTCTCCTGAAAAAATGGTTGCGTTGCAATTAAAAACAATTCTGGTCAGAAAAAATGGTGGAGCAGGTTACTGAATTGGCATGCAACAATAAAAATGGCGAAAGTTGAATTATAAAATTTAAAAAAGAATTTACAGTAAAAGAACAAGTAAGCCCATTTCTCGTTTTATAAAAAAAATATCCTTCTTTTTCTTGAAGGATATTTTACTTTAATAATGGTTTTACAAAAATGAAGTTAAACAGTTTGATGAACACCTTCCCTGATCTCCTCCAACAATTTTCTATTAAAAGCATCCAAATCTTTTGGACTTCTGCTCGTAACGAGCCCTTTATCTACTACTACTTCTTTGTCAACCCATTCTGCACCGGCGTTTTTAAGATCGGTCTGGATAGAAGGATAGGAAGTCATTTTTCTGCCTTCAAGCAAACCGGTTTCGATTAACAATTGTGGCCCATGACAGATAGCTGCAACTGGTTTCCCTGATTCCATAAAATCTTTTGCAAAATTTACATACTCTTTTTCAACACGCATTTTATCAGGGTTGATAACGCCACCCGGAATCATTAAGGCATCATAATCAAATGGATTTGCATCCGCTAGATTTACATCTACCGGCAATTCTATTGACCAATGATCATGATTCCACGCTTTTACTTTTCCCTGTTCGGTCGATAAAATATCTACTTTAATTCCTGCATCTTCCATTGCTTTTTTGGGACTGGTAAGTTCTACTTCTTCAAAGCCATTTTCAGTAATAATCGCTACTCTTTTCTGATTGTTGTCTTGCATAAAAAATATTTTTGAATGAATGAATAATCACATTTACCACAAGAAACATGCTAATTCAGGCCCCTATAAAAACAAGAGAAAACGTTGATGAAACCGTTCCACATTCTCCTGAGAAGTGGCTATTTCAATAAACAAAAAAGCAATTTAAAAATCACAAATCCTTATCTTAGTTTTTTTATAACTTCATTTATGGCATTAAGCAGAATTTGGGCGGCCTTTATTATTGTTGCATTCCTGGCTGCAAGTTTTCAATGTATTTTTATTAAAGGAAACACGGATATTTATAGCCGCATGGTGGTGGGTAAATCGGGCGATACATCTCATACCAGATCATTAGACACAACTGCACTTCCCGCTTCAGTTTTCACCCTTTTAAAAAATGGAAAAACCTATACCGATGGCACTACCAAATACAGCAAAACTGCTACCGGCCAATATATCAGTTATCATGAGCAACATGCTGACGGAGTTATTGCCACTGCAAAAACAGCAGTAGATATTTCTATAAATCTGATTGGAATCATGGCTCTGTTTATGGGTTTCATGAGCATTGCAGAAAGAGCGGGAGGAATCAGGTTGTTATCAAAAATTATCGGCCCTTTTTTTTCAAAATTATTTCCGGAGTTGCCCAGAAACCATCCGGCAATGGGGCATATGGTAATGAATTTTTCAGCCAATCTTTTAGGCCTTGATAATGCAGCCACACCCTTCGGGCTTAAAGCCATGGAAAGCCTGCAGGAATTAAATCCGAACAAGGATACTGCTTCCAATTCCCAGATCATGTTCTTGTGTTTGCATGCATCCGGATTGACATTAATACCAGTAAGTATCATTGCAATTCGCGCGTCGCTGAATGCATCTAATCCAACGTCAATATTTATTCCCTGCATGATTGCCACTTTTGTGTCAACGATGGCGGCAATGTTTATTGTTTCATTTAAACAAAAAATAAATATTTTTCAACCAGTAATTTTATTATGGGTTCTGGGAATTTCTGCCGTCATGTCATTGATGGTTATTTATTTAAAATCTTTGGACTATACTGGAGTGCAAACATTTTCAGGCATATTAAGTAATGGCCTTATATTAACGATATTCTTTGCGATCATTCTGGGCGCTTTGTATAAGAAAATAGACATTTTCGACGCCTTTATAGATGGAGCAAAAGGTGGTTTTGAGATTGCTGTAAAAATTATTCCATACCTCGTAGGAATGTTGGTTGCGATAAGTCTTTTGCGCACCAGTGGCACGTTTGAAGTAATTATTGATGGAATGAGAAGTTTTTTTTTCGCTCTGGGAACTGATACAAGATTTGTTGCAGGATTACCAACTGCTTTGATCAGGCCACTTAGTGGAAGTGCCGCCAGGGGAATGATGATAGACACAATGACCACTTATGGTTCGGATTCTTTTGCCGGCAGTTTGTCTTCTGTTTTGCAGGGAACTTCAGACACAACTTTTTATGTGGTTGCAGTTTATTTTGGAGCGGTATCTATAAAAAATACAAGATATTCAATCGGCGCAATGTTGCTTGCAGATTTAGTTGGAATTGTTACATCAATCTTTTTGGCGTATTTGTTTTTTGGAAATACCGCATGAATGGTAAGTTCATTTCTATTTATACAATGATTCCTTATCTTTAAGTTTAAATATTTTTTATGCCTTTTCAATTTATATATTTTGAGGAAAAGATACCTGGAGGAAAAACAATAATCAAAGGTTGGCGAGTAAGCGTAGAATTTATAATGGAATGGAAAATCGCGAAAGCGTTCGGGAGAGGGACTGTTGAATCGTTTTATAATCAATATTCCTATTTCCAAAAGGTTCTGTTGAGGAAGCAATTTTACATGCTGCCCGGTTTACTAAAAATGAAATATGAATAGAAGAACATTTTTCAAAATGAAAAAAACGATAAGTTTTTTTGCCGATGAAAATATCCGGGAATCTCTTATCAGAAGGTTAAAAGAATATGGTTTTGATATATCAGGAAATCGTTCTGAAAATCTTTTCTGAATTGAAGGATGAGAAAGGTATACTTCAACTTTTACGAGAATATTAGTGAATACCAAAAAAGCAATAATATGGCGAAGGGGATAAAAAAAACAATGGTAGTTGAAGAAAAAATACTTAGAAAAATTGTTTTTTTAAGGAATGAAAAAATAATGTTAGATCTTCATTTGGCGGAATTATATGGAGTTGAAACGAGAGTATTAAAACAAGCTGTAAGAAGAAATATAGATCGCTTCCCCGAAGATTTTATGTTTGAATTATCGGAAGAGGAAATGGAAATGGTGGTATCACAAAATGTGATACCACATAAAAAGTTTTTGGGTGGAGCTGTGCCTTTTGCATTTACCGAAACAGGAGTAGCCATGTTATCCAGCGTGTTAAAAAGCCCTTCAGCTATTGAAATGAATATTGCTATTATAAGAACTTTTATTGCATTGCGAAAAGTAGCTGCAGATTATAAAGAGATTATGCAGATATTATCTGAAATGAGAAATCAATATGACAAGCAATTTACTGAAGTTTACAAAGTATTGGATCTACTGATAAATCCACCATTACCACCAAGAAATAAAATAGGATTTAAAAATTATGATTAAGAAAAACTAAGTAAAAATCAGATCGACTCACTATAATTATCTAATCAAAAAGTTATAAAACTAATGACAACAATCAAAGGCCCCGGTATATTTATCGCCCAGTTTATCGGCCAGGAACCTCCTTTCGATAACTTAAAAAACATTTGCCAATGGGCAAAAGACAAAGGATTTGTCGGTGTTCAACTGCCTACTTTAGACGACCGTTTTATTGATTTGCAAAAAGCTGCAGAAAGTAAAACTTATGCAGATGAACTGAAAGGAACTGTGAATAGTTTTGGTTTAGAGATCACCGAGCTCTCTACTCATTTGCAGGGACAATTAATCGCAGTAAATCCTGCTTACGATTCTTTGTTTGACAGTTTTGCTCCCGAAAAATATCGCAAGAACCCAAAAGCAAGACAGGAATGGGCTGTGCAACAATTAAAATATGCGGCAAAAGCATCAGAAAATTTAGGACTTACTGCTCATGCTACTTTCAGCGGCGCTTTATTATGGCCTACCGTTTATCCGTGGCCGCAAAGACCCGAAGGATTGGTAGAAATGGGTTTTAAGGAGCTTGCAAAAAGATGGCTTCCGATCCTGAATGTTTTTGATGAATGTGGCGTGGATCTTTGTTATGAAATCCATCCCGGCGAAGACCTTCATGACGGAATTTCTTATGAAATGTTTTTAGAAAATGTGGATTTTCATAAAAGAGCTTGCCTGCTATTTGATCCTTCGCATTTTATTTTACAATGTCTCAATTACCTGGAATACATCGATTTTTATCATGAGCGCATCAGGGCGTTTCATGTAAAAGATGCAGAGTTTAACCCAACCGGAAAACAAGGAGTTTATGGCGGTTATCAAAGCTGGCTGAACCGGGCAGGACGCTTCCGTTCCCTCGGTGATGGACAGGTGGATTTTAAAGCGATCTTCAGCAAACTCGCCGCTTATGATTATCCGGGCTGGGCTGTTTTGGAATGGGAATGTTGCCTCAAAAATTCGGAAGATGGAGCAAGAGAAGGAGCGGAATTTATTAAAAATCATATCATTCATGTTACCGATAAAGTATTTGATGATTTTGCAGGAACTGCTTATGATGAAAATTTAAACCGTTCAGTTCTGGGATTATAAAACTGAAGGATTACAAATACCCGTGCATTTACCCAACTAAGTTTTATTCACCATTAAAAAAACGAAATCTTTCCTTTTTCTAAAATAAATTTGAAGTCATTTTCATTTTATAAACTTTAAATCATGATCAAATCAGTCACTTTTTTTTCGGCAGCATTCTTATTTTTTTTATGCTCTTCTTTAAAAATTAATACGATGGAAAATTCGCTGTCGCCAACGGAAAAAGATTCCGGTTGGGAGATTCTATTCGACGGAAAAACTACCAACGGATGGCACAATTATGGAAAACAAAATGTAGGTAACGAATGGAAAGTAGAAGATGGCGTTTTGCATTTGGATGCATCTGCAAAAGACAAAGAAGGAGGGGATCTCACCACGAATGAGGAGTACGGGAACTTCGATTTAAAATTGGATTGGAAAATATCGGAAAAAGGAAACAGCGGAATTATTTTTTATGTACATGAAGATCCGGCAAAATATCCTGAGAGCTATGAAACAGGTATCGAAATGCAAATCCTCGATAATGGTACTCCAACCCGTTTGGGCCAGCCTGATGGCAAACTTTATACTCACAGGGCCGGCGATCTGTATGATTTGATGGCTTCTAAAGAAGTTGCAAAACCGCTTGGCCAATGGAACCAAATAGAAATAAAATCATTAAATGGCAAACTTGATTTTTATATGAATGGCGTTCATACACTTTCTACTCATTTGTGGGACGACAACTGGCAAAAAATGGTAGCAATCAGTAAATTTAAAAAGATGCCTGACTTTGGAACTTTTAAGAAAGGGAAAATCGCATTACAGAACCACGGCGATGACGTTTGGTTCAGAAATATCAGGATAAAAAGGCTTTAGGAAATAATAAGTACGCTGTTCTCACTTGCTTTTCTAACGCTTTCATGAGCCATACATTATAAACAGGAAAGACCAAACCATTTCACTTTCAAAGCAGCGAAAAAAAAGCCGCGGCCGGCGGCAGTTTTTTTGAAAATAAGAAATTGTATTATTTGTTGGTTTGTTGCAGATAGAAATGAGTTTTTTTTTAAAGCCCTGGCTTTCAGTAAAGCAACAAATACAGTCGATTTCTGTTTTATAAAGTGAACCGCTGATTGATACTTCACGTTTTTCGATTTGAAAATGAACTGGTTTGATCTTTCCTCTTTGTGCTTTAAAGCTCAATAAAGCGTTCCGAGAAGCAAGCCTGAACGGCATACCGGTCATTTCCCTAAAAAAAATTGCAAACGAACTGATCCTGCAGGATGGCTGAAAAAAGAAGATTTTCACACCGTTTTGATTTTAAAATTCCGGAATGTTTTTATGCCGTCCTTTTTTCTGCTAAACTGCTGCGCCATTTACGCATATTGACCAGTTTGTTTTCAATTCTGTTTTTAATTTTTTTCTGCATCAGATTGTGAAAGTGAACCGGAGTATAGAGTAAAGACAAAAGTGCTTCTCTTGTCAGCTTGTTTTTAAATTCATTTCTAAAACCACTTCTCACTTCTGAAAGAGCCAGTTCTTTTGGAACTTCGCCTTTTTCGTTAATTAAACTCAGCGTTTTCAAAGCGATAAATGCAAGCACGCCGCCAATAACAAAGAGAAAACCAAGGCTATGCAATTGCAGCAAAGTGAGTACACGTATTCCATGAGGGCCTTCCCATTGAATATTCCACACAAAGCTTCTGTGAGAAAAATAATCGGCCAATAAGCCACCCACCACCGGCCCTAACGAAGCGAAACAAGCTACGATCATATTTTTTGCTGTTAAATAAACAATCGCCTCATTTTTTGACGCCAATTTCAAACACATATTTCCAATAGAAAGATTAATGCCTGAAGTAGCAATTCCGCTCATGATATTGATCATTGCTACGATTAGCGAAACGAATAAAAGCGAAGGCGCCATTCCTGCAAAAGGCCAGGAAAGAATGCATAAAATATACAGTGGAGCGGCAATTTTTATGATGGTTTTATTGCTGAATTTGTCTGAATATTTTCCCCAAAGCTTAATGGCAAAAATTCCGGCAACTTGTCCCGTAATTCCAAAGACAATGATGTAAGAAAGCGGAAGGTTCAATGCTTTCAACATGTAAACAGTAAAAAAAGGAGTAGCGATACTCAATGCAAACGACCAAAAGGAATTAAAAACTAATAATTTCCGGTAATTTTTATCCATCAAAGGTTTTCTAAATAATTTCAGAATATTTTCTTTTGGTAAAAAATTCGCCGGCTCCGGAGTTTTAGAAAGCAACCACACAGAAATCAAACCAATAATGCCTCCACCAATAAACATAAAAGCATAAGTAATGAGCTCTGCTCCGGGATTTACTCTTTTTATATAATCGAGAGAAAGCGCAACAGTAAGGCTCAAAACCACATTTAAGATTTGTGTAAGACGGGTGCGTTTGGAAAAATATGTGCCCAGTTTCTGTTCGGGAACGAGGTCTTTCATCCAGGAATTCCAGTTTGCTCCTGCAATCGAGCCAAAGAAATAATAGAAAAATAAAAGAAAAATGAGCACCTCGATGCTGGTAGATTTCGAAAAAATTAATGGAAGCAAACCTATCACAAGCAACGGGACACGCGCGAAAATGTTGCAAATGACTGCAATACCACGACGGTTATTATATTTCTGTAATAGAAAAATAGCCGCTAATTGAAAAATACTGGAAAAACTGGGCAATGCAGCAAGGATACCAATTTGCAGATTGGATGCGCCCAACAAAATGGCCAGCGCTACCAGGAATGTGCCGCCGGTAAGGGCCGTCATTGCTTCAGTTACCATGCCCTCTTTTATAACAAGGTCAAGGCCATGCGCAATTTGTCGCCTGGATAAATGTTCGGAGGGTTTGAGGTTCATAGGATTTTCAGCTTTTTTTGAAATTAAAAAGATCCGTGATCAGGTTGGCTGTAAAAAGTATTCCGTTTAATTTCAGAACGCAAAATTAAAATGTTATTGAGAGTAATAACTTCCCACTTCTTTAAAAAATTGTCTTCTCAGAAGGATTTAACAAATAAAGGGAAAAGACTTTTAATAATGTTTTGAAAACCAGGAAGTGAAATGAATTAATTTAAGTTTACTGACAACCAGTAGCTCATTGGTGCAACACCTGGCTGTGCAAAAGATCGTTTTTCGGATTTTAAATTTCACCGCAACTAATCAAAAACATTTTTTTTTATTTAAATGACTAAATTGCTCCTCTTAAAAAAAAACCGACAAAATGAAAAAAATTGCATTACCACTTTTAAGTTTTATTTGCATCGTAGCGCTTACAAAATGTAACTCAACTTCTACGAAAAGTAATTCCGCAACGGATTCTACTTCAACTTCCACTACCGCAGACACTTCCAATGTAACAGCCGATTGGAAAATCGGTGTGCAAATGTGGACATTCAGGGTATTCACATTTGCTGAAGCATTGGATAAAGTAGATAGCGCGGGAGTAAAATATATTGAAGCTTTTTGGGGCCAACCTTTGGGAGCAGGAATGAAAGATAGTTTTGGCCTAAGAATGTCTGAAGCCAGCAAGACCAAATTGAAAGACATGCTCAAATCAAAGGATATCCGTATCGTGGCAATGGGAGTTATCGTGCCAAAAACGAGAGAAGAATGGAAGCAGGCTTTTGATCTTGCAAAAGAATTTGGACTGAGTTATATCACTGCCGAGCCGCTAAAAAATCAATGGGATATGGTGGACAGTATGGCTGGCGCCTATGGTATAAAAGTAGCGATACATGATCATCCAAAACCCAATGCTTACTGGAGCCCGGATTCGGTATTAGCCGCTACCGTAGGCCATCCAAATATTGGGTCATGTGCCGATATAGGCCACTGGGCACGCAATGGCATAAATCCGGTAGATGCACTAAAAAAACTTGAAGGCCATGTGTTTGGTGTTCATTTGAAAGACATCACAAAATTTGGTGACACACACGCTGCTGATACGGTTGTTGGAAAAGGAGTGATTGATTTCCCTCCCATTTTCCAGGAACTGAAACGCCAGCATTTTAAAGGAATGTTTTCTATCGAACATGAGTCAAACTGGTATCATAGTTTGCCAGATGTAATAGAAACGGTTAAATTTTATGATGATCAGGTAGCGAAACTGAAATAGTTTTTATTGTTTTTTTTAAAAGATTTGGAACAGCAGACTTTACTTGCATTTCCAAATCTTTTTTTGTTTGAAACGTTTTCTCTCGTTTTTTTATTTGTTTTTATAGACGATTTTATCTGTTTACCTTTTAAATCAAGCTTTTCCTCATTATTTAATTTTGACACCTTAACTTTATCGCCCCAAAAACAATAATTTTTTTTGCATCATTCATTTTAAAAAAAATTCGATTATCCATGTCATCCCATATAAGACAATTTCTCGATTTTGAACAACCTATAAAAGAACTGTATGAACAAATTGAAGAGAATAAAAAACTCGCTTCGAAAAACCCGGCTGTAGATTATCAACCGATTATTAATGAACTTGAACAAAATATTCTTGCTAAGCGAAAAGAAATCACTGAAAACTTAACCCCATGGCAAAAAGTACAGCTGAGCCGGCATCCTGACAGGCCTTATACTTTGGAGTATATTTTAAAAATGTTTACCAATTTTTTAGAATTGCATGGAGATAGAAATGTGAAAGACGATAAAGCGATGATCGGCGGTTTTGCACAATTGGACGGAGAAACGATTATGGTCATCGGACAGCAAAAAGGAACCAATACCAAGATGCGACAGATGCGCAATTTTGGGATGGCCAATCCGGAAGGTTACCGAAAGGCCTTGCGCCTGATGAAACTCGCTGAAAAATTTAATAAACCAATCCTTACATTAATTGATACACCTGGCGCTTATCCCGGCCTGGAAGCGGAAGAGCGTGGACAAGGAGAAGCAATTGCAAGAAATATTTATGAAATGATCAGGTTAAAAGTTCCGGTCATTTGTGTGATTATCGGCGAAGGAGCAAGTGGCGGCGCTTTGGGGATTGGAGTAGGAGACAGGGTGTTGATGTTGGAAAATTCCTGGTACACGGTGATTTCTCCGGAAAACTGCAGCTCCATTTTGTGGCGCAGTTGGGCACAAAAAGAAATTGCGGCAGAACAATTAAAGCTTACTTCAGAAGATATGTTGAAGTTTGGTCTCGTTGATGGAATTATCCGCGAACCATTTGGTGGTGCACATTGGAATTATGATGAAGCCGCTGACAATTTAAAAACTTATATCAAACCAATTCTGAAGGAATTAGAAAAAATAGATCCGCAGGAAAGAATTAATCAACGCATCGAAAAATTTAATAAAATGGGTTTTTGGGATGAATGACAGAGTTGAAGGTTGAAAGTTAAAGGTTGAAAGTGAAACCTTGAACCTTGAACCTTGAACCTTGAACTTTAAACTTTGAACCTTGAACTTTGAACTAGAATATGAACTCTTTAATCAACAAACTAACAGGAACAGGAGTTGCCATCATTACTCCTTTCAAAAAAAATCACGATGTTGATTTTGATGCACTTGAAAAAATGATCGGCTTCGTGATTGATAATGGTGTGGAGTATGTCGTAACCCTTGGTACGACAGGTGAAACTCCTACTCTTACTAATGAAGAACAAAGAGAAATTGTCGACTTCACCGCCAGGAAAATCAATGATCGTGTGCCTCTGGTTTTGGGCATTGGGGGCAACAATACGAAAGAAGTAATTGATCATTTTTCGAATTTTTCTTTGGAAAAAATTACAGCGATTTTAAGCTCAAGCCCCAATTATAATAAACCTTCGCAGGAAGGAATTTTTCAACATTATAAAGCGATTTCTGATGCTTCGTCTTTGCCGGTTATCCTGTACAATGTGCCTGGAAGAACATCCAGTAATATCACAGCAGAAACGACTTTGAGATTGGCAAATGAATGTGAAAAAATAAAAGGAATAAAGGAGGCAAGTGGCAATATGATTCAATGCATGCACATTTTAAAAAACATGCCCGAAGATTTTTTATTTGTGAGTGGCGATGATCACATTTCACTTCCTTTGATTGCATGCGGAGCTAAAGGTGTAATAAGTGTTGTAGCAAATTGTTTTCCAAAAGATTTTTCAGAATTGATCCGTTTGTCGTTGAAAAATGAATTTCAAAAAGCGGCAAAACTTCATTTAAAATTATTGCCGGCTTACGATCTTTTATTTGTCGAAAACAATCCTGCAGGAGTAAAAGATTTTTTAGCAGAATTGAAATTAATTGAAAATGAATTGCGCCTTCCCCTGGTTCCTTTAAGCGCTCCTTTTCATCAAAAAGTAAAAGATTTTCTTGCTTCCATTTCTTAAGAAATTTCATTTATGCAAAAATTAAAAAAGCATTTATTTATTGCTTTACTGCTGTGTATTTCAACGGTTTCTTTTGCTCAATATAAAGTTACGTTTTTGGTGAAGCAGCCGTCATTGCTGCATTCTATGGATTATATTTATATCGCCGGCAATTTTAATGTTTGGAATCCTGCCGATAAAAAGTCAGAATTACATCCTGAACAAAGTGGCATTTTATCGCTTACTCTTTCTTTAGCCGGAGGGAATTATGAATATAAATTTACAAGAGGAAGCTGGGAGAAAGTGGAGACAGATTCTGCAGGGAATGGAATTCAAAACCGTATTTTAAAATTACAATCTGATACAACAATTCATATAAATATTTTGGGCTGGAATGACGATTTCAAACAAAATGCTGCAAGTTCTAAAACAAATAGTACTGCCTCTGTGAATGTAAAAATAATGGACACGGCGTTTTATATGCCGCAACTAAAACGGACAAGAAGAATCTGGCTTTATCTTCCGCCGGGTTATGCAAAATCCAAAAAGAAATATCCGGTTTTATACATGCATGATGGCCAGAATCTTTTCGAAGCCAAAACTTCTTATTCCGGAGAATGGGGCGTAGATGAATATCTTGATTCTATTTTTAAAAAAGGACAAAAAGAAGTGATTGTTGTAGGAATAGATAATGGTAATTTTAAAAGAATGCAGGAATACAATCCATGGGAATTTCAAAGTTTTGGAAAAGGCGAAGGAGATAAATATGTTGACTTTTTAGTAAAAACATTGAAGCCGTATATCGATAAACATTACCACACTTTAAAAGATAAGCCAAACACCTTTATCGCCGGAAGCTCAATGGGCGGCCTTATTTCATTGTATGCGGTTTTGAAATATCCCCAGGTTTATGGCGGCGCAGGAATTTTTTCCCCTGCGTTTTGGACAGCCTCAGGAATGGACAGTACAACCATCGCTGATGCAAAAAATGTAAATTCCAGATTGTTTTTCTATGCAGGAGGCAAAGAAGGTGATTCGATGATTCCGGATATGAAAAGAATTGAAAAAGAAATTAAAGATCGTTCCAATTCTCCTGTAAAAGAAATGATTGATCCGGATGCGAAACACAATGAGGCAGCGTGGAGAAAATACTTTCCTGATTTTTATGAATGGACTGTCGAATAGTGAATGGTGAATGGAGGAATGCTAAACCATTTTATCCCATGTGAAGTTTCTCAATTTGTTTTGTCATTCTTTCATAATGAGATCCCTTCCAATAAATCCTGTTGCATGAACAGCATTTCCAGAATTCCGTAAAATCTTTTTTTGTTTGAGGCAAAAGATCGGGTTCCACTTCTTGCTTATCTTTTCTTTCAAGAATCTGGTTGCAATAAAGGCATCGGGTAAACGGAGTCAACAAATTTAAAAGATTGAATTGATTGATAACCTCTTTCAATTGTTGTTGCGGATCAGCGCTTTTAATTTGGTAAAAATCAATATCGCTAAACTTTATAAAATAAGCGCTTTTTGACAGAAGGCATCGATGCTCATTTACCGAAATTTTATGCAAATCTTCTTGGGAAAAATCATTTTTATAAACGGTATCAAAACCAAGCATTCTTAGCAAGCGTGCAAGCTTTCCCAAATGGACATCAGCACAAAATCGAAGTGTTTCAGTCATAAAATTTGGAATTAAAAAATGGAATACAAGTTACATTTAGCATGAAAATTCAAAATCGATTTATTTCTTTCTTTACTACTTGCGGCACGTTTATCATTTCGTGAAAATTCCTGTAATTAGCCACCTTTCATGCCAAATAACAAGTTCCTTCTTCCGCGATTTCTGTATTTGGAAAAATTTCACAGGCTTCTTCTTTAAATTTCTCCAATGTATCATACATCGAAGAAAAGTGTCCTAATAAAAGTTTTTTTACTCCCGCTTTTTTTGCAATGGTTGCGGCTTGTTTGGAAGTAGAATGATATCTGTCTGCAGCTTTTTTCTCAAGATCAGCCAGGTAAGTGCTTTCGTGATAAACCAGGTCTACCCCTTTTATTTTTTCAACTATTGGTTCATAAAAAGAAGTATCGGCGCAGTAGGCATAAGATTTAGGCGGGTCGGAAGGAATGGTAAGAAGCTCATTTTTAATTACCTGGTTCTCATCATTTAAAAAATCTTCACCACGATGCAGATTTTCATAAAAGGACTTTGGAACTTTATATTTTTTTACTTCATCCACTATTATTTTTCGCAGATTTTTCTTTTCCCGGAAAAGAAATCCCCAGCATTCTATCCGGTGATTTACTTTAAAACATTCTACAGAAAGTTTTTTATCTTCAAAAAGAATTTCTTCTTTTTCCAAAATATGAAAATGAAGCTGAAAAGGCATGCCGGATCCGGCAACATCCATTTGTATATCGATGATTGATTTTAATTTTTCAGGAGCATAAATATGAAGGTCGTTTAAACGATTGTTCAAAGCGAGGCTGTTAAGTAAACCGATTAATCCAAAATAATGGTCCCCATGCAAATGAGAAATAAAAATATGGTTGATGCGGCTTTTTTTGATTTTGTATAAATTCATTTGCATCTGTGTTCCCTCGCCGCAATCAATCAATACATAGTGTTCACCTGTTTGCAAAACCTGGGCGCTCGGATGCCTGTTGTGAGAAGGTACAGCAGAATTGTTTCCTAAAATTGTTACAGCAATCACTCAGATTTTGTTTTTTCTATGGGGTTGTTTTTACACAGTTTAATTCAACTTTTAAGTTTAAGCCTCCAATTTAAAATCATTCCATTAGTTCACGTTCAATTTCTTCCATTTGCACAATATCTATCGCTTCACTTTCTGTGCGCGTAACATTCAGGAGTTCAAGCAATTCATTTTTATCCAAAAAATCTGAAACAGAATCCTGTAGATTGCAAAATACGATTGAATGATTGTCATCATAAAATGCCTGCTGAACCGATACCAGTGCATTTGCGGGAGATAGTTCAATGTGTTGCACATGAAGGAAATTAACGACTAAATTTTTTACATCTTTATTCAGAAACTCAAGAATCGTTTTTTGTAACTCTCCTGTCATATTTTCAGTTAATTTCTCTTCTTCCAGCGTAATGACGTGCATTTTTTCTTTGGTATCAATTTTGACTTTCATGTTTTCAGTTTAGAAGAGTAACGCAAGATTTTTTCAAAGATATTAAAAAGGAAAAGTTTGCTCTTTAAAAGTTTTTAGAATAAGTGGTTTGCAAAGTTTGAATAAGAACATATTTCTTAATATTTTTTTACAAATCCTCATTTTTAATCTTTCACTATTCCTTACATACTTTTTAACAACCTGTGCATTCTTTTAAACGTTAATTAATAGAATTTATTCATTATTATTGTACAGCATTAAATTAAAAGCGCTCAAATTAAATTGTTTATAAATGGACAACAATTTTTCAACACAAGTAAAAGAAATCATTTCCTACAGCAGGGAAGAAGCTTTGCGGTTGGGAAATGATTTTATCGGCACAGAACATCTTGTTCTGGGACTGATAAGGGATGGCGAAAATACAGCCATGAAAATACTGAAATCACTGAATGTGGATCTGTATGAATTACGAAAAGAAATAGAACTAGCCGTAAAAGATAAAACAGGTAAAAATATTGCTAACATTAATTCACTTCCGCTAACCAAACAGGCAGAAAAAGTAATCAGAATCACCGTTCTGGAAGCAAAAGCACATAAAAGCCCGTTGGTAGAAAGTGAACATCTGATGCTTTCTATTTTGAAAAATAAAGAAAATATTGCTACACAGATTTTAAACCAGTTTGATGTGGATTATGATATGTTTAAAAATGAATTGGGATTTGTAAAAACCGACCCGAAAGCTGATTTTCAGGATGAAGAAAGTGATGATTTTGATGAAGAAAGAAAATCCTATTCGCAACAACAAAGGCCAACAAAAAGTACTGCCACACAAACAAAAACAAAAACTCCGGTACTGGATAATTTTGGAAGAGATATTACAAGACTTGCAGAAATGGGAACACTTGATCCGATTGTAGGACGAGAAAATGAAATTGAAAGAGTTTCACAAATTCTCAGCCGGCGTAAAAAGAATAACCCGATTTTAATTGGTGAACCAGGTGTGGGTAAAACAGCGATTGTTGAAGGCCTTGCATTACGCATTGTTCAAAGAAAAGTAAGCAGGGTATTGTTTGATAAAAGAGTGGTATCTCTTGATCTTGCAGCATTGGTTGCCGGTACAAAATATCGTGGCCAGTTTGAAGAAAGAATGAAAGCGATCATGAATGAACTGGAAAAGAACCGCGATGTAATTTTATTTATTGATGAAATACATACCATTGTTGGTGCAGGTGGAGCAAGTGGTTCTCTGGATGCTTCCAATATTTTTAAACCTGCTTTGGCACGGGGCGAACTGCAATGCATTGGTGCTTCTACATTGGATGAATACAGGATGTACATTGAAAAAGATGGTGCATTAGACCGTCGTTTTCAAAAAGTAATGGTAGAACAACCATCTGTTGAAGAAACCATTGAGATACTTAACAATATCAAAAGCAAATACGAAGATTATCACAATGTAATTTATAGCAACGAAGCGATTGATGCCTGTGTAAAACTGAGTGATCGGTATATGACCGATCGTTTATTGCCAGATAAAGCCATTGATGTATTGGATGAAGTAGGTGCAAGAGTGCATTTGAAAAATATCAATGTTCCGGAGGAAATGATTGAACTGGAAAAAAAGATTGAAGACATTAAGCTTGAAAAAAATAAAGTAGTAAAAAGCCAGCGTTTTGAAGAAGCTGCTTCACTACGTGATACAGAAAAACGTTTGCAGGAAGAATTGGAAAAAGCAAAATCGATTGGGAAGAAGAAAGCAAGAATAAACGATATCCGATTGATGAAGAAGATATTGCAGAAGTAGTGAGCATGATGACAGGCATTCCGGTTAAAAGAATGGTGCAGGCAGAAACAGAAAAGCTGCGCCGAATGGGTGATGATCTGAAAGGTGCAGTGGTTGGCCAGGATGAAGCTATTTCAAAAGTAGTAAAAGCAATTCAGCGAAACCGGGTTGGTTTGAAAGATCCTAAAAAACCAATTGGTACATTTATATTCCTTGGGCCTACAGGTGTTGGTAAAACAGAATTGGCGCGGTCTCTGGCAAGATATATGTTTGACAGTGATGATGCACTGATCCGCATTGATATGAGTGAATACATGGAAAAATTTACCGTTTGCCGGTTGATTGGTGCACCTCCGGGATATGTTGGATATGAAGAAGGTGGACAGCTAACAGAAAAGGTTAGACGTAAACCATATTGTGTAATTCTGCTGGATGAAATTGAAAAAGCACACCCGGATATTTACAATATTTTGTTGCAGGTATTGGATGATGGTATTTAACAGATGGTCTTGGAAGAAAGATTGATTTTAAAAATACCATGATCATCATGACTTCCAATATTGGTGCACGGCAATTAAAAGATTTTGGTGAAGGTGTTGGTTTTGCAACCGCATCCAGGATTCAAAATGCCGATGAAAATAATAAAGCGGTAATTGAAAAAGCATTGAAACGTACTTTCAGTCCTGAGTTTTTAAACAGGATTGATGATGTGGTTATATTTAATTCACTTTCAGAAGAAAATATTTTTGAAATCATTGATATCCTGATGAAAGGTGTTATGAAAAGGCTGGACAATCTTGGATTAACACTGGAATTGACTGAAGAAGCGAAGAATTTTATTGCAGAGAAAGGATATGATTCACAATTTGGTGCAAGGCCTTTGCACAGGGCGATTCAGAAATACCTGGAAGATCCTTTAGCAGAAGAAATATTGAATATGCACGTGAAAAGCGGAGATGTACTGATTGCTTCTCTTGACAAAGAAAATGCAAAAATCGTTTTTGAAGTGAAAGGTAATAAAGTAAAAAAAGAGAAACCCTCAGAAGTATAAAGGAAACATTTAAAGTGAAAATGGCCATCGGAAACGGTGGCCTTTTTTTTAGTAAATCCTGTTTCCTTTTATATTTGATACTCAGCTGGCAACTAATTCAGTAAACAAAGAAATATAACTGATTTTCATTTTTAAATCTCTGGAAGTTTGCTTTTAATTTTTTGTCCTTTCTTTTTTTTGTGCCATTTTTGTATTCATGTTTCCGAAAATTATTATAACGATTGATGGCTTTTCTTCCTGTGGCAAAAGCACACTCGCAAAGCAGTTGGCCCAAAGATTAAAATATACCTATATCGACAGCGGCGCCATGTACCGTGCAATCACTTTGTACTTTTTGAGAAATAATATTGATCGTTCAGGTGAAAAAGAAATTCGCCACGCACTCCAAAATATTTCCCTTGAATTTATTGTGAATAAATATTCCGGAATTTCTGAAATTTATCTGAATGGAGAAAATGTGGAATACATTATCCGTGACCTGGTGGTAGCTGAAAAAGTAAGTGAAGTGGCCGCTTTAAAAGATGTGAGAACCTTTGCGGTAGCAGCCCAACAGAAAATGGGTATTAATAAAGGCATCGTAATGGATGGACGCGATATTGGAACGGTGGTTTTCCCGGAGGCGGAATTAAAAATTTTTATGGTCGCGGATGAGGCAGTACGGGTGGAAAGAAGGTTTGCAGAAATGTTTGACAAGAATCCAAATATTTCATTAGAGCAAATAAAAACCAATATTGCCATGCGCGATTATATTGATTCCAACCGAAAAGTAAGCCCGTTGCGCAAAGCAGATGACGCCATAGAACTTGATAATACAAATCTTACTGAAAAGCAACAGCTCGATTTTGCTTTGAAGTTGGTAAGAAAAGTTTGCGAGCCCGTGCTATAGAATGAAATGAACCCGCTTAATATTTTCTTTGTCGCACATAATTCCCATTAAAAACTGTAAGTGTTCCATCGGTTTTTATTTTAATTATAATTACTTCGAGCAAATGGCGTACATGCATTGCCGGTTCTTCAGGTGTAAATTGTAATTAAATGTCGTTAGCGCAACAAACCATAGCAGTTCAAATCTATTTTCAATCTTGAATCTTCAAGTTTGAACCTTCAACTGCGAGCTTTGAACTTTCTTCTATCTTATTATTTTTATCGGGAAAAACAACGGATGGTTTAAACTGTTTTGCTTCTTCAAAGGGAAGCGTACAATACGAAATAATAATTACAATATCTCCCGCCATTCCTTTTCTTGCAGCAGGCCCGTTCAGGCAACACACCCCGCTTCCTCTTTTTCCTTTGATAAGATAAGTCTCAATGCGTTCGCCGTTATTTGCATTTACCACAGATATCTTCTCATTTTCAATCATATTGGCGGCATCCATCAAATCTTCATCGAGGGTAAGGCTGCCAACATATTCGAGATTCGCTTCAGTAATTGTCGCTCTGTGAACTTTCGATTTTAATATTTCAATTTGCATCTTTGAAAATTTGAAAACGGTTTTAAAAGGAGTATTCAAACGGCAGTTTAGACAAGATTCGCAAAGGTTTAATAATTCACCTATTGCCAGGTAGTTAATAAATTTTATTCGAAAACCGACTACTGAACGAATCTAATTATTCCGTAAAATAGAACTTGTACAAAGTTAATATTTGTTCTGTTTTAAGCGTCACTTTTTTTATTTTTGGCCTTTCTTTATGTTCAAATTTAAAATATTTCCAATTTGTAGTTCCGATAAATTATTACAAAGCTGATTTAACAGTACAGGTTGCAAGACCAACGGGGAACTGAAAAAAAACGGGTGAGAAAGTGTGACGTTTGACTACTTCAACTAGTCCCATTTACTTATAGTTGCTCCGGTTACTACATGACAACAACCGGATAATACAAGATTTGGTTTCCATTTTTTTTTGGAGTAGTTTCGTTTTCCCTTAGAATCAGACGTAGTTTTTTTTATATTCTCTTATTTCTCCGACCCCCGGAAAGCGAGTTTTGTAAGTCCATTTTGCTGTAATTTATATCCTGCCGTTTATTAATTTATAAACTTCAGCCTGCCTTATCATGCCTTTTGATTCAAATATTCCGAATAAAAGTGATAATGGATTAAAAAATAATTCAGGTAATAAAAGTTTAAACAACTACATAAATAACAATACCAACGCCAACACGCCTTCTCAAAACTCGATTCTTCCTTCCATTAATTTGCCCAAAGGCGGAGGCGCCATCAAGGGAATTGATGAAAAATTTATGGTAAACTCCATTTCCGGGACAGCCGCTTTTTCAATTCCTGTTCCTTTTAGCAGCGGCCGCAATGGGTACTCGCCTTCCCTTGGCCTTTCCTATAATTCGGGAAATGGTAATAGCCCATTCGGTATTGGATGGCAAATGGATACTCCTTCCATAATCCGTAAGACAGAAAATGGTTTGCCTCAGTACCGCGATGAAGAAGAATCGGATACTTTTATCTTATCCGGCGCCGAAGATCTTATTCCCTTAATGGAGTTGGAAGGAGGAGTTTTAAAAAACTTTACTCAAAATCGCCCCGTAGATGGTATTTCTTATACTATCAAACGCTACAGGCCAAGAATAGAAGGACTTTTTGCAAGAATTGAAAAATGGAAGAACGATAGCACAGGAGAAGTACATTGGCGAACTATTTCAAAAGATAATGGCACTTCTTATTACGGATTAACCGATGAAAGCCGTGTCTCCAATCCTGCAGACAGTAGCAAAGTTTTTCAATGGTTGCTTTGCCGTACACATGATGATAAAGGAAACATCTCACTGTTTTCTTATAAAAAGGAAGATTTCTCAGGTATTCCCAATAAATTGAATGAGGTAAACAGGATAAACCATTGCACGCAGGTTTATCTAAAGAAAATACTATACTGCAATAAAGAGCCCTATTATTTAGGAGATACGATTCCTTCAGAATCTGATTTTTTATTCAAAGTTATTCTTGATTATGGTGAACACGATTCTTCAGCAAATATTCCGAAAGATGTTGACCAGGAAAAAAATGTCTGGCCTTGCAGAAAAGACCCTTTTTCATCATACCGGGCTGGTTTTGAGCTACGCACTTATCGCAGATGCAGCAGGGTATTGATATTTCATTGTTTTTCACCCGACGAACTACCCTTAAATCCTTGCCTGGTAAAATCTCTTCAATTGTTTTATGATGAGGATCTTTTATTGACAGGAAATAACAGCTCGGTAAATGGATTTTCATTTCTAATAAAAGCAAGGCAAAACGGACATATATGGAATGAAGCTGCTCAATATTATACTACAAAATATTTACCGGAACTTGAATTAGAATATCAACAGCACGAATGGAATACAACTGTTCACAATGTAACCGCCGGCGAACTGACGAATGCACCCGTAGGCATTGATGACAAGACCTATTTATGGGTGGATCTTTTTAATGAAGGGATTGCCGGCATTCTCACCGAACAAGCTGATGAATGGTTTTACAAGTCAAACTTAGGAAATGGAACTTTCACTCCCGCACAATCTTTAGCGCCTGCACCGTCTCTCAGGGGATTAAACAAGACTGTTTTTATAGATGAACTGCAAGGTAATGGTGTTAAATATTTAGTGGAGGTAGATAGAGAACCTAAAGGGTTTTTTAAGCTTACAGAGGAAAATGAATGGCGAGGAATGCAGTTTTTTGAGCAAACGCCTTCCATCAATCTTAAAGATCCCAATTTGCGGTTTATTGATTTGACAGGCGATCACATTGCTGACATTTTATACACCGATGAATACTTGATAAGATGGTATAAAGGAGCAGGCGAAAAAGGTTTTGAAGTGTCAAAAGCGGTAGTAAAAGAGGCAGATGAAGAAAAAGGCCCTGCAATCATTTTCGCCGACCTGAATCAAAGTATTTTTTTTGCAGATATGAGTGGCGACGGGCTTACAGATATTGTTCGTATTCGCAATGGTGAAATTTGTTATTGGCCAAATAAGGGGTATGGCCATTTTGGTGCAAAAGTAAATATGGATAATGCACCTGTTTTTGACCATCCGGATAATTTTAATCCACAGTTTTTAAGGCTTGCAGATATTGATGGATCAGGAACAACCGACGTTATTTATCTGGCCAAAAATGATTTTAAAGTTTGGATGAATTTGAATGGAAACGAATGGATTGCCGAACCGCAGGTGATATCTAATTTTCCTGCAATAGATAATTTGGCTAACATAGCGGTTTTGGATTTTTTGGGAACAGGCACCGCTTCCATTGTTTATTCTTCGCCCATTACAAAAAATCCGCTTCAATATATTGATTTGATGGGCAGCAAAAAACCTGCTTTACTCATTGGTTATAAAAATAACTGTGGCAAAGAAGTAACCCTTGAATATAAACCATCCACCTTTTATTACCTGGAAGATAAAAAAGCAGGCCTTCCGTGGATAACCAAACTTCCTTTTCCCGTTCATTGCATTTCAAAAGTTACCTCTGCAGATAAAGTAAGGGAAACGGTTTTTTCTAATAGCTATTCTTACAGCCATGGATATTATGATTCGATTGAAAAAGAGTTCAGGGGATTTGCAAGGGTTGAACAAAATGATACAGAAGAATTTGACGAGTTTAAACTGAACACTGCAAAAAATGTGGTAGAAGAAGACCTTTATCAGCCTCCTGTAAAAACGATTTCATGGTTTCATACGGGCGCTTATCTGCAAAATGAAAAATTATTGCATCAATGCGAAACAGAATATTACCATAATTCTTCGTTTACTGAGTACCCAATGCCCGAACCGCCATTACCTTCTTCCTTATTGCCGGATGAGATTCATGAGGCATTAAGAGCTTGCAAAGGATTACCCCTGCGCACGGAAGTTTATGCAATGGATGGTTCCCCGCAGCAATCTTATGCATATTCCGCGTCACAGTCAAATTGTGAAATACGCCTTATACAGTCCAAAGGAGAAAATAAATATGCGTCATTCCTGGTTATTCCGTCGGAAACCATTAATTATTCTTATGAAAGAATTCCGGCAGACCCGCGTATTGCACAGTCATTTGTGTTGGAGGCTGATGAATTGGGCAATGTTACTAAGTCCGGTTCTGTTATTTATCCTCGTGTTGCAAGGCCGATTAATGAGAACGCCATTCCTGACCGGGTTTGGAATGAACAAAATAAATTGCATATAATTTATGCCGAAACACTTTTTACCAAGGATATTTTAAATGATGATCTTTATCGCCTTCGCGTCGCCTATGAATCCAAATCGTATGAAATTTCCGGTATTAGCCAGCCGGTCAATTTCTTTTTCCAGAAAAGTGATATTGCCAGCAAAATAGATGAAATAAATAGTGACGCTGCAAAAGAAATTTTATTTGAAACTGATTTTAATGGTACTCTTCAAAAAAGATTATCCGCCCACAGCCGCGGATATTTTATGAAAGATGATTTATCCGGCCCTCTTGCATTGGGGGAATTATCCACATTGGGCATTGCTGAAAAATCATATACTCTGGCCTTTACTAAAAACCTGGTCACTAAATATTATGGAACGAAAGTTACGGACCTGATGCTAATTGATGCAAAATATGTACATAGCGAAGGCGATGAGCATTGGTGGACACAACCAGGTGAAGTGATTTATCCTGCTACTCCTAAAGACAAATTCTATATTCCCATCGGAGCACGCGATGTCTTTGGAAATGAAAGCTTTGTTGAATTCGATAGTTATATTTTTCTTGTTGAAAAAACCACAGACGCCATTGGTAATTTCTCCACTGCGGTGAATGATTACAGAACGCTGTCACCGGTATTGCTGACGGATGCGAATTTAAACAGAGCTACGGTAGCGACTGATGAATTGGGCCTGGTCACTAAATCTGCGGTTATGGGAAAAGAAGGCGCCGGCGAAGGAGATACGCTTGATGATCCAACTGCAAGAATGGAATATGATTTATTCAATTGGCAAAACAATCAAAAACCCAATTATGCGCACACTTTTGCCCGTGAAAAACATGGAGCAGCCAATCCGCGTTGGCAGGAAAGTTATGTATATTCAGATGGTGGCGGTGGAATAATCATGACAAAGAATCAGGCGCGCCCTGGAATCGTCAAACAGTGGAATCCCATAACTCACCAGGTAGATGATGTAAACGCGAATCCAAGATGGATAGGAAATGGAAGAGCGATTGTAAATAATAAAGGCAATGTCGTCAAGAAATATGAACCCTACTTCAGTACAACCTTTGATTATGAAAGTGAAGATGAGCTTGTTGTAACAGGAGTGACACCGATATTTTATTATGACCCTGCTGGAAGAAATGTCAGAACAGAATTACCCAACGGCACCTTCACAAAAGTGGAATTTGATTCCTGGAAATTTAAATCATACGATGTAAATGACACCGTAAAAAGCAGTCAATGGTACGCTGATCGTGGTAGCCCTGATCCGCTCGGTGCAGAACCGAATGATCCGGAAACCAGGGCAGCATGGCTGGCCGCCAAATGTGATGAAACTCCGGGTGTGTCACATATAGATTCTTTAGGAAGAACTTTTTATAAAATTAGCGATTACGGGAATGGAAAAACAACCAGTGTGTATTCTGAAACAGACCTTGCAGGCAGGTATTCAAGAATATTTGATCAGTTGGGAAGAAAGGTGTCAGAGGGTTTTGTAAATCTAATTGGAAAAGCTATTTACGGAACAACTGCAGAAAAAGGAGAGCGGTGGATTTTTACCGATACTGTGGGAAGGCTTGTCAGAATATGGGACAATGATCTTCGTGAAATGTTCGTCACTTTTGATAAGTTGAATCGTCCGGTTAGCACTTTTGTGAAGGAAGGAGCAAACACAACTTTATTCCGTCTGGCGGTATATGGCGATTTATTTTCAAATACTGACGCAATAAGCAAAAATATGAAGGGCCGGGTCTTCCAAATTTACGATCAGGCAGGAGTAATTACTGTAAACAAAATTGATTTCAAAGGCAATGCGATTGAGGCGCAAAGAAGACTAACAAAAGAATATAAGCAATTAATTAACTGGAATCTGCTGGAAGGTATTAATGATATCAATGCGATTCAAAATGCCGCAGATCCTTTACTTGACGCCGAAACCTTCACTTCTTCAGCTTTGCTGGATGCGTTAAACAGGCCCATTACCGTTACACTTCCCGATAAATCCGTTTTTCAACCTCAATACAATGAAGCCAATTCTTTAGAATCACTCACTGTTCAGATAAGAGGAACCGGCGGCTTTATCAGTTTCCTTGATAGCCAGGATTACGACGCGAAAGGACAAAGACAATTTGCCAATTATGGAAACGGAAACATTACCAATTATTTTTATGACCCACAAACATTTCGTTTGGTAAATCTTATTACCAAATTAAAAGAAACAGATTCCGACGCACAAAGCATACAGGATTTAAAATACAACTTTGATCCGGTTGGAAACATCACCCAAGTAAGAGACGATGCGCAGGAAACACACTTTTTTAAAAATGCAGTGGTTTACCCTGAAAATAAGTATGAATATGATACGCTATACCAGTTGGAAATTGCAACAGGAAGAGAACACGCAGGAACGGACAACAGTAAACAAAGAAATAACGTGGATTTGTCTTTTATCAATCAACTGCCACACGAAAATGATGCAAATGCCGTTCGCAATTATACTGAACAATATGAATACGATGATTGTGGAAATATCAAACAACTAAAACATATTGCAACAAATGCCAACTGGACGCAACGCTACCAATATGAATATGAAGTTGATCCAAATAATAATACCAACCGTTTAAAAGCCACCAACCTGCCGGGTGATGGAGCCGGAGTTTTTTCCGCTACTTATGTTCATGAGCTTCATGGCAACATGACTTCGATCCCGCACTTATCTGATCCGGATAGTATGCAATGGAATTTTATGGATCAGTTAAAGGAAGTGAACCTTGGAGGAGGAGGAACAGCGTATTATGTATATGGATCAGGAGGCAGCAGGATGAGAAAAATCATTGAACGGCAAGGAGGTAAAAAAACCGAACGGATCTACCTGGGCGCTGTCGAAATTTATCGCGAAGCACAGGGTAACAACGAGCCACAATTGGAACGATACACGTTACACATATTGGATAATACACGACGAATTGCCCAGATAGATACCAAAACGATAGATAAAAATAATAGCGACATCTCTAATGCTTTGAATGAAAATAATATCCGTTATCAATTTCATAATCACCTTGGTTCTGCTGTTCTTGAAACGGATGAAGGCGGCAATATCATTTCTTATGAAGAATATCATCCTTATGGCACTTCTTCGTATCGTATTTTAAAGCCGGGCAGTGATATCAGTTTAAAGCGATATCGTTTTAGTGGAAAAGAACGCGATGATGAAACAGGATTCTATTATTTTGGGGCAAGGTATTATGCGGCGTGGCTGGGAAGATGGACGAGTAGCGATCCGGCAGGGTTTGCAGATGGTTTGAATTTATTTCTGTATTGTAGAAATAATCCGGTTATCCATAGCGATCCTAATGGCACCGATTCGATAAAATACTCAATAGAAACTGACTTCTTCACAGGAAATGAAAATCCGGGCGTAAAAGGGTTTAAATACGCGATGGGGAAGAATTTTGATAACAGAATTAATGAAAGTAATGCACACATTTATTTTTTACCTCATACTAAACTGGATTTGGAAAGCCATAGTTTTGAGACTGTTCCCGGAGGCACATGGGTGTTAGAAGCGAACGTGCCTGATAAAATTCCTGAAAAACATCATAAAGCTGCTTCAAAAGCCGCGCCTCCAATCCTTCCCAATCCTAATGCGAATGTATTACCACCGGCAATGCCATCTCTAAC
Organism: uncultured Chitinophagaceae bacterium; assembly: GCA_963706825.1. Taxonomy (GTDB): domain Bacteria; phylum Bacteroidota; class Bacteroidia; order Chitinophagales; family Chitinophagaceae; genus Ginsengibacter. The sequence continues at coordinate 419,352 of CAVPNT010000005.1, read as the reverse complement.
TACACCGGCAGTTTCAAGTTCAATACCAAGTGCTCCTCCTGGAACAAATTTTGCCCAGCAAGCAGCTCAGGGAAGAGCAAATTTCAGAGCAAATAATACGATGGGACCTGGTGAACAAGCGCAACATTGGACCAAAGAGATAAGTGCAAAGAATACCGGAATTTCTCCGGAAGTCATGAATGAGAATATGTCCCCATTACAGTCAAGGAATAGCTTACCTGCAACAACCTTATTAACTGATCCTAAAGGAGGTGGAACAACTTATTCAGTAAGCGGCGGTTCAACTTACGGTAATGAACATAAGTTTGCAGATCGTTATCTTATTCCACAAATTGAAGAACAAATACGTTCTGCTAATCCGGATGCTGATCCCCGACAAGTTGCAGTTCAAGCCGGCAGGCAGGCGAGATGGATAATGACGGGAGATCCTGGCCCGGATCCGACTATCCCTCCAAGCAGCCCATCATTAATGTCCAGAGCTGGAAACTTTTCAGGCGCTCTTGGTACCAATGCTGCCAGAAACTTTATTCCTGGTTTTGCCGAGGCAGAAGTTTCGGTCATTGCTGCACCTCATATACTAGCTTATTATGGTGTCACAGATACAGTTTTAGTATCAACAGCAGGTGCATTGGCTGCAGCTCCCGCAGCTTCAGCGTTTATTATTACAGCAAGTGCTTTTGGGGGGTATTATGTTGGCGGTGCGGTAGGAGATTATGTGACAGAAAAAACCGGAAGTGAAGCTTTGGGAGTCGGCGCTGGCACATTAGCGGGAGCTGGAACCGGCGCTTTAATCGGCGCCGCAGTCGGTTCGATTGTTCCTGTAATCGGAACAGGTGTAGGGGCAGCTGTAGGAGCAATTGTAGGCGGAATCGCTGGATTTATTGGTTCTTTTTGGTAGGAATAATATCACGATTAAATGAAGAATTGAACTTATCAAAATGTTATGTCAATAATTACGACGGCAAAGCTGTCCTAACGCGACAAACAAAAACCATATCAAAGAGATATAAACTTTCATACTCATTAATAAAACCTTCCAGTAAACAAACTTTTTTTTCATTTTTTTAATTTCTAAAAATCATGAAAGCAAACATCATAAGAGGAACAGTCAAAGATTCGCAAAACGGTGAATATTTGCCAGGCGCCAGAGTAGAAGCATGGAGCGTTGAAGCTCTTGTAAATGTTCCTTTAAGCAGTGCAGTTACAGATGCAAATGGCCGCTTTGAATTAACTTTTGCTGACTCCATTGCAAAAAGGATAATAGAAACAAATTCCGTTATTTATTTCAAAATTTTCCAGGAAGCTAAACTGCTGACCGGAACTTATGCTGATCAAAAATGGAATGTAAACGAAACAACAGAGAATATCGAACTGCTCGTTAATAGCAATGATACCAGGAACTCGAAATCTGCTTACATGATCAGCGGAACAGTTTATGATGTTCAATTAAATCCTGTAAATAATATACAGGTAAAAGCGTTTGACAAAGACCTGAGAAGTGAAGAATACCTGGGAGAAGCTTATACAAATAAAGAAGGGAAATATTGTATAACTTACCGGGCTGCTTCTTTTGGGAAAAATGAATATCAATCCGCTGATATTTTAATGCGGGTTTATCGGGGGGAAAAGATCGTGTTTGAAACCGCCATTGATGATATTCTTTTCAATGCCCCTCAAACTGCAATCATAGATATTTATTTGCAGCTAAGCGTTTACGGCACAATGAGTGAATTTGAAAATTATACGAACATTCTTAAACCTTTGGCCGGTAATATTCCTTTCGATGAATTAGGGGAAACAAATGATCAGCGTGATATTACTTTTCTTTCCAGGGAAACCGGGTTGGATTATGCCTACCTGGAATACTTCGCGCTTTCTTTCAAAATACAAAAAGAATTTCAGCTTTTACCCGCTTTCTTTTATGGTATATTCAGAGAAGGTACTTTGCTCAGCAATGATTTAAGCCAATGGTTGACAACCAGGGTTCTTATTACCATTCAATCCGATATAAAAGCACTGGTGTATGAAACTGCTTTGATATCACCCGATACTATTAAAGCCGATATCAGCAGCGCTGTCAAAGCGAATATAATACCTGATATCAGTAATCAATTACCGGAAATTTTAAAACAACTACAGGGATTGCAAAATGATGCAACAAATTACATTCAGCAGGAAAGACCGCAGCAATGGGCTAATCTTATCGTACAAACCATCGGGGATGGTAACTATAAAGATATGGTTCAGTTAATAAAAACCAATGCTTATGGCGACTTACCACAATTGCTTAATAACCTGATTGCTGCAAATCCTTTTAAAAATGCAGATGCAACAAAAGCGGCATCCGTAGATATAAACATGGCAAGTGTCTTAGGTACAGATACGCAGTTGATTCAACACGTAAAAGATGCAGCTAATATAAAAGAAGAGAAAGATGTGCAGCAGTTGGCAACCTTAAGTGTGGATGATTTGAAAAAAATGCTCGGTAGCATTCGGGATGAAAAATTGAAGGCAAGTGTCGCTGGTACCGATGAATTATTGAACAGGCATGCGAACCTTTTAAGCAAACGTTTTGCTCAAAAATATCCTCATGCGGCGTTCATTGCGCAGTTTAAAAGAGATGACCAGCAACTTTTCCAGCAAAAAGATAATATGGTAGAAGTGCTTAACCAGGTACCGGACATTAACCTGGGTGGCAAGCCGGTGGATACTCAATTAAAAAATGTAAAGGCCAGTGATGAAACCAAACAGCAATTACGCGCTTTACAAAGATTATACAAACTAACGCCGGATTATAACAAAGCAAAAAAATTACAAAGTTCTGATATCCATTCTTCTTCTAAAATTGTAGCGCTGGGCCAAAAACAATTTGTATCAAAAGTAACGAAAGACCAAACTTTTACTATAGAAGAAGCAAACAAGGTTTATCAAAAGGCGGTAAATATTCATGCTGCTGCAATAACGCTCGGTGCAGAGTTAAAAGATTATGCTTCCCTGGGAGGTTTAAAAGCGCTGAATGGTGAAGCTTTGTCTATGAAGATCGAGCAAGTCTCAAAAGATTTTCCTAACCTTAAAAGCCTCTTCAGTGAAATTGACTTATGCGAATGTGAAGATTGTCGTTCTGTATATGGACCTGCGGCTTACCTCGCTGATGTTTTGCAGTTTTTGAAGAACAGATTTGTAGCCGGAGGAACCAAAACCGCTAAAGATGTTTTATTTAAAAGAAGGCCGGATATCGGTGACATCGATTTGAATTGCAATAACGCAAATACGCCTATTCCCTATATTGATTTAGTATGTGAAGTATTAGAAGATGCAGTAGCTCCCGATACAGGTGTTCTTTTGGATAGCACTTATACAGTTGACATGGTAATCGGTGCGATAACAAGTCATTTATTAAATGCCCTCGTTACAAATGGTTTTAATCATATAACCAGCGCTGCGATATTATACCCTAAATATTCGGAAGTCGGAATAGACACTTATATTTTGAGAGATGCTAAAAGTACCACAAAAATATCTGCAGAAGGAACGGGATGGCGCGTAAAGTTGCTGAAACAAACTCATCTCACAGCCGCTGAACTAAACGCAGCTCCGGAGTATATCAATTACAATGCTTACAACATTTTGCAAACTTCTGATATTTCTTTCGGGCTTCCTTTTGATCTCTATCAACAGGAAGGTGATAAATTACTGGAAATAGTCGGTGTTGACCGGTCAGATTTAATGAATACTTTTAAAAATTCGGGTGGTCCTGATGCACCTTCTATAGCGGCTGTATTTCTTAAGATTGCACCTGCAGAAAGAACTTTAATTGTAACACCCGATGCATCCGCTGCCGGTCAGGCTATTTATTGGAATACCGGCGGTTCACCCCTAATTCCAACTTTACAGGAAGTAGACATTTTCTTGAGAAAAAGTGGCCTTGCTTATACTGATCTTCAGGATTTGCTAAGCCAAAGCTTTATTAATCCTGGAAATGTACTTTACATTCAGCATCTGGATAGTTCATGCGATACTTCAAAAAAAATAATTGCAAATCTTGACGTAAACGCCTTAGACAGAATGCACCGGTTTTTAAGATTGTTTACAAAAACCGGTTTAAGTATGTCGAATCTTAACCGCATCATTACTTATCCGGCATTGGGTAATCAGGTACTGGATGATCATGTCCTCGTGCTGATCTATCAACTTATAAAACTTCAAAACAGTCTTGGTGTCACAATAGAACAAGCCATCTCTTTTTATGGATTAATGCCTTCTGAAAATGATTCTGCGCTTTACCAGTCAGTTTACCTCAATCGTATTGCAACTAATCCTGTAGATGACGCCTTTACAATAGCAAAAATAGAAGCAAATGAGGCTTTGCCGATGGGTTCCAGAGATACATTGGCTGCTCATTTAAATACCCTTGTATTAACTTTAAAGCTAAAAACAGACGATGTAAACTTTCTCATTTCCAAATTAAATCCTGCCGATACCACACTTACACGTGATAATCTTTCCTTTTTGTACAGAAATGCTTTGCTGGCAAAATCTATCGGTATTAAAGTGCAGGATCTTTATACCATCAGCAGTTTATCTGCCAAACAAATATTTACTTCTCCTGGCGTGACCAATGATTTTATTGCACTTGTCATTTTTATTCAATCTGCCGGTTTCACCGTTTCTGATCTGCAATGGTTTTTGACGAGCACCGATCCTACCGGCTTTTTAGCAATGAAAGATGAGGTAATCACTTCATGGTTGGTTGCATTACAATCAGAATATCAAAAAGCATTTAACACCAGTAAACCAACTTTTAACCCGCTTTTATCTTCTGACCAAAACAAGGATGGTATCAAACAAAGCCTTGTGCTTCTTCCCGGATTGACTGCGCCGGTTGTCGATAAAATTATGTCAATTGTCAGCTGGCAGTTTACGGATACTTTAACTCCCCAGGCCTATATAGACGCGAATTTGTCCACTTATTTTGATACGACTGATATTAAAAATAAGATTACAGCACTTCTGGCACTATCGCCGGCAGATCCCGGTCTTGATGCGGCTAAAAATGACTTAATACAGTCTTTATCCATCAGCGTTTCTGCTTATCTTTTTAATCAGGCAAAAAAAACAGCGTTATATGCTGCCGTGCAAGCAACATTTGGCACAACCGATGTTATCACCCAGGTACTGATTAATTACGGCTTTTTAAAATTACCAACTCCTCCTGTATTACTTTTAAATCTGCTCACAGACGATTCATTAATAGATAAGGTAAATACACCGCCGGCTTTGCCAGCTATTACCAGCGCAGCTTTTGACAAACAATACCGGTCGGTAAGATTGCTCAACCTGATAATAGCTTATCTCAATAAAATTTCTGTCCAGGATAAAGATGTTCAGTGGCTTTTACAAAACAGCAATACCATGGGCTGGCTTGAATTAGACACTTTAAGATACCAGGGAGATGTTGCATCCGCTGATTTTGACAAATGGATAAAATTGCAAGAGGCTCTGCAGCTAATGCAAACTTATGGCACCGTGCAAAGCCCGGCTGATCCCACCTTAATATTATCCTGGACGGATGTATGGAATATGGTAGCTACTGGTGCATCTCAGGCAGATACATTCAAGCTGATGGCATTATTTACCGGATGGGATGCGGCTGATATTTCAGATCTGAATACTTACTTTTCATATACCTATCCTGACAGTTATAAAGATCCGGCAACATATCTTCAATTAGATAAGGCTACCGCTGCCTTACGTTTGTTGGGTATTCCTGTCAGCATTGCTTCACAATTTATTAAGCCGGTACTCACTTCAGTCGAAGCCGGTCTGATCACGCAGGCATTACGAAACAAATACCAGGAAAATCAATGGCTAAATGTAATTCAGCCGGTGGAAGATGCGCTACGGCCTCAAAAAAGAGATGCACTGGTGGCGTATCTTCTCGCCTCTAACCCTGACCTGCAGGGAACCGACGATCTGTACGATTACTTTTTAATGGATGTTGAAATGCAACCCGGCCAGCCAAGTTCACGGATAGTAATGGCGCATGGCATCTTGCAATTATTTATTCAGCGTTGTCTTATGGCTTTGGAACCCGATGCTATTGCTGATACTACCAATGATGATGGTTGGAATCAGTGGGAATGGATGAAAAACTTCCAGGTGTGGGTCGCCAACCGTAAAATATTCCTTTATCCGGAAAACTGGATTGAGCCCGAATTACGCCTGGATAAATCCTATTTCTTTTCTGACTTAATATCTGAGCTTCAGCAAAATCAAATTACAGATGATAACGTAGAAATTGCTGCCATACATTACCTGGAAAAACTGGATGATGTCGCAACACTTGATGTAAGGGCTTGTTATTATGATATTAGCACTTATACGAATCATGTTATTGCAAGGGTAAGAGGCGGAAGTACTTATTATTACCGCACCTGCATAAAAGAACGTAAATGGGCTGCCTGGACAAAAGTGGACGTGGATATTTCCGGTGATCATTTATTAGCCTATATGCACAACAACCGCTTGTTTCTAGCATGGCCTTTGCCGACCGAAGAAATTCAGCAAGACCAAAATATATCCATTCCTTCCACACCTATTAATACATCGGCTCCTGCACCAGAGAAAAGATATAAAATACAATTGGCTGTTAGTGAATTTTTAGATGGAATCTGGCAACCGAAAAGAACATCACAGGATTACCTGTACACCGGTTATTACCAGGATATTGAGTCATTGAAAGATACGTTCCGGATGATAGATTTTAGCATGGGAAATATTGGGTATGGCATTTTATGCACTTTTAATTATCAGTCTATCGGTATGTTTAATCTTACAGGATGCAAGGGGTATCCTGAAGTAGCTTATTGGGGCAATCAATCGCTGCCGTATCTTGATTTCATACCGGATTTTCTTGATACTGACTTTCTTCAAATGCAATACCGCGAAGAAGATGGAAGACAAACGGATACGCTTGCGGCAAGAAATATATTAAGCCCGTTCAATTACCAGGAAATATTACAAAACACTCCCGGAACTTTCAGAATTACCTATCCCCATGAGTTCTCCCTGATTGACTGGATATATGTAGCGTTAGAGCTACTATCCGGGACCAACAAGTATACAGTTAACAAAGAATTCAGCAGACAAAGGGGTATCATCCTGCCTATGGGGAGCTTTATGCCTTTCTTTTATGCCGACGGCGAAAGGGAATACGTAATCATACCAGGTTTCTTTGATGAAAGAGGCACCAATGAAAGAACATTTAGTGATATTTATCAGTTTCTCACAGATCTGATAGCTCTTGTAAAAAAATATGTCTTATTATTAATAGCTGACCCGGCTCACGATCTGAATAAACTTTTACAGGAACTTTATGCCGATGCCGAATATATCAGGCTGAAAGCAGAGTGGGATTATTATAAAGCCCACAAGCAACAGTTGATGTTCCGGAATTTTTATCATCCGTTGGTTTGTTTTATTAAAAGCACTGTATATAACGGTGGTTTGAAAGCGATAATGACTTATGATATTCAATCAAAAGTTACCAGTTTTGACTTTAATAATACCTATCACCCACAACCGGTAGTTGCCAAGCCTTATCCGATAGAGGATATTGATTTTACCAGTGATGGCAGTTATTCTTCCTATAACTGGGAACTGTTTTTTCATCTGCCTTTCTTTGTTGCCAACCAGCTAAGCCAAAACCAGCAGTTTGAAGAGGCCCGAAACTGGTATCATTATATTTTTAACCCCATAGGAGGAGCAGGAGGAAGTGCGCCTCAGAAATATTGGATCACGAAGCCCTTCCATGAATTTTTTGATTATGTGGATCAAAGAATAGATACCATTCTTACTGATATTGCCAGCGACCCTACCGGAACTATTTATGCTGACCTGACTACAGCCGTTGAAAACTGGCGGGAAAATCCTTTTATGCCTCATGAAGTAGCCAGAACAAGGCCTTTGGCTTACCAGAAAGCTTTATTAATGAATTACCTGGATAATCTGATAGCGTGGGGAGATAATCTCTTCATGCAAAATACAATGGAATCCCTGGTACAAGCGACTCAAATGTATATTCTGGCTGATAAAATTTTAGGACCCAAGCCAATGATCATTCCGCCGGCTGTTCCTGTTCCTGATGAAACCTATAATCAACTGGAGAGCAAGTTAGATTCTTTTAGCAACGCAATGATTGACCTGGAAAATCTGGTTCCTGATCTTAATATTCTTCCTCATAAGGGAGCAGAGTTACCAACACCTCCTTCGTCATATTCTTCACTATATTTCTGTATTCCGGCTAACAGTCAGTTATTATCTTATTGGGATACCATTGATGACAGGCTTTATAAAATACGAAACAGCGAAGACATTAATGGAGTACACAGGATACTTGCATTGTTTGCTCCTCCGATAGATCCGGGAATGTTGGTACGGGCTGTAGCAGCAGGAATGGATATTAGCTCTGTGATCACCATGCTTAATGCCCCTTTGCCCTTATACCGGTTTAATGTAATCATTCAAAAGGCAACTGAGCTTACAGAAGAAGTAAAGTCAGTGGGTAATGCTTTGTTATCAGCTCTCGAAAAGAAAGATGCGGAAGCGCTGGCCTTACTAAGAGCCGGGGAAGAAATCAATCTTCAGAAACAAATATTACTGATAAGGCAATCACAAATAGATGAAGCAACACAAAATATAGAAGAACTGAACAAAACAAAAGCGATTTCACAAAAGAAATATGATTATTATAACAGCCGTGATTTTATGAATGGATGGGAAATAACTCAGGCGACTATTTCAGGAGCCGCTATTATTTCTGAAATCGTTGCAACGGTTCTCGATGCTACGTCAGGTGGTACGCATATGATACCAATTATTACAGGAGGCGGCGCTGGCTTTGGCGGTTCTCCGGTAGTTACTGTGTCTTTTGGAGGTAACAATGTGGGAAGCTCAACCGGGGAATTTGCAACATTGTTTCGTGGACTCGCCGGAATCTTAAATTCTACAGCCGGGCTTATTGGAAACATAGGCGCCTATCAAAGAAGAATGGATGACTGGAATTTTCAGCGTGATCTTGCCTCACTGGAACTAAACCAGATAGATCAGCAAATAGTGGTTGCCAATATCAGAAAAGATATTGCTACCAAAGAATCTTCCACACAGCAGACGAGAATCCAGCAGGCGCAGGAAGTGAATACCTTTATGACAAGCAAGTTTACCAATAAAGATTTATATACCTGGATGACAGGGCAAATAAGTACCATTTATTTTCAAAGCTATCAACTGGCTTTTGGAATGGCTAAGAAAGCAGAACAATGTTACCAGTTTGAACTGGCTGCCGAAAGTGATGTAATACAATCTAATTACTGGGATACGATGAAAAAGGGTTTGCTTTCAGGCGAACGGCTCCTGCTGGATATTAAAAGGCTTGAAAGCAACTATTATGATAACAACAAACGGGAGTTTGAATTGATTAAGAATATTTCAATCGCAAGCCTTTCACCGGAATCATTGCTTCAATTGAAAAATACCGGGGAATGCGATATTACTATTCCTGAAACGGTGTTTGATATGGATTATCCCGGCCAATACCTGCGCCGAATTAAAAGTGTGTCTGTAAATATTCCATGTGTAAGCGGCCCCTTGGTTACTGTAGCCTGTACACTCTCATTAGTAAGCAACAAGTACAGAAAGAATACGCTCCTGAATCCTTCCGGTACTGATGCGTATGACAAATATGTTGAAAAATCAACTGGTGATGACCGGTTTTCTTATAACCTCGGCTCTATTCAGTCGATAGCTACAAGCCATGCGCAAAATGATTCGGGCCTTTTTGAATTGAACTTCCAGGATGCACGCTATCTTCCTTTTGAAGGAACCGGCGCGATAAGCACCTGGCATTTTGAAATGAATGATCCATCTGTATTGGCACAATTTGATTACCAAAGTATTACCGATGTCATTATGCAAATAAGCTATACGGCCAGGGACGGTGGCTCTTTATTTAAAAAAGAAACTACTGATTATTTGAAACTCTTGTTTAAGAAAATAGTAGATTCTGTGCCTGTCGCCGGCCTTTACAGAATGTTTGATTTAAAGCACGAATATCCCAACAACTGGTATGCATTTATGACCGACGGAACCGGAATCTTTAATATGAAATTCAGTAAAGCAAATCTTCCTTTTTTTACACAAAACAGTGCGATTAAAGTAACTATTCAAAGTGCGGCTTTGTTTATTCTTGATTCTGCAGGAGACATGCTTAGCATTACTATAAACGGTGGAGCAGCAACGGCAATGACAAAAGATGCAACAAAATTTGGAAATGAAATACTGTTTCTGGATCCTGTTACGTCCATAACCGGTGATTTGAAAGCGGCTTCAGATTCTTTAGCTGTTGCACTCGGTATTCAGAATTTTGCAACCGTAAAAAACAATTTAACAGACGCGTGGTTGATTCTTAATTATACAATGACGATGTGATTTATAAGAAAATCAAGTTTATATTAATTACCATTAAAAGCTTGATTTTTTTATCCCCGGGTAAGGCTTTAAACTGATCCAGCCTAACATACATTTAAGCGGCAAAAACAAATAATAGACGAATGACTGTTGCGGACATAGGATGAACTGTGTAAAAAAGCTAAATGATTTTTTTTTTTACAAAAGGAAGAAAGATAGCAACAACAGTCCCTTCAGCTGCAAACGAACAATACCCTTCTTCACTACCAGGAACAATGTGATGCGTGAATTTAATCTCAAGTAATGTTACGCCTGCGTTTTAATCCCGTATTCTTTAAAGATTTTAATAACCGGCAACCTTTTCCGAAAATAATGCGATTTAAGGAAGAATATGAGAAGGAAAACTAAAAGAATGATTCTCCTGGTTACATCAGCAATTATTGTCATTGCTGGTATTGTTGGTTATTCAATTTGGAACGAGCCACACAGGGATGTCAAAAATGCTGACGCCGTCAAAACCAATGCTATTGCTCTTTATAGAAATCTGACTACAGATAGTGCAACGATGAAATCAAAGTTTATCAATAAAATCGTAATTGTTTCAGGTGAAGTAAAAAACGTTTTACAAAATCAAAAAGGGCAACAAATAATTCTTTTAAAAACAAGTATTTCAGGAGGCGCCGTCAATTGCACGATGGAAGAAAAAAGCAATAAGGTAAAGCCGGGCGATACGATTTCAATAAAAGGAGTTTGTAGTGGCTATATCGGCGGAGATCCTGATATGGATTTACCGGGAGATGTTTTTCTAATAAGATGTTATCCCTTCAATTTAAAAATGCAATTCACTCAACAATGAAAAAAATAATTCTTTTATTGACTCTCTTTGCTTTTGTGAATACGGCTGTTGATGCACAGGTGTATTATACAAAAAACGGAAACATTTCCTTTTTTTCAAAAACCATTCTCGAAAATATTGATGCCGAAAATAATCAGGTTATCAGTGTTCTCAATGTGGAAACAGGGGTACTGCAATTCAGTCTTTTAAACAATGCCTTTCATTTTCCCAAAGCAAAGATGGAAGCGGATTTCAATGAAAACTACATCGAAAGTGATCAATATCCGGGATCAATTTTTAAGGGAACGATTACGAATATCAACACGGTAAATTTTAATAAAGATGGAAATTACCCGGTAAACGTAAATGGAGATCTGACAATTCATGGCGTTACAAAAAATATTTCCACTCCTGGCACAATTACAATAAAAAATGGAAATGTTTCTGCAGTCTCTTCTTTCAAAGTTTCGGTGGCGGATTATAGAATAAAAATCCCTTCGATTGTTGCTAATAAAGTTGCCGAAAGTATCGAAATTAAAGTTGCCTGCAATTATCAAAAAAAATAAATCATTTAATACAATTTCTATGCGTATCATAAAACCGTTATTGCTTGTTACCATACTTGTCTCTTTGTACAACAAGATGGTTGCACAAGACACATCCCGCGTTTCCCAGGATACCAGCAACCTTATGGGACAACTGGAAAATAAAGCATGGGGGAATAAAATTTCTTATTCAACTGCTACATTCAAATATACGCACATTATAGATGGCCAATCCGTGGAGAACCTTCCGGCAAATGTTTTGGATGTAAGAATCCTGCATCGTTTCGGGCCTATCAGCAGTGGGATCTATAATTTTTTTGGTTTAGATTATTCCCCTTTCAATGTAAAAGTTGGTTTCGATTATGGTATCACGAATAATTTTATGATTGGTATAGCACACAGCGGCTATCAAAAAACGTATGATGTATTTTTCAAACTAAAGTTATTGAAGCAGTCAACAGGAACCGTAAACATGCCGGTAACCATTTCCTTTGTGCCTACGGTTTCCATCAGCACCCTAAAGCCAAACGAAATAGACCCCGCGGTGAAACTGGATTCAGGGGCAAACATACACAGGGCTGCCTATGTGCTTCAATTGCTTATTGCCAGGAAATTTTCGGAAGGATTTGCTTTCCAAATAACGCCTACTTTTATTCACACTGATAATATTTCTTTCTATCACGTCAAGCCTGATATTTTTGCAATTGGCCTGGCGGCGCGGCAAAGGCTTTCCAAAAGGATGAATTTAAATGCAGAATATTATTACCAATTGCCTGATATGAAAGCACCAGGCTCCCATAATGTTTTATCATTTGGCATCGATATCGGGACAGGCGGCCATGTCTTTGAGCTGCTTTTTTCTAATTCTTTTGGATTAACGGAAAAATCATTTATTGCGGAAACTTCAGGGAGGTGGGATAACAGCGATGCGCTATTTGGGTTTAATATTTCAAGAGTATTTCAATTAGGCGAAAAACACAAGAAGAAAGCTTGGAATACACAGTAAAGCAACTTTTATCGACAATTGTGAATTTCCAAGTGTGTTTTTTTAGATAAAATAAACAGGCAACTTGAAAAATATTATCAAAAATATTTTTATCATACTGAATGGTAATGAAAAGAAAAAAGTAATCCAGCTTATATTTCTTGACATTGCAATCAGCTTGTTAGACATTGCTTTTCTTGCACTGCTCTTGTATGTAATTCAATTTTATACCGCCCGATCCCTTTTTGTTTCATCAAATTATTTTCCTTTTTTGAACCGATATCCACTTTTTCTAATTTTTATCTTTTTTATTTTATTTGGCATTAAAAATTTTTTTGGATTTCGCGTTTTGCAAAAGCAAATAAAATTTGTTTACAAAGTATCATCAAGGCTTTCTGAAAAAAATCTGCTCCATTACTTAAATGGTCGTTTTGACGATTATGCAAACATTGATTCATCGGTACATCTTCATAAAATTAGCCAGCAGCCAATTGAATTGAGTCATTATGTATTAATGGGATTTCAGCAAATCATTAGCCAGAGCGTTTTAATATTATTTACTATTATCGCTGTCTTAATATATAACCCCGTTTTATTTTTGTTGCTTTTTGTAATTCTGACACCGGCAATTATTGTTGCCGGATTCTTAATGAAGAGTAAACTCAGTACCATTCGTAGAACTGCAAAACCCTTAAGCGAGAAAGCGATTCAATATTTAAAAGAATCGTTATCGGCGTTTATTGAGAGCAATTTATATCATAGCAAAACTTTTTTTTTAAACAGGTATCATGCGGCTCAATCAAAATTAAATAATGTTCTTTCAGATCAGTTGGTAATTCAAAATCTCCCTTCCAGGTTGATTGAAATATTTGCCATTTTAGGATTAGTAGTTTTGATTGTTATTAATTCGTTTACAGCTAATACAAATTCTATTTCAATAATAACGTTAGGAGCCTTTACGGCAGCAGCCTACAAAATTATCCCCGGCGTTGTAAAGATTTTAAACAGCATTGGACAGATAAGAACTTATGATTTCACCATTGGAGATTTGCTTCTAAATAATTCCACTTCTGTTAAAAAAATAAACCAAAATGTTCCAGCACTTCAATCAATCGCTTTTAAGAATGTTTCTTTCAATTTTAAAAACGATCAGGTTCTGGATAATTTTTCACTTACTATTTCAGACGGTGATTTTGTCGGTCTGTCCGGAATATCGGGGAAAGGGAAAACTACATTGATGAATTTGTTGTTGGGATTTTTTGATCCATGCCACGGTTCGATTTCACTGAATGGCATTTGCACTGAAAGCCCGGATCGGCAGCAGTTTTGGAAACAAATTTCCTATTTAAAGCAGCAGCCGTTACTAATCTATGATTCTATTTTAAAAAATATTACGCTCAATGAAAACGATTTTGATTTTCAAAAACTGGAAGAAGTGATGCGGGTAACAGGATTAAAAGAATTAATTGCGAATTATGCTGAAGGTTATAACAGAATTATTACTGAAAACGGTAAAAACCTCAGCGGTGGCCAGCGACAGAGGATTGCAATTGCAAGAGCGATTTATAAAGAATCTCATTTGATCATTCTTGATGAACCTTTTAGTGAATTAGACTGGCCATCTGAAGAACACTTACTCGATTATTTTTCTGAATTGGCAAGCACAGGAAAAATGATTATCCTGATTACTCACCATACCAAAAGCCTTTCATTTTGCAATAAAATTATTTCATTAGATGAAAAACAACCAGCGTGTTTTAGTGATCTTAACGCCAGGCTTTCCTGAAGATGAAAGTGATACTTCATGCCTTCCATTTATTCAAAGTTTGCTTAGGACAATCAATAAAGATTTTCCTCTCATTAAAATTATTGTTTTAAGTTTTCAATATCCTTTTAGCTCAAAAGAATATTTATGGAATAATAATTCTGTCATCTCCTTTGGTGGAAAAAATAAGGGAAAATTATTAAGGCGTTCTTTATGGTTCAGGATTTGGAGAAAATTGAAGAAAATAAAAGATGAAAATAATTTGATTGGTTTATTTTCTTTATGGTTTGGTGAATGCGCTTTCATAGGAAACCACTTTGGAGATAAATATGGAATTACGCATCGCTGTTGGATTGCAGGCCAGGATGCCAGGAAAGATAACAAATTTGTCAAGAAGATAAATGCTGATTCCGAAGAGTTAGTCGCAATATCAGATTTTATTGCTGATGAATTTTTTAGGAACCATTTAATAAAGCCGCTGCATGTGATTCCAAATGGAATTGAAAAGGAATTATTTCAAAATAATTCTTATGAAAGAACAATTGGTGTTTTGGGCGCCGGTTCGTTAATTCCTCTAAAGCGTTATGATCTTTTTATAAATTGTATTGCTGAATTACGAAAAACTATTCCGGATATTTATTCGGTTATTGCCGGAAAGGGAAGTGAAGATTTTTTTTTGCAAAATAAAATAACTGAATTGAAACTTAAGAGTAATATTTTTTTAACCGGCGAAATGGCTCATAAAAGCTTATTGCTTCTGATGCAACAAACAAAAGTTTTTCTTCATCCATCTTCTTATGAAGGATTCAGTATGGTTTGCCTGGAAGCGTTGTATGCAGGGTGCCACGTTATCAGTTTTTGTAAACCAATGAATAAAAATTTTGAGTCCTGGCATATTGTTAAAACGGAAGAAGAAATGGTTAAAAAGGTATTCGAAATTTTAGAAAACACTGAAACTCAATACACGCCAGTGATGCCGTACTCCATCAATGAAACCGGAAAAGCAATCGTGCAACTATTTGAATAAATGAAAAGAAGAAAAAATCAAAAATTAATGGTTAGAAATTTTCATATCTAAATTATTTGCTACAAAAATTCGCTTTCAGTTGCAGGCATAATTCTTTTTTTTGAATCAATGATGCTGCCTTCTCAAAAACCATTTGTGGCGAATACCTTGTGAGGCAATGTGTATCCCCATATTTACAAATTTCAAGCATGCAATCTCCGCATTCAAGGTCAGAAGAACTTAAAAAAGTAGTATGATTTCCTAAAGGCTTAGCCCAAAAACTTTTTGTAGAACCAAACAAAGCCAATGTCGGAATTCCCGAAACCCATGCCATATGCATTAGTCCTGAATCTTCAGATACAACAAGAGAAACCTGCTGGACAATTACAAAAGCTTCTGCAGTTAATGTTTTGTTTACGAGATTGATCACGAGATGACCAAGTTCCTTTTTAAAATATTCTGCTTTAGGCAAAATCGACTCAATCCCCATTACAAGAAATTGTGTTGATGGAAATTCCTTCAACCATAATTTTGCAAACTGCACATAATTTGAAAGGGGCCAGTTTCGCGTTTCAAAAGCGCCGGCAGGATTTAATACCACAAGATTACTATGACCATCCCATCCATTTTCTTTTAATAATCTTTGAGTTTCAAATCTGTCTTTTATTTTGAAATTTGTATCAGCAAAAATTTTTCCTAAACCAACAGATTCAATAGTTTGACGTGTTCTTTCGCCAGCCGATGCACGTGAAATTTTATCAAAGGTCGACCATGCTTTTGCCATTAGGCATCTTCTTATCAAACGGCTGAGAAAGGCGTCGTTGAGATCGATTACGATGTCATAACGATTCAGAAACAGGCGAGGTAGTAAAAGGAATGCAAACAACACTTGCTTTTTAAAAACTCTGCCACCTTTAATCCCATAAACTTTGTTGAATAAATGAATATTTTCCGGAATTTTTTCACATTCTGAAAGGGTAAGAAAGTCTAATCTTACATAACATGGAAGGGTATTTCGCAAATGTTGCAAATAAGGCAGGGTAATAATTACATCACCCATTGCATGCAATCGAATAGCCAGAATCCTTTTTGGTAAACGTTTGTTTTTCCAACTGTTTAAACGCTTATACATTGAACACAATTTTAAAATGGCAGCACTACTTCACAATTAAATTTTGCTGTTTCCTTTTTTAATTCATTTAAATCGCCATAAACATATTTGCATTTCCCATTCACAATTATTTTACTGAATTGCGCTATAGGGAAGTGATCAACCATTAGCTGATCTTTTATTTCTTCATCAAATAAGCGGATTTCCCCTTGATGTAAAATCAATTGCATGTCTTGCGGATTCAATGAATAAAATGCATCAAAGCCTTTGCTGTCAATGCATTTCGCAATTACGATGTCCGCATTTTTATTGATTGAAATTATGCCAATATGATTTTGTTGCCATGCAACAGAAGGAGTTTTTGTAAGTGTATTGTATAATTCATGGTCATTCATTAGTTCTGTTTTTCTTGCAAGTCGTAGGTGGGTCCATAAATTCCAATCTGCAGTTAATGTAGAATCGGTGCCGAACAGAATGCGTGTTTTTGTCTTTAATCTTTTAATATCAGCAGTTGCGTTCAGCAAAAAAAAATTTGAAACCGGGCACCAAACCAACCCTTTAAAGTTTTTCGCCTGCTCTTCATCCATTGCCACACCATGCACAGTAAACAAACTTTTATTGAAGAAATTCATTTTTATCAACGTGTCAATTTCTTTATGCGCCATTTCGTCCGTTCCTTCACCTGCATGGATTACATAAGGCTGTTTTTTTGCAAAAACGTTATTCAATTTTAATCGCCAATATTTTTCAAACCGAATAGAATGCAAAGAATGATAATTTTGGAGAACAGTAATGACAGGATCAGTAATTTTTAATTTCGCTCCGTGATTTACAACAGTTGTAACACCATTCAATAAATTTTTATAAAGCCCCCATTGAGTTCTGAGATGTACCGGAATTTTTAAAACGGCATTAATCGTCTCTTTATTTTTAATATGAATATCTTTTCCCCATTCTGAATAATTCTTGTAAATACGATTGCGAATTTGAGGAAATAAATTAAAATCAAGATGATCGTGTGAGTTTATTAAACCTGGAAAAGCAATCGCATTTTTAAATTCAATGCGTAATTCACTGCGGTTTTTTTCAAGTTTTTTTTCACTATTTGTTACCGATTTTATTTTCCCATTCTCAATCTGGACGTGTTGAAATTCTTTATTTTCAATAATGTTAAGATTGCAAAGTCTCATCCGGTTTCTTTAAATGAATTCCATAAATGATCGGCATCCCTTTCCAGGCTTCATACACACCCGTTGCATTTTGTTTTTCATAATAAGGCTTTGCCGATTCGTCAATTGACTTTTCAACAAAACGAATTACTTCTAAATGCAGTTGCCTTGCTATGTTTTTTATTTTATCAATTGAATGAACATAATTCTTTACAACAATCGTTTTACCATTATAGTTAAAAGTTCTTTTTGCACCTTTTGCCAACGCGGTCGGGTGGTAATCTGTAATAATTATTTCTCCGGATGGTTTTAAAATACGGTTCCATTCGTTTAATGCTTTTTTTGCATTTTCCACGTGAGCAATGGTAAGCGTTGAGAAAATATAATCGCAGGATTCATTTTCTAATCCCTTTAATTCATCGTTCTTTAAATGATGTGTTTCCGCAAGAGGAAATTTTTGTTGCAACATGTTCAGCATTCCTTCAGACACATCAAAGCCAATTAATTTTTTTGGTTGTCGTGCAAAAATTTTTTTCCAATGTCTTCCTGTTCCACAACCAATGTCGGCAATTATTTTATTTTGTAAATCGATATTATTTATCAGACTCGAGAATATTTCTTCATCCCAAGCTAACATCATATTGTCGGATTGTGAATCATAATCGGCCGCCCATAAATTGTAGGCTACATGAGGGTTTTTAGCTTTTGAAACTAAATTTCTCTTAAAAAAAAGAGGATTGAATTTTTGAAATATATTCATTGGCCTTTAATTAATTCTCAATAACGACAGGTAAATAATAGAATAAAAACGTACAAAACTGTCGCAAAGGTTGCCAAAGGTTGGCAACCTTCCACAGAATTAATTCGTTTAGAACAAAGTATGAACAAAGTACTTTTATTCAATCCACGCAGCGCTGTTGCCAAACATCGCATACCCAATTCTATAATGAATATTGCCGCTTCAGTAGAAGGAATTTATGACTGGATGATTGTGGATGGAAACCGCGAAGAAAACCCTTATGAAAAAATAAAATATTATCTGTCAACAGGAGAATTTAAATATATCGGGTTTACCGTCATGCCTGGCCCTCAAACGAAGCAAGGCATTCCTTTTGCAAAAAGAATTAAAGAGGAATTCCCGGATACTATAATGATTTGGGGCGGTTATTTTCCTACAAGCCATTATAAAGTTGTGCTGAATTCCGGTTATGTTGATTTTGTAATCAATGGACCGGGCGATCATGCTTTCCCTGAATTAATTGATGCTCTTGAAAATAATAAACCGTATGAGCTAATTAAAAATCTTATCTACAAAAATGATCGGGAAATTGTTAAAAATGCAAAACAGGATTTGATCGAACAGGATTCACTTCCTCC
Organism: uncultured Chitinophagaceae bacterium; assembly: GCA_963706825.1. Taxonomy (GTDB): domain Bacteria; phylum Bacteroidota; class Bacteroidia; order Chitinophagales; family Chitinophagaceae; genus Ginsengibacter. Next base: position 400,095 of record CAVPNT010000005.1, on the reverse strand, counting down.
ATTACCTTACAACAAATTGCATGAGATTTATCCCATTGAAAAATATTTAGGAAAAACTTATTTGGGAAATAAAACGCTGGCTTATCATTCCAGTATCGGTTGTCCCTTCACTTGTTCTTTTTGCGCAGTAGTGCCTACTTACCAGGCAAGATGGAAAGCGAAATCTGCAGAGCATGTTTACCAGGATGTGAAATACATAAAAGATAGATGGGGCGCCGATGCAATTGAATTTCACGATAATAATTTTTTTGTTTCAGAGAGAAGAGCGGTTGCATTTGCGAAATTGATCAAGCCGGAAAAAATGAATTGGTGGGGAATGGCGAGGATTGATACAATGGATAAATTTAAAGACGAATCATTAGCGTTGATTCGTGAAGCCGGATGCAAAATTATTTTCTTTGGCGCTGAAAGCGGCAATGACAAAGTGTTACATCAGTTAGACAAAGGCGGTACGCAAACCGGAGCACAAATAATTCGTTTCGCAGAGCGGTTAAGAAAATTTGATATTATTCCTGAATATTCTTTTGTGTTAGGAACTCCGGCGCGGACTTCCGGGGAAGTCATGGAGCAAATTGAATTCGATATTAATTTCATTAAAAAAGTAAAAGTGGTAAACCCAAAAACAGAAATTGTCTTATATACTTATAGTCCGGTGCCCACAGAAGGTTCAGAATTATATAATGAAGTTCTCGCTTCAGGTTTTGCTTACCCAAGGAAATTAGAAGATTGGATAAGTCCGCAATGGGAGAAATTTGATTTGCGAAAAAATCCTTTGACACCCTGGCTTCGTCCCGAAATGATTGATAAGATCAGGGATTTTGAAACAGTTTTAAATGGATATTATCCGACAGTTTCAGATATTCGGCTGAATAATTTAAAACGGTCAACGATGAGACTGGTAGCGGGTTTGAGGTATAAAATAAATTATTACGGATATCCTTATGAGATAAAATTATTACAAAGAATCTGGAAATATCGGCAACCGGAAATCCAGGGTTTTTAATTTTTAATAAAAAGCATTTGAACAATTTAAGAATTATAAACGGCTCTCTTTTAAATCAAAATTCATTGGTCCAAAATGACTTTGAGAAACTCTACATTTCTCTTCGTGAAAAGGAGGGGAGAATTTTTTCAGAAAAAGAAATCCGCAAACTTCCCGAAGTATCAAAAAATCATCCTCTTTTTAAAGAATGGAAAATCCGGAAAAATTCCTGCAATAAACTTTTGAAGTACGTAAAACAGAAAGGACACATTTGCAATATTTTGGAAGTTGGTTGCGGGAACGGCTGGCTGTCAGCGCAGCTTTCAGAAGCGATAAGGGGAGACGTAAGGGGAATTGATATCAACAGAATCGAACTTAACCAGGCAAAAAAAGCATTTGCTTCTAAACCGAATTTGGATTTTATAGCCGGTGATATCCGTAACGGTATTCCTGGTGATAAAAAATTTGACCTGATTGTTTTTGCAGCGTCCATTCAATATTTTAAATCTTTCAAAGAAATTATAAACATTGCTTTGCAATGTTTAACGCTGCAGGGAGAGATTCATATTCTTGATAGTCATTTTTATCTACCCGGAAAGATTTTCCCGGCGAGGCAAAGAACTAAACAGTATTTTTCTAAGATTGGATTTCCCAAAATGTCGCGTTATTATTTTCATCATAGCATAAGGGAATTGCAATCGTTCAATTATAAAGTATTATACAATCCACATAAATGGTTGAATCGTTTTTCGTCCGGAAAAAGACCTTTCTATTGGATTGTAATTAAAAATTACTGTAGGTAATGGTAGCGCAAAATTTATATCATACTTATAAACGTTATAGAACGCTACAAACCGGTGTGATAAAGGCTTTGCCAATTGTTATCTTAATGCCGCACAGCGCGTGCAATTGCCGCTGTGTAATGTGTGATATCTGGAAAGGCAATCACAATTTGAAACAATTAACGGAAGGAGATATTTGCGGATTGATGAGTTCGCTAAAAAAATTTGGAACGCAACAAGTATTGATGTCAGGCGGAGAAGCGTTGCTCAATAAAAATTTTTTCACCTTTTGTAAAATATTAAAGAAGGAAAATATTAAGGTCTCTTTATTATCAACCGGTCTTACTTTAAAAAGAAATTCAGAACAAATAATTGAGTTTGTAAATGACATTATTGTTTCCATTGATGGCGATAAAATAACTCATGACAGGATCAGAAATATTCCCGGTGCGTTTGATAAATTGAAAGAAGGAATTGCTGCAATTAAATGTCTAAAAAGGGATTTTCAAATTACCGGACGCACTGTTATTCATCAATTAAATTTTCGACGTTGGCCGGAAATTATTGGAGCGGCAAAAGAAATTGGATTACAGCAAATAAGTTTTTTGCCGGCGGATGTAAGCAGCCATGCTTTTAACCGGGAATTAATCTGGGATGAAAACCGTCAGCATAAAATTCTGTTATCCAAAAATGATTTGCCTGTTTTAAAAAATGTGATTGATAATTTGTTGATTAAGAATGAAGATGATTTCAACAATAAATTCATTGCAGAACCCCCGGAAAAAATAATGAAAATATATACTTACTATGCAGCATTTTATGGACTGAATAGTTTTCCTTACAAAAGATGCAATGCACCCTGGGTGTCAGCCGTAATCGAAGCGGATGGAAATGTCCGCCCATGTTTTTTTCATGAGCCTTATGGAAATATAAGAGCAACATCATTGGATAAAATCATCAATAGTGAAAAGGCTATCGGGTTCAGAAAAAATTTAGATATGGATAAAAATGAAACTTGCAGGAAATGTGTTTGTTACCTCAATCTTGCTCCGGGAACAAGATTGTAAAAATATAATTTGCAAATGAACAGTATACTTTTCTCTCATTCCTATTTCATGCAATATGATCCCAAACAATGGTCCATAGGGCAACCTTATGCGCCTTTAGGTACTTTATATGCCGCATCTTTTATGAGACAGAATGGTTATGCAGTATCATTATTTGATACGATGTTTTCTGAACATCCTGAAGAAGTGATTCCCATTCTTCAAAAAATAAATCCTGATTTTTTTGTGATTTATGATGATGGATTTAATTACCTGACGAAAATGTGTTTGACCAATATGCGCAATGCCGCATTTAAAATGATTCGGCTGGCAAAAGCAACGGGATCCACGGTTATCGTTTCGAGTTCTGATGCTACCGACAGATTTGAAATGTATTTGAATGCCGGCGCAGATTTTATTTTACTGGGCGAAGCCGAAATTACTTTATTAAAGCTTGTTGATGCTATTCAAAAAAAGGAAACTGATTTATTTAATATCGAAGGCATTGCTTTCCTGCGGAACGACACCGTCGTTAAAACGGCAAAGCGAAGTGTCATCAAAGATCTGGATGAACTTCCTTTTCCTGCCTGGGACATTATTGATTTGGAACCTTACCGGCAATCCTGGATGAAACACACCGGTTATTTTTCAATGAACATGGCCACTACAAGGGGATGTCCTTTTAAATGCAACTGGTGTGCAAAACCAATTTATGGAAATCGTTACAACACACGTTCGCCGCAAAATGTAGTAAACGAACTAATAATGCTAAAAGGTAAATTTCATTTTGAGCACATCTGGTTTTGTGATGATATTTTTGGATTGAAACCTGGATGGATTAAGGAGTTTGCTGATTTGGTAGAAAAAGAAAATTTGTCGTTTAATTTTAAAATGCAGGGCCGGGTTGATCTTCTACTCAGGGAAAATAATATTAAAGATCTATCAAGAGCCGGTTGTGATAATATCTGGATGGGAGCTGAAAGCGGATCGCAAAAAATACTTGATGCAATGGATAAAGGAACTACCGTGCAACAAATTTTTGAAGCCACCGGATTGTTGAAAAAAAATGGGATTAAGCCTTCTTTTTTTATTCAATTCGGGTATCCCGGAGAAACATATGAGGACATACGAAAAACAATTTCAATGATCAATAAATTATTACCTTATGAAATTGGAATTTCCGTTTCTTATCCCTTACCTGGTACTGTTTTTTATGAAAAAGTAAAATCTGAATTGAAAGAAAAAACCAACTGGACAGATTCAAATGAAATGGCATTACTATTTCGCAATAATTACCAGCCGGCTTTTTACAAACAGCTTCATAGTTATGTTCATAAAAGTTATCGAAAGCATTTGTCACTTGAAAATTTAAAACAATTATTCACCGATCCTGTTCAAATTGATTTTGTAAAATTAAAAAAAGCGTTGTCCGGATTTTATTATGTTCCTGCTACTTTCCTGGAAAAGATAAAATTGAGTCAATTGGAGAAAATATGAACATCGTTACTTTAAATAAGAATGAAAGCCTTGCTGCGGATGCCTTTTCCGTGCAATCCAAGAAATTTGACAAATTATATTCGGGAAATAAAATTATTGAATACAAAAGAGATAGGGTAAGGACGCATCTAAAAAAATTTATTAATCCTGGGGATTCAATTTTAGAATTAAACAGTGGAACAGGAGAAGATGCAATCTGGCTGGCAAAGCAAAAATGTAAAGTTCATGCTACAGATATTTCAACAGGAATGTTGGAAATAATTCAACAGAAAATTGAAAGCGAAGCGCTTCAGGATTTAATAACTCATGAAATTTGTTCATTTACTACTCTTAAAAATCTGCAACAAAAGGGGCCTTATGATTTGATCTTTTCAAATTTTGCAGGATTGAATTGCACCGGTGATTTAGATAAAGTGCTTGACTCTTTTTGCACAATATTAAAACCAAAAGGAATTGTGACCCTTGTCATTCTTCCTCAATTTTGTCTGTGGGAATTCTTATTAATTTTTAAAGGAAAATTCAAAACCGCTACCCGTCGTTTTTTTAGTAAAAAGGGGCGAAGTGCCAAACTTGAAGGTGGTTATTTTAAATGCTGGTATTATAATCCTTCTTATGTAATTAAACATCTGAAAAACGATTTCAAGTTGTTGTCAATCGAAGGTTTGTGTACTTTGGTACCACCATCATACATTGAATATTTTGCAGAAAATCATTCATACGCCTTTCAATTATTAAAAGCAAAGGAAAACAAATGGAAAGGCAAATGGCCATGGAAATATGTCGGCGATTATTATATTATTTCTCTTCAAAAAAAGTAACATTATAACTCAATTTCTACTTCTTTGTTTGTTTGTAATAATTCCTTTACCCTTAATTCGTATGCCTGTATGATTCTTGCCTGAAAATATTGCGGATCAGGTTTCGAAAAATGAGGACCTGCAATCATTGCCATCTTTACACCATGGTCATTTACTTTCCCGGTCTGCGTCTTCTTTTTCCAACGTTTATCTGTTACATTCATCAACCAGTTTTCAACAACATCACCAAGCCTTGACCGGAATATTTTTTCGATATGTTTTCTAAAATTTAATTTTGTGATTTGCTCCTCAATGATGAAGGTTTGTTGGTCAGGGAAATAATTTTTGGTCCAGGAATTTGCTTCAATAAATTTTTTGAAGCAATTTATTCCTTGCATTGGCATTAACGTAACAATTTCCATTGCAGTAAAAATATTTTTTTCAACGATTTCCATTTTTATATCATCAATATAATAATTCATACAAAACCAGTTTTGTTTTCCTGCGAGAAATGTAAATTTTTTAAAAACATGCATACAGGTTCTGGCAATCCACAGGCGGTTGGCCGCAGTGATGATAAAGAAATCAATATCTGCTTTTCCATCAGCAAAGCTTTTTGACAATGACCCCGATACAGCGACGCTTTGAACAAATGGAAACCAGCTTAAAATTTTCGCTGCACGCCTCGCTATCTTTAAAAGTTTTATTGCCCGTTTATTTCCAGCCATCCTGATTTCTGCTAGATTTGGTTTATTTTGTAAAGAATAAAAATCATTCAGTTTGTAAATCCGATTTTCTGTTATTAACCGGTAAAGGATTTCATTAACAACTAATTGATTGCATTTCCGGGGCAGGAAGCGCTTCACTTCCTCACTGGTGAGTGGATAGTTAAAAATGTCAAAATATGCCAGCGTCTTTAAGATATTTTCTGTGATCTTTTTCAAAGCATTTTAATTAAGAGCTGTGATCAGTGAATTCTTATTTTGCTTTTGAGAACGATGAAGCTTTTGGTATTTTAAAAAAGTTAAGCGGGCAGTCTGCTTCGCGATGATAAAGCCATAATACCCGTCTAAAAAACCAAGACGTAAAAAATAACCATGGAAAAAAGACCAAACGGGGCTAAGGGAAATCTTCCACCACGGTTTCTTTTTCCCTGCTTCGCTTATTGACGCGGCCGCAATAGAACTGATTCTTTCATTTCTTTGCAAATGTTCTTCAATTGAATCGAATGTATAATGCAGCAAGTTTCCTTTCAACAAACGGGCTTTAAGATTGCCAGGAAGTATGATCTTGTCGTGAGGATTCATGCCGCCCCAAGTAGCAATTCGTTTATCAAAAAGGCGAACCTTTCTATCAGGATACCACAACCCATGATTAATAAATTTGCCACAATAATGATTGTACCGGTTCATCGAATAAGCTTTGAATCGAAATTCTTCTTTCTCATTCAAAATTGATGAAATCAGCTCCTGGCTTAACGTTTCGTCTGCATCGAGGCTTAAGACATAATGATGAGTTGCATATTTTAGTGCCAGGTTTTTTTGCTGAATATAGCCGGCAAATTTTTCCTGTTTTACGATTGCTCCTTTTTCTTTTGCAATAGCGACCGTGTTGTCGGCTGAGAAAGAATCGAGGACGATAATTTCATCGGCGACAGTCCAAAGTGAATCAATACAACGACCGATTTTATCTTCCTCATTTAATGTGATTATTACTGCTGATAATGGTTTCATTTCTTTCATTGTCAACAATCAAAACGCAACAAAATAAAAAGAAGTTGCCTTTTGTTTCTATCATCCGGGCTGGATTTTTTCTTTGCCATTTAATAAGAATAATGATGAAAAAAAGCTATAAAAGAAGATCCCTTTATTTACATCTAAAATATTTTCAGAAACAGAAACTACGGCAATTAAAATCAAAAATGCCAGGAGTAAAAAGTCTCTTTTTTTTATTGACTTGAAAAAGCCATACAACAAAATATACAGGTACAACAATAAACCAACAATACCGCTATTGATTAAAAAACTTAAATATTGACTGTGTGCATTTAATTCAATCAAATAAGAACGGTAAAATTTTTCTTGAAAGTATTTGTTTCTGAGAACTTGTTTTTCAGATCCGCTGCCATATCCAATTAACGGAGATTGTTTGATCAATTCCAATTCCAACAACCATCTTTTCATACGTGTCTCTGTCAGATCGGGCGTTACAGCCGTTTCCGATAAGTCCTCTTTAAGATCGTTCAGGTATCTTTTTCTGAATGAATCAATATTCGTAATAGCGGAAATAACAACGGAAAAAACGACAAGGGAAACGACAGAAAAATGTAATCTTTCTTTGCCGTGTAAAAGTAATGCCGGAATCGCTATTATTATGATGAGTGAAATGGCAATAAAAACGGAACGTGACGAAAGCTGGATTAATCCTGCAAAAAGAACAGCACTGAGCAAAATATTTTCAATATTTTTTAACCTGGGTTTTTTAAAAAAAAGGAAAAGAAAGATGCTGATAGAAAGCGCCACGTACATAGATAAATAAGTAGAATGCAATTCAATTGGCGCCGAAAAATTTTGATTGATAAATGTTTTACTAAAAATCGTCAGGAAGGAAAAATGAAAATAATGAATAACACGAAACGCATGAATGTATAAATAAATAATGGTAACCGTGCAGGTTATTGCAAAAATTTTCAGGAACGAAAATTGGTATTTGCGCATATCTAAAGTTGTAACAGAAAGGCAAAGCGGAAATAATAAAATGCTTAGTTGATGATCCACATCCTTGAATCCCTCGGCAGGATAATTACTGTAAAAGATTGTTAGTAAATTCAAAAAAAAGACAGAAGAAATGATCCAAACGGTTTTATTTTTTAATGTCGCTAACCGGCTTTTTTTTAAATGAATCAATGTGTGAATGGCAAAACAGGTAAGCAGAATCTCACTGTAAAAATGTTCAAAAGGCAACGCGATTAAAAACGCTGCGAGAAGATAATAGCTTATCTTATTTTCAAATGAGTCCTTTATAATAAACAATTTTTTCATTTGCAATGACGATTGTAACATTCAATAATAAAATCGTTGTATTGCTCTATGATTGATGTCCAGTTGTATTTCCTTTCGATCTTTAATAAATTATTCTGCACCATTTGTTCTTCTTTTTTATCACGGCTTACAGATTCAATTAATTGTTCCACATCCTTTGAAGATTGAAAATAGTATGCGTCTTTTTGCAATACAGAAAGGTTAAAGTCATTTTGATGTGCAGCAATTAAAGAGCCGCTGCCCATTGCTTCGAGCAGTGAAGGATTTGTACCGCCAACGCTATGTCCATGAAAATAGAGCGTTGAAAAATATTTTAGTGTATGCGTCACCGTTGTATCATAAATGGCGCCGGCAAAAAGAATGCGTTTATCCTCTTTAAATTTCTTTTGAATCCTGTGACCAAAAGAATTATTTGTATTTCCGATAACCAAAAATTTCTTATCGGAATGACTTTTATTAAATCCATCGAGGATCGTTTCAATATTATTTTCCGGTTCCATTCTTGCCATCAATAAAAAGTATTCCTGGTTGGAAATATGATACAAAGGAAGCAGGGAATTATTGTTTAAATAGCTGATTTCGCTGCCATAGGGAATGTATTGGCATTGTATTTTATATTTTCTCTCAAGATAATTTTGAATAACAATTGAATCAGCAATGTAAAAATGACTGTATTTTATTGCCCACTTTTCGGCGTGCTTCAGAAATTGCTGTGTCAAATAATTGTACTTGCTCCGCTTCCATTCGAGGCCATCCATATTTGAAATGATGACTGGTTTGTTGGGAAAAAGCTTTCCCCATACAGAGCTGCTGGTATATCCCAAAAACAAGAGTACATCATAATTTTGCTTTCGTGCATGCCGGATACAATTCCAGTCGTAAATAAATTGCCCGGCAGTGCCTAACAGATATTCTGGGTCATAACAATATTTTATTTGCACACCGTAAAAATCTCTTTTCTTATAAGGATGATTGTGCGAATTATAAACAGTTACTTCATGTCCTTTGTTGAATAAGCCAACAGAAAGACATTCCGCTATTTTTTCAAATCCGCCGTAATGATTCGGAATGCCGCGGCAACCTATTATTGCTATTTTCAGTTTCATTTTTGAATATTTTTTGATAAGCTTCGTACGTTTTTTGTGCTGCATTCCGCCACGTGTAATCCGTCAATATTTTTTTCTGAAAAAATTTATCTTCTCCTTTCTTGCTTGCTTTTTCAATTGCCTGAAGAATCGAGGAAGGGGAGGATGGATCACAATAAAAGGCATAACCATCAAAATATTCTGACGCATATCCACGATTGGTGATTACAATGCTGCAGCCCATAGCAGCGGCTTCTAATGTAGAGAGGCCACAGGTTTCAAACCAACTGGGTAATACATGAACTTTAGCTTTCTGATAATATCGGATCAATTCCTCCTGCGGAAGCTGATCAACGAAATGAATGTTATTGGCGGCAATTTGTTTGCATTTTGAATAATGATGATTTTGATTAACAGCAGGGCTTCCGATTAAATAAAGTTGATATTTTGAATGATTTAATGCAGTAATAAGATTCATTTGATTTTTCAATCCTTCTATTCTTGCCACACATAAAATCAAATTCCGGTCTTTTTGTTCGTTTACCGATAAGGAAAATAAATGATCATCAATACCGTTTGGAATGATAGCATAAGATGGAGTCAAGGAAAATGATTGAACAACCTTGTTATATTCCAGTTGCGAATTGGGAAGCAGCATTGCTGCTTTTTCAATTATCGTTTTTATGCTTTTTGAATGGCCCTTTATGAAATAAGAAAAAACCTTTGAAGTTTCCTGCCCCTTTGCAACACGGGCCATCATTTTAAAGAATTCAATGGAGTCAGGAGATAAATAGCGAAAGATTTTTCCGGAAATTCCTCGGCGGTGATATCTATCAAATTCGGAATAGTCTATCAATAAAGGTGTTACAACAAATGGTGTTTTTGATTTTTGAATATGTGGTAAAATGTCGGCTGGCCTTGTCAGGTTAAAAAAATGCAATAAATCATATTTTTCATAACTTATTTTTTCTTTTGTTAGCCTGATGTCAACATCAAGATTCATTTCTCTCAAATGCCGTGCTGTTTGCTCTATCTGAATCGTATCGCCACCTTTGGAAGTAAACAATGACGACCGGGATATCATTGCTACTCTCATGATTGCATAATTTTGTCAATCTTTTTTCGATTCAACCAGGTGATAAAAAAATCCGGGAAAAAGCTTAGAAGATAAAGCCCATAATTATCCAAACGGTAGGGATAGCTCATGATTGCTTTTGAAAAAAGCGGCCTTGCTTTTTTTGCCTGATGATTGTCCAGCAAAATTTTTTTTCCGCATAAAGCATAGTAGGATCCTTCTTTAATACTTTGAAAATCCTGGCTTTTAATAATGTTAAATAAATGCGACCCTTCCTTTTCTGTAATGCTGCCTTTAGTGATTATTTCATGTTTCAGCTTTCTAAAAATCCGGCCGCGCCATCTTTCGTCAATGGTCACAGACGCCGGATTAAAACGCACCCTAATTAGTTGTTGCGGGAGGTTATAAAATCTTCCGCTTTTTAATAATTGAATCCAAAGTAAATAATCTTCAAAATTGTGCGCATGAACCGAATAACCACCCGCTTTTATCACCGCTTCCTTTCTGTACATAACTGATGAATGAATGAAAGGGCAACAGGAATAAATTTTTTGAACGATCCGCTCGTGCGTATGGCCAACAGATTTAAAATTAAAAAGATGTTCTCCATTTTCAGAAATATATTCTGCCTCCGATCCTACTACTATATAATCCGGATGATTATCTAAAAACAAAACCTGTTGCATTAATCTTTCAGGAAGACAAACATCATCCGCATCAAAGCGGGCAATGTATTTTGTACGTGCCTTTGATAAACCTTTGTTTAATGCAGTTGCAATTCCTTTGTGAGATTGGTTGATCAAACGGATTCTTTGATCCTTGAATGAACGGATTATTCCTTCTGTATTGTCATTTGAACCATCGCTTATAATAAGCAATTGAAAATCTTTGAAACTCTGTTGCAGTACAGATTCTATTGCTTCCGCAATATATTTTCCCGCGTTGTAGGCAGGCATCAAAACGGTAACTTTTGCTGTTTTTTCTTTTGTCATTTTTCCACTTTTTCTTTATTGTTCAGAAATAACAGCAATTCAAAAAACACTACGATTGATAATTGTTCAAACCAGTAATCGACAAAAAAAATTCCTGATAAAAAGATAGTTAATGGAATTGCATAAGTAAGTTTTTTAAAATCCTTTAAAAAAAATCCAACATAAAAAATAAAAAAGGCAAGCAGGCCGCACAATCCATATTCGCTTAAAAGCTGGTCATACACTGAGTTTGGATTATTTGCGATTGAATGAAAGCCATCTTGTTTGGTAAAATAACAGAGATATAAATCGAGATGATTTTTAAGAAAATCATTATTGATATAAATATATTTTTCAGGATAACCTCCGGCAATATCCAGAGCTGTAGTTTTAAAAGCAAGTTTTGAAGAGAAATTTCCTGTTCCGCTACCAGTAATAATTTTAGAAGGATGTTGTTTAAGAAAATACAGTGTTTGTTTGGAAGCAATAATTTTACCGGGAAGTTTAAAATCAAAACCCGGATCAGTTGAGAGAGTCAATTGCCTGGAGTGTTCCCCGATAAATTCTTTCATCTTTTCTTCAACGGGAGTAAGAATTGATTTATGTTGATAAGGAGCTGTGTTGATATCTGCAGTAGGAATTGCAATTTTTTCGATGAAAGAAACCGGATGTACATTCATTTTAGTTTGCTTTTCATTTTGTATGCGATAAAGGCTATCAATATAAAGTGTAGCAATTTTTTCATTTCGTTCTTCATCTGTCAAAGTGCTATCTGGCCGGAGTCTTATTGGTAAGGGAACTTCATTTACTTTTTTTTCTTCTGCAGGATAAAAAATGCTTCCAAGATAATTGGATACATAACTATTATTTTGCGGCGAAACCTTTGCAAGAAAAATCACAAGCAACAGTAAACAAACAAATACAAGGCTTTTCTGATCTCTGTCTGTTCGAAAAATAAACATCAGGAGCAGTATGGCGCACAAAAGAAAATTGGTAATGTTACTTCCTGTCATCAATAAAATGATCATGCAAAGCATCATCATTTTTATATTCTTTTTTGAAAGAAAATAAATCACTCCAAATGCATTCAATACCGCATTGGTGGTAGATGTATCAAAAGTAATTCCTCTGATATAATCACCGGTTCCGATAAAGTATTTTTGATATTCACCCTGGTATAGATAAGGATTAATAGCACCGGTTTTTAGAATAATCAGGATGAAAACAGCCAGCGAAAAAATAGCATTGAGCAGAAAAAAGACAATAATAGTTTTATGAATAACACCAGCAGGATTTTGTTCAACAAATAATTTTATCTGATGAATAGCAAGGATGCAAAGTGCCCAAAAAAAAAGACCTGTAAAAAATGCGATACTGTAATTTATATGGTTAAATCCTGATAACAGGAACCAGTTAAATAACGCAATAGCAATGGCAATAAGATAGAATAACGGTAGCCTCGAATTGCGTAAATGAAAACCAAATTTAAAATTGAATTGCAATAAATAAATTAATACGATTGCCGCAACTTTTACAACTAGCTTTACATTTAAAAAGAGTATCAGGAAGAGTAAAAGTTTCCAGTCGACACTTTTCAGGTCAAGCTCAATCTTATCAAAATATTTTTTTTGTAACAAGCTCTGAAGGATTTTATTTAAATCAAAGTGTTATAGAAGACCTTACATTCTCAATTTCTAAACGTAGAAATTTGCTTACGGGTTGCTATTTAAGCAGTATGATTTTTCTTAAAGGGGACAGTTTTTTTAGTAAGAAGTTTCCTAAAAAATCATCAGGACAAACAAGCAGCAATGTGATATTATGAGTGTAAGCCAGGTTGGGTCAAAGAAGAAAGAAGGCAAGGCTGCACCTGCAATTGCCGCGAGAGGCGTGAAGAAAACAAAATTATTTCTTCGCCTGCTGTAAACATCTGTATCTCACCAAAAATATTCTTAGAAAAATAGATCGAAAGAAAATAAAAATTACGAAGCCAAAAGCTGGTTGATCACTATTTACAATGAAGTAGCGGAAATATCACGGATGGACTTTGGGGCATTAAAATCTTCTAATGAAAATAATTAATCTTTTTGACCGGTTGTTTAATTGGAAAAATAAAGGTTACCAACGGAATTGTTCTAAAGAAACTTTAATCTTTCAGAAAAGGTTTTTCCTTTATGGTAAATAAAATTCCTGCACTGTTTAATTTCACTTTTCCGGCACCAATGCCCGTCAATGGTACATTTACATACGGTTCGGTAATTATTGAAAATTGTTTGTTCAGAGAATATTGATAGCCACCGGATATATCCAGTACCGAAAAAAAGTGTTTGTTCTTATTGCTTATACTCCAATCTTTATTATACATTTCGCCAGCAGGTGTTTTATAATAATAATCATAAGTTTCTCTTTTCATCAGATAGGATGAAAGGCCTGCAGAAACAAACCAGTTATGATTTTTTGTTTTTCTGAATCTGTAATCTATCCTGACAGGTATCTCGTAAACTTTACAGTTCGCATCAACATTTTCCAGATATTCATAATTGCCCAGACTTCCTGCGGGGATCTTATAATCGTCTCCATCAACAGAATAAATCTTTTTTGATAAGTAAAACCCTGTGCGCAGGTTCAGTTTTTTAGAGATAGGATAACTAAATCCTGCCCCATAAGCAAGGGTAACTTTGCCAATTTTATTTGCATGAACGGCACTTATATCAGGGCCTGCGGAAAGACTTATTCCAAAATTATCCGCAAAGTGACCAGTTGTTTTAATTGTTTTTTTACTGAAATTTTTGGATGAAACTTTTTCAGTTTTTGCAATATTGTTTTGTTCAAATATTTGTTTTTGAGGTGCTGATTTTTCTTCATTAACTTTATTCTTCTTTCCGTCGGAGGCCAAATTATTATTTTTATTTTCCTGCGTTGTATTATTAGAAATGGAAGTTTTTTCATCGTTTATTCCGGGTGAATTATTTGTTTTTTCAACCGAGTGCTGTTTGATTTCATCATTTTGTTTATTTGGTAAATCATTTACGGAAGAAGAAGCAGTGGAGATATTTAATGATTTTTCGAGAACCGGTGTCGTATTATTTTTTTCAATCGCGTTCTTTTCAATCTTAATTGCTGCTGCATTTTTTTTAGAATCTTCTGTTGCATTGGTTACAATTGGTTTTTCCGTTTTATTTTTCGATAAATCATTTTGAGATGATCCGGTTGTACTATTTTTCCAATTATATAAACCTATTAAAAGCAAAAGGCAGCTAATAAACAAAACCAACGGAAGAAGGAAAAGAAATCTTTTTCTTTCCTTTTCTGTGGGAAGATGTTCATCCAGCAACAGCTCCATTTTTTGCCACCCTCTGTCGTCATACTCAGGGTGGTAGTGATCTGCAGCCTCTTTAATCCTTTTATCGTTTTCTTCATCCAACATTTTTCGCTATTAGAATTTTATTTTCGTTTTTTAATATTTTTTGCAATTGTTGCCTCGCCTTAAACAGATTTGATTTAGAAGTTCCAATTGAAATTTGTAATTGTTGTGAGATTTCTTCATGACTGAATCCATCAATGATAAACATGTTCAAAACTGTTCTGTAAGCGGGAGTCAATTGCTGGATGGCCCGGATAATTTCATCATAAGAAATTCTATCGAAGGCATTCTCTTCCTGCTGAGGAAAATACACAACAGAAGTTTCGATGTTACTGGTAAAATAGTGCTTATTATTTTTTCTGCCATGATCAATTGCTGTGTAAATCAGGATCTTCCTAATCCATCCTTTAAAAGAATTAATTTCATCCGAATATGAGGGAGTATAGCGATGGATCTCTTTAAAGATTTTCAAAAAGCTGTCATTAAAAATTTCAATGGCATCATCTTTTCGTTTTGTATAACGGTCGCATATTGCCATGCCATAGCTGTAGAAAGAGTTATATATTTTTTTTTGACTCTCCCTACGGTTCAGAGTACAGCCTCTGATATGTTCATTTAATTCTTTTACAGATAACAAATCCATTATATTTCAACTAACCAATCGGAATTTTCTTTAAAAAGGTTGCCGGAGTAAAAAATTATTTGCAAATCGTTCTCAAACTTATGTTCGCCCTTGTCCAGAATTTTTTATGAAAAATGCAGCTAAAGATTATTTTGTCTGCTATTCCAATTGTCATCGCTTCACCGATGCCGCTACTGCAAGTTGTAAGCATTGTTTTGTTTCCATAAGAACAAGTAATTATTAATTCATCTGTTGTTTGAGTGTGAAAGAACAAGGGTCGAACATAAGCACTGGCTATTTCTTTAGAAGTCAATTATTTTTGTGAAATCGTTACCAAACCAATTCAATATTTATCCATGCCGTCGGATAAAAAATCATTATTTTTAGCCTCATTCAGGAAGTAAAATTCAAATAAATTGAGTAATGAAATTTGATTCAGTTACAATAAAGGATATTTCAAAAGCATTAAATATATCGGCTTCTACCGTTTCAAGGGCTTTAAGAGGAAGTTATCAAATCAGTGATGAAACTAAAAAGATGGTTTTAGAGTATGCTGAAAAAATAAATTACCGGCCTAACCCTGTAGCATTAAGTTTAAAAGAGAGAAGAAGCCGGGCAATAGGCGTAATGGTTTGTGAGATTGCCAATAATTTTTTTTCAGAAGCAATTAATGGAATTGAATCAATCGCGTATAATCGGGGATATCATGTTATAATTACCCAGAGTCATGAATCAGAAGAAAGAGAAAAAGTAAATGTCGAACATCATGCTTCTAGATCTGTTGATGGTTTGCTTATATCCCTTGCAAGTGAAACAGGAGACATCTCCTATTTAAAAGACCTGTTCGATAAAGGATTGCCGATAGTTTTTTTTGACAGAATAACAGATGAAATAGACACCCATAAGGTTACTGCGAATAATTATTTAGGAGCGTTTCATGCCACAGAACACCTCATTTACGAGGGTTATAATAAAATTGCTCACATAACAAGTTCGCCTTCTTTATCCATAACAACAGAACGACTTAAGGGATATAAAGATGCTCTTCAAAAACATAATATTCCTTTCAACGAGTCTCTGATAAAGTACTGTAATTATGGCGGAATGGTTTTCTCGGAAATAGAAAAAGCATTTGCAGAACTACAAAACGGAAGGGTTAAACCAGATGCTGTTTTTACCGCCAGTGACCGGATAACGACCCTCTGTTTTGAATTGGTTAAAGATTTGAAATTAAAAAAGGAATTGGGGTTTGCCGGATTTACAAATTCTAAAGTTGGCCAGCTTTTTAACCCACCAATGACGGTTGTAAAACAACCTGCTTTTGAAATAGGAAAAATGGCAACGCAGTTACTCATTGAAATGATCGAGAGTAAAAGACCGATTGTTGATTTTCAAACGAAAATATTGGATACGGAACTAATTATCAGGGAATCGTCTTTAAAGAGGAGATAAGTAATAAAATAATTTAATCAGGCCTCTCTCTTTATTCCTGATCAGGATAAAATAAACTGCGCCAACAATATTCCATCAACGTCCGATAAAGGTAACCCGGATTGAGGTTTTGAGTAAAAATGGTTGGAATGATTGCCAAGGCAGTTGTCTTTCCTCAACTGAAAAGCGACTTATCAGGCGGTGTAATCTTCACTTGCATTATTATGTTTATATATTGTACAAACTTAAATTTACAGCGAATCATAAGACTAGAAAAATTGTTGCAGCACTGATCTCATAATTCGCCTGGTCTTTTTATTTTCTTCTATATTTCAGCTGCGCCAGGTATAACGATTGCGGCTGCAATCCATCTTTATTCTGGCCTTCCCATTCGCCATCCGGCCTATCTTTAAAACGGCCCGGATACTTTTCACCCTTTAAACCAATGCAATAGTTTTTCCCATTCACATAAGGACTTTGCACTGCTGCTCTTTTTGCGGTGCAGTTCCAGAGTATTTGGGTGACACCGGCCCAGCCATGTCCACTTCCATAATTACCCCGATCCTGAATATTAATATCTCCATCGGTTACAATATTATCGTACAGGGTACCCATAGACCAGCGGTGATGTGGCCCAATATCAGCATGGGTATTTTTTGCAGTACAATTGTAGAATACATTGGGGCCGCGGGTTTTAGCGCCGGTTACATAATCATGCCTTCCTTCAGTGGTATGACAATTCATAAATAAATTCATTTGCCCGTTATTGGAAAACGAATATCTGCGGCTGCCGGTAATAATGGATTTTGCATCAAAGCAATTGCAATCGGTAACAGTTATATTTCTCGCATCGCTTTCAAGGCTTACACAGCTGTAACCAAAATAACGCGAAGTAATATCCCGCGCCCACCCATTTTCTATTTTGTCAAATTTGATGGCTTCCCATCCGTGATTTTCCGCTGTGTCACTTTCGTATGCTGATTCACAATATAAATTTTCAATTCCCACGTTTGAAATCCGCCCGTCGAAAGTGTATTTGTAAATTTCAGGTACGCCATATTTTGGCTCCATCGCCATTACAATTGGATTGTCAATAAATATTGTCTTTCCTTCAATTTTTGTAATCGTTCTTTCAAATTCAATATTATATTCATTCGCCTTCCATTGTTTGGTTCCTGTTCTTTCTGCAATCTCGTCCATTTTTAAATCTTTTATCCACTGATCAGTAGGCGGACGATAAACGATTATTTTATCGCCTGCCTTATATCCCCTGGCGGAAGCCACGGTAAAAGATTTTGTTCCAACGGGCACGTAGGCGTCTGTAATTTTCGTTCTTGAGTCGGGTGTTTCCTTAATTCTTCCATTGCCTGAAACAACAATCATCGCTCTTTGCGAAGTTCCGGTGGCTATCAGTTTTGTAGCATTTCCCTCTCCTCTCAAAACAATACCGCTGGCTTCAATTTTAATTGTTCCCGGAATTTCATAGCTTCCTTTTTTTAAAAGAATCGTTCCCCTAAAACCGTTTTTATCAGGCAATCTTTTGGATACTTCATCAATAGCATTTTGGATGATTTCTTCTCCACTGTAGTTGGAAGATGGCGCAATCGCTTTTACCACCGGTACATCCGGTATCAATTTATTTCCAGCATAATAACCCACGAGACTGAAGTCCGGAATTATATTTCCTTTTTCATCAGGAATGTAAGTGAGTGAGCCGTCTTTGTTGACTTTTACCAATTGCGATTCCCATGATCTTATGTAAGCAAAAGACACTGAAAATAGAACGCCAGCGAAAAATAAAAAGCTGCTTTTAATTGGTCTCAAGCCCATTTCAATAAATTTATTTGCATGATGAATAAAAGAAAATTTGACCATAATATTCCCACAAAAAATTAATATTTATGCCTTCGTGCCAGAATAGTTGAATAGTTTGCTAATGGTACAATTGCATCGTAGTCCAATTATGATTCTATTGCATAGTTGAATAATGAACTTCTTTTAATCAATAATTATATCATTTGTCTTATGAAAAAAAGAATTGGTTTTTATCATGCGCTCTTTTTATTTCTTTGCTCATCGCCTGTTTTAGCAGCCGATACTACACTTGTTCAAAGCCCGGATGGTGTAGTTCATTTTAAATTGTTTCAACAGGCGCACCAGCTTAGCTATGCAATAACTTTTAATGGAAAAATCGTCATTGAGCCTTCTCCTCTGTTAATGGCGCTTGATGGAATTTCCGTTACAAAGAATGCCACATTAAGAAAAGCAGAACACTATAAAATCAACGAAACTTATGAATGGCGCGGGGTACACTCAACAGCGATTAACCAATGCAATGGTGCAAAAATTATTATAAAGAATAAGCAGGAATATACGCTTGAAGTTCGCGTGTTCAACAACGGTGCGGCCTTGAGAATGATAATTCCCGGAACTGAGGGTGACGCCCGTATTCCTATAGAAACAACTGTCTTCAATATTCCTTCCGGAAGCACTATCTGGTATCATGACCTCGACATGCACTATGAAAGTGTACATGTAAAAAAACGAATTGATGACGTGCAGGAAGGAGAGTGGGTAGCGCCACCGGCAACTTTTAAATTACCTCAGGGGATTTATGCAAGTATCACAGAAGCAGCTTTGGTAAATTATGCTGGCATGGCGTTGCAGGCTAATGGTAAAAACGGATTTGTACTTCGTTTGGCCCATGAACAGCCAACTTCTTATCCTTATAAATTACGCTACAGTCCTGAAGACACATTTCGACTAAAACAACCGGCAGCAATTAATGGAACAATTACTACGCCGTGGCGCGTGGTGATGATTGGAAAGGATTTGAATAGCATGGTAAATAATGATATGGTGTGGAATCTGAATCCGCCGCCTGATAAAAAATTATTTTCCAAAGGAATGAACACGGATTGGATAAAGCCCGGGCGTGCGGTGTGGAAATACTTAGACGGTGGTGGTGACGGTATCCCGGAAGTGATGAAACATTTTACGGATGGCGCTGCCGCATTAGGATTTGAACATAATATCCTTGAAGGCTTTTGGACAAGGTGGACGGATGAACAGATAAAAGAACTGGTAAATTATTCCAAACAAAAAGGCGTAAGCATTTGGTTTTGGAAACATTCTAAAAGCTTGCGCAATCCTGGTTCCATAGATTCTTTTTTCAGAAAATGCCATCAGCTTGGAGTGGCCGGGGCTAAGATTGATTTCTTTGACAGCGAGGCAAAAGAAGTAATTGACCTGTATGAAACTATTTTAAAAGCGGCCGCAAAGTATCAGGTCATGCTGGATTTTCATGGAGCTAATAAACCAACCGGTTTGGAAAGGACCTATCCGAATGAACTCACAAGGGAAGCAGTCAAAGGGATGGAATCCAGCAAGTTGCTTGACAGGGCTACCCACGAAACCACCATTCCGTTTACCCGCTTCCTGGCAGGGCCTGCAGAATATACTGTGGTACATTTTGCTGAAAGAAGAAAAAATACCACCTGGGTGCACCAGGTAGCCAGCGCTGCTATATTGAGCGCTCCTTTATTGACTTATGCGGCCAATCCGGATACGCTTTTAGCGAACCCTTCGTTGGAAATTATTAAAAGCATTCCGGCTGTCTGGGACGAAACGATTGTATTGCCACCTTCTGAAATAGGTGAGCTTGCTGTGTATGCGAGAAGAAAAGGAAACACCTGGTTTCTTGCGGTGATGAATGGAGCCGGGGCGCGCCGGATAAAAGTTCCGCTGACTTTTTTAAAGGGAAATTATAAAGCGTTGATTGGGAAAGACGATCCTGTTAATTCAGCGTCAATCATAATGGATAACGCTTCTTATTCTTC
This sequence comes from uncultured Chitinophagaceae bacterium, assembly GCA_963706825.1. Classification (GTDB taxonomy): domain Bacteria; phylum Bacteroidota; class Bacteroidia; order Chitinophagales; family Chitinophagaceae; genus Ginsengibacter. The sequence goes on along the minus strand of CAVPNT010000005.1, from coordinate 379,566 downwards.
AAAGGATGTGATTGACCTGTATCTTGTTTCGGGAGGTGGATTTATTGCAAAGTTTTCGAAATGATTTTGGTAAAAATATTTTTTCATTTACGTTGAAATTGTCGTCAAATACCTGTTCAGACTTCCGTAGCGAATAAGCATGTTACAAAGAATTTAATAAAATAGAGTTATAAAAGCTATGAAACTTATTCTTCCCTTTATTTTCCTTTTTATTGTGCTAACCACTTCTGCGCAGCAAATGAATCTTCCCCGGCAAAATGACCGCTGGTCAATTCAACCTGATGGCAATATTGAGTGGAAGATTGATAACCGAATTCCCCATTACGACCACATTGAAATGGATGGCGAAAAAGTGGCGCTCTGGATGCAATATGGCGTAGATGGCAATGCGAAGCCAACTCTTTCAAGAACCCTTGTTTTTCCTACTTTCCGCTTGCGTCCGGTAAGGACGATTGCCCACATGATGTACAATGTGGAAGACAATGAGCTGCCACGTATTTTGATAAATGATAAACTTCTTAAAAGTGGTGTATATAATGCTGCTGTAGAAAAAGGCATCCCGGAAAAGGTAATTCGTATTACTCAAAAAGGCATCATGGATGTATATAGTGAAATCGGGAATGATGGATTGAAATTACACCGCGCTTTTTTCCCTTCGATAGATAAGCCACTGGCAATTGAAAAATTAGTCTTTACCAACCAGACTAGTAAGCCTTTGAAAATAGAGATGGAGTATTTCAGGCGTGAAGTAAAAACTGCTGCGGAAAGAAGTACACCGGATCAGCACAGCTTCATTGTTGCCACTTCAGGTGAAGGATTGAAAACGATACAACCGGGTGATAGCGCTGTTTTTGCCATTACTTACCAGGCTGTTCGCGAAGGCGGACAAAGCACTACAGTAAATATCAACGAGGAAGAACAGGGCCGAAAGAATCGCGTCAATCAAATTCTTTCGAAGCTCATTTTAGAAACGCCGGACACGATTTTGAATACCATGTTTGCTTTTGCTAAAATAAGAGGAACGGAAAGTATCTATAATACCAAAGGCGGCCTGATGCACGGGCCGGGCGGATTGCGTTATTATGCCGCTATCTGGGCCAATGACCAGGCTGAATATATCAATCCGTTCTTTGCGTTTTTGGGAGACGATATTGCTAGCAAGTCTGCAATGAATTCTTATCGCATGTTTGCGAAATATATGAACCTGGAATATAAACCCATACCAAGTTCCATCATTGCTGAAGGTGATGCTACCTGGCATGGAGCCGGCGACAGGGGAGATATGGCGATGATTGCTTATGGTGCAGGAAGATATGCATTGGCGTGCGGGAATGTAGATTCTGCCAAAGTATTGATGCCGCTTATAGAATGGTGTTTGGAATATTGCAAAAGAAAATTGAATGAAGAAGGTGTGGTATGGAGCAACAAAGATGAACTTGAAGGAAGATTTCCTGCAGGCAATGCGAATCTTAATACCAGTTGTTTGTATTATGATGCTTTGCGCTCCGCGGTTCTTTTAGGAAAAGAATTGGGTAAGCCGTCTGCCACAATCAAGGCTTACGAAAATGAAGCTAAAGTCCTAAGAGTCAACATTGAAAAATATTTCGGTGGCATCGTGGAGGGTTTTAAAACCTATCGCTATTATAAGGGAAATGATACGCTGCGTGCATGGATTACCACTCCTTTGGTAATGGATATTTTTGATAGAAAAGAAGGAACGATTAACGCCTTGTTTTCGCCCCGTTTATGGACTGAAGACGGACTTGCTTCATTGGCAGGTAATGAAACCTTCTGGGATCGCTCTACTCTGTATGGGTTGCGGGGCGTCTTCGCGGCAGGCAAAACCGAAGAAGCACTAAGATTTTTAAAATATTATTCCAAAAGAAGATTGCTGGGTGAGCATGTTCCTTATGCGGTAGAAGCGTATCCGGAAGGCAATCAGCGCCATCTTTCCGCAGAAAGCGGATTGTATTGCAGAATATTTACCGAAGGTATGTTTGGTATGCGCCCCATCGGTTTTCATTCATTTAACATGACGCCGCGTTTGCCTAAAGAATGGAACCGGATGGCGTTACGAAATATCCATGCTTTTCAAAATCAATTTGATTTGGAAATAATAAGATCCGGAAAAAATAAATTGAAAGTTACGGTGATAAAGGACGGTCAGAAAAAATCATATATTATTACAGAAGGAGCCACGCAGAAAATTCAATTGTAATTCTTTTGAAAAATAATTAACGTTATGAAGAAAATTTTATCGCTTGCCGGTATGATTAGTTGTATCGCATTAAATACAGCAGCGCAAAAAACAAAAGCGTTACAGTCCAATACCGATATTGTTGAGAAGAACACTGCTACCCACATTGCGCGCATCACCACGGATTCATTGATAGTTCTTTCCGGCAGCACTTATTCGTTTACGGTAGATACACCGGAAGACCAGGGATTGCTGTCAACGAAAACCAGCGTACAACAACTGTTTCAGCAGATTACCTCAAAAGATGGGTCCGCCCAGACTTATAAGATTACAGATAAAGGAGGCGTTAGAAAAACCAGTGGCGATCTGGAAACCGGCGATCATCTTGTGGTGACTGTACCAGATAAAAAAGTCGGTAAAGTTTATTACATAGCCACACAACCTATGGCGATAGGTGGCCAGCTTCGTTTGGTGAAAAATAAGATAACCACTCGTACTATTAGAAATGTAACACTCTATTTCACGGCAGGTCAAAGAAGCCCTAATGCGACGGTAACAATATATCTTCCGGAAGGTATCCACGTGACCGAGGATAATACCACGGTGAATGTTATTGGCCGGGGCGACGTAAAACTGAAAGACCTTGCCACACAATCTATGGGCCGGCTGGGCACCAATTATCCTTATAAGAAAGTAGGCAATTTCTCGGTATCAAAAAATCCTGCCGGAGGTTCGATTCTTTTATTTAAACACTTGGACCTTAAGCCCGCCAATGGAGACGATCTTAAAATAGTGATCCATAATGTGAAACTGGATAAAGCAGGAAAGTATCCTTTCAAAGTAATTTACAATACCTCACAACCCGAAATACTTGCCAGCGCAGGCATCGGCGCTGAAACCACTGTACTTATCGCCACCAATACCATTGCTGATTTTGAAAGAGTATTGGACAAAAATCTTCAATACAATGAAACGCCGGATACTTATACAAAAGTAAATTTTAGATGGGACGGCACCCTTATTCCTCCTAATGCTCAATTGATGCAATCGTTGGATAAGGGAAGAACCTGGAAACTTTCTTCAGGGAAAGTGGATTACAAAAACGCTACTGCTACCATTTCACGGCTCTTGCCAAATCAGCTATACACTTTTAAACTTTCAGTAAAAGGTGGCGTACACAAAGGTTTTTCAAATACAGTTTCCTTTTATTCAGGTAAAATGGACATAAAGAATTTTGGAATTAATGCTAATGGCAAAGAAGATAATACTGCAAAAATTAATGAAGCGATAGCATACCTGCATCAACTTGGAGGCGGCACGCTTTTCTTTAGCGAAGGCATTTATAATGTGCGCACGGTCCATTTGAAAAGCAATGTGTATCTCTATGTAAATAAAGGAGCCACTATCAAAGCGCTAAAAGGAAATGATGCGCCGGAAGCTACCTGGTTTAGCGATAAGAAATATCGTTCGGGGCTTTCGCCAACCGATTCCGGCCCTTATGATAATCCTGAAAACTGGCTGACCAAGCAGGATGTAGGCCATCATTATTTTAGAAACTGTATGTTCTTTGGAGAAAGATTGGACAATATCAAAATCATTGGTAACGGCCTTATCACCGGCGATGGCAATTTGGTAAATGGCGATAAGGTAATGAATAATGCTCCGGACAATCGTGCGGATAAAATGTTTGCATTGAAGCTTTGTACAAATGTAGAGATTGGTGGCATCCAGCGCAAAGAAGATCTTTGGTACGATGAGAAAACAGATGAGCCTTATTATATCAACAAAAATGGCTCAAGGGATTTTAACACGGACAACATGTTGAAAATTGAGCGTGCAGGGCATTTTGCCTTGCTCGCCACCGGCACGGATTCACTCAATGTACACGATACGTATTTTGGCAAATACAATCAAACTAATGTACGCGATATTTACGATTTTATGGGGTGCAATTTTGTTAGGGTTACCAATATATATTCAAAAGTAAGTTCTGATGATATTATAAAACCAGGTTCTGATTGTTCATTGGGATTCACCCGGCCTGCAAGAAATTATAAAGTGCGCAATGTTATCGGCGATACCAACTGCAATCTTTTCCAGATTGGCTCGGAAACGGCGGATGACATCATGGATGTTCATGTGGACAATATTTATGTATTGGGGGCCAACAAAGCCGGCTTCTCTATTTCCACCAATGACGGCGCCCACATAAAAGATATTCATCTCAATTGCGGGCATACCGGCACCATTCATTCCCGTTCTAAAATGTTGCGTACCACTACACCGTTTTTTATTTCTATTTCCAACCGGGCACGTATTTTAGGTGCCAGTGTATCGCGTTTCAAATTTGATGAGAACGGTGTAAAGCATAATGAGCTTTTGGTTACCAACGTAAACATTGGTTCTGTTGAAAACATTATTTTGAATGGCATTGATGTTTCCGAAGTTTATGGCGGCAGTTCTTATGGGAAAAAGGAAAGATGGAAACCTTATGATGGCACACAAAGAAAAGCAACTGCAATTGTAGCGGGCTATGCGTTACCCGAATCGGATGTTGTGGAAGGTGGTTTAACTTTTAAATTGCCCAACGGCCAACACACCGGCTACATCAAAAACATTGAATTTAATGATGTTAATTTTTTATACAAAGGAGGCAATTCCGTTGGCGACACAGCCGCTACACCGCCGGAACTTGGCGTGGGACAATATAATGTGTCCAACCTTAAAGTGCAGCCATCTTACGGCCTTTGGACCCGTCATGTAAAAGGATTAACGATAAAGGATTGTAGCTTTAATTATGAAAAACAAGACAGCAGGTATGCGCTGCTCCTTGATGATGTATTGAATGCAACAATATCTTCCATAAAAATGGTACGCGCAAAAGATAATGCGTCCGTAATAAAATTGAAAAACTCGTCTGATGTTTTAATTGAAAAAGTGATTTACTATAATGATGTGTGGGGAATGTCTCCAACCGGATTAACAGGCGCTAATCATGCAGACGCAAATAAAATTGATGAAAATAAAGTAATGCAGTAAACAAACAAATTCTAAAGATTTCTGTTTTTGTTATGCAAGGAGAGCTTTATATTCGTCTACTCATTCTTGTAGTTATTTCAATTGGCAGGCAACTACTTTTTTCATTGAAGGTTGGCACATAGAAAACCCTGGAGCCTTTCATTTTAAAGGTAATTGCGCAGACAATGCTAATATAGTTGAATGGAAAGGCAATGGCGTGGAGCGCGACCTCGTTATTTCAATCTTAATTTGTATTTTATGAATTCAGAAACGAATATTGTCCAGTTATTAGAGTTAGTCTTATGAAGAATAATCGAAACTACACGTTGCCTATTATTTTGGTGACCTCACTGTTCTTTTTGTGGGGCCTTGCTTATGGGCTTCTCGACGTATTAAATAAACATTTTCAGGAAACGCTGAATATAACAAAACTGCGTTCCACTCTGCTTCAGGCAGCTTATTTTGGAGCTTATTTTTTAATTGCTTTGCCGGCAGGATATTTCATGCAGAGGGTGGGCTATAGAAAAGGAATTATCACCGGATTATTACTATATGCAATTGGCGCCTTACTTTTTTATCCTTCCGCACAAAATGCAAGTTTTCCTTTTTTTCTCGTTGCTTTATTTGTTTTGGCAAGTGGATTAACCTTTCTGGAAACCGCTGCCAATCCATATATTACAGTACTTGGTAAACCAGAAACTTCAGAGTTTCGGTTGAATCTTGCGCAAAGCTTTAATGGGGTCGGGTCTTTTTTAGGGCCTGTTATAGGCGGCGCATTATTTTTTGGAAGCAAGCCTGATATAGGTAATCCTTCAGAATTAGATTCAGTGAAATATGTGTATGTCGCTATTGCAATGGTAGTATTATTGGTGGCTCTTTTGTTTTTCAAAACACCGATGCCCGAAGTGAAAGAAGAAGAATTGGTGATAGATGAGACGGGCCATTTAGGTAAAAAATTGTTTCAGCATACACATTTTATTTGGGCAATAGTTGCACAGTTTTTTTATGTAGCCGCGCAGGTTGGCATAGCCGCATTGTTTATTAATTATTGTACAGAAAAAAACATTGGGATTGATAATGCGCGCGCTGCTTTTTTACTTTCCGGAAGCCTGGTATTATTTACTGCCGGAAGATTTGCAGGAACCGCGTTGATGAAAGTGATAGCGCCGCATAAACTATTGGCATTGTATGCATTTATAAATATAGGTTTGTGTTTTGTAGTTATTACGGTGCCGGGTATGATATCCGTTTATTCTTTGATGGCTATTTTCTTTTTTGAATCCATCATGTTTCCAACCATTTTTGCATTAGGTATCAAAAATCTTGGAATTTATACTAAGAAAGGCGCCTCATACATTATCATGTCAATTGTTGGCGGAGCGCTGGTACCCTTGGTTATGGGTGCATTGGCTCAATCTCATTCCACTCCGTTTTCATATATAGTTCCTTTGATCTGTTTTGTATTTGTATTTGCATTTGCTGTGTATGGTTATAAGACAAAAGTCCGTTCATGAAAAGATATTCTTTCACATTGGATTTGAAAAATGGTTTTGAATTAATTCAATAATATGAACAGATGGTAAAGAACTGTGGTCTGAAATAATAAAACCAATAAAAGAATCAGGGATAGAAAATATGGAAATTTATCTTTATGAAATCCGCTTGTTTTATGTAATGGATATGAGGAATGAATTTAGTTTTGAGAAGAAAAATGAATCGGATAAAAAAATGAAATAGTGCAGAAATGGGAAAAAATAATGTGGAAATGCCAGCAGCTGCGCGGGAAAATGCTGAAGATGAAAAATGGAAACTTATGAATAAAATTTTTGAGCTAAAATTTTTTTAATGGCTATAATGGAAGAAACTGCAACACCTTATTTAAAAATTCACCCGGACGATAATGTGCTCGTCGCATTGCACGATATTCCTGCGGGAACCAGTTTTTCAGTAAATGGAAATCAGGTAATATTGCAACAGAACGTTGCAGCAAAACATAAATTTTTTCTGAACGATATGCAGGAAGGCGAACATGTCATTATGTACGGCAAGTTGGTAGGGAGAGCGCAATTCGCAATACGCAAGGGGGAGATAATGACAACCGGAAACACCAAACATGCGGCGGGTCCATATTCTTATAAAGGATTTTTACAAAATTGGCAAATGCCGGATGTTTCTCATTTTATCAATCGCACTTTTAATGGTTATAAACGGAATGATGGAAGAGTTGGCACTGCTAATTACTGGTTATTTATTCCGATGGTATTCTGCGAAAACAGGAATATGGATGTGATCCGGGAAGCCTTCCAAAAAGAATTAGGATATGCACATTCCAATAAATACAATGAATTTACAAGGCAATTATTAGACGCATACGAGCAGGGTGAAAATCTTTTCGACATTGACATAAGCACTTCTTCTATTATTAAGAATCGTTTCTTTAAAAATGTGGATGGTATCAAATTTCTAAACCATTCCGGCGGATGTGGAGGCACACGCCAGGATGCGGCCACATTGAGTTCGCTTCTTGCCGCTTACGCCGATCATCCCAATGTGGGTGGTGTTACCGTTCTAAGCTTAGGATGTCAACATTTACAGGTAAGTTATTTTTTAGATGAGCTGAAAAAGCGTAATCCTTCATTCGATAAACCCATGTTTGTCTTTGAACAACAACAGGCCCATAGTGAAGAGAAAATGATTTGCGATGCCATCAGAAAAACTTTTATAGGATTAACAGAAATAAATAAAACAGAAAGAGAACCGTGTGCTTTAAGCGCATTAGCGGTTGGTGTAAAATGCGGCGGCAGCGATGGTTTCAGTGGTATTTCTGCCAATCCTTCTGTAGGCTATGCTTCAGACCTTTTGGTCGCGCTTGGCGGCAAAGTGCTACTCGCTGAATTTCCTGAGTTATGCGGCGCCGAACAGGATATTCTTGATCGCTGTGTAAATGGGGATATTGCAAAAAAATTTGTTGACCTTATGGAATCTTATAATGATCTCGCGAAAAAAGCAGGATCTGGTTTTCATATGAATCCTTCTCCTGGAAATATAAAAGATGGGCTGATAACGGATGCTATGAAATCAGCAGGCGCGGCTAAGAAAGGCGGCACGTCGCCGGTTACCGGAGTACTGGATTATACAGAACCAGCGGTAAAAGCGGGGTTAAATTTAGTTTGTACACCCGGTAATGACGTAGAAGCCACCACCGGACAAACTGCATCTGGCGCTACCTTGATCTTGTTTACCACTGGCCTCGGAACGCCTACCGGTAACCCCTTAGCGCAAACGATAAAAATTGCAACCAACTCTAAACTCGTTAAAAGAATGGACGATATTATTGACATTGATACCGGAGGTATTATCAGTGGTCAGAAAACGATTATGCAAATGGGTGAAGAAATACTGGAATACTGTATTAAAACAGCTAGCGGTGAAGTAATTCCTAAAGCCGTCTTATTAGGACAGGACGATTTTATTCCATGGAAACGCGGCGTCTCACTCTAAAGGTTCTGATTAAATTAATAAAGTGTACAGAAAATTATGTTTCGTTTAAAGGGAAAAATAGCGGTAGTTATTATTTACCTTAAATAATTAAACCTGTATCTATAAACAACTAAAATATAATATGAAATTGATCCGTTTTGGTGAAATCAACAAAGAGAAAACAGGAATTATTATTAATGATGATTATTATGATACTTCCTCGTTTGGAGAAGATTATAACGAACATTTTTTTGAAACTGACGGGCTAAACCGCTTACAAAAATTTGTTGAATCGAATAAAGAGGAACTTCCTAAAGTTTCGAAAGATATGCGTTTAGGCAGCCCTGTAGGCAGACCATCAAAAATTATTTGTATAGGACTAAACTATGCAGATCATGCGAGGGAAACCAACGCGGCTATTCCGACAGAACCGATTATCTTTTTCAAGTCAACCACATCACTTATCGGCCCGTTTGATAATGTGATAATTCCTAAAAACTCTCAGAAAACGGATTGGGAAGTAGAGCTGGCTTTGGTTATTGGTAAAAAAGCTTCTTATGTAGATGAGTCTGAGGCATTGAATTATGTTGCCGGTTATTGTTTGCATAATGACCTCAGCGAACGGGAATTTCAATTAGAAAGAGGCGGCCAATGGGTGAAGGGAAAAAGCTGCGACACCTTTGCTCCGCTCGGCCCGTTCTTGGCGACGCCCGATGAAGTGGCTGATGTTAATAACCTGCGTCTGCGGCTTACTGTTAATGGTAAAACAATGCAGGATAGCAACACCGTTAATTTTATCTTTAAAGTACCTTTCTTAATCTCTTACATAAGCCGGTTTATGACTTTGCTTCCTGGTGACGTAATTTCTACCGGAACGCCTGCCGGTGTCGGCTTGGGGATGAGGCCACCGGTATATTTAAAGGCAGGCGATGTAATGGAATTGGGTATTGAGGGGTTGGGTATTTCAAAGCAAAAAGTGTTGGGCTATTCATCGAAGGGTTAAATAAAACCGAGAAGGTGTATTTGCTTGTATTGTGCTACCATTTTTATTGATCATACTTTCGCTTCAATTTAAAAAATATGGATCTTCAATTAAAAGATAAAATAATTATAGTAACTGGCGGTGCCAAAGGAATTGGCGAAGGCATAGTAAGGGTACTAGCTGCAGAAGGCGCCATTGCTGTAATCATTGGAAGGAATGAAAAAGATAACCTGAGGCTGGTTAGGGAATTATCTTCTGATACAATCAAAGCGTTCCAGGTAATGGCGGAATTAAACAAGCCGGAAGAAAGTGAAAAAGCAGTAAAAAAAGTGATAGAAAAATATGGACGCATTGACGGCTTGGTAAACAATGCGGGACAAAATGATGGCGTCGGATTAGAGAATGGAAGCTATGAGAAGTTCATAGAAAGCCTGCACAAAAGCTTAATTCATTATTATTTGATGGCCCATTTTGCGTTACCTGAATTGATAAAAAGCAAAGGTTCCATTGTAAATATTACTTCTAAAACCGCAGAAACAGGTCAGGGCAACACTTCTGCATATGCTGCCGCCAATGGAGGCCGAAATGCTCTTACAAGAGAATGGGCAGTAGAGTTATTAAAGTATGGCATCCGTGTAAATGCTATAGTGGTGGCGGAATCGTGGACCCCTCAATATGCAAAATGGATTCAGACATTGCCAAATGCTGAAGAAAAATTAAAGGAAATTACTTCAAGAATTCCTTTGGGTAGTCGGATGACCACTGCCGAGGAAATCGCCAACATGACGGCTTTCCTTTTGTCAGAAAAATCAAGCCATACCACTGGCCAACTGATTCATGTGGATGGCGGCTATGTCCATTTGGACAGGGCATTATGAAAAAGAATTTTTTCCAGCAAAGAGCAATTCTTTTAATTACAAAGAATGCTTGCACGAAAGTGTGCTTTGCTGATTTTGCAATAAGAAAAAAATAGATGTATTTTAAACCATCCTGAAGTCGCTTCCTTAAAATACACTCTTTCTTTTTTAAGAAAAAATACGATAGTTCTATTAAACCCTTGAGTTTAATTCATAATTCAAAATAATCATTGTCAATTATCTTCCCCCTGATAAAAATGTCTTGGGAATTCATCGATTTGAAAGACGTTCAGTCAATTTTTAATTTCTCTCTTACTTATTTTTTGGTTAAAAGCGCATGTGCTAAATTAACGACTGTTTTTTCGGCATCGTTTGCACAAATTTTTAACGAAATAAAAAGCAAAAAAGTTACTTTTATATGACGCTATCAAAAATTAATTTCTGTTAAAAAAAATTTGTTATGAGACCACAATTGCTTAAAGTATCTAAAGCCCCCGATTGCTCTTTTAGTGTACGACATGACCTGGTTCCACACATTAACAACCGCTGGCATTATCACGCTGAAATAGAGCTGATTCATTTTAAGAAAGGAGAGGGGACACAATTTATTGGCGACAGTATTAAAAGGTTTAAAGCGGGCGATGTAGTATTGGTTGGCTCCAATCTGCCTCATTATTGGCGATTTGACGATTCTTTTTTTGAAGAGGAAAGTTCATCCCTGGCTGATGTGCGGGTAGCGCATTTTAATGAGAATTTCCTGGGTGAGCCCTTTCTTCAATTGCCTGAAAACAACAACATCAAAACTGTTTTGGAAAAAACAAAAAGAGGTTTGCAGATAACAGGGGAGGCAAGGCAAATAGTAGCTGATCTGCTGGAGCAACTACTGTTAGAGGAGGGTACTCAAAGAATAATCCTGATGATAGAGGCATTAGCCGCTGTAGCAGGCTCGAAAGAATTGACAATGCTTTCTTCTATTGGCTTCAGGCCCGATAATGTCGATGCGGAAAACGAGCGCATTAACGCCATTTATGAATATTCTATAAAACACTTCCGGCGTAAAATACAGTTGGAAGAAATTGCAGAAGTAGCAAACATTAGTCCCAACTCATTTTGCCGTTATTTTAAATCCAGGACCAGAAAAACGTACTCACAATTTCTGATAGAACTGAGAGTAGGGCATGCATGTAAATTGCTTATTGAAAATAACCAGTGCTTAAAACGATTATGTTACGAAAGCGGTTTTAATAATTTTACCAGCTTTCATAAATATTTTAAAACTATCACGGGCAAAAGCCCTTTGATTTATCAAAAAGAGTTTATGGCATAGTCATTTACCGTTTTTGAATCAGAACTTATAAATAACAAATTCCCTATTTCATTTTTATTTGTTTTATTCCATTTAGATGGAAGCATACATCTTTTTACCTATTTCTAAAATCACAGATGAATGAAACCATATTGCATGCTTGCTTTACTATTTTGTTGCCTTTTTGCCAAAGCTGAAAACCAACAAAAACAAATCATTATCGCATCTAAAAGCACTACACTGGTGCTTTCAATAGATAATAATCAAAGGCTGCTACAATCCTATTTTGGAAAGAGATTAACCGATGGGAAAGACTATAAAAACCTGCGCGGTGGCAGGGAGGCGTATCTTACTGCCGGAATGGAAAATCAGTTTGAACCGGCCATCAGGATGGTTCATGCAGACGGAAACCCATCGCTCGAATTGCGGTATGTCTCTCATTCCACTAATAAAACGGATGGTAATGTAAGCACTACCAGCATTGTTTTAAAAGATCCGGTTTACCCCGTGGAAGTAATTCTTCATTACAAAGTTTATTTTAACGAAGATGTTTTTAAAACGTGGACAGAAATTAAACAGAATGAAAAAAAACCGGTGCTGCTTACCAAATACGCATCAGCCATTCTTCACTTTAATGCCGGTGAATACTGGCTTACCCAATTTCATGGCGACTGGTCAAGAGAAATGCAAATGGTGGAAGAAAAACTAACCAACGGCATCAAAACCATTGAAAGTAAATTAGGCACGCGTACTAATTTTTATCAAACCCAGGCTTTTTTTGTTTCTTTAAATAAGCCTTCTACAGAGACCAATGGCGATGTAATTGCCGGAACGCTGGCATGGACCGGAAATTATGAATACACTTTTGAAGTGGACCAGCGAAACGGTCTTCGTGTTATTTCAGGCATCAATCCGTATGCTTCTGAATATTCTTTACAACCAGCAGAAACATTTACCACGCCGGAATTTATTTTCACCTATTCTTCTGAGGGCAAAGGACAGGCAAGCCGCAACCTGCATCGCTGGGCGCGAAATTATGGCGTGCTTGATGGTAAAGCTCCGCGCATGACGCTATTGAATAATTGGGAAGCCACACATACAAATTTTAATGAAGAAAGATTGACAGAACTTTTTGGCGAAGCCAAAAAATTAGGTGTTGATTTATTCTTGCTGGATGATGGATGGTTTGGTAATAAATTCCCACGTAACGATGATAAAGCAGGCCTTGGAGATTGGCAGGAGGATGCCACCAAGTTGCCACATGGCATTGGCTATTTAGTAAAAGAAGCTGAGAAGCAGGGTATAAAATTTGGTATCTGGCTGGAGCCTGAAATGGTAAATCCCAAAAGTGAATTGTATCAAAAGCATCCCGACTGGATTTTAAAACTGCCCAATCGCTCAGAAGATTTACAGCGCAATCAATTGGTACTCGATTTGACCAATCCCAAAGTGCAGGAGTTCGTTTTTTCTGTCGTGGACGACCTGATGACCAAAAGCCCGGGCGTCGCTTTTATTAAATGGGATTGCAACCGCAGCATGACCAACGCGTACTCTGCTTATCTTGGTTCAAAGCAATCACATCTTTTTATTGATTACACCCGGAGCCTGTATAAAGTAATGGAACGTCTTCGTGCAAAATACCCGCATCTTCCGGTAATGTTGTGTTCCGGAGGCGGTGGCCGCACCGATTATGGCGCCTTGAAATATTTTACAGAGTTCTGGCCCAGTGATAATACCAACCCCATAGATCGTATTTATATCCAGTGGGGATATTCTTATTTTTTTCCTGCCAATACCATTTCCGCTCATATTACCAATATGGGTAAACAATCCCTGAAATTCAGAACAGATGTGGCCATGATGGATAAGATGGGGTATGACATAAGGGTACACAATTTCACTCCACTGGAATTACAGTTTAGCGAAGATGCTGTGAAAACGTACAAAAGAATAAGCGAGATTATTTGGTTTGGCGACCTGTATCGCCTTGAATCTCCTTATGAATCAAACCGTGCAATAGTAATGTATGTAAAGGATGATAAAAGCAGGGCCATTCTTTTCAATTATCATTTAAATACAACGAGAAAGGATATTTTTAACCGTGTACTGTTACAAGGCCTGGATGAGCAAAAAAATTATCTTATCAAAGAAATTAATCTTTTTCCGGATACCAAATCAACACAGCCGGACAACGACAAGGTGTTTACAGGAAAATACCTGATGACGGTAGGGTTAAATCTGAGTGCAGGAAAAGTAAACCCGCAAACAAGCAATATTTATGAAATCACCGAAGAATAATAAAATAAAATTGAGTAAACAGGATGTAAAATTTTGTGGGGTAATGATAATGGGATACTGATATCTTTCGTTTTGGGTCAAAAGCACATTTGGTAGCTCGATGATTACATCACATGCTTATATTATTTTACAACAATTGATTAAATCCGAGAATAAAAATTAAATAGCAATGAAAAAATCTTTTTTAATTATTTGTTGCTTTACTGCAACGTGTGCTATAGCGCAACAAAAAAACATCTACAAAAAAGGCTGGATTGATTTTAATAAAAACAATGTAAAAGATGTATTTGAAGATCCTACACAGCCAGTGGATAAAAGAGTAGAGGATCTGCTTTCCCAAATGAACATGGACGAAAAGACTTGCCAGATGGCTACTTTATATGGTTACGGGCGGGTATTGAAAGATGAAATGCCAACCGCCGGGTGGAAAAATCAGATATGGAAAGATGGCATCGCGAATATAGATGAAAACCTGAGCAGCCAGAAAGTAAAAACAGAATATTCCTTTCCCTACAGCAAACATGCAGAGGCTATCAATACCATTCAAAAGTGGTTTATTGAAGAAACGCGCCTGGGCATACCTGTTGACTTTACCAATGAAGGTATTCACGGATTGGCACATGACAGGGCTACGCCTTTGCCCGCGCCCATTTCCATAGGAGCCACCTGGAATAAATCATTGGTAAGGCAAGCCGGAGAAACTGTAGGCAGAGAAGCCAAAGCGCTTGGGTATACCAATATATATGTACCTATTTTAGATCCTGCAAGGGATCCGCGGTGGGGCAGGGTGGTGGAGTGCTATGGTGAAGATCCTTTTTTAATTGCTGAATTGGGAAAGCAAATGACTCTCGGCGTTCAAAGCCAGGGAGTGGCTTCTACCTTAAAGCACTTTGCCGTATATAGTATTCCCAAAGGAGGCCGCGATGGCAACGCCAGAACTGATCCGCATGTGGCGCCGAGAGAAATGCACGAGATTTATTTGTACCCTTTTCGCAGGGTGATCCAGGAAGCGCATCCACTGGGCGTGATGAGTAGTTACAACGATTGGGATGGTGAGCCAATAACAGGAAGTCATTATTTTCTTACTGAATTATTGAGACAAAAATTTGGCTTTAATGGTTATGTGGTTTCCGACAGTAGAGCAGTTGAGTTTCTTTCAGAAAAACATCATGTTGCCAAAGATTTTAAAGACGGAACCAGGCAGGCTGTAGAGGCAGGTTTAAATGTTTGGACTAATTTCAGAATGCCCGAAGTTTACATCAATAATGTACGTGAATTGGTGAAAGAAGGCAATTTATCGATCGCCACGATTAATGCAAGAGTACGTGATGTGTTGAGGGTGAAATTTATTTTAGGATTATTTGATACACCTTATGTTACAGATCCCAAAAATTCCGATAAAATAGTGCACACTGCAAAAGATGATTTGATGGAATTACAGTTGAACAGAGAATCATTGGTCTTGCTAAAGAACGAAAAAGGGTTATTGCCGTTACACAAAAATAATTTTAAGAATATTTTGGTAACCGGGCCTTTGGCCGCAGATGCCGGTTATGCGGTAAGCAGGTATGGGCCTAACAATAATCCAATCACTTCTGTGCTGGATGGAATCAAGGCCTATGCCGGCGCTACGGTAAATGTGGTTTATGAAAAAGGATGTGATGTGGTAAATGCCGGTTGGCCTGAAACAGAAATTATTCCGACGCCATTAAGCGATAACGAAAAAAGTGGTATTGAAAAAGCGGTTGCTGCCGCTAAAAATATGGATGTAATTATTGCCGTGTTAGGAGAAAATGAAAAAACGGTAGGAGAAAGTTTATCAAGGACATCGCTTGATTTGCCTGGAAGGCAGCAACAATTACTGGAAGCATTATATGCCACAGGCAAGCCGGTGATATTAGTTTTAATAACAGGTCAGCCACTCACTATTAATTGGGCCGACCGTTTTGTACCTGCGGTTTTGCAAGCCGGTTTTCCCGGCCCTTCCGGTGGAAAAGCCATAGCAGAAACGATTTTCGGCGATTATAATCCGGGTGGAAAGCTTTCTATGACCTGGCCAAAGAGCACCGGACAGATAGAATTTAATTTCCCTTTTAAACCGGGTTCCCAGGCCAGCCAGTCGCTCACTGAAGATCCGAATGGTTATGGCAAAACGAGTGTGAACGGGCCTTTGTATCCCTTTGGTTTTGGATTAAGCTATACGACATTTGAGTACAGAAATCTTGTGGTAACTCCTGAAACACAAAATGCTCAAGGGAATATTGAAGTATCGGTGGATGTTATCAATACAGGAAAAGTAAAGGGCGATGAAGTGGTACAGCTTTATTTAAAAGATATGCTGAGCAGTGTTACTACTTACGATTCGCAATTGAGAGGATTTGAACGGATAGCTCTTCAGCCTGGCGAAAAGAAGACAGTAAAATTTATACTTGAACCTCATGCATTGGCTTTGTTAGACAAGAACATGAACTGGACTGTGGAGCCAGGTCAGTTTGAAGTGATGATAGGTGCTTCATCTGTTGATATAAAATTGAAAAAAGTTTTTACAATAAAATAAAAAAAGGTCTTTTTACATTATTCAAAGCAAACGCCTTAGGGCGTGGTTTATGCCGGGGGTTGGTATTTCCCTTGAAATACGTAACTCAAATTTGTTGCCGACGTGACATCTTCAGGCTCCTTCATGTGATTGCAAATGATGAAAGTTGACGATAAACTTCTCTTCCTTCATCATTCATATCATTTTGTTCTCCTCGATCAGGATAAGATTATATGAGCTGAAACAGACGTTTATTTTTAGGACCGTATCCTGCAAGGAGATGCCAGAATAGCTTAAAAGGTGGGTAATTGTAAAGAAGACTTTCAAAAAAAAATCTCATTACTTGCACAGGTAAACAGAAAGACATTTGATGTGTTTTTTTCAGGCTCATTTGCCGCAAAAAAAAATGCGTTTTGCATTTTCTGAGTCTTAATTCTTAAAATTAAAATGATTTATATGAAACAAAAGCCTATCCATTTTTCCCGTGGATTGTATAAGTACTCCTTTTTAATCATGCTTTTCTGCCTGTTCAGCAATTTCGTTTTTTCGCAAACTACTTCTGTTAGTGGAACAGTAACGGATGATCAGGGTAAAGTTTTGGAAGGAGCGAATATCCAGGTTCAAGGAACTGCCATAGGCGCTGTTTCGGATGCCAGGGGGAAATACTCAGTGAACGCATCCGGTAGCAGTACCCTGATTTTTAGTTTTACCGGATTTAAAGAGCAGGTTGTTCCGGTTGGTAAACGTACAGTTATCAATGTTTCATTGTTGCCTGTTGCAAATAATCTGGATGAAGTAATCGTAACCGGTTACCGTACGCAAACAAGAGGAGCAATAATAGGTTCGGTTTCCTCTGTCAATAGTTCTGAAATTTCGGAGATTCCCGTTGACAATCTTTCCAATGCATTATCAGGCAGACTATCCGGCGTTACCATCAATCAAACTGCCGGAACACCGGGCATGTCGTCTAATATAAGGATCCGTGCCCAGGGTTCTTTAACCGGTACTTCGCCCTTATTTGTTATTGATGGTGTGGTAAGTGACCAGTTTGCTTTTGATGGCCTGGGTCCAAATGAGGTGCAGGATGTCACCATTTTAAAAGATGCAGCGTCTGCAGCTATCTATGGTGCAAGAGCGGCCAATGGCGTAGTGCTGGTTACTACCAAAAGAGGCCAGGAAGGAGCACCTAAACTTTCCTATAACGGCATATTTGGTTTACAACAACCGACCAAAACGCCTGAAACCTTGAATGCTTTTGAACACGCCTCTGAAATCAATCATCAATTGAAATATATTAACGTTCCGGAAACGGATCCAAGGTACTATAGTCCCGATGAACTGGATTATTTTAAGACTCATTCATGGAACTGGATTGATGAGAATTGGCACGATCCGCTGACTACGCAGCATTCAATAGATATAAGTGGAGGAAATCCGAATGTGAAATATTTTCTTGGAGGATCGTATAATTATTCTTCAGGCTCATTTAAGAATATAGACTATGGGAAATATAATCTCAGGGGAAATGTAGACGTAAATGTATCTAAAAACCTGAAAGTATCGTTGGATATGAATACCAATACCCGTAATACCGATGGCCCGAGTTGGGATGTGAATAACCTGCGCTATGAGGATCTTTACAAAGCACTTTTGTTCAGATCAGCTATGATTCCTCCGTTTATCAATGGAGAACCTGTAGGAAATAATGTGGAATGGCATCCGGGTGCAGTACTGAATGGTGCTGCCGGATATAATAAGAGAAAATGGACAGCGCTCAATGCAACGATAACGGCAACCTACACCGTGCCGGGCGTGAAAGGATTGAGCGCTAAAGTTTCTTTGAATAAGTTTAACCGTGATACTTATCAGAAGAACTTCAATCTTCCGTATAATATGACTCAGTTCAATTCCACCGGAACCAATAATCACATTGTGGGAGATGTAGCAATCGGCCCAAAGCCAAGGGCGGCGGTAGAATTTCTGAATTCACGGTACGATAATATCAAACGTTACCAGTTTAATACACAGATTAATTATAAACGCAATTTTGGAAAACATGGAATAGATGCACTGGCCGTTTATGAGCAATCCGAAGATTATACTACAAATTTTAACGGCCAGCGCAATGATTTTATCTCATCAACCGTGGATCAATATATTGCAGGTTCCTCAGTAAATTCTTCCGTAGGCGGCAAAGAAGTGGAATTGTCAAGACTGTCGTATGTGGGCTTGGTAAGCTATAATTATGCCCGCAAATATATGCTGGAAGGTTCTTTCCGTTATGATGGATCGCCGATATTTGCACCGGAAAACCGTTGGGGTTTTTTCCCCTCGTTGGCTGCAGGATGGAGAATTTCTGCCGAGCCCTTTTTCAAAAAAGTTACGTTTATCAATGATCTTAAACTCAGGGCTTCTGTAGGCTTACTCGGCCAGGATGATACCGCTCCCTACCAGTGGATGCAAACGTATAATATTGTTCCCGGCGCTGTTTTCGACAACCTGAGCCAGGGATTGGAAGAAGGAGTACTTGCCAACAGGCATATAACCTGGGAGAAATCACGTACTTATAATGTAGGAGTCGACAGCCGTTTTTGGGACAATAAAATGAGTTTCAAGCTGGATGTTTATAAAAGGCATACTTACGATATTCAAGGTACGCGTACCGGGATTGTTCCCAACACGCTTGGCGCTACGCTCGGCGCTGAAAATTACCAGGAAGTAGATTCAAAAGGATTTGACTTTGAAATCGGGTATAACCATCAGGCTTTGAACGATGGATTCAGTTATTATATTCGCGGCAATTTTGGATATGCCACCAATAAGGTAATCAGGACAAATGAAGCTCAAAATATTCGCCCTTACCTGGCGCAAACCGGTGAAAATACTGGAAGAATTTATGGTTTGATAGCTACCGGTGTTATCCGCACACAAGAGGATCTGGACAAACTACCTGCCGGCTACACTATTATGGGCGTAGCGCCTATGATTGGTATGTTGAATTACAAGGATGTCCGGGGAGTAACCGGCGATGATCCGGATGGAAAAATTACTGCCGATGACAGGGTTGTGATTGGACAATATAACTCTGCTCCAATCAACTATGGATTCTCGATCGGCGGATCGTGGAAATCATTAAGTATTGATATTCTGTTCCAGGGACTTGCAGGTGGATATGCCATGCTTCCAACAGCCGGAAGGGATATTCAGGCACGGGCAGAGGAATCTTCTTTCCGTTACTGGGCCGATAGCTGGTCGCCAGAAAACCCTAATGGAAAATATCCCGGATACAGGGTTACAGGTTATCGGACCCGCTTTGATGAATCTACGCTCTTTTTAGTCAATAATTCTTTTGTACGTATGAAAAATGTGAGCGTTTCTTATGCTGTTCCTAAAAGTGTAATTGGCCGCAGCGGATTGAAGAATATAAGGGTCTTCTTTACCGGTTCAAATTTATGGATGATCTACACTGCAAATAAAATTTATGATCCCGAAATGAATAGCATTACTTCCTATCCGATGATGAAAGCCTATTCATTTGGGTTAAATATTGGTTTATAATTTAAAAATAAAAATTATGAAGATTAATAAATTGCTCTTTTGTATTACAGGTTGCATTCTCATTTCAAGTTGCACCAAAGTTTTGGATAAAAAAGATTTATCGGTGATCAATGAAGTAGGGTTATGGAATGATATTGATTTAGCCACCGCTGCTGTTAATAATATTTATGCTCAAAGTCTGCCGGCCTGGAGTACCGAATATGCAGGTTATTCTGAGGAATCGGGTGGCGGAGGCAGTTATATGTATGGCCAGTTGACAGAGAACTCTGTAAACTATTGGCCATACGACCAGATAAGAGATATCAACGTAGTGCTTGCTAACATTGACCAGGGGACGCTGAAAGAAGAAGACAAGAAAAAGCTGAAAGGAGAGGCGTTCTTCTTCAGAGCGTGGCAGTATTTTGAATTGGTCAAAAGGTATGGAGGAGTTCCACTTGTATTAACGCCTCAAAAAGTAACGGACGATTTGTTTGTCGAAAGAGCCAGCACGACAGAAACTTTTCAACAGATCATCAAAGATCTGGATAGCGCCATTGCAGATTTGCCTGAGATTAACGCATCAAACGCCGCTTTAAATAATGGAAGAGTTCATAAAGGAACTGCTCTTGCTGTTAAAGGACGTGTTTTGTTATATCATGCAAGTCCGCAATTCGATCCATCGCAGTCTGCTGCAGGAAGATGGCAGGCTGCTTATAATGCTAACAAGGCTGCCAAAGATTATCTTGATGCTCATGGGTTTGGATTATATCAAAGTTTTGGAGGAATATGGTTTCATGAAATGAATAAGGAAGTCATTTTCGCAAGACGCTACCAGTTTGTAACCGGTATTGCTTTAACTTTTAACAACTGGGCCGCTGCTAACAGGCCATTGGATGTATCTCAGGGAGCTACAGGTGCCAACAGGCCTGTCTTGGAGATGGTAAATGCGTTTCCCATGAAAGATGGTAAACAGATAAACGATCCCACATCCTCTTACACTTATGATGCTACTTATTTTTGGAGAAACAGGGATCCGCGCTTTAAGGAGACCATTGTATATAATGGAGCTCCATGGGGCTTAGGTATTTCCAATCCACAGCCAGGCCGTATTCAATATACGTATGTAGGATCTGAGACAAACAGCCCTACTACTTCCGGTTTTTATAACCGCAAAGCGGTAGATACTACGCAATCGTCTATACAGGCATTCAACAGTGGCACCGACTGGGTAGAATTAAGGTATGCAGAAGTGTTGATGAACCTTGCAGAAGCTGCTAATGAAATGAATAAAACATCTGAAGCGTACCCTGAATTAATTGCTCTTCGGGCCCGTGCAGGTATTGATGCAGGAGCCGATAATCTGTACGGATTAAAGGAAGGAATGTCAAAAGACGAAATGAGGGATGCGGTTATGTATGAGAGAAGAATAGAATTTGCATTTGAAGCAAAACGTTTCTGGGACCTGAGAAGATGCAGGCTTTTTGAATCTTTATTAAACGGAAAGAAAAGAACAGGTCTTAGAACTACCTTGAAACCCGGGGTAACCAAAGAACAGATAAATGCGTTAAGCCAGGCACAGATAGAATCAAACTATGCACAATATTTCAATCAGGAAGTAATCACAATGGATACACAATTTTCCATCAACTGGAAACCGGAGTATTACTTTTTTGCAATTCCAACGGCAACCTTGCAATTAAATAGTAAATTAAAACAAACCAATGGTTGGGCAGGTGGAACATTTGACCCGTTGCAATGATGATTTTAAATCATCTGGTGATGTCTAAGTTATTATATGGAATGGGTGTCTGTATAAAAATATTACGTTATTGCCAGGAAATTCAGATCGTGAAAATCAGAATTCGCATTATTTGTGCTTTTACTGAGGGTTGTATGTTTCTGCTTTTTGATAATCGGCTGTCAGTGCAACCTTCAATGGTGAGGATAATAAGTTGATAAGTTGATTGTATCGAAGAGATTTTATGATGTTTTTGTAACTGCTTTTCCGATCATTATACGGAGCGTTTTCATCCATCATTATTCACAATAAAGATGTCAATATAGCTTATTACAAAGGTAATGTTATGGAATAATTCCTAAAAGAAAATGATTTATTTGCATAAGAAATTATTGTTTTTACCAGGGAACTAAATAAAAAAATAAAAATTTATGGTTGCAATATTTACTCAAAAATTAAATTAATTGCTCAATGAAAAAAAAAGTGATTCGCCTTTCCTTTACCGGTTACCGGTTTCTGCTATTACTTATTTTGTCCTTTCTCTTCAGTAATATGCTTTTTGCACAAAAAATCATCAAAGGAACCGTTTCTGATCAGACCGGAAAAGGCATTGATGGTGCTACCGTAAACGTGAAAGGAACCCAAACCAGTGTGGCTACAAACAGCGAGGGTAATTATTCTATCTCTGTTCCGGGGCCTAATTCAGTATTGGTATTCAGTTTTGTTGGATATACTACCCAGGAAGTAAAGGTGGGAACGCAAAATACAATTTCCACGGCTTTACTGGTGAATACCTCAAACTTAGACCAGGTAGTGGTCGTTGGGTATGGAACTCAAAAAAAAGTAAATCTGGTGGGTGCTGTTTCTGCAATAAATGTAGATGAAAAAATGACAGGACGCGCGTTATCCAATATTTCTTCAGGCCTTTCAGGACTTGTGCCAGGATTAGCAGCCACTCAATCTACCGGGATGGCAGGCAGTGATGGCGCCAGTCTTTTGATCCGGGGATTGGGAACCGTAAATAATGCCAGCCCGTTAATAGTAGTAGATGGAATGCCGGATGTGGATATAAACCGGGTAAATGTTAATGATATTCAATCCGTTTCCGTTTTAAAAGATGCTACTTCTGCATCTGTTTATGGTTCAAGGGCTGCAAATGGTGTAATTCTTATCACTACTAAATCTGGAAAAGGTCAAAAAAAGACAGCGATTAACTTTAATAGTAATACGGCCATGGAGCGTCCGACGAAAGCCTTTTCATTTATGGCCGACTATCCGCGTTCCCTCACTCTTGCACAAGTGAGAGCGGCGACAAATACTCTGGCCGGTAATCAAACTTTCAAGAACGGAACAATTGATCAATGGATGGCGCTGGGTATGATTGATCCATTGAGATATCCGAATACAGATTGGTGGGATATCATTATGAGGAATGGAGTTCTTCAAAATTATAATGTGTCAGCTTCTGGTGGGGATGATAAATCTAATTTCTTTGCTTCAGTAGGTAAGCAAAACCAAGAGGGTTTGCAAATTAATAATGATTACGAGCAATATAATGCGCGTTTCAACTTTGACTATAAAATTAAAAGTAACATAAACACAGGGTTCAAATTCAGTGGCAACTGGTCAAAATTAGACCGAGCATTGACAGAGGGGTTTACTGATCCTTCCTCTTCAAATACAGCGGGTTTTGATATGCAATATGCGATTGCGGGTATTACTCCGTATGATCCTGTTTCTGGTAATTATGGAGGTGTCATGGCTTATAATGAAGATCCGCAGGCATATAATCCATATACTCTTTATATAAATTCACCTACCATGCAGAATCGCCAGGAAGCGAATGCCAGCACTTACATTGATTGGACACCGGTCAAGGGGCTAACGGGGCGAGTTGACTATGCTTTAAACTATTATAACCAATTTCAATGGACTGCAAATATGCCTAACCAGGCTTTTAATTTTCAGACTGGAAAATTTGGCAGCCGCGTATATGTTGGACCGAACGCAGGTATAAGTAATGCGACCAATACGGGGTATAAGACTATGTTGAATGGCCGTTTGAACTATCACAAGACCTTCAATGTCAATCATGATGTTTCGGCCATGGTAGTATATAGTGAAGAATACTGGTATGAT
The DNA here is from genome assembly GCA_963706825.1 of uncultured Chitinophagaceae bacterium. Taxonomy (GTDB): domain Bacteria; phylum Bacteroidota; class Bacteroidia; order Chitinophagales; family Chitinophagaceae; genus Ginsengibacter. Next base: position 355,478 of record CAVPNT010000005.1, on the reverse strand, counting down.
CGTTCTCAGAGCAGTTCAAGAAACGATCGTCTTTACCCGACTTTGCACGAGATAGATGCAGCTTTGACCGATATTCAATCAACCGGAGGAAATTCAAGTGCGGAAGGGTTGCGCTCTTACATCGGACGTGTAAACTATACTGCATTTAACAAATATCTTTTTGAAGGAAATTTCAGATATGATGGGTCATCTAAATTTTTACCGGGCAGCCAATATGGATTTTTTCCATCAGTTGCCCTCGGATGGCGATTTACAGAAGAGAAGTTTTTACACAATTTCACTGACAAGTTTTTAAGTACTGGAAAACTTCGTTTGTCTTATGGAAGCCTTGGTAATAATAGTGGGGTAGGACGTTATGAGCAACAGGCAACACTTGCGACCAATAATTATATCATAGCTAACAGTATTACAAGAGGATTTGTAAACAGTAAAATGGTAAATCTGGCGCTTACATGGGAAAATACTTCTGTCCTCAACGTCGGAGCGGATTTAGGCTTTTTGGATAACCGCCTCACCGTAGAACTGGATTACTATAATCGCTTAACGACCGGTATGAATCGCCCCTCTAATATGTCGAATCTTCTTACGGGAGCGTATAATGCACCACGTATGAATATCGGTGATTTGAGAAACCAGGGAATTGAAGGAAACTTTTCATGGAGAGACAAGGCAGGGAGCGTCAATTATGGCGTTACTGCGAACGCCTCTTATAACGCCACTCGCTTGGAAAAATGGAATGATTTCTTAGGAAGGGGATATGTTTTTTTAGATATGCCATACCATTTTCTGTACACTTATGAAGATTTAGGTATTGCACAAACCTGGGCAGATGTATACAATGCTACTCCACAAGGTGCACAGCCTGGAGATATTTTGCGTAAGGATTTGAATGGCGATGGCATTATTGACGGAAATGATCAGAAAGCCTATCCGAACGTTCAACGGGACAGGCCAACCACTTATTTTTCTCTGAACGCTTATGCATCCTGGAAAGGAATAGATGTGGTTGTCTTTTTCCAGGGGGCAGCCGGACGTAAGGATTACTGGCTAAATGCGTTCAATAATGTAAACTTCAGTACTACCAGGTATGCTGCTACATGGGATCATTGGAATAATCCCTGGAACTTGGAAAACAGGGATGGACTATGGCCGAGGCTTGGTGGAAGCGGCAATAACACGGCGCAGACGACCTTTTGGCTGGATGATATGAGCTATTTGCGTCTTAAAAATATCCAGGTAGGTTACACATTTTCGAAGAACCTCCTTAAAAGAATTTGGGCAAATAATCTCCGGATAGCATTTTCAGCTGAAAATCTGGCTACCATCACGTCCTACCGTGGTTTAGACCCGGAAAAACAAGGAAATAATAATAACCTTTATCCCATTAATAAATCCTACGCTCTTTCTGTACAATTAGGTTTCTAAATTGTTTCAATCATGGAAAAAATAAAAATAAAATCAAAAATACTTATTTTGTCAGTTTTGTTCGGTTCTGTTTTGAATTCGTCTTGTAAAAAAGATCTGCTTAATCAAATACCTACGACTGATCTCGCTGCTTCTGTTTTTTGGAAAACACCTGCAGATGCAACCACTGCATTAATGGGCGCTTATGCAGCAGTGAGACCCTGTTTTGACCGCGATTATTATTTTGATGGGCAGGGAGAGTATGTGAGAACGAGAAGTGCCACCAATAGTACCACGAGCGGTAATTTGCGACTGGGCGACGCTTACAATAACGGTAATTATAACCCTACTGGCTATGGATCCAGCTTCGATAAAATGTATATGTACTTGTATGGGGCAGTTAACCGTAGCAATTATGTTATTGAAAATGTAAATAAAATGCTTGAAACAGCATCCCCTTCAAACCTTTCCAGTTTGGAAGCAGTTGTCGGTGAAGCGCGGTTACTTCGTGGTATGGCCTATTTTCGTCTGATATCGATGTGGGGTGATGTTCCTTATATCGGGCATGTAGTGCTGGATAATTCGGAAGTAGCCAGTCTTGGCCGCACACCGATCGGCCAGGTGAAAGATTCTATTCTGGCCGACTTTACTTATGCTATTGACAAACTTCCTGCAAGTTCTTCAGAGTTAGGCCGTGCCGCCAAACCAGCTGCTCTTTCCCTCCGGGGGAAACTTCAGTTATATTGGGCGTCGTGGAATAAGTTCGGCTGGCCTGAATTGGAAGGTTTTACGCCCAGTGCTACAGAGGCAACAGCGGCTTACACGGCAGCAGCAGATGATTTTAAGAAAGTAATCAATGACTTTGGCCTAACACTTTATATGAACGGTGAACCCGGACAAATAGATGCATTGGGTAAGGCAGATATGCTTCCCAACTATTATTATTTATTTACACCAAAAGCTAATGGTAATCCTGAAATGATCATGGTATTTACCCATGGCGGCACCGGGACTGGTCAGGGAGAAGAACTGATGCGCGATTTTGCCGGGCGCACCCACGAGGGTTCTCAGTGTTGGGTAGCTCCACGCTATGAATTGGCTGACCGATATCAATCGCTAACTACCGGCGATTTTGCTGCTCCTTTAGTTCCGATGAACCCTTCTACAAATCCGGCTGCCAGAACCACTTTGAATTCTGCAGTAAATCCGGCGAGTTATGCAGATCGGGATTATCGTATGAAGTCTACAATAGAGTGGGATTATGAGATGAGTATTGGTATGACTTCTTTGAAATCTACCGGATTTACACCTTTCATCTATAAAACATGGGCAGCTAATGTAACTATTGATGGTGTTAATTATCTCAGCTATAATACGGATGGTACCAACTCTGGTTACGTTTTCCGCAAATTCGTTCGTGATTATGCCGGACAAGGTCGCAGCGATGGCGATTATGCATGGCCGGTAGTACGTTTGGCAGATGTTTACTTAATGTATGCAGAAGCAACGAATGCTGTTAATGGCCCGCAGCCCGATGCAATTAGTCTTGTAAATAAGATCCGGCATCGTGGTAATCTTCCTGAATTGGCACCTGAGAAAACAGCTTCCCCTAAAGATTTTTTTGATGCCATTGAGCAGGAAAGGATTGTTGAACTGGTTGGCGAGGGACAAAGGGCATTCGACCTTCGCAGATGGAGAGCAATTGAAAGAGTTTGGGGACCTCCGGGAAGCCCTGGTTTATGGAGAATTGATACATGGGGCGCCAACCAAACAAGATATTATCAAAACACGTCCGATCGTACTTACCAACAAAATTATATTTTCAGGATTCCGCCGGGAGAGCGCGATAAGAATCCTAACCTGACTCAAAATATTCCCTGGAGATAATTTTAAATTAATTTAATTCTGATAATATGAAAAAATATTTAATTATTACACTTACGCTTTTACTTATTGGGTTTACATGGTCGGCATGTAAGAAAAACTTCCCGGTAGATGGAGATGGGTTACTTATTACTGAAAGGCAAGACTGCTATGTTAGTAACTTCGAGCTGCTGGGTACCGACTTTGTAACAGTAAGAAACGGCGCAGCTGTAATTGATACTGTTGCCCAAACCATTACTGTACAGGTTTTATTTGGTACAGATTTAAAAAATCTTTACCCGCAGATATCACTGGCGCAGGATTGCAAACTAGATCCAAAAATTACAGGAAGGGTAGATTTTTCTGACTTGTCTAATCCAAAAGTATACACAGTTATTTCAGGAAACCGCAAAATAAGAAAACCATATAAAATTCTACTAACCGTTCAACCCCGTTAGTAATCAAAAATAAAATCTTATGACACAGAATAAATCGTTATGTGCTTTTATGTGCCTGTTGTTGGCGGCATTTCTTTTTACCGGATGTAAAAAAGAGGAATATTCACTACCAGTTGCCAAGGACGTTCTGCAAAATGATGTTATCAAAAGAACACTAGGCCCAAACATTGTAGGACAGAAAATTGAATTTGCGTATGCAATGGCCATTCTTCCTTCAAAAGGAAAACTGGTTTCTGCATCAGTAAACGCTTCGATACCCGGAGCTACAGGAACTTATCTTGAGAATAATTCGTACTATACTAGCTCCGGCGGTGTAGATGTACCGGTTCTTATAGGAGAAGCCTCAGTTACTAATGGCTCGCAAACGACCGTTTCCTTCTCAGTCGATACCTCAGCAGCAACGCTGCGCTATTATTATACAATACCTGAAGAAGCGCGTGGTAAAACGGTTTCTTTTACTTTTTCCGCAAAAAGCAGCAACGGAGAAACCGTTTCGTATCAGATGGGACCGTATACGATAGCAAAAATGGATATGGCACGCAATTTTACTGTGAAAGATAATGGTGCCGCCTACATCTCTATTTCCGACCTGGCGGTTTATAATGCCGCTGATGCCGCGGCAAAACCTGATAAAATTGATATTTTGTATCTGTACCGGAGCTTGACAACGAGTGCTTTTAATCACTCATTGGTGTCTCCCGCTGCTGATCCCATCTATTTACCTGAAGTTACCCTGCCCGCGGGCGTAAATAAAAGTACGAAACTGCTGAAGGTATTTAATTTGCCGGATCAAAATCTTGCGCTTTTGCAATTTGGAATCTTTATTGATGATCTCGATTTTGTAAATCTCAATTTATCAGATGCACCAAACTATGCAATCAATTTAAAAGCTGAGGCCGGAGTATGGGTTGAAACGGCTGACAAAAAATACAAGGCCTATATTTTTATCAATTCTATAAACAATGGTTCTAAAAGTGCGGTTATAAGCATTAAACGCTATACAATGTAATCACTTCTGTTTGACATGTAGATTATTAGTCTTTTCAGAAAATTAATAAATTACTTAAATCGATTTAAGGGGGAAACTTTTGGCGAATCGCTTTACCTTTTTTTAATAAATAAAAATTAAAATTCTATGAAAGCTTTTTATAAAAAATTATTCGTGCTGATTTTCCCCTTAGTTTTTATTGTTAACTCTCCTGTCTTTTCGCAAAAGTTTATCCATCCGGGTATTAGCCAGACTTTGCAAGATATGGAGTTTATGAAAAAGCTGGTTCTCGAGAATAAGCAGCCATGGAAAGGCGCCTTTGATCGCCTAAAATCTATTACAGATACCGGTTTCAAAGCAATGCCGCATACCCACGTTATCCGCGGGCCTTATGCAAAACCCAATATTGGTGGAGATGATTTATCGCGAAGCGCTAATATGGCCTATAATAATGCAGTGTTGTGGTATATTACCAAGGACAGGAAATATGCCAACCAGGCCATTGAAATATTGAATGCATGGTCGCCTGTATTATGGGATTTTGACTATAATGATGCGAAACTGCTGGCTGCCTGGACGGGCCATGCTCTTTGTAATGCAGCAGAAATTCTGCGTTATACCAATTCAGGTTGGCAGCAAAAAGATATTGACGGATTCACGAATATGCTGATGACAGTATATTATCCTTTGCTTCGGTATTATTACCCACAGGCCAATGGGAACTGGGATGGCGCTATCATCCATGCTATTCTGGCAATAGGTGTTTTTACAGATAACAGGCAAATGTTTGACAATGCCATTGATCATTTTCTTCACGCTCCGGTAAATGGAAGTCTTTTCAAATATATATATCCCAGTGGCCAGTGCCAGGAAAGTATGCGTGACCAGGGCCACGTTCAGTTGGGGCTTGGTGAGTTCGCAGGCGCTGCCCAGGTTGCTTTTACCCAGGGTACAGATTTGTTTTCAATCGGGAATAACAGGATAGCCTTGGGATACGAATATACAGCGGGTTTTCTCCTCGGCGAAAATCCTCATTGTTATGGTGGCCCCATATCAGAACGCGCAAAAAATATCGGAGATGATTACGAATATGTGTATCGCCATTATGCAGCTAACGGAATTGATCTGCCATTTACCAAAAGAGCTGCAGATACCATCCGTAATAAAGCTGCCCGTAGTATTCTGACATCCGTTCGCTCTTCTTATGGTGAGCAACAAAATAAAAAGATTAAAAAAATAGTAAAGCCGGATACTACCGGCTATATAGCCGGTGCAGCAAATACCGGTACTTTTAATGTTCCGGCTAATGCCATTATAGTTGATCCAGGCCAGTCTATACAAAAAGCGCTTGATGAAGCGGTTGGCAGTGGGCGCTGGGTGGTTGCCAAAGCAGGTATTCATACCTTGCCCGCAACACTAAAGATCCACAGCGGCGTGACCTTGTCGGGGGAAGGAATTAATACAATTCTTTTTCTTGACCCGGCTACCGGAGCAAGGGAAACCATAGTGAATGCCGATAATGACTTACATGACGTTGCTATACGAAATCTGGTGATTGAATGTGGGGTGAGAACGACCCTTCCGTCAGATCCGAATGGTACCCGTTCTTACAGGGGAGGTTATAACCGCGGAGGTATTTTTTTTGCAACATTAAGCGAATATCGTATTAAAAATATTACTTTGGAAAATCTTACTGTTCAGAACGCCACTTACAATGGAGTGTTTATCAATGGCGCTTCAAACGTAAATATTACCCGTTGTGATTTTAGCGAGAACGGAGTAAGTGTGCCTCCCGGGCCGAAGTTATTACATAATCTTTTGCTCACACGATGCAAAGATGTGACAGTAAAAGATTCGCGTTTGGTTGCATCGCCCAATGGCAGTGGGATCGCCTTGGATCATTGTGTCAATGTATCTGTTTCTAATTCTGAAATTGCCCGTAATGGTTATTATGGACTGCTAATCAGCGAATCTAAAAATATTACTGCAAGGAGCAACCTGATAGAAGGAAATGACCGCAGTGGTATCATGGCCGAATTCCTGCAAAATGGTTCAGAAAATATCAATATAAGTAATAACACTATTCGCTACAATAACGGCTATGCCGTTGAATCGTATGCAGCGAAGAAAATCCAGGTTTTGAACAATCGTAATACAGGCAACGGTATGAAGACAATTCAGGAAATCATCAGTAACAATAAGCTGATTATAATGGAATAATTATTGGAGGAGACTTTCCTGTTATCTTTTATTTTTCATTAGCAAGCGCAAAAAATAAAATTTACCAACGCCATAAAAGTAATTCCGATATTTTTTCATTCACTAATTTTTGCAACTTATATACTTTGTCCATCCGGGAATCGGACGCCAGGCATTTTGCAGCGGAGAATTCATTTGAATCAAAAAACTAAAGGAGCATTATGTTTTTAAAAAATAAATTATGCTTTAAGGGGAAATGGATAAAAATTTCAATGCTTTTTCTGTATGGTATTTTCGGTTCAAATAATCTTTTGTTGCACGCTCAGAGAGTGCATCCGCATATTTTAGTGTCGGCGAATGATAAGCAATCAGTTCTTGATAAGATCAGTAAATACGAGTGGGCCAGGAAGATATTCGATGACATCGTGCAAACAGTTGCTCCTTATGTTGAAAGGCATAAAACAGATTCTGGATGGATATTGAGCCGTTACTTAATGAATCGTATCCCCGGGAAGCGGTATACACATTTTTATTCAGATTCTGATGGAACGAAGCTCGTTCGATATGCAGGCGACGCGCCTTTCCCCACTGTGCGTGTGTCGCCCCACAAAAGGCCTCCTATTACAAACGATGGTTACAGTTACAAAATGCCATCTATAGAAGATCTGATCCCTTACGACACGAGTATGAAAATGAATTTACAAAGGAATGCTTCGGATGGGAAAAGAGAGTGGGTCGATCCGCAGGCTTTCGTTGAAGGCATCAATGGTAACATAAATGAATTGGCACTGAAAGCATCTATTGTTTACTGGCTCACGGGAAAAGAAGATTATGCCACCTTTGCTGCTGATATTTTGAACCAATGGGTATGCGGTGCCTCTTACCAATTTCCCATTGAAGGCCCTTGCCGTACAGGTTTTTTATCTGTACAAACGCTTGGAGACCGGCACGAAGAATCCCTGATACTGTCCTATGATTTCCTCTACGATTTTCTTCGTGAAAAAAAATATCAGACAAACAGATATGACGGAGTGTTTCAAAAAATAGCTGCTACGATGACCTTCCGTGGCTTTTGGGACAACAATTGGTTTGCTGCCCAGGCTCCCACGATGGTTTTTTCTGCCTTATCGCTTGAAGACAAAGAATCAGCCAATTATTATCTGAATTTTTATTTAAACAAAGATACCATTAATGGCTCTTGTGGTCATCTTTCGTTGCCTTCTGTTGTGGACAGGTGGCTTACTCCTGATGGCCATTGGAAAGAACCCGGAGGTTATCATAATTTTCCGGTAAGCAGCCTCCTGATTTCAGCGCTGGCAATGGAAAAGAATGGGTATAATATATTTGGAAGGTACCCCGCATTATTGCAATCCTCGTATGTGTTACTCAAGTATTCTTTCCCAAACCTGAGTGCCCCTTCGATAGGCGATACAGGGCCTGTGTCTCAAAGTTCGCAATGCCTGGAAATCGGTATGACGATGGCTACAAAATATAGTGACAAAATTTTACCGCAGCTTCTTGGTGCAATGGACGTTTTGATAAAAAGAAAGGGGTACAAAAGAGAAACATCAGGCTATCTTGGATTGCTTTCTTTTTTGCCTGAAATACCTGCTAATGATGCTGTCGGTTATACCTGGCCAAGAAGTGGCGAATTGGATTTTGCAAAATGTTATTTGCAAAGAAATGGTGAAGGCCAAAGGAGTAGTTTAATGTACCTCGTACAGGGCGCTACCTACAATCATAATCACGCAAATGGTATGTCTATGGAGTTATTTGGTGAAGGCAGCGTGATGGGAATCGATCCAGGTAAGGGCTTAACGTATGAAGCTCCGATGCATGTAAACTATTATGCACAATGGGCCGCACATAACACAGTATCGTGTGCAGGGGTTTCCAGTTCAGTACCTATCGTAAAAGGGGGCGGAGGAACTAAAAAAATAGGTCATATATCATTAGAAGCTATGGAACCTTATGCAGGAAAAGAAGCTATTTCACCTATTTGTTCGTTTACTGATACCCGTTATACTGATCCGGCAACCCAGACATCACAGCAACGTACGATGGCCATTGTACGCATATCTGATACTTCGGGATATTATATTGATATATTCAGATCGGCTAATGCTGTAAGCAATGAATATGTGTATCACAATATTGGAAATACACTTGATTTAATGACTTCAGGAAGAAAAAATATTGGGGTAACACCCACTTCTTTTCCGGTTAGTAAAAAACCCTTTGATCCTCCTGGATTTCGTATGATACAGGATTACCAAACCTCCGGAGCAACAAATAAAAGCTTAATTGCCTTATTCAGTTTAAAAGAAAATAACCATAACCGGTATATGCAAGTACTATTCATTGGGGAAGAAAACAGGACATTTTATACCGGCAGAGCTCCTAAATCCGGAACAGCGGACACCCCTTATCGGTATCTGCCTACTCCCACACTTATATGTCAGCAGCAGGGAGAGGCATGGAAAAGGCCATTTATTGCTTTGTACGAACCTTTTGCCGGCAGCGACAACTTCACCGTAGAAAGTATAGAAAATCTAAATCGGTTTTCAACTGAAGACTTCACAGCCCTGAAAGTTTTGAATAAAAACGGGAGCAGCCAGGTTATTTTGCAATCTGTGAATAACAAGCAACTCTACAAAACAGGCAACTGCAATTTTAAGGGCAATTTTGGCGTGGCCGGGTTTGAAAAAAATAAACTAAAATATCTGTATTTAGGTGCAGGAGAACAGATATCATCGCAACAAAACATTATTGAAACAGGAAGTCCTGATGGCGCCGCTAATATGATTATTGAAGGAAATATATTAACGATATCCTGCAATCAGCAAACTACTTTTCGTATTGCGGGAACAGCCAGGACCGTTGTGATGGAGATAGCGGGCGAAACAACGAATTTGCCTTTTACCAAATCAAAGGATGGAATCTCTTTCAATTTGCCGGCGGTAAGCGGGGCACTAGTTCGATTAAATCAACCTTAGTTCATTAAAAGTTATTTATATGAAAAAAACAATGTACTGCCTCTTTACTTTTATCTTTTCTATGGCTACAACTATGCAGGCACAAAATCTGTTAAGCGGCAGATTTACCAAAGAGGAAGTAGGCCGTCTGCTAATAAGCCAATCCAAATGGCAGCCTTTTCCAAAATTGACCGATAGGACGGCATGGGCAAAAGCAGATCAGAAAATGATGAAGGATTATGCAAAAGAGGCTGAGAACTATATTCATTATAGCTGGCCTTCCCTGCCGGCCACTACTTCTTTGTTAATAGTACGAACCGGAAACCGAAGTGAGTATGATCAATTAAGATTTAAGAAGCGGCAGATTTTAGCAACTTTATTGCTTGGAGAGATATATGAAAACAAAGGCCGCTTTATAGACCCTATTATCAATGGTGTCTACTCGATTTGCGAGGAAACTTTTTGGGGTTCGCCGGCGCATCTTCCCAAAGGGAAAGAATACAGTGGATTGATGGATGTTACTCAGCCCTTTGTAGAATTATTTGGCGCAGAAACGGCGACTTATCTGGCGTTCGTGGATTATTATTTAGGGGATCGGCTGGATTCGATATCTCCACAAATCAGAAAGCGGATATATTATGAAGTGAATAACAGGATATTTCAACCAGTTATGTCGAAACCACACGGCTGGATGGCCTCCAATGCTAACGGTCGCCGTCCTAATAACTGGAATCCGTGGATCTGCTCCAATTGGCTGAATACTGCATTATTGCTGGAAAAAGACGATAACAGACGTACAGACATGGTTTACAGGATATTGAATGTTCTCGATCAGTTTTTAAATCCTTACCCTCAGGATGGTGGCTGCGATGAAGGCCCCGGCTATTGGAATGCTGCTTCAGCATCACTATTTGATAATATCGACATGCTGAATGAAGCTACTAAAAATTCTTTTCAATATGTTTATGAAGATGAAAAGGTAAAAAATATGGGACGGTTTATCTATCGTGCCCAGATAAGTGAAAAATATTTTTTAGATTTTGCCGATGCAAGCCCTCAGCCGGGAATGGATGGGGATATGATCTATCGTTTTGGGAAAGCGATAGAAGACACGGATATGATGAAATTTGGCGCTTTTTACCGGCGTCCCGAAACAGCCAGGGTAGGCCATATGTTTTTCCGGAACTTTTATTCGTTGTTTTTGCAAAATGAACTTCAGCAAGCTGAAACAGGCCTTCCTCTCCCACAAAATGTTTGGCTCCCGGATCTGGAGGTAATGATAGCAAGGGACCAGGAAAAAACCACCAGGGGATGGTTTATAGCGGCTAAGGGAGGCAATAATGACGAAAGCCATAATCATAATGATATAGGTAATTATATCGTCTACTACGACGGCTATCCTTTACTGATAGATGTAGGAAGTGGCACATATACTGCCAGAACATTTGGCAGTCACCGCTACGATATATGGTTTAATCATTCCGACTATCACAATGTGCCGGCGATTAATGGAGTAGCACAGGGTGCAGGCGCAAATTTTAAGGCATCTCGTGTAGCCAGCCGTAGTGAAAAAAGTTTCTCACAATTTTCCCTGGATATAGCTTCTTCCTATCCGGAAAATGCAGGTGTAAGCAGTTGGCAACGTACAGTTCGTTTAAACAGGGGAAAAAGCGTCGCAATCAGTGATAAGTTTTCTTTAATAAAGGCAGACAGCGTTGCGCAGCACATAATGACCTGTTATCCGGCAGAAGTGATTAAACCTGGTGAAATGATTATTCATTACCAACCCGAAGGCCTTGCTGGGAAAGATTTTGTTATTAAATACAATGCAAAGCAATTGCAGCCAGTTGTTGAGAAGGTTGCGATGACACAGGAGGAAGATAAAGGCATTTTGCAAAAATGGGGCGATAGTATCTATCGAATTACTTTCAAGGTGATTGCTCCTAAAAAGCAGGACAAAATTGATTTTCTGATAACAACAAAATAATAATGCACCAATTTGTTTCAAACTCTAAAAAACCTTGTTATGATTCATTTTAGCAGGAAAATGATTTTTCTGTTTATGTTGTTATTCAGCATAAATTTAAATGCGCAATCTGCAAAAGATTCGCTCCTGGCAGGCCTTAAAAGGTCACACCCGAGATTGATTGCATCGGAAAGTGATTTTGACCGTATTGCAAAACAAAAAGAAACTGATGCTTATGTAAAAGAGGCTTTTCAAAAGATATACGTGAATGGTGAGGATATTATTAAAGAGCCGGTAAGCACTTTTGTAATACCTGATGGATTGCGTCTGCTGGCTACGAGCCGCCGGGTAGTAGAAAGGGTTTCGAGGCTGGCTTTTTTGTACAGGATCACCAGGGAGAAAAAATTTGCAGACCGCGCCTGGCTTGAACTGCAGGCAGCATCCCAGTTTCCCGATTGGAACCCGAAACACTTTTTGGATGTAGGAGAAATGACCTATGCCTTTGCCTTGGGTTATGACTGGCTGTTTGATTATTGGAATAGCGAACAAAAAAAGATTATCAAATCTGCAATTATAGAAAAAGGGCTATCCCGTGCTTTACTTGCTTACAACGGATTGTCAAATAATAACGAAGGTTGGTGGCCAAAGGTGCCACACAACTGGAACCAGGTGTGCAATGGAGGTATTGGAGTAGGGGCGTTGGCAATAGCTGACGAGGAACCAGCTTTGGCTGCCAGTATATTGGAGAATGTACTTCAAAATTTGCCAGTCGCTATGAAACATTTTGCACCGGATGGAGCATGGAACGAAGGTCCCGGCTATTGGAGTTATGCTACCATGTATAACGTGGCCATTATTGCTTCACTCAAAAGTGCCTTAGGGAACGACTTTGGTTTGTCCGATATAGATGGGTTTTCAAAAACCGGCCTTTTCCCGATTTATAATTCAGGTCCGTTTAATAAATCTTTTAATTATGCAGATGGTGGAGATGGGGCAATTGTTGCGCCGCAGTTATTTTGGTTTGCCCAGACGTTCAATCAGCCGGCGGTAGCCCGGTATCTCTATGCATTTAAACCTGCTAATCCTTTTGCTCTTTTGTGGTACGACCCAAATTTACTACGGGTAGAGAGTGCACTGCCAACCGGAGCTTATTTTCGCGAATCAGAAGTGGTTACGCTTCGCAGCAAGTGGCACGACTCTCTCGCTACTTTTGTCGCCTTCAAGGCAGGGGATAACAAAGCCAATCACAGCCATCTTGATGTTGGTAGTTTTATATTAGATGCATCAGGAGAGCGATGGATTTTTGATTTGGGCGCTGAAAATTATAATGTTCCCGCCTACTTTTCGTCAGGTGCTCAGGGCAAGCGCTGGACCTACTATCGTACCCGTGCAGAAGGTCATAATACTTTAGTAATTAATCCGGATAATAAACCCGATCAGAATCCATTGGCTGACACAAAAGTTGTTGATTTCAAATCGCTTCCGGGATCTGCTTTTGCCATTATGGACTTAACCCCCGCCTACGATAAAACCTCTTCTTCTGTAAAACGTGGAATTGCGCTTTCTGAAAAGCATCTGTCAGTACTTATCGAAGATGAAATAGAAAATAAACAGCCCGCGGACGTTTACTGGTTTGCTCATACAAGGGCGGATATTCAATTAAGTAAAAATGGAAAGACTGCTACCTTAACCCAAAATGGTAAAAAATATTTTGCTACAGTGACGTCTCCATCTAATGCCCGGTTTACCGTGCAGCAGGCTACACCGCTCGTCACATCTCCTAAGCCTCAGGAAAACAATTCGAATACCGGCATTCAAAAATTGACTATTTACATACCCCAGGCGACTCAGACACGTATCGTGGTAATGTTTCATCCTCAAAAAAATCCGGTTAAAACAGTCTATGAAAAATCGTTAAACAGCTGGAAATAACCAACCATCTAACCAAAGTATAAAACATGAAGAAAAGTATATTTCAACACTCAATTCAGATATTGCCGGTAATAGTTTCCTTCTTTTTTGTCTCAGCCTATAATGCTCCCCATATAGGAAAGGGGAAGAATATAGCAAGTGTTCAAGGCAAAACAAAGCAAAAAAAAACCAATTCTGATCTGGAGATTGTAAGAAAAAGGATTGTAGATGATCTGTTGAAACCTTCCGTTAAAGAGGAAAAAATAAAAGAACTGGTGGCAACCCTTCAACCAGATGGAAGCTGGCCGGGTATCAATTATAAGGATACCACCAAGACTGGTTTTCAGCATAGTATCCATTTGGAAAACATGCTCGACCTGGCCAGAGCCTATAAAAAAACCGGTACCAGGTATTATGGCTCTCCTTCGGTAAAAAAAACCGTTTCTTCAGCATTGGATTTTTGGATAGCGCACGATTTTATTTGTGAAAACTGGTGGTGGAATGAAATGGGAACGCCTAATTGGATGATTAACACGCTGCTCCTTTTAGATTCAGACTTGACTGATAAGCAAAGAACAGAAGGAGCACGAATTGCGAGCCGTGCCAGCCTTACCGGTGTTGGGGCAAGGGCCGGTGGAGACTTTGTACCGATAGCGGGCATGATATGTAAGCAGGGACTTTTCAAAAGAGACCAAAGCATTTTGGAAAATGCAATAAAAGTAATGGCGGATCAAATTGTAATTACTGACCGCCGGGGCATAAATCCGGATATGGGTTTTCATCACCGTCTTGATAAGGTTACCTCCATACATACCTATGGTACCAATTATGTAAGCTCTTTTGCTTATTGGGCAGTCAGGTTTGCCGGAACTAGATTTACCTTACCTGACAGCGCTTTGAAATTGCTGATTGATTATTATCTGGATGGTATTTGCAAAGCAATGGCATATGGTATCTATCCTGATCCCGGAGCTGAGAACCGTGACCTGAGCCGTAAGGGAGCGGTTCATCCAGCAAACACAGAAATACCTCAAAATCTTATTCTGGCATCTGATTACCGGAAAGATGAATTGCAAAATATTATACAAATAAGAAAAGGAGTGCGGCTGCCCAATCTGATGTGGAGCCGGTATTTCTGGCATTCTTCCTATTTTGCCCATCAGCGGAAAAATTATTTTGCCTCTGTCCGTATGTATTCTTCGCGTCAGAATAACATGGAAGAGCCTTACAATGAAGAAGGATTAAAAATGCATCATCTTGCCGATGGTTCGAATCTTATCAGCCGAACCGGTAAGGAATATGTCAACATATTTCCGGTGTGGGACTGGCAAAAAATTCCCGGAGCAACCATAGTGCAGAAACCAGCCTTGCCGGCTCCAAAAGAAATAGCTAAAAGAGGTCTGACGGATTTTGTGGGTGCAGTCACGAACAATGAGTTTGGAGCAGTTGCTTTTGATTTTAAAAGTGTACATGATCCGCTGTCGGCGCATAAAGGATGGTTTTTTTTCGATCGGGAATATGTTTGTCTTGGCGCAGGTATCAGTTCTGAAGCCGGCTATCCGGTTTTCACCACTTTAAATCAAAGTCTGCTGAAAAGTGAAGTGGTGGTAAAAATGAAAGAGGGTTTTCAGACGCTTAAGAAAGATTTGCATGCTTTGAATGACGTTTCCTGGGTATTGCAGGACAGTGTTGCTTATCTTTTCCCCCAACCCGCAAACGTATATGTCTCCAACAGGATGGCTACAGGAACCTGGCAGCAAATTACTCACCAGGGATGGGCGGACAATGAGCCTGTACAGTCAAAAGAAGTATTTAGCATCTGGATCGATCATGGAATAAAACCTCAAAATGCAGGCTATGAATATGTAGTTGTGCCCAGTATTAATGCAGCAGGTGTAAACGGTTATATTAAAACGTCAAAAATAGTTATTCTGTCAAACACTACCGAAATCCAGGCAGTAAAACACGATGGTTTAAATATAGCCGAAATAATATTTTATAAAGCGGGAACTTTAAAATTGCCGGATGGATTAACGGTTACTGCAGAAAGTCCCTGTATGGTCATGTTGAAGACCAGAGGAAAACAGGTAAGTCAAATTGCAGTTTCTGATCCCACGCAAAAATTAAAGTCTCTTCAGATTTCTTTAAATATTCCTGTAGAAGCAGTAGGGAATCAATGGAAATCTGTATGGCATAAAGATGAAAATATCAGTAGGCTTGCCATTGATCTGCCGCAGAATGGGTTTGCAGGACAAAGTGTAGTTATGGAAATATCAAAATAAAAAAATAAAACAGGCTCCGGTGGGAAAGCCTTTTTATAAATGATTTAGAAAATTATGTACGACCACAACATTCCTGATTTTTTAGTGACAACGATTGCATAGAAATACTTGCGTATTATCTGCAATTGTCTGAAGAATATCAGTAAAATTGTAGAATTGGTTATATTAAATTACGATTCATGATGCAAATAAATGAACTGTTCAATCTTTCCGGAAAAACGGCACTTGTAACGGGATGTTCAAGGGGAATTGGTGAAGCAATGGCCACTGCATTGGCAGAAGCAGGGGCGGATATTATTGGAGTTTCAGGTACACTTCAGCCAGGAAGCAATGTAGAGATAGAGGTAAAAAAAGCAGGGAGAAATTTTTCTGCATATACTGTTGATCTTGGTAACAGGGAGGCATTATACCGGTCGGTTGAAAAGATAAATGAAGCTCATCCGGTAGTTGATATCCTTATCAACAATGCGGGCACTATACTGAGAAATCCTGCCGCAGCGCATACCGATGCATATTGGGATAAGGTATTATCCATTAACCTCGATGCTGCGTTTATCCTTGCCCGTGAATTTGGCAAAAAGATGCTGGAAAGGAAACAGGGGAAAATAATTTTCACTTGCTCTCTGCTTTCATTTCAGGGAGGAATCAACGTTCCAGGATATACTGCCAGCAAAAGCGCTGTGGCTGGTTTGGTAAAAGCGTTGGCCAACGAATGGGCCTCCCAGGGTGTAAATGTGAATGGCATTGCCCCCGGGTATATCGCCACCAAAAATACTGAAGCATTACGAATGGATACAGTAAGAAATAAATCGATACTTGACAGAATCCCTGCCGGAAGATGGGGAGAGCCTGAAGACTTCAGAGGGCCGGTCGTTTTCCTCAGTTCGGCAGCTTCTGATTATGTGCACGGGGAAATATTAACGGTAGACGGAGGCTGGATAGGACGGTAGCAGCTTGCATGGCAGAATGGAACAAGTGAATGTAATTCAAGGTAATAATTGTAAATAAAAAACAATGAAAAACAGTTAAAATATTTTAGAGATATGAAAAAACTTACACTGGCATTGATGCTTTGTTCTATAGTTACTTTTTCTCAGGCGCAAACCAATTCTGCAAAAGAAACAATGCGGCAACTGATCAGCGAAAATTTTGCTTTTGCGGATAGTCAGTACCGTTATATGATGACCTTGATTCCTGCTGATAAAATGCCGCAATCGTATAATGAAAAGGATAAAAAACTAATAGCACATGATATTAAATGGTGGTGTTCGGGCTTTTATGCGGGTACGCTCTGGTACATTTATGAGCAAACGGGAAACAATGAAATAAAGAAAGAAGCTGAAAGGGCATTAGAAGTCATCAAACCCAATGAAACATATACCGGTAACCATGATCTTGGTTTTATGATGTATTGCAGTTTTGGCAATGCTTACAGGCTTACAAAAAAGGAAGCCTATAAGGACATTATTTTCCGCTCTGCCGAATCATTATCTACGCGTTACCGGCCTTCCATTAAATCTATCCAAAGCTGGAACGGTAATAAATATTTTAAATGCCCTGTCATTATTGATAACATGATGAATCTCGAAATGATGAATTGGGTAAGTGATAACGGCGGCGATAAAAAGTATAAAGATATAGCGGTTAATCATTCCAATACTACCATTAAAAATCATTATAGAACCGATTATAGTTCTTTTCATGTAGTAGATTACGATTTAGAAACCGGTAACGTTATCCGGAAAGCTACCTGGCAGGGAGCGGCTGATTGCTCTTCCTGGTCAAGGGGGCAATCGTGGGGATTGTATGGATATGTGATGATGTACCGTTTTACCAGAGATAAAAAGTACCTGCAGCAGGCACGTAACATTGCCAAATTTCTGCTGCATCATCCTAACTTACCTGAAGACAAAATTCCTTTTTGGGATTTTGATGCGCCGCAAATCCCATTTGCAAAAAGAGATGCTTCAGCAGCAGCAATTATGGCTTCGGCATTGCTTGAACTGGGTCAATATTGCAGCGGAAACGAAAAACACGAATATGTATTAAATGCAGAGAAGATGTTGAAGTCCTTGTCCGGCCCTGATTACAGGGCAAAGGTTCGGGAGAACGGAGGTTTTTTGTTGATGCACAGTACAGGTGCGTTGGTTTTAAATTCTGAAATAGATGTACCGCTTATTTATGCCGACTATTATTTTTTGGAAGCATTAAAAAGATATAAAGACTGGTATTTGTGATTTTAGAATCACTGTTAGACGGAAAGAAATGCGGAGGAAAATCTTTAAGAAATGATAGTAATAGGGTTATTAAATATTTTATATAAAGTTAAAAAAATAAGGATCAAATGAACAAGTACATAGAATCGAGGCAGGCATGTAGCCCGAATGAAGTTTCAGGAATGAAAACAGCTGAATTAAGGAGTAATTTTCTAGTAGAAAAAGTTTTTGAAGAAGATGCTATTCATCTTACTTTATCTTTTTATGACAGGTATATCGCGGGTGGGGCAATGCCGGTAAATAAAAAACTGGAAATGCTGAATCCTGGGTATTTAAAAGCCAATTATTTTTTGGAACGCCGCGAAATGGGAATCATAAACGTAGGTGGCAAAGGAACTGTAGAAGCTGATGGGGAAAAGTATGAATTGGATTTCAAAGAAGCCTTATACATCGGGAGGGAAACGAAGCATGTGGTTTTCTCCTCTTTTGATAAATCAAATCCTGCAAAATTTTATATCAACGCTGCACCGGCTCATAAAAAGTATCCTACAAAGAAAGTTACCAAAAAAGAAGCGGAGATTGTTACGCTTGGATCTTTGGAAAATTCGAATCACCGGATACTTAACAAGCTATTGGTTTCATCTGTTGTGGAAACCTGCCAGCTGCAAATGGGCATGACAGAATTGCTTCCGGGTAGTGTGTGGAACACCATGCCTGCACATACGCATGACCGCCGGATGGAAGTTTATTTTTATTTTGAAATTCCACAGGGACAATCTGTTTGCCATTTTATGGGCGAGCCGCAGGAATCAAGACACATCTGGATGCAGAATGAACAAGCTGTGATTTCGCCACCATGGTCGATACACTCAGGAGCTGGTACTGCCAACTACACCTTTATATGGGGCATGGCAGGGGAAAATCTTGATTATGGAGATATGGACATGTGTGCTATAACCGATTTGAAGTAAGATTGTTGGCTAAAATTTTAAAAACCTTTTCAAATGAAAAAATATTTACTTCCTTTTCTGTTATTCGTATTTGCAACATCCATTAATGAAAAATTATTTGGGCAAAATAATTTTCGCGCAGATTCTGCTTTAAAAGTAATGAAAAAAGTAGCTGACTGGCAATTACGCTCATGGGAAAAAAACGGTATGCGCTGGGCAAAATGGGATTGGACAAACGGTGCTGCTTACACTGGTTTTATGGCGTTGAATGAGATTGCAAACGATTCAAAATACAGCAAAGCCATGTATGGTATTGGCGATGCTTTGGGCTGGAACACCGGGCCACGCCTCACCTTTGGAGATGATTATTGCGTTGCACAAATGTTTTCTCAAATGTATTCCCTCTATCAGGAGCCCAAAATGATAGCAAATTTCACCAGGCAGGCAGATAGCATCCTGATGATGCCTCATGCCGAATCTCTTGAATGGAAGAATAACATTCAAATGAGGGAATGGGGATGGTGCGATGCACTCTTTATGGCTCCGCCGGCATTGGCTTATTTTTCTACAGCTACCGGCGACAAGAAATATCTCGACCTTGCTTGTAAATTATGGTGGAAAACTACAGACTATTTATTTGATCCTTTGGAAGACCTTTATTTTCGTGACAGTAAATACTTTAACGCAAAGGAAGCAAATGGTAAAAAAGTATTTTGGTCGCGCGGCAATGGATGGGTGATTGCAGGATTGGTAAGAATGTTGGAGAATATGCCTGGCGATTATCCCGACCGCCACCGTTTTATTGAATTGTATAAAAAAATGG
Organism: uncultured Chitinophagaceae bacterium; assembly: GCA_963706825.1. Taxonomy (GTDB): domain Bacteria; phylum Bacteroidota; class Bacteroidia; order Chitinophagales; family Chitinophagaceae; genus Ginsengibacter. The sequence continues at coordinate 335,443 of CAVPNT010000005.1, read as the reverse complement.
CAGCAAAAATTGCCTCACTCCAGTGTGCTGATGGAAGCTGGCACGCTGCACTGCTTGATGCTGATAGCTATCCTGCAAAAGAAACCAGTGGAACTGCATTTTATTGCTATGCACTTGCTTATGGCGTAAATAATAATTTACTTGCTTATGAAAAATATAATCCGGTTATAGAAAAAGCCTGGGCGGCGTTGTTGTCTTCGGTACACGCAGATGGCAAACTTGGTAACGTTCAACAGATAGGGGAAAAGCCCGAATCGGTTGATGATAATAGTACAGAAGTATATGGCATTGGAGGATTTCTTTTGGCTGGTTCTGAAATGATAGATTTGTTGTTGAAGCATTCACCAAATAACACGATTATCTCATTATATAATAATACGGGATTGGATAGAAAAGAAGAAGTGTTGGAAGTACCTTATAATGACTTTATTTCAAAAATAAAAAACAATAAGAATCAGTTTAAAATATCAGATGCTTTAACCGGTGAAGAAATACCTTATCAAATTGAATATAAAGGGAAAAAAGAACCGCAGAATATTTTACTGCTTACAGCAATTGCGCCAGGTTCAAAAATATATGCAAGGATAACAGCCGGAAGCCCTTCTGTTTTTGCGCCGAGAACCTACGCCCGTTTCGTTCCGGAACGTTATGATGATTTCGCATGGGAAAATGATCGTATTGCTTTTCGTGTATATGGAGCAGCATTGGAAAAAATTCCCAGCCAAATGGCTTACGGACAGGATGTGTGGACAAAGCGGACTTCGAAATTGATCATTAACGAATGGTACAAAAGCGATAATTATCATGTAGATCATGGAGACGGGCTGGATTATTATAGTGTAGGATTTACCCTGGGAGCCGGTAGCAATGCGCCGTACATCAAAGATTCTATTTATTACTCGAAAAATTTCAGAAAGTATAAAGTTTTTGACAATGGACCGTTGCGCAGCACTTTTCAATTGGATTATGATGAATGGAATGTAGATGGGAAGATGGTAGGAGAGAGCAAAATTATTTCAATAGATGCCGGTTCACAATTGAACCGGATAGAAACAGTTTATTCTTACAAAGAATCAGGCTATATGCCGGTAGCCATCGGCATCGTGAAGCGTAAAGAAAAAGGCACGATCCTGCTCAGTGAAAAAGATGGTGTAATGGGATATTGGGAGCCCCGGCATGGCAAAGACGGTACAACCGGAGTCGGTTCTGTGGTGCAAGGTTCTGCCGAAAAAATGAGGATGGATGATAAGCATTTACTTACTGTCACTCAAGTTATGCCAGGAAAGCCTTTTGTGTATTACGCGGGTGCAGCATGGGATAAAGCAGGAATCATAAAAAGCTCAAAAGAATGGTTTGAGTATTTGACGAATTTTAAAGAAAGGATTGAACGGCCTGTGGTGGCAGCCTGGTTAAAATAGATTGAGGACGCAAATGCGGCTGTGAGTGTAAACGATACTTGAGAATTTATTGTGAGGAGAGCCATCTATCAAAATTAGAATTCCCGTTATTTCTTCGTTTACTGAATAAGATATTCCTTCTGGATATGCTCTGTTAATAGCTTTAGAAAAAAGTCATTCACGAGCACGAACGATATGAACAGGATGAAATGTTAAAGTGATCGATGTGGTATAGTGATGCGATGCTCCTAAATAAAATCCGAAATTCCGGTTATTTCTCCGTTTACTGCTTTCTTTCTTGTAGTTTCTTTTAATGGTGAAAGACCAGGTTCCTGCAAGGGAGCCTGGTTATGTCACTGCGGAAGGATTAGTTCTGTAAAAAATACGTTATACTTTACTGAAGACTGATGAAAATACTTTACTATCTGTTGCAGAATTGTCAAAATAGCTTATGATTTTGGTAAAAAGTTCAAATCCTCCCCACCGCTTTTCGGTTATATTGCAAAAGTATTTTTTTGGGAAAAGTAATGCCTGAATCGGCAAATATCTGGAACTAAATAATACGAACATTCAGGTCATTAGAAAAACCACACACAAAAATTCCTGGTGAGAGGTTTTAACCTGCCCATCAGGAATTTATTTTAAGAAGTTATCAAGCAAAAATTAAAATGGTGATTCGTAAATATATTCTTCTCGCATTTGTATCGGTTTTGTTTTTCAATCAGGGCATTTATTCACAGCAATCTGTGAGGCTCATCAATAACTGGCAATTTTTAAAACAGGATATGGGCGGAATATGGGAAGCGGTGCGGCCCGTGAAGCAGGGTAATCCCGAGAGCGTTCCCATTTGGACAAATATAACCTTGCCGCATTGCGTGAATGCAACAGATGCAGTGGATCCTGATGTCAATTATTACCAGGGGCCGGCATGGTATAAGACGGTGCTGGAAATTAATAATCCTTACAAAAATGGCCGGACTTTATTGCATTTTGAAGGTGCAGGGCAAAAGACTCAAGTATATGTATATACAACAAAAGCCGGTGAGCATACCGGTGGTTATGATGAGTGGACAGTTGATATTACTGATGCTGTGGAAGCGTTTAAAAAGACAGACGTATTTCAGAAGCAATTCAAAGGGAAAATTCCAATTTCGATCAGGACCGATAATTCGCGGGATTTGGAAATGATTCCTTCTGATCTTTCTGATTTTAATTTATACGGAGGCATTTATCGTTATCTGAATCTGATGTATGTACCGTCACTTTCAGTAGATAAAGTATTTGCTCATGCTGAAGTCGATAGCCTGGGGAAAGCCGGTAAACTTTCTGTTAAAACAAGGCTTTATAATCCTGCAAATGCACCAGAGGCATCCGTTTCGGTAAAATTAATTGATCCTTCAGGAAAAGTAATTCAGCAAACAGAAAAGACAATTAATGATTTGAAAGGCGATGTGGCCGTTGCCGATTTTATCGTAAAAAAGCCGTTATTATGGTCAACAGAAAAGCCACTATTATATACTACTCAAATCACAGTTACCACTCATGATGGTGTGTTTACACAATCCGATAAAGTGGGTTTTCGACATTTTGAATTTGTTACTAAAGGGCCTTTTTTATTAAATGGAAAACGCCTTTTAATTCGAGGTACACAACGCCATGAAGACCATGCCGGCGTTGCTGCAGCCATGACGGAAGACATGATTCGTGAAGAAATGATTTTGATGAAAGAAATGGGAGTCAACTTTGTTCGCCTGGGCCATTACCAGCAATCACGCATTGTTTTAAATCTCTGCGACAGCCTCGGTATCCTGGTTTGGGAAGAAATTCCGTGGTGCCGTGGCGGATTAGGTGGCGAGCAGTATAAAGACCAGGCGCGTCGTATGCTGACCAACCTCATTGAACAGCATTACAATCATCCGTCTGTAATCATCTGGGGATTGGGAAATGAAAATGACTGGCCCGGAGATTTTTCAGAATTCGATAAAGAAAAAATCCGTGCATTTATGACCGAGTTGAATAACCTTTCGCATCACCTTGACCCTTCCAGAAAAACAGCTATCCGCAGATGCGATTTTTGTAAAGATATTGTGGATGTGTATTCGCCCTCAATTTGGGCCGGTTGGTATCGCGGCATTTATACTGAATACAAACAGGTAACACAAGATGAGTTTAATAAAGTGAATCATTTTCTTCACATGGAGTGGGGCGGCGACAGCCACGCAGGACGTCATTCGGAAAATCCGGATAAGGCTTTGCAAGACATAAAATCTACTGGAGCGGCTGATGAACGCGCCGGTGATGCATCGTTGTATGGCGGCGCAGCAAGAGTTTCAAAAGATGGCGATTGGAGTGAATCTTATATCTGCAATCTTTTCGATTGGCATCTAAAAGAGCAGGAAACCATGCCTTGGTTAACGGGGGCTGCACAATGGATTTTTAAGGATTTTTCGACGCCCGTTCGTCCTGATAATCCCGTACCTTATATGAATCAAAAAGGCCTGCTGGAAAGAGATTTTAGCAAAAAAGAAGGCTATTATGTTTTTCAATCTTATTGGACTACCAAACCGATGGCTCACATTTATGCTCATTCGTGGCCGGTGCGCTGGGGCAATGATGGAGAAGAGAAAATGATAAAGGTTTATTCCAATTGTGATGAAGCGGAGTTGTTTGTAAATGGCAAAAGCGTTGGTGTAAAGAAACGTAATAGCCAGGATTTTCCTGCTGCCGGTTTGCGCTGGAATGTGAAATTAAATAAGGGCGAAAATAATGTAAGAGTAATTGCAAAAAAAGTCCGTCTGAATGGCGCAGCCGGACAGGGGAAGGTTCAGGTAGAAGATAGCATTCGTTTCCAATACCAGACTGAAAAATGGGGTAAGCCCGTGAAAGCAATTTTTGAAAAAATAAACGAAGAAAAGGGTGTAGCAACGGTGCAGGTGAAATTATTGGATGATAAAAATATTCAGTGCCTGGATGCCGCCAATTGGGTGAGATTTGGATTGACAGGTGATGGCGAATTAATAGATGATTTGGGAACTTCATCAGGTTCAAGACTGGTACAACTTTATAATGGAAGAGCTATTATTTCTATAAAAACAAAACAAGGAAAATCTATCGTAAGTGCAAAAGTAGAAGGCATACCTGCTGCTTTTATTAATTTGTAATTCATGAAAAAACCAATACTATTCTCTATTTTATTTAGTGTCGTTGGCTTTGTTAGTATATGTCAAAGTAACCATTCTCAAATGGGAGGTGGGAAGGCTTTGAGTTTATGGTATGATAAACCTGCCGGAATCTGGGAGGAGGCGTTGCCACTTGGCAACTCAAAAACCGGCGCGATGATTTTTGGCGGCATTACCACCGAACGTTTTCAATTGAATGACAATACGCTTTGGTCAGGCTATCCCAATGATGGCAATAATCCTGATGGACCAAAATATTTACCACAAGTAAGAGGGCAGATTTTTGCCGGCAACTATGACAGTGCTACAACTCTTTGGAGAAAAATGCAGGGGCCTTATTCAGCACGATACCTCACCATGGCCGACTTATGGCTGACCAACGACTTGAAAGACTCGCTTCCTTCATCTTATTACCGCGATCTCGATTTGTCCAATGCGGTTGCGACCGTAAAATATACCATTAATGGGGTCACTTTTAAAAGAGAAACTTTTATCAGTCATCCCGATAAAATAATGATAATTCGCATTACTGCAGATAAAAAAGGTGCTTTGAACTTTAAGACTTCCATTACCAGTAAATTAAAATACCAAACTACCGCTGTTGCAAATAATTATTTAGTGCTAAAAGGTAAAGCGCCAAAGTTTGTTGCCAACAGGGAATCTGAACCAAAACAAATTGAATACGACGACTGGAATGGTGAAGGAATGAATTTTGAAGTGCATGTAAAAGTAGTTGCGGAAACTGGCCGGGTAACAAAAGAAAATAATGAATTAAAAGTGGCCAATTCGGATGCAGTAACCATTTACCTTTCTGAAGCAACGAGTTTTAATGGCTTTGACAAATCGCCGGGATTGGATGGTAAAAATCCTTCAGTAGAAGCAAAAGCAAATCTTCAAAAAGCGATGGTAAAATCCTTCAGCCAATTAAAGAAAGCACATATTGCCGATTATCAGCCATTATTTAACAGGGTTCACTTTGACTTAAGTACCAATCCTGAAGTGATGAAACAACCTACAGACAAGCGATTGAAAAATTTTGCATCGCAACATGATAATGGCCTGGTGGTTTTGTATTATCAATTCGGAAGGTATCTGATGATTGCGGGTTCGCGGCCGGGTTCACGGCCTACGAATCTCCAGGGCATCTGGAACGACCATGTACAGCCGCCATGGGGAAGCAATTACACCACCAACATCAATACCGAAATGAATTACTGGCCTGCTGAAAATACCAATCTTTCAGAATGCCATCAGCCGCTATTTGATTTTATGAAAGAGCTTGCAGTAAACGGACAAATAACGGCGAAAGTGAATTACCATATTAATGAAGGTTGGGTTACTCATCACAACTCAGATATTTGGGCAAAGACATCGCCCCCGGGCGGCTATGATTGGGATCCGAAAGGAGCGCCACGCTGGTCGGCATGGCCAATGGCAGGAGCGTGGTTTAGTACACATTTGTGGGAACATTACTTATTTACAGGAGATAAAAAATTTCTGAAAGAGGAAGCGTATCCTTTAATGAAAGGAGCCGCTCAATTTATGTTGCATTGGTTAATTATTGACCCAAAATCAGGATACCTTGTTACCAATCCTTCCACTTCTCCCGAAAATACCGTTAAGATAAAAGGAAAAGAATACCAGCTGAGCATGGCATCTACCATGGATATGTCTATCATCCGCGAATTATTTACCGAAACAATTAAAAGTGCGGACATTTTAAATATAGATGCTGATTTTAAAAATGAATTAATAAAAGCAAAAGAAAAATTATATCCGTTTCATATCGGTCAATATGGACAGTTGCAGGAATGGTTCAAAGATTGGGACGACCCGAATGACAAACATCGACACATTTCGCATTTATTCGGCTTATTTCCTGGTAACGAAATCACATTGAATCAAACATCCGAATTAGCGGCAGCGGCAAAACAATCGTTGATTGAAAGAGGCGATGTAAGCACCGGCTGGTCAATGGCATGGAAAATAAACTGGTGGGCGCGCTTGCACGATGCAGAACATGCGTATAAAATTTTAGGTTCTGCTTTTACTTACATTAATCCTTTGGAAAAAAGGGAAACTATGGGCGGTGGCGGCACTTATCCTAATCTCTTTGATGCCCATCCTCCTTTCCAGATTGACGGCAACTTTGGAGCCACGGCGGGCATTACTGAAATGCTGTTGCAAAGTCACGATGGCGTTATTTCTTTACTACCTGCATTGCCTTCTGCATGGAACGATGGTTCTATCAAAGGAATCAAAGCTCGCGGCAATTTTACTGTCGATATGAATTGGAAAGATGGCCGGTTGGTTCGGGCTAAAATATTTTCTGCGTTGGGTGGCAATTGCCGCATCAGCACTTTGCAGCCGGTAAAAGTAGTGGAAGTAAAATCTCAAAAAGCAGTTGGTGAAAATCCCAATCCTTTGAATACAGTGTATGGTAAACCGCCGTTTGAAAAACATGAAAATGCCCAATTGGTAGAAGTGGATGTGAAGACCAATTATATATTAGATTTTAAAACAGAAAAAGGGAAAACTTATACGATTGTTCCGTTGTAAACCAGGAAGGTTTGTTGAGCCATTGCATTATTGAAGAGTCTGACAAAAGTTTCTTGGTTACAATGCGAAAGAATAAAATTTGAAACAAAAAAAGGTAAAACCAATTCGATTCCTTTTTATAAAAATAACTATGACACTTAAAAAAATAATTGCCGCATTTATTGTTCTTGCTTTTTCTTATAGCATTCATGCACAAAGCATCGCCTGGACAGAGGTAGAGCCAGGCATCTGGAAGGGCATTGTAGGTAAACCCGAATCGTATAATCTGCTGAATGCCGCCGGCGCCACTCCCAATAAAGAAGCATTGGCAAAAATGAGCGCCACCGGTTTCCCTTTATCAAAACAGGAGATTTCTGGCAAAATATCTGATGGAAAAACGTACCTGAGTTTTCCTTTAAATAAGACTGAACAGCTTTTTGGTTTTGGTTTAAATTTTCAAACGGTATATCAGCGTGGAAAGATTTTGCAATTGCACGTGGACCATTATGGCGGAAAAGATAATGGCCGTACTCACGCACCAACGCCGTTTTATGTTTCCTCTGATGGTTATGGTGTTTTTATTAATTCTGCAAGATATATTACTGTTTATGCAGGAACGGCTGTAAAAAGAGATAGCAAAAATCCACCCGAAGCAAAAGATAGAAACCTTGATAAAACCTGGACATCGCGTCCTTACTCTGATGGTGTGGAAATTTTGGTGCCGGCGCCTGGTACTGAAATTTATGTCTTTGCGGGTCCAACTATGCTGGATGCCGTGCGCCGTTATAATTTATTCAATGGTGGCGGCCCTTTGCCACCGCGATGGGGACTTGGTTTTACTCAGCGGGTACAGCGTTTGTTTGATGCAGATATGGTAAAAAAAGAAGCGAAGGATTTTGAAGAAAGAGGTTATCCGCTCGATTTTATTGGCCTGGAGCCCGGATGGCAAAGCAAATCATATCCTTGCACTTTTGAATGGGACAAAACACGTTTTCCTCAACCCAAACAATTTGTTCAGGAAATGTTGCAGAAAAATATCCGGCTCAATCTATGGACAAATCCTTATGTTTCTCCGGAAGCGTCTATTTATAAAAGCATCAAACCATTCACCGGTTCACATACCGTTTGGGTCGGTGCGGTGCCCGATTTTACCATTCCCCAGGCAAAGGATATTTTCTTTAATCAATTAAAAAAAGACCAGGTGGACATTGGTGTAAGCGGCTACAAATTTGATGAAGTAGACGGTGGTGATAATTATTTATGGCCCGATGTGGCAACCTTTCCTTCCGGACATTCTGCAGAACAGATGCGGCAAACATACGCCATGCTCGTGATGAGGTATAGTACTGATATGTTTCACCAAAAAAACCAGAGAACTTTTGGATTGGTAAGAGGCAATAACGGGGGAGGTACTTCTTTTCCTTATGTAATTTATAATGATTATTACAATCACCAGGATTTTATTACAGCCCTTATCAACAGTGGTTTTGCCGGTGTATTGTGGACACCGGAAGTAAGAGCTTCCAAAACTGGTGAAGAATGGCTGCGCCGTTTCCAATCGAATGTTTTTTCACCAATGGCAATGATAAATGCCTGGTCGAGCGGTACCAAACCGTGGACATTTCCGGACGTAGCTGAGCAGGTAAAAGAATTTGCTTTGTTGCGTATGCAGATGATGCCTTACTGGTACAGCGAATTTGCCAAATACCATTTTGAAGGTACGCCACCTTTCCGCGCGATGAATCTGGAAGAAGGATTTACTGTGGAGGTAAAAAAAGAAAAAACCGATACCAATCTTGAAAAAAATCCTTATGAAGAAGCTGCAGTAAAAGAAATAAAAGATCAGTATATGGCTGGCGAGTTTTTGCTGGTGGCACCGATGTTTACAGGGGAAACTTCCAGGAAAGTGATTTTACCAAAAGGGAAATGGTATGATCTCTATACAGGTGAATTTGCAGGAGATGGACAAATCATTACTGTTACTCCCGGACTTGATAAAATTCCGGTTTATGTAAAAGACGGCGGTATTATTCCCATGATGAAACCTATGCTACACGCCCCAAAGGCGAGTGAGAAAGTGGATTTGGAGATCAGATACTATGGTGAAAAACCAGGTAAATACCGGTTATACGATGATGATGGAGAAACCTTTGATTATGAAAAAGGAGAGTACACCTGGAGAGAAATAAAAGTTGAAAATAGAAAAGGAACCATTTCAAGTGCGGTAAAAGGGAAACCAAATACGATTAATAAGGTAACCTGGAAGTTTATGACATCCCCAACGCTAAAGGAGAATAGATAAAAAAATTAAAAATGAAAATCACTTTATTTTTTGTATCCTGTTTTTTACTTTCCTGTTCCGGACAAAAGAAGATTGCTGCTTCTTCTGATTCAGTTAAACAAGAAGCAGTAGAAACATTGCGCAGGCAAATAATGGAAGAAGCTGCGTGGGCGATGCAACAGGAGCCGATTACAGTTACTGCTCAAACTTCACCAAGAAGCGCTGGTGGCAAACATGATTTTTTTAGCGAAGGAGATTATTGGTGGCCTAGTCCGGCAAGCGCTGACAGCCCTTATATCCAGCGCGATGGAATGACCAACCCGGATAATTTTGTAGCGCATCGCCTTTCTATGATACGGCTGAGCAAAATTGTGGGTGCTCTCGCATCTGCTTATAAAATAACAGGTGACAAGAAATATGTGCGGCAGGCGATGAAACATTGTAAAGCATGGTTTGTTGACACCGCTACTTTAATGAATCCCAATCTATTGTATGCCCAGGCCATTAAAGGCCGGTTTACGGGAAGGGGCATCGGTATTATTGATACCATTCAGTTGATGGAAGTAGCGCAGGGACTGATGGTGATGGAAGGAGATGCAGCAATGGATAAAAATAATTTAGCAGCGGTTAAAAATTGGTTTGGCGAATATCTTGAATGGCTAACCACGCATCCTTACGGAAAGTCAGAAATGAATGCTACAAATAACCATGGAACCTGCTGGGCGATGCAGGTAGCTGCTTTTTCGAAGTTTACGGGAAATACAAAGCTGATGCAATTTTGCAGTGATCGTTATAAAAATGTCTTTCTTCCAAGCCAAATGGCAAGTGATGGCAGTTTTCCGCGCGAAACGGCAAGAACTAAACCTTATGGCTACTCAATTTTTAATTTAGATGCTATGATGACCCTTTGCCAGATTCTTTCTTCTGAAGAAAACGATTTGTGGAATTATCAAACAGCAGATGGGAAATCTATAAAAAAAGGAATTGAATTTTTGTATCCATATATTGTTGATAAAAATAAATGGCCTTTTAAAAAAGATGTCATGTATTGGGATGAATGGCCTGTGGCGCAACCTTTCTTAATTTTTGGTGCCGAAGCGTATAATAATAAAGCATGGTTTACTACCTGGAAAAATTTAGATCACGATCCGAAAGTGGAAGAAGTGATTCGTAATCTTCCTATACGGCATCCATTGATTTGGTTGAATTAAATGGGAAGTTTATGACTTTCGTTATTTCTTTAAATGTTTATTCTGAAAATTAAAAAATCCACTTATTTCTTCTTTTACTGAAAAAAAATCGTTTTAATATGAAATTGAAATTTTTTAAACGCTTTATTTTTTGTCTGCCACTTTTTTTATTGATTTCCATCGCTTCCTTCGCACAAACTAATGGTGATGAAGACCCACAAATGTTCAACACCGGTAAGCAAAGAGACCAGCAGGCAATTGATGACGCCAAAAACGGGTGGTGGACCGCTTCTATGAAAAATCACGACCAGCGGATACAATGGTGGCGCACAGCGAAGTTTGGTATGTTCATTCATTGGGGCGTGTACTCAGAGGCCGGTGGCGAATGGAACGGAAAACAAGTGGGCGGCTACGCAGAGCACCTGATGCGCAAAGAAAAGATTTCCCGTAAAGAATATCTGGAATTAGCACATAATTTTAATCCTCTAAAGTTCAATGCGGATCGGTGGGTGAGAAACGCAAAGAATGCCGGAATGAAATACATGATTATCACATCCAAGCATCATGATGGCTTTGCCATGTATCCTTCGGAAGTTTCTGATTTTAATATAAAAAAGCAAACACCATTTCAAAGAGATCCGATGGCTGAGCTCTCTGCAGCCTGCAAAAAATATGGATTGAAATTCGGCTTTTACTATTCACATGCTTTTGATTGGGAAGACCCAAATGCCCCCGGAAATGATTGGGAGTATAAAAATCCAGGCGGCGACCTTAACTTATACGGAGGAAGAAACTGGTACGACCTTCATCCCGAATTATTGACCAAAGCAAAAAAATATGTGGACGAAAAGGCTATTCCGCAAATTAAAGAATTGATTGCAAAATACCATCCTGATATTTTATGGTTTGATACACCGCAAAAATTGCCATTGTCAGAAAATATCAGGATATTAAAAGCCATTCGGGAATCAGATCCGGGTGTGGTGGTAAACGGTCGTTTGGTAAGAAGTTCCGAAGCCAATTTTGGTGATTATAAAAACACAGCCGACAGGCCTGCAGAATTTTATCCGGTTACGGGAGATTGGGAAGCAATTCCAACCACTAATGAATCTTACGGTTATTCTAAATTTGACCAAAGCCACAAACCACCGGCTCATTTTATCAGGTTGCTGGCCAGTGCTGCATCGCGCGGTGGCAATTTGCTGATGAATATTGGGCCGAAAGGCGATGGTACTTTTGATGCAAAAGACGAAAGTATTTTGAGTGGTATTGGTAAATGGATGGATAAAAACGGTGAAAGTATTTATGGAACTACCGCAAGTTCTTTGCCATTGCAAAGCTGGGGCGTATCTACTTTAAAAAAGAATAAGCTATTTCTGCATGTTTTTGAATGGCCTGCAAATGGTAAATTGTATGTAGGCGGATTAAAAAATAAGATCAGCAAGGTTTACCTGCTGTCAGATTCAAAAAAACAATTTGTTGCAAACAGAATAAACAAAGAAGACGTACTCATTCAGTTGCCGCCAAAAGCAATAGATACTGTAAATACGGTGTTGGTAATAGAACTGCTGCCAGGAAATAAATCCTCAAATGATCAGGTTGGAACAGACAGCATATCCTTTGTTTCTGTAAATGTTTCCAAAACAAGATTGCTGGCTTACGATGCAGTTCAGGCGGGAAGGGGTTTTAGTTTTGGCGATGGAAAAACAGATCGTTACTATGTGGAAGGATGGAATTCTAAAGAACAAAATCTTAGCTGGAATTTCCGTACATTATCTTCAGCTGATTTTAAATTATTGATTAAATATATAGCGCCTAAAGAATCAGCCGGTGGAATGTATTCCGCGACGGTGGATGATTTCTATATTCAGAAGCAGGTAATCGGCGGCGGTAAAAGTACTGATGTGATTACCCGTGAATTGGAAACTATTTCGTTACAGGCAGGCATTCATCATCTGAAAATTGCCCCGGTTACTATTGCCGGAAAAGAACTGATGAAATTGCTGGAGGTGCAGTTAATTCCTGTTTCATCTAAGCCTGTCTCTGTTGCTACCGTTTTTTCGGATGTTGAAAAACAAACCAAATTGATGCTCCTTGAAATTGTCAAAGCAAAAGAAAATAAAGCTTCTGTAACCAAGGGGGCCACTCCGGGAAACAATACCGGCGAATTGGTTTCGCCGCGTACATTGGAAGATAGTAAATTAAAACTAGTCACTTCCCGCGATTGGACAAGTGGCTTTTTCCCTGGCCAGCTTTGGTTTTTATACCAATATACCGGCAATAATGAATGGAAAAAGGAAGCCGAGAAATTTACTGCTGATATTGAAAGAGAAAAATTCAATAGCACTACCCATGATATGGGATTTAAAATTTATTGCAGTTTTGGAAATGGCTATAAACTCACTAACAACGCACATTACAAAGACGTCATTATTCAATCGGCCAAAACACTTGGCACCCGTTTTAATCCGACTGCCGGTGTTATCAGATCCTGGGATCACAACAAGCAAAAGTGGGATTACCCGGTAATCATTGATAATATGATCAACCTGGAATTGCTCTTTGAAGCGACAAAATTAACCGGCGATTCTTCTTTTTATAAAATTGCATTTACGCATGCAGTAAATACCATGAAAAATCATTACCGGCCGGACTACAGTTCTTACCATGTAGTAGATTATGATTCTGCTACCGGAAAAGTTATTAAGAAAACCACCCACCAGGGATACAGCAATGAATCAGCATGGGCACGCGGCCAGGCGTGGGGATTATATGGTTTTACTATGTGCTATCGCGAAACAAAAAATAAAGATTTTCTAAACCACGCCGAACATATTGCTTCTTTCATTTTAAACCATCCGCATTTGCCAAAAGACGGAGTTCCTTACTGGGACTTCGATGCTCCCAATATTCCTGATGAGCCACGGGATGCATCTGCCGGAGCAGTGATTGCTTCTGCCTTATACGAGTTGAGCGCGTATAGTAAAAACGGAGCGATTTATAAAAAAGCTGCGGACAAAATCATGAAGAGCCTGACAGATCATTATCGTTCGCCTTTGGGAGAAAATGATGGTTTTATCTTAATGCATAGCACAGGTTCCAAACCATCCAATAGCGAAGTGGATGTGCCGATCAATTATGCAGATTATTATTACCTGGAGGCATTATTAAGGAAAAAATAACTGTTGGAAATTATGCTACACATTTTCACGAAAATTAAAATCAAAATCATGCTTATTTCTTTCTTTACTGAATAATCAAAAATGAAAATCCGGGAAATCATCAGATATACCGTAAAGTTGCAGGCTATAAATTTTCCCATTTTCAAAATTTCCCATTTTCCCATTGTAACATCTTTGTACAAATAATTGAATAGAATGATAATATCTGCTAATATTGTTTGAAAAAATACCTGTTACTTGAGCGTTAAAAATGTTTAATTTTTTATGAAAAAAAATATACGGTTTTGTTCAAAGAATCATCTTTTGATATTTCTATTCGTTCTTTTAAATGTAAACCTTGCATCAGCCAAAACTATTACGGTTTCTTCTTTACCGGATCTTCAAAATGCAATTAATAATGCGAATCCAGGAGATGTGATTCTTGTTACTAATGGCGTTTACACCACTACTGCAAATATTATGATTAATAAGGCGGGCACTTCATCGCAGCCTATTACGATCGCAGCTCAAAATACAGGGTTTGCAGAAATCAACGGCTCCGGAGGTTTTAATCTGGAAAGCCCTGCCGCATACATTATTATCAAAGGCTTCAAATTTACCCACCTGGCATCAAAAGCAAAAACCGGCACCGGCACACGCTTTTGCAGGTTCACTCAAAATCTTTTTGAAACGCCCGGCGATGGCGAAGATCTCACGCTTGCCGGTAGCGACCATCAGGTCGATTATAATACTTTTCAAAATAAAAATGCAATGGGGAGGTTTATTGCGGTTCGTGGCAGTGGCAATCAGATTGCAGAGCGGCTTTGGATACATCACAATTATTTTAAATCACAAAAAGATCAGGGTGGTAAAAATGGCGCTGAAACGTTGCAATTCGGCCTTAGCGGATTCAGTCTTTCATCGAGCAACAGCATTGTTGAGTACAATCTTTTTGAAGATTGTGCCGGAGAAAATGAATTAATATCTGTGAAGGCTTCTGCAGTTACGCTACGTTATAATACCATCCGAAATTGCCCTGCACAATTTACATTGAGGCACGGGAATAAATGTTTTGTATATGGCAATTATTTTATCAACACACCCGGGCTTAGAATTTTTGGCGATGACCACGTTATACACAGCAATTATTTTGAAAATTGCAATCCTGCAATTTTTATTGGGAATGGCGATGGGGAAGTGGCAGATGGAGCTAAACTCACTTCGCATGACAGGCCAGACAGGGTGCTGATTGCTTTTAACACAATGGTAAACAATCCACGTAATTTTTTTCAAAGTGCCCGTAAAGATGGAATGGGCGCTACTTTTATAACCATAGCGTATAATATTATACAGGATGGTGGCACCGCAGCATCCATTTCAGGGCCATTGACAAATGCTAACTGGAAAGGCAATATTATTTATCAAACAAATAATGCCGGAGATATGCCAGCCGGCGGATTTCAGGAAATAAATCCAAAGCTTGCAAGAGATGCATCAGGGGCTTTCCATTTACAATCCGGAAGCCCCGCTATTAATGCCGTTACAGAAAGATTTCCTACTATTACTCTTGACATGGATGGGCAGGTAAGGGTTTCACCATTCGATACAGGAGCCGATGAGTTTTCAAAATCAGAGAGCAAAGCGCGTATTTTAAATGGTACTGATGTAGGAGTAAAGGCAAAAAAATAATAAA
Organism: uncultured Chitinophagaceae bacterium; assembly: GCA_963706825.1. Lineage (GTDB taxonomy): Bacteria > Bacteroidota > Bacteroidia > Chitinophagales > Chitinophagaceae > Ginsengibacter. Next base: position 320,004 of record CAVPNT010000005.1, on the reverse strand, counting down.
ATATAGCAGCAAAATCCGCTGCAATAAAGAATCAGCGCGGCGCTTTTACAGGCTGGTAATTCGTACAGAATACCAAATCGCTATAAAAAATATAAAAGTGCGCACGGGTATTTTTATCTTGAAACAATCAATCCTATTCTCTGGCATGATAGACTATGATCTGTGTAATCAGTAAAAAAACACATTATCCGGTTTTCAAAATAAAATCATTAAAACTTTGTTTCATGTTTTTTACAAACAGGTATTTCAAGAAAATCATTATTGCTTCATTAGGATTTCAAATGGTTGCAGTAAATACATTTGCCCAAAATAAAAGCAATTCCAGCCAATGGGTATATCCTTCGGAAAATGGCAGGCTTATTTACAAAACCACTCCTGGAGGCGATAAAATAATGGATTTTTCCAGTGCCGGATATATGGGAGGAGGAGTGTCACTTCCGAAGGTTCCGGTAGTACTTACTGTAAATCCTTCAGGCGCAATTGATGCTACAAAATCAATTCAGGCAGCAATAGATTCGGTAGAAGCATTGCCATTAAAAAATGGATTTCGCGGAGCGGTGCAATTGGCTCCGGGCACTTTTTTTTGCAATGCAACCATCGCGATTTCTGCAGATGGCGTAGTGCTCCGTGGAAGTGGCAGTGGTTCCGGCGGAACCACAATTTTTATGAATGGTAATAAACACCAGGCCATTATTATAAGTGGTGGAAAGAAGGGAAGTAATCAGGATGAAAAAATGCCAGATAATAATTTTGCAAAAATAAGCGACAGTTATGTTCCTTCGGGGGAATCTGCATTTACGGTAAACGATGTGACACCATTTGCAGTAGGAGATAGAATTGCTATCCTGAGGCCGGTTACTGACAAATGGGTTCATTTTATGGAAATGGATAACCTGAAAAGAGATGGGAAGCCCCAAACATGGATTGCCAGCAGTCGCCAGGAAATATCTGAAAGAAAGATTACCGGTATTTCCGCGAATAAAATCACCATAAACATTCCTCTTTCAGATTCATATGATGCATATTATCTGGATCCCGCGGGGACAATCGTAAAAAAAATTTCCGCATCTCATCGTATTTCACAGGTGGGGATAGAAAATCTGCATATTCGATGTGCGGCACAGGAAGTTGATTATGGTCATGCTCCCTATTCTGGTATCAGGATTGAAGGCGATAATTGTTGGGTGAAAGATGTTTATTTTGAAGAAACGATGAACACGACTACGCTTGCCGGAAATCATATCACGATGCAACAGGTAAAAGTGAAACATAGCTATCCCAATCTCGGAGCTTCTAAACCAACAGATTTTAGCATAGAGGGCAGTTGCAATCTCATTGACCGTTGTGAAGTAAGCGGCGGCAATACTTATTTTGTGTGGACAGGAAGTTTGATAACCGGACCCAATGTAATTTTAAACAGCATTTTCAGAGGCCATGGAAGCCGGATTCAGCCACATCAGCGCTGGTCAACCGGATTACTGGTTGATAACTGTGTGGTTCCCGATGGTGGAATTGATTTCATGAACAGGGGAGTGGCAGGTTCCGGTCATGGATGGACAATGGCCTGGGCTGTGGCCTGGAATTGCATCGCAAAAACTTACATTATTCAGAATCCACCGGGAGCGATGAACTGGGCAATCGGTTGTAAGGGGGCACGCGGGCAAACTGCAAGATTATTTGATTCGTCACCCATTCTTGACGAAGGTACTTTTGATTCACATGGAATTCCGGTAGCGCCTCAAAGTCTTTATCTTGCTCAATTGGCAGAACGCTTAGGGCGTACTGCATTAGAAAATATAGGTTATAATTCAACTTCCGGCAATCTGGTTACAAATCAAAACATATCTCCTTTGCCACCACAAAAAGTTATTTCAGATCCGCTTCTCGGGCCGGATCTGGCGCTGTACCGGCCGGTAAATGTAAGCAACGTGAGAGAAAAAAAGCGGCAATTTGCAGGAGAAAAAGCACTCGATGGAATTGATTCAGATTATTGGGCTACCGACAATGGAGTTACTAAAGCAGTATTTGAAATAGATACTGAAGGGCCATTAGACATCAACGCGTTTATCATTTCTGAAGCCAGTGTACCGGGGCCAAAGATTCTTAGTTATAAAATAGAAGGCCAGGTAAACAGTGATTGGAAATTGCTATCAGAGGGAACTTCAATCGGCAAAAATAAACTCATCCGCTTTCCGAAGGAAACGGTATGGAAAGTAAGGGTAAGCATTCTGGATGCTGAAAATTATACAACCCTTTCACGTGTGAGTTTGTATTTAGATAAAAATCAAAAAAAGAAGTAGTGGTTCAACGTTATATGCATTCAAACATTTAAAATAGCTATGGTAAAATTATCAAAATCATTCGCGCTTATTATCACTTTCCTGCTTTTTTATTCGGGTGATGTACACTGCCAAACTTTAAAAGACGCTTTACAGCCTGCCGTAAAAAATGGCGGTTTTAAAATGGAAGGTTATATTTTGTGGTGCCCTTCGGTAATTAAAGTAGGAAATACTTATCACATGTTTGCATCTCGCTGGCCTCAACAATATGGCCTGGCCGGCTGGACAAAATATTCGGAAATCGTAAGGGCGACATCCGATAATTTGTATGGCCCTTATACATTTCAGGAAGTTGTTTTGCGAAAAAGGGATGGATATTGGGATAATGACCGGGCGCACAACCCAAAGATTGTAAAAAGCGGTGATACCTTTGTTCTCTATTATATTTCTTCTGCAAATGAAACCGGTTATGCCTTTTCCAGGTCTATCACCGGCCCGTGGAAAAGAATTGATACAGTAGCTATGCCTTTCTCGAATCCGGCGCCTTTGATAAAAAAAGATGGGAGCGTGTATGTCTTTGGCCGCAAATCTATTCATAACATTCGAATCGCTCAAGGCTATATCGCCTCTGCCTTTAATGCTCCCTACACACTGTTGAATGATGGAGAAAATCTGTTGCCGGCAATGAATCAGTTAGAAGATCCAACGATTTGGTGGGCATCCAATCAGTACAATGTGATCTTAAGTGATTTCAGGGGAGATGCAACAGGTGTTAATAAAAACGGCGCTCAATATTATTCAAAAGATGGAATTCATTTCAAATTAGTTTCGCCGGAATCAGTTTATACCAAAACGGTTAAGTATGACGATAGCACATCCTATACATTCAGGCGGAGGGAACGACCTTTTGTATATGTAAATGAGCGCGCAGAAGTTACCGCATTTTTTACAGCCTGTCTGACTGATAACGAACAATCCTGGATTGAAGTGCAACCGGTGAATCATTATATTCCTCCTCCCATGGATAAGGAATAAAATGCCATTATTGCCCAAAGAAACGGTAATACGAAAACCCGATATTTGTTTGTTTGTTGGAGACAACTCCAACTAAATTCATCAGTCACTTTCCCTTTTTATTATTAAAATTCGCTTTTGCCAAAATAAGTTAGTGGTCGGCAAAAAAAGTACATGATGAATCGATTAATAATTATTCAATTGCAGGAGAAATAAGTTCTTCCAATTTTTTTTCATTCAAAAAAATATTACTCATGTTACGGTTTTCTTTACGCACGGTTGTCTTATTGCTTGCCATTTTGGGTTGTTCAATCTTTTATGCTTTCATTTCTCAAACAAAAAATAAGAACTTTTTTTTATCATCAGCGGATAATGCAGGACTTAAATTGCCGTCCGGTTTTTCTGCTGTAAAAATTATAGATAGTTCAGCCCGAACCAGGCATTTGGTGGTAACGCCCGAAGGTATTATTTATGTAAAATTAGCTAGGCCAAAAGATGGTAAAGGCATATTGATTCTTCATGAAGATGCTGAGGGCAAAGCCACTATTACCGGCGGTTTTGGGAATTATGGTGGCACGGGTATTTTTTTGAAAAACGGGTATTTGTATGCCTCTTCGAATGAGGAGATTTTCCGTTACAAACTGAATGAGAAGAATGAAGTGATCCATCCTGATGAACCGGAAAAAATTGTAACCGGATTGAAAGCCGGCAGACAACATGAGACTAAATCAATCGTGCTGGATAATAATGGAAATATCTATGTGAATATCGGGTCCCCCTCAAACTCGTGTCAGGAGCAGGACAGAACGCCAGGTTCGATGGGAATAAAAGGCTGTCCGCTTTTGGATTCTGCCGGCGGAATCTGGCAGTTCCGTGCAGATAAACTGAATCAAACTTATAAAGATGGTGTCCGTTATGCTACCGGTTTGCGAAATGTGGTAGGGTTGGATTGGAACCAACAGAACAACAGCTTGTTTGTAATGCAGCATGGCCGTGATCAGTTGCACGATTTATTTCCGGAGATGTTTACAGAAAAAGAGTCTTCGCTACTGCCGGCAGAATGCATGTATATGGTCCAAAAAGGTGATGATGCAGGCTTTCCGTTTATTTATTATGATCAGATTCAACATAAGAAAATACTGGCGCCGGAATACGGAGGAAATGGTAAAACGGAAGGAAGTAAGGAATTTATTGATCCGGTAGTAGCTTTTCCAGGGCACATGGCGCCTAATGGATTGTTGTTTTACACCGGAAATATGTTTCCCGCAAAATATAAAAACGGTGCTTTTGTAGCGTTTCATGGTTCCTGGAACCGTACTCCCGAAAACCAGGCTGGCTATTTTGTAGCTTTTGTACCTTTTAAAAATGGCAAGCCTTCCGGTGATTGGGAAATCTTCGCAGATGGTTTTGCCGCAGTTGATGTAGTTAAATCACCAAGGCAGGCGCAGCATCGTCCATGTGGGTTGGCTCAGGGCGCTGATGGTTCACTTTATGTTACAGATGATGTAAAAGGTACTATTTATAAAATCATATATCACCCATAAAATTTTACCGCATTTAGGAATGAATAAAAATGTTTTTGCTTTTTCTTTTTTCTTTTTTATGGTTGCTTGTGCTTTTGCTCAAAGTGGTAAGAAGACAGTTATTGGGTCAAATACAAAAGTAGGTTCAACATCAGATTTGCCAGCTTCGCTCAAACGCGGAAAAGCGCTTTACGCCACTTATTGTCTTACGTGCCATCAGGCGGATGGCGGCGGCGTGCCCAATCTGATCCGCCATTGATTCAGACTTCTTATGTAACCGGTGAAAAAGAACCGCTGATAAAAATTATATTAAATGGCTTAAGCACTCATGTGGATATTGACGGAGAATCATATTCCAATAATATGCCCCTTTTGAATGGTTGAAAGATCAGCAGATAGCAGATATTCTCACTTATATCAGGAATAATTTTGGCAATAAAGGAAGTGCTGTTTTGCAAACTGAGGTTCAAAAAGTGAGGAGTAGCGCAAAAAAATAATTATGTCCGATTGACCATGAAGAATATAAATAATGGTTTCCAAAAAGAACAACAACAGGGTCGTTTTTATTAAGATGAAAGAAACTTTCAAGCGAAGAAACTTGAAGATATCCTATTCCCCTTTCACAGCAAAAGAACAAATAAGCTGTTTTCTTATTTCCACCGTTTACAATTTCAATAAATAAGGTTTTCTCTTTTTCTCATGATTGTAATCATTCGATGATTGCAAGCAGTCTTGTATTGATTTGAAATTTAAAAGCTGTTCCTGCAAACATAATGCACTGTTACAGTTCATGATTATGCTGCGCAAGGGACCGTGAATGATTTTATCCGGTCGGGACGCTTTCTTCCGCGGCCTGAACGATTGTAGAATCGAATGGTTCAGATCGCTTATAGCGTTCCGACCCGGTTTACAATTTCAATAAATAAAGTTTTCTCTTTTTCTCATGATTGTAATCATTCGATGATTGCAAGCAATCTTGTATTGATTTGAAATTTAAAAGCTGTTCCCGCAAACATAATGCACTGTTACAGTTCATGATTATGCTGCGCAAGGGACCGTGAATGATTTTATCCGGTCGGGACGCTTTCTTCCGCGGCCTGAACGATTGTAGAATCGAATGGTTCAGATCGCTTATAGCGTTCCAACCCGCTCTAAAAAAATCACTAATTTGCCCCGTGCGAAGTATAAAAGAAGATTGCCGTAAAATTCTGAATAGTTAATCTGATTTGAAGGACTCCTTTTGTCCAAGAAATATCCGGATTTATTGTTTCTGTTGTTCGTGAAAATTAGAGATACACCAGTTCGGGAATTAATTGAAAAAAAAGGCCAAACCGGTTCCTGCATATTTGCAGAGAATCAGCCTGGCCTAAGAGAAACATTATTTACAGAAAAACAAAAATGATTTTTTCTGAAAAAACGATTATGGTTACCTTTTATAAACTTCCAACTCACCTACATTAATATTGGTTGCAGCATCCTGCAGGCCAATATTGATCTTCACAAACCTGCCGGTAACATTGGCAAAAGTCTGGATGTTTTCGGATGTTGGATCTCCCATTACCAAAGCAGCTCTGACCCATGTCTGATTATTTCCTATTGATTCCGTTTTTGCATAAAGGATTTCATAATAAACGATTTTTTTGGAATCTTTCGTAATATACAATTGTGTAGAATTAAAAGTAACCTGAGCGCCCAAATCCACGTAGAACCATACATTGGAGCCCGCACGTTCTCCACTGCCTGGCTGCCAAAAAGAAACTCTGTCTCCATCGGTGAGTTTGGCATTGCCTGTTGCAGATCCGCCGGTTACCGTAGGTGCATTTAAAGCGAGGTTGTCTGGTGCAGTTGGGATTACCGGCGGTACATATTCAATAGTAGCAGCTTCACGGTAATCTGTATAGAAAGTGTCTATTGCATTAGCAACGGGAAGATAACCTGTCCGGAATTTAAATGTAGTACCATCCTGAAATGCATGTAACGAATCTGTTTCGAGAAAACCCAATGGAACGCCGGAGTAGGATGTAGCTGGTTTAATTTGTTTTTTGACCAGATTGCCAAGGGTATCTGTATATTCCAAATCCATCACTACCGCACCCTGTCCGATTCCAAACCATTTGATTTCCACTTCTTTCGTATCGGGATAATAGATTGCTGAATCGAGGGCGCGGTTGGAAATAGAATTGATATAGTTTTCTCCATACACAGTGCCGGTTACTTCTGCTTTTACAGAGGTATGCCCCGCATCATCATAAGTATATACCTCAAATGTATAAAGGCCTTCCTCCAAGTTAGTAATGTTAACGGTAATGGTATCAGTAGCTTCTGATTTCTGCACGGGTACCAACAAAGAATCTGCTCCATTATTCCAAAACACTTTGCATTTGGTAATTTTAGGATCAGAGACAAGCAACCACTTTAGCTGAAGGCGGTTTTTACCGGGAAATGCAACGAGCGAATCTACTTTTCCGGTAAAAATTTGTTCGCCATTTTTAATATAAGGCTTGTAATTATCCGCCATCTTATTACAGGAATTCAGACAAACGATTGCTGTGATGAATAACAGGGCAGGAAGTAAAAAACCTCTCTGAATGTTTACGTTTTTATTAATGTTTGATTTCATATTTTCAAAAAATTTTATTGTACCTGACCCCAAAGTGATAATTCAAAAAGATGGAAAAAGCCTGTCTGGCCGCCAATGGCACCCCAGCAATCAATTGCCTTCCATGCTATATATCTCACTGTAGGCATGTTTTCGGGGAAATCATATTCCTGGCCGGCATCGGCTATGTTAAGGTCTTCATTCGAATTCTGGCCAATAGGTAATCCTGAAGGTTTAATCATAATCTGATGATCGAGCCTCACCCAGCTGGTTACATCCTGAGGTGTATTGGTACCCCATATTTCCCATTCATGAGGATTGCCATGGCTGTAATAAAAGCTACCCGTTCTTTGCCATATTTTATACCGGCTTAATCTGGCATTTACTCCCAAATCAATAGGGATCCATATCGGCTGATCCACATTTTGTTTGGTATGGAACATAGAACTCGTATTGCCATCGTATAAATTCTTCATTGGATAACTGCTGGAATAATCAACCGCCTCTATCATTGCATTACCGGATGCAGGTAGCGGAGCTACTTGTGGTATAGAATATTTTTTTCTTATATCTGCAAATTTTGTATGATCCAACTGTACTTCATAAATGGGCGTGAGATCAAACTTCAACGTATCCGAAAGATTTCCCCAACGGTCTCTCACGAAAACTCCAAATTTTTGCGGTTTTGATTCGAGGCCTCTTACTTTAAAAACACCTGCCTCCAATGCGGTATAATCTGCATCTACCTGTCGCCATGATAATTGCGATTCATCCCATAGCATGGCGACTATTACAATATTTGCCAGGTCTTCGTTTTTAAATTTTACGGTGAAGCCGCCAAAAGAAGTTTCGGCGCTTAACGACCGGCGAACGTTGATTAAAGGAGGCGTTAAAGGCTTGATAGTAACCGTAACGGGATCTGAAGATACTTCCGCACGGCTTACGGCAAATAACGTTACTGAATGCTCGCTAGTATCTCCAAATCCTTCTACCACCAGTGAGTTTTTATAAAAGGAAGATTTTGCTTCTTTTTTTACTCCATTGATTTCATACTCTGCTCTCACATAAAGCAGGTTCTGATCTTTAGGAAGGACATAAGAAATTTTTGCAGCTCCGGCCATGTTTTCTACTTGCGGACTTTTAACCGGACCTGGCGCGTTTTTGTCCGGATCTATCGGCTTATTGGAGTCTTTTTGACATGCTGGCAAGATATTTAGTGATAGCAATAAACCAAAAAACAATAAGGATTTTATTTGTTTCATATCATTTTATTTAAGAGGAAATCATTTTATTTTTACCATCCGGTGTTTTGTACCAGATTTTTATTTACACGGAGCTCATTCAGCTGTATAGGCCATAAGTAATTTCTCAGGTCAAACCGTTGGTTAAACAGCAGTGTAGGCTTATAGTAGGAAACCGCATCTTTTTGGGTAATATCCCAACCCCGCACAGGTCCGTTTAGCTCGATGTGAGCTGTTTTCCATCTGAGTAGATCCCAGAAACGTTGTCCTTCAAACATCAACTCGATTGAACGCTCCTGCTGGATAATAGCCCTCATTCCCTGCTTTGTCTGGTATTTGGTCGGATCTTTTGAATAAGAAACATCAGACCATGATTCCTCAACCGACTTTAACCCGGCTCTCTGTCTTACTGCATTGATCCATTGGTTGGTCTTAGGACCTGGGCCATTCAGTTCATTAAGCGCTTCAGCATACAATAGGTACAAATCAGCCATGCGCATTTCCGGCCACGGGTATTGTACGGTGTTGCTGGTAATGTTTCCATCAGCAGCCACTGTAGTTTCAATATTTACCAGTTTTTTGGGGTAATATCCTGTAATGGAATAATTGCTGGCGCCTTGTCTCGCCGCTGTTTCACCGGCTCTTCCCTGCACATAAAAAAGGCCTGTAGGAGCGTATGTGTTGTAATTGTTTACCCAATTGCCAAACCAAATGCCTCTGTCAAATCCTAAATCCGCATAGAATCTTGGTTCCCTGTCAAAATTTAATTTTACAGTTGTTTCACCCTTTGCTACGTAATATTTATGCGCTTCACCGCCGGTTCTTAATGCAAACCTGTCATTATACTCGTATGTCTTGTCTTCCGTAATGGGGATTCCATGGCTTGAGTAAAATAATTCGGCCATTTTGATGGTAGGTGCGATAATACTTTTAGGATTTGAGGTGCTGGTAAATGGTGCGATATTTGCCATCGCATACCGTTGCATATCGCCTGCGCGGCTATTTGTGTTGGCCCATATCACCTCCGGGTTATTTACTTTGTTGGTAATGGCTGTGCGAATGTCCAGTTCCCTTTTAGTGGTATCATTTAAGGTATACCCGGTATTACCGGCAAAAGTGGATAAACCGTAGCCATTAGCCTGGCAAAATTCAATCGCATCATTACATGCAGTAGCTGCGCGCTCCCATTTCTGTGAACTATAGGTTTGATCAAATAATTGCCGGCCTTTATTGTCTTTCAAACTGGCATAAGTAGTATTGCCATTAAACAAGGGACTTGCAGCAGTTACAAGTACTTTCGCTTTTATCGCTTTTACAATGCATTTTGTAATTCTGCCAAGTTCTGCATTTTCTGTTCCTACAATTCTATCCGGGAGCATATCATTATCTGATGCCTCATTTAATAATGAAACAATATAATTCACACAGCTATCCACGGGTTCGCGGTATACCTGTACTTGTTCAGGGCTGGCTGAAATCGGTAAATTTTCTTTGATCAACGGAATTGGGCCGTATAACCGGAATAAATAAAAATGGTAGTATGCTTTTAAGAAAATCACCTCAGCTTTCCAGCGCTCTTTTTCAAACTGATCCAGATCCGGTACTTTATCTACATTTTCTATAAAAGTATTACACTTGCGTATAGCCTGAAAAAGCGATTTGCCGCGGTTGGTGCCGTTCCAGAAATTCCCTAAAGGATTATCAGTATTTTGCAATCCCCTGGCGATATTATGGTAATTCGGATCAACATCCCGGATGGGATCCATATACCACACTTCATCGCCGGAGTTAAATGCCGGATTATCATTGAAAGAGCCATCCAACGGTAGGTAGGAGTAGCAGGTAAACAGGTATTTTTCTGCAGAAGTGCGTAAGGTGAATGCACTTTCAATTGTGGCTATACTATCCGGTACCACATCCAGATACTTTTTACAGGACAAAATTGTAGCGGCTAACAGGAATGCCAGTAATGTTTTTTTATTGCGATTTTTCATGTTTATAATTTAAAATCCGGCGTCAATGCCTATTGTGAAAGATTTTTGTATCGGGTATTTAAGGCCATCGCCGCCCATTTCCACATCCCATAATTTGAATGCGCTGAACGTAAATAAATTACTTCCTGTAAAATAAACACGGAACTTGCTCATGCCTATTTTCTTGATCGTATTTGCTGGCAGAGTGTATCCGAATTGTATTTGTTTCACTCTAAGGAATGCTCCGTTGCGCATGAACCAGGTATTTGGCTGGTTATTGTTAGAATTGAGGTTGTGGCTTAATCGTGGCCATAAAGCATACAAATTCCTGTTGTCTTCGGACCAATGGTTGTCGGCATAAGCCTTTAATAATTGGTTGTTCAGTAATACACCATCCGGAGCCGGATCGTTCGTTTTGTATCGATATGAGATAAAAGGCGCAGTGGAAGCCGGATCTATCCAGAATGAAGATCGTGCTGATCCCTGCAGGCCAAATGAAAAGTCGAAATTTTTATAGGCGGAAGTAAACCAAAATCCATATATAATTTCCGGTGATGTTGGAAACCCAATAGGAATCATGTCGTCCTGATTGATAACACCATCTCCGTTTACATCTCTGTATTTAATATCGCCGGCCATAGTTTTAGTACTGCCAAAAACCTGTGTCGGCGAACTTCTTACTTCCTCTTCATCCACAAATAAACGCTCTGCTATATATCCCCATTGCTGGTTGATAGGCTGACCAGCGCGATACGACCAGGCATATTTATATTGTGGCTCTTCGTATGCTTTAAATTTATTACGGGCAAAAGTAAAATTGCCCATAATGGAAATATTAAAGTCACGCGTGAAATACTGATTATAGTTTGCACTGATATCTACAGATTCTGAATGAGATTTTCCTACATTCGCCTTTGGAGTGGCTCCCTCAAGGCCCATGGTGTTGGGAATGGAAGCCCGATCCATTAAAATATTATAACGCTCTTCTGTAAAATATTCAGCGGTGATATCAATTTTTCCAAACAAGGTAGTCTCGAGCCCAAAAGTTGAGTTTCTGGCGGTTTCCCAGGTGATAGCAGTATTATCATATCGTGCTACTGAAATACCAGGCCTTGAATATCCGCCATCTGTTCCAAAACTGGCGCCATAAACTGCATCATTCATGTTGATGTTAGACAAATAGAAGAAGCGATCGCTGGCACTACCAATAGCATCATTTCCCACAAGGCCGTAATTGCCTCTAATCCTCATTTTGGTAAAAATATTTTTTAAGGGATCAAAGAAAGATTCGTTGGAAACAGACCATGCCGCCCCAACAGAAGGAAAGAATCCAAATCGCTGGTCTTTATAGAATCTTTCAGAACCGTTGTATGCGAAATTTGATTCAATGAAATATTTGTTATCATACGAATAAGTTGCTCTTCCACCCAAAGTGATATTTCTTGACGGCAACGATCTTTGCAATGTGCTTTCATTGCCACTTACATCGTTTTGTACCATCGCGATTGCCATTCCGGTGATTCCGTTTTTACCAAAATTGCGGTTGTAATTAGTCGCTAACTCTCCGTGAAAAGTGGATAAGACGCTTTTTGAACCAGGAACAAAGTCAATAAAATCTGTACCCTTATCTGCATTCAAATCATTGAGGCGGTACGTGTTTGAAATTTTGTCATAGCTCGTTGTGCTGTAATAAAAAGGAATGTAAGCCCGGTTTACACTAAAATTTGCGCGGCGATTGGTGGTAATCATTCCCCGTAAAGAAAGGCCGGGAGTAATGATTCCGGAAAGATCCTGTTGTACTTCAGCCTGAGCCCCCATCAACGAGTTCGAATATTGCTGATAGCCTTTTACCATATCAGCATAAGGATTAAAATAATTTCCAACTTCCGCATTTCCGAAAAGAATATGGTTGATAAACCGGTGTTGTGAATCAGCTGCATAATACGGTTTAAACATTACCGGGTTGGTGCGCATCACATTCAGATACATTGCTGAACCGGAGGTTTGTGGCCCGGTGTAACCGTCAAACGTTCCAAATAAACGCACCAAAGCAGTGGTGGATTTGGTTACCTTTATGCTCACGTTCGAACGGATGGTATAAGTCTTCAGATTGATGTTTGTGTTGAAATTGTTGCGGTGATCTACTTTTAAATTTCCATTATCCTGGTTCATGGAACTGGCAATGTAATACGTCGCAATTTTTCCACCTCCTGCCAGATTAAAATTAACGCGCTGGTTATAGGTTTGTGGCGTAAACATCAGACTTTGCCAATCATTTGTTGGATAATAATCAGGATTTACAGCTGAAATTGTGTTGTCAATTTTTTCCTGGGAATAGGGCAATATTCCCAATGGATTTCTTGTCAAAACAGATTCATTTTCCAGTTTCATATAAGTCACCGGATCCGCAAGTTGCACCATCCGCGTAGCTTCTGACATGGTTTTTTCATAACGGATATCAATTTTGGCGCGTCCTTCTTTACCTTCCTTTGTGGTAATTAATATAACACCATTAGCACCCCGTGCGCCATACAACGCATTTGCCGTTGCATCTTTCATGATCGAAAAGCTGGCGATATCATCTACGTTTAGCCGCGCCAGTTCTGTTGTGGAATATTCCATTCCATCTATCAGGATCAACGGATCTTTTTTGTATCCAAAAGTAGTGGCGCCTCTGATAAAGAACTCAGCATTATCTGCACCAGGCTCGCCGCTGCGCTGATAAGCAATCACTCCGGCCAGTTTTCCAGCCAGTGCCTGGGTTAGGTTGCTTGACGAAATCTTTAATTCCTGCGGGTTAATACTCGTAATAGAACCGACCACCGATTGTTTTTTTTGTTTGCCATAAGCAACAACGACTACTTCATCCAATCCCTGATGGCTTACTTTTAAAAAAGCGTTGATGACAGATTTACCATTTACAGGCAACTCGAGGGTTTCATAGCCGGTCATTTCAAATACCAAGATGGAATTTTCATCAGGTACATCCAAAACATATTTGCCATTTTGATCGGTGGCTGTTCCAATGTTGGGTTGGTTTTTTACATAAACGGAAACATTAGCCAGAATTCCACTGGAATCTGATACAGTTCCGCGCACCTCTTTTTTAAAGTCGATTTCTTTGTAAATTCCTTTCTCTTTGTCCAAAAACATCGATACTTTGAGGCGGTTGCTTTCACCAGAATAATTAATAGCGGATGTGGTGCCGGCAGGCTTCAGTTTATTGTCTGCAGATGCATTCAGACAATAAAATATACCGGCAATGAAAAACAGTCCGCGTCTACTTTTTAGTAATGAAAAAATCATATAACTGTATTACGGTTTAAAAATGGTATGTTTATAAATATTATTTTAAAAAGCTTGTTGTTAAAATCCCATTGCGATCATTTTAGTGGCAGACAATTTTTGCATCTATTGTTGATATTTGAATGCTGGAAAAACAGTAATTTTTACAAGCAATTGTTTCTGTAACCTGTCTCGCAATTTGTTAAGACAAAGTTAACCGGCCTAAGAATGGCTGATTCAATACTATTGGCAAAATATTCATCTATCTTGACCTTCGATTCAAGAGGCGAATTTTTTGACCTTAATTAGTAAAAATGGCGTGAAAAAAGGTGTGAAGTATGATGAATTCTTTAAAGGAGAAACGGTACTTTTTTGTGGGAATAAAAGTCTTGCTTCTTTCAGTTTGCAACATCTGCTTGAACAGTAAATTAAAAATTTTTGTGTAATGGAGGCCTTGTATTTACCGGCATATGCTGATTCTCAGCAAATGAATAAATAGTCGCGTTTTGTATTTTGGAATGTGAATATTCTGCTCTCCTTACAGTCTTTAAAAGCTTCAGTTATTTATGGCAGGAAAATAGTTTGGGCAAACATGTAAGGCCGGTATGATTGGTGAAAGGTATTATTGTTAATCGTTCTATTTGATAAAAACAAGATTCTTTGATATTTGTTTGTTTGCCGGTTCAACTAATTTTAAAAGCGAAGAAATAAAGCGAATATTAATGACAAGGCTGATCACGAAATTAAAACGATAAATTTAGTTTTACCTTCTAATGCGTTGGAAGAAAATCATTTCTCGATGGAGCAAAAACATTCCCCAAAACGCCCGGTTCCAGGCAAATGACTCCATGCACCTCGCCAGATGGAATATAAAAGCCATCGCCTTTTTGAAGAATTTTAGTTTCATTTCCAATCATTGTTTTAAAGGCGCCGCTTTCTACATAAGTTACCTGTGATTATCGATAATTATTTTATTGCTTTCTTTACTTTTTGTACAAACGATTCATTGGCATTCGCAAATTTGCGATCTCACAAATTTCAAATATAAGTCAGTTGTGAAACAAATTAAGTGGCGGATTTCACTTCTACATAAAAATTTTCATCCACTTTCATATTACTTACTCCCTTTGGCGCTTTTTGAAAAATCGGTGTAGGATGAATAAAAATAAGTTTTCCTTTATCATTATATATTTTCAGTGGCATATTAAAGTGATCTACACAGTTTGTCCAGCGATAATAAATAGTTCCACTTACTTTTTTATATTCTAATACCGGAATCTGAATGCCACGTAAATATTGATCAAAAACCTTTGAAAAATTAATACCGGATTCTTTGTTGATATAATCCTCTACCTGTTTGCTGGTAACCGTTTGGTGATAAAATGTCTTGTTCAATCCGCGTAAAATGTTCCTGAATTTTTCGTCATTATTGATGATCTGGCGAATCAGGTGAATCATGTTTCCTCCTTTATAATACATGTCTCCGCTACCTTCTTCATTCACGCCGTAATGTGCAATGATTGGCTTATCATTTCTGATATTTTTTCTCACCCCAATCACATATTCATCGGCGGCTTTTTTACCATAATAAAATTCTGTAAACAATGCTTCAGCATAATTAGCAAAAGATTCATGTATCCACATATCTGCCAGATCTTTTGAAGTAATATTATTCCCCCACCATTCATGTGCACTTTCATGAACAATGATGAAATCCCATTTCAATCCCCATCCTGTGCCTGAAAGATCACGACCCAAATAACCGTTTCGGTAATGATTGCCATAAGCAATGGCACTCTGGTGCTCCATTCCAAGGTAAGGTGCATCGACTAATTTATAACCATCTTCATAAAAAGGATAAGGGCCAAACCAGTATTCAAATGCTTTCATCATTCTCGGCGCATCTTTAAATTGCTCTTTTGCTTTCGTAAGATTGGAATCCAGCACCCAATAATCCATTGTCAGATTTCCCCTTTCGCCTTTGTATATTTCTCCAAAATGGACAAACTTTCCAATATAAAAAGTGATGTCGTAATTGTTAATCGGATTTACAACTGCCCAATCATAAGTCGTAGTACCATCCTCATTATTTTTTACATTCCTCAATCTGCCATTGCTGATCGTCATTACATTTGATGGAGCTGTGAAATGCATCTCAGCGCTGTCCGGTTCGTCGCCCTGATAATCTTTACACGGATACCAAACACTGGCTCCGAAACCCTGGCAGGCAACAGCTACCCATGGATTTCCTGATTTATCCCTTTTCCATACGAAACCTCCATCCCACGGAGCATTTTTTGCTTTACGTGGTTTGCCATGATAATACACAACCAGGTTGGAAATTTCATTAATCGTATTTTCAGTAAACGAACTTTTATTTGAATTTTCGCTTTTCAACATTATCTTGTTTATATCATGTTTGGTAGTTGGCTTTAGAGCGCTGTTTTTTAAATAAACAAACCATGCATTTCCCTCTTTAGTGAATGAAAGTTTTTCATTCTGAAGTGGAAATTTTTCATTTCCTGTTTGTAGAAAAATTGAATCAATGATCAGCGGTTCCTGCAGATCTATCTGAAAAAAATCAGGATGTTTTGCCTGCAGTTTTTTATAGCTGATAATATTACATCCACTGATTGTGCTATCCTCCAAATTAAATTTTAAATAGAGGTTATATTTAGTCGCATTCCACCATGATCTTCCAGCGCCGTTACTGCCTCTCAGCGTATCGGCATGAGTAAAGTTTTGTGCAAAAGAAAAATTAAATAAAAGTACCAGGAAACTAAAAACAGGGATTATCTTTTTCATTTACTAAATTTATTTTTTTATAAACAAAGATGAAGTTAAAAAAACAAAATTTGTTACCATTGATAAAATTGCTGAAACAAAGTCTGCTGCTTTCTCTCACAGGTTTTATATTTTTTATTTCTTCCTGTTCGCATCATGAAAAAGTGAAAAATATTTTTCATTACAATGAGCAATCGGGAATTGCCACATTGGATCCTGCTTTTGCGAAAAACCAATCCATTATGTGGGCGGTGCATCAGCTTTATAATACATTGGTGCAGATAGATAACAACATGAATCTTGTTCCTTCTCTTGCCAGAAGCTGGGATGAATCTGACGACAATCTCACTTTTACTTTTCACCTCCGGAATGATGTTTTTTTCCAGGACAATGATGCGTTTGCAAATGGCAAAGGGAGAAAGATGACTGCAACAGATGTGATGTATAGTTTTCAACGCATACTTGATAAAAATACAGCCAGTAGCGGTGCCTGGATTTTTAATGGGCGTGTAGATTCAATTGAGCCGTTTAAAGCAATTGATGATACGACATTTCAATTAAAATTATTAAAACCTTTTCATCCGATTTTGGGAGTAATGAGTATGCAATATTGTTCGATAGTGCCAAAGGAAGTTGTAGAAAAATATGGAAAAGATTTTCGCCGCCATCCCTGTGGAACCGGGCCTTTCCAGCTGGTTGCGTGGGAAGAAGATCAGGCAATGGTGATGAAAAAAAATCCAAATTATTTTGAAAAAGACAGCGCCGGCAACCGGCTTCCTTACCTTAATGGAATTAAAATTACTTTTCTGCAAAACAAGGCTACGGAGTTTTTGGAATTTCAACAAAAGCGGCTTGATTTTATCAATGAAATAGATCCTTCTTTTAAAGATGAAGTGTTGACAAAAGGAGGCGAACTTCGTAAAGAATGGAAAGATAAAATTGTATTGGTAAAACATACTGGCCTTACCATAGAATATCTCGGTTTTTTATCCGACAGCACTCTGGCGATCGTAAAAAATTCAGTTACGAAAAATCTTAAGATCCGCCAGGCAATCAATTATGGTTTCAACCGGCAAAAGATGATTCTATATATTCGGAATTCTATCGGAACGGCTGCTACCAGCGGTTTTGTACCTGCTGGTTTTCCATCCTTCGATTCAGGCAAAGTAAAAGGTTATTATTATGATCCACAAAGGGCTTTGCAATTGCTTAAAGAAGCCGGATATCCAAACGGCGTTGGCTTGCCTGCGCTAAAACTACTTACCGTTCCTTTGTATGCAGATATAGCGAGTTATATAGCCAATGAATTATTACAAATCGGCATTACAATAAATGTTGAAGTAGTTCAGAAAAGCTTGTTGCTGGAACAAACAGCAAAATCAGAAGCATTGTTTTTTCGTGGAAGCTGGATTGCCGATTATCCCGATGCGGAAAATTTCCTCAGTGTTTTCTATGGAAAAAATCCTGCTCCGCCAAATTATACCAGGTATCGAAATCCTAAATTTGATAAATTATATGAAGCTGCTTTAGCGGAAAAAAATGATTCCATCCGCTATTCACTTTACCGGCAGGCAGATCAGATTATGATAAAAGACGCGCCGGTCGTGCCTTTATGGTATGATATGATTATCTGGCTGGTACAGCCTCATGTCAAAAACTTTGTTCCCAACAGTCAGAATTTATTGGAATTAAGAAGAGTGAAGCTGGAAGAGTAGGGGAAGAATCGTATAGAAGGGTTTGAGTTTGATGATTTAGAAGCGTTTAGAAACGGTTTTCGAGTAGTGTACCTTAAATACCATAAAAAACAAACGGTATATTTTTAACAGAACCTGTGCAAGTTTCTTTCAGTTTCTTAGAAACTTCAGTATTCCGAAAAAAAAGTCAAAATCACAAATGTGGTTATTTGTTGTTTTACTGTCCTTTTTTTTGAACCGAAATAATAACACCTGAACTAACGGTAATGGATACACGAAAATAATTCAGAAGAACGAAAATGTTATTTTCATTTTTTACATGAATCTTCTATCGCTTTCTTTTGTGAGCCACATGCTTTTTTACCGGGGTCTTTTTTGTTACAGGTTTATGTACCTTCTTTTTTTCAATTCTTTTCCGTGGTGCGTTATTACTCACTTCTTCATTTTCTTCAGGAGCGGGAGAAATTCCTGAATCAAAAATGCTTTCCAGATCCTTTGCGTGATAAATATTGGCATTGTATTTATTTCCCAAAACGATAATCGTTACAGAATCCTGTATCATCCTGATGAAAGAAGCATTATTTCCATGCCACCATCCATTATGATAAATTACTTTTTTGCCATTTGGATATACATTCATTCTCCATCCATAACCATAATTTCTGACTCCCGGCTTTTCATTACTGTATGGCGCAAAGGCTTTTTCCAAAGTTTCTTTGCTAAAAATCTGGTTGGTGTACATTGCCTGGTCCCATTTCAAAAGATCTTCAGGCGTACTGTAAATATTTTTATCGCCGACGCCACAATCCAGAAAAGTAAACGCTTCCTGCCTGCCACGGTAATCATAAGAAGGCATGGCCGTGGCGCTGTCGCTAATGTTATAAACATAAGTGTCTTTCATCTGCAAAGGAGTAAAAAATTGTTGTTGTAAAAAAGCAGCGTAAGACATTTCCGAAGCTTTTTCTATAATCAATCCAAGCAAGGCATAATTGGTGTTACAGTAAGTAAAATGTGTATCAGGTGCGGTTGCCGCGGGCTTATATTTTATCAGATAATCGAGTACATCCTGATTGGTGCAATGTTGTTTTTTATCCCAGCCCAATTGTTCCATAAAATATAGATAATTGGGTAACCCGCTTCTGTGGTCGAGGAGGTCTTTCACCTTTACATTATCATAAGGAAAATCAGGAAAAAACTTTTTTAGATCATCATCTAAAGAAAGCTTTCCCATTTGCGCAAGTTTCAAAGTAGCCATAGCAGTAAATGTTTTTGAAACGGATGCCAGGTGAAATGCGCTGTGTTTAGTAAGCGAATCTTTTTTCTGAAGATTATAATATCCATGATAATCTTCGAACAATATCTGTCCCTTTTTAGCTACGAGAATGGCACCATTGAATCCGGTGCGTAATAATTTTTTTTGATAGAAATCCTGTATTTCATTGTGGTAGCGTTCAAATTCATCTTTAGGAAGGTTGCCTGCAACCGGCGCTACATAACCGGAAGAATCTTTATGCACTGTATTTGTTTTAACAGAACTGGAACCGCAGGAAGAGAGAAGGGAAAAG
Organism: uncultured Chitinophagaceae bacterium; assembly: GCA_963706825.1. GTDB lineage: Bacteria > Bacteroidota > Bacteroidia > Chitinophagales > Chitinophagaceae > Ginsengibacter. The sequence continues at coordinate 300,047 of CAVPNT010000005.1, read as the reverse complement.
AAAAGAAAACACAAACAAAAAAAATTAATCAGTTTCATCAAAAAATTTTCAGGGATTTAGGAGCTATATTTGCAATATTACATTACTATTTTAATATGCCGGAGAAAAAAATCACCAGTTATCCTAAAGAAAAAATAAATATTCTTTTTTTAGAAAACATCAGCAAAACTGCTGTCCAAAAATTTATTGATGCAGGTTATACTTCAGTGAAACGGTTGGCCGGAGCCATGACAGAAAATGAACTGATTAAAGAAATTAAAAATGTTCACTTGCTTGGAATCCGTTCAAAAACGAAAGTCACTGAAGAAGTCTTAAAGAATGCTTCAAAGCTTCAGGCGATTGGATGTTTTTGTATTGGCACAAGCCAGGTAGATATTGAAGCGGCGACAGAAAAAGGGGTTCCTGTTTTTAATGCACCCTACTCCAATACCCGCTCTGTTGCTGAATTAGTGATGGCCGCTTCCATCATGTTGATTAGAAAAATACCGGATAAAAATAAATCGGCACATGAAGGAATCTGGTTAAAAGAATCTACCGGAAGCCATGAGCTTCGCGGAAAAACGTTGGGTATTGTTGGCTACGGAAATATTGGATCACAGGTGAGTGTGCTTGCTGAAGCATTCGGCATGAAAGTTATTTTTTATGATGCGGAAACAAAGATGCCACTCGGAAATGCAGAGAGCAAAAAAACGTTGAAAGAATTATTAAAACTTGCCGATATTGTTACACTACATGTGCCTGATCTTCCTACTACAAAAAATCTCATCAATAAAAATAACATTCCTTTTTTCAAAAAAAATGCAATCCTTATTAATTATGCGAGAGGTAAGGTTGTCGATTTGGAAGCATTAAAAGAAGCGTTGCAAAATAATGATTTGGGAGGTGCAGCAATTGATGTTTATCCGGAAGAACCGGTAAAAAACGGAGACGAATTTTATACGCCTTTGCAGGGAGTAAGCAATGTGATTTTAACCCCGCATATCGGAGGTTCCACTGAGGAAGCGCAGGCAAATATTGGGGAAGATGTAAGCAGTAAATTATTTAATTTTTTGGAAAAAGGAATTTCAACAGGCTCACATTCCGTACCACCGTTAAACCTTCCTCCACAGGAAAACACGCACCGCATTTTGCATATTCATAGAAATGTTCCCGGTGTTTTGTCGGCAATAAATACGCAACTATCTTCTCATAAAATAAATATTCTTGGCCAGTATTTAAAAACAAATGATGAGATTGGTTATGTAGTATTGGATGTAAATAAAAACCTTTCAAAAGAAGCGCTGGAATTATTGAAGGAAGTAAAAGAAACAATTAAGGTAAGATTATTGTATTGATGTTTTCAGCCAGATTCGTTCTTTCTGTTGTTACCTGAATCCTGAATCTTACTAAAATGAAAACACACTTATTAAGGGCAGAATGGAATAACATCGTAATGGCAAATTATGCCGTTAATAAGGAGCTGTTATTACCGTATGTTCCTTACAAAACAGAACTCGATTTTTTTGGTGGCGAAACTTATGTAACCCTTGCCGGTTTTATGTTTCTGAATACCAAATGCTTGGCTTTGGTATTCCTTTTCACAGCAATTTTGAAGAAGTGGCTCTTCGGTTTTATGTAAAATCGAATCATTCTTTTGATGTTAAAAGAGGCGTTGTTTTTATAAAGGAAATTGTGCCAAAATATGCAATTACCCTACTTGCAAATACCGTTTTTGGGCAAAATTACACCACGCTGAAGATGCAAAGTTTTCACCAGGATACCGGCGATTCGATGGAGACGGGGTATGAATGGAAATACCGGGATAAATGGAATAAATTAACTGCAAAATCGGGTAAAAGATCAACCCCAATCCGGCAAAATAATTTTAATGAATTTATTGCAGACCATTATTATGGTTATAGAAAAAATGGTGAAACAAAAACCTATCAATATGAAGTGGAACATGATGTCTGGGAAACATTTAATGTAATTGCCTACTCTGTTGATTGTGATTTTGGTTCTTTGTTTGGGAAGGAATTCTCCATTTTAGATGAGGCTATACCTAAATCGGTATTTATGCTAAAAGGATCAGAGATTAGGGTTCATCAAAGAAAAGTGTTAGAGTGATCAACTCTGTTTATTTGTTATGAATAAAAATCAGGAATAGCGATTATTTCTTCGTTTACTGCCCGCTTAATTGTTTTTCAATCTCAAATTCTTTCAAGAATTTTTTTTGCCCTTACCTTAAAAGCAGCCGTTTGATGCGGCATTTGATGCTGAATCAGCAATTTTATTTCCGGAATTATTTCAGGATATTTTTTTGCAAGATTACCAAGTATGGTTAATGAAAATGCTTTTATGGCGACGGCTTCTGTTGGCGATTCTACATAATTAAAACAAATTTCCATAACGGCGCCCTCATGTTCAATACGGAATTTCGATTGACTGTAAAAGCCTTACTGTATTTCGTTTGATGGAATCATGAATATTTCTTTTTTGTAAATTTTTAATCAACTTGCCGAAATTGCTTTTCATAAATTCAGGATGGGCAATTACACAATAACTCATTGGCCATGCGGCTCTTTGTGTCACACGATATTCATCATTCAGAAATAAATCAAACAATTGATTAAATCTTAAAACATCATTTCCAACCCATTGCACAATGGTGTTGCAGTTTTCTTTGGTATGTTCTTTTAAGATCTGATTGCGGAGAAGCATGGCAAATTGAAAATTTGTAGCAATAGATTGGGTCTGCAGTTTATAACTTATTTCTCTTCGTTTTGTCAGTCGCCATCGCCTTCACTTCTTCCCGGCAAAAAGACTTTCCTTCACCTTTTAAATATTTTTCGCGCTCTGCTAATACTAATTTTTTTCTTTGTTTGTCCTGTTCGATTTCATCTTCTAATAAAGTGTAAATGGCAGCAGCTTTTTTGTCTTCAATAGTATCAATGAAGCGATGTAATTTTTGCCCGATATGTGATGTGGTCATATATGAATACATTTTACACAAATTTACTTTTTTATTGCTCCTTAAAAAATTTGTTGATTCATTACTTTCCAGAAGCATTTCTGCTATATTCCTCTAACAGATTAACCATCTTTTTTACAGCCTCTTTATTTACCACAACATGATTCAAAGATTCATTCATTTGAGGATTGATATATTCCATTTTGCTTTCTTGAGAAACGCTCCCAGAGCTGTGAAACTCACTTGCACCGGTCCTTTCAGCAATTGAAATAATGTTTTCAGCGGTAACTCCGGAGCCAGGCATGATGATAATTCTTTCATCTGATTGTTTGATCAATTGAGAAAGAAGTTCGGTGCTGTCAATTGCTTTTGGTTTTAATCCGGAAGTGAGAATTCTTTCAAACCCTAATTCGATAATATCTTCCAAAGCTTCAAACGGATCAGCTACTCTGTCAAATGCACGGTGAAAAGTAGCCCCCAGCGGATAAGCAAGTTCAATTAATGCAGCACATCTTTTCTTATCAATTTTTCCATCTGTCGTAAGAATGCCGGTTACAATTCCATCACAGCTGAGCTGTTTGCAAATGCGCACATCATTTTTCATGATCTCATAATCTTCATCACTGTATAAAAAATCCCCACCGCGCGGACGAATCATTCCATACAAATCAATTTGTAACTTTTCTCTCGCTGCTTTTATAAAAGCATAAGAAGGAGTGGTGCCGCCTTCTCCGGGCCCGCCGCAAAGTTCTATCCTGTTTGCACCCGCTTCCTGCGCGGCAATGCAGCTTTCAATATTAAAGCCGATAATTTCTAATTTAAAATGCATATATGATTGACAAAAATACAATATCTCAAACTCTGAAACGCTTCAACCTCGTCCTTTACTGTTTCTTGCATCTCTGACATTCAGCCAAATACTCATGATCAAACTAACTAAAAAAACGAGAAGCGTAACCCAATCCACTAAGTTTTCATTAAACCGGATACCTGTAAGTTTCAAGAGCAGAAACTGAATGTAAGACCGGCTTTGATCATGAAGCCCTAAATGCTCTCTCACCTTCCAATGCCATTGTGTACACAAGCAAAAGCCCCATCCATACCAGATTCCTAAAAAGAACCATGAAAAAACAGTTAACAACAGCGTGATCAAATTCCATTTTCGTGTCTTTTGAAACATCCATCCTATAACATTAAAGACGGTGAAACAGGTATGGAATACAAAGAAAAAAATGTTCAGAAATTGATACCACATAACAAAATTTATGTTCTAAGTAACTCCCAAATCAAAAAAATATTTAGCTGGAATAATTTTTTCTTCTCCATTACTTTTTACTGCAAATACAAATCCTTTTTGAACCGCATAAGCGCCATATTGCCCTTTTTTATTTAATGCTAAAAAGCCAACCTGCAGCGTTTTCGCTCTTAGCATATCTCTGTTGATGATTCGCTCAATCGCTTTCTTACAAGCTGCTTCAGGCGATAAACCGTGTCGCATGTATTCAATAACTACATGCGTTCCGCAAATACGCATTACTTCTTCGCCAAGCCCGCTGGAGGTAGCGGCGCCCACTTCATTATCTACAAATAATCCAGCTCCAATTATGGGAGAATCACCAACTCGTCCATGAATCTTAAAAGCCATTCCGCTGGTTGTAACAGCGCCACTCATATTTCCTGAATCATCCATTGCTAACAATCCCATTGTATCATGATTTACAGAACCATCGTCAAAAAATGTTGGCGCAAAAGGGCCGTTTCCTTTTTTATTCTCAATATTTATTTCAGGGTTGTATTCACTTTTTTTCAACCAGTTTTCATACGCTTCTTTTGCTGGGGCAGAAAGTCCTTTCGGTTCTTTTTTAAAACCATTTTCAATTGCAAATTGTTGGGCGCCATCACCTACAAGCATAATGTGCGGAGTAGTTTCCATAATTTTTCTTGCTACAGAAACAGGATGTTTTATTTGTTCAATAGCGCCAACAGAGCCGCAATTAGCATGTTCATCCATAATGCAGGCATCCAGTGTTACAATGCCGTCTCTGTCAGGATAACCGCCCAATCCGATGCAACAATCGATGGTGTCTTCAACATATCGTGCGCCTGTTTCCACAGCGTCTAAAGCCCTTCCATTTTTTGATAAAATTTTCCACGCTTCCGCGTTTACTTCTTTACCATTGCTCCATGTTGAAACAACAATTGGCTTCGTTTGTGCATTACCGTTAGTGGCCATATTTTTTAAAGAAAGTAATGGAGCAGCAAGTGTTGAAAGTTGTAAAAATTTTCTTCTGTCGAGCATCGTAATTATTTTTTCAAATGTAGATAAGAATGAAAGAAAAAAGTAGTTATTTTCTTTTCAGGTATTTAGAAAAAGAAAGCATTTGATTTCAAATAAATTAAAAAACGCTTTTTGTTTTCGTTGTATTTTTATTATAATTTGATTTTTTTTGAAAGAATATTTATTCATTTTTCATTTCGCAATTTTATTAGATGGCTTTATTGGAAAGAAGACTCAGTTTAACGCAGGCATCGGCCATTAATATGATTGATATGGTTGGCATTGGGCCATTCATCACTTTGCCGATGGTAATCGGAATGATGAATGGGCCATATTTTTTATATGCCTGGATAGCCGGCGCTTTTTTATCGATTGTAGATGGAATGGTATGGAGCGAATTGGGCGCTGCATTTCCAAGAGCCGGCGGCAGTTATAATTTTTTAAAAGAGGCATATGGAAAAAATGGCGCGGGCAAAATGATGAGCTTTTTGTTTGTATGGCAAACGATGATACAAGCCCCGCTGGTCATCGCTTCTGCCGCAATTGGTTTTGCAAAATATTTTTCTTTTATTATTCCGCTTACCAATGTTACAGAAAAATTAGTGAGTGGTAGCATTGTGATTTTGATTGTGATTTTATTATACAGGAAAATAGAAGCGATTGGCAAAATCAGTATTTTATTGTGGAGTGGCGTCATCATTACAATGTTTTGGATTATTGGTGGTGGCATTGTTCATGGTAACTTTTTAGCGCCGGTAAAAAATATCAACTCAGGGTTAACGGTAGATTATGCTTTTGTAACGGCTATTGGTTTTGCCAGTGTAAAATCAGTTTATAGTTATTTGGGTTATTACAATGTTTGCCACCTCGGCAGTGAAATAAAAAATCCATCAAAAAATATTCCTCGAAGTATCTTTATTTCAATCGCGGGAATTGCAGTTTTGTATTTACTAATGAATATTAGTGTAGTCAGTGTGATTCCATGGCAGCAGGCAAAAGAGAGTGAATTTGTCATCAGCGAATTTATGGAAGTGTTGATGGGACATACAGCTGCCACCATTATTACCTGTCTTATTTTGTGGGTAGCTTTTGCTTCTGTGTTTTCTGCAACCCTTGGCTACAGCCGCATTCCTTATGCTGCTGCTGAAGACGGAGAATTTTTTAAAGTATTTGCAAAATTGCATCCTACCAAAAACTTTCCTTACATTTCTTTATTGTTTCTCGGAATTGTTGCATTTATTTTCAGCATGCTTTTTAAATTGAGTGAAGCAATAAGCGCCATTCTTGCTATGCGTATAATGATCCAGTTTATAGGACAGGCGGTTGGATTATTAATTTTGCGAAGCAAAAAAAATAAAACACATTTTCCTTACCAAATGCCTTTGTTCCCGGTGCCGGTTATTCTTGCGATAGCCATGTGGTTTTTTATATTAATTTCTACAGGAAGTAAATTAATGTTGAGTGGATTGGTAGTAATTTTTCTCGGTGCAATCGTTTATTTTATTAAAGCAAAGATTCAAAAAGAATGGCCATTTCTTAATTAGCACATCAACAAATTAGCAAATAAGCACATCAGCAAATTAGCACATCAACTAATTACCCTATTCTTCAACTGCAATATTTCTTTATTCATTTCATCAATTTTTTCCAGCAAATGATTAATGGTTTCTATTCCTTCCAGGTTTATATCCAGATCGTAATGGAGCCGTACAAATTTTTCCAGCTTTTGCAATTCCTCAGCAGGAATAAATGTATGTTGCTCCACTGCTGTAACTCTTATCAATCCTGAATCTTCCAAAGAACTGATAAAAGAATATTCAATATTATGATACATGCAAAAATCTTCGGCTGGTATTAATTCATTGTTTTCCATATCAAAAAATTTATGACGATAATTTTGATAATTCGGTAAATAAATCTTTCTGTTTTTGAGTCAAATTGGTAGGCAATTTCACCTCCCAGGTGATATACAAGTCGCCAAACTGTCCTTCTTTTTTATAAACCGGAAATCCTTTTCCTTTCAAACGGATTTTTGTTCCATTCTGTGTTTCCGGATTTACTTTTAACTTAATCTTTCCACTTAAAGTATCTATTGTTTTTTCGCCGCCCAGCAAAGCCGTATATAAATCGATGTCTTCAGTTTTATACAAATCATTTCCTTCTCTTTTAAAAGCAGTATTATTATTTATTACAAAAGTGATAATCAAATCACCGTTAGGCCCACCATTGGCGCCTGCGCTTCCATAACCTTTCAATTTTATTTGTTGTCCATTTTCAACTCCCGCAGGAATGGTAATGCGCACATTTTTTCCATTAATGGTGAGCGTTTGTTTGTGGGTTGTGTAAGCATCTGTTAATGTAAGCTGCAGCTCGGCATTATAATCCTGTCCACGATATTTAGCCTGGCTTCTTCTGCCTCTTGCCCCACCAAAAAGCGACTCAAAAAAATCTGAAAAACCACCCTCTTCTTCGCCTGAATAAGTGTATTCTCCTCCTCCAAAGTTTGAGCCAAAACCGCCTCCAAACGCGCCAGCACCTTGTTGTTGCTGTTGTTTTCTTGCTTGTTCATACTGATCCGCATGTTTCCAGTTTTCACCATACTGGTCATATTTTTTTCTTTTTTCTGTATCGCTCAAAACTTCATTAGCCTCATTGATCTGCTGAAATTTTTTATGTGCTTCTTTATCGTTCGGATTTACGTCCGGATGAAATTTTCTTGCCAGTTTGCGATAAGCTTTTTTTATATCTTCTGCTGATGCATTCTTTGCGACACCCAATGTTTTATAATAATCGACAAAATCCATTTTCTTATTTTAGTTTTGAAAATATTTTTGAATAAAATTAAGAGTAATTAAAATAAAATCTTTGCAAATATTTCCTGTACCTGTTGCAATAATGCCTATCAAAATTAATACCTCAATTTAAAAAAAAGCAGTCAGAATGAAGAAACTAACGGTACTTCTTGTTTTATTTTCCGCGTCTTGTGCAGCTCCGCGTGTAAGTATTACGAATATGAATTCATCAAATGCTTTGGTGATTGATGGAAAAACTTTTGCTACAGCGTATCAGCAACGATCGGCTGAATATAAAGCCCTTTGCTATCAGGCTTTTAATATCGCACATACAAGAATCGAAGAATTTAATCGTCAAAGGTCACCAAAACCGAAAGCGATTATGACTGATATTGATGAAACAATTTTGAACAACAGCCCTTACCAGGCACATCAGCTATTGCAGGGAAAAGATTACGATCCCGTTTCATGGAAGGAGTGGACTGCAAAAGGAGAAGCAGACACTTTGCCTGGAGCTTTACATTTTTTAAAATACGCTGCTGCTACAGGAATTGAGATATTTTATGTAACCAATCGCGATGAAGATGAGCGCGAAGGAACCTTAAAGAATCTGAAAAAATTTGGTTTTCCTAATGCAGATAATGAACATTTATTATTGAAGGGAAATACTTCTTCCAAAGAACCAAGAAAGGCTACTATTGCGGAAACACATACGATCGTTTTATTGATGGGCGATAATATGAATGACTTCAGTTTTTTGTTTGAAAAGAAAAGCTCGGATGAAAGAGATAAAGTAGCGGATTCTTTTTCTGCTGATTTTGGAAACCGTTTTATCGTTTTGCCAAATCCTGTTTATGGCGATTGGGAATCTTCTTTGTATCACTATAATTATCTTCTTTCTACAGCTCAAAAGGATTCGGTGATAAAGGCGGCTTTGAATAGTTATTAAAATGTGCCAACCGGTTAACGACGACCGACCACCGTAAATCAGCATTGATTGTCGGTCGTCTGTCGTCTGTCGTCCGTTGCCCTTCATTCTGATATCCACTTTTTGGCAATTTCTTCTTCTTCCATCATAAAACCTCTTGTAACAGAAGGTAAAAATTTTCCAAAAAAATCGGTGAATTTTTTGATGCTTTTCTTGTTCGACACAATTCCAAGCTTATTCCATTTGGCAAAATATCTAAAGCCTAAAAGAGCGTCTTTTATCCATGCACCCAAAGTATAGTTGCTTAATGACGTATTTAAGACAAGGAGATAATTTATTTTTCCAAATTCTTTTTGAATCTTTTTTACAATAGGATTGATTGTAGCATTATAATCGCCGGCAGTAATTTTTCCAGTCGCATTAAAGGCCGCTACTTTTGCCGGAAGCCCTGGAATTATTTCAATCATAAAATTATTTTTAAGGTGAAAATCGGGATGCTTTGTAAAGTTAAAAAGAACAAAAGTTAAATGAGGAAAATAATTAAAGGGATTTAACAAAAGATGTAGCAGGATCTTTAAAATAAAAAACTCCCGCTTTTGGTGCGGAAGTTTAATAAGATAATCCTGGGGTTAGTGTTCAGGGTTAAACTTTTAAAGCCGTTTGAATGGCTCGGTTTTCATAGGATTTATATTTTCAAAAGCATTAAAATTCAAAAAAGAGAAGTTGACTGATATCAGATTTTTATTGGTTTTTCCCGGATAAAAGGATACGATATTTTTCATAGATTGGCGATTAATGTTTGTTGAACATCAATCAACTTCTGGTACAAAGATATATTGCTGTAATGTGCTGTACAAGAGCGTTACTGCTATATTTTGGCGATACTGTATTTACTGTTTGCATCGTACTTGAACGTTGGTAGAATTACCTTTTTTGCCCGAATGAAATATTAAATCAGGAATTGCTATTATTCCTTTCTTTACTGTTATTTTATTTCATAAAAACTAAAAGGCTTCTGCGGATTAATTGCAGAAGCCTCTAATAATTTTTGGCCTGGGGTAAAGTTTTTCAGGATTCAAATTTCAACTCTTCTCGGAGCTGGTTTTCATTCGGCATATTATTTTTCTCAGGTATCGGATTTTAAAAAAAAGAAGTTGACTGATATCGGATTTTATTGGTTTTTCCCGTCCCAAGGACTAGTTCGTAGGATTAGAGGAACAATATTTTTCAATGGATTTGGATTGGGTTTCGATTAATGTTTGTTGAACATCAATCAACTTCTGAATACAAAGGTATAGCGTTGCAAAGGGTTGCACAAGAGCGTTACTGCTTTATTTTTCGAATAAAGTAATTACTGTTTTTGCCGTAAATAAACGTTTATTAAGAATCGTGGAATTACGTTTTTAAACGGCGTAGACAATCCCATTGCCTTTATAGCTGGCAGATTAGGAATTCCGGTTATTTGTTTGTTTGCTGTAAACCCCTGAATTTTTTTAACTACCAATACTTAAATGCCAGAGCGATTATTGCATACATCATTGTCATTACAAAAATGCCTTTGGCTGTTTTGTCGCGATACCCATTCACATAAACAGTAAACAAAACTGCATTGGCAAGTAAAGAAACGCTAATAGAAACAGTGATGAGGTTTGGATTAAATTTCATCCATTGAAGCATTTCAGAAATGGTAAGTCCTTTAAATTTAATTAGTTTATAAATAAGAAATCCGATTATCGGGGCAATAAGCCCTAAGGAAAGACCAAATAAAAAATTGTCTTTTTTGAAGATCATAAAATATCCCAGTTTTGTTCCAGTTCTTTTTTTAATTTATAATTGGTAAGGTCAAAATGCACCGGTACCACACTCACATAATTATGTTCCAATGCCCACACATCGGTATCTTCTCCTGTGTCAAAATTTTTAAATTCACCGGTAAGCCAGTAATATTTTCTTCCGTGTGGATCCAGCCGCTCATCAAAATCTTCGTCATATTTTGCATAAGCCTGTTTGCAAACTTTTATTCCATTCATCAGATCCAGCGGGACTGCAGGAATGTTTACATTCAGTAGGAAATGTTTATCTAAATCTAATTTCATCACGCTCTCTACAATTTTATGTACATAATATTCGGCTGCAGTGAAATCGGCTTCTATGCTGTAATCAAGTAATGAAAAGCCGATGGATGGAATGCTTTCGATTGATGCTTCCATGGCCGCACTCATTGTGCCGGAATAAATTACGTTGATAGAATGATTGGCGCCGTGATTAATGCCACTCAAACAAATATCCGGTTTTCTATGAAGGATTTTATCAACGGCAAGTTTTACACAATCAACAGGAGTTCCGTTGGTTTGCCATGCTTCTGCGCCTTCAAAAAAATCTTTTACTTTATTTAACCGTAAAGGGACGCCAATGGTGATTGCATGTCCCATTCCGCTTTGAGGTTTATCGGGTGCTACCACCACTACATCCCCTAAATCTTTTACTGCATTCACTAAACTGTGTATGCCCGGCGCTGTAATTCCATCATCGTTTGTAACTAATATTATCGGTCTTTCTTCTTTCGGTTTTGTCATTTATTTTTTGCAGTTTATGCGAATGTTTTTTAGAAAAGTTTAGAATGGTTTAGAATGTTTTAAAAGTAATTCAGTAATTCAGTAATCAATAATCAATTTTCAATGAATTTTCAAAAATCAAAACCACCTGAACCATGGCCTTGCTACTGCTTCCCTAAACGGCCATGGTATAGCAACCAGTATAATCAGCAAGGCTATTCCAAAATATAACAGGCTTTTCTTGAATTTTGTTTGTGGTGTCGCTGCTTTCTTTACAGAAATCCTTCCGGCATGAACCAGTATCCACGCAATGATCATCATCACAGAATGTTCTATGGTAAAAAAACGAACCATAGGATCTTTCATGCTTGCACCAATGTGTTTTAAACTTTCAAACCAACCGTTGGTGAAATAAATAATGAGTCCAATGAGCAGTTGAATATCCATAAAAATCATAAAGAAAAGATTGCTGCGGTTATCCGAATTAGTATAAGCTCTTTTCGAAGCTAAGCCACTAATGGCACTAATTACAGTCCAGAAAGCAAAAATTAAAATAAGCCACCGAATCAGATTGTGTAATACACGAAGAATTTCCATAATAAGAATTTTGGCAAAAATAAGGGTAAACATTAAGATGACCTTTTTGAAAACTGATGAGCGATGAATGAAATGATTTACTTGCAAAGGAAATGTTATGGCTTCAGCGTATCCATATGTATTCATGTTGTAATCTTTATGGTATATAATCGCTTGATATTAATCCATGTTATTCACATTCATGTGAATTACTTTTATTTAACTTTCTGATTTTTATACACTATTATCGCCCTTTAATCCGTTTAAATCCAAAAATTAAAGATTCTTATGAAACAAACTTTCACTTTTCTGTTTATTTTTTCTGCATTCGCAATGAATGCACAGCCCAAACTTTCTTTGCATAAATCATCTCCTTCCATTAAGCCGGTAATAGAAAAAGTTGCAAGGGATTATTACCAGAATTTTAATAATATCAAAGGGGATACCGTGAACGAAAACGGCACTACTGTTGAGTTTACAAGTAAAATTTCTCCGGAAGGTGCTTTGCAAACATCGATCACGAAATACGTGGATCCTTATTCTTATACCTGGCAAACAACTTTGTTTGAATCCGAAGAGTATGATGCAGCGGCTGCGAAATACAAGGAGTATTTCAGGCAATTAAATAATTGCACACTTACCTTTTATGATAAAACGTCTTACAAGCTTGTAGGAAATTATGATACTCCGAATGAAGAACGCGCTTTTGCATCGAGTATTTTACAACTCAATGGTACCAACCATGATCTTCAACTTTTCAAAGTGGAAGTAGCACTAAATTATTCCATGCCATCATGGACGGTGAAAGTGATGGTCTATGAAAAAATAGCGGATGATAAAATCAGGCCAACGACCTTGAATTAAATTTTCAAAACGCGAAAAAGCGTGTCAGAACCGGTTTCCAGAAAATAAGAATCGTTGTTATTTCTTCGTTTACTGCAAAATTAAAAAACGTTGAAAACCCTGTTGACTTTTACAAATCTTGGAATAAAATAAGAATTCATTCCCGAGATAATGACGCCCCGGCTTTCTGAAGCATGAATAAATTTCAGATCCCCGTTTTTGTTTTCGGTAATGATGCCCATGTGCCCAACGACTCCGCTATTTGCATCACTGCCGGTAAATAAAATAAGATCGCCCGGTTTACTGTTTTTGACCGGTACTTCTGTTCCCGCATTGGTAAAATCTTTAGAAACGCGTGGTACAGAAATATTAAAATGATTGAAAACATAATTGATAAATCCTGAACAATCAAAACCTTTTTCTTTATCGGTAGAACCATATTTATATTTAATACCAATAAGTGTTTCTGCAAAATTTACCAGCTCCGATGCCGATACGTTTTTTGTATTGATAGTTCGTTCAGGTACTTTATTTTTTATGACAACCACACTTCGGATGTCAGCACTGTTGGTGTTCTCCGGCTTACTTGTCCTTCGGGAAGCACTACAGCCTGTTAGAATAATAATGGAAATAATACAGCAATAAAATAGAATCGTTTTCATGGTAGGTTTTAAATGCAGAAAGATTTTTGTACAAAATCTGCTTCATTAATATTCGCTCAAATATCGAAAAAAATTTTTCAATAGAAGTTGCAACTTTCAAATGTATAGGTAACAGGATTAGGCCGAATAAGGGTAAAGAACCTATAATACACAGTTTATGCCACTCCGGTTTGTGTGATTGGATTTTCGGATTATTCTATAATAATATCAGTCCTTCGAACTTGGTAATATTTCTTAAATCCCGAAGGGATGTTATTATTAAAGAACAAAAGCCAGATCTTATAAACCTTGAAAGGATGATATTAAAGCAGGTTTATGTTTATCCCACCTAATCCTGATTTTTTAAAATGAAATCAAATTTTATAAGCGCGTGCCTTTTTAAAGTACGTTACCGTTTTTGTGCTTTGCTCATTCTAAAGTAATTTTGCGGCGTTTGTAAATACTATTTTAAATAACAAATTCAGATTAAATATGGCATACGATGTAATAGTTTTAGGCAGTGGCCCCGGCGGATATCCTGCAGCAATCAGGGCTTCTCAATTAGGAAAAAAAGTAGCAATTGTAGAGCGCGAAACCCTTGGAGGCATTTGTCTCAACTGGGGATGTATTCCAACGAAAGCTTTATTGAAAAGCGCGCAGGTAATGGAATATGCTAATCATTCAAAAGATTATGGAGTTGAAGTTAGTGATGCCAAACCGAACTTTGAAGGTATGATCAAACGCAGTCGGGGTGTGGCTGACAAAATGAATAAAGGTGTTTCATTTTTAATGAAAAAAAATAAGATAGATGTAGTGATGGGAACGGGAAAATTAATTTCTCCCACAAAATTGGAAGTAACATCAGCGGATGGGAAAAAGCAAACACTGGAAGCAAAAAATATTATCATTGCAACCGGAGCAAGAGCAAGAGAATTGCCAACGATGAAATTTGATGGTAAAAAAATAATCGAATATCGTAAAGCAATGAGCCTGGAAAAACAACCCAAATCAATGATTGTAGTTGGCTCCGGCGCCATTGGAACTGAGTTTGCCTATTTTTATAACAGTATTGGTACAAAAGTTACTTTGATAGAATTTTTACCAAAAACAGTTCCCGTAGAAGATGATGACGTTTCTAAAGAACATGAAAAAAGTTTCAGAAAACAAGGCATCACAGTGATGACGAATAGTGAAGTAACCAGCGTAGATACAAGTGGTAATGGAGTAAAAGCAAAAGTAAAAACGCAGGATGGCGAAGTAACCATCGAGGCCGAAATACTTTTAAGCGCGGTAGGAATTGTGGCAAACCTGGAAAATATTGGTCTGGAAGAATTGGGAATCAAAACGGAAAAGGGAAGAATTGTGGTTGATGCAAATCAGCAAACCAATGTTCCCGGCGTTTATGCAATTGGTGACTGCACTCCGCACCAGGCACTGGCACATAAAGCAACGAAAGAAGGAATCAATGCAGCAGAACATTTGGCCGGCAAAACTCCAGAACCCATAGATTATAATAACGTTCCAGGATGTACTTATTGCTCTCCGGAAATTGCATCTGTCGGATATACAGAAAAAGCTGCGAAGGAAGCAGGCTTTGAATTAAAGATTGGAAAATTTCCTTTTATAGCAAGCGGAAAAGCAACAGCCGCGGGTGCAACAGAAGGTTTTGTAAAAATAATCTATGATGCGAAGTATGGTGAATTATTAGGTTGTCACATGATCGGCTACAATGTTACAGAAGTAATAGCTGAAGTAGTAGTTGCACGAAAATTAGAAACAACCGCACACGAAATATTAAACGCGATTCATCCGCACCCAACCATTAGTGAAGCAGTGAAAGAAGCTACAGCAGTGGCTTATGGGGAAGCGACGGATATTTAGATAAATAAAAAGATAATCATTTATAAAAATCGTTTGTTGAATTTATAAAAAATAGCCCATAAAAACGGGCTATTTTTTTTCAACTAAATATTTTTATTCGTCTTTATTTCACCTGGAAACTTACCTTTCTATTTCCCCAAAATAAATTCACTTCTCCTTCCGGACTGATGGTAAAAGTCATCTTTTCAAAAGGTGTACTTATCTCCTGGTATTGCGTTGTAATTCTTAACTGGTCATCTGATTCCTTGTAAGTAAATGCTCCCCATTGATCCCATGTTTTATTAAAAATTATCGTAACGTCTTTTCCATTAAATAGGGTAAACAGTCCGTATTTTCCTGCAGGTAATTTTTCGCCATTAATCGTTACATCTTTGTCTGTTTCAAAAACCGTTGCTTCATTTGCGCCGGTACGCCATACTTTTCCTTCCATTGGTTCCAGGTCCTTGCCAATCGTCCTTCCTTTTATAGAAGGCTGGCTATAATCAATGATAATAGTAGCGCCATTGGGAATTTTTTGCGTTACTCTTGCTGGCGGACTGGCTCTTTTACTTTTATCTTCATTCTTATTTTGTCCATTTACGGTAGTTGCAAATAAGATCAAAAGCACTGCAAATGAAAGAATTTTTTTCATGATAATTTTTTTTTTAAGAAGTGAAAATTTAACGGTCTTTATCCAAAGATTGTACCTAAAAATAGAGGAAATAAAAGAGCATAGAAGAAAAACGTTGAAACAGCAAATCAACAAATATTGCCAATTCACATTTAATGTTGCGCGAAAATGTTTACTCAAAAACCGGAGCAGCTGCAAGGATTTCTTCGCTTGCATGATCTTTAAATTTTTTAAAATTTTCTACAAATTTTTGCGCGAGTTCTTTTGCCTTTTTATCATACAACTTTTTGTGGTTCCACGTATTTTTAGGATTCAATATTTGTGCCGGAACATCAGGACAATTTTTAGGCATCCTCATTCCAAAAACAGGATGAACTTCGTATTCTACATCATCTAATTGTCCATTTAGTGCTGCTGTGATCATGGCTCTTGTATAATTAAGTTTTATGCGGCTTCCAACACCGTAAGGGCCACCGCTCCAACCCGTATTTATCATCCATACATTTACATCATTTTCTCTTATTTTTTTACCGAACATTTCAGCATATTTTGCCGGATGTAAGGGAATAAAAGGCGAAGCGAAACACGCACTGAATACTGGTTTTGGTTCATTCACCCCTTCTTCGGTTCCGGCAACCTTTGCGGTATACCCGCTGATAAACTGGTACATAGCCTGCCCGGCAGAAAGCTTGCTGATTGGAGGTAGAATTCCATACGCATCAGCTGTTAATAAAAAAATATTTTTAGGAACACCACCGATGGAAGGATGAACCGCATTTCTTATAAAACTCAACGGATAACTAACCCTTGTGTTTTCAGTAATTTTTTTGCAGGCAAAATCTATTTTATTTGTTCCTTCTATAAAAGTTACGTTTTCCACCAAAGCTCCCGGCCGGATTGCCTGGAAAATTTCCGGCTCTTTTTCCGGACATAAGTCAATCGTTTTTGCATAACAGCCGCCTTCAAAATTAAACACCGAATTATCATTCCATCCGTGCTCATCATCACCGATTAATTTGCGGTTGGGATCGGTGCTGAGCGTTGTTTTGCCGGTTCCGCTTAATCCAAAAAAGATAGCAGTATCATCATTTTTTCCGATGTTGGCCGAGCAATGCATGCTCAATACATTTCTGTCGTGTGGCAACACAAAATTTAAAATAGAAAAAATTCCTTTTTTAATTTCTCCGGTATATGCCGAACCTCCAATGAGAATAACTCTTTTTGTAAAGCTGATGATTGTGAAATTTTCCTGTCTTGTTCCATCTGTTTCCGGATTCGCAAAAAATGTGGGCGCATGAATAATATACCAATCCGGATTAAACTTTTCAAGCTCTTTTTCTGAAGGACGTAAAAACATGTTGTATGCAAACAAATTGCTGGAAGGATCTTCATTAATGTTGCGTAGATTTAACCGGTATTTCTGCTCAGCGCATGCATAAGAATCCCTAATCCAAATTTCTTTATTGCCAAGATGATCAATCATTTTTCTATAAAGCGCATCAAAATATTTTTCTTCTATTGGTTGATTAATATCATTCCAGTTTACAACGTTTGATGTGATTTTATCTTTCACAATAAAGCGATCTTTTGGACTACGGCCTGTAAATTTTCCGGTGTTGATAACCAAAGCCCCGCTCTCACTTAACACGCCTTCATTTCTTTCAACGCATTGTTCAGTTAATTCATCTGGTGGAAGCTGGTAAAAGGTATTTTCCGCAGAAGGTAATCCTATTGAAAACAGGATATTCTTCGGCACTTCAAACATCGTTGGTACTGACATACAGACTTTTTTTGGTTTAGTCGGCAAAGTTAGTTATTCGGTTTTTGCAGCATTTTTAAAACGCCTGATTTTACTGTGTTTGTATATTGCCCTTCTTCTCTTCTAACAGTTAATCTTTAATAAAATTCCCGAATGTTTAAATAAAATGATACAGGTATTCGGATTTCATTAAAAAGAATAAAAAAATATTTTTGCTATTGTGTAGCTTTTACACTGTCTGAACTTTGAAATATTGAAGTCATAACGAACGGGTTTTGGTAAATAGAAATGTGTAATATTTGTTTGTTTACTATATTGCAAAGATTATTTTTCTAAATAAAATGCCGCATTAAAAATTGACAAAATGTTTGGTGCTTGGTCAAAAGTATCTGCCAGCAGCGCTGTGATTATTAAAAAAAATAAAAAGATATACAAATGAAATATTTACCATTAAATCCGGAAATTTTTATTCAAAACCGGAAAAGATTTATTGATAAAATGGATAAAAATTCAATCGCCATTTTTAACAGCAATGATGAACTGCCGTTGAATGGAGATGCACTTCATCCGTTTAAACAAAACTCAGACTTGTTTTGGCTTTCAGGTATTGAACAGGAAGAAACAATGGTGATTTTATTTCCTGATAATCCGGATGAAAAATACCGGGAAGTATTGGTTTTGGTGCGGCCGAATGAATTGAAAGAAAAATGGAATGGACATCAACTGAGAAAAAATGAAGCAGAAGAAATATCAGGGATGAAAACGATAGTCTGGTTGGATGAACTGGAAGGATTGTTACAACAATGGATTCATTTATCAGATACTATTTATCTGAACACCAATGAAAATGATCGCAAAGCAAACGAGGTACCGGTTCGCGATTACCGGTATGCTGCATATATGCGTAACCGTTATCCTTTGCACAATTATAAACGGAGTGCAAAAATTTTGAAAGAATTGCGTGCGATAAAAACGCCATTGGAAATTGAAGTGATGCAAAAAGCGATTGATATTACAGATAATACTTTCAGACGTTTATTAAAATTTATAAAACCAGGGGTGATGGAATATGAAATCGAAGCCGAAATATGGCATTCATTTTTATCACAACGCGCATCTGGAACGGCATATGGAAGTATTATTGCAAGTGGCGACAATGCACGGATTCTGCATTATGTAAATAACAACCAGGAGTGTAAAGACGGTGAATTGATATTGATGGATTTTGGCGCCAGGTATGGCAATTATTCTGCTGATCTTACCCGTACAGTTCCGGTAAATGGTAAATTTTCCAAAAGGCAAAAGACAGTTTATAATGCATGTCTTCATCTTCATTATTATGTGCATCTATTTTAAAACCGGGAATCAGCATCAATGATTACACTGAAAAAGTAGGCGATAAAGCCACAGAAATTTTTCAAAAAATAGGTTTATTGAAAAAAGCTGATGTAAAAAATGAAGATCCTGAAAACAGGGCTTACCGGAAATATTTATATCATGGAATTTCTCATCATCTTGGAATTGATGTACATGATTTGGGAACAAAAACAGAACCGATAAAAGCAGGAATGGTTTTTACCATTGAACCGGGGATTTATATTGAAGAAGAACACATGGGAGTGAGGATTGAAAATAATTTCTGGATCACTAAAAATGGAAATAAAGATTTGATGAAAAATATTCCGATTACGGTTGATGAAATTGAATCGTTAATGAAAAGCCGTTAATTATTTTTATGAAAAACCAAATCCCAAACCTTTTCACCCTTCTCAATTTATTTTTTGGATGCATGGCCATTGTATTTGCCTTGCAAACAAATAATGTGATTATTTATCTGAATGATCAATATAACAGCAGTTTCAATATTCCTGAAAAGATAAGCTGGGCGGCGATTTGCATTATCATTGCTGCTGTTATAGATTTTTTGGATGGCTTTGTTGCCCGTTTATTAAAAGCAACCAGCGAAATGGGAAAACAACTGGATTCTTTAAGCGATGTAGTAAGTTTTGGGGTAGCACCGGCAGTAATTCTTTACCAGTTACTAAGATTTAGCTATGCAAGAGAAGCAAATGGATTAGATGTTTCTCTTTGGTTTTTAGCCCCTGCATTTATTCTCGCTTGTGCTGCTGCCTACCGGCTTGCAAAATTTAATTTGGACGCTACACAGCAATATTCTTTCAAAGGAGTTCCCGTGCCGGCTGTCGGTTTATTAATTGCTTCTTTTCCACTGATTCTGCATTTCAATTTTATAAACAGTGTAAATAACTTTATCATTGATAAATGGTTTTTATATGCTTCAATTATTATACTCAGTTATTTAATGGTAAGCAATCACCGGATGATGTCCTTAAAGTTTCGTGACTTTACTTTTAAAAATAATTTCCCTAAAATAATTTTGTTCGCGCTTGCAATTATTGCTGCCTTATTTTTGCATTGGATTGCGGTGCCTGTAGTTTTTATAATTTATATTTTATTATCCTTAACCATTTCAAAAAATACGATTGAATGAATTTTGTAGCAGAAATAAAAATAATGCCGTTAAAAGAATTATTAGATCCCCAGGGAAAAGCGGTAATGGGTGCATTAAGCAATCTCGGTATCAAAAGTATCAGTGATGTGCGGATTGGCAAACATATCCAACTTACTATGGAAGCCGCGTCAGCAGAAGAGGCGCGCGTAGTGGCAGAAGAAGCTTCACAGAAATTATTAGCGAATGTGGTAATGGAAGAATTTACCATTTCAATTAGTTAATTAGTTGATATGGGAATGTGCTGATTGTCTAATGATAGCGGCAAAATTTTAAAATGCTGATCGACGTATTTTCATTGAATCTATTTTCTTAAATTTGATAAATGAGCAAAACCGAATTAAATAATTAGCTCATTAGGTAATGAAGGAACGGATTTATTCAAATCGGATATTTTTCATTACCAAATTAGCACATCAGCACATTTTCTTCATCAGCACATCAATAAAATGCTTTATCTCGTTCCATCTCCAATAGGCAATCTTGCAGATATTACTTTTAGAGCGATTGAAGTGTTGAAATCGGTGGATTTAATTCTTGCAGAAGATACCCGGACTTCCTCAAAGCTTCTGCGGCATTATGAAATTGAAAAGCCGGTAACTCCTTATCATCAGCATAATGAACACAAGATAATTGCACATTTAAGCCAGCAATTATTAGCTGGAAAAACCATGGCATTGATTACTGATGCAGGCACACCTGGCGTAAGTGATCCTGCTTTTTTATTGGTTCGTGAATGTATAAAAAATGATGTAAAAGTAGAATGCCTTCCCGGCGCAACGGCTTTTGTCCCGGCCCTTGTAAACAGCGGTTTGCCGATGAACAGTTTTTGTTTTGAAGGTTTTTTACCATTAAAAAAAGGACGCCAAACTTTTTTGAAAAAAATGGCAAATGAAGAACGGACGATGGTTTTTTATGAAAGCCCCATGCGCCTGGTTAAAACCTTAAAAGATTTTATAGAATATTTTGGCCCTGAAAGGCCGTGTTGCGTATGCAGGGAACTCACAAAGATTTTTGAAGAAAATAAAAGAGGTAGTTTGACAGGATGTTCATGATTATTTCGATGCAAAAACAGTGAAAGGTGAAATTGTAATAGTGGTAGGCGGAATGGAGTAAACGCTAATTTCTACAATTAACTCACTTCCTGATAACAGGTTTTCGAGGATTCGGTGCCCGTTAAAAAATATATTTTAATTCATTTTACTTTTGCACTTCATTTTTATAAACAATTGTCAATGTATCAGCTTCTGTTGCAAAGTATTAAAGAAAAGATAAGTATTTCAAATGAACAGTTTGAGTTTTGCAAAACACTTTTTATTCCAAAAAAATTACGCAAAAAGCAATACTTATTGCAGGAAGGCGATGTGTGCAGATATACTGCCTTTGTTGAAAAAGGAATGCTGCGAACATTTACCGTGGATGAAAAAGGTAACGAACCTATTCTGCAATTTTCGATGGAAGGGTGGTGGATAGCCGATCTTTTCAGCTTCCTTACTGAAGAGCCTTCCATGTATAATATTGAGGCTTTGGAAGATTGTGAATTGCTATTGATTACCAAAGAAAACTGGGAAATCCTGCTTGAAAAAGTGCCTGCCTTTGAGCGATATTTCCGTCTTTTGATTCAGAATAATTTAATCGCTACACAAAGAAGATTAATGAGTTCCTTAAGCGAAAGTGCCGAAGAAAAATATACGAAGCTGATCAGCAATTTTCCTGGTTGCATACAGCGCGTACCTCAACACATGATTGCTTCTTATCTTGGTATTACACCTGAAACTTTAAGTCGCATACGTGGCCAGATGGCAGCGCGAAAATAGTTCAGTCAGTAACCGATTTAATGAATAAATCAGCGAGTTTTTGATTTACAAAAACCCTTTGTAATCCTTTGAGTCCTTCGTTCCTTTGTTTAAAAAGATATCACAAAAATTGCTTTTCCTACCTTTATCTTTTTGAAACGATTCGTATAGAACCGGCAGAAAATTATTTTAAATGAAAGTTTTTATAACACGACAAATACCTGAAGTAGGAATAAAAAAATTGAAGGATGCAGGAATAGAAATTATAGAATGGAAAGAAAAAAGAGAATTAACGCAGCCTGAATTAATTGAAAATTGCAAACGATGTGATGCGCTGTTAGCCGCTGGTTATAATAAAATGGACGCTCATTTTTTCAAAGAGTGCAGCCATTTGAAAGTAATTGCATTGCATTCCGTCGGTTATGATAATGTTGATATTGCAGAAGCAGATCGTTTAAAGATTCCGGTAGGAAATACACCTGGAGTGCTCAGCGGTCCTACTGCTGACATCGCTTTCCTGTTGATGCTTGCTGTTTCCCGTAAAGCTTTTTATCTGCATGAAAAAATTGTGAAAGGTGATTGGAATTTCTTTGAACCCACAGCGAATCTCGGCATTGAGTTATATGGTAAAACTATTGGTATTTATGGTTTGGGGAATATTGGTTTTGAAATGGCGAAGCGTTGCAAGGGTGCGTATGACATGAAGGTGATTTATCACAATCGTCATCAAAATATTGCTGCAGAAAATGAATTGAATGCCGAATATGTTTCGTTTGAAGAGTTGTTAAAAAGAAGTGATGTAATTTCTGTGCATACCAATTTATCAAAAGAAACAACGGGCAAATTTAATAAAGCGGTGTTTGAAAAAATGAAACGCACTAGCATATTTATCAACACAGCAAGAGGTCTCATTCACAATGAAGAAGACCTGATAGTTGCTTTGCAAAATGGAACAATCTGGGGGGCCGGCCTGGATGTAACCAATCCTGAACCCATGAAAAAAGACAATCCGTTATTGACAATGCCAAATGCAGCAGTTCTGCCTCACATCGGTAGCGCTACTGTTGAAACAAGAGATGAGATGGCAAGAATTGCAACAGAAAATATCATTGCCGGATTGAGTGGAAAGCGCATTCCTTTTCCTGTAAATCCGGAAGTTTACGATCAAGATAAATAAGTGAATAATTTTATTTCCCTGAAGAATTAATCGCATCAAAATCGTCCTGGCTGAAATGAATATTTTGTGAATTCATATTCTCTTCAAGATGTTGGACAGAAGACGTTCCCGGTATCAATAAAATGTTTTCAGAATGATTGAATAACCATTTGAGAATAAGCTGTGATTCAGTGACACCATACTTTTCAGCGATTTTTTTGATATTCGGATCAGGATTTAAACGGCTGGCGATAATTGGATTCCAGGGAATAAAAGCAATTTGATTTTCTTTGCAATATTCCAGTTCGGGTTCCCATTCCCTGAAAGTAAGACTGTACTTATTTTGAACTGATACTATCTCCAGTTGCTCCTGTGCTTTTTTAATGTTTTCTGTATTCACCTCTGACAGGCCGATATACCGGATCTGTCCTTTTTCCTGAGCTTGTTTCAGAAAGCCAATCGTCTCATCAAACGGAACTTTTGGATCAATGCGATGCAACTGATAAAGATCAATTCTTTCCAGCTTCAGCCTTTTCAAACTTCCTTCCAGTGCTTCTTTAAGGTGATCAGGGCGGGCGTTGATTACCCATTTATCCGGGCCTGTTCTTTCAAATCCGCCTTTGGTTGCTATTACTAAATCTTTCGGATAAGGATAAAGCGCTTTAGCAATCAGCTTTTCAGAAACGTAAGGCCCATAACTATCAGCAGTATCTATAAAATTTACACCTAATTCAACTGCTTTTTTTAAAACACGAATCGCTTCGGGTTCATTTTCCGGTTCGCCCCAAACTCCTTTTCCAGTTAGACGCATTGCACCATAACCATAGCGGTTTATATGCAAATCGTTTCCAATTGTCCATGTTTTATTATCATACATTTTATTCCTCATTGCTTTTTTTTTTAAGAGGAAATGATTACAAATTTCTATCCAAAAAAACGACTTCATGAACCCGGTTTCTTTTCAATTATAAAAGAAAAATCCGGTATATAATAAAACTATAAATCCGCTTTATTTATTTGTTTACTGCAAATACAATTTCTTCTATTGCTCCTTTTCTTTATTGAAAAGTTGACATACATCAATGCCATTTCTTATCATACCTCATTGGCGACCGGCGTAGTGGCATGGTACCTTTGTGTAACAAAAAAAAGAAAAGATGGCAGTAAAAAAAACCATAGCAATTGTAGGAGCAACAGAAGAAGCGGGAGCAGAAATTGCAAAAAAATTTTCGTTTGCGCCTTACCGTTTGCTGCTTGTTTCCAATAATGCCGAATCTCTTTCGCAATTGTTTGACCATATTTCTAAACAAAATCCAATAGCAGAAATTGATACGATCGAATGTGTAAAAGACGGTTGTTGGGAAGCCGATATTATTATCCTTGCAGTTCCTGGTTGCCAGGAAAGACATACCGCGGAAATAATGAAAGAAGTAGCGACACAAAAAATAGTAGTGGCGCTTTCAAATACAGAAGTAGAGCAGGTTTTACCTCATTCTAAAGTGGTAAGCATATTGGATATTTCGGCCAATGAAATAATTATTTCAGGAAATGATGCTACAGTAAACGAAGAAATAGTAAAGATTTTTAATCAGGCTGGTTACCAGGTCAGTACCATACGTCAACAGGTAAGTCAGCAGGGCCGACCAGTAAACATAAATTAAAAAACAATTATTAAATCATAAAAACAAACGAAAAAACATGAACAAAATCATTGCAACAAATTCTAACAATTGGCCGGCATTAATTGCACGTCTGGCACTTGGACTAACTATTTTTCCTCATGGCGCGCAAAAGCTTTTAGGCTGGTTCGGCGGTTATGGCTTTACCGGAACTATGGGTTTCTTCACCGACACGCTTCACCTGCCTTACATCGTTGGCTTGTTAGTAATTCTCATTGAATTTTTCGGTTCGTTATTTCTAATCTTCGGTGTTCTTACCCGCGTTGCAGCATTTGGTTTTATAGCTATGTTTCTGGGTGTAGTATTTACAGCGCACGCTTCAAACGGTTTTTTTATGAACTGGAATATGGAAGCAAGTAAGGGAGAAGGCTGGGAATATTTTATTCTGCTTTTTGGCTTATCTCTCATTGCCTTGATTGCAGGTGGTGGCAAAGCAAGTGTAGATGCTGCAATTTCGAAAAAGATGGCTGCAAAGATTAAATAAATACAACGGAAAAAGATGGCTGCAAAGATTAAATAAATACAACGAAAACATAATTTTTAAAAAAAAACAAAACAATAAAATATGTCATTAATAAAATGGTCATTAGACCCCACACACAGCGAAGTATCTTTCAAAGTAAAGCATTTGATGATTTCTACGGTTACAGGGCAATTTAAAAAATTCAGCCTGGTAGGAGAAACAGAAACAGATGATTTTAGCACCGCGAAAAAAATTGAATTTTCGGCCGATATTGATTCGATTGATACAAACAACGAACAGCGTGATGCGCACTTGAAATCAGCGGATTTCTTCAATGCTGCCGAGCATTCAGAGATAAGTTTTTCAGGCACAAAATATGAGGCTAAAGGAGAAGAAGGAAAGCTTTATGGCAATTTAACAATTGCAGGAATTACCAGGCCGGTGATATTAAATGTAGAGTATGGCGGTATGGCGGTGGATCCTTACGGACAAACAAAAGCAGGCTTTACTGTTTCCGGAAAAATAAGCCGTAAAGAGTTTGGAATTACCTACGGTGCGGTTACCGAAACCGGCGGTGTATTACTTGCTGATGAAATAAAAGTAAATGCGGAAATACAATTGATAAAACAAGCAGCTGCAAAAGAAGAAATGGCTGCATAATAATAATAATAACCAGGAAGGGTAAAATTCTTCCTGGTTCTTAAAACATAATTATGGAAGACAAAATTTTAGGTTTACATCACATTACGGCGATAGCCGGAAATCCAAAACGAAATTTGGATTTTTATACAAAAGTGTTGGGTCAAAGATTTGTAAAAAAGACAGTAAACTTTGATGATCCGGCAACCTATCATTTTTATTTTGCAAATGAAACCGGAACACCCGGAACGGTCCTTACTTTTTTCCCCTGGCAAAACGTGAGACAAGGATATAACGGAACAGGAATGGCCACAAACATTGGATATTCAGTGCCCAAAGGAAGCCTGGAATTTTGGGCAGATCGTTTTAAACAATTCCATGTAAAGCATGAAGAAGCAGCCGAAAAATTTGGTGAAAAACGTTTATCATTCCAGGATCCGGATGGATTGAAAATAGATTTGATTGTTCCTTCCAACGAAGACAAAAGAAAGCCGTGGGAAACCACTGACATAAAATCCGGAGTAGCGACGAAAGGCTTCCACAGTGTTACTTTAACTTTAAGAAGGCCTGAGCCAACGGTTGAAGTTTTAACCGGTATTCTCGGTTATCATTTATTGAAACAGGAAGGAAACCATTATCGTTTTATAACAGATTCGATTGAAAATGCAAACATTGTTGACCTCATAATAGCGCCTGATGAACCGGCCGGTTTGAATGCTGGCGGAACCAATCATCATGTTGCTTTTAGAGTAAAAGACGATAATATCCTTATGGATTTTCGTGAGAAAGTATTAAGTAAGGGGTTAAATATTACGCCCAAAATAGATCGTGATTATTTCTTCTCGTTGTATTTCCGCGAGCCGGGTGGAGTTCTGTTCGAACTCGCAACTGATAATCCGGGATTTACAAAAGATGAACCACTGAATGAATTAGGCACTCATCTGAAATTACCCAAACAGTATGAAAGTGCAAGAACACAAATTGAAAAAGTGTTGCCTGAATTGGACTAAGATTTTTTTGCCACTCCGAAGGAGTCCTTTGGACGGATTACATGGATTAGCACCGAAAATAGAAAGAGAATCGGAACTGTCAATATGATTTTTGCAGGAGTTACTGGTTACAATTTCATTAAAAAAACAAAAAAAGAATTATCATGAAAATAGCATTAATAGGAGCGACAGGATTTGTAGGCTCGGCCATTCTGAAAGAAGCTTTGGACAGAGGAATTGAAGTAACTGCTATCGTTCGTAACCCTGAAAAATTAAAAACGGAAAATCATCTTACAGTCGTGAAAGGCGATATAATGGATACAGATAAACTGGCTGAAATATTTGAAGGAAATGATGTAGTGGTAAGCGCGTACAATGCGGGCTGGACCAACCCTGATCTTTATAATGAATTTTTGAAAGGTTCAAAATCAATCCAGGAAGCGGTAAAAAAATCAGGAGTAAAAAGATATATCGTAATGGGTGGAGCGGGAAGTTTATTCATTGAGCCAGATGTGCAAATTGTAAATACAAGCGCTTTTCCCGAAGCATGGAAGCCGGGAGCTTTGGCAGCACGGGATTACTTAAACCTTTTGAAAAAGGAAAAAGAGCTGGAGTGGACTTTCATAAGCCCTGCAATTGAAATGAACGAAGGAAAACCAGGAGAAAGAACAGGAGTTTACAGAACCGGTTTGGAAAATCCTGTGTTTGATGCAAATCATAGAAGCTATATATCAGTTGATGATCTGGCGGTGGCAGTTGTAGATGAAGTGGAGAAGCCGAAACATATCCGTCAGCGTTTCACAGTTGCGTATTGATATAAAGACAAGCTTTGGATGTAACAACCTTGTTATTTTGTAAAGTTTAAAAAAATAAAAAAATGAAAGCATTAGTAGTAGGTTCTAATGGAACCATAGGAAAGGCAGTTGTTGACCTTTTAAAAGAAAAAGGAATCGAAGTGATTGGAACATCCCGCTCAGGAAATCCAGCGTTAGATATAAGCGACCCATCAAGCATCCGGCATTTTTTTGCAAAACTTGGAGAGGTAGATGCGATCATCTGTGCAGCAGGCGATGCAGCATTTTCATTTTTGGATAATGTGACAGAAGATGATATACAATTAAGTGTAAACAGCAAACTTTTGGGACAGGTAAATTTAGTGCGCGAAGGCATGAAAAATTTGCGTCCTGGTGGAGTATTCGTTATTACCGGAGGCATCCTTGCTTATGCTCCTATTCCACAAACTGCATTGATTGCGATGGTAAATGCGGGGCTGGAAGGGTTTGCCAGAGCCGTAGCTGTTGAGTTAACCGAAGGCCGGCGCATAGTAATCGTTCATCCACCATGGGTTGCAGAAACAGCCGCAAAAATAGGAATGGATCCTGCTCCATGGCCCGATGCGAGGAAAACTGCCACTGCTTATCTGGAAGCAATAGAAGGAACTGAGAACGGTGAACCTGTTTTTGTTGAAGGATACACTCCTGAAAAAAGACAAGCAATTTGAAATAATAAGGAATGGATTGTGGCGGAAGTGAGCGTGTCGAATAACTAATAAAGAACAATTAAAAAATTAAATCATGAAAATAAAAATCTGGTCAGATGTAAGATGCCCGTTTTGCTATATTGGCAAAAGAAAATTTGAAATGGCCCTGGAAAAATTTGATCACAAAGATGAAGTTGAAGTGGAATGGCAAAGCTTTGAGCTTGATCCCCATCTTGAGACCAATTCACAAGTAAATGCCACGGGTCATCTCGCTGAAATAAAAGGCATTTCACTGCAGCAGGCTAAAGAGATGCAAGGATATGTGTTGCAGGCAGCAAAAGAAGTTGGTCTGAACTTTAATTTCGATAAATCCGTTGTTGCCAATTCTTTTAATGCGCAGCGGCTGATACAGTTTGCCAAGTCAAAAGGATTGGGAAATGAAATCGAAGAAGCGCTATTCAAAGCGCATTTTATGGATGGCAAAAATATTGATGACAAAGAAGCACTCGCTGAAATTGGCGTTGGTGCCGGACTTGATGAAAATGAAACTAAAAACATGCTGGCTTCTGATGACTTTGCAAAAGAAGTAAGACGCGATGAAAACCAGGCACAGACTTTCGGTATCAGGGGTGTTCCGTTTTTTGTGCTCAATGATAAATACGCGGTTTCGGGGGCACAATCTCCTGAAACGTTTTTGCAGGCATTGGAACAAACCTGGAAAGAATCTGAAGAACAAAAGAAACCGGTTATTATCACGGAAGGCGAAAGTTGTTCGATAGATGGAAACTGTAATTAAAAAAATAAAAAGATTAAACAAAAAATAAAAAAAAAACAATTATGAAAAAATTATTTTCTCTGCTATTCATCGTTTTTATAAGCACGTCATTAATTGCACAAACGAAATGGAATTCTGATCCGATGCATTCCAAATTAACCTTTAGTGTAACCCACATGGGAATCTCTGATGTGGATGGATTATTCAATAAATTCCAGGCTACAGCCACCGCCGATAAAGCAGATTTCAGCGATGCCGTTTTTAAACTTTCAGTAGAAGTTCCCTCAATTAATACACAAGTTGAGATGCGTGATAATCATTTGAGAAGTGCAGACTTTTTTGAAGTTGAAAAATATCCAACAATGACTTTTAAAAGCACTTCCATTAAAAAAGTGTCAAAGGATAAATACAAATTGTCAGGAGATTTAACGCTTCACGGAATTACAAAACCTGTGACAATGGATCTTTGGTACAGGGGAACCAATTTGGATAAGGAATCAAAAAAATCTACTTCCGGCTTTCAACTCACCGGAGTTATCAAACGTTCTGATTTCAATATCGGTCCCAAATTTCCTGCACCAATATTAAGTGATGAAGTAAAAATAAAAGCTGACGGAGAATTTATATCCGAAAGCTAAATCAATTTTAAAAAAGGAGTTAATAAAATGAACAATCTTGCAACATTCAACAAGTTTACCAGCGATTTAAAAGAACGGCAGTATTTAATGCCCGTACTTTTCATAGGTCATGGTTCTCCTATGAATGGAATAGAAGACAATGAATTTAGTCAACGCTGGACTGACATGGCCAAAGAAATTCCCGTACCGGCAGCGGTACTGGTGATTTCCGCACACTGGTTCAGCAAAGGAACCCGCATTACAGCTATGGATTTTCCGGAAACGATTCATGATTTTGGTGGATTTCCGCAAGCGCTTTTCGATGTGCAATATCCGGCTCCGGGCAGTCCGGCGCTGGCCATGGAAACAGCTTCGCTCATCCATTCTGCACAGGTGGAATTGGATCACGATTGGGGATTGGATCATGGCGCGTGGACAGTTGTAAGGCACATGTATCCTGAGGCAAATATTCCTGTATTGCAGTTGAGTATTGATTACACCAAAAGTCCTCAATATCATTTTGATCTGGCTAAAGAATTGTACGATCTCAGGAAAAAAGGTGTATTGATTATTGGAAGTGGCAATATGGTTCACAACCTGAGGATGGTTTCGTGGGAAAAAATAAATACTCCTGGCTTTGGCTTTGATTGGGCATTGGCGATGAATGATAAATTCAAACAATTGATTAGTGATGGGAATTATAATCCGTTAATTAATTATGAAAGTATGGGTCGGGAGGCCAGGCTTGCCATTCCAACGCCGGAACATTATTTGCCACTCTTGTATTCATTGGCTTTGAAAGGAAACAATGACAACGTTTCTTTCTTTAATGATAAAGCAGTAGCAGGGTCGCTCACCATGACTTCTGTTTTAATTAAAAATTGATATTGACTAATAAACCCTTACTCACCCGGAAAAAAATAAAAATGTATAATCTTAAAATAATTTCTTCTACTGTTCGCCCGGGACGCAAAGGGCCGATAGTTGCTTCATGGATCACAGAACTGGCAAAGCAAAATGGAAACTTCCATGTAGAAATGATAGACCTTGGCAAACTGAATCTTCCGATGATGGATGAACCGAATCATCCTGTGATGAAAAACTATCAGCATGAGCACACCAAACGATGGAGCGCTAAAATAGATGAAGCAGACGCATTCATTTTTGTCACTGCGGAATATGACTATAATTATCCGGCGCCGCTAAGAAATGCATTAGAATATCTTTCGCAGGAATGGGGCTATAAACCCGCTGCTATTGTTAGTTACGGCGGCGTGTCGGCTGGTACCAGGGCTTCTAACGCGTTGAAGGCAGACCTTTCAACCTTCAGAATGGTTCCTATAACAGAAACGGTAAATTTCCCTTTTTTCCAGCAAAATATTAATGACGAAAATGAATTTGTGGCGAATGAAATTTCTAACAAAGCAGCGCATAATATGTTGAAGCAATTGCTGCGCTGGACGAAAGGATTGAAGGCAATTAAAGAAGACAAAGATTAATTCCAGCAATTAAGAAGACTTTATTAATTGCAGGGAAAAACCGGGATTTTATAAATAAATTTTTTCAATAAAAAGATAATCAACATAATGGAATTAGGACTAATCACATTTGCAGATATGCAACCCGAAGGCCTTCCGGGACGGGCAATCAATGCCCATCAGCGCATCAAAGATTTGATGGAAGAAATCCAATTGGCCGATCAGCTTGGCCTGGATGTGTTTGGCGTTGGTGAACATCACCGGCCAGATTATGCTGTGTCATCTCCTGCAATAATACTTGCTGCAGCCGCGATGGTTACTAAAAAAATAAAACTGTCAAGTGCAGTAACGGTGCTTAGTTCAGACGATCCGGTGCGGGTGTTTCAGCAATTTTCAACCATCGATCATTTGTCTGATGGCCGTGCAGAAATCATGGCGGGCAGAGGGTCTTTTATTGAATCATTTCCTTTATTTGGTTATGACCTGGAAGATTACGACGAATTGTTTACAGAAAAATTAGACTTGTTATTGAAGCTTAATAAAACGGAAAAAATTATTTGGAAAGGAAAACATCGCGCATCTATTGATGACCGTGGTGTGTATCCGCGCCCTTATCAGAAGTCTATTCCAATATGGCTTGCAGCCGGCGGTACACCTGCATCTGCAGTGAGAGCGGCTACTCTTGGATTACCTTTGATGTTAGCAATTATTGGTGGCATGCCCGAGCAATTTGTTCCTTTTATAAATCTTTATAAAGAAACTGCAAAAAAAACGGGGAAAGATATTTCCGAACTGAAATTTGGTGTGAACAATCATGTATATGTTGGAGAAGATTCGCAAAAAGCGGGTGACGAATTTTATCCTTATTACGCTGCAATGATGAACCGTGTCGGGCGTGACAGAGGCTGGCCGCCACTTTCACGGCAGCAGTTTGATAATTCAAGATTGCCAAAGAATGCTTTAATGGTCGGCAGCGTGCAACAGGTAATTGATAAGATATTGTATGAGCATGAATTATTTGGTAACACCCGTTTTATGGCCCAGGCAAGTATTGGTAATGTGCCGCATAAATTAACGATGAAATCAATAGAATTATTTGGTACGAAAGTAGCACCGGTGATTAGGAAAGAAATTAGTTAGAATGGCTTAGTGTTCAGAATGGTTTAGAATGTTTAGGTGGTTTAGAATCGTTTAGGTGGTTTAGATTGTTTGAATTCACCCTTCACAATTCACCCCTTCACAATTCACTACTCACATAAAATGGAAAAAGTACAATTATATTTAGATGAAAAGAACCATGGGCATTTTTATATAAAGGAAAATGATGAACAGATTGCAGAAATGCAAATAAGCATTTCGGGTAATGACCTAACCGTTTATCACACTGAAGTTTCACCGAAGCATGAAGGAAAAGGATTGGGTAGAAAATTGTTATCGGCGATGGTAGATTATGCAAGAAAAAATCAACTAAAAGTCATCGCGCTTTGCCCTTATGTTCTTGCACAGTTTAAGCGTCATCCTCAGGAGTATGATGATGTGTGGAAAAAATAAAACTAAATGACATAAATAAATGCTAAGTAAAAATGAAACAGTTATAGAGTCTAAAGATGTCACGATTGGGAATGCTGCAGCCCCTGTTACCATAATGGAATTTATAGATTATGAAAGTCGCAACTGTGCTGAAGCAAACGAAATCGTCAAAAAAATAATGGAAGATTTTGGTGAAAAAGTTAAGTTTAATTTTCGTCATTTTCCTTTGATGCGTATTCATCAGAAAGCGCTGAAAGCTGCTGAAGCAGCGGTGGCAGCAGCACAGGAAGGAAAATTTTTGGAAATGCATGAAATGCTTCTTAGCAATCAAAAGCATCTGGGAATTATCAGTTTGAAATCGTATGCAAAAGAAATAGGAATTATTAATAAATCTTTTTTAAATAACCTCGTAAATGGAAAGTATGGATTGTACGTACAGGATGATTTAAAATACGGCATCAGGCTTGGGGTAAAAGAGGTTCCGGCTTTTTTTATAAATGGGGAAAAATTAGAAGGAAAAATAACAGAAGAGTCATTAACTGAAGGCATCAACAGTGCAATTGAAGCAATAAAAATTTAAGTTTATGTCTAAAATTATCGCAACGGCCGAAGTGACAAATAAGGGTGATCGGTACACTTCGAAAGTGCAGGTAAACCAGCATTCACTCACGGTCGATGAGCCTCTGGAAAAAGGCGGCGAAGATCTGGGCCCTGCTCCGGGAGATTATTTATGCGCAGCGCTTGCATCCTGTAAAGCCATTACACTACGAATGTACGTGCAAAGAAAGCAATGGAATGTTGACGAAATAAAGGTTTCAGTAAATTTAGTATCCGCAGCGCAAATGCCTTCAGGCAATAATACTTTCTATTGCAATATAAATTTTAAGGGCGAATTGAACGATGAACAACAAAAGAGATTGCTGGTCATTGCCAATTCATGCCCGTTGCACCGGCTAATGAGCAAGCCCTCTGATCTGGTGACAGAAATTTTATAATCAAAAAAAATGATTAAGATGAAAAAGCTTCTTTTACTGGCAACGACTTTTCTCCTGACTGTTTCCGGTTATTCTCAAGCAAGTGAAGTGAAAACATTAGATATTAATTTAGAAAATTATCAATATCCTTACCTGGTAAAATTTTTAAAGCTGAAAAGTCAAATGCAGAATTTGCAAATGGCGTATATGGACGTAAAGCCGGAAAATTATAATGGTAAAAATGTGATGTTGCTGCATGGCAAAAATTTCAACGGAGCATATTGGCGCACGACAATTGCGGCCTTATCCAAAGCAGGCTTCAGGGTAATTGTTCCGGACCAGATTGGTTTCGGAAAGTCGACCAAGCCGAAAGCATATCAATATACTTTTCAGCAGCTTGCTCTAAACACAAAAACTTTATTAGATAGTCTGAGCATTCATAAAATAACGGTATTGGGGCATTCTATGGGCGGAATGATTGCCACAAGATTTGCATTAATGTACCCGCAAATAACTGAAAAACTCGTATTGGAAGATCCACTCGGACTCGAAGACTGGAAATTGAAAGTGCCATATACCAGCATCGATGCTACTTATCAAAAAGAACTGGAAAGCAATTATGCGGGCATTAAAAAATACCAGGTGGAAAATTATTATCACGGCACATGGAAAGAGGAATACAATGAATGGGCAAAGTTATTGGCAGGATGGACGCTTAACAAAGATTACAGCATCATCGCGTGGAATTCAGCGCTCACTTATGATATGATCTTTACCCAGCCTGTGTGTTACGAATTTCAGGACATCAATTGTCCTACTCTTTTAATTGTCGGAACTCTCGACAAAACAGCAATAGGGAAACAATTGGTTTCACCTGAAGTGAGAAAGACCATGGGCAATTATGAAGCGCTCGGAAAAACAACACGGGACAAAATTCCGGATGCGACACTGATAGAGTTGCCGGAGGTGGGCCATTTGCCGCATATTGAAGCATTTGACCAATTTATCAAACCACTTATCGCTTTTCTTCAAAAATAAATTGCGCATGGAAATATATTATTCAATTAATTTTTTATCATGAGGGAAAATAAAGTTCATCTGAAAAACGTCGTACACGCCGGAGCTAAATTGGAAGATGCGTCTAAAACGCTGATCATGATTCATGGACGTGGCGGAAGCGCGGAAGATATTCTTTCGCTCGCTAATTATCTGGAGGTAAAAGGGTTTGCATTGCTGGCGCCGCAGGCAGTAAATAATAGCTGGTATCCTTTCTCGTTTATGGCGCCGGTTTCGCAAAATGAACCGTGGTTGTCATCTGCAATATCAATGCTAAAAGAAGTTGTAAATGACGTAATTACGCAAGGGATTTCAGAAGAAAATATTTATTTCACCGGCTTTTCCCAGGGCGCTTGCCTGATGCTTGAATTTGTAGCCCGAAATGCAACAAAATATGGTGGTGTAGCTGCTTTTACAGGCGGATTGATTGGTGATAGAATCGATTCAAAAAATTATAAAGGTAATTTTAAAAACACACCCATCTTTATTGGCAGCAGCAATCCGGATCCTCATGTGCCGGTAGAAAGAGTGAAAGCAACAACAAAGATTTTAAAAGAAATGAATGCTGATGTTACTCAACAGATCTATGCGAATATGGGCCATACTATTACACAAAATGAAATTGCTTTAGCCAATCAATTGGTATTTAAAAGTCACAGTTGAAGCACTTAAGTAAAAGGAGAAATAATGGAGATTCATGATTTCATTTCTATTCCTTTTATTGGACGCACTTTTCTTTGTAATCTTTTATTTTAAAATCCATCCCGATAGCTCACTCTATTCTGCATCATTATAACCACCAGGCAAATAAGGCGTGAATGAAAATCACGATTTGAAATCAATTTACGTGTGCCTTAATCGTTTTTAACAAGCGTGCAATTTCGAAAGGTTTCGCAACAAAATCCTGCGCCATGCATTCGTTAATATACCTGCCCATTTCAGGATTGGCGGAAAAAAGTACCACCGGGATGTTCTCGGTTTTTTTGTCCAAATGCAAGTCTTTACAAATATCACGGCCATCTGCGCCTCCAAGCATTACATCCAGCAAAACAAGATTTGGCTTAAACTCGACGATTTTCGAATTAATGTCTTCCCAACGGGAAATGGCTTCAACATCAAAGTTGTTCATACTTAATATTGTTTCCACCAGAGACAAGATGTCCACATCATCATCTACTACGAGTATTTTGTTCATAATTATTTTTTGTAAGCACAACGCAATTAGACCTTTGTTTGTTGTATAGACGTTGAATGTTTTAATGGTAATGAAAAATTGAAAACTGAACCTTTGCCATCGCTTTGCACCCAAATCCTTCCGTAATGCCTGTTAATAATATCCCTGCAAATATATAATCCCAATCCAAATCCTGAAATATGAACGCCAACGGTGTTTGAGCGGTAAAACCGTTCAAAAATATTGGTTTGCTCTTCGTGTGCTACTCCGATTCCCTTATCTGTTATTTTAATAATTAATTCTTTTTCACTCTTTTCGGTATCTATAATTACGGTGTTTTCACCGGGAGAATATTTGATCGCATTTGATAACAGATTGAGCAAAACCTGCTCTATCCTCCGCCTGTCGCCATAAATCTTTTCATTTACCGGAACTCCCTGTCTTATAATCTGGTGTGTTTCAGATACCATTTGACTGGCATTGATTGTTTCATTCAGTAATTCATCAATATCAAATTCTCTCATCTCAAGTTGTAACTGTCCGCTTTGAATCTTGGAAACATCCAGCAAATCCTTGACCAATCTTTCCAGCTTGTTTATGTTTTCCAATGCTTTCTTCACAAACTTCTTTTTTGGCTGCTCCTGTTCCAGCAGGTCCAGCATTTCCACATATCCTTTTATACTGGTGAGTGGTGTTTTTAGTTCGTGGCTCGCAATTCCGATAAATTCATCCTTCTT
Organism: uncultured Chitinophagaceae bacterium; assembly: GCA_963706825.1. Classification (GTDB taxonomy): domain Bacteria; phylum Bacteroidota; class Bacteroidia; order Chitinophagales; family Chitinophagaceae; genus Ginsengibacter. Next base: position 263,164 of record CAVPNT010000005.1, on the reverse strand, counting down.
CTTCTGACTTTCTTCAATTTCTTCCATCATTTTATTAAATGCCTGGATTAGCGTAGCGATTTCGTCCCTGCCTTTGTCTTCCACGGCTTTCGTAATTTCACCGGTTTTCCTTATTTTTCTAACCGCATTTACCAGCTTCAACAAACGGGTTGACAAATAACCCTGAACCAAAACGGCAATCACGAATGAAAACACCAGCGCGACAAGTAATAGTATGAAAGCCAGTCCGTATTTATATTGTTTAATCTGTTGCAATTCTCTTAACTGAACTTTAAGGTAAACCTTCCCAATCACTTCATTATTGCTTACAATTGGATTACTTACAAAAAGCTGTTCATCGGTAAAAGTATAAGGCTTTCTATGCAACATTGCGGGAATGCCAGAGGTTTCTGAATCGGTTTGTGAGTAGCCCGCAAAAAGCTGTCCTTCTTTATTCCTGATTTCTGCATGAACGATTTCCGGCGCTACGGTCCGCAACTCCTCAAGCATTGCTCTCGCTGCTTCCGGATCCTGGAACTCAATCGAGGAAATACTGTTTGTTCCAAGCACTTGCGCCAAACTGATCATGCTGTCAACCTTACGTTGTTTATAAGAATTGACATCTGTAATAATGAAAACGCCAAATACTATCCCAAATACCACGACGCTGGTAAAGACCTGCATCAGGATCAGTTTATTGCGAATTGATATGTCATTAAATTTAAGCATTTACCGGTACTTTAAAATTAATTTTATTCAACAATAATCGCCAGCTTCAACAATTGGGATCCGGCTTTCAGGCCAGCCGAAGAAATTGCTTTTAAGTTTGCTTCAAACTTGAGCCGGTTATTTATCACCACGAAATTGAAGGCGGTACCCGCTTCTGCAAATCCCGGTTGTTCGCTAATGGTAAGCACGCCTGGCTTGGTTCTGGCTAAAATATAATTCAAAGACATGCGGCATTTTTTTGAAATAAAAACAATATCGCAATCGGAAATTTCTCCGCCACTGTTGATGATTTTTACAATGATTCTTTTGTTGTTTATTTTACTGCTGGCGCCTATTGCATTTAAAGAGTGAATAATTGGTGAATCTCCGGCTACGCCGATTACAAAAATACTATCCCGCTCATACGTTCCCCAGTCAATGTATTTGGTAAAGTTGTAAATAAATGCAGCCTTCAGGTTGGCTTCCTGCTGTACGTTTTGTGCACCGATAGTTCCTGCAAAAGAACCGGCGAGCATCACTAATAAAAATCTTTTAAGCAGCAAATTCAATTGTTAGATTTTAAAAATTCTTTTTCAAAAGATGCATAAATCTTAATCGGGTTATAGCTTGATTCCTATTTTAAATATTCCGTTTATACCTGGTTGTTCCAAAACGGTTGAAAACAAAAAACCATCAGCTGTTCTGATCCCGGGATCCAGCCATTTAACGTTAAATACATTATGAATATTCAGGCTGGCCGTGATTCCTTTATTAAACAATTCTTTAGTACTGATCACACAATTCGTGAGAAAATATCCTGCTACAGGGCCATAAGGATCTGTGGATGGCACCTGCCTGGTACCTACCCAATTTTCACTAAGGCTCATTATAAACAAATCCTGAACCTGGATGGTCAATCCGGCATTGGCTTTAAATTTTGCAACCCCCGAAAGTACACCTGTTGTATGTGTTACCAGGTTTTTCCATTTAGGATCCTGATACGTGAAATTCAGGAAGCCACTAATATTTTTTGCCGGGATAAAATTGAAAACTGCTTCCACACCGTTCGCCCTTTGCGAACCTGGATTATTATTGGTATTCAATCCGGATAAATTTCGAATTAAAATTACATCGGTCAATTCATTACGAAAAATGTTCAGCTGCCCATTCAGCTTTTTTGAAAATGAATAAATAGCATTTGCTTCATAAGTTTTTATTTTTTCCGTTTCCAAAGGTAGGCCTGTTGTCCGGTAAATTTCTGTATTTGTTGGTGCGCGGAAAGCTGTTCCGAACTGCAATTTAAAAGTCCATTTATTATTTGGCTGATTCACAACCACGATCCTGGGGTTCACAGAACTGCCAAAATAACTATTGTAATCATACCGGATGCCCGTTGTAAAATTTGTTTTACCCAAAAATTTTGTATTCAAAATATATTGCAGGTAGCTGCCAAAATTTTTTCGAATATCATACTCACGGGGCAAAAAGGTCGCATTTAAATTAGTAACTGTATCTCTGCCATCTATCAGGTAAATGTTGTTTGTCGTATCAATAGTTTGTTTTCTGCTGCCCCTTTCAACATTGTTTCGTTGAAATTCAATTCCCGCCGAAAACTGATGTTTATCAGAAAGTGAATAATTTGCGGCCAGCTGGCCATCTATCCCGCTCGAATAACTCGCCTCTTTTACCCGAACCAGGTTTCTTCCACTGATGGTTACATAACCATAAGAATCATCGCTGGTGCCGGTTTCACGATAACTGAGACGGCTTAGAAGGCTGAATTTTTCATTCGGCTTGTATTCATTTTGAACAAAATAAGTTCGCAAAAACGGACTTTCCAATCCGGATTTTTCTCCGCGTACATCTCTCGTTACAAGTCCGATGACACCTATATTTCCATACCCTTGCGGAGGCAGACCGAGGTAAACAGTGGGACTATTAAAAAACGTTCCCCAACCTATCGGTGTACTATAGGTTCTGAAGCCCAAAGTGCTGATAGAATTTTTACCATAATAACTTACCCGTGTGTTTAATGAATAAGCTTTATCAATATAAGAGGCAGAATAATTCGGGTCGCGATTCTTAAATCTCGGCCCGTCTGTGCTGTAAAGCGTTCCGGCCACATCAAATTCTAAATTCGATTTTCTCATTCCCATACTTACTTTTTCAAACGAAGTATTGAAACTTCCAAATCCCTGTTCAGCCTTCAATCCATTTATGTCGCCGCCTTTTTTGGTAATAATATTAATCACCCCACCGAAGGCATTAGCTCCATACAAAGCTGAAGCCGGGCCCCAGATAATTTCGATGCGCTCTACATTATGGAGGCTGTAAGCAGGCCCTGCAAAATCATTGCTTCCAATGATATTATTTTCAACAATTCCATCAATCATCAGCAATGCACGCAGATTTTCGGCTCCATACATGCCTCTGAAATAAATAAGCGTCGGCGCATATCCGTTCAGGTGGATCATATCAATACCTGGAATGTCGCGCAAGGCGTCTTCCAATTGCTCGTAGCCACGTTCAGCAATTTCCTTCGCTGTAATAACCGTAATGGTCGAAGGCGCTTCAGCTGTCGTTTGCAAAAAGCCGGAAGCCGTCACTACTTTAATATTCATTAATTGTTCAAGCGACAGTAGCAACAGCGTATCGATGGAAGTGGAGTCCTTTTGTGCCAATAAAAATATAGGTGTGAACAAAACCAACAAAAATCCAAAAACCTTTTTCTTCATACGAGTTAATAACTTAATAAATGCGGCAAAAAGTTGAAGATAAATGAAAAGATGAATATTAGGTAATAATTATCACAGTCTTTTTTCAGATTCCGAAACTTCTCGCTTTTCTACGAGCATTTCCTTTAGCACGTTTTATTTTTTTTTAGGGAAATGAGGTGCATAAGTTTCAAACTTTCTTTTGGAACGCTTTATTTCGCTTTAATGCATAAATAGGAAAGAAGTGATCACTCCACTTTCACATCAAAATATATGAAGTAACAATGAGTGACTGTAAGACATTTAATGGCAGCAAAGCAACAAATAAGAGGGATTTTGCTTTTATAAAATAGATGCGTTTTTCCAAAAGATGCAACTGACGAAACTTTCCTGTTATTAGATTTGAAAGCGAATTGATTGTTTCCTTCCTGTTCTTATCTGCGGCAAATCAAAGCGGGCGAAAAGCACTTTAAATCTGCATGCTATTTATTTTGCCGCAAAAAAAATTAAAAGTACCTAAAACAGAATGCTACTGAAATGACCGGAAACTGCTTTTACTTTTTTTTGTTATTCGCAAATACCAGAGATTTATAAATATTAATCGTTTCAGATGTTTATGAATTATTTTTATAAAAAAGCCATTTAGTAAAATGAAAATTCTGCTTTCTTTTATTTTTTTCCTGATTGTACAAAAATGTTTATCACAGGAAAATATCAGTCAACACTTATTGCACGGTGGATGGAACGCACACTGGATAAATTGTCCCGGCGTTTCTGAAAAAGCATATGGCGTATATCATTTTCGCAAAAAAATTGATTTGCCGGAAGTGCCTTCAAAATTTTTGATTCATGTATCTGCTGATAACCGCTATCAGCTTTTTGTAAACGGAACGCTGATTGGAAGAGGGCCGGCGCGAAGTAGCCGGTATAACTGGAATTTTGAAACTTATGATATTGCCCGATATTTAAAGAATGGAAAAAATATGATTGCTGCTTTAGTCTGGGATATGGCAGAATTTGCACCTGTAGCGCAAATATCTGAGCAGACGGGGTTTTTATTGCAGGGTGATTCCACATCTGAAGAGATTCTAAATACAAACACGACCTGGAAAGTATTGCATGATACAGCTTATGTACCTTGCGCAACCAATATGGGCGCTGTTTTGCATAGCTATGTAGTAGTTGGCCCTGGCGATGAAGTTTATGCAAAAGATTATCCCTGGGGCTGGCAGAATTTAGATTACAACGATTCAAATTGGCAAGCAGCAAAAATTGTAAACACACCGGTTGTGATGTCAGGGTTTGGTTCCGATAACATCTGGACATTGGCTCCGCGAACGATTCCGCAAATGGAAGAAAAGATGCAAAGGATGGGCTCGGTTCGAAGGGTTGAAGGAATAAAAATAAATGCAGATTTTTTAAAAGGAAGTGCTCCTTTAAAAATTCCTGCTCATTCTCATGAAAAGATTCTGATAGACCAATCTTTTGAAACGGTTGGTTATCCGGTTTTGAAAGTGAGTGGTGGAAAAAATTCCAACATCAAGCTTACTTATGCAGAAGCGTTATTTGACAAGAATGGCGACAAAGGAAACCGTAATGAAATTGAAGGCAAAACGATGATAGGATTATTTGATATTTTTCACCCGAATGGTGAAAAAGAAAGAAGTTTCAGTCCTCTATGGATCCGTACCTGGCGTTATCTTCAGCTTGATATTGAAACAGGAGATGAACCGCTGGTTATTGAGGATATTTATGGAATTACCAGTGGATATCCGTTCGTCCAGAAAGCTACTTTTTCTTCCAGTGATTCTTCATTACAGGATATCTGGAAAGTAGGGTGGCGCACTGCCCGCTTGTGTGCAGGGGAAACTTATTTTGATTGCCCTTATTATGAGCAATTGCAGTATGAAGGCGATACAAGAATTCAGTCGCTTATTTCATTGTACAACACCGGCGACGATAGATTGATGCGAAAAGCCATCAACGATTTTTACATTTCAAGAGTGCCGGATGGGCTTACCCAAGGCCGTTTTCCAAGCAGCAGATTGCAGGTCATTCCGCCTTTTTCACTGTACTGGGTTTCGATGCTTTATGATTATTGGATGCACCGGCAGGACGATGCGTTTTTACAAAAATATTTAGACGCTGCCAATCTTGTTTTGAAATGGTATGAACAACATATTGACACTTCTTATCAAATGCTCGGCCCGATGGATTGGTGGAATTTTGTAGATTGGAATGATGCTTTTCCCGGTGGCACTCCTGATGGTGCGAATGACGGACACTCCGCTGTGATTACTTTACAGTATGCATATACGTTACGGCAGGCATCACAATTATTTGATTATTTTGGACGTAAAGAAAACAGTGCTCATTATTTAAAATTAGCCAATCTGCTTGCTGATAATACAAGGCTTCATTGTTTTGATAAAACAAAAATGGAAATGGCCAACACGCCACAAAAAAATACTTTCAGTCAACATTCCGGCATCATGGCAATTTTAGCAGATGCTATTCCGGCAAGTGAACAAAAACAGGTAGTGGAAAATATTTTATCTGATACCACATTAAGCCAGGCCACATTTTATTATCGTTTTTACCTGACACGGGCGATGGTAAAAGCAGGCATGGCAGATTTGTATTATTCTCAGCTAACGCCGTGGCGTGATATGCTGAAAAACGGACTGACTACTTTTGCTGAAAAACCTGACCCTACCAGATCCGATTGCCATGCCTGGTCTGCAAGTCCGGAATATGATTTCCTGGCAACTATTTGTGGTATTATGCCGGATGCGCCAGGGTTTAAAAAAGTAAGAATTGAACCGGCATTGGGGGAATTAACGGAGCTGAAAGGTTCAATGCCGATCGGGGATGGAATGATAACGGTGATGCTTACACGAAAAAGTAAAAAGGGAATAGAAGGAGAAATTTCACTTCCTGAAAATGTAAGTGGAAGATTTACCTGGCAGGGAAAAGAAATTCAATTGCATGGAGGTAAACAAAAAATAAATACAGGAACTAAGTAAAGCACCTGTTGAAAAAATAATAATTATGGATTTTTTTGTTTCGTGAAAATATTTTTGAAGTAAAATAGAAAGTAATCCCTAATTTCAATACATTATTTTATTTATAACTTTTGCCTTTTATGGGAGTGTTCCAGTAATTAAAGATGTATGAATAAGTCAGATAAATGGATAATCATTCTGTTTGGTATTTCTCTTTTGATAAATATTCTTGTTTTCGTTGCAGGATTAATAAAACATAAAGTTGCCCTTTATTTTTCTGTTGTGAATGCTCTTACCGGACTGGCAATAATAGTATATTGGATTCAGAAGGAAATGAGTGTCACTCAACATTTCATAGAAACCCGTGAAGTAATGGTATTGTCGGCAGAAGCTCTTGTTATTGCTATTTCAATTTATGCGTTATCAATGGCGTCAATTAGCAACTGGGTTAAAATAACGCAATACGTCGTCTTTAGCATACACTTCATTTGCCTTGTACTTTTTTTCCTGTTTATGCTCACTTTTAAGTTCAATAAATTAATTTAAAATCAGGCAGGCGAATATGAATTTTTTCTTTCCACTGATTTTTTTACAATGTCCTCTATAATTTTCCGCGCATGCTCTCTTGAATTTTCAATGAAAAGCCGGTGCGTGTTCATGCCACCGCAAATAACACCTGCCAGATAAATTCCTTTTACATTGGTTTCATAATTGGTTTCATTATAATCAGGCTTGCAAACATCATCGTCAGAAATTTTAATTCCTGCATTCCGCAAAAATTGAAGATTTGGCTGATAACCGGTCATTGCAATAACCCAATCATTCGGTATTGTAACAATTCCCTCCGGTGTTTCTATGTCAACTTCCTGTTCTCTTATTTCTTTGATTTTTGAATGGAAATAAGCTTTTATCGAACCTTCTTTTATCCGGTTATCTATGTCTGGTTTTACCCAATATTTTACCCGATCGCTTATTTTATCGCCGCGAATAACCATCGTTACATTGGCACCTTTGCGCCACGTTTCCAAAGCGGCATCAATGGCTGAATTAGCGGCCCCGATAACCACTACATTTTGAAAAGCGTAATAATGTGGATCGTCATAATAATGTTTGACTTTTGGTAAGTCTTCACCTTTTACATTCAGCAAATAAGGAATGTCATAAAAGCCGGTTGAAATAACAATGTTTGAACTTTTATATTCTCCCTTTGAAGTTTTTATTTTAAAATACTTACCCGATTTTTTTACTTCAGTTACTTCTTCAAACAAATGAATTTTCAAATCGAATGAAGTAACGATTCTGCGATAATATTCCAGCGCTTCACTGCGCGTCGGTTTATTATTGTTGCTTACAAATGGAACACCGCCAATTTCCAATCGTTCGCTTGTACTAAAAAAAGTCATGTTTACCGGATAATTGTACAATGAATTTACCAAAACGCCTTTTTCAATAATCAGATATTTAAGCCCTGCTTTTTTTGCCTCAATGCCGCAGGCAAGGCCAATGGGGCCGCCACCAATAATTATGACATCATAGATATTTTCTGCTTTCATAAAAACGAAGTTATTGCAGCTTGTGTATAATTGTGTAGAATTTTCGGAAACCACTAAACCATCTAAACCTGCTAAACTATTCTAAACCTGATTTAATAGTTTACATGGTTTAGAAAGTTCAGAAAGTTCAGAAAGTTTAGAGTTTGCTAATACGTGAAATATGAAATGTATTGGTATTATTTTTGCCCTTTAATCTTTACCTATTATGAGATACTTATTCATTTTAAGTTTTACCTGCTTTTCTACTTATTCTTTTTCTCAAAGTATTGATACCGCTATACAACGTAAAGTAGTGGTTTTTAAAGATTACCGGCTTGATATTTTAGGAAGAAAAGAAGCAGAAGTTAATACGGCTATTTTGAAGAAACAGGCTCGTTCTGCACAAGGATACCGCCTAATGATTTTGAATACCAGCGATAAGGATTATGCGTTTAAAGTGCGCGCAGAGCTTTTACAAAAATTTCCCGAACAAAAGCCTTACATGTGGTATGCCAATCCATATATCCGGCTCAAATTTGGTAACTTCAGAACCAAAGAAGAAGCAGATGTTTATAAGAAACAAATTTCCAAAATGCTTAACGGCGCAAACATTTATTACCTTCCTGAAACAATTGAAGTAGATCCGGGTAAAGATTTTGATCCGGATAATATGAGGTGATATTTTCGAAAGAGTCAGTAGAAATAAGACATTCAGTAAACAGACAAATAATTCCAATTCGTGTTCTGTTTTATTAGTTATTTCGAGCTTCACATATTTTTGAGAAGGTAATAAGGTGGCTCTGGTATTGAGTTTCAAAGGTTACTAAGGTGAGAAGGTTTAGAGTCAGCAAAGAAACAAATAATCCAATTTCCCGTTTATCTTTTTTGAACTACGAACTTTGAACCACAAGCTTCGAACTTTGAACTTCGAACTTTAAACTTTGAACTTTAAACTTGGAACTTTGATGAACTACAACCCGCCAATATCTCCCGCCACCAACGCCACCGTAGCTTCAGCAACCTTTGCCTGGTATAAGGCATTATACAAGCGGTTTTTGGCATCGTTATAACTTATCTGTATCTGCCGTAATTCTACAGAAGTAATGTTTAATTTCTTATAACGTTCTGTTGCAATTACAATATTCTCAGTTGCCAGCACGAGGTTGTTTTTTTCAAGATCAATTGCCTTTAAAGCATTATTGTAACTGATGTAAGCATTGGTTAGTGAAGTTTGAATTTCCTTCTTTGTTTGTGTAATGGTAATGTGTTGGTTTTTTATTTGAATATCACTGATAGCGAGTTGTTTTTTTACCAAAGTTCCATTAAACAACGGAACTGAAATGCCGACAGAGCCGGAGGGTCCGTATGTTTGATTAAGCAGCGTGAAACCGGCGCCATTCCTGTTTCTTACGAAATTATAAAAGCCATTCAGTTCCACAGATGGAAGTCTCGCTGAATTCACTTCTTTTTTTTGCTGAGCCAATACTGCCAATTGGCTATTGGCAAGGAGTACATCCGGATTTTGCTTGTTAATTTTATTTTGTACATCAGAATATGCAGGTAATGGCAATACCATAATTGTGTCAATCACTATAAATGATGTATCCGGATTCTTGCCCATCAAATTATTTAAAGAAGATTTTGCGATGGCAATTGAATTTTGCAAAGAAAGCAAATTGGAGCGTTGTTCATTCAAATCAACCTGCGCTTCCAATACTTCATATTTTGCGCCGGTACCTATTTCAAACCTGCGCTGGGCCAGGTTATATCGGTCGGTATATAGGCTGATTTGTTCGAGAGTGGCTTTTTTTTGTTCGTTTAATGTGACAATATTATAGTAAGAAGTTATTACATTAAAAACGGTTTCATTTAGATTTTTCCTGAAAGTATATTCACCGGCTCTTTCTATTTCTTCTAATTTTTTCTTTGTTGCAAACATTTTAAAACCGTCAAACACAGTCCAGTTTACAGCAATCCCGGCGTTTAAATTCTGAGTGGTGTTTCCATTTTTTTTGGTAACAGTTCCGTTGCTTAAATTTTGTTGCAGGTTATTTACGCCGACGGTTTTTGAAGCAGTAGCGCTTACAAGTGGTACTGCGCCTGCATTTGCCCAGTTGTTATTGATCGCTCCGATTTCAATTTCATTCCTGCTGATGATAATTCCATAGTTATTTTCAATCGCAATTTTTACGGCATCCTGTGCAGTAAGTAAAGTATCCTGGGCAGAAAGCTCCGAATTAAAAAAAAATAGGGAACAAAAAGAAAAAAAGAAAATTTTATAAAAGCGCTTCATTCATTGGTTGTTTTTTGCGTGAAAGAAAAGCATACATTGCCGGTACGACATACAATGTAAGAATCAATGAAAATAAAATTCCTCCAACGATTACAATTCCCAAAGGAACACGGCTGGTAGATGCATCACCTATAGAAAGTGCCAATGGTAAAGCGCCAAGAGCCATGGCAAGGCTGGTCATTAAAATTGGCCGGAGGCGCAAATAGGCTGATTCCACAACAGCGTCAATTTTCTTCATTCCCGCGTCTCTTTTCTGATTGGCAAATTCTACAATTAAGATTCCGTTTTTGGTAACCAATCCAATCAGCATAATCATTCCTATTTGAGAAAAAATATTAAATGTTTGCCCAAAAATCCAAAGAGAAATTAAAGCTCCCGCAAGCGCCAGTGGCACTGTAATCATAATGATAAATGGATCAACGAAACTTTCAAATTGCGCAGCAAGTACCAGGTAAATTAAAATAAGAGCCAGCACAAATGCAAATACGGTATTTCCTGAACTTTCAGAATAATCCCTGGAAGTGCCGCTGAGTGCGGTAGTAAAAGAATCATCAAGCAATTTATCTGCTATCCGTTGCATTTCTTTGATGCCATCGCCTACTGTGTGGCCTGCCGAAAGGCCTGCAGAAATCGTTGCTGATTTGTACCGGTTGAAATGATAAATGGTTGGCGGTGCAGAAGCTTCTGAACTGCTAATCAAATTATCAAGCCCTATATTTTGACCACGGCTGTTTTTCACCATTATTTTACTCAAATCGTTGGGATCATCTCTATCGCTTCGGTCTACCTGGCCAAGCACCTGGTATTGTTTTCCCGATTTCAAAAAATATCCCAGTCTTCTGTCACTGTATGCAAGTTCCAATGCCTGGTTAATATCGTCGACACTCACACCTAATTCACTGGCACGAAGGCGGTCAATATTTATACGCAGCTCAGGCTTATTAAATTTTAAATCTGCGTCAACACCCTGTAATACCGGACTTTTTTTTGCTTCATCTAAAAATTCCGGAAGCACTTTTTTAATTTTATCAAAATCATTATTTTGAATTACGAACTGAACTGGCTGTCCACCCCGGCGATTGGTTGAGATGGTTTCCTGCTGGCTCGCAAAGGCCCTTCCCTGCGGAAATTTTTGCAGATTTCTATTTACCATATCTACAATTTGCTGTTGTGATCTGGTTCTGTCTTTTGGTTCAGTCAGCATCACATTAAAAAATCCGCTGTTGACGGAACCACCGCCAAAGCCTGGGGCTGTAAGGCTTATCAGCATGGTTTTTTCAGGAATGGAATCGCTCAAAAAATTGCCAAGGCTATCCATATAAGAATCCATGTAATCATAAGAAGTACCTTCAGGTGCAGTTACGCTCAATCGAAACTGGTTGCGATCTTCCAGTGGCGCAAGTTCTGAAGGAAGGCCTTTAAAAATAAAATAAATGAGTCCGAGACAAACCGCTACCAATGCAAATGCTACCCATTTGAATTTCATAAATCCCGCAAGGCTCTTTTTATAACCATTTTCCATGGCCTGGAAAAATGGTTCTGTCTTTCTATAAAACCATGATTGTCCTATTTTTTTATGGGTAAGTTTTACGTTTAATACTACGGTAAGTGTAAGAGAAACAAACGCAGAAATAAGTACTGCGCCGGCAACCACTATTCCGAATTCGCGAAATAATCTTCCTACAAATCCCTGCAGAAAAACGATGGGTAAAAAAACAATCGCGAGGGTAATCGAAGTGGAAATAACTGCGAAATAAATTTCTTTGGAACCTTCTTTTGCAGCCTGGTATTTGTTCATCCCTGCTTCTATCTTTTTGAAGATATTTTCCGTGACTACAATACCATCATCTACTACAAGGCCCGTTGCCAGCACGATTCCGAGCAATGTAAGTACATTAATAGTAAACCCAAAAATATACATGATAAAGAAAGCGCCAATCAATGAAACAGGGATGTCAAACAATGGCCGGAGCGCCAAAATCCAGTCGCGGAAAAATAAATAAATGATCAGGATCACCAGGCCTAATGCAATAAGAAGCGTTTCTTCTACTTCGGAAATGGATTTTTTTATAAATTTTGTTTGATCCATTCCTACATCTAACTTAAGATCCGCCGGAACTTCTTTTTTTATGTTTTCAAGCCTTTTATAAAATTCGTCAGAAATAGCTACATAATTAGAACCGGGTTGAGGAATAATAGCCAGCATGATCATCGGCACGCCACTTTCTTTTAATCCGGATTCTTCATTTTCGGGACCTAAAATTACGTCGGCAACATCGCTTAATTTAACATTTACGCCATTGATATTTTTTACAATCAGATTGTTGAATTGCTCTTCTGTATTTAATTTACCAAAAGTACGTACTGATAATTCGGTATAATTTCCAGAAATTTTTCCGGCAGGAAGCTCCACACTTTGCGTAAGTAAAGCGCTTTGAATGTCATTGGTGGAAAGCCCGTAAGCCTGCAATTTATCCGGCTTAAACCAGATCCGCATCGCGTATCTTTTTTCGCCCCAGATAGAAATGGAACTTACTCCGGGAATGGTTTGCAATCGCTCGACGATATTATTTTCTGCATATTCAGTTACTTCTAAAAGGTTACGTGTATTGCTTTGAACGGTTACGGCTATAATTGGTTGCGCACTCGCATCTGCCTTTGATACAACCGGTGGTGCGTCTATATCCTGGGGCAAACTCCTGGTGGCCTGAGATACCTTATCGCGTACGTCATTTGCAGCAGTTTCCAGATCCACACTCAATTCAAACTCCACATTAATATTGCTGCTTCCCTGGTTGCTGGAAGAGCTGATATTTTTTACTCCCGGAATACCGTTGATCGCTTTTTCAAGCGGTTCTGTTATTTGAGATTCAATAATATCAGAATTTGCGCCGGAATAAGAAGTACGAACGGAAATATTCGGCGGGTCGATAGCGGGATAATCCCTCACGCCCAAAAATTTAAACCCAATAATTCCGAACAACACAATCACCAGGTTCAGAACGATTGCGAATACAGGTCGACGTAAACTTATTTGAGAAATATTCACTTTTGTTCTTTCTTATTTAAAGATGAAAGATTGATTTTGCTTCCCGGTTTGATCGAAAGTAAACCGGTAGTAATTACGGTGTCACCAATAGAAAGGCCACTAAGAATTTCAACTTTTGCAGAATCCCTTGTTCCGGTTGTTACTATTTTAAAATCGGCCTGCCCGCCATTATAGACAATCACTTCTTTGTCTCTTGCCTGCGGAATAATGGCCTGCGTTGGAATCATTATCGCATCATTATTATCCCCCATATCAAAGGCAACTTTCGCAAATGATCCGGCTGTAATATTTTTATCCGTATTCTCAACCACCGCATGCACTTTTAAACTTCGGTTTTCTTCTGTAATACCCGATTCTGTTGCATATATTTTTGCCTGGTAACTTTTTCCACTTGCCTCTGTAGTGAAAATGATCACATTTCCCAGTTTTACTTTTGGTGTATATTTTTCAGGAACGCTGAATTCCAGTTTTAATTTATCGTCCTGCCTGATTGTAGTGATAATGGTTGTGGGTGTGATAAAAGCGCCGATGCTGATGTTTTTAAAACCCACTTTTCCATCAAAGGGGGCTTTAATAATCGTTTTGTCAATGGCCGCCTGGAGCACCTGCATGTCGGCTTTAATGCTGCTTACATCGAGCACACTTAAGTCATAATCCTGCTGGCTGATACCGCCGATTTTTAATAACTCTTCCTGTCGTTCCTGTGTTTTCTGTGCTACCTGCAGCTGCACTTTTAATTTCTGTAGTTGAGCCTGAAGGTCGCCATCAAAAAGCCTGGCCAATAAAGTACCTTTTGTTACATGAGCTCCTTCTTTAATAGAAAGATAAGTCACTTTTCCAGACACTTCAGGATGAATATCTGTTTCTTCAAAAGGCAATAACGTACCTGCTACTTCTATGCTTGAGTGTAATACGGATGGATAAATAATATAGCCTTCAACCAATAAAGATGCATGAGCTCCGGTAGGAGAGTCTTTCTTTTGAGGATCTGCTTTTTTGGTTTTGCTACCGCAGGATGAAATAAAAAATATAAAAAGAATTCCGGCAATTAGTTTGGTATACTTCAATTTCATTATGGATAATTATTGATAATGCGTTTTTTTTGCTGAATACGTAAGACGGTAAAAATATCAAAAACCTTCGGCAAAAGATTTCTATGATATTACTTTTAATAATTGTTTCACTTTATTGGCCACATGAATTAATTCCTGCCTTTCATTGCTCAGAACTGTTACATGTCCCATCTTTCTTCCTGGGCGTGTTTCCTTTTTACCATAAATATGTACAAATACATTTTCAATTTTTAAAACATCCTCCAGGTTCAGGTATCTGGCTTCCCCTTTAAAATTTGCTTCCCCAATCAGGTTTACCATTGCTGAATTGATAATAGATTTTGTGTATCCGAGCGGATAACCCAGAATAATTCTCCAAAGCATATCAAACTGCGAAGAGTATGCCGCTTCTATCGTATGATGGCCGCTGTTGTGTACTCTGGGAGCTGTTTCGTTTACCAATACATTGTCGTCAATATCTAAAAATAATTCAACTGCAAAGATACCCGGGCTTTCCAGGTTTTTCACCACCGTTAAGGCAATCGCTTCTGCCTTCCATAATATTTTTTCGCCCAGTATGGCGGGGCTTATCTGGTATTCCAATAAATTTAAATCATTATTAAAAACCATTTCGACAGGAGGATAAATAGCAGTTTTACCATCTTCGCCAACAGCCACAATAATCGAAATTTCTTTTTTTATGCGGATGAGTTTTTCCAAAACAGCATCTTCATCAAATGCTTTTTCCACATCATTTTCATTCTTCAAAATTTCAACGCCTTTTCCATCATATCCACCCATAGCCAGTTTGTGGGCAGCAGGAAAAAAACTTATATGATTTTGTAATTCCTCTTTTCTTTGCGTAATGATAAATGGCGAAGTGGGGATCTGATGTTCTTTATAAAAATTTTTTTGTGCGATTTTATTTTTTATAATTTCCAAAGCTGCCGGTCGCGGATAAACTTTTACTCCTTCTGATTCTAATTTTTTTAATGCTTCAATATTTACAGATTCGATTTCAATGGTAAGTGCATCGAGGTTTTTACCAAAATTATAAACGTCATCAAATTTTGTGATATCGCCTTTGGTAAAATGATCACATAAATGAGCCGCCGGACAGTTTTCATCATTTTCTAAAACAAAAGTTTCTACGGGATAATTTGCCGCCGCCTGCAGCAACATTCTTCCTAATTGTCCCCCGCCTAAAATACCTGTTTTTTTCATCAAAAAATTTTTTTGCAAGATAGCCGTAAAGGAAGATTTTGCAACGAATTAAAATACTAAAATTTTAAATAAAGCAGTTCAGTAAACGAATGAATAACGATGATTCTTCTTTTCCCATTTTTACAAAAAATAGCCGGTTTATATGAACAGGAAACGGGTTCATTTGTTCGTTTACTATAAAATTTGGGAATCAGTTTTCAATGTGAAAATCAGGAACCTGTTTCAACGAGTTTTTTTATTTGAATTAAAATCGGTTCCCAGCCACCACCTTGCATCGTTTCACGAAATCTTTTTTCACCATCAGCTACTGTTGCATAGTCTCCTTGTGTAACTGTTAAGCTCGTCTTGCCGTTTTCTTCCTGTAATTCATAAGTGACAGTCAGATAATTTTCAACAATATCAGCAACAGATGAATTCGGGTCAATTGTGGTATAGGATAGAAATTTGCGGGGTTCTACTTTCAAAATTTTTCCTTTTACAAATACCATATCTTTTCCTTCATAATTCCCCTGCCAAAGCAAGTCACTACCAGGCTTCCAGTCAGAAACGGTTTCGCATCCAAACATGTATTTTTTTGTTTCAGACGGGTTGACAAGCGCGTTCCAAACCATTGATGCCGATGCATTGATGTCGATTGTATTCTTTACAAATAAGTTTTTATCCATTCTTCGTTTTTTTGCAATTTACAAAGTTGATAGAAAAATCTTTTTTTAGTTTTATTTAAGCGACAAAATGCATGACCGCATACAGGGCAACCACAGAAATAACCATCCATAAAGCAATTCCCTGGATTAAAGGTTTTATTCCAACTGCTTTCAAAACTGATTTTGATAATCCGGCGCCAATTAAAAACAAGGTAACCGTTAGCCCGGTTTTCGCGAGATCAACAATATGTACTGATACCGGATGAATGGCGGGAAAATAAGTATTGAGTATCATTGCCAATATAAATAAGCCAATGAAATAGGGAATTTTTATTTCCTGTTTTCCCGTTTTAAAAAACAAGGTTGTCAATAACGCGACGGGAATGATCCACAATGCCCGTGCGAGTTTCACCGTCGTTGCTACCTGCAATGCTTCTGCGCCATATTTGTTTGCAGCGCCTACCACAGAGCTCGTATCATGAATGGCAATGGCGCTCCATAATCCAAATTGCATTTGTGATAAATGCAGTTGATCGCCAATAAAAGGAAATAAAAATAAGGCGATGGAATTTAGAATAAAAATGGTCCCAAGTGCCACAGACATTTGTTTTTCTTCGGCTTTTATCAGAGGACTAATTGCTGCAATGGCGCTGCCACCGCAGATGGCCGTGCCACACGAAATAAGATGTGATGTTTTCTTTTCTATATTTAAAAACTTCCCGAGTAACAAACCTAAAGTAAGTGTGCCGGTTATTGAAGCAACGGTAAAAATAATTCCTTCTCTTCCCGCTTCCGCTGCGGTTTGAACATTCATTCCAAAGCCCAAACCAACGACAGAAACTTTTAATAAAAAAGAAGTTGCTTTATGATTCAAATGCAAAAACGGATGCCCGATAAATTGTGCAATTGCAAAGCCAATCAACAACGCGACAGGTGGTGAAACAAAAGAAGTAAGGCAAAAAATTAACGCAAGTACAAAAATGATTTCACGCGCCGTGACATTTTTATTTAATAAATTTTTGAACTTTTCCGTAAGTGGGATGATTGATTTTATTTCTGATTTAGTTTGCATAACCGATCGTTTTTTCGGTACAGAAAAAAATATTCTGTAACGATGAATGCAAATTTCATCAGTAAATGAGGGGTGGAGAAATGGTAAATAGTGATGAACGATTACCTGAAGTTATAGTGCCTGCAAAAATTAATAAACACACCAGGAAGCGATTCTGATTCGCCGTGCAATTGAATAAAATAAAAAAAACGTTCGATGTCCAATCCTTTGATATCAATAATCCGGAACTCGTTTTGTTTTAATTCGGTCAGCACAGAATGTATGGAAACAAAGGCCATGCAATCAGAATGGAGCAAATATGATTTCATGCTTTCTGTACTGGCGAGTTGCATTTCAATCTTTAAATCGCGTATTTTAATTCCAAAAGATTTTAGTGAATGAGCAATTACTTCCAGCGTACCCGAGCCAGGTTCGCGTAATAGCAAAGGAATATTTTTCAAATCGTCCGGCTGTATGATTCCTTTTTTTGCAAATGGATTTTTATGCGATGCGATTAAAACAATCTCATCTTTTATAAATTCTGAATATTTTATTGAAGTATTTCTCGAACGCCCTTCAATCACCCCTAAATCAATTTCATTATTTTTTAAAGCGCTTTCTATTTGCTCCGTGTTATTGGTGGTTAATGTGATTTGTACGTCTGGAAATTTTTTATGAAACGCGGCAAGGGCCTGTGGTAATACATACTGGGCAACGGTTGTACTTGCTCCCAATCTTAATTTTCCTTTGTGCTTTTGAGAAAAATTGCTCATTTCAAACTCCATGTTGCGATACACTGAAAATATTTGTTCCGCATGATGAAGCAATATTTCGCCTGCGGCAGTTAGTTTTATTTGTGAACCTTTTCTTTCAAAAAGTTTTGTTTTAAAATAATGTTCCAGCTCATGAATGTGTTTCGTAACCGCGGGTTGCGTGATGTATAATTCTGACGCAGCTTTTGTGAAGTTGAGCCTTTTGGCAACCGTTTGAAAAACTTTGAGACGAAAATCGAACATCTGGAAATTGATTAATTTTTTGAGAATGCAAATTTAGCACTTCAATTATGGGGAGTAAATAAAGAATAAGTGCGATTTTCATGAAATCATGGGCAGTAAATAAAGAAATAAGTGGGATTTGTATTTTTCAAATAAATACAAAATGGCTCATCTTAATTATCTTTACCCGATGCACAAAGTGAATAAAAAAAGTAAAAATATAACCATCAGAAATATCAAAACGCTAAAAAAGTGAACTCGCCCTTTAAAAGAATGGAATTCCATTTTTGCGAAAGCAATTGAATCGGGAGAAAAGCCGGAAGGTGATGTATTTGAAGCTGTTTAAAATAAAACAGACCATATCGAATGGAAGTGGTGTCAACTTATTTCTAAAAAAACCTGCAATGTTTATTTGCAGGTTTTCTCAAAATAAAACTTCAACAATTATTTTTCGTAAGGAAAATTCCTCGCAACTTTTTTCATCATTCTGGTAATCAGCTCATCAGTAGAACTCATTACGTTATCATTCATCGCTTTGTAAAAACGCCACAGTAAATTTCCATCAACGCCGTTATAGATTTGCAAGGTGAGCGCCCCACTTCCTGTTTTGCTTCCCATACTTCCCAATAAAACGGTCTTTACAATAGCGCCGCTTTCTGAGGCAGTTTTTTCATAATCATAGTTGCATTTGATCACGGCATCTACACCAAGAAGGTTGCAGATCGAATCCTGTGTTAATAAATCCAATTGATTATAAACTCCTTTTGCTTTTAATAGAGCATTCGTGCGGGTCGGATCCTGGAATGTTACAGAATAATTATTGGCTTTTCTTAATAAATATGTAAACATCGATGACTGAAGATTCGTGGTGAGGCTCTGTTCTTCGCTCTTAGTGGCAGAAGAATCATAATGTTTTGGCACTCTTTTATAAACGATTGACACATCAAAAGGAAGTATCGCCACCGTTTTTTGTTTTTGAATTTGAGTCTTTAAGTTCGGAGCAGAGTAAGTTTGCTTGGCTGCTTCAAATTGTGCAAACCCGGAAAAACTGAGAAGAAGTAAAAAAGACGCAAGAGAAATTTTGATTTTCATAAACTTTAGTTTTTGATTTTTTAAAAACGTTGCAATATAAAGACAAAAATATTTTCAGAGAAGAAATTTTTATTGTTTCAACAACTCTTTTTTTATCAATGGTTATCGTAGTATTTTTGGTAAAATCTTTTTTATTCCTGGCTTTATTAATTATTGAAATTTTTATTTTTTTATCATGATTTCACACATTCTTGCCGCCTCAGAAAATAATATTATTGGAATAAAGAATGGCTTGCCCTGGAAACTTCCAAACGACTTTAAATATTTTAAAAATAAAACGTGGGGAATGCCTGTGATTATGGGACGGAATACTTTTGAATCTCTAAAAAAGGATTTGCCAGGCAGGATAAATATTGTTGTTTCAAAAAAAACCGACTGGCATCCGAAAAATGTTTTTCTTGTGCATAATATTTCTGATGCTATAGAAAAAGCAAAGGAATGCGACGCCAATGAAATATTTATAATCGGCGGCGGAGACGTTTTTAATCAAACAATGAACGACGTGGATAGAATTTATCTGACCCGCGTCCATACTACTGTTGAAGGCGACACTTCCTATCCCGTCCTGGATAAATCAAAATGGAAGTTGGTAAGAGAAGAGCCACATTCTGCAGACGAAAAAAATAATTATTCTTATACATTTGAAGTTTGGGAAAAAATTGGTAAGGCGTAAATTCAAAGAATGTATTCAGCTTTTCAATTAGCAAAGAAATATCTTAGTTATTATTTCAAGGCGCAAAACGGCAAAGGCCACGGCGTTCATTCTCCTTTTGTTTTTGATTTTATTATTCATGTATTGAATGATAAAAAAAAATACGGGTGCTATGGGAAAATAGAATCATTGCGTAAAGAACTTTTATCAAATAATACCTCAATTGAAGTGGAAGATTTTGGCGCAGGTTCAGCAGTTATTCCTTTTAAAAAAAGAAAGATAAAAGACATTGCTTCTTCTTCTTTGAAAAAGAAAAAATATGCTCAATTACTCTTCAGGATTGCCAAATATTATCAATCAAAAGAGATTGCAGAATTGGGAACTTCTTTCGGAATTACGACATGTTATCTTGCTTCTGCAAATGCAGATTCAAAAGTATTCACCTTTGAGGGAGCAAAAAATATTGCAAAAATAGCTTCTGATAATTTTACAAAATGTGGTTTAAAAAACATTGAGTTGATTGAAGGAGATTTTGAAAAAACACTTTCAGTAAACGGAGAAATAATACCAAATGTTGATTTGCTTTTTATTGATGGCAATCATCGTAAAGAAGCAACACTTTCTTATTTTAATTTTTTTCTAAAAAAATCAAGCAATAATTCCATTTTTATTTTTGACGATATTCATTGGAGCAAAGAAATGGAAGAGGCATGGAAAGCAATACAGCAGCATGATTCAGTTACTCTCACCATTGATCTTTTTTTCATTGGGCTTGTGTTTTTTAGTAAAGATTTTAAAGTAAAACAAGATTTTACGGTTCGATTTTAAAGCTTGCCAGCTTTTCAAAAGGTTAGGAACCTTTGTTAGAATTAAATTTTCAATACCTTAGGCGCATATTTTCAACTTATGATTATTGGTGTTTTAAAAGAGCCGTCGCCGGAAACAAGAGTTTCAATTTTACCAGAACACATTGCTATTCTAAAAAAATTGAATACAGATGTTTTAATTGAAAATAATGCAGGTAAAAAAGCGTTTGCTCCTGATGAAAAATATTTAGAAGCGGGCGGGAGCGTGGTTTCAAGAGATGAAGTGTTGGGAAAATCAGATATTATTTTGAGCATTCATCTTCCTGCAGACTCTGAAATTGATTTGCTTCAATCTAAAATAATTCTTGGTTTTTATCAGCCATTATATCATCCGGAATTCATTAAAAAACTGATTGAAAAAAAGGCAACTGTTTTCAGCATTGACATGATTCCAAGGACTACCCGTGCACAAAGTATGGATGCATTAAGCAGCCAGGCAAATATTGCGGGATACAAAGCGGTATTGCTTGCCGCGAATTTATTTCCAAAATATTTTCCCATGTTTATGACTGCTGCCGGAAGTATTCCTCCGGCAAAAGTTTTGATCCTCGGCGCTGGAGTTGCGGGTTTGCAGGCAATTGCTACCGCAAGAAGATTGGGGGCGGTAGTAGAAGTTTTTGATACAAGGCCTGCTGTAAAAGAAGAAGTGATGAGCCTCGGTGCAAAATTTATAGAAGTGGAAGGCGCAGCAGATGCGAGCAAAGCCGGTGGTTATGCGGTAGAACAATCATCTGATTTTTTGCAAAAGCAAAAAGAAAAAATTGCTGCAAGCGTTGCCAAATCGGATATCGTCATTACAACTGCGCAAATTTTTGGGAAAAAAGCGCCGGTTTTAATAACGGAAGAGATGATTACAAAAATGAAAAATGGTTCGGTAATTATTGACCTTGCATCTTCAACCGGCGGTAATACAAGCGTTACAAAAAACGATGAAACAATAATTTATCATGGCGTAACGATTATTGGAAATTCAAATTTGCCTGCCTCAATGCCCTTTGATGCAAGTAAAATGTATGGGAAAAATATTTGTAACTTTTTGCAGTTAATTATTGATAAAGAAGGAAAGTTAAATTTGAATATGGAAGATGATTTGGTAAAAGGAACACTGATTAGCTAATGAGCAGATGTGCTAATGTGAAAATCTAAAATTTGAAAATTTGAAATTAAATTTTTTCAGATAGGTGGGTAAATTAAAAATAAAAAGTAATGGAAGAAATTATTCATTTTTTACAAGAAAATATCGAAATGGTTTACATCGTAATCCTGATGATATTTTTGGGAATTGAAATAATAGGAAGAGTGCCAAGTGTGCTGCACACACCGCTGATGAGCGGCGCCAATGCAATTCATGGTGTAGTAATTATTGGTGCAATCATCGTAATGGGAAAAGCGGAAAGTGGAAATTATGTGGCGCTCGTTCTTGGATTTTTAGCAGTGGTTTTAGGAACATTGAATGTTGTTGGCGGATTTGTGGTGACTGATAGAATGCTTGAAATGTTTAAGAAAAAGAAGTAGCGACGAATTACACAAATGAACACGAATTAATAACAATTAAAGAAATTAACCAATCTAAACCGACCTAAATCAATCTCAACCAAACCAATCTAAACCATCTAAATGCCCATCAGTATTTTATCAATTTGTTATCTGATCGCTTCCGTTACATTTATTATCGGATTGAAAATGTTGTCGAATCCTGCAACGGCAAGAAAGGGGAATTTAATTGCGGCAGGAGGCATGATCATCGCGATAGCAGGAACGATTTTTTTGTATGAAAATAATGGAAAAAGACTAGGAAATTATCCTTGGATATTTTCGGCAATTATTATCGGAAGCATTGTTGGTGTTTTGGTTGCCAAAAAAGTGAAGATGACAGCAATGCCTGAACTGGTCAGCTTTTTCAATGGCATGGGTGGCGCTTGTGCTGCATTAATCTCAATAGTTGAGTTCGATTATTTATTCAGGGAATACAGAAATTTGGATGTTACATTTTTTTCTGATGTTGTTCCTGCCGGCCGCTATCTTGCAATTATTGCTGGTACTATTATAGGCAGTGTTTCTTTTATAGGAAGTATGGTAGCCTGGGGAAAACTGAGTGGAAAATTTAGAGATTATTCTTTTAAAGGGCAACATCTTTTCAATACAATAATTTTCATTTTAGTCCTGGCTGCTGCTGTCTTCACTTATTTCTCCAAAACGGAAATTGCCAATATTTATTTCTTTGCTACAGTTGCATTGGCGCTTTTGTACGGTGTGTTTTTTGTACTCCCGATCGGCGGTGCAGATATGCCGGTTGTCATTTCATTATTGAACTCTTTTACCGGTGTGGCTGCGGCCTGCGGCGGTTTTTTATATGATAATAAAGCGATGCTTACGGGCGGAATTTTGGTAGGCGCTGCCGGAACTTTACTCACGATTTTAATGTGCCGCGCGATGAACCGCAGTTTGATGAATGTGTTAATCGGTTCCTTTGGAGGAAATGCAAAAACAGCTTCCGGAACCAAAGATGTGCATGGAAATATCAAAGAAATTTCTGTGAGCGATGCGGCGATGCTGATGGCTTACGCCAAAAAAGTAATGATCGTTCCCGGATATGGATTGGCAGTGGCACAGGCTCAACATACTTGTCATGAACTGGAAAAAGCATTGGAAGAAAGAGGTGTTGAAGTACAATATGCCATTCATCCGGTAGCAGGGCGCATGCCTGGCCACATGAACGTTTTGCTTGCTGAGGCAGATGTCAGTTATGAAAAATTGCTCGAAATGGATGAAGCCAATGAAGAGTTGAAATCTACTGATGTGGCTTTTATTCTTGGTGCGAATGATGTGGTAAATCCGGCAGCAAAAAATGATCCTTCTTCACCCATTTATGGAATGCCAATTCTGGAAGTGGAACTTGCAAAACAGGTAATTGTAAATAAAAGAAGCATGAAGCCTGGCTATGCAGGGATTGAAAATGAATTATTTTATCAGCCAAAAACTTCCATGCTTTTTGGGGATGCAAAGAAGGTGCTGCAGGAGTTATTGACTGAGTTGAAAAATGTATAGGATTGTTTTATTGTAAGTATCAAAGCAATAATTCTAACGCTTCCACAAGTTGCAAATTAAATTTAAAACATTCAATTTGTAAATCATTCAAAATTTTAGAATGTCCTCATTAGATTTAAAAGTTTAGAAATATTTAAAAGCAAACTGTGCGAAAAAGAAGCCGAAATAGTAATTGAATATTTTGAAGCTAAAGCAGAAGCTGAGTATCAGGAAAAAAAAAGACTCTGTCAACAAAGGAAGATTTATCGCAAGCTAAAGTTGATCTCATTAAACGGATGGTTGGCTTTTGGATTGTACAAATGGCCGCCATTATAGGATTATATCTGCCCAAATAATTTACTCTTTTCCCGTTTTAATTTTTAGAAATACCGTTTCCAGTAAACAAACAAATAATGCTTTTTTCGTGTAACGGTCTTATGTAAACGAAAAAAATTATCTGGAAAAAAATTTCAAAATGAAACTAAATTGCCAGAATCTATAAAAAAAGGCTGAAAAATTTTTATTTTTTCAGCCTTAAATCGGTTTTTCAAAAAGGAATAAATATTTTGATAAAATGATATGCCTTTTTGAGCGTGAGTGAGTTAAAAAATTAATAAAGGGTAACAGAGGAATAGTTTTGTAAAATTAACAATTAAAAAATTCCCGGAACTAACACTTTTTTATCGGATCATGGTATAATATTGACAATAATATTTTAAAACGGATAATCAATGCCGATAGTTGCATTGAAATTTTCATAACGCCATAATCGGTTTGCGTAGGATGAACCAAAAAGATTCTTGAAATTCACATTCGGGAATTGCCAACCATCATTCTCTAAAATATCGGGGCGTTTAAATCTAAGCGCTACATCGAATCGAATAACGAAATAAGAAAAATCAAACCTGAAACCTACGCCGGAAGAGACGCCCAGCTGTTTATACAAATTTTTAAATTTGAATTGCGTGGTATCTTCTTTGCCGTCGGGACGGGTGTTTTTAAAATTCCAGATGTTGCCAACATCAGTAAACACAGCCATTTTAAAAAGCACGGCATTTGAAAAAAGCGGCGCTACATTAAAGCGGTATTCTGCATTTCCTTCCAATTGGATATCGCCTGTGCGATCATTAAAGCGGATTCCTGTTGACTGATAAGGTGCCAGTGGTTGTCCACCTACGCCAATGCCACGAACCGGCCAGCCACGCATGCTATTGGGGCCACCACCGAAATATTGTTTAAAAAATGGAAGTGTGGTATCACTATTGGATAAAGGAATTCCTACACCGGCAAATGCTCTGAGAGCAACAGCCGATTTTTGATGATTAATGGTATAAATATATTCAACATCCGTTTTAACGAATTCCTTCAAATATTTATTGAAAAAATTTCCTGTCTGTGCGTTCTTGTTTTTTTCTTTCAGCAAATCCCATGGCAATCCGGATTCTTCAAAGTTGATTTTCAGATTGGTAACCAGTTTTGGATTACGGGGATTAGCTTTTGCAAGGTTGTAACTGATTGACGAACCCATTACCAGTGCTGTGTTGAAGGAATATTTTAAAAATGGATTTTCATTTAATGTATTGTCGAAGCTTGCAGAACGATTGTATAAACGGCGGTAATCAAAGTTAAAAAGTTTCAGGCTCCACAGGTGTTTTGCATTGTTTGTCCAGTTAAAACCATAAGCTGTATTAAAAACCTGCTGATTAAAAAAATCAATCCTGTTTATGAGGGAAATATTCGTATTGATAAAGGATTGATTCGTGATTAAATTTTTATTGTTATAAACACCCAGCGGAAAAATGAACTTTGGAAACAGCAGTGTGTTTGAATAACTGAGTTCGTTTGAATTGATAAAAGTACCATTGCTATTTCTGTGCGAAGTATTAAATTCGACACCGGCCTTTATTCCATTCGTCATCCGAATGGCAGATTTAGCCAGGTTTCTATCCGTCACAGATAAATTTAAAGACAAGCCTAAAAGGTTTCCGGAAGCAGAAGTCGTAAGGCTGCTGGTAGCATTATTTGCTGAATAACTCATTTCGATATTTCCTTCAAAAGCATATTTTTTTAAAGGAATTAATTTTACGACCATATTCAGCAGATTAGTATCTTTTTGTTCAATAATATCTATCGTCGGGCTTTCCCAAACACCCAGTTTGTACAAATCATTTATCGTTTTGAAATAATCATCCTGCCGAAAAACATTTCCTTTTTTTATCGCAAGATTTCTGCGCAGTAATGAAAATTTAAAAAGTTTACGGTGAAATTCTGCCGTGTAATTTTTAAATACACGAACCTGTAAACTGGTATCTGTATATTCATCCCCCGGAATATAATCGGGCAAAACATAAATATCATTGATATAATATTTTTGCAAATTGCTGCTGCTGTCAGACAAATTATTTAATTGAAATCCAAGGCGGATTTTAGGATGTTTGCGTTGTTCATTTGCCTCTGCCAGCAAACGTAATTGTTCAAACGGATCTTCTGAAACAGTTGTCAATGCTGCAATGGTCGTATCACCTGTCGCTCTTATTTCATCTGCAGTAAATTTATAATAGCCGTTATTTTTGTAAAGATTCACCAGCCGGTTTGTTTCCTGCAGGATGCCACTTTTTGTAACCGGTGTATTTGGTTGTAGCAGCGATTCTTTTTTGGTAGATATCGCCAGTTCTTCTAATTCAGGCTTTGTAAAAAGATAGGCTAAAGTATCTATCATCGTGCGCTTTCCGGCATCTACATCATAGGTAACGATTACTCTTTGCTGGTATCTTTTTCGTCGTGTGCGAAAAATACTCTTTTTAAAGATTACTGTATCAAATGAATAGGAAATATCAGGACTATAAAAACCAAGATTTTGCAGAGCCACAGTCATATTTGCGGCAGATTGAGCCACTGCGTTTGTATCAAAAACAGGAGGATTTGGAAGATAATGAAAAATAAAAAATTTATCTTTTACCATCACCTTTGCACTGTCATCTAATTGTGTCGTTAATTTTGATTTGATGCTTGCTTTTTCGTCTTTAGTTACCCCATTTGCTTTTAGGTTGATATTATTTTTAAAAATGAAAGGAACATTTTTTTGATATTTTTGAACAATCGTACAGCTTGAAAAAAATAGAATTATAAAAAAAAATTTTAGAAAAAATAAGATGGAAATTTTCACGGAGTTGTTTCCTTTCATAATAAAAAAGCCATGTTGAGCAAAAAGATTGTCAAATATATTCAAAGTTTGAGCCATAAAAAATTCCGTGACGAAGAAGGTGCATTTATTGCAGAAGGACCAAAAGTGGTTACAGAATTTTTGAAGTCTGAAAAAATAAAATGCAAAATCATTTGTGCAGAAAAAACATGGCTTTCGGAGAACACATTTTTATTAAAAAATGTAAATGTTGATAATATTTTTGAAGTAGATGAACATTGGCTCAAAAGTATTTCACTTTTGAAAACGCCGAATAAAGTAGTTGCGGTTTTTAACAAAAAACCTGTAAATGAAAGCCAAAATCTATCCGGAAAAATTTCTATCATGCTGGATGATTTGCAGGATCCCGGAAACCTGGGCACGATCATCCGGATTGCAGATTGGTTTGCAATTGAAAATATGATTTGTAGTGAAAACAGTGTGGATTGTTACAATCCAAAAGTGGTACAATCCACGATGGGTAGCCTTTCCAGGGTAAATATCCTTTATACAGATTTGGAATCTTTTATTGAAAAGAATAAAAAGATTCCCATTTATGCGGCTGCATTATCCGGTATTTCTGTTTTTAAATTGCCAAAAATAACTGAAGGGTTTTTTTTAATTGGAAATGAATCGAAAGGGTTGAGTGAAGAAATTATAAAATCAGCTTCGCAAAAAATTACCATCCCAAAAGCCGGTCACGCAGAATCATTAAATGCTGCAGTGGCAACCGGTATTATATTATCACAAGTTGTTTTTCATTCTTAATTTCTAAAAAGAGAAAATTGCATTAAATGTTCGTTTATTGAAATAAAAAGAATCATTGATAACGTTACCTTTATCGCTTTTAAATAAAGAATATGCTAAAAGTTGGAGTATTTGGTGTAGGCCATTTGGGCAAATTTCATTTGAATAACTGGAAAGAAATAGAAGACGTAAAATTAGTTGGCTTCTGTGATCCTTCTGATTTAAATGCCAATGAAGTTAAAAAAGAATACGGTTTAAAAAGATTTAAAAAAGCCGAGGAACTGATTGAAGCGTGTGATGTAATTGATATTGTGGCGCCAACGACCGAACATTTTGAATTGTGTAAAATGGCGGTCTTGAAAAGTAAACATGTGTTTGTTGAAAAACCTTTGTGCAACACGATGGATGAAGCAAAGGAAATAGTGAAGCTCGCAAAAGAAGCAAATATAAAGTTCCAGGTGGGCCATGTGGAACGCTTCAATCCGGCACTGCTGGCTGCCAAAGAACACGAACTGAATCCGATGTTTATTGAAGTGCACCGTCTTTCTCAATTCAATCCGCGTGGCACTGACGTAAGTGTAATTTTAGATTTAATGATTCATGACATTGATATTATTTTATCGTTGGTAAAAAGTAATGTGAAAAATGTTTTTGCAAATGGGGTAAATGTTTTAAGCGATACACCCGATATTGCTAACGTGAGGATGGAATTTGACAATGGCTGCGTAGCGAATCTTACTTCATCCCGGATCAGTATGAAAAAAATGCGTAAGATGCGTTTGTTTCAAAAAGATGCTTATGTGGGAATAGATTTTTTAGACAAAAAAACAGAGATTATCAAATACAAATCTCCGGAAGATAAAAATGTTTTTACGTTTGATATTGATACAAACCACGGTAAAAAAACAATTGCTATTGCTGCCCCGGCTGTACAGGAAAACAACGCCATAAAAATGGAATTGCAAAGTTTTGTAAATGCGATTAATAATAACAAATCTACCGTCGTTAGTGAGGTTGATGGCTTTCGTGCCATGGAAGTTGCGCATTTAATTTTGGATAAAATCAACCGGAACCAAATCCTGTAATTTAAATTTTATTTCAATTTGCAAAAACCCTTACACATTCGATTTTATGCATTGGCCGATTTAACCGCATCTGTGATTGCCTGGATTCTTTTTTATTGGATTCACAGGCATCTTGGTGGGGAAAATTTTCATTTCAGCAAAAAATTTATTGTAGGCTTAATATTTTATCCGGTTGGATATTTGTTTTTATATCATCTTTTCGGAACCTATAAGAATCTTTATTACAAATCAAGATTGCTTGAGTTGTTATTTACTTTTTTAAGTGCATTTCTTGGAAGCATTATTTTGTTTTTTATTTTCCTTTTTTATAAAAAAAATCAAAATTTAAGCAGCTTTTACACGCAGTTTTTTATACTGTTTGCGCTTCAGTTTTTCATTACCTATTTTATCCGGCTTTTGTTTCTAAATAAAGCTCATAGCCAGTTGCAGCGTGAAGAGGTTTGGTTCAATACTTTAATTATTGGCAATCAGCAAAAGGCGAAAGAACTGTTTCATTTAATTCATTCTAATCATGAAAAAAGCGGTTATCGTGTTCGCGGTTTTGTTGCTTCAGAAGAAAAAAACAACGGGCAATCAAACGGTGAACTTTCTTTTTTAGGAAATATAAATTCTGCTAAAAACCTGATAGATGATCTGGCAATCAGTGAAGTAATTATTGCTTTGCAAAAAGACGAAAGGGGAGAGCTGGAAAAGATTTTGAAATTGCTGGCAGAGAAAGAAGTGAATGTAAAAATGATGCCGGATAGCGTTGATATTTTGAGCGGAAGCGTAAGGACAACCAATATTATGGGAACGCCGCTAATAGAAATTCATACGGGTTTGATGAACGCGTGGCAACAAAATGTAAAACAGTTGGTTGATATTTTAATTTCTGTTTTAGCGATTCTTATTCTTTCTCCACTGATCTTATATACGGCTATCAGAACCAAATTTTCTTCAAACGGTCCGATCTTTTATTCGCAGGAAAGGATAGGATATAAAGGCAAAAAATTTTTTATTCACAAATTCAGATCCATGATAACGGATGCTGAAAAAAATGGCGCCATGCTTAGCAGCGACCATGATGAAAGAATTACAAAATGGGGAAAGATTATGCGCCGATGGAGATTGGATGAACTGCCGCAATTGTGGAATGTGCTAAAAGGAGAAATGAGCCTTGTCGGGCCGCGTCCTGAAAGGAAATTTTACATAGATCAGATCACTGAAAACCATCCGGAATATAAAATCTTATTAAAAGTGAAACCTGGAATTACGAGTTGGGGAATGGTGAAATTTGGATATGCCGAAAATATTAATGAAATGATTGAACGGATGAAATATGATATTATTTACATCGAAAATATTTCCTTAGCGCTGGATTTTAAAATTATGATTCATACGATCAGGATCATTTTATTGGGGAAAGGGAAGTGATCAGTGAACAAACAAATAACCGGGATTCACATTTTAATGGAAATAAAAAATCCCGCTCAGAAAGCGGGATTAAACCAAGATTATTTAGAAAAAAATTATTCAGCTACTACTTCAAAATCAACTTCGGTTTCGTGGCCTTTACCAAAGTCAATCTTAGCTTTATAACTTCCTAATTCTTTTACATCATCCAGAATGCTGATTCTGCGACGGTCTATTTCATAGCCTTTTTGTTCGCGGATGGCTCTTGCTATCTGAACAGAAGTTACACTACCAAAAATCTTTCCACTGGTACCGGTTTTAGCGCCAATTTTCAGTGCAGATTCGTGCAATACGCTGATTACACTGTTGATTTCTGCTAAAAGTTTTTCTTCTTTTTTAGCAAGTTGTTTTTTGCGTTCTTCCAATTGCTTCAGATTAGAAGGATTGGCTTCAACAGCTAATTTGTGCGGAATTAAGTAATTGCGGCCGTAACCATCTTTTACAGTTACCAGTTCGTGTGCACCGCCCAGGTTATTTACATCCTGTATTAATATTACCTGCATTTTGTTTTTGCATTTTTACCCAATTCTCTTTATCGACAGAACTTTCTCCCGATAGCTATCGGGATTAGGGTGGTTAAAAAAAATTATTTCATTAAATCTGTTACGTAAGGAAGAATCGCCATTTGACGGGCTTTTTTCACTGCTTCGCTCACTTTACGCTGGTATTTCAAAGAATTACCGGTAATGCGGCGTGGAAGCAATTTACCTTGTTCGTTCAGGAATTTTTTCAAAAAGTCAGCATCTTTATAATCAATGTATTTAATGCCCAATTTTTTGAAACGGCAATATTTCTTTGGCCGTTTTTCAGCTTTAATTGCTGTCAGATATTTAATTTCATTTGGTTTAGCCATTGGTTACCTCCGCTTTTTCAATTCCTGTTGGTACGCCTTTTCTCTTTTTCGCATTGTACTCGACGGCGTATTTGTCGAGTGCAGTGAACATGTGGCGAATGACTGATTCGTCACGCAAAAGCTGTGTTTTCAGCTTTTCATTGAAGTCGGTTGGCGCCGCATATTCCAGAACCCAGTATAAACCGGTTGTTTTTTTCTGGATAGGGTACGCCAGTGATTTTAGTCCCCAGGCATTTTCGTTTACAACCTCTCCTCCGTTTTCAGTAACCAGAGAAGTGAACTTATTCTGAGCGGCTTTGAATTCCTCTTCAGAAAGTACAGGGGTAAAAATCACCATCAATTCGTAATTCTGCATTAATCGTGTTTTTTGGTGAATAAAATTTTTAATTCGGGCGGCAAAGGTAAGGAATTTAAGCTATTATGGAAAAGAATAAGTTGCTAATTATTCAAAAATTTCTATTTGACGCTGGTAATCAAAAAAGAGTTGACAATTTTTAAAAATTATTGTCAACTCTTTCTTATAATTTATGGAAAATTACTTTATGCTATTCAAAGTTACTTTATGGGAAAATTCCTAATTCAGCATAAGAAGTAGCTACTTTGTTTATCGCACACACATAAGCTGCAGTTCTCATATCCGGAATTGCTGGTGTTTTTTGCCAGATGTCAACAATTTCGCGGGTTGCGGTGATCATCGTTTCTTCCAGTCCGCTTCTTACCAGGTCCACTTCATCTGCACCATGAAGGATAAAATCTCTTTCAGATGCAGTCATCTTTTTACCTGTTAGTTCTTCTACCTGGTTTACGATATGGTGATTCATATTTTCGCTGAATCTTTTTTCCAAACGGCCATAACGCACGTGGCTCAGATTTTTTAACCATTCAAAATAACTAACAGTAACGCCGCCTGCATTCAAATACATATCCGGAACAATCAATACACCTTTCGGATTTAAAATTTCATCTGCTTCAGGAGACAATGGCCCATTAGCCGCTTCACCAATTATTTTTGCTTTTACCCGTCCGGCATTTTCACCGTTAATTACGTTTTCAAGAGCAGCGGGAATTAAAATATCACATTCCATTTCCAGCGCATCTGAAGATTTTTCAAAGTTCTCGGCTCCAGGGAAATCGAGAATAGAACCTGTTTTTTTGCGGTGCAGCCAAACCTGTTCTACATCCAATCCCTTATCGCTTCTGATAGCTCCTTCATATTCTGCCAGGCCTACAATTATCGCTCCGGCCTGTTGAAAAAACAAAGCAGAATGATAACCTACATTTCCCAATCCCTGCACACAAACACGCTTTCCTTTTACGCCAGTTGGCAAACCAAGTTTCTCCATTAAAGTCGTCATATTGCAAACCTCGGTAAGGCCGTAAAAAACACCCAATCCCGTGGCTTCTCTTCTTCCACGTACACCGCCTTGGGAAACCGGTTTTCCTGTTACGCAAGCAGCAGCGTCAATTTCACCCGGATGCATTGCAGTATATGTATCAAGTATCCACGCCATTTCTCTTTCGCCTGTTCCATAATCAGGAGCCGGGACATCCGTGCCGGGGCCGATAAAATTTTTCTTAATTAATTCAGCAGTATAGCGGCGGGTAATTTTTTCAAGCTCGTATGGTGTATATTCTCTCGGGCTTATTTTGATTCCACCTTTTGCACCGCCAAAAGGAACGTTTACAATAGCACACTTGTAAGTCATCAAAGCTGCAAGCGCCATCACTTCATCCTGGTTTACGGCATTGCTGAAACGGATACCCCCTTTACACGGTGTTTTATGATGAGAATGCTGAACGCGATAGGCTTCCAAAGTCACTATTTCACCATTTTCCCTTTTGATGGGAAAACGCATCTGGTACACACTGTTACACTGCTTTATTTGTTGCAGGATTCCATTATCCCATTGAGTAAAAACGGCTGCTTTATCAAAGCTTTTCTCTACGTTTTCAAAAAAACTATACGGAACTGTTGATGACATAACATTTATTTTTTAATGAAATTTTTCAAATGGTCAGAGTTTATAATGACTTTTCTTTTTTTGATACTTTTCTATCAATCCTGATTAAATATAAAAAGAACACTACGAGGATAACGATGCAAACAGCCATTACCACATAAATTTTATCATGGCTTCTCATTGTTTGGTCAACTGTTGGTGAAATGGTTTGTTGCGCCCACAAGCTGGCGGATAGTAGAAATAGTATCACTGTAAAGCATATACGCTTTAAAAACAATTTATTCATGAATTAAATTTTTATTGGCAAGCAGGTTTAAACGTATTTTTAAACTGCTGATCCAGATTCCTAAAAGCAGCCAGCCCAAAACCGCAGGCCAGAAGATCATTTCCATGGTTGAATCCAAACTTTGACCTCCCAACGCCGGATTTCCACCGCCTTTGGCGCCTTCCATTCCACCCGGATGTAGAGATTGCACAAGACGGGGAAGGATCATAATTAATGGGATATAAATAAAGTAAGCGAAAATATTATAAACAGAAGAAACGCGGGCTTTTTTATCGAAATCGGTCATAGAACCACGTAAGACAATATAAGCTAAATAGATCAACACTGCGATTGCAGCGGCTATCTGTTTTGGGTCGTTGCTCCAGAATTCGCCCCAGGTATATTTTGCCCAGATTGAACCTGTTGCTAATCCCAAAATTCCAAAAATAATTCCTGTTTTTGCAAATTCGGAAGCATAAATATCGTATTTGAGATTTTGAGTTCTGAGATAGGCGATTGAATAAGCAAGCGATAAAGTAAGTAATCCCATTTGACCGAACCACATGGGAACATGAAAGAAGAAATTACGAATACTTTGATGAAGATTTCCAACAATAGGAACTGGAATCAGAAAACCGGCAGTGAAGGTAACAAACAAGAAAATAATACACAGTATCTTCCACCACTTTAGTTGCATGAAGTTTTTTTTTTGTGGAGCAAAATTAAGGATAATATCCTTCGCATTCCTGAAATGTTTCGTTAGGATTTACGCTTTTGGATTAAATTCCATGGAAACATGCTACTGCTGAAAATTTTTAAAATGGAAGTATAAATGGTAGTATATGAATCATCAAACAATGAGATAAATTGATAATTTAATAAAGATATAAAGTGCTTAATAGTTCACACTTTTCAGAAGATGCTTTGATTTTCTGTTTTTACAAATTGCGGGAGATGTTTAAATTTGAATAAATAAAAAAAGTGTTATGGGTGCATTACAATTAGACAATGAATTCATGGAATGTTGGATAAAACTGTCTCAACCGGAAAAAAGATCGCTCTTATCCGTGGCTAAAAATTTTATTGAATTAAAAGAAGAGCCTAGGCACACATCCATTGAGCAATATAACAAAGAGATAGATGAGGCTATGTCAAGGATGGATAATGGTGAGTTTTATACTCATGAGCAAGCGGTTCTAATACTTGAAAAGCAGTTAAATGCTAAATAGAACTATTAGCTGGATTCGGTTGCATTAAAACAATTGGCAGCTGCGATTAAATATAGCAAGGGATTCAATTCAGAACGCTGAGAAAGTCCAATTGGAAATTCTTAGGAAAATCGAAGAAATTCCTTCAAATCCAGAAATGTTCATGGCAGATAAATATAGAGTTAACAATAATGGCCTTTATCGTGCTTTTGAACTTCATCACTTTCGAATTACTTATTATATTGCTTCTGATAAAATCAGAATAATTCGTATCACATACGAGCCGTGAACCTAAAACTTATTAAGGTTAAGTGCTTGCAGAAAGCAACACATTTTTGCTTTCACTTTTCTCAATTCTAATGAATCAATCCTTCCACAAAAAAGGAAATAGCACAACAGACAATACAATAACCAATACATCCAGGCCGGCTAATAAAAGAGAAATTTGTAAAATCGCTCCTTCTCTGAAAACTTCTCCATAAGCCGCTTTTGATAAGCGGATCAATAATAATAATTGCGGAATAATCAGCGGAAAACCAAGTATCGCCATAATCGCCGCGTTTTGATGTGCTTTAGCTGCAATAGCGGACATTAAGGTAAATACCAGGCTCAAACTGAATCCTCCAAGACAGGCAATTCCAATAAACTGAAACTGATGCATTACCGGATTTCCCAATAAAATTCTAAAAAGCACGAGGCTTACCAAAACCATTAAAAGCATGATAACGGTACTGTATATTAATTTGGAAATAATGAAATGTACCGGGCTCACAATTGAATAAAAGTACAGCATCCGTCCATGGCTTTCCTGCATAAAACTTTTGGCTACCGCATTTACACACACAAACAATTGAATCATCCAGAACAGTCCGTTATAAACGGTACTTTCCGGCTGCCCCATTGCCAGGTATAAAACGAAAATGGTACTGGCTACATAAAGTAAAATTCCAAAAAAAGTATGTTGCTGGCGAAGCTCCAGCAGGAAATCTTTTTTTAAAAGCGTGATTATTTTAGACACAGATAAATTAGAAAGATGAATTGCAAATAAAAGATAAAATTAGTTTGTAAATATTTATTGTTTTTTTTAAAATAATCATGAAGGCTTCAGCAATAAATACTTCATCGTATGTTTTTCCTGAACTCAATCCGGCAATAAAATCTTACTCTTAAAATTAAATCTGATTAATAACCGTATTTATTACGGATTGAAATAACGCTGTATTTGCAAAATACTTTACAATCAAATGATTCGTTTCTTTTTATCTATCCGAATAGGTTTTTTAAATCATTATTACTAATTTCATTGTCGAAATTTTTTTAAAAGAATAGAATTATTGAGACAAAATCAAATAAAAATGAAATACATTTCCTTAATTATCTGCACCGCATTTTTTTTATTTTTAACGCCTTCAATCAAAGCCCAAAAAGATTCAGTGAACAATGAATTGAATGAAACCAACGACTGGCCAAATTTGCGGCGCTACCGGAGTGAAAATGCAAAACTAACTCCGCCGTCAGCAAAAGAAAACCGTGTCGTTTTTATGGGTAATTCCATTACTGATGGATGGATCAGGGTAAGCCCTGATTTTTTTAAAGGAAAACCCTATCTCGATCGCGGCATCAGCGGGCAAACGACACCACAAATGCTGGTGAGATTCAGACAAGATGTAATTGACCTGCATCCAAAAGTGGTGGTAATTTTAGCAGGCATTAATGACATTGCCGGAAATACCGGCCCGTCAAGCGTTCAAATGATTGAAGATAACCTGGAATCTATGGCGCAACTCGCAAAAGCCAATGGGATCAAAGTGGTGATGTGTTCGGTTCTTCCGGCATATTCTTTTCCATGGCGGCGAGGAATAGATCCAATTCAGAAAATCATTGATCTGAATAAATGGATCAAAGATTTTGCACAAAAACACAACTTTGTTTACGTGGATTATTATGATGCGATGGTAGATGAAAGAAAAGGATTGCCTGAAAAATATTCCAAAGATGGGGTTCACCCAAATGCAGAAGGTTATCGGATAATGGAACCGCTCGTAGAGAAAGGAATTGCGAAAGCGCTTGCAAAAAAATAGCAGGCCGTAAGTTCCTGATTATCGAATGATAATATGATGCTTTCATGTTAACTTAAAAAAAAGTATTTAGGTCAACATGTTTGCAGTAAACAAATAAATATGATGGATTCCTGTTTTTGCAGACTGCCGCTGATTGAAGTTTTTGATATCTTTTAGTTGAAAGTGAACTGACTTTATCTTTCCTCTTTGTGCTTTAAAGCTAATTAAAGCGTTACGAAAAGAAAGC
The DNA here is from genome assembly GCA_963706825.1 of uncultured Chitinophagaceae bacterium. Taxonomy (GTDB): domain Bacteria; phylum Bacteroidota; class Bacteroidia; order Chitinophagales; family Chitinophagaceae; genus Ginsengibacter. The sequence continues at coordinate 226,222 of CAVPNT010000005.1, read as the reverse complement.
CTGAACTGCATACTGCTCATTTCTAAAAAAAAATAAAAAAGCACCAATGGGAATACTGCTGAAGTAAATTGGATGCGCTTTGCAAGTCTTTAAAAAATGAATGCAGTAAACAAATAAATATCGCTGATTCCTGTTTTTGCAGACTGCCGCAGATTGAGGCTTTTGGCATCTTTTAGTTGAAAGTGAACCGCCTGTATCTTTCCTCTTTGTGCCTTAAGGCTAATTAAAGCGTTACGAAAAGAAAGCTTGAACTGCATACTGATCATTTCCCCAAAAAAAAATAAAAAACCACGAATGGGAATACTGCTTCAGTAAATTGGATACCCTTTGCATGTCTTTAAAAATGAATACAGTAAACAAATAAATAAGGCGGTTTTGTACTTTTTTTTAAAAAAACTTTTTTCTCATGCAACAAAAATTATCTTTGACTTGTCCTAACTGCAACTGTTTTATTTTATCAAATTTTATTAATTAAAAAGCGTTAGGTTTAAAATTCAATCCGTTGATGAAGAATTTGTCGATTATTTTATGCGTAGTCTTTTGGTCCGCTACTGCTTTTTCTCAAAACACGCAAAACGATTCACTGTCCCACATAGAACTGACCAAGGCAATTGAAGTGTATGATCATTTCATTGCCGATGAAGCGCCCGTGTATAATGGGCGGCAATACATTTATTTTACATATAAAATGGAAGGCGATCCGTATTTTATAACCGGAGATTATACCAAAGGCCAGGTCAATTATTCCGGGCGCAAATATGATTCGGTTCCTTTGATGTATGATATTGCCCGCAACCAGTTGGTTATTTTAGCTCCTGATAAAAAATCAGCGATTGTTTTGGAAAATGATTTTATTGATAGTTTTAGTTTGCATGGGCACCATTTTATCAAACTTATTCAGGATTACAAGCAAAATCTGAACAATACCGGCTTTTATGATGTGTTATATAACGGCCGCATCCAGCTACTTGCTAAAAGGGTAAAAAATATAGATGAACAAATAAAAGGCGATGCGGTGGTGAGGATATTTTATTCAAAAGACCGGTATTATATACACAAAGACAGTGTTTATTATTTGGTGAGCAATAAAAAAGATGTGCTCAGTTTATTTAAAGACAAGGCACATGATATAAAGAAATATATGCGGAAGCATCACCTCAAATTCAGGCGAAAAAACTTTGAAGAGCCGATGATAGAAGTTGCCGCATTTTATGACCAACTAACTCATTAATATGAAACATTTATACCCGTTTATTCTTTTTATCTGCCTGCTGTTTTTTTGCCAGAATATTTTTGCACAGGGGCGCGAAAATCTGGTTACCGGCAATTTTCATGAAGTAACTTTTAATGAATTTGTACAAAAAGTAGAAGCACAAACTGATTATCATTTTTTTTATAATGCTTCGCAATTTGATAGCATCAGCATTACTATTTCTGTAAGTAATGCACACCTGCAGTCGGTTTTAGATAAAATATTCGGCAATACCAACTGGCATTATTTCATTGATAAAGAAAACCACGTTTTTGTTACCAAAGGGTTTGCTCTTTCTGCTAATCTTCCTTACGGTTTTTTTACGGGCGAAAAAGATACAGCTGCTTTGATTGCAAATAATAACTCAGCTAATGCAGGGTATATGAGCCATGCCAAAAAAGCGATTCAGGAAATATCTATTGAAAATAAATTGTTTGATATTGGGATAAAAAGAAATGAGCTGCCTAAAGGAAAAGTAAATATGGCGGGATATATCCGGGATGCACAAACCGGAGAATCGATTTCGGGCGCTTTCATTTATCTGGATCAGCCACGCATACAGGTAAACAGCGATCAGTTCGGATATTACTCACTAATTCTTCCTGCCGGCCGGCATACTTTAAATGTAATCGCTCCGGGAATGTTTGATACAAAGCGCCAGGTAATGCTTTATTCTGACGGGAAACTTGATATTGAAATGAATGAAAAAGTGGTAAAGCTGAAAGAAGTGCTGGTAGAAGCGGGAAAAGAAAAAAATGTACGCAGCACCACAATGGGAATGGATAAACTCAACATGTCTGCTATAAAAAATATTCCGGCGGTGATGGGTGAAGTGGATGTATTGCGGGCTGTACTTACTTTGCCTGGTGTAAAATCGGTGGGTGAAGCAAGTACGGGGTTGAATGTACGCGGCGGGGCTACCGATCAGAATTTGATTTTGTTTAATGGTATGAATGTTTACAATCCTTCTCACCTTTTTGGCTTCTTCTCCGCCTTCGATCCGGATGTGATAAAAGATGTAACACTTTACAAAAGCAGTGTTCCTGCAAAATATGGTGGCAGGATTTCTTCTGTTTTGGATATTACCTCACTGGATGGAAATGATAAAAAAATATCCGGCTCTGCCGGACTCGGACCGCTTACCAGCAAGCTCACCATAGAAGGGCCGATCGTGAACAGTAAAACAACTTTTGTTGCCGGTGTGCGCACTACTTATTCCAATTGGTTGTTTAAAGTGTTGCCAAAAGATTATGAAAAAAGCCGCGCGTCGTTCCAGGATGGCACCATTCACATCAATCATAAAATAAACAGCAAAAACAATGTGTATGTAAACGGATATATGAGTGGTGATAAATTTAACCTCAACAGCGATACTACTTATCAGTATCACAATAAAAATGCGAACATCAACTGGAAGCATGTTTTTAATAACCGTTTTTATGGGGTGCTTTCTGCCGGCATAGATGATTATAATTATCAGGTCGCTTTTAACTCGGATTCTGTAAGTGCTTACAAACTTGATTTTGCAATTAATCAATATAAAGCGAATCTTGATTTCAGTTATTTTTTAAATAATAAACACACCATCGCTTTTGGCCTCAGCACATTAAAGTATGAAGTTCATTCCGGTTCTTTTACCCCGCTTGGTAAATTTTCTCTGATAGTGCCAGATACTCTGGAAGCAGAACATGCATTGGAAAGCGCTGCCTATTTATCCGATCGTTATAATATTTCATCGGATTTGTCGATTGAAGGAGGAGTAAGATTTTCCATCTATAACTATCTTGGGCCCAAACAGGTAAATGTGTATGCACCGGGACTGCCCAAAGACATAAATAATGTTTTAAGTACGGACTATTATCCCGCAGGGAAAATGATTAAAACCTATATGGGGCCTGAATATCGTGTGTCCGCCCGTTATTCACTTTCTTCAAATACTTCTATAAAAGCATCTGCAAACAGCTTGCGACAGTATATCCACATGCTTACGAATACCACCGCTATTTCTCCTACTGATGTATGGAAATTGAGCGACCCCAATTTACAGCCTCAATTGGGCACACAAGTCGCTTTGGGACTGTATAAAAATTTTAAAAACAATACCATCGAAACTTCTGCAGAAGTATACTATAAATGGTTTTCTCATTACCTCGATTATAGAAGCGGCGCGGTTCTCGTTATGAATCATCATATAGAAACGGATGTGATCAATACAAAAGGAAGAGCGTACGGAATAGAACTTCTTTTGAAAAAAACAACGGGAAAAATCAATGGCTGGGTAAGTTATAATTATTCGCGTTCTTTATTGCAACAGGATGATCCTTACGCAGCAGAAAAAATAAATAATGGCGCTGAATATCCGAGCAATTTTGACCAGCCTCACAATTTTACTTTTATTGGCAATTATAAATTTACACATCGCTTCAGTGTTTCATTTAATGCAACCTACAGCACCGGCAGGCCAATTACTTTACCAATTGCCGAGTATGATTATGCAGGTTCGGTAAGGGTTTTATATTCTGAAAGAAATGCCTACCGCATCCCTGATTATTTTCGTACTGATCTCTCCATGAACCTTGAGGGCAATCATAAAATTCATCAAAAAACACATAATTCCTGGACGATGGGAATTTATAATGTGACGGGAAGAAAGAATGCCTATTCGGTTTATTATATTTCTCAGAATGGCAATATTCGTGGATATAAATTATCAATTTTTGGAAGTGCGATTCCATTTTTAACTTATAATATCCGTTTTTAATGAACAAAAAATATTTAATCAGCAAGGGTATCATTAGCATCTTTTGCATTTTATTTCTTGCAAATTGTAAGACACCATACGATCCGCCAATAAAATCTTCGAAGGCGCACTTTCTTGTGGTGGAAGGATATCTGAATGGCAATGGATCAACGAATCTAAAACTCAGCCGCACCAGGAATATTTCACGGGGAGATACAGCTGCTTACATTAATGAAGCGGGCGCTCATGTTGAATTACAGGATTTAAACAATAATGCATTGCCTTTTTATGAAACAGGAAATGGAAATTACACCGGTTATTTTAATTTGTACTCAGGAAATTCGTATCGTTTGCATATAACCACCGTTGATAAGAAAGAATACCTGTCCGACTTTGTTCCTTTCAAACAATCGCCGCCTATAGATCAGCTGGGTTGGAATATAAAAAATGGCGGTGTGCAGATATTCGTCAATACACATGATCCACAAAATAATACCCGGTTTTATCGCTGGGATTACGAGGAAACATGGGAGTTTCATTCTCAATATTATTCGATGTTGAAATTCGATCCTTCTATTATTAAAGTGGTTGACAGGACAATGCCGGTATATCAATGCTGGCGGTCTCAAAATTCCACAAGCATATTATTAGGTTCTTCTGCCAAACTAAAAGAAGATGTGATTAATGCTGCGCCCATGCTTTATATTCCTAACCACGACAAAAGGATCAGTTTTTTATATAGTGTGCTGGTTACTCAATACGCCTTAGACTCCAGCGCTTATAATTACTGGTATGCGATGAAAGGCAACACAGAAAATGTAGGTTCTATTTTCGATCCGCAACCAAACATGACACAGGGCAACATTCATTGTGTGAATGATCCTTCCGAAACCGTTATTGGTTATATCGGAGCAGGAACTGCAGTGCAACAAAGAATTTTTATTCGTAATACGGATTTGCCCGCTGGATGGAACCTGATGCCAAGTTGCGAAGAATATATCGTACCAAATAACCCGGACAGTTTAAAGCATTATTTTGCCAACAATAGTTTTATTCCTTACACGATCGACTATGCGACCGGTGGATTTATGTCCGCTTCCGGCACTTGTGTGGATTGCACGCTTACCGGAACCCCTGTTAAACCCTTTTTCTGGCCTTAAAAAACCATAAATTCACTTCAATGATTTCTTTTAAATATTTTCTTCGTAAATCAATATTATTTATTTGCTTCTTTTGTTCTTATTCTTCTTTTGGCCAAACGAATGCAATTGCAAAAATAAATGCTGATTTCGTGAATAATATCAGCAACCAAATCCGGGAAAAAGTATTTGTGCATACAGACAGGAGTTACTATTTGTGTGGTGACATATTGTGGTTCAAAACGTATGTAACAAATGCTTCAAATAACCAGCCGCTATCGCTGAGTAAAGTTGTTTACGTAGAAATATTGAACAGCCGGCATGAGCCGGTTTTGCAGGCAAAAATATCGGCAGAAAATGGAGCAGGCAGCGGTTCTTTCTCCCTTCCTCTTTCTCTTGAATCAGGAAATTATGAATTAAGGGCGTATACGAACTGGATGAAAAATGATTCACCTGATTATTTCTTTAAAAAAATCATTACGATTGTCAATACCACCAAAAATCTGGATTTGTCACTTGTAAAAAATCCGGTAAAATATTTTGCACAATTTTTTCCTGAAGGAGGAAACCTGGTTAATGGATTAAACAGCGTTGTCGGTTTTAAAATAAATGACGATGCCGGAAAAGGAGCGGCTGCGGAAGGCGTTGTAGTTGATGAGTCACAGGATACCGTTGCACATTTTCAAACAGGGAAATTTGGAATGGGTAAATTCTTATTTACGCCACAAAGTGGAAAACATTATACCGCAATCGTTACTTTAAAAGACAATTCTGTTATTAAAAAAGATTTACCGGATGCACTTGAAAATGGTTTTGTAATGCACGTGTCCGATGATGGAAATCTTTTAAAAGTTGCTGTTTCTTCTTCCAACCAAACTACTCAGAATCTTTATTTAATTGCTCAAACAAATGAGCGGATTGATTTTTCACAAACAGGTTCTTTACAAAATAACCAGGCTGTTTTTTCCATTAATAAAGACAATCTGAAAGAAGGAATTACGCAAATAACTTTGTTTACTGAAAACCGCCAGCCGGTTTGTGAAAGGCTTTATTTCAAAAGGCCTAAAAACAAAATGGTCATCAGTAAAACAACAAATAAAGCGGATTTTAATTTACGTGATAAAGTAACGGTTGACCTTTCGACGAAAGATAATTCGGGAAATTTATTGCCGGGAAATTTGTCTGCTTCTGTATATCGGTTAGACAATTTGCATCAATCAGATGAAGCAAATATTTATTCTTACTTATGGTTATCGTCCAACCTGAAAGGCTTCATTGAAAGCCCTGATTTTTATTTTGAAAATGACTATGCAGAAACAAATGACGCACTGGACAATTTGTTGCTCACACAAGGCTGGCGCAAGTTTGATGATAAAAAAGTTTTGGAAAACAAATCTTCAGTAATTTATGTTCCGGAAAACCGTGGTCATATTATTATCGGAAAAGTTACCAATGAAGCTACCGGAAAACCAGCAGCTGATGTGTTGGTTTATCTTTCCGTACCGGGCAGGCGGGTTCAAGTGTATGGTTGCAAGAGTAATGAAGAAGGAATGGTTCATTTTGATTTAAAGGATTTTTATGCAACCAGTCAAATCATTTTGCAAACAAATGAAATGAATGATTCGATTTATCACATCGAAGTATTCAGCCCTTTTTCAGAACAATTTTCCGGCAATGAATTTCCGGCTTTGCACCTATCCGAAAACAACAGAGATGAATTGCAATTGAGAAATCTTCACATGCAAATTTCCAACAGTTATCATCAGAATGACTTGCAAAAACTGCAGCCTCTGTTGATTGATACGCTTCCATTTTATTATAAGCCATTCAAAACTTATCTGCTGGATAATTATACCCGCTTTATTACCATGGAAGAAGTAATGCGCGAATATGTGGCTGAAGTAAACGTGGTAAGAAAGCAAGGAAAATACCATTTTAATACTTTTAATGCACCAGGATTTGAGCTTCATGATAAGCAGCCAGCGATAACGATTTTTACCAAAGATCCTCTTGTTTTGTTAGACGGAGTTCCGGTTTTTGATGTGAATAAAATCATCGCTTATGATCCATTGAAAGTTCAAAAGCTCGAAGTAGTGGCTTCTAAATATATTTGGGGTCCGGTTATTTCAGAAGGAATTGTAAGTTACACCACCTACAAAGGAAACCTCGATGGTTTTAATCTTGATCCACGTGATCTGATCCTCGATTATGATGGAATGCAACAGCAACGGGTTTTTTATTCGCCCGATTATTCTGCTGAGAAAGAAATACAAAACCGCCTTCCTGATTTTCGTGAAGTTTTGTATTGGTCACCAAATGTAACAACCAACGAAAAAGGAATCGGCCATATTTCTTTCTTTACTGGTGATATTCCCGGGAAATACCTGGTTGTGTTGCAAGGAATTTCAGCAAATGGAGATGCTGGAAGTGATAGTTTTATTTTGGATGTGAGGAAGTAAAAATATCAGTTTCTTCGCATTCATAGTACGTGTTGCATGGTGATACGTTTTTGTTGTTACATCAATTGTTTTATTTCATGTGAAAAATCGAAAATGAGTTCATCTTCATTCCGGTACATTCGTATAATTTTTGTCAAAAAAAAATTAGAAAAAATGTCTTCTTTTTCTAATTTCTTTTGTAAAAATTCAAAAAAGAAAAATCAAAATTCCCTTTATTTCTTTGCTCACTGTATGAGGTTTTTTATTTATTTTTAGTAATTAAAATAAAAAAACCGATGCTGCTTTTTCCAACCTTTTTGCAGATGATGTTCATGGTTCCGTTTTGGAAAACGTGGGCGGTTTTGATTGTTTGCGGCTTCGTTTTATTTTATGTTTTTTATGAAATAATGAAGCTGCGTGAAAAAAGAATCCGTGAAATAGAAGCGACAAAAACTGAACTGGAAAAATTGCGTTCAGAGAACTTTAAAAGCCGTTTGGAAATAGAGCAGATCAACAATTTCTTTTCAACTTCTTTGTTGTTAAAAAACAACGTAGATGATGTTTTATGGGACGTTTGTAAAAACCTGATCGCCAAACTTGGCTTTGAAGACTGCCTCATCTATATGTGGAATGAGGATAAAACCAAAATGGTTCAGCGTGCTGGATTTGGAGTCAAAGGGTCGAAAGAATTGCTTGAAAAATTTCCGTGGGATCTGGAGCCCGGACAAGGAGTTGTAGGAACAGTGGCTCAAACAGGCAAGCCGATCATTGTGCATGATACTTCAAAAGAACCACGTTATCTCGCAGAAGGTTATAGCGGCCTGAGTGAAATTGTTGTTCCTATTAAATACGAAGAAGAATTGTTCGGCGTGATAGATTCTGAACATTCGCAAAAAGGTTTTTTTAATGAAAGCCATTTGCAACTGATGTCAACCATTGCCACATTGATGGGACATAAAATTAAATCTATTGAAGCAGAACAGGAATTAAGAAAGCAAAAAGCTGAACTCGAAAATATTTCAAGACAACTTGCAGAAATGCAATTGGCAGCGCTTCGCAGCCAGATGAATCCGCATTTTATTTTTAATGCACTCAACTCCATTAAGAAGTTTGTATTGACAAATGAAGCTGCGAATGCGGATAAATATCTTGGCAAATTTTCGAAGCTTATCCGCTCGATATTGGACAACAGCCATCAATCGGATATTACCCTTCAAAAGGAAATTGAAATGCTAAAACTGTACCTTGAATTGGAAAAGCTGCGTTTTGGTGAAAAATTAAATTACCATATTCATGTTGATCCCGTTTTACTCGAGGAATCCATTCATATTCCTACGATGATCGTGCAGCCGTTTGTTGAAAACGCGGTTTCGCATGGTATTATGCACAAAGAAACAGATGGAGAAATTTCCATAGCTTTCTACGATTGCCGGATGTATCTTGAAATCAATGTGGTAGATAACGGGATAGGGAGGAAAATGGCGGCAGAATTGAATGTGCATAAAAAGAATCATCAGTCTTTAGGAATTAAAACGACAGAAAAGCGTCTTGCTGTATTGAAGTCGGTTTCTGAAGTGCCATCGGGTATTGAAATTTTTGATCTGGAAGAGTCAGGAATGGGCACCGGAACTTTTGTAAAAATATTGGTTCCTAAATAAACCGGTTATAATCCACCGAAAAACATAAATTGAGATATGATCAAAACAATAATCATCGAGGACGAAAAGCAAAGCCGTGAACTCCTTCAGTTGATGCTGAAAAATTATAGCGATATAATCGAACTCGTGGATATATGCGACACGCCCGCAAAGGGAATTGAAAGTATCCAAATGAATGATCCGCAACTGGTTTTTCTGGACATCGAAATGCCGCGAATGAATGGATTTGAAATGCTAAAGAAACTCAGCCATATCAACTTTGGGATCATCTTTACAACTGCTTATAATAAATACGCAATCAACGCTATTAAAATAAGCGCTCTTGACTATTTATTAAAACCGATAGACCAGGAAGAATTGTCGCAGGCCATAGAAAAGTGCAGGAAAAATATCGAACAAAAAAATACGATGGATAAAATAGATATTTTATTTAAAAACCTGACCCAGCATAATGCATTGGACCGCACATTGACGATTACTTCTATTGATGGCATCAGGTTTATAAAAATTAAAGATATCGTGAGGCTGGAGGCCAACGGCCGGTACACGAAATTTCATCTGCTGAATAAAGAAGTAATTCTTGTAAGCCGTACCATTGGCGATTTTGAGGAAGCGCTGTCTGCTAATGAATTTTTCAGAATCCATGAAGCGCATATCGTGAACCTGCTCTATATTGATCGTTTTCATAAAGGAAATAATTACGTATTGCTTTCAGATAAAACAGAACTACCACTTGCCCGAAGGAGAAAAGAAGATTTTTTAAAAATAATTCCGAGGATTTAGAAGATGAAAGGTTTCATGTTCATGGTTGAAGGTTGAGGGTTGAAGGTTGAAGGTTGATGATTGATACAATTTCAGTTATCAATTAATTTTTTTGAGATTATCTTCGCGAAAAATTTTTTGTATGAATTTACACGAATACCAGGCAAAAGAATTGTTGAAAAGATATCAAGTGCCTGTACAGGAAGGAATCGCATGCAGTACTGTTACTGAAGCAGAAGATGCTTACCGTTTTATAAATAGTGAGTATGGAAGCAAGTTTGCAGTGATCAAAGCGCAAATTCATGCGGGCGGAAGAGGCAAAGGAAAAATAAAAGGAACAGAACAAAGAGGTGTGGCCGTGGCTAAAAGCCTGGAAGAGGTGAAAACTATTGCACAAAATATTTTAGGAGGCACATTGGTAACGGTTCAAACCGGTGAAGCAGGAAAATTAGTGAGCAAAATATTTGTTGCACAGGACGTTTATTATGACGGGCCCGAGCCGGTAAAAGAATTTTATTTATCCATTTTAATGGATCGTTCGAAAGGAAAAAATGTGGTCATGTACAGTACCGAAGGGGGAATGAATATAGAAGATGTAGCACATGAAACGCCTGAAAAAATATTTAAAGAATGGGTGCATCCGGGAGGAGGATTGCTGCCATTCCAGGCAAGGAAAATTGCGTTCAATCTCGGTTTGAGCGGCACAGCTTTTAAGAACTGTGTAAAATTTGTAACCAATCTTTACAATGCTTTCGTTGGCCTTGATTGCAGCATGCTGGAAATAAACCCGATGTTCAAAACCAGTGATGCAAAGATCATCGCCGTGGATTGTAAAATGAATATTGACGACAATGCTTTAATGCGTCATCCTGATGTTGCTGCCATGCGTGATATAACTGAAGAAGATCCTACTGAAGTGGAAGCGGCAAAATATAATTTGAATTTTGTAAAATTAGATGGTAATGTAGGGTGCATGGTCAATGGAGCCGGGCTTGCAATGGCTACCATGGACATGATCAAATTAAGCGGCGGCGAACCTGCAAACTTCCTTGATGTGGGCGGCACAGCAAATGCACAAACTGTAGAAGCAGGTTTCAGAATTATTTTAAAAGACCCAAAAGTAAAAGCAATTCTGATTAATATTTTTGGCGGCATCGTGCGCTGTGATCGCGTAGCACAAGGCGTCATAGATGCTTATAAATCGATTGGAAATATTGAAATTCCAATTATTGTGCGCCTCCAGGGAACCAATGCGGAAATCGCTAAAGAACTGATTGATAAAAGCGGCTTGAAAGTGGAGTCAGCAATTTTATTGAGTGAGGCGGCTGAGCTGGTTAATAAAGCAGTGGCTTAGAAATTTTTGATTTGGGAATTTTTGATTTCGGATTTGCGGAATGACGTGGAAATTCAAAAGAGTGGAAACAGGCAAGATAACTTTTAGTTTGTAAAACCGAATGGAGGATAGAATTATCGAGCGTTTGTGGGAAGTTTACTGAAATGTTTCGGTAAACTTTTTTATTGAGCAAAATTTGTTTTAGGAGGCAATTCTATCTAACCATATTTCCAGTAAACCAAGTTTTAATGGGAATTTGTAATTAGCACATGAAGCAAATCAGATCAGTTCATTAATTGCCTTTTATACAATTGGACTGTGTTTTCAAGGCCTAAATAAAGAGCATCACAAATCAAGGCGTGACCAATAGAAACTTCTAAAAGGCCGGGAACATTTTTTGAAAAATATTTAAGGTTATGCAAGTCAAGATCGTGGCCTGCATTGATTCCCAAACCAAGTTCTACTGCTTTTTTTGCTGCTTTTATATATGGTGCAATTGCCTGCTCATGATTTCCTTTTTGGAATTCTTTTGCATAATTTTCTGTGTATAATTCTATCCTGTCTGTGCCGGTATCTTTTGCCGCCACAATCATTTCTTCTATAGGATCCACAAAAAGAGAAACACGGATTCCTTCCTTCTGAAAAACATTTACAATCTCAATTAAATACTCTTTATATTTTACCGTATTCCATCCATGATCAGAAGTTAATTGCCCTAAAGCATCAGGAACTAATGTAACCTGGTCTGGTTTGTTCGCAAGAACCAAATCAACAAATTTTTGCTCGTTACAATTTCCTTCGATGTTAAATTCCGTCGTGATTATTTTTTTCAATTCATAAACATCTGCGTAACGGATATGCCTTTCATCGGGGCGCGGATGCACTGTGATTCCCTCTGCTCCAAAAGTTTGAATATCGATAGCGGTTTTAATTAAATCCGGATTATTCCCACCGCGCGAATTGCGAAGGGTAGCGATTTTGTTGATGTTAACGGAGAGTTTGGTCATAAAACAAATTTAACTTTAATCACTTTAATTAAGGACATAATCGTGTGGGAAGTTTTTAGATTTGAATAAAATGAAGGATATTACTTTAGATTTTAAAGCAAAAAAAAACCGCTTTAAAAAAGCGGCATTGTACCCAGGATGGGAGTTGAACCCACACGACCATTGCTGATCACAGGATTTTAAGTCCTGCGTGTCTACCAGTTCCACCACCCGGGTAAACACTACAAATAAAAAAAGCAGGTAAATACTGCTTTTTTTATTTGTTGGAGCGGAAAACCGGGCTCGAACCGGCCACCTCGACCTTGGCAAGGTCGCGCTCTACCAAATGAGCTATTTCCGCGGGTTGTTATAAGAACTAAAAAAGGTTTGCAAAAATAAGGTTTGTAACCTTTGAACCAAAATTTATTTATACTGCGGATTGTATTGGGTATTTGCCGGCACTTCTACATTCGGCTTTCCTTTATAACGGTGCACATACATGGTATAACAACCGCCGATGACAAGTGCAACAAAAATCGCCACCTGGCAATAAAACAGAAACCGGGAGGTAGATACCCAGCTAACTGCTACATCTTTTCCCTTATTATCAATTACTTCTTCGTGTTCCATATTTATAATTTGCTGGGCAAAAATAACAGATTGATTTGAAATATCATTTTTTGAAGTGAAGAATTTCAGAAAATGTTTTTCTTTTTTTAATGAAATACTGCCAAACGATGCTTCCTGTGTACACTCCCGCTAAATCTTCCAATTTTTTTTTCGGAAGATTATCTGATTTGTCTGGTTTAAAACACCATTTAAAAAAATGAAAATGTGCTTTTTGAATAGCAATAAAAGTATTAGAATCTTTTTTTATCAAGGCCTGAAATCCAGCCAGGTTATCCAAAGAAATTCTGAAAGGGATTTTCCATATTTTTTCCCCGAAAGGTAAATTTTTTGCAAGCATTGCCAGATTATTTCTAAAATTTAAAAATACCTTTCTCTTATTTCCTGCAGGTAAAGTGCCTCCACCCAGATGATACACCACTGAGGCCGGCACAACAAATATTCGATAGCCCGCTCTTTGCATCCGCCAGCATAAATCTATTTCTTCCTGGTGTGCGAAAAAATATTCATCAAAACCGTGTAATTCATGATAGATGGAAGCCCTTACAAATAAAGCGGCACCTGTGGCCCAGAATATTTCTGTAGTATCATTATACTGTCCTTCGTCATTTTCGCAAAAATCAAATACACGTCCGCGGTTAAAAGGATAACCGAATTTATCTATCATACCGCCACTCGCTCCTGCATATTCAAACTTATTTTTTTCGGCAAAAGATAAAATTTTCGGTTGGCATGCGGCTATAGTTTTATCATTTTCCATTAATGAAATGATCGGGGATATCCATTCCGGCGTTACTTCCACATCACTGTTTAATAAGATGTAATAATCAGCGGCAATTTGCTTCAACGCGGTATTATATCCTTTTGCAAAACCCTCGTTTACCGGATTCAATATAATTTTTACAGAAGGATGATTTTTTTGCAAAAAAGAAATTGAATCGTCTGTTGAAGCATTATCGGCAACAATTATCGAAAGATTTTCATAACCAGACGCGAATACAGAAGGAAGAAACCTTTCGAGGAAATGCTTTCCGTTCCAGTTTAGAATTACAAGTGCTACAGATGGAGATTGATTCAAAAAATTTTGTTTAATCAGCTACAAACATAAAAGATTTTGCTTTTTACTTTCGATAATTTATGAGAAATAGATTTTAGATTTGACGATAAACCGATTTCATGTTCAGGCAGCTTTTTAACTTTCGTTCTGTATCCGCGCTCATTGCAGTTGCTATAGTTACCGGTACAATTTTCTATTCTGATTTTTTATCAAAAAAAATTGAAGCAGATGAACGGGAAAAGATCAGCCAATGGATAGAAGCTAATAAATTTATTGCTTCTGCGCCTCCCAATGTGGACCTGACACTTGCAAGTCAGATCCAACAAAAAAATACCGATATTCCGATAATCTGGACCAATGAAAACGACAGTATTATTGATTCCAGAAATATAGATGCCAGGGAAATAAAAGATTCGAAAAATTTTCTCCAAAAAAAACTGAAAGAATTCAAATCAGCGCATCCTCCGATCATCCTTGAATTAAATAAAAGCCCTTATGTAGCAGACAAATATTATTATGGGGATTCCAAATTGCTGACCCAGGTGCGGTATTATCCCCTGATTCAATTGTTGATTGTGGCACTGTTTATTTTTATTACATTTTACGCCATTTCAGTAAGAAATAAATCAACCCAAAACCAGGTATGGGCTGGTATGGCAAAAGAAACGGCGCATCAGTTGGGAACGCCTATTTCTTCACTGCAGGGATGGGTAGAAATGTTGAAAGAGCATGATCCGGATTTGGGTATTTCAAAAGAAATGGAAAAAGACGTAGATCGTTTAAAACTTATTAGCGACCGTTTCGGAAAAATTGGAAGCGCACCAAAACTAGAAGAACATGAAGTGGTAGAACAGGTAGAAAAAATGGTAGCTTATATCAAAAGAAGATCAACCGAAAAAGTAAGTTTTATAATAGAAAAGCCGGAAGAAAAAGTGATGGCAAAAATCTCCGGGCCACTTTTCGACTGGGTAATAGAAAATCTATTAAAAAATGCACTGGACGCGATCAATGGGAAGGGGTTCATTAAAATAAAAATAAAAAAATTACACCAACAGCTAATAATAGATGTAGCGGATAGTGGCAAAGGAATCAGCAAGCAAAATATCAGCAAAGTTTTTAAACCAGGTTATACTACAAAAAAAAGAGGCTGGGGGCTGGGGCTTTCTCTTGCCAAAAGAATTATTGAGCAATATCATCGGGGAGAGTTATACATTAAATCGTCTGAGCCTGGAAAGGGTACAACTTTTCGGATTGTTTTGAATTGCTGAAAACTTTTTTACAGCAAAGCCCGACTGTACCATTCGGGCAGGCAACAAATAACGATGATTCTGTTTTTTTCTTTTCCATAAAAACAACAAAACCTGCAACTGGTGCAGGTTTTGTTTGTGCGGAAGAGGAGATTCGAACTCCCACGCCCGATAAAAGGCGCTACCACCTCAAAGTAGTGCGTCTACCAATTTCGCCACCTCCGCTTTTTTCGGAATGCAAATTTAATCAAACACTTTTATTAATTCCTTCGTTTTATTTTAAAAGTAGTTTCAATTTTATTGAATTGAAATATTCCAGCAGAAATTGTGAGTTCAATTTACATTCATCAAACATATTGTATTTGCAAAATATTATGATCAAAGTCAATAAAAAGTTTGTAATAGTTCTATATTTGCACAAAATTTTATAAAAGAAAGTTATTCTTTCCGATTTTCTGATATTAAATTTTGGTATGTTTCTTGTCTTTTCCATTATCCCTTGTAATAATCCGGTTTTATAAAACATTCTCTGTCGAAAGGTTTCAGTTTAATTGTAAATTTTGACCCCAAAAAGCACTATGCTCGAACGATTTTTTAAAAACAAATACGCACCTCGTTGGATAATCTTTTGTGGCGATTTGGTGCTGATTACCGTTGCTTTTCTTTTTTCTTTTTTATTAATACGCCATTTGATGTTGGATTTACCGGGCATTGTTGCATTTGTGCCCGCGGTTCTTATCAATATGGCCATTTACATGATATGCGTATTTTTTTTCCCAATTTACAAAGGAATTATCCGGTATTCGGAAACGAATGACATTATCCGGATCATAAAATTTGCTTCTTTGCAACTTGTTTTATGGCTCACAATTTATTCCATATATCCAAATTCTATTGTCACCGGTTATTTGCCGGTTCCTTTGTTGATTATTAATTTATTCAGTGTCATTTTTATTTTGGTAATGATCCGGCTTTTAATTAAAGAGGTATACTCGAAAGCGTCGCAATCGAAGTTGCCGGTTATGGCAAAAGCAATTATATATGGCGCGGGTGAGATGGGGCAGGTTACGAAACAAATACTCGAGCAGGATGTGAAAAATAAAACGATAGTAGCAGCTTATATCGAAGACAGCACTTCAAAAATTGGAAAAAACCTCGGAGGATTGCCTATTTATAATGCATCTGGTTCCCGCTTAGCCAGTTTATTGAAACAAAAACAGATTACCCATTTATATATTGCCATTGATAAATTATCGGTAGAAAAGAAAATTGCCATCTCAGATATTTGTGCGCCTTTAAATATAAAGATCAATGTGATTCCACATGCTAATGAATGGCGCGGTGGCCTGTTTGAAAAGAAACAGGTGAAGGAATTGAATATTGAAGACCTGCTGGAGCGCGATGAAATCAGTCTTCCCTATGATATGCTCCAAAAAACTTATCAGGATTCAACTATTTTGGTAACCGGTGCTGCCGGCTCCATCGGAAGTGAAATTTGCCGTCAGCTTTCTAAATTCACTTTTAAAAAACTGGTATTACTGGATCAATCTGAATCGGGCTTGTTTGATCTTGAATTTGAACTGAAAAAGGCCAATCCGAAACAACTATTGCGTGTAGAAGTAGCGTCAATAAGAGATTTGTCAAAGTTAAAAAAAGTTTTTTCGTTGCATAACCCTGATTTTGTTTTTCATGCAGCGGCTTATAAGCACGTTCCGCTCATGGAAACTTTTAGCAGCGAAGCGGTGCTTACGAATATTTTTGGTACCAAACGCGTGGCAGATCTGGCTATAGCGTATAAGGTGAAAAAATTTGTGATGGTTTCTACTGATAAAGCAGTAAATCCAACAAATGTAATGGGTACCACCAAACGGATATCTGAAATATACATTCAATCGTTAAGCGATCGGCAGGATTCCGAAACAGAATTTATTACCACCCGTTTTGGAAATGTATTGGGTTCTGCAGGAAGTGTGGTTCGTACTTTTGATAAACAGATTAAGGCAGGTGGCCCGATTACAATTACACATCCTGACATCACCCGTTATTTTATGACCATTCCGGAGGCTTCTAAATTGGTTTTGGAAGCTGGAAAAATTGGCGAATCCGGCGATATTTTATTGTTCGATATGGGCAAACCTGTGAAGATCCTTGACCTTGCAAAAAGAATGATTCAACTTGCAGGATTAAAGCCGGCAGATATTGCCATTGTTCAGACCGGATTGCGGCCGGGCGAAAAGATGTTTGAAGAATTGTTTAAAGATTCGGAAGAATTTGCAGAAACCTACCATCCACGGATTTTAAGAGCAAAAAAATCTGCCAATCTCAACGGTGAGTTTAATTCCCTGATGATGGAGTTGCAGGAAGCTGCAGAAAGCCATAATAACGAAATTATTCCGTTCATTCTACGGAAAATGGTTCCGGAGTTTAATTCTACAGGGGCATTAAATAAAGTAGCTGATTTAGCTGCAAAGACCGTTTAGGAAATAACGTTTTCGAAAATCAGTTTTCTAATTATTTCTTCGTTTACTGTCTGTTGTTTTAACCTTAATTTGTTTGCGTCTTGCGACTTTTTACCGGATGAATAGAAGTATGGATTCTCATTGTAAAAATCGTGTCGAAAGAATGCCAATGGCTGATCTTGTGGTATTGTTTTTGTCTTTTTAAAGAATAAACCTCAATCCTTATGAAATATTTATCGGTAACGGTTTCTTTATTGCTGTTTAGTTTAGCTACCTCAGCTCAGGGTTTACATTTGAATCTTTTTGCCGGTGTTTCCAATTACCAGGGAGATTTGCAAAGGAAATTTATTACATTTAATGAGGCGCATCTGGCAGCAGGCGCCGGTCTTTCCTATGATCTTACTGATCACTTTTCTGTAAAAGGCGGTCTTACTCTTGCAAAAGTGTCCGGAGCTGATAAAGACACGCCAAATAAGCCAAGAAATTTGAGTTTTTATTCAGCGATTACGGAAGGAAACCTTGAATTGGTGTACGATATCTTACCTGTGGGTTCTCATTCTCTTACTCCTTATATTTTTGGGGGAATTGCAATCTTTCATTTTAATCCTTACACTTTTGATACAACTGGTAAAAAATATTTTTTAAGACCGTTGAGTACAGAGGGTGAGGGATTTATCGCCGGCAAAAGCAATTACAACCTGACCCAGCTTGCCGTTCCTTTTGGTGCAGGTGTAAAATTGTCTTTAACCGAGAACGTGAATATTGGGCTGGAAATGGGATTAAGAAAAACGTTTACTGATTACCTGGATGATGTAAGTTCTACCTATGTGGACAAAAATCTTTTACTGACAAACCGTGGATCAAAAGCAGTGGAACTGGCCTACAGAGGTGGTGAATTAAAAAATGGCAATCCGCAATATCCGGCAGCAGGCACACAACGTGGTGCTTCAGCACAAAAGGATTGGTATTATTTCACCGGGTTAACGCTTTCTTTCAGATTAGGCAACGATGGAATGGGCGGTAAACATTCAGATTATGGATGCCCGTCAAATGTCAGGTGAAAGATGATGTTTCGCCTTTTCTTGCTTTCACATTCATCTCCATCCTCTTAAAAAATCTTTAATCATCATTTTCTTTTTTCCTTCTAATTGAATTTCTTTTAGTGAAATATATCCATCCTTTGCCGAAAATTTTAAAAACGTTTTGTTATCTGTAAAAAATTTTCCAGGCTGGTTTGAAACATCGCTTATTTCTTTCTCTGCTGAAAATATTTTTAGTTTTTTCCCATTCAAAAAAGTAAAAGCGGTTGGATATGGCGATAATCCACGGATTAGGTTATAAATTTCATCTGCATTTTTATTCCAGTTTATTTCGCAGGTTTCTGTAAAAATTTTTGGAGCAGAATGTAAGATTGAAGGTTGAAGGTTCGGGGTTAAAGGTTGGGGAACTTCTTCAAGTGTTCCATTTTCCAGTTCTTTAATGGTTTTTAAAAGCAGATTTGCACCAATCTGCATCATTTTGTCGTGCAAAGTGCCGGCAGTTTCATCATCAGAAATTGGAATTTTTTCCTGCAACAAAATATTGCCTGTATCAATTTCCTGTTGCAGTTTGAAAGTAGTAACACCTGTCTCTTTTTCGCCATTAATAATTGCCCGGTTTATGGGAGCTGCACCACGATATTGGGGCAGTAAAGATGCGTGAAGATTGATGGTGCCCATAGGCGGCATATTCCAAACTATTTCAGGCAACATTCGAAAAGCAACAACGATTTGAAGGTCTGCTTTTAACGATTTTAATTCTTCAATAAAATCAGCAGATTTTAATTTTTCCGGTTGCAGGATTTTCAGGTTTTTTTCTAAAGCATATTTTTTTATCGCGCTTTGAGTAAGTTGCATTCCTCTTCCTGCGGGTTTATCCGGCGCTGTTACCACGCCCACTATTTGATACCCGGCCTCATAGATTTTATTTAATGAAGGAACTGCAAAATCAGGCGTTCCCATGAAGATGATTCTCAAACTCATTGTTGTTCAAAAGTGTTCTAAGTTGAAGGTTGAAGGTTATTCAAAATCTTTATACAATAAATATTTCTTCCTGACTTTTTTATAATTGCTCAATGCCGGTTCCCAACTTGCACGAATTTCTTTTTCTGAAACACCATTTTTTATTTGTTGCCACAGGTCATTGTTTCCCGCAAGTTTATCAAAGAACGATTGCTTCATATCTCCTGATTTTGGAACAATGAAAAAACTGTCTTTATCCGGGAACAAACGATATGCGTCCATCAGCCATTTTAACTGCACTTTTTTATTTACTTTATCAAATACTTCTGATGGGGTACCCGACAGGTCCCATCCATAACAAACCTGACCGTAATGCTTGCTGCTCTTTGCTCCTTCGGTCGGATGTGGTGTAAAAGAATACAAATTTTTGGGCAAAGACGGCGCTCCGAAAACCTGGAATGGCTTGTCTGTTCCTCGTCCTTCACTCAATGTAGTTCCTTCAAAAAAACAAGTAGAAGGATATAAATAAATTGATTGAATGTTTGGCAGATTCGGAGAAGGTTTTACAGGCAAAATATACCGGCTGTTGTGATCATAATTCAGGTTTTTTATTACGAGCAAATGAAAGGGGGTGTCAACGGTTTTTTTAGCATGTTGATAATAAGCATATTTTTTATTCGCAGAATCGCTCAGCCATTTTTCGCCAGCCATCATCATCGAATATTCTCCTAAAGTGAGGCCATATACAATTGGAATTGGTTGCATTCCAACAAAACTTTTATATTTTAAATCCAAAACAGGGCCATCTACATAAAACCCATTCGGATTCGGCCGGTCAAGGATGATCAATGGAATCGAATTTTCCAAAGCAGCTTCAATATATCGTTGCAAAGAAGAAATAAAAGTATAAAACCTGACGCCCACATCTTGTATATCAAACACCATCACATCTACACCTTTCAAATCTTCAGCGCTGGGTTTATTGTGCTGCCCATAAAGGCTAATCACTTCGATTCCCGTTTCTTTGTCAATTGCATTTCCTACTTTTTCGCCTGCATCTGCAGTGCCGCGGAATCCATGCTCAGGGCCAAAAATCCTCACTACTTTTATGCCTCTTTTTAAAAGCGTATCAACTAACAGTGCGTTTCCAACAGTAGAAGTAGGATTGGCAAAAAGCGCTACGTTTTTTCCTTTCAGTAAATGAAGGTATTGATCCATGCGTTCCGCACCTGGAATAATTCTTTTTTGACCAAATCCTGTCAAATTGATTATTAGCAGGAAAAAAGCCACAGTGATTTTTCTATTCATTATTTATTTTATTAGCTTTATTTAAAGAATGCCTGTAAAATAACAGAAATTGCGAATGAAAACCTCAATATTGCAGCAAAAAATATTTTTGGTACATTTAATGTAATAAACAACCTTGCGAATTATTCAAAAGATACAATTTGAAGTGAGCCGTATTGAGATTTTTTTATTATTTTAAAACAAGAAAATTATGAGTAAAGCAAAAAAAGGTGACAATGTGAAAGTACATTATAAAGGAAAACTCACCAGCGGCGAACAATTCGACTCAAGCGAAGGGAGGGATCCTCTTGCATTTACAGTGGGCGCAGGCCAGATGATTAAAGGATTTGACGAAGCGATCCCCGGTATGGAAGTTGGTGAAAAGAAGACAATAAATATTGCTCCTGAAAATGCTTATGGGGAAAAAAATGCCGATGCAATAATCGAATTTCCTAAGTCCAACATTCCTGAGGATATGAAACTCGAGCCCGGAATGAAATTGCAACTTCAGAACCAGGCAGGCCAGCCTATTCCTGTAGTCGTTACTGAAGTAAAAGACGACGTAGTCGTACTGGATGCCAATCATGAACTCGCAGGAAAGGAATTGGTTTTTGACATAGAATTGGTAGAAATTTCATAACGTTCAATTTAGTAATGTTTTTTATTTTTGAAATAAAATAAGTTTCAGGTAAGGTTGTATGATATAACGACGGGTCTTTTTAATGTCAGTTTTTTTGGATATTAAGCAACTTTTCTGTCAATATTTTTATCTTATCAAAAATTATAAGCCTAGTGATAAAATTTATTGCGCAGTAATACGTTATAATTTATTTATATTCAATTTTAATTTTTTTCTTTTTATCTCATGCTCATTCTGTCATTAAATCAATTTATAAATTTAAAAAAAAGTTTATGAAAACTAAGAATTACCTCTACCTAGTCATTACTCTATTGGTATTTAGTGCCTGTAGAAAAGATCCAGCTACCAAACCGGTGAAATTTACTTCAACCAAATACGAAAATTTAGGCTCGTTTAATTCGTTGGGCACACCGCTGAATATGCAGCAAGATGTTATTTCCCCGGCGATGCTTGATTTTATTAACACTACTCTTCCTGATGGTAAAAATCTGACCCTCTCACATCCGGAATTATTCAACAATCCGGCTATTGGTGATATTACCATTGCAAAAACCTCTGATGTTTATATCACTTTTGTGTCTGGTGTGAGCGCTTATTCCAACTCGATAGCTTTTTACACCTATCCTACCGATCAACCTCCAACCAGCTCAAAAGATATCCAATTGATTACTTATATTTTCCCAAATGCCGGGCGGCTTAGCGGCCTGGTACCCGGCGATAAAGTGAACCTGGGAACATTTGATGTAGGTACCTCTATTGGTTTTGTTTTGATGCAGAATGCGTGGGATACTACTAAAAGAAAACTTGATAACAATGCAGTACACTTTTGTTCAAACGATGCCTTAAATCCCGAAGTGGATCCCAAACTGAAAAAACACGCGGTTTTAATCAACTATCCTGCTGAAAATAAGATCCTGGTTGGCTTTGAAGATAGAGATCGTACTTCGCCGGAATGCGACAATGATTTTAATGATGTGGTAATTTATTGTACTGTTGTACCTCAGTGATTCAGTAAATAAAGAAATAACACGAATTCTTATTTTCAGAATAAATCTCAAGCGCAATAGGTTTCTATTGCGTTTTTTCATTTATCTCTAATCATTCCAGGGAGAAGTGGCATAAAATGAAGTGATAGTTTTTCATTTAAAATGCCGACTTTTATTCAGTCAAAAATAATTTCCGCTACTTTAGGATTATGAGATTGAAGTTTGCCATTTTATTGCTTGTATTTTCAGTGCAGATGAACATTTCGGCACAGCAATCTTCTTATATTTTTTCTCAAATAGATATTTTTAGCGGCCTTTCCAATAACCAGGTCAACGCCATTTTTAAAGATGATAAAGGATTTATGTGGTTTGGAACCATGGCCGGATTAAATCGTTGGGATGGTTACAAATTCCGGATTTTTAAGCATGAACTTCGCGACAGCACTTCTATCAATGATGATTTTATCACAAAAATAGTACAAGGCCCGGGAAATAAAATGTGGGTAAATACACGCAGCGGCTGGAATATTTATGATCCGAATACTGAAAAATTTGATGTGAATCCTGAAAAGTATTTATCATCCATTGGCTTGCCAGATGCTTCATTTACTGATATTGTAAAAGACAACAACCATAATTTCTGGTTTGTATACCCGCGAAAAGGATTGTACAAATACAATGAACTAAGCAGGAAAATTCAATTCTATAACAGCGAAAGTTCCTCTACACCTGTTTATTCAAATGACGTTTCTTCTGCCACGGTTACCCCAGCCGGTGATTTCTGGATTATCTACCGCAATGGTGTTATGGATAAAATAGACAAAAACTCCGGTTCGGTTACTTTCAGGACTACCGCGCTTCAGCAGGTGAATAACCAGATGAGTGATTTTTTTCTGTTTGCTGATAATGAAAATGATATCTGGATATATGGAATAACCGGTGCGTTTTATTATAAACCTGCTTCCAATACCGTTTTGCCATTAAATAAAGATTCAAAAAACCTGCGGCTCAATACCAAGGTGGTTACCGGCATGATTGAAGATGATAAAGGGAATATCTGGATTGCCACAGATCATGGCGGCTTAAATGTGATTAATAAAAGCAGGGACAGGGTTGACTATCTGATGAATGATGAAAATGATGCCAGGAGCGTGAATCAGAACAGCATCAATTCTATTTATAAAGATAATCTGGGAATTATCTGGATCGGTACTTTTAAAAAAGGAATTAACTATTTTCACAACAGCACGATTAATTTTCCTTTAATAAAACACAATCCTTTAAATAAAAACAGTTTGCCTTATGATGACATTAATCGTTTCGCAGAAGATGAAAAAGGAAATTTATGGATAGGAACAAATGGGGGAGGCTTGATTTATTTCAACCGGCAAAAAAATACTTTCGCACGGTATCAGCATGATGCTTCCAATCCAAATAGTTTGAGTAATGATGTAATCGTAAGCCTTTGCATTGACCATGAAAAAAAACTTTGGATCGGAACTTATTATGGCGGGCTGAATTGCTTCGACGGTAAAAATTTTATTCATTATAGAAATAATAAGACAGATACAAACAGCCTTTCTGACGACCGGGTTTGGGAAATAATGGAAGATAGTAAAAACCGTTTGTGGGTAGGCACTTTAGCCGAAGGTTTGGATTTATTTGACAGGCAGAATAATAAATTTATTCATTACAAAGCGAACGCGCCAAACTCAATTCATTCCACTTATATTGCGGATCTTCTGGAAGACAGGAACGGGAATATCTGGATTGCAACTGCTTATGGCATTGATGTTTTGGAAAAGAAAACCGGCGCTTTTAAACATTATTTACATGTGGATAACGATCCGTCAAGCCTCAGCCAGAATAACGTGATAGACATTTTTGAAGACAGCCGTGGATTGATTTGGGTGGGTACAAGAGATGGCTTGAATCTTTTCAATTCTGCCACAAATACTTTTAAAACTTTCAGAACCAATGATGGCCTCCCGGACAATTGTATTCTCAATATTCTGGAAGATAATAATCACAACTTATGGATGAGCACTCCAAATGGATTAGCCAATGGAATTATCCGAAACAGCTCATCAGGATTGGCCATTCGTTTTATTAATTATGATGAATCTGATGGATTGCAGGGGAAACAATTTAATGAAAACGCCGCATTGAAAGCAAGAAGCGGAGAACTTGCTTTTGGAGGCGCAAACGGCTTTAATATTTTTTATCCAAAAACAATTACTTCTGAAAAAACGTCGCATAATATCGTGCTGACCGACATGCAGATTTTTAATAAAAGTGTAAAAATCGGTGAGAAATATAGTGGTCATATTGTACTGACTCAATCCGTTACAAGAGATAAAGAAATTACGTTGCCATACAATCAAAACGTATTTACTTTTGAATTTGCTGACCTGGAATATTATAATTCCCAAAAAATAAAATATGCCTATCAGTTGGAAGGGTTTAATAATAACTGGTTGATTACGGATGCAAAAAACCGCAATGCAACTTTTACAAATCTTGACCCGGGTGATTATGTTTTTAAAGTAAAAGTGATTAATGATGATGGAAGCTGGAGCAAAGAAGTGCTGCTTACCAAAATACATATTTTGCCTCCTTTTTGGCGAACTCCGCTTGCTTATTTTTTATATTTATTTTTGATAGTTGTGATTTTGTTTTTTGGCCGCAAAATGATTGTAAAGCGTGCCAGGATTCGGTTTGCATTAGAACAGGAAAGAAAGGAGGCGAGCCGGCAGCATGACTTTGATATGATGAAGATCAAATTTTTTACCAACGTCAGCCATGAATTTCGCACACCACTTTCTCTTATCATTTCTCCTGCAGAAAAATTAATAAACAACACGCCCGATTCTGATATCCGTGATCAGTTTTTATTGATTCACAGAAATGCACGAAGATTGCTGAACCTGGTAAATCAATTGCTGGATTTTAGAAAAATGGAAGAAAAAGAACTTCGCATAAATAACACCGATGGAAATATTATTCAGTTTGTAAAAGAAATTTCTTTTTCTTTTTCTGATTTGGCGAATAGCAGAAAAATTGCTTTTAATTTTCATTCATTTGAAGAAAAATTATTTGCAAGTTTTGATCATGATAAATTAGAAAGAATTCTTTTCAATCTTTTATCCAATGCATTCAAGTTTACAGATGCCGGAGGCAAAGTAGAAGTGGAATTGAATTGCTATCAACAAAACCAGAAGTGTGTTTTACAAATACGGGTAAGCGATACCGGTATTGGAATAGAAAATGATAAACACGAAAAAATCTTTGAACGTTTTTTCCAAAACGAAATTCCTGAAACGATGGTAAACCAGGGAAGTGGTATTGGCCTTGCCATTACAAAAGAATTTGTAAAACTGCTACAAGGAACCATTTCTGTAAATAGTGAAAACCGCAAAGGCAGTTCTTTTGTAGTAACACTGCCGCTTTCGTTGATTGAAGAAAAATTAAATCCAGTTGATGAAGGTATGAAGGAAACAATTTCAGAAGAATTAACAGCAGAAAAAACTGAAACGTTATGGCAGAAGCAAAATAATAATTCGTTTAAAAAGAAAGTAATATTATTGGTGGAAGATAACGATGATTTCCGGATTCATATTAAAGATAACCTCAAACATTTATTCATTATTGAGGAAGCTGAAAATGGAAAAGCCGGTTGGAATAAGACGCTATCCATTCATCCGGACCTCGTCCTTTGTGATATCAGTATGCCGGAAATGAATGGAATAGATTTGTGTAAAAAAATCCGTTCAGATAAGCGTACTTATTTTATTCCCGTCATCATGCTGACTGCGCTTACCAGCGAACAGCAATTGCTCATCGGTTTAAATGTGGGCGCCAATGATTACCTCACCAAACCTTTTAATGCAGAAGTACTTTTATCGAAGATAAAAAATATTCTTTTTCAGCAGGATTCGTTCAAAAAAACGTATCAAAAGCAGGTGCAGATACATGCCACAGAAGTGGAAGTAGAATCTGCTGATGAAAAATTTATCCAACATGCATTGTGTACGGTAGAAGAAAATATATCCAATCCAGGTTTTTCTGTAGAAGAAATGAGCCGGTTACTTTTTATGAGCAGGGTAGCAATGTATAAAAAGCTTTTTACCCTTACCGGTAAAACTCCGATTGAATTTATCCGTGCGATTCGTCTTCAACGCGCGGCGCAATTACTCCAATCTTCAGAAATGACCATTGCTGAAATTGCTTATGAAGTAGGTTTTAATAATCCGAAACATTTCTCCAAATGTTTTAAAAATGAATTCAATATTCTTCCTTCAGGATATGTCAATGAGAAAAAGGCCAACGTGAGCTAATGAGCTGCCAGGATAATAATGCTAATGCAGTAAAAGAATAAATAACGTTAATTCTGTTTTTTGTAAAAATGTAAATTCGCGCGGAGCATTTTATCACATCAACTCATTTGGTATGATGAAAAAATTTTTATTCTTCGGTATTATTTTTCAATCCGTGGTTGCTTTTTCTCAAAGCCAGGAAAGAAGCCCGTTGGCGGTAATAAACCCAAAAACGTATGTCTGTTTTTTTATACTGCAAAGTTGCGCAGCCATAAAGAAACAGATGTAACCAAATCCACGAATGTTGTATCCAAAAGAGGGGGTTGTAAAAGCGCGGAAATGACAATATGAGGAAGCCAAAACCTGAATCCCTATTCCAAAAACTTCATATCCTCTTCACTCAAATTAATATCAATCGCTTTTAAATTTTCCTCAAAATGCCTTAACGATGAAGTGCCCGGAATGGGAAGAATCCAGGGTGAACGATGCAGAAGCCATGCTAAATTAATCTGTACATCGGTTGCGTTGTATTTTTTTGGAATCACAGAAATGCGTTCATCCTTTTTTGGCATTGAGTGAATTAAGGAGAAATAAGGAATCAGCGGAATTTCGTTTTTCTCACATATTGCAAGTACTTCTTCTCCGCCTCTGCTTTCTCCATGTTGATTCTTTATATAAGTGCGTTGGCCATGACCAAACATATTTTCTACGGTTGCAATTTCGCCCACCGACATAGCAGTTTCTAATTCCTCAACACTTACATTGCTTACCCCAACATGCAATATTTTTCCTTCTTTTTGAAGTTCAAACATGGCGTCTAAAGATTCTTTGAGTGGTACACCCGTGCCGCTTATCACCCTGAAATGAACTAAAGCCATCTGTTCCAGTTTGAGCGTACGAAGATTATTATCAATACTGGTACGCAAATTTTCAGGGCGGTTAAATGCAATCCAGCTTTTATCGGGCTTCCTTGCACCGCCCACTTTGGTGCAAATTACCAGGCCGGCAGGATATGGACACAACGCTTCTTTTATCAACCTGTTGGTAACGTCATCTCCATAATAATCAGCCGTATCTATAAAATTGATACCACTTTTAATACACTGTTTTAATATTTGCAAAGCTTCCGGGCGGTTTGGCGGTTCGCCCCAGATACCTGGACCAGTAAGGCGCATGGTGCCATAACCGAATCGTTTTACTTTTAAAGGATTTTTGCTGTTGGGAGCGATGGTGATTTCTTTGGGGGACATTTTATGAAATTGAATTTAATTCAAACTCAAAGGTAGGGGTTTGGTAATGGGTGGTCCAGTAAAAGGAGAAATATGAGGTATTTGTGATTTTAGTTCAATTGAATATATTTTTTCTTTCAGAAGAAATTAACCAAATATTATTGGTTCATTCCGTTAATAAGCTGGTTTATACTATTCAGGTTTTATTTGTAATTTCATCTTCAGAAGTGAAAATTAAAAATTATATGGATACCTATTTAATTGAATTGACTGATAATAATGCTTATAAGCTTTTGCAGGATTTAGAAGACTTGAAAATTATAAAAGTTCTAAGAAAAGAAATGAATACAAAACAACCCGATAAAAGCAGAACCGCCAAATTTAGGGGAGTTCTTGAATTGAGTGATGAACAGTATTTGGATTTTCAAAAACATGCTAAAGAGATACGAAACGAATGGCCGGAAAATTCTTGATACCAATTTTTATTTTTCTCCCAAATACCCCACCTTCCCTTCCAACGCCTCCACTGCATTTACCAGATAAACCATCGGCGCATTCCAGTTAATGGCAATTTCATTCGATGCATACGCCGCAGAATTGTCTGAATAAGCGGTTTCAGGCTCGGTAAATTCATATTTGGTATGGTCCTGCATTCCGGGATTTGGGCCGCCAACGAGTAAGCCGGGAACCGGGTCCGTAACGCCATCTGCAACAGATGGCCGGTGATGTGGATGCATGGGAGATTTGTTGGCAATGCCGGTTACGAAGCAATAGCCGGTTGCATTTCTGCCTAGCAGATAATCCAGATTTGTAAGTGCATAATCGACATATTTTTTATCTCCGGTTAATAAATATGCTCTTATTAATAAGATGCCCTGGTTTGCAGCATTTGCATTTCCTCCCCAGTTGAAATCCCTTACAGATTGTCCCATCACGGTTGCGAAGGCATTTGAAGAAACTTTTTCAATAAAGCCATTTGCCATGTCAAGCACTTTGCCTTTCATTGTTTTTAAATCATTTTCTGCAAATGCAGGAAGCATTTTCTGAAAACGAAGCATGGAATAATAAGCAAGCATTGCTACATTGCCCCATGAAGGAAGTGACACTGGTTCAGTCCTATAATTATTCAAAACGTCAAAATATTTTTTGTCTTTTGTAGTGATGAAAAGTTCTGCTGCCGCCCACATCCATTCATCATTAAAATTTCTATCTCCATAACCACCGGTTGTAATTTCAGGTTTAAATTTTTTATTCATTTCCTGCTGGTTGTAATCCAAGGCAGGATTCTGCAAACTCCACGCCCAAGCCTTCTTTGAAGCAGCAAGACAACTATCAGAAAGTCCGGGAAGTTGTTTTTTATAATGACTCAAAATACGGGCAGCCTGCGCCGTAACTGCTACAAAATCCAATGTCGCCGCCGTTCCTTTTTGCACGACATATCTGGGCAATTGTGTAACTCCGGGCATCACCATTCCATCGAAAGCCGCATTGGTGCATTTGTTGTAAACACCGCCATCATTGGGGTCCTGCATGGTAAGCATCCAACGGAGGTTGTAAATGATTTCATTTAAAATATCCGGAACTGCATCATTGCTTTCAGGGATGTTGGTTTTTAATTTTTTAAAATAATCCGGAAAATCCTCATAAGCCGACAACAAAGTGCCCATGGTAATTCCTGAATTGACGATATATTTATTATAATCTCCGGCATCGTACCAGCCCCCGGGAGTGGAAATAACCGTTCCGGCAGGGCGGGCTTTTGTTGCGGCAGAAGGATGAATATAAACAGCGGTATCAGGATGGCCGGCGGAACGGTGCCATTTGCCTGCATATTTTTCTTCCAAAGGCATGGAAACTCTTTGATAATAATATCCTTTAAGCGTTGCAATTCCGGCATTCCTATTTACATCATCATTAATTTCAAAAACGTAAGAAGTGCCCACGCCGGGAATGCAAACCACAAAACTTCCTTTACCAGTAAACGAAGAAAAAACAGCGATTCTTGTTTTGGTGGATGAATAAGCAGATTGTTTTTCTGCGCTTAATTTTCCTTTAAAGACCGTATCTCTTAAGTTGGTAGTGGCAATAAAAAAATCATTAGAAGAAACTTTTCCGGTAACAACAGCCACTTTTGGAGCATTTGGATAAAAACCTACCTGGTTTAATTTTATCTGGTCAGTTACTGTTTGTGAAAAACAGTAAAGAGGCGCAACCAGCAGTAATGCTGAGATGTATTTCGAAAGTACTTTCAAATTATTTATTCTAAGAAAATATAAAAACTTAATCTGCATAAATCGTGTTTTTGGAAAATTAAGCCGATTAAATGAGAATAACCGTATGCATTTGTTTATGAAGGGGTGATGCAATGTTAACTGTATTACAGTAAAAGAAGAAATATGAGAGATTGTTGGTTTAGTTTCCACATTCGCAATAAATTTTTTCAATTAAATTCACAAGTAAAAAGTATTATGAGAAATAAAAACTTTACACTTCTGCTTTTTAGCTTCTTTATATCTGTCGCAGGATTTGCGCAGGGAAAGTTTGACGGTATTGAGTCCAACATGAGCAATATTTTCAAATTATCCGATGCAAAATCCCGTTCCATCAGTCCGGAAAACTTTACAGGCGCAAAAGGCCAGGGAGGAATGGCTACAGAAGGAACGGGCAAAAATGCGTCAAGAGATTTGGGCAAGGGATGGAAAGTGAGTCCCAGCGTGGTGATTAAAGCGCATACTACATTTACAGTAGCAGAAATTGATGGACCAGGCTCTGTTCAGCATATCTGGATGACGCCTACCGGTGTGTGGCGAAATTCCATAATCCGTTTTTACTGGGACGGCGAAACTTCGCCTTCTGTTGAGGTTCCT
Source organism: uncultured Chitinophagaceae bacterium (assembly GCA_963706825.1). Lineage (GTDB taxonomy): Bacteria > Bacteroidota > Bacteroidia > Chitinophagales > Chitinophagaceae > Ginsengibacter. The sequence continues at coordinate 195,199 of CAVPNT010000005.1, read as the reverse complement.
GTCGGCGATTTCTTTTGCATGGGTTGGAACCAATATGCGCCTTTGCAATCATTGGCTGTGTGTGTGAATCCCGGCAGCGCGTTTAATTGTTACTGGCCGATGCCATTTCGCAAAAAGTGTAGGATTACGATGGAAAATATAGATGATAAAGACATGGTTTTATATTACCAGGTTGATTATGTTTTGACAAACGTTCCTTCTGATGCTGCTTATTTTCATGCGCAATTCAGAAGAGTAAATCCGGTTCCTTACAAACAGGTTTATACTTTGCTGGATGGCGTGAAAGGACGCGGACAAGATGTAGGAACTTACATGGCCATCGGCGTTCACAATAACGGTTGGTGGGGGGAAGGAGAAATTAAATTTTTTATAGATGGTGATAAAGAATACCCAACCATCAATGGTACCGGAACGGAAGACTATTTCTGCGGTTCCTACGATTTTGATACAAGGAAGAAGAATGCCACCGGTGTGGAAGAAAGCAATTATACAGAATTCTGCACGCCTTATTCAGGGCTTTGCCAGGTAATAAGAGGCGATGGACATTACAATGTTTCCCAACGTTTTGGAATGTATCGCTGGCACATAACCGACCCGATTCGTTTTGAGAAAGACCTGAAAGTTACGATACAGGACCTCGGATGGCGAAGCGATGGCCGCTATCTTCCTTTACAGGATGATATTGCTACTACTGTTTTCTGGTATCAGACAGAACCGCACCAGACATTTCCGGTGCTGCCGGGGAAAGATGCATTGGAGGTGAATTGAGTGGAATATTGGCATGCTGAACAGAGCACAACTGCTCAAACATAAAATCCTTATCGGCCTGTTGTATGGCTGCGGATTGCGTTGCAGGATTTGCAAAAGAAGCTGTACGTGGAGCGTCCGGAAGTAAAACCGCAAACCATGCTCCGCAAATGCCCCTGTTGCAAAAGCGGAAAGCTGATCACCCTGGAAGTGTTTGGCAAACGGGGACCACCAAAAATGTATTTGCCGGATACCCAAAATGCGCCTGTCGCTAAGCGGCGGAAGGGGACTTGTGTCCTAAACAAAACAAAACAAGCTAAAACGTACAACAGGAAAGGTTTTCAGCTCCTCCCGCAAAAAAAAGCCATCCCGGCTGCTTTGATTTCCTAAAACAATACCCCGATAAACCCATAACGCATCAACAGGTTACCGGTTTCGTTCAACATCGGTTTCATTGCTTGCCATTTGGTCGCAACGTAAACTTTATTATCAGCGGCTGACACTATGCATGGTTAAGCGTTCATTATATTTATCCACTCTTTCACAATATTCTGAATTTTTGCTTTGTTGTCTTTCATTTCTTTCATTGAACGCAGTTTTAAATACGCCTTTCCTTTAGGCGCAGGTTCGAGTAAATCACTGTTGTCTTTTATCAATTCTCCTTTGTGAAAAATGAAAATAACACAGTCAGTTATTCTCGGGTTCAATGTCGCCATTGGTTGTTTGTAGTCAAAACTTGGACCGCCCCATTTTACATCCTCTTCTAAGTCCTTGCTTGCACCGCGAATTATTTTTATTGCTTCCTCTATTTCTGCTTTCATCGGGTGTTTGAGTTTGCTTACAAACTCGTCAATTTTGTTTGTCTTGCTCATGATTAATTGATTCTAGATTTTGTAAAGATTGAAATGATTGAACTAAAAATTAAACCTGTCGCAAGTGCGCCTACAATGCTTGTAATAATGTAGCTTTTGATATTGAACTGAGCTTCGGCTTGTTGCTGAGTAAACATTCCAGATTTAACTGTATGATCAATTACATTATCAAAGTAGCCAGGTGTGATAATATAAGAAGTGATGAGTTGGTTTATGGGACTGAGTAAAACCACAAATACAGTAAGCATAAGTCCGCTTAAAAAACTCTGTTTATAGGTCATGTAGCCTGTGTAAAAGTTCTTCTTCTTGTCTTTTATGGCAAGCACATAAATAATAACCGAGGGAATTAGAATAAGCATTGTTACAAACTGCTGTTGTTCCAGGTATTTGTCGTGTAAGCCTGTCAGCTTTTCCATTGTCATCCATAGCAGAAACATTGCTGCAAAAATGACTGCCCATTTGATTTCAATTTTATAATTTTTCATTTGTGTTAGTTTTTATTGCTTTCGTAATTTATCATCCAGTTCATTCCAAAGCGGTCTTCGAACATACCGAAGTATCCACCCCAAAACATGTCCGACATGGGCATAAAAACCATTCCTCCAACTGAAAGCGAGTTGAATACTTTGTCCGCTTGTTCTTTTGATGCAACATTTAGCGATAAGGTAATGTTTTTGCCAAATGCAACTTGTCCCATTGCAGGATGTGCATCCCCACCAATTAGAGTACAAGCCTCATTGATTGGCAAGGCAATGTTCATGATTTTTTGAAGTTCTTCTTCAGTAAAGGTAAAGCCCTCCATTGGTGGAGCTTCGGCAAGCCGTTTAATGTAAGTAAACTCTCCGCCTAACACAGATTTGTAGAAATTGAAAGCTTCTTCACAATTTCCGTTGAAGGTTAAATAAGGATTTATCTGTTTCATATTGTATATTTTTATGGAACAAAAATATCCTGGCAAAATAACCTATGCATTGATGTATGGTAATAAATGTAAAAATGCCTATTTGAAACTCTTTTTAGTTAATTCCTTTCTAACCCTGCTTAAGCTTTCCGGTGTAATACCCAAATAAGAGGCAATCATCCATTGTGGCACACGAAGTAATATGTTGGGATAAAGCTTTAAAAATTCTAAGTATCGTTTTTCAGCAGTTGCACTAAGTAAAAGATTTATGCGATTTTGCAAACTTCTAACATGATTATGCAATGCTCTATGATTATTTTCCCGGTATGTTTTACTTATTTCAGATGCAGCGTTGATAAATCTTTCGTCCATCACTATTACTTCCGAATCTTCAATGGCATCAATAAAATACTCGCCCGATTGGTTAAAGTATGAGCTACTTCTATCGCTGACAAGCCAACTTTCAGGAGCAAAATGAATAATATATTCCTTGCCCGAATCATCAATGGTGAACTGTCGAAGTAATCCCTTTTCTACAAAAAAAATGTCCTTACAAACTTGCCCCTTGTCTAAAAGTGATTGTCCCTTTTTAAATTGTTTGGATTTCGGAATATAGGGTAGTTGATTTAACTCTTCATCCGTCAATCCAGATTTGTCATTTAAGTATATTTTAAAATTGCTTACAGGATTCATGTAATTCGATGTTGTCTGTCAAAAGCTATTTTTATATTTTATTAATTTAGTTGTCAGATTAGTTTTATTGAGTCATCTGTTAGTGGCAATACCAATGTTCAAACGACACCTACGGCGAGCCCCCGACATCGTAACACTTAATCACCTTCGCCTTTCATCACAAATATAAATAAAATGAAAGGCAATGAAATTTCAACAAAAGAACTAAGAGCAGATGCCGTAGAATGGTTAACAAAACTCCACCAGACGTTGGTCATAAAAGATTATGGCAAAGGCAGTGTACACAATTACTGCCAGGAGATGACCCTCCTTTTTAAGTATTACAACCACAAAGCGGTTGCAGATATCAGGCAGGAGGATATAGAGCAGTATATGCAGTACATCAAAGAAGTGCATAAAGTAGGCAGGGCCAAGTGCCGCAGTGTAGCACAATCCTGCAGCTTCTTCTTTAAACGCATCCTGCCGGCTCCTTACATTGTGCCCTCTAATCTTTATCCAAAAAAACAATTTATCCTGCCCAATATTATGACGGAAGCAGAAGTGAAGCAACTCTTCGCTGCGCCATTAAGTCTGAAGGAATATTGCGTGCTAGCATTGCTCTATGGCTGCGGCCTACGCATCGGTGAAGTAGGACAGCTCCGATACGCCGCTAGCACTACGCATGCTGTTGCAAGCCGGCAGAGACATCGCCCTCTGTCCGGTGTATAAAAAAGGCCGCATGGAACTGGTAAAAACATTGATTTATCATAATGGCTGCCTGATAGACGTAGCACAGTTGCGCAATCGTGGTTCACCAAAAACAAAGAGAAAATATGACGCACCTGAAAAAACTAAATAACGGCATTTGTGATTTTTATATTCCTGGAAAACGAGGTTGTTTTTGGGTAAGGGTAGCTATGCAAACAGTGGAACAAAGGCCTCGGAAAAAACCAAACCGGAAGTCATATATCTATCAACCTGCCCAAACAGAAACGGCAGAAAACACCTTACTGCAATAGCTACTTCTTTTTACCCGGTGTCGCTGAATCCCGCATTTTGCGGGACAAAAAGCCCCGGTCTGAAAGGATGCAGGGCTCTTTTATTTTTTTTCATGTCAGTTCAAGTTTGCGGGGGCTTTCTTCAATACGCATAATGTTGTACGCTGTATTTTACGTCAATCTTGTTAGAATTTCTTCAAGTTCTAATGTCCTGTCCCTTACTTTATTCATAAAATGAACCGAAGACAATATTTGTCCTTCCCGTCCAACTTTCATTCTTAGGTCGTTAAATGAATACATAAACATTTGGTCAAGTTCTATTTGCTTTTTCCAATTGTCTTGAGATTGAATAAGTTTTTCTTTCTGTTCGGTTTCAATTTTTTGTAAAAGCGAATTATAGATATTTTCCAATTCCTTATTCCATAGTTCTAAATGTTTTGAAATGCACTCATTCCATTCAATGTTTGTTACCCATTCACATTCATTAAAAGATTTGTCAATCCAATGTTCTCTGTCATCACCTGAACCGTGAAAAATTATTCCACGATTTGCAATTCTGTTCTCTAAGCTGTCAACAATTGCAGGTCCATTGTCAATTACCCATTGTGCATTTCGTTGGTCATATTCTACACCATGAGCAGCATGATTTAGAGTTGAAATCATATCTTTCAAAACAGTTGTCTCTTGAATAGTAAGAATATTTTTGTTCGCTAAAGCGTCAATAAGTCTTATAACAGAATATTTTTGTGTGTCAATACTGTATTTAGTTGCAATTTCCCTTAATCTTTTTTCAATTTCAATTCGTAAGCTAACGAGAGCCAATTCTTGATTCTTCTCTGCTATTTCAACGAAATAATATTTTGGTTTGCCTTTATCATCTTCAACTTTAGCTGTTACTTCTTCTGTTGATATTAATCCAATTTTTTTTGCTTCCTTCTCAATTTTTTCTAACTCTTGAAACTCAAGTTTTACTCCACCTGGTAATTCGACAGATTTAAAAAGTGTCTCAAGCCATGGGATTATTGCAAGTGCTATGAGTACAACCGTAATAATGTCAATACTGACTTTTGGAAAAATAAGATGTGCAACAGCTACAAGTGTCGCACCGATTGAAATTATAAGTTTTATTCTCTTTTTAGCAGTCATTGTGTCAAGTTATTGCAGGACGAAGGGCATGATAATATAGCGTACAACGTACAGGGCTTTGTGCAGGTGGGGAATTCAACGTTCAGTCTGCCCGAAACCGTCTGCCGAATATAGAATAAAAAAGTTGATTATTTGTTCGTTTGCTGATAGAATTCCGTCTGCCTGAACCGCTGTTGATAGCAGCACAAATGCTGATGTTTATTCCTTCAGCCCCGCTTGCACAAAACCCCATGTAATCTGCTGTTTTATTTTTTAAGAGATGCATGATATAATAATTCTTCTATTGCAAGCCGATACTTAAGTCGTATATTATCAATGTCTTTCCTTTTGGCATTATAATGAATTTTGTGAGCTGAAAAGTTTCCCACTTGTCTAAAATCATCTAACGTTTCACATACTTCTTTGGATAACTTAAAAGGCTTTGTGCTGATAGTAAAGTTGATAATGGTACTTAAATTTTTATAAACGTTACCGTCAGAAATTTCATTAGTTTTATTCACAACTTCATAGCTATGTATTAGCAGGATTTCCAGTAATCTTCGCATCAATACGGCGCAACCATCAAAGTAATTATTTACATAACAGCCATTTATTTGTTTTGCTAAATGTAAAATATATCCTCTTGTATTTTCTACAAGGCTGTTTGGAATAATTACATCATCAACTTCAATATCTTCACTTGGATGTATGACATAGGCATAGCTTTCATTCATCTCATCTAAAAACTTTCGTTGCGGTTTATAGGAATTCGCAGTTAAGCCGCGAGCAACTTTAGGTGATTTTCTTAAACCTTCTTTTAAGTAAGTAGGATTATATTTCGGCAGATTATTGTAAGTAAAATAATCGTTTATCTGATTTAAAGTTGCCTCTTCGCTTTTCGTAACATAATGAAACCAAATAAAAGTAGCGGCTAAATCTATTTTCTTTGGATTATTCTTTAATAAATCTGAGATTATTTTTTTAAGATGTTTCAATTTCATTTATTTCATCTTCGTTTTCAATTACTTCTCCATTTTCTGTTTTCATGTCCTTTGCATTTTTTGCCTTTTTTACTCTAAGTTTTCTTTTTTTTGTTGTTGAATTACCACTTAGGATATTTTTTGCATGCTCTATACCTTCAGGTGTAATAGCTAAATCTTCTTCAGTAATTGTTGATAAATATGATTTCTTAATAAGACTTGTCAAATATGCGCTGAGACTTTTACTTCTTTGTTCTGTATAAATTCCATTTTCACGCAATGCATCTAAAATTGATTTCCTTGAAAAAGTATTTTCTCCAAACGATGAATTATGAAACGAAACTATCAACATAAGTTCAGGTTCGCTTTTTGTCAATCCTTTTATCAATACATCTTTTATTGACATAACAGTTCCATCGGCAAAATTTTGATTAGGACTTCCCAATTGTTGTACTTTTTCTGGTTCAACTAAAACAAGATTGTTTTGTTGATAATGAAAATTTTGGTTTACAACATCTTTCTTTTCGGTCGCATCGTTTGCAGCTGCTTGTGCAAGCAAACCGTATTTGTCAAGTAAAAATCTAATGACACGAATTTTTGTACGGTCATCAACTTTAGAAAGTGCTCTTGAACATTTTTCAAGGGCATCGATTTCGTAGTCTTCGTCAAATTGTCTCATACGTTTTGAATTTGTTTATAAATAGCAGCTTACGATTGCATTTCCGCTAAAATACGCTACTTTTTTTCACAAACAATTTATTTTAATTCTTAACTCTAAGCTATTTATCAAAAAAAACGCGGTTGTTATTCAGTAGCGCAAATACAAACCTTTGTCAGTTTCAAATCAAAGTTGGTGTTGACCATGGATAGGTTCAATGACTGACGAAAGGCTAAAGAAAAATCTCCAAAATTGCCCGCCTTGAATTATTTTTCTTAGTCATTTGCCGTAATCACAAATCCACCCTTCCGCAATAAACGCTGTCCGCTGCATCTTCTTCATCATTGCTCAAAAAGCCGATCCAGGTTTCCGCTGTTTCATTGCTCATGTTTTTTGTTTTCAACCATGCCTGACCATCTTCACGCATTGCTGCGCCAATTGTAAAAAAAGATTGTTTCAAAGCCGGAAAATAAGCCACCACGACCACTTTATCATTCACTTTTGCAGTGCCGGTCCCGGTATTGTCTTCCCAGCGAAAGAGAATATTTTCATCCGAGCTGCCAATAGCTGAAGCATTTACAGCGGCTGGTAAAGGGCCTTTGGAAATAAGCACCTGTGCGTAGTCAATAGCAGTGTCCGGATAAGTGCCTGTAATGGCCAGGTTCATAATAGCGCTCGTCGCCCTGTTGAACCCCGTGCCTGAGTGACCATAAGCAGGAAAGGCTTTAGTAAAGAATCCCGTTCCGCGGAAGGCACCGGTAAATTCATTACACACTTTAATTTTCTGTTGCTGGGCAAGCCTCCCGGGTGTCATCGGCGAAGATGTTTTTCTGCGCCTGCTTCTCATGAAGTATTTACCATTTCTTGAGTATCCGGAAACCGGGCCTACGATGCCGGTAAAAGGGCCAAGAATGCCATTAGTAATTGTTGCCATAATAAGTCATTTAGGAATTAAGAAATGCCAACCCATTGATCGATGTATGTCATCTTCAAATGCATAACGCTTTTTAAACGCATTTATTGCGGCTGTTATTCGGTGCCTGGGAACGAATTACAACCGAATTACAACTGAATTACAACCGAATAATAACATGAAGAAAGAGGTGCGCGAAGTAGAATAGGAGTGTGAGAAGAGCAGTGAACAAAGGAATAATCGTTTTTTATAATTTTTGATGAATGGCGTAGATACCGCGGTGGCATTCCGGCTGCTTCATTACTTACAGCTATCACAATTAACAGTTTTTGAAAAGGTGTTTTCCGACATTAGCTCCTCATCAATATCATTTACTTTTTTTATTAATTCTTCGGCGATTATTCAAATTCCCTTTTCAATACTTTTTTGTTTTTGCTACCTGTTTTATAAGCGTTTCACCGGATTCATTAGGATATTATATTACAACCAAAGAAGGCTTCAAAAGTAACCGCGGGCTTTTAAATGATCCGCATAATAAAAACCAAATAAAATAAGCAGTTGAAGGATATGAGATGCTGTCAAAAATCAAAATCACTGATTATCAATAAACTTTTTAGAAGCAGTTAACATTTTAGTACCTAACCATCAACATTTGGCTACCCTGTGCGGAAAATTATCTGCCTAATTTTAGCACAGCAAATGCGAAAAGCGATTTTCTTTTTCTGGAAATTCTTAATTTTTTTCTTAAAATCTACTGTAATAATGAACCGCTTAATCGACAAACGAAACTGGCTGTTTTTCATCCAAAAACAATTTTCAACAAAAATTTACTCATTAATCTAAACTACACGTGTGTATGAAAAAATTTACTGCAAAGAAGATAAGGTTATTATCGTGGAGTATTCTTTCTTCATTTCTGCTTTGTGCTAATGTGCATGCGCAGGGCAGCCACGAAATAAATGGAACTGTTACCTCTGATGGCAACCCGGTAGAAGGAGTAACGATACTGGTAAAAAGTACTGCTAATGCCAGCGTTACTTCTTCGGGAGGCCACTTTCAAATAAATGCGAAAACAGGAGATGTGCTGGTAGCATCCAGTATTGGTTTTCGAACCAAAGAGGCAAAAGTTGGCGCCGGGTCGGTTATTAACTTTTCGCTCGAGCGTACTGCTTCAAAATTGGATGAAGTAGTCGTAGTGGGTTATGGAAAAATGAAGAAAACAGACCTGAGCAGCTCGCAGGTTACGGTTACCGCTTCTGATATTGCCAAAACCGTAAATACTTCATTTGATCAGGCCTTGCAGGGGAGGGCGGCAAACGTAAATGTTACTTCAAACAGCGGTGAACCTGGGGCGGCTCCTTCTGTAATAATACGCGGTATCAGTTCGCTTACCGGCTCATCACAACCATTATATGTAATAGACGGCGTGCAAATATCTGTAGGTAATTCCACCGGCACAGCCAATATTTTATCCAGCATCAATCCGGACGACATTGAAACGATGAACATATTGCAGGGACCTTCTGCAACGGCCATTTTTGGTTCCGTAGGCGCTAACGGTGTAATAATGATTACTACCAAAAAAGGAAGATCGGGAGATACAAAAATCAGTGCAAGCACTTTATGGACTATCCAGGATAAACCTAAATATATTCCCGTGATGAATCTCCCTGAATATGCAGATTACAGAAACCAGATTGCCAAGGCAGGCGGCACTTCTTCAGATTCGCTGTTTGCAGATCCTTCTGTTCTTGGAAATGGAACTAACTGGCAGAATGCGATGTTTCGCCAGACATTACTTCAAAAACATCAGTTGTCTTTGAGTGGTGGAAATGATAAAACCACTTTCTATTTTTCGGGCGAATATTTTGACCAGGACGGTATAGCGCCGGGTTCCGGTTTTTCACGCGGCTCTTTGCGTTTAAACCTTGAAAATCAAACCAGGAGCTGGCTTAAATTTGGAGCCAATTTAAGTGTAAGCCAGACAAATGAAAAAGTAACTACTACCAATGCCGGAATGATTACACTCGCTATTCAGCAAAATCCATCCATTCCGGTAAAGAATCCAAACGGAACATGGGGCGGACCAACGAATACGCAATTCCAGTTTACCAACCCGTTGGCCTTAGCAGCAATAAATAATGACTATAATAAATCAATGGCTTTTATTGGAGGCGGATATGCGGATATTACATTTTTAAAAGGACTTGTATTTCATAATGAAGTAAATACCAGCATTCAATACACCAATAATTATACTTTCCATCCTTCTTATGTATTTAATGGCTACGTTAATGCTACAACACAGGGTTCAAGGAACGCCGGAAACAACTTTTGGTGGAATTTTAATACCCGTTTGCAGTATGATACAAAAATTGGATTGCACAGCATTTCAGCCATGGTTGCCCATGAATCATCAGCATGGGGATATGAAAGCCTGAGCGGTTCAAGAAATAATTGGGTTACCAATGCTATCCAGGAACTTTCCGGCGGGGATCAGACCACATCTGTTGCCAATAGTGGAAGAGGCGATGGTGCAAAAGAATCTTATTTTGGAAGGTTGGGATATATTTATAACGACCGGTATATTCTTCAGCTTACGGACCGTTATGATGGTTCGGCAGCGTTTGGCCCTGAAAAACGCTGGGGAAATTTTCCGGCGGTTTCTGCTGCATGGAGAATTTCACAGGAAAATTTTATGAAAAATGTTTCCCTGATCAATGATTTAAAATTACGGGTAGAATATGGACTGACCGGAAATTCAAATGCAACCGGCTACTACGCCATTTTGCAATCCGTACCTACTCCATGGGGAACCGGATTCTTATCCCAAAACTTCTCTAACCCTGCTATGCAATGGGAAGTCGATAAAACCATCAACCTGGGTTTTGACCTGAATATGCTGAATAACAGGATAGAACTGATATTCGATGCCTATCAGAAGAATAGTGATAAATTATTAACCGTGAATCCGCATGCCTTCTTATATGGCGGCGACATCAGTTATTCTGCCGGATATATTCAATGGCCAACGACCAATGTTGGTTCTATGCAAAATAAAGGAATTGGAATTACTTTAAATACCGTGAACATGCAGAAAAAGAGCTTCGTGTGGAAAACAGGATTGAATGTGTCTTTCGACAGGAATAAGATTACCAAGCTGCAAACTCCAATCAATACCACTTACAATGCGTCGCAGGCTCAGTTTATTTCACAGGTAGGACAGCCCGTGAGTATGATCACAGGTTATATTGCCGAAGGACTGTTTCAGAATTACCAGGATATTAAATCTCATGCGGCACAAACATCTAATGGTGTAGTAACTGTAAGTCCTCAAGGCACATGGGTGGGCGATATTAAGTTTAAAGATATCAGCGGCCCTAATGGCAAACCCGATGGTATTATTGACCAGAATGATCGGACGGTTATTGGCAATCCCTGGCCTAAATATACTTTTGGATTCAATAATTCATTTTCCTATAAAGAATTTGACCTCAATATCTTCATTATCGGTTCTGTTGGAAATGATATTCTTAATTATTCGCGCTATCAAAGTGAAATCGGCAACGGAACTTATGGAAACTTTTTAAAATCAGTAGTGAATTTTGCAAGGCCTTCCAGTTATAGTATTGCAGATAGTTCTACAGCTGTTTTACTGAATCCTAATCCTGCTTTTACAATCCCGCGTGTTGCTCCCGGTGATCCAAACGGAAACAACCGCATCAATCAATGGGATGTGGAAGACGGTTCTTATGTAAGGCTTAAAAATGTTTCATTAACCTATAATCTTCCTTCAAGGCTGCTTACAAAAACGCCGGTAAAAGGTTTAAGGGTTTCTGCCAATGTTCAAAATCTTTTGACCATCACGAAATATAAAGGATATGATCCGGAAGTAGGGATGTCAAACTATGGCGGTTCTTTAATTGTTGGAATTGATGCAGGAAGATATCCAAATGTGAGAATGTATTCTTTTAGTCTTGTAGCTGATTTTTAAAATTAATTAAACAAGTAATTATGAAACCTTTTATAAAATATTCGATACTCATTGCAATTGTTGCGACCACGCAAAGTTGCAAAAAAGACTTTCTGAACAGGCCGCCGATTGATACAGTTACTTCCGGAAATTTTTATACAACAGACGAAGAGGTGATGGCAGGTACAGCGCCTTTGTATAATATTGTTTGGTTTGATTATAATGATAAAGCGTTTCTGGCTTTTGGCGAAGCGCGTGGTGGTAATCTTAATTCAAACGATAGAACTGCTTATATCCAGTTTGCTCCTTCCGCAACTGATGTGAGTACACTTCTTCCGGGTTATAAAGCTTTTTATAAAATAATCGCTCAAAGTAACCTAACGATGCAGGGAATAAAAGGCGCTACCGGAACTGCTTCCCAAGCGGTAAAAAATATGGCCATCGCAGAATGTCGTACCATGCGCGCTATGGGATATTATTTCCTGGTAAGCAATTGGGGCGCTGTTCCGATTATTTATGATAATATCGGGCAATTGGATAAAGCGAATGTGCGTAACACAGTGGAGGATGTTTGGAAATTTATTATCATGGATCTGAGATACGCGGTTAATAATTTGCCTGCAACGCCCTATCAGCAGGGAAGACTTACAAAATATTCTGCTGAAGGATTACTGGCAAAAATGTATTTAACAAGAGCAGGTATAGGGGCTTCTGTTGGTTCGCGGAAACAAAGTGACCTGGACAGCGCTAAATATTTTGCGGCAGACGTTTGCACCAACAGCCCTTATCATTTATTGGCAAACTATGCAGATCTTTTCAAAAGTGCCAATAACAACAGCAGCAATAACAATGCGGAAAGCCTTTTCGCGCTGCAATGGATGCCCACTGGTTCGCCCTGGGGAGTAAATAATTCTTTCCAGGCTTACATGGCTGCTGATCCAAAGATTACCCAGACCGGTGATGGATGGGGAGCTGCGCAGGGCGGTTCTTCTGATTTGGTAAAATATTATATTAATCATCCTGCAGATTCTATTCGCAGAAAAGCCACTTTAATGTTTAATGGGGATTTTTATCCTGATTTAGATCAGAAAGATGGTGGTTTTCGCATGACCAATAATTACATTGCAAATATCAAAAAATATGTAATTGGTGCGCCGTCAGATAATGGAGGCAAAGGCGCATTCATGGCAGCTTATATTAATACCTATATGTTGCGGCTGGCAGAAGTATATTTAATTTATGCTGAAGCCATTATGGGCAATAATCCTTCTTCCTCGGATCCAACTGCTTTAAAATACTTTAATGCCGTTCGTGATCGTGCGGGAGTGCCTGAAAAGACTTCTATTACTTTCAATGATATTTTCCAGGAAAAGAGAATTGAACTTGCAATGGAAGGAAATGCATGGTATGATATCTTGAGGTGGTATTACTTTGACCCAACAGGGGCAAAAGCATATCTCGATAACCAGGACAAAGGAAATTACACACTTACGTATAATGCAGGAAGCACTAATCCGCGTACCTGGACTTATGTTCCTACTCCTGTTTATTTCCCGGTTACCGATCAGTCGATTTATTTGCCTTTGCCTGAATCTGAAATGATTGCAGATCCCGAATTGGCGAAACCGCCGGTCCCATTTGATTTCAGCAAACTGCCTCAGTAAATAATTAAATCTGATTAATAAAAAAATTGTTTATGAATAATACATTTTTTAGAAATAGAAAGCTTTTCATCCTTTTGCTTGTTTCCTGTTGTCTTTTCCAGGTAGCTTGTAAAAAAGAAAGTTCTACCGGCTCACCTTCGATAACCGGGATCAGGGCGATAACTCCTGATAGTTCGATAACGGCTGCACTTCCCGGCCAGATTGTTGTAATCCAGGGCGCCAATCTTGCTTCTGCCACGGCGATATCATTTAATGGATTTCCAGCCAGTTTCAATTCCGGTTTGTTTTCAAATTCTAACCTGGTTGTAAGAGTTCCTGCTATTAGCTGGGATTCTATTCCTTCGGGAAAATTAAATACCGTGGATGTGCAGACAGCAGGAGGAACGGCTACTTATAAATTTACCATAACTCCTCCCGCTCCAAATATCACTTCCGTTTCTAATGAAAACGCCCTGGCGGGAGAAACAATAACGATTAACGGAACAGACTTTTATGGTGTTACAAAAGTAATATTCCCGGGTGGAATAGCAGGCACGAACCTGGTTTCGACGGGTACTACATCAATTACTGTTACCGTTCCAAATGGAATAACAACAGCCGATTCTTTGACATTAACAGGAGCTTACGGTACAGGTGCAAGCAAATTTGTTTTTGATAACTATCTTTCTCCCGGCACCGGATTTCTGGCCAATTTTGAAGATGGAAACCCTTACTTTGGCTGGCAGTGGTGGGGTGGTATTAAAGAAAAAGACGCTTCAGCATATCCAAACAGCACTGGTAATTATGTAAGGATTCATCCATCAGGAGCGATCAACGCCGGAGATGCAAGCTGGTATGCAGACAATCGGGCAGTAATGGTAGCCGGCAGTCCGTGGGTATCTTCAGCTAATCTGAGTGACCCGATTGGAAATTATGCACTCAAATTTGAGATATACGTAAAAATTCCGTGGACAAATGGTTCTTTAATGATTGCACCTGCTGGTAATTTTAATTTCCTTGCAAGATATGCTCCCTGGGAAAAAACCGGAACCGGCTCTTTTGTAACTAATGGCTGGCAAACAGTAACGATCCCATTAACCAGCTTTTTATCCGGATCCGGAAGTTATAATGCATCCGGCAAACCTGCAGCTAATATTCCGGCTTTAACAGGAGGAACTAATGCCGCTGCAATTCAGATAATGTTGTATAATGATTCTGCTACGCCTTTAGCAGCTTTCGATGCCGCGATAGATAATGTAAGAATCGTAAAAGTTCAATGATGTTGAACAATAAAACTCTTTCTCGTAGTTTATATTAGGGAATGATGAGCATCCGGTATTTTACCGGGTGCTTTTCGTTTAACCCCTTACATTTTTTACGTATTGTGATTAAAGATAATGGTAAATTAGCTCGTTAATTGAAAATCAAAAATCAATAATTCTTCAGAAAAAAGAAAATAAAAAACCCACACATGAATACTTTTACGAAAATGAAATCCGATAGCTTTCGGATCGGGCTTATTTGTTTGTTTACTGTAAGCGGTAGCGTAGCATTTGCACAAAGCCGCTCGATACAGGATTTTGATAACAACTGGAAATTCATTCTTGACAGTACTCATAATTATTCTGAAATAAATGTAAAAGACAACGATTGGCGAACGCTGAATCTGCCTCACGATTGGAGTGTTGAAGGAACTTTTAGTGAACAGAATCCTTCAGGCGCTGGTGGTGGCGCTTTACCAGGAGGAATCGGTTGGTATCGCAAAACATTCACCATTCCTGCGGCAGAAAAAGGAAAATCAGTGTTTATCAGGTTTGATGGTGTTTATAAAAACAGCGAAGTCTGGATCAATGGAAATTCCTTAGGTGTCAGGCCAAATGGTTACATCACTTTTCAGTATGATCTCACTCCTTATTTAAAATATGGAAATGAAAAGAATGTTATCGCAGTAAAAGTGGATAATTCCAAGCAGCCAAACTCGCGCTGGTATTCGGGTTCAGGTATTTTTAGAAATGTGTGGCTGATAAAAACTAACAAATTGCATGTAGATAAATGGGGCACTTTTATTACTACTCCAAATGTATCTGAAAAAGCAGCGACAGTAAATGTAGTGACTCAAATTAGAAATGAATATTCATCTTCAAAAGATATTGTTTTAAAAACGACTGTTTATGATGCTTCCGGAAAAGAGATTACAACTGATTCTAAAAAAGCAACGATACCGGAATCTGTAGAGGAAAGCACTTCTTCCTTGGATCAATCATTTACTGTTAACAATCCAACACGCTGGTCACTTGATAACCCTTATTTATACAAAGCCGTTTCACAGGTTATTTTAAATGGAAAAACAATTGATTCTTATGAGACAACTTTTGGAATCAGGCATTTTCATTTTGATGTGGATAAAGGATTTTTCTTAAATGGAAAGCATGTAAAAATCCTCGGCGTTTGCGATCATCACGACCTGGGCGCTCTTGGTGCTGCCATCAATACAAGAGCCATAGAACGTCAGTTACAAATGTTGAAGGCAATGGGCGTAAATGGGATACGTACTTCACACAATCCGCCGGCACCGGAGCTTTTAGACCTGGCAGACAAAATCGGTTTTATTGTAATGGATGAGGCATTTGATATGTGGAAAAGAGCAAAAACAAAATACGATTATCATCTTGATTGGGACAAATGGCATAAAAGAGATTTAGAAGACCAGGTTTTGAGAGATAGAAATCATCCATCGGTTTTTATCTGGAGTGTGGGAAATGAGATCCCGGAACAATGGGGCGAAAAAGGCGATACATCAGGGCGCGTAATGGCCAGAGAATTGGTTGCAATTGTAAAATCGCTGGACACAACAAGAGAAATTGTAACAGCCAATAATGAACCCAACAAAGGCAATAATCTTATCGAATCCGGTGCTTTTGATCTGATTGGTGTCAATTATCATCATCAGATGTGGGAAAAATTTCATGATATCTGGCCAGGTAAAAAAATGATTGTTACAGAAAGTACTTCTGCGCTTGAAATGCGCGGCTCTTATGATCTGGTGCCTTTTGATTCCATTCGCCGCTGGCCGGAACGTTGGGATAAACCTTTCGTAAATCCCAATGGCGGTTATACCGTATCTGCTTATGATAATGTGAGTGCGCCCTGGGGTTCCACTCATGAAGAAAGCGTAAAAGCGTTATTGAAAAGTGATTTGGTTTCAGGTATGTATATCTGGACAGGCTTTGACTATCTTGGCGAACCGACGCCTTATTCATGGCCGGCGCGCAGTTCTTATTTTGGAATAATAGATTTAGCGGGGTTCCCTAAAGATGTGTATTATATGTACCAAAGCATGTTTACCAACAAACCGGTTTTGCATATTTATCCGCATTGGAACTGGAAGAAAGGCGACACCGTTGATGTGATTGGATATTATAATAATGCTGATGAAGTGGAATTATTTTTAAATAATAAATCACTTGGCATTCGTAAAAAAACCGGAGATGATCTTCATGTAAAATGGACTGTTCCTTTTGAGCCGGGAACACTAAGGGCGATATCAAGAAAAAATGGAAAAACAGTTTTGGTAAAAGAAATAAAAACTGCCGGCGCGCCTGCAAAGATTATTTTAAAAGCAGATAGAAATACAATTAATGCCGATGGAAAAGACCTTTCATTTATCACTGCAACGATTGTTGATAAAGATGGAAATACTGCGCCGCGGGCAGATAATGAAGTTTACTTTAAAATCAGCGGTACAGGATTTATTGCTGGTGTGGATAATGGCAGCGAAATAAGTCATGAGTCTTTCAAAGGCAATAAACACGCAGCTTTGAATGGATTGGCTTTGGCAATTCTTCAATCGAATGGAAAGAAAGGTAAAATTACTTTAACAGCAAGGGCTGATGGATTAGAAGCTGCGACGGTGGTTGTGGAAGCAAGGTGATAGGTATGGCATTTCTCTGTGTTCTGAAAGTCTTCTTTTTGAAACTCAATGTATTTTTCATAACTTGAAATGTCGTTAAACTTAGAATTATGAAACCTATTAAAGAGCCTAAAAGTGTTGATTTTTCAAATAAATCAACACCCTGGACAGAAAAAGAACTTGCTGATTTTAGAAAATAAATGCAGGAAATAAAATCAAAGAAGAAGCAAAAACTTTCTGAAAAGTATGCTGGAAAATTGCCTTCAGTTATTGCAGATCAGCTTCAGGAATTTGTTACTAAATGTAGGAACGAATGGGATGAATAAAGCAGTTGACAAACTTCAAAAATTACTTATCACCAATACTTTCATAATAATTTTTCAACACATACCACGCTTTTTTCTTTTCTCCAAATTTAGATAACAAACCTTTGCGGTTATATCCATCCTGGTACACCGGACGCATTCTTCCTAAAGAACGGTAATCTACCAATATCCATGCAGAAACGCCAACCAGATTTGGTGTATGTCTGAACATTTCAACCTGGTCTTTATAAACCTGTTCCTGGTATTCTTCGCTCCAGGAATCTGCCTCATCTTTTGGTCCGAAATTGCTTCCATATTTTGCACCGGCGCCAAATTCTGAAATGATCAAAGGCTTCTCCGTAACTAATTTCCATTTCGTTTCTGATGGCTTTCCCTGCCACGGTACATACCAGCCGAGGTATTCATTTACTGCAATTAAATCGAGATGCCGTGTGAGTGTATCCCAAACATTAAAAGTGTTATTGTTGTAGCCCTGGTTGCTCAATACAGAAGTGATCATTCTGGTAGAATCCAATAAACGGCATTTGTTAGTAAGATTTACCAAAGCATCCGTTCTGCCGGGAGTGCTTGTATAGGTCTCATTTGAAAGGCACCAGATAATTACACCACAGCGGTTTTTATCACGACGGATCATTTCCTGCATCGTCGTGTCTAATTTTTTATTCATTCCCGGAGCAGAAAATTCAATGTTTTGATAAACAGGGATTTCATCCCAAACCATTAAACCCATTTTCTCAGCCAGCTTTACTGCATGTTCATTATGTGGATAATGCACAAGACGTACAAAATTGCAACCCAATTCTTTTGCCCACGAAAGCAACACCAATGCATCCGCTTCAGAATACGCTTTAGCGCTGTGATAAGGCCTTTCTTCATGAATGTCCACGCCTTTTAAGAATATCGGTTTTTTATTCAACAGCACTTTTGTTCCATCTACTTCTATACTTCTAAAACCAATATCTTCTGAAATAGTGTCGTCATTTGTTTCAATTAAGACGTTATAAAGTTTTGGATTTTCAGGACTCCACAATTGAAATTTGGAAGAGAAATTTATCGCTGCGTAACCTTCTTTATTCGTTTTGGTGGAATAATTTATTTTCAATTCCGGGATGCGGATTCTTACATTTTGTTCTGCAGTATTGCCATTCAACTGTACCCATCCAAGCACCTCATTTAATGAATGCTTTTTTAATTGAATAAAGTAATCTTCTACAAATGTTTTGTTCGTTTCGACAAGATAAACTTCTCTCGTAATGCCGCCATAATTAAACCAATCATAACCTAATCCTGGCAAACCATCTTTTCTACGATGACTATCTGCTTTTACAATCAGCGTGTTTTTTCCTTCATTTACTACATTTGTCAGTTCAAATTGAAATGGTGTAAATCCGCCTTCATGTTTTCCCAAAAGCTTTCCATTCAGATATACATCAGCCATATAATTCACTGCACCGAAATAAACGAATAGCCGCTTATTTAGTTGTTTTTTATAATTAAATGTTTTTTTGTACCAAACGGTTCCTTCCACATAAAGCAGTTCCGGCATTTGTGTATTAAAATCTCCGGGAACGTGAAGGGTAGGCGCGCCTTCAAAAGAATATTCCACGAAATCCGTTTTCTTCTCTGCCTTTTTTTCTTTCCAAACCTGCCGCCAATCTCCAATTCCTGTAGGGTCAATAATTACTTTCCATTCTCCGTCCAGGTTGGTTGTTTTTCTTCCTTCAATGTTAGCCATTGCAAACTGGGCATTTGCAGCAGTAAAAGGATAAAAAACGATGATCAATAATGTAAGAAGTCGCAAGGATGATTAAATTACATTATTAAATTATTTTAGAATTCAGTAAACGAACAAATAACATGAATTCTGGTTTTCACATGCAAGAGGTGACACTTTTTAAAAAAGGTGTCACCTCTGACCTGCGTTTCATTTTATTTATACAAATGCAGATCCCATTTAACCACTCCTTTCAATGGATCATTTTCCAAAACATATTTTCCATTCTTTTGCCTAACAGAAATGGGCCGTAAAACATTATCTGAAGGAAGACAAATGTAACCAGTGGAATTTGAATTATCAGAATTATAAACAACCAGTTCTATATTTTTCCAGTCAATATCTTTTGTGGATTGAGCTAGTTTTACTTTAGGAATCACAGCGCCATCACGCACTAAAATTACCGCAGGAATTCTGCCGCCTTTTATGTGATGCCACCCTCCGTTATACACTTCGCCGCTTTGATAATTGATCCAGCTTCCTTTTGGTAAATACACATCTCTTTCATACGTGCTGTCCTGGAAAAATGGCGCTACCAAAATATCGGAACCAAACAAATATTCATCTTCAATCAGCCATGAACCGGCATCTTTTGGATATTCTACAAACAAAGCGCGAACCATCGGCAAGCCCAGTTCTGTACATTGTTTGGCCTGTGCATACACATAAGGCATCAGCTCATATTTCATATTATCACTCAGCCGAAATTCATCCAGGAATGCCTTTCCATAAGCCCACGGTTCTTTTGGTGGTGCGCCATGTGCTCTTGTGTGAGAAGTCAGGAAACCAAACGGTGTCCAGCGGCGGTAAATATCTTCAGGAGTTTTTAAAACAAAACCACCAATATCGTGGCTCCAGAAAGCAAAGCCGGATAAACCGAATGATAATCCACCTCGCAACGTAGCGAGCATTGCAGAAGAAGTATTTTCTGCATCGCCGCCCCAATGGAGCGGATAGCGCTGGCTTCCGGCCCATGCAGAACGCGCCCAGATAATATTTTCCCCGGTTACTTTTCTCGTTACATCTGCTATCGCTTTATTATATCGCAATGGATACAAATTGTGTTCATAAAAACCTGTTCTGCCAGATGCATATAAACCGTATTCAGGAGCTGCTTCGCCGAAGTCAACTTTGATAGCTCCGACCCCCATTTTTAATAAAGTATCAATATGTTGCTGATACCAATTTACCGCCTGAGTATTTGAAAAATCAATTATCGCATCGTCATAAGGCACATTGCCTTTCGCATCTTTTATATAAAATCCTTTTTTGACGATTTCAGGAAACAAACTGTTTTTTGGAACAAAATAAGGAAGCTGCCATAATGAAATATGAAAACCATCTTTACTTAAGTCGCTAATCATTTTTTTAGGATCTTTAAACCTGTCTTTTGAAAACTGAAAATCAGAACGCCAATCAGTTTGAAACCAGCCTACATCCAAATGAATCACGTCTGCAGGAACTTTATTTTCACGCAATTTCGCAGCTACATCTCTCACTTCTGATTCTGCCGAATAAGTGATACGGCTCATCCAGAAACCAAAACTCCATAATGGCGGCATCGGAGATTTTCCGGTGATGTCTGTGTATTCATTTAAAATATCTTTTGGATCGCCAATGAAAATAAAGAGGTCTAACTGGTCATCCCCAATCATTAAAGTATTTACGCCATTAAATGCCTGTCCAAAGTCGCAGGTAATGGGCGTGGATGTGTGCATGAACATCCCATAACCGTTACTGCTCATAAAAAACGGAATCGGTTTGTACATCTCAGGAGTTTGTACCCCATTTGCATCATAAGTACATAAAACCACCTTTTGTCCGTGCTTATTCAAATTGGTAAAAGATTCGCCGCAGCCAAAGATTTTTTCTTGCGGCGCAGCGGTAAATGATGCGGCAATACTTCTTGAAAAATCAGTAGAACGTTGAACAAAAGAAAAAGGAAGTATGGGAGTATAACTGCCGTTGTTATCTTTCTCGTGAAAAGTTTCTGTGAGCAATTTTCCGTTGGCATCTCTGATTGCAATATGAAATGGATATTGATGAATCGTAACAGAACCAAAGGCGCTTGTATAGAGATAGCCGCCATTAATTTTCGTGTATTTCCACGATTTGTCGGTTGCTGGTTCCTTTGCAAACATCAACGTGTCTTTTTCATTTTTTACTTCAAGCCCGGTATTCATTCTCAGCCTGATTGTTCTTGGAGAAACAAATTGAATGGTGAATGGTAATACAGGATTCTGCTGGTATTCGGATGCAGGAAAAATAGTATTTTGGTAAGGTTGCAATGCTGCCAGTTCATTATTAAAAGCCATGCGTCGAACGTAATGGTTACGCTGCCATTCAATTTTTCCGGACATGGTTGCCGGATCAAAAGCGATAAGGCTATCTGCCAGGAAATAAGCATTTAGAAAATTGTGGAAGTCGGGGCTGATATCGACAGGCTCATTAATAAGCCGGTTTGGTTCTGTTTGAGCATTGGAAGCATCGCTAAAAGCAGTAGCAATTAAAAAACAAAATATCGTTTTTAATAAAA
This sequence comes from uncultured Chitinophagaceae bacterium, assembly GCA_963706825.1. GTDB lineage: Bacteria > Bacteroidota > Bacteroidia > Chitinophagales > Chitinophagaceae > Ginsengibacter. Next base: position 173,171 of record CAVPNT010000005.1, on the reverse strand, counting down.
GATTTCGCGGCATGAGATAGTTTTTAAGCATTTAATTTATGAGTTGATAAAAGTATTTTAAAGGTAGGAACACAAAAAATATTAAAGGTACCTGTAGGTGTTTTTGAAGGTATGCATTTGTTAACCAGCCCGGTATTTGAGTGGATGAAGTAACATTTTTGCTGTTCGTAAAACGTCTTTCTTAAAATCGGCTTGCTCAGTAAACAAACAAATACGGTGAATTCTTCTTTTCGCCTTATTTGCAAAATGAATGAACGAAATTTGAAATAATATGGTGAATGTATTGAAATATTTATTTTAAGAAGTTGCCACTAACTGATACTTCTTTTTATTTACTTTGAAAGTGAAAGGATTGTATCTTTCCTGTTTGTGCTTTTAAGCAAATTAAAGCGTTGCGAAAAGAAAGTAAGAAGAACATACCGATCATTTACCCAAAAAAAATAAAAAAGAAGCGCTTGAATAAAAAGAGAGTGAAAAACAAAAAGTGGCCGGTAGTTGAAATAATAATAAACAAATTGTTTGGGCTTATTTTCCTAATCCACTACTTCATAAATTGTTACCGGTTGCGCTTTATGTTTTAATGAAACCTCGCCTATTTTTTCACAATGAAAGGAATCTTTTACTTTTTGGTAAGAATCTTCATTGATAACGATTTGTCCTTGTTTGGCAACGCTTTGTAATCTTTGGGCGGTATTTACGGTGTCGCCAATCACTGTATAATCGAGCCGGCGCAGATTTGCAGACCCAATATTTCCTGAAATCATTTCACCGCAATTAATACCGATTGATAATTTCGGTAAAAACGACAATCCTTCAGCAAGCTGAGGTAGTTTTTCTATTTGTTTTCTTACTCCAAGGCAAGCATCAATTGCTCTGTCAAGATGAAATTTTCCCCGGAAAATCGCCATGATCGCATCACCCATAAATTTATCAATGTATCCATCCTGCGCGATAATTTCTTTTACCATCACATCAAAGTAACGGTTCAGCAGTTTTACCACCACATCTGCGGGTTCTTTTTCTGTAATGGCGGTGAAATTGCAAATGTCAATAAAAGCAACAGTGCCCTCAATGTTTTCACTCATCAGCAACGATGATTCAAACTCGCGGCTGTTCATGAAATTGAGTACGTTTTTATCCACGTACATTTTTAAAATATTATTCTCCCGGATGGCTTCTACCGTTTCGCGGAGCTGGGATACATATCGCATGGTCTTTTGAATGGTCACGTCCAAATCTTCAAAATTTACCGGCTTGCATAGAAAATCATAAGCGCCGCGGTTCATAGCTGTGCGGATATTTTCCATATCGCCATAAGCTGAAACGATAATCGATTTTATCAGTGGATTTTCTTCGCTTAGTTTACCAATCAGCGTCAGTCCGTCCATTCCAGGCATATTGATATCGCTCAATACAATCTCTGTATCGGGATGCTGTTCCAGTTTTTTCAGCGCATCATTTCCGTCACTTGCAAAAGTAAATTCGTATTTCTGTTCGCGTATCTGACGACGGAATTTTTGTTTGATCAGCACTTCTAAATCGGTCTCGTCGTCAACAACTAATATTTTTGCCATTATTCATTGCTTTTTAATTTTTCTTTTAATGCATTAAAATCCAGTGGTTTAGTGAGAAAGTCATCGGCTCCCAGTTTCATAGCCTGGTTGTAATTGTATTCATCGCCATAAGCGGTTATCATCATTACTTTCGGCGGTGGCGACTGGTATTTTTGTTTGATATGTTCCAGTAGTTCCAGCCCGCTCATCCCCGGCATGTTGATGTCGGATAAAATTAATACAAATTCATGATTTTGGCGGTTTAGATAATCAAGTGCTTCATTACCCGAACTGGCGAAAGCAAAATCCATTTCGCCACTTTTAATTTCTTTTCTGAACCGTTGTTCAAACAGCGTTTGCATGTCTGCTTCGTCATCTACTACTAAAACTTTCATTGTTTTTATTTTAGTTTTCTATCTGTGTTTATTTTTCGTAAAAACCTCTTTCCAAAGGGTCATTTAATTTCAAAAGCTCTATAACGTGGCTCCAACTCAATTGGTGTGACGGTGTCGCACCAATTGGAAAGGCAAAATAAAACTGTCTGAATCGCTTAACATTACTGATACTAAAGCCTTTCCCGTGCATCAATGTAAGATCTCTCGCCAAATTACTAATTAATTTTTTGCCATATTCTGCGTGTATGTCTCCGCCTTGTTCAAATTCCACAATATGACGACCAGTTTGCCAATAAGTTTCCAGCAATACCGTATTTACAGCATGTGTTGCTTTTACCTGTCCGGTAGTATAAGTGCCGGATATTTTTCCCAGTAGTTCCTCATACTCAGGTTGCTGATTCTCATTCTTTAATTGCAAATTTTTCTTCATTCCTTTTGTCTATACTTATTATTATTCTGCCAAATTCAGGCGGGTAATAAAATAATAAATTCAGTGCCTTGCCCTCCTTCTCCTGGATCTGTTTGAACCTTCAAAGTGCCACCATGTGCTTTAATAATGTCATAGGATAATGATAATCCCAATCCGGTTCCTTCTCCTGTCGGCTTTGTGGTAAAGAAAGGCTGAAATATTTTGTCAATAATAGGTTGCGGAATGCCGCTGCCATTATCTTTTACACAAATCTGCACTTTTCCATCCATTTTCTTTGTACTTACAGAAACAGTTGGTTCATACTTTTCGCTTTCTGCTTTTGGCTTTTGGCTTTCAGCTTTCTGCTTTTCGCTTACTGCATAAAAAGCATTATTAAAGAGGTTCAAAAGCACCCTTCCAATTTCCTGTGGAATAACATTAGTTTTAAAAATCCTTTCATCAAAATCAGTTTTTAATGTGGCATTAAACGATTTATCTTTTGCTCTTAAACCATGATAACTTAATCGTAAATATTCATCACACAATGCATTAATATCTGTTGGCTCTTTTTGCCCGGTGCTTTTCCTTGAATGTTGAAGCATTCCTTTTACGATGGCATCAGCACGTTTGCCGTGATGATTTATTTTCTCTTCATTGGCTTTGATATCATTTAATATTTCTTCTTCCAGATGTCCGTCTCTGTCTGCTTGCGGCTTTAAGCGTTCCGCCTTTAGCTCTTCAATCAATTCAGCGTTTACATCAGAAAAATTATTTACAAAATTTAACGGATTTTGAATTTCATGTGCAATGCCGGCTGTAAGTTCACCAAGCGAAGCCATCTTTTCTGATTGAATCAGTTGGGCCTGAGTGGCTTTAAGCTCTTCAAGAGTTTGCTGCAGTTCTGCTTTTTGTCTGGTGAGTTCGGCTGTACGTTCTGCTACCTTCACTTCTAATTCATCTTTAAGTGATGCAAGAATCGTTTTTTGTTCAGATTCTTCTTTTGTTTTGATTTTTTCCAAATCCAGCGCCTTCTTTTGTTTTTTGGTGATAAACCACATCACAATCATCCATACGATTGAAAAACCAAGTGCCGTACTCAGAAGGGTTTTCCATGCGCCATATTGATGCTCATTAGTAAGTTTGGTAATATCGCTGAATAAAGACAAAATGATAAAAGGAGCAATGGCAAGGAGTACCGGCCTTGCGTGCCGGAAGTCTTTTTCCTCATATAAAATGTAAATAAGGTAAAGCAAAAGTGCATGTGACAACCATTTTGTAACCGGCCTTGCTGCATCAAACACTGCATAAGCGACCAGCAAAATGATGGCCGTATAAAAAATATAGTTTAGCACCTTGTCCCATTTCGGAAGATTCGCCTGTGTATGCATAGATTGGCGCAGGTATCTTACTATAAAAATCGCCACAAGGAGTTCAAAAATCATTTGGTGAAGAATTTAATGAAGTGTGTATCAAAAATAGCCGAAAAAAAGAATACGAATAAAAATAACGGGATTCATAATTATCTCTTAAACTGCCTTAACCACAAGGGAATAAAATGGTGAATTCACTTCCTTCGCCTTCTGTGCTTTGCATTTTTATTTCTCGTCCATGCGCTTTTATAAAAAGCCCCATTTTTATTTCTTCTTCCCATTCAACACTTCCTCATAACCGCTCTTTAGCGCCTCCAGCACAACAGCCCGTTCTATTTTTTTAATTTCAAAAGTTGTCCAGCCATGCGTACCCCATTTATTTGGAACCGGGTAAATTCCTTTATTTATTTCACAAAATAGTAACTGCTCCTGAACAGTTAGCAGCACATTGGCAGATTCGCTTTTTTCATGCAGGGAGGCAAATATTCTTTTGCCTTCCACTTTAAAAGCAATCCTGTCAAAATGAGGTATGGAAATAATTCCGGAAAAAGATAAGGCTAAATCTTTAAATTCTTCTGCATTCATAAAATGTAGCGGGTTTAAAATGCTGCTTTTGTGAAATAAAAAAGGGTTTATAATTTTTGTAAACCGGGGTTTAAAAATACGTGAATTTATTCCTGATAGTTCAATTCAAATTTATCAAATAACAGGAATGAAAATCATGGATATTTGTTGATTTACTGTAAGGCTAACCTCAAAATTATCTATGAAGTTGAAGATGCGCGACGGTTATGTGAGACCAACCATCTGGCCTTTGGAAAGCGTGGCGCTCATTTTTCTAACATCCGGCATCCGACATCTGACATCACATATCAAACATCATACATCATACATCATTCTTTATGCCTTTTTTCCAAAACCTGAATTACATCATCAAGCATTTTATTTTTTGCCTGCAATAAAACGAGATAATGGAACATCAGGTCAGCGGCTTCATTCAGGAAAAGTTTGTTGTTATGATCTTTTGCTTCTATGATGAGTTCAACTGCCTCTTCACCTACTTTTTGTGCCATGCGGTTGATACCTTCCTTGAATAAAGTGGAAGTGTAAGAACCGGAAACAGGACGCTTTTTTCTTCCTTCGATAATTTTCTCCAGGTTGCGTAAAAAATCGTTGCCGGAATTGTCTTCATTGAAACAAGTTTCAGCGCCGGTGTGGCAAACATTTCCGTCTGGTTTTGCTTTGATTAATAACGTATCAAAATCGCAATCAGCTTTTATATCTATGACGTGCAAATAATTTTTGCTGGTTTCACCTTTCACCCACAGGCGTCCTTTGCTGCGACTATAAAAAGTTACGAGTTTTGAATCTATGGTTTCAAGCAAGGCGTCTTTGTTCATATAGCCAAGCATTAACACTACATTGGTTGCAGAGTCCTGGATGATAGCCGGAATGGTTCCTGAATTTGATTTTGAGAAATCAATTCTTCTTACGAAATCTGTATAGTCTTTTTTCATTTTTGTTGCCACGGATTTTTGTTGCCGCGAAGTACACGAATTACACGAATTTACACGAATTGGTTTTGCTGGTTGTTTTGCCACTCCAAAGGAGTCCCTCGGACGGATTACACATTAACACGGATTAATTCAGCAAACAAAGAAATAACTGCAATTTGTGTTTTGTTTTTTTTCTATTAAATACATTGTTTTTTAAAATCTTACACTGATGTTTTGTAGTGATAAATATTTCTTCAGTTCCGGGATTTTTATTTCTTCAAAGTGAAAAACACTTGCTGCTAAAGCCGCATCTGCATTGGTTTTAATAAATACATCTGCAAAATCCTGCATGATGCCTGCGCCACCGGAAGCAATAATAGGAACAGGCAGGGTTTTTGAAAAAACAGAAGTAATATCTTCTGCAAAACCTTCTTTTGTTCCGTCATTATTCATGGATGTAAGCAGGATTTCTCCTGCGCCAAGATTAATTCCTTTCTTTGCCCAATCGTATGCTAATGTTTCTGTTTTCGTTCTTCCTCCGTTCAGATAAACATACCAGTTTCCGTCACTTTCTTTTTTAGTGTCAATCGCCAAAACTACACACTGGCTTCCAAATTCTTTTGCCATTGAATTAATTAAATCAGGATTTTTAAAAGCGGCAGTATTCACAGAAATTTTATCTGCGCCATTTTGCAATAATTCAAAAGCATTTTCAACAGAAGAAATGCCGCCGCCGACAGTAAATGGGATGTTGATATTGGCAGCAATTTTTTTTACCAGTTCCACGAACGTTTTTCTTTTTTCAACCGTCGCTGTGATGTCTAAAAAAACCAGTTCGTCTGCGCCTTGTTGTGAATAATACATGGCAAGTTCCACGGGATCTCCTGCATCGCGAATGTTCTCAAAGTTAATCCCCTTAACGGTTCTGCCGTTTTTAATGTCAAGGCACGGTATGATTCTTTTTGCAAGCATTATTTGTTTTTAATAAAATCTTCAATTTGTTGTAAGGTAATTTTTTCTTCATAAATCGCTTTACCCACAATGGCTCCTGTACAGCCGATTTCTTCTAAATTAAGTAAATCGTCAAAGGAAGAAATTCCACCACTGGCGATAAAATGCAGAGAAGGAAACTTAGATATAATCTCTTTATACAACGCAATTGACGGGCCTTCCATCATTCCATCTTTTGATATATCTGTACAAAAAACCTGGTTGATTCCTTTTGAAATCATTTCTTTTATAAAATCAAAAACATCAATTCCTGTATCTTCTTTCCATCCATGAATTTTTATTTTTTTTTGAAGAACATCAGCTCCTGGTAAAAATTTGTCTGCACCAAAATCATAAATCCATTGAGAAAATAATTCCGGATTTTTTACCGTGATGCTTCCCACACTAACCATGGAAGCGCCTGCATTGAAAACAGATTGAATGTCTTGCGTCGTTTTCAGGCCACCACCAAAATCAATAATCAGCGAAGTATTTTTTGATACGTTTTCCAGCGTTTTTAAATTCTTTAAGGGTTGCAAATTCGCACCATCCAAATCAACAATGTGCAATCTTTTTATTCCAACTCCTTCAAAACTTTTTGCGACTTCCAATGGCCTTTCATTGTAGATTATTTTCCGTTCAAAATCACCTTTGGTAAGCCTTACACATTTGCTATCAATAACATCAATCGCAGGAATGATTTCCATTTATTTTATATTTAAAAAATTCTTTAAGATTTGTTCTCCTCTCAACCCCGATTTTTCTGTATGAAATTGTACGCCATAAAAATTATTCCTGTGCATTGCAGCGCTGAAAGGATTGATATAATCAGTAGTGGCAACCGTTTCAGCTGATAGTTCCGCATAATAACTATGAACGAAATATACATAAGAATTTTCAGAAATGCCGTTCATCAGGGGTGAAGAAAGATGATCAATTGTATTCCATCCCATGTGTGGAATTTTAAACGGAACTAAGTTTTTATTTTGAAAAACAGTGTCATCAAATTTCCTGACCACCGTATCAAAAATGCCAAGACATTTTGTATTTCCTTCTTCACTCGAATTGCACAATAATTGTAAGCCCAAACAAATGCCCAACACCGGTTGTTTCAATGAAATAATCAATTTATCCAGTTTTTTTTCCTTTAAATATTCCATGGCGGAGGCTGCATTTCCTACGCCGGGGAAAATAACTTTATCAGCAGAAAGTATTTCATGGACATCATCGGTTACAATTGCGTTTGTATCTAACCGTTGCAAAGCATACAAAACACTTTGAACGTTGCCTGCATTGTATTTAATGATCGCTACATTCATAGAATTCCTTTCGTCGTTGGTAAAGAATTATTTAAAGGATCGTGCCTGATTGCCATTTTAATTGCTTTGGCAAATGCTTTGAAAATCGCTTCAATTTTATGATGTTCATTTGTTCCTTCTGCTTTAATATTGAGATTTGATTTTGATGCATCAGAAAATGATTTGAAAAAATGATAAAACATTTCTGTCGGCATTTCTCCTATTTTTTCTCTTTTAAATTCTACCTCCCACACAAGCCAGCTTCTTCCTCCAAAGTCAATAGCAACCTGGGCTAAACAATCATCCATTGGCAATAAAAATCCATATCTTTCAATGCCGCGCTTATCGCGTAACGCTGCTAATATGGCTTCTCCAAAAGCCAAAGCCACATCCTCAATCGTATGATGTTCATCAATATGAAGATCGCCATTGCAATGGATTTTCAGATCCAGCCCTGAATGTTTGGCAACCTGTTCGAGCATGTGATCAAAAAATCCTAAACCGGTTTTTATATCTGCTTTCCCATTTCCATCCAGGTTAATTTCAACTTCTATTTTTGTTTCGTTGGTATTTCGAAAGTGAGAAAATTTTCTTTGGGGTTGTTTTAAAAAGGTATAAATCTCTTGCCACTTTTGTGTTTCAAGCGCAATTACTTTTTTCAAATCATTTTCTGAAACTGTAATTTCCCCGGTTCCCAATTCCTGGAAATTATTGATGAAGATTGCATGGCATCCCAAATTTTTTGCCAGTTCCACGTCGGTAAGCCGGTCGCCGATGACAAAGGAATTTTTAAGATCATATTTTTCTTCTTCAAAATAATGTTTCAACATTCCTATGCCTGGTTTGCGGGTGTCTTTATTTTCATGCGGAAATGTTCTGTCTATTAAAACTTCGGAAAAAATAATTCCTTCGTTTGCAAAAGTTTTTATTACAAAATTTTGAATTGGCCAGAAAGCATCTTCCGGAAAAACATCAGTCCCCAGGCCATCCTGGTTGGTGACCATTACCAAATCGTAATGAAGTTCCTTTACGATCTTAATTAAATATTCAAACACATGGGGATAGAATTCGAGTTTCGAGAAAGCGTCCAACTGGTTGGTGACAGGCGGTTCCATGATGATGGTGCCGTCACGATCAATAAATAGAATTTTCTGCCCCCTAACCCCCGAAGGGGGAAAAAGATTGGTGCCTTTTTCAACTTCCTTTTTCTTGTTCATAGTTTTTTAATGTTTCGATTAATTTTTGATTTTCTTCAGCAGTACCGATTGTTATCCTGATACAATTTTCACACAAAGGTTCTTTACTTCTGTTTCTCACAATGATCCGGTTCATCAATAAATATTGGTATAGTTTATCAGCATCATTCACTTTTATCAGAATAAAATTCGCATCGGATGAATAAATAATCTGTACAAACTTAAATTGTTGCAACTGATCGTGCACCCAGTTTCTTTGCTGCACAATATTTTTTATATTGTTGTTTACATCTTTAATATTCGCAAGTGCTTTTATCGCCAATTGCTGTGAAGATTGATTGATGTTGTAAGGCGGTTTTACTTTATTAAAAAGATCGAGTATCACTTCGGATGCAAAAGCCAGGCCGAGCCTTAATCCTGCAAGCCCCCACGCTTTTGAAAGCGTTTGCATCACAATGAGATTCTCGTATTCTACCAGTTCGGGTATAAACGTTTTTTGCATCGAAAAATTAATGTAGGCTTCATCAATCAACACGATTCCCGGGAAATTATTCAGCAACAATTCGATGTCCATTCTGTTGAGATCATTCCCCGTGGGATTGTTGGGCGAACAAATGAAAAGCAGTTTTGTATGATCATCGACAGCGGATAAAATTCCTTCAACATCTAATTGAAAATCCGGTGTGAGCAGCACTTCACGGATTTCGACATCGTTAATATTTGCACACACTTTATACATTCCGTAAGTAGGTGGACAAATAATGACGTTATCTTTTTTAGGTTCACAAAAAATCCTGAATGCCAGGTCAATCACTTCATCACTACCATTTCCAACAAAAATATTTTGCGGTGGCACACCCTTTATTTTTGAAATCTGTTGCTTTAATTGCCATTGCAGCGGATCAGGATAACGGTTAAAATTTTCTTCAAATGGTGAGCCGTATGCATTTTCGTTTGCATCGATAAAAATTTCTGCATTGCCCCGGTATTCACTTCTCGCAGAAGAATAAGGTTTTAATTTTTTTATGTTTTCCCTAACCAGTTTTTCTACATCAAATTTTTCCATCCTTTATTTTTTTTAAACGAATACTTACCGCATTTTTATGTGCCGCCAATCCTTCAGCAGCAGCCATATTTTCTACTGCTTCTCCAATATTTTTTATTCCTTTTGCACTTAATTTCTGAAAGGTAATTTTCTTTACAAAACTATCGACAGAAACGCCGCTATATGTTTTTGCCAAACCATTTGTTGGCAACGAGTGGTTTGTGCCCGATGCGTAATCGCCGGCGCTTTCAGGCGAAAAATTGCCTAGAAAAACGCTGCCGGCATTTTGTACTTTTTCTGTAAGCTCTTCGGCATTTTCAGAAGCAATGATTAAATGTTCCGGTGCATAAGCATTCAAAAAATTAAATGCTTCGTCTGCATTTTCAATCACCAGAAATCTTCTATTCAAAAAACTATTTTCAATCGTTTCTTTTCTTTCCAGCAGTGGCAATTGTTGATGAATTTCAGAAATAACATTTTCAATTATTTGTTCGTTTGCTGCAACCAGAACCACCTGGCTGTCGCTGCCATGCTCCGCCTGGCTTAATAAATCTGCTGCAACAAATTCAGGCACACAAGTATTATCTGCATAGATTGCTACTTCGCTTGGTCCTGCAAGCATATCAATTGCAACGCCATCAATAGTTACCAGTCTTTTTGCACAGGTTACATACTGATTTCCGGGGCCAAAAATTTTATCTACTTTTTCTACTGTTTGTGTTCCATAAGCCATTGCAGCAATCGCTTGTGCGCCGCCGCCTTTGTAAATATTTTCGATTCCAAGAATATTTGCCACAAATAAAACCCGGTCATCCACATGCCCACTTTTATTTGCAGGAGTACTCACTAAAATATTTTTACATCCGCCAATCTGTGCAGGAATAGCAAGCATTAACAAAGTAGAAAACAATGGCGCGCTTCCTCCGGGAATATACAAACCAACTTTCTCAACAGGCACGCTTTTGCGCCAGCAAACAACGCCCGTGGAAGTTTCTATTTTTTTTATTTTTTCAAACTGATGCCTGTGAAATTTTTCAATATTTTTTTTTGCAAGAAGAATTGCTTTCTTTAAATCTTTATCAATCTTCTTGGCTGATTCTGCAATTTCTTCATCGGTAACCCATAAAGATTGTGGAGCAAAACCATGAAACTGTGAGGAATAATTTTTTACCGCCACATCGCCCTGAGCCTTTACTGTATTGATGATTTCTAAAACCGTTTCTTCCAGATTTTTTGAATTTATCTGAGGCCGGGTCGTTAGTTCAGGCCAGTCCGTCGGGGAAGGATTTATGATAATTGCATTCATGTTTATTCAATTTATTCAAACCTATAAGGTTTTTAAAACTTCATAGGTTTTTTTTACACCTTATAGGTATTTTTATGAAATCATTTTTTCAATAGGCACCACCAAAATTCCTTCTGCTTCAAACACTTTTAATTTTTCAATTACCTGCCAGAAATCATTTTCATTTACTACGCTCTGAATACTGTTCCATCCCTTTTCTGCAAGAGGAACTATGGTTGGGCTTTTCATTCCCGGAAGTAAAGCGCAGATATTTTTGAGCTGGTGATCGGGCGCATTCATTAAAATATATTTATAATTTTTTGCTGCTTTTACCGCATCAATCCTGAGCAATAAGTTATCCAGGATTTTTGTATTTTCTTCATCCAAATCTTTATTCGCAACGAGCGCCGCTTCTGAATTTAAAATTACTTCCACTTCTTTCAGATTGTTGGTAAAAAGTGTGCTGCCGCTGCTTACCAGGTCACAAATAGCATCTGCCAAACCTATGCCAGGCGCTATTTCTACCGATCCGCTGATTTCGTGAATTTCCGCTTTGAGATTATGTTCATTCAAAAACTTCTGTAATAGAACTGTATAAGATGTTGCAATTTTCAAACCATTCAAATCTTTTGCACTTGAATAATTCAAGCTTTTTGGGACCGCGATACTGAGCCTGCATCTTCCAAAGCCAAGCTTGCGAACAATCTGAATATCTTTATTTTTTTCGAAGAAAACATTTTCTCCAACTATTCCGATATCGGCTACGCCATCACAAACGTATTGTGGAATATCATCGTCGCGAAGGAAATAAGCCTCCGCAGGAAAATTAAAAGCCTGAACTTTCAATTGCCGGTTCCCGTTGTTCAATTCAATACCACATTCTTTTAAAAGTTGAAGGGATTGTTCATACAACCGGCCTGATTTCTGAATTGCAATTTTTAGCATTTGTTTATTTTTTTGCCTCACCCCGGCCCTCTCCTAAGCGAGAGGGAGAAGCAAGAGAGGGAGAAATGAAAAAGGCTCACTTTTCAGTAAGCCTTTTTGAGAATATATTTTTACATACAAATCAACACAGCTTACCTTTTGGTAAAAAATGATGATGAAGTATGTGAAGATTTTGTTTCATTGAGGTGCAAAGTAAAGGATGAAAATTTGTTTGAACAAAAAAATTTTTTGAAGAACCTTTGTGAAAAACAACTTGTTCAGTAAAGCAACAAATAAAATGAATTTGTGTTTTTTATTTTTAATAAAACCGTTATTAAAGAAGCATTCCCTTAAACCTTATTTTTACAAAAATTAAACCGGATGAAGCATTTATTATTTTACACCCTATCAACGATTTTATTTCTCGGATGTAAAGCACAAAACGGTCAATCTTTTGTAAAGCAAAAAAATGATAACACGCTTTTGTGGGAAATAAGCGGGAATGGATTAAAGAAACCAAGCTTTCTTTTTGGCACTTTTCATTTGTTGTGCAAAGACGATATTCATTTCAGCGAACAGTTGAAAAAGGCGATGAAATCTGTTGATGAAGTGTATATGGAGCTGAAACTGGATGATCCATCTACCATGCTCAGCGGTATGATGTATATGAATATGAAAAATGGTGAAACGCTTGAAAGCCTTTACACGCCTGAGGAATACAAGAGGCTGGAAAATTATTTTTCCGATACTTTGAAAATGCCAATGCTGCTATTTCAAAAAGCAAAACCGTATTTCCTTGTTGCCTTACTTTATCCCCGGATGATGAATTGCAGCAATCCTTCCGGAGTGGAAGAAGCACTGATGCAAATTGCTAAAGAAGATAAAAAAGAAATCAAAGGCCTTGAAACCATGCAATTCCAGGCAAGTGTTTTTGACAGCATTCCTTACGACTGGCAGGCGAAGGAATTATTGAAAAATATAGATAGTTTTTCTGTGTATAAAAATGAATTTGAAAAGATGCTTGATTTTTATAAAAGTCAGCAAATGGATTCTTTAAAAACATTGGTTGGAAAAAGTGAATTTGGTTCAGATAAATACGATGATCTTTTGTTAAAAGACCGGAATAAAAACTGGGTAAAACAATTGAAAGAAATTATGAAAACTAAAAGTGTTTTTGTGGCCGTAGGAGCGGGGCACCTGGTAGGAGATGCAGGATTGATAAGCCTTTTGAAGAAGGCGGGGTATAAAGTGGTGCCGCTTGAGAACAGGTAGTTGTTTAAAGTGGAATGTTTTTAAGTTCAAAGTTTTTCAGTTCGAAGTTTAAAGTTCAATTTTGTAAGTCTCAAGGTCACTTCGAACCGCGGCAGCACGGAAATTGCATGAAAACAAACTTCATAAAAATTATTTTTGTTGCTTTAGTCATGTAATGGATTTGTAACCAAAAAGAAAAAGATTTATTAATTCATTCCATGAAAAAAGTTTCTGAATAGATAAAGAATAGTTTTGGGAAAAAAAATTAAAATGAAGAAACTTTTCTTTATACCAATGCTTATTTTTATTTCAACTGTTCTATTCGCGCAGGAAAATTCCACTGCTCAATGGAGTAAAAATGAAATTACTATTGATGGTAATGCCGCAGATTGGAATCCGCCTTTGAAACACTATGACAATCAAACGAACCTGTTTTTTGATTTTCAAAATGACAGCAATAATCTGTATTTGTGTTTTCAGGCGAAGGATGAAATTACTAAAGAGAAGATCATGCAATCCGGGATGAAAATTATCCTAAGTGACAAAATTAATGGTAAACATAAATGCTCAATCAACTTTCCAATAGGATATAAACATCCTTCAAAACCAGTTCAGCAGCAGAACGAAATACAACAAGAAAATGCTCCGGGACGCGCAATTTTTGCTAATCATGATTCCATGGAAGTAAAAGGGTTTGCTCATGAAAATGGATTAATACCTGCAAATGATGTTTCCGGTCTTCATGCTGCTATTGGCCGGGATTCTTCAAATACATTTACCTATGAATTAGCCATTCCGTTTAAAGAAATGTTTGGAAAAGGTTATAGCGAAAAAGATTTTTCAAAAGATATTTCATTAAATGTAATAATCAATGCGATGCCTGGCGGTTCACAGAATCACGCAGGCTATTCACACACTGGTGGCGGCCATGGTGGTAGAATGGGCGGTGGTTACGGTGGAATGAATGGTTCACACAGATCAGAGCATGAGCAAAATGGGATGAGTGATTCAAATTCAGAAACCGGTTTTGACAGAACCGCGCAGTTTCAGAAAACAGAATTAAAGGAAAAATTTCAGTTAGCTATGCCGCAATAGCCTTATTTCCCTTTTTACAATTCTTTAATATCACTACGGACGATTTATAAATTGCAGGTTGCAATAGAACTTTTATCCTTAAATTTGTGAATAACGATTAGCTTTTTTGCAATGAAAATGAAGTTCAAATCATATTTGGCAAAACCTTTTGCCATTTATATATATAAGCAAATAAAAAAATCCATGCTAACGGCTGTTGCAGATCAGAACAGCATTTTCAATACCTTGATCAAGACCGGAATCAAAACTGAATTTGGAAAAGAACATGGTTTTGAGACAATAAAAACTCATGAAGATTATGTGAAGCAGGTTCCCATTCGCGAGTATGAAGATTTTAAAGTTTACATTGAAAAATTAAAGGAAGGAAAACAGAATATTTTATGGAAGGGTTTTCCAATTTACTTTGCAAAAACCAGCGGTACAACCAGCGGTGTAAAATATATTCCCATCACAAAAGATTCTATTTCCAATCATATTGACAGCGCGCGAAATGCACTTTTGTGTTATATGGCTCAAACCGGGAAATCGCAATTTGCTGATGGAAAAATGATTTTCCTGAGCGGTTCTCCTGAACTTGAAAGAGTAGGAGGAATTCCAACCGGCAGACTGAGCGGAATCGTGAACCATCATGTTCCGCGCTATCTACGCTCTAATCAGTTGCCTTCTTTTGAAACAAATTGTATTGAAGACTGGGAAGAAAAGTTGTCAAAAATCGTAGAAGAAACTGTGTCCGAAAGAATGACGCTGATCAGTGGCATTCCACCATGGATTCAAATGTATTTTGATGAACTGGAGAACAAAACCGGCAAAAAGATTAAAGATATTTTCCCTGAGTTCAGTGTAATGGTGCAGGGAGGTGTTAATTTTGAACCTTATAAAGCAAAGCTGTTCGAAAGTATCGGAAAGAAGATTGATACAATAGAATTGTATCCGGCAAGTGAAGGTTTTTTTGCTTTCCAGGACAACCAGGATGCAGAAGGATTATTACTGAATACGAACAGCGGAATCTTTTATGAATTTGTGCCGGTAGAAGAAATTACCAAAGAAAATCCAACGCGCCTTACTTTAAAAGATGTGCAACTGAATAAAAATTATGTGCTTATCGTGAGCAGTAATGCGGGTTTGTGGGCATATAATATGGGAGATACGGTAAAGTTTGTTTCATTAAACCCTTACCGTATTGTTGTAACGGGAAGAGTGAAGCATTTTATCTCCGCATTCGGAGAGCATGTAATTGGCGAAGAAGTGGAAGATGCTTTACAGATAGCTGCAGAATCAGAAAACATTAAAATAACTGAGTTTACTGTAGCTCCGAATATTTCTATGACCGGCGAAAAAAGTTTTCATGAATGGTTTATTGAATTTGAAAATATCCCAAACGACCTGGAACGGTTTGCTCAAAAAATAGATCGTAATTTAAGAAAGAAAAATATCTATTATGATGACCTTATCAAAGGAAATATTTTGCAGCCTTTAAAAATTCAGATTATTGAAAAAAATGGGTTTATCAATTATATGAAAAGCGTCGGCAAACTTGGCGGCCAAAATAAAGTGCCGAGGTTGAGCAATGACCGCAAACTTGCATCTGCTTTGCAAAACTGGGTGAAACAAATTCCGGTATCTTTTTAATTTTTACTTTAAAAATGAAACTGACATGCAGCTATAAAATTCCTTTTGTGCTTTTTAGAAACATGTTTTCAAACTCAGTTTTTGTTATTATTTTTAATTTTAAATACTTCCTTTCAAGATTTGATTTTTCTGATAAAATGTGATGATCACCGGAAGTAATAAAACCAGAAGAAGTTTGCAAAGCTAGGGCTATTAAATAATCATCATTTCTATCATCCGGAATGTATTGCTTTACGGGATATTGAAGTTCAAATGTAACAGATACTTCTCTCATTATCTTTATTGCCTTTGAAACGTTTACTTCAAATTTTCTTATATGAGGGTAATTTAATACCCGAATAAATTCTTCAAATAATTCTTTGCATGAAAATACAATCAGATCATTGTTTGCGATAATGTCAATTAGTTTTTGTTCATTATTCGTGATGAAATAGCTTATCCAAATATTGTTGTCGAGGACAAACCTATTTATGCGCATCCTTTTTTCTTGCTTCATGCTTCCAAAGATTAATCTCTTCCATTGTGGGAAATTTGATGTTTTTGGATAGTTTCGCAACCGGTTTTACACCCTCTTTCTGTAATTTTTTAACACGTAGCTTTGTAAGTAATATTTGCAATTCAAGTTTATCAAGTCTTTTTACGTTTTTCACAATTTCCTGAATTGTCTCTTGTCTTGTTAAAGTTTCCATTTTATAAATTTAAACAAAAAATCATTAACATTTTAATTTTTAAACTGTTTTTTTATTATACAAATGTAAAACAGTTCATTCCATCTTTTTAAAGGGATCTTTTACAAAAGTTTCTCATTTCGATACACTTAACCCTTTCATCTGTCTTACCTTTGCGGCCTCAAAAATTGGTTAATATTTTAAAACATAAAAATTAGAATTATTATGAACTTAGTAGGTAAACAAGCGCCAAAGATTTCCGCCGGCGCGGTAATAAATGGAGAAGAAATTGTTGAGAATTTCAGCCTTGATCAATATATTGGAAAGAAGAATGTGTTGCTTTTCTTTTACCCAAAGGACTTTACATTTGTGTGCCCTACAGAGATACATGCATTCCAGGAAAAACTGGAAGAGTTTGAGAAAAGAGATACTATCGTAGTCGGTTGCTCTACAGATACAGAAGAAACACACCTCGCATGGCTTACTACACCAAAAGATAACGGCGGCATTGAAGGAGTAACTTATCCTCTGATAGCAGATGCTTCAAAAATTGTTTCATTAAATTATCGCGTATTGGGTGGCAAATATCATTTTGACCGTGAAAATTACACATGGTCTTTTGAAGGAATTCCGGTTGCTTACCGTGGTACGTTTTTGATAGATAAAGAAGGAATTGTAAGACATGCTTCTGTAAACGATTTGCCACTCGGAAGAAATATTGATGAATACATTCGTTTGATAGATGCACAAATTCATGTAGAAAAATATGGGGAAGTTTGTCCGGCAAACTGGGAAGAAGGGGAAGAAGCAATGGTGGCAACCAAAGAAGGAGTTTCCAACTACCTGAGTCAGGCAAGCGTTCATAATTAATCATTTTTTTTAAACAAAAAATATCATGTTGATAGAATTACAGGAAGATAATTTGCAGGAAGTTTTGAATAATAATTCAGAAGTGATTGTGCAATATTCTGCCGGCTGGTGTGGCAACTGCAGGCTTATGAAACCAAAGTTCAAAAGGCTTTCAACAGAAAATGAAGGCGTGGCTTTTGTAATCGCTGATGCAGAAAAATATCCAGCAAGCCGCAAGTTTGCCAGTGTAAAAAACCTTCCAACCTTTGCGATATTTAGAAATGGCACATTAATAAACCAGGTTCAAACGAACAAAGAAGAACCTTTAAAAAATCTGATTAATGAAATTACCGGTAATTAAACAAATACAAAGAACTTCTTCGCAGGATGAAATTGAAACAGCGATAAAAGTGTTAGAAGCCACCTCAGAAGCGGCAACTTTGAAAGAAGAAGATTTAAACGTAATAGGAGAACTAATCTCAAATATGTGTGGTGCATTGGAAGTGCATCAGTTGATAGCAAGCGGGCTTTCAGAAAAAGAGGCATTAAATACCTTTATGAAAAAAGTGATGAGCTCGATCGACGTATAATTTGCAATTTTAATAAATATAAAATCGTCTTATTTATTTGTTTGTTGTAAAAGTTCTTAATTTTTACTTCATAAAATGTCATAAGATTTTAACCTCGTGAAAAATAAAAATTCCAGGTGATTGTTTACAACAAACAAACAAATACCTGGAATTTGTATTTTTCGTTTTGAATCGCAAAAATGCAAATAAGTGTAATCCATTAATCTGTAGAATCAGCGATATTTTTTCTATAAAATTTTCCCCATTACTTTTTGGGCTAAAATATTAGGCGTAAGTTTGCACGACCTCCCGGATTTTTTTTTGTTTCATTTCCCTTTCCGCGGTCACTTTTTACATATCGTTCAGCACAACAATATTTTATCTTGTTTTGGTGAGCGTTTTATTTTTTAATAAACATTACAAATGGCTAAATACATTTTCGTTACGGGCGGCGTAAGTTCTTCATTAGGCAAAGGAATTATTGCCGCTTCACTTGCAAAGCTTTTGCAGGCAAGAGGTTTGCGTGTTACAATTCAAAAATTTGATCCTTATATCAATGTGGATCCAGGCACATTGAATCCGTATGAACACGGAGAATGTTTTGTAACGGAAGACGGTGCCGAAACCGATCTTGACCTTGGCCATTATGAGCGCTTTTTAAATATAAATACAAGCCAGGCGAATAATGTAACGACCGGGCGCATTTATCAAACGGTAATTAACAGGGAAAGAGAAGGAGACTACCTGGGGAAAACCGTGCAGGTAGTTCCGCATATTACGGATGAAATTAAACGCAGAATGATGCTCCTTGGTGAAAAAAATCAGTACGATATTATTCTAACTGAAATAGGTGGAACCGTTGGCGATATTGAAAGCCTTCCATTTGTAGAAGCAGTGAGACAAATGCAATGGGAATTGCCCGTGGAAGATTGCCTTGTGGTGCACCTTACTTTAATTCCCTACCTGAAAGCTGCAAAAGAATTAAAAACAAAACCTACGCAACATAGCGTAAAAATAATGAGTGAAAATGGCGTCCATCCCGATATATTGGTTTGTCGTACAGAACGGCCGCTGACAGAAGATTTGAAAAGAAAAATTGCCCTTTTCTGTAATGTAAAAGTTGATTCAGTAATCGAAGCTGCGGATGCTTCAACGATTTATGAAGTTCCGATTGCAATGCTTCGGGAAAAACTGGATTTGATTGTTTTGAAAAAATTAAATATCACCAATTATAATGAGCCGGAATTGCATAAATGGAGAGAATTTCTCGATAAGGTAAAACATCCGAGAAATAAAGTAACGATTGGACTTATTGGAAAATATATTGAATTGCAGGATGCGTATAAATCAATTCTTGAATCTTTTATTCATGCCGGCGCAATGAATGACTGCAAAGTACAGGTAGTAAATGTGCATAGTGAATATATTGATGAAGAAAATGTAAATGAAAAATTATTGGGGCTTGATGGCTTATTAGTAGCTCCCGGCTTTGGTTTCAGAGGTGTGGAAGGAAAAATAATCGCAGTGAAATATGCGCGTGAAAATAATTTGCCATTTTTCGGAATTTGCCTGGGCATGCAAATGGCTGTGATTGAATTTGCAAGAAATGTATTGGGAATAAAAGATGCAGATTCTACAGAAATGAATCCCGATACACCGGAACCGGTAATAGATATGATGGAAGAACAGAAGAAGATCACGATGAAGGGTGGTACGATGCGTCTGGGTTCTTATCCTTGTATAATTAAAGAAAATTCACTGGCTTATTCTATTTATGGGAAAACCGAAATTCACGAGCGTCATCGCCATCGCTGGGAATTCAATAATAAATATTTAAAACAATTTGAAGAAGCGGGCATGATAGCCAGCGGTATAAATCCTCAAAGCGGATTGGTGGAAATTATGGAATTAACACATCATCCTTTTTTTATTGGAGTACAATTTCACCCCGAATTAAAAAGCACCGTTGAAAACCCTCAACCGGTATTTGTTCATTTTATAAAGGCTGCAAAAGAATTCAGTAAAATCGATTTGGTGAAAAATGAGGCAGTTAAAGTTGAAGGTTCAAGGTTGAAAGTTGAAAGTGAAAGCTAATGTTCAAGGGTCAAGGTTAAAAGTTGAAGGTTGAAGGTTCAAAGTTGAAGGCTGAATTTTAATTATTTGGGTAGCGGATGTTTTTATCATTTGTTTTGCAAAATGTATTAAACCAAAGCCATTAAATAATATCTATAAACGTATCTTTAACGTTTAAAATATACTGATGAAAATATTATACTTCTGTTTTCTTTTGATTTGTAGTTCTGCTGTTGTTGCTCAAAATAATTCTTTAGGAAAAAGCGATGCTGCTGCTAAAGCGATTCTGGATAATGTAAGTGCAAAGTTTAAAACCTATAAATCTGTAGAAGCAAATTTTACTCTCAGCATTACCGATGCAAACGGAAAAGTAGAAGGAACAAAAAAAGGTGTTGTTTATATGAACGGCTCCAAATACAGGGTCAATATTTCAGGGCAGGAAATTTACAGTGATGGAAATAATATCTGGACTTACGATAAATCGGCCGATGAAGTGCAGATCACCAAATTTGACCCTTCATCAAATACCATTACACCACAAAAAATGTTTACTAATTTTTATGATAAAGATTTTTTGTACAAATTGAATGGAGAAACGAAAGAAGGTAAGAAAACAATTCAGCAAATTGAGCTGACGCCCGTGGATAAAACAAAAACTTTTTTTAAAGTATTGATAGATATAGATAAAGTATCAAAAAATATTGTTTCTACCAAAGTGTTCGAAAAAAATGGCAACCGGTATATTTATACAATTACCGGAATAAAAACAAATACCAGTTTGCCGGCGTCATTATTTGTTTTTGATGCTAAAAAATATCCGAATGTGGAGGTTGTGGATTTAAGATAATTATTTTTCATTTTGTTTTAAATAAAAGCGCTTCTTTTGAGGTGCTTTTTTTATTCCTGCCATCTAAAAGAATCAATGTGTAATCCTGCTAAATGGATGACTCTGTCTGTTACAGTCGAAACAGCTTCTTCTATTGTTTTTGGTTTACTATAAAAAGATGGTGAGGCAGGGCAAATAATTCCACCTGCCTGTGTAATAGTTTCCATGTTTTTTAAATGTATCAGATTATATGGAGTTTCCCTTACCACACAAATTAATTTTCTTCTTTCTTTTAACACAACATCTGCGGCTCTTGAAATCAGATCGTCCGAAATTCCTGAAGCAATTCGCGCCACCGTTCCCATGCTGCATGGAGCGATAATCATGATATTATAATTAGCTGAACCGGATGCGAAAGGAGCCATAAAATCTTTTTTGTCATAATACTTAGCCGGATAATTTTCATAGGTCTTATCGCCTATTTCTGTCTGCCATACTATTTTGGCATTATCTGTGATTATGATACCGACATCTGACCATTGCGATGTCATTAAAAAAAGCTTATCTAATAAGCTTTTTGCATAAATGGAACCACTGGCGCCAGAAACAGCAAGAATTATTTTGTTCATGAGGCAATTTGAGCGTAAAAAAAATTTTTACAAAAAAATGAAATAAAAACTGCAATTGCACGTTTACTATTTATGGAAAAAAAAGGGCTTCTTATTTTAATTCCGGTTTTGTGTCTTTTTTCTTTTGCCAAAGTTAAACCAACTGAAAAAGAAAAAATAAAATGGTTGACTGTTGATGAATTAAATGTGAAAATGAAAAGTGAACCTAAACCAGTAATCATTGACCTTTATACCAACTGGTGTTATTGGTGTAAAGTAATGGATAAAAAAACATATACGAACGCAAAAGTAATTTCCTACATTAATGAACGTTTCTATGCGGTAAAAGTAAATGCCGAAACCAAAGATGCGGTACAATGGGATAATAAAAAATACGATTACAATAGCAGGGATAAAGTAAACGATTTTGCTTTATATCTTACACAAGGGCAATTGGAATTTCCGAACACCGTGATTTTTCCGGATATACAAAAAAACCCTGCAGCGGTTCCCGGTTTTATGGAACCGAAAGAAATGGAAATTATTCTAAAATACTTTGGAGAAGAAGCTTATAAAAAACAGAATTTTAATCAATATTCTGCAAATTTTAAATCAACATGGTGAAAACCATTAAAAATATTAAGAACTACATGTGTAGTTTAAACTCGGTTTTTCATAGGATATTGGATTATAACAGGGGTGGATTTCCATCCGGCCCCTTTTTTTAAATTCTTTTGAAAAATAATTAAACCAATGCAACGTTTTATAGTCGAAAGCAGTCTTTATGTTGATTTTAAGGTTAAAGAAAAGAATTTTTAAAATTGCAAATTAAAACAGGCGACAGCCATCAAAAATATTAAGAACTACATGTGTAGTTTAAACTCGGTTTTTCATAGGATATTGGATTATAACAGGGGTGGATTTTTATCCGGCCCCTTTTTTTTATTTAGGAATTTTGTTTTCTATTTTTAATTTTAAAATCATTCAATCTGAAACCGCTATTTATCAAATTTGTCGTCGTCATTATTTTATTTTTTGTTTTTGATATTACTTTCGGAATTCAAAAACCAAATGTAAAAAAGCCACATCACCATTCAGCAGGTATTTCAAAAAAAACTATAAAATATGGAACTGCCAGTTTTTATGCTGATAAATTTCTTGCCCAATCTACCGCTAACGGTGAGAAATATCATCACAATAAATACACCGCTGCCTGTAATGTTTTTCCCATGAACAAATGGATAAAAGTGACCAATCTTCGAAATCATAAATCGGTGATTCTTAAAATAAATGACCGTCTTAGCCGAAAGAGTAAACGTTTGGTCGATGTGTCGCAAACTGCTGCTAAAAAACTCGGATTTATGACACACGGAATTACAAAAGTGAAAGTGGAGTTGTTGACTAATTATCCTGAATAATTTAATTTTTCCTTTCCGGCTAAGCCATTATTTTTGTTTTAAATTAACTAAACTTTTATGAAAAAATTATTTTTGTTATTATGTTTCACAGGTTTTCTTGCTTCTGTTTTTGCACAGCAGAATAGCTATAAAAAAGGACATGCACTTGGCATCAGTTTTTTTCTAAACGATTTTAAAACCGCTTCGGATATCAGATCGATGGGGATTGTAAGTGTTTTAAACGATCATAATTTTTTTAAAACATCAAGGATGAATCCGGGCTTGGCAATAAATTATTTGAGCGGTTTAAGCGATCATGCAGATTTCATCGCCACGCTGGCTGGTTCTTCTGTTGACTATCCGATTCAAAATGTAGCTCCTTTTGGAAAGAAGAATTTTTTGCTGGAAACTACCGCTTCTCTTAATTTAAAATTGTTAACTGATGAATATTGGGTCGTTCCTTTTGTAGATCTGGGCGTAGGGGCCAGTAAGTACAAAAAGTATTTTGGTGCATTTATGCCGTTAGGAGTGGGTTTGCAGGTAAATATTGACGATGTTGCTTATTTATTAATCAATTCCCAATACAGGGTTGCTGTTACGCAAAATGCCAGTTATCATTTTTATCACAGCATTGGAATCGCTGCAAATATTTCAAAAGAAAAAACGCCACCTGCGCCGGTGGCTGTAGCAATTCCATAATTAGAAATTCAGCAGAAATAAATTAAAACCGGTAAATTATTGCCGGTTTTTGTTTAGAAAAATGTTAACCAGCAAACGAATAATCGAAAATCTGATTCCCTTTTTATCAATAATAAAGGATTTGACAAAACAAGACAGCAAGAGATCAATCGCGGAATTTTATAATGCCGCTTTCCGGATTTTTATTAATTTAGAAAGAAGATCTTCCAAAAGATCAAGCTGCAACATATTTGCTCCATCACTTTTTGCCACTGCAGGATTGGGATGTGTTTCAATAAATAAACCATCGGCGCCTACGGCAATCGCTGCTTTTGCAATTGTCTCAATCATTTGGGGATCACCACCGGTAACTCCGCCTGATTGATTGGGCTTTTGCAAGCTGTGGGTGCAGTCCATTATCACTGGTACCTGATGACTTTTCATCACCGGAATATTTCTATAATCAACGATCAGATCATTATAGCCATAAGTATTTCCCCTGTCGGTAAGCATTACTTTTTCATTGCCGGCTTTTTTAATTTTCTCCACTGCAAATTTCATCGACTCGCCATTTACAAACTGTCCTTTTTTTACATTCACAATTTTCCCTGTTTGTGCTGCTGCAATTAAAAGATCAGTTTGCCTGCAAAGGAAAGCCGGGATTTGTAACGCGTCTACATATTTTGCAGCGATTGCAGCTTCTTCATGCGCATGAATATCGGTAATTGTTGGCAACCGGAAATGACTCCCCACCTTCGCAATCATTTGCAAAGCAGTTTCATCTCCCAGGCCGGTAAAAGAAGAGGCACTTGTACGATTTGCTTTTCTGTATGACGATTTAAAAATGTATGGAATCTGCAATTTTTTACAGACGCTTGAAACTTTTTCTGCTACTTCAAAGATTAGTTCTTCACTTTCCACCACACACGGGCCTGCGATTAGAAAAAAATTATTGTGATCATAATTCTGATTTGCAAAAAGTTTGTTTAAATACTCTGTCATGCTTTTCGTTTTTTTAAAAGAGTCAAAGGTATTTGTTTAATAATAATTCAAAATCAAAAGAAATGGTTTTTAAGGTTTATGAAAAAATGTTTATACCATCTTTATTTGCTAAATAGTCCAAAGGACTATGTGCAAATATTAGATGGTATTATACCGACAAAAAAGAAGTTTGGACTATTTAAAGCTTATATTCGGTATTAAATAAAATAGCCACTCGTTTTTTGAGTGGCTATTTGAACTGAATCGAATTAATATTAATCGAGTTTTTTCATTTTTTTCTTTGAAGAAACGTAAGCAACAGATGTTTGTTCATTGATCCATGCTACATTTTCATTGACTTGGTTCTTCTTGATACTTTTTGTAACTAAAGCACTTGCTTGTGTAGTATCGGTTTTTTCAGTTGAATCCTTCTTTGGAGTTTGAGGTACGGTATCCAAAGCGTTGGCAGAGAAACTTCTAACGTTTACCTGGTTGTTAACAAAAGCGGTTGCTTTTGAAGTATCCGTTTTCTGAGTTGTATCAGACTTCGGAGTTTGCTCCGGCACAGTATCCTTTACATTTGGGAAACTCCTTACGTTTACGGTTTTAATAACAAATGCACTTTCTTTTGTGGTGTCTGTTTTTGGAGTTTTAGCCGTATCGGTTTTAGGAGGCTGTTGGGGAACGGTATCTGTTTTATTTTGGGCAAACAGTGCCGTTCCAAATAACGTGAATGCAAGGGACATTGTGATTGTTTTTGTTTTCATAAAGATCAATTTAGGGGTTAAAGAAATAATTGTTACTATAGTAATTGCAATTATGATGCCATTACGAGGTGCAGATTCAGTCATATAACATTTCGTTATTCCGTTAATACTTGGATATTAGTATTTTATACAGAAAAAAATGAAAAAGTTAAAGGCGAAAATGAGGAATATTTTATGTTCTATTTGATGGTTTTCGCCCTTATTTTTTTAAAAAGGAGTCAGTTATATTTGATGTTCTTTTTTAAAAGCTAAATGTTTTATTGTCAATTTTTGCTCAATGAAATTATTAATGATCTTTAAACCTTTATCGAAAAAAAGCGTCCAAAAAAAAGTAGAAATTATAAGCGATTTTATAAGCGATTATTTAACAAGCGAAAATTAAACAGATGCTGATATTTAAATTAAATTTGAGAAATGCTTCTTTTAAACATTCAAAGCTTCATTTATGAAAAAGATACTTCACATGTTTTTATTAACCGCATTTTCTGTGGCAATTTATAATTGCACTGATGCGCAAAGAACCAGGGAGTCCAGGCAAAGCTCTTCACGTTCTGAATCCAGGAATTACTCTTCCCCAAGCCGCCAATATGCAACGAGGTCTGCTCCTGTCAGAACCTTTGAAAATCGTTCATCGGAACCACGGAGGAATGAGGCTATCCAGAACACTCCTTCCCGAAACATGACACAAAGAGTAACGCCACAACGAAATACGACTGTAGTCAATTCACAACGCGAAGTGGTTACCAGAAGCAATAACAGCAGGCAAATCCCGGTAATGCGTAATAATTATAATTACCGTAATTATCATTACAACAATTATGGTTATAGCAATCACTATTATGGAAATGTTTATGGCCGCACCACTTATTTTATGTATGGCCCACGCTATAGAGTGATTCCTCATAGCTTTGTTTCAATCCGTTTTGGTGGTTATCCTTATTATTATAGCAATGGTTTTTATTATGGATATTATGGCGGATATTATACACCCATCTTTCCTCCTTTTGGATTACAGATAGCTGTTCTTCCTTTTGGATATTCAAGAATATTTATCGGCCCTGTTCCTTATTATTATTACAATGGAATTTATTATCGTCCATACGATGACGGCTACCAGGTAGTGGATGCGCCCATGGGAGCAACAGTTACAACTTTGCCAGGCGGAGCAAGATCTGTTGTAATTAATGGTGAATCTTTGTATGAATTGAATGGCACCTATTACAAAGCCGGCGTAGATTCCAATGGAAATAATGTATTTACAGTAGTTGGTAAAAATGGTGTCATTAACAATACGACCGATGGTCAGAATGGTAGCACGAATCCTACAACGTCTTTGCAGATTGGGGATGTAATCAATCAATTACCTGAAGGGTCAAAAATTATTACACTTAATGGCGAACAGGTATATGAGACGCCGGATAATATATACCTGGAGCAGGAATCTGATAACGGAGTAGTGCAGTATAAAGTAATTGGAAAATGAATTTCTGAAGGCATAAAATTAAGACCGGCTAACGCCGGTTTTTTTGTTTATTGTTTTCAGTAAACAAAGAAATATTTGAAATTTGTATTTAGCTTTTAGCTTTTATGCGATGTTAATTTTAGCTTATTATCGGGCGATCCAGCTATTATTATTTTCAAATTTATCCGGAATAAATTCATTGCCTAATTCAATTTTAGAAATCGTTGAAAAGGGTTTTGAAATGATAAATAATTTTTCTTTTTCACCATTTTTCCAAACTTCAGCCGTATATCTTACCAAAGATTCTTTGCCATCTTTTGATATAATATTCATATAAACCGGTAATGGCAAGCCGCCTTTATTCTGGATAATTATTTTTACATTCTCCCCGTTCTTTTCTACTTTTTTAATAGATAGATCAGGATATTCCCAGCCAAAAAACCATTTTTGCCAAAACCAGTTTAAATCTTTCCCGCTTGCCTTATTAAAACTATAAAAGAAATCATAAGGAGTTGGATGTTTTCCATTCCAGTCATTCATATATTGATGCAGTGATTTAAAATACAATTCATCGCCCAATAGATCCTGCAAAACGTAATAACACAAACCGCCTTTGCCATAAGAATTTGCCAGGTATGCAGCGCCGCTATATTCTTTTGTATTGGTGATCAATGGAACATATTTATTCGTACCTGAGATGCGCTCATAGCGGGGTTTACTGAAAATTCCCTCATCTTCGGGTTCACCCATTTTTGGAGAAATCAGGGATTCTCCAATCGTTGCCCAACCTTCATCCATCCACGCGTATTGGGTTTCATTGATTCCCATGAAAAAAGGAAAGTAAGAATGAAAAATTTCGTGTGTGGTGAGTTGTACCGCATCTTTATGAGTGCGTGTTGGATTGTCATTTACCATCATTGGATATTCCATTTGGTCTGTGCCGTCAAATACCGTGATGTGATTAAAAGGAAATGGATATTTTGGATAAAAATGACTGGTGTAAAAAACAGTCTGATGCGCCTGGTTTGCCACATCAAAATAATCTTTATGATTTTTGTTGTAAGCCGCTTCAGCTATGGTTCTTCGGCCTGTAGCAGAATCTACCAAAACCGAGCTTGCGTCCCATAAATAATGATCGCTTAATGCAAATGCGAAATCAGTAACATTCGTTGCAGAAAATTTCCAAACGCCTGATGCATCATTTTTTAAAACATCGTTTTTGGCATAGTCTGTTGAATCAATCACATGAATAATTTCCGTATCAGCAGAAGCTTTTTTTATTTTATCCAAAATATTTTTTGAAAAATTATCTTCTGCATTTTTTCTGTCACCCGTAGCCCAAACAATATAATTTTTTGGAAGCGAAATTTCGACATTGAAATTTCCGAAATCATTATAAAATTCCTGAGAACCGTTGTAGCTCCACGTATCCCATCCATCAATGTCATCATAAACCGCAACCCGCGGGAAAAAATATGCGATAAAATAAGAAGTGCTGTCCACCATTCCTGTCCGCACTGGTGAACCGGTATTTACTTTGTAATGCCAATCAATTGCAAAATCTATTGTTGAATGAGGCAGGATTGCTTCAGCAGGTTTGATAATCAGATTGGTATTATTATGAAAAGCTTTTTTCCGATTATAAAAATTATCAATCGTTTCATTTCCTATTTTAAAAGATTCAATTTGCACACCATCGTTCAAATCTTTTTCTGCAATGTTGCTCAATCTTTCTACTCCTTTTTTATAAAGGTCAGGATATAAACGAACAATAATTTTTTTCAATGTATCCGAACTGTTATTGGAATAACTGATGGTTTCTTTTCCCTGAAGCAGTTGAGTTGCCGGGTCAAAGCTTACTTTAATATTATAATTTGCCCTGTTCTGCCAATAATTTTTTCCTGGTTTTCCTGATGCAGTTCTGGTTTCTTTTTTATAAGCGTTTTGAATGTTAGTTGGGGTAAATAATTGCTGTGCATTTGTAAAACAGAAAAATAGAAGAGGGGCAAGAACTAAGATAAATTTTTTCATAGAAATATTTTGTGGACGAAAAGGTAAGCGATACCTTTCAAAGCCATTAATCGTGAATTAGTGAATGCGAAGAAAATTGTCCATCTTCCATTTCACTTATGGATTCTTGTAATCTTTTTCTATTTTTTTCAGTGCTTAATAAATACATTGTTTCTATCAAAGAATAGTATTCATTCAAAGAAATTAGAACTACATTTTTGTTTTTGCTTAGGCTAACAATAATCGGCTCTTGATTTTTACTTATCTTCTTCAAAGAAGATTTTAATTCTTTTTTAAATTCTTTATACTTTAAAACTTCCATAGTTGTAAAATCTTGAAGTTTCAATTTAGGTACTTTTAGGAATATTGGCTTAAAACATTTGGAGAAAAGAAAGAATCTAGTATTTTTTAATACAAATTCACTTCTTCCTTATCCCATTCCACTTTTACTTTCTGTGTAATAATAGAGTCAATCGATTTGCCACAATAATCAGGCTGGATAGGAAGTTGACGGCTGGAGACCCGATTAATTAAAACGCACAGCTCTACCTTTTTGGGCCGGCCAAAAGATAACAAAGCATCTAACGCAGCACGAATGGTTCTTCCGGTAAATAATACATCATCAATAAGAATTACATTTTTATCTTCAATAGAAAAAGTAATGTCGGTCTGGTTAGGCAAGTGCAATTCTTTGCGCACATCATCCCTGTAAAAAGTAATATCTAATTTGCCATAAAGGAAATCATGTTCCGGTTTTATCTTTTTTAACTGACTATAAATTTTATCTGCCAGAAAAATTCCACGCGGCTGCAATCCAATCAAAGCAACAGAAGAAAGGTCAGCATAATTTTCGATTATCTGGTACGCAAGGCGCTCAATCGTAATTTGTAGCTGGTGTTTATTGAGAATGGTATTCATGTAACATTCATTTTAATAAGCAATTTACTACCGTGTTACAGCAAAACAGGAATGAACATTATTTGTTTCTCTGCTGTTCCTAATTCTTAATTCTTAATTCACTATTCACCACTCACAATTCACCACCACTCACTTCTCCTTCATAAACGCATATCTATAATCAGCCGCCGGAATAAAAGTTTCTTTAATGGTTCTTGCACTCAGCCAGCGGTATAGATTAATAATACTTCCTGCTTTATCATTTGTTCCGCTGCCTCTTGCGCCGCCAAATGGCTGCTGGCCTACAACTGCACCGGTTGGCTTATCATTGATATAAAAATTACCCGCGCTGTTCGTTAATCTTTTTGTAGCCAGTTCAATTGCATTTCTGTCCTTGTGCAATAATAGAACCTGTAAGTGCATAAGGCGATGTGGTATCTACCAATTTCAAAGCATCTTCAAATTTATTTTCATCATAAACATAAATGGTAAGTACCGGCCCAAATAATTCATTGCACATAGTTACATATTTTGGATCAGTAACTTCTATCACGGTTGGCTCAATAAAATATCCTTTTGTTTTATCACATTTCCCGCCGACAATTATTTTTGCATCTGCGTCTTTCGTAACCTGTTGCAAATAACCTTCTAATTTATCAAAACTTTTTTCATCAATAACTGCATTGATAAAATTGCTGAAATCTTCTACCGTTCCCATCTTCATGGTTTTTATTTCGGCAATAAGCTTTTTCTTTACTTCATCAGCAATATTTGAAGGAATATAAGCGCGTGAAGCTGCCGAACATTTTTGTCCCTGGTATTCAAAAGCGCCACGACAGAGCGCCGTTACTAGCACATCGACCTCAGCGCTTTTATGCGCAAGCACAAAATCTTTTCCACCCGTTTCGCCAACTATTCTTGGATAAGATTTGTAGATTTTTGTATTCTTCCCAATGTGTTTCCAAATGGTATTAAAAACGCCGGTGCTTCCTGTAAAATGAACTCCTGCAAAATCAGGATGATTAAAACAAACATCGCCCAAAGTAGGACCATCTACAAAAATCAAATTGATAACGCCATCAGGCAAACCTGCTTCTTTCAAAATACGCATAAACATCTGGGCGCTGTAAACCTGTGTATTCGCGCATTTCCACACCACTACATTTCCACATAAGGCTGCTGAAGTCGGTAAATTTCCTCCAATTGCTGTAAAATTAAAAGGCGTAATTGCCAATACAAAACCTTCCAGCGGACGATATTCCATCCGGTTATTTATACCGGGCGAACTAATAGGTTGCTGGCTATATATCTCACTTAAAAAATGAACATTGAATCGTAAAAAATCTATCAGTTCGCACGCTGCATCAATCTCTGCCTGGTAAGCATTTTTACTTTGTCCGAGCATGGTTGTTGCGCACATATCTGCCCGGTATTTTGCAGCAATTAAATCTGCGGCTTTTAAAAAAATATTCGCACGGTTTTCCCAACTCAGATTCGCCCATTCTTCTTTTGCTTTTAAGGCTGCATTGATTGCTTTTTCTACATGAGAAGCATCGCCTTCATTATAAGTTCCCAACACAAAATCTCTTTCATGTGGCGGACGCATTTCTACTTTTTTTTCTGTAAATACTTCTTCGCTTCCGATGTACATTGGCACATCAATCTTTTTGCTTTTTAAATCTTTTAAAGCTTTTTTTAAAGCCGCTCTTTCCGGATTTCCGGGTGCATAACTCAATACCGGTTCATTTGATGGAAGCGGATAATGAAAATTTCCAATATTCATAATGAATTATTTTTTCCCGAAAAAAAACGGGATAGATTAAACGATAAATTAAGAGGCCGCAATAATGCGGCTCTAAATTATTTTTTCAAGTACATTACTTCCTTTACCAGGTTCACGGTTCTGGGAACATCCGGTAAATAAAGTGCCACCAAATTGGGCGCATAATGCATCGGCGCATCCAAGGAAGTAATTCTGCGAACGGGTGCATCCAAATAATCGAATCCTTCTTTTTGAATACGGTAAGCAATTTCAGAAGAAATAGACGCAAAAGGCCATTGTTCTTCAACAATCACCAAACGGTTTGTCTTTTTTACCGATTCTAAAATGGTATGCCAATCAAGAGGACGAATGGTTCTTAAATCAATTACTTCCGCACTGATATTTTCTTTTTGCAATTCTTCAGCCGCATGCAGCGCCACTTTCATCATTTTATTAAAAGAAACAATGGTTACATCTTTTCCTTCACGCGCTACTTTTGCTTTACCAATCGGAATCAAGTATTCTTCTTCCGGAATCATTCCTTTTTCGCCATACATCACTTCGCTTTCCATAAAAATGACCGGGTCATTATCACGGATGGCGCTTTTCAATAAACCTTTTGCATCGTATGGATTGCTTACAGAAATAACTTTTAATCCCGGGAATATTTGCATACATAGCTTCATAAGCTGTAGAATGTTGAGCTCCCAACTGTCCGGCACTTCCGTTTGGCCCGCGAAAAACGATTGGACAACCAACCTGTCCGCCGCTCATTGCCAGCATTTTAGAGGCTGTATTTAAAATCTGGTCAAGTGCAAGATTGGCAAAATTCCAGGTCATATATTCTACAATCGGACGAAGGCCATTTTGTGCAGCGCCAACAGCAATTCCTGTAAATCCAAGTTCAGCAATTGGGGTATCAATGATTCTTTTTTCACCAAATTCCTGCAACATACCCTGGCTTACTTTGTACGCTCCTTGATATTCTGCTACTTCTTCTCCCATCAAAAACACCTTTTCATCTCTTCTCATTTCTTCCTGCATCGCTTCGCGCAATGCTTCTCTGAATGCTACTTCTTTCATCAGTAAACTTTAGTTTTAAAATGCTTTGAAAATTTCTTTAATTTATTTTCAAAAATGAGATGCAAAATTATCGGTTAAAGGGGAAATAATCAAAAGTAAATAGTTAATTGACTGGTTGATTGTTTTATTGATTTATTGTTGCATGGTTCTGCTTAA
Organism: uncultured Chitinophagaceae bacterium; assembly: GCA_963706825.1. GTDB lineage: Bacteria > Bacteroidota > Bacteroidia > Chitinophagales > Chitinophagaceae > Ginsengibacter. The sequence goes on along the minus strand of CAVPNT010000005.1, from coordinate 140,449 downwards.
AAAGAAATTTGAAATATTTGTTGGTTTACTATAAAGACAGAAAAGAAATTGTTTTTCATCTTGAGTAAATGCATTCATGTTTTTCAGAAAAATATCTCCGGCAGGAAAATGCTATATTTGGCTTCAATATGGATAATATTATATTATATACTAAGTTGTCATTGCTTCCTGATAATTTGAAATCGGAAGCAGAAGATTTTATTGACTTTTTGACAACGAAGGTTCAAAAGAAATAGAAAAAGGGAAACCCAAAATTTGGCAGTGGCAAAGGAATGTTCGTAATAAAACCGGATTTTGACGAACCTCTTGCCGTATGGCGTAAAAGTGATTTGGTGACATAAACAATTCTATAGCACTTCAATATTGGAAGAGGGAAGATTTTCGAGCTTGAGGACGCTAAATTTAAAAGTGAAAACTTAACCAACTAACATAAACTACAGCCAACATTCCCATACACCACATCAGACTCGACAAAATCATACATCTCAACATCAGACGCCTTACATTATTCACAATTTGTTTTGTGAACCAATTCTCCAAAGCCGTACTTTTGCGCAGATTTTAAAAATTTAAACATGCAACTTTCCGCACTACTTAACAAATTTAACGAACCTGAAACCCTCAAAATGGCCAAACTTGGCCGCGAACTGAGAGCTAAAGGAATTAATGTAATTGACCTTAGCCTCGGTGAACCGGATTTTAATACACCGGAACATATTAAAGACGCTGCCAAAAAAGCGATTGATGACAACTGGAGCCATTATACACCGGTTTCTGGTTATGCAGATTTGAAGGAAACTATTTGTAAAAAATTATTGCGCGATAATGGGCTTGAGTATTCACCGAATCAAATTGTAGTGAGCACCGGCGCTAAACAATGTATTGCCAATACGATGTTTAGCATTCTGTATGATGATGATGAAATCATTATTCCCACGCCTTACTGGGTTTCATATTCCGAAATCGCCAGAATGACGCGTGCAAAAGTCGTGTTTGTAAATACCACACCTGAAAGTGGATTCAAATTAACACCGGAGCAGTTGGAAAACGCGATTACAGAAAGAACAAAACTTTTTATTTTCTCGTCGCCCTGCAACCCGACCGGCGCGGTTTATTCTAAAAATGAGTTGGAGGCGCTGGCAAAAGTTTTTGAAAAACACCCGAATGTATACATCATCAGCGATGAAATTTATGAGTACATAAATTATTCCCATACGGAAGGAAATTATGAAAGCATTGCGCAGTTTTCTTCAATAAAGGAAAGGGTAATTATTATAAATGGATTGAGCAAAGGCTTTGCGATGACCGGATGGAGACTGGGCTACACCGCTTCTGCTCCCGAAATTGCAAAAGCGAATGAAAAAATACAGGGACAATTTACCAGCGGTCCCAATTCGATCACGCAACGTGCAGCAATCACTGCACTTTCTGATCCCTTGACAGCTACTTATGAAATGGTAAAAGAATTCAAACGCCGCAAGGAACGCGTGGCGGAATTGTTGAAGGAAATGCCGAATCTGAAATGTACCGTTCCGGAAGGTGCGTTTTATATTTTTCCTGATGTGAGATTTTATTTTGGAAAAAGTTTTGAAGGTGAAGTAATCAATAATTCCAGCGATCTTTGTATGTATCTTTTAAACAGTGCTCATATTTCTACCGTTTCGGGAGATGCTTTCGGACAGCCGGGTTACATTAGAATTTCTTTTGCAAACAGTATGGAAAATATTGAAGAAGGTTTCAAAAGAATAAAAAGCGGGTTGGAAAAACTTTCTTAAAAGATTGATTTTTTTAAATTAAAACATAAAACAATGAAAAGAGTTTTAGCAGTTGTTTTTTTAATTATTATTTTATTAGCTGTTTGGTTTTTATTTTTTAAAACTGATAAAACAGTTTCTACAAATGAAACAACTACGCATAGTACCGGCGTTAAAAAACATTCTGAGGAATTTGATAAAAAAGTAGCGGCAATGATGAAAGCATATATCGAAATGAAAAACGCTTTCGTGGATGCAGATTCTGTAGAGATAAAAGCAAAAACGGCTCAGTTTATTGCTTCTACAGACAGTCTTAATCTGAGTGAACTTCACGAAAAAGATTCATCTTTATTTGTAGCAGCTCAACAAAACATTAGTGACATCAAAGCCAACGCAGAGCCGATTTTAAAAGAAAGTGATATAACAGAAATGCGCCATGATTTCAGTATGGTTTCAGAAAATTTGTACCCGCTTTTAAAAACCGTTGGTTATGAAGGCCAAAAATTATATTGGCAAAATTGTCCGATGGCTTTTGGAGATGATAAGCCTGCAAACTGGCTGAGCAATACTTCTGAAATTCTAAATCCTTATCTGGGCAAAAAACATCCTGAATATAAATCTGCTATGCTTCATTGCGGAGAAAATATGGATTCGCTTTATTTGAAGTGAGAGAAAGTACCACAGATTGACGATGACTGGCGACCGAAATAGAAATTCAACTTTTTTGTTCTTTTACTGTAACGCCTCATCCCAACCCTTCTCCTGAAGGAGAAGGATGCGCTCTATAGAACCCTCCTTCGGAGGGCAGGGAGGCCATTTCCCTGCAATCCTCCGGTATGAATACATAAAATTTTACACCTTTCCGGAAAATAATTTTTCTGAATCAAATCTCTTACGCCAAACATCATTTTTGCTGTATAAACAAAATCCAATGCGATTTTATTTTCTTTATAAAATTCATTCATGAATGCAATCAGTTCATCTGTTTTTTTTGCATAACCGCCAAAATGATAATCATTAAAAAAATAATATTTTTTCTGAGAATTCACTTTTAATTCAGCGAATCTTTTTTCAATATCATTGAAGTTTTTTAAAACACCAAAACCCATAAATTCAGTTTCATTTTTATTTGAATCAACAAGGCCGGCAAAGGTTGTAGCTGTTCCCACCGGCACGCAAACATGAGTAAAATCTTTATCATTAAAATATTCATTAATCAATCCCGCACCTTGTTTTCCTTCAATGGAAAATCCACCTTCCGGAATTAAGATATGTTCACCATATTTATTTTTTAGTTGTTCTAAAAAATCTTTTTCATTTATTTTTCGATAAGAGTCGCGATTTGTAAATTCAAGCTGCATTTCATTTTCCAAACAAAATAACAGAGTAGGAGAGAGCACTTTTGGTTTTTCGCCACGAACAATTCCAACCGATTCTATTTTTAATTCTTTGCATGCAAAAGCAGTAGCAGCAAGGTGATTGGAATAAGCGCCGCCAAAAGTGATTATCTTTTTATGTGTTGATTTTTTTGCTTCTTCTAAAAAATAAATCAGCTTAAATAACTTGTTTCCAGAAATCACCGGATGAATTTCATCAAGTCGCAGCATGAATACTTCTACATTATTTTTTCCAAAGAAATCAACATTTAATTTGGAAAAAGTTGGTTCATTAAATTGAATTTCAGGTATAATATCTTTTATAAGCGAACGTGGCATAAATCTTTCTTGCTTATTTTCGCGGCAAATTAATTATTAAATAACTCTTAAAAACTTAATTTATATAACATGAAATGGAGCATAAAAATTTTCAAGCATCTTCATCCCGATAGCTATCAGGACTGCGATGAAAATTTTTATGCGGAATTCCATGTGGCAATTAAAAACAATAAAAAAATAAACACATGAAACCTACACTTTTAGTTTTGGCAGCGGGAATGGGAAGTCGCTATGGCGGCATAAAACAAATGGATTCCTTTGGACCGAATGGTGAAACAATAATTGATTATTCCATCTACGACGCGATAAGAGCAGGATTTGGGAAAGTGGTCTTCATCATTCGCGAATCCTTTGCAGAAGAGTTTAAAAATTTATTTGAACCAAAATTAAAAGGTAAGATTCAAACAGAATATGTGATGCAGGAGATGGATTCTTATACCGAAGGATTCCAGGTTCCTGAAGATCGGGCTAAGCCGTGGGGTACAGCACATGCAGTGCTTTGCGCAAAAGAAGTAATTCATGAACCCTTTGCGGTGATCAATGCCGATGATTTTTATGGAAGAGACGCTTTTGATAAAGCCGTTAAATTTTTGAATGAAGATGTTTCTGAAAAAGAATATTGCATCATCGGTTATGAGCTTGCAAAAACAATTTCTGAAAACGGAACTGTAAGCCGTGGGGTTTGCGAAGTAGATTATGAAGGGAATTTATTAAACATTACAGAGCGCACAAAAATTTTTCCTGAGGAAGGCAAAATATACTATATCGAAAATTCGCTGAAAGTTCCGCTGCCTGCTGATACTGTTGTCAGCATGAATTTCTGGGGATTTGACCCGAAGGTTTTTGATTTTATTCAAAAACAATTTATAAAATTTTTACAGGATAATTCTGAAAATCCGAAAGCAGAATTTTTTATTCCAATCATCGGCGATGCATTTATTCAGGAAGGAAAAGGAAAGATAAAAGTGATCCCAACTTCTGCTCAATGGTTTGGTGTTACTTATAAAGAAGATGCGCCAACGGTGAAAGAAGATCTTCATCAATTGATTGCAGAAGGGGTTTATCCGGAGCATTTGTTTTCTGAAACAAAATCTTAAAGCCACAAAGTTTAAGGTTGAAGGTTCAAAGTTGAAGGTTAGGTTCAACCTTCAACCTTGAACTTTCAACTTCCAACCTATTTAGCCACTTCCATTTTCACTTTTTTATTTTTAATCTTTTGGTCTTTTATGAGATGGAGTGTGTGATTCATTTTGCTTTTACGGATGCCAACAAAAGAGAAAAAATCTTTTACTTCTATCAGCCCGATGTCTTCCTTTTTTAATTGCCCTTTGTTGGTAAGAAATCCAACGATGTCAACTTTATTTACTTTGTCTTTTTTGCCTGCGGCAATAAAAAGTGTAGCCCATTTTGGTTTTTCGGGTAAAATATCTTCTTCCGGAAGCGTTATCTGTTCTACAATTTCATCGATATAAGCTGGTAATTTTTCATCCTCACTCAAAATAAGAATGGCTGTTCCGCTCGCTTCCATTCTTGCAGTTCGCCCATTGCGATGAGTGAAAGCATCTTCTGTAAGTGGTAAATGATAATGAATAATGTAACGGATGTTTGCAATGTCCAGCCCGCGCGATGCGAGGTCTGTTGTTATTAAAACATTTGTGGTTCCATTTCTGAATTTTGATAACGCGCTGTCTCTTTGTTGTTGCTCCATGCCACCGTGATAAAATTCATTGTAAATCCCTTTTTCAGAAAGCAACTTACTGGTGCGTTCTACCGCTTCGCGATGATTGCAAAATACAATGGCAGAACGGTTTCCAAGATGACATAGCAGTTTGAAAAGTGTTTCAGATTTGTCTTTATCTTCAGACAAAACTGATTTTATGGCCAGCCTTTCCTGTTGCATTCCCGGAGTCAAAAAATCAATTTTTTGTGGATTTTTCAATTCAATAAAATCCGGTATTTCTATCGCGTCTGTTGCGGAAGTAAGAATTTTTTTCTGCAGATTTTTAAGCGATTCATTAATGAATTTCATTTCTTCTAAAAATCCCAGTTCAAGCGATTTATCAAACTCATCAAGAACCAAAGTAGTTATCGAATCAACAGTAATATTTCCCCTTCGAATGTGGTCACACAATCTTCCAGGTGTGCCTACAATCACGGCTGGTGGCTGTATCAGGTTGTTTTCTTCAATCTCTCTTTTATGCCCGCCATAAGCGGAGGTAATTTTATTGCCTGTACCCATTGTTTTAAAAACCTGTTCGATCTGCATGGCAAGTTCGCGCGAAGGAACCACGATTAGCGCCTGGGTATTTTTGTTTTCGGGCTCCAGATTTTCAAGAATGGGTACCAAAAATGCAAGCGTTTTTCCTGAACCTGTTGCTGACAGCAAAATGATGTCTTCGTCATTTTTATTTGCTTCTATTGCAGCGACCTGCATTTCATTCAACGCATCAATTTTCAAATTTGTGAGTATGTTTTCTATAGAATATTTTTCTTTTTTCATGGCTGCAAAAATAAGAAAAGCGTTGCGGCTGAAATGTTATCGTTGAAGTAGTTTTTGAAGATTGCCACATTTAAAAAGTGGGCAACCTTCAAAACATTTGGATTTGGAAAAGTATTCGCTGCTCAGTAAAGCGACAAATAAAGGCGATTCGTATTTTCATTGTAGATTTCAAATCGTTTGTTTTTTCTGCTTGATAAATAACTTCAAAACTTTAAATTCATTTCATAGAATTAACTTCGCGCACTATGAAAGGAAGCGAAAGATTTTTTACGATATTTACACTCGGATTACTTTCTGCGATGGGCGCTTTTTCTATTGATATGTATCTGCCTGGTTTCCCTGATATTGCCCGCGACCTTCATACAACCGTTGCCCACATTACACTTTCTATCACTAGTTTTTTTATTGGTATTTCTATTGGCCAGTTGATTTATGGGCCTCTGCTGGATAAATTCGGAAGGAAGAAGCCTTTATACATTGGGTTGATTGTTTATCTGGTCACTTCCATCGGCTGTGCTTTTGCACCCACTGCAGATGCACTTATCGGAATCCGGTTTTTGCAGGCGTTGGGTTCATGCGCCGGCATGGTAGCTTCGCGCGCATTGGTGCGTGATATTTTTCCTGTACACGAAAATGCAAAAGTATTTTCCCTGCTGATGCTCGTGCTGGCTATATCGCCAATTATAGCGCCTACTTTGGGCGGCTATGTTTCGTCTGCGTTTGGGTGGCAATCTATTTTTTATATTCTTGCAGGAATTGCAGGATTAACGTTTTTATTGGTTTATTTAAAATTGCCAAACGGGAGAATGCCTGATGCATCTCTTTCTTTATTGCCAAGACCGATTATTTCCGGTTTTTTGGAAGTGTCTAAAGTTCCACAATTTTATACTTACGCATTCGCGGGTGCCATTGCTTCATCAGGCTTGTATGCTTACATTGCCGGTTCGCCTTTTGTGTTTATGGAATTGTACCATGTCTCTGAAAAGCAATACGGATGGATATTTGCAATCATTGCGATGGGACTTATCACAGCAAGCCAGGTAAATACTTTATTGCTCAGAAAATATACGAGCGAACAAATTGTAAGAGCTACTTTATTTTGTCAATGCCTTGCCGGAATTGCATTGGTTTTGGGAACGTATTTCAATGTTCTCGGATTGTACTCTACTATTTTTTTAATCTGGGTTTTTCTAAGCACCCAGGGTTTTGCATTTCCAAATTCATCTGCGCTTTCATTGGCGCCATTTACTACAAATGCAGGAACTGCTTCTGCATTGATGGGCGCAATACAACTGGGTATTGGCGCGGTTTCTACGGCATTAGTCAGTATTTTTAATAATGGTACTGCAATACCAATGGCTGTGGTGATGTGCTGTTGTGCAGTGAGTAGTTTTACTGTTTTGCTGATTGGAAGAAGGGTGATTAAAATGAAAAGTAAACAATTATTTTCAGCAGAAAATTAGTTGCTTTTTTCCTGCAAATAAGAATGCCCGTTATTTGTGCTTTTACTGAAACAAGTAATTGAAATTTAGATTTTACTTTTTTACAGGCGCAATACTTTGCTCATACCTAAAAATATTCTCCGGGTCATATTTGCTTTTTACTTTTTGCAAACGTTTATAATTATCTCCATAATAAGCCGTTTCCCAATCTTTTAGATTGATATCGGGATAGTTTCTATACTGTTGTTTTATTCCATTTGCATAGAATATTTGCTGTACTTCTTCAAATGCTTTTATCATTTTATCTGTCTGTGATGCGTGTCTCCAGTACGTTTGTAATTCTGATAAATAATTTTGACCGCGATGAGAATACGAAGAAGCTTTTGCAAAATCAGCATCGTCTATTTTTCCACCAAGCGTATTTACCTGGTAAATCATATCAGGTGTGGAAATAACTTTCTGTAATACATTTTCAATACAATTGCTGATGTCATCAAAATTTTTATACAAACCGGCAGAAGCATTTTTAAAATAAAGTGGATTTTTTTCTCCATAAAAAACCCTGACTGCTTGTGATAAAAGAGTTGGTTTTCCTGTGATTGTTTTATCAACAAAAGAAGATAATTGAGAAATGATTTTTTCAGTTTCAGAATTTTGTTTTTCACAATTGGTGAGCAAAATATAAAGTGAACGGCCATTGAGCACAAAAGCTGAAAAGCAGGAACCGGGCATGTTTGCAGTGATCTGAAAACCATTGTCTCCAATAGCACCTTTTGCTTTCTGAGCGGTTACATTTTGTACCTTGAAACGATGGCTTTGTAAAAAATCCGGCGCTTCATTTAGAGAAAATTTTAAAGAAGTAATCACTCCAAAGTTTCCATTACCGCCGCCTTTGCAGGCCCATAATAATTCCGGATCCTCTTTTGAATGAATGATATTTCCTCCGCCATCAACCATAGTTATTTCCTGCAAACTATCACATGTTAATCCAAACTTTCTGCTGAATAATCCATAACCTCCACCCAGTGTTAATCCGCCGATACCAACATTTCCACAAGAGCCGGCAGGCAGAATTTTATTTTTTGGAAGAATGATGTCATACAATTGGGAAAGAATGCATCCCGGTTCTATAATCACTGTATTTTCATTTTCCCAGGTTACTTTATTCATTGATGAAAGATCAATTACCAATCCATCATTGTTGCAGGAAAATCCTTCGAAAGAATGGCCGCCGCTTTTAATACTGATTGCTAACTTGTTTTGAATTCCGTACACTACGGCCTGCGCCGCTTCTTCTGTTGTTTTGCATAATGCAATTGCTTCCGGGTATTTATTAATGCGTTTGTTGAATCCTTTTCTTAAAAGTTCATATTCGGCATCACCTTTTTTGTATAACTTAAAATCAGGATTTATTATTTTTTCTACAGGTTTTGGAGGAAGAGAATCCTTAATAAGTGAATCTTTTTTTGCTTCCTGATTTTGTGATGGTTTATTATTTCCCACACCACATGAATTGAAATAAACTGCCGCGCTGCTTAATAAAGAGAGCTTAATAAATTCGTTGCGTTTTATTTTTTTCGATGGAGGCATTGGCAAAGTTATTTTGCGAAAAAAGTTTATAATTCTTTTACCATCCATACATCACAACCGGTATGGCCGCTGTTTCCCATTGGTCCGCCGATGTTTACAAAACCATTTTTCAGGTACATTCCAATTGCATTTTTTAATTCCGGCATAGATTCAAGATACATTTTTTCATAGCCATGTTCTTTCGCTTCTTCAATGCATTTTTCTAAAAGCGTTTGTCCATAACCGTTATGCCGGTATTTTTTCGAAACATATAATTTTACGAGTTCACATGTATTTGCCGGTAATCCTATTGTCGGGAAAATTCCGCAACCACCTGCTATTTCATTATTTATCTCGATAACGAAATAGGCAGAGCCTTTTTGCATAAATACATCACTCAAATGATCGGTGGTCTTGTCGTAATAAACAGTGCCTGGCTTTGCTGCATTAAATTCCAACAATGAATTACGGATGATAGCAGCCATCGCTGCATTATCATCCGCAATTATTTTTCTGATGAACATTTTTAAAAATTATTTCTTTTTGCCGCTGTCGTCTTTTAAAGAAACACCCCGGTCATACTGACAGCATTCGTCTAATTTATAATAAGCGCTGTCGCTTGCTTTAAAATCCTGGGTATCATAACCAGCATCTGCAACAGCCGTTTGGATTTTAGCAGAATTGGTAACAGCAGGGTCATAACTGATTTGTAAAAATTTTGTTTTCTTATCCCAGGTCGCTGCTGTAGCCCCGGCCTGGAGCGCACTCTTTTCGATATGTTTTTTGCACATCCCACAGTTGCCATTTACTTTAACGGTTTCTGATTTTGCAGTTTGGGCCGAGGAAAATTGAAAAGAAAGAATACTAAAAAATAGTATGCTGAAAAGTTTGCTGATCTTCATTTTATTAAATTTGATGAAATCAAATTTAGCGATAAATATTTAGTGCACATTTTAAAGCGGGTTATTTCCAGAATAAAAAGTTTTTACTGAAGTTATTTAGCCCAGTAAAGCAACAAATAATGCAGATTTTTATTTTAGTTTAATTTGTATTTATCTTCAAGAATTCATCAATTCTCTCTTTTTGTTTTAAATGATGCCGAAAGTGCATTTCTGCAAACTGCAGCCATTCTGCTGCATTAAAATATCCTAACCCCGGATGTCTTGTTTTACCATGAAATGAACTTTTTAAGATCATTAAATTCACTTCATTACATTGATTTTGTAAATCCTCTAAAGAATTCAATAGTTGTGCTTTACTTTCTGCTTGCGGGACCAGCGCATTGGAAGCTGGCCCTTCAATAATTTCATCTGGAAGCGCGTTTTTTAAAAGCATCATTTTGCCCTTGTTAGTCGCTTCTTCATTTGAATTTTCATTTGTGTAAATACAGACTTTTATTTGTTCAACGTAAAAATTTGTTTCTGCTATCAAATGCATAATTACTTGTCCAAGCGACCAGCTTTCTAATGATGGTTTAGCACATATTTGTGCAAAGTTGTAATGTTCCAATTCTTTTATCCAGATATTAATTGTACGGTTAAAGTCCTCAACGGCCATAACATACTTTTTATTTGTAGTTAATTTACAAATCCCCATTTAACGCCAAATCTAATAACAAGTCCTGGTGTCGGATAGAGAGGCGCTGCAAAATTATTATTGGTAAAAGCAACCCCGTCCTGAATATCAAAAGTGTTGATATTTTCGGCTTTTACAAATGCAGTAAAAGATTTTATTCTAAAATTAAAAAATAGATTTACCTGCGGAAGATTATTAATTACAACCGTATCCTGTGGAAAAAATTTTCCCATCACAGGCGAGTAATTATCCGCTTTGTAAGGTGTATTGTATTTTACCTCAATACCGGTACTCAGGTTCAGATTTTTAAAATAATTTCCTTCAAAAGCAAGACGCTGCCTTGTATAAAGCAGCGGAACATGAACCGGGTTATTTCCGGTCGTTTGCTGAATAATAAAATCGCTGTACAGATTCAGATGCCCTGCAATTTTGTTTTTGCTGGATGCGGTAATCTGTGTCAGATTTACCAAACCATTAAACTGATCCGTCTGATAGAAATTTTTGAAATAAGTGTAGTTACTGATAGAGATATTGCGCGCCATCAGGGTAAAACGCCGGTTAACAGCAGTAGCAGTCAATACGGTAATATTTTCTTTATTGGTTTTTAAATTATTGCCAAAATTAAAGGAAGAATTTCCTTCATAAATGTAAGAAGGGGAGCGGTTCACATTTTGAAAACTAAGTTGCACGTCACCTAATTTTTGATTCAACGTTCGCGCTACAGAGACGTAAACATTGAAGTCCGCTGCATTCAGTCCCGTTGCATAAAATTCTCCATTCAACACCGCATCCCATTTTTTATTTCTCGTTTTATTTCTATACTCCCCATGTAACACCACATTATAGAAATTCTTTTTTCCGGAATAAAAATATCCGGAAAAATTTTCCAAACGCATTCCCGCTTCTATGTATTGCCCCAGGTTTTTCGTTTCGGGAAATTGACGGATTACAAAATCATTTGAGACATATTTCCACTTATCTTTTACAGAAAAATTCATTCCATAAGTTGGGTGAATCGAGGTGTCATAATTCTGTTTAAAGAAGGCTGAATCGGCCTGAGCGAGGTAAGGATTACTTAATGTATCTCTGAATTCATACAATGATGAAGTATAATTTATCGTATGTTGAAAACGCAGTTTGGGATAAAATAAATATTCGGTAGTGCTGTCATTGATAATGATCGAATCTTTTTTACCGATATCATAACTCTGCCTGAAAAAAGCGGTGAAATCATTGTAAAGATTGCCCGTACTGATTTTTGTAGAAAATATATTCTGGCTTAATGAATCGCTTCCCAAATGAACAGGAACCGTCATTCTTCTTTTGCGGTTTGGATCCAGGAGAAACGAATCATTTACAATGCCGCCATTTTCTGAAGAGCCGAGTTTATTTCCCATTAAAACAAAATAAGCGGAATATCTTTTTCTTTTTCCCTGGTAACGACTAAAAAGCCGGTAATTATTATGATTGGTATTTTGCGTTTGAAAAAATCCGGGAGAAGATATCAAACGGTAATCAATTCCTACATTCCAGTTCGGTTTTATATTTTGTGTTTGCAATACTTTCACCACCTGTTCTTTTCCCGACGCTAAAAAATAACTGAGCTCCGTGTAAGGTCGTGTTGTTTGAAAAAACTTTGTGTTTTCAATTGTGTATTTATATACGTCAAATGCATGAAAGCCCGCGTCCCAACCAGCTTTGAGAATAGGAGTAAACAAAACAGGATAAGCGGCGTTGCCATTATTTCCCAGGGTAACATATCCATCAGGAACGGTATAATATTTTCCAAAATCATTGATGGAAGAATCAAGATATTCTTTTGTCAATGAATTGAGATGATAATAAGAAATGGTAATAGAATCTTTCAGATCATTGCGATGTTCGAAACCAATGGTATCTGATCCGGATTTTGCTCCGATATTTGAAAAGTTTTGTAATGGATTGCCTGATCTCATTCCCGGCAATTGCGCATAAGAAAACCGAATACTAAAAAGCAATAAAAATAAAACACCAATTTTTTTGATCAGGGTAATTTCAATACATATTTTTTGTGAAATAGCCATCTGTCAGAGTTCTTATAACTGCGCGATCAATTGTTTAAAGATCAGGGTGAGCTTTGGTTCTGCATCTTTTGCCGCCTGCAACACTTCTTCATGAGTGATGGTATTTTCTTCTTCCCTGATGCCGATATCGGTAATCACACTAATGGCAAAAACCGGCAAACCCAGTTGTACCGCAGCAATCACTTCCTGCACAGTGCTCATCCCTACTGCATCTCCACCCAGAATGTTCAGCATTTTATATTCTGCTCTTGTTTCAAATGTAGGCCCTGTCACGCCTACATAGACCCCTTCTTTTATTTCAAATTTATTTTCCAGTGCAATTTTTTTTGCTTCTTTAATCAAGTTATTTTTATAAGGCTCGCTCATATCCGGAAACCGTTCGCCAAATTCATCAACATTTTTTCCAAGCAACGGATTGATGGTGAGCATGCTGATGTGATCTTTGATGATCATGAGGTCGCCGACTTTGAAAGATGAATTGATGCCGCCAGCGGCATTGCTTATGAGCAAAGTTTTGATGCCCAAAAATTTTAAAACCCTTATCGGAAAAACTACTTCCCGTGTGGTATAACCTTCATAATAATGAAAACGGCCAGCCATCGCAACGACTTTTTTCCCACCCAGATTTCCAAAAATCAATTTACCGGAATGTCCTTCTACCGTACTTACGGGAAAATGAGGAATGTCCTCGTATTCAATTTCATATTCAACATCAATTTCATCAGCAAAGCTGCCAAGGCCGCTTCCCAACACGATCCCAACCAGAGGCTGTGTCACATATATTGATTGAATAAACTGAACAGCTTCATTGATTTCTTTCACCATAAATTAAATAGAAAAATTAGCGCCAAAGATAAGTGAAGAAAATGTTAGAACGTTGGAAGCTGTTTTCCGGTTTTCGTTATTCATTCCTTAAATATGTTTCTCACCAACAAAATATTTTAAACCGATTCTTTTCAATGAGCAAACAAATAAAGCGAATTTCTGTTTTGATTTTGAAAACGATCTTTGGTAAATGAAGTATTTATGCTTCTTTCTCATTTTGTGTGGAATAAGGTAATAAGGTAACTGAGATTTTATGTTTCTGAGTTACTAAGGTAACAAGCTTGCCTTCTATTGGAGATTTTATAAACTGATTTAATTTGAACCTTATTCCCTTAGTAAAAATCCAATATACCAAATGAACCAAACCTTATTACCTTCTTTTGTTTCCACTACGATTGACGAAGGACCTTATTTGTTTTTAAAAAATCAATTAATCTTTTGAAACAGCAGACAAAGAAATATATAGGATTTGTATTTTTAAAATTAATTTTCTTCAAAGATTTTTCAGGTAGTTTTAAACGATTCTTCTGGGAAAACAAGATCAATCTAATTCTCAATCTTTATTTTTTAATATTTATTTTTGGCTGAAAATAATCTGAAATATTATTTAAAGATTTGTTTATGAAAAAAATGTCGCTACTCTCTTCCCTGATGGTTTTTATTTTCTTTCTTGTTTCCTGCAGTCAAAAGCTTACGCCTATTGCAAATATCGGTGCTCCTGCTACTTCTTTTACGCATCCCGCGTGGACTGAGCAAAGCAATATTTATGAAGTGAATGTGCGGCAATATTCACAGGAAGGAACTTTTAAAGGATTTGAAAAAAGCCTTCCAAGATTAAAAGAAATGGGTGTAAAGATTTTATGGTTTATGCCGATAAATCCAATAGGAATTGAAGGAAGAAAAATGAGCGAATCCGATTTGGGAAGTTATTATGCTGTGATGAATTATAAAGAAGTAAATCCTGAATTTGGTACGATGGCCGATTGGAAAGAATTGGTGAAACGTGCACACAGTCTTGGTTTCAAAGTGATCATTGACTGGGTTCCAAATCATACTTCGCCTGATAATCCGTGGATAAAAGCGCATCCGGCTTTTTATAAAAGAGATGCCAACGGGAACACCGTTTATGATAATGATTATAGCGATACACGTAATCTCAATTACGATAACCAGGAATTGCGTGATAGTATGATCAGTGTGATGAGATATTGGATCACCGACACAGGTATTGATGGTTTTCGCTGCGATCATGTAGATCCGATGCCTTATGATTTTTGGAAAAAATGCATTACAGAATTGAGAAAAGTGAAAGATGTTTTTATGCTTGCAGAAAGTGAAAGACCAGAGTTTCATAACGTTGGTTTTGATGCTACTTATGCATGGAATATCATGTGGGCAACCGTACAGGTAGCACAAGGAAAACGTTCATTAAAATATATGGATTCAGTATTAAATTTCAATTTTACCGTCTTTCCTAAAAATGCAGAGCGCATGTATTTTACAACGAACCATGACGAGAATAGCTGGAATGGAACCGAATTTGAAAAATATGGTGATGCCTATAAAGCCTTTGCTGTATTTACCCAAACGATGTATGAAAGCGTTCCGCTGATTTACAGCGGACAGGAAGTGCCAAATAAAAAACGTTTGAAGTTTTTTGTAAAAGATCCGATTGTTTGGGATCAATATGAGATGGCGCCGTTTTACAGCACCTTACTTCATCTTCGCGAAAAAAACGAAGCGCTTGCAGCGGACGCGGCTTACAAAAAAATTGCTACAGCAAACGATGACGCCATTTTTGCTTATATCAGGCAAAAAGGAAATAAGAAAATGTTTGTTGTCTTAAATCTTTCTCCGGAGCCACAACATTTTACGATCAAAGAAAATCTTGTTTATGGAAACCCTTTAAATGTTTTTTCGAAACACAGGGAAAAATTATCTCAAAATCATGTTTATGAGATGAAGCCGTGGGGATATTTCGTGTATGAATATTAAGAGGGAGAAGATAAATGAATATTTGCGATTGGATTGTATCAGGGTAAACTTCAAATTATGATAAAGGTGATAAAACCAGCTAAAGAAGATGATTGGTGGGATAAAATTCCAAAGAATATAAAAGATGAAATTAACGAAGCCATCAAGGATAAAGGAATCCACAATGGTTTCTAAAATAAAATTAGTTGTCTTTAAAACTTTGAGATAGCCATTTCTTGTATCTTTTCATTACTTCCTCATGGTTGTTACTCTTCCATTTTCTATATCTTTCAATGCCCGTTCGATTGATTTTTCTAACGAATCATTTGAATAATTTTTAGATTTTTTTGATAGATTGTTTTTATTCATTTGCTCATTTTTTAAATTACGGCTGCTACTTTTTTAAAGTAAACGGTTATTTCACCATCCCTTTTATTTCCTGCAATTTCAACAATGCTTCCACCGGTGTTAAGCGATTGATATCCACAACTTCTAAAATTTTTCTGATGTCTTCAAATGCCTGGGAATGCGCGTCAAAAATGCTGAGTTGCATTTGTGGTGCATTCAGTTGGCGCAGATTTTCTTTGATACTTTTTTTACTTTTTTTGGCCGATTCATTTGCCGGAATTTCATCATCGTCAGGAGCATCTACATGCTTGGTTTCCAACTGTTTTAAAATTTCATTTGCCCGGTCAATGAGTGTTGGCGGCATTCCTGCCATTTTTGCTACATGAATGCCAAAGCTGTGAATGCTTCCGCCGGGAACTAATTTTCTTAAAAAGATAATTTTATTTCCGGCTTCTTTATTCGTGATGTGAAAATTTTTTACGCGTTCAAACTTATTTTCCAGTTCGTTTAATTCATGATAATGTGTGGCAAATAAAGTTTTCGGCGCATGAGCAGAATGATGTAAATATTCAACGATGCTCCATGCTATGGAAATGCCATCATAAGTAGAGGTTCCTCTTCCGATTTCATCGAGAAGAATTAAACTTCGCGGACTGATATTGTTGATGATACTTGCAGTCTCATTCATCTCCACCATGAAAGTACTTTCGCCGCTGCTCAGATTATCGCTGGCTCCGACTCTTGTAAAAATTTTATCCGTTTGCGGAATCCTTGCTTCTTCCGCAGGCACAAAACTTCCCATGTGAGCCATCAGTGTAATCAAAGCGGCCTGGCGAAGAATGGCACTTTTACCACTCATGTTCGGCCCGGTTAAAATAATTATTTGTTGCGATTTCGGATCTAAAAAAATATCGTTTTCGATATAAGTTTCTCCCTGGGGCAAATTTCTCTCTATCACGGGATGCCGGCTTTGTTTCAGCTCAAGCTGAAGCCCTGTGTGCAGTTCAGGCTTTTTATATTTAAAATGCAAAGCATTATTTGCAAAACAAATAAGACAATCGAGCACCGCGAAAACATGTCCATTCAATTGCATCGGTGCAATGTAATCCTGCAATTCATTTAATAATTGCTCAAAAATATTTTGTTCCAGTTGCAGGATTTTGTCTTCCGCACCCGTTATTTTTTCTTCATATTCTTTTAATTCAGGTGTGATGTATCTTTCGGCATTGGTCAATGTTTGCTTGCGTATCCAGTTTTCGGGAACTTTATCTTTATGCGTATTCGTTACTTCAAGGTAATAGCCAAACACATTATTAAAGCCAATTTTCAAAGAAGAAATGCCGGTGCGCTCCGTTTCTTTTTGCTGAAGTTTTAGCAGGTGTGCTTTACCGTTAGTAACAATACTTTTTAATTCATCGAGTTCTCCATTCACTCCTGCGGCAATTACATTTCCCTTGGAAACTGCTATCGGCGGGTTTTCTATAATTTCTTTAAAGATTTTATCAGAGATATATTTACAGCGATTTAATGAGTCTCCCAGTCTTTTCAAATATTCATTTGAAGAACTTTCACACCAATCTTTTATTTGTGCGGCAAGTTTTAACCCTTTTCCAATTTGTAAAACTTCTCGTGGATTTATTTTCTTCAAAGGAATTTTGCTTACCAACCTTTCTATGTCACCCGCCTGTTTGATATTCTGAGAAATCTTTGTTTTTTCTTCCGGCGATTTGATAAAATATTCTACAAGATTTTGCCGCTCTTCTATGGAATTAATATCAGTCAAAGGCAGTAACATCCACCGTTTCAATAATCTTGCTCCCATTGGAGAAACGGTATTATCCAAAACTTTTAATAAACAATTGCTGTTATCCGAACTGCTCAATAATTCCAGGTTCCGAATGGTGAAGCGATCCATCCACAAATAATCTCCTTTGTCAATTCTTTGCAAAGAAGTAATGTGTTGAAGATTTGGATGTTCGGTGTCTTTTAAATAATGCAGAATAGCGCCGGCTGCAATAATCCCGGTTTTCATATTCTCCACACCAAAGCCTTTCAGGCTTTGCGTTCCGAAATGTTTTAATAAAGTTTCATGCGCATATTGTTCGGTAAAAATCCATTCATCTAACGTATATGTATAGAATTTACTGCCGAAATAACTTTTAAAATTTTTTTGTTGATTTCGTTGAAAAATGACTTCTGCGGGATTCAAACTTTGCAATAATTTATCTGCATATTCTTTATCGCCTTCCGCAATAAAAAATTCCCCGGTAGAAATATCGAGAAAAGAAATTCCGGCTTTCTCGTCAATAATATGAAGGCCACACAAAAAATTATTTTGATTATGTTCCAGCAGTTTATCATTCGTCGCAACACCTGGTGTTATTAATTCGGTAACGCCACGCTTTACAATTCCTTTTACCAGTTTGGGATCTTCCAATTGATCGCAAATGGCAACACGATAACCAGCTTTTACTAATTTATGCAAGTAGGTGTCAAGCGCATGATGCGGAAATCCTGCAAGCTCGGGCGCTGTCGATGAAGCATTGTTTCTTTTGGTAAGTGTTATCCCTAAAACCCTTGAAGCGGTAATCGCATCCTGTCCGAAAGTTTCATAAAAATCACCCACACGAAAAAGCAAAACCGCATCAGGGTATTTCGACTTGATGGCATTGTGCTGTTTCATTAAAGGAGTATCTGGAGAGGCCATTTAGAATTTATGATTTATGATTTAGGATTTAGGATTTATGATTTATGATTTTGTAAATGATGAATTGGGAATAAACAGTAAACCGACAAATAATACGAAAACTTATTTTTCAATTCTCAATTTACCTGTTTCATTATCACAATCTTCCATTAAACTTATTTTTGCAAATTAATACCCTTTTGATGAGAAAACTTAGCATGGATGAATTGAACCGCAAATCTGTGGATGAATTTAAGGAATCAGAAAAAAATCAGGTAATTGCAATTTTGGAAAATATCCGCAGCGCTTATAATGTCGGCAGTGTGTTTCGTACGGCAGATGCTTTTTTAATTGAATCAATTTATATCACCGGTTATACCGCAAAACCTCCTCACAAAGAAATCGCCAAAACCGCTCTTGGAGCGCAGGAAACGGTAGATTGGAAATATTTTGAAACTACAAAAGAGGCGATTGAAGATTTAAAAAAAAATGGATATAAAGTATATGCAGTAGAACAAGTTACTGACAGTATTTCTTTAGAAAATCTTTCTGATTTGAATGTGGGGAAAATCGCTTTTATTTTTGGAAATGAAGTGAGCGGCGTAGAACATGAAACGATTTCTTTATGTGACGGATGTGTGGAAATCCCTCAGTTTGGAATGAAACATTCTTTGAATATTTCTGTGGCAGCAGGGATTGTTTTGTGGGAAGCGGTAAAAAATATTTCATAAAAAAATGAAATTAACTTCTTAGTTTATTCAGGAATTCATTTGTGTCAATCAATTCATCATAATCTGTTTCCTCCATTAATTTCCCAGAACAATATCTTCTTTATCCTCTTCATTTAAAATTCTTCCTTTTTATTCTATGCTCCCGCAGGAAGGATTTTACTAATCTAACTTCTTCCTCATTATTTGTTTGTATTACTATTGTTTCCATTTTCAAAGATTTTAATCAAATTTACAAAATTATTTCACGAGGTTTTCGGATTCTGAAAAAGCAGCGATTTTCAATTTTAATCCTTATTTAAAACTTATTGATGCTACGAATAAAAAATTATTTATCTCTTGTAAAATTTGCCCATACCATTTTTGCAATGCCTTTTGCATTAATTGGTTTTTTCTTTGGATTAAAAATGGTCAATTATGATTTAAACCGGCCCTGGTGGCTGCTTTTGATACTGGTCATTTTATGTATGGTATTTGCAAGAAGCGCTGCAATGGCTTTCAACAGGTGGCTGGATGCTGACTATGATGCTAAAAATCCGCGAACCTTAATTCGTGAAATTCCTGGCGGAATTATTTCTAAAAAACATGCAATGATTTTTGTAATTATTAATTGTGTGGCTTTTATCATTACCACTTATTTTATCAATACTGTCTGTTTTATTTTAGCGCCTGTCGCTTTGTTTGTAATTCTTTTTTACAGTTATACAAAAAGATTTACACCGCTTTGCCATTTGGTTTTGGGATTAGGATTGAGTCTTTCGCCAATTGGAGCATATATCGCTGTTACAGGAAAATTTGCATTGGTTCCGGTATTATTTTCTTTGTCAGTTTTGTTTTGGGTTAGCGGCTTTGATATTATTTATGCGTTGCAGGACGAGGAATTTGATAGAGAAAATACTTTACATTCTATTCCTTCGCTGCTTGGAACAAAAAAGGCTTTACGTGTCAGCGAATATTTGCATTTTTTCTCAGCCGCTTCGGTCATTGCAGCCGGAATCATTGGTAATTTTTCAATGCTGTATTGGTCGGGCGCGGCTGCGTTTGCATTCTTCCTGTTTTATCAGCATTCGTTGGTAAAACCAAAAGATTTGAGTAAAGTGAACCGCGCGTTTTTTTCATCCAATGGAATTGCATCTGTCGCGTTTGGTGTGTTTGTTCTGTTGGATATTTTTCTATTCTAAACAATTCTAAACAACTCTAAACCTTTCTAAACTTTAAACTCTAAACCCTAAATCTCTTGTCAAGAATCATCTGTATTGATTATGGAAAAAAACGTACAGGCATTGCCGTTACAGATCCATTGCAAATAATTGCCACAGGCCTTACTACTGTTGATTCTCATGAATTAATTTCTTTTTTAAAAAAATATTTCTTGCAGGAAGAGGTTGAATTGATTGTAATAGGCGAACCAAAAAACCTGGATGATTCTGATACACATGCAACCCCTTTGGTAAAAGAAATTATTAAAAAATTAGAAAAAGAATTTCCAAAAATTCCCATAAAAAAGGTGGATGAAAGATTTACATCCAAGATGGCAAAGCAAGCTATGATTGACATGGGAATGAAAAAAAAAGACAGGAGGAATAAAAGAACAGTGGATGAAATAGCGGCCACCATTATGTTACAGGAATATATGGGAATTGGCTCCTTTTGAAATTCGATTGTTGTATTTAGTTAGAAAAACGTTTACCATTTTTATTAAAGATTTTTTTGCTGCTCTTTCAGTAGAGTAAGTAATTGAACGTCCGTTTTTCCAATAAAATTTCCATGATATTTCTCGCTACGTTTTGATAACCCCGTTTTCACCGTGCCATTCCTGCAATCGGCGCAGAATCAATTACAGTAAAACAACAAATAATACGGATTTTAAATTTATCCATTAGCCTGTTTCGGGAATACAAATCGTTGATATTTCTTTGTTTACTATTCCATTTTTTTAAAATTTGTTAGTTCTATCGGGCATAAAAATTGTTGCATTTTTTGTTAGATTAAAATAATTTTTTATTGATAATATTTTTGCAACTAATAAATTTCATAAGATGGAAAAACTTACAATAAAAGTTGAGTTGAATGATGCTACCCTGGTTGGAAATCTGAATCAACCGGCTAAATCGCGTGCTTTGGTTATTTTTGCTCACGGAAGCGGCAGCAGCCGTTTAAGTCCAAGGAATAATTATGTAGCAGATATTCTAAACCAGCATCAGATAAGCACTTTACTCACCGACCTTTTGACACCAGAGGAAGATGAAGTTTATGAAAACCGTTTTGATACCGATCTATTGACTGACAGGCTCATCAGAGTTACAGAAAAAATGCTGGAGCAAATCGCTTTTGACATCTTGCCAATCGGATATTTTGGCGCCAGCACAGGAGCTGCGTCGGCGTTGGATGCCGCAGCTTTTCTTGGCGATATGGTGAAGGCAATTGTGTGTCGCGGTGGCAGGGTAGATATGGTCAAAAACTTATCTGAGGTGAAAGCACCGGTTTTGTTAATTGTTGGCTCCCTTGATTTGGCGGTCATTGATTTGAATCAGAAAGCTTTGCAATCTTTCCCTGCACAAAAGAAAATGCAGGTGGTAGAAGGCGCTTCCCATTTGTTTGAAGAGCCAGGTACTTTGGATGAAGCTGCAAATTTAGCAGCCGATTGGTTTGATTTGCATCTATGCAATCAAACGCTCACTCAAAATACGCTGTAATTATGTATTTCATAAACAGGTTTGACGCGGCTATGCAACTCTCAAAAAAACTGGAAAAATACAGAGGGCAAAAGGGAGTGATTCTTGCTGTACCGCGAGGAGGGGTTCCTATTGGTTATTACCTTGCACGTTACCTTGATTTTCCACTTGATCTGTTAATGACTAAAAAATTAGCCCATCCTTTAAACGAAGAATTTGCAATAGGTGCGGTAGGTTTGGAAGGTTCAATTATTGAAGAAACAGAGAATGTGCCTCCGGAATATATAAAAGAGAAAACTGCCGAAATTCATGAACAGTTAAAAAAAAGATATAAAGACTTTATGGGAGAAAAAGAGCCTCTGGATTTGAATGGAAAAATTGTAATTGTGGTAGATGATGGAATCGCTACCGGCCGTACCATTCTCGCTACAATCAAAATGCTTCGAAGCAAAGATCCTCAAAAATTAGTGGTCGCGGTTCCTGTTGCTTCACCTGCGGCCGCAAAACGGATTAGTAAAGAAGTTGATGAATTTATTTGTTTATTCACTCCGGTTCCCTTCTTTGGCGTAGGAAGATTTTATAACGATTTTAGCCAGACTACTGACGAAGAAGTGATTGGTTTTTTGAAAGAATTGAATGCAAGAGGCCATGCTGCCTGATCATTATTTTTTAATTTTTGAGGCTGCATCGTATTCACCTTTTTGAAGCCATTATTTCCCCAATGCTGAACATTTGTCAAAATCTCTTGATGAAAATTTAAAAGCATTTTTTTTTTGAAATAGTATTAAAATTGTTTTTGAAAGAATCCATAAAAAATGTCTATTTAAAAATACTTGAATCCATTTATCTTCGTTCTAATGAGAAAGTTTCTAATAATAGGTCTGGGGAACCCTGGAAACGAATATGCACACACAAGACATAACATCGGATTTGATATTTTAGATGCTTTTGTGTTGAAAAATAACGCTTTTTTCCAATCTGCAAGATTGGCAGAAGTAGCAGAAATAAAATTGAAAGGGAAAATATTTATTTGTATAAAACCGACTACTTATATGAATCTTAGCGGAAGAGCGATGAAGTACTGGTTGGATAAAGAAAAAATTTCCATAGAAAATTCTTTGACAATTGTGGATGACCTGGCACTTCCTCTGAGCAAACTGAGACTGCGCAAAAGAGGATCTGATGCGGGACACAACGGATTGCGTGATATTCAGAATGTTTTAGGAACCGATGAATATCCAAAGCTTCGTTTTGGCATTGGGAATCAATTTCCAAAAGGCATGCAGGTGCAGTTTGTTTTGAGCCGTTGGCTACCTGAAGAATTGCCATTGGTAAAATTAAAAATCGTAAAATGCATTCAGATAATCGAGGAATTTGCAACTGTTGGAATTGACAGAACTATGAGTGATGTAAATAATCTCAGTTTTATTTTATAAATTCACAGATAAATTCTTTTTTAAATTTGTTTTTTATATTTTCGCAAAACCTTTGAAAAGCCCTGACTAAACCTGATTGAAATGAAAATATTTTGTATAGGGCGTAATTATGCCGAACATGCTAAAGAAATGGGCAGTGCCACACCGGACGAACCCATCATATTTATGAAGCCAAAGAGCGCTCTTGTGCAGGGGCATACGCCATTCTATTATCCTGAATTCACCAACGATCTTCACTATGAAGCAGAACTGGTAGTGCGTGTAAGCAAAAACGGCAAATACATCCAGGAAAAACATGCTTCAAATTATTACAATGCCATTACTGTTGGTATTGACTTTACTGCGCGTGATATTCAGCAGCAATTAAAAGAAAAAGGGCTTCCATGGGAAAAAGCAAAAGCTTTTGATAATTCTGCAGCGGTGGGAAAATTTATCGATTTTACACCAGCAATTGATAAAAAAAATATCAATTTTTCTTTAGCGAAAAATAAAGAAATCGTTCAAAAAGCGAATTGCAGCTCTATGATTTTTTCAATAGATAAAATTGTGGCTAATATCTCCAATTATTTTTCAATTAATATCGGCGATCTTATTTTTACCGGTACGCCTGCAGGGGTAGGAGAGTGCCTTGTGGGCGATTTGCTACAGGGTTACTTTGAAAAAGAACTGGTGCTTTCGCTTGAAATTAAGTAAGATTTGACTATTTAAGTGAGCTGTACCTGAAGATTGACCATGGCGCGTTGAACATTCGGCATTGATTATTATTGAAGGTTGAACCTTCAACCTTCAATAATCAACCTTGAACCTTGAACCCTCCATCAACTAAAAGTCTCTCTTATTTTTTCCCAGAATGTTTTATCATTTTTATCGGGCTTGGGTTTGAAATTTTCACTTTCGTGTAAATTTTCCAAAGCAATTTTTTCACTATCCGAAACAGTTTGTGGTGTCCACACATTTACCTGTATAAGCTGGTCGCCTTTTTCATAGGTGTTATTTATTGAAGGGAAACCTTTTCCTTTTAACCTGAAAATTTTTCCGCTTTGGGTTCCCGCTGGTATTTTTATTTTGGCCCGGCCATCTATAGTCGGTACTTCTGTTTGAGTGCCAAATACTGCATCAGTAAACGAAATATACAAATCAAAAGCAACATTCAATCCTTCCCGATGTAGATAGGGATGAGCTTCTTCTTCAATTAAAATCACCAGATCTCCGGCTCCGCCACCACGTTCGCCTATGTTGCCCTTGCCGCTCATGCTTAGCTGCATACCTTCCTGCACGCCGGCTGGTATTTCAAGTGTCACCATTTCTTCGCCATATACCCTGCCTTCACCTTTGCATGCAGTACATTTGTTTGTAATAACGCTTCCTTCGCCGTTACAATCAGGGCAAGTTGTAACGGTTTGCATTTGTCCAAGAAACGTATTTTGAACCCGTCTTACCTGCCCATTTCCACCACAGGTTCTGCAGGTTTGAGAACTGTTTTTATCCTTTGCGCCCGAACCTCCGCAAGTGCTGCAGTAAACATATTTCTTTACTTTAATTGTTTTGGTAGTTCCCTTCGCAATTTCTTCGTAGTTTACTTTAATTCTTACCCTCAGGTTTGTCCCCCGCACGCCTCTGCTTCTCCTGGAACCACCGCTTCTGCTTCCTCCGCTAAAAAAACTGCCAAACATATCATCTCCGAAAATATCTCCAAACTGGCTGAAAATGTCTTCCATATTCATTCCATGCCCAGAGAATCCACCGCCACCACCACGGCCAGGTCCAAAAGCACTATGGCCAAAACGGTCATATTGTGCACGTTTATCTGAATCGCTTAAAACTTCATACGCTTCTGCCGCTTCTTTAAATTTATCTTCTGCGGTATGATCTCCCGGGTTTCTGTCCGGATGAAATTGCATCGCTACTTTTCGGTAAGCTTTTTTTATTTCATCGGCAGTTGAATTTTTGCTAACCCCGAGAATCTCATAATAATCTCTTTTTGTCATGGTACTTGCCATAATATTTATTGTAAACTGTCGATAGTGATTGCTATGGCAGTTTCGGTTATTTTAATTTTATTGTTTGTTATTGAAATTTATTTCCCTACAACCACTTTGGCAAAACGGATTAACTTATCATTTAAGAGGTAACCTTTTTGTAATTCCGCCACCACTTTGCCTTTTAATTTATCATCCACTTCAATTTCAGACACTGCTTCATCTTTCTCTACGTCAAAATCTGTATGAAGTGTTTTAATGGTTTGTAATCCTTTTGAGGAAAGTGTTTTTTTAAATTTATCAAATACCAGCAATATCCCTTCTTTTACACTTTTATCAATATCGCTTTCCTGCAATTGTTGCTCTGCTCTGTCCATATCATCTAAAACGTCCAACAAAGATATAATGATATCTTTACCGGCAGTTTGGCGCTGCTCAATTGCCTCTTTTGACGTCCGTCTTTTATAATTGTCAAATTCTGCAAACAGCCGGATGTATTTATCTTTTTGTTCTGCTAATTCAGTCTCAAGATTTTCTATTTGGGTATGTTCTTTATCCGGAATTATTGCGGAATCTTCTGTCTGTTTTTCTAATGTGTTCTCACCTTCAGGAATTGAAAAATCATCTGCTTCTACAGGGCTTTTAGATTCATTTTCTTGCATCTTTTTCGATTTTTTACTGGTTATAAAATGGCTGCAAAGGTAGTACAGTCAAACTTTTTGCCAATATTAAATGTTAGACAAAATGACACAGAGACGCTGTGAAATTGTTAAAGGAACACTATTTAGTCACTTGAAATTTTCCGGATTCTATAATGTTGCCTTCCCTATCGCGTAATTGGAAGATATAGACGCCGCGATAAAAATCTGCAAGAGATATGGTTATCTTTTGGTCAGTAACTTTTAAATCTTCAATTTTTTTTCCAAGGAAATTAAATATCACTAAAGTATAAGATTGATCATAATTTTTAGAAAACTCAAAATTGATAAAACTGGTGGCGGGGTTTGGATAAAATTTAACCGTTTTTACTCCATCTGCCAGATGCAAAGGTTTTGCCTGAGCATTGCTGTGAAATTGAAAGCCGGCAATAAATATAAATATGTATAAAAATTTTTTCAATAGAACAAAAGTATTAACTAAAAATTGAATCTACAACTTTCACGCCTTTTATATTTGTTGCTCAAAATTAACAAGCTTATAAATTGTTGCTTCACGGTTTTTAACGTGAAAGCAGCGGCAATTATTGAAATTAGAACAATTCTTTTTGGAAAAGTTTAAAATCTAAAAACGCAAAACCCATTTATTTGTTGCTTTACCGGGAAGGCCAAAGAAAAATTATCTACAATTTTACAATATGATGATTTAAAAATCATTTAAATCCGGAAGAATGCGCAAATGAAATTCGAAACTGACCTCCCGGGAAATATAAATACTTTAGACTTGTACTTGTATATCCATAGTGCTTACGGTTTTTTCCTCGTTTTCATGATTTGTTATTTCCGGTTTTTTTTTGGTTAATAATAAACCAATCATCATAATCAAAGAGCTAACTACAATCACCTGGATGATAAGCGATTTATTGATTAAAGAAATCTGTTTGGCAGGCGGGATCGACAAAAACAATAAAATGGTTACCAGCCCGCGGGGTGCGATAAAAAGTAAAGGAATCAAGGGTAATTTGGAAATTAATAACTGGATGATCCGGAAAATAAAAATGATCCCAACAATTCCAAAAGTCCATGCTATTGTTTCCACTTTCAGGATATCTTTAGTCTCTATCATATATCCAAATAAAAGAAAGAATAATGACCGCAACATAAACGCTGCTTCGACCGTCAGCTCTTTAAACTTCTGCATTTCCATGTCAAGTTTTTCAGGCTTTACTTTTGTAAACCACCGAAATTTTTTTAATTCATCGAGGTTGCCCAGGAAAAGCCCAAACAATAAAATGAAAATCAGCGCCGGCAAATCATATTGATGAGCGATGGTATAAATTAAAATTACGAGCAAAATGATCGGTACAAATTTTATGTCATGATCAATTTTGCTGAGTAATAATGAAAGCGCTATGATGGCGATAAGAGAAATAACAGTGATAGCCAAAATCTGCAAGCCAAACGTAGCAAATGACTTTCCATTGATAAATTCATTAAGCGCAATAAAATTGAAAAATAACACCCCGAAAATATCTGAAAAACTGCTTTCATAAATCACAAATTCTTTATCAGCAGTAGGCAGGTTTTTTACGCTTGAAATGGCAATAGAACTGCTGATAACGCAGAATGGTATTACGTTTGACAGATTGTCTTTAAAAGAGGATGATACAAAATACCCTAATAAATAAGCAAATAAAAAGGCCAGGGACAGCATGGGGATTAAAGCCCCAAAAAATGATTTCCTGATGAGAGGAAATTTTGATCTGTTCAACTTCAGCTCTAACGAACCTTCCAGTACAATCAGGATCAATCCTACCGTGCCCAATACCGGTAAAATGGAAGAAAAATCAGGCAATTTAATATGGAAGAAATAGGTCAGTTGCCGGGCGATCCAGCCCAGAAGCAACAATAAAATAACGGCTGGAATTTTTGTTTTTTTTGAGCTAAGATCAAATATATACGCAACTAACAACAGTCCGCAAAAAGTGATAATTATGGTTGTGGTCATGAATTAAAAGTAGGTTTTTTCTAATGTGAAAATAAGAAAGTATGTCCGAAGGACTTCTTAGGAGAAAATTAGAAAACGCAGTAAAGACAGAAATAACAGCGAATCTTATTTTCATTTTGCAAAATACTTCCCAACATTACACATCAGCTAAATTATCCTGCACACAATTTTGAATCCCTTTTTTTATTTAAAAGAATTCCGCGCTTTTCATTTTTCACGTTGGTTTTTATATGTGTGCTTTTTATTTCTTTCTAGGGAAATGATCAGTATTCGATTTTAAGGACTTTTTAGTTTCTTTAATTCGTTTGAACATCACAAAGAGGAAAGAAATATCTATTATACTTTTCTCCATTTCAAATTCCGAAGGTTGCGAAGCTTTCAAAAGTTATTTCAACTTGAAAACGCGTTTTAAGGTTGGCAACCCTTACCGCCTAAAAAAATAAAAAGCACAGACACAAACGATTGCGTTGATTTTTTTTTCATAAAAACAAAAAAAAATTTGGTGATTTGATTTTGTAACCTACTTTTGCTCAACAATGACAATCACAAAAGCAAATACCGGCTTCTTTTATTTTAGCTACTATTTTAGAAATAGTCCGGGATGCCTTTGTTAAAACTGAAATGAATCAGAATTAAAATAAAAGAGTCCCGGCAAAAAAAGCCGGGATTTTTGTTTTATAGATATGAGTAAGAAAATAGCGATACAAGGTTTCGAAGGCAGCTTTCACCAGGCCGCCGCCCGTCGGTTTTTTGGGAATGATGTGGAAGTAATTTGTTGCTCCACTTTTCGCGATGTAGTAAAGATTGCTGATGATAAAAGCAAGAGCGACGGGGGTTTGATGGCCATTGAAAATTCTATCGCCGGAAGTATTTTGCCTAATTATAATTTGCTGCAAAAGAGTAATCTGAAAATTGTTGGCGAAATTTATTTACAAATCGACCAAAATCTTTTAGTGAACCCGGGCGTCACTCTGGAAGATATTCGTGAAGTACATTCACATCCAATGGCGTTGCTTCAATGTACCGATTTTTTGGAAAAATACAATTGGAAATTAATAGAAACAGAAGATACCGCTCTGAGTGCCAAACATATTCATCAACATAAAAGCAAACACATCGCAGCCGTTGCCGGAGAATTGGCTGCCGAACTTTTTCACCTGAATATGATTGCTCCAAATATTCATACACAAAAAAATAATTACACCAGGTTTTGGGTTTTGGAAAATGCAGAAACTGCGCCTGAAATAAATGATGCGAATAAAGCTTCATTAATTTTTCAAACAGATCATTCGAAAGGAAGTCTTGCAAAAGTTCTTACAAAAATTTCAGAAGGTGGCGTGAATCTCAGTAAACTGCAATCCATGCCGATTCCAGGCAGCGATTGGAAATATTCCTTTCATGCCGATTGTGAATTTATCAGCCTGGAGCAATTGAAGAAGGTATTGAGAAGTATTAAACCATTTACTGCTGATATAAAAGTGTATGGAGTTTATAAAAATGGGAAATAGAATGCTGAATTGTGAATGGTGAATTGTGAATGGTGAATTGTGAATTAAGAATTAAGAATTAACAAGAAATTTAAAAATGGGAAATATCGTGGAAAATAAAAAAACAGGACAAGTTGCTGATCGGCTGTCAGGAATTGAAGAATATTATTTTTCAACAAAACTGCGACAGATAGATGAAATGAATAAAGCCGGAAAAAAAGTAATCAATCTGGGTATTGGCAGTCCCGATCTTCCTCCGCATCCTGATGTAATTAAAACGTTGGAAGAAGAAGCTGAAAAGCCCAATCAGCACGGTTATCAGAATTATAAAGGAAGTCCTGTTCTTAGAAATGCCATTGCAAAATGGTATCAGAAATGGTATGATGTTCAACTAAATCCTGAAACAGAAATTCTTCCGTTAATCGGGAGCAAAGAAGGAATTATGCATGTGTGCATGACGTACATTAATCCGGATGATGTGGTTTTAATTCCAAATCCCGGATATCCAACATATAAAAGCGCGGCAAAAATTGCCGGAGCTAATGTGCATGCATACACGCTAAAAGAACAAAATCACTGGCTCCCTGATTTTGAAGAATTAGAAAAGCTTGATTTGCAAAAAGTAAAACTAATGTTTGTGAATTATCCGCAAATGCCGACCGGACAATTACCCACAAAGGAAATGTTTGAGCAATTGATTTCTTTTGCAAAAAAACATCAGATTCTTATCTGCCATGATAATCCTTATAGTTTTATTCTGCCCCGATTTCTTTCGGGGGATAATCCGATGAGCTTATTAAGTATAGAAGGCGCAAAAGAGGTTGTAATAGAATTAAATTCATTTAGTAAAAGCCATAACATGGCGGGATGGAGAGTTGGCATGCTTTGCGGAGCAAAAGAAAGAATTGAAGAAGTACTTCGCTTTAAAAGTAATATGGACAGTGGCATGTTTCTTCCGCTACAACTGGCTGCAGCAAAGGCTTTGGAACTTGATCAAAGCTGGTATGATTCTATAAATGCAGTTTACAAAAATCGAAGAGAAAAAGTTTTTGAATTGTTGAATCTATTAAAATGTTCTTTTGATAAAAACCAGGCGGGACTTTTTGTCTGGGCAGAAATTCCCGCAAGATTATAAAGATGGATATGAATTAAGTGATAAAGTTTTAAATGACGCAAATGTTTTTATTACGCCCGGTGGGATTTTTGGAAGTGCAGGTGATAAATATATTCGTGTAAGCCTTTGTGCTACAGAAGAGAAATTAGGAGAAGCTATTCAAAGAATTAAGATTTAAGAATTAAGAATCATGTTTGAAAACGTTACGATAGTTGGTGTTGGATTGATAAGCGGTTCGTTTGCACTGGCTTTAAAAGATAAAGGTTTTGCAAAAAATATTATCGGTGTCAGCAGGACACAACGAAGCCTGGACAAAGCAAAAGAACTTGGAATCATAGATGAAAGTTTGCCGATGGAAGAAGCGGTTCAAAAAAGTGATTTTATTTATGTGGCGATTCCTGTTGATGTTACAATTCCTGTGATGAAACAAATTATGGATCTGATCAACGAAAAACAAATTGTTGCTGATGCGGGATCTACAAAAATGGTATTGTGTGAATCATTGTCCAATCATCCGATGCGTAAGCGTTTTGTCGCAACACATCCGATGTGGGGAACCGAATACAGCGGTCCGGAAGCCGCAATACGAGAGGCTTTCAGCGGCCGTTCATGCGTAATTTGTGAAAAGGAAAAGAGCGATGCTGAAGCAGTAGATATTGTGGAAAATATTTACAAAACATTGGGCATGAATATCACTTATATGAATCCCGAAAATCATGATATACATGCTGCATATGTAAGCCATATTTCTCACATCACTTCTTTTGCATTGGCAAATACGGTTTTGGAAAAAGAAAAAGAGGAAGATGCGATTTTTGAATTAGCAGGTGGTGGTTTTGAAAGCACTGTGCGGCTTGCAAAAAGTAATCCTGCTATGTGGGCACCAATCTTTATGCAAAACCGTGAGAATGTTTTGGATGTTTTGAATGAACATATTTCACAATTAAGAAAATTCAAAGCAAGTTTGGAAAAAGAGAATTTGCCATATTTGATTGAATTGATGGAGAATGCCAATAAGATAAAAAGGATTTTGAAATAGGGTGATTGGTGAGTTGTGAATGGTGAATCGTGAATCGTGAATTAAGAATTAAGAATTATGAATTGCGGGACACACTTCAGTAAATGAAGAAATAATGCGGATTCTTATTTCGGTTAAATAAAAAATAAAACGTAAAATCAAAACAATCAAAAAAACAATTCTGGTTGACAACGAAAAATCAAAAAAACAATGAACAAAACAATTGAAAAAATCTGGAACAAACGCCCGTTGATTATCAGCGGACCATGTAGTGCTGAAACAGAAGAACAGGTAGTGGAAACTGCTGTGAGGCTTGCAAAAACAGGAAAAGTAGATGCGCTTCGCGCAGGAATCTGGAAACCAAGAACCAAACCGGGAATGTTTGAAGGGATTGGTGTAAAAGGTTTGCCGTGGCTTGCCAACGCAAAGAAAATTTCAGGCCTTCCGATCGCAGTAGAAGTAGCTACAGCAAAGCATGTAGAAATGGCTTTGCAATTTGATGTGGACATTCTTTGGATCGGTGCAAGAACAACCGTAAATCCATTCAGCGTGCAGGAAGTTTGTGATGCGTTGCGTGGAAATGATGTACCTGTGCTAATCAAAAATCCAATCAATCCTGACCTGGAATTGTGGTGCGGTGGCATTGAACGTTTGCAAAAAGTGGGAATGAAAGATGTCGGAATGATCCATCGTGGATTTTCAAATTATGGTAATACGGAATTCAGAAATGCACCGATGTGGCATTTGCCAATTGAAATGAAAAGAAGATTTCCGGAGATGCTGATCGTTTGTGATCCTTCACATATATGCGGCAACAGGACTGCATTACACGAAGTAGCGCAAAAAAGTATTGATCTCGATTTTGGTGGGTTGATGATTGAAACACACATTGATCCTGATAAAGCATGGAGCGATGCCAAACAACAAATTACTCCCGAACGTTTATCAGAATTATTGGATGACCTCATCTGGCGTATGGAAAATACTGATGAAAAAGAATTCGTAAATGCGCTTTCAAAATTGCGTGAACAAATTAACCAGATAGACGATGAACTGATGGCGCTTCTGGGCCAACGCATGAAGATTTCCAATAAAATCGGTGAATACAAAAGAGAAAATAATATCACTATTTTGCAAACGAATCGTTGGAATGAAATTCTTGCCAAGGCTTTTGTAAAAGGTGAAAAATTAGATCTGAGCAAGGATTTTATTACGAAATATTTCGACGCGGTTCACATGGAAAGTATCAATCATCAAAATAGAGTAATGAATGAAGAATAATGAAACAAGCGAAAAAGAATATTCTTTTTCGTCAAAAAAAGTAAAGGCGTATTTTGATGCAGACTTCTTTACAATTCGCGATCTGACCGATAAAGTAAACACTGTTCTCATCACTGACGAAAATATTTTTCAGAAGCAATCTGCAAAATTCGAGGGATGGAAAACGATTGTTATTAAAGCGGGTGAACAATTCAAAAATCAACAAACTGTTGATCATATTATTGATCAACTCATTGAAATGAATGCGGATCGGCAAACTTTTATTGTTGGTGTCGGTGGTGGCGTAGTTACGGATATTGCAGGTTATGCTGCTTCTGTTTATATGCGCGGAATCAGATTTGCTTTTGTCCCCACCAGTATTTTAGCAATGGTTGATGCAAGCATTGGTGGCAAGAATGGTGTGGATGTGGGTGTTTATAAAAACCTGGTTGGCACGATTAATCATCCGGAATTTTTATTGTACGATTATTCTTTTTTGGAAACATTACCAGATGCAGAATGGATCAATGGATTTGCGGAAATTATAAAACACGCCTGCATCAAAGATGAAAGTATGTTTCATTTTTTGGAAGAAAAAACATTGCGGGATTTCCAATCTTCAAAAGAAGATATCGGAAAATTAATTCAGCAAAACGTAGATATCAAATACCGTGTAGTTGCAAGCGATGAGCGTGAAACAGGAGAAAGAAAATTATTAAATTTTGGACATACAATTGGTCACGCAATTGAAAATACTGCAAAGCTTCCACATGGAAGCGCCGTCAGCATTGGGATGACAGCCGCTTGTATTATTTCAGAAAAAATAAATAATTTTTCAAAAGAAGGAACTGAAAAGGTGAAACAATTAATTTCAAAATATCAGTTGCCTGTTACTTTCGATTTTGATAAGGAAAAAACATGGAATATTCTTTTGCATGATAAAAAGAAATCCGGCGGAGACATGAATTTTATTGTCCTTGATAAAATCGGAAAAGCAGCCATTAAAAAAATATCATTAGAGGATTTGCAAAAAATATTTTATTCCCTCTAAATTCACTATTCACTATTCACTATTCACTATTCACATGAACATAACTATTACCCCTTCATCAGTGTCCGGAAAAATAAAAGTACCACCTTCTAAAAGCTCGATGCAGCGTGCATGTGCTGCCGCATTGATCACTCCGGGCACTACGGTAATTGATAATTTTGGTAGCAGCAATGATGAAAAGGCGGCCATGAATATTATCACGAAGCTTGGTGCAACCATTAATATTGTTGATAATAAAATGGCGATTACCTCAAATGACTTCATTTTTCGTTCCCAATTTCCAGAAAAAAATGTGATTGTAAATGTGGGTGAAAGCGGATTGTCTATGCGGATGTTTGCCCCAATTGCAGGACTATTTAATTATGATATTATTTTCACTGGTGAAGGAAGTATTTTAAAAAGGCCCATGAATTTTTTTGATGAAATTCTTCCTTTACTGGATGTGGAAGTGCATTCAAATAACGGAAAATTGCCGGTTACTTTAAGAGGCCCGCTTCATCCAAAAAACATTACTGTCGATGGTTCTTTGAGTTCTCAGTTTTTGACAGGATTGCTTTTTGCTTATGCAAAATCTTGCACAGTTCCGGTTCGTATTACTGTCAAAGACTTATCCAGCCGCCCTTATATCGATTTGACCATTTCTGTTTTAAAAAGTTTTGGTTTTAAAATTGCCAATCACAATTACGAAGTTTTTACCATTCATCCGCGTGAACCTTTGCCCGCGCATAGCATAAAATACACGGTCGAAGGAGATTGGAGCAATGCCGCATTTCTTTTGGTGGCTGGTGCAATAGCCGGAGAAATTACTTTAAAAGGAGCAGACGTCAATTCACCCCAGGGCGATAAAAATATTGTGCAGGCGTTGTATGATTGCGGTGCAGAAGTTCATCTGGACAATAAAGAAATCAAGGTAAAGAAAAAGCCATTAAAAGGATTTGAATTTGATGCCACACATTGCCCCGATTTATTTCCGCCGCTGGTTGCGCTCGCTGCTTATTGCAAAGGAAAAACAATGATCAAAGGCGTTACCAGGCTTTTATTTAAAGAAAGCAACCGTGCCATAGCATTAAGAGATGAATTTAAAAAGATGAATGTTGATATCGAATTAAACGGCGATTGGATGACGATAACCGGCGGCGATGAAATTAAAGGTGCAAACATTTCTTCACACAATGATCATAGGATTGCAATGGCTACTGCTATTGCAGCTTTGGCAGCAAAAGGAAATACAACGATTCATGATGCTGAGGCAGTAAAAAAGTCTTACCCTGATTTTTATAAAGATTTGAAAGCGTTAAAAACGAATTCCAATGCTTCAAACAAGATAGATGTGATTTAGATATAGAATGCCCAAAAATAAAAAAAATGGCCAATCATTCGCCACCTTTTTTCGTTTTAAACATATCACTTACCAGATTTTTATCCGCTCATTTTCCGGTTTATACATTTTATCTCCCGGT
Organism: uncultured Chitinophagaceae bacterium; assembly: GCA_963706825.1. Classification (GTDB taxonomy): domain Bacteria; phylum Bacteroidota; class Bacteroidia; order Chitinophagales; family Chitinophagaceae; genus Ginsengibacter. The sequence goes on along the minus strand of CAVPNT010000005.1, from coordinate 105,126 downwards.
TTTACATCAAATGCCTGGTACCAGCTATCCATATTGCTAATCGGGCCGTTTGCTCTTGCTTCTCCGGGAGAATGTGGATCTGTAAGAATGAGTTGGCTGGCAAATTCAGGAACTGTATTTGAACGCCATACCTGCGCCCAACTCAAAAAGAAACGCTGGTCGGGAGTGAATCCATCAATCTTTTTATCAATCTTTCCTTCAGGTGTTTTTTTGAATGCTTCATAAGCAATGTTTAAACCACCAAGGTCGGCAAGATTTTCTCCGAGAGTAAGCTTTCCATTCACATGGATCGAATCATTTACTGTAAAAGCGTCATATTGTTCAACTACTTTTTTTGCAAGGCCGTTAAATTTATCAGCATCTGCTTGTGTCCACCAATCACGCAGGTTTCCATCAGCTGCATATTGGCGTCCCTGGTCGTCAAAGCCATGCGTTAATTCATGGCCAATCACTGCTGCTGCGCCGCCATAATTGATGGCATCATCCGCACCAAAATCAAAAAATGGAAATTGAAGAATGCCGGCAGGGAATACAATCTCATTATTACCAGGATTATAATATGCGTTAATCGTGGGTGGCGTCATTCCCCACCTGGTTTTATCTACCGGCGTTCCCATTCTTGCCGTGATTTTATTATAGTTAAATTCGTTTACGCTTTTTACATTCCCATAAAAATCATTTCTGTTAATGACTACACCGGGATATGTTTCCCATTTATCGGGATAGCCAATTTTGTTTACAATCGCATGAAGTTTTATAAGCGCCTGTTGTTTGGTAGAATCACTCATCCAGGTAAGGCGATTGATCCGGTCAGCAAATGTTTGCTGTACATTCTGTACCAAAGCAAGCATTCTCTGCTTTGCTGCTTCTGTAAAATATTTTTTCACATACAGCTGTCCAACCAATTCGCCAAGAGATCTGTCCAGCAGTGAACTGATAGTTTGCCATCTCGGTGTGATTTCTTTTTGTCCGGTCATTACTTTTGTAAATTCAAACGACCTGTTTACAAAATCACTGCTCAGATAAGGCGCGGCAGATTCAATAACCCTCCATTGCAAATAAGCTTTCCAGGTATCCAGCGGAACCGCAGTGAACAATGCATCAGCGCCTTTGAAGAAATCAGGATTATTTACCAGGATGCTATCAGCGCCCCTAACTTTCATAGTTGCCATTAAATTTTTCCAATCAAAACCCGGCGTCATTTTGCTGAAATCTGCAACGGCAAATTTGTTGTACGTTTTCTTCGGATCTCTCATTTCCACGCGGCTCAATTGTAGTTTAGCAAGTCCTGTTTCAAGCGCTAATATATCATGTGCTTTTCTTGAAGCGTCAAAAAGATTATCGCCCGTCATGTGAAACAAGTCGGTCATGTAACTTACATAAGCTTCCCGGATTGTTTTGCTCCTCATATCATTTTTTAAATAATAATCCCTGTCGGGAAGGCTGGTACCGCCCTGGGAAAATTGCGGGATGTAAGCGTTCACATCTTTATCATCCTGGGTAACAGAAAACCGAAATAATGGACTACCAAGCCCTTGGGTTCTGAGAATGGCTATTTGATTTAAAGCCTGTTCTTTTGTGCTGATATCCCTTAATTTCTGTAACTCCGCTTTGATTGGAGTGTAACCCAATTTATCAATTGCAACAGAATCCATGCCGCTTGCATAAAAATCTCCAACACGTTGAGAAATTGAATCTTTACCAGGATGAGCAGACGCTTCTTCTGCAAGGGCTCTCAGGCGTTCTCTGCTATTGAGAACTAAAACATCAAAAGCGCCCCAACGGGTTTTGGATGCCGGAACGGGGTTGTTTTTGAGCCAGTTACCATTGGCATATTCATAAAAATTATCACCTGGTTTAACACTAAAATCGATGTTCGATTTATCAATGTATTTAATGGGTGCAGCTTTTGATTTTTTTTGTGAATGAGCAACACCAAAAGAAAGAATCAAAGCAGTAGAAAAGGTTAGGAAAAATATTTTCTTCATTAATTTTTTTTACCAAAAATAGGATTTGAAGTGTTTATTTATTCAAAATATTTACAGGCGGCAAATCTATTGGAGCTATATAAATTTAAAATTGTGAATATTTGTTGCTTTACTGGTATTGAAAGGAACTTTTGTACTTACCATTTTTATTCAATTTCATTGATAAGTGTATTCTGTCTTTTCTGTAAAATCAACAGAATAAATTTTCTGTGGCGAGAAATAAAATTGTCGCGAACAGTACGTTAGGTTGGCGTATTTACACCCCTTTTAAATTAGAGAATGACATTACGTTTGCTGTTTAAAAATAAAAACCATTTTATAATCAATAAAAGCGATAGAATATGAAAGCAGTTAATCCTTATCTGAACTTCCCAGGTAATACAGAAGAAGCATTCAACTTTTACAGGTCCATATTTGGCGGAGAGTTTTCCATGCTGATGCGTATGAAAGATGCACAGGGAATGCCGGTTCCTGAAGGACAGGAAGAAAAGATCATGCACATTGCATTGCCGTTAAACAGCGGCCAGGTACTTATGGCGAGCGATAATTGCAATGCTTCAACTTTCAAAGAAGGAAATAACTATTTTATTTGCATTCATGCAGACAGCGTAGAAGAAGGACAAAAGCTTTACGATGCGCTTGTTGAAGGAGGAAAATCTGAGCATCCTTATGAAAAACAATTCTGGGGATCGTGGCATGGTAACCTGACAGATAAATATGGTGCAAACTGGATGGTAAATTATGATGAAAATCCGCACTAATTTCTTGTCCTCAAATATTTGCAATTAAATTAAACGTATTAGTTCGTGCAAACCACGAACTTTTTCGTTTTCCAAAAGGTTGTCTTCATAAATTAATAAAAAGTAATAGCGGGGAAGTTTCTACTCTGCAAATACTTTCCGTTCTTTGCATTCTGAAAAATCGGAACTAAACTTCTAAACTTTTCTAAACTTTTCTAAACCATCTAAACCCTTTAAACTATCACCCAGTCATGTCATATACCGTAGCAATTACAGGAAGGCCGAATGTAGGCAAGAGCACTTTTTTCAACCGCATGCTGGAACAACGAAAATCCATTGTGGATGATTTTAGCGGCGTTACCCGCGACAGGCAATATGGGGTTGCAGAATGGAATGGAAAAGCATTTAATGTGATTGATACGGGCGGATTTGTAGCAGATAGCCACGATATTTTTGAAAGAGAAATCCGCAAGCAGGTTTATACCGCTATTGAAGAATCGAACGCTATTATTTTTATGGTAGATGTTACCACCGGCGTCACCAACCTGGATGAGGATATGGCAGAATTACTTCGTCGTTCTCCAAAGCCGGTTTATCTTGTTGTGAATAAAGTTGATAATCATACGCGCCAGTTGGAAGCAGCAGAATTTTATAGTCTTGGTTTTGAGAAAATATTTTTTCTTTCATCTATCAGCGGTACAGGAACCGGAGAATTACTTGATGAAATTTGCAAAAGAATTCCTGAAGAAAAAATAGAAGAACCAGGCACACTTCCAAAGTTTGCCATCATCGGACAGCCAAATGTCGGCAAGTCTTCGTTATTGAATGCCTTGACAGGACAGGAGCGCACGATAGTAAGCGAAATTGCCGGAACAACAAGAGACGCGGTTCACACGACCTATAATTTATTTAATAAAGAATTTATCTTAATTGATACAGCCGGTATTCGCAGAAAGAAAAAAGTGAGCGAAGACCTGGAGTTTTATTCTGTAATAAGAGCCATCAGCGCGGTGGATGAAGCGGATGTTTGCATTCTGTTATTGGATGCCGAAAAAGGAATCACTGCCCAGGATTTGAATATTTTTTCATTAGCGGTAAAAAAAGGAAAAGGAATTGTTGTTTTGGTAAATAAATGGGATTTAGTAAAGAAAGAAACAAATACAGCGCGGGATTATGAGAAAGTTTTGAAACAAAAACTTGCGCCCTTCAATGATGTGCCCATCATTTTTATTTCTGCTACAGAAAAGCTTCGCATCTTCCAGGCAATGGAAACGGCATTGAAAGTATATGAAAACAGGCAACAAAAAATTCCTACTTCCAAACTAAATGAAGTAATGCAAAAAGCGATGGAATCTTATCATGCGCCGGTCGTAAGAGGACACGCTGTGAAAATAAAATTTGTTACCCAATTGCCAACAAACGTTCCCTCTTTTGCATTTTTTTGCAATTATCCTTTAGACATTAAAACGCCTTACAAAAACTACCTGGAAAATCAACTGCGTGAAAATTTTGATCTGAAAGGTGTTCCGGTGCGCATTTTTTTTAGAAAAAAATAAAAGAGAAAGTAATTTTTGTAAATAAGAAATCAGGTTATTTCCTGGTTTACTGAACAAACAAAACGAGGTAATTGTAACTTGTTTTAATGTTTGATTTCGCGCTGTTCCTGTCGCCCAGGCCAACAATCATCATCAAAAATAAGAAGTGTACCATCGCCAATAATCATCGTCAAAAATAAGAATCCCGTTTATTTCTTGTTTTGCTGTAATTGTTTTCCAGACTGCCATTAACATCACTTTCTATTGGATAAAAATAGCTACTGAAACTAATTTTGCTACGTTTTCATTCGTTTGTTATTGTTTAATAAATTTCAATGTTTGTATTTCTGTCTTTCCTATGATCTTAAGCAGGTAAATGCCGGATTTAAAATCCTTAACAGAAATTGATTGGGACTGTGATGCCAATTTCCCTTTCAACATTAATTTACCTTCCGCATTAATGATGCTGAATTCCTGGTAATTGCTCAGGCCTGTTATCTTCATTTCGTCCATTACAGGATTAGGATAAATAGCTACGGGCTGCGCGACTGCTGAATTCAATATCACTATATCGCTTAAGCTACTTTTGCCATCTACGTCCGTTTGTAATACACGATAATAATGTATAAGATTTTTTTCGGCAGGCACGGTACAATTGTAATGTTCAGAAATAGTCGCCGCTACGTCACAAACATTTACAAACTGAATTCCATTGTAGCTATGCTGGAGATTGTATTTTTTTATATTAATTTGATTAGCTACCTGCCAGCTTACTTTTGCATTTGAATTATCAGCCCATTGTGCATTTATATTCAACCATGTTAAAGGCAATGCGCCGCTGGGCCCTTGTATAAAAAAGTTACTGAAACTGTTTACGGCTATTTCAATATAATATCCTCCGGGAACAGCTGCCCACGATTGCGGATAAATGGTTGTAGCACCGGCAACAAAAATAAAAGAAGCCGGCGCCGATCCTGTTGCCGGTTGTTTCACAACTGCTAAATCTCCGGGTGAAGTTATCGAAGGATCTGCTGCTTTTAATGCATCAAATTCAACTTGTGTAAAGTACAGCCTTACACTAATAGTTGCGCCTCCCGCGGGATTGTTTTCTGGTGTGATATTGTAATTGCGGTTAAGATAGGGTTTGCCATTGTAGGTTCGGATAGCACCAGTATTTTCAAAAACGGAAACGTTTACATTACCCAAATTGTAATTATCCAAAATCTCTGCTACGGGTGTGGTTGCATAAATACCGCCATTAAGGCTTAACGCTTCAATAACGCTATATTTTTTGCTGGAGCCTAAAAGAATTGCAGGATAGGCTGTTGTAGGGCCATAAGGATTTGGAAGTAACTTTATCGCGTTAATTGGCGGTAAATAATTAACTACATTGAGGCTGTCCAGGTGACGCATAAAAATATTGTCACCGGTATTTCCAGGAATGGCACTGTTATCTTTCCAGGCTATTACTCCGGTTCCATCCAGTAAATCAAGGCCAGCAAAAGGCTGCTCCATGGAATAATACAGGGAACTGCCATTGTAAATTCCTGTACCCACTCTTTTGCCCATGGCACCCCAGGCAAGTTCAGCGCCATTGAAGATGGGACTTACACGTGCCGGGCCATTATATTCCCTGATGCAAAATAAAGCATTGCCGGTGCTGTTAGCCGTTAGCAGGGGAAAATCGAATGAGCCGCTGTTAAATTCTTTGCCAATCATAATTCCTTCTTTTGTGCTCGTTTTATAGACAAAAGCAAAAGAATCTGCGGTTTGTCTTTCTACCGAAAGATGTTGCAGCCTTACAGATCTTGCGCTGGCACCAGGCTCAGGAATTAAGGCTGACGAATAGATTTGATTTGCACCGGTGGCCAAAGAAAAATCAAAATAATAATTTCCCAGCCCCAGCAAAGTATCCCGGAAATTATTAATCTTATCAATTGTGGGCGCAATTGGGTTATAGCCAATATCCGGATTTGTAGAAGATGCCCGCTGATAAGGAATGCTGTCATATTTTTCTTCTCTTAACCCATATCCCTGGATTACAAAATTTGAAACTACGTTGTTTTGGTAGGTCCGTTTTAAAACCGCCATCATACTTACATTTATGTTTCCCTGAGTTGGAGTAACAGCGCCTTTGGCATAATGATAATCGTAGCCACCACCGGAATAAGTTGTATAACTTCCATCAATCAACTGGTAGCCGTTTTGCAATAAGCGCTGGGAGGTAACTGAATAAGCTATGCTTCCGGCGGTACAGAATGTCGTTTGCTGATCAGACTTGATGAACCATAACCGGTACACGCTATCCTTTCCATAATTGGTTATTATTTGATTGGCAGTGAAATCTGTATTCCTGTCGTATTGCGTAGATGTTGCATTTTTTTTAGCACGCCACAGTTTATTATACGTAAGCATCTGGTATTGATCGCCGGTATTCCCATTTATAATCATCACGATATTACAGCCACCCTGCATGTCGCCCCAAATATTATAATCAATGACCGTAGTTCCCGGATATTCAATGTAGGTTCGAAAGACGCCACAAGGCGATACAACCGCATCAGTTCTCTGAATTGCATTTTCATTCATAATACCACCACCATAGTATTTCATGGTATTATTCTCATCCCGAAAACAAAAAATATGAATGAACGAGGTCTCTGTCAGGAAAGAAACAAAAAAGCCTTTATTCTCATCTGCTATCAATTGAGCAGCTACATGAAGGTTAGCGTTAGTGGAGGTTGCTACAATATAACCTACCCCTGGAAAAACTGCGCTGCCATCATTACGAATATGTTGTACGCATGCACGTTCCCATACGTAATTTGTAACACTGTCATCTGCATAAGTTACATAAAAACCTCCGGCACTGTCAGTGGCTGCATAGGAGCGGCTTCGATAATCTTGATTGTCACTATTATAATAATGTTGGTTATTGTTTTTTGCATCTGTTGCTACGGGCACACCATTATTTGCCCAAAGCCGGTTGCCATTTTTATCATACTTCTGCGCATAAATATCTCCATTAGCATTATAGGCACCAGGGTCATTTCTAAAGTCTTCCCATATAATAAAATAGCCGCCATCCGGATAACTTTTTAGAACAATCGGATGTTGCTGCGTTTTTAATGCGGTACTAACCGGTGTATGCAGGCTGTCGTAAAACTGGTTGGTGGTGTTGCTCCACTGTGCATTGGCCTGGAAAACTATTAATACAAAAAGCGATGTAAAAAATTTTTTCATGATGTAATAATTTTATTTGTGAATAAAAATTCAGACAGAAAATAATTTCTATTGTAGGGTTCCCTCATAAGAAGTATTAACCTTAGTACATCTTATCTCATTCACTTTTACCTAGTTGCCCTTTTTTTCATAAGTTTCCAAAGTGTAGTGAGTCTTATCTACGAATACCAAAGCCTCAAGGGTTGATTTCTTTGGTTTTTAATTGGATTGTTGGAAAAAATAATAGAAGTTTTAAGATGTCAAACATCATGTCGGATAACACAAAAATGTAAAGACTTTAGATACTTCCTGTTCACTTTTTTCCATTCTTATTTTTTTAGCGTCAATCTTAATGTTGATCCATTAATAACTGTGGATATAATAAGAGTGGTACAATCAAATGAATTAATAGTGGCATTGGTTACCGTTCCGAACGGAGGCCCGGCGCTTATGGTTATTTTATTATCTGTAGAAACACTCCAGCTTCCGGCGATCAAATTTTGAGCGCATGATACTCCTGCATCTATATATTGAGTAGTGCCATCAGATTTTAAAATTAACTGATCATCCACCATGCAGGCTGCAACCGGCTTTTCGCTAAAGGAGCCGTTCGCTGGGGCAATTTCATACTTTACAAGAGAATAGCTGCCAGATATTCCTTTCATAGTTTTGTCGCAACTGGTATTATTATTTTTATCTTCTTTTTTGCAAGAGGGGAAAAACGATAATAAAAGAGCAGAAATCAGAAAAAGAGTCTTCATAATTATTTTTTAAAATGGTGAATCATCTAAAGCGCATGCTTTTAATTAAAATCTTTAAAAATGCTGATGCTTACCATTAGCAGTTTATAAAGTTGTGTTATTAATAATTGAAACTACAGGCAATCTTTGCCTCGCCCGAAAAAAAATTTCTTTGAGCGATGGTAAAAAAACCTTTTGTGGCTTTGCATTGGAAGGAAATAATATTTATCCCTTACTTTTCTTTTTGGCCTTCGTTAAAAATTCGGAAGCAATAAATATTCAACTCAAAAGTAGCATACTGGGGAAATCGGAAATAGTAAAAATCCGCCAAGTTTTAAAGTTAGATTCGGCTCATATATCTTTCTTTAAACAAGGAACTATGGCTTAATAAAGATGACGGAGCTTCTCCGCAAAACTTTTTAAAGTCTTTGATAAGATGCATCTGATCGAAATATCCTAAATGGTGAGCAATAGAAGTCCATTTCATTAAAGGATATTTTAATTTCAGCTCAAGTGCAGAATTAAAACGCGCGATACAGCAAAGTTGTTTTGGTGACATGCCGGTTTCGTAGTGAAAAACACGCTCAAAATTCCTGGCGCTCATACAGGCATAAGCAGCAAGTGAGTCAATATTCATTAGACCCGGGTTTGCTGTTATCAGATTGACAACTGAAGTTATCCTGTCTTTATAGTTAACCCTTCTTTGTTTGTTCAAATAACCTAATAACCAGGAATTAGCCAGCGCCGCCATCACTGAGAAATCGCCTGCGTCGTAAAATTGCTCATGCAATAATTTAATATCTCCATTAAAAATATCTTCACTCCAGACGATCCTATCCATCAATTCAACAGCTGACTTATTAAAGATCTTATGAAAACCATTTGGTTTAAAAATAATTTGAAAAAAAGAATAGGATCCATTAAACGTCATTTCACCATTGCATTTTGTGGATATGCCAACCACATCACAACTTTTGCCCGTTTTTAAGACCTTACCTGTGACGGGATCAGTTAGCTTAACAGGCAATGTCTTCAGAAAAAAAATGATGTTGGATTGGTGTGAAGCATGCCATGGTTTTATAATATCCTTCCCTTTTGTTTCAAATTCACGATAGGCATAGCAGTGAACAAAAGGCGCGAGGAACGGTAAAGGGGCGATTTCTGAAGTGATGACCATACGTTTTAAAACAATTGTATTCTAAAAATAATACTTAAAATTAATAATGTTTCCAATTCATTTGTTTTCAAAGAAGTTTTATGTGCTCATTTCCGTTTAAAGAAGTTTTACCCGGATAAAGTTGTTTTCATCTGCATCCTTCATAAGTCTACATCCTATAAAAATTGAATAAAGTAGGTAAAATACTTTTGCCGGCCATCGTAAATGCTGCCAGGGCAAAAATCAGAAGAAGCACAGTTAGCCGGAAACCAATAGTAGCAGGAGTTTCCGCGCTGTTGTTGCTGTGGCAGCCAACAATCAGAAGAGGCACACGTGACAATAGTTTTGTAAACAAGAAATTGTCTTATTTGTTGTTTTACTGCAAAGACATTTTAATCCGCGAATAAATATTTGCCCATTTCTTTTCGTATTTTTATAAAGCGATTTTTAAGAAGAAAAGGAATATTTTTAAAAAAAAATTGAAATCTTTTATCATGCCGCACTATCAAAAACTGGGTTCAATTCCTCACAAACGCCACACACAATTTCGTAAGCCTGATGGCACTTTGTATTCGGAACAATTATTTTCTACGGAAGGTTTTTCTTCAGATTCTTCTTTGCTTTATCATTCTCATCCACCAACTCAAATCATAAAGACAGACAAACCTTACAGTGTAATTCCGGAAGTAACAGAAGAGAAAATGCTGAAACACCGCAGCTTTCAGGGTTTTAATATCAAACCGGAAAATGATTATTTAAAAAGCCGTAAACCGGTTCTGGTAAATAATGATGTACACATTTCTCTCGCTTCGCCAAAAGAAAGCATGTCCGGTTATTTTTATAAAAATGCAGATGCTGATGAAATCATTTTTATCCATGAAGGAAATGGAAAATTAAAAACACAGTACGGAGAAATTCCTTTTGCCTATGGTGATTATTTAGTAATTCCACGGGGTACCATTTATCAAATCGAACTTGAAAAAGAAGATAACCGGTTATTGATTATTGAATCATTTAGTCCCGTTCGCTATCCAAAAAAGTATGTAAGTAATTACGGCCAATTGTTGGAAAATTCTCCTTACTGCGAAAGAGATATCCGCACTCCCCAAAATCTCCAAACAATAGATGAAGAAGGAGATTTTTTATTAATGGTAAAAAAGAAAGGAATGATGTATGGCATTCATTATCTGCATCATCCTTTTGATGTGATTGGCTGGGATGGATGCTGCTATCCGTTTGCATTTTCCATTCACGATTTTGAACCGATTACGGGAAGAGTGCATCAGCCGCCGCCGGTGCATCTTACTTTTGAAGGCCATAATTTTGTCGTTTGTTCTTTTGTTCCAAGGTTATTTGATTATCATCCTTTATCTATTCCTGCGCCTTACAATCACAGCAATATCGACAGTGATGAAATGCTTTATTATGTGGATGGCGATTTTATGAGCCGCAAGCATGTCACCAGGGGAATGATCACATTGCACCCCGGTGGAATTCCTCATGGCCCACATCCGGGGGCGGTCGAAAAAAGTATTGGAGCAAAAAAGACCGATGAACTTGCTGTGATGGTTGATACCTTTCATCCATTGCAATTGACAAAAGATGCTTTGGGGATTGAAGACAAAAATTATGTGATGAGCTGGGCAGAATAATTCTTTAATGGACCGAAGTGCGATGTGATGATGTGCTAATTTGAAAATTAGCAAATGTGAAAATTTGAAAATGCATCACCGCTGGACCACCTTTTTAATCATAACCAAAATAAGAATCGTTGTTATTAATTGCTTTACTGCAAAAATAGTTGGACAATCTGCCTTTCCTCATTTTACAGAAAATTGCAGTGAACAAACAAATAACCTGGATTTTGATTTTCACTATTTTCCGGCAGCGATTTTTTTAGGAAAAGTAAGTCGCAAAATTTTATTCAATTATTTTCGTTATTTCTCATAGAGCATGAAAGCGTGATTTTAAAGCAAGCTAACTGCGTCTGGATACCTTATGAAACAAACGATATTTTTACTTTCCACTTTTTTTGTTGCCACGATTAGTTTTTCACAAAAGAAAAATCTTCAAATCTTTAGTTTTTCTAATTTTCGTGAAATAACAGTTCACTTTCCAAAGACGTATTTGCAAAAATCCTCAACTTCGAAACAAGACAATATTCATGTTTTAGATTGGAGAGCAGATTCAACTTCTATTGGTTTTTATGGTGCGAATTACCTGACAGCAACCGATCTTTGTGGCCAAATTACAAATTACCTTGCGCCTTTGCTTAATTTACCAGGTATGGGTACTTCAGCTAACAATGAAATATTTGTTTGTATCAGGAAGTTATGGACAATGCCTCATTTTACTTCTGTAAAAGGCCGCTGGACGGCAGGTATTGTATGGAAAGCTGATTGCTTTAAAAAAGAAGATGGAAGATTCACCTACCTATGCAGTTCGGACACAACCATAAAAATGATGTTGAAAAAATGGAAGACAGATGTTCCCGATTTAATGTCAATTTGCTTGAACGAATTGGGGGAAAAGATGAATTTGGCTTTGAATGATCCGACGAATTCGAACGCAACTCCTGATATGAATGAATATAGGTTTCCTTTCAAAAATATTCCAATATTGAATGATTCAATCAAAAGAAAGGGTTTATATATGACCTACAAACAGTTTCTGCAGAATACGCCATCTAACGTTGAGTTTGAACTAGAAAAAGGGAAATTAACAGACGCTTTGCGCGCAGTTGACGCAACCGGAAATTATCAATTAGTAAGAAACTTATGGGGATTTTGTGATGGCAAGAATATGTTTATAAAATCAGGAGAAAAGTATTATCCTTTAAGCAGGGTAAATAATACTTTTTATTTTTTTGGTTCACGCCAATTACAGAAAAATGTTTATAATGATCCTTTAACTGCCAGTTTATTAAATGTCTCAACAGGTACGAACAGAAAAATTACTGTTTATTCACTTTCAGAAAGCGCGTACCAGCTGGATATTGCCAACGGGAATTTCTATTAAACACCAGGAATAATTTTTATTGTACTAAATTCTTATTTTTCCTTAATTTAGGCAGTAAAATATTGATAATATGATAAAGTTCAGCGAATTAAAGCAAGGAGATTATGTACTTGCAGAAAGCGACGGCCAGGCATGGCGTGGCGAGGTGACTAATTTTAATAATGATGAAAAAGAAATTTGTGTAAACAACGGAATCCAGGAAATGTATTTTGCGGAAGAAGATCTTTATCCGTTGCCCCTGGATGAAGAGCAATTATTAAAATTAAAGTTTACGAAACATGTAAACGAAGACGGCTCCGTAAAATATATGAAAGGCGCTTTCAGAATTCAAACACCGGAACAGGATGATTTTTCTCATTTTGAAATCTGGTACAGAGATGAAAAGAGAATTATTACTCATCCGATTCCGGTGCATGTGTTACAGAATCATTATACAGCGATGACTAAAGTTCATCTTACTGAAGCTGCGATTTAAGTTACTTCTTATTTCAAAGAAGCACTGGTCAGGCTGATGTGTACATTAACGTTTTGTGATAGTGTCAGATAATTCAATTTAACGATTGTTACACTTTCTATGAGCCCATAATTTGGTGCATAGTAATTATCAATACTTGAGGTAAAACCGGAAGGAATTAATAGGGATGCAAGGGTAGTAGAAACATGTATTACGTTTGAATAGCTAACACCATTTACAGTTCTTGAAATTCCTTTTTCTGCTATTGTATTAGTTGCGGTAAGTGTTACCGGTACTGGAATATTAGGAATAGTCAAATTAAAATCCTGTGTCCACGTGCTACCGGCGGCCAGGTTATTTTTTAAATATAATCTTTCTACATTAACTCCTCCGCTTACCGGAATTGAATCATATTGATAATAATCGTTTCCGGAAAGAGCGAGGTAATTGTTTCCGCCATAAGAGTAATTGTAAACATGATATTTTCTGCCATTAATGGTAGAATCCTGCGAAGTGGAAGTAACTGTATAATCAGAATTTTTAGGAGTAGCTCCTGATGAATCTGCTTCATGATAACTCCACGTACTGCCGGCATTTGTATTTATATAAGTAGTATCAGTGGTAGTCGGTGTTGTGGAATCATTTTTCTTGCTGCAGGCAGTAAAAAATAAGGTAGCCGCAAATAAAATAACAAGTTTTGTTTTCATGTTTTACGTTTTTAGGGGGTTCAGATGCAAATATAGAAAAATATATAATGCAGTCGTGTATGGGAGTAAATAGGCAGCGGACGGAAAAATAATATTTTTGTGTAATTTTTTAAAACCAACGCGCACGAAGTTTTTTTTAGTAAAAATTAAAATAATACTCTTATCTTTGCGCCTCCAAAAATTATATGGCCAAGCAAGCATTAATTAAACAAGATGGTACAATCCTGGAAGCCTTATCCAATGCGATGTTCAGGGTAAAACTTGAGAATGGCCATGAGATTTTGGCAACAATTTCCGGAAAAATGAGAATGCATTATATCCGGATTTTGCCAGGCGACAAAGTAGGCGTAGAGATGAGCCCTTACGATTTATCAAGGGGACGAATCATTTTTAGATATAAATAACAAACTTTTCACAGGTAAAAAACAAAGTGAGATCATGAAAGTAAGGGCTGCAATTAAAAAAAGAAGTGTTGACTGCAAAATCGTTAGACGTAAAGGAACGCTTTATGTTATCAACAAAAAGAATCCACGTTTTAAACAAAGACAGGGATAAAGCTGAAGGCTGAAAGCAGAAGGCGGAATGCCGAAAGTTCATTCAAATTAAAAACTCAAATTAAAAATTAAAAATTCTTATGGCGCGTATTGCCGGTATAGATTTACCCAAAAACAAAAGAGGCGAAATTGGCCTCACTTATATATATGGTATTGGCAGGTCCACTGCCCGCTATATTTTGGAGAAAGCCGATGTTGATATCAACAAAAAAGTGAATCAATGGAATGATGAGGAACAAACCGCCATCAGAAACATTATCACCAACGAATTTAAGACAGAAGGCGCTTTACGCAGCGAAGTTCAAACGAATATTAAACGCTTGTTGGATATTGCCTGCTATCGTGGATTAAGGCATCGTAAAGGCTTACCATTACGTGGCCAGCGCACCCGCACAAACAGCCGTACGCGTAAAGGAAAACGTAAGACAGTTGCCGGAAAGAAAAAGGCACCGAAGAAATAAAATCAGCTTTGAGCTGCCAGCTATCAGTTGGCGGCTCAAAGTTTTTATAAGGCTTATTTTTTTGAATCAATACCAGATGTCTTAAGCCGGAAATAGGGTTGATTCAGTCCCGAAGCTTCGGGATCATTTTTTTAAAAAGATTACCTACAGAATTTTATTATGGCAAAAGCAACAAACACAAAAACAAATGCAAAAGCAGCTTCTAAGAAAAGGGTTGTAAAAGTAGAACCTTATGGAGAAGCACACATCGTAGCAAGTTTCAACAACATCATCATCAGTTTAACCAACAGGCAAGGCCAGGTTATTTCATGGTCTTCTGCCGGTAAGATGGGCTTCCGCGGTTCTAAAAAGAACACACCTTATGCAGCGCAGATGGCAGCAGCAGACGCAGCAAAAGTGGCGTCAGATGCAGGTTTGAAACGCGTGGATGTTTTCGTAAAGGGACCAGGATCGGGCCGTGAAGGCGCTATCAGGTCTTTATCACAATCAGGAATTGAAGTAGTAATGATTAAAGACATTACTCCTTTGCCGCACAATGGTTGCAGGCCTCCAAAAAAGAGAAGAGTTTAACAACGTAGGATGTCTGATTTAGTCATGTCTGATATTCGGACATCTTACATCAGACATTTCAACATCAGACATATTTTTTCATAACCGGGTGCACCATTAATTTTCGATTTTTAATGATGATGCACCGACACTAAAAAATCAAATAAACAATTATGGCTCGTTACACAGGACCAAAAACCAAAATCTCCAGGATATTCGGAGAGCCGATTACAGGCAATGGAAAATGGTTGACAAAAAACAGCAACCCTCCGGGGATGCATGGAGCAGCACGCAAGCGCAAAAGCCTTGGTGAATATGCTCTTCAGCTTCGCGAAAAACAAAAAGCCAAATACACTTACGGCTTATTGGAAAAACAATTTCACAATACATTTGATGAAGCCGCACGCCGCAAAGGTGTTACCGGCGAACAACTGATAAAATTGCTGGAAGCGCGTTTGGATAATACCGTTTTCCGTATGGGAATCGCGCCAAGCCGCCAGGCCGCACGCCAATTGGTTTCTCACAAGCACATTACCGTAAACGGAGAAGTATTAAATATTCCTTCTTATTCTTTGAAACCCGGAGATGTAATCGGACTTAAAGAAAAAGCAGCGCACAATACTTCTATCACTTCCAACCTTCGTCCCAAAAACCCAAAATTCAATTGGCTGGAATGGAACGAAGCAGAAATGAAAGGTACTTTTATTGCCTATCCCGAAAGAGAAAGTGTTCCTGAAAATATCAAGGAATCTCTTATCGTCGAATTGTACAGTAAATAATGATTTGCTTACAGTAAACTAACAAATAAACAAGTTTCCTAATTAAAACTCTTTTTCCCGAAAGGGAGTTAAGATAAAAATCTAAAACAAAATAAAAAATGGCCATTTTAAATTTTGTAAAACCAGACAAAATTGTTCTTCAAAAAAGTACAGATTTCGAAGCGCAATTCGAATTCCGCCCATTAGAGCCGGGATACGGTGTTACCATTGGTAATGCACTTCGCAGGGTATTGCTTAATTCATTGGAAGG
Organism: uncultured Chitinophagaceae bacterium; assembly: GCA_963706825.1. Taxonomy (GTDB): domain Bacteria; phylum Bacteroidota; class Bacteroidia; order Chitinophagales; family Chitinophagaceae; genus Ginsengibacter. The sequence goes on along the minus strand of CAVPNT010000005.1, from coordinate 88,973 downwards.
ATATGCAATTGTTGGTATCAGCATTGCAGGCGCCGATCACGAATTTGCAACAATTAAAGGTATTACAGAAGACGTAACTGAAATTATTCTCAATCTGAAACAAGTTCGTTTCAAAAAGAAAACCGACCAGGATAGCGGTACTGAAAAAATCAGTCTTTCCTTAAAAAATAAAACAGAATTTACTGCAGGTATGATTGGAGAAGCTTCTCCGCTTTTCGAAGTGATGAACCCCGAGTTGCTGATTTGTACAATGGACCCTTCTGCAAAATTAGACATCGAAATCACCATTGCGAAAGGCCGTGGATATGTTCCTGCGGAAGAAAGCAAAGAAAGAAGCTCCCATTTTGGATATATTCCGATTGATGCAATTTATACGCCGATCAAAAATGTAAAATACAGTATTGAAAATACGCGTGTTGAACAGAGAACAGACTTCGAAAAACTGGTGATGGATGTAGTGACAGATGGAACTATTCATCCTGAAGAAGCCGTAAAACAAGCTTCAAGGATTTTGATTCAGCATCTGATGATCATCACAGATGAAAATATCACTTTTGATAACAAAGAAGAGAAGAAAGAAGATTTGGTAGATGAACAAACTTTACAGATGCGCAAAGTATTGAAAACTCCTTTGGAAGATCTGGATCTTTCTGTAAGAGCATTCAATTGCCTGAAAGCAGCTAAAATTAATTCATTGAGCGAACTGGTTCAGTACGAGCAGGAAGACCTGATGAAATTCAGAAACTTTGGTCAGAAATCTTTAAGCGAAATCGAACAGGTTTTGAATGAAAGAGGGCTTGGCTTTGGATTAGACCTTAGCAAAATAAAATTAGACGAAGAATAATTAGCAAATTAGCTAATCAGCACATCAGCACATTAATTAATTAATCCTGTAATTCCTGACACGGTACAGGGTTTAAAAAAAGAAAAGTCATGCGTCACGGAGACAAAATCAACAATTTAGGCAGAACAGCAAGCCATAGAAACGCCCTGCTTACCAATCTTGCCTGTCAATTATTTCAGCATAAAAAGATTGTTACTACATTGGCAAAAGCAAAAGCATTGCGCCCGTTTGTAGAACCTTTGATTACCAAATCCAAGGAAAATACCACACATCAGCGCCGTTTGGTATTCAGTCGTTTGCAGGATAAAGCAGCTGTAAAAGAATTATTTGATACCATTAGCCCAAAAATTGCCGGACGTCCCGGTGGTTATACCCGCATCATTAAACTTGGAAAAAGAGTAGGGGATAACGCAGAATTAGCAATGATCGAATTAGTGGATTACAACGAAATTTATGGAAAAGGAATAGGCGAAAAAGAAACAACAGGAGCGAAGAAAACACGCAGAGCAGGACGCACCAAAAAAGCCTCTGAAGCGAAGCCAGCAGCAGAAGCTCAGCTTCCTGAAGCAAGGCCTCAGCAACTTCCGGAAGTACAACCTGAAGAGCTTCCGGTTCCGGCAAGTGATGTTGCGGAAGCGGAAAAAGCAGTTGCGCCTGAAGAAAAACCGGAACAACCGGATTCTGATGTCAATGCATAATATTTTAAATAGCCTGCTTGATGCAGGCTTTTTTTGTGTCTAAAGTGGGCGGTGAGGACACCGGCCACGGCGCGCTCCGCGGTTGGTGTCTTCACCAATCGGATAAAATCAAATGAAAATTTAGGATTATTATTGGCATTCTTTTCTTTTCTTTGCAAAACTTTTTACATGTCTTATACACAATCTCCCAAACCGGCAATTTTAATTTTAGAAGATGGAAGTGTTTTTCAAGGAAAAGCTTTCGGAAAAATAGGAACCACCACTGGCGAAATCTGTTTCAACACAGGCATGACCGGCTACCAGGAAGTTTTTACAGACCCGAGTTATTATGGGCAAATTGTCATCATGAACAACGTTCATATCGGTAATTACGGTATCAATAATGATGAAGTAGAAAGCGATTCTATCAAAGTAAAAGGAATTATTGGAAGAAACCTGGAAGAGCAATATTCGCGGTTTGCAGCAGATAATTCATTGCAGGAATATTTTGAAAAACAAAATATTGTTGCCATCGATGGAATCGACAGCCGCGCTTTGGTAATTCACATCCGCGAAGCCGGCGCCATGAATTGTATTATTTCTTCTGAAAATAAATCGGTAGAAGATCTGAAACAACTGTTATCTGAAGTGCCTTCAATGGCCGGATTGGAGCTTGCTTCAACTGTTTCAACGAAAGACAATTATACCGTCGGTGATGAAAACAGCCACATAAAAATTGCTGTTCTCGATTATGGAATTAAGAAAAATATTCTCAATTGTTTTGTGGAAAGAGGCGCTTTTGTAAAAGTGTTTAATGCCAAAACCAGTTTTGAAGAATTAAAAGAATTCAATGCCGATGGGTATTTCATCAGTAACGGGCCCGGCGATCCGGAACCAATGCATTATGCAATTGATACCGTAAAAGAAATTCTCGCACAAAAAAAACCTTTCTTTGGAATTTGCCTGGGGCAACAATTATTAGCGCTTGCTAATGATATTCCCACTTTTAAAATGCACCACGGCCACCGCGGCTTAAATCATCCGGTAAAAAATATCATTACCGGAAAATGTGAGATCACCACACAAAATCATGGGTTTGGAGTAAATGCAGATGCAGTAAAAAATAATAACAATATTGAGGTTACCCACATCAATCTGAATGACGATTCTGTGGAAGGAATACGGCTCAAAGACCGTCCTGCATTCTCAGTGCAATATCATCCCGAGTCTACTCCGGGTCCGCATGATAGTCGTTATTTGTTCGATGAGTTTTTCGAAATGATACAGCAACAAGAAGAGACCGTGAAGTAATTAAAGAATAGGATTTAAAGATTCAAAAATTTTTTTATAATAAATTCCTTTATTTTCTTACTGTCATAAATTCTTTTGTAGTTTTAGATATTAAAAACTCTTTTCTAAAAAACTCATCCAAAGATTATGTCATCCGAAGCAAAAGTTTCATTACTTAAGAAAACAGGCATTTTCAAAAACACTCCTGAAAAAGATTTAACTGATATTGCTGATATCGTCGAAGAGGTTTCATTAAAAACGGGCGATCCGATATTTGAAAAAGGTGATATTGGAGATTGCATGTACATCATCCAAAAGGGCAGTGTACGCATTCATGATGGTGGATATACGTTTGCGGTTTTAAAAGAAAAAGAAGTGTTTGGAGAATTGTCCTTACTAGACTCAGAACCCAGATCTGCTTCCGCCACTTGCGATGAGGATTGTGTTTTATTAAAATTAGACCAAACCCCTTTTTATAACATTTTATCCAAAGACGACGAAGTACTGAAAGGAATTTTGCAAATGCTTTGCAGGAGAATTCGTATGCTCGACGAAAAAAGCGCTCATCAATAAAACAACATTCTATGAAAATTTTTATCATCAACGGCCCCAATTTAAACCTTATCGGTACAAGGGAACCCGGAATTTATGGCTCAGAAACTTTTGAACACTTCTTTCAAAAACTTCGTAAAGAATATGAGACCATTGACTTCGATTATTTTCAAAGCAATGTCGAAGGCGAAATCATCAATGAAATTCAAAAGGCAGATAAAAGGATGAATGGAATTATTTTAAATGCAGGCGCTTACACTCACACTTCCATTGCGATAGGCGATGCCATTGCTGCCATAAAAACTCCTGTCGTTGAAGTTCATATTTCGAATGTAGAAGCAAGAGAAGAATTCAGAAAATATTCGCACATTTCTTCTAAATGTGTTGGAACTATTTCAGGATTTGGATTAAAGAGCTACCTGCTTGCCGTAGAATATTTTGTAAAAGATATTTAGATTCTTTGGAAAAAAGAAAACAGGAATTTGCATTATTCCTTTGTTTGCTGGCAGAAAGGTTTTTTGCTTTAAACAATGCCGTTTGCTTTTTTAAATATTTACATTCCGACAAAAAAGAAGTTTGGACTATCTAAAGCTTATATTCGGTATAACCACCAACCTGTAAGATTGTAATAAAAATTGGCAGCCGATAGATGGGTAGAAAGTGCCCCGAATGAACGCTCTGTAAAGTCATAGTTAAGAGATCTGGTTTCAAGTTTCATTCATATCTACTACAAACTGCGCAGTGTGGATTACCATGGTATATTCTTTGTATTTGTCTCATCAAAGTACCTTATGGAAAAGAAAAAGATTCTTATCACAGATGATGATATAGGAGTTCGTCATATTTTTAAACTGATTTTTGAAAGAGCAGGGTATGAAGTGGCTACTTACGGGGAGGCCGTACCTATTTTTCAAAACAAGTTTACTACACCCGATTTGTTTTTGCTTGATAAACAATTAAGCGGTGAAGATGGACTGGAGGTATGTGAGTTTTTAAAAAGCCAGTCTGCAACAAACAAAATTCCTGTTATTATGGTTTCTGCAACGCCGGGAATCAGAGAAATGGCAAAAAAAGCCGGCGCGGATGATTTCATTGAAAAACCTTTTAAAATGAACGATCTATTAAAAATGGTGGCAAAGTGGATTTAAGCCGAATCTATCGCTATAGATAGTTTTGTAATTTTTTAAATAAAAATTTAAAGCCAGTGTTTGTTTGGTAGCAAAAGTGTCGAATCATTGTTTTTCCAGCTTTTCTAAATATTCCAGTCCGTCTTTGGAAACATAAATACAATGAAGGATCTTATTCTCTACTACTTTTTTTTTAATTTCAATTAATCCTCTTTTAAACAAAGGTGCCACGGCGTAGTTCATATCTTCCATAGTACAGGGCCTTTCTTCAGCAGTTCCGTCTATTTCTGTCTGCCTGCATTGCTTTAATTTTTGAATCATGGATTCGGAAAGGGGGCGAAAATATTTCATTACATTTTTTTTTGGGGGCGCAAATATTTTGCAGTTTTCTTCTTTTAAAATTTACTACAATTTTGTTGCCATTTATTATTTGCATGAATTCGGCTGTAATTCACGCCAGTCCTTTGAAAGACGGATTTTTGGTTCTGAAAAAATCATTATGTGATTTGAATTTTTTGAAGGTCTTTTCTTGCCGGTGCTGTAAACATTTCTCCATCTTCATTAAATCTTGAACCATGACAAGGGCATTCCCAAACTTTCTCAGAAGTGTTCCACGCAACGGTGCAGTCAATATGTGTACAACCCGGATTTACAGAATGAATTTGCCCATTCTCGTCTTTATAAACTGCTATTGACTCCTTTTCATATTTAATTAATTTTGCTTCTCCCTTTTTTAAATTTTTCGGATTTATTTTTTCTAAGGGAAATAGTTTTTCCATAAAATTTGCAGTCACATCCGCCGCGTTTTCTATGAATTTTTCAAAGCCGGCTACTGGTTTTATTCTCGACGGATCAAAAACGTTTTCATATTCACTTTTTCCGCTAACAATTAAATCAGTAAAAATTTTCGCAGCAATCTGGCTGTAAGTAATTCCATTTCCTCCATATCCTGTAGCTACAAAAACGGTATCCGGATTTCCAGGCAAATGGCCAATGTAAGGCAACCCATCCGCAGGCTCAAAATACTGTGAGGACCATTTATACGCTACTTCATCTACTTCAAAATATTGGCGTAAATATCTTTCTAATTGCCTGAAACATTCTTCCGTATCTTTTTTTTCTCCTGTGCGGTGATCTTCCCCTCCTGCAATTAAATATTTTTTTCCATCAATTTCCTGTGTGCGGTAATAATGATAAGGATCGTACAGATCATAAGCCAGGTCATGAGGATAATGACTGTTTAGAGTGAGCGCCATTACGTAACTGCGATAGGGCGCACAACGGAAATGAAGCAGGTTTATACCGGGGGGAGTGTGAGTTGCATAAATCAGGTTCGCAGCGTTTATTTTTCCACGAGAAGTGTGAACTTCCAGTGTTTTATTTTTATTTTCTTTTACTTCCGTTACCCTGCACTGCTGAAGTATCGTGCCACCCGCATTTTCAAATGCTTTTGCAAGCCCATATAAATATTTTGTGGGATGAATCTGTGCCTGCCGTTGAAAAACCAATGCTTTTTGAAAATCAACCGGCACGGGAATCGTATCTGTGTAATCTACATCGCAGCCTGCTTTTTTCGATGCCGTAAAAGCATCTTCCAATTTTTTTGTTTGCTTTGCATCGGTAGAAAATAAATAACCGGTCCGCTCTTCGAAGTCGCAATCGATATTGTATTTCCGTACATTGCTTTCGGCAATATTAATTGCTTCCATCGCTGCACTTAAAACAATCTTTGTGTTTTCTTCACCAAATTTATTTTCGATTTCGGCATACGTAAGATCAAGTATGGTATTGAGATGTGCCGTAGTCCCGGAAGTAGTGCCGAAACCAATATTTTTTGCTTCAGCTACAAGGCAATTCTTACCCGAAGTTTGCAGAAGTAAAGCCGTGGTAATGCCTGTAATACCGCCACCGACGATGACCACGTCATAGTCTGATTGAGGATTTGTATTCTTCGAAATATACCGAGGCAAATTTTGCCAGATACTTTTGTTGGCTCCATCTCTTTGCATAAAATACTTTTAGTCTACCTCTTCAACTGTTCCAATTATTGTTTTGCTTTAAAGTTGAATTTCTGAAAAATAGAAGCTACCGCTTCCCTTACTTTCGTAGTGTTATTGATCATTTCGGGTTTTAAAATTCCTGATGCATATCCTTGCCAGGCTACTACACCAGATTTCGCATCTAACAAGTTGATAATTAAGGTGCCTGCATCTATATCAACTGTTTGTGTATCCTGTGGAGTGCGCACCGAATCCAATCCATTATCAATCATTTCATAACCATTGAAAGTTCTTAGTTTGCCAGGTCTTTCTGTTACCCGGTAAAGTACCAGGATTTGGGGATTGGACTGTTGATGTTTAAATCCTTTAGCGCTTAATTCGAAAGCAATGGCGTTTTTAATTTTGCTCCGTACCGATTCGTTATTAAACACAAGAACGCCAGTTGGAGAAACAAAAATCTGCTGGGAAGGTATCTGTGCAATTTGGGTTGACCAACCGTAAGTACTGTAATCATTTAACGATTTGGTAAACGATTCATCTGCCCCAACCTGCACTTGTGCCCGGCAGATAATGTACAAGCATAAAAATGCCGTCAAAAAAATTGTCTTTTTCATGAATCTGTTATTTTTTCAGGTGAAAAATCTGTTTTGCAAATGGAAAAAGGAGTGACGAGAAACAATAAAACATTATGCCACCTTTTTATTTTAAATCAATTAGAAGTGCGTCTTTATTCGATCGTATTGTTAAATTAAATGCGTGAAAACAAGAGGTATCCTCGTTCATTATTTTTTGAGAAAGAATTTTCATTTTCCGAATGGGATATACGTGATTTCGTTCGGGAATAATTTCTACAAAAATACAGGTGAAAAAAAAGCAGTAAATTCTAATTCAATTTTGCTGACAAACGTCTGAGTTTTTTATAAAAATTATTTTGTTTCAATTAATTCAATTTGAACAGCTTCTACTAATAGAAAAATAACCATTTATAGTAAAGCTGCCGGTATAGTCCGCTCATGTAATTATGGCATAAAATTTTATTTATTTATTGTAAACGGCAAGTATGAACAAAATAATTCCTCAAAAATTGAAGACTATTAAAAACTCTATGAGTTTTATTGAAGCAATTTTACCTTTTACTGAAAAGCCTTCAAATGCTCATTTAACTCAAAAAGAAAAAGCAGTAAATGAGGAAATTGAGGCTTGTGATTTGTTTTCTTTGTTTACGGCCAATATTATTAAAGAAGAAGTTGTTTTTACGAGATAAATGCCCTGATTTAGTTGAAATGTAATTTTTAATTTCCGTTGATTGTTTCAACCGGTTGGACTCTTGTAAACAGGAATATGAGTTATTTGTTTGTTTACTGTATTAAGTTTCTGTGGCATTACCAATTCTGAAAGACAAGTCCGTAACTTTCTTCTGTAATAATATCTTTCCACTGATGAATTAGTTTTTTGTATGCTTTTCCGACAGGCATTATTTTTCTTTCAAGATCGTATAACCCCAATTTATTCACATTTCCTGCATCATTTCTCAATGCTGAATCCCAATCCACCTGGTGTGTAAGGCTGTACCAGGTAAATCCAATTACCGGAATACCGTCATGTTTCAGGCGATGGACATTTGCCCATTGTTTTAAAAGCCATTCTTTACATGCTGGCATTTTGATATTGGTTTCCGTATGCATAATGGGAAGCCTGTAGCGCCTGTAGTATTGGGCAGTAATTACATAATACCCAAAGATTTCGCCAGAGGCCTGAGTATGGCCGTCGGGATGCACAATGTGCTCATTCGTTACATAATAGTCATTTCCCATAATGCACCTTCCTTTCACCTGGTTATCCCCAAACCATTGATATTCTTGTCTTGTCATCCCATTACTCGTCAGATAATTATACATCGGCACATTCAATGGATACCCGTAAGTAAGATCCAGCGAAAGAAATCGTTTTTGATTTAAAAATCTTGCCAGTGGCGATGCTGCCGGATCAATTGCGTGAAAATATTCTGACGATTCACTTTGGATAAAAGTAGCTTCCGGCTGAATGCGCAAAATTGCATGCATTGCCATTACATTCGCCTTGCAAATATGTTTTAATGCGGTTACAAAAGCTTCGTCAGATGCAAGGCATTCGTTCCACCAGCCATACTGAGCAGAAAACATGGCCGCAATAAAAATTTCATTGATCGGAGTATATAATTGAAGATCCGGAAAGCGTTTTGCAAATGCTTCAGCATATTCTGCAAAGTAATAGGGGAAATCAGGATTTTGAAAATTACCGAGCCAATCGGGAACTCCAAAGTGACAAAGATCAACAATCGGGCATATTTCCAATTCTCTCAGCCTGTTGAAAACACGGTCGCTAAATGCCCAATCATATTGCCCCGGACCAATATGGGTACTAAATAATGGTGGACCATATCTTAAATATTCAATCCCAAGTTCCTTTACTAGCAAAAAATCAGTTTGCCAATATTTATAATGGCCACATTTTTCCATTTCGTCCACTCTTTTACAAGTGCCGTCCGGTAGTTTGATGTTGGGATAGCTGTTTTCAATTCCTGTAGAAAACATAAATTTTGTTCCGGGCATAATCAGGTTATTTTTTCTTCAAAAAACCGTTCTATTGCATTTAGAACCGGTGGTAATGTAATTCCTTTATCGCTTTGTAAAACACTGTATTGGGGCCGCTTTGCTTTCCAGCTTGTTTCAAATTGATAACAAGGCGAAATATGCATTTTTTGAAAATTGGCTCTTGAAGCCAGTTCTTCTGCAAATTCGCACCAGGTAAGCATTCCATCATTACTCAAATGCCATATACCGTGCTCGTCATCAATTAAAAGATCTAATGATTTATTCACAAGGTCCGGTACATAGGTCGGCGAAACAATTACATCTTTTACGGCCATACAAGGCTGATTCTCTTTTAATGAATTTAGGATATAAAAGGCAAAATTCTGCTTATCCCACGGGCCAAAAAAAGCGCTTGTTCTGATGATTAATGCAGATGAATAACGTTCCAGAACTAATCTTTCCCCATGAGCTTTGCTTTTTCCATAAATATTCAATGGCTTTACCGAATCTATTTCAAAATAAGGGCTTTGCTTCTCGCCATCAAAGACAAGATCAGAAGAAAAAGTCATCAATTGTATGCCATGCTTGTTGCAAATTGACGCTAAATTGCCAGGCACTTCAGCATTTAGCTGAAAGCATTTATCCTGTTCTGACTCTGCATCATCCACTCTTACATAACCAGTCGCATTGATGATGGCCCACGGTTTATATTCGTCAATGACTTTTTGTATTTCTTCTGTCCTTGTGATATCCAGCTGTTCACGCGAAAATGAGCGGTAAGGAATTGCACGCATTTCACACACGTTTACAAATGCGGTTCCCAAAGTACCGGCGCTGCCCAGTATCAAAAGCGGCGATACTTTTGAATTATAAAAAACGGCTTGGTTGCCCGGATAACTTTTATGCCACCAGCCTTTTTCCCTGATCACCGGATGAGTGTATGAACCTGTATCAGATAGAGATTGAAGGAGCTTGGCAATAGCTGTAGGGCGAAATCTGTTCGCGCTCACATCAAAAACGCCGCTTTCATAAATTCTATCTTCGCGGGTTAATAAACTGTTCCAGTCGAAGGCTCCCAATAATGACCACGCTGTTATTGCTTTAATATCGATGCCTTCTTTTTTCAATTCAATACACGAATCCCACGCTTCTTTGAACCATCGCAACTGCTCCTCGCGAGTGCAATGCATATGAACTTCCGTCAACGCGATCGGAATTTGAAAGCGTTCCCAAGCTTCCCGCAACAAAGTTTTTAATCCGGCAGGTTTTACTGCTCTCACTGCTGCTACATCTGCATAAGAATGATCATTATTTCCTCCGTAAGTTTCTCCGGGAAATAATTCTGTTCTTTCATCAAGGTATCTTTCTGAAGTAACATAATAATTAAAACCTGCAATATCAGGAGGACAAGGATTGTCTATAAAAAATTGTAATTGCTCTTCTTCTATTCCTAATTCACCAATAAGATAATGCCAGAAGAATTTCTGGTCATTTAATTTTCCACATAAAATATCATAAGAAATCCATCGCCTTTTGTTTTCGAAATCTGCCTGGTATTGTAATAAAGGAGTGCTGTGGGTTTTAGTGAGATCTTCAGTTTGAACCAACTTGGCATGTGGATTTATTTTTCTTATTTCGCGCATTGCAAAGACGGTTGCTTTCAGTTCATTCAGCAACATCGTGACGAAGCCAGGCTCATCTGTCTGATGGGGATACCAAAATCCATACAATCCACTGAAACGGGCAGTAGTCAACGGTTCATTGATTGGTGTATAGTATTCGAGCCAGGGGAATTTTGTGGCTACTTTGGACGCATATTTTGCTAAAGCCTCCGGGAAATGCGGGTCAGCTAAGGACGTAAATTGAGGGCCGCTTCCATGATGTAATAATCCCGCAATCGGTGTTATACCATAACTCTTGATTTTCGCCAGTTCCTGTTCCGTTCGGGTCCAGTCAATTTCTTCTTCTTCAGAAAAATGTTGATGCGCTTCCCACAACACGGGATAACGTAACGCACGAATTCCCAATTGAGCTATTTTATCAAGGTCATTTTTCCTTTTATAATACCCGGAATATTCCAGTTGGTCGCGAAAAGTATCACCAATACGGTTAATCGTACATTCCAGTCCGCCCCAAATTTCAGGATGATATAATTGGTAACTTGTGTCCATTAATATAATATTCTTTTTCCGAAAAATCCTTGACAAAATGTTCTTTTTGTCCGTTGGTTAAAATCTTCTTGTACAATGTGAGCGCCTGTGCTACTACCTGATCCATGTTGTAATACTTGTAAGTGGCCAGCCTTCCAGCAAAGTGGACATTTTTTTCACGTGATGCCAAAAGTTGGTACTTCCTGTAGAGCTCCCCGTTTTCGGCACGGGGTACAGGATAATAAGGGTCGCCTTCGTCTTTTGGATATTCATATACAATGGATGTTTTTGGGTGTTTTTGACCCGTTAAATATTTGAATTCTGTAATTCTCGTGTAGGGGTGCTCGTTAGGGTAATTTACTGTTCCGGTTGATTGATAAGTTTCCTCTCCCACTGTTTCAAATTTGAACTCCAAAGAACGGTAAGGAAGTTTTCCATAACAATTATCATAGAAATAATCAATTGGGCCCGTATATATCATCTTTTTGAAAGGAATGGAACTTTGTATTTCTTTGTAATCGGTATTCAACAACACTTTTATGTTTTGATTGTTCAGCATTTTTTCAAACATCCGGGTATATCCATGTAGTGGAATTGCCTGGTATGAATCAGTGAAATAGCGGTCATCGCGGTTGTTCCTTGTAGGAATCCGGGAGGTGACAGAAGCGTCTAATTCTGATGGATCCAGGTTCCACTGTTTCCTGGTATATCCTTTAAAAAATTTTTCATACAATTCACGCCCTACTTTATTTACAACGACATCTTCCGAAGTCAGAATACGTTGTTTTTTTTCTGCTTTTGATGCAAGAAAAGCATCCACTTCGCTGCTGGATAAATTCAATCCATACAATTTGTTAATCGTATTCAGATTAATAGGAATAGGAACCAGCATGCCGTCAACGCTGGCCAGAACGCGATGTTCATAAGGCCTCCATTGAGTAAAATTTCCGAGGTACTCAAAAACTTCTTTACTGTTGGTATGGAAAATATGCGGCCCATATTTGTGAACCAGAATCCCATCTTCATTATAAAAGTCATAGGTATTTCCACCAATATGATTTCTCTTATCTACCAGCAGGATTTTCTTTCCGCATTGCGATGCAAGCCTTTCTGCTAAAACTGCTCCTGCTAATCCGGCGCCTACAATCATATAATCAAACATATACTTCACTTTTGTTGTTATTAATCGTCTTATTGTTATTAATCATTGCCTTTCTTTCAAGTGCTTCATCAATTAATTGCGACATTTTATGCCACGTTTTATTCCAGGAAATATCTTTAAGAAATACATCTACTTTTTTGCGCCACATTTCCTTTCCATTGTCGCTAAAAATTTGTTCCGCTGCTGTGATAAATTCCGAAGCCGTGTCTGCGATATGCACCAGTCCTTCTTTTCCATAGGGAGTGACTACATCTGTGATCGAAGTTGAAATGACCGGTTTTCCTCCGGCAAGATATTCAGGTGTCTTTGTGGGGCTGATAAATCTGGTCGATTCATTTAATGCAAAAGGCAGAATCGCTACATCCCATCCCGCTAAATACGCAGGAAGCTCTTTATATTTTTTACTTCCCAGGTAATGAATGTTTTCTTTTTTAGGAAGAGAGGCGGGATTAATTTTTGTGACCGGACCAAGAAACACAAAATGCCAGTCAGGTTTCAACGCTGATAATTCTTCTATTAATTGAACATCAAAACGCTCATCGATTACCCCATAAAATCCAAACCTCGGATGCGGTATAGAAGCCTGATCTGCAGGATCTTCTTTAAAATTGCGGGCAACACTAAAATGAGATTTATCAATACTGCTGGGGAAAGGATGAATGTTGTGGTGCAGGTGCCTTTTTGCTTTATATAAACTATGACCACCTGTAAACACAATGTCAGCACGGGTTAAAAGGCATGCTTCCATTTCCTTAATTTGTGGTGGCGGCGATTTGAAAGCAGATAATTCGTCCATACAATCATACACCGTCAAAGAAGGATAAAGATGGTTGGTATAAGCCAACGCCATGGGTGAGTAGTACCAAAGAAGATATTTATGAATATTGTGAGAATACATACAGGAATCAAGCAGTGCTTTTAAAGTATGATTTCTTTTTTCAACGGTTGTGTTTTTGGCAACATGCAAAACCACTACCCACAAATTAGCATTATCATCCGGTTTGCTTATTTCATAAAAATCAGATTCCGATTCAAAGACTGGTTCTTCAATCACAAACACCCTGTTATTGACTGCAAAACGGTTTAACAAATGCTGCGGCCGTTGGTACACAAAATTCCACCTGATATGACAAAGACAAATTAGATCCATAAATTTTAAAAATTAAAGATTAAAAAAAGCACTCATAAGCGACAAGCGGTCTTCAGTTATAATACTATTTATATGCCAGTAAGTTTGCCGTTAAAAGCCTCATTTTGGCATGAAAATCAAAGTTGCATGAGTAACAAAATCCTCAAATGAAAAGGAAAGTGTAGAAAAAAGTAATGAACAATTATGTTGAAATATGCCCTTTTATTTTATTAAAATATTTGTTGCTTTTATAATTATCAAACGGTCATTTGATTGACTGACTTTATTTTATAAAAACAGTTTAATAAAATCATGGCATGTTTTTATTGATTTATTTGAATGAAACCGGATTCTTAACACTTAAAAAATTAAACAATGAAGACAAAGACAGCAGGATCAAAAACAGCAGAAGGGCTGCGTGATTTATTTGAAGACGAATTGAAAGATATTTTTTGGGCCGAGAAAGCTTTGATAAAAGCAATTCCAAAAATGATAAAAAATGCAAGCTCAGAAGATCTGATCAATGCATTGCAAAATCATTTGGAAGTAACAAAAGGTCATGTAGAAAGATGCGAACAAATTTTTGATAAGCTCGGCATGCCTGCCAGGGGAAAAAAATGTGAAGCCATGGCCGGGTTGACAAAAGAAGCAGAGGAAATTATGGAAAATACGGAAGAAGGCGTGGTAAGAGACGCCGGAATTATCTCTGCAGCACAAAAAGTAGAGCATTATGAAATTGCCAGTTACGGCACATTATGCGCCTTTGCAAAAACCCTTGGAGAAAAGGAAATTGCTGATTTATTAGAACAAACTTTGAACGAAGAAAAAGAAGCGGATGAGACATTGACAAAAATCGCAGAATCTTCCATCAATGAAGAAGCGATGCAGGAAGAAAATGCTTAAACTTTTTGAAGCATGTATTTACGGGTTTTACTTAAATGTGAAACCCGTTTTTATTGAGTAGCAGGAAGAAAGTAGAAAGTAGCAGGATGTAAGTAACAAGGAGTAGCTGGCATTTTCATCTGATGCAGCGTATGTGAAACCTGGTATTTGAAACCGGGTAGCTAACAATGAACATTTCCCAAAAGCCAGTAAATAATAAAGAACACCACAATTGTTCCAAGGCATCCGCCTCCTAATTTTTTTGCTCCATAAGCTGCGATCAAGCCACGAACTAATCTATTCATTGTTACTGGTTTTAATTTTTAAGATTATTATTTTTAAAAAACATCATTAGCAAATAACAATCCAACTATATTCTCCAGTCAATAATTTCATTTGTCCATTCTTCTCTAAATGGCACGGTTACCTTAATATAGTTATCTGTAAAGCCATCGATTGTTCCGTTTTTATTTTTGCCTTCAAATAAAACTTTTCTTGTTTGCCCTGAATGCTCTCTGATGAATTGTTGCATCTTTTTATAAGACAATGAACGAAGCGTTTTGGTGCGGTCATGCCGGATATTGACAGGTACAACCGGCTCAATATTTAAGGCAAAAGTATTGGCTCTTTCAGAATAAGTAAACACATGAAAATAAGAAACATCCAGGTCAAGCAGGAAATCAATTGTTTCTTTAGAATCCTTTTGTGTCTCGCCCGGAAAGCCAGTGATAACGTCAACTCCAATGCAGCAATGGGGAATTAATTTTTTTATCAGTGCTACTTTTTCAGCATACAATTCTCTCTTATAACGCCTGCGCATCATACCCAGAATTTTATTGCTTCCGCTCTGTAATGGAATGTGAAAATGCGGCATTATTTTTTTACTGTTTGCTACCAGTTCGATGATTTCTGCTGTTAATAAATTTGGTTCAATAGATGAAATCCTATACCGGTCTACTCCATTAAATCTTTCAATTTCCTTTAATAAAGAATAAAAATTTTCACCTGTTTTTTTACCACTTCCATTCTTTCCAAAATCGCCAAGGTTAATTCCCGTCAACACGATTTCTTTTACACCCGCTTCTTTTATTTTTTTTATTTCTGATAAAACATTTTCTGTTGAATTGCTCCTGCTTCGTCCACGCGCCATTGGTATTGTGCAAAATGAACAATTGTAATCACAGCCATCCTGGACTTTTAAAAAAGTTCTGGTACGATCATTTAGTGAAAATGATGAATGAAATCCTTCAAGATCTTCTATTTCACAACTGCATATTTTGGCGCTATTGCCATGCGTCAATTCTTTTAAATGTGCTGTGATATTAAACTTTTCAGCAGCGCCCAAAACCAAATCGACTCCGGGAATTTCTGCTATTTCTTTTGGTTTTAATTGCGCATAACAACCCATAATTACTACCATCGCTTCCGGCGATTGGCGCTGAACTCTCCGTACGAGCTGCCGGCATTCTTTATCAGCATTTTCTGTTACTGAACATGTATTGATCACATATACATCTGCTGCATCTGTAAAATCTTTTTTTATAAAACCGTCATTCACCAGCAGTCTCTCAATAGCCGATGTTTCCGAATAATTCAATTTGCAGCCCAAAGTATGCAGGGCTATGGTTCTTACTTTTTCCATTGCTGCAAAAATAGTCAATGTGGGGCGAATGGGTGAATGGTGAATGGGTGAATGGTGAATTGGCCCTGGTTTGTGCCTGAAGAACTGTCATTTCTAAAAATAAGAATCCGGATTAATTGTTTGCAATTTGAACAGTATCATCTGAAAAAATGAAAATCCGTGTTATTTGTTTGTTTACTTGCCGCCGTCGTGTCTCACAAACCATGATTATATTTATACTAAAATAAAAAAATAAGTTACTCATGAACTTAGAAGAAGCCATTCATTTGATTCGCGCTGATAAGCCCTTCACAAAATCCAACTGGGCTGATTTGGGTTGTGGATCCGGTCTTTTCACCTATGCCCTGGCAAGCTTGTTACCACAAGGCAGTACTATATACGCCATTGATAAAAATATCAATGCCTTTATTCAGATGGCCGGTTTTGATGGTATTACCATAAAGCAATATGAACTTAATTTCGAAAGAGACAAATTACCGTTTAATAATCCGGATGGAATATTAATGGCGAATTCGCTTCATTTTGTAAAAGACAAGAACGGCTTTATTGAAGGGGTGCTAACATTCAAAAGATTGGCAACCGTGATCATTGTGGAATATGATACAGAGATATCAAATCACTGGGTTCCTTATCCCATCAGTTTTTTATCGTTAAAAAACACCTTTCATGTCGCCGGTTTTTCGTCTGTAATTAAAATAAACGAGAGACCTTCTGCTTTTAATAACGGGAATTTGTATTCTGCCATTATTCGCCGGTGATTCAAAGAATAGAGCGCTCTCAACATTTGAGAAAATACAGGCAGAAAAACAAAAACCGGCTTTATGTTTTTTATCTTCATCTTTTAATTGCAAATACGTGTCTTAAAAAAATACATCTCATTATGGCAGAATTAAAAACAAAACAAACCAACGCCGATGTCGGCGAATTTATCAACTCCTTTGCTGATAGTGAACAAAAGAAGAAAGACAGTCTTGAACTTTTGAAACTGATGCAGGATGTGACCGGCGCCGAGCCTAAAATGTGGGGACCTTCCATTATTGGTTTCGGAACTTACCATTACAAATCAGAGCGTAGCCGCCAGGAGGGTGATTGGCTGCTTGTGGGTTTTTCACCCCGGAAACCTGCCATTTCTCTTTATGTTTATGCAGGAACTGCAGCAAATGAACAGTTACTCAAAGACTTAGGTAAATTCAAAATGGGAAAAGGTTGCATTTATATAAAAAAGCTATCCGACATTAACCAGGATGTGTTGAAAAAAATAATAAAAGAAACCGTTGATTTTTTACATTCAAAATATGGGAAATAACAATTAAAGGCTATGATGCAAAATAAAAAATGGGGGAGAGAACTATCGGTAATAGCATCCATTCTGTCAAATGCGCCTTTGGACAAAAGCATCAAATGGGGAGCCGAAGTATTTACCTGGGACGGGAAAAATGTGGTGAGTTATGGCGGTTTCAAAGATTATTTTGCGATATGGTTTTTTAACGGTGTCTTTCTCAACGATACATATAAGGTATTGGTGAATGCACAGGAAGGCAAAACAAAATCTTTAAGGCAATGGCGTTTCAAATCTATAGAAGAAATTGACCGGAAGAAAATATTGGAATACGTTAATGAAGCTATAGAAGTTGATAAAAAAGGACTGAAAATGCAGCCGGACAAATTTGCTCCTGTTGCTCCTGCACGATTGCTTGCTGATACATTGAAAAAGGATAATGGATTAAAATCCGCTTTTGAAAAGCTTACACCCGGCAGGCAGAAAGAATATATTGTCTATCTTAATGAGGCCAAACAAGAAACAACGAAACTAAAAAGGCTGGACAAAATAAAGCCGATGATCCTGAAGGGCGCAGGGCTAAACGATAAATACAAGTAGTTCTGAAGGACAAGTTCTATTATTGTAACTACCTGCGGAAATCAATAACTTTATCTGGCAGTAAACAAACAAATATTCACTTTTCTTAATTATTCATAATGCGGCTTTCGGTAGTTTTTTATGTTTTAATTTATAGCTCATCCTTAAAAAAGTCTTTTGAAAAGTAATCTTACTTTAAATTCTTTTACCTTCCTTTTGTCCGGTAATGATAATTGCACAACCAGTTAAAAACAGTTTAGCAAACCTCATCTGAAGGGGTAACATTATCTATAATTTTTCCATGAAAAACATTTTGAGAAATTAAAAAAATACCTAACTTTAGTTTCTCCTAATCAATTGTCCTGCATCTTTTGTGTCTTATATTCTTCATTTCAAAACAAATCAAACATGAAAAAGATTGTTTTCTTTCTAACAATTATTGCTGTTTCTTTTTCCTGCAACGAAAAAAGCGCCCTAAATAAGAAGCATCTTTGTCCCCTTTTCTCAAAATGAAGGCTCAGCGTGTATTTGGGATATGTGTAACTTCCGAACAGCAGAGAATGAAACTAAAAACTAAATTATATGAATTGGAAGTTAATTTTTAAGCTTTCTTTATTCGGTTTGGCTATGGGAATTGCAACCGTTTACTTTATTCCGTCTGACATTGAACCAATTTGTTGGTTAATTATTTTTATTATTTGTGCTTATCTGATTGCAAAAAACTGTTCATCAAAATATTTTTTGCATGGACTATTGCTTAGTATTGTAAATGGCGTTTGGATAACAGCAGCACATATTATTTTGTTTGACCAGTACATTTCCAATCATGCAAAAGAAGCAGAAATGATGAAGAAAATGCCGTTGCCGAACTCGCCTAAATTAATGATGCTAATTACGGGACCGGTTGTAGGAATAGTGTCTGGATTAATATTGGGGCTTTTTGCATTTATCGCAGCAAAGATTATGAAAAGAAAACAAGTATGACAAAGGCCAGAAGAATTTTTTATCCTGTTGACTTCTGAAATTCCGAATGTAAAAGAGGGAAAAACGTTTCGGGCTTTGTGCATGAAAACGACAAACGGAAAATCTGCAGCAATGTTTTGGAAAGATAACATTGTAGTTAAACTTTCAGAAGGACCATTTAAAGAAGCATTAAGTTTAGAAGGAGCAAAACTTTTTGAACCGATGGAAGGTAAGCCAATGAAAGAGTGGGTTCAATTCCATTTAAACATAAAGACAAATGGAAAAAGATTGCTTTAATTTCAGCAGCATCAGTGCAGGCATTGAAAAAAAGTTGAAGATCGGCCAGTAAACAAAGAAATATCGGCTTTTCGTAATTAGGAGAATAATTGCGAATAGAGGAATATATTTATAGTAGCCCAAGATTTAAAATCTTTTAAAAGACTTTGTTTATGGTTAATGAAAAAAAGCTTTCTAATAATCATATGCTACTGGTTTTTTTCCTTGCAGTTTTGTTTTCACAGTGTAATCAGCCACCTTCGGGCGTTGTTTTTTCGAAACTGGATTCGCTAGTGAAAGAGAAAGAATTTTTTAAACTTGAAACACAATTTCAAAAGGGGAAAGGGCAGTTGAATGGCGATCAGCAGTTATATTTTGAAGCCTTCCTCAATAATGCTTTCAACCGAAATGCTATTGCTGCGCAGGAGGTTGACTCACTCTTAAAAGAATATCCCAAAAGCTTTTCAGATTCCGTGAAGGCATCTCTGCTGCAATTGCAGGAAGACAGTTATTTTAAATTGTTTCAATATGCAAAGGCCGCTGATATTGACAGTGTTTTAATAAAAAACTACGCCGGGGTTTCAGACAGTAACGACATTAAAGATCGGGAAAACCGGTACTTATTAACAAATGCACTAAGAACGACACCTCCACAACGAACATCTAAAAGCAAGGCTACTGAAATAAAATGGAAAAGAAACATTTTGGGATTGATAACTATTCCTGTGTCTCATGATACAGAAACCTTTACAGCGATTTTTGATACGAGGGCAAATATTTCGTCTATAACAGAGACCTACGCGAAGAAATTAAAATTAAAAATGCTTCCTGTAACTTATGATGAATACAGTGGCAACACAGGTATGAAATTCAAGACCCGGTTGGGTATTTGTGACAGCCTGTCCATAGGAAATATTCTCGTTCGTAATGTCGTATTCCAGGTAATGCCGGATTCCATTTTATATTTACCGCCCTTAAAGTTTTCACTTGATTTGATTATTGGCTTTCCTGTTATTGCAGCCCTTGGAGAGATCCATATTTTAAAAGACGAACAAATGATTATTCCGGAATATGAGACAGAAAGCAAGCTGCACAACCTATCACTGCACCATCTCGATCCAGTTTTATTACTGACGGCCGGAAATGATACGCTTCCTTTTAATTTCGATTTGGGAGCTTCCACTTCCGATTTGTATTATGCATTTTACCAAAAATATAAGTCAAGGATCACGAAAGACGGTCATCAGAAGGAGATTACTTTGGGTGGTGCAGGAGGAATACAAAAGAAAATGGTGTACGTGCTTCCTTCACTGTCGCTGAAAATAGGGGACAAAACAGTTACGATAGACAGTGTGGACATTTTTACGAAAAAAATATTTCCGGATGAAATACTTTATGGAAATATCGGAAACGATTTTGCCTCTCAATTCACGGATCTTGTACTAAATTTTGATAAAATGTATATAAAAGGCAATTGATTTTTATCGCCAGCTATAGTCACATTGAATCGTCGGTAAAATGTTTTATGACATTATATTCTCCATTACAGAATAGCCATCCTGTTTTCCAATCAGTATTAGAAAAATTTTTGAATCCGGGGAAGGAAGGTAAAACTTAAAAATAACAGCAGGTGTATTGCCCTACATCAATCGCTGTATCATCCAATATCCGGCAATCAATGCAATAATTCCTGAGAGTGGATAAACAATTCCTTTTTTAAACCACGGCTTTTTTCCAAATGGAATGATGATGAGCAAAAAGACAAGTGATATAACAATTATCTGCCCAATCTCAACACCGGCATTGAATGAAAATATTGAAGTATAAAACTGATTTCTTGGCAATCCAATTTCATTAAGCGCGCTCGCAAAGCCCATCCCGTGAACTAATCCAAACATAAATACGATGGCTACGCGCCAGGGTTTTAATGTATCTAATAAAATATTTTCAATGGCTACAAACATGATGGACAAAGCAATTAACGGTTCCACAATTTCCGCCGGGAGTTTGATAATTCCTTTCATACTGAGTGCCAGAGTAATTGTGTGAGCAACTGTAAACGCGCTCGCCTGCCATAAAATAGTTTTAACTTTTGAATTTAAAAGGCACAGGCTAATCACAAATAAAATATGATCGTAACCAAGAGGAACAATATGCGCTACACCCATTTTGAAATAAAACCAGACAACATCATTGACCGGCGCTTTTTCTAGTACATAATTTATAGTGTGCCCAAATGAGGACAGCGGCAGAACCATGCATAAAAAAGCAAGAAAATGTTGATACTTTATTTCATGCTGCTGTTCCATAACTTTCAGAGACTTTTCAATACATTTTCACTTTCGGTTTTTAGTTCCGGATCAATATTAGGATTATTTTTTAAAGCCTCCTGCAAGGTTGATTTTGCTAAATTCTTTTGATTTGTCTTTGCATAAATAAGACCGGCATTGCAAAGCAACTGTGGATTTTTGCAATTTGTTTTAAGTGCTACTTTTAGGTAGGGGAGCGCTTTATCATAATTTTTCATCTTGTAATAAACCCAGGCAACAGTCTCATTTACATCAATATTATCAGGCCTCCTGTTGTATTCGATGAGTGCATGTTTCAAAGCATTTTCATTATCATTTTCCAGGAGATACGCGTAAGCCAGTTCACGGTCCGCATAGTGACCGATGTTTTGATCCTGCTCTCCTTTTTTCCCATCATTATTCATTCCTTCAATAATTTTTTTCAAAACGCTGTCGGCTTTTTTGGTGTTCCCATTCAACCTGTATAATTGGGATAATTGTTCCTGTATTGAATAATCATTCAATCCCGTTACGGCTTTTTCATAATAAGAAATGGCTTTTGGATAGTTTTTGTTTGCTATAGCAATATGGCCAAGCCCGGCTGTTGCATAGCCGTAATTAGGGCGTTCCTCCAGCGCGATCAGATAGTGCATTTCAGCGCTTTTCAGATCTCCGGTATTTTCGTATAAGCGTGCCAGTTGTATGCGTGTCCATTCTGTTGGTTCATCACCGGCGCCTCCGGCGCTTACTGCCAGTTTCATTGCCTCAATCGCTCCCGGATAATCTCCGTATATTTCCCGCAGGTATGATATACGGGAATAAGAACGTATATCCGGCCTGATGGAATCCATCTTATCAGAATTTTCTACAGCGAGTTTATAATTGCCCATCTCTACATTTCCATCTACAAGCAATCCGTATATTAAAGAATTATAAGGGTTAATTGTTTGCGCTTTTTCAGCAATGGTAAGTCCTTCTGCAAAATGATGTTGAGACATGTAGAGCAATGCTTTTAATGTTAGTGCTTCAAAATTATCAGGGTAGTCATCAAGTATGCCATTAATATATTTCATTGCCGCCGCATCATAGTATACATAGTTTCCGGTGATCCTGGCTTCCTGTATGTATAAACCGGATAAAGCTATGGCTGATTTGGTATCTTTTGGATTGTACTTTAAATTGTCAATAAGCCTTTGCGCGGTGGCTTTAGTTCCCTGCCATTCCACAGATGTAGCAGATACCCCTTTTCTTTCTATAAGAGGGTAAGTGGCATTTTTTAATTTTGACTGGCGAATGTTGTAAAGTATAACCACAAATGCTGCCATACAAAAAAAGAACACGATTAATAATGTATAAACAGATTTCTTTTTCATCTTGTAATTATTGTAAGGTACCGGGGCTTCAGAAAAATAAGTCCGCAGTTTTCACCACGGACTTATTATGTAAGAATAAATCATTCTTTAACAACTGTGAGTGTTTGTTTGCTGCCACCATCCCTGCTTGCAGAAATAAAGTAAGAACCTTTAGCCATGCCATTTAGATCCCAGCGTAAAGTATAAGTTCCGGCCTGCACTTTTTTATTTACCAAAACTTTGACCGGTTTGCCTACAGCATCATACAGCATGATAGTAACCTGTGAGGGCACCGCCACATGATAGCGTAATGTATTACTGCTACTTATTGGATTAGGATCAGTTGCTATTTCAATACCGGGAGAAGCAAATCCAAGCGGTTGCATAGTTGACGGACCATTGCTTTTTATAGATACATCGGGCGCGGGAGAAGGAGTTGTGCAACTGCAATTGTGTGTTCCTGACCATGGAGTTTGCACAAATGGGAACGATGTTTTAAAAGTAGTATCATTTGCATTTACACCAGTGTTGTAAGTTACGACGTTTAGCAAGTCTGGCGTTACAGGGCTTCCGCCAGGTGTAAAATCATCATACCATAAACCGAGTGCCGCCAATACAATGCCACCCACAGATTGTAATTCTATCCGCGTAACATCGTCTTCCAATCTTCTGCCATTAGGGAATCCATCCATATTTGGAATAAACTCCAACTTTGTATTCGTATTGAATCTTGGATCTGTTAACCCTAAAACTGCAGTTTGTATCAGTCCGTCGGAACTGAAATCAGGGGACGTGCGATCAGTAACCGGAACTGCCATATTCAAACGCAACATATCACCACCGTTCGGTAAAAAATTATTGATAAAAGGCTTGCCTGCAGCCAATGGATTTCCACCCTTACCGGTGGCTAACTGGTAAGGGCTCAGATTAGGTACGCCGGTATTAAAAATAGGGTAGAGGTCAACGGAACGTGGTTTTCCGGGGCCGGGTAATAGCAAATTGCCAAAAACAGCATCATCCAAAGCCGTACCCGCAACAGCGGCAGTACCTTTTAATGGGAATAAACCATTATGTGTGTTCCCAAAATCAAATGCTCCTAATGAGTTCCTTTGAATCCTCAGTGCAGAGAATGCAGGAATAGCACTTCCAAACTGAGCGTTATCCATATACAATGCCAGTTCCGGATTATAAAAGAAATTCCCAAATATGTTGAGCTTGGAAAGATCTTCATAAGGTGTCAGACTATTCCAGTAATCTTTGTAACCAATGGGAATTACGGCTTCGTTAGTTAATGGCATTCCAAGCCTGGAAACCTGCACCCAGCGGCCATAATTTGATTCAGTGCCATCGCCGTTCAATGTTCTTATCTGTTGCCTGCTGGCAGAGGCCCAAACGCCAATTACATAATCAGGATCTAAAATATTTTTGGCCTTCCACAAGGGTTTGTGATCTTTCTGCAAGGTTGAAATATCAATCTCTAACGCCAGTACAGAAACGTTTTTACACTTCAATGCATCTTCAGAATGAGTAGGGCCTTGCCGGGGAGCATCTCCCAGGTCAAAAATACCACCAAGGTCAACAAAGAAGGGGTCGTCTGCAGTACCGGCAAAAACCCTTTCACCTGTGTGGGTAGTTGCAATCGCCTTTTCTATAAGGGAATTATAATCTGGCGCATTTAAGCCTACAGGTGAACTTATAGATCTTTCTCCGATGTTGTATGGGGGTACAGTTCCATTTGTAAGGATTGTATTGAATTTTTTGTGCTCCCAATCCTCTTCCCTATTCCAATCTGAGCTGTTAATCAGATTGCGGCCAGACAAAACGCCTTCCCATCTTCTGCCGCCATCCATACTTCTTTCCAAAGTGTAGGTAGTTTTCAGGTTTTGTTTTCCTAACCTGATGTTGAAGAAAGTGGTAGGGTCTTCATTTGTTTTGTGAAAAGTAAAACGGTAAACAATATCATCGCCTTTTGTATTCACATCATTATCAATGTGGATTTCATAACGGATATTTTCTCCAAACGAATAATAATTGGGACCGCCATTGGGCAATTGACCTGGTATATAATTGGCGATAATAACAATTTTATTAGGATTGGTAGGGCTTTTAAAAGCGTACAAATCGGTATTGTCTGCCAATGGATCATTGGCAATCATTGGAGCCTCCCTATGACTTGAAGACATAAGTATAATTGAAAAAATAAATGCTAAGGCAACCGGAATAAAAATTTTCAATTTACTTGTTGTAAATCTTTTTTTCATTGGTTAAAAGTTTTAATAATTAAGAAATAGATGTAAATGATTTCCATGAAAAATGGATTTTCATTTCAAATGGTTACAGAGCTATTTTTTGAATGTTTGAACGTGGATATTTATTACTTTTTCTGAAGGTGAGAGGCTAATTCTCAGGTGAGAGGCAAACGGGCTGGTTTAATAAAGGACAGGTAACTTACGGATACTTACCGGATTTTGTCTTGTATGGTTTTATCAATGGATGGCTGTCGGCCCTTAAAAATTATGGCCACAATTTATATACCATTTTCACTTCCGGATTGTCTGCTCTTTTTATTGTTATTATAAGATGTTTTCATTTTCCTGCAACCCTTCTTTTGTAGAATTATTTTCTGCCCGTGGAATCGTTTAGACATAAAAAATTGTCCCTGTTTGTCTGTTTCAAGTCATTAGTGTCAAGTTAATGTTCTTTTGAGTCGTCCTGTTGCTCTGTATGAAATTGCTTTTGTTTTTGGTCCTTGTTGAAGGCAGCTAATATTGCTAATTGGAGTTGTAAAATTAACTTAGTATGGCATATTATAAAAAAGCCGGTGAAACATCAATGCCATAGCTACGTTTTTTTTTCATAACCTTTTAAGTTTTTAAATTGAAAGCTTTAATTTTATCGTAGGAAAAACAAATGGAAGAATGCTTCTTGCAGTGTACGATCTATCCTAATGCAAGCTTTTAATAAATCATGTTGAACTGTTCCGTATCCGCTAAGAAAAGGGGCAGTAATTCAGCATACACCTGTTTTAAAAGGTTATTACAGACAGCTATGGAATTTTTTACTGGTGATTCTGAAAAATAACTTATATACCTCTGTAATTTTTTACTTGGTTTATTAATTAGTAGAATAAATCAACTTACATGTATAAAACAGTATTTACCATAGTTGCGGTGTTATTTGCATTTTATTCTACATCACAAAGTATAATCAAAGGAAAAGTTGTTGATGCAATCAGCCGGCAACCTCTGGAGGGCGCTTCTGTTGAAAATCTTGATAATTCAGCAACGAAAACTCTGACGGATCAGTATGGTAATTTTTCGGCAAAAGTCAAAAATGATACCGTTATAAACCTCGTAGTTTCCTATATAGGCTACAAAGTGGATACAATTACAAGTATTACTAAGGGTTTAATTAAAATCGAATTGCAGCGGGGACTGGTTAACTTAAAAGATGTTGTTGTTTTACAAAATAATAACCTTTCAAAATTTAGTTCACTTGCTAAAATTGATCTGGACCTCAAACCGGTTAGAAATACTCAGGAATTGCTTCGTTTGGTTCCCGGTTTGTTTATAGCCCAGCATGCAGGAGGCGGCAAGGCGGAGCAAATTTTTTTACGTGGATTTGATTGTGATCACGGTACTGACATTCAGTTAAGTGTTGATGGATTGCCTATAAATATGGTCTCGCACGCACATGGGCAGGGTTATGCTGATACCCATTTTATTATTCCTGAAACTATCAACAATATTGACTATGGCACCGGCCCTTATTATACACAGCATGGAAATTTAAATACTGCAGGCTACGTGAATTTTACTACTTATAATAATATTGCGGAAAGCAGGGTACAGGTTGAAGCTGGTTTTTTTAATACATATCGTACTTTGTTGATGCTCGACCTGCTAAAAGAGAACAAGGACAAACAAAGCGCTTACATAGCAGGTGAATTTTATTATACTAACGGGCCTACTGACCATCCGCAAAATTTTAACCGTTTTAATCTTTTTGGAAAATACAATCTTGCAGTTTCAGCAAATACACAATTAATCGCATCCTTATCCGGGTTCAAAAGTAAATGGGACGCATCAGGCCAGATTCCAACAAGAGCTGTTAATGAGGGTTTAATTGACCGCTTTGGCTCTATTGATCCTTCTGAAGGTGGACATACACAAAGATATAATGCCAATATTATTGCGGTGCATACGTTTCCAAATAGTGCCACCTGGGAAAACCAGGCCTTTTATACAAAAAATATTTTTAGCTTGTATTCAGACTTTACTTTTTTCTTGAATGATCCTGTTCATGGCGATGAAATAAACCAGGCTGAAAGCCGAAACATGGTTGGATACTTAACAAAAATTAATCGTAAATACAGTTATAATAATTGGACATTACGATCGGTTTACGGCGCCGGATTTCGTTATGATGCTACAGACAGTACAGTGCTTGCTCACGTAGAAAAGCGCCGTTTTTTAAATTACCTGAACCTCGGAAAAATTAAAGAAGGAAATTACTATGCTTATATTCAGCAGGAAATTAGCAGCGGTCGCTGGTTAATAAATGCCGGCGTTCGTTTCGATTATTTGCACTTTGACTACTTTGATGAATTACGTGCTCAGAAAGCTCCACAGGGAAAAAGTATTTTTTGTCCAAAACTAAGTATTCAATATACAATTAATCAAAAAGTCCAATTGTATTTAAAAGCAGGTAAAGGTTTTCATTCTAATGATACAAGGGTAGTAGTTGGAAATGATGGACACCAGATTTTACCGGCAGCTTATGGTGCTGACCTAGGAGTTGTTCTTAAACCTGTCAATAGATTATTATTAAATGTGGCAGCCTGGTATTTGTATCTCCAGCAGGAATTTGTGTATAATGGTGATGATGCTTCTCTTGTACCAAGCGGAAAAACAGTTCGGGAAGGCATTGATATTATCGCATGTTACCAATTTTCAAACACTTTATTTGCCAATGTTAATTTGAATCTTACAAGAGCAAGAGCGCTTAACGTAGCCAAAGGCTATGACTTTATTGCCCTGGCACCCACAAGCACCGGTACCGGAGGTATATTTTATAAAGCAAAATATGGTATTAATGGAAGCCTGTCCTATCGGTACATAAAAGACAGGCCCGCAAATGACGATAATTCTGTTATTGCAAAAGGTTATTTTGTGGCGGATGCATCTTTAAATTATTCAAGGCCAAAATATGAGATTGGCCTCGCAATCGAAAATATATTGAATACAAAATGGAACGAAGCTCAATTTGAAACTACCTCAAGGTTAAAAGATGAACCAATGCCTGTTACAGATCTTGATTTCACTGCTGGTATTCCTTTTTTTGCAAGATTAAAAATTGCCTTTTTCTTCTAAAAATTTTAAGCAGTGCAACGACCCGGGGCTCGTTTGCGCGTGGCGGTAGAATACTTAAAAATTAAGAAGGAGATTACTCTTGCGCAGCCGGGATAGATAAACAGAAGATTTTCAAAATAATTTGCATCGAAAGTGGCAAAGTCATATTCGTAAACAATCCTCTGCAGGTGCCTATAATTCTTTCAGTTGCAGTAAACAAAGAAATACACGTTTTTCGTAATCTTCTGTAATTCCTTTTCCTTCTGTCTAATGATTTTTTAAAACGCACAAGGGATACCCTAGCATCGTAGTGCCTTAACCCGATTCAGTACATTTCTTATAATTAAAGTGTATAATTGTAATATGATACAAAGGGTTTCTTGCACTGTAAAACCATGGACTGAAAGCACCCGATATTTTTAGGACGCTGAAAAAATTAAAGGAGCCGCTGTCGGGTAAAGTATGGACAATTCATAATTTTAGCGGCTCTGCATGTGTTCCCAAGTATTAGCAATAATTTTGTGTAAACGCTCAACTTGCACAAAATGGATATTGGTCCACATAAACTTTCCATGTCATCTACCCGGCTGGAAACGCTGGGAGATGGCATTTTCAGCGTTGCCATGACGATACTTGTTGTTGAACTGCCGCTTCCGGATGTGAGAGGCAATTCACTGAGTGACTTTATGCATGCTTTATATGAAATCAGGCATCAGCTTTTTTGTTATTTCATCAGTTTTATTATCCTTGGAATTATGTGGTATGGGCACCGCATGGTTTTTGAATACATTTCCAAAACCAACCGTTATTTTATCTTTCTGGGTATTTTATTTTATATGATGGTTTGCCTTGTGCCTTTCAGCACGCGCTTTTTAGCGGCCAACGAGGTCCGGTGGTTTAGCATACTGATGTATGGTTTGAATCTTAGCATCTGCAACCTTGCCTTATACTCGCAATGGATGTATGGGATTCGCAGGCCATCATTGCTCGCGAGGGAATTGCCAATTGAAGTGAAAGGGGAGGCGCGAAAATTGTTTTTAATATCACCGGTTTTGTATGCAGTGGTCATTGCATTTTCATTCTTGATTCCCCTGCTGAGCATTTTTATTTTTTTTATTACTCCTGTACTTTACCTGTTGCCCAATAAAATTGATAAATATTTACCTTGAGGTAATGAATGACACACTGTATCTAACAAGCATTAAAAAATTTAAAAGAGAGCGTTGCTTACTTACTGTTACTCACTTATGTATGACTCATAAGAAGTTAACTTTGGTGAATAATAAATATTTAAATGAATAATTCAAAAGTTTTTAAAATGTCATTTGCCAGTGTGTATCCGCTTTATATTCAAAAAGCGCAAAAGAAGGGCCGCACAAAGGAAGAAGTAGATTCGATTATTTATTGGCTCACAGGATACGATCAACAGGAATTGCAACAGCAAATTGATAAAAAGATCGATTTGGAAACCTTTTTCCGTGAGGCGCCTCAAATGAATCCAAATGTTTCGAAAATCACCGGTGTCATTTGTGGATATCGTGTTGAAGAAATAGAAGACAAACTGATGCAAAAGATTCGTTACCTGGACAAGCTGGTAGATGAATTGGCAAAAGGAAAGGCCATGGAAAAGATTTTTCGGAAGTAAGGAGAATCAGAATATCCATGTTAAAAGATTGAGAATATCGATTCTACATTCCATATTGCGTGATATTTAATCTGTATTTTTAAAACTGCATTCAGACGCCGTGCTGTGTTGGATGAACCGGTAAACCACCGATAACAATTTAAATTAACAACTCATGGGCTTATTTAATTTTTTCAACCGAAAAAATGGGACTACGAATCACCTGAATGGTGCAGATTCGGCTCATAAAATTTCTGAAACACCGCAAGGTGTGTTTGTTGAAAGGGATAACAGGTCAGGTCCCGAATCTGCTGAAGGGAATCATTCTTCATCCTCAGAACAGGGAATTAACCTGCTGTTTCAATTTCTCGAAAAGAATTATGAAAAGAAAGGCTATGATGATGCTTTAATGAATCCCGATAATACGCACCTGGAACAAAATATTGCTGCCTTAAAAAACGAACTTGAAAGAACGATCAGAAAAGTAAAAACCTTTTATGAAGATTTTATCAGGGAAATTAATTTTCACATATCAAGCCGCAGCAGGAGTGGTATGGTAGATACGGTAGAGGAATTGAATGCAAAAAAAGAGACAGCAGAAAGTCACATTCACCATGTACTGGAAATAGAACAGGAAGCAAATGAAAGCAGGGGAGTAGCGCAAGGGATTGTATTAAGCTATACCCGTGGGTTTAGAAATGGCCTCGCCGCTATTTCGCATCATTCCATTATGAACAGAAACTTTTAAATACACCCTTATGAAAAATTGGTGGATCCGCTTTGGATGTTTTCTCACCGGATACAATTATGGTATCGTAAGAAACTCAAGCGAAGTAGCTGCTAAAACAGTAAAGCGATATACCTCTGCGATGCTGATTGTATGTATCTTATGGGCGTTTATCGGCTATTGCTTTACGCGACGGTATTTGCATGGCGGAACTTACGGGTCTATAGCAGGAGCAGTTATATTGGTGATCATTATTGTGCAGATAGAGCGGCAAATCATCCTATCTATTAATCCGACTTTCTGGCTTTACCTCGCGCGAGGAATTATCGCCTGCACTATGGCCATCATCGGGGCTATCATTATTGACCAGATCATTTTTAAAGAAGATATTGATTTAGAGAAGATCAATTCTATTGAAGAAAGAGTAAGAAAAGCGTTGCCACCAAAAACTGAAGAGCTACGCAATCAGATTGCTTCGCTCGATTCAGCGATCAATAAAAAAGAAGAAGAAAGGCTTGCATTAATTAAAGATGTGGAGGATCATCCGACTACTAAAATTTTTTCTACTCAATCAGCAGTGAAAACTGAGAAACGAACGATGATTGATTCCGTGACCGGCAAACCGATAGTAACAGAACGGTCAACGCCGCAGATGATAACAGTAAGTTCAGACATGCCAAATCCACAGATTGGAATGATAGCGCCACTTGAAAGAACCATCGGCGAATTGAGGATGCAAAAGTTATCTAAAGATTCGGCACTTTTAAATATCAGGCCTGCTCTTGAAAAGGAGATCAGCTCCAAGGTGGGTTTTCTGGATGAACTGGAAGTGATGTATCGTTTGATAACCCGGTCAAATGTAGCTCTGATTGTTTGGTTGCTTTGGTTCTTTTTTCTTTTCGGATTAGAGATGCTGGTTTTGATCAGCAAGGTAAATGAGAAAGAAACCGATTATGAAAAAACCGTGAAGCATCAAATGGCATTGCAGGTAAAAAAACTGGATGCATTTGCCAGGGCTGCCGACGGGGGATAAAGTGTGAAACCGGTGCCTTTGTTGACCGGTTTAAAAAAAGCGGTGTTACGACCCGGATTAAAAGAGCTAACGTGGATGCATGACCGGCGTAACAATTCCAGTAAACAAACAAATATTCATGATTTAGAATTTATATCCCTAACAGAACATGTTCGCGGTAATTATGGACGGGAACAAAGAATTAATAAAAGGATTGCCGCGTAAAAAATCGAATAAATTCATTATTAAAAATCTTTTGTCTAACGTGATTTTTAAAACAAAGACTGTTGGTTTTTATAAATAACTTTTCGCTGATTCGTACTAATCACAAAGTAATGGCAAATCCAAAAAACAGGTTAAACGAGGAGGTTACAAGATTTCTTGATAACCGGGAGCATCCCTTGCGCCGGCAAATCGAGCAGTTGCGGATTGCAATTTTAAATTGCCATGAGGCATTGACTGAAAACATCAAGTGGAACGGGCCGAATTATTGTTTTGAAAATGAAGACCGCATTACCATGAAAATACATCCGCCAACCGCCGTACAGCTCATTTTTCATTGCGGAGCAAAAGTGCGTGAACAACCCGCAGAAAAATTAATTCAAAACCATTCCGGCTTTCTGCTCTGGAAAGGAAACGACCGGGCAATAGCAACTTTTAAAAACATGGAGGATATTGAAAAGAGAAAAGCTGAAATAAGACAAGTTGTTTCCGACTGGATTTTAGCGACCCGAAGATGAAAAATCAGGTAAACAAATGAGAAGTGAAACAACGAAATAACCTGCGATCAATAAGAGGGGACGCCTTGTTGAAAAGTGCCACCTCTGAAGCGGCTTCGTTCGCATCATCAAGCTAATTCCTTTTCCAATCTTTTCGTCATATAAAATCCTATGAACAAACCAAGACCGGCCATCGTAAAAATCGTTGCGGGATAAATAGCATGAGAGTCCAGCCGGGTATAAGCAGTTAAAAGCAAAGCAATAAAAACACCTACGCCAATTCCCATTAGGAGCAGCGCAAAATTTAAAATGATGACCTTGCCGGTTGAAGTCCCGTTTTGTTTGCCTTTGATAAAAATACCGGCATCTGCACCTTTTTCGATTAAGGCCAGCCTTTCTTTATTGCGGGTTGATAAAAAAAGATATACAATACCAAACACAGAAAGGAAAAATCCTATGGCAATGATAACATCCATAAATTGATTGTTTTTTAATGATTAATTTTAATGGTGTACAAAGGATATGACGGCCTTATTTTAAAATCGG
This sequence comes from uncultured Chitinophagaceae bacterium, assembly GCA_963706825.1. GTDB lineage: Bacteria > Bacteroidota > Bacteroidia > Chitinophagales > Chitinophagaceae > Ginsengibacter. The sequence goes on along the minus strand of CAVPNT010000005.1, from coordinate 56,229 downwards.
TTACAGATAACAGCGATTTTTTTTAAATAATTGTAACCGCGACAAAAAGCTTATCGTCTTATATATAACAGATGGACAAGTTAAACGATCAACATTATATCAATCTGGTAATCGCGGGAGATAGCCATGCGTTTGTTGTATTGGTTGAGCGTTACAAAAACCTGGTATTTACATTATCCTCGAAGATGCTTCAAAGCCATGAAGAAGCGGAGGAAGCCGCGCAGGATACATTCATTAAGGTGTATAAATCATTGGCTAAATTTAAAAGTGAATCGAAGTTTTCAACCTGGCTTTACAAGGTGACTTACAACACGTGCCTAGACCGTTTAAAAAGTAAAAAAAGAAATGTGTCGCTTATTTCTTTCAATAATTTAGAAGAAAAGGAAGTACTATCATTGTCAAATGTGTTGGATACAATTGAAAACCGTGAGAGAAAACAAATGATTCAAAACTGTCTGGATATGTTACCTTCCGAAGACAGTTTTTTATTGACGCTTTATTATTTTCATGAAAATTCTTTAAAGGAGATTTCAAAGATAATGGGTGCCAATGAGAACAACCTGAAAATAAGACTTTACAGAAGCAGGATAAAGCTTGTCGGTATTTTAAAAACACAACTTGAACCTCAATTAATCAATCAGTATGAAAACGAGAGATGATAAAAACATTGAAAAGTTGGTAGAAAAAATGATGCTGGAATCATCAATGGAAACACCTTCAATTGATTTTACCTCCAAAGTAATGTCAGAAGTATTGAGTATAGAAAAGCAAAAATTAATTTCATATAAACCGGTTATTTCCAGGCGCGGCTGGTTTATGATATTTGTTGCCATTGGCGCTTTTATTACGTGGCTTATTTTTAATGGCTATTCTCAAAATCAATCCTCCGCTCACATTGGTTTCGGTTTTATTAATGCGGGAAAGATTCTGAATGTTTTCAGTGGATTTCAGTTTTCAAGTCTCACGCTGTATATTATTCTTTTAGGAATGATCATGATTTTTATTCAAATCCTGTTTTTAAAAAATTATTTGAATAAAAGGTTTCAGAAATAAAAAGGAAATTAGATGAGGCTTAAATTGGTTCATTCGTTTTCCACTACAAAACGGGTTCGTGAAGATCAGAACCGAGGTGCAAGCAAAGAAAGAAATATCAGCATTTTATAGTTAGCGGATTTAATAAAATGCAGGCAGTGAAAGCTGTGCCATCTCCATGATAAGTGAATCTCAAGAAGAAAAGCTTAACTGCCCAAAAAGATAACGTGCAAGCTTCTACCTTGCAAGCTTCAACCATTAACTTTCATTTTTCGGGTAAAAACACGTATGTTAAATGGGGTTTTTCCCGTGTCAAAATACCTGTTACTGTTTTTATCTTTGATCTCTTTCTATCCCCGCATGTCCTAGCGGCTTAATAGATGGGTTTTTTGAGCACATTCCAATATCCTGCAACTTATTATATCATTCTTTAAGGCTAATGGTCTTCAGGTTTCTCAAACAAAGCCGATGCTCAACACAACCGTGTGAGCCTGAGAACGGAAAGACAACAACGGAAGGATTTATTTTACGAAATGTTTTTTAGCTGGTAAGATTATGAAGTGAATAAGAAACTAACCCGCTTATCAGGTTATTTTATGTTTGACGACTATAACTCAGGCAGATTTGCAAGGGAATATTTGATTTGGTTTGCCATGACTCGTATGCTACCCGGCCTTTCACTTTGCAAATATTAGACAGGAAATATCCAATAATACAAAGCGTAAATGTATTAAGCGTGTGACAAATGCCGATTGGTAAGAGATAAGAAAAGAGTTGAATCTATCTGCTATCTGTTTCAACTATAATCAACGGAGCGAGCCGAAAATCCGATTAAGAGTAGGCAAAGAAAACAGTAATAAAATGACAACACAACAATTTATTGGAGACCAGGCTGCACCTGCACCGATAGCTAAAGTAAGGAGGCAACATGCGATACCAGGAAACGGAAAAATTCCCGAAGCACTGCAAAGAATGGCAAATGAGCGTTCGTTCTATGTTGAGTCGAAAGCAAATAAAAGGCCAACGGTGGAAGTTGAGCCATTGCATACAGAAGGGCGGGACCTATGGAGGATCTCTGTGCCTGTTGATGACAATTTAAGAGGTGCGCGTCCTGGCCTTACGATGGAAAGGCATCCTTCGGCCAAATATCTCAAGGAGATTAAAAAACAGGTTTCATTTCAATCGCTCAGGCCCGATTGGATGACCTTCTCTCCTGTACCACGCATTAAAGTAAGTCCTGTGATCCCGTCAATGCGCAGGTTTAATAACACCCGCACAGAACCACTTTGGGTTTACGACAGCGCACGTTATGCATTTGAAGATAGCTCATGGCCGTGGGGATTGGTAGGACGTATTTTTAACAGTGATGGATATAGTGGCACCGGTACACTTATAGGCCCAAGACTGGTGATAACAGCCGGCCACATGGTACCCTGGACAAGCGCCTCACATGGAAGCTGGTGGATGAGATTTGTGCCTGCCTATTTTAATGGAACTTCTTTATATGGCGCCGGCGTGGAATCTTATGTTTCCGACACCCGTGGTTATAATACCAATGGTACTGTTACCGGGTATGATTGGGCAATTTTGCGTTTATATGAACCATTGGGCTCCTCATTGGGCTACATGGGATACAACAGCTATTCGGATGATTGGAATAATCATCCATACTGGAGCAATATCGGTTATCCCGGGGATATAGACAATGCGGAAGAACCTTCATTTCAGCAAGGCTTCACCATCAATGATACCGATGGCGATGATGACGGCGGAGAAGAATTAGAAACAGAAAATTGTGATCTCAATCATGGTAATTCGGGAGGTCCCATGTTTGCCTGGTGGAATAGCGGTACAGATCCGAGAATCGTGGGCGTGGTAAGCGGCCAGGAAACAGAATATAAATTTCCGTTCTCTTCCCGCAATGATAATGTATTCTCCAGCGGAAACGGCTTCGTGAATCTTTGTGCCTGGGGTAGATCCAATTGGCCTGCATAATCTGCATTATCAATTCTAAAAGCTGAAAACCTTTTTTGTTTTCAGAAATTTTCAAATCGAAAAAAACAGTCCTGTTTAATCTCAAAAAAAGCCATTATGGAAAAAAAATCAAACCTTAAAGATCAGGAAGCAAGTCTTCATGACTTAAGAAAAAGCTTTGGCGCTCTGCAAATTTCAGAACATTCTGCCGCAAAAAATATCCATAGCACATTTAAGGAAAGCGTAATTGCTCATTCTGGCAACACTTTTTATGAGCAGGTGCAATCAGTTTCCTATAATCCCGATTTACAAATGCTGGAAGCTATTTTTGCAACCAAACAGGAAGGTGGCTATAATGGTAATTTGTGTACCGGCGGATCGTTTGCCTTTGTCCGTTTTTATCTCGATTATGGCAACGGCTGGGTAGATCAGGGATATACAGGCGTAAATGAACATGATATTCCAACCGGTAAAGATTGTACGAAAAAAGCGGAAAAACCATTAAGCTATTCAGCCTCTTTAAAAATAACTCCGGATACGAAATATTGCAATGTGCATGTTTTACCGAAGGCCAGGGCGATTCTTGAATGGAATAAAATTCCTCCTGCCAATACTCCAAACTATAATTCAATCTGGGGTGATACAGTGGATGACCATGTTCAAATAAAGCCACGAAGAAAGTTTATTCTTGAAAATCCAATACTTGCGCAATTAATTGAATTATCTGTTGAACAACCCATGTTGAAAGTTTCTGATGCAGCTAAATTTATTCCCGGTGGTGAAGCAGCTTTGGAAGAATCTAAAACCTCACTTCAGGATCAGGCATTAGACCTTAACGCATTGATTAATTTGTATAAAACCGAAAAGTCTGTAACCCCCGGAAGATATGGATTACAAAATGTACAGGCTTCATTAAAAAGTTTTGATTCAAATTTTATTTCACAAAATATTGATCAATGGAAACAATATGGAATTGATTACCAGGCTATCATCAAAGAACTTGAAAAGACGAATGCAGATGTCTCCTATGAACAAATAGAGCAGGTAGGTCTCGATTACAATTTAGAACAATTTGTGGCTTCCTTCCGGGTAAAAAGACCTGGCGGATATTCAGGAGATTTATGCAGCCGCGGAAGCCTGGAATATGTCGCGTTTTGGGCCGACTGGAATAATGATTGCAAATGGAACTATGTGGGCACTACATCTGTAAATGTGCACGATATCAATGACATTCCGAAAGGAGGCTTATCTTATGCGGCGATCCTTCCTTATGATTTTAATAAGGTGAGGAAACAATGTTTTAATCCTGAAGTAGTGAAGATACGCGCAGTTCTTTCATGGAATATTGCGCCCTCTACAACTGACGCAGATAAATTAGAATACTGGGGCAATCGCATGGATACTTATATCCAGGTAAAACCAGGGGCCGGTACCGGAATTTTAGAACCAATCATTAATATTTTGGGAGGAATACCTGTTGATGAAATTGATGTAAATGGTTTAACAATTCCGGGTGCAAAATTCGCCTTGAACCAAATCGGGGTTAATGATTTTAGTCCATTTGGAGGAGTCATTGTTGTTCAGGGGCCTTCCTTCCCCGGCCATAGGTATCGGCTCAAAGTAACCAACATGAACACTTTGGCAAGTAATTATGTCAATAATGATTTTGTGGTGGTAGGCTGGTTAATGGTGCCTCCTTACGTGCAATACACAAACGTCTCAGCAGATTTAATTACCAACTATTACAATTACCAGGATTTTGATAAAAACACGGATAATGTTTTAGCAAGATGGAGTCCGGGAACAAACGATCTTCTCAAACTGGAATTAGAAATTGAAGGTGTAATTGGGGTATTTACAAAATACATTCAAATGGATAACGTGGCACCGGTGATCAATTTGACTGTTGATGATCTTGGAGATTGTACGCACTACAAATTGGGAGACGTTATTACAGGATCCTATTCTGTTTACGATGCACATCTGCTCAATTATACGCTGGCGTGTACTTTCGGAGGCTCTGTAAGCGGCACAACCAATACTTCGAACACATTTAGTTTCCCTACAGCCACTGCAAGTACGCCTTGTGGTAAAGTTTCACTGATTGCATACGAACGAACCATATACGACAGCCAGTGGACAAATAATGATTCTTATACAGAGCAGATCATTTGCCTGCAACCAAAGCAATGAAATTTTTAAACACGGAAAACGCAGAAAATCCTTTAAAAGTATGCATCCCGAAAGCCGAAAAGGGAAAAAAGAGTAGGCAATAAAATTTTAAAATTATGGACGATGTACCTATTTGCCCCGACTGGTGGCCGCTTATTTTATGGCAGTTACATTTTACAAAAATTCCATGGCATGGAGGTGGAGGTGGTAATCCGGTAAACTATCCGCCTGCTACTGATGCTATATTATCAGCATTACTGGCCCATACCTCATCTTATTTATTGCTCGATCAAAAAGCAGGAGCAGCAATAAGAGCAGAGGCTGTGAAAAGTATTGTTAGTGCCGCTCAAAACATGGATAAGCAGCACAATCAGGCAAATGAAAAATAGCAAGATCAGAACCTGTTTCATTAATTGGAACAGGTTCTTTTAAAATTTACAGAAAATTACCGCGGCAATTTTTCCCTCAGCAAACCAAACACCCATGTACCCAATATAGCGCTTGATAAAGTAACAGTCACTACTAAAGCGCCTGTGCCTATTTGCGCGAATAATGGCCCCGGGCATGCTCCTGTCAAAGCCCATCCAAATCCGAAAATAAGGCCTCCGTAAATCTGACCTTTATTCAATTTCTTTGGATGGAATTCTATCTTTTCGCCATAGATTGTTTTTATGTTGAATTTTTTGATGAGGAAAACAGAAATCATTCCGGTTACTATTGCCGATCCAATAACGCCATACATGTGAAAGCTGGCAAGATGAAACATTTCCTGGATTCTGAACCATGAAATGACTTCTGACTTTACCAGTATGATTCCAAAAAGAACTCCTGCAAACAGATATTTTAAATTGAACCACCATGGGTGATGCAATATGGATTCGTTTATGCACATTTCATCCAAAGAGCTAACTTCAAAGTCTGTGTTTGTTTCTATATCTGACGACATTTCCATTTCCGCTTGTGTGTGATTCATTATTTTAAAGTTTTAAAATAAAAGGTAAAAGAAGATTAGACATCAGGAAGCCACCAGCCATGAAGCAGATGGTTGCAATGAATGATGGAAGTTGCAAATTGGAAATCCCCATTATAGAATGGCCAGATGTACAACCGCCCGCATACCTCGTACCAAAGCCAACCATAAAGCCACCGCCGACAATCATAATAATTCCTCTTGTGGTCAGTAATTGATGCCAGTTAAAAAGATCTAATGGCACCGGTGAATGCAAATCATAGATTCCATAAGCTGAAAATTCAGAAACGATGTGGGGATTTATTTTCATGGGCTGACCGTTCATGAGAAATGTGGCGGCTATAATACCTCCTGCCAGTATGCCTCCCACAAAAAATAAGTTCCAGGCTTCTTTCTTCCAGTCATAGTGAAAAAATGGAATTTTCAAAGGCACACATGCTGCGCAAATATGGCGAAGAGACGAGGACACCCCCAATCTTTTATTTCCGATTATCAACAACAAAGGAACTGTCAGTCCAATCAAAGGGCCTGCCACATACCAGGGCCACGGCTGTTTAAGAAATTCAATCATGATTTTAATTCATTTGGATGACTACAAAGTTCATGATTTTTCGAGAGGGTAATTATTTTTTTTACCTATTTCGAAACTATTGCAGTTGCAAATACATAACCTTTTGGAACCAATAAAGATAATCGTTTCGCCAGCTTCGTCTCTCATTTCAGCCACAGCAGCGAATTACAAAAAGCAATTATTTATTTGTTTACTGAATAGCCGGCAAGAAAAAGGGAAGTAATTTTAGCAGGCTTTGGATTTTAAAAAAGCAAGGAAGGGTTACGACACTTGAGGTAACCCTAAAAAGATTCCTTGTTTACTTCCAAATGAATTAACCGTGCCTAATAACCAAAGAATCATTTTTATCATTCACATTAACCAATCTGAGCAATATCGGCTTACTCAAAGTATCTACTTTGCCGGAATAAGAAAAACCTGCGTGCGGCCCATTATCATTGCCACCATTTTCGGCGTTAGTAAGATATTGTAGTTTTACATTGATACTTTGAAAGGTTCCCTTCAGTTTAAAATTATCAGTACCATTTTCTTCTTGAGCTTCCAGTGTCCCAACTGCTTTGCTACTATCCGTTACAGTAGCGTTAATAAAAAAGAAGCTACTTAAATCCGGACCTTTTACTTCTGTCCACTGATTGGAGAAATCCGGTAAATAAAGATCACTCAACAAACCTAAATCGCCTGAGGATTTATCGCAACCTGTAATGAATAATACCAGTGTTATTAATGTGAATTGTTTACAAAAGTGTTTCATAAAAAAAGTTTTAAATGATGAAAAAAAAGTGTTTAGTTATTCAGAATTTCCCTTTCCACCTCAAGCTTATCAATAATGTATTTCGTTTTATTTTCCAATACCACTAAATTATTATCCAAAACAGGTAAAATGGAATTAAGTGTAGCAGTAATCTGCTCTTTTAAATCCTTTCGTTTTTTTTTATTTTTTTCATGTATATACATATTTGCCTTTTGGATAAACAGGGTATTTAACGCCAGGATATTTGTGCGGTGAATATCATTAATGGCATAATCAAACACATTGTGAAAACCGCTTGCTAATTCCGGGCTTTCCCAATACGTTTCTACAGCCTTTTCATATTCATTGTTATAGGTATTTAAGTCATTATAACTGTTGTTGTAAACCTTTATTGCCGAATCAAACAAAAAGAAAGATTTGGGATTTTCTAAAGAAAAAGAAAGCATATTTTTAAAAATATCGCGGATATCCTTTGCCTCGTTTAGATAGCCTTCCAGGGAAGCGGATATTAGATTAAAATATTTATCCCTGCCCGCCAGAATCTCTGAAGCTCTTCTTAAATCATTGTTTGAAATTTTATATTTTTGAGTAACCACTTTTAGTACAGAATCTATTTCTTCCTGCATTTTTTGATTCGCTTTGGTATTTTTTGAGATAGCATCTCCGATATAAATATTTTTTTTATCCAACATTTTTACCAACGTTTTATACGCTTTTTCGGTTTCTGATTTCTTGTGTAAAACTATCGTTGTTATGAAACCGGCATCTTCAGGAAATGCAATTGTTTTCGGGCTTATTATTACATAATTGGAATCCCTTAAAGAAATTAATATTGAATTTGATGCATTATCACGGGTGAAAAATACAATACCCGAACTATTCGCTTTTACTTCATGCCCATTAAAAGTTAATTCAAATAATGAAGCGGGCATTGTGGAATTATCCGGCATCAGATAAGCTATTTGAAAAGCGTATTGATGGCTTTGGGCAATTATTTTACTGTTGCTGAAGAATAATAAATAACCAATAAATAAAATGATTTTCATAATCAACTTATTAATTATCATCAACTAAAATTTGCATGTTATCGGACAAAATAACCCTGTCTGAGAACAGCCATTTTCCGTTATTCATTATCACTAAATTCGAATTCTCTCCGGTTTTAGAAGGTAAATAAATTTTAAAAAACCCGTCATCATCGCTATTTACAATCTTGTGGAAATCCATGAAATTTAAAGCTGCATTTTTTACGGGCAATGGCGGCCCCTTTTGATTTTTTTTGAATACATATCCCGAGAAAAGGGTTGAATCAATTACTTTATTCAGCGATAACCTGATAACAGGAAGTGCGTTGTTAGGGATTTTTATCAATGTATCTTCCTGCATAGAAATTTTAAACCCTGGAATATTTGAACTTACAGGTATCATTTGCCCTAAATAACGATGATCAATATTGGTAAAAACGACTTTATTTTCGTCATCAACAGGCAATTCGCGGGGATTATTATCCAATTCAATCCTTATAGATCCTTTTTGTTTTTCCGGAATTCCTTTTTCAAAATAGCTTACAATAAATGTCAAATCAAACGGATCTTCTTTTTCAACTGGTTTATATTTATAACCAATTAACAAAATAACCAGGAAAATAACTGCTGGTCCCGTTATCTTCAAATTCCCTTTCAGTACGTTACCACTATATTCTGCTGAGCTTTTTAAGACAGAAGCAAGAAAAAAAGTTGCGCCGAGATCACAAAGAACAAGCAGAAAAAAATACAACGGGAGAGACAGTTGAATGCCTCCGCTATTTGTAAAAAATACCAGGAGAGCAATAAAAATTATTAATAAAAGAAACGCTATAATATAAGCGGCATTTATCTTTTTTGCACTCATCAAATTTCATTTTTTAAATAACTTATTAAATCAATTAATTTGACAGCCGGGTAAAATATCAGCCGGCTATTTTTTTCAAAAAGTTATTTCCAAAATTACTATACTGCCATCCGGGCAAAAAAGGGAAATCCACCATATTTTTCATGGAAATCCACTATGCCTATGAAGTAAAATTGATGGACTGGATAAGAGGAGACGATAGGAGAAATTGCGTTTTATTTATTTTTGGCTGATAGAATTCGAGGAGAAATTTTTTTTCATAAAGACTTTTTATTCTTAATAATTTTCCAATTATTTTTTGAAAAGAAACGCTGCCATTTTTATCTAATGCCAGTGTTCTCAGTTTACTCAATCGTTTTCATTTTTATGTTTAAAATGTTATTTGGATTCCTACTGAATAAAAATTTGCCTTTGAGTGAATTTGCCTTGAAAAAGAGGACGATTTATTTTTAATGATAAGCTTTGCTTTCTTTTTGTTTTTACCAGAAATAATGAAGAGAGGAACGCTTGCAACTGCTATTGCACCGCCTGCCAGAAATGCTATCGCTCCTTTTTCAGATTTATCAGACAAAAAATATTCAAGCGGATCATTCCCTAATTGTGAAGTTTGAATAATAGAAGATATGAAAAGAGTGCCCAGTCCAACTCCCAATAGTACCCATGCTAAAGTTTTTTGTTTTCTGGATTTTTGCAACAAGTTCACGGCGGTTTGGTTGTGTTTTTCGATTAAAGGAGCGGGGTTACTAATTTGTGCCCCAACATTAAAAACGATTGTAAAAAAACTTACCAGCAAGATAAATAGCAACTTTTTCATCATGTATCTTTAAAGATTGATTAAATAATTTGCAACTGATAGATCTAAATGAAAAAAAAGAATAAAAAATGGAATTGCTTATGGGAGCGGAATTATTTTTTCCGATAACAGCTTTTTCCGCTAACGTTTTAAGTTGAATGTGAGGTCGGTGTACGTGCTGTCGTCGTCATAAATTTTACCGAACAACTTTGCGGAACTGGATGTTAATGACTGAATATCAAATGTGTCAATATCGATCTGCACTTTATTGTTATTTAATACATGGTAAGCTGAAGTATCGGGAATGCCTGCTACCAGCGAATACACTTTATTATCACTTCTGAAATCAAGATAATCGGCAGGAGTTCCGGCATAATTAATCGTATCAATACCTATCCCATTTTGCACATCTATGATGTTTTCATTTACTAATCCCCATTTCCCAATGAGCGACGGAGAAGAAGGTTTATCAATATTTTTTTTGCAGGCAAATACCGACGCGGTTAATAGTGAAGCATAAAGAATTATCTTTTTCATTTTTTTAAATTTTAATGGTGAAAAAAATCAGTTCTTCATTTTGCATGGATTTTATTTCTGCAAGCGTGATAATTCAAACAATCTGTTTTTTAAAAAAGTGAAATTCAAAATTACGATTGTGCATGCATGGGAACAATTGAAAATCCACCATATTGTTCATGGATTTCCTTCAAATTGAAAATGGGGATTGATGATGAATTGCCCATTATTAAAATGTCCGGCCGCTGCGGTAAAAAATAATGATGGTGGTATATTTTTTAAAAAATGGTACCGTCAAACAAGTAGCACAATAAACGAACAAATACGCAGGTTTCTTATTTTACTGGCAAAATCATTTTTAAAAAAGCTCTTATTCAATCAATAGTTTATCCGAGTAAATTATTTTCTTTTCCACATCAGTTATCTTGATCAGGTAAAGCCCTTTTACAGGTTTTGTATGAAGTTTAAAGTTCTCGACCTGGCCTGCGTATCTGACATAAACTTTTTCATTATCAACAAGGCGTCCCTGCAGATCGGTAAGTTCAATTTTATATTCCCCTAATGATTTATTTTCAAATGAAATTTTTATTTGGCCATTGCTTACAGGGTTTGGATAAATGGTAATAAAACTGTTTCCAATTACATCCACCGGCGACAAAGTTGCTGTGTTGATCATGGTATTGTTTTGATTTAAAAGATAACTGCTTGCAAGATCAGAAGCGTTAAAAATTTCACCGGTTGTAGGTAATTTGACAGCGGAAAGATCGCGCATGTTTATTTTATAAAATCCTTCGACAGTATTTGCGCTGCTCACGATTACGTTTCCATCTTTGTCAACAGCCGCGCCATTCAAAGAAAAAGTAGCAAGCAAATTAAGAACAGCGCCTTTATAAGTAGCCACTCTTGAATCAAGATTGATGTCAAAAACCTGGTGTGCAGCGGTAAACAAAACCAGTTTACCTAAAGCATCTGCCACCATATCTCCGCCCCAACTGCTGCACTGGTTATGAACTGAAATTCCATTATTGGATTCTGCATCCACGATATTTCCGAGGTCAGTAATAACTATTTTACTGCCGGTAGTAAAGCTGATGAGGTGGTTGGCATCATTGGTTAAGGCATAACCATTACCGTCAGCCCCAATCGTCATCCGGGTAACATTAAAAGCTTCGTCATTCAAATCGTTATTGTTTACGAGTGGTTTGCTAATGGTGTAGAACGCAGGCTCACGGCCATTTGCATTCATATCGAGCCATATCAGCGAACCGCTTCGCATGGACGCAAAAAATAATTTTCCATGCTTTTGATCATAAGCGATGGCGGCGCTTGTTAAAACCGTAGGAGACGGATTGGTAAGGGCTACTTCTGAAACATTTGCATTTGTTTTTTGAGAAATTGTTGAAGGCAATTTGATCATTATTTTATCGACAGGCTGCCGGGTTTCTGCATTAATAAAAGAAAATTTTGTTTTCCCATTTTCAAACAACAACGCGGTTGCATTTCCGGTGGATAAATCAATACTGCGAATATCTGTCCAGTTCAGATCACCTTTTCCATGGCCCGTAATCGCGAAGCCGGTGCCGCTTTGCGAATACATAATTTGATAAGAGAGCATAAAAACAATGGCGGGTAAAAATGCATGTTTCATAGCAAAGTTTTTATTTGGTGGAAAATGACACACTAAATTTACGTAGATTTAAAAGGTTTAAAAAAAGTTTTTTTGGCAGATTAGCGCGTCGAGAACCATACATCCGGAAATAAAATGATGCTAATAAACCGGCGCTCTCTCCAGGTAGGATCACAGCCACGTTGAGGGACGGGGAAAGTCAGTCACTAAAAGATTGATCCCGGGCAACAGATCTGTATGAACCACTCATGTATTTGATCCGTTCTGTGTTTTTGAAGTGTTTATCTTTAGCGTATGATTACTTTCATCGCCTGGATTTTCCTGTTTATTTTTTGCTGGCCGCTGGCTATCTTAGCTTTGGTGTTATATCCCATTCTATGGTTGATCCTGCTGCCTTTCAGGATTCTGGGGATTGCTGCAGAAGGTGTGTTTGGTCTCCTGAAAGGTATTATAATGTTGCCTGCGAGAGTAATACGCCGGATATAAAGCAGAGGCGAAAGCTTTCGAAAAGCAATCACATATATTTGAACATGTCATGAATTATTTTTCTCTTCTTCAAAAAATTGTTGCACCGTACCTAACCTCGCATGTTCCTGTAATTCATCTATAATTTTGGATGCTTTCTTCCCCTGGCGGTTTATTATTTCCAGGTTGCTCAGGAGATCCTGCGCTGATTCTTTCTTCTCTTCCTCGTTGCCGGAAGAAATAATTTCCTCCACAAGATCTTTGGAAACCTCTGAAAAGTTATTGACGAAATTGAGAGGGTTTTGTATTTCATGCGCCATCCGTTTGGCCATTACACCAAAGGCCGCCATCTTTTCTGACTGCACCAGTTGCTGCTGGGTGTTTTTCAAATTTTCATAAGCTGTTTCCAATGCTTTATTTGCTTTTTGTTTGTAGCGATAACGATTAATCAATGCGATTAAGAGCAATAATAAAACTACCGCACCCGCGATAAATGAATTGCGGATGTTGCGCTGACGGATGTCTTTTTTTTCCTGCGCCGCCTTTCCTGCGGCTTCCTTTTTATCAAACTGGTATTGCATGGCAGTTTCGGTAAGTTTTTTATTTTTCTCGATGTTGAAAACAGAATCTTTAAAGAGGGTATAATTTTTATAACTCTCCAATGCACTTTTATCGTCGCCAAGCAACATTTGTATTTGGCTCAGGCGCTGGTAGTTTGCGAATAAATTATTCAAATCGCCGATCTCTTTACTGATGGTTATCGCGCTGTCAGTATACTTTTTTGCTTTTTGTAAGACAACGGCATTATGTTTACCGGCGGCTGTATCCTGTGCCATTTCCAAATAAGTGCTTCCAATACTTCCCAGGTTCATGGCAATCCCTATCTGCAGTCCGAGCTCCTTACTAAGTTGTAATGCCTGTAAATAATATTCAAGCGCTTTATGGTAATTCTTTTGTTCACTGTAAACAATTCCGATATTGCCCAGGTTTCTTGCGATTCCATTTTTATCTCGCAATTCTTCATACAATTGCAAAGACTTAAAATCATATTCAAGTGCTTTTTGATTATCGGATAAATTCCGGTAAAGTTCGCCAATGTCGCCAAGGTTTGCAGCGATGCCGCTTTTATTTCCTGCTGCCTCGTCAATCTTGTTTGCTTTTGTAATATATTCCAGTGCTTTTTGATAATCCTGCTGGCTGTTGTAAACGATACCGATGTTGCAAAGAGTAGCTGCTATATCGCCTTTGTTACCTAATTCTTCATTAATGCGCAGCGCATCAAAATAATATTTTAGCGCTTCCGGATAGTTGGATTGATACCAATAAACCACTCCCATATCACCAAGTATTCTGGCGGTGCCGGTTTTGTCGCCAATTTCCCAAAACAATTGCAGTGCTTGTGAACTATATTTTAAAGCCATTGGGTAATCAGATTTTCCATACCCATAATTGCCCGCTATGGTTCTGCAGGCATTTGCCATTCCTTTTTTCCAGTCGAGTTTTTCAGCAAGCGCCAATCCCTGTTTTCCATACTTTAAACCTTCATCTGGGTTAATGGAATAATAGGTATGACTCAGGTCAATCAACAGCTTCACTTTGGTGGTGTCCTCATTGGCTTTGGGTAATTGACGAAGCAAAGAATCTATACGATCCTGCCCGTCCAGTTGCGCTGATGATTGATTCGTTACAAAAAAAGTAATCATGAAAAGCAGGAGGAGTTTTTTCATTTTTCCAGGCAGGTTTTTATTTAATTGTAAATTAATAAATAGTTCAGAAATTTTGATTTTTTAAAACAGAGGTGGCACTTTTTGAAAATGGGCCACTTCTAAAATTCCAGGTTACGAATAATAATCCGCCAGCTTCATCTCTTTACGAACCGGAATTACCGCGCTCCTTTGTCAATCGTTGATAATGGCAAATTGATCTTACTATCCCATAAAATATTTTCCTCTTTTAATTCACCGATATATAAAGCGATTTTATTGAGGTCAATTAACCGCTGATCTGTCTTTTTTGAATCAACCAGTAATTGCTTCAATTGTTGTAAAACGGCTGCAAGCTGCGCTAAGCATTACCACACAAGAAGCCCTCACACTTTGTTACGCGGCGTTCTTGGTCCAATAGCAGGTAAGTGAATCTGACACGCAGCAGATAACGCTTCTTTAGCTAATTCATGGCAGATGTTCCCCAAAAAACCATCGAAGGCATTTAAGAGGGCGTACTTGCCACCGGGCTAGACAATCTTGTTATCCTGATGAAGTATTACCTGTCCACTGTGTAATTCAGTTCAGTTACGCCGCAGGTAAATTGCCGGGTATTCAATAGATTTAGTTTTATTTTGTCTTTGATGTCGACAAACAAGGGAATACCTCGTCCAAGAATAATTGGATTAACAAATAACCAGTAGCCGTCAATTAAATTCATTTGAAGAAGAGAATGCGTTGCTGTCGGGCTGCCAAAAAGCAGGATTTCTTTACTCCCGATTCTGCCTGATGCCGGACCCGATTCTTTTATTTCATTTATTCTGTCTGAAACGTTCTCGCTAATAATTGTTGTGTTAGTCAGATCGGTGTCCTTTATTGTTTTTGATAAAACAATTTTGTGAACTTTGTTATACCACTTTGAGTGATCAACGTCGTGCCTGCTGGCCGTGGGCTGGTCTCCCGCTGCAGGCCAGTAATTTTCCATCATCTGATAAGTTACTCGTCCATATAACGCTGTGTCGCTTTCGCTTATCCGCTTACCGACATAATCAAAAATTTCTTCATCAACTTTAATCCAGTCCATTTCTCCGTTTGGTCCGGCTACAAAACCGTCAAGCGATATGTGCATAAATGAAATTATTTTTCTCATTTGGTTGTATTTTTTATTGTTTTCTATGGTTTGCTACTCTTTTTACAATAACCAATTACATTTCGCACTTGCTGCTGCACCCGCATTCAATGTACTTTTTGCCCGATGTCAGCCCAATAACGAATCCCGGTCGAAGGTAGATACAAAAAGCTGATATTTGTTTGCCTGCTGGAATCCGCCCGGAGTGGGAGCGGGTTGTTATTCCTTAAGCCAGCCCATTTTCCCGCCAGGTCCATAATAGGTACGTTTTCTTACGGTTTCGTTCAATTCGTTTTGTTGATGAAGCAGCCGCACTTTTCCTTCGCTCACTAACAAAAGGGTCTTTTATTTTTCGTGAAAACCAACAATCGATGAAAAAAACCTTAGGTAGCTGTCTATATAATGAATCAGGACAAATCTTCTATTCCCATAAAGATGGGAATCAGTGCCCTTCCTCTTTCAGACAGGGTGTATTCAATATGCAAAGGTTTCTTTTTTATAATGGTACGGTTGAGCAAACCCGCCTCTTCTAATTCTTTCAGGGCTATTGAAACCGATTGTTTGTTTGAATTGGGCAATTTTCTGAGCAGGCTATTAAAACGCACGGGTCTCTCAACGGCCAAACGAAATATCTGCGGTTTCCATTTGCCGGATAACAGTTTTAAAAGCCCTTCTGCCGGGCAACTTTCCATATCTGATTCTTTCTTTTCGGTAGTCATGTTTTTTTGACTTATTGTGTAAGGAGTTTCTTGCCGGTAACTTTGCACAAGTTAATCAATAATGATAAAACGCCTTCGGCAAAAGGCATAGAAAAATAAAAATATGAATATGACAGAAAACAAAAATCCGCTGGTTTGTGATATGGAAACCGGAATATGTGAAGTGCCCGAAGAAACCAATATTTCTTCGCGAAAAAAGCCTGTAACCATAACTTATTTTACCGATCCAATTTGTTCATCCTGCTGGGGCATTGAACCTCAATTGAGAAAGCTGAAACTGGAGTATGGAGCGTACTTCGAAATAGATTACCGAATGGGAGGCCTGCTTCCTTCATGGGACATTTATAACAGTGGCGGCATCAGCAAACCGTCGGATGTAGCTTCTCATTGGGAAGAAGCAGGTGATCATTATGAGATGCCCATTGATGGCGGGGTTTGGTTTGAAGATCCTTTTGATTCTTCTTATCCGCCTTCTGTCGCCGTTAAAGCCGTGCAGCTCCAGGGCAAGGGCAAAGGGATTTCCTTCATGCGCAAATTGAGAGAAATGCTTTTCCTGGAAAAGAAAAACATTACCAAATGGGAGCATCTGCAACAAGCAGCGCGCGAGACAGGATTGGATACTTTTCAATTTAAGGCTGATTATGAAGGGAAAGCAAATGAGCTGTTTCAGGAAGACCTGAACTTAGGCAAACAGTTGGGTGTAAGAGGTTTCCCAACCTTGTTTTTTACAGATGCACACAACAACCAAACTTTGGTTTACGGATTCAAGCCTTATGAAAATTATGAAGACAGCATAAAGAAATTTGTGCCGGACGCAAAAAAAGAGCACTATGATTTTTCGCCGAAAGGTGTCTTTTCTCACTATCCTACTTTAATGACCAAAGAATTTGCAGTATTGACAGGGACCAACACGGAGGATGCAGAAAAAGTACTGGCAAATTTACTTGCTGAAGGAAAAATAGGAAACTATAAAAGCAAAAATGGAATGCTTTGGATAGGAAAACAATAGAGTAAACAATAGAGGTTTTTCACCAAAACCTATAAGGTTTTAACAACCTTATAGGTTTGATGGAAAACGAACGGAATTCATAACCTTACGGTAAATACTTATCAATGTTATTTGGCAACAGGTGAAGTACACGAGTAATAAAAAATAAAAATGCTCACATAACTGGCGATTCAAAAATAATTTCCGCGCTTCCGCACTTTTCCTGGCTCAAAACCAAAAAGAGTTCTTTCATTTTTCGTGAAGACTAAAACGGGGGAAAAAGAGCAGGTGCAGATGGTTGATTATCTTACCCAATACCAAATCTTTCCCGGATTGGGCATACATCCTTCCGTGCCACACCCGCTACTAATCCAGGGAGCCGGTGTCCAGCCATTATTAGAAATTAAAGTACCCCACCAACTACCTCCTCCGCAAAGAACACTTGTCGTAATAAAACCGCTGCAATTGGAATACCAGGGCATTCTTTCTTCAATTCCGCCATCATCATAATTCCATGTTCCAAATTTGACATTTAGTGTAATGTCGGTTTGCGAGTTATCTCCCTTAACAAAGGTATAAGCGCCATTCGCCGTCCAGATTCCTCCATAACTTCTCCTGGTATTTGCATCAATCATGTATTGAAAGCCGCTTGCACTTTTTTTAATATAATCTGCCCAGCCAATAATTGAATAATTTGAGTTGATGGAAGGCGAAGTAGGATTGAGTGAAATAGCATTATTAAAATCCCATCCGGCATTAGCTGCATTACACATGATCAAGGTCCATCCACCGCCATCTGTAGTCATATCTGCATAAATCTGAAAAGGAGCTCCTCCATTTATATTCGGGTTTTTAATCCAATAATATCCATCGGCAGAAGCAGGGAAAGCTTGCTTTATTGCATAAGCGCTGGTAGATGCGCTGGCGGGAGTGGTACCGTCAGAGATTGGCGCACCATTAATCCAATTACTGGTACTTCCATTTAGCGCAAAATTGTATAGTGATCCGTTTTTTGCTCCGGAGGTTTTATCGATAAGTGAGGTAATGCCGGTATTGAACCCACCAGACACGCCCTGATTAAAATTGTAATAAGCTACCAATCCAGCCTCATTTCCTGCCAGCTCCATTTTCATAGAAGCTTGAATTTCCGTAGCGGTTTTAGCTACATTCCATATCCGTAATTCATCAAAAGCAGCATTAGAATTTGGATCACTACTCCAATTACTCTTTCCAATATAACAATTGTTACGAATTATATTTACAGGCCGGGGGAAAACAGCAGTTCCGGCAGCAACCCCATTAACGTAGATAGTGGCCGTATTTCCACTTAAAGTCGCGGCAATATGAGACCATTGATTTAAAGAAATTGTTTGCGTGGCCTGGAATTGCTGCCCTTCCACATAAAAGCCGGGTGCACCGCTATTTCCGTAAGTATAAGAAAGTAAAACATTATTACTACCTGCACCATTTCCAAAATCAATAATCCTTGCCCAGTTTCCGAAACTTCTTGGATAAACCCAACATTCAATCGTAAAATCCCCATTAAAATAAGTGCCGGCTGGCAAAGAAACATAATCGTCATTTCCATCAAAATCAAGCGCATTGGAATTTCCAGGCATGGGACGTATTCCTCCGTTTTTATTTAAAGCATTTTTTCCCAGAGCGCCATTTTGATTAACCAGCTCAGATGAGTTACTGCTATTTTTCCCATACTTATTTAAGCCCTGTCCAAACAAAGTGCTTAGTATAAGAAAAGTGCTCAAGACAACAAAAAGAAATTGCTTCATAAATAAGGATTAATAAAAATAGTCGAATTGAATTCTGTCAGCTGCAGTTAAAGAATAGTTGCCGTTATTGGCAGCGTTATAAGTGAGCACTTTAGCAGTTATAGAATAGGCTGTATTACTTATCCTGATTCCATTGATATACATTTTTACTTTACTGTTCACAGAGGGTGTTTGTGATAAGGTAAAACTGGTTTGTGAAGCTGCCGCAGCGTACTCATCAGTTGCATCGGTTATAACATTACCAGCAGAAACACTACCATCGGCCATTAAAAACTGGGAAGAAGTGCCACCAGATTTTTTAATCGCGTTGGCCGTAAGAGTTCCGGAAAAATTGCCTGTTCCCCCTACATCAAGAGTAGAGGAGGGATTTGTATTATTAATCCCAACATTACCCGCATTGGTAAACGTCATTGAACTGATATAATTAACATTATTGGGATTGTTTAATCTGATATCAAGTTTAGTATAATTTCCACTCCCTCCTGTCATTACAAAATCCGCAAGACCTGCATAAGAAGTTCCCTGATTGTGCACTCTCTTAAGCCTCAACAATGTTTGCTCAGCGGTTGAATTAACATCACCAATAACACTGAAAAGAGGTGTTGTTGACATTGCCGGATCATTTTGGTAATCGACATTAGGATGATTAACACCCGGGCCCACTTTCAAAATACTGGTAGCATTATCCCACATAAAGTTAGCTGCCGCGCTTTGTGAACTCGTGCCCGTCCAATAGGCCATTTGACCGTTTGCACCAGATCCTGATACGCCTGCCGAAGTAGATACACTTCCATCTGCCATTAAATATTGAGATGAAGTACCACCGGTTTTAATGAACGAACCGGCTGTGATTCCCCCGGTACTGTTAATTTGCAATAAGTCCAGGTCTGTTGTGCCATTATAATAAGAAAAAACAAGGGGTAACAAAACTCCGCTGTTGGTAGAGGTTTTAATCCTCCATTGATAGTTTCTATATCCAAGTTTCAATGCCGATGACGTATTAGAGACATAATCGAATTTTAGATTAAGATCTGTATTTGTTTCTCCTCCAACCTGGAACATGGACGAAGGACCACCTGTAAAAAATCCAACCCGGCTATTAGTTTTGTCAACATATAATTGCCCATTGTTTACATTTAAATCAGAAAGGGTTGTAGATGAAGCGCTCAATTTACCGGTTACAGATAAATTATCTGCTATTATAACTCCGGTTTGGCTGATTGTCAATTTATCTACATCAGTTGCCCCATCAAAGTAGGAAAACACCAAAGGATCTAAAGTTCCACTATTGGTCTTTGTTTTCATTCTCCACTGATTGTTTCTATATCCAAATTTCAATGCGGATGAGGTATTAGTAACATAATCAAATTTTAGATTAAGATCTGTACTCGTTTCTCCACCAACCTGAAATAGGGAAGAAGGACTTACTGTTCCAACACCAACGTTGCCTGCAAAAGCAGCATTTGCACCTTTCAGAGCCCCCGTTAATGTACCACCTGACAAAGGAAGAAAAGTCGATGAAATTGCAGCGCTGGTCAGGTAAGGTGCCAGCATCCCGGCAGTATCAGCAATATTTAATTTTGTATTAAACCTGTTTTGAACCAAACTCAATGAGTCTATCATAATTTGAGTTCTTGCATAAGAACTTAGCATTGAAGCGGTATCAGAAATATTTAGTTTTAAGTTGATTCTGCTTTGAACTAATATTAAAGAATCAATCAGAGTTTGAGTTCTTGCATAAGAACTCAACATCGAAGCGGTGTCAGAAATATTTAACTTAGTGGCAATTGAGTTATTTACTGTTGATGCGTTTGCATAGGGTGCCAGCATTGAGGCAGTATCTGCAAGATTTAATTTTAAGTTGATTCTGCTTTGAACCAATAATAAAGAATCAATCAGAGTTTGTGTTCTTGTATAAGAACTTAGCATCGAAGCGGTATCAGAAATATTTAACTTAGTGGCTATTGAGTTATTTACTGTTGATGCATTTACATAAGGTGCGAGCATTGAAGCAGTATCTGCAATATTTAGTTTTAAGTTGATTCTGCTTTGAACTAATATTGAAGAATCAATCAGAGTTTGTGTTCTTGCATAAGAACTTAACATCGAAGCAGTATCAGCAATATTTAACTTAGTGGCAATTGAATTATTTACTGTTGATGCGTTTGCATAAGGAGCCAGCATTGAAGCAGTATCAGAAATATTTAATTTAGTGGCAATTGAATTATTTACTGTTGATGCGTTTGCATAAGGTGCCAGCATTGAGGCAGTATCAGCAATATTTAATTTTAAGTTGATTCTGCTTTGAACCAATATTAAAGAATCAATCAGAGTTTGAGTGGTTGCATAGGAACTCAACATCGAAGCAGTATCAGCAATATTTAGTTTTAAGTTGATTTTGCTTTGAACCAATGTTAAAGAATCAATCAGAGTTCGAGTTCTTGCATAAGAACCCAACATAGTGGCCGTATCAGAAATATTGACTTTCGTTGCAATTGAATTATTTACTGTTGATGCGTTTGCATAAGGCGCCAGCATTGAAGCAGTATCTGCAAGATTTAATTTTAAGTTGATTCTGCTTTGAACCAATGTTAAAGAATCAATCAGAGTTTGTGCTCTTGCATAAGACCTCAACATCGAAGCGGTATCAGCGATATTTAGTTTTAAGTTGATTCTGTTTTGAACTAATATTAAAGAATCAATCAGAGTTTGAGTTCTTGCATAAGAACTCAACATCGAAGCGGTATCAGAAATATTTAACTTAGTGGCAATTGAGTTATTTACTGTTGATGCGTTTGCATAAGGTGCGAGCATCGAGGCAGTATCAGAAATGTTTAATTTTAAGTTGATTCTGCTTTGTACCAAACTCAACGAATCTATCATGGATTGAATTCTTGCATAGGAACTCAGCATCGAAGCGGTGTCTGCAATATTTAACTTAGTTGCAATTGAGTTATTTACTGTTGATGCATTTGCATAAGGTGCCAGCATCGAAGCAGTATCAGCAATATTTAATTTAGTGGCAATTGAGTTATTTACTGTTGATGCGTTTGCATAAGATGCCAGCATTGAGGCAGTATCTGCAATATTTAGTTTTAAGTTGATTCTGCTTTGAACCAATGTTAAAGAATCAATCATTCGTTGTGTTCTTGCATAAGAACTCAACATACTCGCCGTATCAGAAATATTGACTTTGGTTGCAATTGAGTTATTTACTGTTGATGCGTTTGCATAAGGCGCCAGCATTGAGGCAGTATCTGCAATATTTAATTTTAAGTTGATTCTGCTTTGAACCAATATTAAAGAATCAATCAGAGTTTGTGCTCTTGCATAAGACCTCAACATCGAAGCGGTATCAGAAATATTTAATTTAGTGGCAATTGAGTTATTTACTGTTGTTGCGTTTGCATAAGATGCCAGCATTGAGGCAGTATCTGCAATATTTAGTTTTAAGTTGATTCTGCTTTGAACCGATATTAAAGAATCAATCATTCGTTGAGTTCTTGCATAGGAACTCAACATCGAAGCAGTATCAGAAATATTTAATTTAGTGGCAATTGAATTATTTACTGTTGATGCATTTGCATAAGGTGCGAGCATTGAAGCAGTATCTGCAATATTTAATTTTAAGTTGATTCTGCTTTGAACCAATATTAAAGAATCAATCAGAGTTTGAGTTCTTGCATAAGAACCCAACATAGTGGCCGTATCAGAAATATTGACTTTCGTTGCAATTGAATTATTTACTGTTGATGCATTTGCATAAGGTGCGAGCATTGAAGCAGTATCTGCAATATTTAATTTTAAGTTGATTCTGCTTTGAACCAATATTAAAGAATCAATCAGGGTTTGTGTTTTTCCATAGGAACTCAACATCGAAGCCGTATCAGAAATATTTAATTTAGTGGCAATTGAATTATTTACGGTTGAGGAGTTTGCATAAGGCGCCAGCATGGAGGCAGTATCTGCAATATTTAATTTTGCATTAATCCTGTTTTGAACTAAACTCAATGAGTCTATCATAATTTGAATTCTTGCATAAGAACTCAACATGGAAGCCGTATCAGAAATATTTAACTTAGTGGCTATTGAGTTATTTACTGTTGATGCGCTTGCATAAGGTGCCAGCATGGAAGCAGTATCTGCAATATTTAATTTTAAGTTGATTCTGCTTTGAACCAACGTTAAAGAATCAATCAGAGTTTGTGTTCTTGCATAAGAACTCAACATGGAAGCCGTATCAGAAATATTCACTTTAGTTGCTATTGAGTTATTTACTGTTGATGCATTTGCATAAGGTGCCAGCATGGAAGCAGTATCAGCAATATTCAATTTTAAGTTGATTCTGCTTTGAACCAATATTAAAGAATCAATCAGGGTTTGTGTTTTTCCATAAGAACTCAACATCGAAGCGGTATCTGCAATATTCAACTTAGTGGCAATTGAATTATTTACGGTTGATGCGTTTGCATAAGGTGCCAGCATCGAGGCAGTATCAGAAATGTTTAATTTTAAGTTGATTCTGCTTTGTACCAAACTCAACGAATCTATCATGGATTGAATTCTTGCATAGGAACTCAGCATCGAAGCGGTGTCTGCAATATTTAACTTAGTTGCAATTGAGTTATTTACTGTTGATGCATTTGCATAAGGTGCCAGCATCGAAGCAGTATCAGCAATATTTAATTTTAAGTTGATTCTGCTTTGAACCAAACTCAACGAGTCTATCAGAGTTTGAATTCTTGCATAAGAACTTAACATCGAAGCGGTATCAGAAATATTTAATTTAGTGGCAATTGAGTTATTTACTGTTGTTGCGTTTGCATAAGATGCCAGCATTGAGGCAGTATCTGCAATATTTAGTTTTGTATTAATCCTCTTTTGAACCAATATTAAAGAATCAATCAAAGTTTGAGTTCTTGCATAAGAACTTAACATTGAGAGAGTATCAGCAATATTCAATTTTAAGTTGATTCTGCTTTGAACCGATGTTAAAGAATCAATCAGGGTTTGTGTTCTTGCATAGGAACTCAACATCGAAGCGGTATCAGCAATATTTAATTTAGTGGCAATTGAATTATTTACGGTTGAGGAGTTTGCATAAGGCGCCAGCATGGAGGCAGTATCTGCAATATTTAATTTTGCATTAATCCTGTTTTGAACTAAACTCAATGAGTCTATCATAATTTGAATTCTTGCATAAGAACTCAACATGGAAGCCGTATCAGAAATATTGACTTTAGTTGCAATTGAGTTATTTACTGTTGATGTGTTTGCATAAGGTGCAAGCATCGACGCAGTATCAGCAATATTTAATTTTAAGTTGATTCTGCTTTGAACCAAACTCAACGAATCTATCAGAGTTTGAATTCTTGCATAAGAACTCAACATCGAAGCGGTGTCAGAAATATTTAATTTAGTAGCAATTGAATTATTTACTGTAGATGCGTTTGCATAAGGCGCCAGCATGGAAGCAGTATCAGCAATATTTAATTTTAAGTTGATTCTGCTTTGAACCAAACTCAACGAATCAATCAGAGTTTGTGTTCTTGCATAGGAACTCAACATCGAAGCGGTATCAGAAATATTTAACTTAGTGGCTATTGAGTTATTTACTGTTGATGCATTTGCATAAGGCGCCAGCATGGAGGCAGTATCTGCAATATTTAATTTTAAGTTGATTCTGCTTTGAACCAATATTAAAGAATCAATCAGGGTTTGTGTTTTTCCATAGGAACTCAACATCGAAGCGGTATCAGCGATATTTAGCTTAGTGGCAATTGAGTTATTTACTGTTGATGAATTTGCATAAGGTGCCAGCATTGAAGCAGTATCTGCAATATTTAGTTTTAAGTTGATTCTGCTTTGAACCGATGTTAAAGAATCAATCAGAGTTTGTGTTCTTGCATAGGAACTCAACATCGAAGCAGTATCAGAAATATTTAACTTAGTTGCAATTGAGTTATTTACTGTTGTTACGTTTGCATAAGATGCCAGCATTGAGGCAGTATCTGCAATATTTAGTTTTAAGTTGATTCTGCTTTGAACCGATATTAAAGAATCAATCATTCGTTGAGTTCTTGCATAGGAACTCAACATCGAAGCAGTATCAGAAATATTTAATTTAGTGGCAATTGAATTATTTACTGTTGATGCATTTGCATAAGGTGCGAGCATTGAAGCAGTATCTGCAATATTTAATTTTAAGTTGATTCTGCTTTGAACCAATAATAAAGAATCAATCAGAGTTTGAGTTCTTGCATAAGAACTCAACATTGAAGCCGTATCAGAAATATTGACTTTAGTTGCAATTGAATTATTTACTGTTGATGCATTTGGGTACGGTGCCAGCATCGAAGCGGTATCTGCAATATTTAATTTTGCATTAATCCTGTTTTGAACTAAACTCAATGAGTCTATCATAACTTGAGTTCTTGCATAAGAACTTAACATTGAGGCGGTATCAGAAATATTCAATTTGGTTGCAATTGATTTATTTATTGATGACGCGTTTGCATACGGTGCCAGCATTGAGGCCGTATCTGCAATATTTAATTTATTCCCAAAAGAAGCTGCTAAGCTGGGATCTAATTTGGATAGGCTAATACTTCCGTTGGCAATCTTGTTATTAGTGATCGCATTGTTAGCAATGCCGGGAGAAGGATAACTACCTGTTAAGTCTCCTGCCGCGCTGCCGGCGGGAGAGGCGCTTAATGCGTAGGGCACACTCTGCAATTGGGTAATTCCGGCTACGCTAAAATCATTAAATCCATTAGGATCAATCTCTATCTTGATATATTTTTTCCCGGTTGGCCAGTTTACATCCTGTATCCTTCCTGTAATATTCGTGGCGCCAGGGCTTCCGATTACAATATTAAATAAGCCCACATAGTTGGTCTGCACCCTTCTTGTTTCACGGTAGGAAATCTGTCCTCCCATTGCACTATCAATAATCGATAACCGTACAGTAATATTTTGATAAGTTATGGGACTGCCCGTCGAATTCCGGGCAATTCCCTGGTAATTCAATTGCTGCGGCACCTGTGCTTTTACTACTGTAATGATTGCCATCATTACAACAGATAATAGAATTCTTTTCATAGAAATATCTTAATTTATTTTCTCAATTTTAAAAGTGCCCTGTTTCAGAATTTTTCCTTCCCGGGAGCTAAGTGTAATTTTAACGTGGTAAACGCCTGATGGCCGGTTGGCCAGATTCCATGATTGGATACTGGTTGCATCCGTATTGTAAAATTCCTTTGTGCCTAGTAACCGTCCGTCTATGGTTAATAACTGCATGGATATTTTACCTGTGGTATACGATCTGAAATCAATGTAAACAATATCACGGGCAGGAATAGGATAAAGCCGGATTTCTTCCTTCGTCCAGGTAGGTGTCGTATAATCAAAGATGATGTGATTCTTATCAAATGGCTGTAGAATACCACTTGTAACATTCCATTTGGTTCCAACAATTGAATTGGAATAAGCGTTCTCTCCATAAAAAGTTTCAATAATAGTGGATTCGCCGATGCTCCAGTCTACCATAAAGGATGGACTGATTAACGCAGACCCTCCACCCATATTTAAAACGGCCGGGGCTAAAGGCGAAATTTTTGTTTGAGACTTTGATGGTAATGAAAAAAATAAAAGCCCGATAAGCAGAGTTTTTTGCATTGATTTTGGATTATGATAACAGTTTTTAAGGCTTACAATCTGTTTGAAAACATCGAACTATATAACATCATGTTTTTAAAAATATTGTTTACAGCTTAAAATAAATTTGTCATAGAATCATCCGATTGTGAAATTGTCACCGTTGCCGGTGTCCTCACCGGCCATTTCACCATTGCTCATAAACTGTTCGGTGAGGACAGCGACCAGGGAGGAAGAAGGCGATGAAAAATAGAAAAACTCGATAATTGTAGTTTTTAAAATTATTCGGCGAAATAATTAACTTTCCATTTGTGAATGAACACAGAATAAATACGAACTAAAAAATTTAAAGTTTTCCACTTTTTAAATAATAAAGTATGGACAATGAATTTATAATTGCACAAAATCCGGTTCTTAGAAATTATATCAGCATGATGTGGCAATGCTGGGGATCTCCTTGTTACAAAAATGAAATGATCCTGCCTTCAGGAATCGTAGAAATTATTTTTAATTTTTCAGACAATGTTTTTACCGGGCAAATCAAAGGAGATTCTTTTTCTGTAAAAAGAACTTTTATCAATGGATATAATACCAAACCTATTTTATTAAAACTACCCTGCTATCATTCATTTTTCGGAGTGCGCTTTCATCCGTTTGTTATCCGTCATTTGTTTGGCTTTAATGCCGGCGAATTTGCCAACCGCGCCATTGATCTTACCTTAATAGATCCATTTTTTAATTTGCTGTGGCACCAGCTTGTTGAAGCAAAAGACTTTTCGAAAAGAGTATCAGTCTTCAGAGAATGGCTGCTAAAAAAAACAGGCGGCATCATTCGCCGCGCAAATGCAATTGATTTGTTTTTAAACAATGAGCCGGAGAAAAAATATTGCGTTCACACACTTTCGAAAACGTTGTACAGCTCGCCACGACAGCTTTCCAGAAAATTTTATCAATTGACCGGCATGAATACTTTACATATTTTAGCCTATAAAAATTATCTCAAAAGCCTGTCGCTTATGGAGAATCCAAAACTTTCATTGACCGAAATTAGTTACAGCTGCCACTTTTCCGACCAGTCACATTTTATAAAAGTCTTTAAAGAATTTGCCGGTATTACCCCGGGTGAATATCAAAAGCAAAAGAGCGTTTTGAAGGGTCATATTTTTCAATGATCCTTGTTTTAAAATGTCCGTTCTATACAATTTCGGCTGTTTTTCATAAAAGATATTTGCAGAAAAAAACTGACAAAATGAAAAGGGTTGTGCTTTATTTTTCTATTGTTTTTGCAAGCGGCGTTTTATTTGTAAACATGTATAATTCGATAGTTGATACCACCGCCTGGGGCGCTCATTTTCCTGAGTCCATTCAAACAACAAGAGCATATTATCAAAACGTAAATCCCGGAACTTTTTTCCGGGTTTTCTCTCCCCTCAACCAGGTGCTGGCGTTGTTATCGATGATCCTTTTTTGGAGAGCTTCAAGGCAGGTAAGAACTTTTTTATTGGTTGCATTCATTCTTTACGTGTTGGCCGACGTTTTCACCTTTGCTTATTTTTATCCGAGAAATGACATCATGTTCAAATCCGATATTTCAATCAATCTGCAGGCAATAAAAACGGCGTGGAAACAATGGGTCCCTATGAATTGGCTCAGAAGTTTTATCATTCTGGCCGGACTGATGTGCTCTTTTATTGCCTTGCATAAAATTTCTTCCCAAAGTTTGAAATCGCTTCATCAGCAAATAAACAAAAAACCATGAATCATTTATTTTCTATCGGGCTTTTTATTCACATTATCGGAATTACGTGTATAGCAGGCGGTTCTGTCGGAGGACTTGTTCTGGAAAATCAAATATGGAAACAGGTGCATCAATCACCGGAAAAAGTTTTGGTGTTGGCGCCTCTGATGAGTAAGTATCCGGCAATAATCCAGGTGGGTACCCTGTTAATGCTTTTGAGTGGTTTTTTGATGTTAAAAGCATTGAGTTGGGCAGTAGTGGGTCAATGGTGGTTTATCATAAAGATGGCTTTGGTAGTGTCTTTGGTATTAAACGGCGTGCTGGTTGCCAGGCCGAATGGCAATAAATTACGTGTGCTGGCAGGACAGTTGGTAAACGGGCAACCTGTAGAAACGGAGTTAAAAGCAGTTCGAAAAAAAATGATCATTTTTCATATTTCAGAAATGACTTTGCTGATTATCGTTTATTTACTGGCAGTATTTCAGACACTGATATAGAAGACCTGTCCGTGGCCGGTCACCTCAGCGGCCATTTCCAATTGGAAAACGGAATCACGGTAGATTTTCCGGATAATTTTGTAATGCTAAAGTATTAAAATTACTGTACCCATTGGCGAGGTGCACCAGTTTGACTTTGAACTTTTTAGAAACAGTGGTGATAGATAGAGGAGGAAGATGTGTGTCTTCACCGGCCATTCCACCATTGCTCATAAACTGTTCGGTGAGGACACCGACCAGTAACTAGAATCCTTTTTTACACTCATATTTTTTTCACCAAATTACTTTTATCCCATACTCAGAGAAATTTTCATCTTTGGTAATTACATTAATTCCGCTATTTAATGCCTGCGCAATTATTAATCTGTCAAATGGATCACGGTATGAAATGGTAAAGTAGAAACAGTTAGTGTATCTGCAAAGGTTACCGGCAAAAGTTCAAAACCATTTTCGGTAAGTTGTTTTTTGATTTGTTCAAAGGGTGTCTGAAGTCCAAGCTTTTTCAGACTTACTTTAATAGCGATTTCCCAAAGGCTGGCAATACTTACATAATTGAGCGTATTATCTCCTTCAATTGATATGCGTGCTCTTTTGGAAAGCTGTTTATCTCCTTCAATAAACCAGATTAAAGCATGTGTGTCAAGTATGTTTTGCTCCATCACATGTATTCTTTAAAATCATTGAGTGGCTCATCAAAATCGGGTTTCATAATAAACGTACCCTTGCCACTACCAAATTTAGGTTTCACCTTTTGCGGTTTTTTTTTTGATTTAATGGTAAGAAAGTCAATAAAATCAGAAACTTCTGATTTCAAATTGTCAGGAAGGGCAGAAAGTTTGCTATATAAAATAATATTATCCATCTTTTAATGTTGACTATGCAATTTAAGAATTTTCGTTCATTGGTTCAGGAAGTGTTTTCCATCTCCGTTACTACCCCATCATCCCTACACTCCGCTAAACTATCCGTAGTCGATCCTACAATAAGTATGGCTGCTGTCCTGAGTTTACAAAAACTTGAAGGTTCAAGGCTCGAGGTTTGAAGAAAAATATTCAATGTTTAATATTCAATGTTCAAGTTGGGACACAACTACAAACTCCAAACTAAAAACTGTCCCCATGGCGGGTGTCTTCACCGGCCATTCCACCATGCTCATAAACTGTTCGGTGAGGACACCCACCAGGGAGTAAATGAGTTTGCGTGATTAGCTTTTAAGGCTGGCAGTTTTCGATCTATGCATTTTTAACCGATTACATATCCGACGAATTCTTTCGCTTGAAAGGTTATGTTCTTTTGCAAGTTCAGCTCTTGTTTTTCCTCCAAGCTAATTTTTATAAATCTCATTATTGCGTTTTATAATTGCTTGCGTTTGCATATATGATTCGCGTTTATTCTGTGCGATTTAACAAATTAAAAGAAGTTTTGTGAAGCAGCCGCACTTTTCCTTCGCTCACCTTTCGCACTTCAGTAACGAGGCATCACATCAAAGCCATCTTCTAACATTTTTTTGTAATCAAAAAACGGCCGGTTGTTGTGTGTTCTTGCTAACCTGTCAATGCAATACGAATACTTCATTGTCATCCCGCAATAAAAACTTTGTGATAAATGGACCTTCCTCAATTATTGCTTTTATATTTTTAGCGTATGACGGTATGTCAAAAACAAGTTGTGTTTCTAAACTCTGATGCAGCTCCAGCTTTGCGTCAATTGGAATTTGTTTCCCGGCAACATTTTCAAGTGCCTGTTGCCCTTCTTTTGAAAAAGCCCAGGAGTGTCCTTGTCCATCAATAATGTGAACTGATGGCTCAGATGGTTTCTGTGCTATACCCCTGGCATGATTTGACATTTTTATGTGTAATACAATAAATTGACCTTGTGGATTTTGATTTCCCAAAGTTTTAAGTCTTTCTGCCTGCGTGATCGTTGCACACCAGTCATCAAAACAAACGTCAGTACCAAATGGAACTGCCGTTTCTTTGCTTTTAAAATAAAATATAATCCACAACAACCCATAACAAAATAAAATAACAGCGATTGCGCGCATAGCAGATGTACTGCTTTTATGTTTAATCAATTTAATGATTACTCCTATAATAAGAATAAAAACGGTTATAAATGTTGCTATGAAAATAAGGCTTGCCATTCTATTTATTATTCTTAATCGTGTGGTACGTTTCATCCTCTTTCTCTATCCGCCTTCAGCAACAATTGAATATTGGTATCCTCACTGTTTCTAAAAAGTTCAAAATCAAACTGAACCACCTCACCAATGGGCACAGAATCTTTCCATTAATCAGCTAACACCCTCACCATAATATTTTTAAAATAAACTGTGCTGCCGGGATCGTGGCCCTGCAGTGCAAAAGTACCGGTTGAATCAATTGGCCCTTTTTTATCAGGAGGCGGCACATTAGTTGGCTGGGTATAATCAACAACAGTTTTATCATTGATTTTAACAATCACATGATTACCGGTAACCTTAATGTATTCTGTAAACCAAACATTATCCGGCGCCACCACTTCTTTCACATCCTGGATGCCGTATAAGCTGCCGGTACGCCGCCAGTCAGTATGCGAATTATTTACCTGCACTTCATAACCAACCTGGGGCCAGCCGCCTTGCTGAAAAACCGTATGAAAATAAATGCCTGAGTTGGCGTGCGGCCTCGTCATTACGTCTGCTTTGAATTCAAAATTTTTAAAGCTGTGATTATTTACCGGGCCTTCATAAAACAGGTGGGCCGTGTTGCCATTTACTTTAATCATTCCACTATCCACGCTAAATGTGGCTGCATTATCGCCAACCTTCCAATCACTTAAGGTTTTACCATCAAATAATGAAACCCATTGCTGTGCCTTTGTTACATGAAAGAATAGAAGGGCACTAAAAGCCAAGTAAACTCTGATCGTTTTCATTTCAAATAATTTTATAATGCTAAAGTATTAAAAAATTTTTACCGCACTTGGTGTTGAGGATGGGTTTAAAGCGATGGCTTCACTAACGGCTAAAGTGCATAACTTTCATTTCTTTTCCAATTCAAAGATAGAGCATTGTTCAATTCGTTTCAATTTCTTTATGACGGCTCTACAATGGCACTTTTGTGGTTGTATGCAAGCCGTAACAGACTTACAAAAAATGAAACAGCACCACACCTTAAAACCATTTCACGATATTATATTTTCGCTTTATTGTAAAGTCGCTCCATTTTTCTCCTCAGGAATATTTTAAAATGCGGATAAAATATTTTAGCTTAGCTTTTAGTAATCAAATCATTCCCGTCCCCCTGATAATGTCGATACTAGTTTGGATATCGCCAAACTATACCGGGGTTAACCTTCACTGAATTTTTTTTATTGAAATGTTTTTGAAGCCCGATGGGGGCTTTACTGGTTTTGCGTGCGCACCTTTCGAGAATTATTAAAGAGATGACTGTTTAAAAAAAGTCACTTTACGACAGCAAGTTTACAATGCAATTAAAAAAAGAAAAGATGGATCAAAATAAGGTTCCACCGAAAACGATCGTTGGTTTTATAACACCTTCTGTATAACCATCCCAAAATTCAAAACTGCAAACTGAAAAAATGGAAGTACATCATCACCCGCACGTAGAAAAGAAAGCGTTCAAAGAATATTTTTTGGAATTCTTAATGATCTTCCTGGCGGTTACGCTTGGCTTTTTTGCAGAAACACTTCGTGAAAAAATCTCTGAAAATTCACAGGCAAAGGAATTGGCGAAAAACTTATACAAAGAAATTTATTCAGACTCGGTTACTATTCATCAAAAAATATTGGGAAGGCTTGAAAAAGAAGATTTTATAAAATATTTTGTGCAGTACGTTCAGGACAGTAATCTGGTAAATCTTTCTCCAAACTTCTATCCCGCTTTTACTTCAACTTTTGTCAGCACCCTAACGATAGTATTTCAGCCAAAAGACGGGGTGCTGAATCAGCTTACCAATTCCGGAGCATTGCGCTATTTTAGAAGTCGCCGGCTGCAGGCAGAAATTGGTAACATCAGCGTTGATATTGCTAACCTGAGAAAAGGGAATGATGAAGAAGAAGCGTACCGGGAATCAAAAATGCATTCATTTCTTATTGCTCATTATGACTACAAATGGTTTGAAACATTAGCAGCGATGGCGCAACAAAAACTGAATAATCCATATATAGAAAGTTGGTATAAAAAGCTGGATTTATCGACGATAAAAAAACCTGGGATAATAAATGTTGCACAATTTAACCGGCAGGAAGCTGCTAATATAGCTTCCGAATACCTGGTTATTATCAGGGGATTTCGGCTGATATTATACAACCAGTATGTAAAATCTAATCATGCATTACTTGAGACATTAAGAAATGAATATCATATAAAATAATAACAAGGTAAACAAACAATGGAAGTACATCAAAAACTTTTGAAACTACCCGGCAATCCGCAACTGCGAAACATAATGAAGATGATATCAATCAATTGATAGTTTACCTTCAAGAACGAAAATCAGGTTTTGTAGGTGAGATACGTTTGCTTACAGTTCAAAAACAATATGCCGCAGCACTCTTTCAATTAATCAATAAAGAATATCATTTAAAAGATGAATAGCAATACAAAAGAAAGGCTGATAAAAATTCTTATCTATATTATTGTTGGTTTTGCTGCTGCTTATTTCTGGCACCAGGTGAAAGGTAAATGAGTTGAGAAGAAAAAACAGAACAAAGTCAGCAAGACAGAAAGCTTGAAACAACCATTAACTATTATCACTGAACCATCAACTAATATGGAAGTACATCATCACCCGCACGTAGAAAAGAAAGGATTCAAAGAATATTTTTTAGAATTCTTAATGATATTTCTTGCAGTAACCATGGGTTTCATTGCAGAAAATATTCGGGAGCATATCACCGAACATCAGCGGGCAAAAATATTTGCAGCATCTATGATACAAGATCTTAAAGCCGATACTGCACAACTGCGCCATTACAATAAATATTATACTACTGCTTCTAATAATATAGATACATTTATGAATTTGGTTACTACGAATGATCT
Organism: uncultured Chitinophagaceae bacterium; assembly: GCA_963706825.1. GTDB lineage: Bacteria > Bacteroidota > Bacteroidia > Chitinophagales > Chitinophagaceae > Ginsengibacter. Next base: position 22,203 of record CAVPNT010000005.1, on the reverse strand, counting down.
AAAGAATATTCCAACAGGTAAATTATATTGGTACGGATTATGGGGCGGCGCAGCTGGTTCTTTTATTCCTGATGACGCCACTTTTCAACAAATGAAAAGTTCTGGTGCACTTAGCTATTTCAAAACAAATATTGCTACAGACGTAGCAAAGTACGACCGATGGTGCAGGCAGCTTCAATCAGCAGAAGAAATGGATAACAATGTTTATACAGAAGTAAGAAAAGCAAGGGGTAAGATATTTGAATATAAGTACAATGAAATGGCGAATGATGTGGCACAAAAGAACAGGGTTGTCTTTAACCAGGCAAGTATTGATTCTTTCATGAATACCAACCCGCCTTTATTAAGTTATGATAAAACCCTGTTTAATGAGTTTGCTGAGTTGGTACGGTCAAGGTTTATACGAATTTATAACGTTGCTTATTCAGATTCATTATTGAAGCATGCAAACATTGTGCTTGATGAATTAAACAAAGAATATCACCATTAAAACTGTAATATGGAAGTACATCATCATCCTAAAGTAGAAAAGAAAAATTTCAAGGAATATTTCCTGGAGTTCTTAATGATATTTCTGGCAGTAACAATGGGATTTTTTGCGGAAAATATAAGAGAGGGCATCACCAACAGCAAGAAAGAAAAACAGTATATGGTGTTACTGGAGCAGGATCTAAAAAAAGATACAGCAGCCCTGCACTACAGCATTCGGCGGTTGAATAGAGATTTCAGCAGTGAAGACAGTATCATATCGTTGTTTGCTGAAAATAAATTGGGCGAAAGAAATGACAGTACCCTCAGTTTGCTCTTCATTACTTCGGGGCTCAGTGTGGATATTGTCTTCAACGACCGGGCGGCTACACAACTAAAGAACTCAGATGCGATGAGATTGATAAGGCATAGGGATGTTGCCGAAAATATTCTTCAGTACTGGAATAATCAGATTCGCATAAACCAGATACACGACCGGTTTGAAAATCAGCGTTTGCAACATCACCAGGTAGCTTATAGAACTTTTAACTGGTACCGCGAGTATTATATAAACGCGGGAGGAAGAAGCAACGCCGTGTTGCATTCGCGGCCTAAAGCTATCGTCAATCCAGGGAATCTGACTGAATTTGTAAACATTGTCTCTGACCTTTATAATACCGGCAAAAATCAATATATGCCTTACCTGGAGGAACAGTTGCAATTGGCAAACAAACTTATTGGTCTCATTAAAGAAGAGTATGACTTGCCTGTTGAAACAAATGAAGATTAATTGAAAGGTAAAGCAGGGAAGTTTATTATTTTAAACATCAATGAAGAAAATGATATCATCAAATCAGGAATAACAATGGAAGTACACCATCACCCTCAGGTAGAAAAAAAAGGAACCAAAGAATACTTTTTTGAATTCTTAATGATATTCCTTGCCGTAACACTTGGCTTTATTGCCGAGAATATTCGTGGACACCTGTCTGATAAACGCATTGAAAGGGAGTATATCATTTCATTTGTAGAAGATTTAAAACAAGACACTGCAAATTTCAACCTGGTAATTCCTCTTGCAGAAACTAATGTGAAAGGTGTGGACTCCTTATTGAATCTTTTACTTGATAATCCATATACAGATAGCAGTATGCGGTTAATATATTATATGAAAGAAAGATACGCAGATATCATATGGCCCATCAGCTACACAACCCGGACGATAACCCAGTTAAAAAATGCAGGCGGTCTTCGGTTGATAACTGATAAACGCAGTTCAGACAGCATCAACGTCTATAATCTTGCACTGGATGATGTAGTGCAGGTATACAATGATTTGCAACACGATTTTACAATACCTACTATTCGCCTGTCAAATAAAATCTATAATCCACAATTTCTAATTCCGTATGAACGTGCGCCTGATAGCATCATTCCTCATTCAGAGCAAAAAATGAAGTTGCTTACAAAAGATCAATCGGTAATATCAGAATATATCAATTCACTTGCCTGGGACAGGAAATTAAAATACCTCTATTTGAAAAAAATGATCGCACACCGGCAACTTGCTTTGAGGTTAATAACTTTCTTTTCTAAACGATATAATTTAAAAGATGAATAGAAATAATAATTAAAATCTCAAAACAACCAAACCTCCATACATGGAAGTACATCATCACCCACAGGTAGAAAAAAAAGGATTCAAAGAATATTTTTTGGAATTCTTAATGATATTTCTTGCCGTAACACTTGGCTTTTTTGCAGAGAGCCTGCGGGAACATTTGGTAAACCATGAAAAGGAAAGAAACTATATGGAAAGCATGATACAGGATCTCAAAAGAGATACTGCGGAAGCCAGCAGGGTAATAGCTGTTCAATCAGTGATTTTCAAAAAAATGGACAGTGCTTTGAAAATACCAGTCGAAAGCCTCACCGATATCAATGTGCAGGATACATTTTATCATCATTTCGTCTATTTCTATTCCTGGATAGATGGATTTACTACCCACGATAATACGATCACACAGCTAAAAAATGCCGCCGGCTTTAATGTAATTCAAAAGAAAATGATTATTGATTCTATCAACGAACTTTATATATTTTGGGAAGGACCATTTAAAGGTGATAGAGATATATATACTGGCAGGTGGCAAAAACTGGATGAGTTTGCCATGCAGATGATTATTTTGCCCGAACCCCCCAACAATTATGAAGACCCGGTTTATACAACCTATCCTCTTCATAAAGAGCTGTTCACACGCTATGACCGTCCTTTATTGCAACAGTTGTATTCTTTTATCCGCATGGAACAAAGCGATATAGAAGTTAATATGTATGACGAAGCTCAATACCGGGATCGGGCAGCACGGCTCATGAAGTTGATAGAGAAAGAATATAATTTAAAAGATGATTGAAGAAGAAATACAATTGGGGCCGGAACACTGAAAGCCAGAATGAATAAAGTGAATCAAAGGATGTCAAAAGAACAGACATATTCAACTAAAACCTGAAGATTGAAAACTTAAAACTCAAAATTAAAAATGGAAGTACATCACCATCCGCATTTGTCACATGCAGAAAAAAGGAAGTTCAAAGAATATTTCCTGGAGTTCTTAATGATATTCCTTGCAGTAACGCTTGGATTTTTTGCGGAAAGTTTAAGAGAACATATTAACGATAATGAAAAAAGAGAACAATATGTTCAATCGCTTGTCGAAGATCTCGAATCTGATACGGCAAGAATGGATGATATCATTCAATTTGATGAAGCCAAAATAACCGGGTTAAACAGCATGTATCAATGTTATGATACGGTTACCAATAATCTGAAAGCAACATCATGTATGGGCGAATTGATCAAATTCTCAAAAGTAAACAGGCCTTTCCTGTCAAATGATCGTACCGTAACACAGCTTGCCAACGCCGGCGGTTTCAGGTTGTTGGCTAAAGAGGATGCCGATAGCATTCTTGCCTATGAAAGATTGTACAAAGAAGTTCATGATTTTGAAGCTACCATTTACCAGGAAGCGCAGGATAATGTACGAAATACATTGAATGAATTGGCAAACTTTAAAGTAGTCTCACCCCTTGAGAACGTGTCATCACTTAATGGTACTGACATAGGGAGCAGCACTTTGAATGGACCGTTACTGTTTACAAATGACCGGGTATTATTAAATAAATGGTTTAACCAGTTACAATTGTATTTAAGGGTTACAAAGGCACAAAGCATCCAGTTAAATAATTTACGGGGAAAAGCAACCAGTGTTATAGTTTTCTACAAAAACAAGCATCATCTTAAATAAAACTAATGGAAGTACATCATCACCCACACGTAGAGAAGAAAGGGTTCAAAGAATATTTTTTGGAATTCTTAATGATATTCCTCGCAGTAACGCTGGGATTTTTTGCAGAGAATGTGAGAGAGCATTTTGATGAAGAAAAAACTACAAAACAATATCTTGAAGATTTCAGGCAGGAACTGCTGCAGAACAAAGATTTGTACCAACGCTATGATAGTTTTTTTGCAAGAGAAATACCTGCTACAGACAGCCTCATAAAAATTTTTACAAATAAAAAAGAAAACGAGGACCTTTCAACAAGTGCCCGTCTAATAAATTTTACAAGGCAGGTATTTGTTTCGGCCATAAGCAAGGCTGCCTATGACCAAATGGTAAATTCGGGAGGCTTGAAATATATTCATGACGCAGAATTCAGAGATTCACTAACCATTTATGAAGGTGGTATTTACGACTTCGGTAAATACAACGAGATTGTTGATGACTACCGTTCAGATGCTTTCCCTGATGTAAGTTCTATAGAGCCATTGTATAGCATGGCCCGGAATACAGGCGATGCAAATGTGGCGATAGCTCCATTTGCAGAACTCACACAAAAAGAAAGAACAGAAATACTGAACTTTTACGGCATCTATTTAATCCGGTATATATCTGACAAGAATATTGCTCACAGATTAAATAAAATGAATGATGAACTTATTAAAATGCTGGATATGATGCTAAATAAATAAATCATCTAAACACAATCAAATGGAAGTACATCATCACCCGCATTTGCCGCATGGCGAAAAGAAGAAATTTAAAGAATACTTTTTGGAATTCTTAATGATTTTTCTTGCGGTAACGCTGGGCTTTTTTGCAGAGAATATAAGAGAACATTTTTCCGAACAAAAAGCTGTACGGCAATACCTGCAAACTTTTTCACAGGAAGTGATAAGAAATCAAAAGATCATAAAAAGTGAAAAAACTTTTTTAATCAACCAACTTCCTTTAATAGATTCACTTGCCAATATCTTTCATGAAAAAAGAGAAAACCTTGACCTGAACAAGACTATATCACTTTTCCATCCAACGATTCATATATATACTCCGGCGATTGAAACGGCTGCTTATCAGCAAATGGTAAATGCCGGCGGACTGAAAACAATTGACAATATTCCGCTCAAGGATTCCCTGGCTTTATACATCGACCAGATTGAAAAGTACAAAGCGTTTAACCAGTATTTGACCAACCAGGTCTCTAACGCTTTTTCAGACCTGGCAAAAATTATTGACGTACGGGAAATCCTTCAGGATGATCCTGTTACCGTTCAAAAACCTTTTTCGATCCAGGATATAAAAGACAGAAGAACAATTGTTTTCTTTTTCTCCGGTATCCAGGATCAGTACCTAACAGATCTCGGAACAATCAGTGTGTTAGAATTCTTCAACGAACGTCTTATCAAAATAGTGAATAACCAACTCAAATTATAATCAATGGAAGTCCACCACCACCCACACGTTGAAAAAAAAGGAATCAAAGAATATTTTTTGGAATTCTTAATGATTTTTCTTGCGGTAACGCTGGGCTTTTTTGCAGAGAATATCCGTGAGAAGATAACTGACAAAGCAATAGTAAAAGAATATATGGAAAGTCTCGTATCTGATTTGGAAGCAGATACTTCGGCAATTTCCCAGGCGATTGATGAATGGTCATCGGCAAATAAGGATGTGGTTGTTATTCAACAATCGCTGAAAGCGCATCCCGTGGATGTAAAAGACTTTTATAAATCATTGTCAAATGATTTCTGGCATTTCGACCTGTTTAAATATGATAACAAAACGGTGGAAGAATTGAAAAGTTCAGGGAATTTTCGTCTGATCAGTAATATGAAAATTGAAAACCAGATTATGTCATTCGATCTTGATATGAAGTACCTATTGACACAGGAAAAGGATGTTAAAGACCTGATGAATGTGTCGAAACTTGCAGAAGAAAAAATTGCTGACTATACCCAAATTCGATTTCGAAATTTTAATAACGATTCATCCTATAGCCTGCTGAATAATGACCCGAAGCTCATTGGAGAATATGATAACAAACTTCTCGCCTTTAATAAACTGGCTGTCTATCATGAATTTTTATTCAGTCAAATACAAGTAAAAGCAAAAAATCTTTTACAAACAATCCAAAATGAATATCAGTAATGAAATCAGTTAAAATCGTTTTTTTTCTTTTGCTACTGGCCGTCCAGTTTGCCAAAGCCCAGGACACCAGCATAGTGGTATCCGCCAATATGTTTGATAAATTTAACAATCAGCTATCCTTAGCGAACGATAATGCATGGTTATTCAGGCCGGGCAACGATTCCAACTGGGCTCAGCCGCATATTGATACTGCAGGATGGATAAAAATGAACCAAACAACTGACTTAAAAAAATATGCGGATAAAAATGGCAGGGTGGAAGGTTGGTTCCGGATAAAGCTAAAATTTGACAGCTCGCTGCTGCATAAAGTATTATGGATAGATTTTGCCAATTGGGTTGCAACACAATTTTATATCGACGGCAAACTAAAGGCCACAAGAGGCAATACCGGCGATAATGGAAAACCCTTCGAGGAATATAATGATGATCTTGATCCGCTTGTTATTACTTTTAATAGTGACACTGCACAAAGTTTTGCTATTCATTTTGTAGGTTACCTTTCTCCTTTTCCTCCACATAATTTAAAATATAAATTGAACTCATCTGATTTATTTATCATTGATGGCCCGAATCCTTTCACCATTATATCAAAGTCAATCACAGTTATTTATTCATTTTTTAATACCTGGTTAGTTACTTGTGCAATATTGAGCCTGTTATTTTGGTTGTTGGCTTTTCAAAACCGGCGGGAAAAAAACCTTGTCCTGATAGCGCTTTGTACAAGTTTCTATACACTCTTGAGTTTTGCCGAGTTAAAAACTGTTGCCATTGGCCTGGCCCATTACTTATCTGTTTATATTTATGATCAAATTACTAATATTTCGCTTATATTAATATTGCTTACTGTTCCTATACTCTTGATCAGGATTTTTAAAAGAAGGTTCAGCCGTAAACTAATCATCTTCCTGGTTACTTTATTCCTTTTATGTATGTTGTCCTTCTTCTTTGACGTTTCAAAAACGATGATGTCGATAATTCCAATAGTACTTATTCTTTCCTCATTAAGTATTTCCATGTATTATATAATCAGTTCATGGAAAAAACTGCGTGGAGCACAGTGGGCCATCGTGGTGGGGCTGTTCTTTTCCCTTTTCATGTTTTGTCTCTTTTTTATATATCTTAAGACATCAGGTACCCCAGATTACTACCAGTTCTATACACTTTTATCATGCTTTGTTCTCTCATTTCCGCTCTCATTACTGGTATATGTGTCTATACGGTTTAAAGAAATAATACAAGAGGTGAGGTTAAATGCGGATAAGGTGGTTCAGCTTTCAGAGGAAAAAAGAATACAGGCAGAAAACCAGCAACAAATATTGCAGGAAGAAGTAAACAGGCAAACGGCAGAGATACGCCACACGCTGGACAATCTAAAAGCTACGCAAAAACAACTCATCCAGTCCGAAAAGATGGCTTCACTCGGTGAGCTCACCGCGGGCATTGCCCATGAAATTCAGAATCCCCTAAACTTCGTGAATAATTTTTCGGAAGTGAACAGTGAAATGATCGAAGAGTTAAAAAATGAATTGGCAACAGGCAATTTGCAATTGGCAAATGAAATTGCTGATGATATTAAAAGCAATGAAGAAAAAATAAATCATCATGGCAAACGTGCCGATGCGATTGTAAAAAGTATGTTGCAACATTCAAGAGAATCTTCCGGGAAAGAAGAACCCACAGACATAAACGCATTATGTGATGAATATTTAAGGTTAAGTTATCATGGATTAAGGTCAAAAGACAAGGGCTTTAATGCAGAATTAAAGACCGATTTTGATCCATCGATCGGGAAAATAAATATCGTTCCGCAGGATATCGGTCGCGTGTTTTTGAATCTTTTTAATAATGCTTTTTATGCTGTAAACAAAAGACAAGAGGCTCAAGGCAAAGAGTATGAACCATCTGTATCAGTAATCACAAAGAAATTCGGAAATAGTGTGCTCATCACCGTTAGTGACAATGCTAATGGTATTCCACAAAATATCAGGAACAAAATATTCCAACCATTTTTCACCACCAAACCCACAGGAAGCGGAACCGGATTAGGATTGAGTTTGAGCTATGATATTGTAAAGGCGCACGGTGGGGAAATAAAAGTGGAAAGTAAAGAAGGTGAGGGAACAACTTTTATAATTGAATTGGCTTCGAAATGATATAAACAAGATTTATGAAAAAAAATTATTACGGTTATTATTAACTGTTGCATCTTCGATGCACATAGATGCGCAGACTTCGCTACCGCCATGCTTCGTGTCCTCACGAACCACACCAGCAAAGATTTTATGAAGTCGGGTAACAACAACTATAAGCAAGGGCAATGCAGTAAGGAGGGGAGAGTTGCGCAACAGGCCTTACTGTTTATTTTTCTTCCACTCATTATATTCACTAACTATCTTTTCCACATCCTTCCAGGAATACCCACCTGATTGAATTTTCTTCACCAATTGATTATCGTCTTTGAAATATTCAGATGCAGCGTCCACAAAAACGTTCCTTTTGTTTTTCCAATAGGTGGAGGTCATCTTGGTGGCTATAGTTTCTCCCTGCCTTATGCATAACCATGAGGTTTGAATGTCATTATATCTATTCAAATCACCCACGAATGCATAAGTGTACAAAGTTACTGCTCCCCGAAAAACTACGTATAGCCATTGCCGTTCCGGCTTTTAATGCGGCCCGTTTATGTACCCGGCCAGGCGGTCAAACTCATGGGTTGTACCAGCATCAGTTGTGTATATAATGGTTTTGATACTATCGCTATTGATCGACTGAACTGTGGATTTTTCATCAGTTTTGAACCGGATGGGTATCGCGGCAGCGCCTTCAGGAAATGTGGCCAGTCCTTCCGTTATTGTTCCATTCAGTAAGATGATTTTTGCTTTAGAATAGCTTTTAGCCTGTACTAACGGATGCATAAAAAGCACTGCGCACAGCATAAGCAGGTATTTCATTTGATTTGTGTTTGGTAAGAAAAATAAATTTCAACAGATTATAGAAAAGTAAAACGGAGAAATTTTAATATTATTCTGTTATTTAAGATTTTCAGGTCATGTCGCCTCTCTTTAAACTCCTTGATTCGTCGTACACTAAAACATTTCTATCTCAATAAAACACCGGAATATTTTTAAAAGAACCTTTTGTAATCAACACTGAGCTGGGTGTACCATAGGTATTTTGGGGATTACCGGCAGTTATCATTGGCGTAAGCACACCCGAAAAGTTTCCGCTGATATGTCCGTTATTATAAGAGGTGATATTAAAACTCATACTGTCGGATGGCGCATATATAAATGCATCTCTATTGTTATAATTTGTAATAAACAGGTCGCCATACCATCCGGTATATTTGTAATTTCCTACTGTTAAACTATCGGTAAAGAAACTAAAAACAATTTCCCCTGTATTACTTACTCCACTAAGAGTATAAGAACCAGGATCTTTACTACAGTAGAGCGTACGATAGGGATACGTACTCTGGTTGTCAGCATCATCCAGGGATATATTCACAGCATTACCATCAATTTCGTAGCTCAGTGTGGCAGTTACCCTCCCGTGCCCGCCCGAATTTTTAGAATCAAGCATAGCATCCGGAATCGATTGTTTTAAACAGGATGAAAATAAGATCATCACTACACACGCTATCAAATAGAATTTCATAATAAATGATTATTGAATTTTTGGTGGTTAATATTCTGTATCTCTTCTTCCGAAACCAGAAGACTTTGATATTCCGAGACTAATTAAATTGTTGGAGCCGCCATGAGCAATCACCGTTTCATAACGAAGATTAGCATCAAAAGATACATTCCAGATAGAGAACAGGTAGCCGGTACCCGCGGCAAATATCACTCCGTGGTATTTTAAATCTACATTGTTGCCATTTTTATCCTGCAATGAGGTTACTCCGTAAAGGTTAAAACCGGCCTGTGGCTCCACATAAAATCCTTTGCCCGTTCCATTTAATGTATATCTGTAGCCAACCTTCAACGGACACATGATCGTACCATAAGTATCGTCTATAGGAAAAACATCTGCACCTATTTCGAGCGTAACATCATTGCCTTCTAAAACCGGAACCCATGTTTTGATAAATGCGCCGTAGCCCATTTTATAATCCTTGTGCGTTTGCCTGTATTATGAAAAAAACCAGGAGGAGTGTTGCAGGTAATCTTTTACTCATAGCAGTTATTTACTTTTTGAAAGCATCAAAGCCAAATGTATTTTTTTATAAATAAACGATGAATAATCTCTTTTTATTTTATAAAAAAGAATTTAAGACTTTGTTGGTTTTGATCCATGATATATGTACGCTACGAGGTAGTTGGTTGCACAGGAAACAATTCTCTATCAAAATTCATCCAATCGTTTTGTTGGTGAAGCAGCCGCACTTTTCCTCCGCTCACCTTTCCCGCTTTTTTCTGCGGGAACACCAACAAAGGTTCACGGTCCTGCTTACGTTATTAAAATGCTGGCCACACATAAAAGGCTTCTTCCTTTACGGGAGCGGTTACATTTTTTGGAATTTTGCATTCCTGGTAAACGGCCGCATCCACAATTTCAAGATTCTTTAATTTCTCAACCAGTCCTCCGGCAAGTTTCCTTTTTACAAAATATTCAAGTATGAAGCAATATTTGCAATTCTCGTAATAGGGCTCATAAATATTTAATTGGCCTTGTGGACATAATTCTTTAAAAATTGTCAGGTCAGCCGCCGGATTAGTTATAAAGGCAAAAATCTTTCTTTCATCAGGCCCCGTATCAGAGAGCCGGCCGGCCTGTAAAATTGCATATCCGCCAGCCATTTGTGACTTAATAGATTCCTGCGCGATGCGGGATGAGCGTTTTTCTTTAGTGAAAACAAATTGAACTTCTTCGCGGGCAAAGCGGTGCTGGGCAATATACCTGAAGCCATCATGGTAGTTGGACTGTTGAAGGGTAACATCTGCGTCGCTATTGGATGACCTCGTATATTCTTTCCACCGTTTCATGAATGGTTCAGCCGAAAGGATGGTATCAAATAAGATAAATTGCACTTTTGTATTGGGTGTCATGGTTACAAGGTAAGGTTTATAATTGGTTTTCCTTCGCACGATCCGGATGACGAAAATCAGCTAATGAAAATGCATTAAAAAAACGAGATATTACCGCTACAATAAATATACTTTTGGATCTTTTAATCCAAATCAGTACTAAGCCGGGTCTCCCGCAATTTTTAGTTTTACAGACATGAGATGAAATTAAAATAGTTCTTATTACAACGGCGGGTCGCCTGCGGGAGACTCGGCTGAGACTTAAGGAACAATACAGCTTGCGATCTGTTATTTAATAACCCCCTGTACCCATAATTTTTTTCTGAAAATAATATAAATGTCCTGAGTTGCAAACGTCAGGACAGCAGGGCCTTTTTAATTTGAAGATTCTAAGAATAGCGGGGGTGATTTTTCTTTTTCTTCTACGTAAAAAAACACTTCAACTTATCACATTAATCCCTGGATTCGGTTATCACAAACAAACATATTTTACACGCTTTGCCTCCCTCCTGGCTGTACCATCTGCACGTACGCCTGATAAAACATGCTGGTAAATCATCATCATCGCTTTTTATTGAAGGATTAGAAGCTGCCAGTTCATTCATGATTCCGCAACTTTTACCCGTCCATTGGCTACAACCACTTTTGATGCACTTGTCAGCAAATCTGAAACGCTTTTCCGGCTCACCCTGTTGATGCGCTTTTTCAATAAACGCTTCATTTAGTTTTACCGGAGTATCAAGCAGGGTTACGGTATTATTATCCTGCACGATACCTAGTAAGCTGGCTCCTTTGCTACATGTTGCACTCGGACATAGCTTTGATTCTTCAGCTTCCATTTTAAAGGCTTCTTGTTTCAACCCTTACAGCAGAACCCAGAGTTTGTTCCTTTCCAACTTCTTGTAACCGGTTTAAGTTCGCAACTAAAATTTGTCTCCCAATCCATTTACGCGGAATATATATGCCGCAATAATTATCATCTCCATCCGCGCTCGCTCCTACAGCACCTGATTCTGAAAGCTCCTGAAGTAAAAGGTCATTAATACGATTTTGAATGCGCTGTGAAGCTTCTTTCGAGAGGTTGACTCCATCAAATTTGATTACGAATTCGTGATTTTTGTCTGGCATAATTTTGATTTATTTTTGCCTACTCTTTGAACGGATTTTCGGCATATTCCGATTCTGTAAGGTTTCAGGTTTACTTAATTAAAACGCAAGAGAGGTTACCTTTTCATTTAGATTTTGATCATTTTCTTTCCATAATGGTATTTTTTAGATCCAACTTCCACGTTATTTGATAGAATGACTTTATGAAGCCAATTACCGTTGTTAGTTGAATCCGCAGGTAAAACTAATGTCTCAAATAGTGCTTTCATGAATGGATAACCTCTAAATTGGTCATGGAAAAGCATGAACTTTCTACCGATGACCGTAGCAACCTAACGCCTTCATACTCAGAACAGATGTTGATTTTTTATTGTCCGTAGTTGAAAACATACGGACAGCAGTCTGATTTTTATTTGACCATTCTACCGATAGCGGGGAGCAACGGGCCGGGTAACTAAACTGTTCGCTGATTTATTTTAAATGGATGTTCCTGTAGATTATTAATCAGCTAACACCCTCACCATAATATTTTTAAAATAAACAGTGCTGCCGGGATCATGGCCCTGCAGTGCAAAAGTACCGGTTGAATCAATTGGCCCTTTTTTATCAGGAGGCGGCACATTAGTTGGTTGGGTATAATCAACAACAGTTTTATCATTGATTTTAACAATCACATGATTACCGGTAACCTTAATGTATTCTGTAAACCAAACATTATCCGGCGCCACCACTTCTTTCACATCCTGGATGCCGTATAAGCTGCCGGTACGCCGCCAGTCAGTATGCGAATTATTTACCTGCACTTCATAACCAACCTGGGGCCAGCCGCCTTGCTGAAAAACCGTATGAAAATAGATGCCTGAGTTGGCGTGTGGCCTGGTCATTACGTCTGCTTTGAATTCAAAATTTTTAAAGCTGTGTTTATTTACCGGGCCTTCATAAAACAGGTGGGCCGTGTTGCCATTTACTTTAATCATTCCACTTTCCACGCTAAATGTGGATGCATTATCGCCTACCTTCCAATCACTTAAGGTTTTACCATCAAATAATGAAACCCATTGCTGTGCCCTGGATACATGAAAGAATAGAAGGCCACTAAAAGCCAAGCAAACTCTGATCGTTTTCATCTCAAATAATTTTATAATGCTAAAGTATTAAATTATCACTACGGTAGCTTTAAAAAGATGAAATGCAAAAACAAAATAATGAGCTACTCTGATGCCTTCTCTTTAAATTGCCAATTCTTCTTAAGGCAGAATTAGTAACGAGCAGTCACAGGTCAGGAGACCTGCGCCAGCAACGATAACGAGCAGTCACAGGTGGGGATACCTGCGCCAGGCTGGGTAATAATCTCTGGCACTACTGCACCTACCAATAATGGCAATGAATCTACTTGTAAGGCAGCGATTTACTGAGATTTGTTGCTGCGATAACTAATGCAATACCACAGAAAAGCAACGCAACTATTCCCCGGACTATTTCATTTCCGTGCATCGTATAAGGATTTGCAACAGCATCAGGTATATGAAAGAAAATAAAAAAAAGAAAGAGCATAATGGCTAAAAGCAGTGCAGCAACCTTTATCCATATTTTGAAAATAATTGCAATGGATGATGCGATAAGAGCTGCTCCTGCAAAATAAGTCCAAAACAATGGCGCTCCAATCCATTTGGGCACCATGGTAGACACAAAATCAGTAAATACAAAATGGCTGCACCCAAACAAAAACATAAGGATAGCAAAAAAAATTCTTCCTGATGGAATTAGTTTTTCTAATTGAATTTGAAAGACGTTCTTTTTGCTTGCGCTGTAATTACTTTCCGGAAATGAACCTGCCATTACAAATGCACCCCCGCAGTATGCAAGCTCTTCACCAGCATTAAACCAGACATCCAGGCGGGAAGCTTTATCGGCACTAAAGATCAGAACAGACGGCAATTGGCATGTTATGATGAGTGCAAGAAAACAAAACCCTAAATAAAGACAGATATTTTTTTTGATAACAGGCCTGGTAGTAAATACCCCTGAAATCATAATTCCGGAGAATAATAAAGCTATTCCTGCAACAATTGGGAACACTGCATACTGATGAGCCCATGAAGGAAAGGAAGATAATATTTCCGGGCGAAAATCTTTGAGAAGAAGCAGGTGTATTCCTACAGCAACAAGGCCAAGTCCATACAATAGACGACCAATTTTAGTAAGTTGTTCCATGAATAAAGTTGTAAAAAGCCATTCAATTTACTGCATCCATTTTTAATTTTCATTCTATCGGATATCCTTCAATTAAAACAATTGATCATAATGTATCAGAACGCCTCCCTTCGTGTCTCACGAATCGGAATAAAGTGCTTCCTGAGACACGATCCACGACGAGAGAGTTAGTTGAGTGCCGAATTTTTCGAAAATACAGGAGATGCGCCAACAAGCGTAATTATCGGTAGTTAAAAACTACGGATAGCAGCACTTCTATTTGAACATACCTAAGAATAGCTGGTGATCGTTGCACACCAGTCATCAAAACAAACGTCAGTGCCAAATGGAACTGCCGTTTCATTGCTTTTAAAATAAAATATAATCCACAACAACCCATAACAAAATAAAATAACAGCGATTGTGCGCAAAGCAGATGTACTGCTTTTATGTTTAATCAATTTAATGATTACTCTTATAATAAGAATAAAAACGGTTATAAATGTTGCTATGAAAATAAGGGTTGCCATTCTATTTATTATTCTTAATCGTGTGGTACGTTTCATCTACTTTTTCTATCAGTTTCACCAATAATTGAATATTGGTATCATCACTGTTTTTGAAAAGTTCAAAGTCAAACTGGATCACCTCGCCAATGGGCACGGAGTCGTTCCATTCTTTCAGCTCATCCTGTGTTTCTATATGGATTAGTGAATCATAAATACGCTCGTTTCAAGAATAACTGATGATAAAATAAATTCCATCAGGTTCGGCAATTTTTAGTTTTACAGACATAAGATGAAATTAAAATAGTTCTTATTACAACGCCGAATCCTACGGGAGCCTCGGCTGAGACTTTGCGATTTTCCCTGAAAATTATAGTGGTTTTTCACGATAAGAATTGTGCTTCTCCTTTGATAATAGTGTAAATCGAATAAATAATTTAGAATTCAAAATCAGGTTAATTGATAAAGAAAACTTTAATTTCTAAAATTTTTAAAATGCATAAACTTATAATCGCAATTTGTTTTGCTTGTATTTATATTTTATCGTGCGATCCAGCAAAAAGATCGACGGAAGTTATAAATAGTCAAACCGCTCCAATGGTTAAAATACCTGGTTGTGCTGCAGGAATAAATACACTTAGAGCTAAAGATGCGAAAATAACAGTTGACAAAAATTCTCAACTTAAATTAGCTGCTGCTTTAGAAGCTGCTGCAAAAGCAGATGTAAATATTACGGATTCATTACTAAAAAGCGGAGTATCTGGTTCAGCATCAGGAAGTTTAATTGATACTTTGAATACTTATTTTCAGATTGATCAAAGTTTTTCTAAAGACATTTGGGAAGAAACAAATGCTTTTACTTTGACGATATGTTTAATCAATGCTTTGAAAAATGATCCAACTTCTTCCCAAGATTTCAAAACTAAAATGGAAGCAAGGTTAAACTCAATGCTTGAATCTCAAGAAGGTTATATTTTTAATGCCAAAAAAAAAGTCCAAAATTAATTGTTGCTAACATTAGAGATAACAAGGTTTATTTTATTATCTCAAATTTTATCGATGATGATATAACTGTTAGAATATATGATATTAAGATTGTTGGTAGTTGTAAGTCGTTAGGAGGTGAACAAAAAATTGAAATTGATGATGTTCCTATTCCACTTGAAAAAATAACCCTTGATTCTGGAAATGTAAATATGAGTATCAAATCAGATACTGCAGATTTTACAATAAAAAAAGGACAATCATCATCTTTTTATTTTCAGTACCAACAGCCAAAATATAAATGTAACATTAGATTAGAGATTTATTACACTGACCCTAATACAGGAGAGCAAGCTTCATTTATTCAAAGACTTGATATTTGATTATGAAAAGTATTATTCTTTTTTTCATTATAGCCGAATTGCTTTTTTCAATAAAGGTTAATTCCCAATCGAATCAGGACGTAAGTGTAAGCGTTCTTTCAATTGGGAATTCTTATTATGACACAAACTCTATTTTTCATTCATACCCAGATATCAATTATAGCGCAGAGCAATTCTTAAATTGCTTTAAAGCTTTTTCTACACCTTGTATAATGGAAGCTTCCCCACAAAATCATTTGTCTAAACAAAAGATTCTTCAAGCTGTACAAAGCTTTGTTGATTTCGTTACAACGAAAAATAATAAACTTAATATTGGTATTATTTACTATTGCGGTCATGGCGTTGCGGATCTATCTGGAAGTATGTATTTTGTTCCAGGGGATATATCTTTTAATACTAATCATGACACGACGTTTGAATATTTAAGCTCAAAGTTTTTGAACGTTGATGAATTTAGTAAAATAATCATTAATGCTCAAGACACAGAAAAAAACCAATCTCAGTTTATTATTCTGGGAGATTGCTGTAGTGATAAAATAGCATCAAAAATATATAAAGGAGTTGGCTTCGCATTTAGTGGTGATTCTTCAGGCTATGTTTCTTATGACTCATCCTTTTTGTCAAATATAAATAATACAAATTCTTCTTTAAGAGCTTCAATTTTTGCTTACACCGATAGTGCCGGGAATATTAAAGTGCCTCCCATTGATTCTTCTAAACCAAGTATTAATGAATTCAGTTTTATACCAGAATTAATTCGATCAAACACAATGCGAAAGAATGGCAACTTAATTATTTATTCTTCTTCTTTAGGAAATTCAGTAACAATGGTAGCACCTCCCGAAAATGCTTCGTTGCAAGATGTAGGTCCAATTTGTAGAAGAACATTAAAGTATTTTAAAGTTATTACTAATCAAACTTTAAATGAATACTTGCTAAAACTTACCGATCAAAGTTTTGACCAAATAACTTCACCATCCTTGGTGAACCGAGGAAGAAGTTTGACACAATGATGTCACTTTTAGTAGTTTTTATTTCTCAGCCGAGTGTCCCGCAGGGACTCGGCGTCATTATAAGCGTTATATTCTTTTACTTAAATCAATCTCCATTATATCTATAAGCGGACGCTTGCTCTAACAACCGCCAATAGTTGTGGCGCATATTTTGTCTTCAAAAATTGACCTAACCCAACTAAAGCCTGATCAATTTTCCTCTTTGATGAGACTTCTTTACTCAATCTCAAAAAAAACGGCAAATAAATGTTATGATAGTACTGTAATATTTCCTTTTTTGATTGTGGAACTTCTTTAATTTCATGATGAAGTAAAAAATAATGAGCTCTATAAACATGCTGATCGAAAATAGGATAGTTGTCTGGTTTGATTAAGTGTAATAAAAAAATCTGCCAGATTGCTGAAATGTTTTTAAACGTGGAGTTAAACACTATTATATCGAATTTTATTTTAAGCCTATTCACAGAAGCTAAATTATTTTGGATAAATTTTATACAGGCGCTCTTTTGCTTATGTGTATTAATTTTCATTCCATTTTTCCAGGTATAAAATTTATCGATATCATTCCGATTGAAAGATTGTTTATTAATTCTTGAACTGTAAAAGTTGTCGCTTTTGCCTAACTCAATAAAAGAACTCCAAAATTCTACAAATTCGGAAACAGATTGTCTTTGAAACTTTATGGAAATATAAGGATAGTTCATTATTTTAATCTTATTTTTTAATTAAAGAGCGGTTGGTCTTTTAGAAGTCATCACTTAATTTGCTACCCCGCTACCTAAAGCTTTCCAGCAGTTTCCATTTTTTTACCGCAGTTAGTGTTGAGCATCCGTTTTGAAGCGATAGCTTCACCAACGGCTGCAATTAATACACAAAAGATTAGTCTTTCCTTCAATTCGTTTTGTTCATTAAGTAGCCGTACTTTTCCTTCGCTCAATACCATCAACGGACTCTTTCATTATTCGAAAGACCAACAAAGGATGAAACCGGTTCATTATACTTTTTAAAAATATTTTCCGCTAAACACGTGAACATGCTGGAATAAATTAAATCTCACGATGAATCTATTCAAAAAAGTGGATGGCTCAACATCACCTCAATGGTCGTCAACATTACATTTTATGTCAGCTGTTTTATTTTCTTATACAAACGAACTAAATGAAATATCGGTATATCAATTAATGGCTCAAACATAAAAGCGTTCACATGAATATTTTCGGGTGTCATTAGATTCACTCGTTCTAATACTGTTAATGTATTTTTGTCGCTATTAATTGCCTTAAAGTGCATTAATAAAGCTGAAGTTTGGTTTGTTGTAATAACTAAAGTCGAAGAATTCGGAATTTTACTTAGCATATATTCTTCTGCTTTAAGCCTAATTGCAATAGATAAAGCAATTTTATTCTCCAACAGGATTTCATCTAATGGGTTTTCTTGTTCGATTGCATCAGCTGTTTCAAATATTAAGTCTTTAATCATCTTGTCGCCGAATGCAATACTTCGATTAGAAGTAATGGGAAAGCTGGTATGTAATAGCGATAATATGTCACTACATTTTATTGTAATTGTACCAGCTTTTAGATGAAGGCATGAAGTTAGTTGTTTATATTTCTGACTTGATTGACCTTCCATGTATTCAATTAAGTTCCTTACTAAAGGAATAATACTAACAAATACTTTTGGCTTTTCTAAATTGTTTTTGAAATGACTAAAAATGTCGTTTAGGTAACCTCCTTGGACTAATGAAATTTCTCTGATGTCATTTCTTGTTGTCATTAGAATACAACGTCTTTCTCTGTCTAAGCCTAGTCTTTTCGCAACTGTTCTGTAAAAATCAAAATTGTGTGTAAGGATTAAAAGCTTAAATAATGTATTTTCATGTAATTCTTTAATATACTCAATTATAGCGTACTTATTCTTATAGTCAAAGGAATCCGCGATGTCATCGAGAATTAAAAGAGTTTTTTGATTCATCTGTTTTCGCGACTGAATATCGAAAAGGAGTTGCAAAATATAAAAAGCTCTTTGTTCCCCTTTACTCAAAACCGAAAGTAGTGAGTTTTTGTCTTTTCGAACTGGTGTATCATTCGTGTCTTTGTAATCAAATTCAAGATTAGCGGTTTCCTCTTTCAAAACAACGTCCTCCTGATTCACTAATTTAATTTCAAAAGGCACATAAAACCTTTCATTAAAAATTTTAATAATTTCCTCCCAAATTAAAAACTCCTTTTTTGCGTCGGTAATGATGTTTTCTAATTCAGCTTTCTTACTTTCGTAAAACCTAGAAAGTTCTTCAGTTTCTTTGGAAAGTGCAGAAATATAATTGAGCCAAACTTTCTTCCTGAAGTCGTCATATTTATCAAGTTCCACAAGTAATGGATATTCCGGAGCAAACTGAGCCACCCATTCCGGAGCAAACTGAGCCACTTCAACATCTTATTTTAGATGCTAATAGCGGGTATAAATAAATCAGATTCCGGTCAAAGTGAGCCACTTTTTATAGGTGTAGTTTACTGACATTCCGGCGTAACTGAGCCACCTGGAAAAGAGCTTATTCATTTATTTTATTTAAGGAAGATATTCCTTTGCTATTCACCAAAACAGCAAAGGGAATGTCTAATAAATTGATAACAATGAAGAATGTACGCAATATAATCCTGCTTCAGGATAAAGGATTTTCAGGACGGCAGATTTCTAAAGAGATGAGGCTTTCGCGCAATACAATCAAAACTTACCAGGAACGCTTTAAGCTAAGTTTACTTAGCAATGCACAACTGCTGGCAATGGACGATGCTGCTTTCAACGCCCTTGCTTATGGCTGTAGCATTCAAAGCGATGATGAACCAAAAAAGAAATATTTTTTATCCAGGTTAGATTATTTTATTGATGAACTTAAGCGCACTGGCGTTACCCGTCAGTTACTTTGGGAAGAGTATAAAAAAGAATATGCAGGCGGTTATAGTTATTCCCAATTTTGCGATCTGCTGTCGCGGCATATTAAAATAAATGAAACGAGTATGCACTTCGAGCATAAAGCAGCCGAAGTAATGATGATAGATTTTGCAGGTGATCATTTAAGTTATGTAGATAAAGAAAGTGGCGAGATTATTAAATGCCCGGTCTTTGTTGCCGTATTGCCTTACAGCGGCTATAGTTTTGCTGTGGCACTTTCAGATTCCAGGCAGCCTAATGTTGTCAAAGCATTAAACCTCTGCCTTGATTATTTTGGTGGCGTACCAATGTCGCTCAAGTGTGATAACATGAAAACAGCCGTAAGCAAAAGCTGCCGCTATGAACCTGTTTTTACTGATACCTTGCTGCAATGGTCGCTTCATAATAATACCGCATTACTTGCTGCCAGGGTGCGTAAACCAAAGGATAAGGCATCCGTTGAAAATGAAGTAAAACTGGTCTACCAGCGTATTTATGCCCCTCTGCGGGACAAAATATTTTTCAGCCTCAGCGAGCTAAACATCCATATAGTTGAACAACTCAAAATGCATCATCAGAAATGTTTTCAAAAGAAAGACTATAGCCGCCTGGAATGTTTTATTAAAGATGAGAAAGCTTTGCTTCAGCCATTGCCAAAGGAGAAATTTATTATAAAGCATGTTACCAAAGCCAAGGTTCAAAAGAATTATCATATTGTTTTAGCTGAAGACTGGCACTATTACAGTGTTCCTTTTTCTTTTATCGGTAAATCCGTTAATACTATTTATGATACCGACACAGTAGAGATATATTGTGAACACAAACGCATTGCATTGCATGTGAGAAGCTACAAGCAGCACGGCTTTACTACCATCAAAGAGCACATGCCTGAGAGCCATCGGCGCTACTCAGAGCAGAAAGGCTGGACACCGGAATATTTTCTGGACCAGGCGATCAGGATAGGAAGCTACACTCATTTATATATGGACAAAGTATTAAAATCAAAAAGTTTTACGGAGCAAACCTATAACGCATGCCTTGGCATTATGCGACTGGTGAAATCATATACCGGACCGAGGGTTGAAGCAGCCTGTAAACGAGCATTAGCGGGAAAATCTTATAACTATACTACCATCAATAATATCCTTGTCCATAATCTTGATACTCTTTAAAAGGAAGAACTTCTATTATTCAAAATGCCCGGGCATGATAATGTCCGTGGCTCAGAGGCATATAAATAAAACAGCGACAGGAATCTTTTAATAATTAATCATTAAACAAAAACAAAAACATGAACACACAAAGTACCGTTGAACAAATGCAACATTTAAAACTCTTTGGTATGAGCAAACTTTACCAGGCAGTACTCGAGCAGCCACTACATCAGCAACCGGAGGCACAGTACCCTTACGGGAATGCTTGCAGATGCCGAAAGCCAGTATCGGCAGACTCAGAGAACACAGCTCTATATACGGCTGTCCAAACTTAGATACAATACAATGCCTGAGCAGGTAAAGACTACTGCAGGCCGTGGTATCACCCGTGAGCAATTACTTTTACTCTGCGACGGCTCTTTTATAGAAAAGGGAGAAAATATTTTAATTACCGGAGCAACAGGATGTGGGAAAAGTTATCTGGCTTGTGCTTTAGGAAGGCAATCATGCATGCTGGGGTACAGAACGCTTTATTTTGCAATGAACCGTCTTATAGAAGCTTTGGCTGGCGCAAAATTACAAGGAACTTATATCAGGTGGTTAAATCAAATAGCTGGTACGCCGCTTCTCATCCTGGACGATTTTGGCCTTCAACCGTTGGATCATCATACTAACAGCTTGTCTCTCCCTGTTACCGGAAGTACTGAGAAGATCGTTATGCAAAGGGAGCCACCATTATTACTTCTCAGCTACCTGGTGAAAGCGTGGTATGAGATATATCAATGGAGCCAACTCTTGCTGATGCAATAATGGACAGAACTGGCAGCAAATGCCAACAGAATAGAAACTGAAAGGAGAATCTTTGAGGATAAGGAAAAACAACTAACTTTAGATCTTTAAAATACGCTCTTTCCGGGTGACTCACTTTGACCGGAATGGTGGCTTACT
>CAVPNT010000004.1:0-89157 GCA_963706825.1 uncultured Chitinophagaceae bacterium | reverse complement strand
GCAAGTAACAGGTTATCCTTTTCGACAGCATTCTTGAAAGACCTCAATTCCGCATTTGCTCCGATTGCTTTATCTACTTGGTCGAAAGATTTTTTCAGTTTTTCATCACTTACAATACTTGTTACCTCATTTTGAAGTAACTGCTTTAATTCTCCTGCTGATTTAATTTCAGAGTTATTACTGAGGGTAAATTTATGTCCTGCTTCAAAATATGAATTATCCTCAGTTGATTTTAGTAGTTCGTTTGCTTGATATGTACCAAACGAGTTCGCTGAACTTTTGAAGAATTTTGATTTCATGAGAAGTTCATCATATTTAGTAACATAATCCGACAAAAGCTTTTGGTTTTTATCGAGAAACTTTTTGACATTCCCTTTTTTATCAAAAATATCATTGTAACGAAAATTATATATATTCGGCTTGGATAATAATGTCTTTGAAATTATTAGCAATAATTCATAAAAAGTATCTTTTGGGGATTGACTGTATGCATTGATAAATTCAGTCTCACAATCGGTACTTTGTGATACTTGCTTTAGCTTCTTTATGTACTCACTTTTCTGTGTTTCTAATTCTGAATATATTTCATCATATTTTTTCTTTAACTGTTTGCTTGCAATAAATGAGCTAATCTTTTTTGAAGAATCATAGTTCTGGTCTTCTGCATTGACAACTAAGATTGATGCAATGTCAATTGCATTTCCGTCACTACTAATGGTATGCGATGTGGCTCTATTATCGTATACTTTGTCACATGGCATTGATTTAGTATCATTCTTTCCAATAAGATCTAAGGTCTTTGCGAAGGAAGTTTTCATCGTTCCGTTTGGTGCATAAATAAGAAAGGAATTAGTCGCTAATTCCCTAAAGTCGAATTTATGGTCAAGCTTACCAATTCCAAAGCAGTTTTGAAGTTGTATTTCAAGAATATTCATAGCAATTAAGTTTTTGATAAAGTTACAGTTAATAAACAAATAAATGTTTTTAAACGTTACCCTACAAAAAATTACTTTCCCTTCCCGCAACATAATTAAGGTCTCTTTAATTTTTTTCGAAGAATCGAGTAGGCAAGGGCATTTCAGCCACAGAATCATTCCATTCTTTCAGTTCATCCTGCATTTCTACATAAAGCAGAGGAATCATAAATACACTCGTTTACCTCTACCAAGTTCACAGTGCCTTTAAAGGCTTTATTTGTAATTGGGAAATTGCGTGAATGTATTTTAAGGACCACCAACAGGGTTTATATTGAAAAATATCCGAAATTCATACTCCTTTTATCTTATTCAATAAAAGTGTTTCAACTTCATTTCTTGTAAAACGGTACTCACTCATGATTGAAGAAACCCTATCAATATCTTTCTTTAGCTTTTCAACTGACTCAAATACTATCTTCGAGTTTATTAAATACTATTTCCTCTTCAGTAAATTTTTGTGATAAGTAAAGTTCTACTATATCCAAATACTTATAATTAATAGGAAGGTTTATACTTCTTAAAATCCGGTCATTTTCAAAGAAAGTTGTAGGTACATCAAAAGAAAAGCCTCTTAATTTAAGTCGATTCTCATCTAAGCTAAAATCAAGGTACAAGTCCTTTTCATTATTTACTACATCAGTAATATACCAAAGAAGAATTGTAAATTTCGCACTACCGTTCGTATCAGCATGAATATTAAGTCGGACCCCCGCTATAAGTAATTGTATATAGCCTTTTAGAATAGTTATCTCTATAGTACTACGCTTTTTTTTACTCGATTTTTCAACTCTTTGAAGTTGCTTTAATGCAGCAAGCAATGGCTCTTTTTCAATCCGGAAAGATGCAGATTTATTCATTCTATTACAGTTTATTTAAAAGATAAATTTTTCATCGACCATAAAAGAATTAATTCTTCTCGCACACTTCCAGTTTTTAAAAAAGTTTTTATATTTTCTTAATCGTTTCATCGCCACTAATGTTTCTCACTTTTATTCTCAAAGGTTTTTTATGACTGAATATTTTACCGTCCCAAAAGATTTTTGATTTTACTCCATTCGTAATAACAAAGCCAAGCTTATCAATTTTTATTTCCGTTGTACTATGCCATTCTCCTTCTCTATTTTCGCAATCAAGAGCAATTAATTCTATTAGTTCCAAACCTTCATTGCTAATCGCAATAGGATTAAATTTTTTGCCTTTTGTAACAGATTGTAAATTCCCTTTTTGATTAAACTCTGCAATTTTTTTGATAAGACGGTCACTGATAAACTTTGTAATTTCAATTTCGTAACCATCCTTGGTTTTGGTAGTTTTAAAATCAATAATGTCTTCCATTACTACATCGTCCAGAAGATTTTTTAAATCTTTTAATTCCACTTCTATTTCGGTAGCATTATTGCTTTTAATAAACTTCTCCAGTTCCTTTTGGTCATCAATATCTATATAATAAACAATTACTTTTTTTACATTCATCTCCAGATTTTGTAATTCCTGATTAATGATTGTATTAATAGTTGGAATATCTAAAACCTTTTCCTGTGTATTTAACAAGTTAGGGACGTAAACAGGCACAATGCCTTCCTTGCTTTTAGTAATAGCCCCAAACCAGAACTTACTAATTCCTTCCATCCCTTGTTGTAAAGCAGGAATGAGAGTAGCCAATTTATCCATTGTCTGCTGAGGATTACGGAATAAACTAATTCCATCTTTTATTTCTAAAATTCGAAAATTTGCTTTTGCTTCTTTTAACCGGTCTCTTGTAGTTTGGATGCTGTTTAGTCCAATATCAACATGAATAAATTTTCGGTTTAAATCTTTAGCAACTTTTGCCATTACGCCACTTCCTCCAAAAAAGTCAGCAACAATCATTTGGTCTATGCTGCTTGCATTAATTATTCGATCTAATAAAGCTTCAGGTTTCTGTGTAGAATATTCGTAATCTTGCCTTTCTTTTGCCATTGAATTTAGACGAGCAATATTCCATAATGTACCTATAATTTTATTTTCTGATTGATAATAAATAACTTTTCCATTCGCATCTTTTTTTGTTACCATTTTCCCTTTTTCTTTATCCCAAGTTACTTCATTTTGCATTCTTTTATTCTTTACAGGAATCTTAATATGCTTGAAAATGTGTTCCTGATTTTTAGTATATAAAAATATAGTTTCCGTATCTCTATTAAATGAAGTAGTAAATTCAAACTTGAATTTATTTTCATAATGCCAAATTATTTCATTTAAAAAATTTTCTTGTCCAAATACTTCATCCATAAGAATCTTTACATAATGTCCAATATTGGAATCTAAATGAACATAAATGCTTGCTGTTTCACTCATTACACTTTTAATAGCCATTAAATTTTCATACATCCAATTCAGATAATCTTCCTTTTGCCAAATATCGCCATACATTTTTTCTTCAAATGCTTTCAATTCATCAATATCCATTTCCTGCTCTGTTGCTGCTATTTTTTCTGCAAGTTTTGGGTTTCTCCGCAAATAAACCTTTTTAGCATAATCTGCGCCACTGGCAAAAGGCGGGTCTATGTAAACCAAGTCAACTTTAATACCTTTTTCTTTCAAGTATGCACAGGCAGAAATACATTCGCCGCGAATTATCAAATTTTCAGATGGCTCTCCAACAGTTTCTAAAGGTTCTACTTCATAGTAAGGCATTCCTCTTTTTATGCGGTCGTACACTTTATCATTTTCACGATAGCGCAATACTCTTTGAGTTCGTGTAATGTTATTTAATAATGCTTGTCCTTCTACCGTATCCGGGTAATAAGGTATATATTTTAATGGCATATCTTAATCGATAAAAAATTGGTTAATTCTGTTGTTGAGTTTTGAAATATTGGTTTCGATGTTTTTGCTGTCTTCAAGATAAATGAAATCAAATCTCTGATAGCCAAATTTTTCCTTGTTTAGTTTTAGAAATTCTGTTTCTACAAAATATTTTCTTTTTAAAAAGTTGGCTGAGTTACTAAAACCTTCCCCTTTAGTTTCTATCATCAATACCTTATGTATTTTATCTTTTGCCGTTCTTTTTATAACAAGAAAATCAGTTGTATATTCTCCCACTTTGTTCCATCGGTTAGAATTATTTTTCTCAAAACAATCTATTTTAAATTGCGTCAAATGCCTGTCGCCATTGTAATACACTTCCAATTGTCTACTTTTAAAATCTGCTAAGCGCAAAGTTTCCTGAAGCGCTTCCATTTCAAACCCACTGCTTCCAGCTGCACCAAAATCGTAAGGTAAATAATGAAAAGTATTATTTTTAGATTTTACCGGAAGGGAATAATCTTTACCAGTTTTAAAAGTTTCATAATCCGGAACCCATTTTTCCATACCCTGACTTATCATCGTTTCTTTCAATAGCTGGTATGCCTTTTCAACAGCTACCCAATCGAATTCTACTTCTTCATTATTTTTATCTAATTCAATAATTTTAGCAGTATCCGCGTGAATAGGATAAAGTTTGTTGTTTTTTTCCACTTCTGTCAACCGTTCTGCAATAAGAAGTTCTGCGCTTTTAGGGATTACTTCTTTCTCAGTTTTCAAATCTCTTTTGATGCTAAACGCTACGCGGATTTTTGATTGTATCATATACAAGTCATATAATTCATTGAAAAACCGATTGCCATTTTTCTCATAAGAAATGCTGTCGAAAATTTCATTTAGCTCTGTATCGTATTGTTGCAATTGACTTTCCGAAATCAAACCAAAACTTTGTCTGCTTATTTCAAAAATCCATTGGTTATAATTTGCAAATGCAATTCCTGTTTCGTTGATTATATCTATTGTGCCAGTATCAATGTTTGAAATCTCGCTGGTGCTTATTAAAGCCGAAACCTTATAGTCATCCATCTTTTTAATGATGGCTTTTAACTTGGATTTTGTATTTGCTGTTTCTTCTTCATCAATACTTTGATAAGTGACTTTCATTTGATAAAAGTCCACTTTTGGTAATTGCAAATAATCCATTCGGCTGTGGCGTTGCATCATTTCGGCTTTACTAATGCGTCTAATGTTGTTAAGTTCATCAATAGTTGTATTTTGTTCTTGTTTCAATTGTTTATTCAACGTATCAGCATTGTCCTTGTTCAACCAGATTAAAGCAGTTTCTTTTTTCCTTTTATCCACTTGCCGTAAACATCTACAGGAAGTTTGTAAAACCATATTCTGTGGACTATCGCCCTTTTGAGAAAGGATAACGCTTGTTAAACTTCGGCAATCCCAACCTTCTTTTCCTACTTGAACTAAAAGAATATAACGCTTTTTTGAAATAGCTAAATCCAATGAACGGAATTCCAGTTCATTTTCTTTAGGTAAAGTATATTTTTTATTTCCTCCATGAAATTTTAATACTTCATTCGGATTTATTTTCAAATCATTTAGAAGAAAAGGAAATACGTCTTCTTCTAAAACTTCAATATTACTACAATAGATGGCTATTTTGGCAATAGTTCCATTTTCATATACTGTCGTTTTATATAATGTATCAAAATCTTCAATTCCTTTTTTGATGATTTGAAAACGGTTAAGGTTTTGGCCTATTTTTACTGTTGGAGTTTTCAGGAATTTTTTAATCGCGGTTATCAGCGGATAATAATAAACCGTATTGGTAATCTGAGAGAATTTAAAGGCATACTGTCCAGCTTTAATCGTTTCTGCACTTTGCAAATAAGGTGTTCCTGAAAAACCTAAAACCGTTGTAATGTTTCCTTTACTGTGCCAATAATTTACTGCCTGTCGTAATTTGATATCATCGGTCGCTGCATGATGAACTTCGTCTATTAGAATAGTAAGATTGGGAATTTGACCAAATAATCTCTTTAAATCGTTGGTAGTATCTTTTTCTTCATCATCGAGCTGCAGTTCTGTTTGAGCATTGAATTTGAAACTTTCTAAAATTACTTTCTCTGCATTTACTACAAATACTTGTCCGAACGGGTTTGGAAGACAGCTATTTACTTTTTGAGCATTTGGGTTTCTTGCTTTATTACTTTTCCTTGCAGACTTTTGTTCATCTAATACATCAAATTTTAAAATCTTTTTAAGTTTGCCTGCTGCTGGCTCAGGCAAAACCCACGAAGGGTCAAAATCTTCAATTGTTTTTAAACTGGGAACGATTGATGATTTTAAACCAGAAGGAATAAGAACTAAAAAATTATGAGCAAGGGCTTTATTTTCTGGTTCGTTATCCGCAAAATATAAGTCCAAATAGATAAAAGCAGCCATTAAATACGTTTTACCTGCACCCATTGGCAAACTCAATAAATAATCGGCATAGCTTACGTTATAAAATATCGCTTTAATGATTGTATCATAATCTAAAGAATCTGGATTCGCTTTTATTAACTTTTCCAATTCAGGAATTAAAGTTCCATTACTAGTTTTCTGTCTTGCAAAATCGAATAGTGCGAATGCGTTTTTGTGTTCAGTCAAGTATTCTCTTGCTACTTGATTGATATCCAGTTTTGTTAAGTCAGTTCCGTTGACAAAAAAACCTTCAGAAAATAATTCCCACAGTGGTTTATTTTGACCTTCTATTTTTAGGAACAAATAAGTTTCAATTGCTTCAATTTGTGTATCCCTTAATTGGGCTTTATCACGAATGTATTTTACTAAATCACTTATACTACAATCATTCGATTGCAACCATTTATTTTTCTTTTCTCTTATAATATTATGCAGCATTCCTTTTCTTCTAATTTTTTCTGAACACTCAGTTTTTATTATTTTAAGTAGGCATAAGAGCAATCAGTTAGCTCGCAAAGTAAGAAATAAATGAATTGATTTATTAGGTTGTTATTAATTTCTTTCATTTCCATTCATCAATAAAACGATGAACCATTGAAAGCATCAGTCGTCTCTAAAAATATCCCAATACACATTCCTCGCTATACCACCTCGCCTTCCTCCTCCACCACCTCTTTATCTTCAGCATACTCTCGGCACAATAAAATTCCAAATGTTGGCGAATGGCTTAAGTAGGGAAATTGGTGAAGGTAAGTGATAATAGAGTTTGTTTGTCAACAGCCGCCAACTCAAACTCAAGAATTGAATAATTTTCTGTTTTATCCGGTAGCAGGGATAGGGAACTGAGATGGCTGTAGGTTAACTTTTTTCCTTTGTTATATTCAAGAACCATCCCTTTGTTTTCAAACTTCAGATGATGAAATCCGCGGATAAAAACCGCGGTATTTATTTTCCAGTTGTTTCTACTTCCAGTTTCATTTCCAGGAACTATTGATATATTTCAATTCCCATTTCTCCTACATCGAGGCTTTTGAAATAGGTGTGCCGGCAAGATATAATTTAAATGGTTCCCAGTACATTTTATGCCATCCTGAGTCCAGTCCGTCAAATGCATCACCAGGCACATTGGCATGGATGGCATGCAGGATAGTATCTGCTCCATTTTGTTGGAGGTAAATAATAAAAGTAGAATCAATGTCGTCACTGTTCCAGCTTTGTGCCCTCCATGTTTGTACAATAAGCCTGTTTTTTACCAGTTGAAGATTCCTGCCGGTAATATATCCGCTATGTGCCGAGAAGGTGCTTCCTTCCTTATCAGCAATTTCTGCGGGCGCTCCGGTAGCTTTGGAATGCTTGCCCGCATCCATATATATTTCATACAAGTCTTTTGGAAGCGTGTTTTTAAATAACACATCCTGTACAATTGTTTTAGACATAATTATGTAATTTAAGAATGAAATGTATAATTTTTAAATACCTGAAAGCGACATGTCAGGCAGTAGGAATGCTAAATATTCATTTTACTAAAATACAAAACTTTTCTTTTTGTACCAGATAAATATTACTGAATGCTATAAATCTTTTGATAATGAGATTACGTTATCGGCACGGTTAATTCCGCTTCTGTAATTCCTGTCTTGTGATTTTCCTGAGCTGAACTTATTTGGAAACGTTTGTATCTCCCGCTTTACTTTTCTTCAAAAACATATTCCCGGACTTAGCAGCTTCATACAACTGTTTAATCGCTTCATTTTCCGCAGTTAGTTCCTTTATTTATCGATGATTCTTATAAAATTGCTAAAAATACATCGCGCTCACCACCCCGGAAGGCATAAACGCTTTATTCTTCGTTTTTTCCAAATGCCCGTTTTTTATAAAATTATATTCCAATGAAATAGCAGTAACAACAAGGCTGCCCGCTGATGTAGTTACAGGCAATGATACAAGTTGTTCCGGCACTAATGCTTCATCGTAATCATACAGAATGGTGGTGCAAATTCCACCCGTTGCAACGCAACTTTCTACATTGCATCCGCCAACTGCTATGTTGCATTTCACAGAAACAGTACCTGCAGGTGCAGATATTGCTTTTAGCGGCACAAAAGCCGGGATCTTTAATTGCAGCAAGCCCGGCTCGGCGATCGTTATCAGCAAAGGAATCATCCATCTTTCTGTTATCGAATAGCCTTCTGTAAACTGAAAGTTATTTACAAACGGTACATCATCACAAGGGTGCACCCGATCATAACCCTCACGCAGCCACTGAAATAACGCAGATACCAGCCTTGTCTGCATTTTATTATCCGCCGGAAAGGGAATTACCGGAAGCAATTGCTGTCTCATCGATTTGCCTATGCTTGATGCTTTGCCAAATTCCCCGGCTCTTTTTTGGGTTGCTTTTGTTTGCTTTACTTTAGCCGGAGCAGTACGGATATAATACTTATCACCTGCTTTATAAAAAATCAGGTTGTTTATCCGGCCTGTTAGCTGTACATTAATCTGTGAAGGCATATTAGTTGTTGTTTAATTTATAAATAAAGCATATCTGCTCCCGCTTTGAAGTATGGATACTCCCTGTTTAAAGGCAGGATACTCCCTACCATAGCCCTGGCAAGTCCGGGGAAAGTCCGGCATATCCCGGACTTACTCCGGACTTGTCCCCTGTCTATCCCCTGTATTAACGTTAGAAGATACTTGTTTAGTGTAAAAATATGCTTCCTGAGACAACGAACCATAGCAGCAATCGAAAATTCCTATTTTTAAATATACAGTATCTGATTAAGTTCGATTCCAAAATTTGCAAATTGCATCAACATCAGTAAATAAGAAACCAATGTGTATTTATGTATTGAAAAACATTTCATCTTCTGATTGATTCATAAGGTACTAAAGGTTGCGAACCGCTAATTCAATTCTGATACTTTTATAAGGGAAACAATTCTCCTAATTGTTCATTTAGCCTTTTGTTCATATCAATAAACCGCACGTTCAAAAGATTAGAATTAATGAGAGGATTTACATATTTGCTAAGGCTTTCAGCATCTTTAGAAATGATACCGGCGATTTGCCTGCATTTTATTTGTGCCAAAATTTTTACATCATTGGCAATGATTCTGCGGTTATATCCCTTGATGTTGGTTTTATTTCCCATCAGCTTTCGATGAAACTCTCCGGCAGTTGCAGCATCTCTGAAATCAAAGGTTTCTATTTGTAAATTATTCAAAGGTAAATTTTGAGGATCATCACCCACTGCATATTCAGCAGCTACAATAGCAGATAAATGAATGGTTATTTTTTCCTGTAGAAAAAATCTGAAATATTCAAGAGCATTCGTATGCACGTTATCATTTGCATCCATAAGCCTGATGCAAAAGGAAGTATCTAACATGATACCCGCAATGACGTACACAACGAGTCTTACAATCACAACGAGGACAGTATATCAGAAGATTGCTTCGTGCCTCGCAATGACGGAACACAACGAGTCTTACATTCACAACGAGGACCGTATACCAGAAGATTGCTTCGTGCCTTGCAATGACGGAACACAACGAGCCTTACATTCACAGCGGCGACAACATACAAGGAGATTGCTTCGTGCCTCGCAATGACGGAACACAACGAGCCTTACATTCACAGCGGCGACAACATACAAGGAGATTCCTCTCCGTGGCCGGTGTCCTCACCGGCCATTCCACCATTGATCATAAACTGTTCGGTGAGGACACCGACCACGGAGTAAGATGTTTAAGGTTGGAAGCATGGTCGGCACGCTTGTCTTTGGCGGCCTGAACGATACGAGGTGGATAGTTCGGAGTTCAATGTTCAATTTTCAATATTCAGTAGGAACTCAACTTCAAACTCCAAACTAAAAACTAAACTAAAACCTTCTTCGTGAACCTTCGTCTCTTTGTGGTTTTTCGTGTGAAAAAAAAATTACACAGAGTTGAACAGAGAAAACACAGAGAGCACAGAGATTTAAACCTCTGTGCTCTCTATATCAATGTTCGATCTGAAGCAGGAAACTCGAACTAAAAATTAAAATAATTATCCTTTGCGTTTCACATTCTGCCTGTGTATCTGCCTGTCAGCGCGTTTCAGCGGATGTTTTACCCCATCTTGTTTAAGGTCCTTTACATCGGCGGTCATATCTTTTTTATCACCTTTGATGTCTTTAGTCTCCACTTTAGCCTCCGCTTTATCATGATGGGTCACTTCATAGGTTCTCAGCTTTTTGTCGTGACGTTCATCTCTTACATCTTTTCGCAGATCTTTCATGTCTTTGTGTTTGTCGGTGGTAGCCGTTGCCGGTGTGGTGGTTTGTGCAAATGCACCTGCGGTAAGCAGTGCAACAGACAAGGTTAAAATTACCTTTTTCATTGTTTGTTTGTTTGTTTTTTAAATTATTAATAAATGGTTATAAAAATGAGATTTCGAATTGAGTGACAGGTTTAATAGTTATCAGGAAAATGACAATAAAATGTATCTTGAGACGGATTGGGATTGAATGGTTCTTCGATACATAATGTGCTGCTGTCAAAGAGTTTTAAAAGCTATACGTAATACCTGCAGACCAGTAAAAAATGCTGCTCAACTTTTCTGTCTTGTATTTGGTAACCGCATTTCCAGATGAAGGCGTTACCGTTACCACTGCTACATTCGGGTTCACTGGAATCGATTCTGTGGGCGTAAAATCAATTATGAAATTACCCAACGCATAATAGACCGGTGCACTTATTTCATAGTCCAGTATTTTAAATTGAGACGTATTTGGTAAATATGCCTTTGTAGAGTTCATTGATACCGTTCCATTTTTGCGTTTTACTTTATATTTCCTTTGGCTATAATAAGCGTTGTAATAATTCTGTGTACTTGCGTTGATCAGAAAAGAAGGATCAATTTCAAAGTTGTCATGGTCAAAGAAGAAAGCATGGCTCAGGCCGAAGGCGGCATAGTAATCATTTTTGTCGTTGAAAACAATTCCTCCTTCCAGCAGTGGTTTCACAAAAATCCAGTCGTAGGATACCGAAGCATTAAGGCTACCTTTCGTTTCTGCTTTTACATTTTTGCTCTGGCTGTTGTAAAAATCCCTTTCTGCCGATAACTGAGCAGAAAATTTATTTTTCACATACGAATATCCTGCATCTATCTCTACCAGGTCTATCCGGCTGTCGGCGGCGCTGGTAAGGTAAGAGAGCGAACCGGATGCATAAAATCCGGACTTATTATAATAATTGAGCGATGGGGTGAGGTAAGGAATTCTGAGCGAATCGTGTCTTCCAAGATAAACGTTGTTGCTCAGATAATTGGTCCCTGCTTCCAGATACGAGCTTGTTTTATTTTTGGTTGAATCCTGCGCTTCTCCCCTCAACGATAGGCACAGGATGGCAGCAGCAAGGAAAATGAAACGGTAAACCTTGATCATAAATTTCTTCTTTTTTTTGAATGCAGTTGTCAGCATTTAATCTAAACCGGCTTTCCCGGATTTTGTTCCCAATCAGGAACGAAAAAAGAAGATGAAAGTTTAATAAGAATGAAAAAATGACAATAAAGTTACAAGAAGAAAGAAGGAAGAAGTAAGAAGTAAAAGTAAGAGTTAGGAATTAAGAATGAAGAGTAAAACATTTCCTTGCTCCCCTAAGCTGGCGCAGGTCTCCGGACCTGTGCCTGAGCGTTACTAAACCGAATTGCGTTATCAGCATGTGCGTTACTAAAACCATCTAGCATGAGCGTTACTAAACCCGTAATCTTGAATCCATAGCTTGCTACTTTATGAGCAGTAAATATAAATTCAGCGATCGGGATTGTCACCGTGGCCGGTGTGCTCACCGGCCATTTCATCATTACTCATAAACTGTTCGGTGAGGACACCGACCAGGGAGTAAGATTGCTTCGTGCCTCGCAATGACGTGCACAACCAGTCTTACATTCACAGCGTCGACAACATACAAGGAGATTACTTCGTACCTCGCAATGACGAAATAAACGCCAGGATGCGAGAAAATCCCGATACAATGCTTGTTGTTTACTACGGCGGAATTGGATGTTTTGATAACTTTTATCCGGGCGACTCACCGCAGTTGGTGTTGAGCAGGAGCTGTGAAGCGATGGGCACCAACAGGCTTAAATGCTAATTCTCTTTCATCGCTCAATTATTATTGCTGCAAGGATCACCGTAGCCCAATTGGTCGGTTTCGTAATATCCATAAGTGAGATTCCCATCGTCATCCTCCTGAATAACAAGAGTATGCAAAAGTTTTGCGTTTACCGTAATAAATGGCTGATCTACATGCGGATCTCCGCCAACATCGATATAGCTAAAACGAAGCGGAGTTCCGTTTTCTCTTCTTATCTGAACATCCCAAATTTGCTCGCCTGTAAATGTTGTCACCCGAAAGTGATGGCCGGGCTGGATTAAATCATACGGCAATAAGTCGGGACCAAATGGATCGCCTGTTCCATGCTCCCTCACTCTTAACTCGCCGAATGTCTGAGTGCTTCGGTTGGCAACCCAAAAGCAATACTGTGCTATAGCCTTGTTATAAGACAAGATCATTAATACAATGACCGCTGAAATAAAAAATGTTTTTTTCATAATAATTGATTTTACGGTTAAAGAATTAAAGCTATTTTGTTGTAAAACTTAGCATCAATATTTAAACGGTACAGGAGCGGAAAAAATCAAAAAGCTTTTTCACTAACTGTTTGGTGAACCCAATGCGGGAGCCGAAGTTTAATTGAAAAATGGTTGCGTAAAGAAGTAATTCTAACGGTATAGTGTTATTTTCAAATGCTTTCGTCATTCAAAAAATTATTTCCGTCTTTATCACTCATCAAAGCTACCCGTTCCAATAACATTTTGATGAGAATAAACCGCCATTCCTTTCATGAAAATCCTCCAAATATTTCATGAAAATCCGGCCTCTCAAATCGCTTATCTTTGAACAATGACTACCGTTTCGTTGATAGATGACCATGCAATCTTTTGCGATTCGCTTTCAAGCCTCATTAATGATTTTGACGGATTCAGGGTTGGCTGGTGTGCGAATGATGGAGGAGGGGCTATTCAATCATTAGAGCAAAAAGAAAATGTACCGGATATTGTTTTGCTTGATATCATCATGCCCGGCATGAGCGGAGTGGATGTGGCGAAATGGATCTTTGAAAACAAAAGAGATATTAAAGTGCTGGCGCTTACGATGGAGGAAGATGATAACAGTGTGATCCAGATGTTGCAGTATGGCGTAAAAGGATATTTGCTGAAAAGTATTGGATCTGAGGAATTATTGAATGCTTTGCAACAGGTAGTGAAATACGGCTATTATTATACGCCGATCATCACCGGTAATATTCATAAGCAAATTGAAAAAAGAATCAACCGTGGTGCCGCGCCGGAATTGGGGCCCAGGGAAAAAGAATTGCTCAATCATTTATGTACAGATTTGAGCTATTCAGAAATATCTAAAAAGATGTTTCTGAGTGAATCGACTGTGGATACATACCGGGCCAAACTGTTTGAAAAATTTGATGTGAAGAACCGGATCGGACTGATACTAAAGGCAGTTCACATGGACCTGGTCAGATTGTAAAATAAGAAATGCTCGTATTTCTTCGTTTACTGCACGCGCACATAAACACGATCAGATTGTAAAGGTATAGTTATTTGTATCCGTGTCCCTTTGCCAGCCTGCGTTTGCAAATCAAATGTTCCTTTCATATACGAAACCCTGCTTTCGGCATTTTGCAGGCCCAATGATTTTTTATTATCTGCCAGCCTTTTTTGAAATCCTTTACCATCATCGTGAATGCTCAGTGAAACCAGTTTTTGATTTGCGTTTATACATACTGTTATTTTCGATGCATCGCTGTGCCTTGCAGCGTTGAGTACCAGTTCGCAAATGATCCTGTATAAACTAAGTTGTAGTTCAGAATTCACGATGGATTCTATATGATGGTTAAATACGATCGGTTTATTATAAAGCTGTTGAATACTGTCAAAATATTCCTGCAAAGTGTTTATGAGTCCATTAGAAGAAAGTCCTTTTGGCATCAGGTTGAGCGCTACGTTATGTATTTCCGCGATCGATTCATCAATGATCAATTCTGTCTTCGTTGCAAGCCCGTTTAGGGCGCCTGTTTCTTTTGTATGAATGATCCGCCTGAAATTTATTTTAAGCGCAGCGAGCAGCGGCCCGATGTTATCATGCAGATCGCCGGCAATTCTTTTACGCTCGTTGTCCTGCACGGTGATCAGTTTTTTTAAAGTTTCTGCCTGCTCCAGTTCCAGCGCCAGCACCTGTTCTTCTCTTTGCTTTCTTTCCTGCAAGAGGTTATAAAATAATCCGGATGCAAGGATGATATTTTCGAGCAGGCTTCCCAAAGTGATCCCATGTTCTCCTACAAAGAAATTATTGATAAACCCGGAATTGGTTAATAACTGAACCAGTGTCATAGTGCATATTACAAACATCGCCAATGAAAATATTTTGGCCGTTGCGCCTGTTTTAATAAAACTAACCGGCGTGATGGCAATCATGCAAAGTGTAAATATCAGCACCAGGTGCCAGCCGATCATGAGCGTATATCTTATGCCAAAATGCAAGCGGGGAATCAACAATAAAAACATGGCCGCAATGATCCACGGCAAAATATAAAGTGTAATGTTCATGCATTTTTCAAACATTTTTCCTGACGCTATCTGCTGCCTGAATACCTGGTTCATCACGGTCAAAAGAAAGAAGCCGGCGCCAAGGCTACTGATGGGTTTAACGATCCGGTTAATTACCGGAACCTGCGGATAGACATAAGGGAAAATATAACCATAATGAGAAACGATCCATATGAACGCACATAAAATATAAGCCAGATAAGTGGCAAAGACGGCTTTTTGGAATAAAACAAATGCGAGAAGAATTACAATGACAATCAAACAAACAATACCCGTATAAAAGAAAATGATCCGGTCGTGGCTTTGGTATTTTTGTTCAAGTTCATCACGCGTCAATATTTCATAGTGCACATTGATATTCTTTTCGGAAGATTTTAAGGCAATGAGATAAAATGGTGAAGGATGTTCATTCAATGCTACCGTATGCCACACAAATTCATTGTCCTGATCAAACGGAACGAGTGCCCCGGCAAAGTAAACCTGGCGTACATTTCCTTCGTCATCAATGCTGTAAATACTCACCGTATCGAGGCTCGTATTGTCTATGGATAAATAAGGTTCTGCATCCTCTTCCGGTATCTTCACTTTCAGCAGGATATATTTATACTCATTTTGTACCAGGCCAAAATTGATACGGTTTTCAGTTGCTTTTGCAAAATGAAGTTTGGATAAATTGAGCCTGTTGATTACCTCATCGGGCCTGCTTTCAGAATTGATGATGGCAATGCTGTCGTAAAACAGAAGATGCTGGGCTATACTACGCGAAAACACGCCACTGAGAAAAAGAAGCATCAATAAATAACGGCTGGTTTTCACAAATTTCATCATCAGGAAAACGTTTGTAGGTCTTTGGGTAAAAGGTTCTTACAGAATAGTGGAAATGCGGCAGTTTTTTATTTCCGGATAATGGAATTACAGAAATTTTTTCTATAAAGAAGATATCTGATTTTAAAGAAAGCTGCTGGGGGTCTTTGGGAAATTGAATACACTAAACTAATATAAAATTTTCAATTTAAATTTTTATTTATCTTGTCTGGTTTTAACTTCATTGCCTGTTTTTAAAAATAAAGAGGCAGTGGCTCTTTATTATTTGGCAGCCTGCAGTGTTTGCAAAAGAAAGCAATTAAAAAGCCACGCTAATGCGTAGCTTTTTAATCTGAAATTGAAAAACCAATTCAATTAATGATGAGCTTATGGCAAATTTGAATTACCCGTCAGCCGAAGCTATCGTCATCAGGTAGAAAAGATTTTGAATCTTTAAACAAATGTTTAAATGTATAAGGGAAGGCCTTAAAAGCCTGCGATATCAGTAAACGAACAAATAAAGCAAATTTCTGTTTTCAATTTATTCTCTTAAACAGTAAAAGGACAAATAAGCGTGATTCTTATTTTTCGTTTTCCAAAAATATTTCGCCAATTAAATACAACTGTGCCTCTCCCTTGATTTCAACGCGATCGTTTAGATATCTGCATTGTAAAAAACCTTTTCGTGCGGAAAGTTGGATGGCTGTGAGATCAGTTTTCCCGAGCCGGTCTGACCAGTAAGGAGTTAATGAAGTATGAGCAGAGCCCGTTACCGGATCTTCATTTACACCGGCAGCCGGAGCAAAAAACCTTGAAACAAAATCCACGTTATCGCCTTTGGCGGTGATGATTACTCCACGGGCTTTTAATTTTGAGATGGCTGAATAATTGACAATTATCTCTCTAATCTGCGCTTCGTTTTCAAACACCAGCATATAATCGGTTTTACCTTTAAAAGCAAACGCAGGTTTTATATTGAATGCGCCCGTTAATTCTTCAGTAAGTTCTACCGGGTTTATTTCATCTGTCGGAAAATTTAATTTCAGCAATGGACCATCTTTCGTTACTGTCAATATTCCGCTTCTCAGTGAATCAAAATGAATGATGTTTTCGTGATGATTTTCAAATTTGAACAATACAAAAGCCGCAGCCAATGTAGCATGGCCGCACAGGTCAACTTCAACTGCCGGGGTAAACCATCTTAGTTCATAGCGATCTCCTTTTTTTACATAAAATGCGGTTTCGGCAAGATTGTTTTCCATCGCTATATTTTGTAAAATCTCATCGCTCAACCATTGATCGAGCGGGCAAACCGCTGCAGGATTTCCTGAAAAAATTTTATTGGCAAAAGCGTCAACCTGGTAAATTTTTTGTGACATGGATTAAATCATTTTTATGGATAAAAATAAGAGGTTTTGTGTAAAAGATCTTGCGCAAAAGATCATCGCGCTCATTCCAAAATAGAATCAGATACCATATTTCCTCTTTACTTCTCGGTCCGTTTCACGAGCTTTAATGGTTTCTCTTTTATCGTAAATCTTTTTTCCTTTTCCCAGCCCAATTTCCATTTTTGCAAAGCCGCTGGCAGAAAAAAATATTTTTAAAGGAACAATGGTGTAGCCTTTCTCTTTTATTTTATTCTCCAGTTTTCGCAACTCCTTTTTTTGTAATAGTAACTTACGTTCCTGCATCGGCTCATGATTGTAATGAGTGCCAAAATTATATTCGGAAATGTGCAGGCTTTTTACAAATAATTCACCTTTATTAAATATGCAGTAACTGTCATTGAAACTCGCTTTTCCGGCACGCAGAGATTTGATTTCGGTGCCGGTCAATACAAGCCCTGCAACATATTTCGTTTCAATGTTGTATTCGTAATAGGCTTTTCTGTTACTTAAATCCATAAAAAAAAACAGCAGGAATTGATTTTATTCCTGCTGCAAAGTTTCGTTTTTAAAATTTAATTCCTGAATAAAATCAATAACTGCTTCAGTTTTTCTTTCAAATCTTTTCTGGAAACAATAAAATCAAGAAACCCATGTTCCAATAAAAACTCACTGCGCTGAAATCCGGGAGGTAAATCTTTTTTAATCGTCTCTTTTATCACACGGGGACCAGCAAAACCAATCAGAGCGCCAGGTTCAGCCATGATCACATCTCCGAGCATGGCAAAAGAAGCAGTTGTGCCGCCAAAAGTAGGATCGGTGCAAAGTGAAAAATAAGGAATTTTCGCATCAGAAAGTAACGACAATCTGCCAGATGTTTTTGCTAACTGCATTAATGAAAAAGCGCTTTCCATCATTCGTGCTCCACCGCTTTTATTGATAATCATAAATGGAATTTTATGTTCAATACAATAATCGCAGGCGAGTGAAATTTTTTCACCCATTACACTTCCTAAACTGCCCCCGATAAATTCAAAATCCATCGATGCGATTACAATATCCATTCCCTCTACTTTTCCATGTGCTACAGTAATGGAATCGTGAATTGTTGATTTGGCACGCGTTTCTTCCAGTCTTTGGGAATAGGGTTTGAGATCCACGAAACCGAGGTAATCTTTTGATTTTATGTTCGCAAAAAGCTCTTCGTATTCGTTATTGTCAAAAAGAATTTCAAAATATTCGGCGCTGCCAATCCTGTGATGGTATTCACACTTGGGGCAGACAAACAAATTTTCCCGCAGTTCAGAAACGGTACAGGTATACCGGCATTGCGGGCATTTTGTCCACAGTCCGTCCGGCGCTTCTTTTTTATCCTTGGTAGAAGTGGTGATTCCTTTTTTTATTCTGCGAAACCATCTTCGTTTCGTTTCTTCGGTCTCACCCTCTTCTCCCGCAAGATTTGCATCAAAATCTTCGTCTTGTTTCATGTTTGTTTTTTTCAGCATTTAACCTTCAACCTTCAACCTTCAACCTTCAACCTTGAACCTTCAACCTTCAACCTTCAACCTTCAACCTTCAACTTTTATGCTATCGTAATGCTTTGATCCAAATATACATCCTGCGTGGCATTCAATAATTCCACTCCTTCTTTAAATGGTCTTTGAAACGCTTTTCTACCCATAATTAATCCCATGCCGCCTGCGCGTTTATTAACGACAGCTGTTGTTACAGCGTCCTGCAAATCAGAAGCACCTTTACTTTCACCGCCACTGTTTATCAAGCCAATTTTGCCGCTGTAGCAATTTAGAACCTGGTAGCGGCAAAGATCTATCGGATTATCGGTAGTAAGATTTTCATAAACCAATGGAGATGTTTTTCCAAATTTTACCGCATTATATCCACCATTATTAGTCGGCATTTTTTGTTTGATTATATCAGCTTGCAAAGTAACACCAAGATGATTGGCCTGGCCGGTAAGATCAGCGCTGGTTTCATAATTTATTCCATTCACTTTAAATGCTTCATTACGCACATAACACCAAAGAATCGTACACATTCCGAGTTCATGAGCGCGTTCAAATGCTAAACTTACTTCCTGTAATTGCCGGGTACTTTCGTGGCTTCCCCAGTAAACAGTAGCTCCCACGCCAACTGCACCCATATTATAAGCAGTTTCTACAGAACCAAACATTGTCTGATCATATTTAGCCGGATAACTCAATAATTCGTTGTGATTTAATTTTACAATAAAAGGAATCTTATGTGCATATTTTCTGCTCAGAATTCCCAAAACACCGAAGGTAGAAGCAACGCCATTGCAGCCTGATTCAATCGCTAATTTTACAATATTTTCCGGGTCAAAATAAATGGGATTTGGAGCAAAAGACGCGCCGGCACTGTGTTCTATTCCCTGGTCAACGGGGAAGATGGAGCAATATCCTGTACCGCCAAGGCGTCCATGATCCATCAGTTGCTGCATCGCGCCAACTGAACGGTTGTTGCGGTCGCTCTGTAAAAAAATATCATCGATATAAGAGGGAGAGGGGAGTGTAAGGGTTGATTTGTCAATTTTACATTTGTAATTCAATAGTTCTTCAGCTTTGTCGCCTAAAATCTCAGTAATTTTTTTTGATGCCATTATTTAAGTTTTAATTTTTGCAAAAATAGGGAATTACACGGTTAAGCGATTTTTGGTTTAAAGAAATTGTGTGAACATTAATTTGAATTCATTTTATTGACAAATGATTGAAAATAATTAATTGATTTTAATAATCGGCTTCCATACCAGCTAAACATTTCGCCGTCCACCAATTCAATTTTAATTTTCGGGAATTGTGATTGAATTTCCTCTTTGTGTTTTTGTTTAAAAGGATATGGCTCTGAGGAAAGTAAAATAAGTTCGCATTTTTTCTCTTTAATTTCTTCCAAAGAAATCAAAGGATATCGTTTTTTATCCCCATAAATATTTTCCAGGCCGCAGTATGGCATCATGTCATTTATAAAAGTATCGCCGCCGGCAAGCATGTAAGGATCTTTCCAAATGAAATAAGCCGCAGAAATTTTTCTCTTATTAAGATAATTTTTTTTCAAATCCTCAAAACCTTGTTTTATTTTGAAAGCCAAAACTGATGCAGCTTCTCTTCTTGCAGTTAATTTTCCGATGTCATTGATCATATTCAACGCATCATTCAAATCATTTACATCGCTAACCCACACGTCATATTTCCCTGCCAAATCTTCTATCTGTTCTTTTACATTTTCTTCTTTATTCGCAATGATCAGGTCAGGAGAAAGTTGGTCAATGATTTTTTCATTGATGTTTTTTGTTCCGCCAACTCTTGTTTTATTTCTGAACCATTGTTGAGGGTGAATGCAAAATTTAGTGATTCCAATCACTTCTTCATCTAACCCTAAATCAAATAATAATTCTGTCTGAGAGGGGACAAGCGAGATAATCCGTGAATATTTTTTACCGGCACTAATATCGGTTGAAGACAAAATCATGGAACGCAAGATAATTATTTTGAATGTCCGAAACTGCTATCAACAGTAGTAAATGCGCCGGTTTTTTTTAAATAAATCCTCAAACTTTTTAAAAAGAAATGTACCGCATTAAAAAAAATAAAAATAATTGTAAATGATACAATTAAATACTTTTATATTTACCCGGTACATTATCTGCCTGGATAACAAGGCAGTAGAAACTTAAAAGCTAAATTAAAAATTATATGAAATTTCCAGGTCTCGTTGCCGCAGGCATACTTAGTGCTTTAATTATTTCCTGCAATAATTCATCTGAAAATGAAAAAGCCGAATCAACAAAAGCCGGTATTTCAAAAATTGATTGGGGCAAAGTTGATGGTAAAGAAGTTTATCTTTTTACATTAGTAAATGACAAAGGAACAGAAGTAAAAATAAGCAACTATGGAGGCACAGTAACCTCCTTCATTACAGCGGACAAAAATGATAAAAAATCTGAAATTATCATCGGATTTGATAGTTTGAATCAATACCTTCAAAAGCCGCCATACTTTGGCGCTCTGATAGGACGATATGGTAACAGAATAGCAAATGCAAAATTCACGCTTGATGGCACGACTTATCGCCTTGCTGCAAATGATGGGAAAAATACTTTACACGGCGGCTTAAAGGGCTTTGATAAGGTAGTTTGGGATGCTTCAATTTCAAGCGACAGTGTTCCTTCTCTTACTTTGAAATACATGAGCAAAGATGGTGAAGAAGGCTTTCCGGGAAATCTAAGTGTAACGGTTCAATACACATTAACTGATCAGAACGAACTTAAAATAGAATACGATGCAGAAACCGACAAAGCAACTCCTGTTAATTTGACCAATCATACTTATTTTAATTTGTCAGGAGATGTAAACAATACCATCCTGGATGAAAGTTTAATGATTGATGCAGATCAATATACGCCCGTTGACAGTACGTTGATTCCTACCGGAAAAATTACTGCGGTAAAAGGAACACCTTATGATTTTACTTCCGCCAAAAAGATTGGAAAGGATATTAATGAAGTAAAAGGCGGTTATGATTTTAACTGGGTGCTAAACAGGAAAGATTCTTCCCTGGAAAAAGTAGCAGTAGTTTCAGATCCAATCACCGGGAGGTCCCTGGAAGTTTACACTACAGAACCCGGCATTCAATTTTACACCGGCAATTTTTTAGATGGGAAATTTATAAACCGCGATGGAAAACCAATCAAAGTTCATTCTGCATTATGCCTGGAAACACAGCATTTTCCCGACTCTCCTAATGAACCTGGATTTCCTTCAACAATTTTAAGGCCTGGAGAAAAATATCATTCGGTTACGGTATATAAGGTAGTGGTAAATAAATGATATACGACACACGCCAGGAACTCACTTTTATCTGTTCAACAAACAAACAAATAAGGAAGATTCTTATTTTTTGCTACGATGTACCATCTTTGGTAAATAAGAAAGCAGTTCCTGTCGCATTTTATCTATGAAAAAAAGAGCTTTTATTTTTGACTTGAACGGAACGATGATTGATGACATGCATTATCATGCAAAGGCGTGGTATGATATTTTGAACAATGATTTAAAAGCAGGGGTAAGTTGGGATGAAGTAAAAGTGCAGATGTATGGAAAAAACAGTGAACTGCTTGAAAGAATTTTTGGAAAAAATCATTTTTCAGATGAACAAATGAAACAGTTATCACTCGAAAAAGAGAGAAAATATCAGCACGAATTTTTGCCGAAACTTTCATTGATACTGGGACTGTCACAATTTTTAGAGAAAGCAAAACAGCAAGATATTCCAATGGCAATTGGTACCGCCGCTATTCCATTTAATGCTGATTTTGTTTTGGATAATTTAAAAATCCGCGACTTTTTCAAAGCAATTGTAAGTGCAGATGATGTCG
Organism: uncultured Chitinophagaceae bacterium; assembly: GCA_963706825.1. GTDB lineage: Bacteria > Bacteroidota > Bacteroidia > Chitinophagales > Chitinophagaceae > Ginsengibacter. The sequence goes on along the minus strand of CAVPNT010000004.1, from coordinate 66,645 downwards.
TAGAAAGCAAACCTCATCCGGAAACATTTCTGAAATGTGCACAAATCCTGAATGTGGAACCTTCATCTTGTGTTGTATTCGAGGATGCGCCGAAAGGAGTAGAAGCGGCTCTGAACGCAGGAATGGAAAGTGTGGTGCTGACTACAACGCATCCGGCTGAAGATTTTTCTTTGTATAAAAATGTAATTTCCTGTATAAAAGATTACTCCGGGATCAGTCCTGACCACTTTATAATTTCTTAAAAAAATGAATCGATAAAATGTAAATAAAGATATTAAACGTTAGTATGACACTTAAATAAATATCTTTAAATAGTTATTCTACATTTTGCCTGGAATACTGTGGTAAAAGTTTTAAAAAGGATGAAAATGTTGCTTCATTACGCGAAGCGGCAAAGAAAAAATTGGACTGAGAAATGTTTGAAGCAGGAGCTTTAGCTGCTAAGGCAAAGGGGTGCATTTCAATTTGCCGCGCCGGGGTTCAAGGTTGCCAACCTTTGGGTTACGTTTTTTAACTTGAAAAAAAGTTATTAAGGTTGGCAACCTTTGCGACATTACGAAATGCACCCACGCAAAGGGCAGGTATAAGCGCTAATTCTTAATCATTGTTGTCCGGTAAAAAAAGGAGCAGAAAATGAATTCTGCTCCAAATGGTTTAGTTTAGGGTTTACTACAACAAAAAACTTTACCATGAACAAAAGTACTTTTTTTACCGGACAGCCTGTATTTTCTCAACTAATAAAAGTTATTCCCAGATCATTAATTTGCAAGGCGGCCACTGAACATAGAAGTGATAGATACTCTAAAAAGTTTGACACATATCATCATCTTCTTACCATGCTCTATACTTGTTTTCAAAACTGCACATCCTTGCGTGAAGTGACCACCGGTCTCCAGGCCAGTGAAGGGCGGCTCCAAAGCTTAAACATGCATTATTTGCCTGCTCGTAGTACCCTGGCAGATGCTAACAAAAGAAGAGCACATCATGTCTTTGAACAAATCTATATGCAGTTATATGGTAAATACAGAGAGCTTTTATCGGACAGCCGTTTTAAAGATCCATTAGTTAAACGCCTGGTCATAATTGACTCAACCACTATTAGTCTGTTCCAGGATATTATGAAAAATGCCGGGCGTGCGGCTGCCGATGGTAGAAGGAAAGGAGGCATCAAAGTACATACAGCCATGAATGCTAAAGAAAGTGTTCCTTACCTGATCCGCTTTACAGAGGCGGCAAAAACTGATATTCCATTTATGAAAGAAGTCAATCCGCCCGCAGGTTCTATCGTAGTAATGGATAAGGGCTATCATAATTTTAAGCAATTAAATAATTGGAGATTAATGAAAGTAGATTGGATCACCCGACTTAGAACAAATAATGTTTATGAAGTAACTGAAGAAAAACAAGTGTCCGAAAAAGATATTATAGCAGGAGTAATTAGTGACCAGTGGATTGTGTTAGGATATAAAATTAAAGTTGAAAAAGTACAAGGCAGATTGGTGACCTACTATGATCATGAAACACAAAGAACATTTCAATTCATCACTTCAAATAAGCGTTTGTCACCTTTAAAAATAGCAATGCTTTATAAGCAAAGGTGGCAAATAGAGATGCTATTTAAAAGATTAAAGCAGAATATGCCTTTGGAATACTTTTTAGGTGAAAATGAAAATGCTATTAAAATACAAATATGGTGCACCTTGATTGCTGACCTTCTGCTCAAAGTAGTTGCCTCACAGGTGAAACGCAGGTGGGCATTCTCAAACCTTGCGTCTTTTGTGAGATTGCATCTGCTAAACTACACACATGTATTTAAGTTCCTGGAGCATCCTGAACGGTGCAGAATATATAATCCAGCCCCAACTGAAAATCAATTGAAGCTTAACTTTTCTCCATAGGGCCTCTAAATGAAAAATAAATGGAGTACACACATTCACTACGAGCTTTCCTCTGTATTTTTATCAAAAAAATTATTAATCGGACAGCACTGATTTAGAATTGTCTCTGGAACAGGAACATTCTCTAATTTGCCGTTCTCAGCCTTTCCAATGTTAATAATGTATGTTATGTTATCTAACTTGGTAAAATGGTCTTTATCAATGTAAATCATTTCAAAACCAGCACCCCAAAAATTTTTAATCGTACTCAGATTTAGTCGTTCTTTCGCCAATAACTTACAAATCATTAAAGTATTCATCTGAAGCACATAATCGATATTTGAATTCGAGAAACTAGATTTCACTTTCATTTCTTCGTTTACTTCCCACAAAAAATCTTCAGATCCGGACCCCGAAGCAAAAATCTCTCCTAACAAAGAAGTATTGGATCTCACCCATTTTCCATGAATCACCTTACCCATTAAAATTTCATGATTTTTTTTTTCTATAATCAAAATGACGAAGGAAAAGTGTTCCCAAGTCCCATCATCGGCATATTGATTTAAAAAAATTTTCATTCTTGCCGCGGTGACTATATCATTAACTCTACAGAATATTGAAACATCTTCTAAAAATCTTTTTATATAATGGACCTCCCCAGAAAAAGCTACGCACACATTGGATTTAAGGATATATAACTTTTGATTGAGACGTTCAGGATGATACTGAGAAATATTTGGTAGAAATTTTAGAATGTTTTCCTGCAATGATGGAATAAAAAATTCTGCTGGTTTGTGTTGGTTGGAAATTAATAAATCACCTAACATAATAGGAGCGGTATCATTTATAATGCAAGCCACCATTGTCATCGTGCAGAAATTTTATAAATAATGTTATTGGTCCATAATAAAATTAATAAATGCAAAACTAGGTTAGTTTGTAACTTAGGACTATCCAATCAGTGCTGTCCGATTAATAATTTTTTTGATAAAAATACAGAGGAAAGCTCGTAGTGAATGTGTGTACTCCATTCATTTTTCATTTAGAGGCCCTATGGAGAAAAGTTAAGCTTCAATTGATTTTCAGTTGGGGCTGGATTATATATTCTGCACCGTTCAGGATGCTCCAGGAACTTAAATACATGTGTGTAGTTTAGCAGATGCAATCTCACAAAAGACGCAAGGTTTGAGAATGCCCACCTGCGTTTCACCTGTGAGGCAACTACTTTGAGCAGAAGGTCAGCAATCAAGGTGCACCATATTTGTATTTTAATAGCATTTTCATTTTCACCTAAAAAGTATTCCAAAGGCATATTCTGCTTTAATCTTTTAAATAGCATCTCTATTTGCCACCTTTGCTTATAAAGCATTGCTATTTTTAAAGGTGACAAACGCTTATTTGAAGTGATGAATTGAAATGTTCTTTGTGTTTCATGATCATAGTAGGTCACCAATCTGCCTTGTACTTTTTCAACTTTAATTTTATATCCTAACACAATCCACTGGTCACTAATTACTCCTGCTATAATATCTTTTTCGGACACTTGTTTTTCTTCAGTTACTTCATAAACATTATTTGTTCTAAGTCGGGTGATCCAATCTACTTTCATTAATCTCCAATTATTTAATTGCTTAAAATTATGATAGCCCTTATCCATTACTACGATAGAACCTGCGGGCGGATTGACTTCTTTCATAAATGGAATATCAGTTTTTGCCGCCTCTGTAAAGCGGATCAGGTAAGGAACACTTTCTTTAGCATTCATGGCTGTATGTACTTTGATGCCTCCTTTCCTTCTACCATCGGCAGCCGCACGCCCGGCATTTTTCATAATATCCTGGAACAGACTAATAGTGGTTGAGTCAATTATGACCAGGCGTTTAACTAATGGATCTTTAAAACGGCTGTCCGATAAAAGCTCTCTGTATTTACCATATAACTGCATATAGATTTGTTCAAAGACATGATGTGCTCTTCTTTTGTTAGCATCTGCCAGGGTACTACGAGCAGGCAAATAATGCATGTTTAAGCTTTGGAGCCGCCCTTCACTGGCCTGGAGACCGGTGGTCACTTCACGCAAGGATGTGCAGTTTTGAAAACAAGTATAGAGCATGGTAAGAAGATGATGATATGTGTCAAACTTTTTAGAGTATCTATCACTTCTATGTTCAGTGGCCGCCTTGCAAATTAATGATCTGGGAATAACTTTTATTAGTTGAGAAAATACAGGCTGTCCGGTAAAAAAAGTACTTTTGTTCATGGTAAAGTTTTTTGTTGTAGTAAACCCTAAACTAAACCATTTGGAGCAGAATTCATTTTCTGCTCCTTTTTTTACCGGACAACAATGCTATCCAATCTATAATAACCATTTCAATTTTTGAAATCCAAACATATACTAAGTTACAAATTCAAGGGACAACAGTAATTTTATATTTGAACAATTCTGGATAAAGGAGGATTGGTGTATTTCCCACCAATCATCCCTTCATTTTCTTCATCCAGAAATAATACGACAATATACCAGGCACGATCCATATAAGCATGGTAAGTAGTAACGGGTCAAACTTACCTGATGCCGCAATACCGGAGTAAAAAGCACCGGCAAGATCAAAAAACAAACCGGCATAGGCCCAATCTTTTATCCTGCCTCGTCCGGGTACCAGGATAACAATGACACCGAGTAATTTTGCAATGCTGATGAATTGTATAAAATAAATAGGGTAACCAAGCCCGTCATGTATTAATTGAATAGCTTGTTGAGTAGGTTGAAGGCCGCCAATAGCCGAGAATATCATCAATGCTGAGAAAATAATGGTCGAAATCCAATAAACAAGATTGTTCGTCTTTGTTGTCATATGGCTGCTTAATATTTTTTTCCCAGGCCCTGTCTCCCAACAGGGATGTTGCGTATGTGAATAAAATAAGAATTGTTGTTTTTTGTTGCTTTACTGTGAACCATAATCAAAGACGTACTAAGAACAATGAATCACCGTTGCACTAAAATTTTATAGTTTAGTTTCCTCTCTCAACAATCAATCACTATTTAATAATCGTCGAAGGATTAATCACCACTCCTTTATTAATCACCAAACTAATTTTAGTAAGGTTTTTAATGCTCTCAACCGGGTTGGCATTTAATATAAGCAAGTCGGCTTTATTACCAACGGCGATGCTGCCCATTCCTTTTTGTTTGTCCAATATTTTAGCGGGATTTATGGTTGCCGATTGAATAATTTGCCAGTTGCTCATTCCGCTTTCTTTCATGGCCAACAACTCATCAAAAAACGAGGAAGAATGCTGCGTTCCGATGTTTCCTGCATCTGTTCCGGCTACTATGGTTACTCCGCCATCAACCATTTTTTTAAGGTTCACCATTCTCACTGAATCCTCGTGAGACAATCGGCTCATCATATCCGGGCTGTTAAATCGCCTTTTATAAAGACCGGTAAATGCTGTGTCCGGCAAGGTTTTCAGATCTTGTATAGAGGATAACTGCACAGGGTTTGAAATGGCAGCATCGTAATCCGAATAATGCATGTTTTGCCCAAAAGTCTTAAAATATCCGTCCTCTACGATCAGCGTGGGGCAATCAATGATGTTGTGTGATTTTAAAAGTTTGATAAAATCATCCGAAACTATTTCGTCCTCTATTCCATGAACCAAATAATCGCATCCGCTTTCTACCGCAAGTTGAGCAGTAATTCTTTGAGTAGCATGTACCGCCACTTTCAGGTGATGTTTATGTGCTTCATCAATAATGGCTTTGGCAACAGGTTGAAATTCCCTGGCACTTGCTTCAAGGCTGTCGGGATTACGACTCACGATATACCAAATCTTTATAAAATCAGGATGATAAGGCAATTCCGCCTGCACTCCCTTTATTCCGTCTTCAGGCGTTTTCACCAAAATAAAGGGTTCTTCGTTACCGAGATTTTTAAATACCTGCGGTTCGTAGGAAGTGAGCAGCGGCCCTGTCATAAATATTCTCGGAGCATAGCTTTTATTTTCAAATGAATCGCGCTGTTGCAAAAAATGATAATTACTACCCACATCGATTACAGAAGTGATGCCGGCTTTTACATACCGGCGTAAAAAATCTTCCATGTTGTTATGCACCCAATCTATTTCATTTTCATACGGATGATATTTGCGAAGGTCAATAGCATCAGGCCTTGTATATAAACCGCCGCTCTGAAAGAAATGCACATGTGCATCCGTCATCCCGGGCATAAGGTATTTTCCTGTGCCATCAATAACCGTATCGCCTGGTTGCACTTTTATTTTTTGAGATGGTTGAATATTTGAAATGATCCCGTTATTTATTGCAACCGTTTGCCCCGGAAGCAATTGTTGCTTTACCACATCTACTATGGTTACATTGGTAATATACACCTGGCTAAAAGCGGGTGAGGCAAAACAGCTCATCACGAACAGTAAAGCAATTTTAAATTTTAGCATGCGTAATAAGTTTAAGGAGTAAATTAAATTTGAAAACTAAATTACAATTAATTATTATAAGAATTCTTTCTTTCTACTGAGGATCCTTTTCTCATCTGGAGATAGATGAAAAATCTTCTGTGCACGAGCGTTGCTTATCCTTCATTTAATCAAAACGTCATTGTAATAATAATATAGAATATGAGTACAATCAAGATCGGGATGCTGGTACACCGCCCATGTCGAACCAATGCTTTCTTAACGTATCCATTTTGAATGTTGAAACGTAGCCTGTCATCCGTTGTTTATCTTAAATACTGCAGAATAATAATAACGATGCCTAAAATAATTTCAACCACTATCATATTATCAAAATATTTTCCGGCGGAGCCAACTTTTATCGAGTATAATCTTCCTAATCCTGAAAAAACAACAACGATCCCAATAAAATAAATTAAATCATTTACTTCATGAAAATTAAAAACAACCCACGCCATTAAAAATCCCAGGCTAAAATAAATTCCACTCAGGAATCTAAAGAGATCATCCAACACGGGAAGAGCCGGAGTACCTTTGGGTAAGAAAGAAGTCGAGCCTTTTATTAATAGGTTGAGGCCACCTGATAAACAAATTAATGCTACCAATCCTAATAAAATTCGCAGGGCTATTTCCATTAAATTCTTATTAAATATTGTATTGGAATTATTAGTTGCATACCTTCCTGAATGAGTGTAAATATATTCCTCTATTTCTGATTATTCACATAATTAGGAAAAGCGCATATTTCTATGGTTACTGACTATCTTAAGAAAGATAGTTTCCGAAGTTGCAAACCAGAACAGTGGCTCTTTTTTTATTATTAATTATTCTGCGCATAACGGCCGAATTTCAGTATTCTATTCTGTCCAATCTTTTCTTCCTGCTGATGTATTAAATTATAAAAAGGTAATAAGGCTTTAAAAGTCCTACAAACCTGCTCATATAAGTTTATAAAACAATCGATCCATTATTTTTTACAAAGCAGCCGAACACCACGATCCATATGCCCCCCAATGTCCCTCCTTATACCTACCCACAATAAACTGCTATACCCGTGCGTTATTAGCCCACGGGTATAGCACCGGGTCAGGTACAGGTATGAGGCGTTCAGGTAATAGAAGTATATGGAACATAAACTAAATAAATAAAAAGATCATGGCTAAAGTGACAGATGTATATGTAAGCGGCAGTTTGGGAAACCTAGTATTCTACCGCCGCATGGGAAGGCAATGTGCCGAATAAAAAGAACACAGATCGTGCATTCGCCGGCTATGAAAATAAGATCGGCAAATTTTGGTCTTGCCGCAAGGGCCGGCAAAACCTTACCCAGCGGTCTAACGCCCTCTATGCCCAATGCAACAGGCAGAAGTATGCAAAGCAGGTTTTCCGGCGCCATAGCCAAAACCTCTTTAGAGGTGACACCTTTTGAAAAGGTGTCACCTCTAAAGAGGTTACCATGCCTTGCTTTAATATTAAATTCTATCTTTTTACCTTAATGGTCATTTCTGCAGATTTCAGACCCGGCGATGTTGCTTTCAACAATACTTGACCTTCTTTTTCTTTTGACTGAATAATAGCAAGGCACAATCCGTTGAAAGCCTTTCGGTAACTGGCTTTGAATGGTTCCATACTTGTTTGCAAACCGTTATCAACCCCCGCAATAAATCCTTCTCCTTTCAAAGTAAAATTTACCAGGTTATCTGCATAAGGTACAAGGTTTCCATCAGCATCCAGAATTTTTACCGTCACAAAAGATAGGTCAGTTCCATCCGCTTTTATAGTATTACGATCTGCGCTAAGTATGATCTTTGCCGGTTTGCCGGCGGTTTTTATTTCTCTTGTTAATACCGTTTTTCCCTTCCGCCTTGAAACTGCCTTTAATGTTCCGGGTTCAAAAGGAATCCGCCACATCACATGTAAACTATCACCTTGTTTTTTCCTGACCCCTAATGATTTTCCATTTAAATAAAGCTCCACTTCGTCTGCATTGTTGTAATAAGCCCACACATCAACAACTTCCCCACGCGCCCAGTTCCAGTGAGGGAAAATATGCAACACAGGTTTACTTGTCCATTCGCTTTGATACATATAATAACTGTCTTTGGGAAAACCAGCCAGGTCAATAATGCCATAGTAAGAACTGCGGGCGGGCCAGGAATACGGGACCGGTTCACCTAAAAAATCAAAGCCCGACCATACAAACAATCCGGCTATAAAATCATATTTCTTAACGGCGTTCCATCCTTTCTCATGAGTAGAACCCCAATAGGCGCAGACATTATCGTATGCAGAAACCGTTAAATTGGGATTGCCTATAAATTTTTCTTTTGGACCAGGAGGCCAAAAGCGGATGCTGTCTGAAGGCATATCATAATGCCCGCGGGTAGCCAGCGCCGACATGGTTTCGCTTGCAATTATTTTTTGCCCGGGAAATTTATGAGGAAGATCGGGATAATCATTGAGCTTATAATTGAAGCCCAAAAGATCGAGTGCGCCGGACTGATAAATAAAATTTTTTTCGGGATCATTTTCTGTAAGTGCGCAGGTAACAGGGCGTGTGGTATCAAGCGCTTTTACTATGCCCACCAATTCTTTCGCGAGAGAAATTCCACTACTGTCAAACTGTTCGCGAATTTCATTTCCTATGCTCCACATAAATATAGAAGGATGATTGCGGTCGCGCTTTATCATATCCTGTAAATCTTGTTTATGCCATTTTGCAAAATCAAGATGATAATCTTTTTTGGTCTTTCCCTTCATCCACATATCAAAAGCTTCGTCCATCACAATGAAGCCCATTTTATCACACAAATTTAATAATTCAACTGAAGGCGGATTATGCGCGGTACGAATAGCATTGCATCCCATTGCCTTTAAAATTTCAAGTTGCCTTTCAATAGCGCGTTTATTTACGGCTGCACCTAATGCGCCCAGGTCCTGGTGATCACAAACACCGAGAATTTTTAAATGCTTCCCATTGAGAAAAAAGCCTTTTGCAGCATCAAAATAAAAAGTGCGGATACCGAATGGAGTTTCATAGTTATCAATCACCTTCCCATCCAGGATTATTTGCGATACAGCTTTATACATTACGGGATTATCAACTGACCAAAGTATCGGATTTGAAATGGACAGTTTTTGTACAACTTTTAAGCCTGGCGTATCTATGTTTAATTTTTGTGATAGTTCATTAGCAACCATATTCCCGTTTGCATCATAAATTTTTGTCAGCAAAAACACTTCGCTTTTCTTTTCAGGATCACTTTTAATATTGGTTGTAATGCTGACCGATGCATGGTCATTTCCCGAAACAGAAGTGGTAACATAAGTGCCCCATTCATCAACTGCAATCCTGCTGGTGGTAAGCAGCCATACTTTACGGTAAATGCCTGAACCTGTGTACCATCGCGAGTTCGGCTGGCCTGAATTATCTACTTTTACAGCTATCACATTTTTAGCATTTCCGAATTTTAAGTAAGGTGTCAGTTCATAACGGAAAGAAATATAACCATTGGGACGTTTGCCAAGATAATTTCCGTTGATCCAAACTTCGCTGTCACGATACACCCCATCAAAATTTATATAAATCCGTTTACCCCTTGCCGTTAGAGGTACAGAAAATGCTTTCCGGTACCAGCCAATGCCTGCAGGCAAAGCACCTTCGTTGTAAGTTGTTGAATATTCTTTACTAAATTTTCCTTCAATGCTCCAATCGTGCGGGAGGTTTAATGTTCTCCATTTTAGATCATTATAATGGTACCTAATTGCAGCGCTATCATTTCCCAAAAAAAATTTCCAACCTTTATTAAAGTTGGTAATAGTATGTTGAGCAAAGCCGTGACTACAGGCGAAAATTAAAAGGTAAAATAATAGCGTCTTTATTTTCATTTTATAAATAAGGTAAAATATTTTTCAACATTATTTTTCCGGTGATACAAAATTCACTTCACTTTTTCCTAAATCTTTTGATGTGGCAACGGCAATACCTCGCTGTTGTTTCTTATCTACCGCATCATAAAAATGATAAACCACCCCTTTATATTTTAAAACAAAAGATTTGTGGGCATACAAATTATCATAAGGTTCGGAAGATTGAATAAGATTGTCGCCTGTCCAGTCCGTCCAATGTACAAGATCATAAGAACATGCAAAACGGTTAAAAGCCCCTTTTCTATCCTTCCAGAATGCACCGTAATAAAACATCACCCACACATTTCCAATCTTTTGTATTACCGGGTCTCCGGTAATGCCGACAGGGTGATCTACAACTGGTTCTTCGCCAAATCTTTTCCAATGTACCATATCCTTTGAAACCGCCATACCTATTCTTTCAAACCATCTTGTTTTCTTATTATTCCTTGCTGAATCACCATTCGCGTTGTAAAACATTACGAACGGATACCCCGTTGTTTTTTGTTTATCCCATATCACCGTGCTTTTATATTCCTTCCGGTTTTCCCACCAGCGTACATCTTTATCGGTTGACATTAATATGGGTTTATCCAACCGCTGCCATTCATGTACCACCGAAGGATTTGCGGTAGTATAAGCCATCCCAATCGAAAGAAGTCCAGATTCATATCCTGGTGTATTTCCTCCAATGTAGCTCATCCAATACCTGTTATCATATTTGTTTAATTCGTAACTGCCGCCCCATTTATAATCTTCCAAAGCAGGATAACCTGCCTTTTGATCTGCATCCCAAACGGTGGTATCTTTTGAAAAAGATAAGATACGGCCCATCTTTTGCCAATGCAAAAGGTCTTTACTTTTACCCAGCCAGGTTTCATATCCACGGCCACTAAAGACAATAAATGACATATACCACATATTCCCTTTTCTAAACACGGTAGGGCAATCCAGTTTTTCTGAATCATTTTCCGGCACTAACACTAATCCATATTTAAAAGGCGTTTTTATTTGTGTATAAATTTCCTGCATTTTGTCAGCAGGTACTTCATTCTTTTTATACTGGGCAAACGAAGAAATTGAAAGGATAACAGCCGTCACTACTAGAAAAATCATTTTCATCGATACTTATTTTTTATGCAGTGAAAAACTAAAATAAAAATTGAAGATATTTATTCGTTTACTGCTATTTCACAATAAATGTATAAGCCCCGGAACCTATTTTAACCAATGCTTTCCCTTTTTCATATCCTGCCAGTTTCACATCGTCACGGTCATGGATAGACGAATTTCCTTCTTCAATAACTGATGAAGAATCTGCTGGAAGATAAATTGTTGCAGATGTATTTGCCGGTATGCTTACTTTCAATTTAAACTCGTGGTTTACTTTTTCCCAATTGCTGGCAATTAATCCATAAACAGATTGATAAGTAGCTTTCACTGAAGTAATATCACCGACAGGTTCAGGACGAATAATTATATTTTTAAAAGCAACAGAATTATCACTTTGCCTGATGCCTGCCAGCCCGGCATAAAACCATTCCATCAAATGTCCCAGCATCAAATGATTATTGGAAACTGACGAAAGCGCCTGCCATGATTCGGTTAAAGAAGTGGCGCCTTTTGCCAACTGGTAACCATAACCAGGAACATCTTTCCTGTTGTTCATTTCATATATCACATAGGAACGGCCTTCATCGTCCAAAACCTTTAATAAATAGCGGTAGCCCACATCTCCGGAAGTAAGACTATTATTGTGCTGCCTGATATCCTTCACGATATTCTGCACCACAGCCTCTTTATATTGCGGCTCAACGAGTTTCATATAAACGGCCATAGCGTTAGCAGTCTGGCTACCGCTTCCATATTCTTTTGTTTCTTTATTAAAAAATTTTTCATTGAAAGATTTTCTTACTTCAGCTGCAAGTTTATCATAATCAGAAGCTTCATTTTCTTTGCCGAAAAGTGTTGCTATTTTACTTATCACATTCAGGTCATAATAATAAATAGCAGTACCCGTGATGCCCATAGGCGTTAATTGAGATACGCCCGGATGGTTCGGCCCAAGGTCGTACCAATCGCCAAGCCCCTGGGAAAGAATATTATCTTTTGCTTTTGTTTTTAAATACGCAATATATTTTTGCATCATCGGATAACTTTCTTTTAGTATTTCACTATCTCCGTACCAGCGATATAAATACCACGGCAATAAAATACCGGCGCTGCCCCATTCGGGAGAATCGCGGAACATACCATTTCCAAAATTAAACACTACATACTCAGGAGCAATTTCGGGAATCAGTCCTTGCGGCGTTTGAGCAGCCATCATATCGTGAACGGTTTTTCTGAAATAATTATGCACGTCATAATTGTATTGAATTGAATTACTCATCAAATGCGCCTGTTCGAGCCAGCCCAATTTTTCCCTGTGCGGACAATCGGTCAACACATTCATCAAATTGCTTTTGATGGCCCAATTGATCAAAGTAAAAGTTCGGTTAAACAATTCATTTGAACATTCAAATGTGCCCACCGTTTTCGCATCATTTCTAATATGCAATCCTTTTACAGCGAGGATTGTGGGGAGGTGGTGAAGATTTGAAGCACTTGGCAACGCCGCTTTTTCAATTTGCAGATACCGGAAACCATAATAAGTAAAACGCGGGTGCCATGTTTCTGCAGCGCCGCCTTTCAAAATATAATCGTCATAATGAGGAGAACCTGTGGCACGCTGGTTGGCCGTTCCATCTTCGTTTAGTAATTCTGCTGGTACGATCCGAACCGTATCTCCTTTGTTTCCTTTGACGGTGATTTCCGGGATGCCTGATGCATTTTGCCCAAGGTCATACACTATCACGCTGTCGTTAATTTTAGTGATCTTTTTTCCAGTAAATGTTTCTTCAACTTTTACGTGCCCTGACATTTGAGAATGAAGTTCAGGCGGTCCATCGGTTATTTGAACCGGCTTCCAGTTTTTATCATTGAAAGGCGCTTTGTCCCAACCAGTTTGTTCGAGATTGGCGTTATAATCTTCACCACCATAAATGCTTGTGTAAGTTATCGGCCCTTTATGTGTTTTCCATGAAGCATCACTTACTATATTTTCAGTAGAACCGTCTTTATATTCCAGTACGAGACGGCAAATCATTTTAGGAAAACCGTAGGCATTGGTGAGTTTGCGGTAACGCCGATCGCGGGTAATAAAATAAAATCCATTTCCCAACATTACGCCAATTGCATTTTCGCCCGGTTTAAGTTGTTTGGTAACATCAAAAGTAACGTACATCGCTTCTTTTTTATATTCTGTCCACGTGGGATCAAGAAACTGATCTCCTACTTTTACGCCATTCAAATGCATTTCAAATTGTCCCAACCCTGAAATGAAAACAGTTGCTTTTTCCAAGGTCTTTTTTACTACAAATTGTTTCCTGACCAATGGTAAAACATCATTTAAAGGAGGCCTCTTTTTTTTGCCTTTGCCTTCCTCTCCCGGAACAATACGAAGCGAATCGGGAAGCGTTGAATATGTTATCCACCGGGCATTTTTCCAATCTTTTTTCGAAAGTAGTCCCATTTGCCACACAGCGGTTTTGCTCCAATGGGAAATATTATTTTTATTATCCCAAACCATTACTTTCCAATAATAAGTTTTATTCGCCTGCAAAGCTTTTCCTGCATAACGGATATGAGTAGACGAACTTTTATCTTCTTTTTTTGTATCCCAAACATCGCCTACGTTTTGATTAATATTCGCAATATTATCTGAAACTAAAATGCGGTAAGCAGTTTGTAAAACCCCACGTTGCGCTGAGATTATTTGCCAGCTTAATTCAGGAAAAGCATTATCAATTCCTAAAGGATCTACCTGGTTTTCACAGGTAAGATTTACAGGAGTAAGCGATTGTGCCGCCACCAGCAAAGATGAAAAGCAAAGGATTATTAAAGAAAAAAACTTCACTGCAACCTTCCAAAAAATCCGGGGAAGGAAAGAGAACAAAACACTGAAATCTTTTTCTTTATTCATAACTATTATTTATTGCACATCAAGCGAATTAATGCTTAAGCCTGTTGCATCCTTCGATCTTAATTGCACAATATATTTTCCGGCATTGATCATGGTACCGGTTGCAGTGCTAATATAATTTGATTTTCCCGGACGGGTGGCCTTAAATTCAACATCTTCTTTTTTCAGTAAAGTGCCGTCGGCAGCAAGCAATTCAAGAGTACCGTTTATTGTTTTTGTATCCGGATTATTGTAAGAAATGGTTAGTGAATACATATCCGCAACACCAACATCAAATTTCCATTCCAACAAATTATCAGCAGATGGTTTATTAAAAATCACCCGTTCTTTTCCATTGATAATTCCTTTGACTAAGCCGTTGCCATACAACTTTCCATCTACGGCTTTATAACTGGTAACAGGCTTGAGATCATAAGCCGGTTGCATGTTGGAAACAGGCAAAACAACAATGGGATACATTATTGAAGTTTTATTATTCAAGCTTCCATTATTGCCCAAAGATACGGTTGCCCCTTTCTTAAATCTTTTACGATAAACAGCGAAACGCTGCCCTCCATCAAAATCGTTTTCAATGAAAGTATTGGTGTTTTCATAGCCATTCAGCCATCCCGGAATTGTAATAATTTTTGTATTCACTCCTATAAAAACATTGGCATCATTGCTTACAGTAAAAGTGGCGATGGTGGAATTTTGAGCACTCTTTAAAACTTTTGGTGTTTGAATCCACTCAGCTCCATAAAGTTCCGGAGGCAATGTGCTGAAAGCAATATTGCCATCAGTATATTCCTTATCACCGGTATCAAGCCAGGATTGTAAGGTCCAATTTTGTGTGGCAGTTTTATTATTTACGTTTAAATTCTGAATTAAAGAAGGAGAAGGTTTTGCAGGCTTAATATTCTTATTGAGAGAAGCAATCGCAATAGCTGAAATAACTGCCTGGCCCGAGGCGACACGAGGAAAGGAAATAGTAAGTAAACCTCCTTTTACGCTTACTTTCATAGTCTTTTTTAACGCGGTGCTGTATCCTGCTTCCTTCCAGATATCTTCATCTTTCAAAACCACTTTATGATTAATCGCTACATCAAATAACCGCCAGCCTTTACAATCGATTCCTCCTCCGCGTCCGAACCACGGTTCTGTAAAATAAAGTTCTACCAAATAATCCCCATCCGGTACCGGAAAATCATAATGCAGTTTTTCTCTTCCATACCGGAAAGTTTGAAAAAGCTTCCAGTCTTTTGTGCCGCGTATCGGGTCAAAAGTTCTGCGCTGGCTTGCAAAGTAAGCCGGCATTCCCGGGAAATCTTTTGTCCATGACGTTGAGCCCCAAAATTTATCACTGGTTCTTTCGCGATCTGCCATCCACGTGTTGCCGTTTTCATCAACATAATCCGGACCTCCGCAATTTACACGGTATAAATAATTGTATCCGGCCTGAGGAGATGTAACTGGTTTTGCATCTTTGAAAAAATCATTGAAATGCGGTGCATGCGGAAGGTGATTTAAAAAGATATAATCACTTGAGACTTCTTTTCCATTTACATAACCTACCGCATACAATACATTATATTTTATGTTTACGCTGTCCCATTGAAAATGCGTTCCAATGCCGTTTCTTTTTCTTTTACCCAACGATTGCGATCGTACATCATTAAACAATTCTACTTCATCACAATTCGAATAAACGACGATATTATTCTTAATGCCAGGTGTCAGCCATCTATCTGGCCATGTATGTGAAACAAGATAGACCATTGGTTCTTTGTCTTTTGGTGCATAGTTTGACCGGTACATATAAAACGCATCAACAGGCTCTTCCCATGGAGTAAACAAGCCTTTATAATTCACGGGGCCAACCCTGTCCAATTCGCGATATCCTTCTCCTCCCTGTACCCTGCCCGGATTATCGTGAGAGGTGAGCAGCCACATGAAATGGCCTGCCACACTATCTTTCACTGATTCAGCAAGCCTTACTTTCATTTCCAGCAACTGTGTCATCCTGTCTTCGCTGTTAATTCCTTTTTGTACAAACGGACCCTCGGTATGTAAATCCAATGTACGCCAGGCACCATACTCACCCACCAAAATTTGTTTCTTTAGATCATTTCCATAAGTGGCCGGATCACCACCATAAGTGCCCGTCCAGTTTTGAGGAACGTCCCAATGGGTTCCGGCGCCACCATTGCAGGTTACTACAAGCCGCTGCGATGAAGTGGTGGGATCTAACTTTCGAATCAGTTCAGTGCATTCCTTTGCAAAATCCGCTGGTAGTTTGCTTTCATTTTGCAACCCCCATAATATTAACGAAGGGCTATTGCGGCGTTCTTTTACCCAATCTTCCAAAAGCGATTTAAAATTTTTTCTAAATGCCGGTGTGTCAAACCAAATATGCGCACTCATTTGCGGCCACCATAAAATACCCAAACTATCCCAATAATGCTGGTAACGAAGATTATGGGGTTGGTGCGCATCTCTAAAAGCATTAAAGCCGGCAGCTTTTACCTCCATCACTCTGGTTCTTACCTGTTCGGCACTAAAGGCATGGCTCTTTCCAATGAGGTGTTCGTATCCTGCAACCCCATTGATAAAAACAGGTTTGCCATTTAATAAAAATTGATTGGATGAAACAGGCTTATTAACAGGCCAGCTGATCCAGCGAATACCATATGGCATGGTAACCCGGTCGATCATTGTTCCTTTTTCAACAACCACGGTGACAAGTGTATATAAATAGGGATCATCAAGACTCCACAAATGTGCATTTGTCAATGCCGGTTCCTGGTGAATAATCTTAACCGAATCAGGTTGAATTTCCGAGTTCAATTTCGTTTCACTGATGGTGGTTCCTTTTGCATTAATCAACCTGTTTATTATCGTTATATTTCTTGCACTGTTGCCATAATTTTTAATTTCTGCATCAACATACAACCGGGCGTATTTTTCTGAAACTGTAGTGTCATTCCAGATATGAACACCAAAAGGTTGTATTCTAATATCGTTTGTAATAATTAAATGAACAGGCCGGAATATTCCCATCGGTTGGGAGCCTTCGGAAAATCCTCTTTCATCAGAGCAGCCGCCGCAAACCCAGGGCAAGTCACGAATGTATGCCGGATGATCCGCACGAACTGCCAACAAATTCTGTTGATTGTTGTGGTAAATCGAATTAGTTACATCTATTGTAAAAGTCGTTCTACCGCCCGCATGATAACCGACTTTTTTACCATTCAGCCAAACCGTTGCATAAGAACCAACTCCTTCAAAATACAGAAAAAAATGTTTGCCTTTATTTGGAGATTTTACCGAAAACTTTTTACGATACCAGGCATATCCATGCCGGTTGCCATGTAACAATCTCCGGTAACCTGCATAAGCATCCCAGTTATTCGGCACTTCCACATGCGACCATGTTTTGTCGTTGAAAGACGGATTTTCAAAACCATCGAAAGCATTTTCGTTGTGATCATCTTCTACACTGCGCCAATTTTTATCAAGAGAAATTTGTTGCCGGGGGACACTTTGAGCATATAAATTCTCATTGCTGCAAAAGAGGGTGAATAAATAAAAAACAACAGTAAAGCAATAAATACTTTGTTTTTTTAATTTCTGTTGTAAATGAGAATTACTGGCTGTGGTCGGTGAGGACACCGCCCACGGCATGCTGCCACGGTTGGTGTCTCCACCAACCGGCGACAATTTGGTTTTCACTGGTATTCTGGTTTTCCATTCAGTAAAGCAACAAATAATCCGGTTTTTTAAATTCTGTTGGAGATGAGAATCTGCAACACTCAACACGTTTTGTGCAATTTTTGTGTTATTTAAAATGATATGTCGTTTTGTAAAATCCATTATCAAATTCTGTTCAACTGTCCATCGAACTTGTAAGTTTTTCGTTTTTGTGTTTTTAATTCCACCACCTTATCGTGATAGCGCAAAAGACAAGGGCGGCCTGCTTTTGAGAACAATTCAAACTGTTGCAATTTTCCATTTTTCCATTTTAAATTAATCACAAATCCTCCCCTTGCACAAAGGCCTTTCACTTCTCCTTCCGGTAAGGCATCAGGTAAGGCAGGCAGCAGATCAATATATTTCGCCTGGCTTTGCAAAAGCATTTCTCCAATACCTGCAGCGCCGCCAAAATTGCCATCAATCTGAAACGGCGGATGCGCATCAAATAAATTAGGATAAGATCCTTCTCCCTTTGTTGATGCCGGGCTGAGGAGCATTTGAATTAATTTAAATGCATGGTTACCATCTTTAAACCTGTCCCACAAATTGATTTTCCACGCAAGGCTCCAGCCTGTGCCGGCATCGCCCCTGTATAATAAAGATTGGCGTGCTGCCTTCATCAGCAGAGGCGTTTGATCCCAATTGATTTCGTTTCCGGGATAAACAGCCCATAAATGAGATACATGGCGATGATGGTCGCTGGTGTCATCCTTGTCTTCAACCCATTCCTGCAATTGGCCATATTTTCCAATTTGATTGGGTGCAATCCTTGGCAGTTTTTCTATAAGGGTATCTCTTAAAATTTTATCAATATTTAAAATCTCACTTCCCTGAATAACATTGCTAAATAAATCCCTTATAATTTCATGATCCATTGCGGGGCCGGCAACCAATCCTCCGTGTTCCGGGGAATTAGACGGAGTGCTTATGAGCCATCCTGTCGTTGGATCTTTTATAAGAAATGAATTAAAAAACAAAGCTGCTTGTTTCATTATTGGATAAGCAGTGTCTTTCAAAAAATTTTTATCCTGGGTAAATAAATAATGTTCCCATAACTGATGGCATAGCCAGGCACCTCCTGTAACCCACATGCCATGATCCGATGCATCAATGGGCGAAGTTCCACGCCAGATATCTGTATTGTGATGGAGCACCCAACCGGGCGCATTGTAATAATCTTTAGCGGTTTCTTTTCCTGTTTGAGCAAGTTCTTCAATCATCTTAAACATCGGCTGATGCATAGGCGAAAGATTGAGCAGTTCAGCCGGCCAATAGTTCATTTCTGCATTAATATTCGTCGTGTACTTACTGCCCCATGGTGGCGCAAGTTTGTCGTTCCAGATTCCTTGCAGATTGGCCGGATAAGTTCCCGGCCGCGAGCTTGAAATCAATAAGTATCTTCCATATTGCAAATAAAGCGCAACAAGCGCCGGATCGTTTGATGAAGCAAACTTTTCAATACGTTCATTCGTCGGCAACTTTTCATTTTCACTATTACCAAGATTAATGGAAAGGGTATTGAAATACTTTTGATATTCTTTTAAATGCGCGGCTTTTATTTCACAATATGTTTTGCCATTTATGCTTCGCAAAGCCTTTTTGCAGATGGCGACAGGATCGCCGGAGACCTCTTTATAATTTTTGTAATTAGTGGCAGCGGTAAGGTAAAGAGTTACTTCATCTGCTTTATTTATTTCTATTTTATTATTTTGAATGCTAACCTTTCCTTTTGCAGCAATCACATGCAAAAAGCTTTCACCATGCAACGCGCCGTTTCTCACTTTTACTGAAAGATCAATTGTATTATCAGCAGTCTTTTTCACAGAAGAATATTTATGAGGACTATTAAGCATCGCCTCTAAACTAATATTTCCCGGTTTGCTTGCAGTAAGATGAATAACAATAACCTGGTTGGGCTGGCTTGCAAAATATTGCCTTGTATACCTGACGCCCTTGGAAGAATAAGTTGTAAGCGAAATAGCATTGGCAATATTAAGCTCCCTTTTGTAATCGGAGACTCTATTTACCTTATTAAAATTAAGCCAAAGGTCACCGAATGATTGATATGCAGCCTGGTAATGAGGAACGGCGGGCGGTTCATCATTTTGAATAAAATACTTCCATTTTTTGTTTAGCGAAATAGCATTCTCTGCGGAACCGTCTTGCGCATAAACTACAATATGCCTTGATGTATCTTTATAACCTGCAATACCTCCTTTATCAAAATAATTTAAGACCTGTATGGCAATGGTATTTTTTCCGCTCACCAACGCCTCTTTTGGAATAATATATCTCCTGCGATTTTCCGCACCTTCTGTTGTTCCAACCAATTTTCCATTGATATAGGTGAAATCCTGGTCGCGGATTTTATTTAAATCAAGTACCAGGTTTTTGCCTTTCCATTCCTCCGGAAGCGTAAATGTTGTTCTAAACCAAACCGCTCCATCAAGGCCTTCCAATCCTGCAGTTTCCCATCCTTCATAAGTGGGAACTGTTATGGTTTTCCACTTACTGTCATCATAGGCAGGCAAAGCCGGATTACCCTTCATTCCTTTTAGCGAACGCATTTCTTTTAACCACTCCCCCTTATTTCCAGCTTTGCTTTTGAGTCCCATAAAATGATCTCCGGCTAATTTCTCTGCTTCCTTTTGTTTTCCTTCAAAAAGAAGTTGGCGGATTTGTGCCAAATATTGAAAAGCGTCAGGCCGGTTATAATCCCTTGGTTTGCCAGTCCATAAAGTTTCTTCATTAAATTGAATCCTGTCCTGCTCAACACCCCCAAAAACCATGGCGCCCAACCTTCCATTTCCAATAGGCAATGCGTCTGTCCATTTTTCTGCGGGATGATTATACCATAATTTAAGCTTGCTGTTTTCCTGTGCTTGTGTTGTAACAAACATGAAAAGAAAAGCAAGGGTAAAAAAGCTTATGAGCCTCCCGTCCAATCCCCTCTCGCAAGGGAGAGGAGGCTCGAAACCTATTACTGTAGATGACATCATCAAACGATTAAATTTATTCGACAATTATGATTTTTATAGTAAACTATAGTCGGGTAAAATCGTGGTTTGCAAAAATCACGTACCACAAATCTGAAATTAGAAATCAGCTACTGTTGATTTATACGAAGTAAAATAAGGTAATAAGGTTGGAATCTATTTTACTGTTATTTTACTAAGGTAATAAGGTCATTTGTTATGGTTTGATCTCTAAGACCTTATTACCTTAGTAACCTGAAATCCCCTAAATAAAATGGACCTTATTACCTTATTCAACTACTCACAATTTTATTCCTTCGACAAAAACTGTTACTCTTTACATTTTCGCCATTACATGCTTTAATTCTTTTCCTTTATAAATTTCTTTGCCGTTGGCAAAAATCATAAAGCCTTTCCCTTTACCATATTTTTTTCCGTCTTTATCCCATAAAAACGTGAGCATTTTACCATGATATAAAACCTGGTCCAAACAAAACCAATCCCATTGTCCGTTCGGTATTAATGGAAATACTTCCACCACATTATCAAGACGTGGCTTTAAACCGACAAGATCGTTTATGATTAAATCTGCAAAGCCGGAATGATTATAAAATTCACTTCTCGGGTTATCCTCTTTCAGCCATTCGCCGGTTTTTTCATCCTGGTATTCACCAATATAAGGCCGCCCTCTTTTTTGTTGTGACCTGGCATATTTGTTCAGCTCTTTATAAAATACCTCTTTATTCATCGTACCCTTATTTTTATAATTGGTCAGCAGGTTTGCCAATCCTTTTAAAGTTTGTGTCGTGGCAAAGGGCCACACAGCTCCATCCCATTCGCATCCATGTCCTGAGCCATGTGTTCTGAACCCAGGGTTTCTTCTTTCAGCTGTCGTAATTCCCCACGGAGCGCAAAAGCCTGTTGTATCAGTAAGTTGATCCCATGCTTTTGCATATTTGACTTTATCATCCGGCAAATTAAAATACCACGGAATAAAACCAATCTCCTCCCGTGCATCAGAAAATTTTCCATCCTGCAGGCGAACCTCAAAGAAAGAAGCGCTGTCATTCCACAAATAATCCTGGACTATTGATTTTAGTGATGCAGCTTTCGCTTTGTATTTTTTTTCAAGAGAAGTATTTCCAAAAAGTTTCGCCATATTAGCCATAGCCACCGCATTTCCATACATGTAGCTGTTGA
Organism: uncultured Chitinophagaceae bacterium; assembly: GCA_963706825.1. GTDB lineage: Bacteria > Bacteroidota > Bacteroidia > Chitinophagales > Chitinophagaceae > Ginsengibacter. The sequence goes on along the minus strand of CAVPNT010000004.1, from coordinate 44,455 downwards.
TGGTCGGCCGCACATTTTTTACGTGTCGTCCGCCACTGATAGATTCTTCCATAGCATCCTTCACATCGTATTGCCAGAATTTGCCATCCCGCAATTGCCGCTCTTTTTCCCACTGATGATAATCTGAATCGAGTGCCGGTAAATTATATTGTATAAAACTTTTATCCGGACTAACCAGGTAACGATTGTAAATGGCATTTTGCAACCAACTGCTAAAATTATGCAGGTGAGGGCTGGGTGTTTTCTTATCAATGTGCAAGCAAAAATTGATATAGTCATTTATATATTCCGGGTGGTGAAGCCATCTTCCTTCATAAATATGATGGCCAAGCGCACTGCTGATCGTGTTATATTTACCCGCATGTTTCATCGGCGTGATGAACTCTGTAAAAACATAACCATCCGGCGTTTCTTCCAAATGTTTTCTGAATGACCACCAGCGGTAATAATATATTTTTTCCAGCGTCGTGTCGGGACAATCAAAAAGCGGAATATTTTTAGTCAGCCAGCCAAAGGCATCTTTATTCGGAACATAATTTTTTACAGCTTCTGTATCTATTGAATTAAAAAAACTGACATAAGATTTCAACTTAGCCGTACTCAATATAAATTGTTGCGACGATTGAGCAACGCTGGTACTCGCTAAAAAAAACACGATACTGATATTGGTAATTACAAAACCGAAGTTTTTTTTCATTCTTTTAAATTCATTTTTTTTAAATACAAAATCTACAGAAACAATGTATGATAACAATCCTTTTATTTATACTTAACAAGGATAAAAGGTGAATCATTTCGTGAAAAGGTAATAAGGTTAGAGTAGTTAGATACCGTTTTTTTACTAAGGTAATAAGTTATTTGCTCCTGGCTGATTCCGACCTTATTACCTTAGTAACGCAATTGCTAAACCAAGTCAACCTTATTACCTTATTTAACTACTCACAATTCTATGCCTTGAACAGTAAAATTGAAAAACGTGCTTATTTGTTCGTTTACTGTAGCAACCTATCGTAACACTCCTTCTATTCAAATAACCAATCCAATTCTTCTTTTACTCCTGACTGGGAAAGCCCGGTATCGTAAGACCGCGTTAATTTATCATCATTAACGAAACCCAAAATAAGTACTGCTCCTTTCGGCAAATCAAGTGTATTTGTACCTGCTTTAAAAGAAAACGTGTGAACGTTTACCGGTGGCATACCGGAAATGATTAACGCATTTGCAATTTTCGTTTGTGCCTGGCCGTAATCATTTGCGCTTGCATCATTTTCCAAAGCAGGTGGCTGAAGATATTCCGGATTTTGAGTATTGAAATAACCTACCAAAACCTTTACCGGTTTTGCATTTGAAAATTCAAGATGCGTACCCTCTTTTAATTGTTTTACTCTCGAAAATTTTAAGCCTTGCAATTGCTTTAATTCTTCAGCAAAATTCTTGATATAAGTACTGGTATCGCTAAATAATTCCTTGCCGGTATTTATTGAATAATATCCATCAGGTTTGGTAATTAAAGTTACCGCTGCGTTTTGCAGCAGCTCTATTTTTTTTCCAACGGTTTTTGACTTTGGAGCCTTCAGAGAATCAATATTTTTTTTGAAAGAAGTAAGTTCTTTTTCATACACTGGCAACATTTCTGTCCAGGTTTTAAAATTTCCATCGGCACCGCTAACAGGAATTTTTCTTTGTTTTGTTTGCATGCTGTTCGCATAGAGGTAAGTATCTTTCGTTAATGCAGCTAATTTTTTATACCAGTCTAAGCTTTTCTCCAAATGAGTCAGGGCTTTCTCAAGGTCAGTAATGTCCTTTGAATATTTATATCGTAAAACAGATAAAGCAGCTTCAGCTTTCTCAGCATAACTATTGGCAAGCGCATTATAAATGTGCATGTCGTTTTTAATCCTTTCGAATTCTTTTTTGTCTTTTGTAATCAATGGTGCAGCCTGCTCAATCGCTTCCACGGCCTTTTTGCCGTGAATTTTTACCTCGCTTATTATTTGAACCGGAGTTTCACCTACATGCTTTTCATGTTTCCATTCTTTTTCTGCATATTCCGTCAACATCTCTCCTTCGGGTGATTCAGAGTTATACAACAATGTAAATAAGCCGTAGCGATATGGATTAATCAGTTCAGTCATTAGCATTCCTAAAGATAATGTCTGCCGGTTGCCATCAGTTATTCCAAATCGCCTTAATAACTTCGGCGCAATTTCCCCGGACTGCTCAAAAGCCAGAAGGATATTTTTTCCGGCGGAAAGATTGCTTCCATATTTATTAGCCAGGAGGCCGGCCCAATAATTTACTTCATCATTCCAGTCGCGGTGGGAATTCCATGCATACCGTGCCCACGCTTTATACCACATCCAATCGCGGTCAATCTGCAACAGGCGCGGATTGGTTTTATCAGCAGTGTACGGCCAGTCCCAATAAGACGCCTGAGGATACAGGTGCAATCCGTTTGCATGATAAATATTGTGCATAGCCATGACGCACTTTTGTATAAAATCATCGGCTGCATAACGAAACGGTTCAAGGTTTGCCATGAGGTGCACGTTTTCAATTTGCACCGTTCCTAAACTGCTTAATTTACGGTGAAGTTCGGCCCACGTACCACGCGGCTCATACGTGGTAAGCGCTTCGCCATTGTATTTGGCCATAGTATATAAATTCTTATAAAGCGGAAGCGCCTCTTTCATTACAGATGGCGCATCTGTGTCGTGAGCTCTTAAAACTATTGGTGGTTCATCTTTTTTCCCCAGAGATTTAAGACCATCTTTCACTCCGGGAATAATTGTTTTTGTAAACCAGTTTATATCATCCTGCCCAACCCCTTCCATTGCCTCGCCTAATGTAACCAATAATCCAACATTTGGATATTTCTCTACGAAAGCTGCAATAGATTTTCTTGTATAGTCAGCAATCAAAGGTGTGATGTGCCGTTTACGGTCCTGTGTCTTTATGTGGTTCTTTTCAGCAAATGGTTTCGATACAATGATGTTATAAAACATTTGAATCACCCAGATGCCTCGCTTATCAGCTTCCTTTGTAAGAAATTGATACATCTCCTCATTCTTTTTAAAAGTGGAGTCATCAACTTCAACTGCGTAAGGATAATCTTTCAATTTAACCAGCGAAGCAAAAGGATGGCCGTTCCATAGATACAAGGAGTTTAACCGGTTTTCAACCATTGAATCCAAAAATTTTATCCAAAGCGCCTTATTATAAAACCAGGGAAAATTTTTTGGGGTATAAGGATATTCATATACGCCTCTGCCAGGCAGTAAGGTAGATTTTTGAAGACCAATACAAGTGCCGCGAAGCACCATTTCCGGGTGGTCTTTAAATGAAATATATTCGGGTAATTTTCCGGTTTCCTTTATCCTTTCAGCTAATTCCATACAACCATACAATATGCCAGAATTGTCTGCGCCGGAAATAGCCAGATTATGATTTTTTCCTGAAGAAATTGAGAATCCTTCCGCACCTGTCTTGCCGGGGAAGATGATATTAAATAAGCTAGTTGCCCTTTTGAATCCTGTATCACCTTCTTTCCCAACAATAATTAAATTTTTTGTTGACTTGTTAATGTGGTTTGGATAAATTTTCATAACGATGTAACCTGCATGTGTAAGGGCCATTGACAATTTCTGAACTCCGAAAATGATTCGATTATTATTTGAAGTTGTTATTAAGATATTAATACTTTTGGACGCCTCATCTATTTTCTTCTGTCTGCTTGAAAGGGAACTCTTCGTAAATGAAGACATTAATAACACCGGTAAAAGTAATCGCAATACATTCATAAGTCATTAAGTATGTTATCTAAAATTCAAGTATGATTGCCAGCATCAAGTCAAGGCATGTTAATTGTTTCTCATCATCTTTTTTAAATTAATAAAGTTCTCAATAAAGACAGCTATAGAAATTTTAAAAAGGAGTCCTGGTGAAAACCAAACTCCGTGTTGCTTGTATTATGAGAGAATCTTTATTTAAGTAAAAGGACTTTTTGACTTTTAACTGCTTCTTACTTCAGAATTTCGAAAATCGTCTGTATTAAATCTTATTGGAGTAAAGCTAAGAAAAGGCCTTTTGGTAAAGAATGTACTATTTGACTATGTTAATGGATTATCCTTTAATTTTTTTGATTATAGCTCAAAAAATAATGCGATTATAATTTTTAAAAACAAATAGTACATTCGTTTTATTTGCCACTATAAATGTTTTACCAACCTTTGAAACTTTCAAGTTATTTTCTTTTGATATTGCCTTTATTATTTTTAAACGGCGATATCTATGGACAATCGGCCACTGCGGAAACTTTAAATAATTATAACATCAATTGGGATAGTCAAAGTATAAATTCTGGTTCATCTATGCCATGCGGTGGTGGCGATATTGGTTTAAATGTATGGGTAGAAAACGGTGATTTGCTTTTTTACATAGCGCAAAGCGGCACTTTCGATGAAAACAATGCGCTTTTGAAATTAGGAAGAGTCAGGGTACATTTAACTCCAAATCCTTTGTCTGCTGGCAATTTCAGGGAGCAGTTAAGAATTCTGGACGGCAGTATTTATATAACTGATAAACATCCGCAAGAACTGGTCACCATTCATCTGTGGGTAGAAGTGTTTCGTCCTGTAATCCATATTGAAATTGACAGCCGGAAAAAGATAAAAGCTATAGCCACTTATGAAAGTTGGAGAACAATGGATCAGATCGTAAGTGGCAAAGAAAATAATGAGAACTCATATAAATTTGCGCCGCAACAGATTACAAAAGTGTTCAGGGATCACATCAACTTTCAGAACAACAAGGTCATCTTCTACCACCGCAATAGAGACACTACCATATTTGATGTTACAGTAAAACAGCAGAAGCTGGAAAGTGTAAAAAACCACTTATTCAATCCTTTAAAACATTTAACCTTTGGCGGTTTTATGGAAGGCACCGATTTTCAGCCTGATGGCCTGGATAGTGGTCAGTATTTACAAACGCCATTTGTGGGTTATCGATTAAAAAGCAAAAACTATAGTCATCATATCCGGCTTTCAATTGGACTTAATGTAGGAAAGTATCCTGATACGGCTTCGTGGCACAATAAGCTTGCAATACTGGAATCTCAATGCAAGCAGGACTCAAAAGCTGCATGGCAGAAAAATCAGGAATGGTGGAAGGATTTTTGGAATCGAAGTTTTATCATTATTGACCCTCAAAAAAAGCAGACGAATGATACCCCATGGATTGCCGGCCGGAATTATCAGTTATTCAGATACATGCTCGCCTGCAACGCCTATGGCACCTACCCTACTAAATTTAACGGAGGTCTGTTCACTTTTGATCCTGTACTAACAGACAGCAGTTTTCATTTTACACCCGACTTTAGAAACTGGGGAGGTGGAACCTTCACCCAGCAAAATCAACGTTTGATATATTATCCCATGTTGAAAAGCGGGGATTATGACATGATGGAGACTGCTTTTCAATTCTATCAGCGTCTGCTGCCTGCCGCAACTTTAAGAACCAAAGTATATTGGCATCATGATGGCGCCAGCTTTACCGAGCAATTAGAAAACTTCGGATTGCCAAATGCAAGTGAATACGGATGGAAAAGGCCAAAGGGTTATGATCCGGGCATGCAGTATAATGCGTGGCTGGAATATGAATGGGATACGGTACTTGAGTTCTGTGATATGATGTTACAATCGCAGCTTTATAATGGCACTGATATTTCCCTGTATCTTCCGTTTATAAAAAGCTGTCTTACTTTTTTTGATGAACACTACAGGTACCTTGCGCGGAAAAGAGGTGTAAAGCAATTGGATGCTCAGGGCCATTTAATTCTGTTTCCAGGCTCGGCTGCCGAAACGTATAAAATGGCATACAATGCTTCCTCCACGATTGCGGCTTTGCAAACTGTTTTGACCCATCTGCTGGCTTTACCCGAAAATTATCTGACACCGGGTGATAAGCAGAAATGGGAAGCGATGTTTAAAACCATACCTCCTATTCCATTACACATCATTCATGGCGATACCGCCATTGCTCCGGCGGAAGTCTGGGAGAGAATTAACAATGTAGAGACGCCCCAATTATACCCGGTATTCCCGTGGGGGATCTACGGGATTGGTAAACCAAATTTGCAATATGCATTGAATACATGGTACTTTGATACCACTGCAGTAAAAAACCGAAGTTATATCGGATGGAAGCAAGACAATATATTTGCAGCCCGATTGGGATTAACCGAACAGGCTGCAAAACTAACATTGCAAAAATTAGCAAATTCCTCAAGAAGATTTCCGGCCTTTTGGGGACCAGGATTTGACTGGACTCCGGATCACAATTGGGGAGGTTCTGCCATGATCGGATTGCAGGAAATGTTAATGCAGACCAATGGCAAAAAAATACTGCTATTCCCCGCGTGGCCTCTCACGTGGGATGTCCATTTTAAATTACACGCACCTTACCGCACCACAGTGGAAGCAACCCTAAAAAATGGCAAAATTACTGAACTGATTGTAACACCTGCAAGTCGCAAAAAGGACATTGATATTTATTTGCCGGGCTCTCAGTGATTGAACACATAATCCTTGGCAATGAAAAGATTTTAATTCTATTTTATAATCCGGGTCAGAAATGAGAACTTTAGGAACAGCTGTTTGTCAGACTTTAACCAAAGCACTTGAGCATAGGATAAAAGGCTGCAATTGCCTTTAGGTTGGTACACGAATGATAATGATGGATTGAAGGAAGCAGCGGAGAAGCTGCATAGACCATTATTTTTAAAGCACCTCTTCCGAAAGAATGAAGAGTGTGGTGCGGTTTGTTTTCTTCTTAAATGGAAAAGAGTTTATGATACCTGCATTAATTCTATTACATGTGGTAAAGTACAGAACTCGCCGTTCTGATATTTTGTCATTAACCAACAAATAGGTGCGTTTTATTTTTTTACATTGTCAGAAGAGTGACATTATTTTGGGATAATGGACTGCCTTTTTTTAAATGGTAGAACAAGCCGCTTTAAATTGTTCAATAATCATAAATGTAAAAGTAAAATGATTTGAAATTGATTGAATTTACAGTCTATTTGAAATGGTAAATCGACACTGTTTTCTTTCATCAGCTACCAATACTCTATTAAAACAGTCTGAAAAGAATGACCTCCAATTGGAAAATGGTTCGCCATAAACATTCTTTTTATTTTTGCGTTAGGATTGTAAATTGCAATTTAAATATTGGTAGCCAAAAATCGAAGTATACTATTTCAAGCCCTTTATTTATTTTCTCCCTGAAAAAAGTAATTCAATTTGGTATAAAATACGTATAAGGTGTATAATTTAAAAATTGGATTATTTGGTATAGGTCTGGATGTATATTGGGAACAATTTTCCGGATTAAAGGAAAAGCTGGAGTCCTATGTAAATATTGTACATAAAAAAATTTCAGAAGAAAAAGTAGAAGTAATAGACCTGGGGTTAATCGATACTGTTGAAAAAGCAATGGAAGCAGGCCATTCGTTCAGGAAAAATGATGTTGACCTGATATTTTTATATGTGACAACATATGCCTTGTCTTCAACAATATTGCCAGTAGTTCAACGCGCAAATGTTAGTGTGTTAACGCTGTCTCATCTTTATATACTTAATAAGAGAAATAATTAAGACTTTCATGTAACTTGATTAACAATATACCTATTCTGGAAAATCAATTACGGCAACAGAAAAAGCATTGAGATTAACCAAATACACCATTCGATATTTCACTAAAAATTCAAGTTTCTGGTGCCGATTTTAATACTGTCATCAATAATTTGGAAAATCAACCTATGGTTTATGATCTTAATAATTTTAATTGTACAAACTTCGCTATGGCTGCATTAAAGTCTATTAATATCAATTTGCCCTCCACTAAATTAAATAGTGCTTTATTTGGGGGAAACAATCCAGGAGATTTAGGAGAAGACATTCGCAATTTGAATTTGAATAATTTTAGTGCAACTAATGGCAATAGAATAATTTCAAGAACTATAAGTAATTCTAATGATCAAACAGCTCCACAACGAAGCGGTGGGTGTTGAATTCATTGATAAATATTAAAATTATGAAACAGAAAAAATATTTGATTTTGGCAATAGCTCGATTATTTACCTCAACTTCTTTTGGTCAAAAAGATGGATATTCAGTAAACGAACAAAAAGAGCTGAATTTGTTTTTTGAATTTAAGAACTATATCGTTAACAGTATAAATCAGAAAGCAGATTTAGTGATTCTTCGCATTTGGATTACATGCTTCAACATTTCTTTTTTATTGATATTAAAGGGGATCCGATAAGCCAAAGTCAAATGTCAATTAATGAAATTCCGTCTGAAAAAATACATTACTTAAAACAATCAGTGGCGAAGTTTTATAATTATTTTGTAAATAATAAAAAGGAAAAACTTATAGAAAATATAACTGCCATTCCCATTCGAAAAAGTAAGGATACATTTATTTTCAACAAGTTCAATTCGTTTCAAAAAGAGAATACGTTGGTATTTTTTGATAAACGTCATCCTGATAAGACACTTGGGTATATGTTGTTTATTCCTCTCACTAAAAATATAACTTCACAAACGAGCATTTGGTCATGGAAGTTGGGCTTTGAGTTTGGGAAGTTTTATTTTACTTCTTTGTTAGGGGAAGAAGGATATGAGTATATATTTGAGGATGAGTAATGTTTTGGTAGATTTTTTCTATCAAGGTCTTGTAACCCTCGCAAATCTTTATTTCTTTGTATATAGGCGCATTTAATATGGGGTGATTTAGCCGCCTTAATGATTTAGAATTTATTTTGTTTTCCATGTGTAAGGAAGCGGCAAAAATGCGTTAGCACTGAATGCGCTTATAAATTATCATTTAATTACTTCACCACTCACCTTTTCGAAAAAGACCATTTTATCTTTCAAAAATCTCACTCCTATTTTCTTTCCAATTTCTAATGGGTTGGCGGCTTGTCTTCGCGCAATTAAAGGTTGTTCTCCTAAAGCAAGATAAACAATTTGCTCGTTGCCCATATTCTCATATGCTGTCACTTTTAACGTGCATTCATTATTGCCATTATTGTGTTCTGATATAACTAAATCTTCAGGTCTTATTCCAATGGTAATACTTTTATCATTAAACATTTTTAAACCATTGGATATCTCGTTATCAAATACAAAACGAATCTCATCCGTTTCATTTGAGAAGAAATAGGTTCTATCGTAGTTTAACCTTCCATTTATAAAATTCATTGTTGGTGAGCCTATAAATCCAGCAACAAACCTATTTGCAGGCTTATTATACAAATTCATGGGAGAATCTAATTGCATTAATTGCCCTTTATTTAAAACTACAATTCTGTTTCCCAGCGTCATTGCTTCTGTCTGGTCATGTGTTACATAGATCATAGTTGCCTTTATTTCGCGGTGCAGCTTTTGCAATTCAATCCGCATTTGACTTCGCAGTTTAGCATCAAGATTACTAAGAGGTTCATCAAACAGGAAGACTTTAGGTCTTCTTATGATCGCTCTGCCGATAGCAACTCTTTGCCGCTGGCCACCTGACAACGTTTTTGGTTTTCTAAATAATTCATCTTCTATCTCAAGAAGTTTTGCCGTTTGCATTACCCGTTCTTTAACCTCCTTCTTACTTATTTTTTTTAACCTTAAACCAAAAGCCATGTTTTCATATACAGTCATGTGAGGGTACAACGCGTAATTCTGAAAAACCATAGCAATATCTCTATCGCGTGGACTAAGCTCGTTCATTCTTTTTCCGTCAATCAACAATGCACCTTGGCTTATTTCTTCCAATCCGGCAATCATTCTGAGTAAAGTTGATTTTCCACATCCTGAAGGGCCGACAATTACCATCAATTCTTTGTCGTTCACTGTGAATGACACATCATTAACTGCTTTCTTTTCTGTCGTTTTTTTATCAGCATTGTCATAAACTTTTGAAATATTTTCCAGCGTTACAGTTGCCATAATTGTATTTTAAGAAAAACCTTTGAAATATTTTTTTTTGATCACGGTTATTCTGCATGCAAGATCCAATTCGCCGGATGCGATTATATAACTATCTCCATGGCAGGCAATTCCGGTTGTAAAAACTACATCGTTTAAATATATCGTTTCGCTGATATTTTTTGTTAGTATCGGATTTGATTCCAACAAGGGCTTGTTATCCTCCAAATGTAAAATCTGTAATGGATCTTCATGATCAAGAATTGCCCAGAATGTCCTGTAGATTCCAACATCGCCTTTATTTTCAACTCCATGATACAACATTAGCCAACCCTCAGCAGTAAGAATAGGTGGAGTTCCACCACCGATTTTTACATTAGATAAAGAACTGCGTCGTGCACGAAGAAAAGGAGCATCACTTGGTTTCCAATGTAGCAGATCCGGTGATGTAGCAATATGAACTGAAGCGCCGGGATGGTACAAAGAGGAAGGAGAAGTGGCAAAATAACACTCTCCCAGCGGCCGGGTCAATGCATAATATTTGTTATTAATTTTCCCTTCAAAGAGCAACATGTCTTTGTTTTGATGGTCAAGTACAAGTCCCTTGTACTCATAATTTAATCCATCTTCAGAATCATATAACATGGTAGAGTGCCGTTCAGAACTTACACTGCATACTGTCATATAGTAATGGTCATTTATAAACGAAATTCTTGGATCTTCTATTCCATATTCCTGGTTGCTATTTTGCGGTGCAATTATTTTATCGTAATGAATTTTTATAATTGCTGACGCATCCTCATTCAACTCAACAGGTAATAACCACGATAAAGATGTAAGCGCATAAACAGGAAAATCATATTCTTTTATTCTAAATTTCCGCGGATCATTCATTGAGACTTCCAAAAGCAGCCTTGAGTCAGCTTTATAACCATTTTTAGTCCATCTCATTGAATAAGCTCTTTCATCCTCTACCGGATTTTTGAGTGATTCTGCAATTCTCACCATCAACAATAAATTGCCATTAGGCAAACGGCAAAGCCCAGGGTTAAACGCACCCAATACAAAAGTAGTTTCTGGTAATCCCGCTCTCAGTGGGGATTTAGAAAGATCTACATCATTAGGTGAAAAAATCAAATGATCAGATATGATATAATCTGGTTTCATCTTTATTGGGCAATCCGTTATTTTTTGTATTTATTTAATGCCGTAACTATTGCCGGATACTTTTCTATTCTTTCTAATGCAAGAAGGGCTTCTATTGTTGATTCAGCACCTGAATTTACATTGACACTCGTAGGAGAAGACAATCCGTCAAAACAACGCCCTGTTTCTTTTGAATACATATTTTGATTAGCATCATTTGCACCAAAAAACCATGCTGAAATATGGCCAGCCATGTCTGCATATTTATCATTTGAAGTGAGCCGGTAGGCTTCAGTTGCGGCGAAAACCATAGGACTAATGCCGTAGGCAATCTGATCATAACTTTTTTCATCTGTTGCTTGTAAAGTGCCTGCACTGTTTACAACATCGAAGGAAGCTTTAAAACCATTTTTTAATAACCAGGGATAAAAATTGTTAACCTCCAACAAAGCAGCTGATGTGTATTTTGGATCCTTTAAAAATTCCCCCGCTTTAAAAAGAGCAAACGCCTGCATGTTTCCATAAGCGTGCCAGGTGTTTTCCCAGCTAAGAAATGCTCCATAAGGAAAATGAGTTGAATCTCCTTGTTGCATCAACATAATTCCATCCGCTAGTTTTTGAATATAAGCGTTTATTACAGGATCATTTGTGACTGAACCATAAGAAATTAATCCAACAATAAGCAGCGCTGCCTGATCTGTTCCGCTTCCTGCCGGCAACCATTCGGGCACAGTAATTCCATTTACTACTTTAGTAGTTTGCGGCAGATTTATCAGGTCATTTTTTATAGATGTAATTAATTTATTAACAGCATTATTCATCTTTGTAGATAACGATGGATTGACAGATTTTATCAAAGGCGCCCCTTCAGTTAACGCTTGTAATGCGCGCCAGGACCACCATTCGGGATTATTAATACTTGTACTTCCATTTGTATTGATTTGTGTGCCCGTCAAAAGAAAATTATAGAAATATCCGTTAGCAGACTGCATTTCAAGGAGAAAATTAATCAATTTGAAGGCTTTAGATTGAATAGAAGTATCAGTAGAAAACTTTCTACTTCTCAAATAAACTAAAGCTGCGCGTGAAACATCATCTACACAGGTATATCCTTCACCAGATGCTGGTGTTAAATGATAATCAGGCGCATTGGCATAGATATACACTCCTGCAGCGTTTACTCCATCAGGAAATGTAATCGGAACAGTTAAATAATCCAGATGAGCTGTATTTATCAATGAAGAATCTTTTGGTGGAACTGGAGTATTATTGCCACTTTGTTTTTTACACGTAACTGCCATGCAGGTAATTGCAAAAAAACATAACAAGAATCGTATTTCTTTTTTCATATTAATTGGTTTGAAGAAGTTTATTTAAAAGAAGGTTTAGTTCAATGGTTGCAAATGCAGTTGCTGAATCTGAGATTGCATACGGGATAATTAATAAATCCCCGTGCCTAAGTAATCCACAAGTGTAAACAACATTTGGAACATAGCCTTCTCTTTCAGATTCATCCGCTTTAATCAATGGCTTCGCTAGTCTTCCAATAATTTTTGAAGGATCATTTAAATCAAGCAGAATAGCGCTGACGACATAAGTACGAACAGCTCCTACACCATGGGTGAGCAGGAGCCATCCTTTATCTGTTTTGATAGGAGAACCACAATTGCCCAACTGCATGAATTCCCAAGTGTATAAAGGTTCCATTAATGTTTTATAATCATTCCAGGCATATAGATTGTCTGAAAACATGATACTGATTTTTTCGCCACCCTGTCTCGAAATCATCACATAGTTCCCATTTATTTTTTCAGGAAATAATGCCATTCCCTTATCAGAAATTGCATTACCATACAATGGCCTTATTTTAAAATCTTGAAAATCTTTTGTTTCTATTAATTGGGTTTTAATGTGATGTCCATCATAAGCAGTGTATGTTCCATAATAACATGAAAATTCCTTGTCTGTAAATTTTACGAACCGGACGTCTTCCATTCCCATACTTTCTGCTTTTGCTGCAGGAAAAATTACTTTTTCATTTATAGCAATATCCGGACAATTCAACTCATAATGGGTATCAAAAATTACTTTTAATAATCTTTCAGCTTCTTCTGAAGAACCACTTATCAACTGAAGTGCTTCTGCAGCAGAAAAACAATCAGGAAGAACATCTATCCAGCTTATATCAGTTGGTTGGAAAAAAGAAATTCTTTCTTTAATAAATCGTTTGCTATATAATGTTTCTTCCTTTTTTTGAAGAACAGAAAAATAGCCGGAAGACTTATCAAGCGAAATATTTCCGAACTGATCTACTAATCCTGTTTTAAAAACAATAGAAGAAATATGCCCTTCGCCTGTAGCCCTGAGACTAATGATGAACCGTTGTAAGCCTTTCTGTAAATGGCTTTGATCGGGATGTGCAACAATTGAAGGATTGAATAAAGCAGCAGCCTGTATGGAATATTCCTTTGTAAATAAAGCACCCAATAATAACTTCTTCTTTTCAGAAAAGCTTCTGAGATCGTTTTTGTATTCCTTATTAATCCTGGTAAAATGTTCTTCAAATATCCCTTCTATATTCCGATGACGGGAAGCAAATTCATTCATTGTTTTTTCTAAAAATGACACAACTTCTTCCTCTGTCAGATCTTGTATTCTTTGAATAATATTACTGATTCTTTCTTTTCCCGGCAATTGCAAAAACCGCGTGATGACAGCTTTTGGATCTGCATACAATTTTATATTCTGTTTGATAACTTCCATTGTTTTCTCTTCCTTTTTCTTCTGTTTTTTATTTTAATTTTTATTCTATCAATCTTTCAAACCGGTAGATGCCATACTTTGTATAAAATATTTTTGAAAAAATAAAAAAGCAATCATTACCGGTAATGCCAACAAAACGGCTGCCGCAAGTTTTACTCCTAATTGACTATCGGCTCTGCCTCCTACAGCAAAAAGTGTAACCAATTGTGGCATCGTCATCAACTTTTCATTTCTTACTACAATGAGCGGCCACAGAACTTCATTCCAGGAACCGATGAAAGATAAAATCGCAACTGTTACAATTGTTGGTTTTATGTTTGGCCAAAGGATTCTGAAAATAATGGTTGTTTCATTACAACCATCAAGTCGTGCAGCATCAATTAGAGCCTGTGGCAAACCCTGGAACGCCTGCCTGAACATTAGTATGGCAAATGCGCTGACAGCAAAAGGAATTATTAAACCCATATAAGTATCCACCAAATGCAGATTCACAATCGTAATATAATTGGGGATTAACGTAACCTGGAAAGGCAAAGACATGGTAAATACAATGACATAGAATATCAGTTGTTTTCCTTTAAAATGCATTTTTGCCAAAGCATAACCGACCATTGAGCCAGTAACAATTACTAATGAAGTTGTAAATAAGGCAACCAATAAACTATTGAAAAGCGAGCGGCAGATTGGAATTTTTTCAATCATCGTTTTAAAGTTCTGCCATGAAGGATGGGCAGGCCACAAAATCATGGAACTGATTTCGTTCATTGATGCAAAAGCAGCCCCGATCATCCATAAAAACGGATAAATAAACGTAAGTGCAGCAATTAGAAGAATTGTGTACAAAAACATTTTTTTTATGGAAAACTTACGCTTCATATGTATTATCGGTTCTTCTTTAATTGAGCAGTAAACCAACATTTATCCCATATTTTCATTTTCATATTTTTCATGAATAAATTAAAATCGATTCTTTTTAAATCCATTTTCCTATTTTTCCCTTCTCACATTTTCACCTTGATTAATGGACTTCCCTTTCGATAAACCTTTTTTGAAGCACTACAACACTCATGATCATGATCGCATAGAAAAAGCCAAGCGTTGCTGAATATCCCATGTTATAATATTGAAATGCCTGCTTATAAATATAAAGAACAGCAGAAAGTGTTGAATTGAGCGGGCCACCACCTGTCATAATATATGGTTCTATAAATAAATTAAATCCTCCAATGGTCGATAATATCACTACCATAAAAATAGTCGGGTTAATCATGGGCAAAGTAATGTGATAAAACTGTTGCCATTTGGTAGCGCCTTCCATCCTGGCAGCTTCATAATATTGTGTGGGAACGGTTTGCAGGCCAACCAAAAAAAGAATAACATACAATCCCACATTTTTCCACGTAGCCATTACCGCTATTGAATAAATAGCAATATCAGGATTAGTAAGCCAGCCAATTTTATTCAAACCTGTTGACAGGAGCATCCTGTTGATCAAACCCGAATCGAATCCCAACAATTGTTGCCATAGAATAGTAACCACCACCCCGGAAACAATTACCGGCATAAAAAAAGATGCCCGAAAAAAAGAAGCAGCTTTTATTTTTTGGTTTAATAAATAAGCAAGGAATAAGGATACAATTAATTGCAAAGGAATGTGTAACAATAAAAATTGCAACGTGTTTAAAATTGCTTTCCAGAATAACCTGTCATGAATCAAACGGGAATAATTGCTTAATCCGATAAAATGCATCGGCGCAATAATATTCCATTTATTAAAAGTGAGAAAAAAACAAAATAGTACAGGGAAGACAACGAATACAATCACAAATAGCAGGTATGGCGAAACCAACAAATAAGGTAAAAAATGTTTTTTACTGAACTTTTTCTTTTTATGTGAAATCCTAATTTCCATTGCCTGCAGGAATTAAAGTTTTTTTGACATGTTTGTTGCTTCTTCAGCCAGGTGTAAAGACGCCACAGCATTTGAGGCATCAATTTTTCTTTTGTGAGAATGATCTTTGATCCAATTCCACTGATCAGTAAGCATATTTATTAAAAGCTGCTCATAGGTTTTTTCCTTGTTTGCATCATCTCCAAATTCAAGTGTTACTTCTTTATCAAAAAATATTTCCCTAAATCTTCCTGTTACTTTTTTATTCTTTGTTTCTGTATTTTCGTTATAAACGATTTTTGATTCGCCTGATAACTCCTTCAGATTTTCTAACTGCTTATTTGTTACCAGCCCATGAAATTTCATTTTTACCGGAATCCATTCATACAAAGTGATTTCGCCGTGTTCAAAGAGTAATCTCATTTCTTGCCTGTCTAAAAGTTTTGGCTGGTCAAATCCATGATAAAAGTTCACGATTGCGTCTTTATATAAAACGGTTGCCTGAACCCGATCTGTAATTCTTTCAACTGCCGGTCGATGAAGTTGCAAAGCATTCACCACCTCACCTTTCCCAAACCACCCTTCAAACATGTCAAAAAAATGCACCCCATGTTCTATAAAAATGCCACCACTTTTCGATTCATCCCAGAACCAATGATCAGAATTCAGGTTTTCATCGCTTGCATAATTTTCAAAAAAGCCATGCAAAAAGTTTCCCAAAACCTTTCCGTTTATAATTTTAGTTACCATATCATATAATGGATTGTAACGTTGCATCAAATTCACCACATACAAAAGTTGACCGGATGCTGCTAATGAACTTAATTCTTCTGCTTCACTTGTTTTCAAGGCCGCAGGCTTTTCGCAAATAGCATTTTTGCCTGAAAGCAAAGCCATTTTAGATTGCTCATAATGTAAAAATGGCGGTGTAGCTATATATATCAAATCAATGTTTTCATTTTGAAGTAAAGCACTTATATCATTTGCTACAATTGCATCACAGTTTTTACACAACTGCATCGCATTCTCTTTTTTAATGTCCGTTATAGCAATTATCCGCACACCTTTAATTTTTAAAAAGGCGTTTATGGCAAAAGCAGAAAAGTTACCTGCCCCTACTACTCCTATGTTTAATTCATCTTTCAAATATTTATTCATTTGCATTTTTCAATAAAACATTTACTGCGGCCTCTGCATCTCTGATTGCTTTTTCAGGAGTCTTTCTGCCATAAACTACACAAGCCTGATATTCCTGTGAGATAATATCCAGCACTTCAACAATAACTTCGCAATTATCAACTCCCTTTAAAAAGGGAATTTGTTTTGCAAAGGTGATCATCATTGGATTCCTGTTAAAATAAGATTTATAAAAATCATCCGTTTCAAGATTTTTTCTCCTGGGTAACTGACCAGTTAATTCCAATAATTTTAAATCACCGTTTTTATTGATAATTGTTTTTATAAATTCCCATGCTTGCTGCGGATTCTTACAGGTATTGAATATGACAATATTTTTGGGATCCGCATAAGTGTAAACCGGTCCAGAATGACCATCTGGCACAATCGGTGGATAATAATCAAAATCAAAATTTCTACCTGGAATACCATTTAAATGGGGTATTTCCCAGGGACCAGTCCATTTAGTAGCAATTGTTTGTTCAACAAAAGGATCACTTGAGGCACCGGAACCTTCTTTGGAAAAATAATCATTCGCATAAAGCGATTGCAAAAAACGCAAAACCTCAATAGCATATTTATTATTAAAAGCCGCTTTATTATTTATAACGAGGGAGCCACTATTAGATGCGGCAAGATATAATGGGTAGAAATTAAAGAGGCGCTGGTACCATAACGGGCTAACTTCAGTATAACCAAACCTCATTGTTTTTAAACTATTAATATTTTTTTCTTTAAAAATTTGCGCATCCTTTAAATAAGAACTGTAAGTTTTTGGTGGCGTCATGATCTCGTTGTCAGTAAACAAACTTTTATTGTAGATTGTCATTATGGGATTTACTTTCCACGGAACCTGGTATATATGCCCATCTGAAGAAGTAATTTCCCTAATCACACCACTATCGCAACGTTCTTTTATAAATTCTAAAAACCCATTTAAAGTGTCTAAGGGAATTAAATCATGTGCCTTTGCATACATTTCTACACTTCCCTGCCACATATTTGCATAAATATCCGGCGTTGTTTTTCCTACGACTGCTGCAAGTATTACTTCTTCACTCGATTGTCCTTCAGGCACGGGCTGCATGTGAATCGTGTTGGCAGGATTTTTTAGATTCCAATCACTTGTAAGCATTGAACAAAGCTTTATTTCCTGGTTGTTATTGGAACACCAGAATAGCATAGGCCTATCTTTATTTGAATGAGAGGTACAAGAGATTACCGACAAGAAAAAAAATATAAGGAACCACTTCTTCATTGTCGAAATTAATCAGGATTGTTACAGTGTATTCGAAAAAATCAGGACTTGAAAAAAGCAAAAAAACCCCTGCCTGTTCCAAAAAAACAGGGGCTTAATTTTATTACTCTGAATTATGGTGTCACCTGTTGGTTATAAATCTGTGTAATCTGCGGTGCGGTTAAAGCAACATTGTAAATCATGATATCATCAAGATCCCCTGTCCAATATCCACCCCATGCGACATAATATCTTCCAGTACCATCATCTGTGGGCTTGTAAGCTGAATTCGGCAAATCAGTACCAATTGATAAATCAACTGTTGGAGTAAAGACCTTCATTGCTCCTCTAAGATTAGTCCATGTTTTAACCGGGACACCATCAACATAAAACACTTCAGTACTATCGCCATCATAGGTTGCAACTAAATGATGCCACGGCCCTGCACCGGTAGTAGCACCGATCTTTATATCAAGAGCTGCGTCATGATCATAAATTGAAGAATCAGTATGCACAGTAAAAAATGGCCTGGTAGGTTGCATTTGGAATTTCCATGCATTCCAGCGATTTAACCCCATCATATAGCAATCGGCTCTGTGATCTGTTCTGCCTGCTGTGTCTTGTCTCTCCCACAAGCTAACAGTTATTGCTTTAGGATTAAGAGCTGGACTATAAGGCACATCTATATTACCACCTCCCGCAAAATGGTAAGCTGAATTAGCATTCCCAAAGCGGTCAGCAACAAGGTTTGGCGTTCCTCCCGGAACCGCTGCCAAACCAACCGGACCAGGTTCTAATGTACCATTATGACCATTACCCGAAGAGTCGTTTGCATTACCATTAAATTTCCAATAGGCAACAAGTGAAGCGGATGCGATCGGGGTTATTAAGCCACCTTTGTATGCAACAATTGCAGCATTCAAATTTGCTGCCGCAGCAGTAACCTGTGCTTGTGTTGAAGATGCGTTTGCCAACACCCCCTGGCCAGAGGTTAGGGCAGTTTGAAGAGTAGCCTGAGTACCCTTTGTATATTCGCCCGGTTGTGTGCCTTCTTTGGTATTTGCCAGATACCATTTGGCAGAGTCAATTGCGGCTGTTAAACTGGTGGCGTCGGGAGGCGGAGTGCTTGTGCTGCTTTTTTTACAAGAGTACACAAGGAGTGCCAGTGACAATCCCAGTGCCATTGTAATAGTTAAATACTTAAATTGAATTTTTGTGCGCATGATTTTTAAATTTTATGAATGATATAAATAATAAAACATTTTAATGGAGTGCCTTATTTGCATCTCTTTCACTTTGTGGAATTGGGAATGTGTTTTTTGCTGTATAAGAAAATCCTGAAACGCCATCCCTGTTAATAAGTGAGTTGACATAAGATGGCCCAAGGTTAGGATTAGCTCCGTACCTCATAAGGTCAAAATACCGATGAAATTCAAATCCCAGCTCTACTCTTCTTTCATGTATGATCGCCATTCTTACCTGGCTTTGTGATATAGCAGGAACATCCGGCAAAAGCCCCGGAGGAACAGGGCCAAATCCAATTAAAGTACTGTCGTATAAATAACTTTCTCTTGCTCTTTTTCTTATCTCATTGAGAGGAATGACAGCAAGGTTTGTTTGTCCTGACTCATTTAGCGCTTCCGCATTAAATAATAAAACGTCGGCATAGCGGATTGCCAAATAATCACAACTTCCCTGTCCAATAATCGGTGCTTGTGAAAGAGGTTGCTGATACTTCCTTGTTAGATATCCTGTTTGCGGAGACCATGATTTTTGGTAAAGCTCTCCGTCATTCCAGGGCATACTATCTCTTCCAACAGTATAATCGAGCCTTGGATCATAAATCCCCGATGCAGTTTGTTCGAATTCAGCTACAAAGTTTAAGTTGGGTGCATCACAGTAATAACCACCTACTGCCTGCGGGGCAAACCATTGATTTAACGCGTTGCCAACATTGGGATTTTGGCCACCCAACATCTGAACTTCAAAAATTGATTCTTTATTATTTTTATGAAGTGCATCAAAATCCTGGGAATAAATCTTCATTAAACTGTATTGACCACTATTTATTACCATGTTAGAATAGATTAAAGACGAATCCCATTTTTCCTCGTATAGATAAACTTTAGCCAATAATGAAGCAGCCGCGCCGCTTGTAGCTCTTCCCACATCAGCGCCGGAATAACCTGCAGGTAAAACATTCAATGCTGCTTTGAGATCTGGTTCAATAACCGTTTCATAAATTTGTTTGATTGGAGATTGAGCAATCTGCATTTCGGCAGGAGTTAAGGGCGTAAGCACGATGGGTACCTCCCCATAGATGTTCACCAGCATAAAATAATACCAGCCGCGTAAAAACCGCGCTTCCCCCAATATCCTTGAACGAAGCGTTGTATCCATTTTAATGGAGGGGACATTTGCCAAAACCAAATTGCAATTCGTGATGCCTTCATAGAAATTGCCCCATTCGTTCGATAAATGAGAATTAGTTGATGAATAGGAAAAATTATCTATAGTTGCAGCGTCCGGGCTGGCTCCGGGATTTCCACTCGCAGCATCATCAGATGCAACGTCGCCAAATACCCAAAGCGGATTTGCAGTAGCACTTGTAAATGTTAATCCGGTATAAGCCTCATTAATAGCCTGAACCGCTGCATCAGAAGTGGTATAAAATTCGTTTGTCTGGGATATCCCTTTAATCTTTTTATCCAGGAACTTTGAACAATGAAGTCCTGAAAAACAGCATGCTCCAATCAGCAAGGTGTATGTTATCGATCTGTTATTCATAATTTTTTAATTATTAAAAATTAAGATTTGCGCCAATGATGTAACTTCTTGCCGCAGGATAAGTACCCCAATCAATGCCCGCTGCAACATCACTTGGATATTTTTCAACGGCTACGTTATTGCTTATATGCATTTCCGGATCAAGTCCGGTAAATTTTGTAATGGTAACCAGGTTGCTCCCCGTTAAGTAAACGCGTAGTCCTTTAATATGAAGTTTACTGATCATTTTTTTGGGAAAAGTATACCCGATTTGTACATTCTTTAACCGGCAATAGGAGCCATCTTCCAAAAAACGACTGGAAGGTTCTTTTATATTATTTGTCTGATCCCGGAAGGATACCAATGGCATCGTGTTACTGGTACCTTCTCCATGCCAGCGTGTATCATATACTCTTTGCGTTACATTAAAAGGGCGATAAAATCCTTCAATATCCTGATTTACCTGTGAGTAAATTTTGTTGCCATAGCTTCCCTGGAAAAGCACGAACAAATCAAAATTCAAATAATTGAATGTTCCTGTAAAGCCATAAGTAAATTTTGGAATAGCACTTCCTAAGAATGTTCTGTCCTTTTGATCTATTACTCCGTCTCCATTGATATCCTGGTATTTTACATCGCCGGGCCTTACACCTGGTCCCTGGTAGGCAGATGTAAAAATGTCATTTGCATTTTGAAAAATTCCAATCATTTTATAACCATAAAAAGAACCAAGAGGATGACCTGTAGTGGTTAGTGTAGCATAGACGCCGTCATCAATTCTCCCTCCTTGTATCGGAACCGGTATTGACAACACTTTATTTTGAATAGTTGCAAGGTTTGCACTAAAAGTATATTTTAATTTATGATTCATATTCATGTATTGCAAATCGAATTCGAATCCTCTGTTTTGAACACTGCCATCGTTTACGTAAGGCGGAATTGCACTCCCTCCAATCATAGGCAATGGAACAGCTACCAGAATATCGCTGTTCACTTTATTAAAATAATCAACTGATAAAGAAAGCTTATCACCTAAAATGGCCATATCAAGCCCTACATCTGTTTGGGTCGACGTTTCCCATTTGACATCAGAATTTCCTAATTTCGATACAGTCATTCCCTGTACGGCAGTTTGTGGTGCTCCCAATACATAATTTCTTACATTACTTGCATTGAGTGGGCTATTTACAACGGATGCCCAGGGATAATCGCCAATATTTTGATTTCCTAATTGCCCGTAACTTGCCCTTAACTTCATTCTTGAAACAACAGGTAACAGATCTTTAAACCATTTTTCCTTCAGCAAACTCCAGCCCACCGCACCTGAAAAGAAATTTCCCCATCTGTTTGCCGGGCCAAACCTGGATGATCCGTCCCTTCTTCCGCTTCCTGACACAAAAAATTCATTATTATAACTATAATTAGCGTTTGCCAGGAAGGACATTAATGACCATTGTTGCTCTGTTTCAGTCACTATTGAAGTCGTTGGGTCTCCGTTACCAAAATATTCTAAGGATGGAGTTTGCGAAGGGAATTTTTGTTGCGATTCTGAATTGTAAAATGTGGTATTCTCTATAGCCTCCGTACCTATTAAAAAGCTCACATTATGTAACTTATTAAAGGTGTTGGCGTAATGGAATGTATTATTCCAAACCATATTTTCGCTGGTTATTTGTTGCTCAGTTAAGGTATTGGGATTATTTATCCTTCCGCCGGTACCCCAATTCATAAAAAATGTTTTGTCCTGAGTTACAAACACATCACCACCGAAGTCACTTTTGAAAAATAAGTTGGGAGCGATCTTATATTCTGCGTAAACATCTCCAAATCCTCTGAATTGCTTTTCAATATTATTGGTGTTATTTGCAAGCCCCACAGGATTATATCCATCTCCAAAAAAGCCAGGGTATTGTGGTAAATCACTGTATACTCCCGGTGAGACATAAATTGGAATGGCAGGATCGCGGAATAGCGCATACCGAACTACACTACCGCCATTTCCTGCCAGTCCATCACCTGAACTTCCAATTGAATTTTTATCATAATAAGAGTAAGTAAGGGAAGAACCAACTTTTAGTCTTCCTGTAAGTTGTGAAGTTAATTTAGACCGTAACGTGTATCTGTTATACCATGAATTTAAAATTATACCGTCCTGCTTAAAATAGTTACCGGAAACAGAATATTGAGTTTTTTCATTTCCACCACTTACAGAGAGTTCGTGATCTTGTTCCGGCGCTACATGAAAGATGGAACCTATCCAATTGGTATTTGCCATTTCGACTGAATCGGGAATGAGTTTCTTTAATAATGGATTATTTGGAGTAAGCCCGGCATTATCATTTACCACCATCTCATTATAAATAGTTTTGTATTCTGCAGCGTCGGCCATTGGTGTTAAATAACCATGTGTTTGAATACCGGCATATACCGAATAGTCAATTGAGGTTTTTCCTGATTTCCCATTTTTTGTTGTAATAACTACCACACCGTTCGATGCCCTTGCTCCGTAAATGGCCGCAGAAGCAGCATCTTTTAAAATTGTTATTGAAGCAATATCGTCGGCAGCTAGAAAATTTATACCATCCTGTGTAGGAACTCCATCAATTATATAAAGCGGATCGTTATTATTAATGGATCCGACGCCTCTGATACGTACCGCAACTCCATCTCCGGGCTGTCCTGTTGATTGAGTAACACGCACACCAGACGATTGCCCTTGCAATGCCTGGTCGACAAATCCGCTGGGAATTTTAGAAACATTGTCTGCATTAACCGTGGTAACAGCGCCCAAAATATTGGAACGCTTTTGACTTTGATATCCTACTACAATCACTTCATTTAATTCTTTATTGTTTACGGTCATTTTTATAATGAGAGATGACTGTCCATTCACAGATACTTCCTGTGTTTTATAGTTTACAATGCTAAATATCAATACATCGTTATCCTGAATATCTATTGAAAACTTTCCCCTCGCATCTGTTTCCACTGCATTTTGGCTACCTTTAACAGATACTGAAACTCCTTCAAGAGGAGTTCCTGATTCATCCGTTACAACGCCTGTAACAGATCTTGCTATTATTCTATATTCTGCATCTTTTATTATGCTTGTGTAGTGATTAACAAGAATGATATTTTTCTTTTCAGTAAAGTGGAGCCCCGCTTGTTTTGATATATTGTTAAGAACATTTTTTAAAAGCTGCTGGCCTTTTGCAAGTTTTATTTCTTGGGAAATATTAATATCATTTTCATCGTAAACAAATGAAAGTGAGGTTTGTTTTTCAACCAGTTTAAATATTTCTCCTATGGTGGTGTTTGTGTTGGTTACAAAGATGTAGACATTATTAAATGGATCAACGGGAGAATCATAAGCCTTTGCTGCTACTGTTGTGAATGAAACAATAAAAATTGTAAATATTATTCTTACAAAAGGAGGAAAGTGGTGTTTTGCATTCATTTGAATTGTTTTAAGAGTTCACTTCTTTATTTAATTAGAATTGTATCTCCTTTTATTTCAAAAGATAAGTTTTCAACCAGGCAAATATTTTCAACTATTTCTTTTGCCGTAGAATTTTTAAATTCTCCGGTAAAACGCCAGTTTTTCTTTGGGCTTTCATTAATAAGCGTTACTTCGAATGCATTTTTTATTTGTTCCGCTACTTCCTGAAAATTGTTTTTATCAAAAGAAAGAGTAGGTTCTTGTTGGATAATGTTCTTATATAAATGATTATCATTTCTAACATAAACAGCTCTTTCATTTGGAAGTAATAAAACTGATTGCTGTGACCTCAATTGAGCATTTAGAATTTCAACATTTAGTTTTCCTTTTAATAATTCAACTACGATAGAATCTTTGGATTTCCTGATATTAAAAACCGTTCCTAAAACAGTGGCGACTATATTTTCTGCGTGAACTTTAAAAGGATGTTTAATATCTTTTTTTACCGTGAAGCCTGCATTTCCATGTAAATAAACATTTCTTTCTTTTGTTTTAAATGTAGATGGAAATTGAATATAGCTATTTGCAGCTAATGTTACCACAGAACTATCGCTTAAAGTAATTACCATCGGGACAGCAGAATTATTTACTATTTCTGATAATTTTTCAGGAGGTTTCCTGAACGGTTGAAAGAGCCAAAACCAAATGCAAACAAGGACCAATAACACAACGGTTGTATACTCTATTTCCCTTTTCTTTTTCAATCTCACGTGTGGGAATTGCTTTAATTTTTTTGAAAATGAAACCGGTTCATCAATTACTTTTTTCAGTTTTGTAAATTCTTCCTGATATTCACCCTCAGGAATAGATAAAGACAAAGCATCGATCATTTCAACTGCCAATTTTACGAGAGCTGCTTTTTCCGGATGATGAAATAACCAATCTTCCCAAAATAACCTGTCATTCTTATCAGTATTAAAATGATAGTTTAAAAAACTTTCATCTGCTACAAGGTCCTCTGCTTGATAATCGGTCAGTAATTTTATATCCATATTCTGTTACCTGTTTTTTACAAATGAGTTAAACTATTTACTCTTTACCCGGCGCTTATTTTATAATAGTGTCAGAAGAGTTGAGTTTTTACCGGTTTTTTTGAAAAATTATTTTAAAGGAAATAATGAATAAGAGTAGATCTTATGAAGAAATTTGTTTTTTAATCTTTAAAAAAAGATATACATAAATTTCTTTAGTTGGCAAATAGCTTCGAAAATTGTATTATAAATCGTACGGGTTGTAAGAGAAGTTTTTTCTGAAATTGCGTCGTAGCTTAAGCTTTCAAAAAATTTCAATCGGATTATTTCTAACTGTTTTTTCGTCAATTTTTTTAACGCCTGTCTTAATTTCTCTTTTTTCTCTTCGGCCTCCTGAAAGGCAATCAATAGATCTTCATAGGAGTTTTCGTAATTTATTCGAGAAGAATATTCTTCTAAATCTTTTACTTTTTTGGTACGCAATTGGGCACGGCTGATCTTTCTTCTCAACCAGGTAAAAAGATAAGACCGAACGTTTTTAACTTCAGTATTCACAGTAGTTCTTTTGTTCCATAATTCAACAAAGATTTCCTGGATACAATCTTTTGTAAGTTCCTTATCGAGGCATAAACTAAACCCATAAGAGAATAGAAACCTATAATTTTGGCTATAGATTGTAAGAAAGGCTTCTTGATTGCCTTCTTTCATTTCTATCCAAATAGGATCATTTGAAGACATATCTAACCGCTTAAAAACAATTAGTAATTATAAAGCAGGTAGTACTACGTAGTAAAAGTATGGAATAAAAAGAGAAAAATTTAAGTTTTTAAATTCGTCTTTTTTCTAGCGGAAGTTAAAAAAAATATATCCACGTGTACCGTCTCGTTGTTTTAAAGATTAAAAATCTGAAGAGTAATTATTCATTTTAGAATAGTGGTTTTGTGAACGAGCAATCTCGATAACCAATAGCGTTTCGACGCAGTTCTTCGGTTATTCAAAGAACTCACAATCCTTGCAGAAGCCGGGCGTTTGCTTTAGGTTACAAGTCAGAAAACATTAAGTTAAAACAGAATTTGTTCGCAATCGCATTCAAAACAAACTGTAATTTTCTCCATATTTGAAAAGAATATGTGGCAGAGCCTCAAACTACTAACAAATACCCACCTTTTTCATCTTTTAAACGTTCCTCGCTCTGAGCCAGCAAACCAACAAATAAGCCGATTTCCCCAATTTTGTTTTGCAACTTTTTGCAGATACCTGTATATTTGAAAATAGAAACTTTTCGAACAACTCATTGGATTCTAACTGCAAATCTTAACAAGATTAAACTTTATAACATTTAACAATCGATACTTTTATAATGACTTCATCAGTTAGCGAACCTGAAATAGAATATGGCTTTATCAGTAAGTTTACTGATCTAAAATATACCTTCCGTTCGGATATCCGGAACCGTAAGGCGCTGGAACAAAACTTCCGCCAAAAATTTGAAGCGCTGAACCGTGTGAATTTAACTGATGCTGAATTTTTCCGCCTTCGTGATGAGATCATTAATCCCGATGTTTTTGCCGCTTCAATCGCTTCAATTTGGGCAGAGGGGATAGATTTTAAATAGCTGCTCAAATCCTGGCCGTTCAACGGTGTTGGCTTATTATCAATATAAACCTGAACGCCATTTTTTCCGTTAACGCTCAATTTTTCGTCGTTGTCAACAGTAACGCCGGGAGCTTTCCTTAACACGTCAAGCGCATCGCTGCCAGTAGCATTAATGGTACCTTCCACATTCAAGACCGTCTTATCCGGCTTTACATCAATGATTTTTTTTCTTGCATTCACCGTTACTGCCTGAAGTCGGGTGTTTGCACTTTGGAGTGTGAAAGCCGGAAGGGTAAGTTGTTCTCCGTTGAAGAAGAACTTTTCTGAATAAATTGTTTGATGGCCTACATAACTAATGCTTATCAGCAGGGTATCATGTGTGGCAGGACTAAAGGTGAAATTGCCCGCTTTTGAAAGCTGCAGTTTGACGACAGAGCTGTCTTTCGCTTTCAATAAAGATACGGTTGCATTGCTTATGGCATTTTCTTGCTCGTCTTTTACAAGCCCGTTGATTTGTTGTGCTTTGATTGCTGCCATGCCGGATACTTGTAAGGCTATGGCGAATAGAAGTTGTTTCATTTTCTGATTTTTTAATTTTTAGTTTGTTTACACAATAAGCCCGCATGTGATGCTTTTACATCACCGGAACCAAAGTGCCTGATTTGTTTTTTTGATTAAGAGGCCATAGAAAATTGGTTATTGCCAACGCATTCACGGCCGGCTGTAGCGCAACAGCATTCAGCTTTTCGTTTTTTCAGGTAGGGACTGCTGCAGTTCCAGCACGAAGCGGCTGTTTGTTCTGACAGGTTGATGTCCATGTATTCCAGGTGTTCCCGATAAAATTGGGTATCGGCATTGTTTTCAATAACACCATTACCATTTACATCCGTGTACAACTTTCCTACATATTCAAAACCGGCTTTTATAATGCCATTTAGGGATGCATTATTCTCAGGTGCATGAATAATCCAAAACTGCTCAGCCCGTTTTGCTTCGAAGCCGATGATGAATTGAAGCAAAGCAGGATAGATCCCCAGTCCGCGAAAAGCTTCCATCGTCCTGAAATTCCACAGGTATCTGTTGCGTTCAGGCAAAATAAACTCATGGCCTAACTCACCGATTGTTGCTTTTCCTCTGGCCATCCACCCAAAAGCCGCGGCCCGGTTGTTCAGGTAAGCAACGAAGGCTACATGGTCGTTTGCCAAACGATTGATTACATCCTCAACAGTAGTGGTGCCCATTACAGAAAGTAAGATCACATCGTCGCATTCTTCTATTCGCAACCGTGATGGTAGTTTTATAGATGGAAGTGTGTTAGATGTTGAATGCGTATAAAGAGACATAACCCGTGTTTTAATTATTGATTGAAAATTTAAAAAGAGGGAGAAGCATGGCTTCTC
The DNA here is from genome assembly GCA_963706825.1 of uncultured Chitinophagaceae bacterium. Classification (GTDB taxonomy): domain Bacteria; phylum Bacteroidota; class Bacteroidia; order Chitinophagales; family Chitinophagaceae; genus Ginsengibacter. The sequence continues at coordinate 16,027 of CAVPNT010000004.1, read as the reverse complement.
CCATTTCTTTAAGCGCAGCAAGTGCAACCGCAAGTGCAACCTGCACCAGGACAGTTATCACCACAACTGCAATTGGCTGTTCCGCATCCGCAGTTTTTAATTGTTGTTTTCATTTTGATTGTTTTAATAATGAATAAATTGATAGTGCAAAATTACTATTGAGGCAAGCCGTTGATGTTACAGTTTGGAGGCAATGATTTATATAATTCCGAGATAAAAAAGTTTTCGCAATTATCTCAGCCGTTCATTACATACGCATATAAAACGATGCCCGATGAATAGGTGCTGCGCAAGTACTGGTGAGGATTTAGATACTGTTGAATGAAAGGCAAATTCCAAAATTTAGCTTTTTACAAAAAAAATCCCTGTTACCGGAATGGTAACAAGGAATATTTATTCTAGACGGTTACATGATTATGGCAGTACCGCATTCATTTTCGCCATTTCTTTTTTGAAAAATGCCAGTGCTGCGGCTTTCACTTCTTTTGGCACCGCAATTACGCCAGGAATATTTACCGATGGCTTTGGATAATATTCTGTTACCAGTTGCACCATATTCGCATATGCTTCTCCTTCGATTAATCCAGCCAGGTGCAACGCCATGTCAATCCCGGCGCTTACACCGGCAGCAGTAATTATCTTGCCCTGTTGAATGTATCGTTCCGTCACAGGGTAGGCTTCAAAGTTAGAAAGCATGTCTAATACAGCCCAATGAGTAGTAGCTGCTTTCTTTTTCAATAAACCGGCAGCTCCTAATATAATAGCACCGGTACATACACTAATTGTCCAATTAGTAGTTGCGTGAATACGTTGTATGTGGTGTAATGTTGCGGCATCTTTCATTACTTGCAAAAAAGCGGAAGTTGAGCCTGGAATCATAAGGATGTCAGCACTTTCTATCTCTTCCAGGGAATGTGTTGCTATCATTTTCATGCTTGCATATTCACTTTCAATAATCCCTTTTTCTTTGGCAGCAAACTTTACCACAGCATTGGGCAAACGGCTAAGCACTTCATAGGGGCCAACCACATCCAATGCCGTAAAGCCTTTATAAAGAAGAATAATAATTTTCATTTGTTTATTTGTTTAAGGTGATGAAGATTTCTATGCATGGCAGCTATGAGCGCGTTTTTGTTTTGGTTGAGCCGGTGCGTTCGGATCAATGACTTCAAAATGCGCCATCATGCCGGCTGCATGATGTTCGAGTATATGACAGTGGTACATCCATCTTCCGGGACGGTTATCCGGCATCCAGGCAATTTTTATTTTGCTTTTTGGCTTTAAATTGAAGGTGTCTTTCCAGGCCTTGTATTCAGGAGCGTTACCGTTTTCTTCCAGCACCTGGAAGAAGAAACCGTGAAGATGAAAAGGATGGTCCATTAAACTGGCATTCGAAACTTCCCAAACCTGCAAATCACCAACCATTACCGGTTCATCCATACAATGCATTTCATCATTTACTAAAAAGTCAATGCCATGTTTTAAACTTGGCCCAACGGATAGTTTTACCTTCCTGGTAACCGCAGCATCTTGCATGATAAGTGGTTCAATTGTATTCAGTCTTTCCGGAATTATTGCTTTAGAGGGTTTCTCTTCCATTACATGTACAGTAGCATATTGCTGTTTTTTTGCTTTCAGAAAAGTAGTACGATTGTATGGCAGTGTTTCGATGTTAAAAACCTCTCCTTCTTCGAAAGGCCCCGCAAGGATATCAAATCGTTCTCCCGGTGTGATCAGCAATTCAGTTTCTGTTCTTGCTTCTTCCAGCAATCCGCCATCCGTGGCTATCACCCGGAAAGGCTTACCTCCAAGACTGAGCAAAAAATATCTTGCACTGGCAGCGTTTACAAAACGCCATCTTTCAACTTGCCCTGCATGCATGTGCAAACTGGCCGCTTCTTTTCCATTCAGCAGGCAGGTAGAGCCTTCGCGCCCATCATGCCTTTCTATCCAGCGTCCAACAAAACCATGCTTTTTAAATTCATTTTCCTTTGTCAGTTTCATATCATCCATTAGAAGCAGCCGGTCATTGTCCACTATAGGATCATTCTCATCTTCTATAACAATACCACCATACATGCCACGTTCCATTTGAACGGTTTCGTTTTGATGCGAATGATACCAGAAAGTACCGGCATCCGGCACTTCAAACCGGTATTCAAAGGTTTCTCCCGGCGCAATAGGTTTTTGCACTTCACCGGTTCCATCCATCGAAGCCGGAAGCCTGATGCCATGCCAGTGAATCATAGTTGGTTCCGGCAGGTTGTTGATCACTTTAACTACTAACGTGTCGCCCTTGTTGGCTTTGAGTACAGGGCCGGGTACCTGGTTATTAAAACCCCATGCAGCTACCGTTTTTCCGGGCCTTACCTGCCAGTTGAATTCGCCGGCTTCGAGTGTGTATTCGACTGTTTTGTTGGTTGGATTCATTGTTGCCATTTTAATTAATTGAAGAATGAAGATTGTAATTGAGGTTGCAAAGCTACCCTGGCCAACTGCGGCAGTTGTTATAATTTGGAGAATCATTTTTATATAATTTCCTGTTTTGATAAAGTAAAGGAAAAATTTATCTTTACACAGGTATGGAACTTTTTGTAAAAAATATGGTGTGCGACCGTTGTATTATGATGGTGAAACAGTGCCTGGCAGCGCTATCCATTGATTATAATAAAGTAGAGCTCGGTGAAATTGCTTTGAACCAGCCTTTAACCAATGAACATTTTCTTGCCCTAAAAGTTGAACTACACCAATTAGGTTTCGAGTTGCTGGATGACCGGAAAGCATCGCTGGTTACGAAAATAAAAAGTTGTATTATCAAATACATTCATTGCGATGATGATGTGCTAATGAACAAAAAGCTTTCTGTTTTACTTTCTGAGAAGCTTGGAGCCGATTACAACTATCTTTCCGCATTTTTTTCTTCCATTGAAGGTATCACCATAGAGAAATATGTTATCCTGCAAAGAATAGAAAGAGCAAAGGAGCTATTGGAATACAATGAGCTCAATTTAAGCGAAATAGCCGATAAGCTTTGCTACAGCAGCGTTCAGCATCTTTCTCAGCAGTTTAAAAAAATCACCGGCCTTACGCCTTCCCAATACAAGCAATCCAAAGAAAAGAGCCGGAAGCCTCTCGACCAGGTAGGTTCCTGAAATTATATAAATCTTAATGGTTATTCTATAACAATTCATCCGCCTGGCTGTTCCATCTTTGCGACAGAAAATCAACAAGCATGGAAAAGCAAACAATCTTCATTAAAGGCATGGTCTGCAACCGTTGTATGATGGTTGTGAAAAACGAAATGGAAAACCTCGGGCACCGTCTCGTGGATGTTTCTTTGGGCGAAGTGTCCTTTATCAGTTCAGCAGAAGAGCCAAAGCAGCATGAACTGGAAAGCAGATTGTCGTTGCTGGGCTTTCGTTTGCTGGAAGATAAAAAAACAAAAATGGCCAAAGAAGTAAAAACAATTATTGAAGAAGTATATAGCGGCAACTTCGATTTCCCGGATGGCTTCCGCTTCTCCCGGCTGGTGGCACAGCGACTCGGCAAAGATTACGATGCGATAAGCGATGCCTTTATTGCGGCAGAGAAAAAAACAATTGAGCAATACATCATTGACTTTCGCATCAATAGAGTGAAAGAGTTTTTGGTGTACACAACACTCACACTTTCAGATATTGCCTTCAAACTCAACTTCAACAGTGTTGCCCATCTTTCCACCCAATTCAAACAACAAACCGGTTTAACACCGTCTTTTTTTAAGGAAATTAAAAAACAAAAGGCCGGGGTTTTGTTTTCTGCAAATTGATTGGGTGGGGAAATGGGAATAGTATAAAATGAGTTGTTTGGAGCCATTGGTTTGCTTTGCCAAAAAACGGAACAATGTATCAACCAAATTATTGTTCAGCCACGCCATAAAATAGAAACTTTTTTTGGTTTTTTACACAGTCATGTAAGCAGTAAGCCTTCTCTGGTTATGCCTCACCCATCATCATTTTATAATGTTCTGGATGTCCCATTTGAACAAATATCTTTCTAAACACTTCAAAATATTTTTCAACTGTTGAGTCGTTCCGTTCAACAAATAAGTCATCAGGAATGCTATGTGAGCCATCATTTATCCAACAAATGAGAGACCTGCATATTTCCTGCTCTTGGTGGTTGTCAAAATGCTTTATTAAATCATCATCTCCGTACTTACCTAAAATCTTGAAATAGTTTTCAATGATTCTACGCATTGTGTTTTGAATGGTAATCCCTGATAAGTCTTTCCTATTCTTTAGTTCGTTCCAAAGTAACTCATAAGAATTGAGGATAGGATTTTTCATTTCATAAGGCCGAATGGCCGAAGTATTTTTATTCCTTCTTAGAATCCAATAGAACGTGTCGCCATTTTCGGGTGTTCTTCCGTCAATAAAAGATACCTCTTTATGAAAATATACATTAAAAGAATTCTTTTATCGCTGTTAAGACAGTATTGAATGAAAATTAAATTAGTTCCATCTTTTCTTGTTCTTCCCGCTTTATAAATCGGTTTAATTGGTAACATGACGCTTTAATCTAAAACTTGAAAAATGTTATTCCTTTAGAATTAATCTTAATTACCATTTGGTTTTTTGTTCTATCAAATGTTCTATCTAAATGAGATAAACTTAAGTAAAGCTACTTTCCAGAAAAAAACGACCATGTTAACAAAATGCTGAGAATCAGCACTTAATGTAAGGATAGATAAAAATAAATAAGGATTACCACCTGGTAATCCTTACATCAGAGGTCCCGAGCGGATTCGAACCGCTGTAGAAGCTTTTGCAGAGCTTTGCCTAAGCCACTCGGCCACAGGACCTTGTTTTTTAAAGGGCACAAAAATAAGTAATTTTTGTTTAGATTTCCTTATTTGTCAAAACCAAAATTTCCATTCGTTTGTATTGAAGTATTTTTGTAAAAAAATTAAAGTTTCTTTACTAATTCTTCATACAAAAAACGATACATGCAGCGCATTGCCGAATCAGAGTTAATCCTTAATTCACGCGGAGCTATTTATCATCTGGATGTAAGGCCAGAGGAAATTGCCGAAAATATAATTACCGTTGGCGACCCCGCGCGTGTGAAGGAAGTCAGCAAGCATTTTGATAAAGTTGAAGTTGAAAGACAACACCGCGAATTCGTAACCCATACAGGCTATATTGGTAATAAAAGAATTTCAATCGTGAGCACCGGTATTGGCCCCGATAATATTGATATTGTATTGAACGAACTGGACGCTTTGGTAAATATTGATTTTGAAACAAGAACTATCAAAGAGAATTCGGTTCAATTGAAAATTATCCGAATCGGCACTTCCGGATCTTTGCAAGCAGACATTCCGGTAGATAGTTTTGTGGCCAGCACGCACGGCCTCGGCATTGATAATTTAATGAATTTTTATTTGCATGAAAATAATGAAGAAGAAAAACAACTGATACATTCTTTTATCACCCAAACTCAATTGCACAATGGTTTTGGTGCTCCATATATTTCGGCTGCTTCCATGCATTTATTAAAATATTTTGTAGAGGGTTATCACCAGGGAATTACCGTTACCTGTCCCGGCTTTTATGGCCCGCAGGGAAGAATTTTGCGATTGGGAATTTCCAATCCGCAATTGATCGACCGCCTCACCTCTTTTCAATACGGGCATCATCGCATCACGAATTTTGAGATGGAAACATCTGCAATATATGGGCTGGGTAAGGCGTTGCAACATCATTGTCTTTCACTAAGTGCCATTATCGCAAACCGCATTCATAAAAATTTCAGTAAAGATTCCTGGTCATTGGTTGAAAAACTGATCATAAAATCTTTAGAAATTATAACAGAAAAATTATAAAAATGAAAATAAAGTTTGATAAATACCAGGGCACCGGCAATGATTTTATTTTAATGGATAACAGGGAAAATCTCTATAAACAAATAACTGCTGAGCAGGTAAAAAAAATGTGTGATCGCCATTTTGGAATTGGTGCAGATGGTTTGATGTTATTAAACCATAAAGAAGGTTTCGATTTTGAAATGATCTATTTTAATGCCGATGGAAAAGAAGGTAGCATGTGTGGTAATGGTGGAAGATGTATTGTTCAATTTGCCTCTTTCCTGGGAATAAAAAAGAATGAATACACTTTTTCAGCAACTGATGGCGTACATACTGCAAAGATAGATTTAGATAAAAAAATAAGCCTTAAAATGAATGATGTAAAGGATGTTGAATTTTCACTGGATCATTACATTTTAAATACAGGCTCACCTCATTATGTAAAATTCGTAGCGGATGTGGAAGCGGTCGACGTAGTGGCAGAAGGGCGTAAAATCCGTTATAGTAAAGCGTTTGCAGAAAAAGGTATTAATGTGAATTTTGTGCAGACTCTTACAGAAGATCAGATTTATGTACGCACTTATGAACGGGGTGTTGAAAATGAAACGCTGAGTTGTGGTACGGGGGTAACTGCATCAGCACTGATGGCAGCGCACAATGATAATGGATTTAATCGTGTAGAAGTAAAAACAAAAGGCGGTGATTTAAGTGTTGAATTTGAAAAAATAAGTGAGACAGAATTTAGAAATATTTTACTGGGTGGTTCCGCTACTTTTGTATTTTCAGGAGAGATAGCCTTAAAAGACTAACTATGTTTAATTTACGCGTTTATGGGGTTTTGATTAATGAAAAACAACAAATTCTCGTTAGTGATGAATACATTCGTGGTAAATACTATACAAAGTTTCCAGGCGGAGGAATGGAAATCGGCGAAGGAACGCGCGACTGCCTGAAAAGGGAATTTAAAGAAGAAATGGATTTAACAATTGAAGTGGGAGATCATCTTTATACAACAGATTATTATCAGCAAAGTGCATTTAACCCGGAACAACAAATCATTTCCATTTATTATTATGTAAAACCATTAGAGCCGCTCAAATTTCCACTTGCAGAAAAAGCATTTGATTTTACAGAAGATCAATTGAAAATTTATAAAGAAAAAACATCTGTAGAAACCTTTCGTTTTATTGATCTGAAAGATTTTTCTAAAGAAAATGTAACCTTACCAATTGATAAAATTGTAGCAGATTTGATTAAAGAGAATTCATTAAAACAGAATGATTTGCAGTAAACAAACAAATATCGCAGATTCTGAATCTCAACCTTCAACTTTCAACTTTCAACCTTCAACCTTCAACTACTTCGCCAAAATCTTATGCCCCATTTTATCTCTTTTGGTTTTTAGATATTTTTCGTTGTGTTTGTTAGGTAAAATTTCAATCGGAACCGTATCCACTATTTCGAGCCCGTAACCAAGTAATCCCGCTCTTTTCTTTGGATTATTGCTGATAAGTTTCAACTTAGAAATGTTCAAACGTCTCAAAATTTGCGCACCTACTCCATAGTCGCGTTCATCCATCGAAAAGCCGAGTTTTAAATTGGCTTCTACTGTATCCATTCCCTGCTCCTGCAATTGATACGCCCTCAATTTATTTAAAAGCCCGATGCCTCGTCCTTCCTGGTTCATATACAAAACAAGTCCTTTACCTTCTGCCTCAATCATCTTCAAAGCATTGTGCAACTGATCGCCGCAATCACAACGCAGTGAACCAAGAATATCACCCGTCATGCAGCTTGAGTGAACTCTTACCAAAATTGGTTCATCTTTTTTCCAATCTCCTTTTTTCAATGCCATGTGTACTTCTCCGGTATTCAATTGGGTAAAAGCAATTAATTCAAAATCGCCGTATTTGGTCGGCATTTTTACCCGCACTTCTTCTTTAATCAAAGTTTCTTTTTCTAAACGGTAAGCAATTAAATCTTTTATAGAAATGAGTTTTAAATCATGCTTATCTGCTATTTTACGCAGCTCCGGCAAACGCGCCATCGTGCCGTCTTCATTCATAATTTCGACCAAAACTCCGGCTTCATCGTGGCCTGCAAGTTTTGCTAAATCTACCGTCGCTTCCGTATGTCCGGTTCTTCTTAAAACACCTCCATTTTTCGCACGAAGCGGAAAAATATGTCCTGGCCTGCCCAAATCCTCTGGCTTTGTTGCAGGATTAATAATGGCCTGAACGGTTTTTGCACGGTCATGTGCAGAAATTCCGGTCGTACATCCATGTCCTAATAAATCAACACTTACCGTAAAAGGCGTGGCATGAAGCGCCGTATTTTTGTTCACCATCATGCCCAGGTTCAGTTCATCACACCTTTTTTCTGAGAGCGGCATGCAGATTAATCCTCTTCCATGCTTGCTCATAAAATTTATTATTTCAGGAGTTACGTTTTTTGCAGAAGTAATAAAATCACCTTCATTCTCACGATCCTCATCATCCACTACAATCACTAATTTTCCTTTTTTTATATCTTCAATCGCATCACTTATTTTATCCAGCATATATTTTATTTAAAATGCAAAGATAATTCATTTGAAAATTTGACATTTTCGATATAAGGATTAGTTAACGAATAGATTTGATTTAAAAAACTTAACTCAGAACAGCAATTATCAAGGGACGGGAAATTGAATCTGAGAAATAATTAACAGCCTGATCCATGTTTTTTAGTTTCCAGCGCTTTAAGCGCTTTCGACACAATCATTGTATCCGTGATCTGTGATGCTAAAGATGCCATGGTATTTTTATGGAGTTCATTTTCTTTTAAACCTGTATTGTTGCAGGAGAAAGATCAGATTCTGCAATAAATGACAAAACCGGATTCTTTATTATTTCTTCGTTTGTTGAATTCTATATTTGCCGATGAATAACACATCCAAGATATCGCTTTATCATAAGTTATTTTACAACTTTAAAAAGGAAGTCAAAGCACTTGAGCCTGATGATTCACCGGTAATCCTCACCATATAAAAGCCTTTTTGCATTGCTCCGGCATTAAGGCTGTATTTGTTTGATCCATTATGACAATCCTGATGCATGGATTGAACAATCGTTCCCTGGCTGTTAATTATATTTATGACCACCTGTTCCGAAATTTGTGAAGTATACTGCACAATAAAAGAACCATTAACCGGGTTTGGTATTACTAATATATTTTTATTGCTTAATGAAGTAATAATTGCTGTATCACAAAAAGAAGCTTGACAAGCACCATCACGCAATACCTGCATGCATACTTTATATTCACCGGTTTGCCCGTAGGTATGTATTGGGGATTTTGCTGTATCCTGTAATCCATCGCCAAAATCCCAAAATACGCTGTTTACTGATACATCCGGCATTGATGTATTTTTAAAATAGGCTTTATTTTGTTCAATTGTCCTGCTAAAGCCTGCATTCAGATTACAGATATCTTTGGTGGATATTATAATAGTTGTATCGCTAAAACGCACACAATGACCGTTGGCAGCAGCATATAATTTTACAGTAAAGCTACCTGGTAATTTATAATTATGAACCGGATTTTTTTCAGTAGAAGAATCGCCGTCACCAAAATACCAGGTGTACGACAGGCTATCTGAAGATGATGTAGAACTATTTATAAAACTGATACGGGAAGGTGTTACGTCATTTCGCGAAACTGAGAAGGCCGGCTTAATAAGACAAGGCCCCAAAACAGTAACCAATTTTGTGATTTTCCTGTTACAACCTTCGGCAGCAGTCAATATTAAAGTAACACTATAAACGCCCGGCGAAGCATATGTATGTCTTGGCGATGACTGATAAGAAAAATGAGACGAGTCGCCATCGCCAAAATACCAGGTCGAAGATGGAGAAAAATTGCTATTTTGATTATATGTAACATCAGCAAATTGTAATGTCATCGGATTAGTAGTGTCAGGCACATTTGCAGAAAAATCGGGAGGATAAACACGACATCCAAAAGGAGCTACCGTGTAATTTATATAATAAACTTCCCGCCCAAAACCACCAGAACATTGGGGAGCGGCAATTGCTACAATATAAGTTCCCGGATAGGAAAATGTATAGGGCAATTTATTGGATGTTCCATTATAATCACCAACATAATATCCGCCGCCATCGCCCTGGCCTACTCTCCATACTGAGCTATAAGGCCTGGAATTTTCAGGAGTGCCGGTGTACGCAAAGAAAGATACATTGGCAGGAAATAAAGGATCAGTCACAGCCTTAATAAAAGGGGTATATTGGCGCGGCACTGTCAAATGCTCAGAAGAAGAATCTGTGCAACCGGTGATGCTGTCATATATTATATGAGTTATTTTTTTATCAAGCGAATCTATACAAATTTTGTAAATGGTCCCATATCCGCAACCGTTATTAACCACATCAAAGTGAATGTCCTGTGAAGTAGTAAAAAATCCGGTTTGAAAGTTTTCTGCGTTTCCTGTTACCGTTGTATCACGGTCATTTATTATCCATGTATGTCTTTTCCCCTTCTTTTGGCTGCTCAAGGCTCCATTAAATAGTATTGTTCTCGCGCTTAATAAATAGCCATACTCGTCCATGTAAGTTCTGATTAAAAAAGTAGCGTTGCAGGTTGTGTTCATTTGCACCTGAACGGGTTTGCAAAGAGTGGTAACACATCCGGTATAATGATTTTTTACGGATAAGCAAGTGTTATAATATTTTGCAGAATCATAAGTATGACTCGCATAGAGTTGGTTAGATGTATTATTATCGCCAAATTGCCACGTTGCCTCCGGGTAAACGCCACTTTCTTTTGTGGAATCAAAGATGGGCTTAAAGTTAATTATATTAGTATAAAAACTATCAGCAGTATAAGTAAAATCAAACGAAAGGCAATTTTGAGTTCTTATAATATTAACAACAGATGTAATGGAGTCTGTACATTTATCTATTGTATTATAAACTTTGTGTTTGATAGTAAATTGTCCTATAGTTTTATATAAATGAACAGGACTTTCATTAATTGAATCAATACGGCCATCGCCAAAATGCCAATAATGATTTACGCCTGGACCTGTATAGCCAGGAACTACTTTTACGCTTCCTGTATCAATTAGTGTTTGAAAAGTAGCAAAGCATTTTTGTGTATTAACTCTTGTATCTATTATGGTTTGGGAAGTATCAGAAAAAGCCCCTTTTATAACAATCAGTTTTATGGTATCTATGGTTAAACGACTTGAAACATAGCTTGCATTATAAGTAGTTGCAAATTCAACTGAATTTTTAAGCCATTTATATTGATAGCCTGTTTTTGAATAGTTATTTAAAATAATCGTTGAGTTAGAATTTAAAGAGGACAAATCGGCTTTAAATATGGAATAGGGTAATGGAACACCTCCACCATTGGTACTCAGTTCAAGAAATCCGTGACCACCACCAGCCCAGACGATATCTGGGTTGAGGAAAAATAGTTTTTGATGTGAATTTAAAAGGTAGGAATAGCTGTTATCTCTCGGAAGTGGTTCCCAGATTTTACCACTATCTGTTGTTTTATAAATTGTATAAGCACCACCTATCACATATCCCGTACTATCATTTTCAAAAGTAATGGGACCGTGAACAGGATAAAATTCCATGTTGTTTTTTACCTGCCACGAACTTCCTCCATCATTGGTGTAGTAAATATTCTGGTCGATATTTATCCACCCCGTATTTGGATTAATAAAACTCATCGACACAATTGAGTATCCGGAAGGAACCGTTAGGGATTGCCAGCTTTGGCCTCCATTTGTTGTTTTTAATAACTTATTTCCATTAATAGCAAAACCTGTGGAGATGTTCTTAAAATCAATATCAGTAAAGTTCGCAGTCACATCATTAAAGATGGAGACCCATGACCTTCCTCTGTCAACCGATTTTAAAATTCTGTTCGTTTCCACTGCAAAGCCGGTACTTGCATTGCCCGGGAAAACTATATTTTGAATACCCTGGTTAAGGGTGCTTAAATTTAAAGTAGAATTGTAAATCAATTTAAAAGTATTTCCTCCATCTGAAGACAAGAGAATTGAGGGAACAAATCCATAATCGCCATAAACCAGGATAGAATCTTTGTTATAGATATAGACGCCGCTAATCCCAAATCCAAATGTCAGATTAGCGTTATATCCGTTATAATCAACATTGTTTATACTGATGTATTTTTTTGAAAAAGTACGGCCGCTGTCCTGTGTGTAACCAATCCAATTTTGAAAAGAAATGTAGCCGGTGGCAGCTGTGATGAAATTGATATTTTTGATATGATTGCTGGCATCTGAATCCAGGTATAATTTTCTGAATTGCCCAAAAAAAACAAAAGGAAAAAGACAACAAAAGCAGGAAACAAACAGTGCTTTAGTAAACATTAATGAAAGGTTAATTTTTAACAAGGTAGCGAATAAATTCTTTTGTTAAAAATAAAAAATATATAAAACCCGAAAGCAAATTCTTCCGTGGTATTCCAACGGTCTTTTAAGAAATAAACGGTTTGTTTTTTTCTTAAATTCTCTCTGACTTCAGCTAAGTATGTTTTAATTTACCACTACATGCCCATCAGATACCTGACGGATTAGCTACTGTGCCAAACTATGATACTTAATCAACCCCTCCATCGGGCTTCTTAAAATATTTCCAAGCTGCAAATCGTAATTGTTACAAAGTTCCGTTACTACATCTTTAAACCCATACGCAATTCCTCCGGTAAAATGTATGGGTAATTTTTGACTTTCACGATAAGTAATAATGTGTGTATAAAAAAAATCGTTGATACCATCTTCGATCATATTTTCAATCATATAATGGCCGCGGTTTTCCGCAAGGAAAATTGCAAAAGAAGCGAGGTAGCGGTTTGGCAAAGGTTTTTTATAAACAGATTCCAGAATTTCGGAGTCTGTAGTTACGAATTTCGCATCAAATCGTGCGCGTAGATCGTCGTCAAAAATATTATATAAATAATGCTGAATTACTTTTTTGCCCAGGTAAGCCCCACTGCCTTCATCGCCCAACACAAAACCAATTCCCGGGCTGTTTTTCACAATCCTTTTTCCATTATAGTAACAGGAGTTAGAACCGGTTCCCAAAATGCAGGCGATGCCTTTTTCATTTCCGCAAAGCGCTTTTGCAGCAGCGGAAAGATCGTTATCCACCGCGATAGCGGCACCCTCAAATAATTTAGAAAACACTTTTTTGAACATTTTCAGGTTTGCCGGATTTTTACACCCGGTTCCATAAAAATAAATTTCATCAATCTTATTTTTTTTCAAAAAAGGAAAAACTTCTGTTTTTATAATTTGTTCTATCTGTTCTGCATTTACAAAATATGGACTCATGCCCTGTGTAGTAAAGAGTGTGCTTTTATTGTTTTTCAAAAGACACCATTCTGTTTTCGTGGAACCGCTGTCTGCTATCAATTTTATCTGACTTATCATTTTATCATGTTTATTGAGGAAATTTGCACCTTCTTAAAAAAAAATAAAAATAGAACAAAGAAGAATATGCGCAATAAAAAGTTACAGGTTTGGCTGCCGTTGTTGTTGAGTATCTGCATGATTGCCGGCATGTTTATCGGTTACAGGATCAAGGGAAATATGCCGGATAACGGCATTTTTTTCGTAGAAAAAGAAAGGCCTGTGCAGCAGGTTCTGGATCTCATCAAAAGGAAATATGTGGATAATGAAAATATAGATTCTTTGGGAAACCTGGCGATACAAACGATTCTTTCCAGGCTGGACCCGCATTCGGTTTATATTCCTGCACCGCAATTACAATTGGTAAATGAAGATCTGGAAGGACAGTTTTTTGGAATCGGTATAGAATTTAACATTATAAATGATACGGTAAATGTGGTGAATGTTTTAGCAAAAGGCCCGTCGGAAAAAGCAGGTTTATTGATTGGTGACCAGATTATAAAAGTGGATGATTCTGTAGTTGCAGGCAGGCAAATTACCTCTCAAAAACTAAGAAAACTCATTGGTGGCGACGCAGGGAAGCAAGTAATGATTACGGTTTTTAGAAATGGAAAGGAAATTCCGATTCCAATTACCCGTGGACCGGTACCGCTTTACAGCCTTGATGCCGCATATATGATCGCCGACACGGTTGGTTATATCCGGTTGAATAAATTTTCGGAAACTACTTACAAAGAATTTATGCAATCAATGGAAAAATTGCAAAAGCAGGGAATGAAAAGCCTGATTCTGGATCTAAGAGATAATGGCGGCGGCATTCTTACCCAGGCCACCAATATTGCAGACGAATTTTTAAATGATCGCAAACTCATCACTTATACCGAAGGCGCTCATTCGCCAAAGAAAGAATATTTGTGTGAAAAAGACGGCCTTTTTGAAACCGGAAAACTAGTCGTTTTGATAAATGAAGGAACCGCTTCGGCAAGCGAAATTTTGACAGGCGCCGTACAGGATTGGGACCGGGCAACGATTGTTGGCAGGCGTAGTTTTGGAAAAGGGCTGGTTCAGGAACAATACCAGCTCAGCGATGGCGCAGGCCTGAGACTTACTGTTGCAAAATATTATACGCCTCTCGGACGCAGCATTCAAAAATCATATAGCCAGGGAATTGAAGTGTATGAACACGATCTGATAGATCGGTTTAAAGATGGAGAGATGACTTCAGCGGATTCGATAAAACATACTAATGAAAAGAAATTTACCACTGCTTCCGGAAAAACTTTATACGGCGGCGGAGGAATAACACCTGATGTTTTTGTGCCTTATGATACTGCTTTGTTTAATAAAAATGTAATGGCCGCACTGATGTCCGGCGTGCTTAACCGGTTTGTTTTTCTAAATTATCTCCGCCATGAAAAAGAATTTAAACAATATTCTTCACCTAAGGTGTTTCAGGAAAAATATACCGTTTCTGATCAGATTTTAAATGATTTAAAGAATTATGCAGCAAAAGATTCCATTTATTTTAACCTGAGTAATAAAACGGAAAAATCCATTCTGGAAAGACAGATAAAAGTGCTGACAGCCCGCGAAATATGGCGTACAGAAGGTTTTTATGAAATCAATAATACTTATGATTCTGTAGTGGCGAAAGCGCTGGAATTGATGAGATAAAATTTAATAGCGAGTTAAATTATATTACTCTTTTTGAGAGAATGTCGCCTTGTATCTTCATGAACCGGCCGGCATCTGTTCAAAATTTTACCCCTTTCAACCTACCGATAAAAGCCATCATTTTAATTATAAACGCCGGCGGTGTTTTCATCACAATTTCATTCCGGTATTGATTCACCAGAACGCTCATATACATTTTGCTTTTCATGTCCATTTTTAATTCCTTTTCTCCATTATTTGTTATTTCACTCACCGCTTTGCATATTCCTTCAAAATAGTTTTCCATTTTTAATGCCGGCTGATGCGTGTTGAACACTTTTGCTATCTCGTTGGTTGGATTTCTGAAACTATGATAAACGCCTTTTTCAACGGCAAGTTTTTCCCCTTTTTTAAGCGTCGTCCATTTATCTTTCACAAAAAAATCCATTTCACCTTCCAACATTTCGTAAGTTTCAATGGCATTTGGGTGAATGTGAATTAACGGGTCTTTCATATTGCAACCAGGTAATATTTCCCATTCAAGGTCTAATGATTTTCCCTCTGTATCCGCACTGGTTTTTAAAACCGTAAATCTCATGCCGATTGGAGTCATATCCAGCACTTGATGTTTTGTGGCCATGTTTAAAATTATTAGATAAAAATTGAAGATAAAAAATTTTACCAATTAAATACAAATAATATTATATAAGATTCCTTTGCAGATTTGGGCCTGGGTACACTTTGCCATTCCCGGGATTTTCTAAATCAGCCGTTTTTTTATTTTTTTTTTAGGAAATGATCCGCCTTTTCTTCAAACTTTCTTCTCGTAACTCTTTATTTAGCTTACAGCACAGGCAGGAAAAATCCGTTCATTTCAGTTTCAAATCAACAAGTATTAAGTATCAATCAGCGGAAACTTTTAGAAAACAGAATTCCTGATATTTGTTTCTTTACTGTGAAAAGTCCCGGCAACCTTCAACCTTCAACCTTCAACCTTCAACTTTCAACCTTCAACCTTCAACCTTCAACTTTCAACCTTCAACCTTCAACCTTTAACCTTCAACTTTCAACCTTGT
>CAVPNT010000003.1:0-1204981 GCA_963706825.1 uncultured Chitinophagaceae bacterium | reverse complement strand
CCAACGTCGCGACCGGCATCGGCTTCCTCGACCATATGCTCGACCTGCTGGCCCGGCATTCCCGCATCGACATCACGGTGAAGGCGGTCGGCGATCTCCATATCGACCACCACCACACCACCGAAGATATCGGCATTGCGCTGGGACAAGCGGTCAAGCAGGCGCTCGGCACCATGGCCGGGATCACCCGCTATGCCTCCATCCACATGCCGATGGACGAGACGCTGTCGCGGGTCGTGATCGATATTTCCGGCCGGCCGGTCCTGGTGTTCAAGGTGGAGTTTCCGCGCGACAAGGTTGGCGCCTTCGACACCGAACTGGTTCGCGAATGGTTCAACGCCTTTGCGATCAATGCCGGCGTGACTTTGCACCTCGAGACCCTATATGGCGAGAACAGCCATCACATCGCCGAATCCTGCTTCAAGGGTCTGGCGAGGGCGTTGCGCGCCGCGGTCGCGATCGATCCACGCGCCGCGGGCGAGGTGCCATCCACCAAGGGTCAGCTCGGCGGCTGATCTCTTGTTCTCGACGGAGAGATGCGATGCCGGTTTACACAGTTCATGCTCCCGTGGCGAATAATGCGGCGATCGCTGCGACCGACAGGTTCGCCTTCGTTCGCGACGGGTTTCACCTCTGGGCCGCATTTCTCGGGCCGGTGTGGCTGGCTTCGCATCGCCTGTGGCTGGCGCTGATCGGCTGGATCGTCCTGGTACCCGCCATCGATGTAGGAATGGCGAGCCTCGGCGCTGGCCGGGGAGCGATCTTTCTCGCGAATATATTGCTCGCTTTGCTGACCGGATTTGAAGCAGCGAGCCTCAAGCGCTGGACCTTGTCGCGACGCAACTGGCGCCAAATCGACATCGTGGTGGCCGACAACGAGGAAGCCGCCGAGCGGCGATTTTTCGATCGCTGGACCGCCAGGCAACGCGCTTACAGCAACGATCAATTGGCGGTCGATCGCGGTGCGCCGCCGCCGACGCGCGAGATTCCCGGTCAGCCGTTTTCGCGGCCGCCGCCATTGCCGCAGAGCGAGATCATCGGGTCGTTTCCGGAGCCGGGAGCGTCGCGGTGAGCGTTGCCATCATCGATTACGGTTCCGGCAATTTGCACTCGGCTGCGAAGGCATTCGAGCGTGCCGCGCGAAGCCTGGAAAATCCGGAAAAGATCGTGGTGACCCGCGATCCGGAAGTGGCCTATCGCGCTGACCGCATCGTGCTGCCCGGCGTCGGCGCCTTCGCCGATTGCCGCAGGGGCCTCGACGCGCTTGACGGCATGATCGAGGCGATGACGGAAGCGGTGCGCAACAAGGCGCGGCCGTTCTTCGGCATCTGCGTCGGCATGCAGTTGATGGCAACGCGTGGCAAGGAACATGTCACGACGGCCGGGTTCAACTGGATCGCCGGCGACGTCGTGAAGATTTCGCCGCGCGAAGAGAATTTGAAAATTCCTCACATGGGCTGGAATACGCTCGACATGGTCAGGGAGCATCCGGTGCTGGAGCGTTTGGCGCTGGGCCCGAAGGGCCGCCATGGTTATTTCGTTCACTCCTATCACCTCAATGCGACCAATGAGGCTGACGTGCTGGCGCGCGCCGATTACGGCGGGCCGCTGACCGCGATCGTCGGCAAGGACACTGTCATCGGCACCCAGTTTCATCCGGAGAAGAGCCAGCGTTTCGGACTGGCGCTGATTTCGAATTTTCTGAAATGGAAGCCGTGATCCTTTTTCCCGCCATCGACCTGAAGAACGGCCAGTGCGTGCGCCTCGAACAAGGCGATATGACGCGTGCGACCGTGTTCAATCTTGAGCCTGCGGCGCAGGCGCGTAGCTTCGCCACGCAAGGCTTCGAATATCTGCACGTGGTCGATCTCGACGGCGCCTTCGCCGGCAAGCCGATGAACGCGCTGGCGGTGGAGGCGATGCTGAAAGCGATCACCTTGCCGGTGCAGCTCGGTGGCGGCATCCGCAATCTCAACACCATCGAGGCTTGGCTCGCCAGGGGCGTTGCGCGCGTAATCATCGGCACCGCGGCGGTGCGCGACCCCGAACTGGTCAGGGGTGCCGCGAAAAAATTCCCGGGCCGCGTCGCGGTCGGCCTCGACGCGCGCGACGGCAAGGTCGCGGTCGAAGGCTGGGCGGAGACCTCGCAAGTCACCGCGCTTGAAATTGCGGAGCGCTTCGAGGATGCCGGCATCGCCGCGATCATCTTCACCGACATCGCGCGCGACGGTCTCCTGAAAGGTCTCAATCTAGAGGCCACGATCGAGCTTGCCGAGCGGATTTCGATCCCCGTCGTCGCCTCCGGCGGCTTTGCTTCCATCGATGATGTGAAGGCGCTGCTCGCCCCGCGCGCCAAGAAGCTGGCCGGCGCCGTCGTGGGTCGGGCACTTTACGATGGGCGTCTTGATCCGGCCGCTGCATTGGCGTTGATCCGTGACGCGCGCGCCGCGGCCTAGGAGCTTTGGAGAATGTTCAAGGTCCGCGTGATTCCCTGCCTCGACGTCAAGGACGGCCGGGTGGTCAAGGGCGTCAACTTCGTCGATTTGCGCGATGCCGGCGATCCCGTCGAGGCGGCCATCGCCTATGACGCCGCCGGCGCCGATGAGCTGTGTTTTCTCGACATTACCGCCACCCACGAAAATCGCGGCACCATGCTGGATGTGGTCCGGCGCACGGCTGAAGCCTGCTTCATGCCGCTGACGGTGGGCGGCGGTGTGCGTACCGTGGACGATATTCGCGTGCTGCTGCGATCCGGCGCCGACAAGGTGTCGATCAACAGCGCCGCCGTCAGCCGCCGCGAATTCGTCAAGGAAGCGGCGGAAAAATTCGGCGATCAGTGCATCGTGCTTGCGATCGACGCCAAGCGCGTCAAACGAAGCGGCGGCTCGGATCGCTGGGAGATCTTCACCCATGGCGGACGCAATGCGACCGGGATCGACGCCGTCGAATACGCCCAAGAAGTCGTTTCGCTCGGCGCCGGTGAAATTCTGCTCACCTCGATGGACCGGGATGGCACAAGGCAGGGTTTTGACCTTCCGCTCACGAGCGCGATCGCGGACAGCGTGCGCGTCCCGGTGATTGCCTCCGGCGGCGTGGGCAATCTCGATCATCTGGTGGACGGCATCCGCAAAGGACATGCCACCGCGGTGCTGGCGGCGTCGATCTTCCACTTCGGGGAATTTACCATACGCCAGGCCAAGGACCATATGGTAAGCGCCGGGCTGGCGATGCGGCTCGATCCCTGACGACTCCCGGTCCTAAAAGTGCTAAATCGCAACCCCGGGGAGAGCGCCCGCGCCATTGCGGCCCGCGCATGTTGAGTTGAGTTGATGACGCGTTTCACGGTCCACGACCTCGCCGCCACCATCGACGCCCGCGCGGCGGCGGGAGGAGAGGCGTCCTACACCCGCAAGCTGCTCGACAAGGGCCCCGAGCATTGCGCCAGGAAATTGGGCGAGGAGGCGGTGGAAACCGTGATCGCCGCAATCGGAAACGATCGCGGCCGCCTGATCGCGGAGAGCGCGGACCTGCTGTTTCACCTCCTGGTGCTTTTGAAATCGCGCGGCGTTGCGCTGGATGAGGTCGAGGCGGCGCTGGCGCAACGCACCAGCATGTCCGGTCTGGAAGAGAAAGCCGCGCGCAAGCGCGATTAATTCATCAAGGGCGACGCCATGGATATTCGGGCCCCGGAACAACAATACAATCCCTATCGGATATTCACGCGCGAGCAGTGGGCGCGGCTGCGCGACGACACGCCGATGACGCTGGAGCCCGGCGAGTTCGACCGCCTGCGCTCGTTGCACGATCGCCTCGACATCAAGGAGGTCGAGGAAATCTACCTGCCGCTGTCGCGCCTGCTTTCGATCTATGTCGATGCGACGACCCGGCTGTTTCAGGCGCAGCGCCAGTTCCTCGGTATCCGCGACCGCAAATCACCCTACATCATCGGCATCGCAGGCTCGGTTGCGGGTGGCAAGTCGACCACGGCGCGCGTGCTTCAGGCGCTGCTGGCGCGCTGGTCGCCACGACCCAAGGTCGATCTGGTGACAACTGACGGCTTCCTCCATCCGAACGCGGTGCTCGAACGGTTGGGGTTGATACAGAAGAAGGGTTTCCCGGCGAGCTACGATCTGCCGATGTTGCTGACGTTCTTGAGCGACATCAAGTCCGGGCGGAGGGGAGTCCGCGCGCCGGTTTATTCGCATTTGAGCTGGGACATCGTTCCGAACCAATGGCAAGAGGTCGACCAGCCCGACATTCTGATCGTCGAGGGCGTCAATGTGCTGCAAACCGGACGGCTGCCGCGCGACGGCAAGGCCGTACCCGTCGTTTCCGATTTCTTCGATTTCTCCATCTATATCGACGCCGACGAGGCCGTGCTGCGCGAATGGTACGTGCAGCGCTGGCTGACGTTGCGGGACACCGCGTTCCACGATCCGAGGTCCTATTTCCATCGTTATGCGCCGCTGTCCGACGAAGAGGCGATCGCCACCGCAAGCGCGATCTGGGAGCGCACCAACCTCGCCAATCTCGAAGAAAATATCCTGGCGACACGGCCGCGCGCGACCTTGATCCTCAAGAAGGGCGCCGATCACGTCATCGAGACGGTGGCGCTGCGACGGCTGTAGCCCTCGTCGCGCAAGGCCGCCAGTTGCGTTATGCCTGGCGGACAGCATGGATAAGGAGCGGGCATGGCGATGATCCAGCGCAAATTTCACCAGAGTTGGCGTGGGCCTGCCCCGGGCGACGAAGATTCGTGGTGGCTGGTCTATGACGCGGAAATCCGGCGCCTGCTCGTGCGCCGTGAATGGCAGGCTTCCGGGCATAGCGGCTTTGAGGAGTCGGAGATCGCGGAGTTTCTGCGACAGGATGGAGACGCTCCAGCAGCCTTGATCGACAGCCTGTTTCCGGCACCCGCTGGTGCGACAGGGGCGCGCGAAGCCTCGATTGTTTCGTCGCTGCGCTCCTCAAAATAACGATAAAGCCTCAGGCGGCGAGATGCCGCGAGGCGGCGAGACCGGCCAGCGCCTCGGCGAGCTTTTCGCGATCGAGCGGCTTGATCAGAAAGCCGTCCATTCCCGCTTCGAAACAGGCGTAGCGATCCTCCACCAGCGTGTTCGCCGTGAGCGCCAGGATCGGTGTCTGGCGGCCGGGCAGGCCGGTCTCGAGGCCACGAATGCGCTTGGTGGTTTCGATGCCGTCGAGTTGCGGCATCTGGATGTCCATCAGCACCAGATCGTAAGGCGCGCCCGCGGATTTCGCCGCCAGCCAGGATTCCAGCGCCTCTTCGCCATTGGTGGCGATGACGGCATGATGGCCGAGTCGCAGTCAGAAGCGAACGCATCAAAAGCGCGTTGATCTCATTGTCTTCCGCCACCAGAATGAAAAGGCCGTGCGCCGGCGCGCTGGCCGGCGGCTCGGTGCTGTCAGCCGCCCATCGGTGCCGTCAGGCGCCTCGATCGGGACATCGTCGGCAAGGTTCGGCGCCGCCACTTCCGGCGTCATCGTCAGGCGGGCCGCGAGCGAGGCCGCGCGCAATGGTTTTATCAGATACCCCGTCAAGGCGGATGACGCGGCGAGTTGAAGTTCATGACGCCCGGCCGGGGTAAACATCACGATGCGCTGGGTGGCGTGCGCGCGCGCCGTCTCGGCCAGCGACTCGACCTCGTTTGCGCCGAGCGCGCGATCGATCAGGACGGCGTGCCAGCTACGCTCGGGCAGCAAAGCCTGTGCCACCGTCGAAATCCGAGACCATGCATGTGTTGCCGCCCCAGCGTTGCAGCCGCCGGGCGACCAGCGTTGCCTCGATGCTCTGCGGCGCGACCAGCATGATCGATTGGCCGGTCAGATCGGGCGCCGGCAATGCTCTTTGATCGCCGCTATGGCCCTCGGGAGCGGCAAGCGGGACCGACACCTCGAAGGTCGAACCGGCACCTGGGGTGCTTTCCAGCGTGATGCGGCCGCCCATCCGCTTGACGATGCGCTCGGAGATGCTCAGGCCAAGTCCGGTGCCGCCATAGCTTCGGGCGATGCGCTCGTCGGCCTGCTCGAATTCGCGGAAGATCCGGGCTTGGGCTTCCGGCGCGATGCCGATGCCGGTGTCGCGCACCAGGAAACTGATTTCATTGGGCCAGATGCCGGGCTCGACGATCAGGGCCACGCCGCCGGTCGCGGTGAACTTGATGGCGTTGCCGGCGAGATTGAGCAGCACCTGCCGCAGTCGCGCCGAGTTGCCGACCACTTCCACCGGCAGCCGCTCGTCGACATAGGCCGCGATCTCGAGTTTTCTCGCCTGCGCCCGCGGCGCCAGCAGTTCGGCGATGTCCTCGACCAGGGCGGTCAGCGCAAACGGGCGATGTTCGAGATCGATCTTGCCGGCTTCGATCTTGGAATAATCCAGAAGTTCCTCGACCAGCGCGAGCAGGGCGTCGCCGGAGCCTTTCACCGCCCTGGCATAGGTCATTTGCTCCGGCGTCAGCGCCGTATCCAGCAGCAGTCCGCTCATGCCGATGATGCCATTCAGCGGCGTGCGGATTTCGTGAGACGCCATCGCGAGGAAACGCGACTTGGCGCGGTTGGCGGCGTCGGCCTGATCGCGGGCTTCGGCAAGGGCGCGCTCGGTCTCGGCGCGGTCGGTGACGTCGCGGCCGACACTTTGCATCTCGGCGGGCCGGCCCGCATCGCTGCGTATCAGACCTTCGCGCCAGGCGATCCATCGCGGTCCGATCGGACTTGCGATCTTCTGGTCGTAAATCCGTGTACCGTTCGACTCCAGCGCCGTGTCGCCCTGTTCGAGGACCTCGAGCGTGAAGGTGCTGCCGACCAACACGTTGCGGGGACGCTGGGTCAATCCGCAATAGGCGTCGTTGACGAAGGTGATACGGCCTTCGGCGTCGCGCAGCACGATCAGGTCGCCCTGCGATTCGAACAGGCTGCGGGCGCGCTGTTCGGCCTCCTGCAGTTCCCAATTGCGATCGGCCAGCGTTTCGTTATGCAGCGCGATCTTGCGGATCTTCTGGCGCATCCAGCGCAGCCGGATGCTCAAGGTCGCGAGCGCGACGCAGGCCAGCGCAAACAGGAAGCTGGCGCCGATGGCAAAGGCGTTCGGGTCATAGCCGGAATTTTCGGATCGGCTTCCGACGATGAAACCATACGCGCCGCCGAAAGCGGCCGAGAAGATCATGAACGAGCGGACAGCGAAGACGAGCCATGAATGGCGTCGCGAGAAGCGGCGCATATACAACTTGATCAGGAAAACCCGCCCCATCGCCAACCATCCCTGGATTGTCTTGAAAACCGCGATTGATCCACGCGCCGTGTGCTTGCCCTGACGATGGCGGTTGTGGGTTGCAAAGTACTTGAGGAGGGAGGCCTTCGAGCCGCCCGATGAGAATGGTGTTAACGGAAGGTTAAGGTCGCGTTTTCGGACAACGGGAGAGAACAGAAAGACAGCGCAGCCTCACTCCGATTTGAATTTCAAACGGCCAAGACAAATAGTTTTCATAATCGTCATTGTGAGCCAACGGTCGTGCGAATACGCGCCCGATAAGGGTAAAGCGCGGGAAGCCGGATTCTTTCCGCCAGCGTGGCGTTTAGGTGCCGTTGGGGTGGCTGCACGCCCTTTTGAGCGGCTCGATCAACTCTTGACCTGAAAATGGCTTGCTTAGAAAAGCGATGCATCCAGAATCCAGCGCAGCCTTGCGAACGGCTGGGTTTTCCTTCCCGGTCATGTAAATGACCGGTACGCAGATTCCATCGGCCTTAAGCCAATACCTCAGCTCGATGCCTGATCCGTCCTTCAAGTTGATGTCGAGAATGACGCAGACCACTTTGTTGAAATTGGAATGATTTTTGAAAGCTTCCGCGGACGAGAACAGGATGGGTTCGTACGCGTGCTGCCGGAGCAGTCGCTGGATTCCGTTCAGTATTCCGTGGTCGTCATCAACGACTAAAACGAGATTCGGATCTGGCATCCATATCTCCGCCGACGGTCCTTGCTGCTAAGAACAACCGCGCCAATTTGTTTCGTTTGAAGCATGCAGCAGTAGATGGTCTGCCCGCCGCCTGACGCAATGCTAAGTCCGTATCGATCGACAAGACACACTAGTTCCGGCAGGAACGTAACGTGCGCATTTTCTCCATCACCTGCGGCAATTGGCCTTGATGGCGTGCTCCGTAAAACCGGGGCGAAGCGCCCGATGAGCCACTACGACGGTCCAGCGCCACTGTCGGATATGGGAAGCTTGATCCGGAACGACGCACCGCCGTGATCCCGATTTTTTGCCCATATCAGCCCATTGTGCGCCTCGATAATGGTTCGCGCAATGGACAACCCCATGCCCATGCCTCCCGCCTTGCTGGTGTAAAACGGCTCGAAAATCTCCTTTCAGTTTGTCTTCGGGAATGCCCGGTCCGCGATCCGAAACGGATAGCTCGGCAAACTCTTCAACGCGCGAAGTCCGGATGCTGATGATGCGATTTTCGCTAGGCGTGTCCCGCATCGCGTCGATCCCGTTCACGACAAGATTGAGAATGACTTGTTGAAGTTGGATGCGGTCGCCGAGGATCGGAAGCGCATCTGGCTTTGATCACGCTAACCAGTTCGACCTTTCGTCCGATAGCCAGCGTCGAAAGAAATTCGACGGTTTCCCGCACGAGATCGTTGAGGTCGATGTTTTTCAGTTCGAAGGGTGCCTTTTTCAGCAGACTGCGCATCCTTCGAATGACTTCGCTGGCGCGCCGGTCATCCTGCAAAATATCGTTCACAATATCCTTGAGTTCAGCGATGTCGGGGCTCTGAGATTTCAGGATTTCGATGCCGTTTCGGCGTTGGCCAGAATGGCGCCGAGCGGCTGGTTGATTTCGTGAGCAATTGAGGCGGTCAGTTCGCCAGCGGTCGAGAAGCGAACGACACGGGCCAGTTCTGTCATGCGCTGCCGCGACTGCACTTCGGCAAGTTGACGCCGACGATGCTCACGTAGCAGGACCGTGATCAGCCCGGCTTGCACAAGAACAATTGCGATGATGAATGCGATTTGCCACCGATACCGCTGCCATACGGTTAACTCGCGGAAGTCGATCTCGCTGCCTGGTGGCAAGGCGGCTCTCGCTGATGCCCCAACGCTGCATCTGCCGCCAATCGAACGCTATCTTGTTGCTAAACACCTCAACAAGTTTTTGCGGAGGCGTCGCGCCGGTTAGTAACAGCACGGCCATCTTGGCGGTCTCTGCACCGACCGCGCCGGAACTATACAGGCTTCCCCCTACGATCCCGCGACCGAGATATTGATCGAGAAAGCCATAGACTGGCACGCTTGCCGCGCTGGAAACTTGTTCGACGACATCATGTGGAACGAACGGTTGGCCGCTGCCGTCTTGAAATAGCGTGATAAAGAGGACGATGTCTCGGGGCGCAACCGCGAAAGCGTCGCGAGAAGCTGTTCCAGAGGAAGCTCTGAAAGGTAAGTAAACGAGACCCGGTTCTCGTATGGACGGAACTCTCTTTGTGCCTCCGCGAGAAGTTCGGTGTCGAATTCTGACGTGCCCGAAACGACGACAACGTCTTCGGTCTTCGGATGCAGATGAAGTGCAAGCTCAAGCGTCGGCGCAAACTCTCTCTTTATGAGAACGCCGTACACGTTGGGCGGCAGAGTGCGAGTGCCGAGTTGTCTTCTATCCAATCCGCAAAACACAATTGGCGTTCCCGGAAAGATCAGATCACCATAGGCCAACAAGAAATCAAACGCAGGTGCCATGACGGCAACTGCCACATCGATCTTCTTGTCCGCATATTTCGCACGGAGGAAGTCTCGCAGGAATGTCTTGTAAGAGTTTGAGCTAAATCGGGACAAATCCATCGCTTCGCGATAGACCTCGATCGGCTCGGTGGAGTTGGACCGAAGTGTGCGGACTAATTCCGCGTCCAGAAGCGACAGGCCGGGCAATTCGACCCGTTCGTCAAAAAGCAGAAGGATATTCCGCGTTGCAGCCGACACCGGCAGACAGCCAGCGATCCACATGGCTATGCCCGTGCATGCAATCAGTAGGACGGCGCGCGGTTTCATGATCCGGCTGCGAAAACCTCTCTCCTTCTGCAAGTCCTCAAAAAAGAGACTAGGTCCAGTCTTTATTGCGAACGTCTTTGATTTGCATCAAGCCATGACAGAAAGGAGCTGGCCGCTTAAACCATCGGAAGGTGCCCGCTCCGGGTCAAACATGCCAATGCTCTGGAAAGTAGCTCACGCCGCGCGCCTGAGATCCTCGGCCAGCGCGCGATACGACAGCGCTTCGGCCAGATGCAGCCGGCCGATCTTGTCCGCGCCGTCGAGATCGGCCAGCGTGCGGGCGACGCGCAGCACGCGGTGATAGCCGCGCGCCGACAGCCGCATGGTCTCGGCGGCGTCGCGCAGCAGTTTGAGGCCTTGCGCGTCCGGCTGCGCGATGGTTTCCAGCACCGAGGCCGGCGCTTCGGCATTGGTGCGGATATGCGGCAGGCCGGCCGCGGCGTAACGCGCGAGCTGGATGTCGCGCGCCGCGGCGACGCGGGCGGCGACTTCGGCCGAGCCTTCCGCCGGCGGCGGCAGGATCAGATCGGCGGCGGTCACCGCCGGCACCTCGATGCGCAGATCGATGCGATCCATCAGCGGGCCGGAGATGCGCGTCTGGTAATCGGAGGTGCAGCGGTCGATCCGTCCGCGCTTGCAGGAATAGCCGGGCTCATAGGCGTGGCCGCAGCGGCAGGGATTCATCGCCGCGACCAGCATGAAGCGCGCCGGATAGGTGACGCGATGATTGGCGCGCGACACCGCGACCTCGCCGTTCTCCAGCGGCTGGCGCAGCGAATCCAGCACGCGCGGATCGAACTCCGGCAATTCGTCGAGGAACAGCACGCCCTGATGCGCCAGCGAGATCTCGCCGGGCTTGGCGCGCATGCCGCCGCCGGTCAGCGCCGCCATGCTGGCGGAATGATGCGGGCTGCGGAACGGCCGCCGCGCGGTCAGCGCGCCGTCGCGGATTTCGCCGGCGACCGAGGCGATCATCGAGACTTCCAGCAGTTCGGACGGCGACAGCGGCGGCAGGATCGAGGGCAGCCGCGCCGCCAGCATCGACTTGCCGGCGCCGGGCGAGCCGATCATCAGCAGATGATGTCCGCCGGCCGCCGCGATCTCGAGCGCGCGCTTGGCGCTCTCCTGGCCCTTGATGTCGCGCAGGTCGAGCGAGCGGCTCTCGCGCTCGTGCACCTTCGGCTGCGGGCGCGACAGCACCTGCGTGCCCTTGAAATGGTTGGCGATCTGGATCAGCGAATTGCGCCGCGACGATCTGGATGTCCGGGCTCGCCCAGGCCGCCTCCGCGCCGCAGGCCGCCGGGACAGATCAGGCCTTCGTCGCGCGAATTGGCGCCGATCGCCGCCGGCAGCACGCCCGCCACCGGCGCGATCGATCCGTCGAGGCCGAGTTCGCCGAGCACCGTGAAGCCGGCCAGCGCGTCCGGCGGAATGGCGCCGATCGCCGCCATCAGGCCGAGCGCGATCGGCAGGTCGTAATGGCTGCCTTCCTTGGGCAGGTCGGCGGGCGCGAGATTGACGGTGATTCGCCGCGCCGGCAGCGCCAGCCCCGAGGCGATCAGCGCCGAGCGCACCCGCTCGCGCGCCTCGGACACCGCCTTGTCCGGCAGGCCGACGATGGCGAACGCCGGCAGGCCCGGGCGCGACCTGCACCTGCACGTCGACGGCGCGGGCCTCGATCCCCTCAAAGGCTACGGTGGAAACGCGCTGAACCATGCTGCCCCTCTGCCGCAATCGAAGGTAGCGGAAGGCAGGGGATAGCGGGGATTATATACTTGACACCACAAACCCCAAGGTGTAGGTTTGGAGCGTCAAGAGGACCCAGCGAATAAATTGATTCCTTTGATGCTTAACGGAAAATTAACCAGGCCTTCAGTATCGCCGGTTTTTACATTAAATTTTATTAAATCTTTTTGAGGAATCGCAATCAAAGCAGTGTTGTATTCATAAAAATATTTCCATCCGGCGAAGCAGAGATATTTCCAAAAAAACGGAATCTTGACTCCATGAAATTATCAAATAAATTTTCATGTACCTGGCTGTGGCTGAATCCAGTTCTTTTAATTTGGCGACCATTTGTCTGTTGCATCCGCCGAAGTAGAATTGAACCTGAATGAGCCGGTATCAGTCATTACGCCGGCATACAAACATTCTGAAACTTCTGTATTAATTTTTTCTGCATGGCCGCTGTCGATAATAAAATCAAATACCATTTCGGCGGTAGAGCTTTTGGCAGTATCGCTTATGCCGTAATCAAAAGCCTCTGTTTGTGGCTGCTGGTGATGGTCGATTAATATCTTGGTGCATTTTAAATCAGCGATGACCGGTTCCATATTCCTTGCGCGGCTCAGTACATTAAAATCGAGGCAAAAAAGCCATTCCGCTTCTTTCAATGCATTTAATGCTTTTTCGTTCTGCATTTCAAAATCCAATACTTTTTTTGCACCCGGCATCCCAGCTTTTAAAAAACCAGCCCAATTAGTAGGAGAAATGACCTGAACAGTGTGACCAAACTGAATCAGAAAGTTATACAAACCCAATCCTGAACCCATTGCAACAGCATCTGGCTTTTGGTGAAAGGTGATGGCAAATTTTTTTGGTTCCGTTAATAAAGGAAATATTTCGCTGATAGGTTTCATAAAAGGGTGCAAAAGTATTGATTAATTGACAATTTGATGCAACGTGCTCTTAAAAATAAAAATGGCCAATTGGATATTAAAATCCAACTGGCCATTATATTCCATTTTACATTTAATTAAGGTTTAGCCGTCCACGTATTATTATCTACATCCACATCCGGAAAAACATACTCCCGGATCAATCGTTACAGATTTGAGTTTTTCTTTGGTATCCAGTTTCTGTATCCCAGGTATTTCCCGTTTTGCCATATTTCTACCGGAACTTTTAACGTATCCGATTTTCCACTTTCTGTTTGATACTGAAGATATAATGGCATCGCCATTTTCTCCAGGTTTACAACGGTTACCAGCGCGCCATTTGCCGGATTATTGTCCACATATTGTACGTCCGTAATTGCCTCGTTAGAGTTTATAATTATTGATAAACATTCCTTCCCAAAACCACCCAAGATCTTCACCGGCTACGTTTTCTATGGTACGGAAAAAATCCCAGGGCGTTGGATGTTTGTAAGCCCAGCGGTCAATATAAGTACGGAAAGCGTAATCAAAATCTCAGGGCCGAGAATGTTATTTCTCAAAAGATCGAGAGCATATCCGGGTTTGAAATACAGGGCCACGCCGATGTTCTTTTCCTGCAAAGCATCGGGTTCGCTCATAACGGTTTCGCTGGTCGGGCCAAAAATAAATTTATACATGCCGCCATTATTCTGCCTTTTGCGCACATATTCGCCATTATTAAAATCCTGTGTTGAAATGCCATTGATGAAAGTATTAAAACCTTCATCCATCCAGCCATATTTTCTTTCATTGCTGCCTACGATCATCGGAAACCAGGTGTGCCCGAATTCATGATCTGTTAACCCCAAAGCCCCGCTCCTTTTGATTTTGAATTACAAAATACAATGCCCGGATATTCCATCCCACTAATGTTGCTAGCCACATTGGTTGCATTATCATAAGGAAATTCAAACCATCGTTTAGAATATCCTTCGATACTGCCTTTTGTATATTCTGTAGAACGTTCCCATGCATTATCTCCGTTTGATTCTACCGGGTAAACGCTCTGAGCAAGGCCTTTTCTTCCTGATGGAAAATTAATTCTCGCCGCATCCCAGATAAAAGCTTTTGAAGCTGCCCAGGAAACATCTCTTGAATTTTTCATTTTAAAATGCCAGGTAATATTTCCTTTCTGTGGGCGGGAAGCAGCATTGGTTACTTCATCGGCACTGCGGATGATAACCGTTTTATCACTTTTACGTGCTTCATCCAGTCTTTTTATTTCTGTACCAGTTAATACGTCTTTGGGATTTTGCAAATCTCCGGAACCAACAACAATTAGATTTCCCGGTGCGGTAATCGAATAATCATAATCGCCATAATCTAAATAAAACTCTCCGGCGCCAAGATAAGGCAGCGTGTTCCAACCGTGAATATCATCATACACACACATGCGCGGATACCATTGTGCGATTGCATAAATTTTCCCGTTTTTAGTTTCCAAAACTCCGGTGCGATCGCTTCCATCTTCAGGAATATTATATGAATAATCAATTTTTATTTCGGCGGTTTGCCCGTGCTCCAGTTTTTTGGGAAGGCGTACCTGCATTCTTGTATCAGACACGAGATTGAACACATCGGAGGAAGTACTTTTTCCTTTGTCTGAAGAAACGAGTTTTACAGATTTGATATTATATCCGCCTTCAAAAGTGGAACCCACATTTGTGTAACGGCTTTTTCTGGTTGCCGGCGCTTTTGCCTGTCCGCGCGAATCGGTTCTGAAAAGATTTTGATCTAAATAAAGCCAGAGAAAGGGCAACGCCTGCGGACTGTTGTTCGTGTAATAAATGGTAACACTGCCGGTAATTGCATCTTTAGCTGTATCCAAAGTAGCGCTGATTTTGTAACTGGCTTTATTTGTCCAGTATTTTACCCCCGGCTCCCCGTCTGATGTGCGGTACTCATTGACAGATGAAGGATAAAAATTCGGATTAAAAAGATCGTGTTCACTGTAAACAGATTTTTCACTTTGTGCAAATGAAAAAGTGCTTATTAAAACGAATGAAAAAATAAAAAAGAATCTGGTTTTGAGCATTGAAAAATGATTTTAGGTTTAAAAGGTATTTATTTCAAAGGTTTCAAAGGTATATATTTACAGAATAAAGAAATTGGAGAAACGAGAATTCGAAAAACAATTATATAAGCGGTAATTTTTTTACATCTCCTTTGTTTCTCATTCAGTTTTTCGATGCAGGCTGTTTTTATTTTTTTTAGGGAAATGATGAGCATTCCGTTCCTCTGTTCTTTTCGTAACGCCTCAATCGGCCTTAGAGCACAAAGTGGAAAGACACAACCTTATCACTTTCAAATCAACATAAAGAAAGCTTCAGGCAGCGGCAGCTTCGGAGAAAATATGAATCAGTGTTATTTGTTCGTTTGCTGTAATATTAGAACTTGACAATAAAATAAACGCCGTTGTGATTGGTCTCAGAACCGTATATCAGCAAAATTAAAATCCTTATTTTATTAACCGCTCCGTTTTCTTTTCTTCACCCAGATTTTCCGGCTTCAAAGGAATATCTATCACCAATTCGCAGCCATTTCCAGGAGATGAAAAAACATCAAATCTGCCATCAAACAATTCAACCCTGCGTTTCATATTTGACAACCCAATTCCTCCTTTTACTTCGTTTATATCAAAGCCAATCCCATCATCGGCTATGCGCATTTTTATTTTCCGGTGGTTTACGACCAGGTCTACTTCAATGTTTTTACATTGTGCGTACTTAAGAATATTTCTTAATTGTTCCTGCAAAATTCTGTAAAGGTTCAGTTGCAAATCCCTGCTGATATTCGAGTCTGTTACGGCCTCATCAAAGTATAACGTAACGTTGTACTTCTTTTCTATATTGGCATTGTTCAATAAAATACCAAAAGCTTCTTCCAGCGTTGAATCATTAAAGAATGCCGGAGCGAGCCTGTGAGAAAGATTACGGATTTCCTGTGTAGCAAGATTGATATAATCGCGGCACTGCTGGAAAAGATCCATGCCGGAAGAATTAACAGATTTTGCTAAAACTCCGAGACTTATATGGGTGCTTGCAAGGATCTGGCAGATGTTATCATGAAGTTCTGCGCCGATTTCATAGCGTTCGTTTTCCTGGGTTTTAATTATGGCACGCGTTACCTGGTGTTCCATTCTGTTCTTTTCGGTAATGTCGGTAATGATCGCCAAACGGTATTTTTTATCATTCATGGATATCGGCTTACTTTGAACTTCTACCAGTATGATCTTTCCCGATTTGGTACGATGAATGAATTTACCCGTTATATAACCTTCATCCGCAGTTTTTTCAAGAGCTCTTTTAAAAGCAGGTAGCTGGTCGGGCGGCCGCATTTCAAAAACCGTCATTTGCAGGAATTCTTCCTGGCTATAACCATAGAGATCAATGGCCGCTTTATTTACCTGTACAAACAGGAAAGTTTCCAGGTCAAACACCCAAATCGGCTGAGGATTCAGCCTGAACAACTCGCTGTATCTTTCCTCGGATTCCTTTAACTGGATTTGAGAT
Organism: uncultured Chitinophagaceae bacterium; assembly: GCA_963706825.1. Classification (GTDB taxonomy): domain Bacteria; phylum Bacteroidota; class Bacteroidia; order Chitinophagales; family Chitinophagaceae; genus Ginsengibacter. The sequence continues at coordinate 1,188,709 of CAVPNT010000003.1, read as the reverse complement.
AATTTCCGTTCGGTAATATCTTTAAAATATACCGACAATCCGTTGTCAGAAGGATACGCGCTCACTTCAAACCATCTCTCTAACACCCGATAATAATCTTCAAAAACAACCCGGGTATTAGTTTCAAGAGATTCATGATATTTTTTATAAGACAACGAACCTATGCTGTTGGCAAATACGTCCCACAGATACTGGCCCACTATTTTATTTTTCGGCGTCAGCAGCATTTTTTCCGCCTCTTTATTCCAATAGGTTACAACCCAGTTATTTTCTACTCTGAAAAAAGCATCTCCTATACTTTCCAGTATGGTATTTTTTTCTTTATACAGATTTAAAATTTCTAATTCCGCTTTTTTGGTTTCATCAATATCCTGAAAACTGCCAAATATCTTTTTGCATTTGCCATTTACGATCTCCGCTTTTCCAATTGTTCTTACCCATTTCAGGTTTCCCTTGTGCGTATAAATTTGAAGGTCTTCCTGCCATGGAGTGCCATATTTTACCGCTTCTTTTACTCTGGCAATAATAGTCTCTTTACTATAGCCTTCTTTAAAATAACTAATCCCTTCGCGCAAAGTGGGCACAAAATCTTCCGGAGTTTCACGAATTTCTTTGGTAATATCAGACCAATAAACGGAGCCGTTTTCCACGTCAATTTCCCAACTCCCGATGCGTGCGAGCCGGTTGGCCTTATCTAACAATTGTTGCAGATTTTTCTTTTCAGTAAAATCCTGAACAGCTCCAATCATTCTGATTGCGCGACCGTTTGTATCCCTGATAATAATGCTTCTGTCCAAAACGTAAGCATAACTCCCATCAGTTTTCTGAAAACGATATTCATTAAGCCAGTTAGATGCCGTGCCTTTTTTTGCATTATTAATTGCGCCTACCACACGGTCATGATCTTCCGGGTGAACATGTTTTTCCCAAAAATAATTATCCGCTAATGTTTCTGAATCGTAACCGAAATCCCGTATAAAGCCTTCTCCCCAATAACATTTATCTGTAATAATATCCCAATCATATATCGAATCAAAAGTGGCTTTACTCGCATAATGGTATCTCAAATTCGTTTCTTCCAAAGACAATTTTAGCAACGTGGCTGTAGTGATATCCTGTATCGTTCCCTCAAAAGCAACAGGCTCACCGCTTTCATTTTTAACTAATTTGCCAATTTCACGTACCCATTTTTGACTTCCATCCACTTGAAGAATACGAAATTCAAGATCCATCTCTCTTTCTCCGGAATAAGCGGCAGATCTTACTTTAGCAAACGTTTCCTTATCGTCAGGATGAATGGCGTCAAAAAACAATTCATAACTCAGCTTAACATCATCTTTATTTATTCCAAGTATTTTATATATTTCTTCCGACCAAAACAACTTATCTTTTACAATGTCAAATTTCCAATAGCCGATTTTAGCAATTTGTTGGGCAGCAAGCAATTTTTCACCATCACTTTTAAGTTGCCTCATTGCCATTTCTTTTTCAGTAATATCCTTAGCGGTAAATACGATATGCTCCAGTTTGCCACATTCTGACAGGAGCGGAATATTCTCACACTCGAAATATCGTTTTTCAGTATTATTGTTTCCTTCACCCCCGACCACATATTTCTGAACAGGCATTTTATGCGGTTTTTTAGATGAAGTTACTTCTCTCAAAGATTTCAAGAGATCATTTGTTGGCTTTGGGCTTTTAAGTTTATTTTCAGGGAAAAAATCAAAAATACTTTTTCCCAAAATGTCACTTTCATTCCGGTTGACAATCTTTAAAAAAGCGGGATTTACTTCAGCAACAGAAAACACGGGATCATCCGGAAATAGTATAAGAATGGGAAACGGAATAGCCTTGAAAGCTGAAACAAAGGAGCTTGTATTCATTAGGAAATTGGAAAAAATTGTTTACAAATTTAATATCTTATGTTGAAACACGATTTTTAAATTGTTGCTAAAATACCGGAATACTGAAAACGCAAGGTAGAATTAAATATTATGTAATACAAGAGGTAGAATTAAGAATCAAAGCTATTTGTTTATTTACTGCAATTGCATCTGCTGCTGCTGGGGTGCCCCGCCAACCGCGTTCTCTATAAGTAAATGCTCGCGAACCGCCAACACCCTGAGAGGAATCGATACAGATAATGCCCTGTATTCGTCAAAACTCCTTATGCCAGGTAACTTCCGCAGCTCCCTGCATCCCTTCTATCGGTGGGTGCATTTTTTTTATAGAAATAGAAATAGATTTTAAATCCGGAAATACTCTATGAATTTCGTTTCCTGTTTCCATCACAATGGTTTCGAGCAACGGTGTTGGAATGTTCATTCGCTTTTTAATAATCTGGTAAATAGCGGCGTAGTTCACTGTATCATGAATATGTTCGATAACCTCATCTCTCTCATGCAAGGCTACTGAAGCATTTACCACATATTCGTTTCCCAAAATCTTTTCTTCCTCATGAATCCCATGAAAAGCATTGAAAAGAAGATTTTGCAATTGAACCGTTATCATAAGGCAGCTAAATTTTTATGGTTGCTCATTTTTGAGGAATAGCACTGAAATGATCTGAAGGAACCGGGTGTTCCAGCATACTTAAAAATCTTTCAGCATCAAGCGCAGCCATACAGCCGGAACCTGCGGCAGTAACCGCCTGGCGGTAAATTTTATCCTGGATGTCTCCTGCTGCAAACACACCTTCAATATTCGTTTTGGTACTGCCCGGCTGCGTTATTACATATCCCGCTTCGTCCATATCCAGCCAGCCCTTAAATATTTCTGAATTAGGCTGATGGCCAATCGCAACAAAATAAGCACTAACAGGAATGGTCATCTTCTCCCCTGTTTTATTATTCACCACTCTCACCGATTCCGTTTTAGTTTCGCCAACAATTTCTTCTACTTCTGTATTCCAATATACTTTTATGTTTTCAGTTTCCAATACCCTTCTCTGCATGATCTTACTGGCCTTCATCGTATCTTTTCTTACAAACATGTGTACCAAACTGGAAAGTTTACTGAGGTACAATGCTTCTTCTGCCGCGGTATCTCCGGCGCCTACAATACACACTTCTTTTCCTTTAAAGAAAAATCCGTCACAAACTGCACAGGCGCTTACACCGTAGCCGTTCAATCTTTTTTCACTTTCCAGACCAAGCCATTTTGCACTTGCCCCGGTAGCGATAATAATCGCATCGGCGCTCACCCATTTTTCTTCATCAATCAATACTTTCATAGGACAGGCAGAAAAATCAACTTTGGTTGCCAATCCATAACGGATATCGGCGCCCATTCTTTTCGCTTGTTTTTCAAAATCAATCATCATATCCGGTCCCTGGATTCCTTCAGGATAACCGGGGTAGTTTTCTACTTCTGTCGTAATCGTAAGCTGCCCGCCTGGTTGAATTCCCTGGTACATCACCGGTTTCAGATTGGCTCTTGCCGCATAAATTGCAGCCGTATATCCGGCCGGTCCTGAACCGATGATCAGGCATTGAATATGTTCTGTTTTTGTATCCATAGCGTGCAAAAATAATATTTTTAAAAGTAAAGCTTTTTGAGAATTGAAAAATGGGAATAGGAGCGTTTGTACTTCAGAAAAATATTATTTATTAACCGAAAAATATTTTTGAAATAACCAACCGGATTCGTTTATCTTTATTAAACGAAAAATAAGATGCCTTTTTTCTTTAATCCTTCCTTGTAAAACTATTTTTCTCTTACCTTCTTTCTCTTGCGTATTCATTATCCTTTAATGAACTGATTGTTTTAAAATGTATGTAAAAGCCATAGTGCTTTTAATTCAGGCACTTTCCGGTTTTCATAAAATTTGCATGCAAAGATTTTGACAGAATCAGTGGAAGCTCTCCCGCACAGCAATTTTTCGCGGGGGCGATTCCTGTTAACGGGGAATCATATCCTATTATATTATACTTAACATCTTTTTACAGATATTTTTCTTTTAACAATCAAAATTTAATAAAATGGAAACAGCAGTAATGACAAACACAGAGATTGCCCAGGCAGTCTATACCTATTTCGGTGAGGGTAATGTTGCCGCCATACTTAATTTGGTAACGGATGATATTAAATGGACTTGTCCTGGGCCTACTGAAATACTGCCTTATGCGCGTGTTTACAACGGAAAACAAGAGGTAGCAGATTTTTTCAGGCTTATCAGTGAGAACAAAGACTTCTCTAAGTTCGAGCCAAGGGAGTATATCGCCGAGGGTGACAAGGTAGTGTGCCTTGGTTATTGGGATGCAAAATCCAAGAAAACAGGTAAACCTTATTCCGGTGACTGGGCCATGGCATTTTATTTCAGGGACGGAAAATTATTTGAGCACAGAGAATACTATGACTCCTATGGTGAGGCAATGGCTTCTAAAGGATAAAATGGGTTCTCTTAAATTTTCGATTATCACGCATTTCCACTTCAGTGGTTGAAATAGAAATCTCACCCGGAATAGTAAACCCAAACGATCACACTTAGTATACAGGAGAGCCATGAAATGCCATCTCTTGTTTAGACGGTAATTAAAAAGTAAAACAAGTACTAAAAATTAAAACTAAAAAAAAAAATGAAAAAGATTCTTATCACAGCGGTTTTATTTCTATCAGGAATAACCGCTTTTTGCCAGGAGGAAGAGAACGGCACTATTTACATTAAGCATCCCTACATTGATGTGGTAAATAATGCGAACAAAGATTATGTTGCCAATAATTTTTCTACAACTCAAAATTATTATGCTGACACGGCCAAATGGTGGGTATCAGGCATGGCTGGTTTTATTCCAATCGCCGATGCCGTGAAAATGTGGAAGAGTGACTTTGATAAATTTGACAGTATCAACGAGGTTCAATTTGGCTACCCTGACTTCCTTCACTACAAAAAGGATAATAGTATGATTGTACAATCATGGTGGACATGGTCAGGAAAATCGAAGAAAACAGGAGAAGTGGTTAAAGTACCCCTGGTGATGTTTGATGAGTTTAATGCGGATGGAAAAATCTCGAGAGAATACATTTTCGGAGATTTCTCAAAACTGCAGTAAAGGAATAATTTATGACACAATTCTTTTCGTCTATGCATCACCGTTAGAATCAATTTTTTTTAAGAATCACCACCACAACAATTATTTTTTAAAAACATTAAATTAAAAACAATGAAAAAATTCTTATTGTTAGTAACGCTTTTAGCGCCAATACTGCTTTTTGGGCAAAAAACGATGCCAAAGCAAAATAAATTAACCGTTTTAGTTCTTCGGCCAGTGCCGGGTGACAGGGACGGCCTTGAACAGGCCCTTGCACAACACATAAATAAATTTCATAAAGAACAGGGCCAGATAGATGTTTATGAAGTGCTCACGGGTAATCACACCGGTGAATATCATTTTGTATATCGCAACCCGGCTTCATGGGCCGACGTTGAAACGTCTTTTAACGCTGCCAATGAAAAAAACCATTATGATGATTGGAACCAAAATGTTGCCAAACACCTTGCCGATCCGGCCTCACGTTATTTTTATGAAATGAGCGATGACAGTTATTTATCTGCTAATCCTGCCGATATGCATGCTGACCTCATGGGGCTATATTTTATTGAAATAAACCCGGGGATGGAAGAAGATTTTTTCGCAAGCCTTAAGAAGATTAAAGCAATGTATAAGAAAAGCAATTCCAACAATCACTATTTTATTCAAACAAATTTGTTTGGTAAGGGGAGTCAGGCAATGGTGGTGTTTCCACTACCCAAAGGATGGGCTTCGTTTGAGCCCGATCCTAATGACGACTGGTCCAAAATGTTTAAGGCAGCATTTCCAAAAGAAGATTATATAGCGTGGATGAAAAAATTTAACAGTACACAAAAATCATTTGAATCTATGGTAGTAAAACACCGGCAGGATTTGAGTTCGCCAATGTGATAATATTTGGTCAATTTTAATAATGTCGGTAAAATAGTATGTCAAGAGATAATATTGAAACTTTCCAAAAGTTATCAAGACGAAAATATAATAATCACATTTCAGGGTGGCCAATCTTTTTGAAGGTTGGCCACATCTTTATCACACATAAATCGTCAGTATACAAAGAAATAAAAGTGATTCTTATTCCGGTTAAATGTAGAACAAATGAAAGAACATCTGCCGGATATAAGCTTAAAAAAAAATTTTAGAAACATAACTGAAACGGCTGACGCTGGTTGGTAGGGACATCGACCGCAAACTTAATCCGATTGACAATTAGCGATTTTCTGTAAATTAATTTTATTTTGTTAAAATTCTTTAACTAATTTTAGGTCAGCAATTGCAGCGGTTTTAAAATATTCATAAAGTTATTTTCAATAAATTCTTATGAAATCAGAAAAGACAACGGCCATTTTTTTATTATTGTTCTTTTTTGCTATATCCTTTTCTTTTTCATCCTCAGCTCAAAATACTCAAATAAAAGGCTTTGCGGATTTCCTTACCTCTTATCAGAAGGGGCAAGCTTCCTTTGGTTTTGATGAACAGGACCTCTTTATCACTTCTGAACTTACAGATCGTATTTCCTTTCTTGGAGAGAGTGTTTTTAAATTTACCCCTACCTCGCCAACTGATTTTTCCGTGAGCATTGAACGACTGATAATTAAATATAACATACAGGGAAATAACAATCTTATTTTGGGTAAAATTCATACTCCTATAAATTACTGGAACAATACCTATCATCATGGAAGAGTATTTTACCCGACCATTGAACGGCCGTTGCTATTTGATGCGGAAATTATACCATTGCATACAACCGGAATTTTTTTGCAGGGGCATGATTTTGGCAACATCAGATTTGGCTATGATGCAGGCATAGGAAACGGGCTTGGTTCGGTGCCGGTTCAGGATAATGACAAGCGAAAATCCGTTACCGTAGCGGCTCACATTAAACCAGGAGACAAAGTTTTCATTGGTGCATCATGGTATAATGATGCCGTATCCAAAGGCGCGAATGTAAATGGCAAGATCATCAACTGGAAAGTAAATCAAAATCTTTATACAGGTTCAGTAGCTTATTTTGGTAACAAATTTGAATTATTGGCCGAAAGCACCTGGGGCGTCAATAAAACAGATACAACCGGTTCGAGAAATACGCTTGCTTCCTATCTTTATGCCGGTTATAAAATCACGCCAAAATTAATTCCTTACATCCGTCTCGATGATCTCGAATACCAAAAAGGAGAAATATTATTTGATAAGGACAACACCACTTCTATCATTGCCGGTGCACGTTATGAGATCAATTATCTGACTGTAATCAAATTAGAATATCAATACAAGAATGCAGAACTGCAAGGAAAGACAAATACGATCACCGCTCAATTTGCCATTGGCTTTTAATCAGCAAAATGAAAAGAACCATACCATATTACGCTAAGTTTACCAGGTTCCAGATCACCTTGCTATTCATTTTATGTGCATCCACATGCTTGGCTCAGAATTCTTCCCTTACAGTCATCAGCAATCAAAACGGCGCTCCTTCCACGTTGAATTTTTCGGAGTTAAAATCCATTTTTAGAGGAGAGCAGCAAAGATGGCGCGGGGGCACTAAAATCACCATTGCGTTAATGAAAACGAATACGCCGGCCGGAAAAAACACTTCTGAAATCGTATATGGCATGACCACCGATGAACTCAATAAATTCTGGCTTGCCATGGTTTTTCAGGGAAAAGCAGCAGCGCCCAATTTTTTTAATTCTGCCAGCGAGTTGGAAAACTTTGTTGCCCAAAACCCGGGCGCTATCGGCATCGTGGACCAGGTAGCGGCCAATAATGAAATTAAAACCATACAGGTAGAGGGAAAAAAATTATAGTGCTAATGTGAAAATTTGAAAATTTGAAAATGGGCTAATGTGCTGATATGCTAATGTGAAAATGTGAAGATGTTGAAAATGGATTCCTCTAATAATTTAATAGTTTAATAATTCAATAATTCCTCAAAAAATAATTCCTGAAAAAGCCCTAAAATGTTCATTTCACTTAAAACAAAAATCTGGCTTACCGTTCTCAGTATTGTTTTAATGTTTACTTTTTTCACGCTTTATTATTTTCCCGCCCAACAACGAAAGCTGTTAATAAAAAATTATAGTGATGAAGTACAAAATCTTGCAAATACGGTTGCTTTGGGAGTCCGGATTGCCATCACCGAGCAAAACTTTCAAGGTGTACAAACCGCTATGGAATTTGTGAAAGATGACCCGAGGCTAAAATTTGTGAGCATGCTTCAAAATGATACTGCGTGGAATGAGGATCATACCAATTATAAAGTAATGTTTTCTGTTTTTAAAACATTTCCTGAAAATCAGCATCCCAAAGCAACTACTCAATCTTCAGACTCGATGATAGTAAAACGCGCCCCGTTTGTTACTTCGGTAATGTCTGGTTCGGTCATGCTTGCCTTTACAACGAAAGAGATTGCCGAAAACCAAAAAAAAATCCGCATCACTTCACTCGTGGTAAGTGGAATCGTTTTATTAATTGGTGTTCTGATTGGCTACTTGCTTTCCCGAACGATTTCAGTGCCGGTGCGGGCTTTACGGGATGCGGCAAACAGAGTAGGAAAAGGCGACCTGAGGCAACGGATTCAAAAAACACGCAACGATGAAATTGGAGAATTAGGCCGCGCTTTTAATAAAATGATTGAAGACCTTTCGCTGACAAGGCAGGAACTGGATGACTCGAATAATTCACTATCTGAAGCAAACAATACTTTGAATACCACTTTAAATGAATTAAAAGCCGCACAGCTTCAATTGATCCAATCAGAAAAACTGGCATCGCTTGGTGAACTGACTGCCGGCATCGCGCATGAAATTCAAAACCCGCTCAATTTTGTCAATAATTTTTCAGAAGTAAATACAGAATTGATTGACGATCTAAAGGCCGAACGCTTAAAGCCTAAGGCAGAGAGAGATGAAAAACTGGAAGATGATCTGTTAAATGATATAAAAGCCAATGAAGAAAAAATTATTCATCATGGCAAGCGTGCCGATTCAATCGTGAAAGGAATGCTGCAACACTCAAGGAAAAGCAGCGGACAAAAAGAGCCAACAGATATTAATGTGTTGTGTGAGGAATATTTGCGTTTAAGTTATCATGGATTAAGAGCAAAAGATAAAAGCTTTAATGCCAACTTCGAAACGAATCTGGATGAAGACATTGGAAAAATTAACATCATTCCACAGGATATTGGAAGGGTTTTACTTAATCTTTTCAACAACGCTTTTTATGCAGTAAACGAAAGAATAGCTTCAAATCGTAATTCCTATAAACCAACCGTCTTAGTAAGTACAAAGAAATCAGAAAATCAGGTGACAATTACTGTTAGCGACAACGGAAATGGGATTCCACAAAAAATTTTAGACAAAATCTTCCAGCCGTTTTTCACTACCAAACCGACAGGAGAAGGAACCGGCCTGGGTTTGAGCCTTAGTTATGATATTATAAAAGCACACGGCGGAGAAATAAAAGTGAACAGTATAGAAGGAAAAGGAACAGAGTTTATTATTCAATTACCAATTGGAATATCATAAACTTCATGCCGACAATTATGTCCGGCTCAAAAACCATGAAGGACTTAATGGTATTTGCCTTGCCAAATGAAACAGAGCAAAAACTCAAAGCAGCAAAGGAACAAATAAGCTCTATTCGTATTTTCTGCCACTTACAGATCTTATCTTTATCCCTGATTTGATATAAAGTATTAATGACAATGATGAAAGATTTAAAACAGGAAAGGCAGCTCTCTATTGAAAGAAGATGGTACGTATTGGCTTGCCTGGCAATTGTGTTATTGGGGATAGTAATAATTAGAATGAAATTTCCTACGCTTAAAAATCAGCTTTCCGATACTTTATTTATAGGTGCATTGTTTGCGGCGTTAATTAATGTCTTTTCGGGCAGGAAATGATTTATTTTTTCGCCAAATTAATTTGTAATAACTATCGCATCCCATTCCTTAACCTGGAAAATAGCAGCAGCAAAATTCTGATAAGGGTGTTTACCCAAAAAACTTTTCTTCTCTCACTTGTCCAATTCTAAAATCCCAATCGTTATTAATTTTTAACCATTAAAAACAAAGGGAATGGAAACAAGAATTAATTTTTTAGAAAAAGGACAGAATGCAATAAAAGCGCTATATCCTATCGGGAGTTATTTAGCAAAATCATCACTTGGAAAGCCGCTTTTGGACCTCGTAGATTTCAGAGTTTCTCAAATCAATGGCTGTGCCTTTTGCCTCGATATGCATTCAAAAGACTTACGGGCAGCAGGAGAAAGTGAACAGCGCCTGTATACACTGGATGCCTGGCGCGAAGCACCTTTTTATTCTGACCGGGAGCGTGCGGCACTTGCCTGGGCCGAGGCGGTTACAAAAATTACCAATGGAAATATACCGCATGAGGTGTATGAAACAGCCAGGAAACAATTTTCGGAAGAAGAGCTGATTGATCTGACGTTGGCTGTGACAGCAATCAATACGTATAACCGGATCAATATTGCTTTTCGGCCGCGGGTAGGAACTTATCAAGTTGGCCAGTTCAGTTAGTTTTTTTTCCTGAACAAATTTGTCCAATTCCAAAAACTCAATCGTTATTATTTTTTAATCATTAAAACCTAAACAAAATGAAAGATTTCCTGTTCGTATTCAGGGACAAAGGCACCCCCACAAACATTTCACCGGATGAAATGCAGGCCATGACCAAACGCTGGATGGACTGGATAGGCGGCATTGCAGCTCAAAACAAATTAGGAGACCGCGGCAATCGCCTTTTTCCTTCAGGCAAAGTTGTAAAGCCCGGCAATGTTATTACCGATGGCCCTTATTCAGAAATTAAAGAATCCATCGGAGGCTACAGCATTGTAAAAGCAAATTCTCTTGAAGAAGCCACTGAATTGGCAAAAGGCTGTCCGGGCCTTACAGTTGGCGGAAGTGTAGAAGTAAGGGAGATTCGGGAAATGTGATTATTCACCTTCAAAAGCCTGAATGCCTTTGTACTTTTGCAAAGGCATTTATTTTTATGAAACAGACAGAACTGATACCTCATTTATTCAGAACAGAATACCGGAAAATTATTTCAGTACTTTATAAATTATTTGGCATCGAACACATTGAAATTGCAGAGGATATCGTGAGTGATACGTTTCTTTCAGCTTCTGAATTATGGGGACTGAAAGGGCTGCCCGAAAATCCAACAGCCTGGCTTTATACTGTCGCAAAGAATAAGACCAAAGATTACCTGAAACATCATTCCATTTTTACCCAAAAGATTTCGAAAGAAATAAAATACAGTGCTGAAACGTTCCACCAAATAGAGATTGACTTATCCGTTAAAAATATCAATGACAGCCAGTTAGCCATGATATTTGCGGTTTGCCACCCGTGTAATACCGCGGAAGCACAAATCGGGCTGGCGTTAAACCTTCTTTGCGGCTTTGGAGCCGGAGAAATTGCGAACGCTTTTTTGACCAACAAAGAAGTTATCTACAAACGATTGCAACGGGCCAAAGAAAAACTGAGAGCCGAAAAAATTAAAATAGAGCAACCGGCTTTAGCTGAAATAAATGCTCGCCTGCCGTCGGTTTTGCTCACGTTGTACCTGCTTTTTAATGAAGGCTATTATTCTTCAAACCAGGATGTGAGTTTGCGAAAAGACCTGTGCCTCGAGGCGATGAGACTCACTTATTTGCTTATAGAAAACGATTATACAAACAAACCCGCTGTGAATGCGTTGTTCTCGCTGATGTGTTTTCATTCCTCGCGTTTTGAAGCAAGAATAAATGAAGAGGGCGGCTCCATTTTATATGAAGACCAGGATACCAGTCTCTGGAACAAAGAACTGATTGACAAAGGTGAATATTATTTGAACATAGCATCAAAAGGCAATGAATTATCAAAGTATCATTTGGAAGCAGCCATTGCGTACTGGCATACACACAAAGAAGATACCAGGCAAAAGTGGGAAAATATTTTGCAGCTCTACAATCAATTACTGCAAATAGAATATTCTCCTATCGCCGCATTAAACCGCACATTTGCTCTTGCAAAAGCAAACGGGAAAAAGGATGCTATAGCAGAAGCAGAAAAATTAAGCCTGACCGATAATCATTTGTATTATACGCTCTTAGGAAATCTTTACACGGATGTCGATAATACAAAAGCATTGGAGCATTATCGAAAAGCGCTGTCTCTTACAAATTCACATTCCGATAAAGCCACCATTGGAAGGAATATAGAGCGGGTAAAAAATCTGGCGGCTTCTTAAGCACTCCTTTGACGTCTCCTGACCAACGATATGAGGTACTGTTAAGTGTTTTTGTTTCTTAAGATGAGATTGCCACATCCACCACTGTCTTCGTCATTGGCAGGCGCATATATCTATGATCGTTTCATTGATGATTTTTTTGCGCCGCGGCAATCTTACCATCATGACATGAGAAGTTTTAATGCCGCCTAATGTTATAACCGCTGAATGAGGAGATTGCCACATCGCCTTGATGATTTCAGTAAATGATCATGATTAAAGAAGGCGATTCGCAATGACGTACTAAAGAGAAGGCGATTCGCAATGACGTGCTAAAGGAAGGCGATTCGCAATGACGTGCTAAAGGAAGGCGATTCCAATGACGTGCTGGTTTGATTATCATTCGCAGCCGGATAATTGTGGAACTACCTTTGTGGTATGTTTTCAAACTGAATGATCATGCAGCAAACAGGAAAAGAAATCAGCACCAATCAGGACGATAGAGATATTTTTGAAAGATTGAGAAACGGTGAACCCATTCCATCGGATGACCCTCAGGCTTATAAAATGAGGGAAGCTTCTTATGCTACAAAGAAATTGCTCGTTCAGATGAATAACTCCTCCAACCCTTCGGAAATAAGGAATTTATTAAGCCAAATCACCTCTACGGAAATTCATGAAACTACAGCTGTATTTACCCCATTATATATCAACTATGGGAAGCACACCAAAATCGGTAAAAATGTATTTATCAATTTTGACTGCACCTTTCTGGACCTCGGCGGCATTACGATAGAAGATAATGTACTGATAGCTCCAAAGGTCAGCCTGTTGTCAGAAGGGCATCCCTTATCCCCCGAAAACAGGCAATCACTTGTGCCAGGTCCTATTCACATCAAAAAGAATGCATGGATTGGCGCAAATGCAACGATACTTCCCGGTGTAACCGTTGGTGAAAATGCAGTAGTGGCAGCCGGTGCGGTGGTATCAAAAGATGTTCCCGATAATAGTATTGTCGGTGGTATTCCTGCGAAAATCATTAAAACAATTCAATAACAGCATGAAAAAGCATTTCATATTGGAAAGAGATAGGGCATCGTCGAAAAATAAATTTTATGCACATGAATCAAATCAAAAAAATGAAAACCCTGTTAATGGTATCACTGCTCATTCTATGCCACGGTAAGGTTTTTGCTCAGAAAAGTAACATGATGATTCGCCTGTCAGAAATAGAAATTGATTCGGGCTATCTTAAAGAATACAAAGCTATCCTGGAAGAAGAGTCGCAGGCATCTGTAAAATCAGAACCGGGCGTAATTGCCATTTATCCGATGTACCAGAAGGAACATCCAACGCAAGTCAGAATTTTGGAGATATATGCCAACAGCAATGCGTATCAGGCGCATCTAAAAACTCCGCATTTTCAAACTTATAAAACTACAACTCTCAAAATGGTGAAATCACTACAGCTTATAGATATGGAGGCGATTGATGAAGAAACAATGCCGGAGATCTTTCGTAAACTAAAGTAGTGAAGAAAGATACTGGAACCAGCGGATAAAGAAGGAAGGTTCAGGTTCAGGATTGATCAGGTTGTAGCGCCTGATGACAGATATACGGTACTCCACAAGAAAACCCTTACTGCCTATGGAGGTAGAACGATTGTTAAAAATTTAGAGCAATTCAAACAAATTAAAAAAACGATTATGAAAGCAGGAATTTTCGGAACAGGAATGGTGGGAAGAATTCTCGCGGAAAAAATTGTTGCCGATGGAAACGAAGTGATGATTGGAACAAGAAACGTTGAAGAAACGCTGGCAAAAAGTACGCAGGGTGTAACGCGCAATCCTCCCTATAAAGAATGGCAGGAGAAAAATCCGTCAGTAAAGCTCGGCACTTTCGCTGATGCAGCAAAATTTGGGGAAATCCTTTTTATTGCAACGTTTGGCAATGCAGCAACGAACGCAATTGAATTAGCCGGAAAGGAAAATTTTGCAGGTAAAGTTGTAATTGACACCACCAATCCACTCGATCCTTCAAAAGGAGTTCCACCGGCATTTACCGCCACCCCCGGCAATTCGCTTGGAGAACAAATCCAAAAGCTTTTGCCATCCGCAAAGGTGGTTAAGGCTTTCAACACTTTAAATATGCACATCATAGTGAGCCCTAAAAGAGAAGAGGGTGATCCTGTTTTATTGATTGCAGGAAATGATGAAAGCGCAAAAAAACAAGTCGCAGAAATTGCCAAAGGTTGGGGCTGGAAAGATATAGTTGACTATGGGGATATTTCAGAATCATTCTGGCTGGAGGCCTTTGGAATGATTTGGATACTTTACGCATTTAAAAATAATAGCTGGACTCACGCATTTGCACTTTTGAGAAAGTAAAGGTGATGAGCGAAATAATAAAGTAAAAGGTATAAATTATGATTTTACAAGAAAATTACACGCTATCTAATGGCGTTGAAATCCCCAAACTGGGTCTTGGAACCTGGTTCATAAATAATAAAGATGTCGTACAGGCAGTTATCGATGCCGCAAAAATCGGTTACCGGCATATTGATACAGCACAGGCATATCAGAATGAAAGCGGCGTTGGAGAAGGAATCCGGGCATGTGGTGTCAAAAGAGCCGATATGTTTGTGACCACAAAACTTGCCGCAGAAATTAAGTCTTATCCCGAAGCTGTTGCATCGATTGATCAGTCGCTGAAAAAGTTAGGGCTCGATTATGTAGACATGATGATTATTCATAGCCCAAAACCCTGGGCAAAGTTCCTGGAGAGTGATCATTACTTTGAAGGAAACCTTGAGGCCTGGAAAGCACTTGAAGAAGCTTATAACGCCGGAAAACTTCGAGCCATTGGTATTTCGAATTTTGAAAAGCCAGACATTGATAACATCCTTGGCTCCTGCTCTGTAAAACCAATGGTCAACCAGATTTTGGCTCACATCAGCAACACTCCGGAAGAACTGATTCAATATAATCAAGACAAGGACATTCTTGGGGAAGCTTATTCTCCATTTGGACACGGGGAATTATTTAAGAACCGGGAAGTAGCCTCAATGGCAGAAAAATATAAAGTTTCCGTGTCGCAATTAGCTATCCGTTACTGCCTGCAACTTGGCTTATTGCCGCTGCCGAAAACCGCAAATCCACAACACATGAAAACCAATGCAGAAGTGGATTTTGTGATTAATAAAGAAGATATGGAGGTGTTGAAAAATGTGCATGAAATCCCGAGCTACGGGGAGCATAGCAAATTTCCTGTGTATGGCAAGAAATGATTTTATAATCAAATCGCAATTTGATCCAATTTAAAAACTAAAATTACAGCCGTATGCAAATAACAAAAGCAGGAACAAAACCTTCCGTTAAAGGACCGGAAGATTGGTTTACCGGATCAGTGCGCATAGACCCTTTATTTGATGCCAATGAGGCAAGACGTGGTGCAGCAGCGACCGTTACGTTTGAACCGGGTGCAAGAACCGCATGGCACACCCACCCACTTGGACAAACATTAATTATTACCGCCGGCTGTGGCCGGGTACAAAAAGATGGGGACGTAATTGAAGATGTGCATCCTGGCGATGTCGTTTGGTTTGAACCCAATGAAAAGCATTGGCACGGTGCTACGGCAACCAATGGGATGTCGCACATTGCCATCCAGGAAAACCTGAATGGCAAAGTGGTTGACTGGATGGAAAAAGTAAGCGACGAACAGTATTACGGGTCAGAGGGCAAACATGAGTAACGGGCCGTCGCCGGAACATTAGTAACGGCCAGTCACCGGTCAGGAGACCGACGCCAGTGGAGAAATTTCGCCCTGGTAAAGTTAAGCGCGCGTCTTTTTCAATAAGTTCTCTACCCAGTTGTGCGTCGCTGTCGAAAGTATTTCCGTTGTATTTATTTTACCTGCTTTAAAAGAATGATCCGCTCCTTCAATTTTAATGAGTGTTGCTTTTGGAAGGGACGAACATACTGATTCGATCAAATCCAATTGTGCCAGGGCATCACGCGTGCCTTGCAAAAATAGCATTGGCACTTTTACGTTTTTCAAATGCTCTCCCCTATCTGTTGATGGCTTGCCCGGGGGATGCAATGGGAATCCATAAAAGATAATTCCCTTTACTGAACTTTCCGGATGGGTCGATACATATTGGGAGCTCATTCTTCCGCCGAAGGATTTACCAGCAACAAATACAGGAAGGTCAGGCGATAGCTGCTGCGCTTTTGCAATGGCGGCTTCGATCGTTTGCTGGGCAACAGCGGGCATGTCAGGCCTGCCTTTTTTATTCTCTGCAAAAGGAAAGTTGAAGCGCAGGGTAGCAATACCTGTTTCAGCAAGGGAATTTGCCAGCGCCACCATGAAAGGATGATTCATTCCTGCCCCTGCTCCATGCGCGAGTGCCAGGATGCATCCGGCCTCAGGCGGAGCGATATATTCAGCCGATACTTTACCAATGGATGGCGAAACCTGAATTTTTAAAGAGCGTGTTTTCATTGCCCGCGGTTTGTTTTAAATTTTAAACTAAGGTAAAATTTAAACAGCGGCCTGGTAGAAATATTTTGAAGTGACCCATTTAGAAAGTCCGTTCTACCTGCCCTTTTTCAGAACCACGGCTGCAAGTCCTCTTGCTGCATCTTTATGCGCTTCGCGTCTTTGTGTGAAAAAAAAGGTTTGCGCAAGAAAAAGGAAAATGCATTCTCACACGAAACCACAAAGAAAAGAAGGTACACAAAGGGGGTATTGACAAATTTTGAGAGTGCTCTGTAATCGTCGCATGGATGATTTTTTTGCGCCGCTGCAATCTTATCGTCATGACATGAGAAGTTTTAATAGCCCTGATGTTATAACCGCTGAATGAGGAGATTGCCACATCCGCGACTGTTTCCGTCATTGCGAGGCGCATATATCTATGATCGTTTCATTGATGATTTTTTTGCGCCGCGGCAATCTTATCGTTATGAGATGAAGAGTTTCAATAACCCTGATGTTATAATCCGGAATGAGGGGATTGCCATATCGCCTTAATGATTTCCAGTAAATGATAATGATTAAAGAAGGCGATTCGTAATGACGTGCTGAGGAGATTGCCACATCCGCGACTGTTTCCGTCATTGCGAGGCGCATATATCTATGATCGTTTCATTGATGATTTTTTTGCGCCGCGGCAATCTTATCGTTATGAGATGAAGAGTTTCAATAACCCTGATGTTATAATCCGGAATGAGGAGATTGCCACATCGCCTGAAAGCATTTCAGTAGATAATAAGATTTGAGGAAGGCGATTCGTAATGACGTGCTGAGGAGATTGCCACATCCGCGACTGTTTCCGTCATTGCGAGGCGCATATATCTATGATCGTTTCATTGATGATTTTTTTGCGCCGCGGCAATCTTATCGTTATGAGATGAAGAGTTTCAATAACCCTGATGTTATAATCCGGAATGAGGAGATTGCCACATCGCCTGAAAGCATTCCAGTAGATAATAAGATTTGGGAAGGCGATTCGCAATGACGTTACGATAATTCTGATACACTGCTGATACACTCCTCATACACTATCCATGCTTTATCCATGCTTTATCCATGCTTGATCCATGCTTTATGTCTAGTCCTGATACGCTCTCTACCTTAGTGATTCACTCATACTTCGTTATCATGAAAACAACTTGTGGTATGCCTAACCGTATAAATGCTGGTTTTTTAACAAAACACCTGATGCAACTTCGTTCCCGCTGCACAAAATAAAAAAAGGGTAGAAACCCCCCAAAAACAGAAGAAATGTTTAAAGACATTTGACTTTTGATATGGCACTATCCGCGGAGCTGTGTTTAAAACATTACCAGTGAAACTTGCCGTACTGTTTTTTATTTAAGAGTGTAAAAAAAGGGTATCAATACCGTAGCTCTACGCAGTTGTGATTAACCGGTATTTGTGAAGTTTGTCTTTTACGGATCCATCACATGAGGATATTATGCAACTAACTCCATCCGATATTAAATGCCTTGAGGCAGCCCGCGAAATGATCGTGGCTGATATTTCACGCCATTATACGATTGAGGAGATCGCCCATCATGTTCTGCTCAGCCCTACCAAATTGAAGAAAGGGTTTAAGGAAGTTTTTAAAATGACCCTTTTTGAATAC
This sequence comes from uncultured Chitinophagaceae bacterium, assembly GCA_963706825.1. GTDB lineage: Bacteria > Bacteroidota > Bacteroidia > Chitinophagales > Chitinophagaceae > Ginsengibacter. The sequence continues at coordinate 1,170,290 of CAVPNT010000003.1, read as the reverse complement.
CTGGAAACAGAAAGGATGGAAAAGGCAAAGGCCCTAATGCGCAATACAGATAAACCGCTGAAACAAATCAGCAACCTGGCAGGATTTCAATACTTCAATAATTTCAGCAGGGCATTCAAAAGAAATTCCGGTTTATCTCCCCATGAGTGGCGGAAATCGGTGAAGTCCATCTTAATGATTACCGGGCACCTTTTTCTTTTTCCTTTTGAAACCATCACTACCCTTATAGTGTGATATACGCCTCCAGACTTTAAAGCCAACCCAAGCGGATAAGTAATAAACCTGAGCGGATATATAAAATGTCGGAAATGATATATGCCACCTTCTAATTTGCAGACAAGGAAAATAAAGTGGCGATTCCCATTCACGGGGAGCTTATCCGGATAAAATGTGGTTTTCCACAAAAAAATGGCGACCGTTACACAAAGATTGGCGGACGGTCGCCATCAAATTACCGGGAAGTTAACGGAGCTTTAAAAATGAAATTATCAGCATAAACGCGAAAGCACTAAAATAAAGATTGCTACTAAATTAACTGGTAAAAGATAATAAATGCAGACTGCCGTCAACAGAGAAAATGAAGACGAATTACTACACTGGCAAAGCCGGGTGGAGCGGATAAAGGAATATGCAGAGGCTAACCTGGGCCGCGATCTCAGTGCCCGAACTGTTGCGGCAAAGTTTGATTTGAACGAGGGTACCTTCCGTCACCTGTTTCAAAAGGAGGAGGGCGAAACTTATCACATTTATGTTGAAAGAATGCGACTGACAAAAGCCCTGCAACTGCTGCGCGAAGGGAAATGGGTGAAAGAAGTGATGGCGGCAACCGGTTATAAAAACAGGGGAACTTTCAATAATGCTTTTAAAAAGAGATACAAACACTCTCCCGGATTCTTTAAGAAATAAAGAGCTATCGTGCAGTTATACTCCTATACGGGTAATTTAGTGAGCTTTTTAAAAGCGGGTCGGAACGCTATCAGCGGTCCGAACGTTCGGACTGAACCATTGATTTGGACAATCGTTCAGTCCGAACGTTCGGACCGCCGAAGAAAGCGTCCCGACCGGATAAAATAATTCACGGTTTTGTCCCATGCGCAGTATAATAAACCTACCCCTCCTCTGCGTTTCAAAAACTGTACAAAATGGCGGATACTATTCAAAATGTACAGTTACTGCACATCACTGTCGTGGGTCAGCTCAGATAGACAACTTTTTCCAAAAAATTAATGCCGGATATTTTTCAACGAGGTATAAGTAATATTATTAAAAAGTACTTTCCCCCGGAGCGCTTATTTCCATTTTATCATAAGGCTTTTCCGGAAAAAAAACGGATGTCATTACTGATAATCCTCCATCTGCAAATAACTGTATTGAACTTTCATCTACGATGATTGATAGCGTCATCTGCTTGTTTTTTGCAATTCGTGGGGCAAAATGTTTTTCAGCAAATTCTTTATTAAAATCAGATTTACCTGCCATTGTACGATCAATATAATATTGGTTTGATTCTTTATCATATCCGACCACTAGTTTCCCGTTCAGCTTACCGGAAAGAATTACTGAGAAGGTTAAAGCAGCACGTACCTAATTGAATTTTTTTTAAAGGTGGCATTTATTCTAACAAACCTTGTTGATTAATTTAATAGGGCATACGATATACTAATAGTAAATACTTCTCATTTCTCATCATACGATTCAAAATGTACCCATCCAATACGTGTTTACCAGGCCTTGCGGGTTTAGCTCTGGTTATTATGGGAATCCCTTTTTGCAGAAAACGATACATAATGACTGAAAAGTGTACATAATTGCAGAAAACGACACCTATTTTTCCCTGGCTTTGGCGTACGTCTATCTGAACTTTGTACCAACTATATTTCTGTTAGCTCCCTACCCGCCCAATTATTAAATCCACAGTTTGCTGCCCGCTTTTATCAATAAGCCGGTATCAACCTGTAATCTTAAAGTAATGGAAAAAGTGATTTCTTTTTTAAAGCGCCTCCATTCTGTCTCCCCTTCATTAGAAGCGGAGCTCCGGAACACATTGCGCTTTAGCAAAAAGAAGAAAAACGAATTCCTGCTTTTTGAAGGAGAGGTATCACGTTATGCCTGGTATTTGCAAAAGGGACTGGTAAGGTGTTATTATGAACGGGATGAGCACGAAGTAACGACGTGGTTTATGGAAGAAGATCATGCAATCGTACTGTTTGAAAGCCTGTTCAGGCAAAAGAAAAGCGTGTACAATATACAGGCGCTTGAAGACTGCGAGTTGTATGGCATTCGCTTTGAAGAAATGCAGCATGTGCTGGAAACACATCCGGAAGCCCGGCATATCCGTACTATGATTACCGACAAGTTCAGCAATCTTAAAGATATCCGCATCAGGGCAACCAGCATGCTCGCAGCTACAGAACGCTACCGCTATTTTGAAAAACATTTTCCTCACTTGCTGAACCGGGTAAAACTGGAACACATCGCCTCCTACCTTGATATGGATATCCGCACACTTACCCGGGCAAGAAAGAGGAGATAAATTCATCAGAAAATATTTTAAAAATATGGGCATATGCCCATCTGCCCGGCAATAGGCGTTTCTACTTTTACATAAGCAAAACAAAAAGTAAACAGCCGCTGTCTGGCTCCAAAAGAATTACAATGAAAAAATGGTTACCCGATATTATTTATAAGTTATTCCGCTTTTTGCTTTCGTATATCTTTCCCCGCAAAGCAAAGAATTCTAATGAAATTGGAAAGCGCACCACTGCTCCGGTAAAGGCGGCTTTTATGCATGTTCGATTCTTTTTCATTGTCATTTACTATTCCTCAGGCGAAAAAACGCTTTGGCGGCATACGGTTTTCCGAGGCGGCATCTCCGCATAAATTAATTTATAAAAAGGTGTTAGCATATTGATCAATATTCTCCCACCGGCCCATCCTGCCTCAAGGATTTAATTAAATTATTCATTTAAATTATTAGTTATGAAGAAATACTTATTTGGGATGATCACAATGATGATAATCATTGTTGCAAGTGCCTTTGCTGTAGTGAACAAAACAACTTCAGTAAAAACTGATCCTACTTATTGGTTTGAAATGGATGCATCAGGAACGCATGTTACTGCAACACAACTTTCTAATCCCGCCTCACTATGCCCTAATCCAGGGAGTGACTGCGCGCGGCAATACAATGAAAGCCAGACGGTAATTGTAGGAGGAGTAAGACAAGTAAAGGCAGGGCAGGAAAACCTGCAGATTGATTCCAGAGGAAAAAAGTGATCAGTAAGATCGCTACCTTGGGAATTAAAGAGGGCACCTTTAAAGGATTGCCCTCTTTTGTTATTATTCGTCTCTCTAATTTCTTATGTTCTGTTCAATACCGCTTAGCTGGATCACATTATCCTGAATAGCAAATACATAGTTGGGGCTATTTGGTGGCAGCTCATACATTTTTCCCTGTACAAATCTTTGCAGCGTTTTCGCAGTTGCCGGATCAAGATTCAGCCTTCGCAAATCGCTCCAGCGAATTCCGCGAAACAAAAGCTCCTTTCTCCTTTCCTTCAAGATCAATTGTATGGCATCAGCTTCATCCTGCGCTGTTAAAGGCGCAAATGTGGCCGTTTTGTATCTTTTTGCAAGCAAGCCGTTCAGGACATCCATTGCCTCCTGCACTTTTCCTGTCCTGGCCAGGCATTCAGCCTTATTGAGATACACTTCGTCAAGACCAAGGCCACTAAAGTAATATGGTGAGGAACCATTGTAGCTGCCTTTAAAAATACGTCGGCCGCTTTTTAGAGTAAACAACACTGCTTTTCGTAAATCATTTTGTGAATATGAGCGGTAAAGTATTGAATCGATATTGATCCGGGCACTAGTAAGGTTTCTGGCATAATTGAGCGTCGTCTGAAAAATCACTTCTGCATTATATTGAGCAACCGGGTAAGAAGCGAGTGTGTCCAAATAATTAAAATCCATCAGCTCATTTGACGGCTGTAATATCGCAGAATCTGCATAAAGAAGTGAATGGCTATAATCCTGCATCAACAGGTACACTTTAGAGAGCATTGCATAAGCAGCGGTTTTACCGGGCCTTGTTTTAACAGAAACCTGTAAAGGTAAAAGAGAAACGGATGCCGTAAGGTCATCCAGGACCTGGCTATACGTTTGAGCCACGCTTGCTCTGTGCGAAACGGCATTAATGTCTGAATGTAATCGTAGGGGAATACCTAACCCCTCATTTGTTGACGAGGGCGAATAAGGTTGACAGAAAAGCTGGGAAAGCTGGTAAAATGCATAGGCACGAAAAAACAAGGCACTCCCTTTTATTGACTTATAAGTAGCAGGGTCATCGGTATTTTTTATTTTTTCCAATCCTTCCAGCACATTATTGGCATAAAAGACAATTCGATACATATATTCCCAATCATAAGAAGCATTTCCCTGGTATATTTCTTTTGCCCAGATGTACCCGTTTTTCTCCGGTGGATAGCTCAGGGTCTCCCAGCTGTCGTCCTGCAAATAATAATCATCGCCGCCAATCTCTCCAAGATAGGGCATCCACGCATTCATAATGTTTGTATTGTCTAAAAGGGCCTGCAAATCCTGCAGTGTAGAAGGCACCACGAGTTTTTTGTCGGGTTTGGCTTCCAGGAAATCCTTTTTGCAGGAAACGAATAATGGCAATACCAGCAGAAGGTAATAATATTTTATTTTCATGTTGTAGATTTTAAAATTGAACAGAAAGGCCGAGTGAATATGTTTTTGAAGGCGGATAAGGTTGAAATACATAATCAGGATCTATTTTATTCTTATTGGCCCGCCAGAGAATGCCAAGGTTATTAATATAAGCGTAAACGGATACACCTTTAAATGGCAGCCAGTGGCTCTTTGATCTTTCAAACCGGTAGCTGAGGTTAATATCCTGTAAACGGATATGATCCGCCTTTTCGACGAGAACCGAAGAACTGTTGTACACATAATCGCGGCTGTAATCGGGTGAAGAAGGCATTGACGGTACCTGCGTTATTTTTTCATCACCGGGTTGCTTCCATCGCTTTTCAAAATCTACATTACCAATCCAGTTGTCGAACAATCCCACATAATTAATTGAAGACCGGGTAAAGTAATAGCCGAATTTATAAGTGATATTACAGCCTGCCGAAAAACCAAAAACGCTAAATGTATTGCGCCACGAGCCAAAATACGGAGGCAAGGATGGACCGAGATATACCAGGTCATCTGTTGTGGCATCATAACTTATGGTTGCATAGTCCTTTCTTTTTTCGTTTTTAAGATAAACCTCGGGATCGCCGGTTTCCGGATCAAGGCCTGCCCATTTAAAAGCATATATACCATACCGCTGCTTGCCTACCATTGGTGATGGATAATAGGATAAGTAATCTGATACTGAACTTTTATAATCATAGCGGGTAACCTTATCTGTGGTATAACTAAAGAGAATATTACCAGCCCACCTCATCTTACCGAATTCTTTTTTGATCAATAACTGTACATCGACCCCGTGGCCTTTCATATCTGCATTGTTGCCGGTGAAATTGGTTCTGCCTGCGATATTAAAACCGGCAGTCGGATCAAGCGGTGCATTGCCAATGAGATTAAGCCCGCGCTTGTGATAATATTCCACGCTTCCGGAAAGCAGGTTGTTTTTCGTCTCGAAATCGACGCCCAGGTTCGTAATGCCGATCTTCTCCCAGCTCAAATCAGGGTTGGGCGGTGTAAGTATTTGTGCATTGAGTAATCCTGTGGTATAATCAGTAGTGTAGATTGCTGTGGTATAGGCAGTGAGCGATTTATTCACATTGCCATTATAGCCATAGGAAGCTCTTATTTTAAAGTAGGGAAGCGATGTTGAAAAAGGGAACCATTTTTCAGAACTGGCGACCCACGCGACACCTGCTGACCATAATGGCACTCCTTTTTGATTGGCATTTACCCCAAACAAATTTGATTCATCTTTCCTTGCACTTGCCGACAATATATAACGCTTACGGTACGAGTAGGCTGCATTGGCAAAATAAGAAAGATTGCGGTCTATAAGCCCTTTTACAAAGTCATAAGATGGAATCTGCCTCGAATAGCCATAAGGATTTACCGGCAGTTGGCTTACATAATCAACGGGAATTGAATTAGCAAGGTTATCATCGTAGCCGTAATATCTGTTATCCAGCCCTGATATCTTTGTTTGCCTTATTTCAAATCCAGCCAATGCATTTAACTGGTTGTTCTCACGCCACTGTTTTGAGGTATTTAGCTGTAGTCTGCCTGAGTGCGACACCATTGAACTTAGGGAATGATCGAGGATGCCTCCCTTTGGAATCCCAAACTGTAAGATGCCAGAGCCGTCATTCCGCGCAAACTGATTGATCAGATTCCTCACATAATACATTTGCTGATCCTGCAGGTTATTCACCGTTGTTGTCTGATGTTCATACTGGTATAAAGCCTCAAGCCTGAGCCAGCGGGTAACATGATATTTTGCGGTTGTATTGATAAGCGTCTCTTCTGTGTTAAAGATGTAATCAGCATTACGCAGGTCCTGTAACGGCCGGTAGTACCAGTCCAACAGCCCGTTACCAGGGGCTGCTGCTACATAACTGCTGCTGTAATCTCTTAGTACCGGCAACGGATTGCCGTTGGCGTCAGCAATCTGCGCGTAAGGGTAAAGTCCCTTCCCTCCTCCACTGTTGATCTGGGCAGCACCGGTATTGTTTTGCTTTTGTGCGGCATTGGAATAAGTAATGCCGGTACTTATTTCAAGAGAGGTGGCCGGATGATATGTAGTTAAGGAGTGAAGTGAAACCCGGCTAAGCCCGTTTCGTACCAGGTTATCTTTATTATTGTCAAAGCCGCCTGAGAAAAAGTAGCTTAGTTTGGGCTGGCCTCCCCTTAGCGAAAGCGCATATTGCTGATTTACACTTTGCTGATAGAAGTATTTTGAAATATCTTTTCTCACATCCACCTGTTTCAATGCGTTTATCCTGTTTTCCGCTTCTGCAGGTGTGATCTTGCCGTCTCTTCCTGCTATCAGCAGTTGTACCACCGGTGACAGTGTTTGCCCGGGATCGCCCTCCTGCCACGAATAATAGCCCTGGCTAAAGAGCATTTTCTCCACATCAATAAAATCAGCAGAGGGTATAAAAGCGCGATTGTAATACAGGTCGGGTTTATTGCCTCTGGTAACATTACTGTTCAGTTCTACCTGAAGAGGCTGATCAGTCCTTCCCTTTTTGGTGGTAATCACGATTACTCCATTGCCTGCCCTAGCGCCCCATATTGAAGCTGCCGCTGCATCTTTCAGGATCGTTACATTTTCAATATCATTGGGATTCAGGTTATTGATATCGCCATCATAGGGAAAGTTATCCAGCACGATTAAAGGTGTCGCGTCTGACAATATCGTACTTTGGCCACGGATGCTTAAAACCGGCTGTCCGTTGTTGCGACGGTCAAAAAGGAGACCGTTGCTTACGTTTTCGAGCCTGCTCAACACGTCTGTGCTCACGCTCCTGTTCAATAATTCGTTATTAACCATAGTAAAAGAGCCGGTTGCCCTTTCCTTTGGAATCTCCTGGTAACCGGTAGAAACAATTACATTTTGCAATACGGATTCGTTGCGTTTCAAATATACTGACAGACCGGTTTGCCTGACCGGTACTTTAAAGGTTTGGGCCTCAAACCCGGTGTGACTGATTTGTACTTCAATATCCTTATCCGGCACCACCAGCAAAAAGAAACCCGTGGTATCAGATACAATGAACGCGTTGTATTGTTTGACTGAAATGGTGGCGCCGGCAACCGGCTCCCCGTTTTCAGTCAATACTTTTCCGGATATAATTCGTTGTTGCGCGAAGGTTATATTGCCAACGCCCACAAAAAGGCTGAAAATAATTAGTCTTAACATAAACTATAAGTTTTGATTATTGAATGTTTTTGATCACCAGCATTGGAAGTGTGCTTTCTTCAAGCGCTAACCGCAGCTGGTATTTTTGTAAGTAAGATTGTAATGCAGGGACATCAGGGAGGTTCAGCGGAAGCTCTATATCCACGTTGCCGGTGATGCCTGTTTTGTCGATGAAAGGATGCGGCTGTTTTTGGTTTATATAAGACAGTGCATAAAAGAAAGATGCAAAGGGCTGATTTTGCCACAACTCACTTCCTTCTTTCTGGCTTATACCACCTGTAGCCTGGTGTTTCGTTCGTATCAGGAGAGGTCCATCCACTTTGCGCAACACCCAGCACAGCACTTTCCTGCTTTCTATGGCGGCGTGAATATGATATACCATTCCAAAATAGCGATTCAGATCTTCCATCATTAAGATTCCTGTGTTCGCTCTGTCTGATGCAGGGATGACCAGCTCGTATGAATAAAAGTACTTCCTTACCAGTGGCGTATATTCGGGTCGGGCAGACGGGTTGATCTTTTCCTGCTCATCACTTTCAATTAAAGTGCGGTTGGGCAGCGTAAAATCCAGGTGGTATTGTTTTGCCGCTGTGGCATACAAGCGTGCAATAGCTGCATTAATTACCCTTATCTTAAACCTGTTTAAACTATCGGTACTTACACCGCCTGCACCACTTATCCCATCAAGATAGCCGGTGATGACAGAATGATACAACAAGTCGTTTCCATTACCACCGTTGCCTGAAACCAAGAGCGGTTGCGAAATATCATAATCAAACCTGGCTTTCTTTTCGGTCACGCTTATTTCCTCCCCGTTCAGTACCTTTTGTATGTTTTCTTCAGTCACCTCCTGTGCATAGGTTATGGCTATTACCCTTCCTTTGTTAATCCATACTTCATGTGGTACTGAATTGTGAGGAAAATATTCCGGCAAGATCTTATCTTCAACAAAACAAGGCAGGCTGATATCTTTTTGCTGTAAGAATTTTTGAATTTTATCAGGCTCCTGGGAAGTAGATAATATAAACTGCACTCTACCGTCAAATTTTTGCTGTAATTGCTGAAACTCAGGCAAAGCCTGAATACATGGAACGCACCATGTGGACCAAAAATCGAGGATGACAAGGTCATTTTTAAAATCAGAAAGGCGGGCAGAAGGCTTTGAATAATTAATCATTATACCGGTTGGCATATCCGGAACCGTATCTCCAATAGTAAGCGCCTTTACCGGCGGCGATTGCGCGCCGGAAAGTATGGGCAATAGCATGGCCACTAACCCAATAATATATTTCATGAAACATAATTTGGAATAAAAAAATTGGTTGAAAGAAATGCTAGCAGTGGCTGCCCGGCCGTCACCAAAGGCAGCCATTGCCTTCGTTACAACACATGAAAAGAAAAATGCACGAAGGCTACTGCCAGTTGTGTGTATAACATTGATCGGTACACAAAAAGCTGTTGTATAACGGCAACGCTTACACGAAATTATTTATTCCGGATTACGTGGTTTGGAGGCATATTGAACGACCATAAGGCTCTCGACCTCATTCGCCAAATGCCACTGTATTAAATGGAGAACCAGGAGGGCTACAGGATACTGCTGAAATAACAGTATCGATGGTTTTTCAAAGTTATCTTTGATGCATTGGTATGTTTTGAAAATATAATTCTGGAAGTAGTGAAAGATTGTTTTGAGAGTGATGGAGCCGGAAAGGAAGAGATAGAAACAGCGGCACATGCAAATCAATGAATGGCGCAACCAATTAGTTGGAAACAATAAATTTGTATATACTTGAAATGCTCTCATCCTTTTTGATTTGGATGAGTCTTCTGAAAGAGTGAATACATTAAAAGGGTTGGACCCACTCTATCTTTGTCCCCGGGTGTGACGACCCTCCGCCCAATATGGGCGGCTGAACCACAAGATATAAGTAGGCCCAACCCTTTTGCTATACGCAATGTAGTGATTGGGCGCTATACTTACTCTCGCGGTTCAAATTGTCACGTTCGGGGGCGAGACTCTTTATAGCCCATTACTCGAAAAGAATAATGATATATATTTTCATCGTCAAATATAAGGAGTTTTTTATTACAACGGACAATCGTCCGTGACTTTTTTTTATAGCTCCTGTTACTTCGTTAAATGAAGCAAAAAATCGGTTCTGTCATTAACGACTATATTATTCAAAATTGGATGTGCGAATATGCGTATGACGACGGTTCCTACATGTATACCAAATTTGCAAATGATCATTTCATCGACGAAAAGATTGCACGTAAAATTGTTTCAAATAAAAATTATAAAATGTCAATTGAAACCTTAGAATTGATGTGTGATGCGAAGGATCTTACACTCGAACAATTTTTTGGTTTGATTGGAAGATAGTATAAATGTCTGACAATTCTTTTATCTATTCTTTTGGTGGGTATGCAGTAAATATAGCTTGACCTGATTAATAGATTTAAATGTGTTTCTGTTATTTATAGATGGATAATCAACAATTCAGTAAACGGATAGATATCGGCGGTTTTTATTCGTGGATAATTTCGTTTGTGCATGACTGTTATAGAGCGGAAGTCTTTAATAGTAAACGAAGAAATATTGAGGATTTTATTTTTTATAAGATGAGTTGAATTAATGAACAACTTTGAAAATAAAATATTACTTTTAGTCTCGAACATTTAATGGCAACAGTATTGAAGCCGAAACTAAATTTTAAAAACAAACATAAAGAAAAGAACCTATTGACACGTTTGTTTCCAATTAGGGCGACATCGGTCAACGCAAAAGTATGCCGCAAAGCCACGTAGAGTAATTTTTAATGCGGGACTTTATAAGCGGGCCTTTCGGATACTTTTCTAAATGTTGGCTGTAATTAATTTTTAACGACCATGAAATTTTCTCAAAGAATTGGAAAAGAGCCTTCGATAAAGGACTTACAAATAGAAAGTATTGACATGGAATTATTAAATGGCTTATGGAATTTGACAAAAATTCATATTCTAGACAATATTTCTACATATGGACGATATGGCGGTGACGGAGATTTTCCAATGTTTACTTCTATAATTTGGCATAAATTTTATAAACTTCCAGTAGATATTGTTCCAAAATATCCTTCTGATTCAATTGCATACATTCGAAAAAGATTCTTTAATGATCAATGGTACCAAGTTTACGACTTTATTGAATATCTATCAACATTGGCAATTGATGGCATTAACAGGGTAAGGTATATAGATGCAGTAAATTTATTACTTGAAAAAGAGTTTTCTGCATACAGATTCATAAATAATCAAATTGCACCAATCACCAATAAAATCGAAATTGATGAAATTGAAAAAGCATTGATCAATGCAAATCAATTCACAGCATTAAAAGGAGCTAACATTCATTTATCTACTGCTTTATCTAAACTTTCCGATAAGGTTCAACCAGATTACAGAAACTCAATAAAGGAAGCAATTTCTTCAGTAGAGACAACCTGTAGAATTTTGACAGGTGAGAATACGTTAGGCAAAGCATTGAATAATTTAGAAGGCAAAGGCTTAAAAATTGACGAACAATTTAAAGGAGCATTAGAGAAACTTTATGCTTCAACAAACAATAAGCAAAGTGGAATTAGACACGCAATTATTGATAAACATAAACAGCCTGATTTTGACGATGCTAAATTCATGTTGGTTGTTTGCAGTTCCTTCATAAATTTTTTAATCGGCAAATGCAGGACCTCAAAAATAAGCCTGGAGTAAAATTATAGCCAACAAAAAAGAGTTTGTAGGATATGTAGTGCTTTCGATGAGGCTCAATATTGTACGCAGAACCTGGTGATGAAAAATAAATCGCAGAATCTTGGAATATTTTTCGATCATTATTTAAAAGAGGAAATATATTCATTCCAATATTAGTAACTGCCTTTTATAACTACTTCTATTATGAACTTTATAACTATTGACTTTGAGACGGCAACTTCAGAAAGGGATAGTCCCTGCGAGATTGGTTTGACTTTCGTAAAAGAGAGGCAAATCGTAGAAACAAAATCATGGTTAATTAAACCAAGATATTCTGAATTTGATTATTTCAATATTTTGATTCATGGCATTAAACCGGAACACGTTGCCGATAAACCGGAATTTAGTGAATTATGGACGGAATTAAAACCACTTATTGAAAATCAGTTTTTGATTGCGCACAACGCGAGCTTTGATATCAGTGTTTTAAGAAACACGCTACAAACATATCAATTACCTTTTCCGACATTAAATTATTCCTGTAGCTATATTTTTTCGAAATCGATATGGCCGGCATTACCGGCTTATGATTTAAAAACACTTTGTAAAATCAACAATATAGATTTGAATCATCATAGCGCGGGTTCAGACAGTAAAGCCACAGCAGAGTTAGCTCTTAAAGCATTTGACATTGCAGGAGTTTATTCTATTGATGATTTTCCAGAAAAATTAAAGATATCTGTCGGACAACTTTATGATGGTGATTATAGACCATCAGAAACAAAGCGGATTTATAAACCAAAAGACTTAACACAAATCATTGGCGATCCAGCAAAACATAATCGTGAAAGTATATTTTATGGAAGGACAGTTGTTTTTACAGGAACATTATCTTCAATGGTGAGAGCATCTGCACACCAGACCATTGCAGATATTGGCGGAAATATTGGTGGAAACGTAACCAGGGACACCGACTTTCTAATAGTAGGACAACAAGACTATCGAGTTGTTGGAGACGACGGGATGAGCAGCAAACAAGAAAAGGCAATCAAGTTCATTGAGAAAGGTTCAATGCTTGAAATTTTATCAGAAGATGACTTTCTGAGAAACTTGTAATAAAAAAATAAAATCACTACCTATAGACTTATGAACTGGGTATTTCAGACTACGGGAGCTATAAATCACTATAATTCTGGTATTCATATTGGGACGCAGCCCGTGAGAGTTATTCACCACATGCTAACTTATATGTTTATTAATACCAACAAAGAATTCTTTGCTGATTTGCAAAAGCAAATTGACGAAGGTAAAATCAACAAGGAATTAAATCTTTTATTGGGTGAGGAGCCTATAAAAATTGACAACAAGAAGTACAGGACGCCTAGAATAAACCATGAAACAAAACAAATTGAGATACATGAGACATTCTTATCTTTTCTATGGTGTTGTGTATATTCCATTTATGTGACCTATATAGAAACAATAGATTATCCTAGAGTGAATAAGGAAAATGGAAAAGTGATAAAACAAATATCGCAAGACAATATTAGCAAGGCAAAAGAGATATTCGAGTATGCTAAATATTTAATTATTGACTTTCAATCTTGGGCCAAAAATGAGCTACCAAATCCGGAGATTTATTTAGCTGAAAAAAGAGACTATGTTGAGCAAACAAACCTATTTTATACGGAAGCTGTAAAATTTATACTATGTCATGAATTTAGTCACTTAAAAAAACATGTGGATCAAATTACTAAAGAAACAACTAACTCGCACTTTTTAGCTTTTGAAGTTGAAGCAGATAATGATGCCATTGATATGATGATAAAAGGAATTTCATATACCGATACGTCATTCTCGGTAGCACATAGACTTGCTGTCGAGACGGGAATTGTATTTGGATTTCTGTCAATGTTTTTCTTCAGTTCTAACACTGAGGGCGTAAAGCATCCAAATACAGAAGATAGGTTGACAAATGCACTAGAGAGACTGAACCTAGCTGATAATCATTTCGCTTGGGGTATAGCTTGCGTTGGACTACAAATGTGGGATAAACAATTCGGACACAACTTTACTTGGAGCGATAAAATAATATCCTACAAAGAGCAGTATTATGATATTGTGCAACAAATTAAAAACCATAATTAATCAATATTACACTCCATAACTAAAGTTTCGTTTTGAACTAAAGTTTCGTTTTGCTCAAGGTCTAATAGCACAAATTTGGTAGCAAAAGCTTCTGTGTGTTGACGATGCTAGGGGTCAGGGGTTTTAATTTATAAGTAAAAGAATTAAATAACCTCGGTTATTTGCAGTATTAAATGTAATCTAACAGTACCAAGGCTGCCTTTATTCCCCCACCATTGCCGTATCAAGTCCGGGGCAAGTCCGGCATATGCCGGAGTTAACCCGGTAATAATCCGGCTCAAACTACTATTTGAAACGAAGGGGAAGCATAATCAATATGTCCTGCAGGGTGGCTCAATATGCCGGAATGGCACTACGTAAAAATCTGAATAAAAATAATTCTGAATAATAAAGATGGGTCAACATCCCGGAATAAATTTAAAATTGCAAATTAAAAGTGTTGATAATTATTCCGAAAAAGGTGGTCAACATGTTACAGCATTGGAAGGCAGCATGCTCCGGAATGTAAGGTGCTCTACAAAAAAAGAAGCATAGTCCGCTTCACTCATCTGGGAGTATCATTCCTTATTTACCGAAATTGTACATTGCTATTTACCGATTACATAATATGGTTATAATAATAATATGGAAACAACACGATTTTATTTTAGAATTTATGAATTAATGTTCTTTGAAAAAAAATTAAATAATTGAGATTTTAAGATTACTAAAAGGAATATCGGCTGTCGCACATAAAAAATAAACAATTAAGTGGAACTGAGTTAATATTTTTACACAGAGTATAAAACAGAGGTTTATTATGATTGCCCGAAATGCAAAATGTCCTTGTGGAAGTGGAAAACAATATAAGAGATGCTGTATCCATAAACCAAAGGCAGAGTGGCGATCCAAAGTCTTAAATAATCCTACTTCAAAAAAAAAGCGGGAAGGGGAATCAAAACTTTCAATTTGCAACAATTATCCATCCATTGAAGTTCTGAAAGTTCTTTCTTTATTGCAATTACAGCCACAAAATCATGGTAAGAATATTAGACTTGAAGTAGCGGTTACAGCAGTAGTTAATTCTATAAGTGAAACAAGGAACACTTTAAATACCGCCCAGCTTGGCAAAGACTTGTTGAAAGAATTTCCAAAGGATTATAGGGAAGATCCACCAGACAACTATTTCACCGAAAACATTGTTTATTCAAATGGAAATAACGTCGTTTATCCTGGAATTTTTATCGATGTGGTTGAAATATTGCAATATCACATCAATAGTTTGATCTCGTCAACGTTTCCTGTTGCTTTTTTAAAGGATTGCAAAAACGCTATTACATTACTTCTCACAATACAGAATGAAATAGCAAAAACGCTAAATCACTCGCATCGTTTATTTGAGTTGCCACTAAGCAATGCACTATATATCCCGAATGATGAATACCTTCTTCAATATAAAGATATATTTGAATTCAGCTTTACTGATATCAAAGAGATTTGTGATAAATACCAAATACCATACAATACAATTGATGCATTTGTTTGGAAGTGGCAAACTCATCCTATTGAATTTGAAAACGAAAATGAAAACCCCTTATTCCGACAACCTTTTGTATTTATAGATGACTCATTTTTACTTGTAATGCCTACTGCAATAGTTCAATGTTTAATTGAATTTATATTGGGAAAGGCAACGACATACAATATAAACTTTCTATTGGCTAAAGAATTTGTAAAAGCTGTGCAGCCGGAAATCCTATCAACCTTTGGTAGAATGAGATGGAAACGAATTCGCTTTGAATTTTCGGAGCCTGTAAATGCTCCTGATTATATGCTCTTTGATGAAAGTATATGGCAAGTTGATGAAAGAAAGTTCGCTTATGCTGTTGTATTCACAGAAAACATTCTAAACCGAGAACAAAAATATAAGGTACAAAAAAGTTTTTCGGAATACATAGGAAAAAGATTTTATAGTGTAATAGAGAAGTTAAAAAGGATAATCGAAGTAGAAGAAATCTTGTTAATTATTATCACATCCAAAATTGGGCTAATTAGCAATACTATTCTTGGTCTAAAGCAGTTCAAGAACATAACTTATTTCATTGGTCTTACACCTGTTGAACTATTAGTGCTTACAAGGGAGTGGAAATTTGATAATCTAACTCTTTGGAAATATGTAAAATATTTAAAACTCGCTGAACAAACTATTCAATTTGCACCCTTCACATCTCACTTGGCATTATTCGACTTTTATAAAAACAATTCAGAATCTTTTTTTCATAGTGACGAGGAGAGATATAATTACATTTTACTGGAGTTTGACATAGCTGGAGATGTGCGAAGAAGGGGATTGTCTAAGCTTGATAAAATTGGAATTGGTTACGGGACTCCTGGGGTTTTTGGCTTTATGCAATGTGTTAAGAAAGAAGACTATTATCCAGTATATGTATCCCAAGAGGTATATTTTGGGATTGTGCGTTCATGCTTATTAAAATATTCCTGTCCCATTTGGTTCGAAGCTGCGGATAATGACCGGAAAGGAGATTTGTATATAACTGCTATTCTATATTGGTTGAATGAGTTATTTGGGGATGCAAAGGATTATATGAATCAATTAGGCGAGCCTCCAGTTCGCATTGAATTAAAACTTCACGAGCAGTTTTACGCACTTGAGCAGTTGGAAAGCCTCGAAATTTATGATGAGGTTGATCATTCAATCCCTTTCAAAGTAGATCCTATAAAACGGCAAATCCTTTTCACCATTCCGATTGAAATGATTCAATTCTTTTCTGGACCCGAAAATAGAGGCGAAAGGATTCTGATTGATTTTCTATTGGATGCTTTTGGGAAGATAATAGTTGCCCGGGGTGGTAATCTTCTAACCGAGGGAGACAAGCAACTTTTATTGGACAAACATATTCCGGTATCCCAGAGAAAAATGCTACTGTTATTTACTGGGGATAAGGATTTGAAAATTTCAGAAACAAATATTCCATCTAAAAGATACATTCCGGACGCAGATATTTCTTACATCCTGGAAAATCAACTTGCATGGCTAAAGTCAAATTGTAAAATTTCCATACCTCCTATCACCAATAAAGAGAAAACTGATTTCCTTAATAAATTGGTAGCGTTGCATTATGAAATAGTAATAAAAAAAATTAAAGAATTTGATAGGGAGCGTTTTCTATTTGCTCTCATGCGGAAGCATGAATCTCTGCTTCAGGCAAGAGCATTCAGACATATTAGTTATCCCGCCAAATTTCTTTGTTATTCTAAATATTATGACGTGCATAAAGAATTTTCAGATTCTGAAGCTGACCTTGTAGAAACAAGTCTTTCAGTGAGGATACTTATCGAATTTGCTACGCTACAGGCTGAAGCAGGACAAAAAATTGCCTCTGAAGACGAAATAGACATTTTACTCGCACACGTCATGCAAATTGTCAATTATGCCAGCCTTTCTGATTCAATCAATTATGAGATAGAAGATCCTGAAATTACTGAATTGCCCTCTGGTAGGATCGGTATCAGTAATGAAATGGAAAGAAAAGGGATGGGGCAATTTAGGGATCAAGTATACGCAGAGGAGGTTCATTCTTACACGCAAGATTTTCACCAATACTTCAAAAGAAGAAAACGAGAAAGATTACCAAGTGCCGGGCAAAAACGTTATGCAGAAAAATTGATTGATGCTTTTTTGGAAGAATGGGGAATCACCTTGGGCGAAATTGATATGATCTGTCATACAATTTGCTCTGTTCTTTTGTCCGAAAATACATCTGTAAGAATTATAGAGGAAAATGATTTTATTGAATGGGTAGTAAAAATTACAGATTTAAACAAAGAAAAAATATTTTATTTTTTAAACAGAATGAAATTTTTAAGGAGACCAAATCCTTTAACCCCACCTGAAGGATATGATAATTGGGAAGCATATCCTTGGAGATTTAACAGGCGCTTATCTTATCTACTTCGCCCTATTATATTCCTAAAAAAGGATGGCAAAGAATATTTTCTGTTGAGTGCAAGACATTTGCTTGCGGCCTCGGAAAACTTAATGTCGTTGTTTTTTAATGGTACTCTAAAAGCAGATAAGGGGAATAAGAAAATTAGACAGTTATTAGCTGAAAGAAACAAAATCAAGGGGAAAGAATATCGTGATGAAGTGGTAAAATGGTTAAAAGAAAATACTTTTCTGGATATTTACGATTATGAGATAAAAATTAAACCAAAAGGCTTTTTTATCAGTGACTCTGACAAGGGAGACATTGATATTCTGGTAATAGACAGAATAAATAACATTGTATATTCCGTTGAATGCAAAAATACGGTGCAGTCAAAACTTATTTATGATTACAAGATGGAATTTGATAATTATTTGGGTCTAGATGGAAAAGAAGGATTAATAGAAAAACATGTTAAGCGCCACAAATGGCTGGAAGAAAATATTGAACAAGTTCAGGCTAAATTAACTTTACTGGGAAAGCCAAAAATTAAGTCGCTGGTAATATCAAAAAACATTTTACCTCTTAAACACCTAAAGATAGTTGATATTCCAATTATTTCATTTTACGAATTGAAAACAAATCAATTCATATTTTAATCCACTAAAGGACTTTTGGATTCATTGCCTCCTGTTGTCGTCAGCGTCTCGCTGGTGACTTTATAAATAGAACACAATTCATGTAAATATTTTTTGCTAACAGGATTGTGCTATTAGATATCAACTTGTTTGCTCGTCAAATGTCATTGTCGGCTTCCCAATATAGAGTTTCGTAGTTCTTTCCGTGTGTATTTATAGAAATATTGAAAATGCCATCAGAAAATTCATTCAATCTCCAGATATCTATTTTTGAACCAAATGATTTTAATCAAGGATTAACCTCATAGGGTAATATTTGATCATAAAAATCTCCGAGTAAAAGATGATTTTCAATTAAATTACCGGAAAATAAAAAGGTTAAACGATCTTTTTCGTCATCAGAATAATTATGAACAATATTAAAACTGCCATGAATTTTTTTGGTTGAAAAGTTAATTGATATGTCTATACGAGTTAAATTTTTTAAACCTCCATTAATAAACGATTTTTTTAGGGGAACAGTAAAATTATTATCCTTACTAAAATTTAAAGTGTCATTCACCCATTTTTCATGCGCACTTTTTATTTCATGTAAATAGTCTGCAGTGAATGTTTGTTCTTGGTCATCTATAATTTTATGATGTATTTTGCATAAGAGGATTAAATTCTCATAAGAATTACTCATAAGAATATTTTCGTTTTCAAAGAATCTTGCTGCACCTTTTTTTTGACCATTTATATGACATTCATCACCAACCACAGACTCCTTGTCAATTTCATTTGAATTTGCAATCAAAGCACGACGGCATATTGCACATCTATTTCCTGATTTTGCCCATAATATTTTCCGGTCTCTATCTAAAATATTCATGAGAATTATTTTCGTTGACTTATTCAACAATTTTCATCCCTAAATTCTTTAAATACTCAAACGTCTCATCATAATATTCCGCTTTCCTCGTCGCATCTTCGGTATCTCCTTCTGGCACTACAATCACCATTCCTTGCCGTGCTCTCGTTAATAAAACCCGATACGCATTCTTTAAATATAATTTCCTTTCGGCTTTATTAATATTATTCCATCTGCTGCCTACAAAAGAAAAACATTTCCATTCATCAGGAGAATATCTAAAGTCTCCATCCCATGTAACGCAAGCTCAGTCTAATTCTAAACCTTGCACTTGAAATTCTGTTGCTACGTCTTCTTTATTTTCAGTATGTTTTTTGAATTTCATTCTTTTGTTTCGATAGAGTATAATTCAAAGAGCTCATGCAATTTTGCCTGTAGCAATTTTTTATCGGGCAATGCAATAGTATATCGGCTTATCAATGTTGGCGACATATTCCGGCTCATTGCATACTCTACTACTTCCTCGTTTTTAGTTTTGCATAACAACACCCCTTGGTGGCGCAAGCGTCCGCTTGTGTTTATTCAGGCAATTTTCTTTTATTGTTTATAAAAAACAAACCTTTTTCATTCCAGCACAAGCGGGACGCTTGCTCTAATTAAAAGCCACAATCTTGGGACAAATTGGGGGAACTTTTAGAAACAACTGATAAACATGAACTTTCTTCTCGACCTTACATAGACTCCACATTATTTTCAATTACCTTAACTGCCAATTCCAAAAAGACAGCCTTCTGGAACCTTACAAAATAATTCAGAATGGAGACCGTTGCGCTAAAAATGGGTCGTGCTTTCCACTATGGCTTAATTCCAATTATTAACTGTTGTGAAGAAAGCAACCTTAACAAGTCGGCATCAGGATGTTGGTCTGAAAATTCTCTTGTTGTGAGTACACTTGCTTCCTCATGGGCAGTACCAACTAATTTAAAATCTCCTGCAATAGTTGATGAACAACTAAGTAAATTCTTTGAATATGCTCCACCTTTCGAAGTGTCATGAGCACACTCGCCAATCGCACAAGCATATAAACTTACTTGTTGGTGATTAGCGTCCATAATTCTTTTCTCAAATCTCGCTCTTGTATTTGTAGTTGAAAAAGTTCTTGTTTGCATTTCATTTATAATGCTCTTGGTTAACGTCTCAGGGTAAGCTCTACAACAGTCAAAAATATTTAATTGTCGGTAAGCAATATTTTTCAACTCACTTTCATTAATTAATTCGCCAATTGAATTCAGTTCTAATACGGTTTCCCTTTCCTGTCCACCATGACCGCTAAATATTACAATTAAATAACTCAAAGATTTAGACTTTAGGTTCTCAAGAGTTGTTTTTATCTCCGATTTTGAAGAGTTAACCTTTTCGATTATTTCGCTATCATACCAGTCGCCACCATAAGAACTTTTAAAAAAAGTCTTATAGCTTTCAACATCAACTTTTACACCTGGCAAACCGTCAGTATTGCCAATAATCAATATTCTTTTTTCCATTTATTTTATTTTAGATAACTATTAATTAATTCAACGAATTGCTTGTCGTAACTGTCAACATTTTCGTATGCAGAAGTCGGGTTTTTCCAGAAATTCCCATGTAGCCTAACCCAATCTTTTACGGCAATATATTTTTCAATCTTTTCTTTGTTGTATTTGAAGTGTTCAGCAACACGGGATAGAAAATTAAATAGCAAATTGCAATATGCATCATATCGCAAATACTTTTCATCGTCTTTGTCAAAGTCCGGTTTCCATCCTAATGAAAATGCTTCGCTTTCTAAGTAAGGATATTGTATAGCAATTTTAATAATTGAATCCAATTGATCATCTAAGCTCTTTTTTTTATTGGTGCCTGTTATCCATAATGTCATGCAAGCAGATGTTAGTGCAGAAATTAGAGTTGCAATCGCAGCCGCAGTAATGGTTATGTCTGTATTCATAATTTATTAGAGTGTGTCTAATAGCATGACCGCAAACGCATTGGCAGGGAATTAATGAACTTTTAGCCCGTGCCGTCAGCCAATTAAAGAAATAAAAGTACAGAAAAGTATTAAAGCTCATAAAAGATTTTCCCGCTCCGGCCACGCTATAAATTGTTCATAAAATCAATAGCTAATGGTTTTACGTCGTCTTTATAAGTTCTTCAGTATGAAAGTGCTAAAAATCGTCAGATAGAACTACAGTTCAATCGCGAACAAAAAGCTGATAATATTTGCGTCTGGCCTGCTATTGTGAATGTTATCTGCTTGTTCTTCTAATCTTACTAACGGTACGAAGCCTTTGATTTTTTTATTTCTACATTGCCTAGTCCCGTAGTTTCCATAAAATCGCTCTGGCGCAGGTCTTCTGACCTGTGTAAGAGGGTTACTTAGCCTTCATTTAATAAAAACGTCATTCGAATAGTAACATACGACAATTCTCAATCTAATCTTACTAATTCCAATAAGCCTTTTGCTTCTTCAGTATAATAATCAATGGCGCTACTATTCTCCCAATCTATCGGATGCTTTACAAATCCGGTTCTTTCCGGATTTTCATGCAGATAAACAAACAACTGGTGATCTGTCATCAAATTTGTACTTGCTGCTCATTAAGTAAATATACAAAAACTAAATAATGAACTAAGGCGATTATCTTTTCTTTAGATTGCCAATTCTTTCAACCTGGATTAGTAACGAACAGTCACAGGTCTGGAGACCGGCGCCAGTTTGGTAAAAGGAACTATGAAATCAATTATTATCCAGAATCCACTCACGCAACTTTCTAGAATGTCCTGGAACTCCAACTCTTCCTTTATAAGAAAAATATCGTTGACGAAGCTCTTGAATATATGGACTATTAACCTTGCCTATTCTTTTTTCAATCGTAATATCCTTACCAAAAAACATTTTTAAGCTACTTCTGAAGTCAATCCTAATAATACCACTCAGATTGTCCTGCTCAAATTCAAAGCACGGAAGAATATGATATCTTGGATTTGTTTGAGTAAAAGCTTTTATTTGAAGTTGCTTTTCCGCTTCTTTAATTTGTGAATTCAATAACTTACTTAGCTCTTTTTGTTGAGCCGAAGTAAACGAAATATTTTGTTGCTCTTCAGCTTTTGTAATTATAGGCATCGCCTTAATTGTTGCTTGAAGATTAAAATCAGATTTTTTGAAATCTCCTTTTGAAAAACAAAGTAGTTCAAATAAGTCCGTTTCCGGATGATTAATTACTTGCCGAATATCACACTCGGGAGTTATGATAATGCCAAACCTATCGTTATCCAAAGCGATAATATCTCCTGTCATTAATGGTGCAGTATCGACTACCTTCCCATAATAAAGAATTTTTACAACTTTTGCATACTTTTCTGCATCAGAAAGCTCTCCAGTAGTAGCAACTTTACTAATCTGCTCGATTAGATGTTGATCCTGAATTAAATTTTCAGCCAGTAAATCCTGAAACAAGTTTATCACTTCAACACTCGGTTCCACAGGGTCTGTCGAGGCAGTCTTATATAGTTCGGAAATCCAAAATGGATCAGCTAAACTTAATTTGTAAAATATTGCTTGAACTGCTTTATTTATAGATTGCGTCCACACAATTGGAATCGATAAATTTTTATTTTGATCTTCCCAATTATTGATATCTTCTAATATAGATTTTCGAATCTCTTCTATGTTTTCAGTCTTTAAATTCTCCTTCTTACGGAATTGAATTCTATTTCCAAACTTTTCTTTTAATGCTGTTCCGTGTTTTTCTTCAATATCTATTTCTGAAAAGATATAGATTAACGAATAGAAGTCATTATCAGATAAAAATTTATAGGCAGCATCTTCTTTTTGAGGCGTAATTATTGATATTTTCTCCCCTAATTCCTGAGCAATGTCTTCAAATGCGTCTTCACTAGAATATTGCCAATCGAGGATTATAGCTTTAAATGAGCCTATAGATTTTACAGATTCACTTGCTAATTCTAAATTATGAACACCTAATGTTGGCAATTCTGAACGAAAAGATTCATATAAAAGCTTTTCTGGCCTGTTAGCAGAATAAATATGGTCATCAGCAAATAAAATTACACCTTCCATTTTAGTTTTGTTCTTTCTGAAATTGAATAAGGAAATTAGCTCCTTTAAGAATCTTAAGAGACGGTTCCGTAATAATAGAAATTTCTGCATCTATTCTATCTAAAAGCTCTTTTACGATATAAAGTCCTAATCCTCGACCTTCAGCTTTACGAGAGAAAAATTCCGAGAATACGAGATCTTCTATTCCACTTTCTACTCCGGGCCCTGAATCGGCAAATATTATTCTATATTCTTTCGCGTCTAAATAAATGCTTATCTGTTTGTTTTTATCTGATACTTGATCTAGCCAATAAATAGCATTATCTGTCAAATTCAATAATACTTGTAATATTAAGCCAGTATTGGTCCTAACAATAACGTCTTGTTCGCCATCAATTGTTACTAGTATTTTATCATGAAGTTCTTTTCTAAAATACTTTAATACCCTTTCCGCAACATCCCTAACACTCACATCTTTGGTTACTTTTCTTGCTATTCTAAAAAGTGGCTGTAATACTTGCAGTTCTTGATATAAGAACTCCAAGTTTTCCTGCAACTCAGCAAAAAACTCCTTCAGATCTTCGGGTTTAGTTGGATTCTTTTCTAGCTTTTTTGCAAAGTCTTCAGTATTAGTCTTAAGACGTTTTAATAGAGACATAGTATCATGCGTAGCTTTTTCGACAGCCATTCCTGTACCAGCTAGCTCTTGCGTTATTTTTAGATCTTCCCTTGTCTTTTGTACTAATGTGTTTGCAGCATTAAAGAATTTTTTAGATGATTCTAATAGTTCCTTGTCATTATAAGCTGTAATATGCTTTTGAAGTGACTCAAAAGTAGATTTATATTGATTTTGTAGAGAAGTAGCTGCTTTTTGCTTTTTCAGTTCATATCTTGCTTTATCAATATCAACTTCGTCTTTCATGATTTTTAATGTAGCCTGAATTAACGCT
Source organism: uncultured Chitinophagaceae bacterium (assembly GCA_963706825.1). Classification (GTDB taxonomy): domain Bacteria; phylum Bacteroidota; class Bacteroidia; order Chitinophagales; family Chitinophagaceae; genus Ginsengibacter. The sequence continues at coordinate 1,146,029 of CAVPNT010000003.1, read as the reverse complement.
ATAAAATCATCAAAAGCACCTTCTATGTTCATCAATCCCTCTCTATCCGCTGCATCTCTTAGTTTCGGGTTTTCGTTTTGTCCAATAAAAATAAACCCAATTAAATCGTTATAACTGAAATAACTACCAACCTTATCTTCTGCTCTGTACTTACTAAGCATTAGCCAATCCACACCTCTTTCTCCATAAGGAAACACTCTCAAATTATCTCTATAAACATAAACTGAGTTTTCCTGTAAAAACTTTTTCTCATCATCCTTCAAACCTTCAATTGGGTTTTTCCAATCAAAGTAATATAAGAAGAAAAGGAATCCTCCGCAGGTAGGATTGTGTTTGACTTCGAGGTTGGATTTTACTGCTTGTTTTTTTTTATCTATTAATGTTAAAAATTGCTCTCTAAAGAATTTTAAACTCCAAATATTATATCTTACAATCTCAGCTTCGTCGACAAAAAAGTTAAATTTACCATTACGCGTCTGTTTATTATGTACGTACGAATATTCAATAGTTCCTTTTTCATCTACTAATCCTTCAAAATAAGAGGGTGCGAGTTTTATTATTTCATCAAAACTTTTAAAACGTGGTTTTTGCTCGATACCATCCCAATAAACGTGAACTATAAAATCATGAGGAATTGCTTTCGAATTAGGTAAGACTGGCGGCATCATTCTATAGAAAGCCTTTAACAGCTTTTCGAGATCTTCACGTTTCCAAGTGTTTCGAATGTCATAAATACGAATAACTGTACCCTGATTTTTTTTATTTTTTATGACTACAGAGGTGTCAAATACTTCCCATTTATTCTTGATTTCATGTAGGAATTTATCAATGTGGTTTGTTTCTTCAAATTCATCTGATGCATAGTCATGAAAATCCAATATCAGTTTTACCTCACTTGAATTCAGGGTTTTAGTATATACCTCAACGTAGTCACCCAATTTGTAAATAGCGAATCGGCCGACTCCTTTATCTCCCTGCATTAGACGGCCTTTTTTCGTATATCGCAAATCTTTGTCTTTTGCTTTTTTCTTATTCAGTTTGTTAGGAGTTGCAGGTTTCATCCATACATCTAGGATTGTTTGTAAAGTCATCCCTACACCATCATCTTCAATTTCTATATATGATCGTTTGCCTTTATCTTCTATATTGAAATTTTGAAACCTTACATTTACATTTTCGGCATCCGCATCGTAACAGTTTTTAACCAACTCGATTACACCCACCCATTTATCGCTAATAAGTTGGTCGCCAAGTACACTTATCAACCGTGCATATGGTTGAAATATTTCTTCGCCACTTTGAATGATTCCCATTAGTTCTTTTTTGCAATGATTATGTATTCTTCAGGATAAACAAGCTTACTCTGTTTATTTTCCAATTTTGCAAACCTTCCTGTTTTTTTATCTCTAATAGTTGGAATAAGTTTGTTTGGAATACTTCTTTTAATGATTTCTACAATACCAAAACCTGCCAATTCGAGTAATTCAGAAAATACTTCTGCAGATTTTATTTTTACATCTAAAAATGTTGTGTTTCCTATTACCAGACACGCATGACCTTTTGGCTTAAGTATTCGATACATTTCACGAGATACAGCATTCATATCCTTAAAGTAATTTGCCACTTCTTTTGCTGTACGTTTATCCTTTAGTAATAGTTCATTAATGATTTCTTGTCCAATAAATGAAATACAATTTATCTCCTGTTTTTGGGAATAAAAGGTCCCAATAAATTCTTTACGAAAATTAGGCAAATCTGTAATATATTCAAACCAAAATCCTGTCAATTGATGAATGTCTGCGTATTCATATGAAGTAACATAGGGTGGTGAAGTAATGATAGAGCCCACCGAATTATCAGCTATAGTAGTATTGCGCGCATCCTCAAGACGAATTTCACAACAAGTATTAATAAAGTTGTTCTGGTTAAGTGCTTCAAAAAACTCCTTGTTTTTTTTAATCATTAGCTTTGCTTGCCGACTAAAAGCGATGAAAGGGTCAATCGGCTTTTTACTTGGATCAACTTGAGGTTTAGTACTTGACTGTAACCATTTTGAACAATTCTTCAAAACATGAGAAAGAGCTACTAAGAAAAATGTACGTAAATCTTCATTATGTAATCGCAATATTTTTTCATATAAAAATGCAATTTTGCACTTGTGTTCAGGAAAAAACCAATAATCAATGCGATTATGCAAAGACAAGTTTTGGTATTTGGTCGGGTTAAATAAAAGTAATCGAGATTCTAGGTCTTTAAACTTCTTAATTAATCCTGCGGGTTCAAGTGCTTTGGTTTTCGCTTTTGTAATTAATTTAGCGACAGGATTAATATCTACACCAATTGATGCTCGTCCATGAACCTTAGCCTCAACTAATGTCGTACCACAGCCAGCAAACAAATCTGCTATTGTTTCATCAGGATGAGTATATTCCTCAATAAGTTTTTTTACAAGGTTAGGTAAAAACTTTGCAGGATATCGATGATATCCATGTGTCCATTGTTCTGTAGAACGAACATTTTTAAAACACCAGTCCGAATTTACGGGAATATTTTCGAATCTTTTTCGAATTTCTGAAATGACATTATCCATATTAAGCAGTCGTTTTGTCGTATATAATAATTATATAATATAAATACTTAGGGACTTCTGCATCATTAAAGAATATCTCAAGTGACGGCTGTTTCATATTTCTACACCAATGAGAAATTGTTGTTTTATACTTGAGCAAACTTTCAGTAAGCCACTTATTTGTTTTATGTTGTTTAACAACTACTTTAATATAATTAATCTTTTTTTTAGACATTTATTTTGCATATTAGGCAAATTTATCTATTTCTAACATAAATATTATGTCATTGAGATTAACGCCTCTAATAAAAACTTTTGTCTTTTTATTGTAAAGGTTAAATCCGGTGTCTTACTGAGAACTCAGATCGAAACCTTAACCATTTCTGCCAAGCTGATTGCAAACGGCAAAACCGAACCTCTGCCCCTTTGTACTCTTCCAATTTTAAAATGTCCCACTTTCTGTTTAAAAACACCTCATCACTTACTTCTTCAATTTTATAAACTAAATAAAAATCTTGTGTAGGTTCCCCCGGATATCCCATATCAAATTCCAAGCCTTGTACCTGAACTTCTGTTGCTACGTCTTCTTTATTTTCACTATGTTTTTTGAATTTCATTCTTTTGTTTCGATAGAGTATAATTCAAAGAGCTCATGCAATTTTGCCTGTAGCAATTTTTTATCGGGCAATGCAATAGTATATCGGCTTATCAATGTTGGCGACATATTCCGGCTCATTGCATACTCTACTACTTCCTCGTTTTTGGTTTTACATAACAACACTCCGATACTTGGATTCTCGTGTGGCTTTTTTACATCACGATCCAGTGCTTCGAGATAAAAATTTATTTTACCTAAATGTTCCGGCTCCGCTCTGGCGCAGGTCTCCTGACCTGTGCATGAGCGTTACTTATCCTTCCATTTATAAAAAACGCCAATTCAACAAAAAACAATCCTCAATCTAATCTTACTAGTTCCAATAAACCTTTCCCTTGTTCGGTATAATAATCAATCGCACTACTATGCTTCCATTCAATCGGGTGCTTTACAAATCCTGCTCTTTCAGGATTTTCATGCAGATAAACAAGCTTCTGTTGATACATTTCTTTAGTGGTAAGCAAAATAGGATGATTTTCATGCTGCCAGAATTGAAAACGAAAATTACTTTTCATCCTTTGGCCATTTTTTTCAAATAAGTCAAGCATCCATTCCTTTCTGCTTTCCTGAGGATTGTTTATAACGGCATCTATTATTTTCATTGCCGTAAAACTTTTGATATTTTTTATTACCATACCAGGATTTGCATTATTGATGAATGAGCAAATCAAATGAAAATGATTTGGCATTAGCACCCAGGCATGTAATTGCAGGTTCTGATTCTTTTGACAAAACCTAAAACTATCTAAAAGAATATCCCGGTAAATCACGTGTAAATACATCTATCCAATCTACAACCGTAGATGTTACAAAATACACACCTTCTCTGTCATCAAATTTGTACTTGCTGCTCATTAAGTAAATATACAAAAACTAAATATTGAACTACTATGATTAGCTTTTCTTTCAATTGACTATTCTTTCAATCTGGATTAGTAACGAACAGTCACAGGTCGGGAGACCTGCGCCAGTCTGGGGTCGTTCAGCCCCGCTTTTTGCAATACCTTGTTATAGCCAGTGGTTCTTTTCATCGTTTTGATAATTCTTTTACTGTTTCCTTCACCGAGAAGTGCATTTCATCTTCTAAGTTCTGTCGCAAAAAATTATATGCCCATTCAGGTAACAGTGGGCTGTTAATTCTTTTTAGAAAGATTTTGTCTTGTATTTGTCTTATCAAATGGTTGTCCATTGTATCAGAGAGCTTAATTTTTTCCAATTCATTTTCAATTAAATCCTTCAACTCTTTCAAATTTTCAATTGCTTCTTTGTTACTGGTAATTTGTTTGTAGGCTAAAACAAAAACTGGCAATGATGGAAATAAAACACTTGAAATGAATGTTGGAACTGTTATTCCGTTTTGTCCTGCCACAATTAATAAAATTATGAAGGTTGAAGCAGCAAGAAGTAGAATTGTGTTGGTGTATCTTTTTCGTAATGTAAAGTCATAGCTGCAATTTGTACGCTGACAGAGAAGCGTTGCAATATTTGTATTGACTGGAAGTACTTCGTTTGAGTACCATCCATAAAGCTTGTCAACCTTATGCTTTTTAATATTTTTGTTATAATAGCGTAAAATTAATCCGTCTTCGGGTTTGTTTGGAATTAGGGTTTTGTTCCAGTCAATAAGTAAAACAGTTGTGTCAAATTTTTCTTGTATAGATGCAGCCAGTTTTTTCAGCTTCATTGCCCTGTCTTCACAGAAAAACTCTAAAAAGGTAGCAATGATGCTATAAAGAACAAAAATCCAAACTATACCCTGTTCAGTCTTGCTCAGAAGTGGCGTTACGATTGAGATGATAATAGGAATAGGAACGGCAATTATCACCTGAAAAGCAAATGTTGATTTGCCGTTTATATATAATTGCTTCTGTGCCGCTAAGTATCTTATACTCGCATCAGAATCTTGTTCTTGAATAATATGTTTACCAATTTCATTCATACTTCGGGAATTTATCGCCAAAAATTTCAATCCATTTGCTTATTGAGTCTTTATCATTTTTAGCTTTTTCCAATTGCCTTGCATCAAATGCCTTCGAATAATCTTGGTAAGCCCTGTCCTTAATTTTCTTTTTATCTTCTGAACTTAGCGTATTCAGGTTACCCTGAATGCCTTTAGGGTCATTTACAGGATTGGAAATTCTCCTGTGTATTTCAATTAAAATTTTCACGATTTCAATATCAACATATTTTGAAGCAACCTCTGTTTGCTCTTCATAATAATCAAGTATCATATTTTCTAACAAATAGGAACTCATAGTAGGCATCGTTGGCCGTGTGTTCCAATATTTAATAACTCTAATTACATTGAGTAAATTTCCTTCGTGTGCTGTATTTAATTTAGAAAGTCTCCCACTATCAATTCTAGGGTCGGTTTTCTTCCAATTTCCACTTCCATCAGGAATGATGTAATAAGTACGATTGTATGCGTCTTCTGTTGTAAAGAAACACGGAACAATATCAAAAACCCAATCATACGATTCAAGATTTAGAGTTGCTGCTTCTAAATTTCTTTTAATTTCAGCTTTTTTATACTGTGGTATTCCAGTCAGTTTTGTAATGAAAGCATTTATCACTTTTCTAGAGTTAAGGATGCTTGTTCCTTCGTTCACATAGTTCTTAAAGCGAGTAGCGCTTTCGGGTACAGTTATTTCAATTTTGTCTGCGTACTCGATGTATGTGCAACCGTCAGCTTTCAAACAAATCATTATGTCGATGTCATCTAATGGCCTTTTCTTTGTCCTTCTCGAAAACGAACCATAGAAAATATTCTTCTCTGTATAGATGTTTGGAAACTTAGTGTCGTCATCAGAAAAAGCTCCAATTTGTCCAACAAGCCAATCCCGACTTCCCCGAGCCTTTTTTGTTCGGTCAGGGTCTAGATTGACTGTGTCAGCCATAAATTTATTAAATGCTTCTACTACTGTTTTTGCCATACTTAGTTCTTCTACTTTTTTATATTATTTAGTTGTCCATCATTTGTTGTACTGTCGCCCTACCATTGGCTATAACGTTAGGGCTTTGTGCAGGTGGGGAATTCAATGTTCCGTCTGCCCGAAACCGTCAGCCGAATATAGAATAAAAAAGTTGATTATTTGTTCGTTTGCTGATAGAATTCCGTTAGCCCGAACTGCTGATGATAGCAGCACAAATGCTGATGTTTATTCCTTCAGCCCCACTTGCACAAAACCCCATGTTATGGGCAGGGCTGGTCTTGCAGTTTGCCATAAATTGTATTGTCAAAGTCTGTTGGATGTTTACCATATTCAAGTCTTATTATTTTGTCGCAGTTAACCTGTAATACAAACGCAAAATCTTCGATTGATGCAGACATGTTTCCACTGCCGTTTGTAATATGGTCAAGATAACCTGGAAGGGCGTTTTTCAGTGGTTCAATGTTGTCACCAACTTTATATTTAGGAATGGTTTGTGCGATAATTCTGTCTCTAACTTCATCAGTTGTGTAGCGGAAGATAAAAGACGGTGCAACTGTCGGTAAAACCCACAAAAAGAAAAAAAGAATAATTACTGGTGATAGAAAAAAGATAATTTTCACTAACGGTTTTCTATAAAGGAAGTCAACTAATCTTTCTGACTTAATAAGCAATGAATAAGAAAGTCCAAATAATAGTCCGGTCAATAATGCTAACGGTAAAAACATTATCACTAAGTCCAGACTGCGAAAAAGTCCGCCTACAATGATTGAGTATGTCACGGCTCCATAAACTGCCGTAATAAATGGAAAGAAATATGGTTTAAAAAATGGTCGTGAATGGTCAAACTTGTTTAGCGGATAAATGATGAAAACTGCCCAAGCAATTGTAATAAAAAGTCCAGACCAAAAAATAACTACGCCAATATCATCTGCTTTTCCGTCAACAGAAACAAGGTAGATGGAATATGAAAAATTCATCAATGTCCAAGCAATGGTCATTGAGAAAAAGCCAAGTGTCTGTTTAACGCTATTTAGTTTGAGAGTTGTCATTTAGCCTTGCCCATAACACAATATTACACGAAACTCACACCAATTTCCCAAAATTGTTTTCCGATTAATAAACAACACTTTTCTATTGCGCTTTTTGTATTGTTGTCGCGCCAATACAAATTTTAACATTGTTAGCTTTGCCACTTAATTCATGTAAAGGGCTGACAATATTTCCTCCCTCCTTCCAATTCCTGGAGGTTATCTATAAAATCTCCATCCCCATCCCCATCCCCCTCAAATACTCCCACGTCTCATCATAATACTCCTTCTTCCTCGTTCCATCTTCCTCATCACCCTCCGGTACCACAATCACCATTCCCTGCCGCGTTCTAGTTAACAAAACCCGGTAGGCATTTTTCAAATACAGTTTTCTTTCTTCTTTATTAATGTTCTGCCATTTACTACCCACAAATGAAAAAGCTTTCCAACCATCAGGAGAATATCTAAAATCGCCATCCCATGTAACACAAGCCCAATCTAATTCTAAACCTTGCACTTGAAATTCTGTTGCTACGTCTTCTTTATTTTCAGTATGTTTTTTGAATTTCATTCTTTTGTTTCGAGAGAGTATAATTCAAAGAGCTCATGCAATTTTGCCTGGAGCAATTTTTTATCGGGCAATGCAATAGTATATCGGCTTATCAATGTTGGCGACATATTCCGGCTCATTGCATACTCTACTACTTCCTCGTTTTTGGTTTTGCATAACAACACCCCTATACTTGGATTCTCGTGTGGCTTTTTTACATCACGGTCCAGTGCTTCGAGATAAAAATTTATTTTACCCAAATGTTCCGGTTCAAATTCATTTGTTTTTAGCTCAAAAGCCACCAGACATTGCAAACCCCGATGATAAAACAGCAAATCACTGAAGAAATCTTTATTGCCCACCTGCAACCGGTATTCTTCATCTACAAACAAAAAATCTTTGCCCAGTTCGAGGATAAATTTTTTCATCTGGCGTATAAGTTGCTTTTGCAAATCAGCTTCGTTGTAAGGATCCGGCAAGTTTAAAAATTCAAGCACATACGTTTCTTTAAATACGTTTTCAGTTAGTGGTTGCATTTCTCTCAGCACTGCTGAGAGTTTTGAGTTTCCTATAATTACCCTTTCAAATATGCCGCTTTTGATTTGTCTTTCTAATTCTCTTGAACTGTATTTTTCCCGGCTACAGAGTCTCAAATAAAACTCTTTTTCTTCTATGGAATTGCCCTGGCTAAAAATAATAAGATTATTTGTCCAGTTAATTTCTCTCAGCAGTGGTGCGAGTTTTGGAAAATCTTTATAGGTCTCATAAAACTGTTTCATCCGCCAGAGATTTTTATCAGAAAATCCTTTTAAACCCGGTTCCTGACTTTGTATGAAACCAGCTAACTGCTGCACAGTTGATTTTCCCCATCCTTCGTTTTCTGTTCTTTGGCTGATATAGTCGCCAATATTCCAATACAAATCAATTAGTGCGGTATTAACTAATTTAAATGCCTCAAACCGGGCTTGCCTGATTAATGTAATTACTTCAGTAAACTGCTTTTGTATTTTCATAATACTATCTTTAATTCCTTTAAAGTAGCAACATTATTATTACCAGTTCTAAAGAGCTCTAATCCCCGCCGCCCTCAAATACTCCCACGTCTCATCATAATATTCCTTCTTCCTTGTTCCATCTTCATCATCGCCTTCCGGCACCACAATCACCATTCCTTGCCGCGCTCTGGTTAATAAAACCCGGTAGGCATTTTTCAAATACAATTTTCTTTCTTCTTTATTGATGTTATTCCATCTGCTGCCGACAAAAGAAAAAGATTTCCATTCATCAGGAGAGTATCTAAAATCGCCATCCCATGTAACGCAAGCCCAATCTAATTCTAAACCTTGCACCTGAAATTCTGTGGCTACATCTTCTAAATAATAAGAAGAACGAATATCTTCTTTACCATCCAAAAACCAATGTATCGGATCCATTGGAGATTTTACATCAATGGCATAAGGTTTTAATCTTATGGCCTGCGATGATACTACAATGCCATATCGCTCTGTGCCTCGTGCTTTTTCTTTCAACCATTGCTTTGCTTTCTTTACATCACGAGTAAGAACGATGGGATATTTATCTTTTAGTTCTTCATAATTTTTTCTGGCTTCATCAACATTCATGTCCAAAAGATTCTTTACAAAAAGCGAAACATTTTCTGCACGAAATGAACGCATGGAAACAGAGAGATGAAGGTCTTTATTAAACACAACGGTTTTATGTTTCTCTAATAATTGCAAAGCGTGTCCTGCGGCATATTCACTATCAGTTAATCTATCAGAAACATAAACATGCCATTCTGGAAACGCACGATTTACTGATTCTATCCATTCACTTATTCCTGCTTCGCCCGTATTAATTTCTTGTCCACCACCCACAAGGCAAACAATTACTGCCCAATCTTGATGACGATCAAGCAAGAAATAAGAAATTCCGGTTCTGAAATATTAAAATCTGCAATATTCTTTTTTCTTTTCATGAAGTTGGAAGTTTGGGTAATATCCCAAGCTCTTTGTGCTTCATCAAAGATGGTGACATGCTCAAATGGTGGTGTTTCATCTTTTAAACATTCATCGCGAAAATTGTGAACGTTTTGAATCATTGCTTTTACCTGACTAAACGCTCTCACCTTTCCTGATTTTTTTTCCTTTCTCCTTTTCTCTTTTTACTTTATCTCTTGTAAGTGCTTCCCGCAATATCGCTACTAACGGACCATTTCCAGAAAGAAAAACAGTAGATGATTTTTCATTGTCTTTATAATTTTTAGCGCCGATATTTAAACCCACCAAAGTTTTTCCTGCACCAGGAACACCAGTTAACAAAACATATAGCTTTTTGACTTTCCGCCTTTGCTTTTACAATAATTTTTAAAATCGCATCGGTTGTTGTTGTTAAATTAGATTGCTTCTGCATCGCTTCTTGTAATTTCTTCTACTTGATGACCGCTATACAATGACATCGCAGCTTCAATGATCGTTGGTGTTGGAGAATAACGACCTGTGGCCCAGTTATCCAGATTGATATTTTCACCATCGGTAAATTCAAGAACAGAGCTAATGACACTACTTAAATTTTCTTCGTTTGTTCTTATGGGAAGTAATAAGTTGTCATTATGAGGCATTTCAGAAATAATCGCAAAGCATTTCTTCGATTCGGTAGCAATTAATACCGGTGCAATTAAATTGATATGACTTGTCTCGTGAAAGTTTTTTAAATCGAGTGCATAATCCCAAACCTGATCAAAAGCACTTTGATTAAACTCCTTTTCACCAACCTTAAATTCTAAAACAAAAATGACATTCCTAATAATTAAAACCACATCAATTCTTCTTCCCATTCGTGGGATAGAATATTCAAAGAAGATTCTTCCTTCTTCATTTTCAAGTACGTTTTTTAATATTCTTATTTCTTGAGTCCAAGCTCCCTTTTGTGTTGGTTCATCCGGAAAATCACTATTGCGGCTGATGCTTCCAAATATTTCGTTCGTAGAAGCAGTTAGAAAATTAGAAATGGTATCCGAATAAAAGTATGGGTTCATTTAAAAATCGAAGTATATTATTTGCTGAGAAGTTAGTTCTTATTTCTGCAATATAAATAAATCTTTCGCTTTTTTGTAATCATACATGTCTCCATTGATTTATTTTGAACAAGGTAAAATAATAAATTGAATCTATGTAATCTAAAGGAGAATTGATGCCCCATTCAATATGTTGATGCAGCTTTTCAAATTCTTTTGCCCAATGAATAAATTGGCTTATCATCTCGCGACTATCAGCGGCCTGATAATTTTCTTTTGCTGCGATGTAAGTAATGTCGGCAACAGCTTCGCACAAAGAATAAACTTTTTCTTTTTTCATTTTGCAACTTACCATAGAAAATTATAAAAGGCTGTAGCTTTTAAGACACTAAGTAACTAACAGATAATTAAACTTCTGAAATAGTTCAAACAAATACGAAATTTCGGCATGCTGGTTCACCCATTCGGGCGTTTAGCTATAATTCCATTTCCAGGCAAATGCAGCCAGCCATAAATTGACAATTTTTGAAAATCCCCGCTCTCGCGCAGCTCTTCTGACCTGTGCAAGAGCGTTACTTAGCCTTCATTTAATAAAAACGTCATTCGAATAATAACATGCCACAATCCTCAATTTAATCTTACTAATTCCATTACTGTAAGTTGTTCCTCCGCTTATTCACTGTACTCACCACCAATGGAATGGAGTGATTTCTCTGTAGTTAGAAACCCGGATAGCCGCACGGTTATTATTTTTAATCATTGTAGAAGTACCGATGACACAAGTTAAAAAATTATTTGAGAGAAGGAATAGTACTGTTTTAACTTAAAACGTAACTTTGATCAGATGCCATTATCCAAAACTCCGGTTTACAGATTTTAAGGCATTGAAACTATTATTTTATTTTTTGAATGCATGCCCGTTATGGTAACAGAAGAATTACACCGGTTTATTCAATACAATGAGGTGTATAAAAAGACGTGTGGTGATCTGCTTGAAAGTTTACATCTTAAAGAAAGCACAGTCGCATCCTTTACCCGTTGCGGAAGTAAATCAGGCTCAGCCTTTTTAAGCCATAATTTTACCAGGGTCTTTGGTTATCCAAGGAAACTGTTCATAGATGGAGATCTGCAATTTGTAATAAAGCGCCTGCACCCTGATGATTTGCAGGGTTTTATTCTTTTTGCTGAAACCTCCACGCTGAATGCTTCTCCATGGAAAGAAGGAAAAGAAAATGCAGTGCACGAACACTGTTACCGCCTGAAGCATTTTAGTGGTAAATGGATCTGGATCAAACAAAAAGTAATTGTTCTTTCTGTAACACCCGGACAGCATATCGACGCTGCGCTGATCCTGTTTGACGATTGTACTGTTGAAAAAGAGGCCGAGCTGAACCGGCATACTTCCCTTGTAGAAAAAAGCCGGAAGAGCAGTAAATTATTGGACATGCTGGCTCCCGTAAGCGTTGCTGAAACAAAAAGAGAAAAACTAAGGCTTGCATGGGAAGATCATGCTTCGCTTACGCCACGTGAAAAGGAAATTATGCAACTCGTTTCCGGGGGCGCTTCTTCCAAAGAAATTGCAGCGAAATTATTTATCAGCAGGCATACGGTGGAAAGCCACCGGAAACACATTCTGCATAAGCTCAGTGTAAAAAATGCACCCGAGATGGTGCGCCAATCCGTTATGGCCTCTGTTGAATCATCCTCTTAAAAATCACCATTTTCAGGGATATTGCTTTTCCTGCGACCGGTATAATTTGCATCCATTCAATCACTCAAAAAATGAAATGATGCAAACAAAATCTTTAAAAACTACCCATGTATCAGAAGGACAGGAAGAAGTTCTTTTAATATCTGATAACACCATTACCGTAAAGCTTGACGGCGAACAAACTGACGATGCCTATAGTGTATTTGAATTAAGTGTTCCACCCAATGTAGGGGCGGGATTACACACTGATAATGACTGGGACGAGTTTTGGCATGTGATGGAAGGTACTTTTACCTTCACCTTGAACGGAGAGCGAAAAGAATTGGGCGCCGGTGGTTTTGCTTATGGCCCCAAAGGCATTCCCCATAGTTTTAAAAATACAGGCGACACAACAGGCAAGCTTGTCATGTTTACCAGGCCATCCGGACTGGAAGATTTTTTCAGACATATTGATCAGGCGGCTCTGGACGGAAGCCTTGATAAAGAAACTTTTGTGAACATCATGAAGGAGCATCATATCGACCCGGCATAATGAAATGGTGTTTTCCCGAATATAACAATTACCGGGTTTTCCACGGTTGCCAACCTGCCAAAGGTTGGCAACCGTTACGCTCAGCCGTTACTCTTACAATTAAACGGATAGATCGTTACCCGTTCTTAAAAATGACAGGTTATGGTAAAATGTATTAATCTTGAAACAGTAAATAACCCCTTGCACCAACTGCTGCCTTTATTTATTCAACCTCCGGAAGATGTACTGCAACCAGGGCCGCGGGGTATCAATATGCGGGTGCTGGTAAAAAGCGCTCAGACTAATTATCAATTTTCGTGTGTGGAACTGGTGCTGGCACCGAAAAAAATGGGGCCTGCCCCCCATATTCATGATCATCTCGATGAATTTTCCTGTGTATCAGAAGGTACCTTAGGTGTGTTGGCAGGGGATGAAATCCGGGAAATAAAGGCCGGTGGTTTTTCTTCGCGACCCCGCGGAATCGTGCATTCATTTTGGAATCCATCCGATCAGCCTTTGCACTTTTTCGAATTGGATTTCAATCAGAATTTTGACGAATACCTGGAAGACCTCTTCTTTAACAGGATCGCTTATATGACAAAACATAATCTTAAAGCGGATGACCCCGCAATTTCTAAATGGGCAAAAGACCTTCATGAGGAATTTGGTTTGACCTTTTTTCCTGAAAAAGGCAAGGAGATCATAGAGAAGTTTGGATTGACTCCTTAAGTTATTCCTTCTCCTGATAAAGAGGAAGTCAGCCAAATGAATGGCTAAGACGTTGCTGAGAAATAAGTCGTGCAGAAAGCCAAAAAGAGCATGAAGCTTCAGAAAGAAAAGACTCCTGTTGGCGCAAGCGTCCGTGCAACGGGCACGGACGCTTGCGCTAATCAAAATTGTCATTCAGGTTGTTTTTTAAGTAGTTAGATTTAAAAATTTGTGATTCCATCACGCTCAATGAGTCATAAAATTATGAGTGGGAAAAATACTTTTCTCAATTGGTTAAGGTTATCATTTTTTAAAACTTTATGCAAATTATTATTACAGAACATCTTCATTTTCTACCGGTATTATTTTAGAATGGAAAAGAATTTTGAAACCTAAACTGTATAAAGAACTTTTGTTGGAGGCTGCTCTGCCATGAATGCCAGCGCAGCAACACCAACAACGGTATAAAACAGTTCACAAAAACAGACAGAACAATCACCCAATTACTTTCCCCAAAACACCTAATCACCACGATCCCTATGCCTCCCAGTGTCCCTCCTTATACCTGCGAGTAATAAACTGCCTTACCCGTGCGTTAATTAACGCACGGGTAAGGCACCGGGACAGGCGCAGGTACGAGGCGTTCAGCTAATAGATATAGATGAAACATAAACTAAATAATACCATCTTTATTTGCTAAATAGTCCAAAGGACTATGTGTCCCGCATGTGCGGGATTAGATGGTATTATACCGATAAAAAAGAAGTTTGGACTATGTAATGCTTATATTCGGTATAAATAAAAAGATCATGGCTAAAGTAACAGACGTGTTTTTAAATGGCACTATCGGGAATATGGTGTTTTACCGCCGCATGGGCACCAACTGCACGCGGTCGAGGGCATTGCATGTGAACCAATCGGCGGCAACGAAAATAAGATCGGCAAATTTTGGTGTAGCCGCAAGGGCCGGCAAAACCTTACGCAGCGGGCTAATGCCTTCTATGCCCCATGCAACAGACAGAAGCATGCAAAGCAGGTTTTCCGGTGCCATATCCAAATGGCTCGCCACATCAGCGATCGACGAATTGCCATCGACAGATGCAGTACCTTATATCAGCGAACTTGAGTTTACAAAAGGGCAACCTGTAAGTCAACGGTTTAAAGTACCGCTTACCATCAGTGTACCGCAGCCAAACGCGGTGACCATAAGCATCGAACCTTTTATTCCCTCTAAGGAAATCGCGGCCCCGGCAGGTACCGGTTTGGTAACACTAGTGATTTCTGTAGCGGCATGCCTGCTGAAAACAGGCGAGCCGACGGGCAGTGAAACGCATACGATAGACATTCCTTATAACGATACCCCTGTTGCCGCACAGGTGCTGGAGTTTCCGGTGAGCACACCTTCGAAAAGCCTTGTGGTTACTGCTGCGTGGCTTATTTATAAAAGGTTTGAGTGCAATACCTGGGTCGATATGAATAAGGAGGCGTTTGTACCTGCGGGGGTGGTTGATGCAAGATATGCGCGCTGAAAATAAAAGCGACAACCCGCTTCTTTTTTATTACCGGCGCAATAAACAGAGGCTATTTTATAGTAAAGTGAAACTGTGATTTTTAGATCTGATCCGGAAGAAATGCTTTCAGCATCTTTTAAAATCTTCTTATTCTGTGAGCCGATCAAATGCCACACTTTAGTTGCCGAATACAATTGCAGAAGCAACGCGTGCTTAATGGAGAAAGTTAGTTGTATTTACGCTACTTTAACTGATACGCGTTTTATTTGAAAATTGCTTGAATTGCGAGGGTTAAAAAAAATTGTATGGTAAAAGCAATAGCGTACTTTAGCGTAAATAATAATGTTAGCTGCCACTATAAACCGACACTGCAATTAATAAAACTCAATGACAACAAAACGAATTGTCCTTATCATCTTTTCCATTATTAGCGGACTTGTATTTGCCGCATTTTTATTATACAACCAAAGTGGAACAATTGGGAAGAAAGAAATCATTGCTCTTTTGTTGACAGCAATAATCGCAATTCTTATTTCGATAATCATAATTAAGAAAGCGAACAAATGACAAATTATTTGCCATACATTTTTGGGCTGACTTCATTATTAGGAGGACTTTATTTATTTCTTTTATCATTTCGTCTTTACAGACCAAAACACAAAACCAACGAACAAATTCAACGATATGACAAGTGGTTAAAAAAGTTCGGGACACTAACAAAAATTTGTTCTATATTTTAATATTAAATGGCAGCTATGATTTAATTAAGCGAGACCCGGAAAGATATAAAATTGGCTTATTCAGCAAGGGCAGACAATGGACGGAAGAGGATAGGAAGATTCTAATTCAAAATTGCATGCGGGACGCTAAAACGACTGCAATAGAACATCCTGAAATAACTCTCAACTATTGCAAATGTTCAATGACAAAAATTATGGACAGCATGTCTTATGATGAGTATGTAAAAAGTTTAGAGAAACCACAAGATGAGCAAATGAAAATTATCGTTCCTATAATTCAAAGTTGTATTGATGAATTACGAAAAGGAATTGACAGCGTAGACAAAAAGGACCGCGGCAGGTAACATTAAGAACAATAGCCGAAAGCCCCCCACAAAAAGCTCCCGAACTGGAACGAACTTTCGGGGGCTTGCGGTTATTGTTTGTTGACCGACACTGGGCCTTCTCCTTGGTTCGTGTCCACGAACCAATTGCTGGATTTCGGTTCGTGGAGACACGAACCGAGGATACGATTTATTCATGGCTTTGAACCTTACATGAGGTTTAAAGGTTGCTTCCTGTGAAAATAATTGTATCAATCAATTCAAATAAAAAAACAATGAAAATTTATATCAAAAGAATCGGACTTGCTATTGTTCTTTTAATTGTTACGGCTTTTGCCGGGGTTTATATTTGGTCGGCAGCAATTCTGGATAAAACTTATTCTGCTCCACTCTCCAAAGTTGATATTCCTACAGATACTGCCTCGGTAAAAGAAGGAGCAAGGCTCGCTCACATTGCGCATTGTGGCGACTGTCATGGACAATATTATACCGGTGATTCTGTTTTCCAAATAAATAATGTGGCAGAATTTATTGCTCCCAATATCACGAAAATCATTCCCACATATTCTAATGAAGAATTAGAGAGATTGCTAAGATTTGGTGTAAAAAAAGATGGCCGTTCGGTTTATGTGATGCCGGCTTTTATGTATCACCAGTTAAAACAGAAATCTGTGGCTGATATTATTGCTTACTTGCGCACTTTACATTCGTTGCCAACTAACACAACTGTTCCGGTTAAAACAACTTATACATTTTTGGGTCGCCTGCAATTAATTGAAGGCAAGTTTATTCCGATTGCAACTATGATAACATCCAATGAGCCGCAACTTTATATTCATTATGATACATCGCAGGTTTCTTTTGGAAAATATCTGGTAATGACTACCTGCACTGCTTGTCATGGTCAGGATTTAAAAGGTGAAGAAGGCTTTTCGCCTAATCTTATTATTGCTGCTGCTTATAATAAGGAAGAATTTTTAAAACTTTTACGCACAGGTGAGGCGCTCGGTGATAGAAACGTTGGCGTGATGAGCCATGTTGCAAAAAACTACCTGAGCTATCTCAATAATAAAGAGATAAACAGCATTTATGCTTATTTGAAAACGAAGCCTACGAATTAAGAATTAAGAATTATGTCTCAAACAAAAACAGATGAAGGTTTAAAACGTGTAATCGGAGTATCCGGTCTTTCGCTAAACATTATTAACAGCACCATTGGCGCAGGCATTTTTGCACTTCCTGCCATTGTATGTCTCGCACTTGACGGTTTCTCAATTTTCGCTTATTTATTTTGTGGAATAATGATGGCTACTATTATGCTTTGCTATGCAGAAATTGGAAGCCGTATCACATCTTCAGGAGGCAGCTATGCTTACGTAGAAGCGGCGTTTGGCAGCTTTGCCGGCTTCATTATTAACTGGCTTTTCTTTTTTGGTTTCGGTATTTTAGGCGATGCAGCAATCATTAATATTGTTGCTGATTCGCTAGCTGTCATTTTTCCTGTTTTTAAAGATTTATCGGTCCGGGGGTTGTTATTTTTTATATTGATTGGATTTATGGTTTTGATAAATATCCGCGGCGCCAAACATGGAGTTCGTTTTGTAAAATTCATTACCATCGTCAAATTATTACCGCTGATTGCCATTATTATTTTTGGCTTCAGCGATATTAAAGCAGCGAACCTGCATTGGGAAAATTTACCTTCTTTCAACACCTTTGGAAATACCATTCTTATTTTGTTTTTTGCCTTTGCAGGTTTTGAGACAGTGCTAAATGTAAGCGGCGAAATAAGAAATCCAAAACGGACGATACCGCTTTCGATATTAATTGCGGGGATGTTGGTTCTTATCATTTATTTATTGCTGCAAACAGTAACACAAGGGATTTTGGGTAGTAATATGGAAGCAGTTAAAAATGCTCCGCTCGCTGCAGTTGCTGAAAAAATTATTGGTCCTGCAGGAGGAATTATCCTGCTAATAGCTGCGGCTGTATCCTGTTTTGGCAATGTAAGCGGCGATTTGCTTTTGATGCCGCGCTTGTTATTTGCAGGTGCAAATGATGGAATTTTTCCAAAATTTCTCGGCAAAGTTCATGCAAAGTTTGCTACTCCTCATTGGGCTATCATTATCTACGGCTTATTGATTTTTATTCTTTCAATTTCCGGAGGATTTAAACAGCTAGCGATTCTTGCAAGTGCTGCGATATTAATTATCTATCTCGCTGTTATTTTAGCCACTATTAAGCTGCGAAGGAAAAAGCAGAATGAAAAATCGTTTAGAATGCCCGGAGGTTTAATTATTCCATTGATTGGTATCCTTTCAATAATTTGGTTATTAAGCAGTTTAAGTAAATGGGAAATCGGGTCAACAATAATTTTTATCGGAGTGGTTTGTGTATTTTATTTAGTGATGAAGAAATATAAAAAGAGGAAAACAGTTTTGACGACAAAAAAAAATGACAAGGTTATTCATGTAGAGTAAATGCTGAGTAGGATGGGAAATAAGTAAAATCAGAATTGCCAATAATTCTTGGTTTACTGGAATAGGGTTTAAAAAATTGGAAGATTCATCCCTCTTTTAGCGCAAGCGTCCGCTTGTGCTATATGAAAAAGGCATTACATTTACTTAATGAGTTGGAAGTATAAAATTGTAAATAAAGGATTTTATTGAATTGAATTCAGTTAATCTTGAATGACACAAGCGGACGCTTGCGCCAACAACGGGAAGCCGACCGGCAGTGAAACCCATGCAATAGACATTCCTTATAACGATAGCACTGTTGCCGCACAGGTGCTGGAGTTTCCGGTGAACACGCCTTCGCAAAGTTTAATGGTTACTGCCGCGCGGCTTATTTATAAAAGGTTTGAGTGCAATACCTGGGTCGATATGAATAAGGAGACGTTTGTACCTGCGGGGGTGGTTGATGCAAGATATGCGGGCTGAAAATAAAAGCGACACTTTTTCATAAAAATCCCGGGGGGTGAAAAAGACCAGGCAGCAAATGAAGAAATACATCGATTTTTCATTTCTGCCGGCATGTGATCGTTTAGGATGTCGGCCTGGGAGGAATTGGTGCTTCTGGCCGGTGGGGAAAATAGAAAGCTGTATTTACGAAGGTATAATTTTTTCAATATGTACTTCGCCAAAGTGATATAAAGGATTGATAATGAATAAAACAATTTTTTTGGGTAAAACAACGTTGTATTTTCGTACTTTCGGCAATACAAACGTTAGCCGTCATTTAAAATAATAATCTGCAAATTGGCTGGCTTACTTAAATATATCACACGACACTTTTCAATGCTTTTTAATCAACGTCGCGACTAAATGAAATGGAAATATCATATCTTAATCAGTTTGTTAATTGCATTATTTGTTTTTTTAGGAATTCAAAAGAAAATTGAGAAAAATGACTTGAAATCGCATGGTATTATCGTGAATGTAAAAATCGTAGAGTTTATTTCTGGTAAAAGCGGATATGGAAATTATACCTGTAAGTTTTTCTATAAAGGAGTCAAAAAGGAATTAATTAGTTCATCTAATATCACTAATCATTTTACATATTATATAGGCGAAATGTTTCCCGCAATCTATTCTGAAAAATATGAAGTTCTTAGAATTTTAATGATAGGTGAAGATTTTGAAGAATATGGTTTGAAATTTCCGGACAGCTTATTAAACCGCCCCTATCCATTCCCCCATTAAACCTGAAAAAACGACGGCTAACATTGGGTTTGCTTCTACGCTGGCTGAAGGAATAAACATCAACATTTGTTCGCTGTTCATCAGTAGTTCCGGGCTGAAATTTCATTGTTCAGCTTTTGTAGTTATCTTCGGCTTCGGTTCGTTATTGTGCTGACGTTCGGGCGAAAAGTTCATTGAATGCCAGCGCAGCAGCAAGCCGTAAACGTTATGCGTCATGTTTAGCAACTACCAACTTTCAAATTTGACTGCAAGAAATAACACCAAGAAACGACAGAGCAATGAACATACTTTTTGTTTGTAGTAAGAACAAGTGGCGAAGTCGGACAGCAGAAATAATTTTTAAAAACCATGCACTGCACCATATAAAATCCGCAGGAACTGATGAAGGTGCAAGAATTAAGTTGACCGAAAAACATTTAATTTGGGCAGACCTAATTTTCGTTATGGAGAACAAGCATAGACAAATTATTAAACAAAAATTTCAAGGAAACTTTAATAATTATAAAATAATAGTGCTTGACATTCCCGATGAATATCAATACATGGACGAAGAATTAATTTTTTCACTAAAGACCGCGACAGCGCCATATTTAGACAATGTCATCAAAGAGTAGAGACAAAAATACTTATTCAAAGCAATATCCTGAAATAAAACGATGGCTAAATCAATGTGTGATATGTGAAAGTGTTGGTTATAAACCAGAGTTGCCAGAAAAGATTTATCCTGGTGAAATGGCAAATAATATCAGAAAGTTATTTGCACCACTTGCCGTTAACGAATTAAACATGTGTGAGGAGTGTGCAAGACATTGGGCGGAAGAACAATAATCTCACGAACGCATAACATTAGGTTTGGCAATAGGCTGGCTGAAGGAATAACAATGAGCTGTAGTTCGCTATCAGCGTACGTTGCAGCAGACGAACCTTTAGATTTGCATTCAATAATTTTAGTTAAAATTATTACTACTATTACTTTCTTTTTTTGGTTCTTTTTTTCTTTGTGAATAACTCAATTTTGTGGATAACTACAATCAGAAATGTCTGTGAACTAGCACGACGAACCGTACGAGAGGGTACACTATTTGATTCAGACAGACATTTTATGATATGAGATGCTTCATATAGAAATTCAGGTTAACCAGACCTATTATCAAGGTTTCAAAGAAACTCATATTAATGATTGTGAAAAAAATAGCTTTATGAAAAAATACAATTATTACTTTGGAGTAGATATCTCTAAACAAACAGTAGACATCAGTTGTAAGATTAATGAAGAATTTATACATCGTCGATTTACGAATGATGTTTCGGGTATGAAAGAACTTCAACAGTGGCTGCAGGAACTTAATATTGTTTTTGAACAAACGTTGTTTTGTATGGAAGCAACCGGGTTATACTGTTTCATTTTAACCTCCTTTTTAACTTCAAATAATATTGATACCTGGATAGAAGATGCCGGACAAATTAAAAAGTCAATGGGGATAACCAGAGGGAAAAATGACAAGATGGATTCTAGGAGAATAGCTGAATATGCCTGTAAACATTTAGACCGTATTAGATTGTGGAAGCCGATGGATAGTACATTGCAGAAGATCAAAAATCTGGCTGCTTTACGGGATAGATTAATTACTACTCAAAAAAGATTAAAGACACCCATCAAGGAATTTGAAGAAGTGGGCAATCAGGAGATGGCAAAATTATTGAACAAATCAATAAAACGTTCTCTTGCCTCTATTGAAAAAGACTTGAAAAATCTGGAGGCGGAGTTGATACAATTTATCAATGAAGATGACAATCTTAAACAACTTTTTAAATTAATTACTTCAGTAGTGGGAATTGGTTTAGTAACTGCCATTAATCTGATAGTCTATACCAATGGATTTACCATTATGAGAGACAGCAGAAAACTCGCCTGCTATTGCGGAGTAGCTCCGTTTGAATATTCATCTGGAAGCAGCATAAGAGGACGAACCAAAGTTCACTTTATGGCTAACAAAAAGTTGAAATGCAATTTACATATGGCCTCATTAACAGCTATAAAACTAGATGCTGATTTAAAAGCTTATTATGAAAGAAAGGTTTTGGAAGGGAAAAGCAAAATGAGTGTGCTAAATGCAGTTAAAAATAAATTGTTAGCAAGGGTCGTGGCAGTTGTGAATAAACAGGAAATGTATGTTAAAAAAGTTGCGTGATTTTTATTTGCTTGTCTCATAGAAATCAAATATCGGCTTTTTGTATTTATCTTCGGCTTTTGTTTTTCAATCGGCTGACGTTCGGGCTGAAAATTATAAATGCCAGCCCATCCTTTGGACTTTATTTCCTTTAATTCTTAAGATATTACTACTATTATAATGGGGGTTTCTAAGGGGGTGTTAATAACCTCCAAAGATGTTGATAACTTTGAAAGTGCGGCAGGGTGAACTTGCCTGCCATCTAGTCTTTGAGGACTTATTGGCGTATTAGTCCCTGCCGCTTCTTTCCTTGCTCCGGGTCCATCTAGAATTATCTCTTTGAACCATCAAAGGTGTTTGACAAGAGCAAGTTTTTTTTAACATTTTAAAGGTAATGCAAAATGAAAAAATGGAAATTTACGTTAGGTATTGACGTGTCAAAAAACACGCTTGACATTAGTTGTTCAGAACTAAATGAACACATCCAAATCAGGAATGGAACAGAAGGCTTTATGCAATTTTTGAAATGGTGCAGACGATTGCATATTGATTTAAAAGAAAGTTTTTTGGTATTGGAATATACCGGAGGTTACGAGTACAAGCTGTTGCAGTTTTGTGAAGCTCATGCAATTGTTTATGCAAGAATACCTGGGCTGGCTATTAAAAATTCTATGGGAATAACCAGAGGCAAAAATGATAAAGTAGATTCTTTTCGTATTGCTCAATATGGGGAAGAGAAATACAAATCATTGCAACCCTCAAAGCCCTTAAATCCAGCAATAATAAGGCTTAAAGAACTATTGGCTTATAGAAAAAGGTTAGTAAGAGAAAATGCCGGTTACAAAAATTCCATTAAAGGACGCGAACAGATGTACGGGAAAAATAAGAAAGACATTATAGTAAAATCGCTGCAACAAAAGCTCAAAGCCAACATTAAAATTATTGAGAACATTGAAGCTGAAATGATGAGTATTGTTATCGTGGATGAAGAGATGCATTTGAACTTTACACTCATCACGAGCATAAAAGGAATCGGGAAAGTGAACGGATTAATGACGATGGCTTACACAGAAAATTTCAGCAGTTTTAGTAATCCGAGAAGCTATGCGGTTTATGTAGGAGTTATCCCATTTGACCATAGTTCGGGTACCAGTATTCATGGAAGAAAACGAGTGAGTCATATCGCTAATAAAGAACTGAAACAGGAGCTAAACCAGGCAGCACGCAGCGCTATGGTATGGGATGAAGAAATGAATATGTATGCTGAAAATAAGATGAAGACAAAATGCTATAAAATAGTTTTGAACAACATTAAATTCAAACTGATCTTACGCATGTTTGCCGTGGTAAAGAAAGGGGAAAAGTATGTGGACAATTATAAAAATGTGGCTTAATTTAAAAACAAATTTGGTAGTTTGCATATCCTAGAATACGCCAAGCCGTAATCGTTGCCTGCAAGGCGTAACCAACATCAACAATGAAACTGTTAATTCAAATAATTGCAATGGGACTTTTCTCAACTCTATTTGGTTGTGGACAAAACAATAATAAAAATCAGCAACCAAGCTCTCAAAAACTGGCTGACATTACCTCAAGGACTGACACAAGCGAAGGTTTTAGTGATATTTTTTTGACCATTACAAGCAGTAATAAGACAGACTCTACAAATATTTATGTTGGACAAGGACTTTACAAGAACAAGCCTGTTGGACTTAAATTTGAAGTCAATTCAAAACTTCCATTTGGTATTACACCTGACGGAGAAATTAATTCAATGGGAATGTTAGGTATTTCAGGAATATCACGAACTTCTTTAATTTCTGCGCTATCAATTTTAGACACATGGAAAGCAAAAGGCAAAAATGGAAAACGTATTGACTTTTTTGTAGAAGTACTTAATAATTTACAGGACTTACCTCACAAATAGCACATGCAGCTTACACTAGGTTTGGCAATAGGCTGGCTGAAGGAATAACAATCGGCTGTAGTTGGCTATCATGATGATGTACTTCCATGCTTTGATTTCTGATTTATTTAATTTTTGATTTCTGACTTTTAAGCAATAAAATATAAAACCTGATTATTTACTCGTTTACTGTTCACTCATTAACCATTTATTCTTTTTTCAAATCTGCTATCAATGCCACTGCGTGCTTGTATAAAGTGTCAGCTGCGCTTACTTTACGATCGAAAAACCTGGAACGCGCCAATTCCTCATACTCGTTAAAAATGGTTTTGTCATAAGTGAGCAACGGAGGATTGCTTTTTATGAATGAATCTATCCTGTTTCGATCAAATAAAACCCTGCTCGCCTGGTAAATATTATTGGCAACTGCATTATATTTAAACTCAAATATTTGCGCCCTTACTTTTCTTATTTCCACATAGATGCTAATATCGCTGTTTTCATCAGATTTTATTAACCGGCAAAGCCGGTCGTACTCCTCCACTTTTTTTGCAATGGAACCGTGGGTAAAATAACTTAGGGAACCGGAACTTTTCATTTGTTCAAAAGTGGCATCATTGGGTACAAAGCTTCGTGCCGCTCCTGCAAACAACCCGTACCAATATAATTTGCCTGACGGAATCTCTTTTGGCTCACCCGCCGACAGCAATTGAAAAAGTGTATCCACATTATGATCTGCATTGGTCATATAATTGATATAATTTCTCAGTTCAACTGTATCGGATATAAGGTCATTCACCATTTCTGCTGCGTAAGTTTTAGCTCTATGATGTTCTGTGATTTTTTCACGTATATTTTCAGCAATAAATCCAAGCGTTACCGCCAGAAATATCATTAAGAATTCCAAAAAATATTCTTTGAAATTTTTCTTCTTGTGATGAAGATCAGGATGATGATGTACTTCCATTTATTTTGATTTCCAGTTTTATAATTTATGATCACTTTATTCTTCAAAAAAAAATAGGAATAGTAGTTATTCCTTTGTTTACTTTTCAGTTTTCAGTTTTATATTCATGTTGAATATCTTTCAAAAGCTTTATAGCAGCCGCTTTTTCAGTTTCAAATAATTTTTCATGTCCTTTGGCTAAAACATAAAAAGTCCACAGCTTATTAAAGTATTCATCAATAATTTGTTGATCATTTGTAATTAAAGTAAGTGGTTTATTTTTATACATAAGCCTGAATTTTTCATTGTCCTTGAAATTCAATTCGGAAAAATCAAACACTTTTGTTTCCATATTTTTTGAAGTAATCATCAAATCTTTTACGTCCTGTTCCTGTATCAAAATATATTTCATATCGAGATCATAAGACATGATCTCATTGGCAATACTTTCTTTTTTGATAAGCCTGAAATCACCGGAACTTTTTAATTCCTCAATAGTTTTGTCGTTATATTTAAACAAGTTAAAATGAAAAAACTTCGCACTGAGTAAGCCATACATGCTGTTAATATTCTGCTGGTTCCTTGGCTTCTTTAGTAAAAAAAGAAGACTATCAAGGTTGGCATTATATCCTTGCCATTCTTTTATAGCAACATCTGTTTGGGTCGTATCAGATTTCAGATCGTTTACAAGGCTTTCCATATATTTCGATTCTTTGTGCCTGTTGGAAATATTTTCTCTTATACTTTCTGCAAAAAAACCAAGCGTTACCGCAAGAAATATCATTATGAATTCCAAAAAATATTCTTTGAAATTTTTCTTTTTATGCTCCAGATTGGGATGATGATGTACTTCCATTATTTTTTCATTTAATCTTATATTCTTTTTGTATTACCCGCATTGTTTCTGTTATTTCTTTAATGAAAATTTCATAATCATCAATGATTGCTGTGCGTAAATAAAAACTGTATTTATGCAACTTGTTGTCGTATAACATTATTGCATCTTTATTTTGCCAGTTTACAACGGCGGTCGCTGGCACATCTGATAATTTTAGTTTCGTAAACAAAGGATCTTCGAAGGCTATTTTCCCCACACGGTAATCAGTGGCTCCATCAAGAAATCCATAAGAAGAAATATCTATGTCGTTTTGCATTGATTGCATTTCATTAATAACAGGTGAAAAAAGTTTATAGTTCCCTTCCAAAGTGCTTATTGCATTTACCGCTTCTCTTTTGCGGATTAATGCAAAACCCCCGCTGTGCAACTGAGATAAAGTTCGCTGGTTAAAATGAAAATCATAAGTCCATGCAGTACCTATTATCAAAGCCTGGTAAAGCATTCTGTCCTTTCCCTGGTGTTCTGTTTCCTGCAATAAATTTCTTGTAGAATCCATCCGTTTTAAATGATAAGGAATTAGTTGATTGATGCTTAATTGTAAAAAAGAAGTGTCGCTCTTAAAGTCTTCAACCAGCGAAGTCATGTATTCATTTTCTTTTGAAAGATTGTTTAAATATTCCCGATAACTTTCCGCAAAAAACCCAAGTGTTACGGCCAGGAATATCATTAAGAATTCCAAAAAGTATTCTTTGAAATTTTTCTTTTCTACTTGCGGATGATGATGTACTTCCATTGTTATTTAAGATTATATTCTTTTTTTAATAAGCTTAATAAACTTTCGGCTCTTTTATCAACCGCTTCTATTCTTGTCAATATTAATTTTAGATTAAACGATTCCAACTGACAGAGATTGGCGTACTGTATAAAATCTTCTTTCTTATTTGAAAGCAACGGAAATGATTCTTTTTTAAATGAATCAATTTTTTCTGCGCTGGTAGTAAGCACCATGATTTCGTCAATGTAGGAGGCATCGAATATTTTATTCCTTGCTTTAACCATGTCGCTGTAGATTAAATCCAGAAAAGGAAAGGCGTCACGCATGTATTGTACTGCCTGGTCATATTGTGCAATAGCATAAGCAACATTGTGTTTTTGAAATAACCGAAGGTCGCCGGAACTTAACAATTGCTTTAGAGTAGCATCCTGAAGTGATACGTTTACCACTCTTGTTCCAAATCTTCCAAAATATGTCCATGTACCTGCGGGAAGCTCATCAATAGCCTTTGTATGAACGAGCATCCGGAAAGTATCTATTTTGGGGATTACAAAATTTTTTTCGCTGATAGCCCCATTCAATAAAGTTGTATCCGCTTTTAGGTCTTCGTATAATGTTTGGGCATATGCTTCTTCGCGTTCACCATCATCAAAATGTTCTCTCACATTTTCTGCAAAAAAACCAAGCGTTACTGCCAGAAATATCATTAAGAATTCCAGAAAATATTCTTTGAAGTTTTTCTTTGATACTTGTGGGTGATGATGTACTTCCATTGTTTTATATATCTAATATATGATTTTTGTGTTCCTTCAAAAGTGCACTTCTTTTATTTTGATTTTCGTTCACGCATAATCTTTATTGTAGATGATATTCTTTTTTTAATACATTAATTAAGCGCTTTGCATGTCGACTGCTTAACACGGCTACCCCATTATTTATTTCAGTAGTGGCATAGAGATAATTATAGGCAATAATAACTTTATTAACAGCATTAAAATCATTAGACAACAGCGGAGGATTATTTTCAGGTTGTAAAATATCAACCTCCAAACTTGAACTTACATTTCCATTTGCAAACATGTGCTGAAAAGTATATCCATCAAATAATTCGCTATTTACCGAATGCACATCATCTACTTTTTGCCTTTGCAAATCACTTTGACTATTAAAAAATTGAAGCGATTGATAATAGTCGGATATGCTATCCAGAATGTTTCGCGATTCAATAAGCTTCAATGCGTCTGAACTTTTCATCTGGTCGAATGTTCTTGTATCAGGTGTGTAGATGTTGTTATTGGCTGTAATAAAACGGGCAAGAAAATAGATATGTGAAGTGTTGGAACGATTAAGTTTTAATAATGAAATCAGTGTATCGGTTCTGCGGTCGCTTAATTGGTTTAATGCTACGTTTGCGATAAACATAGCCACATCAGATTGCAGGTCGGCAATCATAGATTGCATATCACTGTTTATTTCGTCGCTGTTTTTAAAATGCTCACGAAGATTTTCTGCAAAAAAGCCAAGTGTCACTGCAAGAAATATCATTAAGAATTCGAAAAAATATTCTTTGAAATTTTTCTTATCTACGTGTGGATGATGATGGACTTCCATGTTTTCAGTTTGTAGTTTATCGTTTGTAGTTCAGAAATATTTTCACTTCCTGTTGTCTGTTGTGTGTAGACTGTCGTCTGCGGACGGCTCTATGTTTTTTTCTTCACTCATTCTAAATGATATTGTTTTTTCAACAAGCTGATTAAATGGATTGCCTCTTTGTAAGCAGACAATGCCCGCTCGTTCATTAGTTTTAAAAATCCATAATAATATTGATAGCGCATCATTACAGCATTAATTGCAATGCCATCGGTAGAAATAAGCGCCGGGTTGCTTTCTTGCGTAAAGCCTGAAGTATTTTCATTTTCAATTTTCTTCGCTATAGAAAATAAAACTGCTGCATCAAAAATTCTGTCGTTAATTGAGATAACCTCATTCATCCTTTGCTTCTGAAAGTCTGTCCAATAGTCAAACCTTTTTATCCATTGATAATAAGAGCCAATACTATCTGCGATAAACTGCTTTTTAATAAGCCTGAGCCCGCCGCTGCTTTTCATTTGCTCAAAGGTTTTTGCGGTTGGAGAAATTACACTGCTACCCATTGTAAGTTGCCGGGCCATGTAATAAAGTTGTTTATTATTATTGTCTTTATTTTGTGTGAGGTAAGTAATGATAGAATCAATTATACGGCAATGTGCCAGGTTAAAATTAATGGCTTCATTATACATTACGGTATCACTTTGCAGATCGTTCACCATTGATTGAACATATTCGTGAAGCTGATTTTTGTCTTTAATACTTTCTCTTATATTCTCTGCAATAAAACCAAGCGTTACTGCAAGAAATATCATTACGAATTCAAGAAAATATTCTTTGAAATTTTTCTTTTTGTGTTGAAGATCGGGATGATGATGTACTTCCATGTTTGTTGCAGGCTTTATTGGTTGTTTAAACGATATTCCTTGTTAATAATTTGTATGAGCGAAGCCGCCGCTTTTTTTTCTACCTGCAATATTCCTGCTTCGCCGATAAAAGTAGATTTGCGTTCGTGCAAATAAAATATCAGCAGGTTAATCTTGTCAGGATCATGATTTCTTAACTGTGGATTGCCGGTTGGTTTTATTAGATTTGAAAATATGGAAGCAGAAGTATCTACTGAAAAATCTGAACCGCCGGTTTTAACCATTGTATTAAATATTGAAGCATCAAAAAGATTTCCAAGCAAAGGATACGAAAGGTCAGCTTCATGTATGTCAACCGGCATAAGCGCCGTGTAACTACCAATAATTTTTTCAAATTTTATTAACCCATCAATTACTTTTCTATCGGTTATCAGCCTTAGATTTCCTGAATGTTCCAACTCTGTTATGGTGCTGTTCGTAGGTTCAAACATTCTTACTCTCGTTGAACTTCTTGCTAAATAATAAAGTTCGCTACCATTGGAAATTGGCCCTGGCTGTTGCAGCATCCAGATCAATGAATCTAAAAGATTAATGCGCAAAAATAAAGTAGGTATAAAATCATTGATAGCTGATGTATCTGCAATTAGATCTTTTTTTATGCTGATGACATATTCTTTTCCTTTTGACCTGTCACTTAATTTTTCCCGGATATTCTCTGCAATAAAACCAAGGAACACCGCAAGAAATATCATTAGAAATTCCAAAAAATATTCTTTGAAATTCTTCTTCTTGTGATGAAGATCCGGATGATGATGTACTTCCATTTTTCAATTTTTGTTTTGGTTATGTTTATTTCAGTGAAGAAAAATTTAAGCCGTTGGTATTCAAGATGAATATCATTTGTTGCACAAATGATTTATCTCGTTTTCCTGAAGAATACATGTTTAATAACCAGGATGGAATTCAATATTTAGCGTGAGTTTTAAGATATGCCTTCATTTACACATTTTCTTAAAACAATTTGTGGAGATCTTGCAGGAATTGAATGGCATAAAACTATAGCAAATAAATGAAGTTTTATCATGAATTTGTAAATTGTAGATAAAATTTCGGGACAAAAGGAATACTCTTTTTTATTTTTTTTACCGTGGTCAGGATCGTTGTAAATTGGTTTTCTGTAGACTGTGGTACACAAAGGAGGAACTTCAACCTGGCTCTAATATGGTTCGTGGAGACACGAACCATGGCAGCGGGAACTTCAACCCGGTTCTAATATGGTTCGTGGAGACACGAACCATGGCAGCGGAGACACGAACCATGGCAGCAGAGACACGAACCATGGCAGCGGAGACACGAACCATGGCAGTGGAGAGACGAACCATGGTAGCGGACTGTGGTACACAAAGGAGGAACTTCAACCTGGTTCTAATATGGTTCGTGGAGACACGAACCATGGCAGCGGTGGAAACACGAACCATGTCAGCGGTGGAAACATGAACCATGTCAGCGATGTGCACAACCAACTATGATCATTCTAAATCTTAATGCTGGAACAATCTTTGACAGGAGCCGTAGATAGTAAACTAAACGAAAAAATGAAAAAGATATTAATGATTCTTACGTCTCACAAAGAGATGGAGCATACGGATAGTACTACCGGCGTATGGCTTGGAGAATTTACAGATCCGTATTATGAATTTATAGATAAAGGATACGACGTTACCCTTGCAAGTCCAAAAGGCGGCAGGCCACCCGTTGATCCGCTAAGTAAACTTACCGAAAACATTACGGCATCCAACCGCAGATTTGATGATGATGAAGTGGCAAAAGCCGCATTTAATGAAACACATACTTTGGACGATATAAATGTTGCGGAATATGATGCTTTATTTATTCCCGGAGGCCACGGGCCAATTTGGGATTTGGCAACGAATGAACTGTCTGGTAAAATAATCCTGGAATTTTTAAATGAGCAGAAATATGTAGCAGCGGTGTGCCATGGGCCTGCTGCCCTTATTGAGGCTGCAGCGCTGCAACCCGGATTATTAGAGGGAAAAAGCCTTACTGCATTTTCAAATACCGAGGAAACTATGGTCTTGCGCAGTAAGAATGTGCCTTATGAATTGGAAACCCGGCTGAAGGTATTAGGTGCAGATTATCATGCTGCGTTGATTCCCTTTACTTCACACGTAGAAAAAGATGGCCTGTTAATTACGGGTCAGAATCCTGCGTCTGCAGGGCCGGCGGCTAAAGCATTGATAAAAGCATTGGAAGAAAAGGTTGCTTAAAATTTTCCGCCGGCAGTAACATTCTTAAGGACAGAGCTGCCTTGGTGAGCAAAAAGAGGCTTGCCTGAACCAGGTATAAGTGGCATGATGGTTGTAAAATTTACAACATAAAATTGAATTCTTTACCTTTTAAAATTTTTTACATGAACATTATACCCAATCACGAAGTAATTAAAAAGATTGACATCTGTGTAGCGGCTTGCAACTATTGCGCCTCGGCATGCCTGAAGGAAGACGACGTAAAGATGATGGCAAAATGTATTTCATTAGATATGGATTGTGCAGAAATTTGCAGGACGACAGGCATATTGCTCGCAAGAGATTCTGCTCATGGCAAACACATGCTAAAAGAGTGTATAGAAATTTGTGAAGCTTGCTCCAAAGAATGCAGCAATCATCAAAATGAGCATTGCCAGGCGTGTTCGAAAGCGTGCACCGAATGTGCAGAAGCATGTAAGACTGCAGCTTAATTGTTTTTATGTACGTAGGTAGAATCCGGGATATTTGTTGGTTTACCGGTTATCTTTTATTGCATTCATGTAGAAGGCTTGTCACCGCCAGGTTTTCTACCCGACTATTTAATTTGGCTTTTAGAGGTGACACCTTTTCAAAAAGGTGTCACCTCTAAAAGCCCACTATTTAATTTTCTTACATTTGAATTCGCGTCCTCCCTGGTGAAACAAAAAACCATCTATTTCGCTTTTATCATTTCTTGTAAAATGGAATAAAGTTTTCACTTGTACTACCAGTACTTATCATGACATCCATTTTGTTTCAGTAAACGTTGGCTACATCACTGATGGTCCGCGGATTTTTAAAACCTCAGATGGCGGAAATACCTGGACAAAAGTAGTGGCAATGGGTTCTATCTCTAATTCTTTAATAGAATTGCATTTTACCGATGCAAATCACGGGTGGGCTTGTGGTGGAAAGGGAAATATATTAAAATTTAACCTGTAATGAATAATCAGGCAGTAGAGTTTACCATATCTGATGTATTTCATTCGGATAATTATTTCTTTTCGCCTTACCTGTCAGAATAAAACTACCTTTCAAAAGTACGCTGCCTTTTTCATTGGTTGCTTTAATTACATAGACATAAACACCCGTTGACTGTTGGTTTCCGCTAAGGGTTCCGTCCCAACCTTTGTTAATATCTTTTGTTGAAAATACTCTCTCCCTGGTGGGTGTCCTCACCGAACAAGTCTCTTGTTGATATGTTTTTCAGAAAACAAGAATCGGGCATATTTGTTCGGTTTCCGGGCTTTTGTTGGTCTTACCATCCCCAAATAAAATCATGTATTGGCATATTTGTTGACCTGGGTTTTCAAGGAATATAATTCCCGGAAGGGTTTCATGGCAGAACGACCCAAAAATAAAAGCGGGTGTTTTATAAGCCTTATTCATTTTTTAAAATAATCTATCATGGCAGAAAAAAATCAGGATAAGAAGGCAGTTGACAAAAACGATAAAATTGAACAGCATAAAAAATCCACAGCAGCCAGCAGGTCAAAAACCAAAAAGGTTGCTTCCAATAAAAACGGCGATAAAACCGGGACAGAGCATGATGACCGGAATGACCCTACCGGCAATGCGCACTTAGCTGATTAATTTTTATATTTCTTCTATTGCTGGTCTTTCAAAAATGGAAAGCCAGTTTATAGTGGTGAGCAAGGAACTATAGGAGATGAATATTGTCGTTGAAAAAAGTGTTTTATAGTAAACGTAAAGAAGAAATCGCTTTATTCCTTTGCTTACTGAAAGGATCACGGGCTTCAAACCTATAAGGTTTCAAAAACCTTATAGGTTTTAGATTACTGGATTCAAACCTATAAGGTTTCGAAAACCTTATAGGTTTTTTAGATTGTACCAAAAGCAGAGATGCATGCAGGTCATATTTCTTATACACAGTAAAATGCCGGAACTTAACTTTCAGAGGTTATTTAGAGCCGGTATGTTGTCTTGCAAGATAAATTTGTTGTGTCGTTTCACCCGTATTGCATCATTGGGAAAAAATCGAAATCATTTCTTTTGGCATTGTAAGTAGCTTTTACTGGCGACAAAAAAAACCAGGTAATTATTTTGTTAATTGCTAAATCCTGCTATATTTGACCCGGCTTTCATTTTTCGTGAAAGCATTCATTTCTAATTACCAACCAATGGCTGCTCAAATACAGAAACTAAAACTAATCTACAGACCCTTTGTAATTATTGCAATTATCCTGACGGCAGGATACACTTTTTTAAACTGGCTTATTTTCATTAAGCTTCAGGCATTTTCAATCGATGAAGGCATTCTAAATATATGGATACCAATGGCGCTTCCATGGATACCCATTTTAATATGGTTAAGGCCACGGATTAAATTACTCAATTTAAAAAGAAAGAAAGGCGATCTTCCAGGGCTTTATATTTTCATTGCAGGCTTCGCCATCTGTGCTCCAATCATTGTTGCACAATCGTATCTCGAAACGGCATCCGGAAAATTAACGAAGCTTGACAATATCTCCCAACTTGAAAATCATGAACCGACAAAGTATTATTCCTTAAAGAACTTTTATATCGACAAAGCAAATATTGGTGTTCAACCGGTTTTTGACGTAAGCGGCAAAAACAATTCGGATTTCAACATGAACCTGTTTGTTGTATTGCCGATTCTCAATTCCGCGGCGGACACTTCTTCTTCAAACTGCATTGCATGGTACGGCATTAAATATGATAAGCAAATCAGTAACCATCTTGACGAGAAGGAAAAACAGGAACGTTTCCAAAAGTTTGCCAATGAAAGTCAGGCGGATTTTGATCACAAGAATGTAAATGAATTCGTGTATTTCGACAAAATAGGAAATACCGGTGATCACAAAGGCTATATCGCTGCCATAAAAAACGATAAGAAGTATTCCGGCAGTTTAACCACCGTTTTTATACCCGTAAACGAACCCTTCGAAGCAAGAAACGGCAACAAATTTGCATGGATATTTGGCGCATTTGCCATTTGTGCAATCATTTGGCTCGTTATGATTCTTATTCCAAAATTTGATGAAGAGGCCCTGAAAAATTTCAATAGCGGCTCCGTGAAAAAAGACAACACTGTGAAAGATGCTTTATCTTTTTTTCTGCCGAAAAAAGAATTTTATTTTACCCCTCTTATTATAGATCTCAATATTCTCATTTTTATCATGATGGTTTTCTCAGGCCTTGGATTCATGTCTTTTAAAGCCGATGATCTTTTGGCGTGCGGTGCCAATTTTAAACCTGTAACAACCGATGGTCAATGGTGGCGATTGCTTACCAGCATTTTCCTTCATGGCGGGTTAATCCATTTGCTGGCAAATATGTATGCACTTGTATTTATAGGGATTTTCCTGGAGCCTCAATTGGGGAAAACGAAATACCTGCTTGTTTATCTGTTTACTGGAATTGCAGCCAGCCTTACAAGCTTGTGGTGGCATGATGCAACAGTAAGTGTAGGAGCTTCCGGTGCCATCTTTGGGCTTTATGGAGTATTTCTTGGTTTGCTTTTGACAAAATCTTTGCCTAAAGCGATGACTAATAAAGCATTTCTGACAAGCATCCTGCTATTTGTCGGCTACAATTTATTAATGGGGCTTTCAGCCGGAATTGATAACGCAGCACACGTCGGCGGGCTTTTAAGTGGTCTTATCATCGGGCTTATATTATCTCAACAGGTAAAGCGACAAAAAGAAGAACAGGTTTTATTTGAACCGGTTGAAGCAAATGATCGACAGGAAGTGGAGGAATAGGAAGGGCAGTTGGTTTGGATGTTTATTTTCTATCAGTATAATGCTTTAGATCGGATATGGTCTTAATATTCAACTGACGAGCTTGTTCTTTTCTCATCATCAGGGCATAGGCATTGTTAAAACCAATAGGAGGAAGCCAGGCAAGATTATATCTTTCTGCAAATTCTTTTTTTACATACTGATAGACACTGTCCCTGTTGCCCACCAGTTCTGCGACTTTCTTCTTTAACGGCTTTAAAACCACCAGCAGCGCAGTTCCTGTATATTCGGGATACAGATCAATTAGATTATTTATCAATGCATCAAAACAAATCTTTGTACCACCCAGGCCGGTTTTTGTTTCAGCGCGCAGATCGGTATAGCCTTCGATAAGCATTTTATACATATCGGTCAAAATATACTGCTCACCAAAAATCTTGGAGCCCAACCGCACGGTTCCTTTATTACCGTTTCGCGGTGATCTGTATAAACCTTTCTCTATTAAAAAGTCTTTTGCTGTTTTTTCAGGCAGTTGCTTCAGATAATCCACCCGATAGTTCAACTCAGTCATGATGCTATCATTGATCTTTCCGGCTAATAAATTAAGCGCAGCGGCTAATTCAGGATACTTTTCTAACATTTCTTTTCGTACCAGCGGCGCTGCATAATAAGGCGGGAAAATGGCTTTGTCATCCTTCAGCGTTATCAGCCCATATGCTTTCAACCTGCCATCCGTACTGTATCCACTGATTACATCCAGCTTCTTTTCAAATTCGGCTTTATACATAACAGCATCGCTGATCACTACATTCCGCATGTGCAAATGGTATTTTGATTTCAATCCCAGGTAGCCATCTTCTCTTCCCATAAATTCCGGTGTAAAGCCAGCCAGTAAGCTTTTGTCTGTCGCTGAAAAAACATAAAAGGAAGAAAGTGCTATAAAAATAACAGGCAAAATGACTACCAACCGATGCATCTTTCTTAACTGCATCTTTTGTAATAAAGAAAGCAGGAAGTCGAATAAAATAGCCAGCAGCCCAGCCGGAATAGCGCCTGCTAAAATCATGTTGGTATTATTGAGTGCGATGCCACCAAAAATAAATTCACCTAAACCGCCAGCAGCAATATAAGCAGCCAACGTGGCAACGCCTACATTGATCACGGTTGCCGTGCGTATTCCCGCTAATATAACCGGCATGGCTAAAGGCATTTGTACTTTTAAAAGAATTTGTGCATCAGTCATCCCCATTCCCTTTGCGGCATCCACTACTGCAGCATCCACTTCCTTAATGCCGGTGTAGGTATTGCGGATAATCGGTAATAACGCGTATAAAAACAAAGCCGCAATAGCAGGAAAGGCACCAATTCCCAGCAAAGGAATCATGAATCCCAAAAGTGCAATAGAAGGAATGGTTTGTAATATACCGGCAAAACCCAACACCGGGGCTGCAAATTTTTGTCGCCGCGCAATGATGACACCCAGGGGAAGGCCTATCAAAACCGCAATCAGCAAAGCAGTAAAAGTAAGGCCGATATGAGTAATCGTTTGTTGCCAGAGCTTATCCGACTGCTGTACCATAAACTGCCAAAGACTTTGCTGTTCTTCCATCAGTTTTGCTGTTTTTGTTTTTGAATGGCCATCTTTAAATGCTCAAAAGTTACTTCCTTTCGCAATCGTGTTTCTTGATCAATTACATAAACAGGCGCATTGTTGTTTGCCAGCTGTTCCATCGCTTCCCATAAAGTGTGGCCAGCGGATAAAGTTGCAGGTATATCGTCCCCTGCTTCCGGCAGATCATTCCAGATATTTTTTAAACGGATGGATTGCCATTCCAACTGAAATAAGTGTTGTTTAAAAAATGCTTTCGACAAAATCATTTGCCGGATGAAAAATCAATTCAGGTGGCGAGGCCAGTTGCCGCATTTTTCCTTTATCCATCAAACCGATTTTATCACCCAGTTCAAACGCTTCCTGCACATCATGTGTAACCAGGATAATGGTTTTTTTCTTTAGTTCATCCAGCTCTTTGAATTCCTTTCTTACTGCCGACCTTGTCAGCATGTCTAAAGCACCAAAAGGTTCATCCATCAGGAGAATGGGCGGGTCGGTAGCCAACGCCCTTGCCAGCCCCACTCTTTGCTTTTGCCCGCCGCTTAAAGTAGCGGGATAAACATGCCGGAATTGTTCAGGCGGCAATTGAAGCTTATATAATAATTCATCTACTCTTTTTCTTATTTTCTCTTTAGGCCATTTTAACAGCTTTGGTACAATCGCAATATTTTCTGCCACCGAGTAATGTGGAAACAATCCGTAGCCTTGTAAAACATATCCCATGTTTCTTCGCAATTCTTCCGGCGGCTGCGAAAGAATATTTTTATTGTCAATAAAGATTCTGCCGGAGGTCGGCTCAGTCAACCGGTTGAGCATGCGAAGAGTAGTAGTTTTTCCGGAACCGCTGGTTCCCAAAAGTACCAGGGTTTCACCTTCTTTCACCGAAAAGGAAACGTCATCTACAGCAACTGTATCATGGTAGGTTTTCGTGAGTTGCTGCACATCAATCATTACTTTACTCCTTTTTGCATAAACAGGTTATTCAACGATTTTGTATGTAAGCGTAAAACAAAAATAATGCGTTTCATTTTAATTCTACAGTTATTGGTTATTGTGAGGTATTAGCAAAGGGGCAAAAAGATTGTTAGGGTCTTCGCCGATTTGACGCATGAGCATGATCAGGCGATCGCAATGACTTATAAATGCGATTCCCGTTGAGGCAACGTCACTTTTACAAAACAACAGCAAAGTCATTTTAATTACGAACCTTGCTAATGACCATACCCAATAAATCAACCACCTCCTGCTGAATAATTCCAATCTGTTCAATTTCCTGGCCTGCTTTCCAATGCTGCTCTTTGTCTTTAACAAGCGTAAGGCGTTGGGTGCCTTTGCCCGATTGAAGAAGCACATCGTACGTTCCTGTCAGATGGCCTTCCCATGAAATGGTTTCTGCAAGAGCTGCTTTGTAAAAAATGTTGTTGTGTGCGAAGGTGGTGGTAAAAACCAGGTGATCTGCATTATCTGGTCTGCCAGTTACAAGTTGGAAGTCCATATTAGTTGAGTTTAGAATACCAAGTTATAAAACATCTTAATTTATTGAGTAATTGATTTATGAACGGTTTAGATGACGTGTTGAAATGGTGAATATAAAACCTCTTTTTTTGTTTGTTTACTGAAAGCCAAACCCTCCCGCGCTTATATTTATAAGTAAAATGCTGATGTGTATTCTCTTTCATAAAATAACGCTGAAGAATATTTATATTGAGAAGTAACGGTTCTTAAGAAGTAAGGGTTGTCAACCTTTGGAAGTTTGGCAACCCTGGACGGCTCTGTGTCCGTTACAACGATCGCTTTCATAGCACACCTCCCTTTTTACTCATCAGCACACACCTGCTTACCGGAGAGGAAAGTAGCGAATGCGGTTTTGATTGTGAGGAGATAGATTATGGCTTTTTCTTTTGGAAAAAAAGTAAGAAAAAATTTCAATGAAAGTCGTTTTGCTTTTCTTTTGCCTTGATGCAAAAGAAACAAAAAATCAAGGAAAACCTGCATCTGCCATGAGAAAGGTAGTTGTGTGAAGGTGTTTACAGTGAAAGACAACAAGCGATTCAACCACTCTCTCACAAAAGCGCCAAAGATTATCTTATCAGAGTAATGATACCCTTTTGGTTAATACTTTTATTTTCATAGGTAAATGCTGTGATTACATAAACATATACTCCTGAAGGTGCCGGCTCTCCTTTTAGAGTGCCATCCCAGTTTCCGTTTATATCATTACCGGAATAAACGACATTGCCAAAACGATTATAAACTGAAATATGAAAACTCTTTAATCTTCCCTGCACTATTACATGAAACCGGTCATTTAACCGGTCATTATTTGGGCTGAAAGCATTCGGCACATAAATAATAGTTGAATCAAATACTTTTATGTCAATTTTAGACAATGAACTTGCGCAATCTCCATTCCTAAAACGGATAAAGAAAGAGCGGTCAGCAGAAATTATAGGTGTTTGTAAAATCCCATTGCCGGAAGTGTGAATGGGTTGAGAACCCGGCAGGTCATCATTCAATAATTCATAGATTCCCTTCTGAGGATTCAATACCCTTATTTCTGTGGCGGTATTACGGCGAATGTATTGACCGGTTGCCTGCGGCTGAGCCGGTATAATTTCTTCATTAGTAATTGCAAACAGGTCGCTGGCAACAGTACAATTAAACTGATCTGTGACGGTTGCATAATAGGTTCCGGCAGGTATAGAATACAGGTTACCCCGAAATGAGTTTATTTCCTGGTGTTCTTTATTGTACCATGCCCAGGTGTATGATCTTAAGCTGTCAATACGCGAGGAATCTCTTATTAAAAGATTTTGAACAGAACCCTTTCCTGAGTAGCAGGTATCGCTGAATATTTTTAAAGCATGGGTGTCAAAACGAGGTTTGCCTATTTGTGATACGTTTGCAGCAAAAATAACCTGCGAACAGCCGCTGGTGTCAGTTGCCGTAAGTGTATAAAAGTCCGCCGGCAAATTTTGTATGGATGTATTGGTTGATATTACCGCATTAGTGCTATTCGTCCATTTAAAAGAATACAAAGAGGAATCCCGTGAAAAGCGGTTGATTTTTATACCTCCGTTATTTAAGAAACAGTTTGCATCCGTGATGGCCACATTCACGACGGTATCGCCCAAAAAATTAGAATTACCAACGAAAACAGATTTTACAAATTGCCTGCAACCAAGTGTATTATTTAGTTCCAATTGGTAGGTACCGGTTTTTAATCCAGAAATATTTTCACTGTTTCCGACCACGCTTCCGGAAGCTATGTCTGTCCAAGTGAATGTGGTAGCATTAGCTGATTTGATTTTTGTAATGGAACCATCTGGCCCTTTGCAGGAACTGGGTTTGGCTATCATAAGGCTCGTATCAACAGCAATAGTACCGGTATCCGCGATGACAAAATAAGAAGTTATGATGGTATCACAGCCCCCTTCGTCTTTATATTTCAGCCGGTACTCGCCTTTTCCTAATCCTGTTATGTCCAGCTTATTACCAACAATTTTACCCGTGCTGTCTTCCCATCCGGTATAAACAGTGCCCGTGGCATTTTGGTAAGTTATATTTTTAATGGAGCCATTGTTGGCACTACAGGTAGTATTGGTGATCTCCACATTATCCGTATTTAAAAACGGGCCTGATTGGTTGACAAGCCTGAAAGGGCCATACTTTGCAAAACAGGTAGAATCAGACCGGAGACGCAGCCTCAGGTAATAATCTGCCGGTGCGAGGTTGTTAAAAGGATTCTGTGCACTGAAATCTTTAAGCAAAATTGCATTGGCATTGTTGAGCCACTGATATTGAAATGCATCATTAAAGGCAGCATTATTTTTCAAGGCACCGTGCATTCCACAGTAAGGTTGCAGCATGCTAATGACGCTTGTGTCCATAGACGGCTGATCCACATTTTTCACTTCATATAATCTACTTTCTGTTTTACAGCTATTGCCTCCGATGGATGTTACAAACTTATATTTACCCGGTGCAACATTCACAAGGTCTGTATCTCTTCCTATTATATTTCCAGCCTCATCTTCCCAATGCCAGTCTGTTCCGCTTACAACCAGCAAGTGCTTAATAGCGCCGTTTGCTTTTCCGCAGCTGGCGTCTTTTAGCTGAACACTATCTGTGTTTATTGTTGCCGAAGAAAATTCGGAAGTAGCTCCGTAGGTGTCTGTCGCGGTAGCCACAATGTCTCCGGTATTATTTCCATTATAGATCCACTTACCGTTTGCATCGGCTGTGGTGCTTCCAATGTAGGTTTTACCTTCACATCCGGGGCACGCATCATCATAAAAAAGTTCTATGGTAGCATTTGGCAAAGAGTTACCGCTCACCTCGTTACTTGTTAGCTTATTTATACTAACAAAAGGCTTTGGCCGCGGCAGATACCATTCGATGGATATTCCATAACCATTGCAGAAAAGACTGTTTTTGGAGATCGTTACAGAACCACAATAATATAAACGAATTCCGTTTGTGAAGATATAATTCGCTATATAGTTTTTATCTGAAGGATTATCTCCACCGATAATTCCTTCTGGGCATTCTACTATAATCAAACCAGTAGAAGCCACCGTAATATTCGTGGCATTATCCGCCCCTACTCCAAACCGGTTACCTTGTATCTTAAAATAATTTTTAAATTTAGACATGTATATTCCCCCTACAGAGATATTATTAATAATACTAACATCTATTGTAGAAGTACCTGATCGACCTGTGTCTGCACCGTTATAGGCACTTAATAAAATACCGCCTGAATTTCCATTAAGCCTTTTTAACCCTGTTCTGTCGGTACCTATTTTATTTCCCTCGATCCTAACATATCCAGAATAACCGGGACTGTAACTATCCCAATCCATCACGCGATTATTATCACACATCAGGTTTCCTTCATCTTTCTCCAATCCACCCAGAAGCAGGTTGAAGACATTTTCAAAATTAAATTGAATATTATTATAAGTAGTATTATCTGCGAAATCTCCCGACTCATCTATTCCAAAAAGGTTGCTTTGAATGGAAATACTATCGGATGGCATAGCCACATAATTTCCCAAATAAGAAGCAAATGCCAATGCGAAGCCATTAACGATGTTGCCTTTGCCCGGTTTCCCAAAAAGCATATTGGTTATTCCGGTAAAACTTAGTGCATAAGTTGCGTTGCGTCCGTGAAGGTATAGTCCATAGATCTCTAAATCAGTTACGTCCAGCGCTTCAAAGAAAGTGAAGTATTGTAAATATAACTTATTTTGAATCTCCACCTGTGCATCACTTATCCCGAAAGGTGTTGCATTTTCGGAAGTGCCATCAATGATCAAATGAGAGCTTAGCCGTGGCAGCGTGGATTCTAATACAATTGTTCTATCTGCCCTGGAGAGGTGAGGCAAATTAAACAATATGGTGTCGGTAACGGAAGTTCCATTGTCTGCCGCTTTTTGGAGCGCTTCTCTTAGAGTACCGGGGCCATTGTCGGCGTTGGAGGTTACGATAAATGTATCTGCATAGCAACAGTTATAAAACAATAAACAAATTACGATCGTAATTGAAGTTAGCTTTGATTTCAAAAGGAAAGGTTTCTGAAAACAAATATATACACATATTTTCTTTTTTTCAACTCCCTTGTACAAACATTTGTAACAGAAAAAGGCATGGGTAAAGAGATAAGGCTTTATATTTTACTAAAACAATAATCCGGTTTGCCCGGGATGTTTTTATCGTGGAGTTTATAACGGAATCATTTGCAGGAAGGAATTTTTTAACCAGCATCTCGGGCTTTGTGTTCTTGCCTTTAATGCGGCTCATCCCGATAGCGATCGGGATAGTTGCGTATTTCTTTTGAGTGCACATCTGCCATTTTTCAAAAGGTAAATCGGTTTTTAATTTTTCTTCTGTGGCAAATAAAGATCTCATCTATTTCCTGCTTCAAGCGCTACCCTATCCCAAGCAAAATAATTTATATGGATTCAAGCTGGCAGCCC
Source organism: uncultured Chitinophagaceae bacterium (assembly GCA_963706825.1). GTDB lineage: Bacteria > Bacteroidota > Bacteroidia > Chitinophagales > Chitinophagaceae > Ginsengibacter. Next base: position 1,103,357 of record CAVPNT010000003.1, on the reverse strand, counting down.
TTTTTTTTGCAGAAAAGCTTGCAAGGATAGAACTCAGTATCTATATTTGGCGCATTCTTAACTAAAAAAACCATTCCTTATGAGAAAACAACTCCCGCTTTTTCTATTTGCATGCGTGATCGCATTCACTTTCACATCCTGCAAAAAATCATCTTCATCCGACAATTCAGGAAGCTATTACATGAAAGCCAAGGTTGATGGCTCCGCTAAAAGCTTCAACACAACAGTTACCGCGCTCAAAGGCAACCTGGGTAACGGCATGTATAGCCTGATCATTAGTGGTTTTGGCTCCAACGACCAGCTGAGTCTATCGCTGTGGTCTGACAAGGACGATTTTACTGCAGGAAAAACGTTTACCTCAGATGCACTGGGAGGCACCACGTATAACGTCCTGGGTTATGCTGCCCCATTAGGGAGTTCGGATCCTACGTCGATATGGGCATCTGTTTATGACTACGGCAATGTATCTAAAAGTTTTCAGTGTACCATTACGGAAGCCACATCTGCCTACGTGAAAGGAACTTTTAGCGGTGTTATTTATCAGAATAACAGTTCTGCGGTAGCATCCAAAACAGTAGCAGAAGGCCAGTTTTACGCTAAGTATTAAGTTACAGAAAGCCCATGCGGCTATCAAAAAGATTAAGAGACGATTCAATAAGATCGTCTTTTTTTTATTTTAGCAGTTGGATTAAAAATTTTCAGACCCGGGATAAAAATTATCCTTATTTCTTTCACTGTGCTAACCTATAATCCGAAGCAAAATCATTTATGTTGATCCAGCACCACAGCGCCCTATCATGTTGGAAAGCTGAATGGTTTCGTGGTACAAGCACCTATTTGTATAATGTAAAAATCAGGGATACTACCATATACCTTAACTCAAGCCTGAATTTTCCTGTTGGAAAAATTTTATATCTTAAGATGTGTAGAACCAATGCAGGAATGATTATAGGAGATAAATATCATCGTTGAAAAAAAGTGTTTTACAGTAAAGAAGAAATCGCTTTATTCCTTTGCTTACTGAAAGGATCACTGGCTTCAAACCTATAAGGTTTCAAAAACCTTATAGGTTTTTTAGATCGTACCAGAAGCAGAGATGAACGCAGATTTGTATTTCTTATACACAGTAAAATGAAGATTGGTTGTTGCGGTCGGTGAAGACACCGACCACGGAAGCAAGATTGGCCGTTCTGGCACCACCACGGAAGCAAGTGAAAACCGCTTTCAATTCCTTTTTCCCAAAAAGAAGAAATCGCTTTATTCCTTGCTTACTGAAAGGATCACTGGCTTCAAACCTATAAGGTTTCAAAAACCTTATAGGTTTTTTAGATCGTACCAGAAGCAGAGATGAACGCAGATTTGTATTTCTTATACACAGTAAAATGAAGATTGGTTGTTGCGGTCGGTGAAGACACCGACCACGGAGGCAAGATTGGCCGTTCTGGCACTACCACGGAAGCAAGTGAAAACCGCTTTAAATTCCTTTTTCCCAAAAAGAAGAAATCGCTTTATTCCTTTGCTTACTGGAAGAATCACCAGCTTCAAGCCTATAAGGTTTCAAAAACCTTATAGGTTTCAGATTATACCAAAAGCAGAGATGAACGGCAGGCGCTTTAATTTTCATCCAGTTGATCGTCAATGCGCTTTTGAAGCTGCTTCTTGAAGTCATCCTCCAGTTTCAAATCAGCTTTGTGGGCGTGAAACATTTTCCTGGCCATTTGATTGATGACCGCACTTTGCTGCATAAAGGTGACACATATAGAACAACCGGCCAGGTGGATTTTCAGTTCAAGTTGCTCCTTTAAGGTTATTTTTGTTATTTGCTGCTTTTCTATTAAATAGGTAGCCTTTTTACAGTTGTAAGCTATTTTCTTTAACTCTGTCTTGTCTGGCTTTTTCATAATCTAAATTAAATCCAGTTTTTTTGAAGGCACGATCTGAGGTTTACTTTTGTCCGGTGAATAATTACCCAAAAATTTGAGGATGTTACTTTCAGTTCGCGGCAAATGATATCAGTAGATTCTTCATCAATGTGCTTCATGGTGAATACAGAAAGCCATAAAGCAGGCAGTTTTTTCATACACGCTTGCAAGATTTTTTGGAACTCCTTATTTTCAAGGGCATCAGACTGTTCAATACCAAGCTTCGCAGGCCTGTGCGCGTCATTCCAGTGGCCGTCATCCGGGTCAAAGAAGCCGGCGTCTGTATTTTTAGTCCCCGGTGCATCCACTTCTTTTGCAAATGCAGATGATTTGGACCGGTAAACATCTATTACTTTGTTTTTTAAAATGGCGGTAAGCCAGGTTTTCTCTGTACATCTTCCTTCAAACTTTCCTTTGCGTTCCAGTGCTGCCAAAAACGTTTCCTGCACCAGGTCTCTTGCCAGCTCCTGGTCATTTACCCGGCAAGCTGCAAAAGTATAGAGGTAATCCGCATACTTACTCACCCACCTGTGCGGATCGAGCGCTTTATCATCGGCTTTGATATCAAATGTTTCAATTACCAAAACGTCTGTTTGTAACCGTAAATTTAATCTTATGGATTGGTTTTTTAATAATTTTCTTTCTGTTTCATCTGTTGATAGTTCTTGAGTCGGAAACCCGGTTGGATTCTTACAAGTATTTTGGAGTCGCTCTCTAAGGTTTGTTTCTGATGGCCGTTCGTTGGCCTTGCAACGCCGCAAGAAACGTTGCAACGATCTGCAACTGCATGTGTATTTAGAATCAAAATGACAATCAACAGTTTACAAAAAATATTCTTTAGCTGTTACTCCTACCCCCTCCTTTTCCAAAAACTGTCATTTTAAAATTACTGTAAGGAATTTGTATTTCCTGCGACGAAGTGAGAAAAAAATTTTTATGAAAACAACTAAAATTACCCGTTGGGCAGTCACAGCGCTGCTGCCATTAACATTCTTCGCCTGCAAAAAAGACAATACCAATTTTCCCGGGCATTCAATCCAGGAGAATGTCATCACTGTACAAAACGTTTTGCAGTCGAAACCCCTTGTTGAATCCGGCACTTTCCAGGGAATCGGTACCGCACTCATTTTACCGGGACAATCCGCCACTATTCAATTTTCTGCCGCTAAAGGGGAAGCCATCACATTTGCCACCATGTATGGCGCCTCCAATGATTTGTTTTTTGCGCCAGACAATCCTGGCATCAAAGTTTATGATGCTCAAGGCAATCCAATTGAAGGGGATGTATCTGCCCAGGTAAAATTATGGGATAATGGCACGCGTATTAATCAAACTCCGGGTGCTGCCGTCACTCATCCGGGTATCGCTGACAGCCAAAATATTAGCGAGGTGAATGGCACTGATGCCCAGGGAAATACTTATTTACCTGCTTCTGACCTGGTAAAAGCATCACTGAAGTATAATGGCAATTCTATGTTTACCTTAACTCTTCAGAACGCCTCTGGCGGCACTGCAAATGAAACGCCTTTAAGCCCGGGAGTTTGGGCCATCTCTTATATTGTTGGCGGAAACCTGCTCAATCCTGCACCGTTATTTACAAAAGGCCAGCCTACCGCCAACGGACTCACTTCCATTGCAGAAGCCGGCAACAATGCACCGCTAAGTACCTATTTAACCAGTATTACAGGAATATTTACACCGCTTTCGCCTGTCCTCGTGGTGATATATAACGGTATTGATAATCCTTTGTATAAAGTGGGTGAGCTGGATAGAAATGAAGGGCTGACACAGCTGGCGCAAAAGGGCGACGCATCGGTTCTGGCTGCGTACCTGCAAGGAAAAACCGGCATTAAAGCCGTTTATGTTCTTCCTGCGCCAACCACTAACGTATTGCTTCCCCAAATAGGTGACCAGCCTGGAAGCAGTGTTTCACAGCAGATATCTGTCTCAAAAGGCGACCGGTTAGCCATTGCCACTATGTATGGATTTTCAAATGACTGGTTTTTTGCGACCGGCGCGAACGGAATAGATCCGCTGAAAAAAGGAGATGTATCTGCAAGCATTGGTTTGTACAACGACGGAACTGCAGTAGAACAATTTCCCGGTGCAGGAGTTACGCAGTTCAACCTGGCCGGAACACCGCTCTCTGAAAGCATACCTATTGCAGCGGTGCCAAACCCAAATGCATTTACTACTTTGCCTGCCATCACAGGCATTATAAAAGTGACTATACAATGATTTAATTCACTTTTTATTTTTCCCCTGGTTGGTGTCGTCACCGGCCAGGGTTTTCTCTACATTGAGAAAATCGTATATCCTTCCTTAACGAATGGTTCCACCTCATTTTTAATTATTCTGCACATCGTAATTCTTATACACAGTAAAATGAAGGTTCGCTGCTCTGGCACCGACTACGGAAGCAGTTTGCTAAGGTTGCCAACTTTTGGAAAGTTGGCAACCTTTAAGCACGATTAATTTCCTTTAGGCAAAATAAAAAACCATCTTATTTCTTGCTTCACTGAATCATCTATTCATTCATGCTAACCAATAAGCAATAAAATCCATCGAAATTTTATTTTCCCGTGAGACCTGCGTCAGGACGATAATAAAGGCATTGGAGTAACGCTCCGGCACAGGCCGGGAGACCTGCGCCAGCGCGGGATTTAGTAAATCTTACCAGATATGAATTCTGTCCTTCTCGGGTAAATACATCGAATCGCCCGGCTGTACGTTGAATGCGGAATAAAAAGATGCGGTGTTCATGAGCGGGCCGTTTACACGCCACATCGGAGGGGAATGCGGATTGTTGTTGATCCACAAACGCAGGAATTGATCTTTCATTTTTACCCGCCATATCCGCGCAATAGAAATAAAGAACCGCTGATCGGGTGTGAAGCCATCAATTTTTGCGGTGTCATGTCCTTCTGTGGTCATTTTAAAAGCATCATAGGCAATCGATACGCCGCCGATGTCTGCCGTGTTTTCGCCGAGCGTCATGGCGCCTTTTACATGGACGGTATCCAGCACAGTAAATGTGTTGTAGAGGTCTACTACCTGTTGCGTTTTTGCTTTGAACTTTGCATAATCCTCTTTCGTCCACCAGTTTTTCACGTTGCCATATTTGTCAAACTGCGCGCCCTGATCGTCGAAGGCATGAGTCATCTCATGGCCAATCACCATCCCAATACCGCCATAGTTAAGGGCATCATCTGCATCGTTATCAAAATACGGAGGTTGCAGGATGGCCGCCGGGAAAACAATTTCATTGGCAGAAGGATTATAGTACGCAGTAACCGTCGAGGGCGTAGTAAACCATTCTGTGCGATCAACCGGCTTATTTAGTTTTGCCAGTTCATATTGGTAGTTGCCGGTAGCCGTCGATACCACATTGTCAAAGTATTTACCTTTTACGATCGTTACGTTACTGTAATCTCTCCACTTGTCAGGGTATCCTATTTTTTTGGTGATGGCAAACAGTTTTTCTTTTGCTTTTTGTTTGGTACTGTCGCTCATCCAATCCAGCTTATCTATTCTGCGGGATAACGCCTGCTGTAAATTATTAACCAGTTCCAGCGCCCGCTTTTTAGCCGCTTCCGGAAAATATTTTTTTACGTACAACTGTCCAAGGGCCTGCCCCAGCGACCGATCCACATTGTTAGCCATGATTTCGCCGCGCGACTTTTGCACGGCCTGCCCCGACAATACTTTGCTGAACTCAAATGCCGCATCAACGAAAGGTTTGCTGAGCACATTGGCGTAATTGCTGATTGAAGCAGCGCGCAGGTAAATTCTCCAGTCGTTGATCGGAACCGATTTTAAAAGGGCATTGAGTTTATCATAATAAGCAGGCTGCCCTACGTCAATAGAATCTGTTTTCGCACCCAGGTCATTCAGCAAATCCGGCCAGCCAATATTGGGTTGCCGCCTTGCAAGGTCGGCCACAGCCATCTTATTATAATTGGCATTTACATCGCGTAATTCGATATTCGTTTTATGTGACGAGGCCAGTTGTTTTTCAATGTTATAAACGATATCAGCTTCTTTTGTTGACGTTGCGGTATCGCTTCCTGTAAGTTGAAATAAAGTGGCCAGATAGGTTTTGTATGCCTGCTGAATACCAACGCTTGAAGGATCTGTTTTGAAATAATAGTCTCTTTCCGGCAAGCCAATGCCTGTTTGATATGCGTGGGCAATATTAAGGTCACTGTTTTTGTTATCCGGCCCTATACCAAAACCTACAAAAGAAGAGTTTCCCTTCTTTTCTTCCCGGGCTACGAACTTCATTAAAGAAGCAAGCCCGTTGATGCTGTCAATACCCGCCAGTAAAGGTTTGACAGGACCATAGCCGAGCTGGTTGATAGCGGTCGTATCCATACCGGAAGCATAAAAATCGCCGAGCTTTTGTTCAATCGTTCCTCGGGCGTTTTTGGATATGGAAACACTATCCAATATTCCCTGCAAACGCAAGCGCTGCGGATAGTTCATAAACAGGTAAGCACCTACCCCAGCCTGCGATGGCGGTATTTGCGCGGTGTCGTACCATTTACGATTAACGTACATAAAAAAATTGTTGCCGGGTTTAATGGAAGAATCAATTCCCTGGATGGCAGTAACCTTTTTAGGAGGCGGGTTTTTACATGCGGCAAAAAAGAGCAGGGAAGCAAAAACAAATAAGGATCTTTTCATAAACAGATGTTTTATGTACATTGATTGATTAACGGGATAAATGGGTTTCCTGTGTAAAAAAAAATCTATTTTGTCAAAGTTAATTGTTCAACCTGAGGTGAAAATTATATTTTTGATGTTTTTCCCCGGGTCGATTCTCACCGGGCATCCTTTTCTCCGCATTGACTGGATCGTTCCTTAAAAAATGTTTTCACCTTATTCTGATTATCCTGCACAATCATAATTCTTATACAGAGTGAAATAAAGGTTGGCCGCTATGGTGGGTGCACACCGGTCGCGGAAGAAAATAAAAAAATGGCTCATTTGTTTCTTCACTGCTCGCTACCGGTCTGACCTTCGGTGCCGATCGCTACTCCTGCGGTCTGACCTTTGGTGCCGACCGCGCTTTTTTTTCTTTTTAGTAAATTGCAACCAGCAACGATAGAAAAATGAAAAACACACAATTCCAGATACCCTTTTCAGTTTTGGAGCTCGCTACTATTGCTGAAGGGTCAACAATTACAGAAACCTTTGCCAAAAGCCTTGAACTGGCACAGCACGTAGAGAAATTTGGCTATAAACGTTTCTGGCTCTCGGAGCATCATAATATGGTGAGCGTTGCCAGTTCTGCCACTTCCGTTTTGATTGGATATATCGCCTCCGGTACCAGTAGGATTCGCGTTGGCTCGGGAGGCATTATGCTTCCAAATCATTCACCGTTGGCTGTTGCAGAACAATTCGGCACTCTTGAATCTTTGTATCCCGGAAGAATTGACCTGGGATTAGGACGGGCGCCCGGAACGGATCAGATGACGGCAATGGCGTTGAGAGGAGATTTTTTTAATAACGCACAAGAGTTTCCCCAAAATGTATTGAAATTACAAACCTATTTATCTAAAGAAAACAGTAATGCTAAAGTGCGTGCTATTCCCGGGGAAGGTTTGGATATTCCGATGTGGATACTTGGTTCAAGTACTGATAGCGCCCAACTCGCAGGCGTTTTAGGATTGCCTTATGCCTTTGCAAGTCATTTTGCTCCGGGACAGTTTTTCGCTGCAATAGATTTATACAGAAAAATGTTCAGGCCTTCAAAACGTCTTCAAAAACCGTATGTAATGGCTTGTGTGAATGTGATTGCCGCAGATACTGATGCAGAAGCGCATCGATTGGCAACTTCTTTGTACCAGATGTTTCTCGGAATTGTAACCGGTATCCGTGAACCCTTGCCACCACCGGTTGATAGCATGGAAAGCATCTGGACAGAAGATCAAAAAGCGGCTTTGAACCAGATGTTATCACTGTCGTTTATTGGCAGCGCAGAGACGATAAAAAAAGATTTAGGCGATTTTATCGACCAGACAAATATTGATGAGATCATGATTATATCAAACATTTATGATCAGTTCGCGAAGATTCATTCTTATGAATTATTTGGTAAAATCATGAAAAATACCTTATAAAATAATATCAGACCTAAAAGGTTTTAGAAACCTTATAGGTCTTTCTGAAGGCTGGTCGTGTTTTTGAAAGCTGGTCGCCGTTCGGCAACCTAACCCGTTTTTGAAGGCTCAGGAGATCCTCAAGAAAATCTTTATTGTCATGTCTTCGTAAAAAGAAGAATATATTTTAAAAAGCATTTTTGTAGTTTAAATTTGTAACGAAAAAGCCCTTTTGAAAATAATTAAGATTTTTTTCGGACACTCTGTTCTCATTTTTTTTCTATCCACATTCTGCAGCAATATTTTTGCCCAGGAAAGGGTGGTTACCGGAAAAATAATTGACTCTGCGACCAAAGCTCCTTTGGTTTCCTGCAGCGTTTATTCACTCAATTCCGGTGCAGGTGTGATTACCGATGAAAACGGAAAATATACTTTTTCAATTGACCGGAATACAGACTCGATTGCCATTTCTATGATTGGTTATAAAACCATGGTGAAGCGGGTGACCAAAGCGGAAAAACAGCAAATTAATTTTGACGCGGTTCCTCTTTCTACTTCCATGCAGGCCGTTGTTATTTCCCTGAAATCCAAATATAGCAGGGCCCAAAAACTGATCAAAAAAGTTATTAAAAATAAGCCTTCGAATAATGTCTTTGATAATCAAAGTTATCAGTGCCAGGTGTATGATAAAATAGAAATCGATTTTAAAAATATTCCTGAGAAACTTCAAAACAGCCGTTTGCTGAAGCCGCTGGCATTTGCATTCGATAATATGGATACGACAAAGGATAATCAGAAAGTTCTTCCTGTCTATTTATCTGAAAGCAACGCTGATTTTTACTACAAAAAAAGTCCACGTAAAGAGCGATATAATTATACCGCGATTAAAAGTTCGGGGTTAAATAATAAATCGATTCTTACTTATCTCGAAAGCCTTTATAACGCGATTAACATCTACGACAACAACATCAAATTTATGGATGTGAATTATATAAGTCCGATAGCGGAAAATGCTTTGACATTTTATAATTATCAAATCCTTGACACGGTTGTATTTAATCATCAGCGTTGCATTGAGGTACAATTTTCTCCAAAAGGTTATGGCAGCAATACTTTCAGCGGCTATCTATGGATTACAGACACTTCATTTGCGGTAAAATCAGTGGTCATGCACATTGACAAGAATGCCAGTGTAAACTTTTTGAACAAGCTGCAAATAAGCCAGGATTTTCAATACATCAATCACCGGTTTTTACCGGAAAAAAACATTTTATACGTGGATCTGCGGATGCCGGAGTTTAAAAAAACGGGTGCAATTATAACAAAAACGACATTATACCGCGATGCTATTGTGAATAATAACCAAATCGATACTGCTTTTGAGAAAAAGCAAACTCAAGCCATCGCTCTCGCAAGCGACTCCACTCACTGGGCGGGTACGAGGTTTGAACCATTGAGCAAATCAGAAAATGCGGTGTATAAACTCATGGATACGCTCAATAAAATGCCGGTTGTTCAAACCTACAAAAAAATTATTTCGGCCTTAAGTACCGGATATTTAACTACCGGCACAGTTGATCTTGGAAATATTTATTCCATTTATACAAACAACCTGGTAGAAGGAAACCGTTATACTTTTGGATTAGAAACAAATCACCACTTCAATGAAGATATTCAATTGTGGGGATATGCCGGATTATCTACAAAAGACAAACAATTCCGGTATCTGATCAGCTCAAGATTCGTATTGACCCGGAAACAGTGGAGCACACTGGATCTTACGGCTACCAGTGATATTTCTGCAGGATACGAGCACCAGGACGAACTGGATGAAAATTCCATTTTTGCTTCTTTTTTGAGAAGGGTAAATTATTCTGATGTAAGGCTATTGAACAGGAAAGACGCGGATATAAAATATCAAAAATTTTTTAATAACGGCATTGGCATTGGTGCAGAATTAAAAAACAGTGCCATTACTCCGTTTTTCAATGTCTATTATACCCACGATGATTTTACTCCCTACATTGTAACGAAGCCGGGAGTCAATAACGATTACAAAGTAAATGAAGCCACGTTATCTTTAAGATTTTCGCACCGGGAAAAATATATTACCGAGCATTATTACCGTGAAAGCCTTGGGAGCAATTATCCGATTGTTACGGTGAAGTATACTCAGGGTATAAAGGTCAATAACGGTTTATTGAAAAGTGATTTTAATTACAGTAGATGGGATTTGAATATCCAACACGATTTTACAGATGGCCGGATCGGGCAATTGTCCTATACTATTGACGCCGGACTTACGAATGGCGTGCTTCCCGTTGTTTTACTGGATGTTCAAAAAGGAAATGACACCTATTATTACAACAGGTATGCATTCAACAACATGAACCGTTATGAATTTGCAACGGACAAATATGCAAGCCTTTCTGTACAACAAAGTTTTGGCAGCTTTCCGTTTAAATATGTTCCTTTACTGAAAAGATTAAAATGGCGTTCGCTCATTACATTCAAGGGCGTAATGGGAGGCATGTCGGAAGCCAATAAAATCGCTAACGGTTATTATGATTCTACCATCAATTATCACTTTACCATTCCGGATAAAACGCCTTACATGGAAACAGGGGTGGGCATTGACAACATTTTTCATTTAATAAGAATTGATGCAGTATGGAGATTGAATTATTTAAATAATCCCGGCATTTGTAAGTTTGGATTGAAGGGAAGCCTGGAGTTGAAATTCTAATTTGCTGACTACTGTATAAAGATAAAGATATTGCTATGGGACATACGTTAGAATAACGCTGTAAATATTTCGTTATGCCTGAAAGAGACAGCAAAAACATTCTGTGACAACAATTGTTTTCAATAAAAAGAGGATTAATGTTGATTGGTTATTAATATAGAAACAAATAAGGTTGATTATTGGCAAAAATGAAACTAATTTAATTATTGCACAAATCTGCAATAAACCGGATTATTGCATAAATCAGCAATAAATCTTATTATTGCACAAAAATGCAATAAATTGTATTATTGCACAAAAATGCAATAAGCTTGGTTATTGCATGAAAATACAATAAATTTGATTATTGAAGGATAAAGCAATAATTTTTGGTTATTGTATAAAAGCGCAATAGATTTGCGTTGTAATTTTTTTGCTCCAGCCAAAATAGAAATACTATTTTTTGTCCGTTTACTTCAATGAATCTTTATACTATTTTGTCGGATAACCGAATATAAGGGAAGCAGGCCAAACATTCAGATAGTCTCATTTATACCAACTTCCTTTAATACAATTACTCTGAAACCCTGACATCTATTACCTTTAACTGGATGGTAGTTTCACCATTCCATTCATTTTCATCAAGGGTATAGACGATATCAACAGGTTTGTTCATTTGTAATAATGAAAATTTTTCAGCCATATTAAAACCAATTCCTGTCATGGTAATATTTTCATTTTTTACAACAAAACGAACATGTTGCTCTTTTACAATTTTAGACCATGCAGTGTTGGAAACATTTTTCGTTATAAAAACCGGGCGCATATTTTCAGGCCCGTATGGTTCCATTTGTTCTACAATTTTGTAAAAAATTTTATTGATATGCCTGAAGGTAATTTCTGTATTTATAATCAGTTCCGGAACTAATAAATATGGATCGATACTTAACGAAACCACTTCTTCAAACTTTTGGCTAAAGGCTTCTACATTTTCGGGATGAAGAGACATACCGGCAGCCGCAAAGTGGCCACCATAGCCAATCAGATGTTCGCGGCACGCATGAATGGCTTCATATAAATTAAATCCGGGAACGCTGCGCGCACTGCCACCCACTATTTTTTCTCCAAGCGTAAGAACAACAGTTGGGCGGTAATAGGTCTCAATCAATCTGCTGGCAACGATTCCCACAACTCCTTTGTGCCAGTGCGATTGAAACACAACGGTCGTTTTTCTTGATGCCATTTCAGGATTGTTTGCAATCATAGACAAAGCTTCTTCTGTAATCGAAGAATCGGCATCTTTTCTATCGGTATTATCGCTGTGAAGCATTTCTGCAAACTGCATGGCTTTTTCGCAGTCATCTTCAATAAACATGCGCACTGCTTTTGCTGCGTCATCCATTCTACCTGCTGCATTTACACGCGGAGCAATAATAAAAACCACATTATTGATGGAAAAATGTTTCTCTATCTTACTTAATTTAATGAGCGCTTTTATACCGGCGCATGGTGATGAATTCAATCTTTGTAAACCATAAAAAGCAAGAATGCGGTTTTCCCCTGTTATCGGCACAATATCAGCGCCAATCGCAGTTACAACCAAATCGAGGTAGCACAAATATTCATTTTCGTGTAGCCCTAACCGTTGTGAAAGAGCCATCACTAATTTGAAACCAACACCACATCCGCACAATTCTTTAAAAGGATAATTACAATCTTTTTGTTTGGGATTTAAAATGGCAGTCGCGGGTGGCAATTCATCATCCGGAAGATGGTGGTCACATACAATAAAATCCAAACCTAAGGTGCGTGCATATCCAATGAGTTCGACAGACTTTATGCCGCAGTCCAGCGAAATGATTAAGTCAAAATTATTTTCTTTGGCAAAATCAATTCCACGTTTGCTCACTCCATACCCTTCACGATAACGGTGTGGAATATAAAAGTCAATATTTTCTTCTTTGTAAATTTTTTTAAGAAAGCGATACATGGTGGCAACTGAGGTAGTTCCATCCACATCATAATCGCCAAACACGAGAATTTTTTGATTATTATTTATGGCGAATAAAATTCTTTGAACCGCTTTTTCCATATCCTTCATCAAAAACGGATCATGAAGATGTGAGAGCTGCGGCCTGAAATAATCTTTCGCCTTTTCAAAAGTGTCAATTCCTCTTTGAACCAGAATATCGCAAAGCGGTAAACTTATGCCTAAAGACTTATGTAAAGACTGCACTTTTGCTTTATCGGTTTCCAATATTTTCCATCGTTTTTCCATAAAAACTAATTAGCCAATTTGCTAAGGTGCTGACTTGCTGATTAAAACGTTGTCCTCAATAATTTTAAAAAGGGAATTTACAGCAAAGGAACAAATAACCTGATTTTAGATTTCCACATTCTGGAAAAAACCTGCTTTTAAGTTCACATTGGTATATCAATATTTGCAACGGGATTAAAATGGTTACAGCAAATGAACAAATAACCCGATTTTCAGATTTATGTTTTCAACACATTAAAACCGTTGTGACAAAATGCATCGTTCCTACGAACCCGGCGTTTAAGCATTTCAAATTAGCAGATTAGCAGATGAGCCGATGAACCCAATTAATATTTCCTATCGGTAGTATATCTCACCAATTCTTCCAATCCTTTCCGGATGTCGCTATCGGGAAATTCATACAAAATGGCCAAAGCTTCGTCACGGTATTCAATCATTTTTTTATTGGCATAAGCTATTCCGCCAGCTTCTACTACTTTCTGCAAAACATATTTAATTTTTTCGGGATTTTTATTTTCATTTTTCACAATATAAATAAGTTTTCTTTTTTCAGCGGCGCTTACATTATTGAGTGTATATATCAGCGGTAAGGTGAGTTTTTTTTCTTTCAAATCATTTCCGGTTGGTTTTCCCACGTCGTCGGTTCCATAATCAAACAAATCATCTTTTATCTGAAAAGCAATTCCGGTTTTTTCACCAAAAAGTTTCATTCTTCCCGTTAATTCTTCATTATTACTGGTACTCCAGGCACCGACTGCGCAAGCAGATGAAAGTAACGAAGCTGTTTTACTTCGAATTATTTCAAAATATATCTCTTCCTTTAAATTCAATTTTCTTGCTTTTTCAATCTGCAATAATTCTCCTTCACTCATTTGTTTTACCGCATCCGATAAAATATCAAGATGTTTGAAATCGCCGGCGCCTGTAGAAAGCAGCAATCCCTTGGAGAGCAAATAATCTCCTACCAGCACCGCAATTTTATTTTTCCATAAGGCATTGATCGAAAGGAATCCCCTTCGCTCGAGCGATTCATCTACCACATCGTCGTGTACCAGTGTGGCAGTATGTAACAACTCAACCAATGCGGCGGCCCTGTAGGTAGATTCATTGACAGTTCCGTGAAGTTTAGCGCTTAAAAAAACAAACATCGGGCGAAGTTGCTTGCCTTTCCTTTTAATAATATATTTCATTATGCGATCGAGCAAAGGCGTTTGACTCTTTACCGATTGAGCAAATTTTTCTTCGAAAGTGGCTAATTCGGCGGCAATAAGATTTTTTGAAAATTGCATTTTTGTTCTGAAAAAAGGCAATATAATACAGAAACAGAAAACTAAATGCATATTCCTTAAATTCTACAAATTTGGCCGGTTTAAGAACATCATTTCTGATTCTTAAAACTTTAAAATTAACAAATCAGCTTTTAAAAAATCTAAAATGTATAAACGTCTCATACTTTTGTCGTTTAATAAAATAAAATTTGATTAATGATTTTCCTTTGATACTTTTGCCGCTAACAAAACGTTATTTAAGAAAACATTAATTAAAAAGTTATGAGAAGCAAAAAGTTTACATCATTACTAATAGGCATTTTCTCCCTTTTGTCGATTGGGGCTTTTGCACAAGATTCAGGTGTTTATAATATTTACGACTCAAGTGTTGTTCCTGCAAAAGGAAGAGCACAGCAAAACGAGTTTATGAATAATACTTACGACTTTCCTGCAAAGCCGCGCAACGAAATGGAACTGGGTATATCCGGTGGCCTCTTTTCAATCAGTGGCGATATATCTTCAAAATTACCAACTTTTGGAGGCGCCATTCACCTGCGTAAAGCTCTTGGATACCTTTTCTCATTAAGAGTGCAATATCTTTATGGGGTAGCAAAAGGACTAAACTGGAAACCTTCGTTCGGTTATTCTAACAATCCTGTGTGGACAAATGCCGGTTATTCTGCTTTGAATCATGACGCCGTATATTACAATTATAAAACAACCGTTAATGATTTGTCACTGCAGGGAATTTTTACTCTGAATAACATTCGTTTTCATAAACAAAAGAACGGGATGGTTCTTTATGGCGGCTTAGGTATCGGCGCTACGGTTTATAATGCACAGGTTCAGGTTCCACAAGGACCGAATGGTTTTAGCTCCATCCAGCAAACTGCCGATCAATACCAAAACCGGAAAAAGACCCGCGACGCTTTAAAAACCTTACTAAAAGACGTACCTTATACTCCTGCTCAAAATGAATTGAATACAAAACCTAAATTAGGCAATCATCCATTAAGGCCAACTGGAACAGCGATTGCCGGCATCGCTTTCAAATTGGGAAAACGTGTAAATCTTGCAATTGAAGACAGGTTTACTTTTACAAAAGACGATTTATTGGATGGCCAGGAATGGCAGGAGCATCCACTTGGAGATCCTGCGTTAACACGTGATTTTGACAGTTATAATTACCTGTCAGTGGGATTAAATTTCAATCTCGGATCAAAAGCTGTTGAACCGCTTTGGTGGCTCAATCCGCTTGACTATGCTTACAGCGAAATCAACAATCCTAAACACATGAAATTGCCTACTCCGGTATTACCAGATGCTGACGGCGATGGTGTAACAGATCAATTTGACAAAGAACCAAACACTCCGGCAGGATGCCCTGTTGATTCTCATGGTGTTTCAAGAGATACCGATGGTGACGGCGTACCTGATTGTAAAGACAAAGAGTTGATCACTCCTACTTATTGCCAGCCGGTAGATGCTGACGGGGTGGGCAAATGCCCGGATCCTGAATGCTGCAAGAATATGGTAGCACAAAATGCAAATACCTGCAACATTACCGATCTTCCAAGCATTTCATTCAGAAACAAAAGCAATAACCTGAGCAGTGATGCTAAAGCAATGTTGGCAACGGTAGCTTCGAAATTGAAAAACAGTCCTTCATGCTCAATCATGATTACAGGTTATCCTGCAGCTTCAAAAGTATCACAGGCTCTTTGCAACAAGAGATCAGATGTTATCAAAACTTACCTTACTGAAAAAGAAGGAATAAGCGCTGATCGTATTACTGTTACCTGCGAAGTGGGCGGAGGCGATGTAAATACTGTTGATATCAAAACAAAATAAACAGCAAACTCTTTGCTCAATGACAGAACCCTTTCCATTCATTTGGAAAGGGTTTTTTTATCCAATTATCAAAATATTAACTAAGTCAATTTTGTTCAAATTTATTTTAAAGTCATTTTTGTTTAAATTCACTTAATTTTGCGGCTCTTTATGAAGTTAGCTTTCGCCTTATTGATCATCCCATTTGTAATGCTTGCAGGTTGCAGCAACCAGTTTAGCAAAGTTCTTAAAAGTACCGACTATGAGTACAAATTGAAGAAGGCGGATGAATACTATGCAAACAAAAAATACCACCTTGCTGAGCAATTGTACCAGGAACTGTTTCCGGTTTTCAAAGGATCTGATAAGTTTGAAGAATTATATTATAAATACGCCTATTGTTCCTATTATCAAAAAAATTACCTGGATGCAGAAAATCTTTTTAAAGGATTTTTAGGAGTCTTCCCAAACAGCAGCAGGGCTGAAGAGATTGCCTATATGCATGCATTTACTTTTTACAAAGAATCGCCTAATGTACAATTGGACCAAACCAATACGACAAAGGCAATTGGAATGATGCAGGGATTTATTAACAGTTATCCAAATTCGTCTCGGGTAGCTGATGCCAACGCGATAATTGCGAAATGCAGGGCAAAACTGGAAGAAAAAGATTACCTCGCTGCCAAATTATATTACAATCTGCAAATGTACCAGGCAGCAGGAATTGCATTTGGTAATCTGTTGAATTCCTATCCGGAGTCCGAGAAAGGAGAAGATTATATGCTGATGGCGGTTAAATCTTATTATGAATTTGCCAAATTGAGCATTCCGGATAAGCAGGAAGCAAGATATACAAAGGTGAGCGAAGAATATTTTGATTTCAAAGACCGTTATCCCGAGAGTAAATTACTCGCCGAAGCGGAAGATTATAAAAATTTAAGTCAAAACAATATTAAAAAAATACAAAATGAGCAAAATAAGACGCCAGCAGAACGCTAATACCAGCAATGTTGTTGAAACGCAAAACCTGATTGATGTAAAAAACAAAACAGGAAATTTATACGAATCAATCAACGTGATAGCAAAAAGGGCGAACCAGATTAATATTTCTATCAAAGAAGAATTGCATAATAAACTCGAAGAATTTGCCAGTCATACCGACAGCCTGGAAGAAATTCATGAAAATAAAGAGCAAATTGAAATTTCACGGGCTTACGAAAGAATTCCCAATCCTGCGCTGCTTGCGACAGCAGAATTTATGGAGGATAAAATATATTATCGCAAAAATGAAGACAATTTGTTCGATTAAAATATTCAATTTGGTTTCAATAAGAAATGATAAATTTAATGGCGGTTTTATTCCGCCATTTTTATTTTAAAGTATCTTGCTGACAAAATCATTTTATGCCGCTGCAGGGAAAAAAAATTTTACTATGCCTTACGGGAAGTATTGCCGTTTACAAATCGGCCATATTTGTTCGTTTACTGATAAAATCAGGCGCGGAAGTAAAAGTAATTATGACCAAAGAAGCGCAGGATTTTGTAACGCCACTTACCTTTTCCACGCTTTCAAAAAATAAAACGTATACAGATTTATTTAATGAAGGAAGCTGGGAAAATCATGTAATACTTGGCCGTTGGGCTGATGTAATGCTGGTTGCACCTGCTTCCTGCAATACCATTGCAAAGATGGCAAACGGAATTTGTGATAATCTTTTGTTGGCTGTTTATTTATCTTCTGCATGTCCCGTTTTAATAGCGCCGGCAATGGATGAAGATATGTGGCACCATCCGGTTACTAAAAAAAATATAGAAACATTGAAGCAAAATGGAAATGAATTTTTACCGGTAAATAATGGTGAGTTGGCCAGCGGCTTGCATGGCGAAGGAAGAATGGCAGAGCCTGAAGAAATGATAAAATACCTGGAAGATTTTTTTTCAAAAAAAACAATTCTTAAAGGAAAAAAAGCGCTCGTAACTGCAGGCCCCACGCATGAAGCATTAGATCCGGTTCGTTTTATTGGTAATAATTCGAGCGGGAAAATGGGGGTTGCTATTGCAGAAGAATTATCCAAAAATGGCGCGGAAGTTCATTTAATTTTAGGGCCTTCATCCGTCGTACCTGATAAAAAAATAAACACTAAAAGAGTCACTTCCGCCGAAGACATGTATGAAGCGGTAATGCACCATATTAAAACTTATGATATCATCGTAATGGCTGCGGCGGTTGCCGATTATTCTCCAAAAAATAAAAGCAGGCAAAAAATAAAAAAAGAAACCGGCGAATTTTTACTGGAATTAGTAAAAACAAAAGACATTCTTTTTGAAACGGGAAAAATAAAATCAAAGACACAAACATTGGTTGGGTTTGCATTAGAAACTGAAAATGAAAAAGAGAATGCGATTAAAAAATTATCGAAAAAAAATGCCGATTTAATTGTGCTGAATTCTTTGAATGATGAAGGAGCAGGCTTTGGAGGCGATACTAACAAAATCACTATTTTTGATAAGAACAAAAAAGAATATAATTTTCCTGCCAAAACAAAAAAAGAAGTAGCTGCAGACATCATAAACACCATTATCCAATATAGAAATGAATAAAATCTTCCTGTTTTTTTTATTGATATTTTTTACGTCAATTACCGATGCACAGGAGCTTCGTGCAAGAGTAAGCGTTTTGAGCAACCGGGTGGCCAACAATGTAGATAAAAAAGCATTCCAGACGTTAGAAACTGCGCTCAATAATTTTGTAAACAACAGCAAATGGACAACCGATACCTATGGAACCAATGAAAAAATTGATTGCAGTTTTTTATTAAACCTCGAATCTACCGGCGATCCAAATGTATATAAAGCATCGCTCACCATCCAATCCGGCAGGCCTGTTTTTAATTCATCTTATGTATCTCCGATGATTAATTACCAGGATAACGACGTGATTTTTAAATACGTGGAATTTCAGCAACTCGAATTCAGCGATACCCGTGTTTCCGGCACTGATCCGCTTGTATCTAATCTGACTGCTGTTTTTGCTTATTGGATCGACATGATCCTTGGTTTTGATTATGATTCATTTTCAATGAGAGGCGGTAATTTATATTTCCAAAAAGCACAGAATATTGTGAACAATGCACCGGAAGGCCGAAACATTTCAGGATGGAAGGCATTTGATGGAACGCGCAACAGGTACTGGCTTGCAGAGAATTTACTAAACAGTAAGTATACTTTGTTTCATGAAGCGATCTATGATTATTACCGCCTGGGAATGGATAAATTATATGACCAGGATGCCACCGGAAGAAGCCAGATTTTAAACGTACTTAATCTGCTGAACACCTTTAACGCGGATAACGTAAGTACCATGATTCTGCCGTTTTTTTTCCAGGCAAAAACACAGGAACTTATCCAGGTGTTTTCAAAAGCGAATCCACAAGATAAAGCAAAAGCGCTCGACTTTTTAAAACGACTGGATCCTACATCTTCTAACAGATATGACGCAGCATTGAAATGATGAAAAGTATTTTTTATTTTAGTCTTTTAATTCTACTTTTTTCCTGCGGTAAAAGCAATGAGCCTCCCTCCTCCCTTATTCAACCAAAGGAAATGAAAAGTATTTTATGGGATGTGATGAGAGCCGAAACCCTCGCCTCAGAAATCGCCCGGAAAGATTCTTCGGTAGATGTGGCTATTGAGACAAAAACATTATCCGAAAAAGTGTTCAGGATTTATAAAACAGATTCCGCTTCTTTTAATAAAAGCTATAACTGGTATGTGAAACATCCGGACGTATTAAAGATTATCTTTGATAGTCTTTACATTCAAAAAGAAAGAGAAAACAATTTGCATTTAAAAAACAAAAATGCGGCGGAGCCATTAGTAAAATAATTTCTCATGAATAAAGTTTTTAAAAATGCGGATGAAGCCATACACGATATTTCCAATGGAAGTACGATTATGCTTGGTGGCTTTGGATTATGTGGCATTCCTGAAAATTGCATTGCCGCTTTGGGGAAAAAAGAAGTGAAAGACCTTACCTGTATTTCTAATAATGCAGGGGTGGATAATTTTGGAATTGGAATATTATTAAAAAAGAAACAATTGAAAAAAATGATTGCTTCTTATGTGGGGGAAAATGCAGAATTTGAAAGACAATTATTGAGCGGCGAGCTGGAAGTAGAATTAATCCCGCAGGGAACACTGGCTACAAGATGCATGGCTACAGGATATGGGATGCCGGCAATTTTTACACCTGCCGGTGTAGGTACAGAAGTAGCAGAAGGGAAAGAATCGCGGATATTTAATGGGAAAGAATACCTGATGGAATATGCTTTTGATTCTGATTTTGCTTTGGTAAAAGCCTGGAAAGGCGACACTGCCGGCAATTTAATTTACAAAGAAACCGCCCGGAATTTTAATCCTTTAATGGCAATGGCGGGAAAAATCACCATTGCAGAAGTAGAAGAATTGGTAGAAGCCGGCGAACTAAGTCCGAATGAAATTCACACACCAGGAATTTACGTTCACCGGATTTTTAAAGGAAGTGTTTTTGAAAAAAGGATAGAACAGAGAACAATTCGCCAATTAGCACCTTAGCATATCAGCACATTATCACATTGACCATGTTAGACAAAAATCAAATAGCACAACGTATTGCAAAGGAATTAAAAGATGGCTATTATGTGAATCTCGGGATTGGCATTCCAACATTGGTAGCAAATTTTATTCCTGATGGAATTCATGTTACCCTTCAATCTGAAAATGGATTGCTGGGCATGGGGCCGTTCCCATTAGCAGGAGAAGAAGACCCCGATCTGATTAATGCAGGCAAGCAAACCATCACTACCCTACCCGGCTCAGCGTTTTTCGACAGTGCCATGAGCTTTGGAATGATACGCGCCGGCAAAGTGGACCTTACCGTTCTTGGCGCTATGGAAGTAAGTGAAAATGGTGATATTGCCAGTTGGAAGATTCCCGGCAAAATGGTGAAAGGAATGGGCGGCGCAATGGATTTGGTTGCGAGTGCAAAAAATATTATTGTGGCAATGATGCACACGAATCCAAGAGGAGAATCGAAATTATTAAAGAAATGCCAGCTTCCTTTGACGGGAATTAATTGTGTAAAAAAAATTGTAAGTAACCTCGCGGTCATTGAAGTTACTGTAAATGGTTTCCGTTTACTCGAAAGAGCGCCGGGAGTAACGGTAGAAGAAATTCAAAATAAAACAGAAGGAAAGCTAATAGTTGACGGAGAAATTCCTGAGATGATTTTTTAAAAAATAAAACACGAATCGGGTTTATTTCTTCGTTTACTGAAAAAGTAAATTAAGCAGATTTCATCGCCGCCAAGATCTTTTCCTGTGCTCTTTTCAATTCTTCCTTTGAAGGGGATAATTTTTTCCGGGTAAAATTGATATCATTCATCGTATTTAGCGGAATTAAATGCAAATGCGCGTGGGGAACTTCGAGTCCTACCACGCTTAATCCGCAACGCTGGCAGGGAAATGATTTTTCAATAGCTGTTGCAATCGGTTTTGCGAATAATAAAATTTCCGAAAGATAATCATCCGGCATATCCAAAAATTTATCAACTTCTATTTTTGGAACTACCAATGTATGTCCTTCTACCAAAGGACTTATATCTAAAAAAGCATAAAACTTTTCATTTTCTGCAATTTTAAATGAAGGAATTTCACCTTTAATTATTTTGCTAAATATCGTCATGTTCTTCGATTGAATATTGATTATTGAACATTGAATATTGCTGAAGGCTCAAAGCTCAATGCGCCTTCTGCCTTCGGCTTTCTGCCTTCCGCCTTCAGCCTTTACGCCGTTATCTTCTCCACTTTAAATTTAATCCATCCCGCCGGCACTTTTATTTCTGCAATATCACCTACGGCTTTGCCCAGCAATCCATTTCCAATAGGTGAGGAAGCCGATATTTTTTGCTCTTTCAGGTTCGCTTCTTTCTCAGAAACAATCTGGTAAGTAACCTGTTTTTTAGTCGCCAGGTTGGTAAGAGTAACTTTTGTAAGAATTGAAACTTTGCTGGTATCAATCGTGCTCTCATCCACAATTCTTGCAGTAGCGATCACCGCTTCTAATTGTTTTATTTTTGCCTCAAGCAATCCCTGCGCTTCTTTTGCAGCATCGTATTCTGCATTTTCTTTCAGGTCGCCTTTCTCGCGCGCTTCCGCTATCGCTCTTGATGCTGCGGGCCTTTCCACGCCTTTCATGTGCTGCAGTTCTGCCTGCATTTGCTCAAATGTATCTTTTGTTACATAATTTACCTGGCTCATAACCTCATTTTTATATTGTTATACGATATTACAGAATGATGAAAAAAAATACAACGCCTCATTCAAGACGTTGTATGAATAAATTTGTATGAATACAAATATAAGAATATTGAAAATTATTTCAAGCCTAATTTTTCTAAAAGAATTTTTGCCATTTTGTATAAAGCCTCGTGCGAATATCCTGCTATATGCGGCGTCAGAATTACATTTGGCTGCGCCACCAACCAGTTCAATTGCTGATTTTCTTCTTTGTTATAAGTTTCCAATCTTTCATTTTCCATCACGTCCAAACCAGCCCCGGCAATTTTTTTATTTTTCAAAGCGGCAATTAAAGCGTTAGTATCGGTTACTTTGCCTCGACAGGTGGAAATAAAAAATGGCGTTCTGCCCAGAGAATTAAAAAAATGTTCATTCGCCATGTGTTTTGTTTCTTCAGTTAATGGCACATGCAAAGTGATTACATCAGAATACCGGCAAACCTGTTCAAAATTTGCTTCTTTAATATATCCCCCTCCGAAATCGTACTTGTATTTGTCATAAGCTAAAACCGTTACACTGAAAGAAGATAACAACCTGGCAACAGCAGAACCGGTATTTCCGTAACCTATGATCCCAACCGTTTTCCCCTCCAGTTCCATCCCGCGGTTGGCGTCGCGGATCCATTTTCTGTCTTTAATTTCTTCAAAGCTGGAAGAGATTTTATTCGTCAGGTTTAATATCAAACCAAGTGTGTGTTCAGCCACCGCATTGCGGTTTCCCTCCGGACTGCTAACACACCTGATGCCTTTTGATTCAGCATATTTCACATCTATCAATTCCATTCCGCTACCGAGCCTTCCAATCCACTTTAAGCGGATTGCCTTGTCGATGAGTGGCTTGTCAATCGGCATCCTGGTCGTTACAATCAATCCTTCTGCCTGGCTGATAATGCCGCTCAGTTCCTCATAATTTATTTTTTCGGCAAAAAGAACTGAATAGCCTTTGTGCTGAAGCGTATCCGTTAAATAATTGTGTGCTTTTGATGTTATAATTACCTGTTTATTCAATTTGATTTGATTTTATTCATAGGATTTATACTCTATTCATTCTAACGATTCTCTTGGCATCCAATTCTCCTGATTTTCAACAAAATTAAAATCCTCCTTATTTGTTTGTTTATTGGAACATTTTCTTCCATAAACCTTGAACCTTAAACATTGAACATTGATTATTTCTTCCACTTGAACATTGAAAATTAAATATTTCTCCAACTTTCAACTTTGAACTTTGAACCTTCAACCTCCAACTTTGAACCTTCAACTTTCAACCTACAAAACCGCAATCATACTTATTTCCACATTCACGTCCTTCGGCAACGTTTTCACTGCTACTGTTTCCCGTGCAGGAAAATCTTTATCAAAATACTTTCCATATTCTGTATTTACTTCTGCAAAAAAGCTCATTTCTTTCAAAAAAATAGTTGTTTTTACTACATGGCTAAAATCAATAGACGCTTCTTCCAATAGTGCTTTTAAATTTTCCATTACCTGTGCAGTTTCCTCAGTAATGTTTCCATTTTTCAGGTCAGATGTGCCGGGAATCAGCGGTATCTGCCCTGATAAAAATAAAAATCCGCCTGCTTTTACCGCCTGGCTATATGGCCCGATTGGCTCCGGAGCTTTTGTTGTGTTGATAATTGTTTTATCCATCTTGAGTTTTTTTGAAAAGGCATTAAAGTTGCAAAACTTTCCATCAACTAACAAACCTATTTTTGCAAAAAATAAAAGATGAACATTTTTGTATATGGAAATGAAGAACAACAAAAGGAAATACAATCAATAAATCCGGCTGGTAACTATGTCTTCACTTTCGAAAATAAACTTCCTGAAAATGAGGATTACAAAAATCATGATGCTTTTCTTTTACTTGCTGATTTTTGCGGCTTGCCGGTTGATGAGGACACCAACCGCTGCTGCCCGGTGTCTTCACTGCCCACAACGGATAAAATAGATTTTAGCCTTTTCGGGAATAAACCGGTATTGATCAATGCCGTAACAGAAACGCTCGCTGAATTACATTTTCCTGCAAATGTGAGCAGAATTAATGCGTGGCCAGGGTTTTTAAAAAGAGAAAGCTGGGAAATAGCGTCGAATGAAGGCGAAAGAATTGAAAATATTTTTAAAGATTTTAACCGCAAATTTTTTTTTGTAAAAGACGAACCCGGGTTTGTTTCTGCCCGGGTAATCAGTATGATTATTAATGAAGCTTTT
The DNA here is from genome assembly GCA_963706825.1 of uncultured Chitinophagaceae bacterium. Taxonomy (GTDB): domain Bacteria; phylum Bacteroidota; class Bacteroidia; order Chitinophagales; family Chitinophagaceae; genus Ginsengibacter. The sequence continues at coordinate 1,078,685 of CAVPNT010000003.1, read as the reverse complement.
TTTTCTTTCGGTGAAAATGTAAGCACCGAAGAAGAAATAGATTTGGCAATGAAGTTTGGAACCAATTATCCGCAAGGGCCGTTTGAATGGGCGCAAGCAATCGGTATCGAAAAGGTTTATTTTTTATTAAAAAAATTATCTGAAAAAGAAGAAAGATATTGCCCTGCACCAGTCTTGAAAAAATTATTTTTAGAAGAAACAGCAAAGGATTTTATCAGATGAACTACATTTTAAATATACACACCACTTCAGAAAAAGCGATTGTAAATCTATCGGAAAAGCAGGTTGTTTTAGAAACATTGGTGAATAATAGCTCCAAAGAACACGCCAGTTTTTTGCATACTGCCATTCATCACATTTTACAGCAAAATGACATCTTACCAACGCAATTAAGTGCCGTTGGCGTTACCGGCGGACCCGGTTCTTACACCGGAATCAGGGTAGGTTTGGCGACAGCAAAAGGGCTTTGTTTTGCATTAAAAATACCCCTCATGATTTTCAATACTTTGGAATTAATGGCCTTTGCAGCATTAGAAAATACAGGCGATAAAAAGGTGTGGTATTGCCCCATGATTGACGCACGCAGAATGGAGGTTTTTACTGCAGTTTATGATGCCCACTTAAATGCTGTGATTCCGCCAGCAGCAATGGTTTTAGATGAAAATTCGTTTAGCAACGTGGTTCAGGAACACCTGGTTTATTTCTTTGGAAATGGAGCGGAAAAATTGAAAAATATCATGCAAAATAAATCTTCAAATTATTCCTTTTCTGACAACGTCGTTTCTTCGGAAGCGCTTGCAGAATTTTCGTGGAATACATTTATAAAAAATGAGTTTAAGAATGTGATAACTGCAGAACCGATATACATCAAGGAATTTTATACTCCGGTGAAAAAATAAGTTTCATTTTAATGTTTCATTACAAAATATATCTATTTACAATACGTACCTTTGTCTTTCGAAAAAACTTAATTCGTTAGAAAACCTTTTATCTTACTAATTTAAAATTAATTAGAAATGACAGTAACAGCCCAAAGTCACGAAACAAACCATTTGGAACACGCCAATGAAAGTGAAGCTCTCAAAAACATGGATTATTTGAAAATCAAAAAAGCAGCGCTTGTTTTGCGTGCGATTAATCATAAACTCAGACAACTGATTCTTAAAACAATCGACGAACATAAAAGAATTACGGTGACTGAACTTTATGTAAAACTGCGCCTGGAACAATCTGTTGCATCCCAGCATCTTGCTATTTTGCGCAAAGCAGATATTGTGAACACCGTGCGCGAAGGCAAATTCATTTTTTATACGATCAATGAAAAACGTATTGCGGAAATCAACAAATTTGTAAAAGAACTTGTTGGATAATCTGCTGATTCATTTTTAGATCGTAATATTTGTTTTCCAATTAATTGAGCCATATTTATCAACTTTGCATAAATATGGCTTTTTTTTAAAACCCGAACGACATGTATATACAACAACTTTATACCGGCTGCCTGAGCGAAGCCGCCTATTTTATTGAAAGCAATGGCGAAGCTGCCATCATAGATCCGATAAGGGATACAGAAGAATATTTACAACTCGCAAAAGAACGTAATGCTACCATAAAATATATTTTTGAAACACACTTTCATGCGGATTTTGTAAGCGGGCATATTGATCTCAGTAAAAAAACCGGCGCTCCTATTGTGTATGGGCCTAACACAAAAGCGAATTTCCCTTTTCATCTTGCAACAGATGGTGAAGTATTTAAAATTGGACATATCACCCTTGAGTCCATTCACACACCAGGCCACACCTTAGAATCTACCTGTTATCTTTTAAGGGATGAGCAGGGAAATCCATATTGCCTTTTCACCGGTGATAGCTTATTTGTAGGCGATGTAGGCCGCCCCGATTTGAGCAGCGGGAACTTATCAAAAGAAGAGCTGGCCTCCATCATGTACGATACTATTCAAAACAAATTATTGCCTTTACCAGATGATGTAATCGTATATCCTGCTCATGGACCCGGAAGCAGTTGCGGAAAAAATCTTGGCCCCGAAACGCAAAGTACCATGGGTATTGAGAAGAAAACGAATTATGCACTGCAACCGCAAACACGTGAAGAATTTATCAAAGCAGTGACCGAGGGATTAGAAGACGCTCCGCCTTATTTCAGCATCAATGCCAAAATAAATAAAGAAGGTTATGAAAACCTGGATGAGGTAAAAGAAAAAGGATTGAAGCCGCTTTCTGTAAAAGGATTTAAAGCAAAGGCAGACAAAGGTTCGGTCATTGTTGATACAAGAGACAGCGAGGAATTTACCAATGGTTTTATTCCCGGCTCTGTTTCTATCGGCCTTGACGGAAGGTTTGCAGAATGGGCAGGAAGTTTACTTTCATTTAAAGAACCAATCATATTGGTAACGGATGAAGGAAAAGAAGAAGAAACGGTGGTAAGGTTGGCGCGTGTTGGCTTTGAGAACGTAGAAGGATACCTGAAAGGAGGATTTGAAGCATGGAAAAAAGCCGGAGAAAAAATAGATTTGATTATAAATGTGGAGGCAGATGAGCTGGCAATGGATATTCCTTTTGATGAAAACCTAATCGTGCTGGACGTTCGAAAATATAATGAATTTGCCGAAGGCCATGTAAAAGAAGCGCTTAACATTCCTCTGGAAGAAATGGTGGATGTGGCCCAGATTGCGCAACTGGAAGAAAACCAGAATATCTATGTACACTGTGCCAGTGGTTACAGAAGCGTGATTGCCGCATCACTTTTGAAAAAGCAGGGCTATCACAATGTGAGAAATGTTGTGGGAGGCTACGGAAAAATAAAAGAGCAAAAAAATATCCAGACAGAAAAAGAGGCGAAGGTGTTGAATTAAAGATCCATTTGCAGTAAACAAACAAATAACCCGGATTTGTATTTTGCTCACACGGACATTATAACATCGGGATCTTAATATCATTCATCATCATAATGGACGTTTAACCTTTAACCCTGATTTTCTTCCCCGCTATCAATGGCAATAAATGCCCTGGCCCGGATGAAGCGCAGGACTTAAAAAGGGAATGTTTAAATTCAATCCCCTAAGGATAAGAAGAATGCCCATCAGGGCCAGCATGTAAGGCAATACTTTTTTTATTTTATTTCGTAGCGCAAGTGAAAACATGCCAGCTGCATACGATGCGATTACCATTGCCGGCAGGGTTCCCGCACCAAATCCTGCCATGAATAAGGCGCTGTAAAAAATGTTTCCCGTAGCCATCGCGCCAGCCAGGGCGATATAAATAAGTCCGCACGGCAGCAGGCCGTTCAGCAAACCAATAAATAACAGGTTTTTTGTTTTTCCGGCAGTCATTAATGGAGTAAGTATTGAAATAATCTTTTGATTCCAGGGAGAAAATGCGGCGATGGATTTATGGTTTTTGAAGGAAAACACCCGTGACAAAAATATAAGAATGAGCACCGCGCCCAAGGCAATGGAAAGTATTTGTTGCCACCCAAAAAATTTAAAACTGAGCCCAATCATGCCGAAAACCATTCCAATCAGCGCATACATCAAAATCCTTCCCAAATTATACAACCCAATGCCCATCGCCTTTTCAACGCCATGCAAATGATGCACAGGCAATGAAAGCGCTATCGGACCACACATTCCCACGCAGTGGAAACTACCCAAAAAGCCAATAAGAAGCGCGCTGACTAAAAAAGTTGTTATCATTTGTAAAACATTATTTTTCTACAAAAAAACTTTGTTCCTGGTAAAAAGATTTTCCTTTCATTTGCCAATCTGCCTTGAGCTTGTAAATACCTTTTAGCAATTGATCCTTCTCAATAAAAATATCACCATTGCCGTCGGGAGCAAATGCAATAAGCAAATCATGTTTTACTGAGGAAGGGCGGTAAAGCAGAATTTCTCCGGAAACATTTTGTATGCATTCGTGAGGTACAATTAACTTGATCACCTGGTCATTTTGAGAAACAACAATCGGTGAAGAAAGCTGGTTGGCGTTGCTTATCGCTTCCAGCTTCTGATTAAATTTTAGTTCCTGGCTATAATAATCCTGCTCGGCCATATCAATATCAACGGTCGTAGTTTTGTAAACCATAAACAACATCAATAAAGCGCCAACGATGATGGTAATGGTGATACCGGTTCCCCAATTCCAAAAACCATATTTTTTCTCAGGTGGTTTATTGTTTTTCATTGCTAACATTTTTTATGGGTATAATGCCTCCGGCATTTAATCTTCATTTTCGTCAGGCACCGGGCCCAAAAAAGTAGAACCGATGGTATTTTCTTTTTTACCGTTGAAGTAAACGCCGATTTTTAATTTTTCTTTCCGTTCGTGAATGCTCTTTTTATCGCGCACGATAAATAAAGTCGCATTTACCTGTTGTTCGCCGTCGACTTTAATGTGATTATTACCCACGAGTTCGACCCTTCCTTCAAAATTATCCGGCTTTAATTCGAGGCTGTATCCCTTGATGGATTTATTAATGAGTTTTAAATTGTACAGGTTTGAAATACTGTCTACGCCCCGCTCCTGGTAAAGCATTCCCGAAGTACGCATCAATGTGCCATCAATATTTTTACGGGTAATAAGCAATGCTACAATGGCAGCAATCAACACGATTAAGACAACCGTATAAGCCTTCAATTTGGCGTTAAAACGGAATTTTTTGCCTTCGGCAATATTATTTTCAGAATCAAAACGGATCAGTCCTTTTGGCCGGCCCACTTTTTCCATCATAAAGTTGCACGCATCAATACACGCGGTACAGTTTACACATTCGAGTTGTGTGCCATTGCGAATGTCGATTCCGGTGGGGCAAACATTTACACACGCATTACAGTCTATGCAATCACCGTCAGATTCACTTTGATTTTTGCGAAATTTGGCCCTCGGTTCTCCCCGTTTATAATCATAAGCCACCACCACGCTGTTTTTATCGAGCAATACACTCTGAAGCCTTCCATATGGACAGATATTGGTACAAACCTGCTCGCGAAGAAATGCATAAACACTAAAAAACACCAGTGTAAAAACAAGTATGGCCAGGAATCCGCCAAGGTGTTCAAATACCGGCTCAGTCATGATTTTGAACAATTGATCCACACCGATGATATAACTCAGAAAAGTATTGGCAATAATAAAACTGAGTATAAAATACAAGCCATATCGAAGAGAGTACTTCCTAACTTTTTGTGAATTCCACGGAGCCTTAGCCAACAGCCTTTGATTTTGTGCGCTTCCCAAAACCAGGTAGTCAACCCGGCGAAACAGCATTTCCATAAAAACCGTTTGCGGGCATACCCAGCCGCAAAAAATCCTGCCAAAGGCATTGGTAAATAAAGCAATAAATACAATGGCAGCAAGCATCAGCAAACCGAAAATAAAAAAATCCTTCGGCCAGAAAGCATAACTGAACAGGATGAATTTTCCTTCGGGAAAATTAAACTGAAGAAACGGGCGGCCATGCACTTTAATAAAAGGTGTGATAAAAAAGATTGCATAAAAAAACAGGGCAACCGCGGCACGATAATTAAACCATTTGCCACCAGGCTTCACGGGATAAATCCATTTCCTTTTACCATCTTTGGTTACAGTACTCAGCTTATTCCTGAACGAATCAGTTTCTACTAAAGACCGGATATCGATATGGTTGTTGTCGTTCATAATAATATATTCCACAGGTTATTTATTCCACTAACTCGCCCTGTGGCTCTTTTGGATTCACAGGTTTAGTGCCTTTGAGCGTAACGATAAAACTCGCCAACTGCGCGATTTGCTTTGGCGTAAAGTCATCTTTCCAGCTTTTCATGCCTTTTTCCGGAACGCCGTTTTTTATCGTTCTGAAAATATCATGGATCGTCCCTCCATGAAGCCAGTAATTATCAGTAAGGTTTGGGCCAACGACGCCACCTCCATCCGCGCCATGACACGGAGCACAGGTGCTGGTAAATATTTTTTTGCCGGCGTCAATATCAACAGCACCGTCTAAAAAGGTGACGGTATTTTCATCGATTTTATTGGCTGAACTGGCCATGTATGCCTTAATCTGTTCTTCCGCTTTTGTATTGGCAATTTCCAGTTCTTTGATTTGATTTGGCGCAGAATGAGACACAAAATAAACCCACAGATAGATTACCGCAAAGACAACAGAGAGTACAAAACCCCACTGCCACCAGGGCGGTGTAGGATTATCGAGTTCTTCGATGCCGTCATAGTTGTGACCGAGGTTGTAAGCGTCCTCAGATTTGGAATCTACCGTGCGTGTGTTATTCAGCTTTTCTAGCCAGCTGAATTTTTTCTGTTTGGCTTTTACCGGTTTTGCTTTTTTGATGGTCACAAAAGAGCGAAAAGCGGTAGCCATGTAAAAAATAATAGTAAGCTCGAGTGCAATCACTGAAATTAAAATCAAAAAGGTGGAATTGCTTAGTCCTGTCACCCACTCATGGCTTACCACAGCAGAAGCGGCTACGTCAGTTGCCTGCTGCGCAAAAGAAACCGGACCATTCAACAACAAGGCGAAAATGAGAACCGGAGCTGAAGCTGATGCTATTTTTTTCAACCGTTCCTTATGAACCGAATAACCTGCGATAAGGACTTTGCCCATTAAGAAAATTACCGCTGCCAGCAAAGCGATCATGAGGAGCATGACGAGCGCAACCGGGTGCTTAACAGATGAAACTTCTTTCGCTTGTGCTGCTGCCGGAAATACAGTAAACAAAGAAAAAACGGCAATTATTATTTTCAAAATTTTCATAAAAAATTGATTAATCCTCTAACGGAAGGTTTTTTATTTCTGTAATGGTTTTCTTGCTTTTGGAAAACACAAGAATGGTTGCCAAAATGAAAATGGTTATGAATAATATCAGCGTGAACAGCGGATAAATCTGCACGTTGTGTATATCTTTGAGATAATTGATAAATTTCATGGCTGAATAGATGTTTTAATCAGTTATTAATTCTTTTTTAGGTTCATTTTTAATATCGGTGCCCAATCGTTGCAGATACGCAATCAACGCTACGATTTCATCATTTTTACCCACTTTAATTTTATCTTTTTCCAGGTTTTTCTTAATTTTTTCCGCCTGTTTATCCAGATCTTTGCCCGCATTATTTTCATAACCATCGGGATATGGAACACCCAGTTTTTTCATTACCTTAATCATGTCGTAAGTTTTCATTTTATCAATCCGGTCGGTAAACAACCAGGGATAAGAAGGCATGAGCGAGCCGGACGTCATCGAAGTAGGATCCAGCATGTGGTTGTAATGCCAGCTATCCGGATATTTACCTCCTACCCTTGCCAGGTCAGGGCCGGTTCTTTTTGATCCCCATTGAAACGGATGGTCATAAACAAACTCACCTGCCTTACTGTATTCACCATACCGCGCTACTTCATCCCTGAATGGGCGAATCATTTGTGAATGGCACACATAACAGCCTTCGCGGATGTAAATATTTCTGCCATGAAGTTCGAGCGGCGTGTAAGGTTGCACACTGCTGATGGTAGGAATGTTCGATTTGACCAGGAAGGTCGGAATCATTTCAGCCATGCCGCCGATGCCTACAACAATGAGCGACATGACCGTAAGTTGCACGGGCCTCCTTTCAATCCAGCCATGCCAATGTTCTTTCTTGCCGTGTGCTTCATATTTTTTTGGTAATGGTGATGCCTGTGATTGTTCATTTGCAACAAATTTTCCCTGCTTTACGGTTTTCCAGATGTTTACAATCATCAGTATCAACCCGGAGATATATAGCAATCCACCCACTCCTCTCAATACGTACATTGGCTGGATGGTAGTCACCGTTTCCATAAACTGGTATTGCAAAATTCCTTCGGGCGTAAATTTCTTCCACATCAGGCTTTGTGTGAGTGCGGCCCAATAAAGCGGAATTACATAAAAAATGATTCCGAGCGTGCCCAACCAGAAATGCGTGTTTGCCCATTTCTTTGAAAACAGTGTTGTATTAAATAACCTGGGCATCAGCCAGTATAGCATGGCAAAAGCAAGAAATCCATTCCAGCCAAGCGCGCCAACGTGCACGTGGGCAATTGTCCAGTCGGTATAATGACTGATGGCGTTTACACTTTTTAAAGAAAGCATTGGCCCTTCAAAAGTGGCCATACCGTAGCAGGTGAGCGCTACCACCATAAATTTCAATGTAGCATCTTCACGCACCTTGTCCCATGCTCCACGAAGTGTCAACAATCCGTTCAGCATCCCTCCCCATGACGGCGCTATCAACATGATTGAAAATACGGTACCCAATCCCTGCGCCCATTCCGGCAAAGCGGTATAAAGCAGGTGATGTGGCCCTGCCCAGATATAGATAAATATCAGCGACCAGAAATGAATAATCGACCAGCGGTAAGAATATACGGGACGATTGGCTGCTTTGGGAACGAAATAATACATCAAACCCAAAAAAGGCGTGGTAAGGAAAAACGCAACCGCGTTGTGTCCGTACCACCATTGTACCAGCGCATCCTGCACTCCTGCATACCAGGAATAGCTTTTCAGAAAAGATTGCGGAATGGCAATAGAATTTACAATATGCAACATGGCTACAGCGACCCATGTACCGATATAAAACCAAATGGCCACATATAAATGAGAAACCCTTCTTTTTAAAATGGTACCCAACATATTTGCACCAAATACCAGCCATAACAGCGTGATGGCTATATCAAACGGCCATTCCAGTTCTGCATATTCCTTTCCCTGGGTAAAGCCGCCCCAAAGAGATAAGGCGCCAAGGAGAATCAGGGCTTGCCATCCCCAGAAATGGATTTTACTAAGCGTATCGCTCCACATTCGTGTTTTACAAAGCCGTTGAAGCGAATAATAAACACCACAGAAAATAGCGTTCCCGACAAATGCAAAAATCACCGCATTGGTATGAACAGGACGCATACGTCCGAAGGTGGTTGGCGCCCATCCCAGGTTCACTTGCGGGTAAGCAATACTAAAAGCTGCCCACAAACCGGCTGTCATTCCTACCAATCCCCAGAAAAGGGTGGCATAGGCAAAAAATTTAACGGATTTGTTGTCGTAATAAAAAGTTTCCAGTTGAATACCCGAAGAGGCTGCTTGTGCCATCGGGACTGCGGCTGACTGTTGTGTTTGATCTGTGCTCATGTTGTAAAAAAACTATATTTTAGATTTTGGGTTTTCATCAAAAAAAATCTGGTGTGCAGGCGAAAAGTCATCATCATATTGCCCGTCTTTAACAGACCAGATGAAAGCCGCGAGGAAAATGAGGGAAACAATAAGGCTGGCTCCCAGTAAAATCAGCATGACACTCATAGAAAATCTTTAGCGGCAAAAATATTTTTCATCCGACCGTTTCGCCATGACCAGAATCAGCAGTTTTCCTGAGGTTCCTCATGTTTTAAACATTCAAATAAGCAGCCTTTGCTTCCTGGCATTATACTTCGTAACCATATAAGTCGTAACCACAATAGTAAGCGTACTCAAAGGCATCAAAACCGCCGCTATGAGTGGCGATAAAATACCCTGAACCGCAAAACATAACCCGGTAATATTATATATGATTGAAAAGAAAAAACAAACCCGGATGGTATTTTTGCTGTTGCTGCAAAACTGTATCAGCCGGTCTATTATCGAAAGCTTTTGCCCGTCCAGGATGGCATCGCCGGCCGGCGTAAACCGTTTGATATCATCTGAAATACAAATGCCTACATCACTTTTTTTAAGTGCGCCTGCATCATTCAAACCATCACCTATCATCGCAACGAAATCACCCTTTAATTGCAAACACTCAATGTGAGATAACTTTTCTGCCGGGCTTAATTTGAAAAGCATTTTATCGTCAAACAGTTTTTTAAAATATCCAGATTGGTAGGGTTCATCACCTGAAAAAAGAAAGAAACTTATTTTTTTTCTAAGTCGAGACAACATTTCTTCGACTCCGGGTCTTAACCCCTGTACCAGTAAAAAATATCCCAATGCGTTACCATTTTTATAAACATATAGCAATGTACCTTCATCAGTTCGTGCATTTTCAAGCTCGAAAAAAGTAGCCGTTCCAATCTGATAATGATTGTTCCTCACTGTTGCTTCAACTCCCAATCCTGCATATTCCTGGAAGCTGCGGGCTTCATATTTGCCACTTTTTTTCAAATAGTTCAGTACAGGTTGCCTGAAAGAATGGAGGCTTGGCCTGATCGCGGAAGCAATAAATTCTTTCTCTTCATCGCTGAGAACACTTCCCCTGAAATGAGCATGCATACTGGCTGGAGAAGTTAATGTACCGGTTTTATCAAAAACAATATGGCGGATATTTCCAAACCGTTCGATGATATGGGCATTCCGTAAAAAGAGCCCATTCTTTGAAAGAATCCTGAGCACATGTCCATTGGTAAACGTGGCCGTTAACAACAGGCCACAAGGGCATGCGATGATAAGAATGGCAGTAATCGCAGGCCATATTCTTGAAGCATCGTGAATGTACCAATAAAACCCGCTGATAACAGCGATTCCAAACACGATGAGGGTAAACTTGCGGGCCAGCAGATGCACAAAGGAGTTTTTATTGCCGCCTTTCTCTTCATGAGCATTGTCCAGATCGCTGCTCCACAACTGCATAAGCCTGCTGGCTGAAGTTTCTTTTACCACCCTTAATTCAATAAGGCCACCCAGTTGCCTTCCGCCGGCGTAAATGAGCTCGCCCGGTTTTTTTTCAACGGGGAGCGATTCGCCGGTAACAAAACTATAATCAATAAGACATTTACCTTTAATCAACAGGCTGTCGGCGGGAACCAACTCACTGTTGTGGATCAACAGATGGTCATTCACCTGCAATTCTGTGAGAATTTTGGTTTCAGATTCGTTGTGTTTGTTCAGCACCGTTACTGCCATAGGAAAATAGTCGGTATAATCCCTGTTGAAAAATAAATAGCGCTGGGTTCGTTCCTGCAATACACGCCCTGCGAGCATAAAAAAAACAATTCCCGACATGGCGTCGAAAAAGCCGCTCCCGTTTGATATAAATACATCGGAAAGGCTTCTGATAAAAGTAGCGCCAATGGCAATTGCAACGGGCAAATCTACATTCATATGCCGTTGTCTCAAGCCCTTAAATGCAGATTTAAAGAACGGGATGGCGCTATAAAAAAATACCGGAATGCTGAAAACAACGTTTAAATAGCGAAACACACTTTCCAAATAAGGCTCGCGAACTGCGGCATCCGAAAAATATTCCGGAATACTGAAAAGCATGATGTTACCAAAACAAAAACCAGCCACGCCCAATCTGAATATCAGATCTCTTCCGGGTTTTGCTTTTTTCTTTTTGACGGCCTGGTTCAAAGTGATATAGGGCTCATATCCAATTTTATCCAGCGTTTCTACAATTTGTCGCAGCGATGTTTTCTCTTCACCAAAAACAATTCTTACCTCTTTTTTCAGAAATTGCACATCTGTCCGGATCACTCCATTACAAATCTTATGAAAATTTTCCAAAAGATAAATACAGGAACTGCAATGGATGATGGGAATATAGAAAGTAATATGCGACTGGCTGCCTTCTTTGAAATGGATCAATTGATTGTGTACGTCCGGAGAATCAAGAAATGCATATTTATCATCGCGCGCGGTGGTTCGCAAAGTAGCGCCGGCATTGGCGTTCAGTTGATAATAATTACATAAGCCGGCATTGTTGAGCAATTGGTAAACAGATAAACAGCCATTGCAGCAAAAATATTTTTCATCAAAATATAAATCGCGGCCGGGGCAGTCTTCACCGCAATGGTAGCATTGCAATTCATGCTCATCGCTAAGAAGAATGCTTTCTGTTATTGTCGATGTCGGGTTCATTTTAAAATCGGGCAAACCTACTTTGCACGGCACTCAGCCATCATGACACTCATCAGTTTAGTAAATGATTTTGATCAGGAATATTATTAACGATTGTTGGATTGTTGGATTGTTATATTGTTCTGTTGAGTTTGTTCACTTGAACATTGAATATTGAACATTGAATGTTGAATATTAGTTATTGAATTATTCAATTGGTAAATTGTTATATTGTTGTATTGTTTGTTCACTGAACATTGAATATTGAGCATTGATTATTGATTATTGACTTATTTAATTATTGGAATTATTAAAATGATTTTGTAAACAAATCCACACTCGAGCCATTAATAAAATCTGTAAACGCTTTGGGTCCCAGTCCGATTAGACAAGAATAGGAAAAGCTGATATTTGTTTCTTTACTGCACACCAGGGCTCACCTGTTTACTGCTGTTCTTCAATTTGCAATTACATTTTTTTTGTAACTAAAATTTTAAAATGTAAGAATTTGCATTAGCTTTATAATACTGCTAACGGAAGATAAATACTGTTAAAAAATTTTAGGTAAATCTTTAAATTAAAATCAAAATGAAAAAGAGCATTTTTCTTCTGGCAGTTATTGCCTTTATTTTTTCATGCAACGAAAAAAAGAATCAGTTGGACAAAAACGCAGACGTTTTGACGGATAATCTGAATGGCCATGTTCAGCAAGTCGTAGCCACCGATTATAGAGTTGATAGCAGCGGTAACATTGGCGCGCAGGATTCATGCTGTGTTGTCGTAAGCAAGTATGATGAAAAAGGATGGATTACTGAATACAACAACAATGACAAAGCAACACCGGATAAAAAATCCGAAATATTTACTCATGATGAAAACGGATTAATCAAGGATGTTAAAGTGACCACTAATGGTAAATTGTCATCAACGATTTCTGTAAAATCAGAGAATGGAAAATATGTTTCAGCACAAGAATACGATTCTGCGAATAAATTGAAGAATTACTATACTGATTTAACCCAAAATGATTACGCACTGCTCACCGGAATGAAAAAATTCAATGCTGACAGCACCTTGAGCGGAACGATGTCGAGCACTTACAACAAGCAAATCTTTACAGGAAACGAAACAAAAGATAGTGTTGGAAAAGTTGTTTATGCATCAACTGTAAAACTGGATGATAAAAATAATCCGATCGAAATTTCGGAAAAAGAAGCAACAAAAGATGCCACGAAAAACACCGTAACCAAATACAAGTATGCGGGCTATGATAAAGAAGGCAACTGGATAGAAAGAACAGAAATGGATGAAAACGGCAAACCGAAAAAAATAACCAAAAGAGAGATCACTTATTATAAAGATTAAAATTTTAAACTTTTATTGAAGAGATTTAATACAACCCAGGGTGATCTTTGTGGTGTAACGGTTATGTATAAACGTTTTTTTCAGAACATTCAGAATGTTTTAAATTGTTTGAGCCCCATAAAAAAAGCCTCACAGAGTTATGATCTGTGAGGTTTTATAATGAGATTCATTTTTGTCTATCTCACTTCAATGGACAAAGGAATATCGCGTTTTAGCATTTCATCACGATTGGCCATTTCCCAAGCCGTCATGAAGACAAACCGCACCCTTTTTTCCATTACATCGAAATTAATTTTGTCAACGGTATCGGTTGGTTTGTGATAATCTTTATGGATGCCGTCAAAGAAGAATATGATCGGAACGCCTTTTCTTGCAAAATTGTAATGATCACTACGGAAATAAATCCTTTCAGGATCTTTGGGGTCGTTGAATTTGTAATCCAATTCCAGCTTCGTGTATTTTGCATTTGCTGCTTTATGAATCGGATCAAGATCGGTACTCAATTTATCATTACCGATCACGTACACATAGTTGGTGCTGTCGCCATAATTCCTGTTTGGATCAAGGCGGCCAACCATATCAGTATTCAGGTCAACCGTAGTTTTGTCCAGTGGAAAAACCGGATGTTCCGAATAATACTCGGAGCCCCACAAACCTTTTTCTTCACCGCTAACAGTCATAAATACTACGGTTCTTCTTGGCCCGTTTCCTTCCTGTTTCGCTTTTGCAAAAGCTTCCGCCATTTCAATCACACTTACGGTTCCGCTTCCATCATCGTCGGCGCCGTAATAAATTACATCGCCGCGTTTTCCCAAATGATCATAATGCCCGGTAAGAAATACGTACTCATCTTTTTTATCGGTTCCTTCAATATATCCGATCACATTGCTGGCATCAACCTGCGTGGTTGTTTTTTTGAAAGCCAGGTTGGTTTTGCTCTTTTTGTCAATTTTTATATCAGTGAGCGGGCTTTTCGCTTTAGCAGTTGCGAGAATATTTTCAGCTTCCTTCTCACTCAATATTTTATTTAATATAGATGGAGTGAGCGTAACAATGGTTAAGCGCTCATCGCCGGTGCGCGGAAAATAAAGATTGGTTTTCCTTGAATTTTCAGCCACAGCGGCGGGAATAGAATCCCAGGCAGTATTGACATACAAAACAGCGACTGCACCCCTTTTTTTGGCCACCGCTGCTTTGCGGGTGGCGCTGAATCCCCAGTTGGAACGCTTGTCTGTTCCGCTCACAACGTAATTGCCATTCACTTCCGGCTCTCCGTTAAGAATCAGCACTACTTTTCCTTTTACGTTTTTCCCGGCATAATCGTCATAATTTTTGTCTTCGATGCCATAACCGGCGAAAACAATGCGGCTTCCTTTGAATGCGTCTTCTTTGCCAGTGCCGGGCTGCAGGATATAATCCTTTCCGTACTCAAACTTACGGCTGCCGATTTTAAAAGTTTTCGGCACCACCGTGTCTTTTAGCAAAGGATAAAATTGCTGGTATCCGTTTAAAGAAGCCGGTGATTGCAAACCGATTTCTTTGAACTGGCTTTCGATGTAAGCCGCGGCTCTTCTTTGTCCTTCAGTGCCGGTTTCGCGGCCTTCCATTTCTGCTGAAGCGACGATGGTCAATTGTTTTTTAAGCCCCGCTTCGGTAATGACCCCGGCGTATTTCCAGCCATCCGCCACCACTTGGCAAAATGCGCTGCCCGAGATCAGCAAAAGAGAAATAAATGCAAGAAAGTTTTTTTTCATTATTAAACAGTTTTTTTGAGAAAGGTGCAAATATAATGTTCAGGGTTGAATGTTCAACGTTCAGTATTGAATGTTCAGGTTCAAGGTTGAAGGGTGGAAGAAGCCGTTCAACAGTTTAACAATTTCGCATCTTATTAGAGGTTTCTTTATATATTTATACGCTGTTTCAACAAATTCCCGAATCTTTCACATTAAATAAATATCATGAATTCACGTAGAAAATTTTTACAAAATTCCGCTGTAGTGCTTGGCGGCAGCATCCTCGCTTCCTCTGTAAATAATCCTGTTTTCGCTATTTTTAAAAACGGTGTGGCGCCAAGCGATCAACTAAATATTGGCGCTATCGGCGTAAATGGTATGGGCTGGGCTGATGTAACGTCCGCTTTAAAAATTCCCGGCGTGAACCTCGTAGCCATTTGTGATGTAGATAAAAATGTGATTGATAAAAGATTGAAAGATTTTGCTAAAATGAATAAAGACGCCTCTAAGGTGAAGACCTATGGCGATTACCGGCAGCTTCTGGATGATAAGGATGTGGATGCTGTAGTGATCGGAACGCCGGATCACTGGCACGCGTTAATTATGATGGATGCCTGTGCCGCCGGCAAAGACGTTTACTGCGAAAAACCGGTAGGTAATTCTATTGGTGAATGCCGGGCAATGGTGGCGGCTCAGCAACGATATAATAAAGCGGTGCAATGCGGCCAGTGGCAGCGTAGCCAGCAGCATTTTAAAGATGCTGTCAATTATGTACAAAGCGGCGTTCTTGGAAATATCAGAACCGTAAAAGTGTGGTGCTACCAGGGTTGGATGAAGCCAGGGCCTGTGGTTCCGGATACAGCGCCACCGGCAGGTGTTGATTATGCCATGTGGCTCGGGCCGGCACCAAAGCGGCCGTTCAATTCAAGCCGTTTCCATTTTAATTTCCGGTGGTTTTGGGATTATGCCGGCGGACTAATGACCGACTGGGGTGTCCATTTATTAGACTATGGTTTGCTGGGAATGAAATCACCCACACCAAAATCAGTTTCGGCTTTGGGAGGCCGCTTTGCTTATCCGGATTTGTATGAAGAAACGCCGGACACGCTTACTACACTGTATGAGTTTGATGGTTTTAATATGGTTTGGGATTCTGCTATGGGAATTGATAATGGGTCATACAACCGCGATCATGGCATTGCGTATATCGGGAACAACGGAACACTTATCCTGAACCGCGGTGGCTGGGAAGTAATTGAAGAAAAGCAGAGCAAAAATAAAGTAAGCAAGCCATTTGCACCTTCGACAGATAACGGATTAGACAAACATTGGGAGAATTTTGTAAGCGTGGTAAAATCAAGAAAAATGGAAGATCTGCATTGTCCGATTCAAGCGGGCGCCGATGTAGCAACGGTAGCGCAGATGGGAAATATCGCTTACCGCAGCGGAAAAAAACTGGAATGGGATGCTGCAAAACAGCTGTTTACGGATAATGCGGTGAACAAAGAGTATTTGATGAAGGAATATCATAATGGGTATAAACTGCGTAAGGTGTGAAGGATGGCTGATTCAGGATGTCTGATTTTTGGATTTAATGGAATGACGTTTATTTCCCGGTTCCCGAATTTGTGTTGATTTTTTTCGCTGCTATTATTTATAAATAAATTTGAGTGTTGGCAGTCATTTGACAAACCAATGTAACAACAATAATCTTTGTAAATGTTGTCGGTAATATGGTGACCTGGTTTAATAGCTAAAACAACCGAGACAGGAACAAAAGCATTGGCCATACAATAAAAATTAAATAATATGGAAATTTGCGACAACGGATTGAAATACGCGCACCGCATTTTGTAAAAACCAATTTCAATCCGTTGCCATTCAGCAATTGCAGTATTTGCAAATTCTCAATCTTCTCTTTTCCCTTTTCATTAAAAATCAAAACATAATTTTTATCTTTCTTTGCATTATACAATAATGGAAAGAACACAGCAAATACGATACTTTATCTTCAGTCAATATCTTTCTGACGGCATCCGTATTACGCTTGAGATTATTATTCCGGCGGTTGTTTTTTCTTATTTAGGTGATTTAGAAACAGGGCTGGCGCTGTCTTTGGGCGCATTGTGTGTGAGTATCAGTGATGGTCCTGGGCCAGTGGTGCACAAGAGAAACGGTATGTTATTTTGTAACCTGTTTGTTTTCATCAGCGCGTTTTTGACGGGAATGGTAAATGATAATCCGCTGTTGATGGGAGTGCTCATTTTAGTGTCATGTTTTATTTTCACCATGTTTTCAGTGTATGGCAGCCGTGCTACATCCGTAGGATTCGCGGCACTGCTTATCATGATTCTTCAAATGACGAAAGTTATTCCGGCCCAACAGGTTTTTAAAGAAAGTTTACTCATCTTATCGGGTGGAATGTGGTATATGTTTATTGCACTGTTATTTTATCAGATCACACCCTATCGTGCAGCGCAGCGTTCACTGGGAAACTGCATTCTCGAAACTGCAAAATACCTGATCATTAAATCAGAAATGTACAATCCGCAATCTGATATCTCGGAACAATACCGCAAGCTATTGGATCAACAGATCGTTGTAAATGACAGCCAGAATGATACAAGGGAATTATTATTTAAAAACCGCGCAATGCTCAAAGAGTCTACGCGCTCCGGCCGCGTGCTGGTATTGACTTTCGTAGATGCGGTAGACCTCTTCGAACACATCATGGCTACCTGGTATGATTATGAGTTATTAAGAAACAAATATGGATCCACCGGCATCCTGGAAGACGTTTCTCTGATCATAAAAAACATTGCACATGAAATGTATAATATAGGTGAAGCTATCCAGGCAAACAGTTCCTACAACAAAGAATTTGACCAGATTCAGGAACTCAATAAATTGAAGAAAAAAATTGATGCATTAACGGATGCAGGAAGCACCATTATGCTAAAAAAGATCCTGGTAAACCTTCGGAATCTGGGTGAAAAAGTAGATGATATTGTAAAATATTTTAACCAGGAAGTTTCTTCAAAAGGGGCACTTAGAAGTGGCAAGGAATATTCAAGATTTGTAACGCATCAAAAAATAAACTGGACGGTTTTTAGAAATAACCTCACTTTTCAATCTTCCATTTTTCGTCATTCTTTAAGGGTAATGATTACCTGTGGCGTTGGCTACCTGGTTTCTAAATTGATGACCGGCCATCACAGTTATTGGATTTTAATGACCATTATTATTATTATGAAACCCGCATTCAGCCTTACCAAACAGAAAAATTATGACAGGCTTACGGGCACAATCGCAGGCGGAATCATTGGTTTGCTAATACTTTATTTTATCCAGGACAAAACGGTTTTATTTGCGCTCATCGTATTTTTCATGCTCGGCACTTATACTTTTAAAATTCTCAATTATATCGTAATGGTGATCTTTCTGACGCCGTACATATTGATCCTTTTCCATTTTCTCGGCCTTGGCGCTTTGCATGTAGCGAGTGAAAGATTACTGGATACGGCCATTGGGTCGGCATTGGCTGCGTTGGGAAGTTATTTTTTATTTCCACAATGGGAATCAGGACAATTAAGAAACTATATGGCAGATGTTTTAAAAGCAAACATTCATTATTTGCAAAAACTAAAAGATCTGTTTTCGGGAAACCAAATTTCGACGTTACAGTATAGGTTGGTTCGTAAAGAATTATTTGTAAGTACTGCCAATCTTTCCGGTGCATTACACCGCATGCTGAGCGAACCAAAAAGCAAACAGAAACACCGGAAACAAATTTATGAATTTGTCGTCCTGAATCATGTGCTTTCTTCCAATGTGGCCAGTCTCACTGCCGAGATGATACAGCAAGAGCCTGCCGAATTGAAAGAATTTTTAAAGCCAGTTAAATCTTCTATTTCTGTCCTGGAAGAAAGTGTGAAAAAATTGGATCATAATTATTCCAATGATAACATTCCGGTTATTTCTTCTCCATCTGTCTTACCCAAAAAAATTGTGGATCCGCATTTGAATGAACAGCTGGATTTTATTCAAAAAGTGAGTATGGACATTGGTAAATTGACAAATTTCATTGTTCAGTGAATTTAATTTTTATAAATTTTTATTCTTCCCTTCTATTTTTAATTCTGCTACAAGTCATATTCGCCAATCACTTTTTGTTGCTCATTCTCTTGCTATATCAGGCGTTTTTTTTATTTTTTTGGGTAAATGATCAGTAGGCTGATCAAACTATCTTTTCGAACGCTTTAATTTGCTTTCAAGCACAAAAAGGAAAGACAAAATCAATTCACTTTAAAATAAAAAAAAGAAGTATCAATTAGTGGCAATCTTCAAATCTGTTCCTGTGTTTTTATTATTATTTTTTATTTCAAAATAAAACACCAGTTTCAATATCAGTTAACGAATGTTGAAATAAGAATTTGCTTTATTTGTTGCTTTACTGTAGCAAATGATGTTTTAAAATAAAAACTCCCGCAAAAAGCAGGAGTTTTTATTCATTTTAAAAGAAAGATGTTATTTCTTAGGAGCAGACGGTTTGTTTGCCTTATCTGCAGCTTCAGTCTGTTTTTTAAGTACACCTTCCAATGCGTCTTTTGTTTTTAATGCGGTAGCATCTGTAGGATCAATTTCTAAAATTTTATTATTATACAACAACGCTGAATCAGTTTGATGCTTAATGTTGTAAAAATAAGCAACCATGTACCTGTTTGCCGGAATGGCAAAATTCTTTATTGATGCTTTGTCCTGTGTTGTATCACTAATCGCGATTACTTTTTCATAGAGAGGTTTCGCGAGGCCCAGTTCGTAAGTAGTATCCATTCCTTCTTTTGAACGTGCTCCCAGATACCAACCATACGGATCAGAAGGAAATTTTTGCTGATAAATGTGAAAAACAGAATCGGCGGATTTATAATTACCTCCACGATAATCATTGTAACCGGCATAAAATAAATCCTGTTTTCCATAATTTGGATCAAGGCTTAATATTTTACCATACCATTTACCGGCTTCGGCGAAATTACTACTGTTTGCAAAATCCTTTGCAAGATCACTGATGGTTTTAATTTTATTAGCAAGAACCGTATCCATTGTTACCGCTTTTTCTATATACGCTTCGCCCTGGGCTTGCTGTGCTGGAAATTTCAACAAAATCTTTCCATAGGTGGCGTAATCGGTTGGGCCAATATTGTCTGGGTTTACCACAGAAAAGAATTTTTCAAATGCGTCTCTTGCTTTTACTGAATCGCCCATTTTGTCGTACGCATATCCTTTTAAACCATACAGATTCGGAAATGTTTTTTGACCGGCAGAGCTGATACAGGCGTCAGCCTGTGTAATTGTTTCTGAATATTTTTTTGATACATAAAACAAAGAAGCTTTTGCATAACAGTTTTTAGAATCGTTATCCGCAACCGCAATGTATTTATTCAAATATTCAGATGCTTTGTTTACGTCACGCTGATAGTAATAAGTATAAAGCCAGTAATAAACGGGAGCAAAATTTGGATCGTCACTAATTGCTTCATTATAATACTTCATATAAATTGGCTCCTGGCCATAGCCCTGTGTTTCAAAGATTCTACCGATCATAAAGCTGGCTCTTGCATCATGCGGATCAAGAGATAATGCAGTCTGGTAATTGATCGTTGCATTGGCGCCATCATTTAATTTCCAATAGCCAAAACCAATTTCATTATAGATATCTGCATTTTTTTTGTCCTTATCTGCGGCTTGTTTCAGTTTATCAATACCATACATGATATCGCCATCTTTCGGTTCAATATTTGCGCGTCCAACGGCATACAGAATATCCGGAAGGTTTTTCTTTTTTGTACTGTTGATAGCGGTTTCAAAACGGTTCCTGGCGTCCGTTTTATTTCCTTGCATGAGCTCAACCTGGCCTACGCCAATCATCATCAATGCATCGTTTGGATTTGCCTGAAGTGTTTTTTGATACAACGCTTTTGCTGCAGCAGTGTCAATCGGTTCCCTGTTCGGATCAAGGTAAGTTTGTCCGAGCCAATAAGCCGCTTCTGTATTATTAGGATTGGCAGTCAACAACTTTTGAAAAACATCCTCCGCACTTTGGTACCGTTCATAATTTAAAAACTGTTTTCCCTCCTGGATGCTCTGCGCAAATAACACATTACCCATTAGAAGCAAGGAAGCGATAAATCCGATTTTTTTCATGTTTACAATTTTTACTTTTTTATTAATAACTGGTTTTAATTTAAAATTAGTAAGTAGTTGCTTTCCTCACACTGAAATTCATTTTAGCCGGTGCCAGGTAAGCTCTGCTGAAAATCAGCTGGCCTCTTTCATATTCCAGAAAGGTAGCAAATCCACTCCCAAGTCCGTCATAATTTTCTTTTAAAATATAATACAATCCGCGTATCATCGGATATCGTTTCAGCAGGATATTTGCCTGGTAAGGTTTTATGTAAGATCCTTCCGGGCACTTACACTTTATGGATGCGATTGTTACGTTTTTATTTAAAAAACTGGTCTGGGTAGTATCTTCCGGATTGCCAATCCAGCTTACACCTACAAAGCCAAGAACATTGGTATGATTGGCTACATAATTTATCACGCCTTCACTATTCTTTTCGGCAAACACTTTTTTAGGATCCAATGGCTGGCCTCTCAAAATAGAATCAACTGCATAGCGAATGGTGCTGGTTTCATTGAGCCCGTCAAATACAGCCAGTTCCTTATCGCCGGTGGTTCCGCTCAAAATTCCTTTTATTTCATTCATATCGAAAAGTGAATCAGCAAATTTTTTATTTACAATTACCGCAATTGCATCATAGGCCACTCTCGACCACGTGGGCGAATAACTCAAACTGTCTTTGTAATATTTTTCTTCCTGAGGTGTAAGGCCGCGTGTAACGATAATCATCCTTGTGCTGTCTTTCATCAGGTCTTTAAAACATTCAGCTTCCGGCTTGTATTCAGCAATAATTTTTGCATGCGGATACAACGCTTCAAAAACCTGGATCTCAGAATCAATCACCGGCTTGAAAGTTTCATCCACGCTGATATGTATCGTACCGGTGCTTGGAGTGTCCACATCCGTTCTTTTGTTTTGATGGCAGCTTGTAAAAAATATCCACAACAGCGTGAGCATAAATGCCGCCAGTCTTGATGCTTTTATATGATTGCTCAGGTAAATCATTCTTTGTAATATTTTTTTCTGATGCCTCTGTAGATTCTCCATGAACCGTAAATGATAACTAAAACAGCAAAGATTTTTGCAGGAACACTGGCCGTGAAATCGGTTGAAAAATTAAATTGCCTGGCAAATAAAATAACAATTCCTACAGCAACATAAATAAATCCCATTCCCATATCAGTAATGCTTCGCATCATCACATAACGCTTCGTTTTATTATCCGGCGTATTTTCAAATTCTTCAAGGCTCATTTTTATTTTTTTAAAAACTCGAATGGCAAGATAAAATAAAATGGAGAAATTGCCATATTTGTTCGTTTACTGTTTTAGTTTCAATTAATCCGGCAATTTATTGCTAAGATGCTGATCCTTCCTTTATTGTTGCCAGAAAATTGTTAAATCATCTCTATTTCATTGAAAAACAAGATGCAGAAACCATCATTTTCCATAAGAACCCGCGCCGACGTTTATAAAAATTTATGATTTTGCCGGAAAATGACTAAACAATAAACATTCCAACAATTAAACAATAGTTTTGCCATTTTTAATAAAATACCGCATACTGACATAAAATATGAAACCATCATTACCGCAGGGAACACGCGATTTTGCTGCTGAAACGCTTCACAGGCGCAGGTTTATCATCGACACCATCAAAGAAACTTTTGAATTATATGGTTTTGAACCGCTGGAAACTCCCTCTATGGAAAACCTCGAAACGCTGATGGGAAAATACGGCGATGAAGGCGATAAACTCATTTTTAAAATTTTAAATAACGGGTTGGATCATCCTTCAAAAAGAGAAAATATTTTAAAGGAATTTGAAAATATCCTGGCAGGAAAAAATAATAAAAATATTACTGAACGGGCTTTGAGATACGATCTGACCATTCCTTTTGCAAGATATATGGCGATGAACCAGGGCAAACTAACGGTGCCGTACAAACGTTATCAGATACAACCGGTATGGCGTGCAGATCGGCCACAGAAAGGGCGTTACAGGGAATTCATGCAATGCGATGCTGATGTAGCAGGCACTTATTCTTTGATTAGCGATGTAGAGCTTGCAGCAGTTTATGCAGATGTTTTTAATAAATTAAAAATAGATGTGCAGATAAAAATCAACAGCCGGAAAATACTTTATGCCTTATCAGAAGTATGCGACAGCATTGATAACATGAATGCGATTACCATTGCAATTGATAAACTTGAAAAGATCGGAATTGAAAAAGTAAAGGAAGAACTGAAAGAAAATGGATTATCAGAAAAAAGTATTTTTATTATTGAAAATTATATCAAGATCGAAGGCTCTAATTCAGAAAAATTGGAAAAATTAGAATCGATTATTGGCACTTCGGAAACAGGAAAAAAAGGAATAGAAGAACTTAAATTCATTTTAGGATTTTTAAATAGTGATGACAGCAAACGAAGCCCGTCTAACCGAATCAGTCGGGCAGGAAATAATGTGATTTTGGATTTTACTTTAGCCCGTGGATTAAATTATTATACGGGTACGATTTACGAAGTGAAAGCAAAAAATGTGCAGATAGGAAGCATTGGCGGCGGCGGCCGTTATGATGATCTAACCGGTTTATTTGGCGTTCCCAACATGCCGGGAGTTGGCATCAGCTTTGGGCTGGACCGCATTTATGATGTGATGGAAGAATTAAAACTTTTCCCTGAAAATATTAATCAGAGTACAGAAGTTATATTTTTTAATTTAGGCGAAAAAGAAAGCAGGCACGCTTTTCAACTCATGCAAAAACTGCGGCATGAAAAAATCAGTTGCGAATTATTTTATGAAAATTCAAAGCTGGAAAAGCAATTCAAATACGCAACAAAAAAAGAGATTTCCTATGCAATTATCATTGGTTCAAAAGAAATGACAGAACACAATTGCGTTGTGAAAAATCTGCATACGGGTGAACAAAAAACAGTGCTGGAAAATGAACTTGTTGATTTTTTTGAAAAAGTAAAATAGGGCTGATTTTTCTATTTAATCCGAACGAAAAAACGATGTTGTTATTTTTATAATTTATAAGCACACACAATCATTTCCTAAACTAAAGATGTAAATTTGTAAGTTTAAAATAACTAAAATAATATCTTTTATTTTCGAATAAAAAAGAAACAGAAATTATGGAAACTATCAATAAAGCACCAGTTTCATTAACACAGAACGCCGTGGATGAAATAAAGAAAATACTGAATGAACAGGACAATTCAGATAAATATTTACGGATTGGTGTAAAAGGCGGCGGCTGCTCGGGGATGTCTTACTTATTAGGTTTTGAAAACAAAACAGAAAAAGATGAATTATATGAAATCAATGATATAATGTGCATTATTAATCCTGCTCATTTAATTTATTTACATGGCATGGAAATCAACTGGGAAGGGGGATTGAATGCAAGAGGATTTACCTTTAAAAATCCAAATGCAAATACTACATGCGGTTGTGGAAGTTCTTTTGGAGTGTGAGTGGCTGGTGAATTGTGAATGGTGAATGGTTATGCAAATGATTTATTCTGACAATATTTACAGCAAACAAATAAATAATGCGGTTTTCTGTTTTCAGTTTTTGAACAATGAACAGGTTTTAATTAGATTTGCACCCGATCGGGTAGTGGCGCAGCCCGGTAGCGCACACGTCTGGGGGGCGTGGGGTCGCAAGTTCGAATCTTGTCTACCCGACAAAATAGCATTCAAAGTAAATCAAAAAGGCCTGTAAATCCAGCATTTACAGGCCTTTTAAATTTTATGAAATCAAAATAATCAAATAAATGGGCAATTTAGCCGCTGAGTTATCCGGTGAGTTACTCACTGCTATAATTTTTAAACTCACGAAAGTGTTCATAAATCTTTGAATCGCAATGATTGTTTTATAGTGTCTCAATTCATTTCGTGAACGTTAGAAATGATTTTGCTGCGCTTCAGTTAATTGAATAACAGCGTTTTTTTAAACCGTGCTAAGTCCGGCGTTCTGATATGGTAACTCAACACAATTCATTTATTGCAAATACAAATCCCTGTTATTTCTACGTTTACTGGCTTTTGATAGCTTTCACCAGCGGAAATTTAAACTGTCGGCTATTCAGTATTCTTTATTAAGAAATTCCTGAAATCCTCAACTTTCTCACAACAAACCTGATCCATCACTTGCTGCAACTGTTTCTTTAAAATAGCGATAGTATGATTGCCACCTTCCTCTCCCAATGCGGCAGCGCCATACATAAAAGTTCTTCCAAGGAATGTAAATTCCGCTCCGGAAGCCAGCGTCCTTGCGATATCTGGCCCCGAGCGCAAACCACTATCCATCATTATTTTTATTTTTCCTTTATAATTTTCTACAATCGTTTTTAAAGAGTGAATGGTTGATTGGGCAGCATCCAGTTGCCTCCCCCCGTGATTGGAAACGATGATCCCATCTATTCCCAGGCTGATGGATTTTTCCACATCTGCTTCATTTACAATTCCCTTTAATACCAGCTTGCCTTTCCACATTTCGCGGATAGCAGAAACTTTTTCTTCATTCAATCTGCCGTCAAATGTCTTATTCATAAACAAGCCAAGATGATGCATGTTCATTCCTTTGGGCATGTATGGTTTTAATACCTGGAATGAAGGCTGCCCATGAACAAGCGTTTTCAGCGCCCAATTTGGTTTTCCGATTATTTGAAGCATATTGTTCAAGGTCATTCTCGGCGGCATAGCCAAACCATTTTTTATTTCTTTGGAGCGATAACCAAATGAAGGTACATCACTGAGAATAACAAGAACCGGGCAATGTTCAGCTGCACGCTTTA
Organism: uncultured Chitinophagaceae bacterium; assembly: GCA_963706825.1. Lineage (GTDB taxonomy): Bacteria > Bacteroidota > Bacteroidia > Chitinophagales > Chitinophagaceae > Ginsengibacter. The sequence goes on along the minus strand of CAVPNT010000003.1, from coordinate 1,052,766 downwards.
TAATTTTATCCCTTAAAGAATCTTCTGCAGGATGATACAACTGAAACCATGCTCTTCCTTCCGTAAGTTCACTGATTCGCTCGATGGAACTTGTGCTAACGGTACTCAATATAAATGGAATATTGTGTTCAAATGCAGCTTTGGCCAGTATTTCAGGAGAATTGGGCCAGATCAAACCCTGCAAACCAACAGGCGCAATTCCAAAAGGTGCATCATAAACATGCCCGAATAATTTTGTCCTCATGTCAGATTTTTTGTGCTCTGAAAGATATTGAGGCATTAGTTCCACTTCACGAATTTCTGCAGTGTTTTTATAAAGATTTATTTCTTCATTACAACCGCCATCAAGGTATTCAAAAGCGAACCTGGGAATTCTGCGTTTTGCTTTTTTAATTAAATCTTCTACAGATGGATATCTGGGATTGTATTGAAATTTCATATTGATTTATTAGTACTATAAATTGTTGCTGCTTCAAAATTAAAATAAACATTATCGGTTCATTTGTTTTTGATGTCTTTAACATTGAATCCGTCTTCCATTCCCGGATTATAAATTGAACCGGTTTATTTAAACGACTCGTATTCTTCAGATTCTTATCCTTTTATGATTTTTTTTTGCCTGTTACTTCTGCTAATAAAACATTTTCCATGGCATAAGCCATTCCATTTTCACAAATTGATATCAGGTAATCAGTTACTGCATTTTCGAATCCCGAAAGGGGAATCAGATCCGCTCCCCATAACGTAACATGTCCAAAAACCTCCTTGACTATGGTACTTGCCGAATTACTTTGCCATAAGTTGTAATAAAACTCAGCCATTTCATCATCTATGAGGTAATATCCATTATTAAATTCGCCAAAAAATTCATTTCCGCTTTGCTTTATCGCTTTCATAAAAAACAGGTAGGCCGAAAATCCAAATGCGAATAGTTTGGGGACACTATTATTCATCTTATAGTAATTTATAAGAAGAGGAATACAACGCGTCTTTATTTTGGAAGTGTAATTAAAGGTAATATTTCGCCAGTAGTGGGTAATATGGGGATTCCGGAAACGGTCGAGAACTTTTGAAATGAAAAGCTGTTTGACCGATTCATCAATTTCATATGGAACAGAAGGACTGATTTCATTATTCATCAGGTCAACAATCAATGTTGACATGATACTATTTTCCATTGAATCCCTTACCGTTTCATAACCTGCTAAAAAAGCAGCACCACAAAACAGGGTATGTGTTCCATTTAACAATCGAAGTTTTAATTCCCGATGAAGTTCTATATTATTTTCAATAATCACACCTTCATCGGCATCGCAAAAGGATAGAATTTTTCTGACGTGATGATTTCCCTCAATAGCCCATAACCTATATACTTCCGTTACGGTTAACAGGTCATCTTTGTACTCTAATTCATCTTCAATCGCAATCCTGGTTTTCTCATCCGGCATTCCGGTAACGATCCTATCGACCAATGAATTACAAAAATAATTACTTTCCTCAAGCCATTCCATAAACTCATCTTCCAAACCATTCAAATAAGCGAGCTCCAAAACAATGGCTTCCAACTTTTTACCATTATCAGGAATCAATTCTGTAGGGACTATTACCAGACCACTTTCTCTACTGCCATTAAAGGCGATAAATCTTTCATACAAAAAGGAAAGTAATTTTCCTGGAAAAGAAACGGGTGGATATTGATGCACATTGTCATTTATTTGACGGATTCCTACTTCTGTTGTATTGGAAATGATGACATTCAAATGCTCATTATGGGCGCACTTCAATACGTGCTCCCATTCATTATTGGCATTTAAAACCCGGCTTATCGCAGAAGATACGATATTATTTTCAATCTTTTCACCCTTCTCAATACCGCGTTCACATATCGTGTACAGGCAATCCTGCTTTTCAAAGGCTATAGAGTCTCCTTTTGAGGTAGTTTTTACAACAACGATTCTGCCATTGAATATGCCTTCCCTGTTTGCCTTATCAATAAAATAATCCGGCAAACCCCGAAGCAATCTTCCTGTTCCAAATTGCAAAACTTTTTCCGGTAAATCAAACATCTCGGTGTTTGGAAGTGCCACAAGGTCTGCAGGAATATTCTTCAAAGTATAAAAAGATAATTTCATTGATTAAGATTTTAGTTTGTTTTTCTAATAAGTTATTTTATTTCATAAACCAGTCATTTTACCGCGATAAAACCTTTCGTCCGCCCTTCAATACATGAGTGTAAATTCAGCATAGGAAAGTATATAAAATAATTTTTTCATTAATGAGCATTGTCATTATAAATATTCATCGCTGCAAAAGGCTCAATTTTTAATGATTTTGTTGGCATTAAATCAAAACCTGTTTTAGCCTTGCAATTGAAGAAGATTTTTAGAGATTTTATTTTGATTCATTAGCAAATCATTCAGCTATTCTGGCAAAGCGTTTCAAATATCAGTTTTATATAGGAATATTATAGTGTGGCTTGATGCCATTTGTATAAAGACAAAAGGTTTCAAAGCAAATGATCCTTCAGTGATTTCCCGAATTTTTGTTCTGCTTTTGATTCATTTTATCAGAATAAGAATTCCGGTTATTTATTCTTTTACTGGATTTGGTTTTAAGGAAAATTGTTTGACAAGTTGCTATAATATTCTGAGAAATTGATTTTACATTTTAAAAATTCCTTTAAACCGTTTTTTTGAAAACATTTTCTTCATCATAAATTAATTAAAACACAAACCATGAAAGAATTAGATTTCCGGCAAAAAAATCACACTGACATCCCTGTTGAAAGAAATATTTCTTCATTATCCCGGCGACAATGGCTGGGGCGCGTTAGTCTTCCGGCACTCGCCACAGTTGGTGCAGGAATGATAGGCGCTAACGCTTTTGGATCTCCCAAAAAAAATAAAGCCGAAGACAATTTGTCGGGGGCACGAATATATAATGTAAAGGATTTTGGCGCTAAAGGTGACGGAAAAACATTGGATACATTGGCCATTCAATCTGCTATTGATGCGTGTTTTAAGGACAAGGGAGGAATCGTAATATTTCCTTCAGGGGATTTTCTTTCAGGCACGATCGAATTAAAATCGAATGTAACAATTCAGCTGTCGGCAAATGGAAAGTTATTGGGAAGCCCTAAAAGGGCCGATTATACAGCAGGTAAAGGTGTACCGGCGGGCAACGGAAACATTGTGTTTTTGTATGCGGTAAATGCTGATAATATTTCGATTGAAGGGCCAGGAACTATAGATGGCAACGGCCTTGCTTTTTACAATGGTAAAGGAGATAATACCGGGCCCGGCCAAAGAGGTATTGATGGTAACTTTGACCGTCCTCATTTGATCATCTTTTCTCAATGCAATAACTTTTTCGTGCGGGATGTACTCCTTACTGCCAGCGCTTATCATTGTTTCCGGATCCTCAAATGCACGCGTGTACATATAGATGGTGTAAAAATTTATAACCGGGTAAATAAAAACAACGACGGTTTTCATTTCAACGATAGCGAATACGTGCACATCACGAACTGCGATGTTCAATGCCAGGACGACGCCTGCGCTTTGTTTGGCAGCAATAAATTTGTGACAGTTACAAATTGTACTTTTAGTACACGCTGGTCCATCTTTCGTTTTGGAGGTGGTGAATCTCAGCACATTGCTATTTCCAATTGCCTTATTTATGATACTTATGGCTGCCCTATAAAAATCAGTGCAGGAAGGGCGGGCATTGAAAATCTTACTTTTTCAAACATAATTATGAAGAATGTTACCGGTCCAATTGGCATTGGCTTCAGTGGCCCTTCACAAAATAATACAAATAGCAATCCACGGCCGCAAATAAAACCTTTTATCCGCAATATTGCATTCAATGGCATCCGTGCTACTGTAGTGGCTCATCCCATGGAACATCCGGATATTCATTTTGAATTAATGAAAAAGGAAGGAGAAAAAAATTCGTGTATTACTTTAAATGCAATGGGAGAATATTATTTAGAAAATATCAGTTTTACCGATGTACATGTGAAATATGCCGGCGGAGGTACAGCCGTGCAGGCTGCTAAAAAAGTTCCTGAAATCGCAGCAGAGTATTTTGGAGTTTGGGATGAAGCGCCCGGTGGGCCTCCCGCTTACGGAATGTATGCCCGTAATGTAAAAGGGCTTACTTTACAAAATGTGCGATTGGAGTTTGAGCAGCCGGAAGCACGCCCTGCAATTATTTTTGACAATGTACAGGATGCTTCCATGAACCAGGTAAGTGTACAGGGAAGCACTGCCGATGGTGTATTAAGATTGATTAATTCAAAAGACATTTTAATAACGGCAGCAAAATTACTGACACCGGCATCCACATTTCTTCATGCAGAGGGGAAATCCACCGATGGGATTATGGTAGATGGCGGTGATTTGCGTAAAGCAACGCAATCCATATCTTTGGAGAAAGGGGTTTCAGAAAAGTCAGTACGCATTCGTTTTTTGTAAAAATTCATCAGCGGCCTCACAGCTTTACAATAACTGTGGGGCCATGATGTTCAAGTTTAAGCTGCATAGTTTATTTCATGAGCAAAGCAGTAGCACACCAAAGTATCGGACCATGGCCATGCAGGTCTCCGGTATTTCGTTTGCGGTCCAGATAATACTGGTGGTCATTCTTTTTGTTTGTGCCTTCGCATACATCAGTAACATCATTGTCAGCATTGATATATTTAATAAGGCTTAGCCAGCCTTTGCGTGCTGCGGGTCCATAAGTTTTAGCATCAAGCCAGCCTTCTTTTACCCCGGTTATAAATGCAAAAGTAAACATGCCACTGCACGAGGTTTCTTTCCATGATTCCGCATCGTCAATCAGTTGCCTCCACATGCCATCTTCAGCCTGGTATTTTAATAAGGAAGCCATCATTTTTTTGTATCCTTCCATAATGCGTGGCCGATTGGAATTATCTTTTGGCAATGAGCGCAAAAGTTCACTCATACCGGCTGCCATCCAGCCATTCCCCCTTCCCCAAAAAAAAGGTACATCAGGAGCATGATAAAAAAGACCGTTTGGCCGCTGTAAAGAGTCTAAGTAAAATACCATTTCATTCGCCGCTTTATCAATATAATTTCTATCACCTGTGGCACGGTATGCCTGTGATTGAACGGCAGTAATCATGTACATATCATCAATCCATAAACGCGTTTGCCATGTAAGCCCTTTGTTATAAAACCTGTACGATTCGGCAGTTGCTCTTTTGCCTTCTGGTAGGCCCCACTGTTTATCGGCAAAACGTTTTCCAATATTGAGATACTTTGTATCCTTGGTTTGGATATATAACTCCAGTGGCACGGTGCCAAATACAGTGTAATCGACATGGTCGGGAACCGGAATCAAAGAATCTCGTGAGCCCAATAAGGGTTCAAAGCGTTGAATAAGCTGGCGCTTTAAGGCCTCATCTTTTGATTCTTTGGCAAAGGTAAGCGCACCATACCAGGTACAACTTTCAGGATAAGTGATCACTTTGGGTGGTGTACTCCGGTTAAAATTTGAATGCGGCATTGAAACGAATCTTTCAGCAATTCTTTTTCCTATTACCTGTGGCGAAGCATCTTTTGGAAAATCCTTCAGGACGGATTGAGCATTGATGGTGGAAATCCAGGCGATATTGAATAACAGGAATACAGCGATAATCGTTATCAGAAATTTCTGATTTTTTTTATTCATTGATAAAGTTTTTTATTTTAAAGATTTACAGTATTTTTTAAGTGTTGCAAAAAACAGTGATTATTTATTTCGCAACTTTTATTTTAATCACCAATTTTTTATCTACCTGATTGCCATCCGGTGTAATGCCCGGACGGTGCGCATCTGAAGGAAAGAAAAGAAAAAATGTTCCCGGTTTGGCATCATATATCTTACCTTCTGCACGGTAATTTGCTGCATCCTTCTTTTCGTCGTAATCTTTGGTAACGGTTGCTTTTGAAACCGGGCAAACGCCTATTTTTTCCTCTCCAGCAATGACATACTGAAGGTCAATATAATTGCGGTGCGACTCCCAATTGGTTTCATCGAAATCCTTTGTCGGATCTTCTGTAATGGTTGCAAATACATTATCGCCATCAATCGGATATTTTCCGGGCGCCATTCTTTCCAGATCATTATTTTTCATAAAAGCAAAGGCTTCATCCCAATATTTTTTATTCAGATGAAATTGTCTCGCAAATTCAAGTACATCAATAGATTTGTGTGGTTTTAATTTCAAGCCGCCCAACCATTCCTTTTTGGCGAACCATTTTTTTGCTTCCTTCCTGCTCATTGTTTTATCAGAAGAGTTTTGTGCGGAAACACTAAACGCTACCACGGAAAATAAAATCAGGGCGCTGATTACGATTCCTTTTTTCATAAATATTGTTTTTAAAATTTCAAGATTTATTGTGCTGCTATTTATTTTATTTGATAGTTTATTTTACTGGTTCTAATAAGACCGTTTTCAATTTAAATAATTCCACTCCCTTTTTAAGAGGTTGAATTTTTATGGTGTAAATTCCCGGATTTTCAATTTTAGTAATGGTCACCGAATGTTTAATGAATAAGATGGGCGCACTCTTTTCATATCTGGATGTTCTTAAAGTTCTGAATAAATATTTGGCTCCATTTATTTCAAGTGCCCCCTCCTGTTTGGCGCTTTCCGGCGAACAGGCGTATTCCAATATTACCCTGTAATCTCCTGGTTCCAATATACGAACATCAAAAGTGGCTACATCTCCGGGAGATTCCATTCCAGCCACACAGGTAGCATGCTTCCAGTCTCCAAAATAGTGACTAAAAGTAAGACTCCCTGTTTTTGCTTTTCCTTCTGTTTTGGCAAAAATCGCGTCAACCTGATTTACGGGGTATTGCGATGAAATAGTCACCGGCTCATTTTCGTTATACGCAGGTTGTTTTCCTTTATATTCTATCACATACACTTCGTCGGAGTTATCGTTTTCATTTAAAGGAATATTTACATAAACATCTTTCCCTTTACCGGTAAAAACGATTGTTTTTCTGTTGGCCAAAGAATATGCTTTGGTTATTTCATTGGCAAAATTTGGAATAAACAATTTGCCATTTTCAGGTTTTTTAAAAACATGCAGATATAATTTTCCCGCTTTCGATGTGGTAACACCCCACGGTTGAGCAGGAACAAAACCATAAGTGGTGCCATAAATACTTTCACCATTCTTTGAAAGCCATTTGCCTGTTTCTTTTAAAAACTGCACAGAGTAAGGCGGTATGTTTCCTTTGCCATCCGGGCCTACATTCAACATGAGATTTCCACCTTTTGAAGCAACATTGGCCAATAGCTGAATAATTTCTTTTGATGATTTGAAATTCATATCATGCTCAATGTATCCCCAGGAATCATTGTGTGTATAAATCGATTCCCACGCTCCTTTAATGGGTACCGGCGGCACTTCAGAATCACCGAAATCTTTGTAATCGCCTAACCCCTGTCCTACCCTGCTGCTAAATAAACTATTGGGCTGAAGGGCATGTAAACTATCCACCAGATTTTGTGTTTCTTCTTTTGTAAGGCCACCTGGTGTATCGAACCATACAATTCCAAGAGGGCCATAATTGGTCAATAATTCTTTTAATTGCGGAATAGCTTTTTGGCGATAATAAGCCTTATAATTTTTTTTCGATTCATCAAAATCCCAGGTATTTCTTCCGCCATCAGGCTCATGCCAGTCCTGGAACTGTGAATAATAAAATCCAAAATAAATTCCTCTTTTTGCGGTGGCAGCCGCAAGGGCTTTCATGGGATCTTTCTTAAAAGAGGTAGCTTTTACAATATTAAAATCACTTACTTTAGAATCATACATGGCAAATCCCTCGTGGTGCTTAGCAGTAATGACCAAATATTTTATTCCTGCATCTTCCGCCAGTTGTGCCCACTCATCTGCGTTGAAATCTACCGGATTAAAATCCTCAGCAACTTTCTCATATTCCTTTACCGGTATTTTTGCCTGATTCATAATCCACTCTCCACTTCCATAATAGTTTTTATTCTTCCAGGTTCCTGCCAACTGTGAATACAATCCCCAATGAATAAACAATCCAAATTTAGCTTCCCTGAACCATTTTAAATTTGGGTTTTCTTTTGCCGAAGTAGAGCTGTCCCACATTTCATCCATGCTTTGAGAATGAACTAAACTTGTAGAATTTAACATTAACATCAATATAAAAAAAGGAATACTACGCTTTAAAATCATTTTATTTTTTTATTTTAAAGAAAAAGAAAGCATCAATCAATCATTTTATCATCATTGTGAAAATGAGAATCCCGGTTATTTATCCTTTTACTGCTGGTAATTTTTGAATGCATCAGATTTTGTATCCTGTTCTTTTTTTGTTTACTACCCGATATTATTGATTAATTAATTTCCGGTATTTATTAAGAGATGCTCCATTCACACTTTGGACTGGCAATCCGGCACTTTAAATACAAATAAATAAGACCTGACGATTCATTGTTTGCCTGGAGTGTTCAATATCCAATATTTGCCAAAGCTTTTTTTCCAAGCCGTTCGGAAAGTTGCGCCAGGTAAAGGCTTTTAGGTGCAACATTTATTCCCTGAGAATCATAAATTCCTTCCTGAACCAAAGGCTCTTTATTAAATGGCATTGCTTTTTGTTCGTGTGCTCCAATGCTTCCGATGACCCAATTAGCAGAACCAGGTGGCATTTGATTTAAATACGATTTTGCTTTGCAATTCCATGCCACTGCCCATCCAATTGTCCAGCCATGCCCTGATCCATAAGCACCCCGGTTCATAAAATCAATTCCTCCATCCGGCACTTCACAACCATCAATCAACAAACCGGTTGCCCATCTTTGATGAGGCTGTATCCATCCGTTTCCTCTAAAAACACAATTGAGCAGGACTACAGGTCCACTTACTTTTGCTCCGGTTCCAAAGAAAAAAAGATTGTCGCCGGTAATTTTGCAATTATTAAAAAACAATTGTTGTCCGCTTCCGTTGATGTCAGCTGGTTTTGCTGCACCAATTGTTGGAAGATTATGCAGAATGGTTAGTTCATCAACTGTTATTCTTTTTCCGGTGATGCTTACACTATTTACGGTGTTTAAAACTACTATATTTCTTGCCCAACCATCGCTAATACCACTCATTGAAAAAGCACGATTAGAACCTTCATTTATCGTAACAGATTGTGCAGGGGAATTGATGCGAAAATTTTCAATCCCAATTTGAGAAAGTTCACCGGTGCTGGTAATTTTTACTACTGACACTCCGGGCGGATTCAAATACTTTGAATCATAACTATCCGTCAACGGAACATCAACGGTGATTTTATTCTTTTCTTTTTTTACGATAATTCGATCGCAGGTTATTTCACCGGCAATCCAGGTTTGTTTTTTGCCATCTCTTACCAACAAATCCATTCCCATAAAATGAACCCAGGCATCAGTAACAGGTCGAACGATTCGGATGGTATCACCAATTGAAAATGCTGAAGCATCATTAAGGGTGAAAGAAGTTGAACCTGAAGGGACATATTTATCTGAAAAATATGCAGCAGTTCCGACAGTTTTTGAAGCTACCTGTCCTCTTACCGAAATACAAAGATGTGGTTTGCCGGTCATGTTGATAACGGTGCCATTTTCACCGGAACCGCTTCCACATAAAACTACTCCGCTTACATTGATGTTGATTGTTTTTTCACAATCATAATTTCCTGCATTCAGCAACACCGCTCCGCGAAACCCATTTATTAACGGCATTTCAGATACTTTATTAATGGCATTTTGTATCACTTCTGAATTGTCGCCTATTATGGGGTTTAAAGGAATTTTTACATCAACTAAAGGAATTTTTACACCTCCACCCATGTATCCGGCAAAAGAAAAATCCATGATTCTATCGCCTTGTGGCAATGTTTTGTAACCAAGTTTCTCCTTTGAATTAAGATAAACCCATTCGCTTTTTGCACGCTTATTATTTTGAGCCTGAACCGATGAAAAGCAAAAACTGATTATTATTGAAATTGAAAATAAAATCCATTTTTTCGCATAAAAAAGTTTAGGCATATTGGGAATTTATTGCTTAAAAAATAGTCAATTTCATTTCTAAAAAAACAAGAAACAGCGAATTTGAATGAATAAACTTTAGCATGTTCCAGTTCTTTATTTCACTTCTATTTGATTTTTCCGGTTTTATTATTCTTCAATTTCACCTCTTTGCTTTTTCCATCTTTCAAAACAAATATTTCAGCTTTGCCACGTACTTTGTTTTGAGCGATTACAGCGCCGCTCACATCTTCTAACCTGACGATGGATTCTGCTCCATTGGTTTCGGGAATCTCGCATTGTATGATTTCAATGTTCTTTCCATCCTCACAAATAATGGCTGGACGCACATCATTATTTTTCAGACGAAAAGTGACATTCTTTAATTTTAATCCTTCTACATGCCTTGCCCACACGCCGTAAGCAGGAATGATAGGGCCAAAAGTTTTCACTTCAGGATACTGATCAATGGCTTCCGGAACTTTATGTCTTGCATTTTCAGAAGTGCCCATCCCCAATAAATCAATTTCAATATTTTCCAACGTAAGATTGGTAATATAATGCCCGGGGACACCGGTAATCAAAATTCCTGAAGGTGGTTTTAATTGCGCTGAATCCGCAGCTTTTGCCTTTACATTTTTTACAATCACATTTTCAAAAGTACCGGTTGCCTGTTGTATATCTGCATCCTTCCTAAAAACACTCAACCTGGAACCCAACCGAAAAAGCATCGGTGTTTGCACATTATCCATGGTAATATCTGAAATTTCAACGTTACGGAGATGTGCCCCATCCACGGTTAACAATTTTATACCTCCGTTTTTGGTATCATAAATATGGCAATCTGAAATTTTAATATCTTCGAAATTGGCCATGGATTCAGTTCCCATTTTAATACCGGCCTGGTTGCTTTTTAAACGTAATCCACTTACCTCAATATCTTTACAAGCCATCTTACTTGATGTCGTTTTAAAAACCAATGCATCATCTCCGCTTATGACATCGCAATCTTTTATGCGCACATCCTGGCAGCCATCTATGCCGATACCATCATTATGTGCTACACCTACGCTCACAATTTTTACATTTTCTATCTGCACATTTTTTGATTGGAAATAATGCGAAGTCCAGGCCGCTGCATAATTGAGCGTAATATCTTTTACTGTAACGCCATTGCAACGCACAATTCTCAACAAAAAGGGACGCCTGCCCCAGCGCTGGCCTTCCGGCCTTGAATCTTTTTTAATTTGTTCTTCTTTCAATTTGCTTCCCTGGCCATCAATGCTGCCTTCGCCTTCTATGCCTACATTTTTTGCATCCACGGCCACGAGTAGCGCCCAGCCTACATGGATTCCAAGTCCTTCTACAAACGGGTCCAGATTTTGGTAATCTTCAATATTAATACTACCGAGCAAGCGTGCGCCTTTTTGCAAATGCACAGTTACATTATCTTTCAAAACAATAGTACCCGATAAAAAACTTCCCGCGGGGAAGATAACTTTTCCACCACCACTTTTATTACAGGCATCAATGGCGTTTTGTATGAAAACGGAATTTAAGGTTTGTCCATCACCTACGGCGCCATACTTTGTAACATCCACATCAGCGGCGTGAAGTACTGTAGCGAAAAGCGTTGCCACACAAAGCAAAATTTTGTTTTTATACATAAGTTTTATTTTCTTGAGTGCCGGTTGAATAAACGCTAAACCGGAATAATTTTTAATTTGCAGTAATTTTATAAAATCACCTGAACCACATCTACCAGGTTGGTGCGGATGTTTGCAGGCAACTCGATAGTTAATTGTCCATCCGCATAATTCGTCTTTAATTCTTTTTGAGAGCCTAAAAGGCCTATTGACTTTGGCTGATGAGCAACTTTTAAAGTAAGTGTTATGTCTTTAGCCGGCAACCGGTCTTCTTCATATTTGCCATTTTCTTTAAATTCAGGAATTGCAAAAAGATAACGGTAATTATCTTTAGACGTAGCGGGTACAGAAGCGGTTTCATCTGCTGGTAATTGCTGAACATGATTTATAGAACGCGCATTGATCCTCATCCAATCCTGCACCACTTTCATATTCTTATACACGGCTTCAGGGAAAACTCCATCAGCTGTCGGCCCCACTCCCAGCAAATAATTAACGCCCCATGCCCGCGCGGAAACCAATTGGCCCAATACAAAAGCATTGGAACGGAAAGGAATGGTATTACTATTGGCCCAACTGTTGGTCCATGTATTGCAAAACTCAGCCCAGGTATCGCCCGGATCCTGTTTCGGAGGATTGCGTTCAAAAGTGATAAAATCGCCTGTACCATGCAGTCGGGGATTTATGACAATTCCAGGTTGCAGTTTACGAATTTCTTCCTGTGTAATCACCTTATTGCCATTGGGAATTGGGGGCTTGCCGTCAAACCAAAGCAGGTCAATTTTACCATATCGCGTCAACAATTCTTCTACTTGTCCTTTCACCATAGCAGCATATTCTTCCTGGTGTTTTTTTGTTTCTTCCGGTGATTTTATAATGGTTCTCGGATCTAAGTTTTCATCAACTTTTGGCAAATCCGGATTTGAATTATAGGCCTTGCCATAAATAAAACTCATGTAGTCCCGATCAAAATACCAGTTGGGCGGAGAATAATAAAGGCCCGCTTTCAATCCATATTTTCTACAGGCATCCACGAATGGTTTAATTAAATCCCTTCCACCCATATAATTCTTAGTGCTGAAATTACCATACGCACTTGGCCACAAGGCAAAGCCTTCGTGATGCCGTGTAGTTAGTACCGCATACTTAAAACCCGCTTCCTTAGCGGCTTTTATCCATTTATCGGGGTCATAATTTCGCGGATTAAAATCTTTCGCCATTGCAAAATAGGCATTCGGCGTAATTACCGGCGGCTTGCCGTTGAGGTTAAAATCTTTTTCCCGAACCACGCGGGCCAGTTCCGACGGATCTAATTTTTTATCAGAAAGCGCCCTTCCGGGAATCATAGGCCATGAGATGTCAAGATCTTTTACAGAAGCCAAACCCCAATGAATGAATAAACCCAGCCCTGCATCAGGAAACCATTGCGCATCAGGATGAAGCGTATGTGTGGTAACTTTTTCTGTTGCCATATTGATCATACTATGCTCAGAGCTTACGGTTTTGCTGTCTTTATTTTGAGCGTTTGCAGTCAGGAACAACGCCAGGCATCCTGCAAAAAGAAATGAACGATGTATCATTGGAGAAACGGGAATTAACGGTTTTATAATAAAGTTTTTGAGGATTAATCCAATGCTCCTGTTTTCATCATGCCATTTGAATCAAGATTTACATTTGGAACCTCTCCTTTTACAACTACTTTTATTACAGTAGCAATCGGATCAATTGCTTTTGCAGGCACACTTAATTGCATTCCATTACTTACCAATTGTACTTTCACGTTACCACCGGCAAGAAGTTTTGCAGAAACAATTTTATTTTTCAAACCCGGAACCACCAATTTTCCATCGGCAGGCCAATTGAAAACACTAAAATAAAGCGTAGTATTATTTTTTGATTTCACACTGGTACAGCGGCCCCATTCAAAAGGCGCTACGGGACTTGCTTTTGTTGCATAAACAGCTTCATGGTTTACTTTCAGCCATGAGCCTATTTGTTTTAGCCTATCTATACTTTCCTGTGGAAATGTACCATCCTCTTTTGGGCCGACATTTAATAAATAATTGCCGCCTTTTGATGCAATATCTAGAAGATTCCTGATGAGCGTTTCTGTGCTTTTCCATTTATGATCCCAACTCTTATAACCCCATGATCCGTTCATAGTCATACACGTTTCCCAATCTTTTCCATCCAGCTCACTCTGGGTTGGAATTTTTTGTTCCGGTGTTTTTGTATCTCCCGGAAAGTGGGGCCTTTTCAATCTGTCGTTGGTAATTATATCTGGCTGCAATTTTAAAAGCGCCTGTAATTTTAGTGCAGCTTCATCGGTCATATTTGTTGGAGTATCCCACCATAGCACGGCGATATCTCCATAATTTGTCATCAGTTCTTTTACCTGCGGAACGGCTACTTCATCAATGTACCGGGCAAAAGTGCGGGTTTCCTGGGCAGGATCCCAATGACCGTTATGGGCTTTTGTGTACGCATCAATCGTTGCAGAATCAGGATTCGGCCATCCTTCACTCATTTCTTTCCTTGCAACTGAACCGCCAGGATTATTCCAATCCTGGGCCTGGGAATAATAGAAGCCCAATTTTATCCCGTATTTTCTACAGGCATCGGCAAGAGGTTTTAATAAATCTTTTCCATAAGCAGTAGCATCTACCACATTCCATTTACTTGCTTTAGAATCGAATAAGGCAAAGCCATCATGATGCTTTGCGGTAATAACAATATACTTCATCCCGGCTTCTTTTGCCAGCTTTACCCATGCATCCGCATCATAATTAACAGGGTTAAAACTTTTCGCTCTTTCCTGGTACTCCGCCACCGGTATCTTGCAGCGGTTCATAATCCACTCGGCTCCGCCTCTTGCCTGCTCATGGCCATGATATACACCTGCCCATTGAGAATACACTCCCCAATGTATAAACATGCCAAAACGCGCTTCACGCCACCATTCCATACGCGCATCTTTTTCACTTTTACTTTCAGTAGTTTGAGCATCGACCATGTTTACTGATACTGCCCAAAGCGCAACTGCTAAAATTAATTTCTTCATTTTTTAATTTTTTTTCTATTGAAATAAGATAGATAATTATTTAGTTGCAACTAAGCAATTTATTCTTATAAAATTGTACGCACTTTTAACCAGGCATTCAACTATTTTGACAAAAAATAATTCAATGATTGAATCATTCTGAATTTATTTACTTTAAAAATTTTCCCCACCACCATTTCTGTTTCCGCCACCGCCGCCATTTCGGTTACCTCCGCCGCGCATTTCACCTGGCACCCGGTTTTGGTTTCTTTCACCAGGTGTTCTTTGGTATTGCCTGCTGCCTGCAAATTTTTGCAACCTTAAATTAAATGACAGTAGAAAATAACGGCCTAATCGTTCGTTTTGAGCATCAGTAATGGTTGTACCATTTACGGTTCTGGAAATGCCGGTGTTTTGATTAAATAAATCAAATCCTTGCACTCGAATGGTTCCGGCATTTTTTTTAAGAAAACGGTATTCTACAAATAAACTCAATAAAGCCGGGTTCGTATTCACTGCACTGACAAAACCCGAGTAAATGATTTTTGTAAAATCATATCCAAGCGTCCAGTCTTTAAAAAAATAATTTTTACCACTCACCCCCAAATTCAATGTTTTGACTTCCGTATTGTTTTTGTAAGTAGCATAATTGGTAACCGTCTGATTGATTGAATAACTTCCGCTCACAGCCGCATCCACTATATCGGGCAGATCTATTCGAAAACGCGCAGACGGAGTAACCACCCAATTCTGTCCGTTGTTTTTTTGATTATCGGTAAAAGAAATATTATTATCAAAGCTTCCGGAAGCGCTGACAGTAGCAGAGAATTTTCTTTTGCTAAAAGGCTGGGTAAAGGATATATTCCCATTCAATCCATAAAAGCCATTGGTGTTGATATAGGACGACGTGCGGCTGGTACCCTCCTTTGCATTCACTACGCTTCTAACAATTTTATTCTGCGTCTGGTCAAATGATAGGTTGGAAAAAAAGGAAGTACCGGTTAAAATGCCCACTTTATTATATTGAAATCTTAGCCTGTTGGTAAATTCTGCTTTAAGATCCGGATTTCCAATTACAATATTTTTGCTGTTGGAACTATCAGCTACCGGTTGCAATTGCGCGAATCCTGGCTCTCTGCTTGATCCGCCGTAGTTGACAGAGAGTGAATGGCTCCTTGCAAAATTGTAAACAAATCTTGCCGTAGGCTTAAAATTAAAATTCCTCGAAGAAGTTGAAATATTTCTTCCATTATCCATACCGCTCAGATTTGATGGCTGCGCTACGATACCCATCAAAAAATTATATTTCACTTTTCTCATATTGAAATTAAGCCCATACCGGTTCGTAATGAATTTATATTTATAATCATTGCTCTGCAACACATTTCTTACTTTGTCACCGGAAAGAGGATCTATATCATCCGTATTTCGGATGCTTTGAGTACTTGAAATATTCCAGCTATAACTTGCCTCGAGCGAAGTATATGTTCCCAAAGGTTCATTATAGGAAAACCTCAGGTTCCCTGATGTGTTTTCAGCATTGGTTTTAATAACCTGGTGCCGGATCGAATCTGTTGCGAATGTGGCAACACTGGAAGAATCGCGGTATTCATTGTAGCCGTCACGGTTTTGATCTCTTGATGAGTAATCTATGCCGGCATTCATACTAAAATTTCTACCGCGTTTTTTAAATTTATGGTTAAAGAAAAGATCAGAACCTGCGGAAGGAGCAGAAGCACTTGTAGAAGAACGGCTCTTGTTTGTTGTATAAAAAGTAGTGCCTTCTCTTAGGGCCGTAATATCAGATATTCCACTATTGCTTCCATCTGATGAAGCATAGGAAAAATAAGGAGTTATTTTCAAATAATCCGAGCTGTCTATTTTATATTCCAGGTTCCAGGTAAGCCGGTGATTATTGGATATACTTCTGTTATTGGATGAGTGGCTCGTGGTGCGCACATTAGAAGGATTCAAATCCTGCTGATAGGAAGTTCCGATTGTTTTATTGTTGCGCCCCGTGTAGCTGTAACTACCATAAGAGATTATATCCGGTCCCCATTTATTCCTGTAATTAAATCCGATGGATTTAGCAAGGGTATTGCCATCGCCCCCGCTGCCGCCACGCTCCGCGCTACCAAAGTTTGCGCCGCGTGCACCGCCTCCACGACCGCCGCCATTGAAATTAAATGTGTTCCCATTCGTATTATTGATGGACCCTAAAAAAGCGATTTGCCGGTCATCTTTGAAATTGTTGGCAGCAATACGGGCACCATATCTCTCTTCCGTGCCCGCAGCCACAGTTGCATTACCAAAACTTCCTTTGCTTTTTCCTTTTTGGATATTAATGTTCAATACTTTTTCAGGTTCGCCTTCTTTAATTCCGGTGAGGTTTGCCTTGTCGCCATAATCGTCAATAACCTGTATGTTTTCAATGATATCTGCGGGCAGATTTTGCGTCGCCGTTTGCACATCTCCTCCAAAATAATCTTTGCCGTTTACCCGCACTCTTTTAATAGTCTGCCCCTGTGCGGTTACATTCCCATCTTTATCCACAGTAACGCCCGGAAGCTTTTTAATCACGTCTTCAACGGGTGCACCCTCTCTCACTTTATACGCCTGGGCATCGTATTGGATGGTGTCTTCTTTAATGGTAACTGGATTTTTTTCGATGACTATTTCGTTCAGTTCATCCATTTTCACATCCAGTTTTATCGGTTTAATTGTAAAAATTTTCCCCTCTTTTGCCGCAACGGAAAATGGGGCTGAAAAGTTTTCATAACCAACAGAAGTAGCGGTGATTACAAATTCAGATGCATTTACTTTTGAAAATTCAAAAGCACCTGTGGCATTACTAACTGTTGTCAGATTTTCAGATGATGATTTCAAATTGATGGTGGCGCCGTGAAGTGGAGCACCCGTAGTATCTGTTACCGTTCCGGTTACAGACCTCGTCTTTTGAGCTTCAGATGCAGAAGAAAGAAACAAGGCGAAAGCAGATAAAACAAATATTCTCATGATTATTACAGTTAGAGAAAGAGATGAAGTAATATGGTTCAACAACACTAACTTACACTTGACGCTTAATTTTATAAATTCCTGCTGTCTGGTAAATTATTTTTTATTATTGATTTCGGTTCTGTTTGTTTTTTTATTGGGCTAATCGCCAAAAAAGGCATTCAGGAATATTAAAAATGAAATATAAAACGCCGGCAATCTGCCTCATGTAAATGCACACAACAGGCGATCCTCCGGAAGTTCAAAAATAATTCCGATTTTTCGTTGCAGACATTGCAACGTTTACAATTCATTCAACGATATTGGCAGAAGAAAAAAACAAAAAAATTATTACTTTATTTTTGGCGCAACAGCATTCAAAATTAAAATTCATAACAAGGTGATAGAAAGCAAAAAATTCCAGTTAGAAACCGACATACCATGGGAGGATTTAGGAATTGGTATTAAGCGGCAATTATATCGCTACGATGATAAGGTTATTATGGTAAAAGTGAAGTTTAAAAAAACGCCATAGGTGCAATTCACAGCCATCCTCATACACGAGTTTTCATCTTATCCAAACCAACAATTCCAATTATTTCTTTGTTTACTATAAATACAAAAAATATTTTTATAAAAAAAATCAGAAGTTTCTATACTTCTCCTTTTTTTTATAAATTCATGCGGTTTCATCAAAACAACCCAGTTCCTAATTTTTAAAACAAATCATGAAAAAAAACTTACTTTTTATTTGTCTTGTATTTTCTTTGCAGGTGTCTTTCGCGCAAAACGCATTCAAATTTGCACATGTTTCTGATACCCATATTGGAAGCCATAACGCAGACGATGATTTGAGAAGAACCGTAGAAAGCATTAATAAAGATTCTTCTTTAAAATTTGTAATCCTTTCCGGTGATATCACCGATTTTGGCTCTGACTCTGAATTTCATCTGGCTAAACAGATACTCGACAGCCTCAATAAACCGTGGCACATCATTCCCGGAAACCATGACGCCAACTGGTCTGAAAGCGGCACCAACAGTTTTAAAAAAATATTTGGCGCTGAAACTTTCGATTTTACATACGGTGGTTATTTATTTCTTGGAACAGTTTGCGGCCCTAACATGAGAATGAGCCCGGGACAGGTTTCGCGTGAAAATATTGTGTGGCTTGATTCTACGCTTTCTCATTTAAAAGATAAAAATATTGCCATCATTTATGTAAATCATTATCCGCAGGATTCATCCTTAAACAACTGGTATGAAGCGATTGATTTGCTCAAAACAAGAAACACGCAACTAATACTTTGTGGCCATGGACACGCCAATCGTCAATTCAATTTCGAAGGAATTCCGGCAGTTATGGGCCGGTCAAATTTAAGAGCAAAAAACCCGGTTGGTGGCTACAATGTAGTAACGATAAAAGAGGGCACCGCAACTTATGAAGAACGCAATCCTGTCACCAACGAACAAAAAGAATGGGCGCAGGTTAAATTATATAAACATAACTTCAAAGCAGATACCCATCATTATTTCAGGCCTTCTTACGCGGTAAACAAAACGTATGCGAATGTAAAAACTGTCTGGCAGTTTAATGATAAAAGCGATATCGGATCCGGCGTTGCTCTGACTAAAAATGTAGTAATTGCCAGCAATTCAAACGGTTTGATTTATGCTTTGGATTTAAAAACGGGAAAAAAGAAATGGTCTTTCGCCACCAAAGGAAAAATTTATTCTACTCCTGCTGTAGAAAATAATCTTGCAGTGGTGGCTTCCACCGATGATAATATTTATTGCGTAAATGCAACTACAGGAAAATTAGTTTGGAAATTTGAAACACAAAAACCGGTTGTTGCGAACCCTCTTATAAAAAACGGAATTGTGTATATTGGCGCTGCAGACGGGCATTTCAGAGCATTGGATTTACAAAGCGGAAAATTAAAATGGGACTATTTTGGTGTACAAGGTTTTGTAGTTACGAAACCATTATTTTACAACAACAAAATTTATTTTGGAAGTTGGGGTACAGAATTTTATGCTTTGGATGCAGAAACAGGAGCATTGGCCTGGAAATGGAATAATGGTTCGTCTAACAGAATGTTTTCTCCTGCTGCTTGTTATCCGGTTGCTACTGATGGGAAAATTTTTATTGTTGCTCCCGATCGTTATATGACTGTTTTGGATGCAGAAACAGGCAAAGAAATCTGGAGAAAAAACGATCCTAAAAAACATGTTCGCGAATCAATGGGATTATCTGCAGATAGTTCTTTGGTATATGCAAAAACAATGGAAGGAGAATTAATTGGAGTTTCTACTTCGCTTCCTGATATGCAAATAACCTGGGAAGCGCATCCAGCATTAAATTATGAAATCGCTCCCACTGCAATCGTAGAATTTGAAAATATAATTTACGTGCCATCAAACTCAGGAATGGTGGTAGCTGTCAACCGCGATGGTTCTATATTATGGAAACATAAAATTTCAAATGCGCTGGTTACGAATATCACTCCCGTTTCAAAAAATAAAGTTATTGCTACAACCATGGATGGGAAAGTTGCTTGCCTGGAATTTTAAAAATCAATTTTCGGGTAAGCATGACCGTTATATTCTATTTTTTATAAGATAAAAATCGGGTTTTCAGCAAAAAAAGAAATAACGGCGATTCTTATTCTTTAAAGAAGTAAAAGCATCGATTTTGACATTCCTGTTAAATTATTGATTATTTTGTATAAATTACAATTATGTCAGTAACTGTAGATAAACCAACAGACGAAGCTTTGGCTTTTATAACTTTATACAAAGCGATGAATCCGAAAATAAAAAAAGAGGTAAAGGAAATGATTATAAATGATTTTGACGATCAGGGTGCCTTTACTTATTTATCCCTTCAATCATGGGATGCAGAAACCGATAGTTTAGATCAAAGCAAATTATGGGAACAATTCTATAATAAGCATCGAAATGTATCATCTAGGCGATATAATAATTATCCGTTACCCATTATCGGATAAGCCGGAAAAAAGTATTATTAGACCTGTGGTTATTGTTTCAAATTCTTGATTTAGACAAGGTTGTATTGGTTGTCAAATAACAACCACGTTAAGAAAAGATCAATTTTCTTTTCTTCTAACAGCAGAAACAGTAACGAACCCGATGCCTCAACTTTGCGAAGTAAGATGTAATAAAATAGCAACAGTACGGCTTTGGGATAAAATTATTCTTGATAAAGTTAGCGCTTTAATGACAGAAAATTTGGCGGAGTTATTAAAAAAAGTAAAAAGCTCTTTTTGAAATTTAATAATAAAGCTTTCACCAGCTACTTCCTCCTCCCCCGCCAAAACCACCGCCTGAAAATCCTCCACCTCCGCTGAAACTACCACCACTACTGCCACTGCTGTGTGGTGAGCTGTAAAAAGTATTCGTCATTTCATTCATAGAATGATCAAGGCTATTCATAAACATCATTGTATTAAAATTGCTGCCAGCATAGTATCCTGAGTACCATTTTGGTGGTGGTACTTCCAGGCCTTTCAATTTATCTTTCCATTTATCGGCCATATCAAATACAATGGCATACGGCAATACTTTATCAAAATAGTTTTCATCCTGTTTCAAAAATTCCTGCAACCGATCCTTCTCCACTGTTTTTATAAACTCTTTAAAACCTAATAATTTTTGATAAAGCAAAGTGCCCTTCCTGGTTTTCTTTGACATAAATAAACCGAAAGAAACCAAAATAATTCCACTGGCAATAAGTCCGATACCCGGCCACAATTTTTCCTGCCAGTCATCCACCAAAGAAAACAGACCTATTACAACAGAAGCGATTCCGAGGAAAGGAATAAAGCATCCCATTCCTCTTGAATATTTCACATAATAATCTTCTTCGTTGATTTCATTTTCCAATTCCGATTTGGCTGTTTGCATGGTGGAATAAAGTACATTTTTTAAATCACTGAGTTTCACTTTATCTCCTGTTTTAAAAATCCCTGCAAACAACGTTTTTTCAAATTGAAGCGCCACATCAGGTAGTTCTTTCAATTTTATGAATTCATAATCCTTCGACTTTATGATTCCGAGTAAAGAAGTTTTCTGGATCTCATTTACTTTTAGAAATCCACCTGCGCCCCAATAAGGGACAAGCGCTGTAAGATCGCGTTGGTCCAGTTTATCATCAATGATGTAACCTGAAACGCTCGGAGAGACATTTTCGGGTGGATAGTATTCTGTCTGAATCGTTAATTTCTCATCTTTGCCCCATTTTTTCCAGGTATAATACATGGCAATAAAAACGATTATCGGAAGTGCCAGCCAGCCGATGCCACGAAAAGTATAATCCGGTTTGATCAAATAATCTTTCGGAAAAGCAATGCCAACTGTTAATCCTTCATTCGCTCTTAACGCTTTGCTGATATGTCCTGTAAATATTTCATTTCCCGTCCATTTTGTAACGGTATTATTTTCTTTTGAACCATAGGAGCCACTCGCAACAAAGTAATACGGAGTGTCTTTAAGGGCCAGCGGCAATTCTACTTTAAAGTCAGCAGAATCAATCGTTGTAGCCCACTGGTTGCCAATCAGATTATAATAAAACTCTGAATGATTTTGAAAAAAATTAATTGCATTCAGCACCGTATATTTGATTACATATTGCTGATCGCCGTTGACATATTTATCTGAAGAACCAATCTGGATGTTCTCATAATCGCCACTTTTCTTAATCGAAAATTTCCAATGCGGAACTTTTATATTTTCAATTATCGTGTGTGCATAACCGTTAGCTTCCATTTGCCTTTCCGCCTTTTCCACGCCGGATGGCAACGACTGCAATGGATATTGATATTGAATAGAACGGATAATGCCATGTCGCGGTTGGGTAAAATGAACGTTCAATGTTTCAGTAAAATCGAGCGATGCATTTTTATTTATTTTTACCTCAATGCTGTAATGCCTGATGGTAAAGGCTTCCTGCCCTTTTGATAAATGAAAAAAACCTGCAAACAGAACAATTAAAAAAACCTTTTTCATCAAAATGAATTAAAATTTTACTTCTACATTCTGCGCTTCCTGTGCATTTTCCAATTCGTAAAAATCACGTGCCTTGAAGCCGGACATATTTGCAACAATTACTCCCGGAAATTGCTGAATGGCTGTGTTGTAATCCCTCACTGTAGCGTTATAATACCGGCGTGCATTACCCAAATCTCCTTCGATAGATTGTAACGCTGATTGCAGTTCTAAAAAATTCTGATTGGCTTTTAATTCCGGATAATTCTCAGCAATTGCCAGTAGCCCGCGAAGCGCTCCTCCCAATGCCTGGTTAGCCTGCGCTGATCCCTGAACATCACCTGCGGGTACTGATACTGCTGCATTTCGCGCCTGTGTTACTTTTTCAAAAGTCTGGCTTTCGTGAGCTGCATAACCTTTTACGGTATTCACTAAATTTGGAATCAAATCATAACGCTTCTTTAGAAAAACACGAATATCGCTCCAACTGTTATCCACTTTTATTTTCAATTTTACCAACCCGTTATACATTCCAATGATCCATATAATGAGCAGGACAACGATTGCAAGAATGATCCACAGAGCCATAGTATTTAGTTTTAAGATTGAAAAATTAAATTATTGAGACACAATTTAAAATAAAAGTTTAAGTATCAGCCAAGAAAAAGCAGAAAAAAAAACGCTTATATTTTTTGTTCAGTAAACCAATAAAAAAGCGTATTTCTTAATCGTGTTGCGCCGCAGATATCTGACATTCTTCCAATTTCTTCTGAGTAAAAGGTTGAAATATTAATGACAATATCAATTTTCGCGGCAGCAACTGTAACTTTTTTCTTCCATCATCCGTTTACATCAAAACTTTACCAATTAAAAAGAAAAAATTACCATTCATGTATAGCTATGTACTGTGCAAAACATACTACTTAGTTTTGTCGTGTAATATTTCAAATAAAGTAATTCTCAAAACATGAAAAAAATACTCCTTCTAAATCTTCTTTTAGCAATTATTTCCGGAAGCGTCTTCGCTCAAACACCTGCTGCATCTATCTCTGGTAGAATTACCGACGGCGGCGATCAAAAAATTATTGATGCCGCCACCGTTTCTCTTTATAAAGGCACCGATTCATCTTTAGTGAAAATGAACCTTACAGATAAGGAAGGAAATTTTGAATTTCAGCAGGTTCTGCCAGGAAAATATTATTTAGTGGCTACTTCAATCGGGCATTTATCTACTTACAGTTCCTTGATAAATATCAGTGAAAATCAGCACCTGAATATTGGCGTTCTAAAATTAAATAATGAGATTAAAACACTGAAAGGAGTGACGGTAACTGCAAAAAAACCATTTATTGAGCGGAAAATTGATCGCACCATTATTAATGTGGATGCTTCCATTACTAATGCAGGAACTTCTGCCCTGGAAGTGCTTGAAAAATCACCGGGAGTTTCTGTAGATAAAGATGGAAATGTAAGCCTGAAAGGTAAAGCGGGCGTAACCATTATGCTTGATGGAAAACCATCCTATCTCAGCGGGCAGGAGCTGGCAAACCTTTTAAAAAATATGCCTTCATCAGCGATTGATCAAATTGAAATCATGACCAATCCATCAGCAAAATATGATGCTTCCGGAAATTCAGGAATCATTAATATTAAAACAAAGAAAAATAAAATGCATGGCATCAACGGCAGTGTCAGCGCTTCTTTGCAGCAATCTTATTATACAAGAACCAACAACAGTTTCAATATAAATTACCGTACAAATAAAGTAAATTTATTTGGAAATTACAGTTATTCTCTTTGGCAAAACCAGCAAAACAACCACATTACGAGGAGGTTCAGGGATTCAACTTCCAAACAAATACAAACGATTTTTGACCAGGTAAATAATGGTAAAAACATTTCAAATTACAACAATCTGAAAGTGGGCATGGATTTTTATGCCACAAAAAAAACGACGCTTGGATTTGTTTTGTCCGGATATTTGAATCCAAGGACAAATTCAAGTACTAACACCACAAACCTTAATAACGGTAATAACCGGACTGATTCGATTGCGCTTTCTGACAATTTGAACAAACAGACTTCAAATAATTTTGCAACAAATCTTAACATGCGGCATGTATTTGATTCTGCCGGAAAGGAATTTACCGTTGATCTTGACTATCTTAATTATTATTCAAATGCCAATCAAAGTTTAATCAGTAATTATTTATTTCCCGATCATTCTGTAAGAAGGCCGGCAGATGAATTAAAAGGCACGCTTCCATCTAATGTAAATATTTATTCCGGCAAAACTGATTTCACTTTTCCCCTGAAAAATGCAGGCAAAATTGAAACGGGAATAAAAAGCAGCTATGTAACTACCGATAATGATGCACTTTATCAGAATAAAACCGATAATGGATACGTAGTGGATAATGGCAAAACAAATCATTTTATCTATAAAGAAAATATCAACGCCGTATATTTTAATTACAGTAAGCAAATAAAAAAATGGGGAATGCAGGCCGGATTACGTGCAGAAAATACCAATTCGAAAGGCGATCAATTGGGCAATTCAGTAAATAAAGATTCTTCATTCACCAGGCACTATACAAACTTGTTTCCTACGGCTTATTTAAGTTACCAGGCCAATACAAAAAATACATTTTCTGTGAATTACGGAAGAAGGATAGACCGGCCGGATTACGAGGATCTGAATCCATTCTATTATTTCCTGGATGAATATACTTACCAGGTAGGCAATACCTTATTGCAGCCGCAGTTTACTGATAATGTGGAATTATCTCACACCTACAAGGGTTTTTTGAGTACCACGTTGAATTACAGCGTTACCCATGATGCCTTTACTGATGTTTTGAGACAAATAACTTCTGAAAGAAAAACATTTCAAACAAAAGATAATATTGCTACCAAAACAAACTATGGACTTGCTGTAAGCGCAAACTTTCCGGTAACAAAATTTTGGAGCACGAATATTTATACCAACGTTTCAAATACTGCTTTTAAAGGTGAATTAAATGGAGGTATGTTGAGTACACAAGCCATCACTTTTTTTGGAAACATGAGTAACCAGTTAAAATTTGGCAAAGGATGGAGCGGTGAAGTGAGTGGGTTCTACCGATCAAAAGGAATAGAAGGACAAATCGTAATGAACGCGATGTGGCGCCTGGATGCAGGTGTTCAAAAACAGGTTTTGAAAAACAAAGGAAGTGTAAAATTGGGAGTCCGCGATATTTTCAATTCACAACATTTTTCAGGCGCTGTAAAGTATCAGGATATTGATTTGAACATCAATAATACGCGTATGAACACAACCGTTTCGCTTACATTTTCTTACCGTTTCGGTAAACCAGTTAAAAACCAGCCACACAGAAGAACCGGCGGCGCTTCGGAAGAACAAAGCAGGGTGAAAACTTCAGGAGATTAGCTTTTAATTTCCACTTTGGAGAAATAAGAATCGTAAGTATTTGTTGCTTTGCTGAGACTCCATATTTGTATACTAAACCTTCCGGATTTTAAATATCCGGGAGGTTTATTTTTTCAAACAGCATACTCATTGCAAAGATGAAAGGATGTTTTCCTGCTACTCTTGGCGTTTCGGCCGAACAATGTGAATTAACGTTGGTGGCGGGGACGTCAATAACAGCACCGACGCTAACAACAGCAAGGAGTTCACCATATTTGGATAATTGTAAAGTTCATTAATTCGGACCAATTATTTTCAAACGGCATACGATTTGCAAAGAGGAAATGAATATGAAAAAATTTGTTTCCGTTATCCTTTTTTCAGTAACCATTTTGTTTGCCTGCAACCGTGACGAAAAAGAAGAAAACAGCATCAGCAAAAGAGATTATAGCATCACAAAAAAAAATGCATACAATGACCTTTTCCTGGATAGCTCAGATGTGGTAAATTATATTGCGCAAAATCAAATTCCTGACTCTATTGGGAAGCGGATGACCAGTTTTTACAATACACGAAATTATGAATACGCCTGGTTTTCGTCCACAGGTCTTTCTGAACAGGCAATGGGTTTTTCAAGCCTTTTGAATTTTACCGGCGATACCAGCGCAAAAGAAAACAAGCTTCAGCAGACCATTGATAATTTTAAAGGCACAGACACTTTAAGGATTTCGAACCATAACAAATCCGCTATAAAAACAGAATTACAATTGACCGAAAGATTGATAGAATATTCTCTCACTAATTTTAAAAAAGGTTATGTAAAAAGAAAACAACTGGAACGATTCATTCCTTTTAAAAAAGAAGATGCCCTTCAGTTTGCCGACTCGTTAATAAATGACAAGCAACGCGATGATAAATATTACGCTGTTATCAATCCGGCTTATAAATTACTTTCAGATCAATTGAAAAAATATGTTGGAATCGCTAAAACCGGTGGCTGGCCTGCAATTGATAGCTTAGATAAAACAAAATTTAAAAAAAATCACCGGTATCCGCAAATTCTTTCCATCAAAAAGTTTTTGTTTATAACAGGAGATATGGCACTACCTGAC
This sequence comes from uncultured Chitinophagaceae bacterium, assembly GCA_963706825.1. GTDB lineage: Bacteria > Bacteroidota > Bacteroidia > Chitinophagales > Chitinophagaceae > Ginsengibacter. Next base: position 1,025,511 of record CAVPNT010000003.1, on the reverse strand, counting down.
ACTTCGGATATATATGATGAAAATCTGGAAAACGGTGCAAAAAATTTTCAGACAAGATTCGGTTTTACTCCGGATGGTATCATTGGCAAACAAGCGCTGAAGCAAATGAGTGTGCCGGTTGAGGACCGGATAAAACAGATTTTGATAAATATGAATCGAATGCATTGGTTGCCTCAAAATCCGCCAGGGCAATTAATTGAAGTAAATATTCCTGCCTTTCTTTTGCATGTTTATGACAACGGAAAAACGGTTTTTACCATGCCGGTTGTTGTTGGTAAAGATGCCCACAGTACCACCATTTTTTCTGATTTATTGACAACGATTGTTTTTAGTCCGTACTGGAATATTCCGCCAAGTATAGTCAAAAATGAAATTATACCAGCGATGGATTCCGACAAAAATTACCTGGACGAACATAATATGGAAATTACGGGGCAGGAAAATGGATTGCCGGTAGTAAGGCAAAAGCCAGGTGGCCAAAACTCCCTGGGGAAAGTGAAATTTTTATTTCCGAATACCTTTAATATTTACTTTCATGATACCCCGGCAAAAGAGCTTTTTAATAAAGATGTAAGAGCTTACAGCCACGGCTGCATTCGCCTTGCAGATGCCGAAAAAATGGCGGATTATCTTTTAAGAGATAGCAAGAAATGGACACCTGAAAAAATACATGAAGCTATGAACAGCGGCGATCAGCAATTTGTAAAATTGAAAGATCCCGTTCCGGTTTTTATCACTTATTATACTGCATGGGTAGATGAAAACGGCAGATTAAATTTCAGGGATGACATTTATGGACATGATAAAGATATAGCAGAAAAAATGTTTACAAAATAATCGACAACAGCAAACAAATAAATAACTGGTTTTCTTATTTTCTTTCTTAATAATCAGAACACAAATTGGCATTCGCTTTCTCAGCAGCTTCAATCGAATCAAAAGAAGAAAGAATATCGGCTTTATTTTTCCTTACACAAACGGTATGTTCATAATGCGCGGCCGGCTTTCCGTCAGCGGTGCGTACCGTCCAGCCGTCTTTATCATTATAAACTTCTTTGACACCAAGATTGATCATCGGTTCTATGGCTATTACAAGGCCATCTTTTAATTTATTTCCTTTCCCTCTTTTTCCATAATTCGGAACCTGTGGATCTTCGTGCAAATCGCGGCCTAATCCATGTCCTACCAATTCACGGACCACGCCGTATCCGAATTTTCGTTCTGTATAATCCTGAACTGCAAAAGAAATATCACCGACACGATTGCCGACAACGGCTTTTTCAATTCCTTTATAAAGTGCATCTTTGGTAACACGAAGCAGCTGTTTCACTTCTGCAGATATTTCTCCTAAGGCAAAAGTATATGCTGTATCGCCATGAAACCCTCTTTTCAAAGCGCCGCAATCTATCGAAATGATATCCCCTTCTTTTAAAGGATCGTTTGTCGGAAAACCATGCACCACTGCATCATTTACAGAAATACAACACGCATATGGGTATTCGTGATAGTTTAAAAAATTGGGAATTCCACCATGATCTCTTATAAATTCGTCCGCTTTATTATTAAGCTCCATGGTAGATATTCCTGGCTTGATTAAAGCGGCAACATAAGCAATACTATCGTTTGCCAATTGACAGCTTTGCCTGATTAATTCTACTTCAGCATTTGATTTATAATTGATCATCCTTACTATAGATTTAAAAACCCCGGCATAAACTGGCCAGGGTTTTGAAAATTATTTAAAAAAATATCGTTTTAAATTCCTCCTGTAACACCTGGTGCGGCAGTTCTTCCCTGAATGCGGCCACCGCTCATCAATCCATCATATTGACGCATCAACAATTGGGTTTCAATTTGTTGCAAAGTATCCAAAACAACAGCAACCATAATGAGCAAAGAAGTACCTCCATAGAAGGTTGCAAAACCTTGTGTAACACCCAGCAATTGCATAATGCCCGGGAGAATACCAACAATCGCGAGCAAAACTGAACCTGGCAACGTAATTCGATCCATGATAGTTCCGATATAATCTGTAGTTGGCTGGCCTGGCTTTACTCCCGGAATAAATCCGTTACTACGTTTCAGGTCATCCGACATTTGTTTTGGATTAAAAATAAGGGAAGTATAAACAAACGTAAATCCAATGGTCATTAATCCATAAACAATCATATAAACACCGTTCTTGGGATCGGTGAAATACACTGCCCAGTTTTTACCATTCGTTTGAAAACCTGCAAAAATCGTTGGTAAAAACATAATTGCCTGTGCAAATATGATGGGCATAACACCTGCAGCATTTACTTTCAACGGAAGAAATTGCCTTGCCCCACCAAACTGTCTGTTACCGACAATTTGTTTGGCATAATTTACCGGAACTTTTCTCACGCCTTGTACCAGTACGATTAATCCTAAAATAACCGCTATAAATGCAGCAATTTCAATAAGGAATATTAATAAGCCTCCGCCACCATGAGTTTGTTTTGCAGAAAATTCCTGCATAAACGATTGTGGAAGACGTGCTAAAATTCCAATCATGATGATTAATGAAGTACCATTTCCCAACCCTTTATCGGTGATTTTTTCACCAAGCCACATCACGAACATGGTACCTGCTGTAAGAAGGAAAACGGTGGAAACCCAAAAGAAAGGTTTATACGCTTCAAGCAACGCGCCCTGGCTGGATGATTCAAGGAAACCAATGTAAGCAGCAGCCTGAAACGCAGTAACGATAACGGTTAGATAACGTGTCCACTGGTTAATTTTTTTCTGTCCGCTTTCTCCTTCTTTTTGTATTTTAGAAATTTGAGGAACCAAAACAGTTACCAATTGCATAAAAATGGAAGCGGAAATGTAAGGCATGATTCCCAATGCAAAAACCGAGGCTTTCGCAAATGCGCCACCAACAAAAGCATCAAGAAGGCCTAGCATACCGCCTTGTGCACTATTTTGCAGACTGGAAAGTTTGTTTGGGTCTATTCCGGGAAGAACAATAAAAGAACCTACCCTGTAAACTAAAATGAGCGCCAAAGTAATCAGAATTTTAGTTCTTAATTCTTCGATCGTCCAGATATTTTTTAGTGTTGTGATGAATTTCTTCACAGAATTATCAAGATTTAATTATTTGCAATTAAAATTTCAGTCTGCAAATATCAATAAATTATTTTACTATTTCTACAGAACCTCCGGCAGCTTCAATTGCGCCCTTCGCTTTTTCGCTTACCGCATTTACTTTAAAAGGAATTTTTGCTTTTAAAACGCCATTACCCAATATCTTAACTTTATCATACTGACCAATCAGATTGTTTATATAAAGATTCTCGAGGTTGAATTCTTTTATCTCGTGTTTTTCAATCAACTGATCAATTTGGCCGAGATTGAAAACTTTATATTCTATCCGGTTGTTGTTTTTAAAACCACGTTTCGGAATTCTTCGTTGAATAGGCATTTGGCCACCTTCGTGAGCCATTTTAATTTTATAACCTGCGCGGCTTTGTCCGCCCTTGTTACCTTTGGTAGAAGTTCCCCCTTTACCGGATGCTTCACCGCGTCCTAATCTTTTTTCTTTGTGAGTAGCGCCTTTTGCCGGCCTTAAATTTTGTAATTGCATTGTACTTTTTTTTGACTTAACGCCCCATGTACAGGAGCTCGCGTTTAAATGATGATTATAAATAAAAAAGAAAAACCGGTTATGCCAGTTCTTCTACTTTTACCAAATGATTTACTTTATTTACCATGCCCAGAATCTGTGGCGTTGCTTCCACTTCTTTTGACGCATTCAATTTATTGAGGCCTAAAGCCTTTAAGGTAAGTTTCTGACGCTCCGAACGGTCAATACCACTTTTAACCTGTGTAATTTTAATCTTTTTCATTTTGTTATTTTTAGGTATCAGGTTTGAGGTATTAGGTGAATTCCTTCTTGCTACCTGCTACTTTCTACTTACTTCTTTTTTCTACTTACTTCTTTTTATCCGTTAAAAACTTTCTTCAAAGAAATATTTCTTGTCTTTGCAACTGAAGCCGGCTCTCTCAACATAGATAACGCTTTTACAGTAGCTTTTACCACATTATGTGGATTGGCTGAACCAAGATTTTTTGCCAAAACATCAGTAATACCTGCACTTTCCAATACGGCTCTCATACTTCCTCCTGCTATTACACCGGTACCGGCAGCGGCTGGTTTAATAAGTACTTTGGCAGCGCCATCTTTAGTCCATTGCTCGTGAGGAATGGTGCCATGAAAAAGTGGGATTCTGATGAGGTTCTTTTTTGCATCATCTATTCCTTTTAAAATAGCTTCCTGCACTTCTTTCGCTTTTCCTAAACCATGCCCTACTACCCCATTTTCATTTCCGACAACCACGATTGCAGAAAAACTAAATGCCCTTCCACCTTTGGTAGTCTTTACCACACGGTTGATCGCTACTACTTTCTCTTTCAATTCAAGTTCGCCACCTTTTACTTTCTGTGTATTTGATTTCAACATTATAACTGTTTATAATTTTTTATTTTTTATTAAAATACCAAGCCGCCTTCCCTTGCTCCATCGGCAACTGCTTTGATACGGCCATGATATAAATAACCACCACGGTCAAAAACCACATCTTTAATACCAAGTTCCTGCGATTTTTTTGCAATTGCTTCTCCTACCATTTTGCTGGTTGTTACTTTATTTCCTTTTTGGGCAGCAATATCTTTCTGGCGTGATGACGCAGAGGCAATTGTAGTTCCGTTGGCATCGTCGATCAATTGTACATAGATATCTTTGTTGCTTCTAAAGACACTAAGGCGTGGCTTTGTAGCGCTACCGCTTATCTTTTTACGGATGCGGTATCTTATCTTTTGACGTGAGCTTACTTTTGAGTTCATTTTTATTCTATTTTATATTTCCGATACTGCCGGAAAATTTTATTTTTTCTTTTTTAAAAATGCCTGATTACGAATTCACTTTATTTATCTGTTTACTGTTCCAACTTCAGACATCGTACATCAAACATCGTACATCAAACATTATTTACCTGCCGACTTACCAGCTTTTCTCCTCAATACTTCGCCTTCAAACTTCACACCTTTTCCTTTGTAAGGCTCTGGTTTGCGCAAGCTGCGGATTTTTGCGGCTACTGCGCCAAGTAATTGTTTATCCACACTTGTTAAAATAACTTTTGGATTTTTACCTTTTTCCTGTGCAGTAGCAACACTGAGTTCTTTTGGAATTTCCACAATAATATTGTGGGAATATCCTAAAGAAAGGTCTAACAAATTTCCCTGGTTGGATGCTTTGTAACCCACACCGACCAATTCCAAAGTTTTTGTATAACCATCAGTAACTCCGGTTACCATATTTTGTACCAACGAGCGGTATAATCCGTGCATCGCTTTGTGCCTGATTTGATCGGTAGGGCGAACGAAGACAATTTTATCATCTTTCACTTCTACTTTAATATCGGGGTCAATCGCTTGTTTCAATTCACCTTTTGGGCCTTTTACAGTAATCACGTTATCTGCACCTACACTAACATTTACGCCTTTGGTAATTGTTACAGGATTTTTTCCAATTCTTGACATAGCCGGTTTTTTATTTTAGTTTGTTAATCCCGGAAGTGTTCAGCCACGACTAAGGCTTAATTATCAACCAGTTCTTTAATTATTTTTTATTCGAACTTCTCAATATATATCTTATCGCAAAGAATAATACCAGAAAAATGAGGATTACTTCTACAACAAAATCCATATTTGTAATATTAATAAACGTTGCACAGTACTTCTCCGCCTACATTCTGGGCTTTCGCCTGCTTATCAGTCATCACGCCTTTTGAAGTGGAAATAATAGATATACCCAGACCGTTTTTTACTCTTTTGAAATCCTGTGGTTTTGAATAAGTGCGCAATCCAGGCCGGCTTACTCTTTCCAGGGTTTCAATTGCCGCAACCTTCGTTTGAGGATCGTATTTAAGGGCTATTTTGATAACGCCTTGCTTGGCATCACCTTCAAATTTATATTTTAAAATATACCCTTCAGTGTATAATATTTCAGTGATACGCTTTTTTAAATTGCTGGCCGGAATCTCTACAATTCGGTGGCTTGCCATTTGAGCGTTACGGATTCTTGTTAAATAATCTGCAATAGGATCAGTAACCATTGTTTATTTTTTCTTTTAATTTTTTGTTTTAATTACAATGCGATATCCATAATCCCCCTTCGGGGGTTAGGGGGCCTCTACCAGCTCGCTTTTTTCACTCCCGGAATCTTTCCTTCAAGAGCCATGTCGCGAAACATGTTTCTGGAAAGTCCAAAATGACGCATATAACCTCTTGGACGGCCAGTAAGCTGGCAACGGTTTTTCAGACGTACAGGAGATGCGTTCTTGGGTAGAAGATCCAATCCTCTGTAATCGCCCGCATCTTTCAATGCCTTTCTTTTTTCGGCATATTTTTCTACCATCGTAACCCGTTTCCTTTGCCTTGCTTTTATTGACTCTTTAGCCATTGTTTTAATTTTTAGTATCAGGATTTGAGTATCAAGTCGCAGGAAATGGCATTCATCTTGCTCTACCTGCTTCTTTCTACTTCCTACTTTCTACTGGTTTATTTTTTAATATTTTTAAAAGGCATTCCCAATTCTTTCAGCAATTCAAATGCTTCCTCATTGGTATTTGCTGTTGTTACAAACGTGATATCAAGACCCGTAATTTTATTCACTTTATCAATATCAATTTCAGGGAAAATGATTTGTTCAGTTACACCCATTGTATAATTTCCGCGGCCATCAAAAGATTTGTCATTGATGCCTTTGAAATCGCGAACACGGGGAAGTGATACAGAAACCAGGCGGTCCAGAAATTCATACATATTTACAGCGCGCAAAGTAACTTTTGCACCAATCGGCATGTTTTTACGCAGCTTAAAATTGGAAATATCTTTTTTAGACATTGTAGCCACTGCTTTCTGACCGGTGATTGTTGTGAGCTCATCTATAGCCACATCTATCAATTTCTTATCAGCTACAGCGCCATTCACACCACGGTTGATACAAATCTTTGTTAGTTTAGGAGCCTGCATTACTGTTTTGTAAGCAAACTTTTTCATTAATGCCGGTACAACTTCCTTCTTGTACTTTTCTTCCAGTCTTGGAGTATATTTTTCTGTAGCCATTATTTAATTACCTCCCCTGATTTTTTTGCGGTTCTGATTAATTTTCCATCCTCTTTTGACCTGCTCACTTTAGAATGAGAATGTGATTTTGCATCCCAAAGCATTACATTTGAAATGGCGATTGGCGCTTCCACTTTGGTAATTCCACCTTTTGTATTCTGGGCAGAAGGTTTTGTATGTTTCGTAACGATATTTACACCTTCTACCAATACACGCTGCTCTTCAGGAAGCACTTCCAGCACTTTACGGTGTTTCTTCAGGTCTTTATCATCACCGGTAATCACTACCACTGAATCGCCTTTTTTTATGTTGAACTTCGGTTTAAATCTTGTCTTCATTTTTGACAAATATTGTCTTGATTAATTACTTATTAAATACCCTTTTTTTAAAGGGGTGCAAAGATACAATTTATATTACAATACTTCGGGTGCAAGGGAAATGATTTTCATATAACCCTTGTCGCGCAATTCACGGGCAACCGGCCCAAAAATCCTCGTTCCTCTTGGTTCATCTGCCGCATTTAAAAGCACTACAGCATTGTCATCAAAACGGATGTAAGAACCATCTTTTCTACGAAGTTTGTTTTTTGTACGAACAATAACGGCTTTGCTCACTGTTCCTTTTTTTATTCCTCCTGCAGGAATGGCATCTTTCACAGTTACCACAATTTTATCGCCGACATGTGCATAATCCTGGCCTGAATTTCCCAGTACCCTGATGCACAACACTTCTTTTGCGCCACTGTTGTCTGCTACATTTAGCCTGCTTTCTTGCTGTATCATTTTTTTACCTTTGAGCCTTTAGCATGAAGCCTTTGGCGTTTAAAACAATTATTTAATTTTAAAATCTTATTTAACTTTTTCAATCACCTCTACTAATCTCCAGCGTTTTGTTTTGCTTAATGGTTTTGTTTCCATTATCTTAACCAAATCGCCGATGTTGCATTCATTCTTCTCGTCATGAGCATGAAAACCGGTAGTTTTTTTCACGAATTTTCCATAGAGCGGATGTTTTACTTTCCTTTCTACTTTTACGGTAATCGTTTTATCCATTTTGTTACTGGAAACTACGCCAGTCCTTACTTTTCTTAAATTTCTTTCGGACATTTTGTTGATTTTTTAATCAGCATATTTAGCACAGCTAACTTAGCTCATTAGTTGTTTTTTTCTTAATTCAGTTTTAGTGCGTGCAAGGTCTTTTCTTACGTCGCGGATGGTCATTGGATTTTCCAGAGGAGAAACCGCATGAGCAAATTTTAATTTTTTAATCCGTAACTCATCTTCAGCAATTCTTGCTTTCAGATCCTGTTCACTCATCGTTTTCAGGCTGTTTACGAAATCGTTTCTGTTTGACATTGTTTTAATTTTATAATGTGGTAATGTGTTTATCTGCTAATGTTGCTTCCCATTAGCACAATGGCACATTAACTATTAGCTAAACTGTAAAATCCCTGCTTACTACAAATTTTGTTTGAATAGGCAATTTTTGTGCTGCCAGCTCAAAGGCTTCTTTAGCCACCTGCATCGGAACGCCATCAGCTTCAAAAATGATCCTTCCTGGTTGAACTACAGCCGCCCAGCCCTCAGGGTTTCCTTTACCTTTACCCATCCTCACTTCCGCCGGTTTTTTTGTAATTGGTTTATCCGGAAAAATTCTGATCCAAACATTTCCTTCACGTTTCATATGACGGGTTAATGCCTGCCTGGCTGATTCAATCTGCTTGTTGGTCAACCATACAGAATCCAGGGCTTTTAATCCAAAGCTCCCAAAAGCAATGGTATCCCCGCGTTTTGTATCGCCCTTCATACGGCCTTTCTGCATTTTTCTATGCTTCGATCTTTTTGGCTGTAACATAATTTTCGTTTATTTGTTTGTTTACTGCATTTGCAATAAACTATTCTAAATATTTTTAAAACTGTATTTTCTTGTAGTCGGTCGTCGGTTTTACCTTCTTCCACCACCACCTCTTCTATCTCCACCGCCGCCTCTTCTATCGCCGCGATCTCCTCCGCCTCTTCTGTCTCCAAATCCGCCGCCTCTTCTTTCACCACCATGTGGTTCATGTTCGCCTTTTCCGCCTCCTGCGATAATATTTGGGTTCAAATCTCTTTTTGCTAAAACTTCTCCTTTACAAATCCAAACTTTTATCCCGATTTTTCCATAAACTGTTTGTGCAAAAAGACTTGCATAATCGATGTCCATTCTTAAAGTATGCAATGGCGTACGTCCTTGTTTTATTTCTTCGCTGCGCGCAATTTCTGCTCCACCCAAACGGCCTCCTACTCTTACTTTTATTCCTTCTGCACCCATTCTCAAAGCAGAAGCAATAGACATTTTAATCGCTCTTTTATAGTTGATACGGTTTTCAATTTGCTTCGCAATGGTGTCTGCTACGATTGCTGCATCCAACTCTGGACGGCGTATTTCAAGAATATTTATCTGCACATCTTCTTTACCCGTCAGTTTTTTCAATTCTTCTTTGATACGGTCCACTTCTCCACCACCCTTTCCGATGATAATTCCCGGTTTTGAAGTATGAATCGTTACAATCAATTTATTCAGGGTGCGTTCAATTACTATCTTTGAAATCCCGCCTTTATTGATACGAGCATTCAGGTAGGTTCTGATCCTGTCATCTTCAATCAATTTTTTACCATAATCTTTTGGATTTGCAAACCAGTTGCTGTCCCATCCACGGATGATTCCCAGCCTGTTCCCAATCGGATTTACTTTTTGACCCATTATTCGGTTTTTATTTATTTGTGTTTTTTTCTTTTGTTGCCTTTTCAGCTTTCTCTGCTGAAGGTTTTGCTTTTTTAGCGGTTGCTTCTTTCTTCACTGTTTCTTTTTTAGGCGCTGCCTTTTTAGCTGCCGGCTTTTTTGCAGTTTCCTTTTTTGCTACCGGAGCCTGTTCCTCTACAGGTGCAGCTTCAACTTTCGCTTTCTGCTTTTTTATTCCTGGTATAGAATTACTGTTAATACTATCCACAACAATCGTAACATGGTTACTGCGTTTGCGTACACGGTATCCACGGCCTTGCGGAGCAGGACGCATTCTTTTGATCACTCTGCCACCATCTACCATAATTGTTTTCACAACCAGGCCGGCATCTTCTACTTTTTCATCGGCGTTTTTCTGTTCCCAGTTATTAATGGCGCTCTTTAATAATTTATACATCGGCACTGCAGGATGTTTTGGGTTGAATTGTAAAATACCCAAAGCTTTTTCTACTTCCATTCCGCGAATCAAATCGGCCAGCAAACGCATTTTGCGTGGTGATGTGGGATAATTATTAAGTTTTGCTACTGCTTCCATATTTATTTAATTTCTTGATACTTGATACTTTCTACCTGCTACTTGTATTAAGCAATCTTTTTACTTGAGTGTCCTTTAAAATTTCTTGTTGGTGCAAATTCACCCAATTTATGGCCTACCATAAATTCAGTCACATAAACCGGAATAAATTTGTTGCCGTTATGCACTGCGAAAGTGTGGCCTACAAAGTCGGGCGTGATTGTTGACCTGCGCGACCATGTTTTGATAACACCTTTCTTTGATTTTCCTTCGTTGATGCCAAGCACTTTATCTTCGAGCTTTGCTTCTACATAAGGACCTTTTTTAATTGAACGAGCCATTTTTTATGTTCGATTTTAGATGTACGATGTACGATGTAAAAACTTTATTTATATTTTAATTCCTTCTTTCTACTTACGACTTTCCTCTTACTACTTTCTACTTATTCGGCAATTTCTTTCCATTTCTTCTCTGAATGATCATTTTATCAGAACCTTTTCCACGGGTACGGGTAATTTCACCTTTTGCATATTTATTGGTCCTGCTGCGCGGATGTCCGCCTGATGCTTTTCCTTCACCTCCACCCATTGGATGGTCTACCGGGTTCATCGCCACCCCTCTTGTTCTTGGTCTTATTCCTTTCCACCTGTTTCTACCAGCTTTACCCTTGCTTTCCAGGCTGTGGTCGCTGTTAGAAACCACACCAACTGTTGCATAACAATTGATCAATATTTTTCTCAGTTCACCACTTGGCATTTTCAACACTGCATATTTTTCTTCCTTATTTGCCAACTGTGCTGAAGAGCCTGCACTTCTTGCTAATTTTCCACCTTGTCCGGGTTGCATTTCAATATTATGAACTACAGTACCTAAAGGCATATTTTTCAATTGCAACGCATTTCCGAGTTCAGGAGCCACTGCGTCACCGCTAATAATGGTAGCGCCAACCTGCAAACCCTGTGGAGCAATGATGTATCTTTTTTCACCATCAACAAAATTGATCAAAGCGATAAAAGCACTGCGGTTTGGATCGTATTCAATTGTTTTTACCGTTGCAGGAATGTCTTTTTTATTTCTTTTAAAATCAACGATACGATACATTTTTTTGTGTCCGCCCCCAAGATAACGCATGCTTCTGCGGCCCTGTGCATTGCGGCCTGCCGTGTGATGTACCATTTCTACCAGACTTTTTTCAGGAACGTTGGTCGTTACTTCTGCATAGGCATTGCCTATTCTCCAGCGGGTTCCTGCGGTAGTCGGTTTGTATTTTCTTAAAGCCATGATTTTCGATTTTCGATTTTCGGTTTTCTAAACCTCAATCTTTTTATAATTAATAATTCTTAACTCTTTCTTACTACTTGGGTCTTTCTACTTTCTACTCACTTCTATATGTTGCCATACAAATCAATCGTATCACCTTCAGATACAGTAACGATTGCTTTCTTTTTTGCAGGTTTGCGACCTGTAAGTAAACCGGCTTTTGTGTTACGCTGTTTTACTTTAGACGGCATTGTCAATGTATTCACCTCTTCCACACCAACGCCGTAAAACTCTTCAACCGCTTTTTTTATTTCAAGCTTGTTAGCCTTCCTGTTTACGATAAACGTATAACGATTGTATTTTTCTGACAATCGATTTACTTTTTCTGAAAGTACCGGCTTTATTAAAACATCTGATGATTTCATAATTCTAATTTGAAAATTTGATTATTTGTTCGTTTACTGAACACATTTCTTAAGCTTCCGCTTCTTCTTTTTCTTCTTTAATTTCTTCTACAAATATTTTTGCTGCGCTTTCTGTAAATACTACTGAATCGGAGTTTACAATATCATATGTGTTAATGTCGCTTAATAAAGTACCACAGATTGAAGGCACATTACGGAAACTCTTATATACGATTTCGTTATAATCGGGCATAACGAAAAGGGATTTCCTGCTTTCAGGATTTATAGTAAGAAACATTTTATGAAATTGTTTCGTAGCCGGCTTTTCCATTTCCAAAGAAGCATCTTCCACAACGATTATTTTATTGTCTTTTGCTTTTGCACTCAATGCGCTGATTTTAGCAAGGTCTTTTACTTTGCGGTTTACTTTGATGTCGTAGAAATGTGGTTTAGGACCAAAAACGGTACCACCGCCTTTATACAACGGGTTACGCAAGTTACCTTTACGTGCACCACCGGTTCCTTTTTGTTTGTGAAGTTTTTTAGATGAACCATGAACTTCCGCGCGGGTTTTCACCTTACTGGTTCCCTGGCGCTGTGCAGCAAGGTATTGTTTTACTGCAAGCCAGATTACATGACTGTTTGGCTCTGCGCCAAAGATTTCTTCCGGCAGGTCAATAGTTCTGCCAGTTTTTTGTCCTTCTATATTAATTATATCTACTTGCATATTATTTCTGGATTAAAACGATTGAACCGTTGTGTCCGGGAACCGAACCACTGATTAATAAATAATTTTTTTCTGGGAAAATCTTCACGATTTTGAGACCCTTCATCTGCACTTTATCATTTCCCATATGGCCAGCCATGCGCATTCCTTTAAATACACGTGATGGATAAGAGGAACCGCCTACAGATCCGGGGGCACGCTGCCTGTCGTGCTGTCCGTGAGATTGTTCACCAACACCATGAAAGCCATGACGTTTTACAACACCCTGGAAACCTTTTCCTTTGGTGGTGCCAACGACAGATATTTTATCGCCTTCGGCAAATATATCAACCCCAATGGTGTCGCCAACATTTTTGTCTGTTTCGCTATCGCGGATTTCTTTTACGAATTTTTTTGCCGGTGTGTTTGCTTTGGCAAAGTGGTTTTTTTCTGAGAGGAGGGTGTGCTTTTCTTTTTTATCTCCAAAAGCAATCTGGACTGCGTTGTAACCATCGGTCTCGACAGTTTTTTTCTGGGTAACTACGCACGGTCCCGCTTCAATAATGGTCACGGCGGTCTGCCTGCCATTACTATCGAAAATGCTGGTCATGCCAACTTTTTTTCCAATAATACTTTTCATTTCTATTTTATTATACTCAGCGGTACAGGAATTCCGGTACTTGAGTGTTACAATTTTATATAAGAACTTTTAAGTTTTCTCCTTGCGGAAAATCCTTATGCTTTAATCTCTACGTCAACACCTGATGGTAAATCAAGTTTTGAAAGTGCATCCACGGTCCTTGAGCTGCTGGTATAAATATCCAGCAAACGTTTATGGGTACATAACTGGAATTGCTCACGCGCTTTTTTATTTACGTGTGGAGAACGCAAAACCGTAAATATTTTTTTGTGTGTAGGCAAAGGAATTGGTCCTGTTACAACCGCACCTGTACTGCGTACTGTCTTTACAATTTTCTCTGCAGATTTATCTACCAGATTGTGGTCGTAAGATTGAAGTTTTATCCTGATTCTTTGAGACATTTTAAAGAACTTTTTTAATTCCCATTTTATTTTGGGAGTGCAAAAGTAACTTTATTCATTTAAATAACAAAAAATATTGCGGTACTTCTAAAAAAATTTTTTTTTAGCCGGTTTGCAATATAAACGATTATCCATTTCCTTATCAGATTTTCAAAATCATTTGACTAAAACAAATGATGTAAAGATTCGCGAATTGGTAACTGGAGTAATAATAGAAACACGGTTCCACTAGTAGTAATTGGTCAGCGCAATGGTATAAAAAGATGGTTTTCAAATATTACTGGCATTAATTTAGTATAGTTAAAAATAAAACTATAAAATGCAACAAGATAATAATAACCCCAAAAAAGACGAATTATCTGATGAGATAGATTCTCCGCACGACCGCGAAGAACTGGAAAAAGAAACAGTTGAAGTTACCATTCCCGATGTAAATGAAATTCCAGGCCAGGAGGATTTTGTGCCGGCGCCGCTTGGTGAGCTCTCAGATACCACCATTTCTTCTGCAGATGAAGAAGGAGATGACATTTATGAAGAAAATATTGATGAGGAAATTATAGAAAGTGAGGATTCAAATGTATCCGAAACCGAAAAAGAAGATCTCAGAAAATCTGCAAACGATATGCCCGGCGATGATGAAAATCTGCGCAGGGCTGCCCTTGATAATACCGATGATGACGGGACACCCTTGAACGAAGAAAGCTTTAAAAGGAATGTAACCGGTACTGATTTGGATGTGCCGGGTGCACAGCAGGATGATGCGAATGAAGAAATCGGCGAAGAAGATGAAGAAAATAATGAGTACAGCATCGCCGGCACTGAAGATCCACCTCAAGATGATTTTTAAATAGTTCCCTGTAGTTAAATTTCCCCAGATTCAAAAATTATCTTGCTCGTCGACAGAATAGTTTGTGTTTTTTGAAGTCATTGACATTATTTTCACAAAATAAATCTTCAAAAAATGAGTGAAATTACTTTGGGTAAAGAATATTTAAAAGAACTGGAAGCAGAAATTCCTTCTACCCGCAAATGCATTGAACGCGTGCCTGAAAGCTTGTACGACTGGAAACCCCATGAAAAATCAATGAATATGGGATACCTGACTTTGCTCGTTGCGGAAATACCGAAATGGATTACGTACATGATTGAGAAAGGGGAAATTGATTTTGCCACATTCGAGCATTTTAAGCCGAATACCACAGAAGAACTCCTGAAACGTTTTGATGCAAATGTGCAAGGAGCAAAAAAAGCATTAGGCCAACTCAAAAATGATCAGCTTTCTGATATTTTCTCATTGAAAAATAACGGACAAGTTCTTTTCAGTTCTCCTTTAAAGGAAAATATTCCTTCTACGATCAATCATTTAGTGCACCATCGCGGCCAATTAACCGTTTATATGCGTTTAAACGATATTCCTGTTCCGTCAATTTACGGGCCGTCTGCGGATGAAAGAGGATTTTGAATAAAAATGCAAAAAAGGCGAAATGTCAAATAAGTCCTATTCAAATTAATGTCTCTGTAGGAGAATGAATGCGTACAGCAAAGGAACAAATAGCAGCATTTCTTATTTTCAATCTGGTTCTCAGACAATGAATACTTTGTTTGCCGGGTATCGTTTAAAAGTTGATGGCAATGGCTGAAGGCGCCTTAATTGTTGACCGAATTAGTTGACAAGGCTGGGTTATTCCTTTGTTATCGGTAAATAAAAACAAAAAGTAGAGCCTTTGCCTTCTTCGCTTTTAAAATCCATCCTGCCGCGATGGCGTTTGATGATTTCATTGCAAATATAAAGTCCGAGACCAAGGCCGGGGTACGTGTTCTTACTAACCCTGAAAAATCGGCTAAATAATTTGGGCTGCTGAGACAGAGGGATACCAATACCATAATCCCGTACGCATAATTTTATTTGGTTGCCATCGTTTTCGGTTGATATAATTATCTTATTTGCCCGTGGAGAATACTTTGCGGCATTCGAAACGAGGTTCGTTATTACCTGTCCGAGCCGGTTTTTATCACCATCAATGATGTGAGTTTTGGAAAGATTTAATTCAATGGTATGTGTGTTGAAAGTAACCTCCATCACGTTGACCACTTCTTTTACAAGCTGATTAAAATCTATTTGTTCAATATCAAGATTCAGTTGCCCCGAATTTGATTTTGACACGTCAAGCAAATCGCCGATCAAACTGGTTAATTTATTGATTTGCATATCCATTTTCTGAAGCATACTTAGCTCCATATTATTCTCTTTGCTTTCAGCTTGCATTACCAGAATTTCAGTATATGCTTTTAAGGTAGTGACCGGGGTTTTTAATTCATGACTGGCCATGCTTATAAATTCATCCTTTCTTTCCATATCCTTTTTCTGATCTTCTATATCGGCGCATACACCAAACCATCGAATGATGTTTCCATTCTTATCTATAAAAGGCGATGCATTCATAATATGCCAGCGATAATCGCCATTTGCCGATTTTTTTCTTGCTTCAATTTTAAAAGGCTCACGCGAAATCAACGATTTATTCCAGGCAAGTAAAACCTCCGGCAGATCGTCGGGATGTTCTACTGATTGCCATCCCTTACCCACCGATTGTTCAAAATTAAGACCGGTGTAATTATACCACTGTGTATTGAAATAATCCAAGTCTCCATTCGGCAAAGCCGTCCAAACGATAACCGGAATGGTGTCTGCCAGAAACCTGAAATTCTCTCTGCTGGTTAATAATTCTTTTGTCCTTTCGGTCACTCTTTCCTCTAATTCATTGTTCAGTTTTTCCGCAAATGCATTCGCTTCCTGGAGCTGCTCATTTTTTTCTCTTAATTGTTTTTCAATTTGCTTCTGGCTTGTAAGATCGGTAAAGATGAGGCTTAACACGGTTCCTTCATCCAGCTCCAGCGTTGTAAGAGAAATGAGCACAGGAATTGTTTTACCTTCAACAGAAACCAAAGAAAGTTCCTCTTTGCATTCCTGTTTCCATCCTTTTGAAATAAGGTTATAGAAGGCTTTTTTGCATTCCGGTGGAATGAAGTTTTTAAAATAAGAGCCGATGATATTTTCCAGCGGGATATTCAACATGCGCGCAAACCGGGAGTTGCAGTATAAAATGACTCCTTCTTTGTTAAGAGTAATAGCCCCTTCAGTCATCTTTTCGATAAAAAGCCGGTAGGTTTGATCTGCGCTTTTCAGCGTGTAAAGCCGCGGCCCGTTTTTGTCTTCTACCACAAATGCATCCACTTGTCCCGTCCGGATTGCTTCAATGGCAGCATTGGCTTCGTCAAGCTGTTGACGCAGGCTTTCAATTTCATCCTGGTTGGCTAGCATATTTATTGTTTCCATCAAATTGAATTTACACCCAGTCCTTTAAGGACGTTCTTTACATTTGACATATCACCAAATAATCTTTTTACCGGCAACGGAAAATATTTAATAAGCATCGGCAGAGCCACTACCTGTTCTTTTTTTGCGATAAAAGGTTGTTGATATACGTCGATGATCTCAAGATCATACTTTGTACCAAGATGTTTATCGCAAATAGTTTTCAGATTGGCAATTGCTCTTGCAGAATTTGGAGAAGCGCCCGTTATAAACAATTTCAGGCTATAATTCGAACTTTCATCCAAATTTCCCCAATCGTCATAAGATGATGAATTTGTCTCTTTCATGATGTAGCTTTTACAGGCACAATATTTAAGCCAACAAGTACTTTTTCTTCATTAGACAGATCTCCAATAATTTTACGCATCGGAACCGGTACTTTTCTTACCAATGTTGGCACGGCAAAAATCTGATCTCCTTCAGCAAGTTGGGGAGTTTTTAAAAGATCAATAATTTCAATTTTATATTGTCCTGCGAGATATTCGTCGCAATATTTCTTCAGATTTTTTAAAGCAGTCATTGATTTTGGCGTTTTTCCTGCCACATACAGTTTTAATTCCCACTTTTTACTTTGCATAAAGTAAGTTATTTATTTTTTCGTTTAGTAATAGTATCCTGCTCTTTTTTCCCGCGTATTTCCCCTAACTGCTTTCTGTTTTTTTCCATCACTTCATTTTTCAATTCTTCTTCTATATACAAGCGGTTTAGTTCATCTTTTGCCAGTTCAAATTCGGTTGTAAGCTTCGCCACTTTTGCATCAAGAATTAATTTCTTACTTTCAATTTCTTTGTTTTTTCTTTCTAAAGAGTTTTTTCGCAATACTTCTCCTGAATTTTGTTCCAGTTTATACGCGTCTCTTGCAGACCCGACCAATACACCATTGGGGCCAAGCGTTACTTCGGCTATTTCAATTCCATTATCTGTTATTAAAAATTCCCTTATCTGATTTGAATTCTTCATTCCCCTTGATTTCAAAATGTAAATACCGCGATTTCGTTCGCCGTTAAATTCAATGTTATGCACGGATAGCCACGTATCGACAAGAGAGGAAACATCTTCGTCACCACGGGCACCAACAGCATTATTGTAAGTTAGCGCTGTAAACATTACCGTTATTTGTTCTTTTTGCAGAAAATCAATCAGCCTGATTAAAATCGATTTTACCTGGCTTGGATCACCCACCATCACCAGGTTTGTGATCGGATCAAGAACCACCGCCTGCGGTTTAAATTGTTTAATAAGTTTATAAAATACAACAAGGTGCATTTCCAGTCCATATATTGTTGGCCGCGACGCATAAAATTGTAAAAACCCACTTTTTACATGCTTCTCCAGGTCAAGATTGATAGACTTCATGTTGCGGATTATTTGTTCAGGAGATTCTTCAAAAGCAAAAAATAGACAACGTTCTTTTCTATTGCAGAAAGCAATAGCAAAGTGAGCGGCTATACTGGTTTTTCCGGAGCCCGCCGCTCCTGAAACAAGGACGCTGCTTCCCTTGAAAAATCCTTTCCCGCCCAGCATGTAATCTAATGAAGGAATACCGGATGAAACTTTTTGGTTAGAAACCCGGTTGGATAATTGAAGGGAAGTAATCGGCAACACAGAAATGCCATCTTTGTCTATTAGAAATGGATATTCATTAGTGCCATGTACAGAACCACGGTATTTTATAATTCTGAGCCTGCGGGTAGAAATCTGGTTTTCTATGCGGTGATCCAATAAGATAACACAATCAGAGACATATTCTTCCAGCCCGTGCCGGGTTAATTTTCCATCTCCTTTTTCTGCGGTGATAATTGCCGTAACACCTTTATCTTTCAGCCATGAAAACAGCCTTCGTAGCTCCGCTCTTAAAATTCCATGATTTGTCAGCCCGGAAAAAAGATTTTCGATCGTATCCAGCACTACCCGTTTGGCTCCGATACTGTCGATAGCATAACCGAGCCTGATAAACAGGCCGTCAAGATCGTATTCACCCGTTTCTTCTATTTCACTCCTTTCTATTTGAATGTAATCTATTTTAATCTTTTTTTCTGCCGTCAGTTTGTTGAGATCAAATCCCAGTGAAGCAACATTTAAGGTAAGATCTTCGCTTTTTTCTTCAAAGGCTACGAAAACTCCCGGCTCATTATAATTTGTGGCGCCTTTTACAATAAACTCCATTGAAAATAACGTTTTTCCACTTCCTGCATCGCCGCAAATCAAAGTTGGCCGGCCTTTTGGCAAACCTCCTTCTGTAATTTCATCCAAACCGTTTATGCCTGTTGGTGTTTTGGGCATGCTTTTTTTTTCAACCCGTTTCGATTGTTTCATATAAATCAAGTTACAATTTTATTTCACAATTCTACAAAATAAAATGAAAAAGAATTACAGCCGTAAGTTTATTTACGAAAAGAAAAATACGGCAAAAAAAGCCATCAAAAAAGAGGTTACCTATGACAGATAAAATTACAGAGTTGCTTTCGCAACTCTGTAATTTTAAAAAACCTAATTTAAGAAATTTGAATCAGCCTTGGCGGCTTTTGTTTTGCTTCTTCCTTTTTGGGGATAAGCAACTGCAACAGACCATTTTCATATTTAGCCCGTATCTTGTCCACGTCTACTACTTCTTTGGGAAGGTTAAAGGTTCTGTAAAAGGATTGATAACTAAATTCCCTGCGGGTGTATTTCTCATCATCCTTTTGCTCCTGGCTGTCGGTTTTTTCAGAACTGATGGTGAGCATGTTGCCGTCCAGCTCGATTTTAAAATCTTTTTTACTCATACCCGGCGCAGCAACTTCTACTTCAAAATTTTCAGGGGTTTCCTTAATGTTTACTCCAGGAATTGAAGTGTTGGTGTTAGAAAAATTAGATAATCCCCAATTGAAGATGTCTTTGTTAAAAAAATCATCGAAAAGCAGGGGCATCTGATTCATTAGATTTCCATTTCCTTTTAAAAGTTTCATAATGTACCTCCTTTCATTTTGGTTAATAAATAATTTTAAATATCCATCTCCAACTTAAATGCCACGCCATAAAAGCTGTTCTACTTTATGAAAATTTGTCCTTGCCGATAAAAATTTGTCATTGGCGGCAGACAATTTTTCTTAAATTTTAAGCAACAAATGACGGTTTGGATTCTACTCTTCCGTGTATATTTGAACTGAAAAATATCCCCGGCATTTCACCTGTTAATCGTCAAAACGCGTTTCCAATAATTAGAACCGGATCATCTGCTATTGAAACCTTATACGGAAACTGGAATTAGCGTGATTTAGGAACGCCAGTAAAAGGACAAATAAACGGTATTTATATTTCAATTTTTGAAGAGAGTCACAAAGAGTAATTACATGTCTTTATCGCTGTTATAATATCCAGGTCCATCCAACAATTCCTTCACCCTCTTTTTTACAAAACCCTTTTCAAAATAAGCAAAAATGTTTTCTCCGGGGCAAGTGGTCATTGAGCTATGATCGCGATGAGAAGCTATTGTATCCGGAGAAATATGGTATTGAACGCATAATTTCGCAATCAGCTTCGTCAACACATCCAATAAATTTTCATTCAGTTTTTGTTCTTCATAATTTCCCAGGAAGCAGATGAGCAAATGTCCCGAACGGTCGTATTCAGTAGCAGTCTCACCGGCAGTAAGCGGGTTTCTTCCTTCATATACGGTTCCATCGGGCGCTATTAAAAAATGATAAGGAATATCGGCCCAGTTCCGGTCTTTTCCCATGCCCCACGTCTGGATGTTTTTAAGTCTTTGCGCGGCATTGTCTGTTTCATACAAAACCTTTCCTCCTTCATGATGCACGGTTATCTGTACCGGCACCTGCGATTTATAAGGCTTTGCCTCGGTGGCGTTCCATCCCTGGCGGGGAATTATTGCCAACACATTTGGATGGATTTCAGTACGAATGCTTTCAATGGATGTCCTGCTGACTGCAGTAACAGCCACTGAAGTGAGTTTGCTCTTTCCATTGTGAGGTGGCAATTTCATTGAGCTGTCTCCCCTGTTCATAATCCGGTAGCCATGAGATGCTCCGTATTCATAGTACACTACCCAATGAAAAACATCTTTCTCGTTTTTGTGGCTCCAGGTTATCGTTACTGAATCATCTTTTTGTTCTGCTGTTACAGAAGGCGCTGCCGGCACCTTATTATCCAGCCATGGAGAAGATGGCACCAGTGCCTGTGCAGCATAAGCACTTTCGATTAGCATTTTAGCCATCTTGGGATTGCGGATTACAGACGAAATGCTCCAATGGATTGCGCCGCTGCTGTTGGGTAACATTCCGCGGGTAATCATCAGCTGATTGAGCGTTTCGGTAATCGTCCTCTCAGAAGTGTCACGGCCTACACTGATACCTGGCCATAAATGACGATGGAGTGTATTTTCCGCTGACCACCATCCCAATAATACCGGAAAACTTTGCGCTGCTTTCCCTATCGGCCAATACAATTGCGGAGAAAAATAATCAATCCAACCCTTATTGAGCCATAGTTTTGCATCTGCATATAATTCATTATACTGATCAAATCCTTGTATCGATTCAGGATTACCCGGGCGCCACATTCCAAAAGGACTAAGCCCAAATTTTACGTGCTTCTTTTCTTTTTTTATTTCCTGGTATAACCGTTGAATAAATTTGTTGACACTTTCCCTGCGCCAATCGCCGAGCGACAAAGTGCCACCGCTTTCCAGGTATTTCTTCCGGCTCACTGTATCAGGAAAATCTGCGTCTCCATTGTATGAAGGGTAAGGATAAAAATAATCATCAAAATGAACACCATCGATATCATATCGTTTTACAATATCCATCACCACATTTACACCATGATCCTGCGTTTCTTTCAAAGAAGGATCAAACCACCAATATCCTTCTTTCAAATGCACCATCATCTCCGGCTTTTTTTTCACCAGGGAACTTTCTGTTACCGGTCCACCGGATACATGATGAGCACGATATGGATTGAGCCACACGTGCAATTCCAACCCACGATCATGTGCTGCTTCTACCCAAAAAGACAATGGATCATAATACGGTGAAGGCGCCTTGCCTTGTGTTCCCGTTAAAAAATAAGACCACGGCTCTAATGCGCTTTCATACAAGGCATCTGCCTGTGGCCTCACCTGCAGAATGACTGCATTGTAATTGTGTACTTTTAAAAAATCCAATAATTCAATGGCCTCCTTTTGCTGTTCGACAGTAGAGAGGCCCGGCTTGCTGGGCCAGTTGATATTGGCCACGGTGGCCACCCATGCTGCCCGAAATTCACGTGCCGCTTTAAAAGGATTAGCTTTCTCCTGCACCTGGGTGACTGGTTTAGTCGTGGAACACGAATTCATGAACAGGATGAAAAAAAGCACCGTTAGCGTTTCAAAAATTTTTTTAAGCATAGTTATTAAATAGTTATTAATTGAAGGGGGAATATACAGAAAGTTTTTAAGCAGGAACACCTTAATTCTCGGGCCTTCCTGAAAACCCGCATTAGCCCGCGGGAACGATCAGATCCGGCGATTCTCTTGTACAATTGACTCGCCGGTAAATCAATCAGGTGGTTGGATTGCCAATGTCCTGTTGAAATTTCAGGTAGTTGGCAGGACTAATGCCTACCTAATGTTTAAAGTGGTTGTGTTTGGCGAATATTTCCCGCTCGCATCTTCTGCTACTGCAAACTTCAGTTTTTTGGGAATCAGGGGTTTTTCTTTCTTGTGAATTTGAAATTCTAATTCGACATCAGGCATCCAATTCTCCCGCTATCAAATTCAGGCTGCTCATCGTAATAATGGCATCACTCAATAATCCACCTTTGGTTAATTCTGAATAGGCCTGGTAATAAATAAAACACGGCCTCCTGAAATGCAAACGATATGGTGACCTTCCGCCATCTGTTATTAAGTAAAAACCCAGTTCACCATTAGCCCCTTCGATAGAAGAATAAATTTCTCCAACAGGCAATGCGGTTTCGCCCATGATGATCTTAAAATGGTAAATTAGCGCTTCCATCTTAGTATATACATCTTTTTTGTCGGGCAGATAAAAGTCGGGTACATCCGCGTGATACACTTCCGCTTCCGCCCCTTTAAATTCCTGTACTTTCTGATACGCCTGTTTGATGATTTCCATGCTCTGCCACATTTCCTGATCCCGCACCAAAAAACGGTCGTAGCAATCGCCAGTAGAGCCAACGGGAATGGTAAAATTAAAATCTTCGTAACTGCTATAAGGGGTATGAATTCTGACATCATAATCTACTCCCGCAGCTCTTAAGTTCGGACCGGTAAATCCATAATTCAAGGCACGTTCGGCAGAAATGGGACCAACACCAATCGTGCGATCCATGAAAATTCTGTTTCGCACAAACATTTCATCAAACTCTTTCAAAGCCGGCGGCCATTCTTTTATAAATCTTTCCAGTTTTTCAAAAGCCTGGTTGGTAAAGTTTCTTTCAAAACCACCGATTCTTCCCATATTGGTTGTGAGCCGCGAGCCACATATTTCTTCATAAATTTCATAAATCAATTCGCGGTATTGCATTAAATACAAGAATCCTGAAAATGCGCCGGAATCCACGCCGACAATAGAATTACAAATTAAATGATCAGAAATTCTGGAAAGCTCCATAATAATAACACGGAGATAATCTACACGTTTAGGGATTTTTATTCCCAATAATCTCTCGCAGGTAATGTGCCAGCCAAAATTATTTAACGGAGCAGAACAATAATTCAATCTGTCTGTAAGGGGAGTAATCTGGTAAGGCGCGCGGTGTTCCGCAATTTTTTCGAAGGCGCGGTGAATATAGCCAACGGTTTGTTCGGCGCTTACGATCGTTTCACCATCAAGCTCTATGATATTCTGAAACACACCATGAGTAGCAGGATGTGTGGGACCAAGGTTTATTGTGGTGGTATGTTTTTCAACATTTCCTTCCGGTAAAGTTACGTGTTCACTCATTTTTTATTCTTTCACTTTTATAGCAACAGTAAACAAACAAATATGCAGATTTTCTTTTTTCATTTTTGCAAACGGACGCACTACTATGGCAACTGCAGGATTTTGCCCCTACCGTCCAAACATCTCATCATCTTTATCCGTGCGCTTTTGGTCTTCCAGTGGATATTCTTTTCTTAGAGGAAAATATTCCATTTCTTCTACGTTTAAAATTCTCTTTAGATTGGGATGGCCAACAAAATTTACCCCAAAAAAATCATAGGTTTCACGTTCCATCCAATTGGCTGCAGAAAACAGCGCGTAAGTGCTGAAAACATCCGGCTTTTTTATATCAGTAAAAACTTTATAACGTATACGAACGTTTTCTTTCAGGTTGTGGAGGTGATATACAACCGCCAATTCTTTTCCTTCCTGGTTTGGGTAATGAACGGCACACAAATCGGTCATAAATTTGAATCCGAGTTCGGCGTCATCGTAAAGATATTGCAGCACTTTCAAATTCAGGTTTTTATCGGAAGTAAAAGTAAGCATCTCATAAGGTTCTTCCCATCCGGTAATTTGTTCCCCAAACTTTTCCATTAACCTACTCCTGATAATTTCATTCGTTAAAGCCATATTTTAATTCTTTTGAGCCTCACCCCAACCCCTCTCCAGGGAGAGGGATGCGCTCTGTTAACTTCTTTATTTTTTTACTTTCTACCTTATTGAATTCCGTAAGTTTCCATCAACTCTTTATAACGTGGAGAATTACGCCTTCTTAAATTTTCACTGCCCACCAATTCCTGTACTCTTAAAAATCCGTCAATCACTGCTTCCGGACGTGGCGGGCAACCGGGTACATATACATCTACCGGAATGATCTGGTCTATTCCCTGGAGAACAGAATAGGTATCAAAAATACCACCACTGCTGGCGCACGCTCCCATTGCTAAAACCCACCGCGGCTCAGCCATTTGCAAATACACCTGTTTTACAACGGGCGCCATTTTTTTGGCAATCGTGCCGATTACCATTAAGAGATCGCATTGGCGTGGAGTAAAGCTTACTCTTTCTGAACCAAACCTTGCGAGGTCATAATGCGAGGCCATCAATGCCATAAATTCTATACCGCAGCAGCTCGTTGCAAAAGGCAAAGGCCAGATAGAATTTTTTCTTGCCAAACCCACTACATCACTCAGTTTGGAAGCAAAAAAACCTTCACCCATATAACCTTCAGGCCCCTGAACGATGGAGTACGGCTTTTCTAAAGGTTTATCTGTAGTGTTATACTGAACAGGACGTGCCATAATTTTTGATTACTGATTAGCCAATTAGCCAATTGTGCCAATTAACTAATTTCATTTTTAAAATATTTTTTAATAGGTTTTAATTTTCACATTTTCTTCATTAGCACATTAGCTAATCAGCACATTAGCTAATTATCACATTAGCACATTAATTATTCCCCCTCCCAATCCAATCCGCCTTTTTTAATGATATAAATAAATCCGGCAAGAAAAAATGCAACGAACATGCAAATGGCACCAAAACCCTGCCATCCAAGTTCCCTGAAATTAACAGCATAAGGATAAAAGAAAATAACTTCCACATCAAACAAAACAAACAAAATCGCTACGAGGAAATATTTAACTGCGATGGGCTTTCTTGCGTTTCCCTGTATCTCAATTCCGCCTTCAAAATTTTCAAGCTTATCGGCTGTGTTTCTTTTAGGACCCAAAACATTTGTACCATAAATCATTAAAGACAATAATACAGCTGCGAAGATAAGTTGGATGCCGATGGGTAAATAATTCGCTGTGCTGTTTACACTCTGTACCTGTAAAAATGTGTATATCAAAATTGGAATTTTAATTCTGCAAAAGTAAGGTAGCAACATCAATTATCCATAACAGAAAATGACTGTTGCATTCATCATCGAATTGTATCGAAAGATTATTAGCAGAATTATAAAAAAATACTTACTGTAATAAAATCACTTTAAACGGTTTAAAAAAGCCGTTTATTTCATTTACAAATCACAATCAAAAATACGAATGAAACGAAAAATCGTCATTATGAAGTTGGATTATTTTTTTGCCTGTTCATATATTTCTGCAACAGTCCCGGCAAAGCCCCTGCTATGGCACCTGTGACAGATGGAGGCAATCCAAATTTACTGGTAAGGCTGTTTACCAAACCGCCTTCGATGGCGTTGGTGACGGTACCTCCAGATGCAATATTATTTTCAAGTTTTGAAAGTATCCCACCGAATCCACCGGTTTCCGCTGCCGGTTGATTTTGTAAAGTATTAGCTACGTGAGTAGCGATTTCATTGTGCACCGCATCTGCCTGGCCAGCAGGAATTGCAGAACTTATCTGGGGATTATTTCCCAAATGTTCTTTTACTAAATTCAGAATTTCATCAAACATTTTTTTTGTTTTAAAATTTAAAAAATAATTAAAAAAATAATAGGTAAAAGTACCGGATTTCTTGATTCTTTTGAATTCTTTTGTTGTATAATATACGGTACTTGTTTTAATATCCATGCCAATTTTAAAATCAAAAATTTGGTTTATTTATTCGTTTACTGAACGTGAAATACAGCCGATTGCGTCTATAAATGAAGAGCGCATTCTACATTTTTTTCGCATCTGCAACTTTTAATACTCAATGCAAAATCCGCTATCGTAAGAAAAATAACGGCACAAAAATTTGATGAAATGCCTTATTTAACCTTAAATATATCATTATGAAAACATTGGTTTTATCGCTTTTTGCAATCTTTTTTGCAATGACCGCTATGTGTCAAACAACGGGAACCGGCACCGGCAGTTCTGCAAGCGCCCAAAGCTCGAATAATCAGCAAACGATTACGAAGCCGCCTCATCACAAAATGCATTCAACTACTACTATGAGCAATCAGAACGGAAGTCACATCAATGTAACAAACGCCCGGAATAATGGTGTGAATAACCCAGGTTCGTCAGCGAAAAGCACTACCGGTTCCAAGTCGCTTTCAAAAAGGTCTGCTTCAAAAAGCAGAAGCGACAAATCGACAAATGGAACCGAGATGTATAAAAGAAGCAATAGCAGGAATACTACGGATTCAAGCGGAAGGTAATTTTTCAGAAGATTGATTTATTTTATAAAAAGGCTGGTGCAAACCGGCCTTTTTTATTTTCAAAAAACATACTTCATACAGCCAACAATCCCTTTTCGCACCCGCTGATTGGTATTTTTAATTTTTTAGGGAAATGATTATCGTGTTGTTCCCGCTCGTTTTTAGAACGCCTAATCGCGTGTTAAAAAAAAAGGAAAGATACAACCGGTTCACTTTCAGCTACAAAAGACGAACGAGTGATGGCTGTGTTTTAAAAAACAAAAATTCCCATTATTTCTTTCTTTACTGGAAAAAAACATGAATCTTTTAAAGTATTAAAGCCACATATTTCCTTAACAAATGATTGTAAATGAAAAACGAAGGAATGACAAAAAGCATGCGTCAAATAATGACCTTCGGTTTTCTTAAAAATACCTTCAGAAAAAAAAAGCATAAAAAATGGAAGAAAAAAAAAGCGAAAAATCATCACACATCCTGACTACTTCCTCTAACTTATTGGGCATTTGTTTTATTGTTCTTACTTCCCTCAGAGTTTTACATCTTGACGGCAAAACCTTTATTGATGAATTTACCGCGGTTGCGATCATCATGTTTATGATCAGCAGTGTGCTTTCCTTTCTTTCAATGAGAAGTAAAAACGGAAGGAGCGAGCGCTATGAAAAGATTGCGGATATTATTTTTCTGCTGGGACTATTTTCTTTATTTGTAATTACCATGTTTGTAACCTTCAACATTATGAAGTAAAAATGTCTATGAAAACCTGGACAGAAGAATTTTGATTCCTACGATGCCGATAGACACCGCAAGCGCTTTAATAATATATTTCCCATTTATTTTCCTGGACAAATAAGCGCCGAGCTGCGCGCCGGGAATTACGCCAATGACAATACCAATAACCATTTTTACAACCAAAGGGTCATTATAATTTCCCTGAAAATAATGTACAATCACACTTACCGTGCTCATAATAGCGAGAATGAAATGCGAAGTGGCTGTCGCAATATGAACAGGAAATAAAAGCCATTCTGCCATTGCCGGCACGTGTATAATGCCGCCGCCAATTCCCAGCAATGGCGAAAAATATCCGACAAAAACACTGAGCAACATTCCTAATCTCAGATTATAAGCATAATCATAATGTTCACCCCACTTATCGGTAAGATGCTGTTGTACCCATCCTTTATGTGCCAAAACCGGTTTTTTTATTGATTCCTTTTCACCCCCGTGAAAAAAAAGAAAAATGGCCAGTGCCAGCATGATGATACCGAAAATAATATCAAAAATACCGCGGGGAATTATCTCAGTAGTGAGTACGCCGAGAATGGATCCGGGAATGGTACAAATGGCAAAAATAATTCCCGCTTTGTAATCCACTTTTTTAGAAGCCATATAAGCAACAGAACCGGAAATTGCATTGCACGCAACCACTACCATTGAGATGGCTGTGATGGTTTCAGGAGTAAAATCAGGACGCATGATAATGAGAATCGGAACGAGGATGAATCCGCCACCAGCGCCGATTAGAGTGCCAAGTGTACCAATAACAAAACCAATAACTATCAGTAAATAAATGTTTTCCATGCTGCTGCTCCTAAAAGCTCCAAATGTAGTTATTGATTATTGAATTATTAAATTATTGAATTATTCGATTATTCGATTATTGAATTATTATTGTCGCAATATTATTAAATTAAAGACTCAGTAACTTCAGGTAGTTTACAAAGAAGTTCTTTAAACATTTCCTCAGTAAAAGAACAAATAAACTCATTTTCTATTTATCAAATCAGCACACCAGCACCGGCACATTCGCACATTACCACATCAGCAGCGATTATTCCATCAACTTCCCTACCCTTCCCTTACCAGCAAAGAAAACCGCTTTTCCTTTTTTGCTTTACGGCAAACATGAAAACTCTCCTTACTAAAATTTTTCCAGGTAGTTCCATCATCTTCTGTAATATCAGCGCCATTTAATCCACATGTAATCCATTTATTTTTATTCAAATATTCAACGCAACTTCGGTAACCTGATGGAAAAATTTTTGGTGCAAACCATGTGTTTCCGCCATCTTTGGTTATCGCGCAATTTTTATCATTATCATCTTTTTTCAAAAAATCACCACCAACAACAATCATGGTTTTGCTGTTTTTCACAGCCACGGAATTAGCGCCGGTTGATTCTTTTCCCTGGATAACAGGAAGGTCAATTCTTCTGTTACGAATAAAAAAATGCGAACTGAAGCCTCCTGAAACAAACACTGCTTCCGATTTGTTCAGCTTCCTGATATTGGTGCCACTGCTTGCAAAACAAGCTTCGCCTTTATCAGCAATAGGTTTGTTATTTTCAGGAATGTCACGCCATGTTTTTCCTCCGTCAAATGTTCTCACTATATAAAAACGATTATTAACCGGATCGCCAATCGCAATGCCGCTTTGATCATTCCAAAATTCCATCGCGTCCAAAAACATTCCTTTTGTTTTATTTTCAAAAACGGTTTTCCAGGTGTCGCCGCCATCGTCAGTCCTCAAGATATATGCAGGCTCATCAACAGCCATGATTACAGCTGTTTTTTTATCAAAAGCTTCTATATCGCGGAAATCGGTTTTTTCACAACCTTTTACAGTCATCCATTTCCACGTTTTGCCGCCGTTTGTACTTTTTCCAACCGTACCGTTGCTGCCACTTACCCAAATAATATTATTATCAACCACGCTTAATCCCCGCATAGACGAATGAATACTGTCAGCAATAATTTCTATTCTTTGAGCTTGTGTTTTTGCGATAAAAAATAAGAAGAGAAAGAGGTAAAATATTTTTTTCATTGCTTTTTATGATTGAATTATTGTTTTTACAGTAAACAAACAAAAATTCGGGATTTGTATTTTGAAAATTATTTAACTATTAATGGAAAGCCGTTTAAATAAGCTAATAAGGTTGAGTACAGTAGAATCATCTTTTTACAAGGTTTTTTAAAAGGATTCTTTCTGCTTCATTTTAATTTTTTTTACGTTTCCAGTGTCACAATAAATAAATGAATAATTGGATTTTCTGTTTACTAAAAAGCACAATTAATCACTCAATAATGCAATAATTTATTAATTAAATCGGCAACCTTTTCTTCATCTGGCAACATCGCTTTTTCTAAACCCATATTCATGGGAACAGCCGGGAGATTTAATGCGCCCAGAACCTCTACAGGTGCATCTAAAAACTGAAAACATTCTTTTGAAATACGCCCTGCAAGCGCTTCTGCAAACGAATTATTTTGTTGCTCTTCTGTAAGTACCAAACATTTTCCATGTTTTTTTACCGTGGTAAAAATTAATTCTTCATCTAAAGGAAATAGCGTTCTTAAATCAATAATTTCTATTTGTCCCGCAAATTTGTTTGCTGCATTTTTTGCCCAATAAACTCCCATTCCATAAGTGATGATGCAACAAGTTTCGCCATTGCTAATTTTATTTTCATCCGCTTTTAAAACAATATTTCCCTTTCCTAAAGGCAAAATATAATCACGTGCAGGTTCTGTTCTTTTGGCATCTTCGGTGCCAGGAACTTTGCTCCAATAAAGACCTTTGTGTTCAAGCATCACAACAGGATTTGGATCGAGAAAAGCAGCTTTCATCAGGCCTTTCATATCTGCTGCATTTGAAGGATAAGCTATTTTTATTCCTTTAATAGAAAGCAATAAAGTTTCGATACTTCCGCTGTGATAAGGGCCGCCGCCACCGTAAGCGCCAATGGGAACACGGATAACCGTTTGCACCGGAAATTTTCCATTACTTAAATAACAGCTTTTAGCAACTTCTGTGGCCAGTTGATTCAACCCCGGATAAATGTAATCTGCAAATTGAACTTCAACAATTGGTTTTACACCTGCTGCGCTCATGCCAACTGTAGAGCCAACAATATATGCTTCCTGGATGGCAGTATTAAAGACGCGATGATCACCAAATTGTTCACCAAGGGTTGCCGTTTCCCTGAAAACCCCGCCCAGCCTTTTTCCTACATCCTGACCATACAAAATGGCTTCAGGAAAATCTTCCATAATTTCACGAATGGCAAATAAAGCCGCGTCCACCATCACTACTTTTTCTTTACCCGCAGGAGTTTTTTCTCCTTCTTCTTCTATAATATTTGCGGGAGCAAAAATGTGTTCGGTAACTTTTGAATCATCAGGTTCGGGTGCTGCCTTTGCGCTTTCAAATTGCTGCGCCACTGCATCAGAAACAATGGCTTCAATTTCATTCAAATCTTTTTCTTCAATTCCGGAATGAAGCAACCGTTTTTTTAATTTTGAAAGCGGATCTTCTTTTGCATGCTTTGCCAGATCTTCTTCCGGGCGATAAAATTCTTTTCTTACACCACTCGTATGATGCCCGAGCAGCGGCACTTTTGCATGAACTAAAAATGGCGTTGAATTTTCTCTTACCTCTTTTACCACTTTTTTCATAGCATGATAGCTTTCCGGGAAATCGCTGCCATCAATACTAATGCGTTGCAAACCTTTGAATCCTTTTGCAAATTTATATGCATCCATTGTTCGCGCTTCCCCGGAAGTAACACTGATGCCCCAATCGTTATCCTGAACCAAATAAATGATGGGTAATTTTTTTAAAACTGCAAATTGAAAAGCTTCGCTCACTTCGCCTTCGGTAAGGCTTGCATCGCCGAGGGAACAAATAACAATCGGAGATTCGCCGTTTTCTCCTTTTTTAAATAAAGGAGAATCTATTGTTTGCAAATATTGCAATCCCTGTGCAATTCCTGTCGCCGGAATCGCCTGCATTCCGGTAGCGCTGCTTTGATGAATAATGGTTGGTTTATCTTCTCCGCGATAATTGGGATGAGAATAATATTCTTTTCCGCCGGTAAAAATATCATCGCCTTTTGCCAGCAATTGCAACATCAAAGTGTAAGGTGAAAAACCCAAACCCAGCAATAAACTTTCATCGCGGTAATAAGGACTTACAAAATCACAGGGCAACAATTGAAATGCGGTAGCCAGCTGAATCGCTTCGTGGCCGCGGGATGTAGAATGTACATATTTACAAACCTGGCGGTTGGCTTCATAAGTTGTTGCCATAGCACTGGCGGTACACATTAAGCGATAAGCATTGAGAAGAATTTCTTTATCCATATTAATTAGCTGATTTGCAAATTAGCTAATTAATAATTTACCCGATTTAAAATCTCTGATCCGGCTTTTACCCGCTGAAATTGTTGGCTTTTAAATACTTATCTAAGAAAAATAATTGTGGCAAGCAAAGAAGATAAATTTGACAATTTTAATGCCGGTATTGTAAATTAAAAACTCCTTGTGTCAATGGTATTTTATCATAGGTTGATGTGCTGCTATTGAGTTTAAAGACTGTTCCCGAAAATAAAACTTATAGACTTGAAACCTGGATTTAGAAAAGTTTCAAATCTAAACGCGTTCAGTAAACGAAGAAATAACGCTGATTCTCATTTACAACGATTCAACAAAACTTCCTTCTGCAACCGTTGCTGCGTCTTTGAAAGATTCTCTTGGTTTCAATCCCAATAATTCAAACATCATTT
This sequence comes from uncultured Chitinophagaceae bacterium, assembly GCA_963706825.1. GTDB lineage: Bacteria > Bacteroidota > Bacteroidia > Chitinophagales > Chitinophagaceae > Ginsengibacter. The sequence goes on along the minus strand of CAVPNT010000003.1, from coordinate 992,675 downwards.
TATCCTGGTCAAAATCAGGGTTTGGTGTAGTTAATAACTTTTCGCCTGAGAAAATAGAATTAGCGCCAGCCATAAAGCACAATGCCTGTTCGGCAACACTCATTTCACTGCGGCCCGCACTTAATCTTACCATTGCTTTCGGCATGATGATTCTTGCGGTTGCAATCATTCGAACCATATCCCAGATATCTACTTTTTGATTTCCTTCCAATGGTGTTCCTTTCACCCTCACTAAAGCGTTTATTGGAACACTTCCGGGATGTGTAGGTAAAGTAGATAACGTATGTAACATTCCAATCCTGTCTTTATGAGTTTCGCCTAAACCGATGATGCCACCACTGCAAACACTGATACCTGCTTTGCGTACATTACCTAACGTTTTCAACCGGTCATCATAAGTTCTTGTAGTAATAATATCTGCATAATGTTCTTCAGATGTATCTACATTATGATTGTACGCATATAAACCCGCAGCCTGCAATTTTTCTGCCTGGCTTTCGGAAAGCATTCCCATAGTGCAACAAACTTCAAGTCCTAATTCATTCACACCTTTTACCATATCCAAAACACGATCAAAATCACGGTTGTCGCGCACTTCGCGCCATGCAGCGCCCATGCAAAACCTCGTTGATCCTGCATTTTTAGCTCTTTCCGCATACGCCAAAACTTCTTCTTTTTTCATCAGTGCCTGCACGTCCACTCCTGTATGATAACGTGCAGCCTGCGGGCAATAGGCGCAATCTTCGGGACATCCGCCGGTTTTAATAGAAAGCAAAGTACAGACCTGCACTTCGGCGGTTTCCTGGTATTCACGATGAATAACTGACGCTTTATAAATAAGCTCTAATAAAGGCGTATGGTATATTTCAGCAATTTCTTCTTTTGTCCAGTCGTTTCTTATTTGCATTTAGATTTATTTTATTGGGATTATTGTGGTCACGATTTACAGGAATTAAATTTTTCATCTCTCATTTGCGTCATCCCTGTCAAATTTATCTCCATCAACTTTTGCATTTACAACATAGAAATCTCTTTTTATTTTTCTTTGTTCTGGGGATAAATCTTCTTCGACTGCAGATATTAGATCTCGTATTCTTTTCCCAATAAACTTATCAGGAATTGTTATATTAATTTGATTGTTTGTTGGAACAACAATTTGTCTATATGCTTCCATTTATAATTGGTCCAGTTCGTGTAATTCGTGTTTATAATTCGTGTGTCAAAAATAACTCAAATTCGTCTTTGGTGTCAGCGCCAAAACACTTTCATAAATTAATTTGATTGTATTTTCCACATCATCTTTGTGCAGCATTTCTACCGTCGTGTGCATATAACGCAACGGAATAGAAATCAATGCTGACGGGCATCCGTCATTTGCATAAGCAAAAGAATCTGTATCAGTGCCTGTGCTGCGGCTTACGGCCTGCAGTTGAACCGGAATGTTATTTTTTTCAGCAACATCCTGAATGAATCCAAGTAATTTATTATGAACCGCAGGTCCATAAGTTAGCGAAGGGCCTTTACCACACATGCAATCGCCTTGAATATTTTTGTTGATCATCGGCGTATTGGTATCATGCGTTACATCTGTTATGATGGCAACATTTGGTTTTATTCTGCGGGCAATCATTTCCGCGCCACGCAACCCGATTTCCTCCTGTACTGCATTTACCACATACAACGAATAAGGAATTGTTTTTTTATTTTCTTTTAATAACCTTGCTACTTCTGCAATCATAAATCCACCGATGCGGTTATCAAATGCGCGCCCGATAAAATTGCCATAAGCAATCTCATCAAAACCTTCTGTATAAGTAACTACAGCGCCAATATGTATGCCCAAATCTTCCACTTCTTTTTTATTTCTTGCACCACAATCAAGAAAAAGATTTTCAACTTTTGCCTTTTGTTCTTTATCATCATTACCCGAACGTGTATGAATCGCAGGCCATCCGAATACCGCTTTTACCGGCCCTTTTCTTCCATGAATGATTACCCGTTGAGATGGCGCAATCTGGTGATCTACTCCCCCATTTCTTTTCAGATAAATAAATCCTTCATTGGTAATATAATTTACAAACCAGCTTATTTCATCTGCATGTGCTTCGATTACTACTTTAAAAGGTTTATCAGGATTAATAACTCCTACTGCCGTTCCATAGGGATCAGTAAAAGTGCTGTCCACATAGTTTTTGATATAATTAAGCCACACTTTCTGCCCGCCCGATTCCGCACCGACCGGTGATGCCGTATTCATATAAGTCTTTAAAAAGTTCATTGAAGTTTCAGAAATGCCCGCAGATGATTTTTTCGCTTTTGCCATATCAAAAAATTGAAAGTTTTATTGTAAGAAAACGCAAATTTAAAGTATTAAACCGAATAGGTAAATGAGAATGGCTTGCAAAAGCATCATGCCATCTATACCGGCGAGGTACACATAATCTGAATTGGATTTTTTAGTAACCTCCACCGTTATTAAGGTAACTGCCGATGATATCAGCATCGGAATCAGAAACTGAACCTGGGGAAGGTAGATATATTGGGCAACAGATAATAAGACAAACAACAGTAATACCAAATAGGATAAAACATAAGACCTTTTACGTCCGAGGGCAACCGCAAACGTTGTGATATTTTCTGAACGATCCACCTCTATATCCCGCATATCAAACAGTAAACAAAGAATAAACATGAAAACAAATCTTTTCAGGAATATAAAAACAAAAAGGTTTCCATCGTATTGGTGCCCGCTCACCGGAAACCAAACCGTTACGAGCGTCCATAAAAGTGAGAGGGTAATAATTTTGAGAAAGCCATAATCTTTGATCCGCTTTTTTTGCGCAAAAGGAATAAAAGGAAATGAATATAAAAATGAAATGCATCCCAGGATGCAAAGGATAATAAAATGCTGCAAATGAAAGCCAAACAGGCTGTAGATAATTAATAAACATCCGGCAATTAACAACAGGAGATGGATGTTTTTATTTCGCTGTGACCATGCGAGACGGGCAGAATGTTTAACCGCTACTTTTTTTACTATATAATGAAGATTGTACTGTACAATGGTGGCGCCGAAAACAAAAGCATAAAAACTGAAATTATTAAAAGGAACGTTCAGCATAATGCTGGTTTCCATGCAAAATGCAACTGCACAACCGGCAACAAAAATGCTCGTAAATAAAAGAAAATCAACAAACTTTTTGATCCATGCGATCATTGATAAATAATAATAATTGGCGGTGAAGATACCGTGTCGCTGGTATGATTTTCTTTATTGCTTATAGCAAAACGAAAAACCGCAGTATCATTTTGCTGGCATTTGGGAGCAATATTTTCATAAGGATACGAAATCACCAAATCTCCTTTTTGATTTTTAGATGAAGGGAATTTCGGAATTGAATCCATCTCATTAAAGCTGCTTGCATCACAGGTTGGTACGTATTCCTCAACATACATGGAGCCTGCAAGATTGCCGGTTCCATCGGTAAAAGATAAAGTAAACTCTATTTGCTGACCGTTTGTTAGTACAGTCGTATTCACCGATTTGAACTTTAGCGTTGGCGTTGACCCAAATTTATCTTTGTTACACCCGGTTAGTATTGCAAACAAGAATATGGAAAATAAGATTGTGTATCGCATCTTTGTCGTTTAATTTTTCAAATTTAATTATTAAAAACTGAATAATAAGTTACAAATACAGGAATTCGAAAATAAGATCTTTGATGCCTGCTATTATAATTTTAATGAGCTCGCGTTGGAAATATTTTTTTTGCAATATGCTCATAATGAAGTGTATAAAAAGTATGTGGACGCGCTTCATATTGTTGCTGAGACCATTGATTCTATCGAAAAAATTCCTTTTCTGCCGATTTCATTTTTCAAAACACATAAAGTAGTTACCGGTATTTTTCAGCCTGAAATTATTTTTGAAAGCAGCGGCACTACCGGAAAAAACACCAGCAGGCATTTTGTAAAAACCATTGAACTTTATAAAAAAAGTTTTTTAAACGGATTCAATTTATTTTATGGCGACGTTTCCAACTGGTGCATTCTCGGTTTATTGCCGGGGTACCTTGAAAGGGAAAATTCTTCATTGATAGCGATGGTAGATGAGCTCATCAAAAAAAGCACGAACGGTTACAGCGGATTTTATTTAAATGATCACGAAAAACTTTACCAGTCCCTCGTGCATAATGAAATCGTCGGACAACCTACTTTATTGATTGGTGTCACGTATGCGTTGCTTGATTTTGCAGAAAAATATTCTATGAAATTGCAAAATACCATCATCATGGAAACCGGTGGAATGAAAGGAAAACGAGAAGAAATGACACGTGAAGAAGTACATGAAATTTTAAAAAATAAATTTGGGTTAAACAGGATTCATTCTGAATATGGAATGACTGAATTGCTATCCCAGGCATATTCAAAAGGCAGTGGAATATTCGAAAGTCCGCCGTGGATGAAGGTTTTAACGCGCGAGTACAATGATCCGCTTGCAATAAATTCTTCCGCAAAAAATAAAAAATCTTCAAATGGCTTGATCAATGTTATTGATTTGGCAAACCTGTATTCCTGCAGTTTTATTGCAACTGATGATATCGGCAGGGTTTATAAAAATAACAGTTTTGAAGTTTTAGGAAGAAGAGACGTGAGCGATTTACGCGGTTGCAGTTTGTTGACCATTTAGAATCTGTTTTACATTTTGCGATAGCAAACGAACAAATATCGGTGATTCTTAATTTTGATAAAAGTCGTTTTTAAATGGATTGTTTGATAAAAAAGATAAAACACGATTTGCCCTTATTTCTTTATTTGCTGCCGATGAGCGAATGGCTTCCTTGTGAAAAAAGTTGAACGTTTATTTTCCCGTGAGTGAGTTGAATCATTTCAATTATCTTTTTGAAAGAAAGCTTTCCCTCACAAAAAATAATTTCCTTAACCGGTTGCAATTCTGCATCATCTGTTAAACCGTTTTTATTACTCCCGATGCTATAATACACCATATTTTTTCTTCCGGATGCTTCTAATATTTTTTTTGCTTTTTCCAACTCCTCTTCGTTGGCAATGATTACCGTAGAATGATGTTTATCATCTTTTGCCGGTTTTTTTGCAGTTTCCCATTTTAGTTTTAGCAAACGCGAAATCGCTGACACAGATGCTCTCATTATTATCGCGATATGAATAAAAAAACTGAATAGTCCAGCCCGTTTTCCATAATGTTTTTTTACAAAAATGCTCATCGCTTTATAAAACACGATCACATAGTTCAGACTGCCTTTACGCGTGCTTTCGCCTTTGAAATGAATAATAGTGCTATCTGCAAAATAGTAATTTTTGAAACCCGCGTTTTGAATCCGGTAACTCAAATCAATATCCTCGCCGTACATGAAAAAATCTTCATCGAAACCACCGGTAATATCCAGTATTTTTTTGGGAATCATCATGAAAGCGCCGGCAAGTACATTCACTTCATGGTTTTCATTTTCATCTAAATGACCCAGATGATATTTTGAAAAAATTTTTGAATTGGGAAATTTTTTTGATAACCCTGAAAGTTTAAAAAATGATGTAACCGGAGATGGAAATGCTCTTTTACTTTCCTTTAAAAAACGGCCTTTTCCATCAATCATTTTTATTCCCAAAGCACAATCATTATTTTTTGTTTTGATAAAAGAAATACATTTTTCAAAACAATCTTCCGGCACAATTGTATCAGGGTTTAGAAATAAAATGTATTCGCCGTTTGCCATTTTCAAGGCCTGGTTATTGGCTTTTGCAAAGCCACAATTTGTTTTATTCCAGATAAACTTTACCTGCGGAAATTTGTTTTCAAAAAATTCAAAACTGCCGTCTGTCGAATGATTATCAACTACAATTATTTCACCTTTTATATATTCCATTGCCTTCAATACCGAAAAAAGACATTGTTCTAAAAAATATTTGACGTTAAAATTTATTATGATGACGGAGAGGTGCAATGGAAGGTTGAAAGTTTAAGGTTGAAAGTTGATGGTTGATAGTTTAAGGTTCAAGGTTCAAGATTGAAGGTTGAAATAGGAATTCGCTTTATTTCCTTGTTTACTGCAAGCTGCTAATTGATTCCGTTAGCAGAACAGCACATTAGCAAATTAGCAGATTGGCAAATTAGCACATTAGCAAAACATTCAACAAAATAATTAATCTTTGCAAAATGTATAAAGAAATATTAATCGAAGCCACCAACGCGGGTGCAAATGAACTGAAGAGATATTTTAATGGCAAATTTTCCATCAGCCATAAAGAAGGAATCAACAACCTCGTAACCGAAGCTGATTTTGCTTCAGACAAAGCCATCCGTTCTGTCATTAAAGGCGCTTTTCCCGATCATGGGATCGTAAGCGAGGAAGCAGATGCAAAAATTTCTGAAAGTGATTACAGGTGGATCATTGATCCGATAGATGGAACCGTAAATTTTGCAAATGGTATTCCAATCTGTTGCGTAAGCATTGGGCTTGAATATAAACGGGAAATGTTTATGGCGGCCGTCTATAATCCAAATCTGAATGAATTTTTTTACGCTGAAAAAGGAAAAGGCGCATTCCTGAATGATGAAAAGATTTCGGTGGGAAATAAAACTGAGGTATCCAGAAGTTGCCTTGTTACCGGCTTTCCATATAATTATTTGGACCAGCCAAATGGCCCGTTGCAAGTATTTGCCAAATTAATAAAACGAGGAATTCCGGTAAGGAGATTGGGAAGTGCAGCAATTGATTTGTGCTGGGTTGCAGCCGGCCGTTTTGATGGGTTTTATGAACATGAATTACATGCGTGGGATAGCGCAGCCGGCTTTTTAATTGTAGAAGAAGCAGGCGGAAAAGTGACCAATTTAAAAGGAGAAAAATATAATCCTTTTGAACCTGGAATCATTGCTACCAATGGCAAAATTCATGATGAATTGCACAAGATTATTGCGGGAGAAATGTGGTGAGAAGGTTGAAGGTTCATGGTTCAAGGTTGAAGGTTCATGGTTCGAGGTTGAAGGTTGAAGGCTGAAGGTTCATGGCCATTCCGTTAAATTTGCACACTTTTTAAAAAATATATGAAAGATACTCCGTTCACTGAAAAACACATTGCGCTTGGCGCAAAGATGGCTGAATTCGCCGGCTTTAATATGCCCATCAGTTATTCCGGCATCAATGATGAGCACGCCACTGTTAGAAAAAACGCCGGTGTTTTTGATGTTAGCCACATGGGTGAATTTATCCTGAAAGGCGACAAAGCCCTTGATTTGATTCAGGGCTTAACAACCAATGACGCTTCAAAACTAACTGCGGGAAAAGCGCAATACAGTTGCCTTCCGAATGAAGCCGGTGGCATTATCGACGACCTGATTGTGTATTGTATTGAAGAAAATAAAGTGTATATGCTCGTGGTAAATGCGTCCAACATTGAAAAAGACTGGTCCTGGATTTCCGAACATAATACAGAAAAAGTAGAAATGCATAATATTTCTGATAAAACTTGTTTGCTGGCAATACAAGGTCCGAATGCTACAAAAATTTTGCAACCATTAACCGATGTTGACATTTTGAATATGAAATATTACACTTTTGTAAAAGGAAAATTTGCAGGTGTAGATAATGTGCTAATCAGTGCAACAGGATATACCGGCTCTGGTGGAATAGAAATTTATTTCGAAAATAAAGACAATAATGCAGATATCATTTGGGACAAAATTTTTGAAGAAGGAACGCCGGAAGGATTAAAACCTATTGGCCTTGCTGCCCGGGACACGTTGCGGCTTGAAATGGGTTATTGTCTTTATGGAAATGACATCGATGACACGACAACTCCATTAGAAGCAGGCCTGGGTTGGATCACAAAATTTACGAAAGATTTCATAGCAAAGGATATTCTGGCTAAAGAAAAGGCACATGGGATCAAACAAAAATTAATTGGCCTCGAAATGCTGGAAAAGGGAATTCCACGTCATGATTATGAAATTCAGAATGCCGAAGGGGAAACGATTGGACGTGTTACGAGCGGAACCCAGTCTCCGTCGCTTCAAAAAGCAGTAGCAATCGGATATGTAAATGTGAGTTATTCGAAAATTGACACAAAAGTTTTTATTAAAATAAGAGAAAAACGGGTGCCGGCAAAAGTGGTAAAAATGCCCTTTGAATAAATAAAAGCAAGTAATTTTTTAATTAAATGACCTCAAAAAAAAGTAAAGTTCCTTCTCTGAATACGGTTTTATCGCCGTCGCTTTTGAAGCTTTATGACATCAGCAACAGCACGGTAGTAATCATTGATATTCTTCGCGCCACTTCTACCATTGCCGCCGCACTATATAATGGCGCCAAAGCTGTAATTCCTGTTGACAGCGTGGCTGATTGCATCAAATTGGGGAAGCAAATGGAAGTGATTACTGCAGGCGAAAGAGATGGTAAAATTGCTGAAGGATTGCAATATGGAAACACGCCATTACAATACACGGCAGATTTTATAAAAGGAAAAACTTTGGTACTCACCACTACCAATGGAACCAAGCTTTTGCATGTAGCGCTTGCGGCAAACGCCAAAGGAATTATTACCGGTTCGTTTTGCAATATTTCTTCAGTATGCGAGTATTTAGTAAATCAAAAATCAAGTGTAATTCTTGCCTGCGCAGCCTGGAAAAACAGGATAAACATAGAAGACACCCTTTTCGCAGGTGCAGTAATGAACCGGATAAAAGAAAATTTTGACATTAATTGCGATGCTTCACAAATCGCTGAAACACTGTACCTGCAGGCAGAAGGCGACTTATTAAAATTTATGAAAGAAAAAAACGCTTCTCATTATCATCGCCTTATGAATTTTGGTTTGCAAAAAGATATTCAATTTTGTTTAACGGAAGATAATGCAGACATTCTCACTTTATATTCAGGCGGCAGGTTAATTGCAGGGTAATGTTCAATTTGTGAAAAGAGGAAGATTCCATTTAAAATTGTTAACGGGGAACAATGAAATGGCAAAAGTATATAGTGTCTGACAATAAAGTTCTTTGGGAAAGCCTACGATTAAAGGAACGCGGTTGTCTGTTGATCACCTTGTAGGATTACTCGCTCAAGGCTGGAGTGAACAGCAAATTTTGGATAACTATCGGTAATGGAAATTGCAGAAAATGAGCAAAGGATTATTATAACATTTGACAGATTGGTGAATTAATTTATAAACACAACTTCAAACCTTCAAAAGGGGTAATTTATTTAAGACTTGATAAATTTGACAAACGAAGAAATACTGAAGATTTGTATTTCATTTCACAAAAAAGTTTTAAGTTTTCAACGTTGCGAACTTTTGAAAAGTTGGCAACCTTTTAATTTCACCTTTTAATTTCCCTTCACTTTAAATACAAAATCTTCCAGCTTTTTTATTTGTTTTACCCGGTCTAAATCCTTTAAGGAATTTACTGTTGGAAGTCTTATGCTGATGTCTTTATCTTTCTTAATTTCTTTTAAAGCTGCATAAATATTCTTCGATTTTATAGCAAATACAACGCCATCCGCATTTGTTTCTTTGCTGCTGATGATTCCAATTACTTCACCTTCTTTATCTATTACAGGGCCGCCGCTGTTACCGGGATTTACAGAAATACTGATCTGGTAAGAAGTGGTATCACCGTAATATCCTGATTTTGCACTCAGATATCCTTCCCCATAAACAACTTCTTCACGAGGATAGCCTAATGTAAAAATCGGTTCTGCAAGTTCCGCGATCGTTTTTGGAAAAGTATAAGGAAGCCCGCTTACTTTTTTAAATGCAGTGTCGGTTATTTTTAAAATTGCCAGGTCTGTTACCGTATTTGAATAGATTGGCTGTGCAGAAAACTGCTCGCCTTTTTTATTCTCGACAATAATGTTTTTTGCATTTTGAACTACATGTGCATTGGTAATAATATAACCGTTTCCATCTGCCAAAAATCCGGTCGCCCTGAAGTTGGCTTCAAACTTTGGCTTCGGAGGAATAGCGGTTGCATCATTCAATTTATGTTCAATCTGGTTTAGTTTATGTTCAAATTGATTCAGTTTATTATCAACCAAAGGAGTAATTACCGCAACTTTTTTATTTTCAGCATACTTGGAAATTATTGTTGCGGTACTAAATGAAATAAGTCCCGCAATAGCGGCAGCGACGGCAATCGTACGCCTGTAGCGATTCCACAAATAAACAACCTTCGATTTTGGTTTTCTGTCATTCTCTGAAAACACATCTTCACTTCTCAATTTGTTTTGAACCTGGTTTAGATTAGCACGGAAAGATTTTTGTTCGCTCATATTTTCGAGCTGATCAAGGAAGAAAGAATGTTCTGCAATAGTTTGATTAATTTCGGGATTATTTTTTTTCAGTTCTTCAAAAAATAATTTTTCGGCATCATCCATTTGCCCATTTCTGTATCTCTCAATGGCATCTAAAAGTAAATTTTCATCCATTTTTTCGCTCCTTATTTTTTATATTGTGCAAAGAATAATTTTTTTAATCTCACGAGGCATTTATACTTCTGTGTTTTAGCATTATCTGCGTTGGTATATCCAAAAGCAGTTGCGATTTCAGGCATTGATTTTTTTTCTATATAAAAGGCTTCCAACAAACTTTTGCAAGGCTCTCCTATCTTTTTCAATGCGCCTTCCATCAACAAAAAATCTTTGTCCTTTTTTTCATGCAGCTCCATCTCATCTTCCACAGGCACAATTTCCTGAATAGTCTCAATGGAAGGATTATACCGGTTTTGTTTTTGTAATTTCTTTAACCAAAGCCGCCTGCAAATTGAATACAAATAAGTTTGCAACTGGCAGGTCAGGCTAAACGAACCTGCTTTTACTTTTTCAAAAAGAACGATCATTGCCTCCTGGAAAATGTCATAAGCATCATCAGGAAAGCCGTTGTTTTTAATAATAAAAGACCTGATCCTTGCAAAGTTTTCACGGTAAATAGTTTCAATAGCATTCGTATCATTGGCTGCAAGGCCGGTCAACAAATCTTTTTCCTGGTCAATCGTTTTCACTCAGCTATAATTAATACATATAAAATGGAAAAGTAACCCAAATTATTTTTTAAAAAAACTTTTATGACATGGGTTACTTTTTTTAAATGCAGGTATAAATAAGAAATATTTTAAAAATCTAAAATTAAACAAAATGAAAAAATTATTGCTTGTTTTGACAGTTGGAGCTTTTTTGACTGCTTGTAATGGTAACTCGTCTAAAACTGAAACAAATTCTTCAGATTCTACAACAGTTACTACACCGGCTACAACCGATACAACTACAACATCAACAACAACTGATACAACAAAAGCGAGCGCAGATACAACTCACCACATGGGTGCTGATTCTACTCATAAATAATTTGATTTAGAATTATTTCTATCGTTTTTACAGTTTTAATTGACTGGCAATCTAAGAGCCGTTTCCTTTGGGAAACGGTTTTTTTTGTAGAGAGACAGAAGTAGCAAGTAGAAAGTAGCAAGAGAAAGTTATTCCATTTCATGCGCCCATTTGTCTCTTTCATCCGGACTGAATTTCCAGGGAGCAAAATTATTTTCAATATTGCTGAACATCGCATTCCATTCGGATGGTGCGTTACTTTCCTCCATGATCAAAGAACGCCGAAGTTCAAAAATGATGCTTAAAGGATTGATGCTTACAGGGCATTCTTCCACACAGGCATTGCAAGATGTGCAGGCTCTTAATTCTTCAACAGTGATATAATCGTGCAAAAGTGTCTTGCCGTCATCTTTGAATGTGCCATTCTCTTTTATATTATTTCTTACGTCTTGCATCCGGTCGCGCGTATCCATCATTATTTTGCGCGGGCTTAATAATTTGCCGGTAATGTTTGCCGGGCAGGCAGCGGTGCATCTTCCGCATTCAGTACATGTATATGCATCCAGCAAATTTTTCCAGCTCAGATCAAAAATATCTTTGGCTCCAAACTTCGTTTGTGCATCGCCGTTAGCAGGTGCCAGTTCAGGTTTAAACATATACTCCACTTCCTGTTCTACATTTTTCATATTCTTCATTTCTCCTTTTGGAACCAACGGTTTAAAATATGTATTTGGAAAAGCCAGTAAAATATGAAAGTGCTTGCTGTAAGGAAGATAATTTAAAAAAGCAAAAATGCCGGTAATGTGCAGCCACCAACAGCTTCGCTCAATTGCAACCAGCATCGATGGTTGTAAATGTGTCATCGAATTTGCAATAAAACCGGAGAGAATAAAACTTCCGTGATTACCATAATGCGGATTTCCCTGCAACTGTAATGCGCGATCTGCAGAATTCATTGTTAGAAATAATCCCATCAAAATAATTTCTGTGATTAATATCAGGTTTGCATCGGTACGCGGCCACCCATCTAAATCATGTTTACTAAAACGGCTTAATTTCAAAATATTTCTCCTGATAAGAAAAATAACACAAGCAGCCAAAACACCTATGGCCAGTATTTCAAAAAAATCAATTACAAAAGTATAAAAGCCTCCAAGCGGATTTGCAAACATGCGATGTGTACCAAAAACCCCGTCGAGTACAATCTCTAAAACTTCAATGTTTATAATTACAAATCCTGCATAAATTACAAAATGCATTACGCCAACCAATGGATAACGAAACATTTTCTTTTGGCCCAAAGCCAGCAGCAGCACGTTTCTCCAGCGTTCCGGTTTATTATCGGTCAGATCTTCATCATGACCCAGGTTAATATTATCTGAAATTTCTTTTGCCTTTCTGTAAAAAAGATAAATAGCAAAACTGACGAGAATAATGAATAAAATTTGCTGTACAAGTTGCATAAAAACATTAAAAAAATAAGTTGCTAAGATAGAGAAATATCCGGTTTTGGATTGTTAGATTGTTACATTGCTATATTGTTATATCGTTGGATTCTTGAATTGTTTGATTGTTTAGAATGGTTTAGAATCGTTTAGATGGTTTAGAATAGAAGTTGCGTTAGTAAACAAACAAAAAAACCGGATTCTTATTTTCCAAAAATTTCTTTTACAAAATAAAATTCCGGTTCAGGATATTTTTAAGAAAAAAATTACATGTTCAACAATTTATACATTTCTTCCAATTTTGGTGAAAGAATAATATCTGTGCGACGGTTTTTTGCTCTTCCTTCAGCAGTAGAATTGGTCGCGACAGGATCATAATAACTATGGCCCGATGAAATAACTCTTGTCGGATCTACTTTATAATTATTTACCAGAATTCTCACGATGGAATTTGCACGGGCGGTGCTTAAATCCCAGTTATCCTGGTATCTTCCACGAATGGGAATACTATCAGTATGCCCTTCAATATCTACAGATACATCTGAATTCAAATTAAGGACAGCGGCAAGTTTGGACAATGCATCCACACCTTTCGGATTTACGACAGCGCTTCCGGAAGGAAACAACAATTGTTCTGAAAGGCTTACATATACTTTCCCATCTTTTTGATACACAGAAAGCTCATTGGAATTAAATCCTTTTAATGCCTCGGTCATTTTATTTTTTAATTCTTCTGATGCTTGTTTTTGTTGATTTAATAATGCCTGCAATTGCTGCAATTGTTTCTGGCTCTGTGTTAGCTTGCTTTGCTGTTCCGCTGTTTGTTGTCCCAGCTGGCTGTTTTGAGTACTCAGGCCGGATATTTTTCCATTCAGATCATCAATGTTTTTTTGTAAGGTCGCAATCTGATCTTTCAGAGAGGCTATATTATCTTGCAGGGATGAATTATGATTGGCGAGTTGCGTACTGTCTTCACGCAGTCCCGCTACTTCTCTTTGTGATTGGGTCAGATACCTTTTGGCCACACAACTGGAAAGAAGAAAAACTCCTGCAAGAATGATTACATATTTTTTCATGGTCTTTAATTTTTTCTTTATATACTTAAAAAATGTGCCAAACAAAATACATAGAAGATCCAAACAGAAATTGACAGCAGATGTGTATTTTTTTACATGACGAGGAAACGAAAAAACAAGAAAAAAATGTTGTCCGATGATGGATTATTCAAAATCTTCCTGAAGATATTTTTTGTTTTCTCCAAAAATATCAATGGCATCAACGGCATCAGACTCGTCACTATCTGTATATTCGCCATAATACCAGGCACCTTTTGCCATCGTTTTTATTCTGACTCTCTTCAAAGAAAAAATATCATTGTAACCGTCCTCGTAACCTCTTACAACCACTTTTGTTTCAGGATCTAATTGTTGCAGTTTTAGGATTAGTTCTCTTGCAGTCATATAATTTGTTGGATTTATTATTAAAAAACATTCAACTTTCCCCAAAAGGGCCCTTCGGACAACATTCAACTTTGAACATTCAACTACTTAATTTTTTGAAAAATCCTGCTCCATCTGATGCCATTATTTCCATAACTAAACCAGATAAGGGAAGCCTTTCCTACAATATGATCTTCAGGAACAAAGCCCCAGTAGCGGCTATCAAGTGAATTGTGCCGGTTGTCGCCCATCATCCAGTAATAATTCATTTTAAAAGTATAAGTAGTGGCAGGTTTATCATTGATAAAATATTGCCCGTTTTTTTCTTCCAGCTTATTCGCTTCATAGGTATCAATGCAGCGATGATAACGGCGAATATTTTCAGGAGTGAGTTGAATCGTAGTGCCTTTTTTAGGAACCCAAATTGGCCCATAATCATCCGTTGTCCATCCATTTCCAGCTTCATACGGAAATACAAAAGGGCTTTTGTCGTAATCTGCAAGTGGCTGCGGCTCTATATTTTTTACCACCGAAAACATTCTTAACTGAACCTTTTCGGCATCACTCATCCCTATTACATACGTATTCGTTCCCACCATGTTTACCTGGTTTTTATTCGGGTCCTGTGTATCCTGTATCCCAATGCTATTCAGCTGATCGGGATCAAGTGGCGAAGATGTAGTCACCAGGTAATTAAATTCATGATATTCAGGCAGGGTTTGCGCCACTCCGTCAATATAAACCACCCGGTTTTTTATTTGTAAAGTATCGCCTGCGATCGCCACACATCTTTTAATAAAATTTTCTCTTTTATCCACAGGGCGGGTAATGATCAAATCGCCGTATTGAGCCAATACGCGCCGCCTTGCTTCCTGTTCAGAAATATGATCAGCCATCATTCTCGCCTGAATTTCCTGGTAATAAGTAAATTGAGATCCATGCTGGTAATCATTGATCAAAGTATCATTGACAGGAAAATTAAAAACCACTACATCTTCTCTTTGTACCGGCCTTGGAAACCAGCGTGTATAAGGCAGTTGAATCCATTCCACATAAGACTTTGTATTCGATCCAAGAATCGTATTATGCATGAAAGGCAATGCCAATGGCGTTTCCGGAATGCGTGGTCCATAAGCGAATTTGCTAACAAACAAAAAATCATTTACCAGCAGAGTCTTTTCCATCGAAGGTGTTGGAATGGTATAGGCTTCAAAAACAAATGTGCGGATAAGCGTGGCAGCGACAATCGCAAAAACAGCCGCATCAATCCATTCACGGATGGCGCCTTTCTTATAATTTTTTACCACCGCTATTCCGGCATATCTTTCCTGGTCAGAAAAACCCAGGTAGGGGAAATAAATAAAAGGGAAAAAAACCGTAAGAAAATGATGCCAAAGCCCGAAGCGGCCAAAGTGTTCGACAAACTTTATATTGATCCAGATGGTAATAAACTGACCTGCTATTGGAATGAGTTGCAGGAAAAACCAAATCTTTTTCAACTGCATTTTTTCTACCATGCACCAGGTATTATATAACGGTATCAAAGCTTTCCACGGAGCTATTCCAGCTTTCTGAAACATGCCATACAAACCAATAAGAACCGCAATTGTTGCAATAATAAACAGAAGTAAACCTACACTCATGAAAGTTAATTTTATTAAAGTGGAAACAAAAGTAGCATATAAAATTTCTTAATAAAAAATGAAAAGAAAATAGTTATCATTAGTTTAACAGAAGTATCCGGCATTGTTGTTTTAGAGGAATGACGTTCTGGCGTCGAATTGAATTGCATAACTTTTACACCGGGTAAATAAAGAACACTTTATGAAAAATCAACAGCAGATTATTATCTTCTTTTTGAGTTTTACCTTTTATAATTCCCAGGTTTCTTTGTTACTGTGTATAAAGACTTGGAAATGACAGTTTCCTAAAAGCAAGTAGGCATGCTCATAAACTTTAAAGTAGCTCTTTTAAAAATTACTAAGGGTATGTTCATTAATCTCTATGCAACTTTGTGTTTCTCTGTGGCTCACTGTGTAATTAGAACATTCCACAAAATGACATGAAAATATTGAAAACTTAGAAACACGAATTCATGTTATTCCTTTGTTTACTGGCAAAACGGTTGTATCAAAAGTAAACACAAACTGTATCAAAAGCGAACAACTGTATTTTTTTTAATTTTCATAAACCTCTGAAATTGAATCAGTAAATAAGTGGCATTAATTTGTAAGGTACTGTGCAGGATTTGCTGATTAAAAAAAACAGTTGAGAAATGTTCAAAAATTATTTCAAAATTGCCTGGAGAAATTTGCTGAGGCATAAAGCCTTTTCGGTGATAAATATCGCCGGCCTTGCTATTGGAATCGCCTCCTGCTTATTACTTTTTACTGTTGTGAAATATGAATTGAGTTATGATAAATTTCAACCGGATTATCAACAAATATATCACGTAGTTACCGAGGATAAATTTGAAGATGGCGTTACTTACAATCCCGGAGTGCCTGTACCTGCATTGAAAGCTTTGAGAGTTGATTTTCCTCAAATTACCATAGGGTCACTATTTGCAAGTTATGGCAGCCAGGTAACAGTGATGAATACAGATGCTGTTACTTCTTCTGATAAAAAATTCATCGAACCTACTGGTTTCTTTTTTGCCGATCCGCAATTTTTTCAGGTATTTCATTATGACTGGCTTGCCGGTACACCAGCAGTTTTGGAAGTACCTGACCATACGGTCCTTACAAAAAAACTGGCAGAAAAATATTTTGGTGATTGGAAAAATGCGGTTGGAAAACTTTTAAAATTAGATAATAAAGCAACCGTAAAAATTGCAGGTATAATAAATGACCCTCCTGCCAATACTGATTTTCCTTTATCCATAATTACCTCTTATAAAACGGCAAAAGCAAACGCTGAAACCTATACCTATTCTGACAACTGGAACACTCTTTCGAGCAACTTCCAGGTATTCATGTTACTGCCAAAAAATATTTCTGAAGCCAATATCAATAACCGGCTTTTAAATTTCAGCAAGAAAAATTATGTGGTGCGCAATAGTGTCAAAACCAGTTTTTTACAACCATTAAGCGATATTCATTTTGATAAAAGATTTCCCAATTTCGGCGACCACATTACGAGTAAATCCACCTTGTGGACATTATTATTAATTGGCCTGTTTATTATTGTTATGGCTTGTATCAATTTTATAAATTTATCGACTGCGCAGGCTGTAGGCAGAAGTAAAGAAATCGGTATCAGAAAAGTTTTGGGAAGTCATCGCCGCCAGTTATTCGGCCAGATAATCGGCGAAACCGCTTTAATCGTTATTTTCTCTATCCTGCTGGCAGTGCTCATTTCCACTCTTTGTCTTCCATTTATTAAACACATTGCATCCATACAGGAACCACTTGGCTTTTTCAATTCCGAAACGATAATATTTCTGGTTGGATTGGGTGCGGCAGTTACTTTATTAGCCGGCACTTATCCCGCACTGATTCTTTCGGGATTCAGGCCGGTGCTTGCTCTCAAAAATAAAATAACTTCAGCCACTGTTGGTGGTATTTCCATCAGAAGAAGCCTGGTGGTAGCGCAATTTGCCATCTCACAAATATTAATTATTGCAACGATTGTAGCCATCACACAAATGAGTTTTGTCAAAAATGCGGACCTTGGTTTTAACCAGCAAGCGGTTCTTTTGTTTAATGCAAACGCCGATAGTACCATGCATTCACGGCAGGAAGCATTCAAACAGAAATTGCTGCAAATGCCGGGGGTGCAATCAGTAAGTTTCAATGCGGACGTGCCCTCTTCCGATAATGGATGGTTTACCAATTTTGCTTTTGATCACCGGCCGGATGAAAAATTTCAGCTCGGATTAAAATTTGCAGATGAAGATTATTTTAAAACATTTGGATTGCAATTTTTAGCCGGCAAACCTTATGATAAAAGTGATACAATAAAAGATGTCGTGATCAATGAAACATTAGCAAAACAACTCGGCTTAAAAAATCCGCAGGATGCAATAGGAAAAGACATCCGGTTAGGTGGAAGCAGGTGGAACACTATTGTTGGGGTGGTAAAAGATTTTAAAACCAGTTCATTGCGGGAAGCCATAAAACCAACATTGCTTTGTGAAAGAAAGGAGTATTATGGAGTAACATCTATAAAATTAAATTCCTCCAATATTCCTAAAACCAAGGCTAGCATTGAATCTGCATGGAACCAATATTTTCCGGAATACGCTTATACCACTTCATTTATGGAGGAAAATATCAAACAATTTTATCAGCAGGAAGACCAGCTTGAATTGTTGTACAAAATCTTCGCCGGCATTGCAATATTTATTTCATGTCTCGGCTTGTATGGGTTAGTTTCTTTTATGGCGATACAAAAAACCAAAGAGATCGGCGTAAGAAAGGTGCTTGGTGCTTCGGTAAAAAATATCATTTATCTTTTTTCAAAAGAGTTTATCATTCTCATTCTTATTGGCTCTGTCATTGCGATTCCGGTTGCTTATTTATTGATGAATCACTGGTTGCAGAATTTTACGTTCAGGATAAAAATGAGTGTTGGAATATTTTTGATAGCTATTTTAATATCAGTTATCATTGCCTGGATCGCGGTTGGATATAAATCGATAAAAGCAGCAGTGGCTAACCCGGTGAAAAGTTTGAGAAGTGAGTAAATGGTAATGTGAAAATGTGAAAATGTAAAAATTAGCAGATGTGCAGATGTACCGATCTGGAAAACGGCAAAATGAGAAAACGGATTATTTGTTTATTTACTGAATCAAAATTAGAGATAACGGTAATGCATAAACGAAACTAAAATGGGTTTATATGACTTTGAACTTTAAACCTTAAACCTTGAACCTTGAACCTTGAACTCTGAACTCTGAACTATAAACTATAAACTATGCTCTCTTTACAAAAAATTTTTAAATGGTACAACAACGGTGTAAACCGCACTTTTGTTTTAAAAGATATCCATCTGGATGTAGCCGAAGGCGAATTTATTTCTATCATGGGGCCGTCAGGTTCAGGAAAATCTTCGCTCCTGAATGTGATTGGAATGCTGGACGAACCAAATGAAGGAGCTTATACTTTTATGGGTGAAGACGTTTTTAAATTAAAAGAAAAACAACGTTCGCAACTCTTTAAAACCCACATTGGTTTTGTGTTTCAGGCTTATCACCTCATTGACGAACTTACCGTTTATGAAAATATTGAAACGCCATTAATTTATCAGAATATAAAATCTTCTGAAAGAAAATCAATGGTTGCAGATATGCTGGATCGTTTTCAGATTGTGGGTAAAAAAGATCTTTTCCCAACACAACTTTCCGGTGGGCAGCAACAATTGGTTGGAATCGCACGGGCATTAATCGTAAAACCAAAATTGATTCTGGCCGACGAACCAACCGGAAACCTGAATTCGAAACAGGGTGAAGAAATCATGAATATTTTTAAAGAATTAAACAATGAAGGTGTCACGATCATCCAGGTTACTCACTCAGAAAAAAATGCAGAATATGGCGGGAAGATTGTGAATCTGTTGGATGGAAGGATTGTGATGAATTGAGTATGGTGAATGGTGAATGGTGAATTAAGAATTAAGAATTACAACTAAAAACTACAAACTAAGAACGAAGAAATATGAAAGCAGTTTTTTTAATAGGAGCATTTTTATTCACAGCATATTTTGCAAAAGCGCAAAATAAAATGACTTTAAAGCAGGCAATAGAATTAGGCATTAAAAATAATATTGACGTTTTGCAATCGGATTTGCTCATGCAAAAAGCAGGTATTACTTTGAACCAATCCAGGGAAAACAGGTTGCCGAATCTGAATGCGAGTGCCAATGAGGGCACGAACTATGGAAGAAGCATTGATCCCTTTACAAACACATTTATTGATCAAAAAGTTGGCTATGCAAATTACGGTGCAAGCAGCAATATTTTGCTCTTCAATGGTTTTTCTTTACAAAATCAAATCAAATCAAATAAGTCGGGATTTGAAGCATCGAAGATGGAACTGCAACAGGCAAAAGATAATCTTACCATCAATATTATTCTTGCCTATTTACAGGTTTTAAGTGCAGAAGATGTGTTGCAACAATCGCAGGAGCAGGTTTTGGTAACTCAAAAGCAAGTCGATCGCCTTGGGATTTTGAATCAATCAGGTGCGGTATTACCGTCAGATTATTATGATCTGAAAGGCCAGTTGGCTAACGATCAGATTACTATTGTAGACAACAAAACCAACGTTGAAACCATGAAACTCAACCTGGCACAGCTTTTAAATATTCCGTACCATAAAAACCTTGAAGTGGAAAGAATACCGGAAGGCAATTTTAATCTTAATTATACAGGCACCCCTGATAGCATTTATCAAACCGCTTTGCAACAGTTTGCACAGGTAAAAGCAACCAAACTTCGTACTGAAAGTGCCGAACAAAATATCCGTTCTGTGAAAGCGCAGCTATTCCCAATGCTCAGTTTCGGAGGAAGTATCAACACAAATTATTCCAGCATGGCCACACGCGATTATTTTGTGAATACCACAGAAAATCCATCTTCAAATTACGTGACCATAGATGGATTGCAATATCCGGTAATTGTAAAACAGGATAATTATAATTCCAAGAAAATTAATTACGGCGATCAGTTAAACAACAATCTTTTTTATACCATAAATTTAGGATTAACGGTTCCGCTTTTCAATGGTAGCCGAATAAAAAATCAAATCAAACTGGCAAAGCTTGATTTAAAAAATTATGAACTGGTGGAGCAGAATACAAAAACACAATTGCAGCAATCTATTGAGCGCGCTTATGTAAATCTTACTTCTTCAGCTGATAAATATAAACTGTTGCAAAGCCAGGTTACGTCTTTCGCAGAATCGTTTCGCACCACAGAGATTCGTTTCAATGCGGGAGCCATTACTTCTGTTGATTATCTGATTGCGAAAAATAATCTGAACCGCGCACAAAGCAATTTGATTATTGCCAAATATGATTTTGCGTTAAGAGAAAAAGTTTTGGATTACTACAGTGGAAAAGCACTGTGGTAGTATAACTGGTGTGAAAAAATTACTTTTTTATAAAAGCTTTTCTGTGTTTAGTTTTTGGCGTAGGTGCAGGCCTGCGCCTTTTTTATTAAATAACCAGAAATGTGAAATTTGAAATCACTCTTATTTGTCTCTTTAGTGAAGCAGATTTATTTATAAGAAATGTTTGTTTTTACTAATTTTTTTTAATGTTTTTTTGTATTTCTTATTTACACGATTGTCTAATAAAAATGCACATATTCCGGATTTTATTACAGTGAAATAGCTGCGACATTTGCATTGTAAAATCAAACCAAATGAACACCCAGGAAAAAATAAATTATAACCGTATTGCAGATGCAATTGATTATATAAAAAACAATTTCAGACAGCAACCAAACTTAGAAGAAGTAGCAGAAAAAACACATTTAAGCCCGGCTCATTTTCAAAGAATGTTTACCGAGTGGGCAGGAACAAGCCCAAAAAAGTTTCTTCAATATATAAGTGTTGAGCACGCAAAAAAAATTCTGAAAGAAAGCAACAAATCCACTTTGTTTGATGCCACCTTTGAAACAGGTCTTTCCAGCACAAGCCGCTTACATGATTTGTTTATAAATGTAGAAGGAATGACTCCTGCAGAATATAAAAATGCCGGCAAAAATCTTCACATCAATTACAGTTTTGCAGAAAGCCCTTTCGGAAATATCATCGTAGCCTCCACACCAAAAGGAATTTGTTATATGGCATTCGAAGAAGATGAAGAAAAGGCTTTGAACAATTTGAAAAATAAATTTGCGAATGCTTCTTTTCAACGAAAATTAGATTTGACCCAACAAAACGCGTTATTCATTTTTCAAAATGACTGGAGCAAACTTGCGGAAATAAAACTGCATTTAAAAGGCACGGATTTTCAATTAAAAGTTTGGGAAACTTTATTGAAAATTCCGATGGGAAAACTTGCTACTTATGGAACCATCGCCGCACAAATCGGAAAACCTTCTGCTTGCAGAGCAGTAGGGACGGCTATTGGCAGCAATCCCGTTGCATTCCTGATTCCTTGCCACCGTGTAATACAATCAAGCGGGGCTATTGGCGGATACATGTGGGGAAACACACGGAAGTCGGCGATCATTGGTTGGGAAGGAGCTAAAACTTATTCTGAAATTTAAATAATGTCATTAGACAGCATGAATTTATTTGATATGATAACTGATGCAAACAGAAACATTTTGCCGAAAGATGGAATCGTTAATTATTATGGGAAATTGCTCAATCAGAAAGAAGCCAATTATTATTTTGAAAGGTTGTTAAATAACATCGAATGGCGAAATGATGAGGCTATTATTTTCGGCAAAAAAATTATTACCAAACGAAAAGTAGCGTGGTATGGAGAAAAGGCTTTTGAATATACCTATTCGAAAACTACCAGGTCAGCCTTGCCCTGGACAAAAGAATTACTGGAAATAAAATCTTTTACCGAAGAAAAAACAGGAGAAACTTTTAATTCCTGTTTGTTGAATTTATATCATAATGGAGATGAAGGAATGGCATGGCACAGCGATGGCGAAACCGATTTGAAAAAGAATGGAGCCATCGCCTCTTTAACTTTTGGAGCAGAAAGAAAATTTGCTTTTAAACATAAACGAACAAAAGAAAAGATTGAATTGCTTTTGGAACATGGAAGTCTTTTGGTGATGAAAGGTACCACCCAGGAGCATTGGCTGCACCGGCTTCCACCCACAAAATTAATTTCAAAACCAAGAGTAAACCTGACGTTTAGGACGATTGTAGAAGATTAGTGCAATAACTTTTTAGATCAGGAAATCTGCAGATCAGCAGCATCAGCAAATAAGCTTATTAGAATATTATTCCAATTCCTCGCACAAATATCCATTTTCATTCACAATCAGTTTTATTTTTTCATTCTCAATAGAGAATCCTTCAATTCTTAATATCTTATCACAATCATCGAGGTCAAAATTGATTTTGCACTCCGGGAAATGCTGATAAAGTAATTCAATTATTTTTTCCGAATTGCTTACTGCGTAAACGTTTGTTTTGAAAACTTCTACCATGTTTTAATTTTTTATTTCGCATAGGAACCTTCTAAATGTTCTTTTATCTTCTTCATTTGCCGGATATGCCTTTGAGTATGAAATGTAGCAAAACTGATCCATTCATATCTGGTAAGTTCACCTGATCTTGGAAAAGGAATCGTAGAAGCAAAAGATAAATCCAGCGTATTTGTTGCTTTACTGATCGCATCAGTTAGCTCTTTTAAGTTTTGATATACAATATCTTTTTGCAACGGTTCCCCGGAAGGTAAAATGAATTCCGGTGATTGCATTTTAATATCAAAATTTAAAAATACTGACTTCAGTTTTTCTACATGTTCATCAGGTTTCCTTTCCGTTGGTTTTACATCACCATACAAAGCATTCACAGTTCCCTTTAAAGATTTTCTCAGATGATCTGCTACCTGTGCCGCACTCCAGCTTCCTTCAAACGGAATTTCATTAAATTCTTTTTCAGCGAAGGACGAAACCGTTTGCAATAAATCTTTTGATGTCTGATCAAAGTTTATTGCTAATTCTGTTGTTGATTCTTCTGTTTTCATTATAAAAAGGTTTAAAAATTTTTATTTCTTTGGAATATAATATAAAAGCACATTTCCATTTCCAAATACCTTTGTTTTTAATAATTGCAGATCTATTTGTTTAACCAGGTTTTTAAACAAAGGCGTTCCATTTCCTAAAATTACCGGATTTATCATTATACGAAATTCATCGATTAAATCATGTTTTATTAAGGTTGAGGACAAATCTGCACTTCCAAAAATGAATACATCTTTTCCTGACTGGCTCTTTAGTTTTTTCACTTCTTCCAATAGATTTTCCTGAATGAATCTGGTATTATTCCACTCCGGTTTTTCTAAAGATTTTGAAAAAACAATTTTATCAAAACTATTCATCAAAGCCGCCACAACCGGATCATTTTTTATCGCTTCTTCTGTCGGCCAATAACCGGCCATCAATTCATACGTCTTTCTGCCAAACAAAAGCATATCTGCCGTTTTCAGCTGAGCGATCGCGAAATCATTAAATTCTTCATCTACATTGTGCCAGCTAATATCTCCATCCAGCCCTTCAAAGTGGCCGTCCAGTGTAATGAGGTTAAACAAAATAATTTTTCTCATTGAGGCAATATCTAAATGATGATGCAAACGTAGATTGAATTTCAAAGTCTGAAAGGGTGCAAATACGGCAATATAAAGGGTACATTGCGACAAAACATTTTTTTACATTTGCTTTATAAAAGAATATCAAATGAAGCATATAACCATTGTCGTCACTGCTACAAGCAATCTCGGAAGCATTGACAATCCGCGCCGCGCATTTCTTGCTGTCAATCATTATTTGCAACAACATGATGAACCTCCTTTATTTAAAGTGGAAATTGCAGGATGTTCCAAATCCATTCTTTTGGAAAACGGCGTATGTACGATTCATCCGGATGTGGAAATAAAAAATCTGAAAAAGACAGACCTCATTATCATTCCCGCCATTGAAGGCGATATTAAAAAAAGCATGGACCAAAACAAAGATTGTATGGATTGGATCGTTCAGCAATACAGGCGTGGAGCAGAGGTCGCAAGCCTTTGTGTGGGTGCATTTTTGCTGGCAGGTACCGGTTTGCTGAACGGAAAAAGCTGCTCTACTCATTGGCGTGCAGCGAATGATTTTGCTAAAATGTTTCCTGAAGTAAACCTGGTAACTGACAAGGTAATCACCGATGAACAAGGTATTTACACAAGCGGCGGCGCATTTTCATCCGCCAATCTGATTTTGTATATTATCGAAAAATATGCAGGAAGAGAAGTGGCCATTCATTGTGCAAAAAATTTTCAGGTTGACCTCGACCGTCACACTCAATCTCCGTTTATTATTTTTGAAGGACAAAAAGGCCATCAGGATGAGCAGGTAAAACAGGCACAGGAATTTATAGAAAAAAATTACCACGAACGAATTACTGTAGATCAACTTACAACCATGCTTGCATTGAGCCGCAGAAACCTCGAAAGAAGGTTTAAGAAAGCAACAACCAACACATTGATACAATATATTCAGCGGGTAAAGATAGAAGCGGCGAAAAAACATTTCGAAGCGAGCGGAAAAAATGTGAATGAAGTAATGTATGATGTTGGGTATTCAGATAACAAATCGTTCCGTACGGTATTCAGGGATATTACCGGACTTTCACCGGTAGAATATAGAAATAAGTACAATAAAATGATGGGCTTGAATTAGAAAGGGGAAGTAAAACGGATTAAAATGTCCATGACCATCATTATTAAAATGGTAGTTGAGTCAATATTATCAATCCGGTTGATCCTTTTTCAAAAAGAAGAATGTGTGTAGCAGTAAAGAAACAAATAAGCCGAATTTTGTTTTAAAAAAGTGGAAGCAAATATCTATATAAAAATCTGAGCAGCCATTTCTTCAGCTTTTAATAATTCAGCTTCATTGATATTTTGTAGAAATCCCAATTGTTTAAAATAAGGAATCATTAATTCTGAATTCATATTTCCAATCAATTCATCATTAGCCATCGGGCAACCGCCGATACCTTTTAAAGCGCCATCAAAACGCAGACAACCATTTTGCAAACCGGCATCAATTTTTTCTTTCCAGTTTAAATTTGTTGAATGAAGATGAACACCGGTTTCAATTTCAGGAAAGGCTGTAATTGTTTTTTTAACGAGAGAAGCGACCTGCGAAGTCTGCGCAACCCCGACTGTATCAGCGAGGGAAATTATCCGAATGCCCTCTCCTACCATTTTATTTATGTAATCTAAAACAATGTTTTCATTGTATTCGTCTCCATAAGGATTTCCAAAAGCCATAGAAATATAAATGACTAATTTTTTATTATTTTTATCACAAATACTTTTTATTTCATTGACTCTTTCCAATGATTCTTCAATTGTACTATTTGCATTGCGCATTTGAAAAGTTGGTGAAACAGAAAATGGAAAACCGAGGTAAAAAATTTTTTCAAATCCCGCTGCATCGCTTGCTCCGCGTACATTTGCAATAATGGCAAGCAATTTTGTTTTGGTATTTTCAACTATTAATTGTTCAACAACTTCTTTTGTATCTGCCATTTGCGGAATCGCTTTTGGAGAAACAAAACTGCCAAAATCAATTGTATCAAAACCAACTTTTAGCAGTTGATTGATGTATTCAATTTTCTTTTCTGTCGGAATAAAATCTTTCCAACCTTGCATGGCATCCCGCGGGCATTCTATGAGTTTGAGTTGCTTGTTCAACTTAATAATTTAATACTTCAATAATTTAATTCTCTGCTTCATTGCTTCATACAAAATCATTCCGGCTGCAACAGAAACATTCAGAGATTCAAAGTCTTTTTGCATCGGTATTTTAAATTTTGCATCACATAATTTATAAAGCGACGGATGAATTCCTTTGTCTTCACTTCCCAAAATAATGGCACATGGTTCTTTAAAATCAATATCAAAAACATTTTCAGCTGCAGTCATTTCACTGGCAAAAACTTTTATGCCGTTTAAATGCATTTCATCAATTGCATTGTGCAACGTTTTTACGCGGCACACAGCAATGTTTTCTAATGCTCCTGCAGAAGTTGTGATAGCATCTTCTCCCAAAGCCCCTACGCCTTTTTCAGGAATTACGATGGCATGAACGCCGCAACAGTAGGCAGTTCTGGCCAAAGCGCCGATATTTCTGATATCTGTAATTCCGTCCAACATCAGCAACAAAGGCGTTTCACCATTTTCAACAATAAATGAAATTACATCCTGCAGATTTTGGTATTTTATTTTTGATTTTATGGCAATACATCCTTTCGGATTTTCCAGATTAAAATTTCTTATCTTTTCAAAAGGAACTTTATTTACCGGAACTTCAAACTCTGCTGCAACACGTTTTAATTCATCAGCTTCTTCCGAAGAAATATTGTTTTGCAAATAAATTCTTTCTAATTGTTCGCCATTTCTTAAAGCATGAATAATTGAAGGAATTGTTCCAATCAGAAGATTTTTTTTGGGGCGATGTTGCTGGGTAAATTTTTTCAATGCGGGCATCAATTATTTAATAAGGATTATTGGTTGAGGTTAAATAACAATTTTATTTTTTCGTAAACTTTATTGTGATAGGATTCAGGTAATATTCCAATCACTTTTTGAATAATTTTATCAGAAGTCGTTATAATTCTATGGATCTTTATAACAGATGAAACTTTTAATCCGGTCATATCAAAATCTGCCTCTGCTTTCTCTATAATCAAATCAGTGACTTCCGTTGCGTTATTTAAGTTGCTTGTAATAAACGCAAGCAAAATATGCTTATGTTCTGAAACGGGATTGGTTAAACACACTGCCGGCCTTAATTTAAAATCAGATAAATCATCAAAAGGGAAAATTACTAATACTATTTTAAACTTCATCTTTATCAGTTTCGTAAGGAACGCCATCTTCCATGGTATAAATATCTTCTGCAGGATCATTTAAAAAATCAAAGGATCCTCCTTTCATTGCAAGGCTTAACCATTCATTTTCACTTATTTCATCGTCTTTGATAAGGACAACAATTTTGGCATCTTTTTTCGAAAAATGTTTACCTAATTTTAAAAAAGCATTTCCATCTTCATCGAAACGTACTATTTTTTCTATTGCTTCCATTTTTTTTATTTTAAAGATACGAAATTAAAAAAACCATAAGTTTTCATTCTTATGGTTTTCTATAAAAGGCCTTTAAATAATTTTCTTTATTTTATCCCAAATGCTTTTTTCACTTTTGGAACATAATCCAATTTTTCCCAGGTAAATAATTCAACCTTCACAGTTTTAGGAGCGCCATTTGGCAAATTAAAAGTTTTTGTAACTACTTCATTCTTTCTTCCCATGTGCCCATAAGAAGCAGTTTCCTGGTAAATAGGATTGCGAAGTTTCAGGCGTTGTTCAATAAAATACGGACGCATATCAAAAAGCGATTCTACTTTTTTTGCAATCTCTCCGTCAGTTAAGTTTACTTTAGAAGTGCCATAAGTATTTACATTGATACTGGTAGGTTTCGCCACGCCAATGGCATAAGAAACCTGTACCAATACTTCATCACAAACACCTGCTGCTACAAGGTTCTTGGCAATGTGCCTTACCGCATAAGCCGCGCTTCTGTCGACTTTGCTGGGATCTTTTCCACTAAATGCACCGCCGCCATGAGCACCTTTTCCACCGTAAGTATCAACGATTATTTTTCTACCGGTTAATCCGGTATCTCCATGCGGGCCGCCGATTACAAATTTGCCGGTCGGATTGATGTGATATTTTATTTTATCATTAAAAAGATGGGCATACTTCGGATATTTTTCTTTCATGCGTGGAATCAAAATCTTTTTGATATCAGCAGAAATTTTTTTCAGCATTTTATCTTCTTTATCAAAATCATCATGCTGTGTGGAAACAACAATTGCATCAATTCTTACCGGTTTGTTATCATCGTTGTATTCAAGTGTAACCTGGCTTTTAGCATCAGGGCGCAAATATTTCATTTCATTATTTTCTCTTCTTAATGCAGCAAGTTCTATCAAAAGGCTGTTCGCAATATCGAGTGACAACGGCATAAAATTTTCTGTTTCATTGGTAGCATATCCAAACATCATTCCCTGGTCGCCGGCGCCTTGTTCTTCTTTATTCTTTCTTACCACGCCCTGGTTTATATCAGAAGATTGCTCATGAATCGCAGACAAAATACCGCAGGAGTTTGCTTCAAACATGTATTCACTTTTGGTATAGCCAATCTTCCGGATTACACCTCTTGCGATTTCCTGCACATCCAGATAAGCTTTAGATTTCACTTCTCCTGCAAGCACCACCTGGCCGGTTGTTACGAGTGTTTCACACGCTACTTTACTTTGCGGATCAAAGGCAAGAAAATTATCAATTAAAGCATCGCTGATCTGGTCAGCAACTTTATCGGGATGTCCTTCGCTAACCGATTCAGAGGTAAATAAATAAGGCATTTTACTTTATTTTTTGAGCCGCAAAATTAGAATTTCACCTTGATAGGACAAAATGCAATTTTTGATTTTCTGCAGTAACTGTTTAGTCCTTAAAATGTAGAAATTAAAAATCAGTTTATTTGTTGCTTTGCTGCGAGGCATAACAAGACCTGTAAGGCTTTTGAAACCTTTTTCAATATTTTATAATTTCGAATAAATCACCCTCAACCGGATCCTGCCAGGCGTATTATTTGTCCCGTTTATTTTCACCCTTCCATTTCCAATATTATTGCGTGGAGAAGAAAATGGCCCGATTGTCTGGCCACACCAGTCCGTGTAGGTGTTGGTATTAGTAACAAAATCGGGAGCGCTTAATCTTAGTTGAAGACTGGATTTCCCTTTTGTAACAATAGATTGCAAATAGCGCGAAATATTGAAGACATATTCGCCTCTTTGCTGGCCGGAAGAACTATCTGTTATGGTTTTTAATTGCCCGCCGAGATATTGAAATCCTGTTTGCAATTCTAACGCTGAAAAATCACAAGGAATTGGGGTAAAATTTCCATTATTCAAAGAAGAATCTTTTACATCCAGGTAAAGATTTATTGGCGCATTAAATACATTATCAAGCGAACTTGCAGAATAAATTTGATCAACAATTAATTCTGCACGGTTGATTACCCTGTTTGATAAACCCGTTAAACCCGGAATGGTGAGCAAAGCATACGTACCCGGAGAAGTTTGTATATAGAGTAAACTATCACCGGCAGCAGGATGGGTAAGATGTTGCGCTATTTGTGCATTAGCTCTGTCGCGAACAATAGAATTGGATAATCCTGAAGAGCCGGTAACACCAAAATTTATCACTGTTGTATCGAGAGTCGTTCCAGTTTTATATCTCATGTAAAGAGATAACCGGGAAGAGGTAAAATCAAAATAATTCAACGCCTGTCCACCCGTTGTTTCATCCGGCACAATCGCAAATCCTTTAAAATAATTGATGAAATCGCTATCACTTCTGAATATTTGTGCAGAATCGGTTATGAAGTTCTGAAAAAAAGAATTAGAAAGAGGAACCCTAAGCTGATTTGCAGCATCTTCCTTATAGGCATGAACTGAATCTTTTAAAACAGTTGGGTAATAACTTTTTGTTCCTAATAAAACAGAATTATCATAGCCCAAAACTTTGCAGGTTGTATAATTATCCGTTACATGAAAACTATCTGAAAGCTGATATACATTTACTTTTGCCAATGCATTAGTATCACCAAAAGAATGTGAATAACTCATCACTAAAATTGCAGAATCTACAACAAAACTATTTGCATCTGCTGCCGGAAAAGTATAAGGAAAAGAGGAAGGTTTTAATTCAACGTATATGGCTGCCTTGCTTGATCCAAATAAAGGATCGTTTGATATGATTCCAAGAGGAATGAGGCTGCTTCTATGAATGGTATCACACTCATTATCATCGTAATTAATCCCAATCACATTAAAAGTGGTATCGAATGTATGGATGTTATCTACAACCGGAATAAGGTTTTGGCCCAGGGAAGTGGTATCAATTTTAGTACATCCAAATGCAAATAAAAATAAAATCAGTATTCCTGTAAACGCAGGCTTGTATTTGGTTTTAAACACTTGAAAGTAAAATTTGGGTAGATAAATAGGTATGAAATTATTTGCCGGCAAGGTCGGCATACAATTGTAAATAGTCTGTTAAATCTGATTCGGCATTATACTTCAAAACTTTTTTGCCTCGCACTTTACTAAATTCCTCTACCAGTTTTTTATCCACTTTTTCTGCGCCAAAAGTAATGGCATCTGCAAAAGTAGCGCCGCCTCTAAACATGGCTGTGTTGCTGCCTTCATTAAAAACTTCAATGTCTTTTTCTTTGATATTGGAATTGATGGTGGCGATTTTAGCAAAATCACTACCCATTTTTTCTTTGTAGGTATTTTGTCCGATAGTATAAATTACTTTACAATTGCTGAACACCGGCTCTTTCTTGTAGGCGGTTTTAATATACATAGGAATAAGCCCGGTCATCCAACCGCTGCAATGAATGATATCCGGCGGCCATCCAAATTTTTTCACTGTTTCGAGAGCGCCTTTACAAAACAAAACCGTTCTCAACGCATTGTCGCCGAACCATTTTTCATTCTCATCATGAAACAATGATTTTCTTTTAAAAAGGTCCTCATTGTCCAAAAAATAAATTTGCAATCTTGCATTGGGAAGAGAAGCTACTTTGATAATAAGGGGATAATCATCTCCTTCTACCGATACGTTAATTCCGGAAAGACGAACCACTTCATGCAACCGATGTCTGCGTTCATTAATCATACCAAAACGCGGCATAATGCATCTAACTTCCATTCCTGATTCATTCGATTTTACCGCAAGTCGGTTTACGATTTCTGCAAATTCTGTCATCTCAAGATAAGGAGACATTTCGTTGGCTATGAATAAAATTCTTTTCTTTGTCGACATTTACAAATGGTTAATTAGCGTAATCTTTTTTTTAACAGGCGGCAAAGTTACCATTTTTTTGTTTATGCAATGTGCAACTCAATGTTGAACCCAATAACAACGCATTTATGATTATTTATAAACATATAAAAGACTTTAAAAAATATATCAGAAATAAAAAACATACAGCTGGGTCTGTCGGTCTTGTTCCAACAATGGGTGCATTGCACGAAGGTCATTTATCCCTTCTAAAAGAATGCAAAAAGATGTCTCAAATAACTGTTGCCAGCATTTTTGTAAACCCAACGCAGTTTAATAATCCCGATGATTTTAAAAAATATCCCAAAACAATTGAACACGATGTTCTCCTTTTAGAAGAAAGCGGCTGCGATGTTTTATTTCTTCCTGACGAAAAAGAAATTTATCCGGATAAAAAATCACAGGAAAAACATTTTGATTTAGGTTATCTTGAAACAATTTTGGAAGGAAAATTCCGGCCCGGCCATTTCCAGGGAGTATGCCTGGTAGTAGAAAAATTATTAAACATAGTAGAACCGGATTTTCTATTTATGGGACAAAAAGATTTTCAGCAGTGCATGGTAATTAAAAGGTTGATTGAAATCATGCAGGTAAATATTCAATTAATCATTTGCCCGATTCTCCGGGAAGAAAGTGGCCTGGCCATGAGCAGCAGGAATTTAAGACTCAATGCGGCTGAAAGAATACTGGCAGCACAATTGCATGAGGCTTTAGCCTCAATAAAAAGTAACCGCAATACCGAAAACTTTCAAAGCTTAAAAAATAAAGCGGTTATTGAGCTGGAAAATAAGGGCTTTAAAGCGGAATATCTGGAACTGGCAAAGAAAAACAACCTTGATTTAGTAACAGATTTTAATGGAAAGGAAGACCTGGTTCTCCTTATCGCAGCCTACCTGAATCAAGTGAGATTAATTGACAATCTTTTTATAAACGATTAAATTACCATTGGTTTATTATCTTGTAACCTTTTATGAAGAAAAAAATTTTTACAGTTTTAAAATATTTGCTTTTCCTCGGGATAGGTTTTTTTTTAACGTGGTGGCAGATGAGTAAAATGACTCCATTGCAAAAAATTCAATTCAGGGAATCATTACAGAATGCTCATTATACGTATCTCATTCCTGTTTTTATTCTCACGGTACTGGGTCATATCAGCCGCGCCGTAAGATGGAAAATCCTGATAGAACCAATGGGCTACAAACCAAAAACATCCAACACTTTTTACGCAGTGATGTGTGGTTATCTGGCCAATACTTTTTTACCACGCGCGGGCGAAATTCTCAGGTGCACTTTACTTAGCCGTTATGAAAAAATACCGGTTACGAAACTATTTGGAACCATATTGATTGAACGGGTTCTTGATCTGTTTTCTTATGCTCTTCTGATTGTTATCACTTTCGTGATTCAGATAGAAACAGTGAGTGATTTTATAAAAACAAAGATCATCCAGATCACTAAGTATCGGCATGCTGTGCCTGCGTGGCTTATTGCGTTGATTATTTTTATACTCGTAACTTTAGTTTTTTTCATCGTGAAATGGATCTTCAGGCGTTACAGAAACCATCCGTATATTATTAAAGTAAAAGGGCTTCATATCGGTTTAAAAGAAGGGTTTTCAACCATATTGCATTTAAAAAAAAGAAAAAAATTCCTGGCTCATACGCTCTTTATCTGGGCGTGTTATTTGTTTGAAGTTTACATCGGTTTTTCAGCCCTGTCTGCTACTTCATCACTGGGCATTGCTGCAGCATTCAGTGTTCTTTCACTCGCCACATTGGCTATGATTGTGTCTCCTGGCGGATTAGGCGCTTTCCCGATTGCAGTGCAACAGGTGCTGCTTATTTACAATGTAGATAATATTTCTTTTGGATGGCTGATGTGGGGTGTTACTACGGGTATTATTCTTGTAGTAGGCATTATATGTTTTGGTTTATTAATTTATGAAAATAAAAAGAACAATGAAAAAAAGCGACACGTTGAACCAACGGATATTTACAGTTGAAGAAATAAAGCAGGAAGTGATCAGGATGAGATTAAAAAGTAAAACGATCGCATTTACAAATGGCGTATTCGATATTTTACATGAAGGACACATTGCCGTTTTATCTGAAGCTGCTTCTTTTGCCGACGTATTAATCGTCGGTGTCAATTCTGATGTTTCAGTAAAAAAATTAAAAGGTGAAAACCGGCCTGTAAATAAGGAATATTCCCGTGCTTTAATCATCGCATCATTGATTATGGTGGATGCGGTAGTAATTTTTAATGAAGAAACGCCGCTGGAATTGATAAAAGTTATAAAACCAGACGTATTGATAAAAGGTGGTGACTATACAATGGAAACGATGGTCGGGTCCAAAGAAGTGATTGACAGCGGTGGCAGAATAGAGATTATTCCTTTAAAAGAAGGATTTTCAACAACAGGCATTATACGGAAGATCAGCAGCAATGAGTAATACTAGCGGTAATGGACAAACGCAGAATAATTTTACGGGATATCAGTTGGCTTGCATTCAACGGAAGAGTACTTCAGGAAGCCGGTGATGAAACGGTGCCATTAAAAGAACGCATTAAATTCCTCGGTATTTTCTCAAGTAACGCGGATGAATTTTTCAGAGTTAGGGTAGCCACTTTAAAACGTATGCTGCAATTTGGAAACAAAGCAAATATGCACCTCGAATCCTCACCGGAAATGATTCTGGAGGAAATTAATTTTAAAGTAACCGGCCATCAGAATCAATTTAACCGGACCTGGAAAATTATTATCGGGGAATTAAGAAAGCAGCAGATATTTATTCTGAATGAAAAACAATTGAATGAAGAACAACAGGAATTTGTTCTCGCTTATTTTAATGATTGTGTCAGAAGTAATATTGTTCCCCTTATGCTGGAAAATTTACAGGTATTTCCAACTCTCAACGATAAATCCATTTATCTCGCATGTAAATTATCAAAAGCGGACGGCTCCATTCCTGATCGGTTTGCGCTGGTTTCTGTCCCCTCCAGGTTGTCAAGATTTGTAATACTTCCATCGAAAGAAAACTACCGGTATATTATTCTCCTGGAGGATATTATCCGGTTTTGCCTTCCGCAGATTTTTTCATTTTTCGGCTATGACACATTTTCTTCGAACATAATAAAAGTAACACGTGATGCGGAAATAGATATTGACAATGACCTCACTACTTCACTCATTCAAAAGATACAGAAAGGCTTAAAAAACCGAAAAAAAGCCAAGCCCGTCCGGTTTACTTTTGATAAAGAAATCGACAGCAGCCTGTTAAATTATTTAATCAAGAGACTGGAACTTTCTAATAAAGATATCATGCAATCAGGCGAACGGATACACAACTTCAAAGATTTTATCAATTTTCCTGATGAGCTTTTTCATGAAAGGAGCATTCGCAAAAAGCCCTTTATTCATCCTCTTTTGCAAAACGTAACCAGCGTGATGGAAGTCATTTTGCAAAGAGATGTATTACTAAATTTCCCCTACCATTCCTTTGATTCTGTAATAGATGTTTTGCGTGAAGCTGCTATTGCCCCGGATGTGATCAGCATCAAAGTAACTTGTTACCGGCTCGCGGAGAATTCGAATGTGATCAATGCCCTTACAAATGCAGTACGAAATGGAAAATCAGTAACCGCAATTCTCGAATTAAAAGCGCGTTTTGATGAGGAAGCAAATATTGAATGGAAAGAAGTGCTGGAAGACGCCGGCGTTAAAGTTTTTGTAGGTTTACCTGATTTGAAGGTGCATGCAAAACTTTGCCTTATTAAAAAGAGATTAAACAATCACACCGTGCAGTATGGATTTGTGAGCACCGGAAATCTGAATGAAAAAACAAGCCTGTTGTATGGAGATCATTGCCTGCTAACCAGCAACAGGCAGATTATGGCTGATGTCAACAGAATCTTTAATTACCTGGAAAACCCAAAAAACCTTGAAATCCTAAAAGGTTGTCATAAATTATTGGTAAGTCCTGTAAATATGAGAAAACACATCATTACACTTATCAATAAAGAGATTAAGAATGCAAAAGAAGATAAACCGGCGTCCATTATTTTGAAATTAAATTCATTGAGCGATGAGGAATTGATTTTAAAACTATATGAAGCAGCACGTGCGGGTGTAAAAATTAAAATGATTGTAAGGGGGATCTGTTGCATGTTTACAGAGAATAAAAAATTTAAGAAAAAAGTAAAAGCCATCAGTATTATTGATGAATACCTGGAACATGCCAGGGTGATGATTTTTCACAATGAAGGAAAAGAAAAATACTTTATTTCATCGGCAGACTGGATGGTGCGAAACCTGGATCACCGGATAGAAGCGGCCTGCCCCGTCTATGATAAAAACATTCAACGCGAATTAAAAGATATCCTCGAAATCCAGTTAAGCGACAATGTGAAAGCGAGGGTGTTGGATAATGAACTTTCTAACAGGTATGTGGAATCGGATGGCGCAAAAAAGGTTCGTTCCCAAATCCGGATTTATAATTATCTACTCAGAAAAAAATATTAAAATTTGAAACTCGCGGCAATAGATATTGGCAGCAATGCAGCACGGTTACTGGTAACAGAAGTTACTGACGAAGAAAATAATAAACCCTGTTTTACGAAATTAAGCCTCGTAAGAGTGCCGCTGCGATTGGGCTTTGATGTTTTTGAAACCGGTAAGATTTCTGATAAAAAAATTCAATTGTTTCTGGAAACGATGAAGGGCTTTTTGCATATAACAAATGCCTATGAAGTAAAGGCGATGAAAGCATGCGCTACTTCTGCAATGCGCGGTGCGGCTAATTCAGAAGAAATAATTTTGTTGGTTAAAGAGGCAACAGGAATTGAAATAGAAGTTATCTCCGGAAATTTTGAGGCTTCGCTCGTTTTCGAAAATCACATTGCAGAAAATTTAGACAAAGAACATTCTTACTTATATATTGATGTAGGAGGTGGAAGTACGGAGCTTACTTTTTTTTCTAATAATGAAATGATCTTTAAGGAATCTTTCGATATTGGCACGATTCGTCTTCTGAAAAACCAGGTTCCCGATTCTGCATGGGATCAAATGAAGGACGTGTTAAAAAATAAAACCAAAGGCTTTAAAACGGTTATTGCTATTGGATCAGGAGGGAATATCAATAAAGTATTTTCATTGAGTAAACGAAAAGATGGAAAGCCTTTGTCATTTGATTTGCTTCGCGATTATTATAAAGAATTAAGCAATGTTTCTTTGCATGACCGCATTAGTATTTATAAATTAAAAGAAGATCGGGCCGACGTAATTGTGCCCGCTCTGAAAATTTATATTACTGTGATGCGGTGGGCAGGCGCCGATGAAATCTATGTTCCAAAAATCGGCCTTGCGGATGGATTAATCCAACATTTGTGGCAGGAGGTGAGAACGGGCTGATATGCTAATTTGCTGACGCGCTAATGTGATCATTGAACAAGGGTGACTCAAATTTCCAGAATATAAATGTTTGGACGCAGCAAAGAAACAATTAATGTGCTTTCTTGTTTTATTTATGGCCAAATTATCAAACAGCTATCGCTAAAAAGCTGCTCAACAAACAATTTATTGTGTTTATGCGAATTTTATTTTACCATCATTTTCCAAAGTAATACAGGAACAAAAATCTTCCAGAATTTCCATTTTGTGTTTTTCGTGAGCCTTTATTAATAACGTTTCACCAAGACACAAATCCACGATTCTGTCTTCAAAAGTGATTCGGCCTTTTCCTTTTCTGCAGACGATAAATGCGTCGGAAGTGGCTTCGTGCAAAGGCATGTTCTCTCCTACATTCAAGCTAACGTTTAAAACTTTGTATTTCTCATTGCTGTAAATTTCTTTCATTTCCATCTTCAAATTTTTTAGAATGCAAAGATGGGACATTAAAAGTATCTAAATACTTTTATTGCCGGTGAAGCCTTTCGTTATTGGTAATTTTTCCTGGGACCTGTGAAATAAATTAATTACAACAAACCAACAAATAGCACGGATTCTTATTTTTCAATCTTTCTTAAAGCATGGTAGAATCTGCACATTTCCTTGCAATTTCTTTAGCTGCAATCCACCCGCTTGTCCACGCATGTTGAAAATTAAAACCACCGGTTATGCCATCTACGTTTAAAATTTCTCCTGCAAAAAAAAGATTTGGAAGGATTTTGCTTTCCATCGTATTTGCATCTATCTCGTTTAGTTTTATCCCGCCGGCCGTAACAAATTCCTCTTTAAAAGTCGTTTTTCCTTTTACCTGGAATTGTTGGGAGCACAATTGTTTAGCTAATTGATTTTGTTGTTTTGCCGGAAGATCCGCCCATCTTATCTCAGCATGGATTCCACATTCCTTTAAATGATATTCCCATAAGCGTTGGGGAAGATTAAAAGGATTTTTGTTGATAATTTTTTTGGAAGCAAATTCATTTCTGATTGATTTCAATTTTTCTAAAAGTGAATTTTCATGATAATCAGCAAGCCAGTTTATCGAAATTGAAAAATCATAATTCATTTTTGAAAGTTCGATAGCTGCAAAAGCAGATAATTTTAAAACTGCAGGACCGCTAAAACCCCAATGCGTAATCAGTAACGGCCCTATCGCGGAGAATTTGGTTCCATTGATTTTTACCTGCACGTTCTCCACAGAAATTCCCATTAATTCTGAAATCGGATTTTTTGGAACATTAAACGTAAACAGCGATGGAACGGGCGTTTCAAAGCTATGCCCTAGTTTTGAGAGCCAGTTATATTGTTCGGCTTTATGAAACCCACCGCAGGCAATACACACAAAATCTGCTTCTAAAACACTCCCATCCTTTGAAAATAATCTAAAATTCGGGCGATTGTTTTCAGAAAATATTTTTTCAACATTTACGATCTCACGATTCATCAGAATTTCTACACGGTATTTATTTGCCTCATGAAGAAGGCAATTTATAATTGTTTCGGAAGAATCAGTTTCCGGAAACATTCTGCCATCACTTTCAGTTTTTAATTTTACGTTTCTTTTTTCAAACCATTCAATCGTATCTTTTGTAAAAAAATAATGAAATGGGCCTTTCAAAAATTTTTCACCACGCGGATATTTTTTAATCATCTGTGCAATGCTGAAACAGGCATGTGTCACATTGCAACGCCCGCCGCCGCTAATCCTTACTTTACTTAATAACTTATTTGTTTTCTCAATTAATACAACGGTAAGGCCATTACATTGTGCAGCAGCATTCACAGCGCAGAAAAAACCAGCAGCGCCACCTCCGATTACAATAAGTTTTTTATTCACAAATGCAAGATATTGGAAAAGATTTACCAAGGCGAAAAGACCGGAAAATTTAGATTTTAGCGGTAAAACTTTGAGGGATTTTTTAGAGCGTTGATAAAAAAAAACAAAACAGAAAATACCGGTATTTATCCGTTTACTGTTAAAAGTTAAAACCGTTTTCAATTATAACTTGAAGATTACCATGGAATTATTCCTATTTCATGTTTTTGCTTTACATTCCTTGTTGATTTTGGCATATTACTTGAATATTTCATCTAAAAAATTACACACTATGAAAAAAATCCTTTTATGTATGTTGATTTGCGGATCCATGTTGTCCGCGTCAGCGCAGGTCACAGATTCCACAACCACCACCGTTCACAAGTATTACTACTACCCTTCCTCTAATGTTTACTTTGATGAAGCGTCGGGAAATTATTGGTACAAGGATAATACTTCAAAATGGACAGAAACACAAACTTTACCATCTACACTTACTCTTGAGAAAACACCGCGATATTCATTAAATTTTAACGGAACAGAACCGTGGAAAAATAATGCCGCTGATATAAAAAAATATAAAGTAAAAAAGAATGGAACCGTGAAAATTAAAACGCAAAAAGATACCGATCATTAATTAAAATTGAAGCCTCGTTTTTTACGGGGCTTTTTTCTTTTCTATCATTCACATTACTTCTACAACGCAGGTTCAACGTCCTTTCCCAAATTCTGCAATGCGATAAAACCGCTGCTTTTCGGATTTACAAACATTTCGTTTTTCGTAAATAAATGGGTTGAACGCTGAAAAGTTTTAGCATCGCATTTTTCAGTAAATTTGCACTTCCAAAAAAGCAATAGATGAAAACTTCCAGTATTATCATTTTAGTAGTTATTGCAGCCGCCATTGGCGCCTTGTTGATGTATTCTGTAGATTTTTCAACTTATGATACGATCGGTTCTGCTAAAGAAAAACAGGGACAATTCGTTCATTTGATCGCCAAACTTGATAAATCGAAACCAATACAATACGATGCATTAAAAGACCCCAATTATCTTTCATTTTATGCTGTAGACAGCCTGGGCAACAGCACGCAGGTAATATACAGAAATACAAAACCGGCGGAACTTGAACAAAGTGAGCGCGTGGTTTTGAAAGGAAAAATGGAAGGAAATGTTTTTGAATGCAATGATATTTTACTCAAATGTCCATCGAAATACAAGGACGATAAAAAACAATTAGAAAAAACGGTTACTTCATATTAAGACTGCATCATGACCTTTGAGAATGAACATTTACTACCGGGACAGGTAGGTCATTTTTTCGTATTACTTGCTTTTGTCGCATCTATCGTTTCCGCAATTTCTTATTTTACTGCTACTAAAATTCAAGCTGAAAACGAAAAGCAATCCTGGATTCGTTTTGCCCGCGGGGCGTTTTTTATCCAGGTGTTTTCTCTTCTTGCCGTCTTTTCCTGCATCTATTATATCTGTTCGAATCATTATTATGAATATCTCTATGTTTATAAACATGCTTCAAAAGAATTAGAGCCAAAGTATCTGCTGGCTTGTATTTGGGAAGGGCAGGAAGGGAGTTTTCTGTTATGGGCTTTGTGGCATTGCGCCCTCGGAATGGTTTTAATTTTTACTGCTAAAAAAAGAGAAGCCGCTGTAATGACGATTATCAATACAGCGCAGTTTTTCCTCATTTTAATGATATTGGGTTTATACATTTTTAATGTAAGAATTGGCAGCAGCCCGTTTGTACTTACAAGAAATGAACTGGCAGGCCCTATTTTTTCACAGGCAAATTATCTCACTTTTATAAAAGACGGTATCGGGTTAAATCCATTATTAAGAAATTACTGGATGGTGATTCATCCGCCGGTTTTATTTTTAGGATTTGCGAGCACTATTGTTCCCATTGCATTTGCTTATTCTTCTTTGGTGACAAAAGATTGGGGCGGCTGGGTGAAATCCGCACTACCATGGACTTTATTCAGTGCCTGTGTACTGGGAACGGGAATTATGATGGGTGGAAAATGGGCTTACGAATCACTTTCTTTCGGCGGTTACTGGGCCTGGGATCCGGTAGAAAATGCAGCGTTTGTTCCCTGGCTGATTCTTGTCGCCGGATTGCATTGCATGGCTATTTTTAACTCAACAAAAAATGCGTTAAGAGCCTCTTACCTGTTTATAATTCTTACTTATTTGTTTGTTCTGTATTCCACTTTTCTAACAAGAACCGGAATTCTTGGCGACACTTCCGTTCATTCGTTTACCGAAGCCGGTACAGCAATGAATATACTAATTGGAATTTATGTGATTGCCATTTCTCTACCTGTATTTTATTTGTTTTTCAAGAATTATAAAAGCATTCCTTCTATCCAAAAAGAGGAAGATATGTCTTCAAGAGAATTCTGGATGTTTATCGGAGCTTTGATTCTTTTTCTTTCCGCGCTGTTTGTAATTTCGATTACTTCTTTACCGGTTTACAATAAAATTTTTGGAACAAATTTAGCCGATCCACCGGACCGTGAATTTGCTTATAATAAAGTGCTGGTGCTGGTCGCGGTGCTTGTTGGATTGCTTACCGGTGTTTCCCAATTTTTAAGATATAAAAACACGGGTAAAAAATATTTAATTAAAAAAATTGCGTGGCCATTGGGAATTGCTGTTGTGGGTACAGGGTTGATGATGATTTTTTATCCGGTAAATTATACACAAAAAGGTCCCGGTTTTTTAGTCGCTGTTAATCTTGCTTTATTCGCTTCTATTTTTTCTGTTTTGGCAAATGCATTTTATCTGAAGTCTGTTTTAAAATGGAATTTAAAAGCAGGCGGTGCAGCTATTGCTCATCTTGGTTTTGCTTTAATGATTGCGGGAATGCTTATTTCCTCCGGAAATAAAAAAGTAATTAGCGATAACAGCAAAACAGGATTGTTTATTCCGTTTGCGAAAGACCCCACCGGAAGAGGAACGGAAAACCCGATGGAAAATCTGACACTTTTAAAAGATGTGCCGACCCGAATGGGAAAATATATGGTAACGTATGTGAACGATTCTGCCTCAAATGAAAAAGATCGGACATTTTATAATTTGCATTTTCAAAAAATTGACAGTGTTTCAGGAAAAGTAGAAGAGAATTTTGTGTTATCTCCAGACGCATACCGAATGAAAGATAATAATCTGACTTCGAATCCGGGAACAAAACATTATTTGACGCACGACATATTTACTTATATTTCTACCATTTCTGTTCCGGATCCATCAAAAGATACCGCCACTTTTAAACCCCATACGCTCGGAATTGGAGATTCAGTTTTTTATTCGAAAGGATACTTTATTTTAAATGGCATTGAAAAAAATCCGCACAATGACAGGTTTCATTTTTCTCCTACGGATACTGCACTTGTAGCAGACATTACCGTGTACAGCGATAACGGTACGAGTTATAAGGCTTATCCTGCATTAGTGATTCAAAATCAGGAATTAAATTTTATAAATGATACCGTAAATGCGCAGAATCTTTATCTGAATTTTTCCGGAATTGCCAATGGTAATAAATTTAAAATCAATTCAAAAGAAACTGATAAGCTAACTGAGTTTATCACACTAAAAGCGTATTATTTTCCCTACATCAATTTGGTATGGCTCGGTTTGGTAATTATGTCAGCGGGCTTTATTGTTTCACTAATCACGCGGGTGAAAGCCTCAAAAATCTGGGCTTATGTTTCAATCAGTTTGGTATTGGTAATCTTATTTTATCTTTTTCTTCTTGCAAATAATTAACGTTTTGAAGGACGAGATGGAGGTATAACTGGGCTCCCCTGTATTGCAATTTGATAAAACCTTTACAAAATATCCTTTGATTTTGATTTTTAAAATGATAAATTTACAGGAGCAATGCGTACCGAACACAAAATACCGCAATTCGTATTTTCTCTGATGATTATGGTATTTTTATTTACCTCCTTCGATACTGAAGCTCAAACACAAACACAAACTGTTCAACCGTCGTTTGTACCCATTTTTGCACAACACGGCGTGAATGATACGATAATCTGCTCAGCAGTGGTTTATGAAGGTGATACGATCGAAGCAAAAATTCTTGCGGGTGTTTATGTGTTCAAAGGGAGCCCATCTGCAAGAGCAGAATGGACGAGGTTAAGAAACGCTGTGTATGTTACCTATCCTTATGCAAAGCGCGCCGGGTGGGTATTCAGCGATATTGAAAATCATATTGCCCATAATCCAAATAAACTGGAAGTAACCCGTTATATTAATAGCAGGGAAAAAGAATTGAAAAAAGAATTTACGGAACCTTTAAAAAATTTATCCGTTTACCAGGGGAAAGTTCTTATGAAACTGATCAACCGGGAAACCGGGGGCACGAATTGTTATGATATTCTAAAAGAGCTAAAAGGCGGATTCACGGCACGTTTCTGGCAAACAGTCGCTTTCGTTTTTGGCAGCGATCTCAAGCAACCGTATGATGCGAAAGGCAAAGACGCCGAAATCGAAAGTATTGTAAAAGAGGTGCAGCGGATGTATGGATATTCGGGTTAAAAAACTTTCAGTAAACAAAGGAATATGCCTGTTTCATGTTTTCTGAAACACCACTATAACGGAATTTAAACCTTCTAATCTGCTTACTTCCTTACCTGATTTTCGATTTTTTCCAGAAAAATATTTTTAAGAAAATTCAAATCAAAATCTCGCCAGCAATTTAAAATTAAGCATCCTCGGTGTCAACCGGTTTGGTATAGTGAAAATATCATTATTAAAGTCTTTTATCAGCTGATACGAAATCACATTTGCGCGGTCAATCAGATTAAATACTTCCAGGCTTGCCCAGATATTTTCAAAGCTTTTGAAAGGAGAATGGCTACGCCTCAATGATTTTTCACTTAATAATAATGCACTGAAACCCACGTCAACCCTGATATAAGGCTCTATGATCAGTGCATTACGGTATCTCACACTATTTGGAATATTGTAACTCATGTTGCTTCCATAAATGATATTTAGATGGACTTTAAAATTTTTATTCGTGCTTAAATAATCCTGTAAAAACAATCCCATCGTAATCAACCGGTCGCTTGGCCTTCTCACCCAGCCCACATTTGTTTTTACACTATCTGCCACTACCTGGTCTGTTGTTTTTGCAGAAATAACTTCTCCTGCCGCATTTTTATAAGTGTAATAAAAATCGTTATTAATATTTTCTTTTGTCTGGCTAATGCCAATGCTGAACCAGCTTTCAGCATCTTTTACCAACTCTGTAAAAAGCCTCGTTTCAATTCCTGCGGCATAAGCGCGGGCATCATTTTCACCAAAATATTGAATTCGTACATTATCTATATCATAAGGATCCACATCCCAAAGTGATTTGTAATAAGCTTCTGTTGTAATGCGTAGCGGCCTGTCGCCATACGATAAGTTGTAATCAAAACCAGCTACATATTGCATGCTTTTCTGGCTTTTTAATGCAGTATTGATTGTGCCATCATATCTTCTCATTTCCCGGTAGAACGGAGGCTGGTCGTACATTCCGGCAGATGCTTTGAAAACAATATTCCGTTTCCAATCCGGCTTATAACTGATTTGAGCACGGGGACTAATCAGAAATTCTTTGTTCAATGAATTATAATTAAATCTTACACCCGCTTGCAAAGTAACCTTGGTAGCGGTATTGGACAAACGAATATTATCCTGCACATAACCACTGTATTTATCAGCAGTAAGATTTTCATTGGATTTTAAAACATTGCTGAGGTTAATTTGATTTGGATTGAATGGTAAAGAATATCCGGCACTGTCCTGGTATTCCCATTCATTTAAATGATCGTGGATAATCGTATGATCTATTCCCGCTCCCCATTGCAAAAAATGTTTTCCT
The DNA here is from genome assembly GCA_963706825.1 of uncultured Chitinophagaceae bacterium. Taxonomy (GTDB): domain Bacteria; phylum Bacteroidota; class Bacteroidia; order Chitinophagales; family Chitinophagaceae; genus Ginsengibacter. The sequence goes on along the minus strand of CAVPNT010000003.1, from coordinate 947,681 downwards.
AAATCATAACTTCCCTTATGGCTAAAGTTGTAAACCTGTATCTGCAATGCGTTTCGTGCATAATTTTGATATACACCTGCACCCAGTGGATTGGTTATCTTTCCAAAATCCGGCTGCGTTTTATCAAAACTTCTTTCTCCAAAAAGATACGCTCCGGTAATGTCAAAATTTTCATTTTCATTGTCGCCGTACCGGCTTGCCATCCACTTTAATTTTACTTTCTTATTTACAGAATGAACCAGACTAACACCGATTAAATTATTGTTGTAATTATCTTTTTCCTGGCCATCAAAAAAGATATCCAAACCAAGATTGGCGGTAAATAAAGGAGAAAAAACGGCAGTGGATTTTTGTGCAGATTCAGGCGTTAATGAAAAGCTGGAGCCCGAAATGATTCCCAAAATTTCCAGTTGCAATTTTTCTGAAATTTTATAAGTAAGATAAGCCTGCAGATCAGATGCAGCAGGAACGTAATTACCTTTCGTCTCCTGGCTGCTCAATAAATTTTTATAGGTTTTATTTCTCACTCCAAAAAGCCAGGAAAGCTTTTTGTTTTTCGAACCGCCTTCAAGATGTAAACCTTGTTCAAGTTTACTTACATAAACTGAACCACCAAAAGTTACCGGTTTTTTATATTGAATATCGAGAACACTGCTAATTTTATCTCCATATTTTGCCTGGAAACCGCCATTGTAAAAATCAATATTTTTTACCAATTCCGGATTAATAAAACTAAGCCCTTCCTGTTGACCATTACGTACAAGATATGGCCGGTAAATTTCAAAATCATTTATATAAATAAGGTTCTCATCATAGTTGCCGCCACGTACCGAATATTGAGAAGTAAGCTCATTATTACTTCCAACCAGAATTTTAATCAATCCTTCAACACCGCCTGTGGCGCCGGGAAGCGTTACCGCGCTTTTTGGATTTATTTTTATCAGGCCCGTTTCTTTTCTTTCTTTCTCATCACTGATCACAACCGTTTCAAGCGTTTTGCTATTTCGGAGAAGCCGCACCGTTACCTGCTCTTCTTCCCCTTCACTCAAGTAAAAATTTTTCTGAACATCGCGAAAATCAGCATGGGAAAAAACAAGTGCAAATGCTTTTTCCGAAGGAACTTTTATGCGGAAAGTTCCCGAATCGGATGCGACGATTCCATTTTGTTTTCCAAGAATGGTAACGGTGGTGCCTGACACCCGATTTTCATTTTCATCAATAATTACTCCTGATACATACGCCGTTTTGCTTTGGGCAGAAGATGCGAGAGATACGAAAACAAGAAAAATAAAAACCGTTAGTCTCATAAAGTGAAGATAATATTTTATGAAATGGCGCAATGAAAATTTCCCGGTAATCAAATAATTTGTCTTACAACAGAATGAAAAAATAAGCCGGTAAAATTACATTTATTATCCGCTTCATCTCATTTTTATTATTTTTGAAAAATGAGAAAATCAATACCTCTGATCGCAATTTTTATCGCAATTTTTTTTAGCAATTGTGTAACCCCATCTTCAGATAAAAATGAAAAAATGGTTGATACTGCACAGCCTGTAAAAAGAGATTCGTTTCAACTTCTTTGCCAGTATTGGAAATTATCGGATGCAGAACATCCTACCTCAAAAGACATTTCTTTTACAAATGATCATGGTATTTTATTTGAATCAGGAATTGTTTTTCTGACCGATTCTTCACTTCTGGAAAATCCTGGCGGTGAAATGAGTTATGGAAAATTCAGGTTAAACGGAAATAAAATAGAGGCAAACTTCGATAATGGAAGAAGGGCCGTGTATACGATGAGCCGTTTGCATAAGGATGAACTATTGCTAAACCGGCTTGAAAACAAACGCACATCTGAACTTACTTACAAATCCACCGATACCTGGTGGCCAGATGCAAATAAAAATCCTTTTGCAAAACAAAATTATCAATGGAGCATAAAACCCAAAAAAGCGGAAAGCGATGAAGAAATAAAAAAACGACTGAAAGAATTTGTTGAGTTTTATAAATATTATTTCGATGGTCTGGTGAATGGAGGAGCGACGAATATAGATTTTACCGGTTTGCCTTGTTGCCTAAACTGGTACCAGGGAGGCATTACGATTCAAAGTGAAAATAAGCTGGATAAAAAATGGATGAATTGCTTTTATTCTTCCGAACAGGCATATAAAGGAAGGCAAATGCTGGAAGATGTTTTGATGAAAAAATATGATTGGGACACCAAAGAAACGAATTGGCTAAAGCAGACGGCATCGGTATTACAGCAGATTTATGAAGGCATGTAGTTTATAAACTCGAAAACAGCAATTCCTGATATTTCTTTATTTGTTGTAAAAATATTTCCTTTTTTCATTCCATTGTGGAAGGTATTTTAATTAACCTAGTTGTTAAAAAGGAAAATGAAAATTTGAATTATTTGTCTTTTTACTGTTCAAATATCTTCTTTCAGGCAGACGAATTGCCATACATAATCGCAATAATTAATAATCCAAATAATTTAATAATTCAACAATTTACAACCTCTTCATTTTCTCAATCGTTTCTTTGGGATTTTCAGAACTAAATATTGAATTTCCGGCTACTAAAATATCAGCACCAGCTTTAATAATATCAGCAGCATTTTTTAAAGAAATTCCTCCATCCACTTCTATTTTTGCCAATGAATTTGTTTGAGAAATAAGTGTTTTTACTTCCCTGATTTTTTGAATTGAATGCGGAATAAATGATTGTCCGCCAAATCCCGGATTCACACTCATGATTAAAACCAAATCAATATCTGCAATGATATCCTGCAAAAATGAAACAGGTGTTGCAGGATTAATAGCCACGCCGGCATTCATTCCCAGCGATTTTATCTGTTGAATATTTCTGTGCAAATGCGGACATGCTTCCTGGTGAATCGTTAAACTGTTTGCTCCGGCATCTTTAAATTCTTCAGCATATTTTTCCGGTTCCAAAATCATCAGGTGAACATCAAAAAATTTATCTGTTGCTTTTCTGATTTGTTTAATGATTGACATTCCATAACTGATATTGGGAACAAACCGGCCATCCATTACATCCAGGTGAAACCAATCTGCTTTGCTTTTATTCAGCATTTTGCATTCCGATTCAAGATGTAAAAAATCAGCGGCTAAAAGTGATGGAGCGATGATGGGCATAGGGTTGATGGTTGATGGTCGATGGTTAATGATTAATATTGACTGATGGTTGCATCATTTGATTATTGATTATTGAGCATTTATTAAACGTTAAACTTCTTAATTTTCAACATTCAATTTTCAATGTTCAAGTACACACTTTGTACTTGCTACTTTCTACTTACTACTTTCCAGTCTTTGCAGCGCTTCCCTTGCTTCTTGATAATTTTTATCATACAATAAAGCATTTTGATAATTTTGAATTGCCTCATCCTTCCGGTTCAATTTTTCATAACATTTCCCCAGCCAATAATATCCCTCATCGAAATTATTCTGAATCGTAACTGCACGTTCTAAAACTTTGATCGCATCTTTATATTTCATTTCATTGTACAAAGCAATCGCCTTTTCCCGGTATGCGTACATGTAAGTAAAATCAAGATTCAACGCACTGTCCATATAGACAATTGCCTTTTGTGGCTCGTTCACATAATTATAATAAAGCCCTTTTATAAAATAGGCGTCTTTGCCCGATTTTGTTTTATTTGTGCGTAAAAGCCGATCTGCAATGGCAAGTGAATTCTTATTTTTCATTTCTGCGTACACAGTGCCTAAAGCGGCTAAATAATCAGGAAGCGGGTATATTTTAATAGCATGTTCAAGAGAATTTATTGCATTAAGTGTGTCATTATTCTCAAAATATAAGGATGCTTTAATATTCCACAAATAGGCACTGCCACTATCTTTCCTCAATTCCTGATCTGCAATAGAAATGGCAGAATCATAATAACCTTCATTTCTGTATGCTTCAATGAGATTGGATTTCAACATCAGTGAATCTGGATGTAATTTTATTTCATTTTTTATTTCTTCAATAGTATTTGCTTCAGAATGTAAGCGCCGGGTTTGTTTATCGTTGGAATTACAGGCAGTAAAAATGCAGAAAAAAATAAGAAGCAGGTAAAATATTTTTGATCGCATCATATTGCAAATTTAACGCTCAAAATGTGCAAAATGTTTGCAATTATTTCTTTGCGTATTTTCTTTTCATTAATTCATAAACCCTTCGTGATAATTCTTTCATTCGTGGTCTTACATCCATTTCGGTTATTGGTGTGAATAATGCAATAATGTATTTTACATGGCCATCATCAACGATGCCCACGTCGTTTGTAAAATAACTCCACCAGCCGGATTTATGATAAAACATCGCATCATGCGGAAGGCCGGTAGAAAGCTTGGTGGTATCCAGTTGCCTTCCCAGCAAAACTTTTAGCTGCTGGCTCACCCACGGATTTATTAATTCGTTTTTATAAATCTTGTACATGAATTCAGCCGCGTGTAATGCACTGGTAACGGTACTTTTAACGGTATCATAGCCAGGATCTTCCAATTTTCTGGATAAAAATTTTCGCGTCACTTCACTTCCATACCAGCCATTTTCATGCATCGTTTCATTGATGTTTTTTCTTCCTGCAATATCGATCATACAATTGGCGGCAGAATTATCACTTCGTGTTATCATGAGGTCTAACAAATAATCAACCGTTACGGTATCACCATCTCTTAAAAGCGGCCGTGGATCCCAGCTTATTTCAGAAGTGTGATCCACATCATTCGGAGATTTTACTACATAAGATTTGTATAAAGAATATTTTTCGTTGCTTACTTGTTTTAAAATTTCCATCGCTACATACATTTTATAAACAGAAGCAGGATAAATAAAATTTTCCATGTTCACCCCTCCTATTACAGGTTTGCGGCCATTCAAGTCAATTACGGCAAATGAAATTTTTTCCATTCCATCATCACCGGCGTCGTAAATTCCATCAAGGTGTACATCATGCACAATCTGTAAAAGCGAATCGGTAAACCTTTTTTTCTGAATGTAATAACCGGGAATTTTTGATTGCCCAATTGCAAAAAAAGAAGCGAGAAGAAAATTAAAAAACAGGAAAAATTGTCTCAAGAGAAAATATTTTTATAGATAAATGTAAGAAGAATTTGGTTTTGAAACTGTTTAGAAGAGTTTAGAAAGTTTAGACGGTTTAGAGAAAACAGAAATCTCATTTATTTGTTTATTTACTGCTCCGAATTCAACATCTTATCTCACATCTTCTCTTTCTTCGACTATTTTTATTATGGAATTTTGAAGAAATTTGTTAATCATTATCTGGCAGGATAAACGAAGATTGGCTTTTTTAACCGGGCATTTTTCCAAAGTGCTTTTTTCATTTCTATCCATTTCTGCGGTTCCGTTCATTCCTTCTGTTTCTACCAAACAAGTGCCACACCGGCCTATTCCCTTGCATTCTCCAAAATCTTCCACGTAAATTTTTTCATTAATAAGAATCATGAGATTCCTGAATTCACCCTCATAAGTTTGTACTGTAATTTCTTCATCAAAATAAACCAGAGTGAAGGTTATGTCGTTTTTGTGAGTGGTCATTTAAGAAAAAGCAATTTGTGTTTTGGTGAATTAAAATTTATTAGATATGTGATTATTTAGTTATTGAGCCGCTTAATTTTTTTCTTTGATAAATAAATATCTTGCTACTATTTTGTTATAAAGAAGCGGGTTTTGTCCAAAAATTGTCTTCATAATTATCGAGCAAAGGTTCAGTATTTATTTCCCTGCCAATTTTTTCTAATTGTTGATCGGACAATTTTTTTTCAAGGTGTGGGAATAAAATTCTTTCTTCATAGCGCACATGATCATTTACCATTTCAGCAATTTCCAGCATTCTCTCTTTCTGATTTTCGGTCCCAGGCAGAGAAATGTTTTCGATAAAAGTTTCTATTTTCTGATGCTCGTCAATCGCTTTTCGAACTACTTCATCTTTTATTGGCGCAAACAGGAATTGTTCTTCTTCTTTAAAATGAATGGAAAAATGATGTTGCCAAAAATATTGTATGTATTTTATTAATCGCTCTAAGGCAACATGATATTTAATTCCCTGCCTGATTTTCCAACAAAATAACAAGCTTGCATGGTGGTCCCTCGAAAGCTTTACAATATGAGCATTTCTTTTGATTGGTTTTCGTTCCATGGCTTTTTGCATTTACAAATTCATCTAATTACCACAAAGTAGCACATATATGCGGGTTTTAGCTGATTCTCACGGGTGCAAAAAAAAACGATTTCAGTATTCATTCCTTTTTTTGTACAATTTCAGACTTGGTTCTATGTAAATAACGGCATTAATCTTGATAACAATTGTTCGAATCAATTTCCCAAATATGATATTACAAAAAGGAACTCCAGGGCCGGATTTCGAACTCAATTCTACTCCCGATCAAACCGTAAAGTTATCGGAATTGAAGGGAGAGCGGGTAATACTTGCATTTTATCCTGCAGACTGGAGCCCTGTCTGCAGCGACCAAATGAGTTTGTACAATGAAATGCTGAGAATTTTTCATCAGTATCATGCACAAATTCTAGGTATTTCAGTCGACAGTAAGTGGTGCCATCTTGCCTTTGCCAGAGACAGAAATATTCATTTTCCTTTGCTTGCCGATTTTGAACCAAAGGGAAAGATATCTAAAGAATATGGCGCGTACAACGAAAAAGAAGGCACGAGTCAGCGCGCTTTATTTGTGCTTAATGAGGATGGAATTATTGAATGGAGTTATCTTTCTCCCGAAGGCATTAACCCCGGTGCCGATGGCATTTTAGAAGCACTTGACAAAATGAAACTTGAAAAAAAATAAATGATAATTATGGCAACACTAACTACGCCGATAAGCCAGCGGGATCATATTATTGGTAAAACAACCGCCCCCATTACCCTGGTAGAATATGGTGATTACCAATGTTCACATTGCGGGCATGCGTATCCGCTTATTAAAAAATTGCTGAAGCAGTTTAGTAATGAATTGCTCTTCGTATTTAGAAATTTCCCTTTGCAGGAATCACATCCCGACGCGATGGCAGCGGCTGAAGCAGCAGAAGCAGCAGGCCTTCAGAATAAGTTTTGGGAAATGCATGATCTGCTTTATGAGCACCAGGATGAACTGGATGAAAACAACCTGGAGTATTTTGCAGAAACATTAAATTTGAATCTGGATAAATTTGAAAATGACTGCAGCAGTTCCGGAGTTATGTCGAAGATCGAAAGTGATTTTGAAAGCGGCATTCGCAGTGGGGTAAACGGCACACCTACATTTTTTATTAATGATAAAAGGCTTGAGACGTATGATGCCACTTATGAATCATTAGCTGATGCGGTGATGCGGGCGGAATAACTTCGCAATCAATTTTTATAAAATTAAAAAAGACAAATTCGGCTGCCCAGCACCATTATAGAAGAAAAAAGTTGCTTATTTCTATTATTTATTCTTGTAAATTCTGCTCCGGATTAATTTAAATTGTTGCCTTTTTCAACATTGAACCATGAACCATGAACCCTGAACCATGAACCATGAACCATAAACCTTGAACCTTGAACCTTGAACCTTGAACCTTCAACTTATCCAGCCTTGTAATACGGTCGCCAGCCACAGAAATACACCAAAACCTACTACGTCCTGGAAAGCCGTCTCGAACGGACCTGCAGTAGTAGCAGGATCAAATCCAAGGCGTTTAGAAGCAACCGGTATGACCGTACCCATTAATCCGGCGGTAACCATAGAGCAGGTAAGCGCACCGCCTATCACCAATCCAAATGGAAGATGCCTCGCCCATATACCACCGATAGTTCCCAGCACAAGGCCACAGACAAGCGCCATAAATAATGAAGTGGCAATTTCTTTTTTTATGGAAGCCCAAACGCTTTTATTTTTTGTAGTACCTGTATCAACAGCCCGAACAGTAATGGCAGCGGCCTGAAGCCCGACATTGCCTGAGACAGCAGAGATGATTGGCAAAAAAGAAGCAAGCAGAATTACTTTTTGAAGGATGCCGTCAAAATGGGAAATCACCAATCCTGCTCCCAATTCAATTCCCATTGTGCCTAAAAGCCAGGGTACACGCAATTTTGCTGCCTGGAAAGGTGATAAACTTTCCATAGCTGCCGCATCGGTACCTACCGCTTTATTATATAAGCTTCGCAGCCTCCCTACTACTACGTGCATCAGGTCATCAGAAGGAATGACACCGATAAGGTAACCCTCATTATCAATTACCGGCAACGTCATAAACTTATATTTCGACACCAGTGCAGCGGCGTCCTCCTGCTCAGTGGTACCGGAAACCGTTATCACCTCTGTAGCCATTATTTCCTCCACTTTCCGGTTTTGATCCGCCATCACCAGATCACGAATGGACACAACACCAAGTAATTTGCTACGGAGCGGCCTGGATGTTAAATCACGTTCCACGATATATAAGTCTTCAGGAATATCTACCTCTTTATCCGTATGACGCACTACTTCAAGTGCATCGGCAACAATGGTATCTTTGTACAATTTCACAAATTGAGTGGTCATTAACCTTCCCGCACTTCCTTTCCGGTAATTGAGCCGGTATTGCAGATCATGAACAGCCGAAATATTTGCCTGATCATCATTGAGAAAACGTTTCACGTGGCTGGCAGGCGCTTCTGCTATGATCGCTGCTGCTTCACGAGGCGGCAATCCTTCTATCATGCCGGGAAGTTGATCAGGATTTAGTTGTTTTAAGAGAATATGCCTGATATGAGGATCCAGTGCAGATAAAACCGCCGTGGCTATAGGTTTGTCAAGAACTGAAAATACCCTTGCTGCTTCTTCCGGAGATAATTCTTCCATCGTAAGAGCAATATTTGCGGGTGGTTCATCACGCACAGCTTCAGAAAGTTCGCCAAAGGGCGCCTCTTTCCCGGGCTTTTCAAATATCATTTTCATACGTTCTGACAATTCTTTCCAGTCGGATGTTTCAGCCATTAATTGTGATTTTAAAATATGAGCGTTCCAACAGTTAGTGGTTTTGCATAATTCAATTTCTGTACCACTTTGCCAGATTTTAATTGCTTCTCGTTTAATGTGGTACAATTAATTAAAATACACATTTAAATTTTGAGGAGATGGATAACTGAGAATCGTTTACCTCAAAAAGAGAAAAAATGGAGACCGGGAGCACGTGGGTTTTAGAACGAACCATTTTGGCGAAAGACAGAAATTTTGCTCACTTCTATACTTCTCTAAACTTCTCTAAACTATTCTAAGCTATTTTTATACAACGGTCGCAGTCCATGCTTTTCTTTCGAATCAGGCATATATATTGTAACCGTTTCAAGTAATTATTTAACGATGAATGCACAACAAATTGTTTTGGCAAGCCGCCCTGAAGCAGTTCCAGACCCACAAAATTTTCGCATAGAAAGCTATACATTACCGGACTTGAATGATGAAGAAGTTTTGATAAAATCGTTATATTTTTCTGTGGATCCTTATATGCGTGGACGAATGAATGATACAAAATCGTATGCACCTCCATTTCAATTAAATAAAGCTATTTACGGAAATGCCATTGGTGAAATAAAAGAAAGTAAATCTGACAGTTTTAAAGAAGGTGATTTGGTAAGAGGAATTCTGCCCTGGGCCACGGAATTGATTACAAATGCTCAATCAGTTGTAAAAATTGATACAAGCATAGCTGACCCGACATATTACCTGGGGATATTAGGCATGACCGGTTTGACTGCTTTTTTTGGATTACTATATATAGGCAAACCAAAACCGGGAGAAACGGTTGTCGTATCCGGGGCAGCAGGAGCAGTTGGCATCATTGCAGCGCAGATTGCAAAGCTCAAAGATTGCCGGGTAGTCGCGATCGCAGGAAGTGATGAGAAAATTAAAATGCTAAAAGAGGATTTTCATTGCGATGAAGCCATCAATTATAAAACAACTCCTGATTTAAATCAGGCAATCAAAGAAGCCTGTCCTGAAAATGTAGATATTTATTTTGATAATGTAGGCGGCAAAATTTCTGATGCAGTTATTTTAAATATTAACTCTCATGCAAGAATTGTTTTATGCGGACAGATCTCTTTATACAATGCCACCGAAACACCTGTTGGGCCTCGATTAGGACCGTTATTGGTTGGAAGAAGCGCATTAATGCAAGGCTTTTTGATTGGTGATTTTAAAAGCGAATTCAGCGAAGGCATGCAGCAGCTATCACAATGGATAAAAGCAGGCGCCCTCAAATATCACGAAACGGTTATTGACGGTTTCGACAAACTACCGCAAGCTTTTACCGGCCTTTTTTCAGGAAAAAATATTGGGAAGATGATTGTAAAAGTCGGGTGAAGAAAAAAGAAATACGAATCTCCATTATTTCTTCCTTTACTGTTGCCTTGATTATATTAGATCACTTAACTCATTTTAAAGCCTTCCAAAAATTTAGTAGTAAAATTCCCTTTTCTGAAATCTTCATTTTGCATCAGTTGAAGATGGAAAGGAATGGTAGTTTTGATTCCTTCAATTACATATTCGCTGAGTGCCCGGTACATGGTATCTATCGCTTCGTCGCGGGTTTGTGCCATGGTAATTAATTTACCAATCATGCTATCGTAATAAGGCGGAATCACATAGCCTGCATAGCAGTGGCTATCTACCCGAACACCATGGCCGCCTGGCTGATGAAGCACCGTAATTCTTCCTGGTGACGGACGAAAATCGTTGTATGGATCTTCCGCATTTATCCTGCATTCAATCGCGTGCATTTCAGGATAATAATTCCTTCCGGAAATACGATCACCTGCAGCAATTTTTATTTGTTCTTTTATCAGGTCATAATTGATTACTTCTTCCGTAACACAGTGTTCTACCTGGATACGCGTATTCATTTCCATGAAATAGAAATTTCTGTTTTTATCTACGAGGAATTCAATCGTACCAACACTTTCATAATTAATTGCCGAGGCGGCTTTTATCGCAGCTTCACCCATTCTCTCTCTCAGTTCAGGCGTCATAAATGGCGAAGGAGATTCTTCTACCAGCTTTTGATGGCGGCGCTGAATCGAACAATCACGTTCGCTGAGATGACAAACATTTCCATATTGGTCACCGGCAATTTGTATTTCTATATGCCGTGGCTCTTCCACAAATTTTTCCATGTAAATACCGTCATTTTTAAAAGATGCAGCAGCTTCAACTTTTGCTGTCTCGAAAGCTTTTTCAATATCTTTTTCTTCCCAAACAACGCGCATTCCCTTGCCACCGCCGCCGGCAGTTGCTTTTAAAATAACGGGATATTCAACTTCAGCAGCAGATTTTTTTGCGTGATCTACATCTTTTAATAAACCTTCCACGCCGGGCACAACCGGAACGCCTGCTGCAATCATGGTTTCTTTTGCGGTAATTTTATCGCCCATTGAATTAATCATCTTTGGCGTTGGGCCGATGAATTTTATTCCATGATCAATACATATCTGCGCGAATTTTGCATTCTCTGCAAGAAAACCGTAACCGGGATGAATAGCATCGGCATTGGTAATTTCCACTGCCGCCATAATGTGAGGAATATTCAAATAACTATCAATGCTTGCAGGCTTTCCGATGCAAACCGCTTCATCAGCAAATTTTACATGAAGGCTGTCTTTGTCTGCGGTAGAATAAACGGCAACGGTTTTGATGCCCATTTCTTTACAGGTTCTGATTACCCTAAGGGCAATTTCTCCCCTATTTGCAATAAGTATTTTTTTAAACATCTTTTTAATGTGCTGATTAGCTAATTAGCTGACGTGCTAATGGATAACACAGCTTTTATTTAATTTTTAGAGTGTTTATTTAATTAATGTGCTGATTAGCTGATTAGTTGATGTGCTAATTTTTAATGATGCAGCTTTTACTTCTAATTTTTACTTTACCTAAATGATTTCAAATAATTTCATTTTAATTAAAAAAGAAAAAAATTGAAAAAACAACTTACAGATTCTTTTCCCTTGCAGTCTCTAATATTTTATTCAGCACTTTTTGAATTGATTCGAGTTTAATAAGAAGTGAATCGCATCCGGGATATTTATTTGAAAAACTGCAAAGCAAAAGCACATTAACTAAGGTTCTACAAGAAACAACGGCTGATCAAACTCAACAGGAGAAGCATCTTCTACCAAAACTTTTACAATTTTTCCAGCTACTTCACTTTCAATTTCATTAAAAAGTTTCATTGCTTCAATAATACAAACTACCTGTCCGGGTTTCACTTCATCACCTACACTGGCAAACAGCGGTTTTCCGGGCCCTGCCTGACGATAAAAAGTCCCAATCATAGGACTTTTAATAGTAAGATAATTTTCTGTTTTTGTAGAATCGGTCGTTTTAGATTCACTTGTTTTTTCAGGAGCAACCGAAGGCAACGACATAGGTTGTTGTAACTGGCTAGCCTGCTGAAGCATTGGCGAACCAAAATGTTGAGAAGCTTCTTTTTTTTGCTTGATGGTAATTTTAAAACCATCCTTCTCAACGCTTAATTCGCCGATATTGCTTTTGTTTACAAGCTTTACCAATTCATGAATTTGTTTAATGTCCATACTGGATTAATTAGATTTAAATGATGGATAACAGATAGCTAAGATACCGATACTTGAATTAAAAACTAAAAATTAAAATTCTATGAGATCATTAATTCTTAATTTGAAATTCTCAATTCTAAATTCTTAATTTACTCTTTCACGCGTTCTACGTATTCACCTGTTTTTGTATTTACTTTTATTAACTCCCCTTCATTTACAAACAGCGGAACATTCACAGTAGCGCCTGTTTCAACGGTTGCAGGTTTCAAAGTACGGGTGGCAGTATCTCCTCTCAGGCCCGGCGCACTGTAAGTTACTTTCAATACAATCTTATCCGGCAGTTCGACGCCCATCGGCTGGTCAGTTTCGGTATTGATCAAAACCGCAACTTCCTGGCCGTCTTTTAAAAACTGAGGAGCATCAACCATTTCAGGAGCAACGGCAATTTGCTCGTAATTTTCTGTATCCATAAAAGTGTAACCCGTGTCATCTTTAAATAAAAACTGGTAAGGCCGTTTCTCAACCCTTACCGGATGTACAGTTTCACCACTGTTCCATGTTTGTTCAATAGTGCGCCCATTATCCACACCTTTTAATTTTGCCCAAACTTTTGCGCCTGCACGCGCGGTTTTATTTTGCCCAAATTCAACAACAGTGTAGAGATTTCCTTCAATTTTTAAAATCAGCCCTGTCCTGATGTCTGATGTAGTTGCCATAAAAAAAAATTTTTAAGGGTGCAAAGGTAAAAGAATTGTTTTATTCTTCGAGGAGTAAATTCAGTTGTTTTAATTATTCATTGTTCAGTATTCAAATGTTTCAATTATTAAATTATTTAATTATTGCTTTCAGTAAACGAACTTTTACCTCTGATTCCTGTTTTATTAAAAAACTCCTCAAAGTTCACCATTCCGAATTCACCATTCACCATTCACCATTCACAAATAAAAAAACATTAAAATTTAAAATCCTCTTATTCGCATAAATGCTTTTTCATAGCTTTATAAAAATTTTTACTCTTGAAACATTTACTAATTATCACCACAGCAATTTTTATTTCCTGTTCCGCTTTTTCGCAAACTACCACCAGCACAGAAGAAACCCCCGTCTATCTGCGTTTTCCTACAATCCCTGAATTTACAGTTTATAAAGCGCCAGACAGCACGGCTTTTACAAGAGATAATTTACACAAAAAACAAAATACCATCTTTATTATTTTCAGCCCTGATTGTGAGCATTGCCAGCGTGAAACAGAAATGCTCACTCAGAATATTGAGAAATTTAAAAACACGCAATTCGTAATGGTTACTTATTTGCCATGGGAAGAAATGATTGCATTTTACCATCATTATAAAATAGCAAATTATCCTCAAATCACGATGGCAAGAGATACTAAATTTTTCTTCCCGGTATTTTTTAAAGTTAGAAATCTGCCGTCCATTTTTGTTTATGATAAAAAAGGAAACTTAAAAAAATCATTTGAAGGAGATGTAAAACCGGAAACGATTTTAGCAGAATTGTAAAAGTCTAAACCGTAAAGAACGGGAACGCTTCAATCAACTACTAGTCCATCAGAACTTTCAAAAGTGAACTTTCAAAACGAACTCTTGATAAATTCAGCAAACCAGGAAATACAAACAATTCTTATTTTCTTTTTTCATTCTCTTCAAATCACTGCTAATAAATTCCTAAAATCAACATCACATTTTCATCTGTTTACTTTTTTATTAGTTTTATAAAAAAATTTCTGATGAAAAAGCTACTATTTCTTCTTCCTGCATTTCTTTTTTGCTATTCAGGATTTTCACAATCGAATGCGCCGGCAGAAAAAACGCCTGCATATATTCTCAATCCTTCCATTCCCGATTTCACTGTTTATAAAGCGCCTGACAGCACTGCATTTACACAGAAAGATTTCAACAAAAACCAAGCTACTTTATTAATGATTTTCAGTCCCGAATGCGGACATTGCCAAAATGAAACGCGGGAATTGACAAAAAATATCGACCATTTTAAAAATACCCAAATTTTGATGGTAACCTGGTTACCCTACAGCGAAATGGTTTCTTTTTACAAAATGTTTAAACTGGCTGATTATCCACAAATAACCGTTGCATACGACAAAAAAGATTTTTTTCTCCCTTATTACGAAGTGCAAATGTATCCGAAACTTATTGTGTATGATAAAAAGGGAAAGTATGTAAATTCATTCAGCGGAAACATTAATGTTGAAGATGTCTGGAAGGCGATGGAGTGATGTAGTTGAAAGTTCAAGGTCCAAGGTTCAAAGTTCAAGGTTCAAGGTTCAACCTTCAAACATTTAATTACCTTTGGCCGGTAACAATTTTTTTCAAAATAAATACAAATAAAAAATGAAAGTAACCGTCGTAGGCGCCGGAGCAGTAGGCGCTACCTGTGCCGACAACATTGCACGAAAAGAACTTTGTGAAGAACTGGTGATGCTGGATATTAAAGAGGGCATTACCGAAGGAAAAGCAATGGATTTTATGCAAAGCGCAACATTGCTGGGAAGCGATACAAAAATTATTGGCAGCACAAATGATTATTCTAAAACTGCAGGAAGCAATGTGGTGGTAATTACTTCAGGCATTCCACGCAAACCGGGAATGACCCGTGAAGAATTGATCGGAATCAATGCAGGTATTGTAAAAGACGTAACTACAAAAATCCTGGAACAATCTCCTGATGCAATCATCGTTGTAATCAGCAACCCGATGGATACGATGACTTATCTCGCGCTAAAATCAAGCGGCGTGCCTAAAAACCGGATTATTGGAATGGGCGGAGCATTGGACAGCGCCAGGTTCAAATATTTTTTATCGACTGCTATGAAGTGCTCTGCACAGGATCTGCAGGCAGTTGTAATCGGGGGACACGGTGATACTACTATGATTCCCTTGACAAGATTGGCGACTTATAACGGAACACCTGTTTCTAATTTGCTGGATGAAGAAACACTTAAAAAAGTAGCAGCGGATACAATGGTCGGCGGCGCTACACTTACCAAACTTTTAGGAACCAGCGCATGGTACGCTCCGGGTGCAGCAGGAGCTTTTTTGGTAGAATCTATTGTGCGTGATGAAAAGAAATTGATTCCTTGCTGTGTGATGCTTGATGGCGAATACGGGCAAAAAGATATTTGTATTGGTGTGCCAGTCGTGGTTGGAAAAAATGGCTGGGAAAAAATCATTGATTTTAAATTGAATGATGAAGAACAGGCAGCGTTTAATAAAAGCGCTGACGCGGTAAGAAATATGAACGCGGCATTGCAGATTTAATGATTTTTCATTTATCAACTTTTATCTAAAGCCAAGGAATTATTTTCATTGGCTTTTTTTTACAGCATGGCTTTTTAGAACACGAAATTACAATAAACGAAGAAATAAGTATAATTCGTCTTTACTATCCTATTATTTGTACAGCAAAGGTTTTATTTACCTTTTTCCATGCAGTTTGATAATACTTTCAGAAAGTTTTAAATACAGATATTTTAATTCGGGATTAGCTGCAAGTGCCTGTAAATGCCTGTTGAGTGTAAAAATATCATCACGCATCGCAGGCCCGGTTTGCGTAAGAAACGGCGAAACATGTTTTGCGCGAAAAACAGTTTCATCCATTAGTGGGAATAAATTTTTAAAATCCAACCGTTCTTTTTGGCAAAATATTTCCGCGAGTGCAAATAAGTGGTTGCTGAAATTATTAATAAAAACAGCTGCCACATTGTAATTTAATCTTTGTGTATCGTCTGCTTCTATCACATTATTTGATAGTGTTTTTGCAAATCCCAAAACCCGGTGCAAAACTTCCTGGTTGTTTCCATCTACCAAAAAAGGAATTTCAGGAATGTGATTACTATATTTAGAAAGTGATTGCATTGGGTATAAAACCCCGTAAGTATCAGAGCAGCCTTTAAGGGAATTAATCGAAACCGCACCGGCAGTATGAACGACAAATTTATTTTTTAAAGCGGTAATTTTTTCAATATGATCGAGGGCAGCATCATTCAAGGCAACTATATAAATATCTGCATCGGAAAAATGGGGAACAAATAAAGAAGCAGTAGCGGCAGCATACGGTTCGGCAAGCCTTTTGGCATGTTCTTCATCGCGGCTCGCTATCTGCACTATTTCATGTCCCGCTTTTGAAATCAATTCACATAAAACAGTAGCAGTGTTTCCCGAACCAAGCATTACAACTCTCATTTTCGCAGTTTTAATACTAAATATTTTTTCAATAACAGATATAACGCTTTTCTTTTATAAAAAATATGTTAGCAAGATTAATTTATTAATATTTTTTTCTAAACAACTTAGGTGAAAACCTGGCGTTATTAAAAAAAATGAAACTGTTATTCAGCGGGGGATTCAAAGATAAAAAACGCGTTCTACAAAACAAATTTTCTATTTAAAATTTCATTTTTAATTTTTAAACTAATATTGCAGCCTCACAAAATTTTTCGGATATTGGAAAATTTTGAAAATAAGATTACAGAAGAATTGGAAAAATAAATATATTATGGCAAAAAATTTATTGATAGTAGAGTCGCCCGCAAAGGCAAAAACGATTGAAAAAATTTTGGGCAAAGATTTCGAAGTTAAGAGTTCTTATGGTCATATCCGCGACCTGGAAAAAGACGATATGGGCATTGATATTAATAACAACTTTATGCCGCGATATAAAATACCAGAGGATAAATTAAAAGTGGTGAGGGATTTAAAGCAACTTTCAAAAAAAGCGGATACCGTATGGCTAGCGTCGGATGAGGACCGTGAAGGGGAAAGCATTAGCTGGCATTTGGCGCAGGTTTTGGGTCTTGATGTAAATACAACGAAACGAATTGTCTTTCATGAAATAACCAAACCGGCAATAAATGCTGCCGTCCAAAATCCGCGTCTCATCGATATGAACCTGGTAAATTCCCAACAGGCAAGAAGGGTTTTGGACAGGCTGGTAGGGTTTGAGCTTTCACCCGTTTTATGGCGAAAAATAGGAATGAAAGGGGGGTTGAGTGCTGGAAGAGTCCAAAGCGTTGCGGTCAAATTAATTGCTGAAAGAGAAAGAGAAATCAATCAGTTTACAGCTACAAGCAGTTTCAAAATCGAAGCTTCTCTTGCTGCAACAGATTCGTCAGGAAAAAGATTATCGTTTAAAGCAGAAGATGGTGGAGCAAGAACGATTGAAGCTGCAGAAGATTTTTTGTCAAGATGCAAAAACGCAATTTATTCAGTAAAAGATATTATTGTAAAGCCAGGCAAACGTACGTCCGCCGCTCCTTTCACTACCTCTACCCTGCAGCAGGAAGCGAGCCGTAAGTTGGGTTATGGGGTAAGTAAAACCATGTTGCTTGCACAAAAATTGTATGAAAGCGGAAAGATTACATACATGCGTACTGACAGTGTAAACCTAAGTGCAACCGCGAAAGAGCAGATAAAGACGGAAGTGCTTAAAAACTATGGTGAGAGATATTTGCAGTTGCGCAATTTTAAAAATAAAAATGAAGGCGCACAGGAAGCACACGAAGCGATTCGTCCGACAGATATGAGTGAAAGCAGGATACATGATGTAGAAACTTCCAGGCTTTATGAACTTATCTGGAAACGCACCATTGCCAGCCAGATGAGCGATGCCATTCTTGAAAAAACCACTGCTAAAATAAAAATAAGTACCGTAGAAGATGAGCTGACTGCAAGCGGTGAAGTATTGAAATTTGATGGTTTTCTTAAAATATATAATGAAGGAAATGACGATGACGAAGGAGAAAATACTGCCTTTGGAAGCGAAAGCCGGCTGCCGCCTTTAACGTTGGGACAGCTACTTGAGTTTGAAGAAATGACGGCTACAGAAAAATTTACAAGACATGCAGCAAGATACACTGAAGCTTCTTTGGTAAAGAAATTAGAGGAATTGGGAATTGGCCGTCCAAGTACTTATGCGCCTACTATCAGCACGATTATCAAGAGAAGCTATGTAGAAAAAAGAGATAAAGAAGGAACACAGCGCGATATAAGAATCCTAAAACTTTCTAAGGAAAATACCATTAATAAATTAAAAGTAACAGAAAATACCGGCGCTGAAAAAGGAAAACTTTTTCCAACCGATTTAGGCCTGGTCGTTACTGATTTTTTGAATCAGCACTTTGATAAAGTAATGGATTATTCCTTCACCGCAAATATTGAAGAAGAATTTGACAAAATTGCTGAAGGTAATTTGCAATGGAATAAAATGGTTGGTGAGTTTTATAGACCTTTTCATGAGTCAGTGGAACATACATTGGAAAATGCCGAGCGTGCAAAAGGCGAACGGGAATTAGGTGTGGATTCGGAAAGTGGAAAACCTGTAATTGCACGTATGGGAAGATATGGTCCAATGGTACAAATCGGCAATGTTGATGATGAAGAAAAACCACGCTTCGCAAAATTAAAAGCGACACAAAGTATAGAAACCATCACGCTGGATGAAGCGATGGACTTATTTAAACTTCCTCTAAACCTCGGTGAGTATGAAGGAAAAGAAATGTCTGTGAACGTAGGCAGATTTGGTCCTTATATCAAATGGGGTGAACAATTTATTTCCATGCCGCGAGGAGAAGAACCTACAGAGCTTGACCTGCAACGGGCGATAGATATTATCAAAGCAAAACAGGTGGAAGAAGCGCCGATAGGATTTTACGAGCAAAAACCGATTACAAAAGGCAAAGGCCGGTTCGGGCCTTTTATCAAATGGAATGACCTTTTTATTAATATTCCCCGCGCTTACAATTTTGACAATCTGACTCAAAAAGATTGTAATGAACTTATTGAAAAAAAGATTGAAAAAGAAGCAAACCGCTTTATAAAACAATGGCCGGAAGAAAAGATTGCAATTGAAAACGGAAGATGGGGACCGTTTATTCGTTTTGGTAAAAAAATGCTGAAGATGGGCAGCAAGCCCGGCGGTGGTAAATATACCCCCGAAGAATTAGCTGGAATCCAGCTGGAGGATATAAAGAAAATCATCCTGCAACAGGATCCCAAAGCATTTGACAAAAAAACTTCAGCAAAGAAAAAAAGTACTGCAAAGAAGGCGGTTGCCAAAAAAGTAGCAAAGAAAAAAGCGTAAACTAAAAGTTTTTGCAAAAAGAAGAATTAGCCATATTTCTTTGTTTACTGCTGTTTACAAAAAAGGATTTCAAAATCAACTTAGAATCAGTAACGATCCTATTCCCAGACTTGCACGTTTTTTTTATAAGAAACCGGTATATTTCTTTGGCGACGCATCGTTTTCACATCTAAAAATCAAAACTTTAAGCTGTCGTTATTTTCAGGAATGGTTGTAAGTCGTTTATTAGATTATCAAAAAATAAATGCTGTTTTATTTTGATTTTAAATAATTAGTCTTAGTTTTGTTCCTCCTCTTCCTCCGAAAACTACTTCCAACTCCTTTTAGAAACGATTTCCCAAACATCCTTTTATTGCTTTTGCAATTTGCGTAAGACCATTGCTAATCACTTATTTTTTTAATGCCTCTAAAACCTTTTTTATGAAAGTAAATTTTACGTTTCCTTCACGTATTTGCGCACTCATTGTCTTCCTGACCTTATTAATCTATAGTAGTTCTGTAAAAGCACAATCTCAATTTAATTGTAATGGCGAAAGAGTATTATGGCTGGAAACTTTTGGAACAGGTACAACCTCCACAAGCAGCGCGGATGTGCTTACCAGTGGGTTAACTTACCAGGAAAACGGTCCCCTGGTAGCCGAAGGTGTATATCGTGTTATTGACAGTACCCAACAAAAACCTGAGTGGCATGTTTCCAGAGATCACACAGGTGATGTAAATGGAAAAATGCTGGTGGTAAACGGCCAGGCAGAAACTTTTTTTCAGCATACCATAATCAATCCCACCGGATTTATTGAAGGCACTTACATAGCAAGCGTCTACATTATGAATGTGGATACACTCGGAATCTGCGGTCCCGAAGCTCTCCTTACCAAATTATCATTTATAGTTGAATATCTCTCTTCGTCAAATACATGGGTTCCTTTAAATGGTTCTCCCTTTATTGCCGCGGCTTTACCTCAAACTCATAGCCCTGTTTGGGTAAACCAGGGAGCCTCTTTCACACTGCCCTCAACCGGCAATTTTATTCCAACCCAAATCAGAATAACTTTGGGTGACGGCACCATTGGTGGATGCGGAAACGATTTTGCGATGGATGATGTTAAATTTTCCTATTGCGCTGAGGGCGGCCCAATGCCTGTGGAACTAACCAGTTTTACCGCACATAATAAAGGTACCGGAGTTAGCCTCGATTGGTCTACTTCTCAGGAAATTAATAACAGCTATTTCCAGGTAGAAAAAAGTGTAAATGGAACCGACTGGGCTATAGTTGCAAAAGTAACAGGAGCAGGAAACAGCCAGAAAGTTAAAAATTATAATGCTTTTGATGCAAATCCTACATCCGGCATCAATTATTATCGTTTAAAACAAGTTGACTTTGATGGCAATTTCAAATATTCAAGAACAGTTACTGTAAAAATTGATGGGCCAAAAACTGCTATTTCCGTCTTGACAAATCCCTTCCACAGTACACTTTCTGTTCAGTTCAACAGCGCTTCTTCACAAATCGTTTCTGCCAGACTGATGGACATTACAGGCAAACAAGTGATCTCTGAAAACTGGTCAGTCACTAGTGGAAATATGAAAAAAGATTTTTCTGTAAGCAGCATTCCACAGGGGATGTACATTCTTACAATCATAAATAATTCCGGAGAAATACTTTACACTGGAAAAGTTGTAAAGCAATAATATTTCACACGCATAAACCAAAAGGGGGAATCGACTGATTCCCTTTTTTTATTGCATAAGGGAAGTAGCTTTGTAACAAACTGAATTCTGTTTGTGGAAGGAAACAATCTCGACAATCTAAACATTCTAAACAATCTAAACCTTCAACCGGTAAACCTTTAATCTTTAACCATCAACCATCAACCTTTCCCGATGAAACCAGCATCAATCAGTGAAATAAAAAAAGATTTGGAAAAACGTGATTTTAAAGAACTGCAGGATTATTGCCTTCGCCTTGCAAGGTTCAAAAAAGAAAATAAAGAGCTGCTGGCATTTTTACTTTTTGAATCTGATAATGTGCCTGCATATATTGAAAATGTAAAACAGGAAATTGAACAACAATTTCGGGAAATGAATAAAAGCAATATTTATTTCATCAAAAAAAGTGTCAGAAAAATATTGCGCACGATTAATAAACACATTCGTTTTTCTGCTTCAAAACAAACGGAAGCGGAATTATTAATTCATTTTTGCAATTGCATTGAGAGATATTCTATTCCATTAAAAAAAAGCCGTCAATTACTGAATCTGTACGAAGGGCAGCTCAAAAAAATTGATGCTGCACTTTCGACGCTTCATCCCGATTTACAGTACGATTTGAAAAAACAACTTTTGGGATAAAAAAATTTTGCTTTTCGTTTTTATTTTTCTTGCTATCTTTATTCTTCATCAAATAAAAAGGAGGTATTCATGCAATCTGCAGATAGAACATGGATGCCTGTTCTAAATTTTTGTTAGACAGCGCTTCCATTATAATAATCTGAGACGCTTGCTGCGTCGCAAACCACCGGATTTTCAACCGGTGGTTTTTTATTCGTCATTCCCTCGCGAAATTTGGGTTACTTTTTAAATAAAAAAGTATATAATACCGAATATAAGCTTTAGATAGTCCAAACTTCTTTTTTGTCGGTATAATACCATCTAATATTTGCACATAGTCCTTTGGACTATTTAGCAAATAAAGATGGTATAACTGTATCAAAGTTTTTAATTTTTTTTTAAATAATTAAAAAAAGGAATAGGGTTTTCCTACACCTCACTTTTTAATACAAGCAATCGTTAAAGCCTTTCTGTTCCCAGGAAGGCTTCTTTTTTTTCAGCAACTATTTCAGTTTTAATAAGATATATTTTCCAATTCAAAGATATTTGAGAAGCAAAGAAGAGAATAGGAATGATTCTTGTAATCGCATTTATTGGTTGAACAGACACAATTTTTTTCATTTAAAAAACATTCTTTATGCACACAAAAAAAATCATTCCTGCATTATTAATCGCAATGTGCATTTCATTGCTCACTCCGGTTTATGCTTCCAACGAAACTCCTGTAAAAACTGAAGTACCAAAAGAAGTGCGTGCTCAGCAGATAGAAAGCCGCCTGATGGAAATCCGGCAAATGTCGAAAACAGATTTATCAAAAGCTGAGAAAAAGGATTTAAGAAAAGAAGTAAAAAGCCTGAAAAAAGAAGCAGCCACACAGGGCATTTACTTATCCATCGGGGCAATTATCATCATCATTTTATTGCTCATTCTTTTATTGTAAGAAGGATATTTACACCACAAAATGCCCGTCAGCAAAACGGGCATTTTTTTTATAAAAACAAATTATGCATCCTTTTTGGAAGTGGCTACCAATACAATTCCAACAATAGCGATAGCGCCGCCGACATAGGTAGGCCAGCCATACCAATGGTTTTCAGTTTTATTCACCTGGATTGGCCCGGCATCAATGATGGTTTTCTTTTCAGGAATAGAAACACCTTTGATCACAATCATGATAATTCCAATAGCGATTAAAATCCAGCCTGCTGCTTTCATAATTTTAATTTTTAGGTTAAATAAATATAAGGAATTTAACTATTACAATTAAAATGCCGAAGGTTGCCGCAAAAGGTTGCCAACGTTAACGTTCAAACGCTGGCCACCTTAAATTTGAGCCAAAGCATCGGCAACATTTTCCACAGGCAAATGACAACTTTTATTTTTGCACACGTAAATCATCGTTCTTCCTTCAACCAATTTATTTTGTAACAAAGAAAGTGTTCCTTCATTTTCACCACCTGAATAAATAGTATTTGGCAGGTAATTTTTTTGAAATTGCATCAGCTTTTCTTTCCAGTCTTTACCAACAATCGCAATTTCATTTGCCGGATAAACGTGCAAAAGCAGTGCCTCCGCCCAATTGCTGTAATATCCGAGGTTTTTCAACAAATCATCTGAAACATTTTTTATCAGCTGAATTGACTTTTCCTCATAATCTTTATTATCAAAATACTGACTTAATAAAAATAAATTCTTTGCCATTTCGCTGTTTGAAGAAGGAATTACATTATCGGTTACTTCCATTTTGCGTGCGATTAAATTGCTGTATTGAGCATCGGTGTATAAAAACATTCCCGATTCTTTATCAAAAAAATGGGTATTTACATATTCGGTAAGCGCTTTTGCTTTTTCCAGATAAGATTCATCGAAACTTACTTCGTAATACTCAATTAAAGCAGAAATAAAAAATGCATAATCATCCAGAAAACCATGTATCGTTGCTCTGCCGTTTTTATAATTTCTATATAAGGAATTATTTTCTGTAAAAATATTTTTTAATAAAAAATCAATATTTTTCTTTGCTGCCTTTAAAAAACTTTCTTCTCCAAACGCTTTATAAGCATCAATAAAACCGCCGGCCATCAAGGCATTCCATGAAGTAAGAATTTTATCATCCGTCGCAGGACGGATTCTTTTTTCTCTTTCTTCAAATAATTTTTTGTTTAAGAAAATAAGTTTCTGTGTTATTTCTTTGTTTACTGCAAAATCTTTTTTACCAAAATTTGCATCAGGAATATTTTTATTTTCTTCCCAGTTTCCTTCGTTAGTTATTCCAAAATAATCAAAATAAAAAGCAGCGTCGTCTTTCAAAATTTCTTCAATTTCCTTTTCACTCCAAACATAAAATTTCCCCTCTTCGCCTTCGCTGTCAGCATCCAATGAAGAATAAAATCCACCTTCCGGGGAAGTAAGTTCCCGGTTTACAAATTCCAGGGTTTCATATACCACTTTTTTGTACAACGGACTTTCAATAACCTGGAAAGCATGGCTGTAAAGGCTTACAAGCTGTGCATTATCATAAAGCATTTTTTCAAAATGAGGAACGTGCCACTTCACGTCAGTTGCATATCGTGAAAATCCTCCGCCCACCTGGTCATAAATTCCGCCATTGGCGATATTATTTAATGTAACTTCTACAGCATTTAAACTTTCTTTATTTTTCGTGAAATAATGATATGCTAACAGAAACTCCCAGATAGAAGGCATGGCAAATTTAATCCCGCCTTTTGTGCCTCCACGTTCCAAATCAATTCGCTTTTGAAAAAGGAAAAACATTTTATTTAAATCATTTTCCGTGAATGAAACCGGATTTGTATTCATTGGAATGTGTTCAATATCGCGGATTCCTTTTGAAACATTTTCGGCTTGCTCTTCTAATTTCTGTGGTTCGGTTTTATAAATTGCGGCAAAGTATTCAAGCAGTTTTATCCAGTTTTCTTGTGGGTAATAAGTGCCGGCAAAAAATGGTTTTGCATCGGGCATGGCAAGTGCATTCAAAGGCCAGCCGCCATTTCCATTGATGAGATAAGCGGCGTTCATGTAAACCTGGTCCACATCCGGCCGCTCTTCCCTGTCCACTTTTATGCAAATAAAATTTTCATTCATCACTTTGGCCACCGCTTCATTTTCAAAACTTTCGTGCTCCATTACATGACACCAATGGCAGGCTGCATAACCAATACTTATCAGGAGCATTTTATTTTCCTGTTTTGCTTTTTCCAGCGTTTTTTCATTCCATGCAAACCAGTTTACCGGATTATTTGCATGTTGTAAAAGGTAAGGAGATGTTTCATTGATAAGTGAGTTTGACATTTGAATTATTTAATTTTTTTAATTGTTACATTGAATCATCACCGACGGCTGACGTGTCAAATTTAAGCCATACCAGGAACTGTGGATTCGATGCTTCAATCGGTTTGTTCGCTTTTTATGGCGGGATATCTTTTTCCAACGCAAAATTTAAAAATCATTTTTCATAAAATAAATAAAGTTTTTTAAGTTTATATATTAAAAATCAGCACGTGAAAAAAATCAGAATCTTGTCGGTGGACGGAGGTGGTATTCGCGGTATCATACCGGGCACCATCCTTGCGCAGTTGGAAAAAATTTTGCAAAGACAAAGTAACAGCACCCGCAAGCTCGGCGACTACTTTGATATGATTGCCGGCACCAGCACAGGTGGTATTTTAGCTTGCATTTATTTAGCGCCGGGTGAAGATGGAAAAGCAAAATTTTCTGGCCAGGATGCCGTGGATTTGTACATAAAAAACGGCCATACCATTTTTGACAGAACGTTGGCACAAAAGTTTTCAAGCGGGGGTGGCATCATTCATCAAAAGTTTTCTGATCATCCGATATATGAATTGTTGACAACGTATTTTGGTGATCTCACGCTGGACAAGTTAATCAAGCCTAGTCTCATTACTACTTACAACATGACAGATCGTGGCGCGATGTTTTTTACAAGCGCCGATGCAAGAGACGACAACATGTATAACTTTTATGTAAAAGACGTAGCCAGAGCCACTTCTGCCGCGCCTACTTATTTTCCTCCGGCTCATATTCAATCTTTAAATGGCCAGACGTTTGCCTTGGTTGACGGCGGCATGTTTGCAAATAATCCTGCTCTTTGTGCCTATGCAGAAGCAAGGAAAATGCAATTTTCAAAATTCTTTAATGACCCTCAAAAAAAAGATTTGCCTACTGCTGCAGATATGATCATTCTTTCGCTTGGAGCCGGTTCTGTAAAAAAAAGATATAAGTATGATGACTTCAAAAATGCCGGCGAAATAAAATGGCTGGAACCGGTGATTGATATTTTAATGTCGGGAAACTCTGAAACGGTTGCATACCAATTGACACAAATGTATCTGACACTCAGTTCGGAAGATCAGAAAAATTACTACAGGCTGGAGCCGGAACTAAAAGAAGCGTGCTCCGAAATGGATATTGCCACTCCCGAGAATATCAACAATCTTTACCAGGCAGGCTTGTCTTTTGTGCATGATAACAGGCAGTTGCTTGAAGGGATAGCAGCCTCCCTTCTGGAGAATGAATAATACCGCTACTGATAAAAATTACTTAGGGTTTTATATCTACAGTAAAGCAACAAATAAACACCATTTCTGTTTTTTTGTTGGATAGTATTAGACTACGATTTATTGGGCCTGTTTATTAATTGAAAGCCGGATAAGAATCAATTCTTTCATTTTACCTAATTTAGCTCTTATGGCTTCGCAAATTTTTACAAACATCAGTTTACTCGCTAATACCAGGTTGAATTCGGAATTTGTTCATGGCGGCGAACTTAAAATTTTAC
The DNA here is from genome assembly GCA_963706825.1 of uncultured Chitinophagaceae bacterium. Lineage (GTDB taxonomy): Bacteria > Bacteroidota > Bacteroidia > Chitinophagales > Chitinophagaceae > Ginsengibacter. Next base: position 920,838 of record CAVPNT010000003.1, on the reverse strand, counting down.
CTGCGATAAAAAACGCTTTCATCATTATCGAGGATGGTACGATTGCAGAAATTGGAGAGATGGAAAAATTTCGTTTTTCAAACAGAAAGTTTTCTGTTGCAAATCATACGCTTGTTTTACCCTGTTGGTGCGACAGCCATACCCATCTTGTTTTTGCCGGCAGCAGAGAAGAAGAATTTATTGATAAAATAAAAGGATTAAGTTATGCCGAAATCGCAGCTAAAGGTGGTGGCATCCTCAATTCGGCAAGGAAATTAAACGCGTCTTCAGAAGATGAACTTTTTAATGCTGCATGGAAAAGACTGGAAGAAGTAAGCAAATTGGGAACAGGCGCAATCGAAATAAAAAGCGGTTATGGTTTATCGGTCGAAGGCGAATTAAAAATGCTTCGGGTCATAAAAAAATTAAAAGAAAAAAGCCCTTTAAAAATAAAATGTACTTTTCTTGGTGCACATACTTTTCCGCTGGAATTCAAAGAAGATCATCAGAAATATATTGACCTGATTATTACTGAAATGCTTCCGGTAATTGCAAGCGAAAAACTGGCTGATTATATAGATGTCTTTTGTGAAGAACATTTTTTTTCTGCAGAAGAAACGCGCACCATTTGTGAAGCGGGAAAAAACTACGGATTAAGACCGAAACTTCATGTGAATCAATTGAACAGTACAGGAGGCATCGAAACGGGAATTTCTCTCAATGCTTTGTCATTGGATCATTTAGAAACACTTACTGAAAAAGAAATTGAATTATTAGGCAAATATAAAGGAGCTTCTACCCTGTTGCCTTCGGCTGCATTTTTTTTAAGAATGCCTACGCAACCGGCCAGAAGCCTTATCAATGCAGGCGCGGCAGTTACTTTAGCTTCCGATTACAATCCCGGTTCTTCCCCGTCCGGGAATATCAATTTTGTTATTTCGCTCGCTTGTATTCAAATGCAAATGCTTCCTGAAGAAGCGATAAACGCAGCCACAATCAATGGCGCGTGTGCAATGGAAATTGAAAAAGAGTATGGAAGTATTTCGCCGGGCAAAAAAGCGAATCTTATTTTTACCAAACCGGTGCCTTCTCTTGCTTATCTGCCTTATGCTTTCGGAAATAATCTGATAGATAAAGTGCTGATTAACGGTACTTTTATTTAAATTGAAATTTATTAAACATTAGAACTTATGCCAGCTCATTTTAAACGCTACGACAAAAAGGACATCCTGATGCTTACGCATCTCAGAAAGTATGAAACAAAGATGGGAGAAATCGTTCAATGCGATGCGATAAATGATTTTGAAAAAGCCATTTCAGAAACATCTGCCAGGTACATTATTTTCGGCATTCCTGAAGATATTGGCGTAAAAGCAAACCTCGGAAAAGGCGGTGCAGATTCAGCGTGGTTTCCGTTTCTCGATTCTTTTTTAAATATTCAAAGCAATGATTTTTTGAGCGGTGAAAGTATTTTCATTGCCGGACATTTTGATTTTACCGATGCTGGAAAATTGATCAATGTAAATGCCGCCACTGATGAAGAAAAAATAACGGCTTACCGCTCGTTTGTAAGTAAAATAGATGATGCAGTAGAAGAAATCGTAAAAATCATTACCCAAAATAAAAAAATCCCGATCATCATTGGTGGGGGACACAATAATGCGTATCCTGCTATAAAGGGCGCTGCTAAAGGAATGTATAAAGCGGAGCTACTTCAACTTGCTCAAATTAATTGCATCAATTTAGATGCACATACGGATTACCGGCCTATTGAAGGAAGACATTCAGGCAATCCATTCCGATATGCTGATGAAGACGGTTATCTGAATAAATATTGTGTGATTGGTGTTCATGAAAATTATTTGCAACAAAACGTTTGGATAGATATTGTGAACAATCCGTTTATTGATTTTATTTCTTATGAAGACATTTTTATTCATGAAAAAAAACATTTTAGCCAGGCACTTATTCATGCTACTGCATATACTTCGGATAACTATACAGGGATAGAACTCGATCTGGATTGTATTGAAAATGTGTTGAGCAGCGCCAGCACTCCTTGCGGCATTACAAAATTGAATGCACGTCAATATCTGAATTTTGTTGGTATCAGTTCAAAAGTCGCTTACGTGCATATTTGTGAAGGAGCTACAAAAACAGATAATGGCGAAACGAATCATTCTACCGGAAAACTAATCAGCTACCTGGTAAGTGATTTTGTAAAAGCACATTCGAGGGTGAAATAAAAAGGTCTATCAATTTCATTGACAGTAAACAAAGATTTAATGGCTTTTTTGAATTTGGAGTGCAAAGTATTGTTTTTGGTATTTTTAATTTAGCAACTCCTTTTTTACCAAGTTTTGTTTGAAGAAATCGATATAAAAACAGGACATTCTCCAGGAATCGTTTGCTTTAATAATAATTCTGCACTATTAATAATGCAACTGTTTTTAGAAATGCACGATTTGAAAATTCATCCATCAAAAAATCAATCAATCAATCAATTATTGTATATTTACTATTGAATAAAAAAGAAACTGAAGCAGCATTCGATGCTGATGCCTGCCTAGCCGACCCCACGAAAAAATCCTTTGAATTTTAATAGAAGGTAATTAGAAAAATAATTTTAAATGTCCCTTCATTTCAAAAAAGCAATTCGCTTTCCGGGGATTCATTCAGAAAGAAACACTTCTTTCACTGCTCTTATACTTTGGGCTATAAGTCTTGCCAAACCCTACCGTAAAATGGTGGTGATTATTCTGATTGCCATGTTGATGGAGGCTGTCATCGGTTTGGCTACGCCATGGCCGCTTAAAATAATCATTGACAATGTAGCGGGCCATCATCGTTTGCCACACTGGCTAAATTGGTTAAATCTGATTTTTCCAAAAGAAAATATAAAACAAATGGCGGCGGTTGCTGCAATCAGTTACATTGCCATAACAGCATTAGGTTCCCTTGCTGATTTTTTGGATAATTATTATAACGAAAAAGTGGCGCAGTCTGTGGCAAATGACCTGCGCCGTAAGATTTATCATCATCTTCAGCATCTTTGCCTTTCGTATTATGATACTCATCAAACGGGTAAATTACTGAGCACGCTCACTACCGATGTTTCAACCATTCAGGATTTCGCTTCATCTACCCTGTTAAATATTCTTGTAGATGCAATTACCATTGCCGGCATGATTGGAATTATGTTTTACCTGGATTCTGACTTTACACTTATAGCTCTGGCGGTTGCTCCATTTTTACTTTTTTTTGTGGCGCGTTTTAAAAAAACGATGAAGAAAGCAACACGGGAGGTTCGGAAAGATCAGAGTAATATGCTGGTTGTTTTGCAGCAAGGCCTGGAATCTATCCGCGCAGTCAACGCCTTTGGACGGGAGGATTTTGAAGATGCGAAATTACAGAAAGTGAGCCAGGAGACGCTGCTTGCTGCCCTTAAAGCAAGAAAGGTAAAATCCGTTGTTTCACCTTTTGTGGCAGTTACGGTTTCATTGTGTACTGCATTTGTTCTTTGGCGCGGAGCAGATCTGATACTAAAAGGCGCGATGTCGGTCGGTGCGCTTACTGTTTTTCTTTGGTACATGAATAAATTTTTTAGCCCTGTTCAGAATCTTGCGAAAATGACTAGTTCTATTGCCCAGGTTACTGTTGCACTGGAAAGAATACAGGCGATTCTAAATACAGATACGATAATTGCAGAAAAGCCAAATGCCGTAAAACCCGGTAAGTTTAATGGAAAAATTGTTTTTGAGCATGTAAGTTTTGCTTACAATACCGGATTCCCTGTTATAACCGACTTCAATCTTGTCATAAATCCTGGTGAACGTATTGGCATTTGCGGGCCTACCGGAAGTGGTAAATCAACTATCGTAAGCCTCATTGCACGGTTTTATGATCCGACAAGTGGACAGGTATTAATAGATGATACAGACCTTATCAATTTTACACTTGATGGGCTGCGGTCGCAAATAGGATTTGTATTGCAGGACACGGTGCTTTTTTATGGCTCCATCCGTGAAAATATTGCCTATGGCCGTCCTGAAGCGACTGATGAAGAAATTATTGAAGCAGCTAAACTGGCGAATGCTGATGAGTTTATTGAAAAGATGCCGCACGGTTATGAGACTTTAGTTGGAGAAAGAGGTGTAACTCTGTCCGGTGGCCAGCGACAGCGAATCGGGATTGCAAGAGCTGTTGTGCGCAATTCACCTATTCTAATTCTTGATGAACCAACTGCTTCATTGGATACAGAATCAGAAAAGATAGTTATAGAAGCGCTTGAGAAATTAATGCAGGGGCGAACTGTGATCACCATTGCTCACCGTTTAAGCACCATTCGTGATGCTGATAAAATTATTGTGCTTGATCATGGAACAATAGCAGAACAAGGCACGCATGAAGAACTGATGAAGAAAAATGGAATGTATGCGCAACTTTGCAACGTGCAAACATGGACAGATCACAGCCTGCAGGCAAGGGCGAATTCAATTCAGCATGTAGTAGAATAAATAAAACGAACATCTTCAGTAAACAAAGAAAAAATCGTGTTTATGTCGCACCGGTCGATAATTATTTTACCTGATGATACCGCGCAGGAGATTATCAGCGCTATTGATAGCGCACGTGAATCGATTCGAATAAAGATGTTTTTATTTTCGGATCCCGAACTGATCAAAGCAGTGATTGCAGCAAAAAATCGAAGTGTAAAAGTAAAAGTAATACTGAATCCGGCACGCAATAATGGCGAAGAGGAAAATGAAGAAACCAGGAAGATACTGGAAGAAGCAGGAATAGAAGTGCGCGACAGTAATCCTTTCTTTACGATTACTCATGAAAAATCAATGGTGGTAGATGAACGTATGGCATTTATTAAATCGCTGAACTGGGAAACAAAAAACCTTACCGAAACACGCGATTATGCAATCATCACTACACATGAACACGAAGTAAAAGAAATCATTTTGTGTTTTGAAGCCGACTGGTACCGTCACACCTTTGAACCAGGTGAAAATATGAATCTTATCTGGTGTGTCAATAACGGCAGGACAAGAATAGCCAGGTTTATTGATGAAACTAAACATTCCCTTTTTATACAAAACGAACGGTTTCAGGACCTTGTCATTATTGAAAGGCTGGTACATGCATCGAAACGTGGAGTAAAAATTCATGTAATGGCCCGTCCGCCACACACTTTACGAATGGAAAAATTAGTAGAAGGAGTAGGTGGTTTAAGGATTATGGATGATGTCGGAATTAAAATTCATAAACTCAATTACCTCAAACTGCATGGAAAAATGTTGTTGGCAGATGGTTGCCGTGCAATCATCGGCTCTATCAATCTTACACCGGGAAGTTTTGACCACCGGCGGGAACTTGCGATTGAAGTGCATGATACAGAGGTAATAGAAAGACTACAGAAGATTGCACATTATGATTGGGACAATTCTCATGCTCTTGATCTTACTGATCAGGGACTTCTGCAAGACCTGCAAAGCATGGGCAAAGGCGGCATTGAAAAGATTGTGCTCAACGAAAAAACAATGGATAAAATGAAACACAACGATGAATAGGAGAATTACCGCTGCATGTCATTTTTCATGGGAAATTTAAAAGTCGACAATTTTTATTTTAAAAAAAAAAAATTAAAAAAAACTTTTACAAATGCGCAAAATCATTTTTATACTTTCAGTTTTCTTTCTCACTTATCCGGCAGCATCACAAAATCCAAATACGGTCGCAGCAAAGCAAAACAATGTGACTGAGCGCCCAAAACTTGTGATAGGCATTGTAATAGATCAGATGCGATGGGATTATCTTTACCGGTACTATAACTTATATTCAGCAGATGGTGGGTTTAAAAGACTGATAAGCCAGGGATTTTCCTGCGATAATACCATGATTCCTTATATTCCTACAGTGACCGGATGCGGCCACACAAGCATTTTTACCGGCTCAGTTCCTGCAATTGATGGTATTACCGGAAATGATTGGTGGGATTACGACCTTTCTAAATCAGTCTATTGCTCGGAGGATGATAGTGTGCATACGATTGGAAGTAATACCAATGCCGGAAAAATGAGTCCGCGCAATTTATTGGTTACAACGATTGGGGATGAACTTCGGCTGGCAACAAATTTTCATAATAAAGTAATCGGCATTGCCTTAAAAGATCGTGCTGCAATTTTACCTGCCGGACACAGCGCTAATGCCGCCTATTGGTATGATGATAAAACAGGAGACTGGATCACTTCTTCTTATTACATGAATGAATTGCCACAATGGCTAAAAGATTTGAATGCAAAAAAAATGGTGGACAGCTATTTTGCACAAAACTGGAATACACTTTATCCTATTGACAAATACGTGCAAAGCACTCCTGACGAAGAACCTTATGAATACACGCCTTTCGGAGCAAAGGCTTTTCCCTATAACCTTCAACAATTTGTGGGCAAAAATTACGGAATACTGCCGGTAACTCCTTATGGAAATACATTTACATTTGATATAGCAAAAGCGGCAATAAATGGAGAAAATCTGGGTGGAAGCTCCAATTCCGATCTTCTTACAATCAGCTTATCAACACCCGATTATATTGGCCACTCATTTGGCCCCAATTCGGTAGAAGCAGAAGATGATTTCCTAAGATTGGATAAAGACCTTGGCGCATTTCTCGATTTTCTGGACAAGCAAATTGGAAAAGGACAATACCTCGTTTTTTTAACCGCCGATCATGGAGCAGCGCACGTGCCTGCCTTTTTGAAAGAACATAAAATTCCTGCCGGAAATGTGGATGATCAGAAAATATCCGGCCAACTGAACAGTTTATTAAAAGATAAATTCAAAACAGATAATCTCGTAATTGGAATCATAAATTACCAGGTTTACCTCGACCGTAATGCGTTTACTTCTTCCCGGCGATTGAATAAAGAAGATGTATATAATAGCATCATTAATTTTTTACTTCAGCAACCTGGCATTTCCAGGGCTTTTGCACTCGACAATTTAAGCGCGGTAACTATAAATAATTCCATAAAAAATAAAATAGCAAACGGATATCTTCCTTCCCGGAGTGGTGATATTCAAATAATTTTTAAACCCCAATGGATAGAAGGTTTTATGAACGGAGGAACTACTCATGGCGTATGGAATCCTTATGATTCGCATATTCCGTTGATTTGGTATGGCTGGAATATTCATCCGGGAAAAATAAACCGGGAGGTTTATATGACCGACATTGCCCCAACAATCGCTGCAATGCTTCATATTCAGATGCCAAGTGGATCTATTGGGCATGTGATTGAAGATGTTTCAAAATAAATTTCAGAAAATATGTCAAAAGAATTGAACATTCTACCGAAAACAGTTACTTAATGATTTTATTGACTGCAAAATTGATTTCTAATTTCAAAAAAAATCGCATCGATGAAACTAATTCTATCTATAATTATAATTATTTTTTCGCTTACATGCGGAAATGGATTTAGTCAAACGGCGTCTTTTGATAAAGTAAAATTTTTTGAAGACACATCTGTCATCAATGCTACCATTACAACCAATATGGGAATGATCTTTAGGAAAAAAGATAAAGCAGACTTCGAATTCCCCGCAAATTTTACAATTATACTCCCCGGTGGCAACACAATTGACGAACCAATAATTCTCACCGTCAGGGGCCACTTTAGAAGAGAAACCTGTTTTTTGCCTCCTCTGACGGTTGATTTCAAAGGTAAAAAGACTTCGGTATTAAAGCCATTAGGTTCGTTGAAATTAGTAAGCCAGTGCTACACTTCCGAGACCGGTGAAAAATATTTATTAAGCGAATTCCTCGTTTATAAGATTTACAACCTGCTTACTGATATTAGTTTTCGTGTGAGGTTATTAAATTTGAAATTAGTAGATAGTTCTGGCAAAAAGAAACCAATTACAGAATATGCTTTTTTTATGGAGGATATAAAAAATGTTGCAAAACGCAATAATTGCACTTATTTAAAAACCAAAACGGACCCGCGGAATACGAATAATTACCAGATGGCGCTGACTGCCATATTTGAATACATGATTGGCAACACAGATTTTGGTGTGATTGCAAATCATAATACCAGGTTACTTCACTCAAACACCGATTCTTCCAACCGGCCTTTGATAGTCCCTTATGATTTTGATTTCTCAGGATTTGTAAATACCAGTTATTCAAACCCTGATCCAAGACTTGATATTACAAGTGTGCGTACAAGACTGTACCGTGGCTTTGCCGAACCTCCCGACGTAATAAATGAAGTAGTGGATATTTTTAAAAAACAGAAAGACAGTATTTACGCTTTGATTAATAATTTTAATTTACTTTCTTCAAAAAGTAAAAATGAACTCACCAGTTATCTCGATGATTTTTTTAAATTAATCAACAATCCCGCCAGGGTAAAATACACTTTTATTCAAAATGCCAGAACTGAATAATCCGGTTGCCATCAACAATTTCAATCAAATCAATCTTCTTTCAGCCCTTTAATAATCACATTTCCGGTTCCATCCTTAAGGCACGGATATCCAAATTCTTTTTCCAAACTTTTTGGGCTATTAATAGTTGAATAAAATTCATTAAGATAGCTGAGGGTTTGCTTTTTATATTTTTCGTCCAGCAAAGGACAATCGGTATAAAGACTATAAATTTTATTTCTTAAAGCGTTATAAAAAGCAACTGTGCTGTCGAATATTTTCATATCCTTTATACAGTAGCCGCGATACCTCCGCTCCCTCACAGAATTCATTTTTAATTCAGGAGCCGGCAACGCATATGGCGACTCTACAATGCCGGCAAGATCAAAATCATAAGGAACCGTAATTGGCGTGGATGCAGAATCCACAGCGATCAATTTTATATTTTGCATGTACTCAACCGACCAGTCAGTATTGCCAATCAGGTATTCAAATACCGCCATTCTTAAAAACGGTTCACGCATGGTCTGGTAAGGCTTCATCTTCTTTTTCACCGAAATGGAATTGTTCCGTTTGGCCATTTGTTTTTCGTCTTCCAGAAGCATTCCATAAAAAGGGGAAGGCATTTTTTTATTATCCTCATCGACCAAAGTAACCTTAACAAGTCTTGCCCTAAAGCTTTGCGCTGTTACCAGGTTGTACAATTTATACACGAGCCATTCGTGTACTACAAATTTATCTCCTTTGCACGGCATTACTAATTTTAAAGAAGAATGTTTAGGGAAAATAGAAGGTGGATTGCCTGAAGTATCTGAAAAACTAAGCAACAAAGGCGGATAATTACAGTTTGCTTTATCACGGCGAAAATGCCCTCTGGTTTTTACATTTAAATGAATTGAAATCACACTGCCTGCATCTTTGTATGCAAGAGTCAACGGATAATATTTCGCTTCTCCCTCCCTATCCTCAAATAGTTTATGTATGTTTCCTTTCAAGGTAATTTCCAATATTTCACTATCGTCAAACAATTTTTCATTAGAATGAGAAGAATCAGGAAGTGATGTGGAGATAGCAGTTGGCTGGCATTTTCCAATAATGAAAAAAAGGAGAAAACTTACATTGAAAAAAAATATTTTTTTCATAAAAAGTTTTTACAAAATCTTTTATAAAGGTATTCAAGTAAGACACAGCAGGCCAATAAATAATGCGAATTTCTATTCTGCATTATATGTTTATTGTTTAACCATTCTGCTTACAACAATAAGCTCATCTTTATCTTTTTGATCTGCTCTTCTTTCCAATCCTTTCATTCCCCAATGCAAAATAAAAGGGATTACCACCGGAATAAAACGGGAAACCAAAGGGAGAAAAAAGGACAGTAAAAGTGAAAACAGAAATACCACCGGAATCATCAGGCTTCTATATAACCCAAGTATGATTCTCGCCCGTGATATTTTATGGGTCAACAAATTTCGCTTTGGATTGCTTATGTATAACCACAACCAAATATTCATGAATCCTGTAAAACACATATTGCCGACATACACTGCATAAGGAAGAAACATGTCGGTATCTGAAGCATATTCGCCCAATAAACCGGAACTAAAAGGCAATAGGACTACAGAAAAAAGAAAACCAAGATTTATCCAAATCAAAGAAGTGGTATAATTTATTGCGTATCCGAATATACGGTGATGCACCGACCAGTAGTGACCGATGATGCCGAAGCTGATAAAAAATCCGAAAAATTTCAGTGAATTGTGAGAAAGATATTTCCATAAAGCAGGATCTGTATAAATATGCATCTCATCCCGGTCGGGAACCTTGATGGCAATAACCAACAAGGTAATGCAAATAGCAAAAACGGCATCGCTAAAAAAAACAAATCTTTCTAACTGAAATTTCGTTCTCGATTCATCATGCCTTGGATGATTCATAAATAATTTTTTAATTTTTTAAAGGCACGAATTAAAAGTCTTCTTGTTTTCACTTTTAGGTTGCCTAAAGTTAGTCGAAAGAAATGTTGTAATGAAAAGTTTATGAATAAAGGATGATAAAAATTTGTTTGGATGATGAAATTATTTATGGGAAGAAAACAGAATCGCCATTATTTGTTGATTTACTGTCACTGTTTTTTTCTACATACTTTACCAGCAACTATTGCAAGAATAACATGGAGAGCAAGATTGCGATATGAGCCGAATGAATCTTCTATTCGGCTCATATTTTCTATATATTTGAGCCGAATAAGTTAATTAATCGGCTCATTTGAAGATGGCAATGGAAGAATAGGACGTGGAATTGCTGAGAAAGCATTATCACAAACCGTTGGATATCCGGTAATGTTGAGTCTTTCGCGTGCAATAGAAGTTAATAAAAAAGAATATTACAATGCTCTTCAGCACGCCCAGCGTTCGAATGAAATTACACCGTGGTTGAATTATTTTCTTCAAATCATTTTGAATGCGCAGAAAGAATCAGAAGCTCAAATAGAATTTACTTTAAAAACTACAAAATTCTTCGATCGTTTTAAAGACACACTGAACGAACGGCAAATGAAAGTCATCAGGAGAATGTTTCAGGAAGGTCCACAGGGATTTAAAGGTGGCATGAACACGAAAAAATATATCGGGCTCACACATATATCAAAAGCGACCGCAACACGCGATTTGCTACAATTAATTGCCATACAGGCTTTTATCCTTCGGGAAAATGCAGGTGGACGAAGCACTTCTTATCTTGTAAATCTATAAAACATTTCTGCCGGATGTTTATTTTATTGGTGCTCTTTTGCCTTCAATTTAAAATAAAAAAACCTGTCTTTCAAACACGTTCCTTTACAAAAGCTTTATTAATTTAAAAAATTATTGCGGGCTTAAATACTGCGCATATGCATAACCTTCAACACCACTATCCGTTTTTATCAGCCACCATTGTTCATTGGTTTTATTTTGAAGCGTAACAATTTCCCCATGTGCGGCTTTTCCCATAATCGGTTGGTCCGTTCCCGGTCCTTTGCGAATATTAAGCGCCGTGGTATCTGTTGTAACTTTTGCTTTTGTACCGGCTGTCGCTGCCACATCAATATCCAATATTAAATCACCAGCACGATAATCGGGATCAATTTTATTGTAAATTTCCCAAAGCTGATCCTTCTCTGCACCGGTTGGCGCATCGCCGCTTATGTGCAAGACACTTCCCTCTTCATTTACCTGCAGATTGCTTATTCCTGCTGTTTTTGCAGCATCAATCAATGTTTTGTATTTATCCTGTAATGCTGACATTTTTTATTTATTTAATGGTGAGCTGATTGTTGATTTTTGAAGGATGAAGACTGCTCAGACTCTGCATTAACCTGGGAAGATCCGCACGTTTGATACTTCCTGTTAATGTGATTTGCCCATTATTTACTGTTGCTTTTACAGTTGGGAAATCTTTGGTTGCATCAGTAACTCCCTGATTCATTGAATTATCGGGAGTAACTGTTGTAGCAGTTGGCGGAGGAGGTGGCGGTGTCACGGTTAAATCATTTACCACAGACTTCACTCCTTTTACATTTTTTGCGGTAGTTTCTGCCGTGCTTTTGCACATATCATCTTTCACTTCGCCTGTCAAAGTAGCCACGCCATCCGTTACCGTAGCAGTGGCGCCGGCACATTCGGGAGTGGAAGCGAATTTATCCGTAATGTCTTTTTGTATAGTTGAATCTTTTGGCTTGCAGCCGGTAAAAAAAACAGACACCGTAAGAAAAACGGCAAGCAGAATTTTTGAAATTTTCATGTCTTAAATGGTTTTAAAATGAATAATATTAAAAAAACCGCAAATAATGTTCCGCAAATGTTGCCACTACTATCCGGCAGGATGAACAGTAAACAAAGAATTAATGCAAATTCCTGTTTCCGCCTTTAGTTACTTTTGAAAAGATATTCCATTGGGAAAAATGTTGAATGAAAATCGACTTATTTTCCTCTTTTTAAAAGGACTCATATCTATCATTCTATAATTATGCAATGCCTTTATAAAGAATTCTTCAATGATTCTTCTTATTGCACGAATGGACTACTTTATAACACTGCCGCTTTCCAGAACACTTTAATTCTTTTTGTAACAACTTTTTTCCTTGCTAAAGAGAGATTGAAATTATCGTGTAGGCGTGGCCAAAATTCAGGCGTAGTATTACTAAAACCTGTTGCAGTTTAAAGCCATTTCAGGACTAACAGCTTCTTGAATAATCCCGTCAATGGTTTCGCGGATTAGTTCTCCGGGATGTGCAGGGTTAAACATTGCCATATTTTTTTTATTTAATGATAATCAATATTATCAATGTCGTGGATGTTTTCATTTTCTATTCAAAAACAATGGTGATTCTTTTCCAAAAGTATTTCAAAGTTTTATTTAAAACCGGTTGTAACAAAAACCGACATTTTTTTTCTTTGCATAAACCTATTCTTTTTCTTTATTTTACACCTTAAACATTTTTAATGAAAATAGTTTCATTTTTAGTTTTCGGCATCATTACCATCATATTGGTTTTGTTATTTAATAGCACCATGGTGCTTCCCGTGCCATTGGGCAAATTATTAAGCCCGCAACAAGGTTTGTGGCAAAATGCTGAACCCTTGAATGAAAATTATTCTGCAAAACTTTCGTTCCCGCAATTGCAGGGAAAAGTAAAAGTGTATTTCGATGAACGGCTGGTGCCTCATGTTTTTGCAGATAATGAGAATGATGCATTTTTTGTACAAGGCTTTCTTCATGCAAAATTCCGTCTGTGGCAAATGGAATTTCAAACGCGCGCTGCAGCTGGAAGATTGAGTGAAATTGTAGGTCCGATAGCCCTCGAATACGATCGCGATAAACGACGATTGGGAATGGTATATGGTGCAGAAAATTCTTTGAAAGAAATTGAAAAAGACCCGGAAACCCTTGCTGAATGCAACAATTATACGGCGGGAGTAAATGCGTATATTGAAAGTTTAACGGAAAGTACCTTGCCGGTAGAATATAAATTAATGGGCTATAAACCGGAGAAATGGACGAATTTAAAATCAGCGCTTTTCCTGAAATACATGGCGCTCGAACTTGCCGGCTATGAAAGGGATTTTGAAATGACCAACTCGAAATCCATTTTTTCTTCTGCAGATTTTGATAAGATTTATCCAATCGTAATGGATTCATTAGACCCGATTGTTCCCAAAGGAACTATTTTTCCAAAGCCAGGAATTGACGTAAAAATTCCTGCTTCTGCAGATTCACTTTATTATGACAACAGAGATTCCACTACGATTACCGAACAAAAACCGAACCCGGATAATGGAAGTAACAACTGGGCTGTAAGCGGCAAAAAAACAAAAAGTGGTTCACCCATTTTATGCAACGATCCACATCTCGGATTGAACCTTCCTTCTATATGGTACGAAATGCAAATCACTACACCTGCGTATAATGCTTATGGCGCTACATTTCCCGGTGCTCCCTCCGTAATTATTGGTTTCAATGATAGTTGCGCTTTTGGATTTACCAATGCGATGCGGGATGTGAGAGATTATTATGAAGTGAAATTTAAGGATGAAAGCCGCAAGGAATATTGGTTTGATAGCGTATGGCATCCAACAACTTTCAGAATTGAAGACATTAAAATAAAAAACCGGCCTGATTATTTAGACACGGTTGCCTACACAAATATTGGCCCGGTGATGTACGATAAAAGTTTTGATGGCGGAAGAAATACGAATGAAAAAAACTACGCTGTAAGATGGAAAGCACATGACCCAAGCAATGAATTGAAAATGTTTACCCTGCTCAATAAAGCAAAAAATTATGACGATTATTTGCAGGCAATAAAGTATTTACATACACCGGGGCAGAACTGTATTTTCGCCTGCAAAAATGGAGATATTGCCATTTGGGATCAGGGCGAATTTCCCGCAAAATGGTACCGGCAGGGAGATTTTGTAATGCCCGGAGCAGACAGCACTTATTTCTGGCAGGGAATGATTCCACAAAATGAAAATCCGCACCTGGTTAATCCCGAAAGAGGATTTGTAAGCAGCGCCAATCAACTGCCCACAGATACTACTTATCCATATTATCTTGGTGGAAGTTATCCTCCTTACCGCGGCTGGGAAATCAATAAAAGACTCGAAGCAATGAACAATATCACTCCTCAGGATATGATGGAATTGCAAACAGACAATTACAATGTTTTTGGAGAAATGGCGCTTCCTGTTTTAATAAAAAATATGCAGGTGGACAAACTTTCTCCCCAGGAAAAAAAATATTTTGACATTCTTAAAAACTGGGATTTAAGAAATGACACCGCTTCAAAAGGCGCGACGTTATTTGTAGTTACCTGGGATAGTTTGGAAACAACTGTTTGGAAAGATGAATTTTTAAAAACAGGGCTTGAATTATTATGGCCCTCAGAAAGCACTTTACTCGATGATATTCATAAATATCCGAACTTTAAATATTTTGATAATGTCAACACTTTGAAAGTTGAAACACTGCCCGATGACGTAACAGCCGCGTTCAAAAAAGCAGCTGCGGTAATCAGAAAAGCAGATGAAAACGGCACGCTGGAATGGGCAAAATATAAAGACACCCGGGTAGAGCATTTGGCGCGAATTGAAGCTTTCAGCAGATTGCATTTGCCGATTGGCGGCGGCACAAATACCATTAATGCTGCCAAAGAGCAACATGGCCCAAGCTGGCGGATGATTGTTTCGTTAACACCTGAAACCGAAGCGTGGGGAATATATCCGGGCGGTGAAAGCGGAAACCCGGGAAGCAGGTTCTATGACGATTTCGTAACAGATTGGGCTCTGGGAAAATATTATAAACTGTGGGTGATGAAAGCTGATGACGTTAATGATAAGAGAGTAAAATCAGTAATAAGTTTTAATTAATTATTAAATTATTAAATTATTCTGATGCACAGCAAACAAACAAATAATACTGATTCTTAATTGAGACACATTCACCATTCTCTATTCACTATTCACATTTCACAACTCACTATTCACAATTCACGAACTCACCACTCACCAAAAACCATCAAACATGAAATTCCTCGCCAACACAATCCTCATCATACTTTTTAGTTTTCTTGTATGCTTATATTTTCCATGGTGGAGTATTGCTGTTGTTGCATTTATTATTGCTGTTCTGATTCCGCAAGGCCATCTTGCTTCATTTATTTCGGGCTTTGTCGCACTCTTTTTATTATGGGGGATATTGAGTTTGTGGATCAGCATCAGTAATGGAAATATTTTAGCGCACCGGGTTTCATTATTGATTTTTAAAGCGGACAATCCTTATTTATTAATTTTTGTTACAGCTCTAATCGGCGCTATGGTAGCTGGTTTTGCAGCTTTGACCGGAAGTTTTTTGAGAAAAGAAAAAATACTATTGAAAAAATCAGAAACTTTATAGGCAGTTGATAAATATATTTTGAAACGTCGAAGATTTGTTAATAACGAAAAAATCATGGCTTACGATACAAAACTTGCAGACACAATCAGAGAATATCTTTCAAAATTTGTTGAACTAAAAGTTGAAGAAAAGAAAATGTTTCGCGGACTCACATTTATGGTGAATGATAAAATGTGCATCAGTGTAAGTGGTGAAAATTTAATGTGCCGCTTTGATCCAAACCTGCAGGAAGAAGTTTCTGAAAAAATTGGTTTTCTGCCAATGATTATGAGAGGAAAAGAATATCAGGGTTACTGCTATGTAGAACCGACCGGTTTTCAAAAAGAAAAGGATTTTAAATATTGGCTTACAATATGCCTGGACTTTAATAAAAAAGCGAAATCCTCAAAAGGGAAAAAATGAACAAAAGTTGTTAACCTTTAAGCCTCAAAACAACCCATACAACTGCGCATCAATCTGGTTTATAATAATTCCCAAATCTTCTTCATTTTCGGCAAATTTATTTTTATCTGCATCTACAATCAGCAAAGGCCCTTCTTTATAACTGCTGATCCATTTGTTGTAAAATTCGTTCAGCTTTTTTAAATAATCGAGCCGGATATTTTCTTCATATTCACGGCCGCGTTTTTGAATTTGAGCAACAAGAGTTGGAACAGAGGCATTCAGATAAATTAATAAATCCGGCGGCTGCACCATCGATTTTAAAGTTTCAAAAAAAGAATAATAATTGGTAAAATCTCTTTTGGTCATCAGGCCCATATCGTGCAGGTTTGGCGCAAAAATATTAGCGTCTTCATAGATCGTTCTGTCCTGAATAACGGTTTCTGTGCCTCGTTGAATTTCCAGCAATTGATTGAGCCGGCTATTGAGAAAATATATTTGCAAATTGAAACTCCACCTCGGCATTTCATCATAAAAATCATTCAGATACGGATTGTGATCCACATCTTCAAACTGGGGAATCCATTTATAATGCTTACTCAGCAATTCCGTCAAAGTGGTTTTTCCTGCACCAATATTTCCCGCAACAGCAATGTGTTTCGGCTTTTTTGATTTCGCCATGTGGTGATTTTGAATTTATTATTTAAAAATGATAGTTCAAGGTTCAATCATCGTTCAATGTTCATAGTTTAAAGTTCAATCAAGCTCAACCTATTTCATTCGACTTCAGACTTTCAACCTTCAACCTTCAACTTTCAACCTTCAACTTTGAACCTTCAACCTTCAAAAGTAATTCAGCCCCATCGCATTCCTCACCAACTTCATGGTTACTTCAGCATTTGCAGTTGATTTTTCAGCGCCCTGTTTCATTACTTTTTGTAAATATTTTTCATCTTTTAAAATATCATTTACTTTTTGCCGTATGGGCGAAATAAACTTTACCATATCTTCTGCCAACTGTTTTTTCATGTCGCCATAACGGATAGAACAATTACTAAATTTCTCTTCAAAATATTGCCATGTTTCTGGGCTGCTCACGAGTTTCATTAACAAAAATAAATTCTCAATGTAATCGGGTTTTATGGAATTTTTTTCTGCAGGGCCGTTGTCTGTCTTTGCTTTCATAATTTTTTTCCTGATTGCATCATCTTCATCAGCAAGATATAAAGTAGCCATTTGATTTTCACTTTTACTCATCTTTCCGGTGCCATCGAGCGAAGGAACTTTTACCAGTTCATGATTAAAATTATATGCATAAGGCTCAGGAAATATTTCGCCGTAGCGATGATTAAATCTGTTTACATAATTGCGGGCAATTTCCAGGTGCTGCTCCTGATCTTTACCAACAGGCACATAATTAGCCCGGTGAATTAAAATATCCGCAGCCATCAACACCGGGTAAGTGAGCAACCCTGCATTTACATTATCAGGGTGCTGGCGTACTTTATCTTTAAACGTGGGCGTTTTTTCAAGCTCACCTTTGTAGGCAAGCATGTTTAAATAAAGATATAGTTCAGATGTTTGAAATACGTGGCTTTGACAATATAAAGCTGCTTTATCCGGATCGAGCCCGCTGGCGATATTTTCCGCCAAAACCCTGTGAACATTCGATTTCAGTTCTTTTGTGTCGGGATGGGTTGTTAAAGAATGCAGATCCGCTACCATGAAATAGCATTCATAATCCTCCTGCATTTTTACGTAATTACGCATGGCCCCGAAATAATTTCCGAGGTGTAAGTAACCGGTTGGCCGGATACCGCTCATTACGATTTCTTTCTCCTTTTTCATAAGAGGGCGAAGATAAAATAAAAACATTTTTGATTTTTTATTTTAATAACCCATCAGGTGCAAATTTCCCAACAGAAAAATTGATTATTTTTCACCATTGATAAATCTTTTTGCTGACTTTTTAATTATTTCATTACTTTTCCGGATATTTAAAATAAGCTCCGAAACAATTGTAATAATCATTAAAGAATATTTTTTATTTTTCACTCTTTTATAAACACAAAAATTCCGCAGAAACACGATGAGTAGTTTATTTATTATGAAGCCTGTTAGCCATCTGATGCATGAGGCAGGTGAATCACAAAACACATTAAAAAGAACGCTGGGGGCCGGAAACCTGATTGCGCTTGGCATTGGCGCGATCATAGGCGCGGGCTTATTTGTGAGAACAGCCGCTGCCGCCGCCCAGCATGCAGGCCCATCTGTAACAATTGGATTTATAATCGCTTCTTTAGGATGTGCTTTTGCAGGCTTATGTTATGCTGAATTTGCTTCAATGATTCCCATTGCAGGAAGCGCGTACACTTATTCTTATGCGACAATGGGCGAATTTATTGCATGGATCATTGGGTGGGATTTAATTCTGGAATATGGCGTAGGCGCTGCAACTGTGGCGATTGCGTGGGCAGAATATTTCAATAAATTCTTACAGATTTTCGGCACGTCGGTCCCATATGAATGGTGCCACTCTCCTTTTCAAATGTCGCATGATGGCCTTTATCATGGAATTATGAACCTTCCCGCTTTGGGAATCGTTGCCGTTCTAACGCTTTTATTAATCAGGGGAATGCAGGAATCGGCATTGGTAAATGCAATCATTGTAATTTTAAAAGTAGCGATTGTAGTGGTAGTGATTGTGGTTGGATGGCAATATATCAGGCCGGAAAATCATACACCTTTTATTCCTCCTCCAACTACCTATACCGACCACATGGGTATCACTTATCATTATGGAGGAATATTGGGAATACTTGGCGCCGCGGGTGTAGTATTTTTTGCATTCATTGGCTTCGACGCGGTTTCTACTGCTGCCCAGGAAACTAAAAATCCGAAACGGGATATGCCAATTGGTATTTTAGGATCGCTCGTAATTTGTACGATTCTGTACATTTTATTTTCTTATGTACTTACGGGTATCGCTTCTGTACAGGAATTTAGAACAAATGGCAGCGAAGCATCGGTTGTATATGCAATTGAGCACATGAGCGGACAAATGGTAGGGGGTGTATGGGTACCAACGTTTCAATGGCTGAGCGACCTCGTTACGATAGCCATTTTACTTGGATTTTCTTCAGTGATTTTGGTAATGCTCATGGGCCAATCCAGGGTATTTTATTCAATGAGTAAAGACGGACTTGTTCCCAAAATATTTTCTGAAATACATCCAAAATTCAAAACTCCCTACAAATCCAACTTAATCTTCCTGGTGCTTGTTGGGATATTCTCTGCATTTATACCCGGAGATATTGTCGGCGATATGACGAGCATTGGAACTTTATTCGCATTTATACTGGTATGCGCGGGAGTTTGGATCATGCGTGTAAAACATCCTGAAATTCCAAGAGGATTTAAAGTGCCGGCATACAAATTAATTTCTGTTCTGGGCATTGTCGTTTGTGCAGCGATGATCTTTGGATTGGGCTGGACCAACTGGGTAAGGCTCTTCGGATGGTTATTAATTGGTTTCGTTATTTATTTTGGATACAGCCGTTATCACAGCAGGCTGAGAAATCCGGATAAATATCCTCATGATGAGCGCGATGATATTCATGAGATTCCGGAAGAAATTCCGCCACTTATTTAAATAAAAATAAAAGAACCGTTTCGCTTGGAAACGGTTCTTTTATTTTAAGAGAAAAGATGTTACAGTAAAAGAACTTTTAAAGAAGATTGTGTTTCGGAAATGCCATTATTTTGTTTGCTTGCTGTGGCGGGTGCGATTACACAAACTGCAATTGAAATGCATATAATCTTTTAATGAAAATCAACTTCTATAATATGAATCCCTTCTTTGTAAGAATAAGAAACAGCAAATGCATAGGTGTCACAGATGCTTTTTACAATTGCGAGCCCAAGGCCAATCGAATCACCTGAAGAAGAACTTTTTTTGAACCGCTGGAAAAAATCACCCGTATTTTCATTCGGTTCATTGCCTGTATTACTCACTGACATTGACTTTTCGCTGAGATCAATTTTTATATTCCCATTATGAACATTATGCTTTATTGCATTCAAAATAATATTTGAAGCTAAAATTTCCGCCAGCGAATCATTCATTTCTACAAAAACATTTTCCGGAAATTTTTTTTCAATGCTGATATTTTTTATAGACGCCAGTTCTTCAAAATTTTCAACACATTCGTTCATCACTTCAGAGAAATTCACTTTTCCAGGGTTTTGAAACTGGCGATTTTCAATCTTTGCAAGGAGCAACAAAGATTGGTTCAACCTCGAAAGTTTTGATGCTGCCTCATTTACCTTTTGTATCGCATCGACATATGTTTTATCCAGGCTTTCTGATTGTAATAAGAGTTCAATTTTATTTTTGATGATGGCCAAAGGAGTTTGTATTTCATGAGATGCATTTTCCGTAAAATTTTTTAATGCTTCATAATCTTTACCTACTTTTTCAGACATCAAAAGCGCGGCCTCATTCAATTCTCTAAACTCTTTAATATCTGTTTTCTGAGGAATGATTTTATTTTTTGAAGAAAGATTAAATTGTTTTAATTGCTCTAAAATATGATTAAAAGGCTGCCAGATTTTAGCAAGCAACAAGCGATTGGCGATAAAAAGAATCAACAATAAAAAAATAATAACCGAAAAGGTAATGATTAAAATCAGTTGAATAATGTCTTCTGTTTCCTGCTGCGATTTTTTTACAATCGCCCTATAATTTTGTTCATTTACAACGACGGGAAACTCTAGTTTTCTGAACGATTCAACTTCATTTTCTTTTGAATTATATGTGTCTTCTGTTGAAAACCTGGTTTTGAAAAAGGGGTCATTTGCCGGTTGAAACTCAATTTGCTGATCTTTATAATTCGATGCTTCCGGTAACGATTTTTTTTCTTTTATGTAATGAATAATTTCCTGTTGTTCGATGCGCAAATCTTTATCAATCTGGCGTACCAAAACATAATGAATGATGAAATAAAAACCTATGCCCGTAATTAAAAGCGTCGCGATTGTAATCGGAATATTTACACGGTTATATTTCGCAAGCAGTTTCATGAAGCAGTAAATTTATAACCCATTCCATACACTGATTTAATAAAATCCGCATCACCAGCATCCATTAATTTTTTTCTGAGATTTTTTATATGCGTATAAATAAAATCAAAATTTCCGGCCATGTCGTTTCCCCAAAGGTGCTCTGCTATTGCTTCTTTTGAGATGATCCGCTTTTTATTTGAAACAAAATAAATCAACAATTCGTATTCTTTTTTGGTAAGTTCTACACGATTATTATCTACGGTTACTGCTTTGCTTTGTGTATCAATGCTGATATTTTCAAACTGCAAAAGCGAATTTCCATCAAACTTTTTTCTTCGGATAATAGCGGCGATTCGCGCATTTAATTCAGAAAGATGAAATGGTTTGGATAAATAATCATCTGCGCCCAGATTCAGTCCTTTTATTTTATCATCCAAAGAATTTTTTGCAGAAATAATTAGTACTCCATCATTTTTTTTATCTTCTTTTAATTGCTCTAAAATCTTTAAACCATTCCCGCCTGGCAATGTAATATCAAGCAAAATACAATCGTAATCATTATATTCAGTTTTATAGGTTGCAGTGGCAAAATCTTCAGCAATATCGCAATAATAATCCTGGGAAGAAAGATAAGTGGCCATGCTTTCCGCAAGACTTTTTTCATCCTCTATAATTAATATTTTCAATTGTTTTTTTTTTGAAAAATTACAAAATGATTTTGAGGAAAATTTGAAGTGGTTCTTTTATCAAAAGATAAATTTGTATTATTTGTATTTATGCTGCAAAAATCTTGTCATTAAAAGAATGTAAAGCTAAACCTGCCTCGTCATTGCGAGAAAACCCGGAAAATACTTCTTATTTACAAAAATCATCAATGGGTTTTCGTGGCAATCTTTGGAATGTTGGGATTATTTAATATACTTCTTGAAAGTCAGTTGTTGAGGAGTATATTTAAATTAAAAAAACCCACAATCCTTGTGGGTTTTGTTGCGAAGGGAGGGTTCGAACCTCCGACCTTCGGGTTATGAGCCCGACGAGCTACCGCTGCTCTACTTCGCGATTTAGGAGTGCAAATGTAACGGCTTAATATCGTGCTACCAAATTTTAATCTTTACTAATTCTTAAAATTATGCTGTGATAAAAATTATTCCGCTAATTGAGGCACAATTCTTTTTTCTAATTCCGCTGAGATATGCTGCTGGCGCCACTTGAGCTCACATCCTTTTTTTCAGGAATGCCTTTGTAATATAATGAACTTGCTCCGCTTGCCTTTGCATTCAGGGATTTGTTTACCGTAATTTTTATATCACTTGCGCCGGAAAGATCTGCTATACAATTATCCACCACCAAATCATAATTTTTTATATCGCTGGCGCCGCTCGCATCTATTTTTATATTGCTTACATTGCCATTTACTTTTACCGTAGAAGCGCCACTGAGATTAAGATCAACGTTTTCAAAATTGATATTTCCCTTCACATCAGAAGCGCCCGAAAGTTTAATTTTAAGGCTATTTCCTTTGAAAATTCCGTTGATGATAAAATCACAGGCGCCTGATCCATCAAGGCTTTCAAGGCTTTTAAAAGAAATATATGCACGCAATCTCGGGTTGGAGCTAAATCTAATGGCGCTTCCATTATATGAGATATTTAAAACTCCATTTTTTACTTCAGTTTTAATTGCATCCCTGTATTTAACGTCTGAAGCGCTTACTGCCAAAGCATAATCATTGCTCTGCGATAAATAAACATCAATGCCGCCAGATGCTTTTATGGCTGAAAAAGAACCAACATTTCTTATTTCTGCATTTTTATCATTGATAATTGTTTGGGAAAATGACTGAATAGAAAAAGCAGTAAAAAGAATCAATAAAATAGATTTCATAAAGTTGTTTTTTAGGTGTAACGAAATCAGAAGCAAAAAGTTACAATGTTTTTAAGCAGCCACGAATTAAACGATTTGACACCAATCAAGAATAAGAATTTTGAACTCATCAATTTGACGAATGACGTTCACAGTAAACGCACAAATAAGCCGGATTCCTGTCTTGATTTCCATTAATTTTTTCAAATCATTTTTAACTTTATTATCTTTGCATTTCAAAACAAAAATATACCGGGGTGCATTTCGTCTCTTGACGCGATTGCTGAGAAAATACCCGCAGACCTGATCAGGATAATGCCTGCGAAGGGAGGACAAAACCTTTACCCGCCTTCTTTTTCATGCATTGTATTGACCTAAAAAATTACAAACATGAAAAAACTTTTATCAATCTTTTTGGCAGCAAATTTTACTTTAACCATAAATGCACAAGACACTTCTAAACATAAATTGGGCGATACATTGATGTTGGAAAACATAGAAATTTCGTCTATAAGGGCGGCGGATAAAGCGCCTTTTACCAAAACAAATCTGAGCAGAGCACAAATAGAGAATGTAAATTTTGGTCAGGACCTGCCTTTCATTTTAAATCAAACTCCATCGGTTGTAGTAAACTCTGATGCAGGAAACGGCGTTGGTTATACAGGCATTCATATCCGGGGTACGGATGCTTCCAGGATCAATGTTACGCTAAATGGAATTCCTTATAATGATGCAGAGAGCCAGGGCACTTTTTTTGTTGATTTGCCTGATGTTGCTTCCTCATTAAATTCCATTCAGATACAACGTGGTGTTGGCACTTCTTCCAACGGGGCCGGGGCTTTCGGCGCAACGATCAATCTTTCTACCAATGAAGTAAATAAAGAAAAGTATTTGGAACTAAACAACAGTTTTGGTTCTTTTAATACCTGGAAAAATACATTAAAAGCAGGAACAGGTTTACTTGCAAATCATTTTTTAATCGATACAAGAGTTTCCACGATTTCCAGCGATGGATATATTGATCGTGCCACCTCGAATCTAAAATCTCTTTATTTTAGCGCCGCATATATCAATGACAAAAGTTCTTTGCGCTTTAATTTAATAAGTGGAAAAGAAAAAACTTACCAGGCGTGGTACGGCGTTCCGGAGAGCTATCTTGACAGTGATCGTACTTATAATCCAGCAGGAACTGAAAAGCCGGGCGCGCCTTATGCCAACGAAACAGACAATTATATCCAAACCCATTACCAGCTTTTTTACAATCATAAAATCAATTCTTTATTCAGTTTTAATATCGCTGCTTTTCTTACAAGAGGCAAAGGATATTATGAAGAATACAGGGCTGATCAATCTTTCAGTGATTACAACCTTCCTGATTTTATTAGTGGAACGGATACAATCAATTCAACAGATTTAATACGAAGACTATGGCTCGATAATTATTTTTATGGTTCAATTTTCTCCATGCAATACCATAAAAATAAAACGCAGATTACTTTTGGTGGTGGTTATACAGAATACGATGGAAAGCATTATGATGTTGTAACGTGGGCGCAGAAAGGATTTCCGGCAAACTATACATATTTTAATGCTCCTGCACAAAAGAATGATTTGAACCTTTATGCAAAACTGATGCAGTCATTCGGCATAGGCTTTACAGGATTTTTAGATTTACAAGGGCATTTTATAAAATATAAAATTGACGGTTTTGATGATAATCCAAAAATAATTATCGATAAAAATTATTCATTTTTCAATCCAAAGGCGGGCATCTCTTTCAACAGAAATAATTACCAGTCCTACCTGTCTTTTTCTGTTGCCGCGAAAGAACCAAACCGCGGTGATTTTGAAGCTGGCGTAAATCAAATTCCGAAACCCGAAATTTTATATGATGCAGAATTAGGAATAGAAAAGAAAGAAAAGCTGTTTAATTATGGCGCCACCTTTTACTACATGTATTATCACAATCAGCTGGTAAATACCGGTAAAATAAATGATGTGGGAGCTTATACCCGAACCAACACACCTGAAAGTTACCGCGCCGGCATTGAATTACAGGGCGCAGCAATTGTTTCTAAATGGATCAATCTTTCCGGAAATATTTCTTTGAGTAAAAATAAAATAAAAACTTTTACAGAATTTATTGACGATTATGACAACGGTTTGCAGAAGGAAAACATTTATCACAATACCGATATTTCTTTTTCGCCTGATATGGTTGGTGCGGCTTCAATTAATTTTACTCCGCTAAAAAATGGACAAATAAATTTTGAATCAAAATATGTGGGAAGGCAGTTTTTAGATAACACATCACATGTAAGCAGAAGCGTAGATCCTTATTTCATTGAGAATGTAAAATTCTCTTACACCATGATGAAAAAAATATTTAAAGAAGTGAATTTTGTGCTTAAAGTAAATAATGTTTTTAATAAAATGTACGAGTCCAGCGGATATACTTACAATTATATTTCAGGTGGGGAATTATCGGTGGAAAATTATTATTTTCCGATGGCGGGAACGAATTTTATGGCATCGATAAATATGAAGTTGTAAAAGATGGTTGAAGGTTGTAGTTTGGAGTTTGTAGTTTGGAGTTCGTAGTTTTTCGAGCAGATTTCCCATGGTACACACTGATTATTCACCACTCAGCATTCATCATTCACCATAATCAGCTCCTCCCCTTCAACATCGGCACAAAAGAAAAATCGGAAAAAGTTTCTTCTTCTAACGTTCCATCTTCATTTTTAGTAATGCGCATCATTTTTTGTGACCCGTTGTCATCAACGGGAATCACCATTTTGCCACCGGTTTTTAACTGCTCAATTAATTTTGGCGGAATGAAAGGAGCGGCGGCAGTAATGATTACTTTATCAAAAGGTGCATAGGTAGGAAGACCTTCAAAACCATCGCCATAAAAAAATTTAATAGCAGGATATTTCTTTCTGAGAATAAAAGATTTATTGAGATCAAACAATTTTTTTTGTCTTTCTATTGTAAAAACCGTTGCCCCCATTTCTCCCAGAACCATTGCCTGGTAAGCGCTTCCGGTTCCTATTTCGAGAACTTTTTGGAACGGAGAAATTTCCAAAAGCTGCGTTTGAAAAGCAACAGTATAAGGCTGTGAGATGGTTTGTCCTTCACCGATAGGAAAAGCACGATCCTGGTATGCAATGTGTTCCAATGCGGTATCCAAAAAAAAATGGCGCGGAATATTCATCATCGCATTCAGCACATTTTCATTGGTAATCCCTTTATCGCGGAGTGAATCAATTAGTTTTTTTCGAAGGCCTTTATGGCGGTAACTGTCTTCAAAGTCTCTCATGCACGCAAGTTAAAAAATTTGCGTTTATGATTTGAAAAGAATAAAAATTGAGGGAGAAATTTGGAAGAGATTTCCAGGGAGAAAGTACGGTGCAGTAATGATAGAAAATGAGGAATGAAAACACGCAATCATTGCGTAAACGGATTTGCACAAATATGAAACTGCTGTTGAGAGAATACGAACGAAGAAGCCTGAATCTTATTTAACAGAAACGCTAATCTCCGGATTTAATTCCTTAATCGAAAGAAGACATTCAATAATTCTTTCAGAAGTATGTCCATCCCAAAGCGGCGGAATTTCACCTTTCTTCCATTCACCGGAGAATAATTTTTCCATTGCCGGCTTAATAGCTTTCGGATTTGTTCCTAATAATTCATTCGTTCCGATAGTAATAGTCTCAGGTCTTTCTGTATTATCTCTTAATGTCATACACGGAATACCCATGACTGTTGTTTCTTCGGTAATTCCCCCTGAATCTGTGATCACTGCTTTGGCATGTTGCACCAGGTAATTAAATTCCAGGTAGCCGAGTGGCTCAATCATGTACAATCTTTCGTCTTTTATTTGCAGATGTTCCAGAATTTTTGCAGTTCGCGGATGTACCGGAAAAATCAGCGGCAGATTATTACTGTTTTCAATAATCTCCTGCATCAAATCTTTTAATTTTTGCTCTTCGTCCACATTTGCCGGCCTGTGAAGCGTCATCACAATATACTTACCTTCTTTTAATTCAATATTATCCCAAATTGGCGGTTTTATAAACCGGGGTTTATTTTTTAATAAAGTATCGATCATTGTATTGCCCACAAAAAAGATCCGATCATTGCTCACACCTGATTTACGTAGATTTTCATTCGCTGTTTCAGATGTCGTAAAAAAATAATCGGTGATCGAATCAGTTACCATACGGTTAATTTCTTCCGGCATTCTCAAGTCTTCAGAACGAATCCCTCCTTCCACATGGGCAACTTTAATATTATTGAGTTTTTTTGCCGCAATAGAGCAAGCCATCGTAGAAGTAACATCGCCAACCACCATTACCAGGTCGGGGCGGTGTTCCATCAATGCTTTTTCATAACGCACCATGATTGTCGCTGTTTGTTCGGCCTGCGTACCACTACCTGCTTCAAGATTGATATCCGGTTCGGGAATACCGAGCTCTTCAAAGAAATTGCCACTCATTTTGTTATCATAATGCTGACCCGTGTGCACGAGGCGATAAGATATATTTTTCCCTTGACTTTTAGCTTTTTCTATTGCTTCAATCATGGGAGCAATTTTCATAAAGTTGGGCCGTGCGCCGGCGATGAGGTCAATTAGCATGAAAAGAAATTTCGTGACCTATAAGGTTTCAAAAACCTTATAGGTCTTTTTATGAAATGATTTTTATAAAAGCAAAAACGTTTTTCGGATAATTAAGTTGCAGTATATAGAGTTCCACCTTGTTGACAAACTTCCCTTTGTGATCTTGATATTTATGTTTACCAGTTTTGCAACAAAGGCTTAAAAAACCACGCAGGGTAAAGCTGCAGTAAACGAACTAATCATACCAATTCATCTTTTCAATTACTCAAATAAGCTAATAATACACTTCAACACTCTCTCCAAATCCTCATCGGTAAGATTGCTTCCCGAAGGCAAACACAATCCATTCTGAAATAAATTCTCCGATACCTGATTTCCGTAATAAGGAAATTCCTCAAAAACGGGCTGAAGATGCATCGGTTTCCATAATGGGCGTGATTCTATATTTTCTTTTTCCAAAGCCAGCCGAATATCCTCTCTTGTAATACCGCCGGTTTTGTCAGGATCGACCAAAATTGTAGTAAGCCACCGGTTGCTGTAAAAGCCATCGGGTTCGTTTACCAGACTGATCCCTTCAAACGGTTTTAATTCTTTTTCATAAAAAGAAAAATTAGCGCGCCTTTGCTCTACCCTTTCAGGCAATACTTCCATTTGTCCCCTTCCAATTCCTGCACAAATATTACTCATCCTGTAATTATATCCTATGTGAGAATGCTGGTAATGAGGAGCATTATCGCGTGCTTGTGTTGCCAAAAATGTAGCCTTTTTGATGAATTCTTCATTTTCCGAAACCAATGCTCCTCCACCTGATGTGGTGATGATTTTGTTTCCATTGAAGGAAAGCACTGCCATTTTTCCAAACGTTCCGCATTTTTTTCCATCAATGGATGAACCCAAAGCTTCAGCCGCATCTTCAATAACCGGAATTTCATATTTCACTGCAATCGCCATAATCTCATTCATCTTTGCCGGCATTCCATACAGATGCACCGGAATGATCGCTTTCGGCATTTTGCCTTTTGCCATTCTATCTTCGATAGCCTCTTCCAGAAAATGCGGATCCATGTTCCAGGCATCTTTTTCGCTGTCAATAAATACGGGAATAGCATTTTGATAACGAATGGGATTGGCAGAGGCAGAAAAGGTCATGCTCTGGCAAATCACTTCATCGCCTGCTTCCACACCTGATAAAATAAGTGCCAAATGCAAAGCCGCTGTACCGGAACTAAGGGCAGCTACATGAATATCATTATCTAAATAAGAGGCAAGATCTTTTTCTAAACCATTTACATTTGGACCTAACGGCGCTACCCAGTTGGTATCAAACGCTTCAGTTACAAATTGCCGCTCATTACCACCCATATGAGGGGAAGAAAGCCATATTTTTGGATTCATTTAAGGAGGGAAGTTTTTGTAATTATTTTGTGTTTATTCGCCGGAGATTTATGTACTTTAATTCAGGAACAAGGAGGAAATCTTTATCATTATCGGCGATAAGTGTCATATCATTAGCTATAGCTGTTGCTGCAATCAGGTATTTTAATTTTGTAAGACTTGCGAATTTGTATAGGAAATAAAATGCCTTTATAGTTCTTTTGTTTTATGTATTAAAAACCAACAATTATAGAACTCTTCCCGGGCAGTCCCATTGTTTGCGTTTGCCTATTTTTCTTTTATGGTCGCCGTTATTTGACTTATTAAATAAATTGTCACCCAGCTTAAAGGATAACGTAAGTCCCGTAAAATAATACCAATCTTTATATATTGGATTGCCCCTTACATGACCGGTTGGGTACACCTCTGAACCACCTTTTAGTTCACCACCCCGATAAGCCAGTTCCAGCGCTTTTGCTCCCCGATTGGTAAGTATCGCATTGGGATCAACATAGGTATTACTTACGTCATCAAGGTAATCTGTAAATAATTTTCTAACACCTGCCTCCAGGCCAACATTCATTTTATCTGTAAGAGATAATTTAACCCCAAATCCAACTGGAATAGCCAACTGCGTAAGTTTGTACTCTTTTCTTCCCGGAACATATCCTTCACCCTCTGTGCCTAATGGTTGCAAATAATATTTCTTTCCGGTGCTGTCGAAAGTATATGGATTGAAATGATAAACTGCCAAACCAATAAAACCATAGGGAGTAAGAGGATGTTCACCTAATGGCGAAAAGAAATATTGTGCATCCACAGAAAACTCTGAAAGTTTTGTCCAAAAGCTCAGATTCCTCCCAGCATTTCTTCCTTTACTGTCTTCAGCAGATACTTTACCGAGTTTCAAAGAGGTTCTTATAGAAAGTTGCTTCGCTACATCAAATGATAATCCAACACCGCCTGCAAGATGCGACTGGCTAAAAGTAAATCTCTTTTCCTGAAGATCGCCGCTATAGTTCGAGTTACCTAAAAATAAGTTCACATGAATCCCCTGAGCTGAGGAGGCAAGGGCAATACAGAGAAATGAAAGAGAAAGAAGAATCGGTTTCATGTACGGTTTTTAAACGCGAAAGTTAAAGAGTTTAAAGAATAGAACCATAAAACACTAAAATATTATGCCAAGTGCATTATTTTTTGTGAAAATATTTTCATAAAAATCAGGTGTTACTTTATGAATCACGCAAACAAGTTCGGTTTAATATGTGTGAAAATAAAAGAATTCGAGTAAAGCAAATAAAGGGGATTTGTATTTGCGAATAACGATCTAAACCGTCTCAACCCTTAACTCCTAAACCTTCTAAAGCTTCTACACCATTTAAAAAGTTTCAACGGTACAGGAAGGATAGAGCGTAAGTACATTCATCCTTCCCACAAGTGACTCTGACAATTGTGGCAAAGCAAGAATATTGGCAGAACCGGTTAATAAATAACGGCCATTCGAAACAGCTTTATTCTCTAATCTGAGAGAATCGACTTTTGCTTTAAGAGCACGGAATATTTCAGGAACCATCTGGACTTTATCTAATACAAGTGTATTTTCATATCCTGATAAAAAGGTTTCAGGCGCAGCCGCCGCAGCAGCCATGTGGGTAGCGCTATCAAAAGTGATATAAATGGCATTTCCGTTTTTTCCAATTTCACTTAAATTATTAAGTACCAATGTACTTTTCCCCGCCTGCCTGGCGCTATTCAGAAATGCGATAGGGTTTACTTCTAAACTATCAAAAAGGGCTTTTCGTATAAAACCTCGAAACAATCATTTTGTAAAAAAAAAGGTAACCTTTCGATTTTGAAAAGGATGCCTTTGTAATTACAAGAAAATAGAATACTTTTCCTAAAAAACTTCTCAACGCTTGTTATAAGATTCTGCCAGGGTTGCCAACCACCTTAGCATAATCTGGAATATCCTTTATAATTACTGCTCCGGCACCTATCGTTGCCCACTTTCCAATTTTAGTTCCGGGAATAATCACAGCTCCTGCTCCAATATGCGTTCCTTCTCCAACCGTTACACCGCCACATAAAGCTGCGTTTGGAGAAACATGAACAAAATCATCAAGAACGCAATCATGATCAATTGATGAATTTGTATTTATGATTACGTGTTTTCCAATGATTGAAGAGGAATTTACAGTTACTCCCGCCATTATTACTGTTCCTTCTCCTATTTCCATTCTATTAGAAATGTTTCCACTTGTATGAATTGCAAGGCCATATTCCAAGAAATTATCTCCACTAATTTTTTTTCTGATTTCATTATTTCCAATCCCAATGATCCAATGAACATTCTTCAATTGTAAAATGGATTTTTGGTTTGATACAGGATACGTAAAAACAAATTTTTTTGCAGGGTCATCATCATATAATCCTGCGATTAAATCACCGCGCTTTTCTATTATTTCAATAATAACTTTTGAATGCCCACTTGCTCCGTATATGCAATACTCTTGATTCATTGAATTATATTCCGGTAAACTTTTCCATTGTAACAGCAGTAGCCGAATTAATCCCCTCGGATTTAAATACTTTCTGTATTGTCAGAAAAAATATTCTTAAATCCAGGAAGAAAGACAAATGATCTACATACCATACATCGTATTCAAATTTTTCTTCCCAGCTAATCGCATTGCGTCCATTTATCTGTGCCCATCCCGTAATCCCCGGCTTTACCTCGTGTCTTCTTTTTTGAATATTGCTGTACAAGGGAAGATACTCAACCAATAAAGGCCGCGGGCCTATTAAACTCATATCTCCTTTTATTACATTTAGTAATTGGGGAATTTCATCTAAAGATGTTTTACGGATGAATTTTCCGGCAGCCGTTAGTCTTTTTGAGTCTGGCAATAAATTCCCATGTTTATCTCTCGTATCATTCATGGTTTTGAACTTGATTACTTTAAAGATCTTTTCATTTTTGCCGGGACGGGATTGAAAAAAAAATGGTTTGCCTTTATTTGCGATGAATAATAAAATTACAATAATTATAAAAAAAGGAGATATTATAATAAAACCAACAAGTGCAATAAGGAAATCTAAGCATGGTTTAAGATATTTATGGTAAAGCATATTTTAAAATTCTTTTTCTTCAAACAATTTCATTTAAGCTCTTAAATCTTCTCTCAGTGCTTTTCCTCTTATCTCTTCCAAATACTTCTGGGCGAGTACATTCCTGTCAAAATGTTTCTTCGCATATTGATATCCGTTATCTCCTTCCTTTTCTAACCGACCCGTATCATTTAAGTAGCTTCTGATCTGCATATTATACTGTTCAATATTTTCAGGTTCAATATAAATCCCACAATTTGCATCTTCTACCAGTTGTCGGGAAACCCCATCAATAGCCATAAGAACAGGGGTTTTACAACTCATGTAATCAAAGGTCTTGTTGGAATAAACCGTTTTAAAAGCATCTACTTTCTTCAAAACAGAAGCGCCCATTTGTGAAGCAAGAATGTATTTAAATACTTCTTTCTTTGGTACTGAATCTATGAAACGGACATTTTTTACCTGCATATCGGCAGCCATTTTCTTGAGCTTTTCCTTTTCCATTCCTTGCCCAATCAAAAGAAATAACACATTCGTATCTTCCAATTTTTTTCCGGCTTCCAATACCTGTTGTAAATGGTTCGCAACACCATGTGCACCCACATAAGTAATCACAAATTTTCCATCCAATTCCATTTCCTTACGAAATTGCTGCTTATCAAAATGCTGTAATAATTCCTCACTTAAAGTAAAATCAGAAGCATTCGGAATCATAGAAAGCTTTCCTTCCGGTACTTTTTTTATATTCTTTAAAGTATTATAAAACGCAGGGGTGAGCACATTTATCAACTTCGCCTTTTTATAAATAAAACGCTCAAACCAAAATGCCATTTTAATGATCCATTTATTTGTTAGAACGCCCGTGTCTATAGCCGATTCCGGCCATAGATCCCGAACTTCAAAAACCAGTGGAATTCTTTTCAATATTGAAATCAAATATCCACTAAAACCCACAAATAATGGAGGCGAAGTAACTATCACCACGTCAAATTTTCCCTTTACTTTAAACAATCCGGCCCAAACAGCAGAAAACATAAAAGAAAAATAGCCCCATAATCTGCCGGAAAAACTTTTATTATAAGATTCAGAAACATGGCAACGCCATACTTTTACAGCATCATGTTCTTTTTTTACAAAATGCCTTCCTTTGTATTCCAAACGTTTTTCAGAACCATTTGCATGCATCATGCCCGCTAAAACAGTTACTTCATTTCCTGCTGTTGTCCACATTCTCGTCATTTCATTCCAGCGGGAGCCGCCGGCATCATCCGGCTCTAAAAAATATTGATGAATTAATAATATTCTCATAATTTAAATGCCATCAGTTAATTCAAATTCTGTAATAATTTCTCCACAGTGTGTTTCAAAAATAATCATTTCGCTAGCTTCCTTTTTTCCATACAACCCTGAAACATAACCTTTTTGATTTTGCTCTTTAATTTTCTCACTTTTTTTATTAACCGATTTCCAATTAACCATAAAATGTTTCAAGGGCAAATGCCATAATTGCTTCATAGAAAGACTATCCGGTTTATCAATGATTTTGTCTTTTACAATCCACCTAGGCTTATTTTTAACTTTGGTAATTTCTCTTTCATGTATAATTCTTTTAGACAAATAACTAAAAGCAGAAATTGCCCCCTTGAAATAATACGATTCTTCTGTTTCATTCAAAAAAGCCTCGTTAGCCTGAGTCCAATTGTACCAGATAAAACGCGATCCTTTTTTCATCTGGTCAAAATTTGCTAACATAACGGTATTATGAGATGCAGTGCCCATAAAATACTTTAAGGTCTCCTGATCAGTATTGTATTTATAACTTCCTGCATCCAATAATACATTTTCTCCCTTAAACCAAATATCCACATGCAGATTATCTGCCTGTGAGGGCCGGTCTTTATGATTACCGCATCTTATAAAAGTCAGCGTTTCATTCTCCCGAAAAATATAGTAACCACCAGTGTTGAATGAATGAATGCCAAAAGAAGGAATCCATTTATTTGTTGGTTTACTGTCTAATCCATACCACAATTCGTCTTCACATGGAGCAAATCCCAAACCGATATTCAGAGATTTTGCCAAAGGATTTAAAGATGGACGGTAATCTCTGTAGTTACAATCGTTTAATTTAAAAAACAAAGCGCCGTCATTGGCGCCGTAATTGGGCAAATATCCGTTTTCATCCACCATGCAGGTTCTTAAAAATTCAACTGAATTGCGCGCCCTTTCATAAACCGCTTTATTGAATGACTCATTATTCTTTTCAGCTAAAACAATTCCCCAGGTTAATAATTGTACTACTACACGATGATAATTCATTGAAAACTGAAGAAAAGTACCATCTTCATAAATCTGGTAAGCTATTTCTTCTTCAAACCATTGTTTACCTTTTTCTTTCCATTTCACTGAATCGGGAAATTGCGGATATAATAAGCCAGTTAGATATAAAGTGAGCGTTTCGGTTATCGCATGATTATTTCTCACTGCAATCCGAGAAAAATCAATATTCTGATATACATGATCAATTTGCCAGTAAATAGCAAACTGTATCTGGTTGAAAACCTGTTCAGTTAAGTTTGAAGAGTTGCTATAATAGTATAATGCAAATGTCCAGTTAAGTATCCGGAGTGATATTTCCTGGCTGCAACGGTAATTCGGTCCACAATTAACAGGATTTGATTTTATCCATGAGATAATATCTGAAAAAACAAACTCTGAACAATCTTTATTAAAATGATAATCATAACGGATAATATCATACAAATAGGAGAACCTTGATTTTTCCCAAACATATTTTATATCTCCTGCTTCTTTTGAAAAATCTGGGATATCAGTCCAGTGTTTCGATATATGATATTTATAACCGGTATCCGGGTTGGAGATCCAGTCATAATTAATTCCAATATCAAATTCTTTACTGTTAAAAAACAAAAACTTCCCTTCTGTTATATTCTTAAATCTTTCTTTGATTGCATTTGAAGGTTGCGGTTGAAATGACAAAGACTCTTTGCTATTGAAAAAAAAGTTAGGAGCATTTTTCCTCCATTGTTCTAAAGAAAAGTATTGCTGATAAGTCGGATTAACGGGAAACTTTTTTTTTAATAATCCTGTTCGCCTATGCATTTCGTGTTTTACACGGAATTTAGCATATTTCCAACCCATGT
This sequence comes from uncultured Chitinophagaceae bacterium, assembly GCA_963706825.1. Classification (GTDB taxonomy): domain Bacteria; phylum Bacteroidota; class Bacteroidia; order Chitinophagales; family Chitinophagaceae; genus Ginsengibacter. The sequence goes on along the minus strand of CAVPNT010000003.1, from coordinate 885,402 downwards.
TATGAAGCAGATTTATGCTATCTCTGATTCGCGTGATCATTCTGATATAGAATTTAGGTACATAGCAGAAACTTACTTTATATTCAAACCCATTTTTATTCTTTGAATACTTAAAGAATGCAGCGGGTCTTTTTCCAAGGTATTTAATAAAGTGAGAAACTCTTGTGAAGAAGTGAGGGCTTGTTGCCTTTTATTTTCGGGTAAATCGGATTTTTGATATAAAATCATGGCTAATTTATAAATGTTCCACATTTCTAAAAGTTTGCCTACTCTTCTTTTTTGCAAATTGGTAGAGGCGAAATTATATGCAGAATTGATAAGTTCATCAGCTTTTGAAATATAATCTTGTGGTACTGCTTCCAAATAAGAGAAATCACTAAAATTCAAATACTGACCATTATTAGTATTCCACTTTGAAGAATAAATATCGCGTGTCCAGAATTTTTCCCAAATTTTATAAAACGTTTTTAATTTTGCGGCTCCCTCATTTCCTGCCATTCTCAAGTACCAAACATTTAATAATGAATCAACATTATACTGTGGATTCCATAACAATTTGCTTTGAACCCATGGTTTAGGTCCTTCTCCCCAATTTGGATATAGTTCCGCATAGTAATATTTTACTTTATGCTTTGTTCCCCAAATTAAATAATCCTGCATTTCATTAAACCAAACGCGTGGTACTAAATAATTAAGCCCGTAAGTATAATCATACCAGCCAATTGAATGACATAATTTTGCCCAAGCCTCTGTCAATTGATGTCCTTGATTTTTAAGAGAGGTGTCAGACCAGCGCAATCGTTCATAAGTTAAAAAAGGAACAATGTGAGAATTGACTCCTATGCTTTTTGAAGGTGGTTCGGCAACATTATTATAAGCTAGCAAACCAAATTTTTTATTCGGATAAATCGCTGTTACTTTTTTTGCAACCTCATTCGCCCATTTGAAATAATCGTTAGACACATCTTCCATAGCCAAATAATTCTTCTTCCCGTTTCTTCTCAAAAGAGAGTTTTTCGATTCGTCAAAAATAGAATAATCGTTTATTCCTAAAGAATAGCTCGATATGGCTGGGTTCTGCTTAAAATACCGGATAATTTTTTCGCTTGCGCTATCAATAATTCCAGGAGCAGAAAAATTTGGTTGCCAGGCATAACCTTTAGGCATTTCTACTCGATTATTTACTAACGGATAGAAGTTGGGATTTGTTTTAAAATATTCTTTAGGGTCGAATAAGTTCAATAAATTATGGTGAAAAGCTATTCTTCCCCGTAAGCGATTAAATCGTCCCCAATTTCCCAGCGGATAATTTGACATTATATCAACTGGAGAAATTTGTCTTGACAAATAAACGGGATTATCAACAATTTTTACATCAGGCAAAATTATTGTTGCATGCAAAGGAATATCCATTCCAATATCTGTCGGCATTAAATCTACAACTCCAAAAAATTTTTCTAAAAAAGAATACACGCCAAACTCTGTTCCCCAATCACTTCCACCTACTATGATAAAATTATGAGAATCTGCTTTTTGTAATAAAAATCCATCCTCGTCTAACTTACTGAAATTTATTTTTCTTCCGTTGACAAAATCCGTTTTACCAACATTAATTGATATTACATTTTTTGCAGGGATTGTAGTAATGGATAAAGAACCGCCGGTACTTTTTTCAATAGCATCCTGCAAGAATTTTGCAGCCTTTGCAATTTGTGAACTGGCTGTTGGAGAAATTACAATTGTTGCGTTTGCAACACCATCTTTAACGATAACAATTCCTTGCCCGTTTGTTGAATTGATACTAACAAGCATGAAAGTAATGACAACATAAAGACGAATAAAACTTCCTTTACACATAAACTCCTTCGTGTTCCATTGTGGACTTTCTGTATTACTGTGAAAAAGAAGAAAAGGCAGCTGTTCACTTCCTGTTCTTCCTGATACAAACAAAAGAAAATTTAAAAGATTTAATATCGTTTTAAAAAATCCCAAAGTTTTAAAAACAAGAATCTTTGATATTTGTTCGTTTACTGTATGAATGTGGTTTAATAACTATCCTCAAATTTCTATCCAGCAATTACTCTTCAAACTTTCAATTGCAGCAAAACTTGCTTTTGTTGTGTTAATAATTTCATCGAAGGGAATAAGTGGCGCTCCACCTGCCTTTACACGTTTGATTAATTCAGTAAACTGGGTTTTATGCCCTTTATCTAATGAGGTTTTCAATTTGGAAAATCCTTTAAACCCAAAACCGGTTGTCTGTCTAAAATTATCAATGATTGCTGTTCTGTCCTGTGAATAAACTTCCACTCTTTCTTTAGAATAAGCCTTTGAACCGTTGGAAAAATAGTTAATAACCCCTGTGGAACCATTTTCGTATTTTAATAAAATTGATGCATTATCTGTATTCTCATCCGGGTTTACGCCCATCGCATTCATACACACCCCCTTCACTTTGCTTCCTGTAAAATAAGTTATCAAATCAATAAAATGGCATGCCTCGCCAATGATCCTGCCTCCACCAACCTGCATATCGTGTACCCAAACATTAGGGGGAATATTTCCCGCATTCATTGTTGCAATAACATTCATTGGCGTATGTCCTACCAAACTTTTTATTTTTATAGAATGCGGCGAAAAACGCCGGTTAAATCCAACAGTCAAAGTATTATTGGATTGATTAAAAGCTAAGATAATTTGTTGTAATTGTTCTTTATTTAAAGCCAAAGGTTTTTCTACAAAAACGTTCTTACCTGCAGCTAAAGATTCTGCAACCATTGGGGCATGTTTGTCATGCCTGGTTGTAATTAAAACCAGGTCAACATCAGGATCTTGTAATATTTGTCTATAATCAGTTGTAGAATGAGAAAATCCATATTTTTTGGCCAGGGCAGTTCCGCTTACACCTCCCGCGCTTGCTATATATTTATATCCTGCTCCGCTTCCTTTCAAAGCCGGAAGCATGGTCATTTTCGTAAAATTGCCGGCACCGATGATTCCAATTACACCTTTTGAACCTGTAAAATTTACTGCTTTTAATTCAATAGTATTTTCCGGCTTTATGTTTTGGAATGAAGTATATTTTAAAATGGAAGCAATTGATCTTTTTGTTCCTATTTCCCCATAAATCGTTTGATAATTTTCAAAATCCACCACTTCCGTGACCATTTCTTTTACTGAAAGTTTTCCGGAAGCAATAGCTTGAAGAATCGCTTCAAAATTCCTTTTTTCTGTCCAGCGCACAAAAGGCAAAGGATAATCATTCCCCCTTTGTTCATAATCTTCATCGTAGCGCCCGGGTCCATAAGAACAGGAAACCTGGAAACTCAGTTCCTTTTCATAAAATTCTGCCCTGCTGATATTTAAACCAATAACACCAACCAATACAATCCGCCCGCGCTTCCGGCTCATTTTCGCAGCCTGTGAAATTATTTCATCTGTTTTCGCAGAAGCAGTAATGAGTACGCCATCAGCGCCGATATTCCCTGTAGCTGAGTCTACGAATTTCACCACATCCCCTGTTTTTGGATTAAAAGGAATTACGCCCCATTTTTTGCTGAGATTCAATTTCTCTTCATCAATATCAACTCCAATTACCTTACACCCATTAGCAATTAAGAGTTGCGCAGCCATCAAACCAATCAATCCCATTCCGATTACGACAATCGTTTCACCTAAAGTAGGATTCAAAAGCCGGATACCCTGTAAGCCAATAGAGCCAATTACAGTAAACGTCGCTTCCTCATCGCTTACTTCATCCGGAATATGAGCAACAAGGTTTTTGGGAATACAAACAAATTCTGCATGTTGCCCATTCGATGCAACGCGGTCTCCGATTTTAAACTCACTCACTCCTTCTCCAACTGCTATTACCTTACCAACATTGCAGTACCCTAACGGCAATGGCTCTCCCAGTTTATTAAACACTGCCTCCAGAGTAGGCATTAAGCCTTCTGTTTTTATTTTATCTAACACCTGTTTTACTTTATCCGGTTGTTGCCGCGCTTTCGAAATCAGGTTTGATTTTCCGAACTCCACCAACATTCTTTCTGTTCCTAAAGAAACCAGGCTTCTTGATGTTTGAATCAAAACTTTTCCTCTTGCTATTAACGGCGCCGGCACTTCTTCTAATATCGTTTCCCCTGTCTTAAAGGATTGGATTATTTGTTTCATAAATTCTGGTATAACTCCTTCTTTTGCTCTCTATTTGGATAACTGATTAAAACTGCTTTGTACTTTCCTTTAAATACAAACAAACTCCCCGCAGAAACTCCAATAGGCTTATATTTTGAAATAACCGATTTAATGTCTTCATAACTTCCTGCACCTCCTAAAACAGTTATTGGGATATCCGTCGCTTCTCTCACTAAGTCAATAAGTTGCATATCATAGCCATTCATTTTCCCATCATGGTCAATGGAATTGATCACAATTTCCCCTACTCCTACTTTATTCAATTTTTGAACAAAATCTTTAACTTTTATTCCTGTTGGCTTCTTGCCATTATTAATGAAAATTTCATACCCGCCTAATAACTTCCTTTTAATATCTAAAACTACCACCACACTTTGTATTCCTACTGCCTTTCCAATTCTTTCAAGAATATCAAAATCGTTTATTGCCGCTGAGCTTAATGCCACCTTTTCTGCGCCAAGCTTAATAATCTTTTTAGCTTCTTCAACAGTTGTAACGCCGCCTCCATAGCAAAAAGGCATCCGGCATTCCACGGCTAAATTTCTAATTAACTCGAAATCAGGGTCTCTTCCTTCAACAGTTGCATCAATATCCAAAACAATCAATTCATCTACTTCTTTTTCATTAAATATTTTCACCGCATTAATTGGATCTCCTACGTATTTTGGATCTTTAAACTGTACTGTTTTAACCAATCCTTTTTTGTGAACTAATAAACAAGGAGTTATTCTTGATCTAAGCATTAAGATTTGCAAAATTTTTAAGAAGGTTTATTCCATTACCATGACTTTTTTCGGGATGAAACTGCACTCCATAAATATTTTGATGGTTTACAGAAGATGCAAAATCTTTTCCATAAAAAGTGGTTGAAAGAATATCGTCAGGAGTTTGGCAATCAAAATAATAACTATGAAGAAAATAAAATCCTTGATCTTCATCTATAGAATTAAAAAGTGTATTTGCTTTTGAAACTTTTATAGAATTCCATCCCAGGTGTGGAATTTTTGGTTTGCTAGTTAATAAATTAATATCAATCTTTCTTACTTCACCTTTTATCCATCCTAATCCTGGAAGTGTACCCTCTTCACTTTTATCCGCTAATATTTGCATTCCAACGCAAATACCTAAAACAGGAATTTTATTTTCTAAAACTTCTTTATCCAATACTGTCCTGAAGCCAGATTCATCAAGCATAGAAATTGTTTCATCAAAAGCGCCAACACCGGGCAAAATAATTTTTTGGGCGCCCAGTACCTCTTCCGGATGGTCTGCTACTCTAAAGGGAATTTGCAGCCGTTCATAAATATTTCCTATTGCACTGATATTTCCTGAACCGTAATTAATAATTGTTATCATCTTTTAATTGATCTTTCTACACCTAAGTATTTAAGTACTTTCGCTCCAGTTTTAAACATGGAAACCTGGTTTTTATAATCCGTATAAAACTTTTTTTCCATTGTAAAATATTCTCTCAGTTTCTCAGGAGTAATTCCCAATTTAGTAGCAATATATTTAAATTCATCTTCGATGGTAGCCGGATCGTAGGCCGGCTTTTTTAATTTTTCCAATGCTTCATCACGGCTCATTTGCATGGTAAGTATCAGGCTTGAATATTGAACTCTTCGGGTATCAAAGCCAAATCTTTCAGGCAAGCCAATATCCTTCATAAAATTTAGTGAATCTGGATTCAAAATGCTTTTGAGGATAGGGTGTCCACTCATAAGTATCGGCTAATAATTTCAAAGCGTTCTCTTTCATATATGGCATATAATTTAAGGGCTTTACAACCTGTACACCTTTTAAGATATCGTAAATAAAATTTATGCCTGAAAAATGGGACTGAATGGATAAGTCTCCATTTTGAAAGTTCCAAACTTTTTGATAATATCATTTATCTGTGCCATATCAGTACCATAGTACAGCCAGTCCATTGGATTGCGAACACATTCGGTAGAGATATTTCCTCCGTTTAAGATGTATTTAATGTTGTATTTATCGGCGAAATTATAAAGGGTAGCGATAAATGCATGATCCTGAGGAATATCAAGATGTGGCACGCCTGATTTAAAAAAAGCCAATTGAAAATCCTTCATTTCTTCCCAATTAATTACCTCCGTGTATAAGTCTAAACCCAACTTATCTACCATTACCTGGATATTGTGGACTGCTAATTCTGAATTCCAACCTCCATCAACATGAAAAACCAGCGGCCTTAAACCCAATTCTGTTACAGCTAAATGTAAAAGATAAGAACTATCTACACCCCCGCTCATTCCTAATATGCAATCGAAATCCTTTCCTTTTCCCTCTTTTTTAATTTTTGCTACCGTTTCCATTAGTTCCTTTCGCCCTCTTTCATCTGTATGCCAATTCGGTAAAACATTATTATAATAATCATAACAGTGATCACAAATGCCTTTTTCATCAAAAGTGATTTTTGCATCTGACGTATCCATTACACAGTTTGTGCAAATTTGATATTTTATCGCTTTCATCACACCTTAATTAATAACAAAAAAATTGAAAAACAGAAACTTTAATAAAATTACCTCCAATTAATATGCTTCCTATATTCTTTATGAGCTTGCTTTGAAATATTCCACATTTTTTTATTAGGAACTTTAGCTATAGAGGAATGGCACTCATGTAAAACTGAAATAGATGGTAAATAATAAACGCATAAATTTTTACGCTGCAACTGTAAACTTAAGAAAAACTCTTCACCCATTAGAAATGTAGGAGCATGTAATTCCTCAAAGTTCTCAAAAAAAACCGGACCAAGAATGTAACAAGAGCCATGTCCCTGGTAAATTTCCTGAGGAATACCAAATGCTTTTTCATCATGCCTGTCAGTAAATCGATGAGTGATCTTTGCAATCTTTCTTATAAAAATTGCAAAATAGTAATTAAAATAATAAAGATCATAAACAATTTCACGTAAAGTGCTTATTTTTTTTATAACCTGAGGATTTTGATGAGTTCCTTCTCTAGTAACTATATCTGGTGAAATAACGGCATACTTTTTAAAGGTCTGCTCGTTTTCGAAAATTGAGTTGCAAAAGTTTGCCGGAAATACCAGATCATTATTACCTATGACCATGTAACTTATTTCCTTAAATTTACTTCTCAAATATTTTATTCCAATGTTCAATCCTTTAAAATAACCGACATTCTCCTTACTTAATATCAAATGAACATTGCTGAAATCTTTATCAAGATTTTTTAAAGTCTTGACACTTTCTTCATTTGAATTATTATCAACTACTACAATTTGATACCGGCTTTTCTCAATTGTTGAGTTAATTGATGCAATTGCATTTCTGGTATCTTCTGAACTATTGTAATTCGTAAACACGAATCCCAAAACAGTATTATTATCTGATATCTTCATGTCATTATACGTTTTTTATAATTGCCATAAATAACTTTATTTGAATGTAATCGGAGTTCAAAATAATTATTTGTTATAACGAAAAAAATAATTAACAGAAGATCATGACTGCCTCTACTATACATTTCTAAACTTTTATAATTAATCAGAAGAATTAATAAAATGTACCAAATAAGAAAAGAGGATAACATGTATTGATCAGTCTGCTTGAGTAATTTAGTTTTAATTTTAACGACAGTTTTGAGAATATATAAATATAATAATATTATAATAAACAATCCAATTATACCAATATGGTATATTAGTTTAATATAGCCAATATCAGTTGCCTTCCCATAAACCCTATTCGGATCTATACCATATCCAAATATTAGATCTACAAGTGGGTCTTTCAAGGCATTTAAATGTGAACCAGTTGTTAAACCGCTGACGGTTCCTGGAGTATAATCTTTATTTGAAATATCAATATCATTATACTTTGTATTTGAAAGAAAGGTATCTGTTGAAGCAGCTATAATTGGTAAAATGAATCTAAAAAGTACAAATAATCCAACAAAAAGAAATAGTATTGGCGCTAATCTTTTTCTTCCCTTTGAATTAAAATAAAGCTGTATAATTAATACTACAAACAGAATAATTCCTATTACCATTCCTGTTCTTGAGATTCTCACAGTAGAAATTAAGGAAAGAAAAGAAATAAGCAAGTATATATTTTTCTTTTTTTCGACATACCAAAGAAAAAAAAATACCATTGAAGAAACAGAAATAAGAGAGGCGGTATCGTAACTACTCGATAAGCCCATTTTCCTTATGCTCATTTGACTTATTACTGTAGACTCTCTATCAAATCCAAAAAAATTCGCTACAGGTATATCCAATTGAGGGAAAATACATTGAAATCCAACTGCTACAATATGAAGAAAAAAAACAACTGCAAGTATATTAGTCAAGTTTTTAATAGAGATGCGCAATTGACTACAAATAACCATTATTAGAAAGGTAGATATAGTAGTACGAAAGTACTTGCCTAAGACATAAGTATTAACATTTTCGCGAACAACCATTATTATAATTGACCAAATAAGAATGAATAGGGAAAAAATGAGAATTTTACGATCGATTCTAATGTTTCTACCTTTTGCAAAGGCGATTAAGAGAAAAAGGTTTATAATAACAGTTAAAAATACCGAAAAAGGATTATAATAATTACAAAAAACAAATAAGAATAATATTGCATTTTTTTTGATCATAAACGCTTTCTAATATTATTAGTAAAAACTATAATGTTCTTCGGGAAATAAGAAAAAGAGAAAAAAAAAGATAAAAAAAGGTAATATAATTTTTGATAAAATTTTCCATTTTTGCATAGTCCTATGGTGGCATATATATATGATTTATATCGAAATATAGGAAATGATGGATATAATTTCTGTAAAAAAGAAATAGAATTTAAATCTAATGACATTTGCTTCATCGTAGCATTAGAAGATAATCCATAGTTGTGCTTTCTATAAACGCACATACAATCATCAGCAAAATGAATTTTCCCTAAAAAAGCAATACAGAAATTTATAAGCCGATCACCCGACAATACTGGCGGTGCATTTAAAGCAGATTTAATTACCTCTCTTCTAAAAACTACTGAAGCAGTATGAAATAATCGACCTCCAATAATATCATTTACGAATATTTCCTTCGGAACATTTTCTCTAAACCTGCCTATTTCTGTTCCATCAATACAAATCATAGCTTGATGAGCATAACCGGCATATTCTTTATGTAATTCTAAAAACTTAACTTGTTTTTCTATCTTTAAAGGTTCTGTCCAAAAATCATCTCCTTCACAAATAGCAATATACTTTCCTTTACAATATCGAAAAGTATCAAAAAAATTTTCAATTGCCCCAATATTCCTGTCTCTTATTATAGAGCGAATAATTGTAGGATAAAGCTCACTATATTTTTTAATTATATTAGGAGTGTTGTCAGTTGAACAATCATCGCTAATTACTAATTCAATAGGAAAGGTTGTTTTTTGCATAAGAACCCCTTCGATAGCCTCAGCAATATATTTTTCATGATTATAACTAATCATGTGAACTGAAACTATAATTTCCTCTTTATCCGTTTTGTAGGACATTCCGATGTTTATTGTTGTACTAACTAATCGTCTTTATTGAAAATTATAAGTACTTTATGTCGTGAAAAATAAGTTTATTACGTTTTCAGAGCCTTCCTTAATATTTGTTCCCGATATAAGTGGTAGCCTATTCTTAAATGCAAATATTTTATGCCAAAAAATACTAATAATATTAATAACAAGAATTACTTTGATTATGTTTTATTTCTTATATTTTATTAATTCCCTTTATCCTTGAAGAGCGGTAAAGTTCTTATTGATATCGTAATTAATAAACACTTATTAAAAGTTAATTTCATAATCACTTAAAGGCTCAATGTTTTTAATCACCTTAGCAGGAATACCTATCGCTACACAATTTTCAGGAATATTTTTAGTTACTACTGCCCCTGATCCGATTTTTACATTTCTTCCTATTTTAATATCAGGTAAAATTGTTGCATTCGCTCCAATATGTGTAAAGGATCCAATCCGGCACCGACCTAAGAGATTAACGCTTGGTGATATTTCGACAAAATCACGAATAACACAATCATGAGTTACAACTGCGTTATAATAAATTATACATCCAATACCAATTCTAACAGAATTAGATATTACAGCATTAGAAAGAATATTAGATCCCGAACCAACTTCAACATTATAATTACCAATCCTTGAAAAGGAACTTATAGATGACGAGAGCACTCCTCCAAGTATTTTAAATTTTTTATACATCTTATATCTTAATACTGGATTACCAATGCCTAAAATGAATTTCGTGTCATATATTTCAAAATGCCTGAAAACTTCTTTTTCATTTTTTAAAATCGGAAACCCTTCAAATCCTCTATCGGTATTATTTTCAAAATCATCATAAAAAGCCAATCCATCCAATTGCTTCTTCTCGTGTAATATTTGTAGTATCTCTTTCGCAAATCCTTTTGCTCCAATGATTAACATACCTTAACTATTCTGTGCTTTTAACAAGAGCGTTGTTATTAATTCAATTTCCTCAAATGATAAATCAAAATACAAAGGAAGACATAAAACTCGTTTTGCTACATCTTCCGTTACCGGCATTTCAATTGGATTTAAGTAAGGTAGTACCTTAGCCAATGAAGGATAAAAATATCGTCTGCCAAAAATTTCATGCAATTTCAAAATTTCCAAACACTTTTTCATTAACTCTTCATTCTCAAATACAAAAGGCAAATAACCATAGTTGTTTGTTGCCTTGTTATTCCATAAAGGCTGTGCTCCTTTAAGCTGCTTTAATTTTTGTGTATAATAATCTGTCAATTCTTTTCTTTTTCCTATTATTGCATTAACGTACTTGAGATTTGCCAAACCCATTGCTGCATGAAATTCCGAATTTTTTCCATTTATTCCCAATTCAGCGAACGCTTCAGATCCATTAAATCCAAAATTTCTCATGTAAGATATTTTTTTAAGAAGCTCTGCATCTTTCGTTATTATTAATCCACCTTCACCTGAATGATATAGTTTTGTAGCATGCAAGCTGCAAATGGAAATATCGCCATATTCAAAAACAGATTTCCCATTAATTTCCACTCCAAAAGCATGTGCACCGTCATAAATTACTTTCAGATCGTGCTTCATTGCAATTTTTTCAATCATTTCTACCTCGCAAGGATTGCCATAAACATGCGTAGCCAAGATACTGGTTGTTCTTTCTGTAATAGCTTGTTCAATTTTAGCTGGATCTATGTTTAAAGATTTTGAATCTATATCCACAAAAACAGGTTGACAGCCTTCCCACACTATACTGCTTGTCGTCGCAACAAAAGAAAAAGGGGTAGTAATTATTTCTCCTTTCAACTCTAGTGCTTTTATAGCCATTTGTAATGCAATAGTTCCATTTGAAACGAACAGAAGGTAATTAACATTTAGAAACTGTTTTAGTTTCAATTCCAGGTCATTTGCTAAAGGCCCCATATTTGTCAGCCATTGACGCTTCCAGATGCCTTCAAGATATCGTTCATATTCTGCTATTGGAGGTAGAAATGGTTTAGTAACAGGAATCATAGCTTTCTTTCTTTAATCAATGTAAGCAAATACAGAAAGGAGGGTATTTTTAAAAGTGAATTAATTGCAAAATAAAAAACTCCTCCTATAATTAGGGGTAAAATAATTTGAACTAATAACGGAAAAGGTAATAATAAATAAAAGGTAAGGTACATTATGACAAACATAATGGCTGAAAGGATGAAAATTGGTAACATGTCACGTAATTGCCTCTTTGTTGTGTAATTAATAACTGTGCTGCTATAATGTGTATTAATTATTAAAGCAACAAATCCAGTAAAAACACTGCTCCACACTAACGCATAGATTCCAAATTGGAAAGCAATAATAATTGTTGCAGCAATCACAATTTTTTTAATAATTTCTAACTTTAAAAACAGATCACTCCTTCCATATACCTGTAATACGTTTAGATTAAAAGAATTAATCGGTAAAAACATACTACCTAAACATAATATTTGAAAAAAGGGAACAGCAAGAACCCATTCTTTTCCTAAAACAAGTAAAAACAATGGTTCTGCGATAGCAGCAGCGGCAAACATTAAGGGAGCGGTAATAAAGAAAGTAATTTGAATTAACTTTTTGTATGCAATGGCTATTCTTTCCGTCTCATTTTGAATATTTGCAAGTAAAGGGTACGTTACCCTGCTTATAATTCCGGTTAAAGTAGTAACCGGATACTGGTTAAACAAATAAGCTCTTTCATAAAATCCCAACGTCTGCACTGAGTAAAATTTCCCAATAATGACATTATATACGTTAGTAAAACTTGTATTGATTATGCCAGAAAGCATTAATTTATAACCAAAGTGAAAATGAAATTGTAGTCTTTCTCTGGAAAATGAAAAAGAAGGTTTCCATTTTGAAGAAATCCACAACATCGCAGATTGACCTATTTGTGATGCCAAATACATCCAAACAATACTCCAAACTCCATAACCTGTATATGCCATTACTATTCCCACAATGATACCAATAACTGTACCCGGTATATTACAAAGCATTAACTTTTTAAACTGCATATTCTTTGCAAGAATAGCGATTTGAATAGCAGAAAAAGAAGAAATAATAAATGTTAAGCAATATAAGCGAACTATTGAAATAAGAATGTTCTGATTATAAAATACTGCAATAAATGGAGCACAAAAAAAGATAATGCCGTAAATCAGAAAGCTCATTACGAGATTCGTATAAAAAACCGTGGAGAAATCTTTATCGTCTGCATCTTTTGTTCTGATAATGGAAGATGATAATCCACTATCAACTAAAGATTGACCAATAGCGATAAAAATGGAAAGCATCCCTATTAAACCAAATATTGCAGGACCTAATATTCTGGCTAAAATCAGGGAAGCTATAAAGGAAGTTCCTTTTAAAATAAAAGTATCCGTAAATGTCCAAAGTAAACCAGATAAAGTTTGTTTTTTTAACGACAAGTTTTATTAAATAAATTAATTAAACTAAAGACTTTTGCTATATTCCAATTTAAGCAAAATCATGATTCCTTCTTATTTATCCTTTTACTGAATCTCATTCTCAAAATTATTGATACTATCTTTAATTCATCAAACACTCGCAATTCTCTCTGCACTCTTCTCATCGCACATCTGGGGAATCCCACCTATTTTCCATTCTCCGGAAAATAGTTTGTGATGCTATCTCTCAAAGTCATATAAAGAATTACTTTTATGGCTGTTTATAAAGTGAATTATCTGCTGCCATCAGAATGTCTTTGGCAATAACATGAAAATGCTCTTTAAATTCTTGTATGTCTGTTTTTCTTTAATTCAGCGAATCTGTGAAAGCCTTTGTATATCAAAGTTATCTATCAACTCATCAGATGAAATTTCATTTACCCAGGTATCCTTTTGCTTTGCAGCTTCATACATATCCGCCCAGTTAAATGCATACTTTAAAGATAAAAACAAAATATCTGCGTTATCTTTAGCTGTGTATCTTGCGGCAATTTAATAGCATTATTTTTATCCATGATCTCAACATTTAATGTGCCTTTTTACCTCTTAAAAATCCTCTTCCACCACACTTCCTTCTTCTCATCCTCTGTATATCCATAACCGTATCCATATCCATATCCATTGCCATAACCGTATTTCCCAAAACCTTTCCCCTTAATACCATTAAATACAATTGCGGGGTTCTTAAGACTTTGCGTTCTTAGTTTATCAGCTAATCTTTTCAAAAACATTTTAGGAGTATATGAATCACGTACTACATATAAGCTCACATCACACATAGGAGAGATGATAAACGCATCTGTTACAGGGTTTACCGGTGCGGTATCAATCAGAATATAATCAAAATGGGTATTCAAATATTCTAGTAATTCCAGCAACCTTCCATTAGATATTAATTCTGATGGATTTGGAGGAATAGGACCGGATGGTATCAAAGAAAGGTTTTTAGTTCCTGTAGGTTTTATTACCTCTTCCATAGTGGCTTTGCCAATCAGGTAAGTAGAAAGGCCTACATGACGCGAAATATTGAATTGTTCACTCAGTTTGGGCTTACGCAAATCCAGTTCTATCAAAACCACTTTTTTGTCCATCAATGAAAGGCTCATTCCAAGATTGATTGCAATAAAGCTTTTTCCTTCGCCGCTGATACTGGAAGTGATCATGATCTTTCTATGCATTTCATCCACACCCATGTATGCTAATGAAGTGCGTAATTGCCTGAATTGCTCAGCAATAAAGCTTCTTTTTCCTTCTTTAATAACAATTGGGGTTTTCGAACGATCGTAAAGCACTTCTCCAAGAACGGGTATACCTGTATATTTTTCAATATCCTCTCTGTCCTGGATCGTTCGGGTAAATATATCTTTAATATAAATTATCGCGACTCCGAGTGCCAATGCCGCAAGTATTGCAGCAAGGTAAATCAGTTTTCTTTTGGGGCTTACCGGTATATCTCCCGATTCTGCAGGGTCTATGATCCTGCTGTCGGCAACTGCAGAAGCGAATGATAAAGCTGTTTCCTCTCTTTTTTGCAATAAAAATGTGTAGATGTTATTTTTGATAGCCTGCTGCCTGCTGATTCCCAATAGTTCTCTCTCCTTTTCAGGAACAGTTTTGAGCATTGAATTGTATTGGTTATTCGTAGCAGTAATATTATTTCGTCCCGCCTCCAGGTTTTTCCTTTGACTATTGATATTTTCTAAAATCTGTGGCCTCAGTTTATTGATCCCATCCTGGAGAGAAACAACTGCAGGATTATTTTCAGGAACGATCTTTTTTGTTTGGGTATATTGTAGTTGAAGATCAGACAACTTCTGCAAAAGATTTGAGAGCACCGGATCGGCCAATCCTGATGTTGATGGAACGATGGCGCCGTTTTCTGCTTTGGAAGATGAACTGAGGGTAGTTGGAACGATTCCTCCAATGTCGCCTTTGGTAGTAACATATTTTTCTACCTGGTCCAGCATGGCAAGCTGTACATTTATATCACTTACTTTTTGGTCATTTGCCGCTACTGTTTGCAGATATATTTGTCCCTGCGCGCTGATGTCAGTTATTTTGTTTTTCGCTTTAAAATGTTGCAGGCTTCCTTCTACAGAATCGAGATCAGCTTCTACATATTTCAAGCGTTCGTTTACGAATTTTAAAGTATTGGCTGCCAATATATTTTTATCCAGAATCGCAGCCTGAGTATAAACCTTCAGTAAATCATTTAAAATGTCTTCACCCCGCTTTGGCACTTGTCCGTCAATACTCAGGTCAATGACAGTGGATTGCTTGCTGGATGGTGCAATCTTTACTTCATTCAGAACTGTGTTTGCTGCATTCTTCACAGTAGTGAGTGAAAAATAAAAATTATTTTCCTTTTCCTTAGCAGGATCATCAGCAGATGTATAATAGGTGTTAGGAAGAAATTTAAGAATGCCATATGGAGTAGTCAACCACTGATTTAACGGATAATTAGCATGATCAATATTTATGGTTCCTGATGCATTATTGAAGGTAAATGGAACTTTCTTTACGATCTTAATAGAATCAGGATCTCTTGCCTCGATTACAATAGGAGAAAATATATAAGCTGATTGATTCAACACCCTTCCCTTTATATAAATCGGTGCATAAAGATGTAGATCTTTAACTACTTGTTGCATGAGCGTTTTGGATTGCAATACCTCCACTTCATTTTCCACATTTTTCTTTGAGCCAAACATATCAAATGCCTGCATCATATCATTATTCGCGGAAGGTGTTTTTTGATCGTCTTTAATGAGTAAGGTTGCAGTAGTTTGATAGACCGGCATGGTATAACGCAGATAAATCCAGGCTCCCGTAAGAGTGATCATTAGCAGCAGTACGAAAATCGGCCAGTATGGAAGAAATTTGTATAAAAGATCGCCGATAGAAACCTCTTCCGTTTCTTCAAATTCTGCATTTTTAAGGGATTGTTGCATTCAGTTTTTTGTTGTTTTATTAATTAGATGACTGATGACTGATTGTGACAGTGCAATCAAAAATGTAAATTGGCATTATTTGTTCGTTTACTGCAATTCTGGTTGGTGAAGACACTAACCACGGCCACGGATGAGTGATGGCGACAGTGCAACCAAAAATGTAAATTGGCATTATTTGTTCGTTTACTGCAATTCTGCTTGGTGAAGACACCAACCACGGCCACGGATGAGTGATGGTGCGACAGTGCAATCAAAAATGTAAATTGGCATTATTTGTTCGTTTACTGCAATTCCGGTTGGTGAAGACACCAACCACGGCCACGGTTTTCGTGGCAATCCTTTTTTAATGATGAGATTGCTTCGCGCCTGCAATGACGGCATTAAAACAGGATCGCTTGCTGACTGGGAATGACGAAAATGAAAACATTATAACTTAAACACGTTAGTAAGTAATATAATAAGTAATGAAAGCCCGCTTAAGATAATCGGTATCCTTTGTTGAAACAGGCTCGTGCTGGCAATTTTGTCTTTTGCCGGTTCCACATAGATCACATCATTGGATTTTAAAAAATAATAAGGCGATTGTAATATTTTAGAAGAGCTCAAATTCAATCGCGTGATCAATTTATCTGTGCCTTCCTGCCTGATGAGTATTACATTATCCCGGAGGCCATAAATCGTCAAATCTCCTGCTTCACCAATTGCTTCTAGAATACTGATCTGTTCACTTGGAACAGTAACTACGCCCGGACGATTTACTTCTCCCAAAACGGTAACGCGAAAATTTAAAAACCTGGAGGAAACGATTGGATCGAATAATAATTTCTTTTCAATCAACAAATGAGTAATGTTATTCTCCAGTTGTTTTTGTGTAAGACCGGCAGCAGGTATATCACCTAATACCGGAAATTTAATCGTTCCATCATCGCTTACCAGGTAACCAGCTGTTTGGGGCATACCGGGAGTGGCAGATGCATTCGGAGTCATTGGTAAATTAGGCGTATTGAAAATAATAGTGGCCTCATTACTCAAACTGCTAACAGTAATGCTTAAAATATCTTTTTTTTGAATGACCGGTTCAATGCCGGCTTTTGATAAAATACGGGCAGAGTCCTGAACATCACTAAAATAAGCAACTTTCCGGGTACTGGCGCATGAGGCAAAGAGGAGTGTTAGAAAAAAAGAAAACAACAAATAGCTTGTTGTTTGGGAAATTTTATTCATAAATCGAATCACAAATTTTGACAAATATACTTAAATAGCAGAATGTGTTTTCCTTGTCGGCAAATCCTACATGGAAATGGATATGGCTTCGCCTTCCTCAATCACATTAAGAAGATAAAAATAATTGAAAAGAGAAAGGTAATCCATTAATATCAGCCGGTTTACAAATTGAAAACCCTCGAAAAACTACTAATATTTACCAGTAATTTGTTGTTAAAAATTTTAGTTTACGGATTATCTATTTCAGTATTCTTTCTCAATCGGCGGCGAAATTAAATCATTCTCTTTTAATGGCTTGATAAAATCAGCCACACTAAAATATTTTTACTGATTTTTAAAAACGGTTTTAAGAATTGCGGTTTTGACAAAAATTATACCAACATCGAAGTTACAAGTCGGTAAATGATTTATCAGCAGATTAGCAAGAGCAATTCGAATAACAGACGATTTGATACGCAAAAATGGAAATACACTACAAAAAAACTAATTGTGCAAAAGATTACCCGCAGACGATATTGTAGTAAAAAAGAAAGCAGTTTTTGAAAAAAAGAAAATAAAAGCAGTTGAAAAAAAACAGGAATAGGAAAAAATTACACGAAGAATTATAAAACTTTTAAAATGAGATGAAACAGAAGTTGGCAAAGCAACGGCGATCCGACAGTATTTGACCATAGATAATCCGAAAGTAACCGGAACCGGAATATTCCCATTTCAAAAAATATCATACCGAATTAAATGGCTTATTTTTTGCTATCCCATAAAATATTCTAAGAAAAATGGAAAAAAATTTTTGTTAGATGTTGTTTATGAATAGCTTTACACTTTAAAAATTGTTTTTTTTATTTGACTAAACCCTAATTACCTAAATTATGTTACACATTAAAAGAATTGTACTCCTCGCTTTATTCTGCGGAACTTTATTTACAGCGTCTGCACAAACTGACCAGAAGGACTACAATAACGTCCAACCCTTTACCGGCAGCAGTGCCCTTCGAAAATTCTCAGTAGGCATAAATGTCGGCGCTTTAAGCCCCAATGTTATTATCGGTGGTACCAATCAGTTTTACCATCATATTACTACTCTTGGTTATGGTGCAAATCTCCGTTATCAGTTTAACCACTACATTGGCGTTCAGGCAAGTTATTTGGGTGGTACATTAAAAGGCGACCAGACAGGATGGCCAGGACTTCCTCAGCCGGTATCTTCTTTTAAAACTACTATTGGTTCAGCTTTAGACCTTAGTGCAGTTTTTACCTTTGGTAATATTAATTTCCTAAAGACGACAAATACAATCATCCCTTATGTGAGCGCAGGTGGCGGTTATATTTCCTATAAACCAAAAACAATAGCTACCGGTTCTACTACCGAAGTAGCATTCGACAATGGCAATACCCAAAGCAATTTGTTTATTCCTGTGGGCGCCGGTTTGAAGATCAGTCTTTCTCAATTAATGAATCTGGACCTGGGGTATAGAATGAATTTTGTGGACAAGGATAATTTAGATGGATATGAAAACGCTTATCATAAAGATAAATTCAGCTACGGTTTTATCGGCCTCGAATTTACTCTCGGCAAACAAACCAAGCCAAGAATGGTATTTGACAATCCGGTAGCGAGGTTGAATAATGGCCTGCAAACTCAAATAGATACTGTGAAAAATCAGGTTAAAGGCCTTTCCACTGATAGTGATGGTGATGGTGTTCCTGATATGTTTGACAAAGAACCAAATACACCGGCAGGTTGCCCTGTTGATTCTCATGGTGTAAGCCGCGATACAGATGGTGATGGTGTTCCTGATTGCCGTGATAAAGAACTGATCACTCCTACTCAGTGCCAGCCGGTAGATGCAGACGGTGTGGGTAAATGCCCTGAACCAGATTGCTGCAAAGCTATTAGAGATACATTAGCCGCTATGAATACCTGCAATCTGAACTTGCCAAGTATTTCTTTCGGTGCAAACAGAACTACCCTTAGCAATGATGCAAAAGCGATGTTGGCCAGTGTTGCTTCTCAGATGAAAAACAGCGCTAATTGTGCAATCGTTGTGACTGGTTATCCTGCTGCTACAAAAGCATCTCAATCTCTTGCAAACAGAAGAGTGCAAATGATTAAAACTTACCTTACAGAAACTGAGGGAATCAGTGCAGACCGCATTGATACCAATGTGGAAGTAGGTGGCGGAGACGTGAATACAGTGGATATTAAAACAAAATAAATTCTCTGACATTAACAAAAGGCCTTCCGTTCCGGAGGGCTTTTTTTTTGTCCGGAAATGTAAAAAAGCTGTTAAAGATGCTTTACCTGTTCTCACATTTCCACATTCAAAATTCGGTTCAAAGGCTTTTTTGTGGATCCGGAAGCGATAAAAAAGTGTTAAAACAAAACGATAAGACAAAGAATTTTTTAGAATGGCGAATCGCAGAAGAACAAATCGATATGTATCTGAGGATACTAATTGAAATCATAATGTATTCTGTGTTCTTTAAAAATTTTCATATTACATTTGCTCAACTAAATTTTTAAATAAACCTAATGAAGGTTTTAATAAAAAACGCTACAATACATTCTCCCTCCACTCCTTTTCACGGAAAAAACAAAAGCATTTTTATTGATAACGGGATCATATCAAAAATTGACGATGATCCGGAAATTGAGGCGGATCAAATTATTGATATAAAGCAACTGGCAGTTTCCGTTGGCTGGATGGATTGCTTTGCCAACTTTTGTGATCCCGGCCAGGAGTTTAAAGAAACACTGGAAAGTGGGTGTAATGCAGCAGCAGCAGGCGGTTTCACAGAGGTAATGCTGATTCCAAATACCCAACCTGTAGTGTATAATAAAAGCCAGGTCGAATACCTTAGTCAAAAAGGTAAATCTCTTCCGGTCAGTATTCATCCAATTGGCGCGATTACTAAAAATGGGGAAGGAAAGGAACTGAGTGAAATGTTTGACATGTTTCGTTCAGGAGCAATAGCATTTTCTGATGGAACAAACCCGGTGCAGTCTTCCGGTATTTTACAAAAGGCGCTGGAATATATTCTTCCGGTTAATGGCACAATAATTCAATTGCCTGATGATAAAAGCATCGGTGCTCACGGACTAATGAATGAAGGATCTTTTTCTACAAAATTGGGGCTTCAGGGAAAACCTTCCTTATCGGAAGAGCTAATGGTTGCAAGGGATATTGAAATTTTGAGATATACCAATTCGAAAATTCATCTTACAGGAATTTCCACAGAAAAATCTTTGCAATTAATTGCGCAGGCAAAAAAAGAAAATCTTCGGGTATCCTGCTCAATTACACCCTATCATTTATTTTTTTGTGATGAAGATCTTTCTGATTATAATACCAATTTAAAAGTAAACCCGCCGTTGCGTACAAAAAAAGACAGGGATGCTCTTCGTGAAGGGATTAAGAATGGGATTGTGGATTTTATTGCATCCCATCACCAGCCACAGGATTGGGATCAGAAGGTTTGTGAATTTCAATATGCAAAAAACGGAATGGAAACTTTGGAAAGCGTTTTTGGCGCTGTGCAAATTTGCGGTGTTAGTACACAATCATTTATTCAAATGCAAACCCAAAATATTCGTAAAATTTTCAATTTGCCAGTACCTCAAATAACTGAAGGAGAAAAAGCAAACCTGACTTTATTTATCCCCGGTGAAGAATACGTTTTTGAAGAAAAAAATATTTTTTCCAAAAGTAAAAACAATGCATTTCTTCATAAAAAGCTAAAGGGAAAAGTAATTGGGATAATCAATAAAGACAGGTTATTTTTGTCTGAGGCATTCTAATGAGAAAAAATAAAATCAATTTATGCAACAAACTGTAACTACCTCAACTACGAAAGGGATCGTACTTGCTTTAATTTTAATTGTAATTGCCCTCGCTACCTATTTTTTGAACATGAATCAAAGCAGCAGCCTGCAATATATCAGTTATCTTGTTTTTATTGCAGGTATTATCTGGTCGGTAACTTCTTATGGGAAGCAGATTGACCACAACAGTACTTTTGGGAAGTATTTTGCACACGGCTTTAAAACAGCAGCAACTGTTACTGCCATTATGGTCATCTACGTAATTATTTTTGTGACCCTTTTTCCGGATATGAAAGAAAAAGCAATGGAAGCTGCACGGAAAAGCATGGAAGCAAAAGGCAACCTGACCTCAGATCAAATAAACCAGGCGCTTGGTATAACACAAAAGTTTTTCACTGTTTTCCTGATTGCCGGCACATTGGTTGGCTACCTTATCTTCGGCGCCATTGCTTCATTGATAGGTGCGGGCATTACTAAAAAAAATCCACGCCCTTTTGAGAATGAAATCAACCAAATCGGATAATAATGGATATCTCAGTCGTAATTCCCCTTTTTAATGAAGAAGAATCCTTGCCGGAACTTGAGGCCTGGCTTCAACGGGTAATGGAAGAAAATAATTACAGCTATGAGATCATTATGATTGATGATGGAAGTACAGATAATTCATGGCATGTGATTCAAGAACTGCATCAGATTAATCCATTGGTAAAAGGAATAAAGTTTCAAAGAAATTATGGCAAAAGCGCTGCGTTGAATGAAGGCTTTAAAATCGCCAAAGGCGAGGTGATCATTACCATGGACGCAGACCTCCAGGACAGCCCGGATGAAATTCCCGGAATGCGCAAAATGGTGCTGGACGACGGTTACGACATTGTAAGCGGATGGAAGAAGAAAAGGTATGACAGTAAGCTAACAAAAAATTTACCATCAAAATTATTTAACGCGGCCACTAGAAGGGCAAGTGGAATTTACCTGCACGATTTTAATTGCGGATTAAAAGCCTATAAACATAAAGTAGTAAAAAGTATAGAAGTTTATGGTGAAATGCACCGCTATATTCCACTCATTGCAAAATGGTCGGGCTTTAAAAAATTTGGTGAAAAAGTAGTAGAGCATCGCCCGAGAAAATATGGCGTTACCAAATTCGGCTGGAACCGTTTTGTAAACGGATTCCTCGATCTCGCTTCCATTATGTTTGTAGGAAAATTCAGAAAAAATCCAATGCATTTTTTTGGCTTGTGGGGCACGGCGTTTTTTCTTTTCGGATTCATTGTTATTTTTTACCTTACCCTTACCAAATTCTTTTTTGATCAAACAGGAATGACCCAGAGGCCATTATTTTATATCGCATTGATTGCAATGGTTATTGGCTCACAACTCTTCCTCGCCGGTTTTCTGGGCGAGCTTATTTCCAGAAACGGACCTGAAAGAAATCATTACTATATTGAGGAGAGAATTAATTAGCGATCATAAAGGGCAGTCACAAGAAACTTTTATCTTTCTATTAATATGCCGGAAAATAAAAATTTTAAAAGTGGATATTCGGAAGTAAACGGACTGAAAATGTACTACGAAATCCATGGACAGGGCAAGCCGCTTGTGCTTATTCATGGCGGCGGTTCTACAATAGAAACTTCATTTGGAAACCTTATTCCGTTACTTGCCAAATCCCAACAAATAATTGCCGTAGAGCTACAGGCTCACGGACATACCAACGACCGGGATACAGGCTTAACATTTGAACAAGATGCAAAGGATGTTGTAACCCTTTTAAATAATCTGCAAATCTCAAAAGCTGACTTTTTAGGATATAGCAATGGTGGCCAAACTCTAATTGAAATAGCACTGCGCCATTCACCTGCAGTTGGCAAAATAATTTTAGCTTCTGCATTTTATAAACTAAATGCCGTTGTTCCGGAATTTTGGGAAGGCTTTAATAATGCGACATTAGATGTAATGCCGAAAGCCTTAAAAGATGGATATTTAAGAGCAAATAATAGTGAAGCAGGTCTTTTAAATATGTTTAATAAAGACGTTCAAAGAATGAAGGTTTTTAAAGGATGGACTGATGAACAAATGAAATCTATTGAAGCACCGACCTTAATTATTAACGGTAATAACGATGTTGGCCGTGTAGAACATGCAGTGGAAATGTACCGGACAATACCTAATTCCCAATTAGCGATTATTCCGGGAAAGCATGGAGCTTATCTTGGAGCAATAGAATATTTAGTCAACGGTAAGTGGCAACAACAATATATCGTGGATTTAATTCAAGCCTTTCTTGACGAATAAGAATATGAACAACTACCGGTAAAACCAGCTTATTTACAAAACAAGATTCCTGGTTATTTGTTCATTTACCGGAAACATTCTCAACGTTCCATCTGTATCAATATCTTTGAAACAGTAAACAAACAAATAACACGGAAAACGATTTCACTTTGCCTGAAAAAATTATCATTATCGGCCCGGCTTATCCCTTACGCGGAGGCGGTATTGCCACCTTTAATGAAAGACTGGCAAAGGAATTTATTGATGAAGGATTTGATACCACCATCTATACTTTTTCCTATCAATATCCTTCCTTTCTCTTTCCCGGCACTTCACAATATTCAACAGAACCGGCGCCCGAAGGCATTCCTATCAAAATAAAGATAAATTCCATTAATCCGTTTAACTGGATAAAAGTTGGTAATGAATTAAAAAAAATAAAACCAGACATTGTTGTCGTAAGATACTGGATGCCATTTATGGCGCCTTGCCTCGGTACTATTTTGAGAAGGATTAAAAAAAATAAACACACAAAAATTGTATGCATTGCTGATAACATTTTTCCACATGAAAAATTTCCTGCAGAAAAATTATTGACAAAATATTTTATAAAACCTGTGGATGCATTCATTACCATGAGTGAAAAGGTTCTTTCTGATTTGCATCAATTAAATAAAAATAAACCAGCACAATTTATTCCGCATCCGTTGTATGATAATTTTGGAGAAATAATCCGTAAAGAAGATGCAAGAAAAACACTAGGAATAAATGTGAACGATAAAATCATTTTGTTTTTTGGATTCATCCGGAAATATAAAGGATTGGATATCTTATTGAATGCTTTTAAAAGAGTTAACGAAGAGAAAAAAATTAAGAATTTAAAACTTTTGATTGCGGGAGAATTTTATGAAGATCAAAAAAATTATGAAGCGTTATTAAATGACCCTGAAATAAAAGATTATCTTATCCTACATACAAATTTTATTTCGAATAGCGAAGTAAAATATTATTTATGCGCGGCAGATTGTGTGATACAACCTTATCGCAGCGCCACTCAGAGCGGCGTTACTCCACTCGCCTACCATTTTGAAATTCCAATGATCGTTACAAATGTAGGCGGTTTGCCGTCTTTGGTTCCGGATAAAGAAGTTGGATTAATTGCTGACCCAAATGCGGAAAGTATTGCAGAAAAAATTATTGAATATTTTGAATTGGGAGAAAATTATTTCCTGCCTTTTTTAAAAGAAGAAAAGAAGAAATACAGCTGGAAAATAATGGTGGATGCAATTTTAAAGGAAGCATTGTAGGATCGCGCCGCGGCGCGTTCATTTTATCCAAAAGCAAAAATAATGGACGCGCCTAGGCGCGATCCCACCGAAAATATCTATATTTAAAAATAAATCATGATCTATAAAAATCACAAACAGTACCGTTTGCCCGGTTATGATTATTCAGCATCAGGAGATTATTTTATTACCATTTGCACTTAAAACCGGATCAATTATTTTGGTGAAATAACCGGGAAAGAAAAAGAGGCAATTATGCATTTATCACTAATTGGTGAGAGCGCCAATGAATTGATTTTAAAAATTCCTATCATTTATCCAATGGCTACATTGGGTGAATGGAAGATAATGCCTGTTTCATCTATGATCAATCATTATAAAGGAGATGTGAAAAAGTGGTGTAATAAAAATAATTTTCCACATTTTGCATGGCAGTCAAGGTTCCATGAACATATCATTAGAAATAATGTTTCTTATAATAATATCAGTAATTACATAGCAAGCAATGTTTATAATTGGGACGGAGATTCTTTAAAATAATGTTTGGGGGGAAAGGGGATGTGTGGGATTGCCTTTGTGGGATCACCTTTGTGGGATCGCGCCGCGGCGATCATTCCAAATTATACCAAAGGCAAAATTTAGAATGATCATTTTTATTTTGCCTTTGGCAAAATGAACGCGCCGTGGCGCGAACCCACGTATAGATTTTTATTACGTAACTTTATAAAAAATCGGCCATGAAAACTAAATTAACTTTAAACGTCGATGATAAAATTGTTGCACGGGCAAAGAAAGCGAGCGCAAAAAGAAAAGTAAGTCTTTCTTCAGTTGTAGAAGATTATCTGGATAAATTTTCAGAAAAATCTTTACCGAAAAAAAATGAAAACAATGAACCTTCTCTTTTGGAACGAATCAGGAAATATACAAAGAATGCAAAACCTCTTCCTGAAGATTATGATTATAAAAAAGTATGGCATGACCATTTAGATGAAAAATATGGCAAATAAAATTTTTTTAGACATCAACATAATTATTGATTATGTAGAAGAAAGACCAAATGAACTGGATGCCATAAAAGAAATAATATACCTTGCACAGCTTCAAAAATTTGAATTATTTATTTCTGAAACTGTTATTGCTACCAGTATTTATGTGTTAAAAAAGCAAAATATTGATGCGTTGTCAGTACTTCGGGAGATTTGCAAAATTGTCGGTATCATTCCTTTCTCAAAAGACATTCTATATTATCCTTTAGAAAAATATAAAGATACCGAAGATGGCCTTTTATATTTTTTAGCCTATAAAGCAAAAATGGATTATTTCATCAGCAGAAATGTAAAAGATCTCACTTTTCTTTTCCCGTCATTGCCTGTAATGGGTCCAACTAATTTTTTAAAAGAAATATACTTCAATGATATACCGTAGCAAAGCGCCTTTGCGCATTGGCCTCGCCGGTGGTGGCACGGATGTAAGCCCTTACAGCGACCAGTTTGGCGGCGCCATTCTCAATGCAACTGTCTCACTTTTTGCTTATGCAAATATTGAACCTCTCGAAGAAAAGAAAATTATTGTAGAAGCATTAGATCGAAACGAGCAACAACAGTTTGAATACTCCGCGCAATTACGGATTGATGGAACATTAGATCTTTTAAAAGGAGTTTACAACCGGATTTACAGAGATTATCAATTGCCTCAAAAAGGTTTTCGCCTATCAACTTTTGTAGATGCGCCTGCAGGTTCGGGCTTAGGCACTTCATCTACACTGGTTGTGGCAATCATAGGCGCTTTCGTTGAATGGCTCAAACTTCCTCTGGGTGATTATGACATTGCCCATTATGCATATAAAATAGAAAGAAATGACCTCAAACTCACAGGAGGAAAACAGGATCAGTATGCAGCAATGTTTGGTGGCGTAAACTTTATGGAATTTTATGAAGATGATAAAGTCATTGTAAACCCGCTAAGAATTAAATCAGAATATCTCCATGAGCTGGAAAATAACCTGGTGCTTTATTTCACATCTACCAGCCGCGAAAGCGCGTTTATCATTGATGAGCAGGTGAAAAATGTAAACAGTAAAAATGAAAAGAGCATTGAAGCGATGCATCAGTTGAAAGAGCAGGCGCGCATCATGAAAGAAGCATTGCTGAAAGGAAAATTAAATGAATTTGGTGAAATACTTGATTTTGGATTTCAACAGAAACGCAGGATGGCACACAATATCAGCAACAACAGGATAGAAGAAATTTATGAAGCAGCAAAAAAAGCAGGTGCAACCGGTGGTAAAATAAGCGGTGCAGGCGGCGGTGGTTTTATGATATTTTATTGCCCCGGAAATTCACATCATGCAGTGGTTGAAGAATTAAAAAAATTTGGCGGAGAAGTAAAAAATTATACGTTTACAAAGAATGGATTGACAACCTGGTGCGTGTAAAGGACTTGATATAATTGCAACATTTTTCTTGTAGATTTGAAATGGTTTTAAGTCAATGAAAAAAGTACAAAGAACAAAGAAAAATAAAAACTTATTAAAAGAGTTAAAAATTCGGTTTGCCTAACAGAGATCCAGGTAAGGCAACAGCAGAATTGTATGAAAGATGGGAAGGAAGAGCCATTTCGATTGAGAAAATTCGCAACAGAATAAAGAAGTCTTATTCCCAATCCTGTTTTACTGAAACATAATATCCTATGCATGGAAAAACATTTCTTACTTAAATTATAGTACAAACTCAAACATGGAAAAAATAAAACACATCATACAATCTTCCATAGATGTAAAAACAAAAATTCTCAATGATGATAAGTTATTGCAAATTGTAAATGATTGTGTGAATGTGATAGTCTCAGCATTTGAAAAAGGAAATAAAGTTTTGTTTTGTGGTAATGGCGGAAGCGCTTCTGACGCCCAACATTTGGCAGCGGAATTCAGCGGACGTTTTTATACCGATAGAGATGCATTGCCGGCAGAAGCTTTGCATTGCAATACTTCTTATATAACCGCTGTAGCAAACGATTACAGCTATGATGTTATTTATTCCAGGATACTAAAAGGCATTGGGAATGAAGGCGATGTTTTGGTTGGATTAAGCACTTCGGGCAACAGTAAAAATATCGTAAAAGCATTCGAAATGGCGAAAGCAAAAGGAATGACAACTATTGGATTTACCGGCTCCACAGGAGGAAAATTAAAACATCTCTCTGATTTCCTGATCAACATTCCTTCTGACGACACGCCAAGAATCCAGGAAAGTCATATTACACTTGGACACATTATTTGCCAGATGGTAGAAGAAATTTATTTTGCAGAAAATCATGATTAAAGAAGCGATTATTCTTGCCGGTGGATTGGGAACAAGGTTGCAATCAGTCGTTTCGGATGTACCAAAATGTATGGCTCCCGTAGCAGGAAAACCTTTCCTGCATTATGTTATATGTTTTTTAGAAAAAAATGGAATTAATCATTTTATTTTCAGCGTTGGATATATGCATAAAATGATTGAAGAATATTTAGCTAAAAATCATGTTCAATTAAAGTATACAATTTCTTTAGAAAATGAACCTTTGGGAACAGGCGGTGCAATCAGATTAGCGTGTAATAAATGTTGTGAAAAAAATGTATTGATCTGTAACGGCGATACGCTTTATAAAATTGACCTTTCCGCGTTAAGCAGGTTGCATGAAGAAATGAATGCCGCATGCACATTGAGTTTGAAGCCAATGCATTATTTCGACCGTTATGGAGTTGTTGAACTGAATGAAGATCATTCTGTAAAATCATTTAAGGAAAAACAATATTATACAAGTGGATTAATAAACGGAGGTTCGTATGCCTTAAACATTAAAAGCTTTTTAAATGAAAATTTACCGGAAAAATTTTCTTTTGAAAAAGATTACCTGGAAAAAAATATAAAGAATAAGGCCAATGAAAAAGCGAAATTATATGGAATCATCGAGGATGCATATTTTATAGATATTGGAATTCCCGAAGATTTTGCCAGAGCACAGGAAGAATTATTGAATAATTGAATTATTTAATTATTGAATTATTAATTCACAATTCACCATTCACAACATCACCATTCACAACATCACCATTCATCAATCACAACTCACCAATTGAAAAAACTTAATCTAAAAAATGTCAACTCATCCTGGACGCTTTTTATTGACCGTGATGGCGTGATTAATGAAGAAAAGCATCTGGACTATATTCATACCTGGGATGAATTTAAATTTTATAAAGGCGTAAAAGAAGCCTTTAAAATATTCAATCAAAAGTTTGGAATTATTGCAATGATTACCAATCAAAGAGGGGTTGCAAAAGGACTTACAAAACCGGAGGACCTTCAACTGATTCATAAAAATATGTTGCAGGAAATAAAGGATGCCGGCGGAAGAATTGATGAAATTTATGTTTGTACCGACATGGAAAGCGAAAACCGTAAGCCCAATGCAGGTATGGGTTTGCAGGCAATAAAAGATTTTCCGGAAATTGACCTTTCTAAAAGCATGATGATTGGAAACACTTTAAGTGATATGAAATTTGGCAGAAACCTGGGCGTCGCCATTAATATTTTTCTTCCTACCACACGTAAAGATGTACCATTAAATCACGAAGAGATTGACCTGGTTTTTAATGATCTTATTTCTGTTGCAAAGGCACTATAAGATTCGTTAAAAATTTCTGCTTAACAATAAATTAAATCAATTAAAGTTTTCTTTGTCCAAATTTTTTTAATGAATAAATTCATTGTTTTCTTACTTTCAATTTTTACAATTACCAGTAGTTGTTTTGCACAGCGCATCACAACATCTGATAGAAAAATGTTGCAAAAAAAAGAAGATTCTTTGAAAACATTTGCTGCACAAATCCTGCAGGGAAGAAATCCGGAAGACCGGTTTACGGCCGACAGCCAGTTTACTAAAACTTTCGTTCGTGCTTTGCAGATCAAAAATTCATTTTATTATCCATTCGATTCGCTGGTAACCATTGCAAAAGTAATTCCGCAGGATTCAACCTTCAAAATCTTCACATGGCAATTAGCAATAAGTCCTGATGTGATCCGCCAGCATGGCGCAATACAAATGAAAACAATAGATGGCTCATTGAAACTTTTCCCTTTGTTAGATAAGAGCGATGTGATCAATAATATAGACGATACAATTACAAGCAACATAGCGTGGATCGGCGCTTTATATTATAAAATCATTCAGGAAAAATCTTTTGGAAAAAATGTATATACACTGCTTGGCTTTGATGATAATAACATAAACAGTGACAGAAAAATTATTGAAGTGCTGACATTTGAAAATGATAAACCGGTTTTCGGCGGCCCTTTTTTTACTTTCCCCGGCAATAGTTTACAGAAGAAAAATATCTCGCGGTATATAATGGAATATAAAAAAAATGCCGGTCCGCGACTTACTTTCGACAACGACATGAACATGATCGTTTACGAACATTTAATTTCGGAAACCGGTGAAGTTCAAAAAAAATATACCTATATTCCTGATGGAGATTATGAAGGATTAGAATGGAAAGATGGAAGATGGGTCCACATCGTAAAAGTATTTAATCAAATCACGCCTGAAGGCCAGGAGCCGGTTCCTCATCCCATTCTGGACGAGAAAGGAAATATTGATGAATCAAAATTAAGCAAAAGAATGCCTCAAGACCAGGAGCAGGATGAAAATGATACCACTCCTGTCATTCAAAATCCTCCCTCAAAAAGTAAGAAAAAGCCTTAATTACAAAATCAGAAATCCCGCTATTTTTTCGTTTACTGCCTGTAAATCTGATTGTTTTCCTGATGCGGAAAACAGAAAAATAAA
Organism: uncultured Chitinophagaceae bacterium; assembly: GCA_963706825.1. Classification (GTDB taxonomy): domain Bacteria; phylum Bacteroidota; class Bacteroidia; order Chitinophagales; family Chitinophagaceae; genus Ginsengibacter. The sequence continues at coordinate 854,784 of CAVPNT010000003.1, read as the reverse complement.
TATTGTTTTCTACAAAAACTATTTAGTGTAGAAACATCTCAACACTTAGAAAGAATGACAGGGCTCAGGAATCAAATCAACTTATAAAAACATTTATATAATTAAAAGCGTGAAAACGTTTTAAATACATTGCCGATAGGAAGTATTTCGCAACTGGCAGCGAAAAATTGGCATCTCTTTTCCTTTTTTTCGGAATAGTTTTTTCTTACAGTAAGATGTTAATCAAATTATTTTTTATGGAAAACTATAACAGAAGTCATCGTTATCGAAATGATGACCGTTCTTCATCTAATGAAAGAAACAATGACAATAACTGGGACCGGACTGATTGGCGGGCGGATGATTATGAAAACGGGAATGCCTACTCCAGCTGTGACGAAAGAGATCATTGGCAAAACCGTAATTCACAATTAAATGACCTGAATTGGAATACGAACAGGAATTATAACAGGGATTATAATAGTGATTATAACCGTAATTATAACAATGACAGCAACCGGAATTACAACAATGACAGCAACCGGAATAATTACAGGAATAACAATTGGCGAAATAGTAATGATTATAACAACCGGTATAAAAATGAAGGCTGGCGCGACAACTACAGAAATGAAGATCGTGATTGGTGGGATAGAACAAAAGATGAGGTTGCTTCATGGTTTGGTGATGATGATGCAAAAAGGCGGCGCGATCGCGATGAAAGAAATGAAGGCAAGCACCGCGGAAAGGGCCCAAAAAATTACAGCCGTTCACAGGAAAGAATCAAAGAAGATGTCTCTGATAAATTGAGTGAAGACTCACTCTTAGATGCGTCGGATATCGAAGTGGAGGTAATGGGAAATGAGGTTACACTGTCAGGGCAGGTGGATTCTAGATACTCAAAACACAGGGCTGAAGATCTCGCAGAAGATGTAACGGGAGTTGCTCATGTTCAAAATAATCTGCGAGTGAAGGAAACAACGCCTCAGGAAAACAGGGACAATCCCAAATATAACCCAGTAACTTCTGCCAGTGCCAACATGCAAAAAAATAAGAAGGACACAACAAATTTATAATTGGTTTTTTAAATGTGAATACAGGAGTGAAACGCAGCGGATTAATTTTCGCTGCGTTTGTTTTTTTGTTTGACCAAGCAGTCATTTTTTTAATAATAACCTGAGAAATACGTGAATTCTTATTGGAAATCCACTTTATTTGTTTGTTTACTGTAAAATAAAAAAACCTCAGCGGCTTTCAATCAGCGAGGTTTTATAATAAGTGACATTTTACCAGTTCAACTTTAAAACATTATTATCCAAATTCACATCTGCCATCCTTTTTGTGGGATCTATCTCTGCTTTTATTAATTGATTTAAAGGATGTTTAAACTCAACTATGTAAGTTGGATTCGTCCAGTTCCAGGCATCATGAACAAATCTTTTTTCCGGGCTTTCGGCCGGCTTTTCTGCAAGCATCATATCCATGGGAATATAATGCAGCTCCTTTGAACTGTCTTTAAAAGTAAGCTCAAGATCAACGGGCATCGGCATTTCACCAATTCTTCTTAACCGGATTTTCGTAACACCGGCATCTTCCCAAAGGCTGTCAATGCTATAATCGATTGTTTTAATAGTATTCAGCCAATACTCTTTATACCATCCTAATTGAACACCGCTAACATCCTGTGCCACTTTAAAAAAATCATTTGGATTTGGATGTTTGGAATGCCACAGATCATAATATTTGAGCAAAATTTTATCTCTTACAGAATCACTTACAATATAACCCAACTGCTCTAAAACCATTTCTCCTTTTGAGTAGGCATTTACTTCATACGCAACATTTGTATTGTAGTGATCTGCATTGGTAGTCATCGGTTCTGCAAGATTTAGCTTTTGCAAAAAATAATAACTTCTGTAAGCACCTGAATGATTGAGCGGAAGGACATTTTGATTAGGCTCTTTCCCGATGGTCTGATTGTAAAAAGCCGATACTGCTGCTGCCGCATAACTCGCAAATCCTTCATCCATCCACGGATGTTCATTTTCATTGGAACCCAACATCATTTGATACCAGCTATGCATCCATTCGTGAAAAGCAGTTCCCAGGCCTGGTCCTTTTACTAAAGTTGCCATTGGATATTCCATGCCTCCATCGCCGCCTTGTATAAATGAATATTGCGGATATAAATATTTGCCAAAACGCTTTTCCATATAAGGCAAAACGGTAACCGCAGCATCAGCAACAGTTTCCCAGCTTTTTTCCAAAGAATCCACTTTTTTATAAATAACATGAATGGTTACTCCATCTTGTTTTTTTACAATATGCTCATAATTTGGATCGGCAGCCCACACGAAATCATGCACATTTTTTCCAACAAAATGCCAGGTGCGTTTTGGAGATGAAATATTTTTTAATCCGGTGCCGGCTTTATCATAACCCCAACCAATTTCATTTGCATTTTCCAATACTCCGGTTGCGCCAATTTTGTAGGATTTATCAATTTTTATGGTTACATCATAATCGCCCCAAACGCCATAAAACTCGCGCGCAACATACTGGGGTGTATGCCATCCTTCATAATCATACTCGCAAAGTTTAGGATACCATTGGCTCATACTGTAACGGATTCCCTCAGCATTATCACGGCCACTTCTCCTGATCTGAACCGGAACCTGTGCTTGAAAAACGATATCAAAAGTTACTTTGCTTTTTGGTAAAATATCTTTTGTAAGATTTACTTCCAGAATGGTTCCATGAACGATCATTGGTTGCGCTACCCCATTCATTTTTAAAGATTTTATTTTCTGGTAACCAATTTCTGAAGGCGTTAATTTCGATATCCGGTCTCTTACTCTCGAATCCCAATCTGGCCTGCCATTTACCAAAACTTTTCCCAGTTCAATACTTCTTACATCCATTTCGCTTCCCGGCTGAAACGCGTTCCAGTACAAATGAAAATACACTTTTGAAAGCTTATCAGGAGAGTTATTGGTGTATTCTAATTTCTGAATTCCATTGATAATATTGGTTTGAACATTCACATCCACGTTCATATTATATTGTACTCTTTGCTGCCAGCGATCTGGCTGAGCAGAAACAAAAATTAAAAAAGAAAGATTGAAAATTAAGAAAAGACATAGTTTTTTATTCATGATTTCGATTTAATAAATAAGGCTGTAAACTTCGTGAAAAATGCAGTGAAAAAAAAGAAAAATGAATTAATAACTTACAGTGAAGCAATAAATATCGCAGATTCTTATTTAGAAACTGCAGGAGGCTTTTTCAAATTTTTAACTCAAGCCTGTTTATCCTTTTTATTTTCTTTTGAAAAAGAAGGTAGCTCCCAGTGGTACTTCAAAGCCGATAAACGTATTAAAAAGCAAACCACAAACCCCGCCGGAGAAACCCAATTATTATGAAAATTCCAATAATGCCCAAGCACGACAACCAAGGCACCAAGCAGCGCTGCAGAAGCATAAATCTCTTTTTGAAAAATAACCGGGATACGGTTCAAAAATATATCGCGGATAACACCGCCACCAACAGCGGTGATCATTCCCAATAAAACAGCTGCCTCATAATTATGAGTAAAAGCAAGTGCTTTTTCTGCGCCTGAAACCGCAAAGAGAGACAATCCCAATGCATCAAATATCAATACCGGCCTGTTAAACAATTTCAGTAAGGAATCGAGGCTTATAGTGATGATGGCAGCAATAATCGAAACAAGCAAATACCGCCAGTCGGATAATCCTGCCGGAGGAATCGCTCCAATAGATATATCACGCATGATACCTCCACCACACGCCACAGTAAACGCAACTACTAAAATTCCAAATATATCGAGCCCTCGTTGTTTGGCAGCTACTGCCCCGCTTATTGCAAAAGCAAAAGTTCCGGCCAAATCAATGAATGTATATAATGAATGGAGCTTTTCCATATTTAGGATTTATCAAGCAACCCACCAACAGCGCACTTCATTGGCTGTAAACGGGTTTTGAGTAGAGTCAATAGCAGGACAAATTTAGGTAAATGATTGGCAAATTTTTTTTAATGAAAACCCATCTTATTCATATCGTAACTGCGGCTAAATGATCTACTGTATTCATTCCCATTGTCTTAGCAAGATAGTAATTATTGAAACCCGTCGAATGAAAATATTTTAGAAAATAGAAAGAGGAATTGTATCATGCGAACGCGAATTGCGGTTCAAATCTCTCCCACCGTCTTCCAGTAATTTAACCAATCAATCATGCGGCTGGTAAAGCCATATTCGTTATCAAACCACGCTACTACTCGTGCATGGTTGCCGATTACCGCAGTTTGCGTCCCATCAATGACACATGAATGGCTATTGCCTTTTATATCGAGTGAAACCAACGGCTCTTCCGTATAATCAAGGATTCCGCTAAATTCATTTTGCGCAGCGGTTTTAAATAATTTATTTACTTCTGATGCGGTTGCATTGCTTTTTAGCTGAATGGTAAATGAAGCCATCGCTCCATTGGCAACCGGCACTCTTGTAGAAAAAACATTTATTTTCTCCTTTAAGTCCGGAAATAAACGATTCAGCGATTTATCAAGATCAATGGCAACGGGAATAATGGATTCAGCAGCAGCGCGGCCTCTCCGAAATTGAGAATGAGGCATATCAACCAGTGCCTGCCGCGAGGTGTATGAGTGAAGAATGTTGATATGAAGCGAATTGATACCGATTAAGTTTAAAATTCGAAGGACCTGCACAGTACAATTGGTCATACAGCCGCCGGGGGACCAAATATCGATTTGATCAATAGATCGGTTGTCGTTGAAACCATAAACCAACAAAGGAATGTCGCCGGCTCCGGTTGTTGATAATAATACTTTTTTGGCACCGGCACTTATATGCTTTGAGGCACCGGCTTTGTCAGTAAACGCCCCGCTACATTCCAATACGACATCTACATTCAAATCTTTCCACGGAAGGGTGGCGGGATCCGGATTTTTGAATGCCGGAATTTTTGTTCCATTTAGCAAAAGAGAATTATTTGTCGCTTGTATCTGATCTTCATAAGTACCATAAACAGAATCGTATTTCAAAAGATAGGCGAGGTTATCTACAGGCATAATATCGTTTACAGCCACGATTTGCAGTTCCTTATCCTTTATTAATCTTCTGAATAAAAGCCGGCCAATACGTCCCATTCCATTTATTGCAATTCTCATCGTTCATCAATTTTTAATAGTGCAAATATCCGTAACAAAATTTATTGCTTAGGATGATAAAGCACGCTGAGCAGAATGCCGACAGTAAAAGAAGTTTCATTGCAGAATTTTAATTTCCCTGAAGGAGCAATACCAAAAACAAAAATGGCACAGAAATATTCCGTGCCAGTTAATTTACCTGATTGTCAGAGTCTTTTACATTCCGGTCAAAAAAGCAATTGCCGCCATGATGCCCAGAAATAATAAAATAATTCCGATAGCAACAAATGTGTCATGCAGTTCAACAGAGTTAATTTTCATAACCTAAATTTTAAATTATTATAAATTAATTACAAAAAGCCTGTTTTGAAAGGAAATTGGAAAAGATAGGATTAAGACCTGTTTTTCAAGGGAAGGATTAATACAAATTTAAAAAAAATATTTAAAATTTGCAATTTTTTAGGCAAAAAAGAAAAAAATAGTAAGAATTGCGATAATGGATCATAAAAACGCACCACACTATGATCAGTTTACTTTTTCCTCCAGTACCATCAATTTATCAAACAACTTTTCGTATTCTGCATTATCGGTTTGTAACTGCTGTGCCTTTTGTTTATATTGTTTTTCTGCTTCCACGAATTTTTCGCGATCAGAATAAATTTCAGGAAGGGTAAGGTTTGCCTCCAATTGCTTTTTTTCCTCGGTACTCCTCGCAATTTTTTCTTCCAATTGTTCGAACTGCTTTTTTAATTTTTGCAATTCTTTTTGCTGTTCACGGCTTTCTGAATGATTCACTTTTTTTTCAGGTGCAGAAGATTTCTTTTCAGATGAATAATCTTTCTTTTTCGAATCATTATTTTCAGCAGCTTTTCTTTCCTGTTTCCAACGCTCCCATTCATCATAGGTGCCAACAAATTCTTTGATTTGGTAGTCTTGTATTTCCCAGATTTTATTGGCGGTTTTATTTACAAAATAACGGTCGTGGCTTACCAGAATATAACTGCCTTCATATTTATTCAGCGCTTCAATCAACAAATCAACCGAATGCATATCGAGGTGATTCGTAGGCTCATCAAGCAGTAAAAAATTGGCCTTGCTGACAATCGTTTTTGCAAGAGCAACACGCGCCTTTTCACCACCGCTTAAAACTTTAATTTTCTTATCTACATCATCGCCGCTGAATAAAAAACAGCCTAACAATGTTCGTAATTCCAATTCCGTTTTTCCGCTTCCCGAATAATTCATTTCTTCCAAAACAGTATGTTCGAGGTTTAGCGCTTCTAATTGATGCTGCGCGTAAAACGCGTCCTTTACATTGTGCCCTTCTATTCTTTCTCCTTCAAAAGGTTCTACACCGGCAACCATCCGCAATAAAGTAGATTTTCCTTTTCCATTGGCGCCTATCAGTCCGATTTTATCACCACGGTTTATTTCAGCGCCGGTGTGTTCAACGATTTTTACATTTCCAAAACTTTTACTGGCATCTTTTAAAGTACAAAGAATTCTACCTGGCTGATGGCCGATAGTAAAATTTATCCGCATGTTAGGCCTTTCCAAATCAGTATTTTCAATGCGCTCAATTTTATCCAGCCGCTTCATAATACTCTGAGCCTGTGCCGCTTTGGAAGCTTTTGCTTTAAAACGCTCTACAAATTTTTCCTGCTGGCGAATGTAATCCTGCTGATTTTCATAAGCGCGTTTTTGCAGTTCAATTCGTTGTTCTTTTTCCTGTAAATAATAAGAATAATTGCCGCTGTAAAAATGTAATTCCTGTTGATAGAGCTCGACAATTTTTGTAACCATCCTGTCTAAAAAATACCTGTCATGCGAAACAATCACCACCGACCCGCGGTAATGTTGCAAATATTTTTCGAGCCATTCAATGGAAGGCAAATCGAGATGGTTTGTAGGTTCATCGAGTAGCAAAACATCCGGATTCATCAGAATCATTTTTGCCAATAAAACCCTCATCCTCCATCCTCCACTGAATGTTTTGTAAGCCCTTTGAAGATCCGCATTCGCAAAACCAAGCCCCTGTAAAATTTCTTCTGTTTTATGATGAATATCATAGCCACCGAGAATTTCCAGTTCATGTAACTTATCTGCATAAATATGTGCCAGCGATTCATCAGAGCTTTTTTCTAATTCAAGCCCTATTTGTTCTATTTCTTTTTCCAATACCCGCACTTTTTCAAAAGCGCTTAAAGCAACTTCCAGAATAGATTCTTCTGTATCAAAACTCAACAAGTCCTGGTGAAGAAAACCGATGGTCGTTTCTCTTCCTTTTTCAACAGTGCCTACAGAAGGAAGATATTGGTTCGTCAATACTTTTAATAAAGTAGATTTTCCGGTTCCGTTATACCCAATAAGCCCGATTCTTTCATTTGGCTGTATATGCCATGTAGCATCTTTCACAATCACCCTTGCGCCAAATTCAAACGTAACGTTTTGTAAACCTAATAACATGATAAATAAAATAGATTTTTCAGTAAAGAAAAAAAGAGAAAGAAAACCCCCTTTTTTAAAGTGCGCAAAATTACGAAAATAAAAGCGTTTTTGGAGTCCCGCCAGAGAAGAAAAGCGTTGTAGCTCTGTTATTTATTTTAATGTAACACTCTTTGAAGGATTGAGATTGTCTCCATTTTTTAATAAAAACACAAATTCCCTTTATTTGTTGATTTACTGCTTGCCGTTTTTTTTAAGCAGGCATAAAAGAGTATTTTGCCACCTTAATCATTCATCCAAAATTATTAATTACATCATGACAAAATTCAGAACATCGGTTATTATTTTCTTTTTGTTTTTTACAAATATTTCTTTTGCCCAACAAAAAGACCAGGCAATTATTAATGCAATTGTGCAGGAAGAAACTACCAATTCCCAGCTTGAAAATCTGGCTCACGAATTAATGGACGGAATCGGGCCAAGACTGGTAGGTAGCCCGAAAATGCAACAGGCTCATGATTGGGCGGTGTCAAAATACAAAAGCTGGAATATCGATGCTCATAATGAAAAATGGGGCGAATGGCGCGGTTGGGAAAGGGGCATTACGCATATCGATATGGTGGCGCCCTGGACAAAATCATTGGAGGGCACTCAGCTTGCCTGGAGTCCTTCTACCAAAGGAAAAACAGTAACTGCCGAAGTAATTATCCTTCCGAACTTTGTTGATTCAGTCGCTTTTCAAAAATGGCTTCCTTCTGTAAAAGGGAAATTTGTAATGATTTCTATGAATCAACCAACCGGAAGGCCTGATTATAATTGGGAAGAATTTGGCACAAAAGAATCGGTCCAAAAAATGAAAGATTTGAGAGACAAAGAAACGGCTGACTGGTACAAAAGAATTTCAAAAACAGGATATACTACCCGCACCTTGCCGCTTGCGCTGGAAAATGCCGGAGCTGTTGGCATTGTTGGAAATCTGTGGTCAAAAGGATTTGGCGTAGATAAAATTTTCGGCGCTTATACAAAGAAAGTCCCAACGATTGATATTGCACTGGAAGATTATGGATTGCTTTACCGGCTCGCAGAAACAGGTCCGGCTCCCAAAATAAGTATTCGTGCAGATTCTAAAGAAACGGGTGTTCAACCAACCTTTAATACGATTGCAGAAATCAAAGGCACAGAAAAACCAAATGAATATGTGATTCTTTCAGCACATTTTGATTCATGGGACGGCGGCACCGGCGCTACTGATAATGGAACAGGAACTATCACCATGATGGAAGCAATGAGGATTTTAAAGAAAATATATCCTAATCCAAAACGTACAATTTTAGTAGGACATTGGTCCAGTGAAGAGCAGGGATTAAATGGCTCCCGCGCTTTTGTAGAAGATCATCCGGAAATTGTAAAAAATATCCAGGCATTATTTAACCAGGACAATGGAACTGGCCGCATCGTAAACATTTCCGGGCAGGGATTTTTAAATTCTTATGACTACATCACGCGTTGGCTTTCTGCTGTTCCGGATAGTTTCAAAACAGGCTTAGAAACGAGTTTCCCTGGTTATCCGGGAAGTGGCGGATCAGATTTCGCTTCTTTTGTAGCAGCAGGCGCACCGGCTTTTTCATTGAGTTCGACAAGTTGGCAATACGGAATTTATACATGGCATACCAACCGCGACACCTACGACAAAATTGTTTTTGATGATGTAAAAACAAATGCAATTATTACCGCTATCATGGCTTATATGGCCAGTGAAGATCCGGCCACAACTTCCAGAGAAAAATCTATTTTGCCCGTGAACAAAAGAACCGGCGAACCCGGCAAATGGCCTGACCCAAAATCTCCTACCAGAAAAGGCGGATTAGATTAACGTCTTGAATAATATTTATTAAAAAAGAGGCTGAAAAATAGCCTCTTTTTTATTTAGAAAATTATCCAAAGTTAAATATGAATTCAGCTTATTTCTTTGTTTACTGTAAATGTAAAGCAACTGAAAGGTGGCGAAATTGTACAGACCTTCAAAGTGCGCTTTATTACTCTTTCTTCATTGGCATTGCACCGCCGTGGTCGCCCGCCAGAATCCATTTGCCATCTTTCTTTTGAAGAATATCTGTCCAGCGTTCTGTATCGGTTTTGGCAACGCCACTGCTGTCTGTGAAACTTCCGGTCATCAGATAATCTACAAAAGCAAAATCTCCATCTACAGTTACTGCATAAGGAGTCATCTGTGCAACACTGAATTTATAGCCGGCATTCAACATTTTTGAGAGTGAATTTATTGTTTGTTCTTTTCCATTTACCTTATCAGAATTGTATGAAAAATCTACATATGCAGGGTCGTAAAAAGTTTTTATTTTTTCAATATCCCCACTTGTAAACGCATCATCTAATGCTTTTTCTGTATTCAGAATTTCATTCTGCTGATCATTCCATACCATCTGGCTGGTTTCAACGGCAGGAGAATCACTTATTTTGAGTTGGGACAAATCGCCTCCCTGATCTCCAATCAATCTCCATTTTCCATTTTTTTTATGAAGAATATCGGTCCATCTTTCGTTATCAGTTATCGTCTTGCCGTCCTTACCTGTAATTGTGCCGTCAACCGTGTAATCCACAAAAGCGTAATCACCTAAAACGCTAATGGCAATTGGATTCATGCTGGTAATTTGTTCTTTATTACCCGAATTAAAAAAGTCATTCACCCCTTTTTGCATCTGTTCATAACTGCCCGGCTTTTTTTCTCTATAGCTCCAGCCCGTATAAGATGGTTCAAAATAACTGAAAAACTCTTTTGCATTTCCTTTTGCGAATGCGTCATTGTAAGCAACCACATTTTTCCAGACATCTTTCTGGCCGGCATCCCAACTCCGATCTTGAGATTTTACCGGACCAAATAATAAAATGAATAAAACCAGGAGCAGCATTTTGGTGCTCAATAAAAACGTTTTCATGATGTAATATTTTTAAAATTTAAAAAGAAATAAGGCGAACTTTTCTGTGGAAAGAAGCAGGAAAAGGGGACAGCAAGCAGTTCAGAGCTTGTACACTTTCAATAATGAAGATATAGAAAGATTATACGCTGATGAACATCTTTGGTAAAATAAGACAGAAAACAGACAAAGAATAGAGATTAAAAACGATAAAAGAAGAATTGGCAATATTTGTTTCTTTACTGAAAAAAAAAACGGTTCCTTATTTGATGGGTGCATTTCAGAATGTGGCTAAAATTGCCAACCTTTCAGAAGTTATTTTTACCTTAAAAAGATTTTTTAAGGTTGGCAACCTTTTAACCAGAACGACAAATTGAAATGCACCCTTATTGATTCATGCACATTGTTATGTCATGCGGTTTTTTATTTTTTTTTTTGGGTAAATGATTGGTCTGCCGGTTCCACTTTCTTTTACGAACGCTTTAGTTAGCATTAAATCACAAAAAGGAAAGTCACAGTCATTTCACTTACAAATCAAACAATAAGAAAGTTTAGTCAGCGGCTCCTTTTCTTCTATTAATATCTTGTTACCAATACCAACCCATCGTAACGTTCTAATTCATTGCCATCAACAAATACCGCATCGCCTCCAAAATCAATATTCTTCTCAATCATATCATCAATAATATCCTCCACATTCGCATTTTCAATGTTTTCAGATGATACCAATTGAACTACATTATTTTCAAGCTTAACAGGTTGAAAAAACTACAAATACAAGGATGGCTTAGAAAAAAACAAAGACAGAAAAGTAACGGCAGTTTGTATAATTCTGGCAGGATTTTTTATACAATTTTAAAAAAAAAGCCATGGAAACAGACACACTTGCCAAACCGAAAAAGAAATCTCCAAAGAAAAAAGAGCCGGTAAAAAATCTTTCCAAAAGTTACAATCAATTTAAAAATTTTGGTAACCACGAATACACGGGAATGAAAGTGGGGCGTAGTCACAAATGGTATTATGACAAAGGCGAATGGCACGAAACCAAGATTACTCCTGATCTTTGGGAAATTTCTTATAATGTTACGAAACGCAGAGCCGGCCACGCTCCTGAAGGTTCAGGTGTGCCGGTGGGGACGGAATATCACTGGTTTATTCTCGCGCATCAGGATGTAAAAAAATTAGATGCAAATGATTACACCACAGAAATGATCGGCATAAAATACAAACTTGCTTTTAAAAGAGCCGGAAACGAAAAATGGAATGCAACACCAAAAGCGGAAAGAAAAAGATTGGTAACATTGCTCAAAGATTTCATTGCCCAGTTGGAAAAAGAACCTGTTCCTGTTAAGTTTGAATACAAACAGAAAGAATATTCAGGCGATGCAATCCCGACGCCACAGGTATGCGATGAACCACATTGTACCGAACTCGGTATTACCCTCAATGAAGAAAATCTTGGAATCATTCATTGCACTGATAAAGGCTGGAAAATGAAAAATGTAAAAGACCAGAAATTTGTAGATGCGATCGGAAATCAGATTGCTTTGTGGTATGAGCAAAATCCTTAAGATTAAAATTTTTTTGTCAATCTTTTGCCACTTTAAAATTTATTTCTTCCCGGTAGCTGCCCAAAATATACCTGCATATACATGATTTAAAAATACCGGATCGCTATAGTCGGAAGGCATGTGGCCAAGCGCCGTATAGAAAGAGCGGCCACCGTCATAATTGTGGTACCAGGCTATCGGATGAAATTTACCCATGCCAGCTCCTTTTTTATCTGTCCATTGCGTCTTAGGATTGTATGTCGATTCATCTACTGCCAGAATATAATTGAGCCCGGCAATCTCTTCAGGCCCGAATTCATACCATTCATCGGTCCACCATTTATTGCCGGCAAATCCCTGTAAACCCGGAAATGTATTATCAACAATATTCATCCGCGCCGTTTGTATCACAGGATGAATATGAAACATTCTGCCGACGAGTTTTCTATACCAATCCCAGCCATATTCCGTGTCTGATGCACTATGAATTCCCACAAATCCTTTACCCGATTGAATAAAGCGTTCCATCACTTTCTGCTGTGCAGAATCAAAAATATCGCCCGTGGTATTTAAAAAAATAACGACCTGGAATTGCTTCAAAAAGTCATCCTTAAATCCTTTAGAATCCTGGAGCAGCACCACATCAAATGAATTTTTTTTACCCAACTCCTGCATTGCCAAAACTCCGGCATTTATAGATTCATGCTGAAATCCGCGTGTAGCAGTTACCAACAGCGCTTTGAATTGTGTCTGTGCTGCGGCGATAAAGCAAGTGGATTGGAGGATCAGAAGAATTAAAAGATTTTTTAGAAGTTCCATAATCACGCTTTTTGTGGTCTGGTAAAAAAAAGAATTATGATAAAAATAATATTAATTCCATACAATGTTGTTTTCTAAAAAAAAAAATTGAAGATTTCCAGTAAACAAACAATTATCCTTTATTCTTGTTTCTAAAAATATTTCCCGCAATAAAACTTACTCTTCTTATATCCTGAAAAAATGCTTTTTAAATACAATGGATCTTCAACAAATATCAAAGGGCCTTCCCAAAGAAGGCCCCCGTTATGAAAATGGGACGGATTAATTTCCCTTTAACCTATTTACTCAAATAACCAAAAAGACCGTGACTTTCCTCCGCAGGCCCTGCAGTAAAATACAAGTGCAACGGATCAGCTTTAGGAACATTATTTTCAATTGCCCACAGGCCATCAATTATGATATCGTGCCCATGTTTATCCTTTAGGGTTCCCACATATTCACCATCATCTTTATAAACATTAATGCGCCCATCACCAAAATTTCCAATTAAAATTGTATTCGGTATTCTGTAGAATCCGGGCGCTGTTGGCACGATTCCCCATGGAGAATTAAGAGCACCACGCGATGTAAAACGCTGTAACAATTCTCCTTTTGGACTGAAAATATCTACATAACCATTGCCGGGGCCCTTCTGGTCGTCCATGTTATCAGGCGCTTTATGTTTTGCGTAAGTAACAAATAAGTTCCCGTCAATATTCCGGATGTTGAATGGGCCATAATCGTCGGGAATATCTTTATCAGTAAATCCCTTGCCCTTCACGTGGGTAAAGGTGCTGTCGAAAACATCAATTTTACTTTTCTTAAAATTGGTGGCATATAAAAAATATCCTGTGCCGTCATTGGCCATAGCGAGGCCTTTATAGACTGCCTGTTCGTGAGACCTGTCCGCAACGGTGATAGCTGCTGTGCCACCATTCCAGGCAGAAATGGTTCCATCTTCGCCGGCAAAAATAAACCGCGCTGGTTTCCCATTTGCGGGAATAACAAAAGCTGAAGTACCGTTAAAAACCTGTCCTGTAGGTGCGCCATTTCCCCCCTGGATGGTTACCGGCGGAATCACAGTCATTCCGGCTGTATCATAAATAACGGCCAAACTGGTGTGATTGGCAGAAATCCACAATGGACTTGTGGGAGAAAAAGAGATTCCCCACGGATTTACGAGGTTGGCATCAATTCTTGCCGCACCATATCCCGCTGTATCGGCAACAAGGTTCGTTTGATTATAACCCTCTAAAGCGAAATGTACCGTTTCCAGTTTTTGACAACTATTGAGGGACATTAGAACTGCGGAGAAAATAAAAAGGCCTTTTAAAGGCGGTGGAACGAATCCGGTGATAAAATTTTTCATTTTTTTTGATTTTAATATTGATTAAATAAAAACAGATACCCATGATAGCTGCGTGGTTTCAAAATGAAAAAGTGACCGTTCTCCAGGGTTTTGAAAAAACTTTTTACAGTCTTACATAACCGTAGGAAAAAACAAAATGGTTGCCTTAAAATATCAAGTCAGAAAAAAATGACGAAAGGAGAATGGGAGGCAGTAAACAAAGAAATAAACGGGATTTTGATTTTTGGTTTTTCTAAAAATTAAGTCCGTTTCTATACGTATATAATAACAAAAAAGGCACAGGCCTGGAAAGCCTGTGCCAGTGTGAAAAACCGACGGCCATTTGAAGAAAAACTATTTAAATTAATGCAATGATAGCTACAACAGCAGCCTGTGCGGCAGCTTTTGCTATTGTAGTAATGGTATCTTGTAAGTCGGATGCAAAAATATCCTGGGCACTGGTTTTAAACGTGCATGAAGCGCTGTTTATCTGTATCCAGTTATCCCGTACTGCAGGATTATTCACAAACTGATTCCAATCATGATTTCTGTTGGGCGAACCAAAAAGATCAGAGCCGGTTCCATCAGTATGTCCTTTATGTACAAGTGAATAACCAGTTCCTGAAGATGTCATGATTAATCCAATTACGGTAACAGTATATGGACTGTAGCCACTATCATGAAGGTGGCCGCTAAAATTGCAATCACCGTTTTTATTTAAAGTCACTTTGACATTGCCGCCGAGGGCTGTTCCATCACTGAAAAAAATATTTCCTTCCCATGTTTTGCTGTCTTCAATAACAATGGCACCTGTAGCGGCGGACCAGTAAATCGCCTTTTGTTGAAAATAATTGATTCTTCCGATACCATCCGGCGCATTCATTTCATCAGAGGTGGGATAACCTAATTCTGATCTTTCCCACGCCAGGCTTGACCACAAACTTCTTATGGCACCGTAAATGGCATGAGCACCGGTATTGGGATGCCAATAAATGGATTTGCCGTCGGTGAAATGATTATATCTTCCTACAGTGTCGGGCGTAGCAGTTTCATCTGTTAGTGGCAGGCCATAATTTTCCCTGCCCATTTGTACCCACTTTTTATAAATATCACCATGGATTTCAAATACTTTGGCAGGAGATAATTGGGTCAGAATAATAACACCGCCTTCATAATTCTGAAAATACCCGGATGAATTAGTAAACTCCTGCACTTGAGACGTTGGGTTACCAAGCATTCCATGCAAAGTATCCGCTTTAGCCTGTATCTCTTTTGCCGCCATTTGTTCCGGGAGAAGCCTTATCATATCATTTACTTTATCCCCGTGAAAATCTTTTTGAGTAAATGCATCTTTTTTTAAAGCGCTGATTGAGTTTGCCATGATTTTTAAAGTTTAATGCTGTAAATCTAATGGCGCTTTTATCAGTAAAAAATTATAATTTATGCGGTTATTTAGTAATCAAAATCTTCATTAAAGCCATTTTTTTCTGATGATACTTACGATTTTAACTTGTTTACCCGTTTAATAAAATGAGATAATTTAAGAATCTGTTGCAAAATAGCAGTGATCATTTTTTTGGTAAGCGATTTTAAAAACCCCGGTGCAAGTCACTTCATCGCTCCTTCATCTTACAAATCCTGCTATAAATCTGAGTGGTTATTTTGCCGGGCTTCCCCTCTCCGATCGTCCTCCCATCGATTTCTAAAACGGGTAAAACGTTTTTGGTGGTACTGGTGATAAAAGCCTCTTTCGCAGTTTCGATATCATCCACGGTAACGCTGGTTTCATTTACATTTAAATCAGTAAAACCAAGAACTTTTTTCCTCGTAATTCCCTTTAAAATATTTAGCGAAGGCGTAAGTATTTCATCCTTTTGATTTATGATAAAAAAATTGGAACGGGGACATTCAGTTATTTGATTTTGATGGTAATATAAAACATCATCTGCATGTTGTGATCGAATAAAAGGCTGCAAATGAATGGCCATCAGATAATCTATCGTTTTTACTGAAGGCAATTGTCTTTGATGATTATAGGTCCTGAGTTTAATTCCTTTACCAAAAATTTCATTATTAAAAGTAAAAGCAGACTGGGTAATTAATAAATTCGGTTTTGCAATTGAGTAACCATCGTCAGAATATCCGCCGGTCAAAGTGATGCGGATTCCTGAATCAGGAATTCGGTTTTTTTCGATTAACTGATGAATGATTTGTTTTATTTCAGAAGCGTTCAAGTCCACATCCAGATTCATTTCTGCTGCCGAATAAAAGAACCTGTCGAGATGATCTTCTAAAAAAACCGGTTCATTTTTTATCGTTCGGAAAAAATCAAAAATCCCATATCCACGTTGAATAGAAAGATCAGAAATTACAATCGAAGCTTCATTTTTTAAAACAAAATCTCCATTAATTATTGAATAAATTTGCGCCATTTTTTCGTCCGGTTTTAAGAGTGCTTTCGTTTATAGGTCGTTTTGAAGATATTGCTACTATTTTTTCAAAAATACTTTTATTTTATCCTTAATCATCCAAATAAACAACAAACGATTTTATTTCGGGATTACGAATTGCAGATATTTATTTCTTTACTGTAAATTTTTTTCGTTGAACCGCAAGTTTTCTTTGTGAAAAGAGCCAAACTTCGTTTTGTATCTTTGAGCGAGATTAAACAAAAAACAAAAATTACAATATGGAAGGCTGAATGGCTTGCTGATTGGTTATAAAAATATGCATAACCGGGCACCAGCGTATTTTGAGAAACGCCTTTATAACAAACAAAGAAAATGGAGGAGATTACTTAAAGAACATCGTTGTGGCGAAAAATCTTTGGCGCGTAGATAATCTTATTTGGTAAAAATGAAATACCATTGAAATAAAAGTCACGCTTATTAGAAAATCAGAAAATTAATATTAATTGTAAAGATTCTTATTACCAAAACCGTCAATTGCCTTTTTTAATTTTGAACAATACGATTTTTTTGATAAAAAAATTAGCAAATTTGCTGCTGATTTACTAAATTGCTTTACAAATAAGAACATGATAAAAGTACTTCATACTGCCGACTGGCATCTCGGAAAACGAATGGAACACTGCGAGCGCACTGAAGAACATCAGCATTTCCTGAACTGGCTTGTAGAAACGCTTTCTGAGCAAAAAGTGGATGTGCTCATCGTCGCCGGCGATATTTTTGATACCGGAAATCCATCAAATACTGCACTGAAACAATATTATAATTTCCTTTGGAAAGCGTCAGAAACGTGCTGCAGAAATGTAGTGATTATTGGCGGCAATCATGATTCTGTGGCTACTTTGGAGGCGCCGAAGGAGCTGCTGAGGATTTTTAATGTACACGTTGTGGCCGGAGTGACGGATGAATGCCAGGAACAAATCATCACCATAAAAAGCAAAGAAGAGAAGATAGAATTAGTGGTTTGCGCTGTTCCGTTTTTGAGGGATAAAGACGTGCGGCGCTCAATAGCAGGCGAAACAACTGCCGAGCAGGAAAGCAGGCTCAAACAAGGAATCTGCGATCATTATCATCAATTTAAAAAACACATCGGCATTTATAAACAAGATAAAATTCCTGTGATTGCCACCGGTCATTTATATACTTCCGGAGGCGCCGCATCAGAGAGTGAAAATGAAATTTATGTTGGAAATCTCGGCCGTATTTCCGGCGATCAGTTTCCTGCAGAATTTGATTATGTAGCGCTTGGCCATCTTCATCGTCCTCAGATGGTGAATAGGATGGAGCATATACGCTATTCGGGCTCTCCTATTCCACTCAGCTTTTCAGAAGCAGGAGATTGCAAAATGGTGGTGTTGTTGGAATTTGAACATGAAAAGCTCTTAAGCATTCAGCAAATTATGATTCCTCCATGCCGAAAACTGCATCGGATCAAAGGCAACCTGGAAACTGTAAAAGCGAAACTGGGAACGATACAGGACGAAAAAATGAAGTTGCCACAATGGGTCGAAATTCAACTGGAAACCGATGTCATCGTACCTGATCTGCAGGAACAATTGGATCGTTTGATTAGAAATAAAGATTTTATTGAACAATTGTTCATCAGACAAAATTCTATACGCAAAACCAAAAACCTTCACGAACAAACAGAACAAAATTTGAACCTGAATGACCTGGATGCACGATCGGTTTTTAAGAAAAAAATAGAATCCGTTTTTCCTGGCCAGGACATGTCAGAAATGCTGAGAACTTTTGACGAAGCAGTGGAGGTGTATGGGAATGGTGAAGGGTGAATTACAGAATTAAGAATTGAGAATTGTGAATTGTGAATTGTGAATAAAAGTAACATTCAATATTCGATATTCAATAATCGATAATCAAAGTTAAAAACTAGCAACCACCACAAGAACAAAGAAAGTGAAAATACTAAGTGTAAAATTTTTAAATCTCAATTCTTTAAAAGGGGAACACAGCATTCATTTTGATGAAGCGCCTTTTACAGACAACGGCTTGTTTGCCATCACCGGGCCAACTGGCGCTGGAAAAACAACTATTCTCGACGCCATTACTGTCGGCCTTTATGGACGCGTTCACCGGCATGATAAAAACGCAGATGAAAGTATGACGCGCTTCACTTCCGAAAGTTTTTCAGAAGTAGAATTTGAGGTAAATAACAAAACGTATAAAGCGCGTTGGTCGCAAAGAAAAAGCCGTGGAAAAGTTGATGGAAGCTTGCAGGCTGCAAAAATGGAACTGTGTGAAATGCCGGAAGGAAATATCCTGGTGAGCCATCGGATATCAGAAGTGCAGCAGAAGATTATTGAGATTTGCGGGTTGGACTATAACCAGTTTTTACGTTCGGTAATGCTTGCGCAGGGCGATTTTACACAATTTTTAAAATCAAAAGATAATGACAGAAGCGAGCTGTTGGAAAAGATTACCGACACCGGCATTTACTCTGATATTTCTTCTTATATCTATAGAAGAACTTCATCTGAAGAACAAAAATTAAAGGAATTAAAAAACCGGATGAATGACGTGCAACTTTTATCAGAAGAAGCAAGACAGGAAGTACAATCGAGGATGAACACATTTGAAAAAGAAGAAAATGAATTTAAAATCAACAAACAAAATGCTGAAAGGGAAATAGAATGGCTTAGGAAAATTAAAAGCCTCCAGGAAAAGAAAGCTGATTTTGAAAATCAATTGCAGCGATTAAAAATAACTGCGGAAGAAAATAAAACTGATTTCGAGAAATTGCAATTTCATCACAAAGCAATTGTACACAAACCGGCATTGGCAGAAATTGCCATGTTAAAGAAGAAGCAGACTGAATTGCAAAATGAGATTTACGACATCACAGAACAGTTACCCGGATTACAAAAGGAGTCAGATCGCTTAAACCAGGACTATAAAAAATGTATAAACGATCATAGAAACGCAGAGGAAGAATTATTGGCGGCAGCTCCGCTTTTCGAGGACATAACCCGTAAAGATGCGGAACTGAAATCATTAAAAGAACAACTAAATAAATCGAAAAAGAAAGTTGATGCAGCAACAATTATTTTAAATAAAACAAAGGAGGAACTTACAGCGAAAAAACAAGCCTTTGACGATTGTGTTGATAAAACTGAAAAGATAAACAAATGGAAAAAGGAAAATGAAAGAGATGAAACACTTGAAAAAGAATTACCGGAATTTCTTCAATTAAAAAACGTGCTCACTGAATCTGAAAAGGCTATAACCGTTCTGAATAAAGAGTTTCAGGAAAATAAGAATGCTTCAGAAACTCTAAAAAAGAATCTCCATATTCTTCTGTCTGAGCAAAAAAAACTGGAAAAGGCTGAAACCAGTAAACAAACAAATAAGCAGGAATTTGATTTAGAAAAAGAAACAGAACTTGGAGGAAAATCATTAGAAGAACTTGAATCAAACTGTAAGGATTTTCCGGTTATCATTGGCTTATTAAAAGAACAAAAAAGGTTATCAGAAGATTTTAGAAAACAGGAAGAAAGAGGTAAAAAGATTGAACACGAATTAACGCAAATAGACAAAAACCTGGATAAAGAAAAAAAAGAAATAGAAATTTTATCAAAAGAAAATGAAACCGCAGAAAGTCATTTGCGGGATTTGCAACAGTTGGTAGAATTGCAAATACGGATTCAAAAATATGATGCAGACAGGGAGCAATTAAAACCTCTTGAACCTTGTCCGCTCTGTGGTTCATTAGATCATCCTTACCATGAAGATAATAGTTATAAAATTACGGATGCAGAAACTAACAGGAACAAACAGGAAAAGAAAGTAGCACAATTGATCAAAGAATGGAATGATAAAAATAATGAAATTAATAAGTCAGAAAATCTAAAAGAAGGATTACAGAACGAAGCAAAACAAATTGAAGCGAATCTGGCAGAAGCAAAATATTATTTCGATCAGAATACGAAAAGTATAGCTGAAACAATTGCTATCACTGACTTTACCGCTATTCTAAACACTTTAAATCAATACGAGGAAAAGCTTGAATTCATTCAAAATAAAATTTCAAAAGTGAAAGCGCTTCAAAAGCAAATTGCACAGATTGAAGATTTTATAAACACCAACAAACAGGAACAATTAAAGAATGCCAACACGATTTCTTTAGCAAAAGCAGAATTAAATTCATTGAATGATACTAAAGAAAGATTGATACAGACTGTTGACGAAGTGTCAGAAAAAAGAAATCAATGTATTGATAAAGCAAGCGTTTTTCTTTCTAAATATGGGAAAACGTTTGAAAAAGAGAATCTGGAAAAAACAGAATCCGAATTAATAAAAAGATCAGAGCTTTTTGAAAGATGTTTGAAGGAAGAGCAGAAGCAAAAGGTCGCTTACGCAGCATTACATTTGGATTACCAGAATTTTATTGCAAAAGAAAAAGATGCGGCTGAAAATGAAAAGGAACTAAAAGAGACTTTTCAAAAAGAGGAATTCGCTTATATTGAAAAAGCACAGAAGCGTAAAGAAATTTTCGGCGATAAAGACCCGTCAACAGAGCGCAACTCCATGAATGATAGAATTAGCGAACTGACGAAATTGAAAGAAAAAACTACTGAAATTTTAAAATCAAAAGAAAGGCTATTAAATGAGCTGGAAATTAAATTAAAAGAAAACCAAAAATCACTTCAAAGAAATTTCGATGAAAATAAAACATTTTCAGAGGTATTAATTTTTAAATTAAAAACTTCCGGTATTGATTCTATTGAAGAATTGCAAACACATATTTTGCCTGATGAAGTGGCGACAGGGATTGAGAGTTTGCAACAACAAATTGTGTCAGATATTAAAACCGCTTCAAAGATTTTAGCAAATACGGCAGAAGAATATGCTAAAGAAACCGATAAAAAAATTACTAACCAAACTGAAGAAGCGCTTCTTATTCTTTGTGGCGAACTGGACCAAAAAATGAAAGAACTGAATCAAACAATTGGTGAACAAAAAAGGATACTAAAAGATGATTCAGATGCGGCCATGAAGCATCTTTCTATTGCTGCTGAAATCGAAAAACAAGAAAAAGAATTTAAGCGATGGAATGAATTGTGCGCGTTAATTGGATCTGCTGATGGAAAAAAATTTAGCCGTTTTGCCCAGGGGCTTACATTGGCAAGGCTTACAGAATTGGCAAACCGGCATTTGCAAAAATTAAGTGACCGATATTCAATTTTAAAATCGGGCGAAAAAGACCTGGAATTGCAAATTGTAGATCATTACCAGGCTGATGTGGTTCGCCCAATGGCGACGCTCTCGGGCGGGGAAAGCTTTTTAGTGAGTCTTTCCCTCGCGCTTGGATTATCCGATCTGGCAGGACGCAAAGTGCAGATCCGATCTCTATTTATTGACGAAGGATTTGGAACGCTTGATTCTGACACTTTAGATATCGCTATTTCGGCACTTGAAAACCTTCAGGCAAGCGGAAAAATGATTGGAATCATTTCACACGTGGAAGCTTTGAAAGACAGGATAGGCGCGCAAATAGAAGTGAGTAAACAAGCGGGTGGCTACAGCAAAATCAAATTGAAAAGCTATGGAAAATTTATAGAAGCTTAATCAAATTCTCTTAAGGCCTCCTGTATCTCATTGATCACGCGCAGGTATTCATCTTTCGTTTCCTGTGTAATTTCAGTTATTATTTCATGATTCAATAAATGCAACGCGCTTGTCAACGCGGATTTTACTTTATTTGTATTCATATAATTTAATTGCGCTTGACTTTGTACTTTAAACCAGGAACTGTTTTCAATGTTCTAACAATCGAAACTTCTCTGACTTATCCGAACTATCTAAACTTTTTTTAAATTTTTCTGATGTTTTTTTGACAACATCGCAATCATTTCCTCAGCATTCTTAATGGCATTGCCGCCAATATCATTATTAAAATAGATGAACGCATCTTTTATTTCACCGGATGAGTTAATTGTTTTTATCATTTTTCTCAGATAGTGTGTTGAGTAAGGAGAAAAGTATAAGTGAGGAACTCCATGCATTCTGTAATAAAGCATCGGTGTATTTTCAACAATTGTTTCAGGCAACTCCGGATGACTCATACCAGAAAAAGTGATGTTATAGTCGCTCAAAACTTTATAAACTTCCTCGTTCCACCAACTGCTGTTTCTAAACTCAACTACATTCGGGAATTGTGGATTCAGATTATTAATAATTTTTTCCAGCCGTTCCGGTGTATAAGCAAAACGGGGTGGAAACTGGAATAAAACACAACCTGTTTTTTCTTTCAGCCCTTCAGAAACCCGGTCATAAAAATCAGTTAATAGTTCTTCGCATCCATTCATCTTTTTATAGTGCGTTATGAGCCGCGGCGCTTTTACCGAAAAAGTAAAACCGGAGCCGCTTCTTTGATACCAGCTTTTAAAAACAGCTAATTCGGGAAACCGGTAAAAAGTAACATTTAATTCAAGCGTATTAAAATGTTGGGAATAATATTCAAACCACAATCTTTGGGGAACGCCTTTCGGATAAAAAATTTCCTTCCAATGTTTATATGAAAAACCGGAGCATCCAATGTGCCATTGTACCATTTGATTAAAATCTCAAATAATATGCCGTGGATTGTTGAAGGTTGAAGGTTGTTGAACCTTGAGCTTTGAACCTTGAACCTTCAACCTCGAACTTTGAACTTTGAACTCATTTCTCCAGCATCACAAACATCGCGATTGCGGCTGCACCCATCCCGGCAAAAGTGATCCATAAAATTATTTTTGAAAGCAAACCGCTCTTATAATCACCCATAATTTTTTTATTTACAGATATTCTGATAATCAGAAAAATAAGCGGAACTGCAGCTACACCATTTAACACAGCAGAAAATACCAAGGCTTTTACCGGGTTAATTCCTATAAAATTTATGATTAAACCGATAATGGTGGCGATAGTAATGACACCATAAAAACCATGTGCTCTTTTCAGTTTTAAGTTCAATCCTGACTTCCAGTTTACTGCTTCTGAAACAGCATAAGCAGCAGAGCCCGAAAGAATAGGAACAGCTAAAAATCCAAGGCCAATGATGCCAATAGAAAAAATTAATTTTGATAAATAACCGGCATGAGGAAAAGAATGGACAAGCGGTTCCAGTGCTTTAGCCGCATCAGCAGCGGTTTTGATGTCGGTCACTCCGCTGTTGTGCAATACCGTTCCTGCAACTACCAATATACTCCAGGTAGTAATTTCAGAAATGATCATACCGGCATTATTATCAATCCGCATCGTGCGAATATTACTTTCCCTGATAATTGGCGTTCCATGTTTTATGAGTCTTTTTTCTTTCACTTCTTCTACCTCTTGTGAGGTTTCCCAAAAAAACATGTAAGGAGAAATGGTTGTACCAAGCACGCCGGTAATGATAAAAAAGAAGGCGAAATTAAATTCAATATGAGGAATAAAAGTTGCTTTGATAACCGTAAGCCACGGCATTTTTACAATAAAAACCGTTACCGGATATGAGAGTAAAGAAAGCGCAAGCCATTTTAAAATTTTCGCATATACCTTGTAGGTTGTAAATATTTCAAGGATCAAAATACTGGCTGTAAAAAGCAAGGTCCAAACGATAAAAGGAAATGGCACTAATAATTCTGCCGCTGCGGCCATAGCGCCAATATCTGCCCCGATATTTATAATGTTTGCAATTACCACAAGAAAAACAACAGCATACAAAATAAAACGATTGTAATTTTCTTTTACGATAGCCGCAATTCCTTTGCCTGTTACCATTCCGATTCTTGCACAGGCTTCCTGCACGGCCATCATAAAAGGAAGCATATAAAGTGCAGTCCATAACTGGCCATAACCGAACTGAGCGCCCGTTTGAGAATAAGTAGCAATGCCGGAAGGATCATCATCAGCGGCGCCGGTGGTAAGACCCGGCCCGAGTATCGATAAAAATTTTACAAATTTATTTCGCCTGACAGGAGCTTTTTTTCGCTGAGCCATTTTTAGCAATTGAAGATGTAAGTTACTTAAAACGTATAATTCTTATTTCATCTATTTTAACCAATCAGTTACAATAAAGCAATAAATAATGAGTTTTTGATTTTAGTTCATAACGGTTCTTAATAAGTGGGTATCCGCGCAACTTTCTTTTTTTTCATATTAAAGTGAATGGATTTTATCTTTTCGCTTTAGAGCTACTGAGGAGGTGCAAAAAGAAAGTTGGAAAGAAATACTAATCATTTACCATAAAAAAATAATAAGGATGCCTTTATAGATACTGAGAGATATTAAAAGCGGGATATTTACCAGATTTTTACCAGGCAGTAACCGAACAAATAACATGAATTTGTATTTTGCCACAATGTATTTAACGGATAATGGCAAACATATTAAAAACAAAGTTTTATCTTTGCAACTTCATTAACCGTGAATGAATCGCAGCATTTACATAAGAAAGTCTTTCACCATTTTATTGCTCGCAATTTTTGCTTTGAGCAATACGCCAACCAAATATCTACACAAGCTATTTGCAAACCACACCGATTTTGTAAGTAAAACTTTAACCGATTCCAATACACCTCAATTAAACGTTGCCGGAATCAATTGTCACTGTGAAAGCAATGTCGTAATAGCGCCATATACGATTCAATCTGCCATTACAATTACTCCCCTTTCGCCTGAATTTCCCGCTTACACACAAGCAGGAATTTATAAAATCACTTTTTGTGAATCTTTTTCTTTTGGATTAAGAGGTCCCCCATCCCACGTATAAACTGCTTACGTGTTTTTTCAATTTGATTAAAAATAATAAAAGTCATTTTCTTTTATTTTTCAAACATTCAATTCATTTTAAAAATGAATTGCCTCTTAAAATTTCAACATGAAAATCTTTCTTTATATACTTACAATCAGTACCTGTGCTTTTATATGCTTATCAGCAAATGCACAAAAAAACTCCCGCTTTTCTCTGTCGGGAAAGATAACCGATACGTCAGGAGCGGCAATGGCGGGCGCTTCTGTTTATATTTCTGATCTTAGAAAAGGCGATGTTTCGGATGCAAATGGAAACTATGAGATCAGTAATATTCCGTCCGGAACTTATGTGGTTGAAGTAAAATTTGTTGGCTATAAACCCATTTTAAAAAACATTTACTTTGACCAAAATAAGACAGAAAATTTTTCAATGACGATCGCGGTAACAGAAGAAAGTGAGATTGTAATTACCGGCTCTTCAAAAGCTACTTCTATCAAAAGAAATCCCATTCCAATCGTTTCTATTAATAAACAATTTCTGCAACAAAACCTGAGTACCAATATCATTGATGCGATTGCAAAAGTGCCGGGAATCAGTGAAGTTACAACCGGCCCTAATGTTTCTAAACCTTTTATTCGCGGTTTGGGATTTAACAGGATTCTTACTTTATATGACGGTATCAGGCAGGAAGGACAGCAATGGGGCGATGAACATGGAGTGGAAGTGGATGAGAATACAGTAAGTAAAGTGGAAGTGGTGAAAGGCCCTGCCAGCCTGATTTATGGCTCCGATGCTTTGGCGGGTGTCATAAATCTACTGCCCGCAAATCCTCCGGCACAGGGAAAAATAATTGGAAATATTCTCACAGACTATCAAACAAATAACCGGCTGATAGAAAATTCGGCAAGTATTGCCGGGCACACAAATGATATAACCTGGGGCGGAACTTTTACTCATAAAATAGCTACCAATTATAAAAACAAATATGATGGAAGGGTTTATAATACCGGCTTTGCAGAAACGGATGCCTCTGCAAATGTGGGGATTAATAAAAACTGGGGTTTTAGCCGGCTCGGTGTTTCAATGTATAATGACCTGCAGGAAATCCCTGATGGAAGCCGCGATTCTGCTACCCGCAAATTCACCAAACAAATTACTGAAGACGATACTTTCAGGCCCATCGTAAGTAATGAGGAATTAAATTCTTATAAAATTTCTGCATTGCATCAAAGTGTGCAGCATTATACCGTTTACAATTCAAATAGTTTTTTAATTGGCAATGGAAGATTGGCGCTGGGACTGGCTTTTCAAAGAGATATTCGCAGGGAATTCAGCCATCCTGAGGTTCAGATTCCGGGATTATTTCTGAAGTTAAACACCTACTCTTACGATGCAAAATATTATTTTCATGAGCGGAAAGGATTTAGTGTAACGACCGGTATCAATGGAATGTATCAAAATAATGACGTAACCAGCGGAACGGAATTTATTATTCCTTCTTATCGTCAGTTTGATTTTGGTCCATTTATTTATGCAAAGAAAACTTTGGGCAATCTTGAAATAGCAGGAGGTCTCAGGTATGATGTTAGAAACTTTAGCAATCAAGGATTATATACCGCCGACAATCCTGCTACCGGCTTTGAACAGGTAGTTACAGGCACGGATACTACAGGTGCAGAACATCCGTTTTCTTCTTACAGGCATACTTTCTCAGGCGCGAGCGGAAGTCTGGGGTTGTC
Source organism: uncultured Chitinophagaceae bacterium (assembly GCA_963706825.1). GTDB lineage: Bacteria > Bacteroidota > Bacteroidia > Chitinophagales > Chitinophagaceae > Ginsengibacter. The sequence continues at coordinate 827,606 of CAVPNT010000003.1, read as the reverse complement.
TTATAAAATCAATAACCAGTTTAGTATGAAAGCCAACATCGGCAGGGGTTACAGAGCGCCAAACATATCGGAAATATCCGCCAACGGTGTGCATCCGGGAACGAACATGTACCAGATTGGAAATAGCAATTTTAAACCTGAATTCAGTTTGCAGGAAGACCTGAGTATTGAATTTAATTCAGCCCATGTGACTATCAATGCAGACGTTTTTAATAATAATATTCAAAACTATATTTATAATCAAAAATTAATCAATAGTCAGGGTGGTGATTCAGTAATTGTGCCCGGAAATCAGACTTTTAAATTTGTAGCAGCCAGAGCCAATTTATATGGGGGAGAATTCAGTATAGATATTCATCCGCATCCATGGGATTGGCTTCATTTTGAAAATTCTCTTTCTGTTGTTTATGCGATGAATGAAGGCGTGGCAGGTACAGGAAAAATTTCTGACAGTGCAAAATATTTGCCTTTTATTCCACCATTGCATACTATTTCAGAATTAAGAGCCAATATAAAAAAAATAGGAAATGGTTTTAGCAATGCATTTATAAAAGTGCAGTTTGAAATTTATGCAAAACAAGATCGCGTTTATCTTGAAAATAATACGGAAACTCCGACTGCCGGTTACCAGTTATTCAATGCAGGATTTGGTTCTGATATTCTCAACAAAAAAGGAAAACCCATGTTTAATATTTCTTTTTTTGGAAATAACTTATTCAATGTTGCTTATCAATCCGGGCTGAACAGGTTGAAATATTTTGAGCCTTATCCCAATAATTTCACGGGGCATAATGGCATTTATAATATGGGGCGGAATTTCAGTTTACGCGTAGATGTTCCATTAAGATTTAAAGGATAAAAATTTAATTATCCAATCGAAAGCAGATTTGTTACTTGCGTTTTTTTTATTAAAAACCAAAATACAAATCTGCTTTATTTATTTGTTTACTGTGCAAAGAGAATATTCAATTATATCATTCCTTCATCGGCGAAGCTATAATATCCTTCGTCACTTACGATGAGATGATCTACCACCTCTATATCCAGAAGTTTTCCGGCGCTTTTTAGCCTGGCAGTAATCTCTTCATCAGCTCTGCTTGGCCGCAGGCTTCCGGAAGGATGATTATGACAAAGAACCATTGAGGTGGCCTGAACTTCGAGGGCTTTTAAAAAAATGATTCTTGGATCTACGATCGTATGATTTATTCCGCCCTTACTCATTACCTCAAAATGCTTTACTTTATTCGATTTGTTTAAAAAGACAATGGCAAAAACTTCGTAGTGATAGTCTTTTAACGAAGCTTTTAAATAATTAGCAAGTTCGCCGCTGGTGGTTAAACGGGTTTTAATGAGATTTTGACTTCCATGACGCCTTCTTCCCAATTCCAAAGCAGCTACTAAAGTTACCGCTCTGGCTTCGCCAATTCCATTCACCGTCATCATTTCTTTTATAGAAATTTTTCCCAGTTCGTCCAGATTGTTTTTGCCAAGAGCTAAAACTTTTTTGGCAACGTCTATCGCGCTATCCTTTCCACTTCCTGAATTTATTAAGATCGCCAGAAGTTCAGAATCGCTGAGGCTTTCTTTACCTTTCGTTAAAAGTTTTTCGCGTGGTCGGTCATCAATCGCCCAATTTTTAATAGAGGTGGAAGAATTGTTAGGACTTTCCATGACTTTCAGTTTATTTCCAAAAATATTAATTATAATTTCGCCAAACTAATTATTTGCTTCACAATAATTTTTTATATGCATCCTAATGTAAAAATCTTTTCAGGAACCGGTTCACAATATCTTGCAAAACAAATAGCGTTCAGATTTGGAGAACCTCTGGGAAAAATAAATATTCAAAAATTCAGCGACGGGGAGATTGGCGTAGAATATCTTGAAAGTATTCGCGGACAGTTTGTTTTTTTGATACAAAGTACCTTTGCACCAACAGATAATCTGATGGAATTATTGCTGATGATAGATGCTGCCAAACGCGCTTCTGCATATAAAGTAATCGCTGTGATGCCCTACTACGGCTATGCCCGGCAGGATAGAAAAGATAAACCCAGAGTAGCGATAGGTTCTAAACTGGTTGCCAATATGATTGTGGCAGCCGGCGCAGACAGGGTAATTACCATGGATTTGCACGCGCCACAGATTCAGGGATATTTCGACATCCCTGTGGACCATTTAGATGCATCTGCCATTTATATTCCTTACATCGAAGAACTGAATCTTGAAAATCTCACATTTGCTGCACCGGATGTGGGAAGTGCAAACCGCATCAGGGAAATTGCCAGTTATTTTGAAGTGGATATGGTGATCTGTGATAAACACCGGAAAAGGGCAAACGAAATTGCCAGCATGGCGGTAATTGGCGATGTTACTAATAGAAATATTGTATTGATAGACGACATTTGTGATACCGGTGGCACCCTTTGCAAAAGCGCAGCATTATTATTGGAAAAAGGCGCCAACAGTGTTCGTGCTTTTTGCACACATCCGGTACTCAGCAATAACGCCTACGAAAATATTGAAAACAGCGTATTGGAAGAACTCGTTGTCTGCAATACGATTCCTTTACAAAAAAGGATTGATAAAATAAAAGTGGTTTCGGTAGCGGATCTTTTTGCGATTGCCATTCGTAATGCCTATGAAAATAAAAGCATCAACAGCCTTTTTATCAGGAGCAAAATTCATAAAAAAAATCTCGCGGGTTAGAAGTACATAGTTGAAGGTTCAAGGTTAAAGGTTCAAGGTTCAAAGTTCAAAGTTGAAGGTTCAAAGTTCAAAGTTGAAGGTTGAAAGTTTAAAGCCTTCTGAACATTCACTTGTTAATTCAATTCATAATTCACAATTATTGTTGTCCGGTAAAAAAAGGAGCAGAAAATGAATTCTGCTCCAAATGGTTTAGTTTAGGGTTTACTACAACAAAAAACTTTACCATGAACAAAAGTACTTTTTTTACCGGACAGCCTGTATTTTCTCAACTAATAAAAGTTATTCCCAGATCATTAATTTGCAAGGCGGCCACTGAACATAGAAGTGATAGATACTCTAAAAAGTTTGACACATATCATCATCTTCTTACCATGCTCTATACTTGTTTTCAAAACTGCACATCCTTGCGTGAAGTGACCACCGGTCTCCAGGCCAGTGAAGGGCGGCTCCAAAGCTTAAACATGCATTATTTGCCTGCTCGTAGTACCCTGGCAGATGCTAACAAAAGAAGAGCACATCATGTCTTTGAACAAATCTATATGCAGTTATATGGTAAATACAGAGAGCTTTTATCGGACAGCCGTTTTAAAGATCCATTAGTTAAACGCCTGGTCATAATTGACTCAACCACTATTAGTCTGTTCCAGGATATTATGAAAAATGCCGGGCGTGCGGCTGCCGATGGTAGAAGGAAAGGAGGCATCAAAGTACATACAGCCATGAATGCTAAAGAAAGTGTTCCTTACCTGATCCGCTTTACAGAGGCGGCAAAAACTGATATTCCATTTATGAAAGAAGTCAATCCGCCCGCAGGTTCTATCGTAGTAATGGATAAGGGCTATCATAATTTTAAGCAATTAAATAATTGGAGATTAATGAAAGTAGATTGGATCACCCGACTTAGAACAAATAATGTTTATGAAGTAACTGAAGAAAAACAAGTGTCCGAAAAAGATATTATAGCAGGAGTAATTAGTGACCAGTGGATTGTGTTAGGATATAAAATTAAAGTTGAAAAAGTACAAGGCAGATTGGTGACCTACTATGATCATGAAACACAAAGAACATTTCAATTCATCACTTCAAATAAGCGTTTGTCACCTTTAAAAATAGCAATGCTTTATAAGCAAAGGTGGCAAATAGAGATGCTATTTAAAAGATTAAAGCAGAATATGCCTTTGGAATACTTTTTAGGTGAAAATGAAAATGCTATTAAAATACAAATATGGTGCACCTTGATTGCTGACCTTCTGCTCAAAGTAGTTGCCTCACAGGTGAAACGCAGGTGGGCATTCTCAAACCTTGCGTCTTTTGTGAGATTGCATCTGCTAAACTACACACATGTATTTAAGTTCCTGGAGCATCCTGAACGGTGCAGAATATATAATCCAGCCCCAACTGAAAATCAATTGAAGCTTAACTTTTCTCCATAGGGCCTCTAAATGAAAAATAAATGGAGTACACACATTCACTACGAGCTTTCCTCTGTATTTTTATCAAAAAAATTATTAATCGGACAGCACTGATTCTTAATTCCTAATTCTTAATTCCTAATTCTTAACTCTCAATTCTATTCCTCGTAATTTCATTATTCACTACCCGCCAGATATTCAATGGGTTTTCATTTTTTAATGCATCAGGGAGGAATCTATTTTCCCAGTTTTGAAAAGCAACTGGCCTTGCAAAACGTTTAATTCCATCCGCACCTACAGAAGTAAAACGCGAATCGGTTGTAGCCGGGAAAGGACCTCCATGCTGCATACTAAGGCACACTTCAACGCCTGTTGGCACGCCATTTAGAATAAATCTGCCGCAAATATCTTTTACTGATTCTACCAATTCGATCATTGGAAATGATATCGTTATCCGTTGCCATTAATGTGGATGTTAATTGTCCTTCCAGATTCCTCGCTATTTCATTCATTTCATTCATGTCGCCACATGCAACGACCAATGAAAAAGGCCCGAAAACTTCCTGGTGCAAAACAGGATTTTGAAGAAACGTTTCTCCTTTTGTAATGGCAATAGTTGGTGCACCTTCGTTTTCTTTTGCAGCAACTTCAGAAACAGAAACGGTAGTTACATTATTTTGCTTCAAGGCATTATTTCGTTTTTCTTCGAAAGATTTTGCTATTCCGGGATGTAGCATTTTTGCAGGGGCAATTTTTTTAATTTCATTAGCCAGTAAAGCAACAAATTTTTGTAATTCCTCACTTTCGATTCCAATAATCAAACCGGGATTGGTACAGAACTGACCCACACTTTGTGTAATGGATGCTGCATACATTTTTGCAATATCCTCATAAGATTCCTTTAACTTTTCAGGTAATAAGATTACCGGGTTTATGCTTCCCATTTCTGCAAAAACAGGAATAGGAATTTTTCTTTGATTGCCCCAGTCAAATAATTGTTTTCCTCCTGCAAAAGAACCGGTAAAACCTACGGCGGTTGTACGTTTGTGCATTACCAAAGATTTTCCTATCTCAACAGAAGCGCCATGAATGTGAGCAAAAATGCCTTTTGGCATTTTGCATTTCTGTACTGCTTTTAAAATGGCATTTGCAACCATTTCGTGAAGTATCTGCATGAGCAGGATGTGCTTTTACGATGACAGGACAACCGGCAGCAAACGCACAAGCTGTATCTCCGCCAGCAGTGGAATATGCAAATGGAAAATTACTTGCGCCAAAAACAACCACAGGCCCCAGCGGAACCAGCATTTTGCGGATGTCGTATCGTGGTGATTTTTTATCCGGTTGAACAGTATCTATTGTAGCTTCCAGCCATTTTCCTTTTTCACTTGCTTCGCCATATTGATTCAATTGAAAAATAGTTCGGGCCAGTTCGCTTTTTAATCTTGTTTCGGGTAGATTGCGTTTCGCGCATCGCTGTCTTAATTAATTCATCAGCATTATTTTCCAATTCCGATCCTATTGCCCGCATAAAATCTGCCCTTGTTTTTAAAGACATATTTCTGATATTCACGAAACGCTTTCCACGCCTCTTCCATTGCTTTATCGATCTCTTCTGTTGTTGCATCTTGATACATGTGAAATGTTTTTTGGGTAAAATAAAATGCATTTATATCACTTCTTTTTTCGGCAAATAATTTACCAAATATCAATATCGCAGGAAACTTTATTTCCAGTAAAAGGAGAAATAAGGGTAATTCTTATTTTCTCGGCGTGGTTGAAGCGTACAGAAACGACATGTTGTTATCCAAAAAAACCGGCTCGTGACACGAAGCGATGCTCTGAAATTTTTATTTTTTTTGCTTTGGTTTCTGTCTTCACAAATCAGACGATAAATATCATCATTCAACCGTTACAGACTTTGCTAAATTCCTCGGTTTATCCACATCACATCCTTTTGCAATGCCAATATAATAAGAAAGCAATTGCAAAGGAATAACGCTTAAAAGCGGCGCAACCACTTCATTTGCCGGCGGCACAAAAAATACATCATCAGCCATGGAAGGAATAATGTCATCGCCTTCAGTAATGATGGCAATTACTTTTCCTTTACGCGCTTTTATTTCCTGGATGTTGCTTACAATTTTTGCATGATATTCATCTTTGGTAGCTACAAAAACTACCGGTAGATTTTTATCAACCAAGGCAATAGGCCCATGTTTCATTTCTGCTGCAGGATAACCTTCCGCATGGATGTAGGAAATTTCTTTTAGTTTTAATGCACCTTCCAGAGCAATAGGAAAATTATAGCCACGGCCCAAATAAAGTGCATTGATGGCATCTTTATATTTTTCTGCAATCGGTTTTAATAAATCGCCATTTTTTAAAATAGCAGCTACTTTTTCAGGAATATTTTCTAACTCCACCAAAAGCTCGGTATATCTTGAATTATCAATCGTTCCTTTTTCTTTCGCAATTTTTAATGCGATCATTGTCAATACAGCCAGTTGTGCGGTAAAGGCTTTTGTAGAAGCGACGCCAATTTCAGGGCCGGCATGTGTATAAGCACCCGCATCAGAAACACGGGAAATGGAAGAACCCACCACATTTACAATTCCGAAAATAAATGCGCCTTGTTGTTTGGCTTTTTCTATCGCAACTAACGTATCCGCTGTTTCTCCGCTTTGTGAAATCGCAATAATTACATCGCCTTTATTTACAATTGGATTTCTATAACGAAATTCCGATGCATATTCCACCTCAACCGGAATGCGGCAAAGCTCTTCAATAATATATTCCGCTTCCAGAGCCGCATGCCAACTGGTTCCGCAGGCAATGATAATATACCTTGGAGCATGTATCAGCGCTTCTATATGATCCTCAATTCCCTTCATAGTGATCGTTCCTTTTTCAGCATCTAATCTTCCACGAAGGCAATCATAAATGGTGGCAGGCTGTTCATAAATTTCTTTCAACATGAAATGATCAAAACCGCCTTTTTCTATCGCTGCTAATTCGATATCCAGTTTGCTGATATAAGGCATCTGCCTTTCGTTGCCGAGGTTTTTCAGTATCAGTTCGTCTGCTTTTATAATAGCAATCTCGTAATCATTTACATAAACTACTTCCTTGGTGTATTCCAGCATGGGCGTAGCATCTGATCCGAGGAAATGTTCATCTTTTCCTATTCCAATTACAAGCGGACTTCCTTTTCGGGCCGCAATAATTGTATCCGGATTATTTTCATCCAGCAATAAAATAACATAAGCGCCTGAAACTCTTTTCAATGCGATACGTACCGCTTCTTCCAGTGCGCATTCTGTATTTCTTTGAATGTCTTCAATAAAATTTAGCAGAACTTCTGTATCGGTCTCACTTTTAAAAGTGTAGCCTTTTTTAATTAATTCTGCCTTTAACTGTGCATAATTTTCAATAATGCCATTATGAATCATGGCCAGCTTGCCATTGTTACTTTTGTGAGGATGGGCATTCACATCGCTTGGTTCGCCATGGGTAGCCCAGCGCGTATGTCCGATGCCTATATGCGCATTTACCGGTTTGCCGATTAACGATTCTTCCAATTCGGCCACTTTTCCTTTTTTCTTAAAAACCTCTAATCCACTTTCATTAATAAGGGCAATCGCCGGTGCTGTCGTAGCCGCGGTATTCCTGCCTTTTGAGGCCGGTGATAATGATGGGATAAGCTTCTCTCGGCCCGATATAACCAACGATTCCACACATAAGTGTATATTTTTTTATGGCACAAAATAAGGAAAAAGTGTTATTCAAATCAATTTTCGAAATAGAATAAGATGCGCATTCCTCTACAGTAAAGCAATAAATAAAGCAAATTTTTGTTCTGATTTATAAAAAAAGTACCATCAATTGTAACGGTACTTTTTTTTTATTTAAATGTTATTGCTCCTTTCTTTCGGGTGCCGATTCTCTTACATTTTGCGCAGGCCTTACGACATTTATGTCACTTTTATTTCTTACAACGGGGCTGCTATTTTGAACACGGCTTTCATTTCTTTGCAAATTATTTGAAGAGGTAGAAGGAGAATTACCAAACCTTCTTACAGGTGCCGGATTTACGTTATTATTCTGCTGGTTTAACTGCTGATCCTTCCTGGCCGGCTCCTGTGGAATGTTTTGAGGCGCGGGATTCCTGTTTATCTGCGGTGCTTGATTCTGCTGGAAATTCCTTGTTGGCGCTGTATTCTGCTCAGGAGTATTTTCAGGCTGGGGATTTCTGTTCACCGGATTAACGGGAGCACGATTTTGCTGCTGTTCATTATTTGGAAAAATCCTTGCCGGAGTGTTGTCCTTGTTTGGCGTTACCCTTGGCTGGTTATATACAGGTGGTTCATTCCGGTTAGGCTGCGGAGTCTGTTCCTTTGGAAATTGCCTTAAAGGAGCAGATGGCTGTTTGTTTACATCATTTGAAGGTGATGAATTATTTGGCCTGATTTGATCAGGTGTTACTACCCTTTGGGGACGAATGTTTGACGAATTGGCCGGCACCTGGTTTACAGAAGGCCTGTATACCCGCAGCGAATTGTTATTGATTTGCGTACTGCCAGGTTTGCCTGCATCTACCACATTATATTGCCTGATTGGGCTACCGGTATTTTGTTGAACTTCTCTCACTGGAGGGCCTGGATTATACAGTACACGTGGCCTTCCGTTGTTTTGATTCACAACAGTAGTATTGTTATTGATAATGGTCGTGTTGTTTATAATCGTTACATTTCTGGATTGATCTACATAATAATTATTGAGCCTTGAACTGGTCATGTAACGTTGTGGTACAAACGCCCAGTTATTGTAAGGTATGGAACCCATTGAAATGTTTGCATTCATTCCGGGACCTAATGGCGCCCATCCATAATAATCACCTCCACCCCGCCATGCAACCCATGCGGGTGCCCATTCGTAACCAGGAACCCACATCCAGCCATAATTCATATCCTGCATCCATCTGCCGTAATGAAAAGGTGCCCAACCCCAGTTATACCCGGATGTCCAGGTCCAGCCATAGTTCGTATAAACCCATTGCCCGTTGGTATAGTAAGGCCGGAATCCCGGTTGATCAGGTATCCACACGTAGCCGTAATCGCCATAATTCATCCAGTTGCCATAAGGGCTCAAATCGTTATAAAATTGTTGATAGGTTATCGGCTGTTGTTGCGAATACCCCTGATCATATTCATCAGTATTGCCTTGGTAATACCGGGAGCTTCCACAAGATGAAATTCCAAAAAGGATCAGAAGTAATGAAACGTGGTATAAATATTTCATGATATTTTGTTTACTGGTATAGACTACAAAAATGAAGCAGGTTAAATGATTTGTCAATTTATGTCCTTTGTTTAACTTGCCATTAACGCTTCTTTTAAAAGTAAAATGAAAACACGAATAAAAAAACCGCCTGTACCCTCACACAGGCGGCAATTTAACCGCTTTATAAAATACTATATGTTGTCCTATTTTACATATTCTTTTTTCCCGTTTTTGTCAAGATAATATTTGCCACCCCGCGGGCCCTGGTAAATCGTTCTTCCTTTAGCATCAGTGCTGATTGCTTTATCTGCAGGATGAGTAGTATTTGCCGGGTTTGCAACCTGGGTTTGACTTTTGACTTTTGCCACAGAGGTAGTAGCAGGTGTTGTATTTGTTTGAACTTTTGTTGTGGCCTGAGTTGTTGACTGATTTGTTTTAGCTTGTTTTTTTGCTAATGCTTTAGCTTGTTTATCTGCTTTCTTTTGGGCTGCGATGGCTTCTTTATTTGCTTTGTCTTTCTGTTTAGAAACGGTAGAATTTGCAGGAGCAGAAGTGGTTTGTGCGGCGGTTGTGGCATAAACGGCAAAAGAAAGAAGGAGTATGACAAGTGTCTTTTTCATAAAAATGCTTTTTTTAAAATGAAATGGAATCTTACTGTATAGTCGAAACAATTATGCCATTCACCATTTTCTCTGATCACTGAATGTAATAGAAATGTCATTTTATTTTTATTTGCAAAATCAGTAATTCATCTGAAGCCCGGTTAGGTGTTATTATTTTAATTTTATGTTTGAGTTTGCTTTTGTTATTTTATTAAAACCCGCCTTCTTATTTAATCCGCTTAAATAAACATTAACAATCAAAATTCGATTCCTATCTCTTTTTAACATCATTACAAATATTCCGGGCTTTTTAATGCCCTTGTTGTTGATACATCCTTTTCTAACCTTTTAAAAAAAAGAAAATGAAACGAATTCTAGTCTTTGCTGTAAGCGCTTTTGGTTTTTCAAATTTGCAGGCACAGGTTACGCAATTAATTGCCAATCAAAATGTGGAAATAAGAACCGTATTGAACCAAACGAAGTCCATTTATGCGTCAGGCATTGATTCTACATTATGGGTTACAGATGGAACCAAAGCAGGAACTTTTCAACTTTCTGATACGATTAAAGCAACCAACAATGCAGAAGGAATTTTAAATAGCAAATATATTTTTACCGCTATTTCACCACATTGCGGTGAAGAAATATTTACAACAGATGGTACAAAAGCAGGTACAAAAATCATCCTGGATATTAATCCGGGAATTGAAGGCAGTATAGCAAGTAATTCTAGCACTTCCCAGATCCTAAATGGCTATGTGTATTTTCCGGCAATCACAGCAAAATATGGATGCGAATTATGGCGAACCGATGGTACTGCTGCAAATACAACGATGGTAAAAGATATAAATCCCGGACCTGCCGACGGAATAAACCGCGATCGCTCCTTCGACTTTTATTCATTAAACGGCTATTTGTATTTTCCTGCCACCACTCCCACAGCTGGCTACGAACTTTGGCGTTCTGATGGAACTTCTGCAAATACAAGCTTGGTAATGGATATTAATCCAGGAGCAGCAAGCAGCCAACCTGACGCCACTGAATCTGACAAAATAATATTCAAGGGAAATCTGTATTTTGTAGCTGTAACAGCTACCCAGGGCTGTGAACTTTGGCGGACGAATGGTACTACAACCAGCATAGTAAAAGACATCAATCCAGGAGCCGTGAGCGGAATTGATTCCACAAACTTTTCGATTACCGTTATTGGATCAAACCTTGTCTTTAATGCAACCAACGCTACTTATGGCAATGAGTATTGGTATTCTACTGATGGCACTTCCGCTAATACAAATATTTTAAAAGACATTACCCCGGGCCCCGGGTCATCAAGATTGCCGGTTAATTTTTCTGATACCACTGCCACGGTTAATAAATTATTTTTATTTTCTGTAACATCAGCTATCGGAACGACTGCGGAAATCTGGAGAACGGATGGAACACCTGCAGGAACAATTCCTTTGGTAACAAATATTGCTACCGGAGCTCTCGCATCAAATTACAACACCCGTTTTTATACTTTTAATAAACGCGCCTACTTTCTAATCAATGATAACATCCATCCCAATACGACATTGTGGAGTTCCGATGGAATAGACGCTACTGCCGCCCATACTACTTTTCTGAAAGACATGGGGGTAAATTCGCCGTACACTCCGAATGTTTTAAGTACCGTTGCCTTTCCAACTAAATTCATATTTTTTTATCCGTCAGATAATACTTTAGCTAATTTTTCAATGTGGCAGTGTGATGGATCTTCGGCAGGTACAATGGTTTTGAAAACCTTTCCAGCTAATCCTTCTTATTTAGGATTCGGTCCACTTATCTATCCTCCTTATAGTTTTGATATTGGTACAGGAACGCTTGCTTATTCACTTTTTAATGGTAAATTTTTCTTCTCTGCATATAGTTCTACCAATGGAAATGAAATGTGGGTGTCTGATGGAACTGCTGGCGGCACAACTATGGCAAAAGATATTAATCCTGGCATTGCCGACGGAGTACCCGCTGTATATTCAGGTGGATTTGTTTATACAAAACAAGGATTATTTTTTCCGGCAAACGATGGTACGCATGGAGTAGAACTCTGGAAAAGTGATGGTACACCCGCAGGAACCAATATGATACAAGACGTAAATCCAGGAATACATGGTTCCAATCCTCAATTGAATTTTTACCTGCTAAATGGAAAAATATTTTTTAATGCAACTGATGGAAATCCCGCAGATACTACCATTAAAGATTTATATGTAGTTGATGGAGCCTTTTCTCCATTACCGGTACAATTATTAGATTTTACCGTTACTGCAAAAAAACCAGATGCCTTATTACAATGGAGTACTGCACAGGAAATAAACAGCAGCTATTTTACTGTTCAATCTGGTGATGATGGGCAACATTGGAATAACATCGGAAAAGTAGCTGCAATGGGCAATTCTTCCGTTAAAACCGATTATTCATTTACCGATCACGGTGTAATGAATTCCGGAAAAAATGTAGTCTATTACAGGTTGCTTTCTACAGATATTGATGGAAAAATTTCTAACAGTAATATTATTTCTTTAAGGATAAACAATACCGGCCAATGGAGCGTACAAATTTATTCAAACCCGGTTCATGGTAATCTGAACGTCATGTTGTCGGGAATTAAAACTGAGGCAATTCTTTCTATTCATAATCTTTCCGGCAAGGAAATTTATAAACGTCAGCTTGAAAATCAAAACGGATTATTTTCTATTCCTTTGAATGTTCAATCCGGAGTTTATATTCTTCAAGTAAGATCAGAAAATCAAACACAGACAATCAAATTTGTAAAAGATTATTAATTCATTTTTATACAAGGTTGCCGACTTTCTAAAAAGTTGGCAACCTTCAATTTCCGCAGCAAAGAAAGAAATAACGGCAATTCTTATTTTAAATATTCGTCGGGCTGCCAGTCAGATTTTGGATTAAAATGTTTCCATAATAACGCAGATAATTTGCGGGTGAGAACCCATGCTTCATTGTTTGTTTCCCAACTGGTATCTTTATTATTTTTTGTGCAAATGCAGAAGATATAAGGGTTTGCGCAATTTACATACAACACTTCATCACGCGTTTGATCTACAGCGCCACTTTTATCTGCAACAAAAATATTTGGAGGGATTTGAGAAATAGCATCTTCATCCCAAAACTGCCGGCTCATCAAACGAAGCATTCGCTCACTGATTTGCTTGTTGATGATTTTATTTTCTACAATATCGCGCATTAATGTTGCCATCTCTTTGGGAGTGGTTTGCCCCCAGCCATATTGTTGCCAATAACCTTTCCTTCCTTCGGTACGGCTGTTTACTCGTGTATATTTCATACCAAGGCTGTCCAGGTATTTATTAATCTGTGTTCCTCCACCGGCAAGCCCTTGAAGCCACAGACTGGCGCCGTTATCGCTCATGCTCATCATCAGCATTAGTAAAGTATTTAACGATATTCTTTGACTGTCTTTGAAGGAAGCAAGAATTTCCTGCCCTTCCGAATAGCGAACAGAATCTGTAAAAAGCATTTCCTGGTGATAGCTTAAATCACCATTATGAATTCTATGCATCACACCAATCAATATCGGCACTTTTACCATACTTGCGGTAGGAAAAATAGTATCTGCATTTACTTCCGCAATTTTATTTTTAGTAATATCATAAACATAAACGCCGACATCGCCATTAAACCCTTTCACAAGCTTTGAAATTTCATTTTGTAAATGCATATCTGTTTTTTGTGCAAAACCGGATAATGATAAAAGCAGAAAAAGAAAGGTGAATAATTTTTTCATTCTAAATTTTTTTAAAATTGAAAGTAAGAAATCATTTTTGGTAAATGGCATTCTTATAAAAACCAAATCGTGCAAGTACGCTGTAAAAGAAATAAAAAATAAAAAATTTGCAAGCCGCAATGCTTTTAATATTATTTCTTCTAAATAAAAATTTTAGAATCTTTAAAAAAACGGCACTGCTTTGAAAAAACTATTCTTCTTTATCTCACTAATCTTTCAATGAACAAACAAATAAGCAGGATTTGTGTTTTTAAAAAAATATCTTTTGCAATAGACTTTCTCTAAGAAACCATTGGTTCTTAGGCGCTCTGCCTTTGGAAAAATTCTCTCCTGCAAAAAAAAACCCGGAAGAAATCCGGGTACTTTTTTTTCATTGATATAGGAACAAATATTCTGGATATGTCGTTAACTGAATAAGCCACCTTTTTTTAATTCGCGCGTTTTTTCACCAATTAAAAATCCATTCTGATAAATCTGGATTTTGTAATTTCCCTGTTGAAAGTGACTAGCGGGTGCAAAAGCAAATTCTACATTTTTGGTTTTTGCAGTTTCCAAATCAACCGGCAATTTTGCAGTAAATGTTTTGCTGCCTTCTTCACGGGTAACAAAGGTATTGCCGGAAGAATCGGCGGTAGTAATTGGTTTACCATCGGGGCCAATTACCACTACATACAAATCTGTTGTGCCGGGCTGGATGATGCGATTGTTTACATCAAAACTTACCAATAATTTGTCTACTCTTTTTGCGGTTGTTTTTACAACCTCTTTTCCGTTATGTTTTACTTTTACCGGTGTAATAGTAATGTTATCGGCGTTTAAAGTTGAAGCTACATCTACTTTTTTCTCCAACACTGTTTTTACAACGTTGGTAGAATCAAGTGTATGCGATATCGCTTGCTTTTCATTGGTCAAAACAACTACATTTTGTTTGAGGCTATCGTTTTCCTGGGTAAGCGCGGCGATTTGTGATTCCAGGTCATTGATTTTTCCGTTCAATTGGGCGATTAAATTACGGGCTTTTGAGAGTTCAGATGCAGTAGCATTCTTCTTATTTAAAATGCTGCGGATTTCTGTTTTCATCTTTGCAATCTCCGCATTGCTTGCGGTAAGTTTTCCATTCAATTCTGTATTGGCAGTTTGCATAGAATCAAGCCTTGCAAGCGATGCATCAAAACTTGTTTGAATGTTGCTTTTTTCGGTAGTTACTTTGGCAACCTCAGTTTGCTGAGCCTGGATATTTTCAGCGGATTTGCTGTGATCATAAATAAAGAATCCTGCAAGAATTACTAATCCTGCAATTAATAATCCGATGAATAAATTTCTTGAATCACGCGGCTTTCTGACTGTATCAGACTGATCGGTATATTCGTTCATGATTTGTTTGTTTTGTTTAAATAATGTGTTTTAGAAGCGATTTTTGTAATGAATAAAATGCTTTATTTTTTCAATACATACACTAAAAGCCGAAAATCATGCCAATCTTATTTTTTGTTCAAAAAAAAAATAAATGAGTAAAATAAAAAGAACATTTTTGCTTGATTTTAAATGAAAATTCAGAAACAAAAAGATATTTGTTAAATATTGCAAAAGGAAATTTTTATGGAAATTTTTTATGAATAACCGGAAAGAATACATGACTTCCAATTTGCAACTCTTCTTTTTTTCTGTTACTTTTAGCTAAACCAAAAAACCAAAATCATGTCAACCAAATCGCATGTGCCAAGCAAAATCACTGCTGCAATAGCCATTGTTTTTTTACTGCCTTCTTTGATTTTTTTTATGATGTGGTCTTCAATAGGCCTGCGTTTCAGTGATATGAGCGCGAGTGATAAGACGGATACTTTCCTCGGATATTTTCCTGGCTTTTTAAGAAACATGAATACCATTCATGCTATTTCTATTATTTGTTGCATCATCGCAATTGTTCTTGCCTCCAGAAGTTTTAAAAAACATTTGCTTTCTATTAGAGTACTGATGTTGCTGACAGTTCTGCTTGCGATTTTTATTATCTTCTTCGATATCTTCCAGATGATTTAGAATCTGCGTTATTTGTTGTTTTACTGGCCAGAATTATTGTACGTAATCAAACTGAATGGTACCCAATAATTGTTTTTCTTTTGAAAAACATTTTTGTATTTCAGGAAGCTTTTTATCATCATAAGCGTATTTCCAAATAAAATAATTACGACCCGTTTCATCTACAGAAATCATTTGTTTGGGTTCATAACCGTTACTATATTCAAACATATAATCAGGCAATAATCTTTTTGCGATTACATTAAAATGAACCACGTCGGTGAGGCGGTTGTGATCATCATAATAATAATAATATTTTTTCTCAATGGCACTTCCGGCCGGGTCTTCTTCTATAATATTTCCTTTATCATCGGCTACAAAAGTGATGGTTGCAATCAATGAATTATTTTTTTTGCGAAGCATTTTTACCGGCCTTCCGTTTTCATAAAAATATTGGTGGGTTTCGGTAATTCCGGAACTATCACCGTCCGCAATTGTGTTGGTGCTGATTAAAGAAATGTTGCCGTTTTGGTCGTATTGAAATTCAATGGTATTGTTTGTGGTTGGAGTCGTTGTGGTGGTTTTTACCACATCTCCTTTATTGTTGTAATCGGTTACCAGCAACGATTGTCCGGTAATATTTGACTTCGACAGCATCTGCGACTGGGTATAAGTTTTATTGATTTTCTTTTCACAAAAAAAGCCATCACTCGGCTGATCATTTTCATCAAAACTGCTTATTTTAATTAGTTTTATATTTCCGTTTTTCAAAATAGAAAATTCTTTGTTTTGCTGCAGTGTGCTCAGGATATCTTTATAATAATACTGAGCATGAGCAAAAGAATAATTAAAATAAACGGGAAGAAAAAAAACTATACAACGAAAAATATGTTTATTCATTTTTTAAAATAGATGCTTTTGGATTTTAAAGTCTTGAAACGGATGTAAAATAATTCATTAATTTTTATTGCAATTTTTGTTTATTATTTTTAACCGGAAATTATAAAAACAAATCTTTAATTCATGTCGCATTTACCCCTGCGGAAAGAAAACAACTGCCTGAATTGCGGCTCCACAGTAATTGGAAAATATTGTTCTGAATGTGGCCAGGAAAATACAGAACCCAAGGAATCTGTATGGAATTTGATTTCTCATTTTTTCAATGATGTTACTCATTTTGACGGAAAGTTTTTTTCTACATTAAAACTGCTTCTTTTTCGTCCCGGTTTTCTATCGAAAGAATATATGAAAGGCAAAAGGGCAAGCTATCTGAATCCAATCAGGATGTATTTGTTCACTTCATTTATTTTTTTCCTCGTATTTTTTTCTGTGTTTCACTTTCAGCAAAAAGATTTTAAAGATGTACATTTCACATTAAACGGAAAAACCTTTGAGCAAATTGATTCATTACCGCCGCAACAATTTATTGATTTCACAAAAGGAATTAATCATGGAGTGCCAATGAGCCGCCAGGAATTTCATGAATACAGAGACAGTATAAACAGCGAACCAACTCTATATATTTTCGGCCAAAAAAAACATTACAAAAACAAAGAGGAATATGATTCTCTTGCCAGCAGAGGACTCGTTCACAGTAACTGGTTCAGAAGACAAATTGTTCACAAAGAAATTGAGCTTAATGAAAAATATAAAAATCAGAAGGGGAAATTTTTGAGTGATTTCATTCAAAGTATCATGCATCATTTCCCGCAGATACTTTTCATTTCCTTGCCGTTTGTTGCTTTACTATTAGAATTATTATACATCCGGCGAAAAAAGTTTTATTACGTCAGTCATGCAATTTTCACAATTCATTTATACATTTTTGTTTTTATTGCAATGCTTTTTGAAATTGCAATTCAGCAATTGGAAAAGTTGCACGGATTAAGCTGGCTTTATATTATCAGCAATTTACTCACGCTTGTTATTTTATTTTATCTGTATAAAGCGATGAGGAATTTTTATGAACAGCGAAGATTTAAAACAATCATTAAATACCTTTTATTTTTATTTTCTTTCTTCATTTTGATCATTATTCTCTTTATCGTTTTTGCTTTCATCTCGATTTTTCAAATCTAAATTTTTATTAAATGAACTCACCCGCTGACATCAGCCGTCTCATAAATATCCTGGATGAACTTCGCATAAAATGTCCGTGGGATAAGAAACAAAACATTCACACTTTGCGACAGCAAACTATCGAAGAAACCTACGAACTTGCAGATGCCATTACCGAAAAAAACTGGGATGGCATAAAGGAAGAATTGGGAGATTTATTGTTGCATGTTCTTTTTTATGCCAAAATTGGTAATGAACAAGATAAATTTACGTTACAGGAAGTAATAGATGGAATCTGCGATAAACTTATAAAAAGACATCCGCATATTTATGGAAATGTAAAAGCAGAAACTGATGAAGATGTGAAGAAAAACTGGGAACAAATAAAACTTGCTGAAGGGAAAAAGTCAGTGCTGAGCGGCGTTCCAACGTCATTGCCCGCAATGGTGAAAGCCATGCGCATCCAGGAGAAAGCAAAACAGGTCG
Organism: uncultured Chitinophagaceae bacterium; assembly: GCA_963706825.1. GTDB lineage: Bacteria > Bacteroidota > Bacteroidia > Chitinophagales > Chitinophagaceae > Ginsengibacter. The sequence continues at coordinate 809,235 of CAVPNT010000003.1, read as the reverse complement.
GTTTTGAATGGGCTAATAAAGAACAGGTTTGGGAAAAAGTAGAAGAAGAAAAAAGGGAGTTGTCAGAAGCGGTTAAGTCAGGCAACAATCAGCACATTGAAGAGGAAGCCGGTGATCTGTTTTTTTCTGTAATTAATTATGTAAGATTTCTAAAAGTAGATGCGGAAAATGCGCTGGAGCTAACCAATAAAAAATTTATTAAACGTTTTACCTTGATGGAAGAAACGGTTTTAAAAAAAAGAATGAATTTAAGCGATATGACGCTTGCCGAAATGGATGCCATATGGAATGAAATCAAAAAACAAAACACTGAAATTGAACCTGATAACGGACGATAGTTTTCTTAAAAGAAATTCTTTTTTGCTGATAGCCGCAGCGTGGTTATTGACTTTTGCTTTTATTATTAATAATTACTGGAGCGGAAGTTCTACTTCCAATGCAGCGCAAAAAGTAATACAAAAAGACATTAATAAAAATCAAAAAAAAATTAATGAATTTTGCTCAGATACTGCTTTAGTAAAAAAAATAGCCTCAGGAAAATATAGTGAAGAACAATTGAACGAAGAGGTTGCTAAAACTTATTTTATTTTTTTTTATAAAATTACTGAGGCCACCAGGTACATTCCGGTATTCTGGAACACACAGGTCATTGAACCGGATTCTGTAGTTCTCAATTCCGACGATGGTACCACCTTTCAAAAATTACAAAATGGCTGGTACGTTATTGATAAAAGAAATTTTCAAAGCTCGTCAGGTTCCCTTTACAAAATGATATTCATGATTCCGGTAAAATGGAATTATTATATTGAAAATAAATACCTGCACAATTCATTTGTAGCTGAAACAAACATCGAAAAGACTTATGACATCAGCATTTCACCTACCAGGCATGAAATAAAAGATGAGCAGGGAAAACCGCTATTCTATCTCCAACAGTTAAATAATCCCCTGGGGCATTATAATATTTTAGCGATACTATTGAAAATACTTGCGTCTGTTTTTATTCTTTTCTTCCTGCATAAACTTGCCAATTTTTATGTCCATAAAAAGGGATTTAGAGTAGGCTTCCTGGTGCTGATTATCCCATTGATTACGTTGAGGATCATCAGTTATCTGTTTCCTATTCCTCTTAATTTCAAAGATTTCGAATTATTTAGTCCTTCCGTTTATGGATCTAATTATATTTTAAGATCGCTGGGCGATCTTTTGATCAATTCACTATTGTTTATCTGGGTCGTTCTGTTTATCTGGTTGCACTTCAGATTTGATTTTTCAAAGATCAGGTTCAAAAAGGATTTTTACAGATATGCAGCCATCACGTTTATCTGCGTAGTAATGATTGTATTTACTCTTACAGGAGGATATACTGTGCAAACACTTGTAGCCGATTCACAGATTTCCTTTGATGTTATCAACTTTTTTACGCTCAACATTTATAGTGTGATCGGCTTTATCGTACTGAGTTGTGTGGCTACCGGCTACTTTTTTCTGATTCAAATATTGTTAGAGCCGCTAACTGTTTTTGCAGGCAATAAAAAATATTTGGTGTACCTGATTACCGCAGTTTCCGGCCTTATTATTTTAACCTTCAGATTACACTCCCCTCATGTCAGTTTTGATCTTGCTGTGCTGTTATGGCTTTTGCTTTTTATTTTTCTCCTGAATTTCAGGTTTCTTTTGCTGCAGGCATATAATCTTGTTTCATCCAAATTTATTTTCTGGGTTTTCTTTTTTTCTGTTTCCATTACTTCCATTATTGTTTTTCAAAACCGTACAAAAGAACTGGAAGAAAGGAAGCATTTCGCCGAAAACCTGGCCAATAAAGCCGATCCATCCGGGCCTGTTATTGTAAATATTATTTTAAAAGATTTCCGTAATGAATATCTCTCGGATATCTTTGAAAGATTTAAAAACCCTGTTGAGAATAAGTTTTTAAAAGACAGCCTCATCAACGAGAATTTTTCCGGTTACCTGAATAAATACGATACAAAAATTTATACTTACAATGCCGCAGAAATGCCATTGTATAATGAAGATTCTACTACCTACAATTCACTCAATGCAATCATACAAACCCAGGGAAAGCCAACAGACATTCCTGATCTGTATTATTATGATATTTCTTATGACCGTTTTAACTACATCAGTAAAAAAGAAATTACAGATACCGCCGGTTTGCGACAGGGATATATTTTTATTATTTCAAAACCTAAAAGATATAAAAGCGATGCATTGTATCCCGAGCTCTTTTCCAAAGGAAATAATAATTCCATAGAAAGTTCACCTGTTTATGCTTTTGCCGTTTATAACAATAACCAGCTAAGCAGCAGCTACAATGATTATCCTTTTACGACAGATATTGACAACAATAATTTTACTTATAATGAATTCCGCACCGTTCAAAAAAACGGGTATGAAGAATTATGGTATAAAGCAAATGCCGATAAGGTAATTGTGATTGCACGGCAGGACCGTTTTTTTGTGGAATCAGTTACTTTATTCGCATATTTATTTTGTTCCTTTTTGTTAATTGCCATCTTCTTTAATCTTGCAAATCATTTCCTCAAAGATAGAAAAATAAAATCAAACCTGCGGTCTTTGCTTCAATTAAATATCCGCAACCAGGTACATGGAACCATTATACTGGTCAGTATTTTTTCTTTTATTGTAATTGGAGTGACGACGATTCTTTTCTTTATAAGCCGCTACCACAGCAATAACCGGGAAAAACTAAGCCGTACCATTCATGTAATGGAAAATGAACTAAGAGGCGCCATTGATACTATTCCGGTAAATGATTACAAGCCTTTTAATATCGAGAACTTATCTCATGATAAATTAGAAGAAGTAATAAACCGTGTTTCAAATATTCACGCAGCTGACATCAATCTGTATGATCTCAACGGCAATCTGAAAGTCTCTTCGGTTCCGCTTCCTTACAATAAAGGCATCGTGAGCGAAAAGATGGATCCTGTTGCGTTTTATCATTTAAGTAAAGTAAAAGATGTTCAATTTTTTCAGGAACAAAAAATTGGAAGCCTTACCTATTTAAGTAATTATTTACCGGTTCGCGATGAGGCTGGAAGAGAATATGCCTACCTGAATATTCCTTATTTCGAATCACAAAATAAATTGCAGGATGAAATTTCAAACTTCCTTGTAACTATCATTAACCTCAATGCATTCATTTTTTTGATCGCCGGTATCATTGCATTATTTATCACCAATCGCATCACCCGATCATTTTCTTTAATTAGCGATAAGATGAAAAAAATCAACCTGGAAACGGGCAATGAAGAGATAACCTGGAACAGGAAAGATGAAATAGGAGAACTGGTACAAGAATATAATAAGATGGTAAAAAAACTAGACGTGAGCGCGCAAATGCTTGCCAGGAGCGAAAGAGAAGGCGCATGGCGTGAGATGGCCAGGCAGGTTGCGCATGAGATAAAAAACCCGCTTACTCCGATGAAATTAAACCTGCAGTATTTGCAAATGGCAATAGATAAGAATTCAGCAGATGTAAAAAACATTTCACTATATGTTTCCGGAATCTTATTGGAGCAAATAGAACACCTGTCACAAATCGCCGGCGATTTCGCTCAGTTTGCAAAAATTGGAAATACGAAAAAGCAGCTTTTCGATGTCAATCAGATGCTGGAAAATTCGATTACTCTTTATTCCACCAATGCAGAAGTAAATATTGAGGCAGATCTGTATCCAGATAAAATATTAATTGAGGCAGACAAAACACAAATCAATCGTTTATTTACCAATCTTCTTCAGAATGCCGTACAATCCGTTCCCGATTACAGGAACGTAATGATTGAAGTTAAAAGTGATTTGCTGGATGATAAAGTTCTCATCTCCATTATGGATAACGGAAATGGAATTGAGGCCGAAATGATCAATAAAATATTTACTCCAAATTTTACAACCAAAACCTCCGGAACCGGCCTTGGGCTTGCTATGTGCAAAGGAATCGTGGAAACACTGAACGGTAAAATATGGTTTGAGACAAAAGAAGGAGAATGGACTTGTTTCTTCGTCGAACTTCCTGTTTATGTTCCTGTAACTTTTGAATGAAAAATAAAATATCAAACTAACGATCATGCACACACGAAAATAAAAACCATCAGTAAACAAAGAAATAGCTATGGTTTTTATTTTATTTGCCAGGCAATTTCAAAAAAAAATTGCCGTTGCATTTTACAGATCCACTAACGGTACCTGCAAACGAAAATCATTCAGTGCAGTAAACAAAGAAATAACAAGGATTGTTATTTTACCATTTACGATTAGAGGTCAAAAAATCTTCAAACTGTATTAAACTAAAACTGCTTAAATTATTTTTCGCCGTGAGCATTCCTTTTTGCGCTACAAACACTCCATACCTCGTATTTTCAAATTCAGGAATCGAATGCGCATCAGGATCGATAGAAAGCAAAACATTTTTTGAAAGCGCATATTCAATCCATTGCCATCTCATGTCAAGCCGGCGCGGATGCGCATTAATTTCGATCACAACTTTGTTTGCAGCACAAGCATCTATAATCTTTTTATAATCCACAGAATAGCCTTTTCTGCTCAGCAAAAGCCTTCCGGTCATGTGGCCAAGAATCGTAGTATAAGGATTTTCAATGGCCTTCAGCAGACGCATCATTGCTTTCTCTTCATTCATTTTCAAATTTGAATGTACAGAAGCAATTACCAAATCGAAAGTAGACAGAACAGAATCGCTGTAATCCAGGGTGCCGTCACTGAGAATGTCGCTTTCAATACTTTTAAATATTTTGAATGGAAGTAGCTTTTCATTCAATTCATCTATTAATTGATGCTGAGCTTTTATTTGTTCTTCATTCAAACCCTGAGCATAATTTGCCGCTTTGCTGTGATCGCTTATCACCAAATATTCTTTTCCGCTTTTTATACATGCTAATGCCAATTGTTCAATTGTATTGATTCCGTCGCTCCAGTTGCTATGGCAGTGAATGATTCCTTTTATATCTTCCGGCTGTATTACTTCCGGAATTCTGTTTACAGCAGCAACAGAAATAATAGATTTATTTTCTCTTAAAAAAGCGGGAATGTATTGGATTGCAGCTTGTTTAAAAATATCCGTATCGTTGCTTGCTTTTTGAAAATTAATGTTTGGAAAATCTTTTTCAAATGCAGCAACAAAATCAGAAGAACCGGTTGTTTCAAAAACTTTTTTTACAAAATGAATTTCCTCAGTTCCATACAATTTCATTTTTATCCCTTCATTGTATTTGAATAAAATGGTTTCATTGTCATTCTCTAAAAATTCAAACTCATTTATCGGTTCTAATTTTTCAATGATTATTTTTTGTGGAAAATCGATCACATATTCAAGCACGTCCGCGGTTTCCGCGTGACGGGCAATATCGCCGGTTAATTTCAGCTTTTGTGATGAAAATATTTTTTGTAAAAACTTTTCAAGATCTATTGCAAGTTGTTCTACCTGTGCAAATAAAAAACTTCCTTGCTGGCGCAAATAGAATTCAATCGATTCGATAACATTATCCTGCGTTTTTTTTCCAAATCCTTTGTAAAGAAGCAAACGATTTTCATTGCAGGCATACAAAAGTTCACCGATATTTTCAATGCCCATTTCTTTCCAGATCAAAGAAATTTTTTTTGGCCCAAGTCCTTTAATTTTTAACATTTCAAAAATGCCTTCAGGCGTTTTTAAAATTAAATCTTCAAGAATTTTCATTGTTCCTGTTGATGAAATTTCAGAAATTTTTTTTGCAATCTGATCACCTATTCCATTTATTTTAGAAATATCTTCTTCAGAAAACGTTTGCAGGTCAACCGTTAGTTGACTGATTCTATAAGCAACAACGGAATAAGTTTTTGCTTTGAAATTGTTTTCATTATGTATGTCCATCAGTTTGGAAAGTAATGAAAACCGGTATGCGATCTCTTTATTGCCCATGTGGTAAAAATAAAAAATCTGAGGATGGCGAATTGATTTTGAAGAAATTATTTCTTTATATAAATTGCTGTAAAGCTTGCAGCCACTACATTTGAATAAGAATAAAAAAAGTCCCGAATTCTCGGGACTTTGAATTATCTGCAAGAAAAAATAAATTATTTTTTCTTAGGAGCAGCTTTTTTAGCGGCAGCTTTTTTAGGAGCGGCGGCTTTTTTAGGAGCAGCTTTTTTAGGAGCGGCTTTCTTTGCAGCGGCAGCCTTTTTAGGCGCGGCTTTTTTTGCAGCGGCTTTTTTAGGAGCGGCTTTTTTTGCAGTTGCCATGTTTTTAGAATTTAATTGTTAGTAAATAAAAATTAAAAATAAAAACATTTTGTTAACTGCCAAAACTTATTTGAAAAAAAAATTATGCAGTTGCTTCTGAAGCATTGACAGAAACGATTGTTTTATCTCCTTTTGTTTTTCTGAATTCAACCACACCGTCTGTTGTTGCGAAGATGGTAAAGTCTTTTCCAAGTCCTACATTTTTTCCCGGATGATAAACTGTTCCGCGCTGGCGAAGAATAATATTTCCTGAAGTAGCCGCCTGGCCACCAAAAATTTTTACGCCTAATCTTTTGCTTTGTGAATCACGTCCGTTTTTTACCGAACCTTCACCCTTTTTATGTGCCATGATTTTTTAATTAAATTGTTGAATTGAAATAAAATTTTTTTATCTCAGTATAACGGTAATGCTTATGCGATTTCTGTTACTTTAATATGAGTGTACTGAGTACGATGCCCGTGTTTCTTTCTGAAGCCTTTTCTTCTTTTCATTTTAAAAGCAATCACTTTTTCACCTTTCACCAGGTCATTTACAATTTCTGCCTTTACTTTTACAGCTGCATCGCCACTGACAGAAATTTTTCCATCATTGTCATGCAAAAGCACTTCAGAAAACTCCACCTGATCACCTTGTTTTCCTGCAAGATGCGGTACATATAAACTCTGGCCAGGCGTTACTTTAAATTGCTGGCCGGCGATTTTTACTATAGCAAACATACTTTTCCAATTTTTTGGAGTGCAAATGTAAGGGAATTTGAAATAATTTTTGATACTAAATCCAATTAAAAACACCATTTTACCATTTTTTACATAAAATACTGTAATTCAATACCTAAAAGATAATGCTTTTGTGAAATTAAAAACGGTTTTTTACTTTCGCCCCGTGAAAAGCAGGCTTATGAACGTATTTAGAAAAATTTTCAGGTTTTGTTTCAGCATTTATGGCTTCGCCGTTTTCTTGTTGTGGATGTTCATTTTGCTGCCTTTATTTATTTGGGCCTTTTTACAAAAACCTGTCGAAGGTGGGAATCTCATTTATAAAATTTCCCGGTTCTGGGCCGATGCCTTTTTTTTCATGCTGGGCATAAAACATTGGAATATATATGAAGCGCCTTTTGACAGAAACGCCGAATATATTTTTGTGAGCAATCATATTTCCTATCTGGATATTCCGATGATGATGAAAGTGATCAGAAAACAACACATCCGTATTTTGGGGAAGGCGGAAATGAACAGAATTCCCATTTTTGGATCAATCTATAAAAGAGGAACTGTTTCTGTTGATCGTGAGAACCCTTTGGCCCGGTCAAAAAGCATCGATAGACTGATTGAATTTATTCATAAAAAGATTTCTGTTTTTATTTGTCCGGAAGGAACTTTTAATATGACACACCGTCCTTTAAAAAGTTTTTACGATGGTGCTTTTAAAATTGCGATTGAAACTCAAAAACCCATTCAGCCAATTTTGTTTTTAGATACTTACGATCGTCTCAGTTATGAAAGTATATTTTCTTTAAATCCCGGAAAGTGCCGCGGAGTTTATCTTTCCCAAACACTTACCGAAGGTTTGACAATAAAAGATGTTTCTTTATTAAAAGAGAAAATCTTTAAGCAAATGGAAGAAGCTTTAATCAGATATGAAGTAAGTTGGATCAGGAAAGTTTAAGAAATGCTTTAAGTATTGCTTTTTCCACAGATTATTCTTACCGCTTTAATTCCGCCATTCACCGAAAAGCTGTGTTCATTAAAAAGTATTTCAGGTTACTTTTGCTCTCTCAAATTTAACAAGTTCCAGGTCCTGATAATATTTTTGTTATTGAAAAAAAAGGTGAATGAAGCCGAAAGAAAAGAAACAGAACGCGCCGAAAGCAAATATTTTTAAAATCCTGAAGCCTTATTCAGGAATGATCTCCGCGCTTTTATTTTTTGCATTATTGAGCAACGGGCTCAATCTCGTTATTCCAAAAATTATCCAGTTTGGCATTGATGATTTTACAAAAGGAACTTTCAGGATGCAAAAAATTATTACCTGGTTTTTGATTGCTGCAATTCTCATTTTTATTTTCTCTTATGTTCAAAGCATCATTCAGACTTTTGCTTCCGAAAGAGTAGCCAGGGATATGAGAGAAAAACTTTCATCAAAAATTTCTGAAAAGGACTACCAATACATTCAGCAAACAACGCCCGCCAAGCTTCTTACCAATCTTACTTCTGATGTAGATGCAATCAAAATGTTTGTGGCACAGGCAATCGTTTCCATCGTTTCTTCTTTAGTGCTGATTGTGGGTGCCAGTATCTTGTTGCTCAGTCTTAATTGGCGCCTTGGTTTACTGGTTTTGTTGATGATTCCTATTATTGCGGGCACTTTTATTTTCATCTTTAAAAAAGTAAAAACGCTATTCAGGAAAACGCAGGAGGTTATTGACTGGCTCAATAAAGTAATCAATGAAAGTATTTTAGGCGCCGCACTGATCAGAGTGTTGAATGCACAATTTACAGAATACAATAAATTTATTGATGCAAGCGGCGAAGCGAAGAATCTTGGCTTATCTATTTTAAAATTATTTGCCACATTGATTCCAATTATAGTTTTAACTTCCAATCTTGCCCGGCTTGCGGTACTGGGAGTTGGCGGCCATTTTGTAATCGATGGCAGCATGACTTTGGGAGAATTTGCTGCTTTCAACAGTTACATTGCTATTTTGATTTTTCCGATAATCATGATTGGTTTTATGAGTAATGTGATCGCTCGTGCTTCCGCATCTTATCAGCGCATCCATGCTACATTAGACTCTTCCGATTTTGTGGATAAAGGCACAGTAAACAAACAAATAAATGGAAATATTGTTTTGGAAAATGTAAGTGTTTTCTATGGCGAAAATCCCGCTTTGAAAAATATTTCCTTTAAGATAACCGGCGGCACAAGAAATGCGATCATCGGTCCGACAGCCGCAGGAAAAAGTCAATTATTTTATTTGCTGACTACTTTAATAAAACCTACAGAAGGCGTTATTTTATATGATCATATAAACATAACGGATTATAACAGAGATGCTCTTTTGAAGCAGATAGGCCTGGTTTTTCAGGACAGCATTATTTTCAACCTGCCCCTTCGCGAGAATATCGCTTTTAATTCCGAAGTAACAGAGGATGATTTGCAAAAAGCAATTGATACTGCAGAGTTGAATGACTTTATAAAGTCGCTTCCTGAAGGATTGGAAACGATTGTATCAGAGCGCGGCTCGAGTCTTTCAGGTGGACAGAAACAGCGGATTATGCTGGCACGTGCCCTGGCAATCAATCCAAAAATTTTATTGCTTGATGATTTTACAGCAAGAGTCGATACACTTACCGAACAAAAAATTTCAGCAAATGTAAAAGAAAATTACCCGGATATCACACTCGTTTCTATAACTCAAAAAATTGATCCTATAAAAGATTATGACCAGATTATTGTGATGATGGAAGGCGAATTGATTGGCAGCGGCAAGCACGATTTTCTCATGCAACATTCTCCTGAATATGTTCAGATATATCATTCTCAAAAAAGTACAATGGACTTAACTGAAGCATAAATTATTTAAAAAAATGCACTCAAGTTTAAATAAAAAATGGATTATAATCTTAATATAGAACACAAAACTTCAACGAAAGCAGCGTTAAAAAAAATGCTGCAATTTATGAAGGAAGAGAAGCGCAACCTGATCTACGCATTTGTTGTAATGGCGCTTAATTCTGGCATTGCAATGCTTACCCCTTACCTGATTGGTTATACCATTGACCATTATATCCAGACAAAATTGTATCGTGGCTTAATGACGTTTACAGGCATTTTATTGGGGCTTTTTATTATCTCTGCAGCAACAGATTATTTGCAAACAAAAATAATGGGAAGCATTGGCCAGCGAATGCTGTATAGCTTGCGCAATGCGGTTTTTAATAAAATTCAAAGCCTGCCTGTCGCTTTTTTTAACCTAAATAAAGCGGGCGATTTAATCTCCAGAATAAATAATGATACGGATAAAGTAAACCAGTTTTTTTCTCAATCTCTTTTGCAATTTGTTGACAGTATTTTTATGATGACCGGCGCAGGCATATTTCTTTTGGCAATTCATGTAGAACTGGGTGCGGCTGCTTTGGTACCCGGCGTTTTCATTTTAATATTCGTCAAAGTCATTTCTCCGATTGTGAAAAAGAAGAATGCTGCCAGCTTAAAAAGTACCGGAGGACTGAGTGCGGAAATCCAGGAAAGTCTTGGAAATTTTAAAACCATTGTTGCATTCAACAGGAGAGATTATTTCAGAAACAGGTTTAATGCTGCAAACCTTACCAATTACAAAGCTTCTGTAAGTGCAGGTTTGATAAATAATATTTTTGTTCCGGTGTTTACGTTGTTCTCGAATATCGCGCAGCTGATAGTTCTTGCTTTTGGAATTTACTTGATTTCAACTGGCAATTTTACCATTGGTTTGCTCATCAGTTTTATCGCTTATGTACAATATTTTTATCAGCCATTGCGGCAACTCGCTACTCTCTGGGCCAGCTTTCAAACAGCCATGGCAGCATGGGACAGGATTTCAATTATCTTAAATTTGGAATCGAATCTTACCAGGAAAATAGAAAGTCATTCGATTAAAATTCCAAATGCGCCTCTATTGATTTTCAAAGATGTTTCTTTTCAATATCCTGACGGCAAAAAAGTTTTGCACAATATTAATTTCAAACTGGCAGAAGGGAAAACCGTTGCATTTGTCGGCCCAACCGGTGGTGGAAAAACTACAACTGCTTCTTTGATTGCCAGATTATATGATCCTACAGAAGGGAAAGTTTTATTAAATGGAAAGGACATCAGAACGTATTCTCCTGAAGAACTGAGCAAAAAAATTGGCTTCATTTTGCAGGAACCGTTTTTGTTTAACGGGACCATAAGGGATAATATTTTATATGGAAACGAAGCATATAAAAAGCTTGAAAAAGAACAATTGAATCATATTTTAGCGGGTGAAGGTTTAAACGGTTTGATCGGTAGATTTGAAAATGGACTCGACACTAAAATTGAATCTGGTGGTGATTCTATGAGCCTTGGAGAAAAACAACTTATCGCTTTTATAAGAGCCGTTTTGCGTAAACCTGACCTTCTGATCCTGGATGAGGCCACCGCGAATATTGATACAATTACAGAAAAATTGTTGGAAGAAATTTTAGAGAAATTACCAGCGTCAACAACAAAAGTTATTATCGCTCACCGGTTAAATACCATTCAAAATGCCGATGAGATTTTTTTCGTCAATTCCGGTGAAGTTACAGCTGCAGGTAATTTTGAAAACGCGCTGCAATTATTGCTGGAAGGAAAAAGAGAAAGTTGATTCTTGGAAAACCTATCAAACTATATAGCGCTTGGATAAATGAAAAGTGCAGTTTCCTTACTGATTTATTATTATGGCAAATCCAGATTTTGCGATGGTCGTTGGGGTCCGGTAAAAAAAATAATGCCATTTTTATTTCATTTTTACCCCTTATGGAAATTAGAATATTGCTCAGTAAATCAACTTTTATTATTGATTTTTATTTTTTAAAATGGTCACTATTTATCCAAAAGATTTATTCGTTTATCAAAATAAATTCTTCTTTTATTTATCAATTTTACCTGCTTCATACCTTCATGTAATGGGTTAACAACATAATTAATTTCTTCCGGGATCATTACACTTGGAACCTCGAGCAACAAATTCTTTTTGTCTGAAAGAAACCGATTACCGATGTTTTTAGTAAAAGGCCTTGTATCCGGCGCATCCCAACCCGGTAGCAAATTTTCAACGGAAATTTTTTGTCTAACTATATTATCAGGAACAGATAATGTGATAAGATGATATACTCTTACGTCAAGCATTTTAGCTGGTGTATGCGCAATTGTCTCTAATAAAGCCAACGATCGGGAAGAAGAAGTGTAAAGCGCAAAAAAACCCTCGCTGTTCCATCGGCCACCAAAAAGCCTCGCACCGTTTCCACTCAGGTCTTCCGCGTATTCCTTCTGTGTTATTCGATATATCTCCATGAAACGCTTGGCTTTTATGAATAAACCCCCTGCTCTAAGCGGCCTAATAATTTAGTGACCATCTGAATACCAAATGAGGTATCTAAAAAATTAAGCGGCGTTTTATTGCCAAGAGAAACAAGCGGGCTTTGCAACCATTCGGCAAAAGCCTCTTTATCACCTATAACCTCGATGCCCCTTTGTGCAAAGGCTGCGAGTTCTAAAACTTTCTCAGTTTTTAGAGTATCAAGTAATTCATCTTCATCTTTTCGCTGAATATTGCGATAAGAAGAATGCAGTAATTCACTCATTGTTTCCATATTGATTCCAAGATACTCTGCAAGTGATTTTAAAGTGGACTTTTTAACACCAGCACGTGAAAGATTTATGAGATCAAAATCTCCTGACAGCGATTTTTTCAAATTTTTATTTCCACCCAGAATCACTCTGAGAGTTTCATAAGGCTTCGTTCCATACGCGACAGCAGCCTCTTCGACAACAGAGGGGGAAGCTTCTTCTATAAGATAGGGTTTATTTTTTTTTGATTGATGGTTCATTTTATTTCTTTTTCCAAATGTACGACACTTTGTATAAAAAAAAACCTTTTTGTCATATTTTTTTAACCGGCTTTTCGTCCTTTTCAATCTGTTGTGCAAAAAGAAAATTAGATATGAATACGAAAACAATTAAAACGCACAATTTTTTATCAGTATATCATACTTTTTGCCGTTAAAGATACTTTTATCTGTTAAAGTGAAAAAAGTTGGGCAAATAAAACAGCTAAACGGTCTATTTATTCAACGAACCGTATAGTTATCTAATGTCTATATTGTACTTTTGCGCACAATTAATAAACACATTAAATAAATTACATGAAAGACCTTTTTGAAAAGATGAAGAAAGATGCGGGTCCGTTAGGCACACACCTTAAAAGAGCACATGGTTATTTTGCATTTCCAAAATTAGAAGGAGAATTGGGAAACAGGATGATATTTCGTGGCAAAGAAAAAATAGTTTGGAGTTTAAATAATTATTTGGGATTGGTAAATCGTCCTGAAACAAGGAAAATAGATGCAGTAGCCGCAGAAAAATGGGGAATGGGAAATCCAATGGGTTCAAGAATGATGAGCGGAAATACAGAATTGCATGAAGAACTGGAAAAAGTACTTGCCGATTTTGTAAGCCGGGAAGATGCGATGTTGCTGAATTTTGGCTACCAGGGTGTGATGAGTTGTATTGATGCTTTGGTAAACCGGCATGATGTGATTGTTTATGATGGAGAAGCGCATGCATGCCTTGTTGACGGTGTAAGATTGCACATGGGTTACAGCTACAAATTCAAACACAATGATGTGGAAGATTGTGAAAAGCAGTTGCAGCGTGCGGTTGCAATGGCAAATAAGACGGGTGGCGGAATTCTTTTGATTACTGAAGGCGTTTTTGGAATGAGTGGAAACCAGGGGAAAATAAAAGAAATTGTTGCATTAAAAGAAAAATATCCATTTAGAATATTGATTGATGATGCGCATGGATTTGGCTCAATGGGCCCAACCGGCGCAGGCGCAGATGAAGCGCAAGGTTGCCAGAAAGATGTGGATCTTTATTTCAGCACATTTGTAAAAAGCATGGGAAGTATCGGTGCATTTATCAGTGGTCCGAAAGATATTATTGATTACCTGCGCTATAACGTTCGTTCACAGATTTTTGCTAAAAGCCTTCCTTTAATTGTCGTTGACGGTATGTTGACCAGGATGCAAATGTTGAAAACAATGCCTGAATTAAGAGAAAAATTATGGCACATTGTAAACCGTCTTCAAAAAGGCCTAAAAGCCAAAGGATTTGATATCGGTACCACAAACAGCCCTGTAACTCCTATATATATGAAAGGTGGCTTACCAGAGGCAACCAATATGGTGATGGACATTCGTGAGAATTATAATATTTTTTGCTCGGTAGTGGTGTATCCTGTTATTCCAAAAGGAGAAATTATTTTCAGGATTATTCCTACCGCTGCACATACCGATGAAGACGTTGATATTACATTAAAAGCATTTGAAGAAACGAAAAAGAAATTGGACGCCGGGAAATACCAGGCAGAAGATATTCCGGATATGTCAGAAGCAGCATATCTCAAGCAAACTGCATAAAAAACCGGGCTACAACGTAAATGCGGCCCGGACAATTAAAACCTTAACCATTTAATCTTAAAACTTAAAATCTTAAAAATCTAAAACAGTAATCTATTGTAAGTCGCAATGATTGCCGAAAAGGTTGCTTATTAGTTTAATAAAAATAAATGCTTAGCTGTTTTCGATTGAGTTTAAATGTTTTTTACAAGATATCTTTCTAAATTCCCGGAAGTACTTTACAATTAAAATAAACCATAATGTTTCTCATTAAAGCATTTAATTTTTTATTTGGAAAATGGTTGTTTAAAAAAAGTGCTTTTATCAACTTGTCTCTTAAATATTCGGCCAGAAAACGTGACATAGATATCAATTACCTGGATTATATCCGTCTCGCAACTCTAGAATTAGCCGCCAGTGAAATCAATAAAAAAAGCCTGCAGGGAAACGTAGCTGAAGTTGGCGTTTATAAAGGGAAATTTGCAAAATATATCAATCAATATTTTCCTTCAAGACAACTTTATCTCTTCGATACTTTTGAAGGATTTGATGAAAAAGATATTCAGAAGGAAAAAAAACTTGGTTTAAATGATGCAAAGCAGGATTTCTCAAAGACTTCTGTTGATCTGGTTTTAAAGAATATGCCCTTCCCAAAACAATGCATTATCAAAAAAGGATTTTTTCCTGAAACTACCGCTGGCATTGAAGATTTGTTCGTTTTTGTGAGCCTTGATACTGATTTGTATGAGCCGATTTACCAGGGACTTATTTATTTCTATCCAAGGATGGCAAAAGGCGGTTATATTTTTGTGCATGATGTAAATAATGATTCCTATAAAGGTGCAGCAAAAGCGGTTGATCAATTTTCTAAAGAACAAGGAATTTCATTTCTGCCTATTCCTGATTCCTGTGGGAGTGTTGTTTTTATTAAGAATTAATGAAAAACAGAAATAGGTTTATTTGTTCGTTTACTGAATCGGAAAATCGGAATTTTAGTTTATGTCAAATCAGTCGTTCTAAATACTCAAATCATTTTAAAATTTCACTTCATCAAAACTAATTTTCATCAGCCACAAATTGAAACTTATCTCCATCAAACAGTCCTTTATCACTGAGTTTTAAATGCGGAATAACTAGCAATGCCATAAACGATAAAGTCATGAATGGCGCCGACAATTCGGATCCGAGTTCTTTTGCAGCACCGTCAATATTGGTGTACAATTTTGCTACTTTATAACCATCTTCATAGCTCATTAATCCGGCAACAGGCAATGGTAAAAGCTTATTGAGAACCGGTTTAGAATGACTGGCAACACTCACTCCACCTTTTGAGTTTATTATCAAATTTACCGCATCAGCAATACTTTCATCATCTACGCCAACTGCAATAATATTATGGCTGTCGTGTGCAACAGAAGATGCAATAGCTCCATGTTTTAATCCAAAATTTTTTATGAATGCAATAGCCACCGAGGCATCCTGATATCGGTTAATTACAACAATTTTTAAAATATCCTTTTCAACATCACTTATGTAAAAACCATTTTCTTCTTTTGGTAAAAGAGGTAGTTTGTTGGTAATTAATTGCTCATCCAATGCTTCAATAATTTCACCGTTGAAATCGGAGATTTTAATTTTAAAATCATTCGCATTTTTGATAGAACAATTAAAATTATTAATGATTGAAGCTGGTTGTGTTTTAATCTTTGACTGTCCGTTTTCTGCAACAAGCTCTCCGTTTATGTATGTTGCCATTACTTTAAAATCTTTCAGATCTTCAACCACGATAAAATCAGCAGGAGTACCTGGTTGTAATATGCCAACATCCATTTTATAATGCAGTACAGGATTAATGCAAGCTGCTTTCAAAACTTTAAAAACATCAATTCCCTTTGCAACCGCTCTTCTGCACAATTCATTGATATGCCCTTTTACCAAACTATCCGGATGCTTATCATCGCTGCAAAACATGATTTCGTCCTCATGATCATTTAAAAGATCAACTAACGCTTCAAAATTTTTTGCAGCGCTTCCTTCCCGAATCAAAATCTTCATTCCATACTTTAATTTTTCAAGCGCTTCTTCTCGTGTAAAACATTCATGATCGGTACTGATTCCAGCTTCAATATATTTTTTTGCTTCTTCTCCACGCAATCCGGGAGCATGGCCATCAACCGGTTTATCGTAGCTTTTTGCTGAATCTATTTTTGCAAAAACTTCCTCGTCATGATGAAGAACGCCTGGAAAATTCATCATTTCACTCAAATAATAAATCTCTTTTTTCGATAAAAGTTCATCCACTGCATTTGCATTAAGAGTAGCGCCCGCAGTTTCATAAACCGTTGCGGGCACACAACTTGGCGCCCCAAAGTGAAATTTAAAGGGAACTGTAGAGCCGTTTTCAATCATAAACTCAACGCCTTCTATTCCACACACATTTGCGATTTCATGCGGATCACTGACTGTTGCAACGGTTCCATGCACAACCGCCAATTTTGCAAACTCGGAAGGAACGAGCATGGAACTTTCAATATGCACGTGTGCATCAATAAACCCGGGCATTATATAGGGAAGCTCTTTTTCATCATTACTGATTCTTTCGATGGATTTTATAAAACCTTCCTCAATAGAAATTTCCCCTGAAAATATTTTTTTTGATTCGATATCAACGATATTTCCCTGTAAAATAAAACTCATAATTTTTTAAAATATAAATGCTGATAGATTAGATGTGCTTTTCTATTTGTTCGCAAAATATTTCTGCTCAAGATGCTCGTCTTCCTTATAAATATCATTGTAAAAAGCAATCTTATTTTTCTTTGCCTCAACTGTGAAATATTCAATAAAAAGAGGCAACCGTTTTTTTACCATAATCGTTTTACGCGCTTTATTTGCAATCCATGTTTTTATAGAATCGGTGTTATACGACAGTTGTTCGCCTTCTTTTGTGGCAAGACTGTCATTCTGGGCAATGTAGAATGCAAGCGCTTCCCATTTTTGCACGCGCACACATCCATGGCTCAATGCCCGCTGCGAATTTTGAAATAAATAACGCTGGTTGGTATCGTGTAAATAAACGCTGTAGGGATTATTAAAATTAAATTTAAAAATACCGAGCGCATTATCATCGCCGCTGCCCTGAACGATCTTCCACGGGATTGATTTTGTATATTTTGTCCAGTTTATGGTGTAAGGATTTACTGTTTCGCCGTGAGAATCCACCAGGCTGAAACCCTTGCTGGCAAGATAGTCGGGATTATTTTTCAAAGCAGGGAGAATGTCTTTTTTAATAATGCTTTCGGGAATCGTCCAATTCGGATAAGTAACCATATTGGAAATTTTTGAAGTAAGCCGCGGCGTGGGTGTAGAAGGCTTGCCCACAATTACTTTTGATTCGAGCACCAAGGTATCATGATCATAAACTTTCAAATAAAAGCCGGGTAAATTAACCCATATATAGCTTTCAGGAAGTTCGGGAAGCGACTTATAACGGTCAAGGGTGACCGCAATTCTTCTGAACTTTTCATTGTCATTAAAATTTAAAGCGCGCACAGTTCCTTCTCCTGCTTTGCCATCAACAGTGAGCTTGTGTTTTGCCTGGTATTTTTTAATTTCATCGCTCAACAGAGCAGAATCGGGGCTGGTAATTTCTTTGTTACCAAAGCCGGATTGCAGAAGTCTTTGATAAAGATTTTTATAAAAAGCAATCGTGTCTTTATAAGGATATTCGAGGAACAAATATTTTTTTCGATTCATGCTATCCACAAAATTTACCAGCAAAGCTTTTAAAGAAATATAACCACTATCTGCAGGTTCTACACTTTGAAACGTTTGTGATAATGCATTTGACTGAATTATTTTGTTCAGGTTTGGGATAAAAAAAGAATCTGCGTAATTGTTTTTAGAAACGATGGAAACACTGTCTGGAAGCAACCTTCCTTCTTTTAAATCTTTAAGTGTTTTCATAAAAGCATCGCTGAGCATGAGGTCTGCTTTTGTCCAAGCAATGGCATCCATTCGTACCAGCGAATCATTGGCAATTTGAGAGCGTAAAGTGTCTAATTCCCTGTAATGATAATCCTCGGGGTATAGTCCATAATATTTTGAATTTTTTATAAATTCAAACATTGAATCAGCAACAGGATTCCACATTTCTTTTTGACTCCAGATTCCCTGGTAATTATTTTTTTCATAAAAGGAATTCACCAGGTTAAACTGAGTAAGCCTGATAGAATCGTTGATAAGCCCATTCGAATTTTTCGCAAAAAGCAACACAGCTTTTATATTATCAGCGATCTGATCGTCCATTTTTTCAGGCGCTTTTACAATTTCTTTTTCCTTAACAGGAGGGTTGTTATTGCAACTGAAAAAGCAGAAAAATATTAATCCGGTTGAAAATATTTTTATGAAGTTTGCTTTACAACGCATTGGCACCGTTTAATTTTTCTTTAATTATTTGAATGAACAGGAATTTTTAAAATAAGATATTGGATGCCGCGTTTTCATTTTTAATTTCCCGGCATTTACCATTACTCAACGCAGTCAAAAATACTTAATAAGTACCGATTGTTTGTTGTTAAGAAATCTAAAATTTATCTGCTGAGGAGCAGCTGCAAATTCAACTTTTCGGCGTGTCTTAGAAGACAGCCACTAACTGATACTTATCTCTTTTTGATCTGAAAGTGAGATCACTACATCTTTCCTGTTTGTTATATAAAGCAAATTATAGCGTTCCAAAAAGAAAGCAGGAACAGCATACTAATCATTTCCCTAAAAAAAACCTTACACAAAAATACTGGCGGCCATTTCAGAAGTAGCAGTAAAGCAACAAATATTGCCGAATTTTATTTTGGCCAAAGCTTCCCTCTTTCCGTTTTTTGAGCCGGGTTTTCCATAGAGTATTTGATGGCAATTTTAGACTGGCATTTAATTCAATAATCCTTTTTCTTTATTCAAAATTTTTTTATACTTTTTTTCATTATGCAAATAGGTAAAATGGGTTGATGAAACGCCGATAATTATTGCAAGACCGATAAAAATATAAACCAATCCTGCTCCTCCGGTTTCCCATAAATCAGTAAATAATTTTGCCAGAAAAAAGATAACCAGAAAAGCTACCACGGTCCATGCTATCGAAAACAATAAATAAAATTTCCATCTAGGGCCGCTTTTTTGTTCACGCCATTCTTCCATAAAACGCCTTTCCGCATTCGTAATCATTGCTTTTGTATAAATAAAGTTTTGACAAAAAAATTGATTATTAAATGGTAATTGTAATTATTAAAAGAAATGATTACAGTAAATCAATAAATAACCAGAATTTGTGTTTTTTAATTCTTGTTTTTTAATTCTTAATTCTTAAATCTTTTTACTCCTCCATCATTTCCTTTGCCACTCGTATTACATCCTCAGTATTCGGCTTGCTGAAATAATCTCCATCGCTTCCATAAGAAGGCCGGTGATCCTTTGCTGTAAGGGTTCTCGGCGATACATCGAGCCAGCGGTATCCACCTTGTTCTTCCATTACTTTGTTAAACATATAAGCAGACGCGCCTCCCGGCACATCTTCATCAATAAACAAAATCCGGTTGGTTTTTTTTAAAGAATCAAGAATGCTGTGTTGAAGATCAAAGGGCAGTAAAGTTTGCACATCAATCACTTCACAACTGATGTTTAATTTATCCAGAACCTCGGTAGCTTCTTCGATAATACGCAATGTGGAACCATAAGAAACGATGGTAATATCTGTTCCTTCTTTTACAATTTCCGGAACGCCTAACGGCACTCTGTATTCGATTAAATTAGAAGGTAATCTTTCTTTGAGGCGATATCCATTCAAACATTCGATCATCAAAGCGGGATCGTTGCTTTCCAATAAAGTATTGTACATTCCTACCGCCTGCGTCATATTTCGCGGCACACAAACATACATTCCGCGAAGCGCATTAATGATCATTCCCATTGGTGAACCACTGTGCCAGATTCCTTCAAGACGATGGCCCCTGGTTCGCACAATCAAGGGAACACTTTGCTGCCCTTTGGTACGGAAATGAGTGGTACAAACATCATCACTCAAAGGTTCCAATCCGAAAAGCAAATAATCAAGATATTGTATTTCCGCAATTGGGCGCAAACCGCGCAACGCAAGGCCAATACCCTGTCCCATAATCGTAAGTTCACGAATGCCTGTATCAAAAATTCTTTCTTCCCCATACTTTTCCTGCAGACCGCTGAAACCCTGGTTCACATCACCGATGTGGCCAAGATCTTCACCAAAAGCAATGACTTTATTATTCACAGCAAACAGTTCATCAAAATATCTATTTAATATCTCAAAACCATTTACCATTTCTATATCATGATTAAATGTAGCCGCAACGGGTGCAACTTTTAAAGCTGATTTCGGCCCTTCATTATATAGATCACTGTCAAACAATTCTTTATTCTCCTGGATTAATTTTTCATAAAAATCTTTTACCTCCTGTATATCATCTGTCGGAGAAGAAATATTAATTGCCTGCGCCAATGTTTTCATTACATCTCTGCGCACCGGCTCGCGCAGTGAAGCCAAATCTTTAATCAGTTTTTCAATCTCTGTTTTATTTGCAGAAACTTTTTGCAAAAGAGTAACCGTTTCGTTTACCTGCTGTTTGATAGGATTCATGTATTTATCCCAGGCATTTTGTCGGCTTTGCTTTACAAACCGTTTTGCATTATCCTCAATATCGTTTAATTCATCTTCCTCTGCAAGCGAATTGGCAAGGATCCATTCACGCATTTGTTTTTTCCCATCCCATTCTTTTTCCCAGGCAAGCCTGGTGGCACTTTTATATCGTTCATGGCTACCGGAAGTAGAATGGCCTTGTGGCTGGGTAAGTTCTTCTACATGAAATAAAGCGGGAGTATGAGTTTCACGAATGTGTTTGATGGCGCCATCCAAGATTTCACACATGCCGGCATAATCCCATCCTTTCAGTTTATAAATATTGATTCCATTGGTGTCTTCTTTTTTTTGCAGACCGCTTAACGCTTTTGAAATAGAAGACTTGGTAGTTTGATATTTTTTGGGAACGGAAATTCCATAACCATCATCCCATACAAAAACTGCGAGCGGAATCTGCAGAACTCCTGCTGCATTCATTGTTTCCCAAAAATGGCCTTCGGATGTAGAAGAATCACCAATGGTGCAAAAACAAACTTCATTTCCATTATCACTCAGGTGGTCATATTCATGCAAAGCTTCTACTTCTCTAAAAACTTTTGAAGCAAAAGCAAGACCTAATGCACGGGGCATCTGACCTGAAGTAGGGGCAATATCAGAAGATACATTTTTTTTGTGAGCGAGATCCAACCAGTTGCCATTTTCATCCACAAATTTTGTTGCGAAATGGGCATTCATTTGCCGTCCGGCGCTGAAAGGATCATTCCTGATATCAGGATCAGCATATAGCTGCGCGAAAAATTGTTCAACAGTGGCAAGTCCGCTTGCAAACATAAAGGTCTGATCGCGGTAATAACCAGCGCGAAAATCGCCCGGCATAAAGAATTTCGCCATCGCCACCTGCGCCACTTCTTTTCCATCGCCGAAAATCCCAAATTTTGCTTTCCCGGTAAGCACTTCCTTCCTGCTCAGCAAACTGGTTTCCCTGCTTTCGCAAACCACTTTATAATCTTTTAAAACTTCCTCTCTGAATTTTTCAAATGAGAGGTTCTCTAAAAGGTTTTCTTCACTGATTTGATTGGTCTCCATACCGGCAAAAATATTAATTATGAGTGATGAATGTTAAAAAACTGAAAAGGCTCCCACAATTTGCAACCATATACTGCGTTTTAGTATCTTTGAAATCATTTTAAACATCTAAAATGAAAAAAATAGTTACTCTTATTTGTTTTGTTGCTTTTACGGCGTCAGCTTTTGCTCAAACAACCGTTACTAAAGTAAACAAAAAGAATAAAAGTATCGCAAGAAATGTAGCAGAATCCCCCTCCCCCACCGCTTCCGGAGAAAATCTTATTTTAAAAGAATCAGAATTTGATTTTGGGAAAATTCCGCAAGGAAAACCGGTTACTCATGTATTCGAATTCACCAACACCGGGAACAAGGCTTTTGCACTCGACAATGTCCAGGCGAGTTGCGGCTGCACTACTCCTGAATGGAATAAAGACACCATCGCTCCGGGTGCAACTGGCAGTATTAGAGTAGGTTATAATGCAGCAACGGAAGGCCCTTTCAATAAAACGGTTTCCATTACCTATAATGGCACTCAAACAAAACAAATCATTATCAAAGGCGATGTATGGAAAACTCCTGTCACATCTGCACCTGAAAATACTTCTTTAAACATTTTAAAAAACGAACAATAAAAATAAACCCATCATGAAAAGAATCTTATTCGCGGCACTCTTGCTGTCTTCTACTTCATTATTTGCTCAAAAAAAAGCAGATGATATTGCGAAATTAAATGTAACCACTTACGATTTTGGTAAAGTAAAACAAAACGTGCCACCAACAGCAACGATAGTTGTAACGAACATTGGCAAAGAACCATTGATCATCGAGCAGGCTACGCCTTCGTGCGGATGTACTGTTTCTGATTATACAAAAGCGCCCATCGCACCCGGAAAAACCGGAACCATCAGCGCAACTTATAATGCTGCAGCAGTAGGCCCCATTGACAAAACCCTTACTGTAAAATTTGCAGGCGCAGATGACGTAAAATTTGTGAAACTTACCGGCGAAGTGCTTACTCCCGCTGCTTTTGACAATTTAAAAACCAATAAAGACAGCGCAAAAAAATTAAAGAAAGACGTTACGTCAAAATCTTAAAAATAATATTTTAATAAAATAAAGCCCTTCAAATTTGAAGGGTTTTTTTATGCCTCTTATTTGAATAAATTATTTTCAATCCGGAAGATATTAGAAGCAGTTATCGCTTATACGAATAAATTGCATTTGCCTGCGCGACACACGTTATCTGCAATTCATTGATACAAACATTTGGCGGTAATGAAGCACAATAAAAAATGGTATCGGCGACATCTCTAGCACTTAGCGGAACCAAACCTTCATATACTTTTTCTGCTTTTTCTTCATCACCTTTAAACCTTACTAAAGAAAATTCCGTTTCAACGGCGCCTGGTTTTACATTCGTTACTTTAATACGATGCTGGAGCAAGTCAATACGCATTGCTTCATTAATCGCCTCTACCGCGCTTTTGGTAGCACAATAAACATTGCCTCTTTCGTAAACATCATCGCCGGCAGTAGAACCGAGATTAATAATATGTCCGGAATTTTTACTTATCATAAATGGAATCACCGCTTTACTCACATACAGCAATCCGTTTATGTTTGTCTGTATCATCGTTTCCCAATCAACCATATTTGCTTCGTCAAAAAGATCGCGTCCTAATGCAAGGCCGGCGCTGTTTATGAGGATATCTATGGCTTTCCATTTTTCCGGAAATTGATTGATTGTTTCGAACACTTCTTCTTTTTTCTGCACATCAAATCCTGCACACAAAACTTCGACGTTATATTTTTCTTGCAGTTCTTTTTTCAAATCTTCCAAACGTTCCTTTCTTCTTCCGTTGATAATCAAATCATCACCGTCGGCAGCAAATTTTTCCGCGCATGCTTTTCCAATCCCTGAAGTAGCGCCTGTAATAAAAACAATTCGTTTCATTTTTTTTGTAATTTTTTATTTTTTGTAATGTAAAGAACATCCATTAAAAAATCCGTGTAAATCGGTGTAATCAGCGGCAAACACGAATCTTAATTATTTCTTTCTTTGCTGATAAATGTCATTTCATATTTGTGAAAATTAGCGTAATCAATGCCAAACACGAATCTTAATTATTTCTTTGTTTACTGATAACCTATTTATTCATTCGGGTAAATTCCCTGTCTGCCTGATGCAATCAGGCAGGGTGTAATTCGTGGCCACTCATTCCAACACCAAGTCATCCGGCGAAGAAATGATTTTCAAACAATCAATCATATTCGAATACAAAAAACCTTCTTCTTCTGTTTTATACAAAAAAGAAATTAAGTTGTCATAAAAACCGGATGTGTTTAATACAAAAATTTTTTTATTGTGAATATTTAATTGATTCCACGTAAGCATTTCAAAAAACTCATCCATTGTTCCAAAACCGCCTGCAAGCACTAATGCAGCATCGCATTTTTCATACATCATCCTTTTCCGGATGTGCATATCTTCTACTTCCAGCATTTCTGTAAGTCCATGATGCTGATGTTCAGGTACGGCTAAAAAACGGGGCATAATTCCAATTACTTTT
Source organism: uncultured Chitinophagaceae bacterium (assembly GCA_963706825.1). Taxonomy (GTDB): domain Bacteria; phylum Bacteroidota; class Bacteroidia; order Chitinophagales; family Chitinophagaceae; genus Ginsengibacter. The sequence continues at coordinate 784,494 of CAVPNT010000003.1, read as the reverse complement.
CCACCTTTTTCCAAAACCGCATTCGCTACAGCGCCCATCATTCCTTTATTTCCACCACCATAAATTAAACTGATATTTTTTTGCGCAAGCAGGTTACCAACTTGTTTTGCATGGGCACAAAACAAAGGATCGTTGCCATTTTTTGAACCACAAAAAACCGCTAAATTTTGTATTGACATATTTTTATTTATCTTGGAAAAATTTCAAAATTAAAACATACAATCCTTATTCATTTTTTAATCTTTCCAAAACCCAATTATGTCTCCTGTTGTATTGCTTTCTTTTATTATCGGATATTTCTTAATGCTTATTTTAATCTCGTATTTCACCTCAAAAAAATCCACTTCCAATGCCACATTTTTTATCGCCAACCGCAACTCAAAATGGTATCTTGTTGCCTTTGGGATGATTGGGACGGCGCTGAGTGGCGTTACATTTATTTCTGTTCCGGGAGAAGTTGGAAACCTTGCCGGTTCTCAGTTTCGCTACTTTCAGTTTGTATTGGGTAATGCGGTCGGTTACTTTATTGTCGCCGGAATTTTACTTCCATTATATTATAAAATGCATCTCATTTCTATTTATGAAGTGATAGAAAGAACACTGGGAAAAGTGAGCCATAAAACGGCAGCGGCCATCTTTTTAGTTTCGCGTGTCATCGGTTCTGCATTCAGGTTATACCTCGTTGCCATTGTTTTGCAAAAATTTATTTTTGATGAAATGGGCGTTCCTTTCTGGCTTACGATTGTGATTTGTTTATTGCTCATCTGGGGCTACACTTACAGAGGCGGATTGAAAACCATTATCATTACTGATACGCTTCAGACTGTTTTCCTGGTCGCCTCAGTTATTCTTTCCATTTATTTTATTTGCAGTAGCCTCGATATGAATATTCCGCAGGCTTTTCATGCGATAAAGGATAGTAATTATTCTAAAATATTTTTCACGGATAATTTTGTTTCAAACAAATTTCATTTTTCCAAACAATTTCTCGGAGGAATATTCGTAACGATTGGTATGTTTGGCCTCGACCAAGACTTGATGCAAAAAAATCTGAGTTGTAAAAATTTAAAAGACGCACAAAAAAATATGCTGAGTTTCACTTTTATTTTTGTGTTGATTAATTTATTTTTTTTAAGCGTTGGCGCCTTGCTTTACATCTATGCCAATCGGGAAGGAATTCCGATTCCATTGGATTCTGTTACCCATCAGCCAAGGACAGATTATTTATTTCCCGACATTGCTTTGAATTATTTTAAAGGCGTTCCGGCAGTTGTATTTATGCTGGGGTTGACGGCTGCAACCTTTGCCACCACTGACTCAGGGCTTACAGCGCTCACCACTTCTTTCTGTATTGATTTTTTAAATTTTGATAAAAAGGATTCATCAAAAGAGAAAAGAATGGAACGGACAAGAACTATGGTTCATGTGGCTTTTTCATTAATAATCCTCTTTGTTGTATTGTTATTTAATGCCGTAAACGATGCATCAGTAGTAACCGCAATTTTTAAAGTAGCCACATTTACTTATGGACCGCTCATCGGATTATTCGCATTTTCTTTATTTGCAAAAAAAAGACAAGTACTGGATTATGCAACTCCAATCATTGTTGTATTGGCCCCGCTGTTGTGTTATTTTATAGATAAGTATTCAAAGGTTTTATTAAATGGATACGTATTTGCCGATGAGTTGATTATTGTAAATGGGCTTCTTACCTTTATCGGGTTGTGGATTCTGTCTAAAAGAAAAACATCAGAAGAAATAAAATTACCGTATGCCTGAATTAATAAATGAAAAAGCAAATGATTATGCAACCTCTTTTTCTGAACCTACAGATAAGTTGCTGCAAGAGATTGAAGATTTTACGCTAAATCATCATGCTCATTCCAACATGCTCAGCGGCCCTTTGCAAGGAAAACTTCTGGAGATGCTGAGTAAAATTATTAAACCAAAATATATTCTGGAAATAGGAACTTTCACCGGTTACAGCGCATTATGCCTTGCAAAAGGATTGAATGAAAATGGTTTTTTACATACCATAGAATTGCGTGAAGAAGATGCAAATACTTCCCGGGATTATTTTGCAAAATCTTCACAGTCTGAACAAATAATTTTACACAGGGGAAATGCGTTAGATATCATTCCCCGATTGAATGAAGAATGGGATTTGATTTTCATTGACGCCGATAAAACCAATTATATTAATTATTACGAATTAACTTTGCCACGGTTAAAAAAAGGCGGAATAATTCTTGCCGATAATGTATTATTTCACGGCGATGTTTTAGAAGAAAATATTTCCGGTAAAAATGCAATCGCGATAAATAAATTTAACGAACACGTGGCAAAGGATGAAAGGGTGCAACAGGTGATTCTCACGGTCAGAGATGGTGTGATGATGATTCTGAAAAAATAATTGTTTTAAATATTCGAACAAAAATTCCTGTTTTTAAATGAACAAGGCGATAATAATTTTGCTATTCTTTTTCGGTTGTTGTTTTCAATGTGCCGCTCAAAATATGACGCCGCAGCAATATATTCAGGAATATAAAGACCTTGCCATCAGTGAAATGAAAAGAATGGGCGTACCTGCCGCTATTACACTTGCCCAGGGGTTGCTCGAAACGCAAAGCGGAAACAGCGATCTTTTAAAGGCATCCAACAATCACTTCGGAATAAAATGCAAAAGCACCTGGACAGCAGAAACTGTAAGCCACGATGACGATGCTCCGGGCGAATGTTTTAGAAAATATAAAAGTGCCGAAGATTCTTATCGCGATCATTCCAATTTTTTAAGAGGCAACAGCCGTTACGATTTTTTATTTCAATTAGATCCTGCAGATTATAAAGGATGGGCTTACGGCTTGCGAAAAGCTGGCTACGCCACCAATCCGAAATATCCTGATATTTTAATCAAATATATTGAAGACAACAACCTGGAACAATATACGATGGACGCCATCAATGATGTACCCCATTTTGATATTGCCAAATATGCAGATGATCCTGTAAATAAAGTTGTTCCACCACAGGAAAATGATTCTGATGTGGAGATGCCGACGAATCTTACTATCAATGGAGCGAAAGCCTTGTACGTTCCCAAGGGAACATCTTTGCTGGCTATTGCCACCCAACACAACATCAATCTTGAAAAATTATTAACGATAAATGATCTGACAAAAGATGGTATTTTACAAAAGAGCCAATACATTTTTTTAGAGAAAAAAAAGAAAGAAGGGCAACAGGATTTTTGTATTACTGAACCAAACGAAACAATGTATGATATTTCTCAAAAATATGGTGTGATATTACAAAACCTCTATTCATACAATCAATTTACTCCTGATGATTTTATCGTTGCCGGAACAAAAATATTTTTGAAGCCGCCGGTAATCAGGGAGATAACCGTAAATGCACAAAGCGGAAAGCAAAAAGCAGAAGGCGGAAAGCAGACGACAGCAGTTTCAAACCTTCAACCTTCAACCTCAAACCTTCAACCATTAACTTCTAACCTTCAGCCAGCAACTCATGAAGTGCTTCCAAAAGAAAGTCTTTATGGAATTTCAAGGAAATACGGCGTTTCCGTAAATGATTTAAAAAAATGGAATAATCTGACAGGCGATTATATTCAAACGGGGCAACAGCTCATCATTTCAAAATAATTTATGCCCACTTTAAAAGTACACGACAAAGAATTTATTCCTTATATCACTTCGCAACAAATAGAAGAACAGGTAATGAGAGTTGCATCCGAAATTAATAAAGATTATGAAGGGAAAAAGCCTTTGTTTATTGCCATTCTGAATGGCGCTTTTATTTTTGCTGCTGACCTTTTTAAAAAAATAAATATAGAAGCAGAGATTTGTTTTATCAAGCTGGCTTCTTATAAAGGTGTAAAATCGACAGGAAAAGTAATTACAGCAATCGGACTCGATGCAGATCTTTATGGCCGGGATGTGATCATCATTGAAGACATTGTAGATACGGGAAAAACATTATCGCAGTTTTTGCCGCAATTAGAACATCAGCATCCGGCATCCCTCAAAGTAGCTTCACTGCTTCACAAGCCGTCAGCAACAGTACATTCGATCAAAATAGATTATCTTGGATTTACCATTCCTGATAAATTTGTATTGGGATATGGCCTGGACTATGACGGGCTTGGAAGGAATCTGAAAGAGATTTATCAATTGGTTTAGAATCGAAAAATCCACTAATTTCAACGGTTAGAAGAATTTATCAAATACATTTCCTTGAAAAAAATTCTTACCATATTTACTGCGATTTTTTTCATTCATCACACTTCTGCTCAATATTACATCCGCGGCGAAGTGAAGGACGAACAGAATCAGCCATTGCAGAATGTAAAAATATACATGCCGCAAAAAAATTCGCTTTATGCAAGCGGCGTTTCGGGTGGTTTTGGTATTCCTACCTCTAATTTGTATGATTCATTAATTTTTAGTTTGGATGGTTATATTTCCGAGGCTATAAAAATTAAAACCCAGGAATATCAGCATATCATTTTAAAGCCTATTTCTGCTGCTTCTCATTTTACGGGACAAAAAATGGTTTCTATCACCAGAGGTACCGCCGGAAACATTTTGCCTGTTTCATATTATCTGGATGAGAGCTACAGCAATCTTGCTGAAAATGATTTTATCAAAACAAATGATAAGACCAGTACAGAGTTTGCGATGCGGATAGACAAAGCCTCTTACAGCAATATCCGGCGTTTTTTGAATCAAAATACGAAAGTACCGGTAGATGCAGTAAGGACCGATGAAATGCTCAACTATTTTAATTTTAATTATAAACAGCCCGATTCAAACAAAATATTTCACCTTGAATCGCAGCTAACTGACTGCCCATGGAATAAAGATCACCGGTTATTGTTTCTGAATCTTTCCGGGAGAAAATTAAATCTGGATCATGTTCCGCCATCTAACCTGGTATTTTTGATCGACGTATCAGGAAGTATGGATTTGCCAAACAGGCTGCCTCTTTTGAAACAAGCCTTTCAATTACTGGTAAAAAATTTAAGAAAACAGGATACGGTTTCTATTGTGACTTACGGTGGCATTGTTAGTGTGTGGCTTCCTCCAACCAGTGGTAAAGAAAAGCAAAAAATTTTGAAAGCGATAGAAGAGTTAAACGCCTCAGGAGATACGCCGGGCGAAGCGGCAATCAGAATGGCCTACAAATTAGCGGAAACAACATTTATTAAAAATGGAAATAACCGCATTATTCTTGCGACAGACGGAGATTTTAATATCGGGCAAAAAAGTGAAGAGGATTTGCAAAATCTTATTTCAAAAGAAAAACAAACCGGTGTATATCTTACCTGTCTTGGGGTAGGAATGGGAAATTATAAAGATTCAAAAATTGAGATTCTGGCAAAAAAAGGGAATGGAAATTTTGCTTATATAGATGATATCCGGGAAGCCGAAAAAGTGTTGGTAACGGAATTTACTCAAACGTTGTATTCCGTTGCCAGCAACGTTTATATTCATGCAAAATTCAACCCGGATCTGGTTGACCAATATCGTCTCATTGGTTATGACAATAAAAAAAGCATTCTTTCACAAAACAATTTTGAACTGGAAGGCGGCGAAATAGGTTCGGCCTCAGGGAATACCGTGATCTTTGAAATCATTCCTTCAGCGAAAGATTCTCTTTACAGTAAGGCAACAAATATCGCTGATTTTGTTGTTCATTACCGGTTGCCAAAAGATACTTTGGAACAGGTCCTTGAATATTCGTCTTCTGAGAATTATAAAAGGTTTGATTCCATCAACAAAGACCTTCAGTTTGCAACAGCAGTGGTTATGTTCGGCTTAAAATTGAGAGAATCGAAATATTTTCCCGCTGATATGGAATGGAATGTGATTAAAAATATGGCCGTGGCTTCTTCATCCCCGGACAATTTTCTAGAAACAGAATTTATCGGATTGGTGGATAAAGCAAAGGAAATTTATAATGGAAAAAAGAAAAGAGCGTTTTGGAAAAAAGAAAAAGATTGAAGGCATAATTACGATTATCTAATTAAAAAAGTGGTGTAAATTTTGCTTCATTGAATTCTTTACTTTCATAAAAAATAAACACTTATGCACGTCATTCCATTTTTACTAAAAGAACTTGAGCAGGAAGCAAACACCACCCGCAAATTTTTCAAATTATTAAAACCGGAAGATTTTCAATGGAAACCGCATGAAAAAAGCATGAGTATAAAGCAACTTGCTTCTCATATTGCAGAGCTTCCCGCCTGGATTGATATGGCTGTAAATACAGATGGTATTGATTTTGAGAAAATGCCCTACCAACCACCGAAGGCAGATAATCCTGACGATTTGATGAACATCCTGGAAGATTCTTTGAAAAAAGCTACTACGGCTTTGCTGAGCGTAAGGAATGAAGATGACCTTTTACAAACGTGGACTATTCAAAAAGGTGACCATATTATAGCAGCAATGACAAAATTTGAATCTGTTCGCGTTCCTTATAATCAGACAACACATCATCGTGCACAACTTGGAGTTTATCTTCGATTGTTGAATATACCGGTTCCCCAAAGTTATGGACCAACAGCCGATGAGCCGTTTTGATTTGATTCGGTAAAACGAAGATGACTCCTCTAAATATTGTTACTGCTGTTCGAGCATTATCCGGTCCGGCGGTACATATAAAACGTCTGTTTCGTTGACCGGCAGTGATTCTATTAAAGCTTATCCTGTGACTATCAACATGACGGTTGTTTTAATACGGCCGGCTGTAAAAGATTGTATCGTTTCTTCATGGCATGTTAATTGATTATGTATTTTTTTTATCTAAAAACAATTCACATGGAAACAATTAAAAAACATTACCTGAGGATTATTACGATTATCACTTTGATATTCATGCAGGCAATAGCATTTGCGCAGGATTCCGGTGGTACTTCTTCAAGTTCGACCACTACTACCACTACCAGCACTTCTTCCACTACTATTCAGCCGTGGATGTGGGTGGTCGGCGCTATTATTGTTTTGATTATTATCATTGCGCTGGCACGCGGTGGTTCCAAAGACAGCAGCGTAGTGGTTACAAAAGAAGAAAAGATTAAAGAATGATTATGGAAGACCACTTCAATTAAAAATGGCTGGTATTTCCCGCCATTTTTTTTATAATAAAGTTGTAAGCAGGGGTTGCAAATATGATTGGTCTTACAACTATTGAAAGTGTGAGATCTTTCTATCCCAGTGAAGCAATAAATAGCGGTGATTTGCATTTTTTATAAAAATAAAGTAATAAGGTTTCGCCAACACAGGAAATCTTTTGTACTAAGGTTTTATAACTATTGGTTATTCGGTTTTATTTTATCGAAGAATCAAATTGTTTTTATTTTCAACTGCTTCTCAATGCAGTAAACCGACAAATACTGCTGATTCCTATTTTTACTGATCGCCGCTGTCGGCACTTTCTTTCTTTTTTATTTGAAAGTGAATTGATTTGATCTTTCCTCTTTGTGCTTTAAAGCAAATAAAGCGTTCCAAAAAGCGAGTTTGAATTTAAAACTGATTATTTCCCTAAAAAAAATAAAAAAACCGAAACAGAAAAGAAAGTGAAAAACACAGAAGAGAGCAGCGTTGCCCGCGTATCTGTGAGGTTTTCATGTTATCTTTGCGCGCCTTAAAAGAAGGGTAAAATCAGATAAAAAATTAAAATAAATTATGGCATTACGCGCAGGAATTGTAGGATTACCAAATGTAGGAAAATCAACTTTATTTAATGCAGTGAGCAACAGCGCGAAGGCGCAGGCGAGCAATTACCGTTTTTGTACCATCGAGCCAAATGTGGGGCTGGTAAATGTTCCGGATAAAAGATTAAATGTGCTTGCAGATTTGGTAAAACCTGACAGAATCGTTCCTACGCAAATAGAAATTGTAGATATCGCCGGGCTGGTAAAAGGCGCCAGCAAAGGGGAAGGTTTGGGAAATAAATTTTTGGCAAATATTCGTGAAGTGGATGCAGTGATTCATGTGATTCGTTGTTTTGAAGATGAAAATGTATTGCGCGAAGAAGGGCCGATCAATCCAATCAGTGATAAAGAAATTATCGAAACAGAATTGCAGTTGAAAGATCTGGAAGGAGTGGAAAAGAAAATAGCGAAAGTGGAAAAAATGGCCAAAAGTGGTGATCCAAAAAGCAAAGTGGAATTTGAAGTTTTGAAAAAAGCAAAAGCGCATTTGGAACAGGGAAAAAATATCCGTTCGCTGGAATTTTCAAAAGAAGAAAAAGAAGCGGTTGCAGACAATTTTTTCCTGACCAATAAACCGGTTTTATATGTTGCCAATGTGGATGAAGCATCGATGCATTCGGGCAATAAATATTCGGAGCAACTCGCTGCTGCTGCAAAAGCAGAAGGCGCGCAGGTTATTATTATGACGAATGCCATTGAAGCGCAAATCGCGGAATTTGAAAATCCGGAAGACAAGCAGATGTTTATGGATGAATATAAAATGGAAGAGCCTGCGCTGGACCGTTTGATTCATTCTGCTTATGCGCTTTTAAATCTTTCTACTTATTTTACTGCCGGCGTGCAGGAAGTGAGGGCGTGGACAATACACAAAGGCTGGAAAGCGCCACAGGCTGCGAGCGTGATTCACACTGACTTTGAGAAAGGATTTATCAAAGCGGAAGTGATTGCTTACGAAGATTTTGTTCAATATAAATCAGAGGCCGCATGCCGGGAAAATGGCAAGTTAAGGATTGAAGGAAAGGAATATATTGTGCAGGATGGCGATGTGATGCACTTCAGGTTTAATGTGTGAGAATTGACGACCGGTGACCGACCACCACTGACCACCGAAATCGATTCTCGGTTGTCGATCGTCAGTTGTCGATCGCCTCTCTTCTATTTCCTGACGCTGACCGAAACATGCCTGTCTAAAGCTCTTTGATCGTCCGGTGCTGAGGCAGGATATTTTGCATATTGAGAGCCATATCCTTCTGCTCCGATTACCTGTGAGCCTACTCCGCGTTTATCCAATCCTGCTTTTGCTGCATTCGCACGATCCTGGGAAAGTTTTTTATTGTCAGCGGCATTTCCGGATGCATCGGTATAACCGCCTATTTTAATTTTTGCGTCAGGATAGGCTTTTAAAATTTCAGCGATATTATCCAATTGCTTTTCGCTGGCCGGAGTAATGGTTGCAGTTCCAAGATTAAAATTCAGATTATCAAAATTGAACCATTTATTTTTTAAAGAATCATCGCTTAATGATTTCCAGTTGCTGTTCAGAAAAGTAACCAACTGATCTTCTATTCCGCCCTTATTTGCCTCTAATTCTTTCCCATTTGGCAATTGAACTTTTATAGATCCTGCTGTAGTATCGGCTGGGGTACGGGTCATTGCAGCGCCGGTATCATTATTGGCTGATGTTGCCGTGTCAGTTACGGTGGCGGTACTTGGCCTTGTTTCATTACAACTTCTGGAAAAGTACCACAGCAATGCAATTACAATCAAAATAACAATCAGCGGAACAAGCCATTTTCCAGTCGGCCTGTCGGAAATGGTTTTCACATCTTCAATGGCAGATTTGGTATGTGGGGTAATTTGATTAGGAGATTTTAAATGAGAAGCAGCAGATTCTAACGATCCTAATCCGAGCATACCGGCCAGGGAAGTCAAGCCGGCAGGCATTGCATGCAGAATGTGATCTTTTTGTGAGGAAAGAAAACCGGCTAATCCGCTTGCCGATAAATTATTTTGTTCTGCATGCCGTCCTAAAAGTCCCATGATGGCAGGCGAGCCCATCGCCATGAGGGCAGAAGTCGATGAATCTTTGATTCCGGCATAACCAGAAATTGCACTGGTAATACTGGTTTGATTGGGGCCAAAAATTTTAGATAAAACGCTGTTACCTTTTTCAATATTTGTGTTTGAAGTTAAATTACTACCTCCCATTATATCGCCAATGGAGCTTTTCGCCGTATCAAACACGTCATTCGCGCCTGCCGTTCCGGAAGTAGCTTTATTTAATATTCCTGCAAGGCTGGCGGGGATAGTTGCAGATAGCGCTTTACTGATGCCCGTACTGTTTTCTCCCAGCATGGAAGAAGCCTGGTTGGTGAAATCGGCGGTAAAGTAATTCTTTACCATTTCGATTAAATTGAATGCCATGATTAAGCTTTTTAAAGTGAAAATGAATTGAAAAAGTGCTTCGTATTGAAAATCTTTCAATAAATTTTTAATATGAATATTTTCACATTACAAAAATTGTACCCCAATATGATTGAAACAAAAAGGCTGCTTTTTGAGAGCAGCCTTTTTGCTTTTTTTATTGAGGTAATAGTACTTTGTCAATCACATAATACACTCCATTGACCGCTACATCATCAAAAAATGGATTCGGAGCCAGCATTTCTGCTTTTGCAGCAGCGCCCGAATAAGGTGCGCCACCAGGAGGAAAAGTTCCCAAACCAGTAAATTGCAATCCGGTTACAAACGGCCCTGTGAAAGTGGCCTGCGCTTCTATTCCGGGGTGAGCATGAGCCAGCGCCGAAGTATCCGAATTTATTAAAGTTTTATAAAAGGCAGGTGTAGATGAAAAATTATTAGAAAACACCCTGATATTTGGTTGAAAGCCTTGCCCTTGATCTGAAGCAAGGAAATGATAAGCTATTATTCCTCTTACCATCGATGCACTAACAGAGCTGAATAAAGCAGGGTTGCTGAATACATCCGGTGTGGAAGAAAGTTGCGTAGCTGTAGGTGCAGCCTGAGCAGGAGGCATGCCCTGTTGTAATAATGCGGAATAAATAGTTCCGAATAATAAAGTCTGAAATGCGGTATTATCCGGCACAAGCACTGTCATATTTGTAACGGCATAACCAAGCAAGGAATCTAACCGGTTTAACCCTGTTTGTCCGCTGTCTGCGCGGGCAATTGCTGCTTTAAAGTAACTAAGATTGGGATTACTATAAATCATATCCTTCAAAACCTGACCTGGAGGAGCTACAACGGCAGCAACCAAATGAATAACGCCATTTTTCATTTTCAAATCCGGCTGAGCTACAGGGACATTATTATCATAAAAGCCGGTAGCAGATGTAGAAGGAAAAGTAGTGAGATTTAAATTAATCGTTGTTCCCGGCAATGAGCCGATTTTCAAAGAACTGGGCAACTGCACATTAGGAACGGTAGTGGTTGACGCCGGAATATCAGCAGCCAAAAGTTGCCTTCCCGGAATAATGGAATAACCTACGATTCCGCCGAGTGTCTGCGCTGGTAACGAATTCACCACGGCAAGCGAAGGAATTCCTGAGGCTCGAAAAGCATTATTATTTGGCAAAAACACCGTGAACACACTGTTTACAGAATCATTCAATTGCGTCAGCATGCCCACTTTTGTTGCTGCCGCTTTAAAAAAACTATAACTGGTATCGCTATTGATTAAACCATAAATAGTAGTGGCGGCGTTGCTGTTTACAGGCGGATAAGAAATGGGGATAGCATCGGGAAGTGGTTTGTTACAGGATGTAAAAAACAAAACCAAAACTGAAAGTAAAAAAAGTCTGGCGACTGTAAAAAATCTTAAAATATTTTTCATGTTCTTTATTTAAAAAAATGAGCAATTAATTGTGGTTTAAAATAAGTTATAGCCAATACTTACATAGTAAAGTCCGCCGATGGTGGCGTTTCCAAATCCATCGCGGTAATATTGATTTAGAATATTGGTGCCACCTATTTTTAGTAGTACTTTTTGTGCAGGGAATTTATAACTCAATTGTGCATCCAGCGTCTGAAAAGCCGGTACAATACCATTGGCAAAATCGCCCTGGTAGTTTACATTATCCTGCCAGCGATAAGTAAAATTAAAACCATAACGGTTTTCCTTGCCAAATCCGGTGTTGCTGAATGTAGCGCCGGCTCTGTAATCCGGGGCGTTGAAACCTGCAATAAATCCTTCCGGTACTTTATCCAAATGATCAGAAGAAACATTGGCTCCGATCAAAAAATTATGAGGCAGCGAATACGTTAATCCCAATCCAAAGCCATAGGTATTTACATCTCCCTGAACATTGGTCGGAACAGAATACGTGGTAACTTTTGTAGGATCATTCAGGTTGGCTCTTACGGTTGCCGGATCAGTAAACACACTTTTATCGCCATTTACTGATTGCGCTACCAGCGTACGGGCGATGAAATCTTTATATACTCCATAGTATCCGTAAAGGTCTATCAACAATCTTTTTTGCAATAAAAGCCCTTTATAACCACCTTCAAAAGAATTTACCGTTTCTGCTTTGAATTTTTGAAATGTTTGAACTACCGGCGTTCCGTTGAACATATTATTGTCAATGGCATATACCGGGTTTGATGCAAAATGATAATAATCTTTAAATGTTTGCAAACCGCCAATCAGCGCGGTGCCGCCACCAACTCTTAAATTGATCCATTGTTGTTGTGTAGAACCAAAACGATATGCCTGCTGATAAGACAAACGGATATTATTATCTTCAGCAACCTTTACTACGGCAGAAAAACGTGGTGTAAATCTTCCATCAAAATTTTCATTTTTATCATAACGGCCGGAAACAATCAATTTCAGACGGTCATTCAGGATTTTTTTTGTCGCCTGGATATAAGCCCCATATTCATTGATGGGAATTTTGCCGGTAGAATCGGCAAACAAAGTACCTTCAGAATTCAACACATATCTTTTATAATTTGCACCAACCAAAATGTCTGCAACCTGTGACGTTTTTGGAGAAAGATCATATTGCCCTTCGATATTGTACAGGTTCGTTTTATCTACAAATAACCCGCCGCCTTTTGAAATCGGGATACTTCTTATTTTATCAAAAAGTGTTTTAAATTCAGCAGAACCTGGAGCAGGACGGCCAACATCCGCAACTCCGCGCGCAGTATTTTGTGCAGCAATATCTGTTTGCCCTGCTAATTTTGCGTTCAAAAATGCCATGGCATATTCAGGATACCATTCAGTACTTGGTTTCCAGGCTTCATTTACCAAGCGGGTAGTAACGGTTGCATTATAAGAATCACCGGCATTTTCCTGTGTGGTATAAGCTCTCAGGAACCAATTTGTATTGACCAATTCAAGTTTATATTGGCCAACTTTCAAGTTTAATAAAGAATAACGATCGCTTCCGGTATAGACCGTATTTCCTGTACCCCAATATCCTTCTGCATTTAAAAAAGTCCTTTCCGTTAGTTTATAACTCGCCTCCCCATACATTTTAAAATTAATGGTGTTTGGATCAATCACATCTTTTTCCAGATAACCAGTTCGCGAAACCTGCATGGAAGCTGGCAATGAATTAATATATGGCGCATAAAAAGGAGCAGCGGCAGCAATCTTGTTCAAAACATTGCTGCGAATATCCACAGTGGTTTCATCGCCATAAACATTCACCCCATCATAATTTGGATCAGTTTCCCTCGTACCGGGTTTTATACCACCGGTAGTTCCCAACCGGTCATAATCACGGTAATCATTGGCCACCCAATCCTTTGCCTGAACCAGTTCGCCGCCAACTTTAAAAGCAAATTTATCACTCACTTTTTTTGCCCAGCGCAGTGCCCAGTTATAATAAGGAGATGGTTTCCGATCATTATTATTAAGGTTCATAATCCCGGTTTTTGCCTCAAAAGAAAGTCCCTGGTAGCGAAACGGATCTTTGCTGCTGATGACAATGGCACCGTTCATTCCACCCGGGCCATACAATGCGGAAGATGCACCTGGCAAAAGTTCTACGCTCGCTACATCTATTCCGGATAATCCGATTACACTTCCTACAGAAAAATTCAATCCCGGGGCCTGGTTATCCATTCCGTCCACAATCTGGTTTAAACGTAAATTTCCACTTCCATTAAAACCGCGTGTGCTGGGCGAAGCAAAAGTGAGCGAAGCTGTAACCATATCCACGCCTTTCAGTTTTCCGATCATATCATAATAAGAAACTGCCGGCGTATTTCTGATGTTCACAGCGCTGATTCTTTCTATAGTTACCGGCGATTCCAAAATCCGGGAAGGCGTTCTGGTAGCAGATACTACTACTTCCTGGCCCAATGTGCTTACCGGTTCAAGAATTACATTAATGAAATCAGTTGCATTGTTTACACCGATACGCTGAGTGGCGTATCCAATTGAAGAGACAATTAAAGTATCCGGAAGCGAACCCTTTATGTCAAGAGAAAAGTGACCTCTTTCATCTGTATAGGTTCCTTCTCCCGTTCCTTTTACCGTTACAGAAACGGCAGGAACGCTTTCACCGGAAACCCTGTTAATGACGTTTCCTTTAATAATTTTCACTTGTGCAAACGCAGCTATTGAAATAGTATGTGCAATAGTAAGGAAGATAATGTTCCTGGCAATTTTTCTCATATTTATTTTGTTGGTTAGAAATTGAATCAGCAAATTAATGATTGTATCGTTGTAAAAAAAAAAATTATGATAGCGCTTTTTCAGGTTGTTTTAATTATTTAATAAAATTTTATCCCACTTTTGCATCTTATTTTTATAGACATGAATTCAAATTTATTTCCGGGACAGACTGATTTTTATAAAGGAAAAGTAAGAGACGTTTATACAATCAATGATAAGTTGCTCGTAATGATTGCAAGCAACCGCATTTCGGCTTTTGATGTGATATTGCCCAAACCGATTCCGAATAAAGGACAGGTATTGACTCAGATTGCAGCGTATATGCTGGATGCGACAAAAGATATTTGTAAAAACTGGTTGCTCGATACTCCCGCTCCAAATGTTTCTGTTGGTTTAAAATGTGTTCCTTTTAAAGTAGAAATGGTGGTTCGCGGAAACCTTACAGGCCACGCCTGGCGTACTTATTCCTCTGGGAATAAAATATTATCTGGTGTAAAAATGCCTGAAGGATTAAGAGAAAATGATTATTTCCCCGAACCAATCATCACTCCATCCACTAAAGCCGCTGAAGGCCATGATGAAGATATCAGTAAAGAAGAAATCATTGAAAGAAATATTGTTTGTAAAACAGATTATGAGCAACTCGAAAAATATACTTTGCAACTTTTTGCCCGGGGAAAAGAACTTGCTGCAAAAAGAGGATTGATACTGGTTGACACAAAGTACGAGTTTGGAAAACTGGGCGATGAAATTATTCTTATAGATGAAATTCATACACCGGATAGTTCCAGGTTTTTTTATGCTGACGGTTTTGAAGAAAGGCAATTGAAAGGAGAAAAGCAAAAACAACTAAGCAAAGAATTTGTAAGGGAATGGCTGATTGAAAATAATTTTATGGGAAAAGAAGGACAGCAGGTGCCTGAAATGACTGAGGAATGGATTTCGGTTATCCGTAACCGTTATATAGAGCTTTATGAAAAATTAATCGGAGAAAATTTTGTTCCGGAAACGTTGAGTGACGAGGAAACCAAAACAAAAATTTTAGATTCACTAAAGAGGTTGGAATAACGCCTTCGAAAAAATCGGTTTTTATTTTGCAAAATAAGAATAGACGATATTCCTTCCTTTACTGCAGCGATTAAAAAGCGGAATAACTTTTGTGCGATAAATATTCTTAAATTTTAAACATTATAAAATATTTATTATGCCAATCGTAAAAGTGATAGAAGTAATCGCTTCTTCAGAAAACAGCTTCGATGATGCAATCCAGAATGCAGTTTCAGAAGTTTCAAAAACAGTCAAGAACATTGATTCTGTTTATGTAAAAGACTTTAAAGTTCACGTAAAAGATGAAAAGATATCTTCTTATGGAGTGATCTGTAAAGTTTCTTTTAGGGTAAACGAGAAATAAAATGGTCATTCCAGTAAACGAACAAATAATCCCAATTTTGATTTCAGGATAGTCACATTAGTGCTTAAAATGCCTCAATCCGGTAATCACCATTGCCAAATTTTTTTCTTTACAAAATGCAATAGAATCTTTATCGCGTATAGAGCCGCCGGGTTGTATAAATGCACTGATACCGGCGCTGTGTGCTATTTTCACACAATCATCAAAAGGGAAAAAGGCATCACTGGCAACTACTGCGTTTTGCAATTCAAAATCAAATTGATCCGCTTTTTCTATTGCATGTTTCAAGGCGTCAATTCTGGAAGTTTGTCCGCAACCTTTTCCAAGAAGTTGGTTATTTTTTACGATAGCAATGGCATTACTTTTTAAATGTTTGCAAACAATATTTGCAAAAATCAAATCCTCTTTTTCTGCCTCGGTAGCATTTCTTCCGCCTTCTTCTTTCCATTCGGCAAAATTTCCTTCATCATTGTCCTGTACCAATAATCCATCTAATAAACTTTTTGTTTGCTGTCCTTCTTTTGGAAATTTTTTCAGTTTTAAAATAATCCGGTTCTTTTTTGCCTGCAAAACAGGAAGCGCATCTTCATTAAAACCGGGCGCAATCAACACTTCAAAAAACAGGTCTTTCAATAAATCCGCGGTTGCTTTATCAATAGAATTATTTGAAATCAAAACGCCACCAAAAGCACTTTCCCGATCGCCGGCAAGCGCATCAGCAAAAGCTTCAGACACATTTTTTCTTTGTGCAATGCCACAAACATTTGTATGTTTTATTATTGCGAAAACTGAATCATTTGAATCTTTGAATTCTTTCATTAATTGCAACGCTGCATCTACATCTACCAGGTTGTTATAAGAAAGCTCTTTGCCATGCAATTGTTCAAAAATTTCCTTGATATTTCCCAGGAAAAATCCTTTCTGATGTGGGTTTTCACCATATCGCAATTCCTTTTTTTGCAGGCCGAAAGGATCAGGAAAATTGGTTTTATTAAAATAATTAGAAATGGCAATATCATAGCGTGAGCAAACATCAAACGCCTTTCCCGCAAAATCTTTTCGCTCTTCCAAAGATGTTTCTGCATTTTGTTCTGATAAAATATTTTCTAATTGGCTGTATTCATTTTTATCTGCAATCACCACCACGTTTTTAAAATTCTTAGCCGCCGCACGAATCATAGAAGGGCCACCAATATCAATTTTTTCGATGATAGCTGCTTCGTCATTTGTTGATCTTACTGTTTCTTCAAACGGATATAAATCCACTACAACCAAATCAATTTCCGGAATCTTGTATTGTTCCATTTCCTTCAGATCATTTTCCACATCGCGTCGCGCCAGAAAACCGCCAAACACTACAGGGTGAAGCGTTTTCACTCTTCCGCCCAGAATAGAAGGATAGCCGGTGAGCGATTCTACAGACACACATTTTCCACCATTTTCTTCAATAAATTTTTGAGTGCCACCGGTGCTGTAAATCGTAATATTTTGTTTAGTAAGTAAGCGAATAACAGATTGCAAGCCTTCTTTGTTATAAACAGAAATGAGAGCTGATTTGATTTTTTGTTGCATGATTTTTTAGAGAAACTAATCTTTTAAAGATTGATTACAAATGCACCCTGTTCGGGAACAGAATGAAACTGCAAATGTAATTCTTCGCATTCTTTTTTCCATTGTTCAATTTTCCAGGCAGAATTTGACGCATCAAAAATGTACTTTTTGCAATTGAAAGCAGCGGCAATATCGGCAAGATCCATTTTTGGGTTTTTTGAAAAAATAATATAATCAAGATCTACTTTTTGATCTGATGAAAATTTTATTGCTGAGTCAATCATTAAAATTCTTGAATCATAAAACCGGTAAAAATCCTTATTGAATTTTGCCGCGTTTATAAATGAATCACTTTCTTTAATCTTCAATAAAATATGCGCAGGTTTTATATTAAATGCATGTAACAATTTATCCTTCATCACGATGCTATCCCCAACAAAATGAAAATTAGTCCGATCAACAAATTCAACCGCTTTATACATGGGAATATTATAAACAATTAGTTTCCTTTGTGAAAAAGCATTCCATTCGTCTGATGTAATAAACGAAGCAAATATTAACGAAAGTGCCAGCGTGAAATTAAAAGACATTTTATTCTTTTTAATAAAGGCATAAATAAAACTGCAAACCATTGCATACATTAAAATAGTTTCAACCAGTGATACTGAAACTCCCTGCCACAAAGCGAAAGGAATGGAATCAAAAAATAAAACGGTATGATTTAAAAGCCAGATGATTCCGTAGAGCGCTTTGCCAAAATAAAAAGCAGCGAACGAAACGGGCGAAATAAAAACAAGGATCAAACATCCGCAAAGCGCGAAGGTAGCGAGCGGAATAGCCAGCAAATTCGAAAATAAAAATAACAAGGGAAGCTGGTGAAAATAATAAAAACACAAGGGAAAGGTAAAGAGTTGTGCAGATAGCGAAACTGCAGCCAACTGCCATGCTCTTTGCGCGTATTTATTTTTAAAATAAAGCCAGTTAGAAATATTTTTTTGCGCAATTACAATTCCCAAAACAGCCAAATAAGAAAGCTGAAAGCCAACATCCCACAAAATAAAAGGATTAATACATAACAATAAAAAAGCGGATGCAGCAAGAGAATTATAAACCGAACTTTTTTTATCGAATGCATTTCCGGCGACGATAAAGGAAAACATGACAGCGGCGCGCAACACTGACGGAGATGCACCGGTGAGCAATGCAAAAAACCACAAACAAAAAATAATTAAAAGCAACCGCGTCGGTTTTGATTTTTTTATTAATGGCAATAAAGAAAATATCCATACTAAAACGCCATAAATAATACCCATGTGAAGGCCGGATATTGCAATCAAATGAACCACTCCGGCATTGCTATAAGCCTGTACCAGATCTTTATCCAGATCCACTTTATATCCTATTAATAATGCCTTGGCAATAGAAGATTCATTATTTTTTCCGAGGTATTTTTCAAGAATTGAAACTACGTTTTCCCTTGTTGTATAAATAAATTGTTGCCATATTTTTTTGTTCTTTTCGTTTAATAAAACCCATTGGTTTTGCTTTAGATAAACCTGGTGAAATAACTGGTGAAAAGCTGCATACTGAGCATAATCAAAAGCGCCGGGATTACCGGAACCCTTAATTTCTGTTAAGCGGTTTTGAAAAATTACTTTATCACCATATTTTAATTTTTGCGAAGCAGAATCTTTATCAAAATAAATTATAAAATTGCCGGTTGCTTTTTGCTGTTTCCCTTTATTTATCACTGTTTCAGCGACTGCAACTGCTTTAAAAGATTTTGGTTTTTCAACCGGCGGTTCGTCAATCGTTGCTATAATAAAACTTTGCGGTTGAAGATATTTCCCATACCAGTTGTCGTGATTCCGCGCATCTTTTTGCCAGGTCATTAAACTACCAAATGCGCTTAAAAAAAGAAACAGGATAATTCCCTGTATTAGCCGGAAACGAAAACGAATTACTTCAGGTAAAAAGGAAAAAAGAAAAAAAGTTGCCAGAAAAAATACAGTAAACGAAGTAATAATCGTGATTCCTGTTTTGGCATAAAACTGAAAAATAATTCCGAATATAACGGGAATGAGTAAACGCAGAAACGGCGCTTTTTTCCAGATAAAAATATGATATGATTTTCTCATCAGGCAAAAAAATTATTTGCAAAATATTACCGGCATTTCCGATAATTCGTCTTGATAAATCAATTTAGATTTGAAGATACATTTTTAATAAATTTATGTTGTATTGTTTTAGATTTGTAGCAGGTATCTGAACGCAAACCAAAAAATTCCTGCATTCTCTTACAAGTTTTTTATTTTTAAAAAATAAATCAATTAATTTTTGAACCATTCATCACAAATGGAGTTTGAAAAAGCCTATTCTTTTTTGATTGAAAAATTAGAAAGAGAATTGCCTTCATACCTGCATTATCATAATGCCGGGCACACGAAAGATGTGCTGGCCGCCTCCGAACGTCTCGGTTTAACTGAAAATATTTCCGGAGATGACCTAACGATTTTAAAAACGGCCGCGTTATTTCATGATTCCGGTTTTTTAGAAACTTACAGCGACCACGAAGAAATTTCGTGCGATATGGCCAGAAAATGGCTGCCTCAGTTTGGGTACAATAAAGAGGAGATTGAAAGAATCTGCACCCTTATTTTATGTACGAAGCTTCCACAAACTGCAGATAGCAAACTTGGACAAATACTCTGCGATGCGGACTTATATTACCTGGGCACCGACAAATATTTTATAAATGCAGATAAGTTATATAAAGAACTGCACGAAGCCGGCTTTGTAAAAGACCGCGATGAGTGGCGAAAAGAAGAAATAAAATTTGTAGAAGGTCAGCATTATTTTACAAAGAGTGCACAAAAAAAACTCGATGCAAAATTAAAACAAACGCTGATTCAGCTTAAGGCAAGAGCCGCAACAGAAAAAAAACCGGAAAAAACTTTTGAGCTTTATGATTGGATTAACGATGCAATGTTTTTGATTATCGGAGTAGTTTTAGCTGCATTTTCTTTGAAAGGTTTTCTGATTCCAAATGGTTTTTTTGATGGCGGTATCACCGGTATTTCCCTTTTGATCCATGAAATTTATCACTTCGATATTTCCTATGTGATTATGCTTGCAAATCTTCCTTTTATCATTATTTGCATTTATGCCATCAATTTTAATTACGCCTTTAAGACTTTTATCTGCATTCTGTTGCTGGGAATTTGTTTGTATTACTTTCCTCATTATTCCATTACGTCGGATAAATTGTTGGTTTCTATTTTCGGAGGATTTTTTCTTGGCGCAGGCATCGGGCTCACTATGAGAGCGGGTTGTGCCATAGACGGAATTGAAATTCTGGCGCTTTATACCTGGAAAAAAACCAGTTTTACCATCACAGAAATTATTCTTGCCATCAATATCCTCATTTTTGCTATTGCGGCTTTTCGCTTTGGAATTGAAGTGGCTTTGTATTCCATGCTCACCTATTTTACCGCCACCAAAACGGTCGACTATGTGGTGGAAGGATTGGAAGCTTACGTGGGAGTTACTATCATTTCAGGCAAGAGTGAAATTATAAAGGACCGTCTTGTAAATGAAATGGGACGAGGCATTACCATTTATAAAGGTGAAAGAGGCTTTCTTCCAGGGAAGTTTGAACTACATGCCGATTGCGATATAATTTTTACCGTGATTACCAGGTTAGAAATCCGAAAATTGAAAAACCTCGTGAGTGAAATTGATCCCCGTTCTTTTGTTTTTGCCAGTACTATTAAAGAAGCGTCAGGTGGAATTATCAAGAGAAGGCACATTCATTAAAAAGCGAAATAAGAAAACAGTTTATTTGTCGTTTTGCTGAAAAAAAATCTTTGGCAAAGAAAGAAATAATCGGAGTTTATAATTTCGTCAAAACCTGTTCTTCTTATTTTATAAAAACTGACTCCCCAGGTTTCTCATTAAATGACATAAATATTTTCAGCAAACTTTTGACTAACAACTGACTTTTTCCCATTCACTTCTATTTCCATTGTTCCATCGAATTCCTGCCGGATGTTGACTCTTATTTTGCTGCTTAAGCCTAAACCCACTTTCACAACATATTGCAGGAAGGAGGCCGTATTATCTTTCACAGCAATCAGCTTGCAGGTTTTACCAACTTGCACCTCTGATAAGGTTTTACGAACCTGGAATTTTAATTCGCCTTTTGCATTTGGAATGGCATCACCGTGAGGGTCAAATTCCGGATAGTTTAAAAATTTTTCAAGTTTTTGTATCAATTTCGGCGAATGAATATGTTCCAGCTGTTCGGCCACTTCATGCACTTCATCCCAGGTGAATTCTAATTTCTCGTACAAAAAAGTTTCCCAGAGGCGATGCTTCCGGATTATTTCGATGGCTTGTCTTCTGCCAGAACCAGTCAGCGAAATTTTCCCGTACCTCACGTAGCTAATCAGTTTTTTTTCTTTCAACTTTTTAAGCATGTCATTCGCCGTGGCCGGTTTCACATTGAGCTTTGCCGCCAGTTGGTTGGTGCCCACTTCGCATTTATCAGCGCTTTCCGATGTGAGATGAAACAATGCTTTAAGATAATTTTCTTCCGTATGAGATAGCATCAAACAAATATAGAAAAGATTCACAACAATATTTTGTTAGGTCAATCTAACTTTTTATTTTCGCCGCCCAAACAATATAAGTACGCATGAAATTAAATTTATTCCCACTCCTTATGTTAGGTATTTCAGGAAACCCGGCCTACGCGCAACCGGCATCTATTACAGGAAAAATTACATCGGAAGGCAAACCGGTAGCAGTGGCAAGCATTGAGTTAGCGGGTAGTTCCGCAACGTTATCAGACAGCGCCGGTTTATTCATTTTTAAAAATATTGGCGAAGGGCTTTATTTACTGCGTGCTTCCTGCATCGGCTTTGATGATTTTGAAAAACAGCTAACTGTCAAATCGGGAGAAAAACTGTTGCTGAATATTTCTTTACGTACCACTACTTCCATCCTTAGCGAAATAGTGGTAACTGGCGTTTCAAGATCAACGCTCATTCGTGAAAGTCCCGTTTCAATTATCAGTATTTCCACTAAAGAAATTGAGCAGGGGCATGAGAGCAATATCTTAGATTTATTGATAAAAAACGCTCCGGGGTTAAACGCTGTAAAAACAGGCCCTAATATCTCTAAGCCATTCATACGCGGACTTGGCTACAACCGGGTCCTCACTTTGTATGATGGCATCAGGCAGGAAGGTCAGCAGTGGGGCGATGAGCATAGCCTTGAAGTTGATGACTATAATATTTCCCGCGCAGAAGTGATTAAAGGTCCGGCCAGTTTGATGTATGGTTCTGATGCTTTGGCAGGTGTCGTTAGCTTGTTTCCGTTTATACCCAATAATGAAGATGAAAAACTGCATGGAAAATTTACGGGCGAATACCAAACAAATAATAATTTGATTGGAAATGGATTGCGGCTCGATTACAGCAACCGTAATTTTTTATTTGCACTGCACGGCTCATACCGGCTTGCAAAAAATTATCGCAATGCGATTGATGGTAGGATTTACAACACCAATTTTCAGGTAAAAAATTTATCCGCATTGATCGGTTTCAAAAGTGATAAAGGTTATTCACATCTTAATGTTACGCTTTATGATAACCTGCAGGGCATTCCTGATGGCAGCCGCGATTCGCTTACAAGAAAATTTACCAGGCAAATTCTCGAAGGCAACGACGATAATATCAAAGATCGCCCGCTTGTTTCGCAGGAGCAATTGAATTCTTTTCAACTTTCACCGCTTCATCAGCACATTCAGCATTATCGGATTTATTCCCGTAATTTTTATCAGGTGGGAAATGCAGAAATCGATTTTGTTCTGGCCTTGCAGCAAAATATTCGCAGGGAATTCAATCATCCGACTAAGCCCGAACAAGCGGGGATGTATGTTCGATTGAACACTTTGAATTACGGTTTTCGATACAATGCCCCAAAATTTGCAAAAACCGAAATGAGCATCGGGGTAAACGGGATGTTGCAAAATAATAAAAGTATGGACGCGACTGATTTTCCAATTCCCGATTACAATTTGTACGATGGAGGAATATATCTTAATGGCAAATGGAAAAACAATAACTGGAGCATGAGCGGTGGAATCCGTTATGATATAAGAAAGATTAACTGGAATAATTTTTATGTAGGCATCAATCCGGAAACCGGTTTTGATGCACAGGTTTTAACGGGTTCGAGTGATGCTGATTTACAATTTTCTGCCTATAAAAAAAATTTTCATGGTCTTTCGGCAAGTGCCGGTTTCACGTTCCGTCTAACAAAGCAGATCAGCTTTAAAGCCAATGTAGGTCGCGGTTACCGGTCGCCAAACATTACCGAGATGGCATCTAACGGACTTGATCCGGGAGCGCATATTATTTATCTGGGCAACCGGAATTTCGCACCTGAATTTTCATTGCAGGAAGATATAGGAGTAATTGCGGCATTCAAAAATTTTTCTACCGATATCAGCTTATTCAATAATAACATTAAAAACTACATTTACCTTACCATGCATGTGGATGAAAACGGAAATACGCTGATGAATCCTCAAGGCAATAAAACTTATCAATATCAGCAGGCATCAGCCCAGCTTTATGGAATGGAAACATCCTTTTCCATTCACCCGGAAAAATGGAGCGGTTTCAATTTTGACTTCAACCTTTCAGTTGTTTATGGCTTCAACCGGAAAAGCATTTACAAAGGCCAAGGCAAAAATGGTTTGTATCTGCCGTTGATTCCACCATTAAAATTATTGAGCAGCATTAAGCAGGAAATTAACCTTAAGTCCAACATATTTTCAAATCTGACTCCCAGAATTGAATTGGAATTTTCAGCAAAACAAAACAGATATTTAGGGTTGAATAATACAGAAACCGCAACTCCCGCTTATGCCTTGTTAAACACAGGGATCGCTTTGGAAATAAAATATTTTAAAGCCAATTCAATGCAATTTCAATTCTATGTAAACAACCTGTTTGACAAATTATATCAATCACACCTGAGCAGGCTCAAATATTTTGAATATTACACGGAATCCAGCAATGCTCATTCCGGAATGTATAACATGGGAAGAAATGTTTGTTTGAAAATACTTTTTCCTTTCTAATGGGATTGTGTTGAGGCTCTGCCGTATTCAGACAGCACAATAGCCCGTTAGCAGCATTAGCTAATTAATTATATTTGCACGAACTTAAAAAAAACTTCATGTCAGTATTAGTCAATAAAAATTCGAAGGTTTTAGTACAGGGATTTACAGGAACGGAAGGTACATTTCACGCAACACAAATGATTGAATATGGAACAAAAGTTGTTGGCGGCGTTACACCGAATAAAGGTGGAACAACACATCTCGACAGGCCGGTTTTTAATACAGTAGAAGAAGCTGTAAAAGCAACAGGAGCCGATGTAAGCATCATTTTTGTGCCACCAGCTTTTGCTGCAGATGCTATTATGGAGGCAGCGGATGCAAAAATTGCTTTGATTGTATGCATTACAGAAGGGATTCCTGTGCAGGACATGGTAAAAGTTAAAAATTATTTATTAGATACAAATTGCAGGTTGATCGGACCAAATTGTCCTGGAATTATTACGGCTGATGAATGTAAAGTAGGAATTATGCCGGGTTTTATTTTCAAAAAAGGCAGAATTGGAATTGTTTCAAAATCCGGAACGCTCACTTATGAGGCCGCAGACCAGGTGGCGAAAGCGGGTTTGGGAATATCGACAGCGATTGGAATCGGCGGCGATCCAATTATCGGAACAACCACAAAAGAAGCAGTTGAATTATTTATGAATGATCCGCAAACTGACGGCATTGTAATGATTGGCGAAATCGGTGGTGGAATGGAAGCAGAAGCTGCCCGCTGGATCAAAGAAAATAACCACAAACCTGTTGTAGGATTTATTGCAGGTCAAACCGCTCCTGCGGGAAGAAGAATGGGGCATGCCGGCGCAATAGTCGGCGGCGCCGAAGATACTGCCGCTGCTAAAATGAAAATCCTTGCTGAATGCGGTGTGCATGTGGTTGCAAGCCCCGCAGATATTGGAAAAACAATGGCACAAGTAATGAAAAAATAACCTGTTTATTTTAAAAGAAAATACAATTTCAAGTTATTTATTTCTTTACTGAATACAAAATAGCAGAAAACCCGGCATTGCATCAATGGCTGGCTTTGAGGGATGAAATTATTCTTGCTAAAAATCATTTTTTCTGATTGTCAACATCGTGAGAATAACTCGATTCTTTTACTTCTTAATCTTTAAATTCTTTTTATTTTTTCATAAATTTGCAGATTCAAAATTACCCGGGGCTGACCGGTTTTGACAGCATAGTTCTTTGTAAGTATAAGCATGTAGCGCGTTGCGTAATTAGCGCTTGAATCTGAATACGAAAACCTTAAATGGCAATACACAATTTGCCATGGCTGCGTAATCGATAGATTCGCTTCCATTAGGGCCGTTGAGCTGGCTAGTCCTGTTGCCACGCTCTTCCGCCGACTCAAAATAAAACGGGATGCTGCAATTGAAGGCTGTGACAATTGCTTAAGCCCATTCAGCTAAGGAAAAAGTTGGTTTGTTTTGCCCCTGCTTTTCCCCGACAAATAATGCAGAAATAAACATGTAGAAGGCTTACTGCGAATGTGTTTGGACCAGGGTTCGAATCCCTGCAGCTCCACTATCATAGGGACTTTCCCCAAAGTCCCTTTTCTTTCTCTTTGATGCTTGTGACGCAATAGCTATCACTCAAAGCGGTATGTGAAATCCGGCTGTTAGCTGGTAAGAATTGTTGAGATAAGCACCTTCTGCATAAAAATCGCCGTTTTGAGTTAAGGGCACTACATACTCCAATGAATAACCAAATCCGGTCGTATTATTTGTTGGATCGTCGCTGTTATGGTAATCATAATAATATCCCACACCTGCAATAAAGTGATTGATTCGATATCCGGCTTTTATCCCCAGATTGTTTGGAGAATTACGCTTACGCGTTACAGTTGGGCGTAACTCAGCTTCCAATACAACATGATTGATTTGATAACCTGCTGCCATTTTTACCACGGGTACAATAACCTGGGCGGGTAGCGTATGGGATCCTTCACCTAGTTGGATTTGTTGCTGAAAAGTAGCGGCGCCAGCACCAACATTCACAAATACCTGAGCCTGAAGAACAATCGGGCTAATCAACAGGATAAGGAAAATCACTTTTTTCATGGAATACCCCTTTTTATTTTATCTTAAACTTCCATCTTTCATTCACTATTCCACATTCTTTCTGACATGTAAAATGCCAGTACTGAAGTGGAACCAGTACGGATAAAGTCCTTTTAAGAGTTTTATCTTTTCTTTAAGGAATACAGCAATTGATTGGGTATGAGTCACAGCAATACTATTGCAGATGCAGCAAGTATATATGTTGAAATATTATTTTTGGGGCTTTTAGTCGTTTTCCCATTTCAGAAAAAATTGCAGAACGTTTGTGCAAATGAAAATTTTTCAGCGGCCACCTGAATTGTTAGAAATTATGTCTCAATTGATCAGCATTTTGCACAAACTGTAAAAAAAATTACACAAAATTCACAGTTGCTTTTAATCGCTTGTCATTCTTTCCGTGTTCGAATCTTTAGAGGTAACCAATTCTATCAAAACGCCATTGGTATCTTTGGGATGCAAAAAACAAATCAATTTATTATCAGCGCCTTCTTTCGGTTTTTCATTCAATAAAGTAAATCCTTCATCTTTCAGACGTTTCATTTCTGCCTCTATATCATTTACTTCAAAAGCAATATGGTGAAGGCCTTCACCTCGTTTTTCGATGAATTTACTGATAACACTATCAGGAGAATAACCTTCTAATAATTCTATTTTATTGTTGCCCGTTTGAAA
This sequence comes from uncultured Chitinophagaceae bacterium, assembly GCA_963706825.1. Taxonomy (GTDB): domain Bacteria; phylum Bacteroidota; class Bacteroidia; order Chitinophagales; family Chitinophagaceae; genus Ginsengibacter. The sequence goes on along the minus strand of CAVPNT010000003.1, from coordinate 757,215 downwards.
AAATGCCGTATTTACCAATTCTCCCGTTAATACTTCTGTTTTATAACAGGGAGTGCCTAATAATTTTTCGAAAAGGGGAATTGACACAGATAATTTTTTTACCGCAATACCTACATGTTCAATCTTTTTCATAAAATGATTTTTACAAAAATAATCTAAACCTCTAAACCCTCTAAACTCTCTAAACCTCTCTAGCCTTCTTTCATTAAATTTGATGAAAAAATATGCTTCAGTTTCCCATCTACCTGGATAATAATGCAACCACGCCAACGGACCCACGGGTGCTCGAAGCAATGATGCCTTTTTTTAAAAAGTATTTTGGAAATGCGGCAAGCCGCACACATGCATTCGGATGGGAAGCAGATGCGGCAGTAGAATATGCGCGGGAACAGGTGGCCCATTTGATAAATGCTGAACCGAAAGAAATAGTTTTTACCTCCGGCGCCACAGAAGCTGACAACCTTGCTTTGAAAGGAATTTTTGAAATGTATAAATCAAAAGGAAATCATATTATTACTGTAAAAACTGAACACAACGCGGTTTTAGATTCGTGCAAACACCTGGAAAGAATGGGTGCCGAAATTACCTATCTGGCTGTAAAAAAAGATGGTGCAATTGATTTGAAAGAATTAGAAAATGCCATCAGGCCGGATACAATTTTAATTTCGGTTATGTATGCAAATAACGAAACCGGTGTTATACAACGAATAAAAGAAATTGCAGAAATCGCGAAAAAAAACGGTGTTTTATTTTTTTCCGATGCTACACAAGCAGTGGGGAAAATTCCGGTAGATGTAATAAAAGATGGCATTGATTTAATGTCATTTTCCGCACACAAAATGTATGGTCCAAAAGGTATAGGCGCGCTATACGTGCGCCGCAAAAATCCCAGAGTAAGGATAGCAGCACAAATGGATGGCGGCGGTCATGAACGAGGGATGCGCAGTGGCACATTAAATGTGCCAGCGATTGTCGGCTTTGGAAAAGCGTGTGAATTATGTCTTATTGAAATGAAAAAAGATGCAGAAAGAATCTGTAAAATGCGTGATAAACTGGAAAAAGAATTATTAAAGACAGGCAGGGCTTTTATAAATGGAAACCGGCAACAGCGGCTTCCAAACGTAAGCAACATGAGTTTTAAAAATGCAAATAGCGTGGATTTGATTTCCGGCCTTAGCAAAAATATAGCCGTGAGTTCAGGTTCTGCATGCACTTCCGGAAGCGACGAGCCTTCACACGTTTTAAAAGCAATGGGATTAACTGATGAGATGGGCCGTTCGTCTTTGAGATTTAGTTTAGGGAAATTTACCTCAGAAGAAGAAATTGATTATACCATTGGGGAGTTAATGAATTTGATCCAATAATAATTGGAATATAACGGGTAGGCAATAAACGTTGTTTTTAAAAATAAATCAGCAGTAAACGAAGAAATAACCGGTATTCCGCTTTATTTTTTGTTTAATGAAAAAACAGGATTTTTATTTTTGGTAAAAAAATAATACAACCAATAATAAAAGAAATAATTGCCGACAATAAAACTGCCGAAGCCGCCATATCTTTTACTTTTTTTATAGTAAGGTTAAAATCAGGACACACTAAATCGCAGAGCTTTTCAATAGCAGAATTGATTATTTCAAAACTTAACACCATTGCAATGCAAAGCAAAATAAGAGTCCATTCTGTTTGATTTAATTTAAAAAAAAATCCTGCTATCACTACTAAAATTGTGATGACAGATTGTATTTTAAAATTTTTTTCATGGAGGATGCAGTCTCTTAAACCATGAAAGGCATTTACAAATGATTCGGTTACTCTCATAAAATGATATTGAAATGTTTTACAAATCTGAAACCACTTTTTTGATGGAATCACAGGCTTTTAAAATTTCATTTTCAGAAATAATTAATGGTGGCACCATGCGCAAACATTCCGATGCAAATAAAAACCAATCAGAAAAAACACCTTCTTCCAAGAGTGCATCAATCACTTTTTTATTTTGCTCAAAGTTGTCAAACTCAAGCGCAATCATCAATCCACGGCTTCTGATATTTTTTATTTTTGGATGATGAAGATGATCCAGAAATAATTTTTCTTTTTCAAAAACCTTTTCGATAATATTTTCCTTCAATAAAAATTCCAGTGCGGCATTTCCGGCAGCACAACAAACGGGGTGTCCGCCAAATGTATTAATGTGGCCGAGAACCGGATTATTTGTAAATGAATCCATGATTTTTTTATCTGCGATAAAAGCCCCTAACGGCATCCCGCCACCTAATGCTTTGCCCAATAATAATACATCCGGAACCACATCAAATTGTTCAAAAGCCCAAAGCGTTCCATTACGTCCGAAACCACATTGAATTTCATCCAAAACCAGCAATGTCCCTGTATCGGTACATTTTTTTCTGAGCGCCTGCATCCATTTTTTTTCAGGAACAATTACGCCTGCTTCCGCCTGGATGGTTTCTGCAATTACGCATGCAGTTTGTGTTGTGATAGAATTAAGGCTTTCAAAACTATTGTAATTGAGATGCAAAATATCCGGTAATAGTGGACGAAAAGCATTGCGCCAATATTCATCACCGATAATGCTCAACGAGCCTTGTGTGCTGCCATGATACGAATTTTTGAAAGCAGCGATTTGTGTTCTTCCTGTAAAACGTTTTGCAAGTTTCATTGCGGCTTCTGTTGCTTCGGTTCCCGATGCGGTAAAAAAAACAGAATTAAGAGAAGATGGTAAATTTTCGGTAAGCAATTTCGCGTAGGCAGTTTGTGGCGATAAAACCAGTTCACCATTTACCATTACATGCATAAAATTTTCTGCCTGCTTTTTAATCGCATCAATTACTTTTTGATTTCCATGGCCGACATTACAAACGCTGATGCCGCCAATAAGATCAATATATTCTTTGCCATTTATATCAAATAATTTACTGTCACTTGCGCGTACAATCTCCAGTGCAAGAGGGGCTGGTGAAGTTTGTCCGATGTGATTAAAAAATATCTGGCGGTTGTTCATTGTTTAAAAATAAAAAATATGGATCCGGAATATTTGTTGTTTTGCTGCTTCTAAACCTTCAAAACGATTCTAAAAAATTCTAAACCTTTCAAAAAAGCCTATTTCTCCTCCAAAACTCTCTTATACAAATCCTCATATTGGGGAACAATATTCGTAATATCAAATTTCATGGCTTGTGCCAATGCATTTTTTTTCATCTTTTCAAAAGCCTTTTCATCCGATAAAATTTTAATGATGTTATGACTCATGTCTTCTACATCACCCACGTTGCTCAAAAATCCGGTAACGCCGTTAATATTTATTTCAGGCAAACCACCAACATTTGTAGAAATGACAGGAACCGCCGCAGCCATAGCTTCCAGCGCTACAAGGCCAAAACTTTCATATTCACTCGGCAATAAAAAAAGATCAGAAATTGCGAGGATTTCTTCCATTTCTTCCTGCCTTCCCAGGAACCTGATGTCAGTGCGTGCGCAGGTTTTTCTACAGAGATCTTCTATGAAGGAACGCTCCGGGCCATCACCAACAAACAATAATTTAGAAGGGATTTTTTTATTTACTTTTTCGAAAACATAGACTACATCCTGCACTCTTTTTATTTTTCTGAAATTAGAAGCATGCAATAAAATCTTTTCATTATTTGGTGCAATCACTTGCTTGAAAGGCGTAACCGGTTTTTTATTAAAACGCAAAGCATCGACAAAATTATAAATCACTTCTATATCCTTTTCCATCTTAAAATTCTTGTACGTTTCATCCCGCAGATTCTTTGAAACAGCAGTAATAGCAGCACTTTCATTCATAGAAAAGGTAACAACAGGCGAATAGGTTTTATCCCTGCCAACCAAGGTGATATCGGTTCCGTGCAATGTGGTGATTACCGGAATATTGATTCCTTCTTTTAAAAGAATTTGTCGCGCCATATAAGCAGCAGAAGCATGAGGAATGGCATAGTGTACATGCAGCAAATCTATTTTTTGGTTGATGATTACATCTACCATAGTGCTTGCAAGGGCAGTTTCATAAGGCGGATAATCAAACAACGGATATGTAGGCACGCTCACTTCATGATAAAAAATATTAGCATGAAAACCACCGAGTCGTACCGGCTGCTGATAAGTAATAAAATGAATGTTATGTCCTTTTTCGGCTAACGCTTTTCCCAACTCCGTGGCCAGCACGCCGCTTCCTCCAAAAGTGGGGTAACAAACAATTCCTATGTTCATAAATTATTTTTTTTGAATCGTTTCTTTATATTTTGAACAAAATAAATTTTTAAATTAAAACGATGCAAATTTACAACTTCTTTAAGGCAGCTTTTTACCGTTGGTAAATCAATAATTTTTTAATCGATTGTTTATGTTTGTGTAAAATTTCATTATGAAAAAATATGTTTTGCCTATAATCGGAATCACTATTGTATTCCTGATTATTTTTTTTGTCGCAAGATATAGTTACACCTATAGCGAAGGCAACCGCGCCGGAAGATTAATTAAGTTTTCAAAACAGGGTTTTATGTTTAAAACTTATGAAGGCGAAATGAATCTTGGTGGTGTAACGAACGCTGCTAATAACAGCATGATGATGAATTATATGTGGGATTTTTCGGTTATTAACCAATCAGTTGCCGATAGTTTATTGAAGCTGGAAGGAAGAGATATTAGTGTACATTATAAAGAAAAAATGGCTAAACTTCCATGGCGTGGCGATACCAGGTATATCGTAGACAGAATCGTTGAAGTGAGGTCAGGAGCCGGAAACTGAACCCTATATTTTTAGAAAAAATCACATATTTGAATGAGCGATTTATTTACAACCGGCAGCATTATCAGTTTTTTTATTCTTGTAATTCTCGAAATTATTCTTGGAGTTGATAATGTCATTTTTGTAAGTATTATTATAAACCGGCTCCCAAAGGAAAAATATAAAAAAGCAAGACTGGCTTGGGTAATTATGGGTTCAGTAGTAAGAAGTATTTTATTGCTTGGCCTTGGGTGGCTGCTTGCTCAAAAAGGAAAAGCGGTATTTACCATTTTTGATAAAGGATTTGATTTGGCAAGTATTGTAATGCTTGCCGGCGGTGTATTTTTGATATACAAATCTGTACATGAAATACATGAGAAATTAGAAGGAGAAGATCCAAACACCTTAAAACCGAAAAACAAGCCACTCAATTTTTCGCAGGCGATTTTCCAAATTGTTTTGATAGATATGGTATTTTCTTTCGACAGTGTGATCACCGCCGGAGGCACAGCAAAGCATGTAGAAATAATGATAGCAGCGGTGATCATTGCGATGGTTATTATGTTTTCTTTCAGTCCTTATATTGCTGCTTTTATTCACAAGCATCCGACATTCAAAATGCTTGCACTTTCATTTTTAGTGATGATTGGATTGAGCCTGGTAATAGAAGGATGGGCGGCAGGTAAAGCAGAAGAACTTCATCTTAAAAATTATATTTATTTCGGAATGGCCTTTTCATTTATTGTAGAAGTGCTGAATATGGTGATGATAAAAAGGCAAAATAAAAGAGTGGTTCAGTTGGATGAACCGGAATATAAAAATGATGAAATTAACAAAGAGTGACCACGCGCAATGATAATTATTTCGATAAAATCTTCTTCACAATTCCCGGCCCCTCATAAATAAATCCGGTCCAAACTTGTACCAGGCTTGCACCATTTTCAAATTTTTCTTTTGCATCTTTTGAAGAAAAAACTCCGCCGCTGCTGATAATGGGAATCATTCCTTTGGTTCGTTCATGAATATATTTTGTTATTCTGGTCGATTCTTCTCTTAATGGTTCTCCGCTTAATCCGCCGGCGCCGACTTCAACAATTTCTTTGTTAGAAGTAATTAGATTGTTGCGGCTGATAGTTGTGTTTGCTGCCACCAATCCGTCCAGTTTAATTTCCATTGCCAGATCAATAATCTCGTCCAAATCGTGTTGATTCAGATCCGGAGAGATTTTTAAGAGCAACGGTTTTAGATTTTTTTTTGTTTTATTAATTTCCTGGAGATTGGTCAGAATTTTTTTCAAAGAATCTTTTTGTTGTAAGTCTCTTAATCCCGGTGTGTTTGGCGAACTCACATTTACTACAAAATAATCTACGACCTCATGCAGCTCATTAAAGCAGAGTTGATAATCTATCCATGCATCTTCATTCGGCGTGATCTTATTTTTACCGATATTTCCACCGATGATAAGTTGAGAGTTTGTAGTTCGCAGTTTGTAGTTTCTAATCCGCTCTGCTGCTGCTTTTGCGCCGTCATTATTAAAACCCATCCTGTTAATTAACGCTTTGTCTTTTGGCAAACGAAATAGTCTTGGTTTCGGATTTCCATCCTGCGGCACAGGAGTTACGGTTCCTATTTCTACAAACCCAAAACCCAGTGTTTCCAGTTCATTCAGATATTTGCCGTTCTTGTCAAAACCAGCAGCAAGCCCCACTGGATTTGAAAATGTAATTCCAAAAACTTCTTTTGAAAAATCGGAACCGGCAGGAGTGAATTTCTTTTTTAAATATTTTTTTATAAAAGAAAATTTACAAAAAAAAGAAAGCATATTCATTGAAAAATAGTGAACCTCTTCTGCATCAAACCAAAATAATATGTTGCGAATTAATTGATACATTTTGGCGGCGAAGATACTGATTGGATTTTCCTGAAATCAGTAAACGCATAAATATTGCGGATTTGTATTTTGCCAGACCGGCTTTCAATGTTAATCATTCAGCATCAACTGATTTTTTTTACGATATAATCTTTTAGAATTATCAATAAAAAAACTGCTCTGACACAATTTTTCCATCCTTCACTTCATACATCATTATCTCATTCATCTGGATTCTGCCAAATCCATTCAGCGTAATATCCACTTCCCTTCCTACCGCAAAATGATTTCCAGCCACCACAGGTTCTGTTGTATGGGCGCTGTAAAATGCTTCAATTTTTTTAATAAAATCCTCACCTTTTTTTCTTACAGCGGCTCTTCCCTGTGCAGAAGCAAAATACGCAGAATTCGGTGGATTTATACTCTTCACATCATTTGAAAAAAGTTCATCCTGTATCTCAAACCATTTCTCCTGTTGTGCTAGTTCATTAAATCGTGCAGCAATTTCCTGCGTTGATTCTAAAGCTTTATTTGTTGTCATTGTATTTATTTGTTTTTTTTTCCTTTGGTTCATTCAACTGCAGCATTGTTATAAATTCTGCATTCTATCTTCCTTTTTTGTCGGCTGTCCTGTTCCTGTATTAATTAAATTTAGCAAACTTTGTAAATAATAATTCCAGCCAGTGAAACAATCTTTGTAGCATTCACTTTCGGGCACTAAACCCACATGTGTAAATCGGATTGTTGTTTCATCGCCATCTTCTTCTATTTCAAAAATAATTTTTGTTCCGGTCCATTCGCTTTTATTATTTAAGAAATTAAGTATGCTTTCGGTTACCAGCCAAACTATCTTCTTGTTTGGGATGGCTTCTGTTAATTTTTGTTTCGAATAATGCACATCTCCAAAAAAACGAACGTCGAATTCATCATTTAAATTTTGGGACTTGCCTTTGAAATCTTCCGACCACCATGCAGGAATATTGTTGATACCATTGAATACTTCTTCGGCAGTTTTATGCGTAACTAAAGTAGTAGTAAAGTTTGATGCTGACATTTTATTTGATTTTTATTTGGCAAAAATATCATCCGGATATCACTTTTCAGTTGTGCAAAATAGACTTTATAGCGGGGCGATTTAGACATTCTTTTTTTCTATCTTTGGAAAAAGAAATGAATGAAACATCTTACTATATTGATTCCGGAAGGCGAGGAAAATAACCTGAGCAGCATTGTTGGCCCTTATAAAATATTTACGAGAGCCAATGCAGTATGGAAAGAGAAACACAAAAAGCCATTGTTCAAAATTGAGCTAGCCGGCATTTCAAAAGAAGTAAACTTTCATGACGGCTTGTTCTCGGTGAAGCCACATACTTGTATTTCTTCCATTAAAAAAACCAATTTGGTTATCATTCCTTCATTGAATCATAATTATCAAAACGCGGTGAAGCCGAACCAATTACTCATAAACTGGATTGAAGAACAATATAAAAGGGGCGCCGAAATAGCAAGCATTTGTACAGGCGCCTTTTTGCTTGCTTCGTCCGGTTTGCTGGATGGAAAAACCTGTTCTACGCATTGGGCTGCTGCAGATACATTCCGGGCAATGTTCCCGAAAGTCAATCTTCAAACTGATCAGTTAATCACAGACGAAAACGGAATTTATACCAATGGTGGCGCATATTCTTTTCTCAACTTAATAATCTACCTGGTAGAAAAGTATTTCGATCGTGAGACTGCAATCTTTTGCTCGAAGGTTTTCCAAATAGAAATGGACAGAAACAGCCAGTCAGCGTTTGCAATTTTTACCGGGCAAAAAATGCATGGAGATAAAGTGGTAAAAGAAGCACAAACGTATATTGAAAGCAGGTTTCGGGAAAAAATATCTATTGAAAATTTGTCATCCCGGTTGGCTGTTGGCCGCCGGAATTTTGACAGGAGATTTATCAAAGCGACTGGAAATACACCGGTAGAATATGCACAAAGAGTAAAAATTGAATCGGCAAAAAAAGCATTTGAAACGACACGTAAAACGATTAATGAAGTGATGTATGAAGTCGGCTATTCAGATTCAAAAGCGTTTCGTGAAATTTTTAGAAAGATTACCTGTATGTCGCCATCTGATTACCGTAAAAGATATAATAAGGAAGCAGTTTGATGTATATTTAGCAAAATCAAAAATCGGTTTATTTATTTGTTTACTGCAATCTATAACACGCATCGAAGCAACTCGCCGGCAACCATTTATAGAAATAATAAAAAAATGCTTTCTTAAATTCAGGCGTATATTTTAATATTTAGGCGTATATTTGAAAAACGACAATTTTTTTTATGACAGTCAAACTTAATCTTACCATTGATGAAACAGTTGCCCGGCGCATAAAATCGTATGCAAGCCGGAAAAAAACTTCAGTTTCTAAAATTGTTCAAAACCAGTTGGAACAAGTACTGAAGACTGAAAAGAAAGATGATTCTTTTAGAAAATTTTTGGATAAGTATGCCGGCTCTATTAAAAGAGATAAACCATTGGATATTGATGAAGAAAGAGATAATTATATAAAAGAAAAATATGGCCTTTAGCGCTTTTTTAGATACGAATATTATTATTGATTTATTGGACCCTCTTCGCCCTTTCCATGAAGAATCGACAGATCTTTTTCAATTGCTAAACGAGGGGAAGTTTATAGCACATTATTCAGAAAGCGTTGTTACCACTACAGCTTATGTTATCAGAAAAGACTATTCTAAAAATAAAATCTGTGAAATTATTGATTCTTTAAATAAACGAATTGTCTTGTTGTCGTGTGAAGCCGATGATATAAATGAGGCAACCGGTAAACTGCCTCCGGACTTTGAAGATGCTTTGCTATACCAAATAGCGTCGCGTCACGAAATGGATTATCTTATCACTTCAAATACAAAAGACTTTACGCGCATTCAAACACCAATGCTTCCAGTCATAAATTCCAAAGAGTTTATTAAAATATTGGGTAAATAATGGAAACTTTTGTTCAAACAGGTTTAAAGATTTTTTATTTCCTGGTAAAATCATCTAACAATTGCATCACAATTGCACCATCTGCAGCTGGAGTAGGATTTGGCCCTTTTCCCAAAAAATAATTTACTACTTTTTGAATCAATGGATGTTGGACATGCTGAAGTGGTTCAAACAAAATTTCTTCTGTTTTTGCATTTTTAATAATCTCAATTTTTTTATGTTCAAAAATGGGAAAGCGCATCATTCCTTCACTTCCGTGGATTTCACATAGATCTTTTACATTTTCTTCTGCTACATCAAAACACCACAAACCATTAAAAATAACACCTGATTTAAATAAAACATTTCCACTTACAATATCATCTGCGTTATAGAATTTTGATTGATTTGTAGAATATCCTGTAGCTTTTTTAATATCTCCAAAAAACCAATACATCAAATCGAGCTGATGTGGCGCAATGTCATGAAACAGGCCACCACCTGCAATTGCAGGATTTATACGCCAGGCAACTTTAGGAATATCAAGTGCTTCTAGCGGAAGCTGTTGTTTATAAAATTCCAATTTCGCAAAATGAATATCGCCGATAACTTTTTCCTGGATTAATTGTTTTACCTTATTAAAAAGTGGCTGCCCGCGACGATAATGCGCCACAGACACTTTGATGTTTTTTTCTTCTGCAACTTTAGCAATCATATTTGCAGATTCAAAGTTTAAAGCCATTGGTTTTTCGATATAAACGGGCTTTCCCGCATTGATGGCGGTTATTGCATATTCTTCGTGAAAGGCAGGCGGAGTGGCGATGTAGATTGCATTTACTTCATCATCGTTGATTAAATCATTTGCATCATTATACCATTTAGGAACGCTGTGTCTTGCGGCATAATCTTTTGCTTTTTCTGCATCGCGGCGCATTACTGCTATCAGCGAAGAATTATTTACTTTATTAAATGCAGGGCCGCTTTTTATTTCTGTAACATCACCGCAGCCAATTATTCCCCAACGAATTGTTTCCATGTTTTCTTTTTTTTGCCACGAATTTCACGAATGTACAAGAATTATTTATGCAGCCTATTAAAGGAATTAACACTGGAAAAAAAGGGAATTTATTTAGAATGATTACCCGGTAAAAGAAGAAATAATGAAGATTCGTAATTTCTAAATGGAAAACATGGCACGGGTGATTTCAAATAATTCAATTAATTCCTATAATGTAATAAATAAAAGCCTACCTCGAATTGCCATTTGGAAATAAAACTTTATCATGAGCTTTGTTAAATTCAGCAAGAATGTTACGGATAATTTCAGTTCGGATTGTGGCTGCTTTCCTTGGAGCTACCAGGTAAGTTACGGTCACTTCTACCCAGGTATTATCATTGATGCGAAAACTAACATACGGATATTCTTTGATTTCCATTTCATTGATTGGAGAATCTTTTACTAATTCTCTTAATTGCGTAACCCTGTCTGCCATTTGCGGCCCCAATTCTGCCGAAGTAACTTTTTTTATTGTTTTTTCAACAAAATCCAAATCGCTTTCATAAGCCACATGAAAAGGAATTTCATTCCAGATAAATTTAAAGTCCTCCCAGGAATAATTAAAAACAGCTGATTGAAGCACCAGGCTATTGGGAAAACGAATCAGTCTCCCACTGGGCAAATCATTGGTAAGATAATCCCCGGCGAATTCCCAGAGCGTAGTATCTACGTATCCGATTTCAATCACATCGCCTTTGAAACTATTAATTTCTATCCGGTCGCCAATGCGATATGGGGTTCGGATAATGATATAAATCCATCCGATAAATGACGAAATTGGAGTTTGTAATGCGAAGCCTAAAATCAGTGAAATGAGACCCAGCGAAAGTGCGGCAGCATACCAGTTGGCAAATAAAAATGAAACTATAAGAATTGCTACGGCTATGATGCTTAATAGGTTTGAAAGTTGAATTAAGTTGTAGCGGTTGTACTTGCCTTTTGATCTTTTCTGGATTTCTAATTCAACCAGCTTGGTGGCAGATAAAATAAGCACAGCAAAAAATATAGCAAGAGAAAGTTTTTGAAGGGTTATTCTGTATTTGCCAAAAACATCTAAAACGTGAAGGCGAAAAAGAATATAAGCTGTTAGCGAAATTACTGCAAACGTAATGTAAGATCCTAACCAGATAAATGAAGACTTCTTTTTGATTTTATCGGCCTTTTTATTTATCTCTTCCTTTTGATTTTGATTAACTTCCATAAACTTCTGAATACAGATGAGTTAAAAAAATTACAAGAATAAAGCCAAAGAAGAGAGAATAAAAGGAACCGCCTGTTCAACAGAGGCACGCAACTATATCGAAGATTGCCCCTTCAAAATCAATTCATAAAAATCGGTTCTTCTGTCTTTTAAATTTCTTACACTTCCATAAGTATGTAATTCGTCCAAAAGAGAAAGATCTACATCCGCAATAAGAATCATTTCTGTATTCGGGGTCGCTTCGCTTTTGATTCCGTTTGATGGAAATGCAAAATCACATGGTGTGAAAACTGCCGATTGTGAATATTGAATATCCATGTTTTCCACTTTCGGCAGATTGCCAATGCAACCGGTAATTGCTACAAAACATTCGTTTTCTATCGCGCGCGCCTGGGCACAATAACGGACACGGTTATAGGCATTTTGTGTATCCGTTAAAAATGGTACAAATAGTATTTGCATTCCCTGTTCAGCCAGGAGCCTTGGCAATTCCGGAAATTCCACATCATAACAAATCAGGATGCCGATTTTTCCCGCATCTGTTTCATATACTTTCAATGTTTCGCCGCCGCGGATTCCCCAGAATTTTGATTCATCAGGCGTAATATGAATCTTCTCATACTGATCAATATTTCCATTTCGATGACACAAATAACCTACATTTTTTAGCGCATTGCCTTCGATGCTTGGAACACTTCCGGTGATAATATTTACATTATATTTTATCGCCAGCTCACGAAAACGTTTTCTGAATTCAGGAGTATATTTTGCCAATGCCCGCATGGCTTCTGCTTCAGACATTTCATTAAATTCTGCCAGCAAAGGGCCGTTAAAAAGTTCAGGCAATAAAGCGAAATCACTTTTATATGCGGAAATGGAATCTATAAAAAATTCGACCTGAGTAAACATCTCGTCCATGTTTTTATAAGGCCGCATTTGCCACTGAATTAATCCCAAACGCACATAAGTTTTTGCGTTAAATAGCGTTTTGGCTTCACTGGTATAATATACATTATCCCATTGCAACAAAGTCGCAAATTCTTTGCTTTGTGCATCTTCAGGCATGTAGTTTTTCAACACTTTTTTTACATGAAAATCATTGGCAAGTTGAAATGAAAGCACCGGATCGTAAATTTCTTTTCGCTTTACTTTTTGAATAAATTCTTTTGGCGAAAGTGTCTCAGCGTATTTATGATACTCGGGAATTCTTCCGCCAAAAATAATGGCGCGCAAATTTAATTGTTCACATAGTTCTTTACGGGCATCGTACAAACGCCGTCCAAGCCGCAATCCGCGATAGTCAGGATGAATAAAAATCTCTATGCCATAAAGCACATCTCCATTTTCCGGGTCATGGGTACTGAAGGTGTAATTGCCGGTAATCTGTTTGTAAGTATGGGTGTCTCCATAGCGGTTATAATTAACAATTATAGAAAGTGCACAACCGACAACCACTCCGTCCACTTTGATTACAATTTGTCCTTCCGGAAATTTATCAATCAGTTTTTTTATTGTTTCCAGGCTCCAGTAATTCCCATTCCATCGTGGGTAAGCGGCTTTCATTGCGGTCAAAAGTTCCTGGAAATCTTCATATTTCAAACTACCTATTTCAATTTGTTTCATCAAAAAATATTTATTAGAAAAAGGTTTTAAGGTTGCCGACTTTTTAAAAAGTTGGCAACCTTAAAACCCTTATAGTCACATGATTAATGCCAAAATTAGTTTACTGATTTTCCGGGTTAAGGATCACCGGCGCACCTTCTTTATTTCCTTGCGTTTCTGTCAGCGTTTTCATAAATGGTTTTAAGAAGTCAATTGGAATGGGGAAAATAGTAGTTGAATTATTTTCAGTGGCTATTTCCCGAAGTGTTTGCAGATAACGTAAAGTCAATGCACTTGGCTGCTCGCTCAATATTTTTGCCGCATCGCTCAATCTTTGTGAAGCCTGGAATTCCCCTTCTGCAGAAATTACTTTTGCTCTTCTTTCTCTTTCTGCTTCTGCCTGTTTGGCCATTGCACGCTGCATTTCCTGTGGCAGATCAATTTGTTTTACTTCTACATGCGTCACTTTTACGCCCCATGGTTCCGTTTGCAAATCAATAATTTGTTGAAGTTTGATATTGATTTTTTCTCTTTGAGAAAGTAGTTCATCGAGTTCAGATTGTCCTAATACACTTCTCAAAGTTGTTTGGGAAAGTTGAGAAGTACCTACCAGATAATTTTCAATTTCGATAATCGCTTTTTGCGGATCAATTACACGGAAATAAATAACCGCATTTACTTTTATAGATACGTTATCCTGTGTAATTACATCCTGCGGTGGTACATCCATTACTACAGTTCGCAAACTCACCTTTACCATTTTATCAATTATCGGAATGAGTAAAATCAGGCCCGGGCCTTTAACGCCGCCATCCAACACTCTTCCCAACCGGAAGATAACACCTCTTTCATATTCGCGCAGAATACGTATGGAGCTGGCAAGAATATATAAAACAAATATGACGATAATGATAATCGGAAGTCCAATTGGAAATTGTTGCATGTTTAGTTTTTTTTTAAATGATTAATTGGTTGGTTAAATATTTATGTTTTCATCAGCAGGCTGAACGTATAAAGTAAGTTCTTTTACTTCTTTTATGATCACTTTTTGATCTGTATTTATTTTTTGAGAAAGGGAAACGGCGCTCCAGATTTCGCCCATCAGGCTTATTTGTCCACGAGGATCAAGAGGAGTAAGCGTTACAGCCGTTTGTCCAATCATGGCATTTTCCCCGGATACAGGTTTTGCTCTTTGCGCTCTGAGTCCCATTGTTACAATAAAAAGAAAAAATAATATAGAAAAAGCAGTTACTGAAAAAATAACTGACCAGGATAAAGAGACGAAATTATCGACAGGGCTGGTCCGGAATAAAATCATTGAGCCAAGCAAAACAGAAATCGTTCCACCGATGGCTAACAAGCCATGACTGATCACTTTTATTTCCAGTAAATAAAGAATAATCCCAAAAATGATCAGCGCTAATCCGGCATAATTTACCGGCATCGAACTCATTGAATAAAAAGCAAGAATCAAACAAATAACTCCAATGATTCCGGGGAAAATAGCACCTGGACTAAATAACTCAAACAGCAGCCCATAAAAGCCAAGCATCATAATAATGTAAGCAATATTCGGATCACTGATTCTGCTCAAAACTTTTTGAAAAAAACCCATTTCCAACGTTTCAACAGTTGCGTTTTTTGTATGTAAAATTTTAGAACCATTTTCCAGTTGTATTTGTTTTCCATCTATCTGCGTGAGCAAATCTTTTTCATTAATTGCAACCAGGTTAATTACATTTTTTTCAAGCGCTTCCTGCTCTGTAATCGCCACACTGTTTCTCACCGCATCTTCAGCCCATTGCACATTCCGGTTTCTTTTTTCAGCAATGGTTCTTAAAAAAGCGGCCGCATCATTCACTACTTTTTCATTCATTACCGCATCAGATTTCCCTTGCATATCTACCGGGTGAGCCGCGCCGATATTCGTTCCCGGAGCCATCGCTGCAATATTTGCAGACAGGGTAATAAACACACCAGCAGAACCTGCATGAGCGCCCGTAGGAGAAACATAGACAATTACCGGCACAGAAGATTGCATGATATTCGTAATAATCTCGCGGGTAGAAGTTAATAAACCGCCAGGCGTGTTCAAATTAATAACAAGAGCTTCTGCGTTTTCTTTTTGCGCTTTTACGATTCCCAGATGAATAAATTCTGCTGTGGAAGGATTTATGCCTTCATTCACATTTATAGAAATTACTTTTTGGGAAAATGACCAAGAAGGAAGCAATAAGATTATCGCTAAAAAAATAAATAATCGTTTTACAAACAGTTCATTTACCAATATATTTTTAAGCTTTGGCTGCATACATGTAATATACAGAAAGTGACGTTATAAACAAAAAGAAGTTTGGTTTTGATTATCGCGTTGCAGTAGAGAAACAAATAACCCAGATTCCTGTTCAGAAAAATAAGGGTAATCAATACAGGTTCTGCATATGATTCAAAAAAAATCCGGTTAAAATTTTAAACCGGATTTTTTAAAAAGTTATTGAAAAGATCTGCTATGAATTTTTACAACGATTCGTAAATTTTAATTTTATTGTACAAAGTTTTGCGATCGATTTTCAGAATTTCCGCAGCCTTCGTTTTATTAAAATTCACTTCTTTCAAAACGCTCATAATGGTTTCGTATTCTGCTTTTGCAGCGGCATCTTTTAAATCTACATCTTTGTGTTGCGTGATGTTGGGTATTGATTGCATGCTTTCATTTCCATTCGTCTGCACTTCATTGCGAATGAGTGATTGGGTAATTTCCCACGGCAATACTTTCGAATTTATTTTTCCTTCCGGCGTTAGCAAAACCGCACGTCGAACCACATTTCTGAATTCTCTCAGGTTACCTGGCCATGAGTAATTCAAAAACATTTCTTCTACATCCTGATCGTATCCTTCTATATTTTTTTGCAACTCTGCGTTTGTTCTATCCAAAAAGAACTGAGCGAAAAGTGGGATATCCCCTTTCCTCTCTCTTAATGCGGGAAGATTGATAGAAAATTCATTGAACCGATGATAGAGATCTTCACGAAATTTCCCCCTCTGATAAGCTTCCTGCAGGTTTTCATTCGAAGCAACAATTATTCTTACATCTACATCCATTTCTTTCGTACCCCCTACTCTTTTATATTTTCTTTCCTGGATTACGCGGAGCAAAGAAGCCTGCACATCTTTTGGCAAATTAGACACCTCATCCAAAAATAAAGTACCACCGTTTGCCATTTCAAAATGTCCTTCTTTATCAGTGACAGCACCGGTAAAAGCACCTTTTACATGGCCGAATAATTCACTGCCCGATAATTCTTTTGATAATGTGCCACAATCCATTGCAACAAATGGACGGCCTTTCCGGTTGCTGGCTTCATGAATGGTTTTCGCAATTACTTCTTTTCCCGTTCCGCTTTCTCCATATAAAATGACACTGTAATTCGTAGGCGCTACAATCTCTATCTGACGATATATTTTTGCTGTTTCTCCATCCTGGCCAATGAGGTATTCGTTATTCAAGGATAATTCATAAATCCTTTTTTTCTGGGTTGGAGTTGCCGGCTTTGCTGCAGGCGCTGCTGCTTCAGAAACAGGATTGGCAACTGCTTTTTCTATTACATTGATTACCTCATCCGGAATCAGTGGTTTGGTAATATAATCGAAGGCGCCCATTTTGATAACGTCGACAGCCGTTTTAATGTCAGAATAACCGGTGATAATAATCACAATAGTCTTCGGTTTTGCTTCTTTAATTTTCATCAATACATCCTTGCCGTCTTTATCACCAAGCCGGTAATCACACAGTACAATGTCAAAATGGAATTCATTAAATTTGGCAAGACCTTTTGCTCCGTTATGCGCAACTTCTGTCTCAAAGCCTTTTTTATTTAAAAAGCGGCTCAGCAAAGCGCACATATCAAAGTCATCATCAATAATCAATATTTTTTTATTCATAACTATAGAAAGAAATTAAAGCGTCCAAAGTTAACTTAAATCTTTGTTTTTTAATTCGGGCGCAGCAATTGTTTTTTTTTCTGTTCTTACCCATTCCGCATATTCATTTGGTAAAATATTTTTTCCATACAATTTAGCATAAACTTTTGTAAATTCAGCACCAAGGTATAAAATAATTGAACTATAATAAACCCAAACCATCAAAATAATAATGGAGGCTGCAGCACCATAGACAGACATGAGATTACTTGTCCTCAAATAAAAGCTAATACCCACTTTGCCGAGGGTAAAAAAAATCGCGGTTATAAATCCTCCGAAAAACACATCTTTCCAGCGAATTTTTGCATCTGGCAAAATTTTGAAAATCAGGCTGAACAAAAAAGCGGCAACAATAAAAGAAAGAATTGCATCGGAGATTTGAATAAAGTAGAGACTGTAGCCGGCGATAAACCTCGCAATAAATTTTCCAAAGGCAGCAACGACCGCATTCAATAAAAGGGATACAATCATAATAATACCAATGGTTAAAATTAATGAAAATGAAAGTAAACGCGTTAGTATTAGTTTCCACCATACTTTATGCGACTTGATGCGTAAGCCCCAGATTTTATTGATAGAGTCCTGTATTTCACCAAAAATACTCGTAGCGCCAATCAATAAAATAATGACGCTTATAACGGTCGCAATAAAATTATTCCCACTCAGGTGAATGTTTTTAATGATGTCCTGGATCTGAATGGCAGCGCGGCTACCAACCAATTTGTTCAGTTGCTCGTACACCTGCCCCTGCATAGCCTCGCGACCGAAAAGAAAGCCAAACAAGGTGGTAATAACCACCAGTAACGGAGCGATTGAAAAAACTGTATAGTAGGCAAGTGAAGCGCTGTATTTAATAATATTATCTGCAGAAAATTCTTTAAATACGTCCTTTATGATCAAAGATATTTTTAAAAAATTTTTTTTAAACGGCATTCAAACAAAGTTAATGGGAAAAGAATTAAGATGATTTTTCAATGTTTTCCATTCTATAAATTTAGAGAAAAGGGTTGAATAAATTTTTTAGAAAAAAAATAATTTTAGGTGAACGATTGGCCAGCCTGATAATAAAAGATTTGTCAAAAATGATGCTGAAATGTTAAATTAATGCTCATTTCGTAGAGCTATTTCCCCAAGCATATACAGTAATGCTATTTATAAACGCTTCATAATATAATAACTTATAGCAACTGTACACTTTTACCCTAATAAAATAATTTGGCAAAGTTTTGAATGATAAAAATATAGCAATCATATTTTTCAATTTAAAACCTTTAAAAAATGAGAAGTCTTTTATACATCATCGCGGTAATTCTGATAATTATCTGGGCGATCTCCTTTTTGGTCTATCATGTGTCAGGTGGTTTGATCCATATTCTTTTAGTAATTGCAGTTATCGCAATTATTTTAGGAATCATCCGAAGGGCATGAGTTCTAAAAAACAGGAATCCCGGTTATTTGTTGATTTACTGTCTGTGAAACTTTTCACACTATCTATTTTTTAACCTTAAATCATAAAACAAATGGGAAATCTATTGTATATCATCGCAGTGATCCTGGTCATAGGCTGGCTGCTCGGACTGTTTGTATGGAATGCAGGCGGTCTCATTTATATTTTACTGGTAATCGCGGTAATCCTGGTTTTATTAAGAATTATCAGGGGCGCTGCATAATTGTTTAAAACAAAAAACTTTACATTATGGAAGACTGGAAATTAAAATTCAAAGGAAACTGGAATGAACTCAAAGGAAAGATGAAGCAGGCGTATGGTGACCTCACCGATGATGATTTAAAACATGAAGAAGGAAAAGATGATGAATTCGTAGGCCGTTTGCAACAAAAACTAGGAAAAACAAAAGACGAGGTCATCACCTGGATTCAAAGCCTTTGATTATTTTTTATTAAAAACTTCAAACTAAACCTCATACTTCATTGCATGAGGTTTTTTATGAGTACTTAACTTTAATAAATGAAACTGTATGACCAGTTGCCCACGTATATAAGATTAGGATTTCAGTTCCTGGTGATATTTTTTATTTGCTATTTCATTTATATTGCTCAAAGTATTCTGATTCCCTTTGCGTTTGCTGTTTTGCTCTCGGTTCTTCTTTTACCATTCGTTGCTTTTTTCGAATCAAAAAATATAGGACGGGTTATTTCGATCGTAATGGCTTTAATGCTTGCGGCCGCATTTGTCGCCCTCATTATTTATTTACTCAGTAATCAGATTTCTGTTTTTGTAAATGATGTGCCTTCTATTAAGGAACATTTGAACGCGCATTTTCTAGCTGTTCAAAATTGGATAAAAGATCAGCTGCATATTTCCCTCGACGAGCAGAATCAATACCTGGCGCAGCAGGCTGATAAATTAAAAGCTACAGGTACCGGGTATATCCGCAGCACTTTTTTTTCTATTTCAGAAGCGTTGATGCTTTTGATATTGATGCCAATTTATGCATTTCTCTTATTGTATTACAGGCTACACATCCGCAATTTTTTATTCGCAATTTTCACTAAAGAATTAAAACAAGATGTACAAAACGTAATCATTAAATCGAAACTAATGATTCGGAATTATATGGTTGGCATCGTAATCGAAATGTCGGTAGTGGCATTTGCCAATTCTGCTGGCCTTTTAATACTGGGAATAAAATATGCAATATTTTTTGGCGTGTTGTCGGCCGTATTGAACATCATTCCCTATCTTGGAATGTTTACCGCTACTCTATTTACGGTTTTGGTTACTTTAACCACTTCAGCACACACCAGCGACGTGATTTGGATTATTGTGATTTTTTATGGAATTCACATTATTGATGTAAATATTCTGATGCCGAATATTGTTTCTTCAAGGCTTCAGATAAACGTGTTAATTTCTGTATTAGGTGTAGTGATTGGTGGAGCACTTACCGGTATTTCAGGACTATTTTTATCAGTGCCCGCGGTTGCATTTATCAAAATAGTTTGCGATCAGATAGATAGTTTAAAACCCTGGGGAATGCTAATGGGGTCTGATACAAGTGGTACACAAAAAAACAGGATTTATAGGAAACTGGAGCAACTATCAAAATTACGATCATCCCGCAGAAAGATTAATTCAAAAAAATAAGAATGAGAATCGTTTTTTTTAAAAAGTAATTGTAAAAGTAGTGCCCTTCCCATACTCACTTTCGGCGGTAATATTTCCTTTATGTCCTAAAATTATATTTTGAGAATTAGCAAGCCCGAGGCCGTTGCCTTTTTGTTTGGTAGTAAAATATGGCTCAAACAGCCTGTCCACTTCAGTCTTTTTCATTCCCTTTCCATTATCTGTAATTTTTACTTCACACCGGCCTTCTTTATTTTGTGTAATCAGTTTTAATATACCATGCTCGTTCATTGCTTCTACCGCGTTTACGATGATATTTAAAAAGGCAATTTTTATCTTTTCAATATCTACTGATATCGGGCAAATTGTTTCATCATAGTTTTTGATTACTTTGATATGGTTCAATTCGATTCGGTCTTTGGCCAGTTCCACCGCAGCATCTAATATTTCATTGATAGAAGCATCTGAAAAAGAGAGTTCGGCCACCCGGGTAGAATTCAACAAATCACTTACTAACTGATTGATGCGCTCGGAGTTTCTATTGATCATTGAAAACAACATATCCGTGTTATCGGTCTCAGTCAACTCTGATTTTAATTGCTCTGCAGCCAGGTTAATGTTCGTCAAAGGATTCCTCACTTCGTGAGCTATCACCCGCGCAATTCTGCCTGTTACCACATATTTTTCCAATCTCCTCAGCTCAATCAATTCTAGATTCAAATCAGAAAGCTGCTTTACTCTTTTTTGTAACTGCCTCTCGTATTCTTCTGCTTTTTTTGAGGCGAGGCGTTTTTCTTTGTTCTCTTTATTATAAACTACCAATGAATAAATGGTGAGGAGCACAGCTACAATAATGGACAATATATTGAGCGCTTGTATTAGCCCGGAGTATTCAGAAACCTTTTGCGATCGTTCACTCCATAAGCTGCTTTCCTGATTTTTCATTTTGGTAATTTGTTCCTCAATTGCTCTGGTTTTAGTAATGCCCTGGTTGTTGCCCTCCAACAAAAGCGGCGTAATCTGATGAGTTGCAGAAAAATGGGAAATGACATTTTCAATCCATAAAAATTTCTCATCTATCAGATTGTGCAAGGTATCAAGGTTCCTCTGCTGATGCCGATTGTCAATCGTCAGCAATTTTAATCTTGAAAAAGTACTGTCTGTACTGCGTATGCTCTCATCATATTCGGCAAGTAAGCTTTTATCGGCAGTAATGAGGTATCCCCTGAAGGCAGATTCACCTTTTGTAATAAAGGCGATAATATTATCAAGATTATGAATCACTTCATTGGTATGATTCAACCAAAAATCCTGTGTCGCTACTTTGCGTGTAGAAATAAAAGTGAGTACATAAGAAAGGAACAACAAGAAGAATGCGGCAAGGAATCCTACCCTGGTACGCGTAGCTATTTTGTCAAAAATATTCTTTACCATTATTCAATTTACACAATATACGCTGCTTCAATTATTTTTTTGTTGCTTTGCTTACGAGCCAAATAATTATTATGAGGATTATAACAATTCCGACGACGCCAACCCATACGCCGGCTTTAAAAATACCGCCGACAACGCTACAACTGCTAAGTAGTACCAGGAGCAGAAAAAAAGGAATCAAAACCGAAAGTTTGTCTTTTTGCATAAACTAAGTTTTTGTGTGGATTTATTTTTGATCTGTTGAATTATCTATAGTGATTTCTTTTTCCTTTATAATTGTTTCAGTGCTGTTGTCTTTTTCTTTTTTTTGGCGGTAAATTTTTTTTATTTCTTCCAGTTCTTCAGCCGATAATTCTTCTATATTGATCATGTTATCGCTCACATTGCTTTTTTCTATCAGGGCATCAAGTTTTACCTGCAATGCAGTCATATCCTTGTTTTCAGTATGCTGAATTACGAAAACCATCAAAAAGGTAATGATACTACTGGTAGTATTCATTACGAGTTGCCAGGTGTCTGAAAATTTGAAAATCGGTCCCGTAACTGCCCAAATAATGACAATCAGAATTGCAAGAATGAACGCGAAAACGCCGCCTGTTACTTTTGTAACTGATTCCGAAAAACGGTTAAAAAATTTAGAAATCCTGCTCTGTTTTTTCTTTAATCGTTTTTCTTTGTCCTTAATATTATCCCTATCCACGTTCTGCATAAATTTAATACAAACAACCCGGAATGCTTTCATAAAATATGATGCCAGAAAAATGGCAAGCGCGAATTCTGAGAAAAGCGGGTCAATTAAAACGAATGGTTTTAAAATTCGAAGAAGACTAAATTTGATTCTCCAAACATTTTCCAAATAAAAGATAAAACAAGATTCGAAATGTCCGGTAAATTCTAAAATCAATTATGAAAGGTTTCAAGTCTGCAGGACACAAAAGTTCCTTTTGATTTTAAAAATTCTTCCTCATAATGGGCAATATTTTACTCAAAATGATTTAAAATAATCATTTTCATTCAAAAAAGAATTTTTATGAAACTCAAGCTGGTATTGGATTTTACAGGTTCGCGCTGAAGTTGTTTTTTCTTGGCAATGTATTTTATCTTTACACCGTTAAACAACATTTATAAACTTAAAATTTAAAATTATGGGCGCAGGAAAAGTATTCGCAAGCGTATTAGCAGGTGCCGCAGCAGGCGCTGTATTAGGCATTTTATTCGCACCGGATAAAGGTACAGAAACCAGGAGAAAAATCGCCGAAAAGGGATCTGATATCGCCGGAAACGTAAAGGATAAATATCATGATATTTCCGATGCAGTTTCAGAAAAATATGATGCGGCAAAACAAAAATTATCAGACCTGGTATCTGAAGGAAAAGATATGGGTAAAGACATGGTAAATCAGGCAAAAGAAAAAGCAAATGCTATGAAAAATGACGTGCGAAACCCAAATCCCGTTAATTCATAAAATTTGTTGATCTGTTTTTAAAAGACAAGGTCCGGTGATAAAATAGGTGATAAAATAAATAACATGGAAAATAACCCTACCAGTATAGAAGAATTATTTGGTAAACTGAAGGATTATGTAGAAACAACGATTGATTTATTCAAGCTTAAAGGCATCAACAAAGTTTCAGGACTTTTATCCACCTTGATCGTTTCTATTATATTAATCTCACTGCTGTTCATGGTGTTAATCTGTATAACAGTTGGTTTGTCGTTACTAATAGGAATGTGGCTGGGACATGCTTTCTGGGGGTTTTTTATCATGGCAGGTATCTATATTATCATCGGACTTGTTCTTTTTAAGTCAAAGAATAAACTATTAAAAGAACCGATTAGCAACACGTTCATTAAAGAATTGGTAGATTAAAATCTTCAGCACATGACTAATGAAGAAACCGCGCAGGAAAAATTGGAAATCATTGCAAATACCACCGATCTTGCCACCGCTATTAAACGGCTGGAAAGACGCAGAAATTTTTTAGGCGAAGACCTGAAAGATCATTTTCATATCGTACTTGAGGAATTAAAACCTACCAATATTTTAAAAAATACCCTACATGAAGTGCAGGAATCTACTACGCTCAAACACAATCTTTTGAAGGTAGCGATTGGACTGGGTGCGGGTTATTTTTCACGCAAAATGGTAGTGGGAAAATCAGCCGGACTCGTAAAAAAAGCACTGGGAACTGCGTTGCAATATGGAATTACCAACTTTATTGCAAAAAAAGATGATTTAAATGAAGACAACCTGGATTACCCACCAAAAAAGAAATCACTTTTGAGAAGAATTTTATCTATTTAAGTTCTTTCCAAAATAACAAATCCGGTTATTTCTTGCTTTACTGATGGTTTAATAGAAAACCAAAAAGAAATCCTCGCCTGTTTTTTAAAACACAATCCAATGCCCTTTAAAACTCCCGTTAGAATATTCTAAAGTGGGCGCAGGAAATTTGAAAGAATTTAATACAAACAATAAAACTTTTATCCCTTTTTTATTCGTTCTTATTTTGGTGAAATCTACGTCAGGAGAGAGATACCATTGGCGGTACCGTTTGATATCTGTTCTGTCAAAAATTATATTCCCTTCATTGTCATAGCCAATGTTTTTTGTTCCGCCAAACATTCCTTCTGCGCCATAACCTATAGATATATTAAGCCAGCGCGGCAATTTTGTATCGGGGAAAAATGATTGAATGTTTGCGCTTGCCCAATAACTCTGGCCATTATAATCTTTGATAAATCTTTCAATTTCTGTTTTTCCGTATAGATCGTCGGCTCTTTTATGCAAATCCGGCTCTCCATAATTTTTCCGGTGAAATGAAAATTTCAATTGAATCTTCTGTTGGTTCCATGCAAACTCCTGTGAAATAAAAGCTGCAGAACCGATAATATTTGCGGTGAAATCTCCGGGACTGAATCCATATTCAGAAGAAAAACCATCAAGGATTTCAATGATAGATTGATAAGCAACACCGCTTAATCCGCCAATCCAGATACTTTTTTTTCGCGACAATCCTGCCCACCGCCAGGCTTCCATCGACGCCCTGCTTTCGGTATACGCGCTGTAAATATGACCCACTTTGTCCATCTGCTGCCATTCTGCATCATCATTAAAAAAATGAAAAGCCGAGCGCGGATATTTTGCATACCAAATCGCATTCAGACCAATCAAAGTTCCGCCGTAACCCACGATGTTAGCAGCGGTTACGAGTCTGATTCGTTTTTTATTGTAAGGATAAATTTTAAAAGTGTCAGTTGTCGGATAACTTTTTGATGAATTAAAAACAGATTTATTAAAAGAAATATCTCCTTTGAAAGTATCTTGTGAAAATGTTTTTTGAGGAGCAAGAAAACCAAAAAAAAGAAGAAAAAGAAAAACGGATATTTCCTGCGCGGCTGGCAGCGGGCGCTTATTTACTGATAAAAACATCCCACAAAAATAAGATGATTGTGTTTTAGAATATTGAAAATAAATCAAAAAGAATATCTTTAAATTGTAAAAAAAAATCTCATGGATACAAAAACAGAAAACAAAATAAATGAATGGCTTTCCGGTAATTATGATGAAGACACCAAAAGTCAGATTCAGCAATTACAAAAAAAAGATGGAGCACAATTGGAAGATGCTTTTTATAAAGATCTTGAATTTGGAACAGGTGGACTTCGGGGAATTATGGGCGTTGGAACAAACCGTATGAACAAATACACTGTTGGAATGGCCACCCAGGGTTATGCGAATTATTTAAAGAAATGTTTTCCTGAAGTAAAGGTTGCAATTGCCCATGATGTAAGAAATAACAGCCGGCAATTTGCAGAAATTGCAGCAGAAATTTTTGCTGCTAATGATATAAAAGTTTTTTTGTTTGATGACATAAGACCAACGCCCGAATTGAGTTTCACCATTCGCACCCTGGAGTGCCAGGGTGGCGTTGTGATTACTGCATCCCATAATCCGAAAGAATATAATGGCTACAAAGCTTATTGGAAAGACGGCGGACAATTAGTACCACCACATGATAAAAATGTTATTGAAGAAGTAGAAAAAATAAAAAGCCTGAGTGATGTAAAATGGAATGGCAAACCAGAAAATATTACACTCATTGGAAGAGATATGGATAAAAAATATCTTGAAATGGTAAAAGGATTAAGCATTAATCCGGATTCCTGTATTAAAGAGCATGATCTTAAAATTGTCTATACTCCTATTCATGGTACAGGGATTATGCTGGTGCCCAAAGCGCTTGCTGCTTATGGTTTTGATAACGTTCATATTGTGGAGGAACAAGCGACTCCAAACGGAAATTTTCCAACAGTAATTTATCCCAATCCTGAAGAAAAAGAAACCATGAGTATTGGTTTGAAAAAAGCAAAAGAAATTGATGCGGATATTTTATTAGGAACGGATCCCGATGCAGACCGGGTAGGCGTTGGTGTAAAAGACAATCATGGAGAATGGGTATTATTAAACGGAAATCAAACAGCTTTGATGGTGTTTAATTACATGATCGAAGCCCGCAAAAAGAAGGGAATTGCGAAGCCTGATGATATGGTCATCAAGACAATTGTTACCACTGATATGATTGATAAAATAGCCGCCAAAAATAATATCGCCTGTTATAATACGCTCACCGGTTTTAAATGGATTGCTGAATTGATCAGGGAAAAAGAGGGAAAGGAAAATTATGTGGTTGGCGGCGAAGAAAGTTTTGGTTTAATGATTGGCGATAAAGTTCGCGATAAAGATGCCGTAAGCGCTGTGGCTATGATTTGTGAAATGGCTGCTGTAGAAAAAGAAAAAGGAAAAACGCTTTTTGAAAAATTAATACAACTATACGTTGAGTATGGATTTTATTATGAAAAATTAATTTCTCTTACCAAAAAAGGAATGAATGGTTCAAAAGAAATTTCGGATATGATGCAAGGTTATCGCGATAATCCGCCAAATGATATTGCAGGAAGTAAAGTGGTTGAATTTTTAGATTATCAATTACAAACAAATAAGAATTTATCAACCGGACAGACTACTAAAATTGATTTACCAAAAAGTAATGTATTACAATTCATCACTGAAGACGGAAGTAAAATTTCTGCAAGGCCGAGCGGTACTGAGCCGAAAATAAAATTTTATTTCAGTGTGAATATGCCTTTGAAAAGCGTGGATGATTTCGATAAAACAAAGCAGCTTCTTGATGAAAAAATTGATCACATTATTTCATCGATGAATCTGAAATAGTTTTCAGAAAAACCAAATTTCTTCTTAAACAGTTGGTCAGAAAAGACCATAAAAAAGTGATCTTGAAACGCGACATTTGTTTGTAAGTTTTGATCATGTAATCAAAAATAGTTGGTGGATTTATAAAAAAATTATTTTTGAACGGTATTTTTTTTGAGAACAACCAGCAAATCATAAAAGAAGAACCGCCATATGAAATGGAAAGTATTAGCGTCAGAATATTTGTGCAGGCATCCTTATTTTACTGCGCGAAAAGATAAATGTGAAACCCCTGATGGAAAAATTATTGACGAATATTTTGTGGTTGAATTACCAACAACTGTTTGTGCAGTGCCGGTAACAGCAGAAGGGAACGTCTTGATGGTGCGGCAATACAGGCACCCGATTCGCGAAACAATTCTTGAAATCCCCGGCGGTTTTGTTGATAAGAACGAAACACCTGAGCAAGCGGTAAAAAGAGAATTAAAAGAAGAAACAGGCTATGAATTTTCTTCTGTTATTAATGTTGGGAGAATTGCTGCGAATCCCGGCGTGCTGGATAATTCTACCTATCTTTTTTAGCTACTGGCGGGCTAAAAACCAGCGTTCAGAAGCTGGATAAAAATGAAGAACTGGAAGTAGAAGAGATTACTTTGGAAGAATTAAAAACCCTTTTTCTCGAAAATAAAATTGAACAATCGTTGCATAACAATTGTATTTTTTATGCGCTTAGAGAAATGGGAATGCTATAATCTTTTTTATTTCAATTTTTTATTTTCTTTTACCGGCGGTAAAAAGTTTTCTCCGGTTACTACTTTTTTGCCCGTTTTTAATTCTAAAGCGACTCGTGCATCTTTCGCGATTTTTCCGCCTTTTTTTCCTGCATCTGCATTTTTGGGGACGCGCCGTAAAAACTAACTGCCTCACTCATGTGATCGCGCAAAATCTGTGATTGTAATCCTTTTAAATTTTTATGACCTTTTACAGTTAATCCTGTCCATTCCTGATGAATAATATTTGTGAGAAATGCAAATTCATCAGATTTTCCCACGCCATTCTCTTTCCAGTAATCCGTTAGTTTATTGCGCGTTTCCTGCCCGGTCATTCTTTGTTGAATCCACTTATCGCTTCGCCGAAGTTTTTGCCAGTTTTCCCGTGCTCTTTCCAGGCTCTGCTCCGGATCACTTATTTCCTGCATTCGCTCATAACCTACTTTTGCAAGCCATTGTTTGAAAGGTTCAGCTTTTGGTGATGGAATGGATTGGATTAATCTCAATAATTGTTCAGTGTCAGCCACATCTGTTAACCGTAATTTTCCATCTTCCGCTTTCATTTTCAACTGTACGATTTTTTCGTACATTTCACTTCCTTCATTTTGAAGTTTCTTCTTTAAATCACTCCAATATCTTTTTGGAATACTGCTACCAGTTAGAATTTCAATTACATCAATTACCGAAAAATACCATTTTTCTTTTTCTGCATCTCAATGGGTACGCACTTGCTTGCTTTCAAATAGTTTTATATTCATTATATTTTTTTTAGAACAATAAATATAAGAATGATTTTTGAATAATGCTAAATATTTTAGTGAAACGAAAAATTATATTTCAACTTCTGCTATCACGAAAACACTTCCGCAAACAACAATCAAATCTTCTTCAGAAGCATTTGCCAGCGCTGTTTTCAACGCCTTGTTTACATCAGGATAAAAGTTACCAGTTAATTGATATTCCTGTGTTTTTTCTTTTAATTCCGCTTCGGATAATGCACGCGGATTATGTGCTTTTGTAAAATAATATTTCGCATCTTTAGGAAACTGAACCAATACTTTTTGAAGGTCTTTATCTTTTACCATTCCGAAAATAATATGGAGATTTTTGAATTTACTTTTATGGATTTGATTCATCAGTTGTTTTATACCATCTTCATTATGCGCTACATCCAGCGCTACTGTTGGATTCTGATGAATAACATCCCATCGTCCAAAAAGTCCGGTGAGTTTTTTTACATTCCGTAATGCGCTTTTTATTTTTTCTTCTTTTAATAAAAAACTATTTTTTAAGATGTCAATTGCGGTTAGAACAGTTAGAATATTTTTTTCCTGGTAAATGCCATTGAGGTCAAGCAGGTATTTATCTTTCTCTTTGGTTTCCTTATTCAAGATTTCTAAATCAAGATATTTTACATTATATTCTGATGAAAGAATTTCAAATTTTTCATTTGCAAAAAATATTTTTGAATTTGTTTCTTTCGCTTTTTTCTCAAAAACAATTTTAGTTTCTTCAAAAGTTTCGCCAATTACAACCGGTATATCCTGTTTAATAATTCCTGCTTTTTCATAAGCTATTTTTGCTAAAGTGTCTCCCAAAATCTCTGTGTGATCATAACTGATATTGGTGATGATCGATAATAAAGGCGTTATCACATTCGTGCTGTCTAATCTGCCACCAAGGCCGGTTTCAATAATCGCCATATCCACTTTTTCTTTTGCAAAATAATCAAGCGCCATTGCAAAAGTGAGTTCAAAAAAGGAAGGCTTTATTTCTTCAGAAATTCCTTTTGTTTTTTCTACAAAATCAATCACAAACGATTCAGCGATTAAGTTTCCGTTTAGTTTTATTCTTTCCCTGAAATCTTTCAAATGAGGTGATGTGTATAAGCCGGTTTTTACATTATTCTGCTGGAATACCGCCGCTAACATGTGGCTCACAGATCCTTTTCCATTTGTACCAGCTACATGAATTGTTTTTATTTTGTTCTGCGGATTGCCTAAAAAATTACATAACGCCACCGTGTTTTTTAAATCTGCTTTATACGCCTTCACGCCACTATGGCTAAACATCGGAAGTTTGGTATAGAGATAATTTATAGATTCTTTGTAGGTCAAATTATTGAATTGTGAATTGTGAATTATGAATCGTGACTCGTGAATTATGAATTATGAATTATGGCATTGAACATTAAACCTTGAACATTAGACATTGAGCATTGAACATTAACATTAAACATTAAAACTCCGCAATTTACTCCAACACTTACAAATCCGCTTATCGTTGTTTATTTTTGCAGCCTATTTTTAAAATTGATATGAAAAATTTAATTGAAGAATTAAAATGGCGTGGGCTTGTTCATGATATAGTTCCGGGAACAGAAGAGCAACTTTTAAAAGAACCAACTGCTGGTTATGTCGGCTTTGATCCAACAGCCGATAGTCTGCATATTGGAAGCCTGATACCGATAATTGTGTTGGTTCACATGCAAAATTACGGTCACAAACCCATTGCCTTGGTTGGTGGCGCTACAGGAATGGTGGGCGATCCGTCAGGAAAAAGTGCGGAGAGAAATTTATTAAGTAAAGAAGTACTTGATAAAAATGTAGCTGCAGTAAAACAACAATTATCCAGGTTTCTTAATTTCAATTCTGATAAAACTAACGCCGCCGAAATGGTAAATAATTACGATTGGTTTCAGAATATTTCTTTTTTAGATTTTATCCGCGATACCGGTAAACACATTTCTGTAAACTATATGATGTCGAAAGACAGCGTAAAAAAACGGCTGGAAGGGGATAATGGAATGAGCTTTACAGAATTTACTTACCAGCTGGTGCAGGGCTATGATTTTTATTGGCTGTACAAAAATAAAAACTGCAAACTGCAATTTGGTGGCAGTGATCAATGGGGAAATATTGTAACCGGAACAGAACTCATTCGCAGAAAAACCGGCGGTGAAGCGTTTGCATTTACCTGCCCTTTATTAACCAAATCGGATGGAAGTAAATTTGGTAAAAGTGAGAAAGGAAATATCTGGTTAGATGCTTCAAAAACTTCCCCTTATACTTTTTACCAGTTTTGGTTAAATACAGCGGATGCAGATGCAGAAAGATTTTTAAAAGTATTTACTTTTTTATCTGAAAAAGAAATCACTGATTTCGTGAATCAGCACAAAGGAAATGAGCACCAGCGGGTACTTCAAAAGAAGCTGGCTGAGGAGGTTACTACTTTTGTACATTCAAAAAAGGATTATGAATTTGCCGTAAAAGCCTCATCCATTTTATTTAATAATGATACTGCAGAAATATTAAAACAACTGAATGAAGAACAATTGCTGCAAGTGATGGAAGGCGTGCCAACGGTAGAAATAGAAAAGGAAAAATTAAATGATTTCGATTTGATTAGTTTATTAACCGAAACAAAAATTTTACCGAGCAAAGGTGAAGCGAAAAAAATGCTTGCAGGTGGTGGCATTTTTATCAATAAAGAAAAAGTAACTTCTATTGACGAAAAAATAAATGCTCAACAACTTTTAAATGAAAAATATTTATTGATACAAAAAGGGAAGAAGAATTATTATTTGTTGAAGGTGATCTGAAAGTGGCAGATTATTTGAAATGTGAATTCACATTATTTGTGGGTTCACCGAGCGTGTAAACATTGTTTCCACTAATTAACGCATTTTAAACAAACAATCCCCATTCATCTTCAAAATCGCCCTTTTCAAAAGTGGCTACCCAGTTTTTAAACAATTCACGAAACCGATTCATAGCTTCTTTAATTACCTCTTTATAGCTTTCTTCCGCAAAGCCCATCAATACTGCAAAGCAAACCTGTTCCATCATTTGCCTCGCATTCGTACGAATGATCGAAGCGTTTTCCATTTGTAAAATATAAAGATCCGTTCCCGCTGCGCCCATTAGTTTTGGGCCGATAATCAGGGCATTTTCGTAAATAAACCGTTTGGTAGTTTGCTCGTGCGTTTCGGTATCCGGCGCATCACCATCTGTGGCCAGGTTTTCAGCAAAAGCCATTACCAGCCCGAAGACTTCACGCCATTGCTCATACAATAATTTTGCTGCAAGCCTTTGGCCACTGTTTTTTTTCCATTCATCGCCTTCTGCATCGTGGAAGCGCATGTCATCCCATTCGGGCAGTCCATTTAAATATCCTAAATCCATATTGTTTTTTTAGTAAGTATTAAATGTGAACGTGTTGAAAACCTGTACGGTTTCGTGAATTTAATAATACCGAAAGTTTTTACAAAAATGAATTCCGTCTTATTTGTTGTTTTACTGAAAATAGAAATAAAATAATCAGGATAATTTCTCAATGACCAAATACGAATAATACCGATCGCATCTCCTTCAAAAGATGCGCTGTTTAGGGAATCTTTACAATCGCTTTTTACAAATTGGTCACAACCAAAGCTGTGTTTTTATTCAGAGACATGATCATTTTTAAATAACACATTTTACCACGCCACTAAAACCAAGCTAAGCCAATAAAACCAGTGATAAACAAATCCTCACCAATTACCTTACCCCTCATTTATGTTCAGCCATTGGGTAATTTCCTTGAGAAATTGTTGATCGGTTTCATCGAACGTTGACAGAGTATTGCTATCCACGTCGAGTACTGCAAGCACTTTATCATTACGAATTACAGGAACAACAATTTCTGAAACTGAAAGGCTGCTGCAAAAAATATGTCCGGCAAATTTCTCCACATCAGGAACGATCAGGGTTTTTGCCTGAGCCCAACTGCTACCGCAAACACCTTTTCCTTTCTGTATCCGCGTACACGCAATCGGCCCCTGAAATGGCCCCAGCACCAGTTCTCCATTTTTTACAATATAAAAACCCACCCACAACCAATTAAACTGCTCTTTTAAAGCAGCGGTAATATTTGCCATATTAGCAATTAAATCAGTTTCACCGCTTATCAGCGCTTTTATTTGTGGCAACAGAGATTGGTATTGTTGCTCTTTCGTTCCTTTTGCCACTAAAAGATCTTCAGACATATTTTTTCAAATTAATGGACGAAGGTACATAACGAAAATATTATGAGAACCGGCATACTTTAATTTAAAAAGAATTGAAACCAAACAGGAATATGGTCTGAAATCTTTCTTGCTTCTTTAACGGAGGCAAAGGATTTATAAAAATGAATGACGCCTGATTTGATAATTTTTATTTTTGAATCATGATAAAAAATATTATCAAATTCTGAAGCAAGGTAATCGTTATTCACACACTTCATTTTTAAAGAAGTTTTTTGCCCAATAAAAACCGGCTTGTATCCCATCTTTTTTAGAGGATTAAACACAGTATGTGATTGAGGACAATTGAAATCGCCGCAAAAAATCAAATTTTTATCCGGATATTCACCCGGAAGAAATTTGAAATATTTTATTTCTGTTTCGGGTTGCATTGTTTTGGTAATGGCATGAAAATTAACCAGCGTAAAAAGAGTATCTTTTAATTTGAATGTTGCAAAAAATGGCTCGCGGTTTATCTCATTTGAATATTGAATTTCCAGCCAGGGCGTTCCTGCAATGCTTACTTTAGCAGTCTTCCAGATAAAAGCATACCGCTCCCTTTTGTAAGAATTTTCGCCGCTGGTTGGGTCACTTATTCTGTAATCCCATTTACTACCTTTTCTGTTTAAAGCATCCGCAATCTTTGCTACTGCCTCTGCTCCACCATTTCCTGCAACTACTTCCTGAATCGCAACGATATCGAAAGGATTTAATGTATTAGCGATAAAATTTATAGCAGATGCTGATTTAGATTTTCCGAGGTTTTCCAGATTCCAGGAGACGACGGTAATCTGTGCAGTAATGCCTTGCACGGCAATTAGCAGAAGTAAAATGAGAAAATATTTTTTCATAGTGAGAATGGGATACGGGCAGTTATTTTAGGTAAATATCGTCATTTGATTACATTTTCACATTTCCCAATTTTCCCATTATCCTTTAACTTGCGCCCATGGAGCAATATCTTCAACTTTTACAAAAAATAATCAATACCGGCGTTGATAAAAATGACCGCACGGGCACAGGAACACGCAGTTTATTTGGCTACCAAATGCGCTTTAATCTGGACGATGGCTTTCCTTTGGTTACTACCAAAAAACTTCATTTAAAAAGTATTATTTACGAATTGTTGTGGTTTTTAAAAGGAGATACCAATGTGGAATATTTACAAAAAAATGGTGTAAGAATCTGGGATGAATGGGCTGATGAAAACGGAAATCTTGGACCTGTTTATGGAAAACAATGGCGAAGCTGGGATGGAGCAAATGGGAAAACAGTTGACCAGGTTTCGGAATTGATTGAACAATTAAAAACAAATCCGGATAGCAGAAGATTAATAATCAGTGCCTGGAACGTTGCTGATCTTCCCGAGATGAAATTGATGCCATGTCATTGTTTGTTTCAATTTTATACAAGCCAAACAGAAGGAGGAAAAAGAAGACTTTCCTGCCAGTTGTATCAAAGGAGTGCCGATGTTTTTCTTGGAGTGCCTTTCAATATTGCCTCTTATGCATTGCTTACCATGATGATTGCACAGGTGTGTGATATGGAACCGGGAGAATTTGTTCATTCGTTTGGCGATGTACATTTATATCAAAATCATTTTGAGCAGGCACAATTGCAACTCACAAGAAAACCGTTTCCGCTTCCGCAAATGAAATTAAATCCGGAAGTAAAAAATATTTTTGAATTTAAATTCGAAGACTTTGAATTGTCAAATTATCAAAGCCATCCGCCAATAAAGGCGCCTGTAGCAGTTTAGTCGCCGATTGGATTAATTGGATCCTGCTTAAATATCGTGCACATTAATTCAAAAAGCTCAGGATGATTTTCTTTGAATAAACCAGGTTGATTAAAAAAATATTCAGAAGCAACGGCAAAAAATTCTGCTTTGTTGGTTGCGGCATAATAATTCATATCCGAGCGGCCTTCAATAATTGTTTGAATATTTTTGTTCATGAGTTCGATCCATTTGGAATTAAATTTTCTATTGAGTAATGCTTCAGGCAATCCATCCACATACCCATCTTCTTTGTCGAGTAAATGAACAAATTCATGTATTCCTGTATTTTCTTTTGGCGGTTCCATTTGAAATCCAAAATGCAAAGCCGGCTTTGATAAAATCATCACTTGTTGCATTGGCCCATTTCCAATCATTCCCAAAATATTTTGTTCATAACCGGAAGCGAGAAACTCATCTTTATTAAATGAACCGGGATAAAGAAGTACATTTCGAAGATTATAATACTTCCATTTTTGAAAACCAAAAACCGGGATTACTGCGCTGGAAGCGACTAACAGCTTATCAAGATCGTCTATGTTTGTGTCAACTGCATCAATACGCACATAGCCCAGAAAGTCTTTTATTTTTTCGTCAAATTTGATTTTATTTTTTTCACAGAGCCGGTTGTAATAAGAAACATTTTTGCTCAGCAGTTCTTTATAATCTTTTGGTAGAATAATTTTTTTTCCTGGTCTTTTATAGAAAATAAAAAACAAAATTAATAAAGCAAGAACGACTAAAACAATAACAGGGGCTAAAATCATTTATGAAAAATTCAAATGAGAAGAAAATATTTTTTTTCAAAAATTGCTTTTCCAATATAATTCATTTTATCTTTTGAAATTTATAAATTAAGAAAAACATGATTCTGCTTTATTTGTCTCTTTACTGTAACAAAATAAAAGCTGCGCAAAAATTAGTAAACTTGTGTCGTTTTTAAATGTAAAAGATGACAAGATTCATTATCAAAACACTTCTGTTTGTCTTTGCAATTTTCCTTTTTTTTGTTTCCTGCGTTTCAAAAAAAATAAGCACAGAATCACATTCATGGAATGCGGATAATGAAATCATTTATCACGTTTTTCAAAGAAGTTTTTATGACAGCAATGGCGATGAGATCGGGGACCTGAACGGGCTTCGTGAAAAATTAGACTATTTGCACGATTTGGGAATTACTTCCATTCAATTGCTTCCATTATATCAATCCCCTTTTTACCATAATTATTTTACGAATGATTTTTATAAAATAGATTCAACATTAGGAAGCTTCAATGATTATATTTCCTTGGTAAAAGAGGTTCATCACCGGGGTATGAAAATCTTTATGGATATGGAAACTCAGTATGTTACAGAAGATCATCCATGGTATAAAAGTTCTTATAATAATTTGAAATCTCCTTACAGTGATTATTTGATATGGACGGATTCAGCACATACAAAAACGGAAAGCATCGTAATGAATCTTACTGAATTAAAAGGGTACAATGGAGTTGTAAAAAAACTGATCATGGTGAATCTTAATAATCCAGCTGTTCTTGATTACAATATTAAATTATATTCTTACTGGGTTGATCCCAATAAAGACGGCAAGTTTGACGATGGCGTAGATGGTTTTCGTTTCGATCACATGATGGATGACCTCGATAATAAAGGACGGGTTACTCATCTTTTTAAAACTTTCTGGGTGCCATTGATTGACGCAATTAAAAAAGTAAATCCAAAAATTGTAAATGTCGCTGAGCAGGCCGAATGGAATTCGTGGGCTGTTGATTATATTACAAAAGCGAATGTTGACCGGGTTTATTCTTTCAAATTAATGGGAGGCATTCGTTCATTTAATAAAAAATATTTAACAAGGATGGCCGATTCTGCTTTCAGTATTTTTCCTCCAGGCAGGCATCAGATTATTTTCATAGAAAATCATGACTTGCCAAGATATGCAAATGGTGTAAATGAAAATCTGCAAAAATTAAAAATTGGAGCAGCTTTAAATTTATTGATTGGAGGCGTTCCTTCCATTTATTATGGACAGGAATTAGGAATGAATGGAAAAGGCGAATGGCAAAAATGGGGCATGACAGACGCAAATGAAATTCCGGATCGGGAGGCATTTGAATGGTATAAATCAGATACAGGAAAAGGAATGGCTTTGTGGTATAAAAATTCCGGACCGTGGTGGGATAGCCGTTATGCAAAACCCAACGATGGCATTTCATTGGAAGAAGAAAAACCTGACTCCAATTCGATTTATAATTTTTATAAAAAAATGATCCGCATTAGAAAAGAAAATCCAGTCATTTCTTCAGGAAGTTATGAAACCCTTGCCAACTCTAACGATGCTGTCTTTTCGTATCGAAGATTCGATTCAGCAAATGCGATAATAGTGCTGGTAAATCTTTCTGGTTCAGAACAAAATGCAGAAGTAAGTTATCCAAATTATGATCCTGCAACAAAGGATGTTAAGACATTGTATGGAAATGTGATTCCACTTGATTTTGAAAAAAAATTTCAACTAACATTGCCACCTTATGGTCTTGAAGTATTTCGATTAACGCATTAAACTGTGTATAACCTAAACAATCTAAATTCATCTAAACAATATAAACTCTTCCAAACAATAAATGAGTCAACAATCAAAATTTCTCAATCATCCCCTCGATATCATGGATGATTTTTACCAGTTAGAAAATGAATATTTTGTTTCAGGGGAAGTAACAGCGTTTAATACGAAAAAAGGAGAAGGGAAAATTCGGTGGAACTATCATCGTTGGATAATGGATTGGTTTTTTAATAAAATAGACATGCATCTTCAAAAGGCGGAACAAAAAGAAGCGCCTTTCCAGGATTATGAATCACATCCGGTTTGCGGTTTTTCTCTTTCATTTATAAATTCAAAAACGATCAGGCTCCGTATGAAAACCACGTCTGCACTTCAACAGCAGCATCCTTCCCTGATGCTTGATGGGGAACCGGAAATAAAAGGCGGTTGGAAAATCAAAGAGAATGACATTGAAAAAACAATTTATAAAAGTGAATATGGTTCTTTGATTTTGAATAAAAAAAATTTTAAGATTGAGTTGTTTGATGTGCATGAAAAATTATTAACCTCAACAAATAGTTTTGAAGAACTGGAAGGAATGCATTCAAAAAAATATCCGTTTCTTTTTATAAAAAGATCTACAGATTATTCACGAAGTATTGCTGCATCTTTTTCTCTTTTGCCTGATGAAAAGATTTTTGGATGCGGCGAATCTTTTACAGGGTTAAATAAACGTGGACAAAAAATGGTGCTCTGGGCCTGCGATACACAAAGCACAGCAAGTAAACAAATGTATAAGCCGGTTCCTTTTTTTATTAGCAGCAGAGGCTATGGAATGTTTGTTCACACTACATCTCCGGTTACGATAGATTTTGGTTATACTCATGATGGAAGCAAAACTCTGTTTGTTGGCGATGATCAATTAGACATTTTTTTCTTCATTGGTTCACCAAAGGAAATTCTTACAGAATACACAAATATTACCGGCAAAAGTCCCATGCCCCCGCTTTGGAGTTTCGGTTTGTGGATGAGCCGTTTTAGTTATCGTTCCGAAAAAGAAGTGATAATGGTAGCCGATAAACTTAGAAAAAATTCTGTTCCCTGCGATGTGATACATATTGACGCAGGTTGGTTTAAAAGCGGTATCAATTGCGATTTTAAATTTGATAAAAAATCCTTTCCTGATCCTAAAAAAATGACCGCGGAATTAAAACAAAAAGGATTCAAAACATCACTTTGGCAAATTCCTTATTTCACTCCATTAAATCCAATTTTTGAAGAAGTCGTAAAAAAGACATTGTACATCAAAGATGCGAATGGGAATGTATCGACTGAAGATGCGATTCTTGACTTTTCTAATCCGGAAACCATTGATTGGTATACGCAAAAAATAAAAGCGCTTTTACGTTTAGGCATTGCCGTTATAAAAACTGATTTCGGCGAAGCGGCGCCTTTGAAAGGATTGTATGCATCAGGCAGAAGTGGTTATTATGAACATAATAATTATCCATTAAGATATACGCAATTGGTTAGTAAAATAACCCAAGAAATTAAGGGAGAAAACTTGATTTGGTCCCGCAGTTCCTGGGCAGGTGGGCAACGAGCTCCTGTTCATTGGGGAGGCGATGCAGAAGTGTCTGATGCAGGAATGGCGGGAAGTTTACGCGGAGGCTTGTCTTTAGGATTAAGCGGGTTTTCTTTCTGGAGCCATGATATTGGTGGATTTTCGGGAACACCTACAGAAGAACTTTTTAAGCGATGGGCTTTCTTTGGAATGTTTACTTCACACAGCCGTGTGCATGGATTTCCACCACGTGAACCATGGGAATTCAGTAATGAATTTTTAAATGTTTTTAGGAAGATGGTAGAGATGCGCTACCGGTTGATGCCATACATTTTTACCCAGGCTTTTATCGCTTCACAAAATGGCTGGCCCATGTGGAAAGCCATGTTTTTCAATTATCCTGATGATCCCACAACATGGAATCTGGAAGATCAGTTTATGTTTGGTGATGATATGCTGGTAGCGCCAATCATGGAAGAAAATACTGTGTCAAGAAATGTGTATTTGCCCAAAGGAAAATGGATAGATTATCAAACAGGAAAATCGTACGAAGGAGGGCATTGGGTTCATTTAAATGTGGCAGAATTACCAGGAATTGTTTTGGTAAAAAAAGGTTCGATTATTCCTCATATTGCTTTAGCCCAATCCACTGAATTTATGGATTGGAGCAAAATTGAATTGATTATTTTTGATGATGAAAATAAAAATCGTCCATGTTATTTTTATCAGCCAGAAGACAGATTATTTGAAATAAAAATTGCTTTTCAGGATAACAAATGGGAAATAAAACCGCCTGCAAATAGTACAATAAGCTTCAGTCTGAAAAAATATAATTATTGATGGATGCCGGTTCATTGAAGCAACCGATTATTGAAATCTGTCTTATTTGTTTTTTTACTGTAAATAAATGGTAAATTACTTTTTAAAATTATAATAGTAAAGCATGGAAGAGCAGGACGTTAGATGGGAGCAAAGATTTCAGAACTTTGAAAAATCAATCCACTATCTGGAAATATCAATGCAAATAAAAAATCCGGATATTATCCAACAAGCCGGAATGATCCATTTTTTTGAAATGACATTTGAACTGGCATGGAACACTATTAAAGATTATTTGCAGGCCCAGGGCTTTAATAATATCAAGTCACCGCGCAGTGCATTAAAAAAAGCGTTTGAAATAGACTTAATAGAAGATGGCAACAGCTGGTTAGAACTTTTGACAAACCGCAATCTTACCGCCCATACGTATGATGAAGAAAAAGCAAACGAAGTGATCAATCTAATCCGACAGGAATATTTTCCTTTGTTAAAAATATTATACACCACCTTTAAATTAAAACAAAATGGATAACACATTTGGTTTGAAGGAAAGTGATTTAAAAAACATCATTTCAATTCTTCAGCAGCAGAAAGAAGTAGAAGAATGTTTTATTTTCGGAAGCCGTGCCAAAGGGAATTATCGTCGTGGAAGTGATGTAGATATTGCTGTGAAAGGCCAACTGATTGATCTTAAAATTATCAGCCGGATAAGTTATCTTTTAAATGAAGAAACTACAATGCCTTATCACTTTGATGTTTTAAATTATAACACAATCCGCAATGACCATTTAATTTCTCACATTGACCGGATAGGGATTATGTTTTATCAAAAAATAAAAACAGAAGCCTGAAAAAAAATAAATTGCTGGCGAGACGGCAGACAACCGTTTAGTAAACGAACAAATAATGCACATTCTTCTTCATCCATGTTGGTTGGTTTCGACAGAAACTAATGCTTTTAAAAATTAATTTTACCCAATGTCTTTCTCTCTATTTAATCCTTTTGAAACTTTATATTTTAATCCCCAAACGTGTTTTCTTACCGGTGAAGATTTGGAATCTGAAGAGGAGCAGATCGGTATTTTCCCTGCCTGGATTCTTGATCGTTTTTCTTTAAGAAATAAAAAATTTAAAATGATGGATCAGGTAACAGGGATTCATTATGAAGAGTTGAAATTGCCTTGTTCACCGGCTG
Source organism: uncultured Chitinophagaceae bacterium (assembly GCA_963706825.1). GTDB lineage: Bacteria > Bacteroidota > Bacteroidia > Chitinophagales > Chitinophagaceae > Ginsengibacter. Next base: position 716,322 of record CAVPNT010000003.1, on the reverse strand, counting down.
TAAAAAATACGTTGGATAATTTAGACCAGGAAATAAAAGAAGCATTTCATAAAGGATATGATGCGGTAAAAAAAATCCCGGAAGAACGAATGTTTCTCTGGATGGGAAAAATGGTTTATGGTGTTTTGTATCATGATCTGAATCTGGAAATAAGGCGTTCTTCCAAAAATCCAAAACTAAAAGAGTTTACACTTTCGCCATTATTAAAAGAACGTTTTGGCAAATTTCATCTAATGTTGCAATCGCTTGTTGTTCCGATGGAATTTAAAGGAATGAAACCCTGGAGTATCAACATTGTAAAACTGAAATATTCGCAGGATACATTTAACTACAAAGATGAACCAACCAATCTGAATTTTTCGTTGGGAATGAATGGCTTTGGAATCGTTGCGTGTCTTCACGATAACGGCGCTGTTCAACAAAAAGAGAAAGATATACTGCATAAAATTTCTGATAAAATTTTGCATCCGATTCAGTTTGAAGAACTATGTGCACGGTTCCTCTATGCAAATTATTTATTAAAAAAACGCGCTCAACATCTTATTGAAGTAAAGGGTGAAAAAGTAATTATTGAATCGTTGCCAATACTTGAAACCCTTGCTGAACCTGCGTTTGGTACATGGGACGATAATATGTTTGCACGCGTTTTAGCAGAATACTGGCAACCGTGGGGTTTTAGCAAAAATGAAATTATCACTCCTCCGGATTCTCCGACCAGTTTTTTGGAAAACGATTACACCCACGAATTTATCGAACCGGATTCGATAAAATTGCCATTTTAAATTTTATAGCTCACGATAGTTTTTACTTTGATTACTTCTAATTTTATCAATTATTTACATGTGATCTGGACTGGTTTTTGTTACCATATTTTGGAAAAACGGCTTCGTTCTTTATCATCTGGTTTTATTCTTTGAATGTTTTACGCCTGGTAAAATAGAATGTTATGAAAGCATTAGTGATATCCGGCGGTGGAAGCAAGGGTGCTTTTGCCGGAGGCATTGCAGAACATCTGATCAACGATTGTGGAAATTCTTACGATCTGCTTGTTGGGTCTTCCGCGGGGAGTTTGCTTTTGCCTCATGTAGCATTGGGAAATATTGAAAAAATAAAGAAAATCTTCACAACTGTAAAGCAGGAAGACGTTTTTAATGTGTCCCCATTCAATACAAAAGAAACAAACGGAAATTATTTTAAAAGCATCAACCAGTTCGCCATTCTTCGTAATATTCTTAAAGGCCACGTAACATTTGGAGAAAGTGAAAATCTTAGAAATTTAATTTTTAAAAGTCTGACTAAAGAAGAATTTGAAGAGATAAGTTTGTTGCACAAGAAAGTGATTGTTACCGTATCGAATCTTACAAAGCAAAAAGTAGAATATTTTAATACAGCTGACAGCAATTATGAAGATTTTTGCAACTGGACGTGGGCTTCAGCGAATGCAGTGCCATATATGAGCGTGTACGAACACGATGGTTGCCAATATGCAGATGGAGGTTTTGGAAATCACATTCCAATCAATTGCGCTTTGGAAAATGGCGTTACCGATATGGATGTAATCATTCTTGAAGGAGAAAATGAAATACATAATTTGCCAATTGCGCGAAATCCGTTCTCTCTTGTAATGGAAACCATAAGCTTTATGAGTAACCAGATAAGTATGAAAGACCGGATCATTGGAAGGCTGATGGGGTTAAACCATGAACTGGCTATCCGGATGTATTTTACCCCAAAGCATTTAACCAATAACCCGTTTGTATTCAGGCCTCAGCTGATGAGCCAATGGTGGGAAGACGGATTAACATTTGCAAGAAACAATAAACCTGTTAGTTATAGTCATCGGCCGAATGCAAAATCCAGTGGGGAAGCAGCAGTAAGTTGAACGTTGAAAGTTGAAGGCTCCCTTCAGTAAAAGCACAAATAAAGCCGGTTTGTGTTTTACAAAAAACGAAATCAAATATCTTGCTGAAACTTATTATCTGATAACCAAATCGTTTTTCTTATTTTTGAAGCCTCAGTTTTGTTCAGTTTAATTTTAAATTTTTTTTATGATCATGGTCGATTTAATAATGCCGAAACTTGGCGAAAGTATCATGGAAGCTACAATATTGAAATGGCACAAAAAGCCGGGCGATAAAGTAGCGATGGATGAAACTGTGCTGGACATTGCAACTGATAAAGTAGATAGTGAAGTACCTTCCACTGCTGAAGGAACCATTTCAGAAATTCTTTATAAAGAAAATGATGTCGTTGCCGTAGGCGCAGTTATTGCGCGAATTAATACGAATGCCAATGCTTCTGAAAATAATGTATCGCAACCGTCTTACTCTGCTGACCAACATGAAGAGGCTGAAGTAATGGAAGAAGTTCCTTATCAGCCTGAAGAAAAAAAATCAATGAATACCAGCGGTTCCGCAATTCGTTTTTATTCTCCTTTGGTTTTGAATATTGCCGCCAGCGAAGGAATTTCTATGAATGAATTAGAGAAGATCGAAGGAACCGGCCAGGATGGAAGAGTAAGCAAAAAAGACATTATGTCTTACCTGGAAAAACGGAAAAATGCAGTAAAACAAGAAACTGAGCAACCTCTGCAAAAGCAAGAACAAACGCCGGTTCACGACGTTCCGCAAACAACGCAAAAGCAGGAATATACACCTGCAGTTTATTCAGGAAATGTAGAAATTATCGAAATGGACCGCATGCGCAGGATGATTGCCAAACACATGATAGACAGCCAGAATACCAGTGCGCATGTTACCAGTTTTACTGAATGTGATGTTACCAACATGGTTTTATGGCGTGAAAAAATCAAAAAAGATTTTGAAAAAAGAGAAGGGGAAAAAATTACTTTCACACCGTTGTTTGTAGAAGCGATTGTAAAGTGCATCAAAAAATATCCCCTGATTAACAGCAGTGTTGATGGAGATAAAATTGTGATCAAAAAGGATATTAATATTGGAATGGCAACGGCAATGCCGAGTGGCAATTTAATCGTTCCGGTAATTAAAAATGCAGATCAGTTAAACTTAACAGGACTTACCAAACAGGTAAATGGTCTTGCAAATGCTGCCAGAAATAATAAGCTAAAACCGGATGATACTGCAGGAGGAACTTTCACTTTGACGAACGTAGGAACCTTTGGAAGCCTGATGGGAACGCCGATTATTAATCAGCCACAGGTGGCGATTCTCGCAGTGGGCGCTATAAAAAAACGTCCGGTGGTGATTGAAAGTGAACAAGGTGACAGTATTGCCATTCGCCACATGATGTACCTTTCATTGAGTTATGATCACCGCATTATTGACGGCGCTTTAGGCTCTACATTCCTAAATGCTGTGGCAAAAGAATTAGAAAACTTTGATGGGAAAAGAGGTTTTTAAAAACAGGTTAAAAGTTGATGGTTGAAAGTTGAAGGTTGATCAAGAACAGTGAACTTTGAACATTAAACTTTGAACTCTTGCTTCCTACCATTCCCTCACAATATTTCCGTTTAAAATCTGCATGATGAACAAGTGTTTATTTTCAAAATAATCGGGAATAGATTTATTCTTTTCCATAAATACCCGACGGAAATTAAAATCATGCAAAGGAGCATATGTACTGTCGTTAATATTCTCCATAAAATTTTCGGGATGATTTATTAGAATGGAAATAAAATCATAAGTGGTTTCAAAGCCTTTTTCAGCCATATCGCTGGGTTCGGTGCGATACAAATGAAAATATTTATCGTCTAAATATTCTTTAAATCCATTATTTTTTACATCATCGTGGGGCGTGGTATAACGGATGGGAAAGTCTTTATAAACCTCCTTTTTATACAAACTGGTAAATCCGTCCCAGTTGGGCATTCCAATTAAAACCAGGGGATTTGTTTTTTGAATAGGATAACAAGCATCTGCCAACTTTTGAGCAAAATTTTCTTCAAGGCTGGCGCCGATAATTACCATAGGTTTCGTCGTGTCAACGAGGTATCTTAATCCTGCAGAAGAAATGGAACTATCCAGCATGATGGTTTTAATTTTTAAAAGCGGCTTGCCATCCACCCAGTTAATTTCCTTGAAATAATTATCGATGCGGTTGTCATTTTTCTTTTTTACCAGGTAAATATTATCTGTTCCATGCTTTTGAAGCAGGTAACTAAAAATACCTTCACAGTGCGCTTTCAAAGTAGAATTGACAATTAATAAAAAAGGATTCTGTCTGATGCGCCCGTCATTAGGATAAGTAGCCGACACGAAGGGAATATTTTTTTGAACAGCAAACTGTGCAAGGATAGTATATTCCGGCTCTTTCACCGATCCGATAATTAAATCAATATTTTCTAATTTTTTATTTTTTATTAATGACAAAACCGGTTCTGTTGCAGACTTCGAATCATAAATAAAAGCTTCTACATGATGGCCTTTCAGATTTATTGTGTCCAAAGCAATTTGCGCACCCTGCACAAAATCTGCTCCGGCAATGGTGAACGCTGGCAAAGATCTTTCCTGTTTTAATTTATCGCCGGTAAACGCAGAGTCCAGGTAAAGAGGAGCAAAAATAGCGACATGGTACGTTTTATTAGCTGCAGAATAATTTACCTGCGCAAATAAAGACCTTGATGAGGAAAAAATAAACAGGACGGTAAAAGACAAAAAATATTTCTTCATAATTCTAAATTCTCAATTCGTACATCCTACATTGTACATGTCACATCAGACATAAGCCATCTATTCCCATTCAATCGTAGCCGGCGGCTTACTGCTGATATCATAAACCACGCGATTAATTCCTTTAATATTATTAATGATTTCGTTGGAAACATGAGCCAGGAAATCATAAGGAAGATGTGCCCAGTCTGCCGTCATTCCATCTACCGAAGTAACTGCACGAAGAGCAACCGTAAATTCATACGTTCTTTCATCACCCATTACGCCAACGCTTTTTACAGGCAGTAAGATAGCGCCCGCCTGCCATACCGTTGCATACAAATCAAATTTTTTCAAAGCATTCACATAAACTGCATCCGCTTTTTGTAACAACTTTACTTTTTCCTCTGTCACTTCTCCCAGAATCCTTATTGCGAGCCCGGGGCCCGGGAAAGGATGCCGGTTCAACAGTGAAGAAGGAAGCCCAAGTTCAGCGCCTACTCTTCTTACTTCATCTTTGAACAACGAACGCAGCGGTTCTATTAATTGAAGTTTCATCCTTTCAGGAAGTCCGCCCACATTGTGATGCGACTTGATGGTAACTGACGGCCCATGTACAGAAACCGATTCAATTACATCAGGATAAATGGTACCCTGTCCAAGAAATTCGATGCCTTCAATCTTATGCGCTTCTTCATCAAAAATTTCTATGAAGCTTTTCCCGATCGCTTTTCTTTTTTCTTCAGGATCAGATTTTCCTGCCAGCTTTTTATAAAAATAATTTTTTGCATCAACACCTTTGATATTTAATCCGATGCTTTTACACGATTCAATCACCTGTTCAAATTCATCTTTGCGCAGCACGCCGTTATCAACAAAAATTCCATAAAGATTGGTTCCAATGGCACGATGAATCAAAGTGGCTGCAACGGTAGAATCGACACCGCCGCTCAAAGCCATGATTACTTTTTTATTCCCGATTGTTTGTTTTATTGAAGCGACCGTATCATTAATAAAATGTGCAGGAGTCCAGTCCTGGCCGCATTTACACACATTTACCAAAAAGTTTCGGATTATTTTTTTGCCTTCGGCAGAATGATATACTTCCGGGTGAAACTGTAAACCAAAAATTGGATTATTTGTGTCTTTACTGTGAAAAGCAGCGATAGGAATATTGTGTGTAGATGCAGAAATTGAAAAAGTTTCCGGCAGCTTTTTGATCGTGTCACTATGGCTCATCCACACATCTGAATCATTATTTACTCCTTTTAATAATTCATCCGCCTGATTTTTTATCTGCAATTTGGATCTTCCATATTCACGCTTATCACTTTTTTCGACAACGCCTCCATACAATGTTGATATCAGTTGTGCGCCATAGCAAATTCCTAAAACCGGAACTTTTTCATTGATTTTTTTTACATCAATTATCAAAGCGTCTTCATCATTTACAGAAAAAGGGGATCCGGAAAGGATCACACCTTTGAGGGCAGGAGAAAAGTCAATTTCTTTGTTGAATGGAATAATTTCGCAATAAACATTTGCTTCTCTTACGCTCCTGGCAATGAGTTGCGTGTATTGAGAACCAAAATCAAGAATCAGGATTTTTTCTGTCATGGCTGCGAAGGTAAATCGTTTATTGTTTCTGTAATTTGCATTCTTTATTTGAAAAAATAAAGAATCACATTTCTTTTAAAAATAAAATTTCCTTATTATTACTTTTTATAAATAAACAAAAAATAAGCAGATGAAAAATTTTTTTTCGCTTTTAGCTGCATCGCTCTTCTTTATGTCGTGCGCTTCTATTTCAGGAAATGGGAATGTGCGCGATGAAAGCAGGGATATTTCTGCCATCCAAACGGTAAAAACCTCAGGCTCCATTGATGTGGAAATCAGAGAAGGAAATGATTATTCGCTGATCGTGGAAAATGATGAAAATTTAATTCCTTATGTGATTACTGATGTGAATAACGGTGTTCTGAATATTCATTATAAAAACGGCTATTCGGTAATGAATGATCATGCAAAAGTGATCATCACTGCCCCTTCCCTCAATAAACTCGTAACTTCCGGTTCTGGAGATATTAACAGCAATGGTACCATAAAAAGTAATCAGCAATTGCAGATTAACACATCCGGTTCAGGCGATGTGAATGTCAGTGTAGATGCGCCTTCTGTAAAAGTAACAGGCTCAGGTTCCGGCAATATTTCTTTATCAGGAAGGACTAAAGATTTTGATTGTAAAATAAGCGGAAGTGGTGATGTCAAATGCGCGAACCTCAAATCAGAAAACGCGGTGATACAGGTTTCTGGAAGTTCTGATGTTCATGTTTTTGCAAGTGTAAGTCTTAAAGTAAATGTGATGGGTAGCGGCGATGTAACCTATAGCGGTAATCCCACTTCACCGGAGATTCATATTGCAGGAAGTGGAACTGTAAAAGCGCAGGAATAACATTGAAAGTTGAAGGTGAATGGTTGAAGGTTAATGAATCCTTCCAACCTTCAGACCTATCACCACAGGAACTTTATTTCTCATGACCAGCACTTCGATTTTAGTACCCGTTTTTTGCAAAAGATTTTTATATGTTTCCAAATTGCCGCTGAAATTATTATTTACAGCCATAATAATATCACCATTTTTGAGGCCACTTTTGTCAGCAGGTGAACCTTCTATAATATCATCAATAAAGATTTCACCATCGACATTGTACATCGTCATACCCGTGTACGAATAATCAAAGGGATCGCGAAAATGACTGTTTGGTAAGAGATGGATTTCTCTTTGCGGATAATTAATGACAAGATTAAAACGCCGTAAAATATCATTGCCGATTAAACCTCCAAGAGATGGATATGACAGCACATTGAATTCATCATCCAGAATATACGTAGGCACTTTTCGGAATTTATAAGAACCAATTTGCAGCTCTCTCATTAGCGAAAGCTGCATTCTCCTTTTTCCGCCAAGACCCTGCACTTCTATCGGCAATGGTTTTCTTTTTTTAAATAAGATGGAACTATCATCTTTAAATTGTTTGCTTAATAAAAAACACAATCCTGCACCTGTATCAAAAAAAAACTTTGAATTAACGGTTTTTGCATCTCTGATCCTCAATGGAATAATAGGCAGGCCTCTGAACTGCGGATGTAATAAAAATCCATGTTCCGGATATCTCAAAAATCCGGGTTGAAATATACTGATTTTTAAGCTGTCAAAATTTACTTTTATAATATACCTGCTCAAAAAGCTGTATCCGATAATGCCATCTATTCTCATACCATACACACTGGAAAGTACTTCATAGTTATTGATATAAAAATCGAGGCTGTCAATTGTTATCCCGGGAAATGTAAGGCGGTTGTGTTGTGCGAAATCTACTTTGCGCACGCCGGCTATTCCATAAATATACCTTCCTGACGGAACATGAGGAATCTGATACGTTTCGGTCGTAGTGGAATCTAATGAAATGCCGCCGCTGCCTGTATCGAGAATAAAATTAAAGGTGTCGGAAATATTATTAAACTGCGCTTTCAATAAAATAACGCCGCCACTTAATTGTTTAAAATCAAATGAAGTAATAAACTTTGCCGGTTTTTCCCAATACATTTCCTGCGCGGAAATACCGCCGGTGACAAAGAAAAAAAAGAGGGAAAGCAGAATCTTCATGATTGATAAAAAATAAATTTAAGATTAATTGCTTGTATTTTTGCTTTAATTATTTTGAAAGGTTTTAGGAAATAAATAGAAGCAAATGAACACATCAGAATTATTAGAAAAAGCATTGCGTTTTGAATTTCTTTCTGTAGAAGAAGGAACTTTTTTATTTAAAAATGCTGCATTGGCAGAACTGATGGCTGTGGCTGATGAACTGCGAAAAATACAGGTACCACACGGAAAAGTAACGTGGATCATTGATAGAAATGTAAATACGACCAATGTTTGTATTGCCAATTGTAAGTTTTGTAATTTTTACAGGATACCCGGGCATAAGGATGCTTACGTTACTGACATTGAAACTTATAAAAGAAAAATCGAAGAAACGTTTAAATACGGAGGAGAGCAATTGCTTTTGCAGGGTGGCCATCATCCTGATTTGGATTTGAATTATTATGTAAATCTTTTTAAAGAATTAAAAAAATTATTTCCGGCTTTAAAGCTTCATGCACTCGGGCCACCGGAAGTAGCGCATATTACCAAAATTTCAAAGTCAACTCACCATGAAGTGCTGAAAGCATTAAAGGAAGCGGGTTTGGATTCCATGCCTGGCCCCGGAGCGGAGATATTAACCGATAGAGTTCGCCGTTTAATCAGTAAAGGAAAATGTGGTTCGCAAGAATGGCTCGACATCATGACGGAAGCGCATAAATTGAATCTCACTACTTCTGCAACCATGATGTTTGGACATGTGGAAACCATCGAAGAAAGGATGGAACATTTGGTGAAATTAAGAGAGGTACAGGCAAAGAAACCGGATGGAGCAGTCGGATTTTTAAATTTCATTCCATGGACTTTCCAGGATGTAGATACTTTACTGGCGCGGATCCGCGGCGTTCACAACCTAACCACTCCACAGGAATATATCCGGATGATTGCGATGAGCCGTATTATGCTCCCCAATGTAAAAAACATTCAGGCAAGCTGGCTTACAGTAGGCAAACAAATAGCACAGATTTGTCTTCACGCAGGGGCGAATGATTTTGGAAGCATTATGATTGAAGAAAATGTAGTAAGCGCCGCAGGAGCGCCACATCGTTTTACCAGCAAAGGAATTCAGGATGCGATTCGTGAAGCGGGTTTTGAACCGCAATTGCGCAACCAGCAATATGAATTCAGAAAGATGCCGGAGCTGATGGAAGAGCAGGTGATAGATTATTGATAAATATTCTGAAAGTTTGAATTACTACAGTCATGATTGGTGTCTTCACGAACCACATATTGGTATGTTTCCCGTCATTGAGGCGGTGTTCCGCCAAAAAAGCGTTACAGCGGCGCCAAGGAAAAGTGCGGCTGCTTCACCAACAAAACAAATTGAACAAAACCTGTATTTGAAATTGAATTGGTAAGCTATGAAGAGGAAAGATTCCATTAACTTCAGCGTGCAGGACACAAACCAGCCGGTTGGTTTTTAGGCGTCACGTTAAACTGGTAGCATTTTTCAATTTTTTAAAAAATTGTTTCGAAGCGCTTGCAGTTTAAACACAAGTTTTATAATTTTAGCTTTTAACAATACAAATAAACTATTATTACACCTAAAACTATCTGAATTTTGAAACAATCATTCTGCTTGCTTATTATTTTATCGGTTTCCTTTTTTTCCTGCAAAAAAAACAATACCAATAATTGTCCAACTTCTACCAAATTAACTACATCAAATGCTGCTCCGACTATTGGCGACGCATTTACGATAAGCGCGATGAAAGAAAGTGACAATGATATTTTTTATTGGTCGGGGCCGGGATATTCAGAATCAACAAATTCAAATGAGTTGAGCATTAATAACGCTAAGTATTCGAACAGAGGCTGGTACTATTGCTCGAAAGCAAATTCTGATTGCAACACAACAATAATAGATAGTATTTTTATTGATGTAAAATTAAAGCAGGAAGCGCCTCCATGTACTGTTGCCAACAACTTTTTTACAAGCTCAAATTTAGTCTCTGATATAACGCTCACTTCAGTAAAGAAACATATGGATCCCACCTTCAACGCTATGGGAGTATATGGAGGTGATGCATTTGGTTATCCGTCGTTACGGGTATTATTTAATTCATACAATGGGAATGTTGAACCATTGGATGGTGTTTATATAACAACTGATAAGCTCACATTTGATGTAACACAGGAATATAATGTTGTTTCTGTAAGTTTTATATACCAGGGAGATTTCTTTCATTGTCAACCTAATCAAAAATTATATGTTTCACATGTAAACGGTAAGATCCAAATCTCTTTTTGTAACATGGTATTTTCAGATGGTTCATTTACTACAACTTGTAAATGTAAAATGACGGAGCTATAATGAAGACTAAAACATTTCCTAAGGAGCATTCTTATTTTTGAACCTTTTCGTGTTTCAACACATGAATTAATCAATACGCTGTCTTTGAAATTGAATTAGCTGAGAAATAAAGAAGAGGAATTTCGCTTATTTAAATAAATGAAAAGTGATAAAACTCATCACATAAGCAAGCCCCGTCATATAAAGAAGCATGATAATTGGCCATTTCCAGGTATGTGTTTCTCGTTTTACAACAGCCAGCGTACTCATACATTGCATCGCAAGTGCATAGAAAACAAGCAGTGATAAACCCGCGGCAAGGGTGTAAACTTTTTCACCATTTGGCCAGGTGGCGGCGCTCATTTTTTGTCGAAGCGTCGCATTGTTTTCATCGGCATCATCGCCTACACTATAAAGTGTTGCCATCGTACCTACAAACACTTCACGGGCAGCAAACGAAGTAATAAGCGCGATTCCTATTTTCCAATCATACCCCAGCGGACGGATAACAGGTTCAATTGCTTTTCCTAACATACCTGCGTAAGAATTTTGAAGGCGTTCGGTACTTTCTAACTTATGATATTCTTTTTCCTGGGAAGGATTTTGTTGAACAAGCGTAGTGTATTTTGCGGTTACCGCTTTCATTTTCTGCGGCGGTCCGAAAGTACTCAATACCCAAAGCAGCAGACTGATTACCATGATTACTTTACCAGCCTGGAATACAAAAATCTTCGCTCTTTCAATCATGGTGGAAATAATATTTTTCCAGCGGGGACCACGATAAGTAGGTAGCTCAAGAATAAAGAAACTTTTTTCTTTGCTTTTGATAAACCATTTCATTACATAGGCCGCAAGTAGCGCCATAAAAGTACCGAGGAAATACATCAGCATCATTACCAAACCCTGAAGACTGATAAATCCCAAATACATTTTATGCGGAATAACCAAAGCAATCAAAACCGTATAAACCGGTAGTCGCGCACTGCAGCTCATCAGCGGCGTACACATAATGGTGAGTAACCGTTCCTTTTTATTTTCTATGCTTCGTGCACTCATAATAGCAGGGACAGCACACGCAAGGCCGCTCACCATGGGCATTACGCTCTTTCCGTTGAGCCCGGCTTTACGCATGATTTTATCGGTTAGAAAACTGATCCGTGCCATATAACCGGTGTCTTCGAGCAAAGTAATCAGCCCAAATAATATCATAATCTGGGGAACAAAAACAATAATTCCACTCAGACCGGCAAGAATTCCATTTACAAAAAGATCGGTAAACCATCCGGAGGGAAGTACTTTCGTAAGCCAGCCACCTGCTTCTGCAAAAGTCCATTCGATGCCATTCATCGGAAACTGAGCCAGTACAAAAATGCTTTGGAACAATAAAAAAAGAACCAGCATTAAAATGAAATATCCCCAGGTTCGGTGCAATAAAATATCATCCAGTTTTTGCGTAAATAATGCTTTTTGCAGCGGATCGGTTTCCACCACCGTTTGCTTCATGATGGTTTTAATCTTGCCATAGCGCTGGAGGATTTCTTCCGCCTGGGTTTTTACAGGATTAAATTTTGTTTCTACCTCAATGTTTTCAATAGCATCCTGCGTTTCATTATTCAAATCAAAATTTTCATGATTGATCAGATAATGAATCGCCCGGTAATTACTGATTTCCGGGAAAATATTTCTTACTTTTTCTATAGCACACGAAGCCATTGGCTCCATATTAATAAAATCACGATCAGGAAAATGATTCAGATTTTGAGCTGCGTTTACAATGGCGCTTTTTAACTGTGCAATTCCTTTATTTTTTCGCGGATTTACGGGAATTACAAAAACGCCCAATTCTCTTTCCAAACCTGCAACATCTACCTGGATATTATTTTTCTTCGCAATATCCATCATCGTCAACGCAATGATAACAGGCCGCTTTAGATCAATGATCTGCGAGCAGAAAAGGAGATTTCTTTTTAAATTACTCGCGTCTGCTACGAGTACAATAATGTCGGCTTTAATGTGCGGATCCTGCTCCAGCAATACTTTATAAGCCACCCATTCATCATGCCTTTTTGGATAAAGGCTATAGGTTCCGGGAAGGTCAATGATTTTTGCAGATAGTTTTTCTGAAATTTTTGAAGTGCCGGTTTTCTTATCAACCGTCACACCCGGAAAATTTCCAACTTTCTGATTTAAGCCCGTAAGCGAATTAAACAGCGAACTTTTTCCACTGTTTGGATTTCCTACTAAAGCAATATGTAACGGTTCACTCAAATTCATGTCAAATAATCGGCAAATGTAGCAGCGGGCAGTTGAATGACTTTTACGAAATCAGGAAACAGATAATTGGCATGAAATTTTATCATAACCTTCACTAATACTTTCATCTTAAATTTGCCTTTTTTAAATCATCTCGGCTTATGAAATATATCCTTCTTTTTTTAATCCTGATATCGCAAACAGTTGCCGGACAGAAGCTAAAAAAATCTGAAAAAGCAATTATTGAAAATCTGAAAACAGAAATTACTTACCTCGCCAGCGATAAACTTGAAGGCCGTCGCACAGGCACTCCAGGGGAAAAACTTGCTTATGAATATTTATCTTCTGAATTTCAGAAAATCGGATTGATTCCAAAAGGCGATGGAGACACTTTTCTACAGCCTTTTGAAATAAATGAAGGAAAAGAAGTGCTTCCTGCCACGCATTTAAAGATCAATGACACCATCCTGGAAAACGGAAAAGATTTTTTCCCTTTCATATTCAGCGCCGATGCAATCTCCAAAGGTGGTGCTTCTCTTTCATTTAAAGAAAAAGGGATGCCGTGGTTTTGGGATATTAAAGAAATACTCGAAGAGAATCAACAAAATCAACACTTTGACCTGACAGATGCGATAAAAAATAAAGCAATTGAATATGCAGATAAAGGAGCATCAGCATTGATCGTTTTTAATTCAGGAAATATAAATGATGACTTGAAATTTGATGGAAAATCAAAAACACAGCAAGTAAAAATTCCGGTAGTTTATCTTACAAAAAGTGCTTCTGAAAAATATCTGAGCGACAATTCTGCGGATTTGAAGATCGATGTTCAAACGGCTTTTGGAAATAAGAAAAGAACCGGGCATAATGTGATTGGCTATATTGATAACGGCGCTCCATACACGATAGTTATCGGTGCTCATTACGACCATCTCGGCTATGGAGAAGATCACAATTCTTTATGGACAGGGAAGCCCGAAATCTTTAATGGCGCCGACGATAACGCCAGCGGAACTGCGGTTGTGCTTGAATTGGCGAAGATTTTGAAAAACTCCAAGCTGAAAAACAACAACTATCTTTTTATTTGTTTTTCCGGTGAAGAACTTGGATTATTTGGTTCAAAATATTTTACTCAAAATCCGACAATTCCTTTGGAAGCCGTGAATTATATGATCAACTGCGATATGGTTGGGAGATTAAATGACAGTACGCACACGATCACCATTGGTGGTTATGGAACTTCTCCTGAATGGGGTAAAATTCTGCCCGAAAAAACACAATCATTGAATGTAAAATTTGATTCAAGCGGAATCGGGCCAAGCGATCACACGTCTTTTTATCTTAAAAATATTCCGGTCTTATTTTTCTTTACCGGCATCAATCCTGATTATCACAAACCTACCGATGACGTAAGCAAAATTAATTTTGTCGGAGAATTGCGTGTGATTCAATACATAGAACATATTTTAAAAGAAACGAACAATAAGGAAAAGCTGGTGTTTGCAAAAACGCGTGAACCTCAAATGGGAACCGCTCATTTCACTGTTAGCTTAGGCTTTATGCCGGACTATACTTTTTCTGGAACCGGTGTAAGAGCTGATGGAATTATTGATGGAAAAATTGCGCAAAAGATTGGTATGAAACCCGGTGATGTGATTACAAAACTCGGTGACTATCCCGTAACTGATATTAATAATTACATGACGGCGTTAAGTAAGTTTAAAAAAGGTGATTCCACCAAACTGACGGTAATACGTGGAAAAGATAAATTAAATTTTGATGTTGTTTTTTAAAAAGAATGAGCGATGAAACTGCGGATTGATAATGAAATGATGCTGGAGGATTTTTTTGAAAATACACGCCTGCTGGGTATTGTAGCGTCTTTGGAACAATACCGGTTTTGCTGGCACCTGAATCAAATTTTGAATTTTGATTTCAGGATAAACAACAGCATTGAAATTCATCTGAACAAAAAAATGAGGAATTACTTTTTTCCCGTTTATCAATACGGACAGCAATCAGGAACGATAAAACATTATTTATACAACAACGAAGACGACGGCGAATATTTGTTGCCTGAATTCAAACACCTTGATTTTTTATGGCTGATGAAAGACGATATTATGCGCGATGAAGAAGTAAATATTTTTATGCATTCTATCAGAACAATTCCTTCTGTGCAGATGGTAGTGGAACTGACAAATGAGAAAATCAAAAATAAACAGCATCTCATTTTTTAAAAAATAAAATCAAATATCATGTGGGAAGAAAAAAACAATACACTCTATAAAAAATTTGAGTTCAAAAATTTTTCAGAAGCATTTTCATTTATGACTCGTGTAGCGCTTGCCGCCGAAAAAATGGATCATCATCCAAAGTGGACAAATGAATATAACAAGCTGGAAATGTGGCTTTCAACGCACGATGCCGGTGACGTGGTTACTGATAAAGATAGAAAGCTGGCGAAGATTATTGATGGATTGTAAGTTGAATTAAATACAACAAACGAACAAATAACCAGTATTCTTATTCTGATGAGAGCTGCCACCGTGCCGAATTGCAAGTATTTTATACGTAAATAATATCAGTTCATTTCACCCTTCGTTCTTTCCACTGATAGCTCCCAAATTTCCCCAGAAAACCGGCAACGATTGTGTATAAAATATGAAACGGCTGCGCAGGTAAAAACCACCATAGTAATTTTTGTTTTCCAAAAAATTTTGAAACCGGATAAAGAAAGAGGAATTCAACTACTGTTTTTATTGCGAGGGAAATTAGAAAATAATAAAACACTTTCATGGAAAAGAAAGAAGAAATTCCCAATATAAAAATCCAGGCGTTTAAAAAATAAACCACCAGGAGAACCGCAGTTATTTTTTTATCCGTGTATTGATCGGCCTTGCTTGCCCACCTGATTCTTTGGTTGATAAAATCTTTAAACGTTTCTGCCGGAGCCGTTTCTACAATTACATTTTCTGATTTTAAAAACATGATTTTTTCAGGATAACGCTTTTGAATTTTGTGCATCAGCAACATGTCATCGCCGCTGGCAATCGAATCTATTCCGTTGAATCCGTTCACCTCATAAAAGACTTTTCTTTGATAGGCAAGATTAGCGCCATTACACATGGCGTGAAACTTTTTATAAACAGAGGCGCCGGTGATTCCCTGTAGCATCATAAAATCCAGTGATTGAAAATTTTTAAAAAACTTTTTTAAAAATGAATCGTGTTTCAAACTGTTTTTAAATGCCACCGGCAAAGCAACAAATACCGGTAATTTCGCTTTATAAAATGAAGCTAACGTTTCGAGCCATTTTTCAGGCACAATACAATCTGCATCGGTCGTTACGACCAATTCTCCTTTTGCAAATTGCATCGCCGTTTCTATCGATTTTTTTTTATAGGAATTGAGGCTGTTGTTTTGTGTAAAATCTTCCAGGTTGATAAGATGAATATTTTCGTCTTTATAAGAAAGGACAACATTAGCTGTGTTATCCGTTGAATGATCATTTACAATAATTATTTCAAAGTTATTTGAAGGAAAGGTTTGCCTGAGGATGGATTGAATGCACGCGCCAATATTTTGTTCTTCATTTCGGGCGGCAATAATGATGGAAATAAAAAGAGATAAGCTTTGATCTGCAGAGTCAGATTCGCGGTAAACGGGGATCTTATGCCAACTGATTTTATAAAAAATAATTAATGGTGTATATATGATGAGGAAGAAAATTGTCAGAAAAAAAATCATTCGTTTTCTTTTGTTTATGAAACTTCAAAAATAAATTTTTGAAGTGAATATAATAAACATGGATTTTTTCAACAGCAATTGTTTTTGCTTCCCGAAAAAGAGCTACATCAATAGCACTGAATACTACAAATAAAAAATAATATCTTTCTGTGGAAGAATGATTCGTGAAAATTTGTGAAATTCGTGGCCTTTAAATATTTCCTAACATCCATTTTCCTCCGCGCCTCTTTTTGTAAATTTGCAGGATGCAGGAATATTTACAGGGATTGAATGAATCTCAACGCGAAGCCGTACTTCATCGCGATGGCCCAATCATGATTGTGGCCGGCGCCGGCAGCGGAAAAACAAAAGTTTTAACTACCAGAATCGCACATTTAATGGCCACCGGGGTAGATGCTTTTCAAATTTTGGCGCTCACTTTTACCAACAAAGCGGCTGCCGAAATGAAGGAAAGGGTTACGCATATTTTAGGAAACAATGAAGCCCGCAATTTATATATCGGAACGTTTCACTCAGTTTTCGCACGAATTTTAAGAGCAGAAGCCGACAAGCTTGGATATCCGAGAAATTTTACCATTTATGATACGGACGATGCAAAAAGTGTGGTGAAAACAGTGGTAAAAGAAATGAACCTGGATGATAAGCATTACAAAGCAAATACCGTTTACAACCGAATTTCTGGCGCTAAAAATAGTTTGATCACACCCGAAGAATACATTAATGATTATGGATTACAACAGGAAGATATGCGGGCAAACCGTCCATTGATCGGCCAGATTTATACCGCGTATTGCAACCGCTGCTATAAAAACGGCGCCATGGATTTTGATGATCTTTTGTTGAAATTCTACCAGTTATTAAGCACACATCCTGAGAGCCTGAGCAAATATCAGCGTAAGTTTAAATACATTATGATCGATGAATACCAGGATACCAATACATCGCAATATCAGATTATAAAATTATTGGGCGCCATGCACGAAAATGTCGCTGTTGTTGGAGATGATGCTCAAAGTATTTATAGTTTCCGCGGCGCTACGATAGAAAATATTTTGCAGTTTCAGAAAGATTATGATGAAGTAAAAGTGGTGATGCTCGAACAAAATTATCGAAGCTCCCAAAATATTTTGCATGTTGCCAATCATATTATTTCAAATAATAAAGGACAAATTCCAAAGAAACTTTGGACGAGCAATAATGAAGGCGAGAAAATAAAATTAGTGCGCACGGCAACCGATAATGATGAAGGAAAATATGTAGCGGATGCGATCCAGGAACAAAAATTACGCAATCATTACCGCAACAGCGATTTTTCTATTCTTTACCGCACCAATGCGCAGAGCAGAAGTTTTGAAGAAAGCCTTCGCAGGATGAATATTGCTTACCGCATTTATGGAGGCATTAGTTTTTATCAAAGAAAAGAAATTAAAGACTTTTTAAGCTATCTGCGGGTGATCTTAAATCCGGGCGATGAAGAAGCGCTGAAAAGAATTATAAATTATCCCGCTCGCGGAATTGGAAAAACATCCATCGAAAAAGCAATTCTTTTTGCAAACCAACATAACATTTCCATGTGGAATGTGCTCGAACGGGCTGCTGAGTTTGGTTATAAAGCTTCTACGCTTGAGATTATAAGCAACTTTGTTATCATGATCAGGATGTTTCAGAGTGAACTGCAAAAGAAAAATGCTTATGATTTGGCAATTCTTGTTGGCAAACAAACCGGTATTGTAAAAGATCTTTTTAATGATAAAACCACTGAAGGACTTGCACGATATGAAAACCTGCAGGAGCTATTAAACTCTATAAAAGAATTTACAGAAACGCCTACAGAAGATGGAGAATTGCTTGATAAAAGTCTGGGAAGTTATCTGCAGCAAATCACTTTACTAACTGATGCAGATGATGATAAAGGAGAAAGTGATGTCGTAAAGCTAATGACCATTCACGCGGCAAAAGGCCTGGAATTTCCGGTTGTTTTTGTTGGTGGACTGGAGGAAACATTGTTTCCAAATGCAATGGCAATCAACACGCGGGAAGAACTGGAAGAAGAAAGACGATTATTTTACGTAGCGATTACCCGTGCAAAAAGCAGGCTGTGGCTCACTTATTCTAACAACCGTTACCGCTTTGGAAATCTTACCCAAAATGAGCCAAGCAGATTTATAGATGAGTTGCCGGCTGAGCGTTTGGACAAATCTTTTGCCGGTGGAAACATGCGCAACAATCAAACGAATCATTGGAACGCCTTTGATAAACCTAAATATCCATCTTACAATCAAAAACGCGAACCGCAGCCTGAAAAGCAGGCGTATCTTGTTTCTACACCGGTTATAAAAATTAAAGAGCATGTTCCTTCTCCAGGTTTTGCTCCAAGCGACACGAGTAATTTACAAGCCGGACAGAAAATTGAACACCAGAAATTTGGTTTTGGTGAAGTAATAAAAATGGAAGGGGCAGCGCATAATCCGGTTGCTACAGTAAAGTTTGAACACAACGGCGAAAAGAAAATCATGTTGAATTATGCGAAGTTGAGGATAGTGGAATGAGAAATAAAAGACCGATTTACCTGTGGAACAAGATCCGCAAAGCCTATTACCAATATAGAAATCTTTTCGATAACCTGCATGTCATTCGTGGATGAAGTTTGTATTTAACTGCGCAGGATCATTAAATGCATGGCTCGCATTTACTTTGAAATCGTTACAGCAAAAGAACAAATAAGAACGATTTTGATTTTACCTTTTCTCCACTCTGGTCGGTGTATCTTTTGCACTTATAATCGTTTGACTGCTAATAGCAATCGCCTTAATGATTTCCGCCATATTGTTCATATCCAAAGTAGAAATTTCATCACTTTGTTTATGATAATTTGGCTCATCATCCATTTTCGAAGTGCTGATGGTATGAGCAGGAACACCAAGCGCAGCAAGGGTTGCATTGTCTGAGCGGTAAAATAAATTTTCTTTCGGATAAGGATCCGGTTCAAAATGAAACTTGCTTCCTTCAAGGTTTGATTGCAATATTTTTCCAAAATCTGATTTCTCATAACCGGTAATATATGCGCTGTTATTTCCCCATTTACTGTCAGTGCCAATCATTTCGATATTAAACATTCCTATCGCTTTTTCCGGATCTATTTGTTTGGAAAAATACTGAGAACCAAAACCCCCGATTTCTTCTGCTGTAAAGGTTACAAATATCAAAGTGCGCTCATTGTTTTTCAGTTTACTAAAATAATCAGCAAGCATAATGACAGCGGTAGTGCCGGCCGCATCATCGTTTGCGCCGTTATATATCGAATCTCCTTTAGCATCGGGTTTTCCAATTCCCAAATGATCATAATGGGCAGAAAAAATTACATACTCGTCTTTCCTGCTTTTTCCCGGCAACACGCCTACCACATTTGCAAGAGAAGAAGAAGTAATTTCATTTTTTATTTTAAAATGATACGTCGTTGGATTTTCATTTGTAAGAACAAAAACTACCGGCGTTTTTGCTTCAAAACTTTCACGGTTAAATCTTTTTATTTGGGTAAAATTTTTTGCAAAAGAAGTATTTACGAGTACGAGGAATTTTTTATTTTCTTTTAATATTCCAAATGCTTCTTTAAAAAAATTAGCGCCGCTGTCGATTGTCACTTTTGTATAACCGGAATTTTCGTCAAATCTTAAATCTTCATCGGTAGTAATGGCTACGATATCATCCGGTTCTATTGTTTGCCCGTTTATATTTCCTGATGCAGAAATAAGCGTTGCTTTCAACATGGAAAAAGATTGCTTATAACTTTTTAATCCGTCGAAATATTGCAATCCGGATTTCTTAAATTCTGCTGCAATAAAATCTGCTGCACGGTCAATTGACGGCGTAAAAGTTTTTCGTCCTTCCATTTTATCAGAGGAAAGAACGGTTTCGATGCGCGCCACTTCTTTTGCATTGATGATCTTGTCAATATTTTGAGAAAAAGAAATGCCAATGGAAAAGCAGCTTAGTAAAAGGGTAATAATAATCTTCATTTTTTAGTTTTGAGGTTTTGGTTTTTGGTTTTGAGGTTTTGGTTTTTGGTTTTTGATTTATTGTGGTTTCAAATTTTGGTTTGAAACAGGTGATACGTCAGGTATTTTGATTGAAATAAAGCCGTGATTAGTTTGCTGGTGACAGTTATTGCATGTAGCAGTCAACAGCACAAAATCATTCTCAAATTTCTTTTGATCTTTTTCCTTAATCGCATTGCTGATATTATAAACCGGAGCAGTAATCATACCGATTGATTTTACTTCCGGCCTGTCTGCACAATACTTTGGAATATCATTCAATGCCTCGCCGATTTCTCCAATCTCAAAATTTGCCAAATCCCAATTTTCCTCTTTGCCGGCAAACCAGAGTTTCGCATGATGCACCTGCATTTGTGACATAAATTCTCCAAGCCCGGGTTTATATGCATTATTTACTGCTATCTGCAAACTGTCTACTTTTTTTTGCAAAGCAGTATTAGATGACGATTGTTGACATCCAAAAAATGAAAAAGCAATTAAGAGAATGAGCAATTTTTCCATGAGAAAAAATCTTGAAGGTTTTGAAAACTTTTTCTCAAAGGTCAGTGAACAATTTTAATATCTTCAAATAATTCAATAATTGAATCATTCAATAATTAAACCTACAAGCTCATCATCTCTTTAAACTTCACTGCCTGCCTGCGGCTCACTTCAATTTTTTCGCCACCAATTAAATCTAACAAAAGGCCACCATTAAAATAAGGTTCTATTTTTTCTATCATTCTCAGGTTGATAATATGTTTTCTGTTTGCCCTAAAAAAAACTTTTTCATCGAGTCTTTCTTCCAGCGCATTCAGTGATTTTAAAATGAGTGGCTTATTGGTACCAAAGAAAACTTTTGCATAGTTTCCAACACTTTCAAACAACCGGACTTCGGAAAGTTTTACAAACCAGCAGCGCTCGCCGTCTTTTACAAAAACCTGGTCGTGTTCGCCAAGAATGCCGCGATTGTTGTATGAAAGCATTTCTTCCTCATCTTTTTGTTTTACTTTCAAAAGCGCGTCAGCAAGGCGTTTGGGTTCTACAGGCTTCATTAAATAATCCAGTGCATTTACATCAAAAGCTTTTAATGCATATTCATCATAAGCGGTTACAAAAATCACGTGAGGCGCTTTTTCCAATTGAGTAAGCAAATCAAAACCGGTTTTGCCCGGCATTTGGATATCCAGGAAAATAAGATCCGGATTTAAGGTTTCAATTTTCTCAATAGCTTCCTCAGCATTTGCCGCTTCACCGATTATTTCGACGTCAGGAAATTCCTGCAACAATCTCTTAAGTTCGCTCCTGGCAAGACGTTCATCATCTATTAAAATTACTTTTAGCATCGTTTATAGTTTGTAGTTTGTAGTTCAAAGTTCAAAGTTCAAGGTTGAAAGTTCAAAGTTCAAGGTTCAAGGTTCAAAGTTCAGTGTTCAAGGTTGAACTCAGCAATTCACTATTCACCACTCACCACTCCACCGGCATCACAATCTTCGACTGCACTTTGGTTCCTTCTATTTCTTCTACTTTAAAATAAGCATTTCCATTGCATAAAAATTTCAACCGGTCGCGGGTACTTTTAAAGCCAAAACCTTCATCAGATTTCTTTTCAAGATTTCCTGTATTCTGAACAATCAATTCAAAATCTTTATCAGTAAACCTGGAAATTATTTTTATCATTCCACCATTAATTCTTTTACTGATTCCATGTTTGATGGCATTTTCAACAAGCGTTTGCAGCATCATCGGCGGCACAGGTTGTCCAAGTGTATCTTCATCAATATCAAATTGCACTTTCAATCTTTCTTCAAAACGCATTTGTTCCAGCGCCAGGTAATCTTTTACAATATCCAGTTCTTTTTGCAAAGGAACTGTTTCCATTTTTTCTACCTGAAGGCTGCTTCTCAAAATATTGGAAAGCTCTGTGATGGCCGTCCTGGCGCGTTTTGGATTTTCTTCTACCAGTGCGCGGATGCTGTTTAAAGAATTAAAAATAAAATGCGGATTGATGTGTGATTTTATCGTTTTTAATTCCAAATCCTTCACTGTTTTCTCAAGATTCAATCTATCCAGTTCATCCTTGCGGTTTCTTTCGAGGTAGTGCCAAATCATATAAAGCAAGAGCCACAGTGCGATGAGGATAAAAGTGAAAATGATATCCCACCAAAAACGGCCTTTGTGCTGCTCTTCATATTTCCATACGCCTGAACTGTTTCTATACCAACCGGTATTCTTTTTTATAGTTTGCGCAGATGAATAGTTTAATGAATCCTTCGGATTATTTGCTGTAGCGAGGTAATAAGAAGTGCCGGTAAGCCCAAGCGTTTTTTCTTTTGACATAGCCTGTTTGAGGCTTTCATTTTTTTCATATTCCACCAGCGATCTTCCAGTTGCAACGGCAGTTGCCTTAGAGCCATAATAAGCCAGAAAGCCGGTAAGCAGCACGCTTATAATAAATAAAATAATTACTTTTTCAGTAGAAAATTTTATCCAGCCTGTTTTTTTCAGAAAAAATCTCAATACATGAGTCGCTAAGATGTACCAAACAAACTGGATAAGCAGGATACTGAGAAGAAGGTTTTTCCTTTCGCCCGATTTCCAGTAAACATCTTCCATGAAAAAATAAAAGAAGGAAAGATTTAGTAAAGTCCAGCCACCCCAGCCCAAAACCTGGCAGATCCAATATCGAACGGTTGTTTTATGCATCATACAAATTTAAACGGTAAGGGCATTTTTTTTCTCTATCAATTGATTAATGGTGAAAAGCATTGTTTGAAAGGAAGGTTGCCAGCCTTCCATAAATTATTTGTGAAAATTAAAACCGTGTTTTTAAGGGTGGAAACCTTTGCTTTAAACATTTTTACGTTAAAAACTTTAGTTTTACAAGATAGAAAAAAATGTGAATGCAAAACCAAAATCTGAATAAAGAAAAAGAAATTTTGACTCCTGCGGAAAAAGAATTTGAAAATAACATCCGGCCTGCAGTGATCGATGAATTTAGCGGACA
The DNA here is from genome assembly GCA_963706825.1 of uncultured Chitinophagaceae bacterium. Taxonomy (GTDB): domain Bacteria; phylum Bacteroidota; class Bacteroidia; order Chitinophagales; family Chitinophagaceae; genus Ginsengibacter. The sequence continues at coordinate 692,651 of CAVPNT010000003.1, read as the reverse complement.
GGCACAAACCATAGAAAATTTACGCATTTTTATAAAAGCTGCCCGCCAACGAAAAGAAGCGCTGGATCACATATTATTTCATGGCCCTCCCGGACTGGGAAAAACCACATTGAGCAGGATTGTGGCCAATGAGCTGGGCGTAAATATTAAAGAAACCAGCGGTCCCGTTATTGAAAAACCAGGTGACCTGGCCGGCCTTCTTACCAATCTTGAAGCAAATGATGTTTTATTTATCGATGAAATTCACCGGCTGAGCAATGTAGTAGAGGAATATTTGTATGCTGCGATGGAAGATTACCGCATTGACATTATGATAGATACCGGCCCAAATGCGAGGAGTGTGCAAATCAATCTGAATCCATTTACTTTGATTGGCGCCACTACGAGAAGTGGCTTGCTTACTGCTCCGCTTCTTTCCAGATTCGGAATCAAATCGAGATTGGAATATTATGATACAGCTACTTTGCAAAAAATTATTTTGCGTTCCTGTTCCATTTTAAACACCAAAATCACTTCTGATGCAGCAACAGAAATAGCGGGAAGAAGCCGCGGTACTCCGAGGATCGCCAATGGCCTCTTGAGAAGAGTCCGTGATTTTGCCCAGGTGCTCTCAAATGGAATAATTGATTTAAAAATAACTCAACATGCCCTCAAAGCCTTGAATGTAGATGAATATGGCCTGGATGATATGGATAACCGCATTTTAAGTACGATTATTGATAAATTTAAAGGCGGCCCGGTTGGTATCACAACGATTGCCACTGCCGTCGGCGAAGAACCGGGAACGCTGGAAGAAGTATATGAACCATTTTTAATACAGCAAGGATTTATTATGCGCACTTCCCGTGGAAGGGAAGTAACAGCAAAGGCATACACGCATCTGGGGAAAGTTCCATATAGAAATTTCAAGGGGCCGGAATTGTTTTGAGGCACTCATTACACCGGCCTCTAATCAGTCAGAATTTAACGTTAAGAAAAAGTAAACAAGGTAATTGAATTCGGCTTTGTTTTTTGATTTCGTATCTTGTAGAATTAGCTTATTTACTTTTTAAAGTTTAAAGTATGGAAAAAGAACAAAAAGATGCATCTGAAAGCAATGAGGAAACAAATAAGCCAGCGGCAGAACAAAATCAACGGTTAGAGGAAAAAATAGATGGGGAATTAGAGGATAGTTTTCCTGCAAGTGACCCGCCTTCTTATTCGCAACCCGGGAATGATGATATTAAAAGAAACACGTAACTGCTGTTCGGGTAAACAAATAATTTTCATTTTATTTAAATTTTCTCAACAGTAAACCAACAAATATTTACAATTCTTCTTTTTATAAGTTTTTCTTTTTCCTCTTGGCGAAAATTTCTGTAATTCGTAGCTAAACTCTATATAATCATTCCCAAAAAAAGTATCTTCGTGGTATGTCCACTTATAGAGAAATTTTATTAAAAAAATACCACAACGAATACCAAAAACTAAACGAAAAGCAGCGCCAGGCGGTAGATACGATTGAAGGGCCAGTGATGGTAATTGCAGGCCCTGGTACAGGAAAAACCCAAATTCTGGCTGCAAGAATCGGAAAAATTTTACTGGAAACGGATGCGCTTCCACAAAATATCTTGTGCCTGACCTATACCGATGCCGGCGCTATTGCCATGCGTAAAAGATTGTTGCAATTTATTGGGCCTGATTCTTATAAAGTAAACATTTATACATTTCATGGATTTTGTAATGATGTCATTCAGCAAAATTTATCGCTGTTTGAAAAATCAACTTTGAATCCTGTTTCCGAGCTCGAAAGTATTCAGCTTTATAAAACACTCATTGATAATCTTCCAAAAAATAATTTGCTGAAAAGATACCGTGGAGATGTTTATTATGAAATAAAAAATCTGCGCAGTTTATTTTCAACAATGAAAAGAGAAGGCTGGACCCCGGAATATATTGCGGGTTGTATTGATCAGTATTTAGAGAAAATAAAAGACTTTGAAGAGTTTAAATTCAAAAAAGGATCTAAAATATCGGGCAAAAGTGCGGGCGACTTTAATTCAAAATATTATGCGGAAGTAGCACGTATGGAAAAACTTTGCGCTGCTGTGAATGAATTTAATCATTTGCAGGAATTGATGAAGCAGCGCGGCTTGTACGATTTTGACGACATGATTAACTGGGTAATCAATGTTTTTAAAGAAAATGAAAATGTATTGAGAAGTTACCAGGAAAAATTCCAATACATTTTGGTAGATGAATACCAGGACACCAGCGGCACACAAAATGAAATCGTAAAATTACTGATCAGTTTTTGGGATGAACCAAATGTTTTTGTGGTAGGCGATGATGACCAAAGTATTTTCCGTTTCCAGGGTGCCAATGTTGAAAACATGGAAAATTTTGCGAACAGTTATGACCGCCTTTTAAAAATTGTGCTTTGTGATAATTACCGTTCTACGAAACCGATTCTCGACATTTCAAAATCATTGATTGATAAAAACGAGGAACGCCTGATTCATAAATTTCCAGGATTGAGTAAAGAGCTGATTTGTTCTAAAGAAGCGTTAAAAGAATTTACTGAACTACCTTTTGTTACTGAATACAATACCCTTAAAGATGAGATGGCCGACATTACCAATAAGGTCCAAACGCTTGTTCAGCAAGGGATAGCGCCTGGAAAGATTGCGGTTATTTACAAAGAAAATATTTATGGGGAACAATTAATGAAATATTTCCGGATAAAAAACATTCCGGTTTATTCCAAAAGAAGTATCAATATTTTGGATGATTCTTTTGCAGGAAAAATCATTCAGATTCTCCGGTATCTTGCCGCCGAACATGATATTCCTTTTGGCGGCGATGAAATTCTTTTTGAAATTTTGCATTATGATTTTTATCAAATTCCACCGATAGAAATTGCGAAACTTACTGTAGAAGTAAATGAGAAAAATTTCAGCGGCCACAAAACTTCTCTTCGTAAATTATTGTACGAAAAAGCGCATGCCATGTTGCGCGATCTTTTCTATACCGGCATTCTTCCTTCATTAAAAAATTTCAGCAAGATGATGGAACAGTTGATAGCAGATGTTTCCAATGTTACGCTTCAACATCTTTTTGAAAAAATTATTAATGCAGGTGTTCTTTCTTACATTATGAAAAGTGAAGAAAAAATACGACTACTGCAAATACTTACCGCCCTTTTTGATTTTATCAAAGAAGAAACTTCACGCAACCCGATGCTTGATCTCCAGGGATTAATTGATGTGATTGACATCATGAGAAAAGAAAAAATTCCATTGCCTTTAACAGAGTATTCAGGAAACAGTGCCGGCGTAAACCTGCTGACAGCCCACGGTTCCAAAGGTTTGGAATTTGAATATGTTTTTATCACCGGCATGAATGCACATTTGTGGGAAAAGAAGAAAAATAACAATAAAGGATACGCATTTCCTGACACTTTATTTTCATCGCTTCCAACGGGCAACAAGGATGAGGAGTTGCGCCGCTTATTTTATGTGGCTCTTACCAGGGCTGAAAAAAACCTGGCCATATCTTTTATAAAAATAAAACCAGATGGAAAAGACGCCGAACAATCCATGTTTATCGCAGAACTTATTGAAGCGAATAATTTAGAAATCAAACCCATTCTTTTGCCGCAGCAAGAACTGATGGACTATGAAATTTTAAATTTCCTTCCTCAATCGCCTGAAATAGAAAAACCGGAAGCCGATTTTATCAATTCTATTTTAGAAAAATATGTGATGAATGTCACTTCATTAAACAATTATCTGGATTGTCCGCTTGCATTTTATTTTAAAAATCTTATTCGCATTCCTTCAGGCAAATCTGAAACTTTAGAGTTTGGAAGCGCCATACATTATGCCCTTCAAAAACTGTTTGAAGAAATGCAAAAAAGTGAAAAGCAGCAATTTCCTTCAAAAGAAAAAATGCTGGATCTTTTTAAATGGTACATGAAAAGGCACCGCGAAAACTTTACGTTAGAAGCATTCAACAGGAGAATGGAACAAGGCGAAATTGTATTGAGCGATTATTATGATCAATACATGGGTAAATGCAATAAAATTGTAGCGGTAGAACGGAATATAAAAAATGTAATCAATGGAATTCCGATCAAAGGGAAAATTGATAAAATGGAATTTACCGGCAAAGAAGTAAATGTCGTGGATTACAAAACCGGTGATGTAAACAGCAATTATACAAAGAAAAAATTATTAGCTCCAAGCGCCGATAATCCCGTTGGTGGCGATTACTGGCGGCAGGCTGTGTTTTATAAGATACTGGTTGATAATGTAGATGGAAAAGATTGGAAAGTAGTAAGCTCTGAATTTGATTTTGTAGAACCGGACAAAACCAAAGGATTTCAGAAGAGAAAAATATTTATAGAACCTTCAGATATAGAGACAGTAAAGCAACAAATAACCGAAGTTTGGAATCGCATCCAGGCGCGTGATTTTTATAACGGTTGCGGCAAAGAAGACTGTACGTGGTGCAAATTCGTAAAGGAAAATAAACTCGCGATAGCGCTGCATGATATTGTGGAGGAAGAAATTTAGATTTTCGGAACTGACGTTTTATTGGGAAACAGAAAAGTGCAGTGGAATTAAAGGGTTGCTTTCAAGGTATAAAGTATCCGGATCAAAGTCAATTTCGTCATTCCATGTTATTGTGCCGTTTACGATTTTTACATTACTGCAAAACGATTCATCTTTTAGTTTTTCAAAAACAGGGTAAGAAAGGTAAGGAGACAGGTCAAACTCTTTTTGTTCTTCATTCCTGAACGATAAAATTAATTTGTAGGGCTTTATGTAAACAACACATTTAATTCGTGGGTTCATGTTTTTTATTTTAAAGGATCAAATTTAAATATGCTATTTCCTGAAACAGCCGGTTGCGCGCTTGCCATTATTACAGGCGTCAATTTCTTTAAGTCCAAATTTAATTAAAAGTTAGCGGGTAATAGTCAAAGATGCCTTGACACCTATTTTCATCCAAGAAAGTATTAAATATTTAATTTTTATTTAGGAACAAGAAAAATCAATATCTATGCAAAGAAGTTAAGTTTGCTTTTCTGATGAAAATTTATAATTCTATAATTGTTTTATTGGCGGTTGGATTTGGTTACTTTCTTTCCGTGTTGGGAAGCGGTTGTGCGCAAATCGGAATGCCAACGGGTGGCCCGAGAGATACCATTCCTCCGGTTTTGTTAAATGCAAATCCACCGAATAAAACAACCCATTTTGATGCAAACCGGGTTACGTTCACTTTTGATGAATATGTGCATTTACAGGATTTGCAGAAATATTTGCTGGTAGCGCCGGAGCCAAAAACGATTGCGAATATTACTTCAAAATTAAAAACCGTAAGTATAAAAATCCGCGATACTTTACAACCAAACAGCACTTATAGTTACCAGTTTGGAAATGCCATTCAGGATATAAACGAAAATAATCCGATTCATAATTTTACTTATGTCTTTTCTACCGGAGCTTATATTGATTCGCTTACGTTTAGTGGTAATGTAATACTTGCAGAAACCGGTAAAGTGGACAGTACGCTTTTGGCGCTTTTATACAGCAATCTGGACGATTCAGCAGTTTACAAACAGAAACCAAGATATGTAGCACGACTCGATTCTGCAGGAAGATTTGAATTCCGATACCTCGCTCCCGGTGCTTATCATTTGTATGCTTTGAAAGATGAAAGCGGACAAAAAATGTATAATAATCCTTCACAGCTATTCGCATTTGCCGATAGTGTGATTCATATTTCGAATCACGTATCGCCGGTAGAATTGTTTGCTTATTCTGAAGAAAAAAATACCAAACCGCGAAGCAGTACGTCGGCAGCAGTTAAAAAAAATCCGGAGAAGCTTTTAAAATTTACCACATCGCTTTCCAACAATATACAGGATTTGCTTACGCCGCTTACGCTCAATTTTGCAGTTCCATTAAAGAATTATGATTCGTCAAAAATACATTTGACCGATACCTTATTTCATCGAATACCAACGGCTGTAATATTGATGGATACTACGCTCAAACAAATTACTGTAAAAAATAACTGGATAGAAGATACAAAATATAAGCTGGTAATTGAAAAAGATTTTGCGATAGATACTTTGGGAGACGAATTAAAAAAACCGGATACCCTCAGTTTTAAAACAAAAGCTGAAAGAGAATATGGCAGCCTGAAATTAAATTTTTCAAATCTGCAAAAAGTGGCTCATCCTGTTTTGCAATTTGTACAAAATGATGCCATAGTTGATTCGTTCAAAATAACATCGCCAACTTTCACGGTAAAATTGTTTAATCCCGGCGATTATGAATTGCGGATTTTAGACGATGAGAATGAAAACGGTACCTGGGATCCGGGAGATTACCATTTGAAAAAACAACCGGAAAAAGTAATTGCAATTCCCAAAAAGATCAGCATAAGAGCGGACTGGGATAATGAAGCGAATGTGGAATTGTAGATGGACGACGGTTTAAAAAAAGTTTGATAAATAAAAATTTCGATTATTTGTTTGTTTACTGAGGATATTAAACAACTACTTTGAAAGAGCTTCAAAAAAGTAGAAATGTTTGAAAGTTTTATTTCCCAAAAGCTGCTCAAACCCGGTACCTGATACTCAAAACCTGCTTCATAATTCTTACTTTTGCCTCATGATTTTTTCCTCTTCTCTATTAGAAAATGCGGTGAATGAATTTGCAAAATTGCCAGGTATCGGCAAAAAAACTGCTTTACGTTTGGTGCTTCATTTATTAAAAAAAGAGGTAAGCGATGTAAAAACTTTCAGTGATGTAGTTTTAAAAATGCGCGAAGAAATTCATTTTTGTTCCCGATGCCGGAATATCGCAGATAAAGAACTTTGTAATATTTGTGCAGACCGCAGTCGAAAACAAGAACTTATTTGTGTAGTAGAAACCATCCGCGATGTAATTGCTATTGAAAGCACTCAGCAGTACAACGGGCTTTATCATATTCTTGGTGGAATCATTTCTCCATTGGATGGAATCGGCCCTGATCAATTAGAAATAGATTCCTTAATAAGAAGAGTAAACGAAGAAAAAACGGAAGAATTGATTTTTGCTTTAAGTCCAAATATCCAGGGTGATACTACTATTTATTATATCAGTAAAAAATTAAAAGACATTCGGGTTAAAATCACTACAATAGCGCGTGGTATTGCTTTTGGCGGTGAACTGGAATATGCGGATGAGATGACTTTGGCAAGAAGCATTTCAAACCGGATGCCTGTTGAAAATTATGTAGGAAATAATAAATGGTAAAATTAAAGTCAGATTTTATCGATGAATTCCCGGATAAGTTATTGAATGAAACCATAATTTATTACCTTGCAATTCTATGCAAACTGTAATATTTTGAGCACGACTACCCAACCAGAAAGCAAACCAATCATTGGATTTTCATGCGGCGATATCAATGGTATCGGCCCCGAGCTAATTATAAAATCTCTTTCCGATAACCGGATGCTTGATTTTTGTACGCCGGTTGTTTTTGCAAGCAATAAAGTGATTAATTTTTATAGAAAAAGCTTGCAGGATATTAATTTTAATTTTACCAGCATCAAGGATTTTAGCAAAATAAATCCCAAACAGGTAAATGTTTATAATTGCTGGGAAGAAGAAATTGTGATTACGCCAGGAGAACTAAATGACACCGGTGGAAAATATGCAGTCAAAAGCCTGAAAGCCGCAACCCAGGCCCTGAAAGACGGACAAATAAATGCGATAGTAACCCCTCCTATTCACAAAAAAAACGTTCATAGCAGCGAATTTCCTTACACCGGCCACACGCCTTTTTTCAAAGATTTTTTTGAACAAAAAGATGTGGTGATGTTGCTCGCTGCCGGCGATTTCAGAGTAGGATTGGTAACAGAACACGTAGCGGTAAAAGATATTGCTCAGTACATTACCAAAGAAAATATTTTAAGCAAAATCAATATTCTGAACGCTTCTTTGATAAGAGATTTTAACATAGAAAAACCAAAAATTGCTGTGCTTGCACTCAATCCGCATGCGGGTGATGAAGGATTGATTGGATCAGAAGAAACAGAAATTATAAGGCCGGCAATCGTTGAAGCAAAACGGCACAACATGATTGTAATGGGCCCCTATCCCGCCGATGCCTTTTTCGCCCGCGGATACCAAAACCGCTTTGATGCCGTGTTGGCCATGTATCACGACCAGGGTTTGATTCCCTTAAAATCACTGGCTTTCGGGGAAGGGATCAATTATACAGCAGGATTGCCTTACGTGCGAACAAGCCCCGATCATGGAACTGCATTAGATATTGCCGGACAAAATAAAGCCGATACAGCATCTTTTACTGCAGCAATATTTGGGGCGATAGACATTTTAAAAAACCAATATTTCTACGACGATAACCGGAAAAATCCATTGAAAAGAATGAGTGATAAAGTGGTAGCAGGCGGTCCGGATGAATAACTGCAGACTTTCAGGCAATAAAATATTTGCCTTTTTTTTTCGTTATATAATTCTGAGTGTTTTTAACAATTTGTTTAAAGTAAATGATACATTTGTAACAGGTTTTTTACTCCATAACCCCAATGCATGAATAACATCATTTTAAGCGGAGGATTGGCATTTCTGATTACATTTTTTTCGATCCCTGTAATCATCGAAGTGGCAAAAGACAAAAAGTTATTTGATGTGCCGGGAGGAAGAAAGGTACATGATGCGGTGATACCGACACTGGGAGGATTGGGTATTTTCGCCGGGTTTATCATTGCCACACTTATTGGGGTTCCTCCTTCAGAAGCGTCTGTTCTTCAATATTTTATCGCTTCTATTATGATCATTTTTTTTATGGGGATAAAGGATGATATTTTAATCCTTACTGCCACCAAGAAGTTTGTAGGGCAACTTATAGCAGCAGCAATTTTGATCAAATTTGGGGGAATTCGAATTGCTGACATGTATGGCATGATGGGAATACATTCACTTTCACCCACCGTCAGTTTTATAATTACTTTATTTACCATAGTAGTCATCACCAATTCTTTCAACCTGATTGACGGTGTAGATGGGCTTGCCGGAAGCCTTGGACTCGTTACATCTATTACTTTTGGTGTTTATTTTTATTTTAACGGGCAGGCCATGTATTCAGTTATTGCACTATCACTGGCTGGAAGCCTTGTTGCTTTTTTAATTTATAATTTTAATCCGGCGAAAATCTTTATGGGCGATACCGGCTCCTTATTAATCGGGCTTGTAAATTCTATTTTGGTGATTAAATTTATAAGTATTGCTTCAAACCCCGCTTCCACATTTCCTTTGCAAGCTGCGCCTGCACTCGGCTTTGCAATTTTACTGGTTCCGCTTTTTGATACGCTGCGGGTTGTGAGCCATCGGATTTTAAGTCGCCGCTCCCCCTTTTCTCCGGATAGAAACCATATCCATCATTTTTTATTAGACCTGGGCTTAAACCACAAAATGGTTACATTTACCTGCATCATTGCTAATATTCTATTTATTGCTCTTGCTTACTTTTTACGATCTACCGGTACATCCATCGTGATGCTTGTTTTGATAGCAGTAGCTACTTTTTTAGTAAGCATGATTTATTTCTCAAAATCAAAAAGAAAGATCGTTGTCACCAATGGCGAGTTTCGTGAAGAACCGTTAATTAAAGCGCGTAAAATCTTTACACTATCCCGGGAAACAGCCCAGCAGGATTAATAACCGTTGATTTTACTTTTTATCGTTCGCTTTTCCTAAATTTGTGCACTTTTAAATACCGCTTTTTGGTATGAAAATCAGTATGATAAAAATAATAAAATGACAGAAGAGACGACAGCAATAATAGACTCGGCTACCATTTCAATGAAAAAAGCGATGGAGCATTTTGAAAGTGAGCTTGTAAAAATCAGGGCAGGAAAAGCCAATCCTACAATGCTCGACGGAATCATGGTGGATTATTATGGGAATCCCACTCCGATAAACCAGGTGGGAAATTTAAGTGCCATGGATGCCCGTACTTTGACCATTCAACCGTGGGAAAAGAAGATGCTTCAACCGATTGAACGAGCTATCATTGCCGCTAATATTGGTATCAATCCGCAAAATGACGGGAATATGATTCGCTTATTTCTGCCGCCATTAACAGAAGAAAGAAGAAAAGAACTGGTAAAAAGAAGCAATGCAGAAGGCGAACAGGCAAAAATTGCCGTTCGCAACATTCGTCGCGATGCGATTGAACAGATAAAAAAAGCACAGAAAGACGGGCTGAGCGAAGATGCTGCAAAAGACGGAGAAGCAGGGATGCAGGACGTTACCAATAATTTTATTTTGCTCATTGAAAAACACCTCTCTGCGAAAGAGAAAGAAATTATGTCGGTCTAAATTTCATTTGAATGTTAAATGAACAATTACTGCTGTTAATTACAACCCCGCTTTACATTGTTGTTATCGGTACAGAAATCATATTAAGTAATCTCCATTTAAAAAAATATTATACACTTAAGGATACATTAATAAATATGTATCTGTGCATTTTGAATGGCGGAATTGATCTTTTGTTTCGGGCAATTTATGTTGTAATCCTGGCAACCATTTACAATTTCCATTTTGTTAGTTTTTCTTTTAACCCAATTTTGTATTGGTTTCTACTCTTTATTTTTGAAGACCTCGCTTTTTATTTTGAACACCGCGTTGATCATTATTGCCGGTTTTTCTGGGCGGTCCATGTTACTCACCATTCATCTGAAGAGTTTAATCTGACTACAGGCTTCCGGTCATCCGTACTGCAACCACTTTACCGGTTTATATATTTTATTCCGTTGGTTTTATTTGGATTTAAACCGATCGATATTGTGTTTATGTATTCCCTCACCCAGATATATGGAATATTGGTTCACACTCAATATATCGATAAAATGCCCCGTTGGTTCGAAGCAGTTTTTGTAAGCCCCGCCCACCATCGTGTACATCATGCAAGCAACATTCGCTACCTGGATAGAAATATGGGCATGGTGCTGATTATCTGGGATAAAATTTTTGGAACTTTCCAGGAAGAAGTAAAAGAAGATCCGGTAAAATATGGGTTAACAAAACAACTGGAAAACCCATATCATCTTACCAATATTATATTTCATGAATGGAAGAATATTTCTCACGACCTCCATAAAAAAATTCCGCTTTCTTCAAAAATAAAATACCTCGTGATGCCTCCGGGATGGAGCCACGATGGAAGCACAAAAACAGCACGGCAATTACGCAAAGAACTATTTGGATCTGAGAAAAGGTGACTTAAGGATTTCGATCCTGCTATTAAAAATTATTTTTTTCTTTTATTTAGAATGCATTTAATTTTATATAGTTTTTTATTATACTAAACATCATTCTTTACACCTTAAATCAAACAAAATGAGCTTCATGAAAGATTTCAGAGCCTTCGCAATGAAAGGCAATGTGATGGATCTCGCGGTTGCTGTCATTATTGGCGCTGCATTTACCGCTATCGTTTCCTCATTAGTTACTGACATTATCACTCCGGCCCTATTGGCCCCGATTCTTGAGAGGCTTGGCTTAAAAGATATTGCAGAATTAAAATGGGGGGCCATAACGTATGGAAGGTTTTTGGCGGCGGTAATCAATTTTATCGTCATCGCATTCGTCATTTTCTTACTGGTACGTTTTATTGCGAGATTTCAAAGAAAGGAAGAAGCAGCGCCTGCGGCGCCATCTTCCACTGATATTTTGTTGACGGAAATAAGAGACGAATTAAGAAGAAGATAGTTTTTAATTTTATAAATTTGCATCCCGGTAAATTAACCGGGATTTTTTTATCTGTCAAAATAAAATCTTTCTTTGTATCCCATATTTTTTTAAATGAATACAGAAATTTATCAAATAAAATTACCGCAGTTTGAAGGCCCTTTTGATTTGCTTTTATTTTTTATAGAGCGCGATGAACTGGACATTTATAACATTCCTATTACCAAAATAACCAACGATTTTCTCAATTATATTCATAACTCTGAATCGCTGAATATTGAATTAAGCAGCGAATTTATTTTGTTCATTAGCACCTTAATGCGCATTAAGGCAAAAATGTTATTGCCACGTAAAGAATTAGATCCGCAGGGAAATGAAATAGACCCACGCCAGGAACTGATTGATAAAATTCTTGAATACAAAAGATTTAAAGAAGCTTCTCAAAGAATGAGCGAAATGGAAGCCCTGAGAATGTTGATGGTAAAGCGTGGAAATATTCGTGAAGAGCTTTCTCTTATTGGTGAAGAAGCTTCCGAAGGCACCGAAATTCAAACAGTAACTTTGTTCAAATTAATGAAGGCGTTTGAAAAAGTAGCACAACGTTTGTTGGATAAAAAAAATCGTCCTGTACATACTGTTATAAGCTATCATTATACGATGGAAGGTACACGTGAATATCTTCTCGACCTCATTAAATCTGAACATTCTCTTTCTTTTGAAAAAATATTTGACGTATGCAATGATCGCATTCATGCAATATTTTTATTCTTAAATGTGTTGGAATTGGTTCAATTAAACTTTATGCGCATCATAACGGGAGAAGGAATGAACAACTTTATCATAGAATATAATGAAGAAGGCGCTCAGGAAGCTAATGCAGAAAAAGAAAAGGCTGAGCAAAACTAATTCAAAAATCTCAACATTCCAGTACAACATCGCCCCTTTTCGTCTTCCTGGTTATATTTGCCTGCTTGGAATATTCGTGTAAATTCGTGAAATTCATGGCAAAAAAAACGTTCATGTACACCATTTCGCAAATACAGTATTTACAAACCCTCACCCAAAACCTTCTCAAAAATCCCGGCTCTGCAGAACAATTAAGAGACGTCCTTCGTTTCCACGAATACCGGTATTATGTGGCTAACGACACGCTGATTTCTGATTCCGAATACGACCAGCTTTTCAAAAAATTAGAAAAACTGGAAAAGGAAAATCCTGCAATTATTACAGCAGATTCGCCGACGCAAAGAGTAGGAAGTAGCCTGAATGGTGATTTTGTAACAGTTCCTCACCTGGTGTCTATGCTAAGTTTGGAAAACAGCTACAATCCGAACGATTTAATTGCATGGAGCAACCGTTTAAAAGCGTTGGCGGATCATCAGAAAATAACATACAGTGCAGAGCCAAAATACGATGGAGCAAGTATTTCGTTGATTTATGAACATGATCTTTTGGTTCGCGGCGCCACGCGTGGTGATGGTTCTGCCGGTGATGATATTACTACAAACATCCGTCAAATCGGATCTATTCCTTTATCCGCGAAATTCTCAGAATATGGAATCAAAAAAATAGAAATACGTGGTGAAGTTTTGTTGAACAAAGAAAATTTTAAAAAGTATAATGAAGCGCTGGTAGAAGAAGGTTTATCACCTCTCGCGAATCCAAGAAATGCTGCTGCCGGTTCATTAAGAATGAAAGATCCGGCCTCAGTGAGAAAACGAAAACTGGAAGCTATTCTTTATCACGTAAGCTTTATGGAGCTGAATGAAAAAGGTTTGCAAAAATATCCTGAACTGTTGACTACACATTCCGGAATTCTTCAAATGCTTGCAGAATGCGGATTTCGCACGCCTGTTGATACCAAAAAAGTTTTTAATAATATTGATGATGTTGTAAATTTTTGTTTGGAATTTGAAAATCAAAGAGACGAGCTTCCTTATGAAATTGATGGTATTGTAGTGAAAGTCAATGAAATTGAAATTCAGCAACAAGTTGGAAGTACAACCCATCATCCCCGGTGGGCAATAGCATATAAGTTTAAAGCGCGGCAGGCAACATCGAAACTCGAAAATGTCTGGTTTTCTGTGGGGCGAACAGGCGCTATAACACCTGTTGCACAAATTACTCCGGTGCATATCGGTGGTGTTACAGTAAGTAACGTTTCACTTTTTAATGAAGGAATTATTGAAGAAAAAGATTTACGTGTAGGCGACACCGTTATTGTGGAAAGAGCCGGCGATGTGATTCCGAATATAGTTAAACCTTTAACTGAGCTAAGAACCGGAGATGAAAGGAAAGTGGTGTTTCCAACGCACTGCCCCGTGTGTGGTGACCCGTTAATTAAACCGGAAGGAGAGGCTGTTTGGAGGTGTGTAAATATCAATTGCCAAGCGCAGGTCTTAGAACGCATCATGCATTTTGTGAGCAAAGATGCCATGGATATCCGCACATTTGGTGCAGCGAACGTGAAAAGATTTTATGATGAAAAAATCATCAGTGATATTCCTTCTATTTATTCTATTGATTTTGAAAAAGTGGCTGCCCTGGAAGGCTTCAAACAAAAATCAATTGATAACCTGAAGTCTGCAATTGAAAATTCTAAGAAGCAAAATTTAAACCGCCTGATTTATGGTTTGGGTATCAGATATGTAGGAGAAACTACCGCAAAGACTTTATCAAAAAGTGTGGATACTATTTTTGATTTGAAAAATTTTTCTACTGAAGATCTGCAACAGTTAAAAGATATCGGAACAAAAGTAGCCGAAAGTGTTTTTGATTTCTTTCATAATGAAGACAACGTCGAAATGCTTGAAGCGCTTGCTGATAAAGGATTAAACGTAAATGGTGATAAAACAGAGCCGGTAACCGGCAAGCTTTCAGGCGCTACGTTTTTATTTACCGGTACATTGCCCACATTAAAAAGAAGTGCAGCAGAAAAGCTTGCAGAGGATAACGGTGGAAAATTGCTTTCATCCGTTAGCGCAAATCTCAACTACCTTGTCGCTGGCGAATCTGCGGGAAGTAAGCTGGCAAAAGCTCAAAAAATAAAATCAGTGAAAATAATCGGTGAAGCAGAATTTTTAGATCTCATCTACAGTTAGTTTCTTAACTTCATTTCAAAATGTTTTGATCATGATTAAAAAAATGAAAGGTGAAATATGGAAGCCTTTGAAGTTTAAAGGATCGGAAACGATGCGAAACAAATATGCCATATCATCTCATGGCCGTGCAGCCAGTTATAAAGACGATGTTTTGCAGGACGGCAAGCTGCTGGAAGGCTCGTTTACATCGGGTTACAGAACATTGAACCTCAGGATTGATGGCAAAAGCAATACCTTTTATTTGCACCGGGAAGCAGCGAGGTTTTTTCATAAAAAAAATTCGTCGAAACAGAAATATGTGATTCATCTCAATCACAACAAAACGGATAACAACATCGCTAACCTAAAGTGGGCTACTCAAAAGGAAGCGAATGAACATCAGCAAAAAAGTCCGCACAAAACGGCTTATAAAAAAGTTCAGACAGTCCGCACTAAAGGATTAAAACTGAACGCAAGCCAGGTAAAAGCGATTAAAACAATTCTTGCTAATCCTAAAAGAAAACTTACCCATCAGCAAATAGCTGAGAAATATAAAATAACGCCGATGACGATTTATAGAATAAAAAGCGGCGAGAATTGGGGGAGTGTTTAGTTAATGTTGAATGTTGAATTTTGGACTCTTGAAAGTTGCGTTTTCTAATTTTAAAAAAATAAAAATATTTTCGTTTGATTTCTTCTCATACCTTAATTTTTCTAAAAAATTTAAAAAAGAACAATAACAAAGAATGGTTTGACGCAAATCGTCAAAAGTATAACGCAGCAAAAGACAATTTCGAAGAATTTGTTGCTTTACTGTTAGAACAAATGGTTTTGTTTGACGAGGATTTACATGAACTTTCGGCAAAAGATTGTATATTCAGAATCAACCGTGACGTTCGTTTTTCAAAAGATAAAACTCCATATAAAGTCAGTCGTAGTGCGTCTTTCAACAAGGGAGGAAAGAAATCGGTGAATGCCGGATATTATGTTCATATACAACCGGGGGGCAATAGTTTTGTAGGTGGTGGACTTTGGATGCCGCAAGCCGTTGAATTAAAAAAGCTGCGCCAGGAAATTGATTATTGTTATCCTGAATTTAAAAAAATTGTGACTGCGACCACCTTTAAAAAACATTATGGAGGATTGGAAAAAGAAGAAAAGCAAATGCTGGTAAATGTGCCCAAGGGTTATGATAAGGAAAATCCCGCGGTTGATTTTTTGAGAATGAAAAGTTTTGTTGCCACTAGAAACCTTTCTGATGCTGATGTTCTTTCTGAAAATTTATTGAAAGAAACAGTTCAATCTTTGAAAGCGCTGATGCCTTTGGTAAAATTTATCAACAGGGCTTTTGAGTGAGATTTTTGATGCAGCAAAAGAAGAAATAAGCAGCTTTCTTATTCCGGCATCATAATGAAAAATGGTTGGTAGAATCGTTTGAAAAGTAAGCCACTGAAGGATTTGAACGAAGTTCGATGAAACTTGTTTCATCAAACTTTTTCGTTTGTTGTTTTTTTTAACGAGAAATGAGTTTTTTTAGCCGTTTTACTTGCCAAAAAATCAATAGTTTATCGCTTTAAAGTTTTTTTTAATAAAAAACCAACCATTTTTCAGTACATTACCCTTATTCCTGTCAAATTTTATTGTAATAAAAAACCCATTTCTAAAAAATTAAAAATGGGTCTTTTAAAAATACTTTCCAGTTCGGTCAAATCTGAATGTTCTTCAACACTTTCGGAATTTTTATCTCAAAGTTCATTTCATTCTTATCGCGGTTTGCTTTGATCTTGTAATCATTTTTATCTTGCGATTGCCTCATTTCAGACCTGATGTCATTTACACCATTTACTTTTTGACCGTTTATTTGTGTAATAACATCTCCTTTTTTCAATCCCGCTTTTTCAGCGGCAGAACCTTGTTCTACGTCTAAAACTTTTGCCCCGTTTCCAGCTTCTGTGTCTTCAATTTTTAATCCCAGTTTTGGTTGATTATTATTAAAATTAAAATCAAAATTCTGGCGCGGCATTCTGAAATTAAAATTATTTCCGGGGTTAAAGCCGTTCATCATGTCTCTTAAACTATCAATATTATAATTGAAAGATGTACCGGCATTTTTTCCCAATTCCACTGTTGCTGATTTGTCTTTGCCATCTCTTAGATAGCTGATGTTTACTTTATCGCCTGGTTTATACGACTGTACCGCATTTCTTAAATCGTCAGGAGAAGTGATCGTTTTGTCGCCAAGCTTTGTGATGATATCGTCATTTTTTAATCCTGCTTTTTTTGCAGCGCTTTCATCAACTACATTTTTAATGATGGCTCCTTTATCTGTTTTAGCAGTAAGCACCCCGAGAAACGCTTGATTGGAAGTAGTAAAAACATTCAAATTTCCGGGTGTCATTCTGAAAAAATTATTTCCGTTTCTGTCGGCTGAATTTCTTCTCATTACCGTAACATCGCCGTTGAAATCTGAAAGAGGTTTTCCGTTCACCGTGATTTTATTACTGTCAATTTCGATGGTCATTTTTTGTGGAGCTTCATTATTTTTTCGAATAATAATCTCTTCACTTTTTTCGTTCGGTGATGATTGAATTTGTGCAAAACCGTTGCTGGCAACCAATGCCCAGCATGCAGTAAACATGGCTGATAAAAAAATTGTTTTCATTTTGATATGATTTTGAAATAAGAAAATTTTAATTTCCCCAAATTAAAAACGGCGTTTTAGAAAACAAATTTTTGCCGGAATATATAGTTTAACGTTAACATAAAATGCTGAACGCTGCAATAGATAAAGCAAAAAGCTACAGCAATCCTTTTATCTTCTCAATCACTTCTTCGAATTTTATTACATCTTGTCCGCCTGCTGCAGCGAAGGTTTTTTGTCCGCCGCCGCCGCCTTTTATCAAAGGCGCTACAATTTCTTTAATGATTTTTACGGCATCTAAATTTTTTGAAGAAATGATATTTTCATCAATGGAAACAGCCACATTGGCTTTGCCTTCAATGTTGGCGCACAAGACAATCACAGAACCTTTTAGCTTGTCTTTTAAAAGTAAAGCCAGTTTTTTCAAAGCATCCGCCGTCGTAATATTTACAATTTCTCCAATAAAATTTATTCCATTTACCGAAACAACTTTTGCGCTTATTTCTTCGTTTGCTGAAGCAAGAATTTGCGATTCCAAATAATCTACCTGTTTACTTAATTTTTCTTTTTCTGTTAAAAAAGATTCCATTGCTTTACGCAAATCTTTCGGGTTTTTTAATTGTTCTTTTACCAGGTTTAATTCCTGTAATTCATTGTTCACAAAATTTTCCGCCGCCTTTCCACTTACTGCTTCTATTCTTCTCAAACCTGCACCAACAGCGGTTTCATTCGTGATTTTAAAAAAACCCAACTCACCCGTACTACCTACATGAGTACCGCCGCACAGTTCAATCGAATAATCCGGATCTATCATTACGACACGCACTACCTCGCCATACTTTTCGCCGAACAGCGCCATGGCGCCGGTTTTCAACGCTTCTTCCTTCGGCATTTGCCGGATTACAACAGGAATATTTTCTCTTATTTTTTCATTTACTATAGATTCTACTTTTTGAATTTCGTCTTTGCTCATTTTAGTAAAATGAGAGAAATCAAAACGCAGGTAATCTTCAGTTACCAAACTACCCTTTTGTTGTACATGCGTTCCCAAAACTTTTCTTAATGCAGCATGCATCAAATGCGTAGCGCTATGGTGAACTGCAGTTTTCTTTCTCTTTTCCACATCTGCTTTTGCGATCACTTTTGCTTCCATATTTGCCGGAAGCTTTTCAGTAAAATGAAGAATAAGTTCATTTTCTTTTTTGGTATTTACAACGGGAATTTCTTCTTCATTAAAAAGTAAAATTCCTGTATCCCCTACCTGGCCACCGCTTTCAGCATAAAAAGGTGTTTCATTCAAAACGATTTGAAAAATTTCCTGGCCTTTCGTTTTTGTTTTCCGGTATTTTAAAACGCTGGTTTCTGTTTCTAAATTTTGATAACCAACAAAACCTTTTCCTTCATTTTCGTTTACAAGAATCCAATCTTCTGTATCCACAACAGATGCGGCACGGCTGCGGCTTTTTTGTTGCTGCATTTCTTTTTCAAAACCAAGAATATCAACTGTACCACCAATCTCCTTTGCCATTAACTCAGTAAGATCAATTGGAAACCCATAAGTATCTTGAAGTCTAAAGGCTAATCTTCCGTCGATATTAATAATATCTTTTATCTTTTTCGCATCTTCGGGATGAACAGTTATTGCTGCTTTTGAAATTTCTTTATAGTGATTTATAAAATCTACTAAATCATTTGTATTCCGGACCCAAACCGTTTCTGATGGTCCATAATGTTTAAAAGCCTCATCAGCTTTTTTCACTATAGTATCAATAAATAATTTAATCCCGATTTCTAATGTTTTCAAAAAGCTTTCTTCTTCTTCTTTTATCACTTTGACAACAAAATCTTTTTGCTCATTCAAATTCGGAAAAACATTTTTGAATTGTTCAGCAATAACAGGAACGAGTTTATAAAGTAAGGGTTGTTTTACATCGAGATAAGAAAAATAATACCGGACAGCTCTTCTCAGAATCCGACGGATAACATAGCCTGCACCTGTGTTTGAAGGTAACTGTCCATCTGCAACAGGAAATGCAATGGCGCGGATGTGATCGGCAATTACGCGAAATGAAATGTCTTGTTTTGAATCTGAATGTGTATATTTTTTTCCGGAAATATTTTCAATTTCTTCAATCGTTCCTGTGAAAATATCTGTATCGTAATTGCTTTTCTTATTTTGTAAAACACGCACCAATCTTTCAAAACCCATTCCGGTATCCACGTGTTTTGCAGGAAGTAATTCCAACGTTCCATCTTTTTTTCTATTGTATTGAATGAACACCACATTCCAGATTTCAATTACCTGCGGATTATTTTTATTGACCAGTTCCTTTCCGGGAATTAATTTTTTTTCTTCTTCACTTCTGCAATCCACATGAATTTCTGTGCAGGGCCCACAAGGCCCGGTATCACCCATTTCCCAAAAATTATCTTTTTTATTCCCAAAAATAATCCGGTCTTCAGCAATGTGTTTTTTCCAGATGTTTAATGATTCTTCATCAGCGGGTAAACCTTCACTTTGGTCGCCTTCAAAAACGGTAACATATAAATCTTCTTTTGGAATATTATAAATTTCAGTAAGCAATTCCCAACTCCAGGCGATTGCATCTTCTTTAAAATAAGGCGGCTTGTTACCAACAGCATTTCCAAAGCTCCAGTTGCCCAGCATTTCAAACATCGTATGATGATAAGTATCTACGCCGACTTCTTCCAGGTCATTGTGTTTTCCACTTACGCGCAAACACTTTTGCGTATCAGCAACACGGGTGTAAGGGGCAGGTTTATTTCCCAAAAAATATTCTTTAAACTGGTTCATTCCGGCATTGGTAAAAAGCAAAGTCGGATCGTTTTTAATAACGATTGGTGCAGAAGGAACAATGTGGTGTCCTTTATTTTTAAAAAAGTCAAGAAAAAGCTGTCTGATTTCTGCGCTTTGCTTCATAGAGATTCGGGAATTTTAAGAATGATTTAGAGTATGAAGAAGTTATCTTTGTTACGTTTGAAAATATTTTAATGCCGCAAAGGTATTTGGTTTGGATGCATTTACAAACACAACGGTTTTTTAAAATCTGAAAACGTTTGCCTCTTTTTGAAGGATGAAAAAATTAAAATTTTATTACAATACGCAAACATTACGTTACGAAAAATTAGTAACTCCGTTGCATGTAAAGTTGTTGCGTTTCTTTGGATTCATTCTGGCAGTATTTGTTTTTGCATTCATCATTATTTCACTGGTGTTTCGTTTTATTCCTTCGCCGCAATTAAAACTGGCAGAATTGAAATATGAAAAAATGCGGCAGAATTATGAAACGCTGGCATCTCAAACTCAAAAATTGCAGGAACAAATGGCCTCACTGGAAAAGCGCGATAACCAGGTTTACCGATCGATTTTTGAAGCCAATCCGGTTCCCGATTCTGCAAGGGCAAAACTGATTGAAAAGAAAAATGAGTTTCAAAAAATTGCAGCCATCAACGATGAAGAACTTGGCAATGATCTCGCCAATACTTTAAATAATATCAGCGCCCGTATTAAGTACCAATACGCCAGCTACGATGAAATAGAAAAACTGATTAAAAATCAAAGTGACAAATTAGCTTCTATTCCAGCGATTCAGCCCGTCAGCAACCGCGATCTCAATCGCATTGCTTCTGGTTTTGGCGTAAGAATTGATCCCGTTTATGGAACTTTAAAAATGCATAAGGGGCTGGATTTTACCGCTCCACAGGGCACACCGATTTATGCAACCGGAAACGGAAGAGTAAAAATGGCGGGCTTTGATGAAAGTGGTTATGGCCTTCACGTAATTATAAATAACGGTTATGGGTATGAAACTCTTTTTGGCCACATGTTGAAAGTAAAGGTGCATGAAGGAGAACAGGTGAAGCGTGGCGAAATAATAGGCTGGGTGGGCAGTTCAGGCAAAAGCACCGGCCCGCATTGTCATTATGAAGTGCATGTAAACGGCCAGGCTGTAGATCCGGTTTATTTTTTTTATAATGATTTGACACCGGAACAATTTGACCGCATTTTAAAAATTGCTTCTACCGGAAGCGCAAAAAGCCTTGATTAAAATTTATGGAACTTTCACAGATCAACTTTGAATTTGAAGAAGATTCATCGAAAAAAAATGAAACGAAAGAAGCAGTAAAGCAACATATAAAACCGAAATCCAATCGCGGCAGAAAAAGTATTAAAGAATTTCATACAGAGGTAAATGACCTCGAAATTCCGGAAGACGAAATTCTGTTTCAGAAGCAATATTATTCCATCGGTGATGTGGCCGCGATGTTTAAAGAAAAGACTTCTTTGATCCGGTACTGGGAAAATGAATTTTCAATTTTAAAACCGAAAAAAAATAAAAAAGGCGATCGATTTTTCCGGCCGGAAGATATTAAAAACCTCAAGATGATCTATCATTTGCTGCGGGAAAGAAAATATACGATTGAAGGAGCGAAAGAATTTATAAAAAATAATAAAGCTGCCGGGGAAAAACATGAGATGATAGAATCTTTGGAAAAAATAAAATCATTTTTAATAGAATTAAAAAATAATTTGTGAAGAAATTAATATGAGCAGTTTCCGAGGAAATATCGATGCTGAATTCACCCAAAATAATAATGGTCAATAATCCGTTTCACTCTAAATTTGCAGATTATTTACGATCGAAAAAAATGCCATTGCATTCGGTTCGTAATAACCATTAAAGTAACAGAGTGAAGAAAAATTTTAATAAAGCAACGCCTATCGGTTTGATTATTGCCTTAGGAATTGTTTACGGTGATCTCGGTACTTCCCCACTTTATGTACTCAACGCTATTATCAGAGACAGGGCAATTACGCCGGAACTTATATTGGGTGCCCTTTCGTGCATTATCTGGACGCTTACGTTACAAACAACCATCAAATATATTATACTCACTTTACAGGCAGATAACAATGGTGAAGGGGGCATATTTTCTTTGTATGCTTTAATACGTCGTCAAAGAAAATGGCTGGTTTTTCCCGCGATGATCGGCGGCGCTTCCATCATGGCAGATGGTATGATCACGCCACCAATTACGGTCACCTCTGCTGTGGAAGGTTTGAAACAAATTCCATTTTTTAGCAACATCGGTGGCACGACGATTATATATATTGTCATCATTATTTTAATCCTGTTGTTTTTTTCCCAACAATTCGGAACAGCGAAAATTGGTAAATTCTTTGGCCCCATTATGTTTTTCTGGTTCCTGATGCTATTGGTATTGGGTGCGATGCATTTGTTTGATAATTTCAATATTTTCAGAGCGCTCAATCCATACTATGCCATAAAACTTTTAACGCTTTATCCGAATGGTTTTTTTATTCTTGGCGCTGTTTTCCTCTGTACAACAGGTGCTGAGGCGCTGTACAGCGATCTGGGACATTGTGGAAGGGGAAATATCCGTGTCTCATGGATCTATGTAAAAATTTCTTTGATCATCAATTATCTTGGGCAGGGCGCGTGGCTCCTGGCAAATTATAAAGGCCGGGTTTTTACAAAAGACATTATGGATAATGGCTTCAATCCATTTTATGGAATCATGCCCGATGCTTTTAAAATCATCGGAATTGCGATTGCAACCATTGCAGCCATTATTGCAAGCCAGGCTTTGATAAGCGGTTCTTTCACCTTAATCAGTGAAAGCATCCGTCTGAATCTTTGGCCAAGAATGAAAATAAATTATCCAACGGAAGAACGCGGTCAGTTATATATTCCAGGGATTAATACGCTATTACTGGTTGGTTGCCTTGGCGTAGTTATTTATTTCCAAACGTCTTCAAATATGGAAGGCGCTTACGGCCTCGCGATTACTTTATGCATGCTCGCCACTTCTATTTTGTTTGCGAATTACCTCGTATCGCGCCGTACGCCAAAAATACTTGTCTATCTCTATCTCATCATTTATCTAACGATCGAACTTAGTTTTTTAGTGGCCAACCTGGTGGAGAAATTTCCGCATGGAGGATTTGTAACGCTTATTATTGGTGGTGGTTTATTTACAGTAATGTTCGTGTGGTTCAGAGCGCGCAAAATTAAAAACCGGTATGTAGAATTTGTACGGTTGGATCAATATTTACCAACTATCCAGGAATTGAGCAATGATCTGAGCATTCCAAAATATGCAACACATTTAGTCTATTTAACCAGCGCTAATAATCCGAAGGAGATAGAACATAAAATTGTCTATTCTATTTTGAACCGCAAACCAAAGCGAGCCGATATTTATTGGTTTGTCCATGTGGATACGCAGGATGATCCCTATACTGCAGATTATACAGTCGATACGATTATTCCCAACGAAGTGATAAGAGTAGAGCTGCGCCTTGGTTTCAGGATGGAACCGCGCATCAATCTGATGTTTAAGAAAGTAGTGCAGGATATGGTGGCCAATAAAGAAGTAAACATTACCAGCCGCTATGAAAGCCTTCAGAAAAATAATGTAGTAGGTGATTTCCAATTTATTGTAATGGAAAAATTTCTATCACAGGACAATGAGTTACCGATTTTTGAAAAGCTAATTATGAAGTTATATTTCTGGATAAAAAAAGTGAGCCTGGGTGAAGAAAGGGGTTTTGGTTTGGATCAAAGTAATGTAATTATCGAAAAATTCCCTTTGATTGTGGCTCCGGTTCGTAAGTTGAAGCTAAAACGTCTATTCACTGACAATGAAGGTTAGAGAGCGGGGCTTACTTTCGCAAGAAAACAGTCATTTAAATAAAAAATACGTATACATTTGAGTATCTGTTTCAAACTTCAATTTACATTTTTATGCCACACATTCAATTGCCCGAAGGCTATCCTGGTATCCGAAGTTTATTTATGTTTAGCCCGGCCACTGCAGAACCGATGAATCATTTTGTTCAAACACTTTTACACAATCCGGAAACCTCAACCCTTACACCCGGGGAAAGAGAATTAATTGCGGCTTACACTTCCAGTCTTAACCGTTGTAAATATTGCGCAACCACACATGGGGCAATCGCCAAATATCAGTTAAATGGAAATGCAAAAGTCGTGCAGGATATTCTCAGTAATGATATAGACAATGCTGATATCAGTGAAAAAATGAAAGCATTACTGAAGATTGCTGCGAAAGTACAAAAAGATGGAAAGAGCGTACTCGAAGAAGATGTATCGAATGCCAAAATATACGGAGCAACAGAAAAAGAAATTCATGATACCGTATTGATTGCCGCTGCCTTTTGTATGTTTAACCGTTATGTGGATGGATTGACAACATGGGCTCCTGATGATGCAGATCTTTATGATGCTATCGGCAAACAACGTGCAGAAGAAGGCTACCTGACAAAACCATTTCTTGTAAGCCAAACAACCGAATGACTTATGCCTTACATTCCTTTAAAAGAAAATCTTCCGGGCATTACCGGATTGCTCGATTATAGAAAAGATACCGCTTTGCCAATCAGGGAACTTACAGAAATCTTACTTAGAGGTGAATCTACATTAACAGAAGGAGAGCGTGAATTGATTGCCTCTGTCGTTTCTTATGGAAATGAATGTGCTTTTTGCACTGCAGCTCATTCTGCCGCTGCTACTGAGTTTCTGGATGATGCGACTGTTGCTGAAAAAGTAAAACATGAGCCGGAATCAGCACCGGTAAGTGATAAAATGAAAGCCTTACTTGGCATTGCGGCAGCCGTTCAAAAGAATGGGAAACTGGTCACTCCCGACATGGTTGACAGAGCAAAGAAGCATGGCGCCACTGATCGTGAATTGCACGATACGGTATTGATTGCTGCACTTTTCAGCTTGTATAACCGTTATGTAGATGGACTTGCAAGCGTTACTCCTGCTGATCCGGCATTTTATAAAAGGCTTGCTGTAATACTTAAAGATAAAGGATATATGCCCTCTGAAAACCGGTATTCAGAATTGTAATACGACTGATTCTGTTGATTTATGAATCGGGAATTAAGAATTAATTAAAATTATCAACTTAGTTGAAAAAGCCAAAAACATTGTTGACAGAACCTGTCATTTTGAACGACAAGGAGAATGAAAAAGACCAACTAAAAGTTTCAACAAAAAGAAAAATATACAGAGTGATAATTGTGATTACGCTGATCTATTGTTCCATTGGAATTGCCTTATATCATTTACAGGAAAAGTTTTTATTTCATCCGGTCTCTTTGCCACACAATTTTGAATTCAAATTTGATGTGCCATTCAAAGAAGTACATATTGCCATGAATAAGACTGACACATTGAATATGATTCAGTTTTTACCTGCAGATTCATTGGCAAAAGGTGTTGTACTTTACTTTCACGGCAATAGTGATAATGTAACACGCTATGCAAAAAGTGCAACTATTTTTACAAAACAAGGATACGAAGTTTGGATGCCTGATTATCCTACTTATGGAAAAACAGCCGGGGAATTAACAGAAGATAATATGTATAAGCAGGCTAAAGAAGTTTATAAACTCGCTCATTCAAAATTTTCAGTCGATAGCATTTTCATTTATGGCAAATCGTTAGGAACCGGAGTTGCTTCCTATATTGCCGCAAAAGAAAAATGTGCAGCATTGATATTAGAAACCCCTTTTTACAGTATTCCCAGCCTCTTTAGTACGTATGCACCCATTTATCCCACAAGCAGGATGTCGCACTTTAAATTTCCGGTTGCTGAATATTTGCAAGAAGTAACAGCGCCAGTAATTATTTTTTCAGGCACCGCTGATAAGGTAATTCCATACCGGAATGCAGCAAAACTGAAAAAAGTATTAAAGCCCGGAGATCAATTTATAACAATTGAAAATGGGATGCATAACAACGTAACAAGTTTTCCAATATTTCAGGAAAAAATAGATTCTGTTTTTGGGCTAAAAACATTTGATAAAAATTAAAAAGCTGCATTTCATTACAGCCTTTTATTTTATACGATACAATAAAATTATTGCTTTAAAAAGAGATTGGATTGCCACTGATTGCCATCGAAGATTTGTATAGTATAAATATCTGCAGGCAGGTCTGTTATTAGGATATGTAGCTTTTTAGTTTTATTTGAATTACGTATTTCTTTTTTTAGATTTCCTAACTTATCCACAATTCTTATTCTCAAAATACTTGCAGATTTCGATTCAATAACTACTTCTGAAGTTGCTGGATTAGGAGATACGCTAAAAGTTAGCGGACAAGTCCATACCTTCCTTATTTCATCAGAAGTTCCGCATCCGTCTTTGCTAACAGAAAGCTTTATTTCGGTGTAGTCGGCAGAAAACTTTCTTCTGATTTTATAACCATCGTACGGATCCAATACCCCGTTGATATACCAGTTATAAGTTATATTAAGATTACTACCGTTATTGCTGGTACCAATCGCTTCATAGATGTTTCCGGTACATGCTCCATCAGGATTATAAATATCAAAATTGGGAGTTTTGAATCCTACCAGCAATGTTCCTTTTGTTTCATCACTTACTACGTTGTTTGAATAGTTTGCTCTTGCCTTTATGTTATTTTCAGAATTGCCTGTTGGTAATGTAAAGTTAATAGAGGTTTGAGTAGTTGTAAGTGTTTGCTGGCCATTAGAGGCAAATTTTACTCCCGGAACTCCTTCAATAGTATAAGTATAATCTAAAGCGCCACAGACCGGGCTGATTGACATGGTAGCAGTAGAAGAATTACATGATTGAACATTTGATGAGGTATATACAGGAGATTGCGGTGTTCTGCTAACAGCAAATGTTCGTATGTCTGTATATCCACATGGTAAATGGATGGTTGCAACAATGCTTCCGCCTGACGTTGCATCAGGCGTAAATGAAACATTACTCCCATTATTTGAAATAGTTGTCTGAACCCAACCGGCCGGAGCCTGCCAGGTAATGTTATAGTTGCCTAAAACATTAAAAATACTATTACAGGGAAAGCCGCTTCCGTTACATGGCGTTTCAACCAAAGAATAGCTTACAGTATTTGTTGTACAGCCATAATTGGGCGGTGGTGTTATGGTAGTAATATCATAAAAGTCTAAAGCCTTTAGAATGGGAGTAAATGGTGGATGAAGAAGGTGTTGAAAGATCTCCATTCTGCTTTTGATAAGTAACCTTACAATAAACATTTGTGGTTTTAGATTTTATGGCCAATTGTAAAATTGGGTCGCTGGGATCAGATGTGACTTTAACCGAAACTCCATTTACAAACCATTCATACTTTGCAACAACTACATAACCATTAGGCATTTTAATCTGAACAAAAAAGCTAATGTTGTACAAGGATTAACAGCACCCAAATCAGAAGCTGATTTAGCATAGCCGCTACTGCCGCTATTAGTTACAACCCAAACTTCTTCACCTGCTGCAAAGGATGAGTAGGCAACTAAAAAAAGGCTTAAGATTAAGTAAATTTTCTTCATTTTATAGATTTTAATTGTGATAAAATTCTATTTGTAAAATGCATAATTAACTCCGATTTGAAAAACACGATTGGCACCTTTTGTTTGAACAGTACGATTTCCAATAGCGTCTGTTTCATAGAAAGTCCTTAAGCCATAATTATATCTCACTTCAATACCAAAATTTTTAATAATATTGTACTCTAAGCCAATATCTATACCTGCGTCAAATTTGGAAGGAATGTTTTTTGAAATAATAGTTGTGCCAACAGATTGATAAAAAATTTGTGCAGAAATAAGATATCCAAATTCTGCTCCGAAAACAACCGATGTTTTATGATCAATTTTATAGCCTAAAAAAATTGGGAAGTTTAAATAATTGAATCGAAAAACTCCATTAGGTGCCCCTATTGGATTTAGTTGATCTACTCCATTACCTTTTGTAGAAAAAAGCAATTCTGTTTGTAAAAAATATCTTTTCTTTAGTAGTGTCTTAGCAGATCCTCCCGCATACCATCCTACTCTATTCTTGGGAAACTCAATAAAGTCCCTTGTTGTTGCAATATTAATCCCTGATTTCACTCCAAAATTAATCTGGCTGTAGCTTAAGTATCCAGTTAATAAAAATGAAAGGCTTAAAAAAAATTTTCTCATGCAGTGGTTTTGAATGATTATAAATATTTATTATTAGTCGCGAAATGTTGTTTTAATGTAATTGCAAGATAAAATAAATTTGAATATTGCTTTTACATGGCAATATTTCCTTTAGATACGCTGCATGAAAATAAAGTTATTTTTTTGAGCTTATTCAGTCATTTGAAGCCAACATCTAAAATTGAAAGGATTTCTATTACCTGAAACATTGAAAATACCATTACAAGGAAGGCTTGTTCCATTACGGGGTGATTCAACTGCTATAGCTTACTGTAGTCGAACAACCATAATTCGGAGGAGTTGATGTGGTAGTAAAATTATAGAAATCTAAACCTTTTACAACTGGAATAAATGTTGTTGAAGAAGAAGGTGTTATAAGGTCTCCATTTTGCTTTTTGTAAGTAACGATGCAATAAACGTTTATGGAATTAGAGTTAAAGTTTTCCATTTATTAAGGAAAATATGTATTTGGTTTTTAATTAATAAAAATGAAAAAAAATACATTGTTCTTTGTTTTAGTTTTCAGCAAAAGAACAAATAACCGCTTTTCTTATTTTTTTTAAAAAAAAGAAATTCATCGCGATAATGCATATTTTAAAACCTCAACATCAATCCCGCAGATGGAACTATTACCGTTTTATTAAAATCCTGGCCATATTCAAAGTTGCAATTGATGGTAATGGCAACTGCCGAAACATTAAAATTAAAACCAACCGTTGTTGAATTATATTTTAATGAAGTAGCGCCGGTTTTTATTCCATTATCAATTGAGGCCAGATTTTGTTTATTAAAAACCTGCTGGCCTGCCCCTGTACTGATTCTGAAAACTTCGGCTATCAGCAATCCGCCTTCCAACTGGTACACATTGTTAGAAGAATTTTGATTTAGAGCAGTGGTTACATAACCCTGGTCATTCAGTATGTGACCGACAGTTTTTGCATTATTCATTCCAAAACTTCCAAATCCTGCAATCATTGTCCGGTGATCGTTTTGATCTCTGGCTATCGTCAAACCCAGCATCCCATTGGCTTGCCAGTTTAAACGGTCGTTATCAAATTTTCCAAAATTCTCATCCCCGGGGCCATAATAATAATTTGCAGCAGCTCCAATCGAAACGGCAATGCCGCTGCTTCTTGCATTGCCACTTCTATAATTATTCCGGTTATCATTCCGGTTATTTTGCGCCTGTAAAGAAAAGGTGATAAAGGAAACGGCTATTAACAAAATGGTTGTCTTTTTCATAGTAATTTATTTTAAGGGTAAAATTATTTTAGTGTGAAAGCCACACCGGCATTAATGACGGACAAACCATAACCTGCATCCAGGGAAATCTGGAATTGATTACTGATAAAATATTCCGCACCCACTCGTGCCATCAGTCCCAATCCGGTTGATCGTTGTCCGGATTTTACAAGAATGACTTGTGAGTTGTCGTTTGTAAAACTGATTTTATTGTTGGAAATAATGTTAGAGCTTGTAATGCCCAACCCTGCTGCAATATATGGCTGAAGTGGCGAGGTATTTTTCAACAGATAATACCGGCCATACAAATACAATGCAAATATATTTTCTTTCAAACTGACACTTGTTTGAGTACTGTCATAAGCGCTGAAATCTTGCGTGGAAAAGTTGTGTGAACCGAAACCTATTTGTACACCGAGATTGAAGTTGTGTTTAAAAAGAACTTCATAACCAACCGAAACAACCGGAAATGAACCTGAAGAAGAATAACCTTTTACATCTTTTACTTTAGTAAAACTTCTTAAAAATCCAAGTTGGATCCTGATGACCCCATATTTGAATAAGCCCGTATCTTTTTTATAATTGATGAAGCGCTGTGAATAATAGGGCTGCCCCTGCAATTGATCATTTACTGGAGTAATATAATCTTTTACCTGGTTGCGGTAACTGATTACATACACTTCATTTCGTGGAATTGTATAAATCGGGCCATCAGGAATATCTGTTCGCTGGTAAGAAATAAAATAAGGGCTGACTTCTTTTACCAAACCATAAACAATATCACCATCGGTTTTTACAATTACATCAAAGCCGGCATTTTGTGGAATGGGCCTTTGTAAAATTACTTTCAGAGAATCTGTTTGACCGTAAGCAGTTGCTGCAGTAAGCATTATAACGGTGAGGGTGAAACGAAAATGAAAAATGAATTTATTCATATAAATTTAGTATTTGATATCTTTAATAATTCCATTGGTAATATTTATTTTCTTTGATGAATCACGTGAATTACAAAGCATCATTTGAAAGACACCCGCAATCAATCTTTCATCCGCTTTTTGTTTTTGGATCTGCAGCATGGCATTGGCTGTATCATTTGCACAAAGGTTGTACGCAGATAGATCATTGCTATTCGTGAGATTAAACAATTGTACCTGTGCGAGGCCGGTTTGATTTGTATAATGAGGCGTATAAACTCCCGTTAAGAGATTCGGATCTGCATTATCAAATGTAATAATCAATTGATACGTGTTTCCTGCGCTATCCCTCCCGGTCGCCTGTAGTGTGTAACGGTTAAATAACTGCCCGGTTAGTAAAGTATCCGCCGGATAAACAACAATTTTAGAAACAGGTGAGAATGAATAAGTATCTGCTTTCCATACTGACGAACCATTAAACTTGAATGTCAACAGAGGGGTGCGTAATATTTGAACAGTCGTTTCATCATGAGAACATCCTAAAAAAAATATTTCGATAAACACAAATAAAGAGAGAAGTAAAAATTTTTTCATCGTTAGTTTTTTTAAAAAAATAACATTGCTTTTTCGTTGAAATCAAATAGTGTACCGCATTACAGCCGATGCGATTTAGAAATTACTTTCGTTTAAAAATAAGTTGTGGAGTAACAAACGATTTGAAAAACACAAGTATGACTGATAATGTAGATTATGCACCTCATTAGTTTGGGTAAATGTTGCTTGGCAGAAACAGGAATTTAGAAATTCCAACGAAAAAACGCAAAAAATAAATACTTCACTTATCAATCAAAAACAGGATTAGAACCAATATGAGCCAATAGATTCGAAAATTACGTTTTGAAATTCCGCTTTTTATTTGTGGAGATACTAAAAAAAAGCGCTTTAAAAAAGCGCCTGTATTAATTTAAACATTTACGATTCACAACTCACCATTCACTGCTCATTATTTTGATTGTGCCACTACTTCCTTCACTTCAGGAATCATTCTTTTCATCATTCCTTCTATTCCTGCTTTTAAGGTGATCATGGAAGAAGGGCAACCGCTGCAGCTTCCCTGCATCATCAGGTTTACACGGCCATCCTCATAACTCAAAAATTGTATCGCGCCACCATCCATTTCTACCGCTGGTTTTACATAATTTTCCAACAATTCTTTGATTCTTTTTACTACATCGCCGTCATTCACATGAATCTCATTGGTGCTCTCTGTTTTTCGGGTAGCAAGTTCTTCTTCATTTATAATCACGTTTCCTTCTTCAAGATATTCTTTCAAAAATTGTTTTACTGAAGGAATTATATCCTGCCAATCTTCTGTATCATCGGTTTTTGTAAGCGTAACAAAATTGCTTGCTATGAAAACCGCTTTTATAAACGGAAAGGCAAATAATTGAACAGCTAAAGGTGAAGCAGAAGCGCTTTCTTCATTTTGAAAATCCACACTCTTGCCCGGATACAAAAGTTTGTTTGCCACAAACTTCATCGTTTCCGGATTCGGAGTCATTTCTGTGTAAATGCTTACAACCGTATTTCCCGTTTTAATCATAACAAAATATTTAGACCTGCAAAGATAAAGATTATAGATAAAAAGGCTTTTTGAACTTTGTTAAGTTATACAAATAATTGGATAATATTCCTTAAAACGGCAATTCTTGCTTTGTTTTTGTAAACATCTGTTTATGAAAAAAAGGCAACCCGCGAGCTGCCTTTTTTAATTCATTTACTGCAAACCTGTAAGCCGGATTTTGTATTCGTTTTTGAAAACGGATGGTTATCATTTATCTGGCTGTTGCATTACTGCAACAATCTTGCTGCCTACCCTTCAGCATCAGGCGAGCAACCTTCCTCCAATCCCGATAGCTATCGGGACGGAACGCTGATATACGTGGCATTGCAGTACACAAGGTTTACCCTCCCGACATGTTACCATATCGGGATGTGAGCTTTTACCTCACATTTTCACCCTTATCCCGATCCTTCAGATCGGGACGGTTATTTTCTGTGGCACTTTCTTCCCGATCCTTCGATAAACTCAGAATCGGAACCGGCTATTAACCGGTGTGTTGCTCTATACTGTCCGGACTTTCCTCCTCCCGATTGTTCGGGAAGCGATAACCCGGTTTGCAGGAATGCAAAGATAATTTAAGTTTAGAGTTGTTTAGAATTGTTTAGAACTTCAACGTTCAACGCTCAACATTGCACCTTCAACTTTCAACGTTTAACCTTGAACATTCAACCTTCTTCCTTTTTAATATTGAAAAAAAATCTCTGTTGCGCCAAATCCAAAACTATGGTGATACTGATTGGCAAAAGTTCGTACTTCTTTTTTTGTTTTTAAAATCTCATGAATTTCATTGCGCAATTTGCCCGCTCCTACCCCATGAATAACGATTAGATTTGGTTGCCGGTGAGAAATAGCAAGATTATAATATTTTTCAAAATTTTTTAACTGGATTGTGAGAATATCAAAATTGCTAAGGCCTTTCCAATTGTCCATTAATTTTTCGATGTGCAAATCTACTACGGAACGTGGAGGTTCCAGCCTTTGTTTTATTGCAGAAACATCGTAAAGCTGGCCAAAAGTATTTTGATAATCCGGAATTACTTCTTCGATTTTATCCGGATAATTTTCAAAAAGCAAAAATGAAAATGTTGGCTCATTTTTTAGCTTCATTTCTTCTATTTTTTGAAATAACTGTTTCGCTTTTATTTTAAAAGAAGATTCAAAATGGGAAGCCTTTTTTTTATTTGCATAAAGAAGAGAAAAATCGAATTCAAACTTTGGAGAATCATTCATTTCTTCAAAAGGAATATCATGAAGATAGAAATTAGTAAATGGAAGAACGGTGTTATTTAAATGAAATTCGGGCAGGCCTTTAAATTTAATCTGATAAATAAAATTTAAAGGCTCGTTGGTTTCATTCAGAAGGTAAATTTTAAATTTTTCGACGATATCATCATCAAAAATATCTTTATCGAAGACCGGTAAAAAAGAAAGCCACATTCCGGAATCAACCTGGCTTTTTTGGCTAACTTTTTCTTTTTTCAGATTGTCGACATATATCTTTTCTTTTTTCGGTGTTATATTTTGTTTCTGCGAAAATCTTTTAAAATAAGGGAAATCAACCTGGTCGGTATAAACCGGAAATCGTACACCTTCCACATCTACCAAAATCATTTTTTCATTCAGGATTTCAACTACTTCACCTTCTTCATTAGAATGTAAAAGCAATACGGTATCGCCCGGTTGGAATTTCATGAGGTAAAGTTAGCCATCTTAGAGGAGGTTGGTGTTATGAATTATGAATTAAGAATTAAAAGAAAAAACCCCTGAAAATTCAGAGGTTTTAAGTCGGGGCGGCAAGATTCGAACTTGCGACCTCCACATCCCAAATGTGGCGCGATAACCGGGCTACGCTACGCCCCGAATGCCTTTCAATTAAAGTAAACCAGCGGAGAGGGTGGGATTCGAACCCACGGTACAGTTTAACCCGTACGACGATTTAGCAAACCGTTCCTTTCGGCCACTCAGGCACCTCTCCTTCGTTTATTTAATTAAGGGTTGCAAAAGTAACATTTGAATTTGAAAAAAGAAAATTAAAATTGCAATGATGTATTTACCGGGAAAATCGTTTGAATTCACTTTTTAATTTTGCTTTTTAATTTTAAAAATCTTTTGCAGTAAAAGAACAAATAACGCCGATTCGTGATTTTATTTTCTCTCAAAATAATTGTCTTTTAATTTGCCAGTTCCGGCTGAAAAGCCGATTTTTTTCTTTCGCCAATTTGTTGCCGCCACATTGCATAATACAATCCGGTTTTATCCAGCAATTCCTGATGGCTCCCTGTTTCTATGATTTCGCCTCTTTCCAAAACATAAATCCGGTCGGCATGCATAATCGTACTCAACCTATGTGCTATCAGTATGGTAATCTGTTCTTTTTGAGAAGAAACATTTTTTATGGTATTCGTAATTTCTTCTTCCGTCAACGAATCTAATGAAGAAGTGGCTTCGTCAAAAATCAATAAATGAGGATGACGCAGAAGTGCCCTGGCTATGGATAATCTTTGTTTTTCTCCACCGGAAACCTTCACGCCACCTTCTCCAATTAAAGTGGCTAACCCCTTATCAGCACGCGCCAATAAAGTATTGCATGCCGCTTTTTTCAATACATCTAATATTTCCTTATCAGTTGCTGACGGATTTACAAAAAGTAAATTTTCCCTGATAGTGCCTGCAAACAATTGCGTATCCTGAGTTACAAAACCTATCTGCGTTCTCAAAATATCAAAATCTATCTCTTCACGGTTGATATGGTTATATAAAATTTCTCCGTTCTGCGGAATATATAAACCCACTAATAATTTTACCAACGTAGTTTTTCCTGAACCAGAAGGGCCCACAAAAGCAATCGTTTCGCCTTTTCTTACTTTAAAACTGATATCAGCCAACGCGGGTAACTGAGCCGACTTATGCTTGAATTTTACATTCCTGAATTCAAGGGATTCAATGTTTTGAATGATTGTAGGATTAGATGGTTTTATTTCAGGCGCTTTGGACATCAGGTCATGAAAATTTCCTAAAGAAGCTTCTGCTTCACGGTAAGAAATAATTATATTGCCTATTTCCTGCATTGGCCCAAAAAGAAAAAAGCTATAAAACGTTAACGAAAGATATTGTCCGGGAGTGATTGAATTTTTAAAGATTAGCCACAATAGGGTGAAAGTGATTATTTGTTGCAGAAAATTAACCATTGTACCTTGTATAAAACTTAAAGTGCGGATGCTTTTTACTTTACGCAGTTCAAGGTTTAAAATTTTAAAGGTGTTATTATTAAGCCTGTTCACTTCCTGGTTGGTTAATCCAAGGCTTTTTACCAGTTCAATATTCCGCAAAGATTCTGTGGTAGAACCTGCGAGAGAATTGGTTTCTGTAACAATCGTTTTTTGAATAATTTTTATTTTTTTACTAAGCAAACTTGTAACGATAGCTATTAACAGAATGCCAATTACATACACAGGCATGATAACCCAATTAAGCCTGAATGCATAAATTGAAATGAAAACAATGCTTACTATAATGATAAAAAAAACATTTATAAAATTGGTGATAAACTTTTCCGTATCTGCCCGCACTTTGGTTAATATGGATAAAGTTTCCCCGCTGCTCTGATCTTCAAAATCCTGGTAAGGCAGTCGCATACTGTGTTTGAGCCCGTCTGTAAAAATAGTAGCGCCAAATTTTTGAACGAGTACATTTCCAAAATAATCCTGAAACGCTTTGGCAATCCGGCTTACCATTGCAGTTCCGATCAACAGAAGCAGAAAAAAAAGCAAGCCATGATATGGCCCTTTTCCGAAAAAAAATTCAGTCTGGGTTCGGGGAGTTTTATCCGGAAAAACATGCGGATGGTTTGCGAACAAATCAAGAATCCTACCTGAGATCCACGGTGCAAATAAAGAAAAGACCTGGTTCATTGCCGCGAGAAACAGCGCCAAGGCAATCAACCATTTATATGGTTTTAAATACGATAATAATATTTTCATTGGGCAAAATTAAATGATTGGCGCTTTTGCAAGCCTACTGAATTTTACGGCGTTAAGAAAACAGGAATTGTTACTATTTGTAGGTTTGTTGTGGAAATTAGTTCCTTATTTTCACATTTTCACATTTACTAATTTATCTCATCCTGCCCATCCCTCTCTATCCAAACTCCGGTATTGAATCGCTTCCGCCAGATGTTCCGGTTTTATCTCTTCGCTTCCTGACAGGTCGGCAATCGTTCGACTTACTTTTAAAATTCTATCATAAGCGCGGGCTGAAAGATTTAATTTTTCCATAGCAATTTTCAAAAGATTAGAACCAGCCTGACTAATCACACAAATTTCCTTCAGCATCTTACTGCTCATTTGTGCATTGCAATATACTCCGGCACTGTCCTGATATCTTTCTGCCTGAGTTTCTCTTGCTCGAATTACACGAACGCGGATACTTTCACTTTTTTCAAAATTTTGCGTAGAGGATAATTCACTGAATGCAACCGGTGTCACTTCTACATGAAGGTCAATTCTATCAAGCAATGGTCCGGAAATTTTATTAAGATATTTTTGAACAGCGCCCGGCGGACAACTGCATTCTTTCTCGGGATGATTATAATAGCCACACGGACAAGGATTCATTGAAGCAATCAACATAAAACTGGAAGGAAAATCCAACGCAACTTTTGCGCGCGAAATAGTAACTCTTCTTTCTTCCATTGGTTGGCGCATTACTTCTAAAACGGTTCTTTTAAATTCAGGCAATTCATCTAAAAATAATACTCCATTATGCGCCAAAGAAATTTCTCCCGGTTGTGGCATACCGCCTCCACCAACCAATGCAACATCCGAAATCGTGTGATGAGGGGACCGAAATGGCCGTTTAGAAATCAAAGTCGCATTCTCCGGAAGTTTGCCTGCAACACTGTGAATTTTCGTCGTTTCCAATGCTTCCTGCAAAGTGAGCGGCGGAAGAATTGTGGGCAAACGCTTTGCCAGCATGGTTTTCCCAGCGCCCGGCGGCCCGATTAGAATTGCGTTATGACCACCAGCGGCCGCTATTTCCAACGCGCGTTTTATATTTTCCTGTCCTTTTACATCGCAAAAATCAATTTCAAAATCACTTTGTGCCTGTGCAAATTCTTCGCGTGTATTTACAATGGTTGGCTGAATGGAATTTTCATCAATAAAAAAATCAATTACATCATTGATATGGCCCACTCCATAAACATGCAGATTGTTTACCATAGCGGCTTCCCTGGCATTTTCTTTCGGAAGAATCAATCCTTTAAAACCTTCCTTTCTTGCCTGGATTGCAATGGGCAAAGCGCCTTTTATCGGCCGAATCATTCCGTCGAGGCTTAGTTCGCCCATGATTACATAGTCGGTCAGTTTTTCCGCATTTTCCAGTTGTTCGCTGGCAGCTAGTGTGGCCATAGCAATGGGCAAATCGAACGCTGTACCGCTTTTGCGAATATCTGCAGGGGCAAGGTTCACTACTACTTTTGTGCGGGGGAAATGATAACTATTCGCTTTGATAGCGCTTTCCATGCGCTCAAGGCTTTCTTTAACTGCATTATCCGCAAGGCCAACAATTGAAGTAAATCTGCCGGCGCTCACATTTACTTCCACGGTAATGGTGATTGCTTCTACCCCATAAACAGCACTGCCAAAAGTTTTGACTAACATTGATAAAATATTATAGCAATGAAAGTAAGGAAATTATACGGATATAAAACTGAATATTGTGAGCAGGTTCAATGAGTACAAGGTCGACAACGTTGAATCCGGAGGCAAATTGAAATGCAGCATTGTGAGTCTTATTTTGTTCTCAGCAATAAGAAATACAAATATTAGTTGCTTTACTGAAAACGCTATTTCGGAATATTCTTAATCAACAACTGAAAACGGGTATTCAGCGATACCTGAAAATTGTGATCATTTAAAATTTCTTTTACGGAATCATCTTCCATAATTACCTGTGCTAAATGCATCGCCAGGGTAGATCCACTGATAACATTGCCAACCTTCCCATCGGTAAATTCTATTTTAAATTTATATCCCGCTTTACGCCCTGTGCCAGCTCTTTCAAAATCGATCCGGTTCAGATTGAGAATCTGCTCTGCCGTTAAAGACTTTTTTAATAAAATTTTGATGATGGGCAAATATTTTTTCCAGATGTGATTGTACATTTAAGATTATAATTTTTTGAAAAATTTTGGATTACTTACATCCGGATTCTGGATAGCAATACGAACAAATTTAAATTCAAGCCGATAAAATTAAGACAAATTTTTTATCTATGTGGCAATTTCAATTTTTTGACAAAAAAATTAAAATCCGATTTTGAATAAAAAAATAACGTTTTAGATGAAATTTTACACAAAAAATCCATTTAAAAACCCCAGTTTTGTAAAAAATTCACTGCGTTATTTTAAAAACCGTTGATAATTAATAGCTGACTGAAATTAACTATTCATTAGATTTGTGGCTGTCAACAACTTAATAATAAGGAATGGCATTTATTGATATTAAATTTCCAAGATCATTTTACCGCGCGCTGCGACTTCCTGCAAGTTCTCCCAAAAGGCAACAATTAAAAGTTCTGAAAAAACTGTTAAAAAGAGCGCGCTTTACTGAGTTTGGGCAAAAATATCTTTTCGACCAGATTCTATTAAGCAAGCATCCCGGAAAAAATTTTCAGCGCGTAGTGCCTACTTTTGATTACAATAAAATCTTCAGAGAATGGTGGTTTAGGGCACTGGATGGCAGGCCCGATGTCTGTTGGCCGGGTACAATAAAATTTTTCGCTTTAAGCAGCGGCACCAGTGAGGCGTCGAGTAAATATATTCCAATTACAAAGGAACTGATTCGTGCAAATACCCTTACCAGTTTCCGGCAATTGATCAGCCTTGCATCTTATAATAACGTACCAAAAAAATATGTTGGAAAAGGTTGGCTGATGCTTGGTGGAAGCACCCATTTGCAAAAAAGTACCACTTATTACGCGGGCGATTTAAGTGGTATCCAGGCAAAAAACATTCCTTTTTGGTTCCAGGGAATGTATAAACCCGGGAAGAAAATTGCCAAAGAAAAAGACTGGTCAAAAAAACTGGAAGAGATTGTAGAAAAAGCACCTGAATGGGACATCGCTTTTTTGGTAGGCGTACCGGCCTGGGTTCAGTTGTGTATGGAGAAAGTGATTGCCCGTTACAATTTGAGAAATATTCATGAAATATGGCCAAATCTTGCTTTTTATGTTCATGGCGGGGTGGCCCTGGAGCCGTATAAGAAAGGTTTTAATAAACTTTTGGGCAAACCAATTACCTATATAGAAACATATCTCGCCAGTGAGGGTTTTCTCGCTTATCAAAACCGGCAACATGCAAAAGGAATGCGCCTTGCAACCAATAATAATATCTTTTTTGAGTTTGTCCCATTCGATCAGAATAATTTTGATATAGATGGAAATATGGTGGAAAATCCGCAAACATTTATGGTCCATGAAGTGGAGAAAAATAAAAATTATGCTATCCTCATCAGCACCAATGCAGGCACGTGGCGGTATCTTATTGGCGATACGGTCCAGTTTGTAGATGTAGAAAAATGCGAAATCATTATTACCGGGCGTACCCGACATTTTTTAAGCCTTGTGGGCGAACATTTGAGTGTGGACAACATGAATAAAGCGATCAATCTGGTGAGTGAAGAATTGAATATTTCCATTGGTGAATTTACTGTTGCCGGCGTTCCTTACGGAGATTTTTTTGCACATCATTGGTACATTGCTACTGATGACAATGTAAATTCTGAAACCTTGAAAGCACTGATTGATAAAAGATTAAAAGAACTGAATGATGACTATGAGGTGGAAAGAAATCATGCTTTAAAAGAAATATTTGTGGATGTACTTAGTGAAGATACTTTTATGGATTTTATGCGCTACAAAGGAAAAGTAGGCGGTCAGCATAAATTTCCGCGCGTTTTAAAAGGAAAGACCCTGGATGAATGGCAAAAATTTCTAAAGGAAGCACGCGCCTGATTTATTTATCTGAATAATGTTTTACTATCTTTAATTTTTAAAACTGCTTCCTTTTTATTTAAAATTAAAACGCTTTATTTGTAAATGGTAGATATTATTGAAGCAATACTCAAGGGGTTGGCAATGGGATTGTTGCTGGTAATATCAGTAGGGCCGGTCATATTTACCGTTATTAAACAAAGTATTAATAACGGAAGAGCCGGTGGTTTCAGCTTTGTCATTGGTGTATGGATCAGCGATTTTCTACTGGTTGTTCTAAGCAATCTCTTTTCTGAACTCGTTACTACCCTGCTTGATTTTAAAGTGCAAATCGGAATTGCAGGAAGCGCTTTTTTGATTAGTATGGGTATTTACTATATCTTTTTTAAAAAAGTACACATACATCCAGAGGACCTGGCGCTACCTCCATTAAAAAGCAGCGATCATGCAAAAATTGCCTTGCAGGGATTTCTATTAAACACACTTAATCCGGCGGTGATGGCTTTTTGGCTTACCGCGGCTACTGCTATTGCAGTTTCACATACTATTCGCGACCGGATCGTTATTTTTGCAACAGCTCTTATTTTCAACATGTCTGCAGATTTGCTGAAGGTGTCTCTTGCGGGCAAACTGAGCAAAAAATTAACCATTAAAAATATCCGGCTGATCAATAGAATATCCGGCTTAATATTAGCAATCTTTGGAACAGTTCTTCTTTTTGGAGTTTTGTTTTTCATGAAAAAATTGTAACATGATGCGTATTCTTTTTATTTTATGGGCTGGGTTTTTTTTTGCTTCATCCTGTGCTGCCCAAAATGACCTGCTCATTCTCAAAAAAAATAACCGGACAGTAGAATCTTTTTATCCCGGCAGTGAAATGGATTTTTCTACAAACACCCGGTATTATGAAGCGTATGTTACTTCTATCGAAAAGGATTCTGTTTTTTTGGTTCAATATGACGTAAGACGCGTTTATACAAACCTTGGCGTTTTTATTTTAGATACAGTTGCCCAATATCATTTTGGCGTTAATTACCATGATATTATTTCCTTTGGTAAAAAGAGGAAAAATTTTGACTGGAACAGTTCCGGTGCAGCACTTTTTGGTGGAGGCGTTTTATTAACTACTGCCGGACTCGTTACGTGGATTTTTTCAAAACCAAATACACGATATTATGCACGGCCCGAATTGGTCATTGGGGCCGCCGCCCTTGCCGGCGTTGGCTATTTGCTGATGAAAAGTGGCAATAAAACCATGAAGCTGGGCGATAAATACAGGCTCCTTTACATTAA
Source organism: uncultured Chitinophagaceae bacterium (assembly GCA_963706825.1). Lineage (GTDB taxonomy): Bacteria > Bacteroidota > Bacteroidia > Chitinophagales > Chitinophagaceae > Ginsengibacter. The sequence continues at coordinate 651,069 of CAVPNT010000003.1, read as the reverse complement.
AATGAAATAGTAAATTAATTTTTTGTTGGACAAAAAACCATACTTTAGAAAACGCGGTTTAATGAGAAGAGTGGCACGAACTTTTTTAAAAATCATCTTATACGGATTTCTTTTTTCACTGTTTTATATTGTTTTATGCAAATGGGTAAATCCACCGATTACTATTACCCAAATCAATAGTTTAATAACCGGAAGCGGCCTCCACAGGGATTATATCCGTTATGATGAAATGGGCTCTAATATTAAACTTGCAGTGCTTGCCGGAGAAGATCAGTTGTTTTCTGATCACAATGGTTTTGATTTTAAAAGTATTCAAAAAGCGATGAAACACAATCAAAAAAGCAAATCACTGCGTGGCGCAAGTACCATCAGTCAGCAGGTCGCAAAAAACGTTTTTTTGTGGCAGCACGGCGGTTATTTTCGAAAAGCGCTGGAAGTATATTTTACTTTTATGATAGAACTGGTATGGGGTAAAAAAAGAATTTTGGAAATGTATCTGAATGTAGCAGAAACCGGCAATGGAATATTTGGCGTAGAAAGCGCTTCACAGCATTATTTTAAAAAATCAGCAAAAAATTTGTCGAGGAAAGAAGCAGCTATGATCGCTTCATGCCTGCCGAATCCGGTATTATTTACAATACAGCCGATATCTGCAAGAGTGGCGTATCGGTATCCCTGGATTATGCGGCAGATGAATAATCTGCAGGCTGATCCGGATATCCAGGCATTGTTGCAGTGAAATTGATTTTCTCTTTTTTATCCGACAGCAAAAGAAGAAATAACTAAGATTTTTTTTGATTTTTTCGGAAATTGAATGGCATAAAATCTTATCTGAAATAATAAAAACATTTGAAATGAAAAGCAATTTTGTTGAAAAAATTGCCACTGACCGATACTTCTCTATTTTGAATCTGAAAGTGAACTGGTTGAATCTTTCCTGTTTGTGCTTTAAAGCAAAATAAAGCGTTCCGAAAAGAAAGTTTGAACCGCATGCTCATCATTTCCCTAAAAAAAATAAAAAAGCCAATGAGGTGAAAAGGAAATGAGAAAGGAAAAGGTTTCTAAAATATAAGTACTTTTAGGAAGAAAGAATTACCGGAATGAAAATCAACGTCAAAAGAGTTTATGAAAAACCGGATGCAAAAGATGGTTTTCGCATTTTGGTCGATCGTCTTTGGCCACGCGGACTTACGAAAGAAAAAGCGGCACTTGACCTTTGGTTAAAAGATATCGCACCTTCGACAGAATTGCGCAAATGGTTCAACCATGATCCGGAAAAATGGCAGGAATTTCAAAAAAAATATCAGCAGGAATTAAAAGAAAATAAGGAAGCCGTTTCAGTTTTAAAAGCGCATTTGAAACAAGGGCCGGTTACTTTATTATATGGAGCAAGGGATGAAGTACATAATGAAGCACAGGTGATAAAGGAATTTGTTTCTTAAAAATTAAAGAAGAAGTAAACGAAGAAATAAGGCATATTTCTGTTTTCTAACTTAAAAATTCATCTGCTCTAATCTAAATTTAATCGCTTCAATTCGATTAGGCTTTTGAATAGGAAAATATTCATTCTCGTAATCCTTTACTAATATAACCAAAATCTCCAGTTCATCTGATTCTTTAGAACCTTCTTTATCCTTTTGCATGAGAGTATAAATTCTTTCCAACACCACTTCATATTGTTGGTTATCTTTTATTGGTTTAAACATCACTTATTTTTTCAAAAAATACAACATTTTCTTGTATTTCCTCTCTTTTTCTCTTTTGAATTTGATTTTGCTTTACTTACCTTTGCAGCCTTAAAAAAACGAAAAAATATGGTTGACATAAAACCCGATGAAATTTCGGCAATTCTCAAAAGCCAACTAAGTAATTTGGATGTAGAATCCAACCTTGAAGAAATAGGAACTGTGTTGCAGGTGGGCGATGGTATTGCCCGCATTTATGGTTTAAATAATGTAAGTTCAGGCGAACTCGTTGAATTTGCGAATGGCGTAAAAGCAATCGCACTGAACTTGGAAGAAGACAATGTGGGCGTGGTTCTCATGGGAGAAAGCGGCGACATAAAAGAAGGCGACACCGTAAAACGGACTGGCAAAATCGCTTCTATCAAAGTAGGTGACGGACTTGCCGGACGTGTCATCAATACACTCGGTGAACCAATCGATGGCAAAGGACCGATTACCGGCGAATTGTATGAAATGCCTTTGGAAAGAAAAGCGCCGGGAGTTATTTTTCGTGAGCCGGTAAAACAACCTTTGCAAACCGGTATTAAAGCGATTGATGCGATGATTCCAATTGGCCGCGGACAGCGTGAATTGGTAATTGGCGACCGTCAAACCGGAAAAAGCGCCATTTGTATTGATACCATTATTAATCAGAAAGAATTTTATAAAGCCGGAAACCCGGTTTATTGTATATATGTAGCGATTGGGCAAAAAGCTTCTACCATTGCAAACGTGATGAAAGTTTTGGAAGATAATGGCGCAATGGAATACACAACTATTGTTGCGGCTTCTGCTTCCGAACCTGCACCGTTACAGTTCTATGCTCCATTTGCCGGCGCTGCTCTTGGCGAATTCTTCCGTGACACCGGCCGTTCTGCTTTAATTATTTTTGATGATTTGAGCAAACAGGCAGTTGCTTATCGTGAAGTTTCTTTGTTATTAAGAAGGCCGCCCGGACGTGAGGCGTATCCCGGTGATGTATTTTATCTGCACAGCCGTTTGCTGGAAAGAGCAGCCAAAATTGTATCAAAAGATGAGATTGCCAGAAAGATGAATGACCTTCCTGAAAACATCAAACATTTGGTAAAAGGCGGCGGTTCTTTAACCGCATTGCCAATCATTGAAACTCAGGCTGGCGACGTGTCTGCATATATTCCTACCAACGTAATTTCAATTACTGACGGACAGATATTTTTGGAAGGAAACCTGTTCAATGCCGGTATTCGTCCTGCGATTAACGTAGGTATTTCTGTAAGCCGTGTGGGTGGAAATGCACAGATCAAATCCATGAAAAAAGTAGCGGGAACATTAAAACTTGATCAGGCTTTATATCGTGAAATGGAAGCGTTTTCTAAATTTGGTGGTGACCTCGATGCGGCTACAAAATCTGTTCTGGATAAAGGAGCAAGAAATGTGGAAATATTAAAACAACCACAGTTTTCTCCATATTCTGTAGAAAAGCAGGTGGCCATTATTTATCTTGGAACAAACGGCCTGATAAGTAATGTTGCAGTAAAAAAAGTTCAGGATTTTGAAGAACAGTTTTTATTAGAAATGGAGACGAAATTCCCTGAAGTTCTTGCAGAATTTAAGAAAGGAAATTTGCCGGAAGAAGGAGTGAAAAAAATGGTAGAACTTGCAAAACAAATTTCGGTTCAATTTCAATAATCAATTGATTTAATTAATTATAGAAGGGAGAATTTTCTCCCTTTTTTTATTTGAAATGTTTTCCACGAATTGCAAAGGCTCATTAACTAGTAGAATTATTTGCTGATGAATGGTTTATGAGTAATTACGGCTTTTTTCATCGTTTGTTGAATTTTATACAAACGCGTTGCCATTAGGAATAATTCCGCGTTTTTCTTCGCTTCCCTCATAATTTTACTTTTAAAAAAATGTCTGGAGTCCCATTTACAAATTTCACTAATTTTCACGAATTCCTTTTATTCATGTGTTTTCACAGGTGCATTTCGTAATGTCGCAAAGGTTGCCAACCTTAATAACTTTTTTTCAAGTTAAAAACCGTAATCCAAAGGTTGGCAACCTTGAACCCCCGGCGCGACAAATTGAAATGCACCCGTTTTCACTGCCTGCCTGATGAATCAAAAAGGTGTAATTCGTGGCAAACTTTTTTTGCGAAGCAAAACAGAAAAAGCCATTATTTGTTTCTTTACTGATGCTCTTTTTTTAGGGAAAAATTCCTGCATTTGTTAACCCATCAGCAAAAAAATAACCGGTTTTTTATGTAAATCAATCTTTTCTTTTTTCCAATCTGCAATGCTTTTTGTTTTGATCAATTCATTTGCAGAAGTCAGTTCTGCTGCGATACACAAACTGGTGGAAGCGTGGCAAATTTGCAAAAGAGTTTCCAGCATTTTATTATTTCGATAAGGAGTTTCAATAAAAATTTGTGTACATTTTCTCCTCAACGATTCCTCTTCTATTTGTTTTATTTTTTTTATCCGGTCCGCATTTTCTATTGGCAAATAACCCAAAAAACAAAAATGTTGGCCGTTAAATCCACTCGCCATCAATGCAAGTAAAATAGAACTTGGTCCAACCAAAGGTTTTATTTCAGCATTCATTTTTTGTGCTTCTGCAATCAATATTTGCCCAGGGTCAGCAATGCCCGGACAGCCAGCTTCGCTGATAATCGCTATATTATTTCCGGCTTTTATTTTCTCTGTAAAAATGCTTATTTGCTCTTCCTCGGCTTTATGAATTGCATGCCATTCAAACTTATCAATCACGATTTCTTTATCCATTGATTTCAAAAAGCGCCGTGCGGTTCTCTCGTTTTCTGCAAAAATAACTGTACAGTTTTTTACTGCCCTTATTACATAATCGGGAATTGTTTCAATGGCATTTTCTGATAAAAATGAGGGAACGAGATAAACCATTAATTCGTTTATTTAGATAAAAAGTTTAAATTATTTTTTTGCTTTTCCTGCATACTCAAAGTAGCCGCGACAACAGCATACCCAGGCGCAAATATCCAACCGATAATCGGTAACAGATGTATGCAATAAAATATCATTCCATTGCCAATAGCCAGACCTTTATGCCGGTTTATAAAATCAATACTTTGCGTAGCCGAAAGTTCTTTTCGTTCATTGGTATAATCCAACATGGAGAATCCAAAATAAAAACATTCAATGAATAATGAAGCAAGTGGAGCAACCCATCCAACTACCGGAATGAGCGCTAATATTAATATAGAAACAGTATAAACCGTTTGCCACAGCAGATTTCGCAGGGCGATAAAAACGCCACGAATAATGTCTGAAAAAAATTTTTTAATCGAAAACGGATAATTGGTATTTAAAAGAATCGCTTCTGTTTTTTCACTCAGGTAAGCAAATAACGGCGAGCCCACAATCAGGAATAAATATTTGAACCAGGAAAAATAAAGCAACATTAAAATGAGTTGCAGAATTATTTGACCAAAAATAAAAATGAAATTTAGCCAATGCACGTTTTCTCTTTGAAGCCATCCTTTTAAGCCGGTTTTGGTAAAAATAAAATCAATAATAAAAGCAGTTGATTCCCAGAAAAAATAAATACCCACCACAAAAAGTATCGCATAGATAATTCCCGGAATAAATATCCATTTCCAAAGTTTATTTTTCACAATAAACTGGTGGGCTTTGAAATAAGAAGAGATGGCAATGATGATTTCTTCGAGCAATTGTTGATGGTTGAATCATTTAAAAATGTTGCGAAACAAATATAATTTACTTTGCCCTCAATCGTTGAAAAGTTTTAGAAGTCAATGCTTAATTTTAATTTATGAAGAAAGTTCCTTTATCGTTTTACAATCGGAAAGATGTGGTAAAAATTGCAAAAGAATTGTTGGGAAAAATAATCGTAACAGATATGGAAGGGCAAATTACTTCGGGAAGAATTGTCGAAACAGAAGCTTATGCAGGTATGGTTGATAAAGCTTCTCATTCTTTTGCAGGAAAAAGAACCGCCCGCAACGAACACATGTATTCGGCGGCGGGTACGGCTTACATTTATATATGTTATGGGATGCATCAGATGCTGAATATAGTTACCAATGAAAAAGAAATTCCTGATGCGGTTCTGATTCGTGCGATAGAACCGTTAGAAGGAATTGATATCATGCTGAAAAGAACAGGAAAAAAAGCTTTGGATAAAACATTAACACGAGGCCCCGGAAATGTAGGAAAATCGTTAGGAATTTTTAAACATCACTCAGGACTATATCTTTTAGATAATGAGATTTATTTGCTTGACGATTCTAAAAAAATACCCGATGAAGAAATAGGAATCAGCAAAAGAATTGGTGTTGAAAGCGCAGGAGAAGATGCGCTTCTACCCTATCGCTTTTATGTGAAAGGAAACAAATATGTAAGCGGGTTTAAAGCGAAAATCGGATGATTTTGCTGGTGAAAAATAAAAATATCAAATGTAAATAAGCATTTCAATACAAAATAAAAATCACAATTATTTATTGCTTTACTATAAAAAATTTGACAAAATAACTAACTCATTTTTGCTATTTTTTGCAACGCTTTCAATTCATATTTTCTGATGAACCAGGCAATAGTAAACGTTGGAATAAAATCAAAGCCGGGAGAAATTTCTTCTATGAATGAAAAGATACCACCAAGCAAACCAAATTTCTTTTTTCCAAATAAAAAATAAAAAATAATCGCTGAAAGGGGCGCCCACAACAAGTCTTCAGTTTCGCCAACAACCGGCAATAAATAACTCACCATTCCCATGAGGTCAAGGAAGAGGCATAAATAAATATTTGGCAAGAATTTTTTCTTCAATTAATCTGTTGTTTTTAGAAGGTTAACAACCATAAAAAGCACTTACAAATTTAATTTCTTTAACTGTTAACTTTCTGTTTTAATCTTGCTAAGAACCTGTTTTGACGTAACTTTGCACCCTTAAAAAAATTCAGGCTAAAAAAGCCTCAGGTTAAAACAATTTATGGACATCAGAAACATCGCAATTATTGCACACGTTGATCACGGTAAAACAACCCTGGTTGACAAGATCATTCACAGCACCAACATCTTCCGTGAAAACCAGGAATCCGGTGAACTCATCATGGATAGCAACGACCTGGAAAGAGAGCGTGGCATTACTATTTTTAGTAAAAATATTTCCGTCACTTATAAAGGGGTAAAAATAAATGTAATTGATACTCCAGGCCATAGTGATTTTGGCGGTGAAGTAGAGCGGGTTTTAAAAATGGCTGACGGCGTGGTTTTGCTCGTAGATGCTTTTGAAGGTCCGATGCCCCAAACCCGTTTTGTACTGCAGAAAGCATTACAATTAGGCCTTCGTCCTATTGTTGTCATTAATAAAGTAGATAAGCCAAACTGCCGTCCGGATGAAGTACACGATGCGGTTTTTGAATTGTTTTTTAATCTGGATGCTACCGAAGAACAATTGGATTTTTCAACCATTTATGGCTCCAGCAAACAAGGCTGGATGAACACAACGCTTGAGCCGACCGAAAATATTTTCCCTTTATTGGATACCATTTTAGAAAAAGTACCACCACCATCACATGAGGAAGGAACTTTGCAAATGCAAATTACTTCTTTGGATTATTCTTCATTTCTTGGCAGAATCGCTGTTGGAAAAGTAGCAAGGGGAATCATAAAAGACAACCAACCCTTGTCGCTAATGAAACTGGATGGAACCATTCAAAAAACACGGGTAAAAGAATTGTATGTTTTTGAAGGATTGGGTAAAAAGAAAGTTTCTGAAGTAAGAGCCGGTGATATTTGTGCCGTTGTTGGCGTGGAAGGTTTTAATATCGGTGAAACACTTGCTGATTTTGAAAACCCTGAAGCCCTTCCGGTTATTAGCGTGGATGAACCGACCATGAACATGCAATTCAGCATTAATAATTCTCCTTTTTATGGCCGGGATGGAAAGTTTGTAACCTCACGCCATTTAAAAGACAGGCTGGAAAAAGAATTGGAAAAAAATCTGGCTTTGCGCGTACATCCTACCGATAGCGCAGATAGCTTTATGGTGTATGGACGTGGTATTTTGCATTTAAGCATCCTGGTAGAAACGATGCGGAGAGAGGGTTATGAAATAACTGTCGGGCAACCGCAGGTAATTGTAAAAGAAATTGATGGCAAAAAATGTGAACCATTTGAAAATCTCGTTGTAGATGTACCGGCAGAATATAGCGGACGTGTAATTGATTTGGTTACCCAAAGAAAAGGCGAAATGCTGATCATGGAAAGCAAGGGAGAAATGCAGCACCTCGAATTTGAAATTCCTTCAAGAGGGCTGATTGGCTTGCGTTCCAACATGCTTACAAACACGGCAGGAGAAGCAGTAATGGCGCATCGCTTCCTGGAATACAAACCATGGAAAGGATATATTCCCGGCAGAAGTAATGGTGTTCTGATTTCAAAAAACCAGGAACGAACCACAGGATATTCTATCGATAAATTACAGGATCGCGGAAGATTTTTTGTTGACCCGGGAGAAGAAGTTTATGTAGGACAGATTATCGCCGAGCACATCAAACCAGGAGATTTAATTGTGAATGCAACAGAACCGAAAAAATTAACTAACCACCGCGCCAGCGGCGCTGACGACGCTTCGCGCATTGCCCCAAAAACACAAATGACTTTGGAAGAATGCATGGAGTATATCCAGCAGGATGAATGTATAGAAGTAACCCCTAAATTTATCCGGATGCGCAAAGTGATTCTTGACGAAGACGAAAGAAAGAAAACGCAACGCAGCCAAAAGGTAGAAGCGTAAAAAAAATATTGATTTAAGATTTAGGCCTGATAATGTTGAAAAATTTATCAGGCCTTTTTTTTAATCGTTATAAAAGGTGGATTTTAGTTTTTGGCGCTTTTATCAGAATTACAGCAAGGAAACTTTTATCTTAAAATCGATTCCCTTAAACAGAATGGCTGAAAGATAAAACGACTGAAAATATTGAATACCATTATGTTAATAAATTTAATTTGTACTGGCATATCTTTTGATTTACCTTTTTGTATCTAAGATGGTAGCTCTATCAGTTACTTTTTCTTATACAAACAATGGAATTAAATAAGCAAACCGAATCAATGAACCCCTCCGCATATCGGGACAAACGTATTCATCTTTTAGAAATAATTGGAAATGCGAGCATCGGCGGAATGGAAAATTATCTTAAAGATTTTTTAGCACATTTACCGTCAGATCAATTTACTGTAACATGTATATGTCCGTATGAAAGTTCGTTTACCGCTGACTTGCGGGAATTGGGAGTTGAAGAAGTATATATTACACCAATTGCTGATGATCCTTCATGGCGCTCGATACAGTTAGCGGTAGAGATTTCCAAGCTTCATCATATAGATTTGTTACATGCTCATATGCCTAAAGCACACGTGCTTGCTGGATTGGCGGGTTGCCTGCTGCATAAGCCGGTGGTGGCTACCATTCATGGGATGAATGTCACTTCTCACGAACTTGGAATTACCCGGGAAGTAGGGTCTCACGTAATTACTAACTGCCAGGAAGCTTTTACCCAAGCATTGGCAATGGGTATTCCACAAGATAGATTATCTCTGGTTCGTAATGGCGTTGATACTACCGTTTTCATAAAAGATCGTACAACTCCTCCGCTCTGTGATTCTATTAATGTGCCAAAAGATGCCCGGTTAGTAGGATTTGTGGGGCGCCTCGAACATGAGAAAGGTCCGGATATGTTCATTCGCGCAGCTGAATATGTTCATCATATTTATCCGGATGTACACTTTGTTGTTGCAGGTGAAGGATGTATGCGTGATCAACTGGAGAAAATGTGTGTGCAAATGCAAATAGATCAACACGTGCATTTTATAGGCTGGCAGAAAAACCCGGCAGCTCTGTATTCTAATCTCGATGTATTAGCACATACTTCCCGCAGCGATGGCACTTCATTGGTGTTGTTAGAAGCCATGTCCTGCTCATGCCCAACGGTAGGAATTGCGGTGGGGGGAGTGCGCGAAATTATTGAAAACCAAAGCACGGGGCTGTTGGCTGGTGCAGGTGATTGGGAAGAAGTTGGGATTAGAATCATACAACTGCTACAAGAACCGGATGAACTGCAAATGATGGGTGAAGCAGCACGGATCCGCGTTGATCGACTGTTTGATGTTGTAAAAAACACGCACCGCACAGCTGAAGTACTGCGTAAAATTGCTTCTACAGGTTTGAACGGCAACGCACTTGCCTACAATAAAATGTTTCCGGAGGCAACGCGCATTAAAGAAAAAAGGCAACGGAGCGTTTAAGAAACTTTCCGGCGAAATTTTTCATTGCCTGGAATCAAATTAAATGAACGTGTGAAAGTCATCTTTTCAAATTTTGTTGAAAAACAAATAACTAGTTAAATAGTAAAATTATAGTGCCGGTAAAAAGTTCTTCATGGCCAAACAAGCATTTACCTCCTGTTCTTTTTATATAATAGCACATCCAGATGATTGGCAACTTTTCATGCAGCCAAATGTTTATAATGACCTTATCAACCAGACCAAAAAAGTAATTTTTATTATTACTACGGCCGGAGATGCAGGATTTGAGGAAACTTACTGGCGTGCCCGTGAAGAAGGTTCAAAAAGTTCGATCCGGTTTTGCCTTGCTCCACGCTCTCCAATTAACCAGGATTCTGGTGTTGGTAATTTTAATGGCCATCGAATTCAGTATTCTTTCATAAATAATACAAAGTCTTATTTTCTGCGGCTACCAGATGGAAATCTTGATAGTAAAGGATTTGAAAACTATAATGGGGAAAGTCTTCCGAAGTTGAAATATGCAAAAATCATTAAAATAACTGCCATAGATAAATCAACAAGTTATAATGGCTGGGAAGATTTCTGTACAACCCTTGAAGCAATCATTCTACATGAAAGCGCCGAAATTCCCGATATATCGCTCAACTACTTAAATCCTGATAAAGTTGCAAACCCTGACGATCATCCTGACCATTCAGCAACCGGCCAGGCTGTCACGCAAATCGCTTCCAGTTCTATTTTTATTCAAAATTTATTTGTTGGATATAGCGTAAACAATGTTGAAAATAATTTAAGCGAAACTGATTTGTTTTGGAAAGCCGGAATGTTTGCCGCTTATGAAAAAACGGTATTTGATCTAAGTGGTTATAGTACGTTGCGCGAAGGATTAGAAATTTATAATAAATGGTGCGTAAGTGGGGCTAAATATATTATCGTTAATCCAACGAAGAAGCTAAAGTAGCTTGTTGTCCCACGAGGATTCGAACCTCGACAGACAGAATCAAAATCTGTTGTACTACCTTTATACTATGGGACAAAAGGAGTGCAAAAGTAAGGTTATCGGCTTTATTTTCAAAACATGAAAAGAGGAATTTTTAAAAGATTTTTTTTCAGTAAACCAATAAATAAATCATTTTCCTATTCCGTTCCTTCCCAGATTCATATAAAAAATGTTTTTCTATAAAACCTTCTTTTTTTAATCAGCCAATTTCCTGGTAAGATATCCTGAATAATCAGGTACAACCACCGGATAATCTTCCTGCATTAAAACAGAAGTGAGAATGAAATCGGCGGTAGTACGGTTGCAGGCCATCAGGATATTCCACGCGACAGCTAGTCGCAGCAACGCTTTCACATCGCTATCGTGCGGTTGCGCCTCCATCGGATCCCAAAAGAAAACCATCATGTCCAGCCTTTCTTCGGCTACCATCGCTCCCATTTGCTGATCGCCGCCAAGAGGGCCGCTTAATAATTTCTTTACTGGTTGTCCCAATTTTTCTTCTATTAATCTTCCGGTGGTTCCGGTAGCAAAAAGTTCATGCTGTGACAAAACCGTGCGGTTATAATAAGCCCATTCTATCAGGTCTTTCTTTTTGTTGTCATGTGCTACTAAAGCGATTCTTTTTTTGGAAGAAATGATTCTTATATGGGCCATAATTTACTCATTTATTGAAAAAATGGATAAAGATAGCGCTCAACTGCAGAAAAATAATCATCTTGCTTATTTTGTTGATTTACTATCAGTGAAAGTTAAAGAAGAACTTGAAGGAACTAAGTTAAGCGACACTTATAGATGTTGCTTTGGTATTAGATTTACTGAACACAATTTTAAAAATCAGTAAATCAACTCATCATGGAATCCAAAAATTTTCTTACAGCGGGCATAACGGGTGGTATTTCTTTACTTAATTTACCGGTGAATACCTTTGCCTCAAACACATAAAAACAATGCTATGCTTCCTCCTTTTTATATTCCACCCGGAAAACCACTACAGCCTGAGAAAATTTGGTGTGACCTGGTTTCATGAGCAACGCCAGGCAATTGTTGATAATATGGCTTAATTGGTTAACACATTCAAAAACTCACCTCAGAAATAAAAAATCCGGCTTATTGATAACATCTTAATGTAGATTCAAAAATCTGGCTGCGTACAGGGTTTACATTATAATAATAGCCGCTTTTCAACAATCCCATATTCTGGCGATTGATTAAAAGGATTATGGATACATTATATTTTGGAATTACCATAATACTCGTGCCGGTAAAACCGGTATGCCCAAAAGTACCTTCAGGGCCATCTTTCAGGAAAGAATCGGTAGTGTCCATCATCCAGCCCAATCCATTTTGCAATTGATCTTTCACAAAAAAAGAATCAATTACACGTCCTGAAATAAATTGTTTGTTCCCGACTTTCCCTTTATTCATTGTTCCCCCTGCTATTCCTAGAATGGGTTCAAAGAATAATTGATCGCTGTCCTGAGTTTGCAATGGGTTTGCAATCCAGGACGATATATTCTTCATTAAAAAGATCATACGGCAAAGGAGCATATAAAGTTACTGATGCTGTATTTGTAAGTCGGGTACAGGCTTTGTTGAGAAGACAGAAGGGTGCCGCTTATTAAAAATTGAACTTTTGATGTAAAAGGTTTTTAAAATGTCCTGAATTGAAACTCAGGATAGCAGGGATTTTTTTAAAATGATAATTCTATGACCATATAATTTTTGCAAAATAAGTTTGCGTTGTTTTATTATCATACTTTCGTCTTCTGATTGTTAAACTTTTTAACAATTTATCCTCTCTTATTACAGAAATAATTTCTCAATTTCCTTATTCTTTTCTTATCAATTACTTTCTATTTCTTTCTGTCATTACGACAGGATAAAATTAATTTTTATGAAACATGTGAAACATGCTTCCAGGAATAAGAAATGGGTCCGCCGTTATTTTATGTATTGTCATTGCCGCAATGGGCCAGATTGAATTTATAAAATTCATTAAAATTTTTCTGTTTGCTACAAAGCAAGCTCACCGGTTAATTATTTTTAAAAAATTAAAACAAGAATATGAAATCAAAAAATATATTTCAATTAGGAGCCATCATTTTTAGTATGCTTTTTTTTACAGCGTGTAAAAAAAATATGGAACCTCACTTTTGTGATGGTAATGATGTATTGACAACTACTACCAATGTATTTGTTACTGGCCTTAATAATCCGAGAGGGTTAAAATTTGGCCCTGATGGATTCTTATACGTAGCAGAAGGTGGTATTGGAGGCACCCATTCTGGCGATAAATGCATGCAGGTTCCCGCACCCGTGGGCCCCTACACAGGAAGCGATAACGGATCCCGTATTTCCAGAATTGATAATAATGGAATACGAACCAGTTGGGTTGAAAATCTTCCATCTAGTGTTAACGCTATGGGAGACGTAAGTGGTGTAGGCGATGTTGCATTTATCGGCTCTACCCTATATGCTGTTATAACAGGTGCAGGCTGTTCTCATGGTGTGCCAACCATTCCCAATAGTGTCATTAAAATAAATGCCAACAGAACATGGTCAAAAGTCGCTAATCTGAGTAAATTTCTTATGGCGAATCCTGTTAAGAATCCGGAGCCAGACGATTTCGAGCCTGATGGTGATTGGTATAGCATGAATAATGTAGGTGGTGACCTTTTTGCGATTGAAGCCAACCATGGCGAATTAGATAGAATATCATCTAATGGAAATATTACCCGTGTGATCGATTTTTCGGCGCATTTTGGGCACATTGTTCCAACTGCACAAGCTTTTCACAATGGAAATTTTTATGTAGGTAATTTAGATACTTTCCCAGCTCCACAGGGAGGTTCTAGAATTTTTAAAGTAACCCCTTCCGGCCAGGTAAGTGTTTTTGCAGATGGTTTTAATATGATTCTCGGTGTTGTATTTGATAAATTGGACGGGATGTATGTGCTTGAAATGACCACCAATAATCCTTTTCCTACACCGGGCACAGGCGATATTGTAAGAGTGAGCCCTTCCGGTTCTAAGATGGTGGTTGTATCGGGACTTAATTTTCCCACAGCAATGACTTTCGGACCCGATAATAAGTTATATGTTTCAGTTTGGGGGTTCGGAAAGCCTCCAGGTGGTGGACAAATTTTGCAGGTTAATTTGAAATGTGACGAAATAAGAGGCGATAACCAAAAGTAAAATTGGCCCAAAGATGATTTTTCTAAAATCGCATCTGGCCCGGGCATGTCCGAATCGAATCGTTTCAAAGAATTAGTACTTACGGGTCAGATGTTTATGCAAAAGAACTGGGTTGGCGTCTTGCAAAAATCTTCTAATTCAAATTCGCTGTCATGAATATTTACCCGCCAATTTTTTTATGAACATCAACACCGCAAAAAATTGTTGAGCCGGTAAAATCTAATTTCTTAACTTGTGTCATGGGGTCTCTGTTTTTTAAAGTGATTGAAATATTTTGCAACTTCAAGTTACCACTTTTTGCAGGACCCTTTTCATTTTAATCTCATACATGAGACCTTGTTCCCTATTGCTGGCTTAAATCTTTAGGTTACTGTTCGTTACTTTATTATTGCATAACAAACTTTCTGTTTTTAAAAAGAAGATTATTAATTTGAATGTGGAGTTGATGACAAAGTTGAATTACTTTAGATTAAAGCTTACATTTACGAAACTTAAAGATCTTTTAGTGGAACCTGTCCTTCTTAGAGATATTTTACCTTGTGAAGCGTTACAGAATTATGTACGGAAGTATCAGGTTTACAGGTTCTCCTTTGAAACGCATATTACCCCACCTGTCAAATTCCACACGCCAAGACCAGAGCATTCTATCACGTTTTATGTAAGAGACCCACAGAAGTTCAGTCAAATAAATTCCGGCTCAGTTGGCACTTATCCTCAATGTGTAGTCAATGGTGTTTACACCGTTCCGCTGAAGCGTTATGGAGGCCATGATTTTTGTGCAATCAAAGTGGTCCTTCAACCTACCTTTCTGTCACGTTTGAAGGTTATAAAAGTAAAGGAATTGAATAATACGTATATCAATGCTGCGGATTGTTTAGGCAAGGATGTTTTATTTCTTTGTGAACAACTGTCCGGAATGTATGAACTTAAGAAAATGATTGAGGCAGTTGAACGTTTCCTCATCCAATTGGTTGCTAACAGGTGCAAATCTTTAGAACCAATAGACAAAGTCAGCCAGTTCATTTTAAAACAAAACGAAGACGCCTCATTAGATTGGCTTGCGGGCGAATCCTGTTTAAGTGTCAGGCAGTTTATCCGAAGATTTGAAGAGCATGTCGGTGTAAGCGCCAAAACATTTCAAAAAATTGTGCGGTTTGATAAGGCGTATCGCTTAAAAAACAATAACCCGAATAAGGACTGGTTATACATTGCGCTTGCCTGCGGGTATTATGATTATCAGCACCTGGTAAAGGATTTCAAAAAATTTATTAATCTTACACCTACCGCTTTCTATGAAATAGAAAAAGCATCTCCTGAAAGATTTTTTGCCTTGCATGAAGGTTAAAAAATGTCACTTTTTTACCACTTATAGATGTTGCTTTGGTATTAGATTTACTGAACACAATTTTAAAAATCAGTAAATAAACTTATCATGGAACGCAGAAATTTTCTTACAGCCGGCATAGCGGGTGGTATTTCTTTACTTAACTTACCGGTGAATGCCTTTACTCAAACAGATAAAAACAATGCTATGCTTCCTCCTTTTTACATTCCGCCCAGGGAACCACTACAGCCTGGCCCTGGCAATGTGGACATCCGAACGATTATCCAATCAAGGCAAACCAATGGTCAGTTATCAAATGTAGAGGTGGCAGTGGCACCGAAACAAATGGGTCCTTCTCCGCATGTGCATAAAAATTTAGATGAGCTGATGTATGTACTGGACGGGACAGCCACCGTAATGATTGGAAAAGAAATATATGAGATCAAAGCAGGCGGTTGGAATTTTCGCCCCCGTGGAATTGTGCATTCTTTTTGGAATGCTTCAGATACGCCTTTGCGGTTTATTGACTTTTTTTTCAATCAGAATTTTGAAGATTACCTGGAAGATCTCTTTCATAAAATAATCCCGGACATGGTAAAGAACAACTTAACAGCAGCTTCACCAGACATTTCGAATAGAATGGCAGCACTTGACAAACGATTCGGTGTAACGTGGTTTCATGAACAACGCCAGGCAATTGTAGATAAATACGGCTTGATTGCTTGATGCATCAAAACCTCACGTCGGAAATACAAAATACCCTTTATTGATAACATTTTAATGTAGATTCAAAAATCTGGCTGCGTACAGGGCTTACATTATAATAATAGCCGCTTTTCAACAATCCCATATTCTGGCGATTGATTAAAAGGATTATAGATACATTATATTTTGGAATTACCATAATACTCGTGCCGGTAAAACCGGTATGCCCAAAAGTACCTTCAGGGCCATCTTTCAGGAAAGAATCGGTAGTGTCCATCATCCAGCCCAATCCATTCTGGAATTGATCTTTCACAAAAAAAGAATCAATTACACGTCCTGAAATAAATTGTTTGTTCCCGACTTTCCCTTTATTCATCAGCATATCCACCAATTTCTGCATGTCATCAACCGTGGAAAACAGTCCTGCTGAACCGGCTATACCACCATTTGCATACCATGCATTTCCATCATTTACTTCTCCTTTTACCACATATTTTCTCCACCCGTTCCAACTCGTTGGATCAAGACCCTTTACGGTATAACCAAGAGAAGAATCATACACCATCCTTGTCTCATAAGGATTACCCAGAGACGTTGCGGCAATATTGGTAGTTCTTCGATGTTGTAAAGGATTATACATGGTATGAGTCATTTCCAACGGCACAAAAATATTTTGCTTTTCAAATTTGTCTAAAGGCATTCCGGAAACCTTTTCAATAATTTCCTGCAAGAGAATAAATCCAAGATCGCTGTAACGGCGCTGCTTTCCTACCGGATATTTAAGGGGCAATTCTCCTATCAATTTATAAGTAGTTTCCTTATCATGAGAAAAATAAAAAAGCGGGTACCATTCAATAAGACCTGCTGTATGCGTCAGCAGGTTCCTGATGGTGATTGCTTTTTTGGCGCCGGTGTCAAAACTTGCAATGTACTTTCCAACCGGGTCATCTACTTTTATAAGTCCTCTGTCCACCAGCAACATAATGGAAGTAGTAGTGCCGATTACTTTGGTAAGAGAAGCCATGTCAAAAAGCGTGGCAGTATTCATTGGCACCGGCGGATTTAGTAGCTGGTGATTGATATCATATTTCTGTGAATAACCGTAGGCATGTTTGTAAACAATTTTGCCGTCTTTTTTTATTTGAATTACTGCGCCTGGTATCTTATCATTTGTCACCTCGCTGTTTAGAATACTGTCGACTTCGGTAACGAGTTTAGTTTCAGCTTTTTTTTGTTTCGCATTTTGGCCATTTACAATTGTTGCAATACAACAAAGTTGGAAGAGGATAACCAATAATTTTTTATTCATGTAGCTGGTATTTTAAAATAACAGATGATTTATCATAATTTTAATCACTGTTCCGTGAAGTATTATAAAGCCTGCTTCACAAGTAATACAAATATACACGTTCATAAGAAACCGTGACTTCGGTTTGTAATTCACGTAGGCGAATAAAAGACGACCGTTGTCGAAAGGGAATTCAGGCAAAACAAGCGAGAAATCGCATAACCGGAAAACGGAAAAATCTTAATGGTAAAGTCAAAAAACAACAAGGGTGAACATTTTTGTGTAGCAGAATTGCGTGGAAAAAGTCCCGGTATCTGTAATCTTATAACTGCAGGTAAATATTTCCAGATGTTTCTGTAAGGGGGTAAGTATGAATGTTTTCTTTTGCAGGCCCGGCTTTTACCTGGCCATTGGTTACATCAAACTGTGAACCATGCCAGGGGCATTGAACCGTGCTGCAGATCATTGCTCCACCGGCAAGTGAGCCACCTTTGTGCGTACAATGATCATCAAAAGCGACGTAGCCTTTTTCCGTTTTTCCAAGCACAATTCTTTTGCTTCCGACATGCAATAATTTCATTTGATTCAATTTTAATTCATCAGTCGCAGCCACTTTTATTTTTTCTTTTTTTTCTTCAAAATATTCTTCCTTCCACTTTCCGGCTTCTGCATAACGTGGATCTACCCCGATTTGATTGCGATATACCAACGTTCCTCCCAACCAACCAGCAATAAAAATGAGAATGACACCTGCAGCTTCTAAAATTAAAATTAAAGTCGTATCGATTTTCATTTCTTCTGATTAAGAATGCGATGAAAAATAAAATAAGATGCGAAACGTTTACCAGCGCATGTTTTAGTCCACGTTTCTTTCCGGAGCTATTTGGCGGAACGGTAAAAATATAATCTATCAGTCCGGGAACCGCAGCAAGCACCCCCATCACAATTCCTGCGATTTCCAGGTAATATCCGGTCTGCCAAAAAGTATTATTACCGGTAACTTTTCCAATCAAATCGAAAACAAATGTTCCAAGGAGAAAAGCGATTGGAAAACTTACCAAAATAGGATGTAGCGGATGGCTTTTGAAACTTGCCTTGCTTCTCATAAAAATATTTTATTTGTTTTCTCCACAATAATCTTACCTGAAATTTTAATATAAAGATTTATATGGCACGGCATAACAATTGCATAAGCATCCTCAAAAACAATTCTATTAAAAATGAAATCACTGGTAAAAAAACTGATAAAATTACTGATTGAAAAAAAACTGACTGTTTCGCTTGCTGAAAGTGTAACGTGCGGTTTAGCATCGAATGAATTAAATTGTACAACCGGCACTTCAGACGTGTTTATGGGAAGCATTATATGCTACAATGAAAAGGTGAAAATCGATTTACTAAAAGTAGACCCTGAATTAATAAAAAAATATACTGCTGAATCGCAGGAAGTAACCGATGCATTGGCAACGAATCTTCAGCAACTTATTCACGCAGATATTTATGTGGCCATTACAGGACTTAATGCAGATGGAGGAAGTGAAACGCCTGAAAAGCCCGTTGGCACTGTCTTCTTCTCACTGCTTTATAAAGGAAACCTGGTACGATGCAGAAAACTTTTCAAAGGCACTCCGCTAAGAATTAAAAAAGAAGCCTGTAAGCAGGTATATAAAATGATAATTGCGGAATTGGAAAAGTAAGGTTACTTGTTACAATTGTTGCTATCAAAAAACATTTTTCCTCTTAGTCAATAAACAAATAAGGCAATTTCTTCTTTCCATTATAAAAGTGGTTTATCTGCCATTTCGCCCAATGCAGCACAAACCCTGCAACGTGGTTCATATAGATCTTTTTCACCGAGTAAAACCTGGCCACCTGTTTTTACTTTTCTGTAACTGACGTTCGCAATATTGCCGCATATTACACAAATTGCATGCAGTTTGGTAATATAATCGGCAATGGCAAGCAAATCCGGCATTTGCCCAAATGGTTTTCCCTGGTAATCCATATCCAGCCCTGCCACAATTACCCGCATTCCTTTCAGGGCAAGGGTTTCACAAACATTCGCTATTTCGTTATCAAAAAATTGCGCTTCATCGATTCCTACGACATCCACATCCTGCGCGAGCAAAAGAATGGTTTGCGAATTGTCTATTGGGGTAGATTGTATTTTATTTTCATCATGGCTCACTATTTTTTGCTCATCAAAACGGACATCTATGGAAGGTTTGAATATTTCTGCTTTCAAATGGGCAATCTCCACTCTTTTTAACCGCCGGATAAGTTCTTCTGTTTTGCCGCTAAACATGCTGCCACAGATTACTTCTATCCATCCACGCCTTTCTCCTCTCAAATTCGGTTCTATAAACATTTTTTGTATTAACTTTTAATTTTCAAATTGTAACTTAGCCCTTCCGAAGAGGGAATCTTTGGAACAGAATTGCAAGGTTAAAATGATTTTTCGTTAAATCAAAAACAAACATTTTTCTAAACCTATTTACATTTTATATATGGAAAGAGTGTCAACACTCCTGAAAAAACTCCAAAAGCAAGTTGATGATAATTCTCCGGCAATAGAAATGTTACAAACCGTTCAAATTTTACAGTCAGAACTTATTAATAAAATTGAAAATAAACAGCCATTTACCAATAAGAAAATTGCTGTTGTAATGCCAGTATGTTTCAATATAACCGGAATTGAGCAGGCAAATTCGCCGCAGGAAAAAGTAGTGGAAATCCTGCAGGTAGATGAAAAAGAAATTGAAGCGGAACTGGAGCAAATAAAGAAACATGCAGCATCGGTAAATGAAAAAACTTCTCACAACCGGCCTGCATATTCATACGATCCGATAGAAGAAGTGCCTACGCTTGCTCATCAGGATCCGGTGGAGAAAAAGATTTCTTTAAACGAACTACCTTTTGAATATCCGGAATCTTTAAATGATCGCTTAAAAGAGAGTAAGATTGAACTTTCTCAATCATTGACCTCCGCACCAATAAAGGATTTGAAAAAAGCAATTGGCGTAAATGACCGGTTTCTTTTTATAAATGAATTATTTCGCGGTGATGAAGCGATGTATGAACGCAGCATCAAAACCATTCAGAATTTTTCCATTTTTGCGGAAGCAGAATTCTGGATAAGAAGGGAACTGAAAGTGAAAATCGGATGGCTGGATAGTGATCCATTCGTAAAGCAATTTGATCAATTGGTACGGAGAAGATTTTCTTAAACGCGGAATATAATTCCGGTTTATTTGTTGGTTTGCTGCAATGCTTTTTGTCGTAGCTAAAAGAGCCTCATCCCAATCCTTCTCCGAAGGAGAAGGACACGCTCCTATTAACAACAAAAGAATTCGTAAAAATCCACGCCATTCATGGCCAAAGGAAATCTTTTATTCTTTTTTATCCTCATCGCCCATTACAAGGCTGGCTCCGCCGTCTCGCATAATCTCCTCCATGTTCCTGTCGTTGTCAATAATTCCTTTTTCTTCAAGCATGCGCATATCTTTTGCATCTTTCAGGAATTCTGACGCGAAAATGAATTCGTTTAACCTTGCACTTTTATTAAAAATAATTTCCTTGTTATTCCCTTCCCATTCCTTTTTCCCCTGGTAGAGATAGAGAATATTTTCTCCGATTTCCATCACGCTGTTCATGTCATGTGTGTTGATAACTGTCGTCATGTTATTCTCTTTAGTTATTTCGTGTATCAGCTTATCAATAACCATCGATGTTTGCGGGTCAAGGCCGGAGTTTGGTTCATCGCAAAATAGATATTTTGGTTTTAACACAATGGCTCTTGCAATACCGACTCTTTTTTTCATTCCACCGCTAATTTCTGAGGGAAACTTTTTATTTGTATCTGTTAATTCTACCCGGGCAAGTACATCATTTACCCGATCCATTTTTTTTTGATGATTCCATTTGGTAAACATATCCAGTGGAAATTTTACGTTTTGTTCAACAGTCATACTATCAAAGAGGGCCGAGCCTTGAAATAACATTCCGATTTGCTGACGCAATTCTTTACGTTCTTCTTCTGACATCGCTGTTAAATCTTTGCCGTCAAAAACAATATCTCCGCTGTCCACTTCAAACAACCCCACCATGCATTTTTGCAAAACCGTTTTACCACTTCCACTCGTGCCAATTATGAGATTGGTTTTCCCGGTTTCCATAACTGCACTTATCCCCTTCAGGATTTCTTTATCGCCAAAAGATTTTGAAACGTTTTTGAGTTCGATCATAAAAAGTGCAATTGTGAATTAAAATATTACGGTTGTTGTGTTTATCTACAAAATAAAGAATGCAAGTAAATAATCAGCAAATAAAATCAGGATGCAACTGGTAATAACTGCTATGGTGCTGGCTCTTCCTATTTCCAAAGCGCCACCTTTTACATTGTATCCATAAAAAGAAGAAACACTGCTGATGATGAATGCAAAGGAATATGCTTTTATTAATGCAAACCATACATTTTTCGGTACAAAATTCATGAGCAAGCCACGATCATAAGTATCAGCAGAAAGAATGCCACCAAGGCTTCCTGCAAGTCTTCCTCCCCAAATGCCCAAAACCATCGCCAGTATAACCAGCAAAGGAATGGTGATTAAAGCACCTAAAATTTTTGGGGCAACCAGGTAAGATTTCGTGTTGATACCCATAATTTCGAGCGCATCAATCTGTTCACTTACCCTCATGTTTCCCAATTCACCCGCAATTTTGCTTCCAACAACACCGGCCAGAACAATACAAACCAACGTGGGTGCAAACTCCAGAATTACGGTATCGCGGACAATTTGGGAAATCGTCTCTTTGGGAAGTATCGGGCTGGTAAGCTGATACGCGGTTTGAACGGCACTTACTGCGCCCATAAAAATAGAAATAATGGTAACAATCCAAAGCGATCCCATTCCTATTTCTACCGATTGATGCATCAGTTCTTTCCAATACATTTTAAAATTTTCCGGCTTGGTAAACATACCTTTCATCATCAAAAGATAAGCGCCAATGGAAGAGAATAACTTCATTTTATTTGCTTAAAAATTTTACGTTTCTTCCGGTTTTTTATTTTTTCTCCATCTGCTGGCAGGCGCTTCATTCTCGGCCTTTTTTCTTTTGCATTTTGATTGAGCATCTACCACAGCAATTAAAACCATGTTGTAAATACTTCGTACATGGCTTCCGAGCTGAAGAATATGTACGGGCTTATTCAATCCCAATAAAACAGGGCCGATGGCTTCAGAACCACCTATTTCCTGCAATAGATTATAGGTTACATTTCCTGAAGCAAGGTTTGGAAAAATTAAGACGTTTACATCTTTATCAACCAATTCGCTGAAAGGATAATTATCTTTTAAAATTTCTTTATTAAAAGCAACGTTCGCCTGCATTTCACCATCAATTACCAATGAAGGCTCTTTTTGTTTTACAATTTCCCTGGCATTCGCCACTAATTTTGCTTCAGGTGAATTGCTACTTCCAAAATTTGAATAACTTAACATTGCGATATTTGGTGTAATTCCGAAATTTTTCACTTCTTTAGCAACCATCATGGCAATGTCTGCAAGTTCTTCTGCAGTTGGATTAAAATTAACGGTTGTATCAGCTAAAAATAGCGGTCCTTTTTTCGTCATCATGATGTACATTCCGGCAACTCTTTTTGATCCGGGTTCCAGCCCAATCGTTTGTAAAGCAGGACGAATTGTATCGGGATAATTCTTTGAAAGCCCCGATATCATTGCATCTGCTTCACCCGTTTCTACCATCATGCACCCAAAATAATTCCGGTCCTTCATCGTCTTTTTTGCTTCATAAACATTAAAACCTTTGCGCTGGCGCTTTTGAAAAAACAACTCTCCAAATTCCATTCTTTTATCGTGGGTTTCATCACTTTTTGGATCAATAAGCGGCATTCCTGAGATATCAATTCCGGCATCAGCTGCAATTTTTTCAATTTTTTGTTTGTCGCCCAGTAATATCGGAAAAGCAATTCCTTCGTCCTGCGCCATTTGTGCCGTTTTCAGAATCTTTTGATTTTCTGCTTCTGCAAAAACAACCCGCTTTGGATTTTTTCGTGCCTTCGCGCCAATCATACGTCAATAAATGATTATCAATACCAAGCCGCTCATTTAATTCAACTTTATATGCTTCCCAATCAGTAATTGGTTTGCGTGCCACACCACTTTCCATCGCAGCTTTGGCAACAGCGGGCGCTACAGTAGTAAGCAAGCGGCTGTCCAGCGGTTTTGGAATAATATAATTTGGACCAAAAACAATATTTTTTTCATTGTATGCCATGTTCACAATATCCGGCACTGCTGATTTGGTAAGTTCAGCCAAAGCCTTTACTGCTGCAAGTTTCATCGCTTCATTAATCTGTGTTGCCCTCACATCCAAAGCGCCACGAAAAATGTAGGGAAATCCCAAAACATTATTTACCTGGTTCGGATAATCGCTTCTGCCTGTAGCCATAATAACATCTTTTCTGGCAGCAATTGCTTTGTCATAAGTTATTTCCGGATCAGGATTTGCCATAGCAAAAACAATTGGGTTTTTTGCCATGCTTTTTATCATTTCCGGAGTTACTACATCGCCCACGCTTAAGCCGATAAAAACATCTGCATCTTTCATCGCAGATTGCGAGGGTCAGATTTTTATTTTTTGTTGTGGCAAATTGTTTTTTTGTTTCATTCAATTCTTCCCGTTCTGAATGAAGCACACCGGTTCTGTCAAAGAGGATAAAATTAGCTGGATTTGCGCCGAGTGAAACATATAATTGCACACAAGCCATCGCTGCAGCTCCTGCACCATTCACCACAAATTTTACTTTATTAATTTTCTTTTTTTGAATTTCCAGCGCATTCAACAGTGCGGCGCCGCTGATGATGGCCGTGCCATGCTGATCATCATGCATAACCGGAATTTGCAAACGTTCTTTTAATTTCTGTTCGATATAAAAACATTCCGGCGCTTTGATATCTTCCAGATTAATGCCGCCAAAAGTTGGCTCCAGTGAAGCAACAATTTCTACAAATTTCTCCGGATCTGTTTCGTTTATTTCGATATCAAAAACATCGATGTCTGCAAAAATTTTAAACAAAACCCCTTTGCCTTCCATTACCGGTTTTCCTGCAACAGCGCCGATATTTCCCAGGCCCAAAACCGCCGTTCCATTACTGATAACACCTACCAGATTTCCTTTAGCAGTGTATTGATAAGCTGTTTCCGGATTTTCTTTTATTTCCAGGCAAGGCACTGCCACACCAGGAGAATAAGCAAGTGACAAATCCCTTTGGGTTTTGGTAGCTTTTGTGGGAATCACTTCTATTTTGCCGGGCCTTCCTTTTGAATGATAATCGAGCGCTTCCTGCTTACGAATATTTTTTTGCATAGATTTTTATTAAACCATAAACCGTTAAACCGGCGTTTGTTCTTTTTTTTAAAAAGTATTGATTGACGTTCTAAACTATCTAAACTCCTCTAAACCATCTAAACTAAATGAAAACCAAAGATAGTCATTGTAGCTAATTCCTCACATCGAAACAGCGAGCCACGCCATAATTCCCATTCCATTTTGAATGGCTTTTTCGTCAATATTAAATGTAGGAGTATGTACACCGGAGGTAATGTTCTTTTGAATATTTCCAACACCAAGCCTGAAAAAACAAGCAGGTATCAAATGAGAGTAAAATGAAAAATCTTCAGCGCCCATTCTCATTTCTGTTTCTTCCACATTTTCTTCGCCCATAAATTCTTCCGCTTTTCGTTTAGCCGTTTCCGTTAGTTCGATATTATTTACCACAAACGGGTAACCAACGTCAATTTCAACATCAATTTGTGCTCCTGAAAGTTCGCCGGTTTTTTGGCAAATGTTTTTAATCAGTTCGTGCGCTTTAAACCTCCATTCTTCATTCATTGCACTGAAATGTGCCCATCAGTTTTACTTCAGATGGAATCACATTCGTAGTATTTCCTCCATTAAAAGAAGTAACAGAAAGTACCGATGGATTAAAAGGATTGTTCATCCGGCTTACCACCTGTTGAAGATTTACCACCAGTTGAGATGCAGCAAGAATCGTATCGGCTGTAAGATGTGGCGCTGCTGCATGGCCCCCTTTGCTTTTTACAGAAATATAAATTTCATCAGCGCTTGCCATCACCATTCCACCACGAAAACTGAGTCTGCCTACTTCCAGGTTGGGATGAACGTGCAAAGCAAAAATGGCATGAGGTTTTGGGTTTTCAAGAACGCCTTCTTTTATCAAAAGACTTGCGCCGCCCGGGTTTTTTTCTTCTCCGGGTTGAAAAATTAATTTAATCGTTCCTTCCCATTCATCTTTTAATTCATTTAAAATTTTTGCAGCGCCCAGCAAACAGGTTGTGTGTACATCGTGGCCACAGGCATGCATTACGCCGTCATTTTTTGAACGGTAATCGACATTATTTTTTTCTAAAATCGGCAGCGCGTCCATATCTGCACGAAGAGCGATAACTTTTTTATCCGGATTTTTTCCTTTAATAAGTCCAATAACACCGGTTGTTGCCATTACCTGGAAGTCAATATTGTATTCACTTAATTTTTGTTGAACAAATTTCGAAGTTTCAAATTCATGGTAACTTAATTCCGGGTATTGATGAAGATGTTGGCGGATTTGAATAAATTCATCTGCATAATTTTCTGCAAGCTTTTTTATTTTTTCTTTCAGCATCATATTGATTGTGGTTCGGGCAAATGTAAAAAGAGTTTTTTGATGCTGGTTTTAATTGTTTCAAACTCATTGAAAACAAAAACAGGAAATCAGGTTATTTGTCTTTTTACTGCGGATAAAATTTGTGGTACAACAAACAAAGAAATACCTGTCATTTCTAATCTCCTTAAACCTAAAGTAAATTCATTTTCTTTTTCCAAAATAAAAATGCAAAAGATGATTTCCAAATCCTGTTTTTTGATTTGAATAAGAGAGAACAAAAGAGATTTATCATGAATAAAGTAAATGTATTAGCTTGTATTTTCTAAAGCACTATCTTTATTTTGTGAGCAACAATACTTCCATACATGATAATTTTATTCGAACAATTTTATCGAATAAAAAAATTGCGACAGCGTATTTTAAAAATTATCTTCCTGCTATCGTGAGTAAGCGGTTAAATTTATCCAGTTTAACGCAACTTCGTGACACTTATCTATCTGATGAATTGAAAAATCCATGTAGGATATTGTTTATTCCTGCGAACGTAAAGACCATAAAGCAACTGTAAAAGTATGTTTGCTGATTGAACACAAAAGTTATCCGGATAAATACACTACGATTCAAATTGGCGGTTATATTTTTTCAGCTTTGCAAAAACAGGCTCAAAACAATGAACCGCTTTCAGTGATAATTCCTGTATTACTTTACCATGGAAAGGGCAAATGGCAGTATCGTACTTTGACAAATATTTTCGATAATTTAGACACTGAATGGAAAAGGTATGTTCCGGATTTTGAGTACGTTTACCATGATTTAAGTACTTTAAATGATGCAGATTTGGAGATGCTGAATAATAAATTTTTAGCAGCTTCATTTCTCGCGTTAAAGCATAGTTTTGAAAAAGAATGGCTGGAACAAAATGCAGTACAATTATTGATTTTAGCAGCACAAGGTCCTGAACATTTGCAAAAAGGATTTATAATTTATTTATATAGCAGAGGCAAGCTTAAAGAAAAAATTTTACAATCGTTACCGGCAAAAATTAAAAAAACAGTTATGAACACATTAGATATTTATATTGAAAGAGGTGAAAAAAAAGCTAAATGGCAAGTTGTAAAAAATCTGCTTACCACGAACAAATTTACCACTTCTGAAATTGCCGAGTTTACAGCTGTAACAGTTTCGTTTGTAAAAAAAGTTGAGAAAGAATTAAAGCAAAAAGAACAAGGTTAACCTGATACTAATGAAATTTTTTTGATGAAAACTTTTACCAACACATTAGACATTTATATAGCAAAAGGTAGAAAAGAAGGTATTCAAAAAGGTTTCGAAAGAGGTGAAAAAAAAGCTAAATGGAAATTTGTAAAAAATCTAATTACCACGAACAAATTTACGCCTTCTGAAATTGCAGGGTTGGCAGATGTAAACGTTTCGTTTGTAAAAAAAGTACAGACAGAATTAAAGCAAAAAGAATAACCTTAACCAAGCCATTAATGAAATTTTTTCATGAAAACTTTTACCAACACATTAGATATTTATATAGAAAAAGGTCGAAAAAAGGGCTTTAAAGAAGGATTTGAAATAGGCTTTAAAAAAGGATTTGATATGCAGGTCAAATGCAAGATTGTGAAAAATCTTCTTAATAGTAATAAATGTACTTTGCCTGAAATAGCAAAATTAACCGGTGTTACAATATACTTTGTAAAGAAAATGCAAACCGAATTAAAATTGAAAGAAAATCAATAACGCTTGTTATAATATTTCAAAAAGTTTATTCTTATTTCCCCCGCAACAACACTATCTTCTAATAAAACGCGTCCTGCTGTCATTTATAAAACGAGTTTTTTTAAATCCAGTAAAGCACGAAATAATTGCAATTTCTGTTTCATTTGTGATGAATCAATCAGAGCATAAGATGCTTTCAATCCATGCATGATTTTTGAGTTCATTTTCCTGATGCAAAAAAATTATAAATCTATCTACACTGCGTTGGCTGCAGATATTTTAATATCCATTGTGAAATTTTTTGCAGGCGCTTACTCAAATAGTTCTTCCATGATTTCAGAAGGAATCCATTCTCTGGTTGACAGTACCAATGAAATTTTGCTTTTATATGGAATGAAAAAAAGCAAAAAGCCTCCTGATAAATTGCGTCCTTTTGGCTACGGCAAAGAGTTGTATTTCTGGACATTTATCATCTCCATTCTAATTTTTGGACTCGGCGGAGGCGTTTCCATTTTGCAGGGAATAAATCACATCAGAAAACCGCTGCCATTAGAAGATCCTACATGGAATTACATCGTTCTCGCATTTTCAGCATTTTTTGAAGGCACTTCTTTAATTATAGCTAGTCGGGAATTTAATAAAACCCGTGGCGATCTTTCTTTTTGGGATGCCATCATCAGGAGTAAAGATCCTGCAAGCTTCCAGGTGCTTTTTGAAGACAGCGCCGCAGTGGGTGGATTAGCCATTGTTTTTATTTTTATGAAAATCGCACATGCTTATAATCTTCCCGTTTTGGATGGCGTCGCTTCCATTACCGTTGGACTATTATTGATTTTTGTGTCATTGATACTGGCGCGCGAAAGCAGGAGCCTGCTCATGGGCGAAGGAATAGCGCCCGAAACTCAAAGAAAAATTATTGCTCTTGCAGAAACAGATCCATCTGTAATAAAAGTGGTGAATGTACTTTCAACTTATGAATCTCCGGAAGAAGTGGTATTAATGCTTATTATCAACTTTAAAGATGATTTGGATACGCAGGAAATACTAGCTGCTATTGAACGGGTGCGTAAAGCAATTAAGCAGCAATATCCGCTGATTGAATTCATAATTATTCAGCCGGAGGCCGTGAAATATAAATGACAGTCAAAAAAAATCCGGCACAATATCATCATGTACCGGATAATTTAAAAATGTATTAAAAACTTGCTCCTTATTTTTTTGCAGCCGCTTTTGCCGGAGTCGCCTCTGCCTTGGCAGGCGCAGCTTTAGCAGCGCTACCTTTGGTTTCGGGAGCAGCTTTCGCTTCTTCCTGTTTCAATTGGCGGGTCATGGTTACGGATGCGATTGGAATACGCGGAGAATTTAATATTTCCATATTCGGTGCTTTCACATCCTGAACACGAACATTTTCATTTAATTTAAGTTCCGTTAGATCCATTTCGATATTTTCAGATAAATGCTCAGGCAGTGTTTTTACTTTCAAAGATTTCATTTTCACTACTAATTTTCCACCTTCTTTAACACCGGCAGGAACACCTGTAAATTTTAAAGGAATATTTACCGTAACTTTTTTATTTCCAACAAGTTCCAGAAAATCCACGTGAATTAAATCATCAGTTACTTTGCCAAATTGAAGATCTTTTAAAACACATTTGTATGTGTTCCCTTCAACATTAATTTCTGCCAACATAAAGTCCGGTGTATAGACGATGTTTTTAAAAGCTGATACCGGAGCAGAAAAATTAATCTCTTTTGCACCTCCGTAAATTACAGCTGGCACTTTTTCCTCAGAGCGAAGCTGGCGGGTGGCTGCTTTGCCAAATTCGGTCCTGATTTGTCCTTCGATTGTAATTGTTTTCATTATAAATTATTTTATTTTTTTGAGGCGCAAAGGTAAGGGATTTTTTAAATTTTCTGATGTGCTAATTTACTAATGATTGCTTTACAGTGAACAAATAAATAATAGGAATTCATATTTTTAAATGAAATCAGATTTTCTTTTCCATTACATAATCGTTCATAAAATATCCTTCGCCAATATCAATATCTTCTTCACGGATTATTTTGAACCCCTGTTTTTCATAAAAATGCAATGCTTTATTAAAACGGTTCACATTAAGTTGCAATGAAATTGCGCCTGCGTTTTTTATTTCAGAAATGATATAGTCGAGCAGCTGTTTACCCACATTTTTAGCCTGTTCATCAGGCAACACATAAAGTTTATTCAGGTGATAAAATTTTGGGTCCTTATGAGCGGAAAATGACGCAAAGCCAATGGGGATATCATCTTCAACAGCCATTATAAACTGTTGGTTTAAAACAGAAAACTGATGTTGGAGTGAGGAAAGAGAATAGATCTGATCCAGCATATAATCAAGCTGCGCTTTCCCCAAAATTTCTTCATAAGCGGAAGGCCATATTTTACACGCAAGCTCCCTGATGGTGTCCAAATCATCTATTTCTGCATTTCTGATTTCACTCATTTGATCGTAATTTTTAATTCAGGTGCAAAAAAATCACGTCCTTCTTTATCTTTTACTACAATGTCAAAAAAATATAGCTGCTCTCCCGGTTGCAAAAGCCCCTGGATATTATTGATCCATACTTTGGGAAGTGGCGTAGAGTCAAACCTGCCGGCAGTGATGCTGAAAGTTTCTTCTTTCTTGCCCGTTTCATCATTCAAAATCACACTTTTTTTCCGGTAAAGAAAGCGGTAAGAAGATATGGGATATTGATGATTTTGAGCATCTGTAATTTTCAAAGGAAGCGCTACTAACTGGTTTCCTTCATCTACAGTTACCTGGGCGCCGTTTTGATTTACTCCAAGAAACGTTTTTACAATTGGCGGCTTAAATTTCTGCACTTTCGTAATTACTTCTTTTTGCTGGCCAAAAGACATTTTAGCGGTTACAGCAAATAGAAAAATGCAAAGAAAATATTTCATCATAATTTTCATAACCGTTTTATAAATTAGCCTGACAACGTTCACAAAGAAGACAGTGTTTGCTCAATCACTTTAATTTTTGTTTCTGCATCCTTTTTTTTCTTTCTTTCCAATTCAATCACTTCAAACTTTGCATTCTGTACAAATTTATCGTTACTTAGTTTCTTATCCACTGCAATTAGGAAACCTTTAAGATACTTTAAATCCTTTGTCAGCTTTTCTTTCTGAACCGCGGTATCTATTGCTGAATCCGATTTTATATAAATTTTTTCATTTCCCACAACCGTCATAATTGATGAAGCGTCGGGAGTTTCGTTGAATATAAGACAATCAGCATTTGTTTGCTTTATTAGAATTTGTTTGAAGGATTTATAAGAATCAACTTCATTTGTTTCAATAAATAAGGAAACTTTTTCTTTTGGTTTTACATTGTTTTTATTTTTTGCATCCCTCACAGCTGTGATGATGTTTTTTAATTTATCTCCCAGTTTTAATATTTCAACATCAGCTTCCTGCACCGGTGCAAATTGTTTTACGATCAGATCATCATTTCTTTCTTTGAGTAAATGATAAATCTCTTCAGTAATAAATGGCATGAACGGATGAAGGATCTGTAAAAGATGATCAAAAAAGGAAACCGCTTTTTCGTAAACTTTTTGATCGATGGATTTTCCAAATTCTGGTTTGATCCATTCTAAAAACCAGCTGCAGAAATCATCCCAGATTAATGAATAAATTGTTTTTAATGCTTCACTCAAACGAAACTGGCTCATTAAAATTTCCACTTCGTTGCGTACTTCATTTAACCGGTTTTCAAACCAATGAATTGCGAACTCTTCACCGGCTTCTGCCTTATGCCTTTCGCCTTCAGCCTTCTGCTTTCCGCTTTCTTCCCACATCTTCAACAACTTCATGGCATTCCACAATTTATTATTGAAGAATTTGCCCTGTTCGAGACTGCTTTCATCAAACAATAAATCGTTTCCTGCAGGCGAAGAAATCATAATTCCAAAACGAACCGCATCCGCGCCATATTCATGAATGAGCGTTAAAAGATCAGGGCTGTTGCCTAAACTCTTGCTCATTTTTCTTCCCATTTTATCACGCACCATTCCGGTAAAATATACATCACTGAAAGGTTTCTCATGCATATATTCCATTCCAGCCATGATCATCCGCGCCACCCAAAAGAAAATAATATCCTGCCCCGTTACTAAAACCGAAGTGGGATAATAATAATTAATGGCTTTATTATTTGGCTCGGTAATTCCATGAAAAACTTCTATCGGCCAAAGCCATGATGAAAACCAGGTGTCGAGAACATCTTCATCCTGCTTCAATTGAGCATTGGTTACTGAATATTGTTTATTGAATATTTCCTTTGCTTCATTTTCATTTTCTGCAACAACAAATCTTCCTTCCTCATCATACCATGCGGGAATTTGTTGTCCCCACCAAAGCTGCCGGCTAATGCACCAATCCTTTACATTTTCCAGCCAATACTTATAAGTGGCATTAAATTTTTCATTCGGATGGATCAGTATTTTTCCTGATGCCACTTCTTCTAATGCAGGCGCAGCAAGGTCTTTCATCTTCACAAACCACTGGGTGGAAATCTTCGGTTCTGCTACTACATTTGTCCGCTGGCTGTAACCAAGTCTTGTGGTATATTCTTCTTCTTTTACCAGTAAACCTTTTTCTCTTAATTCTTCCACGATTTTTTTGCGTGCTACAAAACGATCCTCACCAATAAATATTTGTGCCGCTTCGCTCAATGTTCCATCTTCATTTAATGTGTCAATCACCGGAAGATTATATTTTAAACCGATATTAAAATCATTGATGTCGTGCGCAGGAGTGATTTTTAAAATCCCGGTGCCAAAATCTTTATCTACATACTCATCAAAAATCACCGGCACTTCTTTATTGATCAATGGAACGATTACATTTTTTCCTTTTAAATTTTGATAACGTTCATCATTTGGATTCGCACAAACCGCCACATCACCCATAATTGTTTCCGGCCTTTGGGTTGCAATTACGATGAAGTCCTCGGTCGTCAGTTGCCGGTTGTCGGTTGTCGGTTGCCGGTCAACAGGTATCTTATACTTCACATAATACAACTTCCCGGTCACCTCTTTATATTCCACTTCTTCATCGCTCAACGCTGTCTTCGCAGCCGGATCCCAATTAATCATTCTTGCACCACGATAGATCAATCCTTTTTTATACAAATCCACAAACACTTTGATCACTGCTTTATAATAATGATCGTCCATCGTAAATGAAACCCTGTCCCAGTCAACACTACAGCCTAATCTTTCAATCTGGTTATAAATAATATTCCCATATTTTTCTTTCCATTCAAAAGCGTATTTTAAAAATTCTTCTCTTGATAAATTGTTTTTATCAATTCCTTTTTCTCTCTTCAGCATGTCTACCACTTTGGCTTCTGTAGCAATTGAAGCGTGGTCGCTGCCCGGAACCCAACACGCATTATAACCACTCATGCGGGCTTTTCTGATTAAAATATCCTGAACAGTTTCATTAAGCGTATGGCCCATATGCAATACGCCTGTTACGTTTGGCGGCGGTATTACAATCGCAAAAGGCAACCGCTCATCCGGTTCGCTTTTAAAATAATTTTGCGCCATCCAGTGTTTATACCACTTTTCTTCCACACTTCCGGGAATATAATTTTTACTTAATTCCATATTATTTCTAAAAAAATTTATAGCCTGCAAATGTAATACAAACATGGTTTAGTATCTTGCTAATTGAATTAGCAAAAAACCTATTTTAACTACCCTTTGTTATACGCAATCGTCGATATTGAAACCACGGGCGGCTACGCTGCAAGCAACGGAATTACCGAAATCGCTGTTTTTATAACTGATGGAACCAGCGTGAATAATGAGTTTCACACTTTACTCAATCCTTATTATACCATTCCACATTATATCCAGTCAATGACAGGAATCACCAATGAAATGGTGGAATATGAAAGGGATTTTAAAAGTATTGCTGAGGAACTTTATGAATTGTTGCATGATAAAATTTTTGTGGCACACAATGTCAATTTTGATTATTCTTTTGTGAATTATCATTTGGCCAAATGCGGTTATGAATTGAATTGCAAAAAATTATGCACGATTCGCCTGGGACGAAAAATAATTCCTGGGTTGAGGGGTTATGGTTTGGATAAAATATGCAATCATCTGGGTATTGAAATAGAAGAAAGACACCGGGCAAAAGGAGATGCAGCAGCAACTGTAAAAGTATTTCATCATTTATTAAAATGCGATACTAACGGTCATGTACAAACGATGTTGAAAGCGAACAGTAAGGAACAATTTCTTCCGCCGAATATTCCTGCTGCTGAAATAAAAAAATTACCGCCGCATCCGGGTGTTTATTATTTCCATGATAAAAAAGGTAAAGTAATTTATGTAGGCAAAGCAAAGAATTTATGTAAACGGGTAAACAGTCATTTTTCGAATAACAAAACCAATAAACAAAAGCAGGAATTTTTAAAGAAAATTTATCACGTTACCTTTCATGAGACCGCTACAGAATTAATGGCATTTATTTTTGAAAGTATTGAGATAAAAAAACTATGGCCGGAGCAAAACCGCAGCCAGAAAAGGTTTGAACAGGTTTATGGAATGTATTCTTTTGAAGACAGCAAAGGATATTTGAGGTTATGCATTGAAAAAAAGAAGAAGAATATTAAGGCATTATATACATTTAATTTACTTGTGGAAGGTTATAATTTGCTTCACAAACTGGTGGAGGAATATCAGCTTTGTCCTAAACTTTGTTTTCTTCAATCTTCCAATATTGAATGCCAATTTTTTACAGAAAATAAATGTAAAGGAGCCTGTGAACAAAAAGAATCTGCTCAGGAATATAATGAAAGAGTGATGCAATGTATAGAGCATTTACAGATGCAATTACCCACTTTTGCATTGGTTGATGATGGTTTAGATGAAGACCAGCAAAGTTGTATTTTAATGGAAAAAGGAAAGTTTTATGGAATGGGATATTTACCTTCTGAAATAAATATTTACGAGGTGGATGATTTAAAAAATTATCTGACTCCTTATGCAGAGAATGATTACATCCGCGGATTGATTTTGCATCATGCGGAAAGATATCCGTATAAAGTGAATGTTTTAATGAGCTAATTTTCCAAGGGACAAAAATATAGACGAATAATATTCTAAATTGGCTGTAATCGAATGTACAGGTTGAAAGTATTCAACTTTTTCAAATACGTCCGCAGTGCGGCCGCAATTGAGTTGGAATAATTACAGAACGGTGCTTCGCTTTTTCCCATAATTCCTATAATAGTATTTATTGGGAAACCTCAGAAAGGTATTAAATTACTACTTAAAAAATAGTAAATTTGTAATAACTTATATGGAAACCATTACAATACATCCACGAACAAAAGAAGAAACGAGTCTTTTCGAGCATTTGGCCAAGACTTTAAAGACACCATATACAATAAGCGAACAAGGAAGCGTACAAACCGGAAAGAAAAAACCATCCGATTACTTTGGTACACTTAGCAAGGAAGACAGAAAGAAGATGCTGCATTATGTAAATGAAAGCCGCAATGAATGGAACAGAAATACCTGAAAGACACCAATTTCCTTATGGACGCACAAATGAATCCTCATTACGTTTGTAGGTAACCGTTATAATCACATTTCGTTTAGCGTGAACGATGCAATTGGTAACAGAATTGTTCGTTTGTAGAACTATTGGGTTAGCTTCTCCAATAAATCCAAAAACTTCTTCCTCGAAATAAACTCCGCTCCCAAACTTTCAAGATGAGGTGTATAAACCTGGCAATCTATCAACTCAATTCCGTTTTTTCTCAATACTTCTACCCAATTTATAAATGCAAATTTGCTTGCATTGCTTTTATTGGCAAACATGCTTTCACCAAAAAAAACTTTTCCAATTAATACTCCATAAAGTCCGCCAACCAGTTCATTATTTTGCCACGCTTCGGCGCTATGTGCAAAACCTTTTTGGAATAAATTGTTATAAGCATCTTCAATTTCATCGCTAATCCAGGTGCCGGGATCATCAGGTCTTTTTGCTAGACGGCAATTTTTAATTACTTCCGCAAACGCCTTATCAATAGTGAATTTAAAGAGATGTTTGTTTAAAACATTCCTCATACTGTGGCTTATTTTTATTTTGTCCGGAAAAAGCACAAAACGCGGATCAGGACAATACCATTGAATGATTTCCTCAGGATTGTACCAGGGAAAAATTCCTTTTTTGTATGCGTTTATTAAAGTGCCAAAAGAGAGATTTCCGCCAACGGCAACAAGGCCGTTTTCGTTTGCAGAATTTACGTCGGGAAAATCATAGACAACTGCTTCATTCAAAACTTTCGGAATTAAAGATTCGTAAACGGGACTAATTATCTTTGAGAAAGCTCTTCTACTGTAGCGCCGATGCCACGCTCGGTAATCGCATCACACATCGGTTTCAACGTATCGTAAGAACCTTCTTTCACCGCATATTTGCCTTTTGTATGAATGATCATTGCTGATTGCTCAGCCTGTTCGGCCGTGTGCCCGCAAACATCAATCAAAGTATCAATCACCCAATCAAAAGTGTTCACTTCATCATTCCACACAATCAGTTGGCAATTGTTTCCATCTTGAATCATCAAATCCGTCTGATCTTCTTCTATGACAAATGGTTTTGTAGTATTCATATTGCGATTCTCCTGCAAAATTACAATATAATAAAGCCAAATTCCAATTTATCCATTTCATCAAGCAAATACGAGAAGATTGATTGCAAACTATGCGGAATATCACAACAAAAAGTGACGTAGCTCAGATAAGCTCCTTATAGTTTTATATAAGTTTGCAGTTACCTAAATGAAAATCGCAGATGGACATGAAGACAGATAACCCGCAAAGTCGTACTACAAAAGAAAGCCTTCCCCGTATTTCGCTCGTTTTACCTTTTGAATCAAAAATGAATAAACAAGATGAACTTTTTGATTTGCTCACATCTGAAGCAGACAAAATAGAAAAGGAATTGCTTAGAAAATACTCACAAGAAAAAACACTTCCTTTAATGAAAAAACTCAGGCGGTTAATTGCCAATATTCATTCAGCTAATAACAAAAGCATCGGTATTTTTGTTTCTACGGCTCTGGAAAAAGTATATTATTTTACTCCTACTCCTGAGTTATATAAAAAATTCCCGCCTGTTTTGAAAGTTTCTGACAATTTAAATTAAAATGACAATTAGTGTTATCTGTTTGAGTTTTGCTATTTTATAAACGCACCAGCGATCACCATTGTATCCATAAAAACCTGCACATAAATAATTTTATCATTTTTAAAAGTAAATACCTGCGCCAATCCGCAGCATAAGTTTTTCCGGTTTCAATTACTTCAGCTTCATCGTGGCCAATAAGTGCAACGGTACCTTCATTCCTACAAACTTTATCCGGAACCAATGACTTCATTTCAAGTATTTGATTTTAATAAAAGAAGAATTGAAGCTATTTGTTTGTTTACTGTCCAAAAGAGTGAATAACGGAGTTAAGCATAAGATTATCTTTCCTTCTTTCGTATTCAAATTTTTTTTGAAATTAAACCTTTTGAAAACGCTCCAGCTTCATTGCATTACAAGCTTTGCAGCCAATTTGATAAAGCAATTCGCCGTTATTGGCATTGCTCATATCGGCGATGCTTTTACCTCAAATGGAAGAACGAAGCTATTTGCCACACTTGAAAAATAAGAATTGACTTTATTCGTTTGTTTACTGTGCGGTCTTTACAGAAAAATGAAAAATTTTCAGCATCTTCCTGACTATGCGTTCTTTAACATGGCATTAATGTTGAACATTATAGTAATCCTTAAAAAACTTCGTTCCTTTGAC
The DNA here is from genome assembly GCA_963706825.1 of uncultured Chitinophagaceae bacterium. Classification (GTDB taxonomy): domain Bacteria; phylum Bacteroidota; class Bacteroidia; order Chitinophagales; family Chitinophagaceae; genus Ginsengibacter. Next base: position 613,261 of record CAVPNT010000003.1, on the reverse strand, counting down.
GAGTTTATTGACAAAATGACAATGAGTAAAATATTATATGAATAAAAATTATTTCCTTGATGGGCCCGAAGATGAGATGGAATTTATGCCCATGATTCCTTTACAAGAAGACAATGATGCCAATGATGAACAGGCTATTCCTGCTGAATTACCGCTGCTTCCTTTGAGAAATACCGTACTTTTTCCCGGGGTGGTGATTCCAATTACCGTCGGCCGTGATAAAAGTATAAAAGCCGTAACTGATGCTTATAAGGCTGACAAATTGATAGGTGTTGTATCCCAAAAAGACAGTCAGGTGGAAGAGCCAACTGTTAGCGATTTAGTAAATGTTGGAACTGTTGCAAAAATTCTGAAACAGATTAAAATGCCTGATGGCGGAACGACCGTTATTATCCAGGGCAAAAGGCGATTTAAAATAGACGAGATCACTACCGAGGATCCTTATTTCAAAGCGAAAATTACCGTACTTCCTGATGAAGAATTAAAAGAGGATAAAGATTTTGACGCGATGGTTTCTTCGATAAAAGAACTTTCCGGACAAATCATCCAGCTTTCTCCAAATATGCCTTCGGAAGCAACCATCATTTTAAGAAATATCGAAAATCCGTCATTCTTAATTCATTTCGTAAGCAGCAATCTGAACAGCAATATTCTTGAAAAACAAAAGCTTTTAGAAATTCAAAATATTAAAGCGAGAGCTGAAGTGCTGCTGAATTTATTGCAAACCGAACTACAGTATGCAGAACTTAAAAATAAAGTAACCAACAAAACCCGCGCGGAACTTGATAAACAGCAGAAAGATTATTTTTTGCAACAACAATTAAAAGCCATCAAAGAAGAATTGGGTGGCGATAACGTGGCAGAGGTGAAAGAAATGCAGAAAAAAGCCGAAACAAAAAAATGGCCTCACGCTGCAAAAGAAATGTTTAATAAGGGTGTGGAGAAATTAGAGAGAATGCATCCTTCAACGCCGGATTATTCTGTAGTTTATAATCACCTGGATCTGATGCTGGACCTGCCATGGGAAGATTATACCAAAGATCAGTATGATTTTAAGAAGGCGAAAAAGATCCTGGATCATGACCATTATGGAATGGAAAAAATCAAACAAAGGATTTTAGAATATCTCGCAGTTTTGAAACTGAAAGGCGATATGAAAAGCCCGATACTATGTTTTGTAGGCCCTCCGGGAATTGGAAAAACGTCTCTTGGAAAAAGTATTGCAAACGCGATAAACAGAAAATACGTAAGAGTGAGCCTTGGCGGTTTGCATGATGAAAGTGAAATCCGTGGTCATCGCAAAACGTATATTGGTGCGATGCCCGGAAGAATTTTACAATCTATCCGCAAAATAAAATCATCCAATCCGGTGATGATTCTCGACGAAATAGATAAGGTAGGAACTGATTTTCGCGGCGATCCTTCTTCCGCCTTATTGGAAGTTTTGGATCCTGAGCAAAACAATAATTTTTATGATAATTACCTGGAGCTTGAGTATGATTTGAGTAAAGTACTTTTTATTGCGACAGCAAATAATTTACAAAATATTCAGCCAGCCCTGCGCGATCGACTGGAAATAATAGATCTCAGTGGTTATGCCATTGAGGAAAAAATAGAAATTGCCAAAAGGCATTTGTTGCCAAAACAAAAAGAAGCGCATGGATTAAAAGACGTTCGTTTTAAAATAAGTGATGCTGTTTTGGAAAAAATTATTGCTGATTTTACACGTGAAAGTGGAGTACGTGAATTGGACAGGCAACTCGCAAGCGTGATGCGCAACCTGGCGAGAGAATATGCTGAAAAAGGAAAATCAAAACCGACGGTAAGCATCAATGACATAGATAAAATTTTAGGAAAATCCCGTTACAGTAATGAAGTTTATAAAACCGCAAACATGGCCGGAGTAGCTGTGGGATTGGCCTGGACTTACGTAGGCGGTGATATTTTATTTATAGAATCTGCCACAAGCGATAATGGAAAAGGAGATCTAAAATTAACAGGAAACCTTGGTAATGTGATGAAAGAAAGCGCTTCTACAGCGCTTAGCTATTTACAATCGAATGCGAAAAAATACGGAATAGATCCGGAAATGTTTTATAAAAAAAATGTTCATATTCATGTGCCGGAAGGCGCCGTTCCAAAAGATGGCCCAAGTGCCGGAATTACGATGATGACAGCGCTTGCATCTTCATTTACTGGCCGCCGAGTGAAACCCTATATGGCGATGACCGGCGAAATTACATTGCGCGGCCAGGTTCTTCCGGTAGGGGGAATTAAAGAAAAAGTGCTGGCAGCAAAAAGATCCGGAATAAAGGAAATCATCATGAGTGCCCAGAATGAAAAGGACGTAAATGAGATTAATCCAAATTATATAAAAGGATTAAAAGTGAATTATGTAAAAACGATGCAACAGGTGCTGGATATGGCTTTGATGTAGTATAAATATGCTAATGTGCTAATGTTCTGATGTGTTGAGGTGATAATAAATTTAAATGCAGAGTTTTATTTTTTAAAATAAGATTCTGCATTTTTTGTTTGTTTACTGAAAATGAATGACTGGAAAAGAAAATTTAATTCATCATTATTTGTTGGCCCCTTCATGAAAATTTGTGTAATTCGTCCGAAGGACTCTTAGGAGTGGCTAACCAAAAATCCAAAATTTTCTACAAAAAAATACTTTCTTATATTTCCGCATGGAGATTTATAATATTATCACGCTAATAATCGTACTCACAGCCATTTTCGGATATATCAATCACCGTTTTATAAAATTGCCTCGAACCATCGGCATCATGCTCCTTTCGCTCATCTCCTCTCTCGCAGTTGTGGGCATTGGAATTATTTCTCCCGAGTTTTTTGAAACGACAATTCACGCTATCAGCCTGATAGATTTTCAAACTGTATTGCTGAAAGTGATGCTCAGCTTTCTTCTATTTGCAGCAGCTATACAGGTAGATTCTAAAAAACTGCAGGCGGAGCGAACTTCCATCATCACTTTTGCTACCATCAGCGTGATCATTTCTACTTTTATCATTGGCGCTTTATTATATTTTACTACTTCACTCTTTGGGCTATCGGTCAATTTTCTGTATTGCCTTTTATTTGGTGCGTTAATTTCGCCTACCGATCCGATTGCAGTTGTAGGTATTTTAAGAAAAGCAAAAATTCCCGAATCCCTTGAAACAAAAATCAGCGGCGAAAGTTTACTCAATGATGGCGTTGGTGTCGTTTTGTTTATCACATTTTATCAGATTGCACAAATTGGAGTGGAAAATATTTCCGTATGGAAGATTACCTGGCTCTTTGTGCGTGAAGCTGGTGGCGGCTTGCTTTTCGGCTGGCTTTTGGGATACATCGGTTACCTGGCATTGCGCTCAATTGATAATTATGTAGTAGAGGTAATGGTAACGCTGGCGATTGTAATGGGTGGATATTCATTGGCAGAAATCATGCATGTAAGTGGACCGTTGAGTATGGTTGTGGCCGGAATTATAACAGGAAATAAAAGCATGGATGTAGTAGCGAGTGATGTTACAAGGGATTATATCGGGAAATTCTGGGAAATGATCGACGAAGTAATGAATGCGATTTTATTCCTCCTGATCGGTTTTGAAATGCTGATTATTCCTTTCAATTTCACTTTGCTATTTCTTGGTTGTATTACCATTCTCATTGTATTATTTGGACGCCTCGTTTCCGTTTCATTGCCCATACGTTTTTTGAGATATAAAAATTCTTTTCCCAAAAATACCATTCCGATTCTTACATGGGGAGCGCTTCGTGGTGGCATTTCGGTAGCGCTTGCGCTTGCTGTTCCAAAATATATGTATGGCGACATGTTTGTTTCGATTACCTACATTGTCGTTTTGTTTTCCATCATTGTCCAGGGACTTACGATTGGAAAATTTGCAAAAAAACTAGGTGAAAATGAGGAAATTCCATTGACGGAAAAAAGAAATTATTTATAACTCTTCGACGGATTTATTCCTTTTTGAAAAATAAATAATTCCAATAATTCCGGTTATAACCAATGCAGCTGAAATAAGTTCGGCCTGGGTCGGATGAATTCCAAAAATGGAGTATGTTGTATTAACCCGAATTGTTTCTATTAAAAATCTTTCAAGACCATTCAAAATCAGATAAATGCAAAACAGTACGCCGGCAATTTTGATGCGTTTTCGGATGAGCCATAAAACAGCAAATAAAATAAAGCAGACAACTATTTCATAAAAAGGTGTGGGAAAAACGGGTTGTGGCAAAGCACGGCAATACTTTCCCTCACAACCAGGCAATAAAATTCCATCTTCGTTTACATTATGTGGATACGTGTAGGCAAACATCCAGGCAGGCAAAAACTTTGGCCCACGAAAGCTTTTATGTGGCACTTTATCCAAAGATTCCTCATGCCGGTCAGTTACCATCGTGGAAACTCCGGGCGCATCTGTTACTGTTCCATTTAAAAAATAAGTGGAATTTTCTTTTAATTTTTCTTGAAATTGTTCAGGGGTGGCTGGTACTACATGTCCGGGGACGTCGCTGATGTAAGCGCTGTTAAAAATACCCCAATCACCGTCACCAGCGGTTTGGCAACCCATTCTTCCAATCGCATAAGCAATCATTAAAGCGGGTGCAGCCGCATCAACGAGATAAAGTAAACCAATTCCCTTTTTTCTTGCATAAATGCAAATGGCAATTGCTGCACAAATCAGACCGCCATAAAAAGTAAGTCCACTGGGGGCTAAAAGATTTGCAATCGGATCTGCAATAAAGCGATCCCAGTTTTCAAGATTGTCAAATATCTTAGCGCCAATAATTCCAAACACCAGCGCAAAAATCACGATATCCCCTACCCGATCGTGTGGCCAAATCCGGATAGTTCTTTTTTCAGGCTTTTCTAATTTTTGTTTATCCTTTTCCTTGTACTTTACATAAGCAAGAACTGCGGCGAGAATGAGGCCGCCAAGCCAGCTTCCCTGCGAGGAGAAAATATATTCCTGAAGATCGAGCCCCGATTGACGGCTTGCAATAAAAGCACCGATCAGTTTATAACCAAAAATAAAACCAATAAGGCCATTGATAAATAATGAAAAAGCCGAAGCAGGCTCGCCGGTGGTAATCGTTTCTTCCCGAGGTAACAAAAGCCCTTGCTTTTCTTTTCGTTTTAATTCGAGGGTTAAAAAATAAGCAGATACAATGAAAGCAATCGCCACAAATATTCCGAAAGTATAAAAGATTTTAAAAGCATTTATTTTCCAGCCAAACCAGTCATTAAAAACAAAATATAAATTCGGATACATGGTTTACCTTTTACTTTTGGAAAATAACTTTCCTTATCTTTTTTGCACAAGATATTTAAAAAAATAAAAACCTTCTTTTTGCAGAAGGTTTTATTTTTGGTTTAGCAATAAGCTTCGAAAGCCGCCGATAAATTATTTGAGATCATTTCTGCTGAAGCACCTTCAATATTATGCCTTTCTAAAAAATGAACCAGCTGCCCATCTTTAAACAGAGCAATTGAAGGTGAAGATGGTGGATAAGGAAGCAAATGTTCACGTACTTTATTTACTGCATCATAATCAAATCCTGCAAAAGCTGTTGCGAGGTGATCCGGCTTTTTTGCGCTGCTTTCCAAGGCAAGCAACGTACCGGGCCGCGCAGTGCCTGCTGAACATCCACATACCGAATTAATAACAAATAAAGTAGTGCCTTTTTGATTTATTGCATTTTCCACCTGCTGAGAAGTTACTAAATCGGCAAAGCCATTTTCAGTTAATTCGCCTTTCATTGGAATTACTATTTCTTCTGGATACATATCTTTTTATATTTAAATTTTTAGAGTGCAAATTTACGATACTTCCCCGTTTTTAGTACCATCAAATTGTTTACGAAATTAGAAATTTTGTCATTTAAAATAAAGTATAGAGCCATTTTGTCGTGAACAAATATCAAAATTTCCGGTTTCACCTGCTGGTATTCAATTTGATTGGATATAAGAAATTATTTAAAAAACTAAAAAATAAAACGCTATGACAACAGTAAGATTCAACCAGCCATCATTGAAAACGTGGGACAGTTTTCTTGATAATTTAATAAACGATTTACCAGCCCCAAAAACCAGCAGTTTCAATTTTCCCCCTGTTAATATTGTTGAGACAAACAATGATTACGAGTTGGAAATTAATGCCGCAGGAAGAAAAAAAGAAGATTTCAAAATAACCGTTGACAAAAATATCCTCACAGTTTCTTTTGAAAAAAACGAAGAGAAAAATAATGAGAATCCAAAAGAATATAAAAAATTCATTAAAAAAGAATTTGTTCTTTCTTCTTTCAAAAGATCTTTTACACTGGATGAAAAAATAAATGCTGAAGGTATTCAGGCTAAGTATGAAAACGGCATTTTAACTCTTACTCTTCCTAAAAAAGAAGAAGTAAAAGTGATGCCAAAAGAAATTGCAGTGCAATAAAAGTGAACCATGTTGGGTTCAGGTATTAATAAAAACCTTTTCAAAAATGAAGAGGTTTTTTTATTTATATCATTTCAGTAAATCAACAAATAACGTAAATTCGTGTTTGCCTTATTTGAAAAATTAGTAACTTATTTTTCTTTTTTCTTCAGCAATCTTTCCGGAGAAACAAGCTGCCTGATGAAATCATCTGAAATTTGCAATGCAGTTGCGATATCGCTTACTTCCACAATTTCCTGTGGATCGCGACCGTTACTTTTAAACGATCTTACCAGCAATATTGAAACCGGTGCTACTTTACCAATAACCGCCGCACTCTGGTCTGAGCCACTTTCCAGGCTTACTTCCGGAAGTTTGTTTTCACCAATGCAGTTCAACAGAAGCTTTCTGAATTTTTTATTACAAATTACCGGATCTGTTTCCTCTAGCAGCTTCCATTCAAAATAAATATTTCTCTTGTCACAAATTTTTTCGCAGGTCGAATTAATGATTTCATAAGCATCTGATAATAAATGTTCATCATCGCTCCTGATATCAAGCGTGCAATTGACAAATCGGGGAATCACGTTCGCTGCGGAATCTGCTACATGTATTTTGCCAACCGTTGCGCGCAGGCTTCGTTTTTCACCGGCGGCATATTTTTCTACTGACAATATAAATTTTGCTGCTGCACATAAAGCATCATTTCGGGCGTCCATAGGAATAATGCCGGCCGAGCCCGACTTTCCGATAAAATCTATCTCAATTCTTTTTTCTCCTAAAATAGAATGAACAACGCCCACCGGAATTTTTTGGTCAGATAAAACGTTGTTTCGTTCAATCTGAATTTCAAAATATCCCAACAGGTTCTCAGGATCGATCGCATCATCTTTTATTCTTTCGACATCGTGATTCATGGAACCCAAGATGTCGGATAGCCTGTTTCCGTCTTTGTCTTTTAAATGAAGATATTTATTTTTAAAAAGTCCGGCAACCACCATACTTCCTAAATAAGGGCAATTAAAGCGAATGCCTTCCGAATCACCAAAAGCAATGAGCTCGATATCGAAAGGGAACAAAATATTTTTGGAAATAAGATTTTCCATCAACTCGATTCCGGCTAAAATTCCTAAAACGCCTTCGTATTGGCCTGCATGAATTGCCGTGTCGAAATGTGATCCGATAACAAACGTTTTTGCATCGGGATTTTTACTTTTTAATTTTCCCCTGATATTTCCGATATTGTCCACACGTGTTTCCAATCCTGCATCACGCATCCAGGAAGCGATTTTATTGCTGCATGCTAAAAAAGAGGCTGTACCAAAAACCCTTGTAATGCCCTGTTCATCGTCACTATAGGTTGCAAGCTCTTTTATTCTTTCATTTATAACTAAAGCTCTTTCTGAATAATTTTTCATGTTATTTTAAAAACAGAACCACAAGAATTGCGACTGCGCTTGTGATATTTTTTTTGCGAAGTAAATCAATTTTTATTTCGGGCAAATGTATTCCTTTGAAGATGGCCGGAAAAAAGAAAATATGAAACAGCGATATTTCTTTGTTTACTGCTGTTGTTTAAAATAAAGTGCGTCCAAATTGTGATTTTTGTTTCTTCTGTACGAATCATAATAAAAGAACCAGAAAAATAGATGACTAATCAAAAAGCGCAGGAGAAATTGTTGCAAATGATTCGTGAGAACGAGGGAATCATTTTTAAAATATGCAATTCGTATTGCAGTAATAAAAATGACCGCGAGGATTTGGCGCAGGAAATTATTTACCAGCTTTTAAAATCGTTTCATTCATTTAATGAAGAATATAAATTTTCTACCTGGATGTATCGCGTGGCCTTAAATGTGGCTATTTCATTTTACAGAAAGAATAAAACAAATGACGTAATCTCTTTTGGGGAAAGCGCTTCAGACCGGGAAGATAGCAATCATGATTCTGTTGAACTCGAAAATAATATCAGCATACTGCAACAATTTATAAATGAATTAAAAGAATTAGACAAAGCATTGATGATTCTTTACCTGGAATCGAAAAGTTATAAAGAAATTTCAGAAATATTAGGAGTTACAGAAACCAACGTGGCTACTAAAATCAGCAGGATAAAAAATAATTTGAAACAAAAATTCTCCGCACTCAATTAATAAAAAATGAACGACACAGAATTAAAAAACCTTTTAGAATCTTACAATCATCAGTTGGAAGAAGCAAAAGTTTTAAACCTGCAATCATGGGTTTTGAACCTGCAGTGTTTTGAAACATTGCAAAAGCAGAAAGCAAAATCAAAATTAAAATCATTGAGCAATTTTAAAATCGTTGCGGTGATTTTAGGAATTCTATGGATTTTATTTTTGAGTTATTTGCTATATTTTTCGATGCAAATGCCGAAAATATTTTTTGTGATTTCTGCCGGTGCAATTCTCGTCGTTACTTTAATTGCCGTTGTAGTTTATCTGCACCATATTTTTCTGATTCACAAAATTAATAATGGCGAAAATGTATTAAAAACCCAGGAAACGATAGCCCGTTTGCAATTATCAACACTGAACATTACGCGGATACTTTTTCTGCAGGCACCTTTTTATTGTACCTTCTGGTGGAATATGGAAATGATAAAAAATTCGCCATATTCCTTTTGGCTCATATCATTTCCCATTGCCTTGCTCTTTATGCTTGCTTCGCTGTGGCTTTATAAAAATATTTCGATAAAAAATGCACATAAAAAGTGGTTCAAAATCTTATTCAATTCTCCGGAATGGAAATCGCTCATCCAGGCAAATAATTTCCTGGAAGAAATCGAATCTTTTAAAAAAGAAAAACAGTAATCCGCATTATTTCTTCGTTTACTGAATAATTTTAATGAACATTTTATTTGCCTAAAAAATTCATAATCCTTTTAAATACTTTCTTTCAAATGCAACGAAACAATACTTTTGAAGGTCAATAAAAGTATGCATGTGAAACCGGCAATTCTTGTTACTGCTTTTCTGTTTTTCGTTTTGTTTGCAGGCGCGCAAAGTGCGTGTACTACACTTGGACAAAATCCTTCGACTGCTTTTCCCGTTTGTGGTACCAGCGTATTTTCTCAAACAACCGTTCCTTATTGCGGCGGCAAGCGGGTTCCCGGCCCTTGCGCCACAACTGACAGCCTTACCGATACCAATCCGTTCTGGTATAAATTCACTTGCTTCTCTCCGGGAACTTTAGGATTTTTAATCAAACCTGCAGACCTGGGCGATGATTACGACTGGCAATTATTTGATATAACCGGCCACAATCCAAATGATGTTTACACTGATAAAAGTTTATTTGTTTCCTGCAACTGGTCGGGCAATACCGGGCTTACAGGAGCCTCTTCAGCAGGCAAATCTTTGAACAATTGTGCCGGCCCCCGTTATCCTACTTTCAGTTCAATGCCTACTTTAAAGCTTGGGCATGATTATCTTTTATTGGTAAGTCATTTTACAAAATTCAAACCGGGCAACGCAGGTTATCAACTCAGTTTTGGCGGTGGCACAGCAAGCATTACAGATACCATTCCACCGGCTTTAAAAAGCCTTGGCTCTTCATGCGATGCTACAAAAATTTATGTCAAACTGAATAAAAAAATGAAATGCAGCAGCCTTGCAGCAGATGGAAGTGATTTTACGATTTCACCGGCTGTAGTGAAAATAAATTCGGCCATTTCTTTCTGTAATGCTTTCGACATGGATTCTGTCGAATTAAATTTGAGTGGCCGTCTTCCGATTGGTAATTATACCATTTCTGTAAAAAACGGCACCGACGGTAATACACTTTTTGATAACTGCGGAACAAATATTCCGGTTGGAAATTCTTTGCCTTTAAACATTTTGCCTTTAGCGCCTACGCCCATGGATAGTTTGATTCCTGTAAAATGCGCGCCTCAATCTTTACAATTATTTTTTAAGAAAAACATTCTTTGCAACTCTGTAGCGCCCGATGGGAGTGATTTTATGGTGACCGGATCCTCGCCGGTAAATGTAGTGAGCGCTACGACAACCTGTGTAAATAATGGCTCTAAGGTCATTACAGTAAATTTATCTGCACCAATCGTCAACGCAGGAACTTATCAAATAAAACTAAAGGTTGGAAGTGATGGAAATACCATTATTGATGAATGTTCAGAACAAACTCCTGCGGGCTCTGCAATTAGTTTTACAGTAAAAGATACGGTGTCTGCAGATTTTACTTACCAGGTAGATCAGGGATGTAAACAGGATACCGTACATTTTTTTCATGATGCAAAACATGAGGTAAATCAATGGTTGTGGCGGTTGGATTATAATGGTACCAGCACTTTACAAAACCCGGTTTCTTATTTCAATTCCTTTGGAACGAAGCAAATTATATTAACCGTATCGAATGGATTTTGCAGCGACACCTTAAGTAAAAAAATCCTGTTGGATAACACATTAAAAGCTGCTTTTGAAACCAATAATGTTTTATGTCCTGAAGATTCTGCGGTTTTTAAAAATACCAGTATTGGTAAAATAGTTTCTTATGACTGGAATTTTCAAAATGGAAATTTCAGCATGAATGAAACCCCTTTTCCTCAAAAATATCCGGTTATTCTGGCCGAAAAAAACTATGCGGTGACGTTAGTTGTTGAAAATGACCTCGGATGTTTTGACACCGCTGTAAATAATATCCGCGTGTTGAAAAGCTGTTATATCGCGGTTCCCAACGCGTTTACTCCTAACGGTGACGGCCTAAACGATTTCCTTTACCCACTTGGCGCTTACAAAGCTGATAACTTAGAATTCAAAGTTTATAACCGTTTAGGCCAATTGGTTTTTCAATCGAATGACTGGACTTCAAAATGGGATGGAACCATTAAAGGCGAACCTCAGGATGCCGGTATTTATGTATGGACATTGAAGTACATTCTGCGGGATACCGGCAAACACATTTTCATGAAAGGTTCAACTGTTTTGATCAGATAACACTTTTCCCAAATCTACTGTTGCATTGTTTCCGCTTACTGTCTTGTGAGCTTTGCTGATAATTGTTGGATTTTCATTCACAGGATAGTTGGTATGGTAGCTAATGCCAAATACAAATAAAAAGGGGATAAATAATCCGATGGCCAACACTTTAGCAGAATAAATTACCTGGTTTGCAATTTCAAGAATCTCTCCTGATTGGTTGCTGATTGTTGTTTTCATTTTGTTTTGTTTTTAATTGCTCTTATTTGAATTACATCACAAAGATATGGCCTAAATTTAGTACTATGCAAAACATAGTACATGAAAATGCATATTTGCTATATGAAAGGCAAAAAATAAAATTTGAATGGTAAATGAAAGAAAAGTGTTGGTTTTTATATTTCAACGGTTCCTGCTTATATTCGCATGAAACCCAGAACTGCATTTACTTTTATTAAAATTCGTAAGTATTTAAAAATGAGTTTACAATTTACTAACACAGCCCTTGGAAGACTAAGAATGATGGGAATTGCAGAAGGCATTTCTTATTTGGTACTTTTATTTATTGCCATGCCGATAAAATATATGGCTGGAAATCCTGAGGTGGTGTTATATGTGGGCTGGGTGCATGGATTGCTTTTTATGCTTTACCTCCTTGCATTAATCACTGTAAAAATAAATCGGGAATGGAAGCTCACGAAAACCGCCATTGCTTTTTTAGCATCGTTAATTCCTTTTGGTACATTTATTCTTGATAAGTCTTTGCGAAAAGAAGAAATAAAATTTCAGGCTCAAAAAGTAAAAACTGCTTAAATCTATTTTATACAACCGGCAGAATTATTTAATCGGACTCCCAGAGAACGTGTATCGGAATTAATTTTCTTCTTCTACTGAACAACCAATCAGCATGTATTTACCTGTCAATGTCAGGAATCTATGAATGGGCAAAATAGAAATGTGGTTTATTTATTCTTTTACTGTCCCTATTAATTTTCCATTTTAATCCGCTACCGTTTTCATTCTTTTCTTTACTTTTAATTGGATTTATAAAAATCCGACTGTGGCATTTCACACTTTTCATTCTAAAAATATTTTATGAAAAAATCCTGCTCCTGTTTACTCATTCTTATCTTTTTTATTACCACCAAAATATCTGCACAACAATATGAAATCACTTCGCCGGATGGTCATCTCATCATGAAAATTGTGAATGAAAAATCGTTGCATTTTTCTTTAATAAAAAATAATAAAATAATTGTTCCTTCTGTAGAAGTGGCTATGAAACTGCAACAGGGAACCATACCTTCACAAAAAGATCAAATAACCAAAGCAGTAAAACAACAAATAAATCAAATTATTCATCCGGTAGTTGCGATAAAAAATTCTATGATTAAAGATGAATATCATGAGCTACGGCTTCAATATAAAAATCATTACAATGTAGTATTCCGTGTGTACAATGATGCCTTCGCTTATCGTTTTGAAACAAATTATCCGGATAGTATAACGGTCATGCATGAACGTTTTAATGTTTCTCTGCCCGAAAATTCAACAGCATGGTTTGCCTTTGCAAATAGATGGATGAACAGTTACGAACATATTTACCAAAAGCAACCGATCGATAGTGTTAGAAAAAATGAGACGGCTCAATTGCCATTGTTGCTCGACCTGAATGATAATGGCAAAGTGTTGATAACAGAAAGTGATTTATTTGATTATCCGGGTTTGTATTTTACGGGCGATAACGGTAATCAATTACAGTCCATTTTTCCACCTGCGGTAAAAACAGAAAAGAAAAATGATTCTACAAAAAACTGGGGATGGGACCGCACCTTTGTTCCGGAAAGCGTTTATGATTATATCGCCCGTACAAAAGGAACGCGCACTTTCCCCTGGCGCATTTTTGCAGTGGCCGACCGGGATGACCAATTATTAAATAATGAGATCGTTTACAAACTGGCAGGGCCAACGCGAATCAATAATACCGGTTGGATCAAACCAGGTCAGGTAGCATGGGATTGGTGGAATGACTGGAACATTACACATGTGGATTTTCGCGCAGGAGTAAATACGGAAACCTATAAATATTATATTGATTTCGCTTCGCAAAATCACATCCCATACATCATCATGGATGAGGGCTGGTATAAATTAGGAAATATGACAGAAAGAGTTCCTGATGTGGATGTAAAAGCAATAGCAGATTATGGGAGACAAAAAAATGTAGGGGTCATTCTTTGGTGTGTTTGGCGCACTTTGGATAATCAAATGAAAGAAGCGATGGATCTTTTTGAGCAATGGGGTGTCAAAGGAATCAAAGTAGATTTTATGGATCGCGATGACCAGGCAATTGTGAATTTTTACTGGCGTTGTGCCGAAGCTGCTGCGGCTCACCATTTGATGGTGGATTATCATGGCGCTCATAAACCCGCAGGCATTCAGCGCACTTATCCCAATGTAGTAAATTTTGAAGGAGTTCCTGGTTTGGAACAGGATAAATGGACTGATTCACTGGCCACTCCCTGGATGGCTGTTACCTTGCCTTATATCCGGATGTTTGCAGGACCGATGGACTACACGCCAGGAGCGATGCGCAATGCTCAACAAAAAGATTTTGCACCAATCAATGATAATCCGATGAGCCTTGGAACCCGTTGCCAGCAATTAGCCATGTATGTAATTTTTGATGCGCCGCTGCAAATGCTTGCTGATAATCCTACAGCGTATGAAAAGGAAAAAGAATCGTTAGATTTTATAACCAATGTACCCACTACCTGGGATGAAACCATTCCTTTAGATGGAAAAGTAGGAGAATATGTAGTGATGGCAAGAAGAAAAGGAAATGAATACTTTGCTGCAGCAATGAATAATTGGAACGCACGTGATATTACTGTGGATTTTTCATTTTTGCCTGAAGGAACTTTTAAAATCATCCTGTTTCAGGATGGCATCAATGCTGACAAAAACGGCACCGATTATAAAAAAGTTGAAAAAACAATTACAAGAAATGACCAGCTCAAAATTCAATTAGCTCCTGGCGGCGGCTGGGCGGCGAGGATTTTCAAATAGAAAGAAAATTTCAAAAAAATGATTCAGAACCATTGCCGGCATTTTCTTTTTACACAACAGCAAACCAATAAATAAACCGGTTTTGTATTTAAGTAAATGCCTCAAACTTCATCGGCAAATTCATTAAGTCTTTTATTCCTGAAAAAGATTTTTTTCCAAAAAAACATTATTTCAAATAATGTGTTTAATTTACACAGTATTAACAAATTGTTTTATGAAAAAATATTTACTCTCCTTTCTGATTGTGTTTTTTTCTTTTGAAAGTTTTTCACAATTATTATCCTGGTCGCCCCAGTTTCCCACGGAAAGCTCATCGCCTGTTACCATTACCGTTGACGCTAATTATGGCAATAAAGGATTATTAAATTATACGCCTGTTACGGATGTATATGTTCATATTGGAGTGATTACAAATAAGAGTGCAAATTCAGGAGATTGGAAGTACGTAAAAACCACTTGGGGCATCACAAATCCTGCCTGGCAGGCAGTTTCATTAGGAAATAATAAATGGAGTTTTACGATTACAGGCGGCCTTCGAAGCTATTTTGGATTAACGGATCCCACTGAAACGATTCAAAAAATTGCTATTCTTTTTAGAAGTGGAAATGGAAATTCAAAAGAGGCGAATGCAGACGGAAGTGATATGTATGTTCCTGTTTATACAAATGCTTTAGCCATAAGAATTAATACACCATTTTTTCAACCGACCTATATCCTCACCCCACAGCCAATTACTAAAAATGTAAATGATGCAATTCCAATAACTGCTGTCAGCAGCGCCAATGCTACACTTTCTATTTTATTTAATGGCGCTGTAATTCAAACTGCTACAAATACCCAAACGATTTCTGCATCACCAACGATTGTTGCGCCAGGTAACCAACAAATTATTGTGAAAGCGGATAACGGAACCACCATCGCTTATGATACCCTGAACTTCTTTGTAAACGGTTCTGTAAATATAGCGCCACTCCCGGCTGGTGTGCAAACAGGAATTAATTATGGTTCGGATAATAAATCTGTAACACTGGTTCTTTATGCGCCTGGAAAATCGAGAGTCTGTGTGATTGGCGAATTTGCGGGAAGCAACTGGCAGGAACAATCACAGTATCAAATGAATAAAACGCCCGACGGAAATTCGTGGTGGATCACTATAAACGGATTGACTTCAGGGCAGGAATATGCGTACCAATTTTTGATAGACGGGACTTTAAAAATTGCAGATTCTTATACAGAAAAAATTCTTGATCCTGCAAACGATTCATACATTACATCAACGACTTACCCGGCTTTAAAAGCTTATCCAACCGGCCTTACCACAGGAATTGTAAGCCTGTTGCAACCAGGACAAACAGCATACAACTGGCAGGTGAATAACTTTGCAAGGCCAGATAAAAAGAGCCTGGTTATTTATGAATTATTGCTTCGCGATTTTGTAGCTAATCACGATTGGAAAACATTAAGCGATAGCATCAGTTATTTTAAAAAACTCGGAATTAATGCCATTGAAGTAATGCCGTTCAATGAGTTTGAAGGAAACATCAGCTGGGGATATAATCCCAGTTTTTATTTTGCTCCGGATAAATATTACGGACCTGAAAATACTTTAAAAGCATTTATAGATAAATGCCATCAGAATGGAATTGCAGTGATTATGGATATTGTACTAAATCATTCTTTTGGTTCATCGCCTATGGTTCAAATGTATTGGAATTCTTCGACCAACACACCCGCAAGAAATAATCCGTGGTACGATTCTGTAACTACACATCCTTTTAATGTCGGTTACCAGTTTAACCACGACGCGCCTGCTACGAGGTATTTTGTAAGCCGTGTAGTGAATCATTGGTTAAATGATTATAAAATAGATGGTTTCCGGTTTGATCTTTCAAAAGGATTTACACAAACAGTAACGACTGATGTAGCGACATGGGGGCATTACGACGCGGATCGCGTAGCAATCTGGAAACAATATTATGATACACTTCAATTGAAATCCCCCGGCTCATATTGCATTCTCGAACATTTTGCCGATAACGATGAAGAAACGGTTTTATCCAATTATGGAATGATGCTTTGGGGAAATCAGAATTCCAGTTATAACCAGGCAACGATGGGCTACAGTACAAACCCAAGCTGGGATTTCAGCTATGGACTGGCAAGCGCCCGAGGTTGGACAAATCCCTATCTCGTAACTTATGCCGAAAGCCATGATGAAGAAAGACTGATGTATAAAAACATCCAGTATGGAAATTCTGCCGGAAGTTATAATATAAAAGACACGGCAACTGCTTTGAAAAGAGAAGAAATGGCAGCGGCGTTTTTATTTACCCAACCGGGCCCGAAAATGATGTGGCAATTTGGCGAATTGGGTTATGATTATTCTATTAATACCTGTGCAGATTTGACTGTCAATAACAATTGCCGCACCGATCCAAAACCCATCAGGTGGGATTATCTGCAACAACCCAACCGCAAAAAGCTACATGATGTTTACAGCGCTTTAATAAGGCTCCGTTTCGATCCATCCATGTCTGATCAGTTTGTAACCAACACTTCTCACCAGGATTTTAGTGGAAAAGTAAAATGGATGTATCTGAGCAAACTAGTTGTTATCGGCAATTTTGATGTAACCACACAGGCTGCTTCCATTTATTTTCCATCAAATGGTACGTGGTACGATTTTCTGAATGCAACTACGATAAACGTAACCGGGAATTCTTATACTTTCAGTAATTTACAACCTGGCGAATATCATGTATTTACGAAGACGGCTGTCGTTTTGCCGGTAACCATTGTAAGTTTTACAGGGAAAAAAGAAAGCAATGGAAATGTCGTAAGCTGGCAGGTTGCGAATGAATTACACCTGAACTATTATGAATTAGAAAAAAGTTTGGATGGCCAAAATTTTTCTTTCGTTGCTGATATAAAAGCCTCCGGACAAAAAAATTATTCTTATACAGATGCTGATATGAATAATTCTTCTCCCGTAGAATATTATCGTTTGAAAAGCGTGGATATGGATGGAAAATTTACTTACACCGGCATCATTAAAATTAAAACCAACCTTCATAACTGGAATGCGCAGGTAAATCCAAATCCGGTATCAAAAACAATATATCTGCGAATAGAATCGCCAGTTCAGGATAAGGCAACCGTGCTTATCAGCGATGTAAGCGGAAGACAGTTGTACAAAGAAAATATCTCCATCAATCCCGGAAATAATTCTTTTGAAATAAACAAATTCTTATCCAGCGGAACATTTTTTATTTCAGTTTTTTCACCTACGCAAAAGCAAACGATTAAGGTATTTAAGAATTGAACACCTGAACATTGGATATTGAACATTCAACATTGAATATTGAATCTTAAACGTTATTCCTCAAAATCAGAAACAGAAAGATGCCGCTAAATAGAACAGATTCCATTTCTAAAAACGCAAAAACGCTAAAAGGTTTGCAGTCGGAAGTAGCGAGTATCAACCGTGTAGCGTTGTCAGTCGATTGCGTCATTTTTGGTTTTGATGAAAATAAATTAAAAGTGTTGCTCATCCGCTCTGACCTAAAAAAATACCAGAATAGCTTTTCTCTTTTGGGCGATTTGGTAAAACCGGAAGAAGATTTGGATGCAAGCGCTTACCGCATTTTAAAACAAAGAACCGGGTTAAATGATTTGTACCTTGAGCAGGTGCACACTTTCGGTGAGGTAGGCCGCCATCCTGCAGGCAGAGTGGTTTCTGTGGCTTATTGTTCTTTGATAAATGTACAACATCACCGGCTGAAAATTTTAGAAAACGAATTGCACTGGCATGAAGTAGATAGCGTAACGGAATTATTATTTGACCATAAAAAAATATTTGACATCTGCTATGCATGGTTGCAGAAAAGAGTGCAGGAACATCCGCTCGGATTTAGTTTATTACCCAATAAATTTTCGCTACGCGAATTACAAAACCTGTATGAAGCCATTTTAAATAAAAAATTAGACAGGAGAAATTTCAGGAAAAAATTCTTTGCTATGGATTTTTTGGTAGATATGGAAGAGGAAGAACAGAACGTGCCGCACCGTCCAGGAAGATTGTATAAGTTTGATTATGAAAAATACGAGAAGAATAAAAAAACATGGAGCGGGATTGATTTTTAAGCACCAATTTAAGCAAAGTAATTTTGAATTAGAAAAGGAAAAAAGCAATTATTTATAAGTAAATTCCATTCTCAGTAAAGAAATAAATAATCCATTTTCTTATTTTTTTGACAATAAGAACTTTCTTTCATTAGCAATAAAAGAATCACTTTATTTTATCCTTAATAAAAAATGCAATGAAACTTTCTAACAATCTCCTCAAAGATATAGCAGGAAGAATGGAAGCGGGTTTAAAATGCTATATTCATAAAACGACACATGAAATCATTGACATTCCTGATGAAAATCGCTTCCCTGGAATTTATTTTGATGATGAAGAAACCGGCTGGAAAGAAGAAATTGATAAAGTCGACAGTAATCCGGATTATATAGGAATAGTAAATATGGAATCATCTGATAGTTTTCAGGTGATGCAGGATTTTGCGCTTTCACTTCCAGAAGGGGCTACAAAAATCCGTCTTATTACTGCGCTCGAAGGATACAAGCCGTTTGCAAATTTCAATCATCAGATTCACAATACCGTTGCCGAAAGAGAGCAGTGGTTTCAGTTCAGAACTCAAAGAATGATAGAATGGATAAAAGGTCAATTGGAATAAAGTTACTAATAAAATTTTGGCCACAGTAAAGGAATAAATAAACCGAATTTGTATTCTTACATTATTGCCTTTCAAATAAAAAATATTGAAAGCCTTTTAGCCAAAACGTTACCAAAAAGATCTTCCTTTTACATTCTGTCATAACAAAGGAATTTTTTTTGCTTATGCAGCAATTGCGATATAAAAGTTGTCATTGTCTGTAAGCAATAGAAATAATCTGTAAAAATTACCGTTCCCGTCATTGTAAATTTTATTAAAAACAGGCTAAAAAAAAATATTTTGAAAAAAATTTTGTAATGTTAAAATTTACTCTAAATTGTGTAAGAAATACACATTATTTTAATCTGCTTTTAAAATTCATTCAATAATAAACACATTTAAAATTCAAATTTCGCTCATGAGAAAAAGCATTTTTAAAAAGGCAAAACAAGTAAGTGTTTTGTTGTTTTTTATCCTCGTAGCTTTTGGTGCAAATGCACAAGGTACCGTTACCGGAAAAGTAACGGATTTAAAAGGCGGTTTTGGAATACAAGGCGTAACGGTAACGGTAAAAGGAACCAAAAAAGCAGCACAAACTGATGCAAATGGAAACTTTTCCATTACCGCTCCGCCCACTGCCACATTGGTTTTGACCTCGACCGGTTACACTACGAAGGAAGTAGCGGTTGGCTCACAATCATATTTAAATATTTCTATGGAAATCTCAGTGGAGAAATTGAGTGATGTGGTGATCATTGGATATGGTACTGTGCAGAAAAAAGATCTTACCGGATCTATTTCTTCAGTAAGCGTCAAAGATTTTCAAAAAGGTTCTATTACTTCACCCGAGCAGTTAATTGCCGGTAAGGTAGCAGGTGTATCTATCACTTCTAACGGTGGGCAACCAGGAGCGGGGAGCACGATTCGCATAAGGGGCGGAGCATCTTTAAGCGCCAGTAATGATCCGCTAATCGTGATTGACGGTGTGCCTTTAAGTTCAGTTAATTTACAAGGAATTAATCCTGACGATATCGCCAGTTTTTCTATTTTAAAAGACGCTGCTGCTACCGCTATCTACGGATCGCGTGCTTCTAACGGAGTAATCATCATAACAACAAAGCGCGGCAAGGCAGGCAGGCCGGTGCTTTCTTTCAGCACCCAACTTTCAGCATCTAAGATATCGAAAGAGTTCCCGGTATTATCGGGCGACCAATTCAGAGACTTGGTGAAATCAATAGGTACTCCTTCTCAAATAGCAGTACTGGGCAGTGCGAATACAGACTGGCAAAAAGAAATCTATCAGACTGCAATTACTTCCGACAATAATTTAAGTTACAGTGGAAGTTTGAAAAATATGGCCTACCGTATTGGCGGCGAATATCTGTCACAAACCGGAGTTTTAAAAACAGACCATCTTGAACGTAAAGCCTTATCCATTTCGCTGACTCCCATTTTGTTTGACGATCATTTAAAAATTGATATTAATGTTCACGGCTCCAGTACCGACTCGCGTAATGCCAACACCGGAGCAATTGGTAATGCCGTTTCATTTGATCCTACTCAGCCTGTGCATTCCGGCAAAGCCAATTTTGGTGGATATTATGAATGGCTGACAAACGACACCACTCCCAACTCATTATCAAACCGAAATCCGGTGGCGCTTCTAAAACAGTATGATGCAGAAAATCATGCACTAAGAAGCTTTGGCAACATCCAGTTTGATTATAAATTTCACTTCTTACCTGAATTGCATGCCAATCTGAATTTAGGTTATGACATTGCAAAATATAATGGAACCACCGTTGTACCGGTCGATGCTGCGCAGTCTTATAATAGCGTTCCTAAATTAAGAGGTCAGAATAACGAGTACTATAATAATTATAAAAATAAGGTCGGTGAATTTTATCTCAGTTATGTAAAAGACATCGGATCGATAAAAAGCAATATCAATGCTGTTGCCGGTTATGGATATTATGATAATTACAGTCACAACAAAAATTTTCCATCATTAAGTTTTTCAAAAGATACCATTCCTTCAGGTTACAATCCTTTGCAGCCGACTTCCTTCAGCGAGGTCACTTTGATATCTTATTATGGCAGGTTGATTTATACGTTCAATCAGAAGTACATTTTAATGGGATCAATAAGAACGGATGGTTCTTCAAGATTCGGACCTCAATATCGTTGGGGTGTTTTCCCCTCCGGAGCATTTACCTGGAGAATAAAGCAGGAGAATTTTCTCAAAAATTCCAGAGCGGTATCAGATCTTAAATTACGTTTAAGCTATGGTATCACCGGCAACCAGGCGGGAATCGGTTATTACAATTATTTGAATTACTACTCATTAAGCGGAAGTACTTCGGAGGTAAACTTTGGAAACAATTACTACAATACATGGAGTCCTTCTATCTATGCAAAGGACCTACAATGGGAAACGACAGCAACATCGGATGTTGGACTTGACTTTGGATTTTTAGACAACCGCATCACAGGAAGTATCGATTATTATTACAAGAAAACCAGCAACCTTTTGGCAAATGTGTATGTTCCCTCACTCACTAACTTTGGAAACCAGTTGGTAAGAAATGTGGGTAATATGACCGATAAAGGAATTGATTTTACAATAAATGCGATTCCTGTTCGTCAAAAAAATATGTCATGGGAAGTAGGATTTAATGTTTCTTATAATTATTTTAATATTACCAATCTATCGGTATCGCAGGATTCTTTGGCAAAAGTTAACAGCAGTTACGCTGTTGGTGGTATCGCCGGAGGTACAGGAAATACCATTCAGCAAAACAGCGTTGGTTATAGCCCTAATACCTTTTATGTTTTCCAACAGGTGTATGATAATAAAGGAAATCCAATAGAAGGAATGTATGTTGACCAAAACAGGGATGGCATTATTAATCAAAAAGACCTAGTGCACTATAAATCACCTTTTGCTCCTGTCACTTTCGGATTTAGCACAAGTTTCAGCTACAAGGAATGGACGTTGAGTACGGTACTTCGCGCAAGTTTTGGAAACTATATGTACAATAACACTGCATCCAATCTTGCAGTTACAAGAAATGTATTAAATCCGACCAACTTTTTGCAAAATGCGCCTTCTGCTGTTTTAAACACCAATTTTTATAACAACCAGTTCTTCTCATCTTATTATGTGGAAAATGCCTCCTTCCTGAAAATGGATAATGTTGGAATTAGCTATAACGTGGGTCATTTATCAAAAAATATTTCTTTACGTTTATCTGCTAATTGCCAGAATGTATTTACGGTTACAAAATACACCGGCTCAGATCCCGAAATATATGGAGGAATTGACAATGTACTTTATCCACGCCCAAGAACAGTAACAATTGGAGCAAGCTTAAATTTTTAAACGAACAAAATACAAACAATATGAGAAGTGTTTCTTTTAAAATATCATTTTATCTGGTCATCATTACGGGAATATTAATCTCGTGTAACAAAGACCTGAATCGGCTCCCGGCCAATGCAGTTTTTGCAGATAGCGTTTATAGTACTCCTAATGGCTACAAACTAGCGCTTGCCAATATTTATGGCGCTTACGAATTGACCGGAACATCGGGGCCTGGCAGCTCCAGTATTGCAGGTGTGGATGCAGGAACATCTGACTTTGTACGATGTCTATGGAACGTTCAGGAATTGCCGACTGATGAGGCTGTCTGTGCGTGGGGCGACCCTGGTGTACCGGACTTTCATAACATGAGTTGGACATCCACAAACCCAATTCTCATTGGCTTATATGCAAGAAGCATGTACCAGATTACGCTGTGCAATGATTTTATAACACACTGTACGCCTGCAGCGTTTGCGAGTCGTGGGTTTTCGGCTACAGATACGGTTGCAATTTCTCAATACAAGGCCGAAGCAAGATTTTTGCGTGCATTTCAATATGCAACGTTAATGGACGTATTTGCAAACCCGGCGTTCGGAACTGAAACAACAGAGGTTGGGCCACTGTCTTTTCCGAAACAAATTAACAGGGCAGATTTATTCAAGTACGTGGAATCCGAACTCTTATCCTGTGTGACTTCTATGGCAGCACCGCATCAAAATCAATATGGACGTGCAGACCAGGCTGCTGTATGGGCATTGCTGGCCCGCATTTACCTGAATGCAAAAGTTTATACAGGCTCAGATAGAAATACCGACGCTATTACCTATTCAAGTAAAGTAATTAATGCCGGTTACACTCTGATGCCGTCTTATGCAAATCTATTTAAAGGAGACAACAACTTAAATAATCCGGAGACAGTCCTCGCCATACCTTATGATGGGTTACTGACACAAAATTATGGAGGAACGACGTTTTTGGTAAATAGTTCATGTGCTAATTCGGAATACAAACCCGGCAGTCCCGGTTATGCAATGAAAACGGCTGACTATGGAGTTCCTTCCGGAGGATGGGCGGGCAACAGGAGTACTGCAAATCTTCCTGCTCTTTTTCCAACGCCGGATACTACAGTCGACAAGCGGGCAATATTTTTGAATAAGCCTGGTGTAACTGCACAAATCTCCAACGTGGCACAATTCAACCAGGGAATACCTGTAAATAAATTTACGAACCTCACTTCTACCGGTGCAGTAGCTGAACCGGGCGCCGGTGGAACTTTTTGTTCTACAGATTTTCCTTTGTTTCGCCTGGCTGAGCAATATCTGATATATGCCGAAGCAGTTCTTCGCGGAGGCACGGGAGGTGATTTGACAACTGCTGTTGGATACATAAATCTTCTCAGGCAACGTGCCTATGGCAACACAAGCGGGAATATCACATCCTCCAATCTGACATTACCCTTTGTATTGAATGAAAGAGGACGTGAGTTGTATTGGGAATGCTTCAGGCGCACGGATCTTATCAGGTTTGACCAGTTCACGAGCAGCAGCTATCTGTGGCCATGGAAGGGAGGAGTTTCTAATGGAACCGGCGTCGATGCTCATTACAAGATCTATCCGCTTCCGATTACCGACCTGCAGGCCAATTCAAACTTAGTTCAAAATCCAGGCTATTAATTTTTATAAAAAAATGAAAAATATTATGCGAAATTATCTGAATAAATTATGGGTGATTTTTGTAATCAGCCTGGTTGTTTTTCCTGCTTGTAAAAAGGACGCAACGAATGTTTTATATAACGGTGGAACCGCACCGGTACTAACCAGCTCGTTGACTGATTCCATACCCTTGATGTTTACCAACGGAGGTAATCCGGCTATAACTTTTAACTGGACAAATCCAGATTATCAATTCAGTAATGGCATCAGTTCGTTAAATGTTACCTACAATCTTCAATTTGATACAGTAGGAGCAAACTTCACTTCCCCAAAAATGCAAACTGTGCAAATAAGTCCGGCATTAAGTAAAACTTTTACAGTAAATGAGTTAAATAGCATCCTTGGCAATGGACTGCAACTTGACACATCCCACACACACAACGTGGAAGTGAGGGTAGTTTCTTTTCTTGCTCCATATACTTCCGGATCAGCAAATCTTGCTTCACTTTCGTCCAATTCTTTAAAATACAAAGTGAAACCATTTGCACCACCACCGGTAGTAACCCCACCGGATCCATCAGCGGTTTTAGTATTAGTAGGAGGAGATGCGAAACTTGGTGCCTGGAGTAATCCTGTACCGGCATCACAAGAGTTTACGAGAGTGAGCGCTACGGATTACCAGTTGAAAATTGAACTTTCAGGGGGCGATCCGACAAACTCGAACAATCAGTATCTTATTTTGCCGGTAAATGGTAGCTGGAGCCACAAATATGCCTGCAAAAAAACTTCCGATCAACCATTCTCCGGCGGTTCATTCGGCCTCGATTTGAATGACAATTTCCCCGGGCCCACAGCGCCAGGAGTGTATTTGTTTGATTTGAATTTTCAAACAGGAATATTGACCGTTACCAAACAATAAATCATAATAGATGTTTAAAACAATTGATATGCATAAAAATTTAAAACTGCTTTTTGCCTTGGCAGGGATGATTTTCGTTACCTCAAGTTGTAAAAAGTTGGCAGAGATGCCAAACACGTTTTATCCCAATGGAACGGCAGTAACCTTGTCGGGCTCCGTCAATACCATCAACTCAAAGCCAGCAGATTCAACAAATACAGTTCTTACCCTCAACTGGACAAATCCTAAATACGCACAGGACACTTCTTTGTATAAATATGTTGTGGAAATAGATTCTACAGGCAGAAACTTTGCAAAAGAATATACGTTAACCGAAAACGGTGCAAGAGAAACATCCTTTACCGGAAAACAATTTAATGATATACTTGCAGGATTAGGAGTAGTTGCAGGCGTACCTTCCAGCGTTGACATAAGGGTAACATCATCTTACGGCAATAACAATGAGGCCTATCTTTCAAATGTCTTGACCATCAAAACCACGCCTTATATCGTTCCAATTACCGTTACGCCTTCTTCATCCAGCCCGTTAACGTTATTAATTACTAACCAAACCAATAGCGCCGTGGTATTAAACTGGAATGCAACACAATATGGAAATTTCTCTTTTAATTATGCAATACAGTTGGATACAGTTGGTGGAAATTTTGCTAAGCCACAGATATTCAGTATAGGCAGTGATTTAACAAAAGACTTTAGTGTCGCCGATTTAAATTCCGCAGCTTTATCGGCAGGCGCGACCGTTGGGGTGGCAAAAGATTTAGAAATGAGGATAGTAGCTTTCCAGGGTGCCAATACAGTTCCTTCTGTTATATCCAATGTAATTAAACTCAATGTAACTACTTATTCTCCATTAGTATATCTGTGGGTTCCTGGTGATTATCAAACTCCGCCGCCAAACTGGACTCCCGCAACTGCTCCTCAATTGGGCGCCGTGCCTGGTCAGAATGATTACGAAGGATATATAAATGTACCTGCAGGAGGCTCATTTCAATTCAAAATTACACCTGCACCTAATTGGGATAATTCATTTGGCGATGCAGGGGCCGGTAAACTGAGTACCTCTGGCGGCAATCTGATTTGGCCTGATGGTGCTGCTTATTATTATGTAAAAGCTAATCCGGTAGCGCTCACCTGGTCTGCCACCAAAACAACATGGGCAATAATCGGCGATGCTACACCGGGAGGTTGGAGCAACGATACACAGATGACTTATGATGCAGTGAATAACGTTTGGGTAATCAATTCAGTTGCTCTAACAGCGAATAACATCAAATTCAGAGCTAATGGAAACTGGAACGATCCTAATTTCCCCGGTGGTAACTCAAACCTGGGAGGAAGCCTCACCAATTTAAGTTATAACGGATCAAATATTCCGGTAAGTGCTGCAGGCAACTACAAAGTTGTTTTGGATCTCAGCCATCCGTTAAGATATACGGCAACTCTAACCAAATTGTAATTTGTTTAATTGATTTTTAAAAACTGCCTTTAAATGAGGCAGTTTTTTTTTGATATTTATTGAAAAAACAAAGTAGCGTTATTTCTTTGTTTACTGATAAAGAAGAAATTTAAAAATTACTCCTCTCGTGTTATTATCTTTATTGCTGAATTCTTTACTGGAATTATGAAAACCCTTTCCCTCCTTCTCATTCTTGCATTTCTTTCTTCCTTTTCCTGCAATAAAAAATCAACAAACAAGCCCATTCCCATTACAGCCGATACTTCTTTTTTTGCCAAAGGAGCAGATGTAAGCTGGGTAACGCAAATGGAATCGCAGGGAATAAAATTTTATAATAAAAGCGGCGCTCAGCAGGATTTGTTTCAGATTCTAAAAGAGGAGGAAATGAATTCTATCCGGCTGCGTGTGTGGGTAAATCCGTCAGATGGCTGGTGCAATACTGCTGATGTATTGACAAAAGCGTTACGTGCAAAAGCAGCAGGAATGAAGATTTTGATTGATTTTCATTACAGTGATTCCTGGGCCGATCCGGGAAAACAAACCAAACCTGCACGCTGGCAAAATCAAAATATTACTCAATTGGATTCTTCTGTAAAAACCTATACAACCGGTGTTTTGGATACTTTGAAATCCAACGGAATCACTCCTGATTGGGTTCAGATAGGAAATGAAACGAACGATGGAATGCTTTGGCCAGAAGGCAGAGCGAGTACGAATATGGCCAATTTTGCTTCCTTAATAAATTCTGGTTATGATGCCGTAAAATCTGTTTTTCCTTCTGCAAAAGTGATTGTGCATATTTCTAACGGATTTGATAATTCTCTTTTTCGATGGATGTTCGATGGCTTAAAAAATAATGGCGCTAAATGGGACGTGATCGGCATGTCTTTATATCCGGATGCCACAAACTGGCAACAACTGAATAACGAATGTCTTTCGAACATAAACGATATGATAAGCCGGTATGGTAAAGAAGTAATGATTTGTGAAGTGGGAATGAGCGTGAGCGATTCATTGCCATGCAAAGATTTTATTTCAGATTTAATCCAAAAATCAAAATCAATTGCAAATGGCAAATGCCTTGGAATTTTTTATTGGGAACCGGAATGTTATAATAACTGGAACGGTTATACTCTTGGCGCATTTAACAATTCCGGGCAGCCTACGGTTGCATTGGATGCCTTTAAATAAACCATTTTATTAAATTATTTTATAAATATTTCGAAAAAAATTTATAATCATGTTTAGAAAAACTACCCTCTTTTTATTTATTTTAATAATGACATTTTCAGTTGCGTATTCACAGCAAACCACCGGCACTCCCGCAGAAGTAGTCGTTACACCATATAAAACCACGCTCCTTGCCGACGGAAAAGATACGGCACTCATCAGGATCAGTATTGTTGACAAGAAAGGGCAGCAAGTAACTAACGCACACAATCTGGTTCAGATTCTTGTTACCGGTGATGCTACAATTCATGATGCAGACAATGGTAATGTCGATAATAAAGTGAAAAAAATTTCTGATAAAAACTGGGAAATTTCTGCATTGAATGGAGAAAGTGAAGTAATTGTGCAGTCAGGAAAAACACCAGGCATTATAAAATTTAAAGCCACTTCAAAAGGCCTTTGGGAAGGTGGTACAGACATTATTACAATCAAACCGCATCAGCCCATCAATACGATAAATGACCCTTATATTTTTTCAAAATTAAAAATTCATTCTACCGCAAAATTGGAAGGAAAAATTCTGGGGGCCGATATTTCTTTTTTGCCCGAATTAGAAGCCAGAGGAATCAAATTTTCTGATAAAGGCGTTCAAAAAGATATGTTGGAAATTTTAAAAGACCATGGATTTAATTATATCCGTTTGCGGCTGTTTGTCGATCCGGCAAATGACAGCGGCTATTCTCCCAAAAAAGGTTTTTGTGATCTGCCTCATACGCTGGAAATGGCAAAAAGAATTAAAAAAGCGGGCATGAAATTTTTGCTCGATTATCATTACAGCGATACCTGGGCCGATCCGGGAAAACAATTCAAACCGAAAGCCTGGGAAGGATTGGATTTTAATCAGCTTGCAAAAAAAGTTTTTGATTATACCACCCGTGTTTTGCAGGCTTTGAAAGCGCAGGGAACGTTGCCGGATATGGTGCAAACAGGAAATGAAATCAATCATGGAATATTGTGGCCAACCGGAAATGTGCAACACCTGGACAGCCTTGCCATTTTATTAAACGCAGGAATGGCAGCGGTAAAAAAAGTAGATCCTTCAATGGTTACTTTGTTACATATTGCTTTGGGTGGACAAAATGCTGAGTCCGAATTTTTCCTGGACAACCTCATCAGCCGCGGTGTTTCTTTTGATGTGATTGGCGAATCTTATTATCCGAAATGGCATGGAACTTTGGAAGATTTGCGATCGAATTTGGATTTACTCCACAAAAAATATCGCAAGCCGGTGATCGTTGCAGAATATTCTCAGTTAAAAAAAGAAGTGAACAAGATAGCCTTTTCTATTCCCGGAAATCAAATGAAAGGGACTTTTATCTGGGAGCCATTGAATTTTTGGGAATCTGTTTTTGATAAAGATGGAAAAGCAAATGAGCATCTTTATGAGTACGATGAAATTAGAAAGGAATTTTTTTAAAAGTGATTACGTGAGTTATAGTAAAGGAAGAAATAAGGGGGATTTATATTTTGGCAATGGGAATACAAACTGGAAAACTTGCCACTTTGCCGGATCATTATACAATGGTAACCATTTTCATTCCTGAGATATTTCTCTTCAAAAGTTCAATATTGTTGATTTACCTGAAGGCTGGAACTCTTTCCCTTATCCAATTTCAACGCAAATAATTGGTGACAAATTTATAGCTGAAAACAAGTATTGTGTTTTTCAAATTCCATCTGTTGTTACCCAGGGAGATTTTAATTTATTAATAAATCCGAATCATTACGACTTTGCAAAAATTAAAATAATAGCGCTGGAAAAATTTCCGTTTGATAAAAGAATTTTTAAATGATACAGAGTTAGAAAATAAAACAGCGCATTCAACAAACAAATAAATAAAACGATTTCTAATTTTCGAAGAAACCTTTTTTAAATAATCAACCTCACTCCACCCAAATCAGATAGCCGGTGAGGAAAATGATCGCTGGGTGATCCAATGAACATAAAGTTTTGAGGAATATTCCATTCCTGGCTTAGTTTATTGATGATTTCAGGGCCAAAAACACCGGGTATTTGAATGTATTCAAGTTTAATATCAGGGTAGGCGCGGTCCAGAGTCTGGAAATCGCGTTCAAAAGTCTTATTCAGTTTTTGTTCCTTTTGCAGCACGGTAACTATTTTTAGTTTTTGGGTAATTTCATTGTCCTGCACATATTGAATCACTTTATTGAGGATGGCAATATTATCCCCTTTGGTAAAATAGACAAACGGTTGCCGGTTCAGTTTCCGCATTTCTTTGGTAAGATGAAAACGACTGAAAACAGAGGCTTTTTGTATTTTATCAAAAATAGAATTAGCATAAAGCAGCATATAATGAATTACTACTTTTCTTTTTAAAAACATATATATGATGAGAATTGCCGGGATAAAATATTGAAGAAATACAATCAGATAATCAGGATGAAGCTTTACATTTCCATACAAGGCGATTAAAATTCCCAAAATTCCCAGTAATACGACAATTGGCGGCGCATATTCAGGTCGCGGCAATCGTGCCCGTTTTATTTTCAGCAATAAATTTCCAAAGCCAAAAAACGCCATTACCGATAAAAATGAAATGGTATAAACTCCGGCAAGTGGCGCCAATTCACCGGCAGTAATAAAAAGAATGGAGAAGCATAAAATATAAAACACAATTAAAATCCGTGGTGAGCTTCCTTTTTTATTTTCCTTTAATAATGCCTGTGGAAATATGCGGTCGAGTGTCATACGCTTCATCAATCCGCTAACCCCGATAAAAGCGGTAAGAACTGCGCCGCTCAATACCAGTGCCGCATCCAGCGAAACTACCGTAGCCAGCCAGGTACCGCCTGTCTGCCTTCCCATAAATGAAAGAAAAGCGGCTTCATGGCCCGCAACTTCTGCAAGCGGCATGATAGCTACAGCGAGCAAGGCGATTACAGGATTGATGATCATGACCAAAACCCACATGTTACGAAGCGTCTTGGGAAACACACCCGGCTTTTGTTCTTCAATAAAATTGGCAGAAGTTTCAAAACCGGTAATTCCGAGCATTGCTGTGCTGAAGCCAAGGAAAA
Source organism: uncultured Chitinophagaceae bacterium (assembly GCA_963706825.1). Taxonomy (GTDB): domain Bacteria; phylum Bacteroidota; class Bacteroidia; order Chitinophagales; family Chitinophagaceae; genus Ginsengibacter. Next base: position 582,416 of record CAVPNT010000003.1, on the reverse strand, counting down.
TCGCATGGGAAATACTTCCTTTTAAAGGAGCATGAAAATTGATATTTGCAATGTCCAAACCGTTTACAACTACAAAATAAACGGCGCTGCAAATCAGCAAAGCAAGTACCGCGAGATGAATTATAAAGATAACCAAAGAAACACTGGCAGATTCGCTGATGCCTCCAATAGTAAGTAACAAAAAAATAGTGAGGATTACCATCGTCGCAATGATTACCGGAAAAAACGGGAAAACACTATGCAGGTAATGCATGGCTTCTGAAGCCGAAAGTACCGCAGTCGCCATGTAAGAAAGTATCGTCAGACAGGCGGCGAGAGAAGCGTTTCCTTTACTGGTTGTATTGAGCAAAATATTGTAAGCGCCGCCATTTAAAGGCAATGCACCAACAGCTTCGCCGTATATTTTTCTAAAAAAAAATAAAACCAACCCTACAATTAATAACGCGATAAAAGCATACTGTCCTGCATACACGATACAAAGGGCAGACACATAAAGACACGATGAGGTGATATCATTTCCGCAAATAGCGGTCGCTGCTAATTGCTTTAATTTTTTGGGATGAGTAACGGGCTGATCGTTCATGAACTTATAAATCCAGGCGGCTTCCTGCCGCGTTGTAAAATATTGAATAAATGTAGTTTAGACATACATGCTACAATATTAAGACATTACAATTTATATGCCGTTAGCTAAAGTGTAAATTTGAAAAGGTGAAATGGAAATTTCGATCCGGCAAGGTTCTATATTTTATTTGGCAACTGTTATTTTGATTTCTTTTCCTCAAATCCCTCTGCCTGCATCCAATACCCTAATTCATCTATCCAGTGATCGCTGCTGGTGCCTTGCTGGTTTGCGGCGAAGCCGTGTCCTCCTGCACTAAAAATATGTGCTTCAGGTTTATATCCTGCTGATGTCAACGCTTTATAGAATCTTTCCATTGCATATCCGGCGATCGAATCGTCCTGCGCCCATGCCATAAAAACCGGTGGAAGGTTTCGGGAAATTACAGGCATAGAAGCAAATGGAGCGCCATAGATGAGCGCCGCAAAATCGGGACGCAATGAAGTATCGTTTTGCAACATGGCTTCACTGGCTACCATGCCACCGGCTGAAAAACCGAGCAAGCCAATTTTAGCAGGAGAAATGCCCCATTCTGAAGCATGCTGGCGAACAAATTTAATACTTTGCAGCGCATCTGCTATTCCATATTGGCAGGCAGTATCTTCATTCAGATCTTTAGGCATTCCATCTTCCTTTTTCTCCTGTAACCGATATTTAAGTATAAAAGCCGCTATCCCTTTTTCACGAAACCACTTGGCTAATTCATCCGTTGATTTCATAGCGAGGGCAATACAACCACCGCCTGGTGCGATAATCACGGAGGTTCCGGTAGCCTTATCTTTTTCCGGCAGAAAAACGGTCAATGTAGGTGTTACTACATTCAGAATTACTGTGCCAACAGGTGTATTTTTAATCGTTTGTTCTTTTTGCGTCCAGTTCTCGGATCCCGGGGCGACTGCGGGCCAGATATTAAAGGTGGCTTGTGAGAAAGCATGCATCGTTATGAAACAGAGACCGGTGAATAGCGCGGCAGTGCATAAACTATTTTTTCTCATGGTATTGATTTAAAAAATCAGAAACGAGTCTACCGATTAATGAGGCAGTACAGCCAAACCTACTTTGTTGCTTTTTTGAGCCACACGGCAGTAGTCATTTCACCGGGCAGGTTTGGGTCATCAAATAGGTCTGTGTACTTTAAAAACTCATTCACAAGCCTCTTACTCTTCAATTAATGAAAAAATATTTCCAGACAGGTCTTTGAACCAGGCGATGGTCGGGCCGCCATTACCACGGCTAATTCCCTTTTCATCGGTTTGTATCTGGCCACTATATTGCTCAAAAATTACTCCTTTAGCGGTCAGTTCATCTACCTTTTCATCCATGTTTTTTACCAGGAAATTGAGCACGGTAAAGGTGGCAGGAACATGATCGGGCTTGGGATAAACCATTATTTTGTTTCCACCCGGCAGTTCCAATTCAATCAAACCCATTGGATTATCTTGCACTTTTAAGCCGAGTACTTCCTCGTAAAATGCTTTAGCTTTTTGCAAATCATTTACAGAAAAACTGCTGAATGCCGATGATTTTGATAACATAATATGTTTTTATTTTTATCTCACAAACTTAAAACAATTCAGAAAAAGAATGAGGGGGTATGTACGACAATCTAAGGCGCTGACCGCGCCATTTACGTTATGGGAAATCTCCTTTCACCATAAAGTTTTTATTAGAAATCTTTGAAAAATTGTTTTTAAGAAATTTCAATAAAAGGGTTCCGCTAATTATGAAAAGCGGCTATTTCTTTGTTTACTGTACGAAAAGACAATTGCATCGGGTTATCACTTCCCCAGACAGCGAAATGATTTCCCGGACTAACTGTTGAGGTTATTAAATACTGATACCGTTAGTGAGACATATTTTGCTGCAAAGCCCCCAAGCCTTTTTGAAGATCATCTGCATTCATAATGGGAGTTATCGTTACTCGCGCATTCAGCTGCTGGAAAAATGGTTCAACAATGCCGGGAATTTCAGATGAATCTTTAAAATCAAATACCATCAGACCCGTACGGCAGCCATCTTCTGCAAAAAAATAACTTGCTTCCGGTTTAATTTTTTCCATGGTTGATTGAATTACTTTTTGAAGAGTTCCATCCATCACCGCTTTATTTCCTGCTTCAGCATCAATTGAAATTTTTAATAATGTACGCATAATTGAGTCAAATTTTATGGTGGAAAAATAATCTTTCGCGGATTTGAAGGGAATTAAAATTGGATTTTCGGTCTTGGCGCAAAAGTAATGGTCTAATCCATGATTTACCAATGCAAATCCACATTTCCTCTCATGAAAATCCCCCTATTTTTCCAGGGAAATACCTCGAACAGAAATGATTTTTATAGATGACACTTGCTACCATGACTTCAGGCAACATTCTCACTGTGATATTAACGGGGAGAAGGATAAGGTTTTTGAAATATTGACAGTTTCACTTCCATTCATCAATAGCAAAACAGCAATTGCATGTATTTGTTCGTTTACTGCAAGCACCAGTCAACCTTTATAATAAATATAGAACAAGAAATTCGTTCATTTCTATGAACCGTTTATTTTTGCAAAAACAAAAATCTCATGCACATAACCTCTGATAATAAGCTTAAGAAATTAATCATAATAGGTGACAGGCTGCTCATAAAACCCGCACGCCCTGATGAAAGAACTGCGAGTGGACTTTACCTGCCGCCGGGTGTGCAGGAAAAAGAAAAAGTACAACAGGGATATGTGATCAAAGCAGGCCCCGGCTATGCCATTCCTTTGCCGGTTGAAGATGAACCATGGAAAGGCGAAGAAGAAAAAATAAAGTACGTCCCTTTGCAGGCGAAGGAAGGCGACATCGCTGTTTTCCTGATGAGTGCTGCAACAGAAGTAATGTATGAAGGAGACAAATATTTTATTGTGCCCCAAAGCGCTATTCTGATGCTGGAGCGGGAAGAAGATTTGTAATGCCGCAATCGTGCAAAGATTATGTAGAGATACTAACAAGTGGTAAGATAAGAATAAACTTAATCCAGTTTCCAAAGTTGATATGGATGGTCAAATCATCATTCAGTTGGAAACTAAAAGACAGTTCTGTTTCAAATTTTAAGTACGTGGTTTATTGAAGGTTTCTTTCTGTATTCCATCTTTATTGTGTTTAAAGTTTTAGAATAAATAATTTTTAATTTAAACACGGTTCATTTCACAATCTCTATCCCTGTTCAGAATTAAATGCGGCCACTGATTTTTTGTACACTTCCAGCGCCCGCTTCCGCGCATAACCGTGAGATACAATTTCGGGGAGATAACCAGGACGAAAATTTTTTATCCATTTTTTAATATACAACAAGCCAGGATCAAATTTTCTAATCTGCTCAGAAGGATTAAATATTCTGAAATAAGGCGCAGCGTCGCAGCCACAACCGGCGGCCCATTGCCAGTTTCCATTATTAGAAGAAAGTTCATAATCCAAAAGCTTTGCTGCAAAATATGCCTCGCCCCATCGCCAGTCAATTAATAAATGTTTGCAAAGAAAGCCCGCCACAATCATCCTTACGCGATTATGCATAAATCCGGTTTCATTTAATTGCCGCATACCTGCATCCACAAGCGGGTAGCCGGTTTCCCCCTTACACCAAAGCTCAAATTCCGCTTCATTATTTCTCCATTGTATCTGTTCATATTTTGATTTAAAACTTCTATTTACCACAAAAGGAAAATGAAAAAGTATCATCATAAAAAACTCACGCCATATCAGTTCATTCAACCACGGTTCACTGCATTTATCCGCCTGTAAGGCCAATTGCCTGATGCTGATTGTTCCAAATCTTAGATAAACGCTTGCATGGGTTGTACCATTCACGGAAGGCAGATTACGTGTTTTTGCATAATTTTTAATCGCTTCCTCACTGATATTTAATGAAGGAATTTCTAATTCAACTTCTTTAAAACCTATCTCTTTTAATGAAGGGAAATGATAATCTTTTGTTTTATAAAAATTAGAGAAATAAGATTGAGCAGGAAAACTTTTTATTTTTTCCTCACGGAACTTCTGTTTCCATGCATTAGCATAAGGAGTAAAAATAGTATATGGTTTCCCGTCCGGTTTCATCACCTCCGACTTTTCAAAAATCACCTGATCCTTGAAAGTATGAAATGAAATATTTTTTTTTGCCAGATAATTTTTAACGTCTAAATCACGTGCTAATGCATAAGATTCATAATCATGATTTGCAAAAACGGCGTTTACATTAAACTCCTGATACAACCTTTCAAATGCTTCAAGCGGAGTATCGTGTAAAACACAAATAGAAGAATGATATTCTTTTAAAAGAGAATTAATTTTTTTCAGATTTTGGTGAATAAAAACAATTCTCCTATCCTCTTTATCCGGAAGCTGAATGAGAATATTTTTGTCAAAAATAAAAACCAGCAAAACCGGAAGATCCGCGCCAAGCGCATGATACAAAGCCGCATTGTCCGCTAATCTCAAATCGCGTCGAAGCCAGCAAATATTTATTTCCTTCTTTTCATTTTCCATGGCAAATATTTTAATGATTTGCTAAAGCTTTAATTGAAACCATATTGAAATCATTGAAAAAATTTTGAACATTTCTGAAATACTTTTACTCAACCTTCTCCCGCAAAAAGATGGTGCAATAAATTACTTTTCCTGTTTTTATATCCATGTATCAAAATGCTGATTAAAAGAATTACTGCTACGATTAAAGCAGTATAAACAACCGGTTTTCCGGTGCTCCGGTTAGCCACTGCAATCGCCGCTAAAGCCCAAACACCGGCTAAAGCAAACTCCCGCATGTTACGATTCCAGGTCATAAATAAATTTAAAATTCCTGCTACGAGTATCATGATGAGTGTCCATGCCATTTCAGAAATCCCAAACCGGTTCCATTTTATTTTGGTTAAATAAGCAGCTACATCTGCTATCAGCGCCACGCTTATCCAGCCCGAATAAAGACAAAATGGCCACCATACAAAGGCAATTTTTTTAAAAGGCAAATCATCCAATTCCATCCTTGTATTTAGAATAATTTTTATCAGGGAAAAAAGTAAAATAATCATTAGCAAAACCGAAAGGCCGGTGTAATCATACAGCCAGGCGATAACCCAAAAAGAATTAGCGGCACATGAAATCACGAACCACCATCCTATTTCCAAAACAGGCCATTCATCTTCCACTTTTTTAAAAAGCCCACTGGTGGTATAAATTACAAAAGCCAGCAAGCCGATATAAATCAGTCCCCAGATAGAAAACGCATAGCCTGCCGGTGTAAAATAATTATGGTATTTATCAGAGATCGTTTTCATCGTATCTCCATTAAAAACTCCGGTATTAGAAAGGTAATTGATAACTATAGTGGCAATTAAAGCGATGCCGTTAGCTATTTGCAATGTCTTTTTCATAAAAATGTTTTTTAGAGTTCCGTGCATTTCCTGTATCACCCAATTCCTTCTTTATTAATCCGGTTTTTGACGATTTCAAATAAAAAAACAAATTCAAAACAAACAATTCAAATCCATAAAAAACATCTTCAACCGGTATAGTAAACAAACAAATATTGAGGTTTTGCATTTTGTTATAATTCACTACAGGTTCTTCTAATCCTGTACCAGTAAGGATTCCATTCACTATTAAAAAAGGAATCAGCAGCAGAGCATAAACCGTTACCGCCTTGCCAAACCAGTTTATCCTGACCACAAATTTTAAAATAAGACAAACAATGGCAGTGCTGATAAAAGTAACAGAAGTATAAACTCTGTTTAAAAAAAATAAACCCGTTATTAAAAGAAGTATGGAAAAAACGATACAAAAAACAGTTTCTGTTTTTCGATTCCAGGTAAAATTGTAAAATTTATTGAGGCAGTAATAAGTGAACACACATGAATAAGGAATACAAATAAAAAACAAAACTTCTTCGATGGGAAGATTTAAAAAATAGATTCCTGAAATATACCGGGGATTAAAGTACCAAATGCCCGATTTTGTAAAAATAAAATCCCAAATAATAAAAATAAATCCGACACAAAAGGAAGCAATGAAAAAGTGTTTCCACGTTCGATAGAGCTTTATTTTCGGGTGAAAAGAAAAAATCACGGGAATAATTACCGTAAAAAAATCAACAAAAAAATAAAGGGATTTCATGTACTCATTTTAATTGTTTTATTTGAACACCGGTCTTTTGCAATTGATATTTTTTATTTTTTACCTGACGTAAATATTTAAAAGGAACCCAGAGCATCCCAAAACATTCGCCATCTTCTTTGGTTAAATGTTTATGATGCATTTTATGTGCACGGCGAATCGCTTTGAAATAAATGTTATCAGAATTTCTAAAAATTTTAAACCGCTGATGAATAAAAATATCATGAATCAGGAAATATGCGAGGCCGTATAAAGTAATTCCTACGCCCATCCAAAAAAGAAAATTATAATCATTAATCCTTCCAAAAAATAAACAGGCAATGCCCGGCAATGCAAAAATTAAAAAGAAAAAATCATTATGCTCTATAAAACCATCTGATTCTTTTTTATGATGATCTTTGTGCAACTTCCACAGTGCGCCATGCATGATGTATTTGTGTGCAAGCCAGGCAACACCTTCCATACCAATAAAGGCTGCAAGGACAATAACGGAATTAATGAATATTGTTTCCATTGTCTTTAAATATTTTATTTAAAATGTCTTTTCTGTAATTAAATATCCGTTCAATTTTTTTTCTCACAAGCAATGAATGAGCCACTTTTCCAACGATCCCGAAGGGCAATTGATAGTTAACCTCATCTTTCATTAACACACCTTTTTCTTTTTCAATAAACAGGTGCGTATGCTCCCAGATTTTATATGGTCCTTTCAACTGTTTATCAACAAACATCTGCGGTTTTTTAATTTTCCAAATCTCAGTTTGCCAATGCAAAGGGATACCAAATAGGGGCCTTACTATATATTCAATAAGCATACCCTGGTAAATATCGCTATTGTCTAACGCTGTTAAAATATTAAAATCCAATTCAGGTGGTGTGATCCTGGCCAGGTTTTTTGCAGAGGAAAAAAAATCCCACGCAGTATTCATATCTGTTGATAAAAATTGCTCTGTTTTATAACAATACATTTCCATCGCAATAATTAGAATTTTCGTTTAAACTGCCTCTCCACCTCAGGTAAGCAGATTTTTAGCCACGCCGTGTAATTTTCAGGATTCAAAGAAATCTCCTGCGTCAATTTTTCTAAACTCATATATTTCCAATTCATCACTTCATGTAAATCGGGCTTGGGTTTTTCATTGCTCGAGCCAAAATAAACATGATCTAATTCATGTTCTTTTAATCCATTTTCAAACTCGGCGCCGTAAAGAAATTTGAATTGAAACTGTGTTTTAGTTTCCAGTCCCATTTCTTCTTTTAATCGCCTTGATACTGAGTCTTCAATCCGCTCCGCACTTATTGAATGGCTGCAACAGGTATTGCTCCATAATCCGGCTGAATGATATTTTTCATTGGCTCTTTGCTGAAGTAACAGCTCATTATTTGAGTTAAAAATAAATACGGAAAATGCGCGGTGAAGCAGGCCCTTTTGATGAACAGAAAGTTTATCCATCGATCCGATCTCATTGTCATTTTCATCCACAAGAATTAATAATTCGTTCATCATTTTATTTTTTGTTTGTCAGCAGTAAACCAATAAATAGTGCGATTTTCATACCCAATTCATTTTGTTTAGAATCAAACTGTTTAACATCAAACCAAATTTTTTACCGTTAGTAATCCTTACTCTTTCGTTCATTATTTTATGAGCGGGCAACTTCTTTATTTTATTGAACAACGACCGGTAATAGATATAAGCCAGGTAAACCCCGCCTTTGGAAGAAGCCGGAAGTTTTTTTATTCCAATAAGCGCCATCCTGAAATCCTTCTCTATTTCTTCTTCAATCTGTTTTTTTTCAGACAAGCTGAATTCATTCATATTTATCCCTGGAAAATAGGTTCTTCCAAGTAGCTGATAATCTTCTTTCATATCTCTCAGAAAATTGACTTTTTGAAACGCAGCTCCAAGCTTCATTGCAAAAGGCCTTAAATCTTCATACATTTTTTGATCACCTTCTGTAAAAATGTGAAGGCACATTAAACCCACAACCTCTGCCGAGCCTAAGATATACTGTTGATATTTTTCATGGGTATAATTTACTTTTTGCAGGTCCATTTCCATGCTTTTCAAAAATGTATTAATCAATTCGTGATCAATACGATATTCATGCACCGCGTGTTGAAAAGAATTTAAAATCGGATTGAGAGAAATACGCTCTTTTATTGATTCAAACGTTTCTTCTTTAAATTTCTCAAGAAGGTATTGCCTGTCAAATCCGTCAAAGCTATCTACGATTTCATCGGCCACCCGCACAAAACCATACACTGAATAAATTGCATTCCGAAGACGGTTATTTAAAAAATAAATACCGAATGAAAAGCTGGTGCTATAAGATTGAGTGGTCATTTTACTAACCTTTACCGACAAATTATCAAATAACTGTTTCATGCTTTTTTGTTTTTAAATATTTCAGTAATTGCTCAGCAGCAATTTTTCCGGATATAATGGATGGAGGAACGCCGGGCCCGGGAACGGTTAGCTGGCCTGCGTAAAAAAGGTTTTTAATTTTTTTATTCCTGACTTTCGGCTTCAGAATGCCGGTCTGCCTCAACGTATTTGCCAGGCCATACGCATTGCCTTTATAAGAATTGTAATCTGCCACAAAATCATTTACACAGTAGCTTTTTTTGAAATCAATGTGGCTTATTATTTCTTCACGAACATGTTTTTGCAAACGCTCCATCATTATTTTAAAATATTTTTCACGGTTTGAATTATTGTCTTCCAGGCCGGGAGCAAGCGGCATCAGGAGAAAAAGATTTTCATGATTGAGCGGTGCTACAGACTCGTCTGTTTTTGAGGGGCAGCATACGTAAAACAGGGGCTTGTGCGGCCATTCCGGCTGTTTGTATATTTCTTTAGAATGTTGTAATAAATCTTCGTCAAAAAATAAGGTATGATGTGCTAACGATTTTAATTTTTTATTCACCCCTAAATAATAAATCAGGCACGAAGGCGCAAACGTTCTTTTGTCCCAGTATTTTTCTGTATAATTCCGGTAAGCCGGCTCCAATAATTTTTGCTCAACATGATGGTAGTCAGCCGAGGCAACGATTCCGTCGAAATCAATTAGTTGTCGATTAACAGCAATAGAAGTCTTGTTATCTTCAACCAAAATTTTGTCAACAGGCGAATTAAAATGAAAAGTGGCACCACCTGATTCAGCCACTTTGATCATTGCTTCTGTTACTTTTCCAAACCCACCCAAAGGATACCAGGTTCCCAATTTTAAACACGCGTAATTCATCAAACTATATAATGCAGGCGTCTCCTGTGGCATCGCTCCCAAAAATAATACAGGAAATTCCATGAGCGCAATCAATTTGGGATTTGAAAAATATTTGCGTACATGCTTACTAAAGGAAGAAAATATTTGCAAACGAAATGCGCCTTTCATCAGATCCCAATTCATAAATTCTGTAACTGAAATACCAGGCATCTTCGACAAATTCTTCATGCCGGTTTCATATTTGTATTTCGCTTCTTCTGTAAACTTTTTAAGCTTCCCGGAAGCGCCTTTCTCGATGGATTCGAACAAATCACCTAATTCGGAAAAACCGGATGGAATTTGTATTGATTGATTTTTAAAAACTACCGTAAATGAAGGATCAAGCAATTTCAATTCATAAAAATCAGAAACTGTGTGTCGAAAGTCATTAAAAAACTGCTCAAATATATCCGGCATCCAATACCAGCTTGGACCCATATCGAATAAATAACCGTTATCATTATTGAGTTGCCTCGCCCGTCCACCTGCAGTATGGTTTTTTTCAAACACATGTACCTCATGGCCATCAGCGGCTAAATATGCTGCCGCACTTAACCCGGAAAACCCGGAACCTATTATTGCAATTTTAGCCATAAAATTTTCTTAATTAAATGATCGAATATCCAATGAGGACAACTGAGTAATAAGATCCTCTGCTGAATTTAAAAAGCGAATCTTTTTCAACTTTCCCAGCTGTTCGGTAAACTGCCTGCCGCCGGCAACAAAGATATTTTTCCCTTTAAACTGATTTGACAATTTATTGATATAGTCCCTGGCATCTTCAGGAAAACCGGCATGCACAAAAAACATCAGAAGGTTTTCACATGAAGCATTTTCAACAGCCATTTTCAGCGATTGAAAAGGAACATTGCTACCTAGGTAAATGACTTTTTGGCTAGAGGAGCGAATAAGATAACTTGCAAAAAGCAACCCGATTTCATGAAATTCATTCTCAGGCAAAAACAGCAACCATGAGCCGGATTCCGGTTTTGCTGCTGGAAGAGAATCAATAGCAGTAAAAAGCTTTTGCCTGAGCACATTACTGATAAAATGCTCATGTGCAGGCGGAATAGTATCAACCGACCACATCAAACCAATACGCACCAACATCGGATATATTACCCGCAGGTAGGTATCTTTCATTCCATAGCGAAGCATGCAATGCGAAAATATTTTTTCAAATCCTGGCTCATCATAGCTCATGCCCGCGCTGACCAGGTGCGCTATAAAATATTCATAGGTTTTATTCTGATTCCCAAGGTTTAATTCCTCTATGAGTTTGAATAACTTTTTATCGGGCATCATACACAATTCCGATACTTTATAATCAAGATCTGCGAGACTCACAATGTTGAGCAGACGCCGTAACTGCTGATTGTCGTAATACCGCGTATTTCCTTCAGTCCGGTTGGGTTTCAATGCATTATACCTTTGTTCCCATATCCTGATTGTATGCGCTTTTACACCGGAGAACTGAGCTAATTGCGAAATTGAAAAAGAATTCATGTGTTGAAATATTTTCAAAGATATTTAAACATTCTAATCTTCCAAAAAAAATTTAAAAAGGTTGAAAACGGCTTATTGACACAGCATACGCAATAGTCATTTCTTAAGCATCAGCGGAAAGGCACGAATAAGTAAAAACCGACAGAAGATAAATGAACTTTGGAATGGGTTTGCAAAGGCATGGTTCCAGGAAGGAAAAGAAGGTCCAAAAACAGGCGCGATCGAGGTCATTCCACATGAAGCTTACTATTGGGACACGGTGCATGGAAAAATAGTTTCGCTTTTGAAAATCGCTGCGTCAATTGTTTCGGCAAATCAATGGATGACGGGATTGAAGGAAATATCAGTCTTTAGATGCTTCATAAAATGTAGAATTCCTGTTTCAAATGCTTGCCACCACTATTAATATATATCGGCAATAATGAGAATTATAATACTCAAAAATCATTTTTTGAGTATATTATTACTTACTCAAAATCGTATTACATTAAAAAAAATAGCACAAGCTTGAAAGCGTGAAGTGATTTGAATTTCTGTTTAAATTTATAAGCCATAATTTAAACTTATCAGGCAAAAAGGACTATTTACCGAAAATAAAAATCCTTGTAGGGTTCGAAGAATCAGTATTTGGCAAAAGAATTGATTTTAGCTAAATATTATTTCACTTAAAAACAAAAATTATGAATCCGCAAAACAATCCTCAACATCAGGAAGGAGAAGTTACCAAACAAATTGAAAATCAAACTGCAAAATTGCCGTCAGACTTTTTTTTATGGGCAGCATTAGGCTCTATGGCAGTATCAGCAGTATTACAATGTACAAATGCAAAAAATCGCAGTCTTTTTGTTGGCCAATGGGCTGCACCTTTCCTGCTGCTGGGCATATATAACAAGATGGTGAAATTGGAAGGGCATGATAAAACCGACAAATGAATATCGGTGAATGCAAAGAAAAAACGAATAAGAATGTAAGCAGGCAAGGTGAGCAGAGATTAAGTATTAGGCAACGACTATTCAACTTTTCTTAAAAATACACGGCACACCATCCTTGCTGGAAAGTAAACTATTTATATTTATTTCGGGTTTTCGTTTCGTGACAGGTACAAGATATTTCGTACCTGTTCCGAAACCAATTTCGTACTACTTTATCAAACGATTGAAAAATCGTTACGACACTATTAAAATACGTTTTGGCACGAACAACATCAACTGAGAGCCGACTTGCAACATTAACACAACTCAATCACCATCGCGCTTGCTCCGCCTCCACCATTGCAGATTCCTGCAGCACCGGTTTTTCCGTTATTTTGTTTTAAAACATTTATCAGTGTTACAATTATTCTTGCTCCGCTTGCTCCCAGAGGATGACCTAATGCAACCGCGCCTCCGTTTACATTTACTTTCGCAGCATCCAGTTTCATATTTTGTGTATTTACAATTCCTACCACACTAAAGGCTTCATTCAATTCAAAAAAATCAACATCGCTGATTTCCAATCCCGCTTTTTTTATAGCTTTTGGTACAGCAAGAGAAGGTGTGGTGGTAAACCATTCCGGGGCTTGTTCTGCATCAGCATAACTCAGGATTTTTGCAATAGGTTTTAGTCCCAAAGCATCGGCTTTTTCTTTACTCATCAAAACCACTGCAGCCGCGCCATCATTGATAGTGCTGGCATTTGCTGCGGTAACGCTTCCGCCTTTTTCAAAAGGTGATTTCAGTTCAGGTATTTTATCAAATTTTACATTAAAAGGTTCTTCATCTTTCAGCATCACAACCGGTTCACCCTTTCTTTGTGGAATTTCAACCCCTACCATTTCATCTTTAAATTTTCCTTCATTTTCTGCTGCCTGGCTACGTTTGTAACTTTCGATTGCAAATTCATCCTGTTGCTCACGGGAAATATGACATTCCCTTGCGCACAATTCGGCGGCATTTCCCATCGCATAATCATTATAAACGTCGGTCAAACCATCTTTTGCCATTCCATCAATGAGGTTTGTATTTCCATATTTATTTCCCCAACGAACCGATGGTGCATAAAAGGGAGCGCTGCTCATGTTTTCCATTCCACCCGCTACCACTACATCTGCATCGCCAAGTAAAATACTTTGCGCGCCATTCATAATCGCTTTCATTCCACTGGCACAAACTTTATTGACTGTAGTACAACAAACATTTTCCGGAAGACCGGCATAAATAGCGGCTTGCCTTGCAGGAGCCTGTCCGAGATTCGCCTGTAACACACAGCCCATGTACACTTCCTGTACATCTCCAGGTTTTATTCCTGCCCTTTCTACCGCAGCTTTTATTGCGGTGGCGCCAAGTTTTGTGGCCGGAATATCTTTTAAACTTCCACCAAAACTTCCGATTGGAGTACGTACTGCAGAAAGAATGTAAACTTCTTTTTTATCCATAAAAACTTTTTGTATCAAAGATAATGAAAATACATCCGGCATTGAATCGCCAAAAACCATAAAAGAAGTCTAAAAAAATGCGATGAAAAAAGATTTAGGTGAATTGTTCAAACTTTCAGGTACAAAATAATTGAACAGCGTGGTGAATCAACTTTTCTAAATATAAAGACGAGTTCTGACTTCAAAGAAGAACGAGTTTTTCTCTAAAAAAGCGTCTTGCTTTTACAAAAACAAAGTTGCATAAAAATGGAAAATGAAATTAGCGCAGGAAATTGAAGCTTAGAAAATATAAGATTCCCTGTAAATAGCCGGAACATTTTTTAAAAACAAGAATCCAGATTATTTCTTCGTTTGCTGAATCCAAAACTGCAACAAATATTCTTATTCTAAATTACCGATTCATCTTCCTATGAGGCGATGATCATCCAGTCGTCATTGCCATGACCTTTCTTTATCCATTCATCCATTAATGCAGCAACAGCAGGTATCACGGTTAATTTTTCATCTCCATTTTTCGCCGCATTCATCATCAGGCCGGCATCCTTACGTGCCATATTTAATTCCCACGATGGGTGAGAAAAATCTCCAGCCTCAATAAACCTGAGTCTCGCTTGTATCATTGCCCCGGGATTCCATTCGCTGAATAAATCCGATACTTCCTGTGGAGTGATATCTTCTGCCTTTGCAAGTTTTAATACATCAGACAGGCCTCCTGTAAGGGAAATAAGAAATAAATTTCCTATTAGTTTCATACCCGCTGCTTTGCCTGTAGTTGGACCAAAATTTAATAATTTTCCCGTCATTGCAGAAAGTTTATCTTGCCACTTGTTAATCACATCCTGGTCACCCGAAACCAGCATAAAACCTGTACTTTCGAGTGCATTTTTCGGTCCCATGAAAACTGGTGCGTGCAAATAAGTAAATCCTTTTCCCTTCCATGTTTTTGTTCTTTCGATGGCGCCATCAGCGGACGTAGTGGTGTGGTCGATAATAGTTGTGCCGGGCATTAATGCCGGTTCTGCCATCGTTAAAACCTCATCAACTGAAGTATCGTCTTTTAACGTCAGGTGAATTACATCAGCGTCTTTTACTGCTGCTTTTACATCTTCAAATGCGTGTGCACCATCAGCTTCCAGTGCTTTTGCTTTTGAAGTGGTTCTGTTCCATACGTTTACCTGTTCGCCTTTTTTCAACATTGCTTTTACAAAATTGGAACCCAACAGTCCCATTCCTAAAAATGCTTTCATATTTTTTTGAATAAAGGTAAGCTGTTATAAAAAAACTGCTGAAAAAAAGAAGCAGGCAAATGGAAAAAGAAACTTGAATGAATGAGAAGTTTTTGAATTAAAATTATTTGCCCTTTTTCAGTAGGCAAAGAAATAATGCGATTTTGTATTTTCAAAAATTAGCCGTGAACAACTGCAATCACTTAAACCTTTTGGAATCTCCGGTTTCATTTAATGCTTCTTTAAAAAAATAAATCTTGTTATTCAGCTTTAGCCATTCGATATTTTTATCAAATAAAATTTGAACTCTTTCTGGAGTGATTACTTTAAAAAGATAAGCACGTTTTTAATCGAAAGAAGTTTGGTAAGGCCTTATTTTTCTTAAACCGTCAACGGCGGCCCTATATGTCTTATACCATGTTTTAAAGCCAGGTTATTTATTTGTTCTTCTGTGGGCATTTTGAGATCATTCGCTTCCTTAAAAAAATCTTCTAATTCGCCAGCAGGTGTTACTGAATAAATCAATTTTCCTTTATCAGATATCTGAAGCCATTGATGGGGAATATTCCTTGGCAAAAAAATAGTATCACCTTCATTTAGTTCGCCATTCATTTCACCACAAACAAACCGGTATTTCCCCTCAATTACTGTAAAAGTTTCATCCTGGTGATAATGTATGTGCAAAGGAGTTCCAATATTTCCGTAACCAGTAAAAATAAACACCGCTAGTTTATTATTTGTATCGTGTCTTGATACAACCACATCATTCGGATGCGCCCCCATATACTTCATCATAGGTTTGGCCGAACGGTTATCTCCGTTTTTTACAATAAAAGGTTCCTTGGATGTGTAATCAGATGTTCCTGTTGTTCCAAAGGCAATAGCAGGAATAGCTGCGATTGAAGTCATTAAAAAATTTTTTCGTTTCATATGATTTATTTTATTGCCAAATATACTTTCACATCAAACGAAAAAGGTGGTAAGAATCAGACGTTTGCGGCTTATGTTTCTACATCGCCCAAATGTCTTTCGGGAGCTTTATTGTCTATTTCAAAAAACTGCACAGGAGTAAAGTTGGTAAAAGATTTATATTCTTTTGCTAAATGCTGATAATCGTGATAGCCACAGCGAATTGCAATGGAAAGCCAATCTATTTGAGGAAAACGGTTTTTCAAACGAAAGGCTTTATCGAATCTGCTAAGTTGCAAAAAAAGTTTAGGAGGCACGCCAATACGCTCTTTAAATTTCCTGTCAAACTGCCGATGAGAAAGATAGGCTGATTTTAAAAAATTATCTATAGAAAAATTTTCTTCCTCTTTTATCATCAGAATGCCTGTTTCATCTACAGGATGTTTGGAAGTTTTGTTCTTTCTGATAAGATTGTTTAAGAATGACTCAGTAATTTTTATCATTTCATCATAATTCTTTGCATGAAATAACTGCTCATTTACTAATTGTATGCTTTTGCCAAATATATCTTCAGCATCAATATACATATTCATTAAGTTTTCAGACGGGATATTGGTAATTTGATGAAAGCCAGCTGGCTGAAAAACAATTTGAATACATAAAAATTCTTTACCGGGATAGCGATGAAATACCTTGCAATGCTGTCCCATCATGATGGCTTTTTTATTTTCCATTATTATATCCGAATCAGGATATCGGGTAGTCTCCGTATTCTTTGGAAAAAATTGAAGACAGTGTTCAGGCCGCGGCGGATACACTTTGCAGGGAATTGTAAAATTATCAGGAAACCGAAAATCAATAATTCGATATAGCCTTACATATTCAGTTAAAAACGGGCTTGGCTTGATTTCGTTTAACAGCATTAGAAATAATTGACTGATCAAAAACAACCTGGGCGCATATAGATTCTATTGATTTACGTGAGAAGTTTCAAAGAATTTAACCCACCAAATGTTCAACCAACTAAAATACTAAAAAAGGAACAATACGCATCACCTAAAGCCGAATGTTATTCCAAAATAAGCTCTACAGCAAACCAATAAATAATCGATATTCCTGTTTTGCTTTTAAGGTTTTACTTCAATGAACCTCGTTCTTTTGGAAACTCCGTTTTCATTAAACGCTTCTATAGAAAAATAATAAATTTGGTCTCTGTCGAGGTTTCTCGGCACTACAACTGCATCCGGTGCAAACTTGCAAACGCAGATTACCAGGGTCCGCAGATTATAATGATTGAGAATTATCGCAGCCGCTTGCTATGGCGACTATTCATGAGTTGTCCGGAAGTAAAGAAGGGATTACAACTATTGGGTTTCTCAAATCCTTTCATTTACTTGCACGAACTTTGAAAGGTTTAAAACTTTTGGCAGTTATTCTTTTACCACAATCAAATTTTATTCATCATGAAATTTTTTAAATACGCGTTTTATTTATTGATAGCTATTCCAATCTTTTCTTCATGCACCGGCAGCAAATCCAGTAAACAAACTTTTAAGGCAAATTCTGATTCTGCCCAAACAGATTCTTTATTAACCCTTGTTCAACATCAAACTTTTAATTATTTCTGGAATGCCGCAGAACCGAATAGCGGAATGGCAAGGGAACGGATTAATATGGATGGCCTTTATCCGCAAAATGATAAAGATGTGATTACAACCGGTGGAAGCGGCTTTGGTATTATGGCAATTCTGGCAGGTATCGAACGCGGTTTTATTACAAGAAAAGAAGGTGTCGAAAGATTGGAAAAAATTACCGGCTTCCTCGAAACTGCAGATCGCTTTCATGGTGCATGGCCGCATTGGCTTCATGGCCCCACCGGAAAAGTAAAACCATTCAGCAAAAAAGATGATGGTGGCGACATTGTTGAAACTGCCTTTCTCGTGCAGGGACTTTTATGTGCACGACAATATTTACAAAAGGGAGATCAACAGGAGCAACAGCTGGCTGCACGGATAGATAAATTGTGGAAAGAAGTGGATTGGAACTGGTACACGAACGGCAAAAATGTATTGTATTGGCATTGGAGTTCCGATTACGGCTGGGAAATGAATTTTCCAATTCATGGGTACAATGAATGCCTAATCGCTTACATTTTGGCGGCTTCTTCCCCAACACATGGAGTACCAGCGGAAGTTTATCATGAAGGATGGGCAGAAAATGGAAAAATAAAATCTCCATCCACACATTTTGGATATACATTACAGTTACATCACCAAGGTGCGCCTGGCGGAGGCCCATTGTTTTGGGCACATTATTCTTATCTGGGCCTGGACCCGAATGGATTAAAAGATGAATATGCAGACTATTGGAAAGAAAACGTAAACCAGGCAATGATCAACTATGAATGGTGTGTAAAAAATCCATTGCATTATAAAGGTTATGGCCCTGATAGCTGGGGACTCACATCCAGTTATTCGGTAAAAGGATATTCGGGGCACGCACCTTCAGAAGAAAGAGATTTGGGTGTAATTTCGCCCACCGCAGCCATTTCTTCCATTCCTTATACGCCCGAAAAATCAATTGTGGCAATAAAGCACTGGTATCACGACATGAAAAATGTACTTTGGGGAGACTATGGCTTTTACGATGCCTTTAGTGAAACAGCAAACTGGTATCCGCAAAAATATCTTGCCATCGACCAGGGCCCACAGATAGTGATGATTGAAAATTACCGTACAGGATTATTGTGGAAACTTTTTATGAGCTGTCCTGAAGTAAAGGACGGATTAAGAAAGTTAAATTTTGAAAGTCCTTACCTCAGGCAGGCTGCACAGTGATAAAAGTTATCGCACTTACCTAACTCTTTTCATAACAATTTGAATTTTGTGCACAACCGTGTTCAAAAGAACGTGGACACGTGAGCACGGTTTTTTCCCCGGAGCTTTTTCCTTATTAGCGGTAGAAAAAAAGAATTATCATTTGATAAGAAAACAGAATCACCAGGAAAATACATTTCCGCATTCCATTTTAATGAGCAAAAAATCAAGATATTTATAACTTTGCACGGTAAAATATAAACTTTTATTTTGCACCCAACTTTTAACCAAAAAAACAAATAATATGAAAATCATTTCCATGAAAAATTTTGTCGCTACTATCGTTGTTACAGCGATTATTGCCGTAGTCATTGCTATCATTTCTCTCATCTCGACTCTTTAACATCTCCATCAATAGATTTTTTTTAAGAGGAAGAAGCAAATGATACAGCAGGAAACCATACAACAAATTATAAGCAGGATTGATATTATTGAAATCGTCAATTCATTTGTAAAGCTTAGAAAAAGAGGTACAAATTATATCGGCTTGTGCCCTTTTCATAATGAAAAATCTCCTTCTTTTACAGTTTCGCCTTCCAAAGAAATCTACAAATGTTTTGGCTGTGGCAAAAGTGGAAATGCCATCAGTTTTTTGATGGAGCATGAAAAATACAGCTATGTAGAAGCGCTGAAATGGCTCGCTGCAAAGTACAATGTAGAAATTGAGGAAAAAGAAACAAGTCCTGAATATAAACAGCAACAACAGGCCGCGGACAGCCTTTATATCATTAACAAATTTGCGCAGCAATTTTTTTCTGATACTTTATTTAATTCTGAAGAAGGATCGAATGTGGGAATGAGCTATTTGAAAGAAAGAGGTTTCCGGGAAGAAACCATCAAAAAATTTGAATTAGGTTATAATCCCGAAGCGCGGGATACATTTATGAAAGCTGCGATTGAAAAACAATTCAATAAAGACTTTTTAAAAAAAGCAGGGTTAGTTGTTGAAAGGGATACCGGTTTACAGGATAATTATCGCGGACGGGTTATTTTCCCCATTCACAATCAATCCGGAAAAGTTACGGGCTTTGGCGCGCGGCTTATCCGCAAAAATGATAAAGCGCCAAAATATATCAACACGCCGGAAAATGAGATTTATGTAAAAAGTAAAATCTTATATGGCTCCTGGTTTGCCCGGCAGGCCATTGATAAAAATGATGAATGCCTGCTGGTAGAAGGTTATACGGATGTCGTTTCGCTTCATCAGGCCGGAATAGAAAACGTGGTAGCAAGCGGTGGTACTTCACTTACGCCGGATCAGTTGCGTTTGATAAAAAAATACACTTCCAATCTTACCATTTTATATGATGGCGATGCTGCCGGAGTAAAAGCGGCAATGCGCGGTTTGGATCTGGCTCTTGAAGAAGGATTAAATGTTCAACTTGCACTGCTGCCGGATAATGAAGACCCGGATAGTTATGTAAATAAATATGGGGCAGCGGCATTTACCAATTTTATTAAAGAAAATAAAAAGGATTTTATCTTATTTCAGCTCGAATTTTATTTGTCAGAAGCGGGAAATGATACCAATAAAAAATCGCAGGTTGTCAACACCATTGCGGAATCCATTTCGAAAATTAATAAGGCCGAAGATTTTACCAAACAGGAAGATTACATTCGTAAAACGGCCCAGATTTTAAAAATTGATGAAGGTGGATTACACAACCTGGTGAATAAATTTTTAAGGGAAAAATTCAGCAAAGAAGAAAAGAAAACTTTTCAACCGGAAAAAGTTTTCCAGCAAGAGGGAAGTGAATTTCCGCAAGGTTCAAATGCAGAGCCGGAATCACTTGGCCTTTTAAAAGATGAAATATTTCATGAAAGATCTTTAGTAAGATGCTTGCTGGAGTTTGGTTTGATGGAATGGGAAGAAGGTAAGAAGGTAGCGGATTATCTTTTGTATGATTTTATAGAAGAAGATACCATTGAAGATGACATGTTGACAAAAATAGTAGCGAATTATAAAACCTGGTACGAAGAAAAACTGGAGCCAACGGCTAAAAGTTTTTTGTACAGCGAAGATCTGCAAATGAGCAATGCAGTAACCAACCTGATTGAGTTTCCCTATGAAGTAAGCGATGGCTGGGAAGCGAAATACGAAATGAAAGTGCCAAAAAGAGAAGATAATTATAAAACCGATATTGCTTCTACGCTTCGTTATCTTGAATTGAAAAAAATAAAAAAACTGATAGGATTAAATGCAGAGGAATTGGGAAAAACCACTTCTGCCGACAGACAGATGCTATTGATTCAAACGCACAGCCATTTAAAAACAATGGAGATTCAACTTACAAAAGAAATAGGAATGGTGATCATGAAATGAGGAAAATAGAAATGTGCGATATTTGTTTATTTACTGCCTTAAAGATTGAATTTTTAATAACCATCTATCCGAACCTTATTCAACTTAGCAGCAAGGTTCACTCCTCTGAATCCTACCTTGCTAACTTCTTAGTAGCAGATTTTCTACCAGGTTAATAATGTGATAAGATTGGCTGAAGATGGCCCACAATCTCGTTACTAAAGTTATAAGGCTTAAAAATATTCTCTGAAAAAACCTTACAGTTTACAAAATTTTTACGTCTGCCTCCCTGATAAAATATAAAGCTGACCTCCAGTTCAAGCCAAAATCATACTAATCTGACTCTCCGTACGTTTTCATAGGGGATTCCTTGTATACAATACCGGGTTAAGTCCGGGATATGCCGGACTTATCCCGGACCTGAGCAGGCGCTGGTACGGCTTTGTTATGAAGATGCCATAGTTAAACCATGAATTATTGACGGTTTAACCAGTCCGGAAAGACGCTTTAATTATCATTATAAAATATACCATTATGCCATCACAAATTAATTTACAGATCACGAGAAGGATCCAAAACATTGTATTTTATAAGCGCGGCGACAAATATTATGCGCGTTCTGTGCCTGCCGGTATCAGGCAGACAAAAGCCACGAAAAAGCGGGCGACCGAATTTGGTAAAGCATCCACTGCAGGAAGAATTCTGCGACAGCAACTACTTCCGGTGATCCCGTTTCCGGCGGATAATAAAATGCAAACGAGGCTGGTGTCTGATCTTTTCAGCTGGTTACGGTCCGGATTTGATCCGCATCAACCATACGATCCGGTGCCTTTTTTGAATGACTTTAGCTTTACTGAAGGCGCTACGGTCGCAGAAAGGTGGCGGGTTTCCCTTGAGGTAACAAAAATCATTGATGGTACACTTCAAATGAAAATACCGGCCTTTGTGGCCGCCAAAAACATTTTCGCGCCTGCTGGAACAGTGTCGGTTAAATGTCATATTGCAACCGCAGGTTATGGTTTGAAGAACGGCTCAATGACCGGTGGTTTCAGTACCTCTTTAAATTTTAATTATAATGACGAGCCGGTGCCTGAGCAGATCCTGTCATTGCCAACACCTACACTGTCTGGAAGCCTTATTGAAACTGGTGTTTCTCTTGAATATTATTTTAATAAAAACGGCCACCTTCAAAAATCGATGAATAAGGCGTTTATGCCGGCAGGGATTGTAAAAGCGATGTATCTGGTATAGCAAAAGGTTTTTTGAAATTGGTGGTGAATTTCAAATGAATCTACCATTCAGAACTTAACAATATCTATAGGATAATAATATTAATTAAATGAAAATAGAATAAAAACACAATGGCAGGTTGCTATAGTAAGCAAATCTTCTAAAATCAAATTAACTGGTCAGGGAAAAGATAAAGGAATTGTTAGATAAAAAGTTTCTTACGCAAGGCGCTAAAAAGACAGGAGAATAAATTCTGTATACTGCGGGAATTTTTCAAGAAAAATATCGGGCATCCCCTGCTTCAGCTATACAATATTTTAAAGATCACCCTCAAAATAGTCAAGTCAACTTTGCATGGGAAAAAAACAATAATTATCTTAATCCGATAATGGAGCATGTTCTGAAAATGATTGAAGGTACAACGATACTTATTGTGATTGGATACTCTTTTCCATATTATAACAGGTTAATTGATAAAAAGATTTTTGAAAAATTTAAAAATGATGGTACTTTATCTAAAATATACTATCAAGACCCAGTTTTAAATGGGGGCCAATTAATCGCTCAATTTGATTTAGTGCAAGACTTTCCCATTACGCATATAAACCAAGTCGGATATTTTCATATTCCATTTGAATATTAATTTTTTTCACAAACTGGCGCAAGTGCCTCGATTGTGCATTCATTTAATCAATGCGACAGTTGGGTATTAGACTGCGTCAAATAAAAAACCTACCTATTTCTTCGTCTACTATAAAATAATAATCATTTCTTCTCCAACAACTTCTCCAACCTCTCCATCATTTCATCCTTCTCCTTTAGCATTCTCTCATACAATGCAATCTTTTCTTCGTGAAGTTTTATTATTTGCTCAACAGGATGAAAAGTCGGCTGAAAGTTGTAAGCTATGCCAGTCGCATTATCACTATTGGTAAATGTATTTGAAATAATATTTACCGCTTGCTCTTCGTCAAAATTCTGTATCGCCTCAGCAGGTATTTTTAATGCAGAAGATATTTGTTGCAGCAGTGCAGGATCAATCGTTTCCTTTTGTTCAAGCAGCGAAACTTTTTGCTGGATCCAGTCGTCGCCTAGGTCGGCTGCCAGGGCATCTTGCTTAATACCCAGCATTTCCCGAAAGCGCTTTATGTTGCGTCCTTCGTGGATCTTTTTGTAGTTGCTGTACTCATCATAAGCAAATTTAAATCTTAAAGATTGTTGATTGATAAAGGTATGTAAAAAACAAAGTAAAATCGGTAAAACACAAACTAATAATGTTGGATACGGGGCCACAGTACAGGTACTTTGTTTTAGAAGCAGTAACCGGTAAGCAACACTAAAACGATTATTTATCATTTCCATAAAAATTTACAAACATGAAAAATTACATCAACCAGCTCAATGGCACAGAACAAAACGCAGTTTACTGTATCAGGAAACTCATCGCTAATCAGCTTAATGCACTCATTATTTATTGCTTTGGCTGCAAAACCAACATTAGCATCCAGCGAAGCGCATTTACCAAAACACATTTTAAAGAAGAGCGGCAGTTTACTTGTGACCTGCTTATTATTACTCCTGATGTAACGGTAGTGGATGAAGAAAAGCGTGGGGAGATACAGGAAATGATTGCCCATTTCGGCATAGTAAATATGGTGATGCACCCGATGGGATTTGTATTGCGACAAATGAACAAGGGTAATTTATTTTTTAACTGGGTACACAAAGAAGGTATGTTGTTGCTGGATCGTAACAACAGCACTCAGCTGCTGCCGGCCCCGGTAGAAGGAGCCTACCGGCCACAGGCATCACAGTATTATTTGAACAATCCGGCGATGAACGATTACCTGGATGTAAAGTTTCAACCAATCGTAAAGCCGGAACCAAAGAAAGAATCAATAGCACAATCACCAGTAGAAATAAAACTGACCCTGGATGCGGCTAACGGATGGCAACCAATAGCAACAAAAATGTAAGAGCCTATCTTCCGCTCTTTTTATGACAGTCAGGACAAAGGCAAATATGTGAAACGCTGCATATTTCTTTTTTTTCAAATAATGATTTACTTTTTCCAAAAAAGCTTAAGCAGAAACACGTGCCCTGACACCGAGATGAAATGGTCGTGTTTTGGAAATATTGATAAGGCAAAATTAAAATCTGACTTTGGATGCTGAACGCTTTTTATGAAAGTCTGAAGGTGATCTTAAAAAAGAAACGGCGTTTATGCAATAAAGCTTAAACGCCGTCACTACTTTTATTTTAATTCTTCAGGATTTTCTTTTGGAAAGAAAACAAGAATTTCCCTAATTTATTTGTTTTTAACCCTTTGCTGGTCTTCGCGAAAAATGAAAGGGCCCGTTGTTGGTGTTGAGCGAGGGACAAATGCGGTGGCTTCACCAACAACATGAATTGAACGAAAGCCTATCATTGAATCAGAACTAATTTGCGATCGTAACAGAAGCTCCTCAGGTTTTTACGGCAACTATTTCAGAATGCCCGTCCGGCTAAACAGCCGACCGCATGTGGAAGAGATCACTTTAGTCGTTCGCGAAGCCAGCGCTTCAAAGCCGATGCTCAACACCAACCGGGGGCAGTAAACAGTTGGAACATCGGAAGAGAATAAAAAAAATTGTTCCAGGTGCTTGCAGTTTAAACACAAGTTATATAATTTTACCTTTTAGCAATACGACCAACCCATTATTACTCAAAAACTAGCTGAATTTGAAACAACCATTCTATTTGCTTATTATTTTACCGGTTTCTTTTTTTTCCTGCAAAAAAAATAGTTCTAATAAATGTCCAACTTCTACCCAGTTAAATACATCAAATGCTTCTCCCACTATTGGCGACGCATTTACTATAACGGCCATTAAAGAAAGTGACAATGACATTTTTTATTGGTCCGGGCCAGGATATTCAGAATCAACGAATTCAAATGAATTGAGCATTAATAACGCTAAATATTCAAACAGAGGCTGGTACTACTGCTCTAAAGCAAATTCTGATTGCAACACAACCTTAACCGATAGTATTTTTATTGACGTCAAATTAAGTCAGGAAGCACCTCCATGTACTGTTACCAACAACTTTTTTTCAAGTTCCAATTTAGTTTCTGATATAACGCTCATTTCAGTAAAGAAACATATGGATCCAACCTTTAACGCTATGGGAGTATATGGTGGCGATGCATTTGGTTATCCATCCTTACGAGTTTTGTTTAATTCATACAATGGGAATGCTGAGCCATTGGATGGTGTTTATATGACAACTGATCAGCTAACATTTGATGTAACACAAGAATATAATACTGTTTCAGTAAGTTTTATATACCAGGGAGTTTTCTTTCATTGTCAACCTGATCAAAAATTATATGTTTCACATTTAAATGGCAAGATCCAGATCTCTTTTTGTAATATGAAATTTTCAGATGGTGTTTCAATTACTACAACCTGTAAATGTAAAATGACGGAGTTGTAGTGAAGACTAAAACATTTTACAAGGAACATTCTTATTTTACCAACTTACCAACATTTATTTAAAATAAATAAAATGCAAACGGCCGGATCACAGGCTTCAGGAAATTACGACAAACGAAATAGGGCATCTTTAAAATGGTTCCGCTTTTTTTACATAAGTAACATTTAAAAAATTAAAAGAACAATGAAAAAAATGATTTTGACGTCAGCAGTAATGCTTGCTTGCCTGGCTATTAGCGCCCAGGTAAAGCTTTATAAAACTTATGAAGATTTTGTAAATGGGAAATATGAGTCCTTTAGTGACGAAGATATTAAATGGACACAAAGCCCGTTAGGGATTACACTGAAATTCAGAAATGAACAGGGCAAAATAGTAAAATACAAAACAAGAGATTTTTGGGCATTTTCTTATAAGGAACATTTTTTTAGATCTGTAGGAGGGGAATTTGCAATGCTTCAGGATACCGGAAAAATTTATTACTATATAAATGGAATGCCAGGAATACAAATAGCTAACGACCCAATAAAAAACAGAGGGTATTTTGCTGAAGGAAATACATATTGCTTCGTGTCTGTCGATAGTATAAATGCAGACATTTATAAAATGCCAATTTCGCCAATTGATAAACGGGATTACAAATCACTCAAAAAAGATCATCCTGAGTTTAATGAACTTTTCGATTGTATCATGCTGACAAAATCTGTTCAATCAAACTATCAAATCATCAGACGTTGTGTAAAAGAGTTTAATGATACTTACAGGAAACAAAATCGGATACATTAGACCCAAACAATCATACTAATCTAACTTAATCAATATTTTATAAAAACTCACTTTAAACATAAGATCGGTAAAAACGTATTTATCAACTTTGACTGCACTTTCCTGGGCCTGGGTGGTATTACCATAGAGGATAATGTACTGATAGCTCCAAAAGTCAGCCTGCTATCAGAAGGGCATCCCTTATCGCCGCAAAACAGGCAATCACTTGTGCCAGGCCATATTGGCATTAAAAAGAATGCATGGATTGGAGCAAATGCGACAATGACTGCTGATTGGAAAAACGATGTTAATTGGAAGAATATAGAGAAAGGCCTTCCGAGATACCAATTTATCATGAAATATATCGATATAATGATGCCTATAATTCGACTGATACGGGCTTTGCTCAATTTAAAACGACTTTTAACGGGTTTTACCGCATGCGAAGAAAATAGGATTTCCAGCAGAAGTTTTTTAAACTCCTCCTCCGAGGTTCGTGTCTCCACGAACCGGAATAGTAGTATAAATCAAAAATGATAATTAACTTAAAAGCCACAAATGTGCTTGCTTATGGACAGCTATTTATTTGCAAAGCGAAAGAGTTATATTGAGATAGGAGAAATATTTTTTTGGACGGCTACCATAAATAATTGGCAACGTTTGTTGTTGAAAGATGAGTACAAAAATGTTATTATTAATTCATTAAGCTATTTAAGTGATGCAGGAAAAATAGATATATTTGGTTTCGTCATTATGCCCAATCACATTCATCTGATATGGAGAATAAAAGAGATGAATGGCAAAGAAACTTCACAAGGCGCATTCCTGAAATATACGGCTCATGAGTTTAAAAAAGTTTTGAAATCGGATAAAGAAAACAGTCTAGCTTCTTATGCGGTAGATGCACATAATAAAAATTATGAATTCTGGAAAAGGGATTCATTATCTGTTCATTTGTTTAGTAAAGAGGTTGCTTATCAAAAATTAGATTACACGCATTATAATCCCTGTGCAGAACATTGGCAGTTAGCGAAAGAACCGGCAGATTATTTTTTTTCATCAGCAAAATATTATGAAACAGGTGTAAAGGATTTTGCCTTTTTGAAAGATCTGAGAAATGAGTTTTGAAGGTTTGGCCTGAAGTGCCGGTTCGTGGAGAGTTTAAAGTGTAGGTTCGTGGAGACGCGAACCTGGGAGAGAGAAATAGGAATGGTAATTATGAAATAACATAAACACCATTCCTGTTTTATATTTGAATTCCCATATTCTTCTCAAAGAAAACAGAATTGCTCTTATTTGTTTGTTTACTGCTAAACGATCTAAACGACCTAACCATTCTAAACCGTCTAACCTACTCTAAACGGTCTTTCTACACTTTCCTCCTCAAAATCCTTCTGCCTCAGCAAACTTCCTGGAATCTGATTTCATTTTGATAACTTTTGAAGAAGCTTTTGGTTTGATTTCGTTACACACCTGGGCTTTAGTAAACCGTTGAGCACTCCAAACGTAATCCAGCACTACTTTTTCGCCGGTTTCATATCCCTGCTCAATTAAAAAATCCCAGGAACCACTCCTGTTCAGGTCACTTACAATTTTTGAAGCCTGCTTTGGAAAAGCAATCCACAATTTTGTTTCATCACGCAAAGCGGGACATAATTCAGCAAAAATCTTTTGCAACTGATTTGAATTTAAAGCGAATACAAGAGCAAAATCAATTTTACGGACTTTTAAGAGCTGGGTTACATTTTTTGAAAATGAAAGTTTTGAAAATTGTTTCTCAATGGTGGAAGGAAGCCCTTGTATCAGTAAATTTTTCTCATCCTCCAATTGCAATTTTTCAAACAATGTTTGAGACATACGCGAAGCAATATTTTAAGATTAAAAAATCGTCTATAAATACCGGCACACCTTTATTTTTGAAAAAAATATTGAAAAATAGGTAAGGTGCTGCTTAGACAGCTGCAAAATTACGAAAAAAAAACGGTTTATCGCATAAAAAAAACCTGCAAAGGCTAATGCAGGGTTAATTGTAACGGTTTTTATCAGTGCAATTAAGTAACCGGTTTATAATATTTCAATGCTTCGGGCATTTCTTTTTTTAATTCAGTAATTCTTTTAGAATCTACGGGGTGATCGCTCAACAGTTCGGGGGTCTGATTTCCGCTGTTCAATTTTGCCATTCTTTCCCAAAGCGGAATTGCTTCCTGCGGATTGTATCCTGCCATCGCCGCGAAAATCAAACCATAATGGTCAGCTTCGAGTTCCTGTTTCCGCGAGTTGGGAAGTAAAACGCCCACCTGCGCTGTTGGAGCATAAATGGCGTTAAAAATATTATTTACCTGCGCGTTTCCAGAGGTAAAAAGGTCACCGCCGATTTGCACCCCCTGTGCCAGTAAAGCCTGGCTCATTCTTTCCCGGCCATGTTGTAATACGGCATGTGATATTTCATGTCCCAATACGATTGCCAATCCCGCTTCATTTTGTGTGATGGGTAATAATCCGGTATAAACCACTACTTTTCCTCCGGGCATACACCATGCATTTACTTCATTGCTTTGTACCAGGTTGAACTCCCACTTGTAACCGGCTAACTGATCAGACAAGCCCTGTTGGGAATAATATTTCGTAATGGCATTTGCGATCCGGGTACCCACCCGTTTCACCATTTCTGCGTCTTTATTGGCCGAGCTGCTTACGACCTTATTTTGCGATAGAAAAGTCTGATATTGAGTAACGGCCTCCTGTTGTAAAGACGATTCCGGGACAAGGGACAATTGGCTGCGGCCTGTTATTTTATTCGTTGTACAAGCGGCCAAAAATACACTTGTGCTCATTAATAGTATAAACAAATTTTTCATTTGATATTATTTTTTTTATTACAGTAAACAATTGATGTACCAAAAAATTCGTACTCTCTAAAAGATGCATTTCAGGAAGAAAGAAGTTGCTAAGAAAAAGTAAAAAATTAATCAGACTCTTTGCGACGGGATTTGCGGCGATCGCGGTGTTTGAGGATGGGAACGCGGCCTTCATTGCCTTTTAATAAGCGGCTGATATTTTTTTGATGAGTAAGTACGATGAGCGCCGCAACTGCGACGGCGAATACACGATAAAACACTTCTTTTTCATTATAAATCCACAAGACGCAAATGGGAAGGGCAACGCCAGCAATGATTGAGCTTAAAGAAACATAGCGGGTTAAATAAAGTACTAATAAAAATACGCCCACACAATTAATGGCTACGATTGGTTGAATGGCGAGTACCATTCCGAACAAGGTGGCCACACCTTTTCCACCCCTGAAATCTGCCCAAATGGGGTAAATGTGGCCAATAACTGCTGCAAGGCCAAGGCCAATCATAAGATTGGTTCTGTCTAATTCATTGGTGAGATAATAAGGAAGTAGATTATAAAGAGCTACAGCAAGAATTCCTTTCAGCATATCACCGACCATTACAATGGTTCCAAATTTTGGCCCGAGCACTCTGAAAGTATTCGTAGCGCCCATGTTTCCGCTGCCATATTCGCGAATGTCAATATTAAAAAAAAGTTTACTGACAATAATTGCAGTAGGTATGGAACCAATAAAGTAAGCAAGTATTATTAAAATAAATTCTTTCATATTAATGCTTCAATTCTGTGGCGGGATAGCAAATATAAGATTTAATTCACAGGCGATTTGCCTAATTTTCTTAAAATTGCAGTTATTGTTTTTCAAATAAAATTGCCAGCCAGTCCCCCCGTCGTTTTGTTTGTTTTTTAACAAGATTTTCTTCCTGAAAAATGTGCTGCATCTCTGTTTCATCAGAAAATAAAAAACCGGAAACTAATAAAAATGAACCGGTTTTTAATAATGAAGATATGGATGAAGATTCACTTTTCAAAACATTTAAATTAATATTTGCAAGTATAAAATCGGCTGGGTCAATTCCTGAAAGATCATCCTGTTGTTTCAATGTAATAACCTTACAATCATTGGCTTCAATGTTTTCTTTTGCATTCTCAATGCTCCATTCATCATAATCAACGGCGACAATTTTTTTGGCTCCGCATTTCTCTGCAAGAATCGCCAGCACAGCGGTTCCTGTGCCAAAATCAATTACACTTTTATTTTCAAAATTTACTTCCTGCATTAATTCGATCATCAAAAAAGTAGTAGCATGATGGCCGGTTCCAAAACTCATTTTTGGAGTAATCACCAAATCAAATTTCACGTTATTTATTCGTTTACTGAAAGAAGGCCTTATAGCAGCAAATTGATTTACAACAACCGGTTCAATACCACGCTCCCACTGCTCGTTCCAGTTTTCTTGTTGAATAATATTTTTTGTAAAAAAAGTTTCTGCAGGCAAAATAGCTTTCAGTTTTTGTTCATCAAAATCTTCTTCATTAACGTATGCATTCAGCAAATTATTTTCCTGTTCAAAAGCATAAAATTTTATGTCTGATAAATTTGCAATGATCATTTCAGCTTCATCTGCTGAAAATGTTTTTATTTCTATTTTGATGTACTTTTTTTTGAGCATTATTTTTTCAAAAGTATTAAACTGTCGCAGTAAAAGGACAAATAAATTGAATTTAGAATTTTCGATTTCATAAAAAAAGCCTGTAAAATTTACAAGCTTTGGAATGATTTATTTTAGAAAAAAATTACCGATCGTTATTACGGTGCTGGGGCGCTCCCTGTCCCTGTTCAGGTTTTGGCAACAATGCTTTTCTGCTCAGTTTAAATTTGCCCGTTTTGGGATCCACACCTACTAATTTCACTTTTACTTTATCACCTTCCTGGAAGACATTATCCATATTTTCGAGGCGTTTCCACATGATTTCAGAAATGTGTAACAATCCCTGCTTACCCGGTAAAAATTCAACGAACGCGCCAAATTCTTTAATGCCTTTTACAGTTCCTTCATACACATCCCCGATTTCAGGAACCGACACGATGCTTTTTACCCATGAAACTGCCTGGTCCAAACTTTCTTTATTAGCAGAGAAAATACTTACTTCCCCTGTTTTTCCTACTTCGGTAATATTAATAGTTGCACCGGTAGTTTTTTGAATTTCCTGGATAATTTTTCCACCTGGCCCAATTACAGCTCCGATAAATTCAGAATCAATAATCAGTTTTTCCATACGTGGTGCATGTGGTTTCACCTCAGCATTATGTTCGGGAATACATTGATACATTGCATCCAGAATATGCATTCTGCCTTTCTTTGCCTGGTCGAGCGCCTGTCTCATTACATCCATGCTTAACCCATCCACTTTAATATCCATCTGCACGCCGCAAATTCCGTCACGTGTGCCAGTTACTTTAAAATCCATATCTCCCAGATGATCTTCGTCACCAAGAATATCCGAAAGAACGGCAAACTGATCTCCTTTAGAAATCAATCCCATTGCAATTCCGCTTACGTGTTTTTTGAAAGGAACACCGGCGTCCATCAGTGCCAAAGAACCGGCACAAACAGTTGCCATTGAAGAAGAACCATTACTTTCCAAAATATCACTTACAACTCGTACCGTATAAGGATATTCGCTGCCCGGCATCATTTGTTTTAAGGAACGCATCGCCAGGTTTCCATGTCCAACTTCACGACGGCCTACGCCACGCATCATTTTTACTTCGCCGGTAGAAAAAGGAGGAAAATTATAATGTAAAATAAATTTAGAATAATTGCTGGTTGCAGCGCTTTCAACCAGTAATTCATCAAGCGGAGTACCCAGCGTTACGGTGGTCAATGATTGCGTTTCGCCACGGGTAAATAACGAAGAACCATGCGGTGAAGGAAGAATACTTACTTCCATCGTAAGTGGCCTGATGTCTTCAAGACCCCGTCCATCAAGGCGTTTACGGTCATTGAGGATCATATCCCGTACTACATGATACTGCAATTCTCCAAAATAAAATTTAATAAGCGCCTTATCTTCATCCGGAAGTTCTTCTCCAAGATATTCAGTTGTTTCGTCTAATAACTTTTCAAATTCTTCCTGTCTTTCGTGCTTTGCACTGGCTTTGGACGAAATTGCATACATTTTATCTTTTGCAAATGCCGTTATTTTTTCATTCAGTGCTTCGTTACGGTAAGGTTTTACATAATCACGTTTAGTTTTTGCACTCACTTTATCTCTCAATTCTTCCTGTGCTTTTACCTGAACTTTAATAGCTTCGTGTGCAATCTCAATTGCTTTTACCAAATCCTCTTCCTGGCATTCTTTTCCCTCGCCTTCTACCATCATAATATTTTTGTCGGTAGCGGCAATCAAAAATTCCAAATCTGCTTCTTCTAACTGAGAGCGCGTTGGATTTACTATAAATTCGCCATTTACTTTTCCTACTCTTACTTCCGAAATGATTTCCTGGATAGGAATATCAGAAACTGCTAATGCCGCAGAAGCTGCAAGGCAAGCCATTGCATCGGGCATCACTTCCGAATCGCTTGAAATAAGCGAAACCAGAACCTGTACATCACATAAATAATCGTCTGGAAATAATGGACGAAGGGCGCGGTCTATCAGCCTGGAAGTTAATATTTCATAATCATTCAACCTTGCTTCTCTTTTAAAAAAGGAACCAGGTATTCTGCCGGCAGAAGCAAATTTTTCCTGGTAGTCTACCGTAAGCGGGAAAAACGATTGTCCTTCTTTAGGCTCCTGATTTGCCACAACAGTGGCCAACAGGATACAATTGCCTAAACGCACAGTGACTGCGCCATCTGCCTGACGCGCCAGTTTACCGGTTTCTAAAGTAACTATGCGGCCATCGCCGAGATCAAAAGTCACATTTATCGGATTTGGAGTATTCATTGTTTTTTTTAATTAGTTTATAAAAAAGTATTCCCAACCGTATTATTCAGTTGGGAATAGCTCAATATGATTTGATAAGAATAAAATTATTTACGGAGCCCTAACTTTTCAATCAATGCGCGATACCCTGTCAAGTTGTGTTTGCTCAAATAAGCCAATAAACTTTTTCTTTTACCAACCATCTGCATCAGACCGCGCTGGGTGCTAAAATCTTTTTTATTGGTACTTAAATGACTGGAAATGTGATTAATTTTTTCGGTTAATATGGCAACCTGTGCTTCAATTGAACCCGTGTTTTTTGCATCGCCACCAAAATCTGAAAAGTATTTTGCTTTGCTTTCTGAAGTTAAATAAGACATCTTTTTTGAAATATTTTTAATAATTGGCTGCAAATGTACTATTATATTTTGATTTTAAAATAATACGTTCTCTTATTTTTTTAAAAAAAAAGGACTTTTTTTTCTTTAAAATTCTTTAACAGCCCGAGGGCCCATCGATTTCAGATTCAACGCGTATAAAGCAATAAAAACCAAACCGAAAAAATTAGCAAATGAAGTAGCGCCAACGGCTATCAAGTCATTACCATATAAATAAAAAGGAATGAGGATTCCAAAAACAACTCCAAGAATGTAAATGTAAAAACCCTGCCTTTTTAAATTCCACATTAGAATAGCGCCCGCCAACGTTAACAAAGAAGCAATGAAACCACCAATTGCTGCTTTACGCATATTATCTGTGCTTACGATTTTAGAAAGAGAGGCTTTTATTTTCCCCTCAAAAGGTGATATTTTTTCACGCCTTCTCATATCAGACGTATCGCTACCTAACGTTGAATCTTTTACATGCATATTTTCCTGGAAAATAATATTGGTTTTAGATGCCATCGAATAAGTCCACACGCAACTAATAAGTGCCCACCCGCTGCCGATGAAAGTGAGAATACAGAGCCAGGTAAGAAAGGAAGGCCTTGCTTCCGGGTGTGTTTCAAAATCGTATGAATTTTCTGCCATTTTTATTTTTGACAAAAATATAAATTCGTCTTATTTGTTTGTTTATTGAGAAAAGAAATTTAATACCTCAATTTTTCCACTCCTTCTGCCGGCTTCCATCCATAATGCGGCTCAAAATAATTCCATAATAATGCTGAAACATTCCGCGCCAGCTGCCATGCTTCATTATCCGGTTTCCAGCTTTTATCCGAATTATTTTTTGTTGCAATATAAAAAACATAATCACCATGAGGCGCATTTACCAATACCGCTTCCGAACGTGATGCATCCACCATTCCTTGTTTGGATGCAGCCTGCACATACGGCGGAATTTGGGAGAGCGCATATTCATCCCAAAAAACATGCGTGAGGTCGCGGTACATTTGTTGGCTCGCGGCTTCACTTACTGTTTTTGCTTCACGAATCATCACCATCAAATTGGCCATTTCCCGCGGAGTTGTTTGTCCCCAGCCAAATTCCTTACTTTCCTTTTCGCGTCCAGGTGTACGTGAATTCAAACGTGTAGATTGAAAACCGTTTTGCTCCAGCCATGAATTGATTGCAATACCTCCTCCCGCTAATTTTTCACACCATACAGCGGCAGTATTATCACTATGCGAAATCATCAAAGTAATGGCGACATTTAAATCAATTTTGGTACTGTCTTTAAAATACTGCATGAGTCCTGAACCTCCACGCGCGGCGCTGTCGCGATAAAGCATCGATTGATGATAAGTAAATGCACCTTCATTTATCTTATTAAAAATACCCACAAGAATCGGCACTTTGATAATACTGGCTGTCGGAAAAATGGTATCAGCATTAATTGCAACTTCCTTTCCGGTTTTTAAATTGCGAACATATACACCTGCAGTGCCGTGAAATGAATCCAGAAGTCCCTTTAATTGTTTCTCCAATTTTTTATCCGTTTTGTATTGTGAAAATGCGGAAGGAGAAATAAAAGAAATAAATAAAGACAAAATAACAAACGACAAAATTTTTCTCATTTAAATATTTTTTTTGAAAAGTAGATAATTATGAATGTTACAAAACAAATACATTTCAGAACATTGATTTTATTTTTTTATAAAAACTATCGGGAACCAGCAAATGAAAAATCTCCATAGCGGATTTTAATCACAAAAAGAAAATATACAAAAATGACAATAAAATGACCTAATTTCCATTTTTTATTCATAACACAAAAATTTACTATTATGCCTAAGTATGTTATTGAAAGAGAAATTCCGGGTGCAGGAAAACTTACTGCCGGACAACTAAAAGGTATTTCAGAAACCTCCTGCAATGTATTAAGAAATATGGGCCCTGAGATTCAATGGGTTCATAGTTACGTAACGGGAGATAAAATTTATTGCGTCTATATCGCCCCAAATCAGGAAATGATTCGCGAACATGCCCAGCAGGGCGGATTTCCTGCAAATTCTGTAACAGAAATTTCAACAATAATTGACCCTACAACAGCAGAATAACAAATTGAGTTCATTGTCTTCATTTTTTTCAGAATTCATCTGTTACATACAAATACAAATAAGATACCTCCTTACGGCTATCTTATTTGTATTTTAAAAACTACTCAATTTTGATTTGCAGTCCTTGTAAATCCTACATGCTCATTTTCCGACACAACGCATTACAAAACGATTTTTTGTAAGTAAATGAATGGGATCATTGATTTAATTATTTATATTTAAAATTATGCTACTGATCTATTTGCCAAAAAAATCTTCCAGATGCGATTATATTTTTGATCTGATTTTTTTAAAAGAATTAGAAATTAAACATCGTGTAACTGCCGATATGACTGAATTTAAAGATCATGCGGAAGAAAAAATCAATTATTCAGATTCAAGGGTAGCAGGTACATTTTTTATCAAAGCCTCTCCTTTTTTATTTGAAAATGAAATAAAAAAACAGGACATAAAAGTTGCACAAAATCATGGAACAAAAGTTTTGTTTCCCAATGAGAATGATGATTTAGGTTTTGATATTTTCTCTGCTGTGTTTTATTTAGTCAGCCGCTATGAAGAGTATTTGCCTTTTACCCCTGACCAATTTGGAAGGTTCAAAGCAGCAGATTCTCTGGCATTTAAAAACGGTTTTTTGCATTTGCCAGTTGTGAATATATGGATCAATATTTTTAAAAATGCTTTGCAAAATAAGTTTCCATCATTACAAATAAAACCTTCTTGTTTTACGGCGATCCTAACTTATGATATTGATGTAGCGTATAAATACCTCGGAAGGAATTTTGTAAGAACAACCGGGTCTGCATTAAAAGATATTCTTTCCTTTAAAATAAAAAATATGAGGGAAAGATTCGATGTCCTGCGCGAAAATGAAACGGATCCCTGGGCTGTTTATATTTATCTGACGAGAACAATTTTGATAAATAATCTCAGTTCCATTTTCTTTTTTTTATTAGCTGATAAATCCAGGCACGACCGTAATTTGAATTATCACAACCGCACCATGAAAAGACTGGTGTATGATGTCGCAAAATTTAGTGAAATCGGCATTCATCCTTCGTTTTACTCTTCGTCTTTTCCTGAAAAAATTTTAATAGAAAAAGAGAGACTGGAGAAAATATCCGGAAAAAGAATCACCAAAAGCAGGCAGCATTATTTAAAATTTATTTTGCCTGATACATACAATTCTCTTTTAGCAGCAGGCATTACAGAAGATTATTCAATGGGATTTTCACAAACGCCGGGATTCAGAGCCGGTACCTGTAAGCCATTTTATTTTTATGATTTGAAAAAAGAAAAAGCTACCAAACTAAAGTTATTTCCAATCACTTTTATGGAAAGTACCGTAATGAATAACTCTTCAAATGCTGATGAAGCTTTTCAAAAAATAGCAGCTCTTTTAGAAGAAGTAAAAAAAGTGAACGGAACTTTTATAAGTCTGTGGCACAACCATACTGTAAGCGAAACAGATGAGTATAAAGATGGGAGAAATGTGCATGAAAAAATGATCCAAAAACTTGCGGATTCTTTAAGATAAACCCTCCATAAAATCAATTAATATTTTTTCTTCATTTTCCCAGTTTAGTACTTCACAAGCTGCAGCCGTATTGCTTTTCCAAAGATCATACTGCTCTTTATCTTCTGAAATTTCAATGACTTTTTTTGCCAACTCTTGGGGATTCAGATTATCGGCAGAAGTGCCGATATTGTATTGTGTAATGATTGATTTTATTTCTACAGCTTCTGATGATAAGACAGGAATGCCTGCATGTATGTAATCAAATAATTTATTTGGAAGAGCCAACAAATGCTCATCGCTGACATCAATTTTTTCAAATATTAATCCGAGAAACCCTTGCATCGTATATTGCATCATCTGTTCATAAGGCAATGGATCAATAAAGGTAATTTTTGATTGTAGGTTTAAATCAACAACCATTTTTTTGAGTTTCGTTAATATGGTTCCGTTTCCAATAAAATATAAATTAAAATCGGCTGGCAAAAATTGCATCATTAAAACCGCTTCCTCTGCTCCACGATTCTCATTCAACCCCATTCCCTGAATGATTAATTTTCTTTTGTGTAACGGCAAAATACCACGATTATCTGCACAGCCATTTTTAAATTGATAAGGCAGGTTTCGGATTACCGTTACCGGTACTTTATATTTATTTTCATAAATTTTTTTTATGGAATCATTTACGGTAATTACATTTTTTAATCGTGGGAATAATTTTCTCTCCACCATTTCCCAAATCTTTTTTGACGATTTTTTATAAACACTTTCCGTAAAATATTCATGGCTGTCGTAAATTAATGTTGAATTTTTAAATCGTGAAATGAAAAAGTTTGGCAACAGTGTATCCAAATCGTTTGACCATAGGATATTTGCTTTTTTAAAAAGCAGATAAAAAAATAACTGGACATTAAAAACAAGATACATCAGCGGGCCTTTCTCAAAAAGATTTTGAAAACGAATGGTTTTATAAGGCAGATCTTTTAAAATAAAATTCCTTTTGCTTTTTCTTCCAATCAATAAAACTTCATACCCCATTTTATGAAGTGTATTGCATTCCTTTTGCACACGCTGGTCGGTAACTAAATCGCTGATGACGGAAACGATAATTTTTCTTGGCAAAAATTGAGTAATTTTTATTTGCAAATATTAAACAAATAAACTGAGTTTTGTAATTAAGGAAAGGACCAGTTTTTACAAAATGTCAACTTCATGAATGCAGTAAATAAAGAAATAACCACGATTCTTATTTTCATGAATCGTTTAATAATTCAATAATTGAATAATTCAATAATTAACGCATCACATCTTCATATCGTTTGCCTTGATGTACCTTACCCACCCGATTATGGTGGCGTTTTTGATTTGTTTCACAAAATAAAAACATTGCATCAACTGGGAGTAAAAATTCATTTGCATTGTTTTGAATATGGACGTGGTGAACAACCAGAACTCAACAAATATTGTGAAGAAGTTCATTATTATCGGAGAGAAAAATTGACCGAGGGAATTCCTTTGCGTTTGCCTTACATCGTCAGTTCAAGAATAAATCCGGCACTGATAAAAAATATTTTAAAAGATAATTACCCTGTTTTGTTAGAAGGAATTCATTGCACTTATTATTTATACCATGGAGAATTAAACAACCGGAAAGTGTTGGTACGACTGCATAATGTGGAATACGAATACTATAAGCAGCTGGCGAAATCAACTAATAATTTTTACAAAAAACTCTATTACACGTTAGAAAGCAGGTTATTAAAAAAATATGAAAACAACATTGCAAGGAAGGGAAAATTGATTGCGGTAAATGAAAAAGATAAAGTCACTTATCAAAAAGTTTTTTCAGCAAAAGATGTAACATTTCTACCGGTTTTTTTGCCATTTAATAAGCTTGAATCAGAAATGGGAAGAGGAAATTTTTGTTTGTATCATGGTAACTTATCTGTGGCTGAAAATGAAAAAGCCGCACTGTGGCTTTTAGAAAACATAGTTAAAGATTTAACTAACTTTAATTTTATCATTGCAGGAAAGAATCCTTCAGAAGCATTAAAAAATGCGTCTGTAAAACATAAAAACGTGGAATTAATCGGAAATCCATCTCAAAGCGAAATGGAAAAATGGATAAAAAATGCACACATCCATTTACTGCCATCCTTTAATTCTACGGGGATAAAAATAAAATTATTGAATGCATTGTTTAACGGAAGATTCGTGATTACAAACAAAGTTTCTTTGGAAGGGACAGGCCTTGAAACCCTTTGCTGTATTGAAGAAACACCATCCGGTTATATAAAACGGATTAAGGAATTATTCGGGATTGACTTTGAAGAAAATGAAATGGATAAAAGAAAAATTATTTTAGAAAACTTATATGATAATGAGAAAAATGGAAAACGCCTCATGCA
Source organism: uncultured Chitinophagaceae bacterium (assembly GCA_963706825.1). GTDB lineage: Bacteria > Bacteroidota > Bacteroidia > Chitinophagales > Chitinophagaceae > Ginsengibacter. Next base: position 542,483 of record CAVPNT010000003.1, on the reverse strand, counting down.
AATCGTGAATACTGAATTGTGAACAATTCACTATTCATTATTCACTATTCACTAGACAATAGATGCATTATCATACACTTTTCCTCTTTCTGTTTTTATGGTTCTTGCAGGAAATTTATTGATAACGGGATAATCATGTGTGGCCATAATAATTGCCGTTCCATAATCGTGGCTGATGCTGAAAAGCAACCGCATAATTTCATCAGAAGTTTCGGGGTCAAGATTACCGGTCGGCTCATCAGCCAATAATAATTTAGGCGAATTTAAAAGTGCCCGGGCTACGTCAATTCTTTGTTGTTCGCCGCCGCTTAATTCAAAAGGCATTTTAAAACCTTTGGTTTTTAAACCAACTTTATCCAAAACATCGGCGATTTTTTCATCCATTAATTTTTCATCTTTCCAGCCAGTGGCTTTCAACACAAACTTCAGATTATTGTTTACATTTCTATCCGTAAGTAACTGAAAATCCTGGAATACAACCCCAAGTTCGCGGCGTAGATAAGGAATTTTTTTCCAATCAAGTTGTCGTAAATCAAACCCGACAACCGTTGCGTCGCCTTCTTTAAAATCAAGATCTCCATATAAAGTTTTCAGCAGACTTGATTTTCCTGTACCGGTTTTGCCGACAAGATATACAAACTCCCCGCGGTTTACGGTGATGTTTACGTCTGACAGAATCAGAGAATCTCCCTGGTAAATATTTACATTTCTTAATTCTACGATTGCTTCCGGCATAATTGAATTTATTATTTCTTTCTGTTAGGGCGTAAAGTTAAATGTATAATTATTTCTTTTCAACTACAAAAATTATACATCTGTTAAAATAATATTTTGATGAATAAAAATCGGGAAAGAAGCTGGCAAGAAAAATATTTTTTAGATGCTAATCCTCAGTAAATCAACAATTAAGCGCGATTCCCGATTCATTTTTTTAAAAAAAAACTAAAAAAACAGTTTATAAACTAATTATTTAGTTATATATTTGTTTAAGAAACAAAAATAGCAATAGCAATGAAAACATTAACGAAAGCAGAAGAAGGCATCATGCAGGTATTATGGAAAATGGAAAAAGGATTTCTTGGCGAAATTATTCATGAAATGCCGAATCCGAAACCCCATCAAAATACTGTTGCAACGATTCTGAAAATTCTGGTAGAAAAACAATTTGTCGGGATCGAAACGTTTGGAAGACTAAACCGCTATTATCCGCTGATAAAAAAAGAAACGTATTCAAAAGGAAGGGTAAAATCGCTGGTAAAAAAATATTATGAAGGTTCGTTCAGCAATATCGTTTCTTCAATGGTAAAAGAAAATAATCTCAGCATTGAAGAACTGGAAATGCTGGTAAAACAATTGAAAAAAGGGAAATAATATAAACCGGTCTGGCCTTTGGTACCGACCTAAAATCATTCGTCATGATAACTATTGCGTGGTATTTATTAAAAGTAATTATCTGTTCCGGCATTTTATGCGGGTATTATTTCCTGGCGCTGAGAAACAAAGTTTTCAATCGTTGGAACCGGTTTTATTTATTGGCAGCGGTCGTTATTTCTTTATTAGCGCCAATAATAAAAATTAATATTTTCCAAAATAATGACAACAAAGGAAAGGTTATTCAAATGTTGCAAACTATCAGCTATGGCGATGAAACTGTAATAGAATATAGCAGAAACAGCGGCTTTCAACTCAATACAGAAAATCTTGCAGAAGCTGGGTACCTGCTGATTTCTATGGTTTTCTTAACCATTTTTTTTATTTCGTTATTTAAAATAAAAAGGTTGAGAAAAAAATATCCGGAAACAAAAATTGAAGACATCAGTTTTATCAACACCGACGCAAAAGGAACGCCGTTTTCATTCTTCAAATCTATCTTTTGGAACAATGCTATTGACCTTTATTCCGGACCGGGGCAACAAATTTTTAATCATGAAATAGCTCATGTAAAAGAGAAACATTCTTACGATAAGATCTTTATAAATGGCGTTCTCATCTTTTTTTGGATCAATCCATTCTTCTGGCTGATGCGAAAAGAATTGTACATGATCCACGAATTTATTGCAGACAAAGAAGCGCTGGAAGACAATGATATCAATGCTTTCGCAGAAATGATTTTACAAACGGTTTATCCCGGACAAAATTTTTTAATTACCAATAATTTTTTCTATTCACCCATAAAAAGGAGGATTCTCATGCTCACAAAAAATAAAAATCCAAAGGTTAGTTATGTAAGCAGGTTGTTGGTTTTGCCGCTTGCCGCAGTTGTATTTTTTGCTTTTACCATTAAAGTAAAAACTGTAAATAATGGAGGGATAAATTCTAAAATGGAATTACAGAAGCCGGTTATTATAAATTCAATAACAAAAGGCATCATTCAAGACACCATTCCTCAAATGTATTATCAGAATAAAAAAGTTACAGGGCTGACCGTACAAACAAAGTCAAATAATGTGAAGGTGACTTATGCTGATGGCGCAACAGAAATCATCTCGAAAGAAGAAGCTAACAAGCGAGGCTTTGTTTTACCACCACCTCCGGGATTACCAGCGTCTTATGCCCACTCAAAAGCACTTTTTGTAATTAATGGAAAAATCACAACCAGCAAGGAAGCCAGGAATATAGATCCAAATGAAATAGAAAGCCTTGACATACTGAAAGACAGCAAAGCAACTTCCAAATATGGAGAAAAAGGTAAAAATGGTGTCATAGAAATTTCCACAAAAGATAAAATGGCAAATGTTCCGGCTGTCAATCTTGATAAAAATAACACAGTGAATATTGTGGAAAATTCTTTAATAATTGTTGATGGAAAAGAAATTACTAATGATGAAATGAAAAATATTCCGGCAAATAGGATTGAATCTATAACGGTTTTAAAAGGCGAAAGCGGAGAATTAAAATATGGGCAAAAAGGAAAGAATGGCGTTGTGGAAATCCAAACAAAACCCTTTGATATCAAACAAGTTACCGGCAAACAGAACGATACGGTACCAGATAAAGTTTTTACAAAAGTAGAAACCGAAGCATCATTTCCGGGTGGCCAACCGGCATGGATAAAATATATTAGCCGACAAATTCAAGCCTCAATTGATACTTTTACAAATGCAGATTATGGAACCTGTGTTGTAAGATTTATCGTAAATACGGATGGCAGCGTAAGTGATGTACAAGCTACAACCATGCAGGGAACCATGCTTGCCCGGGTTTCTGTAGATGCAATCAGGAAAGGTCCAAAATGGATTCCCGCTTCTCAAAAAGGGCATACTGTGGCGTCTTACAGATTGCAACCGGTAACCTTGACGAACCCGGATAAGCCTAAAGAAACTTCCGGCATTACAAAACCCGTATCAGGTTTAAATGATGGTGGCAAAATTTTTATAAGAGTAGAACAAACGGCCAGTTTTCCAGGCGGCCAAACTGCATGGCTAAAATACCTATCCCGTGTTTTTGATAAAAATGGAAACGAATTAAGGTCTGATAAAAATAATGAAGGCACTTGTGAAGTTCGCTTTATCGTAAGTAAAGACGGAGACGTAAGTGATGTACAGCCAATCACTATGAAAGGAACAAAATTGGCGGATGTAGCGGTAAACGCAATTAAGAAAGGACCAATCTGGATTCCGGGCAAACAGAATGGACATTCTGTAAATTCTTTTGTGTTAGTACCGGTTACTTTTAGGTTAAGTGATAATCTTATGAATAAAAATGAGCCTGAGTAATTGAATTATTCTTGAATATTTTAGCAACATAGAAATCCAAAACCTAAATTTGCTTCATGAATATTGAAGAGATTTATAGACTTTATTTACAGTTTCCCTCTATCGAAACCGATTCAAGAAAAATAAAAAAAGATGATATTTTCTTTGCGTTAAAAGGGCCGAATTTTAATGGAAATGTTTTTGCAAAGCAAGCATTGGATTCGGGTGCAGCTTATATTGTAGCAGATGAACCTTTGGATTTTGAAGACAACAGGATCATACAGGTAACGGATGTTTTGAGAACATTGCAATTGCTCGCGCAACACCACCGTGAACAATTTAATATTCCTTTTATTGCCATCACGGGAAGCAATGGAAAAACAACAACAAAAGAATTACTGCATGCAGTTCTTTCCACTACTTTTAAAACTTATACGACGCAAGGCAACCTTAATAATCACATCGGTATTCCACTTACTATTTTAAAAATAAAACCGGACGCAGAAATAGCTGTGATAGAAATGGGCGCTAATCATCTTGGCGAAATTGCGGGATATTGTGAATACGCAAAGCCAGATTTTGGATTAATAACCAACATTGGTAAAGCGCACCTTGAAGGATTTGGCGGAGAAGAAAATGTAAAAAAGGCTAAAGGCGAACTTTTTAAATATTTAAGTTTGCACGAAGGCACAGCCTTTGTAAACACAGATGATATGGCTGTTACAGACGAAAGCCGGCAAGTAAACAAGGTAATTTATTATGGAAGTAAAAGCAATCTTGTAAAAGGAATTATTCTAAAAAACGATCCTTTTATTGAAGTAGAAATTGAAGAAGAAAAACCGGTAAATATTAAAACCAATTTAGTGGGGGCATATAATCTGCCCAATGTGCTTGCCGCTTTTTGCATAGGAAAATATTTCGGTGTTGATGAATGTAAAATAAAGAATGCGATAGAAAATTATTCCCCCTCAAACAGCCGCTCACAATTAGTAGAAAAAAATAGTAACACCATCATCTTAGATGCATACAATGCGAACCCGGGAAGTATGAAGGCTGCGATCGAAAATTTTGCAAACATGAAAGGCGATAAAAAAATTTTATTATTAGGATCGATGATGGAACTGGGTAATGAAAGCGAAAAAGAACACGCAAAAATTATTTCCTTAATTGATCAACATAAATGGTATGCGGTTGTGCTGGTAGGACAGAATTTTAAAGAAATAAAAAACCGGTATATAAATCTCGAAAACGCTCTATTGGCAAAGGATTGGTTAACAAATGAATCAATAAAAAATGCACAAATCCTGGTTAAAGGATCAAGAAGTATGCAAATGGAAAAAGTATTGGAGGCGTTTCAGTAAACGAATAAATAATAGGAATTCTTGTTTCTCACTCAGGTTATAACGGCCAGCTGTACACGAAATTAAAAGACCAAATCTCCGTGTTCTGTCTTTATGATTAATGATTTTTTATCGCTCTTTTCTACCCTGCCAATGATTTGGGCATCAATTTGAAAAGTTTTGGCAGCACAAATTATTTCGTTTGCAAAATCTTCATCCGTATATATTTCCATACGGCAACCCATATTAAATACCTGATACATTTCGCGATCACCGGCTTTGCTTGCTTCCTGTATTTTTTGAAATATTTCAGGGGGTGGGAACAAGCGATCTTTAATAACTCTCACATTATCCGGAATATATTTCAGGCATTTTGTTTGTCCACCGCCACTGCAATGAATCAATCCATAAATTTTATCAAAATCATTTTCAAGAAGTTGTTTTATTAACGGAGCAAAAGTTCTTGTCGGAGAAAGCAAGCCCAATGCTTCACTAATCCTGTGTTTGCCGATGTAAACAACTTCATCATGCAGAGAATTATCGTAACTTTCTTTAAAATTGTCTGCATAATATTTATCCAAAATATCATGCCTTGCTGAAGTCAAACCATTGCTTCCGATTCCACTGTTATATACATTTTCATAAGTCGCTTTCCCAAAAGATGCCAGGCCAACGATTACATTTCCGGCTTTGATTTTTTCATTTGAAATAATTTTAGATTTGCGCCATCTTGCAGTCATTGTTCCATTTACGGCAATTGTTCTTACCACATCACCTACATCTGCTGTTTCTCCTCCAAGATAATGGATATTGATTCCGAACGTTTTCATCAAATCAAAAAACGATTGCGTACCATTGATTATTTGTTCCAATACTCCCCCCGGGATCAAATTTTTGTTTCTGTCTATGGTAGAATTAAAAATTATATTATCATAAATTCCAACACACAAAAGATCATCAAGGTTCATTACCACTGCATCCTGTGCGATTCCTTTCCATACAGAAATATCGCCGGTTTCTTTCCAGTATAAATAAGCAAGAATACTTTTAGTGCCGGCTCCATCCGCATGCATAACATTTACAAATTCAGCATCGTTCCCAAGAAAATCCGGATAAATTTTGCAAAAAGCATTTGGAAAAATTCCCTGGTCAAGATTTTTTACGGCTGCATGAACTTCTTCTTTTTGTGCAGAAACTCCACGCTTCGAATACAAGGACATTATTGAATTATTAAATTATTGAATTATTATAAAAAACTGTTCATTCATTTATTAACAAGAGTGGGTAAAAGTAAGATCGTAGAATCAATTTTCCATTACCGGGATATTTATTTATCATTTATCTTGCAAACTTCTTATGCAGGTACACCGAGATATAAACAACCTACCATTTTTTAAAAACGCCGCCATTACGATTGGAACCTTTGACGGGGTTCACACAGGCCATGTCCAGATTATCCAACAGGTAAAAAAAGAAGCACTGAACAATGATGGAGAGTCGGTTATTATCACGTTTGACCCACATCCGCGAATGGTTATCCATTCGAAAAATCCGGAGAAAAAAAATATTCAGATATTAAATACTCTTGCGGAAAAAATTGAATTGTTATCAAAGCAGGAAATTGATCACCTGGTAGTCGTGCCTTTCACTGAAGAATTTTCCTGTCAAAGTGCGGAAGATTATATTGCAAAATTCTTAGTTTCCAATTTCCATCCGCAAACACTCATCATCGGTTATGATCACCGGTTTGGCAAAAACAGGAGCGGAGATTATAAAATGCTTGAAAATTTCCAGCAGGAATTTAACTACCAGGTAAAAGAAATCCCTGCGCAGGTCTTAGATCATATCACGATAAGTTCGACAAGAATTCGAACAGCCTTGAACTCAGGAGAGATTACCGTCGCAAAAGATTGTTTGGGATACGATTATTTTTTCGAAGGAAAAGTAATCGAAGGAAATAAATTAGGAAGAACACTTGGATATCCAACAGCAAATCTTGAAATAAGGGATCCGAATAAATTGATTCCTGCCGATGGAATTTATGCAGTGAATGTGAGTCTCGGCCAGGTAAATTCTACTGATGAATTATTTATTCCTGCCTCGTTTCACCAGGGCATGATGAGCATTGGAATCAGGCCGACCATTGGCGATAATAAAAGAATGATCGAAGTAAATATTTTTAATTTCAATGAAAATATTTATGCGCGTATTCTTCGGGTTTATGTAAAATATTTTTTGAGAAAAGAAGAAAAATTTAATAACCTGGAAGAATTAAAAAAGCAAATAACCATTGATGAAACCAATTCAAAAAAATTACTGAACGGTTAATAACTTTTTTGATTTTTTATTTATGAATTTCGCTGGTAAAATGAAATTCAATATCCGGGTTATTTGTTCGTTCGGTGTTCAAAAACCATTCACTTTGCGCCAGGTAAACCAAAAGCCCGTCTTTATCTTTCGCGATATTTCCTGATTTGAATTTGATAAATTCTTCCAGCTTTTTCGGATCTTTTGAAGTAATCCAGCAAGCCTTGTAATACGGCAGCGAATTAAGTTGTACGGATGCACCATATTCATGCAAAAGACGATATTGAATCACTTCAAATTGTAATTCGCCTACGCAACCAATGATCTTTTTATTACCTCCAAACTGGGTAAACAATTGAGCTACCCCTTCATCGGTCAACTGCAACAATCCTTTTTCAAGTTGCTTCGTTTTCATCGGATCTTTATTCACTACTTCTTTAAATATTTCCGGTGAAAAAGAAGGAATGCCTGTGAAGTAAAAATCTTCCCCTTCGGTAAGTGTATCGCCAATTTTAAAATTTCCTGTATCAAACAAACCAACCACATCGCCGGGATACGCAGATTCAATAATGTCTTTATCCCTTGCTAAAAAAGTATAAGGATTACTGAAACGCACGTTTTTTCTTAGCCGCACATGATGAAAATATTTATTGCGCTCAAATTTTCCGGCACAGACTCTAAGAAATGCAATTCTATCGCGGTGACGCGGATCCAAATTGGCATGAATTTTAAAAATAAATCCGCTGAATTTATTTTCTTCCGGCTCTACAATACGCGTGGTTACGGCTCTTTCCTGTGGCAACGGCGCTATCTGGATGAATGTTTCCAGCAATTCTTTCACGCCAAAATTATTAATGGCACTGCCGAAAAATACCGGCGCAATCTTACCTTCCAAATAAGGTTGTGGATCAAATTTTTCATAAACACCTTCTATTAATTCTACATCTTCTCTCAAACGTGCAGCATCTTTTGTACCCAACTTTTGTTCTACAATTTCATCATTAATATTTTCTATAGGTACATCTTCTTCGGTTGTTTTTTGATTCGGATTAAATAAAAGAAGGCTTTTTTCAAATAAATTATAAACGCCTTTAAATTCTTTACCCATTCCAATCGGCCAACTAAGCGGATGCAATTGAATATTTAATTCTGATTCTATTTCATCTAAAAGATCAAAAGGATTTTTTCCATCACGGTCTAATTTATTTACAAAAACAATCACCGGTGTATCGCGCATGCGACACACTTCCATCAATCTTTTTGTTTGCTCCTCCACGCCTTTTACAGAATCAATTACCAGAACAACACTATCAACTGCTGTGAGTGTACGATAAGTATCTTCTGCAAAATCTTTGTGACCCGGCGTATCCAGCAAATTCACTAAAACATTTTTGTATTCAAAACTCATTACAGAAGTGGCAACAGAAATTCCACGTTGCCTTTCTATATCCATAAAATCCGATGTAGCGTGTTTCTTTATTTTATTACTTTTTACAGCGCCTGCAGTTTGTATGGCGCCACCAAAAAGCAAAAACTTTTCAGTGAGCGTTGTTTTCCCCGCATCCGGGTGAGAGATGATCGCAAATGTCCTGCGCTTCTTTATTTCGTTGATGATTTTTGTATTTGTTTCAGCCTGCATTATTACTTGTAAAAAAAATTTTGCGCGAAGTTAGGTTAATGTGATGATGTGCTGATATGCTAATTTGCTAATGTTTGAATCGATTAATGGAAATAACAGAAAATTGCAATTTTCGATAATCCGGCTTTATTAACGTAATATTGTTAGTTAGATTAATAGTTTCCGACAAATTACATTTTACAGTTAAACATAGCTTATTTAAGAAAAACGGAACTCATAATAGAACTTGACAATATAAAAGATATTTCCAAAAAAAAATTTCTTTTGGAAACTTTAAATTTTTTGGGTGTTCAATTTAAGACATCTGAAAAACGACAGACCATAGAAGAGTATAATAAAGAACTTGAAGATAACGATGCTGAAATAGAGAACGGTAACTTTATTACAATGGAAGATTTATCAAAAGAAATGGAGAAATGGTAATTGTCTGGAATTCCAAGGCTAAAGAAGAATTAAGGGAACTTTATCAATATATTTTAAAAGATTGTCAGAGAGGAAATTATTAAGGCTGTTTTATCCCTGCCTGAACATCCTGATAAGTATCATTTGGATAAATACAAAACAAATAACGACGGAACGTGGCGGGCTTTTGAAATGCACCGGTACAGAATTTCATACCGAGTAAAAAAAGAGCAGATTCGTATTATCAGAATCAGGCACACCAGCAGATCACCTTTGCAGTATTAAAATCATTTCGCATAATCCATTTCAAAGTCACCTTTTATTCTTTCTATTGAAGGATTAAAATATCCAAATTTTAAATCTGGAAATTCTTCTTTTAAGAGAATCATCATCTGTTTGACACCAATGCATTCACCGGTATTTGTAACGCCAATTTTTCCCAAATACCAATCCGGGTCAATATTGAAATTGCGCCATTGAATCATTTTTAAACCAGTAGTTTTTATCAGTTTTCTCAATGCTTCATATTCTGCAACACTATCGGTCATACCGGGAAAAACAAAATAATTAATGCTTGTCCAGCCACCGAAATTGTTTACTATTTTCAGGCTTTCAATTATATCATTAAATTGATAATTATTAGGCCGATAATAGGGCAAATAAATTTCTTCACGCGCAGAATTGGTACTCACACGAATACTGTTCAAACCAGCTTCACACAAGGCTTTCACTGCTTTTGGATCGCTTCCGTTTGTATTAATGTTAATGCTTCCTTTTTCGGTATGCTTTCTTATTTCTAAAATAGATTCTCTTATCGTTTTCCACATCAATAAAGGTTCGCCTTCGCAGCCCTGGCCGAAACTTACAATCGGAAATGGCGCTGTTTCTAAATGCGGAACAGTATATTCAATTATTTCTTCGGCGGTTGGTTTAAAAGTCAACCGGTCTTGTGTGGAAACAATCGTTTCTTCCTGTGGCTGAAAAGAAATACATCCGATGCAATTCGCATTGCAGGCGGGCGAACTTGGAACAGGGCATTCCCATCTTCCCATAAAATAATTTCTTGCAGCCGGGCAATGATAAGTGAGACAACAATTATTTGCGAGATGCTGAACCAAACGGTTGTGCTTATACTCAGATAAAAATTCTTTTACACCCCTTTCAATTTTCTCTTCATTAAATCCTTCACTTTCCTGCCGGATATCTTTTTCAATTCTAACCGCAGTTACATAAAATTTATCATCGTACCAACCTGCTGCTGTGTAACAAAATAATGGCAATGTTTCTGCATTCGGAAGTGTTTCATAAGCGGCAAGAAAAGTACCTGTAAAAGCCGGCGGAATAAAAGCGGCAACGGCCCAGCCTTTTTCACACAAACGCATTTCACCAGTGTGTACATCTATGCCAATCCCGCGCCTGTGAGGCAGTTCATACAATTGGCCGCCTTTTGGAAGTTCGATCCATTCTTCATTTTCTACCGGCAATGCATCCCATCCGCTACGGCCACAAACATACAGTGAAGTGTCTTCGAAGATGTTTCCTTTGCCATCGGAATAAAGAAGAAATGGAGGATGTTTCATTGTGAATGTGAATTGTGAATAGTGAGTTGTGAATGGTGACTGGTGAATTGTGAATGCAGAGAATTATTTTATTTTTAATTGCGATTGGGCAAACAAATTAAATTCTTGTTCGTTAATACTTTTCTGATTCTCTATTTCCGCCTGAATCAAGTTGTTGTTTTTAAAATCAAGTGTCAGAATATTATCTTTCAGAATCACATTATTAAACAAATTCCAGTTATATTCTTTTCCAGGAAATGTAAACCTGGTTACTTTTTCCGGAGTAAAAACAAATTGTATTTTCTGCAAAGATAAATGATACAAAATGCCGAGAATTACCAACGCTGTTACCATTAAATAATTCTGTAAACCAAGCCAACAGCCGGCCAGAACAAAAAGTATTATCTGATCCAGGTAATTTCCCTGTTGATATTTTTTTATAAAATAAAGGCGCATAAAAACATAAATGCCAATAAGCAAAATCGCCGATGCTGCTTCATAACGATATTGATCATAAAACAACATGTAAATAAAAATGGCGAGATTCAACAACAGGATGATCAGTGCAATATGACGATAGGATTTTATTTTATCATTTTTTAAAATGACATTAAAGTGTTGCATATTTTTCATTTGAAGCAATCAACAAATTGCATAATTTAAATAATACCCTTGCCCCTACATTTTCGTCCCATTCATTCGTACTTACGCCAATTTCATTTAAATCAAAGCCAATAAACTGCCTGCCGCTTTCGCTTATTTTTCTGAATAGATAATAAACCTGTTGCGTCTCAAAGCCGCCGGGAACCGGGGTTCCGGTGTTTGGACATAACTTTGGATCGAGTCCGTCAATATCAAAACTGATATACACTTTTTGCGGAAGCTGCGCAATTATATCTTCCACAATTTGTTTCCATGTGTCACCTTCAAAGCTGCGTTCTTTGATTTTTTTATCAAAAAAAGTAACAACGCGTCCATTGCTGTTTTTTATATATTCTACTTCACCTGAAGAAAAATCTCTTATTCCTGCCTGCACCAGCCTGGTAAGTTGGGGGATTTCCTCCAAAGCATTATACATAATGGAAGCATGAGAATATGTAAGGTTTTCATAAGAAGAGCGGAGGTCGCAATGTGCATCTATCTGCAACATTCCGAATTCCCCGTATTTCTCAGCAATCGCTTTATAATATCCAAATGGTGCACTGTGATCGCCGCCGAGAATGCCCACCAATTTTCCTTTATCTAATAATTCTTTCGTTTGCTCATAAACCCACTGATTCATAAACAAGCTGCCTTCGTTTATCTCACGCAATACTTTCTGCATGAATTTATTGTCACAAAGGGCATCACCTTCTGAGATATAATTAATATACAGTTCAGCCTCTTTGCGGAGATAATCGCTTTTGGCCAACACATTCTTGTCGATATCCCGTAAATAAATTCCTTGTTTCCATCCATTTGCATTGTCATCATCTGTTAGTTCTACCTGGAGGCTTGCACGGCATATACGCTCTGTAGCCCTTGCTGTTCCTGCTTTGTAGCTCACAGTCACTTCCCACGGAACCGGCAAAATAATCAGTTTTGCATCTTCTTCTGTAAAAGGAAGTCCGAAAATTCCATTATTTGGATTGCCCGCAGAATCAGGGTCAAAATGGGTTAGATCAGCCATCGTTCTTAAAACTTATTTTTTTGGACGGCAAAGGTAATAAGGATAAAATTAATGGGAATGTGGGTTAACAATGTCTTAGAGACTTTCTGAAAAAGTTGTTTTACAGCAAACCGACAAATAACAGCGATTTGTATTCTTGTTGAAAGTCTGGTTTTGGAATTCTTTTTGTGCTTGTTTAAAATTAAAATATAAAATATGAAAGAACATAAATTTCAATTCCAGATTGATGAGATACCGTATATGGTAAATGTTATTCCTTTTGATTTCAATAATGAAAAACGTTTCCGGGTAAGTTATAATGGCGGCAAAGAAGATATTTTTGTGTGGGATTCTGACCTTAAAAGGTTGCGTGCCATAGATGACGATGCTTCTACCCTACCCGATAGTCTTGGTTTGGCAATTTCTAATAAAATCGAATCGATGGGATATTAATTTAAAACACGAATTTGGAAACACGAATTTGGAACACGAATTACACGAATTAAAAAACCACCCGTTTTGAAACAAAAGATTTTTCTCCAAAGTTGGCAATGATTCCTAATCTTAACCCTGATGCTTTCAAATAATTAATTGTTTGCTTTACAAAACCGGTTGCAATCATAGATGAAGCTTTTACTTCAAGAATGATAGAATCGTAAACAATAAAATCAGCATTGTAATGACGTGGAAGAAGATTGTTTTATATTGTATTTTATGTTCCCGTTCTTTTTCATAATTAATTTTCCTTGTTTGAAATTCATATTCAAGTGCATCTTTATAAATAATTTCTCTGAATCCCATTCCTAATTCTCTATGAACTTCCATACAAATACCAATTAATTCATACGACTCCTCTTTTAAAATTATATCTGTCATAAACAATTTGTTTAAAAATAAATATAAGCAATATTTTAATTTTGGTTTAGATAATTCGTGTAATTCGTCGCAAAAATTCGTGTTCATAAAAAATTCGTGTTTCTTAATTATTCCTTATTCTTCGTGTCAATCAAAATCGTAATTGGCCCATCGTTCAACAATTCAACTTTCATATCCGCACCAAATTCACCGGTAAAAATCTCTTTTCCCAAATCATTTTTTAATTGGTTAATCATTTTTTCATAAAGAGGAATCGCAATTTCTGCCTTGCTTGCTTTCAAATACGAAGGCCGATTACCTTTTTTGGTAGAAGCATGTAACGTGAATTGACTGACTAATAAAATATCCCCATTAACATCTTTCACAGAAAGATTCGGAATTTTATTTTCATCATCAAAAATGCGAAGATTCACGATTTTATTACTCAGCCATTTTATATCTTCTTCTGTATCTGTATCTTCAATGCCAACGAATACCAGTAAACCAAGTCTTATGGCAGATTTCTCTTTATTATCAATAGTTACAGTGGCTTTGGATACTCTTTGAATAACACCTTTCATTTTATATATATTATTAAAAAAATAAATGCCAAAGTTCGAAAAAAGAAATATATTTTTCCAGACTCTGTGCAAAAATCGCTGAAAGCAATGCCTGTCCGCATTTAAAATTTATACACAATTCTTATCCACATGCTGTTGATATTTTTGAATCTGTTTTGTGGTTTAGAAAAAATATTTTCGTTGTCCCGCTTTACAAAAATAAATTATAAACAAAAATATTATAAATCATGTCTGATAATAAACAAACCGGTCTCCGCTTCTCCCGGCATTTTACAAAAGAAGGCATTTCTCCTTTTGAAATGTTTGAATATGATTACCGCACTTCGGTAATCAAAAATACCACCGGTGAAGTGGTTTTTCAAATGGATAATGTGGAAGTGCCGAAACAATGGAGCCAGATTGCAACAGACATTTTAGCACAAAAATATTTTCGTAAAGCAGGTGTTCCACAAGCCAGATGGTAGCACAGGAAGAGAAACTTCTGTAAAACAAGTGGCGCATCGTATGGCTCATTGCTGGAGAGTTTGGGGCGAACGCAATCATTATTTTGCCACAGAAAAAGATGCACAGGTTTTTTATGATGAATTGATTTATGCAATTTTGAACCAGGCATGTGTTCCCAATTCACCACAATGGTTCAATACCGGATTGCACGAAGTTTATGGCATTACAGGCAAGCCTCAGGGACATTATTTTGTAGATGGAAAAGATGGAATTTTAAAAAAATCCACCTCTGCTTACGAGCGACCGCAACCTCATGCATGTTTTATTCTAAGTGTAGATGATGACCTGGTAAATGATGGCGGCATAATGGATCTGTGGGTTCGTGAAGCAAGGATTTTTAAATACGGAAGCGGTGTAGGAACCAACTTCAGTTCTATTCGTGGTGAAGGAGAAAAACTGAGTGGTGGCGGTACTTCCAGTGGCTTGATGAGCTTTCTTAAAATAGGAGACCGCGCTGCAGGAGCAATAAAAAGTGGCGGTACTACCAGGCGTGCTGCCAAAATGGTTTGCCTTGATATTGACCATCCAGAAATTGAAACTTTTGTAAACTGGAAAGTAGAAGAAGAAAAGAAAGTAGCTGCATTAATTGCTGCCGGTTATCCAAGTGATTACGAAGGTGAAGCTTATAAAACGGTGAGCGGACAAAACAGCAATAATTCAGTACGTATTTCCAATGAATTTTTTCATGCTTTAGAAAAAGATAGCGATTGGGATTTAAAAGCAAGAAGTGATGGCCACACCATGAAAACCGTAAAAGCAAAAAAACTTTGGGATGAAATCACCTTTGCAGCATGGGCGTGTGCTGACCCCGGAACACAATATGACACTACCATAAATGAATGGCACACTTGTCCCCGAAGGCGGCAGAATCAGGGCGAGCAATCCATGCAGTGAATACATGTTTTTGGATAATACCGCCTGCAATTTAGCATCAGTAAATCTTCGTAAATTTTTTAATGAAGAGCAAAATATATTTGATGTTCCGGGATTTGAATATACCGTTCGCTTATGGACAACCGTTTTGGAAATTTCTGTTTTGATGGCGCAATTTCCAAGCAAAGAAGTGGCACAATTAAGTTATGATTACAGGACTTTAGGATTGGGTTTTGCAAATCTTGGCAGCATGCTGATGGTTAGCGGAATTCCTTATGACAGCGATAAAGCACGTGGAATTGCCGGCGCAATTACCGCGATTATGACGGGAATTGCTTACAAAACCTCTGCTGAACTTGCAGAACATTTGGGTACTTTCAGCAAGTACGAAGAAAATAAAAATCACATGCTTCGAGTAATGCGCAATCATCGTGCAGCAGCGTATGATGCGATGGATGCGTATGAAGGAATCGAAATAAAACCACAGGGAATTAATGCAAAAGATTGTCCCGATTATTTATTGAAAGCCGCTACCAAAGCCTGGGACGATGCGGTAATGCTGGGAGAAAAATTTGGTTATAGAAATGCGCAAACCACTGTGATTGCTCCGACAGGAACTATTGGCCTGGTGATGGATTGTGACACAACCGGCGTAGAACCTGATTTTGCTTTGGTGAAATTTAAAAAATTGAGTGGTGGTGGTTATTTTAAAATCATCAATCAAAGTGTGCCACAGGCTTTGCGTAATTTGAAATATTCAGAGAAGGAAATTGAAGAAATTGTAAATTATGCAAAAGGCCATGCTTCTTTGAAAAATGCGCCGTACATCAATTTTGAATCGCTTTCTAAAAAAGGATTTACTGCAAATGAAATTCAAAAAATAGAATCTGCATTGCCAACAGCTTTTGAAATTGGTTTTGTATTTAATGCCTTTAACCTTGGTGAAGAATGTTTGCAACGCTTAGGATTTAAAGCAGAAGATTATAACAATTTTGAATGGAGTTTACTAGAAGCATTAGGTTTTACAGATGAACAAATTGAAGAAGCGAATGTTTATATCTGCGGCACGATGACAGTAGAAGGCGCGCCATATTTAAAAGAAGAACATTTACCGGTTTTTGATTGTGCCAACAAATGCGGCAATACCGGTGAACGATATATTCATTACAGCGGCCACATTCGTATGATGGCAGCAGCACAACCATTTTTAAGCGGCGCTATTTCCAAAACCATTAATCTTCCAAATGAAGGAACCATGGAAGAAATTGCCGATGCCTATTTAATGAGTTGGAAACTGGGATTAAAAGCGTGTGCGCTTTATCGTGATGGTTCTAAATTGTCTCAGCCATTGAGCAATAAAAGTGATAAGAAAAAGAAAAACGCGGATGAATCTGAAACGATAGAACAGCAACATGAAACAGCACTTGTGAATATGGGCCAATTAACGATAGACGACCTTTTGGAAGAAGTGAATAAAAGAGTGCAAAACAGTGAGGATACTTCTTTGAAAAGGCAATTGGCCATGATTGTAGAGCGCAGAACTTTACCCGCAAAACGCAGAGGTTTTACACAAAAAGCAAAAATAAACGGACAGGCATTATTCCTCAGAACCGGCGAGTACAGCGATGGCACATTGGGAGAAATTTTTATTGACATGGCCAAAGAAGGCGCTACCATGCGCAGCATGCTGAACTGTTTTGCCATAGCCATTTCTATTGGTTTGCAATATGGTGTTCCTTTGGAAGAATTTGTAGAAAAATTTGTATTCACCCGCTTTGAACCGTCCGGAATGGTAGAGCATCCAAATATTAAAACGACCACTTCCATTATTGATTTCATGTTCCGTTCATTGGCTTATGAATATCTTGGCAGAAACGACCTGGTTCATGTATTGGACAAACCGGAAGTACAAAATTTAGGAAATGAATCCTGGGATGAAAATACGCCAACCATTGGTGAGCGCATTCCGGAATTGAGTGAAATAAGGGTAACCGGCTCTACTAACGGTAAAGCACAAACGCAAAAATCTTACAGAGCTGAGCATATCAAAAAAGAAAACACTGACCTGGATGCGGTAAACAGGGCAGCAAAAAATATGCAGGGCGATGCACCGGCATGCAACACTTGTGGACACATTACCATTCGCAGCGGCACATGCTACAAATGCCTGAACTGCGGCAACAGCATGGGTTGCAGCTAAAACTTTTTCTCTCTGGGGTATTATAAAAAAGGCCATCTTGAAAAGGATGGTTTTTTTTCGGGATGCAGTAAAAGGAGAAATAAGAGGGATTTTCGTTTTGGGAAATAAAGAATATAGTTGTATTACGCTACTGTTGTGAATTTGCGTTTTATTTTTTAACGTGCTTGAAATATAAGGAGTGAAAGAAATTGTTGGGAAAATTGAATGGAGTATTTTAGCGGAAATAAAAATGTAAGCCATACTTTGACGGCGACAAACATAACTTTTTATGGAACAAAAGAGACTTTCAGACCTATTAGTTGAAACCAAATTTGGATTTGAATTTATTAAAATACTTGCACCTTTGACGGGAAAGCATTTGAAGGTCTTCCTAGAAAATACTGGGACAAATTATGATGAAATCGGAAATGACAAAGAAAAAAAACTTAAACAAATTGCTCATTATTATGGCCTATTACAAACATGCGTTTCTGACCTAGAACTTGTTTTAACTTTCTTAAGAATAGAAGATAGAAAATCAATCACCATTCAATTCCCAAATCTTGAATCACAAGAACAGTATTTTAAATATCATTTAGAGAATTTCATAATCAGGATTATTACTTTAACTGATATTGTAGGAAAATTAGGAAACTCAATTTTTGAAACAGGAATAATCGAAGAAAAATGTAATGGTTATACTTTTAAAGAAAAAATCAAAGTGGCCGACCCTATTTGTAGTGATATTGTTGAGAAGCTTCTGATTGAAACTAAAGAAATAAAAAATAAACGACACAGTAAACTTCATACTGGTGACACCAAAATCGGCTATTTTGAAGGAATCGTTTTTTATGACGAACTTTCTAAAATCATCAAAAGTGAAGCTAGCCCATTACTTGATAAACTTACAGACAATAACATTCAAGAAGAAATTGATTTACTGGAAAATGATATTCGTGACGTTATAAGCTTGGTAGTAGGATTTACAGATTATGCAACTGACAAATTCATTGACATTGCAAAAAGTTAAACTACCGCTTACATCGGTTTTGCACAAGCTGGGCTGGAGGAATAAACATCGGCTTTTGTACTGCTATCATCAGCAGTTTCGGCAGACGGAATTCTATCAGCAAACGAACTTTTAATCAACTTTTATTTCTACTTTCGGTTGACGGTTCCGGGCAGAAGGAACATTGAATTCTTACCAAAGCCGTAAAACGTTGTAAGCAACTATCACTATTTTCAGGATAACGGGAATCTAAAAGTTATTGATTAAAAACCAAAAACGTTACAAAAACGCTAGCGATAAACATAACACCATACTATAATACATGAATGATTTCCCCGAAAATTTTGATATAGAAAACAGAGAATTTAAGTTTGCAGAGCAACTAATCCTTTACTCTAATCGTTCAATTTATCTTACAGGTAAAGCTGGAACTGGTAAATCTACATTTTTACGCTACATAGCAAAAAATACTACCAAAAATTATATAATAGTTGCTCCGACAGGAATTGCTGCTTTGAATGCAGGAGGAATGACAATAAATTCTTTTTTTCAACTTCCTTTTATTCCATTTGTCTGGGAATTATTCAATGATGCACAAAAAGAAAGCTTTTATAAAATCAGTCAGGAAAAGCGGGAAGTTATTAAAAACGCAGACTTAATAATAATTGATGAAATTTCAATGGTAAGAGCCGATATGATTGATGCCATTGATTTTCGTTTAAGAAATTTCGGAGGAAAAAAAAATCTACCATTTGGAGGTAAGCAAATTTTGTTTGTAGGTGATACTTTTCAATTAGAACCTATTGCCAAACCCGATGAATGGAACATTCTAAAAAAGTATTATTCATCCCCTTACTTTTTTAGTGCTATAACATTTAAAAAAGTAGAATTCCTAAATATTGAACTCAAAAAGGTTTACCGTCAAAAAGATGAAAAATTTATTTCCCTTTTAAATAAAGTGCGTATCAACCAAGCTCAATTGCAAGACATTCAGGAACTAAATAAAAGCTATGCACCGAATTTTTCTACAACGGAAGATGAAAACTATATAACTCTTGCAACTAAAAGAGATATTGTAGATGCTACAAATCTGCGGAAGATTCAGCAATTGCCAGGCAAGAAATATTCATTTGAAGGAATAATAGAAGGCAGATTTGGGAAAGAAAATTCTAATAATGATGACCTATTACCAACTAATAAAAAACTTGACCTTAAGGATGACGCACAAGTGATGTTTGTGAAAAATGATAGAGGAGGAAGATGGGTAAATGGTTCTATTGGCAAAGTGACAGAATTAAGCGAGGAAAGTATTTCAGTTGTTCTTTTAAAAGATGATAAACCTGTTAGCTACAAAATAGAAAAAGCAATCTGGGAGAATATAAAATATGAATTGGATGAAGCTACAGGCAAAATTGTAGAAAAAGTAGTTGGAACATTTACTCAATATCCGATTAAACTTGCTTGGGCAATTACTATTCATAAAAGTCAAGGTTTGACCTTTGATAATGTAATTATCGATTTAGGCGATGGGGCGTTTACTGCTGGTCATACTTATGTTGCATTGAGCCGATGCAAAACTTTTGAAGGAATAAAATTGAAAACACTTATAAGACCACGCGATATTATTGTGAGAGAAGAAGTTTTAAAGTTATCTCAAACGGCAAATGATGAAAAAATAATTACAAGCGAATTGACAAATGGGCAAGCGAACTATTATTACAAAGAATGCTTAATTGAATTTACCAATAGCAACTTTGAATTAGCATTGGATAATTTAATTAAAGCAATTGAATTTCGTAATGAGTTATATAATCCGAAATTCAAAAGATTTATCAGTTTTAAATTAAACCAATTAAAAAATAAAAAAAGAAAGACGGATGAGATTGAAAAGAAAATTATTGAATTAGAAAATGAAATTGAAAAATTAAATTTAAGCTTAGATAAAAAACTTGATAGAATAGCTGAATTATCAAATGAATTATCTTCCATAACAAAACAATCTAAACAATACGGAACAAAACTTATTGAATCAGAAAATGAAATCCAAAAGCTAAATTCAAGTTTGGATAAAAAGCTTGACAAAATAGCTGAATTATCAAATGAATTATCATCCATAACTAAACAATCAAAGCATTATGAAACAAAACTTATTGAAGTAGAAAATGAAAAAAAGAACTTTTGTTCGGAAGTTCAATTGCTGAAAACGGAAAATGTAAAACAAAAAGAATTAGCAGACTCTTTAAGTCAAACAAATGCTGAAAATAAAATAAGGTTAGAAAATTCAAATACGACAATTACCAATTTATCAGAACAAACAAAAGAATTAAAATTAGAAGTTTCAACCTTACGAAAATATGCTTTAATTTCTGGGTTCATTATTTGCATTATCATTATTATACTGCTCATTAAATTATGACAGAAAATGTCATGGAAACACCAACTATAACATCAATTATTAATATCGCAATTTATGCTACATGGCACAAACTATAACGAAGGTTGCAAATTTGATATAAACCTAACTATCAAACCCATAAATGACTATGCATTTAATTTGAAAATAAAAGCTAATTAAAATATTTTTGAACTAAAACATATCGGTCCCTTTATGTGGTACGGTTATGAAAAACAATTATTTGACTACATCTATTCTTACAATGAATTAGAATGCAAACTCAATGCGAATGAACAAGGATGACTTTGGAAAAGAAATAAAAACTTCTTCTCTTGTAAAGATGTTTGAGCTTGGGAAAGTTTCATCAGGAATTGCAGCAAAAGTCTTGCATATTTCCAGAATTGAATTTTTGGAATTGTTAGGAAAATACAAAGTCAGTTTTTTGAATGTTGACGATTTGAATGAAGATTTAAATAATGCGTAAAGTTGCTTTACAACCGGATAAATAATAAAAAACCCTCTTTCCAAAAAAAGAGAGTTTTTTATTATTTTCAATTTCGAACACTTCTTATTTCCCAATCAACTTACCAAAATAATGAACAGTTCTTACTAACTGAGATACATAACTCATTTCATTATCGTACCAGCTAACGGTTTTTACCAATTGGTTTTCGCCAACGGTTAATACTTTTGTTTGCGTAGAATCGAATAAAGAACCAAAGTGCATTCCGATGATATCGGTGCTTACAATTTCATCTTCATTGTAACCATAACTCTCATTGGAAGCGGCTTTCATCGCATTATTCACTTCCTCAACCGTTACTTTTTTATTTAAAATTGTGGTAAGTTCTGTAAGCGAACCAGTAATAACCGGAACGCGCTGTGCCACGCCATCCAATTTTCCATTCAGTTCCGGTAAAACGAGGCCGATTGCTTTTGCTGCGCCGGTACTGTTTGGAACAATGTTAGCAGCAGCGGCTCTTGCCCTGCGCAAATCCCCTTTTGGATGAGGAGCATCGAGCGTATTCTGGTCGTTGGTATAAGCATGAATGGTGGTCATAAAACCGGTAGCAATTCCGAAAGTATCATTTAGCACTTTTGCCATTGGAGCAAGGCAGTTTGTAGTGCATGAAGCGCATGAAATAATGGTTTCGCTGCCATCAAGAATATTATGATTTACATTAAAAACAATGGTCTTAACTCCACCGGTTGCAGGTGCAGAAATTACGACTCTTTTTGCCCCTGCAGTGATATGAGCTTCTGCCTTGGTTTTATCTGTAAAGAAACCGGTGCTTTCTATTACCACATCCACATTATCTGCGCCCCATGGAATTTGTGCAGGGTCACGCTGTGCATAAATTTTTATTTCTTCACCATTTACCACAATTGAATTATCTGTACTTTTTACTTCACCTTCAAACCTTCCTTGCGCACTGTCATATTTTAATAAATGAGCCAATTGTTTTGGGCTTGTCAAATCGTTTATCGCCACTACCTCTATCCCTTCCATATTATAAATCTGTCTGAATACTAAACGGCCGATTCTTCCAAATCCATTTATTGCAACTCTTACTGTGTCCATAGTTATTTTGTTTTTGATTTTAAATTAAGGTTGCAAATTTAAGTTATGTTGAATAAAAATCACTACTTTCTGAATTTTCAGGTGTTACTCAGTTTTTGCGAAGCAGAAAATCAACAAATCCTGCCTTCAAAATTCTTATCTTCGCCGCCCTTTTTTCTAAAAATTTTTTAAACAAATCATGCTACTCGTCCAGGCAAAAAAAACTTTGAAACTTGCTTTTCCCATTATTTTGGGAGAAGTGGCTCAAATGTCGCTGGGCATTATTGATACGGCAATGGTGGGCGCTGTGAGCTACAAACAGTTGGCAGCAGCGGCTTTGGTGATGAGCGTGATAAATATTCCTTATGTTTTTGGAATCGGAATTACCATTTCTGTTTCGCAAATGGTATCAATGGCCAATGGAAGAAGAGACAAAAAATTAGTAAGCCATTATTTATACAACGGATTCTGGGTTTGCGCAATTTCAGCTGTTATTATTTCACTGATGATAGAGTTGAGTAAAAATATTTTATTTCACCTGGACCAGGACCCAACCGTTGCCCAGCTTGCTTTGCCTTATTTGCAAATCATGGGATGGTCTGTAATTCCCATGTTGCTGTTTTTAGCATTGAAACAATTTACCGATGGACTGGAACATACGAAAACAGCGATGATTCTTTCTCTGTCTGCACTTCCCATAAATGCTTTTTTGAACTGGCTTTTAATTTATGGCAACTGGGGATTTCCAAGAATGGAATTAATGGGTGCCGGCTGGGGAACATTGATTACACGTATTTTAATATTTATCGTTCTTGTATTAATCATTTTGTATCACCGTACTTTCAGAAGGTATGTAGCGGTCAGAAGTATTGTATGGAAATTAAAATGGCATACGATAAAAGAACTATTAGATATCGGAATTCCAAGTAGTTTTCAAATTACCATGGAAGCCGGCGCATTCGCCGTTTCAGGCATTTTGATTGGAACAATAGGTGCAGTAGAGCAGGCCGCGCACCAGATTGCATTGAGCATCGCTTCACTCACTTTTATGGTTTCGATGGGACTGTCACAGGCAGGTTCTATCCGCGCGAGTAATACTTTTGGGCGCAATGACTGGTCATTAATTAATGCGATTGGGAAAAGCACTTTAATCATGGCTTTAATTTATGGAACCTTTTGCGCGGCAGTTTTTATAATCTTCCGTTTTCAATTGCCTTATGTTTTTAATGATAATGCAGAAGTGGTTTCCATGGCAGCTTATTTACTTTTATTTGCCGCTTTGTTTCAAATTTCTGATAGTACACAGGCCATCAGTGCAGGTTTGCTTCGTGGAATAAAAGATGTAAAAGTGCCCACGGTTTTTATCGCCATTGCTTATTGGGCTATTGGTATTCCGGTTGGCTGTTTACTTGCTTTTTATTTTAAAATGGGCGCGGCAGGGATATGGACAGGCTTCATTACAGGGCTTACCTTTTCTGCAGTTTTTTTAAGTTTTAGGTTTAGAAAAATGGTACGAAAATCTGTTGCTTTGAAAAAGTTTGTTCAGTAAACAAAGAAATAATCCAAATTTCAATTCAGGGATCATCAGGGTTTATTTCTGATTCCAAATACTTTTCAATTCATGATATTGCAGATCCTTTATTTTAAAATGCGCTGAATTAAACACGATCCTCGAATAGGGCCGATTCGGAAAAAATATAGCGGTCATGTTGGTAAGGCCTTTATCAGCAAACATTTCAACAGAAGTTTTATCTATTATCAGTATCATGTCCATATTTGGAGAATTGGATATTTTGGGGGCAACAACTCTCGCGGAAAAGTTTTTTTCAAAATCCGTTTTGCCGGATGAAGTACGATCAATGTAATAATGATTAGTTGTTTTATCGTAACCAATCACCATTTTTTCATGATCTGGATTGGAAAGCGAAATAGAAAAATCATCAATTTTATCAGAAGAAAATTTTAAACTGACCGGAACGGACAGTTTACCTGTTTTTGATGTGAGATCAAAATTGTGTTCTTCAAAATTTTGCAATTTTAGATCGGATATATTCAGATCGTTTAGTTCATTTACCGGTTGAGAAGTTACATAGTATTTGCCATTAACTTTTTTCAAACCTAAATCCCTGGGCACGGTCATGGCGCTTCTCCATATTTTGGTTGGAACAACAGTTGCATATTGCCAGTTGCTCATCCATCCTAAGAATATTTTGTGCTCACCCGTATTTGACCAGGTTACTCCTGCATAATCGTCAGGGCCATAATCAATCCATTTTATATCATTATCAAAAGAAGTAAATGTTTTGCCATTAAATGTTCCCGTGAAATATTGCGTGCCCGAGCCACCGTTAGGCCCACCGGGATTAATACTTACTATTAACACCCAAATTGTTTGTCCATTGTATTTCAGTGGAAAAATATCAGGGCATTCCCACACACCGCTGTGTGCGCCATTTTGCTGTCCAAATTCACTCTCCTTTGTCCATGTTTTGAGATTTTTAGAAGAATAGAATGTGATCCTGTCTAAAGTGGCCAGTGCCATGATCCATTTTTTATCTTTTGGATACCAGTGTACTTTCGGATCGCGAAAATCCTTTATGCCCGGATTTTTCAAAACCGGATTCTTGTTGTATTTGAACCAGGTTTTGCCATCATCCAGGCTATAGGCGATACTTTGGTTTTGATAATTACTTGTTCCCTTTTTTTCTCCTATTGGATCATGCTGCGTAAAAATAGCTACCATTGGAATTTTACCATTTTTACCAAAACCGGAGGTATTATTTTTATCAATTACAGCACTACCTGAAAAAATATATCCGAGGCTATCGGGATAAAGCGCGATGGGTTGTTGTTGCCAATGAATCAAATCTTTGCTGGTCGCATGTCCCCAATGCATTGGTCCCCACACTGTACTGTCGGGATAATATTGAAAAAACAAATGGTAAACACCATTGTAAAAAACCATTCCATTCGGATCATTCATCCATTTTTCTTTTGGTGAAAAATGAATTTTCGGCCGGTAAGGTTCTGTATAAAATTGATGGCCGGTTTTCTGTGCTGTTGCAAAACCTGTTAAAAGAAAAACTGTAAATAAAAATTTCATACCTGATATTTTTCAAAGAAGATTTTATATAAAACACAACACCTTTCAATTCCCGGCTTTCTTTTGTTTCACAAAATCGTTTACTTCGCCTATCTGATAATCAGGGCAACCACCGGTTTTGCCGGCAATAAAGGCACCCAAAGCACTTGCAAATTGCAATGCAGATTCGGGAGACGAATTATCCATCCATTTTGAAATAAATGCTGCTAAAAAAGCATCGCCGCTGCCGATGGTATCTTTTACGTTTACAATATAGCCGTTATGCTGATACTCTTTACCTTCCCAAAATAATACCGCTCCTTCAGCGCCTAAAGTAACGACCATTTTAGAAAGGTGAAATTTATCCATCAATGCTTTTGCACGGTCTTTTAAATCGTTATAATTAAAATACATTTCAGATATTAATTCCAGTTCAGCAAGATTGAGTTTAAGAAAATCCGCCTTAGAAATTAATTCTTCTATTATTTTTTGGTTAAAATGAGGATGCCGCAGATTGATATCGAGTACTTTTTTATTAGCAGATTCCAACAATTGAAAAAGGGTGTTTTTGCTGATATCATTTCTTGCAGCGAGGCTTCCGAAAATAAAATATTCAGCATTTGAAACTGCATTATTTAAGGATTCATTCCATGAGATAAAATCCCACGCTACAGGTCGAACAATATCATAAACTACTTCGTGCTGGTCATTCATGTTTGCATAAACTTTTCCGGTTTCATGCTCATGATCCAATTGAAAAAAATCGGTGCAAACACCGGTTGCCGAAAAAATTTGCTTCAGTTCTTTTCCTTTTTCATCATCTCCGATCCTGGTGATTAATGCGGGATTTTTTTGAAGTTTATGAAGATGGTAAGTAACGTTCATGGGCGCTCCACCGGGAACAGCGCCTGATGGCAGAATATCCCAAAGTACTTCACCGAAACAAATTACATTATGATGATTCTTGTTCTGCAAAAGGTTTTATGTTTTAATCAGTTTAGCTTCTAATTCTTCAAGCGATTTTCCTTTTGTTTCAGGCATGATGAATATTACCCACAACAACTGCAGCACCATCATGAAAGCAAAAAAAGCAAAGATGGGCGCCGGCCCGATTTTTACAGCCAGTATGGGAAACAAAGTAGTAATGATGGCCGCCATAATCCAATGAGTAGATGCACCGAGAGATTGTCCATAAGCACGCACACTATTAGGAAACACTTCTGAAATCAACACCCAAATCACAGCGCCCTGGCCGATAGCATGAGATGCAATAAATAAAAAAAGAAGCAATGGAACAATCATACCGCCAACATGATTCGAATAAAAGGCGGCTGCAACTGACACCAAAGAAATGATGTAGCCAACAGATCCGATTAACATTAAAATTTTGCGCCCTAATCTATCGATAAGATACAAGCCCAGCATGGTAAAAACGAGGTTGACCAAACCTACTCCTACACTCTGAAGAAAAGCGCCTTGCTTACTGATTCCGGCCAATTCAAAAACGCGGGGAGCGAAATAAATAACGGCGTTGATGCCAGACATTTGATTAAAAAAAGCAATCATCACAGCCAAAAAAATCGGGAAGTTGTATTTTCTTTTAAAGAAAGCCGAAAGCTTTTCTTTGTGCTTTTCCTCACCGATTGATTTATGAAGCGCTTCGATCGCTTCATCAACACCAATAGGATCACTTACTGCCAATATTTTTCTTGCAGTATTATAATCTCCTTTGTGAACAATTAACCACCGCGGACTTTCCGGGACGAAAAATACCAAAATACTATAAATTAATGCAGGAATTGCAACAACTCCCAACATCAAACGCCAACTGTTGTTGCCCCCGACTCCCTCCAACAGATAGTTGGATAAATAGGCCATCAGGATTCCGAATACAATATTAAACTGAAATGTAGCCACTAATTTTCCCCTGTTTTTTGCGGGTGCAATTTCCGAGATATACATCGGCGCTACCACCGAAGAAGCGCCGATTGCAAAACCACCCAGTAACCGGAAGGCCATGAAAATATAAACGCCGGGAGCAATTGCCGAACCCAAAGCAGAGATTAGGTATAATATACCTATCCAAAGCAGGGTTTTCTTCCTTCCCCATTTCGTCGCAGGAATACCACCTGACAAAGCACCAAAGACAGTCCCATAAAGTGCAGCGCCTATGGCAATGCCATGAAGTACATCGCTCAGTTCCCAAACTCTTTTAATATCTTGTTCAGCACCTGAAATAACAGCTACATCAAAGCCAAATAAAAATCCGCCAAGCGCCACAACGATACTCCAAAGCAAAAGTTTTACGTTCATTTTATTGTTTTATTTAGAAATTCTTTAGTTACAAAACAGACAGCAAAATATCGTTCGGAAATGCGTTTTTAAAAGTAGGGATTTTGAAGTTATAAATATAAGATTGAAAAAGTTATTGAGCAGAAAAAAGGGAGATTCAGTGAACGAAGAAATATGGGAGATTTTGTTTTTGAAGATGAGGAAATAAATTAAATGGATAATTTAAATTGATTCTAAATCATAAAAATTCTTTCAGTTCATTTTCGATAAATTCAGTTAATTGTTTTTTAGAAGGAAGTTGCAACAGATATTTGCTTACAAAAATATCTTTATCAGAATCGGCTATGGCATATTCAACCAGGCTTGTATTCTGGTCTGTAACCAATAATATTCCAACAGGCGGATTGTCCGTTTCTAAAACGAAATTTTTCTTATAATAATTGATATAAGTTTTCAGTTGGCCAATATGCTCATGATTTGCTTTTTCTATTTTTAGATCTATTAATACATGACATTTTAGAATGCGGTGATAAAAAACAAGATCAATAAAAAAATATTCATCGCCTATCAATAATCTTTTTTGCCTTGCTTCAAAGCAAAAACCATTGCCTAATTCAAGAATAAATTGCTGAAGATGATCAGTTAAAGCCTGCTCCAGTTCTGTTTCTTCAATTAATTCCGGTCGGTTTATATTTAGAAATTCAAAGAAGTAATGTGATTTTATGATATCATTGTTCTTTTCAGGTGTTATTTTTTGCTGAATCTGTGCAAAAGCATTTTTATAATCTGCCGATAAACCGAATCGTTCATAGGTTAAAGTGTTTATCTGTCGTTGTAATTCACGCACTGAAGGCGTTGTTTTCAAGATTAATAGTTCATAGAATTTTCTTTTATTTTCATCGGATATTTTAATCAACTCTACAAAATGACTAAACGATGCAGAAGTAAGCATCTTGTTAATTACCCGCATTTCATCTCCTTTAGATTCATTGATTTGTAATTCGTCAGACAGTGCCTGACGTATTTGTGAATCTTTTAATATTAATTCGTCAGACAGTGTCTGACGAATTGTTTTAGGAAGCAGATGAATAACTTCCTTGTTCACCACGGCAGGCATTTGTCGGTACATCAAATAAAACTGCCGGCACTGTTTGAGATTAGTAGCTGCTAATCCTTTAATATTTATTTTTATAGAAAGACTACTGAAAAGGTTACTTCCATACTCCGCCCGATCCTCTCCCTTTTGTTCAAATTCAACAATATAAAAACCAACCAACCAGTTTCGAATCGTAAGATGAACATTTACTGCCTTGGCAGCGCTACGTTGCAATTCATTTGAAGCCGTTTGAATCGTTAAAACCAATTGTTGAAAATTCATGAAGTTTATATTTTTTGGTTATCATTAGCTTTAATTTATCCTTTCCATACATTATTCATTCTATTGCTGTCGGGCAACTTATTTTCCGGGTCGATGATGATAGATTGTACAGGTTGAGTTGTCGTCAAATGAATTTTATGAACATCGCTTTGCATCCATGTTTCAACAGGCAATTGTAAAGTTTGTTTATTCCCATCTTTCAAAATAACTTCAATTGTGCATGGCATTGCCATCTTTTGCAAATTGGCAATCGTAATATCTGCACCATTTTTTACATCATTATTTGGATAAGAAACAGATTGAACGGCGAGATCCAATTGCCAGTTGTTATAAAACCATTCTTTCCAAAACCATGAAAGGCTTTCGCCGGCTTCATTATCCATCGTTCTGAAAAAATCATCGGGAGACGGGTGTTTGTAAGCCCAGCGTTCAATGTATTTTTTAAAAGCATAATCAAAACGATCAGGGCCTAAAACAATTTCGCGAAGCATGACCAAACCAAACGCAGGTTTAAAATAAACCAATGGATGCCGGTATTTTTCTGTAAGCATATCTGCTCTTGCCATCATTGAAGGGGCTGCAGAATCTTTCAACAATGGAATAATTTCATCAGCAGGATTTCCTTTGCCGGGTGCATATTCACCATCACGTTTTGGCGCGTATTCACCATGATTAAATTCATCTGACGCATACACATCAATAAAAGTATTAAAACCCTCGTCCATCCAGGGATAGCGCCTTTCATCACTACCAACAATCATTGGAAACCAGTTGTGGCCAATCTCATGCGCGGTCACCCAATACAAGTTTCCTTTCTTTGCATTCATCCCATCAAAAACAATTCCCGGATATTCCATACCGCCGGCTCTGCCGGCTTCATTGACCGCAACCGGATAAGGATATACAAACCATTTCTCTGAAAAATATTCTATTGATTTTTTTAAATATTCTGTTGCTCTACCCCATGCATCTTCTCCCCCACTTTCCACGGGATAAACAGACATGGCGAGACATTTTTTTCCCTCCGGTAAATTTACTTTTGCTGCATCCCAAACATAGGCAGAACTTGCGCCAAACGCGACATCACGCGTATTGTTCATCTTAAAATGCCAGGTAACTAATTTATTATTCTGATTTTTTGCTGCAGCATCATTCACTTCTTTTTCAGAACGAATCATAATTGTTTTATCACTTTTTCTTGCAGCATTTAATCTTTCAATTTGAGTAGGAGTCAGCACTTCTTTTTCATTTTGCAATTCGCCGCTGCCTGCAACGATCATTCCTGCAGGTACTGTAACGGAATAATCGAAATCGCCATATTCACAATAAAATTCTCCGCTTCCAAGGAATGGCAAGGTGCTCCATCCTTCCAAATCATCATACACACACATGCGTGGATACCATTGGGCTATTTCATAAATCTTTCCGTTTTTTGTTGAAAAAAAATCTGTTCTTCCACCAAAAACTCCTGGAATTTCATAATGATATTTAATGTTGATTTTTATTTTTCCTTTTGATGATAATGCATTTGGTAAACGAATCTGCATTCTTGTATCATTGATGATATAATCGGCTTTTAAAGTTTTGCCATTCATTTCAATCGTTACATTTTCAAATTGATAACCTTCTGTAGAACCATTGGCAATGCGCGAAGAATAAAACCTGGAACGTGCATCTTTTCGATAAGTATTTTGATCCAATTGCAACCATAGAGATGACAAATTATCAGGGCTGTTGTTCGTGTAAGAAATTGTTTCAGTTCCTTTTAATGTATTTTGTAAAGTATCTATGATAGCGTGAAGTGTATAGTCAGCGCGGTTTTGCCAATATTTAGGACCAGGCGCACCGTTAGCCGACCGAAATTCATTTCCATTTTTTGTATAAAAATCTTGTGCAAATAATTCACGGGGATCAAAGATGGATGCAGGATTTTTTTGTGCAGATATTGAGTTAAAAAAACAAAAGAAACCGGTTAAAAGCAACGTACTTTTAAAATTCATTTTAAGAAGTTTACGATAAAAAAAGTGGTTAAAAAGCGGAAGGTCTGAAAAATGACCTGTTTAAAAAAATGCTTCTTTTTTAGCAAATAATTATGCCAGTCATTTTTTCCGTTTTCGGCTCTTGGCAAACTTTTTGGAAACGTTGTTCCCGATACTTAACTCTTTAAAAACTAAAAACCCGTTAAATGAAAAAATTAATAGCCATTGCAATATGTGCAGGAATCTTCACATCTGCAAAATCGCAACGCATCTATGTGCAGGGAGGTGTAAACCTTGCTAACATCAGTACCTCGAATTCAGGAGCGACTGAAAAAAATAACCTGCTCACCACATTCAATGCAGGAATTATGGTACGCTCGAATAAAGCCGAGCCCATCGCTTTGGAAACCGGTTTGTTACTTGATGGCAGAGGTTCAAAATCTGAAAGCGGCTCTGGTGCTAATTATTACAAAGCCACTTTCAATCCGCTTTATCTTGAATTACCGGTGAATTTGGTGGTTCGTTTACCTCTTGCGAATGCTACCTCAAATATTTTTATCAATGCAGGCCCTTATGTGGCCATGGGAATAGCCGGCAAATCCAAAGTAGAAGGACAGTTGGCAGGCGTCGCCATTAATTCTTCAAAGAATATACAATTTACAAGTACCGATCCTACAGAAAATGATCAGGCATATTCCAAACTTAAAAGATTTGATTATGGCCTGAACGCAGGCGCAGGCATTGATCTGGGGAAAATATTAATTAAAGCAAATTATGGATTAGGCCTTGCAAAGATCAATTCAACTCAAACAAACAATAGCTCAAACGATAAAAATAAATATCGCACCTGGAGTATTTCGTTAGGAATTCCATTTGGTGGCAAATAATTTTTATTTGAAAAAAAAACAAAAAGGTTGTGAGTAAAGATCACAACCTTTTTGTTTTTTATAAATGATTTTTATAGAAAATATTAAGTAATTTCTTTAGCCACTTTTACAATCACGTTTGGTTTGCCTAAAGTATAATAATGCAACACGGGAACTCCGGCTTTTTTAAGTTCTTTCGATTGTTCCAATAACCATTCCGTTCCCACCGCTTCTACTTCAACATCCGTTTTGCATTTAATAATTTCGTTGCTCAGTTCTGTTGGAATATCCACGTGAAAAGTACGCGGCAAAACTGTCAGTTGTTTTCTCGAAGTAATGGGTTTTAAACCGGGAATAATGGGAATTTCAATTCCCACTTCCCGGCATTTTTTTACAAAATCAAAATATTTCTGATTATCGAAAAACATCTGTGTGGTAATGTAATCGGCGCCAGCATCTACTTTCATTTTTAAATATCTCAAATCGCTTTGCATATTCGGTGCTTCGAAATGTTTTTCGGGATAGCCAGCCACGCCAATACAAAACTGCGTTTTGTAACCATCGCGAATATCATCTTCCAGGTAGATTCCGTTATTCAGATTTACGGTTTGTTTTAAAAGATCAATGGCATAAGAATGGCCGTTTTCTTCAGGCTCAAAAACCGCTTCATTTTTTGCAGCATCGCCGCGAAGCAACAAAACATTATCAATACCAAGGAAAGCGAGATCAATTAAAGCGTTTTCCGTTTCCTGTAGATTAAATCCGCCACAGATTAAGTGTGGAACTGCATCCACTTTATAGTGATTCATGATAGCCGCACAAATACCCACAGTTCCCGGCCTTTTGCGAATTTCTACTTTTTCAAAACTGCCATCCGCTCTTTTTTTAAAAACCTGTTCGCTGCGATGATAAGTCACATTGATAAATGCCGGTTTAAACTCCATTAAAGGATCCAGATGATTGTAAATTGATTCAATCGTTTTGCCTTTTAATGGTGGCAGAATTTCAAAAGAAATAGCGGTTCCTTTTGATTCTTTTATATGGTCGGTAACTTTCATTTGTCAAAAAATAGATGCAAACTTAAGGGGTAAAAAAATAAAATGCAAAGATGAATGTGAAGGTTCCCGCTAAAGGTTGCCAACTTTTTGAATTCTTTTAAAGTCGGCAACCCTGATAGAACTTTTAATGGATAAAGAAAGCCAGGATGCCGGTGCCAACTAAAGTAATTCCCGTAATAATTCCGGCATTGTGTTCCAAAGAATGCCAGTTGAGTTTTAAAATTCCCAGATAAGCCAAACGCACAAGAAGCACCATTCCGACCGTTGTTATTATTAAATACAATGCAGCGATAAACCAGATAAGCCATTTTTCCTGCGTGCCGGCTAATAAAAAATAAGCTTCTATTTCCATGCATGGTGATAAAAACATAGCGAGTACCAATGCAATAATAATTTTCTTTTTAGAATGCTTTTTTTTGATGCTTTCATCCAGGTGAAAATGCCGGTGAGTGTGATGGCGGTAAATGAAAATAATTCCCAAAAGAATTAAAATTACCGGGGCAAAAAAGTGCGTAAAATATTCAATATTATCTGCTAACCGGGCGCCAATAAAAGCAAGTATGATTCCAATAATTACGGTGCTGATTCCATGGGCAATGGCCGATATAAATGTAACCTGAGTAACTTCCTGTAAGGTCCATTTTTCCTTTTTTCCAATGGCAATTACCGGCAGCCAGTGATTGGGAATTGTAGCGTGCAAAAGACTTAGAATAATACTACCGGTAATGATGCTGAACATTCAAAAAAGTTGAATTAAAATTCAATAAAATAAAAAATAAAATAGGGTGCAAGATCTTATTTTATTATTGGACTTTTTGAAAAAAAAATATGAAACCGAAAGCAACTCTGAAATGCTAACTATGGTAGTATACTTTTAGCAACAAAACAATCTCAATTGATATCAGTAAAGCAATAAATATGGCAAATTCCGATTTTAAAAATCCCTATCCTTTATGAGAGATTCTGCTTTCTTTTCCACTTGCTCCTGCATTTCTTTTTTAAAGGCTGTTAATTTTTTTGCTATGTTTTTATCTGAAATGGCGAGAATTTCCGCAGCTAATATGCCGGCATTTTTTGCAGCATTCAATGCCACCGTTGCTACCGGAACCCCATTCGGCATTTGCAAAATAGATAGTACAGAATCCCATCCATCAATGGAATTGGAAGATTTAATGGGAACTCCGATTACAGGGATTATCGTTAGAGAGGCAATCATGCCGGGTAAATGTGCAGCTCCTCCTGCACCGGCAATTATTGTTTTCAGTCCACGCTCAATAGCAGTCGATGCGTATTCTACCATTCTCAATGGAGTGCGATGTGCAGATACAATGGTAATTTCATAAGGAATTTCAAACTGTTTCAAAATTTGTGCAGCAGCTTCCATGATTTTTAAATCGCTGTCGCTGCCCATGATAATACCTACCATTGGTTTTTCTGCTTTTGCCATTTTTTTGTTTTTTTGGTTTAAAGATAAAAACAGCATGTTCAGTAAACAAACAAATAATTGGAATTCGTGTTTTTATTTTTAAAATGAAAACGGTTACCGTGTTTTCATTGCTCCATGTTCAATATATTTCCCACATCAAAACTTTGGTTCAAACTTCTTCATCGTAAATCTTCAGAAAAATGCTTGTCTCTTAATCGTGTGGATATGTCTCCGTTAATCTCTTTAAAAAAAATTGAAATCCATGTTATTTCTTCTTTTACTGTCAGGATGCATGTTTCGCCGCAGGCAATAAAAAGCCAAAAGTCGTTCCTACATCTATTTTACTTCTTACATGAATAGTGTCTTCGTGCGCTTCAATAATATGTTTCACAATAGATAATCCCAATCCGCTGCCACCCGCTTTTCTTGCACGAGCCAAATCAGTGCGGTAGAACCTTTCAAAGATTCTTGATAAATGTTCTTCGGCAATTCCATAACCATTATCCGTGATTTCTATCAGTATTTTTTTGCCATCCACTTTATAAGCGCTTGCTTCAATAATGCCGTTTCTTTTTCCGTATTTTATCGCATTATCTACCAGATTGATAAACACCATTCGAATCTTTTCTTTATCTGCATAAACTGTAAGCGGCAATTCACAGCCATCTTTTATAAAGCATTTTATTTTCTGCTCATCCGCTTTTATGGAAAGTGTCTCAAAAACCTCTTTAATGAGATCCTGAATAATAAAATTTTCTTTTATCAATAACTGTTCGCCACTTTCCAATTTCGTTATCTCATCCAAATCATCTAATAAATTTACCAGGCGATCCACATTTTTTGAAGCATTACCCAAAAATTTTTTATTCACTTCATGGTTGCCTAAAGCGCCGTTTAGTAGCGTGTCAACATACCCTTGTATGGCAAAAATCGGTGTCTTCAATTCGTGAGAGAGATTGAGTAAAAATTCTTTCCTGAAAATTTCATTCTTTCTTAATGCATCTATTTCTTCTTTATGCTGTACTGCCCACTGCTCCACATCTTCATTCACTTCGTCAATCGATTTTTGAGGTAAAATATTTTTGAAATAAAACTCTTCTTTCTTGGTTGCTTTTGTTTGATAAATGAGTTTGTAAATCAGTTTTATTTTCCGGTAAACAAATCGCTTTACTGTGAGATAAATAATTAAATAACTTACCACAAATAAGCCAGCGAATAACAGGAGGGACGATAGCCACTCTTCGGTAAAAAGATAAAAAGCCGCAGCTGCTAAACCGCTAATAGGCAGAGAAGTAACGAAGCCAACCTGTTGCGGAGAAAAGTTCTTTTTTGCAAACATAATAATTAGCTGATTTGCTAATTAGCTGATTAGATAATTGTTAAAGTCCCAAAATCCACGCGAAAATTAACGGGGCTACGATGGTAGCATCACTTTCTACAATAAATTTTGGAGTATGAATATCGAGTTTCCCCCAGGTGATTTTTTCATTTGGAACAGCGCCCGAGTAAGATCCATAAGATGTGGTAGAATCGGATATCTGGCAAAAATAACTCCAGAAAGGAACATCTTTCCATTCCAGATCCTGGTACATCATTGGCACCACACAAATTGGAAAATCTCCGGCAATACCACCGCCAATCTGGAAAAAGCCTAGTCCTTTTCCGGTTGACAATTCACGGTACCATTCAGTCAATTGCTGCATGTATTCAATGCCGCTTTTCATAGTACTTGCTTTCAAATCTCCTTTGATAACATAAGATGCAAAAATGTTTCCCATCGTACTGTCTTCCCATCCGGGTACAACTATCGGAATATTTTTTTGCGCAGCGGCAAGCATCCAACTGTTTTTTGGATCTATTTCATAATACTGTTCCAGCACACCGCTGAGCAGCATTTTGTACATATATTCATGCGGAAAATATCGTTCACCTTTGTCATCTGCCTCTTTCCAGATTTTATAAATATGCTGCTGCAATCTTCTGAAAGCTTCTTCTTCAGGAATGCAGGTATCCGTTACACGATTGTAATGATTCTCCAATAAATCCCATTCTTCCTGAGGCGTTAAATGACGATAATGAGGAACTCTTTTATAATGAGAATGCGCAACGAGATTCATAATGTCTTCTTCAAGATTTGCACCGGTGCAACTGATGATATCTACCTTTCCCTGCCGGATCATTTCGGCAAAAGAAATTCCTAATTCCGCTGTGCTCATTGCGCCAGCCAATGAAACAAGCATTTTTCCACCCTCATCCAGGTGCGCTACATATCCTTTGGCTGCATCCATCAAAGCAGCAGCATTAAAATGACGATAATTATGTTCTATAAATTGTGAAACCGGTCCTTTGTTCATAATATATATTTAGGATTGCAAAAGTAAATTTTTTTGTGGAGCATTCATTTGATTGAGCAACTAAAAGACTTGTTTTATTGATGCTATTTAAAAATTAAATTTGCAACTTGACACGTTACATGTTACATTTGAATGATGATTGTAAGTTTTAGACATAAAGGCCTTAAACTTTTTTATGAGAAAGGCAATACGTCAAAACTGCAACCACAAAATGTAAATAAAATCAGGCTAATTTTAACAAGGCTGGATGCAGCAAGAACTGCTGAGGAAATGAATGTTCCGGGATATGGCTTACATCAGTTGAAAGGCGACCTGAACACTTTCTGGTCAGTAAAGGTTGATAAGAATTACCGGATTATTTTTAGGATAGAAAATGAAAACATCTTTGATGTAGATTATATTGATTATCATTAAATAGAAATTATGGCAATGTTTAACCCCGCACATCCCGGTGAATTGATAAGGGAAACTATCGATGGTATTAGCGAAGAAACCGGTAAGAAACTTACTATTGAAGAAGTAGCAACAGGCCTTAGCACAACACGCAAAACTTTATCGGCAATTATCAATGGCAAACAAGCTGTTACTCCTGAAATGGCTATTAAACTTGCAACTGGTTTTAGTAATACTACACCTGAATTCTGGCTCACGGTACAAGATAATTATAACCTCTTCCTGGCAAAAAAAAAAGTTGATACAAAAAGAATTAAAGTGTTTTGGAAAGCTGCAGTTTTATAATTTCTTTTTTTTTAAATAATATAAACCAGCTTTTGGATAAAATTTCTAAAGTTTATAGATATAAAAAATTGAACATGTTTGGGAAAGTTACTTTGTTATAAAAAGGCAAAAAAAAGCCACACTTTTGGGTAGCTTTTTATATTGAAATTGAAAAACCATTCAATTTTGTGACATATCCTTATCGCCATGTACTTCTTCACACTTGAAACCAATTTGTAAAATCTGACCAGTGCCTGGAGCGCCAATACCCCAATTGGATATGTACAATCTTCCATCGGGCCCAAAGGTCATTGCAGTGGGTAGGTTTAGTCCTGCAACAATTACGAGCCTTTTTCCTGACGGATCTACTCTTACTACATCTCCCTTGCCGGGGGTTGGGCCCGGAGCGTCGACTGTATTTTCGAGTACGTATAACCCATTGTGATCATCAAAGGCTATCCCTGTTATCATAGTAAAACCTGTTTGGAAAACACTTAAATGGCCATCGAGTGTAAGTTTATAAACAGTGGCAGCACCCTGCACAAGTGGAAAGGACGTAAGAGTGCCAAAATAAAGAGATCCAGCATGATAAACAAGTGAAGTAGGCCCTATCCAGTTAGTTTGGCTTGGATATGTTTTCGATAAATCAATCACCCGCTGAATATCGCCTGTAACAAAAGAAATCCGGTCGATTACTTGCTGATTTGGTTCCGCTATATAGAAGTAATTATTTACTTTAACCATACTCCAGGGATTACCGTCGGCCGTATAGTCAGTACTTTTATTTGCCGGCGGGTGGCTGATTAAAAACATACTGTAATCTGCAATTAATTTCCATGTACCATCACCGGTTGATTTAATAATGCCATCAGGAATGTGAGGCACACCATGTGAACAACCGCCTCCACCTATGAGCCCATATAAAGTATTACCAACAAATGCAACATCGGCCATCCCTGTTACACCGCTACCTGCAGCAGCGCTGGCAACAGTTGAAGGAAGATAATTTACAAATGTAGTACGTGTGCCCTGCCAATCTATCCTGGAGATACGGCTGTTAGAGTCGTTACCTGTATAAGGGCCAGGCCCATTGGGAGGAGCAGATACTTGCTGACATTCTGTAGATAAATGGGTACCGCCCGTGCCACCTTCAGCAACATATAAGTATCCATCCGGTTCAAATTTCAATCCGCGCGGATTATTGAGCCCTGTAGCAAATACCCTGGTTGTGACAGTTATTGTATTATCCCCGTCACATAACTGAGTTTGATTTTTTTTGCATCCAAGAAGGCAACTGAATACTACTCCAAAAAGAAGCAGGATTGATCGTAATTGAATTTTCATGATTGTTGTTTTTATTGTTTTAAAAGATGAATAGGGCATTTTATTTGGGTTCTTTAAAATATGGACGGGGCATTATTTTTTATAGAATCTGGATTTGATTCATTTAAGGTTTTACGGTTCTGCATCAAAACTTATTTCCACTGTCATTTCTATAGCTTTTTATCTCACCTGGTACCAATAACAATCACTTGTCAGAACAACTGTCAGACTAGTAACATCAATGATCTGGAAATGAATATCGAATTTTGATCCTGAAGCAACAGCTGACACATCACGCCATAATTGTTCTTCTCCATTGCCATCTGCATCTGTCAGGATAGATTGCGGTGTAAGACCTTTACCGAGTGTGAGCCAGGAAGTGCTGGTGCAGTTGCCATCAACTACATTAATAGGATCGACAGCCCTTTGAAGCAGATACTCGTGATTGGGCATAAGATGTGCCACCTTCGTATCAAGTGTAATAATTTTTGTATCGCTTTGCGTAAATTTAATAAACCCCAAACTTTTGCCGCCATGCAACACAATATCCAGATTGTAATGCTGGTCTGTCTGTGGCTGTTTTTGGCAACCGCTAAGCATAAAAATACTGATAATAAAACCGGATAGCATTAAGCTAAAGAGTAAATTTGACTTTTTCATGTTTTATAGTTTATAGTAATTAAAATTAGATGGACGATTAAAAATTAATTTTTTGGAAAGAGATTGAATTTTATATTTTTCTCTTATCACAATATTTCAAGTCTTTACTTTTTGGTTTATACATCACTACTATCAAAATTTATATCCACAGGTTTCGGTTATTTTTTACGAAATATCCGGTTAATAATTTCCTTTCCAAAAAGGCCGATTAGGATTGCAACAAGCAACATCAATATCGCCAGAAAGAAATCCATTTATTAAAAATAAGATTTGGGAAAGCGGTTATAGACGGCGTTTAGTGAAGGGTGGAAAAAATGATGTGAAACCATGATTTGATTTAGTAAATCAAATCGCATCGCTGGCTTCCTTTTCGTTTTATGAGCACAATTACTTTTGTATCAGAAGTTTTATTTTTTATTGAAAAGCGGCCAAGAGATTTTGAAACAGGTATTTCATTTAGTAAGACATGGTGCCTTTTCGTTTGATATACACCTTTACCTGGGTGCCACAGGCATTATTTTCAGGATCATATAAATCAAAGAATTCGATTGGAGAGATATCATTGTTTTCGTTGAAATCGGATAATCTTTTTTCGGTGATGCTTATGGCTTTCGACTCATGTAATGGGATAGAACTGTTTTTAAATTCCTGAGCTTTTTTTCTACCAATGCCATTATCTGTTATCTCACAAACAAGCCAGTTTCCTCCCGCATTTACAGAGATTATAATTTCTTTTTCTCCTTCTTTGCTACTTAATCCATGCCACAAAGCATTTTCTATGAATGGTTGCAAAATAAGTGGGGGTATTTTTTCAAACTCCGGAATTATATCTTCCGCAATTATTTTTTTACAATTCAATTTCATATCAAGTCTCAAGGTTTCGAGTTGGATATAAAGTCCCACGGTTTCAAGTTCTTTATCCAGACTGATTACATTATTTTCTGAATTGTCTAATACCTGCCGTAATAGTTTTGCAAAAGCTCCTATGTAAAATATACTTTCTGTTTTTTTATCGCTGGCGATCAATGACTGGATGGAATTAAGCGCGTTGTAAATAAAATGAGGATTCATTTGCGCTTTCAGAGCTTTCATCTCAAGTTCTTTTAGTTGTGTTTGAATAGAAATCTCGTGTTTTATTTTTTGTATTCTTGCTTTAAAAATACTGACAATAATAAATGAAGCAAAAGCGATTACCATTAGGCGAAACCACCACTTATTCCAAAAAGGCTGCGCAATTGTAAACCGGAAAACATCCGGCTGGCTCCAGCCGGATGCGCGGTCTTTTGCTCTTACCATAAATTCATATTTTCCCGGTGGCAATTGTGAAAATGATACAGATTTTGTTTTGGCCGGAATACTCCACGACGTATGGAACGGTAATAATTTATATGAATATTCGGGATTGGAATTTGAAGTAGAAAAATCAATAGCATTAAAAAAAATCCCCAATGAATTCTGATTGTAATTCAAAACAGGATTAAAAGGCAATTGAAAATAACCGTATAGAGAATCGGTTAATTTGCTCCAATCAGTTTCTATAAAAGCAAGCGTAATTTTTTCAATAATAATATGCGGCGGTTCTTTGTGAAGCCTAATATCAGTGGTATTGAATTTAATAATTTTATTTGGCGAGGAAAGCCACACATTTCCATCCGCATCAGTTACAAGTTTTTCAAAGTCAGACTGATTTATAGAAAGTTCTTCCTCTTTGGCATAATTAAATATTTCCCATTTTCCGGATTGGTTTACTTGCAAAATATCTATTCCTGTGTTAGTTGCAACCCAAAGCCTTTTTTTGCTGTCGGCGGTTATATTAAGCACAGTATTGCTTTGCAAACCGTCATTTACTGTCAGGTGATTTATTAAAAAAGGCAATTTATTTTTTGCAAAATCATATTCATACAACCCATCGCCTGGAATACCTATCCAGAAATTATTGTCGCTGTCTTCATAAAAGTAAACACCTAATTGAATACCTTTTTTACTGCCATCAATACCGGTTTCCTTAATAAGCGAAATAAAATTATTGTTACTATCAATACAATAAACTCCTTTTCCATCAATATACAAAAGCAAGAGGCCGTTTTTCACCATAAACACCCGTGTAGGTTTAATTATGGCAACACCTGTATTAGTTGGAATAAAGGTTGAAAAATTTAATGGATTCCCATACAGCAATGTAGAATCTGCACAAATAAAAAATCGTTTTCTATTCTTTATATACTGCATATCATAAATGTTCTCTGTGTTTTTAAGATGTAATGCACCGGAAAAGTCTTCCAAAGTTTTACCATTGAAATGTAAAAATCTTTTAAGCCGGGTTACCATCCAAAGGCTGTTCTTTGAATCAAAAGTATAAGCATCAACAGGGTCTTTGTAATAATTGTCATTTCCCGGAGATCGTGGCGGCATTATTTGTTTACAATTATTATTCTCATAAACCATCAAACCGGTTTTTGCGCCGGATGAAAATATTAGTCTTTTATCGGGAAGCGCAATAATATTATATATCCCATCCAACGGGACGTTTTTATTTTTATCAATTGTCGTAAAATCAATATCTTTTATTTTTAGCAAGCCTCCAATAGTACCCGTCCACACATTATGACTCGAATCTTCTTTGATAGAATAGTATTGATTATGCTGAATGATTGAATCAGAAAAATGTTCCCAATCGCCAGGCTTGGAAACTTTCAAAAAGTCAATTCCAGCAATCCAGAGGCGCTTTTTTGAATCTATCATATAAGAAAAAAACCCTTTTGTGGTAATATCCTTTTGATATAATGGAATGAGCTGGTGATTCCTGAGTTCATAAATGTTTTTGCCTGTACTTACCAGGATTTGATTATCCTGGATTGACATTACATTAAAAAAAGAATTAGAAGCGATATGCTGCCATTCTCCTTCCTTGTTTCTACAAACAATATCTGATCCATAGTTAATGTATAACTCTTCATTTGTTTCTATAATATTTCTGCAGTTTTTATTTTCAAAACCAGGATAAAGAGATATTTTCCTATAGATACTATCTTCAAATTCATATACGCCCTTAATCGTACAAGCCCATATCCGCCTGTCTTTTGTTTCTACAAAATTGGGTACATAAGTAATATTCAGGTTATCGTTTGTAGGGTAGGTAATAAATCTGTTATTTTTAAATTGCGCCATGCCGGCATTAGTGCCAAACCAAAGCCGGTCGTGGCTGTCCTGAAAAATTCCATCAGTCTTAAGCGATAACAGACCATCGGAAAGGCTGTAGTTTACAAATTGCCTTCCATCAAAACGGCTAATCCCCGCAGTAGTTGCCACCCATAAGTAACCGTATTTATCCTGATATACCCTGTATGTTAAGCTGCTCGGCAGGCCGTCATTCACATTGTAAAGTTTTAAACCTAAATTTTGTGCATAAAGCCCCACATGCAATATCAGCAGTATTGCGATGTATGAAATTTTTAATTGAATATAGAGAAGCAAAGCTTTCAC
The DNA here is from genome assembly GCA_963706825.1 of uncultured Chitinophagaceae bacterium. GTDB lineage: Bacteria > Bacteroidota > Bacteroidia > Chitinophagales > Chitinophagaceae > Ginsengibacter. The sequence goes on along the minus strand of CAVPNT010000003.1, from coordinate 499,318 downwards.
TATTTTATATTTATAAGATGCAGAAATTCATCTTTATGCGTGCGCGAAAGTTCTATCTCATGCCCATTACTCATTACAATTTCGCCACCTTCGCCTTTGCGGTACATTTTTACATGCGCTAAATTGATAAGGTAAGAGCGATGTGCTCTGAAAAACGATTCTGAACTTAATATCTCATCATACTGTTTTAACGTATAGCTGGATAGAATACATTTATTATCAATGAGGTAAAACTCAGTGTAGTTGCTGCTTGCATGACAATAAACAATTTCATTCACTGGAATAATTATAAAACCCTCGGTAGAGGCGACAGCAATTTTATCATGAATTTTATGCGGCGATTTTATATCCTGGTATAATTGCTCTATCTGTTCTTTAGAAGCATTTTTTGGAAGGCGAATTCGCTCTTTTACTTTGTTTACTGCTTCAATCAATTCATCAGTAATTATTGGCTTTAGCAAATAATCAATTGCATTAAATCGAAAAGCCTTAATGGCGTATTGGTCGTAAGCTGTGGTAAAGATTAATGAGAAATTAATTTCAGGTAACTTATTTAATAAATCAAATCCGGTTTCACCTTTCATCTGGATGTCGAGGAAAATAATATCAGGCTCGTATTCTTCTATTCCCTGCAATCCTTCTTCAACGTTTGACGCTTCACCAGCCACGATTATTTCCGGAAAGTATTGACGTAGCATTTTATGAAGAAAATTTCTGCTCGGAAATTCATCATCTATTATAAATGCTTTATTTGAGTGCATGGATGTAAGTATTATTAATATAAAATTTCATCCAATTGGAAAATTAAAGTAATTCCGTGTTCTTTCTTTTTATTTTTCACCGGGTTTTTTAGTAATTGATAATTCATTTTTACCCCGCTTTATGAAACATTCATTGGCTTAAATTGAAGTGTAACCGCTAAACCTTCAGAAGTCAGCTTGTAAGGAAATTAAGAAATACTCCTATTTATTTGTTTACTGCAAACACTGAATTTAATTTTAAAAAAGGAAAAAATTCTATCAGTAAGAACGGCTTAAATAAAATCAGCTAACAAAAAATTTAAAGTTCATGTAGTACATTTGCCTATCTGAAATTTTATTAACTCACTCACTTATGACCTGGAAACAGACATTCACTTCTTCGATAGGCAAAAAAATATTAATGGGTTTAACGGGATTTTTTCTCATCCTTTACCTGATTGTTCATGCTGGTATAAATGCTTTAATTTTTTATAATGATGGCGGACAAACATTTGACCGGGTTGCATCTGTGATGCTGCACAATTATTTTATCCGGTTCCTTGAAGTTGGGCTGTTTGCTGTTTTTATTTTGCACATCATCCAGGGACTTTTACTTTGGCAACAAAATAAAGCGGCGAGAAAAATCGGTTATGCAAAGAAAAAATATCCCCGTGAAATAAAATGGTACAGCCGCTACATGGGATGGCTTGGCACTTTTATTCTTTTGTTTTTGGTGATGCATTTATATCATTTCTGGGCAAGCACGAAACATGAATTATATTTTCACGGGCCGGTAATTAATCTTTATGAAGAAATGAAAGAAGTGTTTACAAATCCTATCTGGTTCACACTGTACATGATTGGCCTTGCATCGCTTTTATTTCACTTGTTACAGGGATTTCAAAGTGCTTTTCAAACTTTAGGCATCAATCACCGGCGGTGGATTAATATAATAAAAGGAATCGGAATAATCTATTCATGGGTCATTTGCCTGTTGTTTGCATCAATGCCAATAGCATTTATGGCAGGATGGCTTCAATAGTGAATAGTGAATAGTGAATGAAATAGAAGGAAAAAAAGTAAATTAAAAAAATGAATTAAAAGTTGTTTTACTGGTTGATTCAATAAAATATTTAATAAAACGTATGGCATTAGACGCAAAAATTCCTGAAGGCGAAATCGCAGACAAATGGACACATTATAAAGACCATTTGGCTTTAGTAAGCCCCGCAAACAAACGAAAATTAGAAATCATTGTAATTGGAACAGGCCTTGCCGGCGCTTCTGCGGCCGCTACTTTGGGAGAATTAGGCTATAAAGTAAAATCATTTTGTTTTCAGGACAGCGCAAGACGTGCACATTCTATCGCAGCTCAAGGTGGTATCAACGCCGCAAAGAATTATCCGAGCGATGGGGATTCTGTCTATCGTCTTTTTTATGAAACCGTAAAAGGTGGAGATTACCGTTCACGTGAAGCGAATGTGTATCGTCTGGCAGAATTGAGCGGCAATATTATTGATCAATGTGTGGCTCAGGGGGTTCCGTTTGCAAGAGAATATGGTGGATTATTAAGCAATCGTTCGTTTGGTGGAACGCAGGTACAGCGTACGTTTTATGCAGCCGGACAAACCGGTCAGCAATTACTGCTTGGCGCGTATGGCGCTTTGGAAAGACAGGCTGCTTTGGGAAATGTAACCGTTTATTCACGGCATGAAATGCATGACATTGTGAAAATAGACGGCGTGGCAAGAGGCATCATTGCAAGAAATTTAGTAACCGGAGAATTGGAAAGATATTTTGGCCATGCCGTTTTAATTTGCTCCGGTGGTTATGGAAATGTTTTTTACCTGAGTACCAATGCCATGGGAAGCAATGTAACCGCTGCCTGGAAATCGCATAAGAAAGGCGCTTATTTTGCCAATCCATGTTTTACACAAATTCATCCAACTTGTATTCCGGTAACAGGCGACCATCAAAGCAAACTTACTTTGATGAGTGAAAGTTTGAGAAATGATGGGAGAATCTGGGTTCCAAAAAATAAAGATGACAAACGCAAACCAAATGATATTCCGGAAGATGAGCGCGATTACTATTTGGAAAGACGCTATCCCGCTTTTGGAAATTTAGTTCCGAGAGATGTAGCTTCACGCGCTGCAAAAGAAAGATGTGATTTAGGTTATGGCGTTGGTACCACAAAAAAAGCAGTCTATTTGGATTTTAAAGACGCTATAAAAAGATATGGAAAAACGGAAGCTCATAAACGCGGATTAGAAAATCCTTCCGCAGAAACGATTACACAATTGGGTGAGGATGTAATCAGGGAAAAATATGGAAATCTTTTTGCCATGTATGAAAAAATTACCGGCGAAGATCCGTACCACGTTCCGATGCGCATCTATCCGGCAGTCCATTATACGATGGGCGGCCTTTGGGTAGATTATGAATTGAAAACCACTGTTGATGGATTATATTCTCTTGGTGAAGCAAATTTCAGCGATCACGGTGCGAACAGGTTAGGAGCTTCCGCGCTCATGCAAGGACTTGCAGACGGATACTTTGTAATTCCTTACACCGTGAGTGCATTTATGGCTACACAAATCAGAACGCCGGCAATCCCTACTTCACACCCGGCATTCGAAGAAGCAGAAAAAGCAGTAAGAGAAAGAATTGAAAAATTAATGAGTATCAAAGGAACAGAATCAGTAGAAAGTTTTCATAAAAGATTGGGAAAGATTATGTGGGAAAAATGCGGAATGGCACGCAATGACAAAGGTTTGAGGGAAGGGATTGAAGAAATAAGAGCGTTGAGAAAAGAGTTTTGGGAAAATGTAAAAGTGCCGGGTGAAATTTTTGAAATGAATCCTGAATTAGACAAAGCCGGTCGTGTGGCAGACTTTTTAGAATTGGGTGAATTGATTTGTATTGATGCACTTGAACGTACAGAAAGCTGCGGTGGCCATTTCCGTGAAGAAAGCCAGACATCAGAAGGAGAAGCATTAAGAAAAGATGATGAATTCAGTTATGTAGCCGCCTGGGAATATACACCTGAAGGTGAAATTTTGCATAAAGAGCCGTTGAATTTTGATGTCGTTAAACCAAGTCAACGTTCTTACAAATAATTTGTCTCTATGGATTCAAAAGCCTGGATAGACATTGTTATTAAAGTTCTAGCATTAATTGGAGTATATATTGCGGCGATAAATTATCGTAATCAAAGAGTTATTAAAAAAGGTGAATGGTTAAAATCACTTTTTGAAAAATTTTATGAAAATACGACCTATAAGGAAGTTCGCCGTTGGTTAGACAATAAAGACCTGGAAAATAAAGTCAATGCTGATGATGATTTTGTTTCTGATGATGATGAAAAGTTTACTGATTTTTTAAATTTTTTTGAATTCATTGCAAATCTCGAAAACGAACACCAAATAACAACAACTGATGCAATGAATTTATTTGGTTATTAATTACATCAGATAAAGCAATCACCGGTTTCTATGCAATGGATTAAAAAATATGGTTTTGAGAAACTTGATGGATTATTAAAGAAGCTTGAATAATTAAATTATGGATTATTTATTTGTATATGGAACTTTGCGAAATGATTATGACCTGAAATTAAAAAATCGGGTTTCAAAAGATATGAAATATATCGGGAAAGCTAAGGTTGATGCTACTTTGTATAATCTTGGGAAATATCCTGGAGCAATCAAAGAAAAAGACAATAAGAATGAAGTTGTAGGTGATGTTTTTTTAATTAATGATTCTGAAAGAATATTCCGCATTCTTGATGAATATGAAGGAACAGAATTTAGCCGGAAAAAGGACATTGTGAAATTGAAATCTGGAAAATTAGTGAATGCATGGATTTATTGGTACAATTTAAAACCTGATAAGAGACGCATAATAAAGTATAAGGATTATCTTAATTATCTGAAGAATAAAGAAAATAAAAATTAAACAATGGAACATTACAATATGAATCTCACCTTGAAAGTATGGCGTCAAAAAAATGCTGATACCAAAGGAAGATTTGAAACTTTTGAAGTAAAAGATATTTCTTCTGAGATGTCTTTCCTGGAAATGTTTGACGTGCTGAATGAAAGATTGGTGAATGAAGGAAAAGACCCAATAGCTTTCGACCATGATTGCCGTGAAGGAATTTGTGGGGCATGCAGCATGTATGTGGATGGACGTGCTCATGGGCCGTGGCAGAGAAATACGGTTTGCCAGTTGCACATGAGAGCTTATAAAGATGGGGATACAATAGTGGTGGAACCTTGGCGCTCTGTGGCTTTTCCGGTTATCAAAGATTTGGTGGTTGATAGAAAAGCGTTTGACAGAATTATCGAAGCCGGCGGTTATATTTCTGTAAATACAGGTAACGCACCAGATGCTAATACGATTCCTGTTGACCGTGCCAAGTCAGATGAGGCATTCGATTCCGCTTCCTGTATAGCATGTGGCGCTTGTGTAGCAGCTTGTCCAAATGGTTCGGCTATGCTATTTGTTGGTGCGAAAGTTTCGCAATTGGCTTTGTTACCACAGGGCGATCCCGAAAGAATTTCAAGAGTTTTGAATATGGTAGACCAGATGGATAAAGAAGGATTTGGAAATTGCGGAAATATTTATAATTGCGAAGCGGAATGCCCGAAAGGAATTTCTGTTGAAAATATCGCAAGAATGAACCGTGAGTATCTGGGCGCTTCGCTTTCGTCCGAAATACAAAAACGGCCGGTGAGAGTGGTAGACCCGATGAATGAGAGAGGTTTGTAGTTTAAGGTTTAAGGTTTAAAGTTGAAAGTTGAAAGTTGAAGGTTGAAGGTTGAAAGTTTGTAAAGCCCTCAAGGGCGATATCTTTTAGCATAGGGCAAAGCCCTATGCTTGTTTGTAGACAGTAAATCAATAAATATTTACGATTCTTGTTTCGGCAAAAAGCTTTTGGAAAGTTTAAGTTTTGCAAAAGTTGATCTCAATTACATTCATGGAGTTATCAGAACAAATAGCGCAACATTTCACCGAAGTTTATTTTGGAAAAAACTGGACTTCAGTAAGCCTGAAAGAAACGTTGGAGGATGTAAGTTGGCAGGAAGCTACCATGCAAATTGATTCTTTTAATACTATTGCTGCTCTCGTTTTTCATATTAATTATTATGTAAGTGCTGCCTTGAAAGTATTGCAAGGAGCACCGCTCCATGCAAGTGACAAATATAGTTTTGATTATCCCGTGATTGAATCTGATGAAGAGTGGCGGAAATTGCTAAATAAAAGCTGGCATGATGCAAAACTGTTTGCCACTTTAATTCGGCGCCTACCGGAAAGTAAATTTGGAGAAACATTTTCTGATGTAAAATACGGTAATTATTATAGAAATATTCACGGCATTAAAGAGCATACACATTACCATTTGGGCCAGATTGTTTTGATAAAGAAATTACTGAGAAAGTAAGAAAAACTGAAACAGTAAAGCAATAAATAAGCAGAATTTCTGTTTTTAGTGTGCTTCTTCAAGTGTGCATAATCATTCCCCTAAAAAAGCTAATTTTATCGCTGTAAAATAATCTGCTTGAAACCAGGAAAACTCCTATCCTTAATTCTGTTTTTATTTTTTTATACTAATGGTTTTTCCCAGCAAAATCCTGCCTCACTTTCTAACTTCAGAAGTAAGAAAATTTCTACTAAAATAAATCCATTTTTACTGGATAGCAACAGCATTATTCCGAATACGCTTTCTATCATTGGAATTCCTGAAAGCAGCTACACGATTGATTATATTAATGCTTCTATCTTGTGGAAATCAACAAATTTGCCGGATAGTATTTTTATTTCTTACCGCGTTTTCCCTTATAAATTAAATGCCGTAACGAGGCGATTTAATTATGACAGCATCCGTTTTAATTTTGCTTTGGAAAAACCTTATACTTTAAAAAGCAATCTGTTTGAAAATAAAATAATTGATTTTGGAAATATCAATTACAATGGAAGTTTTGGCCGCGGAATTTCTATCGGCAATAATCAGGATGCTGTTGTGAGTTCAACGATGAATTTGCAATTGAACGGCTTTATTGGAGATAGTTTGGAATTAACTGCTGCCATCAGCGATAATAATATTCCCATTCAGCCGGAAGGAAATACGCAAAATATCCGCGACTTTGACCGCATTTTTATGCAAATAAAAAAACATGGATGGCAGGCAAATTTTGGTGATATTGATATTCGTCAAAGTCAGAATTATTTTCTCAATTTTTCTAAAAGATTGCAGGGCGGTTCTTTTCAAAGGGATAATAAAATTGGTAAAAATATCAGCAATTCCTTTTTGGCAAGCGGCGCTATTTCCAAAGGAAATTATATGAAAGATATTATTACCCCGATTGAAGGAAACCAAGGCCCGTACAAGCTTTACGGGGCAAATAACGAATTGTATTTCGCTGTACTTGCCGGAACCGAAAAGGTTTATATGGATGGTCAGTTATTGTCCAGGGGCGAAGACAGAGATTATGTAATTGATTACAATACCGCCGAACTAACTTTTACGGTGAAACATTTAATTACCAAAGACAGCAGGATACAAGTTGAGTTTGAATACTCAAATCAGAATTATCTGAACTCTATGATTTATGCAAACGATGAAATGAATATCAATAACAAACTCAAAGTGAGCATTGGCGCTTATACAAATGCAGATGCAAAAAATTCGTCCATTAATCAAACATTAACGACACAGCAAAAACAATTTTTATCGCAAATAGGAAATCATGTTGACAGCGCCACTTTTCCAAATGCAACTCCTGATACTTTTTCTGTAAATAAAATTTTGTATAAAAAAATTGATTCCACAGTAAACGGAGTTTTAGACACGATTTATGTTTATTCTGTGAATCAAAAAGATAGTTTGTATAATCTTTCTTTTACGAATGTTGGACCAGGAAAAGGAAATTATACTACGGTAAATGAGGGGAATGCCAATGGAAGGGTTTTTCAATTTGTGGCGCCTGTAAATGGCGTCAAGCAAGGTGATTGGGAGCCGGTAATTTTATTGATACCGCCGAAAAAACATGATTTAATAACGGTTGCTGCACAATATTTTTTCAATAAAAATTCTTCTTTGAAAGCGGAAGTTGCGATGAGTAATTATGATGTGAATACTTTTTCTACAATTGGAAAAGGAGATGATAAAGGTACGGCAGCGAAGGTCAATTACACGATGCAACAAAAAGTTTTTGGAAATATAAAACCGGGAATTGTTTTGCAAACTGATGTTGGTTATGAATATGTTCAGGACAAATTTAAACCTTTGGAAACGTTGCGCAACGTGGAGTTTAACCGTGACTGGAGTTTACCTTTTAATGCGCCTGCTGCTACAGAAAATTTAGTAGATGCTTCTTTGCAAATGAAAGATTTACAAAATAATTTTTTAAAATATCAATTCACCAATTACAACCGCAGCGATAATTACAATGGCGTTAGAAATTCTATTGAAAATATCATGGAAATACAAGGGTGGCATTTTAATAATAAATTTTACATCACCAATATTAATAGCGCCATTCAAACCGGCTCTTATGTGCGGCCTTCGATTGATTTGTACAGAACATTTTCTTCATTAAAAGATGTAAAAATCGGTGGTAGTTATGCTTCTGAAAATAACCGGCAATTGGATAAAATCTCGGACACTTTGATGCCGATAAGTTTTGCTTTTAATACCTGGCAGGTCTATTTAAAATCCTCTGAAAGAAAATTGAACAAATGGGGAATAACTTATTCTGAAAGAGAAAATAAAATTCCTTTTCAAAAAGGATTGATTTCGCAGGACAAAAGCAGGAATATTAATTTGATGACGGAGTTGATGAACAACGAACATCAGCAATTCAGATTGAATGTTACTTACCGTAAATTAGATGTAATCAACAAAGGGTATTCTAACGAACAAAGCGATGAAAGCCTGTTGGGGCGTGCAGAATATGCAGTGAATGAATGGAAAGGTTTTTTACAGGGAAATGTATTGTATGAACTTGGTTCGGGGCAGGAACAGAAGCGCGAATATACTTATATAGAAGTGCCGGCGGGACAGGGTTATTATACCTGGAACGACTACAACAAAGATGGCATTCCACAATTGAATGAATTTGAAGTAGCCATTTATGATGACCAAAGAAAATGGATTCGTGTTTTGACACCAACCAACGAATATGTAAAAGCAAATTACATTCAATTCAACTATAATTTTAGTCTGAATCCTGATTTGATTATTGCAAGGAATACTGATAAAAAGTTTTTGAAATTTATTAAAAAATTCAGCAGTACTTCTTCTTTGCAAGTCAATAAAAAAGATATTTCAAATGGTGGTTTTGAATTCAATCCTTTCAGCAAAAAGTTAGAAGATACTTCATTGATAACACTCTATTCTTTTTTGAGCAATACCATTTATTTTAACCGTAAAAATTCTGTTTGGGGTATTGATGTTACGCATCGTTTGAATAATACAAAATCACTTTTAAATTATGGTTTTGAAAGCAATTCTTTGCGTGATTTAACACTCAAAGGAAGATGGAATCTAAACCGTTCTATCGCTACTACTTTTACCAATAAATACGTGCGGAATCAATTAATTACGCCGTCGTTTACCAACAGAAATTACCTGGTAGATGAGCTTTCTGCAGAGCCTTCGGTGAGTTATATTCATAAAAGTGATTTTCGTGTAAGCCTTATCTACACCTATGATACCAAGAAAAACAAAACTGGTGATTTTGAAAAAGCTATTAATAATCAGCTTGCTGCTGAAGTAAAATATAATGTGCTTTCCAATGGCACCATCAATGGAAGATTTTCATTTAATAATATCAGTTTTACCGGTGATTCAAACAGCACGGTTGGTTATATTTTACTGGATGGATTACTGCCCGGGAAAAATTATTTATGGAATCTGGAACTTACGAAAAGACTTGCAGGAAATATTGAACTCAACCTGCAATATGAAGGCAGAAAACCGGGAAGCAATGCGGTTGTTCATACCGGAAGAGTTTCGTTGAGAGCAATTTTCTAATAAGTGAATAATGTGAACGCCGAATACTGAATTTTAAAAACTATCACTTGAATGTTGCTTATTGAAATTGAATGTTGAATATTTGCTTCTTTTACAATTGTTCGTGGTATCTATTCCTGTTTACAGAATCTCTGCAACAAAAAAAATTTTTGAGAATTTATTATTTTACATTGCAATTAATTTTTAAGTAATGTCTGATGAATATTATTACAAAACATCCTATAAATAATTTAGGATACGATTTTATCGCCCCAAATTATATTCCAAACGGGCAAGATGAATATTATCTCAGAAACCGTCAAAACGATAATGGCATTGATTATCGCCGCCTTTCGGGTTCAGAAATAGAAATTCTCATACGCAATGGAAATACTTCCGACGACTGGGGAAATATTTTCGTTTCTAAAGAATTTGATCCTGCGCTCGTAAAAAATTCCAACTTTCATGGATTGGTACGAATTGGAAAACTGGAACCTTTTTACCTGGAGTTTCACAATTTACGCATGCCGGTTGGCATTTATAATAGCCAGATCATCAGTTGTGATTTTGGACATAATGTTTGTATCAGCAACGCAAATTATTTAAGCCATTATATCATTGGGAATGAAGTAATGATTTCAAATGTAAATGAACTTGCCACTACCGATTATTCAAAATTTGGCAATGGAATTTTGAAAGACGGAGAAAATGAAAGTGTAAGAGTGTGGATTGAAGTGCGCAATGAAAATGGTGGCAGGCGCATCGCTCCATTCAATAAAATGCTTGCAGGAGATGCATATTTATGGAGCAATAATCCACAGGATGAAATACTCGAAAAAAAATTTATCGAGTTTACCGAAAAAGAATTTGACAAAAAAAGAGGCTATTACGGAACAATTGGTGATCGTTGTGTGATTAAGGATTGCGACATTCTCAAAGATGTGATTATCGGCACGGATGCTTATATCAAAGGCGCTAACAAATTAAAAAACCTGACGATCAACAGTGATGAAGAACGTACCACCCAAATCGGTGAGGGGTGTGAAATGGTGAATGGAATTGTTGGTTTCGGTTGCCGGATTTTTTATGGGGTAAAAGCGGTAAGGTTTGTAATGGCGGCTCATTCACAATTAAAATATGGTGCGCGGCTTATTAATTCTTATCTCGGAAATAATTCTACCATTTCCTGCTGCGAAGTTTTAAACACACTTATTTTTCCAAATCATGAGCAGCATCACAACAATTCATTTTTATGTGCTTCGCTGGTTATGGGACAAAGCAATATTGCCGCCGGCGCCACGATTGGCAGCAATCATAACAGCCGTGGCGCAGATGGTGAAATCATTGCAGGCAGAGGCTTTTGGCCGGGATTGTGTGTCAGTTTGAAACACAATTCCAAATTTGCCTGCTTCACTATTTTGGCAAAAGGAGATTTCCCTTTTGAAATGAATATAAAGTTTCCATTTTGTTTGGTAAGTAATGATGTGGCCGATGATAAACTCATTTTAATGCCGGGTTATTGGTTCATCTATAATATGTATGCCCTGGCGCGCAATGCCTGGAAATTTGAAGATCGCGACAAGCGAACAGAAAGAATTCAAAAATTAGAATTTGACTATCTCGCTCCGGATACCATAAACGAAATGTTTACCGCAATTGATATTCTATCCAAATTAAAAACAGATAAAAACGGCAATGCAGAAATTACCGGTATTGAAAACAGTACGAGAAAAACGGAAGTGCATAAAGTAAACCAGGTATTGATACTTTTTAAAGATTTAATTTCCTATTATGCAGCTGTACAATTGATGAAACACATAAAAGAGAATCAGTTTTCTTCTTTTGAAGAATTTAAAAAAAGCATTCCTGTAAAAATTTCGCGAAGCGAATGGAAGAATGTTGGCGGCCAATTAATTCCAGCAACAGATGTAGAGAAATTGAAAAATAAAATAAAAGAAGGTAAAATCAACTTGTGGAATGAAGTGCATGATTTTTATCGCCAAGCAGGAAATGATTATGAAAAAAACAAGCTGGTACACGCTTACAGCTCCTTGCTTGAAAATGAAAATATTACTTCCAAACAATTTACTCCCGAATATTTCAATACTTTATTGAAAAAATCTGTTGTCACAAAAACATGGATGAGTAAAGGAATTTATGAATCACGTGCAAAAGATTATAATAATCCTTTTAGAAAAATGGTGTATGAAAACCAGGATGAAATGAATGCCGTTGTGGGCAAAATTGAAGACAATCATTTTATACAGGACCAGTTTAAAGAACTGGAAGATTTCAAAAAAACAGTAAAAGGGTTGATGCAAAAATTTGGAAAACAATTAACCTCGTAATTCAGTGAGAACTGTATCAGAATCTATTTTTGATTTGTTCCGGATTTTAAAATTCAGAAAAAGATTTTTACAAATAAATCAATTGTGAAAACTAATTCCCACTTTTTTAAATCCAGTATTTTTTAAAAAAGTTTCTATAATATTTTCACTTCTTGCATCGGCCTGTTCCAGAATATTTTGTTCAATTGCATGTTCGTTAATTGTATTCCTGATTTTTATTTTTAATGCTGTTACAGCAGCATCATTCCATGTTCCGTCTTCAATAAAAGTTTCAAAATCAGAAGGGTTCACAATAGTTTGCAGGATTTTTGCATGAGGCAATAAAACATGCACTGAATCCCCGGCTGTATAAATATCTTTTTGTTGTAATTTCTTCAAATCCGTACCTACAAGCACTTTGCCACGCCCAATAATCACCAGCTTGCCAATACCAGGAGTTAGTACCGTTCCAATAGCTGTCAGAAGCAGCGAAGGCAATCCGTTTCCGATTTTGGCAGTATCCATCACTACTTCATCTGTAAAAGTTACGGTAATCAACTGTGCAAGTGAGTTTATCTGTTGAATAATGACAGGCGTTTCTTCGATATTTATTGGTTTACTGTGAAAGATATTTTTGAAAGAAGGAAGCCAGTTTATTTTTTGAAATAAAAAAATAATCAGCAACACAGCTCCAATAATGACCAAATATTTTTGTAATACTTTGCGCATTATTGTAAAGGATTTTTGGCTGATGAAAAATTGATATTGATATTTTTAAATCCTTCTTTTTGCAAAAAATTACTGATGAAAATTGTGGCATTTGTTTCTGCAGTTACCAATATTCCCAATGAGTCTGCGCTTCCTTTTATTTGTTTTTCTGCCTGGGCAGCCAGTTCATCTTTTTCCTGTGCAGAAAAATTATTTCTGAAAAGTGAAACATCCTGGTAAACAGTTTTGATATCTTCCGGCTTTATATTGATGTATAATAATTTAGCATGTGGCAAAGTGATAGAAATATTTTCACCATCAATATGAATATCTTTTTCTGTTAATTTTGAAAGGTCAATTCCCGCTGCCAAAGAAGCTTTGCACGTCATTAAAATTTTGCGGTTGCCTATTTTATACCACGTTTGATTATCATTTGCTTTTATAATTTTCGTTACTACATATTCTGCTGTTGCCAGGTCGCTCATTTTTTGTAAACCAAGTACCTGCTGCATTTTAGAAGGTTCTTTTGTTGAAGAACATTTCATCGCAGATAAAGAAAAACAAAGTATGATAATTAAAAGCGGAGTACGCATTCTGCAATTTACAAAAAGGCAGGTAGTAGGTCACCACTACTTTTTGTTTTTTCATTCTCTTTTCATTTAAGGGTTTCTTGTTTATTTTTTTGGTAAATGATTAGTATGCTCTTCTTACTTTCTTTTTCGAACGCTTTAATTTGCTTTAAAGCACAAATAGGAAAGACACAAGCTATTCACTTTCAAATCAAATAAAAAGAAGTATCAGTTAGTTGCACCTTTTATTAATGTTCTAATTATTTCAAGCTATTATTTCAAATAAGATTTCAGGCATTCATTTTCCAAATAAATTGAAAGAAGAATCCGGATTATTTCTTCATTTGCTGCAAAGCGAATATAACCGGCAAAATTTTACAACTTCTTTTAAAATTATTAATAACTAAATTAATCTTCCACTTTCATCAGGCACCAGAATTAAACAAAATAAAGATCGTACTTTTGTTATTACATTTATTATTTTTGTTAAAACATCTCGTCATGCAAACGAATTTAAAAAAGATAGGAAATTCATTTGGAGTGATACTAAATAAAAAGTTACTTACCCAGGCTGGCATTACTGATACTGATGAAATTACTATTGAAGCGGAAGGAAATTCTATTATCATATCGCCCATTAATAGCAGAAGGCCATTAAACAGAGACATAAGCACCTGGCGAAAACAGATAAAGGCGGCTATTAAAAAAGGTCAAAAACCAGAAAAAAGTGCATGGGGAAACAGGCTGACAGAGCAGGAAGAAAAAGATTGGACATGGTAAAATCCATTAAACAATTTGATGTTTGGATAGTAGAATTTGATCCAGCTGTTGGTTCAGAGATAAAGAAATCACGTCCGGCTGTTGTGGTATCCAATAATATTATTAATGACTTGTATGCCACTGTTATTGTGGCGCCCCTTACCACTACTTTTAGAAATTATCCTTCCCGCATAGATACTAATTTTGAGGATAAAGGCGGCCAAATAGCCGTAGATCAATTAAAATGCTTTGATAAAGCAAGATTGAAAAAGAAGATAGGAACAATCGCCCAGCCCGAGCGCGATGATCTGATAGACATGCTTTCTTACATTTTTCAGCCGGAATAAATTTGGAGGATTTAATATTGGCTAAATGCCTTTTTTTCTTATTCCTTGAAAATGCGATTCCTGCTTATTTCTCTGTTCGCTGGAAGCAACGCTTCCAAATAGCCCCAACAAAAAAGGCCATTCTTTTCAGAACAGCCTCTTTTAAAAATTATTTAAAAACCAAATTAATCTTCCACTTTCATCTTTCCTTTCTGTTTTGCAACCACTTCTTCGGCAATATTATTTGGAGCCGGGGCGTAATGGCTGAACTCCATGGTAGAAGTAGCGCGGCCACTGGATAATGAACGCAACTGAGTTACATAGCCAAACATTTCGCTCAATGGAACTTTTGCTTTGATTACCTGAACACCATGTTTGGTATCCATTCCTTCCAGCATTCCACGACGACGGTTAAGGTCTCCCGTTACATCACCCATGTATTGGTCAGGAGTCAACACTTCCACTTTCATAATTGGTTCCAGTAAAACTGGTTTTGCTTTACGTCCTGCTTCACGGTAACCTTGTTTGGCACACAATTCAAACGACATTGCATCAGAGTCAACCTGGTGGAATGAACCATCAAATACGCGCACTTTCATGCTTTCCATCGGATAGCTTGCCAACACACCTGTACTCATTGCAGTTTCAAAACCTTTTTGAATAGCCGGTACAAATTCTTTAGGAATTGAACCGCCGAACAAACCATTTACAAATTGGAAGTTGCCTTTATCTTCTTTCAAAAACTCTTCATCAGCAGGGCCTATTTCAAAAACAATATCAGCAAATTTACCACGTCCACCGGTTTGCTTTTTCAGTACTTCACGATGTTCGATTGTAGTTCTGAATGCTTCTTTATATGCTACCTGAGGCGCTCCCTGGTTGATTTCTACTTTAAACTCACGTTTCAAACGATCAATGATAATTTCCAGATGCAACTCACCCATTCCACGAAGGATGGTCTGGCCTGTTTCCTCATCTGTATTTACGCGAAGCGTAGGATCTTCTTCTACCAACTTTGAAATGGCCATTCCCATTTTATCAACGTCAGCCTGAGTTTTAGGCTCAATAGCGATTGCGATAACGGGTTCGGGGAAAGTCATTGCTTCCAGCACAATCGGATGATTTTCGTTGCATAACGTATCCCCTGTTTTAATATCTTTAAACCCAACCGCTGCTCCAATATCACCAGCCTGAATATAATCTACCGGATTTTGTTTATTGGCATGCATCTGCATGATCCTTGAAATTCTTTCATTTTTTCCTGTGCGTGTGTTCAGCACATAAGAACCTGAATCCAAACGACCGCTATATGCGCGGAAGAAAGCCAGACGACCCACAAAAGGATCAGTCATGATTTTAAATGCCAGTGCACTGAATGGCTCTTTAGGATCACAATGCCGTAATTCCTCCTTACCAGTATCAGGATTGATTCCTTTCACTGCTTCGATATCCATTGGTCCCGGCAAATAACGAACAATCGCATCCAGTGCAGCTTGTACGCCTTTATTTTTAAAAGATGAACCACACATCATCGGGATGATTGAAATATCAATGGTTGCTTTTCGAATTGCTTCATGCATTTCGGCTTCTGTAATCGTATCCGGATCATCAAAGAATTTCTCTAATAATTTTTCATCATATTCTGCAACCGCTTCTACCAAATGCTGTCTCCATTCTGCCACATCTTCTTTCATATCTTCCGGAATCGGAACTTCCTGGAAAGTCATTCCTTGTGTAGCATCATCCCAAACAATCGCTTTCATTGTGATCAAATCCACTACGCCTTTGAAAGTTTCTTCTGCACCAATAGGTAATTGCAAAGGAACTGCTTTAGCGCCCAGCATTTCTTTTACTTGTTTTACCACGTTTAAGAAATCAGCGCCTGAACGATCCATTTTATTTACAAAACCGATACGCGGTACTTTATATTTATTAGCCTGGCGCCAAACGGTTTCGCTCTGTGGCTCTACACCGCTCACCGCACAAAACAATGACAATAAACCGTCCAATACACGAAGAGAACGTTCTACTTCTACGGTAAAATCCACGTGGCCGGGCGTATCAATAATGTTGAATTTATATTGATGCGTTTCGGGCGTTTTTTTACCCTGAACCATTGGAAAATTCCAGAAACAGGTAGTAGCAGCGGAAGTAATTGTAATACCACGCTCCTGCTCCTGCGCCATCCAGTCCATAGTGGCAGCGCCATCATGCACTTCACCTATTTTGTGGTTTACGCCTGTATAATACAGAATACGCTCTGTAGTAGTGGTTTTGCCCGCGTCAATGTGAGCGGCAATACCAAAATTTCTTTGAAATCTTAAATCGGCCATTTGGCTTGTTTTTGTTTTTGTTATTTAATTATTTATCTCCTTATTTAATCTAAAACAGTGTTCACTTTTCTAATACATCCACTTGATAATTTTCTGCGGTTTTCTATAATTAAATTTAGAGGGCGCAAAGGTACGAATATTCTGCAAAAAAATAAGCGCTTTCAGAGAGAGATTTATAGAGGATTAAAAGGTTTAACAAAAAAGAACGACCTGTAACAGTAAACGAACAAATAATGGGAAAAAGGAATTTGCATTCAATAGAAGTAGCGGTTCATAAACAACACGCCAATATTCTTACTTTTACACTTTAATAAAATCAATTGAACGAAAACCCAGCGCACAAAAAATTCTTATTTAGAAAATACAGGATTGCTACAAGTATCTTTTTCTTTATTGCAGGATTAACTTTTTCCACATGGGCAAGCCGGATCCCGGCAATCCAGGCGAAGTTGCATTTATCTGACGCGGGTTTAGGCGGTGTGTTATTTGCTCTTCCTGCAGGTTTAATGCTAAGCCTTCCGGTTTCCGGCTGGCTCGTATCCCATTACGGAAGCAGACCGATGGTGATTATCGGTTCCGTTTTTTATCCTTCGATCCTACTACTCCTTGCTTCCTCAGCATCCGTTTTGCAATTAGTTCTTTCGTTGTTTTCTTTTGGAATAATGGGAAATCTTATCAATATTGCGATGAATACCCAGGCTGTTGGGGTTGAAACACTGTATGGGAGATCTGTAATGGCTTCTTTTCATGGGTTATGGAGCATTGCCGGTTTTACAGGCGCCGTTACCGGAACTTTTTTTGTGTCGAGAGGTTTGTCGCCGATGATTCATTTTTCAATTGTTTGTTCAGTTGCCATTCTTCTCGCTCTTTTATCATACAAATTCACTTTACCGCACGATATCGGCCACAGACAGCGGCAAAAAGTTTTTGTAAAGCCCGACAAAAAGATTTTACTATTGGGAATGATTGCTTTTTGTTGTTTGGTGAATGAAGGAGCGATGTCCGACTGGAGCGGTGTTTATTTTAAAAATATTGTGCAGGCGCCAGCTTCAATGATCACCCTTGGCTATGTGGCTTTTACCAGTACAATGGCTTTGGGCCGCTTTCTCGGAGATTCGCTCGTTACAAAATTTGGCGTAAAACGAATGTTGCAAATAAGCGGAACTGTTATTACAACCGGATTATTACTTGCGGTAATATTTCCTTATTTACTTACAGCAACCGCCGGTTTTTTTCTTGTCGGATTTGGTGTTTCTTCTGTTGTACCCATTGTATATGGGCTTGCAGGCAAATCAACGACAATGAGCGCCGGCGCTGCTTTAGCAGCAGTTTCAACCATTGGTTTCCTGGGCTTTTTGATAGGCCCACCGCTAATTGGCTTTATTGCCCAGGCAATTAGTTTACGCTGGTCATTTACCCTCATCGCCATTCTTGGATTTGGAACGGCGTTGCTGGCAGGTAAATTGAAATTGAAGGATTGAACTTGACAGTAATTTATGTTACATCGCAACGGGTAAATTCATAAGTTTTCTACCGCCAGCCTGGAATGTGATAGCGGTCCAAGTCAGTGCATTGAAGATCGTTCATGTCGCCGAAGAAGCGCCCCGCCCGCAACTCATTCGCATTCTTACAACCTGCTTTCTTTAATTTCATTAACAATTCCGGGGTCCAATAAAGTAGTAGTGTCGCCCAAATTTTCCATTTCTCCTTCGGCAATTTTACGAAGAATGCGCCTCATGATTTTTCCACTCCTTGTTTTTGGAAGGCCGTTTACAAATTGAATTTTGTCCGGCTTTGCAATGGGCCCGATGATTCTGGCTACGGTTTCGAGAATGTCTTGTTTAGCAAGTTCTTCATCAACCGGCCTTTTCTCATTGATAACAAAAGCATAAATCCCCTGCCCTTTTATGGAATGCGGAAAACCAACTACGGCACTTTCTACCACATTTGTATGCATGTTAATGGCATTCTCCACTTCGGCAGTGCCGATGCGGTGCCCGCTTACATTCAACACATCATCCACACGCCCGGTTATTCTGTAATTTCCTTCCTCATCTTTCAATGCGCCGTCACCGGTAAAATATAATCCTTCATAAGTGGCAAAATAATTTTTCCGACAGCGCTCGTGGTCGCCATAAGTAGTTCTCAAAATCCCGGGCCATGGCGCTTTCATGCAAAGATTGCCTTTCAACAAACCATTTTCATCCCGTTCATGAGCTTCGTCTCCATGTTCATCTATCAAAACCGGCTGTACTCCCGGCAAAGGCAAGGTAGCCCAACTTGGTTTGGCTGGAGTAACGCCCGCTAAATTAGAAATCATAATTCCTCCGGTTTCAGTTTGCCACCAGGTATCTACGATCGGGCAACGGCCTTTTCCTATAGACTCATCATACCAATGCCATGCTTCTTCATTGATTGGTTCCCCTACACTGCCCAGTACTTTTAATGAACTTAAATCTTTTCCCTGCAAGGGTTCAAGGCCATGCGCCATCAGGCTACGAATTGCAGTAGGTGCGGTGTACAAAATATTCACTTTGTATTTATCCACAATTTCCCAAAATCTTCCGGCATCAGGCCAGGTAGGGATTCCTTCAAACATGACGCTGGTTGCTCCTGCAGCGAGTGGGCCATATACAATATAACTGTGGCCTGTAATCCAGCCTATATCTGCTGTACAGAAATACACATCGCCCGGTTGATACTGAAATGTATTTATAAAGGTGTAAGTGGCCCAAATCATATATCCGGCTGTGGTATGTACCACTCCTTTTGGCTTCCCCGTGGAGCCCGAAGTGTATAGAATAAACAGCGGATCTTCCGCATCCATTTCTACTGCCGGAAAACTGACTTCATTATTTTTTTCAATTTGAAATAAGGCGTGATCCATTTCATCTTCCCACCAGATATCGCGCCCTTTTATCATGGATACCGGGCGGCGGGTGCGTGTATAAACAATTACTTTTTTTACCATTTTGTTTCCAATCAAAGCATCGTCCACAATACTTTTCAGGGGAATATCTTTTCCACCACGAAAAGCGCCATCACAGGTGATGATAAATTCCGCTTTTGAATCTTCAAGACGATCGGCAATACTTTGAGAAGAGAATCCACCGAAGATTACATTATGAATGGCGCCAATTCGTGCGCATCCAAGTACCGCATAAGCGAGTTCCGGAACCATTCCCATATAAATACAAACGCGGTCGCCTTTTTTCACTCCATTATTGACCAGCATTTGTGCTACCTGGCACACCCTTTTGTGAAGCCGGGAATAAGTTACAATCCGGGTTCTTTCTTCCGGATTATTCGGCTCCCAGATGATGGCTGGTTTTTCGCCCATTGTTTCCAAATGGCGGTCAATACAATTTTCGGTGATGTTGAGTTTCGCGCCTTTATACCATTCCACTTTTGGCTCAGTAAAATTCCATTCAAGGACCTTATCCCATTTTTTTCTCCATTGAAAATTTTCAGCAATTTCTGCCCAGAATTCTTCTGGATTATCAACACTTTTTTGGTAAGCTTCTTTGTACTCTTCCAATGTTTTGATCTGATATGGATACTGCATGATTGAAATGAATTTTACGAATTAATTATTTTGAAAAGAAGAATTGGGTTTATTTATTCCCTGCCCGAATGATACAGGCGGGGTTTACTGCGGGTCAAATTTAATGATTCGAAATTAAAATAGGTGAAGGAAAAAAACTTCGGACTGACAAGTATGTTTTTCTTTTATCCATTTACCAGGTTCATGATCAACTGAATCATTAAATCTTTTTCCTTAGGTTCGCTTTGTGCCACCAACAGCGCCAGGGCAGTTGGTCCATTATCATTAATTTTTACTTCGCCGTTTTTTTTGAAACGGTGTTTATTTTTTTCCAAAAACCAGATAAACAAAAATGCACCGATGCGTTTATTACCATCTGTGAAAGAATGGTTTTTTATGACAATCTACAGCAGGTATGCTGCCTGTTCTTCAATGCTTGGATACACATACTGTCCGCCGAAAGTTTGCACAATACTTCCAAGAGAACTTTTGAAACTGTCCTCCTTTTCATTGCCAAATAAATCCGTAGCTTCTTTCTTTTTTATTAATTCTTTTTTTAGTTCAGAAATCGCTTTTTTCGCTTCCGGATATTGGATTTCATAAGTGATATTTTCATTTAGTTTTTCAGATGTCAATGTATTGCTGTCAAACTGATTAAGTAATACAAAGCTTTTGGTGTAATTGCCAAGTATCTCTAAAAGGCCTTTTATCTGTGGTACTTGTAACTGTTCAGTATTCCCTGCAAGTTGGATTTGATTTACAACAGTTTCAAGCTGTCGCAAATTTTGCGATACTTGCTGCAATCTCTTTTCATTTACGGCGTACCCCTTTACCAAATAATCTTCAGTCGTTGTGTTGCCCATTGGCGAAATTGTGCTGCCTGCTTTGAATTAACTCTATATCCAACTGATATGATTGCATCCAGGTTAAAATACTTAACTTGTCTTACCTGTGCCTTTCCTTTTATTCCTCCATGCTTTGTGGTATGTTCCAAAATGGAACTAACCTCTTCTTCATTTAACTCTCCTGAATTAAAAATATTTTTCAAATGTTTAGTTATTGCCGGCCGCTGTGTGCCAAATACAGCCGCAATTTGATCTTGTGAAAGCCAAACTGTTTCTCCATCTAACTTTACTTCAATTTGAATTTGTTTATCCTGGTTTTGATATAAAATAATATCGCTCATCTTATGTTGCGTTTGTAGGAATTTTAAGCTGCTCCCTTACTATCGCCGAAATTATATACACTGGTTGATTTACCCAGATAACCCCACAGAAATAATATCCAAGATTAAAAAACGATTGGGGATTACCGGAATTTGCAATATGCATTTTTTGCATATTGCTTTTTTCATCCAATTCCCCATCCTTAAAAACATGGCGTATAGTCTGGAAATAACAGATTAAAAATCGGAAATTCCGATTTTTCTTTTTGACTCATTTTCATTCCATAAAATATCAGTCACTCACAAAAAACTGTTTTCCAGTTATTTCTTGCTTTACTGCACGCGCAATTCTCAATTATTTCAATCCCTTCTCCATCTCCTCTCTCTTCACCACATCAGGAATCGCCGGAATCATGGCTTTATAAACTGCATCCTCAATAGCACCGCGAATGTTGTATTTATATAAATTATTACTCCTTGTCGGATTCACGCGATTGCTTAAAAAGACATAAACCAAATCGTATTTAGGATCTACCCAAATGCAGGTTCCTGTGTAACCGGTATGACCAAAAGTGAGTGGTGAAGCGAATCTTGACGGATAAGGATGAGCTTCTGTAGTAGTATAATTATCTTTATCAGGCTTGTCAAATCCAATCCCGCGACGGCTAATGCTGCTGTTGTAAGCAGTAAATAAATTCAAGGTTTCGGGTTTCAGATATTGCTTTCCATTAAATGTTCCACCATCTAAAAACATTTGTAAAAGTGCAGCAATATTTTCTGCACTGCTGAACAAACCTGCATGTCCGGCAACGCCACCAAACATCGCAGCGCCTTCATCATGCACATCGGCATGTAAATGTTGATAACGGAAATAGTTATCTGCTTCTGTTGGTGCAACAAGATTTGTATCAAAACGATTTCTGGGATTAAAACCAATAGAATGTAATCCCATTGGTTGATAAAAATATTTATCCGCGTATTTGTCTAATCTCAATCCTGAAATAGCTTTTACCACATCACCCATAAAAATGAAATCGTTGTCGCTATAAATGTATTTATTGCCAGGAATCAATTTGCTGTCCAGGATACTTTGATTCATAGAGTCAGCATAATCGGTTCGCAAATACAGATTTTGCGCAACCCTCACACTAAACTTAGCAGAAGAATCCGCTTGAAAATATTGAGGTAATGGTTGCTTGGTAACCGGATCGATCGTTTTTCTATAAAAAACAACATCCGGAACAAGACCTGCCTGATGCAGCAATATATTTTCAATGTTCAGATTTTTCTTATCACTTTTTCTGACCCAGGGCAAATAGGTTCCCAATGTTTTATCCAATTTCAATTTCCCTTCATCATACAATTTCATTACGCTTAAAGTGGTGGCGCAAATTTTTGTAACGGATGCCATGTCAAAAATACTGTTCAGATTCACAGGCTCCGGCGTATCATAATTGTAAGTTCCGTAAGCTTTTTCAAAAACAATTTTTCCATGACGCGCAATCAAGACAACGCAGCCTGGATAAGCCATTGAGCTAATTCCAAGATTGGCGATGGAATCAATCTCATTAGTCATTTGCAAACTATTCAGTCCTTCTGACTCAGGAGTTGCAACAGGCATAATTCTTTTTGAAATAACGCCGCTTCCGTATTTATAATTATCACAAACGGTAACAGGCAAGGTTCCTTTTGCAATTATTTTTCCTTCTAAAATATCTGCCGCTACATTTTGTGTGATGGAATCATCTTCATAACAAGCAACTAAATTTTTTGCATCACAAAAGTTTTTTAGCGCATAAGGATTTCCGAAATCGTAGATAATGGTTTTATTATTTTGTTGAATCTGTTTTATCAGATCCAAAGCAGCATTGCTGATACCAAAATTATTCGCGGGATACCGGCGATAATCATGAAGGCCTATCACTACTACATTATAGCCATTTTTTATCAATTCAACTGTGGATAAAACCCTCGCGGCATCTTCTTTATAATTAAAATAAAAAGCGTCGGCTTTCAAATCATTTTTCAGCCTGTTGGCAAAAGTATTTGCACTGTCAATGCCGATTCCTACATAAGCAATTTTTTTATTTTCTGCTGTAAGCGGAAAAAACGCTGCATCCTCATTACGCAAAACGGTTATCGCATTTTCTGCAATAATTTTTTTCATCTTAGCAATTCCTGCATTCAAATCATTGGTCAGATTATCAATAACGACCGGCTTTACATTCGCCACACCATACATGTATTTGTAAAGAAGAACCTTTTTACACTTTAAATAAATATCGTTCCATGTCAACTGATTATTGTCAATTGCTTCTCTTATTTTTTGAATACAGGAAGGAATATCTGAAGGAAGACAAAGCATATCATTTCCTGCAATCAAAGACTGGGCAGCTATTTGGCCTCCTGGAAAGAACTTAGCTACGCCTTTCATATCCAGTGCATCTGTAAAAGTAAGGCCATCAAAATGAAGTTGATCGCGAAGCAGACCGGTTACATTTTTTTTTGATAAAGATGTGGCTGTATTTGGAGTACTGTCAATTACAGGAATATAAAGATGCGCAATCATCACACTGGGAACACCAGCTTCAAACATTCTTTTGAACGGATACAATTCTAACGAATCCAATTGTGCCATCGATTTATTGATCACCGGAAGATCCAGATGAGAATCGACACTTACATCTCCATGGCCGGGAAAATGTTTCGCACAAGACATCACTCCAGCATCCTGCATACCTTTCATATAAGCGACACCGTAGCGGGCAACTTTATATTTATTTTCTCCAAAAGAACGATCGTTAATAACAGGATTGTTTGGGTTATTATTGATGTCAACGACCGGCGCAAAGTTTACCTGGATCCCCATTCTTTTGCATTGTTCGCCTACTAATTTTCCATATTCATAAACCAAAGAAGAATCGCTCATAGCGCCCAGCATCATCTGGTGATTGAGCGGCATCACGCTATCCAAACGCATACCCAGTCCCCATTCGCCATCAATAGAAACCATCAGCGGCGTTTTAGCGATGCTTTGAAACTGGTTGATGAGATTGGCCTGTTTTACCGGGGTTCCCTGGAAAAGGCAAATGCCTCCGATGTTATATTTTTGAATCGCATCGGTAATGGCTGAATCATAATAAATCGGCCCATCTTTTGAATAACTGCTTTCCCGCAAAACCATTAATTGCGCAATTCTCTGGTCATCGTTTAACGTGTTAAAAACGCTGTCGGCCCAGTGAATGGCGGCATTTGGCGCCTGGGAAAATGCAATAAATTTTAAGGAAACAAGCAGGAAGAAAGTAACCAGAATTTTTTTCATCACGATTAAATAGGGTTTTGAGTTGAAGGTGCACAAGTTAAAACAATTCTATTTTTTTGTTACGGATTACACGAACATTATTTTTTTGGTAAAGAATTTCACAAATAGTTATTTTCTGAATTACCAGAAATATACAAAGAAGGCTTTCAGTAAAAGAAGTAATATGAAGGATTCATGTTTTATTTTTTTTATAGAATGACATGAATGATACAGTTTTTTTTTACGAATTGGAAATTACAGCAACGGGTAGAATAAATCAGCGGTCATTCATCTGTCATCTTTACTGCTGTATAACTGATTCTTTTTTATTGAAAAAAAAATCGATTTATTTTCATAAAAAATTTTATGAACACACAGCAAATTGCAGATCGGTTGGTAGAACTTTGCAGGAAAGGGGAATTTGAAAAAGCACAGAAAGAACTTTTTTCGGAAGATGCTATTAGCATTGAACCCCATGCTACGCCTGCCTTTCCGAAAGAAACAAAAGGACTACAAGCCATTTTAGAAAAAGGCGAAAAATGGAATTCAATGCAGGAAAAATTTTATGGAGTGACCGTTTCAGAACCATTGGTTGCCGGTGAAACAATAGCACTTTCCCTGACATTAGATTTTAAAATGAAGGACAGAGAACGAATGGACAATCCGGAGATTGCGCTTTATCATGTAAAGGATGGAAAGATTATTTCCGAAGAATTTTTTAGATAAAAAAACAATTTTTAAACTTTCGATTTAAATAACCAATCAGTATTTATTTGGTTCAAATTTTACATCTGCAATAATGGGAAAATGATCGCTCAATAATATTTTTAGCCTGGTAAACTGCCTAATCTTAAATTGTTTAGCCACAAAAATATTATCAATGCGCAGGGTGGGCGAAATGGAACTGAAAGTTCGTGAAATACCGGAACCTCTTTCTACAAAGGCATTTCGCAGGCCCTTACCAATCGTTTCATAAGCATAAGAAACCGGAACGTCATTAAAATCGCCGCACACAATGACAGGATAAGGACTGTGGTTTAATTCATCTTTTATAAAATTTGCCTGTGCCGCTCTTTTGAGAACTCCCAACTTTATTTTTGAAATAATATTTTTCGATTCAGAAATATTTCCCTGCGCAGGCACCTTGCCGCTATCCAGGTAATTCAAATTGGTTTGTGAAAATTTCAACGATTGAAGGTGTACATTAAAAATTCTGAAAGTATCTTTTCCTGCGAGGATATCTACAAATTGAAAAGTGGAATTATAACTGTTTGGATTATTTATCAAAGTTTGTTTCCTGAGAATCGGAAATTTTGAAAAGATAATAATGCCAAAATGATGGTAACGATCGAAATTATCTTTTACGCTGTAGGAATATAAATAGTCCGAAAACTTTAAAGATTTTTCGATGTCCGGAAAATAGTTAATTGCTTTTTTATTCTCTCCGGCAACCATCTCCTGGAAACAGGCAATATCCGGATCGTACTCATTGATCAGGTCAATGATTTTTTGTTTATTTTCAGGATGATCTTTATAATGAAGGATATTAAACAGCTCCACATTCCAACTCATCACCCGAATTTCCCCACTCTTTTTTTGCATTGAAAAATCCGGAGAAAAATTTAAAGGAAAAACATTTTTCACTGCATGAAATGAAGTAAAAATAACCAATAAGGAAATGAAACTGAATACCGGTTTTACCAGCAACCAAAACAAGATAAATAAAATGAGCAGGAGCAATAAATAAGGCAGCAGCAGCGTAAATAAACTCAGGAACCACCAATGCTGCGGGTTAAAATATTTTACATTAGCGCCCCCAAGAAAAAGTAAGCCTATAATGATATTTGAGGCAACAAATATTTTTTTTGTAAACCTGCGCACAAAGGGTTTTTCCATTTATAGGAATCCTTTTAATAGTGAATAACAGTTTGAAAAAGCAAAATCAAAAATCAGTTTCGCCTGCTTTTTTTAAAATCGTTTTTTCTTCTTCGGATAAATGGGTAAACCCTTTTTGATTGATCTTATCTAGAATCTCATCAATGCGTTGTTGAGTTACGATCGGCCGTTTTATAAAAGGCTTGGTACCACTTGTATTATAGAAAACTTTTTCTTTTATTTTTTCCCGATGAGGCACGGGTTTATCAGGATTAAAAAGATTGAGAAACCAGTTGTATAGTTTAAGCATCCACAAACTCCAGTCATAGCCTTTTCTCAAACTTATTATAAATAAAAACCCAATAAGCCCGCCGCCCAGATGAGCAAATTGTTCTGCCATTCCATCACTTCCTGCCACATCTATTACAATGTAAAGAAGGGTCAAAATCCATAAAGGAATGCCTCCGTTCACCATTTTGAATAAACGATAATCAGGAGATAACGAAGTAGTTGCTACGGCGATCGCCATGACACCGGCATTCCCCCCCAGCATAAAGGAATATTCTAACTGATCTTTTAAAGAAGGTACCAGGTAACTGGTGGCTAAAAACACGATAGCGCCTCCTATTCCACCATATATATATAAGGGAATTATTTTTGAATTGCCTGAGAGATCCTGAAAAATCGAACCAAAAACCCAAAGCCACACAAGTGTAATAATGGTATAAATCACACCTACATGCACAAACATATAAGTGAAGATCGTCCATGGTAAAAAAGCGAGTGAGGACAGTTTTGCAGGAAGAATAAACCATCTTAATATCTCATAATGAAAAGCGGTTGTGGTCGATTGTGTCAGGTAATAAAGAATTTGAATAATGCCGAAGGATATAAAGATCAATGCATTCATACCCACAAGAACCATCAGAGCATTATTGTCATCTCCGAGGGTAATTTTTTTAAAACTGCGATCCATATATCTATCTGATTCACCCATTTTCCAATTCTTTTTTGCAATGTAAAATTACCAAATTGCTATCATTTCAAAATGAGAAATTTTAAATTTAGTAATTACTTTTTCCGCTTTTTTTCCAGATGATGCAAAGAATTAATCCCATTACCAAACCGCCAAGATGAGCAAAATGTGCCACGTCCCCGCCACCGGAAAATTCACCAAAAATATCAATGGCGGCATATATGATCGCCAGATACTTTGCTTTGATAGGAAAAGGAATAGGCAGAATATAAAACTGGACGTTTGGAAATGTATAGGCGAATGCCGCAAGTAATCCCATAATAGCGCCGGACGCGCCGATGGCAGCCCCATGACTTACCAGAAACATCTGAGTAAAACCAGCAGCGATACCGCATATAAAATAAAATATCAGAAATCTTTTGCCTCCCCATAATCTTTCAAGTGATGAACCAAACAGCCACAGTGCGTACATATTGAAGATAATGTGAAAATAATTGTTTGGGGAATGAGCAAACATGTGAGTCACCAACTGGTATGGCTTAAAAAGCCCTGAATCATAGGAATAAAGCGCCAGTACATTGGTAAGATCTCTAAATACCAACTGAGCTACAAAAACAATTACATTGATAATAATCAGATTCAAAACAACCGGAGTGGAAGATTGCGAGGGCCGGTAACTATTATATGCCATTCAATAAAATTTTAGGCTGCAATTTCGGAAATTGTTGGCGGAAATGAACTTTTTTGGTGTGAATGCTGAATGGCGAATGGTAAATGAAGAATTAGGACTTAAGAATTTCCTTTCAGCAGACGAAGAAATATGGCAAATTCTTATTTTATTTTTCTACAAATTCTTTCAGCCTGTTGCCGATGATGTGATTCCATCCATTTGTAAAACTTTCTTTTGAAAAAGCACTTCCTGATGGGAAAGTTTCAACGCCTTCATGAGTTAATTTTATCCTTGTTTTTTCACCATCCGGAAATAATTCAAAAGTTACCAGAGAATTGCCCTGGTAACCGGCATAGCGCCACGAATACTGAAGTTTTTCTTCAGATATTATTTCTGTTATTTTACACAGATGAACATAAGTTTTTTCTTCATTTCCGCCTTCAAATTGAAACTCAAACCCCAACTGTGGTTTGAAAGCAGAAATATCAAAATACCATTTGCGCATTTGGTCATTATCCGTAAGTGCCTCCCACACTTTTTTGACAGGAGCATTTAATGTGCGTTCGATAACTATGGGATTCTGTATTCATAAATTGCGTTTTAGAATTAAGAATCAGGAATCAGGAATCAGGAATCAGGAATTAAGAATTAAGAATTAAGAATTAAAGCAAAAAATGTAAAACAAAAATCTTCATTATTTGTGCTTTTACTGAAAAGCGAAAATTCAAATTTTTCATAAATGCTTTGTTTTTATAAAAATCATTTTAAAACCGGGAGAACAATTTTAGACGCGTGATTTTTATCGTGATAAATCTGAATCGTTGACTTTTGAAAATCATTTTCATTGGCATCAGGAATGCGCATAAATTTTTGCGGATTCATGTCAATCAAGGGAAACCAACTGCTTTGCATCTGAACCATTATTTTATGCCCTTTTTTAAAAGTATGACAAACATCATTCAGATTTATTTTCACTTCACTTATTTTTCCGGAAACAAAAGGTTGAGGATGAACATAATCATTTCTAAATTTTCCCCGCATTACTTCGGCACGAACAAGACGTTGAAAATCGCCACTAACAGGAGCTTTTGATGGATTGCTTTCATTGATTTCCTCAGAAGGGACCACATCAATGAGTTTCACAATAAAGTCTGCGTCAGTGCTTGAAATGCTTACAAAAAAATCAGCCAGAATCGGTCCGGCTACAGTAACATTTTCATTGAGTGCTGGTGATTCATAAAGCAACACGTCATTTCTTGATGCAGCAAAACTCTGGTCTTCGACCATGTATTCATTGTTTCTTCTGCCTTGAACTTTTGCTGTATAAGGAACCGGATTTGCGGGATCACTTACATATTCATCAAAACTATTTTCCGAATTACTTTTTTGGATGGATAATTTTTTATTTGAATCAAAATAATAACTCACATCCAAAATATTCTCAGGAGGCCATTGTTTAAAATGTCTCCATTGATTCGTTCCTGTTTCAAAAACGGTTGCTTCAGATGTGCTCCATATTCCTTTGTCTTTCAAAAAATAATTGAAAAATTTTGTCTGCAGACTATCCTGGAAATATTCACTCGTATTGCTTCCAAAATCATACGTGCCAAATTTATCCCATCCGTTTCTTGCCCACGCTCCATGAGTCCACGGGCCCATTACCAAAAAGTTTTTATTTTCCGGACTTTGTTTTTCTATTGCCTGATAAGCATGTAATGAACCAAAGAGATCTTCGGCATCAAACCAGCCACCAACAACGAGTGTAGGGATTTTGGTGTTTTTTAAATACTGCCTGATATTCCTTTTTTGCCAGTAATCATCATAAGTGTCATGTGCCAGATATTCATTCCAGATATAGCTGCGATGGTTAAAATATTTTTCAGATTGCGTGTTTTTTACAGGACCAAGATTTAGAAAAAATTGATAAGCATCATTGGTTTTTGCATCAAAAATGGTGCTGCCATAATCTTCGGTTGGGCCACTTCTTTCTTTGCCATAGTAATTCATAAACATGAAATTATCGAGGAGAAAAAAAGCACCATTATGATTGGCATCGTCACCAATAAATTCATCAGTAACCGGCGCCTGCGGGCTTACCGCTTTGATAGAAGGGTGCGCTCCTGGCAAACTTGCCGTTGCATAAAAGCCTGGGTAAGAAATTCCATACAGACCGGCACGGCCATTGTTATTTTTTATGTTCTTTAAAAGCCAATCCATCGTATCATAAGTGTCGCTGCTTTCATCTACCTCTTTATTATTTTTTTTGTTGGGAATATAAGGCGTTACTTCCTTATTATGCCCTTCACTCATATAACGTCCACGTACATCCTGGTACACGAAAATATATTTTTCACGCATCAGCGCTTCATTCGGACCAATCCTTCTCTTATAGTTATTTTCGCCGTAAGGCCCTGCGGAATAAGGCGTCCGTTCGATCAGAAAAGGATATTTTTGAGATTGATCTTTTGGAACATAAATTATTGTATACAATTTTATTCGATCGCGCATGTTGATGGTTGTATCGATTTTAACGTAATTATCTTTTACAAAATCTGAAGATTGACAAAAGGAGGTTGTAAAAATAAAAAGAGAAAGAAATTGCAAAATCCACTTCATGTTTATTTGTTATTTAGGTAGGTCAGAAATTCGGTATGGGTAAAAAGGAAAGCGTTTTCAAACTTTTTTCAGAAATTTTCGGCATTCGTTATAAACGGGTATTTACTTCAACACGGGTAAAATAATTTTTGATGAATGTTCGGCATCATAATAAATACGAATATTCGCTTTTTGAAAATCGCTGTCATTGGCTTTATAAATATCCATAAACTTTTGCGGGTTACGATCAGCCAAAGGAAACCAACTGCTTTGAATTTGGATCATGATTCTATGGCCTTTCAAAAATGTGTGTGCCACATCCGGCAGTTCCCATTTTACTTCTGTAATTTTTCCCGGAACAAATGGTTCTGGTTTTGAAAAACTATTTCTGAATTTTCCACGCATAATTTCCGCTCTTACCAGCATTTCATATCCTCCCATTGGATAATTTTTGTCATTGCCTTTTATGTTTTCAGGGTATTTAAAATCATCGGGGAATACATCAATTAATTTCACTACAAAATCGGCATCGGTTGTAGAAATAGAAGCCATTAAATCAGCAATGATTGGACCTGCAAGAGTTACATCCGAATCCAATACCGGAGTTTCATAAGTAAGCACATCCGGGCGACGTGAAGCGAATCTTTGATCGTCATCCATATATTCTCTTGTTCTTTTGAAATGTACGTCTTGTGTATATGGAACAGGATGCGCGGGATCGCTGGTATATTCATCATAAGAAATGTTTTTTTCTCTTCTGTCATTTATTGTGTTTTGAAAACTCAAACTACCATTACTTTTTAAATAAAGATTTTGTTGTTCAACATTTTCTGGCGGCCATTTTTTCAAATAATGCCAGTTATTTTCTCCGGTAAAAAAGATCGTTGCTTCCGATAAATTCGGATCATCTTTCCCCAATAAATAATGATTAAAAAAAGGAATTTCAATACTATCCTGGTAATATGCGGAAGTGTTACTGGCAAATCTTACATTGCCCAAATAACTTCCATCCCGGCTTCCCCATTGCCCGTGATACCATGGACCCATTACAATCCTGCTGTTGGTTTGCGAACTCTGCTTTTCATTCGCTTTGTAAGAATTCCACGCACCAAAACAATCTTCCGCATCAAACAATCCACCTACCCAAAGCATCGCAGGTTTTACATCATACAAACCATTTCGTGCGTTCCTTGCCTGCCACCAATCATCATAATTGGGATGCTGATACAATTCATTCCAGAAAGAAATAGAATCCCCCATCAATTTCGCGAAATTTTTCAACGCTCCTGTTTTTAAATACGCATTGTAATTATCATCAGATTTAAACGAAAATCCGTGGGTATAAGTGGTAGATAGCTTAAGATGCGGTGTTCCGAAAAATGGGTAGAACGAAAATCCATCCATCAGAAAGAAGGCGCCCTTATGATGAAAATCATCGCCAATAAACCAATCAGTAACCGGAGCTTGCGGACTTACAGCAACTAATG
The DNA here is from genome assembly GCA_963706825.1 of uncultured Chitinophagaceae bacterium. Classification (GTDB taxonomy): domain Bacteria; phylum Bacteroidota; class Bacteroidia; order Chitinophagales; family Chitinophagaceae; genus Ginsengibacter. The sequence goes on along the minus strand of CAVPNT010000003.1, from coordinate 466,924 downwards.
CAGGATGTCCGCTGAGCGCTGCTTCTGTAGAATAAAAGCCCGGGTATGAGGTGCCGAAAACACCCACCTTTCCGTTGTTGTTTTTTATATTTTTTACGAGCCAGTCTATTGCATCATAGGAATCACTTGCTTCATCAATTTCTTTCCCCTGCCCGACTGCGTCATTCAGGCGGGCTTTTTTATTAAACGGCCTCACATCTTCAAATTTACCTTCGCTCATATACCTTCCTCTCACATCCTGTCTTACAAGAATAATATTTTCTTTTGCATATTTCATCAGGTAAGAATGCCAAACAGGTAAAAATTTATCTGGTCCATAAGGCGCACATGAATAAGGAGTGCGGGTCATTAGGAAAGGATGTTTCGAACTCTGATCTTTTGGAATATAAATAGAGGTGAATAATTTGATTCCATCACGCATAGGAATATATTGTTCCAGTTTGGTGTAATTATTTACAAACCAGGTGCTGTCTGCGTTTTGAGCGAGCGAAGAAAGAGAGAAGAGGAGAAGAAAAATCAGGGAAAAATATCTTTTCATTATTAAAATTTTTTAAAAGATTTAAATGTAGCGAAAAATCAAGAAGAATAACTACGTCCGCAACCAGGAACGTGGAATATTTGTTCGTTTACTATCTTTTTTCTTTATGAAATAAAAAAACAATTAATCTGACTCAGTAAAAAGTTTTTGTAACAGCAAACGGAGAAATAGGTTGATTTTCATTTTAGTTTTAAAAGAAAAACTGAACAAAAAAAGGAGCAAGATTTCTCTTACTCCTTTCCATTATTTAATTAGCATACCAGCTAATCTGTACATTAATTATTCTTCTTCATCAAATGCCATCGCTTCTTTAGTAGTCATTAGTAATTCATATTCCTCTTTGCTACCAACGATCATGTTTTCAAATTCACGCAATCCTGTACCAGCCGGTATTGGATGACCAGTAATTACATTTTCTTTCAGGCCAAGCATGGTATCTGTTTTGCCCTGTATTGCGGCAGATGACAACACTTTGGTTGTTTCCTGGAATGAAGCGGCAGATATCCAGCTTTGTGTTCCCAAAGATGCTTTTGTGATTCCGAGCAACAATGGTGAAGATGTTGCAGGACGGGCATCACGGAATTCAACTGGCTTTTTATCTGCACGGCGAAGGATAGAATTTTCTTCCCTTACCTCTCTCAGTGTTACAATTTTACCAGGACGCATTTTAGTGCTGTCTCCAGATTCAGTAACTACTTTTTTATCAAATATCCAGTCGTTTTCATTATTAAAATCAAATCTGTCTTCTGTATCTCCTTCAAGGAACTTAGTGTCGCCGGCATCTTCAATCGTTACTTTACGCATCATTTGGCGAACGATCGTTTCGATGTGTTTATCATTGATTTTTACACCTTGCAAGCGATAAACTTCCTGGATTTCATTCACCACATATTCCTGCACTGCAAAAGGTCCTTTGATTGAAAGAATATCAGCAGGAGCGATTTGTCCATCAGATAAAGCAACTCCGGCTTTCACGAAATCACCATCCTGAGCGAGGATCTGGCGGGTAAGTGGAACTAAATATTTCTTTATTACCCCATCTCTTGCTTCTACAATTATTTCACGATTACCGCGCTTGATATTTCCAAAAGAAACAACACCATCAATTTCAGAAACCACAGCAGGATTACCTGGATTTCTTGCTTCAAATAATTCTGTAACACGTGGAAGACCACCGGTGATATCTCTTAATTTACCTAAAACACGAGGAATTTTAACAACCACCTGTCCGGCTCTTACATCTTCGCCTTCTTCCATAGTAATATGAGAACCTGCCGGCAGATTATAAGATTTTGTTTCTTTTTTACCTTCAATTAACATGGAAGGAATACGTGCCTTGTCTTTTGTTTCGATAACTACTTTTTCCCTATGTCCGGTTTGCTCATCTGCTTCTTCACGGTAGGTAACCCCTTCAATAATATTTTCAAATTTAAGTACTCCGTCGATTTCAGATACAATTACATTGTTGAATGGATCCCATGTACAAATTGCTTCACCTTTGGTCACTTTCTGTCCGTCTTTTACATTAAGCGTAGAACCGTAAGGAACATTATTACTAATGAGTAAACGGTCGTTTTTTACATCCATAATTCTTACTTCACCTGTACGACCAATTACTACCTTTATCTTTTCACCAGCGTTATTTATTGCATCAACTGTACGCAATCCGTCAAATTGAACAGTACCATCAAAACGGGCAGTTAAGGTAGATTCAACTGATGCAGAACCTGCCACACCACCAACGTGGAATGTACGAAGGGTAAGCTGTGTTCCGGGTTCACCGATTGATTGTGCAGCAATAATACCTACTGCATCTCCTTTTTGTGCGGTATATCCGGAAGCAAGATTTTTACCATAACATTTTACACACACACCACGACGGCTTTCGCAGGTAAGTACAGAACGGATTTCCATACTTTCCACTCCTGCATCATTGATTGCATGTGCTACATCTTCATTAATAATAGAACCTGCTTCAGCAAGCAATTCATCGCTTACGGGATCATATACGTTATGTAAGGATGTTCTTCCCAGAATCCTGTCGTATAATGGCTCAATAACATCTTCATTATCTTTCAAAGCCGACACAGTGATACCTCTTAATGTGCCACAATCTTCTTCATTGATCACTACATCCTGCGCCACATCAACAAGCCTCCTGGTAAGATAGCCGGCATCCGCTGTTTTTAAGGCAGTATCCGCAAGTCCTTTACGCGCACCATGTGTAGAGATAAAATATTCCAATACATTCAATCCGTCTTTAAAATTCGACAGAATTGGATTTTCAATAATTTCACTTCCGGTACTTCCTGACTTACGTGGTTTGGCCATCAATCCCCTGATTCCTGCAAGCTGTTTAATTTGTTGTTTAGACCCACGCGCGCCGGAATCAAGCATCATATACACGGAATTGAACCCCTGTTTATCAGCAGCCAATTCTTGTATCAAAGTCTCTGTTAATCGTGTATCTACACGACTCCAGATATCAATAATACCGTTATATCGTTCATTATTGGTAATCAAACCTGCGTTGTAGTTGTCCCATACTTCATCTACTTCACCGGTTGCATTTTCAATCATCGATGCTTTGGTATCCGGAATGATGAGGTCGTTAATATTAAATGATAATCCACCTTTAAATGCCATTCTGAAACCAAGCAATTTGATATCATCCAGGAATTTTGCAGTTGCAGGGATGTTGGTCCATTTTATTATGTCACCAATAATTTCCCGCAATGATTTTTTAGTCAGCAACGCGTTAATAAATCCGGCGTTTTTCGGCACATGCTGGTTGAATATTACCCGTCCAACGGTTGTTTCAATCAGTTTGTTGGTAAGAGTACCATCGCTGTTTCTAATATTCGCTTTTACCTTGATACCTGCATGAAGATCCACTTTATGCTCATTGTAAGCAATAATCACCTCTTCAGGAGAATAAAAAACCTTCCCTTCACCTTTTACCGGTGATTCAGGTGTTGATTTTTTTCCCTTGGTGATATAATACAATCCCAAAACCATGTCCTGTGAAGGAAGGGTAATTGGAGTACCATTCTGAGGATTCAAAATATTGTGAGAAGAAAGCATCAGCATCTGCGCTTCCAGAATTGCTGCGCTGCTCAATGGAACGTGCACCGCCATCTGATCACCATCAAAATCCGCGTTGAACGCTGTAGTTACCAGCGGGTGAAGCTGAATTGCTTTTCCTTCAATCAATTTAGGCTGAAATGCCTGGATAGACAAACGGTGCAATGTTGGGGCGCGGTTCAGCATGATCGGATGTCCTTTCAAAATATTTTCAAGGATATCCCAGATGATTGCTTCTTTTTTATCTACTAATTTTCTTGCACTTTTTACAGTTTTTACAATTCCTCTTTCGATCAGCTTGCGAATGATAAATGGCTTGAACAATTCAGCAGCCATATCCTTCGGCAAACCACATTCGTGCATTTTTAATTCGGGCCCAACTACAATTACAGAACGGCCAGAGTAATCCACACGTTTTCCCAGAAGGTTTTGACGGAAACGTCCTTGCTTACCTTTCAATACATCACTCAATGATTTTAATGCACGTCCCCCTTCTGCTTTTACAGCATTTGATTTACGTGAATTATCAAACAAAGAATCTATTGCTTCCTGAAGCATACGTTTCTCATTTCTGAGGATTACTTCAGGGGCTTTAATTTCTAATAATCTTTTTAAACGGTTGTTACGGATAATAACACGGCGATACAGATCATTCAGATCAGAAGACGCAAAACGGCCACCATCCAAAGGAACTAACGGACGAAGTTCAGGTGGAATTACCGGAATATATTGCATCACCATCCACTCTGGGCGGTTGTTAATTCTTGTATTCGCATCGCGGAAACCTTCTACTACGCTAAGGCGTTTTAATGCATCCGCTTTACGTTGCTGTGATGTTTCGTTAGCAGCAGAATTACGAAGGTCAAAAGAAAGCTGATCCAAATCAATTCTCTGTAACATATCATGAACTGCTTCTGCACCCATCTTTGCGATGAATTTATCCGGATCTTCATCAGGCAACAACTGGTTGTCTTTTGGAAGTGTATCCAAAATGTCCAGGTATTCTTCTTCAGTCAAAAGATCGCTGTAATTCTGGCCTTTATCAGCACGGATACCTGCTTGTATTACTACATATCTTTCATAATAAACAATGGTTTCCAGTTTCTTGGAACTCATCCCCAGAAGGTAACCAATTTTATTTGGAAGTGATTTAAAGTACCAGATATGAACCACAGGAACTACCAGTTTAATGTGTCCCATTCTTTCGCGGCGAACTTTCTTTTCTGTTACTTCCACACCACAACGATCACACACGATTCCTTTATAACGGATACGTTTGTATTTTCCGCATGCGCATTCATAATCTTTTACCGGCCCAAAAATCCTTTCGCAAAACAAACCGTCTCTTTCTGGTTTGTATGTACGATAGTTGATTGTTTCGGGTTTTAAAACTTCTCCATAACTCCGTTCAAGAATAGAATCCGGAGAAGTGAGGCCGATGGTTATTTGAGAAAACGTAGGACGCGGACGATTTTCTTTTTTTTGCATATATTTTTTTGCTTTAAGCTTTTAGTTTTAAAAATTCCAAAAGCTAAATTTTAATTATTTGTTTGTTTACTGTAAGCAAAATGCTGAAAGTAATTTTTATTCAAACTGCAAATCCAATCCCAAACCTCTTAATTCATGTACCAATACATTGAAGGATTCGGGAACACCCGGCCTTGGAATATTATCACCTTTCACAATCGCTTCATAAGTTTTTGCTCTTCCGATAATATCATCAGATTTTAATGTCAGCAATTCCTGCAAAATATTTGAAGCACCATAAGCTTCCAATGCCCAGACTTCCATTTCACCAAATCTTTGTCCACCAAACTGTGCTTTACCACCAAGAGGTTGTTGAGTAATCAAACTGTATGGCCCGATTGAACGTGCATGCATTTTATCGTCAACCATGTGGTGCAACTTGATAATGTAGATAATACCAACCGTTGCTTTCTGATCAAAGCGCTCACCGGTTTCACCATCATACAGGTAAGTGTGTCCAAATGTTGGAAGCCCTGCTTTTTCTATTTCCTGAGCAATTTCTTCTACTGAAGCACCGTCAAAGATTGGAGTACCGTAAGTTTTACCCAACTTCTCTCCTGCCCAGCCAAGAACGGTTTCATATATCTGTCCGAGGTTCATACGACTTGGTACACCCAATGGATTCAGAACGATATCAACCGGAGTTCCATCTTCAAGGAAAGGCATATCTTCCTGCCGAACAATCTTCGCTACAATTCCTTTATTTCCATGACGGCCTGCCATTTTATCTCCCACTTTCAACTTACGTTTTACACCGAGATAAACTTTAGCAAGTTTTAATACACCTGCCGGTAATTCGTCACCAATTGAAATATTAAATTTCTCTCTTTTATACCTTCCTAATTCTTCGTTGTATTTAATATTGTAATTGTGCAACAAAATATTGATATAATCATCTGTTTTTGCTTCACCGGTCCATCCCAAAGGATTTACATTTTGATAATCAATATTACCCAGATTTTTTGCCGTAAATTTCGCACCTTTTCCAATCAGCATTTCACCAAAATTGTTGCTTACACCTGCTGATGTTTTATCTTTCAATAAGGTAAGTAACTTGTTTATCAACAATTCGAGCAAATCGGCTTCATTCTTTTCGTGCGTTTTATCGATTTTTTCTAAAGTAGTTTTTTCTTTTACTTTACCACTTTTATCTTTCTTCGCGCGCTGGAATAATTTTTTATCAATTACCACACCTTCTGTTCCACTTGGCGCTTTCAGAGAAGCATCTTTAGCATCACCAGCTTTATCACCGAAAATCGCGCGTAACAATTTCTCTTCAGGTGTTGGATCACTTTCTCCTTTAGGAGTAATTTTTCCAATGATAATATCACCTTCTTTTACATGAGCACCTACGCGAATCACACCATTAGAATCAAGGTCTTTAGTAGCTTCTTCACTGATATTTGGAATATCAGGAGTCAATTCCTCTTCACCTAATTTGGTATCGCGCACTTCAAGCTCAAACTCATCGATATGAATAGAAGTAAACAAATCTTCTTTTACCACTTTTTCACTGATTACAATCGCGTCTTCAAAGTTGTAACCTTTCCAGGGCATGAAAGCTACCTTCAGGTTTCGTCCCAATGCCAATTCACCATCTTTTGTTGCGTATCCTTCTGTTAAGAAATCGCCGGCTTTTACCGACTGGCCTTTCTTCACGGCCGGACGAAGATTGATACAGGTACTTTGGTTTGTTTTAATAAACTTAGTAAGCTTATAAACAATCAGATCATTTTCAAAACTTACGATTTTCTGAGCCTGGTTTCTGTTGTAACGAACATGAATTTCATTTGCGTCTACATATTCCACTACACCATCACCATCTGCATGAATCTGGATCCTTGCATCTCTTGCAGCTTTTGCTTCCAAACCTGTTCCAACAATCGGCGCTTCGGGCAAAATCAATGGAACTGCCTGGCGTTGCATGTTTGAACCCATCAAGGCACGGTTGGCATCATCATGTTCAAGGAACGGAATCAACGAAGCACTCAAACCAACAATCTGGTTTGGAGCCACGTCCATATATTCTACTTCGCCTTTATCAAGAATCGGGAAATCACCGGTTTCGCGTGATTTCACTTTATCATAAACAAAATTGGAATTTTCATCGAGCGGCGCATTTGCCTGCGCAATTTTTGCAGAATCTTCTTCTTCTGCACTTAGGAAAAATACTTTTTTCATATCTACATGTCCATCATGCACTTTACGATATGGAGTTTCGATGAAACCCATTTCATTGATTTTAGCATGCACACAAAGTGTAGAAATCAAACCGATGTTTGGTCCTTCCGGAGTTTCAATGGTACAAAGACGGCCATAGTGAGAATAGTGAACGTCACGTACTTCAAATCCTGCTCTTTCCCTGCTCAAACCACCGGGCCCGAGTGCGGAAATACGACGTTTGTGTGTGATTTCACTCAATGGATTTGTTTGATCCAAAAACTGTGACAACTGGGATGTTCCAAAGAATGAATTAATTACAGAAGATAGTGTTCTTGCATTAATCAAATCTACGGGAGTAAATACTTCGTTATCCCGAACATTCATTCTTTCACGGATGGTACGCGCCATACGGGCAAGACCTACACCAAACTGAGCATATAATTGCTCACCCACAGTACGTACACGGCGGTTACTCAAATGATCTATATCATCAATTTCACTTTTGGCATTCGTTAATAACACCAGGTATTTAATAATGGAAATGATATCTTCTTTCGTTAAAACCTTCTTCGTGATAGGGTAATCCAATCCAAGTTTGCGGTTTATTTTGTACCGGCCTACTTCACCAAGGTCGTAACGTTTATCACTGAAGAATAATTTATCAATAATACCTCTTGCTGTCTCATCATCAGGAGCATCGGCACCGCGCAATTGACGATAGATATGCTGAACTGCTTCGATTTCACTGTTAGAGGTATCTTTATTTAATGTATTATAAATGATTGCATAATCTCCGCTCACTTCTTCGCGCTGAATAAATACGCTTTTCACTTCTAATTCGAGGATCATGGCGATATTGTCGTCATCTAAAATAGTATCTCTTTCGAGAACGATTTCATTTCTTTCGAGACTAACTACTTCCCCGGTATCTTCATCCACAAAATCTTCTACCCAGGTACGTAAAACTCTCGCTGCGAGGCGTTTTCCAAGATTGGCATGCAATGTTTTTTTGTCTGCTTTTACTTCTTCAGCCATTCCAAAAAGTTCCAGAATGTCTTTATCAGTTTCATAACCGATAGAGCGAAGCAAAGTTGTCACCGGAAATTTTTTCTTACGGTCGATATATGCATACATTACATTATTAATGTCTGTTGCAAATTCCATCCATGCACCTTTAAAAGGAATTACACGGGCAGAATAAATTTTTGTTCCGTTGGGATGAGTACTTTGTCCAAAGAAAACACCTGGTGAACGATGCAGTTGAGAAACTACCACACGCTCTGCGCCGTTAATTACAAAAGTCCCGCGTGGGGTCATATAAGGAATATTTCCAAGAAATACATCCTGGACAATTGTCTGAAAGTCCACGTGCTCTTCGTCATTACAACTGAGGCGCAATTTTGCTTTCAAAGGAACGGCATAAGTCAAGCCTCTTTCAATACATTCTTCAATGGTATAACGGGGTGGATCTACAAAATAATCAAGGAATTCCAGCATGAAAATATTCCGGGTGTCGTTTATCGGAAAACTTTCCTTAAACACACGAAACAGCCCTTCAATATTACGCTTATCAGGGGTGGTTTCTAACTGGAAGAAATCTTTAAAGGATTGAATTTGTATTCCTAAGAGATCGGGAGTTTCCGCCAAATGCTCAATTTTTCCAAAACTGATTCTTTGTGCTGGAGCTACTTTAGTTGAAGGCATATTTTGATTAAAATATTTTAAAATGAGGAGCTTTAAACCGGGCGTTTTATACTACATTTGACACGTACCGAAATTTAAAGGATTGCAAAAGTAAACATTTTTTTGAAATCTGGCATAACTTTATTAAATCTTAACCAATCTTTTAAAACGAAGGTCATTACTAGATCCGGAATAATTTACATGTCTCTGTGTAAAGTTACCCTAAAATATTTTCTATTAGGATGATAAGAGTTAATTTTGCATTTTCTTTAAATAACCATAAAATCAAAGACATGAAAAGACTATTTTTTGTACCTGCAGCAGCAGCCGTTTTATTCCTGGCTTCATGCGGCGGAGGTAATGGATCGAATGAAAACAACAACGCGGCTACAACCGATACCACCAGTACTGCTACTACTACCGAAAAACCCGGAGCAGACATTCCCGGAATTGATACCGTAGCTGTGACTGACCACATCAAACTGGATGGAATGGACGACATGAAATATGATCGCACGCTCTTTAAAGTAAAAGCCGGACAAAAAATAACGTTAGATTTCAAAAATATCGGCAAACAACCGGCAGCTGCAATGTCTCATAATGTAGTAATCTTACAACAAGGTACTGATGTTCAGGCATTTGGAGAAGCAGCAATTCCTGCAGCAGCTACTGAACATATTCCGGCTTCCATGTCATCAGATGTGATCGCTCATACTAAATTATTAGGCCCTGGACAAAGCGATAAAATTACTTTTACGCTTCCTGATCCGGGTGTTTATGATTTCATTTGCACTTTCCCCGGCCACTTTGGTTCTATGAGAGGCAAGATTGTAGCAGAACCGTAATATTTATATTAAATACAGATTTTATTAAAGGGCAGTCGATTGATTGCCCTTTTTATTTAGTAATAGTTAATAAGAAATGAACCCGTGATATAATAACATAACATTTTTGCTTTCCGTAAACGAATAAATAAGCGCAAAACTGATTTTCATTTTTATAATCGTTTATCGAACAATTCAATCCTCCTTCACTCAATTTCCGGTATGTATTTTGTCTTTGCTTCTTTTAAATTTTATCCCATGGCATACTTCAAACCCGATCAGAAAAAAGAAATGACAACACTTACATCCATTTTGGAAAAACTTCGTGTAAAAAAGATAGATAATGAATTTCAAAATACTGCCAATGGCTTTACAGCAGCAAACAGTAAATTTTATCAACCCGCGGATTTAAAAATCATCCGTACTTACCGCTTTGAAGGAGAATCAAATCCCGATGATAATGCGATCGTTTATGTAATAGAAGCAAATGATGGCTTGGTTGGTTATAGTCTTGATAGTTATGGTGTATATAGCAATCACGATACAGCTTATGATGATTTTATCAGGCAAATTCCTGTTGAGGAAAAAGAAGAAGAATTGGTTTTTCAAAATTGATAAAATTCGAATTGCCAATATTTGTCCGTGTACTTTAAGTAAGAGACTAATTTCCTTTTATTATTTATGGATGAAAATGGAAGCCTGTCAAATTCCCCTTTTTGCTCTGAATGACTTTTTTATGTGGAACATTTGTTGATGTGAAGAAATGAAAAATATGTTTATGCATGCATATAGTTTCTATAAACCATGTATTGAAGCCTGTTTGACATGCGCTTCCGCTTGTAATCATTGCGCTTCATGCTGCACCCGTGAAGAAGATATTAAAATGATGGCCAGATGTATCCAGCTCGACATGGAATGCGCCGCCATCTGTTATTTATCAGCCCAACTCATGAGCCTCGAAAGCGATCATGCAAAAGATGTTTGTATTATTTGTGCAGATATTTGTAATGACTGTTCGGTTGAATGTGGGAAACACGAAAATGAACATTGTAAAAGGTGTGCAGTTGCCTGCAGAAAATGTTCTGATGAATGTTTGAAGATAGCGGCGTCTTAAAATAATTGCTTGTTTAGGGAAACAAAATAGTCATTATTTATTTGTTTGTTGACAATCATAACTATTTACAAAATCTATGATTACCAAATGTGTGTCTGATAAAATTATTTCGAAATCCATTCTACTTTTTCGTTTACCGGTTTTCTTTTAGATAAGGGATTGGCTATAGCATCGATACAACCAACATAAAAAATACCGATTATTTTATCTTTCTGATCTAAATCAAAATATGATTTCGCCTCTTCAATATAAGTAATGCCACCGGTAGATAAATATCCACCGACATTATAAGCGCTGAGAGATAAATAGATATTTTCGATAGCACATGCCGTTGCAATTATTTCTTCAATTTCAGGAATATTAATTGACACGGTTCTTTTCATTCCAATCACAATTACATGTGATGACATCAATGGATATTCCCTTAAATTTTTAAGTTTTTTTTCTTTGAATTTCTCACCGGCATATTTGGTATAAATTTCCGTTTGTAAATCCGCGAAATGTTTCAATCCATCATCGCTGAAAACCCTGAAGCGCCAGGGTTCTGTGAGTTTATGTGTAGGGGCGCGATTGGCGTTTTCCAGGATCTGCCAGATAATTTCATCCGGTATTTTTTTGTCTTTTTCAAACTGGTATGGATAAATGCTTCTCCTGTTTTGAACCATTGAATTAAACTGTTTAATGTTATATCTATTTTCCATTTATTTCTTGCTTAAAATATTTTTGTGTTGCAAATGTAAGCAACCATCTTTTCGAATACAGGAAGACTAAATTTCAAAAAAACTTTACAAAAAGCAAATCTTGAATTTTTATTTTTTAAAAATATTTCTTCAGAATAAAATTACATCGTAATATTGCGATTGATAATAAAATAAATATGGGTGCCACAAAATCAGAAGAATTTACATTAAAAGACAACCGTATCGCCAATTATGCAAAAGCTTTGGCACATCCTGCCCGGATTGCTATTCTGAAATTATTAATACAAAAGCAAACATGTATTTGTGGTGACATTGTAGATGAACTTCCCTTGTCTCAAAGCACAGTGTCGCAGCATTTGAAGGAATTAAAGCATGCAGGCCTCATCAAAGGAGATATTGACGGAGCCAAAGTTTGCTACTGCATTGATGAAAAAGAATGGAAGGCAGCAAAAGAAAGAATCGATCAGCTTTTTGATTCTTACAAAGGAAACGGTAATTGCTGTTGATTTTTTTGCGAGATTTAATCGTAATATTTCGATAAAATAAAAAACAAATAAAATGGAAAATGAAAATGATTTGAAAGAAATGGTAAAGCAGAAATATTCAGAAATTGCTTTACAGGACAAAGAAACCAATCAATCTTCCTGCTGCGGTTCCGGCTGTTGCAGTGATGAAGTTTATAACATCATGTCGGAAGATTATCAGCAATTGGATGGTTATAATGCGGATGCGGATTTAGGCCTTGGATGCGGTTTGCCTACGCAATTTGCAAAAATTAAAAAAGGAGATGTGGTAATTGATTTGGGAAGCGGAGCGGGAAATGATGCTTTTGTGGCAAGGCATGAAACGGGAGAAACCGGTAAAGTAATCGGAATAGATTTTACTCCGGCAATGATTGAAAAAGCAAGAAAAAATGCTGAGTTGAGGGGTTTGAATAATGTTGAATTCAGACAAGGCGACATAGAAAAAATGCCGGTTACTTCCAACATCGCAGATGTCATTGTAAGCAATTGCGTGTTAAACCTGGTTCCAAATAAAGATGGCGTTTTTAAAGAAATTTTCAGGGTATTAAAACCCGGCGGACATTTTAGTATTTCTGATATTGTAATAACCGGCAATCTTCCTGACAATATAAAACATGCAGCAGAAATGTATGCCGGCTGTGTTTCAGGCGCTATTCAAAAACAAGTCTATCTGGAATTAATAGAAAGAAATGGTTTTACAAATATTACGCTTCAAAAAGAAAAGCCCATCATTATTCCTGATGATATTTTAAGCAATTATTTATCATCAGAAGAAATAAGTTCTTTCAAAAAGTCGGGAGTTGGAATTTTCAGTATTACCGTTTATGCAGAAAAACCTTTGTCAGAAAAAGAATGTGGCTGTGCGCCGGGATGTTGTAACTAAAAATATATTTACAATGATAGTTTTAGACAAAATGCTTGCCACAGACTGGGAAGCGGTAAAACAAATTTAGGAAGAAGGCATTGCAACTGGCAATGCCACTTTTCAGCAACAAGCACCAGATTGGACAGATTGGAACAATGACCATCTTCCTCATAGCAGAATCATTGCAAGAGAAAATGAAAACATTTTAGGTTGGGCTGCGCTCACGCCGGTATCAGGAAGATGTGTGTATGCAGGAGTTGCAGAAGTAAGTGTATATGTGAGTAATAATGCAAGAGGAAAAGGTGTGGGAAAACAATTGCTTCAAAAATTGATTGAAGAAAGTGAAGCAAATAATATCTGGACCTTGCAGGCTGGCATTTTTCCCGAAAATATGGCAAGCCTTAAAATTCATGAAGCATGCGGCTTCCGGATAATCGGAACACGCGAAAGAATTGGACAGATGAATGGAAAATGGAGAGATACAATTTTGATGGAAAGAAGAAGTAAAAAAATTGGGGTTTAATAAAAAAATCAGAATGACAGCAAATAATTGTGCTCCCGCGAATGAAAGAAAGAAATTAAGTTTTTTAGACAGGTATTTAACCTTATGGATATTTTTGGCAATGGCCGTTGGTGTTTCTATTGGATACTTCTTTCCATCATCCTCTGGATTTATTAATTCCTTTTCATCAGGAACTACCAATATCCCGTTGGCCATCGGGCTCATCTTAATGATGTATCCGCCTTTTGCAAAAGTGAAATATGATAAGATGAGCGAGGTTTTTAAAAATACAAAAGTATTGGGCGTTTCTTTGTTTCTAAATTGGGTAATTGGGCCGGTACTGATGTTTATTCTCGCCATCATTTTTTTAAACGGCTATCCTGAATATATGGTTGGATTAATTCTCATTGGTCTTGCCCGTTGCATTGCGATGGTAATTGTATGGAATGAATTGGCAGAAGGCAGCCGCGAATATGCTGCAGGATTGGTTGCCCTGAACAGTATTTTCCAGGTACTATTATACAGTCTGTATGCTTACGTTTTTATAACATTACTTCCTCCCTTATTTGGAATTACCGGTTCAGAGGTAAACATAACGATTGGACAAATTGCAGAAAGTGTTGCCATTTATTTAGGAATTCCATTTGCAGCAGGAATTATAAGCAGGTATGGATTAATAAAATTAAAAGGAGAAGTTTGGTATGAGAAAAAATTTGTTCCGTTCATATCCCCGATAACCCTGATAGCGCTGCTTTTTACGATTGTAATTATGTTCAGCCTGAAAGGAGAATTGATTGTGCAGATACCAATGGACGCGGTACGAATTGCCATTCCATTGGTCATTTATTTTGCAATCATGTTTTTTGTTAGCTTCCTAATAGGCAGAAAAATGGGAGCCGATTATTCAACGAACACTTCTATAGCTTTTACAGCAGCAGGAAATAATTTTGAATTAGCAATAGCAGTAGCGATCGGTGTATTTGGAATTAATTCAGGAGAGGCATTTGCGGGAGTTATTGGGCCTTTAGTGGAAGTTCCTGCATTAATTGCTTTGGTGAATGTGGCGTTTTGGATCAGGAGAAAATACTATTCTAAACAACAATTTCAAAACCTTTAAACGAAAAAAATGAAAATTGCCTTATTTTCCGATATTCATTCCAATCTTCCGGCATTGGAAGCGTTTTTTAAAGACGTAGAAAACCATCAGCCTGATGCTCTTTACTGCCTTGGCGATTTAGTAGGTTATAATCTCTGGCCAAATGAAGTAATTAATGAAATTCGAAAACGACATATTCCAACAATTGCAGGCAATTATGATTTTGGCATCGGCAGAAGGAGTGATGATTGCGGATGTGCCTACAAAGAAGAACATGAAAAAGAAATGGGAAAAATATCAATCTCTTTTACCAATTCAATCATAAAAGAAGACGAAAGAAATTATTTAAGAACATTGCCTGCACATATCAAAGTAGAATTTCAGTTGAATAATGATAAACTGAATTTATTGCTTGTACATGGTAGTCCACGAAAAATAAATGAGTATTTGTTTGAAGACAGGGAAGAAAAAAGTTTATTAAGAATCATGGAACAGGCAGATGCGGATATTATGTGCTTTGGCCACACCCATAAACCTTATCACAGAATATTGCCAACGGTTCCTGCAGAAAATTCCCATTACCGGCATGCCATAAATATTGGATCAGTAGGCAAACCAAAAGATGGAAATCCTCAAGGTGGATATGTAATTGTTACCATAAATGAGAAAAGCAGTATTTCTGATAAAGAAAGTGTAGGCGTTGAATTTATACGTTTTGATTATGATGTAGAAAAAGCGGCAAAGGCAATAGAAGAAAGTGTTTTACCGAATGAATATGCTGAAATGTTGAGGAAAGGATTTTAAAATCAAACAAGAATTTCACCCGTACTTCAAATAAAGTCAAAGAATATGCAAATATTGATTTTGATTTTGTAATAACGGTATGCGATAAAGCAAAAGAAAAATGTCCTTATTTATTGAGAAATAAGAATCGCCCTTATTTATTCATTTGCTGTAATGTATGTTGCAATAAAAAAGAAATTCTGTCAAACCTCTTTCAGTTCAACAAAAGAATTTTCAATATTTAATTGATACTTCAAACCAATTTTCAAAGCATAATTTTCTTTGTCATGCCCTACAGGAAAACCAAAACAGATGGGATAATCATATTCTGAAATCAAATCTTTTATCACTTCTTCCACTGTTTTTCCAAAAGGAATGGTAGTATCTTTCATTTCTGAAAATGTGCCAAATATCAGTCCTTTTAAATCATCGAGTTTACCGCTTCGTTTTAACTGGTACATCATGCGATCAACGCCATAAATATATTCACCGATTTCTTCAATAAATAAAATTTTATTTTTTGTGTTGATATCAGATGAAGTACCGATGGCATTTACCAAAAGTGATAAATTTCCGCCAATTAAAATGCCGGATGCTTTTCCCCGGTGATTGAAAGGATGAGCATTACAGGTATAATCTTCTTTCGTTCCAATCAAAGCTTTGTGAAGGCTTTCAATATATTGGTTTTTGAATTCACCATCATTGAATGCAGCCGCCATTGGCGCGTGTAAAGAAGCAATTCTATAATTGGAAAATAAATGGCAATGCAATAAGGTAATATCACTAAATCCAATGATCCATTTTGGATGTTTTACAAATTCAGTAAAATCAAGCTGATCAATAATTCTTCCTGTTCCATAACCTCCCCTTCCACATAAAATGGCATCAATATTTTTATCATCCATCATCTGTTGCAAATCATGTAATCTTTCTTCATCTGTTCCTGAAAAATAATGAAACTGATGACCAAGGGTTTTTCCCGGAATCACATGAAAACCCCAGTCGGTAAGGGTTTGAATACAAGTTTGCGCTTTTTGAAAAGGCATATACCCCGCAGGACAAACAATTCCCATCGTATCTCCGGGTTTTAAATAGGGTGGTATAATGGTCATTTCGCGAGGTGGTGAATGGTGAATGGTCAAAATCCAATGTTCAATGTTCAATGTTCAATGTTCAAGAATCAAGTATTAAATTCCTTTAAAATAGTTTCGTTTTCTGAAACGCTTAATTTATGCCTTACACCGCATTTGAGTGCATAATTTTCTTTTACATGTCCTACCGGAAAATCAAAGCAAACCGGGTAATGATATTTATCCACTTTCTCCATCACGATGTCGTAAATTGTTTTGCCAAATTCTTCTCCCGGATCATCCGGTTTGATTCTGAATTCACCTACAATCAATCCTTTCAAACGATCTAATTTCCTGCTTCGTTTTAAATTCCAAAGCATGCCATCAATTTTATAAAGATATTCTCCTACATCTTCAATAAATAAAATTTTCCCCTCCGTATGAAGATTGGAAATGCTTCCTGTTACTTGCTCGATTATAGATAAATTTCCACCCACCAAAGGGCCAATTCCTTCACCAGTGCGGTTTTGAGCAACAGGTAATCTTTTGTAATTCATTTTTTCTCCCAAAAGACATTGCCTGATAGAATCAATGGAATCTATTTGAGTTTGATCTGCTTTTGAAAAATCATCAGGAAAACTATTGCACATTTTTGAATGAAGCGTAGCGATTCCGTAATTGTGATTGATGTGGCAATGCAAGACCGTTGCATCGCTAAAACCAATGATCCACTTCGGCCGTTTTTCAAATTCTGTAAAATCTATTTTATCAATAATTCTCACCGCGCCATAACCGCCTCTGCCCAGCATAATTGCTCTTATGGAACGATCATCCATCATTTGTTGCAAATCTTTTGCCCGCTCTTCATCTGTACCTGCGAACGTAAAATCTTTCATTCCAAGGGTCATGCCTACACGAACATTAAATCCCCATTCCTGCATTTTCTTTATTGCCGGCTGGCATTCCTCAAGACTGATATAACCGGATGGGCAACAAATTCCGATGGTATCTCCCTTTTTTAAATAAGGAGGAATTTTTTTTGAATGAGGATTTTTTGTGAGTGGTTTTTGATTGGTAAAAGCGGTTGTAATACTTGCCAGGGGAACTACGGCAGATAGGAAATCTTTTCGGTTCATAAATTAATTCTTCATTTTACAACACACGCAATTCTGTGGTTTTATTAAAATTTTTAAAGGTAATAAATTAAAATCCGGCCGTTAAATTTTTAGTCGAACACTTTTATTATTTTTTAATTTTTTGAAAAATCGAAGTTAGAAAATCCACACTGCCTTTAAAATTATCTTTTCATTAAAGAATTTTCTCGGCGCAAGAAAAAAAAAACGGCATTTTTGACTATTCTGTTTTTGATTATTACCTTACTGTTTTTAATTTTTTCATCATGCAACTTTTCCCCGTTACTAATACTGCTTCTGCAAAAGAATTTTTAAAAGTTCCGTTGATTATTTATAAAGATGACCCCAATTTTATTCAACCTTTAAATAAAGATATCGAGGATGTTTTTGATCCGAAAAAAAATAAAGCATTTCGTTTTGGTGAATGCCAGCGCTGGCTTTTAAAAGATGAAGATGAAAATTTGATTGGAAGGATCGCTGCATTTGTTTATAAAAAATATAAAAATAAAGGCGATGAGCAAAAGACCGGCGGGGTTGGTTTTTTTGAATGTATCGACAACCAGGAGGCAGCGGATATGTTGTTTGATGTGAGCAAACATTGGCTGATACAGCGTGGGATGGAAGCGATGGATGGCCCGATCAACTTTGGTGAGCGCGACCGTTGGTGGGGTTTAGTGGTAGAAGGCTTCAAACCACCTATCTATTTAATGAATTACAACCTTCCTTATTATCAAAGTCTGTTTGAAAATTATGGATTTAAAATTTTTTACCATCAGATCTGCTGGCATTTATTTGTAGATACCAAATTGAATCACAAGTTCATTGAGCAGGCGGAAAAATACAATGCGCTTCCGGAATACTCAGTTGTTCATGTGAAAAAAAATGATTTAAAAAAATTTGCAAATGATTTTTGCGAAGTGTATAATAAAGCGTGGTCAAAACATGAAGGCAATAAACAAATGAACAATGAAGTTGCTTTTAAAATGTTCAAAAGCATGAAACCGGTCATTGATGAAAACCTGATTTGGTTTGTGTATCATCAAAATAAGCCGATTGCTTGCTGGATCAATCTTCCGGAATTAAACCAGATATTCAAACACTTTCATGGCAAGTTTGGCCTTATAGAAAAATTACGGCTTTTATGGATGAAGAAGAAAGGAGTAAACAATAAATTTACCGGTGTCGTCTTTGGAGTAATTCCGGAATTCCAGGGAATGGGAATTGATTATTATATGATCGTGGAAGGAGCAAAAGTGATTCGGACAAATACAAAATACGATGAACTGGAATTACAATGGCAGGGTGATTTTAACCCGAGAATTTTGAACATGTCTCGCCATATCGGGTCTAAACAAAGCCGTTTATTAACTACCTACCGCTATATTTTTGACCGCACAAAAGAGGTAAAACGCCACCCTATATTAAGTTGAACGTAGGAATTCGACTTATTTGTTGCTTTACTGAGAAAATATTATAAATAATAAAATCTGATATTTAGTTAAAAAAATATCTTCAATTTTTGAATTATTACCTTAATTTTTTTCTTTTTATCAATTTTTTGTCTTTTTTTTGCATCTTAAATTTTAAAAATGCAATCATTAAGATTAAATGCACTACATGAATTATTTTCCGATTCAAAGTTTTATGAAGTGCCTCCTTCAAAAAAAATTACCGGTTTTTTTGGTGAAAATGTGTTCGATTTAAAAACCGCGCGTGAGTTTTTAAGCGATGAAGCTTACAAAAGTCTTGTTTCATCTATTAAAAATCAAACAAAGATTGACCGCAAAATGGGCGATCAGATTGCTTCCGCTTTAAAGAGCTGGGCAGATTCAAAAAACGTAACTCATTACACGCACTGGTTCCAGCCACTGACTGGGGCCACAGCAGAAAAACATGACTCTTTTTTTACGTTAAAAGGTGATGGAACCGCCCTGGAAGAGTTTGATGGCGCTGCTTTAATTCAGCAGGAACCTGATGCTTCTTCTTTCCCGAGTGGAGGTATTCGTGCTACTTTTGAAGCCCGTGGCTACACGGCGTGGGATCCATCTTCTCCCCCATTTATTATGGAAATGGGAAATGGGAAAACCCTTTGTGTTCCTACGATTTTTGTTTCGTATACCGGGGAATCTCTGGATGCAAAAACACCTTTATTAAAATCGGCAGTAGCACTGGAAAAAGCTGCTTTGGACGTTTGCCAGTATTTTGATAAAAATATTACTTCTGTAAAACCAACGCTCGGCTGGGAGCAGGAATATTTTGTAGTAGATGCAACAATTGCCAGCGGCCGCCCCGATCTAACAACCACAGGCCGCACTGTTTTTGGCCATGCTCCTGCAAAAGGGCAACAGCTCGAAGATCATTATTTCGGTGCGATACCGGAAAGGGTTTATTCTTTTATGCGGGATTTTGAAGATGAAGCATACAAATTAGGAATTCCCCTGAAAACAAGACATAATGAAGTAGCACCTTCGCAATTTGAATGCGCACCGATCTTTGAGGAAGTGAACATTGCAGTCGATCACAATATTTTGCTGATGGATGTGATGACGCGCGTCGCGAAGAGGCATAACCTGATGGTATTGCTCCATGAAAAGCCCTTTGCAAAAATCAATGGAAGTGGCAAACATAATAACTGGAGCATGGCGACCAATACCGGTATTAATTTGCTGGCTCCCGGAAAAACTCCGAAAACAAACCTCATGTTTCTTGCTTTTTTTGTCAATACAATTAAAGCCGTTCATGGACATGCCGATTTATTAAGAGCCTCTATTGCGAGTGCCGGAAACGACCACAGGCTTGGCGCTAACGAAGCTCCGCCTGCAATTATCTCCATTTTTATTGGTAAATATTTGACCGATGTTTTGAATGAAGTAGAAAAGCGTGTCGGAGATAAATTTGATGAGCAGGATGAAGCGATGCTGAAATTAGATATTCATAAAAGTATTCCGGAATTGATGCTGGATAATACAGACCGGAACCGCACTTCTCCTTTTGCTTTTACAGGAAATAAATTTGAATTCAGGGCGGTTGGCTCTTCTGCCAATTGCGCCGGCGCTATGACCACTCTCAATACGATAATGGCCGAAACGCTTACACAATTTAAAACAGATGTCGATGCGCTGATAGAAAAAGGTGAGAAGAAAGAGATTGCCTTAATGCAAACCATTCAAAAGTATATTGTCGACGGCAAAAAGATTTTATTTGAAGGTGATGGCTACAGCGCAGCATGGGAAAAGGAAGCAGAAAAAAGAGGCTTACCGAATGTCAAAACCACGCCGCTTGCCCTCGATGCGTTTGTTACCAAAGAGTCGGCAAAGGTGTTTGAACGTCACGGAATCTATACGAAAAAAGAACTGGAAGCCCGGCATGAGATATTGCTGGAACACTATACTAAAAAGATTCAGATCGAAGCGAGAGTAATCGGCGACCTGGCAAGCACTTATATTTTGCCTGCGGCAATCAAATATCAAAATGTATTGATCAAAAATATCAAAGGTTTAAAAGAACTTGGTTTTGATGAAAAGAACTATGCTTCTCAAATGCAAATCATACAAAAAATTTCTGAGCACATTAATGTCATTGGCACACAGGTAAAAGCGATGATTGAAGCAAGAAAAGTTGCCAATGAAATAGAAGATTCCAGAAAAAAAGCCATTATGTATTGTGACGATGTAAAAAAATATTTCGACCTAATCCGCTACCATGTTGATAAACTGGAACTTTTGGTAGATGATGAGTATTGGGAATTGCCAAAATACCGTGAGTTGCTTTTTTTGCGTTAGAAATACCAGAAAAGTGTTTTAGATTCTTTAACAACGAAGGTTTAAACTTCAATGAACGTTTATCATCTATCATAGATATAAACACTAAAAATTTAAAAACATGAAAAAACTATTTCTATTCGCAGCTGCAGGTTTGTTATTCGCAGTAACAGGCAACGCGCAGGTAAAAAGAAATTCACGTCAATCACAAACAACTGTGCAGTCGGACACTTCTCATCATTTCAGACAGGGAACAATGATGGATAATCTGAATCTGACAGCAGACCAAAAAGCGCAAATGAAAACAATGCGTGAAGATGCGAAGCAACAAAGAGAAGCGATTCAAAATGATGCGACGCTTACTGCTGATCAGAAGAAAGCAAAAATGAAAGAATTGCATAAAACACAGTCAGATAAAATGAATTCTATCCTGACTCCCGAACAGCAGGCTACCTGGAAAGCCAATATGCAACAGATGAAGCAGAACCGGAAAATGAATGGTAAAGGAGGCAAAAACAAAAATGGGTCACAAGCTTCCTAAAGATTCTTTTGAAAATAATTCCCTTTGAAAATGAAAAAAACCGGCCGTTGAAAGATGGCCGGTTTTTTTCATTAATACTGCGAAATCATTTTTTTAGAAGCACGCAACTCATAACAGCCTCGCACGCTTTAAACTTTCCAAAAGTTAGTCGAACAATCCCTGATTCAATAACTGTAATGTTTTTTCTTTATCCTCCTGCGAAATAAGAATAGAAATATTGTGCTGGCTGCCGCCAAAACTTACCATTCGAACCGGAATTTCTGTTAAGCTGTCAAAAACTTTTGCCAGCAGATTTTCTGTTTTTGAAATATGATAGCCAACAATAGAAACAATTGTTTGATTCCTGTCGATTTCAATGTTTCCAAACATTTCAAGTTCTTTTATAATCTCTTTTAAAAAAGTATCATTATCAATGGTAAGAGAAACAGCCACTTCAGAAGTGGTGATCATATCAATGGAAGTCTGATATTTTTCAAACACCTCAAAAATCTTTCTTAAAAAACCGTAGGCCAGCAGCATTCTGCTGCTTTTTATTTTTATCGCCGTAATAGAATCCTTTGCAGCGATGGCTTTCACGCCTTCTGAGTCAGAATGGCTTTCTATCAGAGTTCCGGGCGCTTCCGGATCCATCGTATTTAATAATCTTACCGGAAAATTAAAATATTGCGCCGGCCAGATGCTCGCAGGGTGCAAAATTTTCGCACCGAAATAAGCAAGCTCTGCAGCTTCATCAAAAGATAAATGCTGAATGGGTCTCGTATTTTTTACAATGCGGGGATCGTTATTATGCATTCCACTTATATCCGTCCATATTTCACAAACAGATGCATGAACCGCTGCGGCAATCAATGAAGCACTGTAATCACTTCCACCTCGTTTCAGATTATCCACTTCCCCTTTTGCGTTTCTGCAGATGTATCCCTGTGTAATAAAAAGCGTGTCTCCCTGATGTGCCTCCAATAAGCCGGCAAGTTTGATTTTTATACTTTCCACCGCTGGTTCGCCAAAGGTATCAATGCTCATAAAATCAAGAGCGGCAAGCCATACATGTGGAATCTGTTGTTCCTGCAGATAAATGCTAAACATTTTTGTGCTCAGCAATTCGCCTTGTGCAAGAATATCTTTATTCAGTGCCTCACTGTAAGAAATTTTTAAAATGATGTTTAAAAATTCAAAATGCTCGGCAAGCACATTTTTTGCTTTTTGGTAAAAGGTTTCATTTTTTACCAGCTCTTTAATAAATTTCTGATAATGATCTTCTAAAGTGTCAATTTTTTCTTTTGCATGGAGGCGATCGCCTTTTGAAAGTGCATCACTTATTTCCGTTAGCGCGTTTGTTGTTCCACTCAAAGCGCTCAGCACAACAATTTTTGGTTCATCTTCTTTGGTGATCAGCTTACTGATTTCAGCCATTCTTGCAGGTTTTCCTACGCTGGTGCCACCAAACTTCATTACTTTCATAACCTTAATTTTTAAAATTGGTTGCAAAAGTAATTAATTCAATGATTCGCTAATAAATTTCAATCATTAACTGATAAACAAATAATTGCAAATAATTTTTCTTCCATTTTCTTTGAAAAAATCTAAAAGGAAAATATTTATTTTATTTAAGCGACGAATTTATAAAACGAGCTACATTATCATGCAGTTGTTTTAATGATTCAGGATGCAGATATACCATGTGCCCTGATTGATAAAAATCGTATTCTATATTTTTTTGTAAGATTTTTGGCATCGGCAGGTGTTGCATTTCGTACAAGCCTTCAAAATAAGGGGTGCCTAAATCAAAATAACCCATATTCAGCATCACTTTTAAATCAGGATTATAAACCATTGCATGGGCAAGATCGTTCATCACATTTGGAAAGCCCAGAAAACCTTTACGTTTGAAATCCCACGGATGCACGTCGCCAAAAGTTTTGTATTTCATTCCTTTTCCAAACTTCAATTCTGTTCGTGCGTAATTGTTGAAAGTGGCTGTGAAAGCGGCGTCAATATAAGAATCCATCGGGTCATATTCGGCATATTCGCTCAGCGGATCAATGGCATTGCCTGCAAATCTTGAATCAAGGCGGCCGGTGATTTGATTATCTTTTCCCAGCAAGGCCTGCTCAAACTGAGGACCATTTACCCGGAGATTCGCCTTTCGTATATACTCTGCTGGTAATCCGGTGTATTGATGTAATTTTTCAGCCATCTGATCAAAGGAAGCCGAATCAAGTGATGCGCCTTTGTTGAGTGCCATCGCATAATCATTTAAAGCAAAATGTTCCACTTCTTTTAAAAACGGCTCTAATTGTGCCGGCTGATTTGGAAGTTTATGATGATACCACGCAGTAGCGGCAAAAGAAGGCAAAGCAAGTTCAAACGGCTTGTCATCGCCGGGATGTTCGCTGGCGGCATCACTCATATTTGCATAGGTCAATAATTGCGAAAGCAAAATCACGCCGTTCAATCCAACACCATCGTTTTGCAAAAGGTTGGAAACAACAGCAGAACGAAACGTACCGTAACTCTCGCCAAATAAGTATTTCGGCGAATTCCACCGGTTAAAGTCTGTGATAAATTCAGTAATAAAATCAGCAAAAGCGCGGCCGTCCTGATCTATTCCAAAAAAATCCTTTCCTTCACCTGCGCCACCCATTTTTTTGGTAATCACTTCTCCAAATCCTGTTCCCGGCGCATCAATAAAAACAAGATCACTTACATCAAGAAGGCTGTAGTCATTATTTACGGTTTTATAAGGGGCTTTGGTTCTTGACGTATCATTCAAATAAACCCGTTGCGGCCCCCATGCACCCATGTGAAGCCAGATTGTAGCGCTTCCCGGGCCGCCGTTATAGATAAAAGTAACCGGCCGTTGTGAAGGGTCGTCATCGTTTTTCATATAATACACATAAGACATACTGATGGTGGGGGAATCTTCCTTATTTTTCAAAATGAGCGTACCTGTGGTCGCATCATAATTAATGCGTTTACCCTCCACATTTACGCTGCCGTGCGTTATTGATTTTTGCGGTTTTTTAAAATTAATTACTGTGTCTTTGCTGATGTCCACTTTTACCGAAGTAGTTTCTTTTTTTATTTGGGCAAAAGAAGAAACGCTGGTTGCAAAAAGAAATGCAAAGCAGCTAAGGATGTGTTTTAATTTCATCTGTTTTTTTATTTGAATTGAAGGTGAGAAATAAACCTCATTTAATTTTGTAAAAATGACGAGGCATAAAGGATTGATGATCAAAAGTATTTTATGGATTTCTAGTAAACAAATAAATATTGAGGATTCATATTTTGTCGTGCGTGGGTAAAAGATGGAAATTGTTTTATGAGCGGTCACTGGCAGCGCTTTCTTTTTTTTTGAGTTGAAGGTGAACCGGTTATTTCTTTCCTCCTTGTGCTTTAAAGCAAAGTAAAGCGTTGCGAAAAGGAAGCATGAATTGCAGACTAATCATTTTCCCAAAAAAAATAAAAAAACATAATAATAAGAAAGATATACAAAGTTCAAGCACGAAAATAGCAGGCAATTTTTTACAAAATGAAAACACAAAACCGGATTATTTCTTTCTTTACTGTTGAAATCACTTCTTTGAAATAATTATTTTACAAATAATTTTCAAAAGGAATTCTAACTTTATTAAATGAGGCGCGCCTTGTTTTTTATCACTTTTTTATGCGGTGCTAATTTCACTTTTGCTCAGCAAGAGGTTTATATTCCTGCTGCTGAAACGCATAATGCGGCAGATATCGCCGCGTTTATAAATAATCATTTTCACAGCGATGATGAAAAAATTTCAGCAATTTATAATTGGATTACCAACAACATAAAATATGATGCCGACAGCATGCATTATGTCATCTTAGATGAAGACAATGAACAACGTGTTTCTGTTGCGTTACGAAGAAAAAGAGGCGTGTGTGAAAATTTCGCGGCTATTTTTAATGACCTCTGTAATAAATGCGGAATCCACTCCTTTGCCATTGAAGGATACACAAGACAAACCGGGTCTATTGACCGGAGTCCGCATGTGTGGTGCGCTGCATTTGCGGATGGCGAATGGAATTTATATGATCCCACCTGGGATGCGGGATATATCAGAAACGGTGGATTTATAAACCATGTACAAAATAATTATTTCAAAATGTCTCCCGGCGTTTTTATTCAGACTCATCTTCCTTTTGATCCAATGTTTCAATTTTTAAATTATCCGGTTACTTATAAAGAGTTTATAAGCGGAAAAACAGGGGAACAAAGTGAAAAAAACTATTTTAATTATAAGGATTCGATTGATGCTTTTACAAAAATGAATCCACTGGATCAATATTTATCTGTGATCAACAGAATTAAGAAAAGCAATTGGCCGGCGTCAAAAATTGACACCAAACTTAAGAGAATCCGCCTCGAAATAGAAGTACGCTACCAGGATAAGGATGTTGCCTTGTATGATTCGTCGGTGGCAGATTATAACCGCGCGATTAATTACCTCAACAATTTTTTGAGTTACAGAAACAATCAATTTCAACCGGCAAAATCCAATCAGGAACTGCAAGAGGTTTTTGTAAATATCAGAAATCTTATTGCGGATGCAAATGCAAAACTGAAAGAAGTAAATCTTTCAGACGCAACACTCACCTTAAATACCGGCGGTTTACAACAAAAATTAGATGACCTGTTTGCGAATGTAAAACAACAGGAAATTTTTTTGAAAAACCAGGTAAGCCAGGTGAAATAAATTAAGATTTAAGAATTAAGAATTGGCGTTATTTATTGTTTTACTGCCTTGTATTTACTATTTTCTTCTCATCAAAAAGTAGTTTTTTATTTTTCTTTTAAAATCCGAATTATTAGTAATATTTTTAATTCTCATTTTAAAACAAACTCTTCTTATGGAACAATCAATGATTATCAAAGACAATACTGCAAATCCTGCACCGCTTGGCCTTCTGGCATTCGGACTTACCACCGTTCTTTTGAACCTGCATAATGCAGGATTTTTTGAAATGAATTCAATGATACTTGCTATGGGAATTTTCTATGGCGGCATTGCGCAGATTATCGCAGGAATCATGGAAGCCAAAAAAGGAAATACTTTCGGATTGGTTGCATTTGTTTCCTACGGATCCTTCTGGCTTACGCTGGTTGCATTAATCGTAATGCCTAAAATGGGATGGGTGCCTCCTGCGTCAGAAAGCGCTATGGTCGCTTATCTCACCATGTGGGGAATATTTACAGCGCTTCTTTTTATAGGTACACTTCGCATCTCCAGATCGCTCCAGTTTATTTTTGCCACATTGGCGATCCTGTTTTTTCTACTCGCTCTTGGCGACTATTCCGGGAATGCTTTTTTAAAAACTTTTACAGGCTATGAGGGAATTATTTGCGGTGGCTCTGCGATATATACAGGCGGCGGAGCGCTGCTGAATGAAATGTATGGAAGAGAAGTGTTTCCACTCGGATTGGTTAATATTGAAAAATGAAATTTGCGATCTTTCGCTGTTTGAAGATAACCTTGAACCGGCTGAATTTGTTTCAGGCAAATCGCCGTGATAAAATCGCCGTGATAGATATTTGTCTTTAACGCCAGGAAACTAATGTATTAAGAAAAAAGGGTGGATGATGGGGCTCGAACCCACGACCCTCAGAATCACAATCTGATGCTCTAACCAACTGAGCTACAACCACCGTGTTTTTTGGAAAAGCAAAATTAATTAAAATTTTCTTGTAAAAAACAAATTGGCAGTAATCTGTTCATTCTTTTTCCAGACATCCGTTTTTTTCATTTCACAAAATGAATGCAGGTTATTTTCTTCCTTTTCACCTTATATACCGTATTAATCAGCTTTTGTTATTTATACAAAGTATATGTTAATCCGGATCACCGTTTGCTGTTTTTAAAATACCATTCATAAATAATTAAAAATTTGTTTTGAAATTATCGTTTGACATTTGCAGCCGGAAATAAAAAATTAAACCGTTTCAAGATGAAAATCACAAAAATTTACCTTACCATTTTAACCATATTTGTTTCTGCTTCCGCGATAGCTCAATATCCACAAGCTGGTAATCGTCCGGCTGGCGGCAGAAATATGAACGTGGGCCATTTTTATGGAAAAGTAGTGGATGGAAATACAAATAAACCAATAGAATCTGCATCAGTGCAACTTTCAAGAAGTGTGATGGATACGGTAACAAAACAGCAGACGAATAAAATTGTAGCCGCTATGCTTACGGATAAAAAAGGTGAATTCAGTATAGATAAATTGCCGGTTTTTGGCACTTACCATCTTGTAATAAGTGCTGTAAGCCATGCTCCTTACAACGATCAAATCTCTTTCAATTTAAAAATGAACGGTGGCGATATGACCCAAATGTTGAATGCGATAGATAAGGACCTGGGAAATATCAAACTGCTACCGGAGGAAAAACAATTACAGGCCGTCGTTGTTACCGCCAATAAACCGATGATGCAGATGAATATTGACCGTAAAGTATTTAACGTGGATAAAAGCCTTACAAGTACCGGTGGAACCGCTGTAGATGTAATGAGAAATGTGCCCTCTGTAAATGTGGATATCGATGGGAATGTAACGCTGAGAAACGCCACTCCACAAATATTTATTGATGGTCGGCCAACTACTTTAACTCTTGATGAAATACCGGCTGACGATATCGAAAGTATTGAAATCATTACCAATCCTTCCGCAAAGTTTGATGCATCTGGCGGAGGCGCGGGCATTTTGAATATCGTAATGAAGAAAAACAGAAAAGCGGGCTATAATGGTAATTTAAGAGCCGGCGTAGATACCAGGGGTGGAACGAACATGGGTGGAAATATCAACATTAGACAGGGAAAAATAAATTTCTTTGCAAGTGGAAACTATTTTCATTTTAAATCCAAAGGTACTACAACCAATAATCGCACAGACGATGTAAACGGCACCAAAGCCTTCCTGTCGCAGAAAAGCAATCCAATCAATGATGGGCGGATGGCAGGTGGTAATATTGGTTTTGATTATTTCATGGACAATAGAAATACGTTTACGGTTTCTGGTGGAATCAGGCAGGGAAAATTTGGAAATAATCAATTTTCCAACATCATTCGGGATACTACTTTAGGCGGTATTACCACTCACAATACCGGCACGAGTAACAGCCTTGGAAACTTTATCTGGAATAATTACAATGGCAAATTATCCTTCAAACATAATTTTGCAAAGCCGAATAAAAACATCACTGCTGATGTGAATTATGATTATAGTAAAAATGACAATTTGCAGGATATCGGCACACAATATTATAATGCAGACAGTTCGCCAAACGGGCCTTTTACGGATCAAAGAACGTCAGGAAGTGGTACCAGCGATAATCTTACCATTCAAACCGATTATTCAAATCCGATTACTGATAAAATCAAGCTCGAGGCCGGATTGAGAGGCGCTATCAGAAATTCTAACAGCAATAATCTGAATTTCCTGATGGATACCGCTACCGGAAAATACATGAGCCTTCCTGCACTTAACAGCAGATACAAATACACCGACCAGGTATATGCCGGTTATGTTACTTTTTCCCAAAAAATCCATGACTTTACTTATCAGCTGGGTGGAAGGATAGAAAGTTCCAAATATTCAGGATCGCTGATTGATTCCAATAAAACATTCAGTAATTCTTTCCCTTTGAGCTTCTTCCCCAGTGTGTTTTTAACCCAAAAATTAAATGATAAAGAAGATCTGCAACTGAATTATTCGCGGAAAATAAACCGTCCTAATTTCTGGCAACTGATTCCTTATTATGATTTCAGTGATCCACTGAACATTAGCGTAGGTAATGCTTCGCTCGTTCCGGAGTTTACAAACTTATTTGAACTGTCTTATGATGTAAACTTCAAGAATGGTAATAATATCATCGCCACAGCTTATTATCGCGGAACGAATAATTTGATTTCGCGCTATCAATATTGGGCAAAAAATCCAAATCCAGCGTATAACGATTCCGTATTTATTTCTTCTTATGTAAATGCGAATAGTTCAGAAGCGTATGGCCTGGAAGTTACCTCAGTAAATAAACTGGCTTCGTGGTGGGATTTGACCTCTAATGTGAATTTTTATAATAATAAAATTAACGGAAGCAATCTTGGTGGCGACAATCTCACCAACCAAAAATGGAGCTGGTTTGGAAAGATCAACAGTACTTTTAAATTGCCGTCAAACATAAGTTTTCAAATTACCGGAGACTACACCAGTAAAACCATTTTACCTCCAGGAAGAGGCGGTAGCAGTGGCGGTCATTGGGGAGGTGGAAACTTAACAACTGCCAACGGATATTCGCTGCCAATTTATGGCTTTGATGCAGCGTTGAAAAAAGACTTTCTGAAAGACAAATCACTTTCTGTTTCAGTAAGTATGAACGATATTTTCCGCACCAGGATTACCAGGGTCCATTCTGAATCAAACCTTGGCAATAAGATTTATTCAGTACAGGATATTGACAGGCAAAGAGATCCGCAAAGAGTAAGATTGAATCTGAGCTGGCGTTTTGGTAAAGCTGATTTTTCTCTTTTCAAGCGTAAAAATATGAACGATCAGGGTGGCCAGACTGATATGCCGCCTGCCATGCAGCAATAAGCTTTATTTCTTTCAATATTATTTTAAATAGCCGGTTGAATGACCGGCTATTTTTATACCACCTCTTTTACAGTAAACAAAGAAATACGGGCAATTGATGTTTTCTCTTTAATTAAAAAAAGAGCTTTTCAAATACGAAATGATCCATTTGGAGGCTACTCCCATTAATGCATTTATCAGGTTTTTCTTTTTCTTTTTTCTAATGACAGAAAGGCTGTTTATTTTCTTTATCGGTGATTTTTGTTTTTGCAATATTGGGATTCATCTTCAAAGACAATAGACTTTTGCATCCAATCAATCTCTTCTTTTATCAATTTATCCTTCATCAGATAAACGCAGAAGATAATAATTGAAGCTCTTTCAAAAAGAAAAGTAAAATCTTAAGTAAAACTAATATACAGGCTACCTTAACCCGCTTTGACAGGCACAGAATGTACGGCAGATGCCATATCCATAATCAGCGATTCATCTTTTTCTATCGCGTTACCTACGACAATTACATCTGCGCCGGCTTTGCAATTTAAATATGCTTTTTCAGGATCGGTAATGCCGCCGCCGATGATTAAGGGAACTTCGATTGCATTCGCTACCAATTGAATCATGCTTTCTGTAATTGCCCTTTTGGCTCCGCTTCCGGCATCCATATAGATGATTTTCATGCCGAGCATTTCGCCTGCCATTGCGGTACACATGGCGATTTCATTTTTATCTGCAGGCAATGGAGCGGCATTAGAAATATAGGAAACTGTTGTTGGCGCGCCGCCATCTATCACCATATAGCCGGTGCTCATTATTTCAAGGCCGCTTTGTTTTATTGCCGGAGCGCTTACTACATGCTGGCCGATTAATAATTCAGGATTTCTTCCACTGATGAGGGAAAGGTAAAGCAGCGCATCCGCATATTTTGAAACCTGAGTGGAACTTCCCGGAAAAAGTATAACAGGAATGGAACAATTTCTTTTAATGATCTGAACACATTCATCTAAATAATTTGAAATTACCAGGCTCCCTCCTACTAAAAAATAATCAACTTTTGCAGCAACTGCAAGCTGAATCAGTTGAAGCATTTTGTGATCATTTACTTTATCAGGATCAATTAAAACAGCAAAAGACTTTTTACCATTTACTTTTCTTTGGCATAGGGAGGGGTATATTTCTTTTAACTTCATTTAGAAATGATTAGGTGCAAAAATGAATTTTTTTTCTTTCTAATAAAAATTAACGGTACAAATTACGAATTAAATGCAATGAACTGTAAACAAAACATTGACAAACATTGAAAATGTCATTTGTAAAAACCTCAAAATGATTGCAACTCTTGAATTTTGCCGGTGAATTTGTACTTTTATTCAATGGTAAATGTTTTAAACGAAATAAAATTTAAGACAGCGCGTAGTGGTGGTGCAGGTGGCCAGAATGTGAATAAAGTGGAAACAATGGTGGAAGGCGCATTTCATGTGTCGTCGTCAGAAATACTCAACGACAAGCAAAAAGCAATGATCCTTGAAAAGCTGTCGAATAAAATTACCAAAGACGGTTATCTGCTGGTAAAAAGCCAGAAAGAAAGAACGCAATTGGGCAATAAAGAAGACGTTATTGTAAAAATGCACTTGCTGATAGCAAATGCATTAATAAAAACAAAAAAACGCAAACCTACCAAACCTACTAAAGCATCAAAAGCCAAAAGAATAAAAAAGAAAAAAGAAAAAGGAATTATAAAAGCCGGGCGAAAAAAGGTTACAGATTTTTCTGAATAAAATGAAAGTCCTTTCAGCAAAGACACAAATAAACAGTATTCCTGTTTTCCATTTTATACGATTAAATTTGCCTCTTTTTAAACCAAATATTTTTGAGCAGCATAAAAAAATTAGCAGGACAAACGATGTGGTATGGCGTTAGCTCCATTGTTGCGCGCTTTTTATTTTATTTACTCACTCCTTATTTTACATTAAAGTTATCTGTTTCCGGGTATGGCGATATGAGCCTGATGTATGCGGCTATCCCATTTTTGAATGTAATTTTCACATATGGCCTGGAAACCGCGTATTTCCGTTTTGCAACAAAAGAGGAATATAAAAAAGACATTTACAATACTGCCATCATTTCTATTTTATGCAGTACGGCTTTTTTAGCGTCTATATTAATTATTGCCAGATCCTCGATCGCGCATTTGTTGCGGTTAGATAATCATCCGGAATTCATTACTTTTTCCGCGCTCATTATCGCTTTCGATACTTTAGCTACTTTGCCTTTTGCAAAATTACGTTTAGACCAGAGGCCTAGAAAATACGCATTGATCAGAATCGCTGCTATTATTTTACAGATCGCCGTCACTTATTTTTTATTGTCCGTTTGCCCACGTCTTGCAAAAGAAAACACCAATGGTTTTTTTGCTACTTTTTATAATCCTGATTACGGAGTTGGTTACATTATTATTGCCAATCTCATTGCCTCATTTTTTGCTTTGATTCTTTTGCATAAAGAATTTTTTTCTTTTCAATTTCAATTCAACAGGAAAGTTTGGACCGCAATGATGATTTATTCAATGCCGTTGATCATCGCAGGCTTTGGAGGAATGATCAATGAAACTTTCGATCGTATCATGCTTTCATGGCTGGCGCCTGTTGGCGACAATATCACTGCGGCAAAAGACCAGGTGGCGATTTATTCGGCGTGTTATAAATTGTCTATTCTGATCACTTTATTTATACAGGCTTTCCGGATGGGTGCAGAGCCGTTTTTCTTTAAACAGGCAGAGGGGCAAAACCCACAAAAAGTGTACGCAAGGGTAATGAAATTTTTCGTAATTACGATCACCATTATGTTCCTGGTTGTTGCATTATATATGGACATCTGGAAATATTTTTTAAGCACTGATCCGGTAAAACTTAAAATCTATTGGACAGGACTGAAAGTGGTTCCAATCCTGCTTTTGGCAAATATGTTTTTAGGAATTTATTACAATCTTTCTATCTGGTATAAACTAACGCACAAGACAATTGCCGGAGCATATATTACCCTGATTGGCGCAGCAATTACCTTGCTCATCAACTTTATTTTCATTCCTTATTTTGGCTATATGGCTTGTGCCTGGGCTACATTTTCCTGCTACTTCAGCATGATGGTTATTTCATTTATCTGGGGGCAAAAAGATTATCGGATTCCCTATGCCTGGAAAAAACTGAGCGCTTATATTGTCATTGTGGTGCTTTTATTTTTTGTTCACCGTGGATTGACACATTTTTTCACTGGAAATATTATCAATTTTATTTCTGCTACTTTTCTTTTGCTGATATACGTTTGGTTTGTGTTGAATGTAGAATGGAAAGAATTTCAAAGATTGCCCGTCGTGGGTAAATATTTTAAAGAAGGAAATATTGTAATGAAGAAAAAGTAGCTGCAAATTTTATTTTACTTCACAAAAAGGTTTACCACGAATCACCCGAATTTTCAGGAATAAAAGCGTTAGGAGAAACTGTAGATCCATTTGATTATTAATGATTAAGTAAAGCAACAAATATGGTCAATTCTTGTTTTTTATTTTGCTTAGCTAAAAAAGGTTTTGCAACAGATTCCATGGATTTTCACGGATAAAAATCATTCGCGAAAATTTGTATAATTCCTGGCGGTGTTTCTTTTTTTCTTTTCAGTAAAGCAACTAATATCTTGAATTCTTGTTTTTTATTTTGCTTCGCTAAAAAACGTTTCGCAACAGATTCCAGCGATTTTCATGCATAAAAACTATTGGTGAAAATTTGTGTAATTCGGGGCTGTGTTTCTTTTTTATAGAAATTATCTTCAATGATAGTTGTCTTTTTGCCACTATCATCTTACCTTTGCCGCCAAATTGAAATAACTACTTTTTTAATAAAAATTTTATGGCAAATACCGGAAAAATAAAACAAATTATCGGCGCTGTTGTGGACGTTCATTTTGAAGGCGAAAACCAGCTTCCACAAATATTTAATGCATTGCAACTTACCAGGGAAGATGGCTCTAAATTGGTTTTGGAAGTTCAGCAACATTTGGGTGAAGATAGTGTTCGTACCATTGCAATGGACGGTACTGAAGGGCTGAAACGCGGCATGGACGTGGTTGATACGGGTTCACCGATATTGATGCCAACCGGCGATGCCATCAAAGGGCGTTTGTTTAATGTAACCGGCGATGCGATTGATGGTTTGCCACAGGTGAGTAAAAAGAATGGCCGGGCGATTCACAATAAACCGCCATTATTTGAAAATCTAAGTACTGCAACAGAAATTTTATTTACCGGAATCAAAGTTATCGACCTGATCGAACCTTATGCAAAAGGTGGAAAAATCGGATTGTTCGGTGGTGCAGGTGTAGGCAAAACGGTTTTGATCCAGGAATTGATTAACAATATTGCAAAAGCATACAGCGGTCTATCTGTATTCGCTGGTGTTGGAGAAAGAACCCGCGAAGGAAATGATTTAATGCGTGAAATGATCGAAGCGGGTATTATGAAATATGGGGATAAATTCATTCACAGTATGGAAGAAGGTGGATGGGATCTGGATGCAGTAAATATGGAAGAACTGAAAGATTCCAAAGCGACATTTGTGTTTGGACAAATGAACGAACCGCCGGGAGCAAGAGCTCGTGTGGCTTTGAGCGGATTAACAGTTGCCGAATACTTCCGTGACGGTGATGGCACCGGAAAAGGAAGAGATATTTTATTTTTCGTAGATAACATTTTCCGTTTTACACAGGCAGGTTCTGAAGTTTCCGCATTGCTCGGACGTATGCCAAGTGCAGTAGGGTATCAGCCCACCCTTGCTACAGAAATGGGATTAATGCAGGAAAGAATTACTTCAACAAGAAACGGTTCTATCACTTCAGTTCAGGCGGTATATGTACCTGCAGATGACCTTACAGATCCGGCTCCTGCAACCACTTTTGCGCATCTGGATGCAACAACCGTATTGAGCAGAAAGATTGCCGACCTGGGAATTTATCCTGCGGTAGATCCTTTGGATTCTACTTCAAGAATTTTGTCGCCGGCCATTGTAGGTGACGAACATTACGATTGTGCAAACAGGGTCAAATTAACCTTACAGCGTTATAAAGAATTACAGGATATTATCGCAATTCTTGGCTTGGATGAATTGAGCGATGAAGATAAATTAACCGTGAGCCGTGCACGCCGTGTACAGCGTTTCCTTTCTCAGCCTTTCCATGTGGCTGAACAGTTTACAGGACTAAAAGGCGTGTTGGTTTCCATTGAAGATACTATTCGCGGTTTTAATGCAATTATGGACGGCGAAGTGGATGAATATCCGGAAGCGGCATTTAACCTTGTTGGAAATTTAGAGGATGCAATTGCAAAAGGTAAAAAAATGATGGAAGCAGCAAATTCTTAGAAAGTAGCAAGATTTGAGAAGAAAGTAGCAAGAGGTAGCAGGATTTGAGACGCAAGTAGTACGAAGTAGCAAGATTTGAGTAAAAAGTAGTAAGAAAAGAAGCAACAAAAATTTCATCGGATTAATTAAAAGATTGCTCATGAAAATTCATAATTTCAAAGAACTGCTTGTTTGGCAAAAGGCAATGGATCTTGCTGTGTTTACTTATCAATTAACTGGCTTTTTCCCAAAAGAAGAAAAGTACGGTTTAATTTCTCAGATACAACGTTGTGCTGTTTCAATACCTTCCAATATTGCAGAAGGAAGTGGCAGAGTTTCAACAAAAGAATTTCAACACTTTATCAGTATTGCCTTAGGTTCATCTTTTGAATTAGAAACACAAGTCATTCTTGCATTTGGGTTTAACTATATTTCTCAGGAACAGATGTCTGAATTTGATAACCTGGTGCGTCCGGTTCAAAAAATGTCTTATGGCCTCTATGATAGTTTAGAAAAAAAACAATAAAAGAATGTAAGTCTTGAAATAATGTTTCTTTGTTGCGACTTGCTACTAAAATCTTAATACTTTATGCAAGTTCCTTTCTTTCTACTTGCTACCTAAATCTTAATACTTTACTATATGAACTTAGAAATATTAACACCGGATAAAAAAATTTTTAGCGGCGATGTTTATGGAGTACAACTTCCAGGCATCGGCGGTATTTTTGAAGTGTTGGACAAGCATGCTCCGATCGTGAGCGCTTTGAAAGCCGGAAAGCTCAAAATTTTAAAAGATAAAAATTCCACGACACTTTATACCATTCAAGGTGGTTTTGTAGAAGTGATGAACAATAAAGCAACCGTATTAGTTGAAGGAGTGAAGGAAAGTTAATTGCTTTACATTTTAAAACAATATTAAAAAACCGGAATTGAAATTTCCGGTTTTTTGTTTGTTTACTGATTAGTTTTTGAATCCCTGAAAGTCTAAAACTTCAATCTTTCCGGTAAATATTTTTTAATTAAATCCTCATAGTAAGGTTTTAATTCTTTTAAGTTTGGAGGAGTTGGGCTTTTCGAATACAAATCATAAGGATTAAAAAGCTTTACCCATTTCAGCATTTCTCTGTCATGATCATCCATCAGGTAATCATATTCACCTTCACGATGCCATGCATAGAATGAATGAAAGCGAAGCATATACAACGCTTCTTCCGGAAGATAGTCTTTGAGCATTTGATATACATATTCATCATGTCCCCACGACATCTGAACGTTTCTTAAACCACAACCTTTGTCATATACACCATATTGACTGTTGTATTCCGGATTGCTAAAATCAGGATTATTTTTAAAGAATTCCGGGTAAACAATTTTATCTGAATAAGCGCATCCAACGGGAAAAGTATCGCCAACAACTGCCCATTGCGGTTCGCCGAAAAGACAAAGAACTTTTCCCATATCATGCATTAGCCCTGTAAGAACCATCCAATCAGGATGGCCATCACGACGAATTGCTTCGGATGTCTGTAACAAATGCTGCAATTGATCCATTTCTGTATCCGGATCAGAATCATCGACCAATTGATTTAGAAAATCAAAAGCTTGCCAAACCGGCATTTCTTTTTTATTGAACTGCAGGTAATTGTGTTTCTTTTCTTTTACAAAATCAAAGGTTTGATGAGTATGATTTAAGCGATAAAATTCTTTCACCGTATCCCGCACGGGAGAGTCGTAATGGCGAAACGCTTCCTTCGATTTCTCACCCGTTTCTACCAGTGGTTCCGGATAACGTGCCAGGAGATCATCTTCCCATTCATCAAGACTTTGCAGGGGATTGATTTCGGGTGCGGCGAAATTCTGACTTTGATTTTGCATAACAATATTTTTTGCTGTTATAAAATATATTGCTAATTTCCGTTATTTCCTTTATACTTACCGGTTTTATTACGAAACCGGTTTCGCCTATAATAACTTTAGAAACTGAAAAACATTATTTTTGAAAACACAAATCGCCGTCATTTGTTTGTTTACTGTATCTGGCGAAAAGAGAAATTATTGGATACTTTAAATAAGCGAAATTCAATTATTTTTTTTCTTCAAAAATTCAGAAAGCTGCTTAATTTTATCTGTTCCAATAAGATCCACACCAAGTTTCATTTGCGTCATCCATGAATTTTCATTATCCGGCGCAGCCCAAAAACGAATCCTTTTTCCTGAGCTATGAACGCTGTCAATAACATGAAGCAAAGTATCTTTATCTTTTTGTGGAAGAGTTCCCTCACCATTCCAACCGGAATATCTTTCAAAGGAAAGGCTCACCAATCCTACCCTTTTCCATTCGGCTGGATTATGAAGCTTGCGAAGATCATCATCAAAATAAATATAGTCAGGATAACTTTTGAATTCGTTAGGTGGTGGCCGTTCGCCGCTGATGAGTATCGTGACGGAATTATTTTTATTTTCAGGAGAATAAAGATATTTTCTCAATGGTTTTAACTCATTAATGAGAAGTTGTAAACTTTCTTTGTAATTTTCTTTTATATCAATCAATAAACTGACTTTCCGGCTTTTATTCTTTTTCAGTTCTTGTAAAAGAGATTGAATATAAAGACTATCCAAAGTGCGTTTTGGATCAATTTCTTTCTTGCTATGAGCCACAATTAAAACACCGTTTACCGGAAATACATCCGCTTCAATGGAGCCAAATCCAGCGTTGAAAGCCGTGTAAAAAGGAACCGGATGCTCATAATCATTGTGTGCATGAGCATTGGCAACGGTATATTGTTTTGGCTGCCCTGATAAATAGCCGGTTAAGACGATTACCGAAAAAAAGAAGCAAAAAAAAATTTTTGAGAAGAGTCTATTCAAAAGTAAATTCACCTTTAGTAAATTTTGTTATGATTTAAGATGCATTTTAAAAATGGAATTTACAAATTCAAAACAACTAATAATAAGATAGAAAATCATTCGACAGTTATTATAAAGGTCTGCACAGTTCTGCCTTCGGCAAAAGAGAGCAAACAGGCCGCACTTTTTTATTAAAAGAAAAAAGTTACCAGGTTCTTTTTAGAAAATGTGCTGGTAACTTTTTTGCATTCAATGTTATTTCTAAATCCTATTGTGGATAGCCTGGGTTTTGAGGTTTAAGATTTGGATTGTTCAGCATCTCTTGTACACCCAGTGGCATTAAAAGATGTTTTTCCTGCAGTGGTTGGTTTGAACTGCGATTAATATGCCCAACAAAATTGTCAAAACCATTAGTTGTTTCGTTATACACCTTTCTTAACCGTACCATATCGAACCAAGTAATGCCTTCATAACACAATTCATGCCACCGCTCTCTCCATACCGCTTCACGAAAAGTTGATTGGTTGTAAGTGCCCAAATCGGGAGTTGTAAGCTGTGCCCTGTCTCTTATCCGTTTAAACGCATCATACGATTCCTGTGTTGGGCCGCCCATTTCATTCTGGGCTTCGGCATATATTAATAACACTTCTGCATACCTTATCATGGGCACATTCAGGCTGTTTTGCTTGGTTCCGGCTATTCCGGGGCCTCCAAACGCTGTTACGTTAAAGTGTTTGAATATATATGGTGCTCCTAAATCAAAAGGTGCGCCGTTACCATTAAGATAATAACTGGTATAAAAATAACCTTGCTGATCTTTAGCCCTTAAATCGCCTGTTTCGTAAGACTTATAGAAAGTCAATGTTGGAACTGTACTTCCTGTACCATTGGCGCCATAAGCAGAAACAGCCTTGAAATTCGGAAACATATTCTCCATCGGGTTACCAGCCACCTGAGATGCATATTGCAATTCAAAAATATGCTCTAATTTGTTGTTGTTGGCAACACTATGTATATCGCCATACGTTGGAAATAAGTTAAGTTCTGAAGGATGGGCTTTGGAATATGTCATTACTTCCAATGCTTTATCAGCCGCAAGTTTGTAATAAGCCGCGCCTTTATTCAGGGGTTGACCGGCCATGGTAAGATACACTTTTGCCAACTCTGACTTTACAGCAGCTAACGAAACTCTTCCATTACTATTCATCCATGCCAGCCCGGATCCTTCTGCCGATATAAGGTCTTCAACTATCAGTTTGTAAACTTCCTCCTGCTTGGTGCGGGAGGGTTTAAAATCTGCTGAATTTACAGTTTGTGGCTTGGTTAATAACGGTACATCTCCCCATAACCTTACCGCATAAAAATAGGCCCAGGCACGAAGAAATTTTGCTTCACCTAAAATACGGGTTTTTTGGGCATCATCCATCGGGGTAATTCCGGGTATCTTATCCAGAGCCAGGTTTGCCTGCGCTATTACTTTGTATAAGCCATTCCACCAATTAATGATATGAGCAGTGTTGCCGTCAAAGACCAGAGAATAGAGATTGTTTAAATCCGAATTCTGTGCTGTTTCTGTAGTAGAAGTTCCGCTAATGGCTTCAATCAATTGCCAGTTAGAAGAAAAGATACCTGCACCGTCTCCATAAAATCTTGTGTCCGCATAAGCTGCTGCAATCGCTGCTTCGGCATGATCAGGAATGGTATAGAAGCTGTCAGGGGTCAAATTAGAGGGATCTTTTTCTTCCAAAAATTTCTTGCATCCCATACTTCCAAGTAAAAGAACAACAAGCATCAATGTGATTGAATTACTGAAAAAGATTTTTATTCCTGAAAGCAAAAAATCTTTCTGTTTTTTTGATGGTAATCTGTTAAACTTCATTGTCAATATCTTTAAAATTGAAAAATTATAATGCAACATTAATTCCTACAGTATAAGTAGTTGGTTTGGGATAAGTATGCCAGTACATGCCTTGTGAAAAAGCGTTCCTTGCATCATCAGCATATCCTCCTGTTGGGGTAGCTTCCGGGTCGGCATTTAATTTATCCTTCGTTATCATAAATGCATTTTGTACTGATACATATATTTTAAGCCTTTCTAGCGTCCATCTGCTTACAAGGTCTGATGGAAGCGTATAACCAAACAAAATATTTCTTCCTCTTATAAAAGAGCCATCTTTTATCCAATGTGTGTCAACGTTAGTTACATATCCTGCTCTCGTATCCCTTAATTGAGCAATGGGTGTATTTTGATTTTGGGGTGTCCATGCGTTTAATACGCTCTTATAACTATTAGCTAAAGAAACCCGGTCTTCACTGGAATGTGAAGTCATGTCAAGCATATCATTTCCATAAGAATATTGCAAGTCTATGATCAGATTAAAATTCTTGTACCTGAAATTATTGACTAAAGATCCCCATGCTTTCGGGCTGCCGTTGCCAATGATCATCCTGTCTGCATCAGTAATTGCATGGTCGCCGTTAACGTCAAGATATTTTATATCTCCCGGTAATATGGTCAAACCATTACGATAGCTCACATATTTAGCTGCTTCTGCCGCTTCTGCTTCGCTCCAGGTTCCGAGGCGTACAAGCCCCCAAAAAGATCCAACAGGTTCGCCTATCCTAATAATATTGGTTGGATTGGTGAAGTTAGGACCACCTACGTTAAAGATGTCAGCGGGAGTAGCAAGCGATAAAACTTTATTGCGGTTGAAAGAAATATTGAAAGTTGTATTCCATGAAAAATTCGACCGATCAAAGTTTACCGTATTCAATGTTAATTCCAATCCTTTATTTTCCATAGAGCCAATGTTCTTCCTGATGGTCGCATA
The DNA here is from genome assembly GCA_963706825.1 of uncultured Chitinophagaceae bacterium. Taxonomy (GTDB): domain Bacteria; phylum Bacteroidota; class Bacteroidia; order Chitinophagales; family Chitinophagaceae; genus Ginsengibacter. The sequence continues at coordinate 425,355 of CAVPNT010000003.1, read as the reverse complement.
ACCGCTGGTTCTTGGCACCGGTGCATCCAGCAGCATGTCTGTTGTTTTTCTATAATAGATATCTGCTTCGATTGATATCTTATTATTAAGTAAGCCTAATTCGACACCAAAATCGGTCTGAGCCGTTTTTTCCCACTTTAAATCAGGATTGGCGAGACGATTGAGGCCTGTACCTCCAACTCTTACGCCATTAAGAATAGCTGCATAGTTGGAACTTAATAATGACAGAGAAGAATAAGACGGAATTTCTGAGTTACCGGTTAATCCATAACTGGTACGAATTTTAAGATTTGAGATCACTGAGTTATCTTTCAGAAAATCTTCCTGTGATACTCTCCACGCTAATGCGGCCGATGGGAAGAATGCATATTTATGATTTTCTCCAAATTTAGAAGATCCATCTGCCCGGCCTGTAACCGTTACCAGATATTTTTCTTTAAAACTGTAATTAACTCTTCCAAAATAAGAATTGAAAGCGAACTGGGAAGCGTTAGAACTATAACCCGGATTAGTGCTTCCAGCACCTAAATTATTAAACATAAAATAGTCCGTCGAAAAATTCTGTATGCTTACACCACTGCTAAAAAAATTTGTTTTTTGCCATGAAAGACCAGCCAAAACGGTTAGGTTATTTGTTTCATTGAAACGCTTATTATAAGTAAAGTAATTTTCAAGAGACCAAAAAGTTTCTTTCCTGTTGTTAGCAGCGGCGGTTCCATTTTGGTTTACCGCCAGGGTGCGGGTTTCAGACTGGTTATTTCCCTGTGTTAAAACGTTAGTACCTAATACGGTTCGCATTTCCAGGCCTTTTGTAAGACTGATATTGGTGTACATGCTTCCCAAAGTTGTTTGGGTATTCAAAATATATCTTGTATCTGTTAACCGGTGTACCACATTGAATCGTCCTTCAGCATTTGGATATTGCCTGTTATCTGCCCATGTGCCATCGTCATATTTCACAGGCATAAAAGGAAAATCTTCTACTATGCTTCGTGGTACCTGATCACTTTGGTCAACAATATTTTCCTGCTGATTATTATAGCTTAAAGTGCCTCCTACCTTTAACCAGTTTTTTATCTGGTTATCAAACGTAAATCTTGCTGAATAGCGCTTCATATAAGATGTCTTCACTAGTCCTTCATCATCACGATAGCCAAGGGATACTGCATAATTGCTATGGTCGCTGCCCCCGGAAAACCCTAATTGATGGTTTTGTGATAATTTATTTTGTGTCGCCTCTTTGAGCCAGTCGGTATCATACTTTGGATTGCCATTAGCATCGAAAAGGCGTGGATCTGTCCTTGCAAGTTTAGGATCCCTGCTTACATATTTACCTGCCGCCCAACCAACAGGGTCAAATTTCTGCATATTTGCATACGCAAGATCTTCAACAGCAAGGAACTCTTTGGCATTTAAAACTTTAGGGTTTATCGGGCCAAGGGTATTAACACTGAAATCAGCATCATAAGTTATTTTGCCTGTGCCTGCTTTTCCGCGCCTCGTAGTAATTAAAATAACGCCATTTGCACCCCTTGCACCATAAATTGCCGTTGAGGAGGCATCTTTTAAAACTTCTACGGAGACAATATCGCTTGGATTGATATAATCGATTGCCTGGCTTGCCTGAGCCTGGTTATTCATTGGAAGCATTACTCCATCAACCACATACAATGGATTATTAGATGAATTGATGGAACTGAAACCACGAATGCGAACATTCGTCCTTCCACCAGGACGACCGGAGTTTGAGTTCACCTGAACGCCAGAAACTTTGCCGGATAGTGCCTGATTGAGTGAAGAAGCCGGACGTTCTTTTAGCCTCCCTTCGCCGATAGAACCAACAGCGCCGGTAAGGTCGGATTTCTTGGAGGTGCCATAGCCAATGATTACTACTCTATCTAACTCTGAAACGTCTTTCACCAGTACCACATCAATTCTGTCTCTGTTACCCACAACTTCTGTCTTTGTCTTATACCCGACAAAACTGAATACCAAAGTAGAATTATCAGTGGCATCGATAGAAAATTCACCATCAGAATTGGTAGCAGTCCCTTTCGTTGTACCTTGAATATTAACACTGACACCTGTGAGCGAATTACCAGTGACATCAGTTACTTTTCCCTGAATAATTCGAAAAGCAGTGTTGTTTTCAGATAATGCTGAATAAGAAACTGTTCTGGAAAAATAATCTGAAACTGGTTCAGCAATAGCGCTTTTTGACGGCAAATTGCCAAAGACGAGATGTTGGCCCTGTACGTAAAAATTGCCAGAGGAAGCATAAAGGATACACAGCATCCATAGCGATTTCATCGATTTTACCTGCTTTTTGATCATAAGAGGTTAATTTTTGAGTTTAAAAAATGATTAGTTACTATTTCTTTGAGAATAAAAAGATGCTAATAAAATCCTACCGCAAGGCTTTCTGTTCAAACTTTTTTTACCTGATTGTTTGCAATAAAACCATTAATCAAAAAATGACAATTTTTAAACAAACGTAAATTCTTAGGTGATCCGCTGCCGCCGTTACAAGTTTTGATCCTTGTGAAAATGAACATTCTCCACCTTTATGTATTTTGTTTTCCTGGAACAATCGCTGTTGCTAAATTCCTTTTTTTTTGTGAAAGTTTTCATAAATAGCCATTTTTATTTACGAAACCGTTTTCGCAAACAACAACTGAAACGAATCTGTAACAAAGGAAAATAAAATGAAAGTATCGGGTATTTAATCATTTCTGTATTTAAATGAAATTAGAGTTATTATTGTGCGTTGTCATGTTTTTGTTTATATATTTTAATTCACAAACAATCAAAACAGAAAGTAGCAGAATGAATAAAATAAACATGAAAGGGCTCGCAAAGGAATTGAACCTTTCTGTAGGCACCGTATCAAAAGCCTTGAATGACAGTCACGAGATAAGTGAACTCACAAAGCAAAAAGTACTCGAAACCGCTTCCCGTTTGAATTACAGCCTTAATCCTTATGCAAGTAGCCTGAGAAACAAGAGAAGCAAAACAATAGCTGTAGTGCTTCCTGAAGTAGCGGATAATTTTTTTTCATTGGCGATAAATGGTATTCAATCCGTGTCTGAAAAAAAGGGATATCATGTGCTGATATACCTTTCGCATGAAAACTATAGCAATGAAAAATCAATTTTGTCTGACTGCTGTAGCGGCCGTGTGGACGGAGTTCTGATGTCTGTTAGCAGCGAAACGACAGATGCAGATCATATTTTAAAACTTCAGCAACAAAATATTCCACTGGTTTTCTTTGACCGTGAATTTGAAGGATTGCAGGTTGCCAAAGTAATAACGAATGACTTTGAATGCGGGTACCTTTCTGCCGCACATTTAATTGATAATGGTTGCAAAAATCCTGTTTTTCTTTCTGTTTCATCAAACCTCGCCATCTGTAATAACAGGGCGAATGGTTTTAAAAAAGCATTGCATGATAATAAAATGGGCAATCCTGAAAAAGCAGTTGTAGAATGCAATGGAACGAAGGAAGAAGTATTTTTACAAATAAAAAAAATGCTTGCAGGTAAAAACAAACCTGATGGTATTGTTGCTTCTGTAGAAAGACTTGCAATGTCTGTTTACCTTGTTTGCCAGCAAATTAATATTTCAATTCCGGCAGATGTGAAAGTGCTTGTTTTTTCTACTTTAGAAACTGCTCCCATTTTGAATCCGCCACTTACCACTATTAGTCAACCAGCATTTGAAATAGGAAGAACTGCAGCAGAATTGTTATTCAAAGGAATTGAAAAGAAGAAATATAATCTTGCTCACGAGACGATAACATTGCCATCGGTTCTTATTGAAAGGACTTCATCAAAAGCCGAATAATTTTTAAAAGAAAAATAGAAATCAGGTTTATTTGTTCATTTACTGAAATGGAAAAAATGAATTGCGCCATGAAAAATATCGATATTAATAATATATTGCTTCAATTTACTATTAAATAAAAAGTTTGATATGAGCCTTCACATTGCCGATTACCTGATAATCATGGTTTATTTTCTTTTTGTAATAGCAGTTGGATTTATCATCAAAAGAAAAATCAAATCAAGCAATGATTTTCTATCCAGCGGAAGAAACATTCCTTTATGGATTACCAGCCTTGCCTTTATTTCGGCAAACCTTGGCGCACAGGAAGTAATAGGGATGGTAGCATCGGGCGCCAAGTATGGAATCATGACCGTTCATTTTTATTGGGTCGGAGCCATATTTGCCATGGTTTTTCTCGGCGTTTTCATGATGCCTTTTTATTACGGCAGCAAAGCACGAAGTGTCCCTGAATTTTTAAAACTTCGCTTTGATGAAAAAACAAGAGGGTTAAATGCGATTTCTTTTGCAGTAATGACGATTTTTTCTTCGGGTATTTCTTTATATGCTTTGGCAAAATTGCTCGAAGTTATTTTGCATTGGGATTTTGATGTTTCCATCTGGCTGGCCGCCGGTATTGTAATGATTTATACATTTCTTGGCGGCTTAACAAGTGCCGTTTATAACGAAGTGCTGCAGTTTTTTTTAATAGTTCTTGGCCTCTCGCCTCTTGTAATTGTAGCATTGCATGATGCCGGTGGTTGGTCAAACATTAAAACAGTATTACAGCCAGAACTGACTCATGCGTGGAAATATATGGGCCATGCAGATTCAAATCCAATGGGAATCAATTTTATGTCTTTAATATTCGGCTTAGGCTTCGTGATGTCTTTTGGATATTGGTGTACCGATTTCCTGGTAGTGCAAAGGGCAATGATGGCAAAAAATATGAATGCCGCACAACGTACTCCTATCATAGCAGCGATTCCTAAAATGCTCATGCCGCTCATAGTCGTATTGCCCGGCGTTATTGCTATTGCATTATTACAACCAGCCCTGGCCTCAAAAGGTTTTAGCATTCCTTCTGATGGCAATGGCGGCCTTGATTATACGATGACATTGCCCGCCCTTATTTCTCATTATTATCCCACCGGTTTGCTTGGTGTTGGTATTACCGCACTCATCGCCTCATTCATGAGTGGCATGGCCGGAAATGTGACTGCATTTAATTCAGTATTCACTTTTGATATTTACCAGTCTTATTTTGTGAAACACAAATCAGACAGGCATTATCTTATTGTAGGAAAAATGGTAACGATTGCAGGAATACTTTTATCAATTGCAACAGCCTACATTGCCAAAGGCTTTAATAACATTAATGATTTTCTGCAATTGGTTTTCAGTTTTGTAAACGGGCCATTGTTCGCGACATTTTTACTGGGAATGTTTTGGAAAAGAACAACAGGGCATGGCGCTTTCTTTGGCCTTCTTGCCGGCACAATTGCAGCGGCTCTTACACACGGGCTTACACTCGCCGAAGGTAAAGGCGGCTGGATTTATCCATTATATGAAATTCACAGCGGAATGGGTCAGGCGTTTATTGTTGCCTCAGTTTCCTGGATCGTCAATTTTTGCACTACGATTATTGTAAGTTTGTGTACAAAACCAAAACCGGAACATGAACTGGTGGGTCTGGTATATTCGTTGACTATAAAGCCGTCTTACCACCAGGAAAAGTGGTATCATAAAGTGGTTCCATTGGGTTTGATTTTAATTGCCATCACGATTGTTCTGAATATCATTTTCTTTTAAAAAAAATACCATGTATAAAAAACTAAATAATCTTGGTTTTGTAATCGGAATCTTTTTTATTATCATTTCACTTATTCTCATTATTGGTGGTTTTATATCAGAAGCTTTGAATAACAAACTGAATTTTTATACCGGCTTTTCATTCCTCATATTTGGCTTTTGTATGGCATTTTTCAACAGAAAGTAATGCAACACAAGGATGAAGGTTTAAAGAAATAACTTACGTAATGAAACCAGATTTTGAAAAAATAATTCTGAAAAGGGTGCATTGCAATTTGTCGCGTCGGACTCAAGGTTGCCAACCTTTTGAATTACGTTTTTTAATTTGAAAAAAAGTGATTAAGGTTGGCAACCTTCCATTGTCAAATGCACCCCCTGAAAATCCTTATCGAATCCCACCAATCATGTTTCTTATCTTTACTTTTTAATGGTCAATAAAATAGCGAATATCATGCAACAACAATGGCCTGAGCTTTCTTACAAAAAAGGAAAAGATACTTTTGATACACTGCACATGTGGACGCAGATTGTTGGGAAAATAAAACTGGCCACGTTGCCCTGGGTGAATCATTCATGGCATATTACTTTGCATATTGTACCTACCGGTTTGACCACTCAAACCATGCCGTATAAAGACCTGAATTTTCAAATTGATTTTGACTTTATTGAACATCAGTTAAAAATTACAACGAGTAATGGAGGATTCAAAAACTTTGACCTGCATGGACTTTCTGTTGCTGATTTTTATGATAAGATATTCAAGCTTTTGAAGGAATTAAATATTGATATAATCATAAGACCGGTTCCAGTAGAACTGGAGAATCCTATTCCTTTCAAAAAAGATAACGTTCATAAAACTTATAATGAAGAAGATGTTGTTGCTTTTCATAAAGCTTTGCTCCGTATTCAGAATGTTTTTATGACGTTTCGAAGTAAATTTAAAGGGAAGTGCAGCCCGATACATTTCTTTTGGGGAAGTTTTGATCTGGCACTTTCATTTTTTTCGGGAAGAAGAGCACCTCAGCATCCGGGTGGCATTCCGGGAATGCCCGATTGGGTAGCGGAAGAAGCTTATTGCCGGGAAGTAAGCAGTTGTGGCTTCTGGACCGGAAGCGAAGGGCTTCCTGAAGCTGCATTTTATTGCTATTTGTATCCGGAACCGGAAGGATATAAAGATGCAAAAGTGAAACCGGAAGAAGCTTATTATAACACAACGCTTCATGAGTATATTTTGCCTTATGCAGCAGTGCAGCAATCTTCAGATCCGGAGAAAAAACTTCTGGAATTTTTAAATAGTACGTATCACGCGGGAGCGAATCTGGCAAACTGGGATAGAGAGCTTTTGGAGGTAGAATAATTATTTTTCTAAAAATGCCACTGTTGTTGTTATTCATACTCTGCAAAAATTTCATCTTGATAACACCATAACCATTTTTCGCCTGGCTCAGCAGAGATGACTACAGGATGATGGGTATGATGATAATGCTTCGTCATGTGTGTATTCGGTGATTGATCACAACAAAGAGTGGCTCCGCAAGTTTGACAGGTTCTTAAATGCAACCATTCGCTTCCCGATTTTATACATTCTTCACATACGGGTTCTGCCGGCAATTTTAATTCTTTTATCTTTTTGATGTGGTTACAAACTGATTCATTTTCCATAAAAACTGCTTGAGTTTATTAAACATAAACTGAACAAAATCATTACTGGATTAAAAATTGATTCTTATGGCAAGTTATTCCGCATTTCCGACAATATAATAAACGCAGGTTGTTACATAATTTTTTATGACCGGAATTTTACTTATTAACGAATTCTGCTTTTTTGTTTTAATATTAAATTTCCATTCGTAAATCGGGTTAAAAAGATAGTGAATTTTGCTGACTACCTGATATCCTGTTTTTTTTACTATCTTCTCAAATCTTTCTATTGAAATTCCCGTTTCTTTTATTTCTAATAACAGCGCAATATTTGAATTTGACTCTCCAAATAATTTTAAAAGGCTTTTATAAACCGGTGTTGGAAATAAATGGAAATACGGCACTTTAGATAATGTTTTTTCACACAATTGCTGGTGCCCTCCAAACGGCATTTGCCACGGCGGGAAACCGAAAAATATGATTCCTTTCGTTTTTAGGAATTCGTGTAACCTTACCAACAACTTCGACTGGTCATGAATGTGTTCAATCACGTCTTTGAGAATAATAATATCAAATTTCCCTCCGAGGCTTTCAACATCCGTATCATAAATATCTTTTGCCACAAATAAAAGGCTTCCATTGGCAATATCAGCGGCCAACCACTGCTCTCCGTTTCTTATCCTCGTTTCATCAAATTCCACTCCTACACCTACACATTCTTTATCTATAAACGCTTTGAGCACGCCTCCTTCACCGCATCCAATCTCCAACACACGCATACCCTTTTTAATGGAAAAATTTTGTTCAATAAAGGGCAAGACATATTTTTCAGCATTCATTTGCTGGATATCGAAATATCTTTTCCTGTCGGCATGGAATTCAAACATGGGGTAAATTGGATCTGATGATTAAATAAAAAAACCTTGCCGCGAAAATATTGAACTTACTACAAAATATTTTGAATAATTCAAAGTGTATTCTTTCATTTTCCCTTCCTACATTCGCACCCATTTTTAAATTTAAACAAAAAAAGATGAAAAAATCCGTACTTACAATGGCTGCGATCGCAGCATTCGGCTTTGCTACAAAAGCCCAAAATTTTGGTTTTCAAAAAGGAGATGTTATCCTGGAAGGAGCAATTGGCGTTTCTACCAGCGACAACAAAACCACAGAGTTGAAAACGTCTTCAATTAATTTCAGTCCTTCAGTTGGATACTTTGTAACAGATAAAGTAGCTGTTGGATTAAATTTAGGTTATGGCGAATCAAAAACTACCAATTATTCCGGCTCTACCGACAGTTATACAAAAACAAACTCGATTGCAATTGGTGTATTTGGCCGTTATTATTTTTTGGATTTAGGTGAGCGTTTTAAAGCTTACAGTCAAGCTGCTATCGGGTATAACCAGATGGGTGGTGAAAGCAACAATGGCACTGTGACAATCAAAAATGATAAGGTAAATAGTTTCGGCATCGGAGCCGGTATCGGAGCGAATTATTTCCTGACAAAGAAGATGGCAATCGGCTATCAATTTGCAAATGTCATTAATTTTTCCAGCTCAAAAGTTGACAAATCGGGAGCAAAAGCAACCAATTCTTTTAATCTGAATCTGAACAGCTTCAGTAATTTTTTCAACTCCGGCCAATTTAGCCTTACTTTTAAATTGTAAAAGAAATTAAGAAATTAATGTAAGACTTCAAAAAGGTAGCGGATATGCCGCTACCTTTTTGCTTTTAAGAAGAAAGATGACCAGCAAAGAAAGAAATAAACCGGATTTCTGTTTTCTAAATTAATTTGCCGGAAGCAGTGCACCGTCAATTAGAAATGCCGGAACAGTTTCTGATACCGCAATTGAATTATTATATAATAAACTATTTTTCCTCCGGCAATATGCTCTCTGATTTTTACGCACAGTGCTGATTGCAATAAATTTCCTGCGAAACCATTTCATTTTTGCACAAAAAAAACCTCTTATTTTTCAATAAGAGGCATTTTATGAAACGGCTGACTTAATCAACTATCTTTTCTTTTTGTTTTGTTTTCTTGAACTAAAGATGTTTCCTTCTTTAAATCCATTTCCTTCAGCACTTCCAAGGCGTGTCATTGCGCAGCGGAAACCTACTGTACTGCTCGATTCATCCTGCGACATAAAGCGGCGCGCACCAGGAGACAACCAGTAAGGCATATCGTTCCAGCTTCCACCTTTAATAACCCTGGATTTATCGCTTACCAATGTAGTAACACCATAGCCGTAAGTTACACTCGAAATAGAGTCACCATCAAGGTAGTTGATCACATCGCCTTTTTGATAATTGCGACGCTGAGAAGCTTCTGCGTCAGTAACCACTACTTTTTTCAATCTTCCCAATGTATCTCTCACATACTCGCCGGACTCATCTTTATAATATTTTTCAAATTTATTACCACGGAAAGGGTTTACATCATCTTCATCAACAGAAGTCATCGGGCGATAAACATCCGCTACCCATTCGCTTACATTTCCACTCATATTATATAAACCATAACCATTTGGATAAAAAGATTTAATCGGGCCTGGTATCGCAGCGCGGTCATTTAAACCACCGGCAACACCCATCACGTCACCACTTCCTCTTTTAAAGTTGGCCAAAAATTCACCCTGCCAGCTACCACGGCGGTTATCGCGTAAGCCATTTACATTTTTGCTCCATGAGTAAACCTGCTGATTAGAAATTACTTCCTCCCCACGATTTTTTTCTTTGGTTCTGGGTTTAGGATTTTGTGCTACAATTCCGTAGGCTGCATATTCCCATTCTGCTTCTGTTGGCAAGCGATAACCCGGCAATAAAATTCCGTCTTCAAAAGTTACTACTTTCCTTGCTCTGCCGCTTACGTCTTTTAAACCTCCCTTCTTAGGAGCAGTTTTATTATTGATCATATCCGGGTTCATCAAGTAAGTATCGGTATTAAAAGTAGCATCTCCTTCGCCGCCTTTCATGGCTGCAAGAGGTGCTTTTTTATTTAGATAACCTTTATCAATTAATATTTTTTCATTCACCCTGTCTGTTCTCCAAATGCAAAAATCATGCGCCTGCTCCCAGGTAACTCCGACTACAGGATAATAATTATAAGCAGGATAACGGAAGTAATATTCAACATAAGGCTCATTATAAGCCAGTTCGCTTCTCCAAACCAACGTATCAGGAAGCGCCATTCTCATAATAGTGGTATCGCCATCAAAGGTGTTGGAAAGCCAGTAAAGATATTCGCGGTAGTGAACGTTGGCAACTTCAGTTTCATCAATATAGAATGAATTGACACTCACTCTGCGTGGCACATTATTCCAATCACCCATAACATCTTCCTCTTTAGAGCCCATTACAAATGTACCGCCCTGTATGAAAACCAGGCCCGGGCCGGTTTTTTGTTGTTGTGCTTTTAATACGTGGAAATTACCATAGTTTTTATCATCATAATTCCATCCGGTAACAGAAGATTGTTGTTTCTTCTTACCGAAGATTCCTCCGTTTTTACAAGAGGGTAACGCTATTAAAGCGGCCAGGACTACAATGCTTAGTTTACCGGCGGATACTGATTTAAACATGTACGTTCGTTTTGCAGATTGATTAACGAAAGGTTTTCTTTCTTATTGTGAAAGGGATCTTTTTCTTATGCGAATATAAATACTTTATTTGGTTTTGGTTTATTATCCGGAAACATAAAAATAGGCTATTCTGATAATTTTTGCATTGCATTCACAAATCCATTCTTTATTTATTTGGTGAGAGGCTGAAAGCTGAAAGCTAAATGCAGAAGGTGGAAAAGCAAAAAGCTGCAGGTCCAAAGCTCTTTCTAAAACAATATTATTTTGAATGCAGCGTTCAGTGGAAGTAAAATAAAAACAGAAGAAAAATATTCATTGTATTGTAATTATTCTGCTCCGATATTTATTGAATGTTTAAAATTTAATTGGTTGTTAAGGAAAAAAAATTATTTTTACAATCTTCAAATCCCGTGTTATAAAGAGAACTCTACCTCATAAGAACATAAAAAATACATGAAAAAAGTCATTTTAAAACTGACGGCATTGTTAATGCTGGTAGGCGCCGCAAGCTCTGTAAATGCACAAACCAACTCGATAAATGTTGTTACTACTGCTGTTCCTTTTTTAAGAATTTCCCCTGATGCACGTTCAGGTGGAATGGGAGATGTAGGCGTTGCCACCATTCCCGATGCCAATTCTATTTATTGGAATCTTGCAAAAATTCCCTTTGCCAGAAGCAACTCCGCTATTGCCCTCACTTATACGCCGTGGCTCAGTGCATTAGGACTAAATGATGTTTATCTTGTTTCTGCCGCAGGATATGGACAGATAGACGATCAACAGGCGATTTCCGGCTCTTTACGATATTTTAGTTTGGGAAATATCCAGTTTACAGATGCAAGTGGACAACCGTTGCAAACTTATCGTCCGCGCGAATTTTCTATAGATGCAGGCTATTCACGGAAGCTTTCAGATAAATTAGGATTAGGGATTGCATTACGATATATTAATTCTAACCTGGCAAGCGGGCAATCTTCCAGCGGCTCTACGTATAAAACCGGAACTGCTGTTTCAGGCGACCTTTCCTTATTTAATGATGGCTCAGAAGGTGGAACAGTTTCGGGCTTAAACTGGGGCGTGGCTATTAGTAATTTAGGAAGCAAGATTTCTTACACAAATGATGCTTCCGAAAAGGATTTTATTCCAGCAAACCTGGGACTTGGTGTTGCTTATGTAAATGTAGTTGATGAAACCAACAAAGTAACTTTCGGCCTTGATATCAATAAATTGCTGGTTCCTACACCGCCCGCTTTGGGAGATTCAATGGGACTGGTAAACTATCATAGTAAAGGCGTGGTAGAAAGCTGGTTCAGTTCTTTTGGCGATGCACCGGGAGGTTTTAGTGAAGAATTGAAAGAATTCCAGATTTCTGTAGGCGCAGAATACACATACAACGATCAGTTCTCTTTGCGTGCGGGCTATTTTTATGAAAATCCAACCAAAGGAGACCGTCAGTATTTTACCGTCGGTGCAGGACTAAACTATAACATGTTTGGATTAAATTTTTCTTACCTCATTCCCTCAGGTAATGGTGTAAACCGTAATCCATTGTCAAATACTTTGCGTTTCAGCATTTTGTTTAATTTGGATAAATCTGCTGCAGTTGGCGGAAACCATTAAATAATTACAAAAAACCTTTTTCAATTTATTGTATATTTGAACGCTCCATTAGGAGCGTTTTTTTATGGTGTCTTTTTATGGTGTCGTAAACAAAGCCCGCCTGACCCAAACAGTCGCGCAGGAAATATTGACTAAAGTTATTTTACAAAAAACACTTTCTTTCGCTTGTAGTAAAGCAACAAATAAAGCGAATTTGCATTTCACCAATAAACCAAATAGACAATTTCCCAAACCAATTAAATCCCAAAAATGCAACCATCAAACAAAATCCCTTTCAGAACCGGCTTTGGCATTGACTTTCATCAGTTAGTTACCGGGAGGGAATTGTGGATTGGCGGAATAAAATTAGAACATCATAAAGGCGCACTTGGCCACTCTGATGCGGATGTTCTGCTTCATGCCATTTGCGATGCGATGCTTGGCGCACTTTCTCTTGGCGACATCGGTTTTCATTTTCCCGATACGGATGAAAGCTATAAAAACATTGACAGTAAAATTCTTTTACAAAAAACCATTCAACTCGTTACAGAAGCAGAATATTATGTAGGAAACATAGATTCAACGGTTTGCCTTGAAATGCCGAAAATTAAACCCTACATTTCTGAAATGCAAAGCGTAATTGCCGATATTCTTTCCATTAATGAAAACCAGGTTTCTATCAAAGCGACCACTTCAGAAAAAATGGGGTTTGTAGGCCGTGAAGAAGGAGTCGCTGCTTATGCCACGGTTTTGTTGATGGCGATTTAATAAAGTTTTTCTGTAAAACGCTTTTCTTTATTTAAATAATCAGTAAATTTTAAAAGTACGCTCCCAGTAGCTTCATTGCCTCCTGACAGGTGCCTTGTATGGTACAAGTCCGGGTTAAGTCCGACAAATGCCGGACTTAACCCGGACTTAATACGGCAATGCAGAGGAGTATAATACCTTCAAACCAGAAGCATCTATACTTTAAACCAATAGCAGGCATACTTTATTTTTGTAGATAAAATAATCCTTGTAAGCAAGTGCGCGATGGGAGAGAAAGCAGGAATTCTATTGATCCTCTATTTGAGATTATAAAATATATTCTTTTGCCTACAGTGAAAAGTGTTTTTTTTTTTCAAAAACCTTACGTGGAAATGTATTCTCTTTATTTTGTATCTCGTGCAAAATGTCATAACATTGTTAATCAATTAAATCCATATTTAAAAAACAATGAAGGAGAAACTTACTACCTCCAGGCGGGATTTTATAAAAAATTCTACGCTTGCCGTTACTGCCTTTACTATAGTTCCGCGTTTTGTATTGGGAAGAGGTTATACGCCTCCCAGCGACCAGATCACGAAAGCGGTAATTGGAGTTGGTGGAATGGGTCGAAATCATTTTGCTTACAACGGAACAAGGGTTGTGGCGCTTTGCGATGTGGACAAAAATCATTTGCAGCAAGGATTGAATATGCTGAAAGATAAAAAGATAAAAGCCTTTAGTGATTACCGGGAATTGATTCAACTGCCGGAAATAGATATTGTTCACGTGGCTACCCCGCCTCACTGGCATGGAATTATTGCAGCAGATGCAGCACGTGCAGGTAAAGATGTTTTTTGTGAAAAACCAATGACGCATACGATTGGCGAAGGAAAAAAACTGGTAGAAGCTGTGCAGCAGAATGGGCGCATCTTCCGTTTGAATACCTGGTTTAGATTCCAGGATATTTTTTATGGAATGGGAACGACCGTAAAGCCGATAAAAAAACTGGTGGAAAGTGGTTTATTAGGATGGCCTTTGAAAGTAACCATTGGCCGCCGTACCGGGTTTGACTGGAAATTTTATTGGGTCGGCAAAACGAACCTGCAGCCAATGCCGGTTCCTTCGGAACTTGATTATAATTTCTGGCTGGGCCCCGCTCCTTACAAACCTTACAATCCGGCGCGGGTTCACCAAACCTTCAGGGGTTATTGGGATTATGACGGTGGTGGATTAGCTGATATGGGACAGCATTATATTGATCCCGTGCAATATTTTCTTGGAAAGGATGATGAAAGCCCGGTATCTGTTGAAATAGATGCACCGCAACAACATCCGGATGCAGTAGGCACCTGGCGCAGAATTGAATATACTTATGCCGATGGTTGCAAGATAGTCCTCGACGGAGAAGGAAATGATGAAGTGCCATACATAGAAGGACCGAAGGGAAAATTATATCCTGGTTTCCGCTCAGATATTCCTGACCTGGAAAAGAAGCTGGCTGCGTTTCCTGACCCTGAACCGCAGGAAACAGATTTTATTAAAGCGGTAAAAGAGCGTAAAAAGTTTGCACTAAACGAGCAAAATGGTTATCGTTCCTGCACCATTGTGAACATGGGATTGGTAGCATTGCGTTTAGGACGTTCCTTAAAATTTGATCCTGTAAAACAGGAATTTATTGCTGATGAAGGTGCAAACCGATTGATTTATCCACCGCTGCGTGAACCGTGGACCATATAAATTTTATGGATCTTTTTTTCTTAATGAAACATCAAACATTTTCCCTTTCCGGTAAAATAAAAAATTCTAAATAAATACATAAGCATATCATTATGAAGAAAATACTTTTTACACTTCTTATTCTCACCATGTTTGGCTCCATCACGATGGCACAAGCTAGTAAAGACCATCGTACTTTAACTACAAAAATTGCCGATTTATTAGCTCAAATGCCTGCGAAAGATTCTGTAGCATTAACATCAGCAATGAAAGAAATTGCCGGAATGGGCGAAAAAGGAATTGCCGGGATTACTGCAATGCTTGTACCACCAGGAAAAGGCAATAACACCGAAGCGGAATATGCATTAAATGGCTTCTCTTATTATGTAACTCAACCGGGAAGGGAAACCTGGCGCAAGATGAGCGAACGTGCCTTAACGCAGGCATTGACAAAAGTTGAGGACAAAGTAAATAAAACCTTTATTATAAGCCAATTGCAGATTGTAGGTCAAGGTGACGAAGTGGTTTCGGCTTTAAAAATTTATTTAAACGATGAACAATTATGTGATCCTGCTGCAAGGGCTCTAATAAAAATTAATTCATCAGCAGCAAAAAATGCCTTAGTAAAAGCACTTTCAAATTCAGAAGGAACCTGCCGTTTGTCTGTGGTAAAAGCATTGGGTGAAACAAGGTTTGGCAATGCTGTTCCGTCAATAACCAAACTGGCGGAAAGTAAAGATTTGATGCTTCGTAAAGTAGCACTAAATGCACTTGCTAATATTGGTAATCCTTCATCCGCCTCTCTTTTAGCAAATGCTGCTGAACAAACCGGTTACACTTTTGAAAGTACAAATGCAACCGGTTCGTATTTATTATTTCTAAACCGGCTTGCAGAAAATGGAAATGGCAACCAGGCAAAAAAACTGGCTGACTTATTAATGAAAAAGGCAAAAGAGGACAACCAGGTACATACACGAATTGCTGCAATGACTTTATTAGCCGGCATTGACCGTAAAAATATTCAAGTGCTGATTGATGCTGCAGGAGATCAAAATCCGCAATACAGAGCAGCCGCTTTGAGGCTGGCAGAAGCAAATATCAATTCTGCTACTACGTCACTTTGGCTAACTAAACTAAAACAATCCAAACCGGAAATTCAGGCAGAAATTATCAGGATGTTGGGAAACAGCAAGGCAAAAACTGCCTTGCCTGCCATATTTCATGCTTTAAAAAGTAGCGATAACGGGGTAAGAATGGCTGCCATCACCACTGCAGGGAAAATTGGTAATGAAAATGCATTACCAGCTTTACTCGGTTTGATGAAAAATAGTAATGGTGAAGAAACTGCGGCCATCAAAAACTCCATTGATATAATGAAAGGAACCGGAGTGGTAAACAAAGTAGCGGATGCGATACCAACTTTGCCGGCAAATGCGCAAGCTGCGCTGGTAACTGTTTTGGGTGAGCGTGCGGCTCATGAAAAAGTAAATCTTGCGTTTTCATTGATTAACAGCAAGGATACAACCGTTCGCAATGCATCTTTAGTTGCGATAAAATCAATGGTAACAAAAGACGATTTACCGAAATTATTTCGTTTGCTGAATGAAACTTCAGAAAATGCAGAAATAAGTGCCATCCAGGATGCGATTATTGCAGCGACAAAAGATATTTCAGGTAAATCTCAGCAAGCTACCATCGTTTTGAATGAAATGACAAAAGTTCCTGAAAATAAAAAATCGTTGTACTTAAATATCCTTGCTGCTATTGGCGGAAATGAATCATTGAAAGCTGTGACTTCCAGCTATGATAATGGCGATTCAGATACAAAAAACGCTGCTTTGTATGCGTTATCTCAATGGAGTGACACCACTGCCGGGAATGCCATTTATAAGATTGCTTCTGAAACATCAAACGCCGATTATTTAGATCTTGCCCTGGAAGGATATATTCATTCAATAAACACAGGCTTTTATCCTGACGCACAAAAATTGCTGATGCTTCGGAAGGCAATGGATGTGGCAAAAACGATTAAGCAAAAACAAACCATTTTGACGGAAGTTGGAAAGAACAGGACATTTCCTGCATTGATTTTTGCAGGTAACTACCTGGATGATCCGTCTTTGCAACAGGAAGCCGCCCATGCTGTAATGGATATTGCTTTATCTGATAAAAAATACTATGGAAGTGTGGTGAGGGCTTTATTAAATAAAACGATAGCCGTTCTAAAAGGTACTGATAGTGATTATCAAAAAGAGGCAATCAGGAAATTCTTGGCAGCGATGCCGGCTGATCAGGGTTTCGTATCGTTGTTTAATGGCAAAGATTTGAGCGGTTGGAAAGGACTTGTTGCAAACCCGATCGTTCGTGCGAAAATGGACCAATCCACATTGGCAAAGGAACAGCAGAAAGCCGATGATATTATGCGAAAAGGCTGGTATGCAAAAGATGGCATATTAAATTTCAATGGTGAAGGGCAAAATATCTGTACTGAAAAAAAATATGGTGATTTTGAGATGTTTGTTGATTGGAAGATTACGCCAAAGGGCGATGCCGGTATTTATCTTCGCGGCTCTCCACAGGTTCAGATTTGGGATACTTCACGCAGAGATGCAGGAGCAGAAGTTGGTTCGGGTGGATTGTATAATAATCAAAAGAATGCGAGCAAGCCCTTGAAACTTGCAGATAATGCAATTGGCGACTGGAACAATTTTCACATCATTATGAAAGGAGATCGTGTTACTGTTTTTCTAAATGGAGAACTGGTGGTAAATAACGTGGTATTGGAAAATTATTGGGATCGCAATATTCCTATTTTTCCTTCAGAGCAAATTGAATTACAGGCTCATGGTACTCATGTCGCCTATCGTGATATTTATATCCGCGAAATTCCAAAGGCTGATACTTTTGTATTGAGCGACCCGGAAAAGAAAGAAGGTTTTAAAGTTCTTTTTGATGGAACAAACATGGATCATTGGACTGGCAATACTGAAAGCTATGTAGTGGAAGATGGCAATATGGTTATTCATCCTGATAGAGGCAGTGGTGGAAATTTATATACCAAAGAAGAATACAGTGACTTTGATTTTCGTTTTGATTTTCAACTTACACCCGGGGCAAATAACGGAGTAGGAATAAGGACGCCGATGGAAGGCGATGCTGCTTATATGGGAATGGAAATTCAGATTTTGGATAATGATGCTGATGTGTATAAAAACCTTCAGAAATATCAGTATCATGGTTCGGTTTATGGAGTGATTCCTGCAAAAAGAGGCTATTTGAAACCAGTGGGTGAATGGAATACTGAAGAGATTATTGCAAAAGGATCAAAAATAAAAGTAATACTAAATGGCACCGTTATTTTGGATGGTGATATTAGCGAAGCAAGGAAAAATGGTACAATGGATCACAAAGATCATCCTGGTTTGAAACGTACTTCCGGCCATATTGGATTCTTGGGGCATGGATCTGTGGTAAGATTTAAAAATATCAGGATAAAGGATTTATCCCAATAAAATGGAAATACATTCTTCAATCTTAAATCTTTTTGAAATTTTTAAAAACAGGAATCACTGATATTTATTTGTTTACTGTTAATGTGAAGAAGCAACTCGAATCACTATCGACATTAGAATAATACATTTATGTTAACACCAATCCAATAAAATTTTTCCCATCATTTATTTTTTCATCTGCTCTCCTGCATTCCTATCTTTGTAACCATGCAACGGGTGGAAATCAAAATTGTAAATACTTCTGAAAATCAAATTCCTGAATATGCTACTGCAGGTTCATCCGGCCTCGACCTGAGGGCCGATTTATTGGAACCGGTTGTTTTAAAACCAATGGAAAGAAAGATGATCCCTACAGGAATATATCTCGAAATTCCCGACGGTTATGAAGTGCAGGTAAGGCCAAGAAGCGGCTTGGCATTGAACCACGGCATTACCTGTTTGAATTCTCCCGGTACAGTGGATAGTGATTACCGTGGCGAAATAAAAATTATTCTTATCAATTTATCAGAGGAAGAACATACTATAAACAGCGGCGACCGGATTGCACAAATGGTTTTATGCAAAATTGAAAAAGCGGTTTTGGAGCCGGTAATAAAATTAGAAACAACCCTGCGCGGCGAAGGTGGTTTTGGCCATACAGGACATCAGTAGTTTTATAAATTATTTTGAATGAAGTATTTGAAAATTTTAATGGGAAGTATTGTTTTATTTGCTTTTGCAAGCTGTCATTCTACAAAAAAACTACAAACGGCCATTAATAAAAAAGACACCGCCATTGTGAAAATGCCGGTAAAACCAAATGATAGCTCTTTTAATAAAATCCCTGCCCTTGAAATACTGAACCGGCTCAACAAAAATAAAATTGATTTTAAAACTTTTTCTGCAAAAGCAAAAGTTAATTATGAAGACCATAATGGTAAACAGCCAGATTTCAATGCGTTTATCCGCCTGCAAAAAGATAGTGTGTTGTGGGTTTCTATCAGCGCTACTTTTTTAGGTATTGAAGCGTTTCGTATATACATCACCCCTGATACGCTTATCATTTTAAATAAATTGGATAAGACCGTCGAAAGCCATCCCTTCAGTTATGCCGAAAGCATCGCGCATATTCCTTTAAATTTTTCTGTGCTGCAGAATATTATCATCGGGAATCCGGTTTATGTGGGCGATAGTATTGTATCATACAGAAAGACAGAAAATCATATCCTGATTGGCACTGCCGGTAATTTTTTTAAAAACCTAATTACCCTTTCTGCAACAACAAATGAAATACAAAGAATAAAACTCGATGATATTAATGTGTATGAAAACCGCACTGCTGCGCTGTTGTATGATGACTATGAGCGCAATAGTGGTTTTGATTTTTCAACTACACGTGAAATCAATGTGAATGAGAAGTCAAAAGTAGATATAAAGATTTCCTACAAACAATATGAGTTTAACAAGGAATTATCATTTCCTTTTAATGTTCCGCGCAATTATAAAACAAAATAATTGTTACTTTAAAAAATTGCAGCTTGCATAAACATTTACCCATTATTCTCTAAAAAATTTTCGTGCATGCCCACAAAAATCATAGCCGCTTTTATCTTTTTTTTATTTGCCTTATCTGCATCAGCACAACAACCTGCGGATAAAGACGCGCTTCAAAAACAGCGGGAGCAACTAAAAAAAGAAATCGAGGAAACAGAAAAAGCGCTGATAGAAACGAGGAAAACAACCAAAGTAAATTTAGGACAACTCTCTTTGATCAATAAAAAAATGGACCTGCAGGGGAACGTGATTAACAACATCAACAGTGAAATCAAAAAGCTGAATGATAATATTTATTTGTCGCAATTAGAGATAAATAAAATCAAACGAATCCTTGATACTTTAAAAGTAGAATATGCGAAAAGCATGGTATATGCGTATAAAAACAGCAGCAATTATGATTTTTTGAATTTTATTTTTTCAGCCAATAATTTTAACGATGCCATAAAGCGTGTCGCTTATCTGAAATCTTATCGCACTTACCGTGAAATGCAGGCAGAAAATATTTTGAAAACGCAATCGATGCTTGAAGATAAAATTGAAGTGCTGTCAGGAACAAAAAAGCAAAAAAATGTGGTTTTAAGCGAACAGGATAAAGAGCTCGAAAAACTGGCAAAACAAAAAGAGGAAAAAGCAACGGTTGTAAATCAGTTGAAAGGACGTCAAAAAGAACTGCTGGCCCAGGTACAGGCAAAGCGAAAGCAGGATGCTAAAATAAAAAATGCCATCACCGCTATGATTCGCCGTGAGATTGAAATTGCGAAAGCAGAAGCGGCCAGAAAAGAGAAAGAACGCCTGGCAGAATTAAAGAAAAATAAACCTGAAGCACCGGAAGAAACGAAAGAAGTCCGCACCACAACAGCAGTAAAACCGGCTGCCCCCAAAAGCAATAGTGTATTGGTGAGCAGTGAAGCAGACAAGGCGTTGAACGCAAGTTTTGAAAAAAACAAAGGTTCACTTCCATGGCCTGCAGATGGATTTGTTATCTCGCATTTTGGAGCCAATCAATTACCGGGAGGCATCGATTATAACAATCCCGGCGTTTCTATTGGTACAAAAGTGGGAGAATCTGTAAAGGCAGTATTTGATGGTGAAGTAACGCTGGTGAGTTATATTGATAGCAGGCAAGCCGTGTTTATAAAACATGGAAAATATTTTACCGTTTACAGCAATCTGGCATCAGCAAATGTGCAGCGCGGAGACAAAGTAAAAACGGGCCAGGTAATCGGAAAAGCCGATGCGAATGATGAGGGGCAGGGCGAAGTAGATTTTATTCTGATGAAGGAAAGTGATAACGTAAATCCTGAATCGTGGCTAAGGCGTTGATTTTAACGGTTGTTGCTCATTTTAAATAAAAAATAAGGTAATCAGGTCGGCTGCTATCGTCTTTTCTAAAAGCGGTTTATTTAAATAAAACCTTAACCGTAGTAATAATATCCGCGCGCTTATTGAACCAAACCTTGTCACTCTGGTTTTAAAGAGTTTAGAAAAGTTTAGCAGAGTTTAGAAGGGGTTTGGCCCGGCAGACAAACTTTTATTCACGATTCCAATTTTCACTTTAAAAGATAAACTTAAAATTAAATCATCATGCCATTTTTATTTGAAATAAAAGGTGTAAAACCTTTATGGGGGAAGGACTGTTTTATTGCCCCAAACGCCACGCTCTGTGGTGATATTATTATGGGCGACGATTGTAGTATCTGGTTCAATGCGGTGGTTCGCGGCGACGTAAATTCTATCCGGATGGGCAACAAGGTGAATGTGCAGGATGGTGCGGTCATTCATTGCACTTATTTGAAATCAAAAACAGAAATTGGAAATAATGTGAGCATCGGGCACAATGCAATCGTACATGGATGCGTTATAGAGGATAATGTATTGGTCGGCATGGGCGCAATCATCATGGATCAGGCAAAAATTGGGAGCAACAGTATTATTGCCGCTGGTGCTGTAATACTGGAAAATACGATTGTAGAACCGGGAAGTATTTATGCCGGCGTTCCTGCAAAAAAAGTGAAAGATATTTCACAGGAATTAATAAAAGGGGAAATAGAAAGGATTGCCAATAATTACCTGATGTATGCCGGATGGTATGAGAGTTGATGGTTGAAGGTTCTTGTTGAAGGTTGAAAGTTGAAGGTTGGTTTGGAAAATTTAGAGTAATGAAGAAAATAATAATTCTTGCTGCGTGTTGCTGGATGTTTTCAGGATGTTCTGTCCTTAGAAGGCATGAAAAATATGGCTG
This sequence comes from uncultured Chitinophagaceae bacterium, assembly GCA_963706825.1. GTDB lineage: Bacteria > Bacteroidota > Bacteroidia > Chitinophagales > Chitinophagaceae > Ginsengibacter. The sequence continues at coordinate 403,145 of CAVPNT010000003.1, read as the reverse complement.
TCCTACCAACGGAAAAAATATAGGAGCGGAAAGAATTTTGTCGGGAGATCAGGCAGGAATTAAAGCAGCGCGGAAAGCAGGGAAATTTAAAGGAGCAAACTAAATCATTAGAAAAAACTTTTACACCTAAACCCAAAACCAATGTGTTATCATTTAAAAACAATTTATGGCGGAACAGAAGCTGTAATTGACGATAATTGCGGCATCTCAAAATTTTATTCTATAGCGGGTACGCTTGCGGACGAGCTGAAAGTAAAATTTATAAACCAGATAGATGACGCTGATACGCTGGACTGGGATTTTAAATACAAAAAATCTTTTCTCACACTTCATTACAACATTTTTAATGGCGTTTCTATTCTTCCTCAAAGAATAAATGGCGCTAAAAAAGTAAATAAAGCGGTAGAAGAAGTAGCGTTGTTCCTTGAAAGGAATGCGTATTAGTTTTCACGATTTAGCTGCAATAAAATCTTTATTTTGAAATGATAATTTCGTTATCATTTTTTTTATTTAATGCAATCCGGTAAACTAAAAAATACTGCAAGATTGGGTAATTTTTTTTGAAAATAATTATTCCCAGGTACCAGCGAACCTTACTGTATTTTTTGTTTGCAACAAACGAACAAATAAGGCGGATTCTGAATTCCTACAATAACTTAAATTGCACTATAACCTGCAAAATCATAAACATGAAATATCCACGCCTTTTATCTTCAGGCGCTAATAATAAAGTAATCGCGCTTAATGAATCGGAAGTGGGCAAATTGTATGCAGAAGATACACGGTCGATATGGGCTCTGAACCAGAGAAGATGAAATATGCGAATAAGATCAAGAATCTGGTTTGCCATTTTATCAGGCTGGACTTTGATGAATCCTTACAAAGCGATATGTTGGTAATGGAACCGATTTACCCCGTTGATTACCGTGCTTATGAAATAGAAAAACGGGAATTGTGGGTTGATGTATTTTTTGACGAAATGAAACAATTACATAGAGCTGGCTTTGTACATCGTCATATCAGGTGCCTTCAGAAATTGGCGGAGAAGCATTTGATAATGTGCTTCTTGCCGACGACGGCATCAGGCTTATTGATGTGGGCATTTCTGCAATACGTATTTAGAATAAGTTTTATTTACTTTGCCTTGTTTTATTAGTAACAATAGATTTTATTATTCCAGTTTATTCTTGTTCACCTTATTTAAATCAAATAAATCGCTCATCTTTCTTAAAGCTGCTTTATCAGAGGTTTTTAAAATATTTAAGTTAAATTTATCAAAACAAAAGTTAAACAGGTGCTTTGTAAATAACTCTAATAAACAAGTATCTATTTTTGTTTCAGACATCAAGTAATATGACCGAACTCCAGAATGACCAGGAACTTTTAGAACTTTTTAAAGAGCCTTCAACAAAAGAACAGGCGTTTACAGCTATTATAAAAAAGTACCAGGAAAAATTATACTGGCACATCAGGCGGATGGTAATCAATCATGAAGACGCAGATGATGTTTTGCAAAACATGTTTATCAAAGTGTGGAAAGGTCTGGAAAATTTCCGGGAAGACAGCCAGCTTTATACATGGCTTTATCGAATCGCAACCAATGAGTCACTTACGTTTTTAGCCCAACAGAAAAAAAGAAGCTCTGTTTCGCTCAGCGATGATGAAAACGGGTTAACCAATAAATTAAAAAGCGACACAAATTTTGATGCCAATAAACTGGAATGGAAACTGCAAATGGGAATTCAATCCTTGCCCGAAAAACAGCGTTTGGTTTTTAACCTGCGATATTATGATGAAATGCCTTATGAGGAAATGAGCAGGGTGCTTGAAACAAGCGAAGGTGCTTTGAAAGCAAGCTATCATCACGCGGCAAAAAAAATTGAAAATTTCATTTTAAACAATTAAACGAAAGGAAGAATAAATAGTCTGAAGGAATGTAATGGAAAATAAATCAACTGACATATTAAATGAGTTAAAAACTGTAAGCCCGTTTTTGGCAAATTTGCAAAAAGTGAATGTTTTCGAGGTTCCCAGGGATTATTTTACTCGTTTAGATAAAAAGATTTTGACATCCGTTTTTTTACACCAGGATGAAAAAAATCCACTTCAACAGGTTCCGGCAGGTTATTTTGATTCTTTAAGCGATAAGATTCTTTCAAAAATAAAAACCGAAAGTTCTCAGAATGCTATTGAAGAAACTAAGCAAATTTCTCCGGCATTGCATTATTTGAAAGAGGAAAACGTATTTAGCGTTCCTGAAAATTATTTTGATAATTTAAGCACCCGCATTCTACATAAGCTTCATCCGGAAAATGCAAAAGTTGTTTCTATAAACAGGGTACAAAAATGGTGGAGATACGCGGCAGCAGCGGTAATTGCAGGAGTTGTAGCCATTTCTTCTTTACAGATATTTAATCAAAAAACCGGTAAAGAGAAAATAGCCGCTTCTTATATTCAAGTAGCTCAGCAATATAAAACTCCGCAAAAACTCGATGAAGGAATCGCCTCGCTAAGTGCCGATGAGATTGCAAAATATCTTGAAAAAACAGGAACCGTACTGGATGAGGATGCCCTTGTTAAAGACACAGATACAATGAATTTGCCAAGCACTACCGATTATTTAACCGATGAAAATGCACTTGATAATTTTTTGAACAGCATCAATTCAAAAAGTACAAATACCCAGTAAAAATGAAAAAATATTTACTCATATTAATTTTAATTTTTGGCAGTCTTTCGTTTGTTTTCGCCCAGAACGGACAGCGCGCTGAAAAAATTCAGGAATTAAAAATTGCCTTTATCACCCAAAAACTTCAATTAACTTCTGCTGAAGCCGAAAAATTCTGGCCCGTTTATAACAGTTATGATAATGAAATAAGGCAACTTCGCGCTTCCAACAAAAACGGTGATGTTTTGGAAAATGAACAAAAACTGTTAGATATCCGCAAAAAATATAAGCCTTCCTTCGAACAAATACTCGGCGCTCAAAGAGCAAACGATGTATATAATGCAGAAAGGGAATACAGAAATGTATTGATCCGACAGTTGAAAGAACAACGGCAGGCACGGCAAAAATAATTTTCAGAAAAAAAGAATCAGCTTTATTTGTTCGTTTACTGATAAAAATTCTGAAGATAGAATTTGATGATCAAGTCGGCGAATTGTGAAAAGTAATAGAATAAAAAACGTTTGCTGCGCCTTTAAAAACAAGACTGCTCCTAATTTTTGAGAAAATGTACCTTTGAGCAAACTATATATCAGAATGCTGACATTAGATACGATATTTAAAGAAATAAAAAATGTTCCGGTTAATCGGCTCGAAGATTTGTATTCTTTTATTAATTCTTTGAAAACAAATTCAAAAACAACAAAAGAAAATAGAAATAAAATACTTTCTTTTGCTGGTTCATTTAACAATATGAATCAGGAAGATTATGATGACTTTATCGAAGAATCAAGGAAAACACGCAATGAACTTTTCGACCGTAACATTGACTTATGAAGCCAGCTTTACTGGACACAGATGTACTCTCTGAATTTTTTAGGGGCACCACAAAGGTTCTGGAAAATGTAAACACCTATTTAACAGAATATCCTTCTCTTAATTTTTCTATTATAAGTTATTATGAGATTTTAAATGGTTTACTGTATAAAGATGCAAAAAAACAATTAAGAAAATTTAATGAATTTGCAGAACTTAATAAAGTAATTCCCTTAACTATTAATGCCACAAAAAAGGCTGCACTGATTTCAATGATTGCCGGAATGGCATTTGCCGAAGGTTTACAAATATCAACGAATAATACAGAGCATTTTACAAGAGTAAAAGGATTGGAGCTTACAAACTGGATGAAGTAATTATCATTTTCTACAATTCAGTAATTCCTGTATAATTAAACGGAGTTACCGATTTCAATTCTTTCTTCAAAGCAACAGAAATTTTTAAAGAATCAATAAATGAATGAATAGCATTTTTATCAATCGAAGTTTTTCCTCTTGTTAGTTCTTTTAATGCCTCGTAAGGTTTTGGATAATTTTCCCTTCGCAAAATCGTTTGAATCGCTTCCGCAACCACCGCCCAGTTGTTATCCAAATCACTATGCAGTTTTTCTTCGTTCAAAATTAATTTTCCGATTCCTTTTTCAAGCGAAAAAACGGAAAGAATGGTATGTGCAACAGGCATTCCGATATTTCTGATCACAGTTGAATCTGTCAGATCCCGTTGTAACCTCGATACAGGTAATTTCGCGGAAAGATGCTCGAATAAAGCATTTGCGATTCCTAAGTTCCCTTCAGCATTTTCAAAATCTATCGGGTTTACTTTATGTGGCATCGCACTGCTTCCTATTTCACCCGCTTTCGTTTTTTGTTTAAAATAATCCATGCTGATATAAGTCCAGATATCACGACACAGATCAATTAATATGGTATTGATTCTTTTTATTGCATCAAAATGAGCAGCTAATAAATCATAATGTTCGATCTGCGTTGTATATTGCTGACGCTGGATTCCTAATTTTTCTTCCAAAAATTGATTGGCAAAATCAATCCAGTTTATTTTCGGAAATGCTACATGATGTGCATTAAAATTTCCGGTGGCACCACCAAATTTACCGGTGAATGGGATGTAACTAAACTGCTGAACCTGGCTCTCTATTCTTTCTACAAATACCATTATTTCCTTCCCAAGTATTGTTGGAGAAGCAGGCTGGCCGTGGGTTCTGGCAAGCATTGGAACGCCTTTCCATTGATCAGCGAGATCCTGAAGCTTGTGCTGAAGATTAATAACAGCAGGCAAATATTCATGTTCGATTGCATCTTTCCACATCATTGGAATTGCCGTATTATTAATATCCTGGGAAGTTAATCCAAAGTGAATCCATTCCTGCAAATCTTCTGCTTTTGCCTCTTTTAATTTTTCTTTCAAAAAATATTCCACTGCTTTTACATCATGATTAGTGATCTTTTCGGTGGCTTTTATTTTTTCTGCGTCTTCAATTGAAAAATCATTTTCAATCTTCAGAAGTTCATTTTTTAATGAAGGCGAAATTTTAAAAAGCTTTTTTTCTGCTAAAAAAAGAAAATATTGCACTTCCAGTTTTACCCGGTATTTTATCAAAGCGAACTCCGAAAAATATTGATCCAAATGTTGAAGCTGATTTCTGTATCGTCCATCAATTGGAGAAATAGCGGTAAGGGGTTGTAGTTGCATGAATTAAGGCTTAAAGCTTTAGGCAGAAGGCAAAAGGCGGAAGCCAAAAGAAAAGAATAAAAGACAATATTGAATTATTTGTTGTTTTACTGCAAATAAAATTATCCCTTTTGCCTTTTGCTTTCTGCTTTCAGCATTCTGCATTTTGCTTTCAGCATTCTGAATTAAATTTGCGGCAAAATTAAAGTAATCGGTGCAAAGAAAAATAAGGGTTGGAGCAGTAAGTTATTTGAATACAAAACCTTTAATTTATGGTTTTGAAAATGGAAAGATGAAAGAAGAAGTCGATCTGCTGATTGATTATCCTTCAAAGATCGCTGCGATGTTATTAAACGATGAGATTGATGTAGGATTGGTGCCTGTGGCCATCATACCGGAAATGAAGGACCATTATATTATTTCCGATTATTGTATTGGAAGCGATGGCGAAGTGGCGAGCGTTTGCCTTTTCAGTGAAGTTCCGTTGAATGAAATCAAAACAATTTTATTGGATTATCAAAGCCGCACTTCAGTAGCTTTATTGAAAATTTTGATAAAAGAATATTGGAAATTAAACGTGGTGTTTGAAAACACATCTGGCGATTATCAATCAAGGATCTGCGGTACAACGGCGGGACTTGTCATTGGTGATCGTGCGCTAATGCAAAGAAAAATCTCGCCTTACATTTTTGATCTTGGTGCAGAGTGGAAAAATTTTACTGGTTTGCCATTTGTATTTGCAGCTTGGGTAAGCAATAAAATACTGGATGAAAATTTTATAAAGGATTTTAATAAAACGAATGAACTCGGATTAAACAATTTGGATAAAGTGGTTAAGCAAAATCCTTTTAAAGTTTATAATCTTCACACTTATTATAAAAAATGCATCAGTTTTGATTTGAATAAAAATAAAAAGAAAGGATTGGATTTATTTTTAGAAAAACTTAAGAAATAATAGAATATAATTTTTAAAATGTCATTAGTAAATAAACTTTTAAAGAAAAATCTGATAGATCCGGACATCAAAAATTCTGTGATTACAGGTCGCGGAAATATAAAGGAAAATTTTCCTTCAGATTTTACAGCATCAGAAATAGAAAATATTACTGCTGTTAAAGGATTTACAATGACCAGCCATGAACGACAGGTTGTGTTACTGAGAGCGGTTGAATACCTGGTTCAGAATAAAATTGAAGGCGATATAGTAGAATGTGGTGTTTGGAAAGGCGGAAGCATGATGTTGATTGCCAGAAAGCTTTTGCAACTGAATGATACCGATAAAAATTTATTTCTCTTTGATACTTTCGAAGGAATGTCAGAACCAAATGAGAAAGATGTAAGTGCAATAGATAACTCAACAGCATCCGAGCTTTTACAGAAAGAGAACAAATTAGAAGGAGACAACGTATGGTGTTACTCATCTTTGGATGAAGTGAAAGCAAACCTGAAAAAAACAAATTATCCCCAGGAAAAAATATTTTATTTTAAAGGAAAAGTAGAAGATACTTTACCTGAACCATCTGTTGGTAAAATTGCTTTGCTTCGTCTCGATACTGATTTTTATGAATCTACCAAACATGAATTGGAAGTTCTTTATGACCTTCTAATTCCCGGTGGCGTTTTAATTATTGACGACTACGGCCATTGGACGGGATCAAAAAAAGCAGTGGATGAGTTTATTGAAAAAAGAAAACTGAAAATATTTTTAAACCGGATTGATTATACCGGAAGGCTTGCAATTAAAAGTTAGCATATATGGCAAACATATTTACCAGATTATTTCCTGAGAAGATTGTTGCGCAAAAGGAATTTCATTTTGATAAAAAGGAATCAGAGAAATTGATCAGTAAAAACAGGGAAACATTATCCCTTGTTGATAATTGGATTGATGAAGATGCATTCAAAAAATCTTTTTTTAGTTATGGCGTTCCGGATTACATAAAAAAGGATATTAACAAGCCAATCAACCATTCAGCAACTTATACCGATCTCATTCTTTACCTTTCGAAAAAACATTTTGAAAAAATTAATTACCTCGAAATTGGAGTATCGGTAGGAAAGAACTTTTTCCAGCTTTTGAACGCACATGCTGATTCAAATTTCACTGGTTTTGATATTGAAGAGTTCAATCCGGTCGTTGAAAATCGTTTGAATTTTAAAGAAAAAACAGAATGGCAAACGCCTGCCAATTCTATAAAGAAAACTCCTTCTTCTCTAAAAAAATTTACTTTCAATAACATAGAAGTAAATTATTTATCCGCGGACGTTTGGGATGAAAATAGCTGGGCAAAATTAAAAGGTAATAAATTCAACATTGTTTTTTCTGACGCCTTACATACGCCTGAAGCCATTCTTTTTGAATTTGAAATGCTGGTAAAGTTTGATTTACTGTCTGAAAAATTTATAATTGTGTGGGATGATCTTGTCGGTAAAATGGAAAAATCTTTTTATAAAATTATCAGGAAGTACGACCGGAAATATCAAATCAAAGATATCTATTTGCTGAATATCAATGGCTGGGTGGGAGAACATGAAAAGCCACATACAGTTGGAGTTATTTCTAATTTTTCACTTTAATTATGAAAGTTGTTCTTACCAATTTATCCAATAAATTATTTGAAGAAAGCCGTATCAGGTTAAATGATTCTGCAAAGGCACATGGAATTTCTGAAATAAATTCTTTTGATTTTGAAGACTTGAAAAAATATTCTTTTTATGAAAAAAATAAAAGAATATTAGATGCACCAAAAGGAATAGGGTATTGGCTTTGGAAGCCGTTTATTATTTTGGAGACGATGAAAAATATCGCTGATGGAGATATCATTGTTTATTCCGATTGCGGTATTGAATTAATTGAAAATATTGAACCGTTAATACGCATTTGTAAAGAACAACAACCTGTTTTATTATTTGCCAATGAAAATCTGAAAAATAAATTCTGGACGAAACGGGATTGTTTTGTATTAATGGGTTGCGATTCGAAAGAATATTGGAACGGCTTGCAATGCGATGCATCGTTTTCATTATTCAGAAAATCACCGGAAAGCATACAATTTTTGAATGCGTGGTTGTCCTTTTGCACAGATGAACGCATATTAACGAGCATGCCTAATGTTTGTGGTAAAAAAAATTTCTTTGGTTTCAAAGAACATAGGTGGGACCAATCTGTATTGTCTTTACTGGCAATAAAAAACAGGATTGAGTTATTCCGGGCTGCAACGCAGTTTGGTAATCATTATAAATTGCCTGAATACCGGGTAGAAGGTGAATTCAATTGCGTAAACCAGGTCAATCAAAAACAAATAAAATATTATTCATCAAAACCTTATACCAATTCTCCCTATTGCCAATTATTAAATCATCATCGAACTAAAAAAAGTATTGCACCTCAAAGAAAATTATCAATTATTGGAGGGATAATAAGATCAGGAAAAAGAAGATGGGGTAAAACTGTTCGTTTCCTAACCAGGACTTAAAAAGTGAGAATGCTACCAAAAATTTCAATTATCATTGTGGTTTATAATGGAGCTAAAACGCTTGAAAGTGCGATGAATAGTGTATTTACTCAGTCTTATAAAAACTTAGAGCTGGTAATTATAGATGGCGGCTCCGCAGATGGGACTCTTGACATTTTGAAAAATAATAACAGTCCATATTTAAAATGGATCAGTGAACCGGATAAGGGAATTTACGACGCGATGAACAAAGGCATGAGCATTGCGTCAGGAGAATGGCTATATTTTTTGGGAGCGGATGATGAATTATTTGATAATAAAATACTTGAAAATATTTTTAACGCACCAAATTTAGCGAACGTCGAATTTTTATACGGAAATATAAAAATTGGAGATAATAAAAAAAGTTATGATGGGGAATTTGATTACGAAAAACTTTTAAAAAAGAATATTTCTCACCAGGCGATTTTTTACCATCGGAATATTTTTGAAAAAATCGGTTATTATAATACCCGATTTAAAACACACGCAGATTGGGATTTCAATCTTCGTTGCTTTGAAAATAATAGCATAAGAAAAAGATATACGCATAAAATCGTTGCAAAATTTTCAAGAGGAGGCTTAAGTATAAATTATGACATTCCCTTCTTACGCGAATCACTAATGCCGCGAAAAATGGATTTTTTGAAAACAAACAAACACATCATGTATAATTTAAAAAACTATGATGAATATTGGCGGTTTATAAGAAATTCAGGTTTCAGAAATGAAAACGATTTTTATGATTCAGGATACAGATCGAAGGTGCCAAAAGTAATTTTATCTATGTTAAAATGGCAAAACAAATTACCGGAATCTTTATTAAGAAATGGCGTAGTCTCAAAAATAAGTATGTTTAGCAATTATTTATTTTATTACCATAAAATCAAAAATTGACTCTACTTTCCATCATCATTGTTAACTACAAAAGCGCTCAATTGGTTTGTGATTGCGCACGTTCAATTTATGCGCAAAATTCAACTACAAGTTTTGAAATTATTGTCGTGGACAATTATTCAGAAGATGGAAGCAGAGAAAAAATCACGTCATTATTTCCACAAATTACCTGGCTACAAATGAGCTATAATTCAGGGTTTGCAAGAGCAAACAATGAAGGCATCAGAGCTTCAAAAGGAGCAGTGGTTTTACTGTTGAATTCTGATACTATCATAGAAAACAATGCAATTGAAAAATGTGTAAATAACCTTTATGCTTCCAAATATGTCGCATGCGGAGTGCAATTATTAAATGCTGATGGCACACCACAAATCTCCGGCAATTATGCAATGAAAGGTGGCCTCAATTACCTGCTGCCATTGCCTTTCCTTGGAAATTTATTAAAATCATTCGCAAATCTTTTTGGCGTAAAAAAACCAAATGTTCCGGATGCAACAGGAGTTGTGGAAGTGGATTGGATCAATGGTGCTTTTCTGATGGTAAAAAAAACGGCTATTGAAAAAGCAGGTTTACTGGATGAAGATTTTTTTCTGTATGCGGAAGAAGCAGAATGGTGCAGCCGCCTGAAAAAAGTTGGCAAACTTTGTATTTACGGCGACATGCATGTGATTCATTTGCAGGGAGAAACTTCCAATGAAACTTTCAATTCTTCAGGCAAAGGCTATATGAATTTATTTGATAAAAAAGGGAAACAAATCATGCTGTCAAATTTGCTTAGAATCAGAAAAGAATTCGGCGTTGGCTGGTTTGTTTTTATCTTATCATTTTATACTTTAGAGATTCCCATTTTTTTTATTGGAGTCTTAATTTCTAAAATATTTTTATCCAAAAAATATTCTTTACAGCAAACAAAGAAATATGCCGGAAACGTATTTAGCATCATAACACTTTCTCCAAAAATTATTTCCGGCAAGCCATACTTTTATAAATTGTTATAAAAGTAAAATCAAGGTTGCCAACTTTTTAAAAAGTTGGCAACCTTGATTTTATTACAATAAATGAGCATCGGGTTTTTTCTTCCTTGTCCCATAAAAAACAATCGTAGCAATAATTAATAATGCAACGAAAATATTTGCAATAATACTGATCAAACGGCCTGTGTAAAAGGATTGTGGCTCAAATACAAACTGTATATTATGGTTCCCGGCGGGAATATACATGCCCCGTAAAACATAATCTGTTTTTACATAATCTGCTTTCGTTCCATCGATAAACACATCCCATCCCTTAGGATAATACACTTCACTAAACACAGCAAACTGTGGCGTTGGTGCAGAATATTTGTAACTGATTTTATCATTCAGATTTTCTACCAGTTTGATAGAAGCAACAGAATCATATTTCGGTTCTGCTGTAATTTGTGATTTAAATTTATTTTCTACAACCGCGGTATCTTTCAAATCTGTATTATCAAGTGCCGCCATCTCCTGGTCAGCATTTTCTACATATTTAATTCCTTTTACCAACCAGCAATTACCAAAAGCATTTGGATTTACCTGTGCAACTGGTTTTCCGGTTTGTGGATCCTGTACAATAAAATATTTGGTATTCAGCATGTCAAAAACCTGCATATTTCCTTTGCTCAATTGACGGGTAATAATGTCATTGTACAAGTCAAGTTTTGCAGGATGATAACCGCCAATTGCATTGAAATGATAAGGCGTAATACCATCACTGAATGGATCTCCGCTTGTTTCATTAAATACCCTGAAGTTAGCGTGGTCCGGGTCTTTCAGGATTTGCAGATCGGCCTGGGTAGGAATAAACGCAGATTCAAAATCTTCCGGCTCTACAAATTTCTCTGAGTTTAAATATCGCATGGCAACACCGAGCAAATCATATCCTGTCAGAACAATGAAAGCGCCAACTAAGATCGTAGCAGAAACTTTTTTCTTTAAATACAATCCCATTAATAAAACTGCAAGTCCAATTAAAATAAATGATCTCAACAAATCGCCTCCCATCAAACTTTTACGATCACTTTGCAAAGCAGAAATAATTCCGCGACTTGCCATATCGGCCTGCTGTTCCAGTTGAGGCGGCGCTTGTTGCCCGGCAGGAACGTGCATCATGTTCTGTTTGATACCATCTCTCAATCCTTTATCATTCGGACCGGTAAAAGAAGCAGTCATATAAAAACCTGCAAGCAAAACCACAATGACGCCCGAAATAATCGCTGTGGTTTTTAATTTTTTCCATGCCTCTTCTACATCATTATCTGTAAAAAGAAATTTTGATAAAGCAAGCACACCAAGCAATGGAAAACACAGTTGGGGAATTACCAAAGCCATAGTGGGGGCGCGAAATTTGCTGTAGAACGGAAGATAATCAAACAGAAAATAATTTAAACCTTTGAGGTTGGCGCCATAAGCAAGCAAAACCCCTATGATGCTTGCGGCCACAAGCCACCATTTGTACCATGATTTTATATAAACAATTCCGAAAATAAATAGCAGGCAGATAATGGCTCCAAAATATACCGGCCCGGATGTTCCTGGCTGGTTTCCCCAGTAAGAATAATGATCTTCATATTGTAACGCCTGGTCTTCAGCAACGCCGAGTTCAGAAAATTTTTCAACGAATTTTGAAGATGGACTGTATTCATCGCCGCCATTGCTGCCGCCATATAACCCGGGAACAATAAACGTAAATGTTTCTCCAAAACCTAAACTATATCTGAACGCATAATCTTTGTCTAAGCCACCTTTGGTTTTATTTCCCTGGATATCAGAAGTAAGTTCTGACTTTCCGCCACGCATACTTTCTTTGGCATATTCGTAAGTCGGCATCATGGAAACAGCACAACATGCCAATCCGATTATTCCAGCCAAAAGCCCGAACGCAGCGCTTTTCACAGCAGTTCCAATTTGCTTTTCACGATAACTTTTTATAAAAAAAGCAATAGTCATTATGAAAGCAATTATTAGAGTATAATATACAATTTGAACATGGTTTTGCTCAATCAGGAAATAAGAAAACAACGCTGTTATGGTAAAACCAATCCACCATTTTCGTTGAAATAATAATAGCAAACCTGCAAGCACAGCCGGCGCATAAGCGATTGACATCATCTGGGTATTATGACCTACAGATATAATTATCGGGTCAAAAGTGGAATAAGCATACGCTAATCCACCGAGAATACTGACCCACGGATTGGCACCCGCCACCACACATAAAAAATAAAAACAAATGCAGGCTAAAAAGAAAAAACTGATGGGAATAGGAAGCGCCAAAGTAATAACAGATGTTAGATATCCGACAGTTATTTTTGTTCTGGGATCCATGGCAATCTGGTATGCCGGCATTCCGCTAAACATGCTGTTTGTCCATAAAGGATAATGGCCGTATTTATCTTTAAATTCAAAAGATTGTTGCGCCATTCCACGCCAGCCTTGGGTATCCAATTGCTGAACTACTTTTCCCTGCAGGGCAGGTTTACAATAAATAACTGCTACTACTAAAAAAATGACAATTGCAATAATATGCGGAAGTATTTTTTTAAAATTAGGATTCTTCATGAACAAATTTTTAAAGCAGCAAAGTAAATGATAATTGAGGATTTCTGAACTACCATTGGATAATAAAAAGAAGGAATGCTGGGTTTAAATATAACTCCCAATTATGAATGTATTAAAACGATAAACGCAACTGTTTAAAGCTGTGTGTACACGTTATTTGCAAGAATATATTTCAGTAAGTTTAGTTGACTCTCTGCATTGTCGACAATTTTCCCACCTGAACACCATTTTTTACATCGGTCCACACCCCATCAGTCATTTTACCTGTGTCTGAATAATTAGCAGTAATAGTTTGAGTTACGGCAGGTCCGTTAAACATTACTGTAATAACAGTTGCTGTAAAAACATTAGTATTAGATAATTGCCAGTTACCTGTAGAGTAATAATAATTACCATCTGCACCTAAACCCTTTATTAATATAGTTCCGTCCGGATAAACAGAATAACTATAAAAATAAACTCCGGGAGCTGTCTTGTCATTATCTACAGTGTATGTTCCAATCCATAGTCCTTCAACCCGGTACTTGGAGGATGTAGTAGGATCATCTTTTTCTTTTTCACATGAAGTTGTGAATAATAAGATTGCAAAAAGTGCTAGCAAAATAAATTTCACTCTCATTTTTTAAATTTAAATTAAAGAATTTGGTAAAAAAAAGTAGAAACGTTAATATTCGTATTAAAATTGCTTCGTCTAATTAACTTTAAATATTTTACAATAATAATAAAAAGAATGAATAGTTGCAAGAAACTTTCAAATGCATTTCTATCTATATTAAAAGGCTTTTAAATATTAAAGGTAATCTAAACATAACTTTGGATAAGATTTCACCGAAATTAAGGACTTTGCCTCGCCAACTAAGAAGGGCAAAACGAATTTATCCTAATGTTTGCAGTAGTATTTACTTTCAGGAAAAATACCTCCTTTTCAATTTCAAACTCATTTTATCAAGGCAAGAAATTCATTTTTTACTTCTTCATTAATAAATTTTCCCGAATAATCTGAAGTGATTGTGCTGCTGTTGGTATCTTTTATTCCACGCGATGCTACGCAAAGATGAACCGCATCAATGAGTACGGCAACATCGTCTGTGCCGGTTGCTTTTTTCATTGCTTCAGATATTTGAACAGTTAGTCGCTCCTGGACTTGTGGCCTTTTTGAATAATATTGTACCAGCCGGTTTATTTTTGATAATCCGATTACTTTTCCTTTGGAGATATAAGCTACATGTACTTTTCCAATGATCGGCACAAAATGATGTTCACAGTAAGAGTAAAGAGAAATATCTTTTTCTACCAGCATTTTATTATACTGATATTTATTTTCAAAGGTGGTTATTTCAGGTTTATTCTTTGGATTTAATCCGCTGAAAATTTCTTTCACGTACATTTCCGCAACGCGTTCCGGCGTTTGTTTTAAACTGTCGTCATTCAAATCAAGGCCAAGCGTTTGCATAATTCCTTTAAAATGTCCGGCGATTATTTTTATTTTTTCATCATCATTCATCAAATATTTTCGTGTTGAAACTTCTGCACAATCTGCATTAATTTCATCCAGGCATACTTCATCAAAATCGCTAGATAAACTATCTTTATTTTTCATTTTCTTCGATTTTTAATGCTTCGATTTTTGCCATCACTCTATCTACCATTCCATCACAATAAATCAGATTAAACTCAAAAATTTCCTCGGGCGAATACATTTTTTTTATCTCTTTCTGCAACATGGTTTTGGCACGGTTCAATCTCACTTTCACATTGCCTTCGGTAATGTCCAATGCTTCAGCAGTTTCAGCCACACTCAATCCGTTCAGTTCTCTCAAAGAAAATACGATACGGTAATCTTCAGGTATTTCATGAATGGCATTTTCCAATACGCGTCCAAGTTCTTTGTTCACTGTTATTTTTTCGTTGTTGCTTGAAGGATGAAACATGATATTTGATTTTTCATTTTGAATATCATCGACGGTTATTTCATTTTTAAAACTCAGTTTGTGTTTCCTTTGATAGCATAGGTTGAGCATAATCCTTGTAATCCACGTTTTGAAAGAAGAACGGTGTTCAAATTTTTTTAAGCTGAAGAATGTATTTATATACGCATCCTGCATCAGGTCTTCTGTGTCCTGGTGATTATACCTGTAAGTCCTGCCGATTTTATAAAGAAATGGATTGTATCTTCTGATCAAAATTTCAAACAACTTTACATCGCCGTCATTTATCTTTTGAATAATTTCCAAATCTGAATATTGCTGAAACCGCGTTTCCAATTTTTATAAATTTTAAATATTTTTCTAATCGCTTATTCCAAGAAACTATGGTAAGTTACTTTATTTTATCACTATTTTTCCCTTCATCGTTGGATGAATGCTGCAAAAATAACCGGCGTTTTCAGTTGCCAACATTTTCCATGTTTTGCCCACATGGATTGTATCAGAATAAAATGAATTGCTTTTCTCTCCTTTCACTGTATGATCCACCATTCCTTTATTTACCCAAATAATAGTATCACCTTTTTGAACAGTAAGCTCAGCGGGAATAAACTGC
This sequence comes from uncultured Chitinophagaceae bacterium, assembly GCA_963706825.1. Classification (GTDB taxonomy): domain Bacteria; phylum Bacteroidota; class Bacteroidia; order Chitinophagales; family Chitinophagaceae; genus Ginsengibacter. The sequence continues at coordinate 387,441 of CAVPNT010000003.1, read as the reverse complement.
ATTTGTTGTATAATCACTGTGTCAATCCGGCTGCCTTCATCGTTTTGCTGATGTGAAGAATGGCAACCGGCCGAAAGAAGAATTGGGAATAATAACAACCATTTTATTCCCAATTCTGTCATCTTGTTTTTCATTTGTTTACTTCCTTTTGAACCATTTCAGCATGAGACAAATGTGATTTTAAAACGGGCAAAACATTTTGCAAAAGGCTTTTTAATTCAGCATTTTGGGCATCAGGAATTAAGGCAGTTTCTACTTCTTTGATCACTGCTTTGTGATAAGCTACTTCATTATCAATATACGCTTTGTCAAAAGCCTTTCCTGATTTCGAATTCAGCAATTTTAGGGTTTTTGCTTCACCTGCTTTCAAAGATTTGCTGGTGGCATTGTCTTTTGGAGTAACGCCGAGTTTGGTAACCAAAGCAACTGCCTGGTCTATCACAGATTGGTGATCTTTTGCCATTGTTTGTGCGAAATTGACCACATTCGCATCCTTTGATTTTTTCTCTGCAACTTTTGCATAATCAATATCGATCTGGTTTGCAGTTACGGCAATGGAAGCGATTTCAGGATCTGTCAGATTCACTGCCTTTTGTGCATTGGCAGATAATGAAAGGAAACCGGTACTAACAGCAAAACACATTGCTGATTTAGTAAGAAACTTAAAAATTTTCATGATATAATTTTGTTTATTTGAAAAGATAGAGTGAGGTACAATTAAAAAGGTTACAAATTTTTTTATTAAAAGAAAAAACAGAATTCTTCTTATTCCTTCGTTTACTGTAAAGAATGTCTAAACGTAAAAAAAAGCTTTTAAGAGAAAACAGAATCAGCCATATTTATTCGTTTACTAACATTGTTTACATCAACACATCGTACTTCACACATCGTACATCATACATTGTACATCACACATCACACATCATACATCACACATTGTACATCTTACATCTTACATCATACATACATCCCATTAGTTAATCATCTCCTAAATCAAAACCGTTTATTTATCTAACCATTCGTTTTTTTTATCTTGCCACTTCAACTTTATATACATGAAAAATTTTCTACTCGTTTTTAATATTGTTTTATTGGTGCTTGTCGGTTATTTGTATTATCTGCATTTTCAACATAATAAAAATACAACTACAGAGATAAAACCATCTGCTGTTGCCAACTCCAACGAAAAAGCAAAAGTGGCTTATATAGATTTGGATTCTCTTCAGAATAATTATTCTTATTATAAAAAAATAAAAGCGGATTTTGAACGCAAACAAGCTGCAGCGAACGATGAGATTACAGCAATGCAAAAAAAATATCAAAGCCGTGCCATGCAATTGCAACAAAAAGCTGCTACGATGAATCAGAAAGAGCAGGAAGAGGCAATGCAGGAAATGAATAAAATGCAACAGGATTTGCAGGCGCGCAAACAAAGCATTGATAATGACTTGTACAATTATAATTCAAAAATGAAAGATGATATTTTAACCCGTATTCAAAATTTTTTGAAAGACTATAATAAGGATGGAAAATATTCTTACATATTTTCTTACGAACCTGGTTTTATGTTTTATAAAGACTCCACTTTAAACATTACGCCTGATGTAATTGCCGGTTTAAATAAACTGGATTCTGAAAATAAAAAGTGATTCATCTTTTCAATCTCAAATAAATATTTATCTTCAATCCCGTTTTTAAAAAACGGGATTTTTTTTATGAATGAACATGCAACTGCTTTTAAGCCAAGCCTTCGCCTCTTTGATGCAACGATGATCGTTGCCGGTTCGATGATTGGTTCGGGAATTTTTATTGTAAGCACCGATATTGTCAGAAACGTTGGCAGCGCAGGTTGGCTCATAGTTGTGTGGGTGATTACAGGGCTTATGACTGTGATGGCTGCTGTGAGTTATGGTGAAATGAGCGGCATGTTTCCAAGAGCCGGCGGACAATATGTTTTTTTGCGTGAAGCATTTAATCCGCTCGCAGGTTTTTTATATGGATGGAGTTCTTTTACGGTAATTCAAACAGCAACGATTGCTGCTGTTGCCGTGGCTTTCAGCCGTTTCACCGCTTACCTGATTCCTGAAGTCGGTGAAAATGTTTTCTTGTTCCCGATGGGAAATTTTCATATTTCTGCTGCGCAAATTTTAGCGATCGCCTCCATACTTTTTCTTACTTATACAAATACAAGAGGCATTAAAGGTGGAAAAATCGTTCAGACCACTTTTACTTCAATCAAACTTTTATCCCTTTTCGGATTAATCATTCTTGGATTTCTTTTGGTAAAACATAGCTTCTGGAATGAAAACTGGCAAACAGGTTTGAATGCCGTTCAACTGCAAAAAGTGAATGGAAATTTTGTAAAAAACGGAAGCTGGTTTCCCATCAGCGGAACGATTTTAATTGGCGCTATTGCGGCTTCTATGGTCGGTTCGCTTTTCAGCAGCGATGCATGGAACAATGTTACTTTTATTGCAGCAGAAATAAAAAATCCTAAAAGAAATATCGGCCTCAGCCTTTTCCTGGGAACACTCATTGTTTCGGTAATTTATATCACTACCAATCTCATGTATCTAAATGCATTGTCTTTGGATCAGATCGCTTTTCCCGGTGGTGATCGGGTGGCTGTTGCTGCATCCAGTGCCATCTTCGGACATTATGGTGCAGCTGTCATTGCAGTCATGATTATGATCTCTACATTTGGATGTAACAATGGATTAATTCTAGCGGGTGCAAGGGTTTATTATACCATGGCAAGAGATGGTTTATTTTTTAAAAAAGCGGGAACATTGAATAAAAAAGCCGTACCCGCCTGGGCGCTGTGGGCGCAGGCTATTGTCGCTTCCATCCTTTGTTTGAGCGGCGGTTACAATGATCTGCTTGATATGATTGCCTTTGTTGTCGTTATTTTTTATGTGCTTACCATCATTGGTATTTTTGTGCTTCGCAAAACGAAACCCAATATTGAAAGGCCTTACAAAGCATTTGCCTATCCTTTTTTACCAGCGCTTTATATTATCATGGGATTGGTATTTTGTGTTTTCCTCGTCATCTTCAAACCGTTATATACCTTGTGGGGATTAGGCATTGTTTTAGCAGGAATTCCGGTTTATTATATAACCATTCACAATCAGAAAAAAAATAAATCCGTCATTGAATGAGTGCAGATATTGATCAATTATTTTCAGAGTTTTCAAAAATGAAAGTCGCTGTAATCGGCGATGTAATGCTCGATACCTACTGGTGGGGAAATGTAGAAAGAATTTCACCGGAAGCGCCGGTTCCTGTCGTTGCAGTCAGTAAAAGAGAAAAGAGAATCGGTGGTGCAGGAAATGTAGCCTTAAATGTGCAGGCGCTTGGAGCTTCCGTAGCTTTGCTTACGATTTTAGGAGATGACGAAGATGGCGTCCAGCTAAAAAATTTACTGCAGGAAAAAAATATTGATACGCGTTTTATTTTGGAAAGTAAAAAAAGAATTACCACCAATAAAATCAGGATCATCAGCCGTAATCAGCACATGATGCGCCTTGACGCGGAAATCCTTTATGATATTGATGAGAATGATGAAGAGAAATTACAAAATCAAATTGAGAAATTTATTGCAACCGAAAAACCGGATGTGGTCATTTTTGAAGATTACAATAAAGGAATTCTGACAAAAAATATCATTTCGAATACCATTAGTTTTTGTAAAAAAAATAAGATTACCACGGCAGTTGATCCCAAAAGAAAAAACTTTTTTTGCTATCAGCATGCGACGCTTTTTAAACCGAATTTGAATGAAGCAATAACAGGTTTAAACTTATTACCAGAAGAAATTTCACCCGAATTACTTTCAGGAATTCATTCGCAACTAAAGGAAAAATTGGACCATGATATTTCCCTCATTACTTTATCAGAAAAAGGGATTTTTTACCAGGAAAAAAGCGACAAAAAAATTCTTCCCTCTCACAGAAGAAATATCGCCGATGTAAGTGGCGCGGGTGATACAGTGATAGCGGTGGCTTCATTAATTTATGCCGCTACAAAAGACATTGATCTTGCCGCAAAAATTGCCAATATCGCTGGCGGAATTGTTTGTGAAGAAGTAGGAACCGTTGCCATCAACAAAGAAAAATTATTACAGGAATGTAAAAGGCTTATTACTGATTTGTGATTTCTGATTTGTTGATTTCTGATTTTAGCTTTCAATCCTTCTTTTTGAAATCTCCTTTTTTAATCGATTAAATTTGTTGTTGAAACCAATAATAATGTCAATAACAAAATAAGTCAATAATTCAACAATCAATGCAAAAAATATCAATCGCCATTCATGGTGGAGCAGGTACCATTTTAAGAGAAGATATGTCTCCGGAAATTGAAGAAGCTTACAGGCAGGGACTTGCAGAAGCTTTGGACGCGGGCTATGCGGTTTTGGAAATAGGCGGAACTGCGGTAACAGCAGTAAAAGCAGCGATTGTAATCCTGGAAGACAATCCACTTTTCAATGCAGGCAAAGGGGCAGTTTTTACTAAGAAAGGGGTGAATGAAATGGACGCGGCAATTATGGATGGCAGTACCCTTGATGCAGGAGCAATTGCCGGCGTTCGGAATGTGAGAAATCCGGTAGAACTTGCTGAAGAAGTCATGTTGCATAGTGGACATGTTTTTTTAAGTGGAAAAGGAGCGAACGATTTTGCCATAAAACAGGGAATCAAATTAGAACCAGATGAATATTTTTATTCACAGTACCGCTATGATCAATGGCGCGAAATAAGAGACAGCGACCTGTACCAGCTTGATCACAAAAATGACAAATTAGTTGGTTTACTGAAAGATAAAAAGTTTGGAACGGTTGGCGCTGTTGCCTGTGATAAAGACGGAAATATTGCTGCAGCTACTTCTACCGGAGGGATGACCAATAAACAATATGGCAGAATTGGTGATAGCCCGATGATCGGAATTGGCACTTACGCAAACAATAAAACCTGCGCCATTTCCTGCACCGGGCATGGAGAAATTTTTATAAAAGCGGTTGCTGCATACGATGTAAGTTGCCTGATGGAATATAAAAATTTCACCCTTCAAGAAGCCTGTGAAGAAGTAGTTTTAAAAAAATTAGTTGCGATGAATGGTGAGGGTGGATTAATTGGAATGGATGCTAAAGGCAATGCTGCTCTCGTTTTTAATAGCGCTGGTATGTATCGCGGATTCAGGAACAGCGATGGAGAAAAAATGATAGGAATATACGGCGATTAAAAATAATTCGATGAAGGCCAAATCCTCTGCAGATAACACCAATTCAATTATCTTAAAAAAAATCCCCGGACTCTTTGTATCCGGGGATTACTTACTGATAGTTCTATTTTTTAATGTCCGAATCCGTTCGGTTTAAGTACACCACCGCCCCTGTCAATTTCCTGTTGAGGTATAGGCATGTATTTATCTTTGGAATCATCAAAAGAATAGGATGAAACGCCGGAGCCGGAAGCCGCCGCCGTATAATTCTTTTCAAAAGTATGGTAGCTTTCGAGCGTGGTTTTAGCGATTCCCCATCTTACAAGGTCAAAGAAACGCTGCCCTTCGAGGGCCAGTTCCAGCCTTCTTTCAAATCTTATAGCTTTTCGTGCATAATCCTGAGAAGGGAAAGAAGGGTACGGTTTCACGTTATATGCCGCCGCGGGATTTCCGCTTCCGGTAAGTACGGGAGGCAATGTCGCTGCACGCTTCCTTACCTCATTTACCCACGTCAGCGCATCAGATAAACCGTTTGTTTCAACTGCACATTCCGCTGCCATTAAATACACGTCCGAAAGCCTGATGATATTTACGTTTTGAGCAGTTACATAAGGATTTCCAGGTTGCGTATAAGCTCCAAAATCTGCCTGATCAACCATGGTTTTGTAGGTTACAAACGGAGAACCTGTTGTTGCGTCTCGAAGCCAGTCATTGCCCGGCATCACACCCCAATCCCTGTATTGAACGCCGCGTCTTCCCACCGTATAATCCAAACGGGGGTCAAATGCTATTGTCGCATCTACTTTGTAACTCGGCGTTGGATTTGACAAATCGGAAGTATATGGATTATTGCGGTAAGAACCGTCCAACAGCGGCAATCCGTTTGCATCAACTTTGAAAGCATTTACCAAATCGATCGAAGCCAGGTAGAAACCACAGCAGGAAGCAGGCGCCGAACCGTAAAAACCGGAGAGCATATCACCTACATTGGCATTATCGCCGCTACCGTCGGGGTTGATAACAGCTTGTACGGTAAAAATACTTTCGGGGCCGTTTTTGGTTTTTACATTGAAGTTGTTTTGAAATTTCATTTGTGTTAGGTCTCCTTTCTTGTTTATTACATCTTTGAACAATGCCAATGCTTCCGCATACTTGTTTTCAATCCCCTCATTGCTTCCGTATAAATAAACTTTTCCCAAGTAAGCTTCTGCGGCATATTTATCGCAACGCCCTATTTCGCCCCTCGGTTTGGAATAATCCTGGGGAAGGTTTGCAGTGGCAAATACGAGGTCTGCTACAATTTTGGAATAAATATCCGAATCATTGGCCGCCTTGCTGGCTTCCGGTGTTGTCATGTTTTCATCAATGTATGGAATCTTAGGGCCAAATACCCTTCGCAGGTAGAAATAGTAATGCGCTCTCAGCATTCGTGCTTCCCCTTGAATTTGCGCTGCTCTATCTGAAGCAAATTTTTGTGTAGAATTGCTGCTTTGCAGTGCGTTCAACAAAGTTAAAGTGCTGTTGCAACGCATTACACCTTCATAATAATTGGTCCACATGGCAGGTAGTTGGTCGTTTACGGATGTTACCTGATGTCCCTCAATGTCATTCATGAATCCCTGGTCTTTGTATTCGCTGCCTTTGTGTGCGTTATCAGCTCCTACTTCGCCAAATAGCCATTGACTGGGTGCGCTGGAATAATTGCCCCACGTGCCGTTTATATTCCCGTTCATAAGACCATAAGCGCCAATTAACGCGCCTTCCACGAATTCTTGTGTTTGCAAACCCGATTGGGTGATTACCGCTTGTGGGTGGGTGTCTAAAAAGCTCTTGGTGCACGAAATCCCTGTCGTCATTAAGATTATCGTTGCTGTTGCTAAATATATTCGTTTCATCTGTTTATATTTTACCTGATAAATTATTTAAAAAGTTACATTTAGTCCAACCAAATATTGCCTTGAACTTGGATACATGCCCAAATCAACGCCTGGTGCCGAGAAGGTGCTGGAGAATTGGGTTACCTCAGGGTCCAATCCGGAATACTTAGTAATGGTAAATAAATTGGTGCCGCTCACGTAGAGTTTGATACCGCCGATTTTGTCCCGGAACGAATTCGGAATTTCAAAATTGTAGGCTATCTGCAACAATTTCATTCTGAAATAACTGCCGGGCTGCACATAGTAACTGCTTGAAGCACCTTCAAGCGTTGCTGCATTGTAGTAAGGGGAAGGTATCATGCTTTTGGTATTCGTAGGACTCCATGCATCAAGTAACCGTGTAGATACAGCACCATAAAATCCGTTTAAATCTGTATAGTATCTTGTTTCGTCAAAAATCTTATTTCCATAAGAGGCGTTGAAGAACATGGATACATCAAAACGATGCCAGGATGCATTAAAACTCAATGAATAAATAAATTCCGGATATGGGCTGCCGAGGTAAGTGCGGTCATCCGGAGTAATAACTCCGTCATTGTTTATATCTGCATATTTGAAACCACCGACTCTTGCACCATCGTATTTCGGCGATTTGGCTATATCATCGGCACTTTGGTTAATTCCGATTACTTTATACCCGTAAAATTCGCCAAATGGTTGTCCGGGTGCAAGAATGGAGGATGTTATGTTTCTATTGGTGCCATATAACTGATTAGTAACAGTGGGCGCCAATGAAAGTACCTTATTAACGTTTCGGGAGATATTTGCGCCGATGTCAAATGTGAAAGCATTTTTGCTAATGGCCTCCGGATGGTAATGGTAGTTCAGCGAAAACTCTACGCCTTTGTTGCTCATGCTTCCGATATTTACGTAAGGCGATGCGCCACCACCACGGGCTTGTGCTAACAATGGCACGGGATAAAGCATATCAGTAGTTTTTCTGTTGTACCAATCAAAAGAGCCATCTATCTTATTGGAAATCAAAGTGAAGTCCACACCAACGTTCCACGATTTTAATTCCTCCCATTTAATGTTCGGATTGTCATAGAGATTTGTCCAAATACCGCTCGCTAAAGCCCCTCCGCCAATCGGATAAGAAGAAGTATTTACAGACTGTTGATATGTTTTTAAGAATTGAAAAGAGGGAATATTCTGGTTACCGGTAGCGCCATATCCTGCCCTTAGTTTCAAATCGCTTATCCAGGAAACGCTCTTCATGAAATCTTCGTTTGAAACACGCCATGCGGCGCTGGCAGCAGGAAAAGTACCGTACCTAAAGTTCGGTCCGAAGTTGGAAGAACCGTCCCTGCGAATGGTAGCGGAAAGGATGTATTTATCCTCATAAGAATAATTTACCCTCCCGAACAAAGAAGCAAGTGCACTGCTGTAGCCAGAACTTCCACTGGATTTGCTGGCAGTAGCAGTATTCAGATAATAATAATTTATATCGCCAAAAAGGGCAAAGGTATTACCGCCTCCGTTTAGTGACCTTCCTGTTGATTTGATGGCTTCTGTACCACCCATTACGGTAACCTCGTGTTTGTCCCATTTTTGGTGGTATGTCAGCGTATTGGTCCATGTCCACTGTGTTCCCCACCCCTGGTATTCGCTTAGCGAGTTTACAAAACTTCCTTCCGAACGTTCGGGGTTTGGATAACCAATGCCGATTCCGGCATAGTTGTCATATTGCGTACCGAAAGTTGTTTTTAAGTTTAACCCATTCGCTATTTTCAAGTCAGCATAAACACTGCCGAAAAACTGGTTATCGTTATTGTAATTGTCTTTTCCGCGGTAAAGTATGGCAAGAGGATTATCAGCATTGCCTAATCCAGAACCTCTGGTGCCTCCAAAGTTCCCCGTAATGTCATAAACGGGTACAATGGTTTGAATACGGTATGCCCATCCTACGGGAGAACCCTCCCCCACATAGCTCCCGGCTACATTGGGATTGGTTGCAAACCCGATGCCTTTGGTATAGGAATACTGCGCGTTTTCACCCACTTTAAGGACGCCGTTAAAAGCCGTGAAGTTGGTGTTTGCCCTTATGTAATAGCGTTTGAAATTGGTGTACTTTATGGTTCCCTGTTGGTTGTACACCCCACCGCTTACAGCATAATTAGCGTTGTCGCCGCCGCCCAAAATGCTGAGTTCATAATTTTGCATAGGAGCGTTTTGCGTGATTTCTTTGAACCAGTTTGTTCCCGCCTGGTTTGCTTTGGTGATTTGATAAAAAGTTTTAGAGTTTGTAGGGCTATAATTGTATTTTGACGGATCAGCCTGTGCTGCCGTTACATTTTGGCCAACGGCTCCCCCAGCGACTAAATACTCGGGTAATGTAGGCGTTGCTCCGCTGCCGTAATAGTTAGCCATCGTACTTCCCGCTATAGGTTGGCCTGCATTGCTATATTGAGTCCAAACGTATTGGGCAAATTGTTGTGGGTTTAGGTATTTCGGAAAGCGGTCACGCATGGGAACCTGTGTTCCGTCATAAATATGCAGGTTTATTCTTGGCGGTCCTTTTCTGCCGATTTTGGTAGTAATGATTACAACGCCGTTATTTGCCCTGGAGCCGTAGATAGATGCAGCAGATGCATCTTTCAATACCTGCATACTTTCAATATCGTCGCTGCTCAGCCAACTCAATTTTCCCTGATAAGGCATTCCATCAATAACGAATAAGGGATCGTTGTTGTTTATGGAAGTATTACCGCGTATTCTTATCTGCGGAGTCGATCCGGGCGAACCGTCATTGATAATTTGAACGCCGGTAGCCTTACCCTGCAACGCTTCTATCGGGCTTGTGGCAGGCTGCTGCCTCAGTTCACTGGTATTTACCACAGAAACAGAGCCGGTGATATCTTTCTTGCGTTGTGTTCCATAACCTGTAACCACCACTTCGTTTAAACTTTGGCTATTGGGTACCAATGTAATAGTCCCCACATCGGATTTTCCAGTTATGGACACATTCTGTGTACCGTACCCTACAAAGCTCACTTCAACGGTATTCCTGCCAGCTGGCACATTCAAACTAAAATTCCCATTCGCATCGGTCACAGTTCCTGTAGTAGAGCCTTTTACAGTTACTGAAACGTTTGGCAACGGATCATTTGTTTGGTTGGTCACCTTCCCGGTAACCGTTTTTTGCGCAAATACGATGTTTGAACCCAATAAAAATAACAACACCGTAAAGCAGATACTAAGTTTTCTGGTTTTTAATTTCATTGCTTTGTAGTTAAATTGTAAAAAATTAGTGAAAATAAAGTTAATTATGATGAAAGGTAACCAGTAGGACAATGGTTTTTTGTGAAACGCTGCTTTCAAAAAAAATATTTTTATCCATAAATCAACAAAACATCATCTTTTGATAAATGTTTTTATTATTTAACTTAAACAAAAGGGCCATTAGCTGTTTTTGTCAGAAAAAATAAAATCGCATTTTTTAATATATATATTTTTCACTGTAATGTTTAAAAGTTTTTCAACAAAAGATGCAGAACCAAAGAAATCGTCGGAATATTAGTAATAATTCGGAATCTGATAAAAGTCAAGCTATTACCTTTGAAAAAATTGACAGAATGAATCAGAAAAATAAATTGAGGTTTCCGCTTGTCGCAATGTGGTGGGTATTCTTTGCCATTTCCCTGATTCCTCTTTCAGCCACTGCTCAATCGCTTCCAGCTTTTAAAATGAAACTTTCTAATGGGAGGATATTTTCTTCGGCAGAAGTTTCAAATAAAAAACCTTTGATTATTATTTATTTTGCTCCGGATTGCGAACATTGTCAAATATTGATGAAAGGGATTTTTAATAAAATAAATCAATTCAAAAATGCTGAAATTTTAATGGTAACTTTTGAATCTGATGCGGCTGTTGCAGGATTTGTAAAACAATATCAAACCGCAAAGTATCCAAATATAAAAGTGGGTATAGAAATTCCGGTTTTTTTCTTTAGAATGTATTATCAGCTGGAACACACGCCTTTTACCGCTCTGTTTGATAAGAATCATCGATTAATTGTTTCTTATAAAGATTATACGCCACTGGATGATTTGATAAAACATTTAAAAATGCTGGAAAAGAAATAATAGCAGTGATGAATTGTATCTTTTTCGATTAAAAAAATCCATGAAAACTTTTGCAGATAAAATAATTTCTTTCAATAAAAATATTGCTTTTGAAGGCGCTTTACCAAAGAATATCAGGATTATGAATCCCTTCAAAGAGAATAAAGAAGCGCTCAACATTTCCACAAAATTTTATAAAAAATTTTATAACGATAACAATAAAAGGTACCTGATTCTTGGAATTAATCCCGGCAGATTTGGAGCGGGCGTCACCGGTGTTCCTTTTACAGATACCAAAAGATTGTTGGATGAATGTGGCTTATCATTTCCGGGAAAAGCAACACATGAACCTTCCGCTACTTTTATTTATGAAATGATAAATGCTTACGGTGGCACCAAAAAATTTTATGGTAAATTTTATATCCATTCTATTTGTCCGCTCGGATTTACCATAACAAATGCCAAAGGAAAAGAGGTTAATTACAATTATTACGACAGCAAAGAATTGACAGAGTCGGTATATGATTTTATTATTCAAAACATCAAAAAACAAATCAGTTTCGGCATCAGTACAGATATTTGTTTTTGCTTTGGAACCGGAAAAAATGAAAAATTCTTAAAAACAATAAATGAAGAACATCATTTTTTTAGAAAAATAGTTGCTCTGGAGCATCCACGTTTTATTATGCAGTACAAATCAAAGACGAAGCACCTTTTTATTGATAAATATTTGGAAGCATTTGGGGAAGCAACGGTTTAGAATCGTTTAGATAGTTTAGAAGACTTTAGGACAGTTTTTATAAACAATAAACCAACAAATAATCACTTTTCCTCTTTTAGCTATTTCTCTTTATTTGGAGTAAATAAATTAATGAGTTTATTTCCGTGGACTAAAATTTTTAATCCATTTCTCTTCAATGAAATAGATGGCTGCTTTTTCACATAATTCTCAATATCAGACTTGTAAGCAGAGATAATATCTTTATAAGAAAGGATTCCGATAATGGTATTTTCGTTTGAGGTAACAGGCAATATGTCTATATTTTCTTTTGCCATTAATTCAACTGCGTTACGCAAACTGCTATCCACGGCAATAGAAACACTGTTTCGCTTTATTAAAGAGCCAACAGGAAGGTTAGGTTTGTGATGATTGCTGAATAAATTAGACGAGCTGATGATGCCACGGAATTCGTTGTTTTTATTTACAATAATAAAATAATTGCTGCTGTAATCGGTCTCTTTTTCAAGCCAGTCGCGCACTTCACCGATTGTGTTCTCTTCGCCAAGCATCAAACCATTTTCACTCATTACCTGTTTTACATTGATGGTTTCTAAAATATCCGGTTCATAAGAATCAGGAGTTTTTACACCACGACGCGTTATTTTTTCGGTCATGATGGTATTTTCCATGATGAAAAAAGAAACGATATAAGAACCGATACATGCTGCTAAAAGAGGTAATAAAGCATTAGATTGGCCTGTAGCTTCCAAAGCAAAAATAATAGAAGTGAGCAGAGCCCTCGACGCTCCTGCAAACATAGCTGACATAGCCGCCAAAGCAGCAAGCGATAAAGTAATTCCGGAATCAGGGAAAAAGTGAAGAATGACACTTCCCAACAATACTCCTGCAGCGCCACCAATCGTAAGCAATGGAGCCAGCGTTCCACCTGAAGTACCACTACCAAGCGCGACAGCCCAGGAAATAAATTTAAAAATGCATAAAGCAAAAACTACTTTTAATGTCAGACTTCCTGATAAAACATCAGTAATATTTTCGTAGCCAACACCTAAAGTTCTGGGAGCAAAATATCCGATTATTCCTACGAAAAGCCCTCCAATTGCAGGCCACCACATCCAATGAACCGGAAGTTTTTCAAATCCATCTTCAATATAATACACAATTTTGGTAGTAAATACAGAAATAAATCCCATCACAATTCCAAGAATACTGTATGCAAAAAGCGCAGTATTTGATGGAATTTCTATTAAATGCCCGACCGGGAAAACCGGACCTGCACCAAAAAGAAAATGATGTCCTGCTGCTCCAGTAATGCATGCCAAAGCCACAGGTATCATTGAGCGTGGTGAAAATTCAAACAATAATAATTCTATCGCAAGGAAAATTCCTGCTATTGGTGTTCCAAATATAGCGGCCATACCTGCGGTAGCGCCGGAGGCAAGTAAAATTTTTCGTTCATTATGCGAAATGCGTGCAATTTGACCAAGCGCTGAACCTAATGCTCCTCCGGTTGCAATTATCGGGCCTTCTGCTCCAAACGGGCCACCAGTACCGATTGCAATAGCCGACGAAATCGGTTTTAGATATGTAATCGTCGGTTTTATCTTACTTTGATTCGTTAATATTTGTTCCATTGCTTCCGGTATTCCATGGCCACGAATCGCTTTGGAACCATAAAGCGCCATAAGGCCAACAATAAATCCTCCAATCGCCGGAATCAAAACCACCCACCATCCTAAAGCATTTTCTGCAGGGGTAACATGAGCAATAGAAAACTTGCCATAGAAAGAAACATTGGTAATGAAATAAATCAGGTAAATTAAAAACTTGGCGACCAAACTTATCGTAATTGCAACCAAAACAGCCATCGCGGCAATCGTAAAAAGACGTTTTTTATTTTGGGTAAACTGTGGATGTATGTTTTCGGCTTCTAAGGTTGGCTTTAAAGAAACCGAAATAGGAATGCCTGTGTTAAGAATACTTTTTTTTATCATTCAGATTTATAAATTGCCTGTTTGAATCGCGGCAAAATTATGTGCTGCATTTATAAATCCCAAAAAGTATTTATTTCAGTTGCTTGCTGACACTGATTTTTAAAGGTTTTAACGGAATGATTTAAAGGAAAAATTATCGTTTTTTTCTTTTTGTTAATTTATGAATTTAAGACGAATTTCCTTCAACATTAAAAAAATGAAAAATCACTTTATTTATTCGTTTACTGCATTTAAATCAAACTTTTCGTTGGGTTATTCCTGTAATGTTCTATTTTATATTGAAACATCACTGCCATTTTATTTGCCCGCCAAATTGCCTCTTTGGCCACTTCTCCGGTAAATAATTCGTTCAAAGTTTCTGAAAATAAGGCCAGCCATCTTTCGAAATGAATTTGTTCTACCGGCAATTGTGCATGAGGCGGAAAAGGGCTTCCATAATAAGTATGTTCGCCCAATAAAACCGTTTGCCAGAAGGTGTACATTTTTGCCAGATGTTCAGGCCAGCGGTTTTGAATCCGTTCATCAAAAATAGGCCCTATTAATTGGTCTTCTCTTACTTTATCATAAAAAGTATCTACTAATAATTTGATATCTTCCAGGTTAAGTATGTCTTTTTTCTCTTGTGCCAAATCCGGATATTTTGAATGAAAATTACAACTGCAAAACTATTAATTAAAAAACTTCCGGAATTCTTTATGACTGAAATCATATTATTTAGATGCCGGTTCAAAAATCTGATTCGTAGAAACAGTCCATCTGTTCCATGAATTAATAATGATGACCTGCATAATGATTTGTGCCAATTCATTTTCCCCATAGAATCTTAATGCTTTATTATAAGTTTCATCACTTAAAGCATTCTTTGAAATCATCGTTACTTCTTCCGTTAATTGCAAAACCACTCTTTCTTCTTCTGAAAATAACGGCGATTCTTTCCACGCGCAAAGTGCAAAAATTCTGCGTTGGTTTTCACCTAGTTTCAGGGCTTCTTCTGTATGCATATCAATGCAAAATGCGCATCCGTTTAGTTGTGATGCTCTTATCTTTATCAATTCTCTCAGCTTTGGTGGCAGCTTCGATGCTCTGATGTATTGTTCAAGCCCAGACATGGCTTTGTAAGCATTTGGTTCCACATCTTTAATACTAATTCTCTTTTCCATTTTACTATTTTTTAGAAATTAAATTTTTTAAATAATCTGTTGTAATAGGATTGCCGGTAATTTCTTCCATTCCTTCAAACTGCAATAATTTTTCGGCAATATTTTTCATCGAATTGACTGCATATTTTAAAAATCCAGGGCCCAGACTTATCCTTGAAAGCCCGATTTCTTTTAATGTAGAAAAATCGGGTATTCCCGAAAGCATTAAGATATTTACCGGCAACTTCACTTCTTCAATCACCGTTTTTATACTTTCTTCTTCTTTCAAAAAAATAGGATAAAAACCATCAGCGCCCGCATCTTTATATGCCTTTCCTCTTTCTATCGCTTCTGCTAATTTTTCTTCTTTTGATAAATGATTTCCTTTTAAAAAAACATCAGTTCTTGCATTGATAAAAAGATTACTTCCATTTTCTAATGCAGCTTTTTTA
This sequence comes from uncultured Chitinophagaceae bacterium, assembly GCA_963706825.1. Classification (GTDB taxonomy): domain Bacteria; phylum Bacteroidota; class Bacteroidia; order Chitinophagales; family Chitinophagaceae; genus Ginsengibacter. Next base: position 371,899 of record CAVPNT010000003.1, on the reverse strand, counting down.
ATGATGCTAATTTTTTCTGACTGCTCTTCTTTTGAAAATAATTTTTCTTCATCATGATGGCTGTCTTCAAAATTAATTCCCGCAATTCCTGTATCAATCAGCTTTTTTATATTTTCTTTTAAAAGATTATTGTTTTGTGCATAGCCACTTTCCACATCTGCTGTCACCGGAATTTTTACACACTTCACAATGTTTTTCAAAATAAAAATCAATTCATCAAAAGGAATATTTTCACCATCCTGGTAGCCATTTGCAAAAGCGATAGAGGCGCTTGCCGTTGCTACTGCTTTATAACCAGTCTCTTCTAAAAGCCTTGCTCCTAATGGATTCCAGATGTTAGGAAGAATTAAAAGCTCCTTATTGTGATGGAGCTGATGAAATTGTTTTTCTTTTTCTGATTGTAAATTTTCTGTAGTCATGCCTGCAACTTTTTGATTCATTTACTAAAAACAAACATTCACAAATTTAAACTTTAAAAAAACAAGAGGTTTGAGTTTTTACTCTTTGCGCAAATGAAAACAGAAATCTCCCTTATTTATTCGTTTGCTGCATGTCAACTTTCAACTTTGAACCTTTAACCTTCAATTATTCTTAAAGTGAGTTTGCTATATTCCCCTGTTTATCCTAATTTTACACGCTTTTCGGGCGGATTTGTTTATTGTTCAGCCCGTGAATTATAGCAAAAGTTGCATCAACTATAATTGAACTAATAAACGAAAACATTCTGCATTATTCTACAGGATTTTAAAAATTTCGTTTAATTATTTTTTGGGAAGATTCGACTTTGGATTTGTTTTTTGAAAAAGATTTTTTCAATAATAAGTGTTTGAAATGAGGCTTACAAAGTTGTTCAATGATTTTTTTGAAAGCGAAAAAGGGGGCGTGCTGCTCATCGTATGCACCATCATTTCTCTTTTGCTTGCTAATTCATCTGTAAGCGATTCTTATTTGAATTTTTGGCATTTTACTTTTGCCGGTTTATCTACAGAAAATTGGATTAATGAAGGATTGATGGCGATTTTCTTTTTTTTAATTGGATTAGAATTAAAAAGAGAAATTTTTGTTGGCGAACTTTCAAACATCAAAAACGCCATGCTGCCTGTATTTGCCGCTATTGGCGGGATGATAATTCCTGCCGCTATTTTCGCTTTTTTTAATTATGGAACTGTTACACAATCCGGAGCCGGCATTCCGATGGCAACAGATATTGCATTTGCAATCGGCATTCTTTCTCTCCTTGGCAATCGTGTTCCTGCTTCGCTAAAAATCTTACTTACCGCAATCGCTGTCATAGATGATTTGGGGGCAATTTTGGTAATAGCGATTTTTTATACTACCTCTTTATCGCTGATGAATTTATTGATTGTTTTGGCAATATTTGTTGCTTTACTGTTGTTGAATAAATTCAAAATTAACTTCCTGATTTTTTATATAATCGGCGGAATAGCGATGTGGTATTTTATGCTTCATTCCGGCGTTCATTCCACACTTGCAGGCATTTTATTGGCGTTTGCCATTCCATTTGGCAAAGGAGAAAAAACTTCGCTTTCCTATAAATTACAGGATTGGCTGCACAAGCCCGTATCGTTGATTATCCTTCCTCTTTTCGCGTTGGCAAATACAGCGATTGTTTTTGGAAAAGGATGGGATACGGGTTTAGCCGAACCAGGAAGCCTGGGAATTTTTGCAGGATTAATTGTAGGAAAACCTTTGGGCGTGTTTTTATTTAGTTTCATTGCAGTGGCTACCGGCATTTGTGCATTACCAGCCGGCATGAAATGGAAACAGGTATTGGGTATTGGATTTTTGGCAGGTATTGGTTTTACCATGTCAATATTTATCACCTTGCTAGCTTATTCTGATGACATGCTGATAACGGAATCAAAAATTTCAATCCTGCTTGCTTCGCTGGTTTCAGGAATTTTGGGTTACAGTTGGCTGCATTTATTATTAAAAAAACCACAAAGGATTCCATTAAGAAAAACTAAAAATATTTTATAAATAATTTTTTGAAAATGAAAAAACCAATTCACGAATGTCTCAATGAACGCATCTTAATTATTGATGGTGCGATGGGAACAATGATACAGCAATATAAACTGGACGAAAAAGATTATCGTGGTGAAAGATTTAAAGACTGGCACAAAGACGTGAAAGGGAATAATGATTTATTGAGCCTGACACAACCGCAGATAATCCAGGCGATTCATAAAGCATACCTGGAAGCCGGCGCAGACATTATCGAAACCAATACATTTAGCAGCACGTCTATAGCACAGGCGGATTATGAAATGCAAGCGCTCGCGTATGAATTAAATGCTGCAGCAGCAAAATGCGCGCGAAAAGCAATTGATGAATTTACCAATAACAGTAAAGCAACAAATAACAGCAAATTCATTGCAGGTGCAATCGGGCCATTAAATAAAACTTTAAGCCTTTCGCCGGATGTAAATAATCCGGGTTTTCGCACTGTTACTTTTGATGAAGTAGCTGATGCGTATTATGAACAAATACGCGGATTAGTAGATGGTGGAGTTGACCTTCTTTTGATTGAAACGATTTTTGACACGCTCAATGCGAAAGCAGCAATTTATGCAATCAAAAAATATTTTAGAGATACCAAAAAAGAAGAATTGCCAATCATGATTAGTGGAACAATAACAGACGCAAGTGGAAGAACTTTGAGCGGCCAAACTTTGGAAGCATTTTACATTTCTGTTTCTCATGCGAATCCTTTAAGTGTGGGATTGAATTGTGCACTTGGTGCAAAAGAAATGCGACCACACATTGAAGAATTGAGCCAAATAGCGAATTGTTATACTTCTGCTTATCCGAATGCCGGATTGCCAAATGCCTTTGGCGAATATGATGAGCAACCGGATGAAACAGCACACATTTTAGAAGATTGGGCACGCGAAGGATTTGTAAATATTGTGGGTGGATGTTGTGGAACTACACCGGAGCATATAAAGCATATTGCGGAGCAAGTGAAAAAATTTGAACCGAGAAAATTGCCGGTGATGGAAGAAGTAATGTAAAGATGGATGTTGTTTAAAATCACAAATTTTGATTTGAAACAAAACTTTTGATATCGCAAATTGCGATATCAAATTTATTGAACTTGATATTCCAAATTGGAATATCAAGTTTGAAAATTAAACCGAGTAAAGCTGAAAATCCCTAAGGTCGCAAATTGCGACTTTAGAGAATAATTAGAGCTGATTTTGAATAGCAATTTCTTGAAGTCACAAATTGTGACTTCAAGTTGAAGTTTTTGATTAGGATGATTTATAATATTACATTTAAAGAAAATTGAAATTATGCCAAAATCAACTTTATCATTATCAAATGTATCAGAAGAAATCATTCTTGAAAAAATTTATGTTATTCGTGGACAAAAAGTAATGCTGGACAGAGATTTAGCGGAAATGTATGGAGTGGAAGTAAAGCGTTTGAATGAAGCAGTTAAACGAAATGCGATACGATTTCCGGAAGATTTTATGTTTCAACTAGCGCAAAATGAATGGCGCGACTTGAAGTCGCAAATTGCGACTTCAAGTTGGGGCGGCGCAAGAAAAGCTCCTTCCGCTTTCACCGAACAAGGCGGCGCCATGCTTTCAAGCGTTTTAAATTCTGAAACTGCCATTCAGGTAAACATTCAAATCATTCGCTTGTTTACAAAAATGAAACAGTTGATTTTGGACAACAAAGACCTTTGGATGAAGATTGAAAAAATAGAACAGCACTTATTAAAAAATGATGGTGAAATACAAACAATTTTTGCTTATTTAAAAAAATTATTGATACCCGAAAATAAACCGCGAAATCCGATTGGATTCAAACCGGTTAAAATAAATAATGATGACAGAGATTAAAACAATCAAACCTTTTTTAAGATTATCAGGTTTGGAACCGCTGGTAGTGAGGCCGGAAAGCCTTTTTGTAAATGTAGGAGAACGTACAAATGTAACTGGTTCCAAAAAATTTGCACGCCTTATCAGGACAGAAAATTATGAAGAAGCTTTATCAGTAGCAAGGCAACAGGTAGAAGGCGGTGCGCAAATTCTGGATGTGAATATGGACGATGCATTGCTCGATGGTGAAAAAGCCATGACTACATTTTTGAACCTGCTACAAGCTGAACCCGATATTGCCAAAATTCCCATAATGATCGATTCTTCAAAGTTTCACATCATCGAAGCGGGATTGAAATGCGTGCAGGGAAAATGCATTGTCAATTCCATCTCTTTGAAAGAAGGTGAAGAGAAATTTTTGCGGGAAGCATCCATTTGTAAAAGCTTTGGTGCAGCCGTTGTTGTAATGGCATTTGACGAAACCGGGCAGGCAGATACCCTCAAAAGAAGAGTAGATATTTGCCTGCGTGCTTATAAAATTTTAACCGAAAAAGCCGGGTATCGTCCTGAAGATATCATTTTTGACCCAAACATTTTTCCCGTTGCCACTGGTATTGAAGAGCACAGCAATTATGGTGTTGACTTTATTGAAGCTACAAGGGAAATAAAAAGATTGATGCCGCTTGCCAAAGTAAGTGGTGGCGTAAGTAATGTATCATTTTCTTTTCGTGGAAATGACACGGTTCGCGAAGCGATGCACGCCGTTTTTTTATATCATGCGATAAAGGCAGGAATGGACCTGGGAATTGTAAATGCAGGGCAGTTGCACATTTACGAAAATATTGACCCTGAATTAAAAGAACTGGTGGAAGATGTGATTCTAAACAGAAAGGAAGATGCGACGGATAAATTATTAGCCTTCGCAGAAACCGTGAAAGCAAAAGGAAAAGAAATTGTAAAAGATGAGGCGTGGCGAAAAGAAGGTGTGGAACTACGTTTAACTCATGCATTGGTAAATGGAATTACAGATTATATCGAAGCGGATACTGAAGAAGCGCGTCAGAAATATCCAAAGCCGCTTGATGTTATTGAAGGGCCTTTGATGGATGGAATGAATGTAGTGGGTGACCTCTTTGGAAGCGGAAAAATGTTTTTGCCGCAGGTGGTAAAAAGTGCGCGGGTAATGAAGAAAAGCGTTAATTATTTATTTCCTTTTATTGAAGCTGAAAAAGAAAAAACCAAACAGACAAATATTGAAGCGGGCATCTTAAACGTAGAAGGAGCAGGGCCTGCAAGAATTTTGATGGCAACTGTAAAAGGTGATGTGCATGATATTGGAAAAAATATTGTGGGAGTTGTATTGGGCTGTAACGGATATGAAGTGATTGATTTGGGTGTGATGGTTCCTGCGGATAAAATATTGCAGACAGCGAAAGAAAAAGATGTGGCGATGATTGGATTGAGCGGATTGATTACCCCATCGCTGGATGAAATGGTTCATGTGGCTAAAGAAATGAAACGAAATAATTTTACAATGCCACTTTTGATTGGCGGCGCAACTACTTCGCGTTTACACACCGCCGTTAGAATAGCACAGGAATACGACAATGGGGTGATTCATGTTTTGGATGCTTCGCGAAGTGTGACTGTTGCCGGAAACCTATTGAGTAAGGAAAATAAAGATGGATTTTTAAACGGCATTAAACTGGAATATGAAAAACTGAAAAATGATTTTGGCAACAAGAAATCAGCAAAAGTTTTATTGCCATTTGAACAGGTGCAAAAAAATAAATTTCCAATAGATTGGGAAAAATTTACTTCCGTAAAACCAACCTTCACGGGTGTAAAAGTTTTTGAAGACTATGATTTGAATGAAATTTATGAATATTTAGATTGGCAGCCGTTTTTCATTGCGTGGGAAATGCATGGAAAATTCCCGCAAATATTATCAGATGAAAAAATCGGCGCAGCTGCAACAAAATTGTATGAAGAAGCACAGGTTTTTTTGAAAAAAATAGTCAAAGAAAAATGGCTCACCGCAAAAGGTGTTGTTGGCTTTTGGGAAGCGAATGCAATCTCTGATGATACCGTTCAAGTGAAAAATATTGATGGCAAAAATTTCAATTTAGAATTTTTGCGTCAGCAAATAAAGAAAGCACCGGGTCAGCCAAATATTTCGTTGGCTGATTTTATTAAGCCAGCCCCCTGGCCCCCGAAGGGGGAATCAATCGCTTCCAAGGGGGCTTTCGGCTATCATTGGGCAGATCCTTCGAATTATGGATTGCTATCCGAATTTGCAAAAGAAAATCGCACGAAGCAAACACCTGCTGAAGAAAAATTATGGGAATTATTAAAATCCAAAAAAATACAAGGTTGTAAATTCAGAAGGCAACATATTATTGGGAATTACATTACCGATTTTGTTTGCTTGGATAAAAGATTAGTAATAGAAATTGATGGACTGATTCATCAACTTCCAGAAAATAAAGAATCAGATGAAATACGAACACAATGGTTGAACAAAATTGGTTTTAAGGTGATCAGATTTACTAATGATGAGGTATTAAATAAAACTGATGAAGTAACCGGGTCTATTTCTTCGTCATTAAAAAATCAACCAGGTCTGAAAGAATCTTCTGATCTGTATTCCCCCTTCGGGGGTCAGGGGGCCGACTATATCGGCGCATTTGCAGTTTCTATCCACGGGCTCGAACCCCATATCGAAAGATTTCAAAAAGAGTTTGACGATTACAATAAAATAATGTTGCAAGCGCTGGCAGACAGGCTTGCAGAGGCTTTTGCTGAATTGCTGCATGAAAGAACGCGGAAAGAATTCTGGGGTTATGCCAAAGATGAAAATCTTACATCCAAAGAATTAATAGAAGAAAAATATGCCGGAATTCGCCCGGCTCCGGGATATCCGGCGTGTCCTGACCATACCGAAAAATATAAGCTTTTTGAATTGCTGGATGCAACAAAAAATGCCGGTATCACCTTAACAGAATCTTTAGCCATGTATCCTGCTCCTTCAGTTTGTGGCTGGTATTTTGCTAATCCTGAAAGTAAATATTTTGGAATAGGAAAAATTGCCAGAGACCAGGTAGAAGATTATTCAGGAAGGAAAAATATGGCATTGGAAGAAGCAGAAAGATGGCTGAGGCCGCAGTTGGATTATTAAAGCATAATAAATATATCTGATTTAGGATGTCTGATGTGTGATAAATAAACCAATAAACGAATTAAGCGATGAATGAAAATATTCGCATTATTTCATACAACGTAAACGGAATAAGATCTGCCATTAAAAGAGGTTTTATCGAATGGCTGAAAACAGATCCGGCTGATATCATCTGCCTGCAGGAAATAAAAGCAAATGAATCGGATATAGATCGTGTGCCTATTGAATCTGCCGGTTACCGGCCTTATTTTTTTTCTGCCCAAAAAAAGGGGTATAGTGGAGTTGCGATATTAACGAAACTTGAACCGGATAATGTGGAATTTGGCCATGGAAATGAGCAAAGTGACTTTGAAGGAAGGGTTTTGCGAGCTGATTTTGGCGATATCACTTTGATCTGTGCTTACTTCCCATCGGGCACAAGCGGCGAGCATCGTCAGTCTTATAAATATATCTGGCTGGATGAGTTTTTGGCTTATCTGAATGAGTTAAAAAAAACCAGAAGAAAGCTGATTGTCTGCGGAGATTATAACATCGCGCATAAAGAAATAGATATTCACAACCCGGTTTCCAACAAAAAAACAACCGGTTTTCTTCCGGAGGAAAGAGCGTGGTTTGACAAATTCCTGGCAAATGGTTTTACGGATGGATTCAGGCATTTGAATAAAGAGCCGCATCAATATACCTGGTGGAATGTGTTGCGGCCAACAACGCGTTTGGAAAATAAAGGCTGGCGGATTGATTACATAAATGTCACTAATAATCTTGAAGATAATATTCAAAAAGTAGACATTTTTCCTGATGTAAAGCACAGCGATCACTGCCCTATTTATCTTGAATTAAAATTATAACCGATGCTTATTTACAATATTACTTTTAAAGTAGATCATGAAAAACTGAACGATTGGATGCAATGGCAAAAAGAAATTCACATTCCTGAAATCATTGCAACCGGATGTTTTTATGATCACCGGTTTTATGAATTATTAGAGCATGAGGAAGAAGATGGAAAAACTTTTGTAATCCAGTTTTACGCAAATTCAAAAAATGATTATGATCATTATCTTCAAAATTTTGCTCCTGAACTGAAAAGAAAAAGTGCCCACAAATGGAATAACCACGTCATTGCTTTTCGCACACTACTTCAAAACGTGCAGTAGCGTTATCATATTCGTGGTTATTCATAGTAAAAACACCTGTTTCTGAATTTTTTATGAGTGTTTGTACCTGCGTTTCGTTAAACGCTATCAAAGCTGCTCATTTTGTAAGCCGCAACAATTTGAAATTCTTTTGGCAATTTCCGTCATTACAAGCTGTAAACCTTACCAACTGCGGATTTCATCCACATTTGGTGGAAAAAAATTTCTCTCAAAAATTTTATTGCATTGAAAAACCTTCTATATTTGTCGCTGTTTAAAAAATCAAATAAAATATTATGAACAAAGCTGAACTAATCGCCAAGATGGCCGATGACGCAGGAATTACAAAAACCCAGGCTAACACTGCTTTAGATTCTTTTACCACAGCAGTAACCAAAACCTTGAAAGGCGGCGGAAAAGTTACTCTTGTTGGTTTCGGAACTTTTTCTGTAAGCAAAAGAGCCGCCCGCAATGGCCGCAATCCTCAGACTGGCGCTGTTATTAAAATTAAAGCTAAGAAAGTAGCTAAATTTAAAGCAGGTAAAGAACTGTCATCGAAAATCTGATTTTCGTAAAAGTTTTAAAAAGCAAGATGCATTATTGTATCTTGCTTTTTTATTATTAATTATTCATTTCAAAAAAATAAATTTCAATGGGACGCGGAGATAAAAAAACAAAAAAAGGTAAAATCTTTATGGGCTCTTTTGGCAAGTCAAGGCCTGTAACAAAAAATTCAAAAGTAACTTCTGAAAAAGAAAAAGAGAAAAAAGAAGCTTAAGCAGTATCAAGTAAACTTTTAACCCAAAAAACAGGAATCCGGGTTATTTGTTTGTTTACTATACCTCATAACTTTTGGAAAGTTTACCACTTTCCAAAAGTTATCTTAGGGTGCAAGCCGGTTTATTATCCACTCATTATTTGTTGAAAGAGAATAACGCAATCTGTCGTGAAGCCGTCCTGGCCTGCCTTGCCAAAATTCGATAAGCGTTGGCTCTAAAATGTATCCGCCCCAAAAATCCGGCCGTGGTACTGTTCCTGATTGAAATTGTTCACTATATTTTTCTACATTTTTTTGCAAAAATTCTCTGTTTTCAATAATAGAGCTTTGAGGTGAACTCCACGCTCCTATCTGGCTTGCCCTTGGGCGTATGGAGAAATAGGCATCACTTTCTCCGGCACTTACTTGTTTTATCGAACCTTCTATCCGGATTTGCCTTTCCAATTCTTTCCAAAAGAAAACAAGCGCAGCAAATCCATTCTCTTCAATATCTTTTGCTTTTTTGCTTTGATAATTTGTAAAAAAAATAAACCCGTTTTGCTTAATTTCTTTTAATAAAACAATTCTCGCGGATGGCTTTCCTAGAGCATTGCATGTAGCAAGCGTCATTGCATTCGGTTCTTCAACTTTTGTTTCAATTGCAACAGTCCACCAGTTTTCAAATTGCTTTATCGGATCAGCATTTACATCTTTTTCTAATAGTGATTGTAATTGATACACTCTTCGCATGTTTGCAATGGCATTTACTTCGGACATGTTTTTTATCTACAAATTTAATGAACAGTTATTCATTTGTCGTGCAAATCAAAAAGCACTATGCTGCAGAATGCTTTTTTTTAAAATATATTCTCCCAATAATGTTTATATACCAAAACGATTGAAACGTGCAGGTCCTATGCCATAGCCAATCAAACCTCCAAATATCGCCATCAAAACAGCTGAGATAATAAACAGGACCGCAATCATTACAATGAATGCAACAATCATGTAAACAACCTTTTTATCTTCCGGCGTTTTCTTTAAAGGAGCGAGCCCAATGTAAAAAAGGTAAATGGAATAAATCCATCCTGCAATAACCAATAGCCATCCGATAACCGGAATAAATGAAAGTAACCCGGCGATCCAATTCGGCGTATTTGAATACGCAACCAACTGAGCTGATCTATTCAGATTTTTTTCGGAACTAAAACCAGGAGCGAGCATATCAATTACATAGGCAGAAATGTAAAATGAAATAATGATGGAAATGAAACCAAAAATTGCCGCCCAGATGAAATAGTTAGTAAACAAACCAGCCCACACCAGCCCGGTTAATATTTGACCAATAGAAGCAATAACCGCCATCGGCAATACATAACCGACAAGCAATGATTGTGGAGTTGCCAATTCAGTTTCTACCAGAAGCCACTCGCTTTTTGGAGTTATAAGCATGTTTTTAGCACGTTCAATTAAATTCATAATTAAATGTTTACACGATTGATAAAAATTGGAGAATAACGTTAATCCATGTTTTTTAAACGTTAGAGCACAAACGGTTTATTCTAAGATATTTTAAAAGAAATTTATTAAAGCACAGGGCTAATATTTTCATCCTCACTAACAGTATTTGCCGGCGAGTCGGAAAGAGGTGATGATGAAGAAGGAGTTGTTGTAACATTTCCTCCACTGCTCATTTTACTTTCAATATTTTTTTTCATGCTATTAAACCCATCTTTAAGATTATCGCCAGGTGATTTAAACAGATAAGCAGATGCCAAAATACCAATAGAAGCGATGGCAGCAATGTAAACACCGAAACCTACTAAGGAAGATCCCATAATGGAGTTGGTGGCCTGCGAATAAAACCAGATAGTTAATAGTAATGCGACTGCACCTGCCAAAAGCGTTACAGTCCACATGGTTTTATCCAAATTTTTTGTTTGATCGCCTAACCAGGCAATCAGGCCAATGGCAACAAAACAGATAAATACAACAATGCCTTTATCATGCATGCCGTTGACGCTTTGGGAATAACCAAACATGGAAACTGAGACCCAGGGTAAAAACATTGAAATAAAACCAATAGCAGCGGAGATTAAAACAAATTTTCTTTGTTTACTGATTGTTTGAAAATTCATGATTAAAAGTTTTAAAGTTAATAATAGAGTCCAGGGTTTCGGCTGGTCAATTAACTTTCATAACTACGGATGAATTTCTAAGTAAATGTAAAGTAATTTATTTTGATATTTTATCAGCAATTTTTGAATGCGGTAAATATTTTATTGTGATTCACCATCTGTTCGAGATTTGCAATCATTTTGGCTTTTTCTTCTTCGTAAATTGAAAGACGGCTTTCCAATTCTTTTAAGCGTGCTATACTGCTTTCCCGTTCTTTTTCTTTCTGTTTCATATTCACAATTTGTCTTCTCAGTTCCTCATTTTCACTTTTCACCTGTGCATATTTGCTATCGAGTTGTGCGTATTGCTTTTTTGTTTTGATTTCTGCGAGCAGGGAAAGCTCCAATTCCTTTTCGCGTGCAGCGGCTCCTTCCAATTGCCGTTGCAAATCGCCAATATGATTTTGCATGGATTGTAAATCATGTAATCTTGCATCGTAATCACTTTGCAAGCTGCTGCATTTGCCGGTATTTTCCTCAATCAACTTTAATTTACTTTCAACCTCTTCAAGTTTTTGTCTTGTTATATCCAGTTCGTTTTCTAATTTTTCCTTCGCTTCATTTTCCTCGTAATACAGCTCTTTCCAATCCTCACCATCTTCTTTTTTTGTTATCGTTTCCTTTTCAGATGAGCTTTCCAGCTGTGCCTCCAGCGCTTTTAATCTTTCCTGTAATTTTGAAAATTGAACTTCATAAAATGTAGAATTTTCTTCTACCTTTTGCAGCTGATTTTTAAGATCCCAAAACGCCTCTGTGCCGCCAGAACTGTTGCTTTCGATCGGAATATCTCTTTTGAAAAAGAAAATACTTCTCTTATCAGCCGGCAAAAAATCGAAACTGCTTACAATAGCCTTATAAGAAAAAATAAAGCAGGCAATTAATATGACCAGGGATATGATCCACCAAATCCACATAGGGTGATAAATTAAAAAAAGGTTTACACAATATTTTAAATCCGGGGATTATTTGTGGCTCCTTTTCAAAGGATAGTATGGCCGGTTTTTATACACCGGAAATGGATTATTTAGTTATAAGCGGGCGTAAATTAATAAAAATTATCCGGTTACCAAAGTTCCTACTTTTTCTCCGGTAACGACGCGCAATAAAGTACCGGGTGTATCCATATCAAAAACGATAATTGGCAATTGATTTTCCATACATAAAGTAAAAGCAGTCATATCCATTACTTTTAAATTGCCGCTGATACATTCATTAAATGAAATGGTTTCAAACTTTTTAGCAGTTTTATCTTTTTCAGGGTCTGCATTATAGATACCATCAACACGGGTCCCTTTCAGAATAGCATCGGCGCCGATTTCAATTGCTCTTAATGAACCAGCTGTGTCGGTAGTAAAATAAGGATTGCCGGTGCCCGCCCCAAAAATCACGACTCTTCCTTTTTCCAGGTGCCTGATGGCCCTTCTGCGAATGTATGGTTCTGCAATTTGCTCCATTTTGATAGCGCTTTGCAACCGGGTATAAACGCCGGCTTTTTCCAACGCACTCTGTAACGCCATTCCGTTAATTACTGTAGCAAGCATTCCCATGTAATCACCCTGGGCTCTTTCAATGCCGGTTTCGGCTTCATTCATTCCGCGATAAATATTTCCACCACCAATTACAATGGCAACCTGTACGCCAAGCTCGGTAATTAACTTAATATCCTGTGCATATTGGGAAAGCACCTGCGAATCAAGGCCAAAATTTTTATCACCCATTAAAGATTCACCGGAAAGTTTGAGAAGGATTCGTTTAAACTTGGGAAGCATGCGTTTTTGCAGATTGAAACGTTAAAAAAATTGCTGCAAGATAATGGATAAATTTTTTATCTGTCATAAAGAATAAAACAGCTCATAAAAGCTGTTAGAAAACTGTTTTGTGATGTTACTGTGATTCTGATTTTAAGCTACCGTCTGTCTTCATAGTCTTTTATTAAAAGGATTAATACACCCAGTTCGTCATCTTCCGTCGTGTTCGGTGGGGCATGAAAAATTTCCATTGCCCGTTTTACAGCTTTTTTATGTTCTCTTTCTGTTTTTATTACTTTCCCGTTCATTGCTGATTGACTTTATAAATTAAGATTGTAGGAAATGGCTACCACGTCTAATTTATCATATTCTTTATGGTGCCGAACCAAATTGTATAACATGCCTTTCGCCTGAAATTCATCGAAACAACTAGCGTGTATTCATTTTCCTTTATATTAATACTACTCTTTAAAATTCGAAATCCGGCGCTTCTGCTTCGAATACTTAATGGCTTTTCAGAAGCATTTTTTTCCTTATCAGTCAATTTTGTTTTTATCATTTCCCGATACAGAACTTAGAAAAAATATAATCCAACCTGTCTTCATTGGTCACTTCACCAGTTATTTCTCCAAGAAAATGCAGGCATCTGTTAATATCAATGGATAAAAGGTCGCCGGTTATTTTATTATCAATTCCAGCCTGTATTTCCTGCAAGCTTCGTGAAATTTCAGTTAATGCTGCATAATGCCGCGCATTCGTAATTACAACATTTTCATTATTGATTGAATCTCCACCTGCCATGTTGAACAAAGTATTTTTTAATGGTTCGATTCCTGTTCCTTGCCTGGCAGAAATAAAGATTTCACCCAAAAAATCAGGATCGATATTGCTTTCCAAAACATCCGCTTTATTGCCAACAGAAATTAGGTTGCCATTTTGTTGTCTTATTTCATCAACTGTTTCCCGCAGTTCTTCTAAACGCATTTCATTTACATCAAACAAATACAATACAATATCCGCTTGTTTTATTTTTTCCTTACTTTTTTCGACTCCCATGTTTTCAATTATATCCGTTGAATGTTCGCGGATGCCAGCTGTATCAATGAGCCTGAAAAGTATTCCGTTTATATTAATGACTTCTTCAATCGTGTCACGGGTAGTGCCGGCAATGTCACTTACAATAGCCCGGTTCTCGTTTAATAAAGTATTAAGTAAAGTAGATTTACCGGCGTTTGGTTTGCCCACAATAGCTACGCTTACTCCGTATTTAATGACATTGCCGAGTTTAAAAGATTCTAATAATTTATTTAATGTTTGGGAAATGTTGTTGATGAGCAAAGAGAATTGATTTCGGTCAGCAAATTCTACGTCTTCTTCGCTAAAGTCCAATTCAAGTTCGATAAGAGAAGAAAATTTAATCAGTTCTTCACGCAATTCACGAAGCACGCTTGAAAAACCGCCGCGCATATTTTTTAAGGCAGCATTTTGTGCAGCTTTTGTATTGCTGGCAATTAAATCTCCAACCGCTTCTGCCTGGGTGAGATCCAGTTTTTTATTCAAAAAAGCTCTTTGGGTAAATTCGCCGGCTTTCGCCAATCTCGCGCCATTACGAATAAGCGCATCCAATACCTGCTGCTGTACAAAGGGAGAACCGTGACAACTGATTTCAATAACGTCTTCACCAGTGTATGAAGCTGGTTTTCTAAACAATGAAATAACTACCTCATCCAGTACATTTTCCGCCTCTTTTAAATAACCTACATGAAGTGTATTAGGAGGTTGTTTTTTTAAATCTTTTGAAGGAAACAGCTTCTGAACAATATCAAATGATTGATCACCGCTTAATCGCAATACTCCGATAGCTCCAATTCCGGGTGGGGTAGCAATCGCAGCGATAGTATCATTCCAACCTGAAAATTTACTTTGCATTCTGTAAAGATAAGTTGCATTGGTTTATACTTTATTGTGCATTCTAAAGTGAACAGGAATTTAAGTTATTTGTCCTTTTACTGCATAAAAAAGAGACGTTTTTTTCAACATCTCCTTTTCACTGTTATCAATTTACTGATTTGGATTCTGCAGAGTTACCGGCTGCACACGATAGGCATTTACAAATTGTCCGTTTTGCTGTGCCGGAGTCCATTTTGGTCCTTTTCTAATGGCATTTACAGCAATCTCTGCAAGTTTGGTTCCTTTCATCGTGGTAGCCTGTACGTTGCTCACCTGGCCTGTTTTATCGACAATGAATCTTACCACACACGTTCCAAAATCAGCATCAGAAAAGTCTTCAAGTTGCGAAAGGATGGCTTTTCTTATATACCGCTGCCAACCTTCTGCTCCTCCGGGAAAAGAAGCTTCAATCTCTACTGCTTTAAAGGTTGAATCTTCTGAGTTATGCTTTGTTACCGGAGCCAAAGCAACACCTGTACCCACTACTTCTATAGGTGGATGTATTATCCCCATAGCTTTTGGGCCTTCTACTGTATGGTCGTCAATTCTTGCATTTTCTATTTGTTTTAAATCTGGTGGAGGATCAGGCACCAATTGATCTTTTACAATTCGTGGAGTGGTAACCTTTACTGAAGCCGTCTTCACGACTGTTGGTAATTTAGGTAGCAGCTTCGGTTCGTCAGGAGTAATTTTTTGCAATATTCGCTCAGTAGAAATGAATGGAACAACTACCGCAATTTTGGCAAAACGACTCATAATGATGGAGAAAATTATTAAAGTGCCAACAAGCGATATCATAAAAAACACGGCAGTACTAATCCGCCGGTTATACGTTTTGCGTAAATCATAAGCGCCGTATGCCTTATTTTTTCCATCAAACAGAACTTCAAGAAGACTTGATTGTAAAATTTGATTTGCTTCCATAACGTTATTTTTTATTTAGATTCTATTATGAAAGAATTTCCATAAAAAAATTTTAAGGTGGCAAAATAATAATCAGCGATATTTATTTGTTTACTGAAGGCGAATAAAATACTTTCAGCAAAGCAGGAAGGCGGCCCATTCCATTTGATTAAAGAAACAATAGAAATTATTTGGCTTTGATTTAAACTATGGTCTTATTTCCTGAAATTCCTAAATGAAAAAAGGAGATACCTTTCAGCATCTCCCTTTTTCTTAAACTTTAAAAATTCTTTTATTCATTCGGATTCTGTAGCGTTACGGGCTGCAAACGATATGCGTTTACAAAACGGCCGTTTTGCTGTGCCGGGGTCCATTTAGGCCCCTTCCTGATTGCGTTTACCGCAATTTCGGCCAATTTGGTTCCTTTCATCGTTGTCGCCTGTACATCACTTACCGTACCGGTCTTGTCAACTATAAACCTCACCACACACGTTCCATAATCTGCATCTGTAAATTCGTCAATCTGAGATTGGATGGCACGCGTTACGTATCGTGTCCATGCTGCGGCGCCTCCTGGAAACTGCGCCTCGATTTCTACTTTTGTAAATACCTTATCCGGGTCTTCTTTCTTTTCAGCTGGCGGGGCTACTACATTTGTTCCTTTTTCATCAGAAGGAGGAGCTACAACTCCCAAATCTTTTGTCCCTTCAACTGTTTTTATGTCCACCTTTGCTTCTTCCAGTTGTTTTTGCTCTGGTGGTGGCTTTATTACTTCTTCATCTTTTACCACTTTAGGCGGTGTAAACTGAATGGTCGCAACAGGTGGCGGAGGAGGCAACTTTGGCGGCGGCGGCGGAGGAGGAGGCGGCGGCTCGTTCGGCTTTATTTGCTGCAATGTGGTTTCCGTAGTTTTTAATTGGACTACATCCTTGTCGTTATTAAGCTTTTTGGCAATTACAGAGCCAATAAGTATAAGTAAAATCAGAATAACTGTACCTATTAAAGCCATCGTAATCCTTTTATTATAGGTTTTTCTCAGCTCATAGGCTCCATATTCTTTATTCCTCCCCTCAAAAAGAATATCCAGCAGATCTGCTTTTAATATTTGTTTAGCTTCCATGTTTTAATTTTTTTTTAGATGTTTTATCCACGTAATTATTTCACACCTCCTGCCTGTTCTGTTTTTTGAATCAGGCCATATTCTTCAGGCGTTGGATCAACCATCGCATATTTACCTATATCATTAATGTCCATTTCATCCAGAATATCCACGGCATTTTTGTAAGTAGCGTCTTTATCCGGTTTGATGATGATAAACAAATCTGCTGCGGGAGTGCTTTTCTTTTTGTCGAGAATAATTTGCCTTACTGCTTTATAACCAGTAGTCTGCATTTTTGTAGGATCATCGCCAAAATAATAATAGATCACATTTCCTTTTCCAAGCATCAGGGTAAGCGAACCAGAGTTTTTCACCTTCATATCCAGGTTCGGATCTTTTGTATCCTTTGGCATATTCAGGTTCATTGCCGTTGGCTGTGATACTGTAGTGGTAAAAATAAAAAACGTAATTAACAAGAATCCGAGATCAACCATGGGAGTAAGATCAACACGGGTAGAAAGTTTTTTACCTTTCTTGACACCCGGGCCTTTTTTCGCACTCTCTTTTACTTCCATTTCTGCCATAGTAATAAAATTTTAATTGTAATAAATCAGTTTTATAATAGCTATTCCTTCTTCCCGGCAGCGTGTTCCATCATATTCTTTTTGTACAGCTCACTTCCCTCAGGGACTGCTTTTGAATTTGTAACCAGGTTATATTTGTATTGATCATTTGCCTTGAAAGCATCGATTACTGCTTTGAAAGTCGGATATTTTACCGCATCATCACCTTTAATCAGAAAATTTAGCTGCGCTCCCATGCGGGCATTGATTGCAGCAGAGATCCATGCTTTTAGTTCATTATTCGCACTGTCAACAGGTATTCCTGGTAAATCCATTCCTTTAATCTGTTCGGGTTTTAGCTGAATGAATTGTTTCAGCTGGCTGAACGGAACGCCAATGTAATCTGCATTTTCGAAGTTCTTTTTATCCTGTGCAGAAAAACTCATATTACGCTCTTTTCCTAATTCGTCAAGTACATCGCCCCGGATTCCCGGATCCATAATCAGATAGACTTTGTTGTCTTTACTGATGGTAACATTTAAGAAGTCTTTTTCAGGCGCTACCTTATTGGACACAGAACTTGGAGGGTTTACCTCAACCGCTTCGGACGGTTTAAATTGCGCAGCAAGGATAAAAAAGGTTAACAAAAGAAAGGCAACATCACACATCGGTGTCATATCCACACTGGTACTGCCACGTTTTATTTTTGCTCTTGCCATTAGTTGTTTGTTTTAATAGTAATTAGATTCAGAATTCAAAAAATTCCACAAAATTATTTGTATAAAGAAGCAAAACTTTGTGTTAAAGTGAAACCTGATTCGTCAATACCGTAAGTGATTGCGTCAATTTTCGTAGTGAAAATGTTGTAAGTAATGATTGCAAATGCAGAAGTACCAATTCCCAACGCAGTATTATACAAAGCCTCTGCAATACCGATTGATAAAGTACGTGCTGCATCACCACCGCCAGATTCACCTAATGCGCCAAACGCACGAATCATACCAACCACTGTACCTAACAGTCCGATCAATGTAGATACTGATGCAAGTGTTGAAAGGAATACCAGGTTTTTTTCAAGCATGGGTAATTCAAGAGAAGTAGCTTCTTCAATTTCTTTTTGAATAGCCAGCACTTTTTGTTCAGTATCCAATTCAGTGTCGGTAATCATTTGTTTGTATTTGCGCAAACCGGCTTTCATTACATTGCCTACTGAACCTTTTTGTTTGTCGCATTCTGCGATAGCAGCATCTACTTTTTTATCAGCAAGAAAAAATTGAACTTTTCTGATAAATTCAGCATTAGAAGATTTACCGGCAGCTTTGGAAACAGTCAAGGATCTTTCAATTACAAAAGTTAACACGATCAGGAAGCAACCAATCAATATGGGCACAATGATTCCTCCTTCATACATTCTTGGGAAATCGCCTTTTGGTCCTAACTGGTTTGGCCAAAAACCACCTTTCGGATCAGGTGTTGTAAAATTACTATCTGCCCCTATGACAAAACGCCAGATGACATAGCCGGCGATAATACAAATAATTGGTGCCAATAAAGAAATGATGTTATTTGATTTTTTCGCCTGTACGGATGTAGTGGCGTTTACAGGAGCGTTTACAGGAGTCTTTAAATCTGCCATGTTGGTTTAGTTTTTAAATGTTTAGGTTTATTGATTTGGTTAAGTAGAATTTGATAATGCAAGTCTAATGAAAAAAAAAATTAAAAATCTTATTTTTTATAAAAATATTTTGATTGTGCGGCACAAGTTAATGAAATATTTGAAAGTTAATGAACTGATAAAAAATATTTAAAAAAATACCGGGCTTTTAAGAGAAAAAGAAAAAAGTGGATTGTGAATAGTAAGGGCGTTTTTTTTTGAAAATGAAACTAAAAACAGCAGTTTTTGAAATCATGAAATGAAAAAATTTCAGAAAATTAAACCGGCAAATGTAAATGCCACAGGAAAGTAATTTTTTACTTTTATACCGGAAAAAGGTTATTCGTAGCGAAGTGCAACAATCGGATCCAATTTCGCCGCTTTTACTGCCGGATATAAACCAGCAAAAAGGCCCACTGCTGAACACACAACAATTCCGATAATCACCCACACCCATGGCACCACGAAGCCGGTATGAAGAAATATCCCCACTACATTTCCAACAATCACTCCGAGAATAATTCCTAAAACAGCGCCGATCAAACTGATAAAAACAGATTCAAAAAGAAACTGCTCACGGATATTTTTACTTTTGCCGCCAATCGCTTTTATTAATCCTATCTCACGTGTACGCTCATTTACAGCGACCAGCATGATATTCATTAAGCCAATGGCCGCTCCAATCAGCGTAATCAACCCGATAAAAGCAGCAGCAGTAGTGATAGCACCCAAGCTGCTTTTGAACACCTCCGCAATACTGTCACTTTTATTTATGTAAAAATTATTTTGTTCATCAATAGCCAGTTTCCTTATTGGCCTGAACGTACCCTTTGCTTCTGATATTGCTGCATCCATTTCATTGATATTATTCACCATTACTCCGATGTTATACGAAGTTCCATCTGTAGGAAAAAGCCGCCGGATATTGTTGTATGTAGTAAGCACAATGTTATCGGCATTAAAAAATGCACTCGATCCTTTATCTTTCAAAACCCCGATTACCCTGTATTTGATCCCGTCAGCCTTGATCGTCTGATCCAACGCACGCAAGGTATTGTCTCCATATAATTTTTGTGCAACACTATTTCCAAGTATACAAATATTTCTGCCACTTTCCACATCGAGTCTATTAAAATTTCTTCCTCCTGCGAGTGTATATCCATTTTGTATCAGGTAATTTTCATCACCTCCGCTCATTGAAATGTTGGGATTCGTTTTTATTTTCTCATTGCTTACAATAATACTTTGAGGGCCGCTCAATGAAATACTCACCCTTGCAGGAAAATTATAGTGCTCTTTAAAAAGCCTTGCTTCCTGGTAAGTAATTATCTTTTTCTCGTTGGATTTCTTCGCCCTCAATGCGCCCGTACTGGTTTTTTTCACTTCCCTGCCGCCTCCAATTCTGATATTAATATCACGATAGCGGATGCTGAATGAATTAGCGCCCATAGTAGCAAAACTTTCAGAGAGACTTTGATTCATAGACGCTATAGCAGTGATGATACCAATAAGCGCCATAATACCAAAAGATATGATAGCAACAGTAATTCCTGTTCGTAGCTTATTGCTTTTTATGGTGTGAAAAGCGAGTGAAAGTGAATCTTTTAATTGCATGTTTTCATGTAATATTTACAAATGAATTTGAAATGAAATAAAATAACGGTGAAGGTACTATTTGAATGCAATTGGTAAATTACCATTCCTGTATATTTTGAAAGGTATATTGCTTACAAAAAAGAAAACGCGGTTATTTGTTCGTTTACTGAAACAAAATAATTTACAATTTCCAACAAAGAAACATGAAATCACTTAATCATTTAAAATCGAAAGATTCAGTTCGAAACCGGGCAAAACGTCTTCACCCGAAAGCATATTTTGAAAACCTTCAACTTTTTCAATCGTTCCATTTTTCCTGAAAATTAATACCGTTTTATTTTCCGGATTGATGAGCCACGCAAGAGCACAACCATTTTTTATCCATTTGTGCATTTTGTTTGTCAGGGATTTTAAATTGTCTGAATTGCTTTTTAATTCAATCACAAAATCGGGACAAATATGTGGAAACTGATTCTTTTCATTGTCGCTTAAAAGATTCCACTTTTCTATCGCTAACCAGCTTGCATCAGGCGAACGAACAGAACCGCCCGGTAATGTGAATCCGGTAGAAGAATCAAAACAGATACCAGCTCTTTTTTCACTGTTCCAAAGTTCCAGCAGAAAAGATAATTTTGAATTTCGTTTACCTGTATTTGCGTTAGTTGGCGGCATAATCGTAATTTGTTTATTCTCATCTCTTTCGATGCGCCATAAATCATTTTGCTGGCAGAAATCAAAAAATTCTTTTTCCGACATTGAATCAGATAAATCTCCTATTATTGGTAAAGTGGCGTCGTTTATTAAAATTTCCATGAACCAAATTTAATCAAATTTATTTGTAAAAATACCGTTGTGGTTTGATGTACCGCTTTATAGCATGCACGCCGCAGAATTGAGATTTGTTTATAGGTTTGGATTTGCAATTGATTACTTGCTTCTTTTCTCAAGTTATTTTTTTATAAAGAGCCAATCCTTTATGCTCTACATTTGAATTACCAATCTTTTAAAATGGAATCAAAAAAAATACTTCAAAAACGTCAATTTCCAATTTTTGACAGGATAAATTCTTTTCAAAAGCTTTTTATTTGTATTGCTATTGCTGTTGCTGTTTATTTTATTGTTGAAATAAAAAACATTGACCTTCTTACACATGTAATGATCGGGTGGGATACCTTCAGCCTTTGCATGATCGTAATGAGCTGGGTTACGTTTTTCATAACATCATCTGAACAAATCCGGGAACAGGCGCGTGTTCAGGATCAGGGAGCGTCTATCATTTTCATCCTGGTACTGATTTCCACTATTGCCAGTTTTCTGGCAGTATTGTTATTACTTGTGGTAAAACGCAGCGGCCATGAGACTCATTCCTGGAGATTGCCAATTGCTATTGCCGGAATGATTTTTTCATGGTTTTTAATTCATACGATTTTCACGCTTCGCTATGCACACATATATTATGGGGATCATCCCACCACTCCCGATAAGTATCTTGGCGGTTTATCATTTCCAGATGATGCAACACCTGAATATATTGATTTTGCTTACTTTTCCTTTGTTCTCGGTATGACTTTCCAGGTTTCGGATGTGGATATCACTTCTAAAAGATTCCGGAAAATTGCTTTATGGCACAGCCTTCTCTCTTTTGGTTTTAATACAATCATGATCGCCCTCACCATCAATGTTATTGCCGGATATGGCGATTAGAATAAAAATCATTGCAGCAAAAGAAGAAATAATACGAATTCTTATTCGCCCGGATGGTAGATTCTTTCTGCATGCTTCAACACATCTTCTTTATAAAATAAAACGTCTTTAAAAATGCCTTTGGCATACATGTAACCCTGGTCAAAAAAATGTTTTGAATCCGGATGGCCGCTTTCGCCACCTGCTAATAAAGATTTTGCTTTTATTGTTTTTCCAAACTCAACAGCGCAAATAAAACTGTTTCCATTTACACCATATCTTTCTTTAGTTCCCGGAAAAACCCGGCTGCTGTAGGATGGAATCATTCCCCAGGTAGAAGATGCAAAACCAACAGGAGTGCTTGCTGAATCATCATCAAAGTGGTTTTCGATATCGCCCGATATTCTTTGAAAACGATTGATTTCACCCCATGGAATATTCCATTTACCAAAAGTATTTTCAAGATATTTTATCGTTGATAAAAAAGCTTGCAATAATTCTTCTGCCGGTGCAGTTGCAGCAAATTTCTTTGTTTTTGTTACCTGGTCATCCTCTTCACCGGCAGGAATTTTTATGCTATAAATATCACGCAAAATTCTTTCACCCCAATTCACCGCAATCGTTGTTGCTACAGAGTTTTCGCCACAACGATAATCCCATTTTCTTAAAATATTCACCGGCTCTTTTAATTGAGAATACAGAGAATCTTCTTTTGGTATTTTATCAAATGATTTGATTAATGCAGGAACCAAAACTTCGAATGCGGCAAGATAAGTATCATACCCTTTTGCAATCACTTTATCTATCGTATAAGATTTTTCTTCAGGCAGAATTTTAATTGCATTTATCGCGCGAAAATTTTGCCCATCCGGAGCCATGTATGCAGGATAATCTTTTTCCTTTGGACTATAATTTCCGGCAGCAGTAAATGGAGTAGAATTGCAATTTTCTATCCAGCCGTTTGGTGGATTATAAATGTGAATACTTTCATTTACCGGAGTTAAACCTTTCCATTCTGTTGCAGACGTAGTGCCATCCACAGGCCGGGACCAATCATATTTCGGATCTCTTTTTGGAATAAAATTTCCATGCCAGTAAGCGATGTTTCCTTCCGCATCCGCATAGACAGTATTGTTGGAAGTATTGGCCAAAAGATCCATCACTTTTTTATACTCTGCAAAGCTTTTTGCTTTCGTTCTCTCCCAACTTTGTATCAAACCTTTAATGTCCCGGTTGTGAGATTTAACACTGATATATTCACCATTTCTTTTTGCCATTATAGGACCGTGACCGGTAAATAAACCATCAAAAATTTTTGATTTTATAGAATCCCCATCACGATAATGAAGAGTGATATTTTTATGTAAAACAGGAATTTCTTTTCGATTATATTGATAAAACAACTGGTTATTTTTGGGAGTTATTTTTTCAATATAAGCGTCTGAAACATCGGCGTAGCTTGAGGTGTGCATCCAACCGCAATGTTCATTAAAACCCTGATAAACAAAAAACTGTCCCCAGGTAACTGCACCATAAGCATTCAATCCTTCATCGCTGATTACATGCACTTCTGGACGAAAATAAAAAGTAACATGTGGATTGATGTATAAGATTGCATCGTGTGATTTGGTGATTTTTGGAGCAAAGGCAAAGCCATTCGATCCTGTTACTTTTTCTTCTATATTTTCTTTTATTACAACTGCTTGATTTTCTCCTGAATAAAAATTTTTCAACTCACCAACGCTAAATCCAGCAGTGCTGATAGCACCGATACTTCCATCTGTCCACAGCATCGGATACCATGGTTCAAAGCGTTTTAATAGTGCCGGTTTTACCTGTTGATTCTTGTATAAAAAGTAATTAATTCCATCTGCATAAGCATTGCACAATTCCTTTAACCACAGTGGGGCATTCTTATAATCTTTGATTGCATCAGAAGAATCAATTACAAGACGAATCATTAAATCATTATACAAATCTTTTTCTCCGTTTACTTCTGAGAGCCTTCCTAATTTTTCAATATAATTCATTTCCACTCTTGGAAAATCATCTTCGCATTGTGCATATAACAGCCCAAAAGCCGCGTCAGCATCGGTTTTGCCGTATATGTGTGGAATGCCATAATTGTCGCGTATGATGCTGATATTTTTTGCTTGTTGTTCCCAATGGGAAATTTCTTTCTGAGAAAAAGATTGCGAAAAAAGTTGGAAAGGAACTAAGAGGAAGAAAATAAATTTCATAGGCAAAAATTTCAAAGCAACAAATAGAATAATGTAAATGTAAAAGATTTCTAAAAACTAAACCTTTCATTTTCTAAATTATCATTTATTATGTCAATGGCATTTAAATTCATTCATGTATCATTACATTTACACTTCAATTTTTATCAAATGAAAAAAACAATTCTTTACTGCTTTATTGCTCTCCTGATTTTTTCATGCAAAACAAAAACTACCGAAATTCAAAAAGATGTTTTTGCCGCAAACATTGACTCAGCATATAATCCGGGCGATGATTTTTTTATGTATGCGAATGGAAAATGGATAAAAAATAACCCGATTCCCGCTGAGGAAAGTTCGTGGGGAATTGGTTATCTGGTAAATAATGAAAATGAACAACGCATTCATGAGATATGCGAAGACGCTGCAAAAGAAAATGCTGCAAAAGGTAGTACTGCTCAGAAAATTGGCGATTTCTGGCATGCAGCGATGGACAGTACCACCATAGAAATACAAGGAACAAAATACCTGCAACCCTATTTGGATAAAATAAATTCTATAACCGATATTCCTTCTTTCATCAACGTAGTTGCAGATTTAAATAAAATCGGACAAAGCGCTCTTTTCATAACCAATGTAGAACAGGATGATAAGGAAAGTAATGTGATGGCTTTTAAAATATACCAGGGCGGCCTTGGCCTTCCGGAGCGCGATTATTATTTTAATAAAGATTCGTCTACCACAAATATCCGGAAAGCTTATGTTCAACATGTTGCCAAAATTTTAGAATTCCAGGGACACGATTCTGCCACGGCGTGGAAATCTGCTGAAAATATAATGGCCTTGGAAACCAAGCTGGCAAAGGTTTCGCGCGCACTTGCGGATTTGCGTGATCCTTATGCCAACTATCATAAAATGGCGATTACAGACCTTACCAAACTTTCTTCTTCCATTGAGTGGCAAAAATTTTTAACAGATATTGGCGCCACAAAAATTGATTCTGTAATCGTAGGCCAGCCGGAATTTTTCAAATCATTAGATGCTACTTTAAAATCCACGTCAATCAATGACTTGAAAGATTATCTGACTTACAGATTGGTCAATTCTTTTTCGAACGCATTACCCGAAAAATATGGATTGGAAGCATTTCATTATGGTCAATTATTTAGTGGAGCGAAAGAAAGAAAACCGAGATGGAAAAGAGTCGTACAATCAGAACAAAATGCAATGGGCGAATTGCTGGGACAGCTTTATGTAAAAAAATATTTTGATTCCACTGCTAAACAACGGTATGAAAAAATGCTGGAAGAAATCCGTTTTGCCTATAAAAACAGGATTGAAAAACTTACCTGGATGAATGACAGTACCAAACAAAAAGCGATTGTAAAATTAGAAGCCATTAAAAAGAAAATTGGTTATCCTGATAAATGGAAAGACTTTTCTGGGATGGAAATCAGCAAAGAAAGTTATGTTCAAAACCTTATCAATGCAGGAACCTGGTGGCACAATTTTGAGATGAATAAACTGGGAAAACCAGTTGACCGGGATGAATGGGAAATGTATCCGCAAACCTACAATGCCTATTATAATCCTGCAAATAACGAAATCGTTTTTCCGGCTGCTGCGTTTATAGTTCCGGGATATGCGGATAACGATCTGGATGATGCGACGATGTACGGCTATGTCGGTGCCAGCTATATCGGCCACGAAATTACCCATGGTTTTGACGACCAGGGAAGGCTTTATGATGCAGAGGGAAATTTACACAACTGGTGGACAAAAAACGATTCTGCAGAATTTGCAAAAAGAGCACAGGTAATCATTAACCAGTTTAATAATTATGAACCATTACCCGGCGTTCACATCAATGGAAGAGCAACGCAGGGTGAAAATATAGCCGACCTTGGCGGACTTGAAATCGGTATTGATGCATTTAAGAAATCGGATGCTTATAAAGAGAATAAAATAATCGGTGGCCTTACACCCATGCAGCGTTTCTTTATGGGATATGCTTTAAGTTGGCTTTATGAGATACGTCCGGAATTATTGAGAAACCGCGTAATGACAGATGTTCATGCGCCGGCAAAATACAGAGTAAACGGGCCTTTCAGCGATATTGATGAATTTTATTCAACCTTTGAAGTGAAACCGGGCGATAAAATGTATATAGCTGATAGTTTAAGGGTGAAGATTTGGTAGTTGAAACTGTGAACACGAAAATATAAAATCAGCTTATTTATTCATTTGCTGAGCAGTTAATTTTTAATTCTCAAATCTGCACCGGCAATTCCGTTGTTGACAACGATTGGGAATAACTATTTTTTCTTTTTCAGAGAGGCTCGTATTCGTTTTACGTAATCTACCGGCACTTCAGCGGCACCTGCAGCCTGTTCGTCATTAAACCCAAAGTTATTAATAAGATTTCGTACGATTTCTGCTTTACCTTCCTCAATACCCTTATCTTTTGCAGTCTTTAATACAGAATATGCATCCCATTTATCCAAAAGATTTTTTTCGTACAACATGTAATCCTCCTTTTTTAGATTTGCAATTTCCGAAATCTGAAATAGTTTCTTAAATATTTTTCTATGTAAAATTACCGGAATTTTCTTGAATTTCCACATATTACGCAGCACATACAACCAACCCTCGAGATCTGTTTTTATCTCCTTTTCCGTTAGATTAAAATTTGGAAGTTCTATAAATATAAAACCCAATTTATTGTAAAATATCTCTCCTGTTTCTTCTTCTGCAAGTCTTACCCGGTGCAGGTATTTATCAGGGGGAGTATGATCAAAATTAAAATCCATTAAGCCGATAAAATACACTTCCTGCAATTTATAATCCCAATCTTTTCCCCCTTTCGGTCCCTGTTCATATAACTTTCCTGCAGTGTAAAAAACAGCCCGGTCTGTAAAGTATTTTTGCTCTGCGCGTTGCATCTCGATAATAAACGTTTCACCATCGGCGCCGGTACACGTGAGATCAAAAATCGTTTTACGAAACCGTTTCACGGGGCCGTTGTTTTCCTGTTGGTTATACACTAAGTCCTTTATTACTTTCCGGCCTTTGAACAATGCGTTCAGAAAATCAATCAGCAGGTCTTTATTAGGCTCTGAACCAAATATTTTTTTGAATCCAAAATCGGTGAGCGGATCAATGTACCTGCCAACTGATACAACCAGTTCATTTTTCTTTTTTGCCATAATCAGATGAATTCATTAAGACACGAACCCAGGAAAAAGAAGAGTGTATGTGTCTAACATATTGGAAAGAAATTGGTCATAAAAACAAATTTTTTTTAAAAAAAAAATTGGATTTTATTTTGTAAATAAAAATTCCTTTTATTTGTTCTTTTACTGAAGGCCTTTCCGTTACATGTGGATTATCAATATTTCCCCTTCTGATTCGCCTGAAAAACCCTGATAAAATTGCCCCCCATTATTTTATCAATGTCCTTTTTTGAATAACCCCGCTTTACGAGTTCTTTGGTGATTTCCGGATATTTGGTTACGTCTGTCAATACTTTCGGAGTAATCGAAATTCCATCAAAATCACCGCCAAGGCCTACATGATCGATTCCTGCCAGTTTAATAACGTGTTCCATGTGATCAAATAATAAGCTGAACGGTGCCTGCATCGCTAGTATTTCTTCCGGATAT
Source organism: uncultured Chitinophagaceae bacterium (assembly GCA_963706825.1). Classification (GTDB taxonomy): domain Bacteria; phylum Bacteroidota; class Bacteroidia; order Chitinophagales; family Chitinophagaceae; genus Ginsengibacter. The sequence goes on along the minus strand of CAVPNT010000003.1, from coordinate 343,720 downwards.
TTTTTGGCAATAATATCATCGGCTTCAGAGGCTTTTTTACCGGATGCGATTAGTTCTTTCTTCTCAGCCCTGTGTTTTTGAATGTATGCTTTTTGTTTTCCTGCAACACTGCTGTCAAGAAATGCCGGATAAAAATTCAGATCAATTACGCCACCATTTTTCCCAACTGCTTTTATCATATCATCTTTTAAATTTCTAAAAGCCGGGCAAAGCGCGTAACAATCACTATGCGAGACAAGCACTGGTTTTGTGGAAATATTTATGGCATCCCAAAAAGTCTGATCGCCTACGTGGCTCAAGTCCACCATCATACCTAATTCATTCATTCTTTTTACGACCTGCCGCCCAAAATCACTCAAACCTTTTTTCTGTGAAGTTGTATCTGTTTTTCCGTTGCTTTTCTGATTTCCTGATTCATATTCTGCACTGGTGGCCCACGAATTATTATTGTTCCAGGTCAAAGTCATGTAGCGAACACCACGGTTATACAGGCTGTCTAATTTATTCAAATCATCTTCTATCATGTGTCCGCCTTCAACGCCCATCATCGAAGCAAGTTTGTGGTCTTTTACGGCCTCATGCAATTCTTTTGGATTGGTAACGATCATCATCTTTGATGGGTTTCTTTTTACCCAGGCATATAAAGTGTCTATTTCCCGATTTGCAAACTGGTAAGGATTTTTTTGTTTTCCATCACAAAAAATAGAAAATACCTGTACATCTAAACCACCCTCGAGCATGCGGTTCAGATCGCTGTGCGTTTTCCCTTTGAGATCCTGGTCAAAACTATAGCCACGCTCGATACAAGCGCTTATAATATCGTTGTGTGTATCACATACGATTGCTTCCCGGTGTATCTGTTTGTAAGATTGCGAAACTGCTGAAGCAGAGGCTATACAAATCAGGGAAAAGAAAACAAGAACTTTCATTTTTTGCATTATTTAAAATGATTAACGATACCCGTGAACTTTTTTATTTTAAAAAACTAACGATGATTGAATAACAGATCTGAACCAAACTTTTGTAAAATAAAAAAACGCTTTCTGCTGAAAGTTTCATAAAAACCTTCACATAAAGCGTTTGTTGAAAAAAGTTATTCTTTTACAAATTTACTTACCGCCGTTTTGCAACCGTTGGCACATGCTGCCTTTAAAAAATAAGTACCAGCCGGTAATTTCGTAATATCCAAATCAAGATTATTACCGCCATTTGCAATTGAAAAGGTTTGTTGATATACTTTCTTTCCCGCGAGATCAGTCATGACGATACTGATATTATTATTTTCCGGTGATGAAATAATCAGGTTCAATTTATTTTTTGCCGGATTCGGATACAACATATCCAGGCTGAGTGAATTAATTTTATCGCCTTTTATTAAAATAACATTCGAATAACTTGATTGGCCGTCTTTATCTTTCTGCATCAGGCGGTAATAAACGTTTCCACCAGGCGCTTTATCCTGAATATATTGATAATTTAAAACTGAATTGCTATTGCCGTTGACCGCTTTTGAATTTACAAAAGTTACTTTTCTAAAATCGGTACCGGTAAAGGAATACTGCACTTCAAAACCCGAGTTATTTAATTCGTTGGCTGTTGACCAGCTTAGAATATTAGTGTTTCCGGAATGCTCTCCTCTAAAACTCAAAAGCGAAATTGGAAGTGCAGACCCACTTGCAGAAATTGTAAAATCACCTTTGTCATTCATTTGAGAGCCATAACTATAAACCCTGATTTTGTAACTGGTGCCCGCCACCGCGTTCAGCGCAATTTGTTCTCTTCCGCCTTCCTGTGAAGTATCGCTGCAGGCAAGGTTAACCAAAGCGTTGCAAGGACCTCTGTATGCCTGAAGTACTCCATCAAAGTTGGCACTACCATTAAGTGTAACCAAAACAGATCCGGTTGTAAGGGCTGTGAACTGGTACCAAACATCATCATCAGCAGTGCCTTTATAACCACCGCAGGAAATGGCAGCGAGGGTTTGTGTGGCACCAACCGTTGTGCCATTAATCACCGCAGTTGAAAGGTCAATTGCTCCCACACAATTATCATTTGTTGGAGCAGTCGGTGCAGAACTTGTCATAAATGAAGTGGCGGAAGAAGTACATCCAATAGCTGAGCCAGCTGCATTCTTTGGAACCACATACCAGTTATAAACGGTGCCATAATCTGCATTATAAAAGTGAAAAGAGTCTGTTATAGAAGATCCTACCAGTTGCTTTGGCGGAATTTTGGTGCTTACATAAATATCATAAGATGTAGCGCCAGTCACCGCATTCCATTTAAAAGTAACATAAGGATTCGGGTTTACGTTGGTCACTTGATTTACCGGAGAAACATTTGTGGTACATCCGGGCGACTGAGCAGATAATTTGCAAAAAATAAAAGAAACAAAAGCCAGTAAGTAAAGTTTTTTCATGTGAGTGTAATTTTGATAAAGTTATTCATTTTAATAAAGTAAATATTATTTTTTCCCAAAGGAACGTTGCTTTTTTTTCAAAAAAAAATAATTTGATCATATTTAAAACAGAAAAAAGAATAATGACTTATTGAATGCCTGCCTGCTTCCTGAAAGCGTAGGAAGTGTTTAATATGTATTGGTAAAATTCTGCGAGTGAACTATTCACCACAAAAAAATAACTCGGACGGTACATTTTCTTATATTGTTCAAGGGTATCTCCTTTAAGCCCTGTAATCCTTGTAATTGTTTTTGATGAAAAACGATAATCAATATAATTTTCCTGTTCCTCCTGAACCAACCGGCTTCTGAAAGCAGATTGCTGTTTATTCTTTCTGAACTGGAACATGCCTACAAGAGCGTCTAAATCAAGGCCGGCCGCGCCACCAGGATCATAAGTGGAATGAATACCGGGTTTTTCTGCACCAAATATTTTTGCATATTCCTGCCTGTTTTCCAAAGAATCCTGCTGATATGAACTCATAAAAACAGTAACCGGATTTAATAATTTATACTTCTCTTTATCTTTTATTTTTATGCGCAGGGAAATGTCAAAAGCGGTATAGTTAGAGATGGATCTTACCGGAAATTTTATGGTTGATTTGCCGTTATAATAAAAACTTAAAGAATCATTTTCATTTGTATAAATGCGATAAGCGCCTGTCGAATCAGTAATTGAAGTGCCTCCTGAAGTGGTGTGAACAGTGACGTCGGGGATTGCATATAATTTAGAAGAATCATAAACATTTCCGGAAATCAATACCTGGCCCGATACTTTTGCGGCGCCAACAACCTGAAGTAAAAGACACAGGCGTAAAATTTTTACAATCCCTTTTTTATTCAAAATGAAATGCAATATTAAAACAATGCTATTGCGAAATTACAAGCCGTGCTATTTTTAACGTTCGCTTTTAGCCGGTTCCAGAAACAGGAACTGAGATTATTCGTTGATTTACTGAAACCTGAAAACAGCAAACCAATAAATAATGCAAATTTCCATTTTCAAAGCAAAACTATTTCCAATTCATTCTTTCTCTCAGTGTTGAAATGTGCGCTGTGTGATGTTTTCCATGCCATGCATAAGATTTCAAAAGTTCCCAAAGAGAAATCTTTATTTCTCTTTCAGGATGAAAGATAGTGCGCTGCCATTGTGCTTCATCCATATCGTCCATGCATTCGCACCATCTGGCATGCAATGCATGCAGGAGGGTGATGGAAATATTCACTGGTAATTTTTTTGTATCTGGTAAGCCTGACCATGCATCCTGATCGTAAGGTTTTATGACAGGAGTGTTTTCAGTCAAACCCAGTTTGAAACGCACGTAAGCGTTCATGTGGCTGTCTGCAACATGATGAATCACCTGATGAATCGTCCAGCCCGCCGGCCGATACGGAGTTTGCAATTGTGCTTCATCTAAATTCTGAATAGCGTATTCAAGATTGGAAGGAAGCATTTTTATTTCATCAATTAATGTTCTTTTTAATAGTTCATTAAATGGAATTTCAAATTCTTTCTGCTCATTTTCTGTTCCAATAGGGTAACGAAAATCTTCAACCTGTGGCATAAAGAAATCGTTTATTTGTTCACAATATTTAATAATTCTATTTCAAAAATTAATGCAGAGCCGCCTGGAATCGCGCTGCCTGCGCCCCTGTCGCCGTAGCCTAAATCTGACGGAATAAATAATTTCCATTTGCTGCCGACCGGCATCAACTCCAATGCTTCTGTCCAGCCACGAATAACGCCGGATACAGGTATCGTAAGAGGCTGGCCTCTTTTATATGAATTATCAAATTCTTCTCCGTTTATCAACGTGCCAATATAGTTTGCCTGCACGGTATCAGTAGCCTTAGGAATGGGGCCTGTACCTTTTGTGATTACTTCATATTGCAAACCATCTGGCAAAGTAACTACCCCCGCACGCTTTTTATTTTCTTCTAAAAATTTGATTCCAGATTCTTTAACGGCACTGATTTTTTTGGCCATAAACTGCTGTAATTTTTGTTGTATATTCATATTGCATTCGTCTTCTGAAATGGTTAAGGGTTTATTGTTTAAAACATCATGAAAGGCTTTTGCGACATAATCCGTATTTATTTTTTCAACACCCATTGTTTTATAATATTCAGCTACCTGTACACCGATTGAATAACTAAGGCTGTCAGTGGAAGTCATTGCTGCGGAGGGTTTATCTGTGGTTTCTTTTTTTGCGACTGGTTTTTTTGTTTGTCCAAAACAAACCGAAAATGGCAAAAGGAAAAGAAGGAAAATGGTTTTCATCTTATTTTTTTCTTGATAAATGTTTTAAAAATTAGCGGGCAAATATAGTTTAATCTTCTCTGAAATCTTTACCCGTTAAGTTAATAAAAACATCTTCCAGATTTGCTGATTTTGTTTCTTTTGGCCGTTCAAAACCAGAAGCGACCAGGTCGTCAATTAATTTATCAGGAGATTCCAGGGCAATAATTTTTCCTTCATCCATAATTGCTACGCGGTCACACAAATATTCAGCCTCGTCCATATAATGGGTGGTGATAATAACCGTTGTTCCTTCCTTTCGGATGCGTTGAATTAATTCCCACAAATTACGCCGTGCCTGCGGATCAAGCCCGGTAGTAGGTTCGTCGAGAAAAATTATTTTTGGCTTATTGATCAAAGTAGTAGCGATGGAAAACCGTTGTTTCTGGCCGCCACTCATTTCTTTGTATTTATTTTTTGCTTTGTCCTTCAGGTTTACCATTTCAAGGAGTTTGGCAGAATCTGTTTTGGTATTGTACAAGCCACAAAAAAGATCAATCAGTTCCAACAAATTCAAACCGGGATAAAAGCCGGAAGTTTGTAATTGCACACCGATAATTTTTTTTATTTGTGCAGCGTCGCGATCCAGATCTAAACCATCAACAAATATTTTTCCCGAAGTTTTATCCCGAAGCGTTTCTATAATTTCCAAAGTAGTTGATTTGCCTGCCCCATTTGGGCCGAGCAAGCCAAATATTTCGCCTTCATATACCTCAAAAGAAATGCCTTTTACGGCTTCAAATTTTCCATATTTTTTTTTAAGATCTTTTACCGAAATGATTGTTTTCATTTTATATACGAATTTTTGAACACGAATTTTTGAACGCTAATTACACGAATTTTAAAAACCACAAACTACAAACTAAATACTACGAACTACAAACTACAAACTATAAACTACGAACTAAATAACTTTCCAGTTCTTCCATCATCTTCAAACTTCCAATAAAAAACGGCGTTCGTTCGTGTAATTCTGTGGGTACCTTGTCAAGAATTCTTTGGGCACCATCAGTGGCTTTTCCACCGGCAACTTCAATCATATACGCCAATGGATTGCATTCGTACAGTAAGCGAAGTTTCCCGTTTGGTTTTTCTTTGGTTCCCGGGTATAAAAATATACCTCCACGAATTAAGTTGCGATGAACGTCGCTCACCATGCTGCCGATATATCTTTGCGTGTAAGGGCCGCCGTTGGTCTTGTTTTTCCTCTGGCAGCATTCAATATATTTTTTTATTTCTTCAGAAAAGCTGTAATAATTTCCATGATTTACGGAATACATTTTCCCGATCTCCGGACATTTTATATCGGGATGGCTCAAACAAAATTCTCCGATAGATTGGTCTAACGTAAATCCGTTTACGCCTCTTTTCGTAGCATATACCAAAATGGTAGAGGAGCCATAAATAATGTAACCAGCAGCCACCTGGCGATTTCCAGCTTGCAAAAAATCTTTTTTAGAAACAGGAGTTCCAACTTCTGTAACTCTTCTATAAACACTGAAAATCGTTCCTATCGAAACATTTACATCAATATTACTGCTTCCATCGAGCGGATCAAACATGCAGATATACTTTGAATTTCTGCTGATTTCATTATCAAAAATGACAAAATCATCTAATTCTTCACTTGCAATTCCTGCACAACTGATTCCATGCCGCAACACGCGCGTGAACTGATCATTTGCAAATACATCCAGCAATTTCACCTCTTCTCCCTGCACATTTACGTCGCCTGTTTCACCCAAAATATCTACAAGGCCTGCCTTATTTACTTCCACATTTACGCGTTTTGCGGCAAGACCAATATCTCTTAAAAGTCCTGCCAGTTCACCGGTTGCCTTTGGAAAAGCCCGCATTTCGCGAATGGTGAATTCATCAAGCGTTAATACTTTTCTGTTTACCATAAAATAATTTTCCTTAGATTTTTATAAAAACAAAAATAGGGGATTGTGGATTACGTTTTTCAGAGGCCGGTTGGGATTGGAGCAGTTTAGGTGGTTTAGAGAAGTTTAGAAAGGTTTATTGAAAAGAAAATAGAAAAAGCGGTTATTTATTTGTTTGTTGGGCTTAATGCTTTATTTTTTGAAATAGATTTCCAGGAAAACTGCAGGTATAGATTTCACTTCTTTTCCTAATTGTTTTTTCACTAAAATTTATTTTCTTTTTATCCTATCTTTGCGGCCTAAAATTTAAAAATCTTGGCTACAAAGTTTTCTAAAGAAACTTATCTATACTGGTATGAGCTAATGCTCCTGCTTCGCCGCTTTGAAGAAAAAGCCGGCCAGATGTATGGAATGCAAAAAATTCGCGGCTTTTGCCATTTATATATCGGGCAGGAAGCTATAGCAGCAGGTTGCATGACCGCTACTAATGATGACGACATTTTTATTACTGCTTACCGCGATCATGGTTTGGCAATAGCAAAAGGTGTTTCTCCAAATGCGTGCATGGCCGAATTGTACGGCAAAGCAACCGGATGCAGCAAAGGAAAAGGTGGAAGTATGCACTTTTTTGGTGTTGAACATAAATTTTTTGGAGGCCATGGAATTGTAGGTGCACAGATTGGAACTGGTGCCGGACTTGCTTTTGCAGAAAAATACAAAGACACGGATAACGTAGTTCTTTGTTTCTTTGGCGATGGCGCTGCCCGACAGGGAATGCTGCACGAAACCTTTAATCTTGCAATGCTCTGGAAGCTGCCGGTCGTTTTTATTTGCGAAAATAATAACTACGCGATGGGAACTTCTGTTGCGCGCACATCTAATGTAATGGATATTTACAAGCTGGCTGATGCTTATGAAATGCCAGGCGACCAGGTAGACGGAATGATTCCCGAAACCGTACATGAGGCGATTGAAAGAGCGGTAAAAAGAGCGCGCGAAAAAGGCGGCCCTACCCTGCTGGAGGTAAAAACGTATCGCTACAAAGGCCACAGCATGAGCGACCCTGCAAAATATCGCAGCAAAGAAGAAATGGAAGAATATAAACTGCAGGATCCTATTGAAACTACCCTTACAAAATTGAAAAATAATTTTGGCGTAAGCGATGAAGAAATTGAGCAAATAAATGACCGGATAAAACACCAGGTAGAAGAATCTGTGAAATTTGCTGAAGAAAGTGCTTATCCTGATGATAATGAAGTGTTGAAGGACGTATATGCGGAAGATGATTATCCGTTTATCATGGATTAGGAAAGTAAAAAGTAGCAATACTTAAAAGTAGCAAGACTAAAGTATCAGGTATCAAAACTAAAAATAATACAGAAAAACAAATTTTAATGGCGGACAAAAAAGCACCAAAAAAAGAAGTAGATGTAGTGGAAAAAGCCCGCGGCTTTTGGGAAGATTACAGTAAACCCATTTCGTATATAGCCTCTGCAATTATCATTTTGCTGGCAGCATGGTTGATTTATAAATACATGTTTAAGGTGCCAGAACAGGAAAAGGCCGATAAAGTGGTATTTGTAACTCAAAAGTATTTTTCTGAATTCACAAATGCTACCGATTCTGGGAAAATACTGCTTGCAACTAAGGTTTTAAACGGCGATGGCGTGAATCCCGGCGCTTTAAGAATCATCAATCAATATTCCGGAACACCAGCAGCAAACTTGTGTGAATATTATGCCGGTGCTTGTTATTTGCACCTGGAGCAATTTGAAAAATCTATTAAATATCTGAAAGATTTTGATGCAAATGGTGCCACTCAAATTAAAAGCCGCGCTCTTGGAATGATGGGCGATGCAAGCGCCGAATTGAATAAAAACGACGATGCATTGAATTATTATAAAAAAGCAGCAAATGTGAACACAAAAGATGATTTTACTTCTTCAGAATTTTTATTTCGTGCTGCATTGTTTGCACAACAAACCGGAAAAACAAAAGATGCAATTGATCTTTTCAAAAAAATAAAAACGGATTACCCACTTACTGAAAAAGCAGCTGATGTAGATCGCTACCTTGCGCGACTTGGAGATTTTTCAGAATAATTTTGAAAAATAAAAATGGCAATCGTAAATCAAAATCTTTATAATATTGATACAGGCATTCTCCCAAAGGATGCCTGTATTGTTATTGTACATACGCAATGGAATCCTGAAATTGTGAATAAATTATTGGATGGATGCAAAAAGGTATTGGAAGAATATGAAATGGAGAATTACAAGATTATCAGTGTTCCCGGCGCTTTCGAAATTCCTTTTACGATAAAAAATTTTTGGGATACCTATCAAAATAAATTTGAGAAACCGCACGTGTTTATCGCTCTTGGATGTGTATTGCGCGGCGGCACACCGCATTTCGATTATGTTTGTAAAGCCATTACAGATGGCATTGTACAATTAAATCTCACTCTACCGGTTCCCACTATTTTTGGGGTGCTTACTGTAGATAATCAGCAGCAGGCCGATGAGAGAACGGGAGGAATCCATGGAAATAAAGGCGAAGAAGCAGCATTGACTGCATTAAAAATGATCACACTTAAGTATTATTCGAGGTAGAGGAATTTCGATTTTTTTCTAAAATATTTTACATTTTTTCTAAAATGAAAGTGCAGTTATTTATACCATGTTTTGTTGACCAGTTGTATCCTCAAACTGCATTCAATATGGTAAAAGTACTGGAAAAAGCTTGTTGTGACGTGGAATACAATACCAATCAAACGTGTTGCGGGCAACCTGCTTTCAATGCAGGATTTCAAAATGAAGCAAAAAAGGTTGCTGAAAAATTTTTAAAAGATTTTGATACTCCCGATTATATTGTGGCTCCTTCTGCATCCTGTGTTGGTTTTGTAAGAAATTATTATGGCGGCCTTTTTGAAAATTCTTCTCAGCATAATTTAGTAAAAAATCTTGCAGGAAGAATTTTTGAGTTTACCGAATTTCTGACCAACATTTTGAAGATTGAAAATTTTGGTGCTGTCTTAAATGCCAAAGCAACGTATCATGATAGCTGTGCCGGCTTGCGTGAATGCAAAATAAAAGAAGGCCCAAGAAATTTATTAAAGAAAGTGCAAGGCCTTCAGTTAGTAGAAATGGCTGAAACTGAAAGCTGTTGTGGCTTTGGAGGAACATTTGCTGTAAAATTCGACGCCATTTCCAATGCAATGGCCGATCAAAAAATCAATCATGCCTTAGATACTGATGCGTCGCATATTATCTCTACCGATCTAAGTTGCCTGATGCATTTGCAAGGAATTATCACCAAAAAAAACTTGCCAATTACAACGATGCATATTGCTGATGTGCTTGCAAGTGGATGGGAATAATATTTAGAAAAATAATTTCCTGCAAATGCCTTTCAATATTGGTAAAATTTTTGCTTTACGTTTTTAAATTTAGATTAAAACACTTATTTTGTCTTACCCCAATTTCAATGCGTGAATTGCCGCTTTATCGTTCTAACCATTTTGCCTAAATGAACTCAATGAAAAAAAAACACATTTTCAAGCTTTATTCCCTTTCAATTATTGATTTAAAGAAATCATTTGGCATTATTGGTTTTATGTTTTTTGCTTCTACTTTATTTGCCCAGGTAAATGTCCTGATGAATCATAATGACTTAAAAAGAACCGGTTGGAACAGTCATGAAACCATTTTAACTACAGACAATGTAAGCGGCGGCAATTTTGGAAAAATATTTTCACGGAAGGTGGATGATCAAATTTATGTGCAACCGTTAGTTATAAGTAATATTCAAATCGGTGGCGGTTTACATAATATCGTGTTAGTAGCGACTGTCAACAACTCGCTGTATGCCTTTGATGCCGATGATCCGAATGCTTCTGCTCCTTACTGGGAAGTAAACCTCACTTATGATTCTGTGCATTATTGTGCTATAAAAAATTCTGATATGACATGGGCATGCGGCGGCAATTACCAGGATTTTAGTGGGAAGATGGGTATTGTAGGTACCCCTGCAATCGATAGTATCACCAATACATTGTATGTTGTAGCCAGAAGTGTAACAAAGAATGCTCCGAAAACATTCGTACAATATTTACATGCCATTGATATAAAAACAGGACAAGAAAAACCTGGAAGTCCGGTTTATATCAAAGCAACTGTTCCCGGGACTGGTGATGGAAGTGTAAACGGGAAAATGACCTTTAATCAACAAAATCAAAATCAAAGGCCAGGTTTATTATTATACAATGGTACTGTATATATCGCCTGGGCATCTCATTGCGATTACACTCCTTACCAGGGCTGGATAATTGGCTATGATGCTACAAACCTAAAACAAAAATATGTTTATAATGCAGCTCCAAATGGCGGCTTAGCCGGCATTTGGATGAGTGGACAACCGCCATCTGTAGATGATGATGGAAATTTATATGTTACTACAGGTAATGGAACAACCGGACAAAATGGCGATCCAAATGATCCTATAAACCGTGGATCCAGCCTTCTCAAATTAGACTCCACATTAGCTTTAAAAGATTTTTTTACTCCCTCAAATTATAATTATCTGAATGATGAAGATTTGGACTATGGCGTGAATGGCGTTTTATTAATTCCCGGCACACATTTATCCTTATCAGGAAGCAAAGAAGGCCTTTTATTTTTGCTCAATAACAATCAAATGGGGCATACCACAACTGACAATTCAAACGTAATACAAACACTGGATGTAGCAAATAATCCTATGTCCATGCATCGTCATTTGCACGGTTCACCGGTTTATTTTAAAGATGAATATGGGAATGAATATGTGTATGCCTGGTCTGAAGCAGCTTTGCTAAATCAATTTCCATTTATAAGAAACAAGTCGTTGTTTGATCTAATAAACGTAAAGATTGGAAATACCGTTTTGCCGGAGGGCATGCCGGGCGCAATGCTTTCGGTATCATCCAACGGTTCGCAACATGGAACAGGCATTTTATGGGCAAGTCATCCTCTTGACGGCGATGCAAACCAGGCTTCTGTGCCCGGTGAGCTGCAGGCTTTTGATGCCACTGATGTTACCAAGGAATTATGGAACAGCAACTGGAACAGCAAAAGAGATTCTATTGGAACCTTTGCCAAATTTGTTCCGCCTACCATTGCAAATGGAAAAGTATATATGGCTACTTTTTCCAACCGGTTGAATGTTTATGGGTTAAATCCGCCGCCGGCATCGCCATGTACAAGTACTTTACCCCCAGCCTGGCAAAGCGCAGATATAGGTTACGTTGCTCCGGCAGGTGATGTATGCGTGAGCAATGGTGTCTACACGATTACCGCTTCCGGTGCCGATATCTGGAACACTGCCGATGCTTTTCATTACGTATTTCAACCGGTAATTACTAACCAGACAGACTTAACTGCAAGAATTGTTTCAATCGATAATACGGATCCTAACGCTAAATGCGGTATCATGTTTCGGCAGAATTTAGATCCGGGCTCACCATATGTATTTTTAAATTTAATCGCATCTAATCAGATTTATATTCAGAAAAGGGCCACACAAAGTGGCTATGCAGATAATGTAGGTAATTCAATTTCGAAAGCAGCGCCTTATTGGCTTCGGGTAGTGAATGATGGTAACAAATACATCAGTTATATTTCGTCGAACGGAGATGACTGGATAGCAATGGACTCTGTCACACTTGCCATGGGGCCTAATTCTTATGTCGGTATTGCCTATACTACTCATAACAATTTATTGGCAGGTACCGCTGTTGTAGATAATGTTACGCTCACTATGGGTGACGCTTTACAAACAAATGTTTTGAATTTCCAAGGGAAGAATATAAATGAAAAACAGTCATTACTAACCTGGGTCACCACTAAAGAGTCGCAGAATGATCATTTTGAAATTGAACGAAGCACAAAAAATACAGATTTTAAAGTAATAGGCACCGTACCCGGAAATGGCACGACTTCTAAAACTTATAACTATAATTTTACCGATAATTCGCCCCAGGATGGAGTTAATTTTTACCGTTTAAAGCAAGTGGATATAAATCGAAAAGCTACTTATTCATCCGTTATCCTCGTAGATTTTAATTTCCGGAAAATCAAAATCTTTCCTAATCCTGCACGCGATAAAATTTATATCCACAACAACGATAATTTCAGCTTTACAGATAATTTAAAAATCGAGTTAATGGATTTTTCGGGAAAAGTTGTCTATAAAGAAGTATTTAAAACAAAGGATGTCAATATTATCACTTTAAATGTACCGCCTGCATTAGCTAATGGTATGTACATTATAAGGGTTATTAATTCGAAGGAGGAAAAACAGGGAGATAAAATTTTTATCAGCAGATAAGAATAAAACAATTTGAATTTCTAAAAGGCAAATGAACTTTTGGAACGTTTGAAAGTTTCCAAAAGATAAAAGAAGGTTATTTGTCGCTTTGCTGTAAGAAAGAATGATTTACTTTTTTTCCAACAAACTATCCATTCTTTTTCTGGATTTATTAAAAACCATTATTCCGTTTTTTAAACCTTTTCTTTTTTCCTTTTTCTCTTCTTCTGATAAATGATTCACTTCCCGGCATTCTTCTGAACAACATCCTTCATATTTTGCCGCACAATCAGCGCATTGAATAAAAAGCAAATGGCAGCCTTCATTTGCACAGTTTGTATGCGTATCACATGGAGCGCCGCATTGATGGCAATGGCTGATTATTTCATCTCCGATTTTTTCGCCGAGCCTTCCATCAAAAACGAAATTTTTGCCTAAAAATTTGTTGGCTAAATGTTCTTCTTTTACTTTATTGGCATATTGAATAATGCCACCCTCCAGGTGATACACATTTTTAAAACCGTTGCGAAGCATATAAGCGCTCGCCTTTTCACAGCGAATTCCACCTGTGCAATACATAATAATATTCTTGTCTTTTTTTTCCTGCAGCATATTCACAGCCATTGGCAATTGCTCCCTGAAAGTTTCCGAAGGAACTTCTATCGCATTTTCAAAATGCCCTACTTCGTATTCATAATGATTGCGCATGTCCACTACAATTGTTTCCGGATCTGCGGTCAGTTTATTAAAAGATTCAGCATCCACATATTTTCCTTTTTTGCCCATATCAAAATTCGGGTCATCAATTCCATCAGCGACAATTTTATTACGAACTTTTACTTTCAACACCCAAAAACTTTTGCCATCATCATCAACAGCAATATTCAAACGAATATCTTTAAGAAAGGAAATGGTATCTAAATATTCCTTGAATTTTGTAAAATAAGAGTCAGGAATGCTTACTTGAGCATTGATTCCTTCATGAGCCACATATATTCTGCCAAAAACTTTTAATTCATTCAGATTTTTATAAAATTCATCCCGAAAACGCGACGGATTTTCTATAAAAGCATACTTGTAAAATGAGAGTGTAATGCGGGGTTCCTTTTCCTCGGACAATAATTTTTTCAGTTCCTTTTGAGAAACACGATTGTGTAATAAAGCCATAATTTTTCGTCTTTAGCCGGGGTTTCCAGAGACATTTACAGTATGAATCAGGCCTTTTTCGAGGCGGCTAAAATCTGATTTGCAAAGATAAATTATTGTGTAATCTTAAAAAAAGGTATGGCTTTTGATTCATGGGCAATAATTATTAATTTTTATTAATTAAAAATCAACCTTTATGAAAAAGACAATCATTTTTGCAGCAACATTATTTTTAATGTACACGGCAAACGCGCAAAGCGCACATTTCGGAATAAAAGGCGGCCTGAATGCATCCTCATTAAATTCAAGCCCTGCTAATTCTGATATGCAAACTAAAATTGGATTTAATGCAGGCATTTTAGCACATATTCACACTTCAAGCGAGTATTGGGCTATTCAGCCTGAAGTGTATTATTCTTCAGAAGGCACTAAAAGTAAAGCAAATAGTGATAATAAAACTGAACTTGGGTATCTCAATGTGCCCGTATTATTACAATATATGTTTGGAAATGGTTTCAGATTAGAAGCCGGCCCTCAGGTGGGATTTTTGATGAACGCGAAATCAAAAGCCGGCAGTACTTCAACAGACATTAAAAGCGATCTGAATACGGCCGTATTTTCTATCCCTGTAGGAGTCGGTTATCTTACCTCTTCCGGCCTTGGCTTTGATGCCAGGTATAATTTTGGAATCAGCAATATTAATAAATCGGGCGTGGGCACCAAAGTACATAGCAACGTGTTCCAGTTTGATATTTTCTATCAGTTCAGCGGCCCGAAAGTAAAAAGGTAAGTAGTTGAATTTTATTTTCAAATCTAAACCCAACAATACAAAAGTTTCAGATCACGTTGCTCTGAAACTTTTGTATTCACCGCTTTTTGTTTCTCGCTCTTATTTTATTCAAGCACTTCTTTTTTATTTTTTTGGGTAAATGATTGGTGTTCTGTTCTTACTTTCTTTTCGGAACGCTTTAATTTCCTTTATAGAACAAAACAGGAAAGACACAATCTGTCCACTTTCAAATTAAATAAAAAGAAGTATCAGTTACTGGCAACTTTTTGAAAAATAAAAGTGCAAATAGATTCAATTTCCCAATAAATTGAAAAGAAGAATTCCCATTATTTATTTGTTTGTTGTAAATCACAATTCACATCTCACAATTCACAATCCACTGATGTTACTTTCTTTTCGGAACGCTTTAATTTCCTTTATAGAACAAAACAGAAAAGACACAATCTGACGGCTCTCAGATTAAATAAAAAGAAGCATCAGTTACCGGCAACTTTTTGAAAAATAAAAGTGCAAATAGATTCATTTTCCAAATAAATGAAAAGAAGAATTCCCATTATTTGTTTGCTTGCTGTAATCTAATTCTTAATTCTTAATCATTGTTGTCCGGTAAAAAAAGGAGCAGAAAATGAATTCTGCTCCAAATGGTTTAGTTTAGGGTTTACTACAACAAAAAACTTTACCATGAACAAAAGTACTTTTTTTACCGGACAGCCTGTATTTTCTCAACTAATAAAAGTTATTCCCAAATCATTAATTTGCAAGGCGGCCACTGAACATAGAAGTGATAGATACTCTAAAAAGTTTGACACATATCATCATCTTCTTACCATGCTCTATACTTGTTTTCAAAACTGCACATCCTTGCGTGAAGTGACCACCGGTCTCCAGGCCAGTGAAGGGCGGCTCCAAAGCTTAAACATGCATTATTTGCCTGCTCGTAGTACCCTGGCAGATGCTAACAAAAGAAGAGCACATCATGTCTTTGAACAAATCTATATGCAGTTATATGGTAAATACAGAGAGCTTTTATCGGACAGCCGTTTTAAAGATCCATTAGTTAAACGCCTGGTCATAATTGACTCAACCACTATTAGTCTGTTCCAGGATATTATGAAAAATGCCGGGCGTGCGGCTGCCGATGGTAGAAGGAAAGGAGGCATCAAAGTACATACAGCCATGAATGCTAAAGAAAGTGTTCCTTACCTGATCCGCTTTACAGAGGCGGCAAAAACTGATATTCCATTTATGAAAGAAGTCAATCCGCCCGCAGGTTCTATCGTAGTAATGGATAAGGGCTATCATAATTTTAAGCAATTAAATAATTGGAGATTAATGAAAGTAGATTGGATCACCCGACTTAGAACAAATAATGTTTATGAAGTAACTGAAGAAAAACAAGTGTCCGAAAAAGATATTATAGCAGGAGTAATTAGTGACCAGTGGATTGTGTTAGGATATAAAATTAAAGTTGAAAAAGTACAAGGCAGATTGGTGACCTACTATGATCATGAAACACAAAGAACATTTCAATTCATCACTTCAAATAAGCGTTTGTCACCTTTAAAAATAGCAATGCTTTATAAGCAAAGGTGGCAAATAGAGATGCTATTTAAAAGATTAAAGCAGAATATGCCTTTGGAATACTTTTTAGGTGAAAATGAAAATGCTATTAAAATACAAATATGGTGCACCTTGATTGCTGACCTTCTGCTCAAAGTAGTTGCCTCACAGGTGAAACGCAGGTGGGCATTCTCAAACCTTGCGTCTTTTGTGAGATTGCATCTGCTAAACTACACACATGTATTTAAGTTCCTGGAGCATCCTGAACGGTGCAGAATATATAATCCAGCCCCAACTGAAAATCAATTGAAGCTTAACTTTTCTCCATAGGGCCTCTAAATGAAAAATAAATGGAGTACACATATTCACTACGAGCTTTCCTCTGTATTTTTATCAAAAAAATTATTAATCGGACAGCACTGATTCTTAATTCCTAATTCTTAATCACTTACTCAAATGCATACTTCTCTCTCTATACAATTGCCTGAAATAGGGATCGCGCAAATCTTTGATAAAACGAATCGCTTCCCCGGTACTTTTCATTTCAGGGCCCAGTTGTTTATTTACATTCGGGAATTTGTTGAAAGAAAATACCGGTTCTTTAATGGCAAAACCTTTTAATTTTTTCTCAAAAGTAAAATCTTTCAATTTTGCCTCTCCCAGCATCACTTTCGTTGCAATATTCAGATACGGAATCTGGTATGCTTTTGCAATAAAAGGTGTCGTTCTCGATGCACGTGGATTCGCTTCGATAACATATACAACGCCATCCTTAATGGCAAACTGAATATTGATAAGGCCTTTTATGTGTAAAGCCCGTGCAATTTTTTCAGCATACTCTTCCATGGTTTGAACAATCAGTGGCGACAAATTAAACTGGGGCAAAACTGCATTGCTATCTCCGCTATGAATTCCCGCCGGTTCTATGTGTTCCATAACTCCCATTACATGAAACGTTTCTCCGTCAAAGATTGCATCAATCTCCGCTTCCTGGCAGCGGTCTAAGAATTGGTCAATTAAGATTTTATTTCCCGGCAAATGTTTTAATAAACTTAAAACACCGTTTTCCAGTTCTTCGTCATTCAAAACAATCCGCATCCTTTGTCCACCGAGAACATAACTCGGACGTACCAAAACCGGGTATCCAACCTGCCTTGCAATTTCAATCGCTTCATCAGCATCATGCGCAGTTCCATATTTTGGATAAGGAATTTCCAGCTCTTTCAGCATATCACTAAAACGTCCGCGATCTTCGGCAATATCCATGTTGTCAAAAGAAGTTCCTATTATTTTTATTCCTTTTTCATCTAATCGTTTTGCAAGTTTCAAAGCGGTTTGCCCGCCAAGCTGTACGATTACTCCATCCGGTTTCTCCAGTTCGATAATTTCCCAGATATGTTCCCAAAAAACCGGTTCAAAATACAGTTTATCGGCAATGTCAAAATCGGTGGAAACGGTTTCAGGATTGCAATTAATCATAATCGCTTCCATGCCGCATTCTTTAATCGCCAATAATCCATGCACGCAGCAATAATCAAATTCAATTCCCTGGCCAATCCGGTTTGGGCCGCTTCCGAGTACAATAATTTTCTTCTTTTGAGAAGGAACAGATTCGTTGTAGATAATGTTAGAGTTCATTGGCTTCCTGCAAAATATTTGTGTATAAAGTTTGATTTATTCTAAAAGTGGTATTTGTCATTAGTTCTTCTAAAACCGGTCGAACAAGTGGAATTATTTTTTTCTTTTTAGATAATAATAAAACACCCAATAGACCAATTGTTTTTATTCCTAAAGAACGTGCAAGTTCAGTTCCTTTACGTTCATCAATTAATAATAAATCCGCATGAATTTCTTTTGATAATACAATTGCTTCTGATTGTCCGTCATCGACTTTTTTTCGCAACTCGAGGAACAATTTATTATTTGAAATGGTATTGACGCTAATCCAATTTGAATGAAGATATTCGCTTAAATCATATTGGGAAGAAAGTTGAAGTATTTCTTTATGAACTATTTGAGGTATAATAATTTTGGAAAAATTATTTTTCAATAAAAAAAGTTTATTAATAATTATCAAATATCCGGTACATGAAGTGTCACTGATTACAATCATTTAAGTAAACCCTTAACCGTACTTATTTCTGTTTTAAATTCTTCATTAGTCATTTTCACGGTTGGTATATTCCTTTCGCATAAAATCTCACTGAAATCCAACCAGTGCAAACCCGCCATTTTCGCTGCCTTCCTTAAAGAAATCTTATCCTTTTCATAAAGCAGGATGACAATTTCCAGTTTCAATTCTGAATCAGAAATCCCTTCAATTTTTTTTAAATCATTTTCAAGAGCTTCCATGATTTTTCTTTTTGCAAATTTACCGCAATCACTCAAAGGTACTATAAAAATAAGGTGTCTTCGCTTCAAACTCCGCACTGCAGGTATCTACCATCTTATAAACTCTTGTAATTCCCAACGCTTTTCTTTTTCCATAAATATCCTCATCCGTACTTCCATCTTTCATGATTTTTGCTATCTGCTCATCGCCAAAACCAAGATGTTTTGCTTCTTTCAAAAGTTCAGGAGAAATTTTTTCCAAAGTTGTTTCGGCAAGTGCTTTTTCAATGTTTACAATTTTTTGAATCTGATAAATAAACCATCGATCTATCGCGGTAGATTCGCAAATCCGTTTTACGCTTACACCAATCATCAGCGCGTCTTTTATCCTGAAAATACGGTCCCATTTTGGAATTTTTAAATACTCAACAATTTCATCCGCATGCATCAGACTTTTTCCATAATATCCTAATCCAATCGCATCATTTTCCAGGCTCTGACAAGCTTTTTGAACTGCTTCTGCAAAACTTCTTCCGATGCCCATTACTTCACCTACCGATTTCATTTGAAAACCTAAAGTATCATCTGCGCCTTTGAATTTATCAAAATTCCAACGCGGTATTTTTACAATCACATAGTCCAACGCAGGCTCAAAATAAGCGGAAGTTGTTTTGGTGATTTGATTTTTCAATTCATCCAAAGTGAATCCTACGGCAAGTTTAGCTGCAATTTTAGCAATCGGATAACCAGTGGCTTTACTTGCCAACGCAGAGGAACGGCTTACGCGAGGATTTATTTCTATTGCGATGATCTCTTCGGTATGAGGCTCCAGTGCAAACTGAACATTACAGCCGCCTGCAAAATTTCCCAGATTCCGCATCATAGAAATCGCCGTATTTCTCATTTTCTGATAAGCAGTATCGCTCAAAGTCATAGCAGGAGCCACTGTTATCGAATCTCCTGTATGCACACCCATCGGATCAAAATTTTCGACTGTGCAAATGATCACTACATTATCATTGTCATCTCTCAAAAGTTCCAGTTCAAATTCTTTCCAACCCATCATTGCTTTTTCTACCAGTACTTCATGCATTGGCGAAGCTGTGAGTCCGCGGTTCAATGCTTCATCCAAATCTGCTTTATGAAAAACCAAACTTCCACCCGTACCGCCCAATGTGAATGAAGGCCGGATTACCAACGGAAATCCGATTTCCTGCGCAATTTCTTTTCCTTCCAAAAACGAATTCGCAATTTTTGCTGGTGCAACCGGAATTTTCATTTCCACCATCCATTCGCGGAATTTTTCGCGGTCTTCCGCTTTATCAATTGCTTTAATATCTACACCGATCAACCGGATATTATTTTTTTCCCAAATTCCCATTTCATCCGCTTCTTTTGCCAGGTTCAATGCTGTTTGACCGCCCATAGTAGCTAAAACGGCGTCAATATGCAAGCCTTCAGCCTCTGTTTCTTCAATAATCTGCTCAATGCTTTCTGTGTTCAATGGAAGCAAATAAACTTTATCCGCCATCATAGGGTCGGTCATGATGGTAGCAGGATTACTATTTATGAGAATTACTTTGATTCCTTCTTCCCTCAGGCTTCGTGCTGCCTGGCTTCCCGAATAATCAAATTCACAGGCCTGTCCAATTACGATTGGACCTGAACCTATAATCAAAACTGTTTTAATGGACTTATTTAATGGCATGAAAATATAATGTGTGGTCGCCAAAAATAAACGAAAGTGATGAAATAAAGGGAAGAAAAAATGTGAAGAAGATGAAAATAAAGTACAATGAATAGAATTTGCTTTCCTAAGTTTTATTTTCCCGTTCAAAAAAATTTTGTTTTTATTTCAAAAACCGGGAAATAAGAATTCGGCTTATTTGTTTGTTTACTGGCAAGGGTTAAAAGAAAATATATAGACAACTTCATTTATTGTCGGTTAGAAGATTGCGTTTATTTTTTGTAAAAAAATATTCTATTTGACGGGAACATATTTTCACACAATCGTTATTGTTTTAAAAAATCAATTATCATTAAACCGTAATTTTTCCTTAAAATATATTGGTTAGTTATAATGACTTTTATTTCTCGAGATTCCGCTTAGAAAATCAAAAGCAGAACTTCTATGATTATTTTCCAAATAAATTATCTTCTTGCAAAATAGCTTTTTGGTACTCGTTCCTGACCAATCTTCAATCTTCCTTAATTCCAGCAGGCACAGTCTTTGAGGCCGCAAGCACATAAAAGAACCTTTACGCCTTCTTTATCATTGCTCCTCATACAATGATTTCTTGAATTTTATACACATTATTTAAAAGTTTTTTTATGGCAAAACAAGTAAGTGATTTTTTATTAGAGCGACTGTTAGATTGGGGCATTACCCGCATTTTTGGCTTCCCCGGAGATGGTATCAATGGCATCATGGGAGCGCTCGACCGTGCAAAAGATAAAATCGATTTTATACAGGTAAGACATGAAGAAGATGCGGCTTTTATGGCCTGCGGACATTCAAAATTTACCGGCCAGGTGGGCGTTTGCCTTGCCACTTCCGGCCCTGGCGCTATCCATCTTCTCAACGGATTGTATGATGCCAAAATGGATCATCAATCTGTAGTGGCGATCGTTGGGCAATCGGCGCGGATGGCGATGGGCGGTAGCTTTCAGCAGGAAGTAGATTTGAATAGTTTGTTTAAAGATGTAGCAAAAGAATATGTTCATACCGTAACTATTCCTATGCAAATGCAGCAATTAATTGACCGCGCTATTCGAATTGCAAAAGGCGAAAGAACGGTTACAGCTATTATTATTCCCAATGACGTTCAACAGTTGGATGCAGAAGAGCCGCCCAGAATGCATGGCGCCATTCATACAGGGATTGGATTCCCTAATATAAGAATCGTGCCCCCTGAAGCGGATTTAAAAAGAACGGCGGAATTATTAAATGATGGAAAGAAAGTGGCGATGCTCGTTGGTGCAGGTGCGCTGGATGCAGGCGAAGAGACCATTGAAGTAGCAGAATTATTGGGAGCAGGTGTGGCCAAAGCCCTTTTAGGTAAAGCGGCTGTTCCTGATGATATTCCTTATGTAACCGGCGCCATTGGATTATTGGGAACCGAACCAAGCTGGAAAATGATGATGGAATGCGATACGCTTTTGATGGTCGGCAGCAGTTTTCCTTACTCAGAATTTTTACCAAAAATAGGACAGGCGCGTGGTGTACAAATTGATATCGATCCGAAAATGCTCAGCCTGCGTTTCCCGATGGAAATAAATCTGTTAGGCGACAGTAAAGAAACTTTAAAGGCGTTAATTCCTTTTCTCAAAAAGAAACATCATCATTCATGGCGCAAATCGATTGAAAAAGGAATGGAAGATTGGTGGCAGGTGCTGGATGCAAGAGCAAAAGACTCCGCCGATCCCATCAATCCACAAAAAGTTTTCCATGAACTTTCTCCACGTCTTCCGGATAATTGTATTATCTCTTCAGACTCCGGCACTTCTGCAGATTGGTTTGCACGGCATTTAAAAATCAGGCAGGGAATGATGGCTTCTTTATCCGGAAATTTGGCCACCATGTGTCCTGGTGTTCCTTATGCCATTGCTGCAAAATTTGCTTATCCGGATAGAATTCCTATTGCCCTGGTTGGAGATGGAGCGATGCAAATGCTGGGAAATAACGGGCTGATTACCATTTCAAAATATTGGAAAAGATGGAAAGATCCAAGGCTTGTGATTATGGTGCTTCACAATAATGATCTGAACCAGGTAACGTGGGAACAGCGGGTTATGAGCGGCGATCCTAAATTTTCAGGTTCGCAGGATGTTCCGGATTTTCCTTACGCAGAATATGCAAAACTTCTTGGCCTGAAAGGTGTTTTTGTAAATGATCCTGATAAAATTGGCGATGCCTGGGATGATGTTCTTTCAGCAGACCGTCCGGCCGTTTTGGAAGTAGTTACCGATCCGAACGTACCACCTCTTCCACCACATATTTCTTTTGATATGATGGTAAAATATGGTGAAACTTTATTGAAAGGCGACCCGGATGAAGCAGGAATTATTAAATCAACATGGAAAAGTGAATTGTCAACAGTATTTGGTTAATGAATGAAGAATCAGTAAATATTAAAGACGTAAAAGTAAGTGCTTATACGATTCCAACAGACGGCGCGGAATCAGATGGAACGATAAAATGGAACAGCACAACTATCGTTTTGGTCGAAATAGAAGCAGGTGGAAAGGCAGGAATTGGATATTCTTATGCAGATGCTTCTTCAGCTTATTTTATTGAAAAAAGTTTGAAAGAAATAGTAGTTGGAAAAGATGCGATGAACATTCCCTTCATTCTGAAAACAATGATTGAAAGCGTGAGAAACAGTGGAAATTACGGAGTGATTGCTATGGCCATTTCTGCCATTGATAATTCTTTGTGGGATTTAAAAGCAAAAATTTTAAATGTTCCTTTGGTGTCATTATTTGGAAAAGTGAGAGACGATTTTTGGATCTATGGAAGCGGCGGATTTACTTCTTATTCCATCGAAAAATTGCAAAAACAATTAGGCGGCTGGGCAGCAGAAGGAATCAAACAAGTGAAAATGAAAATCGGCCGCGAACCCAATCAGGATGTGGAGCGGGTGCAAAAAGCAAGGGAAGCGATTGGGAAAGATTGTGCCTTATTTGTAGATGCAAACGGAGCATATAGTGCCAAACAAGCGCTTGAAATGGCAAATAAATTTGCAGCGCTTGATGTCACATGGTTTGAAGAACCGGTACCTGCAAGTGATTTAAAAGGACTTCATTTTATCCGTGAACATGCTCCGGACAAAATCAATATTGCCGCTGGCGAATACGGATACAACCTCCCTTATTTTGAACAAATGCTTGATGCAGGAGCAGTAGATGTTTTGCAGGCTGATGCAACAAGATGTGGAGGCATTTCAGTTTTCTTAAAAGCCGGAAATACATGCGAAGCACATCAACTACCTTTTTCTTCCCATTGTGCTCCTGCCATGCACTTACATCCTGGTTTATCGCTGGATTCTTTTTTTACTGCAGAATATTTTTATGATCATGTAAGAATAGAAAACATGCTTTTTGACGGAACGCCAAAACCGGTGAAGGGCGCATTGCATGTGGATACGAGCAGGCCTGGATTTGGGCTCGATTTTAAATATAAAGATGCGGAGAAGTACAAGGTTTAGAGGTTGGCAGCGAAGGTGAGACCGCATTTAAGCTTTCGAGGTCGGCACCGCAGGTCAGACCGCATTTAAACAAAACAAATTAATTGTTAGTGAGAACAGACTTTAAAAAAAATAATTATGGCAAATGATACAGAAACATTAGACCTCAGGTATGAGACAAAATATTCCGAAGGTGTAAACGCAAAAGCAATTGAAAATGAATTGAAATCAAAAATTGAGGGTGAAGTTCGTTTTGATACGGGTACAAAAGCATTGTACGCAACTGATGCTTCCAATTACCGCCAGGTACCAATAGGCGTTGTTCTTCCAAAAAGTGAAGAAGATATTATTAATACTGTCGCCGTCTGCAAAAAATATCGCGCACCGATTTTATCGCGTGGTGGTGGCACAAGCCTTACGGGCGCTTGTTGTAACGTAGCAGTGATAATGGACATGACAAAATACTACAACAAAGTTTTGCATATTGATAAAGACAAAAAAACAGTGTTGGTTCAGCCGGGAATTGTATTGGATGAAATGCGTGGAACGACTTCACGACAGGCGAATCTCACATTTGGGCCTGACCCTGCAACACACAGTCACTGTGCGATTGGTGGAATGTTGGGAAATAATTCCTGTGGTGTCCATTCTGTAATGGCGCAGTTTTATGGATATGGCGCACGAATGTCTGACAATACAGAATCACTTACCATTCTTACTTATGATGGTGTAAAAATGAAAGTGGGTCCTACATCAGAAGAGGAACTGGAAAACATCATCAAGGCAGGTGGAAGAAGAGGTGAAATTTATCAAAAACTAAAAAATTTAAGAGACAAATATGCAGATGAAATCAGGGCGAAATTTCCAAATATCCCCCGCCGTGTTTCAGGCTATGACCTTCCGGCTTTATTACCTGAAAACGGTTTTAATGTAGCCCGGGCCGTTGTGGGTTCCGAAGGAACTTGTGTGATTATTTTACAAGCCAATATGAAATTAATGCCTGATCCTGGTGCGCGCTCCTTACTGGTTTTAGGCTATCCGGATATTTATGCGGCAGGGCATGCTGTTACAACAATCCTGGTACACAAGCCAATCGGTTTGGAAGGTTTTGATGATCTGCTTCTTGAATTTATGCGTAAAAAAGGATTGGATGTAAATGACATTCCTTTGCTTCCAAAAGGAGGTGGGTGGCTGCTTTGCGAATTTGGCGGAAAAGACAAAACCGATTCTGACAACAAATGCAAAGCATTGATGGAAGAATTGAAAAAAGAAAAAAATCCGCCAAATATGAGCCTTTTTGATGATGCCGATCAGGAACAAAAACTTTGGCAAATCCGTGAAGATGGATTAGGTGCAACAGCATTTGTTCCCGGTGAACCGGATGGCGCACCAGGGTGGGAAGATTCCGCAGTTCCTCCTGAAAAAGTGGGCGATTATCTAAAGGATTTGCGCGCTTTATTCAGCAAATATGGTTATCATCCTTCATTGTATGGGCATTTGGGCCAGGGCTGCGTTCACTGTCGTGTTGGGTTTGATCTAAAAACTGAAGAAGGAATTGAAAATTATAAAAAGTTCACAGTTGAAGCTTCGCATTTGGTAGTAAGTTATGGCGGCTCTCTTTCAGGGGAACATGGCGATGGGCAAACAAGAGGTGACTTACTCGAGATTATGTTTGGCAAAAAAATCATGGAGGCTTTTCATGAATTCAAATCTATATGGGATCCGCAATGGTTGATGAATCCGGGGAAAATCATTGACACTTATGGGCAATTATCTGATTTCAGATTGGGAACCTCTTACAATCCTCCGGCTCCAAAAACCCATTTCCATTTTTTAAATGACGACAACAAAGGAAGTTTTTCCCGGGCGGTTCTTCGCTGCGTCGGAGTTGGAAATTGCCGGCGTCATGACGGTGGAACGATGTGTCCGAGTTATATGGCAACCCGTGAAGAAGAGGACAGCACCCGCGGCAGAGCGCATTTATTGTTTGAAATGTTGCAAGGCGATGTACTTACTGACGGGTGGAAAGATGAAAATGTAAAACAATCGCTGGATTTGTGTCTCGCGTGTAAAGGTTGTAAAGGTGATTGCCCGGTAAATGTGGATATGGCAACATTAAAATCGGAATTTCTTTCTCATTATTATGAAAAGAAAATGCGTCCCAGGAACGCGTACGCTTTTGGCTGGATCTACTGGTGGTCACGATTGGCTTCTTTGATGCCGGGAGTGGTTAATTTATTTACCCATATCCCTTTGCTGGCAAGCCTTTCTAAGGCAGCAGCGGGAGTTTCACAAAAAAGACAGATTCCAAAATTTGCGCAGCAAACTTTCAGAAACTGGTTTAAAAGTAATCACGGTGGGAACGCATCCTACACGCAAACAACGGGAAGATATGAGCCGGAAGCAAAGCGATATGAACTTTCAAAAACAAAAAATAAGAAAGTGATTTTATGGGTAGATACTTTCAATAATTTTTTCAAACCGGAAACTTTAGTAGCGGGAATGGAAGTACTGGAAGCAGCGGGATATGGAGTCATTATTTCGAAAAGATCCATTTGTTGTGGACGTCCATTATACGATTTTGGAATGTTGGATACAGCGAAAAAAATGTTGCTTCAAATATTGAATGTTTTGCGTGATGAAATCAGGATGGGAACACCTTTGGTTGGCCTCGAACCAAGTTGTGTAGCTGTTTTCAGGGATGAAATGTGTGACATTCTTCCTTTTGATGAAGATGCAAAAAGATTGAAACAACAAACTTTCACACTTGCCGAATTTTTGGATAAAGAAGCAAAACAACATCATATTCCGCAATTAAACCGCGAAGCAATTGTTCACATTCATTGCCATGAAAAAGCGATTATTAAAGCCAAACCTGAAGAGAATTTACTGGAGCATATGAAGCTCGATTATCACATGCTTGATACCGGTTGTTGTGGTATGGCAGGATATTTTGGTTATGAAAAAGGCGACCATTACGATGTGTCTCTAAAAGTTGGAGAAATGATTCTTTTGCCGGCTGTAAGAAAGGCGCAGAAAAAAACAATTGTAATTACAGATGGATTTAGTTGTCGTGAACAAATCGAACAATTAACAGACAGAAAAGCGTTGCATACTGCACAGGTTTTGCAAATGGCTTTGCGTGAAAATGGTTCTTCCTCTGGCGAAAATTATCCTGAGAAAAAATATGTAGATGAAATGAAACTAAAATCAGTTTCATTGATGATAAAACGCACCGCTGTTCTTTTATCGGTAGCTGCGCTGATAACGGCTTGCTGTTTGTACAGTAAAAGGAGCCTGCCTGACCAACGTCAGCAGGGCAGGAAATAAGGAATAATTGTATTTTATTAATTTTTAAAAACAAATATCATGTGGTACTATAATGGTTATTGGGGAATGAATTTTATCTGGTGGATTATCTGGATCTTATTCCTCATCTGGATTTTTGCTACTCCGTGGGGTTTTCGCCGCACCCGGGATACTTCTTATGATATTCTCAGAAAACGTTTTGCCGCCGGCGAAATAACCAAAGAAGAATATCAGGAAAAGAAGGCTATTCTTGAAAAAGATTTTAGTAAACATAATTACACCACCTAAAAAAACATTTTATGAAAAAGTATAAGAAACAAAGTGCTTTAGCAAGTGTGGGTACGGCAATTGGAGTTGGTTTAATAGCAGGTTTGGCGGGAACCATTGCGATGACTTTATGCCAAATGGCAGAGATGAAAGTAACAGGCCGAAAGCCTTCCAACACTCCAGCAAACGCAGTAAGGGAAGTGTTGGATGTGAAACCTGTAACTGAAAGCAAAGCCGAAGAAGTTTCCAACGAAGTTCATTTGGCTTATGGAACCTCGCTTGGAATGATTCGTGGGATATTAGGTCTTGCAGGATTAAAAGGAATGGTTGCCAACTCACTTCATTTTCTGATTGTTTGGGGTGGCCAATTATTCATGTTGCCTTTATTAAGAGTTGCAGCGCCAATTACACATCAAAAAGCAAAAACAATTATTCCGGATATCGTTCATCATGTCGTGTATGTAGCTACCGCTGGTTGCATTTATGATGCTATTATGTGCGATAAGCACAACCGGATAAACGATGCGAGGGATGTGAAGGAATCAAAAAGAATAAAAGGCAAAAAAAGAAAAAATAATTATTAATTCAATAACACAATTTGTATGAAAAAAAGTATGTCAGGTAACGCTCACAATTCAGAAAACACATATGCTGCTTCACATAGGAATTATCGTCCAAAGACTGATGGTAACAGCTCTGAAAATTGGTTTGCAGATCACAAAAAACTTTTGTGGGGAATCGGCGGTGCTGTGGCACTAGGTGCAGGAGCATTTATCTATTTGAAAAACAAAAATGCTTCTCAAAAGTATTCAGACAGTTCTGATGAAATGAATGCTTTAAATCAAAATGAAATGACTGGTTTGAACGAAGAGGATGTGTTGAATGATCTGGACGAACAGGATGTTGTAATTACTACAATCACAGAATTTGAATAGGAGATGAAGTATCAATTAATCAACAGCGATCTGCAAAAAACATACGCTGTAATTTTAGAAAGCCGCGAAGAAGTGATGGAAAAAATAATGGAATTCGCAAAGAAAGAAAAGGTTTCCACATCGCAATTCACTGCGATTGGAGCTTTCAGCGAAACAATCGTTGGCTTTTTTGATTTTTCTATGAAAGACTATAAAAAAATTCCTTTCAAAGAGCAAATGGAAGTATTGACTTTAAATGGAGGCATTACTCTTTTTAATGGCCGATATAAAATTCATGCACACGTGGTTTTGGGTAAAGAAGATGGAACCGCACATGGAGGCCATTTGTTGAAAGCCACTGTTCATCCCACTTTGGAAATAATCCTCAATGAATCGCCGGTTTATCTGAAGCGGGAAATTGATAAAGAATCCGGGCTGCCGCTGATTAAAATGAATGAAAATGGCAATTAATAATTCAACTCCGCCTGGTTCTCCCGGTATTTCTGCCCGATGGACCTCAAGTGCCAAAGCGGGACTTGGAAAATCAACCAACGATTTTTCCAGTGTTATCTTTACGATAAGCCACGGGATTTTAAATGAAATATATTACCCGCGTGAAGACGTCGCATGCATCCGTGATATGGAGTTTATCGTTACGGACGGAAAGAATTTTTTTTCTGAAGAAAAAAGAGATACTACTCATGAAACAAAATGGATAAAAGAAGGGGTACCTGCCTTTCGAATTACCAATACCTGTTTGGAAAAAAAGTATTCCATCCAAAAAGAAATTATTACCGATCCCTATCGCGATACTTTACTTCAAAAAATAACCTTCAAACCCACGAAAAAACAAGAATCAAATAAATATAAATTGTATGTTTTGCTCGCTCCTCACATCGGCAATCGTGGTGCAGAAAACAATGGCTGGCTCGGCGATTATAAAGGAGTTCCGATGTTGTTTGCAAACCGGCAGGGCATCACATTGGCACTTGCCTGTTATTATACTCAATTCTTAAAACGATCGGTAGGATATGTCGGAACTTCCGATGGATTCCAGGATTTGAAACAACATCATAAAATGGAGTGGCAATATGCGAGAGCAAACAACGGGAACATCGCACTAACAGCAGAAATAGATATTTCAAAAACAAAAGAATTTGTACTGGCTTTGAGTTTTGGCTTTAAAGAAGAAGATGCAGGAAACCGGGCGTGGGCAAGTTTAATTGATGGTTTTGAAATAGCTAAAAACCGGTATTTGTATGAATGGGAGCAGTTTCAAAAAAATCTGAAAAGCGTTAAGACAGGGAAAAATGATACGGGAAAAGATTTTCGTATAAGCGCAACCGTTATGAACCTGCATCAGTCGCGAAAATTTCCCGGCGGTGTAGTCGCCAGCCTTTCCATTCCCTGGGGAAATACCAAAGGCGATAACGACCTCGGCGGATATCACCTCGTATGGCCAAGAGATTTGGTAGAAAGTGCGGGTGGTTTTCTGGCGCTTAAATCGAAAGATGAAGTTTTAAAAATTCTGAATTATTTGATGGCGACGCAGGAAAAGGACGGGCATTGGAGCCAGAACATGTGGCTGGAAGGAATCCCTTCGTTGAATGGCATACAAATGGATGAAGTGGCACTCCCACTGCTATTGGTAGAGCAATGCCGTCAACAGTATAACCTGCCGCCGGAAAGATTAGAAAGGTATTGGTCCTCAATAAAAAAAGCGATCTCCTTTATTGTCCATCACGGACCTTCCACCCAGCAGGACCGGTGGGAAGAAGAATCAGGGCTTTCTTCATTTACACTGGCAGCAGAGATTACGGGATTGTTATGCGCAGCGAATCTTGCAGACGAAATGGGCGAACCTGATATTGCACAATACTGCCGTGATACTGCCGACTTTTGGAACGAGCAGATTGAAAACTGGACTTATATTACCGACACTCCCATCTCGAAAGAAGGTGGCGTAGATGGATATTACATGCGCATCAATCCTTATCATTTGCCCGCTGAAGACGTAAAAAATAAATTTATTTATATAAAGAACCGGACAAGAGAAGCCGGTAAAATGCATTTGTATGAACTGGTTTGTGTCGATGCTCTTGCTTTAGTAAGATTTGGCTTACGTGCCGCTGATGATCCGAAAATTTTGAATACCATCAAATTAATTGATGATAAACTAAAAGTGGATACACCCAACGGGCCTTGCTGGCATCGCTATACCAATGATGGTTATGGTGAAGATCCGGAAGGCAACGGATATTCAGATAATGGTAAAGGAATCGGCCGTGCATGGCCGTTGCTTACAGGCGAGCGGGCGCATTATGAAATAGCTTCGGGAAATATAAAGAAAGCCCGCGAATTATTAAAAGCGATGGAAGCTTTTGCAAATAATGGTTTGATTCCTGAACAAATTTGGGACACGAATGATATTCCCGAAAAAGAATTATTTTTTGGCCATCATTCCGGTTCAGCCATGCCCCTTACGTGGGCGCATTCTGAATACATCAAGCTTTGTTATTCGGTAAAGGCGAAAAAAATCTTTGACATGTTGTCCGATACGCATGAGCGTTACGTTGTCAAAAAACAAGGTTCGCCTTTTATGATCTGGCGTTTTAATTTTCCATGTACTGTTATTTCATCCGATAAAATTTTAAGGATAGAAACAACTGCCGAGGCCCTTGTACACTGGACCACAGACAACTGGCAAACAGCAAATGATACACACACAAAAGACACCAAAGTAGGAATGCATATCGCTGATATTGATTTTGAAAAAAAGAAATCAGGTGAAATAAAATTTACGTTCTTCTGGAAAAAAGCCAATCATTGGGAAAATAAAGATTTTGAAGTGAAGATTTTGAGCGAATGAAAATGGGAGTCCAGCAAAAGAAGAAATAAAAGGAATCCTTGTTTTTGTTATATGTGAAAGAAATGATTCTGTGGAAAAAGCAAATAGAAATCCAGGTAATTAGCTTTAGAAAAAAATGGTTGATATCAGGTAATTCATCGTATCCGCTTCAGAAAAAAATGCTGCAAAAGGGGCGTTTTGAATCCTGCCCTTTAAACCGAAATGACTTCAGTAAACAAACAAATAAATCGTTTTCCTGTTTTGTCATTTGTTTTTACAGAAGTATTAAAACGACAAAACCGGCGTTTATCACCGGTTTTGTAAAACTCAATTTCAAAGTTTGCTATTTGTTGTTCGCCTGCGCAATTTGTGCCTCTCCAATTACTTTTTCCAACACCTTTACAGTTTCATTTACGTAAATGTCGCTGCCAATGTTTTTAAGGAAAGCCGTTTGCTTGGTTATTTTTGCGGTATCTCCTGCTATGTCCAAAGTATCCTGTGGCAATGATTGAATGTGCAAATCAACGGAAGGCTTTAAATACGCATCCAGTTTTTTCGCAGCTTCTTTTATCTCTTTTTGCATTTGCTTATACTTCACAATGTTTAATGGAGTTTCATCATTCTGGTATTTATCAAGCAAAGCCACTTCATTTTTTATTCCTTTAAAATCGATGTTCTTATTGATTTCAGAATTTACGCTTGCAATTACAGGAGCATAGCTGTAGCCGGGATTCCATAGTGTGTAATTTGCTTTTGGTATTTCATCCCAATGCAATGCATCAGGATTATCCTTTTCACGAAGCTTCGCATTTTCCAGCCTGTCGGGAATAATAATGTCCGGCACCACACCGCGTAATTGTGTAGCGCCACCATTGATGCGGTAAAATTTTCTAAAGGTTAGTTTTACATCTCCAAGCCCTTCTGAAGGACGATTGAAGAAAGGATTTTCTGATTGGGGATCCAGTGATACATTTCTTTGCACTGTCCCTTTTCCATAAGTGGATGAACTTCCAATAATAATTCCACGATGGTAATCCTGGATCGCTGCAGCAAAAATCTCAGATGCAGAAGCGCTGAGTTCATCAACCATTACAGCCAACGGGCCGGTATATAAAACCTCTTTATTTTTATCGCTCAACACGCTTGCATCTCCATCACGGCCTTTTACCTGAACCACCGGGCCTCCTTTTACAAACAAGCCAACCATATCCACTACATCAGATAAAGATCCCCCGCCATTGCCACGCAAATCCATTACAATTCCTTCTACATTCGCCGCTTTTAATTTTTCTACTTCTTTGGCTACATCAGTGGCAGAGCGCCTTCCATTCGGATCGTCGAAATTTGCATAAAATTCCGGTAAATAAATATAGCCAATTTTATGGCCGTTATTATTAATCACTGCGCTTTTGGCAAATGTATCGTCCAATGAAATTTTATCTCTTAAAATAGAAACCACTTTTACGGTTCCATCCGCTTTTTTCAGTGTAAGCCTTACTTCAGAGCCTCTTTTTTCGCCACGAATTAATTTTACCGCATCGGTTACTGAATAACCGGTTACATCAACGGGAGCAGCAGCGCCCTCTCCTACTTTTATAATTTCATCCCCGGGAGTTACTTGTCCTGTTTTCCAGGCGGGCATTCCGGTAATGAGATCACCGATCAAAATTTTGCCGTCTTTCGGAACCAATTGGGCGCCTATTCCATAAAAAGTACCGCTGAGCATCTCGTCAAAACCTCTTTTATCTACCGGAGCAAAATAAGTAGTGTGCGGATCCATCGTGCTCGTGATGGAATTTACAAAAGTGCTGAATAACTCATCTGTAGAATTATGATTTTTCAGTGTTTGAAAATACCGGTCCATCTGCCGTGAAATGATTTCAACTGCTTCACGTTGCAAGGTAGAATCCGGTTTATAAGCAGAATCCTTTTTCATGTTTGAATCGCGTTCATTTTGCAGATCAACAAATCTTCCTAATACCAGGTACTTCAAACGTTTTCTGCCATAATCTTCCCGTTCCGCAACTGACTTTGGATAATTTCTTTTATCGCCATCTGTCTGAAGGCTTTCATCTTTTGTAAAATCAAACGGCTTTTTCAAAATTTCTTTATAAGAAGCAGCAACTTCATCGAGTCTTTTCAGATATACATTGCTTATTGAATAGAAAGATTCAAGTGGCGCACCATGAATTTCATCATCAATCCTGTTTTCATATTTCTTAAAATTATTGATGTCGGATTGTATAAAAATGTATTTGTCCGGATCAAGATTATCCTCAAATTTTTTCAACACTTCCTGGGAGAATTTGTCGTCTATTTTTTTGGGGTTATAATGTCCCTGCTCCAGCACAATGCCCACATTGCGAAGAATTTTTTGATATTTGGTTTTGGGATCATCATTGTGTTTGTCACTTCTTCCCATGACCCCATATCCTACAAATAAACCACATAAAATAAGGATAATAAGTACCGGAATAAATTTTTTGCTCATAATAAAACTGATTATTGGGTTCATACGTAAAAGTAACAGAAATTATATTTGTACTTTAAAGTTACGACATTGAATTAACAAAGGTTTTTGCAAAAGTATATACGGTTAAAAGAAAGGATTATTGCAAGGAGCCAGAAACTATTAAATCATCGTTCCCAACTATTCTAATTAACTTTTTTAATGGCTGTTTTTTAATCTAAATTTCTGGCTATAACTTTCAGAATTATTATTTTTAATAAACCAGAATTAGCAATTTAAAAGGAATTGGCAAACAGAAAACGATTTTTCAATCCGGATGGCGAAAATAAAAATACAAATTCCCCTTATTTGCTTGTTTACTGCCGTAGTATCTGCGCATCGTGCCAAACGCTGGAAAACCCGCCAATTACCGCAAATCCTTCTTTATTAAAATCCAGTTTGTTTAATTTTAAATCATCAATATCTGACTGTAAAACTTTTCGCGTAAAGGGATTGATTGTACCGCCTTTTACGCCTGCAGGAACGGTTGATCATATTGAAATTGAGGATCTACCAAAGTGCCCCGTGGATACATGATTCCAGGCTGTCCATTTCCCCGGATGTCTAAATATTTTGGATGATCCAAACCAAGCGTATGTCCAAATTCATGAGCGGCAGTTGTGGAATTATTTAAAAGATTATCGAGTTTAAAATAGCCAGTATTGGAACCAAGGCCATCTACAAAAGAAATATTTCCATGAGCATATTCTTCTATCCTGAAATAATTATTGCGGGGGTTGGTGTTGGTATAAATTATTTCAGGACTTAGGTTTGGAGCATAAATACCTTCGATTTGAAAAACCACCTTGTAAATCAGTCTTTTAACTAACACTTTTGCGCCAGGTTCGTTCCAATGATTGGCAATATCCCGGGCTATCTGAATGCTTAATAAATCGTTTGCTGCATTTCCATAAAAATAAATTGCAGAATGAATGATCAGCAAATTATTTCCCGCTTGTAGTTCTGCCTGTCCCATAAATTTAATAAACGAAAGTAAATAGGCAATCTTTTAAAAAATTACTGTTTATTCTGCCAACTGAATCCACACCGGCGCGTGATCACTTGTTTTTTCCCATCCGCGCACATGATGATCTACTCCCGCTCCAACCAGGCGCTTGTCTAAATGCGGACTTAGCAGAAAATGATCAATACGTAAGCCTGCATTGCGCCCATAAGCGTTCCGGAAATAATCCCAAAAAGTATAGATAATTTCATTTGGATATAATTTTCTAATGGCATCGGTCCACCCCTGCGAAACAAGCGTATGAAAAGCTTCGCGCACTTCGGGGCGAAACAAAGCGTCGTTTACCCAACGTTCAGGCTTGTAAACATCCAGTTCTGTGGGCATTACATTAAAATCACCGGTCAATAAAACAGGAGAATCTGATGCAAGAAGTTCTGATGCATGTGCAGTTAATCTATCAAACCAGCGCAGTTTGTAATTAAATTTAGGCCCCGGTAAAGGATTTCCATTGGGAAGATACAAGCAACCGATCTTTACACCATCTACCATTGCTTCAATGTAGCGGCTGTGTGTATCATCCGGATCGCCGGGAAGTACGCGGCAAATCTCTGCCGGTTTTCCATTTTTCGAAAGTATCGCCACTCCATTCCAGCTTTTTTGCCCATGCCATATTGCATGATAACCGGCATCTTTTATTGCTTCTTCCGGAAATTTTTCCTGCGGCGCTTTTAATTCCTGGAGGCACACCACATCCGGCGATGTTTCATTAAGCCAGCGAAGCAGTACGGGGAGCCGTCCATTAATTCCATTCACATTGTAAGTAGCTATTTTCATAATAATTTTCAATAAAAAGATTTAAAATAAAATCAGTTAAGGATTAAAGATACTATCCATTTTGAAAAATAATTAAAGAAGCGCCGGCTGCACGTTCGCATCATTAAATTTCACAAAACCAGAATGGCATATCTATTGTATAATTTCCTAAAAAAGAATTTTATGAGAAAAGATTTAAAAGGCCAGCCCGGCGGAAGCAATAAAAGCGAAGGAACAGGTTTGTCTGCTGATATGCAAAATGAGGATTTGAAGAAAGATGAAGAAATAACAGAAAAATATATGGCAAAGCCGGATAAGGTGGCGGACAGTGTACATGAAAGGCATCATAACAGAAATACAAGTAAAGTAAAATCCACAAATGCGGGGGGATACAAAGATTAATGCCGCAGCCTATCAATAAATAAAGCTTTTTTAACTTTTTAACCGTATCAATGAAAGTTTCTTTTCATGGAGCTGCACGCACTGTTACCGGCTCTAAACACCTTTTATCTTTAAGAAACGGCGTAAACATTCTTTTAGACTGTGGTTTGTTCCAGGGCATGGGCGCCAACACAGATACCCTTAATAGTGATTTTGGATTTGATCCTGCCTCCATTCATTGTGTATTGCTTTCTCATGCTCACATTGACCATTCAGGATTACTTCCGAAATTAGTCAAAGAGGGTTTTAAAGGTAAAATTTATTGTACACGGGCGACAGGAGAACTCGCGGAAATATTGCTTCACGACAGCGCCGAAATTCAAACTTATGAAACAGAATACATTAATAAAAAAAGGGCAGCCCACAACCTTGAGCCTTACGAACCTTTATATTCTCATGAAGACGTAATGAATGCGGTAAAACAATTTGAAATTATTGAATACAATCAGCCCTTTGAACCTGGAAAAGATGTAAGGGCTTTATACATTAATAATGGCCATCTGATAGGAAGTGCGGCGATCAGCATTACGGTAACAGAAGATGGAAAAGAAAGCACTATTTTATTTAGCGGCGATGTAGGAAGGACAAGGAGCACCTTATTACAATCACCGGCTGAAACACCACAGGCAGATTATATTATTATAGAAAGTACTTATGGTGATAAACACCACGATGTCGCCTTCAATAATATTGAAAATATGCACGATTGGATCGAAAGAACCTGTATTAAAAAACAAGGAAAATTGATCATTGCGGCTTTCAGTGTTGGCCGCACACAGGAAATATTATATATTTTAAATCAGCTGGAATTAGAAAATAAATTGCCCGAATTGAATATATATGTGGATAGTCCTCTCGGTTTGAAAGCAACGGAAGCAATAAAAAAGTACCCGGAATTTTTTAATGATCGTTTACAGGAAATTTTAAAAATAGATGACGACCCTTTTTTGTTCAAAGGATTGAAATATGTAGAGCAGTCAGAAGACAGCAGGCGTTTGAAGGAAAGCACTGATCCCTGTATCATTATTTCTGCCAGCGGAACTGCCGATGCTGGTCGGGTAAGGCATCATATTTCTAAATGCATCGGCGATCATAAAAATACCATTCTTATGTCGGGATATTGCAGCGTTCATTCTCTCGGAGGGCAATTGTTACAGGGGGCAAAAGAAGTGGAGCTTTTTAATGAAACATTTCCTGTAGCCGCAGAAGTAGATGCGATCTCCGGACTCAGCGCCCATGCAGATTCAGATGACCTTTTGCAATTTTTGAGTTGCCAGGATCCCGAAAAAGTAAAGGCGGTATTTTTAGTTCATGGAGAATATGATACGCAGCAGGCTTTCAAATTAAAATTAGAAACAAAAGGTTTTAAAAATGTTCTGATTCCGGCACAGCATGAGAAAGTTCAGTTGAAGAACGTAGAATTAGAAATGAATGATAAGCAATCCGTGATGAGTGAATAATAAATATTCCGGAAAATAATCAATGTTCAATGCCCGATATCCAATGTTCACAGGGAAAATATTCAATGTCCAATGTACAAGTGAAGAAAATAATCGATAAACTATAATTCAAATTGATTTATAAAGAAAAATTCAATGCTCGAGATGAGGTAGCCAGCAAACGAAGAAATAAACGGAATTTATGTTTTAAATAAGCACCCATTCACTACTCCCCGTTCGCCCATTCGCCATCAATAAACCACTGTTACTGAGCCCTTCTGTGTGAAAGTATTTTCGTTGCAAGACATTTCCACAATATATACATAAGTTCCCATTGGCACGGGCTCACCCTTATAACGACCATCCCATGCCCCCATAGGGTCGTTGATTCTCAGATTTTTTCGTTCAAATATTAAAGTTCCCCAGCGATCAAAAATGCGCAAATGATTTAATGTGGTAATCCCCTGCCCTTTTATTACAAACTGATCATTCAGGCCGTCATTATTTGGAGAAAATGCATTGGGAATAAAGATTTTACTATTGCTGCAAAGTAATTTTATTGAAACTGTATCTGAAGCAATGCATCCATCAGAATTGGCAACAGTTATCGTATAATTCATTGGTTCCAAAGGAGTTGCCTTTGGCGCCGCACAATTATAACAATCCAGGTATTTTTTTGGCGACCAATCCCATTTTATTACATCGCTGCTTGTGGTAGATTGTAATTGATAAGTGCTTCCTGCAAGAATTTGCGAACCGGGGCTGGCATTTACAGAAGGATTTGGTTTTACAATAACTTTTATCCGTCCGGTATCTGAAAAACATTGATTTTCTCCGCTGCCGGCAAGCGTGTAAACGGTCGTTTTTGAAGGAGCAGCAACGGGATTTGAAACATTTATATTGCTCAGGTTTTCCGTATTCCCGATCCATTGATAAGCAACTGCACCGGATGCTCTTATCTCGACACTTTTTCCATTGCAAATCGTGACTTCTTTGGGTAATTGCAATTTAAAAGGATGAATCACCGATACGTTTACGGAATCTTTATTACTACATCCAAAAAGGCTTGTCGCCGTAACTACATAAGAAGTATTATTTACAGGAGAAGCAATAATTGAAGCGATAGCCGAATTATCTAATCCTATTGATGGCGACCATGAATAAGAATTTCCGCCGCTTGCGGTAAGTGAAATTCCTGAACCTTCACACACAGTCATTTCCTTTGCTGATAAGGTTACAACCGGTTTGGGATGAACCTGAAGAAGTGTTGATACGGTATTTATACAACCATTATTATCGACGATAAGCGTCACGGGAAAATTTCCTGCATCGTTATATTTTTTTAAGGGAGGATTTTGTTTGTCAACAATACTTCCGTCATCAAAAACCCAATGCCATTGCGGTTGCCCGGGTAATAAGGTAGAGCCGCTAAACTGCGCTGTTGTTTCCTGGCAAATTTCCGAAGGGCCGGTTATCTGGCCACCAAGCCCTTGCAGTGCAACCATAGTTGCATTTACTTTTTTTATGCAGCCATATGGCGATTGAACTTCTAAACTGACCTTATAAGAACCTGGTTGCGGGTAAATAAAAGAAGGGGTTTTGATATTTGATGTATCTTTTGCCATGCCGGTACCAAAATCCCAATGATAGACAAGATCTTGTTGCGACTGATCGCCAGTATTATTAATAACTACCGGGTTGAAAAAAATCTCTTTTGGCGTACAAATTTTTGCCGGCACATTCAAAGAAAGATACAGAGAATCAATGGTTATTTTATTATTTAATTCGACAGAGGCCATGCATCCATTTTCATCTTTTGTAATAAGTTTTGGAACATAAACTCCCGGATTTTGGTAATAATGAACAGAAAAAGTATCCGAAGCCTGCACAATCGCTCCATCTCCAAAATCCCATAAATAAGAAGACGCATTTTCTTTTATAGAACTAAGCGTTACGGATTGTGAAGTGCAGGTGTGAAGCATATCTGCGGTGATATTCGTTTTGTGCTCCTGAATAAAGACAGAATCTATATAGGTTTTTGAAAGCCCGTTATTCCCTGTTACAAATAGCTGGATAATATATTTTCCCGGATTGGTATAAACATGACTTGGATAATTGATATTGTCCGAGATGGTTCCATCACCAAAATCCCATTTCACATGGGTATAGTCATACGAAGTATTCGTGAATCGCACAAGTGTCGGTCCACATTGAGCATTATTTACATACGAGCTGGTAAATGAAAAATTTGCATTGAAATTCTTCACGGTAATTTTCTGATAGGCTGTATCGGCACAACCCGTATCCGGATTTTTTGCGATCAGCCGTATGGTATAATCGCCCGGTTTGGTATAGGTATATGAAGGAGAATAGGTGGTAGAAGTGCTGCCATCTCCAAGCTGCCATTCATATTCAGTATTATAACTGTTATAATTATTGGTGTTGTTATAAAACTGAATCGTAGAATTCAAATGAAAGACGGTTCCGTAAGCGGAGAAAGCTGCTTTGGGGCCACTAACAGATGCTATTTGAGTATAAGAAGAAGTATAAGAAGTACAGCCGCTGGCATCCGTTACGCTTAATATAACATTATAACTTCCCGGATTCGAATAAGTATGCGAAACAACGCCGCCTGTTGTTGTTGTAAGCGTTTGCCCATCTCCAAAGTTCCATTGCCGGCTGATGATGGTGGTATTTTCTGCTTTGGAAGTGTCTCTGAAACTAACTGGGGATTTGAAGCAAACATCATTTGTTACTATTTCAAAACCGGCATTTGCTCCTTTGATTTTTATCGGAATAAAATTGGTGGTATCGTAGCAACCAAGAGGGGAGCGAACGAATAATCGGAGTGAATCCTTTCCCTTTTGAATGTTGTAAAGATTGTTATTGAAAGGCATGCTGTTAATCCAGTTGTAATCGGAATAAAAAGAGGTACCGTCATTATATTGTCCATTCTGCAGATAATAATACAGTGAGCCGTAATGATACGATGTTACATCCAGATTCGTAAGAGTATAATTTAAAGCTTCATTTGAACAAAGGCTTGTTTTTGACGAAGACAAAACCGGATATTGTTTTAAAAGAACGGTGGCTGCTATTGACGTTTTATTTGTACAGGTATTGTTTGTTGTAGTTAGTGTGATATTATAGTATCCTGTTTTGGTATAATGATGTGTAACTTGTGGAGTGTCGGTGTTGTACGTGACGGTTGTTCCATCACCAAAATCCCACATCCATTTTTCGGCGTAAAGTGAAGCCTGGGTAAATATTACCGTTCCTCTGTCGCCATTGCACGTAGGTTCCATCATCGTTATTTGTGGAAATGAAGGCAATACCGTGATATAATCAGTTTTGGTCATGGTGTCGCTACAACCCG
The DNA here is from genome assembly GCA_963706825.1 of uncultured Chitinophagaceae bacterium. Lineage (GTDB taxonomy): Bacteria > Bacteroidota > Bacteroidia > Chitinophagales > Chitinophagaceae > Ginsengibacter. The sequence continues at coordinate 302,842 of CAVPNT010000003.1, read as the reverse complement.
GATTAGATGTAATAAGCTTGATGGTATATTTTCCAGTATCCGGAAATGAATAAGTAAATGTTGAATTGATTGAATTTGCCCAATATGAATCATTAACAAACCAGCTACTCCATAATGAATTTGTACCTTTTTGTGCAAATGATACCTGCTGATTACCACAAATGGTTGTCCCTGAAATGGAGCTGAAATCGGCTTTCGGCTTAGCATAAACAGTAACGTTATAGGGATCTGTTTTTCCGCTGCATCCTTCTACAGTTGTATATTTTAGAGTAACATAAAAGCTTCCGGTAGTAAAAGTATGTTCTGGTTCTGCATCTGTAGAAGTCGTTCCATCGCCAAAATCCCAGGTAAAAGATGCAAGTTTTGTATTGGAGTACGAATACATTTGAAATTTTTTTGTAAGAGACCCGCAACCGCTTATGTTGTAGTCGGTAGTATTGATACTCACGTAAGGCTGGTTAATAGTAACCGTTTTTGATACGCTATTTCTACAGCCATTTGCGCCTGTTACATAAAGCGTTACATAATAGTTACTTGATTGTGTAAAGTTGTAGGAAACGGATTTCCCTATGCCCTCAATTGAAAGAGGATAGTAGTTCTGAAAAGTCCATTCTGATTTAACAGCGCCGGCAGTTGTATCCTGAAAATTTACCGTAACCGGTGGAAAACAATATTTTGGAATATTTACGACAAATCCCTGTGGCTGCAAAAGTTCTTTTACATCAATTTTTTTTGTAAGTGTTTGTTCACAGCCACCAAATTTATTGGTCAACTGAATGGTATGTTCGCCTGCCGTATAAAAGCTGTAACCATAATAATCATAATAATAAGTTTGAGCTCCATCAATCGTCCATACAGAAGAAGTTGGAGCAGGCGAACTTTTATTTTGAATCGTTATTGTTGAATTTTTGCAAATAATATCCGGCACACTGAAATCCGATTTAAATTCGCCCACATTCAGAAATGAAGTTTTAGTCAATGTATTTTTACAGCCCAATGCGCTTTCTACAGTAAGAGCAACTGTATAAATTCCTTTTTTATTAAATGAATGTGTAGGATTTTTTTCTGTAGAGGTAATGTTATCGCCAAAATCCCAGGTGTAAGATAAAGCGCCTTGACCAATGGAATTATTCATCATGGTTACCGGATCGTTTGCGTAGCAAACAAAAGTTTTATCTGCATCAAAAGAAGCGGTTACGCCCGGCAAAATCTCCACCATATCGGTTATGGTTTTGCTGTTGGTACAGCCATGATTATCGGTAACAGATAATGTAACCGGCATTTTCTGGGCGAAAGTGTATGTGTGAGAAATCTGCGTACCGGAACTGCGGTCTGTAAATCCATCACCAAAATCCCACATATAATCTATGATGTTTCCATTATCAGCAGTCGCTTTTCCGGTAAAGGTTATGGGTTGAGGTGTGCATCCTTTTATCAAATTAGCGGAAAAATCCACGACGGGTTTTTTAGATACAATAACGTTTTTTGTTTTGGCGGAAGTTTGATTGCCATCAACAACTGTAAGCGTAACCGAATATGATTTCTCTTCAATGAAAACCGCTCCTGCATTCTTCATCGATGAGTTATTATTATTTCCAAAATTCCATTTATAAACTGCTGTTGAAGATGCGCCGGAAGTCGTATTGGTAAAAAAAACCGTTAAAGGAGAACAGCCTTCAAATCTGTCCATTATAAAATCGGCTTTCAACTGCGCATCAGAAGAAGCTTGAATGAAAAACAGGAAGAGAACAGTGAGAATTAAATATTTAACAGCGTTTGGTTTCATCATAGTTTTGGTTAAAAACGGGATCAATATACTTTGTTTATCTTTTTAAGACAAATAAATCGGGAATAATTATTTATTATGTTCATTTGATTACATTTCTATTTCATTAACGAAAAACCGTCTCAATAATTACCTTTAATAATAAATGAGTTTTTAAAAATGGAAGAAATAAAAAAACAAGGAAACGCAAGTGATCATTTAGCCAACGAACGTACATTTCTTGCGTGGATACGCACGAGTATCGGAATTATGGCATTTGGCTTTGTGGTGGTAAAATTTTCGCTGTTTGTAAAACAACTCTCTATGCTGCTTGGTAAAACAGCCACTGTGCAAAACCACGGCTATTCGGCTATTGTAGGAATTATATTAGTCGCATCAGGCACACTTACGTGTGTCTTGTCTTATATCAGGTATAAGCGTACAGAAAAAGTATTGAAAGAAGGAAGTTATAAAAACAGCTCGTTTCTTATTGCCCTTACTACCGGCGTAATTTTTCTCATCAGTATATTATTGATTGGATATTTGATAGAAAGTACATGATTCCCGTAAATACATTTTTTAAAAAAGAAGAAAACGAATCCGGGTTATTTGTTGGTTTGCTGGCCAAAGGAACGTTTGTTTTCTTTTAGATAAAAAAAGATAGGCCCCTGTAGAAACAGGGGCCGTTTACCAAAACTAACTGCTTATGAGAAAATTTGAATTTTAAAATTTGAATTCATTTATAGTTATTCAAACCACATGCCAAAAATCGCTCCCTTAACAAAACAATAATTAAGTTAAAGCTAAAATGAATAGAAGAAGATGGATGATTTATATCAGCTATCATGGTAATTTTTACCCATTCTTCACAAACGGGTGTAACATATTTTACATTTTCTACGGTCCAAAAATTGTTCTTTAAATTTCTCAATCAATAACGTACGACTTGTTTAATAGCCCAATTACCGGGGACTCACCCCAAAATCTTTCCCCTGAAACGGCATTCATGTGAGCAATAATTTCGGCGCATATTTCATCACTGATCTGTGTTTTATATAACCGGATTAGGTCTTCTTTGTTAAGCAGGCAATTTTCACAAGGATTAATTTCATGGAGCAGCTTTACCGCTAATCTTTCTTCTAAATTTTTAACATGCTCCATCATTTCACACTCGGAGATGCGTGAAGCATAAGGGAGATCTTCAAAAAAAAGAACATGCATTTTTTTATAAAGCTGAACAACAGCTTCACGGCAAATTGCATGGTCTATATGATTTCCAATTCCGAGCGGGCAAAATAAAATACCATCAGAATTTTTTTCAAGGTAATTTTTTAAATGTTCCACCACCTGCCATTCGGTTTCTTCAAAAGATTTTTCCTGGAAAATAAATCCGTTTCTTAATGGCGCATCGAGCAAATCAAGATTCACAATCGTGATTGGAAATTTATAATTATTATAAAATTCCACATCCTCTTTTTTTCGTAATTGACTGATTTCATTTATATCCTTCGAAACAAAGCGTATCGCCCAATTAGTGACAGTAAAGCAATTAATAATGGTAATTTCCATTTTACTCTTTGCACATTTTGCAATAGTAAGCGCGAGGCAATAAGCAGCATCATCAATATGCGGGGATAGAATATTTATTTTCATTTGCAGAATAATATTAAGCAATTTTTATTGAATTATTTTCTGCCTTAATGCGCTCCTCACGGATGATAGCTGGACAACTGCAACGGATTAGTGACCTCAGTTTTCTTTGAAATGATGTATGGCGGCACTACCAGGTAATGAATCGGGTGTTTGAGAAAACACAGAATGGCATCATCCAAAGTTTCAACCATTGTTTCATTTTTTCCATTAAAAGAGGTATTTGCAATAATTCCCACTCCTGTTTTTTCTTTAAAATTTTTGATCAGATCATAGATAAATGCATTGTCTTTTTCGCTTACTGTTTGTATCCGGGCGCTGTGATCTATGTGTTCGATTGTGGGAAAACGATCTTTATATTTATCTCTTAAATAGGCGGTAAACAACATAAATGGCGTTCTTTCTTTAAAATCAAAATATTCATTTACGTCTTCTTCCAACACGAAAGGCGCAATGGGCCGGAACCATTCTCTCCCTTTTATAAATGCATTAATCCAGAATTTATTTACAGCATATCTTGTATCTGCAATGATGCTGCGGTTGCCCAATGCACGAGGGCCAAATTCGCTGTGGCTTTGGAATACACACAAAATTTTTCCCCACACCAAATGATTTGCGCATTCTTCAATAATATCATCGGGTTTTTGAATAGTTAAGCCGGAATAATTTTTCAGAAGGTTTTTTACTTCATTAATATTTACACAAGGCCCAAGATAATCGCGCTCCCAGTCGAATTCATTTTTCAAATGATAACACTCCATTGCTCCATAAATGGCACAACCAACCGAAGTGCCGCCATCATGCGGCGCAGGTGGAATGAACAGGTGAAAACCCTGATCCAACACTTTACTGTTTGCTACACAATTTAAAGCGCAGCCGCCGGCATAAACAATATTTTTAGTTCCGGTCAGGTTACTAAGCCATGCAGCTATTTTCACCAATGCCTTTTCGAAAACCTCCTGTCCTTTTGCCGCGAAATCGGCTTTTTCCTGGAAGGTTTTCTTTTCGTTTTTATAATCAAAATCGCACGAGTGAAATATTTTGCGCCATTCTTCGGGTATCATTACTTCACCTTCTTTTACCGTCAAATCAGGAAGATCAAATTTTGCAGGATCGCCGTAAGCCGCCAGCCCCATTACTTTTCCTTCATTTCCCTCTCCTTTAAACAAACATTCTGTAAGGCGGTAATAAAAGTTGCCAAGGCCGTTTGGCTTTTCAGGATTTCTATCGTGCAACTGTTTTTTAATGCACCTTACTTCTCCATTTTTACAATAATAATAAGAGGCAACTTCGAACAGATTTTGTTGGCCGTTTTTTTCCGGGTATTCATATTTGATATGCTCAACCGGGCTTCCAACCGAATCAATAATCATCACAGCGCATGTATCAAAACCAGAGGCAGGCCATGCACTGTACAAATGAGAAAGATGATGGGAAATTTCGATAATCTGCGTATTTTCTTTTAGCAGTAATTCATTGCGCAACTCTTCATGGTAGTCTTTTTTTTTCGCAATTTCATCATCAGCGCTCCAGCATTCTACAATCAAATCGTATGGCTGTGAAACAAACGGAATGTGCTTTTTATACAGAGAAATATCGCCCAATCTTCCCCAATGATGTTTGCGTTTTGTGAGCCGTTCCTTATGAATCGACATCACATGTTTGCCACCATCAAAAACAGAAATAGCAGCATCTTGTGTACGGTTGATACCTAAGATTTTCGGTGAATGCATAAGTTACTTTAAAGATGAATAAACGGTGTACTGTCTTGTTACAAAATATGTACCTGCACAACTTTTGACTTGAAATGAAAAACATTTTGAGGTAATAATGCAACAAATAAGAAACATTTGATGGTTATTTCGAAGCGCAATCAGTTGCTACTTTTAGAAAATAAGAAATCGCTTTATTTCTTGCTTTGCCGTTGCAAGAATGAAAAGTTTATTCACATACATTCGACACTTTACATTTTCCTATTTTTTTTATTTTTTTTCGGAAATGATCAGCATCAACTTTCAACTTTCTTTTCCCAACTTTTTAATTAATATTAAAGCACAAACAGGAAAGAAACAACCATATCACTTTCAACTAAAAAATATCAAAAGCGCAATCAGTGGCTACATTTTGGGAAATAAGAATTCGCTTTATTTCTTGCTTTGCCGCTGCAGAAATGAAAAATTCATTCTCATACATGCAACACTTTACATTTTCCTATTTTTTTTATTTTTTTTAGGGAAATGATCAGCATGAACTTCTAACTTTCTTTGGCAAAGCTTCATTTAGTATTAAAGCACAAACAGGAAAGAAACAACCAGAATACTTTCAACTAAAAAATATCAAAAGGGGAATCAGTGCCTACTTTTTGGAAAATAAGAATTCGCTTTATTTCTTGCTTTGCCGTTGCAATAATCAAATTGGAATACCATACATTCTGAACTTACATTTTCCTATTTTTTTATTTTTTTTAGGGAAATGATCAGCATGAACTTCCAACTTTCTTTTCGCAATGCTTCATTTAGTATTAAAGCACAAACAGGAAAGAAACAACCAGAATACTTTCAACTAAAAGATATCAAAAGCGCAATCAGTGGCTATATTTCGGAAAATAAGAAATCGCTTTATTTCTTAGTTCGCCCGGCAGAAATGAAAAATTCTAGTCTTATATTTTTCGCCTTACATTTTTCGATTTTCATATTCTCTTTTTTATTTTTTTTGACAAATGATCAGCATGAATTATAACCTTCTTTTTACCGAGTCCCTTAAATGCACACATATTCCCTACTCAAAGATTCATTACATAAGGCCTTTAACAAAAGTAAGATACCAACACTGTGTCGATAAAAATATTAGATTACTTCTGCATAAAAATATTATCTTGCAACTAAATAATTTAGCAATCGGCAAAACGAGTACATGGCGAAAAACAGTAAATTAGTAGCACCTTTTGTTAAATGGGTTGGGGGTAAAAGACAACTTATTCCTTCAATTATGGAGTTGTTGCCTAAAAAGATAAAAGATCTTAACTATATAGAGCCATTTATTGGCGGCGGTGCACTTCTTTTTCATTTGCAGCCTAAAAATGCAATAGTTAATGATTTCAATAACGAACTGATTAATGTTTATGAGGTAATTAAAAATCACCTTTCAGAATTAATAGCCGATTTAAAAAAGCATCATAATACTTCTGACTATTTTTATCAAATACGTAGTTTAGACAGAACTGATGAATTTAAAAATTTAACACCTGTACAAAGAGCTTCAAGAGTAATTTTCCTTAACAAAACTTGCTTTAATGGACTATACAGGGTAAATAATGCGGGAGAATTTAATGCTCCCTTTGGGCGTTATAAAAACCCTAACATTGTAAATGAACCTACATTAAAAGCAGTTAGTAAATATCTTAATACTAATAATGTAATTTTAAGAAGTGGCGATTATGCTGATGTTCTGGCAGAAGTTCCTGAAAATTCATTTGTCTATTTAGATCCGCCTTATCATCCAATTTCAGAAAGTTCAAATTTCACAGGATATGTTCAAGGAGGATGGGATATGTCTGATCAAATCAGGTTAAGAGAAATTTGTGATCAACTTAATGCCAGAGGCGTTAAATTCTTACTTTCAAATTCATCCGCACGCCTAATAAAAGAGCAATACGAAAATTATGATATTCGAATAGTAAAAGCAAATCGCGCAATAAATTCCAACGGAGCAGATCGTGGTGAAATTGAAGAAGTATTAATTCGAAATTATGAGTAAATCCAAAAACGACATAGCTTGGGAAAAAATATTTGAGAAATATAAAATTATAAACAAGATTTTCCTCAATGGTCATACGATAATTTCATCAGCACATATAAACGAATTTAGAGAAGCAAGGTTAATGACAAAATTTGACCATAAATCTCAACTTCCGAAACTTTTTGCTGAGTATAATTTATCAATTTTGCCAACTTCAAGAGGCGGCTATATTATTGGAACATTTGAAACATTTAGTGATTTTAATACAGATGAAATTGAAGTTACTCCAATTAAATTTCCAACATTTTTAGAAAGTTTAGATTATAGAGATATAACAAGTGAAGCAACAGCAATAAACTGTGCGTTTATTTCCAACATACTTCACGACTTTACAGATGAGAAAAACTTACTACCTACTGTAAGTGGAAGAATGAGTTCATCATCGTTTGGCTTTGAAATAAATACAGCAAAAGGATTATTTAAAGTGAATGTTGGTAATTCGCAGGTCGAAATTGATGGAGGTTATGAGGGGGATTATTCCTTAAATTTAATTGAAGCCAAAAATTACATTTCAGACGATTTTCTTGTTCGACAACTTTATTATCCATACAAACTTTGGAGTGGCAAAATACAAAAAAAAGTTCGACCAATTTTTCTAACCTACACAAATGGTATTTTTCATCTTCGTGAATATTCTTTCACAAATATAAACCATTACAATTCTATCGTTTTAGTAAAGCACAAAAAATATGCTGTTCAAGATCGCGCATTTAATATTGAAACAATTGAAGAAATTTTAGATAAAACTAAAGCAGTAAATGAACCAGAAATTCCATTTCCACAAGCTGACAATTTTGAAAGACTTATTAACCTTTGTGAGCTTCTTAAACAAAAAGAATTTATAACTAAAGAAGAAATAACTGAAAGCTATGACTTCGACGCAAGACAGACTGATTACTATTCAAATGCTGGCAAGTATTTAGGACTTTTAGAAACAGGAAAAGACCTTTTAGGTAAACAGATTGGTTGTTATTTAACAACCAAAGGCAAGCTAATTTTTAGCACTAACCTAGTTGACCGACAAAGTGAATTTGTAAAACTTATCCTTTCTCATTCGGCCTTTAAACAAATATTGAAAATTTACTTGGAAAATGGAGAAATGCCAAATAAAAATGAGATTGTAGAAGTAATGAAACGCTCAAAATTGTATAAAGTTGATTCTTATACAACATATTTAAGAAGAGCTTCGACTATAAGCGGTTGGATAAATTGGATAATGAAGCAAATTGAAGAATAAAAAAGCGACTGCTTTAGCCGACCTTAAAAAATACTCACTTAATTGGAACAAAAAATCACGCATCTATAATGCAACAAATAAACCAATCTGTATCCAAAAATCAAAAATAAATCTGCTTTATTTTTTCAACACATCTTCAAACAATTTAAAAATCCTTTTGTATTCATCCGTCCAGCTATTTGCATCTTCAAAATCATGATTCTCCATCGGGTAAACTGCCAGTTCCCAATTGTCTTTTTTTAATTCAATAAGCCGTTGAGAAACTTTTACAATATCCTGGAAATGCACATTTTGATCTACCATTCCGTGGCACATTAATAAATGTCCTTTTAATCCGGATGCAAAATAAATCGGCGAACTTCTTTTGTATGCAAGACTGTCTTTATATGGTTCATTGAGAATGTTGGAAGTATATCCGTGATTGTAATTTGCCCAATCGGTAACAGAGCGCAAACCCGCGCCAGCAGCGAAAACATCAGGTGTGGTAAACATGGCCATCAAAGTAATAAAGCCACCATAAGAGCCGCCATAAATGCCGATATTTTTCGGATTTACTCCAAAGTTTTTAACCAGATAATTTGCAGCATCTACATTATCCGTCAGATCTTTTCCACCCATGTGGCGATAAATACCAGTACGCCAGTCTCTGCCATAACCGGCACTGCCACGATAATCAATATCCATTACATAATATCCATGATCGGCCAGTAAATTGTGAAACATAAATTCCCTGAAATAATAGCTCCACCATTTATCTATATTCTGCAAATAACCTGCGCCATGAACAAAAATCACCGCCGGTTTATGCACATCAGGATTGGCAGGTTTGTAAACTCTTCCATAAACCGTTGCGCCATCTCTTGCAGTAAAAGTGATGATCTCAGGCGCGCGCCACGGATAAGATTTGAATGCTGCACTTTCCGCTTTATTGGTGATCTGTTGCAGCTTTCCGCCAGGTTTATTTTGCTGCAGATAAAGTTCCCAGGGCTTATTGGTAAAAGAATAAAGAATGGCAATTTCTTTTTCATCCGGAGAAATGGTTACCTCATTTCCACCAACCATTGTGGTGATTCTTTCAGTTTTGCTATCAGCAATTCGTAAACGATAAAACTGGTGTTGTCCCGGTTCTATCTCGTTTGTGGAAATGTAAAAATATTTTTTATCGTTGGAAAGCTTTGCATCCAGCACTTCATATTTTCCATGCGTATAAGCTTTCTTTTTTCCTGTTTCGACATTTACCGAATAAAGATGTGAATAGCCGGTAACTTCCGACTGGTACCAGAAATTATTTTCATCAATCCAGCCGCTGTTCCAGATTCCCGGTCCATCAATCCAGGCGCTGTCGTGTTGCCGGTCTAATAATTCCAATTCTTTTGTGTGAGGATTCCAAAGCATCAGCCAACGGTCTTTGTGATCCTGTGCACGAATATCGAGAACTAAATTACTTCCTGCCGGCGACCATTTTGCAGAAGAAAAATTTACTTTTCTCAATGCATTTTCCTTGGTTGCTTTTTCAAATTCTGTTGGATAATCTTTTAAATATTCAGGGATATCACGAATGCCTTCGATAGAATCTGTTTTTATCTGAAAGACCGTATCGGCCTGCATGTCATAAATAAAAAATTCAGAACTTCCCTGCGGCTGTCCTACTTTTTCACGGCCAGGAATATCGGTTGTATAACCGGATTCTGTTACATAATTTGGAACAATCGTGAAATGCTTTTTCGCTGCAGGTTTATACAAAGCATAACTTACAAATTTCCCATCCGGGCTTATAGCAAGATTGCGGATACTTTTATCATCAATATTTATTTTTCTCAAAGTATTTTTTGCGGTGCTGCTGTCATAAATTTCTGCAAGCCGTTTTTTTTCATTTCGCTTGCGCAAAACCTGCATGTATTCTAACTGATCTTTTTTCAGCCATTGATCTTCTGGTGTTAGGTTTTCAGCTTTCTTTTCTTCATCTTCACTTTCAAAATTGGTAATTTGCCTGTTGGTACCGCTATGGATATTCCAGGAATATAAATTGTCATTTTGAATAAAAACAACTTCATTTCCATTAAATGAAAATTGTGGATTCGATTCTGTTTCTTCCGTTTGGGTAATGCGTATGGTTTTATTGGGTTTTATTTCTTTGTAAAAAATATCGCCATCTTTTTCATACACGTAAGCGGTTCTGTTTGCATTGTAAGTGATGCGGTTTGCACTTATTACATTTTGTTTTTCCGCTACACTTGCTTTTACCGGATTTTTATTTCCCAAAGAAATATAATACAACGAATCTGATGGCGTGTTTTCCGGATTCCAGTCAAAAAATAATTTCGTTCCATCAGCGCTCCAGAAAGGGTTTGAAGGTGAGGTACCAATCCATTTGGGATCACTCATAATCTTTTCAATGGTAAGAGAATCCAGTTTTGGCTGACAAAAAGAAATTGCCGGAACGAACAGAAATAAAAAACCAGTGAGTTTGAACATAATTAATAAAAGATTTTTGCACGAATTCAATATGGGGAATAAAAAAGGTTGTGAAGGTAAAACAGGATTTTTATTTTCAGTGAGGCAACAAATAACACGAATTTTTGTTTAGCCACGAATTGCACAAATTTGCACGAATATTACTCAGATTTTTAGGGTAGGAATTACAGTTCCGGCATGGTTCGTGTCTCACGAACCACTTTCTCCGCGATGGTTCGTGTCTTCACAATCCACTTTCTATGAATATCGGGAAAGAATTGGAATTATTTTGCTTAACCCGTTCGTGGAGACGAACCGCGGCAGGCACCTGAATTGTTCCGCTGGTTCCGCCATGGTTCGTGTCTTCACGAACCACTTTCTCCGGCATGCTTCATGTCTTCATGAACCACTTTCTATGAATATGACGAAAGTATTTGGAATCATTTTAGTTAAACCGGTTGGTGGAGACGAACCGCGGCACGCACCTGAATTGTTCCGCTGGTTCCGCCATGGTTCGTGTCTTCACGAACCACTTTCTCCGGCATGCTTCATGTCTTCACGAACCACTTTCTATGAATATGACGAATGTATTTGGAATCATTTTAGTTAAACCGGTTGGTGGAGACGAACCGCGGCACGCACCTGAATTGTTCCGCTGGTTCCGCCATGGTTCGTGTCTTCACGAACCACTTTCTCCGCATGCTTCATGTCTTCACGAACCACTTTCTATGAATATGACGAAAGTAATTGGAATCATTTTAGTTAAACCGGTTCGTGGAGACACGAACCGCGGCAGGCAAAACAAAAAAGCCGGAGAATAAACCCCGGCTCTTTGAATATTTCCTTTTTAGAAATTAAGCTACTTCAACTTCAGCGCCTGCTTCTGTCAATTTAGTTTTAAGTTCTTCTGCAGTACCTTTATCTACACCTTCTTTCACTGGTTTAGGTGCAGTATCTACCAATTCTTTTGCTTCTTTCAATCCTAAGCCTGTAATTTCTTTCACAAGTTTTACAATACCAAGTTTGTTAGCTCCCGGTGCTTTCAGAATTACATTGAAAGATGTTTTTTCTTCAACTGCTGCTGCTCCACCACCTTCTGCTGGTGCTGCTACTGCTGCTGCTGCCGGTTCGATGCCATATTCTGTTTTTAAGAATTCAGCTAATTCCTGAACTTCTTTTACTGTTAAGCCTACTAAGTTTTCGGCTAATGCTTTTACGTCTGCCATGATTTTTTAGTTTAATTTTTTCCACCTTCTTTCCATTTAGGTCCGGTGGATGGGTTTTTAAAAAAGTTTTTATTTATTTAGATTGGTTTTTATCAAACTTATAAGGTTTTCAAAACCTTATAGGTTTAAGTCAGCCAATAAAATACTTTGTTACGCTTCAGGAGCTTTTTCTTCAGTATTTCCTTCTGCTTTTGGAGCTTCTGTTGCTTCAGTTTTTGCTTCAGGAGCTGCTGCTTCTGCTTGCGCTTCCGGTGCCGCTTCAGATTTTGCAGCTACTTCGCCTTCAGGCCTGTTTTGCAACGCACCTATAACTCTTTGAATTGGCGACATCAACAATCCAATCACTTCACCGATCAATTCATTCTTGGTTTTGATTTTGGTAAGATTAACCAATTGATTGTCTCCAACAAAAATATCTCCGTTCAAAAATGCCGCTTTCAAAACCGGTTTATCACCATTCTGAGATTTACGGAAACTGCTGATGATAACAGCCGGATCCTTAGGGCTTTCGCTAAACATCAAAGCGGTTACCTGGTGCAATGAATCATAAACACCGGAATATTTTTCGTTGTCAAGGCTTTCCAAAGCCTTTTTGATCAAGGTGTTTTTTGCCACTTTCATCTCCACGTTTTTATCAAAACAATGGCGGCGAAGATTGGTAACCTGTGCTACTGAAAGGCTTTCTGTATCTGTAATATAGAAATTAGAATACTGAGAAAATTTGCTTTTCAAAGCTTCTATTACTTCTTGTTTTTGTTCTTTGTTCATACTGTTTGTTTTGCTGCTTCGCAATTGTTTGCACAACCGAAACAAATAATTTTAATTAGATCTGTACTGATTTTGTATCAATTGCAATTCCCGGGCTCATGGTGCTTGCCATGCTGAGGCCTTTCAAATAAGTTCCCTTTGAAGTTGACGGTTTTAATCTGATGAGTGCATTGATCAGTTCCTGGCTGTTTGCTTCAATTTTTTCAGGAGAGAAACTTACCCGTCCGACAGACGCGTGAACAATTCCAACTTTATCTACTTTAAATGCGATCTTACCACCTTTTACATCATTCACCGCTGCTGCTACATCATTGGTTACCGTTCCGGTTTTCGGATTTGGCATCAGGTTTCTTGGCCCTAATACTTTACCCAAACGTCCGATTTTAGGCATCACAGATGGAGTGGCGATAATTACATCCACATCAGTCCAGCCACCTTCAATTTTGGAAATATATTCATCCAGACCAACAAAATCAGCGCCTGCATCTTTAGCGGCCTGTTCTTTATCAGGAGTGCAAAGCACCAGTACTTTTTTCGTTTTACCGGTTCCGTAAGGAAGAGAAACGGTACCACGCACAGCCTGGTCCGCTTTTTTAGGATCTACCCCGAGGCGGATGTGCAGATCTACAGAACTATCAAATTTGGTTGTGTTTATATCTTTTACCAGCGCTGAAGCTTCTTTGAGTGAGTAAGCTTTGTTGGCATCAACCTTTGCGTTGGCTTCTTTTCTTTTTTTAGTAATCATTTTTTTCAAAAGTTTTCCCGATTGTTCATGGGGATCGTTTACAATTTATTTTTGCCATGGAGCCGTTCCTTCTACGGTAAGACCCATGCTGCGGGCAGTGCCTGCTACCATTTTCATGGCGCTGTTAAGACTGAAAGCGTTCAGATCTGCCATTTTATCTTTGGCGATTTCTTCTACCTGGTCCCAGGATACTTTGCCAACTTTATTCCGGTTAGGCTCTTTACTTCCTGACTGAATTTTGGCAGCATCCTTTAGCTGAACAGCAGCGGGAGGAGTTTTAATGATAAAATCGAAAGATTTATCGCCATAAACTGTAATGAGAACGGGAAGAACTTTCCCTTGTTTATCCTGGGTTCTTGCGTTGAATTGTTTGCAAAACTCCATGATGTTGATACCTTTTGAACCGAGCGCCGGGCCGATTGGTGGTGCCGGATTAGCCTGTCCGCCCTTGCATTGAAGCTTGACGTAGGCTGTAATTTCTTTTGCCATTTTTTAAATTTTTTGGTGTTAACGTCCCGATGTATAATCGGGACTCCCATTCAATGATTTCTATAAAGAACTTTTTTGGGAGTGCAAAAGTAGTGGAAATAAATGGAATAAAAAAGAAAAAAGATTGGCTCAAGATTCTGTTATGCGGGCACTAATCAGAACTGAGCAGTTCGTCAAGTAATCGAAACTAATTTAGCCTTGTCTTTATTTTGCAATATTCCTTTTATTTTTTCAATCATTGGCAATATCGTTTCATAATTGTTATCAGGTACATTTAAAATGATAAATCCAATGGAATATTTTGCAAGGTTTTGTTGGTATTGCAGATTTTTATCAGAGGTAATCAAAAAATCAAAATTATCTTTTTGCATGGCAGCAATTAAATTGCCGTTTTCCAATGAATTCCAATTTCTATCTCTTACTGTGTAAATCTCACAAATATCCTTCAATCGGTATTTTATTTTAACCGGCAGATTTTCATCAAGCAGCACTTTATACATATTCAGGAGACTGAAATTTTAATAAATTCTCGAAATGAGTTAGAACCTGTATTGCCTGCTCTTTTGTGACAGACGGAAAATCTTCTAAAAAGTCGTTTAAAGAATGGCCGGCTTTTAAATAATCAAAAAGGTTTTTAATAGGAACTCTTGTATTGGTAAAGACAGGTTCTCCGCTTTGAATATTTGGTGATATGGTAATAGGGTTTGACATTTTTAGGTTTAAAGATAAAAAATAATTTCCTGCTTCAGATATTTTTTGATTATCTCTTGTTTCTTCAAATCGGTTGGCGTTTAGCTTTTTGCTGCGTTTCGTGGCTTCCAAAAAATTGAAGTAATTAAACCAATACTTAGAACTACATCTATTATATTCCAAATTGTTCTACCCAAAGCAATTTTTATAAATGGTTGAAATAATAAAGCTAAAGCGAGATAAATAATTACTCCAGAATTGACCGATTTACAAGTATAATATTTTTATACCAAGTTCCTCCAAGATTAAGCATCTCACCGCCTTTCAGTAAGATGCTGTTACCTTTTATGGCTCCAATGAGATCAATGTTTAAATGAAATTCTGAACGAGGTATTTGTGGTGAAGTTTGTCCTTGTTGGTTACATTGGTCTGCTGTTACTTTTATAAAATTCATGCTTTATGTTTTTAAAAATGAAAATGGTTTTTATTTTTTCAAGTGTACATCAGTTGACTTACAGCGTAATTAATTCATTTACTTATTTAAATCTAAGTCTTTTATAAAACCTGCTGCCAGTATAGAACCTAACTCTACAGCTTTCTGGAAATCAGATTTTGCATTCATGATGTTTCCATTTTGATAATAATATACTCCTCTACTAAAATATGCATCTCCATTTTTAGGCGGCAATTCTATTGCCCTATGAAAATCATATAGAGCACCATCCTTATCTTTTATTTCACCCTTTGCTATCCCCCGGCTTATATAAGCTAATCTATACTGTGGTGATAATTCAATTGCTTTATCAAAATCTACTATTGCATTTCCAAAATCACGGCTTTCAAACTTTTTCTTACCAGCTAACATAAAGGCTTCTGAACCAATACTTATCTTTTCGTCTGCATTCTTTTTAAGAAAATAAATGCTTTCTTCTCTTGATAATTTGTTGAACAATAATGGATCTTTCATAATCTCAATCTTTGCATACTCCGTTTCCGTTTGAATTGCAATTCCACAAAAGATATGACCCCAAATAAAACTTAAGCAGAAAAAAATACCATAATCGTTGAAATGGAATCCGTGACTAATCCAGAACCATACTAATAGAATTATAGGTACAATCAATACTCCGTTTTTTTTTGAAAATGCAATGTATGTTCCCCAATATGAAAATAAAATTCCAAATAGTAAGTTCCAATTGCTGTATGTATAAGCGAACACAGGAATTAATATTATGGGTGCATACATATATCCTAACATGAAAAAATAAAAAGCTGTTTTTCCAAATCCTTTTAAGAATTTCCGTTCAGCGGTAAAGGATGTGTCAAAATGGAATTGCAACGTTTTATTATATTGAATTTCACGAGTGTATTCCTGAAAAGTCATACCTTTTATAATATCTATATTGCTGTCGTTAGTTTCGCGCATTATTAGTTGGTTTTAATTGTAAAAATTAGCTTGTTATATAATAAAATTAAAATTTTGGAAATAGAAAGAAACTTTCCGTTAGTTTTTATTTTTAACTATTAGCTGTTGTTTATATTGATGTGTCTGCCACGCATTTTATTATTTCTATTTAAACCATGGTCAATTTCGGAATTTCGTAAACTTAAAAGAAAATCACTGGGAAGAAGAGAATAATAATCTTTAGCACCTGTTGTATAAACAAGATTCAACGTTGTTACACCATCACTAAAGTCAAGTTCTGCCATAAAAGTATCTTTCTTATAATGGTATAAAGTTAGAAATTGATAAGGTTCTTCTAAACAAAAGTTCGCCCTCGTAAGATTCAGCTTTTTAATAATCTCTGCTTGCATATATATATTTATTTATGTAAAGGTACAGGCGTCACATCATTAAGTACATCAATGTAGGGGGCAAAAGATTAAAGAAATAAACGAAGATAATTTTCATTTCGTTGCATAATTTTCTTTTAAAGAAAAGATTATTGTTTCTAATTCTGCTGGTATACCAAACTGCTCCAATTCAAAACATGTGCATCAATTTCATCTTCTTCCTCTAATGAAATCAGGCTTTTTATTAATTCCAGCTGTTTTATGATTTTGAAAAAATAATATTTTGAACAGCAGGCATAAGCAATATGTTTTAGTAAATTTAATAAGATACAGTAAAGCAACAAAAAAGGGGATTTCTTATTTCTGTTTTCCCTTTATATGGTTCACGAGCTCTACCTGCGAACGTCTTGTTTGGCCTGTCTTACTAAATTAATTTTCAAAATGTGATTTTGGAAGTTCTGACTGCCGGATAATTGACTGAAGTGTTCCGGTTTTAATTTCTTTATGATTTGGTACAGGAACTGTTTTCGTTCTATCTGGTAACAATTTTTGCATTATTATATGCTACCCTTTTGGCGAATTTGAACAAATCCTTTGTCTGCAAGAATTTTACAAACTTCTTTTCCTGATAGTACTTTAAACCTGTTCAACCGCAATTTGCATATTCGTGATAAATAAATCCTTTTTTAGTCTTCGCTCCAATTCGGATTTTGAAGCGTGCTCCAGTAACAATTCGAGGGCTTCCTACAGCTTATTTTTTGCTTCTTCTATTGTATCTCCCTGGCTTGCAACATCCAGTTCAGGGCACAAAGCAGCAAAGCCGTCACTCTCTTTTTCAATAATAGCTGTAAAATTTTGAAACGTCTTCATTTTCCGATTTTTTGAATCTAAAGTTAGAATAAAATGTTTAATAAAATATTTTTAAAAACCATGTTCAGTAGCGTATTAAAGACATTATTTTCTGATTTAAAACGAGGTCACCATTTCATCTTCTTCCTCTAATGAAATCAGGCTCTTTATTAATTCCAGCCGTTTTATGATTTTGGAAAGATGGATATTTGTTTTCCATCAATTGTAGTAAGATGAAGCATGAAGTTCATTTAGCGGTATTCCAAAATAGTGGCTACAAAAATTTATCGTTTTTTTGTCCAACACTCTACTGCTTTTTACAGCTTTTTTTATTTCTTCAGTTGTAAAAAGTTGTAGTAGAAAATAAAAATCCTTCAACAATCCACGGCTTAAAACTCTTTCGATAATGTAATTTTTGTGCTTTATAAGATCTATTTTGTCAACCGGAGTATCCCAGAATAAATATTGCGAAAAAGGGAATTCTCCGTGCTCAACCTTTTTTGCAAGCACGCTTTCAGGAAGATATTTGAAATAGGATGTCATTATTCTAAAGGCTTGTTACAAAAATACCCTTATTTGTTATATTAATGACTGATGATGGAGAAAATGATGATAAATGGGTTTACTATATGGTACTACAATCCTGTTCATCTTCTTCCTCTAATGAAATCAGGCTCTTTATCAATTCCAGCCGTTTATAATTTTGGAAAAATTACTATTTTGACGTCGGGCATAAGCAAATTGTTTTTGGTAAATTTAATGATAAACAGTAAAGCAACAAAAGAAGTGATTTCTTATTTACAGTTTTTTCCGATTACCCAAAATAATTTCATCAGCAATTAATCAAAATTTTTGTTCCTCAGATTACGGATATCGTTTAAGTCTTTCTCCCTTGCAGTTGCATTTTTGTCTTCTATTAAATCTTCGAAATTTAAAAAAGGGATAGCGCTACCATCTAAATTTACTATTTCTCTTTTTGAATAGGAAGAAAAAAAGGTTAAAGATGCCTTAAGTTGAGGCAACAGATCAAGTGTAAAATCATGCAATTCAAATTTGAAAAATGAAGCCTTTGGATTCGGTGTTTGCTCCTCCTTAAATTCACTCACATCTTCTCCTAAATCTTCTAAGGCATTAAGTAGCCGAAAATAATTGTCGTAGGTGGGATTATACCAACAATCTATATCGGGTTTGCCGGATATGACACCTTCCTGATTAATTGAATCTCTAAAATAACCATGCAAAGCAACGGCGGTACCGCCAACAATTAGGTATTGTACACCACGTTTATTCAGGATACTGCAAATTTTAACAATCACTTTATCCAACTTACTATTCATCGTGATTGGACATTTTCAGATTTTCCTTTTGCAATTGTTTTTCCTTAAGCCATTTACGTCTTAGGAGTTTTAAGAAATTTTCCATCTGCACCTGCCTGTCTTTAGAGTTTGATGATTCAGGATTAATGTCACCTTTTAAAGCTTCAAAAGAATGATACCGCATTAGTTTTTTCATAAAAAGTGATTAATACTGTGGCTATTTATTTTGCCTAAAATTACATTGTTTTCAGAAATTAATCCTTCATTGTATTAAAGCCCTGAAGTCAGCGTCAATCTCCTCTTCTTCCTCTAGTTAAATCAGGCTCTTAATTAACTCCAGTCCTTTTATAATTTTGGAAAGATTATTATTTTGAACATCCCGCATAAGCAATGCGTTTTTAGTAAATTTAATGAGAAACAGTAAACCACAAAAAAACCTGCATTTCTGCAGGTTTCCTTGTAAAACACTTTATGAAACAGTATTATTTCCTTCCCCTTATAATTAGTTTATAACCATCTTGTTGGCTATATTGAGGAATTAAAATTTTTTGTTTGTATGGTAAAATATAAACTGTATTTCCTTTTTTATACGAAATATACGCATCGCTTACCAGGCTGTTCCCTATTTGTTCCTGGTCGGCAAGGAAGCTACCTCTGTAAGTAAGTCCCGATTTCAAATTGAACGGAATGGAATTTTTTAAATTACCGTTTGTCTTAATATTGAGCTGGGTTTTGTTCTTTTTCACAAAACCGCCCCTGTCTGCGAAAGCGAAAACGCATACTCCGCAAACAAGTAATAATACTGTTACTATTTTGGAATACTTTGTCATTTGTGAAAACTTTATTAATCTTATAAACGCAAAATTAAGAATTTATTGTGATAAATTATAGCCATTCATCACATTTTTTTCGAAATCCGACAAAAAAACACCAAAATAGGTTTTGTTTTAAAATAATCAGTACTTTGTAGCTATAAGTTCAACGATTATGAAAGATAACTACTACAGGCAGGAAAGAGAAGAGATGAATGAATTGTTACGTCAGTATAATAATTTTAAATCGGGCCGGAAATTCAATTTTATTGAGGAAGAATCTTTTCACCGGCTTATCGATTATTTTGATGAAAATGATAATCTTTCAGCGGCACTGGAAGCAGCAAATTTCGCGGTCGGACAATTTCCCTATTCTTCATCACTTTATGTAAGAAAAGCCGATATCCTCATCGCTACACAACATTATCATGAAGGTCTTGAAATTTTAGGCAAAGCGGAGGTTTTAGACAGCAATGATATTAATGTTTATATTTTAAAAACCGATGCTTATCTCGCATTGGATTACCAGGAAAAAGCAGCGGCCCTTCTTGAGGAAGGGATTGCTGTTTTTGAAGGAGATGAAAAAATAGAATTGCTTTTTGAGCTGGCAGATGTGTATGACGATTATGAAGATTTTGAAAAGGTTTTTAATTGCCTGCGGTTGGTTTTGGAACAGGAACCAACTAATGAAGAAGCGCTTTATAAGATTTGTTTTTGGGCAGATTATACCGGTAAAAATGAAGAGAGCATACAAATTCACCAGGATATTATTGAGGAGCATCCTTATTCTCATCTTGCATGGTTCAATCTGGGCACCGCTTACCAGGGATTAAAATTGTATGAAAAGGCAATAGACGCCTATCTATACGCAATTGCGATAGACGAAAAGTTTGATTATGCTTATCGCAACCTGGGCGACGCATATTTAAGAATGAAAAGATACCGCGATGCGATTGAAGCATTGCAAAAAGTGCTTGAACTTTCTATGCCGGAAGAAGTGATCTATGAAGCAATCGGATATTGTTATGAAAAATTGAAAAGCCCTGCGCAGGCAAGATTCAATTACCGCAAAGCCGCCCATTTGAATTCATCCGAAAGCCGTTTGTATTATAAAATCGCCGGAACTTATATGGACGAAGGGTATTGGGAAAGCGCTGTGAAAAATTTGGAAAATGCCATGAGTATTAACCGGGCGCAACCTGATTATCATTTTGCAGTGGCGCTTTGTTATATTCAATTGGGCAGGATAAAAGATGCAGTGATTCATTTCACTCATTTTATAAAAGCGCGGCCAAAAAATGTAAAAGGCTGGAAAGAACTGATCAAATGCCTTTATGAAGCAGAATATTACGAAGAGGCGCTCGAACAAATATACAACGCACAAAAAAACACGGACGATAAACCCTTATTTATTTTTTATAAATCCGCTGTTCTTTTTGAGATGGGAAAATCAAAAGAAGCCTTATTGCAACTGCACCAGGCGATGCAAACGGCACCAGGATTATTAAAACAATTTGTCGAGCTAAATCCTTCATTATTGCAGCATCCCGCGGTTTCGGATATTATCAGCAACTATAAAAAAGCCTTGAAGAAAAAGAAATAAAAGCTATTTTTTTCATTGCTGCTAAAAGATGATTAATATCATTTAGTGGCATGTTGTTCAAATTTTTTTTTACATCTTTGCTTCTGCCAAACTATATTTGCGCATCTCAATAATTTAGTATGAATTTTAATCTGAAGCAAATCCCTGACAGGGTTGAAAAGCCCCGTAAGCATGGTGTAACGATGATTATGGATAAAGGCCTCAGCGTTGAAGAAGCCAGGAATTTAATAAGCGTTGCACATCCACACATCGACATTATTAAACTTGGTTTCGGAACTGCTTATGTAACACCAAACCTGCGTGAAAAAATAAATTTATATCAGTCCTCTGGTATCCCGGTTTATTTTGGCGGCACTTTATTTGAAGCATTTTTGATTAGAAACCAGTTTAACGATTATATCCAGCTTTGTAAAGATTTTGAAGTTACTTACATGGAAGTAAGCGATGGTTCCATTACCATTCCGCACACAGAAAAATGTGGTTATATAGAAAAACTTACCAAACACGGAACCGTTTTGAGCGAAGTGGGCAGTAAAGATGCCGCCCATATTATTCCGCCATATAAATGGATAGAGCAAATGAAGGCCGAACTGGAAGCCGGTTCTTCGTATGTAATTGCCGAAGCGCGTGAAGCCGGAAATGTGGGAATTTATCGTGGCACAGGAGAAGTAAGAGAAGGTTTGGTGCAGGAAATACTGACACAAATTCCCGGCGAAAAAATACTTTGGGAAGCGCCTCAAAAAGCGCAACAACTTTATTTTCTTGAATTGGTTGGTTGCAATGCAAACCTTGGAAATATAGCTCCTTCAGAAATTATTCCTTTGGAAGCGATGCGCATTGGCCTTCGTGGCGACACTTTCCATCTCTATCTTGACAAAGAAAGCGCGCAATGAACATTTATGGATTGATTGGAAAAACACTTCATCATTCTTTTTCAAGAAGATATTTTTCTGAAAAATTCAGAAGCGAAAATCTTGCAAACTCCGAATACAGGAATTTTGAAATAAAAAACCTGGATGAAGAAATTCCTGGATTAAAAAATAATCCTGAATTACAGGGATTAAATGTTACCATTCCCTACAAAACAGAAATCATTTCTTTTTTAGATGATGTTTCAGAAGAATGCAGGGAAATAAATGCCTGCAATTGCATAAAAATATCTGGTGGAAAATGGACCGGCTACAATACCGATATTATTGGTTTTGAAAACTCATTTACTCCTTTCTTAAAACCATTTCAGCAAAAGGCATTAATACTTGGAACCGGCGGCGCTTCTAATGCAGTAGCTTTTGTTTTAAAAAAATTAAATATTGATTTCGTAAAAGTGAGCAGGACAAAAAATCTTTCTGATTCAGTCATTTCATATCAAGAAATCTCAGAAGAAACCATGAAAGATTTTCAAATCGTAATCAATACCACTCCGGTCGGTACTTTTCCAAAGGTAAATGAATGCCCGCCGCTTCCTTATGAGTTTGTTACAGACAGGCATTATTTTTTTGATTTAATTTATAATCCTGGGAAAACGCTGTATCTATCCCTTGCCGAAAAGCGTGGTGCTTTTATTGAAAACGGCGATAAAATGCTGACGATTCAAGCTGAGGAAAGCTGGAGAATCTGGCAAAGTAAGAAGTAGGAAGAAGTAAGTAGAAAGAGGTGTGTGAAAGTGCCGTCGATTAGCAGCGCACAGCATTTTGATAACGCCGCGTATACAGCGTTACCGGAGAGCCAAGTCGCTTCCTCTCCTCTTCTCCATCTTTGAAAGAACTTGCATGGCGAACAGTAAACCAACAAATATCAGCGATTCTTATTCTGTAACTTCCACCCTCACTCCTTCACTGTGAGCAGTAAATTCCGGTGCATACATACATTGAATGGTAGTGATTCCATTGCTGAAATTGCCTGCATGAGTTACAAACATCGGATACTCAAAAACATAAGTTCCTTTGTTTAAATAACCAAAGAAGAAATTGGTGCTTACATCTTTGGTAGTTTCATAATAGCCAAGTCCACCCTGGTATTTGTATTGGCTGATTACATTGCTTGGTTCCATGCAACTTGCACGCATATCTTTCATGTGAACGTATTCCATATCGCGGTCAACGCGAAGCTCGATGCGCACTTTTATTTTATCGCCCATGTGTAGTTTATCCCCGTCATTTACCGGAACCAAAACCGGCCCTTTTTCAGAATTCTTTTCTATAAATAATTTTTTAGAAAGTTTTAATGGCGTTTCTGAAAAAGTAATTTTATCTAAATTCTCAAAATATTGCCAATAAACTGAACCCCATGAAGGTGACTGTGCATTATCTTTTGAAGAAGATGAAACAGTTACTTTTATGTTTCCCATTTCCGGTTTTACTTTATCGCAATCAATTTTTCTTTTGAAATATCCGGTGCCTGATTCTTGTTTTTCTTCTTTGTTATTAAAAGTTGTATTGCCTAATTTTATGACCACATTTTTTTCTTCTGACAACCAATTAGTCCCTTGTAATAAAAGCGCATAACATGCGTCAGCAGTGGCTTTGGTAGTTTTCCAATTATTGGTTTGTTTATTTTTCAATAACCATGTCTTTAAATCTCCAATCGTTTTTTGGTCTTTGTCAATTTCAGAAAATGCTTCTATCATTAATGACAGCGATTCTATCGGCGCCTGGTACCACCAATAACCATGATTATTCCATTCTTTCCAATACATTCCTTGTTCTTCATTGTTGATTGAGTTTTCTTTTAATGATTTTATAATTGATGTAGCGGTTGCCGTTTCATTTGTTCTGTTCAGAGCCAAAGCAATCATTCCCTGCTCATATTTACTTTCACTCAACCAATATTTTTTTGCCTGGTTTTGGAAATGTTTAAACGCAGTTTCTGTTTCTTTCGCAATTGGATATTCGGGAAAAAAACTGCGCATATATAAATATTGAATGGCGATTGCTGAAAGATTATTCTTGCTTAAATCGGCTTTGCTTTTTATTAAATTATCATAGTCTTCTTTCAGCCTTTTATCTAAATAAGAAATCGCTTTATCCAAAATAGATTTCAGCTCTATTTGTTGGTTTACTGGAAGAGCATCTAATTTTTTCAAATGACCTATTCCAGTTACAATGTATTGAGTCATGTAACGGTTGTCAGGGCCGCCTTTGAACCAAACAAATCCGCCGTTTGGTGATTGCATTTCTTTGAGTTTATCAATGGTTGATTGCAGTTGAAGACTCATTTTTACCATGTCAAAAAGCAACGCAATATTCTTCTTTTGCTGCGCTTCAGTTTGAGCCTGCAAAACCCATGGAGTTTCTTCTAATAATACAGATTTTAATTCTTCATTTTTCTGAAGATTGCTCATCAAAGCTTCCGCCTCACCCCCTGCCCCTCTCCCGGGGAGAGGGGTGAGACCCATTTCTCAAATATGGCTTTTATTTTAGGAGAAGAATTTACAATTTTCAATGCAAGCGCATTTGCATAAAAACGATTAAACGTTTGCTCTGTACATTCATAAGGATACTCCATTAAATAAGGCAAGGCCTGTACAGCATACCATGCAGGATTGGTGGTATATTCTACTGTTAATCCATAATTGGTAAGGGTTTTGGCCTCCTCCCGGCCTCCTCCGAAGGAGGAGGAGCGAAGCAATTTTTCAAATTTAAAATCTTTACTTCCATCGCCTCGCATTGGCAGCGGCATTGTTTCTGTTACCAGCATTCTGTTTGTAACCACCGGAATTGCTGCTTCTTCACCATCGCTGGCCTCACCCCGGTCCTCTCCGGAGGAGAGGGGGAAAGAAGCTTTTGCAACAATTCTATAAACAACTGCATCATTAAAATTGTTTGGAATTTCAATATTGAAATTTACAACAGCGCTTCGTCCGGCCGCTACTGTGAAGGCTTTTACGCGGTTCGTATTTTTAAACCATCCATCCACCGGATTCATTGTAGAGGCATTTAGTAATTGTAATTCTGCATTACCGCTCACTTCTTTATCGCCCATGTTTACAATCTTTGCGCTGAATTCCATCTTATCTCCTTCACGTAAAAAGCGTGGCGCATTTGGCTGAACCATTAAATCTTTTTGTGTAACAATTGTTTTTTCTGCATAGCCACTAGCCAAATCTTTTGTGTGTGCAAGCGTCATTAATTTCCATTGGGTAAGCGCTTCCGGCATGGTAAAACTAAATTCAATATTTCCGTCTTTATCTGTTCTCAATTCAGGAAAAAAGAAAGCAGTTTCATTGAAGTTTTTGCGAATTTGAATTTGAGATTGGTCAATCGTTTCAAGAGTTTTATATTGTTGAATATTACTTGTTGAATCGGGCATTATAAAATTCTCTTTCTTCTTTGTTGCAAATCCTGCAACAACTACTTCATTCAGATTTAAACTATTTCTGTCGGCAGGAGCAGCTTGCATTCGCATAACATTATGACTGTAATAAATATTATATTGATATTGAGGCAAATAATTTAAAACGTCATAAGTCTTTTCTTTTACTGGAATCATTTTTTCGTTCCAATATTTTTCAAAAGAATTTACACCAATAAAATTCTGTTGCCCGTTCCATGTATTGTATCCATTGTAGTTTGGCCAAATGTCAAGCTTGCTCCAGGAATGCGGTTTGAATTGGTCTAATGAGGCGTCATACATGCTTGCCAACATTTCTGCTGCTACTTTTTGTCCCTTATCTCCCGTGATTTTTACTTTCCATTTTTCTTCGCTTCCGGGTAAAGTTTTATCGCGATAAGTGTCAAAAGAAATATTTAAGTCCTTGTTGCTCCAAGGCACATTTATCGTATTTGAAACTGCATAAAAACAATTGTCTTTTACAAAAAATTCATTCACACCAAAACCACCACGGTCATCCTCTGAAATTTTAAAATCAAAAACTTTTTTATCATTGTTCAATGAAATAAAATTGAAACTGGTATTTGTTTTATCGGTAGTCTGTTGTCCGTCGTCAGTCGCCTTTGTTCTATTAATTTCCTGGATTAAAAACACATCATTTGCGGCACTACCTGTAATAATTTTTGCAGTTTCTCCTGGTTCAACATTATTCTTTTGCTGATAATTCCAAACATATTCCAGAGTAGAAAGTGTATCAGATTTTGCATCATAAACCTGGAAATATTTTACATCTTTTACTTCTTGTCCGTACTTATCTTTTGCTGTTGCTTCAATTACGTACCAACCTTGGTTAAAGGTTGAAGGTTCAAGGTTGAAGGTTGAAGGTTGAGAAACACTATCAGTTTTTGAATAAACCAAATCTCCTTTTTCCCATGATTCTTTTTTTGTTTCATCTTTATATTCATCATGTGGAAAATACTTTATAAATTCATCTTTAGTATAAATAAATTCATCCGGTTCAACCCACAACCTTTCCCTGATAAGTCTTTCAGGCGCTTGCAGTTTATATATTTTTACGTCTGCTTTTACCGTTTCAGATACGCCGCTTAGGTTTTTGCTGTTGATAGAAATGCTTTTTAAACTGTCTTTATTAATAACATCCGCAGGTAAAACAATTTGCAAATACAAGGATTTATAGCCAATAGGAACAATAATATCAGCGCTTCTCGTTTCACCATTGATATCCGTAACATCCGCTTCAACTTTATAATCGAAAACGGGATCAGTTTTTTTATCGATACTCAAATCCGGAATTGCATGAAATGTTATTTGAAACTTTCCTTCTGCATCTGTTGTCATTTCTCCATGAGCAATTTCCATTGGTTTTGCTGCCGGAAGAAATCCTCTGCGCCAAAACATCCACGGATAAAGGAACCGCGCTACTCTTGTAACCCGGTAAGAAACTTTTGCTCCATCAATATTATTGCCTGAATACGCTTTTGCAAAACCATTGATACTAACGGTATCGCCTACACGAAAACTCCCTTTTGCTTTTTCAAATTCTGTATAAAACTTGGGGCGTTTGTATTCTTCAACAGAAAAAGAAACAGAAGAATTTTGATATTCTTCTACATCGATTCCGAATTCGCCATTTAGTTTATTTTCAGGAATTTTAAAACGACCATTAAATGAACCAAAATCATTTAATAAAACTTTTACAGAATCTATTTTTTGATTATTGGCATCAGAAAAAATAAGGTTCAATGAATCTTTCGATTGAAGAAGAATTGATTTTTTTGTTTTAAAATCTTTCGTAACGCCGATTCCTTTGAAATAAACTATTTGCCCAGGACGATAAATACTTCTGTCGGTAAATAAAAACACTTTTGCGTTGTCTTCATTAAATTCCTTTTGGTCGTCATAATCCTCGGCATCTTGTGTGTTGTAATAATTGTAATAGATATATTGGTAATCATCTAAAAATAAACCGTCATTTTTATAAGTGATATCAAGCCTTATATTTTGAGAAGAATTCTTTTCATTTTTAAATTCCGGTAATTGAAAATATCCGTTTTTATCTGTAGTAAATTCTGCTTCTTTCGTCAACGAATTATTTCTTGTGCTGTAATCATATTTTTGATTCCACACCTGCACGTTTGCACCGCTCAAAGGCTGTCCTGTTGTACGATTCAGCACAAAGTACTTTAGTCCGCTATTAATAAAACTAATATCGGAAACATAAAAATATTGCGCACAAAGCGGATTTTTATCCAAACTGAAATTCTCATCGGCACTTCCAATCAACGCATATTCTCCAACCGGCAATGCATCAATTTTTGCTTCTACAGAATGAGAAAAATAATCAGTCGTTTTTGGTAAATCCTGCTTCCACGTTCTGATATTTTTTACACCAATTAATTTCTGAAAAAGTTTATCGTTGTCCGATTCTTTTTGCAAACTCTTTTTTAATTCGGGAGTTAAAGAAATAATTCTGAAATAAACGGTATTAAAATTTTGATAATTTACCAAAGTTCTAAATGGTAGCTGAGGAACATTTATTTTTTCGGTAGTAAGATTTAAAGAAGGATGTAAAATTGTTTTTAAAAGGTTTTGAGCATTAATTCCTCCTTCGCTTTTTGGAAATTTATTTGCGGTATTATCCAAAATTTCTTTTGCTTTTACTATCGTATATTTTGAAGCCGAATCATGATTTTGATGAGCAGCAATTGCTTTGCTATAAATATTTTGAGCAATTAAGAATGTAGCTTGTGCAGCCAAAGGATTATCAGCATATTTTTCGCTGAGATGCTTTAGTGCATTGATATACAGTGAATCTTTATTTTCCATTAGCCCATATTGATTCACAAAATTGATTCGTTCAATATCAGCATCAATCAAGGCATCCGGATTTTTATCTTTTTCGTGAAATGATAATAACTGTTGAAAAATAATCAACGTTTTCTGATGAAGAGAAGTGGAATCTTTGGAAATAAAATTTGCACTTATAAATTCGTTTACTGGTGCAAAAGCAACCGGATTATTTATTTCAAAAGCATAAGCGGGACGGGTAATATCACGTTCATCATTTTTAAAATAATCCAATGCCCGATGTGCAAGCAAGTCAAATAAGGTGGGACGCAGATTCCGTACATTTCCTTTTATAATAATTGCATCAAAAGGTTCCAGTTTTGTTTGTTGCAAAAGTTTTTCATTCTTTAAAGAAGCGAGGTACAATGCAGCAATTTTTTGATGCAAATCATCAGAAGTCCACGTGGCAATATCTTTTTTATTAAAATTAATTGTGTTGGTTCTTTGATATAATTTATACCGGTTTTGCTGAAAATAATTCCAGTACAATTGTGCTGAAATACTTTGCAGTATTGACTTTGCGGGTTCTTTTGCAAT
Source organism: uncultured Chitinophagaceae bacterium (assembly GCA_963706825.1). Taxonomy (GTDB): domain Bacteria; phylum Bacteroidota; class Bacteroidia; order Chitinophagales; family Chitinophagaceae; genus Ginsengibacter. The sequence goes on along the minus strand of CAVPNT010000003.1, from coordinate 273,912 downwards.
GGCAATTTCGTTTTCCATTGAATCAATACTTTTTACAGAAGCATCTTCCTGGATATTCTGCTGCAGATTTATTTTGAATAATAATGCCTTGATGATTTGCGCATCATTATTACTTTTTTTCGCACCATTATAAATATTTTCTACTTCCTGCAAGGCAGATTTTGTCAATCCTTTTTTCTGAAAATTTTCTACTTTTTTCCATTGCATGTCGTAATCACTTTTTGTTTTTTGTGCCTGTAATATCGAAAAACAAAAGCAGAGAATGAGGGTAAAAAAAGTGGCGGATAAAAAAGAAAATTTCAATTGCATGAAAATGGTTTTATTTTAAAGATAAAAAAGTATGCTTTGTAGTTGTATGATAAAAAATGAATTAACCTTTTCAGGTAGATGCAAAGAAAGATTTATTTCATAATTACAGGAGAGAAACTTTGTTAGGGAAACAACAATTTTTATTCAATAATTACACAAATTAAAGTGCAGTAAACGAATAAATAAATCAGTTTCTTATTTATTGAGAACACGAATTTTTATTCACTAATTACACAAATTAAGTGATAGTAATTATTGAGTACAAGAATAATTGAATAATTGAATAATTGAATTTGCTTTTTATTTCAAATTGTGATACACCTTTTGCACGTCTTCATCCTGCTCAAGGTGATCAACTAATTTCAAAACTTCGTTTGCATCTTCTTCAGATAATTCTAAAGTGTTAGATGGAATCCACGTAAGTTCTGCGGTGATTACGTTTATCTTTTTTTCTTCCAAAGCCTTACTCATGTTTCCAAATTCATTAAAAGCCGTACGGATAATGATATTGCCTTCGCTGTCTTCACCAATCTCTTCAAGTCCAAAATCAATCAGTTCAAATTCCAGTTCTTCAACATCGAGATTGTCCTTTTTGATTTTAAATTCTCCCATGTGATTGAACATAAAAGAAACGCTTCCACTGGTGCCTAATGAGCCGTTATTTTTATTAAAATGCATCCGCACATTGGCTACAGTTCGTGTCGGATTATCTGTTGCTGTTTCTACCAGCAGCGCAATTCCATGCGGCGCATATCCTTCATAAACTTCTTCATGATAATCAGTTTTATCTTTTCCCATTGCCCGCTTAATCGCAGCATCCACACGGTCTTTGGGCATATTTACCGCTTTTGCATTAATAATACATCTGCGTAATGCAGAATTATTGTCAGGATCCGGGCCGGCTTGTTTTACAGCAATATCGATCTCTTTTCCAATGCGGGTAAACTGCTTGGCCATTTTATCCCAGCGGGCAAACATCGTTGACTTTCTTACTTCAAATATTCTTCCCATAATTTATTTTTTTAGCTTTAAGCCTTTAACCTTTCGCTTTGAGCTTGCAGCCGGGCAAATCTAAAATCTAAAATCTAAAAATTAAAAAAAATACTGTTATCATTTTGAGAATCAGAATCTCTCTTATTTCTTTCTTTACTGTAAGAGGATTATATAAAACTTTTGAATTCAATATTGATGCTACTTTTCATATTATTTAGCAGAGACAGCACAAAGATATATTTCCAACATTCTGTTTTTATGTTAAACTAAAACTGTATTTTAGTGAAATCTCGTCGTTATTCAATCACCTTTTATCCCAAAAAAATTTTCTATGAAGAAATTATTCCTGCTCAGTTTCTTATTTATTTCAATAACATTATTTGCTCAAATAAATGTGGCCATTGTGCCAAAACCAGTATCGTTGGAAATGCATTCCGGCAATTTTAATTTTAATGCAGCTACAAATATTATTGCCGCGAAAGGCACGGAACATGAGGCTGATATGCTGAATATTTATTTACAAAAATTGTACGGGTTCAAACTACCTGTAAAAAGTAAAACCGGCAAAGGAACATTTATTGTTTTTAAACTTTTGCCCGGAAATGAAAGGAAAGACGCTTACAATCTTAATGTAGACTCTAATAATATAATCATCAGCAGTACCGGAAATGAAGGTTTATTTTATGGCATGGAAACACTGCTTCAGTTATTGCCTGAAACCAAGACTGAGACCGCATCTATTCCACAACTTGCTATAAAAGATTATCCACGTTTTAAATACCGCGGCATGCACCTCGATGTGGGCCGTCATTTTTTTGATGTTGATTTTGTAAAAAAATATATTGATTACCTGGCTTATTTTAAATACAATACTTTTCACTGGCATCTGACAGAAGATCAGGGCTGGAGAATAGAAATTAAAAGGTATCCAAAACTTACCTCTGTTGGTGGTTATAGAAATGGAACCATTATTGGCCATTATCCGGGCACCGGAAATGACAGCCTTCATTATGGTGGTTTTTATACACAGGAACAAATAAAAGAGGTGATTAAATATGCAAAGGAACGTTTCATCACCATCATCCCTGAGATTGAAATGCCGGGCCATGCTTCTGCTGCGATTGCTGCTTATCCTGAACTCAGTTGTTTTCCAAATGAGTCTACACCAATAAAAGCAACTACTCCCTGGGCCGGAAGCCGCGATGGCAAACAGGTACAACAAACATGGGGCGTATTTGATGATATTTTTTGTCCGTCAGAATATACTTTTAAATTTTTAGAAAATGTATTGGATGAAGTGATGGCGTTATTTCCTTCCAAATATATTCATATCGGTGGTGATGAAGCGCCAAAAGGCAATTGGAAAAGGTCTGCTTTTTGTCAGAAATTAATAAAGGATAAAAACCTGAAAGATGAGCATGGATTGCAGAGTTACTTTATACAAAGAATTGAAAAGTATGTAAACAGTAAAGGAAGAAAAATAATTGGCTGGGATGAAATTCTTGAAGGCGGTTTAGCCCCAAATGCAACAGTGATGAGCTGGCGTGGCGAAAAAGGCGGAATTGCTGCAGCACAACAACATCACGATGTAATCATGACTCCAACCACTTATTGTTATCTGGATTATGCACAAACAAAAGATAAAGACAGTCTCACTATTGGCGGTTATTTGCCGTTGGATACCGTATATGGTTATGAGCCTATTCCAAAAGAACTGGAAGCATCTGAAGCACATTATATTTTAGGAGCACAAGGAAATGTTTGGACAGAATATATGGCGAGTCCGCAAAAAGTAGAGTACATGATTTTTCCACGCATGAGCGCTTTGAGTGAAGTACTTTGGTCGCCAAAAGCAGATAGAAACCAGGAGCGTTTCAATTCTGAACTTCCTGATTTGTATAAACGTTATGAATTGTGGGGAGCGAGTTATTATGAAAAGAAATAACCGTTGGTTGAACTTTTAAATGAAAGGGCATTAAAACAGCTTCGTGTTTTATGCCCTTTTTTAGATATTTTAAAATGTGAATTCAGTAAAGGAAGGAATAAGTGGTTTTTCTATTTTCATCAAATCCTCATTACCTGGAAAGAATATGGTATTTAAAATCACTGCAAATGCGCCTCCAATATTTTTTTCCATTTCATATACAAGTCATTGTACAAGTCAACATTCGTTGGTTCAAATTTTTGAAGAGGTTTAAAATTCGTGTATGCATCACCGTTAGTTTTGTAAATTCCAGCGCCGATGCCCGCTCCAATTGCTGCTCCTGCACTTCCGTCATTTTCATATAATTCTACAGCAACACCAGTAGCATTTACAAATGATTGTATAAAAACATCACTCAAAAACAAATTTGCTTTGCCCGCCCGTATAATAGTTGGATGTAAATCATTTTCACGCATAATGTCTAAACCATAGCGGAATGCAAAAGCGATCCCTTCCTGAACCGCGCGGAAAATATGGGCTTTCGTATGTTTATTTAAATCGATATTTTCAATGTGTGCATCAATCATTTTATTTTGCAACATACGCTCTGCACCATTTCCAAATGGCAATATGAATAATCCTTCACTCCCAGGTTTTATCCCGGCAGCCAATTGGTCCATTTCTTTATAAGATAAATTTTCACCACCAACTTTCTTAGCCCAGCTATACATAATCGCCGCGCCGTTGATGCAAAGCAAAACACCAATCCGTTTTTCATCCGTTGTGTGATTTACATGAACAAAACTATTTACGCGGGAAAATTTATCAGAAAATAATTTATCCGTTACTGCATAGATAACGCCTGAAGTACCAGCATTAGCAGCGACTTCACCTGGTTCCAGCACATTTAATGACAAGGCATTATTGGGCTGGTCACCGGCTTTATAAGTAACCGGAATATTTGCCGGAATGCCTAACTGTTGTGCTACTTCAGCAGATACTTTCCCATGGGATGAAAACAATTGCTGCACATTTGGAATAAGAGAACTATTAAAACCAAAAGCCTGCATTACATCTTCTGAAATTTTATCTTTTTTAAAGTCCCAAAAAATCCCTTCTGATAATGCGGAAGAAGTTGTAGTAATTTCTCCGGTTAATTTCATGGCAATAAAATCTCCAGGCAACATTATTTTATCAATCTGTCTATAAATTTCGGGTTCATTATTTTTTACCCATGCCAATTTTGATGCGGTAAAATTTCCCGGCGAATTTAATAAACAGGAAGAACACGTTTCTTCGCCGATTTTATTAAAAGCATTTTCGCCGATTTCAACTGCACGACTGTCGCACCAGATAATCGCGTCTCTTAAAACTGTTTGATTTTTATCTACAATTACCAACCCATGCATTTGATAAGAAATACCAATGGCTGCGATATTTGCTGGGTTAAATTTATTTGTTGCAGTTAATTTCTTAATCGCATGAACCGTATGTTCCCACCACATCTCCGGCGATTGCTCTGCCCATCCTGATTGCACGGAAGTAATCGGATTTTCCGTTTCCGGATATTGTGCGCTTTCAACAGATTTCTGGGTATCTGCATCTACCACGGAAACTTTTATAAAAGAAGTACCAATATCAATTCCTAATAACAGCATGTGTGTTTTTTAAAAGTGAAATGTGTTTTTTTATGCATTTGGTTGGTGGCATACCAACCACGGGTTTGAGAATAATTTTTCAGGCAATGCCGTTTATGAGGCACCAACCGTGGCAAAAAAATGGCCGGCGGACCAACACTCCGGCCACTGCGGTCGTATGTTTCTCATTTTAAACTTTTGCTTATTCCCAACTCCAATCCGCGTAATTCTGCTAATCCCCTCAAACGCCCGATCGCACTATATCCGGGATATGTTTTTTTATTCAAATCATCCAGCATCTGGTGCCCGTGATCAGGCCGCATTGGAATAGAAATGTTTCTTTTTTTCATCATTAAAATAATTTCTTTTACCACTTCATACATATCCACATCGCCTTCGAGATGATCCGCTTCGTAAAAATTTCCTTCATTATCCCGCTTTGTACTACGCAGATGTATGAAGTGAATTTGGTCAGAAAAACGCTGAACCATTTTCGGCAAATCATTATCTGCCCTTACTCCAAATGAGCCAGTGCAAAAACACAACCCATTTGCACCGGAAGGAACTGCATCAATCAATTCCTGCGCATCTTTTTCTGTGCTCATGATTCTTGGTAATCCCAAAATCGGGTAAGGTGGATCATCTGGATGAATCGCCATTTTTAAACCTGACTCTTCAGCCACCGGCACAATTTCTTTTAGAAAATAAAATAAATGTTCTTTTAATTTTTTTGCATCTATTCCTTCATAGGTTTTTAGCGCTGTCAAAATTTCTTCTTCCGTAAAACGCTCTTCGCTGCCGGGCAAGCCTAATAAAGTATTTCGATACAGATTTTCTTTTTCTTCATCAGTCATTTTTTCAAAGCGCTTTTTTGCTTTTTCGATTTCTTCGTTTGTATAATCTTTTTCGGCACCAGCACGTTTTAATAAAAGCAAATCAAACGCAATAAATGCAGCTTTTTCAAATCGCAAAGCCTTGCTCTTATCAGGCATTTCAAAAGAAATATCTGTTCGCATCCAATCGAGGATCGGCATGAAGTTATAGGTAACAACTTTCAATCCGCAGGCGGCAACATTGCGTAAACTTTCTTTATAATTTTCAATGTATTGCTGAAAGTTTCCTGCCTGCTTTTTAATGTCTTCATGCACCGGAAGGCTTTCAATTACGCTCCAGGTCATTCCCGCACTTTCCACCAACTTTTTTCTTTTATTGATTTCATCTTTGGTCCAAACTTCACCTACAGAAATTTGATGCAGTGCGGTAACCACTCCTGTGCATCCTGCCTGGCGTATATCCCACAAACTTACCGGATCATCCGGGCCATACCAACGCATCGTTTGTTCCATTAATCTGGTATCTTTTTCGTCCATCATTGTATTTTAATTTTTGCAGTAAAGGAACAAATATGGCGAATTTTAAATTTGCAACTTATAAAATAGTTAAAACCGCATCAATCGGTTTTGCTGCACCCAGTTCCTGGCTTCGCTTTGATGGCAAAGATTCGCCGATACTTATTTTTATATTTCCGGCGTTTAAAACGCTTTCTCCCTTGTCATTCACCAGTTTCATCATATCCGGCGTGATCGTAAATTTTACTTTTTGTGAAACGCCCGGGGCAAGAGAAATTCGTTTAAAGCCTTTCAATGAATATATCGGAATATTTTCGCCTCCCGGCAAATGAGTAAGATACAATTGCACCACATCATCGCTGGCTACTTTGCCATTATTCAATACCGTTACCTCTGCGTTTATTGATTCATTCTTTTTGATTTTTGTTTTGGTTAAATGAAGATTGCTAAAAGCAAAATTTGTATAACTCAATCCATAACCAAAAGGATATAATGCTTCACCCTGGAAATAGCGATATGTTCTGTTTTTCATGGAATAGTCTTCAAACGGAGGAAGATCAGAATCGCTCTTATAAAACGTAACTGGTAATTTTCCTGAAGGACTGTAATCGCCAAATAAAACATCGGCAACTGCAGTTCCGGCTGCTTGTCCACCATACCACGCATTGATGATACCTGGAATATTTTCTTCTTCCCATGGAATGGCAAGGGCACTGCCGGTCATCATGACAAACACAACCGGTTTGCCGGTTGCTTTCAACGCTTTCATAAAATCGGTCTGAACTGTTGGCAATAAAATGCTGGTACGATCGCCGCCTTTAAATCCCGGGACATTTACTTTCATTTCTTCGCCTTCAAGACGAGGCGATATTCCACCAACGTAAATTATCACATCCGCATTTTTAATGCTGTCAATCAACTTTGAAAAATCCTGCGGGTCTGTTGATACAAAATCGGTTGCTTTTGAATAAAATATTTCCGCACTCTTCAATTTGCTCTTAATCCCCTGCAAAACAGTTGTAACAACAGAAGGCTGGCCATTATAGTTTCCCAATTGCGTATTGGCATTGTCGGCATTTGGGCCAAGCACTGCAATGTGTTTGATGTTTTTATTAAGTGGCAATAAATTATTTTTCTGTCCGGATTGTGGCACATTGCGAAGCAAAACAATAGATTCCGTCGCCATTTTTAAAGCATGTTCTTTGTGAGGCTGGCTTTCTAAATCGCTAACCGGAATATTTGCATATTTTACCATACCGGCCGGATCAAACATTCCAAGCCGGAAACGAATGGTAAACAATCGTTTCAAAGAAACATCAATATCCTTTTCTGTTAATTTTCCATCTTTCACTGCCTCGATTAAACTCTTGTAAGTATGATTTCCACATTCTACATCAGTGCCATGCAACACTGCATCTGTAGCGGAACTTTCAGCATCGGGAAACATTTTATGTGTTTGATAAAAATCGTCTATTGCGCCGCAATCAGAAGTAACATACCCTTGAAAATTCCATTGATTACGCAAAATATTTACCATTAATTTATCGCTTCCACAACAGGGCTGCCCTGCATAAGCATTGTAAGCGCACATTACGCCTGCTACTTTTGCATTCACCACCAATTGGCGGAACGCAGGAAGATAAGTAGCCCAAAGATCATGATCACTGACATTTACATCAAACACATGACGTTCTGATTCCGGGCCGCTGTGAATTGCATAATGTTTGGCGCATGCTGCGGCTTTCAGATATTTCGGATCATCGCCCTGAAGGCCCTTAACAAATGCGGTACCCATGTCCGCAGTAAGAAAAGGGTCTTCTCCATAAGTTTCCTGTCCCCGCCCCCATCTTGGATCCCGAAAAATATTAATATTGGGTGTCCAATAAGTAAGGCCGGTATACCTGCTATAATCTTTCTTTCGAAGGCTTTCATTATGAATAGCCCTGCCTTCGTCAGATGTATAATCACCCATTTTTTTCATTGCGTCCACATCAAAAGTTGCGGCCATTCCAATTGCCTGGGGATAAGACGTAGTATGGTATTTTGTCCTTGCCACTCCATGCAGGCATTCATTCCACCAATCGTAAGGCGGAATTCCAAGTCGTGCAATTGCCGGAGTTGAATTCAGCATTTGATTTACTTTTTCTTCCAGAGTCAATCTTGAAACCAAATCATTCACTCTTGCAGTAGTTGACAATGTTGGATTTTGAAACGGAAAACCGTACTTATTTTGACCAACTCCTGAAAAAGAAACTGCTATACACAGTACCAGGTTTAGAAAATATTTCTTCATCGCTATTTGATTTATTTAGTAGTGAATAACTATTTACCCGGCCACTCCCAGCGGCGAGAAGTAAACGAAAACAGATATTACAATACCAAGAACAATTAATGATAGGATAACATCCCACTTGTTCCAGCTTGCACGGCTTGCGGCTCTGTCTTCAGCAACAGTCGTAGCAAACGTCAAACCTTTTATTTTTTCTTCATCAGGCTTTGGTGTCAGCAGGCTCACAATAACCATTAACGCAATGGAAAAAAGGAATAACAAAATACAGAAATAAAGGAAATTGATAGTTGCAAAAGCATGAAGCACGCCTGTCAGGTCATTTTGAAATAATTCCAGTGTTAATTTTATAATACCAAGAACAAACCCAACTACCATTCCGGTAAGGGCTCCTGTTCCATTGATACGTTTAAAGAATACACCCAGTAAGAAAACAGCAGCTATCGGCGGGGCTAAATACGATTGCACACTTTGAAGATATTGGTATAGAGTGCCGGATATCCTGCTCATAAGAGGTATCCATGCCATACCCAATAATACGACAACACCGGTGGCAATACGACCTACTTTTACAAGTTCCCTGCCATTAGCCTGCGGTTTCATTTTTTGATAAATATCCATAGTAAATAAAGTAGAACATGCATTGTAAACCGAGGCAAGCGAACTCATTAATGCCGCAAGTAAACCACCCGCAAGTAAACCTCTTAATCCAACCGGCATTAACGCTTTTACCAGGGTTGGGAAAGCCTCATCATTTACCTGCAAATCTAATTTCCCCTGCTGATGCAGAGCCGCTGCAATTAAGCCTGGTACCAGGAAAATGAAAAACGGAAGCAACTTTAAATACGCTGCGAATATGGTTCCCCGTCTTGCCTGTCTCTCATCACGTCCTGCAAGGCATCTCTGCACAATATGCTGGTCGGTACACCAATACCAGATGCCCACAATGGGCGCGGCGAAGGTGATACCAAGCCACGGAAAATCGGGGTCACTTAAAGGCGGAAACATATTCAGCTTTTCCTTAGGGACAGAATTGATGAGGCCGTGCCATCCTCCCACTTTATCTAATCCCATAAACAATAAAACCGCAGAGCCGAGCAATAACACGAAAGCCTGGATTGCTTCCGTGTACATAACCGTATGCAACCCGCCAAGGATGGTATAAATTCCTGTTATTACCACAAGAATAATGGCGCCTGTCCAAAAATCAACGCCCAGGAAAGAATTAAAAACAAGTGCTCCGGCAAAAATCGTCACAGACGCTTTTGCAATTACATAACTTAAGAGTTGTATAATGGAGAGTAATCTCCTGGATTTTGCATTAAACCGCCTCTCCAGAAACTCGGGCATCGTATAAACCATGCTTCGCATGTAAAACGGAACAAACACCCAGCCAAGCACCAATACTACCCAGGAATGCATTTCATAATGACCCATCACAAGGCCGGAAGTCGCACCGGTGCCGGCAAGGCCTACAATATGCTCTGATCCGACGTTTGAGGCAAGGATAGATGCGCCAATTACCCACCAGCCAAGATTACGGTTCGCTAAAAAATAATCTGAGGGAGTGCCTCTTTTTTTTCTGATAGACCATATAGAAACTCCTGCGATAATGAGCAGGTAAAGAACTACAAAGACGATGTCAATCGTTCCAAGAAAATGCATAGATGAGAATTTAAGGGTTAGTTATTAGTTAGATAAAACGATTGATAATATTTTCAAAATATTCCTGTTTACCGCTTTTTACTTCCGGTTCGCCTCCTTCTGCGGCAAGATTTCTCAGGTCTTCTAAAGTTAATTTGCCTTCTTCAAATGCCTTTCCTTTTCCTTTATCAAAAGATGCATAACGCTCTTCACGAAGTTTTTTATAATCGGATTTCTGCAGCATATTATCTGCAATTATTAACGCCCGGGCAAATGCATCCATACCACCGATATGTGCATAGAAAAGATCTGCAGGATCTGTAGAATTTCTACGAATCTTTGCATCGAAATTGATTCCGCCGCCTTTAAATCCACCTGCTTCTAAAATGATCAGCATCGCTTCTGTCAGTTCATTAATATTATTCGGAAACTGATCTGTATCCCATCCATTCTGATAATCGCCACGGTTGGCATCCATGCTTCCAAGAACGCCAGCATCAGCAGCCACTTGTAATTCGTGTGTAAAAGTATGACCTGCAAGAGTCGCATGATTTACTTCAAGGTTCAGTTTAAAATCATTCATCAGATCATATTGACGCAGAAAACTGATACAGGTGGCCGCATCATAATCATATTGATGCTTGGTCGGCTCCATGGTTTTGGTTCAATAAAAAATGTTCCTTTAAAACCATTTTTTCTTGCATAATCTTTTGCGAGATGTAAAAATTTTGCAAGATGCTCCTGCTCCCTTTTCATATTGGTATTCAGCAAAGTCATATAACCTTCACGTCCGCCCCAGAAAACATAATTTTCACCACCTAATTCAATAGTTGCATCCAGTGCAGCTTTTACCTGTGCAGCCGCATGAGTCAGCACATGGAAATCAGGATTGGTAGAGGCACCATTCATATATCTTTTATGAGAAAAAAGATTGGCTGTTCCCCATAATAATTTTACGCCGCTTTCCTGTTGTTTTTGTTTTGCATAAGCAGTAATGGCTTTTAATCTTTTTTCATTTTCCAAAACATCATTGGTAAAATCAATTACATCCACATCGTGAAAACAATAATAAGGAAGATTCATTTTAGTAATAAATTCAAAAGCAGCATCCATCTTATCTTTTGCTCTTTTTATCGGATCTTCTTTATCATTCCATGGGAAAATATGAGTGGCTTCACCGAAAGGATCAGCGCCGTTTCCATTAAATGAATGCCAGTAGGCGCATGCAAATTTGAAAAACTCTTTCATGGTTTTTCCGGCTACTATTTTATTTTCATCATACCAACGAAAGGCTAATGGATTGTCACTTTTAAGACCTTCATACTTTATTTGAGGAATGTTTTTAAAAAATTCTTTTTTCCCTGTGATAACTGACATAATGTTTTGTTTTAAATTTTGATTTGAGTGTAAAATATTTTGTTTTATGAAGAAAATAAAATTCTGCGATTCTTCTGTCAATGATTTCTCATTTTCATCGAATTCTTTTTGCTAAGGTCCAATCGGTTCAATTTATATGTTTTGAGCTGCATATCTCCCTCTTTGATCCTGATATTTGAATCGACGGGCGGGTTGCTGTACACTTGGGTGTTTCCTGTAACCGGCCAGGTTATTTCAATTTTTTCGATAGATGTGGCAGTTCCAATACCAATATGCTGCAGTAGCGGATTAGACCCAAAACTACCTCCTGAATTCACATCGCGGTAAACGGACCGCTCGCTATTATTTTCTCTGAAAGTAACTTTTATTTTTGCTCCTATAGCAACTTTGTTTGATATAGTCCCCTCGAGCAAAATATTTACCCAGTGATTCTGGTTTTGCCCGGGATTTAAATAAAGTGAACTTTCGTATGCATCCCCAGGGTAAGCGCCTCCCATTTTTATATAAATATCTTCATTGCCATCATTATCTAAATCAGCAAAAGCGACACCATGTCCTTTTTGCAGATTGCCTACCCTCGCGGAAGTGGTAACATCCAGGAAGCTTTTCCCATTCATATTTTTGAATAATTTATTTGGCACAGCAGATCTAAAGGATGGGTTTCCTGTGCCCAGGTAAAAATCAAGGTATCCATCATTGTCAATATCACCAAAATTTGATCCCATTGCAAAAGCAATTTTATTCAATCCAACTTTAGCGGAAACATCTTCAAAAGTGCCATCGTGCTTATTCCTGAACAAAAAAACTTTTCCTGCATTATTAACAGGAGCGTTTATCGCTTCTGCTGCAGCATACCCTGCAAGTGAACCGGTGAACTCGTACCCGCACACCAAAATATCCAGCCAGCCATCATTATCATAATCCCAAAACCATGTTGGAAAACTTCGGGATCTGTTATTGCTCAATCCTGCCTGCTCAGTCACATCTACAAACTTCACCGCACCATTCTTAACCGATTCATTTTTCAATAATATTTTATTCCCGTTCAAGGTGGAAATAAAAATATCGGTAAGCCCATCATTATTGTAATCACCGGAAGTAACTCCTTTCACAAATTCAGTAATTGCGCACCCTGCCTTTCCTGCGATTTCTGTAAAAGTTCCGTTCTTGTTATTGATATACAATTCACAGGGATGAGGTTCTTCACCTGGTATTGTCTCATTCCCTATGAAAACATCCAGCCATCCGTCATTATTAAAATCTGCCCACGTAGCGGTTTGAGTAGGGTGAAACGAAAGAAGACCGCTTTCTTTTGTTACATCCGTGAAGGTACCATCACCATTATTTCTCAGCAAAGAATTGGGTGTCTGACCAAATTTCCCTTTCCAGCCGCCTCTTAGTACAAAAATGTCTTTAAAGCCATCATTGTTGTAATCAGTTTGCATGATATGCAATCCACCCGTTAATTGTCCTAATCCGGATGAATCAGATAAATCAGAAAACGTTCCATCGCCATTATTCCTGTAAAATCGCATAGGCTCGGTGAGTGACCAGCTACTAAGAACAATATCAGGATAGCCATCATTATTGAAATCATCCACAATACTTCCCCCTGCCTGGCATTTATAATTCAATCCAAGATTTGCTGCCACGTCAGTGAAAGGTTTTATTATATCCGTGCTGTCGTCGTTTTTTATTTGTAATAGAAATTGAGGAGGTACCTGCTCAGGATAACCGCCCGTCGTCATGTAGGCAATATTCAACAACCATCTTGATTCTAAATCACCGGGATTATCAAATAATAAGGTTTTATATATATCGATCGCTTTTTCGGAAGGAGTCTTATCATGATGAATCCCACCTTTGGAAATAGGGAAAATGCATGATTCGGCATTGTGCATACCAATACAATTTATTCTTTCCCCCAATCTTAAATAACTGATTGCCATATCTTTCAGTATAGCTTGTCTTTCATCGAGGTTTCCCTCGGTTTTATTGAGTAAACTGTGAAAAATGTCTATTGCTTTTTGCTCCTCGCCTAACTGTAAAAGAGCAATTGCTTTTCGATGGAAGGCGCTTTTTCTCAGTTCTTCGTTTGAGGAATGATTTAAAACAGAATCGCAGGATCTGACTACCGAAGCCGGGCTAAAAACGTTGTCAGCACTTTCAAAATTTCTTTCTGCCATCTTCAAAAGGTCGATCATACCCTGATTACGTAATACTTTTGGCTTGCAGGAGATAAAAGAAAAAAACAGGAATGCGATTAGAAAGCATATATTCCTGTTTTTAATAAAATTTGATTTTCCTATCTTGTAGGGAAACAAAAATGACAAAATAAAATTACTTCCCATAGGTTCTGCTTGGATTCGACACTGTTAAAATTTTAACCTGAAACAAAAAATTCACCCTAATAAGGCTCAATATGTTAATTATTTGAACAATCACGATTGGCACTTTTAGTTATGCCTTTTTATAATAAAAAATTAAGTCTCCCATGTTTGATCTTTTCTTAAAAAATGTAAATAAGATAGCGCCTTCGAATAGCCACTATCTTATTTATAAATTCCGTTAAATCTTATTTTATTAAAGGGTTTGCTGATGTTTCGCTTGCGGGAATCGGCATCACAGCCACCTGCCCGGGTTTTGGGTCCGGCCTTATGGATGGATAATATCCTTTTTTTCTCCATCTCAAAATATCAATATTATTTACTTCCTCGCCGGCAAGTTCTACCGCTCTTTCATGCATTACGGCAGCAATTGCCTGCTCCTTGGTGGTGAGTGTAACCGGCGGCATATTTACGCTTGGCCTTGCCCGCACCTGGTTTATGTAAATGGCAGCCTGTGCCGGAGTTCCTACTTCGGCTTCGCATTCAGCGAGCATCAAAAGAACATCAGCATAACGGATTACCCGTTGATTAATGCCATCAGGATGAAATCCATCATCTGTCCAATCCAATACTGAATATTTGCGGTAAACTCTTTTTTGAGTCACGCCATTTCTTTTGCTTGGTGCCACATTCATACCGTTTTCAGTAAGTGCTACTCCCGGTGCTGTGCCACCCATTGTCAAAATCTTATCGCCGGATTCGTAAAATGTAAATTTATATCTTGGGTCATTTGGTTCAAATTCATTAAGAATCTGGTCAGAAGGAATTACATTTCCCCAAACGATTCCATACTCCTGACTACGCATGGTGCTTGCATCTGCTGTTGCGCCTTCGCCGGTATATCCCCAGTTAAAATTATCATCTCCTTTATCAAAAAAAGCAACTTCAAAAATAGATTCTGAATTAAATTCGTGGCCAAGCGTAAAAGTTTTGGCACCAAGAGAAACATCGCCATCAAAATTATCAGAAAAATTAGCTACAAGGCTATATTTGCCATAAACTTGTAAAAGCGCTTGTTTTGCAGCATTGTAATCACCGTTTTGCATTTGCACCCGTCCTAATAAAGCGTTGGCCGCTCCTTTTGTTGCCCTTCCTTGTTGTGCAGCTGCATCCGGCAATTTTGAAGCAGCATCAGTCAAATCAGTTATGATTAATTTATAAACATCAGCAGCCGGAGATTTAGCTTTGTATCCATTAGCTGTGGTGCTGGGTTCAGTATAAAGAGGAACATCACCCCACTGAGATACCAATTCAAAATAAGCCCATGCTCTTAAGAATTCCGCTTCACCAACAGTTATATCTCTAAGTTTAATGTTATCTTTTACATCAGGGGCTTTTGAGATAACAAGATTAGCCCGGTTGATCATTTGATACACGCCATTCCAAACGCTTGTCATTACTGAATTTGAAGGAGAAGGGGATGGTTGCTTTAACAATTCAGCCCTTGGCGCTTCCAACTGAGCACCTCCAGAATTCGTTTCGCCACCTCTCATATCATGCGTAAAAAACCATTCGCGGCCAACCAGGTTTCCGGAGCGTAAACTGGAATAGATGGCATTCACTCCGTTTTGCAGTTCTGCTGCAGTTTTAAAATAGCTTTCCGTTGTGGGATTATTCTGGTCCAGTACATTCAGCTTTTTCTCGCAGGCGATTATGACAGACTATACACAAGATAATTGTGCTAATCAGTATTTTTATATTTCGTTTCATAATGTTTTTTTATAAAATTTTTACTTGATTTTAATTTTAAAAATTAGCCTGGATACCTACCTGGTAACCCTTCGGTTGTGGATAAACAGCATAGTCAATTCCATTGGTTAAGTGATGTAGTGGATACCGTTCTGTTACCAACCTCCGGATCATAACCGGTATATTTGGTAAAAGTCAAAATATTTTGAGCTGATACATAAATCCGGAAGTTTTTTACAGTTCCTTTTGTGAGTGACTGTAAAGATTTATCAGGAATATTGTAGCTTAACATTATATTTTTCAGGCGCAAATAAGAGCCGTCTTCAAGAAAACGTGTTGAAGGACGTGCATTTTGATTCGGGTCGGAAGAGATAGCACGTGGTACATCAGTATTGGTGTTGGTTGGCGTCCATGCATTCAATACCTGTGTGCCGGCATTAAAGAAACGAATCATTCCTTCAGTCGCAGTGCGGGTAGCATTATAAATCTTGTTGCCTTGTACACCCTGGAAGAATACATTTAAACCAAAATTCTTATAGTTGGCATTCAGGTTAAATGAATAAGTGTACTTTGGAATGAAGCTTCCCAAAAAGGTACGGTCATAATTATCAATAACTCCATCCGGTTTGCCCTCAGGTCCTGAAATGTCTTTAAACATAAGGTCGCCGGGTGCAGTTCCGTTTACTCCGGCAGTCTGTGTAGCATGTTTTGCTACTTCGTCGGCACTCTGGAAAATACCTTCTACTACCCAACCATAAAAGGATTGAATCGGATGTCCGGGAGCGGTATTGGTAGCATTATAACCTTCGGTAAAATCCGCATCTGAACCTTGCTTCAATATTGGCAACTCCCGGTGCTAATCTTAATACCTTATTGGTAACAATGCTTAGGTTTCCTGTTGCACTCCATGTAAATTCTCCATGGCGATCATTATAACCCAATTGCAATTCAAAGCCGTTATTTTTCATAGCGCCGGCATTTGTTATAACACTACTGTTTAAATAACCCATAGATGGAGGAAGAGGTACAGCCAATATCAGGTTATCTGTTTTGCGCTGATAATATTCAGCAGATAAAGTAAATGCATTATTAAACAATCCTAAATCCAAACCTATGTTGATTTGTTTGGTAGTTTCCCACTCCAGTTCTTTATTTCCAAGGCGTTGTATGGAAGAAGCCGGGCCGCTGGTCAATGCATTTCCAAAAGGATAATAAGCACTATTAGCACTCACACTTGCTAACCACGGCGTAGCACCTAAAACTGCTCCATTAAGACCGGTGATACCATATCCTGCGCGTAATTTCAATTCAGAAATCTTAGTTTGAGTCTTCATGAAATCTTCCTGGTCTATCCTCCATCCGATAGAACCAGATGGGAATGTTTGCCATTTTTTTCCTGGCGCCCAATAAGAACCTCCATCACGACGAATGGCCGCATTTATCAGGTATTTACTTTTATAATCATAGGTTACACGTCCGATGTAAGACTCGATGTTGAGATCCTGTACCAGAGTTTGGACAGAAACATTACTTGCATTGTTGAGTGTTTTCAGGTTATTTGATGACTGATTTCCGCTTGCATTCTCATTCTTTATTCTTTGTCCCTGGTACTCATAAACGGCAATTGCGTTAACATGAGAATTTCCAAAAGTTTTGTCAAATGTAAGTTGCTCTGTATATAACTGAACAGCAGATATTGACCTATTGTTGGTGATCGTAGCCAGGATGGCACTTGATCCGGCAATCGTTCCGCTATCATTAAAAATGGGGGAAAAGCGATAATCAAGTCGATTGGCATAATCCATACCAAAAGTTGAACGGAATTTTAACCAATTGGTAAAATTAACTTCTGCATAAACGGTTCCCAGAAGTTTCATGGTTGTTCTGTTGCCGGGATTTTTCACTACCGCATCTTCTATAGGATTTGTTGGGTCGCCTCCATCTAAAACAGAATTAACGCCTCTAAAACCATCAGTAGTAGTAGGATCATAAACGGGCATATAAGGCATTATCCTGATAACGTTCAACAGATTTGATCGTGAACCTGTTTCATTATTATCATAAGATTGCTCGCCATAACCTACATATAAGTTTTCTCCAAAGTTGAACGCTTTGCTGATTTTATGATCAGAATTGATGCGAAAATTATAACGTTTAAATCCTACCGTTGGAGTAGTACCTGTTTGGTCAAAATAACCTGCAGAAGCATAAAAACGGGATACATCATTGCCTCCGCTCACTCCTATATTATGTTGGGTCATTTGGCCTTGCCTAAAATATTCGTCCTGCCAATCGGTTACATTGTTGCCATAGGTATTGCTGGCACCTTGATATATAGGTCGATTCACCCACGGATCCAAACGTCTTGGCACTTTGCTTCCCCTATACGCTATTGCATATTGGTCAAATTGCGTTGGGTTTAGCAAAGTCAGTCTTTTTGTAACATCCTGTATTCCATAATATGAATCAAGGCTTACATGTATTTTCCCATCTCTTCTGCCTTTTTTAGTTGTAATAATTATAACACCATTTGTAGCCCTGGAACCGTATATAGCAGCAGCAGAAGCGTCCTTCAATACGTCCACTGATTCTATATCTCTTGTGTCAAACATAGATAAATCACCCGTAGGAAATCCGTCGATAACGTACAAGGGATTGGAAGCATAGGAAATGGAGCTGATTCCCCTGATACGAACAAGTGGTTCTGTACCCGGACTTCCATTGTTTGTTACTTGCAGTCCCGGAACTCTGCCCTGCAATGCCTGTTGTACACTTGCCACCGGCAACTCTGAAATCACTTTGCTGCTCACGGTGGAGATAGCACCAGTTACTTCAGTCCGTTTTTGCGTTCCATACCCAACAACAACAACAGCATTCAGTTCGGTGCTGCCACGCCTAAGGGTTATAGCGACATTTTTTTCCTCGTTGAGCTTCACTTCCTGCGTTACAAAACCCAAAGAGCTGATAACTAAAAACTCTCCAGGTGATGCAGAGATTGTAAACATACCTGATTTGTCAGTGGTAGTTCCTTTTGAGGTGTTTTTAATAAGTACCGATGCAAACTGCACTGGTTTTCCGGCCTCATCGGTAACCGTTCCATGTACCGTCTGCGCTTTGGTAATCGTTTGCATACCTGTACAAAGGATTAATAAGAGTAAAGCAGTCTTATTTTTTCCTGCTGTTAAAAAGATTTTTTTTAACAGGTGATTTAGAATTGTAATCATAACAAAATTTGGTTTAAATATTTGAAGCTGTAAATTCCAGGATTCATGTGATGACTTAATTCAAATTCACAACACCGTTGACATTCATGGCAAATTTTATATATAACCGCAGGTTCAAAAGCCTCGCTAAAAAGAAATCGATTACAAAATAAAATGGTCCAATTTAAACAGTCAGGATTAAAACCGTTCATCTAATTGTTACCTTTGCAACTAATCATATTCGTAAAACAGTAAATCATGTGCAAAATAGAGAATAAATTTAACATAGCAATCGATTGCAAAAAATTTTTTTAACTTTTTTTTTCGAATTTTAATTCCAACAAGTGAAACCACAAAAAGAAATCACCATATATGATATAGCCCGGAGGCTGAATGTTTCAGCGGCAACAGTTAGCCGGGCACTTAATGATAATAAAGCGGTTAAACTCTCCACCAGGAAAAAGGTGAATGAGCTCGCCCAACATTTAGGCTACAGGCAGAACCTGGTAGCCAGCAGTCTGCGCCTGCAAAAGACGCATACTATTGGAGTTATCTTCCACGAACTAAACAGTTATTTTATCACTTCTGTGCTGGCTGGCATTGAAAAAGTGGTAACTGAGGCAAAGTATCATCTGATCATTGTCCATTCCGCAGAAAATGTAGATATTGAGATTGCAAATGCGGGTAATCTTTTCCAAAAGAGGGTAGACGGAGTTATTGCATCCCTTTCTTTCAATACCGAAAATTTATCTCATTTCAAACAATTTGAAAGTAAGAATATACCGGTTGTCTTTTTTGATCGCGTATTTGAAAACAGCGACGGCGTCAAGATTATTATCAACAATTTCCAGGGTGGTTACGATGCCACCAAACATCTTATTGAACAAGGCTGCAAACGCATTGCACATGTTACATCGAGCCTGAAAAGAAATGTATATGCTGAACGTTTGCGTGGATATAAACAAGCACTGCTGGATCACAAAATGAAATTCGATGAAAAGTTGTTGATCATTGACGGCTTCAAAGAGGATGATGCCACCAGATCTGCAAAGAAGATTTTAGCAATGAAGCCATTACCGGATGGCCTCTTTATAACCAACGATTTTTGCGCCGCTGTTGTAATGCAAGCACTTAAGGATGCTGGTATTCGTGTACCACAGGACATGGCAATTGTTGGTTTTAATAACGACAGCATTGGTAAAGTAATCAGCCCAAAACTCACCACTATTAATTATCCAGGATTTGAAATGGGCCAGCTTGCTGCACGAACCCTTATCAATCATCTGAAAGGATTGTGGGATATGAGTATTACAGGAACGATGGTGATGAAATCGGAACTTATAGTAAGAGAATCATCTCTGAAGAAAGGAAAAAAATAAATAGATTGTTTAAAACTAAAGGACGAGAAAGAAAGCCAATTTTATAAATGCAAATCCGCAATATTTGTTCGTTTACTGCGAGCTTATGTACCCGCATTGCTTTATGAATTTTTAACCCGCAAAACGCTATCCGGGATTAAAAACTAATACTGCAACATTAATTTTCACTTATACTTAAACACTTTCATAGAATCATTATTCACCGCAATAAGAATTAATTTTTCATTGTTTACAGTACTGATAAGTTTCATATCTTTTACATCTCCGTCAATCTTAAAACCACTTATGGAAGGTGGAATAACTTTGAAATTTTTATTCTTTGTTCCTTTCAAAAAACATCCATAAGAGGCATCATACCTGCCTGTCATTACTTCTGTCTGGTACTCATTGCCTGCCAATAGAATATCTTTAATTCCGTCGCCATCCATATCTGCACAAACAATGGCATTCACTGGTGCAAACTGAGCTTCCATTGGAAGCGGATGCATTACAAATTTACCATTGCCTTTATTTTCCAGCCAGCAACTGCGCGTTTCATCGCAGGTCAGAAACTGCGGATTTTTTACATCCTTAAAGATTTCCTCTTCTGTTGCTTTTGCATAATCTTTATTCAAAAGAAACCTCTTTTTTATCAGAGGAACCTGCCCGGCAAACTGATCGCGGCTTATTGCAGGGTATAAATTTCTTTTACCCGTTTCATCTTTAATATAATAAGACATGATGGGATCCATTCTCCCATTATTATCTATGTCGCCCACAAACAATTTCATCGGGTAATTTTGAGACGTACGATAAATACAATTTAATCCTAAATTTCCGGCAATAAAATCTATATCGCCGTCGCCATCTACATCGGTTGCAATGAGGCTGCGCCACAATCCATTCATATTTTGCAAACCTGTAGCGGCCGTCACTTCTGTAAACCTCGTTCCGTTATTTTTAAAAAATCTTACCGGCATGTACTCACCGGCAATGACTAAATCTGGATGGTTATCATTATCAAAATCTGTCCATTGCGCTGCTGTGATCATTCCTGCCTTAGACAACGCAGGGCAAACTTTATTAGTAACATCCGTGAAAACTCCTTTGTTGTTTTGCAAAATATAACTGTTGGGCGATAATGGATATTCCTTTGATACGCGTCCTCCAATGAAAACATCTAAATCGCCATCACCATCGTAATCAGCAACAGCTACACAACCGGCAATCGTTCTGACATTGGGCGGAATGGCATTTGGACTCAAGACAAAATTTCCTTTGCCATCATTAAGGTATAATCGCGGCTGATAATATTCTGATGTATCACTGAAACGCATACCGCCATAAGTAATCAACAAATCCAAATCACCATCACCGTCTGCATCAAATAAAACACTGCCCTCATCTTCCTGAAACGGTGAACCAATGGTAAAATCTTTGCCGGTAAACACGCCATTATTCCCCTGAGTAAAAATTTTGGGCAGCGAATTAAATCCTGCACCAATATAAAAATCAGTTTTACCATCATTATTTATATCGCCTGTTGAAATAAAAGGCCCGAGCTGAGAAAATTTTTGAGGCAACAAACGCTGTTCTTCATAATCAACAAATTCATAATCGTTGTGTTTATAGGCAACATCGGCAGATTGGGTTGCATCAGTGAATATGGGCTGATTTTCATGCGCATCCGATGGCTGCCAGTTTTCGTTGGCATTATGTTGAAACAAAGTATATGTTGAATCTGTTTTAAGATTTAGCAAAACCTGTTTCTTATCATTTGGCCAGATTACTACAACCGAATCGGTCATTTTATTTTTGCCGGTTCCGAATAACAACTTTGTATCAACGGACGACAAATAGCCACGTATCGGATATTCTTCCTGAACCTGTTTTGTACCGTTTGCATATACAAATATTTTAGCCCCAAAACCTTTGGTATTCAAATCATCTCCTTGCAGTATAAAGCCAATACTGTGATTGGCTTTAGGTTTGCCGGGTTGATTTTCATTATTGATTAAAATAAAAGCTTCTTTATTAATATTGTTGACCACCAAATCCAAATCCCCATCATTATCCAGGTCAACATAAGCCGCGCCGTTTGACATTGATTGTTGTTGTGCGCCGGCGAAATCAGTAACGTTTGTAAAGGTATAACCGCCATCGTTGAGATAAAGATAGTTTGGAATCTCAACGTGATTGAGTGCAACCAGTTTGTCACGCAAAGTTTTTCTGAATTGCTCGTGAGTGGCAGTTGCTGCTGAATTTTGACTGAAAAAAATAAAATCGGCATTAATAAAATCCCTTCCAATGCCATTAGTTATGTGAATGTCTTTTTGCCCGTCGTTGTTAAAATCTGCAAATAACACACTCCAGCTCCAGTCTGTTTCACTCATACCGGCCAATTGCCCTATTTCACTGAAAAAAGGGAAAGAAGTATCGCCTTTTTGATAATTACCATTGTTTAATTGCAGCATATTTCTCGGGAACTCCGGTGAATATCCAAGGCTCCTTTCTTCCTGGTACCGGTCATAATTCATGAAAGAATACGTTTGTTTTTTGCGGTAATTATCTTCGGGCATCATATCCACGGTTGCAAAGTCAATTTTACCATCATTATTTATGTCGGCTGCATCGCAACCCATGCTGCTGTAGCTCTGGTGTTTTGTGGAGCGGTCAAGTATGTTGGTAAATGTGCCATTCTTATTATTCAGCCAAAAATCATCGTTGGAAACGAAATCATTGCACACATAAATATCCGGCCAGCCATCCATATTAAAATCGGAAACGGAGACACCTAAACCATAGCCATCTTCTTTTATTCCGGCCTGTGTAGAAACATCGGTAAAAACGGGGTGATTGTAACCGTTTTTATTACCGTCATTTCTATATAATTTATCATTTGCCGGCGAACGTCCACTTAGATTTTTAGGAAATAAATAATTGGCAGAATAAGATGCATTTAACATGTAATTCGACAAATACATATCCAGGTCACCATCTTTATCATAATCAAAAAATACCGCCTGTGTGGAAAAGCTTGTGTCGGCAAGCCCATATTCTGCAGCTTCTTCCTTAAAAGTATTGTTGTGTTGATTTATGAAAAGCAGATTGGGTGAATGTGCGCCTAATGTTTTTCCATACGTGCAAAGATAAATATCGTCATATCCATCTGAATTGATATCAACGATACTTACCCCGGTGATCCAGTTGTCTGTTGTCACTCCGGCAGGGAGTGTGATATCTTCAAACTGATTATTGCCTTTATTTAAATATAATTTACTGCTGACCTGGTTGCCGCAAAAGAAAATGTCTTTTAAACCATCATTGTTTACGTCAAGAATGCCAACACCTCCTCCCATATAAGCAAATTCATTGAGCGCATCACCCGGCATTTTATTTTCATCAATCGTATTTGAAAAATGAATGCCCGTTTGTTGGGACGATAAAGAAGTGAAGAGTGCGTTTTGCTTCTTCTCTTTGCAACTGAAAGCAAGGAAGCACAGACAGTAAACAAACAAATAAGTACGATTTCTATTTTGCATATAACATTGAAATTAAAATTGTATACTATAAACTGGAATTACATTTGTTTTAATGCGACTGCCCATCGCCCCGGTCATTCTCTATCATTTCATCCAAATTATTTACCGGTCTTTCCAGTTCATAAGGAATTGGCATTTTGCTGAATTGCTGAAAATACAATGTGCATGCGTCTTTCCAAAGAATTGCATTTATGCATTGTGTGCGGAGTTTTCGCTGCACTTCCATGAAACGCGTGCTATCCACATACGGTCCTGCTTTGTCCCAAACTTTTTGAAACTCACGAATCCGGTTAACTCCTTCTTCATAATGATAACACAAATCATCCCATAAAGTGCGTCCATTTTTCATCTTATAATCCCACGGCAAATGATGAAACCATAACAAATACTTTTCCGGACAAGTAGCTACATTATTGAATTCTGAAGCCAATGGTTCATGGTATTGGCTCACCGCATTACTGCCTTTTGTGGTTCTGTCAAAGCCAATGCCATCAGTTCCTGCATGATGATAATAAGGCGGTGTCCATTCCGGCCGCATGCCTTTAGGCGCCCACCATGGCCCGGGACCATAATGACCTCTTGCCGACATGATATGATGCAATCCAAGCGGCGTCATAAAATTCACTGCAGCTTCACGGCTTTCCAACATCATTTTTTTTACGGGTTGAAGAAAGTTTTGATTCCAGTCGGAAGCGTAATTTTTATCATCGGATTTTTGAGACGGAGCCTTATAAAAAGTAAGCTTTATCCATTCGTCCCCAATCTGTTCACTTTTTAAAGTATTGTTCCAGGCTAATCTTCCAAATGCATACCAATTGGCCTGGTTGAATTGATGGCCGTTCCAATTGGTATCCAGGCCAACATTTGAAACTCCGGCAATCGCTGTATATTTTTGAGGATAAATACTTCCATCTGTGCATCGCGCAACTGTGCTGCCTTTGCCCTGTTGATACGTATCACTTTTCAGACATTCTTCCCACATGGTTGATAAAAAAACGAGATAATTTGCATGACCAAGATATTCCATGGTAACCTGGAATTCCGGCATCACAGACGTTTTTTTCATTGCACCAAATAATGGGCTAAATGGTTCTCTCGGCTGAAAATCTATTGGACCATTTTTCACTTGTATAATCACATTGTCCCTGAACTTTCCGTCCAGCGGCATGAATTCGTCATAAGCTTGTTTGGCGCGGTCTTCATTATTCGAAGAATATACAAAAGCACGCCACATCACAATTCCACCATACGGCTTCAACGCATCTGCCATCATGTTGGCGCCGTCTGCATGTGTTCGTCCGTAATTCTGCGGGCCCGGTTGGCCTTCACTGCTCGCTTTCACAAGGAAGCCGCCAAAATCAGGAATCAAACTATAAATTTCTTTCACTTTTTCTTTCCACCATGCGATTACCTCTTTATCAAGCGGGTCCGCAGTTTTTAATTTTCCCAATGTTGATGGGGATGCAAAATTTACCGCGAGATAAACTTTGATTCCGTAAGGCCGCAACACGTTCGCAATCTCTTTTGCGCGATTCAAATAATCGGCGCTCAATATTAATGGCGATGCATTCACATTATCAAGCACCGAGGCATTAATACCAATGGATGCATTGGCACGTGCATATTCCTGCCAAAGTTTTTTATCACTGTCAGTAACGGTGAAAGGGTCTTCTTTTCCCCAGAAAATAGAGTTGCCTGCATAACCTCGCTCTACGGTTCCATTCAAATTATCCCAATGATTTAAAATTCGCACTTCATAAGAAGGATTATCTATTTCACCTTTGATTGGCTCATCCGTTTGTTGGCGGCGTAACAGTTCATACACACCATATAAAATACCAATATCTGTGTTTGCCTGAACTGAATTTTTTCCAAGCCTGAAACCATCATTTTTTAATACCTTATCTTTTTTGATGGTGAGCGTAACCGTTGCATTTTTTTCTCCCTGCCATCTGTCTGTGAGTTCCTGTTTGGCAATAGATAATGCTGGAGAATTTTGTTTGCAAATAACGTTTACCGGTTTTGCTTTTACAGGACGAAGCCAAAGTTGATGGCCGTTTTGCGCCTGCAGAGATGCAACTGTAAAAAAACATAATAGGGTTACGATAAGTGATTTCATGTTTACAATTTACTCAGTAAAAGAAGAAATAAGTGACATTTATATTTTGATTATTCTATCTTTTATTTACACTCACTTTTATCTGCGTAAATGAATGCGCAGGAAATGCGAATGACAATTTATTGCCAATTATTTTTACATCTTTTGTTAGAGGAACATATTGTGACCGCTTATCAAAAGTAAATGGAGCGTTTAAATCATCACTATTGATAACACTTGCTTCTGCCTTTCCGGAAAAGTTTGCATCGTTACTTTCAATATCCGCAGTGATTGCTTTATCCTTATCGCGATTGATTACATTTATAAAAACAGTGTTCGTTTCCTTCGAATAAACTGTTGTTACATCAAGATAAGGAATACCTCTGAATTGCGCTGTGCCAAAGGTGTCGCAGGCAACATAAGTATCTACTGAAGCGCCCAGACAATTGTTGGAAAATGCTTTGAATGTATAAAAAACAGGCGATTTAAAGGTGCCGTTTTTAGGGTCGCTTGACAACAATGAAGTAAGCATAGTGAAGTTCGCCATTTTTACCACATCAGCATGACGAATGAAAGAATTAAGACATTGCGCAATCGGTAATACCGACATAAAACTTCTTGCAAAAGCGCCCCATTCATCTACAGAAAGATAGATTGAATTTTTAAAACCATTTTGTGTTTTTGCAATTTCAATCTGGTTGGCAACTGTTTGAATTTTTCCATCAAAATCCATAGCGCCATCACCCATATAATTGTAGTAATTATCCGGTGAACCACCTTCCCAATAGCGGTGAATTGAAAGATAACTTATCTTATCACCGATGCCTTTCAATACAATCCTGTTCCAGTCAATCCACTTGCCGGTAGGTTCATAATAAGATGAACCGGAACCAACAAATTTGATGGTTGGGTCAACAGCAATCATCGCTTTCGCAGCTTCTCTTGCAGTCTCCACATAATCTTCTGCATTCTTGTGGCCAAGTTCCCACGGCAAGCCATCCACTTCATTTCCCAAATCCCAAATCTTTACGCCGTATGGTTCCGGATGGCCATTTTTTTCACGAAGATTGGAATAATAAGTGCCGCCTTTGTAGTTACAATATTCGACCAGATAGGCAGCATCCAAAATAGTTCCAAGCCCAAGATTGACAGCGAGGATATTTTCACTACCAATAGATTTGTTCAATTTCATCCATTCATCTGTACCCACGTGATTGTTGTCAATGCCGCCCCAGGCAAGGTTTATACGCGTTGGCCGCTGGTCTTTGGGGCCGATACCATCTTTCCAATCATAACCCATTAAAAAGTTTCCGCCGGGCCACCGCATATTGGTAATTTTCAATTCTTTCATCGCATCAATGTAATCTTTACGAAAACCATCGGCATCCGCGAGTGGCGAAGACGGGTCGTATAAATTCCCATAAAGCGTGTTGAAATCGACTGAATCAGGCAAGCCCATTCTTCTTCCGTTAAAATGAATCGGCTCCATAAATACGCCATATATCTTTGGGTCTATGTCGCTGATTTTTCTGTTAATATCAATTTTGATGGTGGCTGTTTGTCCAAATATCGTAAAAGGGAAAATGAGCAATAGATTACAAAGCAATTTTTTCATTGATTTTGTTTTAATTGTGATGATTTTATTTATTGTTTTAAATTTATTTTATTAATAATCGATTACCTGCTCTGTCCATGTAGGACCATTTATATAGAACATTCCATCTTTATAATGCACCGGTTCGATGCCCAACTGCGGTGTTTTTTCCCAGGGTTGCAAGGTTTGGCTGTAGGGGTACGGACGCTTTTCATACATCGTGTAGTGACAAGAATTCCACAATTTTCCGTCAGGACCTATAAACAAAGAATTCGAAGCTGCCTCGCAATAAGGGTCTTCAGTATCCTGAAATTTTAAATTTGCATAACCACCGCTCGCCGCCAATTCGGGACGATAGCTTTTTTTTCTTGTTCCAAAAATCGGCTCACAATTAGCCAGCTTCCATGGACCTAAAGGAGATTTCGATTTAAGTAATCCGATTTCGTAACCACGCGTCCATGTTGAAAAAAACATGAAGTAAGTACCATCCTTTTTTATAACAAATGGAGCTTCAATGCCACCTACCATCCACTCAGGCCAATCCGGTTGCCTTTTATCAAGAAATTTTTGTATTGGCGTGGTAAGTTTACCGGTATTCAAATCAATTTTAGCCTGAAACAAACCATTACCGCTGCAATACAAATAAGTTTGCCCGTCATCATCTTCAAATAAAGTAGCATCATTACTATACTGTGGTGTCAATGGACCATTTACAAGTTTGTAAGGGCCGGTAACACTATCCGAAGAAAATAACCAGATGCTGTGGGTCTTCATTCCTTTAGAATCATCTGCAGTTACTTTACCACTGTTGATAGTCAGCCAGTATTTATTTTTAATGAAGTGAATTTCCGGCGCCCAGAATCTTCCGTTATATGGACAATCGGCCGGAAGTTTGCTTGCATCAATCAGCCATGAATATTGTTTCCAGTGAATAAGGTCATCAGAAACTAAGAGACGTACTCCAGGGTTTGGACCCGTCCACACGGGATTAGAGGTTCCTGTGCAATACCATTTGCTGCCCACTTTAATAATGAAATAGTCACGCATAGAAAGAGACGTATCACGTGTGATTGGATTAGTATATTTGAATTCATGCGTGCCGGCCGGCATTGATACTTTACAGTCAAGAGCCAGTTGGGCCATACCAGAAGATGCCACAAGCAATAAGCTCAAAAACAAATTGATTTTTTTATGCATTATAAATTTTTTTACGAGAAAATATTATTGCTTTTACGGTTTATTGAAACCTAATCCAATCCACTTCTATTTGCTTATTATCTTCAGATACAATAAAAAGGTTTTGAAGCCCACCTTCAAACTTTAGAAGGGGACCTTTTGTAAGTTTCCAATTATTACTTTTGGGAATTTTTATTTCTGCCATAACCGGACCGTCAACACTTTTGACATGAACTTGTAGCGTGCCACCAGACTCAGCCATCGTTTTTACAACTACAGACTTTAATTTCTTCGTTCCAAAATCCACCGAATTGCATTGAATCCACGCATCTGGTTTGCTGAATATAGTTTTCCATCCCTTAAATCTGTTTGAAGTATCAATAAATTCAACTGTAACGCCTTCATTGGATTTTGCTGTGTACCGGTCAATCTGAATTTCAGAAGTTGCATTCGTAATACCTATTCCGCGCAATGTTGGAATCACTTTTTTGATGGTGCCATCCTCATTAAAAAATAAACTGTCTGCTCTGACAGAACGTGCTTTGTCAAAATTTGGAGAAAGGTCGTTGCTGTGATAAAATAGATACCATTGATTTTTATATTGAATGATAGATTGATGATTGGTCCAGCAATTGGGCGATTCATCCATGATGACTCCGGTAACTTTAAAAGGCCCTAAAGGATTATCACTGATGGCATATTCAAGTTGTTCTGTTTTGTCCGCAACATGTGGGTATGTCAAATAATAAATTCCATTTCGCTCAAAAAGATAAGGGCCTTCCTTCAAACCTTTATCAGGCAACGCTTCCAGCTTTTTTACTTCGCCATCCAATTCCAGCATATTACTTTTCAATTTGGCGCCGTAAATATTTCCCAAAGCCCAATATAAATATGCCTGACCGCCTTTATCAATAAAAACATTCGGGTCAATTCCATGCACACCTTTTATTGGTTCCGAATGTGGAATAAAAGGACCTGAAGGTTTGTCTGCTATGGCTACGCCAATGGCAAACCCTCTTCCATAAGCGGTGTCTTTTGGTGCGGTTGGAAAATAGAAATAGTATTTTCCGTTACGTTCGATGCAATCAGGAGCCCACATGCTATAACCATCAGTCTTTGCCCACGGCACTGTTGTTTGCGAAACAACAATACCATCGTCTTTCCAGTCGCTTAAATTTTTCGACGCAAACACATGATAATCTTCCATGCAAAACCAACCCGGCCTTCCTTTTCCTTCTGTTGCAATAATATCATGCGACGGATAAATATACAAACTGTCTCCAAAAACTCTTGCCGAAGGGTCGGCAGAATACATCGTAGTAATGAGCGGATTTTGGGCAGGTAAATTTGTTGCTAATCCAATTAAACAGGAAAGAAAAAAATAACTCTTTTTAAAATTCATATTGTTATTATTAAAAGTGATTCGTCAAATTCCGAACCCTGAA
Organism: uncultured Chitinophagaceae bacterium; assembly: GCA_963706825.1. GTDB lineage: Bacteria > Bacteroidota > Bacteroidia > Chitinophagales > Chitinophagaceae > Ginsengibacter. The sequence goes on along the minus strand of CAVPNT010000003.1, from coordinate 243,900 downwards.
AGGGTGCCATTGTTATAGTTAAATAAGATTCTTAAATCAATCCGAAGGGATGAAATGAATAAAAAGACTATAATCATGTCAGCCCTTTGGGCTTTAAATACAAAATCTTTTTCATCAATATTTGTTCGTTCACTGGTATGAGCTTTTGTCTAAAACCATTATTTATTTCTCATTCGCCAATGCGCCTGCCGCATTTCCCAAAAAAATATAATTAGCACAACCACCAACTGTCACTTCATTTTCGCCCCAGAAGAAAGGCCAATCTTCTTTGTTTTCAAGAAAATCCGGTTTAATTAGTAATACACCCGGAACAATACCTCCGGCGATAAAACTGAAGTTTGCACGATTATTTCCGTAAGTAACTTTTTTCGATACTGTTCCCACAGAACTGACAAATGAAATGTTGGAATAAGGATGGCAACCGAAAATATAATTCAACCCTTTATAGACATATTCTTTATCAAATAAATCGGGGTAATATTTGTTTGCGTAAAAATTGGTTGTTGCAAAATTTACAACATTGCCACTGCCGCCCCATCCGCCCATTGCAATTGGCACACCATAAGGATTTTCTTTGGAATAACCATCGCGCAATGCTTTATACTTCACTACATAATCGCGCAATTTTCTTTTATAATCCGCATCCATATAGGGAATTGCCTGTAGCGCCGGAGCAATTCCAAATTGAACAAACCTATCGAGCGCCTGCCACACCGCATCTTTAAAAACCGTTGCATATTGCTCATCTTTTGTAGTGATATACAACTGCAGAGCAGCAGACATTTTTAAGCTGTTGCCAAAACGTTTTGAAAATCCGGAAGTATCCTTCTTGCTGATGCTGTCGTCTTCATTCCATAATTGTTTTGCATAGAATAAACTTTGTTGGGATAAAGTATCGTCAAAGCCTTTCAAAGCGCGGCTTGCAGCAGCTAAAGCAGCCGCAGTATAGTAATCGAGAAATGTCGTTCTTTCTGTAAATGCCCAACGGTCATCCATTGTGCCGCTTGATTTTCCATCTGTTTCATAAGGTTTGAGATTTGGATTGTAGGGAAGATTGTCTGTTTCGTCAACGGCATCGCCCAAATGATGATATTGATGCAAATTCGGAACGACAATTCCTCTTACCGGATGGCCAATATTTTTTACCTGCGCCACCATATTCAACGTGCCATGTTGAATTTGTTGCAGCATATCCGGCTTGCCATCCGGACGATGAATATCTACATACCTTGTTGCATAATCTACAAAAGTTTCATCGCGGGTCGGTTTAAATTTTTCCCAGGTATCCACAAGGCTCAATAACACCTCGCAATGCGAACCGGTTTGAATATCAAAATCGCCCGCATCAAACCATCCGCCCATAGCAAGACCGGGAATTCGTTCGTAAGGTTTATATTTTGTTTGGGTTGATGGGCCCATGCTATAACCATCGAAGTGTTGATGATTGGTTGGCGCCTGTAAAGCATCGTCTAAAAATGGAGCGCCATGCCATACACGATATGCTTCATTGACTTCCATGTGGTCCATCTGAACGGGAAACCAAACATCCAGAGTTGGGTGCCAAATATTATCGTAAACATTGGAAGCAATGGAAAAAGTATTTGTTTTCTGATCGCCGTATTGAATAAAATAAACGCCGGGTTCTTTTACTGAACTGAAATCAAATTTTGCATAATTGTAGCGCAGGAATCTTCCCCAAACTTTTACATTGCCTTTTAATTTCTCAATGTATTTTCCATCTGGTGTAACCTGGAATAATGAGGCTGTTTTTAAAGGTGCATCATTTTTATCCAGTTCTATCACAGCAATTTTTTCCTGGGAAGGATTATAACCAACCTGTGAAAAACCAATGTTCGGTTTACGTTTCCAGTTCGGAATTGCATTTGGTTCAATGTACCATGATAATACTTTTCCTGTTTTGTTTGCAGGCAATAAACTACGCACAATAAACCATCCATTTTGTGCAAGGTTGCGGCCATCAAACAACATTAAATTTTCCCCCGGACTTTCTGAAACAATTTTCACTCTTCTCTCACCGTCTTCCGGAGCTAATACCAATATTTTGCCCTCTGCAATTGGTGAAGGCACAATAAATTCACCACGCCCTCTGTCATCAAAAGTGGTATGCCCTGCGAATTGTGGAATCTTTTTGCTGATAGGTTCTATGCTGGTTTTGCTGCTGGGATACAATGGAAAATTAGCCGGTTTTCCATCAGCCAAATAGGTTTTTTCAAAATAAGCTGACGGCAAAAATTCAAAATTGAAACCGGCATTGCCAACCAGTTTTTCAGGAAGAGGTTTATCGAGATATACACTTATTTCAACACCTTTATCTTTTGCCGTAACAATCACTCTTGAATTAAAATCATATTCATCATAACGCAATCCAACTTCAATACTATTATTTTTTTTATCCACTTTCCGGCTTGTCATTTTCGGAATCAGGTCCCATTGCTCCGGAGTATTTTGTAACCTGACAGCGCCGCCTGTTGCGGTTCTCACACCATGATGAATCAATTCAATCGCCGATGTTTTTTCATCGAAAAACATACCGCTGTATTCATAATTAAATACCAACACGTTTACGCCGGTTTTTTCAAAATAGCTTGAATCATTTATCTGAAGTTTTTGGGCAAAAGAGGTAGTGTAAAAAAAAAGTACACATACAATCGTTGATAGTTTTTTGAATAGTTGAATTGATGGCAACATGGCTTTTACTTTTATTGTTGGAATTATTAAATTAAAATTTTCATTTCACCCTAAACCAATCCACATCTACATATCCGTTTAATTCTTTTGTTGCATAATTGAACAAACAAAATTTATTTCCGGTAAATATTTTTAAACTAAAACGCATCATTAAATCATTGCCCAATTGTTTGAATATTTTATTGTCGGTGCTGTATTCAAAACTTGCTTTATCACTTGCGTTTGATGCAATGGTTCTTAAATAAATAGTGGATGCATTGAGGTCAACAGAATCAATCACCTTTCCATCGTTCACCATTAAAATACGTTTTCCCGTTTTTTGTTGCTTTACTGCAATGAATGCGTAAGGCTCCTGGAAAACAGCAAGCCCGGCAATGTCGCCATCTTTCATTTTGTTCACATCTATTTTTGTTGTTGCAATGGTTGGAATCGTTTGGTCACGTTTTGCAAAAGGCCTTTGCGTAAGCGTATTTCGTGCCATGGTAAAATCATTTGTAACCGTCGCAGTCATTAGTCTTAAATATCCTTGCCTTTTTGCAAGTGACCATTTTGTTGAATCAGGATTGTGATTCCAGCTCCACTGCATGCCCAATTTCTTCTGATTAAATTCATCTGATTTTGGAAAATCTTTTATAGGATAAGTTTTACCTACATTCGGTTTTTTATAAGTGGTCACCGCTTTCCCATTTACACCAATCATTGGCCATCCATCAATCCAGGTCACAGGTTGCAAAGAAGGGAAACGACCAAAAGGGCCGCTGTCAACAAATAAAATGGTCCACCATTCGCCGGTTTGAGTTTGAATTAATGCGCCCTGGTGAATGCCATAATTAATGCCTTTCGTCGTGTCATAAATCAAGAGCTTCTGTTCGTATGGGCCATAAATATTTTTAGAACGCAATGCCACCTGCATTCCATCTCTTCCACCATAAGTACAATACAAATAATAATAGCCATTGATTTTATAAACATGTGTTCCTTCAAGACCTTTGCGAATATCACCGGTATAAACCAAGCGAATCAGGGCCAATTGCAACAAGACTGTCGTTCACTTCTGTGATAGAGATTTTGCTATAACCTTGTGCTACGTAAACTTTACCGTCATCATCAAAAAATAATCCCGGGTCATAAAATCCTTTCGGCAAATGTGTAATGTGCCATGGCCCTTCCGCTTTATCTGCAGTGCACATAAAGCCACCTTCATTCAAAGTGATAAAGAGTAAATAAAATTTCCCGTTATGATATTTGAGGCTGGTCGCCCATTGTCCATGTCCGTAGCGATTGCAACTATCGAGGTCATAACATTTACTGAAATCAAATCTGGGCACGGCATTACTGCAATATTCCCAATTCACCAAATCATGAGATTTCAAAATAGTAACCCCGGGAAAAACAAACATGGTAGTAGTTATCATGTAATAAGTATCCCCAACACGTATCACATCCGGGTCAGGGAAATCCGCGGATATAAGTGGATTTGTGTAGGTACCATTTCCATTATCGCTATGAACATTTTGACCGAAACCATTCGATGTCAAAAACAATAAAATCAGCGTGCAAATAATCAAATTTTTCATTCCAAGGTTTTTCCTGATTTCAACATAAAGGGCTGTAACACCATTCTTACCCGTGATTGCAGCCCTTGTCCTGGGTTTCTCATTAAAAATATTTTTTGTCTCGTCGATAGTTCCGGTTTATTCATATTAAAGAACTATTATCGGGCGCTTAAAAAGTAAACTCCTTTATCTTTTCTATGACCGCGACTACTTTCATCCAATAATGTGCAGTAAACGAACTTATATCATCGATTTTCGTTTTGCTGTTTATCAAGAATATGATTTAAGAAAATGCGGAAATGACATTCTCATAAACCTACCCATATAACACTATATCATTTATGTATCGAATGGAATCTTAACAAGGAAAATACGTTCAACGCAAGCACTTCAGAACATCTCAAAGATTTATAAAAAACCATCATTCAACTACTGAATTTGCAGCTCACCTATTCTTTATCAACTAAATCTTTATTCAAAAGCTAATGTAGCATAAATATTTATATAAATGTAATCGGTTACATTTTATTCCCGAAAATGTTTTAATTTATTTCACTTTTACAGCAAATATTCACTATGCAAACGATTGTAAGTGTATTGAAATTATTTTGCTTTAAAACTTGTGTTTTTGCAAAGAGCGGAGAACGTGAATTTCATACAATGTGCTGATCTTTATCATCAAGAACAGAATGCTTTCCCGGCCAGTGAAGGAAAAGGAACAGCGCACCAAGTAATAACAATACTATTCCCCACCATAGTCCGGCGTGTAATCGTTCCAATACAACATGCGGGCTTTGGAGCGGAGAAGCAAATGCGGGGATGTTGGCAATCAAAATAATAATGCCGTATATGGTGAGCATCCCGCCTACAAAAAACCATATAGACAATCCATTTTCTTCGTGCATAAAAAATAGTTTTTACCAGAATATAATTTGTAAAATAATAAAAGCAACGAGTACAACTGCCGCCCAGAAAATTGGCCGTTTCACTAAAGGTAGATGCGCGTCTGAAGGCAAGTCTGTGCAACCTCTTACTAATCCAACTAATTGTTCGACGGGCTTGGGCTTGGTGGCAAAACTAACAAACACCGTCACCAGCACACATATTATCCACGACCAAAGAGCGCGGTACATGTCTTCTGCCATTGCTTTTGCATCGGCTGAACCGGTGATGATGGCGAGGGCGCGTGAATCCAATCTTACCCATGCCCACATGCCCACAGAAGCTAATGTGCCGGCAAGCAATCCCCAAAAACCTCCTGCTGATGTAGTTCTCTTCCATAACATGCCAAGAATAACGGTGCCAAATAGAGGAGCAATGAAAAAGCTGAATAAAGCCTGAACGTAATCCATGATACTTGCAGCGTTTTCCACCAAATAAGCCGTACCAATGCTGATAAGAACACCAACAAAAGTAGCCCACCGGCCCATGCTTACATAATGTTTATCAGTTGCTTCTTTCTTCTTGATCTTAAAGTGAAGCGGCCTGTAAATATCATAAGTCCATACCGTTGAGAAGGCCGTGACATTGCCGGCCATCCCCGACATGAAGCCGGCGATAAGGGCAGTAACTCCTAACCCTAACAATCCAGGTCCTAAATAACGCGCCATCATTAAAGGCAGGATTTCATTATAACTTGCCGCTCCTGTTGCCGCTGCCTGCGCCTGGCCTACCAAACCCGGCATCACAGCCAAACCAAGCAAACCCGGTAATATCACAATTAAAGGAACCAGCATTTTAAATCCGGAACCAATGATAGGGGCCATTTTTGCCGACCGTAAATCTCTTGCCGAAAGTACCCGCTGCACTACCAAAAAATCAGTAGTCCAGTATCCAAATGAAATAACAAAGCCTAAACCAAACACAATTCCGACCCACTGAATACCCATAGGATTGTCATTAAAATGACCCAATGTTCTCCACATGTGCGTATAATCGCCACCGGGAAGATTATGCTGAATCCTGCTAACCATGCCTTTCCAGCCACCCACTTCTACAAGGCCAAGAATAGGCACCAGCAAGGCTCCTGCCCAAATAAGCACAAATTGCAAAACTTCATTGAAGATGGCAGAAAGCAAACCGCCTAACAGTACGTAAACCATCACGGTAATAGAAGACACCCATATGCTGAAGTTTAAATCCCACCCAAGAATGACTTTCATTACCAACGCCATCGCAAACATATTTACGCCGCTCATCAGCACGGTCATAAACCCAAAAGAAATGGCGGATAACATGCTGGTGCTGTTGCCAAAACGCAATTTTAAATAACCCGGTACTGAGTGCGTTTTGGAAATATAATAAAATGGCATCATAATAATACCAAGGAAAAGCATCGCCGGTATAGCACCAATCCAATACCAATGGGCCGCTAAAATACCATATTGATATGAGGCTGCTGCCCAGCCCATCAGTTCCAGCGAGCCAAGGTTCGCGGAAATGAAAGCCAGCCCGGCAATCCACATCGTCATCTTTCTTCCGGCAAGAAAAAAATCATCACCGGTTTTCGTATATCTTACCAGGTAGTATCCGATTCCCAAAACAATGAGGAAATAAATAATGATGATAAGCAAATCAGCCCAGTTTAATGAAATTAACCCGGGGGAAAGTAAGCATCTGTTGAAGTGAATTGGCATGGTAATTATTTTATTTTTTGTTGTTGAAAATAGAATACCGGTTACTGATTACTTTTAGTTTTGCATTTTCATCTTTTATCTTGTTGACAGTTCATTCCACCTTAATTCATTTTTGAAATCATACATATTCGTTTGTTTACTGATAAGTATGAATTCCAGGCCGGCCATTGTTGCAAAATCTTCCATATATTCTGCCGTCAGATTTTGACTATAACAGGTATGATGCGCCCCTCCGGCAAGAATCCAGGCGGTGCAACCTGTTTGCATATCCGGGTAAGGTTTCCACAAAACACGAGCCACCGGCAGTTTCGGCAGGGGATGAGGTGGTTTTATCGCTTCTACTTCATTTACCAATAATCTGAAACGATTGCCCATATCCACAATAGATGCATTTAATGCAGGGCCGGCAGCAACATCAAATACCAATCGCACAGGGTCTTCTTTGCCCCCGATACCCAGTGGATGAATTTCACATGAAGGTTTATCATCTGCGATTGATTCGCATATTTCGAGCATGTGTGCTCCTAATACCATTTTATTATTTGGTTCAAAATGATAGGTATAATCTTCCATAAAAGAATTTCCACCTTTCAAGCCGGTAGCCATTACTTTCATGGCGCGGACAAGAGCGGCTGTTTTCCAATCGCCTTCCGCCCCGAAGCCATAACCATCCGCCATAAGGCGTTGTACCGCAATTCCTGGTAACTGTTTTAATCCATGCAGGTCTTCGAAAGTATCGGTGAAGCCTTTATAATTTCCATCTTTTAGGAAAGTGCGTAAACCGATTTCAATTTTTGCTGCGTCTCTCAACGAATTATGACGTTCATTTCCTTTTTTTAAGGAATCTGCCAAAGTATAATTAGCCGCATATTCCTTACAAAGCGCATCAACATCTTCATCATTTACTTTGTTTATCGTCGCAGCTAAATCACCGACGCCATGAGTATTAACGGAATATCCAAAACGCATTTCCGCTTCTACTTTATCACCTTCCGTAACAGCAACCTGGCGCATATTGTCGCCAAAGCGGACAAACCTCCCGCCTTGCCAATCGTTCCATGCGCAGGCAGCACGGCTCCAGACATTAATTTGTTCCAATACCAACTCATCTTTCCAATAGCCTGTAACCACTTTTCGTTTCAACCGCATTCGCGATGCAATAAATCCAAATTCACGGTCTCCATGCGCGCTTTGATTCAGATTCATAAAGTTCATGTCGATTTCGCTCCAGGGAATGTCGCGGTTGAATTGCGTATGAAGATGTAATAAAGGTTTGTTCAAAATCGTTAATCCACGAATCCACATTTTTGCAGGAGAAAAAGTATGCATCCATGCAATGATTCCGACACAATTGACATCCGAATTTGCTTCCTGTATCACCTGGTAAATTTTTTCCGGGGTGGTGACTGTAGGTTTGAATAAAACTTTTACCGGAATCTTTTCATTTGCATCCAGTGATTGTGCAATTTCTTTTGAATGGTCAGCAACCTGTTTTAAAGTTTCCTCTCCATAAAGATGCTGACTTCCTGTGATGAACCATACTTCGAATTCTTTCAAATCTTTCATTTTTTTATTTTTTTTAAAGTTCACTTCTCCGTTCTGAAACCCAATATGATGGCAGCTTTCAGTTAATAAGGAAGCAGATTAATAATTCAACTTATTTCTTGTTTTACTGTAAATGCCGCATTCTTTAGCAACCGCACATTCGAAAATAAGGGCTGTTGCTATTTCACTTTTAGTCTTAATAAAGCACAGCCATGTGCGTTTACCATTTGTCCATATTTCTTTTGAAAAGTACCGATGTCAGACTTTTTCCACAAATCCCTTACCGTTACTTTTCCCCTGATGCCAAGTTTAGAAAAATCAACATTTATCAGATGTTTCTCATTACCAATATTAAACATACCCACATAAATGTCTTTACTGTTTTGCACGTTTGAAACCCAGACCATGCTGCTGTCGTCCTTGTAGAATTGTCTTGGATTTTCTCCATTTTGATTTACAGCCAGCACTTCATTATTGATGATTAAATTGTTTTCCAGTTCACGGTTTTCGGGTAAATTTCCTCCTAACATGAGAGGCGAACGATACAGGCACCAAAAGCTCATGTGTGTTTGTAATTCATCTGCAGTTAGCCTGCTGTACCGCTCCGGACCAACAGGGCCACGTTTTGACAATTTGCCAATCTGCATCATATCACAATCGGGCCAGTGCCCCGGGGCACCCACACCTTCCCATGTTTTTGCATAATCAAACATCTTTAAAATTTCCGCCCAGTTGTCCCAAAAATCATCAGCCATACGCCACATATTGGCATATTGTTTTACATGAGCAGAATCGCCGATTGGCGTTTCACCGGGAGATAAGCTCAAAACAATTGGCCTTCCACAATTTTGAATGGCTTTGTAATATCCTTCAATTTCCGGTGCTCTGTATGGGCGTGCAATATCATCTACCTTAATAAAATCAACATCCCATGAAGCATATAATTTAAGAAGAGAATTAAGATATTCCTGCGCGCCCGGCTTTTTCATATCCAATCCATACATGTGATTAAGCCAGGGACAAGTAGATGAAGTATCTGCAATCATGTCGGCTGAGATTCCCTTCGTTCCGAGCACAGGAGACTTTGCCCATGCAGCCTGCCGGGGAATACCGCGCATTACATGAATACCAAATTTTAGTCCTAATGAATGAATATAATCAGACAAAGGTTTGAAGCCTTTTCCACCGAAGGATGAAGGAAATTTATTTGCATCAGGAAGCAATCTTCCATATTCGTCCATACTCAACCATGGAATATAAGAGCCATCAGGAAGCCTGCTTTGAAAAGGATTGCCTACGGTACTTCCCGGTGGATTATCATAAGCCCATAAAAAATCTACCACTATATACTGCCAGCCAAATTGCTTTAAATTTTTAGCCATAAAATCTGCATTGGCTTTTACTTCATCTTCATGAACTGCAGAGCCAAAGCAGTTATAACTGTTCCATCCCATTAGCGGAGTAGAAGCAAGGTTATTTTGCTGCGCAAAGCCAGGATAAGACAAAAGAAATATCGCTGCTATTAAATAATATAGTTTCAAATTTTTAAGCACCACTAATCCTGATTCTGTTTTTTATTTTAATAAAAACGAAGCGTTATTCTGCCGCTACCATATCAATATCTTTTACTTTTTCCGGGAACCATAACATCATTTCTCCCTTGCCCCTGTTTCCTCCAGGTCTACAGAAAGCATGAAAAAAATGTCTTTTCATTAATCGATTTGTTTGAAAAGAAACCTGTTAAATTTTTTTATAAAATCTATTGCCCGTAATAAGAATCTTTGCCATGCTTACGTTCATAATGTTTTTTTATCAAAGAATCTTTTAGCCGCAATGCATCTGCCTTTACGCTTTCTGTTATAAAAGCCATTTTCGCAATGGTTTCCAAGACAGCGCTGTTGTAAACTGCCTTATCAGCATTTTTGCCCCAGGCAAAGGGTGCATGATTCCCCACCAAAATCATTTCCATTTCTTCATAACTGATATTTTTTTCTTTCAAGGCATTAATGATTTGAAAACCTGTTTGATATTCATAATCACCCTGTATCATTTCATCGCTCATCGGGGGTGCACAAGGAATGTCATAAGTAGTGTGGTCGGCATGTGTAGTTCCATAAACAGGAATATCACGCAGGCTTTGTGCCCAGGCTGTTGCATAAACAGAATGTGTATGCGAAATTCCTCCTATTGCTTCAAAGTTTTTATACAATACTGCATGAGTAAGCGTATCAGAAGAGGGACGTAAATTTCCTTCAATTGTTTTCCCATCGAAATCGACTATCACCATTTTACCAGGCGTAAGTTCCTCATAAGGCACTCCGCTGGGTTTAATTGCAAAAGCCGCTAACGCCCTGTCAGCCGCGCTTACATTTCCAAATGTAAATAAGACCAAACCTAATTTTGGTAATTGCAAATTAGCTTCGTATGCTTCCTGTTGAATGTGTTTATATTTTGATTGAGCCATCGTTTATGCTGTTAATTGTTGTTCAATACATTCACCGGACTTTTGATATTTTAAATACCTCTTTTCATAAATTTCCACCTTGTTTTTATTGGGATGATATTCCCTTTCAAAACCTTGCCCCATAGCAGCCATAGCATCCTCTACCTTATCATAAATACCTGCGGCGGTTGCGGCAAACATGGCTGCGCCTGCAGCACAGGTTTGTTCTGATTTGTGTATTTTAATTGGCATGTTCATCACATCTGCCATGGTTTGCATAATGTAAGGTGATTTTTTGGCAACACCGCCCATACCAATCAAACCTTTTACCGGAATTCCCTGCTCAACAAACCTGTCTACAATTGCTTTAGCTCCAAAGCAGGTAGCTTCGACAAGCGATTTGAAAATGCGTGGGGCATTGGTTCCCAGATTTATGCCACTGATAGAAGCTTTCAATAATTGATTGGCATCTGGTGTTCTTCTGCCATTTAACCAATCAACCGATAGTTCGTCGGAAATTTCAAGTGGCAGCGCTTCGGCAGCCAAAGAAAGCTCCTTAATTATTTTATCAAAAGCTTCTTCGATTAACTTATCTGCAATGCCTGAATCAATTATGGATGAATTATGTAAAAGATTTAAAGGCCAGGAAAGAAGATTTCTGAACCAGGCATAGGTATCTCCAAATGCAGATTGTCCGGCTTCCATACCAATCATTCCCGGTATTACCGAACCGCTGACCTGTCCGCAAATTCCTCTTACTAAAGTGCCTTCTACTTCGCTGGCCGGCGCCACTAAGATATCGCAGGTGGAAGTACCCATTACTTTGCTTAAATAATAGGGCTCTATTTGTCCTCCGACCGCGCCCATGTGTGCATCAAATGCACCAACTCCTATAACCACATCTGTAGAAAGGCCTAAACGCGTAGCCCACTCCTCTGATAGATTTCCGGCAGCTTTATCAGCAGTATATGTTTCGGTAAATAGCCTGGACGTAAACCCATCAAGCACGGGGTCCAAAGAATTAAAGAATTCATTAGGAGGCAATCCGTCATTCTCCGGCCCATAATGCTTTATGACCTGCAGAACAAACTCCGCGTTTCATCTTTTGCACGTCCGTTCCTCCGGTTAATAAAAAAGGAATCCAGTCGCAATGTTCAACCCATGAATAGCACCCATTCCTAACGGTGGAATCCACCCGAAGAATATGCAACAGTTTTGCCCAAAACCATTCTGAAGAATAAATTCCTCCGACATACCTTAAATAATTGGCAGAAAATTTAGCTGCATGTTTATTAATTTCAGATGCTTCTTCGGTAGCCGTATGGTCTTTCCACAACACAAACATTGCATTGGGATTATTTTCAAAACCAGGCAATAAGGAAAGAGGCGTTCCTGATTTATCAACTGCTACCGGTGTGGAACCGGTGGTATCAACGGAGATCGCTTTTACCCGCGATGCAACTTCAGTACCCGCTTTCCTTAAACATTCCCTGATAGTTGTTTCTATGCCCTCTATATAATCAAGCGGATGTTGCCTGAATTGATTTTGCGAAGGTTGGCAGTATAATCCATCTTTCCATCTTGGATAGTAAAAAGAGGCGGAAGCAATTTCTTCACCGTTCGCTGTATCAAGAATTACCGAACGAACAGAATCTGTTCCGAAGTCAACTCCAATAACATATAATTTGTCAGGCATTTTATTTACCTATTTGAACCAGCAAGTTAATAATTAATTTATAAGTGTCAAACTTACATTTTTAAGTTTTGAAAAATTTTTTAATGCTTACGTCTGATAAGCCGGCTGAAGGAAATTCATTAAAGGGACACATGCTGTTTAATTGTTAAACAAAATAAGAATCATCGATATTTCTTTGTTCACTGTATCTTTATAAAGATACCCTGAACATTTTTGGGCGATAACATTCGCGACAAAAAGGATAAAATAAAAATCCGTGCAATTATTTTTCCGAAATTTTCATTCCTTTAAAAATTCTTCATATCCCTCACCAAAAATTCTTAATCATTTATTTTTTACCAAACAAACATAATACACCGGCCCCGCCGAACTTGCATCCGCTGCTACAAATTTTACCCGTACATTTTCTTTATCTTTTACCATTTCATCGGGTATCGAATATGTTACGTCTTTGAATTGTGATTGATTCCATTTGCCGGCATTATCTTCTGTTGCTAATTTTTCATCATCAATATAAATATCAAATTTGTGGCTGCCCCATTCGGCGCCCCAATAGCGAACCATTAAACTCAAATTCGTTTGATTATTCGTTGCCATGCTATAGCTGAAATAACCGCCATTAGAGGCCTCGCGAAACATTTGGTCCTGGTTATTGCCGGTTCTTGATTTTTCATTTTGTATGGCATGGTCCACTTCCGGTTGTTGCTCGCCGGGATTTACAAAATCAACGGTTCGTTTTTCCAACTCCAATTTTTCTTTTTCAGATGCAGCAATCGAATCAATATATTTTTGATAACCTGTGTTGCTCAATGCCATCCAGTACATCATATAACGGGCACCATAAATTTGATAGAAAGGTTGTAACTCAATTTGAATTGGATTTATAACTTTTACATTTTTAACCTTAAAGTGAAGCGGTTCATTTTTTATTGGAACTAAATCATTGGTTATGGATGAAACATGATCAGCAACAAAAATCGGCGCTTTATCAACCGGCAATTTTTTACCACTCGGAATATGTCCCCAGCGGCTGCCATCTGCTATCAAACCTTTCAAATCTTCTGTTCCTGTTTTTGCACCCAGCAAAATCGGGCCGTGCATAATCGCGATGTATTGCGGAACATTTGGTAAAGGCGAAATGGTGTTATACATCGGAAGAGTAATTTCTATTACATCGCCTTTCTTCCATTCGCGCTTGATAGACACATACGAAGAAGGATGATTTTGAATGGAAACATCTTTACCATTCACTTTAATTTTTAGTGCGCCATCTTTCACCCACCACGGATAACGAATCATTAAATTCAACAATGAATTCCCGTCGGTAATAAGCAGCTTCGTTTTTTCTTCGAAAGGAAATTTAGTTTGCTGCGTGAGTTGAATTCTTTTTTCTTTCCAGTTTAATTCAGATGCGATAAACAGGTTTACAAACAATGAATCGCCGGAATGCGTATAAATAAACTCATTGTATTTACCATGATTTTCCATACCGGTACCCACGCAACACCACATTGCTTCATTGGGCGCGGAATACACTTTATAACTTCTCGGACGAACGGGTGTAAAGTAAACGTAGCCGCCGGTTTCAGGGTTTTGAGTGGAAAGAATATGATTGTAAATCGTGCGCTCATAATAATCTGCATATTTTGCTGACGGATTTTTTCTGAATAAATCTTCAGTTAGTTTCAGCATGTTGTTGGAGTTGCAACTTTCCGGGCCTTCCACGTCATTTATAAAATCAGTATAAGCAGTGGCGGAGGGAAAGAATTCACGACGGCTGTTTCCACCAAAAGCCAATGTCCTGTTTGTTGTTACGGTTTGCCAGAAAAAACTGCCTGCATCCTGATATTTTTTATCGCCACTCAATTCACCAATTCTTGCAAAGCCAATCGCTTTCGGCACTTGCGTATTCGCATGTTTGTTATCCAGATTATCAATGCCTTCAGACATTGGGTCTAATAGCATGTGATGGGAAAATCTTTCTGCAGCAATCAAATATTTTTTATCACCTGATATGGCGTAAGCATCCGCCAGCACTTCATTCATGCCGCCCTGCTCTGTGTCGAGCATCGATTGCATTTGCGCATCAGATAATTTTGAAGTAATGTTAATTGCCCAATCGCAAAAATGTAAAAACATGTTTTTTGCTTGTTTACTGCCCGCATAAATCCATGCATCTCTTAAACCAGCATACATCTTATGAACATTATACCACGGAACCCAGCCCGCATGAAAAGCTTTGAAATCGCCGTCTTGCACCGATTTCCAAACGGCCGCGCTGTTCGGAACGCCACCTAGATAACCAATGCCCCAACTTTTATTATTCTTTGCATTGGCATCCAGGCATTTTTGCAATTCAGCAATCATATAGAGCATTCTCTTTTTACATTCTGCATTTCCGTTTGCTGTATTTATTGCCATTGCCGTTAAATAATGCCCGCCAATATGCCCGTCTAGTCCTGCCCAGTTTGTATAGCTGGAATCTTTCGGTTTCAATCCCGCTTCTTTTAAATACGGCGCTAATAAACGGTCAACTTTATATTTTAAAAGTGTTTTAATATTTAAATCCCGCGCCTTTTTAAAAGGGCCATCCAATAATTTTACATCACTTAAATTAAATTCATTAAAATATAATTTTTCCTGCGCATGAACAGGTGTGCTGTAAAAAATTTTGCCTGCAAAAAAGATGAGAAAAGCAACGAGATATTTCATTTCATTTTTTTATTTCATTTCATTTTCAATTTCAAAACCGGTATTAATTCAAACTCAATTTTACCAATTTTAAATCTTTCGAATCAGAACTGCTTCCATACCAAATATCATACTCACCGGGCACCACATCCATTTGAAGCGTTTTATCATCATAGAATTCGAAACTATTATAAGGAAGCGTAATCATTGCCTGCGCAGTTTTTCCCGCAGGTATATTTATTCTTTCAAACCCTTTTAATGTTTTCAATAAGCCGGTTGTATCACCAACTTTTTTTACGTAAACCTGCACTATTTCAGTTCCATTTCGTTTACCCGTGTTGGAAACAGGTATGCTAAGTTGGAAGTCATCGCCTTTTGAAAGTGTTGTTTTATTCAACTGCGCATTTCCAATGGAAAAGTTGGTATAACTAAGACCATAACCAAAAGGGAAAAGCGGGTCTGACATGTAACGATAGGTTCTGCCTTTCATTGAATAATCTTCAAAGCCGGGCAACTGCTCAATGTTTTTATAAAACGTAATTGGCAATTTTCCGGATGGATTATAATTTCCAAAAAGCACATCAGCAACCGCTTGCCCGCCCTGCTCCCCGGAATACCATGCTTGCAATATCGCATCGCAACTTTCTGTTTCAGGAACCATGCCGATAGCAGAGCCGGAACAATTCACAAAAATAATTTTCTTACCTGCCGCTTTTAATGCTTTTAGACAATTGCGTTGTACGTCCGGAAGCTCAATATTGGTACGGTCTCCACCTTTAAATCCCGGCAGAAGAACCGGCATTTCTTCACCTTCAAGCCGTGGCGAAATACCGCCGACAAATACCACCACATCAATGCCTTTTAATTTTTCTATCAAACTATTATATTCTACAGGTTTTTGTTTTCCAAAATTAAAACCGAGGCTTGCCGTCCAGTTATCAATTTGTGTGAAACGGGCTTGTATTTTATATGCCTTACCCTTTTCAACTTTATAGGAAAAATTGTGAGGCAATGCTCTCCACATGCGTGAGCGGCCAATGGTATCACCGTTTATTATTAACTGAAACGCGCCACAGGCCTCAGTATTAAAAGTGATTTCACCTGATTCTGTAGGTTTAAAATTGGTCTCATATATCGCAGAAAAATTATCAAGATGTACACCAGGAGCAAACTCGTGCTGTCCGAAAGTCGAGAGCTGAATTGGACTTGTAATCTGTTGTGTAATAACCGGTGTGCCATCAAAATTCCGGTTGTTCCAATACGTCGCTTTCAATCCGGTTTTGCCATCAATAGAACATTGGGCAAATGCGTTTTCTGTTATCATCGTATCAACCAAATCACAGGCGCTGTTATAAACAACTTTCTTTGCCGGAAGCACAGACCGGATGCCCTCTAAAATAGTAATCGTGTTGACAGGCGTTCCATTATAATTGCCCCACATCATCTCTTCGTTATCTGCATTCGGGCCAATAACCGCAACTTTCTTTATTGATTTTGGTAAGGGTAAAATATGATTCTTATTCTGCAAAAGAGTCATCGATTGACGCGCCATTTCCAAAGCAAGCTTTTGATGTGCTGTTGAGTTCACCACGGACATCGGAATTTTAGCCCAGGACACCAATGAGTCGTTATCCATTTCGCCCAAATCAAAACGGCCTTCGAGCAAACGCATCAGATGCGTATTTACATCAACTTCATTTATCAGTCCGCGTTTTACAGCATCCGGAATTTCTTTGTATGCATAATTATAACCACATTCCACATCAGTGCCTGCCAGCGCAGCTTTCGCAGCTGCGTGTGTAGCATCCGAAGAAACCTTATGACTTGTATAAAAATCAGAAATAGCGCCGCAATCAGAAACAACCAGGTATTTAAAACCCCAGTCGTCACGAAGAATGGTTTGCAGTAAACGTGTGCTTGCACAACATGGTTCGTCATCGAGGCGCTGATAGGCACACATCACTTCACGCACATCGGCTTTTTGAACAACGGCTTTGAACGCGGGCAAATAAGTTTGCCATAAATCCTGCGGACTTACATTATTTAAATTCAGTTGATGGCGGCTCCATTCAGGGCCGGAATGAACTGCATAATGTTTCGCGCAGGCTAACAGCTTCATGTATTTTGTATCGCTGCCTGCACCTTGCAAACCCTTTACCACCGCTATTCCCATCCGCGACGTCAGGTACGGGTCTTCTCCATAGGTTTCCTGTCCACGGCCCCAGCGCGGGTCTCTGAAAATGTTGATGTTGGGTGTCCATACAGAAAGGCTGAGAAAACGCCTGTTTTCTTCACCTTTTCGCATTGCATCATTATATTTTGCTCTTACCTCATCGGAAACAGCATTAAATACTTCATGCAACAAGCTATCATTAAAAGAAGCTGCCATAGCAATTGGCTCAGGAAATACGGATACGTCACCGTTATTGGCAAGGCCATGCAGCGCTTCGCTCCACCAATTAAACTTCTTGATTCCGAGGCGTGGAATTGCCGGAGATTGGTCGAGCATTAAAGATGCTTTTTCTTCCAATGTTAGGCGCCCAATCAGGTCTTTCGCTCTTTCTGCAGAAGAGAGATTCGGGTTTTGATACGGAAGTTGCGCTTCTACATTCATAGAAATAACAATGAATAACAACAACAAAAAATTTTTACTTAATGATACCCGTTTCATAAAACCTGTATATTATTTTTATAAAATAGAAGCCGAATCAGAACGGCTTTTAATACTTTTATCGTGCTCATTCTGCAAGGAGCCTTTTAGTAAAACACCCTTTCACTTTTACGTTCGATTATTCTCAAAGAAAAGGACAGCAGGCATCTAAAAAAATGCCTGATATCATTTTTCAGATGTAACTGAAGTTTCTTTTCAGCTATTCTTTTACCCTTGATAATTTTGTTTCTCCTCTTTCATTTTTGGTAAGAATCTGGTCGTCACTTACCAGTTCTGCGCTAAAAGGAATACTGTTGCCATTGAAACTGATGCTGTAAGAAAACTTCTTTCCATCAACTTTTCCATTCTCCAATGGCACTTCACCATACTGCGATTTGATAGTGCCGGTCAATGAATCGCTCTGAACTTTAAAAGTGTAAGTAAATTCC
Source organism: uncultured Chitinophagaceae bacterium (assembly GCA_963706825.1). Classification (GTDB taxonomy): domain Bacteria; phylum Bacteroidota; class Bacteroidia; order Chitinophagales; family Chitinophagaceae; genus Ginsengibacter. The sequence continues at coordinate 225,525 of CAVPNT010000003.1, read as the reverse complement.
ATAGTTCCGTTTGGCGTTTCGCGGCTGCCTTTCCAGGTGCCGTCAATCGCGTTTTGTGCTTTAGTAACCATGAATCCCATTAGGAGCAAGGCTGTGAGTAGATACTTCATAGTGATTGTTTTTTTATTGTGAATGGTGAATTGTGAATGGTGAATGGTGAATGAGTGAATAGTCAATAGTGAATGGGTTACCATTCCCTATTCACTATTGACTATTGACTTGTTTTAATTTCAAAAATGTTTACAGAATAAGAGTCAAGATTTCTTGAAAAAGATTTTTTAATTCCTTTGATATTTTCAGTAACCGGAATTATTTTTTCAGGTTCGGTAATGCTATTGGTTTCATCCGGCTTACTGCCTTTTACTACCACCAATGCTACGTCCTGAGCCACTTTAGTAATACCATCAAGATTTATTTTTACGTCTTGCTTTTTTGCAGTTGTGTTTACAATTTTCAAATACAGCGTTCCTGTTGTATCATTCATTGTAGCAGAATAAAAGATGGTTGGAACTGATTTTTGGCTTTTGCCTTCAGCACTATCTCTTTTTGAAAGCGGCGCTTTTTGCATAGGAATATTTGCAACCGTTACCGGCACAATTTTATTTCCCAAATAATGGCTGAATAATTTTTGCACATAATACGAAGGTGAACCGTAACTATTCGACGCATCATAACCAATCAAATCTGAATCCCACTGCCACGCTCTTTTTCCGGTTGCAGAATCTATGCTGACGTTTACAAATAAAGGTGCATAGCACGACATGATTACCAAATCTGAATTGCGCTCCATACCGGTCATCCATGCGGCGTCACCCAAGGCAGCACTTAAATTGGTGGTAGGCGCTCCTTCCCGTGTGGCCCATTCTCCCACAAAAATCTTTGGCCCGTTTCGGTCGTATGTATCATATTGCGAAGCGTTCTCCCACATATCCCATGAGTTGCGATAATAATGTTCATCTACTACTTTAGGTTCTTTTCCTGAAGTAACTTTCATTAAAGGATACTGTGTACCGGGAATTGTTGAGATGCAGGTCAGTTGCGGATATTTTGCTTCAATAGCATTTCTGAATTGATTGAATCTTCCATCATAACTATTGCTCCTGTCAAACCAATCTTCATTACCGATTTCTACATAGCTAAGTTTAAACGGTTCAGGATGTCCATCAGCAGCACGTTTTGCACCCCAATAAGTGGTTGTATCACCAATAACATATTCTATCTCATCCAGCGCATCATCTACATAAGGTTTTAAAAGAGGTCCGGCATCAATGTGGTCGCCATCCAATGAATAACCTGCGTAAACGGCCAAAAGCGGCTCTGCGCCCATGTCTTCACACCATTTTAAAAATTCAAGCAAACCCATTCCATCTGTCGCACGGTAACCCCATGAACCATTATGCCCAGGCCTGTTTGCAATTGGCCCCAACGTTTCTTTCCACGGAAATGCATCTGTAATTTTTGGGCCTTCCAGAAAATTTCCTCCGGGGAAACGTAGGAATTTTGGTTTCATATCAACGAGCATATTCATCAGGTCTCGCCGGAAACCATTTGGTTGATTTTTGTAAGTTGGTGGAAATAAAGAAACCAAGTTGAAATAATAAACACCAACTCTATCAGTAGAAATAACAAAACGTGCGTCTTTCGTAGGTTTCACGTCGGCAGCCGTTGTTAAATTAACTTCATATTGTTTCCAGTAAATACTTTTTTCAAGATTGATGGTGCCTTTCGCATAAACTGTTTTACCATCACTGCTTTCAATGGAAACTGTTATCGGGCCCGGCGTATTATTTTCAATTACAGGAAGCGCAGGCGTAGTTGGTTTTGGTTCCCACGGCCAGCGCGGAGGCTCTCTGCGGTCTGTGCCTTTGATGTAGAAAGATGCTTTATATGTTGTTGAAGGTTTTACGGGAATGCCCCAATAACCTTCATTGGCAACGCCTACTCTTCCGTCCGCTTTTTCTACGGTAAGCCTTAGACACGCCTGCATTGCACCGTTTATGGCATTACGGCGTTCATCATTCGGCACATGTTCTTCTGCAGCTATCAGTTTCATGACTGCCTCTGATGAAGGATTTTCTTTCACAAGGCTCCATCCTTCCGGCTCGGTTTTGCTGTCTTTGAAAATCCTGTTTCGGATAAGTTCGGCATACAATCCGCCATCATAAGAATGATTGATTTCTTCCGTCATCAAACCATATAACATCGGGCTGACATTTTTGTTCGCCTGGGCAATGTTCAGATTAATTTCGGGTGTTTGAGAAAAAACAGGATTGATTGTGAAACCAGCTGCAATCAGCAACAGTAAACGAAGTTTTTTCATTGTTTTTTGTTTTGTAATAAATCCTATGTTTAACATTTTGGTCATGATTAAAAATTTATTTGTTCATCCAATTATTGCTTTGCATCCACTCAAATAATGGCTTCATCCATCCCAGGTGCCTGAATACAAAACCGTGGTCGCCCTTTTCATAAATGTGCATTTCAACAGGAACCTTATTATGTCTTAATTTTTCAAAATAAATAATGCTGTTGTCCACATCCACGACCTTATCATCCGCGGCAACGGTGATATAAGCAGGCGGAGAATTTTTATCCACCTGCAATTCATTTGAATAAAGGTCAATGGTTTCTTTCGAAGGATTCGTTCCGAGCAATTGCCTGCGTGAATCCTTGTGCGTCAAACTATCCTGCATACTAATGACGGGATACACCAAAATTTGAAAATCGGGACGAAGGTTTGTGTAGCTTTTATTTTCTATCAACGATTTATTAAAATGAGTTGCTTCCGTAGAAGCCACATGGCCGCCGGCAGAAAAACCCATAATGCCAACTTTATTCCCGTCAATGCCCCAAACCGCTGCGCTGTCACGTACCATTTTAATTGCCTGCTGCGCATCCTGCAAAGGCGCAATAGTCGTATTTACCTGGAAAGAATCATTGGGCAAACGGTACTTCAAAATAAACGCCGCAACTCCTTTTTCAGCAAATTCCTTTGCAATATTTATCCCTTCACCATCATAAACGATTACACTGTAACCGCCTCCCGGACAAATAACTATTGCCGCACCACTGGCGTTTTCTTTTTCTGGTAAATACATTTGCAATGTCGGGGTGATAACCCTGCGGACCAAACCTTCAGAAGGATTTTCAGGAATATTTTTTAGCTTGGTTTTTTTTGAATTTGGAATGTTGCCTGGATAAAGATTTACGATGCGCTGCGCTTGAACAGCGAATGGAAATAAGCACATTCCAATAAAAAGAATCTTTAATTTTTTCATTTGCTCTTATCCTTTTTAGTCCTCCTTTGTTTAATAAAAAATCAACCCCCAATACCTTGTAACATTTTTCTTCCAGAACAATTTTTAATTGCCTGGAAAATGACTTTTAATCTTTAAACAACAGTGGTGCAAGCTCATGCAGACTGCGTCTCCATGTCAGGAATTCGTGGGCTGTATTTTCAGAAACATAAGAAACGGCATTGTATTCCGCGCCTTTCAAAGTTGTCACTGCATTCTTAACTGCGTCCGGCCTTTCTTTGCTGCCGCAACTTATAAAAATGAGTTTGGGTTTTGATTTGTCTTTCAATTCATCGGGCGTATAAATGCCTCCGCTCAGCAAAGCATAATAAGAAAATACGTCAGGTTTATTCAGCGTGATGGTGTGTGTTTCCATTCCGCCCATTGAAAGCCCCGCCATAGCACGATGTTCTTTATCAGCAATAGTGCGGAAATGCGCATCAACATAAGGAATCAATTCATCCACCAAGACCGTTTGAAAAGGGTCAATTTTAAAATCCTTCATATGGCCCCATTTCAATTCGTTGGTCATTCCGTAAGTCATCACGATAATGAATGGTTTTGTTTTATTTTCTGCAATCAGGTTATCCATAATAAGATTGGCATGCCCCTGGTTGCTCCACGCTGTTTCATCTTCGCCCCAACCGTGTTGTAGGTATAAAACAGGATATTTTTTAGATTTATTCTTTTCATATTCTGGTGGTGTGTAAACAAAAGCACGGCGTGATGTATTGGTGCTTTTTGAAGGGAAAAGAATCTGTTGCACATGACCGTGCGGCACATCTTTCAGCGCATAAAAATCCTGGTCGTGAGCTGGTATTTCAATACCACTTTCCCAGCGGGTAGAGCCATAAAAATTCAACGCACCCGGGTCATTGAAAGTACCGCCATCCACTGTCAGATGATAATAATGAAAGCCTTCATCCATCGGCCCTTCAGTGGTACCGGTAAAAAATCCATCCGCTCCTTTTGTGAGCAAGGTGCCTCCTCTTCCTCCCAAACCGAGGCTTACACGAACAGTATCTGCTTGTGGCGCATTGATTTTGAATCGGGCATATCCCTGCGAATTTACCTGTGGATATTCCTGCCCCGGTTGATTGAGCGTTGATGGTTTGAAGTCATCCACAACCGTTTGCCCCATACAAATTTGGCCTGCCATGAAAGCAAACGAAAAAATAATCGCTTTTTTTAATTTCATTGTGTGATTTTTTAAATGATGATTCTTATTATTCGACACTTAGCATTGTAAATTTTTTACTTAAAAAGCAAAGGCGCAAAATTGTACAAATCATTTCTCCACACCGGCCACGTATGGCCGCCGGGATATTCGTAATACGTGTATTTTATTTTCAGGTCATCCAATTTGCCTAACATAATTTTGCCGTTCTTGTAAGCAATGTCTTCCGGGCCGCCTTCTGAAATCCACAATTCTTTCAGGTTGCTGTTTATTTTATCAGCATTTTCTTTCAAAAAAGTATATTGTGCCTCAGCGGTTTTATCCATCATGGGCACAATCCATCCGGAACTAAATACACCGAGATAAGAAAACATATCTGTGTTATAAATGCCTGTGTAAAGTGTGTGCAAGCCCCCCATGGATAAGCCTGCTAAGGCGCGGTGACCTGCATCGTTTGTGGTGCGATAATTTTTTTCGACAAAAGGAATAATGGCTTGCTTCATTTCTTTTTCAAATAGCTTCATGCCGTTTTCAATACCATCCGGAATTGAAGCCGCCGCCGCCAATGTTTGCATCCGGCATCACTATCAACATAGGCTTCGCTTTTTTCTCTGCGATAAGATTATCCAAAATCAAATTGGCTTTGCCTTGTCTTGCCCAGCCGGTTTTATCCTCACCACCGCCATGCAAAATGTATAAAACAGGATATTTTGAGTCAACAGCTGAATCGTAACCAGGCGGAGTATAAATGTATAATTGCCTCCATGAATTGGTGACGTTTGAAAAATAATTTTTGATGCGAATGTCACCATGAGGCACGTTTCCAAGTGCATAATAACGGCCACCCATAAACGGTATTTCGATGCCACTTGCCATTCTGCCCATGCCGTAAAACGTTTCGCTGGCAGGGTCTGCAACCGCCACGCCATCAATAATCAAAGAATAATAATGAAAGCCTTCGCCGATAGAATCAGTGGTAACATTCCAGTAACCGTCGGCATCTTTTACCATGTCATATTTCTTACCCAAATCTATTTGCACCTTTTGCGCATCAGGCGCTTTTGTTTTAAATATTACCCGATGGTCAGCCAGTATTTGCGGATAATCGGCAGCGCGAATATTGGTAGAAGCCGGCGCACCAACAACAGGATATTTTGAAAAAGTAGCAGTATCAACGGGTTTAAAAATTAATTGAGAAAACATATACAGTCCGTTTTTCCAGACTTTAAATTCGTGAACACCCGGCTCGATATAATAAATATGAGGAACATTATTTTTAACTAAATAATCATGTGTTCTTTGGCTGAAAGTAATCAGGCCATCACTGGCTCCGCACGAAATCCAAAGGAGCTTTAATTCTTGTCTTGCCTTTGCAGGGTCAGGCACGAGTTGTTCCGGCGTCTTACTATTTGGAGCTGCTGAGAACGCACCAATCCAGGCAAATTTATCAAGATTGCCTAATCCGAAATTCAGCGATTGGCCGCCACCCATTGATAAACCGGCGATAGCACGATGTTCTCTATCGGTATAAACAGGATAATGCTTTTGCACATAGGGAATAAGGTCGTTCAATAAATCTTTTTCAAATGTGGCAAAAGCCTGTACTTTATCAGGCGCAAAAATATTTCCGGTGGCGCTGTCATTTTTCATGGCCCTTCCGTTGGGCATAATTACAATCATTGGTTCCACTTTGCCTTCTGCATAAAGATTGTCCAGGATTATTTGAGGATTGCCGCCATGCAGCCATTCTTTATCATCACCGCCAATGCCGTGAAGCAAATACAATACAGGATATTTTTTTCCGTCCTGGCGGACAGGCTTTTTAGAATAACCGGGCGGTAAATAAATTAATGATTGACGCGTGGTGCCAACGGTTTGGGATTTGTAATTAAATGAATCAATTTTTCCATGCGGAATATTGTTTTGGACCGTGTCAAAACCAGTTGGCATCTGCTTAATAATATTTTGTGAAAAAGTGACTGAATAAGACAGTAAACCAACAAATAATGCAAAAAGATATTTCATGTTGTCAGATATTTTTTTAAGATTTTAAATTTAAATTATTCAGCTGACGGTTTAATCAATTGATATTTTCCACTTAAATGCATCAGGCTGAATAGATACAACAAGCCATCATAGTAAGGGTCGAAATAACCATCGCTATACGGCTCCAGTTTTTCATTCCATAATGCATGTACAAAATCATAATTGTCTTTCCGGATCATTTCTGTTGTAGCAACGGTTGATACCAAACCAATAGAGTGTCTTAATTTTTTAAAATCGCCGGCCTGTAAAATGCTGTCGGGCCTTGAACCATCAGGATTAAACTGGTCTTCAAACGTATCAATGCCTTTTGAACGAAAAAATGTTTGAATGTGTTTTGCATAATCCTCTTGCCACTTTTTATCTTTTCCAAACCAAACGTAGTCCATAGATATGTTCATCGGCACCCGCCAGGAATCGTAGCGAAATGCGTCAGGAATCCAGCTGGAAGTATGCGGTGCTCCGCTAAACTCCGTGTAATCGTAATTCAGGCCGGTAACGGGATTGCACGCCCTGTGCAGAAAAGCACGGGAAGTATCGGCACAATCTTTATAGAATTGTTCATGCCCGTCTTTCGCATACAAAGCCCACACTTCAAAGAATGCCGGCACATGGTAAGAAGGGTCTGTGTGGTTGTAATTCATTCTTTCCGGAGTAAAAGAGATTTGTTTGTGCACTGTATTTATGATGTTATAAATGCCCTCGGTTCCATCTTTCTTCCACATATTATCTAAAATGTAACGGGCCTCTTTATAATAATCTATTCCCGTGGTATTTCCCCAGCGATTGGATGCAAATAATAAATCTGTGATAAAATATAATTCTCCATCAGAAGCAGTTCCCGGTGAATTTTGCTTCATGGTTTTGGGATTGAAGCTCCATGCAAAATAGCCTTCACGTGGCCCGTCCTTGTGTTGCAAATATTTTTTTGTCCATCGCCATATTCTGTCAAACACCTCTTTCTTATTCAATTGAACCGCCACCATCATTCCATAAGAAAGTCCTTCTGTTCTTACATCATGATTTTTAACGTCAGAAACATAAGCCATCGAGTCGCCTGCTTCAAAATAAACTTTGTTCGGTCCTTCAAATAAATCGTGATAGGCTTTATCAACTTTTGCATTAATATCCGCTTCGCTGTAACCGGCGAGTTTAAAAGTGTTTGGGTAAATATTCGTATAATAAGCACCCCTGAATTTTTGTGCATTCACATCGCTAAAGCTGAATAAGAAAATACAAATTATCACAAAGCAGATTTTCCTTCTAATAAATATTTGCGGTATTTTTTTGAATAAAGTCATGTCTTTTTTAATCTTTCATTTTCATTATTTCAAAACCAGCGTATATGTTTTTCCTTTTACAGTTGGTATATCGTAAACAAAAGTTGGCTTCAAATACGGCAATGTTATTTTTGCTTTTTTTGAAATGATTGGGGTTTTAATTTTTTCGGTTTGATAAAAAGTATTCGTGTTATCACCGCTGGCTTTTTTCAAACCAGTTCCATTGTTCATTTTCATTTCATTCGGAACACGCAAACGAAGATTGCCACCAAGGTTAGATTTGATAACTGCTTTTACAATTTGGCCATCTTTCCATTCCATATTTACAATTTCAAAACCACCTCTTGCCCGTAAGCCACTAATACTTCCTTTCGATTTCCAGACATCGGGCAAAGCGGGCAATAAATTCAAATCACCATCTTCGCTTTGCATCAGCATTTCTGTAATGCCTGAAGTGCAGCCAAAATTGCCATCAATCTGGAACGGTGGATGTGCATCAAAAAGATTGTTGTAAGTACCGCCGCCATCTCTCGTTGGTGCCAACAGGCGTCAGCTGGTTTTGAATAAGTTTATAGGCATGATTACCATCCAGCATTTTTGCCCACCAGTTTACTTTCCATGCCCATGCTCCAGCCGGTAGAAACATCGCCACGTTGAATCAAGTGTATTTTTTGCAGCGCTGTATAATTGCGGTGTGCGGTATGGCGATATTTGATTGGAAGGAAATAACCCATACAAATGAGATATATGGCGATGATGGTCATTCGGATCGTCCACATCATCCAGCCATTCCTGCAATTGTCCGTATTGGCCAATATGCATTGGCGCGAGACGGCTTCGTTTTTGTTTTAGTGTATCAGCAAATGCCTTGTCTTTATTTAAAATTTTTGCAGCATCTAATAGCGTTTGTAAATACATCAAAAACAATCTGATTGGTCATGGTTACGCCTGCATCCAGTGAAGAACCCTGATGTGCTGCCGGTGCATTTTCCGGTGATTCATCCGGGCAAATTACCAGCCAAGTGATATTTTGGATGTTCAATCAAGATAATCAGCATAAAACATTGCAGCGCCTTTTAATACAGGATAGACAGAAGCAAGAAATTTTTTATCGCCGTTGTATAAATAATGTTCCCAAAGATGCTGGCTCATCCAGCCGCCGCCATTGGGCCACAGCCCCCAGAAAGCGCCGTCAACCGCGCCGGTAATTCGCCAGATATCTGTGTTGTGATGCGCCATCCAGCCACTGGCGCCATACATATCTTTTGCAGTTTTCTCACCGGTAACGGACAATTCTTTTACCATCTGTATCAACGGCTCAGTCATTTCAGAAAGATTCGTTTTTTCCGCCGGCCAGTAATTCATTTCGGTGTTGATGTTGATGGTGTATTTGCTATCCCATGGCGGATACATTTTATTATTCCAGATGCCCTGCAGGTTAGCCGGCTGGCCGCCTGGCTGCGAAGATGAAATCAATAAATATCGGCCAAACTGGTAATAAAGCGTTACAAACTGCGGGTCGTTGACTGAATCAAAATTTTTCAATCTTTCGTCGGTTGGAAGTTTGGCTGCGTCTGTAGTTCCAAGATCAAGTTGTACCCGGTTGAAATATTTTTGATAAGCGGAAATATGGGATTTTAAAATATCCGCAAAATTCTTTGGATAGGCCTTATTCAAATATGTAACCGCTCTTTCATTTTCATTACCACTTAAATCCTGGTAATTATTAAAATTGGTAGCGATTGAAATATAAATAGTAACCGCATTTGCATTTTTAATAATCAGCGACGTATCATTAGACGAAAGAGTTCCTCCGTCTAATTTAAACCTTGCAATACCTTTGAATTTTACTTTGCCTTTTACGCCTTCATGGTCAATCGTTGTACCCGCGATGGTTAGTTCTTTTGATGCAGTAGTTTTTATTTTTACATTCGGTTGTGGGGTTGAATAGAAGGCGTTGAAAGAAAGGCTGCCTGGTTTGCTTGCCGTCAATCTTACGACAACTACACGGTCAGGAAAAGAAGTGAGCACTTCTCTTGTATAAGTAACGCTGCCGACTTTATAAGAGGTTTTTGCAACTGCTTTTTCTATATCCAACTCACGATAATAATCAGTGTAATTATTATGTCCATCAAAAGCCACATGCAGTTCGCCTACGGGCTCATACATTTGTCCCTGCGATGTTTTGCTGATGATGACTCTGTTTGCAATTTGTTCAGCTTCTTTTTGTTTTCCTTCAAAAATCAGTTTGCGGATTTCCGCTAATGAATCTAATGCTGATGGATTATCATTGCGGTTTTGGCTGCCGCTCCAAACGGAATATTCATTTAGTTGAATGGTTTCTGTGTCCACATTTCCATAAACCATGGCACCCTGAAAACCGTTGCCTACCGGCAATGCATTTTCCCAAATGGTTCCAGATGGCTTATTATACCAAAGCTTCAGGCCTTGTTTTTTTTGAGCAAAGCTGCCTGTGGCCAGGAACAGTAAACAAACAAATAAGACGTCTTTCATCTTTGTGTCAATTAAGTTGCCGTTACCGAATGCCACATTTTAAAATCTTCGGTGATAAATTTTATAAACCTTAAGCTATTCCAGATTATTCTTCGAAGCAAGTCATAATAATTGTCATTTAAACAATTCTTCTGCTAAAGTAAGGATTTTCTTCAAAAAAATGAAATCGATTTCAAAAATCCATTTATTTCTTTTTACTAAATAAATACGGCTTTTGGCAGTTAAAAAACGCGGAAAATATAAGTAAACAGCAGCAAAATACAATCAGTCCGGTTGACCTGAAAGATTGGTAAAAAAGGGGATTCAGCTCATATCTACAGGGCTGATATATACCTTGTGAAGTAACCTTTTAAATCACTTTGCATATTCGTTGGACTTTAAATAATGCAATTGAATGTAGCAACACGTTGTAGATTCGGCATTGTCAAAAAAAGACCTGCTATCCGGAATAGCAATTTGAAGTGTTGATACATTAGTTTCTAATTAACCTGGAGAAACATCATTTGTGTTGTCTTTGCTTTTTATTTGTTTTTGTAAAATATTCAAGCCTACGTTATCATTCTTTGCTACGTAGCATTTAGGAAGTCGGTAATTTATGCCATTTCCACCATAGCTTTTATAACACCATTCTCCGGATTCAGAAAACTTTCGAATTTATCGGCAAGGCTATCAAACGATACACGATGAGTAATATAAGTTGCAGGGTTTATCTGTCCTTTCTTCATACTGGAAATAACATGTTCAAAATCTGCTCTTGTTGCATTTCGGCTACTCATTAAAGTGGCTTCACGTTTATGAAACTGCGGATGGTTGAAACAAATTTCTCCTTTTTGCAAACCAATCAAGACATACCGTCCTCCCTGCGCCATGTATTGAAAGGCGTTATTAATTGCCTTTAAACTTCCGGTTGCGTCAATAACGACAGTGGGCATATCTCCATCGGTTATTTCCTTTATTTGCTCGACAGTATTGGGGTTAAGGGCATTGATAGTATGCCTGACTTGTAGTTTTTCTTTACAAAAATGCAGCCTTTGCTCGTTAATATCTAAAGCAATCACATTGCCGCCTGCTATCCGTACAAACTCCATCGTCCCCAGGCCAATAGGCCCAGCTCCCATAACTAACACAAATTCGCCATGTTGAACACCTGCCCGCCGAACACCGTGAGCACCAATTGCCAAAGGCTCTACCAATGCAAGTTCATCAAAGCTCAAGTCTTCACTATGAACTAATGAATAAGAGGGCACCTCGAGATATTCCACCATCCCGCCATCCTGGTGCACTCCACATACTTTTATGTTGCCGCAACAATTAGGCTTGCCCTGGCGACATGCAATGCAGGTTCCGCAATTAAAATAAGGTATCAATGTAACTGCTTCTCCGACTTTAAAACCTGGGGCATCATCAAACGCCACAAGCTCACCTGAAAGTTCATGACCTAAAATGCGCGGATATTCAAAGAAAGGTTGCGTTCCTTCAAAAGCATGTAAATCAGTTCCGCAAATCCCGATGCGTTTAATTTTAATGATAGCATATCCTCGAGTCAACTGTGGCATTTCACCTGGCATATATGCGAATTTTCCGGGCTCCAAACATACCAATGTTTTCATTCTCTTATTTAATTTGCAAATTATAAAAATCAATAGCGTTTAATCCAAAGAAATTCTGCTGCTCATCTTTTGAAAATGTGGAAAAATAGGTCTTTACAATACCCAACATTTCTTCATAAGAGGCAGCAACCTGGCATACCGGCCAATCGGATCCATACATAATCCGCTTTGTACCAAATGCATTTACAACGACATCTATATAAGGTTGAAAATCCTCTGTTTTCCAATTTTTCCAATCAGCTTCTGTTACCATACCAGAGATTTTACAATATACATTTTCGTATTCAGCGATTTGCTCTATATCTTTTTTCCAGCCAACCATATCTTTACATTGAATATCCGGTTTGGCTATATGATCAATTACAAATTTTTCATGAGGAAAGGCAGCAACTAATTCTTTTGAGAATTTCAATTGATCAGGAAGAATGAGTAAATCATAGGTAAAGCCGTACTGCTGTAGTGCCGCAATTCCTCTTTTGAAGTTTCCTTGCAACATGATGTCGCGCTGCGTCTCACTTTGCAGTATCTGCCTGAAACCTTTCACAATTTCTACCTGACTGTACTCGGATAATGTTGAGATAATATCATCGGCCTGCAAATCTATCCAACCAACAACACCTTTTATGAACTTATGCTTTTTCGCCAGCGAAATTAAAAATTCAGTCTCAACTAATGATTGACTCGCTTGTACCGCCACACAACCGTCAAAACCATTTTCCTGCAATACCGGGTATAAATCATCAGGAAGAAAATCTTTTTGAATTAATTTCATCTGTCCATTAATCCAGGTATCTCTTACCGGGTTAAATTGCCAAAAGTGCTGGTGTGCATCTATTCTTTTCAAAGGCGATTTTTTAAACTATAAAAATGAATGTTGCGAAGTATTTTAATTCTTTAAAATTGGTTCAAATGTATTAAAGAAATGTACCCGGATTAATTTTTGATTTCAACATTTTTCCGGAAAATTTAGCAGTTCCGCCGATGTTGTCCAACCGGCATGCTGTTAGCAATCATCACCCAGTCCAACTTCACATCACCGGAGATCTATGAATTATTTACCAATCTTTTGTCCAACATCTACTGCTTTTACTTTGCGGCATTCGTCGGGTAGTGTGTTGTGCCGGTTATTCACTTTTAAACACCCTGAAAGAATGTGGCTTAATCGTAATGCTAAAAATATTCTTTTCTTTCCTGTTTTTCTCAATATAACTCATTCCCGGTTTTCTTGTTTCACCAATAAACTGCTGGCCGCTGTTGATATCGGTTAGTTTATTCTGCTGCGCTGATGTAACAATATTTATGGATGTTTCTTTATCAAGAAATGATTCTGCAATGAAGGTATTGTTGTCGTAAACAAATAAACTGATACCCGATGGTCCTTCAATTTGCACAGGCATTTGAGCGCCCATTACTTCACGTATCTTGTTCAATGCTTCTACCGGTAAATTATATAAATCAGAAAAATTATCGGGAATGGTCAATACATACAAATGACCTTTTGAATAATCTGCTTCATGCAAAACCGGCCAGCCATTTTCACCACTGATGCCGGAGACAATTTCCCACGAATCGTTTGTAAGATATTGTATCTGCGGAATTAAAATAGGTTTCTCACTATGAATCAGTTCAAAAGTTCCTGCGGTAAAATCCTTCACAAACGCTTCGCGGTTTGTATAACGCAGTTCCACTATATCATCCAGTTTATCCTGGATATTTTTCAATAAACCTGATGTTATTACCACTGTTTTTCCATCAGTTAACTGCTTTTTTATTTTTTGCACAATTTGATTATCAAACTTTGCTTCTTCGGTTAATAAAATAACACTGTCTTCTGCAGGAAATTCCGGCTCCATGTTCATTGGCAACCCAATCATTCCTAAATAATTCTGTAAAAAATCTTCTCCAACTGCATTGTATGGCCGGTAACTTTTTATGCCAACCGGGTTGCCAAGTTTACCTAAAAATTTATCCACTTTTTCAAAAGTATATCCTGCTACTCTTGCAATAGTTGTCGGCCTTGCAGCTTCGCCACCATTATAATTTACAAGCTGCTGCATCATTTCATCATAATCAAAACTGGTGTGTTGGCCCTGCCATGGAGCGCGGTCGGTCGCAAAAATTGGTCGGCTCAGGCTGCGAAAATCAAACAACGTTTGTTCATGTGCTTTTGCAAATAATGTTATCCAAAGTTGTTCTGCATAGCGGTCGGAATATTTACTGCCAAACGGATCCACCCATCCGCCGCCATTTTTTCCGGGAGCAATATTTTCATAATAACGAATGATATTATAGCCTAAATAGGGCTGAAGATGTTGTGCGGATGTAACCGCATCTCTTGTTTCCGTACCGGTATAAATTCCATCAAATATTTTTGGTTCATCCTTCAGGTTAAAACCAAGCCCCTGGAAATGTTCATACCAGTTAGGAAATTTCACCACGACTTTTACTTTGGGATTCACTGCTTTTGCCGGATTAACAATCAACGATTTGGCGGCATCTGTCATCAGCTGTAATCTATACTGCGTCCAGCTTCTGTCGCCTTTATCTTTTATGGCTCCATCATCTTTACAATTGGTAAAAAAGAAATCATCTAATATAAATTCATCAAAATTTTTGGCAGTGTATTCGCTCAATTTCTTTACGTATTGCCGGTCATCCGGATTGCTGTAACAAAAACTTTGAAAACGGTTTGGTTCGCTTATAGTGAGTGTGATACCACCGGCAATTTCGATACCGCGGTCTTTAAAAAACTTTTTAGCAATATCTAATGTTTTTTGATCTACGATGATCAAATCACGGTGGGTTTCAAGATAAATCTTATCTACTTTTAATTGCCTCGATATTTCATTCCACAATGGTTTGAGATAATTAATAGTATCGCCCATTTGTTTCACTTCATAGGCGCGGCAATAAACAGAAACTTTAAAATTACTGTAGTGCTGCGCTGAAGCATTAAAGAAAATTGAACCAAGAAAACAGGTGAGGAGAATTTTGGTCATAGTAATCTATTTTGGTTTGCACTTTATTCAAGCCTTTTTGTAGTTCCATGAAAGAGGTGATTTAGGTCGCTGTAATTTACAGTAAGCAAACTTTTATTGGCAATTCTTATTTAAATTACCATGATCAAATTTCTGCTTTTACACACAACTTATCGAAAAGTACGATCTTTAAAAATGAAAGGGAGGATGAAATTCATCCCCCCAGTCATTCATCATTACGAGAAAAAAATCGCTCTATATAATATAACCATTTGGCTAATCAAATAATCTCTATTGATAGTTAGGATTTTGATACGCTGCTAATTCTGCCGCACTCATCTGCATGTTGTTTAGTTGGCCAATTGGTATTGGACGCAGATAAAGATATGGCTGAATGTTTCGGGTGATTGTTTTTGCCGCGTGATCGCCGTAGTTGCTTCCGGCTATTTGGTAAGAGGAAGCAAGATTTGCCCATTGCTGGGTACGTACGAGATCCAACCAGCGTCTGCCATCTCCAAAGTATTCGCGTGAACGTTCTGCCAAAATATAAGGAATGGTTATAGTTGCCGGGGTTGCCGCTATCATAGCAGCACTGTTGTCTTCTACTTTTGGCATATTTCCATTATTGTCATAGCTCCACACACCGGCACGGGCGCGAATAACATTGATGAGATCTCTTGCTGACTGTCCAGACTGCGTTGTCGCACCCATTACCGCTGCTTCGGCAGCAATAAAGTACAGCTCTGAGAAATAAGCGATCACGAAAGGCCTTGTACTGGCGGCATTTGGTTGTCCCAAAGTACCATTGTTGTCTGTTCTGTACACACCTAATTTCCACAAGCCGGGATAAACCACCCTGCTGATGCCATCAGGCCCGACTACCCAACTTGCATTGCCGGGAAGAGTGCCGGCTCCTATGTTGCTATTTCCGGCGCCGCTCGGATAGGTTATGTTTGGATTTGGCTGATCAAGAAAAGTCAGAATTGCATCACCTGGCTGAACCGGAAGACTATTGGCGTTGTACAAGGTTGTTTGATTAACACCGGTTCCGGTAAGGTTCCAGTTTCCACGATAGGTAGTTACAAAAGTGCCGTCATAACGGGAATCGTTTGTCCTATCGGCAAAGGTGTTTTGAATTGCCCCGATGGTAGGCGCCATTCTGGTCCATGGCCTGCCAAGTGGCTGTGTAGCTGCACGCTGAACTGAACTTACAGCTGACCATGACGAACTGGAAGTACTGCTGCGCATAACTGTATAGTTCCAGGTCATCATCCATCCGGCAAAATTATCCTGTCCACCACCATTGCCATAAGTCAGGCTGGATCCATTAGATAGTTCATTGAGCTGTGTATGGTCTGCATATAACAATTCTTCCTTATTCCGGTCATTGGCAGCATTATGCAAATCATAAAATGTAGGTATCAAACCGTATGAACCGGGATTGTTGATCGCAGCGGTGGCGATGTTATAAGCCTGTTGAAAATAGTAATCAGCAGTTTGGCCATTGGGGTCTTTGCGATCTGCAGCCGGATAAGTGGGAATGTTGTTAGGATTTTTTAGCCACCACGCATAAGTGAGATAAGCTTTTGCAAGATAAAATTGAGCAACTACCTTTGTTACACCCCCTATTACACGTGGGTTTACAGGCAAATTGCTTACTGCACTGTCAAGGTCCGGGAATATGGCTTTGGTATAAACGTCTGGTACAGTGTTGCGGGTAGAAATAGCTACAGGATTGGTATTAAATTTTAGTATCCCTGCTCCCAAATCCAAAGGTACTCCTCCGAAGGTTTGTACCAGTTGAAAATAGTAGAAAGCACGAAAGAATCGGGCTTCCGAAACCAGTGCATTTGACACTCCTGCGGCACTGCCATTTTCAATTACTCCGCTGGCCGTATTTATCGCTCCAAAGGAATTATTCCATAACACATCGGAACGGCTCGTTTGAGATGTAATATCGCCCTGGCCCGAAATGTCCATGACTTTGAAGTTTTGATCAGCACTTTGAGCATAAGTAACCTCATCTGTACCGGTTTCGCCGGTATTATAATAGTAAGCATTACCATAAATGTTTCGAAGGTTTGCATATAAAGAAGTAATACCTCCTGTTACACCTGCCTGTGTGCTAAAAAAGGCTGGTGTATAAGTACTGCGTGGAGTTTCCTGGAGAATTTTTGAGCAGGCTGATAACGAAAGCATCAACACTAGTGCAGCGCCTGTATGAGTTTTAATATTTATCTTTTTCATTGTTGATAATTTTAAAATGTCAAATTAATACCGAGAAGATAATTGCGGGTCTCCGGCGTATTGGTACCAACGGTTAAAATGCGGTGCAGGCTTGAAGAAAGAGGCACTGCAGCATTTTGATCGCCATACGAATTGGTTTGTGGATCCATACCGGTTTCTTTATAATATGGAGAGAACAGTACAAAAGGATTTTGAACCATGAAATAAAGTCTTGCCCTTGTAATTCCTGCATTTTTTGCCCAATTCATATTTGCAAAATTGTATCCGAGAGAAAGTGTCTGTACCTTCAGGTAAGATGCATTGAAATATCCGAGGGTACTTCCATATATTGGATTATCTCCGCTCATTTTACCACCGGGCTTTGGATAAGTTGCATTTGTATTGGTAGGAGTCCAATAATCAACTTTCACATTATTTCTGCGTCCGCTCAAAAGATTCAGATATCCGTTGGACGAGTAAAGTGTACTCACTAACATGCCACCATTCTGAAACAGTCCAACAGCGGCAAAATCGAAGCCCTTGTAGGAAACATTAGTACTGAATCCACCTTGAAAGTTCGGATCGAGATTTTGAATTTGCTGATCATCGGGGCCAATCGCTCTTGTCGGCACTCCATTCTGATATGTTCCGGTATATTGAACTTTTATCATTCCCACATTTCCACCTGGTTCCAGGATATTCATGTCGGGATCTTTAGCCTGCCAGAGTCCTATTTTCTTGTAATCGTAAATAACGTTTAAAGGATGGCCTACAAACCAGTTGTTGCCAATATTTTGGGTTTGTCCGGATGCAAGTGATACCAGTTTATTGCGGTTTCCATAAACATTAACTCCTGCTGTCCAGGTCCAGCCATTGTGGTTGCTGAGTATGGTACCATTCAGAGAAAGTTCTACACCTTTATTTTGCGTATTCCCAATGTTTGCTGTATAGCCACCTACACCACTTGTAGCAGGAAGGTTAACACCCAGCAAAAGGTCATTTGTTTTGGTAATATAATATTCAATGGTACCGGAAAGCCTGTTTTTCAACAAGGTAAAATCGAGTCCGTAATTCCATGTTTTAGAATATTCCCATCCTAAAGTAGGATTTGGAAGGGCTGATACATAGTAGCCGACTACATCATTTGTAGGCCCAAAGTTGTAGGGAATGGTGCTCAATTGTCCAAGTGTTGAATATGGTGCCACCGCCTGATTGGAAGTTTGTCCATAACCCACCCGCAGCTTCAGCTGGTTGAATACTGAAGAATTTTTCATAAACTTTTCATTGGCAATATTCCATCCTGCAGAGATAGCGGGATAAGTGTGCCATTGATGCCCTGGCGCCAGCCTTGAAGAAGCATCTGTACGCACGACAGCTGTCAACATATACCGATCCATGTATTCATAAATGGCACGTCCCATCCAGGATTCCAAACCACTCTGGGTATAGTTTTGATACTTGGGATCGATCGTAACTTGTCCAAGTGCTTGTCCCAGGTTATAGAACTGGAACTGATCGTTTGGAACACCTTGTGCTGATATATTCGAACTATTGTAATTATCCTGCTCCGCTGAATAAAGCGCAGTCACGGTTAGATGATGATCACTGGAAAAAGTCCGGTCATAAGTCAACAGGTTTTCGATTGTTTTATTGAGAGATACTGAATGTCCAATGGAAGCAACTGAAGGTGTGGTGGCATTGGTGCTGGTAATGCCGGTACCTGTATAGCTGCCATTATCAACAGTGCGATAATTTAACCCAACATTAATGCGGTAGGATAACCCCTGAACACCCGGGATTTTCAAAATACCATAAAGGTTGTTGTACGTTCCCAAAGTTTTGATGGGATTCAACCATTGGTCTTTTAAGCTATCCACAATATATCTCGTTTCATTCCATGAATTATCAAGAGGCATTTGAATGCTTTGCCTCAACGATCCATCTGCATTATACGGACTTGCAAGTGGCGACATACTTAAGATGTTGTAGATTCCGACTTGTGAGCCATTGGAAATGCTGTAATTTGTATTGGTGGTAAAGCCGAGACGAATATAGTTGCCTATTCCCTGCTCAATGCCGCTATTAATTGAAAACCTTTTGAAATCCTGGGTAGGTATGAGTGATTGATCATCATAATAACCTAGTCCAAAGTGGTAGCTGCCTTTTGCACTACCTCCTGAAACATCAATATTTTGGTTGGTAACCGGAGAGGAAGGTCTGTAAAATAATTTTTGCCAATCGGTACTAACACCTTCTGCTTCTGAAGGGCCATTTTTATATATTCCTGCTCTTACCCTTAGACTGTCAAATTCCGGCCCGTTCATCATAGGGAAAGGCGCCCAGAGTTTGTGAATTCCATAATAACTGTTATAACTTATGTGCGCTTTTTGGCCAACAGCACCTTTTTTGGTAGTAATAATTATTACTCCGTTTGCTCCACGTGAACCATAAATTGCTGTCGCGGATGCGTCTTTCAATACGCTAATGCTTTTTACGTTTTCAGGATCAATATCACTAAAGGAACCTCCAAAAGGTATTCCATCCAACACAATCAGGGGGTCATTGCTTGCGGAGATGGAACGCTGACCGCGAATCAATATCTGCATAGTAGAACCTGGCTTCGTTGAAGTTTGTGATATCTGGACTCCTGGTAAACGCCCTTGCAATGCATCCGATATATTTGATGAAGGAACTTCACTTAGTTTTTCAGCCGATATCGAAGATACAGAACCGGTAATTGCTTCCTTTCGCTGTGAACCATAACCGATTACTACTACCTCATTGAGGTCGGTGGTAGTACGTTTCAAAGTAACATCTAAAGACGTTTTTCCATCCACTTTTACTTCCTGTTCTATAAAGCCCACAGAAGTAATCAGCAGTGAACTGTTAGGCGAAGCATTGATTACAAAATCGCCATTGTTATCACTACTTACACCAGCTGTTGCGCCTTTTACAACAACTGAAGCACCAATCACCGGTGCACCGGTTTCATCCGTTATTCGCCCCTTCACATTAATGGTGTTTTGCGAATAGGCGCTAATGGAAAAGAATAAAAGCGGTAGAATAAAAAAGGACGGGATTCCTTTGCGTTTCCTGCAAATGTGCGGAAAGAGTTTTTTTGTAAATAAACCTTTCATGATAGCAGTTTAAAATTTAAAAGTTAGAAAATGATGATTATTATGATTAAATTCCTGATAAACGTTTTGCAAAATCTGTTTTAAAAGTTTTCTTTCCGGAAGGTTAGCTTTTGCAAATTTTTTTTATCAGTGCTTTATAAAAAAAATGCAAATCATAAATCAAATCAAAAGGAACATTTTTTGTAAAACCCTTGTCCTTAAAGCGTTTCAGTATGCACAAGCCCGCTCATTTTTCATTTTCCACAATGCATTTTCAACTCTTTCACAGGACTAAAGTAGGAAAAATTTTATAAATTGTAACCGATTACATTTTTTTTCTAAGAAAATATTTTTTTTATTTAGCTTTACACATATTAATTAAATCATGTAAACGATTGTAATGCCAAAAGACAAAGAAGTTACCATTTATGACCTTGCATCAGCATTAAACATCTCTATCGCTACCGTTAGCCGCGCTTTAAAAAACGACCCTGTTGTCAGTAAACAAACAAAAAAGAAGATTTTTGATTTAGCAGAAAAAATGGAATATCGTACCAACCATTTTGCGCGCAATCTTCGTTCTCAGAATACAAACACCATCGGAATGATTGTACATGAATTAAATAGTAATTTCATCAACTCGGTTTTGGCTGGTGTGGAAAAAGTAACTACCGAAGCGGGATATGACCTCATTATTGCACACTCTTCTGAAAGCTATACTAAAGAGGTAGCCAATGCAAAAAATCTTTTTGAAAAAAGAGTGGATGGATTAATTGCATCTCTTTCTTTTGATACA
The DNA here is from genome assembly GCA_963706825.1 of uncultured Chitinophagaceae bacterium. Taxonomy (GTDB): domain Bacteria; phylum Bacteroidota; class Bacteroidia; order Chitinophagales; family Chitinophagaceae; genus Ginsengibacter. The sequence goes on along the minus strand of CAVPNT010000003.1, from coordinate 204,489 downwards.
AAAAACCTGGACCATTTTAAAGTATTTAAAGACAAAGGTGTACCGGTAATATTTTTTGACCGTGTGGAACAGGAAGGAAATAATACCGTGGTGGTGATTGATAACTGTAAATGCGGTTACCAGGCTACCCAACATCTCGTTGAACAAGGTTGCAGCAGAATTGTTCACATTACTTCACCCCTCAAACGAAATGTTTATTCTCAAAGATTTAAAGGATACAAAGATGCGTTGTTTGATAACGGAATTGCTTTCGATGAGAGTCTGTTAATCATCAATGACCTTTCAGAAAAAGCAGGAATTGAATCTGCCATGCAAATACTTAAAATGAATCCCCTGCCCGATGCGGCGTTTATTACGAACGATTTCGTAGCTGCGGTTTACATGCGCACTTTAAAAGAAAATGGCCTCAGGATACCAGAAGATATTGCGATTGTCGGATTTAATAACGACGCCATTTGTACGTTGGTTGAACCTGCTTTGACAACCATTAATTATCCGGGAATTGATGTCGGAGAAGTAGCTGCGCGAAACCTGGTAAATCATCTAAAAGGAATCGGAAATATTCAAAATACCAACACCATTATTATAAGGTCAAATTTAATTATCAGGAAATCTTCATTAAAAAATGAAGTAAAGCCTGATAAAATTTAAAATGGATTTATCTTAATTTTTAATTGAACTTCAGGGGAATTAAATCATGACACAGGATAAAGAAGTTACTATTTATGATATTGCTTCAGCGCTGAATATTTCTGTGGCGACGGTGAGCCGCGGCTTAAAGAACGACCCTGTTGTCAACAAACGGACAAAAAAGAAGATTTTTGATTTAGCAGAACAAATGGGGTATCGCAGCAATCATTTTGCACGAAACCTGCGCATTCAACATACCAATACTATTGGATTCCTGGTACCAAAACTGAATAGTAATTTCATCAACTCTGTTTTGAGCGGCGTGGAAAAAGTAACAACCGAAGCGGGTTACGACCTCATCATTGCACATTCTTCTGAAAGCTATATTAAAGAGGTAGCGAACGCAAAAAATCTTTTTGATAAAAGAGTCGATGGCTTAATTGTTTCTCTTTCCTTTGATACAAAAAACCTGAACCATTTCAAGCCATTTAAAGACAAAGGTGTACCGGTAATATTTTTTGACCGCGTGGAACAGGAAGGAAATAATACCGTAGTGGTGATTGATAACTATAAATGCGGTTATGAGGCTACAGAACATCTTATTAAACAAGGCTGCAAAAGGATTGTTCACATCACTTCCAGCCTGAAACGAAATGTTTATTCTCAAAGATTTAAAGGATATAAAGATGCGTTGACTGATAATGGAATTGACTACGATGAAAGTTTATTAATCATCAATGACCTTTCTGAAAAAGCAGGAATTAAATCGGCAATGCAAATTTTAAAAATGAAGCCTTTGCCCGATGCGGCTTTTATTACAAATGATTTTTTAGCTGCTGTGTGCATGCGCACTTTAAAAGAAAAGGGAATAAAGATTCCAAAAGATATTGCAATTGTCGGATTTAATAATGACGCTATTTGCACGCTGGTTGAGCCTGCTTTAAGTACGATTAATTATCCGGGAACTGATGTGGGAGAAGTGGCTGCACGAAACCTTATCAATCATTTAAAAGGAATCGGAAATATGCAAAGCACAAACACGATTACCATAAGGTCAAATTTAATAATCAGGAAATCTTCTTTGAAAAAGAAAGTGAATAAGTAGTTATTAGATTATAGAAATATTTTTTTTGGAAATGATTTTAAAAAACAGAAATAAAATCAAATGGAAAAAAACGAAGAAAGTAAAGTTGCTATTGTAACAGGCGGCGCATCTGGAATTGGTTTTGCAATAGCCAAAAAATTTGTAAATAATAATATTACAACGATTATCATCGGGCGTAATGAAGCAAAATTATACAACGCAAAAGACGAACTGGGCGAGCTTTGCAAACCTGTTTCATTTGATTTGAACAATCTTTCTGCTATTCCTGAACTGATTCAAAATCTTGTAAAAAAATATTCTAAAATTGATATCCTGGTAAACAACGCCGGCATCAATTTAAAAAAAGAATTTACAGAAGTAACGGATGAAGATTTTCAAAAAATAATGCTGACAAATGTGCAATCCATTTTTACGATTTCGCGTGAAGTAGTAAAATCAATGATTGAAAATAAAAGCGGAAGTATTGTAAATATTAGTTCGATGGCTTCGCAATATGGCCTGCCAAAAGTGATTGCTTACAGCGCTTCAAAAGGCGCGATTGAATCTATGACACGCGCAATGGCGGTAGAACTTTCGCCAAAAGGAATTCGTGTAAACTGCATTGCGCCCGGATTTATCGCAACAGATATGTCGGCAAAGGCATTGGATAATGACCCGGAAAGGAAGAACAAGGTGTTGTCAAGAACTCCGATGGGTGAATTGGGATTGCCATCAGATATCGGAGATGCAGCCTTGTTTTTGGCAAGTTCAGAATCGGCTTATATTACAGGAGTTGTGCTGCCGGTGGATGGTGGAAATTCGATTGGATTTTAGAAGAAATGTTTGTTTACAATTTACATTAAACATTCGGTTTCTATCAAAATATATTCTTAGGATTTAGATTTTTTATTTTCAACAAAAAGCTTTTTAAGAATGAAAATTGCCTCTTTATATTTCTGCTTTACTTTTTTATTCTTATTAAAAAGCTATTCTCAAAATTTTGTTATTGACAAAAGTGAAACAGACGCTTTTCCGATTGTTTCAAACGCTGCAACCGTTATCTACACTGATGAAAACGATGATTGGCTGATACAAAAAAGTGCTTCCCTTTTTCAAAATGATATAGAAAAAGTTTCAGGAAAAAAGCCTGAAATTATTCATGCAATTTCTCCCAAAACAACAAACGTAATTATTATTGGTTCCATAAACAATTCGAAACTGATTCAACAATTAATTCAATCCAAAAAAATAAATGTTGATTCAATAAAAAATAAATGGGAAGCTTATCAAATTAAAATAGTTGACAAGCCTTTTAAAGGAATTGATAAAGCACTGGTTATTGCAGGAAGTGATAAAAGAGGAACGGCTTATGGTGTTTTTGAAATGTCAAAACAAATGGGCGTTTCGCCCTGGTATTGGTGGGCAGATGTGCCGGTGAAAAAGAAGAAAGAAATTTATCTGAAGAAAAATATTTTTTTACAGGACCGTCCTTTGGTAAAATATCGCGGCATTTTTATCAATGATGAAGCACCGGCTTTTTCGGGATGGACCAAAGAAAAATTCGGTGGCGTAAATCACCAGGTTTATGAAAAAGTGTTTGAACTTATTATTAAGATTAAAAGCAAATTATTTGTGGCCTGCGATGTGGGGAAATGCATTTAATGATGATGATACTTTAAATCCCATTTTGGCAAATAAATATGGAATTGTGATGGGCACTTCGCATCATGAACCGATGCTGAGGGCGCAGCAGGAATGGAAGCGTTATGGAAAAGGGCCGTGGAATTATGAAACCAACAAAGCTGTTTTAGATTCCTTTTGGAAGAAAGGAATTGAAAATATGGATTCGCACGAAAGCATTGTCACCATTGGCATGCGTGGTGATGGCGATGAACCGATGACACAGGGAACTGCCATCAATTTACTGGAAAGAATTGTGGCTGATCAAAGAAAAATAATTGAAGAAGTAACACACAAACCAGCATCTGAAACGCCTCAACTGTGGGCACTATACAAAGAAGTTCAGGATTATTATGATAAAGGAATGCGTGTGCCGGATGATGTTACCTTATTGTTGTGTGATGATAACTGGGGGAATATCCGCAGGCTTCCAAAATTAAATGAGAAACCACGAAGCGGCGGTTATGGAATTTATTATCATTTTGATTATGTAGGCGGGCCAAGAAATTATAAATGGCTCAACACAAATAATATTGCACGGGTTTGGGAACAAATGCATTTGGCTTATGAATATGGAGTTGACAAAATCTGGATTGTAAATGTGGGCGATATAAAGCCAATGGAATTTCCCATTTCTTTCTTTTTGGATTATGCGTGGAATCCGAAAAAAATAACCGCTGATGATTTGCCAAACTATTTTACCAACTGGGCAGCAAAACAATTTGGAGATAATTATGCAAAAGAAATTGGACAGCTTATTCAGAAATATTCTCAATACAATGCACGGAGAAAACCGGAATTGTTATCGCCTGAAACGTACAGCCTGACTGATTATAATGAGTTTCAAAGAATCGTTGATGAATACAATAACCTTGCAGTAAAGGCACAAATAATCAACAATCGTATTTCGCCTGAATATAAAGATGCCTTTTTTGAATTGGTATTGCATCCGATTGAAGCTTGTGCCAATCTCAATGCTTTGTATTTAGCGGCAGCGAAAAACAGATTTCTTGCAAAAAAGAAAAATTCCGCTGCCAATTTATATGCTGATAGTGTAAAATATTTTTACCAAAAAGATTCTCTCATTTCTTATAAATACAATCACGAAATAGCCAATGGAAAATGGAACCACATGATGGACCAAACGCACATTGGCTATACTTACTGGCAGCAACCACCATTCAATAAAATGCCGGAAGTGGAATATGTTTCAGATGGTTCACAAAAAGATGAAAGTGTAAAAGTGGATGTAAGAGATAAAACCGCTGAAAGCCTTATTCCGGCTAATTCAAAGGGAAATGCTTTTTATGAAAAGAATGGATATGTTTCCATTGAAGCAGCCAATTATTCAAAAGCAATTAACACAAAAAATATAAACTGGAAAATTATTCCGGGCATTGGACGCGATGGCGATGGCATTACTACTTTTCCGGTAACCGCTGATGAAAAAACGCTTACTAACGGTAATCCATACCTTCAATATGATATCTATGTTTATGACACCGGAACTGTAAAATTGAATGCTTATTTTTCACCCACATTAAATTTTGAAAACGATAGCACTGGTTTGAAATATGCCATTTCAATTGATAATGAAAAGCCACAAATTGTGAGCATTAATAAAGATGATAAAAATGAAAGAACGTGGGAGAAGTGGGTTGCCAATAACATAATTATTAAAACAACAGAACATCGTATTTTACAACAAGGAAAGCATGTCGTTACATATTGGATGGTAAACCCGGCAGTGATTTTGCAAAAAATGGTTCTTGACTTTGGCGGAGAAAAACCAAGTTATCTTGGTCCACCTGAAACAATTATTAAACCTAAAAATAAATAGCTCATGATAAAAAAAATTCCAGGGTTTCTATGTGTTGCAGCAATACTTTTTGTGGCAAATGCATCTGCACAAACGCCTTCATTAAAAGAAGCGTTTAAAAATGATTTCCTTATCGGCACTGCAATGGATGCGCAGCAAATAGAAGAAAAAGATACAGCAGCTGACCGCTTAATCAAACAACAATTCAATGCGGTTACTCCTGAAAATATTATGAAGGCAGAAATCATTCAGCCGGGATGGAATACTTACAATTTTGACCTTGCTGATAAGCTGGTTGCTTTTGCCAAAAAGAATAACATCAAAGTAAATGCGCACAATCTTATTTGGCATAGCCAATTGCCTGCCTTCATGCACCACATGCAAAGTGCAGATTCTGTGCGGCAATATTTTGTGAATCACATTACAAAAGTTGCTAGCCGGTATGATGGAAAAGTATATTCATGGGATGTAGTAAATGAAGCATTGAATGAAGATGGCACTTTGCGTAAATCTATTTTCCTGGATAAATTGGGTGATGACTACATTGTAGAAGCATTTCGTTTGGCACAAAAAGCAGCGCCTCATACCAAATTATATTACAATGATTATAACATAGAGCAGCCAAAGAAAAGAGCCGGTGCTATTGCATTGATAAAAAAGATACAGGCTGCAGGTGTTCGTATTGATGGCGTAGGAATACAGGGACATTGGAAAGCAGGAGCGGTGCCGATGGCAGAGATTGAAGAAAGCATCAAAGAATTTTCTGCATTGGGAATTGATGTCATGTTTACAGAACTTGATTTGAGTGTGCTTCCAAGTCCATGGGACAAGGTCACTGCTGATGTAAGTGAAACAGCACAGGGCAGTGCCAAGATGAATCCATACACAAAGGCGTTGCCCGATTCCATGCAGCAAATACTTGCAAAATCGTATGAAGATTTGTTTACGCTTTTTATGAAATACAAAAAGCAAATCGGTCGTATCACCTTCTGGGGAGTGAATGATGGACAATCCTGGTTGAACGGATTGCCTATTCACGGGCGCACAAATTATCCATTATTATTTGACAGAAATTTTAAACCGAAGCCCGCTTTTTACAGCGTGATTGCAACAGCAAAAAAATAAATTAAATCATTACATAAAACAACAATTATGAGTGCCGCCGACGTAACAATAATCGAACAAACAGCACCAACACAGGTGCCTGCGACTTCGCACAAATTATCAGTTTTGGAAAAAGTTGGTTACAGTTTGGGCGACCTTGCTGCCAACTTAGTCTTTCAAACTTTGGTAACCTATCTTGCCTATTTCTATACGGATATTTATGGCCTCAAACCTGGTGATGCATCAGTAATCATACTCACTGTTGGACTTGTAGCGGCATTTGGTTTTAATCCGCTCATCGGCGCGCTTGCCGACAGAACCCGCTCCAGGTGGGGAAAGTTTCGTCCGTGGATTTTATTTACTGCCATTCCGCTTGGAGTAATCGCTTTGCTTGCATTCAGCACGCCCGATTTTTCTTATAAAGGAAAAGTCATTTATGCGGTAGTTACTTACACTTTATTATTGTTGTTTTATGCCGCAAACAACCTTCCTTATTCTGCATTGAGCGGTGTTATTACCGGCGATATGAAAGAACGAAACAGCTTATCTTCTTACCGTTTTGTTGCGGTAATGTTTGCCCAATTTTTTGTACAGGTTTTTATGCTTGCGATTATTGAAACTGCCGGTGGTGGAGATAAATCGCTTGGGATAGAAAAAGTAATGACATGGCTTGCCATTATCGGAACAGTGATGTTGCTGATTACTTTTTTTACTACCCGGAAAGAATCATTCCAAGACCGCAACAAAAGTCAAGTTTGAAAGAAGATTTGCGCGATTTGTTGAACAACAAGCCGTGGATAATCATGCTGGTTTTGACCACACTGGTTTTTATTACGCTTGCTATGAAAGGTGGCGGTTATGTTTACTATTTTAAAAATTATGTTGATAAAGCAAGTCTAACCAGTTTTGTAACTCCAATCACTCATTTTCTTTCTGCTGTTGGCCTTAATTTTTTTGGTGAAGACCCGGTGTCTGCCGGCTTTGGCCTGTTCAATGCAGGCGGAATTATTTTTATGATTGTTGGAATCATGCTTTCGAAAAGATTTGCAGATAAATATGGCAAAAGAGATGTGTTTGGAATTTGTCTTTTTATTTCTACTTTATTCATCATCGCCTTTATTTTTTATCCACCAAAAGCGGTTGGATTCATGTTTATCTCACAAATTTTACATGGATTTTTTTATGGCCTTACCATTCCTTTATTGTGGGCGATGATTGCAGATGTAGCCGATTACAGCGAATGGAAAAATAACCGCCGCGCAACTGCTATTATTTTTTCTGCAATGATGGTTGGTTTAAAAGCCGGACTCAGTATTGGCAGCGCTTTGCTCACGTGGATTTTAGGTTTGTATCATTATGTACCCAACAGTGAAACGCAGTCTGCAACAGCAATTCATGGAACAAAAATGCTGGTAAGTATTTTCCCTGCCATACCATTTTTGATAGGTGCCGCTTTATTGTTTTTTTATCAAATAAATAAAAAAATGGAAGTGCAAATTGAAAGTGATTTGAAAAAGAGAAGGAACTCATAATTATCATTTAAAAATTAAATCATGCCGAAGAAAGTATCAACCATATCAACTTTGATGAACTGAATCACAAAGCCATTTCGCAACCACTGATTCAACACATTTACACTGCAGATCCGTCAGCTCATGTGTTCAATGGAAAAATTTATATCTATCCTTCGCATGATATAGATGCGGGCGAAGCTTTTGATGATTTGGGGAGTCATTTTGCTATGGAAGATTATCATGTTATTTCAATGGATTCTCCAACAAGCGAAGCAAAAGATAATGGCATTGCTTTGCATGTAAATGATGTGCCCTGGGCTGAAAAACAAATGTGGGCACCGGATGCGGCTGAAAAAGATGGAAAATATTATCTCTTTTTTCCGGCAAAAGATTATGATGGAATTTTTCGCATTGGCGTTGCAGTAAGTAACTCTCCTGTTGGCCCTTTTACTCCGCAACCAGAAGCGATTAAAAATAGTTTTTCAATAGACCCTGCAGTCTTTAAAGATGAAGGTGCCTGCCTGGATGACCCAGTCAGACAGGGAAATTATTATATGTACTTCGGTGGAATCTGGGGCGGCCAATTGCAACGCTGGCGCGATGGAAGTTTTAATGCAGAACAACCGGAAAGCCCGACAGCGCATTTACCAAAAGATAATGACCCTGCGCTTTGCGCAAAAGTTGCAAAACTTACGAATGATTTGTTACTATTTTGCCGAAGCTCCAAAAGATGTGGTAATCCTTGATGAAAATGGAAATCCTTTGCTTGCAGGGGGATACTGAAAGAAGATTTTTTGAAGCATCATGGATGCATAAATACAAAGGCAAATATTATTTTTCTTATTCCACCGGCGATACGCATTTTATCTGTTATGCGATTGGCGATAATCCTTACGGGCCTTTTAAATATGCGGGAAAAATTTTAAATCCTGTTGTGGGATGGACTTCGCATCATTCCATTGTTGAGTTTGAAGGAGAATGGTATTTGTTTTATCATGACAGCAGTTTGAGCAAAGGAGTAACGCATCTGCGCAGCATCAAAGTTGCTAAATTAATACACGATGAAAACGGTTTTATAAAAACGATAGAACCTTATGGTGATTTAAAAGCATTGGGATGAAAACCAAACCTGACAGGTTTAATAAAACTATATATCGAATGAAAAAACTTTTTCTTTCAACGATCATTGCCATTTTTCTTCTTACCGGCAATACTTTTAGCCAGGTAAAATATATCAATCCAATTTTAGAAGGATTTTATCCCGACCCAAGTATTTGTAGGGTTGGCAATGATTATTACCTGGTAAATTCAACATTCGCCTACTTTCCCGGTCTTCCAATTTTTCACAGCATCGATTTGGTAAACTGGAAACAAATCGGAAATGCGATGAACAGAAATTCGCAATTTAAAATAGGAGATGTCGAAGTCTCACGCGGATTATTTGCCCCTGCAATCCGCTACCACAAAGGAATCTTCTACATCATGTGTACGAATGTAAGTAGTGGTGGAAATTTCATTATCACTACAAAAAATCCGGCAGGACCGTGGAGCAATCCAATATTTACTCCAGCGGTAAGCGGAATTGACCCTTCACTTTTTTTTGACGATAATGGTAAAGTGTACATCACTTACAACAGCGACGCTCCCGATAATAAACCTCTATACAATGGGCATAGAACTATCAGGTTGATTGAGTATGATATTGCCACTCAGAAAACCATTGGCGACAATAAAATAATCGTGAATGGCGGTACAGATATTTCAAAACATCCTATCTGGATTGAAGGCCCGCATTTGTATAAAATAAATGGTTGGTATTATCTTATGTGTGCGGAAGGCGGTACCGGTGACCAACATTCAGAAGTAATTTTTAGAAGTAAAAACATACAAGGACCTTATGTTTCTTATGAAAATAATCCAATTCTTACTCAGAGAAATTTAGACCCAAACAGAAAGAATCCAATCACATCCACAGGCCATGCAGATTTGGTAGAAACACCGGATGGAAAATGGTATGCGGTATTTCTTGGATGCCGCCCTTACGAAGGTGATTATTACAACACAGGAAGGGAAACATTTATGGCGCCGGTGGAATGGAAAGATGGCTGGCCGGTAATCATTCCAAATAATCAAGAAGTAAAGTATCAATATCCGGTTCCTTTTTCATCTACAATAAAAGTAAGGAATCCATTCAGTGGGAACTATACTTTCAAAGATGATTTTAAAGAAAAACAACTGAACTATCGCTATCTTTTTCTGCGCAATCCGGAAGATAATTTGTATAAAATAGAAAATGGTTTTTTAGAATTGCCTTTGAAAAAAACTACCGCTGCCGAAAGAAAAAATCCTGCTTTCATTGGTTTCCGACAGGCGCATTTAAAAGGTTATGGCGCAGTCAACATGTCTTTCGAAGCCGCTACAGCAAATGAAAAAGCGGGCTTAATGATTTTTCAAAATGACAGGCACTATTATTTTTTATGTAAATCAGTGAAAGATAAAAAAACGGTTGTGGAATTGTTTAAATCAGCATCCAAAGAAAATGAAAAAGAAGAATTACTTGCTTCTGCTGATTTGAAAAATGATAAGCCGTTGCAGTTGAAGATACAAGCGGATAACGATAAGTATAACTTCTATTATGCAGAAGAAAATAACAAATGGATTTTATTAAAAGAGGGTGTTGATGCAAAATTTTTGAGCACAAAAGAGGCAGGTGGTTTTGTGGGTTGCATGTACACGATGTATGCAACATCTAATGGAATTGCAACAACGAACAAGGCATTGTATGATTGGTTTGAATACAAAGGCGATGACGATGTTTACAAAGATTTGCATTGATGATTTGCAGATTTTTTATTCAAAAACAAAATCGCAGGTATTTGTTTGTTTACTGGTGAATCGCTTTTGTTTTTGCAGAAATTAAACCACTATGAAAATTCATTGAAAGCGTATTTTTTTTACTCAAATAAAATATCAATCCATGAAGAAATTATTGTTGATTGCGCTCACAATTGTGTCTTCGCAAATACTGCTTGCACAGTCGAATGAAGTAACCATTCCAGGTTCTCAAATAAAAACATTTACCTCATCAATTGTGAGCGGACAGGAATATGTTTTGCAAATTTCATTGCCTGCAAGCTATAGCAAAACCAATCAAAAATACCCGGTCGTTTACCTGATGGATTCGCAATGGGATTTCCCGTTGTTAACTGCTTTATACGGACAGCAATATTATGATGGATTTGCTCCGGACGTAATAATTGTTGGCATCACATGGGGTGGCGAACATCCGAATCCTGACAATTTGAGAGCAAGAGATTATACACCAACCAATGAGAAGCAAATGCCGCAAAGTGGCGGCGCTGATAAGTTTCTTTCGGTCATAAAAAATGAAGTATTTCCTCTTGTTGAAAAAAATTACAGGGCGGATGAAAATGATAAAACGTTGATTGGTTGTTCACTTGGCGGATTGTTTACCATGTACACTTTATTCACGCATCCTGATATGTTTAACCGCTATGTGGCTGCAAGTCCGGCATTCACTTGGGGCAACAACATTTTATACAAGTATGAAGAAAAATATCACGCAAACAAATCCAATCCGCACGCAAAATTATTTATGTGTGTTGGCGGTGTTGAAACAAGCGTTCCCGATTATGGAAAGCTTACCCAATTTTTAAATAACAGGCATTATTCCAATTTGCAAATGGAAAGTAAAGTCCTTGAAAACACTGGCCATTCCGGCACAAAAGGAATTGGCTATGAAAAAGGTTTGCAGTTTGTTTTTAAACAGCCTTCTATAAAATTATCATCCGCTATACTTGAACCATACCAAGGGGCTTATCAAACGAATGATGGCATGTTGATTAATGTGAAACCTGAAAATGCCTCACTCACTGCCACAGCCGCCAATAACACTTTCAAATTATTGGCCGCCTCTGAAACTGATTTTTATCTTACTGCCTTTTTCCTGAAAATTCATTTTGTAAAAGATGATAAAGGCAATGTTTCAGGCTTTCAATTAGACCGCTACGGTTCCAGTGAATTTGCAAAAAAAATTAAATGAAAAATTAAAATGAAAAAATTAATTGCGATTGTTTTTTGTTTGATAATAACAGGCAATGTTCATGCTCAAATAACCTTACCACAAATCATCAGGGACAGCATGATATTACAGCGCGATGCCAAAATAAATATTTGGGGTTGGGCATCAAAAGGTGAAAAAGTAAGTGTGAAATTCAATGGCAAAACTTATAGAACAAAAACTGGTGATGATGGAAAATGGAAAGTACAATTATCGCCAATGAAAGCCGGTGGACCTTACACAATGGACATTTCCGGAAAAAATAAAATTACTCTTCATGATATTTTAATGGGTGACGTTTGGTTTTGCGCCGGACAGTCGAATATGGTGCATCAAATGAAGCTACACAGCGTGTTTTATCCAAATGAAATCCCCAATGCAAATTATCCCGACATAAGGCAATTCTGGGTTCCGAACACGACTGATTTAGTAAGTCCGCAAAAGGATTTATCCGGCGGTTCCTGGAAGTGGGCCAATCCTGAAAATGTAGCAGATTTTTCTGCGGTTGCTTATTTTTTTGCAAAAGATTTGTATGAAAAATATCCTGTACCCATTGGTATTATTAATGCAAGCTGGGGCGGCATTCCTATTGAATCTATGATGAGTGAAGAAAGTTTAAAATCATTTCCCGATATTCTTAAAACAGTAGAAAAAAATAAAGACACGGCTTATGTAAATGGTGTGAACCGAAAAGTATTTGCCGCTGCTCAAAATATGAAAAGGCCGGAAGATAAAGGCATGGAAGAAAAGTGGTTTTCTCCTTCATACGAACCGAAAGAATGGCACCGGATTGCCGTTCCTGGTTTTTGGGCAGATGAAGGCGCAAAAAATTTGAATGGCGTTGTGTGGTATCGCAAAGAAATTGATGTTCCTGCTTCCATGACTAATGTGCCTGCAAAAGTTTTTCTCGGCCGCATTGTAGATGCTGATGAATTGTATATTAATGGTGTCAAAGTTGGCTCTACCGGTTATATGTATCCGCAGCGCCGTTATCCGGTGCCGGACGGAGTTTTAAAGCCTGGAAAAAATTTATTGGTAGTGCGCGTAACGAACAATTTTGGTAAAGGCGGATTTGTTCCTGATAAACCGTATGAATTAATTGCAGGTGCTGACACCATTCACTTAACCGGCTATTGGCTATATAAAGTAGGCTTGCTAAATGTGCCGCATCATGGCGACTTTGCAGGTTTTGGTATTGCTTTGCAAAATCAACCGACCGCATTATATAATTCGATGATTGCTCCTTTAATTCATTATTCGATAAAAGGTTTTCTTTGGTGCCAGGGCGAAAGTAATACCGGCAATCCTGAGGAATATGCAAAGCTGCAACCTGCAATGATTACTGATTGGCGCAACAAATGGAATGAAGGAAATTTGCCGTTTTTATTTGTACAGCTTCCCGGTTTTGGCGACTATAATTATCTGCCTTCAGAAAGTCAGTGGGCGTTGTTCAGGGAAGCGCAGACAAAATCTTTATCACTGCCAAACACAGGAATGGCGGTAGCGATTGACCTGGGCGAATGGAACGACATTCATCCTGACCGGAAAAAACCAGTTGGCGACCGTTTGGCATTGTTGGCCGAAAAGATTGCGTATGGAGAAAATAACGTGTATGAGGGACCGTTATATCAGTCTTCATCCATTGAGGGAAATAAAATTGTTATTTCTTTTACCAATACGGGCAGCGGCTTAAGCACTAATCATGGTGAAGCTCCTGCTGAATTTGCGATTGCAGGCGAAGACAAAAAATATGTGTGGGCAGATGCTAAAATACAAGGCGATAAAATAATTGTATCAAGTGAGGATGTACCCAATCCAAAATATGTCCGTTATGCCTGGGCAGACGACCCGATCAATCCAAATTTAATTAATAAAGAAGGCTTGCCTGCTGCGCCTTTCAGAACGGATGAATGAGAAATTATCATTAAGAAGATGAATCATGAAAATAAGAATTCAGGTAATTTATTGCTTTACTGTTGCGTTGTTTTTGATAAGTTCCTGCAAAAAAAATAATGACACGACTGGAACCACACCAACTCCAACGCCGGTGCCTCCCGGAGTTTCAGATACTTCCGGCACTTTGAAAGATGCTGCTGATTTTGATATTGGCTTTGCGGTAGATTATTCGCCTTTTATCAACAACAGTGCCTATCGCGCGGTTGTGGCGCGGGAAGCAGATAATGTAACTTTTGGTTACAACATGAAAAATGGCGCCATTGTAAAAGATGACGGCTCTTTTGATTTTTCAAATGCTGATGCCATGATGAATGTTGCTACAAGCGCCGGCCTTAAAGTGTATGGCCATACATTGGTATGGCACGAAAATCAAAATGCCACTTATTTAAATTCTTTAACGCAGGGCACTGCTGATTCTTCGGCGCCGGATATTCTTCTTAACGGCGGCTTTGAAACCAATTCCGGTGGAAACTTTTCGAACTGGTCTGTATTTAATTCTAATGGCGCTATTTTTTCAGTTGGCAGCGGAACAGCGGAAGTACATTCAGGAACATCCTCATTAAAAATTGTAAATCCAAATAATTTTACAACCGACCAATGGAAAGTGCAGGTAGCAAGCGACCTGTTCAATACCACTGTAAACACTTCTTACAAAGTTTCATTCTGGATAAAATCATTAACTGTATCAGGCTCAGCAAGGCTTTCGACACAACCGACAGCGCAGTACCAATCTGACTTTAGCACCACTACAGACTGGAAACAAATCACCTGGACCTTCACGGCAAAAGATGCACAAACCAGGATTTTATTTGACATGGCTGCTGTTGCCAATACTTATTTTATTGATGATGTAACCGTGACGGATGCAAGCGCTGTTATTCCTGCAGATAATGCAAAAGTGGCCGCGGCTGTTGACTCCGCATTGAGCCGCTTTATAAAAGCCACGGTAACGCATTATGCAGGAAAAGTAAAAGCGTGGGATGTAGTAAATGAACCGATGGCAGATGGAACAAGCGGATTAAGAACCAGCGCCAATACTGCGGCTTCAAATGCTACAGACCGGTTTTTCTGGTCAGATTATTTGGGCAGAAATTATGCGTTTAAAGCCTTTCAATATGCTAAAGCAGCCGACCCGAATGCATTGCTTTTTATAAACGATTACAACCTGGAATACAACAGCGCCAAACTTGACTCATTGATAAATTATGTTTCCGAATTAAAAAGCAAAGGAGCGCAGATAGATGGCATCGGCACACAGATGCACATCAGTATTAATACTTCCAAAACCGGTATTGACAATATGTTTCAAAAGCTGTCAGCAACCGGTTTGAAAATAAGAATATCAGAACTGGATGTAAGAATTAATCCCGCCGGCACTGCAGGTTTTACACCTACTTCCGCTTTGCTTGCAACGCAGGCCGATATGTATAAATATGTGGTGCAGTCTTTTCTGAAATATGTACCAGCGCCACAGCGTTTTGGAGTTACTATTTGGGGCGTGAACGATAATGATAGCTGGATTGTAACCACTCAAAAACAGGCTGACAATCCTTTACTTTTCAATGATAGCTTTGGAAAAAAACCAGCATTTTATAGTTTTTTGTTGGGGTTGAAGGGGAAATAGTTGGATGTGTGGTTGTGTTGCAGTAAAGGAATAAATCGAGGGGTTTCCTATTTTTTGTGGGTAAAATGTCAATTGTATAAAATGGGATTGTAGTGATAAGAATACAAAAGGTATAACGATAAAGGATTGATTACCAACAGTGATTTTTTGAAGTAGCGTTTAATAAGATATATTTGCGTTTAAGCTCTAACATAACACATCATGCTACTATGGCAAGAAGGTACAATTACGAGATTGGCGACTTTGTAAAATACGAAGGCAACCTGTCTATACTAACCCGCATTCTTCGAGACCCCGACTTTGGACGAATTGAGTTATTTGAAACGCACCATAATTCTGAAAGAATATATTTGTATTTGCTTAAGAAGAGACAACACATTTGGTGTGACTTCAGAGACATAAGGCAAATTTTAACTAAACCGGAGCACCTAAGGGCACTTAATTTTCAGACAATTGACGTCAATGGAAGAAAAAAATATGAGTTAGGAAATATAACTATTTCAGGCACATTGATTTCAACACCAGCAACAACATACCTATTTCAATATTGCATTGGAGACTTCACAAACGGAATACTTGATGTTGACAATTATATGAACAATGGAGAACTGAATTTAAGCCGTTTTCTTACTGATTATCCAGACGTTACCAACTTGAATGATTTATTGAATTTTTTAGAAATCGAAGGGCAAGAAATTGAAAAAAGAACGAGTTGTAAGCAGCTAACAACAGGCAATAGGGCTGGCTAATGTCGTTGTATGTCGGCATAATCAGCATCGAACTCAATTTCCCTATTGAACACCCTTCAAGCTAAATCATTTACCGAGTTTAAGTTTTAAATCGACTAAATAACAAAATCGAAAAATGCCTTTATCTAAACTTTCAATTTTCTCTAAGGATACAGACGCAAATGAAGTTATTAAAGGTTATGAATTTCAAAAACTCAGGACACTTGAAAACTGGTTAAGTAATAAAGTAAATAAGATAGATGAAGTCATTTACTGTGAATATGAGGATGATATTTTTCAAAGAGATATTGCAGCAGGTTCATCTAAGTTTACCCAAATAAAACTGTACGGTTCAAAATCTTTTAGCTTTAAAAGTGAGGAAATCACTAAGGCAATTGCCAATTTCTTTATGCTTTTTGTTAAAGGGGAATATAGTTTTGATAAGGCTCAATTTGTGTTTGAAACGAATACAGCGATTGCAGGAAAATATGGCGATAATGATGGTGAGTTATTGAAAGAATGGTTTGATAGTCAAGATAACATTGATGCCCAACTTTTACAAAAATGTGCTGAAAAAGTAAGAGTAATAGTTACAGATTATATAAAAGAAGAACTTCCAAAAGTTGAAAAAAGTCAAAAGAGCGAAGCCCAATCTGCTATGATTGACTTTAATGGGCTTCCTCCAACGGTTTGGGAGGATTTTGCCAAATCAATAAAGTGGATATTTAATGACAAATCTCCTGATGATGCAATAGAAACAACTGTTAATTCGATTAAAGAATTTATCAAGGAATTACCATTTCCTTCAATTGAAGGCAAAGTTGATACAGTGTTTACAGCATTGTATTACGAGGTTTCAGTGAAGATGTTTCAAAATGAACCACAAGATAGATGTTTAACCAACCAAAAAATCGACTCTCTTATTTTAGACCTGGGAGATGAAGCAGATAAACAATACAATCTTGCATTTGAGGCTTGGAAGGAAACAACCGAAATTAAATATTTCAACCTTGCAGAGTTCATTGAAGTACTACATTCTTCGAACCATTGTAGACAATCTCCTTATCTTAAAGAACACTCGGCCTTTTGGTTAACTCTATTGAATCAATATATTCAATTTGGAGACACTCCAGATAGGTATAGACAAAAGGCTATTTACGAATTTTTATGGCTATCCCTAAGACCTGAATGGCTGAAAGAGCCTGTAGGCTCCCTAGTTGGACTAAATCATTTAATTGAAAAGTATTTTTCTGATGCAGCAAAATTTGATGACCATGAAGCTATTGAGGACAACTTTAGTTTGCTTCAAATAGTTAGAGCATCGATAATAATGGGCAAATCTGATTTGCCACTGAAAAAAACAAAGGATTGGCTTAATGAAATTGGGAAGACAATAAATAAACAAATTGAATCAATAGAAAATCCAAGTGAAAAATGTTATTGGCTGGAATTGCAAACTGGGTATTTAAGTAATCCCTTAGATGAAGAAGGTAAAAAATTTGATACTGACAAAATATTTCAATCTTATGAAAAACTTATTGAACTACTTCCAGAAGCACCCTTATACAACGTTACACGACTAAGTGACAGGCTTAATCAATTTATCAAAATATACATTCATTTAGGGTCAAATGATAAATATGTGGATTCTTTGGAGGAACTTGCGGACAAATTAATGCCGTATGTTTCAAACAGAAGTGGTAACCATAAATTAGCAAAAACTTATGTTGACAGAGGGATTAAATACTTGCACACTACAAACCCTCATCATTTAGCAAAGGCTCTTGATTATTTTCACAAAGCCAAAGATTTGTGGCTTCAGGGTGAAACTGCAGAAGGATATGTTTTAGCATTATTGAATATCTCACAACTTTATTCTGCATTAGGTATGAACTTCGCAGCAAAGTACTATGCCTTAAGTGGGGCTTGGTTTAGTATTAATAATAATCCAGAAAAATTAGCAAAAAGAATTGCTCATGCTTTTGGTATGCTAGTTTATTGTGATTTTAAGCAGGGTTCATGGCTTAACGTTTTAGACAGTTTTAAATTTTATATAAGAGCAAGAATCGGTTTTGATGTAAGACCGTTAAACGAATCAGATGAGATGTTTATGAAGTCGTTCGTTTATGTTGGTGGAATTTTAGCAATGGCTCCCGAGCTTTCAATACAATTAGCAGGTTTCATCGAATTCCAAAAGCAGGAAATGGGTCAGATTTATAAAGAATTCGTTGAACATGTAGTTAACAAGTATGAAGATATTTTATCCAAGAAAAGCATTCAAAATCATATTCAAGAACGATTAGATGCTTCGCCAATAAACGATATAGGAGAAATAAGAAGCATTGAATGGAAAGCATTTGGAAGCATTTGGCAGGTTTCATTTCCCAATACATGGGTTTATAATTCATTGGGTGAAGAATTTGCTGCAACCCTACAAATTTTATTAGTCGAATTTTCTAGTTCAGTTACAGATTTACATTTTATAAGGACAAGAATCGAAATTGAAATTGTAGAGCTTGAGGATTTAAAAGCACCAGAACAACTTGCATCAAATAATTCATTCAAATGGAAATTTTTTACAAGGAAAGTTGATGTTGCTGATAGAGATAAAATAAGGTATCAGATTGCTTCACTCATCATCAACATGAAATATTTATTAAGAGACGTAAGCATGATACAAGACGATAAATTCTTTGAGTTAGTCGATAAATTATTTCAAAATGAATCATTGGCTGAAAAAACGATGACGAACGATCTTTATCAAAGAATTTACAGAAGTCTGTTTACGAAAGAAGCCTTTGATGCTTCTCAAAGAAATATTTTTTTAAAAGAGCTTACTCCATTCGACAAAAAAGAAGATAAAATATTGGAATGGAACTCTAATCTTAGTCCACTATATTCAAAAGAGGAATCGTTAAGCCACATTGAAGGAAGATATAAAAATACGCTTAAAGCCACTCATTTAACAATTAATCATATAAAAACACTACCAGGATACGAATTATGGCTAAAAGGTTTAAGAGAAAAAGGATGGCTTGATTGGCAAATATTATTGGCAATGTTCAATCATATTTGTAATTATAAAGCCAATAGAATTCTCGATAGGAAAAAATTCGCTTCTGAAAACCTTTGGAAGGTGTCTTTTGACAATGCATTTAACGAAATAAGAAAAAAAGATGAAAGCGAAACATATGTTCAGTTTCCATTACACTTCTTTACAGGACCAGATTTTGAATTGCAGTTAAATCACTCTCTTTGGCTAGTCCTTCATACATGGGGATTAGAAAACAAAGCATCTTTTCCAAACTTTCCTGCCATCAAAGACATTTTGAGACACCGATTTAATGTTGGAATTGATAATATCAAAGAATTGAGTCCCTTCTAAACATTCTTAGACAAAGCGCGAACGTACAATGTGTGTATCGCTAAATTCAGCCTCTCGGAAGGCGTGTTTCAACTTTTGTTTTCCAATTTAGCTTCAAATCCAGGTTGAACTTACTAATTTGCTTTAGGGAAAGATTTGGTTCTGAAGACGCGAATCACTACTGAGGGATAAAATAAATTCAAAATGATTTGACAGCTACAGTAAACAAACAAATTCCCCCTTTTTCTATTTTTAATTCTCAACAATTGAATTCGCAAATCTTCTAAAAAAATTTCCGAAATTTGGAACAGTCTATTCATCAATATTCCCGTCATGCAACTTACATCCGAGCAACAGGATATTATCCAATCTACCGGCAATATCAAAATAAATGCCGTGGCAGGTTCGGGCAAGACAACGACGATTATTGAGTATGCAAAATCACGTCCTTCTACTGCACGCATTCTTTATCTTGCTTTCAACAAATCGGTGAAACTGGAAGCTACGAAAAAGTTTGCGGAAAAAGGGTTGAAAAATGTAAGAGTGGAAACGGCGCATTCGCTTGCTTTTAAACACATTGTTTTCAGGCACAATTACAAAGTAAAAGGGCAGGGATATAAGACAAACGAGATAGCGGAAGTCTTAAATCTGCAGGCCACCGGCGAAAAACATGCGCAATATATTGTTGCCAATCACATCAACAAATTCGTGGCTTATTTCTGCAACAGCGATGTGCAAAAGGTGCAGGAATTAAATTATCTAGATACGGTTACAGATGCAAAGGCTGCGGCTTTTGTAAAAACTTTTTACCGGTACATAGAAAGTCAAACGCGATTACTGTTGAGCAAAATGGACAAGGGAGAAATTGAAATCATACACGATTTTTATCTGAAAAAATTCCAGCTTTCAAATCCCAATTTGGGCTTTGATTATATTCTCTTCGACGAAGGGCAGGACGCTTCGTCAGCGATGCTCGACATTTTTCTGAAACAAAAATGTACGAAAGTTATCGTAGGAGATACGCATCAGCAAATTTATGGTTGGCGCTATGCCGTGAATTCGCTGGAAAAAGTAGATTTTAAAACATACCACCTCTCAACAAGTTTCCGGTTTAGTCAGCACATTGCGAATCTTGCGATGGAGGTTTTGAAATTCAAAAATCACATTTCAGAAGAGCCGCTTAAAGACATTCCGATAAAGGGCCGGGGCGAAACCAAAGAATCTAAAACCAAAGCCGTATTGGCAAGAACAAATCTGGGTTTGCTGTTGAAAGCGATTGAATACGTGACCGAAAAGAAAAAAGTAAAGCATATTTATTTTGAAGGAAACATCAATTCATACACTTATGCTGATGAAGGCGCGTCATTGTACGATGTGCTGAATCTTTATAATGGCAGGCATTTTCAAATCAAAGATGCGATGATAAAAAGCATGAAAGACCTTCGTGAATTGCAGGATTATATTGACAAAACCGAAGACGTGCAACTGGGAATGATGGTGGAAATTGTAAAAGAATATGGCAATGAAATTCCCGACATTATCAGGCAGATAAAGGATAAACACGTTCCCAATGATGAAAAGGAAAAAGCGGAAATGGTTTTTTCAACCGTTCACCGCTGCAAAGGAATGGAGTATGATTCGGTGCAGATTGTGAACGATTTTATTAGCGAAGAAAAATTAGAAAAAATCAATGAGAATAAGAAAAAGGAACAACTGAATAAAGACAAACTGAATGAAGAAATAAACCTCTTGTATGTAGCAGTAACGCGAACGAAAAATAGTGTTTACATTCCTGAAACCTTGATGCCTAAAGAGTTTGCTGCTTCTTCACAAATACATGTTATCAAAGTAGTGAAGGAAGAGGAACCGATGAAAGTGGAATCGCCCTACGACAAACTTCATTTGTACCAGGCGCAGCCATTTACAGGAAAACCAAATTCTTTTCAACAAATCAGGGAAACTCATAAAAGCGCTTATCTGCCGTGGTCGGATGAACTTGATGCTGAACTAACGACGATGTATTGTGAAGGCATGCATGTTAAGGACATGGCGAAACATTTTGGCCGTACGAGGGGAGCGATAAATAAGCGAATAAAGAGATTGGAGCTGGAAGAGTTGTATGGATAAAATTATATTTAGAAGGATGAAAAAAACTTTTCTATACGTTTTCTGCTTCAGTTTATTTATTCTTTTCTCATGCTATTCCAAAGTATATAGTCAGTCAATTCCCTTCCTTCAGAAAAAAGGAACCACACAGGAATTAATCGTTCAAGGAAAACCATTTCTTATTCTTGGCGGCGAATTGGGAAATTCTACTGCAAGCAACCTGGATTATATGCGTCCCTTCTGGACGAAGTTTAAGGCGATGAATCTGAATACAATTCTGGTGCCTGCTTATTGGGATATAATAGAACCGGAAGGAGGAAAATTTGATTTTCGTTTAATAGACAGCATCATTAAAACAAGTCAGGAAAACAATTTAAAAGTTGTTTTACTGTGGTTTGGTTCCTGGAAAAACAGTATGAGTTGTTACGCGCCGGATTGGATAAAAACAAATCAAAAGCGCTTTCCGCGTGCGCAAGACAAGACAGGAAAAGGGCTGGAAATACTTTCTGCTTTTAGCAAAACCAATGTTGATGCAGATAAAAAAGCATTTGCAGAATTGATGAAGCATTTAAAAGAAACAGACAAAGACCAAACGGTGATAATGATGCAGGTAGAAAATGAAATCGGAATGTTAACTGAAGCAAGAGAATATACTCCCGAAGCGAACAAAGATTTTGAAAGCAATGTACCAAAAGAATTGATGAATTATTTAATTGCAAATAAAGATTCACTGGTTCCGGAATTAAGAGCGCATTGGTCAAAAACAAATTTTGCAACAAAAGGAAATTGGGAAAATGTTTTTGGAAAAAGCCTTGCAACGGATGAAATATTCCAGGCCTGGTTTTATGCAAAATATACGGATGAAGTGGCAGCAGCGGGAAAAAAAATATATCCGTTGCCCATGTATGTAAATGCTGCCTTGAATTACCGCAATGTATTGCCGGGACAATATCCCAGCGCAGGGCCGCTTCCACATTTGATGGACATTTGGCAGGCCGGTGCACCATCGATTGATATATTATCTCCAGATTTTTACAATCCATATTTCCGTCATTATTGCGATTTGTACACAAGAAGAAACAATCCATTATTCATTCCCGAAATACGCTTTGAACCGTCAAATGCTGCAAAGGTTTTTTACGCAATTGGGCATTACCAGGCGCTTGGATTTTCTCCTTTTTCAATTGAATCAACAGAGCATCCGGAAGAGGAGCCAATCGCAAAAAGTTATTCCATCTTATCACAATTATCGCCGGAGATTCTGAAGTATCGCGGCACTGGAAAAATGGATAACGTTTTATTGGATACATCAAACAAAAAGGAGCAGATTATTTTAGGAAATTACA
The DNA here is from genome assembly GCA_963706825.1 of uncultured Chitinophagaceae bacterium. Classification (GTDB taxonomy): domain Bacteria; phylum Bacteroidota; class Bacteroidia; order Chitinophagales; family Chitinophagaceae; genus Ginsengibacter. The sequence continues at coordinate 181,453 of CAVPNT010000003.1, read as the reverse complement.
CTTTGACGGTTTCTCATGATTACACATTGGGCTGGTGCCGGAAGCTAAAAATGCGGATTGGCCGATGAGTGGCGGCATCATTATTCAGACAAATGAAAATGATTTTATTATTGCCGGAACAGGTATTGTTGTTACCTTTTCGGTAAATGGAAAACCGAATATTTCAGCAGGTATTTTACAGGCGGAAGAAGGAATTTATAAAAATGGAAAATGGACTGCGGGCACGCGCATGAACGGAGACCAGGACCACCAGGGAAGGCATATCAGAATTCCTGTGGGCGAATGGAATATACAAAAAGTGAAGTTGTATCAATACAAATAATACAAAGCCAATAAAAAAAATTCAACGGATGAAAAAACTTTTTCTCTTTGTGCTTACGATAATAATTTCTGAATTTATTATCGCACAAGACACTACCATTTATGAAACCCGGTACACAAAGCCTGTAAATTTTACTGCCCAGCAAAACCAGGAAAACATGATGAAGCAATTGGGAATAAAAACGTTGCGGCCGGGACCAAGCGGAAATCCATCAGCGCCAAATCATGCCAATTATGATACTACAAGAGCAGACCCTTGTCCGCAGTTACCCGATATTCTTACCACAAAAAATGGCAGAAAAGTTACCACCGCTGACATGTGGTGGAAAGTGCGCCGTCCGGAAATAGCAGAAGATTATGAACGGGAAGTTTATGGACGAATTCCAAAGAATGTTCCGAAGGTAACATGGACTGTAAAAGTAACAGACCGTGAGTTTATCGTTCCTGGTTTTATACCGGTTATTGCAAAACAAATTGTTGGCCATGTAGATAACAGCGACTATCCTTTAATTGATGTGGATATCAAAATGATGTTGGTAATTCCTATGAACGTGAAAGGGCCTGTGCCGGTGTTGATGATGTTTGGCCAACCATCATTTCCGGCACCGGCACAACCGTCGAATGATGATATGGAAACATTGAACGCAACCTTCAAAGAGATGATGATAAAAACCAATCCTGCTGTAAAAAATATCTTTGATAAATATCCTGCTTATTCACCTGTTACTAAACTTAGTTTTAATTTTTTTGCACCGGCTCCCGGCGGCCCTACGCCTACCGAACAATTATTAGCAGCGGGCTGGGGCTATTGCACGATTGACCCAAATAGCATTCAGGCTGACAACGGCGATGGTTTAACTAAAGGAATTATTGGTTTGGTGAATAAAGGACAACCACGAAAACCAGATGATTGGGGTGCGTTAAGGGCGTGGAGTTGGGGCGCTGCGCGTGCGCTGGATTATTTAGAAACAGATACTTTGGTGGATGCCAAAAAAGTAGGAATAGAAGGCGTTTCAAGGTATGGAAAAGCCGCCTTGGTTACGATGACTTTTGAGCCACGTTTTGCTGTTGGATTAATCGGTTCTTCAGGCAAAGGTGGCGCTACCTTGCTTCGAAGAAATTATGGAGAGGCAGTAGAAAGTCTTACCGGCGGTGAGTTCTATTGGATGGCAGGCAACTTTCTAAAATATGGAGCAGAAAAATCAACTTTTGGAAGTAAGAACGGTTGTGATTTGCCGGTAGATTCGCATGAACTGATTGCGCTTTGCGCGCCACGACCGGTATTTATCAGTTATGGCATTCCAGAAAAAGGCGATGCCAATTGGCTGGACCACCGCGGAAGTTATATGGCAACAGTTGCTGCCGGAAGTGTATATAAATTGTTAGGCGCAAAAGATTTGGGTGTTGGAAATGATTATATGAAAGAATACAAACCACCAGTAAATGTTGGTTTACTGAACGGACAGCTTGCATGGAGGCAGCATGATGGTGGACATACTGATGCACCCAATTTTCAATATTTCATTCCGTGGGCAAGTAAAAACCTGGATTATAAAAAGAAAACCGATTAAATAATTTTCAACTGAGCAAAATATGAAATACCATTTTACCATAAAGAAAACGTTTATCGTTTTATTTGTAATCTTCGTATGTAACGGTAATGCATACACGCAAACAGACACATCCTGGAATCATAAAAAATGCGCAGTCGTGCTTACTTATGATGATGGATTGAATATTGACTTAACCAATGTAATTCCCGCTCTTGATTCACTTGGATTAAAAGGAACCTTTTACATCTCCGATTATTTTTATGGATTAAATGGGCAGATAGATGGATGGAGAAAAGCCGCTGCCGAAGGACACGAACTTGGCAATCATACCATTTGGCATCCATGTGAAGGTGGCCGTCCGGGAAGGGAATTTGTAAAACCAGATTACGATTTGAATAATTATACAGTGAACAGAATGAATAATGAAATACTTGCCATGAATAATATTTTAAAAGCGATTGATGGAAAAGATGAAAGGACATTTGCATATCCTTGCGGCGATATGAAAATTCATGATTCGGCTTACCTCGACTTTATGAAATATAAATTCGTTGCTGCCCGTGGAGTAACGCCGGAAATGTTACCCATTGATAAAGTTAATTTGAATAATGTGAGTTGCTACATGGAGAACGGAGCGTCTGCTGATGAAATGATTGCATTGGTAAAAAAAGCAATGCAGACTCACACTTTATTGGTTTTTCTTTTTCATGGAGTAGGCGGTGAGCATAACCTGAATGTTTCACTCGAAGCACATAGTAATTTGTTACGCTTCCTGAAACAAAACGAAAAAGATATCTGGATAGCACCTATGATAGATGTAGCCAAGTTTATAAAAATTCAACAATAAACTATACGTTCAATTCTCACAGCCCGGAAACAAAAATTCGCATTATTTATTCGTTTATTGCAAAAATGAATTACAAAGTGCAGGTATTTGAAAATCCGCCGTCGTTACGAATATTATAATTATTGAAGGAGACGATAAACTGCAAACCTATAACTTCAGCGGTTTGATTTTCGTTCACATGCGCACCACATGCAGATTGTAAGAATAGAAAATCCACGTATTTCTTGATTTGCTGTAATTTTTTTATCTGCTTTACAAATAAGGAAGATTTGTATCGAACCAATCTTTTAAAGCGCGCCTCGCTGCATAATAGCCGCAAATACCATGTACACCACCGCCTGGTGGTGTTGATGAAGAACAGACATAAATTCCTTTTGCAGAAGTGCGATATGGAGAAAGCCTTAATACCGGCCTTGTAAAGATCTGGCCAATGGTAGCGGCGCCTCCATTGATATCTCCGCCAATATAATTTGAATTGTAATGCCGCATATCATCGGTGTTCATCACATGTCTTGCAAGAATGCAATCTCTGAAACCGGGAGCAAAACGCTCAACCTGTTTTTCTATCCTATCCGTCATATCCCTTGTTGAGCCATTGGGAACATGGCAATAAGCCCATGCAGTTTGTTTGCCTTCGGGTGCACGCGAATCATCAACCACTCCCGGTTGAACAAACAAAACAAACGGTTTATCAGAAACCCTTTTTTTTGAGACCACATATTCGCTATGATAAATCTCATCGAAGCTTCCGCCAATATGAACGGTTGTTGCCTTCCTGCATTTTTCATTTGTAAAAGGAACCGGCTGAGACAATGCCCAATCTATTTTAAAAATTCCTTCGCCATACTGATAATTGCGCAATTGCCATTTATACAGATCAGAAAACTGTTCGCCGGCTATTGAAAGAAGTTGTGTAGGTGTTACATCAAGCAATACTACACGTGAAGCCGGTAACTGGTGCAAAGAAGTAATTCTATGGCCTGTTAGAATTTCACCTCCTTTATCTTTAAAGTAAGCCGCCAGGGCTTTAGTTATTTGTTGAGCGCCGCCTTTGGGAACCGGCCATGAATTAATATGGGCAACGGTATTTAAAACAAGGCCAATTGATGCAGTTGCCAGCTTATTCAACGGAAGAATCGAATGAGCGGCCATTCCCGCAAATAACGATTGCGCAGCATATGAAGTGAAGTTATTTTTTGCAAAATTTCGTCCTGAACTGATTGCGTAATAGGCAAATCTTGCTTTTGTCTCCGTAAAAGTGCTCAAATGAAGCGGCCCGACAAACGCTGACCTCAATGCCTGCCACTCATTTACTAATGGAGAAAAAATTCTTCTATAATTATCTGCATCTTTCCCTAATTGTGCAGCAGTCCTTTCTAATGAAGATTCAACCACTACAGCAGAGCCATTATAAAATGGATGTGCCACCGCATATTCAGCTCGCAGGTATTCAAGCCCATACCTCTCAAGTTGTAATGGTTTAAAAACAGGCGAATTTTCTCCAAGGGGATAAACAGCAGAGCAAACATCATGAATAAAACCGGGAAGGGTTAATTCTGCCGAACACATACCACCGCCTAAAGTATCTTTCGCTTCTACAATCAAAACTGAAAGTCCACAGCGTTGTAAAGTAATAGCTGCTGCAAACCCGTTAGGCCCGGAACCTACCACGATCGCATCGTACTTTGTTTTCATTTGCTTGAGAGTTATATCATTTGTAAAATTGAAACTAATTTTTTGTAGTAAATAACCACGATTCAATTTTCTTTTAAAATTCTTTTGGCAACTTTCTTGTGGAATTCTTTTTCCAGTCAATCTTTATTCAGATGAATGAATTTGAAGTCAATAATACCACGAATATTTATTCAATAAGTTTCGGAACAAAGCGTACTTACTGGCTGACACGATTTATGATTCTACGTCTTCTGGGAATCATTTATGCAGTGGCTTTCCTGGTTTTAATCAATGAAATCGTTCCCCTCATCGGTTCTCATGGACTTACTCCCGTAAATATTTACCTGAGGGACATTAAAAATTCTCTTGGTTCTACTGGTTCATCTTTTATGCGATTGCCATCGCTTTTTTGGTTTTTTCATTCTGATACTTTATTCCTTACGACGGCGTGGATTGGATTTATTCTCTCACTGGTTGTGGTCGCTGGTTATGCCAATGTTCCCATCCTGGCTATACTTTGGTTTCTCTATATGTCATTCGTTCATGTAGGCCAGGAATGGTATGGGTACGGCTGGGAAATCCAACTCACTGAAACCGGATTCCTGGCGATTTTTCTTTGCCCTTTGCTTGACATGCGGCCTTTCCCAAAACATCCGCCGCCCTTTCTAATCATCGTTTTATTTCGCTGGCTTATTTTTCGCATCATGATGGGTTCAGGATTAATTAAAATCCGTGGTGATCAGATCTGGCGCAACGGAACGGCGCTGTATTATCATTTCGAAACCCAACCTATCCCCGGGCCTTTAAGCCGCTGGTTTCACTTTCTTCCGCATGAAGTTTTAAAGATGGGAGTTTGGTTCAATTTTCTTGCAGAATTAATTGCTCCTTTGTTTGTATTCTGGCCACGTGTTGCCCGGCATGTTGCGGGTGTAGTGATTGTATTGTTCCAAATTAATATTATCCTAAGTGGCAATCTTTCTTTTCTAAACTGGCTCACGATTGTTCCAGCACTGGCTTGTTTTGATGACGGATTCTGGTCAACGATATTACCGCATTCATTGGTTAAAAAAGCAGAATTAGCAAATGAAAACTCTGCACCATCGCGATCAATGCTTACGGCCGCATGGATTATAGCATCATTGGTTTTGTTGCTTAGCATTCAGCCTGCATTCAATTTGATTTCTCCTGCGCAGGTAATGAATACTTCTTACGACCCTTTTGATTTAGTGAACACTTATGGCGCTTTTGGAACAGTTGGCCAGGAACGTTATAATGTGATATTCGAAGGTACTTCAGACGAAAACCCAACAGACAGCAGCGATTGGCGGCCTTATATTTACAGAGGTTTACCGGTTTTGCTTAATAAACGTCCTCCTCAAATAGCGCCTTACCAATTGCATTTAGATTGGCAAATGTGGTTCGCCAGTATGGATAGTCCGCAGGATTATCCGTGGACGTATAACCTAATCTGGAAATTGCTTCATAATGACGCCGAAATGACCTCTTTATTTGCTTCAAATCCTTTTAAAGATAAACCACCCGAATATATCAGAGCCGAATTATATCGTTACAGTTTTGCAAAACCCGGAAATGCAAAAGGATTGTGGTGGAAGAGAGAAAAACTGGGCAACTGGATTCAGCCTTTATCAGTAAATGATAGTACGCTGGTTAATTTTTTGAAAAGTGAGGAATGGATAAAATGATGCGTGGGACAGTAAAAGGATAAATAATGCGATTTCCTATTTACATAACTTGCGGTCTGATTCAGCGTCGCCACTACTTTTTTGAAGCCAATTTTCTAATCATTTTTTTCGAATACACTTTTGCTTCTTCAATAGAAAATGTTTTTCCAATTTTCTGTTTTAATAGAGCTTTTTTTGGTGTCATAACTTATCTTTTGTTGTTTTCATATCCAAGATAGTAAAACAACAAATAATTGCAATTCTTATTTTTTTAGAAAGTACTTTAAACCAAACTTCATTTTGTTTCACAACAGAAAAGTAAATTTGTAAGCGGTTCAATAAAAAATCCTATTTCTTCAATTCATCCAGCACCGGCACTTTCACTCCACTTATTTCTGTTTGTTTTACATCATTCAATTGTTCAAAAACAGCAATGGTATTCTTTCCTTTTTTCAACCAGCAACCGGGTAAATATACAGTTTGTTGTGGCCCTACATTCCAATAGCGGCCAAGGTTGTGTCCATTTACAAAAACAATCCCTTTTCCCCATTTGCTCATATTCAGAAAAGTATCCCCGGTTTTTGAAAGTGTAAATGAGCCGTTATATATCACAGGCTGTTCTTTCGTGTATGCATTACCGTTATGCTGCAGATCCGGCTGATGATCCATGGGAATTTTATACATTTTCCAGTTGCCGGTAATTTCATTTCCATCAATGGTAACAGGACTGATGATTCCTTTGAGGTTGTGAATAATTTCTGCTCCGTAATTGATGCGTCCCATATTTTCGACCAGAATATCAAGAGTCGCATTGAACGGAATATCGATATCACACGAATAATTTTTATAGTAACGATTGAGTTCTCCTACCCTTTTTCCATTTACATAAACAAGTGCATAATCTCTTAATCCTTTAATTTCTAATTTCCCATTAATTGGCTGGTTAAAATGTTTGCTGTATAAAACGTAGCCATAACCCTGGTTCAGATCTTCAAAGGTTTGTGGCGTATCACTTTCTATTGGTGTAATTTTTTCTTTGAAAGCAAAAAGATCAACGGATTTATTTAATTTAATAGAAGGAATTTCTATAACAGGAATGGGAGCGGGAATTGGAGGTATTTTATAAGAAACATTCTCCTGAAATAATTTGCGAAGCGCAAGATATTTCGGCGTTGCCCATCCTGCTTCGCTAATTGGCGCGTCATAATCATAACTGGTAATGTCGGGTTGAATATCATGATTTTTATCATAATTGGCGCCACTGGTAAAAGCAAAATTTGTTCCGCCATGAACCATATAATAATTAAAAGAAACTCCGGCTTTCAAATATTTTTCTGTTTGCTTTACCACGCTTTCCGCCGAAACTTTTTGAAAAGGTTCGGCCCAATGGTCTAACCACCCGGGATAAAATTCCGCCACCATGTATGGCCCTTGTCCATTATGAAATTCATTCACTACTTTTTTTAAATTGTCAATATTATCTTCTCCGTTTGCTGTAGGCAAAGCGCCTTCAATAGTGCCACCTTTAAACAACGAGCTTCCATCAGAAGTAAATAACGGAACATCAAAACCCGCATCTATCAATTGCTGTTTGATAGCCCTACTATATGCCTTATGTTGTTCCAAAGGAATATCTTTTCGCTGCGCTACATAAGAGCCAAATTCATTTTCTGCCTGAACCATTATGATTGGGCCGCCATGTGTGATTTGTAAATCTTTTACCTCAGCTGCAAGATGATTAATATACGTTCTGCATGAATCTAAAAAGGGTTTATTATTTGCACGGATTACCAAATTTTTTTCTTTCTGCAACCACCATGGATATCCACCAAACTCCCATTCAGCGCAGGCATACGGGCCCGGACGAAGTATCACAAACAAACCCACTTCCTGTGCAGTTTTTACAAACTCAGCGATGTTTCTGTTGTCTGTTTTGAAATCCCAAACGCCCGGCGCTGTTTCCTGGTAATTCCAAAAAACATAGGAAGCCACCGTATTCAATCCCATTGCTTTTATCATCTCCAAACGCTGTTTCCAGTAAGCTTTGGGCTCGCGTGCAAAATGCATTTCACCGGAATGAATCTGAACCGGTTTGCCATCATAAACAAAATTTCCATTCTTAATTTCGAACGTATGTTTTTGTTGAGCAAAAGTGGTCATTATCAAAATCAATAAAAAGAAAGGCAATAAAATAATCTTCTTCATTTAGTTATTTTTAAACAGGCGATAAACGAATTTCAAACTTAGACAAATGAATCGTAATTAAAACAGGCAACCGATTGCGCACAATTAAATCCAGTGCATTTTATTATTTTCACCAAAGAGTTTTTATTTAAAAGAAGTTTTTATTTTTCAAACCCACAAAAATAGTTTCCTTGAAAAAGAATTTAATTTTTCTTGTATTCATTTTTTTATTTCAGACAGCTTTTTCACAAACAAATAAAAAAAACAATCCCGTTCCCACTCAATCGCAGCTTGTTTGGCAGGATATGGAATATTATTTTTTCGCTCATTTTGGCCCAAATACTTTCACAGGTTTGGAATGGGGAAAAGGAACAGAAAAGGCGGAAGTTTTTGATCCAAAAGATCTGGACTGTGATCAATGGTGCCGGATAGCAAAAGCTGCGGGAGCCAAGGGAATTATGATCACTGCCAAACACCATGATGGCTTTTGTCTTTGGCCCAGTAAATATTCCACGCATACGGTAAGAGAAAGCGAATGGAAAAATGGCAAAGGGGATGTACTGAAAGAATTATCAGCAGCCTGCAAAAAATATGGTTTGAAATTCGGGGTTTATCTTTCTCCCTGGGATAGAAATCATCCTGCTTATGGCACGCCAAAATACAATGATGTGTTTGTAAATATGCTGAAAGAAATTTTTACAAACTATGGCCCTATCTGGGAACTTTGGTGGGATGGCGCCAATGGTGAAGGACCAAATGGGAAAAAGCAAGTGTATGATTTTGCACGCTTTGAAAAAGTAGTAAGAAAGCTTTCGCCAAACACCATTATTTTCAGTGATATCGGTCCTGATGCCCGCTGGTGCGGCAATGAGAAAGGATTTGCAGGAAAAACAAACTGGGATTTGCTGGATACAGCCGGTTTTAAAAGAGGAGCAGGAGCGCCGCCAACAGATACATTAAACCAGGGAAATGTGTGGGGCAAAAATTTTATTCCCGCAGAATGTGATGTCAGCATCAGGCCCGGATGGTTTTATCATCAAAAAGAAGATTCTTTGGTAAAGACTCCCGAACAACTTTTTGAAATTTATTTAAAAAGCGTAGGTCGCGGTGCGAATTTAATTTTGAATGTTCCACCGGATGAAAGAGGCTTGTTCACAAAATATGACTCAGCTTCATTGATGGCTTTTAAAAAATTAAGAGATGAAAGTTTTTCAAATAATCTTTCAAAAAAAGGAACTTCATTTTTTGTAAATAATAAGAAAAAAACTATTGCAGTAAATACTGATTATAGCAACAATAAGATTTTGGAAAGAATTACTGCTCCAGAATTACAATCAATCGAAATTGAATTTAAAAATGCTCAAAAAATAAATTGCATCGTTCTTGAAGAGGACCTGAAAGAAGGGCAAAATTGTGCAAAATTTACGATTCAATTATGCAATAAAAACAAGGAAGTAATAAAAGAAATAAACGGTACAACCATTGGCCATAAAAGAATCTTAACCTTCCCTGAAACGGAAGTTAATTCTATTAAATTTTTTGTGCAATCACAAAAGGGAGCTACAAGAATTGGGGAAATAGAATCTTATTTGATTGATGAAAAATTGGTTGAAAACAGATGAAGTGATTCAGGTGTGTGAACAAATTCTAAGAATTATTTTTCAAAAACATCACAAAAAAGCGCACTTTTATTTCCGAAGTAAACAAACAAATAAAGCGTTTTCATTTTTACTGAAAATGACCTAGGGAACTTACCATTAGAAGTGTGATTCTGTTTTCCATTAAATTTGATAATGCCTAAATTTTATCGAATACGAAAAACAAATTAAAGAAAAATGGGACAAAATAATGTATTACAACCAAGCGGTAAAAGCAGAAGTAATAAAAAAGAAGCTTTAAAAATTACTGATGCTGTACTTATAGAACCATTTGTGCTAAAAGTCTTTTTCAATAATTGTGAAAATAGAATTATCGATTTTCGGCCTTTTTTTAATACGTTAAAAGGTGATTACGCTAAATACAATACTCTTGCAGCTTTTAAAAAATTTAAAATTGAAAACGGTGAATTATGGTGGGGAAAAAACGCCGATATTCAATTTCATCCAATAGATGTTTATTATAATTCTTTATTAAATCCTTTGTATGATGAAATGACAGAGGATTTGATTGTGCTTTAAGTATGATACTCAGTCTTTTTGTTGGGCTTTTTTGATGTCCGTTTTGATGTAATAAGGAAATAAGAAAACACTTTTTTTGTTCATTTACTGTCAGGGGACTTTCGATAAATATTCTCTTCGTCATATTTCTTTCACTTTTTATGAACGGCAATATTCTCTGATTAATTGCAAAAACTTCTATTTTTTTTCGGCATACCTTGCGCCCCGAATGAACGTTCAATCGGAAATAGGAGATAAAAGAAAAGCAATTTTAGACACAACTTTGGATCTTATCCGCCAGTATGGATTGCAGGGAACCCCTGTAAGTTTGATTGCCAAAAATGCCAATGTAGCCTCCGGAACCATTTACCATTATTTTGAAAATAAAGAAGCCATCATCAGTGAGCTTTATAATATGATCCGTAAAGAAATGCTTGCGGCGATGTTTACAGGTGAAATGGAAGAAAAAGATTTCCGGTCACAGTTTTTTAGCGGATGGATAAATCTTTGCCGGTATTTTATTTCGCATCCGGGAAGTCTGATTTTTATTCAACAACATAACAGCGCACCGGTTTTAATAAAGAAAAAGAAAAATAATAAAATACCGGTAGATAAGTTCAGTGAATTTTTTCAGTCAGGAATGGACAATGGATACCTCAAAAAAATGGAATATAATTTGTTGGCGACTGTGGTTTTTGGTGCAATCATAGCCACAGCGAAATATCATATCAGCGGACGGTTTGACTACACAGATGGTGATTTTTGCAAAATAGCGGCGATCATTTGGGATGGAATTAAATTACAATGAATAAAAGAGAAAGAATGGATTATCAGAATATAAAAAAGAAAATAAAAAGGAATAAAGCGCTGTATATATTTGTTGTATTGGTATTCTCCCGTGGAATTGTACAGGCGCAAACAAATGATTCTTTGCCCACACTTCAGGAAGCCACTTTACAAAATTGCATTCAATATGCGATTCAACATAACCCGGACATTCAGAATGCGAAAATTAACCAGGACATTACAGAAACGATCATCAAAAGCAAATTAGCCGATTGGTATCCGCAGGTAAATTTTAATTATAATATTCAGCATAATTTCAAATTGCCCACACTAAATTTCAATGGGAATATTGTTCATACCGGAACAGAAAATACTTCCGGTGCCGACTTCGGCGTAACGCAAAATATTTTTAACCGTGACGTATTACTGGCTTCACGCACTTCAAAGGATGTTCGCCTCGCTGCCAGTCAGAATACCAAAGAACAGAAAATAAACCTGGCTGTTGAAGTGAGCAAGGCTTTTTATGATATCATTCTTACTGTTCAACAGTTGAAGGTAATTGAAGAAGATATCGTTCGCACAAACCAAAGCCTGAAAGACGCGTATTATCAATACCAGGCGGGAATTGTGGATAAGACGGACTATAAAAGAGCTACCATTGCCTTGAATAATGCAAAAGCGCAACAAAAATCCGGGGAAGAATCTTTGAAAGCAAAAAATGCGGCATTAAAAGCACTGATGGGATATCCCGGCACAAAACTTCTTCACCTTGCTTATGATACTACTCAGATGGAGAAAGAAATTTATTTCGACACTGCACAAAATGTTGACTATAACAACCGCATTGAAATTCAGCAACTGGAAACACAGAAAAAATTACAGGAATACAATTTACAGTATTACAAATGGAGCTTTTTGCCGGATGTATATGCCTTTGGAAATTATAATCTGAACTATTTAAACAATCAATTTTCCAAACTTTACACTCGGAGTTATCCAAATTCTTATGCAGGAATTACACTTTCTATACCGATTTTCCAGGGAGGAAAAAGAATACAACAAATAAAGCAGGCACAGTACCAGATAATACAGGCAGGCAATGATATTCGCAGTTATGAAAATGCGATTGACTCCGAATATGAAAACGCGCTCGCTTCTTACAAAAGCAATTTGTATAATTATTTAAGCCTTAAAGAAAATCTCTCGCTCGCCAGTGAAGTATATGAGGTGATCCGGCTGCAATACCGTTCCGGAGTGAAGGCATATTTAGATGTGATTACGGCTGAGTCGGATTTGAGAACCGCACAAATCAATTATTACAATGCGCTCTACCAGCTTTTATCCAGCAAAATAGATGTAGCGCAAGCATTAGGAACTATCAATTATTAAATAAAGACAAGCATGAAATTTTACCAACATATATTTTACATTTTTGCCACCGCGGCAATATTTTCTTCGTGTTCTGATAAAAAAAACCAGCAACAGCAACAAGGCCCGCCGCCGGCTGTTCCGGTTACGGTAGCTACAGTTACTTCTACCAATGCGGTATATTATGATCAATATCCGGGAACGATCAATGCCCTGGATCAGATCAATATGACACCACAGGTGAGTGGATATATTACAGGAATTTATTTTAAAGACGGGCAAAATGTAAAAAAAGGCCAGCTTCTGTATACGATAGACGCACAAATATATAAAGCGAATTACCAACAGGCAATTGCAAATCTGCAGGTGCAGCAAGCGAACCTGGTGAAAGCTGAAAAAGATGCGGCCCGATATAATGAACTTGCACAACATGATGCTATTGCAAAGCAGCAGGTGGATTATGCCAATGCAACTTTGGAAGCTACAAAAAAACAAGTGGCAGCGGCGCAGGCAAATGTGGCAAGCCTTCATTCCAATGTGCAATTTGCCAATATCTATGCACCATTTACGGGTACGATTGGTATTTCGCAGGTGAAAAAAGGAACAGCAGTAGTAGCAGGACAAACTGTTTTAAATACGGTATCAACAGACAACCCGATTGCTGTCGATTTTACTGTTAACCAAAAAGATATTTACCGTTTTACGGAATTACAGCAAAATAAAAATAACGTTGCTGATTCTACTTTTACGATTGCTTTTGGAGATGATATTTATCCATATCCCGGAAATATCAGTGTTATTGACAGGGCAGTGGATCCGCAAACAGGAACGATAAAAGTTCGCTTAACTTTTCCGAATCCAAAAGACAGGTTGAAAGCCGGAATGAATACCACGGTAAGGGTTAAAAATACAGCTTCAAAAAATGCAACCATTATTCCACACATTGCAGTAAACGAACGATTAGGCGAGTTTTCTGTTTTTGTATTAGGTGATAGTTCAAAGGTTCATGAACAACAGATTGATTTAGGAACGGTAATAGGTGACAGTATTATTGTAAAAGCCGGCTTAAAACCAGGTGAAAAGATTGCAGTTCAAGGGGTCCAAAATTTACATGATGGCACTGTTGTTAAAGTGAGTGAACAAGCTAAATAATTATTAGCATTCAGGATTTAGGATTTTAGAAATTTATTCAAAAAATGATCGCAGAAACTTTTATAAAAAGGCCGGTTACGGCAATTGTAATATCAATTGTCATTGTGCTCGTTGGTATTATTTCAATAACCAATCTACCTATCGCTCAATACCCTGACATATCACCGCCAACAGTTTCTGTGAGCGGTAATTTCATTGGAGCCGACGCTACAACCGTAGAGCAAACGGTAACTACTCCACTGGAAACGCAGATCAACGGTTCGCCTGGGATGACTTATGTCACCAGCAATAGTACTGCCAGCGGTCAAAGTTCTATCACCGCCACTTTTGATGTCGGTACTAATGTAGATATTGCCGCCCTTGATGTTCAAAACAGGGTAAATGTGGCGCTTCCAAGTTTGCCTGATGAAGTAAAAAGGTTGGGGGTTACGGTTTTAAAACGCAATCCGACTTTCATTGAAGTGCTTGCTTTTTTTTCCCCGAATGGAACTCACGATTTAAAATTTATTAGTAATTATGTAAGCATTTACCTGGTAGACGCGTTGAAACGTGTACCGGGAGTGGGCGATATTAATGTTTTTGGAAGCGATTTCGGCATGCGCATCTGGCTTGATCCCCAAAAACTGGCAGCATTAAAACTAACGCCTGCTGATGTTACTGCTGCAATAAATGAACAAAACCTGGAAATAGCGCCCGGGACTGTCGGAGGTGTTCCACAGCCTAACCCGCAAAGTTTTGAATACAGCGTTTTGACCAACAGCCGTATAAATACTCCGGAGCAGTTTAAGAATATAATTATCCGTTCAGATCCGGCAACAGGGACTATGGTTTATCTTAGGGATGTTGCCAGGGTACAGTTGGGACAATTTAGTTATGGAAGTAATGCTCTGGTAGATGGTAAGCCAGCAACATTTCTATTGATATTTCAATCGCCGGGGGCGAATGCGTTAGAAACTTATGATGGCGTTACCAAGGAACTGGAAAAATTAAAAACAACATTCCCTAAGGACCTGGATTATAATGTTCCATCAGAATCTGTCTCCGTGGTAAAAACTTCAATGAGGGAAGTAATGATCACTCTTTTAGAAGCGTTGACCCTTGTGGTAATAGTGGTGTTTTTGTTTCTGCAAAACTGGCGGGCTACTTTGATTCCGGTTTTGGCAATTCCGGTTTCACTAATTGGCACCTTTATCTTTTTTGTTCCATTTGGTTTTACTATCAATACCCTTACTTTATTTGCTTTTATCCTGGCTATCGGTATTGTGGTCGATGACGCGATTATAGTCGTCGAAGCGGTTCAGCATAATATTGATCACAATAATATGTCGCCGAAAGACGCCACGCGTAAAGCGATGAGTGAAATTTCCGCTCCGGTTATTGCTATTGCCCTCATCCTGGCTTCGGTATTTATTCCGGTCGGATTTATCCCAGGAATAGTAGGACGATTGTATCAGCAATTTGCCATTACCATCGCAGTATCCGTAATTATTTCCGCATTTGTAGCGCTTTCGCTTACACCTGCGTTATGTTCTTTAATGCTTAAACATTCTAAAGATGAGAAAGCCAAACGGGGACTTCTGGGAAAATTCTTTTTCTCTTTTAATAACAGGTTCAGGAGGTTTACCAACTCTTATTCACGGGGAGTAGCACTTTGGATCAGAAAGTGGCCTTATATTATCGTATTGCTATGTGTAATTTTTGTAGGTCTGTTTTTTCTGTTCAAAGCAAAGCCAACCGGCTTCATCCCACAGGAAGATGAAGGAAGGCTTTACCTTACTTATGAAATGGCTGAAGGCGCTTCTACTACACGAAGTATAGATATGCTTGCAGAAATTCAGGACAGGTTAAAAGACATTCCTGAGATCAATGTGGCAGGAGGATTAGCCGGATATAATGTGCTTAGTTCCTCTAATAAATCGAATGTAGGAACGATGTTTATCCATCTAAAAGACTGGGATGAGCGCAAAGGAGCATCTCATAGTCAGAACGCAGTTATGCAGAAGATCTACCAAAAAACAGCAGATATAAAAGATGCAAAAATTTTGGTCATTGGCCCTCCTGCTGTTCCGGGCCTTGGCCGGGTAGCCGGATTTACGTTTGAACTTCAACAAACCACCAGCACTGACAACATTGAACAGTTTTCCCAGGTAGCTAACAAATTTGTAGCTCAGTTAAATAAAATGCCTGCCATCGGCCGCGCTTATACTTTTTTTACAGCCAATACCCCAAGTTACCAGGTAGATGTTGACCGGGAGAAAGCAAAACAATTAGGTGTTTCGGTTGCTGATGTGTATTCTACTATGTCAACTTTGCTGGGAAGCTCCTACATCAACGATTTTAATTTGTACGGAAGAAATTTCAGAGTAGTTGCGCAGGCCGACAGTAATTATCGTTCGTCTGTAGCTGATATTGGAAAATACTATGTTCGTAACAACCAGGGGAATATGATTCCACTTGGTTCTCTGGTTACCAGTAAACTGATTGAAGCGCCTACTGCTATATCTCACTATAATATTTACCGGTCTATAGAAATAAACGGCACTTCCGCAAATGGCTACAGTAGCGGGCAATCTATTGACGCATTAAAGGAGGCGGCTGCCAAATATTTGCCTCCCGGTTATGGCTATGAATTTTCGGGAATGAGCAGTGAGGAAATAAAAGCGGGCAACAAAACATCAATGATTTTCGCCATCTCTTTGGTATTTGTATTTCTTTTCCTGGCCGCATTGTACGAAAGCTGGTCCGTGCCGTTTTCGGTTTTGTTGGCAGTGCCTATTGGGGCGCTGGGTTCTATCATTGCGCTTACCTGTTTACCAAGCCTTACTGATAATATTTATGCTCAAATCGGATTAATTACATTAATAGGCCTTGCAGCGAAAAACGCTATTTTGATTGTAGAGTTTGCAAAAGAACGTGTAGATGCGGGAATGGATCTGATGAAGGCAACTATATCGGCAGTCAAGCTACGTCTGCGTCCTATATTAATGACTTCTTTTGCATTTATCCTGGGGGTTTTACCATTAGCATTTGCTTCAGGGGCTGCGGCAGAATCGCGCAAAACGATTGGTTGGACTGTATTTGGAGGAATGCTCGCTGCTACCTCACTTGCTATTTTCATTGTTCCGGTTTTATATGTGATAATAACAAAAGCGGCTTATGGTAAGAAAAAACTGGCTGAATTAAAAGCCGGTTATCATCCGGAAGAGCATGAAAATTTTGAAGAAGATTTATAGGAAATGGATAGAACTAAGGTAGTTAAGGAATTGAAAATGTGATTATTTCTTCGTTTGCTGCAAAGCTAATAAGGAAGTTATTGTTTTTTCTTTTTGCTTAATTGTTCGATATCATTTTTATCCTTAAATCTTCCGGATGCCTTTTTTGCTGTTATCAGATCCTCAAAATCAATAATGCGAATGTCTATATTTTCGTGTCTGTAGATTTTACTTTTATGGAATGCAAAATCAAATGTTAAGCCTTTTACGGCACTCATTATTTCGATTCTATTCGGCTCCCTACCTAACCCCCACACATCAAATTCGTTCCCAAAAAATTCTTCTTCCGGGATAGCGGGAGCACCAAAATCGACAAGCGCTTTCTTTAGTTTTTGATAATTTGTTTTCGATTTATCAACCCAAATATCCATATCAGCGGTACTTCTTATATAACCGTGGAGAATAACCGCATATCCTCCTACCAGCAGATATTTCACTTCATTTTTATTAAGACATTCAATAAAATCCCGGAAATCCTGATTAAAAAGATTAGCCATTATGTTTCCTTTTATCAGTAAAACGCAAATCTATTTTTGAGGATGGGGTAACATTAAATATTTGATTTATAATGAAGCAAGCTGCATTTAACCGTTCGTCCATACTTTTATCTTCCCAGTATGTTACATGGTCATCCGCTTCATCAAAAGACATCGCTTTCATTACATTTCTGTCTAATTGGTAGCTGCGTTCTTCCATGATTTAAAGGTTGAGATCTATGCCTGCGCTGTCGGTCCCCCAAAATTCAAAGGCAATTCAACCGCTTCAATATCCTGGATCGGCCCATTCACCGCTTCAAATTTTTTCACATTCTCTATCATCGCTTTCATAAAGCGTTTTGCGTGCGTGGGTGTAAGGATGATCCTGCTTTTTACCTTGCTTTTTGGAGTTCCCGGCATTACGTTTACAAAATCTACCACAAACTCAGCGTGGCTATGGGTGATAATGGCAAGATTGGCATAATTTCCTTCAGATACTTCTTCTGAAATTTCTATATTTAGCTGATTAGGTGGTTGGGGTTGATCGGGCATGTTTGTTTGTTTTGTCAAAATTAGGCATAAATAAAGAAGGAGGGAAAATAAAAGTGATTTTGAAATTCTTAGTTCACTAAATGGCATTAAAAAACCAGAGTTATTTGAATGATAACTCTGGTTTTTTACAATATCCTTTTTGGAGAATTGAATTTTTATTTATTCAAATTCGGATTGTTCAGAACTTCAGCCTGCGGAATTACAAAAGTTAATTTCGGGTCGTTGTACTTGAATGAATCGCCATCATAGAACAAATGATTTTCACCCCTTGTAATAGTAGCTTTGTTCCTCTTCATAGCCAGGTATGATTTTCCCTCACCCCAGAACTCAATACGGGTTTGTAAATAAATCTCATTTAAAAGAGCCTGTCCTGATAAATTATCAATATAGGATACATCGGCAATCCTGTCTGAAAGATAAGAAGAAAGAGCGGTTCTTGCTTCGCCGTCATTTCCCAAACGAGCTTCTGCTTCAGCATATAGCATATAAAACTCGTCTGCACGCATGTATAATAAATCAGTAATAACCTGCCGTTGGCCACCATCTACACGTCCCGGATCAAAAAACTTATTTAGAGGCATATAATCAAAATCTCCGGGATCATAATCATATTGTGCTTCTAACCCGCCATTTGGAGGATCGAATTGCCCTTTTCTAATATCATCGGTACGAATTGAATTGTATAAACCTTCATCAATTGTTTTTGGATCACCCGCCCATGCATAACTATAAGTAAACAGATCTACCTGTCCCCACCATGAAACAAGATCTATATCCTGAGCCAGAGTGAGGTCAACGCCCCACATCCAGCTTGGTGTGGCTACATTATTAAATCCTGCTTTATCAATATTACTTCCGTTATAAACGAGCTCTACAGGAGTCGTTTTTGGGTATAAAGCCATAATGTCTTTTGACAAAGAGGCCACCTGAGTCCAATCTTCTTTTGTTTCTCTCGCTGCCAATACATAAGCCAGCAAACCTTTAGCTACATCTTTGTCAATTTGATTTTTGCTGGTTCTTTTAAAGCCATCAAGATAGGTAATAGCCTCTGTCAGATCTGAAATCATTAAATCCCACACTTCCTTATTGGTAGCTTTTGGTTGATTTTGCTTTTCTAATGCGGCAGTGGTATAGAAAGGTAATACTTTAGCAGAACCATCTCCATATTCTGTAGCATATAGCTGAGAAAGATAAAAATAACCGTATGCGCGCATCGCTTTTGCCTGACCCATCGTAGCTTTATCAGCCGGAGTGGAAGGCACCGCATCTGTTCCGCCCAAAATGTCAATTATTGAGTTAGCTCCATAAATGATTTTGTAATAATACCTCCATGGAATATAGTCTTCATTAGTTGTAAAATTCACTGTTGACTGGTACCTGGCTATCGGTTCGTACCAACCATAGTTTACAGCTCCCAAGACCATGTCGGAAGAAAGCATATCGGAGTAAATGTCTATTCCCTTTTGTCCAAAATCATCATGACCGCTGGTACCGCCCACTCCAACGGTAAACATGGCTGTATATAATCCTGCAATATTTCCAAACAGTAGTTTTGGATCTTTCTTTGCCGCCTTAGCCAATTCTTCAGGAGTGATAAACTCACTGGGTAGTGTTTGAAGAAAATCTTTTTTACAGCTTGTAGCCAATACCGAACCGGCAAGTGCCAAAGCTAATATATATTTTGTTTTCATATTATTTCCTTTAATAAATTAAAATTTAACTTTTAAACCAGCAGTGATGGTTGATAATGGCGAGTAACGGTACATATTTGAAGATCCGCTTTCAGCGGTAGAAGGATTGAAACCCTTCCTGGCTGAATGCAACCAAAGATTGTCGCCTGATACAAATACCGTCACCTGCTGGGCAATACCTTGTTTTTGCAACAAACTTGCCGGTAATGAATAACCAACACGTACATTATTCAACGCCCAGAAATCTGCTTTTGTAATAAACCTGGATGAGGTTGAATTCACGTTTGCATCTGAATTGTTAGAAATACGTGGTACATTGGTAATATCTCCTTCCTTCTGCCATCTGTTCAAAATATCGGTGCTCCAGTTGTTACCACCGATTGCGCTATTACCCATTAATATCGCATAAGCGCCATCATAGGCATATCCACCAATGCTGTACAAGAATTGAACATTTACTTCTATTCCTTTAAAACCAGCATTCAGATTTACAGCTCCTCTTACTTTTGGTAAAGCAGATTTACCAGTATAATACTGAGTAGCATTTGCATAAGTTTTAGTCACAGCGGTTAATAAACTGCCTTTCTTATCCGGATTTAAACTATAGTAGTTATCCAGGTCTAAAATTTCTTCTCCTTCGTCATACGCTTTGTTATTATTGGCATCATCGTAATAAACTGTCCAGGTACTGGTACCGTCTTTGGGATCTACACCAGCAAAATTCCTAACATAAAAGTCGTAGATGGAATGGCCTTTTGACCAGCCATAAGGAGATTGCACGTCAATCGCTTTTGGTTCACCTGTAGAAGGATCGATCGGCATTTTAGTGATCTTGTTTGTGAAATGCTCACCGTTTACATTCAGATCAAGATAAAAATCTTTTTTATTAATCAGGTGACCAGTAAAGTCAAACTCAATACCCTGGTTTCTCAACTGTCCATCATTCACGGTAATTAATGCATAACCGTTTGATGGGCCTACCCTTCTTTCAAAGATAAGGTTCGCTGTGTTTTTTACGTAATAGTCAACAGTACCGGTAAGGTAATCTCCTAATTTAAAGTCAACTCCTGCCTGGAACATTTTTGAAGATTCCCATGTTAGATTTGGGCTTCCGGGTACTGGTATTCCGAATGAAGGATTGTTGTCTAAATTGCCAATACCGATCTCGTTATAACCGGGATAATAATTCTGAGTTCCATCTGATAACAAGATTGACTGATCACCCAGCACGCCATAACTGGCCTTCAATTTCAGGTAATTAAGTGCTCCTGAATTTCTCATAAAATCCATTTTTGTTACTTCCCATCCTGCACCAACAGAACCAAAAGTACCCCAGGTATTATTATTCAAAAACCGTGAAGAACCGTCTCTTCTGATTGTACCTGATAAGTAATACGTACGGTCATAATCATAATTCACCTGGCCAAAATAGCTTTCTAATTTGTTGGTAAGAGAATAAGAATAAGAAGTCGGATTTTTTACAATGGCATTAGATAGTTCGAGGCTGTAATTGTCCACTAAACTATATCCTGAAGCACCTGATAAAGTTTTTTTGAAATCAGTTGCTTCATGTGCTGCCAAAACTTCTACATTGTGCCCACCAAAACGGTGTGCGTACCGCAACATGTTCAACAGGTTCAGATTCATCATTTCTGTGTTATCCTGGTAAATAGAACCGTTTTGGCTTGCAGAGGAACCATAGTATTTATTATCGCGATTATATGCGTTATTGTTATAATACTGAACCCCTAACCTGTTTTCCAATGAAAGATCTTTGGTAAATTTTAAAGTAATAGAAGTATTACCATTTAATGAATTCTGTTTTGCAAGAGAAGTATTATATGTGGCATCCGCAATGGAATTGGTTAAAGATCCAAATTTTCTACCTGTGGAACCATAATCATATTGATAGCCTCCAAAAATTGGATCCTCTACTTTCTGACCATTTTTATCCCGCAAAAAGAGCGGATATATCGGAGGAATGTTATCTACAAACCAGAATACACTGTTTGAATTACTTTCCTGTCCATTATTATTAGTAGCTGAGTTCGCATAATTCAAATCGAATGAAGTTTTCAACCATGATTTTACTTCATGATTTAGATTTACACGCGCATTAAAACGTTTAAAGTTTGTTTTGATAGAATAACCATTATCATCCAGGTAACCGAATGAAGTATAATAATTGGTTTTAGAATCACCGCCTCCCATTTTTATATTCGCTTCTGTTCTGTTTGACGGCTGAAATGCATAGTCTTCCCATCTTTCCGGGTCAAACTTGCGGGTTACACCTGCTTTCACTTTCCTCGTTGCCGGGTCAATCAAATCTGCATTGCTGGTAATATTCCAGATGTTATTATTCGGACTGATACCCGCAGAAGAGAAGATTCTGGTATTCGCATAATTCACAGGATTGGCATTTCCCACTTTAACTCCCTGGTTGTAAAGGGCTTCCCAACTCAATTCGATGTATTGCTCAGGAGAAGTAATCACATCATAGCGGGGTAAGATCGATCTGTTTACACCGAATTTACCATCCACTTCAATGAAAGACTTCTTGCTTTTACCAGTGCGGCTTGTGATTACAATAACACCGTTAGCGCCCCTTGAACCATAAATCGCTGTAGCTGCAGCATCTTTTAATACAGTAACGGAAGCTACATCAGAAGGATTCAGAGAATTGATCGTTCCGGAGTATGGAACACCATCTACAACATATAAAGGAGAACGGTTTCCATTTACAGAACCAATACCACGAATACGAATCGTAGCAGATGTACCGGGTTGTCCGGATGTATTGATGACCCTTAGACCGGCAACTTCACCTGCCAGCGCCTGTGAAACGTCTGATACGTCTTTTTGAGCAAGTTTTTCTCCGGCAACCAGTTTGGCAGAACCGGTAAAAGCTTCTTTAGTGGTGGTGGTATAACCTACTACCACAACCTGCTCAAGCGATTTGTCGCTTTGTTTCAAAGCAACATTTATTGAACCTTGTGTGTTTACCGGCATTTCCTGTGTGGCGAATGAGACGGCAGAAAACACCAAAGTTTTTGTATTAGCCGGAACAGAAAGCGAATAACCACCTGTTGCAGTACTGACCGTTCCGATATTTGTTCCTTTTACAACAACGGAAACATCAGAAACCGGATTTCCGTTCTCATCAGTTACCTTTCCGGTAATCGTCCGCGATTGTGCAAACACAACACTGCCTGATAAAAGCAGTATCGTGAGTAATGTAAGAATTCTTCTCATGTTTATACTTGGATTTAGTTTGAAAATATGGGGGGGGTTTGGGTTAATTTGTTAGAGAATGCGAGAAAAAGGATATATAGGGATGAATTGTCACAAAAAGTTCACCATTTAAGCCTTTGTTTGTTATCCTATATAAGTCTTGTGCAAGGGGTTACGATAATTGTCATGAATTTGTTTAATTTTTTAAAAGTTTGCAAATATACGATGGAACACCCGACTAACAAAAGATTATTAAGAGAATTCAGATTTTATAATATAGATGGTAATGTTTCAGTACTTCAAAATTGGGCAACTCCGGATCCGTTATATGAGGAGCATTCATTAAAAAATCTAGAGCGCATTACTTCCATTTTTTTTATTTCTCAGCATGAAAAGTACAGATTTGGTTCTGGTGAAGGATTTTGAATAGCTAAAAGGCTGATAAATTTATAATTCACCCTCATTCTACCCCTGTGCTTCAATTAATTTCAGGTTTTGTAGCTCCTGTATGGCAGAAGTCAAATCTCTTTTATCGCATGCACGAAACAAAATACTTTTATAAGACCAGGTTATTCCAGTCTTATTCCATAATGGAGAATCACGGTTATTTGTTTATTTACTGAAGGAACTTAAGAGTTATTATAACAGATAGCAGAAGCTACTTTTGAAGAGAAAAAGTTTTAAAAAACTTTGCGTTATGGTGAAAATCCGTGATATGTTTGAAGCTTGAACAGAAAATAAAAAAGGCTGCCTATAATTTTAACAGACAGCCTTAATGCGTTTCAGCTATACTTTACCTTGGTCCTTTATATTTCCAAATTTCATGCATTTTGGCAGTTATAGCGCCAGATTGTATAAGATAATAGCTAACATCTAAGCTTTTAGTTGCAAAATCATATTTATTCACAGTTCCGGGCGATGTATCTAATTGTGCATTCCGGCTTCTTGGTGCTGGATCTACATAGTAATTACTCACTTTTGTAACATTTCCCTTTGCATCGAATGTAAATACAGGATCCCAATTTCCAAAATAGGTACCAGCGCCTCCATTTAGAAAACCATAACCAAACGTACCGCCATTTACACCATAATCAAAATAAGCATCGGTAGATGAGCCCTCGGTAATCAAGGCAACAGTTTTTGGATATGAGGCAGTAAAGGCAGGATTAGTCAGATGCTCAAAAGTTCCTGTCACAGTATATTTCCCATCAAATTGATTCTTAGCAAGAACGCGCATCACTATCATTCTAAAATTAGAAGCTATTTGGTAACCGCCGGCATCTTTTATCATAATTGGCAGAACGTATTCATTTGACAAAAACAAATTATTCCCATTGGCATCCACTGCTCCGGTTTTAAATTTGATTGAAAAATTAGCCGTGTTCAACACCCCAGCATTTTTGATTACCACCGTAGAATCAAAAGAGTACAAGTTTGATGGCATCAGTGTATATTCCGGATGAGCCGTCATAAAAGTAATGTAAGCCGGATCACTTGTTCCGAGGCCTAAAGTAAAAGTTACATCTCCTACATGATTTTTATCAGAAAGATGTACTGCTACTAAAGTATCTATTGTAGCATCTGCTGAAGAGGCTACCGGCAAAGCATAAACTGTTAGCGTATCAGACGACAAGTGGCTTAAAGGTATGTCCGCAAGCGGTGCCAGATTTGTATATCCTTCATACAGATTATTAGTCTTTAAGCATCCTGCTAGAACCACCGTCCCGAATAACAATATAAGCGTATTTTTTATTATTTGTTTCATTTATTTAATTTTATAAGTAGTGTAATATTATTGATCCCAGAATACTTTATCGGTTTGTGGATTTATCGTTCCCTCTGCTCCTACGTTAACAGCGTTTAAATTATATTCTGCCTGTGGATAAATAAGCCTCAATGGAATGTTGGGTAGATGGCCCTGATAAATACTTATAGGCACGTCAGGAAAACCTGTTCTTCTATAATCATCATATACAGTTAATATACTTATTGTATTCAAAGCAGCCCATTTCTGACTAATTATCAATTTAATTTTATCTGTTGCTTTATCCCAGTTTACATTCATATTATCCTGGGAAGTATAAGCCACCGCCGCAGCTGCTGGATTAGCAACACCAGTATATGCGAAAGACGCTTGAATGGCACTTTGATAGACCGCTTTTGCATCACCTGGAAGCCATCCCCTTTGTATTGCTTCAGCCTGATCAAATAAAGCCTCTGCAGCAAGCATGATGACACTGGGAGAAGTAGGGTTGAGTGATGGTGTACCGAGTGGAGAAACGTCTACCGAACTTTCATTTCCGAAATCATTTCCAGTATATTTTCCGTTTTTGTCTTTATCGTAAAAATAGGAGAGGCGCGGATCATTGGTAGAAGTATAAAAATTTAGTGCAAAATTACTCGCATGATAAATTTTATATGGATCCAATGCCTGCCCTGGAGCGGAGAAAAACAAGTTGTAGTAAGGGCTTAATTTACCAGAAGAGGCTATGTAACCAGGATCAGCCATAGCATCATCTCCTATACCCATTAACTCAGAGGGATCTATTGTTGAAGCCTGAGAACTGATATAAGCAGATTTACTTGCTACCTGGGATTGATTAATTAAAAGTCGTAGTTTAAGAGAATTTGCAAACTTAATCCACTTACTTAAATCTGGCAAAGACCCTTTAAATGTAATGATACTTGCATTGTCTGTTCCTGTTGAAATAGTTTGAAGGGTGGCAGGATCTTTTAGAATAGTTAGAGCACTATTAATTAAACCTACACAAGAATCATATACATCTGATCCCTTATCGTATTTAGGAGAAAAGCTGTTATTATTCAATAACGCATCAGAATAAGGAACGTTATTATACAAATCCACCAAACAACTAAAATCGTAAGCCTGAAATAATTGTGCAATAGCCTGATAAAGCGGCAAATTAGATTGAATAGCTTGCTTTTTTACATAATTCCAGTTGGAAATATTAAGGTAAAGGTTTTGCCAACTGCCGTTTAAGGAAGTTGAGGTAAGTTGGTATGAATTTAATGCCACATCAAGTGCAAAACCGCCATTTGTTGCTGTAAAACCCATCCACTCACTTAAAGGTAAATAATTGGTTTGCGATATTCTTGCTGCGTTTTCTAACGCAACAGGCGTGGTTAACTGCGGCGTAGAAGTAGAGGCCGTGTTGGGATTCGGACTATTGATGTCTAAAATAGATTTAGTACAACTTGAGAGCCCAAAAAATGATAAAGCTATGATGCCTATAAATATATTCTTCATTATATAATTTTAATTTATGTTAACAATTTGCTACTCAGTTAAAATACCAGATTTACTGAAGCTCCAAAAATGCGGGTAGGTGGAGATAAATTTTCATTACTTACCGCCTGAGCATTTCCAGTACCAAATTGACTATACTCAGGATCAGCATAAGGATTATCTTTAGGCAAGAATGTAAACAAGTTTCTTGCTATTATACTAAAATGCAGTTCTTTTACAGTGTTTGTATTTTTAAGAGGAACATCATAGCTAAGACTTACTTCCCGTATTCTCCAAAATGCTCCGCTTGCAACATAGGGAGAGCCTACAGTATTATATTTAGAAGCCCAGAAACCAGCTCCGGTAGCTCCGTTTTGAATAGCTACAGTAGTGTTTGGGGTATAACCTCCATGTCCATCAGGTATTACCGAATTAGGATATATAAATTTACCCCTGCCGGCAACTGCGGTAATTGCACTTGTTCCAGTAAAGGCCATAGCATTCCCTATAAATTGAAAAACATTGTAGCCTCCCCTATATTCACCTTGCAGGTTTAATGAAAGTCCTTTATATTTAAATGAAGTATTTAGCCCTAATATTATCGCAGGGTCAGTTTGGCCTGCATCTTTTAAGGTTGGATCAGCTGTTGGATAACCTGTTTTAGGATCAACTATTACTCTTCCAAGAGAATCTCGTTTCCAATCTGTAACACGCAATTCCCGAATAGGTTTGCCTTTCATAGTGTAAACTGCTCCAGCGCCATAACCCCCTATTAATATAGGATCTATATTCGCATCAACGAGGCTTTTCATGAAAGAAGCATTGGCGCCAATACTCCATTCCACAGGACCTAAATTTAATAATGGTGTTATATCTCCTGTCAACTCTACCCCTGAATTATGTATAAGGCCGGGCACGTTTTCTGTTGTGCTTAAAAAACCAGTGGAAGGTGAAAGACTTACCGGAACAACTTCATTCGATACATTCTCTTTATAATAAGTAGCTTCAAAATTTACTCTGCTTCTAAACATTGTTAAATGCATGCTATATTCCTGAGCAGCAGTAAATTCGGGCTTTATATTAGAATTTGCTAAGTTTGTTCCCAGTGCAAACCCTGTTAAGCTGCCGTATGGAAAGCCACTTGTTTGGGCAAAAGTGTTTGATAATCCGTAAGCCCCTAAAGATACCGTACCCACTTTTGTATAACTTGCAGTTAATTTACCAAAATTTAACCAGGGTAAAGCCATACCGATTGCCGGAACAGCATCAGTAAATACAAAAGAGCCATTTATTCCCGGATAGAAAAAAGATCTGTTGGAAGGAGCCAACACTGAAACCCAGTCATTTCTGCCTGTTGCTTCTAAGAATAAAAAGTTTTTATAACTGAGTTGCAAATCGCCAAATAAACCAAAAGTGCCTGTTTGAACTTTTCCCTCACCCACAACAGGAATGCCTATTGCATTCGAGACGTTATACAATCCCGGAATTTGTAGCTGTGTGAGCGCCGCTTGCCCACCTCCAACGCTGGCAGACCTGCTTCTATATTGGTTTACAGTTCCTCCTACAATTAATTTCGCACCAAAATCATTGATCTTCTTATCAAAAGTTGCCAAAAAGTCAGATTGCACCGTGCTGTAAATGTTCAGGTCATCGCCTTCTTTTGGTGTTACCCCATTTGGAAAACCTGAAGCCGTATTGCTTGCTCCCGATGGGTCAGTAATCGAATAATCTGTAAAGATGACACCTGCTTTAGTTGCTTTATCCTGATAACTTGTAGAAGCTATTCCGATTCTATAAGTAAAATTAGCCCAATCAGCAGCTTTAAAATTCAATTCAATATTTCCAAGCAAATCCTGCCTGCGTGTATTTATCCGGCTATTATATATTTGCCAGTATGGATTGGGATAATAGGCATTGTAAAAATTACTTTCCTGTCCAAACAATGAATTAACGTCTTTATACTTTCTAATATCTATTTCGCCAGGGGTATTTAAGGCATTCCAATATGCAGGCCGTCCCTGGTTATAATCGGTTCCCGCTACATCAGTATTGAAGCCAGTATAGGAAACTGATCCTGATGCAGAAAAACGTCCATAGTGCCTTGTAGAGCCGATTCTGACTACTGATCGTTCTGATTTATCATTAGGAATCGTTCCCGTTGTACTAACGTATTGTCCGGACAAATAAAAAGTACCATGGTCATCACCATCAGAATAGCTAATTCCATTTTGTGTTGTTAATCCCGTTGTAAAAAACTTTTTGATCGCATTTTTATTGCTGTACACAACACTCTGCATAGTATCATGTACGATACCATTTGCATCAGTATATTGAGCAGGAACACCTAAAGGCAAGGTAGCACCATTGTATTCAGCGCCATATTGCTGGTTTTCAAATGGAACATGTGGAAAATAACCGGTCAAAGGATCCATAAATTCTCCTTCAGTGGATGCTGCACCAAACAGGGTTTGGAAATCAGGAAAAAATGAAATCTGTTCTATTGTGGTGCTTTGCGTAAGGCTGATCCTTGGCTTGCCTTTTCGTCCTTTGTTTGAAGTTAGCAAGATAACACCATTTGCTGCGGAAGATCCATAAAGAGCAGCAGCATTGGCTCCTTTTAGAATAGTAGTGGAAACTATATCATCAGGATTTATTGATTGTATGTAATCAGATGAAACCGGTAAATTGTCCAATACAATAGCAGCCTGGTTATTGCCTAAGATAGAACGCTCCCCTCTCAATACAATACGTGTTGAAGGATTGACACCATTATTCACAGTAAAAACGGCCAACCCTGCCACCTTGCCGGAAAGTCCGTTGGCGAGGTTGGTAGCTCTTGCCTGAGTGATTGAACTGGTTGGAATAGAGGTAGTGGAATAGCCGGTAGATCTCGCTGCCCTCTTTATACCTAAGGCGGTATTGATTACAACTTCCGTAAGCGCTGAAGTATTTCTATTTAAAGAAACATTTACGATATTTCCGGTCGCAGCAATGGTAACAGGTTTGTAGCCTGTTGCGGAAATAGTAAGACGGGCAGCGCCGGCATCTTTCATTTTGATTATAAAATTACCGTTTACATCTGCTGTTGTGGCTGTATGGGTTCCCGTTTCCATAATTGTTGCAAATGGAACAGGAACACCACTAGTGTCTTTCACTGTCCCTGATACTGTTCGATTTTGGGCAGACGCCAATGCCGCGCTGAGCAATAACACTGCAAATAGTGCAAGAAATTTTCTCATGTGTTTCTGTTTATTTTGATTTTAAAGGTTGCAAATAGAAAAATTGATTTAGCAT
Organism: uncultured Chitinophagaceae bacterium; assembly: GCA_963706825.1. Lineage (GTDB taxonomy): Bacteria > Bacteroidota > Bacteroidia > Chitinophagales > Chitinophagaceae > Ginsengibacter. The sequence continues at coordinate 151,967 of CAVPNT010000003.1, read as the reverse complement.
GAGCACTTTAAAAAGTGCAGATATTCTTTTCATGTGTTTTAGTTTAAAATGTTTTCTGATTTCAGTTTATGTTTTTTCTGGTACGGTGTTGATTCCAAGTAAGTAAGCGATACTTTAACGTTTCATTAATGCAAAGAGGCAACTTTTTTTTGAAAATCGTTGCAAAGCCATTTTTAATTTACAAGAACATGACAAATGATTTAACGAGTAATTTTAGTGTAAAAAAAGGCTTAAACCCCTGTGATAAACTTGAATAAAGTTCAATAATTTTGAATAGCACCTACAGAGAAAAAGAAACTAAATAATGCAATAAAATGTATTAAAAGAAAATAAGTTACACAGTAATTAAATTTATATTTTGAAGATTAAAAGTGTCTTTTCTCATCTCCAAGAAGTTATAGAAAATCAAAAATCTTTGGGGAGCTAAAAAATAAAATATCCTGAAAAGATTGACAATTGTGATTGAATAATTTACTTTAATATGACAAAACCTTTCCGTTACCCCGCAGTATAAATAACAAAATGAATTGCAAAGACTGTTTTAAAAATTTCAAAAAACAAAAACATAAAATAAGACTCCTGTTATTCCGCCCTGAGTCCCAAGAGCCGATGTGGCATGGACCGGATGAATTGTAAATTTTTTGGTACTGAAAATCGTCTTATAAACTGTAAATCATTTGAACTTTTATCTCTGATTTTTTATTTCCTTTTATTGCATCAAGGCCGCTTCCAATCGATGCTTTATCAGTATAGATTGTTTGTGCAAATCGTGACCAGAGCGATAGTTTTCCTGACATTTTATATTGAATATTAATATAGTAACGATATCCTTTATCAAAAAAAACCGGGATGGAATATCCGTATAAAACGTCGTTTTCAAAAGCATAAATACGGCTATCATAACCATCTGTTTCAAAATATGATAACCTGGTATTTCCGGAAAAGTACTTTAAAGGAGACTTATAATTTAGCTGGATAAAAGCAAGATATCCGTTTTGCCGGAATTCATTTTTCTCATCAAAAACCAAGAGTTCTACTCGCGATCTTAAACTGAAACGATTGTCAATTTTATAATCGAATTCGGTTCGCAAACTTTTCTTCGGCCTTCCTGTTACCGGATTCAAATATGAATCATCCGGATTGAAATTAATTGGTTTCTTTTCATAGCGAAATCTTGAACTCAACACAACCTCCTTATTTGGCTGATACGTAAATTGCAGCATATAATCATTTCCTGAAGTAGGTGCATCGACACGGTATTTCAGCCAGGGAAAATGATAAAAATCCGCGTATGCATCCACCCGTATGAAACTTGTTGGAGTAATTGTTATTCCTGAATAAAAGCCGCTTTCGTTGGTAGGATAAGTATTTTCTGTAAAAGCATTAGAATATAAAGATTGATATCCTCTCGAAATATTTCGGTACAAAAAAGTCATCGCTACATTGGCATCGGCGTTTATCAATAACCCATTAACAGAAGCTTTGTCCAAATCTTCATCCGCAGCAGCTTCACCAAAAAAATGCAGGTTTTTATAAGTGTAACTGTAATCCAGGCTATAGTTTCCCGCCCGTTTTCCTGATAAAGCAAATTTATTATACAAATAATCTGCTTTTGTAATTCTATGTTCAAAATCGTAATGAATTGCATTAGCGCCAAGATGAAAATGGCCATTTGAAAAGGAAAGGTTTCCTCCAAAAGCTAATTGTCCCTGCGCACATTTTCCGGCGATTTCATTCGCGGTACGATGATACCCTGAAGTATGGAAAGAAGTAACATGATCGATAGTATTGGAAGTATCTGTTTCAAAACCTGCATCGATTTTCCGGTAACTTACAAAACTGGTTGCTTCCAGATTCTTCTTTTGCAAAGTAATTCCAACGCCCCGGTGAAAGACGATTTCTCCTGCTGAATTGTAAGGTTTTAAAACCTCCGATTGTCTTTTAGTGTTTGTAATTTCAGCACCTTTCCCAAATGCCAGGCTTTGCCACTGGGTTAATCCCTGCCCCATATTTACGGAGAAATCACCAATAGCAAGGGATTTAATAATGCCCAAATTCCTTATGAAAAGATGCGCAGAATAAAAATCAAATCCATTTTTTTGTGCTCCTTTGAAAAACTGTTCGCCGGCATCTTTTTCTGCAGTAAAGCCATATTGAAGCAGGTTTCCGGATTTGTATTTATATCTCAAAAGCAACTTTTGCGGGCTTCCCGGATAAAAATTATTTGCCGTGTTTCTGTCTAAAAGATAACCTTTCGATTTTTCAATCGTTTGTGAAGCACGAAAAAGTAAAGTGCTGTTTCCATTTTTAAAACGCTTGTTTAAGGATTGAAAAACTTCTGTTTTTTCTGCCAGCGTTACAAATGGCCTGATGCGCCTGATAACATCCACATTCCATCCGGGAATCGCTTGTAATTCGTAAATGCTTAAAAAATTGCCGAGCAATTTTCTGTAAGAAAGAAGATTATTTATTTGAAGAGCATTCAGTAATTTCAACTCTTGTAAAAGGCCTGCATCGGCATAATTAAGATTAACGGGTTCTTTTAAAAAATGGTGCATTTCCTGTAAATAGCTGTCGTCTTCTGTCTCAAGATCTTCATTGGCTTCAGTTAAATCTTCTAGTTGTTGTTCTATAATGGTGGGCGGTTCATCCAATAGTTCCTGCGCTTTTACAGCATACGGGTTTCCGGTTAAGAAAAGAAGTAGCGAAAAGGAAACAAAGCTTTTAATTGGTTCAATCGCTCTCATTTTCTTTAGATTTTAGACTGATGATGAGCATCAAACCCGGACTGAGCCCAAGTTGAGGATGATAACTAGCGCTTATATCTAATCTAAAGTTCTTCCAACTTACACCAGCGCCGCCATAAGGAGATTCATTTTGGGAAGCAATACCAAATCGCGCAAAAAACTGTTTAGCAAAATTATATTGCACACCCGCATTTACATTTACCGGCAAATCTTCCTGCTTGACCATTTCCGCACTTACAAAAAAATTATCAGAAGCTTCATATCCGATTCCAAACGAATAAATGGAACTTAATTTGTCATTTTCTGTTTTCGATAATCTGCCTCCTACCGGGTTATATATATGCATTCCGGCAGTCAACTTCTCAGTAAAACGACAAATAACACCGATTTCAAAATTTACTGTCGATGGGCTTTCAAACCCGGGAATGCGAAAAGAATAATAATTGAATTTTATGCCGAGATCCAGTTTTGTTCCAACATTTCGGGCATAAGCAATGCCAAGTTGTGACTCGTTATAATTTTTATAACCAAAGTAATCTGCCTGGAACGCAAAATTGCCTTCTTTTGTCGGCACAGCAACGATGGCAGAATACAGATTCGTTTCTGCCAATAAAAATCGGTTTTCTCCAAAAAAACCAACCGAGGAATTTTCGATTTGAGCAAGCGCTGCCTGGTTTGAAGTAATGGAAAAAACATCTGCATGATTCATGCTGTAAGCGCCTAAACCAATGTAGGAAGCGGATACAGGCTTTCGTAAAGATTGCGCTTTCGCAAAATTTAAAGCAGGAAGAAAAAAATATAGCAGGTAGATTTTTCTCAAAGCGGCAATTTTTAGATGTATAAATATATAAATTAAATTTAAGATTTTGTTTTATAAAACAAAAAAATATTATGGGCTTATTACACCGAGTTACACAGAGAAGACACGGAGCCACAGAGAAAAAGTAGCTATTAAATTTCTAACACGATAATGCTCATATATTACACAGAGTTACAAGCTATAGGTTCTCCGTGTTATTAAAGTAAAAAAGAATCTCTGTGCAACTCTATCGGTTCTCGGTGTAATTAAAGTAAAAAGAATTCTCAAAAAATCCCACTCCCTGCTTTAATTTTGCAGCCATGCAATTATTAGAAGGGAAAGTGGCTTCAGCAGCCATCAAAGAAGATTTGAAAAAGAAAGTTTCTGCATTAGCGTCTGAAGGAAAAAAAGTTCCGCATCTGGCTGCAATTCTTGTCGGAAACGATCCGGCAAGCGAAACTTATGTTGCTTCGAAAGTGAAAAATTGTAAAGAAGTTGGTTTTAATTCTTCCTTATTCAAATATGACAGTACCATCACCGAAGAAATGCTGTTGAAAAAAATAGATGAATTAAATCTTGATACAGAAATTGATGGAATCCTGGTGCAGGTTCCTCTGCCAAAACATATTTCTGAAAAAAAAGTAATCAATGCCATTTCTCCAAAAAAAGACGTAGACGGTTTTCATCCGTTAAATATTGGAAATATGGTGCTTGGTTTTCCAACATTTATTTCCGCTACTCCTTACGGCATTTTGCTTTTGCTTCAGCATTATAAAATAGAAACAGCCGGAAAAAATGTAGTGGTAATTGGCAGAAGCAATAATGTAGGAACGCCGCTCAGTATTTTGCTCAGCAGAAATAATAATGAGTACGGAAATGCAACCGTCACACTTTGCCATTCCCGCACAAAAGACATTGAATCTATTTGCGGGAAAGCGGATATTTTAATTGCTGCCATTGGCAAATTGAAATTTGTAACAGCGAGTATGGTAAAAGAAAATGCAGTAGTAATCGATGTAGGAATCAACCGGATAAAAGATGAAACAAAAAAGAGCGGGTTTGCCCTTAAAGGCGATGTAGATTTTGAAAATGTAGCGCCCAAATCAAGTTACATCACTCCGGTTCCCGGCGGCGTAGGACTCATGACTATCGCGGCTTTGCTGATGAACACCTATAAGGCTGCAAACTTGAATATTTGATTATTGATTATTGATTACTGATTATTAAATTATTGAATTATTGGTGCGAAACTTGAACATTGAACATTGAATTTTGAACATTGAATATTTGTTAAACCTTTAACCTTCAACCTTCAACCATAAACCTTGAACCATAAACCTTGAACCTAACAAACACCATAAATAAAACCACCACTCTTCCCATCATGGAAGCATTTTATACGCTGCAGGGGGAAGGCTTTCACCAGGGAAAAGCGGCCTATTTTATCCGGCTTGCGGGCTGTGATGTCGGCTGTGTTTGGTGTGATGTAAAAGAAAGCTGGCAGGAAGATTTGTATCCTTTGCAAACAATCCAAGAAATTGTTTCAAAAGCAAAAGAAAATCCGGCAAGGTTGGCGGTAATAACCGGTGGTGAGCCTACCCTACACCGTCTTGATACACTAACTTCTGAATTAAAAAAAGAAGGCTTTGCTACCCATATTGAAACTTCCGGTTCATCACCTTTGACAGGAGCATGGGATTGGATCTGCCTTTCCCCGAAAAAATTTAAGCCACCATTACCCGGCATTCTAAAAAAAGCAAACGAACTTAAAATTGTTGTTTTCAATAACTCCGATTTCCTTTGGGCGGAAAAGTATGCTTCACAAGTTTCGCCAAATTGCAAGTTGTATCTTCAACCGGAATGGAGCAAAGCGGAACAGGTAACGCCATTGATTGTCGAATACATTCTGGCACATCCACAATGGCAATTTTCATTGCAAATGCATAAATATATTCATGTACCGTAAGGTTTTTTTGGACGATTATTGTCCACAAAGGATTTTCTGCGCTTTATTTATTGCTCCAGTTTTTTTGCCAAAGAGCTGCAAAACATGATAACGGTAAATCATTTTGACAAAGTAAAACCGCTTATGAAAAAACGATTATTAAAGAATATTAAAAGTTTGTTCTTTTATTTTTTCGAGATCATCCTTCATCAATACAACACATCTTTGAATGTCAGAGTCATACGCTTTTGATCCGGTTGTATTTATTTCGCGTCCGATTTCCTGAACTACAAAAGATAGTTTTTTTCCTTTGGCTTCTTCATCATTATCGAGGATCGAAATAAAATATTCACAATGATTTTTCAGGCGAACCTGTTCTTCCCTGATGTCAATTTTTTCAATGTAATAAATCAATTCCTGCTCGAGCCTGTTGGCATCATAATTCTCTTTTCCAACATTTTCTTCCAGCACGGTTATCAATTCTTTTTTCATTTTTTTTCTTCTTTCCGGCTCCAGTTTCAGGATCTCATCTTCCTGCTTACGGATGTTTTGTATGCGAAGGCGAAGTTCCTTTTCAAGCGATTTGCCCTCTTCGATTCTATGGGTGTTCAACTCAAGCAAAGCCGCTTCTATCACGCCTTTCAGGTGCTTCCAGTCGGCTTCATCCAATACCTCGTTGCTTGGTGACACTACTTCAGGCAAGCGCAACAAGGCAGCTAAAACCGCGTTTGTATCAATCGATAATTCCCCCGCCAGCGTTTCAATTTGTTTGTAATAAGATTTAATAAGATCTGTGTTGATCACAACAGGTTTGCTTGCACCATTTTGTTTGATCACTATTAAACATTCAATCGTACCACGCATTAAATTCTCCTGTATTAAACTCCTGATATCAAATTCATAAGTTTTAGTGATTGGAGGAATCTTTAGATTAATATCAAGTTGTTTTCCATTCAATGATTTTATTTCTACCAGGTAAGTTTTGTCACCGATTGTTTGCTCTGCTCTTCCAAAACCTGTCATTGATTTTACCATCTTTATTTTTATTTTTCATTTTTAATATGCAGCAAGTTATACAATTCCTGTTTAGATATGATTTTCATTTCTCCCGGAAGTAAATCTTCTAAAGTAATTTTTTCAATGCGGTACCGAATCAATCTTAATGTAGGAAAGCCAACAGCAGCCGTCATCTTACGTACCTGCCTGTTTTTCCCTTCAGTCAAAATTATTTTTATCCAGCTATCCGGAATTAATTTTCTAAAACGAATTGGGGGATTTCTCTCACTCACTTTTGGTGAATGAATAAACTTTTTTACAACACATTCTTTTGTATAGTACATTTTCCCATCGATGTTGATTGAAACTCCTTGTTGGAGTTTATTTATTGCATCTTCAGAAATATCTCCTTCCACCTGAACCCAATATTCTCTTTCGTGTTCATGAAGCGGATTTAATAAATATTGATTCAGTTTTTTATCATTGGTCAAAATTAATAATCCTTCACTGTCATAGTCCAAACGCCCAACAGGATAGACATCCACCGCAACATCGAAAAAATCTTTCAATGTTTTTTTCCCGTCTGTTGAAGAAAACTGCGACAATACATTGAAAGGTTTATGAACAATAAAATAGGTATTCAAAAGAATTTTTTTTAAAGATTTTAATGAAATATTTTTCAAAAAAACACCGGGTAAAAATAATAAAGCCCGACAAGAAATGCACGGGCTTTGTTATATGGATGGGTTAGTAAGTACAGGAAATAAATTTCCTTACACAATATTAAAAATAATTTTCACGATAAGAAAAAATATTTCAAATTTTTTTATCAACATCTTTAAAATGCTGTGTGGATAAACATGAAAAAGGTAATCGGAAAAAAAACTGAATTGTATTTGATTCTAAAAAAAGATACACATTTTCTTTTTGTTCAGGTTGTTATTGTCGTCGCAAACGCAGTAGTGGCAGGCGTTTGAGGCTATTGGATATTATTTGCTTTTTGTAAATCAAAAAACGATTTATTTGTTTCTTTACTGCACGGGCAATTATTTTTTTTTATTAACGCGTGTGTGTTAAATTTTTTTTTCAAATTATTTGTTGTCTGTTTTTTTAAAAAAATCAGCTTCAGTTTTTCAAACTTTATCTTTGATGCTTTAATTATTTTTTATGAAGTTTCCTTCTCCTGTTTCCGCAACGTGGATTGCCGATTTTATCAATGCAAAAATTTCAGGCAAAGAAAATTCTTTTGCTATGGGCCTCAACGAAATTCATAAAGTAAAAACCGGCGATATCGTTTTTGTAGATCATCCAAAATATTATGATGCGTGCCTCCACAGTGCTGCAACATTTATTATTATCAATGCTGATAAAGAAGTTCCGGAAGGAAAAACGTTGTTCATTGTTGACGATCCTTTTGAATCGTATTTGAAAATTGTGAATCATTTTAAACCTTTCATCGCTTCAGATAAAATGATCAGCGATAGTGCAAAAATTGGAAAAAATTCTATCATTATGCCCAATGTGTTTTTGGGAAATAATGTGATTATTGGTGATGATTGTATCATTCATCCAAACGTGGTTATTTACGATGATTGTGTGATTGGCAATCACGTTGAAATACATTCAGGGACTGTTATCGGCAGCGATGCTTTTTATTTCAATACAAAAAAGAACCGGGAAAACTGGTATAAAAAAATGCAAAGCTGCGGGCAGGTTCTTATTCAGGATTATGTTGAAATCGGCGCCAATTGTACCATTGACCGTGGTGTGAGTGATTCCACAATTATTGGAGGAGGAACAAAACTTGATAACTTAATTCATGTTGGCCATGATGTGGTGATGGGAAAAAACTGTTTGATTGCTGCGCAGGTTGGTATTGCCGGAGGAACAATTCTTGGCGATGCAGTTACTCTTTGGGGCCAGGTTGGCGTGAATAAAACAATCACCATTGGAGATAATGCAGTGGTTATGGGACAAGGAGGAGTTACCTCAAGCATTGAAGGAAATAAAACTTATTGGGGCACACCTATTCAGGAATTTTATAGCAAAAGAAAAGAACTGGTTTTGATAAAAAGGCTTCCGGAAATTTGGGAAAAAATCAAGGGCCTCAAATAGATGGACCAAAAATGTTAAATCAGAAATCGTAAATCAGAAATCCTAATCCGGTTTATAATCATACGGCAGCATATCGGCGATTTTTTTATAGCCAAGATAACCGTTTGTTATCAAATTTTCCTGGTCATAAAAATACCCGTTCTGATCAATAAAAAAGGATTCACCTTTTGGAAAGATCAATGTAGATAATTGAAAACTTTTCTTTGCCGTAGAATCCAGATTTATATAATTTTTTTCAGGAGTTGCTTTTTTATAAATTACCGCCACTTCGCTTTGGTTGGGAAAAAATTCTACTGTTTGTGTGCTGTCATCTTTTTGATAATTCAATGCTCCATAAAGATTTGCCACAGGAATCGGATAATCTTCGCCGTTATTATTAACAATGAACTGAAGTTCGAATCCATCTTCCTGTAAAGTGCGCCGATAAAGGCTTCTCATGAATTGCAATAAAGATCCCTTGTACGCAATTGCCCGGTTTTGATTCCAGGTTTCCTGTTGCTCCGGCGTTCCCTGCATCTCTTCAAAAAGAGGATAACCAATAAATAAATTGGTTTTAGAATTGTAATCATTGGTAAAAGAATCAATGGCAAATTTCAAAGTATATCCCAATGAAAAATTGTCAACAACCAATGGTTCTTTTGCTTTTACTTTCAATGTGTTCCTTTTTTTTATAAAATAAAAATGCAAGACTTCCGGATTTTTGATGACGCATTGTTTTGAAAAATTTGTCTGCCCGATAAAATTATCAATGAAAAAAGAACCATATTTTTCCCATCCATCCGGCACTTCATTTGAAATAGAAATGGTCACTGCTTCCAGCGATTTTTCTTCCGGATTTAATTCAAAAAGCAGGCTGTCATTTCCGGTAGAAGCATTGATGCGTATGCTTTCTGTTTCATACCCGGTAAAAGTCGTTACCAAAGAATATCCTCCTTCAGGTAGCCTGATATTAAAATTGCCTTCCGCATCAGTTGCTGCACCAATGGTTGTATTCTGCGCAAATACAGAAGCGCCTGCAAGTGGAGCTTTTGTGTTTTTATCAATCACTTTTCCTTTTACAATAAAATAAGAAGCCTGTGCCGAAAGTTTGAACGGGGATAATAGAAAAGAAAGAATAAAAATAAAAACAGCTACAAAAAGAATCTGGAAATTGATATTCATTGGAGTATAGATTTTGTATTAAAGTGAGTATTTTTCTTTCAAAGAACCGCAGGTATATTCAATCGTCTCTTTAATTTTTGTGAATTGAAAACGCGGAAGCGCATTCAAAATTTTGCTGTTATCAAAATATACTTTTGCCTGTGCAGTCCGAACTGTTTCCTTCGTCAGCAAATGTTTTTTTCCTGTAAATCTTGTTTTTAATTCTTCTGCACGCCAGATTATTTCTGCTAAAAACGGTGACACTTTTTTATGCGGTGGTTTTTTTCCAAAACATTGTGCTATTGAAGAAAATATTTCCCTGTAGGGTAAATTCTCGCCATTCAAAACGAAACGTTGAGCAGTTATTTCACTGTTCATTAACAGGATCATTGCACGCGCTACATCTCTTACATCTACAAAACCAGAGACGCCATCGGTGTACCATTTGAATTCATTATAAGCATTTTTAAAAATGGCTGAAGACCCGGTTTCCCAATTATTTCCACCGAGAATTAGTGAGGGATTTACAATCACCGCTTTCAATCCTTCACCTATTCCGCGCCATACTTCCAACTCGGCAAAATATTTCGATTTTCCATAAACACTGTTGCTCGTTTCTTCTGTCCAGTTCATTTTTTCACTTACCATTTCATCATTCCTGATACGCCCCAGAGCGGCTACAGAACTAACATGTACCAATTTCATTACGCCTGCATCAATACAGGCATTTACCACATTTGCGGTTCCTTCAACATTTATTTTTAAAAGCTGTTGCCTGTCCTTTGGGTCATAAGATACCAATGCAGCAGAATGGTAAACATGAGTAATTCCATCCATTATTTCATTGAGACAAACGACATCAAGAATATCACATCGTACAATTTCGAGATTTGGATGAGAAAGAGAAAGAGGGGTAGAATGATAAATTGCTTTTACTTTTTCGCCATCCGCAAGCAACTGTTTTATCAACTCATTTCCGACAAGTCCTGCGCCCCCGGTAACCAGAATCTTTTTTTGAATTCTATTTTTTTCTGAAGAATTTTCCTGTTGCATTTTCCCGGATTTCCAATTATTTACCAAGCAATGTAAATGAATTTATCCTTTTTATTTTTTGTAATTATAAAATCCCTTACCGGTTTTTTTACCCAACTCATTATTTTTTACTTTCTCTATCTGAATTGGAGAAGGCTCAAAACGTGGAGCTTTATTGTAAGCATCATATATGCTTTCCGTGACAGCAAGATTAATATCCATCCCGATGAGATCCATTAATCTGAAGGGACCCATTTTAAAACCGCTACCTTCTAAAATATCATCGACCTCTTCATAAGATGCAATTCCTTCCTCTACGATTTTGAGTGATTCAAGGTAATAATGCCTGGCCACACGATTCACAATAAAGCCAGGAGCGTCTTTGCACATCACAGGTATTTTGCCCATTTGCCTGCAAATATCAACAATCATTTTTGCTACCTCATCATTCGTTTCACGGCCTTTTACAACTTCTACCAGTTTCATCATATAAGCAGGATTAAAAAAATGCATTCCCACTACTCTTTGCGGAAAATTTATTTCTTGCTGCATAGAAGAAACCGAAAGGGAAGACGTATTTGTTGCAAAAATGACTTCTTCATTATTATACTTTGCCAGTTGATTAAACAGCGAAATTTTCGCTTCTTCTTTTTCAATAATTGCTTCGATGATGATAAAAGCCGTGCATTTTTTTATATCGCTGGTAAATGTTATCCTGCTAAAAATCGCTTCTTTTTCTTTCGCTGAAATTTTATTTTTATCCATCAGGTATTGCAGATTCTTTTCAATAGAAATTTGCGCCTTTACCACAATCTTTTCATCTACATCAAAAAGAACGGTATCAAAACCACTTTGCGCCGCTACTTGAGCAATGCCGCTTCCCATCGTTCCTGCTCCGCAAACGCAAACGGTGATAACCATGATTTTTTATTTAAATATAGTTTTTAAAGATAAATTTTTCTCAAATAAATTGCGGTAAAGACCTTATATACTCAAGGTAATTGCAATTGCCATGGAGCAAGTCTAAATAACTGTTGATTTTCGATCGGTATTGAATTTTAAAATCCTCATGCATTTTTGAATTCACTAAAGTAATTAAACGCCTGAGCAGGGAAGCCGTTTTAAAATTGAATGCAGTAAAGCAGGTCTTAAAACTACTTTCACCCATTGTGAATGGTATTTCCAATACGTACAGGATTAGATTCTGCTTCTAAATTTTTGTTTTTGCAAATTTTAGAAAATTCCCCAATCCTTTTTGCACATGCTGTCAGCATTCCGGCTGTCTGTTGTTCTTCTGAATACCCTTTATATCTTTTAGTAAATAATACGTTCAAATCTGCTTTTGCTTTATCAAATAAATCCTGTTCCCCATTTTCTTTTTCAAAATAATTTACCATTAGATAATCATGGAAAGATTTATCTTTTTGTGCTGCTTTTAATACCAGTTTTTCCAGTTCTTTTTTTGGCAAAGTGGAAATTTGAGACGATACGGATTGTAATACTTTTGGCAAGGCTTGAATCTTAAATGATTTTAGGTTCTTTAATTCTGTTTTATCAACGAATTTTTTCTTTCAAAAATTTTCTTATATCGGGAAGTTCATTTTTTGGAAAAGCACTTTTGGGAATAATAAAAAAAGAACGGCTGTTGAAATATAAATGAAAAAAATTAGTGCTTTCTGTAAAGTAGCTAAAGTCTTTCCAGGGCCAGCTTCGGCTGCCTCTTTCATTTTCAAGAAACATGTGCTGGTCTTCAAAGCTCACTTTAAAATGATCTTTAAATGTAGCAGCCTTACGATAAATAACCGTGGGAAGTATGACCCAAAAGGCAATCATTAAAGCAAACCAAAGTGTGGAGCTCATTAAAAAAGCGAGTGGTGAAACTTTGCCGGTAAAATATAAAACTGCTGCAGAAATCGCAAATACATTTACCACAATTATCATAATTTTTATTTCATTTCTGCTAAAAAAATGAAATCTTAAAGCCTGTAATACTTTTGGTTTGCTATAAGTAAAATAAGACGATGTCATTTAAAACAAATGTACGATGTGTAGGGAAAGTTGCCTTTTTTTTCTTTCCTGTTTTGCGGAAGTTCTGTCAGCGGGAAAAATATTGCATGATTCGGAAAAATAGTTAATTTGAATACAGTGCTGTCCGATTAATAATTTTTTTGATAAAAATACAGAGGAAAGCTCGTAGTGAATGTGTGTACTCCATTTATTTTTCATTTAGAGGCCCTATGGAGAAAAGTTAAGCTTCAATTGATTTTCAGTTGGGGCTGGATTATATATTCTGCACCGTTCAGGATGCTCCAGGAACTTAAATACATGTGTGTAGTTTAGCAGATGCAATCTCACAAAAGACGCAAGGTTTGAGAATGCCCACCTGCGTTTCACCTGTGAGGCAACTACTTTGAGCAGAAGGTCAGCAATCAAGGTGCACCATATTTGTATTTTAATAGCATTTTCATTTTCACCTAAAAAGTATTCCAAAGGCATATTCTGCTTTAATCTTTTAAATAGCATCTCTATTTGCCACCTTTGCTTATAAAGCATTGCTATTTTTAAAGGTGACAAACGCTTATTTGAAGTGATGAATTGAAATGTTCTTTGTGTTTCATGATCATAGTAGGTCACCAATCTGCCTTGTACTTTTTCAACTTTAATTTTATATCCTAACACAATCCACTGGTCACTAATTACTCCTGCTATAATATCTTTTTCGGACACTTGTTTTTCTTCAGTTACTTCATAAACATTATTGGTTCTAAGTCGGGTGATCCAATCTACTTTCATTAATCTCCAATTATTTAATTGCTTAAAATTATGATAGCCCTTATCCATTACTACGATAGAACCTGCGGGCGGATTGACTTCTTTCATAAATGGAATATCAGTTTTTGCCGCCTCTGTAAAGCGGATCAGGTAAGGAACACTTTCTTTAGCATTCATGGCTGTATGTACTTTGATGCCTCCTTTCCTTCTACCATCGGCAGCCGCACGCCCGGCATTTTTCATAATATCCTGGAACAGACTAATAGTGGTTGAGTCAATTATGACCAGGCGTTTAACTAATGGATCTTTAAAACGGCTGTCCGATAAAAGCTCTCTGTATTTACCATATAACTGCATATAGATTTGTTCAAAGACATGATGTGCTCTTCTTTTGTTAGCATCTGCCAGGGTACTACGAGCAGGCAAATAATGCATGTTTAAGCTTTGGAGCCGCCCTTCACTGGCCTGGAGACCGGTGGTCACTTCACGCAAGGATGTGCAGTTTTGAAAACAAGTATAGAGCATGGTAAGAAGATGATGATATGTGTCAAACTTTTTAGAGTATCTATCACTTCTATGTTCAGTGGCCGCCTTGCAAATTAATGATCTGGGAATAACTTTTATTAGTTGAGAAAATACAGGCTGTCCGGTAAAAAAAGTACTTTTGTTCATGGTAAAGTTTTTTGTTGTAGTAAACCCTAAACTAAACCATTTGGAGCAGAATTCATTTTCTGCTCCTTTTTTTACCGGACAACAATGATTTGAATATCTAAAAAAGTAAAAATGAAAATAATTGGATTATTAATGCCTGCGTTAATTTTTATGATCACTAACGGCAAGGCACAAACGAAGACAGAAAGTGCCGATACAATTATAAAAGAAGCGCAGGCAGAAGCGGCAAAAAGTGATAAAAATATTTTCATCATCTTTCATGCATCCTGGTGTATCTGGTGCCATCGGATGGATACAGCGATGAATGATAAAACCGTCAAATCTTTCTTTGATAACAATTATATTATTAAACATCTCACCGTTGATGAAAGAGGGGAAAAAGAAAGCTTAAATAATCCGGGGGCGAATCAATTAAGAACAAAATACGGAGGTGATAACCAGGGAATCCCTTATTGGTTTATTCTTGACAAAAAGGGAACACTGCTCGCGGATTCAAGAGTTCATTCGGACGACGGCAGCGTTACAGGAAGCAATGTCGGATGTCCTGCAAGGCCGGATGAAGTTGATTATTTTATAAAAGTTCTCAAAAAAACTTCTCCTCTTGTTGAACCACAACTGGAAGTAATCAGAAAAAGATTTTTAAAAATAAATGAGTAAACCAAATCAAAAAAACGGCGAATGAATTTTAGTTTACAGATTACGGTTATAAAAAGGTGATTATAAATCCGGCTTATTTCTTTATTTACTGGCAAGGCCTTCAGGTAATGGCAAGGTCGCTTGATATGGCTTTATCCAAAAACCAATGTAGTTCTCCCTCGACAGGAACAATACTTTGAGCTGGCAATTTTTCAGTGTTGCGTTCCCCTTCCAATACTTCTTTTAAAACCCCTGCTTTTTGTTCACCAGATGCCATGAAAACAATTTGTGATGATTTATTCACAATCAACGGCATTAATGTGATACGATACATTTGCTGTTTTTCATTATAAACGGCATTCACCGAATGAACATGTTCTTTGATAATTGGCGAGCCCGGGAATAATGAAAGGGTATGGCCATCATCGCCCATACCGAGCAACACGAGATCAAAACTATGGCTTGAGTTATCAAAAAACTTATGCAGTAATTTTCGATATTCGTCGACTGCAAAATTTGGCTGAATATCAGTACGCATAATATGAATCTGGTCTGCAGGAACATCTACCTGATTCAGTAAAATATCAAAAGCCATTTTTGCATTATTCCTGTCATCGTTAAAAGGAACCACTCTTTCGTCGCCCCAGAAAATATGAATACGCTTCCAGTTGATTTTGTTTTTATAATCTGCCGTTGCTAATTTTTCGTATAACAATTTTGGCGTTTCGCCACCTGAGAGAACCAGTGTAAAAAACTCCTGCTTTTTTAAAGTTTCTTCTACCAGATTGCAAATCCAGGCAGCGAGTTTATCGCTCATCATTTCTTTATTATCAAAAATATGTAGTTGCATTTTTTTACTTTTTACTTTTTTTATCACCTGATTTTGAATGCGCTTTTGCAGGCATGGAAATCCAGTTGTGGCCATCGCGTGCGATGAGCGCCTCTGCATCTTCCGGCCCCCACGAATTCGGCGAATAATTCGGAAAATCCAAAGGCTTGCGCGCTCCCCAAACTTCCAATATTGGCATCACCACCCGCCATGCCGCTTCTACCTGGTCGGCACGCATGAACAAAGTAGCATCACCGTCCATTACATCATATAAAAGGGTTTCGTAAGCTTCCGGCTCTTCGCCCTTGTAAGCATCTTCGTAATTAAAAACCATATCTACAGGATTTAAACGCATTGCCTGTCCGGGCCTTTTAGCCTGGAACCGGAGACAAATGTCCATTTCCGGTGAAATGCCGATTGAAAGCCGGTTTGGCCGCCATGTCTCTGTTGCTTCTTTTGGAAAAGCAAAGTCAGGCGCTGGCTTAAACTGAATCGTTAACTCTGTAGATTTTTCATGCAGGCGTTTTCCGGTACGCACATAAAAAGGAACTCCTTCCCAACGCCAGTTATCAATATAAAATTTTACTGCCGCAAAAGTTTCGATATTCGAATCGGGATCCACTCCTTTTTCTTCTTTATATCCCGGTACTTTTTCACCCTGCATCCAGCCTGGCCCATATTGGCCGCGCGCTGCATAATCCTGCACTTCATCTTTTGGAATGCGGCGGATGGCATTTAAAACGTCCACTTTTTTATTCCTGATTTCATTCGCATCAAAAGAAACGGGCGCTTCCATTCCTATCATACAAAGTAATTGCAAAATATGGTTTTGAATCATATCTCTCAAAGCACCGGAAGTCTCATAATATCCGCCACGGCCTTCTATTCCGACTGTTTCAGCGGCAGTGATCTGTACATGATCGATGTAATGCCGGTTCCATAAAGGTTCGAATAAGGCATTGGCAAAACGTAGCGCCAGAATATTTTGAACCGTTTCTTTTCCAAGGTAATGATCGATACGGTAAATCTGTTCTTCATCAAAGTATTGCGCCAGCATTTGATTCATGGCTATGGCGCTTTCAAGGTTGTGGCCAAAAGGTTTTTCAACTACAATGCGGGCACATTTTGTATCCTTACAAAGTTCCATATTGCCGATGTGCTTCACGATTTCCGGTACCAATTGTGGCGCTACTGCCATGTAAAAAATTACATTTGGATGAACACCCGCCTCTGCTTCTTTTTTCTTTACGATCTCAGCTATTTTGTCATAAGATTTCGCATCGTTGATATCCATTTGCAGATAGCTGAGGTGTTTGGAAAATTCCTGCCATTTTCCGTTTGCATCTTTTATTCGTGAAAAATTATCAATTCCTTCTTTTAAGTGTTTTTTATAATCTACATCTGAATAAGGTGAACGCGCAATGCCAATGATACTGAAATGATCAGGCATTGCATTATCAAGAAAAAGATTATACAAAGCCGGATTTAATTTGCGGTAATTCAGATCACCGCTTCCTCCGAATATGATAACTACTGCTGGTGGTAATTTTTTGTAATCTAACATTTTTGATTATTGATTATTGAATACTGGTTATTAAGAATTAGTTATTGAATTATTCAATTATTGAATTGTTGCTTTCAGCCTTACGCCTTCAGCCTTTCGCCTTTTGCCTTTTGCTTCTATTCCCATTCTGTATGAAAAACACCGGCTGGATCATCGGTTCTCTGGTAGGTATGTGCACCAAAAAAATCACGTTGTGCCTGTATCAGATTCGTTGGCAAAAGCCTTCTTCGATATGCATTAAAATAATTTAAAGAAGCCATTAATCCGGCAGCAGGATAATTATTCAATGCTGCAATAGAAACTATTTTTTGAAGAGACGATTCTTTCTGTTGAAGGATTTTTGCAATATTCGGATCGAGCAATAAATTTTTCAGATTCGGGTTTTGATAGGCTTTTTTAAATACATCAAGCATTGCCGACCTGATGATACACCCGCCGCGCCAAACACTTACCACTTCCGGTAAAGGAATATCCATTTTTAATTCTGATGAAGCGGTAGTAAGCATTGCAAGGCCTTGTGCATAGCTCATCAAAGTTGCAAAATATAACGCCTCGCCCAATTGATTGATAAATTCCTTTTTATCTGTTTCGATTTTCCGGGGTTCAGTATTATAAAGATGCGCCGATTCTTTTCTCTCATCAATCAGGGAAGAAAGGTTTCGCATCATAACGGCTGAATCAATTGTTGGTATTGGCATGGGAAGATCAAGCCCTTCCTGTGAAGTCCATTTGCCCGTTCCTTTTGCTCCGGCTTTATCTAATATCATATCTACCAGGTAATTGCTGCTTTTATCATCTTTCTTTTCAAAAATTGCTGCCGTAATCTCCAATAAAAAAGATTTCATATCGCCACTGTCCCAATCTTTAAACACTCCATGAAGTTCTTCGTTTGAAAGTTGTAAACCATGACGCATCAGATCATAACACTCACTGATGAGTTCCATGATTGCATATTCTATTCCGTTATGAACCATTTTTACATAATGACCGGCCGCATTGTGGCCAAGATAGGCCACACAAGGCTCGCCATTTACTTTCGCAGCTACTGCTTTTAAAATCGGCGCTACTTCTTTATATGCTTCTTCATCGCCACCAGGCATAATACTGGGGCCTTTTCGTGCTCCTTCTTCTCCACCTGAAATTCCAATTCCCATAAAATGAAAACCGATATTTTTTAATTCATTAATTCTTCTTAGAGTATCGGTATAATGCGAATTTCCTCCATCAATAATAATATCGCCATTTTGTAATAAAGGCTTCAATTCGTTAATCACACTATCTACCGGATTTCCTGCCGGCACGAGCATCATTAATTTTCTTGGTGTTTTTAACTGATCAATCATTTCTTTCAAAGTATTCACTCCTTTGACGGTTGTTCCTTTTGTGGCAGATGCTTCAAAAGCGGTGGTCTTGTCAGGATTTTTATCATATCCAATTACAGAAAATCCATGGTCCGCCATGTTCAGCAACAGATTGCGTCCCATTACGCCAAGGCCAATCATTCCAAAATCGTATTTATCTTCTTGCATAAAAAATTTTTGAATGGTAAAATTAATGAAATTGAAATTGCTTTTGGCTTTCAATAATATGAGAAGAGCTTTTACAGTAAACAAACTTTTATTATGAAATCTTAATCTATCCCGATATGAAAAGAGGTTGCTCTTTCTATTAATTCAATTGTTTGGATATTGAAGTGTACAAACAGGAAAGGTTATTTAATTTAAAAACAAAACATTTTTTGTTTTACTCATATAACTTAATTTAGCACAACGTATTTCCAATTTGTTTTTAGCATTAAAAGCCATTAACGGTTTTTAGACCAGGAAGAATCAGAATTTTTTTTATTCTTTTTTTTGATTTCGGTGAATTTCATAAGATTATTATTCTTGAGAAAAGTGCGAATTTCTGATTAAGAAGGGCGAGCGGGAGTTAGAAATGCATCCGTTTTAAATTTCATTAAAACAATCAATATGATGTCCGCCAAACGCTTTGGAAATATCACTGTCCTGATAATCTTTGTGCTGTCTGCTTGCCTTCATTCCTGCACTACTACACGAGTCGTTTCCAAATACGATTCTGATACGTTTGCAAATAATCCTTTAAATCAAAAAACTACCTGGTCTTTTGCATGGGGATTGGTTCAGCCAAAAGATATTAACCCAAAATGCGACAGCAGGTTCAATCACCTTGACCAGGTAACTGTAAAAAACAATCTTGGCTTTTCATTAATATCGGTACTTTCTCTCGGTATTGTGATGCCCCAAAGAATTGAATGGGCCTGTGCGCCTTACAGTCCTCCCACCGATTCCCTTGGGCATAATTAAAAAAAAATCAATGACTACCCTGACTAATTTACCCGACGGCATTTCAACATTGCCGATTATCGATTGGCAAAATGGCCATGAGAACTTTGTACATACATTTAAACAAAATTGTTCGTTCAAACTAAGTATTCCTTCTTCAAATTCTACAAATCCTTATTTTGATACAACCAAAAATTTTCAATGGCTCATTCAATATGCACTTGACAATAATATTCAGTTGCGTGCCCTCGGAAATGGTTGGTCATTTTCCGAGGTAGCGGTTTGCGAGGGAGGGCTTGTGGACACAAAGGCGCTGCGTCTTACATTTAACCTGAAAACTTCTTTTGTTGCCGCTGAATATTTGCAAAAGGGCGGCAGCGCCGGGAATCTTTTTTTTGCTGAATGCGGTATCAGCATGCTTGACCTTGACGAGAAACTCGAACAGAATTCTAATCCTAAAAGGTCGCTGAAAGCTTCCGGAGCAAGCAACGGTCAAACCATTGCCGGTTGTACTTCTACAGGCACACATGGTTCTGCCTTTAATGTAGGCGCTGTCCATGATTCAATTGTAGGATTGCATATCGTAACAGGACCGGACAGACACGTATGGATTGAAAAAAAATCCAATCCCGTTGCCTCTGATGATTTTATTAAATGGCTTGGCGCAGAAGCGATTAAAGATGATGATATGTTTAATGCCGCTGTAGTAAGTTTTGGAAGTTTTGGATTTATCCATGGCATATTAATAGAAACGGAACCCATCTTTCTTTTGGAGCAATATCGGACCGGCAATATTGTTTACAATGATGGTTTGAAACAGGTAATGAATCACCTTGATTTTTCTGCAATTCTGAATCAGCTTATATCACCGGCTGTTGCTCCCGGAAAAGAGCTGTATCATTTTGAAATATTGGTAAATCTTCAGATGTTCGAGCCGGACAATTCTGAAAAAGGAGTTTATTTCAAAACGATGTACAAAGTGCCCTACCGTGATGACTATACGAAGATTGTACAAAATGATAATGGATTTACTTATGGTGATGACTTGCTCGGCGTGATGGAAACCCTACTGGATGGGTTGGGACCCGGCTTATCCTCGCTACTGGTTCCGGGATTAGTCAATAAACTATTTCCATTGGCGTTCACTGCTAATCAAAATATGACAGGAACCATTGGTGAAACTTTTAGTAATACCAAATTCCGGGGCAAAGCGGCCAGCGCTGCGATTGGTGTTCAAACGGTAAATGCAAGTGCCGTGTTGGAAGAAATTGTGAGGATAAACAAAGCTTTTCCTTTTGCAGGAGCTCTTGCTTTGCGATATGTAAAAGGGACAGATGCCCTACTTGGTTTTACCCGTTTTGATCAAACGTGCATTATGGAATTAGACGGTGTTGACTCAGACTTATCAAGAAGATTTATCGAAAAAGTATGGACGCGGCTTGACGAATTAAACATACCTTTTACTATGCATTGGGGTAAATTTAATTTTGGGCTTACGCCTGTTTTGGTGAATAAAATGTATGGCGAAAAGGTTACAAGATGGAAGTCATGCAGAAAGCAGCTTTTATCGGATGACGTTCAAAAAGTTTTTACAAATAAATTTATGATTCAATGCGGATTAAGCGATTAACTGTGCATTCATCCTGCCTGGAAATTCATAAGCTTTTTCAAAATCGCGTATAAATAAGTGCAAATCAAAATGATTTGTGGATGAACATGGAGTAATTGTATTAGCCAGCAGCCAAAATTTCTGTTTTGTTAATCCGTTATTCTGCATTCCGCTTTCATCCCTACCTTTGCGGCATGAAAAAGAAAATAATTATTTATTCAGTTTTCTTTGTACTGCTGATCTCCATGTTTTATTTTTTGCTCTCTTTTACCAAAGGTTTTTTTGATGTAAGGCTTCCGGTAATGAGCTATGTGCAGGACTTTTCATTCACTGATCAAAACGGGCAAACGGTAACCGAAAAAAATATGGATGGAAAAGTTTATGTGGCTGAATATTTTTTCACAACCTGCAAAGGCATTTGTCCTAAGATGAATTTTAATATGAAAGGCGTTTATGATAAATTTAAAGACGATAAAAATTTTGCCATCATCTCTCACACTTCCATGCCTGAAACAGATTCTGTTCCCCTGTTGAAAGCGTATGAAACAAAAATGATCGGAATGAATCCTCATGATGCGGCAAAATGGTATTTTGTAACCGGCGATAAAGATTCTCTTTACAAAATGGCCCGTCAAAGTTACCTGCTCGACAATGAAAAAAACAGTACTGAAAATATTGCGGAAGCTTTTATTCATACCCAGTTTTTCGCATTGATCGACAAAGAAAAAAGAGTACGTGGCATCTATGATGGATTAAAGCCGGATGAAATTGACAGAATGGAAAAAGATATTTCTACTTTACTGAAAGAGAAAGATAGTTAAAGCTTTTCTTTTAAAAGCGTTGCAGTAAACCAACAAATATCAGTGATTCTTGATTTCTCATTTTTTCAAAAAGTGGGATTTTCGTTGATCGCTTTAAATTAATTCCCAAAAAAGCATCTAATTCTCCTGGTAAGACTTCGAATAATCGTCACGTATTTATACCACTCATACAGTATTTATAAGACCTGAAAAAATCAGCAATAACGCTCTTGCACACCAGTCACTCCGGTTATATCTTTGTTCCAGAAGTTGATTGATGTTCAACAAACATTAATCTGATCCAAATCCTAAGAAAAATAACTTTCCTCTAATCCGGGAAAAACCAATTAAAATCTGATATCAGTCAACTTCAACTTTTTTTATGTCCAAATATCTTTGAAAAAATATAGATCCCTTGAAAACCAACTGTAAATTCAGTTAAAATTTAACCCTGAAAAACCAAAGAAAACCCCAGGATTAAATGATTAAAAAACTTCCCTTTTCAATGAGGGAAGTTTTTTACTTTATAGTGCTTTCTGCTTTCCGCCTTCCGCCTATTTCCCAATCATTTGAAGGCAAACCGGACGTGGAACTTCAATTTCTTTTTCCGTTTTAGTCAATAAACCAGTTTCTTTATCTCTTTTGAAAATCACCATATTTCTCGTGTCCTGGTTTGCAGCGAGTAAATAGTTTCCTGTTGGGTCAATGATAAAATTTCGTGGCCCTTTTCCAAATGTTGACTGTGATGCTTTTATCGTTAATTTTCCTGAAGCCTGATCAATCGAAAAAATAGCGATTGAATTCAAATCGCCACGCAAAGAAGCATACAAAAATTTTCCATCAGGAGAAATACAAATTTCTGCTCCATCTTTTTTTCCAACAAAACCATCAGGAAAAGCAGGAATATCCTGGATCCGGGAAAGCTTTCCACTATTATAATTATAAGCAGTTACTGTTCCTGCCATTTCATGCATCAGGTAAAGGAATTTTTTATTTGGAGAAAAAACAAGGTGCCTTGGGCCGCTTCCTTTTTCAGATTTTGTAATGGTAGCTGAGGATAAAATAAGCGGCTGTTTTATAGCTTTGTCAAATTGATAAGTTACTACCGCATCCAAACCTAAATCCGGCGTTAATAAATATTTTTCGTCAGGAGAAAAAACGGTTTCGTGGACATGGGCTTTTGAATTATCGCCCTCGTTTCTATAAACGGAGTCGTATATGATTTGTGAATATGGCGCCACCGTACCATTTTTATTTATGGGAAATACAGTTGCAGTCCCGCTTGTGTAATTGGCGACTGCCAGCCATTTATTATCCGATGTGGTGGAAATATAACAGGGATCATCGCCTCCGGAAGGAGTTGTATTTAAAAAATGAAGTGTGCCGCTTTTTTTATCAAATGAATATGCAGTAACCCTTCCCGGATTTAAGCCATTCGTTTCATTTACTGCATACACATATTTCTGATTTTTAGAAATGGTAAGATAAGATGGATTCGTCACGCTATCCGTATTGCTCACCCAGGTTGCCTCGCCCGTTTGAGAATCAAAATCATAAATATAAATGCCTTTACTGTCGGTGTTTGTGTAGGTTCCTACAAACAAATAGTACTTCTGCGCCGAACAGGAAATAAAGAAAAAAAGCAGGAAAAAAGAAATGGAAAATTTCAATGAAGAGATTTTTTTATTCATTTTTTAAAATATTAAAGTTGTAAATTCTTAATTCTGTCTTGTCCCGAAAAAAGTTGACAGTTTTTTTGATTTTTACGCTTTAATTTAATTCGGTGCGAGCTTCTTCATTTTGCCCATTTAAAAGATGCGTAGTCTTGCTCTTTGGAGAGAGCGCCTCCGCATCTTTTAAATTACCTTTCATTGTTTGCAACTCCTGTTTGCCAGTATTGTAAACTTCTGCTGGTTTCTTTAAATTTAATGACCAGTGTGGCCGCTGATAATTATAAAGATAAATAGCTTCTTTGACCGCCTTAACTGCCTGTTTAATATCCACAAATTCGCTGTCTAATAAATACTCCTCTTTCAAAATCCCATTCACTCTTTCTGCAATGGCATTATCATAACAATTGCCTGCTTCTCCCATCGACATTTTTATTCCATGTTTCTTTGCTAAGTCATTATATGCGTAACAACAATATTGAATTCCTCTGTCAGAATGATGAATAAGATCTTTAGTTGCAGAGCTGTTGGCAATTGCCATTTTCATCGCTGCCATTGCTCCTTCTACTGCTAAAGAAACATCTACATTCCAACCTACTATTTTGCGTGAATAAACATCGGTAACCAATGATAAATACACAAATTTTTCTCTTGTTCTCAAATAAGTAATATCAGATACCCAAGCGTGATCTGGGGCTGTAATTGTTGCTTTAGCCAATTGATTGGTATGCTTATAAAACGGATGATTCGAATCGGTTGTAACCCAATAGCGACGCCTGCGTTTTAATAACAAATCATTATTACGTAACAAATCAAAGAACTTATTTTTTCCGTATCCACGACCACATGTTTTTAGCTCATTTTTTAATTCACTTCTTAATTTTAGTGTTCCTAATTTTGAATGTGTTTTACGAATATCTTTTACACACGATAATATAAACTCGTCCTTATTTTTTTTCTTTTCAACTGATATTCGATCTTTATAAAAAGCCTGTCTGCTGACACCCCAAAAATTGCATAAAGAACTTATTGAGTATCGCTGTTCGTTTTGCCTGGTAACCGGAAACCAAAATTTTTTTTTAAGTCTGTCTTATATTCTTCATCAGCCATTTTAATCACTCCTTCCAGGCAATCTTTTGCCATATAAGCATCTGCCAGTGCCATTTTCAACCTTTTATTATCTTCCTCTAACTGCTTTAATCTATCTCTTTCGTTCATTGTTTCTATTCTGATTATTTTGTTTAGTAAATGATGTTTGCCAAAAGCCATAATCCATTTTTGAATCGTGCTGCCACCACCAATATCATATTTTTTGCGCACAAATTCCATACTACTTCCTTCTTCCACTTCTTTAACCACCATTTGCTTAAAGCTAATGCTATACCGAATTGTTTTTCTCTGCTCAATTGTCTGCATATTGTTTATTTTTGATTTTTACAATATGTCAACCTAAACTGGGAACAGACATTCACCATTCACCATTCACCATTCATCATTCACCATTTACCATTCACCTATTCACCCATTCACCATTCACCTCCTCACTTCAAATTTTTTAAAAACAGTTTCCGGTTGTTTGGTAACCAGTACTTCTTTCACGTCAGCTCTTTCCGGCCCTTTTTTGCACCATTTAATAAAATCATTCACATCGGTTTCTGCACCGGTTATCATAACTTCCACTTTGTCATCGGCGGTATTTTTTATCCATCCTTTTATATTCAACTTTTCAGCAATTTTCCTGGCGGTCTCTCTGAAAAAAACACCCTGAACTTTTCCACTTATTAATAAACGAACAGTTTGCATCTTTCAAAGATAGCACTGTTGAGAAGAAAAAATATTGAGGATCGTCAGTATGAAAATTTAGAAGAAAAATCTTTTATTTCAAATGATTTTTTGCCCACATAATGATTAATTCATTTCTATCAGAGTTCCAGGCCTTTTTATAAAGCTCCCGCACCACTTCCAGCCATTTTTGTTTCCGGTCATTTTTATCACCAACATCTTCAGTTCCACGATTTGATTTATAATCTTCCCTTGTAGTACTGCTGATTCGTGCATATTGGCCGGTTTGTGGTTTTAAATCATCATTCGTTACTCGCAAATAAAAATCCAATTGCTCAGGTGTACACGTTTTATCTTTTGGCCACATGGTACTGTCTTTAATATAAACCGTTACACCATCTTTAAAAACATACGGCTCCTGGAAGTCTTTTGTATATTGATCTTCATACACCACACCTTTTACCGGAAATTGCGCGTTCGATTGATTGTCTATCCATTTTAAAACGGCATAAGTATAGCTTGTATCCAAACTATGTTTTATGTCCAAACAGGCCGTTGCAACCCACATTGCTAATTTTTCCGGAGAAGGATTTAAAAGATAAACTTTGCCTGTTTTCGGCTTTCCGGTATAAAGGTCATTTCCGGTTTGGTATTCATACAATTTTACCGGAAAGCCTTCCCAGCCGGGCAACGTATCAGTTGTAGTTAAAAGTTTTTGAACCATATAAGCATGACTCAAAACCTCCTTTGCCTTTTGAATTAATGTTGGAAAACTATCTTTAAAATACGAATCAGGAATCTTCGATATTTGTGCGTTTGCTGTAAAAGAAAATGCTGTAATCAGAAAAATGCAAATAATTTTTTTCATTGCTTTTTTAGATTTTATCAATTCAACAACTCATCAATCCTTACAAATCCATAACCGCGCGATTTTAATGTATCAATCAACTCCGGCAAGCGCTTATAAAACTTATCAGTTCGCCGTGGATCGGTGCCAATATGAATCAATAAAATAAATCCGTTCAATCCATTTGTTGATTTCATTTCATAGTGAACGATTGAATTAAAAACAGAATCGCTGCTTACATATTTATTTCCCATTTCAGGATACGTGTAATCCGCGTTGCTCCTGGTTCCCGGGGTAAAATTTACCAATTGCAATCCTATTTCTTTTGTCCATTTTGAAATAGAATCATTATACCATTCATAAGGCGGAAGGAAATAATGCGCCTCTTTTTTATCAATTTCCCAATGCTTTAATTCTTTGTAGGCGTTTTGCAAATCTTCTGTAAATTCTTGTTTGGTAACCAGCAAACTATCTCTTTTTACCCAATTGCAATACAATAAATGTTTATCAGAATGCGAGCCTAAATAATTGCCATTCTTTTTTAAATCACTGATAATTTTTTTGAATTTTTTATTCCGGTAAAAATTTCCTGTGAGAAAAAATGAGCCATGAATCTTTTCTTTTTTCAGTGCTTTAGAAATATAACTTCCGCCATCGGCAAATTCATCGCCGGTAAAAACCAAAGCAATTTTTTTTAAAGTTGTATCTCCCCGAATAATTCCGCCGTGAGAAATTATTTCATTTTGCCCGGCTGTTTTTTTTTAAACTCACTTTCTTTTGCTGCAAGCAAATACACTAATGATGCGGTACCATCCATAGTAGGCTCATTGCTGCTGTAATCTCCAAAGTCATCATGATAAACAGCGAGGTCGCTTTGAAACTCCGCATACTCATCTGGTTTATACAATTGTATGCCGATAAGATTTTTGTAAATGGCGGTATAAACCGGACCATCAACGAGACCGCCGTTTATCGGATAATGACCAATGTGTGTAAATGCAGAATGCGGATCAGTAGGTGTATCGCCCCATGAAGGCAAACCATAAACCATGCTGGTTCCCCACGGATTGCAACCAAAAAGCCAATCCACATTTGCCTGCGCCAATTCATCAAATGTTTTATCGCCTGAAAGTTGCGCATACCACAAACATTGAATCGCAAAGGAAGTAGTGAGATTGTTACTGCACCAGATAAAAGGCACGCCACGATAAAAGGCGTTTTCTTTTGCGCGCTTCCACACATCTTCAATTCCCTGTTTATAATAACTGATAATGGAATCTTTTTTACTTCCTTTTACTTGTTTTGCCAGTTCGTAATGACCGAGATTGATAAAAGGATAATATTGATAATGATTGGCTGTATCACGATAAAACCATGGAGTTACTTTTTCTTCCTGCGAATATTTAAAAGAAGAATCCAGGAGATTTTTTACATTTTTATTTTTAAAATACTGCTGTGAGTTTGCCAAAGACGCAAACCCAAGTTCCATATCATCCGTCCAGTTGTCTTCTGCATAAATGTAAGGTGAAAGGACAGAAACGGTTTGTGTAACACCAGGTTTTATCAGGGCATAATCAATAGCGGAATAAGCATGATTAATTAATTTTTTTGCATAATCGGGATTTGACTTATCAAATAAAACGGCTCCCAGTGAAAAAGCGCTGGCAAATTTTGCGGCGGTAGAACTCGTGCCTGTCGTGTGATTCATAAATTTGCCTCGTTGCTGTGGAAGTCCGTTTATAAAATAAACCGGACGCTCAAAATCTTTTCCATAAAAATTATCTTCTCCAGGCATACGCATCCCATGATGGTCGCGGTCATCACCGATTTGATTAAACATCCAGTTTGGTTTTGGATGCATTTTCAAAAGCCAATCCAGTCCCCATTTTGCTTCATCCAAAACATCAGCAATTCCATTTTTCCCATCCAAACCATTCGCTTGTTTTTTGTCAGTAAAAACATTGGGGAAATCGCGGTATGCAGCCAGTAAATGATAAGTCGCATTTGCAGAAGTAGTAGAATATTGCAGATAATCAGAAGCATCATGCCAGCCGCCAACCACATTGATATAAGTGCTGTCGCGCATCGGCCCATACATGGTATATCCATCATGAGTGTGACACGAATCTTTCAGAAAAGGATTGAATCCTGTGCGTTGCTGACGCATATAAAACAAACAAAAATCTGCGGTTCCTTTATAAACATCCTCATTGATTTTAAAAGATGGAGATACAGCATTTCCAGCTTTTAAATAATAAATTCCAGGTTTTTTAAATGAAGAAAAATTGAGACGATAAGAATTTGTAAAAGGCCCATAAGCGCCAAATGATTTTCCGGATTTTTCAGTAAAAACCACTTTGCTGGTAGCAGAATCAATAAGCTCAAAAGTATTGATGCCTGCTTCGTCTTTGCTGCACCAAACCGCTACTTTGATTCCATCAGGGGTATATCCGAGCTGGTTGATGCGGATCCATTGATTGGTGTTTTCTTTTTTGATAAAAGAAAAAATAACACCGATAAGTACTACAGTAAGAATAGGTAATAAGGTTTTTCTTGCTTTAATAAACATAGTTATTTTATTTTTCTATTTTTAAATTTTTAGTTCAATCGTTATTGCCTCATAATGAAACTTTATCTTTCAGCACAAGGCAAAATACAAATCCTGCTTATTTGTTCATTTACTGTCAGACAACTTTAGGATTCATCATTTCCAACAATCCCGTTGAGGACCGTATATTTTGGTTTAAAATCTTTTGAAAAAATACTAAGATTTGCTTTGCTACCCGCTTCTATTTTTCCACGGTCTGATAAATTCATTACCTGTGCGGGATAAGTAGAAGCCATACGTAAAGCCTCATCTAATTCAATTTCCGCCTGCTTTACACAATTTTCAACTGCTTTTAAAAGTGTCAGTTTTGAACCTGATAATGTTCCATCAGGCAATGTGTAACGATCTTCTTTTTCTACATGGCTATACGCGCCATCATCGACTGCAGCAACCGCATCAGTAATTAGAAATAATCTTTCCTTCATGATTCTTTTACTGATTTTTAATGCATTAAAATCTACATGAATTCCATCTGCAATGATGCTTGCATACACATTTTTTGAAAGATAAACTGCACCTGGCAATCCGGTATCGCGGTGATGTATCGGCGACATGGCATTGAACAAATGTGTCGTTGTCGTAATGCCATTTTCATAACCAGCCACGGCTTCAGCAAAAGTTGCGTTGCTATGTCCCGCAGAAATTACAACGCCATTATCTTTTAATAGTTTAATGATTTCAGCATCACACATTTCAGGAGCGAGCGTCATTATTTTCAAAACGCCATCGGCAGCTTTTAATAATTCCTCCACCTCTTTTTTTTCAGGCCTTTTAATGTATTTTAAAATGTGTGCGCCGCGTTTTACCGGATTCAAATACGGCCCTTCAAAATGCAAACCTAACACGGCAGGACTCGGATTTTCTTTTACCACTTTAATCGCTTCATGAAATATTTCCATCGAATTGGTGGCAAGGGTAACATAAAAGCCTGTAGTACCACTACTTAGCAGGCTGTCTGCCATGGATTTTAAAGCAGTTGCTGTGGGTTTGTTTGAAAATAAATATCCTCCTCCTCCATAAATCTGTAAATCAATAAATCCGGGTGCGATAATCAGATTTTTGCAATCAATTGTTTTTGCATTTGTCGGAATTAATTCATTTTCCACAATTCCTTTTATTTTATCGCCTTCTGTTAGAATAGCTTTTCCTTTTATTTGTTCTTTTGCTGTATAAATAGTTCCATTAAAAAAGGCAGTAACCATGATTGAATATAAAAAATGATAAATTAAAGGCAGGAAGTTACTTCATTATACCCACTGCTTTTTAAAATAATTAAATGTTACTAATAGATTTTATTGTGCATCCCACCAGACCCGTCCGGTTAAATTGTCTCCGCCGGGGACCGCATCTGAAGCGGCTTTATAATTCACCGGATTTACATTTGATTCTGCTAAAGGATATGGAAAACGGCGTGGTATAGTCCCGTTGGTTACATTATTTGGATAATTAACCGGTACAAGATTAGGGTATCCGCTTCTTCTCCAATTGGCCCATGACTCATAAAAATCAAGCATCGTATTTGTCAAAATCCAATACTGTGTATTGATCATTTCTAATCCATTTGCAGGATTATAAGGATTCGCTGTAAGATAGGCTTCTGCATCTGCATCACTAATAGCCATTGCCGGATCATATTGACTTAGATATGTGATGGCTGCTTTTACCCCATCATGGTAATGTTGAGCGGCATCACCAATTCCAAAACGCTGGGCAGCATCTGCTAATAATAATTCAGATTCTGCATAAGTCAATATAAATGTGGGGCCATTTTCTTTGATCATAAAAGGGCTTGGAGAAGAATAATTAGGCATACCGGTGTAGGATGGATCTGTAGAAATATCCCTTCCCGGAATTCCGCTTAAATCTTTACCATTAGGCATTCCCTTTTGAACTGCTGGATCTGAATTATAATTTGGATTTTGAACAGTAGAAGTTGGATTGGGATAAAGTTGAATTACGGCAATTTTTCCCAACCGCGGATCATTGGTGCTTTTAAGCAAATTGATAAATGTATTGGACCATTTTACGTAATAAGGCTCCTGTCCTCCTTTTCCTTCCAGCACAAGCGTGTTTCGGTTCATTGTGGATAAACCGCCGGAAGGATCTCCATTAATAAAAGCATTGTCTGCATTGCTTTGCATCGTATTTGCCGCCACTTTTTGTACCCATGTTTTTGCAGTAGCCGGATCCACTTTTACCAGCCGCATCGCCATCCGAAGAATAAGCGTATTACCAAAACGTTTCCATTTATTTAAATCACCTTTATAAATTAAATCACCGGTAACAACATCCGCAGATGAATCTAATTTGCTTACTGCATCATCCACTTCTTTCATCATATCATTATAAATATCCTGCTGCTTATCATATTTTGGAAAATAGTCTTTGGTATAATAACCCAATCCTGCTTCAGAATATGGCACATCTCCATAAAGATCAGTAATCCTTTCCATTATTAAAGCCCTCATAATCCTCGCAATTTCATGCAGATTTTTGTATTTCGGCTTATCTGTGGTTGATTGTATGATATCAACAATAGGTTTTAATTGTTCTGAATAAGCTCCGTCTCCGCTGAATCCCCAATAAGCGGCAGTATAGCTGGCAGATAAACTGTATTTGTCGCCTCCCCAATACGAAAGAACTGTTGCAAAACCCTGAATCAGTGTAGAACTATAGATTAGATTTGCCCTCCAGGTATCATATGCAAAATCAAAACTTCCTGTATAAGCAACCTGGGCAGTGGTTAAAAGAAAATTAGGATTAAAATTTCCCTGGTTATAGGATGCCGGATTTGTATTAATTTCTTCAAACTTTTTTGTGCATCCGTTTAACAATAATATTCCGGAAAGTAACAGTACAGAATATGTAATTAGTTTCTTTTTCATTTTGTAAATAATTTATTAAAATGGCAAAATTGAAATTTGTCCGCGTTAAAATTTTTAATTAAAATTTTAAATTAAGATTGACACCAAACGTTCTTGAAGGCGGTACTCCGCCTAATTCCAAACCGTATGCATTAGGTGTATAATCGGCTTCCGGATCAATATTATCCGTTTTTTTCATGAGGTAAAACAAATTCCGCCCAACCAAACTGATGGAAGCCCCTTTTATTCCTTTATGAAATAATTTTGATGGAAAAGTATAACCAAAAACTATCTGACGAAATTTAATGAAACTTGCATCCAGAACGAATAATTTTGAAACATTAGAAGCAAGTGTACTATAGTAAGTAGCCGCATCAATATTATTTCCAAACTTGCCCTCCCTGTTTACTAAAGTCGCCTTATCTAATCCAAAGAAATAGCCTCGGTAATCAGTTCCGGAAAATATTTTACCTCCGAATTTGCCATCTATTAAAAATGACAAATGGAAATTTTTATAAGAAAACTCGTTGCTCCATCCTGCTATCCATTTAGAATATGCTGATCCGAATGGTTTGAGCGGCCCTCTTGAAGGAACACCGCTTTTGTCCAATATCAGTGTATCGTTTTTATCATCATACTTGTAGTCATAAGCCATTATTTGGTTGGCAGGTAATCCAACAATATCCTGGATAAATCCAACTGCAGTTCCCGATGTTCCGATTGCCAGCGATGCCTGGTTTGCAGCTAATGACAAAACTTTATTGTCATTTATCGAGCCATTTAGTGATGTTTTCCAGCTGAAATTTTTCGTTCTTACCGGAAATCCCGAAATCAAAGCTTCAAATCCTTTATTTTGAAGTTCACCAATATTTAAAACTGCACCTCCATATCCGGAGGCAATAGAAGCAGGTGCTTCCAGTATCTCATTAGTTGACTTTTTATTATACCAGGTTAAATCAAGGCTGAGGCGATTCTGGTAAAAGCTTAATTCTGTTCCAATCTCTAATTCAGTTGCCTTAGAAGGCATCAGGGCGGAATTTGGAACGCTGCTGTTTAAGATCAAACCTAAAGGATAACCATTAAATGTTGATCCTGCAAAAGTATAGCTTAATTGAGTTTGATAAGGAGAAGTTGCCTGTCCTACTACTGCATAGCCGGCTCTTAATTTTCCAAAGCTTAACCAGTTATTTGATAAAAGTTGTGAAAATACAAATGAACCGCTAACGGAAGGATAAAATACATCGACCTTATTATTTTGTCCTGGCGAAGCAAGAGTTGAAAACCAGTCGTTACGGCCAGAACCGGTTACATAGAGATAATCTTTGTATGCAAGCTCCAATGTTCCATAGACTGACTGAACTTCCTCATCACTTGGAATATAATTGACTGTTTTTACTGCTGCATTTAAAACATTATAAACAAAAGGTACCGAGAAAGTTTCGCCATGATTGATATATTCTTCAGATTTGGTTCTTCTGTAACTTGCTCCAACATTTGGAGTTATTGACAAGTCTTTTGTAGCTTTAAATGTTTTGCCAGCTAAAAAGTCTGCATTCAAATCTGAAAAACTGCTTGTATAATCGGACATGGATCCATTAGGACGATAAGCAGTACCTGTAGCTACTACTGAAGTATAACGGTCATTATAAGAATCACGGCCAATCCGGCCCTGTAGAAAAGTACCGTCATCAAAAGTGTAATGCAATCTTACAGAAGATATTAACCGGTCGCGATTTGTATTATTAATAAATTTCTTTGCCGCAAACCATGGATTTGTTGCATTTACAGTAGGAGAATAAGTAAATTCAGAGCCATCCGGATTTGTAGCCTTTTCTAAGGTGCGTACATCTACACTTGTTGGAAGAAACATTATATTATAATTTGAATTACCAGAAGGATCAGAAAGCAACGGCCTATTTTTAGTTTGTTCCAGAATATAATTTGCCCTTACATCTATCAGCAACCGTTTGGTAACATTATAATTTGTGCTTAAATCAAAAGTTTGCCTGTTTAATCCGGAATTCGGAATGATATCCTGATTATTCAAATCGCTTGCCGAAAGCCGTATTGAACCTCCGTCAAAGAGTCGGTTAAATGAGAGCGTATTTGTAAATGTCCCTCCTGTACGGTAAAAATTCTTTACGTTATTTTTTTGCGCTACATACGGGCGACTCACGCCGTCAAACTGAACCACACTGGAGCCATCTAACTTTCCGCCCCAGCTAGATTGGCCTGATTGATAGGCAACTAATTGAGTGGTAGGCGCCATATTATTTGCTCCCTGACCATATACATATTGCCAGTCAGTTGGATCGATAACCTGTTCAGCCACATAGTTTGAGTTTAATTCAATACTGTTTCCTTGCGCGCTTTTAGTAGTTATTAATATAACGCCTCCCTTGGCTCTATAGCCATATAATGCAGAAGCAGACGCGCCTTTAAGTACAGAAATATTTGCAATATCATCCGGGTTAATGTTACTTATGGCATCTCCGAGATCGGGGGCATTTGCATATTGATTGCTTCCAACCGCATTTGGTTGGTTTTCTATGGGAATCCCATTAATAACATATAAAGGCTGGTTCGTTTGTGTCAAACTAGAAATACCGCGAATAATGACATTTGAAGAGGCTCCCGGACCACCGGCAATAGAGCTTACGTTCAATCCTGCAACTTTTCCTTCTAATGAATTTAATACATTTACAGTTCTCGCCTGTGTCAGCTCCTGTCCTTTTACTTCCGTTACAGAATACCCCAGCGAGGCTCTTTCCTTGCTAATTCCCAAAGCCGTAACTACTACTTCATTTAGTTTCTTTTCCTGTGATTCCATAGTAACCGACAAATATGCATTGTCACCAATTGTAACCTCTTTTTGTACATAACCGACATAACTAAATACAAGAGTATTCGATTTACCTGTGACCGAAATTTTAAAAGTGCCATCAGCAGCCGTATTAATTCCCGTCGTTGTACCTTTTACCAATACAGAAACTCCGGTAAGGGGAGAACCATTATCCTGGTCGGTAACTTTCCCTGAGACAAGCTTGCTTTGGCCATAAACGGTCTGAATTAGCAAACTGAATACAATTAAAAAGCTTAATTGAGTTAAACGTTTCAAATTCATAATGTATGTATTAATAGTAAATAATAAAAAGTCGATTAACAGCCAATCATCTTTTATAAACATTCAGTTCACTTTCTCTTTTATCCCTTTTTCCTGGACGCTTACTCTGTTGATATGATTCTCAATTCATAATCTAAAATTAAAGTAAAAAAAGCATAAAAACGCAAAACTTTTTTACTTTTTTATTAACATTGCTTCATTTCAGTGTCATTTTATTCTTTAGAATATAATACAGAATGCTATTACAGGATTTAAATATATAAATTCTTGAAATCTGGATGTATGCGTTTTTATGGTGCAGTTTTGTATAAACGCGCAGAAAGACGCACTATTTTTTTCCTTTAAAAGTTCACGTTTAAAATTGATGTTGCAATTGTAGATTCTTTATCGTCAGATTTAACTGATTCAAAAAACGTTTCTTTTCGATTACCTTTGCCTCTCATTCCTGTTGCAAAAACAGTAAATCTATTCTCATGAGCCAATCACCTTTCCAGAAATTTATTAATCCGAAAAATAACGCTGCTATAAAAGAAAAGCACAAGCAGGATAAAAAGAAAGCGAAGAAACAAAGGGCGGCAGATATTGAAAAACATTTTGAAGAAAAACGGGCAGCACGTAAAAGAGGTTTTGAACAAAAACCGGTGCCTGAAAAGAAATTCGACAAGCGACAGAAATATCCACAAAAGAAAACAGGAAATGCCGTTAAAAGTTCTTTTACTGCTGCGGCTTCCAACAAACCGTCTTCATTTACTGAAATGCCTTTGAATAAATTTATTGCTCATTGCGGCGTTACTTCAAGAAGAGATGCAGT
This sequence comes from uncultured Chitinophagaceae bacterium, assembly GCA_963706825.1. Classification (GTDB taxonomy): domain Bacteria; phylum Bacteroidota; class Bacteroidia; order Chitinophagales; family Chitinophagaceae; genus Ginsengibacter. The sequence goes on along the minus strand of CAVPNT010000003.1, from coordinate 116,302 downwards.
GGAGTTGATTAAAGAAGGAAAAGTAACGGTGAATAAAAAAGTTATCACCGAACCCGCTTTTAAAGTAAACGAAAAAGACGATGTTTTTTTTAACGGTAAAAAGTTATTCGTTACCAAAAACCTGGTTTATATTTTATTGAATAAACCGAAAGATTACATCACCACAACAGATGATCCGCAAAACAGAAAAACGGTTTTACAACTTACCAAAAACGCTACTGATCAACGAATTTATCCGATCGGAAGATTGGACAGAAATACTTCCGGTGTTTTGTTATTAACCAATGATGGCGAGCTTACACAGGAATTAACGCATCCAAGCTTTAATGTAAAAAAAGTGTATGAAGTAAAACTAGATAAACCTTTAACGAAAGCTGATTTCGAAAAAATATTGAATGGAGTGAAGTTGGAGGACGGTGAAATTTTTGCTGATGCGTTGGCTTATGCCGATTCTAAAGATAAATCCATTATCGGAATAGAATTACACAGCGGGCGTAACAGAATTGTGCGGCGGATTTTTGAACATTTGGGTTATGATGTAAAAGGATTAGACAGGGTGATGTATGCGAATCTTACCAAGAAAAACGTAGAACGCGGCAAATGGAGATATCTCGGCGAAAAAGAAATCCGCGCATTAAAATATATGAACAAAGGAAAAAACATCAGTGGCGCGGGGAATAATAAAAAAACGATTGTTCCTGAATCTAAAACGAAATAACTGTGAAAGGATTTTCAATCATTTTTGAAAACGATGAATTTGTTGCTGTCAACAAAGAATCAGGAATCCTTACTATTCCTGACAGGCATGACGAAACGCAGTCATCATTGTACAAAATTTTAACCCAGAAATACGGAAAAATATTTATTGTCCATCGCCTCGATCGCGACACCAGTGGATTGATTCTTTTTGCAAAAAATGAAGTCACACATAAATACCTTTCTCAATTATTTGAACAAAGAAATATTCAGAAGAAATATTTAGGAATTGTGCGTGGAAGCATGCCTGAAAAAAATGGCTCTATTAATGAACCCATTGCGGAACATCCGGTAAAAAAAGGTGTGATGACTGTGAGCAAAAAAGGAAAACCTTCATTAACCAATTATGAAGTGTTGGAAGATTATGGCATTTATTCTTTGGTTCAATTCGAAATTCAAAGTGGCAGAACGCACCAAATTCGCGTGCACACAAAATTTATTGGACATCCCATTATTTCCGATGAAGTTTATGGAGATGGAAAGCCAATTTTGCTTTCTTCATTCAAAAAAAAATATAAACTGAGTGAGAATGAACTGGAAGAAAGGCCGCTGATAAGCAAGCTCGCATTACATTCTGCAAGTTTACACTTTACAGATTCTCATAAAAAGGAATTTTTTTTTGAAGCTCCTTTGCCAAAAGATATGAAAGCGCTTTTGCAGCAATTGAAAAAAAATCGGGGATAGGCTTATTATTGACGAAAATGAAGAATTGTCAAATCATTATAAATAATCAAAAATCACGTTATTTCTTCGTTGACTGAATGGCCGTTGTCAAAAACTTTCAATAAAACCTACGGCTACTGTATTATTGGTAAATTCATCAATCAAAATAAAAGAACCATTTTCAGCATTTGACTGATATGTATCTGCGAAAATTGGTTTGGCTGTTTTAATAACCACTCTTCCAATATCATTTAGTTTTAATTCTGCAACACCGGTTTTTTCTTCCATCGTTTTGATGTCCAATACATTTTTAATTTCCATCAATTTTGCTTTTACCCGATTGGTATTATGCTGAAGTAAAAATGATTTGCCGGCAGTAAGAGGCTGCTCTTCCATCCAGCTTAAAGTAGCAGTAAGGGTATTAACCTGGTTATAAATAGTTGCGGTATCAACAATCATATTTCCACGGCTTACATCAATGTCTTCTTCTAATTCTATCACCACACTTTCTCCTGCAAACGCCTGCTCCACCTGCTTTTCAGCAACTGACACTGACTTTATTGTCGATTCTTTCATTGAAGGAAGGACTACTATTTTTTTCCCTTTTTGTAAAGAGCCTGTTTTCAATCTTCCGGCGTATCCCCGGAAATCATGATGATCATTATTACGCGGACGAATCACATATTGAACCGGCAATCTTGCAGGCAATGATCTTTCTTTTGCATGCACCGGAAGTTCTTCTAATAATTGCAATAAAGAAGAACCTTTATACCAGGGCATTCTGTTTGAATCATCGACTACATTATCACCGTCACGGGCAGCTATTGGTACAAAATAAAGGTCACCTTCAAAGCCAATTTTCTTTGCGAGTTCAATGAATTCTTTTTTGATTGAATTAAAAATCTCTTCATCAAAATTTACCAAATCCATTTTATTCACACACACAAAAACCGTTTCAATTTTTAGCAAAGACGAAATAAATAAATGTCGTTTTGTTTGTTCAATAATCCCATTTCTCGCATCAATTAAAATGATGGAGACCTGCGCATTCGAGGCGCCGGTAATCATGTTGCGTGTGTATTCTACGTGTCCGGGAGTGTCTGCAATAATATATTTCCGGTTGGGTGTAGAAAAATAAATATTTGCCACATCAATCGTTATTCCCTGTTCTCTTTCTGCAATCAATCCATCAGTTAATAAAGACAGATCCGTAAAGTCAAGTCCTTTACGTTTGCTGGTGACCGTTATAGCCTCTAATTTATCTTTTGTAAGTGATTTTGTATCATGCAATAATCTGCCAATCAAAGTGCTTTTTCCATCATCCACACTGCCGGCAGTAGCGATCCTTAAAACATCCATTTGAATTAATTTGAAAATTTTTATTTTAAAAAATGCTGAAAAAGCATCGACGTCTTTACTATTATTTATTTTGGAAAATAAGCTAATAAGGTTGAATTAGAGATGTTTGTCTAAATTACTAAGGTAATAAGGTTGCTTAAGCACTATTCAAAAGATTAATTAAAACCTTATTAACCTTAGTAATAATCCTGATTAACGATAGAATCGAACCTTACTACCTTCTTTTACTTTCTACTAATTTTGACGAAGAAGCCAATTATTCGATTTAAAAATAACCAACCTGTTTTCTTTTTTCCATCGCTGCTTCAGAACGCTTATCGTCAATGCGTGCGCCTCTTTCAGAAATGGTGGCAGAAATAATTTCATCAATTACCGTATCCAGAGTATCTGCATCAGATAATACGGCAGCAGTACACGTCATATCGCCCACCGTTCTGAATCTTACTTTTTCTTTAAAAGGAATTTCATCTTTGGAGGTATTGAGAAACGGTGAATATGGCCAATGTAATCCATCGCGATAAATAATTTCCCGTTCATGTGCAAAATAAATAGAAGGCAATTCCAGCTGTTCTTCACGTATGTAATTCCACACATCCAATTCGGTCCAGTTGGAAATCGGAAACACACGCACATTTTCGCCAACGTTAATCCGGCCATTCAGCATTTCAAATAATTCAGGCCGTTGTTTTTTTGCATCCCATTGTCCGAAGTCGTCACGCACAGAAAAAATCCGTTCTTTGGCTCTTGCTTTTTCTTCATCTCTTCTTGCGCCTCCAATACATGCATCAAATTTGAATTCGGCAATGGCATCGAGCAAAGTAATTGTTTGCAACATATTACGGCTTGCATATTTACCCGTTTCTTCTTTTACTTTTCCCTGGTCAATAGAATCCTGCACGTTTCGCACGATCAGTTGCATTTCTTTTTCTTTCGCCAGAAAGTCCCTGAATTCAATAGTTTCAGAGAAATTATGCCCGGTGTCAATATGCAACATGGGGAACGGAACTTTCGCTGGATAAAAAGCTTTCCGAGCCAGATGAACCAAAGTAATTGAGTCTTTTCCACCGGAAAAAAGTAACACCGGATTTTCAAACTGTGCCGCCACTTCACGCATGATATAAATTGCTTCATGCTCCAACTCACGGGGAAAATAATTTTTTGATGTTTTCATAATTTCACTTATTTACATGTAAGCCACATTCTTTGTGCGAACTTTCCCACCACCATCGTCCAGCTCTGGGGTCTTCTCCCGGTTCTATGGCACGGGTACATGGCGCACAGCCAATGCTTATGAATCCTTTATCATGCAAAGGATTATAGGGTACGGAATAAAGCTGTATATATTCTATCACTTCATCATAACTCCAATGAAGCAATGGATTGTATTTAATCATTTGTTTTTCGGGTATCCATTCTATCAAAGGAAGTTCATGTCGCAAAGTGGTCTGAGAAGATCTTAAGCCGGTTACCCAAACAGAAGCGCCGCTCAGAGCCCGATTCAGCGGTTCCACTTTACGAATATTACAGCACATTTTTCTTTCTTCTACGGAATTATAAAACAGGTTAATGCCGTTTTTATTTACCATTTCCTGCACTTCTTTTGCCTTCGGAAAAAATACCTCAATCTTTTTTTTGTACCTCAATTCTGTTTTTTCCAACAACTCATACGTTTCATTAAAAAGCCGTCCGGTATCCAAAGTAAAAATGGAAATGTCAATTGAATTGCGGCAAATCATATCCGTAAGTACCTGGTCTTCCTGCCCTAATGAAGTGGAAAATTTTACTTTTCCCGGATACAATGCTGCTACTTTTTGCAAACCGTCTTCAACAGAAGCGTGTTTCAATAATTCTTCTAATGATTGTAAGTCTTTCATGTTTTATTTGTAAAATAAAGCCATGCTCTTTCATGAAAATAGAAGAGGATGATTTTAGTAAAAACCTCTACAGAACCTATGCTCAGGGCAAATTTCCATTGCCCGGTTATAAGATAAGAGATGATAATCGTATCAATCGTACCAATCAAGCGCCACGAAATTCCTTTTGTAAAACTGATCAGATGATCCCTTCCTTTTTCGGAAACCTGAATTTTATTTTTTACAAATAAATCCAATATCATAAAAATAATTTAGGACAGTTCAGGTTGAGGTGTATAACGTAAATAAGGTTTTACTTCTCTTACCCCTTTAGGAAATTTTGTCTTCGCATCTTCAGTGCTTATGGCTGGTGAAATGATTACGTCTTCTCCGCTGTTCCAATCTGCAGGAGTGGACACACTATGATTGGCTGTAAGCTGCAAGGAGTCAATCACACGTAAAACTTCATTAAAATTTCTACCGGTAGAAGCGGGATAAGTAAGCATTAATTTTATTTTTTTATCTGGTCCAATTATAAACAAAGAACGGACAGTAGCCGTTGTTGAAGCATTTGGATGAATCATTCCATAAAGTGTTGCTACTTTTCTGTCTTCATCTGCAATGATCGGAAATTCAACGTTGCAGTTCTGGGTTTCATTGATATCTTTTGTCCAGCCATGGTGCTTATCGAGCGGATCTACACTTACTGCAATAACTTTTACGCCACGTTTGTCAAACTCTTTTTGCAATTGTGCAGTACGTCCTAATTCTGTGGTGCAAACCGGCGTGTAATCTGCAGGATGAGAGAAAATGACTCCCCAGTTGTCGCCAAGGAAATCATAGAAATTAATTTTACCTTCAGTAGTTTCTGCTGTGAAATCGGGAGCAGCGTCGCCTAATTGTAAACTCATTTTATTTTGTTTTTTTGTGAAAGATTTTGCGAATATAGGAATATCCTACAAAATTAGTAGGGTTTTATTTTATAAATTTGCAAATAAGCCAAAAAATTTATTCCATTCGCATCCAGATAATTGCAAGAATATGCTTTCAAAAAAGACCCAATATGCCTTTCGTGCCTTAGTTCATCTTGCTGAAAACTATGGGAAAGAACCTGTGAAAATTTCGAGCATTTCTATTCAACAAAAAATTCCGTTAAAATTTTTAGAACATATTTTAAATGATTTGAAAAAGGCCGATTTGCTCGAAAGTAAAAAAGGAAAGGGAGGAGGTTATCTCTTAAAAGTTTCTCCAAAAAAATTAAATCTTGCAACAGTGATTCGCGTCATCAACGGACCGATTGCTTTATTGCCTTGTGTCAGTTTAAATTTTTATGAGAAGTGTATGGATTGTGACGAAGAAACATGTGGCATGAGAAAAATGATGATCATTGCGCGGGACGCTACTTTAAGGGTTTTGGAAAAAAGAACATTACACGATATGCTGTTGGAAAGCTGAAAGTTCAAGGTTCAAAGTTCAAGGTTAAATGTTAAGAAAGTTTGAACCCTGAAATATTTTTAAAATGCCCGTTCATTTTTATCTTATGCTTCAGTGATTCCATTTCTGCTACTACCGGAATCACTTTTGCCAAATGCCTTTTCAAATATTCCTGTCGCTGCAATTCATTCATTAGCGAAAGCAATTCATATTCTTCTTCAAGTGTGAGGCCAACAGAATGGGCAATATCGTAACTCCATAATTCATCCTCATTTTTATGAAAAGGCTTTTTTACATTCAGCATTTTATGAAGTTGTTTGGCAGCAGCAATTACTTTATCTATTAAAATTCTTTTTCCATGTTCGTGGTTATGCGGATAATTTACAATAGCACCGCTGTATAATTTATCCGGTATCTCAGGAATGATTTCTAAAATTCTGAATACTTTTTTTCCCTTTGTTTTGATATCCATTTCCCCGGTTTTATAAGTTTTCGTAATCTCAGTTATTTCAAGCAAAGTGCCGATTTCGCTCACTTTATCCTTGATAACAACCGGTATTCCAAAAGGTTTTTTTTTCTCAAAACATTCGGTAATTAATTGTTTATATTTTGGTTCAAAAATATGAAGATTCAAATCTTCGTGGGGATAAACAACGATAGATAAAGGGAATATCGGAATAAAATTGGTCATAATTAAAATTGAAAAATCAGATATTTATTCGTTTACTGCGAACGATTAAAAACTTTTGTTTCTATTCTCGCTGGTAAAATTATGCCTAAAATATTTTTTAGAAAAACTGTTCCTTTTATAGATAAAAAAATAACCATGACGTTTGAAATATATGGATCCTTCTGACTAATCCAGCGGGGCAGGAACAAATAATGTTGATTCCTATTCTCGTTTTTTATGTTCATTCTAATTTTAAACAATCGGTTGCATGTTCATAAATAAACAATTCGTTTTATTTTCAATTTTTCCGTTATTTTATAAATATCACTTTCAAAAAGATCAAATTTATTATGAACAGAAAAGATTTTATCAGAAACACTGCTATTGCAGGAGTTGGGCTTTCTTTTTTCCCTACTTCAAATATTTTCGCAGGCAAGAGTGCTGCGCCAAAAGTACGATTGGCAATCATCGGCCTAGGCGCCAGGGGAAAAGGCCATCTGGATCTCGTTTTGAGAAGAGATGATACCGAACTGATAGCTATTTGTGATGTAGATGATCGTGCTATAAGAGAATCAAAAGCGATGATTGAAAAGAGCGGCAAGAAGATGCCACAAATTTATACAGGTGACATCTATTCGTGGCAGCAACTGTTGCAAAAAGAAAAATTAGACGGTGTTATTATTGTCACTCCCTGGGAATGGCATAAACCAATGATTATCGGTGCGTTGGATGCAGGATTAAAATATGTTGCAACAGAAGTAATTCTGGGAATCACGTTGCAGGATCATTGGGATGTGGTGAAAGCCGCTGAAAAAAATAACGCTCATGTAATGATGCTGGAAAATGTGTGTTACCGCAGGGATGTGATGGCCGTGTTGAATATGGTTCGCCAGGGATTGTTTGGCGAATTGATTCATCTTCAGGGAGGCTATCAGCACGATCTTCGTGAGGTACTATTCAATGACGGCGTTCATGTATATGGGCATGGAGTTGAATTTGGTGATAAAGGATATTCTGAAGCACGTTGGCGCACCGATCATTCCGTGCATCGCAATGGAGATTTGTATCCGACTCATGGCATCGGCCCGATTGCTCAATATATAGACATTAATCATGGCAACCGGTTTCTTTCACTTTGTTCTTTTTCCTCAAAAGCAAGAGGACTGCACAATCATATTATAAAAATGGGAGGAGAAAATCATCCGAATGCAAAAGTGAAATTCAAGGCCGGTGATGTAATTACGACTTCAATTAATTGCGCGAATGGCGAAACCATTTTGTTGCAACATGACACCAATTCTCCGCGCCCCTATTCACTTGGTTTCCGCGTGCAAGGAACGGAAGGATTGTGGATGGATGTGAGCCAGAGCGTTTATATCCAGGATAAATCAAAAAATAATGATCAATGGGATAATGAGAAAGAATGGTTTGATAAATATGACCATCCCCTGTGGGCAAGATGGAGTAAAGAAACTGCCGGTGCCGGCCATGGCGGAATGGATTTTTTTGTGGTTCATGCATTTGTAGAATCAATAAAAAGGAAAACACCAACACCGATGGATGTGTATGATGCGGCGGTTTACAGCGCTATTACTCCATTGAGCGAGCAATCAATAGAATTGGGAAATCAAACAGTGGAGTTTCCTGATTTTACTGGTGGCCAGTGGATGTATCGCAAACCGGTCTTCGCTTTGAATGAGGAATATTAAATCACAAGAGTTTCCCCGGGAAGACACAGAGAACCGCAGAGAATAAATTGGTGTTCTTTATGTAATAATTTAAAAAAGTTACTGCTGTGGGTGTTCGCTTAAATCTTCTTTTAATTTTTGAAAGAATTACGGAAATTGTGAAAGTTTGAATGTACCCGGATTCTCATTCAAAAAATTTAGATGACTCAGACAGAGGCGCGTAAAATCAAGAAAAAAGTTGCGGCATATAATATGATTCCGAATGTTATTTGGTCGGTCATTTGCCTTTTACCAATTTCTGTTTTTTGCTATTCATATATGAATGTAAAATTGATCTGCATTTTCCTGCTGGTTAGTATGGTTTTCATTTTTCTTCCAAAATCATTTTTCACGATTTTACAATTAGGAAAAACACCGGTTTTTTATAAAAAGACCGGAGTAATTTTCCTTAATAAATTCACTCAAAACGGTGAGATCATTAATGCCTTAATCAGAAAAAAATATCCTGACTACAAAATGGTTTCCAAAAATAGCCGTTCCATAGAAAAGCTTTTTCAACAAACGTATATGCTGGAAAAATTTCATTTCCTGATGTTTTCGTTTTTTATGTTCACTTCAGTTTATGCATTATTTCAAAATCAATATGGGTGGGCATTTTTTATTACCATTACCAACATCATTTATAATGTTTATCCTATCCTTTTGCAACAATATATCAGGAGCAGGATATCTTTTTTTAATAAGAAAGGGAAACTTGAAAAAAAAGCAATTCCATATTGAAAATACGGCTGAACCCTGATGCTCTCTGCGTCGCCACCAACGGCTTAGTTTCAAAACATCAATCATTTTTTTAAACCAATTTGATAAAATAAAAATGGGATTTTTATAAACATTTCGTATTTTTCGATTACCACAAGCTGGAGATATGATTGCTCATTTTGATCTCGATTCTTTTTTTGTTTCGGTAGAAATATTGAAAAACCCTTCATTGAAAGGCAAGCCGGTAATTGTGGGCGGACAAAATGAAAAAGGCATTGTAACTACCTGTACTTATGAGGCAAGAAAATTTGGTGTGCATTCAGCAATGCCAATGAAAACGGCCATGCGACTTTGTCCGCAGGCGATTGTAGTTTCCGGAAATTATGGCGAGTACTCAAAGTATTCAAAGTGGGTGACCCAAATCATCGCTTCTAAAGCGCCTCTTTTTGAAAAAGCTTCCATTGATGAATTTTACATAGATCTGCATGGGATGGATACATTTTTTAATCCGTTGAAATGGACAATCGAACTGCGTGAGCTAATCATCAATGAAACCGGCCTGCCCATTTCTTTCGGCATTGCCAAAAATAAAATGGTTTCAAAAATGGCCACCAATGAAGCCAAGCCAAATGGTTTTTTACAAGTTCCTTTGGGAAAAGAGAAAGAATTTTTAGCGCCATTGGAAGTGAATAAAATTCCCGGAGTAGGCGAACAGGCAAATAAAATCTTGAATTATCATGGAATAAAATTAATTCGTGATATGCATGAAACAACAGCCGAACATCTCGAAAAACTTTTAGGGAAATGGGGGTACGAATTATGGAATAAAGCGCAGGGAAATCACACTTCCGTTATCACCGAATACCGCGAAGCAAAATCCATTTCCAAAGAAAATACTTTTCAGGAAAATGTTTTGGATGTAGAATTTTTGATGGCTGAAATTGTAAGAATGGTAGAAAAAGTTTGTTTTGAATTAAGGAAAGAAGAAAAGGTTGCCGGTTGTGTTACTATTAAATTGCGTTATCCTGATTTTGAAACAACTTCGCGGCAGGCAACCATTCCATATACTTCTGCAGATGATGAAATTATTCCTGTTGCCAAAGCGCTTTTTCACAAACTATACAAAAAAGGAAAGCCGGTTCGTTTGTTGGGCGTTCGGCTCAGCAATTTTAGCGAAGATTCTGTGCAGGCGAATTTATTTCACGATACAGAAAGAAAAAATTCTTTGTACAAAAGTTTAGATGACGTTAAAAACCGTTTTGGAAAAAGCAGCGTGTCAAGAGCTTCCGGTAAATAATTTTAAAAATACAAATCAGCCGTATTTGTTTGTTTGTTCATCATCAGAGGTGACACCTTTTCGAAAAGGTGTCACCTCTGATGATGAAGCTTCTTATTTAAACCACCTGTAAACATACATTTTGTAAAACTTCTGAGCCTGCCATCTTACCCTTCTTCCCATGCTTTTATTTTTACTGGAAATAGTAGATGATAATAATCCATTGTGAGAGCCTTGTTCTACCAACGGCGGATGTGCCCAATACATTTTGATAATCTTTTTGTTAATCAGCGTATTATGCCACCAGTCAATGACCTGGCAACATTTATCCGTTTTTAAATTTTCAAGAATATCTTCTGCTGCTTTTTTGTCTATGAGATAAGCTCCGGCACATCTTCCTGCAGTCGCTTCATACAGGTATTTTCCTTTTTTAAGTTTTTTGAAATGAGGAAATTTTAAAGTGGTGTTTTCAAGAGAAATGATAAAGCCCGGCTCCAGTGTGTTTGCTTCAAGCGCTACCCGTTTTATCTTTTTTAAAAAATCACCTAAAAAGAAAGGGTCATTTTCGAAAATTAACGCATACCTGTTATTATTCTCCACCATTTTCTCATAACAGAATATATGATTCAGCGTACACGAAAGAATTCCTTTTGAAAGTTTTTTTTCTATAGGATCACAAAAATATTTGCGTAATAATTGCGGATTAAAGTTAGATATATCACCATCGGTAACAAATTCATAATCCAGATTTAATTTCCCAAAAAGTTTATCAATCCGATGTTGATGAAACTCATAACCTTTTTTAGCATGAACAATATAAATTCCGTCTATTCCAAATTCCTTCAACATTTCTTTTTTTTGTTCTAAAAATTAATTAAAAACCGGCGTGTTTAAAACGATTTCTTTTCACTGCTCAAATGTAGTGTTGAACGATTGATAAAAGAGCTTTAATTTTAAAAACGTTTTTAAGAGTTTCACTTTCACAATATTTGAGTTTATTTGCATTCATAAAACGTGATAAATTTTGAGCACAACAACTCTTTGTTTTGATTTTGGAAATACACTTCTCAAATGCGGCGTTTTCGTAATAGATCGTTTAACAGAAGTAATTCCGTTAAAAGATGATCACCCGGAAACAATCAATGAACTGCTGGATACATACAAACCTCAATCAACCATACTTTCTTCAGTTATTGATCACTCACCGGAAATAGAAAAAATATTGTCCGAAAAATCTTCTTTTGTAAAACTTGATTCTTCCACGAAACTGCCTTTTACAACTCCTGTTGCAAAACCCGAAACCATCGGTGCTGACAGGTTAGCGCTGGCAGCATTCGCCGTTTTTTTTTATAAAGGACAAAATAACCTGGTGATTGCGCTCGGATCCTGTATTACTTATAATTTTATCAACAAATATAACAGTTTCAATGGCGGCAGTATTTCTCCCGGAATGGAAATGCGTTTTAAAGCATTGAATCATTATACTGCTAAACTGCCAATGGTAAAGGTGGACTGGAATTTCCCCTTGATTGGCTATGATACAGAAACCAATATTTTAAGCGGTGTATTGCTTGGAATGGCTTCTGAGATTGACGGAATTATCGACGCATATAAAGAAAAGTTTAGCAACTTTAACGTGCTTTTAACCGGCGGAGATACGGCCAATTTTGTGCAGCACCTTAAAAATAAGATATTTGCCGACCCCTATTTGATTCTTAAAGGACTATATGCGATCAGCAAATATAATGACGACATTAAAAATTAAACTTTCCTGCTTATTGCTTGCCGCGTTACCGCTGTTTTGCTTTGGCCAGGATAATTCACCTTATTCGCGTTATGGCGTCGGCAATATTGTTCCTCCATCAAATATCGCAAACAGGGCGATGGGCGGCATTTCTGCCGGATATTCCGATCCCACTTCTATCAATGCAGTAAATCCGGCTACGTATAGCGATCTGATTTATTCGACACTGGATATTGGCGTTGAATACGATGGAAGGCAAATAAAAAGTGCAAATCCTGTTGGAGCGTACAAATCAAATAATGGCATTGTACCTTATTTGCAATTTGGCTTTCCATTATTAAGAGGAAATAAAAAAGCACAAAAAAATAAAACGTCCTGGGGAATGGCTCTTGGCCTGCGTCAGATTTCAAATATTAGTTATAAAATACAAAATACTTCACGCAATTCTATAGATACTACTTCTACGATATATCAGGGAAATGGCGGAGTAGATCAGGCTTTCATCGGAACAGCTTTAAGATTTAAAAATTTTAGCATCGGGTTTAATACCGGATATCTGTTTGGTGCCAAAGATTATGATACGCGCTTGCTTTTCAGCAACGATACACTGGATTATTATAAAACACATTATGGTACTCAAACCCGCTTTGGCGGCGTCTTTCTGAATGCAGGAGTACAATACTCTGCCAAATTAAAAAAAGGAGAACTGACTTTTGGAGCTTATGGAAATCTTCAGAAACAATATCATGCAACCAAAGACGACATACTCGAAACTTTTACTTATAATAGCAGCACCGGCGCTCCGGTACCAATAGATACCGTTTCACAAGCGACTGGCCAGAAAGGAAAAGTGCAAATGCCGGCTACGTTTGGCGTCGGATTTTCTTATTCTAATGATCATTTAACCTTTGGTGCCGATTATGAAACAACGCAATGGGATAATTATCGTTTTTTCGGTCAAAAAGATTTGGTTCAAAATAGCTGGATGGGCCGCATTGGATTGCAATATTTACCCGCTTCTTTAGGTTCAACCGGATATTTTAATTATGTAAAATACAGAGCCGGATTTTCTTTTGGCCATGATTATATAGCAGCAGATCATTCTCTTCCCGTCTATACAATCAGCCTTGGCGGAGCTTTTCCGATGAAATTAAAGCATAGTTTTTATGATCGTCAGTACAGCATTATGAATGTTACATTCGAATATGGAAATCGTGGAAATAATCAAAATAATATAACAGAAAACCTTTATAAACTCAGCCTTGGTTTTTCTTTGAGTGATATTTGGTTTCTTCGCCAGAAATACCAGTAATTTCTTTTCGCTCTTTCTGCCGAATGTAGTCTTCTTCTTGCCTGATTACAATTGTTTCAGTAAACGAAGTAATAATGCGGTTTTTAAATTTTTAAACTATTAAAAGTGCCGGTCTTATTACAACACTTTTAAATCTCCGGCTATTTTTTATCACCAGGAAGCAAGCAGATAAGGTTTGAGAAAAAAAATAAAATCAATTCATTGTATCTTCGTTTAATATTTCAGGGATGACTTTTTTGAATTTTAACAGATACCATTTTATAAAAGCGGCTTTATACATCAGCTGCTTTTTTATTTCATCCTGTGAAAATTCTCCCGCAGATTTTAATAAACTCGCTTCCAAAAAAGCCGGCGTGGAAGTAGCGAAAGATGTAAAAATTCTTTATTCACTGGGTAATGAAACCAAATCGCGCATCACCGCTCCTTTGATGCTCCGCCACCAGGAAGCAATCCCTTTTATTGAGTTTACTAAAACCATTCATGCCGATTTTTTTGACGACAGCTTGCGCATACAAAGTACTATGGACGCCCATTATGCTAAATATTTTGAAACAGAAAGCAAAGTATTTTTAAAAGACAGCGTGGTCGTAATGAATAAAAAAGGCGATACACTTTACTGCAACGAATTATATTGGGACCGACGCAGAACAGGCGAAGAATTTTACACCGATAAACCTGTGCGAATCCGCACACGAACCGAAATTCTCGACGGGGATGGATTAGACGCGCCGCAGGATTTTTCCAATTGGCACCTCATAAATGGCAGGGGAATTGTAAGGGTAGGATCATCAGAATTTCCGCAGTAAAATAGTGAATAGTGAATGGGCAATAATCAATAATTTACTAATCTCGTAAATTCTTCTTCTTAACTTTCAACAAATTTTAAAAAAAAATGGAATACAGGCGTTTGGGTAAATCAGGTTTGCAATTAAGCATTTTAAGTTTTGGAAGCTGGGTTAGTTTTCAAAAACAAATAGGCGATAAAATGGCAGACGAGCTGATGGGAATTGCGTACGATAACGGCATCAATTTTTTTGATAATTCTGAAGCCTATGCAGGCGGCGAAAGTGAAAAAATGATGGGACGGGTTTTGAAAACGAAAAACTGGGATAGAACTTCGTTTACTGTTTCCTCTAAGGTTTTTTTTGGTTTATATGGCAAGGACAACAAACCCAATCAAAAAGGCCTCAGCCGCAAACATGTAATGGAAGCGTGTGATGCGGCTTTACAAAGATTGCAGGTAGACTATCTTGACTTATATTTTTGCCATCGTGCCGATAGAACGACACCGATAGAAGAGACTGTTTGGGCGATGAATACATTAATTCAACAGGGAAAAATATTATATTGGGGCACAAGCGAATGGAGCGGGGTGGAAATTATGGAAGCTCATCGGATAGCCCAGGAATACAAATTGATTGGCCCAACCATGGAACAACCGCAATACAATTTATTTGAAAGATATAAAGTAGAAAAAGAATTTTTGCCAATATATGATTTTGTAGGATTGGGAACCACTATCTGGAGCCCGCTTGCCTCCGGATTATTAACCGGAAAATATAATAATGGTATTCCGGAAAATTCACGTTTGGCTTTGTCGGAAATGAGCTGGCTGAAAGATAAAGTATTAGAAGAGGATAAAATAAATAAAGTAAAGCAATTGAGCGCGCTGGCGAAAGAATTAGGTGTTTCAATGGCATCACTTTCCATTGCCTGGTGCATTAAAAATCCGCACGTAACTACTGCCATTCTTGGTGCCACAAAAAAAGAACAACTGATGGATAATTTAAAGGCTATAGACGTGATGGAAAAACTCACTCCGGAAGTTTTGGAGAAAATAGAGAATATGATGGAGACGAGGCCGTGAGGTTGAAGGTTCAAAGTTGAAGGTAGAAGGTTCAAGGTTCAAGGTTGAAGGTTCAATGTTCAAGGTCTAACTTCTAAACAATTCTAAACTATCTAAACAATATTTAAAAATCTATTCATAATCAATTAAAAACTTAGAAAAATGAGTAAATACGCAAACGCCGAATGGCAGGGAACCGGAAAAGAAGGGAAAGGAACTTTAACTACCGAAACAAAAACCCTGACTAATGCGCCTTTTACTTTCGCCACAAGATTTGGAGAAGCGAAAGATGGTACAAATCCGGAAGAATTAGTCGCTGCAGCACATGCAGGGTGTTTTTCAATGAAATTAAGTTTCGTTTTAAATGAAGCAGGATTTACAGCCGATAAAATTGAAACCAAATGTGACATTACTTTTGGAGATGGCGCTATTTCCAAATCGCACCTCACGGTAAATGCAAAAGTGCCAGGCATTAGCAAAGAAAAATTCGATGAATGCGCAAATAATGCAAAAGAAAACTGTCCAATATCCAAATCTTTAAGTTCAAATATTGATATTTCGATGGACGCTACTTTGAGTGAATAAATTTTGCATTTGGTAGATTAATACCTTCTTATATGAATCGGTATTTGGTGAGAAACGGTATGAAGGATTCGTTTATTTTTTGCAAAAATGAAAAGTAGAAATTCCAGTTATTTGTTCCTTTGCTGCTGAGCAATAATTTGTGTTTATGTAACTAAAATATAAAAGGCCGGCGTAATAAGTCAGCCTTTTTTTTTCTAAAGAAAGAAAAATTTAAACACTAAAACTTTCGCCGCAAGCGCAACTTCGACTGGCATTCGGATTATTAAAATAAAATCCTTTTCCATTTAGTCCGTCACTGAATTCCAATGTAGTATTTACCAGGTATAAAAAGCTTTTCAAATCGGTAACCACTTTGATTCCTTTATCTTCAAACTCCTGGTCCATCGGCTTTATTTCTTTATCGAAATCCATTTTATAACTTAATCCCGAGCAACCGCCGCTCTCTACGCTTACTCTCAAAAAATGATCCTGTGGAGAAAACTCTTTTTCTTCCATTAATTTTAATACCCTTTCTTTTGCTTTTTCGCTTACGTAAATCATGTAGAAGAATTTTTTACAAAATTACCCATTTTACCACATTAGCCGGTGAACACGTTCAACGATTTAACTTTTGAAAAGTTTCGAACTCGGCAAAAATTTAAAAATCCACGCCCATACTAAAATAATAAATCGGTTTTCCACGGAAAAGCCCGTTCATTGGCCAACCGGCATCAAACTTCAGAAAATATCCTAAGAGGGTACTTCTGGCGCCAAAGCCGTAGCCGCCAAGAAAAGGCCCTATGCCAGGGGCTTTTATCTTAACCGTTACATTTGAATTTGGATCTGCATAGGTGATGGATGGTCTCGCCAAACCGCTATATTTTCCGTTCCATGCGCTTCCCAGATCAACAAATTGTATTAGCTGAAAGTTTCTTACAAATGCATTATTGATCGGTTTGCTGAAAAATGTAGTAAACACCGGTAATCTGAATTCACTGTTGATTACTGTTGCATTGTTTCCATTCGCAGAATTTTGAATAAAGCCGCGAAGGTTTACTGCGAGTGATTGAAACGCATAATTTTCATCAGGCGCAGGTACATTATTCGGGTTAAAATAACGGTAACTACCGTCGCTTTTCTGGTTGCTCGCAAACATAAACCAGTTGTCAATCCCTCCGAGGTAATAAATCAGCTTTTGATTGCCCCAGCTGAAATCACCCGCTACCCTTCCTGCCCAGATGAAATTTCTATAAATCGGGAAATATGCGCGCGCATCAAAACCAAAATTATAAGTTTTGCTTCCTATTCCTTCAGGAATTTTACCAATTTGAGAATTGTAATCTAAATAAACTTTGTATCGAATGCCATCCCAAATATTTTGCGCAGGGTTTAAGGTATTGTCATATACATATTCCAGGTGCATCAACCCATAATTTTTGCTGCTGTTTGGCACTGGAAGAGAAGTGATATCGGTAGCGCTTAAGATAACATTATCTCTTCTTACCCCAAAATTCAATCGTAGACTTCTCGCTTCATCAAAAGGATAGGAAACGCTTCCCTGGTATAAATTGGAAAGCACTTTTCCCGGATAATAAGTATTGGCTCCGCTGAATGTAACCGCCTGCACATTCCGATAATACATTAATCCCCAGTCAACTCTTTTTCGCAAATTAGAAAATTGAAACAACCAGTCATTATCTTTTAAATTGGTAGAAAGCCTGAATCCACCAGAAATTTTTATATCTTCCATGATGTCGGCAGTACCCATATTGATAATTCCATTCAATCCATTATTGGATGCAAGCTGGATTGGGCCGGAGCCGCCCTGGTATATCTGATACCTGGTTCCAAGTACATTATTATTGAAACCCGCAATGATATAATCAGTTGCAAATTTCAAGGGTTTATAGGGATACAGTCTCGCGGTCGACAGTACGATCGATTCGTCTACAGGCTGTGGATTGTTCAAGGCAGCAAGCTGCGCGCTGTCTTTCTTCTCCGCTTTAAATTCATGCTGAAAGATGTCTTCCTCCTGCGGAACCGTCGGTTGAATGATTTCTTCACCTGCCGCAATCCGGCTTTTTTCCATTAAATCTTGCATATAAGTAGTCGCTCTTGCGCTAACGTTCCGGCGTTTTAACGCATTCTCATCAATCTTTAGCTTATACAATATTTTATCATCTCCCTGCTGTGTTACTTCGCTTACCTGGTGATTTTCACCGGCTTCTCTTGTTTCCAAAAGGCTGCTGGCGTAGTTGGTCAATGGAAAAGTATATGCCGAATCATTTGAAACAGCAACAACCGCGATGGTATCTACATCTTCCTTGTGATACACTTTTAAGGTAGAATCAATTTCGGGAACGGTAGGGTTTCTCAGGATATCATCGCCGATAACAACGAGCGTATCTACACCGGCACTTCTCGTTGTAAAAAATCCGGCATAGCGGTTTCCGATTCCATTCAGATCGCTTACAAAAGTAAAATGTACATCGTCGTAGGGTGTGGGATAACGGGCATCACCAAATTTCAATTTCGTTAATTGAGTGATTTGATTGAGGCCCGGGTGGTTTGTAGCAAAATCTGTAACCATAAAAATATTGAACCGGTTGTGCATCAAAGAAGTATCACCACCTTTCACATCTGCAGAAGGACGATCGCTGGAAAAAATAATCCCTGATTTTCCCGGCAGATTAATATAAGACGGATCCAGATCGTCATAAACATCATTGGTAATTTGTTGAAGTTTATCTTTTCCGATGTCAAAAGTGTAAATATCAGAATGGCCGTTTTTTACGGCGCTGAAAAGCAATGTCTGGCTCGTAACCATATATTTCATATCCTGAACCTGGTCAAAATATTTGGTCATATCTCTTATGTATGGTTTTGTTTTAGATATGACATCATATACAAAAAGTTTGATCTTTCCTTCTTCTTCGTAAAGTACGGAAAGCCTTGTGCCTTTTGGATCCCACGCCATCATGGGATAATTGGGATTGATATCGCCTTCTTTGGTTTTGATGCCAAATTTCAAGAGGGTTTTATCTTCACCATCTTCATTTAATAATAATTTATATTGTCCTTTTTTAAATTGAACCACCGCGAAAGAACCATTCCTTTTATTCGGGTTTACATTAAAATGGAAATAATTAATTCTCTTTCCAACGGTATAATCCGTAATCTCGCTCCCCTTCGGATAATTTTTACGCCGGGTAATATCCTGTTCGTATTTATTTTCTTCATACTGCATAAAATCAGCGAGCACATCTTTAAACTTTCGCTGTTTTGTTACCTGCTGACTTGCTTTTTTCAAACTTTTATAAACACGTGCCAAATACAGTAAATAAGTAGTATTTTCTTTTTTGTATTTCTCTTCAATGTAGTACCAGAATGCATGTCCGGCAAGCAAAGGATTTTCAAAAGCGAACTGGTAAAAATTTTTATATTTTCCGCTCAAAATTTCATTTTTCAATTGATCATCCAGCTGAGTGCTCCAGTTTTCGCCCACATAAGCGATGTATCCATCAATCAGCCACTGAGGAAGATCGAGCAATGCAGCATTTCCTGCTACTTCGCCCAGGTCTTCACCAAATAAGATATTTTTTACCAAAACACTGGCAATACCTTCCCTGATTTGTTTGCGCAAATCCGCATGATTTCCATTGAAATAAACAATCATTTTATTGTTTACCAGTTTGGTAATACCACCTGCATTTTGCCAATCCTGGCCCAGGCCGATGTTGCTTTGCTTCATATCATTGTACGAGTTGTATATAATGATATTTGCGCGTCGCTGCAAACTAAATTCCACAAATTTTTCGATTCCCGGTAGTTCTTCTTCAGCTACCTGCGCTACATATTTGGCAAGTTCCTGCCCGTCCTGGTTAAAATAAGAATTGAAATTTTGTGTTTGATAATATTTCCATTTGAACTTTTTAAACTGTAACCGGTTTTTGCCATACTGCACTGTACTTACCTGTGCACCTGCAAAACCAGCAATTGCAAATAAAATGAGAAGCAGAAATATTTTTTTGTACATTGGTTTCTTGAGATCTTGCATGTGCTTTTACATTATGATAGTTGCCCTAAAATTAGTCGTTTCGTATTAATCAATGAAATCAATTTACTGAATTCAAACTTTTTAAAATGTTCCAGATTAAAGTTTTCACCTTCAATCCTGTTCAGGAAAATACTTATGTGCTGTACAATGAACAAAATGAATGCATCATTATTGACCCTGGTTGTTATTTTGATGCTGAAAAAGAAGAACTGAAATCTTTTATTACAACTCACAAATTACAGCCCAAAATTTTATTGAATACCCATTGCCATCTCGATCATGTATTCGGCAATAAATTTATTGCAGAAGAATATAAATTAACGTTAAATACGCATTTGCGGGAAAAAGAAATACTGGAATTGGCTCCTGCATCCGGCCTTATGTTCAATCTTCCTTTTGATAATTACCAGGGTGAAGTGATTTATCTGCAAGAAGGTGATACTGTTTCTTTAGGAAATGATCTGCTCGAAGTGATTCATGCGCCCGGCCATTCGCCGGGCAGTATTTGTTTTTATTGTGAAAAACAACGTTTTATTATCGGTGGCGACGTGCTTTTTGACAACAGCATTGGCCGCACCGATTTGCCTTATGGAGATCATGAGGAATTGCTTAGAAATATAAAGGGAAAACTTTTCAAACTTCCGCCGGATGTAAAAGTTTACCCCGGCCATGGAGCGGAAACTACCATTGGAAAAGAGATAAAAGAGAATCCATATTTACAATAATAGCGTTTTTGCCGGATCCATTTTCTTGTTCAAATATTTCTACCGAAAATTTCTGCAATTTTTGGAAAAAATATAAAACAGGAAAATAATTGTCATTAAGAAACATCAGCTAAAATGAGGGAGAAACCTGTTCTAACACTAATCTTTTTGCAGTAAACAAAGGAATAAGAGGAATTTGTAATTATTCGATTTCAAAGCGATACTTAAACGGCTCAGATAAAAAATGTAAGTTGAAGGGCGGCTTTGTTCACCCTTCAACCTTCAACCTTGAACCTTCAACATTGAACCATGAATCTTGAACCTTGAACCTATTCCAACTCTTCGTCGCTAAATGACTGTGAACTCAGATTAATCATGCTTCCCATCAGGTCTTTAAACTCTATTTTTCCTTCCAACACTTTTTTACTGATCAAAGAAAAAGCAGATAATCCGTGCAGCACAAATTCCATCAATAAGGCATTCTCCCTCGCGTTTGCACTGGGGAAATGTTTTTTTACCAGGCCATAAAGGCCATCCACTTTATAAAGTAGTTGAATTTTATCATCGTCTTTCAGGTCAAAGGAAATATTCAATTGATTACCGGCATCAAACCAGCGGGTAATGGATTTATAAGGATTTTCCTCCACAACAGATTCCCTTGTTTTTCTTTTCTTGTAAGTTTCGGGATTGGGGAAATATTTCACAAACTGGGTGCGAATCGCTTTTTGCAATAAATTATAAGCTACCTGGTAAGGGCCTTCCTGTTCACCTTCATATACCAATTCTATTTTTCCGGTAATAGAAGGAATAATTCCGGTAAGATCGCTTATCCAAACCTGCGTTTCTTTTTCTTTATTCCTGATGGCGCGTCTTTCTGCGGCACTTACCGCATTTTCGTAGGCAGAGATTGTAAGCCTTGCAGATACACCGCTTTTTTTATCTACAAATTCACTTCCCCGTGCTTCGAATGAAACCTGTTCTATCAACCGCTTTACCAAGTCGCTAACCTGCACTTTTTTTACCTGGTCGCTATGCACAGTTGCTTCCTGCTCGGTAATGTATAAAGAATTTTCAATCGTAGTCGGATAATGGGTCAGAATCTGGCTTTCGATTCTATCTTTCAGTGGTGTAACGATAGCGCCACGATTGGTATAATCTTCCGGATTCGCTGTAAAAACAAACAGAATATCCAACGGCAATCTTAATTTAAAACCCCTAATTTGAAGGTCGCCTTCTTCAAGAATATTAAACAAAGAAACCTGGATTCTTGCCTGCAAATCCGGCAATTCATTGATCACAAAAATGCCACGATTGCTTCTCGGAATAATTCCATAATGGATCACTCTTTCATCGGCATAGCTGAGTTTTAAATTCGCCGCTTTTATTGGATCAATATCGCCAATCAGATCGGCAACACTTACATCTGGCGTAGCCAGTTTTTCTCCATAACGATCCGAGCGGTGAAGCCATGAAATTGGAGTATTGTCGCCTTTTTCTTTTACCAAATCCCGGGCGTATTTGCTCAAAGGTTTAAACGGATTGTCATTTACTTCACTACCTTCTACCACAGGAATATATTCGTCCAGCAAATCAATCATTTGCCTTGCCATACGCGTCTTTGCCTGGCCGCGTAAACCTAAAAAAAGAATATTGTGCCGCGATAATAAAGCTCTTTCCGTATCCGGAATTACCGAATCTTCATAACCGATAATCCCAGGAAAAGTGATTTCTTTTTTACCAATCTTTTTGATGAGATTATCCCGTAATTCTTCTTTGATGGATTTTGGTTTGTAATTAATTTGTTTTAGTTCGCCGAGGGTTTTTATATTTTCGATGTTCATCTTTTATTTTTCTTTGTAAAATTTAATGCCTTCAATAAAGTCGTAATGTTTTTTATTGTCTGTATAGATTAATAGATTTAATTCTAATGCTGTAGCAGCAATAAAACTATCCGGCAGTCCGGTTTTATGCACTAAAATATAATTCTTGTAAAGTCGGAAAGCTCTGTTTGATATCCTTTCATTAAGTTGTAGAATTGGATATACTTTAAGAAGTTTGTTAAAAGAAGATAATTGTTTTAAATTGTTTGATCCTGCAATCAATTCCATAGCCGATATTACAGAAATACAATAGGAATTTTTCAATAGTTCCAAATTTTTTATTTTCACAACATCTCCTCTGTAAGCTTTGATTAAAATATCTGTATCAACAATCACTCTTAATATCTTTTCCATAGCTCTTCTCTTAACTTTTCCGCATCAATATCAAAATCTTTCCATTTGCCGAACAAATAGGTATGGTCAATCTTTTCTTTCGTTTTTTTGTTTGATTTAGAAACTTTTTTTTGAGGCTTTTTATTTCTTTTCTCTAAATCTGAATCAGAATTTTTATTTAATAACGGCAAATTGACATTGGTCCTCTTTGATAGAATTATATTCTTTTTTTTAACTCCCTTTGATTTGTTCTCATACTTTTTTTCAATACTTCCTCCTAATTTTTGCACTAATTCTGTTACCAGATCAGTGGAATCATCAGGCACTAAAAAAGTAATTTCTTTCATTTAATTTTTTAATTGAAGTTACAAACTTATTTTAATCAATAATTCAACTAAACATCCTAAACCATCTAAACTATCTAAACTGAATAATTCAATAATTTAATAATCGAATAATTTAATAAACCGTCTTTCTCTTTCCACTTTCAAAATCTTTAAAGATAAACGCACCCAGACGATCAAGAGAAGCGAAGAACGCTTTACCATTATTCGTTTCTGTAAATTCGGTTACAAACCTTTGCAAATATGGATCGCTTGCAATCATAAAAGTAGTGATGGGAATTTTGATTTTTTTGCATTGGGCAGCAAGATTCATGCAACGGTTTAAAATTCTTCTGTCCACTCCAAAACTGTTTTTATAATAACGCTTCCCTATTTTCAAACAAGTCGGTTTTCCATCCGTAATCATAAAAATTTGTTTGTTGGGATTCTTTCTTCTTCTCAAAATATCCATTGCCAGTTCGAGCCCTGCAACCGTATTTGTGTGATAAGGACCAACCTGCAAATAAGGAAGATCTTTTATTTCAACCGTCCATGCATCATTTCCAAAAACCACAATATCAATCGTGTCTTTCGGATATTTGGTGGTAATCAACTCACTCAAAGCCATCGCTACTTTTTTCGCAGGAGTTATTCTGTCTTCACCATACAAAATCATGCTATGCGAAATATCAATCATCAATACAGTGGAGGTTTGCGCTTTAAAGTCTGTTTCACGGATCTCCAAATCATCTTCCTGCATCATGAAACTTTCAGTGCCATGATTGATTTGTGCATTTCTGATAGATTCGGTGAAATCAATTTGTTCTACGGTATCTCCAAATTGAAACGGCCGTGTTTCCGGATTGATCTCATCGCCATTTCCGGGTTTGAACGTTTGATGATTTCCTGATTTGGTTTTTTTCAATTTGCCAAAAATCTCTTCCAGGCTGCGTTTGCGGATGCCCTGCTCAGTTTTTGGCGTTATTTTTATTTCTCCTTTCTGTTTATTTTCATCAATATATCCTTTGTCTTTCAGGTCTTCGATAAAATCGCCCATTCCATACTCGTTATTCGTCAGATCGTATTCTTTGTCTAATTCCGTGAGCCAGCTCAAAGCTTCGCCCACATCACCACTGGTATAAGTAAGCAATTGCATGAAAATGTCCAACAGATTTTGGAAAGGTGTGTTTTTATTTTCCTTTGGATCGTATTTCGAAAAATGATGTAGTCGCATGAGTTGAAAGTTGAAAGTTGAATGTTGAAGGTTCCCAAACATTGAACTTTGAACCTTTAACCTTCAACAGGTTCCATGCAAGTTACTCAACAAATGTTTTTCCAAAAAACACGCTCTGTTAAAAAAAATAAATGAAAATGGACAAAAAAAGGAGCAACTTTTCGTTACTCCTTGTTATAATTTGTGTGTACTCAGTAAATTTCTTATTTTTTACTTCCGTGTTCATCAGAAACGGTCAGTTTATGGCGCCCTTTTTTTCTGCGGCTTGCCAAAACTTTACGGCCATTTGCGGTTGACATGCGCTCTCTGAAACCATGTACACTTTTACGGCGGCGCTTGTGCGGCTGGTAGGTACGTTTTTTTCCCGGCATTGTTTATTATTTTTCCTTTTTAATTAAAATTGTTTCCATCTTCTCAGCCGGGCACCATCCCTGCTGTTTGTGAAAGGGCTGCAAAAGTAAGAAAAGATTTTTGTTTTTTTCCCTTCGGAAAAGATTTTTCGCCACGAATTGCACAAATTAACACAAATGAGGAAAAGTTTTTTGCCACTGATTTCAACGATTTTCAACGACTAAATACTTTCAACAGTAAAACAACAAATAACGCAGATTTGTATTCCTGATTTTACAAATCAATATGCCTGGAATTTACCTTTTCTCCAAAAAATATTTCTGAATGTTTATCAAAATCTTCCGTTGAATCGGTTGTATAAAATTGCAAACTGCCGTTTTTACTGCATCTTGTTTCAATTTCAGGATGCCGGTTCAAATAATGTTGCAAACTTTTGGCAACAATACTTCCCTGAGAAACAACTTTTATTTTTTTCGGTAGATGCTCTTTTATTTTTTTTAATAATAAAGGATAATGGGTACAGGCTAGCAACACAGTATCAATGTCAGCAGATTTGTTTAGCAAAATATCAATGTCTTTTTTTATAAAATAGTCTGCTCCTTCAGAATGATATTCATTATTTTCTACCAACGGAACCCACATCGGGCATGGATGCTGAAACACTTTTATTCCCGGAAAAGATTTTTCGATTTCAATTAAATACGATTCAGATTGTACGGTCCCTTTTGTTCCCAATACTCCTATATTTTTTGATGAAGAATAATTTCCAATAATTTCTGCAGTTGGTCTTATCACTCCCAGCACTCTTTTTTCTTTGTCAAATTCAGGAAGATATTTTTGTTGAATCGTTCTCAAAGCCTTTGCCGACGCGGTGTTGCAGGCAAGAATAATGAGCGGGCAATTTTGAGCAAACAACCATTTCACCGATTGTAAAGTATATTCATAAACAGTTTCAAAAGAACGTGGCCCATAGGGAGTTCTGGCATTGTCTCCGAGATAAATAAAATCATATTGCGGCAGCAGATTTTTTATTTCTTTTAAAATGGTAAGGCCGCCATAGCCCGAATCAAAAACGCCGATTGGAGATTTCTTCATTTATCAAAAATAAACAAGCCACCCGGTTTAATGAGTGGCTTGAAAAATATTCTTTATTGTTTTATTATTTTTTTGCGGGGCTTGTAGTTGACGGTTGCTTTAAACCCAGTTTCTTTATTACCAATGGCCCTATGTCGTTTGTAGAAGGCATTACAATTAATGCTTCCCTTGGCATTACATAAGTGTAGCCGTTTTCTTTAGCTACTTCTTCTATTGCATTTTGCAATTTCTTTTGAATAGGAGCAGAAAGTTCCTGCCTTTTTTGTTCAAAATCATTTTGAATTCTTTGTTGTTCGCCTGCCAGTTCCTGGCTTTGTTTCTGAAGATCGCTTCTTTTTACTTCTTTCAGGCTTGCACTCATCGTAGATGAATCCTTCATAAACTTTTGCAAAGCTTCATTAAATGCATTTTGTTTATCCTGTGCATTCTGATACAAAGATTGTTGGTACTGATCCAGGTCGTGTTGTACTGTAGCGGCCTCAGGCATAAGTTGAATAATTTCATCGGCGCTGATGTATCCAATCTTTTGAGCGTTGGTTGTGGTTGAAAATCCAAATATTCCGGCAGAAATAAGAAGGATGGTGAGAAATTGTTTCATTTTTGTTTTTAGATTTGTTTTTATAAAGTGTTTAAAATTCTGTTTTTCGCTGCATGCTTTTTTGTGTTTGACAATTATTTAACACCCAATTCTTTCAGGACATCATCACTCTTGTCCAGTTTTGGGTCGGCAAATATAACGGTAATTCCTTCACTTTTATCCAAAATGAAATCATATAATTTTGCTACCGCTAACTTTTGTATGGCGTTATAAACCTTGTCCTGTATTGGTTTTATCAGTTCTTCCCGTTTTTTGAAAAGATCGCCCTGGTATCCAAAACGCTGGCGTTGCAAATCGCGCACTTCTTTTTCTTTATTATAAATTTCGTCTTCTCTTTTTTTCTTCAGCTCATCGCTCAACATCACTTTTTCAGCATCGTAATCTTTATACATCTTATCAACCTCAGCAGCTTTTTGATCTATTTCCTGTTGCCACATTTTACTAAACTGATCTAATTTTTGTTGTGCCTCGGTATATTCAGGCAGCTTGCTCAAAATATATTTTGAATCAATTACGGCATATCGCTGGGCATGGCTGTTTGTGGCAAAAACAAAACAGATGCAAAAAATAAAAAGTATTTTTTTCATACAAATGCTTTTTTCGGTCTAAAAAATTATTGACGCCTTTTTTTTAACTGAAAATAAAACTTTCAGTAAAGCAACAAATAATAAGGATTTCTATTCTCAACCTTGAACATTGAACAAGCAACCTTCAACTTTGAACCACTAACCTTCAACTATTCCGGCTCCTGTCCAAGCATAAAGGTAAATTTAGCAGCGCCTTTCAAGCCGGTTCCCGGAGTGATTCTATCCAATCCGATTCCATAATCAAATCCGAGCAAACCAAACATCGGCAGGAAGAACCGCATTCCAACTCCAACAGATCGACGCAATTGAAATGGATTATAATCTTTAAAACTATACCATCCGTTTGCGGCTTCAAAAAAGGTAAGTCCATAAATGGTACTGCTGGCGCTGGTACTGAATGGATACCTCATTTCCAAAGTATATTTATTGAAGATAGTAAAAAATTGGGCTGCCTGGCTTAAATCAGGGTTAATTTTTGGATTAGAATTATCATAAACCGGGTAGCCTCTGTGTGCAATAATATCGTATCCTAACAATCCATAATTATTGCTAAGGCCGGCATCACCGAGTTGGAATCGCCCGAATGGCGATATAGGCGCATGGGTATCATACCTTCCAAGGAAGCCATATTTTGCTGCTGCATACAGGATAAATTGCTTGTCTTTATTTTCTCCGCGCCCCTGCCCGATTGGAACATACCATTGGGCCGTAAAACGTTCTTTATGATATTCTACCCATTTATATTGATCGGCAGCGCTTAATGTTTGCCCATTTCTAAAGAGCGAATAGGGTGGCGTTAATTCTGTGCTCAAAATAAAATTAGAACCACTTGTTGGGAAGATAGGGTTGGGTCCGGCGGAACTTCTTGCAAGCGTAATTTTTAAACTGATATTGTTTGAAACGCCATTTAATAATCCTGGAAAAATATTGTAATTTTTCAGTTTGTAACGCTGATAATTTAATTGATAAACCAAAGAGAAGAAATCATCGGGCCATCTCAATTGCTTACCAAGCGAAACACTGATACCGGTGTTTTTGATGTATGAAGAATCGGCAAAAGTACGATCATAATATCCTGTCAATGGATTATAAGCATTGGCATATTTGGTATCGTAATACCCGATGGTAAACGGATTTCTTTTCTTTCCGCCCAGCCATGGTTCAGTGAAGGAGAAGTTGTAAGAACGGAATTGTCGTCCATTGCTTTGCCCCCTCAAACTTAACTTTTGTCCGTCACCTACCGGCAAAGGATCCCATGCTTTTTTCTTAAAAATATTATAGATTGAAAAGTTATTAAACGTGACACCGAGTGTACCGGTAAGCCCGATGCCGCCACCAAACCCGGCGGAAAGTTCCAATTGATCGGACGATTTTTCAACAACGTTCCAGGTTATATCCACGGTTCCATTATCCGGATTAGGAACAATGCCCGGAGAAATCTTTTCTGCATCAAAATATCCCAATTGCGAAAGTTCACGTTGCGTACGGATGATATCCTGTCGGCTAAATTTTTGCCCCGGAATAGTCCTTAGTTCACGCCTGATTACATATTCCTTGGTTTTGTCATTGCCAGCGATATCTACTTTACCTATCGTAGCCTGTGGTCCTTCCTGGATGCGTATTTCATGATCGATCGTATCGTTGTAGACCGCAGTTTCTACAGGCGTAACATGGAAAAATAAATAACCGTCATCCATGTATAAACTACTGATGTCACCACCTTCTGCTGAAGGAATTACCCCCAGTTTTTTATTTAAAACGGAGGCATTATAAATATCACCTTTTTTAATTCCTAATAAAACCGTTAGTAAGGAATCAGAATATTTGGTATTTCCTTTCCAGGTAATGTTTCCAAAATAATAGCGGTGGCCTTCAGACAGCTTCATGGCTACATCCAGATCTCCATGATCATCGTAGGTAGTATCAGCAAGGATCGTAGCATCACGAAAGCCAAGAGAATTATAATAATCGAGGATCTTATTTTTATCTTCCAGGTATTTTTTCTCATTAAATTTAGAAGAGGTCAGAAACTTAATTCTTACGTAAGGATCCAAAAGCTCCTTTGTTTGTGTAGGAATTAAATAACCGTTTTCGTGCAGATACTCATCGAAGGTGAGGCGGTTATTTTTGGTAGAATCGTATACATTATAATCTGCAGAAGGAAATAAAGTAAACCGGCTTTTTTCTTTTGTTCCTTTCATTTGTTTTTTTAACCTGAAATCAGAAACTTTTTCATTGCCGGCAAAGTAAATGTTATTGATTCTTACTTTTCCGTTTTTGTTTATAATAAAAAGAATATTAACGGCATTGGCAGCTTTCAAGTCTTTTGATTGCGTCATCACCACATCAACATTCCTATATCCTTTGTCCACAAAATATCTCTTTATTATAGAGATGGCAGAAATTCTAAAACCTTCTGTAACCCGCGTTACTTTCCCTTTCTGCAAATCCAGTTTTTTGGTAATATCGTCTGCCTGGGTTTTAGAAATTCCTTTAAATTTAAAGTTTGAAAGAATAGGACGGTCGGTAACATGTATTTCTATCGAGAGGCTGTCGTTCACCAGATTCGTCAGATAAATTTCTACATCAGAAACCAGGTTTTGCTTCCATAGGTTGGTAATGGCATTTGCAAAGTCATCGCTTCCCGGAATGGTTATTTTATCGCCAATGGAAAGACCTGAAATAGAAATAATCAGGTTTGGGTCAAAAGAAGTACCGGTAACGGTAATATGAGATAAGGTATATTTTTTTGGCGTTTTTGCGTTAAAAATATTTTCCAGTTCTACGTTCACCGAACTGGGGATTGTATCTGTTTTAGTAGCAATATTGGGTAGTGTGTCGGAATGTGTAGAAACCGGAGGTACAGAATCCTTCACAACCTGGGCTGAAACAATAGTTCTGGCAGTAAAAGAGGTAACTATCAAGAGAAGGATCTTGTAGATCGTAGGCATTAAATAAATTTTATTAGGGCGGCAAGTTAAATTCAATTATTAAAAGTTTTTGTTAAATCGGCAAGGGTAAATGCAAGGCTAAAGGCTGATGACATAAGGCTGTAAGGTCAAATCTGTTCGCTGGTTTTTCCAAATCTCCTTTCGCGGTTTTGGTAATCGAGTAGCGCTTCATACAAATTTTCCTTTCTGAAATCAGGCCACAGTGTTTCTGTAAAATATAATTCCGAATAGGCGAGCTGATACAACAAGAAATTGCTGATACGATATTCGCCGCTGGTTCTTATCATCAGTTCAGGGTCGGGAATTCCTGCTGTACATAGATGTTGTTTAAGAACTTCATCGGTTATTTCATCTGGTTCTATTTTTCCATTTTTAATTTCTTCACCTATCATTTTTACCGCATTTACAATTTCCCAGCGGCTGCTGTAGCTGAGCGCCATAATGAGATTGAGGCCTGTATTGTTTTTGGTATCTTCACAAGCTTCGTTTAGTTCTTTGTAAGCATTTGGAGGAAGCATATCAGTATTGCCAATAACATGCAGCCGGATGTTGTTTTTATTAAGCGTGGAAACTTCTGTTCGTATTGTTTTTACCAATAGTTCCATTAACCCGGTAACTTCATCTTTTGGCCTGTCCCAGTTTTCAGTGCTGAAAGCATATAAAGTAAGATATTCTATTTGCAGTTCTGCGCAACCTTCTACAATATTTCGGACACTTTCCACCCCGTTGTAATGCCCAAACAGGCGGTCTTTGCCTTTTTCTTTTGCCCAGCGGCCGTTACCATCCATAATAATAGCAATATGCCGTGGAAGTTTTTCGGCAATCAAATTTTCTTTTAAACTCATGTATTTTATAAAAAAGAGGTGAGGCATTCAGCAGCCAGACTCGAAACAAAAGTAAGAAATACTTTAATTAAAGAATCAAGATTAAAGACAAAAGACTCAAGACAAAAGACTCAAGACAAAAGACTCAAGACAAAAGACTCAAGACAAAAGTCTCAAGACAAAAGTATCAAGACAAAAGACTCAAGACAAAAGACTTAAGACTCAAGACCAAAAGTAGGATCATTTCTATTTCAATCAGCGGTTTTTACGGTTTTGCTGTCGGGCAACGGTAAGAAGTAATATTAAATGAGATGCCGATTTCCGCTATCGCATATTGATCATTTTGTTTGCTGAAACCGCGCTGCCGCCCTTCAATACCAATAGGCGCTCCCACTTCAAAAGACCGGTCCTGCATAATAGCGGCAAGAGATTTTCCACCGCCAGAAGTAGGAAATTTATCAATACCAATATAAGTTTTGCTCACATCATCAATATAATCTGTGGTTGTAAAACGATATCCTACTTCAAACGAAAGATTCACTTTATCTGTAATCGCATATTTTACACCCATTCCAATGGGAAAACAAACTGCCAGGCTTCCATAAGGTTTGCGGCCTTTGTAAAAGCCTTCTCCCTCTGTATTTAAAGGACGCAGATATACTTTTTGATTCTGATAATAAGCATAAGGATTGTAATTGAAAACTCCTATCCCCAACGAGGCGTAAGGGGTAAATGCATGATCCGGATCTGTTGGAATGAATTTAAAAAAATTAAAATCGCCCTGAAGGGCAATTTCAAAAATATTAGTATTAAAACTTAAATTTCTCCTGCGCTGCAATTCATTATTACTGTAAATATCACTGTAACCCAATTTGGCAAAATGTCCGGAAAGCCGTACAGATGTGTAGTTTCCAAATTGTTTTCGTACAAAAGCACCCAAATCCATTTTTGGCCGGTTAATTCTTCCCCGGTTATTCAAGTCGCCAAAATAATGGGCAAGTCCGCCGGTAATTCCAAACTCGCCTTCCTGCACATATTCATTCATTTGAGCGTGGCAAATCGAAGCAAAGGCAAGCATGAGGCTAATAAAAATCAATTTTTTCATAACTCCGGATAAGATAACGAATGATAAAAGTACGAATAACGGATAATTAAATTAGCAAGAAAGGTTAAAAAAAAATCAATTCCTTTTATCAAGACCCCACGACAGCTTGTTGCGCAGCGTTTGAAGAAAATTCTTTTCGTTTAGCCTTACGAGGTTAATATTAAAAACTTCTTTGCGAATAGCGAGTAAAACGTCTTTTGAGGCTATCTCGCGGCGGCTGTCGAGCGTGCATAAAAAACCATCAGTACGCCCTTCTATTTCGAATGAAATAATCGAATCATCCGGTATCACCAACGGCCGGATATTTAAGTTATGAGGCGAAACGGGCGTTATAACAAAGCTCGCCGAATCCGGAAAAACAACAGGCCCGTTGCAACTTAACGAATATCCTGTAGAACCGGTAGGAGTTGCTACTATCAGGCCGTCTGCCCAATAGGTATTTAAAAATTCGCCGTTCAGATAGGTATGGATTTTAATCATCGGCGACGTATCTTTTTTGTGAATCGCAAATTCATTCAATCCAAAATTTAATCCTTTAAATAAAGGCATATTTGCATCGAGATGTACGAGAGATCTTTTATCAATCATAAAAGTCCTTTTTACCAAAGCTTCCAGGGCAGAATGAATTTCTTCTTTGCCAATACTGGCCAGGAAGCCAAGGCGCCCATAATTGATTCCAAGAATTGGAATGCCTTTATCGCCCACGAATGTAACTGCATCCAGCAAAGTGCCATCACCACCAAGGCTGATCATAAAATCTATTTCATCCAAATCCATTGAACAGTTGAATGTGGAATATTTATGGGTAAAATGAATAGAAGAATAAAACAAGTTGAAAAAATCCTGGTAAATAACCGGCTCGATTTGATAAAGAGAAAATTCATTAAGCAATACTTTCAGGCCTTCTAATTGTTCAGATTCCAATCCACGGCTATAGATTGCTATGCGCATAACTCTTTGGTTAAATTATTTAGCTGTACGAAAATCACAGTTATGTAAAAATAAATTCTTTTGCGTAAAAGGGAAGGTATATTTTAAACAGATCGGAATATGAATCAGCGTTATTTATTGTTTTGCTGTACAAATTTGCCGAATGTAGAATGCTAAACCGCCAGGTAGTTCATTAAATTATGATAGTTCGTACTGATTTCGTTTTCAAACAATTCCTCTCCCGAATAATAAGATATGGAGTAATCATATCTTTCAAAAGTGGCAACGATGGTGGCGATTTCTTTTTTATTGATTTGCAACGTTACCTCTATAAGATCTGAAACCGGCATGGGTGATACATTCAGATGAAGAATCGTAGCACCATCGCTTTCAATGATACTGTTGATTTCAGAAATCGCATAACGGCTTCGTTCTATTTCTAATACGATCATTGCACCAAATTCCGAGGACCCACACAAATTTCCAAGCGCTGTAACCAATACTGCCGAAGAAATGGTACCACTTAGTTCATTACTGTCATTTACAACCGCTACCAGGTTCGTTTGATACAAATTATAAACAGAGGAAGCTTTTAAAAAATGGAAATTTTGATTCACCGCGGCAGGTATCAGGTTTGCCTGGAAGGTGTCGAGTGTACTTTTTTTATTTTCTGCATCAGACAGATCTTCGTCAGCAATCAGCCCCGCAAATTTCCCTTCAGATACTACCGGAAGATGTGTCGTTTTGTATTCGTTCATCAATTTGATCGACTTTGCCACGGTATCGTGTATATTCAATGAGGGGAAAATATTATCAGCAAGCTGTAAGGTGGTCATTTTCGATATGGTTTATTTTACTGCAAAATTTTCATTGTACATAAGACAATTAAAATTAAATAATCGTTGCAGCAGGGATTTTTAATTTTGATAAAAAAGCAGCAAGAATGTGGTTAAATTCTTCAGGTACTTCCATCATGGGTGCATGGCCGCATTTATCAATAAAGTGCAACTCGCTGTTGGGAATCAGTTTATTAAATTCTTTTGCTACAAACGGTGGTGTGATGGTATCATTGTTCCCCCAGATCAGACAGGTCGGTTGTTTTATCTGGTTCAATTCATCTCCAAGATTATTTCTGATAGCAGATTTAGCGAGCGATATAATTTTAATCACTTTCAGGCGGTTATTGGTAATTTCAAAACATTCATCCACCAGTTCATCTGTTGCCATTGCCGGATCGTAAAAAGTAAGTTGGGTTTTTTTGCGGATGTATTCCTTATCGCCTCTTTTAGGATAACTATCCCCCATGCCGTTTTCAAATAAACCGGAACTACCGGTAAGAATGAGTGATTTTACTCTTTCCGGATTTTTTAAAATATACACCAGCGCTACATGCCCGCCCAGGGAATTTCCGAGTAAATGAATTTGATCGTAACCGCGAATTTCAATAAATCTTTTTACAAATTTTTGTAAACCGCCAACAGTCGTATGCAAAAGGTCCAGATCGAAAAGTGGCAATACAGGAACAACTACTCTATTGGTTTTCCTGAAATATTCTATCAGGTGCGAAAAATTACTGAGTGCGCCAAATAGCCCGTGAAGCAACAGCAGCGGTTCTCCTTCTCCTTCTTCTATAAATTTGAATTTCCCTTCTTGTCTTATTTGATATTCCATAATGCAAGTAACTTCAGCTATTTTTATGCCGTTAATTATTGCTAAAATAAATGTTTCTAACGAAAAAATTGTTGTAAATAAAATTTAGTCTAAAATTTTCAGCCGGTTAGTTTATGGGCAAAAGTTTCAAAAAAAGATTGAAGCTGTAAAAATAAGTCTTTAAAAACCGGAATAATTTTACCCAGATTATTGATCACTTTTGGCCCCCACGGCGCTACAAAATTATAGACAGAGGAAGAGGAAATGGTTTCAGGCTTTAGAAGAAATGTTTTTTCTGCAAAAAATAAAATAACACTAAAAACGATGGTGTAAATGCAAATATAAAGTAGAATACCGCCCAATCGGTCTATCCATCCAAGCATCACCATGCTCACTGTTTTTTTCAAGATCCTCGCGACAATATTTATCACGAATACGACCAGCATAAAAACCAAAGCAAAGGAAATGACGGGCAGCCATTTTCCACTTATTCCGGAGGAAGATTGCAGGTGGTGTGCCACTATAGCAGAAAGTTTCAAAGCTGCTGCCAAACCGATAATGAAAGCAAAGAATGAAAAAATGCCAACAATTAAACCTTTGGTAAATCCTTTGAAAACAGCAACGATGATTACGATAAAAAATGCAACATCTATTATCATCTACATTGAACATTGAGCATTGAACATTGAACATTGAACATTGAACATTGAACATTCAACTTTCAACATTAAACATTCAACTTTCAATTTTAAATTATTTATTCAAAATCTCTTTCACAATTCCGGCAATTGTTTTTCCTTCTGCTTTTCCTGCAAGCTGTTTATTTGCAGCGCCCATTACCTTTCCCATATCTGCAGGAGAAGAAGCTCCTGTTTCTTCAATTATTTTTTGAATGATTGTTCTTATTTCTGCTTCATCCATTTGTTTGGGTAAAAATTTCTCAATCACGCTAATTTCTTCTCTTTCTTTCTGAGCAAGGTCTTCACGGTTTTGTTTTTCATAAATTCCCAAAGAATCTTTTCTCTGTTTTACCAGTTTTTGAAGAAGCTTTATTTCATCTTCTTCTTTGATTTCACCACTTGCTCCTTCGGCTGTTTTTGCAAGGATAATGGCAGATTTAATGGCACGAAGAGATCGTAAAGACTTTTCATCTTTAGCGAGCATCGCCGTTTTCAGATCGGCCATTACTTTTTGTTCTAAGGACATATTGTTATTTATAAATGTTGAATAATATCTTCTTAAATCGAATCATTCCAAATATTGAATTATTTTAATTATGCAATTATTGAATGACCATTGCTTGAATTGCCTTCAGTAAAAGAAGTAATAACCTGCTTTCGTATTTTCTCATTAGCACATTAGCACATCACCACATTAGCACATCAGCTCGTTGTTTCTTCTTTTTCTATAAATTTTTGATGAAATTCTTTGGCAAATTTTTTTATTTCTGATGCTAAATCAGACCTGCGGGTTGCTCTTTCAAAAGTATCACCCATGGTTACGAATACCTGGTAATAAAAATCGGCCATTTCATCGGTCATCATATCTTTTGTCCAAAGATCAATTCGCAAGGCGGTTTTATCCGCACCATCCCAAAAAGCCAGCAACATCGCTTTTGCTTTTTGTATAGAATCGGCGCTGCTGCCGGATGCCTCCCAGCTTATTTGCTGTGGCACTTTATCGTCGTCCAGGTGAACGTTTATTTTAATATTTGATTCTGTCATAATTGGTGCAAATCTAACTCTATTCCATTTGTTTAAAAACCAGCTTTTCTCAATTACCTCATGGAATAAAACAGCAGATTAACGGCTTTAATATTCTGAACGAATATATAATGCAATGAACGATTTATCTTATTATATTTCTTTTAGTTCTATTTAACCTTTCTTTAACCCTGTAACAAATACATTTGCCAACTTAATGAAATTTATGAAGAAAATTGTTTTTGTAGTTACCTGCTGTATGTTTTTTTCAATGGCCTTTGCTCAGCAAAAACATGACAGTACTACAAATTCCAACAGGATCAATCTGGCAAACCGTTCCGGAGATCATTTTATGATCCAGCTTTCGTCAGATCACTGGTCAGGAATGCCTCAAACCGTTAGCAGTCATCAAAGTGGGCTTTCCAGGGGTTTTAGCGCCTATTTCATGTTGAACAAACCTTTTAAAAATTCCCCCAAATATAGTCTCGGCCTTGGCGCAGGCATCAGTACCAACAATATGTTTTTTAAAAAAATGAGTATTGACCTGGAAGCTGCACCCGGATTATTGCCTTTTACTCCCTTAGATTCTGCTAACCATTTTAAAAAATACAAGTTGGCAACAAGCTATCTGGAAATTCCATTGGAATTCAGATATACTTCTAAGCCCAATAATCCCAACAAAAGCGTGAAAGCCGCGTTAGGTGTGAAGATTGGAACATTGGTAAATGCTCATACCAAAGGTAAAAATCTGCAAAGCAATAATGACCAGCTGCTCAACGGATATACTGAGAAAATAACCAGCAGCCGCTTTATTAACGGTACCCGCTTCATGGCAACTGCCCGCGTCGGGTATGGCATTTTCTCTCTTTTTGGTACTTATCAGTTAAATAAAGTTTTAAAAGATGGAGCCGGACCTGATATGAAACTTTATCAAATCGGGTTAACGCTGAGTGGTTTATAAAAATCAATCTAAATAAGTATAAAATAAAAAAACCTTTGTAGTATTTTACAAAGGTTTTTTTATTTTTATTATTGCTGTAGGGGAAGTACTGTAACCTTTTTTATTCTTCTTAAAACGTGCTTATAGTTTTAGTATAAAATACAGCATTGACATGCCTTTCACTTTATCCGTTTATAAGATAGTTTTAAAAATAATTAAGATTTTAGTGGAACTTTTAGTGAAACTACCTTATCTTTATATAAAATTATCAAGCTATGCCACGTCAACCGGAAGTCCATTTCAGATTAAAGCCTGTGAGTACCTCGGGAAAATCTAAGGGGAAATCAAATATTTATTTACAACTCATTTATAATGGTAACAGGCTCTTTTATTCTTTTGGGCAAAGCATCAACCCGGCAGACTGGAACCCGGCTAAAGAACGAGTAAAGAAAAAAGGAACAAC
This sequence comes from uncultured Chitinophagaceae bacterium, assembly GCA_963706825.1. Taxonomy (GTDB): domain Bacteria; phylum Bacteroidota; class Bacteroidia; order Chitinophagales; family Chitinophagaceae; genus Ginsengibacter. The sequence continues at coordinate 78,650 of CAVPNT010000003.1, read as the reverse complement.
AACAGCCGATGGAAAATTTGCTTTGAACGACCTTCTGGACAATCTGAAAACCGTTTGCGAGAAAGCTTATAATACTTCATTAAAGAATGGTATCCCTGCACCTGCTACTCTTGCTGAAGCTTTAAATGATTTTATTAATCAAAATAATAACGACGACGAACAAGAAACGTTTTTTGCTCTTGCTGAAAGATTTATCAATGGTGAGATAAAAAGCAAGGGAAGAGAAAAGAGCAAGGGGACAATTCAAAATTATAGAGCTGTCGTAAAACATTTAAAAGAATTTGAAGCAAAGACAAAATACAAGATCAATTTTGAAACCATTAACCTGGATTTCTTTTATAAGTACACTACCTATTTAAAGAAGGCCCTGAATCTGGCGGTTAATACAATTGCAAAGGATATCGCTATTCTTAAAGTTTTTATGGGTGAGGCTGTAGACTTGGGATATACCAACAATATGCAGTTTAGGCATTCCAAGTTTTCTTTTAATGAAGTAGAAACTGATCAGGTTTATTTAACTGAAAAGGAATTACATGAATTACATAGGTTCCAAATAGATAATAAGAAACTCGACCAGGTAAAGGACTTGTTTGTTTTTGGCGCATGGGTGGGACTAAGGTTTTCAGATTTCACTAATATCAAACCGGAAAACATCGTCCAAATTGAGGGAGAATACTTTATAAAAACGATTACTCAAAAAACAAAGGAGCTTGTTATTATCCCGACTAATCCCGTTATTATTGAGATATTTAATAAGTACCAACAGAATGCAAATAAACTGCCTAAAACTCTCAGCAATCAAAAGTTCAACGATTATATTAAAGAGGTTTGTAATTTGGCAGGATTGACTGAAAAAGGGCGTTTAACTTCAAAGCCGGATATGATGCTTTGGGAAATAATTTCTTCACACACAGCTCGCCGATCCTTTGCTACTAATTACTATTTACAAGGATTTCCCACAATTGATTTAATGAAGATCACCGGGCATAGAACAGAGAAAGCATTTCTTAAATATATCCGGGTATCAAAGCTAGATACAGCTAAACGACTAAACGAACATATCAAAAACAACTGGAGCCGGTCTATTCTTAGGGTTGCGGTTTAATATCTCTTGCAGCTTTATTTTCTGCTTTAAGTATGTTCGCTTAAATTTTATAAACTGTTGCTTACCAAAGTTATTCTAAAAATGTTCATTAGCTATTTCAATGAAAGCGGCGGCAATTCCTTATTAAAGAGTTTGTTACAAATAAACACCTCACCACTAGGTAAATATAATTTAGCAATAAGGAAGAACATTGTTTTCGATTTTTTCAAATACAGTAACTTTTTAGATTTCACCGTTCAAGTAAATAACTTAAATATTACTAGAGCTGATTTCTTATCAAGATCAGCACATTTAATTAACGGATTGCCAAAGTTGATTCCATATAAATTGCTAAAGTGATTTAAGAACTTGTCTAAATTTTTTACTGCCTTTGAAAAGTGTTTCTCATAAGTAAAAAAGGCTGTTTCTGCATCATTCTTTTGGGGTTCGTTGTGGCATAAATATCTAGACCTTCTTGACAATCCTTCTAATTTCGCATAAGATAGATAAATATCCTCGGGAAGTTGCGTTATTGATAAAGGATTTGGACTTAGCGCAATTTTTACAGATTCATGCGTTCTATAATGCAAGTTGGCTACTTTCGCTAAATGAGCATTTGCAATATGCACCGCTATATAAAAACAAACTGTAACTTCCCAATCCCAATGTAAAGAAGGTTTTGAATTTATTTCAACTAAAAAGGATAAATTTTTTTTAGCCTGATCTATGTGCGCTTCATGCGATGCCACATTAATTTTTTAAAGTTGGAATGCTTATGTTTTGATAATGTGGAGGTATCTTCAAATTATCCGACTTTTCTATAATAGTTGAATTTATAAAAAATCCGTTAGATTGATATTTATTATTTACTCTTGCCTCTGCTAGCAATAGAGCGTCTTCAGTTGCCTCATCATCATCATTGATTTCAGACCAGACCATTATTTTAGAATCCGAAAGGCCTAATGCTAATTTCAGCGGTATTTTTTTAAAGGTTGAAATTTCCTTTAAATAATCAAATACTAACTTAGTTATAAAAAAACGAGAACTGGTGGCCCTTACCTGTGTAGCCATTGACAATTCATTTCCAGACATAGCAGCTTGATAAAAATTTTTAGTGTCCTCTGAAGCAATATTTTCTTTAAGTAAAAAATGATCAGTCTGAATTCCTTGTATTAATAAACCAAACCATTCATCCAGTTGCTCATTATTTTTATCGTTGGATAAATCTGGTTTTGTTTTTACCTTAGACATGAATACTATTTTTTTTCGTGTTACTCCTTTGGTTTTTATAAGGAAAAGGATAAACGAGAACGGGGAAACAACTATCTTTTATTGTGTATAGTTCCAAATGTATAGCGGATAGTTCAAGTAACATACCACAAAGTTTATAAACTGCGTTAAAGATATGTTAAATGAGTTAAAAAGCCAAAATAATTTTCAATTTAAATTTTTTAATATTACCTGACATTTCGAATTCCTTACAACAATTTTTTTGTATTAGTTCATCCTAAATAGGAAGTATTAAATTCTTCTCTTAGCGCAATGCTGGGTTAAAACATCGATGGTATATTTTTTCTTTTCGTGATACTTATAATAAGGGAAGTTCATTTCCTAATCTACGATTAACAGAACGCAAAACATCCTTGCCCTTTATGTATTAATCCCTGCCTTTACTGTTACCCCCCTTCCCCCTTTACATACTCATTTGAATGTATAGTCCAGATGAATATCCGAAAAAATTATCTACCCAAAATCTGGCATAAAAAGAGCATTATGCATCTTTTATTACACGATATATGTACCCATTTGCGACCTTATTAGCACGTATCAGCTATAGAGCCGGAAGCATAAATGCGCGGTTAAAAAACGAATAAGATATTGTCCTTTTAAAGAACCCCCAAAAAGATTTTAGTTGTGTTTATCAATTTTTCTGAGGATTTTAGGGGAAAGGATAAAAAGCAAGGAAGAATGAAACAAATTTTACCTGTTTTTTTTTGTGTTAGAGGCTTATAGAAAAGTTACCGAACATCAAAGGCGTTTTTGTAATGAGGATTTGTGTCATCAAATAACTCCAATAGCGTCCAAGAGTGTCCAGGTTATAATATTGATTGATTTTTAATTTTTTTCACCCGAAAACATTGCCCACAGTCGATTTGGGAAAAATTTACACTTCTTTCGTAGCTGTACTATTTACATTTCCCCCGGATTGTTTATCCTTAATTTTTAAACTATTTCAATACAAGTTTTGAAGATAAAATCGCTGATTATGGCCAGATTAGCTATATCGCCGTAATCTAATTTTAACTGCCGTAAGGCACTAAAAAAAACTTTAAAAAACTTAAATCATGGACCTGCAAACAAAAAAAATATTAACAGCAGACGAAGCAAGCGAATATACCGGGTATGCAAAAACTTATTTGTTAAAATTAACTACCTCAGGCCGTATTCCCGCTTCAAACCCCAGTGGTAGAAAGGTTTTTATTGAGCGTGAAAAACTGGAAGCATGGATGCTATCTAATCAAAAAGGTACAAAACAAGTAGCAAATGGATAATATAGTATTGACACCGGTCCCTTTGGACCAACTTGTTCAAGCAATTGCTGAAAAGGTAATTATTGCCATTCGTGAACAACAACAAGAAGATCAACAGGAAAAGCTGTTAAGTACTGCAGAAGTGTGTGCATTACTTCACATAACACCTGTAACGGTTAGTGCCTGGATTAAAAAAGGGAAGCTGAAAAAATACTCTAATGAAGGTGGTAAAAACTTTTTTAAATATAGAGAAGTGATAAAAGGCTTAACGTCTTTACAAAAATATAAAATGACTTAAAATTAAGAATGCCGGTAAAGTCCAATCTACCGGCATAAATATATTCAAAACCAACAAGGCAAAGATAATGGATAATGAAGTAATAGAGAAACGGGCAACCATAAATAATTCAGGAAAGCTTACTCCTGTTTTTGACAATAAAGTTTTTACAGGTGAAAGTGATTTGAGGGTTATCTCGGAAGAAAACGAGACTGATCAACCTAATATTTCGGATTTTGAAAAATACAGAGTTACTAAAGAAAAACAGATCCAGGAACCAGAAGCAACAATCATTATAGGATCGGCAAAAGCTGCAGCACCTGGAAATATTACACCAATTACGGCGGAAGGGAAAGGAGGAAAAACAGCGTTAACCGGTGTGTTTATTGCCGGTGCAATTTCAGAAACAGGTTTTATTGATGGATTTAATGGAATTAAAGTGTTAAGCAACCCGCTTGGAAAAGCGGTTATCCATTTTGATACAGAACAATCAGAAGCAGATCAACAATCGAATTTAAAAACGATTTTGAGACGTGCTAATATTGAAAGAACTCCTGATTATTATCATTCTTACAATATCAGAACAATTCCTTTACAAGAATATCAAAGATTCACTGATACTGTCTGTGAGTTATGTAATGAAATTTATAAGGGCATTCATTTAATCGTAGTTGATGGGGGAGCAGATTATATTACAAGTGTAAACGATGAAGCTGAAGCAAATGCAATTATCTTCTATTTCACAGCGCTTGCAGTCAAATATAATTGCGCTGTTTTACTTGTGATTCACTTAAATGAAAATGCCGGGAAAAATAATGATACGATGCCACGGGGCCATGTTGGAAGGCAGGCAGTAAGAAAGGGCTATTGCCAATTAAATATCACTAAGGAAGGGGACATTTCCACGCTACAAGTTTTAAGAGCAAGAAAAGCAGGCACTAATGACGCACCCTTAATATGTTATCAGTACAGCAAAGAAAAAGGATATCATATTTCCGTTGATCCGGAAACAGTGGCGAATGAAAAGCAAACTGAAAAAGATCAGCTGAATTTCAAGAAGATTGAAAAAATGGCAAATGCACTATTTAAAGCACCTAATGCATGGAGCCATAAGGAATGCATCTCAAAAATCATGAAGGCAACCAGTAAGACAGAATCAACAGCCAAGAGATATTTAAATAATATGCTTGGATGGGAAATGATTTATAAAAATGATGATGGAAATTATAGAATAAATATGAAGGGTTCATAAGGGTTCATTTGAGTTCATTTGAACCTGTTATATTAGGGTTCATATTCCCCCCTTTAAAGGGGGAATGAACCTGAACCTAAAATATGAACCTAAAAAGAAAAAATAAAATGAACCTTTTAACAAGTTAAAAAAAAATACAAGTTTAAAAATATGAATTGGCTAAACAAACAAGTTACTCTTTACTCCTCGCACCGGGACAATGCCGGCCAGCCGGCTACCTACCGTCAAATTTTATTATCAGAATTTGCGAATAGCCTTTCTGCTATCTATCTTTTAAGGGATTTGCAAAAAAAATATGAAAATCAATTGATCGGTGATGCTGATTATAAAATAAAAAAATCAGAGCTAAAAGGAAAACTACAATGTTATTCACCTTCAGCATTATTACAATCCAGGGCAAAAGGGAATATTATTGAAATACATAGGACCGGAATACTTCAATTGGATTTTGACTATTACGACATTCAAGATTACGAAATTGAAGAACTAAAACAAGCAGTGTTCTCTTTGCCCTTCATAGGATTTTGCGGACTGTCTTGCAGTGGTAAAGGATTTTATGCACTTGCATTTATTGCAGAGCCGGAAAAATTAATTGAATACGCTGAACACTGCTTCCAAGCGCTTTTACAGTACGGGATAAAAGCAGATACTAGTAAGGGAAGAAATGTAAATGATTTGAGGTACCTGTCTTACGATCCAAATATGTTGATTAGGGAAGATCCTGAAATATTAAAAATAAAGCGATTTAAAGCCCATGAGTCAAATAAAATCGCTTATTCAACCAAGTATTCAGCATTAACCTTTTCAGGCAAAAATCCGCTATTAAATAAAGGAATCGAGGCACTACAAAATGTACAGTAGGTAACAGATGGGAAACGGTTCAGAAAGTTGCTTTCACAATAGGCGGTTTAAATGATTATAGCTTTTTAGAAAACCTAAAACAAGCAATAAATTCTAATAATGCTTTTACCGGCGAAGAAAGTAAATACATCAAGTGTGCAGAAGATTGCTTTAAAGCCGGATATCAAAAACCTTTAATAATTAATTGATGACAGACCAAAAAGCTATACCAATTTTAAAAGTAAATGACATTTCAAAAATTGAAACTGTGGAGAGGATGAATAGTGACTTTGATGATTTAATAATTGCTACTATAAAAACACATCAGGGCAAATGTTATGAGATGCTTTTTATTAATAATGAGGAAAAAGACTGTTTGCCGTATGGAGAAAAAACGGAAGCAGTTAGTAAACTGGAAAAAGCATTGAATAAAAAGTTTGTTGCACTTCAATTTGACGACGGCATTTGTTATGGAAGTTTTTAAATAAATAATAATGGAAAACTGGAAGCTTATTTTAAGAAGAATGAAACTTGATAATATCAAGGAGAAAACGCCAAATGCCTTTATCGCCTCTGGAGGTTACGAAATGAAAACTAAGCCTTATAGCGATGTTTCGGCTAATGGTCTCACCAATACCATTATTGATTTTATAATTTTTTCCGGTGGTGATGCAAACCGAATCAACACTCAAGGCCAATTAAGAAAGATAAACGGGCGTATGAAATGGACACATGGAAGTACCAGGAGAGGAACTGCCGATCTGCATTGTATCTTTCAAGGGAAGGCGATTAGTATTGAAATTAAGATTGGTAATGACAAACAGAGTGATCAACAAATGAAAGAAGCGGAGCGGATAAGAAAGGCCGGCGGATTGTATTATGTAGCAAAAAATATGGAAAGCTTTCTTCAATGGTGGCAAGAACAATTTAATACTATTGATATTATTAACAAAATTCAATGATTATGCCATTTAGAAAAGGAGAATCTGGGAATAAAGCCGGCAAGCCAAAGGGAACAGTAAATAAAACAACAACTGATTTGAGGCAATGGATTAATAATTTCATTGAAGTGCAGCGGGAGCAGATACAAAAAGACTGGGAAAAATTAGAGCCAAAGGACCGGGTTGTGTTATTTGAAAAACTTCTTAAATATTTACTACCAACTTTGCAGGCAACAAACTTAACCACTGATTTTGAAAAATTAACAGATGAGCAATTGCAAAACATTATCGATGAATTAAAAAAATAAAATGAATAGAGATCAAAAAATAAAGCTTCTTAAAAACATCCAAGCAGGGAAAGTAAGTATTGAAAGCATAAAGGATCCTGAGTTTTATGTATTCGTTCACAAAACAAGTAAGGAAGGAATATACGAATGTAATGGGAAGAGTTATACTCAAGAAGAATATGAGTCCAAATGCAAGGAGATAAAGAAGAAAAACAAAAATAATATTATTTGGAACGAAGGACGTGACGATAAAAACAATTAAACATTAATCATTAAAAATAAAAATTATGTACAAAGAAATTACAACATTTGAAATTGCTTTAAAAAGCCAAAGGAAAAAAATGCCGGATCTTTCCACGTTACCTAAAAAATACAGAAAAGGGATAGAGGCATTTTTAAAGCTTCAGATAATTGTTGATGCAGTAAACAATGATAATCCTTCTTTATCTGAATGGAAGCCGGATTACAATGATGTGAATCAATCAAAGTGGTTTCCTTCATACGTTGGAAGGGCAACAAATGACGGGTTTAAATTTAATGGAGCAAAAAAGAGTTGGATAGATATGAATATTGGGGGAGGAAGCCGGCTTGCGCTAAAAGATCAGAACCGCTGCCATCATATGGATGAGCACTTCAGAGATTTATATAAAGATTTGTATCTGATAACAGAGTAAAAACAAACCGATAATTACGGCAAAAAACGGATAATATGGAACAAAGAAATAAGAAAGGAAAATTTTTACCTGGGAACCCGGGAAGGCCTGAAGGCACTCTAAATAAGGTTACTAAAATCCAAAGGGAATTTATTCAATCTCTTTTAGACGATCAGCAAGATAAAATAAAAGATGAACTGGAAAAATTAACTGGTAAGGATTATTTAAATGCCATTACCGGATTGTTAGAATTTGCCTTGCCCAAATTAAGCAGAAGCGAATTAAGCGCTGATGGTCCAACCGTTCAGCGTATTACGGGAATGATTATTAAATAACATTAAAATATAATATTTATGCAACCACTTGAGATAATCGTAACGGGTAATGTAGATGGAGTAAAATCTTCACTTAATACCGTACAGACAGAACTCGGCAAAACGGCTTTAGCCGCGCAAAAAGGAGATTCCGCTATTGATACGTTTGGAAAGACGATGGCCCGCTTTGGTTCCACTTCGTCGGCATCTATCGCATTATTGCAGGGGAAGATCGAGGCATTAAAGGCCGAGATGATGAACATTAAAGACATTAAAGTTCTTTCCCAATTTAATAAAGAGATTGAAGCAACAGAAATCCAGCTTGCTGCGATGACGAATGCCGGCAAGACAGGATTTAATGAGGTGGGGAAAGCAGTTGAAGGCATGGGTAATCCTTTAAGTAAAGGTTATGGGTTACTAAGAAAGTTAGCATACGTCCTGCCAGGTATCGGTATTTCCGGTATAGTGGCTTTTGCTACAGAGCCTATTATTGCTTTTGTTGAAAAATTAATGGATGCCGGCAAGGGTGTTGATACTTTGCAAGCCAATCTGAATAATTTAAATGATGTGATGGCTGATGCCAATAAAAAGGCCGGCGAACAAATATCCACACTTAAAATTCTTTATCAGGCGGCTACTGACGTAAATCTTTCTATGAAAGACAGGTTAGCGGCAGTAAAAGAGTTGCAGAAAGAATTTCCTGATTACTTCGGCAATATAAGTACAGAGGCTATTTTAAACGGCAACGCAAAGAAAAGCTATGATGCTTTAACTACTTCTATTATTGCTAATGCAAAAGCAAAGGCCGCAAAAGATAAGATTGATGAACTGGAATCTAAAAGGCTGGATGCAGAATTTCAGAAGCAAAAGATTATTAATGCCACTACCAATGAGGCCAATAATGCTAAAACGCGAACACTTCAATCTCAAACAACAGGGAGTAGCTTAACGGGCGGAGGTGCTTCAACCGGTGCGGTAACAATTACCAGGGCCGAACAAATTAAAGCAATTAACGAAAGGCGTGATGCAGCTTTACAGATTCAGGAAATTAATATTAAATCATTACAGGATCAGGAAAATTTTCTCATCAAATTTGCCGGGCTCCCTACACTTGCCAGCGTCATTGAGAAAGAAGATAAAGTAAAAGATAAAAAAGGCAAAAAAACAAACCCTTTTGAAATTGCCCTCAAAGATTTAGAAGATAATTACAAGAAAGCGCAGGCTATGTTGGTGTCTCAATATGATGCCAATTTAACTGATGCAAAGAAAAACACAACGGCGGTTAATGATCTTGTCTTAAAAGCGCAGGAGGATTTTTTAGAAAAGAAACTTGCCTTAATCAAAAAGTACGGCAAAAAAGAAGGTGAGACCGATTTAGAGATAGCCAAAGTCAATAAAGCACTCATAGCAAATCAGATCGGGTTTAATATTGATCAAATAAACACCCTTCCAAAAGTTCAGGGAGCGCCGAATATCAACTTTAAAAAAGTTACCACTGAATACAAGATCGATCCGAAACCGCAATATGAGTTATCAGATGCGATAAAAGCCAATATTAAACTACAGGCAGAACAACTTGCATTGTTTACGGCAACATCCAACTTCTTAAATAAAGATTTAGGGCCGGCTTTTGATGTTCTCTTTACTGATATTTTGAATGGCAGCGGTAACGCCTTTCAGGCCTTCGCAGATGCTATTAAACAGATGATGGTACAGCTTGCCGCCGCAGTGTTAAAAGCTGCTGCATTTGCAGCAATTCTTTCTTTACTCCCTGGCTCTGCAGAATTCGGAACAATATTCAAAAAGACATTAGGATTTTCGAAAGGTGGTGAGGTGAAAGGTTTTGCCAGTGGTGGTTTAATTAGTGGCCCCGGGTCAACTACAAGTGATTCAATACTTGCACGATTATCAAAGGGCGAATATATTATGAATGCCGGCGTTGTGTCAAAATTTGGAACTTCTTTTTTTGACAGCATTAATAGCGGGATGTTACCCAAGTTTAATCGCGGCGGCTCTGTTGGCTCTAATATGATAACTGCATCATTAGAAGGCTTTGATGTTTACGTTCACGGAGAAATTGCCGGGGATAAACTTCTATTGTTACATGATAGAGCCGCGGCAAGAAGAGGAAGAAATGGTTAAGATTTAAATTTATAATTTTAAAACAATATGATCATGGAAAGTAGCTATAACTTCCCCACAGAAGATATTCCTAGTATCACACTTCAATTACTTGTTGATTCCTTTGCTTTTCAGCAAGCTGCAACTGCTATAATTATTGAACATCTAAATTTGCCGGAATTAGAAAAAGATGAAATTACTAAAGAGATTTCCAAAGAGAAAATGGTAATAAAGGAACAAATACTGCAGTCGTTATATGGCTCATTCGGCAGTACTCCTAATGTGTAATTTATCCGGAAGGTAGAGAGATTACCACTTATATTTACAGCTAAGGCACTGATAAGTACTTTTTAATTTATTAGCTGCAAGCATTCCCCACATTAGAGCTGATCCCAATTTACTTCCTGTACTAATTTTTTGAATATTGGTAGATTTACAGTTTGGGCACTTCATTTTTGTTTGCATTGGACGCCCACAGCCGGGACAATTTTCGGCGCTGTCTGAAATCTCTTTGTTACAATCGGGGCAAGTTATTAAGGCCATATATTGTACTATTTTTATGAAAGGGATAAAATGTTTTATTTAGTTCAAAGGATTTTCACTTTTTAATAAAAGAAGAGAATAATATTTAGTCTGACCTTTTTAATTACTCCCTTTTCAAAACTATTGCTTTTATACATAAGAAAAACGTACATTTAAAAAATACTTTCTTCCATCCCTAACAGGTAATAACCAATCAAATGAAAAAACTTTTACTATTTGCACTCATTTTTGTTTCCTGTAATAAAACCTATAAGTATATTGAGCATATTGAGGATCCTGATTTAATCGGAAATGGTTATACACCAAAAGACAAAGGCGCTGTAATCATTGAGGCAAAAAATGATCAAGATGCTTTTGCAGAAGCTTATAAAAACTTCGTTATTTCAAAAAAGGTCTCTAATGATATGAACCGGGCTTACGGTCATTGCAGCATACCAATAAGTTTTCAGGTTCTAAATGATAATGGAGAAGATATCTCTTCAAAAATTGACTTCCTTATAAAAGATAGTATTGAAAAAAGTTTAGACAATTCAATAGGTCAACTTAAAACAGGTATCAAAGAAATGTACGATAGCACTCAACAGGTAATTAAATTAAAATCTGAAGAATGCCCAGTTAAAATTTTATCCTCACGTCCTGTGGGAAATGATTACTCTTCATACCGGGATATTCATTTGTCGTGGAAAAACGTTTCAAAGAAAACAATAACAGGTATAAAATTTAAATGGGAAGGAATAAATGCTTTCGGGGATCAGGCAGATGTAGGAACCGGCAGCGGATTTACAGATGATAAACTTCGTGCCGGGAAAACTGATTATGGCGAATGGAGTATTTTAAGCCGCGATCTAAAAAAAGTCACAAAAGCACAGGCTTATGAAGTTGTTTTTGAAGATGGCACAAAATGGGAATTAAACGAATAGTGAAAACAGAAAAGAAAAATAATTGGAAATCTTTTTATTTTTTTACAGCAAAGAATATCAATGGCAAAAATTATAAATCTGTATAGAGAGGATGGTAAGTCATTTAAAGAAAATAGTGCAATTCTTCAAAATCTAAAGAAGAGAGACAAGCTAAGAGCTGATAAATTTATTGCTGCTTATAAACAAAAACTAAAAAATGAAGTCAAAGAAACAGAAAGAAGGTGATTCCTTGATACTTCCCTGAATAATTCCTTCCATCGCAAATTTAAAGTCCTTCTAAGCCTTTCCCTTTAGGGCGCGGCTTTACTTTACCGTTCTTGTTCTCGTACATCTCGATGAATTTAACAAAAGAAAGATTATACAATTCATTATAGCTGACACCTTCAATATTGGCGATAGCCTGCATTTTTTCTACAATATCAACAGGAACATTTTTAACCCCTATTTGAGGAATTGTAAGAGGTTGTTCTTTTTTTGGCATAAAATATATTTTCATCAAAGATAATAATTAACTGCGGTATTTATAATACTTATGGTAATGTGGATAACTTTATTTGTTACTAATGGTATCCATTGTAACTTTGGTACAAATTTATAATCATTTAAAAACAAAAATTATGAAAAAGAAAGACAAAAGCAAAGAAATGAATATCAAGATTTCTTCTGTAATTCATCGGAAAGACTGTTTGCCTCCCCCTTTACGATTGCGCTCAGATTATCAGATTAAATCCCCCCCTGTGTCAGAGGCGAACGAAACGCTTAAGAATAGAGATTTTGAAAAACAACCGCCGACCTCCGTTAATGTTCATCAAAAAGAAATAGACAAAATTGCAACTAACATGGCAGTTTTATTTGAAAAAAAAATAACTGCCTGTGAACTTGCAAAATGGTTAACAATTGCAAACAGCCATTCGGATCCAAACGATGATCTTATATGGAGTTTAGGCTACAACATTTTGCCTGGATTAATAGAAGGCAAAAATCAGGATGACAGAATTAGGTTTCTTAAAAAAGAACTACCAGAAACATTTTCTGTTTATAGAATGGCTAATAAATCTTTGTTCCAATTAGGGGAGGACTATTTTAAAAAGAACAAAGGACTTGGATATTTCATAGAACAGATTGAAGAATTTATCAATGTTTTTTTAACCCTTCTCGCTATTTGTGAAATGTTTGAAAACTATGAATATGAAGAACGCGAAATGGACAAAAAAACAGACAAGGCGGCTTAATAATTATCTATAAAATTTTAAAACAAATAAGATGAACGCAATCAAAAAAACCACCGAAAAAGAGGTTATGAACCTTAAAAGACGGTAACCAGGTTAGAAAAAAAGATTCTATTAATGCAAGCGGAAATTAATAAGAAACAGGACAAGAAAATCACCATCAGAATTCGTAGAAGTGCTGCCTATAAACAGCTTGCCGAATACTGCCATCAGATTCGCCATTAATGAAAACATTACGAATCAAATCGGTATCTAATGCAGAATTATTTCAAATTTTAAAAAACAAAAAATCATGTCAACAAAAAAAACAACAATCCAAAAGAGCCAAACTGCCGAAAGGTATTTAATTGAAGGTGCTAACACTATAATAAAGGGCTTTAAAACACCGTCCAAATTTCTGTCGTTCTTAACTGATGCTCTACAGTGGATAAGCTTAGACGGTGTATCAGAAGAAAAAGGAGCAGATAAGACTTTCTTTCTAAGGATTATTATTAGTAAGGTATTACAGACCTGGATAAGTAATGATGAAAGGATAAATGAGAAAATAGCTATTGGATTAAAAGAAATACAGGATTGCATTGGCTATGAGGAATATAATGATCAGATAGTAATAATTTTAAAAGGCTTAGGCGCTTCAATATCAAAAGAAGGTTGTCCATTTAAAAAATATCTTGATGAATATTTTACAGGTGTAGGTATAATGTTTCAGGTAGGAGAATGTATTCAAGCATACGAATATAAGGTCCATGAAATAAGAGAGAGGGAAGCGGCCTAAAACTTCGAATAATGGATGTAATTAAAACCGGAATAATGTTTCCGGTTTTTTTGTGCCTGTTCTCTATTTTGTTTCTTTAAGCGTTTTAGCCTTCCCAATAAATTTCAATATCCTCAAATTCTCTCAAATACAGTAATCATGCTCTACCAACCATCCTTTAACTCTTTGCGGTTCATATAGAACAACGCATCTGCAATTCACAATTTCTTTCGCAGGGGTGGGTAATCCGTTTTGCTGGATTCTGCCGCCGGGAATTAATATTTTAGAATTTCCAACTGTGAAATAATCTTCCATATCTATGCAGGCTCCGTTAATCATTTTGTGACTATTCCGCACCCGACTATCTTTTGCGGATAACCATCTTTTTTTCATTAACAATCCAGTCTTACATGCTGCAAAATAAGAGGCTTGACTTGAGGCGGTGAATGTTTCCGTACATGCAATAAGTCGGGCCCGGGCAGGAGAAAGCCCTGCAATTTCTTTTGTTAGCTTATCAACAAACCAATTTAATGACTTGCCTTCCTGTGTGCCAGCTTTTAAAATTGCTATAATTTGATTTCTGGAGTAATCAGTAAATCCTTTGCAATCTTTCAATATACCAGAATTAAAATATCGAATGAGCAAATCAATAAAACTTTGGTTTACTCCCATTGGCTCCTGACCGAGTCATTTTTTATTAGTTTTTTAAAATTTACAATTTTTTATAAATGCCTTCTTATTTAAAATTATCAAACAAATTGGATACGTAAACAAGAAAATTGTGACCTTCGAAGCTGGATAGCAAAAGATAAAAGTCGTTATTAAAGGCAGGTAGTGAAACCAGTAGTGAAACTGTAAAAACAAAAAAAACCGCTAACTCATTGATAAACAATAAATTAACGGTTAATTAAAGCTGTAGGGGAAGGGCTCGAACCTTCACGAGGCAGTTAGCCGTAGCACAAAGTTCAGTGGTCGACCCTGGTCATCCCGGCTTTCACCGGAATGGCTCTATGCTATGTTTATCCTGTTATCCTCACCCCCGAGACAAGAGGGCATGTCTGCCAAAAATTTCATCACCCCACAATGTTTAAGAACTAATCTGATGCAAATCTAAGAATAACAACAGAAATAGAAAAGTATTTTAAAGAAAGTTTATAAAATATAGAAAATATTCAAACAATTGATTACTTTCGTAAAATTCATCTAAAATACAAATTGATTATGGCTGCTAAGTTTAATATTGACAAACTGGATTTAAAGATTATCCAGGAAATGATGGAAAACGCCGAAACGCCTTATGCTGAATTAGGCAAAAAACTCTACGTAAGCGGCGGCACCATTCATGTACGTATCAAAAAACTCGAAGAACTTGGAATTGTTAAAGGTAAAAAATTAAAAGTAAATCTCGGACTTCTGGGATATGACATTACCGCTTTTGTCGGAATTTTTCTGGAAAAAAGCTCGTTATACGATGTAGTAGCAAAAGAATTAGAAAAAATTCCTGAGATAATCCGCCTGAATTATACAACAGGCAATTACAGCATGTACATAGAAGTGGTGGCCAAAGATATTAATCAGCTAAGACGTGTGCTGCATGATGAATTACAAAAAATAAAAGGAATCGAACGCACAGAAACGTTGATTTCGCTCGCGGAAAGTTTTAACAGAAGTGTGAGTGTAAGCAAAGAAGATTGAAAATCGATATAAATCAAAATATTATTTTCCTGAAAGAATTAAAGCACGTGCGTTTTTTCATTTTCAGTAGAGAAAGAAATAATCGCAATTCCTATTCCTGAAATTCAATATCTGCAGATCGACACAAAACATCATTCATCTTTCTTTCTGTTTGATAAAAACACGCCGGCAAAAATAAGTAGCCCTGCAGCTATTTTATAAAGTGATAATTGTTCTTTTAAAAAAATAATGGCGATAACAACCGCGAAAACCGGCTGCGAATAAATATAGGCGCCAGCTTTTGAAGCACTTAATTTTTGAATACCATATACATTAAAAACGTAAGCAAGAAAAGTTCCCGGCACTACAACAAGGAATAAAAAGAACCAGTCTTTAAAAGTAAAAACATCCCAGGTAATATTTGTAAATTGGGTGAAACAAAAGGGAAAAGTGATCACAAAACCAATGGTAAATATCCAGCGAATCACTTGCACTGCAGAGTATTTATTCATAAGCGGTTTTACCAAAATAAAATAAAACGTGTAAGCAACAGCGCTTAAAATAACAAGGATATCCCCCAGAAAAACATTTTCACCCGGAGCAGTAATTTCCCTTTGACTCACTAATAAAACCGCGCCAAAAGCTCCCAGTAATAACCCAACCAATTTCGCAATCGTTATTCTTTCACGTAAAATGCGCGCTGCTATAATAGTGATGAGAATTGGCGTGATTAAAGTGAGCAGCGCAGCATGAATGGGAAAAGTAAATGACAGGCCCTGAATAAAAAGCAATTGATTGAGCCCAATGGCCATAAGCGCACATACTATCAATGCCGGAAAATCTTTTTTCTCCACTTTTTTTTCCGGCCGTTTGAATAAAAATAAAACCCAGAACAAAACCAGGCTTACACCAACACGGACGAGATTGATGCCCAAGGGGCCTGCATAATGATGCGAAGTGAAATACTTTATCGCGCTGTAATTTGTAGCAAAAAAAAGATTAGTCCCCAGCAGTCCTAAATGCGCTTTTAATGTTGAACTCAAAATACTTTATTGATTTGCAAAATCGCCGGATTTTAAGGAGAGCACAAATTCGCTGATTACTTTTTTGTATTCTTCATTCGAAAAATCAATAGATGGAAACCGAAATGATTCACACTTTTTCAATGCTTCTTTTATTGAAAAATCTTTTTGGTTTATGGAAAAAAAATATCCTTTTTCCGCAAGATATTTCGCCAGGTATTCCTGCTCGGTTTGTCCGGGCGTCGGTATTAAAATTGCTTTCTTTTTCAACAAGGCCAAATCCATTACTGTAGTATAACCGCTTCTGCTGATAATCATTTTCGATTGCTCGATGATTCTATTCAATTCATGTGCAGGAAGGTGGTTTTCAATTTGCAAAGTATCGCTGCAAGCCGCAGGAATACTGCTTTCAGAAGGAAGGCCGCGAATCAAAAAGACTTTTCCGGTAAAAGATTTTAATTGTTTTAAAAGCTGATTTTCAAAAATGGTTCGTTGTGGCTCAGGGCCTGAAAGCGTAACCAGCAGATCATATATTTTTTCAGTACGTGGCAAGGGTTTAAACCTGGATAAAGGCCCAATATAAATCACATTTGAAGGAATATTTTTGGGATGAGAAAGTTCTCCTGCTAACCCACTTATTTTACAATCAGGAACCCAGCAATATTTGAATTTTTTGATAAAATAATAGTGAATTTCCCGGGCCATGATTTCTGTAAACCGGTTACCAGTTTTAATACATAGCTGATGAGTGATATAAACACAAGGAATTTTTTTAGAGTACATTCCAAAACGGTTATCAGAGATAACCGCATTGATAGAATGTTCTTTAATCATTTTAGAGAGCCACTTTTTTTCTTTGAATATTTTAAAAATTGTTTTTGGAATTTGATAAATTAACTTTAA
Organism: uncultured Chitinophagaceae bacterium; assembly: GCA_963706825.1. GTDB lineage: Bacteria > Bacteroidota > Bacteroidia > Chitinophagales > Chitinophagaceae > Ginsengibacter. The sequence continues at coordinate 61,305 of CAVPNT010000003.1, read as the reverse complement.
GGCAAACAGTTTTTTTGAATAACTATATTCAATTTCATAACCCGGAAGCCGTAAAAATACGGCGCCAGGAAACTCTTTTTCTAATAAGAAAAAAGTTCTTTTATCTGCTGCAATGTACACGGTACATTTTTGTTGAAGCAGTTCTTTAATAATTGGAATACAACGTGTTGCATGCCCTAATCCCCAGTCAAGCGGAGCGATAAGAATCCGGCTTTTTGCTTCCGGATTGTTAAAATTATTTTTTTTTCTCAAAAACTTTACAATATTTATTCATGAAAATAGTTTAATTTGGTGTTATGAATTTAAATGAGATTTCTATAAAATAAAATATAGAAAGCTTTTTTGAATTCATTATGGCATTTAAATCAATATTATATTTTAATGAAAAACTTAAACCGGGCCTTGTTCATTTTATTGGTAGTTGTATCTGTTCTTGCGATTAGTTGCAGTGCTTCGCGCAAAAGCAAATGCGGTTGTCCAGCTAAAAGCGGCATGGTCGGTTACTAAATCCCAATCAAAATGGACAAATTCAATCGCGATCTGTTGGTATTGTTCAATGAAAAATCCAATCCAAAATCAATTGAACATGAAGTGGAACTTCTTCACGAACTTTTATTTTATGTCGAAAAAATTGATAACCTCGTCACATCTTTTGAAGTAGTGAATATAAACAAATACAAAATTTCGTCGAATCACAAATTAGTAAAGGAAACCTTAGGCCATCGACATTTAAAGCCTTTTGTTTTTTTGAATAATAAAAACTGATTTATTTACTCTAAGATCGTCCAAACTTCTTTTCCCCGTAATAATTTATCTAAATCTCCCGAATTTTTAGATTTAGCATCCTCAATTTGTTGTTGCATGACGTCTTCATAACAAGGCCTTTTTGTTTCATAAAAAACCCCAAACGGCCTTGGAAAATGGCCTGCTGATTTGGGATCATCATACATCCTTGTAAGTATCTGCGCTTTATAAAAATCTTTTTCATCATGAATCCACAAGTCATTTTCACTGATTGTTCCATCTAATTCTACAACTTCCGGTTTTAATCCATTAAGCCGGATTCCTTTATTTTTTTGAGCGCCAAATATCAAAGGTTCGTCCTGAACAAGAAAAATCGCTTCTTCCGGTTTGGTTTTTTTATCGGTAAAAATCTCAAAAGCGCCGTCATTAAAAATATTGCAGTTCTGATAAATTTCAAGAAAAGAAGAACCTTTATGATGAGCCGATCTTAAAAGCATTTCCTGCAAATGTTTTGGGTCTCTGTCCATCGTTCTTGCTACAAAAGTAGCATCCGCGCCAAGCGCCAGTGCAGCCGGATTAAATGGATGATCAATGCTACCAACAGGAGAGCTTTTCGTGATTTTTCTTTGTTCGCTGGTAGGAGAATATTGACCTTTGGTTAAACCATAAATTTCATTATTAAAAAGCAAAACATTTACATCAAAATTGCGGCGAAGCAAATGAATGGTATGATTTCCACCAATACTCAAAGAGTCACCGTCTCCCGTTACAATCCATAAACTCAATTCCGGCCGGCTTGCTTTTAATCCACTGGCAATAGCAGTAGCCCGTCCATGAATACTGTGCATGCCGTATGTATTCATATAATAAGGAAAGCGGCTGCTGCAACCAATTCCGGAAATAATCACAAAATTTTCCTTGGGAATCCCCAAAGTTGGAAATACTTTTTGTACCTGCGCCAAAATAGAGTAATCTCCACAACCCGGGCACCAGCGCACCTCCTGGTCAGTCGCAAAATCTTTAGAAGTTAGTTTTTGCGGAGCAATAGCAATGTCATTCATCTCAAAAAATTAGGACGTCAAAGTTACTATATATGCGGTTATCCGCTACTTTATGAATTGTGAAATACGGAATAAAATTTTAAAATACTTTATGCGTTGCTCTTTGACAGAAATAAGAAAACCGGGTATTTGTTGCTTTACTGGACGCGAATTTTCATATTGCGGTGCAAAGGAAAAAGTGAACTTTCCTTTCTCATTATTTCTTTTTACCACGGCCTTTTTTATTTTTTTTTAGGGAAATGATCAGTATGTTCTTCTAACTTTCTTTTTGGAACGCTTTAATTAGCTTTAAAGCACAAGGAGGAAAGATCAAACCGGTTCACTTTCAAATCAAAAAGCGGGAAGTATCGATTAGTTGCTCACTTCAGTTTGAAATGCGTTGTATAAATGAGTTGAAAACTCAGTCTTAAGAAAATGCAAAACTTGATTATTTGTCGCTTTGCTGCACGTTAAAATAGCGGTTTCAATTAAAAAAAATTTGGCAGATTAAAATTGTACGCTCAACTTTGCGCCCAGTTCTTTGTGAATCACTTATCAAGAAAGGCAGAGGGATATGGCCCGATGACGCCTTAGCAACCTAAAATAGTTTTAAAAAACATTAAAAGGTGCTAACTCCAACTCCACAAAACTGTGGGGAAAGATAAGACAGACTCAAGTTTTAATTAATAACAATTGGCTTTGCCAGTTTAAAATATATTAACTCATCTGATCTGTCGGGTGAGTTTTTTTTTGCTCCAAACTCACACGTATAAAATACTTTCTCTGGCAGCAATGGTGTCTTTCGCTTCTTTTAGATAATCGTAGTATTTGGAATTGAAAACAATTTCTGGTAAAATTTTTAAATCGAAAAAATGAGCAACGAGACACAGAGAATTATTACCAAATAAAAAAACAGAATTAGTATAAATTTTTTAATTAAGAAAAATGGAAACGCATAAGAAAGTAATATTAGGAATTTTTGGATTTGGCGTAGTTGGCGAAGGACTTTATAAAGTGCTGAATCAAACACCCTCCCTGAATGCAACTATTAAAAAGGTTTGTATCAAAAACAGCTACAAAAAAAGAAACGCTCCTGCAGAATTATTTACGACCGATAAAAATATTTTGTTGGATGATGCCGAAATAAACATCATTGTAGAAATGATAGACGATGCGGATGCCGCTTATGAAATTGTCAAAACGGCTTTTATAAATGGAAAATCGGTAGTGAGTGCCAGTAAAAAAATGATCGCTGAGCACTTACCTGAACTATTGGAACTGGAACAAAAAACCGGCGCTTCATTTCTCTATGAAGCGGCCTGCTGTGCTTCGATTCCGGTAATCAGAAATTTGGAAGAATATTATGACAACGATCTTTTGCATTCTATCAACGCAGTGGTAAATGGTTCTACCAATTATATTCTGACAAAAATGTTTGAAGATAAACTTTCCTTTAAAAATGCGCTGTTGCAGGCGCAGCAGCTCGGCTTTGCAGAAAGTAATCCCGTGCTCGACGTGGAAGGATATGATGCGCTCAATAAATGGACTTTTTTGTTGACGCATGCTTACGGCGTTTTGCCAAAGCCAGGCGATATCGTTTTTACAGGCATACAAAGTGTTACCGCAGAAGATGCGCAACAGGCCGAGAAAAAAGACTGTGTGATAAAACTCGTTGCTTCAGCAAAAAAATTAAAGAATGGAAAAGTAGCCGCTTTTGTACTTCCCCAATTTGTAAAAAAAGACGACCAGCTGGCGTTTATTAAAAATGAATACAATGGAGTAGTGATAGAAAGTTCCTTTGCAGATAAGCAGTTTTTTTATGGAAAAGGAGCAGGAAGTTTGCCAACTGCATCAGCGGTACTCAGCGACATTTCTGCCTTGCGTTACGATTATAAATATGAATACAAAAAATTGTATCATCATAAACCTAATGAACTCACTAATGATTTTTATGTAAAAACGTATGTAGGATTTACCGATTGGAATCACATTCGCAAAGATGATTTTGAAAGCATAGAAGAGTGGCATTCCAATGAACAAATCAATTATTTAGTGGGAATTATTCATTTTGAAAAATTGAAGCAAAGCGATTGGTGGAAAAAAAATAATGTATCGCTGATACTTACTGCCGACCCGGTGATTGAATCGCTGGATATCGTAAAACTGAAAAAAAGAAGCCTCGAACTTGCCGGATTTTCCGGTGGCTATAGTTTATCCTGATAATTTTTATGTTGTTTAATTTTCCAAAGGCCATCATGATGATGATGGCTTTTGTTTTTTAAACGCCCCTGTCAGGCCTGCAGTCGAAAAAAGATCTGAGGATTCAATTCTATAATCTTTCAATCCAAAAAATCCTAATTCCGACAAAAAAAGCCACAGCGTATTTACAAAGCTTCAGCCGGCTTTCTCTTTTTCATGCTCTTTCTCACATTTTCCCGGTGCATGGCTCCCCACTCACTTAACGAATGCAATACCCCATTCAATGTTTCAGCGTATTCAGACAATTCATATTCGACAATCACAGGCGTACCGGTAAATACATTGCGGTTAACAAAGCCATTCATCTCCAGATCTTTTAATTCGGTGGAAAGAACTTTAGCCGAAATACCCTCTATTACCCGGTGAAGTTCGTTGAACCTTTTGTTGCCATCCTTTAAGGCAACAATGATGCGCAATTTCCATTTTCCCCCAATCACATAAAGTGCATCTGCAATCGCATTCAGGGTTGCTTTACACTGTGTTGCTGAAGGAGGCTCCTTCTCAATTTTTAATGTAGCCATAAGATATGTTTTAAAGTAACCCAAAGGTAACCACTTACCTTTTGTATAGTGCTTACCTTTTGTAAGTAAAGGTATATAATTTTGCATTATCATTTTAACAATAAAAAAAAATAAATTATGACAAAGGTAAAATGGCAGCTCGACCCAATGCACAGTGAATTGCAATTTAAAATTAAACACCTGATGATTAGCAACGTGTCAGGCGCCTTGAAAAACTTTCAGTCAGAAGTAGAAACTGAAGATGAAGATTTCAGCACCGCAGAAATTAAGCTGACCGCACAAATGGATTCTATTTCTACCAATAATGAACAACGGGATGCTCATTTACGCAACTCAGATTTCTTTGAAGTAGAGAAATATCCTGATCTGAAATTCAAATCAACAAAAGTTGAAAAGACAGATAGCGATACTTTTGCTTTGTATGGGGAATTAACACTTAAAGGTGTAACCAAACCGGTGAAGCTGAATGTTGAATTTAACGGAAAAACCAAAGACCCCTGGGGCGGTGAAAGGGCCGGCTTTGTGGTAACCGGTAAAATTAACCGTGCAGATTGGGGAGTGAACTTTAATGGTGTACTTGAAACCGGTGGGGTAGTATTAGGTGAAGAAGTGAAAATCAATAGTGAGTTAGAGTTTGTGAAACAAGAGGTAGGTGTACTTGCCTGACCATAAACAAATCCCTTAACAGGAAAATAAATAATTTTTTCACAAATAAAAATAGAGGTTATGTCAATCAAAAGAAAACTCATAAAAATAAATACGCCGAAAGGGCAGCCTGGTTTTTTAGGCCCGGGTCACATAGCACGGCCGGTAATTACCGGCAGTTTTTCTGATAGCGATCCTTTTATCATGCTCATGGATGATATACTGGATAAAAAAGACAATGAGCCGGTTGGCGGCCCGCATCCCCATGCTGGTTTTGAAACGGTCTCTCTCTTGTTAGAAGGTGAAATGGGTGATGAGACTCATAAAATGAAAGGTGGTGATTTTCAAATGATGACTGCAGGCAGCGGCATCGTTCATACGGAAACCATTGAAAAGATAGCCAGAATGAGGTTGTTGCAACTATGGTTAAATCTTCCAAAGAAAGACAGGGCAGCAGTTCCAAGGCTTCAGGAATTACCATTCGAGCACGTGCCTGCATTATCTGAGAACGGGGTGGCCATTAAATTGTACAGCGGTTCTTTAGCCGGCCTTACCTCTCGGGTTCAAAACTATTCGCCCATTATTGTAGCAGATATTACAATGGATGCCGGTGTCACTACTGTTCAGCGGATTCCTGCAAACTATAATACCTTCCTGTATATACTTAAGGGCAACGTAAAAGTGGGTGAGGAAAAAAAGCAATTGAATGAGGATCAGGTCGGATGGTTGGATTTGTTTGATGATGCTGCTCAAAGCGATCTGCAATTAACTGCAGGTGAAAAAGGAACTCGTTTTATTCTTTATGCAGGAGAACCAACCGGTGATAACATCGTTTCTTACGGGCCCTTCATTGCCGACAGTTCTGAAGACATTCAAAGGCTATACAAGGAATACAGGCAGGGCAAGATGAAACACATTTCAACCGTTCCTGAAGGTCAGCGGATATTATTGTAGTTCAACGCGCGCGCTCAATAAAGGGAGTTCACATTTTTTCTGGTTCATTATTTTTAGGAGGTTTTATGCTGTAATTTATTGACTTACATGAGATTTTCATAAAAAAGCAGGGTAAAACCCGTGATTTTTTTTTCTTTTTTGAAAATAAAATTTGTACGGTTAATCCCTTTTACTTAGTTTCGGTTATGCTTTAACCTTTTTTTAACTGCTATAATTTGCAACTATCAGCTTTACATAATGAGCGGGAATTACTTCAAATGATATCTCAGGGAGATGAACAGGCTTTTGCTACAGTCTTTCATCATTATCGTAATAAAATTTATGGCGTAGCATTAAAACTTACTCATTCTACCACCGTTGCTGAAGAAATTGTAGAGGATGTTTTTTTAAAAATCTGGACGAGGAGAGCTACCATGAATGAAATAGAAAATTTCAGCGCTTATCTTTTTACCATTGGGCGAAATGAGACTTACAAAATATTAAAGCAGATTGCCAAAAACTATAAAATAGTTTTGCTATCAGAAAATAATCAATCTTTCGTTCATAACAATACTGAAGATTATCTCATTCAGAAAGAGTTTACTTCCCTGTTGCAAAAAGCAATTGATCGTCTGCCTCATCAGCAAAAACAGGTTTACAAATTAATGAAAGAGGAGGATTTAAAGCGTGGTGAAGTAGCTGAGATTCTTCACCTGCAACCGGAAACAGTCAAATTTCATTTGGCACAGGCAATGAAAAATATCCGCACGTACTGTTTGCTCCATTTAAATACCCATATTGGATTTACCATCCTTTTATCTGCACTTTTTTAGGCGCTTAGGCTAAAAAAACTGCAAACAAATGATCACTTTTTTGATGACTTGCATTCAGCCTTTAGCCTTAAGCGTTTAGCTTTTTTTAGATTCTGAAAATAAATTTTCCATCCCACCCACCCAGCCGCATGTAGAATCGACTCTTATATAAAAGAGAAGAAAAATCAGCTATGCTCCCATCACGCCTGGAATACTTATTTAACTGTTATGTTCAACAAAATTGTTCTGAGAAAGAGGAAGAAGAGTTGATGAACTTATTGTCTGCTTCAAAAAATAAAGCTGAAGTAAAAAAACTCTTCGATAAAATTATTGAAAATACAAGAGTAGAAACTTCAATGCCGGATGACACTGCTGCTTCCATTCTTCAAAATATTTTGCAAAAAGACATTGCTAAGGTTGTTCCTGTTGAAAACAATAAACCAGTTTTCAGGCTCTGGCCCCGTGTGGCCGCAGCGGTTGCGATTTTGTTTGTTTGCGGCTCAGCATACTGGTTTATTTTAAATCAAAATAGCAGAAAGGCAGTTTCACCGGTTGCTCTTTCATCTGCAAAGGCATCAGCTATTTTACCAGGAGGCAACCATGCAATTCTAACCCTTGCCGATGGCAGTAAGATTGTATTGGATAGCGCTCAAAATGGAAGTATTAAAGGGGGAAGCATTAAAATAAAAAAGCACGGCGCTTTATTGGTATATGACGCTTCAGCTACAGCTAAAAACACTGCGCCTGTAGTTTATAATACACTCACCACACCTCCTGGTGGCCAATATCAGCTTCTATTGCCTGATGGAAGTAAAGTGTGGTTGAATGCATCCTCTTCGATACACTTTCCTACTGCTTTTACCAGCAACGCCCGTGATATAGAATTAACTGGTGAAGCTTATTTTGAAGTGGTTAAAAATAAAGCAAGGCCTTTTCATGTAAATGTAAATGGAATGCAGGTTGAGGTGTTGGGAACACATTTTAATGTAAACGCGTATGGCGATGAAGGCAGCATAAAAACCAGTTTGTTAGAAGGAAGTGTAAAAATAAAAAGTGACGGTGCTTCCGGTGTATTGAAACCAGGAGAGCAGGGAGTTTTAAATAAAAATGCAAACAAGATAGAAATAAAAAAGGCTGATATGAATGAAGTGATGGCCTGGAAAAATGGATTATTCGAATTTAATGGAGCCGGCATTACTACAATCATGCGGGAAATCAGCCGGTGGTATGATGTAGAAATAATTTATGAGGGAAAGATACCAGATCGAAGATTTGAAGGAAAAATAAGCAGAGACGCCCAATTATCTGATGTGTTGAAAATTCTGGAATTAAGTAATGTGAAGTTTGAAGTAGAGGGAAAGAAAATTCTTGTGCAATAGGATTTTAATTAAAAACCAATGAAAAATTAAAGCCAACAAATTCAAAATAAAAAACCAGCAATGTTCGCAGCATCACTGGTTGAAAAGGTTTAAAAAGTGTTCTGAAAAACAAATTTGTCACCTAAAAAATCAAAATTATGATTTTAGCTGTAGGTCACCAAAATAATGATGGGCCCAAGTCATTAAAAGCCAAAATGTGGATAATAATGAAGTTAACCATTGTTTTATTATTTTTTTTCACCTTCCAGGTAAGTGCAAGAAGTGATGCACAAAAGATTACTATTATCGGAAACGATGTTCATTTAGCTCAACTATTTAGGGATATCGAGCGACAAACAGGATATCTTTTCTTTTATGATAAAGATCTGATACAAAAAACTACTCCTATTGATATTAATATTAAAAACGCAAGTTTGGAACAGGCATTATCTGTATGTCTGAAAAATCAACCGCTTACTTATGCTATCGTGAAAAATACAATTGTTATTAAAGCAAAGCAAGAAATCTCCCTGCGTATAAAAAATTCTGAACCGCTTTATGCGGCTTTACCTCCAATACAAGTACATGGACAAGTGAATGATCAAAATGGGAATCCGTTATCCAATGCCAGTGTAACTGTTAAGGGAACATTGAATGGTGTTACCACAAATAGTAATGGTCAATTCTCAATTGTTGTTCCTAATAATAAAGCTGTCCTTGTAATTTCTTTTACCGGTTTTGTGAGCCAGGAAATTGAGGTAGCTAACAGGACTACTTTTAAAGTAATTTTAGTTAGAAGTGACAATTCTTTAAATGAGGTTGTAGTCACAGCCTTGGGAATTAAAAGAGAAGCAAAAAGTTTAGGTTATGCAACTGCTTCGGTTTCTCATGATGAACTTACTGTAAATAGGACTACTAACTTTATCAATACTTTGGAAGGCAAGGTTGCAGGTGTTAATATAACCCCATTGGGCTCAGGACCCGCCGGAACAAGTAAAATTCGGTTACGCGGCCAATCTTCTTTTGGCGGTAATAATTCACCACTTATCGTTGTAAATGGAGTACCAATTGATAATACAAATTTTGCAGCAGAAGGTGATGAATCTGCTCTTGGAACTCATCATACATCTGATGGCGGAGATGGTCTGAATAGTATTAATCCAGATGATATTGAATCAATGACAATTTTGAAAGGTGCTCCGGCAGCAGCCTTATATGGTTCTCGTGCAAAGGATGGTGTGATCATGATCACAACGAAGCAAAGAAAAATTGGTTCTGGAATTGGAGTAGAATATAATGCCAACTATACTCAAAATAACCCTTTAGATTACACAGATTATCAATATGAATATGGGCAAGGTGAAAATGGTGTTCGTCCAAAAGCGCCAAATCCTCTTTCTGGAGAATGGAGTTTTGGAGAAAAGTTTGAACCAGGAATGACACAGGTGTTATTTGATGGGGTAACAGTCCCTTATGTACCCCAACGAAATCATATAAAAGATTATTATAGAAAAGGCAATAGCCTTAGTAACTCAGTTTCTGTTTCGTCTGGGAATGAATATGGCGGTTTTAATCTTTCTATTTCTAATACTGATGCCGACGCTATAGTACCCGGTTCAAATTATAGTAGAAAAACCGTTAGCCTTGGATTCATACAAACTCTAGCTAAAAAACTGACTATCTCTGGGAATATGAACTATTCTAATGATATAATTCGCAATCCACCAAATATTGCTGAACAGGATTATAGTCCCGTTGTAATTTTCAATTTGGCAAATTCAATGCCGTTAGACTTATTAAAAAAATATGCGACTGATAAAAATGGTAATGAATTTGCATGGTCCAGATTTACTGATCGCACTAATCCCTATTTTGCCTTGACTAGATTTGATAATATAAATAGAGACCGAATTTTTGGTAACCTTACCGCTCGATATAATTTTACTGACTGGTTATATTTGCAAGGTCGCTTAGGTCAGGATTATTATACTAGGAATGAAGAGTACAATTTACCTACGGGTGCTCAGAGAAGTGTTGCTGCTCCTCCTGGATTTGTGAATGGAGAGTATGTTCAGGATCTTCGCCGATTCCGAGAAATTAACACAGATTTGTTATTAGGAGCAAATCGTAAATTCGGTGACATTGGAGTTGAACTGAATGTAGGTGGTAATCAAATGTACCGGAAATTGGACCGAAACAGCACATTGGTAAATGATTTTTATACAAGAGGGCATTATACTTTAAGTAACGGTCGCCAACTTACGCCATCATACAGTATATCAGAAAGACAAGTAAATTCCATCTATGGAACAGCAAGTCTTTCTTATAAAGGATATTTATATGTAAATGGAACAGCGAGAAATGACTGGTTTTCTACTCTATCTCCTGCAAACAGAAGTATTCTTTATCCCTCATTGAGTGGCAGTTTTATTTTTTCACAACTATTTTCTTTGCCAGAGTGGATAAATTTTGGTAAAATAAGAGCTGCCTATGCAGAAGTTGGTAGCGATACCGATGTTCCCCCCTATTCAAATAATTTATTTTATTCAATTAATTCTGTTCAATTCCCCAATCCTTCAGGAGCGCCTCAATCATTAGCAACAATAAACGGGAGTGTTGTACCTAATCCGAATCTGCGACCTATGCATGTTAATGAAAAAGAAATTGGCTTGGAAATGAGACTTTTTAATAACCGTATAGGATTTGAATTAACCTATTATAATAAGTTATCTTCCGACCAGATTTTGAATGCTCAGATATCCGATGCGTCAGGTTATATTAATCAATTAATAAATGTTGGCCAAAGTAGAAATAAAGGCTTAGAAATGATGCTGGATATTACTCCAATTAGTAACAAAAACATCAGATGGAACGCCAATTTTAATGCCTCTTACAATACTTCTGAAGTACTAAGTTTAGGAGATGATGTAAGTGATGGAATGATTACTGTAGGAACTGGAGATTATACAGGAGAGTTAAGGCAAGTAGTTGGAAAACCAATCGGTCAATTATTTGGTTATGGTTATTTAAGGGATGAAAATGGTAATCAAGTTTTTGATAATGGTAACGGCCGACCTCTAAGAACTCCTGTCCAAGTTGATTTTGGTAGTGCAATACCTGTATGGGTTGGAGGTATAACCAACAGCTTCAATTATAAGGGAATAAACTTCTCTTTCCTTATAGATTTTAAATTAGGAAATAAAATGATATCCGGTACTAACTTTAATGCCTGGCGTCATGGATTAGCAAAACCAACCTTAGTAGGAAGGGATCAAGGTTATGTGATTGGCAATGGAGTTAATTTAGATGGTAAAGTTAATACGACACAATCAGGTGTACAAGCATTTTATGAGACAGTTCGTAGTCAAAATATTGCTGAACAATTTGTATACAATGCCGGTTTATGGCAATTGAGGCAAATAAGTATTGGATATGATTTTACAAAATATTTTTCTAATAAATTGAGATTCATCAAAGGTCTTAGATTAAATGCTATTGCAAACAACGTGGCAGTTTTAAAAAAATGGGTACCTAATATACACCCAGAACAGTTCGGATTTGCCTCAGACAATTTGGTTGGGCTAGAATCAACCGGATTGCCCATAACACGAAATATTGGATTTAATCTAAATGTCAAGTTCTGATTTAATTACCTATTAAAAAATTTAAAAAATGACAAAGCTTAAATATTTTTTTGCAGGAATATTAATTATTGCAACATTTAACTCTTGTGATAAGGGATTTGATAAAATGAATATTAATCCCGTTGCTCTTACATCTACTGATCCTGCTTTTTTATTAAACAGTGCAATTATGTCTTCTGTTTTTGCTTATAATACACTTCAATATGAATCAATAATTGTGAAGCAAATGGAAAATCCTTATAGTGGAGTTGGAGCTGCAGCACAATATAATCAGGATAATAGAAGTGTTACAAGTCAAAACTGGACAAAATATTACAGAAGTGTGATTAAGCTGCTTATTGATAATGTAGTTAAATTAAAAGGGGATACAAATCAGGTGAATCTGTATAATATGTCGCGGATATGGAAAGCTTATACTTTTATGGTTTTAACTGATACATATGGTGCTATCCCTTATTCTGAAGCAGGGAAAGGTTATCTTGAAGGATTAGTGACACCTGTTTATGATACCCAAGAATCAATTTATAAGGATTTACTCAATGAGTTACAAAATGCTTCTGATGCATTAGTAACCTCTCTTCCAAATGATCCAAGAGATATTTTATTTGGTGGAAATATTGTAAAATGGAAGCGCATGGGATATTCCCTTCTTTTAAGGGCCGCCATGAGACTTTCAAAAGTAGATCCAGCAACAGCAAAAAAGTATGTGGGAATAGCAGTTGCCGGAGGTTTAATGCAATCAAATGATGATAATGCCATCATTGCAAATAACGCAAATTATCAAAATCCCATTGGAGCACAATTGAATGGTGGGCAGGCAGATTTTTTTTATATGGCAAAGGATTTTATTGATTATTTGAAAATTACGCATGATCCTCGACTTGGTTCAATTGCAGTGAGATATGTAGGAGCTAAAAGTAAAGCCGACCAGATAGAATCTAAAGCAAACAGAAACCCGGAAGTACAAATTGGAATGCCTTTGGGATTTGATAATACTACAATTGCAACTGCTGTAGCAGCCGATAATCTTGCCAGCTCATATGATTATAGTCAACTTGATAGAAAAAGAATGGCTAGTCCTCAGGCACCAACTTTTTTTATTACCTATGGACAAACTCAATTATTACTTGCAGAAGCGGTAGTTCGTAATTGGACTACTGGAAATGCTTCGCAATTATATTCAGGTGGTGTAACAGCAAGTATGAACCAACTTTCATCTTATGGTGAAAATACAACCATTAGCGAAAGTGAAATAGATACTTACTTTCAGGCAAATCCTTTTGATGAAAGTAAAGCCCTGGAACTTATTAATACTCAATACTGGATTGCCTCATTTTTAAATGGACCGGAAGCTTGGGCAAACTTCCGTCGTTCTGGTTTCCCTGCTTTAACTCCTAATCCTTTTCCTGGCAGTGATCTTCATTCAGAAGAATTTATTCGAAGGTTAACTTATCCTGATGCAGAAATTAATGTAAATCATGATAATGTTCAAAAAGCTATTGATCAACAGGGACCAGATGTTCTTGATACTCGCGTTTGGTGGGATGTGAAATAGATTTTAGTAACATTTAAAATCAATTCTATCTATAATCCTTAAGGCAAGGATTGCTATCAATCTGTTTACTATTTTATGAAATAATATTATGGATAATGTAAAAAATCGTCGTGATTTCATTAAAAAAGCCGGTATAGGGGCTTTAGGTCTCAGTTCTCTGCTTTTAAAGCCATCTTCAAGTATTGCTGACAACAAAACAAAGGAAAAAGGAATATTTGCGAAATCTAAGGTTCCGATTATTGATATGCATGAACATTGTTTTGCCGGTCCAAATGATCCTCGTTTTCCTTACCATAAAATGGCACCATACATGCCCTCAGAAATAGCTTCTCCTGAGCAGCTTCTGGAATGTATGAATTATGCTGGGGTTGATTTTGCTGTCATGGTTAGTCCAGAGCCTTACCAGGATGACCATCGATATCTTGAACATTGTTTAGAAGTTGGAAGGGGACGTTTAAAGGGTACAATTTTAGTGTTTGCAGATCGCGTTGGTTCGATGGATAAATTGCCAGGATTAGCAAAACGAGGTGATATAGTAGCTGTTCGTATTCATGCGTATCTGCCAGATAGGCTCCCACCGTTTGGAAAGCCGGAATTACGTAATCTTTGGAAACTTGCTAGTGAAAATGGTCTTGCTATACAACTTCATTTTGAACCACGTTATGCTGCAGGCTTTGAGCCACTCATAAAAGAATTTAAGGACACTTCAGTCATAATAGATCACTTAGGTCGGCCCTTAAATGCTCGTTCGGCTGAGGAATATTCAATTGTTGAGCGATGGGGAGATTACTCCAATGCAATAATAAAGCTTTCACACCTTGGAAATGTTTCTGATTATGCTAAAATGAAACCTTATGTAAATCAAATGATCTCTGCATATGGATTGGAACGTATGATATATGGTGGAGGTTTTAATTCAAAAGCAACAGGCGAAAGCTATCTGGCCTTTCTTCAATATGCCCGCAGTTTCCTAACAAAATTCTCAGCAGAAGATCAGTCTGCTGTCCTGGGAGGGAATGCTTCTCGCTTACTATGTAGGGGATGGTAATCAAAGTCGAAATTATAAAATCGCTTTTACGATGTGCAATGAATTTTAATCAGTTGGAATATTTAATGATCGATAAAATATATAATGAAAAATTTAAAAAAAAGACTAAAAGAGGGAGATGCTTTACATGGATGTTGGTTGAATCTCGGCAGTTCTATTACTGCTGAAATTGTCGGAAATGCAGGATTTGATTGGGTGCTTATTGACCTTGAACATGGAGCAGGAGATGAAAAGGATGCGTTTTCTCAAATCCAGGCACTAGAACATACTTCTGCAGCTACTATTGTCCGTGTAGAAAGTTTTGAAAGACAACGTATCCATCGAATACTTGATATGGGAGTTGAAGGAATAATGTGTCCCCATATTAATAATGCAGATGAAGCAAAAGAAGTCGCGGATGGATTACATTATCCTCCTATTGGCAAAAGGGGCGTTGCCAAAATGGTACGGGCAACGGGGTTTGGTGAGAAGTTTTCAGATTACTATGAACAAGCAACGGAAAATATTTTAGGGGTTATTCAGATCGAAACTAAAGAGGCGCTCATTCATCTGGATGAGATTGCGGCTATCGATTACATAGATGTGTTATTTATTGGACCGGGTGATCTTTCAATGGACATGGGAATATACGGACAATTTAAGCATCCTTTATTTCTAAAAGCTATACAATCAATTATTGATGCTTCTAAAAAAGCTGGTAAAACCACCGGTATTCTTTTATTTAATCCCGATGATTATTGTACGTTTTACGACATGGGAATTAGGTTTATCGCTTGTGGTGCTGATATGACGTTTGTAGCAAGCGGTTCAAAACTAATGGCAAATAAATTAATGAGTAACAAATTAAAGTACAAAAGCTGAAATTCATGGATGTTCAATTATTATTTTCTGATCCAATATTAATTATAGTAATAGGAATTTGTATAGTTGTAGGTGGAATAATTGGATTGAAATTGCATCCATTTTTAGCTTTATTGCTTGGTGCTTTTATTGTTGGTGTTATTACGCCAGACAAGGCAATTGAACATTTTCTATTAGCTAAGGGAACAGCACCAGAGCTGGCAATTGAAATGTCTCATAGGCATATTGGAGAAAGGATAGCTAGTGCTTTCGGTGAAACATGTGCAAAACTCGGGATATTGGTTGCTATGGCAGCCATCATCGGCAAATGTCTACTGGAAAGTGGAGCAGCTGAAAGGATTATAAGATCTATGCTAAAAGTGACCGGTATTGATAAATCACCTATAGCATTTTTGATCAGTAGTTTTTTTATTGGAATACCAGTTTTTTTTGATGCAGTAATTTTTTTAATGATGCCTTTGGCGAAGGCCCTATCTATCAGAATTGGTAAAAATTATTTGTTGTTAGTCTTGGTTATTCTTGCAGGAGCAGTAATGGCTAACTCACTTGTTCCTCCCGCCCCTGGTCCGTTGTTTCTGGCGGGTGCAATACATATTCCACTGGGTCTGATGATAGTTGCAGGAATATTATTAGGAACTCTTACTATAACTTCTGGTTATTTATATGCTAAATGGGCAAATGCTAAATGGTCCATACCAGTAAGAGATTCTCTTGATGCACGCATAGAAGATATTAAAATTAATTCAGAAAAAAAAGATTCTCAATTACCTAGCCTTTGGCTATCCCTTTTGCCAATTTTAATTCCACTTGTCTTTATATGCGCCAATACTTTTTTAAACTCATATTTAACAGTGGAGGGAGCAATAAATAGAAATGAATTTCAAAATAATTTAATAGAGGTTATTAGATTCCTTGGTGACAAAAATATTGCTTTAATGAGTGGAGGGGTGGCAGCATTAATCCTTCTTGCAAATCAAAAAAAAGGAAAAAATAAAGGAATGACTTCTTCTTTACATGCAGCTTTAATGAGTGGAGGGGTGATAATTCTTATAATAGCTGCAGGAGGAGCTTTTGGAGCCATGCTGCAACAAACTGGAATTAGTTCCCGCATTGCTGACATGACTAAAGGTTTTCAAATGGCTTTGATTCCTCTTGCCTTCGTTATTTCGGCTGTTATACGTACTGCTCAAGGATCAGCAACTGTGGCCTTAATAACAGTTTCCGGGATTCTTTCGGGAATGATAGGTACAGGTGTGGATTTGCAATACCATCAGTTGTATTTAGGATTGGCGATAGGATGTGGCTCTAAGATCATGCCCTGGATGAATGATTCTGGTTTTTGGGTTGTATGTAAAATGAGCAATTTGACTGAAAAGGAAGCATTAAAAACTTTTACTCCCATGAGTGTTGTAATGGGTGTAACTGGATTGATTATTATTCTTATTGCCGCAAAAATTTTACCCCTGACTTAGAATTAAATGGTTATATTATAAATATTTATAAATAAAAAAACACTTTTAAAATGGAAAATAATAAAGAAAGTAAACAAGCCCCTACAAACATCAAGAGGAGGAGTTTTGTAAAAAATATAACAGCAGCTTCTATGGGTGTTACGGTATTAGGAAGTGCATTTGCAGCTTCCTCATTGAGCGTTAAAAGGGAGAAACAGGAAGGTTCTCCTAAAGACAAGAAAAAAGTCCTGATGAAAGTAGGCTGTCAATCCGGGGGTACCTCTAAAGAAAACCTTGAATTTAAAGCGCGTCATGGAGTGTTTAATATTGATGGCGGAGCTCCAAAATATATTGAAGGAGTAGGCTGGGACATTGAAGACTCTTTGAAAAAAAAGGAAGATTGTGAAAAATATGGTATCTCCCTCGATGCATACCATTTCCCTTTAACCTCAATGGGAATTAACGATCAACTGTTTCCCCATATTATGCTCGGAAAAAGTCCGGAGCGTGATAAAGAAATAGAAATATTACAACAAATGATTTCTGTAGCTGGAAAGACCGGAGTCCATTGTCTTAATTATAACACGGTAATACTGCCTATTCTAAGAACAAGTAGAACCTTGGATCCGAAAAGAGGAAATACGTACTATACTACTTGGGATTACCAGGAGGCAATTAAGGGGAATGAGCCTAATACCATTGCAGGAAATGTTTCGGTTGACCAGGTTTATGAACGTATTACTTATCTTTTGGATAGATTAATTCCTGTTGCGGAAGAATATAAAGTTCGCTTGGCAAATCATATTGCAGATCCTCCAACACATGTCGGATATCGTGGCGTAACAAGATGGAATAGTCCCAATGTATTCGAAGGAATTAAACGATTTGCAAAACTTTATGATAGTAAATATCATGGATTTAACCTTTGCCTTGGTTCAACAGCTGAAGGGCTAAAAGATCCTGGAACTGAAATACTTCCAATTATTAAATGGGTAGGTGAAAGGAAGCAAATATTCAACATTCATCTACGTAATATTAAAGGTGGCTGGGATCATTTCGAAGAAGTTTATCCTGATAACGGAGATATGAATTTTTATCAGGTACTTAAGGCCCTTCGGGATGTGGATTATCCCTACATGGTAATGCCAGATCATGTTCCACATCATCCGGCTGAAGGAAGTAGTAGTCAGGCTTTCTCTTTTGCTTATGGATATATAAAAGGCCTTATTCAGGCAATTTCAAATGAAGCCTAAAATAAAATGTTTAATTCAAGTAAAAAATTTTTATGGCTAATATAGGATTTATTGGACTAGGTATAATGGGAAAGCCAATGGCTCTCCATTTATTAAATGCCGGTTATACTTTATCCGTTTTGGAAAAAAATGTCGCATCTAAAGAATTGGTAAATGCTGGTGCAAAATCTTTCAAGACAAGTGAAGAAATAGCTAACAATTCTGATATTGTTATTACTATGCTTCCTGATTCTCCGCAGGTTGAAGAGGTGGTTTTTGGACCTGAAGGAGTAGCAAAAGGAATTAAACCAGGTTCTCTTTTTATTGATATGTCAACTATTTCTCCATCTATGGCTATACAATTGAGTAAGCAACTAAATCAGTTAGGGGTTGATACACTTGATGCGCCTGTGTCAGGAGGACAGGTAGGTGCAGAAAACGCCTCCTTATCAATAATGGTCGGAGGAAGTAGGAAAGCATTTGAGAGGGGGCTACCGTTGTTAAAATATCTCGGAAAGAATATAGTCAGAATTGGGGATGCAGGAGCCGGACAAATAACAAAGGCATGCAACCAATTAATTGTTGGGATGACTATACAAGCTGTTGCGGAAGGTTTTACCCTTGCGCGTAAAGCGGGTGTGGATCTTGAAAAAATGAGAGAAGCTCTTTTAGGAGGGTTTGCACAAAGTCGTGTTCTTGACCTACATGGACAACGTATAATAGAACAGAATTTCAAACCCGGTTTTAAAGTCAAGTTGCATAAGAAGGACATGGATATTGCCCTAAAAGCTGGTAAAGAATATGGTGTGCCCCTATATGGATCATCTATTGTAAGTGCACATATGGATGCATTAATTGCAGAAAATAAAGGTGAACTTGATCACAGTGCCATTGCATTACTATATCAGAAGCTTTCTAACGTAAATGAATAATCAGAATGAAGCATGAAAATGATTTTCAAAATAGCAAAGGTCTTAAAATTAAGGAATTTAAAATTACGCCAATTGCAATATCGGATCCCCCCCTTTTAAATGCAGCCGGCTTACATGCTCCGTATGCACTTCGAACAATAGTTGAGCTTATTACAAATGACAACATTTCAGGAATTAGCGAAATCCCTGGAAATGCTGCAATTAATGAAGCATTGGAATCTATAAGAGAATTGATTATTGGACAGGATCCCTTCCAATTGAATCTGATTCTTAAGCTATTAGAAAAAAAATTTGAAAGCGAAAACGATCTGAGGGGTGACACTCCATGGGATCAAAGAAAAATGGTTCATCTTTTCAGTGCAATTGAGGTAGCTTGCCTTGATATAATCGGAAAGGTAACTAATCGTCCTATTGTTGATTTGTTAGGTGGTAAAGTAAGAGAAAGAGTTCCTTTTGCAGGTTACTTGTTCTATAAATATGAAGGAGCAGGAGGTAAATTAGGAATTCGAATTAATCCAACAGCGAAAGGCTGGGAGGCAGCAAGGCAATCGCAAGCATTAAATGCAGAAGAAATTGTAATTCAGGCAAAGGCAATGTGTCGGGAATTTGGATTCCAATCTTTGAAACTAAAGGGGGGAGTATTTGAGCCTCAAGTAGAAGTTGATACAATCTTTGCGCTACGTAATGCCTTTCCAGATACACCATTACGCTTTGATCCAAATGCTGTCTGGAGGACAGAAACCGCTTTGCATTATGGACATTTAATGAAACCTGTAATTGAATACTTGGAAGATCCGGTACGAGGACAGGCGGGCATGGCGTTAATAAAAAAAGAACTTCAAATCCCTATAGCAACTAACATGTGTACTACTTCATTTGTTGATTTACCAACAAGTTTCAGTTTAAATTCTGAAGATATCATCTTGAGTGATCACCATTTCTGGGGTGGATTGAGGGCATCAGTAACTCTTTCTGCAATTTGTCAAACCTTCGGCCGTCATCTATCTATGCATTCAAATAGCCATCTGGGAATTTCCTTGGCAGCAATGGTACATCTGGCCGCTTCATTACAAAAGCTTCCCTATGCACTTGATACTCATTATCCGTGGCAATCTGAGGATGTCATTATTGGTGGCCGTTTTATTTTTGAAAATGGCTCTGTTATCGTACCGAAAGGGCCAGGTTTAGGGGTAGAACTAGATAGAGTAGCATTGAAAGCGCTACACCAGAATTATGTGGATTGCCAGTTAACTGCCAGAGATGATGAGAAAGAAATGCAAAAAGTACAACCGAATTGGAAATTTCAACTCGTTCGTTGGTGATTTTAGTACCGGTTATCATTCATTATTCATGTCTGGAAAAAAAGATGCAATACAAATTTTCAATGCCGCGGTTAGAGCTGTTCAGCCGGTAACACTAATCGCTTCTGTATTGTCACTTACTGATCGCTCTTTACATATATGTGGGGAAACAATTTTAATTGATTCAATCTCTAATATCTATGTGATTGGAGCAGGTAAAGCAGCAGCAGCAATGGCGATGGAAACGGAAAAAATTTTAGGCAATCGAATTAGCAAGGGTATAGTTGTAACTAAATATGGGCATTCTCTTGACTTAAAATTTATTAAGATAATTGAAGCTGCTCATCCAATTCCTGACGAAAACTGCGTAAGAGCTGTTTCCTCTACATTACGCCTGCTCGAAAAAGTAACAAAAAATGATATAATAATTTGTCTCCTGAGTGGAGGAGCGTCTTCCTTATGGTGTGATCTCCCCTCCGGTATTAGACTGGAAGATTTGCAAACCACTTTCAATTTAATGATAACAAGTGGCGCTTCAATTGCTGAAGTCAATTGCATTCGTAAACACCTCTCGTCAATAAAGGGAGGACAATTACTATCCTATTGTAATGGTGCCAGAGTGTTTTCCATGATTATCAGTGATGTTCCTACTGATGATTTAAGTGTAATTGCAAGTGGCCCTACAGTTGGCGACTTATCAACATTTAATGACGCATATTATTTGCTTAATAAATATAAATTATTGAGATTGCTGCCCGAACCAATGCTTATGCATATTAAAAAAGGAATGAAAGGAATAATTTCTGAAACGCCTAAACCGGATGATCCTCTTTTTAAGAATACAGTAAATAAAATTATTGGGAGTAATAAAATTGCAATAATCGCCGCCAAAGAAAAAGCTCAAGCTTTAGGATATGATACTTTTATTAACCCAAAAATTATCAATGGAAATACTGTTTCGGAAGCCAAACAATTAGTTATTAGAGCCTTGGCGTATAATGGAAAAAAACCCTTATGTATTATTCAAATTGGTGAAACAACCATCAAGGTCACTGGTAGAGGAAAAGGTGGCCGTAATCAACATTTTGTACTTACTGCATTAAATCAATTAATAAAAATAAATGAAAATCCTCATCATGAAATTACAATTCTAAGCGCAGGAACAGATGGTACTGATGGACCAACTAATGCTGCAGGCGGCATAATAAATAACAAAACGATAAAGAAGGTTTTGGAAGGAAGATTGCCGATAAAAAAACACCTTGAAAATCATTCCTCCTATAACTTTTTAAAGAGAACGAATAGTCTTTTTATTACAGGACCAACCCAAACAAATGTAATGGACATTATGATTGCTATAATAAAATAAGAAAAACTCGGCTAATTCTTCAAGCTGTTCTCTATTTATACTATAGAGGTATTTTTTTCACCGGAAAATAAAATTTTAACATTCAAGGGAGAGTTCTGTAATGTGGATTAAGCCGCTTGTTTATCAACCACTGTTTTTAAAAGTTCAAGTCAAACTGGTGCACCTCGCCAATGGGTACAGTATCATTCCATTCTTTCAGTTCACGCTGTGTTTCTATATGGATCAGTGATTCATAAATACGCCCGTTTACTTCTACCAGGATAGATTCTAAAAATATTTCGACTCTTATCACATGGCACAAGAAGCGATCGCTCTTTTCCTATACGTCATTCCTGCCCCTTCTGCCCAGTTAAAATTCATTTCTCAAATCTTTTAAAAATGCGAAATCGTTTACACCTGTTTCATGATATTTTGCAGATGAAAAAAAATAATCAGTAGGTTTTTTAGCTAACGGCCAATATTCACTGATTATATACTTGTCTCGACTCGCGTTTTGCAAAATACTAAATCATTTCCAGCGGTACGTCCGCGCTGCAAACGAGGACTAGTTGAGGGTAAGGTGGCAAAGTAATGATAAAATACGGATTTATTTATACGTATTTTTTCCCAATAAAGTACTTGCCTATCAAGCCTTTATCCCTCTAGAAGCACGTGGGAATTGGCTGATGCTTAGAGGCTGTCTACTAGTTTCTTGAGTTGTTCGTTCGTCATTATTTATATTAATCTGATATTCTCTATGAATGTTTTTGTCCCGGAGCTATCTGTTTTTGTTGTCACTTCAATAGATTGCTTCGACTTTAAATTATGTTCCTGGACTTTTGGTGGTATGATACTTAAAGTTTTTCCGCCATTTAAAGGTTATCTACTAATTCTATAACAGGAAAAAAACCGTGTCTATGATCAAACTATTTCTGGCAACCGCCTTTTTCTTTTCAGGCATTTTTGGCACTTCTCCCTGGCTTAACAACCTCGACCAGGCCGAGCAAATCGCGACAACTGAACACAAACTTATCCTTCTGAATTTCTCAGGATCTGATTGGTGTATTCCGTGTATGAAGCTTCGTGCAGACATTTTTAATTCCGATGCTTTTACTGATTATGCCAAAGACAATCTGATTCTTGTGAACGCTGATTTCCCAAGGAAAAAGAAAGATGAGCTGTCAAAAGAACAGCAAAAAGAAAATGATGCACTCGCTGCAAAATACAATCCTGATGGGAAATTTCCCTTTACCATTTTGCTTGACAGTAAAGGAAATAAATTAAAAGTCTGGGAAGGTTATTATAGCAAGGGAGCGGTCAATTTTGTTAATGAAATCACTGCTGTAAAAGAGTAATAAATTATGACAGAACCGCGGGCATATAAACGGGTAATGAAATTAATGGGCAATCAGTTTGAGCTGACTGTAGTGGCGCACACGAGTGAATGGGCTGATGAGATGATTGACATGGGCGTAAGGGAAATACAAAGAATTGAGAAGTTACTGACCACCTTTAGTGACGATAGCGAAACGAATCTTATCAACCGGAATGCTGGAATTCAAGCGGTAACAGTTAGTGATGAAACGTTTGGAATCATTGAAAGAAGTA
Organism: uncultured Chitinophagaceae bacterium; assembly: GCA_963706825.1. Classification (GTDB taxonomy): domain Bacteria; phylum Bacteroidota; class Bacteroidia; order Chitinophagales; family Chitinophagaceae; genus Ginsengibacter. The sequence goes on along the minus strand of CAVPNT010000003.1, from coordinate 38,013 downwards.
TCAAAATTTCTTCGGTTACTCAGGGAGCTTTTGATATCACGTATGGAAGTATTGATAAGCGCCTGTGGAATTTTGACGAGACGATGACGGCTTTACCTTCTGCCAGGAAAGCAAAAAAAATGGTGCGCCTGATCAATTATAAAAACATTGACCTGGATCATGAAAAGAAAACCGTTTTTTTAAAAGAGAAAGGAATGAGGATTGGTTTTGGTGGAATTGGAAAAGGATACGCCGCCGAAATGGCCAGGGAAGTAATGAAGAAGTGCGGAGCTATGAGTGGTATTGTAAATGCCTCGGGAGATCTTACCACATGGGGCAATCAACCGGGAGGAAAACCGTGGACAGTTGGCATCGTCCATCCTGATTACAAAGGTCATCCGTTTTCTTTTATGAACATCAGCGATATGGCTATAGCTACCTCCGGCAATTACGAAAAATTTGTAATCATCAATGGCAAGAAATATTCACACACGATTGATCCCCACACCGGCCTCCCGGTAACCGGCATCAAAAGTGTAACCGTTATTTCTCCCAACGCTGAAATATGCGATGCGATGGCAACGCCTGTAATGATCATGGGCATTGAACATGGGCTTAACCTGATCAATCAAATAAAGCAGGTAGAATGCCTGATCATTGACGACAACAATAAAATCTATACTTCACACAACATAAAATGCAATTAACTGATTAGCATGAAAAAGAGAATAATCTTACTCCCCCTGCTTGGCTTTTTTGTTCTGAGTATTTCTACAGGATGCGCCGGTGTAAAAGAGTATCAGAAGAATAAAATCAATGACGCAGAGATGCAGCTCAACTCCCGGAAAGTTGAAAAAACAGAACTTAATTTTCAAAGTTATCGTGAAGGCGCAAGTGGGGCAAACGGAGGTAAAGTCGGAGCCGGATGCGGTTGTAATTAAATGCCGGTCAATCGATTAATTCAAGAATTTAAAAACAAGCAATGAAAAAAATCTGTCTTACAGTAGTTGGCCTTTATATGTCCCTTTTATCTGCATTCTCACAGCAATACAATTTTGATACTTCATCTTACAAGAACAAAAAGCTTAAACTGGATGAGATAAATCTTGTTTCAGGTTATTTTAATCAAAATGGAAACCATTCGGCAGTTACAGGAGGAATAGGTACCCAGCAATTAAGTGATGTTTCTAATGTTCTTGAACTGAATTTTTTAAAGCAGGACGAATACAATAATAAATATAGCTGGGATTTGGAATTAGGATTTGATCATCACACAGCGGCTTCACAAGCTTACATCAATACTTCCGGTGCTTCCGGAACTTTTGGGAACAGGTTTTATCCATCTGTAAACTGGAAGGTGGAAAAAAGCAATGGCTTCAACTTTGGGCTTGGAACTTCTCTTTCAAGTGAAGTAAATTACCATTCGTTCGGACTCGATTTTTCTGTTGGAAAAACTTCAAAAAATAAAAACACAGAAATCAATTTTAAAGGAGATGTCTATTTCGATAAGGTAGTGATGATCGAGCCTTTCGAATTCGTTCCTAAACCCATAGAAACTACACCAAGCACATATACAACTGCAAGTGGTAATGTGATTACGGACGGAGAGGGAGGACATAGAGTGAAGATTCCGAGAACGCCGCGTAACACTTATTCCGGATCGCTTACTCTGTCACAGGTGGTAAACAAAAATTTTCAATTTGCTTTGATAGCGGAGGGAGTAGCGCAGAATGGTTATTTAGGCCTTCCTTTCCACCGTGTTTATTTTACTGACGGAAGTGAAAAAATTGAAAAACTTCCTTCTGAACGATTGAAACTTCCGCTCGCTATTCGTTTGAATTATTTCCTCGGTGATAAAATTATTTTCCGTGGCTATTATCGCTATTACATAGATGATTGGGGCATTAAAGCGCATACTGCCAGTCTGGAAATACCTTACAAAATATCTCCTTTTCTATCAATAGCTCCTTTTTACAGATATTATGTCCAGACAGCATCTCCTTACTTTGCCCCATATGCACAACATCAACTTTCAGACACGTACTACACAAGTAACTATAATCTTTCAGCATTTACATCCCAATATTTTGGGCTCAACTTCAGAATAACACCTGAAAAAGGAGTGTTTAATATTCCATTTTTCAACATGGTGGAGATACGCTATGGCCATTACTCGCAAACGACGGGACTTCAGGCAAATAATATCGGAATTAATTTCAGGTTTAAATAAATGATTCCCTTCGAAAACACACCGGGACCTCGTATTAGCGGTCCCCTTTTCATTGAATGAAACGACCAAAAAAGGCAAAACTAAACAGGCTAATTGCCAAATTGTTCATTCTCTTTCCAATCGTCTTGTCCAAAATTGGCCCCATTTTGAATTTTATTTCTAAAAGACTCTTTCAGATATCGTCAATTAATAACCAATAATTCCAGCGCTTCCTTTAGGTTTTTGGGCAAGGAAGGAGTAGAGAAAACATTGACGTGCGATTAGCATTGCCGGGAAAAGGAGCAATGGTTGCCTCAGGAATTTGATATTTCCGGAGGCTTTGCCAAATTCAGCGGCTCTTTTCCTGGTAGCTTTTGTTTGTTTAACTTTAAAAGGAGCAGTACGGATATAATTCTTATCACCTGCTTTATAAAAAATCAGGTTTTCTATCCTGCTTGCAAAAAAAGGTTTTTTAATCAAACAAAAACTCACTAATTTACCCCTCGCGAAGTATTAAATCATGAAAAGAAGACAAGCTCTCTCTACAATGGCTATCCTTGTTGGTAGCGCAATAGTAAGCACAGATATTTTTTTCTCCTCCTGTAAATCCACTGTAAAAGAAGAACTTTTTAATCTGCAAGATATAAGCCTGTTGGATGAAATTGGTGAGACCATTATTCCTGCCACCGCTTCATCTCCCGGAGCAAAAGCAGCAAAAATTGGAGAGTTCATGAAGGTGTATGTAACCGATTGCTATACTCCTGCCGACCAGCAAACTTTTTTTGAAGCGGTGAGCAAGATTAAAAGTTTGAGTCAGAAAAAATATGGGAAGGGCTTTTTGAAATTGACAGTTCCGCAAAGGCGCGATGTACTTACAGTACTGGAAATGAAAAAAACGGCAAGGGTTGAAAACAAAACCAAAACTCCGGGACTTGAGGGCGATGCTATTCAAACCGGCAAACAGCAGGAGGCGAATAAAACCACTTTGAAAGATGCACCCAATCGTTATTTTGCTATGATTAAACAGCTGACTTTATTAGGATATTTTACGTCAGAGCCTGGTGCTACAAAAGCCATGCGATACATACAAACACCCGGGTCTTACAAGGGGGATGTTCCTTATACAAAAGGCGATAAAGCCTGGGCCACCTGAGAAGAAAGAATTAGTAAAGTCTTAAGACATCAAATCCCCAATCCCAAAACCTAATACCTGATACCTAAAACCTAATATCTAATACCAAACATGGGAAATATTAATTCAAAAGGCATCAATCAGAACACTTTTGATGCAATAGTAATTGGCTCCGGCATCAGTGGCGGCTGGGCGGCTAAAGAGCTGTGTGAAAAGGGATTAAAAACCCTTGTCCTGGAGCGCGGCAGAAATGTGCAGCACCTGGTTGATTATCCCACAATGGCGAAAGATCCGTGGGATTTTCCACATAGAAACCATTTGACTTTAAAAATGAAAGAGGACAATCCGGTCGTTTCTAAATGCTATGCGTTCCGGGAAGATGCGATGCAATTTTTTGTAAAAGACAAAGAACAACCTTACGTGCAGGAAAAGCCTTTTGACTGGATTCGGGGCTACCAGGTAGGCGGAAAATCATTGATCTGGGCACGGCAAACGCAACGATGGAGTAAATATGATTTTGAAGGTCCTGCAAGAGATGGTTTTGCCGTTGACTGGCCAATCCGCTATGGACACCTTACCGGATGGAGAATTTCTGCCACCATGGGAAATGAATGTGGTAGAGAAAGCGGTTCAAAAAAGGATCATGGATAATTATAAAGATCGCAATGTAATCATTGGCCGCTGTGCTCACCTCACCCAGCCAAAAGAAATTCACCTTCAACAAAACAGGGGAAAATGCCAGGCAAGGAATTTATGTCAGCGCGGATGTCCTTTTGGTGGTTATTTTAGTTCCAATTCTTCTACCCTTCCCTGGGCGGCTAAAACCGGCAACCTCACCATGCGGCCAGATTCTGTAGTCCATTCTGTTATTTATGACGAAAGGAAGAATAAAGCAACAGGGGTAAGAGTTATTGATGCCCACACAAAAAAGATTACTGAATATTTTGCAAAAATCATTTTTGTAAATGCTGCTGCCTTGAATAGCAATCTTATTTTATTAAATTCAATCTCATCCCGTTTTCCCAACGGATTAGGGAATGATAATGGTTTGTTAGGAAAATACATTGCTTTCCAAAATTATCGTGGAACACTTTCAGCAAGTATGGATGGTTTTTTGGATTCCTATTATTATGGACGCCGACCTTGCGCAGTGATGATGCCCAATTTTAGAAATGTACACAAACAGGAAACTGATTTTCTGCGTGGTTACATGGTTTTTTTCAGCGCGTATCGTTCCGGCGGATATGCGGGTGGGGAACAAATGGGAGAAGCATTTAAGGAAGCGGTATCAGAGCCGGGAGGCTGGGGTGTTTCCATGATGATGCAGGGAGAAACCATTCCAAAAGAAAGCAATTATGTCACCTTAAGTAAAGACAAAAAAGACGATTGGGGAATGCCCTTATTAAGTATTTCTGTAGATTACGATGATAATGACGAAAAGTCTTTAAAGGATTTCTTAAACCAGGGGGCTGAAATGTTGGATAAAGCAGGATGTAAAAATATTACCACCAATGATAGTAAGCAGGCTCCCGGTTTGGACATTCATGAAGTAGGTGGCGTGAGAATGGGTAAAGACCCGAAGACTTCTATTTTAAATAAATGGAATCAGTTGCATGCTTGCCCCAATGTGTTTGTAACTGATGGAGCCTGTATGACTTCTACCGGCACGCAAAATCCTTCTATAACTTTTATGGCGCTGACTGCCCGGGCAGCGAATTATGCGATTGAAGAATTAAAAAAGGGAAATCTGTAATGAGTCAAATGATATAAATCATTTCAACTTTTCTTGTATCTTGGTTAACATTGTAGGAGTAATTTTAAAAAAATAATTATGGTTAATAAACAGGATGATATTCGCGTATTAGTTATTGGTTGTGGTAACATGGGAACTTCTCATGCGCTTGCTTACCAAACTTTGCCGGGTTTTGAAATTTGCGGAATTGTTTCGACAGGAAACAGTAAAAATATTTTAAATGAAAAATTAGGAGGTGGCTACCCATTATTTAATGACGTGGATGAGGCATTGAAGGCTACCAAACCTGGCGCAGTCTGCATTTCCACTTATCCGGATACACACGAGAGTATTGCGATTAAAGCATTGGAGTCCGGATGCCATGTATTTATCGAAAAACCCCTGGCAGATACAGTTGAAGGAGCAAAACGTGTGGCTGAAACGGCAAAAAGAATGAATAAGAAATTGGTGGTAGGATATATTTTGCGGCATCACCCTTCATGGGAACGCTTCATTCAATTGAGTCATGAGTTGGGCAAGCCTTTGGTAATGCGTATGAATCTGAATCAGCAAAGCCATGGACATACCTGGGCTACGCATTTGAATCTGATGAAAAGCCTGAGTCCAATTGTAGATTGCGGCGTACATTACCTGGATGTGATGTGCCAGATGACCCAATCAAAACCTGTGCAGGTAAATGCAATTGGCGCTCGTTTAACGGATGAAATTCCGACGAATAATTATAATTATGGGCAGCTGCAAATCCGTTTTGAAGATGGATCAGTAGGTTGGTATGAAGCCGGATGGGGCCCAATGATTAGCGAAACCGCCTTTTTTGTAAAAGATGTGATTGGACCAAAAGGTTCTGTCTCTATTGTACCAAAAGAGAACAGTAAAGCCGGAAAGTCTGATTCTGTTGAATCACACTCTAAAACAGAAAGCCTCCTTTTCCATTCTGCTGAGTTAGATAAAAATGGCCAGTTTCTGAATCCTGATACATGGATAGATTTAAAAGATGAGCCCGATCATCAGGAGTTATGTAACAGGGAACAACGTTATTTTTTAAAAGCGATCCGGGAAGATATCGAACTCCCAAATCACATAGAAGATGCTATTAATAGTTTGCGGATTGCATTTGCCTGTGATGAATCAGTGCGAAATGGAAAGGTAGTTTACCTGTAAAGTAAAGCGCAATTTTAATCTTACCGGCAAAGGCTTAAAATAAACGTAGAGATGGCACCTGTTTTATCCCTTTAGTACTTATCCCACAAACAATCATCGTTGAATTTCACAACTGATTTCCTATCCGGGGATATCTTTTAATAACACTTTTTTGGAGGATAGTTACTGAAATTTCAACCGGTAATTTGTAATTTTAATAAATGGCTAATCTGATTTCCTTTACCGATAGAGGCCTTTTTTGCGAAGCAGGCAAGTTCTATATTGATCCCTGGCTGCCGGTTGAATGGGCTTTGATTACGCATGCACATAGTGACCATGCAAAACCCGGACATCAATTTTACTTATGCCACCAATATTCAAAACCCATTCTTCAATTCAGATTGGGAAATAACCATTATCAAACAGTGCAATGGGGCGAAACGGTTTCTATGAATGGAGTAAAAATATCGTTTCATCCTGCCGGTCACATTATCGGATCTTCACAAATCAGACTTGAATACAAAGATGAAGTTTGGGTAGTGAGTGGTGATTATAAAAGAGAAGATGATGGTATTAGTGGAAAATTTGAGCCATTAAGGTGCCATACTTTTATCACAGAATCCACCTTTGGATTGCCCATTTATAAATGGAAACCACAGCAGGAAATTTATGCGGACATGATCAATTGGATCAGTAAAAATAAAGAAAATGGAAAAGCCAGTATCTTGATCGCATACAGCTTAGGCAAGTCACAGCGAGTGTTACAGGCTTTAAAAGAAACTACCCAAACCATCTTTGCACATGGCGCTATCTACAACATGCAGCAAACATTGATTGATGCTGGCTGGGATTTAAAGCCGGTGGTAAGAATCACGCCGGAAACACCGAAAGAGCTTTTAAAAGAAACGGTGGTCATTGCGCCGCCAGGCGCGGAAGGCACTTCATGGATGAAGAAGTTTTATCCTTATTCCATCGGGGTTTGCAGTGGCTGGATGCAGGTAAGAGGAAATGCGAGAAGAAGAAATGTAGATGCCGGATTTGCATTGAGCGATCATGCCGATTGGAATTCATTATTATCAACAGTAAAAGAAACAGGCGCAGAAAAGGTTTTTGTTACTCATGGTTTCCAGGCAGCGTTTAGCCGCTACCTCAATGAAAAAAATGTAGCCATCTCGGCAGAAGTAAAAACACAATTTGGTGATGAAGATGAAGAAACGGCCCCACCTAACCTCCCCGAAGGGGAGGAATTAAACCACTATTAATGATAAAGGGGAATCAAAATATAGATTCAGTGCTTTCACCTTCCCCTTCGGGGAAGGACGGGATGGGGCTTTCAGGCTTACAAATGTTTGCAGAATTAGTGACGGAATTAAGTGGTTCTACAAAGACAAACGATAAACTTCAGTCCCTTGTTGATTATTTCGCCACAGCGCCGGATGCAGACAAAGTTTGGGTGATTGCCATCTTCAGTGGCCGGCGGCCGAGACGTTCGGTTAATTCGAGGCTCATGCGCGAATGGTGTTTGGAAATGATTAATATTCCAGATTGGCTTTTTACCGAATCTCATTCAACCGTCGGAGACTTTTCAGAAACGCTTGCCTTGTTGCTTTCAGAAGTTGAAATAGTAAAACGTCAAAATGAAAATCTTTGTTTTTATTTAGAAAAATTTATTGACATTGAAAAAGAAGATGAAAGTATAAAAAAGAAATTCATAGTTGAAAGCTGGCAACAAATGAATTCCCGGGAAAAGTTTGTGTTTAATAAATTAATCACCGGAAGTTTCCGGGTTGGTGTTTCCCAAAAAACGATTGTGAATGCACTGGCAAAAACGGTGAATCTTTCCTCTTCGGTAATTGCGCACAGGATTAGTGGAAACTGGGATCCCGTTACTACTACTTTCAAAGAATTACTCGGGGAAAGTGCTTCCATTGCTGACTTTTCAAAACCTTATCCATTTTATCTCGCTTATGCAATTGATGAAAATGTGGAAACTTTAGGCGACACCAGTTTGTGGCAGGCTGAATGGAAATGGGATGGTATCCGCGGGCAACTAATCAAACGGAACAACGAATTATTTGTATGGAGCAGGGGTGAGGAACTGATGACAGAAAAATTTCCGGAATATTTTATTTTGAAAGATTTGTTACCGGATGGAATTGTTTTGGATGGAGAAATCATTCCCGCAGTGGAAGGTAAACCGTTGCCCTTCGCGGTTTTGCAAACGAGGATTGGCAGAAAAAATATTTCTAAAAAACAACTTCAGGATGCACCAATCTGTTTTTTTGTTTATGATCTGTTAGAATACATTAACGAAGACTGGCGCGATAAACCATTATCAGAAAGAAGAAAAAAACTGGAAGAAATTATTCTGCCGATCGGCAATAAAGCGATTCAACTTTCTCCCATCATTAATTTTAATTCCTGGGATGATCTTGCCCGATTAAGAAAAACATCCAGAGAGAAAAACAGCGAAGGAATCATGTTGAAAAGAAAAGATTCTGTCTATAAAACAGGCAGAAAAAGAGGCGATTGGTGGAAGTGGAAAATTGATCCCCTTACCATTGATTGTGTGATGGTGTATGCAGCAAAGGGAAGCGGAAGGAGAAGCAATCTTTATACAGATTATACCTTTGCAGTAAAGGACGGCGACAAACTGATCACTTTTACAAAAGCCTATTCCGGCCTTACAGATAAAGAATTTGCACAGATAGATTATTTTGTGAAAAGAAATTCAATTGAAAAATTTGGGCCGGTGAGAACGGTAAAACCTCAGTTGGTTTTTGAAATTGCTTTTGAAGGAATTGCAGCAAGCAATCGCCACAAAAGCGGTGTGGCGTTGCGTTTCCCGAGAATGAGCCGGTGGAGAAAAGATAAAACTGTGGATCAGATCAATACACTTGATGATTTGAAAGAGATGTTGAAGATGTATGGGAAATAGTTTGGTGAATGGTGAGTGGTGAATTGTGAAGGATGGTTTTATTGTTGAATTGCTTTATTGTTGAATTGTTTTATTGTTCTATTGTTTTATTGTTTTATTGTTATTGTTTAAATGCTTGAATTAAAAAATACAAAAGGTTATCAGATGATCAGTGAATGGCTGGCTGCTAAAGATTTTATTCCATTCGCCTTCCAGGAAGAAACGTGGCAGCATGTCATCGATCAAAAATCAGGATTGGTAAATGCACCAACCGGTTGCGGAAAAACCTTTTCTGTTTTTCTCGGTGCGGTAATTTCTTTTATCAACGACCATCCGGAAAATTATAAAACCAAAAATAAAAACGGTTTACAGCTTTTGTGGATAACGCCTTTGCGTGCACTGGCAAAAGACATTGGCAGGGCTATGGAAGAAGTGATTGCCGAATTAGGAATGAATTGGAAAGTGGGTATTCGTAATGGCGATACAAGCATCAGTGACCGTGCTAAACAAAAAAGACAAATACCCGAAGTGCTCATCATTACACCAGAAAGTTTGCACCTTTTATTAGCACAAAAAAATTATCCTGATTTTTTTAAAACTTTAAAAATTATTGCAGTTGATGAATGGCATGAGTTGCTTGGAAGCAAGCGCGGAGTACAGGTGGAACTTGCATTGTCAAGAATTGTAGGGTTAAGCACAGCGTACAGCAAAACAATAAATAAGGCAAATTCTCATTTTGCTTCAGGCCGTCAGCCTTCCGCTTTTAGCCTTCCGCATTCGACCTTAAACATCTGGGGCATAAGCGCAACCATCGGAAATCTTGAACAGGCGCAGGAAGTTTTACTTTCTCCGCTGACGCAATTTGGATTAAAGAAAAAAGATTTTAAAACCGTTACTGCAGTTATTGACAAACGCATTCAAATAAAATCGATCTTTCCGAATGAAATTGAAAAATATCCATGGGCAGGCCATTTGGGAATAAAGCTGGTAGAAAAAGTAATTCCGATCCTGATGAAAAGCCGCACAACACTCATTTTTATCAATACGCGCGGGATGAGCGAAATGTGGTACCAGGCTTTATTAAAAGCCTGTCCTGAGCTGGCAGGGTCTATTGCATTGCATCATGGAAGTATCGAGCAGGATCTCCGGTTTTGGGTGGAAGAGAATCTGCATTCCGGAAAATTAAAAGCAGTGGTTTGCACTGCCAGCCTTGACCTCGGAGTTGATTTTCGTCCGGTAGAAACCGTAATCCAGGTTGGCTCACCAAAAGGAGTAGCCCGCTTTTTACAAAGAGCAGGAAGAAGCGGACACGGCCCGGGAGAAGTAAGTAAAATCTATTTTTTACCGACTCATTCTTTGGAATTAATTGAAGCAGCTGCCTTAAAAGAAGCCACAAAAAATAAATTAATTGAAAGCCGTGAACCACGGATTTTATGCTATGATGTTCTCATTCAATATTTAAGTACGCTTGCTATATCTGATGGATTTTACCCCGACAGGATTTTTGAGGAAATAAGATCCACCTTTTGCTACAATCAAATAACCAAAGAAGAATGGGAACAAATTTTACATTTTGTAACCGCTGGCGGGGTTGCGTTACAACAATATGATGATTACAAAAAGATAGAAATTATTGATGGACTTTATAAAATAAACAACCGCAGAATCGCGATGCGTCACCGGATGCATATCGGTACCATCGTAAGCGATCCGATGATGCGCGTAAAATTTTTGAGTGGTGGTTTTGTAGGTGTTATTGAAGAATGGTTTATTGCAGGAATGAAACCGGGAGATGTTTTTACATTAGCAGGAAGAACGCTTGAATTTGTGATGATAAAAGATATGACGTGCATTGCGAGAAAATCAAATGCCAAAAAATCAAGAATACCAAGCTGGCAGGGAGGCAGGATGCCGCTTTCAGCGAATCTTGGTTTTATGCTCAGAAGAAAATTTGATGAAGCAGGATTGAATTTAAGATTTAAGAATAAAGATTTAGGATTTAAGAAAGAAAAAGAGTTGGAAATTCTAAAACCACTTTTTGAATTGCAGGAATATCTTTCACACATTCCAAAGAAAAATGAATTACTGATAGAACAGATTGAAACGAAAGACGGCTTTCATCTTTTTGTATTTCCATTTGAGGGAAGATTGGTACACGAAGCGATGGCAGCCATTCTTGCTTATCGGATCAGCCGCAATACTCCCATCACGTTTTCATTTGCGATGAATGATTATGGATTTGAATTGTTAAGTGACCAACCGATACCGGTAGATGACAGCAACGCTTATGAACTTTTTTCGCCTGAGAATTTATTAGAGGATATTCAAAGAAGTTTGAACAGCGTGGAAATGGCAAAAAGAAAATTTCGTGATATTGCTGTTATCGGCGGATTAATATTCCAGGGCTTTCCCGGAGAGCAAAAAAAAGCAAGGCATTTGCAATCATCCGCTTCGCTGTTGTTTAATGTTTTCTCCGAGTATGAACCACGGAATCTATTGTTGCGACAGGCTTATAATGAAGTATTAGAACAGCAAATGGAAGAGCAGCGGTTAAGAGATATGCTGGAAAGAATTCAGAAAAGTAAAATCATACTCACTTTCCCGCGCAGGCTCACTCCATTCTGCTTCCCCATAAAAGTGGATAGCATGCGCGAAGATCTTTCATCAGAAAAATTAGAAGATCGGGTGAAGAAAATGCAATTGCAGTTGGCAACGATATAAATACAAGCATAAGCGATTAATTTTTATTTATTCCCTATTTTACTTTTCTAACAAGGCTTCGCTCACCTCCGGGAAACCGCCTATTTTTGTATTCAAATTTATCTATGCAGACCTTCATCTCCATTCTCAGAGGCATTAATGTCAGCGGACAAAAGAAAATCTTAATGGCAGATTTAAAAGCGCTTTATGAGAAACTAAAATTTACAGATGTAGCAACTTATATCCAAAGTGGCAATGTTATTTTTAAAACCAATGAAAAATTATCTGATATCGAATTTGCAAAAAAAATAGAAGAAGCGATTCATAAAAAATACGATTTTGAAGTTCCTGTAATTATCAGAAGTGAAGATGAAATGAAAAAAATAATTTCTCAAAATCCTTTTGTAAAAGAAAAAAATATAGACGAAAAAAAACTACATGTTACTTTTCTTTCAGAAATTCCTGATAAGAAAAATGTTGAAAGCACTGTAAACATGGACTTTCTACCAGACAGGTTTATTATTATTGGAAAAGAAATTTTCTTGTACGTACCTAACGGCTATGGTGAAACGAAGATCTCAAATAATTTTTTTGAAAAAAAATTAAAAGTAAAAGCGACCACGCGCAACTGGAACACGACAAATAAATTATCACAAATGGCCTTGCAGTAAACAAACAAATAAGCACGAATTCTTTTCTTTATTTTTCGATCCACACAGACACAGAGCCAGCAGGTGCGAAGAAATTTCCCCAGCCATCTTCATTTATTTCTACTTCTGCCTCACTTTTTCCCAGCATATCAATGAATTTTTTCCCTGCGTATCGTTTTCCAACTTCCATATTTTTAAAACCTTCATCGCCATTAGATATTAAAACTGCACAACCGGAATGTTCGTCATCGCCTTCACGTGTCCAGCCAATGCAATTTACATAGTCAAAATAATCGCGCTGGTTACCGTAAGCGTATTTACAACGAGCCTCCAAAAGTTTTTCTAATTCATCTACTTTATCCAGCCATATCTCATATTCATTTTCATCTCGGCCCTTATCTTTATAATGGGCTCCATAAAGATCCGGATAAAAAACACATGGATATCCTTCTTCCCGCAGAAGGATGATGGAATATGCAATCGGCTTAAACCATGCTTCCACAGGCGCTTCCAGCGCCTGCAAAGGTTGTGTATCGTGATTATCAACAAGGGTTACTGCTTTCTCAGGCATCGCTTTGACGAGTGTCTCGTCCAGAATTTTACGCAAATCATATTGCCTTTTCCTCTCGGATGCATTATGGAAATTTTCCTGGAGAGACGCATCAAACAAACTCATTTCATTATTTGTTTCCTCAATATATTTCAATAACAAATCGAGATACCCGGGAGCCCAAAATTCCCCCACGGCAAAAATTTCTTCGCCCGTACTTTCACGCAATGCTTTCAACCAATCTACATAAAAAGAGGGAGTGATATGCTTCACCGCATCAAGCCGCACAGAATCAAAATTTTTCTGGTACCAGTACCATTTTGCCCAACTGATTAATTCCTGGCGAACGGCCTCGTTTCTGAAATCAATGTCATCATACATCAGAAAATCATAATTGCCTTTTTCATCGCTGATCATTTCTTCCCATGAATCGCCATATCCATTCAAAATCCTGAAAATACCCGTTTCATCCAAATCCTTTGCATAATCAACACCTGAAAAACACATATAATCCCATTCAAAAGCAGAATATATTTTTGCCCTGCCAGGAAAAGTAAATTTGGTAAAAGCTTCAATTTCAAAAGGTGCGGAAATTACTTTTGCTCTGTTTTCCGGGTCCACCTTTACTACTTTTATCTTTTCTGTTTCATCCCCACCCGCTTTATGATTCAAGACTATATCAACCATCACTTGCATTCCTGCATCGTGTATTGCATCAATCGCCTCAAAATATTCTTCACGGGTTCCATATTTCGTGCGCACAGATTCTTTCTGATCGAATTCGCCCAAATCGTAAAGATCATAAGGGTTGTAACCTTCGCTCAATCCACCCGTTGATCCTTTATAAGCCGGCGGAAGCCAAATGGTCGTAAAACCCAGTTCTTTGAGTCGTGGCGCTTCTGTTTTAATTTGTTTCCAAAGTGAGCCATCAGATGGTAAATACCAATGAAAATACTGGAGTATCGTTCCCTGCATGAATTAAGTTTTTTCTTTTTCTTCAAATCGCATACCGAAGAAATAAAAAATAAAAAAGACTTGAAAAACGATTCAAAGAGATGAATGAAAAACCATGCTATTTGTTGGTTTATTGAATCTATTATTTCATCGATCTTTTACCACATTTTCATGAATCGTTTGTGCAAATATTTCTAATAAATTTTTTATTTCAGCCATTGTCTTTATATCAGTAATCTCGTTGTCAGCATTGATTTTGGTAGAAGCAAAAGAAATTAAAAGCTGAAGATTGTTAATGTTTTTAGCTTCGATGACACGTAATGTTTCTAACAAAGATTGATGGGCATATTTCCCATCTGTAGACGCAGTAATCAGCATAGTTGGTTTGTTGGAAAATTCACTAGTTCCGACTGTCCAGTCGATCGCATTTTTTAAACTTCCCGGCACACCATGTGCGTATTCCGGTGTACAAATAATTACTCCATCGGCCTCATTTAATAATTGTTTGAAATGAAGCACTTCTTTCGATGCATTTTCGTTGTCCTTATCCGGATTGAATTGCGGCAAATGCTCAATGCTGTTATAAATTTCGACGTTAAAAATATCTTTTGAAAGAACTGCAATTGCTATTATCAACCGGTGATTGGTAGAATTTATTCTGGCACTTCCTGAAATCGCTACTATTTTTTTTCTGTTGTCCATTTTCTTTTAAAATGCATTTAATAGCTCAAGCTTTTTATTTTTCTTTCAGCTTCACTGTCATTTATTAATTCAGCAAGACGTTTCAAGCGCGTGCTTTCCTGTTTTGCATTCATCACCAAATGAATGGCGGTGCGTTGATAAGAAGGAGCCATTGATTGAAAATACTTCCATGCTTTTTTATTTGATTGAAATTTTTTTAAAAAGTCTTCCGACAAATGTTCCGGCGGTTTTTCATAAGAATAAATCCGCGATTTATGTTCCTTTCTCTTTTCAAATGCGGCTATTCCAGCAGGATGCATCAATCCCTGTTTAGAAAGGTTTTCAATTTTCTGAATGTTGATTGCGCTCCAGATACTTCCCGGTTTTCGGGGTGTAAAACGAATAGAATAGCTTTCAGCATCGATTGATTTTCTCACTCCATCAATCCAGCCAAAACAAATGGCTTCATCCACAGATTCGCTCCAGCTCATGCTTTCTTTTCCGCTTTTTACTTTGTAAAATCCTACCAATAATTCGCTCGATTTATCATGATATTTTTCTAACCATTTTCTAAAGGAAGATTGTGTGGGGAAAAAAATGGGTGTTGCTTTTTCTGCCATAAAAGAAATGTGTTTAAAACAAAATTGATTGCAACAAATTTAAAAGTAATCAGCATATATTTTGCAGCAAACGAAGAAATAGGCGTGATTCATGTTTTTTTGTTTTAAAAGAAAATAGTTGGTTTGACTTTTGAAGTACAAACGAAAAATTCGTTCATGCCTGAAGGCCCGTCAATAGTTATTTTAAAAGAAGAAGTTCAACCTTTTATCAGAAAAAAAATCATTAAAGCAGAAGGGAATAGCAAACAGGATATTCAGCGATTGTCGGAGCAGACCATCATTGATTTCAAAAGCTGGGGAAAGCACTTTTTAATTTGTTTTAAAGAATTTACCGTCAAAATACATTTCATGCTTTTCGGTAGTTATAAAATCAATGAACAAAAAGATCGTATTCCACGTTTACGATTAATTTTTGAGAATGGCGAGATGAATTTTTATGCCTGTTCAGTAAAATTCATTGAAGAAAATTTAGATGAAATTTATGACTGGACCTCCGATGTGATGAGCGATTTATGGAATCCAAAAGCTGCAAAAGAAAAATTAAAAAACATTCCTGAAACGCTGGTTTGTGATGCTTTATTAGATCAAAATATTTTCACAGGAGTAGGAAATATTATCAAGAATGAAGTGCTTTTCAGAACAAAAATCCATCCTGAAAGTAAGATCGGAAACATTCCGCCAAAAAAAATTAATGAATTAATAAAAGAAGCGCGCAATTATAGTTTTGATTTTTTAGAATGGAAAAAACAATATGTTTTGAGGAAACACTGGCTAGCCCATACAAAAAAAACTTGCCCGCGTTGTAATATTCCTTTTGTAAAAAAACATTTGGGAAAAACACACAGAAGAAGCTTTTATTGTGATAACTGCCAGGTATTGTATTAAAAAGTGAAGATCAACTTACATCAGCGATTGTACATCCCACTTCATATCTGTACCTTCTTAATAACTTCCCGCCGCAAAAGTATTTCCCTGGGTCATATCACCTGTATCGTAGCCTTTCTTAAACCAATACATTCTTTCTGCTGATGTGCCATGTGTAAAGGAATCGGGCGTTACAGTTCCCTGGTATTCCTGCTGCAAACGGTCATCGCCTATCGCGTTTGCTGCATTCAGCGCTTCCTGGATATCTTCCGGCTTGATTACGTTTTTCATTTTCTGATCGTAATGCGCCCAAATACCCGCATAAAAATCTGCCTGCAATTCGAGCCTCACCGAATATTTGTTGTATTCAGTTTGACTTACCTGCTGTTGGATCTGTTGCATCTTCTTTGTCACTCCAAGCAAATCCTGTACATGATGTCCTACTTCATGTGCGACCACATAAGCCATTGCAAATTCACCGGTCGCGCCAAACTGATCTTTCAATTGCTGTGCAAAAGAAAGGTCAATATATACATCCTGATCAACCGGGCAATAAAAAGGACCAGTGGCGGCACTTGCATTTCCACATCCTGAAGTGGTGGTGCCATTAAATAAAACCAGGGTTGGGTCTGTATACGTTTTCCCCATATCATTAAATAATTTGGTCCACACATCCTCGGTATCGGCAAGAACAACTTTTACAAATGCCGCTTCTGTATCCTGCGCAGCCTTTTGTTCTGTTGTTAATTCCTGTTGTTGAGCAGGTACTAATTGTTGAAGGTCATTCAGATCGCCGCCACCCAGTAAAAATTTCGCAAGAATAAATATCACGCCGATTACGCCACCTCCGACTGCCAGGCCCCCGCCGGTTACACCCCGCCTGTCATCAACGTTTGAGCTTTCTCTTCTTCCCTGCCATTGCATAGTAAAAGATTTATGGATGAGTTAAAATAATCTCTTTAAGCTTTTGCTTTTCGTTTATTTTTAAAAGTTTCAATTGCATTTTTTGTAAAATCGCTCAAAATAAGCCTGCCACTTATCGCTGCTCTTTCTTTTAATAGTGTGTCCCAGTTTTCTGTTCCATGCCAGAATGTTTTTTTCATTTCTGTCATTGCTTCAGGGTTTGAATGCGCGAGTGTATTGGCTAATCTGTAAACTGATTCATCCAGATCGTGCACAGATTGGTGAACTTCTGCAAACAATCCTTTTTGCTTTGCCCAGTCAGAACTTCTCCATAACGTAGCATCTATTGCCAGCTGGCTGAAAGCGGATGCGCCGATTTTTCTTTCAATCGCCGGGCCCACCACAAAAGGGCCTATTCCAATGGCCAGCTCACTGAGTTTTACTTCTGAATCTTTTACCGCAATTGCGTAATCCACTGCAGCAGCAAGTCCTACGCCACCGCCAACACATTTGCCATGAATGCGGCCAATGATCAATTTAGGGCATTTTCTCATCGCATTAATCACATTGGCAAAGCCACAGAAAAAATCCATTCCTTCTTTTTCATTTCTAACCGCAACCAATTCATCAAAGCTGGCACCGGCACAAAAAGCGCCATTTCCGGCACTCTTTAATATCACTACTTTCGTATCGTGCGTACCCGCATAATGTATTTCCTGCGCCAGTTCGTCTAAAATTTTTGAAGGTAAAGAATTACTGTAGGGATGAAAAAATTCAATAGTGGTAATTCCATGTTCTGTATGAGATGTTACGTATGCTTCTTTATTGTCGTTCATAAATATTTATGTTTCTAAATCAAATATATTTTATTTCCTTTTTAAAAAAGTTACGATTTCTTTTTAACCATCGTCAAAATAGTCGCTACTCCAATCAATGGTTCATCGGTTTCGTCTAAAATTTCCACATACCATTTCACTATTCCTTTTGGAATGTCAATCCCTTTTACATGCGCTGTTTCAGGAGTTACTTCTTTTAATTCCTGGGAAATTTTTTCCTTGCAGGTAAATCTTACATAAATTTCCGTGCCGGAATAAACAGGTTTTGTAAAACGCAACTCATCAATTCCATAATTAAGCAATACCGGGTTTTTTTCATAACTATCAACAAATAATCCTGCTGCCGCACTTATAATAAAATAACCATGCGCCACCTGTTCATCAAACATGGTATCAGAAAAATCGGTTGTCTTTACATGCGCATAAAAATGATCTCCACTTAAATCTGCAAACTTGTCAATATCTTCTGAAGTAATTTTTCTTTTTTCAGTAATGAGCTGATCGCCAATTTCCAATTCTTCAAAATATTTTTTAAAAGGATGAATAGCATCCCTTTTTCCCTTCGCACCTGGCTGATAAACATTTGTAATTGCCGTCAACATTGAGGGCGAACCTTGCACCGCAACTCTCTGCATATAATGTTTTATACCACGCAAACCGCCCATTTCTTCGCCACCGCCCGCACGCCCCGGTCCTCCATGAATCAGCATGGGTAATGGCGAGCCGTGGCCGGTACTTTCTTTCGCACAATCTCTGTTCAGCACTAAAATCCTTCCATGAAATGTACCCGCTCCTAAAATAAAATTTCTTGCTATTTGTTCGTTTGCTGTAACGATTGAACTGCATAAACTTCCTTTTCCCAATTTTGAAAGCGAAATCGCTTCATCTGCATTTTTGTAAGGCATGATGGTACTTACCGGGCCAAACGCTTCTACATTATGAACTTCATCAGTGGCAAAAGGCTTTTCATTTATCAATAAAAGCGGGCTCATAAAAGCGCCTTTCTTATCATCCGCATCTATTAATTCGACACTATCAAGGCTTCCATAAAGAATTTGAGAAGAAGCAAGTAATTTTTGAACCTGTTGCAAAACTTCCTGTTTTTGCGATTGGCCCGCAAGCGCGCCCATTCTTACTTTTTCATTTTCAGGATTGCCGATTGTTGTTTGTGCCAACGATTTACTCACGGCTTTCCACACATCTTCCATTTTATTTTCAGGAACAAAAATTCTGCGGATAGCGGTACATTTTTGGCCGCATTTCGAAGTCATTTCCTTTCTTACTTCTTTTATAAAAATATCCCATTCGGGCATTTCTGGCGTCACATCATCGCCAAGAACAATGCAATTCAGTGAATCGGCTTCCAGGTTAAAAGGAACATTTTCGCGAAGCACATTTGGATTCGATTTTAGCATTAATCCGGTAGAAGCAGAACCGGTAAATGTAATCACATCCTGTGAAGTAACGTGATCGAGGATATCTCCGGCGCTTCCACAAAGGAGTTGCAACGCGCCTTGCGGTAAAATTTTTGAAGCAATAATTTCTCTTACAACTGCTTCCGTTAAATAAGAGGTAATAGAGGCTGGTTTTACAACTGCGGCAACACCAGCCAGTAAATTCACCGCAATTTTTTCCAACATTCCCCAAACCGGAAAATTAAACGCATTGATGTGAATTACCACACCTTCTTTTGGTAATAAAATATGTTGTGCAGCAAAAGTTCCGCCTTTACTTAAACCAATATTTTCTCCATCCAGCGCAAAAATTTCATCCGGTAATTTTCTTCGTAAAGAGGCATTTGAAAATAGGTTTCCGATGCCGCCTTCTATGTCAACCCAGCTATCAGCACGGGTTGCACCGGTTTTGTAACTAAGCTGATAAAATTTTTCTTTATGTTCGAGGAGATGAAGCGCCAACGCTTTCAACATTCTTCCTCTTTCCTGGAAAGTCATTTTCCGTAAAGCCGCGCTTCCTGTTTTTCTTCCATAATCAAGAATGGAGGCAAAATCTAAACCTTTGGTCGTTGCGGTTGCAATCACTTCCCCGTTTACAGCATTGTACAATTGCTGGCCTTCACCATCACCTTCAATCCATTTTCCTGTAATATAATTTCCAAGTTTCATTTTTCTGTTTTTTTTGCCACTCCTGCCCGAGTGAATTCGTTCAGGCGGGAATTACACGAATTTACACGAATCAGGAGAAAGAAAAATGAGAAGAAAAATTTCTAAAATTGCAAGAGGAAAAGTGATTACCGTTCGTTTGGCACAGAATTAATTTATCATGCGTTAAAAGAAAATTAGTTCTTCCTGGTTCGAAGCCAACCGAAAAGATTCATTAAAAAAATACCAATTGCCATTCCACAAACTAAAAGAGTAACCACATGAATGGCTCTGATGCATTCACTGTTACTCAATCTTTCGAAATTGAAAACAGAAATAATGATTACAAAAAGAGAAATAATCATTCCGCGGGAGTTGGTTTTTCTCATAAAATGGGTTTTAAATGTTTCTGATATATTTTACTAATTTTATTACAATACAGAATTCATTTTCTTACAGTTGTCTCTTGATGATTTGAATTTAAAGTAGTGAAAATATAACAATTTATACAGTTATCCAGCAAACTGGCGCTTCATTAGATTTAATTTAAAGCGTTATTTTTGTACTTATGAATATCTTTAGAATAGCAGCCGAACTTTTTTTAATATACCTTCTTTATAAATTCATTTTTGATTTCATAATTCCTGTGTACGAGTCGTCCAAAAAAATAAAAAAACAGTTTGGAGAGATGCAGGAAAAAATGCAGAACAATATGAATCAATATCAGAATCAGCAAAAGCCAGCCCAACCACCGACGCCAAAACCGGTACAAAAAGAAGGCGACTATATTGAATTTGAAGAAGTAAAATAACGCCTATATCCAGTAAACGCAGAAATAGTTGAAATTTCTGTTTTCTAAAAATTACAAATCCAAATCTTCAATTTTCATTCCTGGTAATAAATGAATGGTTTTCATTCCAGCCTTTTTTGCGCCTTCAATATTATGCAAAGAATCGTCTATAAATAACGTTTCACCAGCTTCGATATTCAGGTTCTTTAAAACCCAATGGTAACACGCGGCGTCAGGTTTTCTTAACCCAATTTCACAGGAATAGAATGCTTCATCAAAATATTCTTCCAACGTTTTTACGCCTATTTGCTGATGTAATGTCTGTTTGAAAGCAGCAATATGAACATAATTGGTATTGCTCAAAAGATAGATTTTATATTCAGGCCTGATACGCTCTAAAAATTCAAGGCTTTTTTTGCGAAAAGAAAGCAACATGGCATTCCATGCTTTTCTGATTTCTTCATCGGACAAATGCAGCCCAGTGCACCGGTTGAATTCTTTATAAAAAACATCATCTGTAATTTCCCCCGTTTCAAGTCTCTGAAAAAGTTTATCTGCATTGGCCTGTGAATACATTTCATCAAAATGAACAACGCCAAGTTTCTCAAATGCAATGCGGGTAAGATTATAATCGACATCGAGAATGACGCCGCCCAGATCAAAAATGATATTTTTAAATTTTCGCATTAGCAAAGAAAATTAATTCTTTTCAGTAAAAACAAAAACGCGTAAATAATTAAAAGCAACACACAGCCGGCCGGCAAGAAATTACACAATACATTTCCAGGCTATTTTTTATAAAATAAATAATCCGATAATTCCCACAAACTTTACTCTCATTATATTTGCAGCCTTATGGCAAACGAAACCAATAATTTTAGTGAAATCATCGCGCATTGCAAAGAATATGGATATATTTTTCCTTCCAGCGAAATTTATGATGGCTTAAGTGCCGTGTACGATTACGGCCAAAACGGTGCGCAATTGAAAAAAAATATCCGCGATTACTGGTGGAAAAGTATGACGCAGTTGCACGAAAATATCGTCGGCATTGATGCGGCGATTTTTATGCATCCACTCACCTGGAAAGCCAGCGGGCATGTGGATAATTTCAGTGACCCGATGATTGATAATAAAGATAGCAATAAACGCTACCGGGTAGATCATCTGATAGAAGCGTATGCAGATAAACTGGCTCATGAAGGAAGAAAGGAAGAAGAATATGCATTGCTTAAAAGAATGGATGAATTGTTAGCGAAGGACGATTTTACAGGATTAAAAAATTTAATTGACGACAATAATATAAAATGTGCAGTTAGCGAAACCTGCAACTGGACAGAGATTCGACAGTTTAATCTAATGTTTGACACGCAGCTCGGAAGTGTATCCGGCGAAGCTGATAAAATTTATTTACGTCCGGAAACCGCCCAGGGCATTTTTGTAAATTTTTTGAACGTGCAAAAAACCGGAAGAATGAAAATTCCATTTGGTATTGCACAAACCGGAAAGGCATTCAGAAATGAAATTGTAGCACGGCAGTTTATTTTTCGCATGCGTGAATTTGAGCAAATGGAAATGCAGTTTTTTGTGCGCCCCGGCACTGAACTGGAATGGTACGAATACTGGAAAGAGGCGAGATTGAAATGGCATGAAAGCCTTGGTATTCCTGCGGAAAAATTACGATATCACAATCACGTGAAGCTCGCGCATTATGCGAATGCAGCGGTGGATATTGAATATGAATTCCCTTTTGGTTTTAAAGAATTAGAAGGCATTCATTCGCGTACTGATTTTGATTTGAAACAACATGGTGAACTGAGCAAAAAGAAATTGCAATATTTTGATAACGATTTGAAAGAAGATGGAAAACCTTATGGAAATTATATTCCTTTTGTGGTCGAAACTTCTGTTGGGTTGGATCGTTTGTTCCTCACAGTTATATCGATGTCTTATGCAGAAGAAAAATGGACGAAAGAAGATGGAAGTGAGGACAGCCGCGTTGTTTTAAGAATTCCGGCGAAAATTGCTCCTTATAAATTGGCTATTCTTCCCCTGGTGAAAAAAGACGGCTTACCGGAAATAGCGAAACAATTGATGAATGAATGCAAACAAAGTTTTCATACTTTTTATGAAGAGAAAGACAGCATCGGCAAGCGTTACAGGAGGATGGATGCGATAGGAACTCCATTCTGCGTAACGATAGATCATCAGACAAAAGAAGATAATACCGTTACAATCCGCTACAGGGATACCATGTTACAGGAAAGAATTTCATTGGCTGATGTAAGAAAACTGGTGATGGAAAAAATAAGCTGACGATTTCTTTTAGGGGATAAAATTGTAGATTCAATGAATCAAAATCATACCGTTTCCTTTATCCGCAGTTTTTCTAAATGAGGCTTATACGTTTGAGTATTCACCGTGGCGCTTAGTTCATTTAAGATAGTATATAAGCCAAAGTTTGTTCTGTTGATATAAATAAAATGCTTCACGCCGCGTGGCTGTTTAAACTCAGGCATTTTGGTAATCTTTTCGCCCCACCCGTAAAGATCTTCAAAAAATTGTGGCTTGCTGAAATCGAAAGTTTTACTGGTATAGGGGAGCGCAAACAATGAGATCATTTCTTTATAAGATTTGTAATAAAATTCTATTTGCCGGGCATTATCCTTCGGATGTATCATTTGTAATTTCCGGAAAGCATCAATGGTTGCAGATTTGTGTTTCATTAAATCATCTCCAACCAGTGCAAAAAAAGGATTATAAAAATCATCCGGAATTTCTTTGATGCATCCAAAATCAATGACGGCCAGCTTTTCATCAGGCGTAATTAAAAAATTTCCTGGATGCGGATCTGCATGTACTGCTCTCAATTCATGCTGTTGAAAATTATAAAAATCCCATAAACCCTGCCCTATTTTATTTCTCAGTTTTTGTGATGGATTGGTTAGTAGAAACTCTTTCAAATGCAGTCCTTCCATCCAATCCATCGTAATGATTTTATCAGAAGATAATGCCGGATAATAAGTAGGGAAAACGGTATTTTTTAATTTACTGCATGCCTTTGAAAATTCAATGGAACGGCGTACTTCCAGTTTGTAATCTGTTTCTTCCAGTAATCTTTCTTCCACTTCTTTTATATAAATATTCAGTTCTTTTTCACTCATTCCCAACAGGCGGAAAGCAAATGGTTTTACCAGTTTCAAATCAGATGAAATACTGTCTGCTACGCCTGGATATTGAACTTTTACAGCAAGTTTTTTCCCATGAAGAGTAGCCTGGTGCACCTGGCCGATAGAAGCGGCATTGGTTGAAACCGGATTAAAAGTGTCAAATAATTTATCCGGCGGTTTACCAAAACTTTTGGTGAACGTGCGTGTGATCAACGGTCCGGAAAGCGGTGGAGCATTGTATTGTGATTGTGAAAATTTATCTACATAAGCCTTTGGCAACACGTTTTTGTCCATGCTTAGCATCTGTGCTATCTTTAAAGCAGAACCTTTTAACTGGCTGAGTGAATTGTAAATATCCGACGCATTGTCTTCATTTAATTCATCGCGGTTTAGATCCGGATTAAATAATTTTTTAGAATAGTGTTTTATATAATTGCCACCGATCTGAAAACCTGTTTTTACAAATTTTGCAGATCGTTCTACTTTCGTAGCAGGCATGGATTCCTGTATTTTCATGTTTTTTTAAATCCCCATTTTTTCTCTCAGTTTTCCATTTCTTGCTAAAAATTTTCCATACTCAAAAAGATTGTCGATGGGCGATCTTTGAAATAAGTCAAAGGCGACATTGATACCTTTTTCAATCGCTTCATCTGTTTTTTCAAAATCATTGCTATCATCTTCTGCCCAGAAATTGACGATAAAAAGAAACTGAATCCAAAGGCCGTCTTTATATCTTTTAGTAAAAAATCTTCGTTGCGCTAATTCGCCTGTATCAAGCCCTTCCTGGATTACATCTTCTGAAAAGTTTTCAAAAATTGGTTTTGCAGCAGACAATATTTCGGGTGGAGATAATTTTTTTGCCTGTTTTTTTAATGTATAAATTATAAAACTGCGCTTCGTTTTCAACAATTCTATATAACTGTAAAAAAAAGATAGAACTTTTTCGCGGGAAGAATATTGCGCCCATATTTCCTGCTCTTTTATTTTCTCAACCGCTTCAAGAGTAAGTGCTGCCCACACCGATTTTTCTATTGCAACAAAAGAAGCAAAATAATTGTAAAAATCAGCTTCGGAAATACCCAGTTTTTTCGCAAAATCATAAACGGATTTCGGAGGTTCATTATGCGTTAAAACATAATCGATATATGCTTCGCGGATTTGTTCCAAACTAATTAACGGTTTGTTGATTGCTTTTGCCATAAACTTTATTTTTGAAAATAACCTCTGAAGTTTTCCCGATTAATGGAAAAATTTTATTCTTATAAAGGTACGGCGTAAACTTTATTGCAATGCTTCGTTTTTAATTGAAAATGCGTTGTGACAAGGATTTTAACAAATTCTGAATTATACTTAGAGCAACCTTTTTAAATGCAACATAAACTTCATAATTCGTTTCATTGAATACAATAAAACAACAAATAAGCGGAATTCTTATTTTCCCAAAGACAGCAACTGACTGAAGCTTTCTTTCTTTACGCTTTGAAAGTGAATTGATTGTGTCTTTCCTCTTTGTAATTTAAGGTGAATGGAGGAAACAAAAAGCCAGTTGGATTCAAATACTCATCATTTACCCTAAAAAAATAAAAACCCGGTGATGTGAAAAGACGGTAATAAACGTAGGAATTTCACCGATTTAATGTAAATCATTTTATTTCTCATATTATCTCTGTTTTGCAAAAAACTTCTGGATGTTTTTAATTTATCTTTGGTAGAATTTAAGTTTGATTTAAAAAATTCTTTTGCCAGCAAAGCAACAAATATTCAATATTCATGTTTGAAATTGTTGCATTTATTACAATAAAACCAATCAGATAAAAATGAAAAAAATCCTAATTCCCTGTTTGCTGATGCTCATTTCATTTGGAATAAAAGCTCAGGAAACTGCAGTAAAAACAGCACAAAAATTTTTGGAACTTTACAATGCCGGCCAATACGATCAGGCAGATTCTTTGGAAGCGCCTCGCTTTAAGGAAACCATGCCATTATCCACTCCGGCACAATTTCAACGGCTGTTAAACCAATATGGAAAATTCGAAAAAATTATTTCTACACAATCAAATTTAGTGGATAATTATTACGATGTAAAACTAAGTACTTCTTACACCAACGCCGATATCAGTTTCAGGTTTGCAGTAGGAAAAGATGACGGTTTAATACGTTATTTCGCACTTGACAAAATTACCCGTAAGTAAAAACAGAAGCCATTTGACTACTGTTTTGAACCGGTTTAATACGTTTTCATGAAAAGAGAACTCACTTCGTGGTACAGCCCTTCTGTAAATAAAGAAATGCCGATAGCCACTTATGGCGATTATGGATTTGCGCTTTTGCTGATTCCTACGGCTGCAGCTGATTATTTGGAATACGAACGTTTTCAATTGATTGATTCGCTTGCGCCTCATATCAATTCAGGAAAAGTAAAAGTGTTTTCTATCAACAGCATGAATAATGAAAGCTGGATGAACAATGAAATGTTGGGCGAACATAAAGCCATCCGGCACAATCAATTCAACGAATATGTTTTTAATGAAGTGATTCCTTTTATAAAAAACAGTACTTCAGCAGAAACCCCAATAATCACTTGTGGTGCGAGTTTCGGCGCCTTGCACAGTATGAATTTATTTTTAAAAAGGCCTGATATTATTAATGGAGTTATAGCCATGAGTGGCGTTTATGATTTGCATGAATACAGCAAAGGCCACGATGATGAACAGGTTTATTATAATTCACCAATGAATTATATGCCCAATCTTACAGATGATTTTTATCTCAATCACATTCGTAAAAGCAATCACATTCACATTCTTTCCGGCAGCGGAGATTTTGAAGATCCACAGGCAGCAAGAAATTTCGCTGGTGTTTTGTACAACAAAGGAATCAATTATGAATTGGATATTTGGGGAAACGATATGAAACATGATTGGCCTACCTGGCGTAAAATGTTGCCGTATTATATTGAATCCAGATTTTAAATTTAATTGCTCTTTTGTAGCTTTATAATAAATTTTCACGATGGAAAATTTATTAAATAGAATAACCTCAAAGCCGGATATTGCTTTCGGGAAACCTGTAATCAGGGATACCAGAATGGCAGTTGTATTTCTAATGGAACATCTTGCTGCCGGCGACTCACATGAAGATATTCTGCAAGCCTTTCCTTTTTTTGGAAAAGGAAGATATTTTAGCTTGCCTGCAATTTTGCCAGGAAGATTTTGAAAACAAATGAGGCCTTTCTATAACAAAAAGCAAAAATCTCCTTCTCACTTTTTCTTCTTTCTTTTCCCTTCTCACTATTTTGTAAATTTACCGGATGGAAAAAAAATTATTTCTGCTCGATGCCATGGCGCTTATTTATCGTTCGTATTATGCTTTGATACGCAGCCCGATAATTACCACAAAAGGGAAAAATACGAATGCTCAATATGGATTTACCAGCACTTTGGTTGACCTCATAAAAAAAGAAAATCCCACCCACCTTGCAGTCGCATTTGACACAGTGGCGCCTACAGAAAGGCACACCGATTTTGCAGCTTATAAAGCCCAACGGCAGGAAGCGCCGGAGGATTTAATTGTATCTATTCCAGACATAAAAAAGATTATCCAGGGATTTAATTTACCTGTCGTGGAATGTGATGGATATGAAGCAGACGACCTGATTGGTGGCCTTGCACAACAGGCAGAAAAAGATGGATACAAAGTTTTTATGGTAACGCCTGATAAAGATTTTGGACAGTTGGTAACAGAAAATATTAAGATTTACAAACCCGGTTACCAGGGAGGGAAAGTAGAGATTTTGGGTGAAAAAGAAGTATGTGAAAAATGGGGAATTCAGAATGTAAAACAGGTAATTGATATTCTGGGTTTGATGGGCGATGCCAGTGATAATATTCCCGGAATTGCAGGCATTGGAGAAAAAACAGCAGCAAAATTATTGTCGCAATATGGCACGTTGGAAAATGTTTTGGGGGATGCAGAAAACATAAAAGGCGCGCTGGGCGAAAAGATAAGAGCCGGAAAGGAAATGGCGATTTTAAGCAAAAAACTGGCAACCATCATTACGGATGCTCCATGCCGGTTTCATGAAGAAGATTTCCGGATAAAAGATTATGATATTAATGCGCTGAAAGAAATTTTTACTGAACTGGAATTCAAAACTTTGGGTAAAAGAATCCTGGGTGATGAGTACAATGTTTTTGTAATAGAAAAGACTGTTGTGCAAGCTGATCTTTTTGGAAACACGACCGAAATTGAGGTTGTTAAAACGGAGTCCATTCAAACAAAAACAAAAGAAGAAAAAGCACCGGAGGAAATGCCCGGACTTATTGCAGAAAAAAATATCAGCAATACCGATCACAATTATTATCTCATCGAAGGAGAAGAAGCGATTAAAGATTTAGTAAAAAAATTATCAGCGGAAAAAGAAATTTCCTTTGATATAGAAACGACGAACATTGATGCCCATGAAGCAGAGCTGGTAGGATTAAGCTTTTCTGTTAAACCGGGAGAAGGATATTATATATCACTGCCAGCAAACAAAGAAATAACGCGAAATCTTCTTTTGCTTTTTAAGCCAATATTTGATGATGAATCCAAAGTTTGGATCGGCCAGAATATTAAATATGATTTGCTTGTTTTGAAGTGGTATGGAGTTGAATTAAAAGGAAAATTTTTTGATACGATGCTTGCCCATTATGTGATAGAAAGTGAAGGGCGACGTAATATGAATTTATTGAGTGCACAATATCTTGGATACCTTCCGATTGCCATTGAAGAAATGATTGGCAAAGGAAAAAACCAAGTAACCATGCGTGAAGTGGAAATAGAAAAAGCAAAAGAATATGCGGCAGAAGATGCAGACATTACCCTTCAGTTAAAACAGATTTTTACTCCTCATTTAAAAACCAAAGAAGTAGAAAGGGTTTTTGAAGAAGTAGAATCTCCGTTGTTGAAAGTGTTGATGGATATGGAGTTTGAAGGGGTAAACATCGATACTGATTTTTTAAATCTCTACTCAAAAGAACTGGAAACGCAGGCAAAAAAACATGAAGAAAGTGTGTATGAACAGGCAGGAATCCGGTTTAATCTTGCATCGCCGAAACAATTGGGTGAAGTGTTGTTTAATAAAATGCAACTCGGTGATAAAATCAAAAAAACAAAGGGCGGACAGCATTCAACCGGTGAAGATGTGTTGCTGAAACTGGCCAAAGAAAATCCGATTGTTGAAGACATTTTGAACTTTCGCGAACTCACCAAATTAAAATCAACTTATGTAGATGCGCTACCTCAATTGATTAACAAAAAAACCTTGCGCGTGCATACCAATTATGCGCAGGCAATTGCAGTGACCGGAAGACTTAGCAGCATCAATCCAAATCTTCAGAATATTCCGGTAAGAACAGAAAGAGGCAGGGAAATAAGAAAAGCATTTATTCCCCGAAACAGCGATCATGTAATTATTTCTGCCGATTATTCCCAGATAGAATTGCGGATTGTAGCTGCTATAAGCGGCGACCCTGCGATGTCTGAAGCTTTTCGTTTGGCAAAAGATATTCATACAGCAACTGCGGCAAAAGTTTTTGGGGTAGAAGAAAATGAGGTTACAAAGGAAATGCGGTATAAAGCAAAGAGTGTAAA
This sequence comes from uncultured Chitinophagaceae bacterium, assembly GCA_963706825.1. Taxonomy (GTDB): domain Bacteria; phylum Bacteroidota; class Bacteroidia; order Chitinophagales; family Chitinophagaceae; genus Ginsengibacter. Next base: position 8,432 of record CAVPNT010000003.1, on the reverse strand, counting down.
CTTCGGAATCATTTATGGCCAGGGAGCATTCGGACTTGCAGAAAACCTGGGTATCAGCCGCACAGAAGCAAAAGAAATTATTGAAAATTATAAAAAGCAATTTTTCCGGATTGAAAAATACATGGAAGACATGAAACAATTTTGCAAGACTAACGGTTATGTACAAACGTTAATGGGCAGAAAGCGTTGGCTGAAAGATATCAATTCTTCGAATTTTACCGTGCGCGGTTATGCAGAAAGAAACGCGATTAATTCGCCGATCCAGGGAACGGCTGCGGATATGATAAAACTTGCCATGATTAATATTCACAGAGAATTTCAGAAACGCAATTTTAAATCAAAAATGATTATGCAGGTGCATGATGAACTTGTTTTTGATGCGCATAAATCAGAAGTTGAAACGATAAAACCAATTATTATAGAAAGCATGAAGAATGCCTTGAAACTGCCAAACGATGTACCTGTGGAAGCAGAAATAGGTGTTGGGGAAAATTGGCTGGAAGCGCATTGATGGATTTTGTATTGTGAATCAAATTTTAATTAATAGTTGGCAAATTGCCAACTATTAATTAATTTTGATTTTCAAATTAGTAGTGATTAACAAAAAAATCATGATAATTATTTACCAGGAAAAATTAGCTGCTTTTGGTAAAAAGCATGCAAATGCAAGAAAGAGCTTAAATGTATGGAAATTAGTAGTTGAGAATGCCAATTGGAAAAAAAAACAAGATGTTTTATTTGATTTTCCAAAAGCGAAAATGATAAAAAATAATCGGGCAAGATTTGAAATTCTACATAATTATTATCGACTTATTGGTTATATTAATTATTTAGACGCTATCGTTGAAATCCGATTTATAGGCACTCATACAGAGTATGATAATATAAACCCTGAAGTTATTTAAAAATTAGTATTATGGCATTACAACAATGGTTTTTAATTGAAAACGATAAAGATTACCGCAAAGCTGTAAATCGTTATGAACAGATTCGCGATTCAAAAAGAGGAAGTGAAGAGCACAAAGAAAAAATGCTTTTAGTGCATCTGATAAACAAATATGAAAATACTAAATGGCCGGCTTTTGAAATGGACCCTGTAGAGATTATTAAAATCAGAATGGAAGAATTTGGTTACAAACCAGCTGACCTGGCAAAAGAATATGGAGATAAAGGAACTATAAGTAAAGTGTTGAATTACAAACAACCTTTATCATTAAATATGATTAGGCTATTTCATAAAATGCTTCGGATACCTACAGACTTACTTACGAAAGAATACAACCTTTCTTAGCTCACAAAAATAAAAAAGGAGCGCAATTACGCGCTCCCTTTTATCCCTGGTATTTACATTTTCTTCTTTATGGATTGGATGGCATCCAAATGTTTTTGAAGTGTAGGAAGTGATTTAACGACAAAATCTTTGAAATCGGGATCCTTCATCTTCTCACCGGCTTTTTTGAAAGCGGCAATATCATCTTTGTGGTCGTTAATCATCATGGAAACATAATCTTTGTCAAATTCCGCTCCTGTTTCTTTGCTTAATTTATCAATATCTTTTTGCTGCTTATCGGTAACTGTGCTTGGCAGAGCCACATTCTTTTTGGAAGCAAGGTCTTTCATCTTATCATTGATTTTTGTGTGATCGTCCACCATCATCTTTCCAAAATCCTGAATAGCTTTTGTAGATGAATTTTTTTGAGCAATATTTCCCAATTGTACTTCCATCATTCCTCCTGCTGCTGCATCTTTTGCAAAATCCTGCTCATCACTGCCTACCGTTGCTACCGCATTACGATGATTCATGGTATCTGTATGATTCATGGTATCAGTGCCGTTCATGTGGTTCATACTTGTATCGGTTGTGGTTGTGGTTGCCGTGCTGTCTGAAGTCGAAGTTTTATTCGAATTGCCATTGCAGGCAGAGAATATAAGAGCGCCGGCTATTATCGACGCTAAACTGATTTTTTTCATAAAATAATTTTAAAGATTTTTAATTTGATATATGGAAGGTATCAAAATATATTCCATGAATCATTCGACTGCTTCCTGTTAAAAAAGTAAACTTTTAAAGTGAATTTGTTGATTTTTTTTACCGATTTGAGAATCATTTACCCAATTGCCACACTTTCGTAACCGGTAATTCCTAATTAAACCGAGACTTCTTTTTTGATGTATTTCTTCTTCCGGGTAAACGATTTTGAAAGAAAGCGTGAATTTCGCCCTGTTCCCAAAGTTTTTAGAAAGGCTCAAAGCGCGGTATCAACGGTAAGGATGGTGCATTTTAGATTTGGGAAGTGCGTGTTTGAGGAATACCGATATCTATCGAAAGTGCACAAGCGCTTTTGTTTTACTAAATGGTTCACATTTATTTTCTGTCACTTTTGTTTAATATCCTCCTTTCAATTCCGTTTGGGAAACCTTGCAGCAAACCAACAAATATCTCCAATTCCTATTTCCGCAAAACCTAAAATTCGGCATTCTTTGGAAACCGTGGAAAAGGAATCACATCCCTGATATTTGTCATGCCTGTTACAAAGAGCATCAGACGCTCAAAGCCAAGCCCAAAGCCAGCGTGAGGCGCAGTGCCGAATATTCTGGTATCCAGGTACCATTTCATTTCTTCTACCGGAATATTCATTTCGCGCATTCTTTTTTCCAACACATCCAATCTTTCTTCACGCTGGGAGCCGCCGACGATTTCACCAATTCCAGGAGCTAAAATATCCATCGCTGCCACTGTTTTTCCATCATCATTCTGTCGCATATAAAATGCCTTAATTTCTTTTGGATAATTGATGAGGATTACCGGTTTTTTAAAATGTTTTTCTACCAAATAACGCTCGTGTTCGCTTTGCAAATCTATTCCCCATTTATCCACTAAATATTGAAATTTCTTTTTCTTGTTTGGCGCAGAATTTTTTAAAATTTCAATCGCTTCTGTATAAGTTAGTCTTTCAAAATCACTATTAATAACAAATTCGAGCTTTTCTATCAAGCCCATTTCATTGCGCTCATTCTGCGGTTTTTGTTTTTCTTCTTCTATTAATCTTGCCGCCAGGAAATCAAGGTCTTCGCGGTTATTTTCCAGCACGTATCTGATAATGTGTTTGATAAATTCTTCTGCAAGATTCATGTCATCTTCCAAATCTGAAAAAGCCATTTCGGGCTCTATCATCCAGAATTCTGCCAGGTGTCTTGCTGTATTTGAATTTTCCGCCCGAAACGTAGGGCCGAATGTATAAACATCTCCCAATGCGAGCGCCGCGAGCTCGGCTTCCAATTGTCCGCTCACCGTGAGATTCGTTGGTTTACCAAAAAAATCTTCTTTATAATTAATTGTTCCGTTTTCGTTTTTAGAAGGTTTTTCCAGGTCAAAAGAAGTAACATGAAAAGTTTCGCCTGCGCCTTCGGCATCAGAAGCGGTAATAATGGGCGAATGGAGGTACACAAATCCTTTTTTATTGAAAAAATCATGGATGGCAAATGCAAGTGCATGCCTAACTCTGAAAATGGCTCCGAAAGTATTGGTGCGAAAGCGCAGATGCGCGATTTCCCTCAAAAATTCCAGGCTGTGTTTTTTAGGTTGCAGGGGAAATTTTTCCGCATCACTGTCGCCAAGGATTTCTGCTTTTTGTGCTTTTAATTCCACTTTTTGACCCTTGCCCAAAGAAGGAACTAAAATTCCTGTTATTTTTAATGCAGCACCGGTAGTAATTCTTTTCAGAAGAGCGTCCTCGAATTTTCCTAATTCCAGTACAATTTGAAGATTGGAATTGGTACTTCCATCATTTAATGCAACAAACTGGTTGCTTCTGAACGTCCTGACCCAGCCCATAACCGTCAATTCCTCGTTCAGAAAATCACCTTCTAAAACTTCTTTGATACGTACTCTTTTGTTAAACATTTCTTTTTTTTTAGAAACGCAAATATAAAGTAACGGTATAAAATTTCTGGCGTAATCCTTGTTTTATCAGTATTTTAAGAGTGAAAAACGTCTATTATTCAGTCGCTTGAAAACGGTACATAAAAAGAAAAAAATTTCTTGTTTTATTATTTTAATGTAATATTGCATCAGATTAAAGCTGACTAGTTTTCCTTTTGCTACGATTACATCAGTGTTAACAGAATCCATTCCAAATAAAAATATCAAAATTTCGATTTTACAATTCAATTAGTGTTTTTGACTATTAATCTATACGTCTCTTTATGTACGACATCCTACAACTGAACGATATGCTCGTTCCGGAGTTGCTTGATATAGCTGAGCAACAAAATATAACCGACGCAAATAATTTAGAAAAACAAGAATTAATTTATAAAATTCTTGACAAACAATCATCTATGACACCTGATGAAAAGAACGATAAGGATAAGAAAGAAGTGGTTGCTGAAAAGCCAAAGCGGAAGCGCATCGTAAAATCTGCCGCAAAAAAAGAAGTTGCGGGCGACATACCTGAGGTTGAAACTTTGGTTGAAGAAAAGCCAAAGCCAAAAAAGGCCGAAGAAAAGAAAAAACCCGTGAAGAAACAAAAAGAGGAAGTTGCGGTAAAACCAGAGTTTGATTTTTTTGATACCGATGATGAAGACGATCAGGTAGAACGGCTGGCCGACCCAAAAACAATTGCTCCTGCACTCATAGAATTACTGAAAAGTGAAGATGAGGAACAAGAAGAAATAATGCCTCCAATGGTGCCATCAAACGGTCACCAGCATCACCAGAAAAATAATTTCGGCCAGAAAAAAGAACCTTCATTTAACATTGAGTTTGACGGAATTATTCTTGCTGAAGGCGTGTTGGAAATGATGCCCGATGGGTATGGTTTTTTGAGAAGCAGTGATTATAATTATCTTTCTTCTCCTGATGATGTGTATGTTTCTCCATCACAAATAAAATTGTTTGGATTAAAGACGGGTGATACGGTTTATGGTTCCGTTCGTCCACCAAAAGAAGGTGAAAAATATTTTGCTTTATTAAAAGTAGAAACCATCAATGGCAAAGGCCCGGATGAAGTTCGCGACCGCGTTCCCTTCGATTATCTAACGCCCTTATTTCCTTACGAGAAACTGAATTTATTTTTAGCGCCTAATAATCTTTCTACCAGGATTATCGATTTGTTTACACCGATTGGAAAAGGGCAGCGCGGGCTAATTGTTTCGCAGCCAAAAACCGGTAAAACCATGTTGCTGAAAGAAATTGCGAATGCGATTGCTGCAAATCATCCTGAATGTTATTTGATGATTGTGCTGGTTGATGAAAGGCCGGAAGAAGTTACCGATATGGAACGGAGTGTAAAAGCAGAAGTTATTGCTTCTACTTTTGACGAACCTGCCGAAAAACACGTGAAAGTGAGTACCATGGCTTTACAGAAAGCAAAACGTTTGGTAGAATGTGGACACGATGTCGTGATTTTATTGGATAGTATTACGCGTTTGGCACGTGCGCATAATACCGTTTCTCCCGCAAGCGGAAAAGTGTTATCCGGTGGTGTGGAAGCCAATGCAATGCAGAAACCAAAACAGTTTTTTGGCGCTGCGCGCAAAATTGAAAATGGCGGTTCTCTGACAATTATCGCAACAGCTTTGGTAGATACCGGAAGCAAAATGGATGAGGTAATTTTTGAAGAATTCAAAGGAACCGGTAACATGGAACTTCAGCTCGACAGAAGATTATCTAACCGCAGAATTTTTCCTGCTATTGACATCATTTCGTCATCTACACGCCGCGATGATTTGTTGCTGGATAAAGATGTGCTGCAAAGAATGTGGGTATTGCGCAATCACATGGCTGATATGAACCCGGAAGAAGCTATTAATACTTTGATGAAAAACATGAAAGGAACCAAAGACAATGCAGAGTTTTTGACTTCCATGAATGGATAAAAATTTTTATCGATAAAGAGAAACAAGAATTCGTTTTATTTATTTGTTTACTGTTTTTAAAATAACAAAACCCGCTATTTTGGCGGGTTTTTCTATAATAGGAAATGTCTTTTTAATTTGAATGAAGATGAATCAAGGATGGCTTATATTCTGCATTCTCAAAGTAACAATCAATGCCACCTTTTATATTTTTTTTATGTCGTCAATAGTTTCACCTTCAGCAAAAATTCCCACTTCGACAGATTCTGCATAATATCCGCCTTCAACAGCTTCGTGAACTATAAAAGTTATTTCTTTCATATTCAGCCCGGCTTTTTTTAAAGAAATTTAATTACAATCGCCAAAATTGTCATGAGAATAATCATTGCAATTGTTACAGAAACAATGACTCTGCGAACTGCTCTTTTTATTGTTTTATCAAAAGAAACAAGTATTTTATCTTGAAATTCTGCTGTATTATCGTTTTGCTTATTCACGAATTAGGAATCCTTTCATACTCAACAGGCATCAGGTTTTGAAGGTTTATATGCTTTGAAGCATCCATAATTTCTATTCCAATAATTTTATCATTTTCTCCAATATCTAAAACCATTTCATCAGAAACTCTTTTATTAACTATTTCCCCCTGATTTGAAGGCTCTATCATTAAATATAAAAGGTCGGTTTTGCTATCGTATTGTATAGTCATTGTTTAAAATTTCCCGTAAAAAACATAAACGGTAACTGTTATTAAATTTTGTTCTTCAATCAAATAATATACTTCCACTTTCTTTTCTTCGTAATACTTTTCAAGTCGGTAATTATGGAAGGCAAATACCTTTGATTTTCCTAATCTTCCATATTTCCCCGAAATACTTTTCCCAGTTTCTAATACTTCTATAATTTCGGTTTCAGAAGCTCCACGTTCCTTTGCTCTTTCTAATGTATGCGGTGCAATCTGAAATTCCATTAAAATAAAGTTACCTGTTTTATTTCAAATCCAGCTTTATCTGCAATTCTTCCAACTGTTTTTTATCAATGGTAGAAGGTGCATCTATCATTACATCTCTTCCGGAATTGTTTTTTGGAAATGCAATAAAATCCCTGATAGATTCGCTGCCGCCAAGAATGGCGCAAAGCCGGTCGAAACCAAATGCAATGCCTCCATGTGGTGGCGCACCATATTCAAATGCACCTAATAAAAATCCAAATTTATGTTGCGCTTCTTCTTTGCTCATTCCCAACGCTGCAAACATTTTTTCCTGTAAATCTCTTTGGAAAATCCTGATAGAACCACCGCCGATTTCATTGCCATTTAGAACCATATCATACGCATTGGCTTTGATTTTTGAATAAGGATGTTCCAAGTATTTTTCACGGTTTTCAATCAGCGGATTGTTGTTTATCATCACTTCAATATCTTCCGGTTTCGGTGAAGTAAACGGATGATGGCGCGCTACCCAACGGTTGCTTTCGTCGTCGTATTCGAACAAAGGAAAATCAGTAACCCAAAGTAGTTTGAATTCATCTGGTTTGCGCAAACCCAATCTATCGGCCATGTATAAACGTAAATCACTGATGGCTTTTCTGCTGCGCTCTTCTTTTCCAGCAAGAATTAAAATTAAATCACCCGGCTTTGATTCGCAGAAAGAAGCGAATTCTTTTAGTTGCGTTTCATCAAAAAATTTATCAAAACTGCTTTTTAATGTTCCTTCATTATTGACTTTTATAAACGCCAAACCTTTCATTCCTATCTGAGGACGTTTTACCCATTCTATTAACTCATCTGTTTGTTTTCGGGAATAATCGCTGCATCCGGGAACTGAAATAGCAACAATTGTTTCTGCATCATTGAACACTGCAAATTCACTGTTTTTCAATGCTTCAAGGAAATTCTTATTTTCAGATTTTAAGTTTTTCACTTGCATGCCAAACCTGATATCCGGTTTATCATTTCCATAATTCCACATGGCATCTTCCCACGACATTCTTTGCACCGGCTCTGTGTAGTCAATATTTTTTACCTCTTTAAAAATATATTTTATCAATCCTTCAAACATTTGCAAAATATCTTCCTGCTCCACAAAAGACATTTCACAATCTATCTGCGTAAATTCCGGTTGACGGTCGGCGCGCAAATCTTCATCGCGAAAGCATTTTACGATTTGATAATAACGGTCGTATCCACTTACCATCAGCAACTGTTTAAACGTTTGTGGAGATTGAGGAAGGGCATAAAATTCTCCAGGATTCATACGGCTTGGAACTACAAAATCACGTGCACCTTCAGGAGTGGATTTTATTAAGAAAGGTGTTTCAATATCAATAAATCCGTGGTCATACAAATAATTTCTTGTTGCCCGGTTTACTGCATAACGCAATTCAAGATTTTTTTTCACCGCGTTTCTTCTCAGATCCAAAAAACGGTATCTCATCCTGATATCATCACCGCCATCTGTATCATCCTGGATTGTAAATGGCGGAACTGCTGATTTATTCAATACTTTATATTCTGAAACATTTATTTCAATATCGCCTGTAGCCATATTTGGATTTTTATTGCTTCTTTCAGA
>CAVPNT010000002.1:0-338972 GCA_963706825.1 uncultured Chitinophagaceae bacterium | reverse complement strand
AGGTGAGCATGCATATGGGCGGGATTAGCAGATAAATAACTGTCATCGCTCATTTCATAAAAATAACGTGAGGCCGGATCGGCAAGGTGTTTGGCAACATTTTGGTTCCAATCATCATAATGGTTTTTTTCATTGGCAGCGTTAAAAGACGTTTCAACGTCGGCCCATGAAGCCGGGTTGCGATATACAAAATGATATTCACCGGTGTGATTACCCGTGAGCACTTCATAAACATCTATCTGGCCCTGTTCTTTATGAAATTTATTTATGTGTTGTGCAAGGGCCTGTTCAAGGCCGTCCCTGTCACCCGGCACTGGCCGAAGAACTAAAACGGTTAATTTATTTTGCTTTGGCATCGTTTTTTGCCCAAAAAGCAGTATTGGCGCTAAAAGCGTTACTAACAATAAGAATTTTTTCATTGTTTTTAATTTAATGTTTTTAAAAAATAATTGTTGTGGTGGTGATTCTTAAAAAAAATTGATTCTAACGGTGATGCATAGACGAAAAGAATTGTGTCATAAATTATTCCTTTACTGCATTTTTGAAAAATCTCCGAAAATGTATTCTCTCGAAATTTTTCCATCTGCATTAAACTCGTCAAACATGACCATCGGGACTTTAACCACTTCTCCAGTTTTCTTCGATTTTCCCGACCAGGTCCACCATGATTGCACAACCATAGTATTATCTTTTTTGTAGTGAAGGAAATCAGGATAGCCGAATTGAACCTGGTTGATGTTGTCAAATTTGTCAAAATCACTCTTCCACATTTTTACGGCATCAGCAATTGGAACAAAATCCGTCATGCCGGATGCCCACCATTTAGCTGTATCAGCATAATAATTCTGAGTTGTCGAAAAATTATTTGCGACATAATCTTTGTTCGCATTATTTACCACATCAATGTAGGGATGCTTAATGTAAATCGTGCCATTCTCTTCCTCCTGGCAAAAAGCGGTTATTCCTGATAGAAATAAGACCGCTGTGATAAGAATCTTTTTCATTTTTTTTTTTAGTTTTTAATTTTTAGTACTTGTTTTACTTTTTAATTACCGTCTAAACAAGAGATGGCATTTCATGGCTCTCCTGTATACTAAGTGTGATCGTTTGGGTTTCTGTCCGGGGTGAGATTTCTATTTCAACCGCTGAAGTGGAAATGCGTGATAATCGAAAATTTAAGAGAACCCATTTTATCCTTTAGAACCATTGCCTCACCATAGGAGTCATAGTATTCTCTGTGCTCAAATAATTTTCCGTCCCTGAAATAAAATGCCATGGCCCAGTCACCGGAATAAGGTTTACCTGTTTTCTTGGATTTTGCATCCCAATAACCAAGGCACACTACCTTGTCACCCTCGGCGATATACTCCCTTGGCTCGAACTTAGAGAAGTCTTTGTTTCGCTGAATCGCCTGCTAAAAAATCTGCTACCTCTTGTTTTCCGTTGTAAACACGCGCATAAGGCAGTATTTCAGTAGGCCCAGGACAAGTCCATTTAATATCATCCGTTACCAAATTAAGTATGGCGGCAACATTACCCTCACCGAAATAGGTATAGACTGCCTGGGCAATCTCTGTGTTTGTCATTACTGCTGTTTCCATTTTATTAAATTTTGATTGTTAAAAGAAAAATATCTGTAAAAAGATGTTAAGTATAATATAATAGGATATGATTCCCCGTTAACAGGAATCGCCCCCCGCGAAAAATTGCTGTGCGGGAGAGCTTCCACTGATTCTGTCAAAATCTTTGCATGCAAATTTTATGAAAACCGGAAAGTGCCTGAATTAAAAGCACTATGGCTTTTACATACATTTTAAAACAATCAGTTCATTAAAGGATAATGAATACGCAAGAGAAAGAAGGTAAGAGAAAAATAGTTTTACAAGGGAAGAGAGTCTTAAAGAAAAAAGGCATCTTATTTTTCGTTTTTAATAAAGATAAACGAATCCGGTTGGTTATTTCAAAAATATTTTTCGGTTAATAAATAATATTTTTCTGAAGTACAAACGCTCCTATTCCCATTTTTCAATTCTCAAAAAGCTTTACTTTTAAAAATATTATTTTTGCACGCTATGGATACAAAAACAGAACATATTCAATGCCTGATCATCGGTTCAGGACCGGCCGGATATACGGCTGCAATTTATGCGGCAAGAGCCAATCTGAAACCGGTGATGTACCGGGGATTGAACCAGCGGGGCCACTTGCGACTACGACGAAGTAGAAAACTACCCGGTTATCCTGAAGGAATCCAGGGACCGGATATGATGATTGATTTTGAAAAACAAGCGAAAAGAATGGGCGCCGATATCCGTTATGGATTGGCAACCAAAGTTGATTTTTCTGCCTGTCCTATGAAAGTATTGATTGATGAAGAAAAATGGGTGAGCGCCGATGCGATTATTATCGCTACCGGGGCAAGTGCAAAATGGCTTGGTCTGGAAAGTGAAAAAAGATTGAACGGCTACGGTGTAAGCGCCTGTGCAGATTTGTGACAGATTCTTCTAAAGGAAAAGAAGTGTGTAGCACCAGAGATACCGCGGCAGAAAGAAGCATTGTACCTCAGTAAACTTTCCAGTTTGGTACACATGTTTGTAAGAAAAGATACGATGAAGGCCAGTAAGATCATGCAGAGAAGGGTATTGGAAACTGAAAACATAAAAGTATATTGGAATACAGAAGTAGAAGAAATTGTTGGCGAAACTAAAACGGAATCGGTAGAAGTGGTGAATAATAAAACAGGGGAGAAGATGACCATTCCTGTTAGTGCTTATTTTGTTGCGATTGGCCATCAGCCTAATTCAGAAATATTTAAGGGCTGGCTGGATATGGACGAAGCGGGATATGTAATAACGCAGCCGGGCAGTACCAAAACGAATATTGAAGGTGTGTTTGCAGCAGGAGACATCCAGGATAAAATTTACCGCCAGGCGGTTACTGCCGCAGGTTCCGGCTGTATGGCTGCGCTTGATGCTGAAAGATTTTTAAGTATGCTGGAACACCCGGTTCCTTCAGATCATTTCAGTGCTATTCCTCAAAAATGAGCAACCATAAAAATTTAGCTGCCTTATGATAACGGTTCAATTGCAAAATCTTCTTTTCAATGCTTTTCATGGGATTCATGAGGAAGAAAAGATTTTGGGAAACGAATATGTGGTAAATGCTTCAGTAGCCTTGCATGAGAGAGATGAGGTTATCGAACATATTCATGATACAGTGAACTACGCCGCTATTTACCAGATTATTAAAAAGCGAATGAACATTCCAACACCGTTGCTCGAAACCATTGTGATGGAAACAGGAAACGAAATTCATAAAGTATTTCCGGATTTAAAATCTATTTCTATTTCTATAAAAAAAATGCACCCACCGATAGAAGGGATGCAGGGAGCTGCGGAAGTTACCTGGCATAAGGAGTTTTGACGAATACAGGGCATTATCTGTATCGATTCCTCTCAGGGTGTTGGCGGTTCGCGAGCATTTACTTATAGAGAACGCGGTTGGCGGGGCACCCCAGCAGCAGCAGATGCAATTGCAGTAAATAAACAAATAGCTTTGATTCTTAATTCTACCTCTTGTATTACATAATATTTAATTCTACCTTGCGTTTTCAGTATTCCGGTATTTTAGCAACAATTTAAAAATAGTGTTTCAACATAAGATATTAAATTTGTAAACAATTTTTTCCAATTTCCTAATGAATACAAGCTCCTTTGTTTCAGCTTTCAAGGCTATTCCGTTTCCCATTCTTATACTATTTCCGGATGATCCCGTGTTTTCTGTTGCTGAAGTAAATCCCGCTTTTTTAAAGATTGTCAACCGGAATGAAAGTGACATTTTGGGAAAAAGTATTTTTGATTTTTTCCCTGAAAATAAACTTAAAAGCCCAAAGCCAACAAATGATCTCTTGAAATCTTTGAGAGAAGTAACTTCATCTAAAAAACCGCATAAAATGCCTGTTCAGAAATATGTGGTCGGGGGTGAAGGAAACAATAATACTGAAAAACGATATTTCGAGTGTGAGAATATTCCGCTCCTGTCAGAATGTGGCAAACTGGAGCATATCGTATTTACCGCTAAGGATATTACTGAAAAAGAAATGGCAATGAGGCAACTTAAAAGTGATGGTGAAAAATTGCTTGCTGCCCAACAAATTGCTAAAATCGGCTATTGGAAATTTGACATTGTAAAAGATAAGTTGTTTTGGTCGGAAGAAATATATAAAATACTTGGAATAAATAAAGATGATGTTAAGCTGAGTTATGAATTGTTTTTTGACGCCATTCATCCTGACGATAAGGAAACATTTGCTAAAGTAAGATCTGCCGCTTATTCCGGAGAAAGAGAGATGGATCTTGAATTTCGTATTCTTCAAGTGGATGGAAGTCAAAAATGGGTACGTGAAATTGGCAAATTAGTTAAAAATGAAAGCGGTGAGCCTGTTGCTTTTGAGGGAACGATACAGGATATCACTACAGCCACGTTGCTAAAATTGTCTTTGGAAGAAACGAATTTGAGATACCATTATGCGAGTAAAGCCACTTTTGATTCGATATATGATTGGGATATTATTACAGATAAATGTTATTGGGGAGAAGGCTTTATACGGGATTTCGGTTACGATTCAGAAACATTAGCGGATAATTATTTTTGGAAAAACATGTTCACCCGGAAGATCATGACCGTGTGGTAGGCGCAATTAATAATGCAAAAAAAGGCACGGCATCTAACTGGCTTAATGAATATCGTTTTCAGAAAACTGATGGGAGTTATGCTTACGTTTTGGACAGAAGCATTATTATCAGGGATACAAACGGTCGCGCAATCAGAATGATTGGAGCTGTTCAGGATTTTACTGAAAAGAAAAATCTGCAACAATTGTTAGATAAGGCCAACCGGCTCGCACGCATCGGGAGTTGGGAAATTGACGTGGAAAACGGCTCCGTTTATTGGTCTGATATTACCAAAGAAATTCGTGAAACTCCGGAAGATTTTGTGCCCACTTTGCGCGAAGGGATTAGTTATTTTAAAGAAGGCTATAGTAAAGAGACTATTATTGCCAGAGTAAAAGAAGCGGTAAAATATGGCACTCCATGGCAGGAAGACCTTCAAATTTATACGCACAAGGGAAACCTGAAATGGGTAAGAACAATTGGAAAAGCGGAGATCGTAAATGGCAAATGCAAAAAGATATTTGGCAGTTTTCAGGATATTGATGAAACCAAAAAAGCGGAATTAGAAATTTTAAATCTGTATAAAGAAAAAAATACCATACTGGAAAGTATAGGAGATGCTTTTTTCAGAGTAGAAAATAACTGGGTTGTAACCTATTGGAATAAAGAGGCGGAAAAAATGCTGCTGACGCCGAAAAATAAAATAGTGGGCCAGTATCTGTGGGACGTATTTGCCAACAGCATAGGTTCGTTGTCTTATAAAAAATATCATGAATCTCTTGAAACTAATACCCGGGTTGTTTTTGAAGATTATTATCGGGTGTTAGAGAGATGGTTTGAAGTGAGCGCGTATCCTTCTGACAACGGATTGTCGGTATATTTTAAAGATATTACCGAACGGAAATTATCTCAAATCCAGTTAAAGGAATCCGAGGAAAGATACAGCGAGTTGTTCAGGCTGAATCCTCAGCCGATTTGGGTGTTTGACCTGGAAACTTTCCTGTTTGTACAGGTAAATAAAGCGGCCATTGATCTCTATGGTTATAGCCAGGAAGAATTCCTGCAAATGACGGTTTTTGAAATGCGGCCGCCCGACCAGCTACCTGCTTTTAAAAGAGCTCTTGAAAAAACTGCGGATGAAGGTTATATAACGGGTAAATTCATTCATCGTACCAAATCGGGAAAGATCATACTGGTAGAAGTTCAAAGTAAGCCGATATCCATGAATGATAAAAAATACCGTTTGGCGATCATTACCGACATTACCGAAAAGAACAGAATGGAACACCAGGTAACGCGTGCCATAATTAAAACCCAGGAAAACGAACGCTATGAAATCGGCGCAGAACTTCATGATAACATCTGCCAGATCCTTGCAAGCACCCATATAAGTCTCGGAGTTTTAGCAAAATCTGTTAATTCTTCCGGCATGGATCTTTTCCAGCAGTGCCGCGATTATATCAATCTTGCTACACAGGAAATCCGTAATCTTTCTCACAGGCTCGCTCCGGCATTCTTTAATGATTCAACGCTGGAAGAAGCTTTTGGTATTTTATTGAACAATGCCAATATAGAAAAGAAGTACAACGTTACGTTATACTTTGATGAGGCCGTAACAGACTCGAATATCAGCAGGGATTTGCAACTGAACCTTTACAGAATTTTGCAGGAACAATTAAGAAATATTCTTAAGTACGCACAATGTAAAAACATTGAAGTAGACCTGGTCGTAAACCACCGGAAAATAAAAATGCGCATAGCCGATGATGGGATTGGCTTTGATATAAACGAAGTAAAAGGAGGAATTGGGTTGTCAAATATGAAACGCAGGGTTGAATTGTTTGATGGCAGATTTGATGTTTTTTCATCTCCTGGAAATGGCTGCGAATTGGTGATAGATATTCCTTTGAAGCCGGAAAATCTGGGTGAAGAAAAGAAAACGGAGCGGTTAATAAAATAAGGATTTTAATTTTGCTGATATACGGTTCTGAGACCAATCACAACGGCGTTTATTTTATTGTCAAGTTCTAATATTACAGCAAACGAACAAATAACACTGATTCATATTTTCTCCGAAGCTGCCGCTGCCTGAAGCTTTCTTTATGTTGATTTGAAAGTGATAAGGTTGTGTCTTTCCACTTTGTGCTCTAAGGCCGATTGAGGCGTTACGAAAAGAACAGAGGAACGGAATGCTCATCATTTCCCTAAAAAAAATAAAAACAGCCTGCATCGAAAAACTGAATGAGAAACAAAGGAGATGTAAAAAAATTACCGCTTATATAATTGTTTTTCGAATTCTCGTTTCTCCAATTTCTTTATTCTGTAAATATATACCTTTGAAACCTTTGAAATAAATACCTTTTAAACCTAAAATCATTTTTCAATGCTCAAAACCAGATTCTTTTTTATTTTTTCATTCGTTTTAATAAGCACTTTTTCATTTGCACAAAGTGAAAAATCTGTTTACAGTGAACACGATCTTTTTAATCCGAATTTTTATCCTTCATCTGTCAATGAGTACCGCACATCAGACGGGGAGCCGGGGGTAAAATACTGGACAAATAAAGCCAGTTACAAAATCAGCGCTACTTTGGATACAGCTAAAGATGCAATTACCGGCAGTGTTACCATTTATTACACGAACAACAGTCCGCAGGCGTTGCCCTTTCTCTGGCTTTATTTAGATCAAAATCTTTTCAGAACCGATTCGCGCGGACAGGCAAAAGCGCCGGCAACCAGAAAAAGCCGTTACACAAATGTGGGTTCCACTTTTGAAGGCGGATATAATATCAAATCTGTAAAACTCGTTTCTTCAGACAAAGGAAAAAGTACTTCCTCCGATGTGTTCAATCTCGTGTCTGATACAAGAATGCAGGTACGCCTTCCCAAAAAACTGGAGCACGGGCAAACCGCCGAAATAAAAATTGATTATTCATATAATATTCCTGAAGATGGAAGCGATCGCACCGGAGTTTTGGAAACTAAAAACGGGAAAATTTATGCAATCGCACAATGGTATCCGCGCATGTGTGTGTATGATGACATTCTCGGTTGGAACACGCTTCCTTATCTTGGCGCCGGAGAGTTTTATTTAGATTATGGCGATTATGATTATTCGATTACCGCACCTGGAAATCTAATTGTTGTTGGTTCCGGAGATTTGCAAAATCCCAAAGACGTATTAACTGGTACAGAAATAAAAAGACTGGATGAAGCACGTAAAAGTGATAAAACGGTTATCATCCGCAGTGCCGATGAAGTAACCAATGCTGCTTCCCGCCCACAGAAAGGAAATATTACCTGGCATTTTAAAATGAAAAATTCAAGAGATGTTTCCTGGGCAGCTTCAAAAGCTTTTATCTGGGATGCGGCGAGAATTAATTTTCCATCAGGAAGAAAAGGCCTTGCTCAAAGCGTTTACCCGGTAGAATCAAACGGAGATAATGCATGGGAACGTTCTACAGAATATACAAAAGCCTGCCTCGAAGGATATTCTAAAAGATGGTTTGAATTTCCTTATGATAATGCAACCAACGTTGCTTGTAACATTAATGGGATGGAATATCCGGGCATTGTATTCTGTAATTCAAAATCAAAAGGAGCGGGGCTTTGGGGCGTTACAGATCATGAATTCGGGCACACCTGGTTTCCGATGATCGTAGGCAGCAATGAAAGAAAATATGGCTGGATGGATGAAGGTTTTAATACTTTCATCAATGGCATTTCAACACAGGATTTTAATAATGGCGAATATGTGCGCAAAAGGCAGAATAATGGCGGCATGTATAAATTTATTTTTGGCCCGACCAGCGAAACCGTTATGAGCGAACCCGATGCTTTGCAGGAAAAGAACATCGGCGTGGCCCTGTATTTCAAACCCGGATATGCTCTCGATCTTTTGAGAAATAACATTCTCGGCCCTGAAAGATTTGATTATGCTTTCCGTACTTATATTGACCGCTGGGCTTACAAACATCCAACGCCCTGGGATTTTTTCCGTACCATAGAAAACGTAGCCGGTGAAGATCTTGGGTGGTTTTGGGAAGGAATGTTTATCAATAATTATAAACTCGACCAGGCAATTACGGACGTACAATATGTGGACAATAATCCGGCAAATGGCGCGCTGGTAACCGTTGTAAACCTGGAGAAAATGGCGATGCCATTATATCTTCAGTATCAAACAGAAAGTGGAAAATCGGATACGTTAAAAGTTCCGGTAGAAATATGGCAAAACGGAAATACCTGGATACAGAAACTGGATACCAAAGAAAAACTCAAATCTGTAACGATCGATCCGGAGCATGTTTTTCCGGATGTGGATGTAGATAATAATACGTGGACGGCTAAACCTTAATTAAATGTAAAATGAATATAATGGCCAGTTGGATTTTAATATCCAATTGGCCATTTTTATTTTTAAGAGCACGTTGCATCAAATTGTCAATTAATCAATACTTTTGCACCCTTTTATGAAACCTATCAGCGAAATATTTCCTTTATTAACGGAACCAAAAAAAATTGCCATCACCTTTCACCAAAAGCCAGATGCTGATGCAATGGGTTCAGGATTGGGTTTGTATAACTTTCTGATTCAGTTTGGTCACACTGTTCAGGTCATTTCTCCTACTAATTGGGCTGGTTTTTTAAGCTGGATGCCGGGTGCAAAAAAAGTATTGGATTTTGAAATGCAGAACGAAAAAGCATTAAATGCATTGAAAGAAGCGGAATGGCTTTTTTGCCTCGATTTTAATGTACTGAGCCGCGCAAGGAATATGGAACCGGTCATCGCTGATTTAAAATGCACCAAGATATTAATCGACCATCACCAGCAGCCACAAACAGAGGCTTTTGATTACGGCATAAGCGATACTGCCAAAAGCTCTACCGCCGAAATGGTATTTGATTTTATTATCGACAGCGGCCATGCAGAAAAAATTAATACAGAAGTTTCAGAATGTTTGTATGCCGGCGTAATGACTGATACCGGCTCATTCAGGTTCAATTCTACTTCGGCGGATGTACATAGAATGGTCGCCAAATTAAAAGAAACCGGATTCAGCCACAGCCAGGTACATGAAAATTTATTTGATAATTTCATGGAGTCAAGATTCCGTTTTTTTGGAAATATCTTGCTTCGCCGGATGGAAATATTTTATGAATACAACACTGCTTTGATTGCGATTCCTCAAAAAGATTTAATAAAATTTAATGTAAAAACCGGCGATACTGAAGGCCTGGTTAATTTTCCGTTAAGCATCAAAGGAATCAAACTTGCCGCAGTTATCATTGACAGGGGAGACGAGAGGAAAAGCTCTTTCCGGAGCAAAGGTGGTTTTGATGTAAACACTTTTGCCAGAAAATATTTTAACGGTGGTGGCCATTTCAACGCCGCCGGCGGAAAAAATACGGAACCGTTGGAAGTAGTGATAGAAAAATTTAAAAACGCAATTAAAGAAAACAAAGACCAATTAAACAATTAACCATTTATAAAAAATCAAACATGAACAAAACAATTTGCCTGATTGCCGCGGCTTTTATTTTTCTGGTATCGGGCTGTAATGAACAAAAATTTATAAAAGACGCTGACGGCACCGAACATAAAATCATCCGTAATTCTAATGGTAAAAAAGCCGTTGCCGGAGACTTTATGGAGGTGAATATAACCGCGAAATATAAAGACAGCGTACTTTTCAGCAGCCAGGAAAGCAGCCAGCCACGCTTTATTCCTTTTGATACCGTACAAATGCCTCCTTATTTTAAAGAAGTTCATGAAGGTGACAGTTTGGTAATCAGGCAATCAACAGACTCAATAATAAAATCGGGACAGGCAGCGCCATTTATGCAAAAAGGCCAATACATTGTGCAGACTTTTAAAATTGTAAAGATTTTTCCTAGTAAAGAGGCAGCGGACAGCGCTGCAAAACCTTTTGAAGCTGCAGCAAAAGTCTATAACAAGAAAAAAGCCGATACACAAATTGAGAAAGAAATTGCTACGAATGATTCCCTGGTAAAAGCGGATGATAAAATTATCACTGATTACATGGCCAAAACTAACTTGAAAGGAACCAAAACCAAATGGGGCACTTATGTAGTAATTGACAGCGCAGGCACCGGCGCGGTGATTGGAGATAATGATGTAGCCGTTGTAAACTACACCGGGCGCACATTTAACGACAGTACATTTGATTCTAACACCAATCCTAAATTCGGACATCCGGAACCTTTATATGTGGATATGAGTGAATACCGCGTTATTCCGGGATGGATTGATGGCTTGAAATTGATGCAGAAAGGAAGTGTAGGAAAAATCATTGTTCCTTCTTATCTGGCTTATGGAGCAGGTGGCCGCCCGCCAAAAATTGGCCCTAATGAAAACCTTGTTTTTGATATTAAAGTTACCGATGTCGTAGATCAGGAAGCCTATCAGAAAGAACAGGAAAAACAGCAACAGCAAATGCAGATGCAACGCCAGATGATGGAGCAAATGCAAAAGCAAATGCAACAACAACAACAACAGAAACAGCAACCGAAAGGAAAATAAGTTGTTGAATAAATAATTAAAAAAAACGCCGGATTGTAATAAGTCCGGCGTTTTTTTTGCCACGAATTACACCGATTATCACGGATTATTTTTAGATGGACTCCTTCTCCCCTGGGAGAAGGGTTGGGATGAGGCTTTTTACAGCAAACAAACAGCCGCATTTCGTATTCACAAAAAACGTTTTTTTTCACTCCACGGACGAATTACACGAATGCTTTTAGCCACGAATTACACGGATTATCACGGATTATTTTTAGATAGACTCCTTCTCCCCTGGGAGAAGGGTTGGGATGAGGCTTTTTTGCAATAAACAAACAAATAACCGCAGTTCTCCAATTTAGAAAAAAAGTTTATGCATGACCGTAAGCGTGCAATAATGCAACCGCTTCACGTGCTTCTTTCACATCATGTACACGAAGAATGGAAGCACCATTTAATAAAGCAATCGTATTTAAAACCGTTGTGCCATTTAAAGAATCTTCAGCACTAATTTTCAAAGTTTTGTAAATAGTAGATTTTCTCGAAAGGCCTGCCATTATTGGCTTCTCAAGCATTTTAAATACTTCAAGGTGTTTTAATAAATGGAAATTCTGAGAAATATTTTTTCCAAAGCCAAATCCCGGATCAATAATTACATCATTGATTCCGGCAAGTTTACATTCATCTATTTTCACAATAAAAAAATCAAGAATTTCTTTGATTACATCTTCATAATGCGTTTCATGTTGCATCGTTTCAGGCACACCTTTCATGTGCATGCAGATGTAAGGCACATTCAGTTTTCCAACAGTGGCAATCATATTTTTATCCATTTCTCCGCCACTGATATCATTGATAATAGATGCACCGGCCTTCACACATTCCCTGGCTACTTTTGAATGATAGGTATCTATTGAGAGAATTATTTCCGGAAAATTATTTTGAATAATTTCAATAGCCGGAAGCAATTTTTTCAATTCATCTTCTGTAGAAATCCGCGTGCTTCCGGGTCTTGTACTTTGCGGCCCGAGATCTAAAATATCTGCTCCTTCATGGATCATTTCGGCTGCTTTATTTTTTATTACATCAATATTTGTTAAACGGCTTCCCGAATAAAAAGAATCATCAGTAAGATTCAGAATGCCCATCACCAAAGGCTTTTCGATAAATATTAATTTGCCTTTGCAATTCAGTGAAAACATTGTTTTTTTAAGTTTAAATTTGGCGATAATTATGACGCAAGTTAATACCGATCTGCAATTTGATGATGCAGTAAACAAATGCAGGGAAATTTTTCTAAAAAAAACCAAAGACTACGGTACTTCATGGCGGGTATATCGTACCATTTCCATTGCCGATCAGATTTATATCAAAGCAAAACGTATCCGAAACATCCAGGAAAAAGGAATACAAAAAATTGATGATGATGTGGAAGGAGAATTTCAAGGTATTTTAAATTATGCGGTAATCGGATTGATTCAGTTAGATATGCATAACGATGATCCAGAATATTCGCGGGAAGAATTGCCTTTGGATGAAACACAGAAATTATATGATGAAAAAATTCAGAGCGCGAAAAATTTAATGCGCAATAAAAATCATGATTATGGTGAGGCGTGGCGTGATATGAGCCAGGAGAGCTTTGTAGATCTGATCCTTGCAAAGATTCTGCGAATAAAACAAATCATTCGCAATCAAGGAAAAACATTGGTAAGCGAAGGAATAGAATCTAACTTTTATGATATTTTGAATTATGCCGTTTTTGCTTTAATATTATCAGATTAAACTGTTTTTCATCAATAATTCATCGTTTTTTTTAATCAAATTAAAATGAAAATTTTAGTAAATATTTGCCGCGTAATTGTGGGCGTGCTTTTTATTTTTTCAGGATTGATAAAAGCAATGGATCCTCAGGGGCTTGCTTATAAAATGCAGGAATTTTTTGAAGTGTGGGCTACCAGCGCCCCGTGGCTTGCACCATTTATGCATTGGCTCAATCATCTTGCACTTCCATTTGCAATTATAATGATTACCCTGGAAATAATCGTTGGGGTCGGAATGTTGCTGGGCATCTGGCGAAAGTTTTTTACGTGGCTTATTTTATTACTGATAATTTTCTTCGGTTTCCTTACAGGTTACGCGGCATTATCCGGTAAAATCGCGACCTGCGGCTGCTTTGGTGATTGCGTTCCGTTGACTTCCATGCAATCATTTATAAAAGATTTGATTTTATTCGTGCTCATTTTGATTCTTTTTTTTGGAAGAAAATATATCATTCCTGTTCTTACTCCTGCCATTAATATCTTGCTTTTAATTATTTCTATTGCTTTGGTTTTATTTTATCAATGGTATGTAATGCGCCATTTGCCTACAGTGGATTGCCTTCCATTCAAGAAAGGCGGCAATATCCTGCAACTGCGCAAAATGCCTGCTGATGCGGTTCCCGATAAAATGGAGTATCGTTTTATTTATGAAAAAGATGGGAAAAAAGAAACTTTTACGATTAAAGATTTGCCTGATTCTACCTGGGACTTTGTACGCCGTCAGGATATTTTAATTGAAAAAGGAAAAAATAATGAACCGCCCATCAAAGATTTTTCGCTGAATACACTTTCGGGCAATGATACTACTGAAGCGGTATTGAGCCTCGATGCTTCCTATTACTTCTTTTTTATAAAAGATGTTTCCAATACTGATGCCTGGCTTTCCGATTTTACCGCAATTTATAATTATGCGAAAGATAACAACCGCATTATTTACGTAGTAACAACTGCGATGAAAGATGCTGATGATTTTTTTAATAAGCGCAATAATTTCAATGTTCCTGTTTTCAATCTGGATGCGACGGCATTTAAAACAGCCGCCAGAACTAACCCTGAATTGTACCTGATGCACGGGCCGGTAATTAAAAATAAATGGGGAAGTGCGGATATCAAGAATGCAGTAAAACAATAAATAGGGCAGATTCTTACTTTGCCATTATTTAAAAAGATTTTACCAGGGAAGAGAAATTTTTTGTCAATCTTTAGAAAGATTGCCGGATGGTATTCTGGCTGCAAGCCAGCTATCTTTCACAGGAATGATCCAATTGGTTAGTAAATCTTTTTTTGTAAGAATGGTATTATTAAAATACAATGTATCGGGTGTGATAAAATCATTTTGGATAGAATAATTCACGTGGGCCAGAGGAACTAACTGTACTTTTTCTTTTATAATAAAGGCAAGAGTTTGCCTGTCCAAAAGCTGTACATTATAATCCTCTTCTATATTTTTTATAAATCTTAAGGAAAAATCAGTACTGCAGCCACCCAGTTTTACATGCGTTTCATCTGCCATGATGATGATAAACTGGCCGAAAAATAAATTCGCAAATCCTTTTACAGGGCTTCCATGGCTGTTCCATTCTTTTGTAAAGTTCTCCAGTGTTTCTTCAAGTTGAAGGGCTTCTCTGATGGTGAACATCCGGTTGCTTTGATATATCCAAACTCTTGAATTGTTGTCGAAATCTTCGGGAATTAAATCTTGAAAATGCGTATTCATGGCGGCAAAGTTAAAAACTATTTTGAAAGAAAGAAGTATTTGGGTAAAGTATTGTTTTACTTTTCGTTCAAAGCTGTAGCTGAAATCATCTAAAATTTAATAATTTTTTAAATGTTTTTGTTTAAAATAAAAAAACCTCAAACTTTTTTGTCCGAGGTTTGTCCGATACGATATTTTTAAGCCAACTGCCCCAACCTTTTTAAATAATGGATGTGGGATAAAATCGCCTGTCTCATTTTTGGAAATTCTATATAATTGATACCATATTCATTACATGTCTTTTTAATGATTTTACTGATTTCAGGATAATGTACATGCGAGATTCTGGGGAATAAGTGATGTTCAATCTGAAAATTTAATCCACCCAGTAACCAGGATATGGTCTTGCTTTTTGTAGCAAAATTTGCAGTAGTATGAATTTGATGAATAGCCCATTCGCTTTCTATTTTACCGCTTACTTCGGTTGGCATTGGGAAATCGGTGTGTTCTACAGTATGTGCCAATTGAAATACAATACTGATTGCCAGTCCGGTCACCATGGTAATTATTAAAAATCCTACAATCCAATCTGCAAAACCAATTAACATGATGGGTAAAACAACAAACATAAATGTATAAATCGCTTTCGCTGCCCAGAAAGAAAAGTGCTCATAAAAAGTCATTTTTCTCAAAGGAACTGTTCCGATTCTTCTTTTAAAATATTTTTGATAATCCGTCATAAATATCCAGATGAGATGAAGCATGGCATAGAGAAACCAGAAATAATATTGCTGGAATTTATGCAGTTTCATTTTCTTTTGGGTAGTTGCAAACCTCAGCCATGGACGTGCTTCGATATCATCATCTATGCCATCGATGTTGGTATAAGTGTGATGAATAATATTGTGTTTCATGTTCCACATAATGGCGCTGCCACCCAGAAAATTTAAAGAGGCGCCGGCAGCTTTATTCAGAAATTTATATTTACTGAAACTTCCGTGAGCTCCATCATGCATCACGTTAAAACCAATAGCCGCTGTGAGTAAACCAAAGAAAATACATTCAGGAATGGCAATCCACACAGCAGGTGTAAAAAATACCAGGTGTACATAAATAGCGATATATAAAACAGAAAAAAGGCAGGCCTTGAAAAGTAAAGCGAAGTTGCCCGTCATAGGGCGGTTGTGCTCCTCAAAGTATTGAGATACCCGGTTTTTTAAAACGAGGTGAAAATCATCTTTTCCTTGCAGGAATTTGGGTGTTGACATTGTCTTGTTGTTTATTGTTGTTCTTTATTTTTTTGTTGAATGTGCAATTTTTTTGCCGTTTTTTTCTATGGTAAAATCAGGTAACATTTTGAATCAAAGCATCAAAAGAATTGATTCCGATCATTTTTTTTGAAATAAATCCTTCTGCATGTTTCACTCCGATCATTTTTCCAAACATTTTCGAACGGTTTATCACGCTCTCTAAAAACTCAGGAGTTGAGATATAAGTCTCGGGTTCTTTATCATCTGCTTCGCCTGAAAAAAATTGCGTTTTAAATGCTTTTATTGCTTCTGTCTTTTTTTCTATTACTTCTGAAATATCTACCACAAATGAGGGAGCAAAATACATATCCTGGATATAATTAAAAACATATTTAGGCTTCCATACTTCCTGTTTATTGGAGCCGTCAAATGTTTCTATTTTTCTTAATCCCGAAAGGAAAGCCGCATCAGCAACTAATTTTGCTGACCGTCCATGATCAGGATGACGATCATCAGGTGCATTGCACAATATAATTTCCGGTTGATATTTTCTAAGAACTGTAATTATTTTCCGTTGGTTCTCTTCATCATTTTGAAAAAATGCATCCGCCATATCCAGGTTTTCCCTTACATCCACTCCGAGAATTTTTGCAGAATTCTCCGCTTCTTCTTCCCGTGTTTCCGCAGTGCCGCGGGTACCCAATTCACCCCGTGTGAGATCGATAATCCCTACTTTTTTCCCTTTATTTTTTTCGATTAGTAATGTTCCCGCGCAACTTAATTCTATATCGTCAGGATGGACGCCAAAGGCTAAAAGGTCTAACTTCATTTTTTTATACTATATACGGGAAATTTAGATTAATAAGTAGAGCAAAGTTACGCTAAAAAACGCTTGTAATTTTAGTTTTATGTTTTTATACAATTCGATTAATTGTTACTTGTGGGCAATTAAAAAAATAGTTTTTTTAAAAGGCTTTGTTTTTTAAAAAAATCATTCTGATAATCGAATTAATGCTTTTTTAGGGCAAAAATTATATACGCGATGTTAAATATTCCCGGGCAGCTGTATTGTATTTCTCTTTAAGCGTTGAACCTTTACACAGCCTTATCTTTACAAAAAAAGTTCAATGAAAATAAAAGAAATCATCACGTTTCTTGAAGCAATTGCACCGCTTGGTTTGCAGGAAAGTTATGACAACGCCGGATTGATTGTCGGCAATAACGAAACCGAATGCACCGGGATTATTACTTCACTGGATGTAACCGAATCTGTGGTACAGGAAGCAGTAAAAAGAAATTGCAATTTGATTGTAGCGCATCATCCGGTTATTTTTCGTGGAATAAAAAAACTGAACGGGAAAAATTATGTGGAACGCACAGTCATTTCTGCAATAAAAAATGATGTTGCTATTTATGCAATACATACAAACCTGGATAATATTGTTGAAGGTGTCAATAAAAAAATTGCAGAAAAAATTGGTCTTCAAAATTCTAAAACGCTTTTACCAAAAGGAGGAACCTTGCAAAAATTAGTTACTTTTTCTCCGGTAAAAAATGCAGAAGAAGTTCGGACCGCTTTATTCAAAGCGGGTGCGGGGGCCATCGGAAAATATGATGAATGTAGTTTTAATATGGAAGGCTCAGGAACTTTCAAAGCTGGTGAAGGAAGCAGTCCTTTTGTAGGTGAGATTGGCAAAAGGCATTCGGAAAATGAGATAAGGATAGAAGTAATTTACCCTTCTTTTTTGCAAAATGAAATTCTAAAATCTTTGAAAGAATCGCACCCGTATGAAGAAGTGGCGTATTATATTCATGCTTTGGAAAATATTCAGGAAAATGTGGGCAGCGGCTTGATTGGAGAACTGGCTGAACCGGTTTCAGAAAAAGAATTGTTGCTGATTTTAAAAAATGCGTTTAACCTTACGGTAATAAAACACACAGATTTTACCGGAAAACCGATTACTAAAATAGCTGTGTGCGGTGGCGCCGGAATTTTCCTTTTGCCAAATGCTATTGCCGCAGGAGCGCAGGTTTACATCACTGCCGACATAAAATATCACGAGTTTTTTGACGCTGATAACCGCATTTTTTTAGCCGATATCGGGCATTTTGAAAGCGAACAGTTTACCATAGAATTATTAACTGAATTTTTACAGGTGAAATTTCGTAACTTTGCCGTCCTAAAAACCGAAATAAATACGAATCCGGTAAAATATTTTATTTAAAGGAACGTATAAATTATCGGTAAAAATTTAAAATCATCAAATAAAGTATGGCACAGGTAAAAGATTATTCTGTAGAAGAAAAATTAACATCGCTTATAAATCTTCAGAAAGTTGACAGCAAATTAGACGGCATTCAAATTTTAAAAGGCGAATTACCGATTGAAGTAAGTGATTTGGAAGATGAAATCGCGGGATTAAATGCGCGCCAAAACCGCATCGAAGAAGAAATGAACGGTATTCAGCAATTTATCGAAGAGAAAAAAACAGCCATTAAAGACTCACAGGAACTCATAAAAAAATATGAGAAGCAAAGCGATAATGTAAAAAACAACCGCGAGTTTGAAGCCATCAATAAGGAAATGGAAATGCAAACTCTGGAAGTGAAACTTGCAGAAAAACATATTAAAGACGCGACAGATGACCTTGCCGAAAAAGGGAAACAATTGGAGCTTGCCAAAAAAGCGGTTTCCGTAAAAGAAGGAAATCTGAAAGGAAAGAAAAGTGAGCTGGAAAAGATTATTGAAGAAACCGATAAAGAAGAAAAGCATTACAGAAAACTGGAAGAAGCTGCGAGAAACGCTGTAAATCCAAGATTATTGACCAGCTACGACAGAATTCGTAATAATTATCGCAATGGCCTTGCTGTCGTTCCTGTAGAAAGGGATTCATGCGGTGGCTGTTTCAATGCGATTCCGCCTCAAAAACAAAGTGAAATCAAACAAAGGAAAAAAATTATTGTTTGTGAAAACTGTGGTCGAATTTTAATAGACGATGATTTGGAAAGTACTGTAGAAGTGAAATAAATAATTGATTTTATATATAACTTTAAAAGGACGCTTTAGGCGTCCTTTTTTGATATTTAATTTTCTGTAACCTGATAATGAATTCATGATATTTGTTGGTTTACTGTATGGTTTTTGCCGATTTTTTTTTTACAAATAATAATCTTTCAATAGAAAATTAAAATCGTTTGTATAATGTCCTGCTTCATCTTTTATAATTAATTCTTTTGAAATAAGAGATTCGGGTTTTGTTGAAAAGAATAATATTCCTCTGAAATAAGAATGTGTTGGTGTCTGTTTTATCAATAATTCTTCTTTTAAATAAAAATCATTTTCTGTCGCAATCCTTTTAAAATATTCTGCACGATGGAAAGGAAGCAAAACGGCAAAATTTCCATTGCTTTCAAGATTGTTTTTGAAAGATTCAATGAGTTCTTTCAAAGTGAGTGCATCATGATGTTTGGCAACATTTTTATTTTTACTTAATGATTTTAAATCGTTTTCAAAAAAAGGCGGGTTACAAATAATGAGATCATATATCAAGGAAGCATCAAAAGTTTTTATATCAGCATGAAAAGGCTGTAACTGTTTATTCCATGGGCTTTCAACAAAATTTTCTTTTGTTTGCTGATACGAATTTTCATCAATCTCCACTGCATCAATTATTGCATCAGATTTTTGAGCAATCATCAAACTTAATAATCCGGTTCCGGAACCAATATCCAAAATTCTTTTTGGCTGAATCACTTTTTGTTCAATTTTATAAGCAACATAAGCGCCAAACAAACAGGAATCTGTGCACACTTTCATGCTGCTTTTATCCTGGTTTATTTTGAATTGTTTGAACTGGAAATATTTGTTGCCCACTCTTGAATATTGAATATTGATTATTAAATTACTTTATTATTAAATTATTGAAGCAACAAACAAAGAAATAATCACGAATCTTATTTTGTCCTCTTAAGCAGTTCTTGCAGAAGGAATTACCGATAAATTTTCAAATTCTGAATTCAGGTATTTGTAATAAGCAGTAATGGCAATCATTGCAGCATTGTCTGTACAATATTCGAATTTTGGAATGTGCGTATTCCATCCTTCTTCCTTTCCCATTTTTTCAAATGCAGCGCGTAAGCCACTGTTGGCGCTTACTCCGCCTGCAATGCATACTTCTTTTATCCCGGTTTCGGTCGTTGCTTTTTTTAATTTATCTAATAAAATAGAAACGATGCGGGATTGAATAGAAGCACAAATATCCGGAAGATTTTCTTCAACAAAGTTTTCATTTTTTATTTTTTCATCACGGATGAAATATAAAAATGCAGTTTTTAATCCACTGAAACTGAAATTCAAATCACCAATTTTTGGTTTTGGAAATTTGTATTTATTTGGGTCTCCTTCTTTGGCATATTTATCTATCAGAGGGCCGCCCGGATAAGGTAAACCTAAAATTTTTGCAGATTTATCAAACGCTTCTCCGGCTGCGTCATCCAGCGTTTGTCCGATTACTTTTTGGTTCAAAGGTGATTCGCATAAAACAATTTGCGTGTGTCCACCACTAACAGTAAGGCACAAAAAAGGGAAAGAAGGAATTTTATTTTCGCTGTTTAATGGTTGAATCAGGTTTGCTAAAACGTGTGCCTGCATGTGATGAACTGCAATCAAAGGTTGATTAAAAGCTAAAGAAAGTGACTTGGTAAATTCTGCGCCAACCAACAACGCGCCGATCAATCCGGGAGATTGTGTAAATGCAAAAGCGTCTATATCTTTTAATTCAACTTTTGCGATTTTTAATGCCTGTTCCACTACAGGAACAATTGCCTGCAAATGCGCTCGGGAAGCCAATTCCGGCACTACGCCACCATATTTTTCATGAATTTTCTGGCTGGAAATCGCATTGCTCAAAATAACGTTATCCCTGCACACTGACGCAGCCGTTTCATCGCAGGAAGATTCTATCGCAAGTATCGTAATCATAGATTGCAAAGGTAGGTGAATTGGTTTTTTGGAAAAACAGGGTGGTGGATCACTTGTATTGAATGGTCAATTAAAATGCAAAATTTTACTCCTGCTTTCGAAAATTTAATTTCATATTTTTGCTGAAAATTCACAAACGATGAAAATTACGAAACAACTTGCCGGCAGTTTTATATTATTAATTGTAATTGCTTCTTTATACCGCATTATGCCTGGCCGTCCTTATGGCTTTGCTCCGCAAATTGCAATGGCTATTTTTGGAGGTGCTATTATTAAAGATAAAAAATTTGCTTTCCTGCTTCCGCTTTTAGCGATGTTTGTTTCTGATTGTTTGTATCAATTATTATATATTAATGGGGTAGGAACCATGTATGGTTTTTACGAAGGGCAGGTATTGAATTATATTTTATTCGGTGGCCTCACTGTTTTTGGATTTTTCGTTAAAAATCTGAATGTAAAAAAGATCGCCCTGGCTTCTGTCGCCGCGCCTACCGCTTATTTCCTTGCTTCCAACTTTTTCGTTTGGGCAAGTTCTTCGCCACTCGCAGGTTTGGGAAGGCCAAAAACTTTTGCCGGATTAATGATGTGTTATTCAGATGGATTACCATTTTATCCATGGAGCGTTGCATCTACTTTTGTATTCTCTGCAATTTTATTTGGTAGTTATTACCTGATGACAAAAAAATCAACAAGCCTTATTGCAGTTGAAAAATAAAATTTCTCATCCGATTTCCAGGCATGGCACATCACAACAATACCGGATTGCTTGGCGAAAGAATGGCGAAGGAATACCTTTTGAAAAAAGGATTTTCCATTCTTCATGAAAACTGGCGGCATGGGCATTGGGAAGTCGATATTATTGCTGCTTTAAAAAATACTTTGCATTTTATAGAAGTAAAAACACGCAGGACACAGAAATTTGGCTACCCGGAAAATGACGTTTCGAAAAAGAAAATTGAAAATCTCATTAATGCTTCCGAAGAGTATCTCTTACTAAATCCCGAATGGAAATTGATTCAGTTTGATGTGCTGGCAATTACTATTCTTAAAGATAAACCAGTCGAATTTTTCTTTATTGAGGATGTTTATATCCGCTGAAATATTTATTTCTATTCATAACCACATTCTTGATTAAAAAATAAGTGACACAAAATTCAATCGTAATTTATACAGACGGATCTTCACGTGGAAACCCCGGCCCCGGTGGCTACGGTGCTATTTTGATTTGGGGAAATATCAGCAAAGAAATTTCACAAGGTTATCGCCTGACGACCAATAACCGGATGGAACTTTTGGCCGTAATCGCTGCATTGGAATCCTTGAAAAAAACGGATCTCGATATTACTATTTATTCAGACAGTAGCTATGTAGTCAAGGCTGTAATGGAAGGCTGGCTTAATAAATGGATCAGTACCAATTTTAAAGGCGGCAAAAAAAATAAGGACTTATGGCTGCGCTATTATCATCTTTCACGGAAACATAAAATTCATTTTGAATGGGTAAAAGGTCATGCCGAAAATGAATTCAACAACCGTTGTGATATTCTTGCTACGAGGGCTGCCGATGGAAAAAATTTATTGATAGACGAAGGATACGAAAATAAAGACGACTCTCTTTTTGAATAAGAAAAAATACTTTGCTATTCTACTTTTCATTTAGAAAAAAAATGCGAATTCGCTTTATTTCCTGCCCGTCTGATTCGGTCAGGCGCGATTTGTTTGCTGATGAAGATCCAATTCCTTCACTACTCTGCTTATTGGCAAACCCATTACGTTGTAAAAATCACCTTTTATTGATTTAATTCCAACCGCTCCAATCCATTCCTGGATTGCATAAGCGCCGGCTTTGTCATAAGGCTTATATTGCTCCACATAATATGCAATTTGCGAAGCAGAAAGTGCATAAAATTCCACCTCTGTTTCTTCTGAAAAAAGTACTTTATTTTCTTTCGTTAAAATGCAAACTCCGGTAATAACTTTATGCATTTTGCCGGATAGATTTGAAAGAATTGAAATCGCATCTTCGCGGTCTGCTGGCTTCCCGATAATTTTAGTTTCCAAAACGACCACTGTATCCGCAGCAATAATCGTTTGTGCCTCACTGTTATGTTGTCCTCGTAATTTATTCTGAACTGCTGTTGCTTTATTTTCTGCAATATGTATGGCTGTTTCGGCAGAAGAAAGACCGGAAGGATAAGTTTCATCGGTATCTGCGACAATTACTTCAAAAGGAACCTCTGCCAGTTCCAGTAATTGTCTGCGGCGTGGCGAACCTGAAGCTAAAATTATTTTTTCCATTTTTTTTCCAAAAAAATTAAAAGAAAATCATTGAAAGGATACCGGCAAGCATGATCAGTTTTATTACAGAACTTAACTGATGAAACTGCGCCGCAGTATTTGCAATGTATAATTTGCGCAAAACCCAAATTAATGGTATGATGATCGCAATCAACGCGTATAATGCAGAGAGCCACCAGCCAAACTGGATTACATAAATTTGTATCGCAACCAAAACCCCGACCAAAACTACAATCCACACTGCAGTAAAAACTTTTGAGACGGGCAAACCCCATGCGATCGGCATTGTTTTGCAACCATATTTCATATCGCCTTCCATATCTTCCATATCTTTTATCACTTCGCGAATCAATGAAATAATAAAAGCAAAACCTGCATAAAGAAACGAAACTTTTAAGAGTCGTTGCCATACAATATCATGTGGCGAAATTCTGAAGCGGTATTCGCACAGAGTGAGTACAAATATTACCCAGGCGGTGAGTAATGAAATTAAAACATTGCCGATAAGAATTTTCTTTTTGAACGTGCTGGAATAAAACCAAAGAACGACAATAGCAATAAAGTTAAAAAAAGGAATTAAAATATTGGTGATTTTATATCCGATATAAACGCTCAAAGCCAGCCCGACAAAGGAAAGCAGCGCATGAAGCAAAATTGCTGTCCTACGGTTTATGTATTTTCCAATGATTACTTTAGCCGACTTATTTACCTGGTCAATATTTACATCAAAATAATCGTTGATAATATAACCTGCACCGGCAATGCAAACGGAAGCGAGAATTAATAAATAAAATAAACCTTCAGAAAGTTTGATACTTTCATAACCGGGATGGCCGGCTCGATAAACAAATGGTAAAATGAAATACCTGAAAAGCGTTTGTGTGAGAACAATAAAAAGGAGATTGCCCCATCGAATCAGTTTGAAAAATGCAGCAATACGCTTCATGAGGAAAATGATAAAATGAACAAATCAGGTTGATGGAATATCATTATTTAATGTCCATTTATTATTCAGTTTCAAAACTTTTTCTATCACATCCCTCGCACAGCCGGCGCCTCCCGCATAAGGAGAAATATAGGACGCAATTTCTTTTATTTCAAAAGCCGCATCCTGCGGACAGGCAGCTATGCCAGCCATTTTCATGCAAAAATAATCAGGAATATCATCGCCCATATAAAGCATTTCATTCAACGAAATTTTTCTTTCTGCCACGATATTTTTTAGGAAATCTCCTTTGTTTTTTACGTTCATAAATACATCGTTTATTCCCAGCTTGTTCAAACGGTCATGCACAAACGAAGAGCTGCTTCCCGAAATTACCATGACATTGAAACCGGATTTGGCGGCAAGTTGCAGTGCATAACCATCGCGAATATTCATTTGGCGCAACCAGTTATCGTTGCTGTCAACAATAATGTTGCCATCGGTAAGAACGCCATCCATGTCAAATGCAAAGGTTTTTATCAATTTAAAACGGGAAAGGATTTGCATTTTTATACGGATGCTTTTAAGGAAAGAATTTTTTAAAAACAGTTGTGTTTTTCAGAAAAAATTTCTTCAAATATAGTTATAGCAAATGGAATTATCGAAATTTGACAATTATATTGAGGTGGATGATGAATTGATTCTCACTCTAACTTTGGCTAAGTAATTGATGTGCATTTCTTTCAAATTCAATCTGACAAAAAGTTTAATCATGAACCATCCAGAATTTTCAATCAAGAAACTATTATATCTTTTTATCGTTTCAATTTTTACTCTTTTATTAAACAGTTGCAAAAGCGGAAAAAATGACGATACTTCGGGAACCGTTTCAAACGACAGCATAACCAGGCAAGGTAATGAGGCGCTTTTTAAAAAATATAAACTGGAAAATATAAAATTGCCTCAGAGATTTAAAATTGAAGTTTATGCAGAAGCATCCAGCGCAAGAAGCCTTTGTGTCTCTCCGGATGGAACCGTTTTTGTTGGCACACGTAATGATAAAGTTTTTGCGATTCCTGCTAAAAATAACGACGGCAAAGCAGACCAGGTTTATCAAATAGCGGACGGGCTTGCTTCTCCCAATGGTGTGGCTTTTAAAGATGGCAGTTTATACATTGGTGCCAGTTCTACAATTTATAAAATGGATGGTATTGAATCGCATCTCGGTAATCCTCAAAAACCCGTTGCCATTTATGATAAATATCCTTCAGACGCGCATCATGGTTTAAGGTATATTGCTTTTGGTCCGGATGGAAAATTGTACGTTGCGGTTGGTGCGCCATGCAATGTTTGCGTACCATCAATGCCGATATATGGAACGATAACCCGCATCAATGCTGATGGAACCGGTTTTGAGATTTTTGCCAGCGGTATCAGAAATTCAGTGGGTTTTGATTGGGATCCTTCTTCCAAACAAATTTATTTTACAGACAATGGACGTGATAACATGGGTGATGATATTCCAAATGATGAATTAAATACCGCACCACACGTGGGAATGAATTTTGGTTTTCCATACTGCCACCAGGGAAGCATTCCGGATCCGGAATTTGGCAAAGGGAAAAGTTGCAGCGATTATACGTCACCTGTAAAATTATTGGGCCCTCATGTGGCATCTCTTGGCATGAGATTTAGTACCGGAAATATGTTTCCACCTGAATATAAAAATGCTATTTTTATAGCCGAACACGGAAGCTGGAACAGAACGATTCCGATTGGCTACAGAATCGCAGTGATAAAAAGAGATGCGAATGGTAATCCCGGAACACCTGAAGTGTTTGCTGATGGCTGGCTGCAGAATGAGAAAGAAGTAAATGGTCGCCCGGTAGATGTACAGTTTTTAAAAGATGGATCTATGCTGGTGAGTGATGATTATAATGGGGTGATTTATCGGATAAGTTATAAATAGAGATGGGAGATGTAAGATCAGAGATGTGTGATGTTAACTTAGATGTAGGATGCAAGATGTAAGTGTGTTGGCTAAATAATTCAAAACCGCAACAATTGAATAATTCAATCATAAAATAATTTAATAATCAACACCGGAAACTAACAATAATGCACAAACACGACCACGAAGAAAAACATTTGGAAAGTTCTGATTTTTTACGCGATGTTGTAATTGGAATGAGTGATGGCCTTACGGTTCCGTTTGCGCTGGCTGCAGGGCTTACGGGCGCAGTGGCAAACAGCTCTATTGTAGTGATAGCAGGCATTGCAGAGATAGTCGCGGGAAGTATTGCAATGGGTTTGGGTGGTTACCTTGCCGGTAAAACAGAACAGGATCATTACAATAGCGAATTAAAAAGAGAGTATGATGAAGTAGAACGGATTCCTGAAATGGAGAAAAAGGAAGTTCAGGATTTTTTTGAGAACCTTGGACTCAGTGAAGAAATACAATTGAAAGCCACCGAAGAAATTGCAAAAGATAAAAAACAATGGGTAGATTTTATGATGAAGTTTGAGCTGGGCCTGGAAACGCCCGATCCACAAAGAGCTAAGAAAAGCGCTTTGAATATTGGATTATCTTATGCTGCTGGCGGTATCATTCCATTAAGTCCTTATTTTTTTATTGAAGACTCACGGGAGGCACTAAAATTTTCAATCGTTGCTACACTCATTTGTCTATTTGTTTTTGGTTATTTCAAAAGTAAGATTACAGGTGTTCCGGTTTTATCCGGCGCTTTTAAAGTAATGTTGATTGGCGCTCTGGCTGCCGCTGCCGCTTTTGGCGTAGCCTTGTTATTTAAATAGAAATATTTCTTTTTTCTTATAAAAGTTCTACGTGAATTTTTTTGCACTTTTTACTATATGCGAGCACTTTTACTCTATTTTTCGCCAGAATAAAATATTTAAACAACAGCATCGTTTTTAAGATGCTAATCCGTTGCTAACCTATTTTTTATAATACCCCCAATGTCAATTTTCATATCTGAAAAATTCATTTACCACTTACCGATGAATCATGTTATTTAAACCTTTGATCAAAGAGCGTTAATGCGTTTTGGTATTAACAGTTTGTTTGAATAAAAATCTTAATGGATAATCAGTTTTTGAATTTTGGAATCCCTTCATTTCTATGAGGGGATATTTTTTTATAAACAAGTTTAACAAGGATCAGGACTATAAAAATTGAGAACTGACGTTATTTGTTTGTTTACTGAATCGAGCAAATGAAATAAACCGAAACGCATAATCATTATCAGGTATTAATATCATGTTTTGAATCTTTGGAAATGTTCTCCATGGTCCAGGTAATTCTTTTTTCAAAATCATGCAGGCGTACCATACAGTTTTGTTTGGAACATATTTTACAAGAAAAATCCCGGCATCCATCGGAGTGCACAAAGAGCTCTACCGCTCTTCCAAATTCATTCCTGATCAATGCGCCAAGAGCCTCCACTTCTGCGTGCGCTTCATTCACATTCAGGTACCAGGGCACCGTAAGATGGCAATCGCAATGCAAGGTGCTTCCATATTTTATGATACGCATATTATGCAGATCTATCCAGTTTTCTTTCCGGTTTTTATTGAGAAGCAGGACGATATCTTTTAATAATTTTTCATCAGCTTCATCCATAATTCCCGCAATGGAAACCCGCACAATTTTATAACCGGTATAAATGATAACAATCGCTACCCCGCAAGCGATGAGGCTATCAATAAAAATATAACCGGTAAAATAAATAACGACCAGTCCAATCAAAATTGCTGAGGTGGAATAGGTATCGGTTACCAAATGTTTGCCCCCGGCAATCAATTGTAACGAACGGTTCTTTTTTCCTGTAATAATGCAAATTTTTCCAACAATAAAATTGACGATGGCGGTGATTGCAATCATGATAATCCCGGAATCAAGTTTTGCAATTGTATGAGGGTAAAAAAAACTTTGAACAGATTTATAAATAATAAAAAATCCGGCAATGATTACCATACTTCCTTCCACGCCTGCAGAAAGAAATTCTACTTTCCCATGTCCATAAGGATGATCGGCGTCTCTCGGTTTTGCCGCTAAATTCAAACTATACAATCCCAAAAAACCTGCAACGATATTTACGATACTTTCCAGCGCGTCGGTCAGAATGGCCAATGAACTGGTGAGAAACCAGGCAATTATTTTTACAATAAATAAAATTATTGCAACAAGAATAATGATTCTCTGGAGCCGGAGATTTTCTTTTGCAGGTGTCAATAAATGAAATTTTAAAAAGCGCAAATTACAGAATTCAATTTTGTAGGTTGCAACCTTTATTTTCAAGTTGGCGACCTTGCCGGAACAATTCAATCATGCAACTATTTTGCCTTTCAACATATTTTTATTTGGATAAATCCGGTAAACATTAAATTTGTCTTTATGCGCAAAACCCTTAATATTCTGGCAAGCTCTTTTCGACTTACCATGCAGGAACTGATGGTAAATAAATTGCGTACTTCTTTGTCGCTGATCGGAATTTCGTTTGGAATTTTTTGTATCATCGGAGTTTTGGCAACCGTCAACAGCCTTGAAATGAATATTCAGAATCAATTAAAGAGCCTGGGTAGCAATACGATTTTTATAGATAAATGGCAGTATTCAGGCGGCCCTGATTATCCGTGGTGGAAATTTGTAAACCGTCCTGTTCCCAAATATGATGAAGTAAAACTTATCCAGGAACGAAGCCATCTCATTAGTAATATCGCTTTTGACATTGATGCAAGGGTAGATGTAGAGTACAAGAATTATGCTTTACAGGGAGTCTCGATGAGTGGCGTTACAGAAGAACAAATAAACATTCAACCGCTTACAATGGCGCACGGCCGCTACATCTCAGGCAACGAATTTTCGAATGGAAGTGCTGTGGCGGTTATCGGTTATACCAATGCAGAAAATTTATTTGAATCTGCATCTTTGGCAATTGGCAAAGAAGTAAAAATAAAAAATAACAAAGCAACTATTATTGGTGTCATCAAAAAAATGGGACAAAACATGATCGGGCAGGATTATGATCAATCTATCTTACTTCCCTACAAGTTTGCACGGCAAATCGTAAATGAAAATAACAGCAGTCCAAAGATAATTGTAAAAGGAAAAGCGAATGTAAGCTCTGCAGAACTTTCAAACGAACTGGAAGGCATTATGCGTTCTATCAGAAAATTAGGTCCTACCCAGGAAGATAATTTTACCCTTAATGAGATCAGTAGTTTGAGCGACCGGGTAAGTTCCATGTTTGGCAGTATTAATCTCGGAGGATGGGCGATCGGCATTTTAAGCCTTGTAGTAGGCGCATTTGGAATTGCCAATATCATGTTTGTAACTGTAAAAGAACGCACGCCAATCATCGGATTAAAAAAGGCAATCGGCGCAAAAAAACGAAGTATCCTTTCTGAATTTCTTTTGGAATCCGCGATTATCTGTATTTTAGGTGGACTTATCGGATTGATTCTTGTCTATGTTCTTACCATCGTTCTCAGCGGTCTTTTTAATTTCCCTGTTTATATTTCAGTTGGAATTCTGGCACTTGCCATTTCTATTTGTATTATCATTGGAGTTTTATCAGGCATCATTCCGGCGTTGACGGCAGCAAGGCTCGATCCGGTTGTGGCAATCCGGTCGAAATAATTTAATTAGTTGATTGGCTGATTAGCTAATGTCTCGATTAGCGAATTATTCTCAGTTTAGTCGATTATTATTACATTAGCACAACAGACATCATACATTATCACATCAGCACATTAGCATATTAGCCCATTATAAAATCCGGCTTTCAATAGTTTCTTTCAATTCCAAAATATCAAACGGTTTTCTGAGAAATCCATTTGCATTGATTCTCCTGCTCACTTTTTCTATCTCATCATTTGCCGAAAAAAGAATCACCGGAATGTGTTTCGTATTCTCATCTTGCTGCATCAGCTTAATCGCATTTTCTCCGCCGATTTTCGGAATCCAGAGATCCATCAAAATAATATCGGGCTTCATACTATTGATGTCGTCAATAATATTTTCACAATTAGAAATGGTTTCAACCCGGTAGTTTTCACTATCCAAAATTACCTTGCATACAGTTAGTATCTCTAAATCGTCATCGTAAATTAAAATACATTTTTGCATGTTTCAGGTGTTTAATTTTTTCAATGGGTTATTATTTGAAAATGAAGACGCTAGCCAATTCATTTTTCTGATTATTTTATTTTTGGTAAAGGCAGTTTTTTTAATAGTTGTAAACAGTTTGGGGGATGAAAAATAGGATCCGATACAAAAATGAAATTAGATTAATAAAATTAATAAATAAAATTTTTTCTTTTAGAATTTTCGATTACATTAATTTGCTTTTTTTTTCAGGTGTCAGCTTATTTCTTGATGGTGTATCATTGAGCTTAAAGCAGTGTGGTAAAGCTTCATTGTACTATTTTTTATAACTTCAATTTTTTAATGTTGATTTAAATGGCAGATCATATGATAAGTAATTTGAAGATTATTCTTTTAAAAGTAGCAGAGGGGGATGAAAATGCCTTTGGGGTGCTTTTTAAAGCCTATTATAACCAACTGGGCGAATTTGTAATGCGTATTACTGAATCTGAACCTCTGACACAGGAAATAGTGCAGGACGTGTTTTTGAAAATATGGATCAATCGTAACTCACTTTCAGAGGTAAATTCATTTAAAGCCTATCTGCTTGTAGTTGCTAGAAATCATACTTTCAATTGTTTGAAACAAATAGCCAGAGAGAAACACCATAAGAATGAATGGTTAAAAACGGAGGTTCAAAATGCCTCTAATAATGTTGATGAAAGTGATGAAAATTATACTGAGGGATTGATTGATGAAGCCATAGAATTACTTCCACCGCAGCAAAAAAAAGTATATATTCTAAGCAGGAGGGAGGGTAAGAAACAGATAGAAATAGCATCCGAGATGAATATTTCCCTTGAAACAGTAAAGAAGCACATGGTGCTGGCATTGCGTTTTTTGAAAACATATTTACGTACACATATCAACTTCTTAATCTTTTACTCCGTAACTTTCTTCAAAGAATAAAAAAAGATTCGATCTATTACCTCTTTTTACTTTTATTATTGTCTTATGATTAGCAGAATAATTTAGAACATAATTTTTTGCAATCATAATGAATTTAATAATATGAAGGAATCAAGGCTGACTTATTTATTCCATGCTTATTTTAATAAGAGCGCTACTCTGAAGGAGCGGGAAGAATTGATGGAATTAATATCCCTCGGAAAAAAAGACCAGGAGGTAAAGGATTTATTGACAGAAACCTGGCAAAAATTCAATAGTGAAAATGAGTTATTCAGTCAGGCCGAAGGGGAAAAGATGCTTTCTGAAATATTACAAGATAGAAATGGAAATAGGACTGCAACAGTTATTTCTATCGATAAACCGGGATTCCGCTGGTCACGAATCGTAGCGGCGGCGGCTATCTTATTTTGTGCAATAACAGCAATTTATTTTTGGTCAACCTCACATAATCAGGTGGATTCATTAGTGCGTTCTGATAAAAGAAAGCAGGTTTATAAAGATGCTATTTTGCCAGGTGGAAATAAGGCTGTACTTACATTATCTGACGGTACAAATATTTTACTGGATACTACTCATGAAGGTGCCTTAGCAAACCAGGGGAATACAAAGGTAATGAGATTAAATAAGACAACCTTAGCCTATAATGCTGATAAAGAAAATGATTTGGAGATTGTTTATAATACCCTCTCTACACCCCAGGGTGGAGTGTACCAGTTAATATTGCCTGATGGAACCAAGGTTTGGCTCAATGCCTCTTCTTCAATACATTTTCCTACCGTATTCAAAGGAAATGAACGAAACGTAACAGTTACGGGTGAAGCCTATTTTGAAGTGGCTAAGAATGCAGCAATGCCGTTTATAATTAACGTAAAGGATGTGGAAGTAAAGGTGTTGGGAACTCATTTTAACATCATGGCTTATGATAATGAAAGTTCAATTAATACAACTTTGCTAGAAGGGGCTGTAAAAGTATCTAAGGGTTCTTTAAATAAGATGTTAGTTCCCGGCCAGGAATCAAGGATTTATAAAACAGGGGATATTAAAGTAGTGGAAGCCGATATTGAGGAAGTAATGGCATGGAAAAATGGTTGGTTTGAATTCAATGAATACGATATAGAAAAAGTGATGCGGCAAATTGCACGATGGTATAATGTTGAAATTGTTTATGAAGGTAAAATTCCAACCGGTCATTTTTCAGGGTTGGTAAGCCGCGCGAATGATATTTCAGAAGTCTTAAAAATAATAAGCGCTGGAGGTGTGCAACTCAAGATGGAGGGAAGAAAAGTGATCATTAAATCATAACTATTTTAAAGCGAAGGAGCTCAAAACAAATTTCAAGGTGTCCACCAAAAAAACCAGGAACGTTTGCGGCGTCCCCGGAAAGTATTTGGCTATACCATAAGTACAAACAGGAATGATTGTTCAATGTTTAAACCAAACTACACAAAAGTATGAAAAAATTCTGTTTATTCTCACCATACCAAAATTATGGTGTGATTATTATTACCAAAAAGGCTTTACGAGTTATGAGACTGTCAGCTTTTTTATTATTTGCGATCTGTTTACAGGTAAGTGCAAGTGGAAATGCACAAAATATTTCCATTTCACAGCGAAATACCTCATTGGAAAAGGTTTTCAAGGAAATCCACAAGAAAACAGGATACCAGTTTTTCTACCAAAGTGAATTATTGCGCGAAGCAAAAAAATTTGATATTGACGTTAAAAATGCATCAGTAAAACGAGTACTTGATATCTGCTTTATGGATCAGCCTCTCACCTTTTCTATCGCAGAAAAGGCAATTATAGTTAAAAGAAAGGAGTCCGTGAATTTTATCGATGCTCCTCAACTTGGTCTAATTGAAGTCAGAGGAAAGGTGAAAGATGAAAAGGGTGATCCGATTGCCGGAGTTACAGTTTCCATCGAAGGTGGGAAAGGAGGGGTTAGTACAGACAGCGGAGGAAATTTTTCCATAACCGTTTCAGATAATGCAATATTAATTTTCAGTTCGGTAGGTTATAAAACGATTACTGTATCTCTTAAAGGGCGGACAAGTATTGAAGTCACGATGCACGCTGAGGTATCAGCATTAAATGATGTAGTTGTGGTAGGATATGGTACACAAAAGAAAATTAATCTTACTGGTGCAGTTTCTGTTGTTGACTCTAAATACCTGGAAAACAGGCCTGTGGTTAATGTTACCCACAGCCTACAAGGTTTGGTGCCAGGTTTAAACGTAAACGTAGGATATAATACAAAACCCGGGCAAAGTTTTGATTTAAACGTACGTGGGATGGGCAACCTGAATGGGAATGATCAACCGTATGTTCTAATAGACGGATTGGAAATGTCTTTAGCTGATGTTAATCCAAATGATATCGAATCCATTTCTGTATTAAAAGATGCATCAGTGTCAGCAATATATGGATCACGTGCAGCTTTCGGAGTAATTTTAATTACGACAAAAAAAGGAAGTGCAGGCCGAACAACATTCTCTTTTTCCTCTACTGTAGGTATAACCACTCAATTAAAATTGCCAGAGATGGTAAACTCACTGGAGTTTGCTAATTTTTTTAATTCAGGTACCTTTAACGCTATAGGTACCAGGGAATACTCCGATGCGAAATTAAAATTACTTGAGCAGTACATCCAGGACCCCACAGGGATGTCAATTTTTCCTGAAGTAAACAGTAATACTTATACTAATTGGGAAAACAGTTCAAACGGAGTTGCAAATACTAATTGGGTTAGTTTGCATTATAAGCCATTTGCATTAAACAAGAATCACAATTTAAGTATGAGTGGAGGTAATAAGGTTACTCAATACTTTGTTTCAGGAGGCTATTATAACGAAGGGGGAAATATGAGATACGCTAAATTAAATTATGATCGTTACAATCTCAATGCAAGCGTCACTTCTCAGATTTTAAGTTGGGCAAAAATAAAAGCCAATACAAAGTATTCCCAATCAAAATATGAAACTCCTTTTCCTCCGGACTTTGAAGGTTCATTCTTTCACAATATATTTCGTATGAGACCAAATGCTTCTCCTTATGATTTAAATGGAAAATTTAATGAGCAATCATTTATCCCTTATTTGCAATCGGGTGCATATGCAAACGAAGATGGAACTAACGTGGCGCTGTTAACAGGTATAGAATTTGAGCCGGTAAAGAAATGGAAGTTTAGCATAGACCTGAATTTAAGGGATTACAATTCAGAGCAAACTTACCTTAAGCTTCCGGGAACCCTTTATGGAATAGATGGCACCCCTTTCCCTGCACTTCGTTCCGGATTTAGAATTCCGGCAAAAGGTGGTTATGGGCGCAATATGATAAACTCCGCATATGTATCAACCAATGTATATACTTCTTACGGCATTAGTTTAAATGACAAACATAATTTTGATATTATCCTGGGCTTTCAACAGGAGTCTAATGAAAATAAAAGCCTTTTAGCCGAATCGCAGGATCTGATTAGTAGCTCGCGACCAGGGATTTCATTAGTTACAGGAAGTAAAACAATCAGCGAGTCAAGAACACATTGGGCAACAAGGGGAAGCTTTGGTCGGCTAACTTATAATTATAAATCGAAATTCCTTTTTGAATTAAATGGCCGGTACGACGGCTCCTCTCGTTTTGCATCTGATTCAAGGTGGGGGTTTTTCCCTTCTGTTTCTGCAGGGTATAATTTAGATCAGGAAAAATTCTTCAAAGAAAAAGTAAATTGGGTAGACAAATTGAAAGTCCGTGCTTCCTATGGTTTTCTTGGAAATCAGTCAGGAGCAGGATTATATTCATATTCAGAAAATATGGGCATAACAGTTCCTGGAATTGGTACCGGAGGAGGCTGGTATTTTGCAAATGGAAGAGAAGCTTATTTGACCGTTCCTGGCGCATTTAATCCAAACATTACCTGGGAAAAGATAGGGAGCGTTAACCTTGGAGTTGATTTCGCTGTATTTAATAATAGGTTAATCGGTAGTGTCGATATTTATCAACGAAATACCCGGGATATGTTGGGACCATCCCTTGATATACCAGATATGTATGGCGGTTCCCCTCCAAGAACGAATAATGCTGATCTGCGTACCAGGGGTTGGGAACTATCATTGAACTGGAGAGGTAGAATAAGTGACCAGGTTTCATATTCTCTTGGAGGATTGCTTGCTGATAACAACTCAGTAATCACTAAATATCAAAACCCCAGTAAAAATGACCCAAGTGGTTCATGGTATGTTGGTAAACAGGCAGGTGAGATATGGGGTTATAGAACGTCAGGGTTAGTTCAAAATGCCGAACAGGCAAATGCATTTAACAGTATAGATCATTCCTTTTTATCAGCACAAGCATGGAAGCCAGGTGATGTGATCTATCAAGACCTTAATGGAGA
Organism: uncultured Chitinophagaceae bacterium; assembly: GCA_963706825.1. Classification (GTDB taxonomy): domain Bacteria; phylum Bacteroidota; class Bacteroidia; order Chitinophagales; family Chitinophagaceae; genus Ginsengibacter. Next base: position 303,339 of record CAVPNT010000002.1, on the reverse strand, counting down.
TGGCAAAATAAATAAGGGCGCAAATCAATTAGGCGATATGGGTGATTTAACAATAATTGGAAATAGCAGTGCGCGTTATCTCTATTCAATAAATGGTTCAGTAACCTGGAAGAGGTTATCCATGAGTATGTTATGGCAGGGGGTAGGAAAGAGAGATTTTTCTCCTGAATGGAATGACGCTTATTTCTGGGGTGCCGGATCAGACGCACAAGTGATTGTATTTAAACAACATTTGGATTATTGGACACCTGAGAATCCGGGCGCCTATTATCCTAATCCATATATAACGGCAGCTGGTTCTATTCAATCTTACATGAATAAAACCACACAACCCTCAGATCGTTACCTTCAGGATGCTTCTTATCTGCGTCTTAAAAATCTAACTATCAATTATAATTTACCTGTTGATAAGATATATAAAGCCAAGATTAACAAGTTTAATGTGTTTTTTTCAGGAGAGAATTTACTTACTATAACCAACTTGGCTAAAATGTTTGATCCTGAAACTCTTGTAAGTGGAGCTACACCAAATGAAGGGAAAGCTAAAACAGGTAAAATATATCCTTTAAGCAAAGTATATTCTTTTGGACTTAATCTCAACTTTTAATAATAATTATATACATATGAAATATATCATTCAAATATGTCTTGCAGCAAGTATAATTACTACAATATCGTGCAAGAAAGGTTTTCTTGACAAGGAACCTCTTGATAAGCTTTCTACAGCAGGTAGTTTGAGTACAACGAATGAATTGAGGCTTTATATAAATCAGTTCTATAATAGTCTTCCCGAACATACCAGGCTAGGTAATACCGGAATTTCATTTTCAGATGCTACCAGTGATAATATGATTATTTCGGCTGTTGATCCCCGCCTAAGCGGTAATCTGGCACTCAGTAATGCTACAAAGATCAAAGAATACTCTGATGTTAGGTCTTTGAATTATTTTCTTGAAAATTATAAAAATGCGAAAGGGGATCAGACCTTGATTAATCAGTATTTAGGGGAAGCCAAGTTTTTCCGGGCTTGGTTTTATTTTAATATGGTTAAGAAATACGGTGATGTAACATGGGTTAATACTGTATTACCGGCAAATTTAGAAGCAACTCAATTACCCAGAAATTCGCGTCTCCTGGTTGTGGATTCTATTCTTGCAGATCTTGATCAGGCTATTGCCCTGCTTCCAACTGTGTCGACGAATTCAGATATGCGGATACATAAAGATGTAGCCTTAACATTTAAATCAAGAGTAGCGCTTTTTGAAGCAACCTGGCAAAGATATCATAAACAAGACAATGATCCCTTCTGGAGCAAAGAGGTCACCGATGCGAAAATCATCGATTATCTCACCCAGGCTAAATTAGCATCACAGACCATTATCAAAAGTGGCAGGTGGGCCATATATAATACAGGTAAACCCTTGCAAGACTATGGTGACCTGTTTACTACACTTAATCTTTCTTCTAATAAAGAAGTATTGTTGTGGAGAAAATACGATCCAAATGAGCTTATTGCTCATAGTATTAGTAAATACATTGCAACTGATGGTGGTGATATTGGCATAACTTTATCACTGGTAGATGATTATCTGACTAGTACCGGTACTCCCTTTGTAGGTGCCGCCAGAACAGATGCCCAGGCGATATACGGCAGGGAATTGATGCCTGATATCCGTGATCCACGCCTTTCACAGACTGTAGCTGTTCCGGGAAAACCACTTAAGCCGGGTGTTTTTGTTCCACCATTTCCACCGATTAATAAAACAGGGTTCAATAAGAGTACCACGGGGTATCCTTTATATAAATATCTGGAGTATGCTAGTCCATCCGCAACTCTCGATGATAATAAAAGCTCAGTACCTGCTATTCAATTCAGATATGCTGAAGTATTATTGAACTATGCTGAAGCATTGGCAGAGTTAGGTGAATCACCCGCCTTGATAGGTCAAGCCTTACAACCTTTACGTAGCCGGGTCGGAATGCCTGCGGTTGATTTTGATAGAGAATATAATACACAACCGGATTATCCTTTCAGCGACATTCCAAAAGTTATTCAAGCAGTACGAAGAGAGAGACGAGTAGAATTAGCTGCAGAAGGAGCAAGGCTGGATGATATTTTCCGGTGGTCTGCTGCAGATATATTAATTGTAGGTAAAAGACCTTTGGGAATGTTATTTATCGGCAGTAATGCTGCTAATGAAAATAAAACTACCGGATTTTACAAAGATGCATTACTATATTATGATACTCCACCCCCAGGTAAATCGGTTAATTTTTATTTGACGGGAAACTCCGGAACATCCCCACGTTATATGGATCCTTATCAAAAAGTTTCGCCTACGGGCTATGGTTTTAATTTGTTGCGGGATTATCTTTTGCCAATCCAGGATAGAATGATTCAGTTGACCAATGGTAAATGGGTACAAAACCCCGGCTGGTAAAATATTGCATAATCAATAATTAAAAAAAGTAAAATGAAAAAAGTTAGCATAAATTATCTCCTTACAACTTTGTTAGTTCCGTTACTGATAATAACAAGTTGCAAAAAGGATAAAGTACCTGAAAAACCTCACCCATCCGATTTTACGGTACAGGTAGAAAATCAACTGCCATTATATCCTGCGTCTGGGACTAAGGTTAATGTAACTATCAACGCAGGGTCGAATGGTTGGTGGATAACTGTACCGGAGGATGGGAAAAAATGGTGTATTCCTGATAAGTTATATGGTTCTGCCGACCAAACTATCGGTATTAAAATTTCACCTAATTTAACTGGAATAACGCGAGAAGTTGAAGTAACAATCAATCCCACGTTTGGCTTGCCGCCGATTAAACTCATAATAACTCAAGCGGGCTAAATTTAAATTATTTTATATCGATTTTGTATTTCTAAATATAAAATAAGTATAGATATATCTATTGCCTGGAATTTTAACCTTCCTTATTTCAAGTATCTACAAGAAAAATAAAATGAAAATAGTTATTTATTCAATTAAAAAATATAATTATGCCTTGTTTAGTTGTTGCTTCTTTTCATTATGTTCAATTTTCTTGAGCTGTAATTCATTGAATAAAGAGGTATCTAATGAGCACAGTAGTGAACCCAATATTCTGGTGATATTGGTAGACGATATGCGTTGGGATGAATATAGTGCGGTAGGCCATCCATTTATTAAAACCCCCAATATTGATCGCCTAGCAAGAGAAGGGGTCAATTTCAAAAATGCATTTGCAACTACTCCGCTTTGTTCCCCTAGCCGGGCAAGTTTTCTCACGGGAGTTTATCCGCATTCGCATGGTATCATCGATAATACTGATCGAAGCGAATTAAGCCACCATTTACAAACTTTTCCTGCCAAACTTGATACGCTTGGCTACGAAACTGCTTTTATTGGAAAGTGGCACATGGGTAATGATGATAGTAAAAGAAGAGGGTTTAATTATTGGATGGTATTAAAGGGCCAGGGAGAAGCAATTGACCCAACTTTTAATATAAACGGTGAACGGCTTAAAGTAAAGGGATATGTTACTGATATACTTACCGATTATTCGCTGAGATTTATTAATCAAAAGCGAACCGAGCCATTTCTCCTCTATCTTTCTGAAAAAGCGCTTCATCCCAATTTGATGCAACGGAATGACGGTAGTATTGTAAACATTGGAGAAGGTGGATTTATTCCCGCAGAACGGCACAAAGGATTATACAAAGATGCGGTTTTTAAATCCAGGAAAAATTACGGTATTCCTCCTTCTGATAGGCCTGCTCTTTCACGTAAAATAAAAGACCTTCCTCCATTAGGTATTGAAACAGTCACTACGCAAAAGGATATTCGTGGGCGCTCGGAAATGATACTGGCCATTGATGAGGCGTTAGGAAAAATAATGGATGCCCTTGAAGCGAAAGGCGAATTGGATAACACGATAATCGTATTTACCAGTGATCATGGATTTTTTTATGGTGAGCATGGCCTCAGTGAGGAGCGTCGATTAGCTTATGAGGAAGCGATTAGAATCCCTTTACTTATTCGTTACCCTCCCAAAATTAAAGCGGGTCTCACTCCTAACCAAATGGTACTCAGTATTGATCTTGCACCTACACTCATTGAATTGGCTGGTCATCAACCTGATAAAATTATACAAGGTCGATCATTGCTTCCGGTAATAAACGGGAAGGCCAAAGATTGGCGCTCCTCATTTCTTATTGAATATTACTCTGATAGTGTTTACCCCAGAATAGTTAATATGGGTTATAAGGCGGTGCGGACGAAACGCTATAAATATATTAAATATTTAGACCTGAAAGGCATGGACGAACTGTATGACCTGAAGAAAGACAGCTTTGAGTTGAAAAATCTGATTAAGGATCCTCAATCGAAACAACTACTTAATAATATGCAAAATGAGTTGGATAAACTACTAAAAAATTAAAATGGATAATAGGAATTCTATATTAAAAAAATAAAAAATAAAAAATGATGATGCAATTTATGAAGATACCTGGTAAACACAATTAACAATAAATGAAATGATGAATAAAATGAAAAAAACTTCTTAATCATTTTTTAATCCTGTTTTAGTTATTACAGGGAAGGGATGAAACATTCGCCCAAAATAATACGCCTCAGTTGCTTTTTAAATTGGACGATTGCGGTGGCTAAAGAGTAGATGATTATATTAATATGGACAATTTAAATAGCAATTTAAATAGCAATGAAAAATGAAAAAAAACTATCTGATTATTCTTTTAAGTCTGGTTCTATTAAATAGAACATTCGCTCAGCAAAGTAAGCCCCAGGTTATTTTGCGATTGGATGATTGTGGTATGAATCATTCAGTAAATATGGCCACAGAGGAAATGGCTAAAACAGGTATCCCCTTTTCTACCTCGGTTATGTTTGCATGCCCATGGTATCAGGAAGCAGTGGATATTTTGAAAAAATATCCACATGTATCTGTTGGGGTTCACCTTACCCTTACTGCTGAATGGCGGAATTACAGGTGGGGTCCTATATTAGGAAGATCCGTGGTCCCAAGCCTGGTAGATAGTCTTGGCTACTTTCTTCCCTCAACTGCTGCAGTAATAAAAAACAGTCATCTGGGTGAGGTAGAAAAAGAATTGTCGGCACAGATCGAAAGAGCTTTGAACTCTGGTCTTAAAATAGATTATCTCGATACACATATGGGGACAATAGTATCTACTCCTGCATTAAGAGCTGTATTTGAAAAGTTGTCAAAAAAATATCACCTGGGTATGTCTTGGTATTTTGGAGAAGACAAATTCCCATTGCCTTCAAAAGGTACAGAGCATAGCATGATATTTAATCATTTTAATCATTTAAAATCAGATAGAGTAAACCTGGTTGTTTTTCACATAGCCAAACCAACACCTGAAATGAATGCCATTGTTTCTTTGAATCAACCAAATCAAAGAGATTCGGTAGTAGCCGGTCAGCGCTCAACATTGTTAAACTTTCTGCTCTCAAATAAGTTTAAGGCACTTATTGATCAAAACCAATTTCAATTAACTACATACAGGAATCTGATTAAAAAGGTTGGGTTGGATAAGATGAGCCCCGGCGAAATTAAGAATAATGACAATTAGAACTATAAAGGAAATATTATTTGTAAATATAAATTATCAATAAATGAAAAGTAACTATTTTATCAGTGTCTTAATCTTCTTTCTATTATTGTTGGGATGGAATGAAACCTCAGCCCAGAATAATACACCTCAATTGCTTATCCGTCTGGATGATTCCGGTATGAATCATTCAGTAAATATGGCTACAGAGGAAATGGCTAAAACAGGTATTCCATTTTCTACCTCGGTGATGTTTGCCTGTCCATGGTACCAGGAGGCTGTGGATATTTTAAAAAAATACCCACATGTATCTGTCGGGATTCACCTTACTCTTAATTCAGAATGGAGGAATTACAGGTGGGGTCCTATATTAGGAAGATCCGTGGTCCCAAGCCTGGTAGATAGTCTTGGCTACTTTCTTCCTTCCGTGGCTGCAGTTATAAAAAACAGCAATATGGATGACGTGGAAAAGGAGCTGTCGGCGCAGATTGAAAGAGCTTTGAACTCGGGGCTCAGAATTGATTACATAGACCACCATATGGGAACTGCGGCAGCAACTCCTCAATTAAGGGCTGTATTTGAAAAGCTGTCAAAAAAATATCATTTAGGAATGGCGAGGTATTTCGGCGAAGACGTATTCGTTCTGCCATCGAAGAGTACTTCAAAAAAAGATGTTTTTATTAACCATATCAATAATTTAAAATCAGGAAGCCTGAATCTGGTTGTTTTCCACACAGCAAAAGCTACCCCTGAAATGAATGCCATTGTTTCTCTGAATCAACCGGGCCAAAGGGATTCCGTAGTAGCCTGGCAGCGCTCGACTTCATTAGAGGTGCTGACCTCAAAAGACTTTAAAGATCTTGTTAAACAGAAAAAATTTCAAATAATCACTTACGGAGAAATGATTAAAAAGGTTGGGTTGAAGGATATGCATCCGCCCATTGGTAAGATAAATGAAAATTAAACTATTGGAAAAATTATTTACAATTTAAATAAAAGATTAAATGAAAAAAAACTGTCTGTTTATATTTTTAAATCTGTTTTCGATATGGCATGGATCGAACCAATTATTTGCCCAGGGCAATAAACCTCAAGTGCTTATACGGCTTGATGATTGCGGTATGAACCATTCTGTAAACATGGCGATTGAGGAAATGGCTAAAACAGGTATTCCTTTTTCTACCTCAGTGATGTTTGCATGTCCATGGTACCAAGAATCTGTGGCTATGTTGAAAAAATACCCACATGTATCTGTTGGGGTTCACTTGACTCTGACTTCTGAATGGCGGAATTACAGGTGGGGGCCTATAGTAGGTAAATCGGTTGTTCCAAGCCTTGTTGATAGTCTTGGCTACTTTCCTTCATCAACTGCTCTGGTTATAAAAAACAGTCATATGGATGAGGTAGAAATAGAAATGTCGGCTCAGATTGAAAGAGCTTTAACCTCCGGTCTTAAAATAGACTACATCGATACTCATATGGGGACAATAGTATCCACTCCGCAGTTAAGAGCCGTATTTGAAAAGTTGTCAAAAAAATATCACCTGGGTATGTCCTGGTATTTTGGAGAAGAAAAATTCAAAACACCATCAGGCGTTACTAATAGTATGATATTTGATCATTTGAATAAATTAAAGACAGACAGGGTAAACCTGGTAGTTTTCCATATTGCAAAAGCAACCCCTGAAATGAATGCCATTGTTTCTCTGAATCAACCAGGCCAAAGGGATTCAGTCATCGCCGGCCGTCGCTCGCGTTTGCTTGAGCTGCTGCTCTCAAAAAACTTTAATGATCTCGTTGATCAAAAAAAATTTCAACTCATCACTTACAGAAGTTTGATTAAAAAGGTTGGCTTAAAAAACATGCATCCGGGTGTTGGTAAGATGGATGATGAATAAACTTTATTTACACTGTTTTAAAAAGGAAAAAAATGAAACGAATATTACCATTGCTGGTTGTTATTATATTGAAGGCTTATACTCCAGCTTGTGCACAAAACAAAAACTTATCTGGTCAAGATCTCGGATTGGTCCCTTTGCCTTTGGAATTAAAAGTTTTGGGAGGAGAATTTACATTGCCCGAAAATATTTTGATTTATGCTAAATCAAATGATGAAGTAAATATTGCTGGTTTTATTAAGGATTTTTTTATCGAATCCGGCAAATCGGCAACCATTACTTCAAATAAGGCAGCAGCACAAATATACTTGTCATCAACGTCGGGCTTAGCAGACAACAATCCGGAGGCATATGAATTAGCAATTAATAAAGAAGGCATAAAAATACAAGCCAGCACCGGTGGAGGCCTTTTTTATGGCAGTCAGACGCTAATGCAAATCTTGTCGTTAAAAAACGCTTCACTGAATGTGCCTTATGTTAGCATCAAAGACAAGCCAACTTTTAAATGGCGGGGTATGATGCTTGATGTATCCCGGCATTTTTTTTCGGTAGCTTTTATTAAAAAGTTTATCGACTATTTTGCGGCGTATAAATTAAATACCTTTCACTGGCATTTAACTGATGACCAGGGCTGGCGCATAGAAATAAAAAAATACCCAAAATTAACTCAGATCGGGGCATTTCGGAAAGAGACCATTATAGGCGCTAAGAGACTAATGAAGAAGCCGGAAGATATTAAATTTGATGGAATACCATACGGAGGATTTTATACCCAGGAACAAATAAAAGAAGTAGTTAAGTATGCTCAAAAGAGATACATCACTATTATTCCTGAAATTGAAATGCCGGGCCACTCCCGGGCAGTTTTAGCTGCATATCCGGAATTAGCTTGTAAACCGGGGCCTTATGAGACCATGACATCATGGGGTATTTCATTAGATATTGTTTGTCCATCTGAACAAACATTTCAATTTTTTGAAAATGTTTTAAATGAAGTCGTTCAATTGTTTCCTGGCGAATATGTGCACATCGGGGGCGACGAGGCTAAGAAAGATCGTTGGAGGGAGAGTAAATTGGTAACTGATATCATGAAAAGGGAAAATTTTTCAGATGTCGAAAAGGTCCAAGGTTGGTTTAACACCCGTATTGAAAAATATTTACATAGCAAAGGAAAAAAATTAATAGGATGGGGTGAAATACTGGAGGGAGGTATTACGCCTACTACTGCTGTTATGAGTTGGCGAGGTGACACTGCAGGTATTAAAGCAGCCAGACAAGGAAACAATGTGGTAATGTCACCCTCCACTCATCTTTATTTCAACCAGGGGCAAAACCCTATACCAAACAGCCTTGATGAACCTTTGATGATTGGTAAGTATCTGCCTTTAGAAAAAGTTTACAGTTATAACCCTTATTCCTCTCAAATAACACAAGATCAGCACAAATATATTTTAGGTGTGCAAGCTAACTTATGGACTGAATACATTTCTAATCCTCAAGGGGTAGAATATATGCTTTTCCCCCGTTTATTGGCTTTATCAGAAATTGCCTGGACACCTTATGCTAATAAAAATTATGATAATTTTTTGGACCGTATTGGGAAACAATTTACCAGATTAGATGCGAAAAATATTTTTTATAGGGTGCCGGAACCCGTTGGTTTGGATAGTAGCAAAATAGTAAGACAGGGGGATAAAGCTATTATTACCTTAACCAGCCTGGTGCCTGGCGCACAAATACGGTATACCCTCGATGGGCATACCCCGGATGAAACAACAAATTTGTACACCAAGCCGATTATAATTCCCATAGATAGGGGGATCAAATTAAGGGTGGCAACCATTACGCCGTCTGGCCGTCGAAGTGTTCCTTCAGAATTGGTCATAAAGTAATAGTGGACGTCGTTCGAGAAAATTATATAGAGTATTTGTTACACCCGGGCTCTGAATAAAATTGATATAATAATAATGCGAAAACTTTAAAAATTAAAATAAGTAAATCATGAATCATATTTCTGTTTCAAAACGGCTCTATTCTCTTGATGCTCTTCGTGGGTTTGATATGCTTATGATAATTGGGATGGATAAAATTTTCAGAGAACTTGCAAAGGCCACAGACTCTCCATTTTTAGATAGCATTGCCGTTCAATTTCATCATCCCTCCTGGAATGGGTTCCAGTTCTATGATTTAATTTTCCCTCTTTTCATTTTCCTGGCAGGAGTGGCAATTCCGTATTCAATCGGATCTCAGATGGAAAAGGGTATTAGTAAGCAAAAACTATTGATAAGAATAATCAAAAGAGGGATCATCCTGGTGGTGCTGGGAATTATTACTAATAATAATTTGCAAATTCAACCTATTTCTGCAATGCGGTTTGGGAGCGTATTGGGAAGGATTGGATTAGCGTATATGTTTGCAGGGGTCATCTATATATTTACAAAGCAGCGTGGCCAAATTATTTGGTTTTGTTCTATACTTATTGGCTATTGGCTTTTATTAAAATTTAATTCCGCACCAGGTTTTCCCAAAGGAGATTTGACTATGGAGGGTAATTTTATTTCATATATTGATCGTATAGTAATGCCGGGTAAGTTATATAAAGGTATTCACGATCCTGAAGGTTTACTTTCGACTATTCCCGCCATTTGCACAGGTCTTTTAGGAATTTTTGCTGGCAATTTATTGAGAAATAGTATACTAAAACCTAATAAAAAGACCTTGTTTTTAATAACTGCAGGCATTGTTTCACTGTTGCTTGCTCAGATCTGGAATTTTGATTTTCCCATAAATAAGAATCTATGGTCCAGTTCTTTCGTGTTGCATACCGGCGGCATAAGCTTGATTTTGTTGGGGCTTTTCTATTATGTCATTGACGTGTTGGAATATAGGAAGTGGGCCTTTTTTCTCAGGGTAATCGGGATGAATTCTATTTTAATTTATATATCCGGACACTTTATTAACTGGGCTTTTACTACCAATGCGTTTTTTCAATGGCTTGGCCAACTCCTGGGAAAACCCTTTATGGCTGTTGCTTTAGCGATTTGTCTGGTAGCCGTAAAGTGGATGTTTTTATATTTTATGTATAGAAAGAAAGTTTTTTTAAGGGTATGATAATATGCTTACTCTCATTCCTAAACATGTAGAGAAGTTCAAATGAAAGGTGACTGATTATTATATTATTAAGTAAGGTTGCATTTGAAGGAATAGAAGGGCAAAGAGAACTATGCTTGAATTAAAATTCGAGCTAACTGAATTTCGATCGTATTTGAATAAGTTTCTCTAGTGTATCTCGAATGTAAAAAAAATAATTACAATCTAAAGAATAAAATAATTACAATATAAAAAATATAAAATGAAAAGATTTCTGGTAGTGATCAATATTGGGTTATTTGTTGGAATAGCCTTCCCTAGCTATTCAAAATCTCTCAGGAGTTTTGTGACCCCAGCTAAATGTTATTATATCAATCCAAAAACAGGAAGTAATGAAAATGATGGATCTATGCTTAGGCCATTTAAAGATTTGAATAAAGTTAGTACCCTTCGATTAAATCCTGGCGATTCTGTTTTGTTGGCAGCTGGATCAACTTTTCAAGGTTCTCTTTCCTTAAAGGATGTACATGGAGCAGCTGATAAACCTATCGTTATCTCCAGTTATATATCAGGCAAGAAGAATGGAGAAAAACGTGCACTGATTGATGCCAAAGGTTATTTCAGTGGAGTGTTTATACAAAATTGCAGTTATATTGAAGTGAACAACCTGGTTATACAAGCCAATGGAGGCGGGATGAAAGACGAAAGGGATAAGGATAAAGATATGCGATGCGGAGTTTTGGTTGAAACAACAAAGTCTGGAATTTATGAGCACATTTATTTTTCCGGCTTGCTGGTCAAAGATATTTTTTATGAAGATCCCGGATTTCAGGAGCCAAAATATACCAATAAAAAAGAAAAAGCAGATGTCAAGAAAAGCCAACGTTTTGGCTGGGGAATTTGGTTTATAAATGATAGGGACGATGCGCTTTTCCATGATCTCAAAGTAAGCAATTGCGAAGTGAATAATGTGGGTCACACCGGGATTAAATTTACTGCGAAAGGTTATAATAAAGGCCAGGATAAAGGTTATGGGATTGAAGGTATTTCGGTTTTAAATAACAGGGTAATAAAAGTCGGCGGTCCTGGGATACAGATGGCGGGTGTATACAAAGGGATTATTAGAGAAAATTATGTTGATGGTTCAGGCAATGAGGATGATTCGCGTAAATGGGGTAGAGGAAGCGGAATTTGGACTTGGGGAACATTTGATGTGTTGATTGAGAAGAACCAATTGTTAAATGCAAATGGGCCAGGTGATTCAGCAGGCGCACATATTGATGCCTTTTGCAAAAATGTAGTTTTGCAATATAATTTCAGTGCAAACAATGCTGGCGGTTTTTGTGAACTACTCCGTAATAACTACAATTGTGCATATCGCTACAACATCAGTGTAAATGATGGTTACCGGGTGAAGGGAATAGGTCTGGATTTTATGGAAGGAGTGATTTTTATGCTGAGTGGACGTGGGGGAGGGGATTGTGGTCCTTATAACAGCTATTTCTATAACAATACGATTTATGTAAAAAAAGAGATTGTTGCAAAATTTGCCGTGTCAAGAACTTCATCCGGCGTCTATGTTGCCAATAATATTTTTGTTATCGAAGGAAAAAGCGACGTAGTAAAACAAGATCAATTTCTTATCGCCACAAAAGATGAATCCCCTGTAAATGTGGTTTTTGAGAATAATCTTTATTTGAATGAAAGTAATTGGCCAAAGTCGGTATTGATTCAGGATGGGAAACCGATTTATGGTGATCCGCATTTTTTCAATAAAGGAGGATTTAAGATCACAGATTATATCCCTTCCAATGTAAAACTAGTCAGGGATAAGGGAATTGAAATCATGAAATTACCCAATGACCCTATCGGCTTAACCATTGGATTAAAAGCGGAATTCGACATTCTGGGAAACAAGATCACAGGTAGGCCCGATATGGGAGCTATCGAGCTCACGAAGTAGCGCTTCGACTTTCGTTCTGGTGAAGTTACTGTGAGGATCAAAAAAAGTCAATGAAAAAGTACTATGGGTATTATTTAATTAAAAAAATGAAAAAAATAAATTTATTAATTGTCATCGGTATTAGTTTATTCGCTCTTTCTATGCTATTAATCATCTTCATTAAAGCAGAAAGTAAACCGTTTAAAAATTCACAATTCCAAAAGGAAATGCTTTCGTCTCATTCTTCTTCTTTCATGCATACAAACGTAAATAAACTGGTGTTACAAACAGTCGGTACGGGTCAAATTTCACGGCAAATGAAAAGGATGTCTTGTTGCGCCGGTGCATCCAGATATAATGAATTAAAGAAGTGTCAGGCTCCGTCAAAAATTGAAATTATAAATCTCTACAAATAATTAAAATAAATTTAAAAAAATCAATAAATAATTTTATTATGGGCATGATTAAGCAAAAGACTTATTTACTTATACTGATGGTAATTGGTTTTTTCAGTAATTCAACATATGTGTATTCGCAAAGTAGTGAGAATATTTCTTATGAAAAGATCCAGGGAACTAAACCGCGTAATGTCATCTTTATTCTATCTGATGATCATCGATATGATTTTATGGGATTTACCGGGAAGGTACCTGGATTAAAAACGCCTAATATGGACAGGCTTGCCAGTGAAGGTGTTCATATCCAGAATGCATTTGTTACCACATCTCTTTGTTCGCCTAGCAGGGCCTCAATATTAACTGGCCAATATGCACATACGCATACAGTTGTTGATAATGAATCGCCTGCACCAAATGATTTAATTTTCTTTCCACAATATTTACAAAAGCAAGGTTATCAAACGGCCTTCCTGGGTAAATGGCATATGGGAGGAAATAATGATGATCCCCGTCCTGGTTTTGATTATTGGGCAGGCTTCCGGGGTCAGGGTGTTTATTATAATCCCATTTTCAACATCAATGGCAATCATGTAGAGTTTAAGGACAGCAGCTATGTCACCGATGTATTAACAGACTTGGCTTTAGGCTGGCTTAAAGAAGTGAAAAAGAATAAGCCTTTTTTTATGTACCTGTCACATAAAGCAGTACATCAGAATTTTTCACCTGCAAAACGGGATAAAGGGCGGTATAAAGACATTCAAATTCAATATCCTCTTTCCATGTTTTTGTCAGCAGGGCCAAACAGCAGGCAATATACCAAAGGCAAAAGGTCGGATAATAGTCAATACGATATCAACTATAAAGATATTCCCCAATGGGTACGTGCTCAACGTCATAGCTATCATGGGGTAGATTTAATGTATTACAGTGCAAAGGAATCAGACAACTTTGACCAGGCTTATCAGGATTATCTGGAAACACTTTCCGGTATTGACAATAGTATCGGAAGGATATTGGATTACTTAAAGGAGAGAGGTTTAGACAAGGAAACGCTCGTTGTATATATGGGGGATAACGGATTTGCTTTTGGCGAACATGGCCTGATAGATAAGCGCCAGGCATATGAGGAATCAATGAGGGTGCCTTTATTAGCCTGGTGTCCGGCATTGATAAAGCCAATGACAAAAATGGAACAAATGGTCCTGAATATAGATATAGCTCCCACAATTTTAGAAATGGCAGGAGTAAAAAAACCGGCTCAAATGCAGGGGAATTCATTTCTGCCGTTGTTGGAAGGAAAAAATATTTCCTGGCGTGATAAAGTGTTTTATGAATATTACTGGGAAAATGCTTACCCTCAAACACCCACCCAATTTGCAATCAGGACAGACCAGTACAAGTTTATACGTACCCAGGGAGTTTGGGATATTGATCAATTATATGATATTAAAAAGGACCCCTGCGAGATGAATAATTTGATCCGCAGCCCGCAACACCAACAAATTGCTGGGCAACTAAATAAAGATCTTTGGAACTGGCTGGAAAAAACCAATGGATTGTCAATTCCTCTAAAACCAATTAAAAAAATGAAGAATGATGATGCACTTTATGAGGATACCTGGTAGATTGAATATAGCGCTTAGATTGAATTGTAACTATTAAATACAAAATGCAAATAGATTTTAAATGACAATCCGCAAACTAACGATTTGTTTATGGTTTTTTATTTTATCGGTATTGATTTGTTGTAAGCAGGCGGGCAAAAATAAAATTATATCTGAAGATCATTCAGAGGGTACTAAAGTTTCGATCGATACTACACCCTCTAAAATGGTATGGATACCCGATGGAACATTTCAAATGGGCACCAATGATCCGGACTTCCCGGATGCTAAACCTTTACATAGGGTAAGCTTAAAAGGCTTTTGGATGGACGAACATGAGGTGACTAATGCTGAATTCGAAAAATTTGTAAAAGCGACAAATTATATAACAGTAGCAGAACGGGAATTAAATCCTGCTGATTTTCCCGGCGTACCTGTTGAAAATTTATTACCCGGATCAGGAGTTTTTTCACCACCCAAGCAAAAAGTTTCTTTAGAAAATGCTCTTCAATGGTGGCGATACATTGCAGGAGCAAATTGGCGCCATCCCACAGGCCCGGCCAGCACAATTATTGGCCAACAAAACAATCCTGTTGTACATGTATGCTACGAAGATATTTTGGCATATACTAATTGGGCAGGCAAGCGCTTACCGACTGAGGCGGAATGGGAGTATGCAGCCCGTGGAGGTAACGATAATCAGAAATATTATTGGGGAAATGAATTAAAGCCAAATGGTAAATGGATGGCCAATATATACCAGGGAGATTTTCCGTTTAAAAATACCAGCGAAGACGGTTTCGAAGGTGTGGCACCAGTAAAGTCTTTTCCTCCAAACGGTTATGGCTTATATGATATGGAAGGCAATGTTTGGGAATGGTGCAATGATTTTTACCGGCCGGATTATTACCTGCAAAGTCCGGAATTCGATCCTCAGGGACCGCTGGACAGTTATGACCCTGACGAGCCAAAAATTGTGAAAAGAGTTCAGAGGGGAGGGTCGTTTCTGTGCAGTGACCAGTATTGTATACGTTACAGGCCTGGTAGCCGGGGGAAGGGCGAAGTGAGCAGTGGCTCTAATAATCTTGGTTTTAGGTGTGTAAAAGACGGCAAGAATCACCTGATAGAATAAATTCCGATAACTATTGATTTATAGGTTTTCAGAAGTCGAATGGACGAGGTTATAGCTACTAATAATTATGAGTTCCAACTGAATATTTTTTATTTGTCAAACTAATGGATTTTGAAATAAGGATCCGAAAACTTTCCAGAAATTTGTTACTATCAGGAGCCTCTGAATTATTTGGCAAAGGACTCGTAAGAAAGAGAAGATTGATATTACTTTGAGTATAATTCAATTACAGTGTTTAAAACAATTCAGTCAAAGCCCACAGAACACTACCGCCTCCCGAGTCGGTGGTTTTTTAAGAGGAAACAAAAAAATAGGTAAAATAACCATTTCATTATTGTTTAACGTGGGCTGCGATTGCTTTTACCAGAACTTCCCGTAGAACTCCTCAAAAGCAAATCATACGTTTGATGATAATGATTCACTTACGAGGATAACGATCCACAAACTTAAAAGCAGATACCTTGGCTTCAGTATTCAACCGCGGGATTATCAACAGCCCTGATAGATAATTGTAATACACTAATATTTCAATTCTTCTTTAGTAACTTCTATTGCATGAATTTATGCATGTTAGTAAAGTAATATCTCAACTTTGTTTTTAGACAAAGCAACAGCCTGTTTTTTGGGCTCATTTATTTATTACATTTGTCAAATCATTATTTAAGACCTACCATACACACGTCTTATTTTTATCCGCCTTCGGCAAATAAGCAGTGAGAATGGTAGCGGATAAAATTTTTTGCGAATGGAGATTGGCTCGTGCCTCGCCAATTACAATTCAGGATTCATAAATATAAATAAATATTTATTTACATCTTTTTAACCTTGAATTCTAAATGTAGTGATGTTCTCTTTTTAGTGCCGTTTCTATTTTATCCCTCGTATAAGTTTTATTAATCGTTACCAAACACTAAAACTTAAGTGGCATGGTTGCATGAAAACCATTTGTTCTGCTACCCTTTGAAGTAGCCGAGATGGGTGGAAGTTGTTGACATTCTAATTGTGGTTTTTATTATAACTTCAGAACTCCTTACCTCTCGCAATTAGAAAATGCGGAGGATTTAAATTTTAGTACCTAACTTCTTAAATCTTCGCATGTTTTGGCAAGATATTTTTCATCACTCGTGGTAACATTACACAGATAAGGGTTTCAGAGGAAAAATAAAAAATTCAACTTTTAATTTTTCATCCTTTTTGGTTCTGGCTTGTCCAGGTTAGGGTTAAATCCGTTCCTGGAAAAATTGTTTCGGTTTGATCAAGAACTTCTGTAAGTTTTGCTACAGCCTCATTAAATCTTGGAGCAGAAAGAGAATGTAATACCACCGTTAATGTTTTATTTTCATAATCAGGTATCAGGTCTGCATTATTTTGAATGATTTGTTTTACAAGCATCCTTTTTTCTTCTCTTGCACTTATCAGAAAAGCATTTAACTCATTAGAGATTGCTGTTTCTGCCCTGTAGCAAATCATTTTTATTATATTCATCAACATCTTGCTTTCCTGCTTGAGTTTATTATAACGAACTTGTTGGGCATGTTTTTCAATTTAATTTTTGCTGATTCCCTTACTCCTTCCTGTTTGGCAATACTGTTCACACTTTGACCTTTATCTAATTTAGCTTGTATGCGCAGGCAGCAATCGCCGGTGATTTTGTAGGCTGTTCCCTTTCGCGCATCATGGCGAAGAATCCTTCTTCACCCTTTTCTACAAACTTCTTATAGGCACGCTGCACACTGTCTTCACTGACATGAAAACACCTTTCCATTTTCTATTAATTAAAAGTAGTCCAGATTTCAATTGAAAAGTATACCATTTATTAATGTAAACTTGAACGATAAAATCGTTCACAAACATGATAAGTAATTAGTTCTGTTTGCTACAAGTAAAAAACCAGTTATTTTTCTACATTATATTTTTCCCTGCGCGATTGAATAAACAGGATAATGTGAATGGCTACTAATAATTCACAAACGATTTCTTTGACAATCATAGGATGCATATTGAATTTTATAATAAAAATGAAACGCTATTATTTTCATTTTATTATTCAGATAAAATTAAATTGGAGTAATTTTTTTTTTCTCTTTCAGTAAACAAATAAATAAGGACGATTCTTTTTTTTACACAGAAACGTCCTTTAAAAGATTTTTATAGTGCATACTTACGCTATCTTAATTCAAAAACTATTCCAGCTTGTATATTGGCTGAACTTAAATCTTTATAGCCATTCTTTTTATAAGGTGCATAATCGTAAGAAGCCCCGATATTAATGCCTGAAGTACTGGTTTTTTTAAACGGAACCAATACGCCGAGTCCGCCCTGAGCACGGAAACCCACATTGGTTGTGCTACTTCCAAATTCTCCAAAATATTGCTTGAAGTCAATAATATTTGCACCTGCTCCAACCGAAACGTATGGCTTTATATAGGACGATGGAGTAAGGAAATATTTTGCTTTTAATAAAACAGGAGTAGTTTGAATCGAGTTGGATAATACGGCTGAAATATCCTGGGTATTACTCAAATGATAAATTGCTCTCGGATATTTTTGATAATAATCCTGGAAACCAAATAACAATCCACCTGATAATTTATTATTGAACGAATACATCAGTTCCCCCATAAATCCGCGTGGTGAATTGTTGCTGATAATATCATTTTTAAATCCGCTTACCGGAAAACTGTAATTGTAATTTAACCCAAATTTCAATGTTCCTTGCTGGGCTTTTGCAGAAAATGCGCAACAAAATATAATACCCACGATAAGAAGTTCTTTTATCTTTTTCATTTCCTGAATTTTAATGTTTTAAATAAGAAGATTGATCAAATAAAGCCTGTACCTGGCTATCAGCAACAGATGCATCAAAAATGCCTGAACCGCGAATCAAACCTGTCCAGATTACATTGATCTTATTATTGCCGGAAGCATTTTTCAAATCGAGTAAATCCACCGAAATGGCGCCTTCTTTGATTTGATAAACACTATAAGCATAAGGAATATAATAGCCATAACCCGGATAACCCCAATAATAAGGATCCCAATATCCGCCGTAACCGCTCCAGTAATTTCCGTAACTAATCACGCCGGTTGTGGTATTAATGATATGGTTTACATCTACGCCGAGATCAGGAGAAGCATCTTTAGAGACCATCTGGTATCCTGCCTGGTCCATGTATTTTTTTACAGCATCAATATAGGCTTGATCCGATCCCGTTAGTTCACGGGTAGAATTTTGGTTATCGATGACCGCTACTGAGTCGGAAATGCTATAAGTTTTATAATTTGAAAAATTTACTGTAGAATCATGATCAGCAATATAAATCCGTGATTCATCATCGCTTAAATTGCTGACAGGATCTTTCGTGCAACTTGTGTAAACAGTAGAAAAACTTGCAAATACAATCAGCATCCATAGTAATCTTTTCATAACTTTTGTTTTTTTCACTTTTCACAAAGTCAGTGCCCAAACCGTTTTTGGCAGGTTAAAAATGTTTAAAGACTGCGGGTTGGTTTTTAGTTTTATGATTCCGTTATCAAATCAACGGTGATCATGGAAATATGGCGATTAAATGAGACGTTATTTGCAGGCGGATTTCAGTTTTTTTAAAATGGAAAAAAGGGGTATTTGTTGATTTACTGACTTTCGTTACAAAACAACTGATAAGTATCTTCTTTTTAAGATAACATTGCGATTCAAAAGATGAATTCATTACATTATCATTATTATATTTGCGACTATGACTATAGAATTACTAAAAGATTTGAGAGACCGTTTACAGGTTTTGAGGAGGTTTCTTTGACGTTGAGAATCGTGAGCAAAAAATAAATAACGACAGGCAGCTTTCGCTGTCTCCCGGCTTTTGGGATGATAGCAAAAGGGCAACAACGATTTTGAAATCCATTAAAGTCGATGAATACTGGCTCGATATTTATAATGATGTAAAAACAAAAGTTGAAGATTTTGCCGTGCTTTTTGATTTCTGGAAAGAAGGTGAGGCCTCTGAAGAAGAAGTAAAAGAAGCGTATGATGCAGCAGTGAAAGCGACGGAAGAAGCAGAGTTTAAAAGCACCCTCAATAAGCCGGAAGATGAAATGCCTGCGATTCTGCAAATCAACAGTGGCGCAGGCGGTACAGAAAGCCAGGACTGGGCAGAAATGCTCTTGCGCATGTACAGAATGTATGGAGAAAAACAAGGTTGGAGTGTGACTGAATTAGATTACCAGGAAGGGGATGGCGCGGGAATTAAAAGCGCTACCTTACAATTTGACGGGCCGTTTGCTTATGGATTTTTAAAAGCCGAAAGTGGGGTTCATCGTTTGGTGCGCATTTCTCCATTCGACAGCAATGCCCGCAGGCACACAAGTTTTGCGAGCGTTTATGTCTATCCGTTGATAGACGATTCTGTTGAAATAAAAGTGAGCCCGGCGGATGTGGAATGGGCTTTTTTCCGGAGTGGCGGTAGTGGCGGACAGAATGTAAATAAAGTAGAAACTGCGGTGCGACTGACTCATAAGCCATCAGGAATTATTGTAGAATGCCAGCAGGCACGTACGCAGGGTGAAAATCGTGAGAAGGCAATGGCCATGTTGAAAAGCCGCTTGTATGAAGAGGAAATGCGCAAACGGCAGGAACAATTAGATATCAATAATTCTGCTAAGAAAAAAATAGAGTGGGGGAGCCAGATACGCAGCTATGTTTTTCATCCTTATAAAATGATCAAGGATCACAGGACTGATTTTGAAGTTGGAAATGTAGGTCCGATAATGGACGGAGAACTGGATGGATTTATAAAAGCATATTTGATGATGGAATAATGTGAAAATGAGAAAATGTGAAAATGTGAAAATGGGAAAACCGGTTATTTATGCGTTTACTGAATTAAAGAACTGCTTTTGAAGGCCGAATGCAAAATGCTCAAAGCCGAATGATTAAGGCTCAAAACTTTTAACTGTTAATAACAAAATAATTAAATAATAAAATAATTAAAACATGCCTTCTATTCTTATAATTGATGATGAAAGAGCGATTAGAAAAACGCTGACGGAAATTCTTGGATTTGAGGGATATAAAATTGATGAGGCCTCAGATGGAGAAGAAGGACTGAGTAAGTTCAGGGGAAAAAATTATGACCTGGTTCTTTGCGATATTAAAATGCCCAAACTGGACGGGATAGAATTTTTGGAAAAGGCAAAAGAAATTAATCCGGAAGTTCCGATTATTATTATCAGCGGCCACGGGAATATTGAAACTGCCGTAGAAGCGGTAAAAAAAGGAGCTTACGATTATATTTCCAAGCCCCCTGATTTGAACCGTATGTTGATCACCCTTCGGAATGCAATGGACAAAACAACATTGGTAGCCGAAACAAAAGTGCTGAAACGTAAGGTGGCAAAGGTTCAGGATATCATTGGAGAATCGGCTCCAATCCGGCAGATAAAAGATACCATTGAAAAGATAGCTCCTACAGAAGCGCGTGTTCTTATTACCGGCGAAAATGGCGCCGGGAAAGAATTAGTAGCGCGCTGGATTCATCAAAAAAGCGCGAGGTCAAATGGCGCGATGGTAGAGGTAAACTGCGCAGCTATTCCCGGAGAATTGATCGAAAGTGAATTATTCGGCCACGAAAAAGGAAGTTTTACTTCTGCGGTAAAACAAAGAATTGGAAAATTTGAACAAGCGAGCGGTGGCACATTATTTTTGGATGAAATCGGTGACATGAGCCTGAGCGCGCAGGCAAAAGTTTTGCGCGCACTGCAGGAAGGAAAGATAACGAGGGTGGGGGCCGACCGTGATATTAATGTGGATGTTCGCGTGATTGCAGCTACTAATAAAGATCTTTTAAAAGAAGTCGAAAATAAAAATTTCAGGTTGGATTTATATCACCGGCTTGGGGTAATCATATTGCATGTTCCCACTTTGAATGAACGCGCTTCAGATATACCTTTATTGATTGATCGCTTCCTTGAAGATGTGGCTGCAGAATATGGGCAACCAAAAAAGTCGATTGATAAAAAAGCTGTAGATCTTTTGCAAAAATATAAATGGACAGGAAATGTGCGCGAGCTAAGAAATGTGGTAGAAAGATTGATCATTCTTTCGGGCAAAACCATTACGCCGGAAGATGTAGAGAGTTATGTTTTACCAAAAAAATAGGATGGGTTTTTGCTGAGTAATTTAGCTGAATGAAACACATTTATATCATAAGTGGTTTCGGCGCAGATGAGCGTGTTTTTTCCAAACTTGGCTTTGGCGACAATGATGTTCATTTTATTTCCTGGGAAATTCCTGAAAAAAATGAAACGCTTGCATCTTATGCAGAAAGATTGCGGCAAAAGATTGTCTTTCCAAATCCAATACTAATCGGCTTATCTTTTGGAGGAATGATGGCCATCGAAATTGCAAAACTTATCCCTGTAGAAAAGATTATTTTAATTTCGAGTATCCGTGACCGTTATGAACTTCCGTTTTTTATGAAACTCACTGCTGCCTTGCATTTAACTAAAATTATTCCGTTACGCCCGTACAAAATTCTTGAACGGATAGAAAATTATAATCTCGGTGTGGAAAGTAAAGAACAAAAACAATTATTAAGAGAATACCGCAAAAATATCAATCAACAATACACCGATTTTGCCCTCAATGAAGTTGTAAACTGGAAGAATGAATGGAGCCCGCAAAATGTGGTTCATATTCACGGAACAAAAGACCATATTTTCCCCATAAAATACATCAAAAAGCCTGAGTACACTATTCGCGGAGCCGGACATTTGTTAACAATGAATAATGCCGATGAAGTAAATAGAATTTTGAAGAAAGAACTTTAAATCCAACCATTGACCATCAACATTCAACCTCAAACGATATTCATAGGGCGTTGCCCTATGATAAAAGATATCGCCCGTTCAGGGCTTTTCCAACATTGAACCTTCAACATTGAACCTTCAACCTTCAACGCTTCACTCTTACATACTTCTCAATATTCAACCTGTTGACTCCGGCGCTTTCGACTTTTTCAATTCCTTTTTGTATGAGTGTATCATTCTTAATGCTAATGGTAAAATCAAAATCGTTTCCTTCCCATTGCCTGTCGCTGCAGTATTCCAGGTGTTCTGTATAGTTACTATCCTTCAAAGAATAAGCGCCACCACCAGAAATATAAACAGCAGTTGACGTATCTTTTCCTTTATTCAGATCATGTTGCAAAAAAGCAAAATGATTGTCATTAATAATTTTAATAAACGACATATTTTTTGTGTAATCTGTTACTGTTGTATCGTCTTTTTCTATCAGCGTTCCGGTAATAAGTTTCCATGTACCAATGATGGAAATTTGTTTCGGCTTTTCTTCTTTTTGTTGGGCCATGCAGGAAATGAAAGTGGTGAAGATTAAAAATAAACCGTATTTTATTTTCATGATATTTTTTTAATAACATGAAAGTAATGATAAGCTTTTTATTTTACTATTGTTTTTTATTGGTCAAATCAGAAAAATAGAAAATTCAATTATTTGTTGTTTTACTGAGAAAGGTCTTCAATTAATTTTAAAAAAAATGAAGAACCATCACGATTCTTCATTTTCTCAAAAAAATTTTAAAGACTTAAATTTTATTGCTTCGACTCTTTCGTAATAAAATCGCCGGTTTTTTGAATATAACTGCTGTATTTATTTTTTACTGATTGCGGTTGTATTTGTCCGTCAATATAAAGTTCTCCTTTTGCAACAGCTACAGAAAAAGTGTTTGCTTTAACCAGGTTATCCTCTTCCAAAACATCAATGAACTTTTTGATTTCACTTTCACTTACTGCATTATCTGTTCCCGGAGGTGTGCTTAATGTCCATACATTTTTATTTGGCGCTTGTTCTGCAGCAGATAGCCTGTTCATGTTGTTCAGTGTTTCAATCTTTTGCTGACGTTCGGTATTTATTTTATTTTGGAAATTATGAGCAAGGGTAGGAGCGATTACCAATGAAACAATACTCATTAATTTAATCAAAATATTCATGCTCGGACCTGATGTATCTTTAAACGGATCGCCAACAGTGTCACCGGTTACAGAAGCTTTATGCGGCTCTGAACCTTTATAATGGGTTTCATTATTAATCAAAGCGCCTTTTTCAAAAGACTTTTTTGCATTGTCCCATGCACCGCCTGCGTTGTTTTGAAAAATTCCCATTAATACGCCGCTTACTGTTGCCCCTGCCAGAAATCCTCCAAGAACTTCCGGCCCAAAAATGAAGCCGATAATAACAGGTGAAAGCAATGCGATCGCTCCCGGCAACATCATTTTTTTGATGGATGCATTGGTTGAAATTGCAACGCATTTTTGATATTCAGGTTTGCCTTTTCCTTCCATAATTCCAGGTATCGTACGAAACTGCCGGCGCACTTCTTCTACCATTGCCATGGCCGCTTCTCCGACTGCACGGATTGCCAGGGAAGAAAAGATAAATGGAATCATGGCGCCAACAAATAATCCGGCCAATACATCGGCGCGGTAAATGTCGATGCCATCAATTTTTGCAATGCCAACAAATGCCGCAAATAAAGCAAGAGAAGTTAAAGCAGCTGATGCAATGGCAAACCCTTTTCCGGTGGCTGCTGTAGTATTTCCAACCGCATCCAGAATGTCTGTTCTTTCACGTACTTCTTTTGGCAATTCGCACATCTCGGCAATTCCTCCGGCGTTATCCGCAATTGGACCAAAAGCATCAATGGCCAGTTGCATGGCAGTTGTTGCCATCATTCCGGCAGACGCGATAGCAACGCCATACAAACCTGCGCAGTAATAGGATAAATAAATTCCCGAAGCCAAAACCAAAATAGGGAACAACGTACTTTCCATTCCCACTGCAAGTCCACCAATGATGTTGGTAGCGTGCCCTGTAGAAGATTGGCGCACAATAGTTAGCACAGGCCTTTTACCCATTGCTGTATAAAATTCAGTAATGAAACTGATTAAAGTTCCTACCACCAAACCAACTATTATCGCTCCAAAAACGCCGTATTTTGTAAACTCATAATTTCTTAAAGTCATGGTATCCGGCAGCAGCCACATTACCAAGAAATAGGCAGCAATCGCTGTAATCACAATTGTTCCCCAGTTTCCAAGATTTAATGCTTTCTGTACAACAGAAGTATGCAAGCCTGCGCTGTCAGATATTTTTACAAAAAATGTTCCTATGATTGAAAAAATAATTCCCATTGAAGCAATCAACATGGGTAATAATATCGGTGCCATTCCGCCAAAAGCATCAGCAGATATGGTTTCTCTTCCCAGAACCATTGTTGCCAAAATAGTAGCCACATAAGAACCAAAAAGGTCGGCGCCCATTCCGGCTACGTCGCCTACATTATCACCTACATTGTCGGCAATTGTAGCAGGATTGCGTGGATCATCTTCAGGGATTCCCGCCTCTACTTTTCCAACAAGGTCGGCGCCTACATCCGCGGCTTTTGTATAAATACCACCGCCTACGCGGGCAAACAAAGCGATACTTTCTGCACCCAAACTGAAACCTGTAAGGATTTCAATTGTTTTTTCCATTTCAAAACTATTGGCAAGCGCTTCCGGAGCAAAAATGGCTTTTAGAATAATAAATAAACCACCCAAACCTAAAACAGCCAAACCTGTAACGCCAAGTCCCATCACACTGCCACCAGTAAAGGAAACGTTTAATGCTTTTGATAAGCTGGTCCTTGCTGCCTGTGTGGTGCGCACATTTGCTTTGGTAGCCACTTTCATTCCGATGTAGCCCGCAAGTGCACTAAAAAAACCACCACAGATAAATGAAATAGCAATAACCCAGCTGCTGTTGGCGCTGCTGTAACCCATAATGCCCAACAAGATAGCCGCGATAATTACAAAATAGGAAAGGATTTTCCATTCGGCTTTTAAAAACGCCATAGCGCCTTCAGCAATATAAGTGCTGATCTCTTTCATTCGTTCATTACCGGCATCCTGCTTACCTACCCATGCAAACTTTACAAAGGTGTAAAGCAAACCAACAATACCCATGGCGGGTATCACGTAAATCAAATTATCCATATAGTTTTTACTTAATTTTTAGGGCTGCAAAAATAGGGTAAAAAGGCAATATTAAAAATGTTTCATTGCCTGAATAAATTAAAAATTAATCACGTTTTCAAAACCACAAAATTCAGCGGTAAATTAAGTCCGTGATCAATGTTATTTTGTTCACGAGATGCAAACAACCTGTAAGGGAAAACTGCCGTACAAGGCAGGATATTTCGTCCATACGGCTTCCATCCATCAATCAAAGAAATACCCGGTACTACATGTCTGTATTCTTCCGGTTCTACGCTGCCTCTTAATTTACTGGCAGCTTCGCAAAGTGTTACTTCGAAAGGTTTCTCTTTTACTTCGTTCGTCTGTTGTGGCATTGAATGATAAATCAAGGTTTTTTAATTACTGATCGTTTGCATAATATTTACTTGTAGGAGTAGCAGTTAGAATATTTCCAGCATGCAATTTCTATTACAAATAGACAAGTATCTGCCAAAACTTGTGCGAAAAAATTAGAAAATAGTCTTATTTCTTCCTTCATCTGCCAGGACTTTCAACCTGGGAAGGCTGCACGATCCCTATGCCCCCCAGTGTTCCTCCTTCTACCTTCCAACGATAAACTGCCTTACCCGTGCGTTAATTAACGCACGGATAAGGCACCGGGTCAGGTACAGGTATGAGGCGTTCAGGCAATAGAACTAGATGGAACATAAACTAAATAAATGACAAGATCATGGCAAACCGTAACAGATGTTTTTTTCAATGGCAGCGTCGCTAACGTTGTATTTTACCTCCGCAAAACAGTTCTGTCAGAATTGCATCGTGAAATAACAGAACGTTACCGTGAATTATAGTTTAAATACTTGCAAAAGCATTAAGCTATGATAATATCATATTATGGCCGCTAAAGAGTATAGAAATAATGTAAAAGCAGCAAATCAACAAATAATGGAAATCTTTGTTTTTCATTTGGAAATGAAAGGCGTGTTCAAAAAGGCGATATGTTAAGGATAAGTGATGCCTCTTATAATTCCGGAATGTCTTTGGCGTCAACAAGCGGAAAGAATTAAAGGACATTAATTAATTAATTACATATTTTGCACAGAAATACTTTAGGGCGATTAATGAAAGATCGTAAATCTTTATACCTGTTGATTTTTGCATTGATAGTTGTAAGCATAGCTTTTACACTTATTTCAGTTTGGGGATACCGGTTTTATTTTTCGAAAAAAGCTCCACAATCCTTAATTGATCCTTCAAAACCAAAAGTATTGGCTGTCAATAAAATAAACGATGCAAAAATGCATCAACTACTTTTCGATTCAGCGCTTCAACAATTGAACAATCCCGGTGATACGATAACTTACGATTCATCCGACCATGAACTTGCTTTCAAAATAAGGGAATTTAACAGGATAAAAAATGAGATTGGCATCATTCTTAAAAACAGAATTTCTGTAACAGATGCAACATCTGAAACAAAAATAGCTGCCTTAGAAAAAAAGCTTGATGAATTACGAAATCAGAATCTTGAAATCACAAAGGAGAATGCCCGTTTGAATGAAAAGATCAATCAACTGCTTGAGAATAAACAAGAAGAGAATGAAGAAAAACAAGCATCCGGGAAAAAGAAACAACAACCGGCATCATCTTTGCCCCTCTTGGTTTCACATTTAAGATTTGCGGCTTACCATAATGAAACGAAGACCCGGCTGGCATCCGAAATAAACAAGTTGGCCGGCTCATTTGAAATAAATGTGAAACCGGAGAATACCTCTGAAAAAATTTTTGTAGTGATAGTACAACCGGACGGAAAGATACTGCAAAAGGCAGGTAGTATCCAGCGATTTGAAACGGCTTCGGGAAAGAAAGCTTATTCTGCAGTGTTGACTTTTGATAATGGGAAAGACAATCATAAGCGCTTACAATTTTCGATTAATTCTGATCATTTCCAAAAAGGAAAATATCTCATGCAAGTATATCATGAAGGAATTATGATAGGCCGGCTGGAAAACACACTTTATTAAATTCATTTTGATTCTTTGATTTTTTTTAAAAATGACTAAATTACCTACTTCTTACAAATGGAACACGAGAGACGGCCATTCACCGGTTATTGCATTTTTTAACCAAATTGGGCAGCTTTCTGAAGCAGCGATTCGCGATTTTAATGAAAATACTTTTCCATTGTTTATTGAAAAACGAAAACTATTATTAAAGCCAGGATCTATTGCAGACCATTTTTATTTTATTGTAAAAGGCGTAGTACAGGGATGTATAAAGGATGACGGAAAACTGATAACGACCTGGATTAATGAAGAAAATGAGATTGTCGGTTCTATCCGCACATTGGGTACTAACGAAACTTGCCGCGAATATCTGCAGGCTCTGGAAGATTGTGAACTGGTAGCCATTCCCGTAGCTTTTACTGAATTGGCGTTTGATAAATATCCTGAAACAAATATCATCGCGCGACGCTTGTGGGAACACAATTATCGTGGAGCGGAAGACAGGGCTTATATTGGCAGAATATCTTCGGCCGAAAAGAAATACAAATATTTTTTAGAACAACAGCCAAACCTGGTGAACCGGATTTCTTTAAAATACATTGCTTCTTATCTTGGAATGACCCTTGAAACCCTGAGTCGGGTACGAGGTCGTCAAAATAAAAGTTGATCTACGTCAAGGCTTTTGCTTACTTTTTGACTGCTTTATGTTTGATTTTATATTTGATGTTTTTGCCAACCGGCTAATAATTACCTTATTATAAATTTGCATTTCCTTAATCTGTTCTACGTGATTAAATTTCAAGTTCTTGAGAAACAATTGTTTTAAATACTACGATGATTTGCAATACGTTATAGCGTGAATTCAATCCCTAAACTTGAATTCGATTACTATGATTGCCTCATTGTATTTTTTTAAAAAGAACTTTGAAAGAAAAGCCGTGCATGGAAGAGGATTTTTTTTCGTCTTTAAATTTTTACTCCTTTTACTGTTTTTATTTTTCGCAGCACACGCTTTCGGGCAAACAGGAAACAATTATATTGATTATGGTTCATCAACTACGGTTTGTGCCACACCTGCCGAAAATGGAACTGCGACCTTCACTGCTCCGACAGGAACTGTATTTACCACAGTTAATTTTGCGAGTTACGGGACGCCGACCGGAGCCTGCAATTCGTTCAGCACAAGCAGTTGTCATGCAGTCACGAGTCAATCTGTTGTTGAAGATTATCTTCTTGGAAAAAGCGGAACAGTAAACATTCCAGCAACAAATGGTGTTTTCGGAGATCCTTGTACTGGTACAGTTAAAAAGCTTTATATAACGGCGATTTATAATCAGCCGGTTTGTAGCGGCACATCACCTGGAATAATAACGGGAACAAATGCAGGGACGACATACTCATGGGAAATAAGTACGACCAGTGCCACGGCTGGTTTCGTAGCGGCAGGGGTTACCAGTCAAAACTATCCTTCTAAAATTTTAACACAAACCACCTGGTTTAGAAGAAAAGCAGGAGCTACATACTCCCCTGTTTTACAAATAACTGTTACACCGGCTCCTGCTGCTACAATTTCGTATGGTGGTTCACCTTTTTGCGGTACTGGCACAGGTTCTGTGACGTTTTCGGGCACAACAGGAGGAACATATTCATCAACAGCCGGATTAAATATTAATTCATTAACCGGTGCTATTAACTTAAATACAAGTACGGCCGGAACTTACACCATTACTTATACAATTCCTGCTTCCGGTGGATGTTCGGTTGTTAAAGCAACAACCAATATAACAATAAACGCAAATGTTGGAACACCGGTTTTTACATTAGGTTCCACCTCCTCAAGATGCCAGGGAGCAGGAAATGTTACTTATACAGCTACCGCTACCAATGCAAATGGAATAACCTATAGTTTGGATGCGGCAAGCATTGCAGGTGGAAATACAATAAGTGCCACAACCGGAGTTGTCACTTATAAATCAACATGGAACGGTACCTCAACCATAACAGCAACTGCAACAGGTTGTACAGGTCCAAAATCGGCGACTCATACAGTAACAACAGATATACCGCCATCCATTTCAGCTTCAGCTACTCCGACCTGTGTAGGCGCTCCTTATGGTACAGGAACGATCACCGTTACCGCTACAGCCGGATCCACTCCTTCTACTTATACTTTGAATGGGGGCAGCAGTCAATCCGGAAACACATTTTCGGCATTATCAGCTGGAGCGTATACAGTAGCAGCCTTTACAAACGGTGGATGCACCGCATCAACAACTGCAACTGTAATCGCTTATGCCAATTCTGCTGATGATCAGAATGCAACAGGCAACGATTCGTGGATAGGACATTTATATAGCGGAATGAATTTTCAAAATTACAAAGGCAACTTTACAGAAACCGAACAATTTAATGAAGGATTTGGAGGAGATTATAACTGTTTCAATGTTAATTCCGGTGGAGGCACAGCATCTGTTTACACAGAGCAATTTTCTGTAAGGTTTAAGATGAAATCAAGTAGAAAAGGATTGTATGTAGTTGATCTTGGCTCAGATGATGGAAGCCGTTTGTCGATTGATGGGGCGATGATTTATAATAATTGGGCTGATCAGTCATTTTCTACCAGGCCGAGAGTATTGATGAGCCTTACCGGATCAAGTTTGTTACAATATGATTTTTATGAAAATGCGATAAGTAACCAGGTGGTTTTTTTAAATGTAACGCCCGTTTTGGCAAATAATCTTTCAACAAATACTACTCAAACCATTTGCCAGGGAAGTGCGGCGGCAGCAATCAGCGGCGATAGTTATGGGACTTTGCCAGCCGGCATTTCATTATCGGGAACCGGGTATCAATGGACTTACAGCACAACTCCAGGAGGAGCAAGAATAAATATTATCGGTGCAACAGCAGCCACTTTTACACCGAATACTTCTGCTGCTCCTTTCGATGCTGGCGGTACTTATTATATTTATAGAAATGCTATGGTAAGCAGTACCAACAATGTTTCGCCTAATCCCTATACGGCAACCAATGAGTCAAATGCCGCAACAATAACCATAAATTCAGTACCTGCTATGCCCACGATAACTCTCAGTGGTTCAACTACATTTTGCGCAGGAGGAAATGTAACCTTAACTTCCAGCGCCGGAACAAGTTATTTATGGTCAACAGGAGCCACAACACAAAGTATTAGTCCAACAACAGCCGGAAGTTATACTGTAAAGGTAACCAATGCAAATAGTTGTCAGAGCGCTTTGTCAGCAGCAACTGTGGTAACTGTGAATGCATTACCCGCAACACCGACAATAACTCCCGGGGGTTCAACCACATTTTGCGCAGGAGGAAATGTAACTTTAACTGCGAGCGCAGGAACAACCTATTTATGGTCAACTGGAGCTACAACACAAAGCATTAGTGCGATAACAGCGGGAAGTTATACTGTAAGAGTAACGAATGCGAACGGATGCCAGAGCGCTTCATCTGTAGCAACTGCGGTGACCGTAAACCCATTACCTGCTACTCCAACTGCTTCAGTTACAGCACAACCTAATTGTGCTACCTCAACAGGAACTATTACAGTTACAGCCCCAACAGGAGCTGGAATAACTTACAGCATTGATGGTGTTACTTATACCAATACAACAGGAACTTTTACAAACGTAAATCCGGCAACTTATAATGTGACTGCCAAGAACAGCAACGGATGTATTTCGGGTTCAACAAATGTGACTGTAAACACTCAACCTGCCACACCTGCCATACCAACAGCAAGTGTGACTGCGCAACCAACCTGTACTACGGCAACCGGAACTATTACAGTTACTGCCCCAACAGGTGCAGGAATGACGTACAGCATTGATGGTTTTACTTATACTAATGCAACCGGAACTTTTACAAACGTAAGTCCCGGAACTTATAATGTGACTGCGAAAAACAGCACCGGATGTATTTCATCAGCGAAAAGTGTAACAGTAAATGCACAGCCTTTACCTCCAAACATTTCTCAAATTCCGGCTTCTGGCCTGATTGCCAATTATAAATTTAACGGGAATGCAAATGATGAAACCGGAAATAACAACGGGACTCTTCAAAATGCGCCTTTATCTGGTGCAGACAGGTTCAATATTTCTAATGCCGCTTATAATTTTAATGGAACAAACCAACTTGTTTCAACTTCAAATACATATTCTAATCCCAACGATTTCACCATTTCAATATGGTTTAAAACCAATACAACAACGGGAGGTAAACTTATCGGATTTGGAGATTCACAAACAGGCAGCAGCGGAAATTATGATCGTCATATTTATATGAATAATGCCGGACAAATTTATTTTGGAGTTTGGCCGGGTACTGCTAAAGTTATTTTTTCCGCTTCATCTTACAATGATAACAACTGGCATCTTGTTACAGCATCCTTGTCATCAACATCAGGTATGTCTTTATATATGGATGGAGTTTTGGTAGCATCCGATGCAACTACTAAAAATGGATACAATTATACTGCTTACTGGAAAATTGGTTATGATAATCTGAATGGATGGCCATCGCAACCATCAAGTTTGTACTTTAAAGGGAATCTTGATGATGCATTAATTTATAGCAGGGCATTAAGCGGTTCGGAAGTTTCAACTATATATAATTCGCCGGATGGAGCGGGTAACAATGGGCCGGTTTGCATTGGCTCCACACTTTCTTTATCAGCAACTACTGTTGCGGGCGCAACTTATTCATGGACCGGGCCTAATTCGTTTTCGTCCTCTAGTCAAAATCCCAATTTTACTTTTTCTGCTCCTTATGCCGGAGTTTATAAATTGACTGCAACTTCTGCAGCCGGATGTAGTTCAACCGCTTACACAAATGTGGCAGCTTATCCGCAACCTGCTGCTCCCACAATAGCTTCTGTAACACAACCGACTTGTACTACCTCGACGGGAACAATAAATATTACTGCCACCTCCGGAATAAATTACAGTATTGACGGCGTTACTTATACCAATACAACAGGAAGTTTTACAAACGTAAATCCCGGAACCTATAATGTAACTGCTAAAAACAGTAACGGATGTATTTCTCCGGCAACGGCTGTTACAGTTAATGCACAACCCGCCACACCTGTCACACCAACAGCAGGTGTGAGTGCGCAACCAAGCTGTACAACAGCCACCGGAACTATCACAGTTACTGCCCCAACAGCTGCAGGAATGACTTACAGCATTGACGACGTGACTTATACCAATGCAACAGGAGTGTTCACAAACGTAAATCCCGGAACTTATAACGTAACTGCAAAAAGCAGCAGTGGATGTATTTCACCAGTAAAAAGTGTAACAGTAAATGCACAGCCTGCAACTCCGGTAGCGCCAACGGTAACTACACCGGTAATATATTGCCAAAATGCAACCGCTACACCGCTCACTGCAACGGGTTCAAATCTTCTTTGGGGTGGTTCGCCTTCAGCGCCAACTCCATCTACCGCTACGCCAGGCACTACAAATTATACAGTAACGCAAACTGCAAATGGTTGCGTTAGTCCGCAAGCTACGATTTCAGTAATTGTAAATCCGCTTCCTGCTGCTACCATCTCTTATCCAGGTTCTCCTTATTGTTCAAGCTCAGGTAATGCTACTCCTGCTATTACCGGCACAACAGGAGGTACTTTTGCATCAGATGCAGGATTAAAAATTAATGCCTCCACAGGAGTAGTTACCTTGTCCCCAAGTACTATCGGAAGTCACACGGTTATTTATACAGTAGCGGCATCAGGCGGCTGTTCTGCTTTTTCTACTTCTACAAATATTACCATTACACAACAACCTTCTGCATCCGGTTTTTATCCGGCAAGCCCTTATTGTTCCAATATCGGAACCTTAATACCAACCGGTTCGCAAACAGGATTGATGGGAACGCTTTCTTCAGATCCAGGATTATCTATTGATGCTTCAACAGGCGTCATTAATGTAAACGCCAGCACACCCGGTTTACATACGGTAACTTACTCTGTTATCGCATTTGGTGGTTGCAATTCCTATTCTACTTCTGCTGATATTACTATTTCTTCCGCTCCGAATGCAACTATAAAATATACCGGCACGCCATTTTGTTCAGGTGCAGGAACTGCAACTGTTACTAAATCCGGAACAGGAACAGGTACATTTAGCGCATCTTCCGGAGCATTGATTATTGATGCAAACTCAGGAATCGTTGATTTGAATGCAAGTATACCCGGAAACTATACGGTAACTTATACAGTTCCGGCAGCAAATGGTTGTGCAGTTTATAAACCGGCAACTTCTATTACAATTACTCCAAAAGTACAAACACCTGTTTTTGCTTTAGGAGCTACTTCAGCCAGGTGCCAGGCAGCAGGGACAGTAGCTTATACAGCGACTGCAGTAAATTCGACAGGAATTAGTTATGGCCTTGATGCAGCAAGTATTGCGGCTGGTAATAGCATCAATTCATCTACAGGGCAAGTTACCTATTCAGCAACATGGAGCGGGACTTCTACCATTACTGCCATAGCAGCCGGATGTACTCCGCTGACTGCATCACATCTAGTAACCGTTAGTGCCACTCCTTCCATTTCTGTCTCCAGCCCTATTGTTTGTGTGGGTACTACCGGAAAAATCACAGCGGTAGGAAGTGGTGGTCTTTCACCTTATACTTACAGCTTAAATGGCGGAACTTTTCAAACGAGTGGAGTATTTAACAATCTTGTGGTAGGTAATTATACAATTACAGTAAAAAGCGCCGCAGGTTGCACTACAACTACTCCAGCGGATGTAAGTACTTATCCTAATTCTACAGATGATCAAACGACTGGAGGAAATGACTCATGGACAGGCCATATTTATAACGGAATAAACTTTGATAATTATATAGGTTATTTTTCTGAAGGCGAAACCTTTAGTGAAGATTTTGCCGGTAGTGCCACTTGTTTTCCAGTCGCCTCAAGCTTTGGCATCAGTTCTGTTTTTACAGATAATTTTTCAGTGCATTTTAATATGAAATCAACCAGAAAAGGATTATATGTTGTGGATCTGGGCTCAGATGATGGTAGCAGATTGAAAGTTGATGGCAATCTTGTTTATAACAACTGGACTAATCAATCGTTTAATGTGAGATCCGGAGTATTAATGAATCTTACCGGCTCATCTGTACTCAACTATGATTATTATGAAAACAACGGTTCGAACAAAGTTGTTTTTCAAAACCTTACTCTGGTATTAGCGAACACACTTTCTACAAATACCAATCAGGCAATCTGCCTCGGAAATTCAGGAACTGCAATCAGCGGTGATAGCTTTGGTACATTACCTCCGGGTCTTACAAATGCACAATATCAATGGACCTACAGCACTACAGTGAATGGTACAAGAACCAATATCCCAGGAGCTAATGGAGCCATATTTACTCCTGACCCTTCTGTTGCTCCTTTTAATACCGCCGGCACGTTTTATGTTTATCGCAATGCTTCTGTAAGAAGTTCAAATAATACCGGTGTAAATCCGTACACTGCATCAAATGAATCCAATGCCGCAATAATTACGATTACAGCACTTCCATCAGCTTCCATTTCTTATGCAGATGCTCCATTTTGTAATACCATTTCAACAGCAGAATCTGTAACCATTGCCGGAACAACCGGGGGACAATTTACAGCAACCACCGGATTAACGGTTGACGGTACAACAGGTGCCATCATTCCGAGTCTAAATGATATCGGAAATTATACAGTAACTTATACAGTGCCAGCTACGGGAGGGTGTTCTTCTTTTACCACTACTACTGATGTGTATATCGGAGCTCCGGGAGCATGGTCCGGTCGCGTTAATACGGACTGGAACAATACCGGAAATTGGTTATGCGGACAAGTTCCCAGTTCAACGACTGATGCCATTATTCCTAAATATGTAAACAATTTTCCGACAGTGATTTCAAATAGCGCTGAAGCAAAAGATGTAGTTATCAGAAGTGGCGCTTCATTGATCGTGCAGGGAACCATAAAAGTGGCAGGGGCCATTTTAAATTCAGGAAGCCTGGATGTAACAGGCGGCTCAATCGAAATGAATGGGCCATCGGCGCAAACAATAGCAGGCAGCATGTTCCTGAATAAAATGATTAAAAATCTTATAGTAAGCAATACCAGTGCTTCCGGCCTTTCAGTTTCACCAACTGCTAATGATACTTTAAAAATTTCGGGTACTTTATCCTTTGGAGCTGCCAGCAGCAAATTATACACAGGAAATAATCTTACGCTGGTTTCAAATAAGTTGGGTACTGCAAATGTAGGAGTAGTCGGATTCGGAAATTCAATTAACGGAAATGTAACCGTTGAGCGTTTTATTAATAGCGGAACCGGCAGTGGACAACATGCCAAATCATGGCAATTTTTAGCAACGCCAACGAGCGGGCAAACGGTAAAACAAAGCTGGATGGAAAATGGCAATTCTCCTTCAAATTATGGTACACAAATAACAGGAGCGGGTGGTACCGCAGCAGGATTTGATCTGTATTCTGCTACTCCTTCTATGAAATATTACAATCCACAAACGGATAACTGGGTAGGAATTACCAATACCAATAATGCCATTTATGGGCAAAACGGATACATGGTGTTTGTAAGGGGAGACAGAACCGTTACAGCTTTTAATCAACCAGCAAATATAACGAATTTACGCACCACAGGCACTTTACTTACCGGCACATTGCCGCCGATTATTGTAACTCCTGGTCAATTTCAATCTATTGGAAATCCTTATGCATCACCGGTTGATTTTACTTTAATCACCAAAGATGCAGGTATTGACAATCAATTTTATGTATGGGATCCCTATTTATATGGAGCTTATGGATTGGGAGGATATCAAACATTGAGCAGCGCCAATGCGTGGAAGCCTGTTCCGGGAGGAACGCCTTCCTATCCTTCAGGAGTACCGTGCTCAATCATTCAATCGGGGCAGGCGTTTTTTGTACACTCCACACAAACCATGAATGCACAGACAATGAACGCTTTTGTTGTGCAAAGCAATGCAGTAACATTTGCAGAAAGTTGTAAAGCAGGCGCATCCAGGATAGTAAATTTTGCCCGCCAGGCTGCTACTATATCAGGTGATAATCCTCGATTTTTAAGCGTAAGCCTGTTTACAGGACCAGGTGAAAGCGGCATCATGGCAGATGGAAATACCGCTGTTTTTGATGACCGGTATAGCGAAAGCTTAGATGGCAATGATGCCATCAAAATATTAAATGCAGGCGAAAACTTTGGAATAAAAAGGTTGGGAAAAACGCTCGCTATTGAAGCGCGGCCATCCATCAATACGACTGACACGATCTTTTATAATATGAGTAATATGGCTCAACGAACCTACCAGCTTAGGTTTGCCCCGCAAAACATGCAAACCAGCGGGCTGCAGGCATTTTTGATAGATAAGTTTTTGAATACATCCGCACCGCTCAGCCTTACTGACAGTAGCTTTATAAATGTAGCCGTCACCTCAGTTGCTGCTTCAGCAGCTGCTGACCGGTTTAAAGTAGTATTCAGGCAAATGGGCGCATTGCCGGTAACATTCATTTCATTTAAAGCAACGCAAAAAGATAAAGCGGTTATCATAGAATGGAATGTTGAAAATGAAAGCGGAATTCAACAATATGAAGTTGAGAAATCATCGGATGGTAGTGCTTTCTTACCAGGCGGTGTTGTCAGCGCCTTAAATAAGGGAGCTGCGTCTTATTCGTGGACAGATTCAAAACCTTTTGATGGCAATAATTTTTACCGCGTTAAAAGTGTAAGTAAGGATGGGAAAATCAATTATACAAAAGTGGTAAAAGTAGTGATTGAAAAAATGGCTGCGACAATTTCAATTTATCCAAACCCAATCACCGCGGGAACAATTCATCTGCACATGGTAAATCAGCGTGCAGGAGTTTATAGAATAAAATTGATGAATTCTTTAGGCCAGCTCATTGTTGCCGGCAAAATAACCCATGCCGAAAACAATTCAACCGAAACGATTTCTACAGGAAATTTAGCTAAAGGT
Source organism: uncultured Chitinophagaceae bacterium (assembly GCA_963706825.1). Lineage (GTDB taxonomy): Bacteria > Bacteroidota > Bacteroidia > Chitinophagales > Chitinophagaceae > Ginsengibacter. The sequence goes on along the minus strand of CAVPNT010000002.1, from coordinate 265,616 downwards.
ATATATCAGTTAGAAGTAATAAAGCCGGATGAAAACCTGGAAATTATCAAGGTTTTAAATTAATGTGAAGCATCATAAAAATAAAAATTCAAAAACTTTCAAACAGTTATTTCAAAAAAAATGTAAAACAGAAATCCCCGGTATTTGTTTGTTTACTGATGAAATCTAAAGTTTACATACATTGAAATGTTGTATGCGTTAAAAAATAATAAAAGTGTACAGGAAAAGTATTTTTCTGATTCATACAATATTTGTTTTAGTTCATCGTTACAATTGAATTAATGTATAAAAACGAAGGGGTAAATAGCGGATAATTAAAAGTGCGTAACCGAAATTATCCGTAATTGTTGCACTTCATACTTTAATTCAATTCAATGTCAATGAAAACAACCTTTACAGAAACGTTGAAATTTTTAATTCGGTCGCATAGTTTCAATTTACGGTCTTTGAAAATCGTAAACTCAACTGTGACCTCCGATGTATAAAAAAACCTTCCTTTTCAGCGTTTTTCTTATTGGTATTACACTTAGTTGTTTTGCCCAGGATCCTATTGCCGCCCCAGCCGCTTGCGTAAATCCTGTCGTTACGATCAGCGCCGATTATTGTACCTCTCCAGGCAAAGTGATTTTGACTGCACAACCATCTTCCGGCGTTACTTATCTTTGGAATACAGGAGGCAAAACGCAAAGTATTACAGTAGATGTAGTCGGTGTTTATTCTGTTACGGCTACAACTACTTCCGGTGGCTGTAAGGCTTCTGCTACCATGAAAGTAGGAAATGAACTGGTAGTAAACGGTGATTTTACTGACGGAAATACCGGATTTATAAGCGGTTATGCTTATAAGGAAGATATTCCCAATTATAACCAGGAATTAGTAGATGATTCCGGTAATAATGCGTATGCTGTAGGCACAAGCGGACAAAACTATCATCCTTCTTTTTATGGCATGGATCATACAAACAACCAAACAGGTGACAGGAATTTTATGCTGGTAAATGGCCACGGGAGCATAACCGTTTGGCAAGAAACAGTAACTGTAGAACCGAATACCAACTATTATTACAGCGCATGGGCTATGAATTTAAATCCCACTTCTCCCGCGCGGTTACAATTTGAGGTAAATGGAGTAAAAATTGGAACAATCGCCGATTTAACTAACGCGCCAAAACCTACCAGTAATGCTACAGTGGATCTTAGCAACTGGGTTCGTTTTTATAATGGAAATAATACAGGTTGGAATTCCGGTTCGGCAACTACTGCTGTAATACGTATCGTAGATCTCAATTCTGCGGCAAACGGAAATGATTTTGGTCTTGATGATATTTCTTTTGCCACCCTATCGCCCTTTATTGCCGGCCCACAACAGCCTGGAACCGACAATCAGTCCGTTTGTCCCAAAAATAATATTCAACCCATTATTTATACAATTGGAAGCGGCGGGCCACCATCGGTTTCCGGTTTACCGGCAGGTATCGGTTATACCTTTGATGGAGTAACTGTTACCATTACCGGTGCTTCATCTTTGCCGGGAACATACAATTACACAGTATCTACCACCGGCTGTACAGTGAATAAATCTGCGTCGGGGCAAATAGTTATCAGAGATCCTGCTGCATGGAATGGGAGTGCAGATAAAAACTGGAATAATCCTGCTAACTGGCCCTGCGGCATCATACCCGGGGCAACTACGGATGTGATAATCCCTTCAGGCCTTTCAAATTATCCGGTAATTACTTCTGCTGTTGGATATTCCGGAAATGTTACGATTCAAACAGGTGCTTCAATAACTGTAGCAAACGGAGGAATTTTAAAAATTGGAGGAAACATTTATAATTCTGGAAAATTTGACGCCACAAAAGGCTCTATCGAGATGAATGGCGCTGCTCCACAAACCATTTCCGGAAGTATTTTTTATCAGAAAAGCATTTGGAATTTAATTGTCAGCAATTCCAGCGGCTCCGGTCTTACTATTTCTTCTGCATCCAGTGATACTTTGAAAATTTTAGGAACGTTGTCATTTGGAAATGCTGCTGCAAAATTAAATACCGGCGATAATCTGACTCTTGTTTCAAATGCAACGGGTACAGCCAGGGTAGATGTCGTGGGACCCGGTAATTCCATCAATGGAAAGGTGATCGTGGAACGGTATATTAACCTGGGTACTGCGCCCGGTCAGCATGCGAAATCCTGGCAATTATTATCAACGCCCACAAACGGCCAAACGGTAAAAGAAAGCTGGATGGAAAATGGAAATACGCCTTCTAACTATGGTACACAAATAACCGGAGCAGGAGGAACCGCAGCCGGTTTTGATCTGTACTCTGCAACGCCTTCTTTAAAATATTATGATTATGCTACGGACGGCTGGATAGGAATTACCAATACAAACAACCCGGTTTACAACGCGAAAGGATATATGATTTTTGTGCGGGGTGATAGGACTGTAACGGCATTTGATCAGCCGGCAAAAGTTACAACGCTTCGTACGAAAGGTGTTTTACTTACCGGAACGCAGCCGTCTGTTTCTGTAAATTCAAACAGTAATGAAGCCATAGGAAATCCTTATGCTTCCCCGATAGATTTTACCAAAATAACAAAAACAACTTCAATTGACAATAAATTTTATGTGTGGGATCCATATTTATATGGAGTGTATGGATTGGGCGGTTATCAAACTTTAAGCAGTACCAATAACTGGCAACCTGTGCCAGGCGGCACTTTTCCCTATCCATCCGGAGCATCTTCATCAATTGTTCAATCCGGCCAGGCATTTTTTGTTCATTCTACCAATAGTACTTCTCCAATTTCAAAAGAAATAAATACAGTTACTTTCACAGAAAACTGTAAGTCGGCAGCAACTTCTTTAACAAATTTTGCCCGTAAATCTGGTCTGACTCAAAACCGGCAATTTTTTGGAGTAAGCCTTTATACAGGCCCGTCTGAGAAAGACGTAATAGCAGATGGCAATACTGTAGTTTTTGATCCTGCTTTTAGTAATAATATTGATGGTGATGATGCGCTTAAGTTTTCAAATGGCGGTGAAAACTTTGGACTGAAAAGAGAAGGGAAAATTTTATCAATTGAAGCAAAGGCGCCCCTTACCACTTTTGATACGATTTATTATAATATGAGCAATTTAGCACAACGAACCTACCAGCTTAGATTTGCACCTGTAAATATGCAATCAGCTGGAATACAGGCGTTTTTGTTGGACAAGTTTTTAAATACTTCCACGCCTGTAAGTCTTTCAGACAGCAGTTTTGTCAATATTGCTATTACAGGAAATGCCGCATCTTCTGTGGCCGACAGATTTAAAGTTGTGTTCAGGCAGATGGATGCGATGCCGGTTACTTTTATTTCAATAAAAGCTTTTCAGAAAAATCAAAATATTGTCGTAGAATGGAATGTGGAAAATGAAAGCGGCATCCAACAATATGAAATAGAGAAATCAGCCGATGGAATTAATTTTTTGAAAGCAGGGATTGTTCCAGCTTTAAATAAAGGAGCAGTAAATTATTCATGGGTAGACGAACAGCCATTTGAAGGAAACAATTATTACCGGATTCGCAGTGTGAGCCGCGATGGTAAAATCAATTATACACAGATTTTAAAAGTGGTGATGGGAAAAATAACCGCTGACATTTCTGTTTATCCCAATCCGCTTAAAGACGGCTTTATTCATTTGCAGCTAAAAAATCAAGCACCGGGAATTTATACTATGAGATTGTTCAATTCTTTGGGACAGCCAATGACATCCCATAAAATGAACGTAGCGGATACCAACAGCCAGGAATCAATTCCTGTTAATAATTTACCAAAAGGAATTTACCAATTGGAAATAGTCAAACCGGACGGCAATAATCAGTTTATAAAAATCATCAATTAATCTGCCGCTTCAGCAAACGGACAAATAAGCGTGATTTACGTTTACCTCAGGATAACAACACGACTTACGTGCATTTTTTTTCAAATAAATTTGAGATTCCAAATGCCTTTTCTTTCATGTACTTTTACAAACCCGTAAAATAAAAGACATGAATATTAGCAATTTTTTTGAAAGAGATTTAGATAAATTAAGTGAAGAAATTAATTTGTTTAAAAATGAAAATGACATCTGGAAAACAAAAGAAGGCATTAATAATTCAGCAGGAAATTTAGTGATGCATCTTCTTGGAAACCTGAATCATTTTATCGGAAAAACTTTAGCAAATACAGATTATGTAAGAAAGCGTGATGAAGAATTTTCTGTAAAAAATGTTCCGCGTGAAAAATTAATTTCTGATGTGAATTCATTAAAAGAAATCATCAAAACCACTTTGCCAAAATTATCCTCAGAAGATTTAAAGAAAGATTTTTCATTACAGATCAGAGATCAAACGTTTTCAACAGAAAACATGCTCACGTTTTTACTTGCTCATTTGAATTATCACCTCGGGCAGATAAATTATTTGAGGAGGATGATGTAGGAGAGGACGATCGTTGACCGACGACCCACAATCGGCGTAGCGGACAGGAATTTGAATTATTTATTCGTTTGCTGATCATGATTAACTATTTTTATTCAATCCGTGTAAATTCGTGTAATCGGTCCAAACGACTCCTTTGGAGCGGCAAAAAAACCTCATCCCAACCCTTCGCCTAAAGGAGAAGGGCATCCTCAACAAAAACTAATTGGTGTAAATTCGTGTAATTCGTCCGAAGGACTCCTTTGGAGTGGCAAAAAACCTTTCATGCTTTTCAAAAAAATCATCTTAACAGGCTATAAAAATTATCAATCAAAAACGTTTGATTTTTCTAAACGGATCATTGGTATTTGCGGATTGAATGGAAAAGGGAAAACGAATCTTTTAGATGCGATAAATTATATCTGTTTTACTAAAAGCTATTTTTCAAAATCAGAGGTTATCAACGTTTGTTTTGGTGAAGAAGGCTTCCGGCTGGAAGCAGAAATTATAAATGAAAAGGAAGAAAATAAAACCGAAAAAGTGGTTTGTATTTACCGGCCTTCTCAAAAAAAAGAGTTTTATTTAAATGATATTGCTTACGAAAAATTTTCTCATCACATTGGGAAATTTCCATGTGTTATTATCGCACCCGATGATATCGAAATGATTACCGGCGGAAGTGAAGAAAGACGAAAATTTATGGACACGCTGATCAGCCAGGTGGATCCGGAATATTTACAGCAGTTGATTGTTTACAATAAAGTGCTGGCGCAAAGAAATAGTTTTTTAAAAAACGAAGCTCTTCGAAGCACCTTTAATTTTGCCTTGCTCGAAACTTTTGATGAGCAACTAACTCCTGCTGCAAATTATATTCATAAAATAAGAAGCCAGTTTTCTGGAAAATTATTTCCATTAATTCAACAATTTTATAAAAACATTTCGGGAAATAATGAAGTGATAACGATCGAATACAGCAGCCTTTTGAACGAAAATACTTTTGCAGAATTATTAATTGCTTCACGGCAAAAAGACCGCCTTACTCAGCGAACCAATGCCGGAATTCACAGGGATGATCTTATTTTTTTATTGCAGGAAAATGTTTTTAAAACCATTGCCTCACAGGGACAAAGAAAAAGCTTATTATTTGCCTGCAAACTCGCAGAGTTTGAAATTTTAAAAAAGGTAAAAGGTTCGGCGCCTTTTTTATTATTGGATGATGTGTTTGAAAAATTAGATGAAAAACGGATTCAGAATTTATTGGAATATGTTTGTAAAGAAAATAACGGACAGGTTTTTATTACCGACACACACGGTGATCGTTTGGAAAAAGCGCTTTCTCCATTTGGAAATGAAACACAGATTATTGAGTTGCCATAGGTCCGTACCGCAGGTTAAACTGTTAAAAGGTTGAATGCTGAAGGTTCAAAGTTGAACGTTGAAGGTTGAATGTTGAAGGTTGAAGTAATAATTTAATAATAAAATAATTCAATAATAATAAAAAAATGGAAGTCTCAATCGGTGATGCATTGAAAGAGTTTTTGAAAAAAAGCAAGCTGAAAAGTGGTGTGCAATCCATGCAGGTCAAAGAAGCGTGGGAAAAAATTATGGGAAAAACGATTGCCAACTATACTGATAAAATTGAAATCATCAATACGACGTTATTTATTTCCACCAACATCGCGCCGCTAAAAAATGAATTGCTTTACCAGAAAGCAAAAATCATTGAAAGAGTGAATGAAGCGCTTGGTGAAAAGGTGATAAAGGAAGTGGTCATAAAATGAATCTATCGCCTATATTATTTTCGTGTATGCCTCAACGTTATGTCATTTTTTAAAAATTAGATATTCGCTTATTTGTTGTTTTACTGTAAAAAAATTCGTCTATCTGAAAGAATTTTTTGTTTATGCCTTCCCGTTATATTCCTTCAAAAACAAAAGCCGGCCTCACTTTATTTTTAAGGAGGCAGTTAAATTTCGTTTACACTTCACCGTTATGTCTTTCAATAATGAAAAAAGGAATTTCGTTTATTTGTTTGTTCACTGAATGAATTTTGGGGATTAGCGAATAAAAAACCGAAACAATCAATATTAATTTTGGCTTTAATTCTTTACAGCTTAATTTTGAAAAATAAAACACCCCGCAGATGAAAAAAATACTTCTATTTATCGCAACCGGTTTTTTCTTTTCTTCCATCGCCACTGCACAAAGAGAAGGAAGAACCAGATTTAGTTTAGGTGCCGAATTAGGCCTCGCTACTTCTAATCCTTTAAGTGTCGTTCCTGGTAACAAAGGATGGGGTTTAGGAATTGGTGCAAGCGCGGAGGCAGAGCATTTTTACAAACAAAACCTGAGTGGTACAGCTTATATAGGCGTGATAAGTTACGCCGGCCGTTCTGCCGGAACCAACACAAAAAATAAAGCTTACACAGTGATTCCGGTAAGAGTTGGTGGAAACGTTTATGCAGGCAATTTACATTTGGGGGCTCAAATTGGGGTAGGTTTGAATAGTATGAGTGGAACCAGCGCGACCGCTTTTGCATACACTCCTCAGATCGGATACAACTTTAGCAGGAATGATAAACCACTGGATGTTACTTTCAAATATGATGGTTATGCGGGTAATGGAAATTTCGGAGCTGTTGGATTAAGGCTATCAGCCATTCTTTGAACATCGTTTATTTTCAAATAAAAAAAAGCGATTTTTAAGGCCATTATTTTTTAAAAAGCCAGAATGGTTATTGAAAAATATAATTTTTAATTTTATAAAAAAGACAGGATGAAATTTTTTAAAGTTTGTTTAATTTTCTTTGTTGTTGCCGGATTTCAAGCGTGTGAAGTACAGGGCACTGTGCGCGATACATTACATGGAACGCCTTCTAAATCTGATACGGTTTTACCCGCTAAATTTACCAAGTATCAAAAAGCTGACTCTGTAAGAGAAACGCACGAAAACGTTCCGCCGGTATTTAGAAGATAAGAACTAAAAAAAATGCTCACCCGGTTTATGGAATTTATGGCCTCATTGCCATAGTGAGCATACCAATGACAAACGCGAGTGCATAAAAGGATAGTATTACGATGGTAAAAATGCCGTAAAATTTAAACAGCGATTTTAAATTTTTAAAGGATTCTTCAAAATATCCCTGGTTTACAGAAGCTAAAGCCGCTTTCATTTTCACCGAAAATTTGTTCAGGTAAAGGCATGGAAAAAATAACAGCACCGCAAATACCAGGTAAATTATTGTGATGGCCGTGGCTGCAGCTCCGGCTGTGCCTGCAGACATTTCATTGAATGCCGGTAGTCTGGTATAAATTGAGGGCGCAAAAAACGCTCCTATTGCGATAAGGCCGCTTAAAATAAACCCGACGATAGAAAGAAATTTTCCCCAGCGCGCTGCTTCATATAAAAATGTATGTGAAGCAGGTGTGACCATCAAATCATTGTGTAGAAGATCCAGATTATCCATTGCAGTAGTTTTTTATTTTTTAAAAATTAAAGGTTGTATTTTTTTTATTAAAATACAAAATTTTTTAGAAAAAATCTGCTGCAATCACAGTTTTTAAAGGTTGAAAATGAGACAGGGAATTGGATGTATTTTCTGCCCGATTGATTCAGTCAGACGCCGTTTGTTTACTTAGACTCTTCTAAAGCCATCTTAATCAATCTAAATCTTCTAAACGAATTCAATACAACCACATCTAACGCCCGTGAAATCTCAACTTTTTTCCAAAGCGTGCACGATATCTGCTTTTATGTCTTCAATACTTTCAAGCCCCACAGAAATCCTGATTAGCCCAGGCGTAATGCCAACCGCCAATTGTTCTTCGGGTGTTAATTTTGCATGAGTAGTCGATGCCGGATGGGAAGCGATGCTGCGCGTATCTCCCAGGTTGGATGTAAGAGTGAGCATTTGAAGTGCGTCTAAAAATTTTTTCCCGCTTTCGAGGCCGCCTTTCAAATCAAAAGTCACCAAACCTCCACCACGTTTCATTTGTTTTTTGGCTGTTTCATACATCGGATGAGAAGGATGAAAAGGGTATTTAATGCTATTCAATTTCGCATGGCCATCAAGAGCTTTTACCAAAGCCTCTGCATTATCGCAATGTCTTTGGATGCGGACATCAAGTGTTTCCAGGCTTTTGCTGAGCAGCCATGCATTGAAAGGGGAGATGGATGGTCCTGTATTGCGGCTGAATAAATAAATTTCCTGAATCAGCTCTTTTGTGCCCACAATTACTCCACCCAGCACACGTCCCTGTCCATCCAGCCATTTAGTCGCAGAATGTAAAACCAGGTCTGCGCCATAATCTGCCGGCCTTTGCAAAATCGGCGTTGCAAAACAATTATCAACCACTAATATTACATTATGTTTTTTTGCTAATTTTCCAAGCCATTCAAGATCTACAATGTCTAAACCCGGATTAGTTGGCGTTTCTACATAAATCATTTTGGTCTTAGGCGTTATCAAAGACTCCCACGAATCCGGGTCTTTTAAATCGGCATAAGAAAAATCAATATTCCATCTTTTAAAAAATTTGGTAATAATTGTGTGAGTGGAACCAAAAACCGAACTGCAACTCAACAGGTGATCGCCGGCATTTAAAAAAGTCATAAAACAACTGAAGATGGCGCTCATGCCCGACGCTGTAGCAAAGCCACTTTCACACCCTTCCAATGCACACATTTTATCTATAAATTCCTGTGCATTGGGATTTTCGAACCGTGAATAAATATTGTTTTCTAATTCGCCTGCAAAAGTCGCGCGCATTTCTTCCGCGGTATCAAAACAAAAGCTGGAAGTGAGAAATAAAGGAGTACTATGTTCTTTTTCATCGGTTCTTGGCACTTGAATACGCACTGCCTGCGTATTGGGAGACTGTTTCATTTTAAAAGTTTGAATTTTTTTCTGTTAACGGTAACAGAAGAGGGCATTTAAAATTAAATGGAGTGCGAAGATAAGAAGCAATTTTTCGTTTTGAACAAAGAATCTATCCTGGTATGATTGATAGAATTCGTCGCTTTCTTATAAAAGATTTGGAAGGTTACAAGAAAGAGGTTGTATCAAAATTGAAAATCACGAAAAGCATCTTCTTTTTTGACATTCAAGGTGGATTTGAGAAATAACCAGTAAGTACTTGGGAAGTTTACTTAAGCCATTTACTGTTACTCTTGCTGTTTTTGGTTCTGAAAAAGGCCTTTACCCAGTTTTTAACTTCAGTCTGAAAAAACGCGCAAAATTTGAGGACTTCTTATGATCTCGCAGGATAATTGCCACAGTTCAGTCATATTTTGGCATTTTGATGCAGTTTACCGAAATTTCCATGCTGATTTAGCGGTTTTTAAAATTCTGTTCCTATACATTTGGCAAATAATTGTGTTAACGAATGCTTAAAACTGACCGCCAAGCCTTTATTGTACATCAGGTGAACTTGCGCAATAAAGTGCTTTTAACCGAACTGACGACGCAAATACAAGTATCCGATGATACGATCAGGAGAGACTTGCAGGAATTAGCTGAATCAGGAAAAATAATTAAAGTACATGGAGGGGCTTTATCACCTTCATTTAATAATGGCAATTCTGTTTCCAAAGAAGTTTATGGATATAACCAAAAAAAGGCAATTGCAAAAAAAGCTGCCTCATTGATTAAGGATGGCATGTTTATTCTGACGGGTGGAGGAACTACGATTATTGAGCTTGCACGCGTTTTACCGCCTTCTCTACACGCAACTTTTATATCAGGAAGCATTCCCGCTCTTAGTGAATACATTATTCATCCCAATATTGATGTAATCGCTATCGGAGATAAGATTTCAAAAGATTCGAAGATCACTGTCGGTTCTGACGCTATTTCCCGAATTAAAGAATTGAAAGTTGACCTGTGTATCCTCGGAATTTCTGCGATTAATCTTGAAAATGGTGTTTCAGACAACGATTGGGAAGTGGTTCAAATAAAAAAAGCTATGTTGGAATCCGCCCGGAAATTAATTTGTTTAACCATTTCAGAAAAAATTAATTCCACACAGCCCTTCCAGGTTTGTAATATCAAAAAGATAGATACGCTGATTACCGAATTGCCGCCTGATGACCTGGTATTGCAGCCTTATAAGCGAACAGGAATAAAGATTTTATAATAAAAACTTTATTAACAACATAAACTTTAAAACCAACACTATTCATTATGAGATCAAAACAACAGATAAAGCGCTTGCAATTAAAATACACTTTCAAAAGTCAATCACCATTTTTTCAATAAACCTTCAACTTAAAAATTTCGCAATGAGAAAATTAGTAACGGCTCTTCTTGTACTACTGTTCCTACAATTAAGCCAAACAACATTTGCCCAGGAACGGACAATCAGCGGTATAGTATTGTCGGAGGACAATGTACCGATGCAATCGGCCAGTATAATGTTAAAAGGAAAAAAGTCTGGCACTCAAACTGATTTAAACGGACACTTTACAATTAATGCAGAACCGGGAGATGTTATAATTATAACAGCAGTCGGTTACTCACCCCAGCAAATGAAAATCGGCAATTCATCAATGGTATCTGTTCATCTTGCAAAAAGCAATTCCAAACTTGATGAAGTGGTGGTAACCGCTATGGATATTAAGAAAAATTCGCGCGAACTTGGTTATTCTGCTCAAAGCGTAGGTGGCGCCGAAATTGCGCAGACTCAACGCGAAAACTTTGTAAATGCATTACAAGGAAGGATTGCGGGTGTAACAGTAACTTCAACTACCGGAGCGGCCGGTTCTTCTGCAGGGATTGTTTTAAGAGGGTATAATACTATGTCCGGAAATAACCAGCCTCTGTTTGTTGTAGACGGCATTATCCTGGATAACCAGACCATGAATGAAAATTCGCAAGGCGGAACCGGCGTCGGACTTGCATCAGATTTGCCGAACAGAAATAATGATTATACCAATCGTATTGCTGATTTGAATCCGAATGACATTGAATCTATTACTGTATTAAAAGGACCTGAAGCAACGGCACTTTATGGTAGCCAGGCAAGTTCCGGCGCGGTGCTAATCACCATGAAGAAAGCAAGGGCTACGAATGGAAAAATAAGGGTTACTTATGATGATAACTTCCGGTTACAAAAAATTACAAGGTTCGCCGCCATTGAAGATAATTTCGGCCCCGGCACTAATGGAGTTCCTACCGCACCACCCGCTGTTGGTCAATATACTTCGTTTGGTCCGGCATATCCTTCCAACACCAAGAAGTATGATAACCTGCACAATTTTTATCAAACCGGATTTTCTCAAACGCATAATCTTGGGTTGGAATTCGGAGGCAAAAATTCCGGCTATCGTTTTTCAGGCCAATATTTCGATGATCATGGCGTAATCCCGCATAATACTTACACCAAATACAATTTCAAGTTGTCTAACAATACAAAAATTGGAAAATATATCGACTTTGCTCCGTCAATTTCTTATATAAATGCGGATAATGTAAAACCGTTAAAAGGAGCAAATTCTTATCTGTTGGATCTGTACATGTGGCCATCAGTAAATAATATGCAGGATTACCAGGATGCGACAGGCAACAAGAATTTAGTATACGGTACCACTCAAAATGGTGATTATGACAATCCTCTCTGGAGTGCCGAAAACAACCAGTCAGGCGATTTGACCAACCGTTGGATAGCTGCTATGAGTATCAACATTCGTCCTTTTCCCTGGTTAACGTTAGCCGGAAGATTTGGGTATGAAACTTATAAAACAGATGGATATTTATTTACTCATCCTGAATCTTATTACCTTTCTGCCGCCACAGGTGGTACTCTTGATAATTATTACAGAACTTATAAGGGGTATAATCATACAATTACCGCCACTGCTAATAAAAAGTTCGGCGATTTTACGACAAGACTGATGGTGGGAACGATGTGGCAGGATTATGAAACTCAACAGTTTGGGATAACAGGCAGTCATTTGACAGATTCTACGAGTAAAGACAGCAGTAATACATTGGCAAGCTCAAGAGTCCGTTTGCTGAGAAACAATTTTGGGTTGCCCAATTTGAATATCCTTAGAGAACTGGCTTATTTCGGCGAAGCAACTATAGGGTATAAAAATCTGGTTTTCCTTACTTATTCGCATCGCTTTGAAGAGGCATCTGTACTTCCTGCAAAAAACAGGAATTATAATTATCCTGCTGCAAGTTTAAGTTTAATTGTTTCAGATCTGTTTCCTATGCTGAAATCGGATAATTTCCTCAATTTTGCTAAACTAAGGGCCTCTCTTGCAAGCACTGCCAGGCTGAATGACCCTTATTCAAACCAATCAGTGTTTGTGAATAACAATTACAGTTCAGCGGTACCTCCCTTTACTTATGGATATACGAATGCTAACCCGGATCTGAAACCCGAAAGGCAACATACGTATGAAGTAGGAACGGAATTAAGGCTTTTCCATAACGCGTTATCAATAGATGCAGCTTACTACAACACGCTTTGCCTTGATCAGATAAGCCAGGGCTATCGTGCCAGCTATGCGACCGGATTTATTTTGAATACGGGAAATGTATCTTCATTGCGTAATGAAGGAATAGAATTAAGTGTGGATGTTTCACCGATAAAAAAGAAGGATTTTGATTGGAACATCCGTTTTAATTTCAACCACATGTGGAGTAAAGTACTGACATTGCCTTTGGCAATTGGTGCAAAGAACGATTATTACAACTCCGATACCTGGATGTATGGTAATGCAAGAGGTGGATTGGTAAGAGGTTACTCAACAGGAACTATTACTGGCTGGGGGTACCAAAGGAACAAGGCAGGACAGATTTTAATAGATCCCGCAACCGGTATTCCTTTGGTTGATCAAAATTTCTATGTAAGAGGGGACAGAACACCCGATTTTACCCTTGGCACTTTAAATTCATTCAGATACAAAAACTGGACTTTAAGTTTCTTGTGGGATTTAAAAGTTGGCGGAGATATTTATAACGGAACCGACCAATACCTGAATGGATTAGGAAAAAGCCCGAGAGAATCAGACAGAATGACCCCTATTATCGTAGATGGAGTATTGAATGACGGTTTTCAAAACAGTGCAAAACCAACTAAGAATACTATTGTACTTAATCCTTATTATACAAATGCCTACTACACTGGTATGCCTGAGGAAGAGTTCATCCAACATAATGTTAACTGGCTGAGATTGCGTGATATAACTTTTAGCTATTTGTTTCCGGAAAAAATGTTACAAAAAACCAAGCTCATAAAAACCCTGAGTGCATTCGTGACTGGAAACGATTTAATACTTTTTACAAATTATACCGGTGCAGATCCTGCAGTTAACGGTAATAACCCAGGCACAACAGGGGTAGGCGGTTATGGTTTTGATTTTGGTAATGCTCCTACTCCTCTTAGCTTAAGTTTTGGATTACGTGCCAGCTTCTAACAAATAAAAATGTTTATAATAACAAAAAAAATCGTTTTATGAAAAATAAATTCTTTAAAATAATTTCACTTTTTGGTGTGATCAGCTCGATTCTGATCGTTTCATGCCAGAAAAAAATAGATTCTGCCTATCTGAATCCGAATGCCGCTGTAGTAGAGCCAATCGAAAGCATTTTACCCGGGGTCATCGGCGGTTTTACTTCCTTCTACTCTGCAAATGGCACCGGCTTTGGTGTACAGGCAGACGACATTCTTTTGGGACGTTACATACAATACTGGGGATCTCAGACAAACAAAGAAAACTACGGCATGATGGGAGGCACAGCCGGTAGTGATAATACCGGTGCTATCTGGGGATCTGTATATTTTGCGGGTGGACAAAATATCAATAAGATTATTCAATGGGGAACAGAACAAAAAAAATGGGATTATGTAGGTGTGGCGTGGGCTATAAGAGCCTGGGGATGGTTAACCTTAACAAATCAATATGGAGATGCTATTTTAAAACAAGCTTTTAATACCAGCCTTCAACAATTCTTATATGATCCACAACCGGATTTCTATGATAGTACCCGCGCAATTTGCTTCCGCGCCTTAAATTTTCTCAGCAGAACTGACGGCAATGTAAGCGCCGCTAATCTGGCAAAGGGGGATGCATACTTCTTTAAAGGCGATGTAAACAAATGGAAAAAATTCGTTTATGGTATTCTTGCACGTTCGTACAACGATTTAAGTAATAAGGACATATACAAGTCGGGAAATTATGGGGATTCTGTTATCAAATATTGCAATCTTGCCATGACGACCAACGATGACAACGCAATGGCTACTTATCAGGGGGGTAATATTTCTGCAGTAAATAACTATTTCGGCCCATTTAGAGGTAACGTCGGCACTATCAGACAGGGTGCTTATATAGCCAATTTGATGTCCGGACGAAACGACAGCGCATTCACCGGCGTTATGGATCCAAGAGCCCCTTATATGCTTCGTGAAAATGCGAATGGAGAATATCGGGGATTCAATCCGTGGAATGGAACTTCCGGCCTCTCAACAGCAGATTATCCTCAAAATTTCTGGGGATATACCGCAGATCCAACTGCAACTACCGCTCCCAAAGTAGATAATAGCCGTTATGTTTTTCAAAACACCTCTCCCTGGCCAATGATGACGGCTTCAGAAATGCAATTTATAAAAGCTGAAGCGGCATTTCATAAAGGAGATCAGGCTACCGCACTTGCCGCTTATATAAACGGAATCAGCTTAAATTTTGACATGCTGTCAACTACCTATAATACCAATATTCCTGATTCCATGCAAATTACAGCCGCTTCGAAAGCTGCATACCTTGCGAATCCCGAAATAGTGCCTCTTAATGATGGGCCGCTAACTTTATCCCAAATCATGTTACAAAAGTATATTGCATTGTACGGCTGGGGAACACATCAAACATGGGTTGACATGCGAAAGTATCATTATATAGATATTGATCCATCGACTACTGGTTCTCCCACTGGTTTGCATCAGGTGTATGCCAGTTTCGCGCCTCCTTCCGGTGATTTTTTGAATGCCACGAATAATGGAAAATTTGTATATAGGTGCAGACCAAGGTACAATTCGGAGTATCTCTACAATGTGCCCGAATTAACAAGGATTGGAGCTGAAAACCTTGATTACAATACTTATGAAATGTGGTTCTCTCAAAAATAGTTCAAAAATTAAAAGTTATCATGATGAAAAAAAATATTTTATTTCCAGTAATAATTCTGGCGACTGCAATTAGTCTTTTTTCCTGCAAAAAGGAGTATAAATTAGTTGCAACCACCGAATCGACAGACGGGCTGGCTTACCTGGCAGTTATTGACGCTTCTCCTAATTTCAGGACGATTTTTAATAGACCTGACTCTTTCAATATTTTTGTCAATGGTCAAAAAATAAGTGGTTATACTCCCGGAAGCGCTTCTCAGTTTATGAGTTATGGAAAAGCTTATCCTCCGACTACTACCGGCTTTGGATATGTAGCCGTTTCTCCAGGAACGCAAGAGATCAAACTGTCGGTAAGTGGAGTAAATTTAGCAGATTCTATTACCATAGCGACATTTACAAAAACGTTTGCCGCTAATCAGCAGTATTCTTTTATTATAACTGATTCGGTAAATTCTACAAACGACTCTTCCCAGATATTCTTGCACGATATTTATTCTTTTCCACCCACAGTCGGATATTATAATGTACGTTTTGTAAATGCTGTATGGAATGATACAGCTACTGTGGACTTGTATTCCTATACAAAAAATGCAGTAATTTATAGTAAGATTGCGCCGGGCGCTGCGACTTCATTTACGCAGGTAGGGGCTAATTTGCAAACAACTGATACTTTATATGTTACAAGGTCGCTCGCTCCTAAAATTCCTTCGACTACCCCATTGTCTCAACGTACGATTTTAGCAAAAATGGCATTCCAGGGGGGGAATCAGAAATCTTATACCGTCTATTATCAGGGAGATTTTAGTTTACCTGCCTCAAACAAAAAAGGGCCATCCCTTTCTTTTTACCGTCATAAATAATAGTTTGGAAGAGTTAAGAAGAAATTATTCAATGTAATTTCTTCTTAACTTTTAACTAAATGCATTTCAACTCCTAAAATTACAATCGCAACTAAATAAATTTCGATATTATGAAGTCTTTACTTGTATCTCTATTCTCTTTATTCTTTTTTTGCAACGCCACGTTTGCACAGAAAATTGATTCTACCGCAGCTCCGGAAGAATCCACTTTTTATGACGGTCCTGCTAACACTGTATTCGCACCCGGTTTTATTCTAAGAACCCGTGCAAAAAGCTATTACCAGATCGGGGGCAAACTGAAACAACAAGACAAGGTTACCAACCCATCGGTAAAAGTTTATAAGGTAAAAAGGAAGTATTTTTTAATTGTTCAGGGTGTGGAAGAACCATTACCGGCAACTAAATTGCAGGATGCGATAGAAAGTAAAATTGATGGTGATTTCAGAGGCTGGGATGGTGCTACTACTTTCAAATTGCTCAATGGTGACACTTGGGTACAGGATGAGATCAAAACATTATTCAATAACAGCATTTTCAGGCCTACAGTTATTATTTTTCGTGATTCGGATGGAACTTTTAAAATGAAGGTTGACGGCGTTGATGAAACGGTCCAGGTGAAAAAACAATAATTACTGACTTTATATTCAATAGGAATTTAACTGAGGCTGTCTCAAAAGGACAGCCTTTTGTTACTAATCACGTTTTTTCCAATGTCCTTTTAAAATCCAAATTCAAAATCGCAATATTTCTTAGTTTACTGGACATTTTGGACGCGAAAAGAGAATCTTCAGAATCTTCACGATGCGAAGCCGAAGCACAGGTTAATGACGCATTTCAGTACGTCGCCGGGAGCAACCGGTTTAAAAAATAGCGGTTTTAAATCCTACATTTTAGGCAGCAGAACCTACTTTTTACAAAAAGAAACCGGTAACCGGCTTTCTTAATGGGTAGTATTGCCATACTTGCGTAAAAATTTGCGGTTTTTTTCGCATTTTCTGAATTTTATATGCGGAATTGCGTTTTTTAACATTTCTCTCTTATAATTTTGAGAAACAATTTTGTTAACAGATGCTTAAAACCGAACGCCAGGCTTTTATCGTTCACCAGGTTAACCTGCACAACAAAGTGCTGTTAACCGAACTAACGACACAAATAAATGTGTCTGACGATACTATCAGAAGAGATTTGCAGGAGCTGGCCGAACTGGGAAAAATAATTAAAGTACACGGTGGGGCTTTATCCCCTTCGTTTCACAATGGCAATGGTACTTCAAAAGAAGTGTACGCCTACTCGCAAAAAAAAATCATTGCAAAAAAAGCGGCATCGTTGATAAAAGACGGCATGTTTGTTCTGACCAGCGGAGGGACTACTATCATCGAGCTTGCACGCGTTCTACCGGCTTCTCTACATGCAACTTTTATCTCAGGCAGCATTCCTGCTCTTAGTGAGTACATTATTCATCCCACTATTGACGTAATTGCTATCGGCGATAAGGTTTCAAAGGATTCAAAAATTACAGTTGGGTCTGATGCAATCTCAAGAATAAAAGAGCTAAAAGTTGACTTGTGCATATTGGGCACGTCTGCTATCAACCTTGAAAATGGAGTTTCTGACAATGACTGGGAGGTAGTTCAGGTAAAAAGAGCGATGATAGAAGCATCTAAAAAGGTGGTGTGTTTAACGATCGCGGAGAAAATCAATTCACAACAGCCTTTGCAGGTGTGTGAGAGTAAAAAGATCGGAATATTAATAACAGAATTATCACCGGACGATCCTTTGCTGCAACCTTATGCACGTGCAGGTATAACCGTTTTATAAATCGAACCAGTATATAAATCATAGCAATTCGGCCGTTATCGGATTTTGCGGCATTCGGTGCGGGCATTTGCTGTCTTTTAAACATATTGACCGTAATTATGACTGTAACGTGATAAAGAAATGCAGCAGAATAAAACGATCGCTTGTCCTAAAATAAGCAGGATTTTTTTCAATACAATCATCAATTTTAAAATTTCATTATGAGAAATTTAATTACTGCGCTTTTTGTACTTCTACTTTTACAATTAAGCCAAACAACGCTTGCACAGCAACGAACCGTTACGGGAACAGTAGTTTCAGGTGACAATGCTCCCATTCCCGGAGCTTCTGTTATTATCAAAGGTAAAACGACGGGCACACAAACAACTGGTGATGGAAAGTTCAGCATTGAGGCAAACCGCTCGGACATACTGGTGATCAGTGCGGTAGGATATACAACCCAGGATGTCAAAGTAGGAAACTCTTCAACAATTTCCGTTACCCTTGAAAGGGAAAATGGAGAATTACAGGCAGTGGTGGTGACCGCCCTTGGCATTAAAAAGCAGGAAAGGGCATTGGGATATTCCGTTACCCAGCTGAACGCAAATGAATTGATGAAAAACAAGAACACCAATGTCATCAATTCGCTTGCAGGCAAGGTTCCGGGTGTAAATATCACCCAATTCAGCGGTGCGCCAGGTGCGGGAGCTTCAATTACTCTTCGTGGTGGTACCTCAACATCTGAGGGCAGGCAAAATCAGCCATTATTTGTTGTAGACGGAATCATCTATGATAACTCCACCACTGTTACAGGGAATACCGGTACTGATGGTTTGTCACGCAGTAACACCACTTACTCAGACCGTGTGATGGATATCAATCCGGAAGATATTGAAACCCTGTCTGTTTTAAAGGGTGCGGCTGCTGCGGCTTTATATGGCTCCCGTGCTGCTGACGGTGTTGTTCTTATTACCACAAAGAAAGGAGCAGAAGGCACGGTAACGGTGGATTTCAATAGTAAAATAAGTACTTCCTGGGCAGATAAATTGCCCCAGGTTCAAACCGAATTTGGCCCTGGCATCTATTCAAGCAATGGGGTTTTAACCACCGATGGGGTTTATGATTCGTGGGGCCCAAAAATTCCTGCCGACAGTACTATTTACGATAATATCGGTAATTTCTTTCGCCACGGGGCTATTTATGATAACAACGTAAACGTATCCGGCGGTTCGAAAAACGGTTCTTTTTATTTATCCGGATCGAACTTTAAGCAAACAGGTATCGTTCCTGGTACAGGTTATGACAAAACTACTTTTCGCTTTAACGGCGAACAGAAATACGGTGGTTTAACCTTGAATGCGAATGTAGCCTACTCTGTAGCTAATACGGATCGAACATTAACTACTTCAGGGTTATGGGCTGAGTCAGTCGGAGGATATAACGGCGTAGGAAGTATGCAGTCGTTGTACGGCTGGCCCACAACATACAATATCAAAAATTATATAAACCCTGATGGAACGCAACACCGGATATATGCCGCTACTCTTGCTTTGGAAGACGACATCGATAATCCCTATTGGATCATAAATGAGGATAAGTTAACCTCGCAAACGGATCGTTTTACCGGGGGCATCAACGCTAATTACAAAGTTACCAATTGGTGGGATATTACGGGACGTGTAGGTTACGATCAGTACACTACCAATGACTATACTTATATTGCCCCGGGCTCTGCACTGATTCCATTATATCAGAACGGGCGCCTGAGCAAAGACATGGTTAATTATACCTACATTACGACAACCGTAATGACTACTTTCCATAAGAGCTTCGGCGATTTTGATACCCACCTGTTGCTGGGAACCACTTCCGAGGATTTTAACACAAAAAATCAAAATCTTTGGGGATATACCTTTAGTACACCGGGTACCGTTAGCTTCAACAATATGGAGAATACCAACAAATTTTTTACTGATGCGACTACAAGGAGACGTCTGGTTGGAGCTTATGGCGAAATAGGTGTGTCTTATAAAGACCTGGTATATTTGACAGCAACAGGACGGAATGACTGGTCATCCACACTGCCTATAAAGAACTGGTCTTATTTTTATCCTTCTGTGAGCGGCTCTTTTATTTTTACACAATTGTTACCGGCAAACAATATTCTTTCATTCGGTAAACTTCGTGCAAGCTGGGCCCGAGTAGGTAAAGATGCCAATCCCTATGCTACCAATACTTATGAAAACTCTCCGATTACTATTGGTAATTTTATTGGTGTTGGTAATCAATACTATGCCGGTAATCCTGATTTGATACCCGAGATTCAAAGTTCCTGGGAAGTTGGAGGCGAGCTTAGGTTTTTAAATGACCGTTTTGGGTTGGATTATACCTATTATCATAATGAAACCCAAAATCAGATTGCACAACCGCGTTTAGCGCAATCAGGCGGATTTATTTTCAGCGCGCTTAATTCAGGTTCTGTTATCAACAATGGTATGGAAGTAGCGGTTAATGGTAAGATAATTTCGAAAAGAGACTTTTCATGGAATGCAACGCTGAATTTCTCTTACAACAGGGGCAGATTAGGCGCTTTTCTTCCCGGTGTAGCTTATTTTTATCCAACAGACGCTCAATTTGGAACGATAAAAGCTGCCTCTATTCCTAAAAGCTATTTCCTGGGAATGACCGGTCAACGTTATTTGCGTGCAACTGACGCCAATGGAAAAGAAATTTCAAACGGCCTCTATCAAATAGATCCGACAACAGGATTGTATAAGTTTTACACAGGCACAAATCTGACTGTGGGTAACCGTGAACCAGATTACATTGGCGGCTTTGTAAATACTTTGCGTTATAAACATTTAACGCTAAACTTCCTGTTGGATATCCGGATAGGTGGCGATGTATTCAATGGTACCGAATATGCAATGGTAATAAATGGATTGAGCAAATTAACCACCCAGAACAATCGTCAATCCGTAACTTTAAAAGGAGTGAATGCTGTGACAGGAACTGATACCACCATAACCTACAGTGCAGATCAGTCATACACCATTGGTGGTACAACGTATTCAGGTACCAATATGATTTACCGGTATTGGCAAAACTATGCAGCCGACTCTTATAATTTCATTACTTCAGTTAACTGGCTGAAACTCCGTTCGATTTCCCTGGCTTATGATTTCTCCGGTATTCTGAAGAATCAGAAAGTGATTAAAGGACTTACTGCCACTGTAGTAGGAACCAACTTGTTTACATGGACCAACTACAAAGGAATGGATCCGGAAGTAAGTGCGGCAGGAGGTACCGGTGGTTCCGGTTCTACCGGTATCGACTACCTCGGAGTGCCGGCAGTAGCAAGTTTTACATTCGGCGTAAATCTTAAGTTTTAAACTCAAAAACAAAAATCATGAAAAAAACAAAATATATTATTCTGGGTTGTGTACTCATAATGAGTTTTGCCTCCTGCAAAAAGTGGTTGGATGTGAATACAGACCCGGATAATCCAAACAACCAAAGCGTATTAATTCAAAACCGTGTGCCGTGGATTCAACACTTTTACCAATACACGGCTGGCGTAACGAATTATCGTACTGCCCTGCAGGCGGGAGTTTATTATAGTAACACTGGCGCCGGAAACAGCTTTAGCACCACATGGCAATGCTCCAATGCCAATTCAACGACTCCGTATCAAACGTGGTTTATTGAAGTATCTTCCAATGTAGTTGATTTGTATAATTCCGCGCAAAAACAAGGCGCCTATCACTATATGGCAGTGGCCGATGTTTTCAATGCGCTGGGTTATATGGAAATGTTGGACCTATATGGCGAAATGCCTTACACAGAGGCAGGAACCGGAAATCCCAGCCCTAAACCGGATGACGGCAAAACCATTTATAATGGATGTATGGCGCATTTGAATGAAGCGATAGGCCTCTTCAATAAAACGCAGCAAGCAGGAGCTCCGCCTCTTTCAACCGGGGATTTATGGAATGGCGGAGATGTAAGCAAATGGATAAAATTATGCTGGGGACTGAAGGCCCGCTATATGCTTAAGCTTTCTAAAAAAGCGGATTTGTTTAATGCCGATTCTATTCTGTATTGTCTGTCTCAAGGTCCTCAATCCAATGCGGATAATACCGTCGGGCCGGGGCTCAACAATAGTACTGTAACGGACTATCTTTACGGCGATCCGGTAGTAACCAATGGCAACTTTGATTATGCGGCTTATGGTAATTCTATCCGCATTTCCCAATATTATTACAACCTGCTGACCAACATGAACGGTTCAAAAGTAGTAGATCCGCGAATGTCTAAAATCGTTCCAGCTTCTATGGCAAATGTTAAATTAAATAGTTCAGGGAAGGTAAGCTCTTATACATGGAATCGTGGGATAGGGGTTGATTCTTATGACACGGCAACCCGTTTGTTAAAAGGAGGAGCCGCTTCTATTCAAACGGCAGGTTATGCTGCTACAAACGTCACTAAAACATATACGATTGGTGATGCAACGGAACTTGCCAATTTTATTGCTGCTCAACAACAGGTAGGCCGTTCTTACACAGTTAATGGGAATCAGGTATCAATAACCTATCCCGCCGGTTCCATTTACATCAACAGCAGCAACTATGTTTATGCCGGAGATACTGCTTACGTAAACATGCGCAGTAGTGCTACCGCTACATCCGGCAATCCTAATCAGCCGGCCAATGATGTGAACTGGTATCCTTCAACAGATGCATATAATGCGGGCGTCATTGGTTCCACAGGTTCGTTCCAGGTTCGCCCTGTTTCTGATCAGGAGATTCTGACCTACCATGAAATGTGCTTTATCAAAGCGGAAGTTTATCTGAGAAAAGGCGATCCGGCGGATGCATATACAGCATACATTGCAGGCATTCAGGCTCACATGAATCTGATGCAGGCCAAACTCGCAGAATGGCAAGGCGCCGGTTTTGACAAAAATGCGGCGGGGGTTATCATTCCTGATATGGAGCCGATGAATGCCAATGATATCGCAACCTATATGGCGAGCCCGGCTGTTGCGCAAGGCCCCGGTAATTTGACCATGTCAGACATCATGCTGCAAAAATATATCGCGATGGGCTGCAGCCTTGAAAACTACAACGATATGCGCCGGTTTGATTATAGCGCCGGTGATATAGGCAGCTTCGGAGTCATTTACCCCGGTTATCAAAGAGGTCCTTTGTTTACAGGCCAGGCTCAGCTGACCGGTGGTTCTCCAAGTGATCCGAGATACTGGATGCGCCGCTGGGCGTTGCCTCCGACTTATGAAATAAATTACAACTCCATAAATACATTTGCCTTAAATCCACATGCCGCTGACCCGAATATCTGGAGCATGCCAATTTGGTGGGATACTCCGACAGATGAAGCATATTATGGCTATCTGAAATAACAGAAAATGATTGTTGTTTTGCTTACAAAAAAAGGCTGTCTCAAAAGCAGCCTTTTTTTATTTTGTAAAAAGAGCGACGTTATCTACTCCGTTTTACACCGCTTGCATAGATGAATTTATCACCCGTTGTGAAAACGAGCATCGGGCACACCACTCGAATGCCAGTCACTATTTCTTCAAAGATGCCATATCAATCACAAACCGGTATTTTACATCGCCTTTCAGCAAACGCTTATACGCTTCATTGATCTGTTGAATGTTTATCATCTCGATATCTGCAACAATATTGTGCTTGCCACAAAAATCGAG
This sequence comes from uncultured Chitinophagaceae bacterium, assembly GCA_963706825.1. GTDB lineage: Bacteria > Bacteroidota > Bacteroidia > Chitinophagales > Chitinophagaceae > Ginsengibacter. The sequence continues at coordinate 241,654 of CAVPNT010000002.1, read as the reverse complement.
CATCTCCTGCGTTTCAGCAACACCGCCAATCATAGAACCTGCAAAACTTCTGCGGTAAGGAATGAGACTAAATGCCGCTACCGGAAGCGGATTTTCCGGAGCGCCTACCAGTACCAGTGAACCATCTACCCTTAACTGTTTCAGATAAGCATTGATGTCATGCTGTGCAGAAACAGCATCCAATATAAAATGAAGCTTGCCACTATATCGCGCCATTTGTTGTTTATCTTTTGAAAGAACAACATCATCCGCACCCAGGCGCCTGGCATCTTCAACTTTTGAAGGTGATGTTGTAAAAACAATCACCTCTGCACCCATTGCCTTTGCCAATTTCACGGCCATGTGTCCCAAACCGCCAATGCCCACAACTCCTACCTTTTTACCGGCACCTACATTCCAACGCCTCAGCGGTGAATAGGTGGTGATACCTGCACAAAGTAATGGTGCCGTGGCTGCCAGGTCCAGGTTTTCAGGTACACGCAAAACAAACGCCTCATCCACTACAATGCTTTCTGAATAGCCGCCATAAGTACGGGTGCCGAGGTGCTTATCAGGAGAATTATAAGTTCCGGTATTACCTTCTTCACAATACTGCTCAAGGCCTTCTCTACAGTAGTCACAATGCCGGCAGCTATCTACCATACAACCTACTGCAGCCAGATCGCCCACTTTAAATTTTGTAACCTCCCCGCCAACGCTTACAATTTTTCCAACTATTTCATGCCCGGGCACACACGGGTAAACGGTGCTGTGCCATTCATTTCGTACTGTATGAAGGTCGGAATGGCACACACCACAAAACAATATTTCGATCTCAACATCATGTTCTGTCAGGTTTCTTCTGCCGATGTTTAATTGTTCTAAAAGTGCATCCGCGGCCTCGGAGCCGAATGCTTTCACTTCTTTTATTTGCATAGGAATTGCGCCTTCTGCTGTTGCTCTTACTGTTTCCATATTCAAAAATTTATTGCTTGTTTAAAAATAATTCTCACCGTTTTAATTCTAAAACTCTTACCAATAACCGTACTATTTTTTTATTCCCAACCCTGAAAGGGTGATATTCTTATAATAAAACGATAATCATTTTCAGCCCTTCTCGGTGATGGTACTATCGTGTTCTCTTCTATAATCCGGTCACCTCTATGAGGTTGGATAGAGACTTTGTTATTTGATTTTCATCAGCCTTTGAAGCGTATCTGATGTTCTTTGTTCCATCACGATTTCTGTATTTGTTTCTGGTATTTGCAGATAATCGTCATTATAATGCCTTACAGTAAACAGCGTTAATTCCTTTTGAATATGCACACTAAAAAAGGATGAGGCAAGCATAGCCAGTTGTTCCGTTTTTTCAGGAATATCATCAATGCAAATCATTAATGTTATCGCGCCGTTTTGGGTGAGATTGGGTTTTATTCTTAATTCTTCTAAAATTTCATACAACACATTTATCGGCTTTCCTTCAACAAAAGAAAAATCAGTTGTTTGTAAGGTAACCAGCGCCTGGTGTCGCTTATAAACCATCATCGCCGGCAAATGGTGATTTTGTTTGTCGGTTATAACGGTGCCGTGTAAACGCAAATCAAGAAATGAACTTACATACAACGGAATGTTTTTATTCTGCAGTGGTTTGATGGTTTTAGGATGAATGACCTGCGCGCCATAATAAGCCATTTCAATCACTTCTTTATAGCTCAATTCTTCAATCGTGACAGCATCCGGAAATTCTTTCGGATCAGCATTCATTACGCCGTTTACATCTTTCCAGATCGTGACAGTTTCTGCATCTAATAATTCCGCAAAAATGGCGGCTGTATAATCGCTTCCTTCACGGCCAAGGGTAGTGCTTTCATTTTCATCCGTGCTGGCAATAAATCCTTGTGTCACCACAAAATTGTTTTGCTGAAATAAAGGAATTAATTTTTCAGAAACAGATTTTTTTGAAATATCCCAATCTACTTTTCCATCCCGAAACGTGTCATCGGTTCTGATTAAATCTCTTACATCAATCCATTGGTTCGCAATTTTTTCTTCCTTCAAAAAATAAGAGATCAATGTAGAAGAAAGCAATTCTCCACAGCAAACAATTTGGTCATAATAATAGTTGTAATCCTTTACAGGCTTATCATGCAGCAGCCATTCCACCTCGGTGAAGAAGTCATTCAATTGGTTTGTTGCTTTTTCCCATTGAAGGGTGACGAGATATTTTAATTGATTAAGATGATAATCTTTTATCTTTTGAAAAAGTTTTAAAGCATCTTCATTCCGTTCTTCATAAAAGGCATCAACCACCTTTTCCAAAGCGTTGGTCATCTTCCCCATTGCAGAAATGACGATGAGAATTTTTTCATCTTTATGATGACTAAGAATGTGAGCCAGGTTTTTTATCCGTTCATAACTGTTGGTACTTGCGCCGCCAAATTTAAACACCTTCATTTATATAAAAATTTATCTTCCTTGTGTAGGATAATCAGGAAATGAGAAGTGCAAAATAAGCAAATAAATGTGAGGGAAGCAGGTTTAACCGCTCGGGAAGCTTGTCTTCGGCTGCCTGAACGATGCGCTTATTGAATGAGGGTTCAGGCCGTTTATAGATTTGAGTAATTTTTTTATAAAAGCTCCACGCTTTTCCTGAAACCATTTAACACTTTATCTTCAGGATCAAGCTCTGTAATCAAATAATCTATCGAATGTACATCGCATAATTTCATCTTATGTTCTGAATTTAATTTTTCAGAAATACTAAGCACGGCCAGTTTTGAAGAACTGTTGATCATTGCTTTTTTTACCTGCGCTACTTTCCAGTCAACCTCAGTGAGGCCGGTTTTTGCATTCAGGCCGTTTACTCCAAGAAAACACAAATCCGCCCTTATTTGCATCAGTTCACTTATCGGTTTTTCACCCAGGGTTATTTGCGCGGAATTATCAATTTGTCCACCCACTAAAATAACGGTGAGCAAAGGATGCTCTGCAAGTTCCAGCGCCATCAAAGGACTGACCGTAAAAAAAGTAGCCTCAATATTATCGGGAATCATCCGCACCATTTCGAGCATGGTAGTGCCTGCTTCTGTAAGAACCACCATTCCGTTTTCAATCAGATCAACCGCTTTTTTTGCGATTATTTTTTTCTCTTCCTGCGCGTATACAGAAGTTTGATGCACCGGGTAATGATACGATTTTGAAAGGGCCCCACCATGTACTTTAATAATTTCGCCAGCCTCAGCAAGCTCTGCCAGATCACGCCTGATGGTATCTTCAGAAACTTCCAGTTCTTTGCTCAGCTCGGAAGACAGTACTTTATTGTGTAAGTTGATCTGCTTTAAAATAAATGCATGCCGCTCATTTTTGAACATGCCGCTAACCGATGATTCCATATTTTAAATTTAGATAATAAATTTTATTTTTCTGTTTTTTTAAAAGAAAAAAATTTAAACCAAACCTCGGGTTTTTATGATTTTAATTAAAAGAAAAACAAAACAGGAGATTTTCAATTTTTTATTTCAGTACGAATTTAATTAAAAAAAATAATTTGCAGGCTTATGCGATTTTACTTAATTTAGTTTTTTAAAACAGCGGAAACACGCAAAACTAAATTGTATGGCACTATTGGCATTCGACCTCGGCGGCACGAAACTGGCAACCGCTGTTTTTAATGAAGAAGGAGAATTATTATCACGGGAAGTTACTGCTTTAGGCAAAAGAAAAGGAAGTGAAGTAGGCGAAATAATCGTACACCATTTTCTCTCGATGCGTGACGCAGCCGTGCTTACAGGAAATGAAATTAAATCCATTGGCATTTCGGTCCCCGGCATTTACAGATTGAAAACAGGGACCGTTTGGGCGCCGAATATTTCCGGATGGGATGATTATCCGTTGCTTGAAGAGATAGAAAAAGTATCTGAAAAAATTCCGGTAACCATTGACAGTGACCGCGCCTGTTATATTCTTGGTGAACTGTGGAAAGGAAACGCACAGAATTGCAATGATGCCATTTTTCTTGCAGTCGGAACCGGAATTGGTGCAGGCATTTTAATCAATGGAAAGGTATTGCGCGGCTCACAGGACATTGCGGGAGCGATAGGATGGATGGCACTGAACAAGCCTTTCAAAGAAGATTATATTTCATGTGGTTGTTTTGAACATTATACTTCAGGAGAGGGAATTGCCATGCTTGCACAGAAAATTGTAAACGAAACAAAAGATTATTCTGGAATATTAAAAAATAAAACGTTAGAAGAAATTAATTGCCATGATGTATTTAATGCCTATGATGTTAACGATGAGATAGCAGTGAAAGTAGTGCAAGACTGCATTGAATATTGGGGAATGGCGACTGCCAATTTAGTCAGCTTATTCAATCCGGAGAAAATAATTTTTGGCGGCGGAGTTTTTGGCCCTGCAGTTTCATTGATTTCAAAAATAAAAGAAGAAGCCACCAAATGGGCGCAACCAATTAGCATAAAACAGGTCACTTTTGAAGCCTCCGCATTGGGAGGTGATGCCGGTGTATATGGAGCAGGATTTTTAGCGCTTAAAAACCTTTCTTAAAAAAACAACTTATTATATGTACAACAAAAGATTGGTTTTTTGGGCTGCCTGTATCGGCATTTTATTTTTTGGAATGGGCATTACCACGTTAGGTTCGGTAAAACACGGATTAGAGCAAAAATATTTATTGGATGAAATAGGTTCCGGAGAATTATTTTCTATTTTACCCTTTGGCATTTTATTAGGCTCGTTGTTGTTCGGCCCTTTTTGTGATAAATATGGATATAAAATTCTCTTATCGCTCACTTGCCTCAGCATGTTCATTGGCTTTGAAGGAATTGCCTATGCGCCATCACATACTTTATTAAAAATGGGAATTTTTTTATTCGGCCTCGGCGGGGGGGCTATTAATGGCGCTACCAGTGCGCTTGTGTCGGACATCAGCGATAAAGACAAAGGTGCCAATCTTAGTTTGCTCGGCGTTTTTTTTGGCATTGGCGCTTTAGGAATGCCGCTGCTTTTGGGAATACTGGAAGCAAAATTTAATTATGATGTGATTGTTTCTTTTGTAGGGTTTTCTACACTTGTTATTGGCATATTTTATTTGCTGATAAAATTTCCACCACCCAAACAGGCACAAGGCTTTCCGCTTTCCAAAGGTTTATCTTTATTAAAAGACAGCGTATTAATTCTGATCGCTTTTTTTCTCTTTTGCCAAAGTGCTTTTGAAGCGATTATTAACAATTGGACAACTACTTTCCTTACCAACGGCCTTGCAGTACCACAGAGTAAAGCGTTGTATGCGCTGTCACTTTTTGTAATCGGCATGACGGTGATGCGCCTTTTATTGGGAAGTGTTTTTAGAAATACAGAGCTAAAGAAATTATGGATCGGCGCTTTCACGATGATGTTTTTAGGATTGCTTTTCCTGGCAATCGGAAAATATTTTTACCTCTCTGTAGCAGGTTTGATTTTGCTGGGAGCCGGACTGGCGGGTGGTTTCCCGCTTATGCTTGGTTTGGTTGGTGACCGATATAAACAACTTTCAGGAACCGCCTTCAGCATCGTTTTTGTAATTGCTTTGTTTGGAAATATGGTTATCAATTACACAATGGGAGTCATCGCGCAAACTTATGGAATCCGGCATTTGATAACAGTGGCGTTTATAGAACTGGTGGTAATGATCTTGTTGTGCTATAATATTTTGACAAAGAGAAAAATCGAAGATTCAAAAATGAAAATTCAAAGTTGAATCGGTTCATCGTTTAATGCGCAAAAATTTATAGCAACAGCAAACAAAGAAATAATGCAGATTCTGATTTTAATATTTAGAACGTAACAATAAAACATCAAATCAATAATTTAATAATTAATCTATGTTAGCAAAACAATGGTTGGAAAACACCCGGGAAATCATGTCGAAAATTGAAGACACACAAACGGAAAATATTAAAAAGGCTGCTGAAGTGATGGCTGATTCTATCCAGGCAGAACGGTGGGTTCACACTTTCGGTTGTGGGCATGCAACGTTGCCGATTGAAGAAATGTATCCGCGGATTGGTGGCTTCGTTGGCTTTCATCCGATGGTGGAATTGCCGCTTACTTTTTTTACCAACATTACTGGTCAGATGGGAGTGCACCAGTTCATCTTTTTAGAAAGAGTGGAAGGATATGGCGTGGAAATTATGAAAGGATATAATTTTGACAAGCGGGATACGATGTGGTTGTTCTCACATTCGGGAATTAACAATGTAAATATTGACATCGCATTGGAAGCAAAAAAGAAGGGAATGAAAGTGGTGGTCTTTGGCTCAGCAGCGGAGGCAGAAGGCAAGAAAACAAGACATTCGAGTGGGAAAAATATTTTTGAAATTGCGGACATCGTGGTAGATACATGTGCCCCGATTGCAGATGCGTCTGTTACGTTAAAAAATCATGTGGACAAAATCGGACCTGTTTCTACAATGGCTTTCATCACTTGTGTGTGGATGACGGTAACCACTGTTGCAGAAATTTTAGAAGAGCGTGGTGTAAAATTATACATTCATCCTTCACACAATGCACCAGGGGCCGGAGATTCAAAAGCGCGCCTGGATGAAGCGCTTGATGTGTATAAGGAAAGAATTAAAGGAGTGTAATTATTCATAAATCAGTTACAGTAAAAGAATAAATATTGAGGATTCTTGTTTTTGTTCTTTCAAAGTTGAACTAAGATTCATCCTTTTAAATTTATTGTTTGAAACCACCGATAATTTTTTGGAAAAAGTAAACATTTCTTAAACAATCAACCTTAGCAGGGGAATCGAAATTATAAACTACCTTATTACTTTCTTTTATTTATTTTGAAAGAAGGTAGTAAGGTATTTTTTATAGTTTTACTTTTACTAAGGTTTCACTTGCCTGCAATCAAACGATACATTTCCAAACAATATTACCGAAGTATCATGGTCAAAGATTTTTTATTTATAAAAAAAACCACATCAAAGGGGCGTGGTGTGTTTACCAAAGAAAAAATAGAAAAGGATACGGTAATTGAAGAATCTCCTGTTATTGTAATGCCGCCTGAAGACCGCGTAAACATTGATAAAACTTTATTGCATGATTATATTTTTGCCTGGGGCAAAGATGAAAAGCAATGCTGCATGGCGCTCGGTTATATACCGATTTACAACCACAGCTATTCAAGCAACTGCGAGTATTTTATGGATTTTGAAGAAGAAATCATCCAGGTAAAAACGGTGAGAAAAATAAACGCCGGGGAAGAATTAACAATTAACTATAACGGCGATTGGAATAATGAAAAGAAGGTTTGGTTTGATGTGAGTATGTAATACCATCTTTATTTAATAAAGAGTCCGAAGCCCGGTGAATTGAGAAAAAATGTTGCCAATGGCCGATCAGTCTAATTTTTGACGCACCGTACATAATTCCCCGCACCTTCATTCCCCTCAGTTTGATCACCCCCAAATTCGCCTGCGCCACTTGCTACTGAAAAAGTCAACTCATCGTCTCTTAATGTAGAGCTCCACCAAGTGGCCCACTGCATACCACTTTCTTCATGATTATCAAATTTTCCATCATAGTCACGGAATCCTGTCGGGAGGGCTGAAAAACCGCTTTCATTAGTTCCATTACCTCTATCATCGGCTCCAAATTGGGTCTTAGTCCATCCGTAAGTTGTTTTCATTTTCTTGCCGGCTAATCGCCAACCTCCTAAATAATTAGCAAGAATTGTCCAATCAGCATCAGTCGGAATATGCCATCCTTTCGGAGCCAGGCCTCTACGATCTTTTACCGCATTGATATTATATAGCTTTCCATATTTTTGACCATAGCCGGCATCATTGTTATAATTGCACCATGCTGGTTTACCATTTTTGAATATTTTAACCCATGCTGCATTATCCTTTGCCTCCGGAATCGGATCACCATTTCTAAAATGACTTACATTCAGGTTTTCAGCCATCCATACCTGTTTACCGATCTTTACTGTTTTATATTGTTGGCCATCTATGTCGGTTATCTGGGCGTTCGAAGTAATTGCAATAATCAAAAATGCAAATGCAAAAAATAAAGATTTGCTTTTCATAACTTAAATTTTAAAGGTTATAATAATGTTTTTTATTAGTTATTTTATACCTCTGTTGGTGCCAAAAAAGGAAAAAGCCTTTGTTGGTGTTGAGCGCAGATAATGTGCGGCTGCTTCACCAACAAAACGAATTAGACTAAACCTATCTTTGAGTTTGAATATGTGCAACTAATCGTAACAGAACATCCTCAATTTAGCCGTTGGTGAAGCCATTGCTTCAAAGCCATGCGCAACACCAACTGCCGGCCTTCCCTCCTTTCTGGAACACAAACAAGGGGGAAAAATCATTAATAAGCTTTTTCATTGTTGGTACATTTTGGCATTTATTATCCAGCAAAATCGCGGTCGAATGTGAATTGATCAATTTCGATAAGAATGCCTTTATTAAAGTGCAAATAGGTATAAAAATTGTTTTGATGAAATTTCCAGGTGTTGGGCATAGTCTGTTTACATTCCGTAAAAGAAGTTTTATTTAAGGATAATTCATATACCAGATTATCAATTACAATATTGTTTACTGCTTCAAGTTCATAGGCTCCTATTTTTTGTAGTTTATTGGCTTTATCACCAAATGTATATTCAATTGCCAAGGCGTATATATTTAAGCCGTTATTTATTTTCCAATAATATGTTTCATAATTACAAGGGTCTTCTTCAGTGGTATCGGTACAAGGAATAAATTTGGCATAGTTACCGTATAATGTAATCAATTGACCAACGGTTGTTGGCAACGTAATAGTTTTCCATTTAAATGATGTGCTGGCTTACCTTGCTAACTCCTGCACCTTGATTTTTTTTCTGTCCTTGCGAACTTTGGGCAATAAATAATAATAAAAAAGTAATAATTACGTTGATTGAAAGTCTTTGTTTCATAAATTTTTTTTAAGGTGATGAACTGAAATAATTTATAAAGAAGACCTGGTTTATTTTGAATATCAATAATGGCTAAAAAAATAAATTCTAATCCTTGACGCAACGAACAGATAGGCCTGCTTCCCCTGTACCTCCCTCCAATCTCGTAGTATCAATAGGCGTGTCAGGCCAATCGAAATCAGTTGATTCCAAGTCGTACATAGTGCCATAAGTGCCAGATTTTGATGAACTCACCCAGTAACCGAAAGAGCCAATGCCGCCGAATAACCCTTCTCCTCCACGCATGCCACCCGGCAAGCCTGTAAAACCACTTTCGTTGTTTCCATTCTCATCCAAATTACCCATCGGACCCCATCCAAAGGTACTTTTCATTTTGAAGTCGACCCCATCACCCATGCCTCCCAAATAATTAGCAAGAATTCCCACATCTTCTACAGTTGCTACATGCCAGCCTTTTGGAGCCAAACCCCTTGGATCGACCACCGCATACCAATTATACAACTTACCATATTTACTACCATTTGCAGAATCATTGTCATAATAACTCCAAGCGGGCTTACGATTTGTATATCCGTTGACTTCCCAGGCTTTGGGATCTTTTATCTCTGTTATACGATCTCCATTGCGATAATGACTTACATTCAGGTTTTCAGCCATCCATTCCTGGTTCCCAATCTTTACAGTTTTATATTTATGGCCATCTATATCAGTTACCTGGCCTCTTTCAATATTAGGAATCGGCCCATCCTTGACCAAACGCACTGAGAGCCCTGTCGTTTTAGCTCCTCCTTGAGTAAGGTCTAGGATATCACTGTTGGAAGACAGTAATAAGGGTATTGGATCCCCCCACTTCCTCGTAGAAGAACTCCACCACCAGCCGTACTGGCCGAAGCCGCCAAACTCAGTACGGTCAAAATAGGAGCCGTGTGGAAGGCCTGCAAAACCGCTTTCATTTGTTCCATTACCATTTTCTCTCCATCCATCAGTGGATTTCATTTTGCCGCCTGCTACCTTATGACCTCCTAAATAATTAGCAAGAATCATCAGGTCTGGTTCAGTTGGTACGTGCCATCCTGTAGGAGCCAAACCCCTTGGATCATTTACCGCATACCAGTTATAAAGTTTATAAGACGTACTTCCTGGAACATCAAAATAATAAATCGTGTCTGCCGAGTAGTTTGGATTTTGCCATTTTTCAGTTATATTTGGTATGGGATCTCCATTTCTAAAATGGGTTACATTCAGGTCTTCAGCCATCCATTCCTGGGTACCAATCTTCACCGTTTTATATTGATGGCCATCTATGTCGGTAATCTGGGCGTTTGAAGAATTTGGTGCCGAAGTTGAAGAAGAAACATTATTGGTATTCTTGTTGGGTAACTGTTGGCTAGTATTTGTTGATTGCTGGGAGTTTGGGATTGTTGCATGTTTTTTATGTGAACCGAAAAGCGATTTTGCCTGATTTATTCCAGAGGATATTTTTTGAAGTTGGGTTTGAGCAGTTGATGAAGAAGGAAATAATGCAACAATTATTGCCAAACAAAAGCCAAGAGTGAATATTTTCATGACCCGGGGTTTTGTAATTAACAATACGATATAGTGAGTAATTTTTAGGCACTCGTTTATTTTTAGTCTTTTGATGAAGTGTTTCATGGTGATTATTTTATTAAAAGATATTATGAACAGTAAACTAAATATTCTAATCCTTGACACAACGAACTTCAGCACCACCCCCTTGACCAACCAAAGTAGGATCCATACCAAACCTGAAATCACTATATTTAGTTGAGTATACATGAGTTTGTTCATCTTCAGTACTTGATGTACTCCAGCAATTACCAAAAAATCCTATCCCACCAGGTTGCGCTCCGTCACAATTGTCTCGAACAAATCCGTTCTCTAGCGCAGGTTTCCTGACCTGTTCTTATTCGTTACTCTATGAGAAAAGTTAAGGCCTTTGTTGGTGTTGAGCGAGGGATCAGTGCGGCTGCTTCACCGACAAAACGAATTGAACAAAGCCCTATCTTTGACTCCTTAAAGTTCGGCTGTTGGTGAGGCCATCGCTTCAAAACCATGCGCAACACCAACTGCGGTGAGAAAGTTCGGCCGTTGATGAGGCCATCACTTCCTCAAAGATGTCCTTCAGACAAAACCACGCTCAACACCAACTCGGTGAAAAACGCTTAATTTGTTATTCCGGTTTCATGACGCCCAAGATGTCCGCTATTTGAACGATATGCACAAACGCAACGAGCTATAGGTTCCATTTGTTCTAAAGTCCAGGTTGTTGGAATAGCGTACTTCATGGTTTCGCTGTTAATCTTTTCAACTTTAAAATACTGTTCTCTTGTTGAAACATCATTATATTCAACGAGAATTTCATCATCTGAAATGTCAAAATGTTTGTGAATTAAATGCAAGGCAAACCTATCAAGTTTTTTATGCTTTGCAAGCACTTCACGTAATTCTTTCATACATTGGATGTCATCGGCAGCAATAGAGGGGACGTTTTGTAAATCTGCAATTTTTCCCCATTGCATTGGCTGGATTGTTAGTTGTTCCATAATAATTGTTTTTTAAATTAAAAAAATTGTTCCATTGATTTTTCAGTCTGAGCAAGGAAATAGTTTTTCATCAATATTGTTCAGCGTGCTGTTGATCCGGAAAAACACGATGATAAGCTCGCACCAGATACGCCATAAAATATTTCCAAAAACTAAAATGACAACGCCCGTAAAAGCGCCACCGGGCATAAGTCCGGATAGCGCACCACCCCCGGAAAATAAAGCGGCAAAACCACCAAGAGTTATCAGGCCGGCAACAACTGCATATACAATCTTGATAACCTGTAAAGTGATCATTTTGCGAAAGGAAAAAAAATCACCCCAGTTGAGACCTTTATTTGCCGTATAGCTTCGTATGGTGATTTGTTGTTGCATAATTTTTTGTTTTCAAAATGATATTTTGATTTAAAGAAAATTCATTTTATTCTATCAATAATTTTTGAGTTTCTACGCCAGATGTTTTTAAAATATGTACGATGTACATTCCTTTTGCCAGGGTTGAAATATTTATTTGTTGCTGGTTATTTGCTGAAAGAGTTTGCTTTAAAGTAACCTTCCCGGCCATATCAACAATCGTTAATAACACTCCGTTTAAATCTTCCGGTTTGTCTGAAATAATATTTACATAGCTTCTTGCAGGATTTGGATAAATGCTGATTCCGGTTTTGGTATTGTCAATTTTTATGGCAACTATATCGCTGTATTGTAATCTTCCATCAATATCAACTTCCTGTAAGCGATAATATAGTTCTTCCGCAGAAAGCCCTGCAATATTATCAGGATAGGAATAATTATTTATACTGCTTGTATTGTTTGCTTTTACTACGCCAACTGTAGTAAAATGCAACGCATCTGAGCTACGCTGGACATTGAAATAAGAGGTATTTATTTCATTGGTGGTTTGCCACTTTAGCTGAATTATATCCGATTGTTTAACTCCCGTAAAATTCAGCAGCGTAAGAGGCAAAGCGGTATTTATATTTGCCAACCTGGTTAATGACCACCTGCTTTCAATGTCATCTCTTACTCTTACAAATAAAGTATCAGCGTTAGCCGGAACCTGGGCGGCAGGAATAATGAAAGTAAATGTTCCATCTGCCGATGGAGTTGCAAAAACTACCGGTGAACAATTACCAAATCCATTGTCAGTTTTGAAAAAATATTCTCCATTAATCACTTTATTATTTTCATCTTTTATCACCTCAATATTTCTTCTGAAAGTCTGACTCCAGTTGCCATAAGTATCTTTAAACCTGCCATACAATTTGTGAAATCCTTCTGCCAGGCCGGTAAGGACGGCATTAAAGTTTTGAAGAACTATTGTATCGGGAGTGGAAACGCTGATTGGTGATCCCGCTCCAAAGCCAGGATCCTGATCAATAAAATATTCTCCGCTTACCACGTTATTTTGTGTTAGTGAAGCAACCACTTCTATATTTCTTCTTGCGGTGAGGCTCCACCTGCCGAGGTTGTCCCTGGTACGGATATATAATTTGTGAAAACCTATTGCATATCCGGTAAGATTAACGGTAAAGGGAAAAGTTACATCCGCGGAAGCCGGTATATTCATTGAAGTAGCGTGGCCAACGCCAGGATCTGTATCTATAAAATATTCCATCTTGATAACGCTCGTGTCCTGTGCCGCAGCCATGAGCGTTACTGTTGAAAACAGCAGAGCTAAAATTTTTTTCATGGTTATTTTATTTAATGGTTCTTGCCTTAATAGATACATTTATGCCTGAAGTGCCAACACCCGAAGTATTTATGTTGTAGATAACAGGTATGGCTGCCAGCCCTGAAAGCGTATAATGATTGGTAACAGCAAGTCCTCCAAAAGCGCCTCTATCCGTACCATCCGCACCAGCAGCAGAGCCTGGCTTTAGCTGGTAACGGCCGTCAGTAGTATTAGTAGAGGGATCTACAAATAAAGTTGACATATCGGTAATCACAATATTATTATTGGTAGTTCCAAACTGGTTAGTTGCTGAAGCACTTGTATTGTAAGATACATCAGAGCTAACGACGTTAGCATTAATATTAACTGTTGCAGAAGGTGTTTTCAAAATATTGTTTTTGAAAGAAGTTGTATTCATTAGTATAGAGGGCTTACCTGAAATAGCGGGACAATCAAAAACATTATTATTACATTCTTCGACGGTGTAAACGGTAATGTTCCCTGACAGTAATAATGGTTTTTCACAGATATTGTTATCAAACACAAAATTCGTAGGGAAAATAGTGGGATTGGTAAGAATAGCGCTAGATGTACTTCTAGATGTATTTGGAAAATAATTCTGAACAATAGTGATATTCATAATACTATGTGAAGGTGAAATCAAAACGCTATAGTCAATTTTGCAACGCTTAATCAGGATATTGCTTACGTATATGCCGATTCCATTTGGATTATCACCCACATGAACTCCTATTAATTGAGATCCATCACTTCCCAAATCAAAAGATATAGCATAAAGTTCCGATTCCGAAACTGTGTTGGATACATTCGGATTTTCTGTCAGGAAATAGCCGCTCCCTATTATAATCATGCTTTTGGTGAGATTGACCGGATCATAAGGAATATTAGTTCCTTCAAGATGGACTGTATCAATACTATTTACAGAAACCAAATTTGAAGAATTTACTTCCATAAGCTCTGCAAATACAGGATTAGAAGAAGTGCCTCCCAAATTATCTCCCCACAACGTAGTGCCGTTGTAATTGGAGGTATTATTCACCCGCCAGATTTTAGCCTGGGTATTTTGGCTAAAAAGGCTAACCATAATAGCAAGCCCAATAAAAAGTAATGTCTTTTTCATATTGAAATTTTTTAATTGTTTAGAATTGGATATTTTAAAACCTGTGTAAACCTAATATATCATGCTGCTCGTGTCAACCTGCATTTAGAATTTGAAAGGTCTCACTTAGAATTCGCGAAAAAAATAGAATTGAACCGATTGGAATCATCGCACACTGCTGAAACATTCCCGGAATATTTTATGTATAATTCAGAAAGAATAAAATATTGAATGAAAGTTTACAGCTTTTGGAAAAAACAGGCATTGCTCTATACCTTCCGGTTACCTTCTTATTACCTCTTTTCGTACCAGTGCGTTAATTAACGCAGTGGTAACGCAGGGGAACTCTTTCAAATAAGGAGTAATTATAAGGATGGCATAGCGCAAAGTATATGATGTTATTTTTAAAAGAGAACTTTTCTTTATTTGTTGATTTACTGTAATACTGCTGAAATTTTTCAAGGGTAATTAAAATTTGAATTTCATATTTTCTTTATACCTTAGCACTCTCATATTCGAAATACTCCCAAACCCGATATCCCCTGAATCAAAAACCTCCTCTAATGGAAGTACAGTTGAAGTTTCTATTTCTGGTTATAGAAGATGAAAATAACTTATGAATCGTACTTTGGCCTTATTCTGAATTGAGGCTCTTATTCATTATGAATACCTTGTGAAATAAATTTCCGCCCTCTGAAGCATTTGAATAGTCTGGGTTTCCTTTCCTGATAGGTGTAATTTAAAAAAAGACCTGAAAACAGGATTAGAATAAACGTCCCTGATTAAGGATTATTTACATTTTTAAACAGCAATTTTATGGGAAAGATCATCCTGTCATTGCTTTTCAGCTTAACTACTGTTTTTTGCAATGCTCAATATTCCCGTGAAGCAGATTCTCTCCTTCATTTGCTGAAAACAAATCATGTTATAGATTCCAATAGAGTAAAAAACTTATTGGTTTTTTCCTATTTAATTTCCAACACCAAGCCTGATACAGCGATGATCTGTGCTGATGAAGCTATTCGCCTCGCAGCCCAAATAAACTGGCAAATGGGCATCGCTTTAGCTTACCGGCAGAAGGGCTATGTTTATTATCAGTTAACAGATAATGTGAACGCTATGGATTACTTTCTGAAGGCACTAAAAGCAGGCGAAAAATTGAACAATAATTTTCTGGATGCCTCAATTTATAATAACATTGCAAACATTTATGCCGATTTAAAAAATTACCAGGTAGCTCTTGATTATTATCAAAAATATCTTTCTGCTTCCATCAGTGTAAAAAGCCAGGTAAATGAGATAAGGGCGTTAAGCAATATTGGTAATATCTATATTGAATTGAACAATTTTTCCAAAGGGTTGTCCTATTATAACCGGGCGCTTACTATCGCAAATGAAACCGGCAACAAACAAATAAGTGCCGTTATTTATAATAATCTTGCAGAAACTTTTCTCAAACAAAAAGATTATCCTTTGGCTAAAGACAATTATCTAAAATCGCTAAAGTTGGCTGATGAATCAATGAATATTAATGCCAAAGTAAACGCGTTGAATGGGTTAGGGAAAATCTATTTAAGTCTGCGTCAATACACTAAAGCTGAAGACTATAGTAAACTTTCCCTGCACTTTGCAAAGCAGATAAATGATGTATCATCACAGGCAAACGGATTTGAAACCCTTTATAATATTTATAAAAAAAAGAAGCAGTTTCAATATGCCTTATGGGCATATACTAATGAAAAAACATTAAGAGACAGCGTTCTTAATGATAGCAAAACCGCAGGAATTACCAGTCTTGAGATGAAGTACCAGTTTAACAAAAGAGAAGATTCCATTAAAATCGCTGATTACAGGAAACAAGCGTTCTCCGCCGATATAATTAAACAGGATAAAATTGTAAAAAACTCAATTCTTGCAGGCAGTTTGATTGTATTATTTTCCGGCCTGGCTGTGTTTGTTTTTTATAAACGTAAGCGTGACGTTGTAGAAATGAAACACGAATCAGAATTGAAAACACAAGCGATGGATACCGAGATGAAAGCCCTCCGTGCACAAATGAATCCGCATTTTATTTTTAATTCACTCAATTCCATCAAAAATTATATTGATAAGAATGATACAGCAAAAGCCAGCTTATACACTTCCAAATTTGCAAAGCTGATGCGGATGATTCTCGAAAATTCTGAAAGAAAGGAAATTCCGATAGCACAGGATTTAAAAGCCCTGGAATTATATATTCAACTGGAAGCTTTGCGAATGCATAATAAGTTTGTTTATGAAATAAAAGTAGATGATGCGATTGACCAGGAAAATACATTAATACCACCTTTGATACTACAGCCATTTGTTGAAAACAGTATCTGGCATGGAATATCGCAAAGGGAATGCGGCGGGAGAATATGCATATCCATCCGCAAAGAAGGTAACATGATCAATTGCATAGTTGAAGATAACGGAGTGGGGATATCCGAACAGGCACACAGTGAACAAAATGCCCATGCAGATAAAAAATCTTTAGGAATGAAAATTACCAAATCAAGAATTGATGCTATTAACAGGATGAAAAAAAGCAACGCCACAGTTACTTTCAGCAATCTTGACGAAGGCACAAAGATAGAAGTAAGATTACCCGAAGCCTTAGCTTTTTAAATTATGATAAAAGCCTTAATAATTGATGATGAAGAACATTGTATTGAAGGGCTTAAAAACCTTTTAGTCCACGGTCACGAAAATTTAGTAGAAGTTTTAGGTAGCGCAAAAACGGTCAGGGAAGGAATAGAAGCTATTGCTCTGCTTAGACCTGATCTTGTTTTCCTTGATGTGCAAATAGGTGAAAAAACAGGCTTTGACCTGCTAAGGGCTTTGCCTGAAATAAACTTTGAAATAATATTTACCACGGCATTCGAAAAATTTGCGTTGCAGGCAATTAAGTTCAGCGCCTTAGATTATTTATTAAAACCTGTTGATGTGGATGATCTGGACATGGCACTCATGAAATTGTTAAATGAAAAATCAAGAAAAAACACCGCTGATAAAATTGATTTACTGCTTCAAAACACTCAAAAAAGTGACGGTTTATTTAAAAAAATAATCGTACCTACTATCTCCGGATTTGAATTTATAGAAATAGGAAACATTATCCGTTGTGAGAGCAGTAGTAATTACACCACAATTTATATTAAGGACAAACAAAAACTGGTCGTATCCAAAACCTTAAAAGATTTTGAAGAATTACTTTCCAATTATTCATTTTTCAGGGTTCACAATTCACACCTTATAAATCTTACATGCATACAAAGCTACAATAAAGGCAAAGGGGGATCAGTGATACTAACAGATGGAACCGAAATTGAAGTTTCGTCGCGGCGTAAAGATGATTTTATTACAAGATTATCAGCCGTAAAATTTTGAAAAAATGTTAGTCCTGATAAGTATTTTAAAACAAAAGAGATAAATCTTTCATCTCAGGCAATTCTATAAATGTGGCTGGTTTATTATTAACGCAATACTGAGCAAATAATTTATCGGAAAGCAAATGAGTCAGGATTTCTTATTAAGGTATAAGGTAAAAAATTCTGACTCTGCTTTTTTAGTAAACGAACAAATATTGTTGAATTTAGTTTTCTAATAGAATACTATTATGCGATAGATTTGGCTAAATCCGAATTGGATTTCAGATGAAGGAATATGGGGTACTATCCTTCCAACACCTTCTCCAAATCCTTATTCGCCAATTGCCCGCATGCAGCGTCAATGTCTTTGCCACGACTGATTCTAAGCCTTACATTGACCCGATGTGCCGCCAGGTAATCCATAAATTTTTGGGTATCTTCCCTGTCGGGCTTTTGGTAATCCACGTTATCAATGGGATTGTATTCAATAATATTAATGAGATGAACCGGAACCTGTTTATAAATTTTTATGAGGTCGTCAGCATCTTTAATTGAGTCATTTTCACCTTTGAATAAAATGTATTCGAACGTGATATCGTTCTTTGTTTTTTGATAAAAATAATTCAATGCCTCTATCAAAGATTGGATATTGTTCGTTTCATTGATCGGCATAATCTCACTGCGCTTTTTATCATTCGCCGCATGAAGAGATAAAGCGAGATTAAATTTCACTCCATCATCGCCGAGTTGACGAATCATTTTTGAAATACCGGAGGTAGAAACAGTGATTCTTCTGGCGCCCATTCCAAGTCCATCCGGTGCTGTAATCCGTTCTATCGCTTTCAACACATTTTTATAATTCAGCAACGGTTCACCCATTCCCATAAATACAATGTTGCTTAATTTTTTTCCATACGTTTTTTCCGCCATTTCATTTAATAAAGCCACTTCGTCATAAATTTCATCGAAGGTTAAATTCCGTTTTCTATCCATAAATCCTGTAGCGCAAAAAGTGCAACTTAAACTACATCCGACTTGAGAAGAAACACAAGCAGTTTGGCGGTCTTCTACAGGAATTAAAACACCTTCCACCAAATGGCCGTCAAAAGTTTTGAACCGGCTTTTTATAGTCCCATCGCTGCTGTATTGAGATAAATTATGGGTTAAGGCAGGTAAAGTAAAATTGGCAGAAAGATTCTCACGAAGCTCTTTGCTAAGATTCGTCATGTCTTCAAAACTGCGTGCATGTTTTTTCCAAATCCATTCCCACACTTGTTTAGCACGAAATTTTTTATCACCAATAGATAAAAAATATTCAGTTAATTCGTCTAAAGTGAGTGTCCTGATATTTTTTTGCGCGTTCATTTTGCAAAGATAACATGGGTGATTTGGAAACTATATTGTTGCAGAAATATTTAAGAAAATTATATGCTCGCTTGAAGCCGCACTACTGTAAATTCTTTTCGATCTGACCTTCAGTGCCGACCTGTAAAAAAACAAATTATCTTGCAGCTCCTAATCGAAAAAAATAATGGAAACGGTTTATGTTGTTGATGCGGTAAGAACTGCTATCGGCAGGTATGGCGGCGCTTTGAGCACGATTCGTCCGGATGATTTGCTGGCAAATGTGATAGAATCTTTGATAAAAAGAAACGGTAAAATTGATGTAAATGAAATAGAAGATGTGATAGCCGGAGATGCCAACCAGGCCGGTGAAGACAACCGGAATGTAGCACGCATGTCCGCACTGCTCGCGGGTTTGCCGGTTTCTGTTGCGGGAAATACAGTAAACCGTTTATGCGCAAGCGGTCTGCAGGCGATTATGGATGCGTCAAGAGCGATCATGTGTGGAGACGGCGCTGTTTTTCTCGCAGGTGGCGTAGAAAGTATGACGCGTGCACCTTTCGTAATGGGTAAGTCGGAAGGAGCATTTAGTCGCAAAGCAGAAATTTTTGATTCAACCATTGGCTGGCGTTTTCCCAATAAAAAACTGGTTGAAAAATATTATCCTTATTCGATGGGGGAAACGGCAGAAAACGTAGCAAAGCAATGGAAAATTTCGCGTCATGCACAGGATGAATTTGCTTTTGAAAGCCAGCAGAAATATTTTGCGGCACTGGCGGCAGGAAAATGGAAAGAAGAGATTATCCCTGTAGAAATTACTCCAAATAAAACAGATAAAATCATTTTTGACACAGATGAGCATCCGCGAAAAAGTTCTTTAGAAAAATTATCTCAATTGCGTCCCGCATTTGTGAAACACGGAACCGTAACCGCCGGAAACTCTTCAGGAATCAATGACGGTGCGGCAATGCTGATGCTTGCAAATGAAAGTACCGTAAAAAAATATGACCTGAAACCAATGGCCAAAGTGGTAAGCATGGCGGTTGCTGGTGTAGATCCGTCGATCATGGGAATAGGGCCAGTGGCTGCAACACAAAAGGCATTAAAACGTGCAGGCCTTTCTGTCGGCGATTTGGATTTAATTGAATTAAACGAGGCTTTTGCTTCGCAATCCATTGCTTGCATCCATGAGCTTGGGCTGGATTTGGAGAAAGTAAATGTGAACGGAGGATCTATTGCCATTGGCCATCCTTTAGGTTGCAGCGGCGCAAGAATTGCCACAACTTTATTGCATGAAATGCAAAGAAGGAAATCACGTTACGGACTGGCAACGATGTGCGTAGGCGTAGGCCAGGGGGCGGCAATGATCTTTGAAAATCAGCCGGAAAAATAATGAAAATAAAATCCTACCCTAAGTAAAATGATCTCCTTTCATGTAATGAAAAATTTCCTTCAACTGCACTTAATTTTAAAATAAATGATAAGATATTTTTATGGAGTAAAATGAGCCAACGCTCTTTTTACCAAACCTCATAAGAAAGTAATTCATTTTCTTTTTTGATTCGCCTGCCTTCTTTGATAGTTATGAACACCGCAGCTGTTGTAACAAGCGTGGCTGCCAGAAAATAAAATGCGACACAACTTTTCCCTTTTGTTTTTTTATCTTTTGCCATTTTACGTTCTCCTTTTGTTTGGAAAATTATAATGCAATTTACTGAATAAGCCAATTTTAAAAAAGTGAAGTTGACTAAGTTTACATGAAGTTTTTGCAAATGCCCGGGAATCCTTCGAACGAACTGCACCAATGAACATGAATGAGTTTGCAAATTCTTTTTTCACTTTTAAAAGAATGTGTTTTCAGCAAATGAACAAAAATCCTCAATTCTTATTTTCTTTTTAGCAAAATGAAAAATGAATCATTTTTTATTGGCATACATTTTATAGTTCATAATTGTCATCAAATATCAAATTCAATGATTAAAGATAATGTGCCTGAAAAATTATTAGCAGAGGCAAAAAAAACAAAATTTCCGAAAACGGTAGAGCCGATGCTGGCAACGTTGGTTGATGAGCCATTTGATGAACCGGGCTGGCAGTATGAAGTAAAGTGGGATGGATACCGGGCCATTGCTTTAATAAAAAAAGGCAAAATTGAGTTGTCTTCGAGGAATTCAAAATCATTTAATGATAAATTTTATCCCATTTATGAAGAGTTGAAAACGTGGAATAAGGATGCCGTAATTGATGGAGAAATTGTAAGCGTGAATGAAAAGGGAATGGCAGATTTCAGCAGTTTACAAAACTGGAGAAGCGAAGCAGATGGAACATTGATTTATTATGTTTTTGATATTCTATGGTATGATGGAAAAGATACCACGCAGTTGCCTTTAAAGGAAAGAAAAGAAATTTTAAAAAACATTTTGCCGGAATCTTCAAATATCAAAATGAGCGAAAGCTTTGAAACAAACGGGCTGGAATTTTTCAAGCTCGCCGAAGAAATGTCTTTGGAAGGAATTATGGCAAAAAAATCTGCAAGTCTTTATACACAAGGTCTCAGATCAAAAGATTGGTTGAAAATAAAAACCGAACAACGCCAGGAAGTGGTCATTGGAGGTTTTACAAAAAACGAAGGCACATCAAAGAAATTCAGTTCATTGCTGGTGGGAGTTTTTAAAAATAATAACCTCATTTATACGGGGAAAATTGGAACCGGTTTTACAGATAAACTTCAAAAAGAGTTGACCGAAAAATTTGAACCGCTTATAATTCCTGATTCTCCGTTCACAAATGAACCGGATGTGAATCAACCTTCACGTTTTCGTCCAAATCCTCCAAAAGCAATAGCAGTATGGCTTAAGCCCGAACTGATTTGTGAAGTCGGTTATCGTGAAATGACAAATGACGGCGTGATGCGTCATCCGTCATTTCGTGGGCTACGGGAAGATAAAAAACCAGAGGAAGTAGTTTTAGAAAAAGAAACACACACGGATAAAGTTTTAAAAGAAAAAACAAATTTGAAAAAAGAAGAAATCATTCCGGTGACTCCAAAGGGTTCAAGGAAAACTTTATTAAACCCAAAAGAAGAAACGCAGGTAAAAAAAATTAATGGTGAGGATTTGAAATTTACAAACCTCAGTAAAATTTACTGGCCCAAAGAAAAATTCACCAAAAGAGATCTGATCAATTATTATTACCAGGCTGCACCATTTATTTTACCTTACTTAAAAAACCGTCCTCAATCATTAAATCGTTTCCCGAATGGAATAAACGGGCAAAGTTTTTATCAAAAAAATGTGACCGGAAAAGTTCCGCGCTGGATCGAAACATTTCCTTATCACAGCAGCGTAGATGGTGATAAAAACTTTTTGGTTGTTTCGAATGAAGCCAGTTTATTGTATCTCGTCTCGCTGGGATGCATTGAAATAAACCCGTGGAGCAGCACGGTTTCCAGGCCGGATAATCCTGACTGGTGCATCATCGACCTGGACCCGGATAAGAAAAATACTTTCGACGAAGTAATCGTTACTGCACAAGTTACCAAAACCATTCTGGAAGCAGCTGGAATCAATAGTTATTGCAAAACGTCAGGTTCTACAGGCATTCATATTTATTTTCCTTTAGGTGCAAAATACACTTATGAAGAATCGAAAGAATTTGCAAGGATCATTGCTACAAAAGTGAATAAGGAATTGCCTGAATTAACGAGCATTGAAAGAATCGTGAGCAATAGAAATGGGAAAATGTATGTGGATTTTTTACAAAACCGGCCACAGGCAACCTTGGCTGCGCCTTATTCTGTGAGGCCAAAACCAGGAGCAACTGTTTCAATGCCTTTGCATTGGGACGAAGTAAAAAAAGGACTAAAGATGACTGATTTTACGATTAAAAATGCTATTGAAAGAATGCGCACAGAAGGAGATATTTTTAAACCGGTTCTTGGCAAAGGAATCAATATGAAAGAGGCTTTGAAGAAACTGGAAGGAGTGTAAATTTAGTATAACGGTGAGGGGCAAACGTTTATTTTTTTTGCATTAATTCTTTTTAAAAACTAACGCCGATTCATAAACGTAATTTATCAAAACAGGAAAAGCAGTTATTTCTTCGCTTGCTACTTGATACCTACTTCTTGCTACTTGCTACTTTGTCTTGTCCCGAAAAAAGTTGACAGTTTTTTTGATTTTTACGCTTTAATTTAATTCGGTGCGAGCTTCTTCATTTTGCCCATTTAAAAGATGCGTAGTCTTGCTCTTTGGAGAGAGCGCCTCCGCATCTTTTAAATTACCTTTCATTGTTTGCAACTCCTGTTTGCCAGTATTGTAAACTTCTGCTGGTTTCTTTAAATTTAATGACCAGTGTGGCCGCTGATAATTATAAAGATAAATAGCTTCTTTGACCGCCTTAACTGCCTGTTTAATATCCACAAATTCGCTGTCTAATAAATACTCCTCTTTCAAAATCCCATTCACTCTTTCTGCAATGGCATTATCATAACAATTGCCTGCTTCTCCCATCGACATTTTTATTCCATGTTTCTTTGCTAAGTCATTATATGCGTAACAACAATATTGAATTCCTCTGTCAGAATGATGAATAAGATCTTTAGTTGCAGAGCTGTTGGCAATTGCCATTTTCATCGCTGCCATTGCTCCTTCTACTGCTAAAGAAACATCTACATTCCAACCTACTATTTTGCGTGAATAAACATCGGTAACCAATGATAAATACACAAATTTTTCTCTTGTTCTCAAATAAGTAATATCAGATACCCAAGCGTGATCTGGGGCTGTAATTGTTGCTTTAGCCAATTGATTGGTATGCTTATAAAACGGATGATTCGAATCGGTTGTAACCCAATAGCGACGCCTGCGTTTTAATAACAAATCATTATTACGTAACAAATCAAAGAACTTATTTTTTCCGTATCCACGACCACATGTTTTTAGCTCATTTTTTAATTCACTTCTTAATTTTAGTGTTCCTAATTTTGAATGTGTTTTACGAATATCTTTTACACACGATAATATAAACTCGTCCTTATTTTTTTTCTTTTCAACTGATATTCGATCTTTATAAAAAGCCTGTCTGCTGACACCCCAAAAATTGCATAAAGAACTTATTGAGTATCGCTGTTCGTTTTGCCTGGTAACCGGAAATCAAAATTTTTTTTTAAGTCTGTCTTATATTCTTCATCAGCCATTTTAATCACTCCTTCCAGGCAATCTTTTGCCATATAAGCATCTGCCAGTGCCATTTTCAACCTTTTATTATCTTCCTCTAACTGCTTTAATCTATCTCTTTCGTTCATTGTTTCTATTCTGATTATTTTGTTTAGTAAATGATGTTTGCCAAAAGCCATAATCCATTTTTGAATCGTGCTGCCACCACCAATATCATATTTTTTGCGCACAAATTCCATACTACTTCCTTCTTCCACTTCTTTAACCACCATTTGCTTAAAGCTAATGCTATACCGAATTGTTTTTCTCTGCTCAATTGTCTGCATATTGTTTATTTTTGATTTTTACAATATGTCAACCTAAACTGGGAACATGTCTTGTCCCGAAAAAAGTTGACAGTTTTTTTGATTTTTACGCTTTAATTTAATTCGGTGCGAGCTTCTTCATTTTGCCCATTTAAAAGATGCGTAGTCTTGCTCTTTGGAGAGAGCGCCTCCGCATCTTTTAAATTACCTTTCATTGTTTGCAACTCCTGTTTGCCAGTATTGTAAACTTCTGCTGGTTTCTTTAAATTTAATGACCAGTGTGGCCGCTGATAATTATAAAGATAAATAGCTTCTTTGACCGCCTTAACTGCCTGTTTAATATCCACAAATTCGCTGTCTAATAAATACTCCTCTTTCAAAATCCCATTCACTCTTTCTGCAATGGCATTATCATAACAATTGCCTGCTTCTCCCATCGACATTTTTATTCCATGTTTCTTTGCTAAGTCATTATATGCGTAACAACAATATTGAATTCCTCTGTCAGAATGATGAATAAGATCTTTAGTTGCAGAGCTGTTGGCAATTGCCATTTTCATCGCTGCCATTGCTCCTTCTACTGCTAAAGAAACATCTACATTCCAACCTACTATTTTGCGTGAATAAACATCGGTAACCAATGATAAATACACAAATTTTTCTCTTGTTCTCAAATAAGTAATATCAGATACCCAAGCGTGATCTGGGGCTGTAATTGTTGCTTTAGCCAATTGATTGGTATGCTTATAAAACGGATGATTCGAATCGGTTGTAACCCAATAGCGACGCCTGCGTTTTAATAACAAATCATTATTACGTAACAAATCAAAGAACTTATTTTTTCCGTATCCACGACCACATGTTTTTAGCTCATTTTTTAATTCACTTCTTAATTTTAGTGTTCCTAATTTTGAATGTGTTTTACGAATATCTTTTACACACGATAATATAAACTCGTCCTTATTTTTTTTCTTTTCAACTGATATTCGATCTTTATAAAAAGCCTGTCTGCTGACACCCCAAAAATTGCATAAAGAACTTATTGAGTATCGCTGTTCGTTTTGCCTGGTAACCGGAAACCAAAATTTTTTTTTAAGTCTGTCTTATATTCTTCATCAGCCATTTTAATCACTCCTTCCAGGCAATCTTTTGCCATATAAGCATCTGCCAGTGCCATTTTCAACCTTTTATTATCTTCCTCTAACTGCTTTAATCTATCTCTTTCGTTCATTGTTTCTATTCTGATTATTTTGTTTAGTAAATGATGTTTGCCAAAAGCCATAATCCATTTTTGAATCGTGCTGCCACCACCAATATCATATTTTTTGCGCACAAATTCCATACTACTTCCTTCTTCCACTTCTTTAACCACCATTTGCTTAAAGCTAATGCTATACCGAATTGTTTTTCTCTGCTCAATTGTCTGCATATTGTTTATTTTTGATTTTTACAATATGTCAACCTAAACTGGGAACAGACAACAGACACTTTTTACTTGCTACTTACTACTCACTACTTTTCACATATTTTGCCACCACATCGTCCAGCATGTTTTTAAATTTCTGAACATCAGAATCATAACCATATCCTTCGGGTTCCAACCGGTTTTCGTGTGCGTCTAAAAAGAAATAAAAAGGCTGTGTATTCGCATTGTATTTTGTAATCTGCAAATCCGCATTCTTGTCTCCCAGATCAGTTACTTTTTTTCCAAGAGATTCAGAATAGTATTGTTCATTTGGCTGAAGATGTACATTGTGTATATCTACATAAAGGGATACAATGACAAAATTGTCTTTCAGCCTTTTCATCACTTCCGGATCGCTCCACACAGAACCTTCCATCTTGCGACAGTTTACACAATTAATACCGGTAAAATCGAGCATCAAAGGTTTGTGAACTTTACTCGCTACCGCCAGCGCTTCATCGTAATCAAAATAAGTAACCATTCCATATTGTACCACCACAGGAGGCTCGTAAATTTTCATCTGCTCATAATATTTCACAGGATGCGGCAAGTCTGCTGAGGAAGAATCATTTTTATTGGCAGAAATAATTTTTAATGAAGATGAAGAATTAAAATCCTGTGTTCCCATCGGGGGCACAAAAGCGCTGATAGCCTTTAGCGGCGCACCCCACAAACCAGGTAACATATAAACTGCGAAGGATAAAGAAGCAATCGCAAAGAATAATCTTGGAATGCTGATGTAAGGAATATCAAAATCATTTTTCGGCAGTTCATCGTCATGATGAAATTTTAATTTACCCAAAAGATAAAATCCTAAAAGAACAAAAATCACAATCCATAAAGAAATAAAAACTTCACGATCTAATATGCGCCAGCCTTGAGAAAGATCGGCGTTGGATAAAAATTTTAAGGCCAGTGCGAGTTCAAGAAATCCCAAAGTAACTTTTACTGCATTCAGCCATCCACCTGCTTTTCCCAACACATTTAATTTACCGGGAAAAAAAGCAAAAAATGCGAACGGCAATGCAAGCGCCAATGAAAATCCAAACATGCCAGTGAGCGGGCCCCAATAACTTCCGCGTGCAGCAATCACCAACAGATTTCCAATGATAGGACCGGTGCAGGAAAAAGAAACGACAACGAGCGTGAGCGCCATAAAAAAGATTCCTATAAAACTACCGGCACTGGCTTTGCTGTCCGCCTTATTGCCCCAGGAACTTGGCAGAGCAATTTCAAAAGCGCCTAAAAATGAAATCCCGAAAATCAAAAATATCAGGAAGAAAATAATATTGGCAATCCAGTTTGTGGCGAGGTTATTTAATGCAGCAGGGCCAAAAATAACCGTGATTAAAAATCCGAGTAACGTAAAAATGACAACGATTGAAAGTGAATAAGAAAATGCATTTTTGATTCCTTCGGCTTTGTTCTTGCTTCTTTTGGTAAAAAAACTAACAGTAACAGGAATCATCGAATACACACAGGGTGTTATCAAAGCAAGTAAACCGCCTGCAAATGCAGTAAGAAAAATCCATGTTAAGGATTTGGTGGCGACGGTTCCGCCATTGTTGGCCTGCGTTAGTTGTGCATC
This sequence comes from uncultured Chitinophagaceae bacterium, assembly GCA_963706825.1. Classification (GTDB taxonomy): domain Bacteria; phylum Bacteroidota; class Bacteroidia; order Chitinophagales; family Chitinophagaceae; genus Ginsengibacter. Next base: position 214,077 of record CAVPNT010000002.1, on the reverse strand, counting down.
TTCACTGTTCCTGCTTCCAGATGAATGTTCGGGTAAAACAAAAACTTCAAATTCATCTTTTTTAGAAGGATAATCACTACCCTGTTGATACAAATAATTTAGCGCTCCTTTTACCAAAAAACTATCTGTTGGAGCCGCTTTAATTTTCTGTTGCCATTCAACAGAATCTGTAAAAAAATGAACATTACTCTCAAGTGCAGGTTCACGTACGGTTTGTATTTTTTCTTTTGAAAAAACAGAATCTTTTAATCGGGATGAAACAGCTGAATCAAAATGAATGGAAGAATACAGGATATCATCCGGTGATTTTTGCAATGCAAATAATTTTACGCCGGCAGGAATTTTTCCTTTTATAGAAAGTACTACTTCGCTATCATTTAATCTTTGTGTGTTGTAAGAAAACTTTATAGCTGATGAATCCTGTGAAAAAACATTTGCTGTAATAAGCATCAAAAAGACAATTCCTGCAACAGCCTGCCTGGTAAAATTATTCATTAAAAGCAATTATTTATTTAAGAGCAACGGTGAAATTTTTAATAACGGGTGGAAGGCATTCTTTGTCATTACAGCTCATGAATTCTACAGCTACATCTACCGACGTTTTTACATTTGCTTTTAATTTTACCACTTGTACAAAATCCACTTTATCGGAAAATTGTTTTACATCTACACCAAAAAGCGGCTCGTGATGCTGCTGCATTTTGCCTACTTCTTTGGTAGCGCCTTGTTTAATTATTAAAGGGTTTTTTGTAAAAGAAATGCTTGTTGGAACCGGACCGCCCTCGGGAGTAGTTTGCGAATAAATATGCCATGCATTTTCAATATTAGCAGTGAGATGAATTTCATATGTTTTATCGGCGATTTTTTTGGAAGTTGCTGTCCAGGATACGGGATTGCGAACTATCTGAGCAAAAAGAAAATTAGAACAGAGCAATAAAAACGAAGCGAATAATAATTTTTTCATAAATGTTATTTATATTTTATCAGTTGATTTAAAACAATCTTGCAATTTACTTAAAAACTTTTAGCCGTTCTTGTTATCAGGTGTTAATAAGGCAATTTTAACGATGAGAAGACGGTTGCAGTAAAGACAGTTTTAGAAGCAAATTTGCTTCTCCTGAATGTAAGTTTTTGTGGTTTTAAATTTTTCAAATGGAAAGGCATTAGAATTTGAGGCAGAAAATGAGGTAATTACCCGCATTTCTTATAAAAAACGAACTTTTTTGCGCTCTTTACATAATTTTTTTACATTTTGAAAAATATTTTTGCGGATTGTGCGGTTTTTCCGAAATATGTCATACGTTTGTTTTTTAACTGCAATATTTGTTAAAACTTTAATTGCTAAAATGCTTAAAATCGAAAGACAGGCTTTTATCCTTCATCAGGTAAATCTGCACAACAAAGTATTATCGACAGATTTAAGCAAACAGATAAAAGTATCTGATGATACCATCAGAAGGGATATTCAGCAACTGGCAGAAGTTGGTAAGATTATCAAAGTGCATGGTGGGGCCTTATCGCCTTCTTTCCACAACCGGCACACCGCATCCAATGAAGTATATGCTTATCATCAAAAAAAACTGATTGCTCAAAAAGCCATTTCTCTGATAAAAGATGGAATGTTTATACTCACAACCGGAGGAACTACAATCATCGAAATGGCCAAATCTTTACCGGCAGATCTTCATGCCACTTTTATTTCAGGAAGTATCCCTGCCTTGGCAGAATATATGGTTCATCCGAATATTGAAGTAATTGCAATAGGTGACAAGGTTTCAAAAGATTCAAAAATTACCGTCGGTTCAGACGCCATTTCAAGAATACGCGAATTAAAAGTGGATTTATGTTTTCTCGGAGTATCTGCGCTTAATCTAAGCAGAGGGGTATCTGACAATGATTGGGAAGTGGTGCAGATAAAAAAAGCGATGGTAGAATCTTCCCAAAGACTGATCTGTTTGACGATTTCTGAAAAAATTAATTCTCATCAGCCCTTGCAGGTTTGCGACATCAAAAAGATTGATACGCTGATTACGGAATTGTCGCCGGATGATCCACTCCTGGAGCCCTATTTACGTGCGGGAATCAATGTTATATAAATAATCAAATAAACTTTTTAATAATTCTAATTCATCAATCTTAAATTTCACATTATGAGAAAATTCATGACGTTTCTTGCTGTGATGCTCGTATTGCAACTGCAGCAAAAGGTTTTTGCCCAGGAACGGACAATAACGGGTATCGTGCTTTCCCAGGACAATACTCCTGTTGACGGGGCATCTGTCACAATCAAAGGGAAAACAACAGGTACCCAAACCGGTCCGGATGGAAAGTTTACCATCAAAGCTTCCAAAGGCCAGGTATTGGAAATCTCTTCTGTTGGTTATGGAAATCAGCAATTTACCGTTAAAGACGCCAACGCTATTGAGGTTTCTCTTACCAAATTAAATAAAGCGATGGAAGACATCGTGGTGGTAGGCTATGGTACCCAAAAAAGAGGAAATGTTACCGGAGCGGTATCTACCATCGATGTGAAAAAGACATTGCAGGGCAGGCCGATTGCTGATGTAGGCAGAGGCTTGCAGGGAGCAGCATCCGGATTGAGTGTAATGATTCCAAGTGGTGAAGTAGGTTCTGACCCAATTATGAAGATTAGGGGAGTTATGACTTCTTTCCAGGGAAGCAGCACACCTTTGATCCTTTTGGACAACGTGGAAATCCCGAGCATTCAGATCGTAAATCCGAATGACATTGCTTCCATTACCGTTTTAAAAGATGCTGCTTCCGCGTCTATTTACGGTGCTAAAGCTTCTAACGGGGTTATTTTGATCACTACGAAAAAAGGCTCCGGAACGGCAAAACCACAAGTAACCTATTCAGATAATTTCTCCTGGCAGAATGTATGGAAAAAACTGGAAATGGGAACGGTGGACGCGCTTAAATATACAGTAGATGCTTCTGAGCGTGTAGGAGTTACCACACCAACTGGTGCATTTTATTATGTAGATAGAGCAAGTTATTTAAAGGCAGTAGAATGGCAAAAACAATATGGAGGAACGATTGGAAAAAATGACCCAACCGTTTTTGGAAGAGACTGGTTCGTGCAAGGATCAGGCAATTCAAAAATGGGTGTAAGGACTTACGATCCTTATGACTATATGATCAAAGAATGGGCGCCTACCCAACAACATGATATAACTGTCGGCCAAACTCTTGGCAAAACTTCTTTCAATATTGGATTGGGGTACCTGGATCAAAGCGGTATGATGAAACCTGCCAAAAAAGATGATTTTACACGTTACAATGCCTCTCTCAGGCTTTCCAGTGAGGTGAATAAATACCTTACCGTTCGTGCGGGAGCGATGTATTCGAGGAGAAATAAAGACTACGCTTATGTTACCAATTCAACCACTGCAGATCCATGGCTTTATTTGTACAGATGGGGGCCATTGTATCCTTTTGGCAATGACCAGAACGGAGATCCGATCCGTAGCCCGGTAAGTGAGGCGGCCGCAGCAAATACTGCTAATATTTTACAGAACTATATGAATGTGAGCACAGGCGCCACGTTAACTTTTACAAAAGATTGGAAACTTGATTTTGATTATACTTATAGTAACCAGGAAGAAATCTGGAACAGACCCGGAACAAGATATACTGCGAGAGACTCATGGTCGGCACCTGTAGCGAGACTTGATGAAAGCGGTAATCCTGTTTATGTGGACAGTACCGGTAAAGTAGTTGCCAGCACAGCACCAGGAGCTATCAAAGCCTTTGATTTATCGAAGAGTACCTATACTGCTCCCGGAGGTAATCCTGATCATATTTTCAGGCAGGTTACTAATTTTCACAGCAGAACGATCAATGCTTTCACTACTTATAATTTAGGAATAGGAGAAGATCACCATTTTAAATTTATTTTGGGTATGAACAGTGTTGCTGCAGAAACCGGATGGCAATCGCAACAGCAAAACCAATTGACCAACATTCAGAATCCGCAATTTAATTTTGCAATTGGAACCCCACCTACTATCGCTGCTAATAATACATGGGAATCACAATTTGGTTATTTTGGACGCATCAACTATGCTTTCAAAAACAAATATCTATTAGAAGGCAACCTGAGATATGATGGTTCTTCCAAGTTCCCATCCAACCTTTGGTGGAGATGGTATCCATCCGTTTCTGCAGGATGGGTGGTAAGCGAAGAGAAATTTATGAACTTTTCACAAAATGTGATCAGCTTTTTGAAATTGAGGGGTTCATGGGGTAGCATCGGCGATCAAACAGTTCTGAATTCTTTATATTTACCAGTGATGCCAGGCGGTCTTTCCAGTTGGATCGGCGGCAACGGAGCAAAAACTTTTTATGTAAGCTCTCCTCCGGCTATTACAGCAAACATCACCTGGCAGGATATCGAAACCAAAAACTTTGGTGTTGATTTAGGCTTTCTGCAAAATAAGGTGACCGTTACCTTCGATTTATTCCAAAGAAATACGAATAATATGATTGTTCCGCAGGAAGGTATTCCGCTTACGTTCGGAACCGGCGCTCCACAAGGGAATTTTGGTGCATTACGGACCAATGGATGGGAGCTTACCCTTGAGTTGAACCACAGGTTTGCAAATGGCCTTGGCCTGAACTTCAGGGGAAATATTTCCGATGCCAAAACCCACATTGAGCAATATGGTAGTTCGACAGGTGTTAATAGCAATTATAATGGAAAAACCATTGGCGAGATTTGGGGCTATCGTACAGACAGATTGTATCAAACATCCGATTTCGATTTGGGTAGCGATGGTAAACCTCAATTAATTACCCTTACCGCTGATGATGTTGCCGCCAAATACGTTGGTAAAAAAGCCTATAAATTGAAACCAGGCAAGAATGGAGAAAAACCAGTGTACCAGGTATTTTTGCAAAACTCATCAAATTTCTTTTTTGGACCTGGAGATGTTAAATTCAAAGATATTAACGGCGACGGGGTGATTGATAACGGCAGCGCATTATTAGCAAATCATGGAGATCTTGAGGTAATAGGAAATACTACTCCAAGATATGAGTATGGATTCAGATTGGCCGCAGATTACAAAGGATTTGATATCAGCGCTTTCTTCCAGGGAGTAGGAAGCCGCCAGGTATGGGGTGATGGATTCCTCGCTATTCCTGGCTACAATTCTGCTGATGGAGCCATGCCTCAGGCAATAGCAGGTAATTACTGGACTCCGGATCATACCGATGCATTTTATCCTGCTGCTTATAATAACGGCGCCAGCAACGCAGCCAATAATATGCAGGTACAAGACAGGTATTTACTAAATATGGCCTATTTGAGACTGAAAAACCTTACCATTGGGTATTCCATTTCTCAGAGTATTCTAAAGAAAGCGCAGGTGAATTCATTGAGAGTTTATGCGGCTTTGGAAAACTTTATTACCTGGGATCATCTGAAAGGATTGCCGATAGATCCTGAAGCAATCAACGGATACTCTATGTGGAATACATCAAACTATAATCTGGGCCGTACAGGTATGGGTATTCCCGCCTTCAAAAGCATATCTGTAGGTGTTCAATTAAACTTTTAAAATTTATTAAAAATGAAAAAAATTAAATATATCTGCGGACTTGGAATGGCGTGCCTGCTTTTCTTTTCCTGCCAAAAGGACTTTCTAAACAGGCCACCGAAAACAACTTATATAGATGAGAATGGTCTATTTTGGAGAGGTGAAGACGACATTCGTATGTTTGCCAACGGTTTCTATCCCAATTATTTCAATGGCTACGGACTTGGATGGACATGGGACTATGCACCGGTAGTAGGTTATACTTTCAATGATGACGTAACAGGAAAAAATGTTCAGTCAAATTTTGAAAGCAACATTCCTACCTCGAGAGGATCTATTTTGGAATCCGCTGCCTGGTTACAGCAATACTCAGGGCCAACCTGGGACTTTGCCTGGGTGCGCAAAGCGAACATTCTGATAGATCGGGTAGAGAACATCGCAAAGCCAGCACTGTCAGATGAAGCATACCGTCATTGGACTGCATTAGGCCGGTTTTTTAGAGGCTATGAATACTCCCGTTTGGTAAGCGTTTTTGGAGACGTGCCCTACTTTGGGAGAGTAGTAAAAGATAATGAACTCGATACTTTGTACAAAGACAGAGACCCACGCGGATTGGTAATGGATAAAGTTTATGATGATTTTCAATACGTTTTGGCTAACATCAGGGCTAATGACGGGACTTTAAATCTGAATAAAAATATTGCCGCAGCCTTTATCTCCAGGTTCATGTTGTTTGAAGGAACTTATGAACATTATCACGGATTAGATGATGCGAGGGCTAAAAAATATCTAGAGCTGGCTGTACAAGCTGCTGAAGTGGTGATGAATAGTGGCAAATACAGTTTTGGCAGCGATTTCAAATCACTGTTTACTTCAGAAAATCTCGCGGGAAATCCGGAAGTTATATTGTACCGCGTTTATGATGCAGCGCTTTCGGTTACTCATGCGGTAGGCTCCTATTCTAACGGGACAGAAACAGTGGGCGTAGATCCGAATTTGGTACTGGTAAAATCATTTATTATGAATGATGGAAATGTTTGGCAAAATTCTTCCATTACCGGTGCAGATGATTTTTCCCTTTTGAATCTTGATAAAACAAGAGATCCAAGGTTTGAGGCTTCATTTATTGACAAAGCAAACGGATCTTCCACTACATTGCTATACGGTTATAAATTTGCTTCAAGAGACGCTATTACTTATATCGGCAAAACACCGCCTCCTAACTGGGCAAGTAATACCAATACAAGTGATGCGCCGGTGATCCGATTAGGTGAAGTAGTTCTAAACTGGCTGGAAGCAAAAGCTGTATTAGCTGAAAGCCTCGGAGGAGCAGCCATCACACAGCCTGATTTGGACAAATCGATCAACGCTATTCGCAAACGTCCTTTAGATGCCGCAGCTATTGCAAAGGGTGTTCAGAAAACCGCTCCTCTGTTGTTGGCATCACTTCCTAATGACCCAGCAAGAGATGCGGATGTATCTCAACTGATGTGGGAAATCCGCAGGGAAAGGCGTATGGAATTTGTATTTGAAGGCTTCCGCCTTTTGGATTTAAAAAGATGGAAAAAGCTGAATTATATGGATTACAGTACCAATCCTGATTATTTCCTCGGTCCATGGGTAAATTTGCCGGCTGAATTCCCATCTGCACTCACTACATCTGCAGCTACAAAAGGCAACGTTAAAGTAAAGAAAGGCGATGGCACAGTTGTTACCTATAACGGAACCAATGGAGCAGACATGGTTGGTTTCTGGGTGGTAGAAAACGCCAGCAACAGGAACCAATTTAGCGATAAGAATTACTTGTCACCAGTAGGCTCACAACAAATAAATGAATATAAGGATAAAGGTCATACCCTTACTCAAACAAAAGGTTGGTAGGTATTGTTGTAATCTTATATAAAATGCCTGATTAAAAAGAGGCTGTCTCAAAATTGAAAATAAGAGACAGCCTCTTTTTTTTAGAAAACTCATGAGTCATACTCTAAAAAAACGGATTTTTTAAACGCAATGCGCAAGACAAAAGTTGCGTTTCAAGATTAATTTCCAGCCTATTTTTAAACTTCTTTTCCTGATATTTGCCCAATGCTTATCCATATTTAACAGGTACTTTCCCGATATTCCCAATCCTAAATCTTTAAAGTGCTCATTGTATTTGATGTTCAACTTAAAATGGAAAACGTAGTCATTCTGTTCCTTTACTTTCAACTTAATTTATACAAATGTGCCGATAAAGCACCGGCTTTTTCAGAAAATAAATAAGGCTGCTTTTGAGGCAGCCTGATTTATGTAAATAAGCCATTACCTTATCTTCCTTCTTTTATCAATTTAAGCGGTACCATATAGTCGCCCTGAATAGCCTGTACTATATATACACCCGGATGATATTTGCCACCTATCTGGAGGCTGCTATTTGGCCAGATGTTGCTCACTTGTTCCACAGTTCTTCCCAAATCATCTGTCACAATGATTTTTACATTTTCTGCGCTTTCACTGGAGAATTGCAAGGTAAAGTAATTGGATGTCGGATTTGGCGCTACTTTCACTTTTAAGGTTGGAGCGTCAAAAGTTCTGAAATTATGGCCTGGATTGGCATTAACGGTAACGTTGGTGCTGCAGGTTGATACATTTCCGTTTACATCAGTTGCCTTCCAGGTAATGGTTGTAGTGCCGACATTTAAACGTACATTGTTTAAAGAGGTATTCTCCCTTTCAAAACCCTCAACAGTGGCGCCACTTAAGCTATAAACCAAAGAGGCTACACCACAACCGTCAGATGCAGTTGCATCAAATTCATGGCCGCGTACTGAATACTTGTTGGAATTACCATCCGTTGTTCTGGTTGCATTTGGAACACAGGTTATGGCTGGCGGCTGGTTATCCACAACAGTTACCAGGAATAGCTTCATCACGCTTCCACATGAATTCGTAGCTCTTACCATTACAGGGGTGGTTCCTCTGAAGAACGTATAGGTTGACGTAATCGGGAAAGAGAACCAGAAGAAGCCAATTCTGAATTCCAATGTTGTGCCAGATCCTGTCGGCGTGATATTCGGGCCAAGTGTTACCGATGCACTGCATGAGTTTGGATCAGTAGAGGCCGTAATATTATTGGCCACGATATTCGGAGCGGTAGTTACTGTAATCGGCTGGGTAGAGCTATTTGTAGCACAACCGGAAGTTACTGCATAAGAAATTACTGCGTTACCATTTCCGACTGCTGTAACAGTACCTGAACTATTTACTGTTGCCACACTGGTATTGCTACTAGACCATGTGCCGCCCGCAGAACCGCCACTGCGCGTAAATGTAACAGTGCTGCCTGCGCAAACAGATGAAGGCCCGCTGATTGTGCCCGGGTTTGAAGCAGGGCTTACTGCTATTAATTTAGAAGCGCTGGATGTGCCACATCCTGTTACCGTATATGTAATCGTTGCATTTCCGGTAGATACTCCTGTTACCACTCCTGTAGTCGGATTTACTGATGCTACTGATGGTGTAAGACTGCTCCAGATACCACCGGTAGTTCCATCAGTAGTGTACGGTGTGGTAGAGCCAATACATAAAGCGGATATTCCGCTTACTGTACCCGCGCTCACTATCGCGTTTACTATAATGGCAGCTGATTTAGATACTGTGCCACAAGGAGTAGTAGAAGTATAAGTAATGGTAGCATTTCCGGAGCTTACACCCATTACCACTCCTGAAGTTGGATTAACGGTTGCCACTGCAGTGTTGTCGCTGCTCCATGAACCACCTGCAAGGCCACTGCTAGCAAAGGTGGCCTGAGAACCTGCACAAACTGTAGCTGCTCCGGTTATGGTGCCCGCATTTGGAAGCGGATTTACAGTTATCATCTGTGATGCGGTCGGTGAACCACATGCATTGCTGAATGTATAAACGATGGTTGCGTTACCTGCCGATACACCCGTTACTATACCGGTAGAAGGATCGACAGTTGCCACAGAAGGCGTTACACTGCTCCAGATACCACCGGTCATTCCACTCGTTGTGTAAGGAGTATTTGCGCCAACACAGACTGTTGTATTACCGCTTACTGCTCCTGCATTTGGAATTGCAATGACTGCAATAGGTGCTGTAGCAGTAGTGATGCCACAAGGAGTTGTTGAAGTATAAGTAATAATTACATTTCCTGCCGCAATGCCTGTTAGAACTCCTGTTGATGGATCGATAGAAGCCAGTGACGGATTACTGCTGCTCCAGGAGCCACCGCCCAGGCCGCTGCTGTTGAATGTTGCTATTGAGCCGATGCATACAGACGATGCACCACTTAGGACACCTGCATCAGGAAGAGGATTTACTGTGATCAATTTAGTTGCATTGGATGTACCACAACTGTTTGTAAATGTATAGGTGATGGTTGCATTTCCGGCTGAAACTCCTGTTACAACCCCGGTAGCAGGATTTACTGTTGCTACAGACGGAGTTACGCTACTCCATGTGCCACCACTTAGGCCATTGCTGCTATAAGTCGTGTTTGATCCAACACATACTGAAGAAGCTCCACTCACTGTTCCGGCATTTGGCAGAATAATCACGGTTATGCCCGAGGATGCGGAAGCAGTTCCACAGCCGGTTGTAACTGTATAAGTAATCGTTGCATTGCCGACAGAAACACCGGTTACCAGGCCTGAAGCCGGATCTACTGTCGCAATTGCAGTATTATTGCTGCTCCAAACGCCTCCGCTCAATCCATCGGTTGTATAACCAGTGGCTGATGCAATACATACAGTAGAAGAGCCGCTCACTGTTCCGGCATTCGCAAGAGGATTGACTATAACCGGCTTAGTTGCACTGGCTGTGCCACAACCATTCGTTATGGTGTATTTTATGGTTGTTGTTCCTGCGGCGACGCCTGTTATCACACCTGTGGATGGATCAACCGTAGCAACTGCTGTATTATTGCTGCTCCAGGTACCAAGTAACATTCCATTGCTTGTAAAGGTGGTTGTTGCACCTGCACAAACACTGGTAGCGCCACTTATCGTTCCCGGATTTGGTGAAGGATTCACGGTAATATTAGCAGAAGATGTTGAACTTCCACAGGTTCCGGCAGTAACAGTATAAGAAATGGTTGCTGAACCTGCCGCAACTCCGGTTACGGCACCCGTTACCGGATCTACCGTAGCGGCAGCTGTATTATTGCTGCTCCAGGTACCACCACCTGTGCCTGAACTGCTAAATGCGGTGATTACTCCGGCGCAGACAGAAGAAGCGCCGGTGACTGCGCCTGCATTTGGCAGGGCATTAATGGTAACATTTGCCGTTGCAGTAGCAGTACCACAAGTGTTCAGCACGGTGTAGGTAATGGTGGCGTTCCCGGGTGCAACTGCGGTTACTACACCAGATGAATTAACAGAAGCCACTAAATTATTGTTGCTGCTCCAGCTACCACCTGCTGTACCATTACTGGTGAAAGTAGATGTTGATCCGGCACAAATAGTGGTCGTGCCCGTTAGAGTGCCTGCATTTGGAAGAGCACTTATGGTGATATTAGCTGATGAAACCGAGCTGCCACAAGTACTGCTTACTGTATAAGAAATGGTTGCTGAGCCCATTGCAATTCCGGTTACAACACCGGTTCCGGGATCTACTGAAGCTGCTGATGGATTATTGCTGCTCCAGCTACCGCCGCCGGTCCCATTGCTGGTAAATATAGCGGTTAAGCCAACACATAAAGCAGGAACACCGGTAACAGTTCCTGCATTTGGACTTGCTCCTACCGTTACAATTACTGATGCAACTGCATTTCCGCAACCGGAAGAAACGGTATAAGTGATTGTTGTATTACCAGCCGAAACGCCTGTAACCACCCCGGTTGCCGGATTCACTGTTGCTGCTGATGTATTGCTGCTACTCCAGGTCCCACCGTTCATGTTGCTGAATAAAGTAGTAGTTGATCCGGTACATACGAACGTTGTACCACTGATACTGCCTGCGTTTGGAAGTGGGTTAACTGTAATTGCATAAGTGGTAGATGCCGTACCACAACTGGTTGTGACGGTATAAGTAATGGTTGTATTACCTGGTGCAATACCTGTTACGACACCTGTATGTGTGTCTATTCCAGCAATAGCAGGTGCACTGCTGGTCCATGTTCCACCACCTACATTGCTGCTCAGGTTGATGGTTGATCCGGTACAAACCGAAGTAGCACCAATGACGGTACCTGCATTAGCAACCGGATTTACAGTAACGGTTGTGGATGCGGTGGTGGATCCGCAAAGATTGCTAACCGTATAGTTAATCGTTGCATTACCTGCTGAAACTCCGGTTACTACACCGCTTACAGAATTAACGGAAGCTACCGCAGGGTTACTGCTGCTCCACGTTCCACCTACACTGCCATTACTGGTCAATGTTGTTGACAAACCAGTGCATACTGTAGTTGTGCCATTGATAGTACCGGCTACCGCCAATGGATTTACGGTTATTAAATAAGTAGCAGATGAAGTACCGCATACCGCATTTGACCCTACTGTATAAATAATGGTGGCGGTACCACTTGCCACTCCTGAAACGATACCTGTGTTGGGATCTACGGTAGCTACAGCGGTATTGTTGCTTGTCCAGGTGCCACCGGCATCACCACTTGCGCTTAAATTAATGGTTGAAGCCACACATACTGATGTGAGCCCGCTGATGGTTCCTGCATTTGGCAGAGAATTGACATTGATTGGCAAATTCGCCGATGAGGTACCGCAACTATTGGTCACTGTATAAGCAATGATTGTATTTCCCGCTGAAACACCTGTTACCACACCTGTTGCCGGATCAACGGTAGCTCTGGCCGGATTCACACTCCTCCAGATACCGTTTGTCATTCCACCCACATCAGTTAACAAGATAGATGATCCGACACAAACAGATGATACAGTGCCCGGAATGATTCCGGCATTTGGCGCTGCATTTACTGTTACGTTATAGGAGGCGACATTTGTTCCGCAGCTGGTAGAAACTGTATAGGTGATAGTTGCATTTCCTGCTGCTACCCCGGTTACTTTTCCGAAATTATCTACTGTCGCAATTGTTGGTGAATTACTGCTCCAGGTACCGCCGGCAATTCCACTGCTCAGATTAATAGATGCAACCACACACACTGCGTCCGGCCCGGAAATAGTTCCGGCACTTGCCAGTGGATTTACGGTAATGTCTTCTGATGCTGTCGATGAACCACAACCGGTAGTAACTGAATAAGTGATGGTCGCATTCCCGGCGGCAACAGCCGTAACTACTCCTGTCGAAGGATTGACAGTTGCAATTGAAGTATTGCTGCTGCTCCAGGTTCCCCCTGAATTACCATTGCTGCTCAATGTAGTGGATGCTCCGGCACATACTGAAGCTGTGCCACTTACAGTACCCGCATTTGGAAGCGCAGTAACGGTTACCACCTGTGTTGTGCTGGAATTGCCACAGATGTTAGAAACTGTATAAGTAATGGTTGTATTGCCGGATGTGACCGGTGTCACAACTCCTGTCGTACCATTCACGGTTGCCACTGCCGTATTGCTGCTGGTCCAGGTGCCGCCGCTACTTCCGGCTGAGCTTAAATTCAATGAGGAGGACATACAAACTGTTGAACCACCACTGATGGAACCCGCGTTCAGGACTGCTGTCACGGTAATTGGCGCAGACTGTGCGGCTGTTGCACAGGAAGTAGTGGCAACTGTATAAGTAATGGTTGCACTTCCTGCTGATACACCTGTAACAACTCCTGAGGCAGAATTTACTGTGGCCACTGCCTGATTACTGCTACTCCAGATGCCTCCGGTGTTTCCGGTGCTGCTAAATGGAGTGGACAAACCGGCACAAACTGATGAGGCACCACTAACAGTACCGGCATTTGGCAAAGGATTGACCGTAATATTAGTGGAGGTTGTAGAGGTAGCACATGCTGAGGAAACAGAATAAGTGATGGTTGCAGAGCCTGCACTTTGACCTGCCACCTGTCCATGTGAATCTACAATTGCTACACCGGTATTACTGCTGCTCCAGGTTCCACCGGCTGTTCCGTTAGTACTCAAACTAATTGCTGAGCCCGCACACACGGACGATGGACCACTAATGGTTCCGGCATTCGCTCCGGGACTTATAAACATCGTGAATGTTGCTTTTCCATTGCCACAATTACTGGTAATTACCTGATAAGTAATGATCACATTGCCCGCAGCTACACCAGTTACCATTCCTGTATTCGGATCCACGGTAGCAATCGAAGGATTGCCACTGCTCCAGGTGCCACCAGTGCTTCCGGTGGAACTTAATGTGGTGGTAGTGCCGGCACATATATTTGCTGTTCCTGAAATGACCCCGGCATTGCCTCCCGGATTCACAGTAAGGGTAAAGAATGCTGTTTGAGACCCTGAACTGCAACTGTTGGATGCTACTTTATACGAAATGGTTGTTGTGCCTGGATTGAAGGCTAAAACAAATCCACTATTCCCGTCTATCGCTGCGACACCGGTGTTACTGCTGCTCCACGTTCCTCCCGGGGTTCCGGTACTCAATAAAAGATTGGCTGTACCTGCACACATAGAAGACGAGCCTATAATCGTGCCTGGGTTAGAACCTGCATTGACAGTGAGTGTAAATGGTGCGGATATAGACGATCCACAGGTGGTGGTAACCACATAATAGAACACTGTTGCAGGTCCTGCTGATAAACCGGTGATCATACCGGATGGACTGATGCTCACATTAGGTGATGCACTGAACCATGTGCCTCCGCTGTTGCCATTGGTAGTTAACAGAGTGGATGAACCTACGCAAAGCGTAGCCGGTCCGGCAATGGTTCCTGCACTGACAGTAGGGTTCACCGATACCGCAAATGATGCTGAAGATCCCCCGCATACATTAGAAACGTTATAGAATATAGTAGTATTACCTGTTGCAACTCCGGTTACCAGGCCGGTTGTTGGATCTACAGTCGCAACATTTTGATTGGTACTGCTCCATGTTCCTCCAAGGCTTCCATTAGTTGCAAATTGTGATGTTGATCCCGGGCAAATGGTAGAAGAACCGCTAATAGTTCCTGCATTTGCACCAGGATTTACAGTAAGCGTAAATGAAATTGGAGAACCTGCACAACCATTGAATGATGGAGTTACCGTTACGATTGTGCTTATCGGATTGATACTGGTGTTTACTGCTGTAAATGCCCCGATATTTCCGGTACCATTCAGGCCGAAGCCAATATTTACAGAACTTGTCCATGAATAGGTTTCAGTACCACCTGTTACCGGACTGCTAAATACAATTGCTGATGCATGGTCATTGTTGCAATAAGTGAGATTGCTTACAGGGTTAACAACGGCTGACGGATTGACTGTAATGGTGAATGTGGTTGCTGATCCGCTGCAGCCGTTAATGGTTGCTGTTACACTAATAGTAGCTGTAATGATGCTATTGGTGTTATTGGTTGCAGTAAACGTAGAAATATTACCATTTCCTGATGCGCCAAAACCTACATCGGCTGTGCTTGTCCAGCTATAAGTCGCTGCGCCTGGAGTAGGAGAGGTAAAGGTAATTCCATTGCCACTCGCATGATTGCAATAAGTAACACTGGCAACAGCATTTACTACTGCTAATGGATTTACAGTAATGCTGCCATTTGCAACCGGCTTCACACAAGGTCCGGTTGTTGTAACTGTATAATTAAACACTCCTGATTGAGATGGAATACCTGAAATAGTAAATACTCCACCGCTAAATGATCCTGTTACCCCAATAGGTAATGTGCCGGATAGGGTCGCCCCCGTACCACTGCCACCTATAGAATAAGTGATGTTATTTATTTGGTTATTCAAACAAACAGATTGCGCATCACTACCTGCTCCTGATGTGAGACTGATCGTTGCATCAGCCTTTACAGTGACAGTGCCACTAACAGAAACATTCACACATGGGCCACCTGTTGTCACTGTATAATTAAATGTACCAGACTGGGTTGGTGTACCGGTTATGGTGAACACACCTCCGCTATAAGAGCTTGTAACTCCATTCGGTAAAGCACCTGCTGTTATGGAAGCACTTGTGCCTCCACCTCCAATTGCATAACTAATTCCACTAATTGAATTATTAATACAAACAGTTTGCCCGTCGCTGCCGGATGCAGAAGAAAGGCTAATGGTAGAATTTGCATTTACAGTAATAGAACCACTTACAGATGCATTTACACATGGCCCTGAAGTGGTTATAGTATAATTAAATGTGCCTGATTCAGTTGGGGTTCCTGTGATGGTAAACATCCCGCTGCTGAATGAACCTGTAACTCCATGCGGTAAAGCTCCAACTGTTATTGAAGCACCTGTACCTCCACCATCAATGTTATAAGTAATGGCTGCGATTGGATTGTTGATACAAACTGTTTGAGCATCCGTACCAGCAGTAGATGAAAGGCTGATGGTAGAATTTGCATTTACAGTTATTGTTCCGCTTAATGTTGCATCTTCACATGGTCCGGTTGCTGTAACAGTATAATTAAATGTCCCTGATTCGGTAGGGGTTCCACTGATGGTAAATGTGCCGGAATTATATACACCGGTTACTCCATTTGGCAATCCTGTTACCCCTCCACCTGTTGCGCCGTCATCAATTGTATAAACAATATTTGAAATTGCCGTATTGATGCAAACTGTTTGTGCGGTGGTTGTCGCTGAAGTAGAAAGGTCAATAGATGAATTTCCATTTATAATAATTGTACCGCTTGCTGTTGGATTGTTACAAGGGCCTTCGGTTGAAACAGTGTAATTGAATGTCCCGGACACAGTCGGCGTGCCACTAATCGTTAATACACCTGCATTGTAGGTGCCTGAAACACCGTTCGGCAATCCATCCACTGTTGCGCCGGTAGCGCCTCCTCCAATGTTATAGGTAATATTATCAATGGAAGTATTGATACATTTAGTCTCATTTGCTGACGCTGAAGAAAGGCTTATAGTTGAATTGTCATTTACAGTAATCGTTCCACTCAGAGATACATTTGTACAAGGCCCTGTGGTAGAAACAGTATAGGGATAACTGCCTGGTGAAGCAGGTGTTCCGGAAATGGTAAATACTCCACCACTGAAAGAACCAGAAAGACCAGTTGGCAATGAGGTTACTGTAGCGCCTGTGGTATTACCACCAATAGCATAAGTAATGTTATGGATGCTGTTTCCAATACAAAGGATTTGTCCATCTGTTCCAGCCCCGGAAGTAAGACTAATTGTGGGGCTTGGTTGTTCTGTAACCGTTACACTATTTGTATTTTGAGTAAATCCATCTGCATCCTTTACAGTTACCACATAAGGGCTGCCGGCAGCATTTACGGTAAAGGTATTACCGGGTTGATAATTTGCTCCACCATCAATACTGTATTGTAATGCACCATCTCCTCCACTTGCAGTTACTGTCAAAGTGGTAGTACCTCCCACACATTCTACAATACCCGCACTTGCAGAAGCCGTGATAGGAATATTGGTAATGGTAAGGTTTGCTCCTGCGAATGTCAAATCATAATTGTTGCTTAAAGCAAGAGTTCCTTGTGTAATAGGATACGTTCCTGCAGATTCACCATGATTCCTGGTTAAGGATCCGGTGAATGCATCTGAGCTTGCTAAAGTTCCGGTAGTGATGTGATAAGTGAGGGCAGGATCCGGTGAACCGTACACTTTTGTTTGCGGATCTGCTGTAACTGTTATTGCTTCTGTTCCAATATCATTATTCACTGTTCCGTTGGCAGCATTATAATTGTTGTTTCCGGCAAATGTCCATGTATCACTATTATAGGTTCCGGCATTGGTATGGGTTGTGGCGCTTACGTCCATGAGAGAAGCAAGGTTAACCGGTGTTGGAGATTCAATACCAACTGCAGTAAAGGTTGAAGTGTGTGGATTGCCATCATAATTTACAGTATATGGATTTACAGTAATCACTGCATTGGCTTTACCAATATCATTATTCACTGTTCCGTTGGCTGCATTATAATTGTTGTTTCCGGCAAATGTCCATGCATCGCCATTATAGGTTCCGGCATTGGTATGCGTTGTTCCGCTCACATCCATCAGAGAGCTAAGGTCAACAGGAGTAGGGCTTTCAATTCCCACAGCAGTAAAGGTTGAAGTGTGTGGATTGCCATCATAATTTACAGTATATGGATTTACAGTAATCACTGCATTGGCTTTACCAATATCATTATTCACTGTTCCGTTGGCTGCATTATAATTGTTGTTTCCGGCAAATGTCCATGCATCTCCATTATAGGTTCCGGCATTGGTATGCGTTGTGGCGCTTACGTCCATGAGAGAAGTAAGGTTAACCGGTGTTGGAGATTCAATACCAACTGCTGTAAATGTCGAGGTATGTGGATTGCCATCATAATTTACAGTATATGGATTTACAGTAATCACTGCATTGGCTTTACCAATATCATTATTCACTGTTCCGTTGGCTGCGTTATAATTGTTGTTTCCGGCAAATGTCCATGCATCACTATTATAGGCTCCGGCATTGGTATGGGTTGTGGCGCTTACGTCCATGAGAGATGTAAGGTTAACCGGTGTTGGAGATTCAATACCGACAGCAGTAAAGGTTGAAGTGTGTGGATTGCCATCATAATTTACAGTATATGGATCTACCGTAATCACCGCATTGGCTTTACCAATGGCATTATTCACTGTTCCGTTGGCAGCATTGTAATTGTTATTACCTGCAAATGTCCATGCGTCTCCGTTGTAAGTTCCTGCATTGGTGTGGGTGGTGGCGCTGAGATCTACGAGTGCGCTAAAGTCTTCGCCCAACACACCGGTAGCGGTTGCTGTAGCAGTATGCGAATTACCATTGTAAGTTACATTGTAGGGAGTAACATTTATGACGGCATTGGCTTTGTTTACAGTCAAACTCACATCATTGCTGGTAAGTGAACCACAACTGTTCGTAAGGATTACATGATATAAATAACCGTTCATGGCAACCGTTGGATTCGCGATGGTTAAAGTAGAAGATGTTTCACCTGTAATATCATTAAACCCTGAGCCGCTGCTTACCTGCCACTGATAGGTTGGCGCCGGAATATAAGTATCCGCTGTTGCTCCTGTAGAAAAACTTACTGATGCAGCTCCGTAAGTTACTGTTTGATTGGTGGGCGGTGTAGCTATTTGTGGTGCCGCATTTACGGTTACCTGTTGCGAAGCGCTCGCTGTTCCTCCACAGCCACCTGTAACGGTAAAGCTGATGTTTGCGGTCCCTTTGCCAACCGCAGTTACTTCTCCGGTTGATGAATCTACAGTTGCAACGTTGGTATTATCACTACTCCACGTACCTTCACCTGTAATTCCTGAGGATGGTACGTCTGCATTATAGACTGTTACATCTCCTACACAAAGCGGACTTTGCCCTGATACAGAGGTTACTGCTGCATTTGGAGAAACAAATATATTTTGTGACGCGCTTTGTGTTCCTCCACAACCGCCGGAAATTGTGTAAGTAACGGTTGCAAGTCCGGAGCCTGATGCTGTAATTAAACCGGATTGATTTATATTGATACCTCCTGTACTGGTCCAGGTTCCCGTTCCACCGCCCAATACTACTCCGTTTGCTGTTGCTTGCGTAGTGCCGCCTATACAAATAAATGGTACATCTGTTGTTACAGAAGCGATTGCTGCAGTGGGATTAACGGTTATTGTCCCTGTTGCATTCACAGTACCACAACCTCCTGTTAAAGGAATACTGTAATTAAACGGTGATCCGGATGTTGTTGTTGGTGTTCCGCTGATGGTAATCACATTGCCGCTCCAATGAGCTGAAACTCCTGCAGGAAGGCCATTGGCGCCTGATGTTCCATCGTTTAAAATACCTGTTGCGCCAGTTGTAGCAATGGTAATGCTTGGTGATATTCCCGTATTGATACAAAGTGTTGGATTTGATGATGGGATACTGGTGGTGTTGTTTGCATTACCGGTTCCAGTCGGGGTACTGGTTGGTGAATTACTGCCAGAAGTTGTGCTTGATACAGTAATTGTGGCACTTTGTGGCCCACTACTGCCTGGTGTAAATGTAACCTTATAAGTTGCTGTACCTCCACTTCCTGCAATAGTGGTAGAGGAAAGGGCGCTTACTACAAACTGAGGATTATTAGATACGACGGTAACACCACTGGCAGTTCCACCTGTATTGGTTATTGTATAGGTTTGAGTTGGCGCTGCTATACCGATACAGGAACTTCCGTTATTGGTGGTGCCTGTAATTCCTAAATTTGGGTTTTGCGCCGCCGGGACTAATTCACCTGTTCCAAGAATTATGGGAGTACCAGGAAACCCATTAAAACTAATTTGCGCCAGCTGAGTTGCTGTTAAGCCCCCAACGCCAACGAATATTTTTCCTGCTGTACCTGAGCTTCCTGCTGTGCCAGTCCAACCTGTGACACTGAGAGTTTGAGCGGCTGTCCAGGATACTCCGCTGCTGTTAGCGAAAGTTATTGTATGGCTTCCTGTTCCGAGGCCAATTGTAGAATTTGCCGATAATTGAAGTGTTCCTACCGTTTCTGAGAAACCGGTTGTAGCACCCGATTTGAAAGTTCCGCCATTAAGAATAAAATTACTTGAGTTGGAGATTACGTTTGTATTACCCAATTGTAACACACCAGAACTAACTGTTGTAGTACCTGTATAAGTGTTGGTGCCTGAATATGTTGTAACGCCTGACCCTGTATTATTAATTAAAACAGATCCTGCACCTGAAATTACGCTCGATATTGTAGTGCCACCTGTACCTGTATTTGACAAATTAAGTTGACCTCCGTTGGCGATTCCGCCGGTAGTAATAGTTAATAAATTTGCGGTAGTATTTGTAATACCGCCACCTCCGGCGCTTACGGTAAATCCTCTTGTAAATGTGGCAGTATTACCGGTATAACTCAGTGTTCCTGAAGTAGAGCCACTTCCTAAAACAACGGCGCTTGTGGCATTTCCTAAATTGCTGTTGCCACCAACTACTACAATATTTGAAGCGGATAATATTCCCTGGCTTATTGTTGTAGTTCCTGAATATGTATTGGCACTGGATAAAACCATAGTTCCTGCACCTGCTTTCACTATGCTTCCTGTAGAACTTATAATACCACTTATTGTAAAATCTGTTGCCGATGTTCCATCATCTGCAACTGTAAAGGTTCTTGTTTGGCCATTTGTTAGTGATATGGGGGCTGAAATTGTAGCGCCACTTGTTCCGGTTGTGGCATCATTTACCGTTACATTACCGCCAAGAGTTAAGGTGCCTGTGCCGGATATTGTAGCTCCGGTTGTAGCACCTCCATCCATTACAACATTTGTAGGGGTGGCAATTCCAGCAGTTGACAAATTAAGAGTAGTATTTTGTAAAACAGTTAGTGTGCCACTTGCGGAAGTAGTAGAGGTACCGAAACCGGTTTGTAGAGTTTTTGTGTTACCACCTGAAAGTTTGAGATTAACGTAAGCAAAATCTCCAATATTTTGTGCACCGCTTCCATTATATTCAACGGTACAACCAGTTGCTGTGGTTAGCGTTCCTGTCGCGCTGGTAAAAATGGTACCGCCAAGTTGTAAAAGTCCGGCACCAGTAAATGCAATTGTAGCGCTTCCGGTACTTCCTGTCTCAGTTACATTTCCTGTTATAGTTGCAGTTCCAGTAGAAATTGTTAACTGGTGTCTTTGACCTCCTCCTCCGTTCGTGAACGCAATACTTCCGGCATTCAAAGTGCCGGCACCCACGGCTAATGTATTAGTGTTGTTGGTTAGTCTCGGAATGGTGATAGCTCCTGAGACAGTAAGAGTAATGCCAGAGGTAATAGTGATTGTGTTGTTTGCTGAATTGATTGTATTATCATAAGTTATAGATGCGCAGCCCGCATTAACAGTAACCGTAACTGTAAATCCGTTGCCAATATTTACAATATCTCCTGCAACCGGGAAAGTGCCGGCATTAGTATTACTAGTATAACTAACTGTTGACCAGGTTGTGGAGGAATTCCAGTTGCCATTTGCCCTTGAGTAGTACGTTGTTGCACTTGCAACGGTTATCGCTGATATAATTAAAATCAAAGCAAGAAATAATCCTTTAACAGATTTTGTAATTGTTTGCAGAAAAGAACATTTATAAATTCCACTATCTGAGCGGAAATTTTTTGATTGAGAATTTCCAATTGCACGCTTATTAATAGTTAAAGAATTTATTTGTGCTATATTAACTGGAACCAAATGCAGTTCCTCAGGTATCCATTGCTTATTAAAAATACCAATCTTAAATAATTCATTTAAAAAGAAGTGTGGTAATGTCAAAATAATAGTTATTATATTTTGCAGGTAGCGTAAAATTTGTCTCATAAAAGAAATTTTTAAAGATGATGAGGTGCCTTCAGTAGAAAAATTGAGAGTCGGTATTAAAGAATAGGATGCGTTATTATTTCTATTTGTGGTAAAAGAAGGAAAGTCACTTATTTCTTCGTTTACTGCTGTTGGTTTGTGTTCAGAATCGCGAAATAATGTTTTGTTATCATTCAAATTTTCCTTTTTTTCAGAAAAAGTATTAGTAAATAAAGCAGGCAACTTTTGTTCAGAGCCGGCAGCTTGAGTAAATTTTTTCATAAACCTGTTTTGAATGAATAATTTTTGGAAATGTTTTTATTAAAGCATTCTTCATTTATAGCGTAACAGTAATGCTTACACGCTTTTTTATTTTTTGGATAAAAAACCATGGTGTTCAAGGCAAATTGGGAATCGGGAATATTTGTCCTTTTACTGCAAAAGCAATTGTTGTCCGGCGCGAAACGGCGGTGTAGGTATAAATGAGTACGGCAATACGTAACAAAATGCACCAGTATACCAGGAACAAGCAGAAGGAATAAAAAAGGTAACGGCAAAAAACGGGTGTATAAATAAACACTCATAACTAAGAAATTTTATTCAGAATGATTGAAAATAAATTACGACGAGGCCTGAAGCTTAACGGTTGTTTGACAGAAATTGGAAACTTGCCTGTAAATCATGAATGCCTTATATCATGCATTCTAAATTGCCACGTTGGATGATAATGATTTCACAAAGGATATTTTCAATACGGGGTAATTCCGGTTATTATTATCCTATAATAACTTTGATAAAAAGGGGACAACGTAAGTATCTGAGGTGAGAGATTGATCAAAGGATGTTGAAAAACGAATCTGGATTGCTTCAATTGATGAACTGTTAACAATATTAACAAAAAAAGCGTTATTAACCGGTTTTTTTATAAAAATGATTTTTCTATGACAATTAGGAATGCTTTGACAAATTTCAATATATTACAGAGTCCTGGTTTATTTTTTGGCCAATATAATAATCAGGTTTCGTCGCTTCTTGTTCCAGGCATTCTACCATTAAAGTTCTATAGCGATCAAATCCCCAAATACGACTGTAATTGATGCGAATAAAAAAAATCAGCTTCTCAGATTTTCTTCATTTACTATTCATTTACTCTAAGATTGCATTCTTTGCCGGTGTAATTGCATCCTTTTTTATCACTAACAGTTTACCTTATGCCTGCAGGGTATCTTCTCCCTCCCTCCTTATGTTCCACTGCCTTACCTGTGCGTTAATTAACGCACAGGTAAGGCAGTGGAACCCTGTCAGGTAGCAGGCAGGTATAAGTTGGAAGTAAGCAGAAGGGGTTGAATAAACAGGGTTGAAATACGTTCTGTTATTCTTTTTGCTAGGCAGCCTTAGTATCTGTGGCCTAATACAACAATTTGATCAATTTCATATTGCCATCCGGTTTCGTTATTTCCAATTGATAAATGCCATGCGCCAGGTAATAATTCCACGAAATCTTTTCAATTACATTTACACCGGTAATCTCTACCCGCTTTGTTATGATTGCCTGACCGAAAGAATTGAGTAACCTGATAAGATACCTGCCTTCGGGTTCATTGGTAAACTGAAGATGAATAATTCCGTCGGTAACAGGATTTGGATAAATCTTTATAGACGGATTCTGATAGGCCACAGTTACCTGTACAGCGTTGCTATAACTCATTTTTCCACTACTGTTTGAATACCTGAGGCGATAATAATGAGTGCCTGGGGTTATTTGTTTATCCAGCCATTGATAGTTTTCCGGATCATCCAAAATCGCCGGTATCATGGCTTCTTTTACAAAATTTACTCCATCCATCGAAGCCTGTACCTCATATTCGCGGATAGCTTTTCCGTTTTTCACTTTCCATGTTACCGCTATGTCTTCGGGCTGCTCACTGGCAGTAAGTAGAACAAATGGTATAGTAGCGGGATCCACAGGTTTCGACCCAAAGACAATACGGAAGCGGTTAGAAGCATAAGAACCTGCGGCATTTGTTACGGTAAAATTGATCTCGGTAATACCTTCCTGTTTTAAGAGTGTTCTGGTATTCTGATAAGTATCTTCTACATATCCCTGTACGTCGTATGAAGATAAACCGCTTGTTGTAAATTCCAACGTGTAGGGCTGAATTCGCAATCCCGAAAGTGCATAAAAGATGGTGTCTTTTGGTTGAATATCTGTTCTTCTTTCTATGGCCAGCATATTTCCCTGGGAAAGGATGCCAAAATTCTCAGATATATTGGTCATTTTGCGCGCATCCATTCCATCTATTTTATTGCTATAGTCTGCGCTGTACTGTAAAAGGTTGCCATCTGCGAGGTAAGCAGTATCGGATATGCCGAATAAAGTTGCTCTTAATTCTGCCGGATTGGATAAATTCTGACCTGTATTTTCTTCTCTCAATACCAACGTGCTGCCGCCTACTTTACAGTTTTCATTGAATGTAACGGTGCCATTGCTACCTTTTGCGGCGACAAAAAAAGCCTGCCCACTCTGAATAGTATTGCTGATTCCTGCATAACTTCCTCCTCCCGGTGTGGCGTAATAATTACCACCTGTTCCTTTGGCAAGTGTCTGGAAAGCGCCTAGCCCATATTGGCCCGCCAGCCTGGCATCCCATACATAATAGAAATCCTGCACGCCCCCGGTTTTGCTGATATTATGAAGGTCTATCGCAGACGCATACGGATTTCCTATTGATTCAAAATTGCCCGCTATTACCTGGGTAGAAGGAGGAGGATTGGCGGGGGTAAATAATACTCCGGTAGTACGCATAATAGTTGGAGTAGCCGGTTGATTGTACTGATATACTGACCTGTCGCCGCGCACCAGAATCATATATCCATGTTGATTGTAAACGGCAACATTGGTATTTGCCGGCCCGACATAATTATTAATGAGATAATTATACACTTTAATGGAAGGGCCTGGTTGGGTATAAACATCAAACCCGGGTGTAGGGAAGTTACCTGCATTTGCTACATCGCTGGTAGTCATAGTTCCATATCCGGGATTCGGGTTCGCGGGGCCTGCCGCGCCTTTCGCAGTTACATTTGATGCTGCTGCTCCTTCCATCCAGGACTCACGAATAGTTTGTCCAACAGTAGGTGTAGCAAGCAATTGCCACGATTTGCCATGTGCATTTCCTACAGTTCCGGTATTGATAAAGCGGTTTACGGTTACTTTTCCGGTGATGGTATTGGTGTTACTCATTACGCCTGTATTTGCAGTGCCGTTAACAGTAGAAAGAAGGGTAATATTATCTCCTGTGCTCAATTTGCCATTGGCGTTTCCAAACGACAAGGTGCCTGAAATATTTAATGTGCCGCCCGCAGCTAATACAGAAAGCCCGGTGGCATTGCTCACAATGAGGTTTTGAATCACATGCGTATAGAAGATACTTCCACTAATATTTTGAGGAGTACCACCATTAAATTCTATGCTCCCTGATCTCACATCAAATGTGCCACTGTTACTGATGTTTCCTGCTATTTGAAGGGTATCGCCCTGTATTGTGAGCGAGGCATTTGCATCAATCTGCAAATTGATAATGGTTGCTATTGGTCCTGTACTTAAAAGCGGATACTTGTTCGTAGGAACTACCGGTATTTGCACAGTAGGGCAGGAGGTGGATGGCAGCTTCCCATCAGACCAATTGCCTGTATCATTCCAGTTCGTGCCGGAGACTCCGGTCCACAAGCCGTGAATACCAACGGTTGCTATAGAAGAACTGGCAGTGCTGCAACCATCACTTACCACTGCCCTGTAAAATGCAGGGATGGTAATGTTGGTCAGGTTGAGTGAGCTGCCGGTGCTGTCGATCTTACTCCAGGTGCCGCTGGTAGTATCTGTAGTCGATTGCCAGTATTCAGGATTATTACTGTTGCCGGAAAGTATCAGTTTTCCATTACTTCCTTTACAAACAGACACAGCATTTAATGTGCCTGCAACGGCACTACCAGCGGTCACACTTACTCTCGTTGTTGCAGGCGCAGAACACCCATTAGCCATAACCGTTACGGTGTATGTTCCGGTATCCGCTGAAGAAAAGTTTGCTATCGCCGGATTTTGAATGGTTGAGGTAAATCCGTTCGGTCCGATCCATTTGTAGGACGTGCCTCCGCCGGCAGTAAGATTTAATGTGGAACCAAAACATATCGGGGCGTTACTGCCGGCAGTTGCCACAGGTAATGAATTTTTTGTAACGGTGGCGCTGCCCGGCATCGGAAAAGTATAAGTGCCAACAATACAGGTTGAAGAACCGGCAACAGTGTAAGTGCCGACAGCTGTTTGGGGACCAAAATCAAGTGCTGAACCGGTTCCGGTAACAGGATTGCCAATTGGTGTTCCGTTATCATACAACTGGTAACTTATTCCTATAGTAGAACCTGCTAAACCTACGCCAACTCCTGAGCTTCCCGTGCAAAATGCTCCTCCGCCCGTTACATTAAATTTGGATGATTTAAGACAATAATTTATGCTGGCATCATCTACTGATGCGGGAGGTCCACTGCCTGCGCCATCGCCATCGTTTAGCCAGGTAAAAATGAGCAGGAATGATTTGCCTCCCAATCCTAAAGCGTCTAAAGTAACGGTCTGTCCGGTGTAGCTTGTATTTTGTGAAAATTGAAAGAATACCTGTTGAGCACTGCCACCAGGCATTACATCAGCGACAGGCGGAGTCAATGAAGTGTCAGCAAATATCTGCAATCCATCCTGCATGGTTAAATTATTATCCAACTGATTGTTACCCAATAATTGGAAGGAAAACGAGATATTCATTGCATTTGCCGGAATCGAAATCTTTTGGTAAAAATGGGAGATATGCGCTTTCGTATTATCGTAAGAATAGTTTTTTGGATTTCCGTCAGTTGAAATGTATGCACTGTTTGGGGCACTGTGAAAAGCAGCACTACCCACCACCCAGTCGTTCCCTCCGGCACTATTTACCACTGTCCAGCCATTGGCGGCAAAAGTACTTCCATTGTCAAAGCCCGGGCCTTGTATGGGGACTGTATATGTTTGGGCAAAACCTGTACACAGGAAAAAAAAATTACCGAATAGGAATAAGTAAATTTTCTTCATACATTGAATAATTCTTTGTAAGTAATCCGGAAAACTTTTTCGGGATAAAAGAAAATTTCTTGAGGAGAGAAAGCTTAAAGTAAATTTTTAGAGGATGGGATTTTTATGAGACGCCTTCCGAACAAAAACGAGAAATTATAAAAAAATTAAATCAACAGAGATAAATTCACAGGAACCGGAAAAGATTTTTTTGAAAAAGTCCAGTGCAAGATAAAGCGAATATCCGGAACTATAGAAATAGTTTGATAAATTTTTTTAAACGAATCTTTTTGGTCATTATTAAAATTCGGGGAAAATTGGAAATAGAAATTCGAACTATTTATTGCTTTACTGTTCTATGATTTTTCCCTTCTTATTTGTTTTTCCAAAAATGAAAGAACCTGCGTGGAATTTTTATAACTGCTGGTAAGAAAAATGTAGCAAAAAATCAATTAATCAATCACATAATCTCCCTTGCGATCGACCATAACAAGCGGAACTTCTTTGGTGGCTTCAAACTTATCATAAGCGGCTTTTAATTGCAGGCCAAATTTTTCAAGAGAAGGATTGTTGCGGCAATAGTTTTCAAAAAATTCAAATGACTTTTTGCGGTCGTAACGCACCGGGAAAACATGTACAGGAATAAAATCTTCGCCGCTTGCTTTTGCAGAACTGGCGATAAGATATATCTCTTCAATATCGTTGTCGGTAACTGGAATGCAGCCAACAGATACACAACTTCCATGAATATAAATTGCGTTACCAGGCCTCAGAGAATCGCTGAGAATTTTGTCAGAAGCATTTGGATAATTTAAGCCTAAAGCGAGGTGGTAGTTGCTTCTGGGATTAAATTCATTGATATAATAAAAACCTTCCGGCACCTGGTAATCGCCCTGCATTCTTTTTGGGCCCATTGCTCCGCTTAATAAACAAACCTTATAAGTTTTAAACAATTTGTATTTTTCCTTCGCTTCATTTTTTACCCACACTTCTAATTGTCCGTCATATTTAAAACTGCGGATAAAAACATATTTCACCGGCCATTCCAGGCCTTTGGCTTTAAATTCTTTTTGCAAAGAGTCCTGCCGCATTGCCAGTGTAGTCTGCATTTTGAAAGAAACGTCGCGGACAGGTAAATATGAATTCTGTGCATTCGTAGTTAAGGACGCAAAAGAAAAAGTAAAAGAAAGAAAAAGATTTCTATAAAATCTGCCAGGCATTTTCGTAACAGTTGTTAGTGCTTGAAAACGTAAAATTAATTTTTTTATTGAATGAAAATGGAGTTTAAAATTTCTTAACGTATTTTTTTATGCACATTATCTCACCTGCTACAAATTTCCTCTTTCCGCCTGTTCTCTTTCAATCGCTTCAAACAAGGCTTTAAAATTTCCTTTGCCAAAACTCTTCGCGCCTTTCCTTTGGATGATCTCAAAAAACAGCGTGGGCCTGTCTTCTACGGGTTTTGAAAATATTTGCAAAAGGTATCCTTCATTATCCCTGTCAATCAAAATTCCCAGTTCACTCAATGGTTTCAGATCTTCATCAATGTGACCTACACGGTCTAAAACAGTTGCATAATAAGAAGGCGGAATCTTTACAAATTCTACCCCGCGATTTTTTAGCTCTGTTACCGTTTCAATAATATTATGAGTTGCGAGCGCTACATGCTGCACACCTTCACCGTTATAAAATTCGAGATATTCCTCCACCTGGCTTTTCTTCTTTCCTTCTGCCGGTTCGTTGATCGGGAATTTGACGTAGCCATTACCGTTACTCATTACTTTACTCATCAATGCAGAATATTCTGTAGAAATATCCTTGTCGTCAAAGCTGAGAATATTTTTAAATCCCATCACATCTTCATAAAAATTTACCCACGGATTCATTTGATTCCAACCCACATTTCCCACGCAATGATCTACATACAAAAGTCCCGTTGGTGTTGGATTGTACACACTTTCCCATTTTCTATAACCGGGCATAAAAACGCCGGAATAATTTTTCCTTTCGATAAATAAATGCACGGTATCGCCATAAGTATGAATGCCACTCATCACCACCTGGCCGTTATCATCTTTTAAAGTTGTTGGTTCCAGGTAACTTTTGCCGCCGCGTTTGGTTGTTTCTTCCCAGGCACTTGCCGCGTCCTCTACTTTCAATGCAAGCATTTTCACGCCATCACCATGTTTGGCAATATGAGCCGCCATTTCATTATCATCCCTGATTGGAGTAGTGAGTACAAACGTTAGTTTATTTTGCCTCAACACATAGCTGGCTCTGTCTTTCACGCCGGTTTCCGGCCCTGCATAAGCCAAAGATTGAAAACCAAAAGCGGTTTTATAATAATGCGCCGCCTGCTTTGCATTTCCCACATAAAATTCCACATAATCAGTGCCCATCAACGGGAGAAAATCGGTTGTAGTTTCTTCTTTCGCTGATGGAGATAAAGTTTCTGTTGCCATGGTGATAGTTTTAATCAAAGTTAAGAAATTTGATAATGTGGTAATTAGGTAATGTGCTGATTCGCTAATGTGATAATGTGTTAATTAGCTGATGTGCTGATTTGATAATTGGTCAATGCGGTAATGACAGAATAAGAGAATAAGAAATCAGCTTATTTCTTTCTTTGGTGAAAGCGAAATCGGCGGTTACACGGTCGGGACGCTTGCCTTTGCCGGCCTGAACGGTGTTGATCCAACTTCCTCCATTCGGTTCAGGCCGCTTGAAGCGTCGGGACCCTGCCACACGCACGGGACGCTTGCCTTTGGCGGCCTGAACGATAGTGTCTTAGGGATGCCAACCTTTTGAAGGGTTGCAACCCTTCCCGCTAATGTTTTAATCGCTGTTGGCGAGGACGGCAACAGCAGCAAAATGAGAGAATAAGAAATCCGCGTATTTCTTTCTTTGCTGAACATTGAAATTGGCGTCACCCCGGTCGCAATGCGGTTTTCCCGGCCTCCACAATTTACGTTTTCCTTATCATAATAACCTCTGCACTCCTGAAAATGTATTCTGATCTGCCGCAGCCTGGAGAAACCCTTCCCCTCATTCTCCGTCGCAACAGATTTGTTTTTTGAAATAATTTTGCCCAATTAAATCCGCCCTTTTTGATACAATCCTTCAAGAAGTATCTGCCCGTTTGATATCTTTGCAAAATCATTACGTATTTTGCAACGGCTCTATATTAAAACCAAAAGGCGTTGGTTCTAAAAGGGGCTGACGCGAAAAATCTTTAAACAGTGCTAAAATTTTAGCTTATGAAAAAAAAGCAATCGCTCTTGCCTTTTTTGTTATTTATAATCTTGATTACTGGATGTTCAAAAACTGAAAAGAAGATTGAAATTACAGACGAGACTTATATCATAATGGCTTCGAATTTGAGTGTACACGATATATTGCTGACCATTAAAACTTCTCTGGACCCGGAGAAAAGCTTTACCATTCCAAAAAACAGTACAAAGAAGATCTACATTCGCGCATCAGCGGGAGAGTATGTAACATTTACAGTAACAAAGAATGCCTGCGAATACAGGATATTGGATTCAAGGGGAGCCACTATTGCACTTCATCAGAGTTTCCCTTCTTCCACCGGTACTGCCGAATTGGATTTCATTGCATTTGCACCTGCTGATCAGGAAAAAAATTTCATCAGCTATAAAACCGGTTTGGCCAAAGCAATCGGCGAAAACCTGGTCGGCAGACCTTACGTGCTTTCCGAAAGATATTTTCTTGAAAATGCTACAAAGACAGACAACTCGGCGATACAAGCACCCTGTACCTACAGTGATGAATATATTTTCATTCCTCAAAGAGGGCAATTTGGCAATTTCAATCCGGAACGGATGATTTTTTCCACCGGCATTGATAAAAGCAGATCTTCGTGCTCTTACGGCGCCGGACCAATTATCTCCACCGGCAGCTTATCTGTAATTGTTAATGGAACTAGTACGGTTTCTTTTCCAATATGGGATCCGTTAGCTATAGATGGCTCTCCTTCTTCTATGATAGACAGGCAACTTATTATTGACTCCATAAATAGCAGTGGCATATTAACGCTGCATCGGGAAGTCAACAATGGGAAAAAAGAAGTGTTTGTTTATAAGCCGAAATAATTTACGTCCGTACACGCATTTATAATTTTTTCACCGATAATATATTCCTTTTACTGATTGGCAGATTACCACATCAGCATACCATCGCATCACGACATTAGTTGGGTGCATTTCAATTTGTTGCGCCGGGGTTCAAGGTTGCCAACTTTGGATTACGTTTCTTAACTTGAAAAAAAGTTATTAAGGTTGGCAACCTTTGCGACATTACGAAATGCACCACATTAGTTTGGTAATCTCCTTCCTATTTCAGAATTTCGATTTTTTAAAAACAACGAATGAATATTTCTTTTGAAGATACCAAAACAGCCTTCGCTTATAAAACGACCAAAGAACTCAAACACGCTAAATTCCTTTTTCAATCGATGGGAAAACAATGGCTCGTAAAACCCGGTTTATGGCTTACACCTTTAGCGCTTAAATTGGGAATGCCGGTAAAAGGATTGATCAGAAAAACCATTTTCAGTCAGTTCGTGGGTGGCGAAACATTGGAGCAGACTTCTGCCGTTGCAGAAAAATTAGGACAGTTTAATGTACATGTCATTTTAGATTATGGCGTCGAAGGGAAATCAGGGGAAGAAAATTTTGATCACGCGACGGATGAATTTATAAAAGTGATTCGTTATGCTTCCACTCAAAAAAATATTCCTTTTATGAGTGTGAAACTTACCGGGTTTTCACGTTTTGGACTGTTGGAAAAAATAGACAAGAATTCAGTTTACTTTGATATTGTTCGTGGAATGATTCCATTGGAAAAACTGGATACTGATGAAAAAGCAGAGTGGGCGAGAGTTGTAGCGCGTTTAAATAAAATCTGTGAAGTAGCGGCCAATAGTAATATCGGCGTTTTAATAGATGCTGAAGAAAGCTGGATTCAAAATCCGGTAGATGCGGTAACAATGCAAATGATGCAAAAATTCAACGTTGGAAAAGCCGTTGTTTACAATACCGCGCAGCTTTATAGAACCGATCGGTTGGTATTTATTAAAGATAGTTGTGAGTTTGCGAGGCAAAATAATTTTATCCTGGGAATGAAACTGGTGCGCGGCGCCTATATGGAAAAAGAAAGAAAGCGGGCTGAAGAATTAAATTATCACTCACCGATTAATAGCGACAAACAGGCAACGGATGATGAATACAACGCTGCACTCGAATATTGTATCAATCCTGTAAACAACATGTATATTGTTATTGGTTCCCACAATGAATTCAGTAACTTACTGGGAACGCAATTAATGGAAAAATACCTGTTGCTGTCTAATGACCCACGGATTCATTTTTCACAATTGTATGGCATGAGCGACAACATTACTTTCAACCTGGCCAAGGCCGGATGTAATGTGAGCAAATATTTGCCTTTTGGTCCAATAAAAGACGTCATTCCCTATTTGATGCGCCGTGCGCAGGAAAATTCATCAGTAAGCGGACAGACAGGAAGAGAATTGCTTCTTATAAAAAAAGAACTTAAAAAGCGGAAAGAAAGTTAGTCTTGACATTTGTCAATAAATTGCAAACATAATTTTTTATTTATACGAAAAAATTATCTTTGTTCTATAAGACTAACCGTATGAGTAAATTTGTATTTACCTCCATATTATTTCTAATTTCCACAACTGCTTTTAATCAAACCAAATCAATTCCTGCCATTAAAATCAATGAGTTTATCAAAATTGATGGTAATCCGGATGATGATGCATGGAACAACATTTTGTCTGTTTCTGGATTTGTCACTTCTACCCCGGTGTTTGGAAAAGAAGCTTCGCGCCAAACGGAAGTTAAAATAACGTATGATAATACTGCCATATATGTGCTTGCCTATATGTATGATGACTCCAAAAAAATAAAACGGCATCTAACTGCCCGTGATGAGGTAGATGAAAAAGATGTGGACGTGTTCAGCATCGGAATTGATACTTATAATGACAAGCAAAACGCATTTACTTTTAAAGTGTCGGCGGCAGGTGTGCAGGAAGACGCGAAAGTCTCCTCAATAGAAGATGTTACATGGAACGCGGTATGGGAAAGTAAAGTAAGTGTGAGAAAAGATGGCTGGATTGCGGAAATAAAAATTCCTTTCAGCGCCATTCGTTTTTCAAAAAAATCCTTGCAAACGTGGGGAATCCAATTTACCCGGTTCAGAAGGTCGAATAATGAAATTTCTACCTGGAGCCCGGATGATCCCAACATCGATGGTACGATAAACAAATGGGGACACTGGGAAGGCCTGCAAAATATAACGCCGCCGGTAAGACTCTCTTTTCTTCCTTATGTCTCAGGCGGAGTAAAAGTTTCGCCGGTTGGAAATAAAAAAGTAACTGAATTTTTGAAGAGTGGTGGAATGGATGTAAAATATGGAATCAATGAAAGTTTTACGCTTGATGTTACTTTGATTCCGGATTTTGCCCAGGTTCAGTCGGATAATATTGTTTTGAACCTAAGCCCTTTTGATATAAAGTTTGAAGACTTTCGCCCTTTCTTCACAGAAGGAACAGAACTGTTTAATAAAGCCGGAATCTTTTATTCGAGAAGGGTTGGTGATGCTCCCGCCGGTTCTTATGCTGTGCTGGGAATGGCCGCTTCCAATCCGGATTATGAAATCATTAAAAATCCGGGAATTACGAGGTTAATAAATGGAACAAAATTTTCCGGGCGCACGAAGGGCAAACTCGGAATTGGAATATTCAATGCGCTTACCTCGCAGATGAATGCTGAAATTCATGACAAGTCAATTGATTCATCTATTAAAATACAAACCGAACCGCTTACCAATTACAACATCATTGTCCTCGATCAGGCATTAAAAAACCGTTCTTCTGTTACATTTACAAACACGAATGTATTAAGAAACGGCAATAGCCGCAATGCCAATGTAAGCGCCCTGGATCTGTCTTTATTTGATAAAAAAAACAGGCACTATTTATTTATGGATGGCATTTATAGCACGATATGGGGCAAAAACGGAAATTATGACGGTTATAAAGCAGACGCCCGCTTTCAGAAAGTGAGTGGCGCCATCCAATATTTTTTCAATGTGGGAGCGATGTCTGATACCTATGATCCAAACGATCTTGGTTTTTTGCAAAATAACAACCAGTTTACCTATACAGGGAACGTCAGTTATGTCATTTATAAGCCAACAAATATTTTTCTGAACCAACGATATACGATTGGCGCTACCAATCAATATTTATACAAACCGTTTTTGTGGCAAAATTTTGCGATAAATTCTACAGCTTTTTTGTTGATGAAAGATTTCTCCAATATTCTGGCCACCTTGCAGATAGCTCCCGTTTGGTCTAACGATTACTTCGAATTGCGGACACCTGGCCTGGTTTTAAAAAGGCCTGTTCAATATTTCCTGAATATCACCGGCAGCACGGATACAAGGAAGAAATTGTTTCTCGATTATTCTGCTGAAAGCGGTATCACTTCTTTACCCGATCCGGTTTATTATGGATTTACACTCGGCGCTACTTATAAATTTAATGAGCGTTTTCAAATGAATGCGGAAGGCCATTTGGACAATGATGGTGCAAATTATGGTTATGCCTACCGGGATGCCTTGAGCGGAGCGCCAATTCTTGGGCAAAGAACGGTGAAAACCGATTATTCTATCATCGGGGCGGCTTATGGAATCAGTCCTTTGATGAATTTCAATATTCGCTTGCGTCATTACTGGAGTAACGTGATTTACCATCATTTTTATGATGTAAAAGCGGATGGCTATTGGACAGACCGCGCATTTTCTGGTGGCCACGATTTTAACTTCAATACATTTAATATCGATATGTTTTATACGTGGGATTTCTTACCGGGAAGCAGGGTCACCTTTTCGTGGAAAAATGCTTTAGGTTCACAGGTTTACCTGGATGAAACACAATACCGCACTTATTTTAAAAACTTCTACAAGACATTTAATAGCCCTCATTCTAATGAACTGAGCATTAAAGTCGTTTATTATATTGATTATCGGAATCTGAAAAGGAAGTGATGTGATAGTAGAAACTTCCGATTCTGTTTCTTTCTCATGCAAAAAGATGAAGCCAATATTTTTTTGAGTGCGACTGTTCTTTTTGTGCATGAATTATAGATTCTATTCATTAGTATATAAATCTTTTCTTCAAAAATAGTTCTGTTAAAGTGTTGTTAGATTAAAAAAGTATTTTAATTTACAACCGTCAATGTTTTGTCATTTTTATAAAGTAATTGTCTAATCATGACATGATAGTGATTTCTCTGAAAAGTGTTTATCATCTCTTAAAAAGTTCTGTATGAAAAAAAAATGTTTTTTCTTCTGGGTGCTTATTTTGTTTTCAATTCCCTTCACAGCTTTTTCACAAACGCGAACCGTTACAGGAAAAGTAACTAATGAAGAGGGTATTCCTGTCCCACTCGCAACGATACAGCAAAAGGGAAACAAAACCAATGCTGTAACTGCAAATGATGAAGGGAATTTCAGCATTGTAGTCACAGGTAAGGATCCCGTGCTTGTAATTTCATCGGTAAATTACAATTCACAGGAAATTAAAGTAGGAAGTGGCTTTCATTATGAAGCAAAATTAACAAGTGCCGGGCCGCTTTCTGAAGTGGTGGTCACTGCGCTGGGAATTACCCGCAAAGAGAGATCGCTCGGGTATGCGACTCAGGAAGTGAAAGGAGAAAATCTGACAGTCGCCAACGATCAGAATGTATTGGGCTCTTTGGCTGGGAAAGTTGCGGGAGTACAGATCTCGGGTTCCTCAGCGGCAAGTATGGGCGGTACTCAAAAAATACAAATACGCGGTGTGAATTCTGTAACAGGCGAGGGCCAACCGCTGATCGTGGTAGATAATACACCTATTTCTAATAGTAATTACGCCGCTAAAGGTGGACGTGATTATGGAAATCTAGCACAGGATGTGAACCCCGAAGATATTGAAAGTGTGAATGTTTTAAAGGGGCCTGCTGCTTCTGCGCTTTACGGTTTGCGCGGACAATTTGGCGTTATTTTGATAACCACCAAAAAAGGAAGTAAAAATAAAAAACCAACTGTAACATTTAACTCTGGTTATACTATTGACAAAGCTGGAAATTTTTTACCATTACAAAATATTTATGGCGCAGGTTCCAGTCTTAATTTTCCCACTATAGACATCAACGGAGTCGAAACAAAATATGTAGATGGAAGTTGGGATGAAAGCTGGGGTCCAAAAATGGATGGGACTCCGGTAAGGCAACAATATAGTTTTTATCCTGCTGATCCCGATTTTGGAAAATTAACTCCTTTTGTTCCTCATCCTGATAACATTAAGGATTATTTTGTAACCGGACACACTTTCGATAACAATATTTCGTTTGCCGGTGGGGGTGAGAATACCTCTTTCCGTCTTTCTTTTAATCATACTGACAAAACCGGAATTGAACCAAATACCTTTTTAAAGAGAAATAATTTGAGTTTCAGCGGTTCTCTAAACGTTGCTTCCAATTTGGTGTTATCTACTGATTTTAATTTTGCCAATAATAAGGCTCAAAGGCCGTCACAAGGGTACCAAACTACCGGTTCACGCAATTTTTATCAATGGTTTGAGCGCAACCTGGATATGAATAGATTGAAGCAGTATAAATATCCTGATGGCACTTATTATCATTGGAATTTAAATGACCCTAATGAGGAAGGAATTTATGAAGATATGATACCAATCGACTGGAACAATCCGTATTTCGATGCTTATGAAAATCCTTCTCACGATTCACGTGATCGTTTTTTTGGAAACGTAGGTCTTATTTATACCGTATTGCCTGGTCTGCAGCTCAGCGGATTTGTAAGGCAGGATGGATTTACCCAAAATATTGATGGCAGGAATGCGGTAGGCGGAAGAGGCACACCTTCATTTAATACCGGAAAGTATGAATCGAAAGAAATGAATTATGAGTTTTTGGCCCAATACAATAAGACTTTTAATAAAATTTCATTGAATGCAACTTTAGGTGGAAATATTTTGAAACAACATTATACCTATTTATATCAGGAAACCGCAGGTGGGTTAGTGACTCCGGGCTGGTATAATATTGAGAATTCGCTTGAACGTCCAACCGCCGTAAACTATGAGAGAGAGAAGGAAGTACGAAGCGCTTTCGGAGCCGCTACCATTGGTTATAATAATACTTATTATTTAGACTTAAGTCTTAGAAACGATATATCATCTGCATTGCCAACAAACAATAATAATTATTTATATCCATCTGTTTCAGCCAGTTTGGTTTTCAGCGAACTTGTAAAATGGAATCCACTTTCTTATGGTAAACTAAGACTCAGTTATGCTCAGGCTGGTTCGGATATTGCACCCTACCAAACCACCAATTTTTATGGCTTGGGTGATCCATATGGCAGCAATTTTCCGATGTTTGTTCCCAACAATTTAAATAATCCTGAATTAAAACCTTCCTTAGGTACTGCTTATGAAGCGGGACTGGACATGAGATTCTTAAAAAACAGGGCAGGTTTTAGTTTTACCTGGTACAGGCAACAAAATAAAGATGCTGTATTGCCATTGGATGTGCCTGGAGCAAGTGGCTTTACCAGTTATATTATTAATGCCGGCAACATTCAAAATGAAGGGATTGAATTGTCTTTGAACGGTACACCGGTAAGAACGAAAAACATAAACTGGACAACTACCATTAATGCCAGCCGGAATAAAAGTATGGTTAAGGAATTATATCCGGGTTTAAATTCTCTCACATTGGATCAAAACAGGTATGCCAGCGTGGACATGTTCCTGCTTGCAAACGTCGGTGAAGCATTTGGAAGTATCGTTGGTAATGGCTACCAACGCGATCCTGCTACTGGCAAGATACTTTTAGACGCGAATAATATGCCTATGTGGACTACTAATCACAATTTTGGCAGTGTTCTTCCCGATTATACCGGAGGATGGCAAAATACAGTTACCTGGAAAAACTTTGATTTTTCCGCTTCAATAGATTTCCAAAGTGGAGGGAAATTTTTTAGCTGGACCAAAATGCTTGCCGTAAAAAGCGGGCAGGATGCCATCACTGCCGCAATGAATGACAAAGGAAAAAATATCCGGGATCCTTTGGCCGACGGGGGAGGAGTAAAGGTTACAGGTATCTCTGCTTCAACTCATCAGGAAGTAACTGCTTATGTAAACGCAAGGACATATTATCGCAACACCCTGGGAAGCAAAGTGTATGAAGAATGGCTGTTTGATGCGTCTTATATTAAAATGCGGGAAATAAGAGTAGGATATACTTTCACTAAACAAAATATTGCGAAACTTCCTTTCAAAAGTGTAAATCTGGCATTTATTACCAGGAATCCTTTTATGATTTATCAAAAAGCGCCGAAAGGAATTAATCCTTCCGAATTAGCTACAGGTGCTTCCAGCCTTAACTGGTTAGAAACCGGTCAATTGGCTACGGCGCGTTCTTTTGGTTTAAATCTTAATGTATCCTTCTAAATTAAACAATCATGAAAAAATTAAGTTATTTACTCATAATATTGACAGCAACAACGGTGTGGCAGGGATGTACAAAGTTTAAAGATAGCATCAACAAAAATCCCAATCAGCCAACAGTTGCCTCAAACGCACAATTACTTACTTATGCTATCAACGAAATTCCGAATGTAATTGAGGCACAAAGTGGTATGCTTTATACACAGCAACTGGCACAGAAACCATATACAGACGAGTCGAGGTATATCTCCGTAAATTTTGATTTTTATGGAATATATGCCGGTGCGCTGGAAAATCTTCAAACCATTATTGACACCAAAAATTTTAATGTTAATGATGGATCTAAGGCCAATCAATTGGCCGTAGCACGTATTCTAAGGGCTTGGTTTTTTTGGCATGCCACAGATCGCTGGGGCGATATTCCTTATTCAGATGCATTAAAAGGAATAAAAAATTTTACTCCCAAATATGATAGCCAGAAAGACATCTATTATGATATGCTCAAAGAATTGAAAGAGGCTGCTGCGCAGATTGATAATGGCAATCCGGTTACGGGTGACATTCTCTATAGTGGCGATATGGATGCCTGGAAAAAATTTGCAAATTCGATGCGCGTTTTAATGGCGCTTCGTTTGTCCAAAGTGGATCCGGCAAAAGGAAAAACGGAATTAGCTGATGCGCTTACTGGTCCCGTGATTTCTGATAATAGCGAAAGCGCCGTATATGTACATTTGAATACAGAAGCCTACGAAAATTACTGGTATTATGTAAGAAACGTGCAGGGAAGGCCATGGTATTGGGCAAGTAAAACGCTGGTAGATTATATGAAGCCTTTAGGCGATCCGAGATTGCCGATTTTTGCAGATCCAAACGGATCAGGAGATTATGTTGGCGTACCTTATGGTTTGGATGCAAATGCGGTTGGCACTATTCCTTCTTCATCCGTTTCTTTTATGGGAGTACATGTACGAACCCAAAATGCACCAACGTATATCCTTACTTATGCTGAAGTTTTATTGGCCATTGCAGAAGCGGATAAATTAGGATGGTTACCTGGCGGAGATGCAGATGCAAAGGAAAAATATTACGCGGCCATTGAGGCATCTGTACGCCAATGGAACAGGATTAGTTTTAAAGCATACAATGATAATCTGAATAAGCAAGTAGAACCAGTTCCCTACAGTAAAGATGACCCGGGTGATATTACAGGACTTGACACCTATCTTACGAAACCTTCAGTTGTTTATAATTCAGCCGATGCGATTAAACAAATTTCTTATCAACGCTGGGTACATTTGTATATGAACGGGTATGAAGCCTGGGCAGAATGGAGAAGAACAGGTTATCCTGTATTAACTCCCGCACCAAATAACAATAATATACCTATTCCGAGAAGACAGGCATATCCTGCAAAAGAGCAAAATATCAATTCAGCAAATTACAAAACTGCTATTGCTGCTCAGCCTGGCTTAGCAGGTAAGGATGATTTGAATGGACGAGTGTGGTGGGATAAACCATAATAAAAGCGCCTGATACTATATTCTAAATATAATAAATTGAAAGAGGTTGTCCTTAAAAAGACAGCCTCTTTATCGTTTTCCTGTTCGGAATTCTCTGTCCAATGTAAATTTTTTTTGCCGTTTCTTTGCTCTTCACTTTTGTAAGCCTTCAACTTTCTCCGCAATCTTTTTCTTTCGAATCGATTGCTTCTTATTCGTTTGTTCAGAGATGGTCACGTCAGCAAACGAAGAAATAAACACTTTTTCTATTAATCAAAAAGGATTATGAAATCTTTATATTGCAGAGGGATTTCATTCTCCCTCCAAATCAGCAATCACTAGTTTCTTCATTTGTAACATGGCGTGCATGGCTCTTTTTGCTTTTGCCGGATCAGGATCGGATAATAATTTGTTCAAATTTTCAGGTACAATTTGCCAGGAAATACCAAACTTATCTTCCAGCCAGCCGCATTCTATTTCCTTGCCTCCACTGGTCAGATTATTCCAGAAATAATCAATTCCTTCCTGTGTTTTACAAAAAACCATAAAGGACACCGCCGCGGTGAATGAAAATCCATTTTCAATATGGCTATCCATTACAATAAAATCTTCTCCGTCAAGCGAAAACCGGGAATGTTTGATGTTTCCTTCCTCTCCTTGTTCGCCAGGTTCATATCGTGCCAAAATTTTTACTTCAGAATTTTTAAAAAGAGACATATAATATGTCATCGCTTCTTCAGCTCGTCCTGCCTGCTTACCTGTAAACATCAAACAAGGCGCAATTTTTTGAGGAGTTTCTGTAAAATTCAATTGCCACGAAAGGCCAAACTTGTCCTGGATCCATCCGTATTTTTTACTGAACGGATAGGTTTTGTATTCCATCAGCACCATTCCTCCATCTGAAAACTTATTCCATAATTCGTCGGTTTCCTGCTCTGTTTCACAGTTTACAAATAAAGATATTGAAGGGTTGAATTGGAAAACCGGGCCGCCGTTCAAAGCCATCAACTCCTGTCCATTGAGTGTGAACGATGCGGCCATTAATGAATCTTTTCGCTGCCCCGATGCCTTTGCCGATTCTTCATTATAATAGCTTTTGGACGTTACTTTTGAATTTTTAAAACAACTTGTATAAAAATTTATCGCTTCTTCAGCATTGGATGAAAACCAAAGAAAGGGAGCAATTTTTTCACCATTATTTTCATTTTTGTTTTGAGTTTCCATGTGCTTGATTTTTAAAAAGTGTATAATTAATTATTAAATTATTTCAAACGACTAAACGATTTCTGCTCCTTTGGAAACCACATCCGAACCGAACGGGCACACGACCATATCAACACATCAGCACAATTAGCACATTACTACATCAACGAATTATTCTATGATAATAAACATACGAAACAACCAGAAGTGCAAACATAATTAATGGTGAAAAAGTATTTGCGCCCCATCCATCGATTGATGCATAAGCAATGAATGCGGAAATAAAATCAATACCAAATGCCACGTATACCCATTCTTTAACCCGTTTATTTATAGGTATAATTAGTAGTATTCCACCAATCAAATGCCCAATACTTACTTCCCATCTGAACCATTCGGGCAAGCCAAGATGTTTTGTGCCTTCTATCGCAGCCTGGCTGTTCATAAAAAACGCGCCTGAAATTTCGAATAACGATATCAGGCCCGTTGAAATCCAATAAATGATTTTGTTTGTTTTGTTTTTTTTGTTTCCCTGATTATTCATGATTTTAGTTTTGATTTTAGAATTCGATATCGTATTATTTACAGGCAAAATTCGCACAGGCCTTTCTTATGTTATATAAATTTGTTTTTGCAAAAATAAATTCGCCGATTTTGTTTCGAAGGGTGTAAATGCGACTTTTAAAAGGCGGTTTACGGCAATGCCATCTTTGAAAAACTATTTGAATAAATTTTTCTAATTTTTTTCGGATGGATTAAATTTTAATATTACTTTAGGTGTCTAATTGGTTATGCAAGTTAAACACTGAACATCACTGCTGAAAATGAGCATGAATTTAACTGGATTTTTTAAGTAAAGAGTTTGAACGCATTTCCATACTGCTTGTAATCCAAATTTTATGTCAGTTAACAGTAAAATTATTTTCAAATGAATTTGTTTGATACAAGCATTCTTCAGTTCCTTATTAAAACTTCCGAAAAATCGCCATCCTTGAATTCTTTCATGGCAATGATTGTAGATAATGATCTTTTAAAAGGCGGAATGGTAGTTTCAGTACTATGGTTTCTTTGGTTCAGAAAAAGTGCCAAGATAAATTTGAATAGAGAAAAAATCATTCTTTCACTCGTCTCATGCATCTGTGCCATATTTGTGGGAAGGTTATTGGCGAGAATACTTCCGTTCAGATTGAGGCCGTTGGTGGATCCTGGCCTTGCCAGCTTTTATCATAATAAATCGATGGCCGACAGCCTTGATATGGCCAGTTCATTTCCAAGCGATAATGCCGTGATGTTTTTCGCGCTGGCTACCGGCATTTTCTTAATTTCAAGAAAACTGGGAATATTTTTTTATTTGTATGTGTTCTTTATCATTTGCTTTCCAAGAATTTATTTGGGATTGCATTATCCAACCGATATTTTAATAGGTGCAGTGATTGGAATACTAACGTCATTCATTTTGGTATCTCCAAAAGTGTGGCATCCGGTGACGCAAAAAGTGTTACACTTCTCTTCAAAATATACCGGTTTATTCTATCTGCTATTCTTTTTAATTTCTTTTGAAATAAGCACCATGTTTGAATCACTTCGCTTGGTAGTTCATTATTTATTTGCCGGGTTCTATGAAGAGTTATTGGGGAACCACGCAGTGAAAACCCTGCAAATCATCATTCATTCAATCAATCATTTCCCGTAGTCATTCTGATAAGATGTGCGATGAAAGATGTGAAATGTGTAGATGTGAGATGAAAGATATGTGATCTGACGGGAGACGCAAGATGTGAGTTGATGTCTAATGTGAGATGAAGAGTGGTATTACAGCAAAAAAAGAAATATCCCTGATTTCTGTTTCGCCGGGGATTAGTATTTTCGATTCATTATATATTATGAAATGATGAAAAACAATAAAAACCTTTTGTCGCCCGCACAATGCGAAAAACTTATCAGTACATTAAAATCTCGTTTTGAAAAAAACAGAAACCGGCATAAAGATATTGAATGGGCAAATGTCGAGATAAAGCTGAACGCTCTGCAATCACAGGAAAAACTATGGTCGCTCCATGAGATGGAAAGAACTGGTGGGGAGCCGGATGTAATTGGCTATGATAAAAAGACAGGCGAATACGTTTTTTATGATTGTTCACCCCAAAGCCCGGCTGGCCGTAGAAACTTCTGTTATGACCACGAAGCGCTGCAGTCAAGGAAAGAACATAAACCCGTAAATAATGCCATTGATATGGCTGCTGAGATGGGTATTCAAATATTGACGGAAGAACAATACCGCGACTTACAGAAGCTCGGCGATTTCGATACGAAAACATCAAGCTGGGTAGAGACACCTGCTGACGTGAGAAAACTTGGTGGCGCTCTCTTTTGTGATCGCCGCTATGACAAAGTGTTTTTGTATCATAATGGCGCTTCTTCTTACTATGCTGCAAGAGGCTTCCGTGGATTTCTGAAAGTGTGACTTAATAATTTTTGCACGCAACAACCTCATATTTTCAAAAAGATAAAAAGATTTCCCATCCTTTGTTCTAATTACATCCTTATATAAAAAAAGGGAATTTTTTTTCGAAGGTGTGATTTTTTCTTTAGGTGATACACTAATAAAGTATCGGAAATAATAAATGGTAAAAAATAGTGGAGAAAAAAGAAGAATTCATAACTGCTGT
Source organism: uncultured Chitinophagaceae bacterium (assembly GCA_963706825.1). Lineage (GTDB taxonomy): Bacteria > Bacteroidota > Bacteroidia > Chitinophagales > Chitinophagaceae > Ginsengibacter. The sequence continues at coordinate 170,147 of CAVPNT010000002.1, read as the reverse complement.
CAAAGAAAATGAAGGATTTATTTATAAAGTTGCATCAGCTTATACAAACAACAGGGATGACAAAAATGATTTGGTACAGGAAATTATTTACCAGCTTTGGAAATCATTTGATTCTTTTCATCAAAAGTCAAAATTGAGCACATGGATTTGCCGGGTTTCCCTAAATGTTGCGATTTATCATTTGAAAAAATCAAGAAGAAAAGTAATAACTGTTCCAATAGACAAACAAGTTCTGGATTGCCATGAAGATGAAAATCTTGAAAACGAGGAAAAATGGAAACTGTTTAAACAGGAAATTGAAAAACTGAACTTGCTTGATAAAGGCATTATCATGCTTTATTTAGACGATAAAAGCTATGATGAAATTGCAGAAATTATCGGAATTTCTAAAAGCAATGTAGGAACAAAACTGATGAGAATAAAAGACAAATTAAAACAACAAATCAATAAAAATTTATAACATGGACTTAAACGATTTAAAAAACGCCTGGGACAACCAGGATCATACCGCAGAACAAAATGTAGCGCCTAAAATAATTGACCAGATAGTACAGGAAAAATATCATTCCAAGATCAAAAAAATAGTGTTTCCGGAAATTATTGGCAGCATGATTTGTGTAGCTGCTGCTGTATTTATCTGCATCAGCTTTGCTAAATTAGATACCTTTTTTTTGAAGGGAGTTGGCATATTGTCTGTCCTGCTGCTCCTGGTTGTTTCCATCATTAGTTTTTTAAGTATCAAATCGCTAAACATTCCGCAGGATATCAGCCAGCCTTATGCAGAAACGCTCAAAATATTTGCAACACAAAAATTGAAATTTTACAGGTTGCAAAAAATAAACATTACACTTGGCTATTTGATTTTAGTAACGGTAATTATTTTAGTATTCAAATTTTTTGGTGGCAAAGATCTCTCTGGCAACAAGTATTTTTGGACGTTTTCATTCACAATAGGGTATATATTTTTACTGTTTTACTCAAGCCATGTATCGGCATTTTACAAAAAAAGTTTAAAGCAGGCAGAAGAATTACTGAAGGAGTTGTAGGCCTTTGTTGAGATGCTTATCATGCATCACCCCATGAATCTTTCCAGTAAAGCAACAAATAACCTCTTTTTCTTATCTTCATCATTACTTTCAGGAAGTTTCAGGAAGATAAATGCTTTAAAAAAAGTGATCTTTATAAACAAGAATCTTTATTTTAATTTGGTAGAAAAATTTTCTGATTCATTTAATAAATAACAATGACCAACATGATCAATAAACTAAAATTTAAAGGTAGCGCTGTTGTTCTAAATGCACCGGAAGCACTTGAACAAAGTTTTATTGATCAGGGATTCAAAACCGTTCTCGATAAAAAATTGAAAAATTCAAATACCCTGGTTTTTGTGAATGATGGAAAAGAATTTTTGAATTTTCTAAATAATGATCTCAAATATATTGAGCACGACAGTGTTCTTTGGTTCGCATATCCAAAAGGCACTTCCAAAGTCAAAACGGACATAAACAGGGATTCGATCCGCGCGCTGGGAGAAGAATTTGGAATCACAACAGTAACGGCTATTTCAATTGATCAAACATGGAGCGCACTACGTTTCAGGCCTGTTGATAAGGTTGGAAAAAAATAGTGGAAATGAAATCTTTTCAGATGATTAGCAATTTTACTAAATTCATCCGCCTTTAAAATATTCCCAATTTTAAGCCTTTCATGAAATCATTCTATTACCTGAAATATTTTTATTTTATTGCAAAAAACTGGAATGTAAGACTTGCTGCTTTCACGGTTTATCATGAAATAAAAGGAGAAAAAAAATATCAATTGGATACCATCCGAATTGATAATCTTCAGCATCAAAGAATAAAAAGCGGCAATCTGAAACATGCTTCTATCTACCAGGGAACTAATTATTTTGTTATCGAAAAAGCATTTGAATTTTTGAGAAATGAGCATGCAAATTTTCATTTGGTTGATTATGGTTCCGGCAAAGGAAGAATCATGGTTGTAGCTGCTTATTATGGTTTTAAAAAAATAACCGGAGTAGATTTTTCACAATCATTATGCAATGAAGCAGAAATAAATATTGAAAAAATAAAACCGCTTTTTCCTTCAACAGAATTTGAAATTTTTTGCGAGGATGCAGTAAATTATCCGATAAAAAATGATGATACTGTTTTCTTTTTCTTCAACCCTTTTGATGAAGTAGTCATGCTGCATGTTGTAAAAAATATTCTTTATTCTCTCAAAAAAAATCCCAGGAAAATTTATATCGTTTATGTAAATCCTTTGCACAAAGAAATTTTTCTAAGTGCTGGTTTTGAAGAAGAGTTTTTTTATAGAAAAATGAAATATCTGGAGTTTGTTATTTTATCAAAAGAAGCAGGTGGCTGGTAGAAAGACAGTAAACCAACAAATAACGGAGATTCTTATTCAGCCCGTTTCAATACCTCCAAAATCGTGGGAAAAGTATTCGAATAATATTTATCCAAATCTTCTTTTTTTACCCAAATAATTTCAGTGATGTCTTCTTCAGTTTGTGGAATTAATTTTTCACTTCCAGTTGCTTTCATAGCATACCAATGCGATTCTTTTAAATTGTGTTTTCCAAACTGAACATAAGTGTGATACGTAATTCCCAGTGGTTTTATAACTTTTAATTTTTGTAAACCTGTTTCCTCTGTAACTTCTCTTTTTGCGCACTGTTCAATCGTTTCGCCTTCGTCTAATTTTCCTTTTGGCAAATCCCATTTTCCCCGCCGGAACATCATTAATATTTCTTCATTTTCATTTTTTACAACACCGCCGCCGGCTTTTATTAAATGAAAATGTTTGAAAAAATCTGCTTTTAATTTATCGAAATTATCACCGAAAATAATTCCTGCATGAAACTGTGATTTATCGATTTCATGCAATAAAGAATTGATGGCTGAAGTAGAAATTTCATCAATAAAAACGGTTTCACGATGGTGCCGGTATTCTTCGATTTGGGGCGTGATGTGATCGCATAAAAAAACCGGTTTATCGCCAAAGTAAATTGTCAGGTAGCTCATACGTGTTTATTATCTTCGCAGCATGACTGATAAAAAAGCGATTGCTGAAAAGCTGTTACAAATTAAGGCAATAAAATTAAATATTAAACATCCTTTCACCTGGGCCAGCGGCTGGAAAAGCCCGATATATTGTGATAATCGTAAAATTCTTTCATTCCCGTTTGTACGTGATTTCGTAAAATCTGAAATGTGTAATGTTATTTTTCAAAGTTTTCCCGATGCTGAAATGATTGCCGGAGTAGCTACAGCGGGAATTCCGTGGGGCGCGATGGCTGCTGACCAGCTAAAACTTCCTTATATATACGTAAGGCCCAAACCAAAAGAGCACGGTTTAGGAAACCAGATTGAAGGTTTTTTTGAACCGGGAAAAAGGGTAGTGGTTGTGGAAGATTTGATTTCAACAGGAAAAAGCAGTTTGCAGGTGGTGGATGTTTTAAAAACTGCCGGTTTGAAAGTCGAAGGGATGGTTTCAATTTTCAATTATGGATTCCCTGATGCGAAAAATGCCTTTGAAAAATACCAGATCCCCCTAAAATCCCTGACGGATTATGATTCATTAATTGCGCTGGCTATAGAGCAAAATGTTGTTTTAGAATCAGACCAAAATGCACTGTTAAACTGGCGCCAGAATCCGGCTGACTGGGTGCCAAATTCTTTAAATTCATAAAAATAAATGATTTATGAAGGCATTTATTATAGCAGTTATTGCGTGTACTGTCATCTCAAATTCAGGATTTGCGCAACAAAAAACAGTTCAAAAAGCGGTCGTTAATACCCCTGGTTTGCAGGCGGAAGCGTGCAAAACAGGGGTTGAAAATTTCTTAGTACACGAATACGGCGTTTCTTCGGTAAAGGCTGATTATAGACGACATACAGTTACGGTTGTTTGGTACACCGACAGAACGAACATTGAAAACATTAAAACGGCTCTTGCAAATATGGGCTATGATGCGGATGATGTAACCGCCGAGCCTGAAGCGACGAAAAAATTACCTCCTGCCTGTAGATTTTCTCCAAGCGTAGATTCCTCCCATTCAAAGAAATAAATTCCTCAAAAGTTTTGATTTAAAGGAATTCAAAATCTCTCGTATTTGTCCTTTTACTGCAAATAACCGTAGGTCTAAACGGCAATTTTTATACATATTACATTAAAGGAAAATTATTACGGTTTCCTTTATTCTAAAAGACTGATGCGTTAAAATGAACGTTAGGGCTCATATTTAAAAAAAAGAAAACGTTTCTTTTGATTCATAATTTACCGGAATATTCATAAAAATATTTCCCTTTCCCACTTTTACTTTCCCCGAAAGCCTCAGCAAAACTTCTTTTCCCATTAGAGTATTCCAGGCATTTTTAAAAATGCTCTGCATATTGACATCAAATTTTACCGGAATATTAAAAGTATCACGTCTCGGGATTCTTATCAAAGTATCCATCGAGCTGTGACCAAATAAATTTCCATTTATAAAAATATCCAAATCAGTGCTCTTCAATTGCATCCCATAATTGTTTGGATTGTAATATTCCAAGTCGAGACTTATGGTAGATTGATTGAATCCGAGACTATGGATAGAGAAATTATGATATGTTTTATACTCCAAAGCCTTAGGAGAGGAGCATGACAAAAATACCGTTGTTGCTAAAATTAATACCAGCCATTTTTTTATCATTTTAAAAGTTGTTTGAATTTTCCCAATAAAGGTAGGATTCTTATTGCTAATGAAATTGGTAATTTTAAAAAAATAATCTGCAAAAGTGTAACTAATATTTTTAGTTTGCTAAAACTGATTTTAAATACCTGATTAAGAGTTAAAAATAGCAAACTATATCTTCTTTTACATTAAAATATAGGTTGAATAAAACTTGTTTTAGTTCAAAAATAGGGTGTTCCTTAAATATCTTGACAAAATTGCATTTTATTTTCTTAATGCGCTGATAATAAGTGTAATATGTAACTTAATTTCGACTTTATTTTTAAATGGAATTCACATTTTCGGTTTCGGTAATGTTTTCCCTCTTTTTTAAAAATGCAAAACCAATAACTCTTGTTTTTTTACTGTTAAATTGTCAGTGCAAGTATTAAATATTTTATAAATATTTATAATCCAACTTAAGAGTTTGTTTGAAAAAAAAATAATATTTCAAATTGTATAAAATGCCTGCTTGGATATAAAACACAAAATGAAACATTTGAAATATTGAATTGTGTTTAAATCTTCCAAAATTTAATATTCAAAATTTTCGTTGTGGATGTACGATTTTACCGAACAGCAGAAAGAGGAAAAATACACGCGATGCACAGCGATAATGAGTATCAGAAAAACACGATATAATTCAGTTTAAACTTATTTACAATTTAATAAATCTATATCGGCTAAACTTATTTTAAATAGAGAAAAAAATTATTTATCATTGATAACAGTGAAAGCGATTTATCCAAAGTGCAAGTGGAGAATAGGACAATAGAAGAATGATGAATGGGAGTGTTACTTTTTGCAGGAAATTTCAGTCTATCTTTCGCAGGAGGTGCAGTTGTTAGAAAAATAGATTTTGCTATCCTTTTAACTGAAAATGAAAAGTACAACCTTTACCAATTTCGCTTTCTACCCAAATCTTTCCATTCTGTGCTTCAATAAATTCTTTGGAAATTGCCAATCCCAATCCTGTTCCCTTTTCTTTCGCTCCGGGAACCTGGAAATATTTTTCAAATATTCTGTTCTGATATTCGTGGGCAATTCCCGGCCCCTGATCTTTTACTGAAAATTGGATAATGCTGTTTTGTTTTTTTGCAGCAATTTCAATCACACTATCAGGAGCAGAATATTTGATGGCATTGGTTAGAAAATTGTTCAATACCCAAATAGTTTTTTCCGCATCCGCATTTATTAACGGCAACTCTTTTTCAGAGACGTCTTTCAGATGGATTCCTTTTTCCTTTGCAGTAACCGTCACTGCTTCCAGAGCTTTTGATATTATTTTAGCAGGATTCACCATGTGAATATTTAGTTGAATCTTTCCAGCTTCTACCTGCGACATGTTTAACAATTCACTTAAGATTTTAAGCATCCGCTGGTTATCCTGTTTCAGGTTTTCAATCAATTCTTTTTGGGCAGGCGATAGTTCGCTTAACCGTTCATTCTCTAATAATTTCAGGCTAAAATCTGAAGAGGCTAATGGTGTTTTTAATTCATGCGAAATGGTAGCGATGAAATTGGTTTTTGCTATATCCAGTTCTTTAAAAGAAGTAATGTTTTTAAGCACAATCACTTTACTTTTCATTTCATCCCCCGGCACTTCAATCATTTCTTTTAGAAAGTAATTTTCCTTGTTTTCGAGCACAATTTTAAAAGGAACAGAAGTAACATTCTGCATTAAAAAACGAAACAGATCATTCTTTCTCTCTATATCTCCGGTAGGTTTTCCTACAATCTCTTCCGATTCCAAACCTAATAATTGCAAGGCCTGATCATTGGCAAATAAAATTTTATTGTTCTTATCTATTCCGATACTGGCATCTTTCAAACTATTAATGACTGCTTCTGCGCGGCTTTTTTCAAACATCAATTTATTAAGGCTGCTGTTTTCAAAATATTCAAGACGCTCTGCCATTTCATTAAAAGAATCAGCCAGTTTTCCAAATTCATCTTTGTTATCAATGTGTATCCGGTACTGATAATTTTTATTGGCCATTTGCTTTATGGCTTCTGAAAAAGCGCTGATGGGATGAGTAACTACAAAAGGAAAATTCACCACAAAACTAAAAGAAATTAAAAAAATCAATGTGGACAAACCAACTATATACATCAGTGCTCTATTAGCGCTTACCTCAGTTCTGTCATTTTTTATCTGAATGGCTTTCATGTTTACAGCAAGTATTTTTTGAATTTCATTTTGCAAGGCAAGTATATTTTGATGCGTGGTATCGCCGGCCTTTAATTTATCAAAATAATTTCTTACCAAATGAACAGCGTCTGCTTCGCCAGGTTCTGTAATATCTTTACTTTCTTTATCCAGTTCCTTTTCAAATTTTATAACAGAAGAATCAAATTGTAAGTGGATATTATTCAATTGCTGCTGCATAGAATGCGCATAGACAAGGCTTTCATAATTATCGTGTAATATATTTTTTGCATCAGATTTCAATGTGGACATAAAATAAATTCCTATTCCGCCCATTAGTAACAACAACAGGAAAAGAAACAAAGTTCCAAAACGGATTTTATTTTTTACACTTAAAGGCATCAGGATAGAATAACAACATCAATATTCTTTTTAGAAAGTTTTTTTAATAATTGGTTAAATACATTGGTTCGCAATAATATCTGAAAAAAGTTGAGGTGGGGCTTGCCAAGACATATCGTAGTGATATTTTTTTCTTCCACAGTTTCTATAATGGCAGCGGCAATCTCTTTATCTTTTTTCTGTATTACTTCTCCTCCAAGTTCTGTTGCATTTTTAAAATTATTAATCAAATGCCTTTGTGAAGCTAATGGAATTTTATCAGGTGATTCTTTCGCCGTTTGCACATATAAAACATACCATTGGCTGTTATAGTAAGAAGCCAGCCGCGCGGTTTTGCGGATGATGCGCTGCGCAATGAGGTGATTGCTGGAAATGCAAGCCAGTAACCGTTCGTGGCGAAAGGGTTTTAATTTATCGGTTATTTCATAATCCACTTTTCTTTCTACCTGTCCGGCTACTTCTTTTAGTGCAAGCTCACGAAGCTGCAATATTTTACCAGGCTGAAAAAAGTTTTGCAGTGCATGCTGTACTTTTCCATGGTCATAGATTTTCCCTTCCTTCAACCTGGTAATCAATTCATCGGCGGGTAAATCAATGTTCACCACTTCATCAGCAATCTGTAACATTTTATCAGGCACTCTTTCTTTCACATCAATCCCCGTAATTTTCTTTACATCTTCCTGTATGCTTTCTATGTGCTGAATATTCAGCGCGGAAATTACATCTATGCCAGCATCCAACACATCCAGCACATCCTGCCAGCGCTTTTCATTCTTGCTTCCTGGAATATTGGTATGCGCCAGTTCATCAATAATTACCACTTTAGGCTGCAATAATAAAATTGCCTGCACATCCAGTTCATCCAATTTTTTGCCTTTATAAAAAACTTCCCGGCGTGGAATTACCGGAATCCCATCTATCAACTCCTGTGTATCTTTTCTTCCATGTGCTTCTACAAAACCAATTTTTATGTTTACACCATTCCGCAACAGATTATGAGCCTCCTGCAACATCCGGTATGTCTTGCCCACGCCCGCACTCATGCCGAGATATATTTTCAGTCTTCCTCTTTCAGTCTTTTGGCTCAATGCTAAAAATTGCTGAACCCTTTTTTCTTTATCGTTGGTTTCATCCATTTAAAAAGTTATTGCTAATGAAGTAGTAATTGAAAAATCATTCTTAACTAATTCATTTCCTTTTTTAAAAATTGCATACTTGCTGCTTAATGTCCTTGCTTCAGTGCGCCACCATACATTTTTGTGAATCAATTTATCAATATTTAGTGATGCTCCGTAAATATTACTTCCATCTATATTTCCTGTAAAAATGATTACTTCTTTTTCATCTTTAAAATATTCTGCACGTGCTGCAATTGCCCATGTAGAATCAGGTGTATAACGCAAAATTAAGGTAGGCGTAAACCAATTATTCAATGTATTGGAATGCAATTGTTTTTGCCATCCAATATCAAAACCGGTAGTGATTCCGAGATGATTCGATACTTGAATGATTGCATAAAAGTCATGAAAATAGCGCATTTGTTTTGCGCTGTCGGGCTTGTCATTTCCCATAAATGTGCTACTATTGAAAGTGATATTTGAAGCTGGATTAAAAGTTATTTGTGTGCCCAATGCAGGTGTCGCATTGCCATCAATCCTTTGAATACGCTGCCATCCATTAAGGATTAATACACTTAAATACCATTTTTCATTTTTTGACGTATAACCAATTTTGGCTCCTGATTCAAAATAAGGGGAATTATCAGCGCCAATACTTCTGGTGAGTGTCCAGTCATCTTTACTCACAGCGGTTTCCCAGCCAATATGTGAAGGAATGATGCCGGCATCTAACCATAAATTATTTTTCCCAGAAAGTCTGATTCCGATATTGGCTTCATAAATATTTTTAAACCCATCTGGTTCAGAAGCATAGTTGGCAACCATGTAAGTACCTGCTGCCAATGAAAGGTTGGCGCGCACCCAGCCGGTATTATAAGTTCCTTTCAAAAATGCGAGATTCAAATTGACCTCATTCGTACGGTTATGGCTGTAAATAAAATTTGGTTTTGCATCGTCTGCTGGTTTATTAAAATCGTAAGTATAATAAACTTCTGTGTATCCGCTAATGATTAAAGGATTTTGTTTTTTCGTGCTATCCTGAGCCATTAACTGTATTGAAATTAATAGCGAAAGAGATACTGTAATTATGGATATCATATTTTTAACCACAAACATCTATCGTTTTTTAATTGTATTGTGGGAACGCGCCGGGGCGCGTTCGCGTATTTAGAACGCGTTTCCGTATTTAGAACGCGCCACGGCGCGATCCTACATCTAAGGCAATATTCAATTTTAAAACATTTATTTTTTCAGGCCCAAGGAAACCGATGAAAGGCCTTTCAATGTGTTTTTCAACAAGCGTCCTTAATTTTTCTTCAGGAATATTCCGGAGAATAGAAATACGCCTTATTTGTACGTTTGCTGCGGGTACAGAAATATCTGGGTCTAATCCGCTGCCTGATGCAGTAATTAAATCAGAAGGGATTTCTTCTCTTTTTATTCCCGGATTATGAATTAAAAAACTATCAATTCTGTTTTGAATCATTGACAAATAGGCGGAATCGTACGGGGCTTTATTGCTCCCGCCGGAAGCTGTTGCATTATAATCTACAGCAGAAGGGCGACTGTTGAAATATTTATCATCTGTGAATTTTTGGCCTACCAATTTGTAACCAGCTATTTTATTATTTAATGAAATGGTTTCGCCTCTTCCCTGGGCCGGCGCTGCTTGTGCAATAGCCAAAATCAATAAAGAATAAACGCCGCAAAAAAAGACAATACAAACGATTGTAAGCCTGATAGCGGGAAGAAAATATTGTTTCATATAAATTTATTTTTTAAAAAATCGAATACATTTAAAACCATACCGATACCAATAAATCAATTAATTTAATTCCGATAAACGGTGCTATCACTCCTCCTAATCCATAAATCAATAAATTTCTTCTCAATAAAGCGCTTGCTCCAATCGGTTTGTAAGCAACTCCTTTCAAAGCCAATGGAATCAGTAAAGGAATAATAATGGCATTGAAAATTACTGCCGACAGAATCGCACTTTCAGGACTGTGAAGATTCATAATATTTAATGATTGCAAACCCGGAATCGCCAGAATAAACAATGCCGGCACAATGGCAAAATATTTTGCAACATCGTTCGCAATGGAAAATGTAGTCAGCGTTCCTCTTGTCATCAGCAACTGTTTTCCTATCTCTACAATTTCTATCAGCTTCGTTGGGTCATTATCAAGGTCAACCATGTTTCCCGCTTCTTTTGCAGCTTGAGTTCCGCTGTTCATCGCCACGCCCACATCGGCCTGGGCAAGGGCCGGTGCATCATTGGTGCCATCGCCCATCATTGCTACTAATTTACCTGCAGATTGTTCTTTTTTTATGTACTGCATTTTATCTTCCGGCTTTGCTTCCGCAATAAAATCATCCACGCCGGCTTTATCTGCTATATACTTTGCTGTTAAAGGATTATCGCCTGTTACCATCACGGTTTTTACGCCCATTTTGCGTAGCCTTTCAAAACGTTCGTTGATGCCCGGCTTGATGATATCCTGTAACTCAATAACTCCTTTTACTTCATTATTTTTTGAAACCACCAACGGCGTGCCGCCATTACCTGAAATAATTTTTATCCTTTCTTCCGTTTCCACAGGAACTGTATTCCCTTCTTTTTTTACCATATCCCGAATCGCGTCAAAAGAGCCTTTACGAATTTTTGTATGATTCAGAATATTCACGCCGCTGCTTCTTGTTTCCGCAGAGAAATGGATAAAATGCATCCCCGTTTGGTCGCTCACAGCGTTTATTCCTTTTAAATTGGCCAATTCAATAATTGATTTTCCTTCGGGAGTTTCATCAGCAAGGGAAGCAAGCATACATATTTCTACAAAATCATTTTCCAAAATATTATCAGCAGGATAAAAATTAGTGGCCTTGCGATTGCCAATGGTAATGGTTCCTGTTTTATCCAATAACAAAGTATCCAGGTCGCCCGCCGTTTCCACGGCTTTCCCGCTTTTGGTAATTACATTTGCCCTCAATGCCCTGTCCATTCCCGCAATGCCGATAGCGCTCAATAAACCTCCGATAGTTGTAGGAATCAGGCAAACAAAAAGTGAAATAAAACTTGCAATGGTGATGCTAGTATGCGCATAATCTCCAAATGGTTTTAGAGTAACGCAAACAATAATAAACACAAGAGTAAAAGCTGCGAGCAAAATGGTGAGCGCAATTTCATTAGGCGTTTTTTGACGGCTTGCTCCTTCTACCAACGCAATCATTTTGTCTAAAAAACTTTCCCCCGGTTCTGTATTTACCCTAACTTGTATCCGGTCGCTCAATACTTTGGTACCTCCGGTAACAGAGGATTTATCGCCGCCGGCTTCGCGAATCACAGGTGCGCTTTCGCCGGTAATGGCGCTTTCGTCAATGGTGGCAATTCCTTTTATAATTTCTCCATCCATAGGAATAATATCGCCGGCTTCGCAAAGGAAAATATCTCCTTTTTTTAAGTGTGAAGAAGGAACAATTTTTATTTCATTTACAAACACTTCTCCAATTGGCTCAATCAGTTTTGCAGGCGTTTCTTCTCTTGTTTTGCGCAGACTTTCTGCTTGTGCTTTTCCTCTTGCTTCGGCAATGGCTTCGGCAAAATTGCCAAACAATAAAGTGATAAAAAGAATGGAAGCGATTATCATGTTGTATGTTAATTCGCCTTGCGATTTTTCACCTGCAATAATCCATATACAAACAACAAACATTACTACAGTACCAATTTCTACAGTAAACATTACAGGATTGTGGAACAAAGTGCGGGGATTCAATTTTAGAAAAGATTGTTTAATACCTCCCTTTACTAAGGACGGTTCAAATAATTTTTGTGTTCTTTTATGGACTGACATTGGTTGAAAGTTGAAGGTTCAAGGTTGAAAGTTGAAGGTTGAAACCGGTCGGGACGCTTTCTTTGGCGGCCTGAACGATAATGGTTGATGGTTTAGAGTTTAGAAGGTTTAGAAAGTTTAGAATTGACGCTCACACTCATTGTTAATTGCTGAAAACTCACTGTTCCCACCTCACTCAAAATATTCCGCAATCGGTCCCAGCGTCAATGCCGGAAAAAAACTCAATGCCGCCAGGATACATATCACTGCAAAAACCATTATTCCAAAAGTGCTTGTGTCTGTTTTTAATGTTCCTCCACTTTCAGGAACATATTTTTTTGCCGCTAAAATCCCTGCAATTGCCACCGGGCCTGCAATTGGAATATACCGTGACAGCAACATAATGATGCCATCAGAAATATTCCAGAAACGCGTATTAGCGCCAAGTCCCGCAAATTCAGACCCATTGTTCGCGGAAGCAGAACTGTATTCATACAGCATTTCAGAAAATCCATGATAGCCGGTATTGCTCAACCATGCTGCATAAAGATGTGCGTTGTGCGCATACAGATATGATGATAATGCCGTGCCTGCAAGTATGAGCAACGGATGCAGTAAAGCAACAATCATGGCGATTTTCATTTCCCGTGCTTCTATTTTTTTTCCTAAAAATTCCGGCGTTCTTCCCACCATCAGTCCGCTGATGAAAACTGCTATGATGAGAAAAATATAAAAATTGAGAAAGCCAACGCCCACACCGCCATAAAAGCAATTCACCATCATGCCCAACATCGCGCACATACCGCTTATTGGATTAAAACTATCATGCATCGAGTTTACTGAACCATTGGAAGTAACCGTTGTGGTAACTCCCCAATAAGCAGATGCCGCAGCCCCAAAACGAATTTCCTTTCCCTCCATATTTCCGGAATGCTGTATGATATTCATTTTAGCAATTGCAGGGCTGCCGCGCATTTCATTGGATACTGCCGGTATCAGCAAAAACAAAAAACCGATTGTCATTACTGCAAAAATCATCCAAGCGAATTTTTTTCTTTTTAAAATAAAACCCAATGCAAACAACATGGCAATTGGAATTAAAATGATACTGACATCTTCAAGAATGTTGGTAAAATAATTGGGATTCTCTAAAGGATGTGCCGAATTGGCTCCAAAAAATCCGCCACCATTGGTTCCCAATTGTTTTATGGCAACCATTGCCGCTACCGGGCCGCGGCTCACATTCACCGTATCGCCCTGCATGGAAATATATTGTTCTTTCCCTTTAAAAGTCATGGGTGTACCATTAAAAACTAACAATACCGCAAGCACAATTGCCAAAGGCAATAAAATTCTTGTACAGGATTTTACAAAAAAATTATAAAAATTTCCCAGCTTTTCAGTGGTTTTTTCTTTCATCGCCATAAACACAACTGCACAAATAGCCATTCCGGTTCCTGCGCTGATAAATTGAAATAACATGAGTACCAATTGACCAAGGTATGAAACGGCAGTTTCGCCCGAATAATGTTGCAGATTGGTATTCGAAATAAAACTGACCGAAGTATTAAAAGCAAGATCCGCGCTCATGGATGGATTGCGATCAGGATTGAGTGGAAGCCAACTCATATTCATCAATACAAACATGGAAAATACAAGCCACACTAAATTAATTATCAGCAATGCAACAAGATGCTGTTTCCAGTTCATTTCCTTTTTGGGATTGATACCACTCAGTTTGAAAAATACTTTATCCAGTGGATTGAAAATAACATCCAGCCATGTTTTTTCAATTTCATACACTTTGCCAATATATTTTCCTAAGGGAATTGATAGTGCAACGGTACCAAGGAACATCAATATAATACCTAAGATTTCTGTGTTCATGATGGTAAATTTTTTGCTTAAAATTTTTCAGGTTTTAGCAATACATAACAGAGATATACGAAAACTAAAATGGCGATAATGAATAGTAATGTCATAATTTAAAATCATTTTATTCCGGATGCCAAAAGGAATGCCTTATTATGTGGATCATAATAACTTTCCTCTCCAATCTATTGCCAGTAAACGATTTGAGAAGAAATCAAGATTTTACAGGAAGGTTGTTTCGATAAAAAAACCCTTCCGTTTTGGAAGGGTCAATTTTCGTTTTGGAAGGAATTATTGATTATAAATTTGGGAATCAGGGTGTAGGATTGGTGCAGCGGTGCGTTTCTACAGCAATTTATATTCTTCTATTTTTCTGTATAAAGTCGTCAATCCGATATTCAATAACCTTGCAGTTTCAGTTTTATTTCCTTTGGTGTGTAATAAAACGTTAGCAATATGTTGCTTCTCTATTTCTTCAAGTTTATAGAAAATTGTAGTATTGTTCTTTGAATTGAACTGTAAATCCTGTGGCAGGCTGCCTTCTGTTATCCAATCTCCATCTTCCAGGATCACGGCTCTTTCAATATTGTTTTTTAATTCACGAATATTTCCTTTCCAATTATGCTGTTGCAACATTTTATAGCCTTCTTCATTAATACCTTTAAATTTTTTGTTGATTCTTTTTGCAAAAAAAGATAAATAATAATTTGCCAGCTCCGGTATATCTTCTTTCCTGTCTCTTAATGGCGGCAATAAAATGGAGAACACATTGAGACGGTAGAAAAGATCTTCGCGAAATTTTCCTGCTTTTACTTCTTCTTCCAGGTTTTGATTAGTCGCTGATATGATCCGCACATTTACTTTTATAGATTTGGTATCACCTACTTTTATAAATTCAGAAGTTTCAAGAAAGCGCAACAATTTACTTTGAAGATCTAAATGCATTTCGCCAATTTCATCCAAAAATAAAGTACCCCCATTGGCCTCTTCTATCAATCCTTTTTGATCTTTTACTGCGCCGGTAAAGGCTCCTTCTTTATGACCAAAAAGTTCGCTTTCTAATAATTCATTAGAGAATGAGCTGCAATTAAGCGCCATAAAAGATTGGTTTTTTCTGCTTCCTGCATTATGTATCGCTTGTGCAAACACTTCTTTGCCCGTGCCGGTTTCGCCCAGCAATAATACATTCGCATCGGTCGGCGCTACTTTTTTTGCAAGTAAAATAGCTGATTGAATTGCTTTTGATTTTCCAATAATACTTTCAAAACTATATTTTTTGCCTACCTGGTTTTCTAACTGCTGAATACGTTTTTGTAACCCTACTTTTTCGAAAGCTTTGTTTAAAAGCGGAATTATTTTAACGTTATCGTCACCTTTTACTAAATAATCAAAAGCGCCGTTCTTCATAGCCTGAATGCCATCCGGGATATTACCATAAGCCGTAAGCAGGATAATTTCAATCAAAGGAAACTTTGTTTTCATCTCCCTGACAAAATCCACACCGTTGCCATCTGGCAATTTTACATCGCATATAATTACATCCGGTTTTTCTTTTTCCATGGCCTTTTGAGCGGCCTTCATGCTTCCGGCATCTGTAACTGAAAAACCTTCCAGTTTGACTATCCGCGATAATAAATTGCGCAATTTTTCTTCATCATCAATAATCAAAACATGATTCATAAAAGCAAAGGTGATTATTTATTGTGTATAAATCGGGTTGAATGCATTTTAATTTGTCGCTCCGGATTTAAAGCTTGCCAACCTCTTGAAATAAGGTTGGCAACCTTTCGGACATTCTGAAATGCACCCATTGGATTTGAAAAAGCTTTCACTAAATATAAATCCCGGTTATTTCTCTGTTTACTGCACTTACTTTTGTCACTCATCCGATCTAGAAATACCTTTTTGTGGCAGGGATGAAAATGATTGCATTTTAATTATACTCGACAAGAGGTAATGTACTGAATTTTTAAGAGCGGGTCTCTTCTTACACGGGCGAATAAAATCATTGACTGTTTTCACCATTGCCACGTATAGATTAAAACAATACTATTTTAAGCATCATATAGTCAACCCTTTTTCTGCCTTGGGTTAATAATAAATATCCTATTGTACTTGAATTATTTACTTTAATAAAGGATCATTTAACACGCTATTTAAAATTAATTGGAACACGCTAAAAATAAATGGAAATAGAAGAATTTACCATATTACCTCCAATCTAAATAGGCTAAACCGTGTCCGATTTGTCGTTTTTGCTATAAAATAGGAAGGAATTATTTAAGTCAGGGAAATAATTAGGCAATTAATATTTTGAACTGGCTTTTATTCTCAAATCTCCCTAAAAATTTTCATATCAAACCCCTATCTTTGCGAACTTCTAAAAATTAAATCAAGTTATGAAACTGAAAGGTTTGGTGTGGTTCTTTGCCATTATGCTTATTCTCATCTCTGTCTATCAGCTTTCTTTTACCTGGGTGGTTAACGGCCATGAGAATAAAATGAAAGCAAAGGCAGTGAAATTCGTCAGCCAAAGCCATCCCGGTATTTCCGGCGATGAAAAAGATGAACTGGTTCAGAAAACATTTCATCATTACCTGGATAGCACCAGGGATGATAAGATTTATCCCGTGTTGGGAACTACTTATCAGAAATCAAAAGAAAATGAACTAAGCCTCGGACTGGATCTCCAGGGTGGGATGGCTGTTACTTTAAATGTAAGCCTTGATGGATTATTAAAGTCATTAAGCAATAATCCCAAAGATCCTGCTTTATTAAAGGCCCTCGAAACAGCGAATTCAGAAAAAGTGGGAACAGATAATGCAACGAGCGATCAGGATTATATCACTTTATTCGCTCAGGCATTTAAGCAACAAAATCCGGGCGTAAGTCTTGCGTCGATTTTTGCCGGTGCAGGCAAGACAATAAAGATAACGGACAATGATCAAACCGTAATAAGCCAGTTGGAAGCGACTGCTAAAACCGCAATTAATCAAACCTATAAAGTTCTTTTGAAGCGTATTGACCAGTTTGGCGTTGCTTCTCCGTCCATCAATCTCGATGCGAATAAGGGTATTATTAATGTGGAGCTTGCCGGTGTTCAGGATGCTGAGAGAGTAAGAAATTTATTGCAGGCTTCTGCTTATCTGCAGTTTTGGGAAGTATATAACATTGGTGAAATAGGAAAAAATATTGATGATGCTGATAAAGCGCTGGCTGATTACCTGAGCGGTTTATCTGCTGATTCTTTAAAAAATACTGCACAAGTGGCTGCTGATTCTGCAAAATTACTGGCCAATCAGCATCCCCTGGCGAGCATCGTTCATTTTATCGGCCCACAACAAGGCCAAAATGGAAAGCCTCAATACTATTCTGCAATTGCGAGCGTCGAAGCAAAAGACACTACTTTGGCAAATAAGTATTTATCCATGGATGTGGTTAAAAATAATTTTCCGCCAAACATCAAATTTCTGTACGGACTCGAGCAAAAGAATGAGAAGTCTGGCCAAAGATATTTTGAACTCTATGCGATAAAAACTGTTCCCGGAACGGATAAAGCAAAATTAGAAGGCGAGGGAGTTGAAGATTCAAGAGCGGATTATGATGAACATGGCCGCCCGGCAATAAAAATGACGATGACGCCAACAGGCAGCCGCGTGTGGGCAAAGCTGACGGCGGATAATGTGGGCAGGCCAATTGCTATTGTTTTGGATGATATCGTGTACAGTGCGCCAAACGTAAACGGCCCGATTGAAGGCGGTAATTCTGAAATCAGCGGGAACTTTACCGTTCAGGAAGCACAGGATTTGGCAAGCATTTTAAGAATTGGTAAAATAGACGCTCCGGCTAAAATTGTTCAGGAGCAAATTGTTGGCCCAACACTTGGTCAGGCTGCTGTTCACGGCGGTATGATGGCGTTTATCATTTCCTTTATTGTGATTTTTATTTTAATGCTCGTTTATTATAATACTGCAGGATGGATTGCCAACATTGCTTTAATATTAAACCTTTTGTTTACAGTGGGAATTTTGAGCGCACTTGGAGCTACATTAACTGCTGCTGGTATTGCAGGTTTGGTATTAACGATTGGTATGGCAGTAGATACAAACGTAATTATTTTTGAAAGAATAAAAGAAGAACTGGCGCGTGGGAAAAGCCATCACCAGGCAGTTCACGATGGTTATATCCGCTCGTACGCACCGGTTATTGATGCGCACGTTACCGTGTTTTTAACCGCCGCAATTTTATTCTATTTTGGCTTGGGACCTGTACTTGGTTTTGCAACTACACAGATGCTCGGTATTTCGCTTTCACTTTTTTGCGGAATTTTAATTTCAAGGTTGATTACCGATTTGTGGATGACGAAAAAAGACAGGCATTTCATTTATTTTACTAAGTTTTCAAAGAAGATATTCCAGCACGCCAGTTATAAATTTATCGAATATAGAAAAGTGGCTTATGCTATTTCTGTTGTCGTATTGATTTTCGGAATTGGTTCATTTTTTAATGGTTTTGAGAAAGGTGTGGAATTTAAAGGAGGTAGAAGTTATACGGTTCAATTTGCCCATAATATAAACGTAGATTCCATCCGTAATCCTTTACATGTTGCTTTTGACGGTGATTATCCGGTTATCAAAACAGTAGGGGATAACAAACATATCAACATCACTACTTCTTATCTGAAGGGAGTAAACAACGCTGACAGTGCAGTAGAAGCAAGATTGTACCAGGGGTTAAAATCGCAATTACCCGCCAATCTTACGGCTGCTGAATTTGCCAAAAATAATATTCAAAGTTCACAGGTCGTTCAGCCGGTGATTTCGAAAGATCTTGAAAATGGCGCGATCAAAGCGGTAATTTTTGCCATCATTGCCATCATTATTTATATTTTCCTTCGTTTCCGCGACTGGCGGTATTCTTTGGGAACTATTATTTCATTGTTACATGATGTGTTTGTCGCGCTCGCTGTGTTTTCATTCTTTAAAAACATCGTTCCGTTTCCACTGGAAATAGATCAGCATTTCATTGCGGCTATTTTGACGGTCGTTGGGTTTTCGATGAATGATACGGTAATTGTATTTGACAGAATCAGGGAAGACAGCCACAATATGAAAGGAGCTTCTAAAGAATCGATCATCAACCGCGCCATCAACGATACATTGAGCAGAACCATTATGACTTCTGTAACTGTGTTTATTACCTTGCTTGCGTTGTTTATTTTTGGCGGCGAAGTAACCCGCGGCTTTTCTTTCGCCATGCTGATTGGTGTTGTAACCGGTACGTATTCTTCTATATTTGTTGCAGCGCCGATTTTGATTGAGTTTGCAAAA
Source organism: uncultured Chitinophagaceae bacterium (assembly GCA_963706825.1). GTDB lineage: Bacteria > Bacteroidota > Bacteroidia > Chitinophagales > Chitinophagaceae > Ginsengibacter. The sequence continues at coordinate 150,708 of CAVPNT010000002.1, read as the reverse complement.
GACAAACCATTGGGAGCAGCGCGTATCAAATCTGATAAAAAGAAAACACCTAAAGCAAAATTGGTGCATTCGAAATAGATTTGTAATCTCATAATTTTTAAAAACCGGTATCGATTACCGGTTTTTTTTATGAAATTTTTTTTGGGAAATAAGAATCAGCGTTAAATGTTTGTTTACTGAATGATCCGGTCAGGACGCTTTCTTCCGCGGCCTGAACGATTTCCTTCGCTTCCTTCGGCCTGAACGATTTCCTTGGATGGTTCAGACCGCCTGAAGCGTTCCGACCCGGTCAGGACGCTTTCTTCCGCGGCCTGAACGATTTCCTTCGCTTCCTTCGGCCTGAACGATTTCCTTGGATGGTTCAGACCGCCTGAAGCGTTCCGACCCGGGCAGGATGCTTTCTTCCGCGGCCTGAACGATTTCCTTCTATAGTTCAGAGCAATAATATGGACACCTCCGGAAATAATATGGACACCTCCTGAAATAATATGGAAACCATAATGGTTCAATCAATAAAAAAAAGAATGAAAAAAAGTGAGTTAAACGATAAAATATTATCTGTTTGCCACCGTGAATATAAAACGCTTTCAGACATTAGTAAATTAATAAGAAGAGATTCAAAGTAGCTGAAAAATGACGTTATCCCAGATATGTTGAAATAAAACAAACTGGAAAGGCTGTATCCTTCCAATCCAAATCACCCCAATCAGGCATATAAAGCAACCGGAATGGATGAAACATAATTTATTAAAAAAATTTCTTGCTTTATAAAAATAAAATAAGCTTTGTAAAACATTTTTTGTATTCTTTCCGGAAAAAAATACATTTAAAAATAGAAGGAAAAAAAGATATTTGAAAGGAAATAAATTCAGTAAAGTAGGGGAACCAGCTTAAATATCATTTCATTGAGATCAACAAAATGATATTCAGAAAAAGTAATCATCTTTTAAAAAAATGAAACTTGATTTGGATAAACAGGTTTTTAAAGTTGCAGAATCAGAAATGAAATAGAAAATGAAAATTCGACATTAAATCAAAAAACAAAATGCCCCCCCAAACCAATCTCAACCGATTTATTAACGCCCAGAAAACGGATTATGCCGTTGCTTTATCGGAAATTAAAAATGGCAGAAAACAATCTCATTGGATGTGGTATATTTTCCCTCAGATTCATGGTCTTGGTTTTAGCGAAACTTCCAGGTTTTATGCTATAAAAAATATGCAGGAAGCTGAAGCATTTTTAAATCATGAAGTTTTAGGTCCGCGGCTCATTGATATTTGTAATGAATTACTCAAGCTCGAAACCAATAACGCACATCAGATTTTTGGCAGCCCGGATGATGTCAAACTAAAATCATCGATGACCTTATTTTCTTTATTGCCTGATCCAAATCCGGTTTTTCAATCCGTTTTGAATAAATTTTTTCATGGCATCAAGGATATGAAAACAATGGAAATAATAAGTGAAGAAAAATAGGAATCATTGTTATTTGTTTGTTTACTGCACAACCAAATTGCCTCGCTTTTATTGAAAGTTTTCGTTTTTTTACCGATTTTATAAAGGGGAGGGAACACGAAAACTTCCTGAAATCCTGTAAATTCGCATGCAAATAATATAATAATTCAATAATTCATTTATGGTTCTCCCGATAGTAGCTTACGGCAACCCGGTTTTAAGAAAAGTAGGAATGGAAATTTCGCCTGATTATCCCGGTTTGCAAAAATTAACCGAAGATATGTGGGAAACGATGTACAACAGTAAGGGCGTAGGCTTGGCGGCGCCGCAGGTAAATAAAGATATTCGTTTATTTGTGATGGACAGCATCCAGATTCTGGACAACCTGGAAGAAGATGAAAAAGGTGATTATCCCGGCGATGATGGTTATAAAGGCGTTTTTATTAATGCAAAAATCAAAGAAACTGACGGCGAGGAATGGCCATATAATGAAGGTTGCCTCAGTATTCCGAAAATAAGAGAAGATATTTTAAGAAAAGAAACGGTTACCATGCATTTTTTTGATGAAAACTTTATGGAGCATACCAAAACTTTTAACGGAATTACTGCACGCGTCATTCTCCACGAATACGACCACATCCAAGGCAAATTGTTTATTGATTATTTGAAGCCGCTGAAAAAAAGTTTATTGAAACGCAAGCTGAATGACATTTCAAAAGGAAAAGTTTCGGTGGATTACCGGATGTCTTTTAATAATTAGCTGATCGGCTAATTAGCTAATTATTTAATTATGACACAAAAGTTTTTCACGCTTTCTGTTCTGCTGTTGTGTTCTTCATTTCTTTTTGCGCAAAAGAAAAAAGATAGCACTGTAAAAGTGGATGAAAATTATATCACCCTTTCTGAAATTGTCGTCAATAATAAATTAGACGTTCCTTCTTTCATTGAAAGAGTAAAAAATGACACCTCTTTTTATAAAGCTTTCCGCAATCTTCGCATCGTTGGATATACAGCATTAAACGATATTAGAATGCTGGATAAAAATGGAAACATGCTGGCTTCATTGCGCAGCAAAACAAAACAAATCCGTACAGGTAATTGCCGTAAAATGGAAACGCTGAACCAAACGGTAACCGGCGATATGTTTGGTAAAGATGGTAATTTTAATTATTACACTGCGCAGATGTATGCCGGATTATTTTTTACGAAAGATTCTGTTTGCGGTGAAACTAATATTGTAAAAGGTCACGAGTTTTCTACAAGCGGATTGAGTGGAATCGAAAAGCATAAAGAACAATTAAAAATGTTGTTTTTTAATCCCGGAAAAAGGATAAATGGCCTTCCTTTCATCAGCAACAAAACCGCCATTTTTGATCCTTCAATGGCTGATGATTATGATATGGATATTGACTACAAAACTTACGATTCAATCCCGTGTTATGTGTTTTCGGTTAAAGTAAAAAGCAATAAAAAAAGTGATGTCGTCATTGATGAAATGACTACATGGTTCAATGAAAAAACGTATGAAATAGTAGCGCGCAATTATTCTTTAAGTTATGATGCAGGCGTTTATGATTTCAGTGTGGATATGGAAGTTCAGATGACGAAAGTGGGCCAATTATTGGTTCCTTCACTGTTAAAATATAATGGAAACTGGAAAGCGATTTTTAAGAAAAGAGAGCGGGGAGTTTTTACAGCTACGTTGTTTGATTTTGTGAGCCACGAATTACACTAATTTTCCCCGAATTGAATCGTCAGATAGGTCAAGCCATTGCGACACTTTTTGTCTCATCTGCACATCAGTAATATATTTCCCATTTTTATAATCATCTAATCCCCGCGTTATTTTATTTTGCAACTCTTTCGGCAACAAATCAGTAGAAACCTTTTCTATCTTATCACCAGAATGCCTTAGAATTTTTTGATGCATATTTTTCTTTTTGTTCATTGTTACGTTATTAAAAGTTGTTCATTTTTTTTGCAAAAAATAAAAATATTAAGGCCTATCAATCACATAAAAATCAATCTTTTTTGTTCTTTTATTTACCCATAAATTTACGCTTTAAAATATTGCTTAAATAAAACAGGAATTATTTCCTATTCAAAAACTCTGTTCAAACATTCCTCCCCACACTATAATTCCTCCATTTCTCAATCACTGCTTTCATATCATCCGGTAATTCACTTTCAAATTTCAGTTGCTCATTTGTAACAGGGTGAATAAAACCCAATTGTTGCGCGTGTAAGGCGTGGCGCGGACATAGCTCAAAACAATTTTCTACAAATTGTTTGTATTTCGTAAATACCGTTCCTTTCACAATTTTATCGCCTCCATAAGTTTCATCGTTGAAAAGCGGATGGCCAATATATTGCATGTGAACGCGAATTTGATGGGTGCGGCCGGTTTCTAAGCGGCATTCGACAAGCGTTACGTAATTGAATCTTTCCAACACTTTAAAATGTGTAATCGCTTCTTTTCCATGTTCGCCTTCCGGATAAGCAGCGAAAATTTTCCTGAATCTTTGATGACGTCCGACATGTGCAATAATAGTTCCTTCATCTTCTTCAAAATCACCCCAAACCAAAGCCACATAACGCCGGTGAACAGTATGGTCAAAAAATTGTTTCGCAAGATGCGTCATCGCTTTCGCTGTTTTTGCCATTACCAAAAGTCCCGAAGTATTTTTGTCTATACGATGAACGAGTCCAAACCTGGAAAGTTCCGTTTCGTCAATATCCGGATTTTGTTGTTTTAAATAATAAGCAACCGCATTGACCAAAGTGCCACCAGGATTGCCGCTTCCCGGATGGACGACCATTCCCGGCTGTTTGTCAACCACCATTAAATCGTCATCTTCATACACAATTTTAAACGGAATATTTTCTGGAACAATGACATTGCTTTCGGGCAGATAAGTCTGATAAATAACGATTTTATCTTCAGGCCTGATTTTGTAATTGGATTTTATTGGCTTTTCATTTACCAAAACCCTTTCTGCTTCTATTGCCTGCTGAATTTTATTTCTTGTCGCCCCTTCAATCCGTCCCATCAAAAATTTATCAATGCGCAATGGTTCCTGGCCTTTGGCACAAATGATCGTTTCTCTTTCAAAAAGCTCTTCATTTTCTTCGCCTAATTCGTCTTCCATAATAATTAAATGTTCAATGTTCGATGTTTAAGATTCAAAGTTCGATGTTCACAGTTCAATGTGCAATGTTCAACCTTCAACCTTGAACCTTCAACCATCAACCTTGAACCTTTCTTTATCTTTGCAAATTAAAATCTTTGCATTGGAAAAACAGCATATCATTTTTGAAGACCTCGGAATTATTAATTATAAAGAAGCCTGGGATTACCAGGAAGAATTGGTTAAAAAAAATCTGGAAATAAAATCAGAATTGAGGAAGGCAAACAGCAATCAGCAATCAGCAATTGAAAGTAAGTCCGCTTCTGCAAGGAATGAACTCCAAACTCCAAACTACGGACTCCAAACTCCCAACTACGAACTACGGACTTCAAACTATAAACTAAAAACTACAAACCATCTTCTTTTTTGCGAGCATCCTCCCGTTTATACCCTTGGCAAAAGCGGGCACATGGAAAACGTTTTATTGAGCGAAAATGAAATGGAAGAAAAAGAAATTGAATTCTTCAAAACCAACAGGGGCGGGGATATTACCTTCCACGGTTTGCAACAAATTGTTGGTTATCCCATTTTAGATTTGGAAAATTTCTTTACGGATATTGGCAAATATATGCGCAGCCTGGAAGAAGTTATTATCCTTACGATTGCCGAATATGGGATAAAAGGGGAAAGAAGCAAAGGTGAAACAGGCGTGTGGATTGAGCCGGGAATATTGGGAAAAGAAAGAAAAATCTGCGCTATGGGAATCCGGTGCAGCCGGTGGATTACCATGCATGGATTTGCATTAAATGTAAATACAGATCTGAGTTATTTTAATAACATTATTCCTTGCGGCATTGTAAATAAACAAGTCACATCCATTGAAAAAGAATTAGGCTTTAAATTAAATTTTGAAGAAGTAAAAGAAAAAGTAAAAAGCAATTTTGAGAAAGTTTTTGATGCAGTGATTTTATAAAAAGATTTATCTTTTTTAGGTTACAGTAAAAGAAGAAATAAGCTGAATTTGTACTTTATCAAAATAACAAGAAACCAGATGGCCGGTCACAGTGGCTGGATTGGTCAGTTTTTAAATGATATTCCTGTTCAATATTTTTAATAATATTAGTGCCACTGAACGGGTGAAAGTGGCTAATTGTTTTTATCCTTATCGGTTGTGGCTTTGCCATTCTCGTGCTCTATATTTATTCAAGAAATTTCATGTCTTCTTCGCTTACATTTATTTCAGTCGCTTTTAAATTTTCTTCAAAATGTTTTAGGGAGGAAGTTCCCGGAATGGGCAGTATCCAGGGAGAACGATGCAGCAGCCATGCCAGATTTATTTGTGCATCAGTAGCGTTATATTTTTTTGCGATGGTTGAAATTCTCTCGTCCTTTTTGGCATTGACTGAAATAAAGAAAAGTAAGGAATTAAAGGTATTTTATTTTCCTCGCAGATAGTCAGCACTTCCTCGCCACCCCTGTTGTCTCCTCCGTGTTCAAATTGTTTTGAGATACGTTGCGCATGGCCATACATATTTTCTACGGTAGCAATATTTCCCATGGTCATTGCCGCTTTTAATTCTGCGGGATTAACATTGCTAACACCTACATGCAATATTTTTCCCTCTTTCTGCATTTCAAACATTGCATCCATTGATTCTTTAAAAGGAACATCGCCTCCGGCTATTATCCTGAAATGAACCAATGTTATTTGTTCTCTTTTCAGCGTACGCAAATTATTTTCTATGCTGGTACGTAAATTCTCCGGGCGATTAAAAGAAATCCAGCTTTTATCCGGTTTTCTTGCTCCTGCAACTTTGGTGCATATCACCAAATCATCCCGATAAGCATATAATGCTTCTGCTATCAAACGGTTGGTTACATCTTCACCATAATAGTCTGCGGTGTCTATAAAATTGATGCCGCTTTTAATGCATTGCTTTAATATTTGCAATGCTTCCGGACGGTTGGCTGGTTCTCCCCAGATGCTTTCGCCTGTGAGCCGCATGGTTCCGTATCCGAAACGTTTTACTGTCAATGGATGATCGCTTTCTTCAGCAATCGTAATTTCTTTTGGGTTCATTACTGTATTCGCTATAAATTTTTAAAATACAAATTCGGTTTATTTGTCCGTTTGCTGTAAAATAAGAATCCAGGTTATTTATTCTTTTGCCGCACATTATTGTATTGCCTTCATAAACTAATTACTTTCCCATTATCAAACGACCGATGTTCTCCATCCCTTACATAACCCACTTGATTGGTTCGCATTTGTGTTTCACCAATTAAAAAATCCGGCGCATTAAAATGATGGTGACCATAAATCCAACAATCCGGTTTCGTTTTTTCTATCAGGTAAAATAATTCTACTGCAAAAGCTTCATTTATTTCACTGTTTTTATATTGTTCCGGGTAATTTAAAAAAGTAGGAACATGGTGGGTAATTACTATCTTTTCTAAAATAATGAAGTAAGGATATCCCTTTTTTAAAGCACTATCCTTTTGTTGCCGATTTTTTAAAAAATGATTCTTCAATTCGGGGGGTAGCAACCCCCGAATTTCATAAGTGAAAATATTTTAATGCAAATTCGGGGGATGGCATCTCCCGAGTTGATAGTTTCAAAATAATTAATACAAATTCAGGGGCTTGGTAAACATATTATACCAGCGATTATGATCTTCCACTTTGCAAAGGAATTTTTTTGGAACCGGATTAAGACTTGCTCCGCCAAAAGGAGTATTTGGATATCAGCACCTCGTTTCGCTTGAACTTCGTTTTGGCCATTATATTCAAAGTACCGGACTTCATTCAAATATCCTGACGCTTCATTTAAAATTGAAGTGATTCTTTTTCCACAACTTTTGCAAATTGTGAATGCATTTAGGTCAATTAAAAACTGAACGGACAAAATTAGAATGAGGGTGCAATAATGGAAAAATTCGGTTTCATTTTCAATTGGCAAAACTTTTGAGGGAAGTTGCTAAAATCTTAAAAGGTAAAATCTATACATTGAAGAAAGCTTTATCATTTTTGTTTTTTCTTTTGACATTATTCAGCATAAAGAATTATGGACAGAAAATGCATAGCAGCAAGGCAAAAATACCGCCTGCAGTAAACAGCAATGAAGCCAACAAAGAACAACTCGCTTTTGCAAAAGCAGAAGGAGACTCGATCAGTAATTGTATTAAATGGATATTGTCTGAAGCAGGAAATTCAGCTGGCCAGGTACGGGCAGGAGAATATAAAATTACCTATGCGATTACTGCTCCGGAAGGATGGTACGAATACAATAATAAGGACGTGAACTGGATTACGCCGGTTAATGCAAATGCGCATCTTTGGCTTTTTATACAGGATGGCGCGGATGGCAGGATCGTTTCTGATCTGAATATTACCGCTTCTATTCTTAATGAAAAAAAAGAGGTTGTAGAAGAAAAGCCAATTCTTTTTGCATGGATGCCTTTAATAAACGGTTATGGAAATAATCTGAAATTTCCGGCAGATGGGAATTATGAATTGCAGCTAAAAATTTTGCCTCCATTTTATCATCGTCATGATCCCTATAACGGAGATCGTTTTACAAAAATGGTCACTGCTGAAATTCCCGTTTCAATCAGCGTGAAAAATATTTCCCCGGTTCCTATAAGTGAAAAAATGGAATCGCAAACCCAATTGTCAAAATCAACCGGAGATGCTTATAAAAATACTTTAAAAGAAATGTTTCGCCAGGCAACAGATGGCAAGGATACTACATCCGGAGATTATTTTATCGCCGTTGCGGATGAATACTCAGAAGGGCATTGGTTTTATAAAGGCAATAAATTTGTTTACATGATTGGCAATGAACAATCGGCAAAGGAAAATGCACACGTGGAGGTAGCAGTTTGTGATGCAAAGACCGGAAGATTCCTGCATGATTTGAATGTGGTAGTAACCGTGTATAAAGGTGAACAAAAGATCAGTACGCAGAAAGTGCCATTTATGTGGCACCCCTGGTTGTATCATTATGGCCTTAACTGGCGGGTCCCAGCCCCAGCCAAAGATTACCGGTTTATGGTGCATTTCGATCCACCTGCATACCGCCGTTACGGGAAAAATATGGGAAACCAATTCACCAGTCCGGCAGATATTGAATTTGATAACATAACGATAAAAACAGGACAGAAGTAGAAATGAAAAAGTCAGTTTATATATTGTTTTCTATTTTGATGTCGTTTCTGACAACGCAACTTTTTGCGCAGGAAGATTTTTATAAAGTGTATCAATACGAAACTCCATTGATCGGATTTCCTGAAATTGCCGCTTATAACACCTATATTCCACGCAGCGATCTGGATCTGAAATATTTCGGTAAAAATTTATCCAGGCAAAATCTTTGGGCACATTCTGTAGAAGCAGAACTTGCTGTCACTGATCATTTTTCCGTCGGCGCTTATGCAGATTTTGAAGATCCTAAGGGAGGAAATTTTAACTACGTTCGCAGCCACCTGGAAGCACGAATCCGTTTTTTTCAACGCTATGATAAATGGGTGAATATGGGACTTTATCTTGAGTACTATCTTCCGCAACGTTCTTATTCGAACTCCCAGGAACTGGAAGCACGCGTGATTCTTGACAAAGATTTTAATGACTTCAGAGTGGTGCTCAATCCCAAAGTAAGTGTTTATACAACCGGGGACGAAGATAAAAGTTGGCAACCCGGAATTGATGGAGGCATTTATTACCGGCGTTGTAAAGTGCAGCCGGGCATGGAGTTTTACAGTAATTTCAAAGAAAAAACTGCCTCTGTTTTTCCTGCTGTAAACATTTTCCTATCACCTCATATTTCATGGAATTTAGGAGTGGGTTTTGGATTAAATCATCAAAGTGATGATCTTACTGTAAAGAGTATTCTTCAATTTGATGTAATGGCTATCCGACCTTCAAAGTTGTTCAGTAAACAAACAAATAACAGGTAATTCTATTACCTGACAAAAATTCAGATTTGAAACAGAATCTCCTTATAGGTTTGCTTTTTAATTAAAACCATGCACGAAACGCTTCTATTTTTTCTCAATTTTTTGTTTCTTGCACTTTCCCATTTTTTTGAAATTTTAGCATATTGAGTTACATCTTTTAGAAAGGATCAATCATAACAGGATACCATCTCTTGACCATTTTTTTATTTTTATCACCAATATTGCAACAGTAACTACCTATGGTATACCAGTCATTTTATTACTTTATGCGTTCATTAAAAAGAAGTTTTTATTACAACGAAAAAGCTGGTTGTTTTAATTTCTCTTATTACAACGTCTGCAATCATTGATAGCCTGAAGCATATCCAAACTGTGCCCGTCCTTTCATTACTAATCCTTCGATTCATAACCTGGCAATTGATTTAACATCTTCATTCCCATCAGGACATACGGGCAAAGTTTTTGTTTTGGCAACAGCAATTACCCTTCTTTTTCAGAAACAGAAATTATATGTTTTAGTCGTGTGGGTAGGGGCATTTCTTGCTGCTTATACCCGCCTTATATTGGGAGTTCATTATCCAACTGATGTTTCAGCTTCCATCGTCATTGGAACAGGCATCGGTATTGCTTTTCCGAAATTCTTAATTAATTTATCACAGACTGATGCATGGGGTAAAAAGGTTATGGATGTTTCATGTAGTTCATCATACCGATACAATGGTAGATGTTTCAACCACACTCCGGGAGCATCCGGGAGAAAATATTATCCGGCTCACTTTTACACTACTTTGGGTTTTTTTAAGTGGAGCAGTTTTTTGGACTTTATTGATCCGGCAAATTATTCAATCTTTTTCTACGGTCTTTGCTCACATGAATATTCGTTTGCCGCAAAAAACAGATCGTATTCTCAGCTTGTTCTTTATAACTCCTAATCTTCACCAGGTGCATCGTCATTACAAACAACCTTACACAGATTGTAATTATGGCGATGTCTTACGTGTGTGGGATAGAATCTTCGGTAAATTTCAGCGCGTGGATGCCAAGGATGTAGTATTTGGAATAGATACTTATATGAAAAAGAGGGAAAATGGCAATTTTATTTTTCTGGCAAAATTGCCTTTTGAGAAATATAGAAGTAAAGGGTTTTTAAAGGAGGAGTGATTGAATATGTTTTACAAAATAAGGTGAGCCATAATTGAAAAACTTTTGTCTCTTTAATTATTCGACTGCCTTTTCACCCTTTTTACCTTCTTTTACTATATCACCGTTTTTGAATAAAATAGGTTGAATAACCCCTTGCCATTTTGGTATTTTTCTAAGCAGGAATTCAAGGTCCATACCGAAATGTTTAAACTCTTCCTGTTGTGCATCTTTCATGATCGCAATTGCATCCGGATCTTTTTCAACAGAAATCCGTTGCTGATACCAATTAATTGCTTCGGTCTCTTCTGTTAGTGAGGCAAACATTCTGGCAAGCGTTCTCGTTTCCTCTGAAAGTTCGTTTGCCGGTTCATGATATTGATTGAAGCCCATTTTTGTAATTTTTTTTTGAATTAAATTATTTCGTCCTGCAACAATAATTGATCCAATAAGATGCTAAAAACTGGTAATGATACAAGCAAATTGTTTTTACAGCAGTCACAGCAAACAAAACCAGTACCTGAGCCACAACGATAATGTTAATTGCCTATGCTCCCAGTTTTTTAAGTTTAAAAAGCTGCATAACAAGGTATAGTATTGTGCTCCATACTGCGATAGTGATAGAGTAGGCTATTATCAATAACCAGTAGGGTGTTTTGAAACGGGTTGTCCATAAAGCCCGCTGATCAAAGAAAGTCTTATCTTCTTTTACGGCAACGCCCCAATTGACCGGTTTGTCAATTATGAGATTACCCAGTTCATCGTTATCTTCCACTGATGCTGCCAGTATTATATTTCCTTTTGAATCGCCTGGTAAACTATCTTTTTTAAATTCGGCAGTTGCAATACCTAAGGAATCGGTTGTGTAACTTGCTTCGTCTCCCGCTGATAAAATACTTCGGTCCATGCGCATCACTCCTAATTTCATTTCTACATTTGCTGCCGGCATCCAATTACCGTTATCAAACTTCATTACCGTGGCGGTTATACTTCTTACGCCATCTGCGTTGGTAGTATCAATTGTGATTTTCGATTTGGTAATTGTAAATTCAGTTGCTGTTTCATCCTCTTTTCCTGTAGCTTCAGCCATCACTAAAAACGTATGAATTGATGCGCCATCCCATACCGATTTAAGGCTTGCAGGAATTAGTGCTTTCACCTTTCCCTCATTGTCAGTTTGTACTTTAGCAATCAGATTGGCAGAATTATTACTATCAAGATATAAATGAAAGGTTTTGTTGCCAACCGGTTCCAGTTTTTTTCCTGTCTTTAACCAGCTTTCTACAAGTAAATATTGAAAATGGTTGTTATCGTTAAAATAGCGAAGCGTTACCACCTGCTTTGGTTTAGGTGGCTCATCCTGGGCTTTAAGCCCGGAAGTTAACGCTATTAATAAAGAAACAATTAACAGGAAGTATTTATTTGTTTTCATTTTTTTCATTTTGTTCAATGATTGTTTCATGAATCGGAATAATAGGATAGATTCTTGCAAAAAGAGTGATTATCAACAGTGCTCCTGCGAGGGAGCCCATTGCAATGGCCCATTCTTCCCAGCTTGGAAAATAATGTTTAAAGCTGTCCGGAACATTCTGCATTGGTAAAAGCGGATGTAATAATGTGGGTGTTACAATTAGATATCTTTTGAACCACGCTCCAATTACAACCATTACTCCGGCAATAAAAACCGGTAACGGTTTCCTACCTTTTTTAAATAACAATATAATAATCGGAAGGATCATTCCTACCAGAATTGCAAACCAGAAAAGAGGTGCATATTCCCCGGCAAACAGTTGGGTTAAATGTTCCTCCTCCGGTTTTTTCATTTTGAATGCAGGAATCAGGTATTCATTTACATTGAAGTATAAATATAAAAGGGCCAACAGAACAACCATTCTACCCATTTTTTCAAAATGCATTTCTGTAATGTATTTTTCGAGATGGTAAGCCCAACGAAAAACATACATGGCTACTACTACGCCTCCTGCACCTACGAGAAAAGCCCCGGATATAAAATAAGCGCCAAAATTAGTACTGTCCCATCCGGGCCTGTAAGTAGTGGCAAACAACCATGAAGTTACTGTGTGAATACAAAAAGCAACCGGTATTATAACAATGCACAGTATGGTTATTGATTTATCGCTTATCCGGAATTGTTCCTTTGTGCCTTTCCAGAATGATCCTTGAAAACGGTATAATCTATTCAGGATTTTGCCTGTTTTTTCTTTAAACTGAAGCAGAATTTTGAAATCAGGCAATAACGGGAAATACAACAGCAGTGCGCTGATAAAAAAATAAGTACCAATTACAATTACATCCCAAAGAATGGGAGATTGAATGCGGCCGTGAAGAAAAAGGTTCATAAATCTTTCAGGGCGGCCCATATCCACTATTATTATCAACGAAGCAAATATTATAGCAGATAAAGCAATGATCTCGGCTATCCGGGTTAGGGGAGTGCTCCACCTCACATTAGCCAAACGGAAAATTGCAGTTATTAAAGATCCTACAAGACTGATTGCTACAAAAAATACAAAATTTGAAATATAAATTCCCCAGGAAACATAATCTCTCATATTAGTAACTACCAGTCCATATCTCAACTGGCGGTAATAAGCAAAAGCACCAATAAGGCAAATCGTAACCAAAAAGGCTACCCATATCTTGCCACGTCTTCCAAACTTTTGCGGAAGAAGATCGGAGGTGATTTGTTCTGCGTTTAATGAAGTTAAATTTTCCACTGTAACTGATTTAAGATTTTACTTTTTTGTCGTCATTATTTTCAAGACCGGATTCATAAGGGAAATTCCGGTTTACCGGAGGTAAATAATAAACCCTCGGTTTGGTGCCCAGGTCTTCCATTAACCTGTAACCTGCTTTATCTTTTATCAAATCACTAAACCGGAAGGTTTCGGCGCCGTTGGTTACTGAATCTTCATTCATATCCCCAAACATAAACACACCATTCGGACACGCTGAAACACAGTGGGGCAGCTTGCCCTGTCTTGTCATATCCGGACAAAAATCACATTTTCCAACTGTCCCTTTTTTCTGGGGCATACTGCTCTCGCAGGAATATGGCTGTTCTTCAGCTTCTTTCGTCAGCACCGGTTCTTCCCAGTTGAAAACTCTGGTGGAATAAGGACATGCAGCCATACAAAAACGGCAACCAATACAACGGTCTGCATCGATCAATACAATTCCATCCTGCCTTTTGAAAGTAGCATCTACAGGGCAAACCTTTACACAAGGTGGCTCATCGCAGTGCATGCAGGTGGTTGGCTGCCAGTAGGGAGCTGTATGATCCCCATCTTTCATGCTCAATACTTTGATCCAGTTTTGACCCGGATGCACCTGGTGCATATGGTTACAGGCACTTTGACATTTTTTTAAATTTTTGCAACGGGACAGGTCAATTACCATTACAAATTTTTTTCCGGGGATACCTGCTCTTTCTTCAGAGTTGGATAGATGAGGGAGATCCGGAATTGGCTTTAAGAAAGCTTTGTCTATTTCAATTACCTCTCCATTTACAGAAAGTAATCTTACTTTTTCACCGGATAGCTGTACATTTTCTTCCGTTGAAAACGGATTGTTTTTATCCGTACATCCAGCTACAGCGGCAGAGGCGAGCAGCCCGCTAAGGAGAAACTCTCTTCTGGATTTGTTATTGTTTTCAGTCATGGTTATTGTTTTGTTTTTATCCAATGTTGCAATTCAGAATCGGTGATTTTCTTCTTTATCGGAACCATATGCTGTTTGTCAATTTCTACCAGTGTACCATCCTGGGCAAGCATTTTTATGGTTTCAGGTTTTTTCTTTTTTGTTTTCCCAAAAAACCTTAGTACCGTTACTGATGAAAATGCCGCAGCGCCAAACAGCAGAAACTTTTTCCTCGACTGTAATTTTTGATTTTCTTGCATAATGTTATAATTGAATTTTTAACTAGCCGGCCCGATTTAAATCTTTCTCCTCCCGGTGCTTTAATAATTATCTGATGATTTAAGAAACTTTCGAATTGTTCTTATCAAAGAACCCTTGCTGATTATTTTAGTGTCCTTATAAAGTTTACCAGGTTCCAGCGGTCTTCTTCATCAGGAACTTTCTTTTTGGAAGCGGGCATATCATCGCGTCCTTCTGATAGGCGGTAAAACATTTCACCATCAGTTTGAGATTGGAAAGAGGCTTTTGAAAAATCGCCTGGCTCAGTTTTTAACTGGGCTGCTTTGGTACCATCACCCAATCCTTTAGAACCATGACAAGATTTACAATAGGTATTCCATAATTCTTTTCCTGATTTTATAGATTCGGCACTGGTGGGCACCGGATTTTTCTTTGCTTTTGCAGCTGCTGGTACCGGCCAGGGTTTTTGCTCTTGCTGTAATTTGATAGTAAAGGAAGCCACTATAAATCCGGCTATAATAACTACCAATGTTGTTGTTGATTTCATTTTTTTAGTTTAAGTGATTAATTAAAATTTGATCTTTCGATAGGTTTTAAAATTTTACACATTTTTTAATTGCTAATGCAAGGTATATAGGCCTTATTTTCTTTTTAATGACCGTAGTCACCGGAGACAGTGATTCAGGTATCACATTTTTTTCTCGATTCAATGCTTTTATGCAAACTCATTTAATTGGAAAAATAGAGGTTAAGTTGAGTATCAATATTCGGCATATCCACAAGCGCCGGATCTTTTTTCCCATCAAACAGAAACAGACCACATATATCATTCTTGTCGTTCAGATCAATACACACCTTGCTTTTATTTGTCTTCTGAAATAGAAGATATCTTATTTTGGAAGTCTCAACAATCTTTATTTGAGGCCACGATTTCTGAAGTACTTTCCGTGCATTTTCCATCTGGTAATGACAATTATGAGTGAGCAGATCAAAAATTACTGTCTCATTAACGGATTTTATTTTACTCATCTGCACAGAATCAGGACTGTAAAACACCGCTGATTTTGCATTAATTAAAACTGTATCATTAAAAGAAGAACCAGGCTTTTTTATAATCATGCTTTTGGGCTTAACAGTTACTTCCTCTTCGGCAGGATTTTTTTTAGAACTTTCAGAACAGGAGCAAACAAACAGCACCAGTGGAATCACTCCAAATATGAGCAGATACAAACGCATGAATCCTTTGATGTTTATTTTCATTTTGAAAAAAATAAAGCTGGTTATTCTTCAACTTTTGATTAACTGCAAATCCGGTTTGATCTGAGCAAAGAGCAAAAGGACTAATTTTAGCATCAGTTGAAATTTTATCCCTTTAATTTAATAATTCCATAATCTTGTGATATTAAACCCAATTAAATATTGCCCGCCTTTCACTTTGGTGCCATCAGATTGCTTAAATCCAAAAGGATTGTTTGTATTATAAAGCCTGTTTTGTTGAGGACTCAATAATGAATAATTGCCTGCAAATAGTTGGAAAGTATGTCCACTCGTATTAAACTCAAAGCCAAATGCCAAATTGGGATGAGGATTATCCGATGGAAACCTGGTAAGAGGTTGATCATAATCAACAATAATTGAAGTAACTTCTGATAATACATATCTGGCGCTAACTGATGCATTAAAAAGATCAAATTTTTGTTTTTTATACACGAAGGTTGAAGTGTCTTTTTGTGCATAAAAACCGGGAACTGAATTTTGATGAGATATACCACCAGCAAGCTGCAGGGAAAACTTATCTGTAATCTTTCTTGCAATGATTAGCTCGTTGAAAAAAGACAAACGTTGCGATTGATAAGTGTAAAGAATATGACCTGGATCTGCTTTTGTTGCATAGGCCATGTTGCCATAATAGGTAACGCTCACAGGATATTTATCTTTTGTTTGCTTTATAATCGCATACTTGGCGCTACCATCCAAAAGCATGTTACCATTATTCCTGGTCGCACCAAAGCCTACTGACAAATTATTAATGGGAGTATAACTTAAGCCAATACGCATATTAGCGGAAGCGTAAATTCCCCATAAATCTTTTGGACCATTTTGAACCGTTCCGAATCTGTGCTGAATATCAGCTTCCAAAGTTCGTTTTACCGGAACCATCACTGTTTGATCATCAATAATCCAAACACTTCGAAATGTATTCTTTACAGGTTTGTGTTTTACTGGTGTTGGCGTTTCGGTTTGTGTTGCTGCTGTGCTGTCATTTTGGGCAAAAGATACGTGGGAAGCGGTCTGCAATGAGGCTATCAGAAAAGAGCAAAGTATCAGTTGCCTTGTTGATTTGTAATTAATTTTTTTCATTTCATTAAATTTTAGGTCAGTTAATTGTTTGGCGCTCCATTTCTTATCCAGTCATATATCTTTTGACGGTCATCAGCATTCGGGATATGTACCTGCATGTTGCCATTTATCATGATATACAATTGGCTTTGTTGAGGCTTAACAGTATTGACATACCCACCCAAAAGTTGCTGATAAGAAACATCAGAAGTTAGGTATGGCTCCTGAGCTCCCTTCACATGACAACCGGATAGGGCGCAATTAGTGGTAAAAATGGGTTGAAGGTCGCCGCTATAACTTACAAACTGAGGAGGCTTTGTAGAAACCACAGGAGGGAGAATTACATCTTTGTAACAACTGACCAGAGCAAAAGCGGCAATGAAAAATAACCCGGCGTATATTAATAATCGTTTCATAATAATTATATTTTTGGATGATTATTTATTATTGAAATTCATGTTGCACTGCACTGTAACAATATCAGAAATTTCTGTTGTAGTGATGCCAAAGGATCTGCAGTTGAACTGGAAGTTTAATTGCAAACCAAACTGATCGTAGGCTGAAGTAGTGCCTTCACCCACTCTTGACCTTTTGATATAAGAAAGCGTTCCATTAATGGTAGTGTCATGCGGTGCAGATAGCAATCCCTTCCAGGTCATTACCATAGTAACTATATAGCCGGGGCTTTTTGTGTCCAGTTCCACTTTAGTCGTTCTGATAATAGCAAGGTTAGAGTCTATCAAATTTTGTTTGCCTCCAATTAATTTGGGAGCGCCTACAAATCCTAAGTAACATCCGCCATCTCTACCGGGTTCTCCGGTGTTAGATGTATTCATTTGAACATAACCACTGAAATAAGTTTTTGTGGGGTCATTTTCGTAAAATGCCCAGGATGAATCCAACACCGCCTGACCGGTGGTAGCATATTGCTGCTTTGCGGAAGAAGGGATACTGTTTAATCCAAACATATTAAAGCGCCCAGTAAGCAAAGCGCCGGTTTGCAAATAATTACTTGACCATAATACGCTTGAATGCGCTTTATCCATTTTCCATTGGGAGGTGTCTCCAATAGTTTCTTTACCCGGAAGAAAAATACCGCTGCCACGATTGATGGTGACAGTGCCTGTTGCCTGGTCAGGCATAATTAAATCTTTGTGGGTGCAACTTGCCATATATCCATAACCACTGGTTAAGATGATGGCAATTAACAGGAGGGGCTTGTTGTTGAACAGTTTCATATAATTTTTTTAAAATGAACAATTAATTATGAACACAAAACTATATTCCCTCAGATTGCAATCTGCTGATGATAGTCACTATTTTCAGAAACTGTAATCATTAAAAAAAACTGCCGAAATGAATTAAATGGAACGCCTTTGCCCGTAAATAAATGGAGAAGTAGGTAAGGAATGTTGCCTTGAATTGAAATACTATCTGTATCTGAATCCTTTTTTATTTCGCAATAAAGTGAAATACAATATTGCCATAAAAATGAAGGTTGCCAAATTTAAAAGAAAGCTGACAGTATATATTTTCATATCATTCTTTAAAATGTTTTCATCTGGCTGTGAAGCAACTTGAATGAAGATGTCTTTGACTAAAATAAAAAAGAATACAAGGTTATGGAATAACGTTAAGGCTTCTTTTTTTCTAAATAATGGTATCCAAAAAAGTATTGCGAGAATGGCCCAAGTCATTAGGTAAGGATGATGTATGGCCAGGGTAATATTTCCGGATGAATAACTAAAATATAAATTCTTTAAGAGAAGTCCCAGGTAAAGAGTGCTTATCAGAGCATACGAAAGAGGTAAGACGGAAATAAGGTTGCTTTTAAAATTATTTCTTGATTCTTTATTTCCGGCAAATACCATAATGAGCGCATACAATAGAGTATAACCTGAAAAAAAAGTCATGAGTTCCACCTGTTGGATATAGGCAAAAAAATTATTCATGCAAAATTGAAATTAGCAGGCTATAAATTTTATTGTTAAGATTCTCATTTAGTGAGATGCTCTTTTTTATTATTATGAGGTAATATCAACAGAGGAATTTTGGTTTTATAACTCATCTCTTTTGTATGCACAGTGCCAAACATTCGTTCAAAAACATTGTGTGGATGTGCTACCATTGCTAAAACATCAGTAGGATTCTTTTCGATAAATGTATTAATGCCCTCTTCTACATTTTTATCATAAATCGAATGAAACTGAGGTTGTATGCCTGAAAAGGCGAGGATGGTATTCATCTTGCCAATACTTCTTTCTGCATCAAGTGCAGTATCATTTTTTTGTACATTTAGCACATAAACCGGTATGTCCAATTTTTGTGCAAGGCTGATTAATAAATGATAGCTTTCAAGTTCAACATCAGGGTCAAAATCAGAAGCTAACGCAATGTTCTGTATGGGTTGATAACGCACATTTTCCGGTATCACCAATACCGGAAAACCCGATTTACGAACGACAATTGTAGTGGTACTTCCAAAAACAGAACTGCTTTTGCCTTTTCCTTTCATACCCATTACAATCATATCTGCTCCCATCGATTTTGCAGTTTCCTGTATTATTTCATCGGGAGAGCCTTCTTCCACTATATCCCTGATTTTTATCCAGTCTTTTCCTGAAAGCACTTCTATTTCCTGGCTCATTAATTTTTTGTGGCTTTCTATAATTTCAGCCTGTGCTGCCATAACAAACTCGAGAACGGAATCATCAATAACCAGCGCTGGTGGAATTACATTGATCAATGTAACAATTGCATTAAAAGGCTTTGCTAATTCAACAGCATATTTAGCCGCATTATGTGATGCTTCTGAAAAGTCCATAGGAACCAAAATGTTTTTCATAAAAAAGTTTTGTGGTGATCAATTATAAAAAATTGAAATTACCATACTGCGGGATTCCTAACGATGATGAAAGTCATTTAAAAAAATGATTTCAGACAGATAAATAAAATTGCTTTATAAAGAAAATAATATAGTAAACAGATAAATAACAGTGATTTTGATTTTGAGAATTAATTAGAATGAAACCTTCTCTTGATTTTAATTCCCACTTTGCATGACCACAATCATCCGGCAAGTAACTTATAAAAGGTATTTTTGCTTTTGTGAAAAAATTTTTTGCCCCATCATTCCTTTTCATTTACCTGTTTTCAACAACAGAGTTATACCAGTTGCTGAAATTGCCGTTGCTTGTTGAGCATTTTATAGAGCACAGGGAGGAAAATAAACACATCACTCTTTCACAGTTTCTATATATCCATTATGGAATGGGCGAAGTAAAAGACTCAGATTATGATAAGGATATGAAACTGCCCTTTAAAACAGATGATAATTGTGTAACGGCTATCTCCACCGTATATCTACCGTCAGCAAAAGTTTCAATCGAAAAACCAGTTCAGTTTTTACAAAAGAAAAATTTTACAAAAAAGACCCGTTTTTACTGACTTCCTTTCTATCCAACATCTGGCAGCCTCCAAAGCTTTGCTGAGTATGTTTTCGAAGTATTTATTCGTTTGCTGCGTTTGAAGCAGTAATTCTATATCATTTTCATATTAAATTATTAGCAATGAACCCAACTCATATTCATTTGCTGCTGAATCATTTCCCGATAATCGGATTTAAGTGCCAAAAAAATCGTAACTAAAGGCGCTTATACTTTGCTGATGAGTTTGAAAAATAAAGAGGAGTGAGGAATTGGGAATTAAGAATTAAGTATTAAGAAATAAGTATTAAGAAATAAGAATTTTAATATTATGGAAATTGCATTTAATAATTAGGATGACATGAATAAACAAAACCCATTTCCTTTCAAAGGACTTACTGAAGCAGAAGTAACGGAGTCGAGAAAGAAAGATGGCATTAATAAAATAGAATCAAATTCAAAAAGCCCTTTTTGGCATGCACTGAAAGATGCGGTAACAGAGCCGATGTTTATTTTATTGGTAGTAGCCGCGGTTATTTATTTTCTTTTGGGTGAATTTTCAGATGCGTGGTTTATGTCAGGCGCCATTGTTTTGGTTTCTGCTATTTCAATATACCAGGAAAACAGGAGCCGTAATGCATTAAGCGCTTTGAAAGAATTTACCCAACCGCATGCAACAGTAATCAGAAACAACCAGGTCGTTCATTTATTATCCGAAGAAATTGTGACAGGCGATTATGTGGTTGTTTCAGAAGGTGAACTGGTTCCGGCGGACGGAGTCATTAAACAACTAAATGATTTTTCTGTAAATGAATCCATTCTCACCGGCGAATCTTTTGCCGTAACAAAAGACATTCATTCAAAAGAAAATAACAAACTATTTAGCGGAACATTGGCGGAATCGGGGCAATGCGTAATGGAAGTAACGGCTATTGGAGAAAAAACCAGGTTGGGTGAATTGGGGAAATCGATTCAGCGTATTGAAAAAGAAAAAACGCCGTTACAAAAACAAATCAACACATTCGTAAAATGGATGGCGGCAACAGGCGCTGTTATCTTTTTAATTATCTGGGGCATCAACTATTTTCAATCCCGCGACCTGTTGAAAAGTTTATTAAAAGGACTTACGATTGCGATGTCTGTTTTGCCTGAAGAGATTCCTGTTGCGCTTGCCACCTTCATGGCACTTGGTGCGTGGCGGCTGATGAAGATGGGCATTATTGTAAAAGATACTTCCATTGTAGAAGCATTAGGGGCGGCAACGGTTTTGTGTACTGATAAAACAGGTACCATAACTGAAAACAGAATGGAAATAAAGAAGCTGTACGATTTTGTGGGTGATAAAACTGAGACAGCTGAAAACTGGAAGAGTTCTACAGCTCAAAGCCTCATCAGTGCTGCTATGTGGGCCAGTGAAACGGTTCCTTTTGATGCAATGGAAAAAGCCATTCACCAGGCTTATCAGAAAACTGCCTCTCATGACCTTCGCAAAGAATTTAAGATGATTCATGAATATCCATTGAGCGGCAAACCACCGATGATGACGCATATTTTTGAAAATAAAAACAAAGAAAGGATTGTTGCGGTCAAAGGTGCGCCGGAAGCAGTTTTAAATTCATCATCATTGAATGATACTGAAAAGAAAAAAGTGGAGAATCAATTAATCTCTTTTGCAAAAGAAGGTTTGCGGGTTCTTGGCGTCGGCATCATAGATTTTAAAGGAAATAATTTTCCCGAAAATCAACAGGAATTTAAAATTAATTTTTTAGGATTGATTGGCTTTTATGACCCGCCCAAAAAAAATATAGCGTCTATTTTTAAACAGCTTTATGAGGCAGGAATCAAATTAAAAATCATTACCGGCGACAATCCTGTTACCACCGCTGCTATTGCAAAACAAGCTCATTTCAAAGGATACGATAAAGCGATAACCAGCGCCGAATTGTTGCAATTAAATGATGAGAATTTCGATAAGGCAGTCATGGAAAATAATGTTTTTACACGCATGTTTCCTGAAGTAAAATTGAAAATTATTCAAAGTCTGAAACGACAAAACCAGATTGTAGGAATGACCGGTGATGGCGTGAATGACGGACCAGCTTTGAAAGCTGCAAACATTGGAATCGCGATGGGCAAACGAGGTTCTGAAATTGCCAAAGAGGCGTCTTCATTGATTTTGACGGATGACGATTTTGGGAAAATGGTAGATGCTGTCGCAATGGGCAGAAAGATTTATGCCAATCTTAAAAAAGCCATTCAGTATATTATTTCCATCCACATCCCGATTATTTTGACGGTTGCTTTGCCGTTAATTTTTGGATGGATTTATCCCGCTATTTTTACGCCGGTTCATGTTATTTTTTTAGAACTCATTATGGGCCCAACCTGCTCCATTGTTTATGAAAATGAACCATTGGAAAAAAACAGCATGCAACAAAAACCACGACTCATTAGCAGCACTTTTTTTAATCTGAAAGAATTAAGCCATAGCATTTTCCAGGGCCTTGCAATCACTGCCGGAACTTTGTTTATTTATCAAGTTGCTGTTCATAAAGGCTATACAGAAGAAATGACGCGCTCTCTTGTTTTTACAACCCTGATTTTTGCCAATATATTTTTAACACTGGTAAACCGTTCATTTTATTTTTCTATGTTGGATACTTTAAGAAATAAAAATGTGCTTTTAAGAATCGTAATCATTGCGACACTTGTGATGCTTGCAATGATTTTATACATCCCTTCTTTTACATCTTTCTTCAGAATTGCTTCATTAAATGCTATGCAAATTGGCTGGACAGTTGCTACTGCTTTTGTTTCTGTAATTTGGTTTGAGGTCTATAAATGGAGGAAGAGAAAAAGGAGTTTGAAGTGAAAAAATGAATCTTTTTTAAACATGAAAAACTTTAAAAATGTCCTTAGAAAATATTTCTGAATTCAAATATTCCCCACAAATAAAAGAACGATTAGAGGAATATGGCGTTGCTAAAACCTTTAAAGAAGGTGAAGCCATATTAAACGAAAATGCTTATATAAAAGCAATCCCGATAGTTACCAGCGGCAGTGTGAAAGTAATGCGTACGGATGATGAAGGACGTGAGATTTTGTTGTATTACATCAATACCGGGGAAAGTTGTATTATGTCTTTTTTAGGCGGACTGCATCAAGATACAAGCAAAGTAAAAGCCATTGCCGATGAAGAAACTGAGATACTTTTTATTCCAATTGAAAAAGTAACTTCTCTGATAAAAGAATACCCGGAATGGTTGGATTATATTTTCCGTTTGTATCATAAGCGTTTTGAAGAATTATTGGAAGTGGTGAATGCCGTTGCTTTTAAAAAGATGGATGAACGACTAATTGATTTTATAAAAAAGAAAGTTTTATTAACAAAAAATAAAACATTAACTATTACTCACGAACAAATAGCCAATGAATTGGGAACCGCGCGGGTAGTAGTTTCCAGGCTATTGAAGCAAATGGAAGTAAACGGATTAGTGATACTTGGAAGAAATAAAATTTCGTTGATTTAAAACTGTCAATAGTTGACGTTTATCCTTATTTAAAAAAATTAAGCTCTGTAATCTTTTTGACAACAAAATATATTGGTAAGAAAAATTCAAACAATTTAATTCTCACATTTCTCCAATGCTGTAATCCTTTTCTTTTTTAATCTGAACTGCCGTATATCATTTCAAAAAATGACTGCCGTCATAAAAAAAAATAGAGCAGCTTTTATTTTTGGATGAAGAGAACTTTTTTCGGAATGAATTTGATAATCATTATTCATGCTGCATTCAGCAGTTTTGAGTAAAGTAAAGATTTAAATTTTTCTTGTGTAACAAAAGTATCCGACCACGTTATTTTGTTAAAGCAACTTTGTAAATATTATTTAATCAATCAAAAATTAAAATAAAATGAGCTACCATTTTTCAAAAATTGTAAATGTGGATTTTGATACAGCGATTTCGAAGGTTACTGAAGAATTGAAGAAAGAAGGCTTTGGCATTCTTACAGAAATTGATGTAAAAGAGACGTTAAAGAAGAAACTGGATGTAGATTTTCGAAAGTATATAATTCTTGGCGCCTGCAATCCACACTTTGCTTATGAAGCATTACAGTATGAAGATAATATTGGTACTATGCTTCCCTGCAATGTAGTTGTGCAGGAGTTTATAAATGGTGAAGTAAAAGTTACGGCAGTTGACCCGGTGGCTTCCATGATGGCGATTCAAAATGAAAAGTTAGGGGAAGTTGCTAATGAAGTTAGGGATAAATTAAAAAAAGTAGTTGAAAAAATTTGACGAAAATTGTCTCAGGCGATGAAGCCTTTGCTAATATTTAGCAGCAGAAATTTCAATAACAAACATGTATTTAAAAAACTTTAATTCTCAAATTAAAAAAACAAATCAAAACTATGGCACACGAAATAGAAGTTCAATGGATGGGAAAAATGCAATTCAATGCATTGGTAAATGGGCATACGATTGTAATGGATGGCCCTGAAAAAGTGGGAGGCGAAGACAATGGACCTATTCCAAAACCCTTTACTAACGGCTTTGGCTGGATGTACCGGAATGGATATCGCGGCTATTTTAAGAAAAGCAAACAAAAATCCGGATGGTTTTGATATGAAAGTGATTGGAGAAATCAGCAAAAGAGCGCCGATAGAATATATTGCCATTCATGTGATTTACGAATTTAAAGGTGCTGAGGAAAGCAGAGATGCCGCACTAAATGCTGTTACAGATTCACAGGAAAAATATTGTGGCGTAAGTAGTATGTTGAAAAAAGCATTGCCGGTGACCTGGGAGGTAAAATATAATGGAGAGCAGATTTTTAATAATAAAAAAAGGGAAGTTGCTGAGTTAAATTAATTTAAAAATAAAAACATGCAGCGAATAAAAAACTTTCTTTCCAATTACAAACTCACTCTCATAGGAGTAGTCACTGGTGCACTTGCAGGCTATCTTTATTATCATTTTATAGGCTGCAATTCCGGAACCTGCGCCATTACTTCAAATCCATTAAACAGTACATTATACGGCGCTTTGATGGGAGGACTGGTATTCAATATTTTTAAAAAAGAAAATAAAAAAATCACAGAATAAAATGTTAGAATCAATAAAAAACATGTTTGGATTTGGACCAAAAACAGATTACAGCGAATTAATAAAACAAGGAGCCATAATTCTCGATGTGAGAAGCAAAGGAGAATTTGTTTCTGGCCATATAAAAAATGCAATCAACATTCCTGTTGATGAGTTGTCACAAAATTTATCAAAACTCAAAGACAAAAATAAATGCATCATTTGTTGTTGCGCATCAGGAATGAGAAGCGGCACGGCAAAAAGAATACTTGAATCCCAAGGATATAAAGCTGTTTTTAATGGTGGAGGATGGCATTCGCTGGAGAGCAAACTTTGATTGTGGAATAATTTATTAAACAATAAACTATGGAAACAATAAAACAAGCACTCTTTACAGGCTGGAATTTTATGCGATGGCTACGGGTTGCATTCGGGATATTTTTTGGTGTGCAGGCATTTCAAACTCATGATACATTTGTAGGTATTGTGTCGGCATTCTTTTTACTTACTGCCATTACTAATACCGGTTGTTGTGGCAATAGAAGCTGCACTGTAAGGAATGTTCAAAAAAAATCCGTAAAAACAGAGGAACCGGAATTTGAAGAAGTCAGATAAGGATTTCAGTATTGCAGCACAGTAAAAGGACAAATAAAATCAATTTTGATTTTTGACCATATTTTTAATAAACATTTAAATGGAAACTATTAATCCAAAACCACCTATAAAACAAGACTTGTAAACAGTACTATTCATGGTTTTCGAATCATTTTTGGAATCATCAGCATTCCGGTTTTAATTGCTTTCAGACGAACGTAAAAAAATAATTGAGCTTTAATCGGTTCGTGCACGAACCGTAGCGATAGTTTGAATCTTTCAAATACTTCTCTTAGCTTCATTTCTCTTTGCCAGAATGGCAACATTGATAAAATCTTTATCTCCCTCCAGTTTCCCCTAAAAAATTGACGGTTATTGTTTTAAAAACTCAACTATCTTATCTCTTTCTCTATCAGTTAGCAACGCCCTGCTTTGCATATGCATTCCGATTGTTTCCCATTTTTCAGGCGAAAAGGTAGATGGTGATGGAGTATTATGGCACCGCTGACAGTTTTCCGCCCATAATTGGGCTCCGGACTTTGCAGATACTTTTTGGCTGGTGGTGCAACTGTTGACGATTACAATCACTGGAATTATTAGTATAACCAAAACACTCAAAATGGCTTGTTTTCTATTCTTTAATGCGCTCATTTTTTTTTATTTATAGTTGAATGGAAAATTGCAGATACATCGAATTTGATTTGGTTATGGCGCCGGGCGTACCAGCAAGAGCCGCACTAACTTTATTGGTTCCTTTGATAGCTTCATAAGTATATCGTACTACTGTTCGCCAGTTTAGCCAATAATTCAAAGCAAGAGCAAGGGAATTATCTTTTGTTCCAAACAAGGAGTTGGCAGGACTTGTGTAATTCCCATACCGCCCCGCGATTTCAAAGTTTTTGATAAAACTTTTAAAGGATACCGGCCTCAATGCAGCCATTATGTAGCCAGTAGTAGTATGGTTATTAAAGCTGTAGATGGTGGAATCAACAGGATTAACATAATCGGAATGTCCGATATCGGTAATGCTATATTGTCCTTTTATATTTAATTGAAATGGCTTAATGTTTTCTACAATGTTCAGATCCAGTGCAAATAAGTTGGCCATGATGTTTTCATTTTTTGTACCGGCGTCTCCTACTTTTCCTGTCATTATAGAAGCTCCTAATTCAACCGAAGAATTGGATAACGGCAGCCATCCTATCCTTGCAGTTATCGTTTTGTTTTTATTATTATCCGTAATTCCTGCATTTTGAGTGGTGCCATCCGGATTAAGTTTCATCCCGTTTGAAATGGCTACATCATAACTCCATTTCATATTGCCAGCCTGAAGTCCACCCTCCACTTCAACTGCATAATCGGTAGCACCAGCAACACCTTCCGGATCGGAAGCAAATTTATTGATCCATCCTGCTGCCAGTCTTTTATTATACACACCAAATGGCAGCACCAGATATCCACCACGGATAATTAATCCTGGTAAAGCAAAATAAGAAATGGCACCCCAGTTCACTCCCAGCTGATCTCCGCTAAAAGAAGGTTCAAATTCAAGGAGGAATTTATTTCCATGCCTCCACAATAGCATTGGGCTGAATTCATAATGATCAACATCTGCCAGGCTATTGGTTTTAGAAACCTGGGTGGAACCGGCAAAAGTAGTGGTGGTTTTGTTTCTAACAAATCCAAATGTGGTAAGCCCAACTACCATAAAATGTTCTTCCTCCGGCTTGGTATAGTTAATCTGCTGCTCCATGGTACTGATTCTATCAAGAAGAGAAGAATCAACAACAACAGTTGGTTGTTGTGCTCTGCTAATCATTGAAAGCATGAGGAGGCAAACGCTCAGAAACATCCGCACTAGTGTATTTATTGATTTCATAACCTTGTATTAAGAGTGAAAGATTTCATTATTTTTATTTTTTAGAAAGTGTCCTGATATAATTTACCAGTGCCCACCTCTGATCTGCACTTAGTACCGCTTTAAATGGTGGCATGGCAGTATGCGCATGCCCTTCTGATATTTTATAAAATAATGTCCCATCAGATTCCGCCTGTACCATTGCGGAAGTGTGGTCTGCTGGTTTCGGGCTTAGAGACGCTGATGCGGGTCCGTCTCCTTTCCCATTATCTCCATGGCAGGGAGAACAGTAGGTCTTGTATAAAGTACGACCGTTGTTTATAGATGCTGCATCTTTGGCAAGTGGATTCTGGACGCTTATTGCGGCTTTAGGAACCGTCCATGAATTAGATTGAGCCGGAGTAACATTGTAACACATTAATAGCAAAATGGAGACAGTGAATATTTTTAATTCACTTAAGATTCTTTTCTTTTCCATAATATAAAATTTATTGGTTTAAAAGTGGTTATTTCTCTGTGTATAGATGTATAGATTCTAACCTTGCAAAAAAGGTATAAGTTAGAAGGGGCGCATAGTTCACAGCGTAGAAAAGAGTATTTGAAAAGTCAATATAACCCTGCATGTTATTCATAACGATCGAAGGGTAATTTGAAAACATAAAAGTACTTTCTTCTGCTTTAAATAAGGAAAATAAAAAACCGACAGAATAAAATGTTAGAATCAATAAAAAATATATTCGAATTTGGTCCAAAAACAGAATACAGCGAATTAATAAAACAGGTCGTGAGAATACTTGATGTGAGAAGCAACGAAGAATTTGTTTCCGGCCATTTAAAGAATGCAATCAACATTCCTGTTGATGAGTTGTCCCAAAAGCAGGATCGCTGATTTTTATCAGCATAATCGATGATCAAAATTGCTAACTACTTTTTTGCCTGTTGCTAACTTTACAACACTTAAAAATGATTTTGTGAAAAATAATATCATTATAACGAATCGTAGCAGGCAGGCAGATATAAAACAAATGGAGGCTGATATTGAAGATTCCAAGCAATTACTTTCCGCAAGAATGCAGGAAAATGTTTTACTAAAAAATCAATTGGCTGATATCCTGAAAAATAATTATCATAAATGTTTTTTAGAAGAAATAGAAGAATTTCAAACGAAATTTATAACGGATGATCAAATAATCAATTCTTTAAGGAAGAATGTCAGTGAGGTAGATTCTCTATTGTCTGATGAGGTATTTGAAGACAAATTAAATGAAAAACATTTTCGCTTAAAATGGAAAAACCTGAAGGCTGATATACAGCGTACAACCATCAGGTTTCGCAACTTAAAATCGGAGTTTGATGATTTTCAAAAGAAAATATTCAGGAAGCGTGAAAATTAGCATCAAGTAAGCTGGCCCGGCTCTACATCGTTTTAGCAATTCTATCCGTAAAGTATCTTTTCTTAATTCAGCATCATCTCTAACTTCTTAATGTTGAGAATATTAATGCTGCCATCCTGTTTTATATCGATGAGTTTTTCATCGCGGAAATCACTTAAAGTGCGTATTAAAGATTCCTTTGCTGTACCGGCAATGGTAGCAAGAGTTCCGCGGCTCATATTCATCGGATTATTCCCGTCCTCATTTTGATTATATTTTTTCTGCAATATTAAAAGTGCGTCTGCCACTTTTCGTCGTAATGAATTGTAAGCAATATTTACCAGTTGATTCTCTCTTTCAGAAATATTTTTGGCAAGAAGCTTTATAAAATTTTGAGCTACCTGCTTGTTGTTATTGAGCAGTTTATCAAAATCTTCCTTTGATATTACTCCTACTTCTGTTTCTTCAATTGAAGCTGCTGAATCTTTATACTTCGTCTCTTCGAGCATGGCGACATAGCCAAAGAAATCGCCGGCTGAAAAAATAGCGGTAACTAATTCTTTGCCCACGTCATTACTCTTATAAGTTTTTACTTTTCCCTTTAAAATATAAAACAGACGATTCGGATAATTTCCTTCAGAATATATAAGTTGTTTTTTCCTATATGTATTTACATCCGCCTTTTCAGCAAGCAGCTTTAAATAATCTTTGCCAATAGAAGCATGGATTAAATATTGTACACCTTCCATATCGGCAGAAAGTTCATGCTTTAATAATTCAGCTTTTTTCAACCGGCTTTCCACTGCGGTTAGTAATTCCGTGCCGCTAAAGGGCTTGCTAATATAATCATCTGCGCCTAATTCCATTCCTCTCCGGAAATCACTTCTTTCCGTTCTGGCTGTCAGGAAAATAAAAGGAGTATTTTTTATGCTGTCATTTTTATGTACGGCATGAAGCACGCCATAACCATCGAGTACAGGCATCATGATGTCGCAAATGATCAGATCCGGCAAAAATTCAAGCGCTTTTTCGACTCCGATTTTGCCATTTTCTGCTACAACCACTTCGTAATTGGACAATTCAAGTATTTCAGCGGTATTGTCGCGGACATTGTCATTGTCTTCTATCAACAGAATTTTTTTCATAACCATCTATTTTAGTTTTGAATATTATTACGAATTCGCTGCCTTTATCGAGCTCACTTGTGAATTCTATTTTTCCGTGCATCATGTCAGCATATTTTGAAATAATATGTAATCCAAGGCCTGTTCCTTGTACATTTCCCACATTCGCACCCCGAAAAAAACGTTCCATCAGGTGGTGCTGATCGTCTTTGGAAATACCGATACCCGCATCTTTTACTGTTAGGATTACAAGCTCATTTTTGCATTTTGTTTTTACTTCAATATCTGCATAATGAGGAGAAAATTTGCTGGCATTTGAGATGAGGTTTAATACAATATGTTTCAGTAAAGAAATATCCAAACGAACCAGATGGCTTCCCTCATGTTTGTATTTGATTCGTTGCCCGTTTTTAAGGTTGTTATTAATTTCTTCGAGAGTAGCGCGAATCATTTCATCTATATTAAATTCTGAAAATTTTGCCTGTAATTTTCCTTCTTCCATTTTACCCAGACTAAGGAAATCGTTTAAAATATCTGTAAGCATATTAACGGATGAAACGATGCGCTGCAGGTGCTTTTCACGTTTTGGCTGGTCTTCGCCGGAAGCATATTTTTCTATTAAATAAGCCGATGAAAGGACTGTACTAAGCGGTGTGCGAAATTCGTGGGAAGCCATAGAGACAAACCTGGATTTTAATTCACCTAAATTCCTTTCTAACTTAAGCGCTTCACGTAAACTTTCTTCAGCTTCTTTTAATTTGGAGATATTTTTAATAATAACACCAATATTATTTACCGTGCCATTCTCTTCTATTAATGGAAAGGCGTCCATAATATATGTGCCATTTGCTACCGGATAGGGGAGTTCAAAATCGGAAATAAAAATTTTTTCCCTGAAAATTTTCTCAAGTATTTCAAGAATAATTTTACGCAACTTAGGAGGAAATTGCGGATATATTTTTTTGCCGATCAATGCCGCGGCATCTACTTTTAACCGCTTGTGCAATTCGCCGCCTGTATAAACAAAATGGTAGCTTTTATCAATAATACTGATACTGCCATCCGGATAGTTGTCCAGTAATTGTAAAAACAATTGCTGCACTTTTTTTAATTCTTTTTCCGCCTGGATTCTTTGAGAAATGTCAATCGCAATCCCTATATATCCTGTAACATTTTCTTTTGCATCACGGAGCGCTGTAACGGTTAGCAACACCGGAAATGAACTGCCATTTTTCCTTACGTAATTACAAAGTTTTTCTTCATGAATATTTCGTCGTGCTTTTTCCACCAGCACTTCAAAAGTGTCTTTAAAAGTTACTCCCAATTCATGCTCCAATCTTTTTCGTTCCCTTTCTATATCTTTTATACTGTGAAATAGTACCGGAGTTTCTTTGTTGATAATTTCCCATTCGTCATATCCAAGATTATGAACGGCTTCGGGATTAAAAAGGGTTATGATTCCATTTTCATCAGTGGCAATAATCATTGCACCAGCAGTATCCAGCAAAGCTTTTTGAAAAGACAAAACCTTTTCCAGGTGGTCTTTTGATTGTTCAAGTTGTTGCATCGTTTCCCGTAAATCCCTCGTGCGTTGCTCTACGGTATCTTCCAACTCACTATTTAATTTATGGATCTTTGCTTCGGCTGCTTTTCTAACGGAAATATTGCTAACAAACGCAATCACGTAATTGCTACCTTCGCTGTTATAGTGACCAAGGCTCACCTCTACAGGAAATTCTGAACCATCTTTTCTCACAGCAAACAAATCCATTCCTAAACCCATAGGAGCGGAATATGCAAGTCCGTCATCGTTTTTTCTTTGTCGAATATGAAAATTATAAAACCGCGCCGGAATTAATATTTCAATCTCCTTTCCAATTAATTCTTCTTTTGAATACCCAAATTCTTTTAATGCAAAAGGATTTATTGCCCTGATAAGGCGATCCCCATCTGTCACCACAATGCCGGTGGTGGAATATTCAAAGAAAGCTTCGAAATGGTTGGTGTTGTGGTTATTTGACAAAAGCTTCGACATTCTTTTTGTGTTCTGAGTTCAGTAATGAGATAAATTTTAAGTGTAACAATTTTCAAAAATTGACTACCCTGAACGCTTTCCTTTCAAATAAAAATTGTTGTGAAGACGTGAATGCAAATTAGACTGTAAGTTGTATCAACAATATGATCCGTGTCATATAACGAGCATATTTAAATCATAAATTACAGTTGGATGAAAGCCTTGAAAAGCAGGGATAGATTTCGGGTTGGAGCCAATCAATTGTGACTTATTGAATAGTCATTTCAAGGAAACTGCTTTTCTCGGATTTTTTTGCAAACTCATTTGTTTTGTTTAACAGAAGTTGAACGTTTTCGATAATTCCAAAATATTCATGTATAGTTTTCATCCTTTTTGTTATCCGGTAAGAAAACCCATCGTTCGATTCTATTTATCAGGTAATATCAATAAAGGTATCTTAGTTTTATAACTCATTTCTTTTGTATGAACGGTGCAATGCATTCTTTCAAAAAGATTGTGTGGATGTGCTACCATTGCTAAAACATGAGTTCGGTTGTTTTCAATGAACGTATTAATTCCTTCTTTTACATTTTTATCATAAACAGAATGGTATACAGGATGAAGGCTTGAAAAAGCAATGCTTGTATTCATCTTACGAATTGCACTTTCTGCACTCAGTGCCAAATCCTTTCTTTGTACATTTAGAATATGTACTTGTATATTTAGTTTTTTTGTTAATTGTACTAATAAATCGTAGCAATGTGATTCAACATCAACGTCAAAATCAGAAGCGAAAGTTAAATTTCGAACTGGTTGATATTCCACCATTTCGGGAATTATCAAAACAGGAAAACGTGACTTGCGGATAATGGATGTGACGGTACTTCCAAAAACAGAATTACTCCTTCCTTTGCCTTTCATTCCCATAATAATCAGATCTGTTTTCATATCATTTGCTGTGTCGCAAATGACATCTGAAGGAAAACCGTCAAACACTAATCCTTTTAATTCTTTATTCGTTTTCTTTGAAAGTGATTCAACTTCCTGATTGATGAGCCGCTGATTTTTTTCTAAAAGTTCAGCTTGGGTAACCAGAATTGATGCAAGAATAGAATCATCCATGATTACATGTGGGGGAAGTACATTGAGCAAGTAAAGACTTGCTTGCAATGACTGAGCAAATGAAACTGCATATTTTGCTGCATTATCAACAGGCCGGTTCAAATTATGTGGGCAGGGAAACCTTATCCAATGGATTAGTTATTATACGTTTTCTATCACATGCATAGCTTTAATCTGTTCATATAATTTATCAACATCCTCTTTCCTGCACAACCCGGTACCATTATTTAAAGTGGCTGCGGTACCGCATGCTACGCCATATTGAATGGCTTCGTGCAAACTTTTTCCATTGGGAATAAAGAAAATAATTCCTGCAACCATGCTGTCGCCCGCGCCAACAGTGCTTTTTGTTTTTACAACAGGCGCGGAAATTTTAAATGCCTGTTCCCTTGAAACACACATGGCACCTGAAGCGCCCAGCGATACGACTACTATTTTGCATTTTCCTTCATTGATTAAATCCTTTGCCGCAAGTTCTATTTCATCGGATTTCAATTCTTCTTTTCCTACCAATCTACTCAGCTCGCCTATGTTTGGTTTTATCATGTAAACGCTTTCTTCCAATGCGGCCCGCAGCGCTTCTTCCGTGCTGTCAACAATCAGTTTCCTGTTTCCTTTCCTGGCGATTCCTGATATTTTTGCAAAAATATCTATAGGTACACCGGGCGGCAAACTTCCACTGGCAACTATAAATTTAGAATCATTCTCTTCTATTATCTGTAAACATCGCTGCCATTCGTTTTCAAATAACTGCGAGCCGGGCATGTCAAACCTGTATTGCAGGTTAGTAGCACTGTCCAATACAATCATATTTTCCCTGGTTTGATTTCTTGTTTCAACGGTGAGAACTGAAAGATTTTCTTTTTCTAAAAGAAGATTCAGAAATTTTCCTGAATAGCCTCCGGATGGATAAATAGCGAGCGCTTCACCACCAATTTTTTTAATAGCCCTTGCCACATTGATTCCGCCACCGCCCGGCTCAAAAGTTGGCGCTGAACACCTAAGTTTCGTTTCGGGCTTAAGTGTGCTCACCGACGTGCTTTTATCAATACATGGATTAAAAGTGATGGTAATGATATCTGGCATGGCGCTGATTTTTAGCAAACTTTTTGGAAGAATAATTATTCACTCAAAGAATCTTCAAAAGCAAATTCGCTTAAACTATCGGCTTTAATGTGCAAGGAATCCAGTTTGGCAGCCAACTGATTCTTTAGTTCTTTCTTTTCATGCAGCCAATTATTTTCCATTTCTTTTAATAATTGTTTTTCAGATTCATCTGCGCTAAAGGTTTGCAAAAGCGAAAGAGACATACATTTATCACGGAAATCACTGAACAATTCCAGGCATTCATTGATTGCTTTTTCATCAAATAAGTTCGTTTGCTGTTCAATAATGAAAGGCTTAATAAACGCGTAATTGTAATAAATATCTTCCATGAATTTTCGGGCGTTATCCAACCTGTAATCGTCTAAATGGCCGGATATTACCTGTAGTTCGTAAAGCGTATAATGAATAAATTTATGGATAGATTTTTTGGTCAGCTTATCTGGCAATGTATCAAGGATCTCTTTTTTATCACCAAAAAAGTCGTAGTCCGCATCAATAAAATCTTTGCTTATTTTTTTCCAGAATTCCAATTCCCTTTCCAACATATTTAAATAACGGACAGGAATATTGCCGGAAGATTTTTTTACATATTCATTCGTTTTTTTCAACTGTAGTTTAAAATTTTGAATGACGCCGAAATATCCATATATCGTTTTCATCCGTTTGGTTATCCGGTAAGACAATCCATCCCCCATGTTAAGTAGATGAACAAAAACTTTGAGCTTTTTTATTTCGTTTCTGAATTCGCGGATATCTTCCATTTCAAAATTCTCGATGGCTTTACGCAAATGTTTGGCAATTTTTTTAAAGTTGTCTTCAATAAATTCCTCTATTTCTTCTTTTTTCATAAACTGATTTTAAGCTTGCATGAATGGTTGTTTTATTTTCCAATAACATGTTGAATGAGTAGCTCATATAATTTTATAAGTATTGAAACAATCGCATTTTTAAGAAGTGGCAAAGCAGCTACCAATAACACGATAGTCATTAACCATGCAAATTCTTTTTTAATTTTTAATCGCCTGATATCATGATTTAAAGTTTTCATTTCATCAAATTTGCCAAGACCAAATTAGCGATAGAATATAATAGCTGCAATGACTATCGTCATTAAAAGGGATGATAGGTAACTCATTAATGATAGCTATGATTATTGCAGTCGGCGGGCATTAGAATGATATGTTGTGCAAAAAGAACCTGGCATTCGGTAAATAAAAGGTTTGAAAATAATCCTGATAAAATATAAAAGGTTAAATAATTTTATTTAATCAAAATGGTTTCTCATTATCTTTTTTAGAATAGCCCCTTTATTTTTTTTAACCTTATTTTTTTCAAATTTTGCATTTTCAGGAACTATAATTACAGGAATATTTGTATTCTTTGCAAGAGCCGTGGCAGTGCTTCCAAATAAGTCTTTAATTGTGTTACCATTTCCTTTTCTCCCTACAACTATAAAATCCACTTTTTTCTCATCGGCCACATTCATAATACAACCATAAGGTATGCCTTCATCACAAATTATTTCCATTGATTCATGTTTAGGATCCAGAAAGTCGGCTTCTTCCAATAATCGTTTGTCTGCCTGCATCATTGTATCATAAAGGAATTCACCTCCTTTCAATTCCGATGATGTTGAAGAAGCCATAAACGAATGGAAAAGAATAATCTTTGCCTCAAGAGCCTTTGCTAACTCTATACCATATATAGAAGCATTGCGGGAAGCAGGAGAGAAATCAGTTGCTATTAATATTGTTTTCATTTTAGTTATTTTACCTGTAAAAAAAATCAATCATAGCCATTATATCTATGATAATTATCAAATACAGCAATGACTTCTGTCAGTCTTTTTCCCAGGCTTTGGAATAATTTTACATTCATTTTCAGCGCAGCTTTTATTTCATTAAAAATCAATTTCACCAGGTAAGCCTAAAATGTTTCCTTTCATGAATTATGATTTAAAAACAATTGCTTCGCAAACAAAAGAACAGGTTTTATCCACGCTGCAAACGAATATGGATACCGGCCTTACCTCAATAGAAGCCAGCATCCGCCTGAAAGAGAATGGGCTTAATATGATTCCTTCTCATAAAAAAGAAGCCTGGTGGCAAGACTTGCTGCAACATTTTAAAAGCCCTTTGGTCATCCTTTTATTAATTGCCGCGGGCATTTCATTTTCCATTTCAGAAAACATCAATGCCTCTATTATCATCCTGATTGTGATAACCAGTGTACTCACTGATTTTTTCCAGGAAAGAGACGCAAGGAATGCCGCGGAAAAATTAAAGCAAACTGTAAAAAGCAAAGCCACCGTTATTCGCAACGGTACAGAAGAAGATATTTTACCACAGGATTTATGCCCCGGCGATATGATATTATTAAACGCGGGTAAAATTGTTCCAGCTGATGTAAGGGTTCTGATGGCGAAAGATTTTTTTATCAATCAATCATCTCTTACAGGTGAATCTTTTCCCGGCGAAAAACATGCTGATGCCGTTGCCGGCGCCACTAATGATTTGAGTACAATGGATAATATAGCCTTTATGGGTTCCAGTGTTATCAGCGGTACGGCAAAAGCAGTAGTGGTTAAAACCGGCGCCGGTACTGAGTTTGGTAAAATAGCTGAAAAATTAATTGGGCGTGAAGTAGAAACTGATTTTAGCCATGGCATGCGCGAGTTTGGTTACCTTATTATGAAAGTAACCATTGCGCTGGTGCTGTTTATTTTCTTTATCAATGCGCTGATGAAGGAAAACATACTGGAATCTTTCATGTTCGCTATTGCGATTGCTGTGGGGCTTACGCCGGAATTGCTTCCGATGATTATGCCGCTTACCATGTCTAAAGGTTCTTTGCAAATGGCGAAAAAAGGGGTTATTGTGAAACATTTATCCGCCATTCCCAATTTTGGCAGCATGGAAGTTTTGTGTACCGATAAAACCGGAACCTTAACGGAAGATAAAATAAAACTGATAAGGTGCGTGGATGTTTCTGGCAATCATTCAGACCGTGTTTTTGAATTGGCTTACCTCAATAGCTCGTTCCAAACCGGCATAAAAAATCCGCTGGACGATGCCATTCTTATGTTTCAAAAGTTAGACATTTCTTCCTGGCACAAAACGGATGAAATGCCTTTTGATTTTTACCGCAAGCGCATGAGTGTAGTGGCAGAACAGAATAAAGAGGTAACGCTCATTTGCAAAGGCGCGCCTGAAGAAATATTGAAAGTATGTGTGCAGGATAAAGATTTTTTAGCGACGGCGATAAAACAATATGAATCGCTGAGCGCTGATGGTTTTCGAGTGCTGGCCATCGCCGTGAAAAATGTTACCGGTCAGCAACAATTTTCAAAGCATGATGAGGCTGAGCTTTCATTTGAAGGTTTTGTAGCATTCCTGGATCCGCCCAAAGAAGATGCGGGTGAAGTAATTAAAGAGCTTGCTGATATTGGTGTGGAAGTAAAAATTATAACAGGTGATAATCACCTTGTAACGGAAAAAATCTGCAGGGAAATCAACCTTCCAATAAAAGGCATAATGCAAGGTTATGAAATGGATACGCTCACCGATGATGCGCTTAGGAAGAGAGTAACGAATACGACGATATTTACCCGCTTTTCGCCCCACCAAAAGAACAGGATTATTAATGCGCTCAAAGCGCACCACCATGCCGTAGGTTATATGGGCGATGGCATTAATGATGCGCCTTCATTGAAGGCCGCCGACATCGGAATTTCAGTAAATAGCGCAACCGATGTGGCGAAAGAATCTGCTGATATTATTCTTACAGAAAAAAGTTTGCTGGTACTGAAAGAAGGAATTTTGGAAGGAAGAAAAACTTTTGGCAATACGATGAAGTATATCCTGATGGGGCTTAGTTCCAATTTTGGAAATATGTTTTCAGTGGCTGCCGCCACCTTGTTTTTGCCTTTTTTGCCTATGCTTCCTGTGCAGATTTTGATCAATAATTTTTTATACGATACATCGCAGATTACCATCCCATCTGATAATGTGGACGAGACTTATACCAATCGCCCCCAACGATGGAATCTGAAAATAATCTATCGCTACATGTTTATCTATGGCATTACCAGTTCCGTTTTTGATCTCATTACTTTCTGGCTGCTGTATAAATATTTTTCGGTAAATGAAGCGCAATTTCGCACAGGATGGTTTCTGGAATCGCTTGCCACACAGATTTTGGTCGTATTTATTATCCGGACTCAACATATTCCTTTTTATAAAAGTAAACCTTCGGGAAAACTTGTTTTCAGTGTTGCTGTTTGTCTTTTTATTGGCTGGCTATTACCGTATCTTCCTTTTGCAGAAAGGATTGGTTTTGAAGTATTACCGGTTGAAGTTGTACTGTTTATCGTTTTGCTGGTATTTGTATATCTTTTAAGCGCGGAATTGGTGAAGCGATTTATTTATAGGAAGCTACAAAATAACTATTAGAATTCACAAAACCTTTTTTATTGCTTTTAAATGTTGAATGTGTATTCCTATATGCCCTATACCTATTATAATAGCAGATGCAATCAACCAAATAACTTTGCCATAAATGCCCAATAGCAAAAAAGCCATGACAGGCAGACTCGCACCCGGTAAGGGAATCCCCAAAAAACTACGATAAAAATTTTCTTCTGTATGCAAACCAGTAAAATACCTAAACCAATAAATCTCATAAAGAATCATCAGCAGAAAAGATACTATTAGCCATAAACTCCATAACGAAAACGGCGCAATATTAAAATCATTAAAAATCAAAATGCTGCATGTGCAGCATACTTGTCCAAAACGTTCAAACAATAATAATACTTTGTTTTCTTCGGAAGTGTCATAGTCTATCGGCTTATTTCTGCTCCATATAATATTTGGAATCCATAGCATCAATAAATAGATAAGACCTACGTATGAAAATCCTAAATGGCCTAACATAAAATGTTTTTATTTGTGAAATCAATGGCGCTTGCTGTATAAGCACCGCGGTTGTTATCCCCCCAATCATAATATGGTAAACGGAATTTTTATTTTTAGATAGTCCCTTAGAAGAAAGTCATTATGCTTATTACCAAAATTTGAAAACCCACCATACGAGCGATGTTTATTTTTTTAAAATGACTTTATTTTTATTGCAAAATCGCTTAATCTTGATTTTAATAAACCATTAAAATTCTCTTCCGTTATTTTTATCTTTTCAGATAATTTGGGGCTCCATGCTTTATTATCCGGATTAACCAGGGAAGTTGAGAAAGCTTCCGTAGTTCTAACGAATTTGCCTCCCAAACCTTTAGCCTCCCTCAATACTTTTGCATAACCATATTTATTATCCTTTTCCTCATCCTTAGTTTCGCAAGTAACAGAAAAATGAATATTTTT
The DNA here is from genome assembly GCA_963706825.1 of uncultured Chitinophagaceae bacterium. Taxonomy (GTDB): domain Bacteria; phylum Bacteroidota; class Bacteroidia; order Chitinophagales; family Chitinophagaceae; genus Ginsengibacter. The sequence continues at coordinate 110,709 of CAVPNT010000002.1, read as the reverse complement.
TGAGGCTTTGATACATTTTTTAAGCGTGTTTCTTAAAGGCGAAATTAAAAGCCCACCCCAAACAGGGCCTACAATTATTATCTCGCCATAACCCTCAATTTCTTTTTTTGAAATATTTGTTGGAATGCCAATTTTCATTAACGATAGTAAAAACAGTACTGCAAGGCTATCAATTACAGGAATTATTTTTTTTGAATTACAAGCTAATTCGTTAGACAATTTTTCAGCAATAAATTTGCTGTTGCCGGTTTTTGAATAATACAATATCAAATACTTTTTCATTGGTAATGTTTAATCTGGGTTAAAAAACACTTTATACTTTTTTCTCCGGATTGCAACTTTTTCGAAAAATAAAACCTGAAAAACTACAAAATGGCTTTCCGGACAAACTCGAAAGAGCAACGAAAAAGCGAAAACTCTTCGCGTTTTTTCTCTCAAAAGATTTTTGAAAACAGGAAAAATATTTGAATAAAAAAAGTTCGAGCTATGCGGAAATCTTTGTGTTCAATAAAAAGAAAAAATCTCATTTTTTGTCCTTTTGCTGATGCGGAATTTCTTTCTTTCCCTGTTTATGAAATCAATAGCGCCGTGTTATATTGTTTTAATTTCCAAATGAAATCATGGTCTTGTTTTTTTAATAAAATAAAGAAGGCAATGGCCATACAAACCGTTGCGGGAAATCCGGAACCTAGGCCGAGCGGGTCAATTGCTAATCCAAAAATCATTCCCCCCGATACAAGCGTATAATAGGTGTGAATAAGCACCACATCCAGTAAAAAACAAATCCAATGAAATATCCTTGCTTATTTCCCCGCCACAATATGTTAATCTTAAAAAAGTAAAAGCAAGTCATTACAAGAGCGATTGGTAATAATATCAACCCAATTTTTTTATTCATGAAGATATATTTCACGGGTTCTGTTTATCGTTTTTAGTCAATCATGCCTCCGGTTCTGCTTTTTGTTGCTTTTTCTTTTCTATAAATTTTTCAATCAGCTCAGGCAGTTTCTCAAATGCTGCGCCAATGCCTTTCTTGGTATTGGTAGGGACAAAAGAAATCTTGTCCTGGCGTGTGGTCAAAAATCCTATAGGAATTATACCAACACCACCACCAGCGCCCAAACCTGTGCCTTCTCCTTTGCCTTTATTCGGCGCATCTCCACGCCCTTCGCCGGTCCCATATCCGAGACCCATGCCAAATTTAATTACAGGGACACAGGTAAATTCGCCCAGTTGAAATGCCTGGCCTATTACCGTATCGGTCTTTGCTTCTGTTTTCATGAAATCAGTAAGTTGTTTTACTGTTTCTTCTAAATTGATTGCCATAAAATTGGTTTTAAAAATGAAAAAATAATTTATTTCATAAAGGGCATAGGCGATTCGCCACGCCTTATTTCTGATAATCAATACGAGATAATTTTTATCAACAAAGTTGATATGAACATGCTTTCTTGTTAAGGCGAAAAAGTTAATCCAATACCACCGGGCGTTTTCTGTATAATCATCTGCGCTAAAGGCAATTTCCCAATGAACTATTTGAAAGGTTTAAGTATTTTAAAGAACTTTAAAACCGGCATGCGCTTTCTTCTTTTTCTTCTACGACTTTGAGTCACCTTTTTCTTTTTTTTTCTATCTGCAAAAATCATTTGCACCAAATTCCACTTTTTGGCAAAGAACCATACGCGGATTTGCAACCACCATACTTCATCTTCATAGAATAACATTGCTTTCCCAATGCTTTTCCATTGTATTGTTATTACCGGGACTCTTGTATCAATTTCAAATTGCATTGGTGATAATAATATCCAGGCAAAGTGGTAGAAGGCGGCTAAAAGCTGTGGAATAATTTTTTTCAACAATTTTGTAACAGTCATGCCTGTACTGTTTTTCAGTCACTCTCAAAATGCCATTTACATGTAAACAACCGTTGTTTGAGAAAGGCTTTTGAATGTGTTGAAGCCTTGAAGAAAGCCTTTTATCAAAAGCGTTTCTTCCATTGATTTGGTCTGTCAATTTTCTGTCAATAATAGTGGGAGAATACGGTAAAAACCTGTAAGAATTGACTTTTGATAGAAATAAAAAAGCCTGTAAATCAATAACTTACAGGCTTTTTAAGTGCCCAGAACAGGAATCTGAAAGCATTAATTATCAATAGATTATAAGAAAAGCCTGTCAATATTCTGTCTGCGACTGTAATTTTTATTTTGTTATTATCGCATTCTCCTTGCCACTGCAAAAGTATAGAAAATTGCGTTTTGTAATGCAATGACAGTAGAATATTCTTTGGGCAGGGATGATCATTTTTTAACAGAAAGGGTTCTTTATTGCAATCCGGGAACGGCAGCATATCCCTGGATGTCATGGTCAAATGCCGCTTTACTATCTGCTCCTGATACAAAATTTTATTTTCCCAAGGGCAGGGTTTTATCTCATTCTTCAAAAGTAGATACCGTAGACTGGGTAAAGGAAGGCCCAAAAACAGAAATGGATATTAAAGAAATGACCGGATATTTTTGGGAAACGAAAGATGTAAATGCATTTGGCGCCTATACCCCTTCTTTTGGAACAGGATTGTACCACATAGCAGATGAAAAAGTTGCATCAGGAATAAAGCTATGGAGTTATGGTAACGGGGATGACAGTGCCTGGTCAGTTTTAAGTACTGCCAAACATCAAACTTATCTCGAAATCCAGGGAGGACCTATTGGTGATCAATCAATAAAACTGGAATTACAAGCAGGAGAAACGAGATGGCATACAGAATATTGGTTTCCCACAGATAAACCGCTGGATATATATTCATTAAAAGTTCCTGAAATTAAATTAAGGCCACTGAAAGATATTCCGTTTTTTCAATGGGCAAGATCAAAGGAAGTAAAAGTTTGGGTCGATCTTTCAAAAGCTTACCAGCAAAAACAAGGCTTACCTGTACCTCCGGAAATTGATCAAAGGCTTTGGGCTCCTTCAGGCATGGAAAACATGGATGCAGCATTTAAATGGGCGATAAAACAAACGAACGGGCATATCGCAGATTTGTGGAAGTTTTATTATGGAACATGGCTGGCCGGCAGAAATGAAAAGCAACAATCAATCGAGATTCTTTCAGAAAGTAATATAAGCGTAGCAAAGGCATTGTTAGCCCGGCTACTTAATTTCCCAGGGAATGTCTCTGCTGCTGTAGATGCTCTCCACAGTATCCACGAACCATGGCTCCAGCTTTATCCGCAACTGGTCACTGAACGGGATCAGATCCTTTGTCGCGCGGGCATGAAAAAGACCCTTGTGGAGCGTGAAAAATGGTTAGCGATGGTAGATGCTTTAAAAGACGAATGGGTTATTGAGCGACGGGTACAACTGTTAATAGACGAAGGCAAACCTCAGCAAGCAAAAGAATTACTTTTATCAGTATCTTTTCAAAAAGTACATCAAACTTATACCCGCACTGATTTATGGGAACAAATAACTAAAAAACTAAACATTCCTTTTTTGCCGATACCTGAACAATTGGGCGAGGATAGATTGGCGCATTTTGGAGCTTACAGGGAGTATGAAGTAAAATAATGTTAGGTATGGTAATAAGTCTATAATTCTTAAGGGCTAACTAATTAATCCTGAGTATTAGGGAATCGAAATAATTCCCTAATACACGCGGCCTAAAAATTTCTAATTTTTGCGACAGATCTGCATGAACGGTTTTATTAACTTAAAAAAATTAGTGTAGTTAATTTTAAAAATCGAAGCCTGTTAAAGGATAATAGCTGAAAAGCGGTTTAGGGCTCAAATGAGCATCCGACAACAGCAATTGGAAAGCCTTAAAGATAGGGGAATAAAAATTGCAAAAGGGTGTAATAATACCGTTTTTGTTTTCTTAGAGATGAGAAGTACAGCACTTTAGATTCTATTTGCTTCACCTTACTTTATTGCAGGATTGCTTTCAATCCTAAAAAGGTATTTGTTGCTAGAGTTATAAAAGCGATGTTTGCTGTTGAAATTGGATTATTTCTCTATAATAACCCATTCAAATGCGCTTTTTTTATTTTTCAAAAATAAATTTTGCTGGTAATTAAAAAACTAATATGTTTGAACATTCATACATGTTAGATGGATTTGCAAATTAATCACGAAAGTAAGATACCTCTTCACCTCCAGGTAGAAGAGCTAATCAGGAAAATGGTTACTTCGTCGGAGTTTAAGCATGGAACGTTACTTCCTAAAGAAGTTGAATTGGCCAATAGATTGGGTGTGTCAAGAAATACAATTCGGCAGGCAACTAACCGGCTTGAACATGAAGGATTGCTTGTAAGAAAAAAAGGCGTGGGAACCAAAGCTGCTCAAAAGAAATCACTTACTACCGGATTAGATCATTGGTATAGTTTTACTCAGGAAATGCGTGAAAGGGGAATAATGGTTATTAACCTGGAATTGAAAATTGAATGGATATTAGCGAATTCTAATTTGAGTACCTTTTTCAATATTGATAAAGGACGGAAGGTGCTGAAACTTTCAAAACTCAAGGGGACATCCGGTGAACCGATTGTGTATTTTGAGAGTTACTTTCATCCACGGATCGGGCTTGATAGTAATGATGATTTTCAAATGCCCTTATATACTATGTTGGAAAAAAAGTATGGAATTATTGTAAAAAGATCTTCAGAAAATATTAAAGCAATGCTGGCAGGAAAAATTGCAAAAAAATTAAAAATTTCAGAGTCAGATCCCATTCTTTTTCGTGAAAGGTTTGTATATGATGTCGGGGATCGGCCTACTGAGTATAATATAGGATACTACAGGTCTGACAAGTTTACTTATTCTATTGACATTAAAAAGATCTAAATTTTTTTCTTAATTCTAAACATGTTCATACATATTGACAAATGATACTTGGCGTTGACATTGGAGGATCTCATATTTCATCCGCACTTGTAGAGCCGGGTGAGACTGCTTCGATATTGGATAATTCTTTTACCAGGAAGAAAATTCATTCACCGGCAGAAAGCGCAGAAATTATTCTTGATGAATGGGCAGATGCGATTCATACTTCTTTGAATAAATTAAATGGACATGTTTTGGAAGGTATCGGAATTGCCATGCCAGGACCTTTTGATTATGTGAACGGAATTTCGCTTATTAAAGGAGTAAGTAAATACAATGCTCTCTACGGAATAAATATAAAAGAAGCTTTAAAAAATAAACTTAAGATCAAATATGATCTGCCTGTTATTTTTGAAAATGATGCGTCCTGTTTTGGGTTAGGTGAATGTTTATCGGGAGAAGCAAAAGGTTTTAATAAAGTAATCGCAATCACACTGGGTACCGGCCTTGGAGCATGTTTTATAAAGGAAAACAAGGTTATTAAAGCTGATGGTGTGCCGGAAGGAGGTTATCTCTACAACTGTCCGTTTAAAAATGGCATAGCTGAAGATTACATTTCCTCTCGTTGGTTAATGGAAGAATTTTTGCGTATAACCGGAAAAAGTTTAACTGTAAAAGATATTTCAGATAAAGCTCAGATTGATAATGATGAGAAAGCTATTGATATATTTTTGAAGTTTTCTGAAAATATAGCTGAATTATTAGCGCCGTGGATTCAATCTTTTCAGGCAGATTGTATTGTTATCGGAGGAAGTATCGCACAGTCTTCCAATCTTTTTTTGCCATCATTAACTCAGGCGCTAAAAGATAAGTTCGCAATTTTTATCCCGATAAGGATCTCAAATAAAATGGAATTATCTGCAATTGCAGGTGCGGCAGGATTGTTCCGAAATGCTGATATGGAAAATATGAAGATAAATAAAACGATATGGCGTAAATCAACGCAGGAACTATTACCAACGAATGTTGCAACAATTGAACAAAAGAACGGCGATTATAATTTGTATCCGTTTTATAATCTCGGACGGGGAAAAATATTTTCTGATTACGAGCTACTTTCAAAATGGATGATTAATCGTAAGGCAGTAATAATTGATGGATTTCATGGAAACGATTGGAGTGTAATCAGGGAAAATCTGGCAAAATGTTTCAAGAAAATGTACAAGAAGGTTTTATGGTATGAAACCTCCGCATTTCTTAAAGATGAAGTTGAAATAGAAAAATTGGTTAGTCCTTCCCTGGGAGAAAAAGATTCTGTTTGGGGAAATAAAACCAAACTAACGGTAAAAGACTTTTATGATGTAGAAACATTACAAAATGTAAACAGTAAAGTTGAAGGTTATGATTTGGTAATAATAATCGGAACCGGGGCCGGGCTTTGTAATTGGCAAGCGCCAGTTATTTATGTTGATCTTCCAAAGAATGAAATGCAGTACCGTTTGAGAGCGGGTTTCGATAGTAATATCGGAGCTTTAAAAAATGAAGATTGGCCTTCCGTTTATAAGCGCCTTTATTTTGTTGATTGGGTAGTATTAAAGGAACATCGTAAAGCAATAAAAAATAAGATTGCTATAGTTGCTGATGCGCAATGGAAAGACAAGATAAGCTGGGCTTTCAAATCATCCATTGAGGAAGGGCTTGAATCATTAAGTCATAGCGCTATCAGGGTGAGGCCGTGGTTTGAAGCAGGCGCCTGGGGTGGGCAATGGTTGAAAGAACATATTCCTTCTTTAAATAAAAACGAGATCAATTATGCATGGTCTTTTGAATTGATTACACCGGAAAATGGGCTGGTGTTTGAAAGTGATGGGAAATTATTGGAAATTTCTTTCGACTGGCTAATGGAAAATAATTCAAAGGAAGTTTTAGGTAAAGATTCGGAACGTTTTGGCAATGAATTCCCAATAAGATTTGATTTCCTCGACACATTTGATGGCGGAAATCTATCTATACAATGCCACCCGTCTTTATCCTACATTCAAAAGAATTTTGGTGAAAAGATCACGCAGGATGAAACGTATTATATCCTAGATTGTAAAAAAGATGCCAGAGTTTATCTCGGTTTCAGGGAAAATATTAACCCATCGAAATTTAGAAATGCTCTTGAAGAAAGTGTAGAAAAAAACCAGCCAATCAATATTGAAGAATATGTGCAATCTCATCCTTCTCATAAACATGATTTCTTTTTGATTCCTAACCAAACGATTCATAGTTCAGGGGCTAATAATCTTGTACTGGAGATAAGTGCGACGCCCTACATTTTTACTTTTAAAATGTACGATTGGGTGCGGCCCGATTTGGAAGGAAATCCACGCCCCATTAATATTGACCATGCTTTTAATAATCTTGATTTTCAACGAAAAGGCCACCGGGTAAAAGAAGAGCTTATTTCATTGCCAACTGTGATTGAAGAAAATGACGATTATCGTCTGATTCATTTACCTACCCATAAAGAACATTTTTATGATGTTCACCGGATAGAATTTGTAAATAAAGCAACGATAAACACGAATAATGCCTGTCATGTCTTGATGCTGGTAGAGGGCGAATCTATAATAGTAAAAACAAAAGACGGAACAGAAGGAAGATTTAATTATGCCGAAACTTTTATTATTCCGGCTGCTGCTGAATCGTATCAACTAATTAATGAGAGTGATAAAATGGTAAAAGTGATAAAGGCATTTGTTAAGTAAACAAAAAAGAGATCATAAGGCTATGCAACAAATGGCTATCAGTAGTAAACAGACAAATAATTGAGATTTCTATTTTAAAGATAAAGCAGGTAGCGTAGAAGAAGTAAGACAAAAACCGGTTTAAGATTTTAAACTTAAAAAAGTATTGCATTCAACTATTTAACTTAACGATCACCCGATATGAATCAGAAACAAACGGTTCTAAATAAGAAATATTTTTTCCTTATTTGCTTTATTGCTGCGTTAGGAGGATTTCTTTTTGGATTTGACACTGCTGTAATATCAGGAGTTCTTGAATTTGTGGCAAAAGATTTTCATTTCAGTTTATTAATGGAAGGATGGTTCGTTAGTTCCGCTTTATTAGGCTGTATAATTGGTGTAGCCGCTGCCGGAAAATTAAGTGACCGGTATGGCCGGAAAAAAGTAATGATCTTATCTGCCACATTATTTTTTATTTCAGCAATAGGCTGCATGCTCGCTATCAATTCTTCTCTACTAATTTCGTTTCGTCTCATTGGTGGTCTCGGCATCGGTGTCGCATCGATGGTATGTCCTCTTTATATCGCAGAGTTCTCTCCTTCCAAATTCAGAGGAAGAATGGTTACTTTGTACCAGCTCGCCATAACTCTTGGCATAGTAGCGGCCTATTTTACAAATGCATACCTCGTAAAGATTTCTTTAGCCGAAACATTTGACGGCTGGTTCCATTATGTCATTACACAGGATGTCTGGCGTTCGATGATTGGAATTGGAGTAATTCCTGCTTTCATTTTTCTAATCTTTTTATTTGTCGTTCCCGAATCCCCAAGATGGTTATTGGTGAATGGAAAAGAAGATGAAGCTTTAAAATATTTACAGAAAATAAATTCAGTTGAAGCTGCGCAACAGGAAGCACGCGAAATAAAGGAAAGTACAAAAGGAGAATCGGGCAGCATAAAAGAACTTTTTTCTCCAGTGTATAAAGTTGCATTAATCGTAGGATTATCACTCCCGTTTCTTTCACAGTTATCAGGGATAAATGCCATCATTTATTTTGGCCCTTCTATTCTTGATAAAGCAGGTTTTTCTTTAGGAGCAGCATTAGGCGGGCAAGTTACCATCGGTATCATAAATGTATTATTCACGTTCGTGGCCATTTTCACTGTCGATAAGTGGGGTAGGAAACCACTTTTGATTTTAGGTATCTCCGGTGCCGTTATTTCACTTATAATCATTGGATTTTTATTTCACTTCAATATAATTGAGGGACCGTGGATATTAACTTTTATCTTATTGTTTATCGCCTGTTTTGCTTTCTCTTTTGGCCCCGTAAGCTGGATTATTATCAGTGAAATATTCCCCAATGCAGTCCGTGGACGTGCAATGTCTTTAGCCACTTTGTCACTTTGGATTGCCAATTTTTTTGTAGGCGAGTTAACTCCATTAATGTTGAAGAGCGAAAGCTGGGGTCCTGCTGCTACTTTCTGGACGTTTGCCGTGCTATGTGCGCCGGCTTTATGGATCACCTGGAAGTTAATTCCTGAAACGAAAGGAAAATCTTTAGAGGATATCGAAAAGTATTGGAAAAGAAAGCGTGAAAAAAAATTATATGCTGTCAAAGGATCCGCACCTTAATAAGTGTAAGAAAATTATGCAACTCATCATATTAATCACCATCTTTTTATTTTTTAAATATTATCATATGAATTTCTTTAAACCAGTGCTGAAGCATTTTAATTCTCAAAAAAAGTCACTGCACTTTCTGGTGTTAATGATTTTTTTATGCGCCTTCTGTAATTTAACGAAGGCGCAGAATTCCCGCGTTATTACCGGTGTTGTTCTGGGTGATACAGGCACACCAATTTCGGGCGTTAGTGTTACCCTTAAAGGCTCCAATGCAGGAGTAACTACAAATGAGACAGGTAAGTATTCCTTAGCGCTACCACAAAGGCAAAGGAACGACACTATCGAATTTTCCTATGTTGGCTACGTTACACAAACGTTGCCTGTGCCCGCCTCCGGAATTTTGAATATAACCTTAACAGCAAAAACAAGCCAATTAAGCGATGTCGTTGTTGTCGGATATGGCACACAGAAAAAAGTAGACGTCACAGGAGCTGTTAATCAGATATCATCAAAGGATATTGAAAACAAACCGGTATTAAATACTTTTCAGGCGCTACAGGGAGAATCGCCAAATTTGATCATTCAACAAAGCCAGCTTGACCCTGGAAGTAATGTTACCATCAATATCAGAGGCGTTGGTACATTGGGCAACAATGATCCGTTAATTGTAATAGATGGCATCATTGGAGGGGATCTCAACACGATTAATCCTAATGATATAGCTAGTGTTTCCGTTTTGAAAGATGCAGGTTCGGCAGCGATATATGGTTCTCGTGCAGCAAATGGAGTCATACTCGTAACAACGAAAAGTGGACGACTGAATCAAAAACCAACGATAGCTTATGATGGTAATTATGGAAGCCAGGTACCAAAGGTTTTGGTGCATAAAGTAAGTGCATGGGATAACGCTTATTATAAAAATCTTTCACTGATCAATTCCGGTTTACCACCAGTATATACGCCCGAGCAAATCCAGCAATTAAAAAACGAGGGAAATGGGACTTGGGATGTTGAACATCTTTTACATAACGCGATTTTACAATCTCACAATATAAATATCAGCGGAGGCGGCGCGACTAATTCTTACTTTATTTCGGCCGGATATCAGGATCAAAAAAGCAACCTCATCGGTAATGGCGGTTCAGGCAGTCCTTTCGGTTATACAAAATATAATCTGCGGTTGAATGAAACTTCTGTAATTGGCAAATTAAAAGCCAACTTCATTCTTAATTATACAAAGACCCGCAATAAAACGAATACTGTTGGAGACAACAATATTTTTGCCGATGCAAATCGTGTTCCATTAAATTTTAACTGGAAAGATTCTGCAGGCAATTATCTTACTAACTCAGTTGCGTCACAATATAACGAGTATGGTGTACTCGAAAAAGGAGGATATAATCAGGCAGATAATGATGAATTTTTTGGGAATGTAAATGGCGTATTGAGCATTGCAAAAGGTTTGAAATTAACTGGCATTTTCGGAGGGACTATCGTGAATAACGGAAACTTTTTCCGCAGAACACAAGTTAATTATGTTCCTTCGGGTGTGTATGGGGATGATAGAACAGTTTTTGATAATAATTACAAATCGCTATTGCTGAATACCCAGGTTTATGCAGATTATGCTAAAGATATTAAAGCTCACTCTTTCAAAGTATTGCTTGGGGCATCTAATGAAAGTTTTAGTGGCAGCGGCTTTCAACTACAAAAAACATTAACAGACCCTTATCTAGGAACGCCCACTACAGGTACTTTGGTTGACCCTGTTAATTCCTACAACAGCATTGGGGTTGATCAATCCAGTATTAATTCTTTATTCGGCAGGCTCAATTATTCGTTTAAAGACAGGTATCTTTTTGAAGGAACTTTCCGCGAAGATGCCTCTTCCAAATTTGCGAAAGGTAAAAGAGCAGGCTTTTTTCCTTCTGTAAATTTAGGCTGGATTGTATCTGATGAATCGTTTATGAATAATATCAAGAATGTTATCAGTAGCCTCAAACTGAGAACTACTTATGGCATTTTGGGAAATCAAAACGTAGGCTCGTATCAGTATCAAACTACGTATTTCAATTATCCAAGTGCTTATGGTTTCAATAATGTGTCCGTAGGAGGCGCAGGTTTTCTATTAAGCAACGAAGATTTAACCTGGGAGAAAGCAGCCACGTTGAATTTGGGAATTGATGCAGGTTTTATCAATAATAGCCTTAATATATCTTTTGATTATTTCAATAAGGTAACGAGCAATATTTTACAACCAAGATATGATGTGCCGCAAATTTTTGGAGCTGCACTTCCTGATTATAATGTTGCAAAGGTTAAAAACCAGGGCTGGGAGGCAACGGTAGACTATAAGTTGAGAGGACGGGTAGTTACCCAGAGCTTTAGCCTTAATGTAGCAGATAGTAAAAATACATTGTTGGCGTTAACGGGTGGCACCACGCAGCAGATCGTTAATCAGGATGTATTTCAACTGATAAGAAAAGTCGGTCAGCCTATCACGCAATATTATGGTTATGAAACCAATGGTTTTTTCCAGGATCAGGCGGATATAGACAAGTCGCCAAAAATAGCAGGCTCAATAGTTGGCCCCGGGGATTTAAAATTTAAAGATCTGAATCAGGATGGTGTTATTGATGACAAGGATAAAACCGTTTTAGGAAATCCTTTTCCGCGTTACACGTTTGGCTTTACCTATATGATTGAAGTTAGGGGTTTCGATTTGCAATTATTCATCCAGGGTGTTGGCAAAAGAGATGAATTTTTACGGGGCGAACTGGTTGAACCATTTCACTACAACTATGGGGCAACGGTATACGATCACCAGACTGATTTCTGGACGCCTGAAAATCCAAATGCACGTTTTCCAAGGTTGGCTGCAATTGGATCCACATCTAATACTTATAACTGGAGGACAGGTTCCGACTTATACAAATTCAATGCGGCTTATGCAAGGTTAAAAAACGTTAATATCGGATACACCTTTTCAAGAAATGTAACGGGAAAAGTGGGTATACAAAAAATCAGGGTGTCATTAATCGGGCAAAATCTTCTTACCATAACTAAATTAAAGTTTATTGATCCGGAAACAACAGAATTCGGCAACAACTTAAGCCTTGGTGCATATTCGAACAGTGCACGTAGTTATCCTTTACCTGTATTTTATGGTGCTGGAGTTAACTTAACCTTCTAATAATTTTTAAAATAAATAATATGAAATTTTTAAAAAATCTGTTAATCATAATCCTTGCAGCAACTACATCGGTAGGATGTAAGAAATTGGATCTCGCTCCGACTGATCGTTTCTCTGATCTTACTTTTTGGACGATAGATGCGAATGTTTACAGCGCTTTATATAATAACTATAGCCTGATGTATAACAGCTCGTTATTCTTTTATAATGAATCGTTGTCTGATAACGCTTATTCATCAACCGGTGATTACAACTTGATAGCAAGTGGCAATGCCACAGCCGGAACCGCTAAGTTTCAAAATGATTGGGCTTACTATTATAGTACCATAAAATCCTGTAATCTTTTTATAGCAAATATTGATAAGAATACAACACTTTCAGCGGATGTAAAAGCAAGACTGAAAGCCGAAACGCGTTTCATTCGGGCATTTGAACAATTTAATTTAACGAAATGGTATGGCGATGTGCCATTGGTTGATCATGATCTGACTCCCGACGAAGCTAAGCAGATTGCCCGCTCTCCAAAGCAAACAGTCGTGCAATTCGTTGTCAGTGAACTGGATTCCGTTGCTGCTATTTTGCCATCCCAGGATGAACTTCCGATAAGTGAAAATGGAAGAATAACAAAAGGGGCTGCCTTGGCATTGGAAGCAAGAGTGCTGTTATACCAGGGAGATCGGATGGCTGATGTCGTCACAGTTTGTGAAAAATTAATGAACGACCAATCAACATATGGACATTATTCACTCGCTGCAAATTATAGCGACCTGTTCAGCAATCCTTCGGTCGATAAAACAAACCCTGAATCAATGCTTTCGCTTCAATATGTTCCAACTGTACGCACATGGAGTGACCTTTGGGATTTTGTTCCAAGGTCAGTAGGTGGACGCGTGAGCAGTATGGCGCCTACCCAGGAGCTTGTTGACAGTTACATTATGCTCAATGGCAAGGCGATAAGTGATCCGGGATCTGGGTATGATGAAAACAATCCTTATGTTAACCGTGACCCAAGACTTACAGCAACAGTTGTGTATAATGGTTATAAATGGGTAAAGCCGGATGGGAGCATTAAAACCATTTATATAAAACCAGGATCTGACCCTGATCCTTCAGTGCCTGATGAATACAATCCTGCTTCGCAGAGTTCATCGCCTACCGGATATTATTGGAGAAAATATTTCGACCCGACAGCTTTGGCCAATTTTGTATCAGGAAACAACATTCATTTAATCAGGTATGCGGAAATTCTCTTGGATTATGCTGAAGCAAAAAATAGCCTGGCCCAGATGGATGAAACTGTATGGAATAATACCATCAGGTTATTAAGGCAAAGAGCCGGATTCACAGATCCGGGTGCCTTGAATTATCCGGGCAACACCGACATGACCAATATAATCCGAACAGAACGCAGGGCCGAATTTGCTATGGAAAGTTTAAGGACTGATGATATCAGAAGGTGGAAAATTGCAGAGAAAGTAATGAATGGATATGCACATGGAGCCAGGTTTGGCGATCCATCTGTTGATAACGGTTACATAAGAGTTCAAAATCGCAAGTTTAATCCTGAAAGAGATTATTTGTGGCCTGTTCCATCTTCAGAGATAAGTCTTGATAATAAGCTTACCCAAAACCCCGGATACAATTAAATTAAAATCCTCAAAAAAGATAATTATGAAAAATATAAGTTTGAGTTTGCTTGCCTCGCTTGCCTTTCTTTTAATTAGTTCTTGTAAAAAAGATATTAAAAGTCTGGATTTGACTATAACGCCGGTCAGCACCCTTGCGGCGCCTGCAGATAATTCAGATATCCAGTTACAACCGGCAACCGGTGCTAGTATTGTATTTCAATGGAGCCGGGCGCAAACTCCGGATAGTGGTTTAATTCTTTATGAAGTTGCTTTCGATAAAGCTGATGGCGACTTCAGTAATCCTATTTATAAAATACTTGCAGACGGTTCAGGAGTGCAAACTCAGGCTACCGTTTCTCAAAAAGATTTAAATAAAATAGCAGCGTTAGCAGGTATCAAGGCTTCCAGTTCCGGAAAAATAAAATGGGGCATCCTGGCATCAAAAGCAACCAATGCAAAAATAAGCGCTGAAACAAGAACCCTACAAATTGAGCGTCCTGCCGGCTTTGCCACGGTTCCCGATTCTTTATTCATTTTTGGAACTGCTACCGAAGCAGGTAGCGACCCGGCAAATGCGATTCCATTAAAGAAAACTGCGGATGGAGTGTTTGAGTTATACACTTCATTAGGTACAGGAAGTTATTTACTTACTGATCAGCGAAATGCTAATGGAAATGAATATTACATTGATTTAAACAGCAGTAATATTATTAAGTCAGGAAATACACCGACCGAAATTACCGGCACTACAAAAGCTTATCGTCTAAGATATGATTTTAATGTAGCTACTTCTGAAGCAACAGTAATTGAATCGATAGGGCTGTATCAATCAGCAAATAATGCGGAGATTGGCCAGTTGACTTATGCCGGAAACAGCATCTGGCAAATTGATTCGCTTCCTGTAGTATTTGTGCAGTTTTCGTGGGGTAGGGATGACCGGTATAAATTCTTTATGCATACTTCTGCGGGTGTCGAATATTATGGCAGCACAAATGCCGATAATGTTCCACCTGCAGGGCAGCCACCGTCTTATTTCTACCTTGTGCCCGTCACCAATGACCAATGGAGCAATACCTATAAATTTGACCCCTCAGCCGATAATCACTCCGTTAAAGTGGATGCATATTTTAAAGCCGGCGGCCCTTATACACACAAAGTTACAGTACTTTAAAACGATGTAAATATGTATATGTAATGATGAAAACTTTAAAAATACAATCATGAAGAAGTTGCTGATTACGTCGTTGCCTTTAATAATTATTTTACTAACCTCCTGTCACAAAGGGAAAGATGCGCCAACATACGTTCAACCGCCACCGGCTGACAGTACGACGGCTCACCCGGTTTCAGTGTATTTTACGATGGCAAAGGAAACGAATAAGTTCATAACTTCAAGTCTGCTTACTTCGTATAGCAGTTATAGAGTAAATACCTGGACAAATACAAACAGTGCTTTTGAATGGTACAATGTCAGCCAGATCTATGCGGATGCAGCTATGATTGAGATTGGAGATTCTTCTTATCTGCGGTCTATGAACGCTACTTTCAAATGGATGGAAAATATGTGGGATAAAGCAGATCCGCATGGTGGTTATTTTGCATTTTCAAATCTGGATGGCAGTGGTGCGTCGGGTACTAAGTATGTAGATGATAACTCACTGACGGGAATGGTGTATCTGCAGGCTTATGACCTGACCAGTGGCACAGACAGAGACGCATATCTTAATAAAGCTGAAGCCTGTGCTAATTGGATTATAAAAAGTGGACTTTGGGATTCTTCAATCGGCGGCGGGTTTTGGTGGAATACAGAGAAGATATATAAGCCGACTCAGACAAATGGCCTCGCGCTGCAATTATTTCTTCGCCTTTATGGAATCACTGGTGAATCTGTTTACCATGACTGGGCATCATCAGTCAATAACTGGTTAACCACTAAAATGTATGATAGTAATACCGGACTTTTCATTTGGCAATATGATAATACAGGAAAGAAATACAGCCAGATATTTACTTATGATAACGCAATTATGCTTGAGGCCTATTTATGGTATGCTAAGGTGATGAACGATCCCGCATACCTTAGCAAGGCTGAAGCGATAGCACGCGCTATGAATGCTACCCTATGGGATGGCGCGCACAATGTTTATATTTTTAATACCGCTGATAAAAGAATAAATCCAGCTTGGTGTGGATGGGCTTCACAGTCAATGATAAGGCTGTATGAAGCGGATAAAAATACTTCATGGCTGAGCTATGCCAAGGGAAATATTGATGCTATAAACACGGTTCTAAAAGATGCATCCTCGCATGGATATTACCAGTTTGCCGGTCTTGATGGCGCCGGGCGCTATACCAACATGGAAGGTGTTGATCAGGCATGGATGGAAAGGATTCAAGCATTATTGTCTAAATACAAGTAATCTTGTTATAGTAAAAAATAACTAATATTAATTTCAATGAAGATAATATTTAAAACATTCTCCTTTTTTGTAGCAGTTATACTGTTGACTCAAACAATAAGGGGGCGAAGCGTACGTATCCCGGCGAATAGTTTAAAGGAGACAAGTGATTTAAAAGATTCTGTAGCCTCTCGTTATAAGAAAAGGGCAGAATATATATATCATTTAATTGTGCTTCATTATTCTGTTCCGGGGACGGATTTTTTAAATGAGAACTATCCTAAGCAGCCGGGCGATAGGAAGGTTGCATATATGTGGCCTTTTTCCGGCATGGTAACCGGCATAGGCATATTAAAGCAATTAGGAGTAATTGATACTTCTTTCAAAAAAATAGAAGCTGGTATAGACCAATATTGGTCTGAGAGATATGGCCTTTGGGGCGTTGAATCTTATCCTCCGATATACGGAGGAGACAAGCGTTTTTATGACGACAACGCAACTATTGGTCTAGATTATTTGGAAAATTATAAAGCAACTAAAAATCAACACTTCTTAAACCAGGCGGAAAAATGTATCGCTTTTGATTTTACAGGCGAATCACCCGATTGCGGTGGCGGCATTTTTTGGAATGAAGCAGAAAAGTCTCCGGATTCGGCTAACTATATTAAAGCTACCTGCTCCAGTTCATTTTCGGCTACTCTGGCATTGAGATTATATGCTATTACGAAAAAAGCGAGGTATCTGGATTTTGGCAAAAGAGTGTACGCGTGGACTAAAATGAAGCTACAAGACACCAGTGATTTAATTTACTGGAATGATATCGCTATTAAAGGATGTACTCCGAATAAAACCAAATGGACTTATAATTCAGGAGCCATGTTGAGTAATGCCGTTTTGTTATATCAAATAACAAAGGACAAACAATACTTTAATGATGCTAAAGAATTAGCGGCGTCAACTTTTAATTTTTTTACAACCTCTTCTCCGAAATTAGAACGAAAATTCCCCGACCATGACCCGTGGTTTACAACGGTCTTGTTCAGGGCCTATCTGGATTTTTACAAAATAGATCCCAAGAAAAACACGCAGTATATTGATGCCATGATACGGAACGTAGACTATGCCTGGAAATACGCAAGAACTCCTGCTGGATTTTTTTATGAAGATTGGAGTGGTGAAAAAAAAGGACGATATTATTGGTTATTGAACCAGGCATGCATGGTTGAAATGTATGGAAGAATCGCGCTTTTTAAAAGAAATAATCAATGAAAATACAATGAAAAGAAAGAAATTATTTCCGCTTATCCTATCATCACTTTTGAGCGCTTTTTTGCCCGCTCTTTTAGTTGCCCAGAAAAAACAGGAAAATGTCTTAAAATATGTAGACCCAGATATTGGCACAGCCCATAGCAGATGGTTTTTTTATACTCCGGCAGCCGTTCCCAATGGTATGGCCAAATTAGCTCCATCAACCAACGGGCACTATGGAAATGAGCAGGGATGGGAAGCAGTAGGTTATGACACCAGGCAAAATTCAATCGAGGGCTTTGTGCATTTTCATGAGTGGCAGGTCGGTGGCGTCAGTTTTATGCCGACAACCGGTCCGCTAAAAGTTGTCCCCGGCGATATAGACAAACCCGGCAGTGGTTACCGCTCACATTTTGATGCCAAGAACCAGGTAGCCGAACCCGGCTATTATAAAGTGCTGCTGGATGATTATAATATTACCGTTGAACTCACTGCAACCAAAAGGGTTGGTTTTCACCGCTACACTTTTCCTAAAAGTAATTCTTCACACATTATTTTTGATATCGGTAATGTGCAAGGCGAAAGTGGCGCCGTTACCGATGCAGGAATTAAAATGATTGACGACACTCACTTTGAGGGATTTGTAAATACTTATCCAAAATATGTTCAAAAATATGACCCTGACGGAAAGGTATTAATGTACTTCTATGGAGAGGTTAGCAAAAAACCGGAAAGTGTGGGTGCTTTTGATAAAGCAGGTATCCATCAAGACGTTTCTTCAGCCAAAGGAAAAGGCGCTGGCCTCTTCTTAAATTACAAAACCGCAGCAAATGAACAAATAGAAATAAAAGTCGGTCTTTCTTATACATCAACTGCTAATGCTAAAATAAATCTTCAGTCAGAAGCGGAACATCTTTCTTTTGCCGGAGCCAAATTAAGAGCAGAGCAAACATGGCAAAAGGAGCTTGGAAAAATATATGTTGAGGGTAATGATGATACCAGTAAAATCAAATTTTACACTGGTTTATTCCACGCTTTATTAGGAAGAGGAATTGCCAGCGATGTAAACGGCGCTTATCCAAAACACGAAGGGAAAATCGGGAAATTGCCGGACGCTGCAGGCACGTCAAAGCCGGATTTTGAATTTATTAATACCGATGCAATTTGGGGCGGATTTTGGAATATTACTCAGTTATGGGCGCTTTCTTATCCTGAATTATATGGTAATTTTGTAAATACCCATTTGCAAATTTATAAGGACAGAGGATGGTTTGGTGATGGTATAGCGAATAGCGAATATATATCTGGTGTGGGAACTAATTTTGTTGGGTTAGCAATTGCAGCCGCCTACCAGGCAGGGATTAGAAATTATGATGTTAAAGTTGCTTACCGGGCCATAATGGCAAACGACTTAAACTGGCAAAACAGGCCGATAGGATCAGGGAAAATGGATACCAGGGCCTTTTTGAAGTCTAATTTTGTTCCTTATCTTGAAGAAGATACAACCGACTTAACCGGTTCACATTTCGCAGCTTCGCACACACTAGAGTATAGTTTTAGCGCCTTTGCCACCGCCCAGATGGCGAAGAACTTGGGGAAAAAAGATGATTATAAAAAATTGAACAAATACTCAAATGGCTGGAGAAACGTTTTTAATCCTCAGAATAAATTAATGCAGCCTAAAAAAGCGGACGGGACTTTCATAGACAAATTCGACCCCTATCAGCCGTGGAGAGGTTTTCAGGAAGGTAATGCAGTACAATACACTTTCTATGTACCTCAAAATCCGGCGGCATTAATTTCTTCCATTGGCAGGAATAATTTTAACACCCGGTTGGACAGCATTTTTGAAGCGTCTGAGAAGGAAGATTTTGGAGGCGGGAAAAAAATAGATGCTTTTGCCGGAATTAACTCGGTTTATAATCATGGCAATCAACCCTGTTTGCATATAAGCTGGCTATTTAACTTTTCCGGAAAACCGTGGTTAACCCAAAAATGGACAAGATCCATTTGTAAAGAGTTTTACGGAATAGAACCAATTCACGGCTATGGCTATGGCCAAGATGAAGATCAGGGACAGTTGGGTTCGTGGTATGTTTTGGCGGCACTCGGATTGTTTGATGTTAAAGGATTGACTGATGCAAGGCCTGTCATTGAACTTGGTAGCCCAATCTTTAATAAAGCCACTATTGTCCTGGGCAATAAGAGAAAACTAATTATTGAGGCAAAGAATAATTCAAAGGAAAATATTTACATTCAATCGGCGGAATTCAATGGGAAGATTTTAAACAATTGCTGGTTGTACAGAGATGAATTGATGAACGGTGGTAAACTTTCATTTGTGATGGGAAGTAAACCAAATCTTGACTGGGGCATTAAAATCCCACCTCCATCTGTGCAATAATGCAATCTGCATATATTATTGCAAAGCGAATTAATTATACAAGAGGCTTAAAGTGCTAAAATGTAACCTATATTTATGCGATTGTTGATTGGAAATTCCGTAGGGATAAGACAAGCAAAATAGAAGGAATAAGACAAATAAAATAAGTGGCAAATCGAATATTGATTCAGATCCCGTATGGGCGAAAATTTGCAAAAAGTCAACCGAATAAAATCGTTTTGATGCCTATTTCAAAGTTATAATTCTTCACGATAAATGATGAACAAAATAGAAAAAATTTCAGTTTTAGTATTGATAATACTATCGGTATCCGGCATGACAACAACTGAATGTCAAACTGTAACTACTTATACGAAATATGTAAATCCATTTATCGGCACGGCAACTCTTACTGATTCTAAGATTATTGGATATAAGCCGCCAAAAGGTTGGCGTGTTTGGGCAGGGCTTACTTATCCTGGCAGTACCTTGCCAAACGCAATGGTACAGCTTACACCTGTTACAGCGTATCATACAGGCTCAGGTTACCGGTACGAGGATACGGTTATTTACGGCTTCGCCCACACTTGTAAAGGCCATTGGAATCTTTGCAATATTCCTGTTTTACCTGTATCAGATGCTGATAGCATGACAAATAAATTCGGTTCCCGTTTTTCTCACAAATCAGAAAGTGCTTCACCCGCTTATTATCATGTTTTTCTTAATGATTACAAAGTGGATGTAAAACTTACTTCTACATTAAGATGTGGTTATCATCAGTATAACTATAAAAGTAATCAAAACAGGCAAATACTTTTTGACCTTTCTAAGGCAAATAGCAAGGTATTGAGTTGGAACATCAAGCAGGTGAGCGATGACGCTATAGATGGTTATCAGAATATCGGCGATAACAAAATCTATTTTTATGGAAAGTTGAGCAGTAAGATTGAAAAATTAGAAAGGAATGGAGAAAATTCAAACGAAGGTTTTGCCCTAGTTTATATCCGTAATGGAGGTAAACGACTTGTAGAGTTGAAAATAGGTTTATCTTTTGTAAGTGTAAAGAATGCAAAGCGAAATCTTGATTACGAAATCGACAACAAGTCCTTTGAGCAAGTTCAAAGGGAAGGTAATCAAATCTGGGAGAATTTATTATCCAAAATACAGGTAAAAGGTGGAACTCAAAAGCAAATACAGTTATTTTATTCTTCACTTTACCGATCTTTTCAATGGCCGGCATTACGTAACGATGTAAATGGAGAATATATAGATGTAAGGGGAAAAGTTGTAAAAGTTGATTTCAACTATTACACGCTTCCCTCTTTTTGGGACACATATAGAAATAAGTTGGTTCTTCTAAGCATGCTTTCACCAAAGGTGACTATAGATGTAATAAAGACATTGCAGGATATTGGAGATAAAACAGGATTTATACCCACCTTTTTTCATGGAGATCATGCAGCTGCTTTTATCGCCGGAGCATACCAAAGAGGCATAAGGAATTTTCATGTAAATGATGTTTATCGCTTACTGTTGCGCAATGCAAATGTGGAGGGTGGAACCAGGCCATATATTTCGGAATACATTAAAAAAGGATACATTTCCTCACCACAGGTAGATACATCAAATGTAGAAACCAAAGGCAAAGCCGGAGTAGCCAAGACCCTGGAATATGCATTTGATGATTATGCTGTAGCTCAACTCGCAAAGGCATTAAAAGATACAACTACTTACAGGATTCTCATGGCAAGATCAAAAAGCTACAGAAATGTATTCGATCCCTCTACCAGATTTATGAGAGGCCGGCTCTCAAATGGAGACTGGGTGAAAAACTTCAATCCGGAGTATCCCTACTATGAATATATGTACAGAGAGGCGAACGCCTGGCAGGTATCTTTTTTTGCACCCCACGATATGCCTGGTTTAGTGCGTCTCTATGGAGGAAAAAAGTCTTTTGAAGCAAAGCTCGATTCCTTCTTTACTTTACCCTGGAACCCTAAGTACATCGCCCGGAATATATCATGTTTCGTTGGTCAATATTGTCAGGGTAATCAACCAGATCATGAGGCTCCATTTTCATACTATTTTGTTGGCAAACCGGACAAGTCTCAAAAGATTTTGGACAATATTATTGAGAATTTTTACGGAATTGGAGAGAAGGGCTTAGCTCTTTCAGGTATGGATGATGCAGGAGAAATGTCTGCATGGTATGTTTTTACTTCTTCAGGCCTTTATCCTTATTCTTCTGCTGACGCAAGGTATATTGTAACTGTACCGATATTTGATGAAGTAACATGGAAAATAAATAATAAAAGAGTAGTTATAGAAAAACTGGGAAACGGTAGAAGCATGAAAGAGATTATCGTAAATAAGAATAAAAATAACGGGTATTTCGTGTCTCATAATTTGTTTGTCAGAGGTGGTAAGATAGAAATCAAAACTGAAGAGTAAAACCCGTAGTCAGAAGTAGAGCCATGGACTGCCGTGATTATCGTTTATTTCACTGAAATTTATTAAATGTGTATTACGTATAAAATTTAAGATTTTGTAACTTTATTTTTTACTTCGTTATTCCGGATTTGTCCAGGACTCTTCACTTCTGATTTAACAAACCAGACACATTTTCAACATGAGGTCTTCTAACAGTCCCTGCTGTTCGGATAATCCTTTACAATTTGTCCTAAGACGTGCCATGCTTTTTGTTTTACAGAAAAGAAACTATGCCTACTGGTATGTTCATTGAAATTAACATGTGTGACATGATGTTTGAATTTTAAAATTTGAAAATGAATTTTAAAGGGCATTAGTGCTGGTATTCAGCTTTGTTGGCTATGAAGCTCGAAAAGTTCCGGTGGAAGGAAGAACGGCGATTGATATTGTCCTTCATGAAACGAATACAGGTTTGAATGAAGTAGTGGTGATAGCGTATGGCACCCAGAAAAAAGTTAATCTCACAGGAGCCGTGGATGTAGTATCAGGTGAGGAACTTCAAAATCGCCCTGCTCCTACTATGTCTCAGTTGATGCAAGGAGTTTCTCCAAATCTTAATATTCAAATGTCAAACCATGGAGGTGAACCTGGTTCTTCCAGTTCCTGGAATTTAAGAGGATTAGGGTCAATCGCCGGCAGTTCAACTCCTCTGATCCTCGTAGATGGCGTAGAAAGCGTAGTGGATGATCTGGATCCTGAGAATATTGAAAGTATTTAGAAATAGCAGCAGCCAATTCAGGTAAAAAGGTTATTTTCCAATTTCCTCATCTGATTTTAGGAGCAGTAGCTATCTTTTTGCATTTAGGGACCCAGGTGATTTCAATCGATACTATCATCAGCTATGCAGGTTTTATGAATATTGATTTATTGGAAGCAAAGGTATTTCCTTCTTATACTTTGTTTACAATGATTGTAGGTTACATTCTTGAGATTGTATTAATTCCAAAATTTATCAGCCAGGTTAAGGTTCTGCAAATCTGTACATTATTAGGCTTTGTTCTTACTTTCTTCATTATTTACGCCACAACACAAGTTAATTTCTTAGGTCATGACGCCGAGCTATCAATATGGTTTGTGGTACTATTAGGTTTGCCAAATTCACTTGTATGGCCGGAATATGGCCATTAGCATTAGATGGGTTGGGCAGATTTACTAAATTGGGTTCCTCTATTCTAATTATGGGTTTGGCAGGAAATGCTTTGGTGCCTCTGATTTACGGCCATTATGCAGATATATATGGACTTCGCTCCGCTTACTGGGTATTTTTCCCGTGTTATTTATTCCTTGTTTATTATGCATTTTACGGACACCGTATAAGGAGATGGCTTTTTCAAAGAGCAGAGGTTAAATGAGACAGTTAGCCCACATTACAGTAAGCGGAAGAAAAGTACCTATTTTGTTGGTCTCAAATTTTTTGATTCCACAGCCGGGAAACTATGGATTTTTTTTTAGTAAAAAGCCGCGCGGTTATCGTAAATTGCTTTCGCATTTTAAGTTTCAATCTATTAGTGTGCATCTTTTTTATCGCATCTTGTAACTGTAATTTTCAATAATATCGCCGAATTTTAAAAGAGTTACTTCTTCACCACCAAATGACTCAATCCCGGACCACCCACACACCTATTGCCCCAATTTCAAATATCGCTGATTTATATAGCACATCGTCTTGAAATAGCAACAGTGAAAAAATGTATTGAAAAGGGAATTAAACCACCTGTATGGTCCAGTGCAAATGCTTCGGGGGGTGATGAGAGGAACAGTCAATATCTGGAGAAATATTTACCTAGAGTTAAATCCCTGTAACAACATTTTTAAAAAATATTAAAAGGAAACTAAAACCAATGAAGATCATGCAATTAATAAAAAATAAAAAAGAGGTGGAAGAATCTTTAAGGAATTTGCTGGAAAAATATACCATTCAGGTAGATGGCGCTTTTCAATTATTCGGCTGATTTGAACCTGGCATAATTGATTTACAACCAGGATATGAGTTTCTTAATATTCCAATGGAAAAAAATCAGATTCCTTTACTGCCATGGCGTACGAGGCGCAAATTCACTGAATTAAAAAAAATAGTAACAGATTCGATAATAGAAGATCCGTGTTTGTTTCGGATTTCCTCGAGGGGTAGGCGGGATAACTGCACTTTGTCATCACTTCTGTACCGTGAAATGGATCTGTGTGAGTTTATTGGAAATGAAAAAATTGTTTCCATTCAAGCCAATATAAACGATGATCAAGTTGCAAACCTGATTGTAAAACTTGATAATAATATTTTGTGCAGCATTGAAGTAAGTATCCAACTCCCTGACAACTCTAGTTTACAGGACAGGCATGAGATAATTGGCCGAAGAGGAGTTGCCAGTGATATGGTAGTTGATACTCAGATTGTCCAAAATTCAGTTTACACTTTTACTGAAAAAGGCGAATTGTCTTATACAGATACAGATATGGAACTGTTTGGTCTCGATGATTCACAGATAGATCATATAAGAGCAGCTTTCGCCGTATTAAAAGATGCTGATTTGGGTACTGAATGGCAAAAACAGCACATACACTTAGCGAATTTGCTTAAGGCGGCATTTGAATCAGATAAAAGTGTAAGAAAAATAAATTTAAAAAACGAATCAATCTATACTTATGAAACCAATTAAAATAGCGATACTTTCATTAACACATGGGCATTCAAGAAAGTATTTTCAAACCTTAAAAGAAAACCCCAATTTGGAATGGGTAGCTGTTTCAGCAGAAACAGAAAAAATTAAAAATGTGTTTCTAAAAGGAAATTACGGAATTCCTTGTTATACAAATGAACAGGAAATGTTCGATAAGCACCCGGAAATAGAAGCAGTAGTAATGGCTTCAGCCAACAACAAGCATCTTGCGCAATTTAAGGTTTGTAGTGAAAGGCATATCAATATTCTTTGTATGAAGATCCCCACTTTTGATATGAATGAATACGCGCAAATGATTGAAATGGTAGAAGAAAGCGGTATCGTTTGCCAGGTTGAACTTGAATTGCATTATAATCCTGTAATGGCACGAATAAAGCAATTGGTATCATCTGATGAATTGGGAAAAATAAGGTCCATCAATGCTACTAATATAACACTTTCCCCTGTATGGGCATTCCCATGGCAAAATGATCCTGGGGCGAGTTATGGTAAACGGATTCAGCTTGCTCCCGGAGACAATCGTTTCCGCGGCGCCCTTGCTGATCACCCACATGTATTTGACATGATCCGGGCACTAACCAATAGTGAGTTTGATTATTTATATGCTGAAGCAGGACAAAATATAAGGAAAGATATTCAGGTTGAAGATAACCTTTTGGTAAATGGAAAGATGAAAAACGGAATCAGCTTTTTGTTTGATCCATCATGGTCACGCTTGGAAGAACGTTTGGAAATTCCTGGTCCCGGATGGGAAGTTTATCCTAAACGAATGGAGGTAAACATCAGTATCAGTGGTGAAAAAGGAGTTTTGCTGGCAGATTGTTTTGGGCCAAATGTTTATCATAATGGCGCCCCTAATGACAGGTACACTGTTCAATATACTTATTTTGATGAATGGATTGGCATGATGGATGAACTTGTGGATTGCATCAGGAATAAAAAAACACCAAAGATTAATCTGATGTGGCATAAGGAAACCGTTGAAGCGATGAACGCTTGTTATGAAAGCATTGCATCAGAAAGGGTTGTTTATTTGTAAAAGACAACAGTAAAAGAACAAATACCAGGATTTCTTGCGGCGAAAAAAAGTATTGAAAGAAGCGTTGTTATATAATCTTATAAGAATAGTAAAATAAGAGTAAATGCTCGATAGGAGAAATTTTATTAAACAGCTTTCTGTAGCAGGCTTAATAACCACGATGCCTGAAATCTTATTATCAATGGGTAGGCAGGTGGATAAAAAGGTATGGGGATGCTTGCTACAACTGAGCTTTAATTTCTGGGAAGATTATATTTCAACTAAAAATGGAGACAGAGGATTTGATCCGGATTTGAGGCTCAGTGAATCCTTATGGAATGTGGCAATATCCCGAATTGTTTTATAAAAACATGCCGAAATCGGTAATCCAAAGTAATTGGTATTATGGTAAAAAATTTGATGCCAGCTCAAATCCTGTAAAAACATTTATTGATTTAGACTCTGCTGGTTATGATCAAATCCCCACTGGAACTTACGATGGGAAAAACGCCCAAAATTTTTCATCCACTGTTCAGTTTTGCAATTCGCAAATAGTCAATTCCAGATTGAATGGTTTTTTACAAACATTTTGGAAGCCAACTATTGAATCGTACAGGCAAGATATTTTAAAAGGAATTGAGTTGGCAGGTGCTGCAAAAAAAAAGCTTTGAATCGAATATAAGGCCGAAATAGAATAACTGTTGAAGATTGAAGCAAAGGCGTTTTCTTGATAATTCTTCCATTTGCTTTTTTTAAACAAAATTGTAAAGCTCCTTATGCAGTAAAAGGATAAATAATAGGCATTTTGTTTTTTGATTTTTTTCTGAATCAAGTGTATCCTGTTCCATTTCAATAAAAAATTACATTCCAATAAATTATTTGGAAATAATAAATTAAGTTTTACATTTACAACATAGTTGAATTCAATTTTATAATGTAAAATTTAATTACTTCTGCATTCAATGTAAATCAATGGTGAAGCAAAATCGGTAGCAACTTTGATTTTAGTCGTTGAATAAGTGCATAAACCGCATTTAAAAAAGGATCGTACAAAAATCAATAAGCAAAAATTTATGAAAAAAATTACCCTTGTATTCCTGCTTTTTATTTCAATAAAGGCAATTGCCGGAACATTTGCCCCGGTTCAAAAATTAGCCGAACGCCGGGTGCCCTGGTTGGCGCCTCAACTGATTTTCAAAAAGATACCTTCTTCGGACAGTATGCAAACATTTGAACTTTCCTCAACCGGAGGTAAAATTGTTATCTCCGCATCCGATCCTAATGCTGCATCCATGGGGTTGAACTGGTATTTACAAAATTATTGCCATCGTTCTATTTCGCATATGGGTGATAACCTTGCATCAGTGTATCCTTTACCGTCGGTAAAAAAAAGAATCCGTATTACTTCACCTTTCAAATATCGCTATGCATTAAACTATTGCACCCTCAATTATACGATGAGTTTTTATTCCTGGCAAGATTGGGAACATGAACTTGACTGGATGGCGTTGCATGGTGTAAACTTAATGCTGGCGCCAGTTGGAACGGAAGCTGTTTGGCAAAAGACTCTTGAAAGATTTGGTTTTTCAAACAAAGAAATTGAAGATTTTATTCCGGGACCAACTTTTAACGCCTGGTGGTTAATGGGCAACCTGGAAGGGTGGGGTGGTCCTGTTACCCAGCGAATGATTAACCGCCGTACAAATTTGGAACAAAAAATAATTTCAAGGATGCAACAATTAGGAATAGAACCTGTGTTGCAGGGCTTTTATGGAATGGTGCCACGTGCTTTAAAAAGGCATTTCCTCCACGCGCCGATTCGGGTTCAGGGCAAATGGGCAGGAGGCTTTGACCGTCCGGATTTCCTGCTTCCGGACGACACTTTGTTTCATCGAATGGCTAAGGTTTATTATGAAGAAACCAGGAAATTATATGGAAAAAATATTCATTTTTTTGGTGGTGATCCATTTCATGAAGGTGGCAGTACCACAGGTGTTGATTTGCCCGTTGCCGGAAGGATTATTCAGAAGGAAATGCAGTCGGTTTTTCCTAAAAGCACATGGATTTTGCAAGGGTGGGAATCGAATCCAAGGAAAGAATTATTGGCGGGCCTTGATAAATCAAAAGTGCTGGTTTTGGATTTAGCAGGAGAAAAAACAAATGATTGGGAAAAAACAAACGGATTTGAGGGAACACCTTTTATTTGGTGTACCATTAATAATTATGGTGAAAAATCAGGTCTGTATGGCAAATTGCAATTTTTTGCTGATGAAGTAAACCGTATCCGTAAAGGCCCTTATAAAAATCTTTGTGTTGGGATAGGAATTATGCCGGAAGGAATCCATAATAATCCTCCAGTGTATGACCTGATGCTAGAGCTCGGTTGGCATAAACAAAAAGTAGAAGTAAATGACTGGATAAAAAAATATGCACTATACAGATACGGTATTGAGAACGATACGATACAAAAGGCATGGCAGATATTTCTTCAAACCGTTTACCGCAGTTTTACTGAATTGGACGGCCTACCGGAAAACGTCTTTTGCGCAAAGCCAGCATGGAATATTGTGCATGTAACGGCATGGGGCAGCCGTAAACGTAATTATGATACGGCTCAGTTTGCAAAGGGTGTTAAACTATTTCTTTCAACAAATCCTTCTTATTTAAAAAATGAAACCTTCCTCGTTGACGCGATTGATTTTGCAAGGCAAGTGCTCGCCAATAAAGGTGATGAAGTTTACAATCAAATGAATACATCCTATAACAGAAAGGATTCGGTATTATTTAAAAAATCTGCAAACGAATTTTTAAATCTGATTTTACTCGAAGATTCACTTTTGAGCATTAATGCAAACTTCAGTCTGGATAGTTGGGTGGATGCTGCCCGCGCGCTTGGTGAAACACCTTACGAAAAAGATTTGTTTGAAAAAAATGCACGCACACAAGTAACTTATTGGGGGCCTCCTGATAATCCTGCCAGCACGCTTCGCGGCTATTCTAATAAAGAATGGAGTGGATTGTTAAAGTCGTTTTACTATACCCGTTGGAATACGTTTATTGAACAAGCTTATAAAGAACTTCGCGGCGAACCTCATACTTCGATCGATTATTTTTCATTTTCCAAAGACTGGGCTTCAAAAAAAACTACTTCAGCGGAAGTAATAAATATTGGTTCGGTAGAATCTTTCTTAAAAAACGCAGTCAATGCTTACTAAAAACATGAAAATCTGTTGAGATTCTACTGTCTATTTTTTGTATGAGGAAAGAAAAAATTATTTGCTAATAATAAATATTGTTTTACATTTACTTCATATTATTGAATTAAACTTTATAATATAAAATTAAAATCATTCTTAACACCCAATTTAATCAATCATGAAAGTAAAATCACGGTACATCTTCTACCTTTTTGCGGGTTTGCTTTTTGCGCAAAATTCATTTGCGCAAAACAATACAACTATCACAGGAAAGGTTACTTCTGCAAAAGACCAAAGTGCATTAGTTGGAGTAAGTGTGCGTTTAAAAGGAACTTCACAGGGAGTTAATACAGATAAAAACGGAAACTTCGAAATAGAGGTTTCACATAAAAATGGAACTTTAATATTCAGCCACATAGGATTTAATCCGCAGGAGGTAAATGTTAATGGCAAGTCCACGATCATCGTTAGTCTTACTCCGTCTGACACCAAATTGCAGGATGTTGTGGTTATCGGGTACGGAACTGTTAAAAAAAGTGACTTGACGGGGTCCGTAGGCACTGTAAAGGCAAAAGAGATAAACGCTTTTCCCACGAATGGGGTGATGCAGGGATTGGAAGGGCGGGCAGCAGGGGTTCAGGTGATGCAAAACAACGGAGCACCTGGTTCTAATATAAGCATACGTATTCGGGGTGCTAATTCATTGCAGGGCAATAATGAACCTCTATATGTAGTAGATGGATTTCCAACTGGTGATCCATCTGTTGTCGATAATTCAGATATTGAAAGCATTGAAATTTTAAAAGACGCTTCCGCAACCGCAATTTATGGTTCAAGGGGTGCAAATGGAGTTGTTTTGATTACTACAAAGAAAGGAAAAAGTGGAAAAACTGAAGTAAACGTGGAATCAAGCTACAGTTCACAAACCTTACGCAAGAAACTGAAATTAATGAATGCAAAAGAATACGCGACCTTTTACAACCTGGAGGCTGCTAACGACAACATTGCGCCTTTCTTTAGCCAGGGATATATTGACAGTTTAGGAACCGGATTTGACTGGCAGGACCTTGTATTTCATACCGCGCCTATGAAAACGTTATCTGTAAACATTAACGGAGGCAATGAAAAAACAAAATTTTCAGTAACGGGAAGCACCTTTAGCCAGGATGGTATTATTAAAGGAAGTGATTACAGCCGGTATTCCCTTGATGTAAATCTTAACCACCACATTAGCAATAAACTAACCTTAAATCTATCTAGTGTATTAAGCCGCATCAACAACGACCAACTTGATAACAGCATAAGTGGGCGCGGGGCATCTATGATGTCGGCAGCTATTTCAGCACCGCCTACTTTAACACCCTACAACCCAGACGGTACTTATCGCGTACTGGCAACTGCTTATTCTTTCATTGCTGGTTCTATTATCAATCCTTTGAACTACATTAATTATCAAACAAACAAACTGTTGAACAACCAGGTATTGACAAATGCGGCCATTACTTATAACCCAATTCCTGAGTTATCCATTAAAGTGTCTGGAGGAATTAACAATTCTAACGCTCGCAGAGATGGCTATACTTCCATCAATTTTATTAACTCTCCTGGCAGTGCGAGTGTTAACACTACCCAATCTACCAGTTTGTTGAGTGAGAACACGGTTACTTATAACAAAACATTTCATCGTAAGCACAATCTTACGGTGTTGGGCGGTTTTACTTATCAAAACTTTCTGAACACTTCGTTGTCGGGCAGCGGCACCGGATTTTTTAGCGATGTAACACAAACGTATGCCCTCGGTGGTGCTGCTATACCAGGAATTCCGGGCTCAGGTTATTCTTTATCTACTATTATATCTTATTTAGGACGTGTTAATTATGTATATGACAATAAGTATTTAGCCACTGTTAGTTTTCGGTCTGATGGAGCATCGGTATATAGTGAAGGCAGCAAATGGGGATATTTCCCTTCCGCAGCTTTGGCTTGGCGACTGTCCAATGAAAACTTTTTCAAGAACATCACATTTATTTCCGACTTAAAACTTCGGACAAGTTGGGGGCTTACCGGTAGCCAGGCGATTGGACCTTATACTACTCTTAATCAACTCATGTCTGGCAAAACAGTTTTCAACGGTAATTTATATACTACTTATTCTCCTGGTACGCAATTGCCTGGTAATTTAAAATGGGAAACGACCGAACAAAAAGATATTGGTATAGATCTTGGCATCCTTAATAACCGTGTTTTGTTTACGGCTGATTATTATATCAAAAACACGTATGACCTGTTGAACAGCGTGCAATTGCCGCCCTCATTTGGTTGGCTATCCACAGTACAAAATATTGGGCAGGTTCAAAACAAAGGACTGGAACTTGGTTTGGATGTGCAACCGTTTACAAGTGCTTTTAAATGGAATATAAACTTTAATATTTCCTTCAACCGAAATAAAGTGGTAAAACTTCCAGGAGGTACCGATATTCTCGGCGGCGGTTTGGCACTTGATAATACAAACATCCTTCGTGAAGGACAGCCAATTGGAATGTTCTGGGGGTATGTAGAAGATGGTTACGATTCAACCGGGCAAATTAAATATAAAGACCTTAATAAGGATGGGCAAATAACAGCAAGTGATAAGACATTCATTGGAAACCCCAATCCAAAATTTATCTATGGATTGAATTCCGTTATGTCGTATAAAAATTTTGAATTTAGCTTCTTTATTCAAGGCTCACAAGGAAATGATATTTTCAACATTAATGCTATCAATAGTACTCTCGATTATGGTTATGGCCTTAACATGCCTGAAGATGTGTATTTGGACCATTGGACACCTACACACACGATTGCAAAATATCCTGTAATCAGCCGCACTGTGACTTATAAAGTCTCCAACAGGTTTATTGAAGACGGTTCTTACCTACGTGTAAAAAATATTCAACTAGCTTATAATTTTTCCGGCAAAAACTTAAAGGTAAATTGGATTAGAAATATTCAACTATATGTGAGTGGTCAGAATTTACTGACGTTTACAAAATATTCCTGGTTCGACCCTGAAGTAAATGCGCAGGGTAGTGGAAATTCTACTTCATTAGGATATGACTGGTATAGTTATCCTACGTCAAAGTCAGTTACGTTTGGAATACGTGCAGGATTTTAAAAAACAAATCAAAAATTTCAAAGAATTTTTCAATTTAAAAATTAGTACAGATGAAAAATATAATCGGAATGCCATCACCGAAAAAACTTGAAAAAGTATTTGCAGTTAGTTTAATGAGCCTGCTTCTTCTTGTTTTCTTTTGTTCGTGTCAAAAAGATTTGCAAGAGCATCCAAAGTCAATTGCAGTGGAAACATTTTATAATACGGCTGCTGAAGTAGAGGCAGGTGTTGACGCTATTTATCCTCCGCTTCGCAGTACTAGTATTTTAGGAGACGGATATGTTTCACAACTCGAACCGTATGTAGATTATAGTTATGCCCGTGGTAGTTTTGCGGTACTTAATGATTTTGCCGGATTGGATGCGACAAATATTAGCAGGATTGGAACATCATGGACAGCATTTTATCTGAGCATCCGTAATGCAAATCTTATTATTAAAAATGCTCCCAATGGTAAGAATATATCCGCGGCAGATATTGCCCGGTATGTCGGAGAGGCTAAATTTCTCCGTGCTTTCGATTATTTTCATTTGGTAAGAAGCTGGGGCGGTTTGCCTATACGGACAGATGCTAACTTAACTGAAGTAAATGTAAAAAGGAGTCCGGTAGATTCTGTTTATGCCTTAATTGTATCAGATCTCCAGGATGCAGAAACAAGTTTGCCTGATAATCAAGTTCTTGCAGGTAAGCCAACTAAATGGTCTGCAAAAACCGTGTTGGCGGATGTATATCTGCAAATGGGAAGATACGCTGATGCTGCAAGCAAAGCGAACGAAGTCATACAATCAAAAAAATACGCTTTGGTTCCCATTTCTTCAACTAATGATTTACAGAAAATTTTCGGCTCAAATGCGGGTATTACGAAAGAAGAAATATTTTATATAGAATGTAGCAATCAACCAGGTTATAGCAATATCTGGCCTATGTACATCAATCATCCGGCAACTAAACTTCTTGGACAGGGCGGTTACTTTGGCTTCTACAGCGACACGACCAATCCGGTTTATGCAAACTGGGATAACAATGATTTTCGTAAAGGCCTATGGTATCTCTGGAATTTCGGATTGGGAAATAGTACGTTACTTAATAAAAAATTTATTGACCCTGCGCCAAAAGCAGGCAATCCTGTCACCTGGTATCGTTATGCAGATTTGCTTTTAATTTATGCAGAAGCCGCTTGCAGGGCAAATAATGGACCTACCGCTGATGCAATGGAAGCGCTTAACCAGGTTCATCGCCGTGCTTATGGAAAAAATCCAACAACTCCTTCAGACGTCGATTTTAAATTATCCGATTATGACGACTCAACTTTTATTGACCAGGTAATCAAAGAATATGGTTATGAATTCCAGTATGAGGGAAAAAGATGGCTTGAATTGAAACGCACGGGAAAAGCACAGGAAATTATTATGGCCACGAAAGGGAAAACAATCGCTCAGAAATGCTACCTTTTCCCAATCCCCGCAACCGAATTCAATTTTAATAAAGCATTAGACGCTGCGAAAGATCAGAATCCCGGGTATTAAAAAAATTACACTTAAATATGTATTTGAAAAAGAGTATTGGGATAAGTTTGATAGTAATAGTATCGGCTTTCATATCCTGTTCTACTACAAAGTATTCGGTTAGAAATTATCTGTCAAAAGCGGAAAAACAACAAGGCTATATTTTATTATTTGACGGAAAAACATTAGATAACTGGACAGGCGATAAAAGGAGTTATATAGTAGAAGATGGTAATATTGCCCTTCAACATCCAAACGGCCTGCCAATACTGTATCCTGAAGAGGGCAGTAGTGCCAATTTATTTACCAAAGAAGAATATAGTGATTTTGATTTCCGTTTTGAATTTCAGCTTACACCTGGAGCGAACAATGGTTTAGGTATAAGAACGCCGTTAGAAGGTAATCCGGCATATCTGGGAATGGAAATACAGATACTTGATGATGGAGCGGAAATTTATAAGAATCTTCATGCTTATCAATTTAATGGTTCTATTTATGGGGTTGTTCCTGCTAAACGCGGCTATCTAAAACCTGTGAGCTGGAATTATGAAGAGGTGATTGCCAAAGGTTCAAATATTAAGGTGATATTAAATGGCACGCTGATTACAGACGCGAACATCAATGAGGCTATTGAAAAAGGAACAATGGATGGCCATCACCATCCAGGTTTAAAACGTCAGTCAGGACATATTGGATTTTTAGGACATGGGTCAATAGTACGCTTTAGAAATATTCGGATAAAGAATTTATCTAAATAATAAAGGCGGCGAATTCAAAACAAAATTGTTTTGAGTAATTATTATAAAGTAAAATTTTAAATTATAAAAGCGTATTGGTCGCGTCACTATTACATCTGCAGATGTAATTGGTACCTTTTATTTAAAATAATCGAACCGCTTTTAAAAAATATCAGTTAATAAAAGAAGGTCATTCTATTCAATCAAGTAACTGACCAAAAATTTAAACATGAAAAGACAAACTCTAATTTTAGCAATTATTATTCTTTCGTCAGGAAATTCATTCGCGCAGCAATCATCCTGGAATGATCCTGCCGAAATAAAAAGAGTTGAAAATAACATTGAGAAATATCGTAAAGGCGATGCTGCTATCACTATTTTGGATAAAAATGGAAAGCCTCTGCGAAATGCGACGGTTATCATTCAACAGCAAACACACGAATTTTTATTTGGCAGTAATATCTTTGTTTTACATCAGTTAGCTACCCCTGAATTGAACCAAAAATATGAATCGGCATTTACACATCTTTTCAATTTTGCTACTATACCATTTTATTGGCGTGAACTTGAGCCGGAGCAAGGGCATCTTCGTTTTAAAGAAGGATCCGATAGCATATGGAGACGGCCTCCGCCGGATGAAATTGTAAAATGGTGTAAAGCCCATGGAATTGTAATTAAAGGCCATCAATTATTATATGTGAAGCGAAAATTTATGCCTGATTGGATAAGTGCCCACGATTCAAGTACACTCAAAGCACTAGCTGGAAAACGCATGACCCAGCTTGCAGAGCGATACGGTGATAATGTTGCCATTTGGGATGCTGTTAATGAGGAAATGGCCAGAATTGCAAAACCTTCTCAATGGGATGAAGTACCAAAAGATTTTCTTAGTTGGGCTTTTAAAAAAGCAGATAGTCTATTTCCGAAAACAAGCCAGTTAATAATAAATGATGAAACAAAAACTTCTCATTATAGTACACAGGATTATGTTGATATGGTCAACGGCCTTTTGAAACAGAATATTCGCGTAGATGGAATTGGAATCCAGTTTCACATGTTGCAACCTGACAAATTTTTGAAGGGTGAAATTTATACTCCTGAAATTATGCATCGTGCTTATCAAAAATTAGGCAACCTGGGAAAACCACTTTGGATCACAGAAATAACGATTCCTACACATGGTAAAAATGGATTAGAGGATCAGGCAACTATTGTTTCAGAAATTTATAAATTATGGTTTAGCGAGCCACAAATGAAAGGAATTACCTGGTGGAATCTTGGAGATGGAACCGCATTTGGTGCTGAAAACAATTTCCATGGCGGTCTTTTAGACAGCGCTATGAATCCTAAACCTTCTTATAAAGTATTGGATAAACTTATCAATCACGACTGGAAAACAGATATTACGCTTAAAACCGATGCAAATGGCAAGGTTAACTTTAGGGGGTTTCATGGAAAATACTCTATCGAAGTTAAAAAAGGAAACAAGATGCAGAAGTTTGGCTTTCAAATTTCCAGCGATAAAAAATTAAGTAAAGCAACTTTTAAGTTATAATCCTATTCCTAAATCAAAAACATAAAGGGTTGAATTCAGTTATTTCTGAAGCATGAACGCTTTCCTGTTGAAAAATATCACAGCATTAAAATTTAAAAATAAAAAAAGTATGAGTATTGAGCATTATAAAAAAGAGATTGGAATGATGAATCTTGAGAAACTTATTGATTCACGTGAAAGGGTATCAAACACCGATTTCCCTATTCCTGAAAAAGAGCTTTTAAAGCGTTTTGAAAATTTATATACAGGGGCAGTAAATGATGTGCTTCGGGAATTTTGCCTCCTGAACCAGGCACTTCCAAATCGTATAAAATCACTCAGGGAATACCGTACTATTGCCGGAATAGCATTTACAGTTAAAAGCGCACCAAACGCAATGATAAGCGGAGAAATGGAATTTCGTACAAAAATGTTGGATGAAATGCATGAAGATGCATTTGTAATATGGGATACATCTCAGGATGAACATGCAACATTGTGGGGCGGTGTGATGACCGCAACAGCTAAAGGCAAAAAGGTAAAAGCAGCGTGTATCGATGGAGGTATCCGGGATACCCACCAGATACTTGAAGCAGAATTCCCCATTTTTTATAAATATAGAATTTCAAACGGAAGCCTTGGAAGATGTCTTATCACACATTATCAGACGACCCTTTCAATAGGGGGAGTTACAATTAAACCGGGTGATGTGATTGTAGGGGACATCGATGGTGTGGTTGTTGTTCCAAGAGAAATTGCGATGAAAGTATTATTGAGAGGTGAAGAAATCATTGGGAATGAAAAACAAATTTTTAGTTGGGTCAAAGAAGGGCAATCCATTCATGATATTACAGAAAAGGGTGGCTACTTTTAACTTTTACAAAATAGGTTTTTTTAATATATGCCTTCGTTTCAGTTAAACAACCAATCATGAAATATTTTATCAAAACGATTCAAATTTCCTTTCTTTTGGTTATTATCACGGTCCTTATTTCTATGAACTGTTGCGGTCAGAATTCTACAGTACCTGTTAAGAATAATGCTGAACCAAAAGCCTTTGCAATCAGCTATGTAAAGCCAACAGAATTTGACAATCCTGAATTAATTAAGGGTCTTGAGGTAATTGATTTGAATCACAGAAGATTTATCGAACTGAAAGATGGCTCAAGGTACGGACTTGCTGAAGATTATTTTTCGCAACCGACAGGAAAGTATGATATTTCTGTCTTTTATATGGTTGATTCACTTGAGAAATCGGAAGTGAAAGTAATGATAAACGGGAAAATTGTTGGTACTGTTGTTTTTGGTTCCAATAACCTTACCAGATCTTCAAGTGATCATACTTTTTCTGCGATCAACATAGAAAGATGGAGCAAAATTGATTTGGAATTCAATAAAAAGGATAATGGCAAATGCAGGATTGAAAAAGTTGTTTTTACTCCAGCCGGTGATTTTGATGGAAAATTGGAAAATTTACCGAAACCAAAATCACTAAAGTTATTTGAGGCATCAGATCAGAGGCTTTATGGAAGAGTAATGCTTTCCCATTTTGTAAATAGTCGAATGGATAGCTTAATGAGAGAGCGTGTAAATAGGCTTAGCAAGTTCAAAAAACCGGCTGAATGGGAAGCACAGCAAAATAAAACCCGCTCACAATTAGAAAAATTTTTTGGTAAGTTTCCGCAAAGAACTCCTTTGCATCTTAAAATTACCGGAAAGATTTTGCATGATAAATATACTATTGAAAAACTTTATTTTCAAAGCCAGCCAGGCTATTATGTAACAGGCGATTTATATATACCGACTAATCCAAAAAAGCCACTGCCTGCTGTACTTTTTACAAGTGGGCATAGTGGACCAGGAAAAGCATCTGAATTATATCAGGATGCCTGCATTGGACTGGCCTTAAAAGGTTATGTAGTTTTTGCAATTGATCCTATGGGACAGGGAGAGCGTTTCGAATATCTTGACCCGAAATCAAAAAAAGTAACCGTAAAAGAACCAGTTGATGAACATTATTATTTAGGGAGGCCGTCTTTTTTAGTAAACCGGACACTCTCAGGACTAAGGGTTTGGGATTGTATGCAGGCATTAGATTATCTTGTTTCACGTCCCGAAGTGGACACCTCAAAAATTGCGATCGTTGGAAATTCAGGAGGGAGCCAAATGGCTTTATTAATTACTGCTGTAGATAAACGAATTAAAGTGCGTGCAGCTGGACATCCAGGAGGACAAATGGAGAAAAATTATCTCCCTGGTCAAAATTTAATAGATCGTCAGATTTTGAGTCTGATTGCGCCTCGACCTGTACGGGTAATTGTTGGTGAAAAGTCAGGTGAAGCGGCATTTCATCTGAAAAAGATTGAAGATATTCAGCTTTTTGATGAAGGTTTAGGATTTGATAAAAATCGTGCACAGCTAGTAATTGTTGATGGGGTACATGATCTAAAATATCCAAAACGTGAAAAAGTTTACGAATGGCTGAATAAATGGTTTGGTAAAGAAGTTGAGGGAACGACGGAACCTGCCATGCAAACCGAAAAGCCGAAAGCATTATGTGCTACAAAAAGCGCGCTTACATTACTATCCCTGGGAGGTCAAACTGGCCAAACCCTTAATGCAAAACGATTAAAAGACATGTATAAGCCGACAGACAATCCAAAAGAATTAAAAGAAAGAATTGCGAAAAGAATTGGATTTGATCCAGAAACAAAAAAATCAAATCTTAACCCAAAATTTCTTGATACGATTCAATATAGCGATATTTCCGTTAAAAAATTAACTTATCAAAGCGAAGAAGGTATTGAAATTCCGTCACTTTTAATCACTCCAAAAAATTCGAAGCCATCAAGCCCTGTTTATATTTATGCTTCAGAATTCGGGAAGCCTACTCAATTTCAAGACTCTATTAGACTATTGGCAATTGATGTACGAGGCGTTGGCGAAACCAGTCCAACTCCTTCGCTTCCATCACCTGTCAAATATTCCGCTTGCACTCCATATCAGTGGTTTCATGACCGTCTTGCTATTGAAAGCCCGGGTTTTGGACGCACTATGCTGGCAATGAGAACTCTTGATGTAATTCGCGGTATAGATTTTCTTAAATCGCAAAAGGAGTTTGATGGAAAAAAAGTTGTACTTTATGGTGAAGGCTTGGGAGGCTTATGGGCATTGCTCGCTTCTGTTTACGACTCACGTGTAAATGGAGTAGTTACTGATGGAACCCTTGCATCCTACAAGTCCTTAATTACAAATAAATATTACAAAATCTCATCCGCTTACTTCTGGACGCCAGGGGCTTTGTGCGATTTTGATATTCCTGACCTGGCCCATCTAACAGTAAAGCAACAAATATGGATAAATCCTATTTCCGGCTTGGGTCAGAATTTAAGTCCTTCTAATGCAATTTCAATTATTGGTTCAAATAAAAATATTCATATCGTAACATCTGGAAAAACTTCAGATGCTCTTAATCATTTCAAACTTTTCAACTAAAATGAAAAAAAGTAAAATAATTTATTTCCTACTCGGCTTTTTTCTTGCTTTTCCCACAATCAGTAAGGCTTTAATAAAACTTCCGGCGATTTTTAGTGATCAAATGGTATTGCAACAAAAAGCTAAAGTACAATTATGGGGGTGGGCATCTCCGGGAGAAGAAATTTGTTTAATTGCTCAATGGCAGAAACAAGAGATAAAGACAAAGGCAGATCAGCTTGGAAATTGGAAACTTGTATTGCAAACGCCAATCGCCGGAGGGTCATATACTATAAAAATTAAAGGAAAGAATTTGATTGTACTTAAAGATGTTTTAATAGGTGAAGTGTGGTTTTGCTCCGGCCAATCGAATATGGCTTTTCCGTTGAAATATAGTGATAGTGCAAAGGAAGAAATTGCAAAAGCAAATTATCCTGCTATTCGTTATTTCAGCATAAAAAAACAATACGGACAACAGCCGTTTAAAGATTCAGGTGGTTCTGTTTGGGAAAAAGCTTCTCCTGAAACGGCGCCTTCATTTTCTGCTGTCGCTTATTATTTTGCTAAAAAAATCAATAACGATTTGAAAGTACCGGTGGGAATTGTTTATTCCGCGTGGGGCGGCACACCTGCGGAAGCCTGGACGCCAAAAAAGATTCTGGAAAAAGATAGTTCTTTTCAATTTTATCTGCGCCGCTGGAAAGAAATTCCAGGTCAAGTTGGAAAGGATTCTATGGATTATCATCAGGCATTATTAGAATGGGAAAAAAATTCCAATTCTCCTGGTAATACCCTTTTACCAAAACTGGATCTGCCCAGAACATTATATTACTATCAAAGACCATGGTGCCAACCGGCTGCTTTATTCAATGGTATGATTAATCCTGTTATTCCTTATACTTTCAAAGGAATTTTATGGTATCAGGGTGAGTCAAATGTAGGTGAAGCAGAAAATTATGAACATTTGTTTACTTCAATGATCAGTAGCTGGCGCAATCAGTGGAGTTTAGAAGGAGGAGAAAAAGTATTACCTTTTTATTTTGTGCAAATCGCCCCATTCGGATATAGTAATCTTGATGCAGCTGCCCGGCTGAGAGACGCGCAGTATCAAGTAATGAAGAAAGTAAAAAATACTGGAATGGCAGTTACAATTGATCTTGGAAATATGTCGAACATTCATTTTACTCATAAAAAAGAAGTGGGAGAACGGCTTGCCCTCATTGGTTTGGCAAAAAGTTATGGGTTTAATGGAATTATTTTTCACGGTCCTTCCTGTAAAAGTGTCATTAAGGTAAATAAAGGGATACATTTAACTTTTGATCAGCCGTTATTTACTATCCATCAAAGGAAACCAAAAGGTTTTGAAATAGGATATAAAAATCCAGTTAATGATTCCATGATTTTTGTGCAGGCGCAATCGAAAATAACAGAAAATCAAGTTATTGTTTGGTCTGCTGGTGTGGAAGAACCTCT
Source organism: uncultured Chitinophagaceae bacterium (assembly GCA_963706825.1). GTDB lineage: Bacteria > Bacteroidota > Bacteroidia > Chitinophagales > Chitinophagaceae > Ginsengibacter. The sequence goes on along the minus strand of CAVPNT010000002.1, from coordinate 69,428 downwards.
GGTGGTGAGATATGCATGGCTTGAAGCAGGAGAAGCAAATCTGATAAATAAAAATAGCCTTCCTGCTTTTCCTTTTGAAAAGAAAATTTTATTAAATAAATCAGAACAAATAAATAAATAAAATTCAGCGGTTTGGTAAAAAAAATTATTTCCTACAAGTGGGAATTAATAATCGTATTATGGTTTGCATATTTCTTTAACCAGGGCGACCGCCAGGTTTTTAATGTGGTAATTCCGCTTATCAAAAAGGATTTGCACTTATCTGATATTGAATTAGGATTGGTCGCTACCATTTTTACTATAATTTATGGTTGTATTGTTCCCTTTGCCGGTTATGCCAGCGATTTTATGAAGCGCAAATGGATCATTTTTACGAGTCTTTTAATATTTAGCTTAGGCACATTACTTACCGGATTTACTGGTGGGTTATTCTCTTTAATCTTAATCCGTGGTATTGTAACCGGAGGGGGAGAAGCATTTTATTATCCGGCTGCTACTTCGCTTATTAGCGAATATCATCAAAAGACAAGGGCAATGGCACTTTCCATTCATCAAACTTCCTTATATATAGGCGTTGTAGCGAGCGGTTTTATTGCTGCTTACATTGGTGAACATTTTGGTTGGCGCTTTTCGTTTTATTCGTTTGGTCTTGGGGGCCTTATTTTGGTGGTATATGTTTTCTTTAGAATTAAAGATACTCCGCAAAAACAGGTTGTAGAAAATCGTCCTCCTATCTGGCTGGTTGCAAAAGAAATTTTTGCCAAGAAAACCGTGTGGATGCTTTGTCTCGCCTTTGGAGGAATGGTTTTTGTCAATATCGGATATGTAACATGGATGCCTACATTTTATTATGATAAATTTCATCTCTCATTATCGGAAGCAGGATTTACATCTTTGTTCTTTCATTTTGCATTTGCATTTTTAGGGGTACTCATTGGTGGTAAATTGTCAGATAAGTTTGCTTTTAAAAGAAAAACGGCAAGATTGGAAACTGAATTTATTGGATTATTAGGCGGTGTTCCTTTTATTTTTATTATGGCACATACTTTTAATTTATACATAAGCTATGCGGCTTTAGCTGCTTTTGGATTCTTCAGGGGAGTGTATGATTCTAATTTATTTGCCGCGTTGTTTGACGTAGTGCAGCCTAAATACAGGGCTACATCGGTTGGCTTAATGACTTCATTTGCTTTTATAGTTGGCGCTTTTTCTCCTTTAATATTGGGAATCATTAAAACAAAATATGACTTGTCTGTGGGCATATCCTCATTGAGTGTCATTTATCTTTTATCAGCACTTATGATTTTTTTCGCTCTGCGATTTTTCTTTAAAAAAGATTATTATAATGAATCCTCTATCAGCATTCTAAAATAGATATTTATGAAATTAAAAACAAGGTTAATTTTCATAGTACTGGCTTTCCCCGTGTTTGCTTTAGCTCAGATAAAAACTGATGCCTCAAATTTTGTTTACAATGTTATTCCAAAGCCGGTTTCTGTTAATTTAATAAAAGGGAAGAATGTTGTTGTAGACAGTGCAACCACCATCTTTTCGGATGCCCGGTTTTCGGCGCAAGCAACCTACCTGAGGGAACAAATCCTTACCCAGTGTGGCTTGCAACTTTCAGTTCAATTGAAACGGCCAGCAAAGAAAAATACTTCAGCAATTATTTTAAAGTACGACTCTATCCAGGTAAATAAGCCGGAGATGTATTTATTCACGGCAAAAAATAACCAGATAACAATTAAAGCGAAAGATGTTCCGGGGATGGTACATGGTATTGAAACGCTGATGCAATTGCTGCCTTTAACCAAAATAGAAAGCGCTAGCGTTCCTTCAGTGGTGATTAATGATTATCCACGGTTTGATTACAGAGGAATGCATTTAGACGTAAGCCGGCATTTCTTTCCTGTTGATTACATCAAAAAATATATTGATTATCTTACTTTTTATAAATTCAATACTTTTCATTGGCATCTGACAGATGACCAGGGATGGCGGATTGAAATTAGAGGCTATCCAAAACTAACGAGCATTGGAGCATGGAGAGATTCAACCTTAATCGGACACTTTAGAGATAAACCCGCCCGTTACGACGGAATACGGTACGGCGGATTCTATACACAGGAAGAAGTAAAGGGTGTTATTAAATACGCTGCAATCAGAGGAATAACCATAATTCCTGAAATTGATATTCCAGGGCATAGCCGCGCTATTATTGCTTCGTATCCTGAATTTAGTACTAATCCTGACTCTACTTTTGATGTGGCCACAAGCCCTGGAATGTACAATTGGAAAAATAATGTTTTAGCACCCAACAAAAAAACGTTTGACTTTTTAAAAACTGTTTTTGGTGAGATTGCGGATCTTTTCCCATCGCCTTATATCCATATTGGTGGAGATGAGTGCAGCCAAATGTGGTGGAAAGCAGATCCTAAAACACAAGATTTTATGAAAGAACACGGAATCAAAAATGAAACAGCCCTTCAAACTTATTTTGTTGAACAGGTCATTGAAGATTTAAAAGCAAAAGGGAAGAAAGTAATTGGCTGGGATGAAATACTCGAAGGAGATCTGGACACATCAGCAATAATTATGAACTGGCGCGGAGTAAAAGCTGCTATCCAGGCAGTAAAAGAAAAGCACCATGTAATCATGTCACCCAGCGGATATACTTATTTCAATTATTCTCAAACCAAACACGAAGACAGTCTTACTCAAGGGGGATATTTACCCCTGAGCAAAGTTTATAATTTTGAACCTATACCTGATGGCTTAGATTCACTGGAAATAAATTATATATTAGGAGCCCAAGGAAATGTCTGGACAGAATATATTGCCAACAAAGCCAAGTTAGAGTATATCATCTTTCCGAGAATGACTGCTTTAAGTGAAGCATTATGGACACCTGAAAATGAAAAGGATTATCAGGATTTTAAACGAAGAATAAAAAAGAATGCAATACCAGGATATCAATTTTGGGACAGCAATTATTTTAAAGGATGGCAATCTGATACACCTCAGTAAAATAAGCAATAATGAGTCCACTACGAAAGGTCATTTTATCATCAAAAAGACTTTAAATATTTTTTTGTTCAATTGTAATATACTTCTTCTCATATAAAAGTGTTTACACTTTTATATGAATATCACTTTTCTGAGCAGACTCAATAATGAACAGTTGGATTACAAGAATGAATTAATTTCAATACTCAATAATATATTTTCACCGTCACTTTTGCACTTTAAGCATTTCACTTTCCCTTAATCTAACAAATATGCCTGATTCTGATAATTAACTAATCATTTTTCAATCTTAGCATTTTTCCAATTTTAAATAATAAAAGGTAATTTTATAATAAGATAAATTTTTTTTTTCGTTATTTTAAATTTAAAAAGTCTTCTTCATGATACAAGTTATTAACCGCGCTTTTGATATTTTAGAATTTCTCGCAACCGAGCCGGAAAGGCAAAGATCGTTAAGTGAAATTGCAGAAAAATTAAACCTGAATCAAGGTACCTGTGCAAATATCATTAAAACAATGGTCACCCGGAAATATATTGAAAAATTAGACAACAAAAAAGGTTATTGTTTAGGCTCTATGGCATTTAGCCTTACCGGAAATGAAGGATATAAAAAGGATCTCACTGAAGCTGCCAAAGAGGAATTGGAGAAGCTTACCAAAAAATTAAACGAAAATTCTTTGCTGGCAGTCTTGGAAAAAGATTTAAGAAGAGTGATTGTGCGGGTTATGAGCAGCCATCCGGTACAGGCAAGTACTGCCTCAGAAAAAAAAGCTTATAACTCTTCTTCCGGACGTGCATTGATTGGCATGCTGAATGAAACAGAATTAGAAAAATTTATAAAACAATATGGCCTTCCCAAAAAAGGCGAATGGGAAGGTGTAAAAGATCGAAAAACTCTAAAGGAGCAAGTTGAAAAAATTAAAGAAGAAGGATATGCTACACAGGTGACGAAGGAACAAATTTTTGGATTGGCAGTTCCGGTGTATAAAAACGAAAAAGTAATCGCAAGTTTAAGTATATATATGCCTGAATTCCGGTATAAAAAGTCGGATAAAGCGGAATTGATTTCAATGATGAAGAAATCAAGTGAAAATATCACTCATAAATTAACCTGACTTATCCCTAAAGTGCTAATGGCATTATTTGTCAATATTGATTGAATTCAATAGTTTTGTAATTATTGTAAAGTTTTATTTTGTATTATAAAATATAATTGACTTGAACGAAGAAGGTTTTTAAAATAAAAAGCAAATTACAAATAACGATTTTAAATGAAAATTATTGATATAAAAACGCGCTGCGTAGCCATTCCGCTTAATGCTCAATTGAGGCACAATACGGGCGTTCATCCCGGATATTTTCTCCGCACCATTTTAGAGCTAATTACTGATGAAGGAATAATAGGTTTGGGAGAAGTAGGAGGTGGAGACCAACGGGGAGCCTTGCAAAAGCTTAAGCCACGAATTGTAGGAATGGATCCTTTTTCCCTGGAATTAATAAAGCTAAAAGTACTGCGAAGTATTTATTATATTTCTAACTCCCGTTTATATGCAGCAATAGAAATGGCTTGTTTAGACATACAGGGGAAAGTGATAGGTCGGCCGGTAAGCGATCTGATTGGAGGAAGCGTACGCACTGAAATTCCAATGATTGGATATTTATTCTGGCGTTATGACCGTCCGGGAGGTGGCCACGATACATCAGCAGAGGATCTTGCTGATTATTGTGTTGAACTTCATGAAAAGCTTGGAATCAATTCAATGAAATTAAAAGCAGGTGTTAAGGAACCAAAAGAAGAAGCAAGAGTGTTACGCCTTTGCAGGCAAAATTTAGGAGATGATTTTGGTTTGCGAATTGATCCAAATGGCTTGTGGTCTGTAACAACAGCTGTAAAAATCGGAAAAGAACTGGAAGATTTGAATATTGAATATTTTGAGGATCCAGCCTGGGGGATTGAAGGAAATGCAGCTGTGAGAAAACAGTTACGAATCCCTATTGCTACCAATATGTATCCGAATAAATTTGATGATTTAGGGCCGGCCATCCGTCTCGGAGCAATAGATATCGTATTGACAGACTTGCATTACTGGCAAGGACCTCGCGGAGTAAAAGACCTTTGTGCGGTTTGTAACACTTTCAATTTAGGTGTGGCGATGCACAGCGGATCTGAGTTCGGAGTTGAACTTGCTGCGATGCTGCAAACGGCATCCACTATACCGAGTATGACTTTTGCGGGAGATGCGCATTATCATTATCTTCTTGATGATATTATTGAAGGAGGCTTAATGAAATATAAGAACGGATGTATCAAAGTGCCCACCGGGCCCGGATTAGGAGTAAAGCTTGATGAAGATAAAATGAAGTTTTATGAAAAATATTATGAAGAGAAGGGAGATTATTATGCGCGTTTTCACCAGGATCCTTATCGCCCAGACTGGTATCCTACTGTTGGAGGCTTGTAAAAAATTAAATAATGAGATTAGCGAATAAAAGAGCATTAGTTACCGGTTCTTCAACAGGAATCGGGAAAGCAATTATTTTACAATTAGCAATGGATGGTGCAGAAGTAGTTATTCATTATAATAGAAATAAGCAAGAAGCAGAAAAAATATCTGACATGATAAAACATGCCGGAGGAAAAGCACATTTATTACAAGCTGATTTATTTGATACAAACCAGGCAATAAAATTAGGTGAAAAAGCATGGGATGTATTGAATGGAATAGATTTCTTAATCAATAATGCAGGGGTTTCATATAAAAAGGATTTTTTAGATACAACCCTTGAGGACATTGATTATTTCACAAACATTAATTTCAAAAGCACTTTACTCTTAACTAGGGTCATTGCAAAAAAAATGGTAATGGCGAACATTTCCGGCTCCATTTATACAATCACTTCTGTAAATGGCATTCAGCCAGGTGCCGGATTTAGCGTGTATGGCGCTACCAAAGGCGCATTGGAAACTTTAATGAAAGGTGTTGCTTTAGAATTAGCGCCAAATAATATCAGAGTAAACACATTTGTTTTAGGAGCTATTGAAACTGATATAAATGCAACCATCTGGCAAGATCCTGAAAAATTAAAAGCAGTTACTGACAATATCCCAATGCACCGTTTTGGGAAACCAGAGGAAGTTGCCAATATTATTTGCAATTTATTAAGTGCTGATTCTTATATGACGGGCAGCACGATAAAAATTGACGGAGGCTGGCTATTGAAAACAGGGAATCAAAACCCGCACATTCGTTTGAAAGAAGATTGATATAATTTTAAACGTTACTATTTTTCCGGTTGCATTTTTCAATCCTGCAACCCGTGAGTTTTTCATGATCTTTTTCCTCAAAGCCTAACAACCAACAAGTCCTGAAAATTTTGGATTCTGTTATTCCCATTTTTACTAACCTTGTTTTCGTAAACAGTCCTACTCGGAATACAGTGTTTTTATACAAAACGGTGCAGGTTTTATACTCTAAAACTTTAAGAGAGTTTGCAAAAGCAATTTTTTCGACCTGTTTATTTTAAGTGTTGTTAGGTTAATCTAAAAACATGAACCGCTTCTATTACTATGAAAACCGCTTAAAAATAAAATAAAAAAAATATCTGGAAGTTACAAATTTAGCTTTACATTTACATAACATTATGGAATTTAATTTTATAATGTAAAATTTATACTTATTTATCAGTTAATTTAAACGACTATTTATTTCTTTACATGACAAGTCAGCAATTAAAAATGTTTTTTCATTTCAAAATCAAAAAATGAAGTGAAAGAAGAAATGTGTTGTTCCGACAAGCCCTTCTTAAGAAATGAAGTTTGGGGGTATTTTTAAAATAGGTGTAATAACAATTCTAATTGAATACTGCTTTAAAAAAAAATGAAAATATCACAATTTTATTCTAAACCAAAATTTACAAAATGACAAAAGAATTATTTTCACAACGACCATCTTTTAAAAAAAAGAAAAGCACATTTTTTGTTTATTTGATTGCCTTTCTTTTTTTACCTGTAATCAGTTTTGCACAGAACCAGGTAACCGGAACAGTAAAAGATAATACCGGAAAGCCTTTATCTAATGTATCTGTGGTTGTAAAAAACACTTCCAGAGGCACAGCTACTGATTTATTAGGCAATTTCAGTATTGCTGCCCGACCTAATGATATTCTTGTTTTCTCTTTTACGGGTTTTGAAACCAAAGAAATTAAGGTAAACAATCAAACCAAGTTATCTGTTTCTTTAAACACAAAAGCCAATTCTTTAGATGAGGTAGTTGTAGTTGGATATGGGACGGTTAAGAAGAAAGATCTCACAGGGTCTGTAGGTTCAGTGAAAATGGCCGATCTGGAAAAAGCTCCGGTAAGGTCTTTTGAAGAAGCATTAGCAGGGCGTGTAGCAGGAGTTACTGCCACTTCCTCTGATGGCCAGCCTGGCGCATCTGTAAACATTACAATCAGGGGAAATAATTCATTAACGCAGGATAATTCTCCTTTGTATGTGGTGGATGGTTTCCCGATGGAAGATCCTGATAACAATGCCATTAATCCTGCTGAGATAGAATCTATAGAAGTACTTAAAGATGCTTCATCAACTGCTATTTATGGTGCAAGGGGTGCAAACGGGGTAATTCTTATTACTACCAAAAAAGGAAAAATCGGTAAACCTGTTATTAATTTCAATTCTTATTATGGCTTTCAACAGAATAATAAAACAATAAAACTGATGAGTCCTTATGAGTACGTGAAATACGCCGAAGAAAGAAATCCTATTTATGCAGATTCGACTTACTTACAAAATGGGAAAACCTTAGATGACTATAAAAACATTAAGGGTGTTGATCTACAGGATTCTCTTTTAGGCAGCCACCCCTTTCAAAACTACTTCCTTTCTCTAAGTGGGGGAGCTAATGGAACAAGGTACAGCATCTCCGGATCTGTTTCAAATCAAGCTGGTATTATCATTAACTCTGGTTATGATAGGTATCAGGGTCGTGTAACGCTAGACCAAAAAGTCAATTCACACCTGAACGTTGGAATAACTACTAATTATAGTCACTTGAACCAATATGGCACCAGCCCTGCTTTGGGTGGTAATGGCTTTTATCAAGGCAATTTATTGGTTAATGTTTGGGCATTCCGCCCGGTAGCAGGAGTAATAAACGAGGATGACAATGGAATAGAAAACGATGATGCAGATTTTGTTGGGGCTTTGCAAGGCTTCAATCCGATAAAGACCGCAAAAAATGAGTTACGGAAAAATGTTTCTAATATTCTTACTACTAATGGATATGCAGAATATTCATTTGCTAAGTATTTTAGGCTAAGGGTAAGCGGTGGATTAACTCAATCAAAAGTCAGGGCCGATGCTTTCGACAATACTCAAACACCCAGAGGAAGCCCTTTAACTAATACCGGAAAGGACAATGGCGTTAGTGGATCTGTTATTTATAATGAATTAACAAGTTGGCTAAATGAAAACACGCTTACTTTCGATAAACAACTAAACGCTGCTAATCAGCTTAATGTATTAGCCGGTTTTACTATGCAGGGAACAAATGTGTCAAGCTATGGAGCTTCTGCAAACCATATTCCTAATGAACAACTTGGTACTTCAGGAATTGATGAAGGAGTACCTATTTCAATTCATTCAACCTCCTCTCTTTATACGCTCGCTTCTTTTTTGGGCAGAGTCAATTATTCTTATCTTTTAAAATACCTGATTACAGGGTCAATAAGAGCTGATGGTTCCTCAAAATTTGCCCCACAAAATAGGTGGAGCTATTTTCCCTCCGGTGCAGTAGCCTGGAGAATAAGCCAGGAGAATTTTATGAAACCTTTAAATTTTATTTCCAATGCTAAAGTAAGGGTAAGTTATGGAGCTACCGGCAATAATCGTGTTTCAGATTTTGCCTATCTTTCCAGGATTAGTATTCCTGCAAGTGGCGGTTATGCTTATGACAATGTTCCCGAAAATGCCACTACCTTCACGACCTTAGGAAATGAAAATCTGAAATGGGAAACTACTACACAAAGTGATATTGGTTTAGATTTAGGCCTATTTAATGAAAGAATATCTATTAACGCTGACGTGTATAAAAAAGTAACTTCAAACCTTCTTTTAAATGCAGCAGTACCTGGATCAATTGGCTTTACTACTGCCTTAAAAAATATTGGTAAAGTGCAGAATGAAGGGCTTGAATTTACCTTAAACACGATAAATATTACTAATAAAAACTTTAACTGGAATTCGAATTTCAATATTTCATTCAATAGAAATAAACTACTTGCACTTTCGGAAGGTGAAACGCAACGGTTAACTACTGCCTCCTGGAGTACTTTAACCTCAAGTGTACCTTTATATATCGCCCAGGTAGGCCAGCCGCTTGCGATGTTTTATGGATATACTTGGGAAGGCAATTATCAACTTAATGATTTTGATAAAAGTTCCACAGGTGTTTATACTCTAAAAAAAGGAGTTCCCGCTTATAGCGGTACAATACAACCTGGTTATATAAAATATAAGGACGTAAATGGAGATAGTGTAATAAATACTAACGACCAAACGATAATTGGAAATCCTAATCCGAAATTCACCGGTGGATTTTCTAACAACTTTACCTACAAAAATTTTGATTTGAATGTGTTTTTTAATTTCTCAGTTGGTGGAGATGTTATAAATGCTAACCGGCTTATTTTTGAAGGCGGCGGGTATAATAATGGCCAAAATATGTATGCAACTTATGCAGGCCGCTGGACACCTGATAACCCAAGTAATAAATACTATGCAAGCGGAGGAGCAGGGCCTGTTACTATGAGTTATTCTACCCGTGTTATAGAAGATGGCTCTTATCTGAAACTTAAAACTGTTCAGTTAGGTTATAATTTTTCTTCAAGCTTGCTTAAAAGAATAAAGATAACTAACCTGCGTGTTTATGCCGCCGTGCAGAATTTATTTACCTGGACGAAATACACAGGTTTTGATCCTGAAGTTTCAAAGTTTGGAAGTTCTGCATTGCAGCCGGCTTTTGATTACTCAGTTTATCCTTATGCAAAAACGGTAACTTTTGGTTTAAACGCTTCATTCTAAAAAAACAAAATATGAAAAGAATAATAATTTCAATAATTGCGCTGCTCACTATCTGTGCAACCTCCTGTAAAAAGTTTTTAGATACAAAGCCCACTGACTTTGTAGTGCCTGATCAATATTACAATAATGAGCAACAATTGAATGAAGCACTTGCTGGTGTTTATAGCTCTCTTACTACAACTGGTACCTATGGTTTGTCCTTATCTTTTAATGACGTAATCGGAAATGATGAAGGTTTCTATAAAAATACCAGTTCTGCTCCATTTGCGGGTATTTATAACATTGAAGTATCAGATGCAGGAATTAATAGTACCTGGAATGATTTATACGATGGTATTAATCTAGTAAATAATCTACTTGCAAACATTAATAAGCCGGTGATGGATGAACAGAAACGCAATGTAATCAAAGGCGAGGCCTTGTTCTTGAGAGCCTTTATGTATTTCCAACTTGTAACCATGTGGGGTGATGTTCCAATGTTGTTAGACCCAACTGTTGATAGCAGAAAAGTCAACAATCCCGCTACTCCTTCAAAAGATATTTATGCACAAATCCTGAAAGACATGACGGCCGCAAAAGATTTAGTGAATGATTATAATACAAATGGAACTCCTATACATGTTTCAAAAACAGCAATTGAAGGCATGCTAGCAAGGGTTTGCCTGAAAATGGCTGGGGAACCGTTAATGGATATTGCTAAATATAAAGATGCCAGGGGCTGGGCGGATAGTGTAATTCAATCTCATGTACATGCTTTAAATCCTGATTATAAACAAATTTTTATTAATGAATGTGCAGACTTATTTGATGCCAATAAAGAAGTATTGTGGGAAATTGATTTTTATGGAAATAATATGGGTGGAAAATCAATGGGAGGAAGATGGGCTAAGGTAATGGCGGTTAGAAATGTGAATAAGGATATGTATGCTGAAGGATTTTTAGGAGCAACGCCTTTTCTGTACAATTTATATAGTACGGGAGATTTAAGACGTGATTGGGCAATTGCAACCTATAGTATTTATAAAAGTAACGGGACTATAAAAGTTATTATACCACCAAATGATATTTATTCAAGGGTGTGTGGTAAATGGCCGAGGGAATACGAAGACGTTCAACCTTTAAGTACCGTGTATAGCCCTACAAACTATCCTATTATACGCTACTCGGATGTATTATTAATGTTTGCGGAAGCCGATAACGAGATTAACGGGCCTACACCGCAGGCTTATGATGCTATTAATTCGATACGCAGACGAGCCTATGGTTTACCTACAACTACACCTGTTGATTCTGTTTCCGTAGTGAACAATATTATCCTTTCAACAACCGGTAATACAGGATACGATAAAACTGTTAATATTATTCCTGTTACTATTTCAGGTGGAGGTGGAACTGGCGCCACTGCCCAGGCTTCAGTATCTCCAGCTACTGGTAAAGTAACGGCTGTTGGAGTAACGAACCCGGGTTCCGGCTACACAAGTATTCCTACAATTACCATTGGCACTGGTTGGCAACCAAATACTTCCTATATCGTGGGTACACAGGTATTTAATGGGAATAATCTCTATACAGTTACAGCATCAGGAACCTCTACAAGTATTTCGCCTACACAGAACACTGGCACATCAGATGCTAATATAACAGGTGCGGCCTTTGCTTATGCAGGCTTAAATGCTAAAGGTACGGCCAGTATTGCAACTTCTAATGTTGATATTTCAAATCTTTCTCCTTCTGCCTTCAGGGATACGATAAGGAGTGAACGTGCAAGGGAACTTTGCTATGAAGGGCTCAGAAAATTTGATCTGATACGTTGGGGTATATTCATTCCAAGAATGAAAGAGATGGAAACATATTTGACTGCTGTTATGCCAGCTTCACTTAAATATGTAATACAGGGTTATACAAATGTATCAGAGAAATATAAATTATTTCCCATTCCGCTTAAAGAATTATCATTAAATAACGCTATACAGCAAAACCCTTTATGGAAATAAACTGACAGCACTTTTATGTCTTTCTTTGAAATTTGTTTCATTATCAAATGTAGCAGCAATTGCTCAGCAAAAGGTTTATTAATTCTTTAAAGATTTATCGATTATCAAAAATGAAATTATGAACGAACCCGTATCTAAAAGCATCAAAAGCAACGCTCAAATAAATCTAATTTTTCTTTTAACAGCCATAACTTTTACCGTCATTAGTTGTACAAAAGGCGCTGCTGAAAAGATAACTTTGCCCCCTTCCGAAATATGGGTAAACGACATTGGAGCTAATGGAAATGATACTTTAAATGACACAAGGGCCTTTCAACTGGCTATTGATTCTATGGCAAAGCTCGGAGGAGGAACCGTTAAAGTAAAACCGGGTAATTATTATATTGATGTAGACAGTTCAATAAACATGAAAAGCCATGTTACCTTAAATCTGTTTGATACTAGCAGCAGACTAATAGCAATAGCGACTTATTCCGGAAGATATAATTTAATTGCCATAAAAAATGCGGATGATGTATCTGTTATTGGCGGTAAAATAATAGGAGAAAGATATAGGCATTTAGGCCCGGAATGTGCGCATAAATGTGAACAGGGCTATGGCATTGCTATTTATGGAAGCTCGAACGTAAAAATCACAGGTACCTATATCAGGGATTGTTGGGGAGATGGTGTAGTCATTTATGGCTCTTCGGGAGTTGATTGTAAAAATATATCACTTTTAAAAATTACTTCTGAAAACAACCGACGGCAGGGGTTAAGTATTTTAAACGGAGATGGGGTGCTGGTTGATTCTTGTGCGTTTATAAATACGCAAGGTACTCCTCCCCAGGATGGAATAGACATTGAACCGGATGCCGGTACTACTCAGAATGTTACCATTCAGCATTGTCTTATAGCAAACAATACAGGTAACGGAGTGGAGATGAATGCAAAGACTACAACTTCAGCAGTAATAAAAAACATAACTGTACAGAATAACTTTATTCGTAATAACGCATATAGCGGGTATATACAGCATGTAAGTGATTGTAAAATTACCAATAATCGAATGATAGATAATAAGTACGGAGCGAATAAAGTTCACGTATCTTCTGCAACAAATAGTTTATTTGAGCCTAATACATATGAATAGATATTTTTTTGAGCACCGAAATGAACTGTAGTAGAACGATGAAAGTTTAAAGTTACGATTGCAAGTTCTTCACTTGATACTCACCTAAAAATTGAATGTAGAATGTAGAATAATGATGGTTCTCCCTAGTCTTTCTGTATTGAAGGATTGATGACTGTAGAGGATTATAAAGGATTAAAGCATAGGGTTAATTATTTGAATTGAATAATTATTTGGTTGTACTATTAAATGCTATTAAATTGTTTTAAATAATACATTAACTAACTAAAATAAATGCCTTGTAAGTACCAAGAGAAGGATCTGTCAAACTATCATGAAATTACTTTCGCAGCTTTTTAAACAATCTACAACTAAAGAAGAATAGAATGAATAGAGAATAAGCTAGAAAAGGTTAGTTTTTTTAATGAAAATGTATATCTGTCTAATATTAAGATTTAGAAGATTGGCAGATAGAGGCACTAAGTGAGCAGTTTGCAGAGGAGAGTGGCTTCAACTTAATGCCTATGAAACCGGTTATTAACCATTTTAATCGTCGTGATTTTATTAAATCTGCGGTTTCAGCAGGTGCGCTGCTTTCGAACAAAATTTAATTTTACATCCTTTTCAGATTACCGAATGTTTTAATTATTGGAGATCAATTTCCTTGCGAAATATGCCTTTTATAGCAAATTTTTAGAAGGCAAAGACATTGTTTCTCATCCCTCGCAAATTGCAGCCGAGAAAAAAGAATTGCCAATATGAATGTTGATGATTTGATTAAAGAGATTTTGATTATGTAACCGTTACTGTAAATAAGTACTTTTTCGACTTTAAGTAATTCAGAAATTGATAGTTTTACTTAATTTCACATAATTCTTTGAAGACAACCACAAATGATTTTAGCAACAGTACCTCTCCATATCATCAGGGTTTAAATTTTGGACAACATTTGGGCGAATATTGAAACAGGGAATAAGGAAGCTTATTCCGAAGCGTATATTTTTTACTACAAAAAATTAATCAATTATGGTAAAAAGTTAACGAACGATACTGCTATGATTGAAGATTCTATTGATGAGGTTTTTATAATGATTTGGACCAACAGGGAGAACCTTCATTCAATTCTTTCACCTCCTGCTTATATTTTTTCTTCTTTTAGAAATAATATTTTCAAAAAAATAAAAGCATTGAAGAAAATTCAATTTTCGGAAGCAGAAGAGGAAATAGAAATTGAGTTTTCGATAGATAGCATCATCATTCAAAAGGAAACTGATCTAGAGATGAAAGCCCGGCTTCTAAATGCTGTTCAACAACTCACCTCCCGACAAAGAGAAGCAATCTTTCTTCGCTTTTATGAAGGTTTAACCTATGTAGAAATTGCGAGCATAATGAAGATTTCAGTAAAAGCTACTTATAAAATAATGGCTCGTGCATTAAATCAACTTAAAGAAATATTATTAGTCCCACTGACATTGCTACTTATACTCCTAACTCAATTATACTGACTTATTTTATTCAGTTTCCGCAAAATCGACCATCTCCGAAGAATAAACTCAACTTAAAAATGAATGCGATTAATTTTTTTTTAAATAATTTATAACAAATGGGGTAAAAAGAATTTTTTTAGCTCATATTAATAATCAAGTTTCATGAAATATAAAAAAGCGACGGTATTTGATTTCATCTGTGATGAGTATTTCCAAAACTGGATATTTCAACCTGATGATAAAATAAATGATTTCTGGAATAATTGGTTAGACGCAAATCCCGATAAAAGGGAAACGGTCAGGCAGGCAAGAGGAGTTCTTTTAAATATCAAATTCAAAGAGGATATTCCTGACACCGAACAAATTCAGAATGCTTTGAAAAGGAATCTTTTAAAGCTTGACTCATTGACGGTAAAGAAAGAAATAAAGCCCAAAGTTATACCGATAAGCAGGATCAGAAATTTAGCAAGAATTGCGGCAGTTTTTATTGGAGTAGCAATCATAGGCGCGATTCTTTATTCTAATTGGAAAAGTGAAAAGATAATTGTCGCTACCAACTATGGAGAAATAAAGAACGTTGTACTTCCGGACGGCTCTGAAATCATATTAAACGCTCATTCTTCCATTAGTTATTTAAAGCATTGGAGCAGCAGTGAGATAAGGAAAGTGCAGTTACAGGGAGAAGCCTTTTTTAAAGTGAAACATTTAAATAAAAATAAGCATGAAATAAAGGAATCAGAAAGGTTTATTGTCTCTACCAATGATTTGAATGTAGAAGTATTAGGGACCACTTTTGATGTGAAAAACCGCCATAACCAAACTATTGTAGTATTAAAAACTGGTAAAATAAACGTGGCATTTAAGAATAAAAAACAAACTGATATAACGATGGTTCCCGGAGAAATGATAGCTTATGAAACTTTGACTAATCAATTGCGAAGATCAGTTACAGACCCGGTAGTTCAAACCGCATGGGTAGATAAAAAGCTCATTTTGGACAATGCCTCTATAAATACGATCATTCAATATATAGAAGATAACTACGGATACAAAGTAATTCTTAAGGATACAGCAATCGGGAATAAAAAAATGGAAGGGACTTTAATGTTAGATAATCTCCCGGATGTGTTATTTGTATTATCTACTTCATTAGATATTAGAATTGAAAAAAAAGACAGCACTCTGATATTCACTAAAATGATTAAGGATCGCTAGTTATAGACGGTTTGAGAAGTTACTGAAGATCATTAATTTTCGTTGAAGCTAGTGTTATTAAATTTTATATAATAAAACTTTACCTATATGATTAAAATTCAACTCCGTTTTCAAATTTTAGCCTTTTTGATGATTCTTGCGTTGGCCTCACAAGCTTCTGGCCAACAGCTTTCAAGCAAAATTTCAAAAATTCCATTAGCGAAAGCTTTAAAAGATGTAAGCAAAGTGTTTGATACAAAATTTGTTTACGAAAGAACAATTATTGAAGGAAAAACAACAACTTATTCTATCGACGAAATGAAGGATAAAAAAGTAGAAGATGTATTAAAGTCTATTTTATATCCTAATAATCTGGTCTTTCTTTATATAAAACAGAACTATTACACCATCGTTCCAAAAAATAGGTTAGAGCAAAATATTTCTGATATTACAAATCAAAAAAATACAAATGAACCACAGAAACCGGCTTCTTCTTTCCAGGAAGTCAAATTTACTACTGAAAATAAAATTAAAGCTCACCTTGTAAATGGCATTGTGAGAAATAGCACAGGCAGCCCGCTGCAGGGAGTAAGTGTTATTGTAGAAGGATCAAATAATGGTACAATGACTGATAAATCAGGAAAATATTCATTAAATGATGTACCAGATAATGCGGTACTCCTGTTTAGTTATGTTGGCTTTATAACCAAGAAAGTTCCAATAGCAGGAAGATCTGAAGTTGACATTGTACTTAATGAAACTAATACAGGATTAAATGAAGTGGTAGTAGTGGGATACGGAAAAGAAAAAAGAACAAATTTAACCGGTGCCGTAGCCAGTGTATCTGGCAAAGAACTAATGAGAGCTCCAACTTTAAGTCTGACAAATTCTTTTACTGGTTTACTACCAGGCGTTATTACTCAAAATGTGACCGGAGAACCAGGAAGAGATAATGCAATGATTTTAATCAGAGGGAAAAACACAACCGGGAATAATAATCCATTAATCGTTGTTGATGGGATTCAAGACGCTGAGGGATGGCAATATATTAATCCAAACGATATCGAATCAGTTTCTGTATTAAAAGATGCATCAGCAGCAATCTATGGAGCACGTGCTGCAAATGGAGTTATCCTGATAACTACTAAAAGAGGAACGACCGGTAAACCTATCATTAGTTACACTTTTAATCAGGGAATAGACCAGCCAACCAAGATTCCTAAAATGGGAAATTCCGCATCTCTTGCACGGTACTTCAACGAAATCCTGATAAAACAAGGACAACCGGCACAATATACTGATGCGGAAATAAAGAAATTTGAGGATGGCAGCGATCCCGTTAATTATCCTGATGTAAATTGGTTTAATGGCGTATTAAAGAAAACCAGTTTACAAAGTCAGCACAATGTTAGCATGAGAGGTGGAAGTGATGACGTTAAGTATTTGATTTCCGGTTCCTATTCAAACCAAAATAGTATTTTCAAAAACGGATCTCATAATTTTAAAACGTACTCCTTACGGTCTAATCTTGATGCGCAGGTAAATAAAAATATAAAGGTAAGTCTTGATGTAAATGGAGGAATAGAAAATGGAAATTATCCGGCTTTTAGCACAAAAGAAACGTTTCAAGCCTTGAATAATAACCTTCCGTTTATGCCTGTTTATTACGCTAATGGACTACCATCTTCAGGGGTAGAAAGAGCTGAAAATCCGATTTTAATGGTTTCGAATGCAACAGGCAATAACAACCACACTGTACAGCATTTCTCTGCGAAGGCTTCTTTCGATATCACCGTCCCGTGGATAAAAGGTCTGGGCGTTGACGGCTATTTCAATTATCGCAATGTAATCGTTTTGGATAAAAACTGGCAAACTCCCTGGACTGATTATAGTTACGATAAATCAACAAATACTTATATTCCTCTTACAGGAGGCGGAATTGTAAATCCTCAGTTAACGCAAGGACTGGAAAATGATAAAAACACCTTGATAAACTTGCGTGTTAAGTATGATAAGCGATTTGGCAATCATTATGTCAATACTTTTATTGCTGTTGAGCAATCACAAGGTAACAGCCTTGATTTTAGTGCATTTAGAAGGGATTTTATTTCTTCACAAATAGATGAATTATTTGCCGGTAGTTTAAGCAATCAACAAACCGATGGAACTGCCAGTGAAGAAGGAAGGAAAAATTTTTTTGGAAGGATACACTATGATTTTAAAGGAAAGTATTTAGTGGATTTTAATTATAGGTATGATGGATCTTCAAATTTCCCTATTGGGAAACGCTACGGTTTCTTCCCCGCCCTTTCCGCTGCATGGAAAATATCTGAAGAAAAATATATAAGAGATCACTTTGCCTTCATGGATAACCTAAAATTGAGAGCTTCTGTTGGTCAAATGGGTAATGATCAAATTGCTGCTTTTCAATTTCTTCAATTATATAATCTGACTAGCAAAGGATCTGACTTTGGCCAAACTCCAACACCATCACTCGGCTTAACCGCTGGAGTGACGCCAAATCCAAATGTTACATGGGAAGTAGCTACAGTAACGAATCTCGGTTTAGATGGAACATTTTGGAACGGGTTACTCGGCTTTAGTTTTGACGTATTTAAACAAAGAAGATCAAATATTTTAGCAACCAGAAGTCTTGCTATTCCCAGTTTTACAGGCCTTTCGTTACCGAACGAAAATATAGGGATTGTAGAAAATAAGGGGTTTGAAATTGATGTATCACACCAAAAAGCGTTTAAAAAATTTTCTTACAGGATAGACGGAAATATTGCTGTTGCTGCTAACAAAATAATTAATATTAGTGAGGCCTCTAATGTACCTCAGTGGCAGAAAGCCGAAGGGCATGCCATCGGAGCAGATAAGTATTACATTAGTACTGGTATTATCAGAACCCAGGCAGAACTCGACAAAATTCCAATTTATCCAGGTACTAAAGTAGGTGATTTAAAATACAAAGATGTCAATGGAGACGGTGTTATCAGTGCGGCAGATATGGTGAGGTTAGATAAGACAAACACACCCCAAGTCACCTATGGTTTTAATGTATCTATGAATTATGATGCTTTTTCGCTTTTTGCAAATTTTGCAGGTGCAGCAAAGGTTTGGCAACCATTCCGCTTTCAGGCATTATTAGGTTACAATGTCCTGCAGGATTTATTGGACAATCGTTATACACAAGGAAGTATGGATTCAAAGTATCCGACTTTACCCCAACAGTCGGGGGTTAACTCATTATCTTCTACCTTCTGGTTATATAATACATCTTTCCTGCGATTAAAAACTTTAGAAATTGGATATGATTTGCCCCACGCCTTTTTATCGAGAATCAGCATTCAAGGCGCTAAAATTTACGTGAATGGAAGCAATCTGTTAACCTTTTCGAAAATGAAATTGTTTGATCCTGAAACAAATGATCCTGATGGATTCTTTTATCCACAAACACGAATTTATAATTTAGGAATAAACGTAACTTTTTAAATAGCAACAAATGACAAACAATCATACCATTTTAAATATTAAACCGAAAATATCAATCGCTTTTTTCATACTCGTTACCGCGATATTCATTTCATCCTGTAAAAAAGATGTTCTAAATACAAAACCATTGGCGCAGTTATCTGATGCAGTAGTTTGGAAAGATCCATCTTTAATGGCAGCTTATGTTAGTAACACTTACAGAATTTTACCACACGGGTTTCAATTTAATAGCAGGAGGTTATTTAGTGTTTCCGACGAGAGCAAGGCGCGGGGAAACGCAGCATACAGTGTTGTAAACGCCGGAAATGTTTCACCTTCTTCTTTAGGACCACTTGACTATTGGATAGGAAATTCATCTGATCCAGGATACTACAAATGTATTACCCAATGCAATGTTTTTTTGGATAAGGTAAATAAAACAGATTTTGATTCAACTTTAAAAAACCCAATGATTGGTGAAATTAAAACTTTAAGAGCATTTTCATATTTCAGGTTAATTAGTTTTTTTGGAGGAGTACCTTTGATTACAAAACCTTTTAATTTAAACGATAGCTTCAATCTGCCAAGGAATAGTTATGATGAGTGTATGAATTTTGTTGTTAAAGAATTGGATGAGGCTATTAACTTGCTGCCTCTCGATTATGGATCAGCCGATCAGGGCCGAATTACAAAAGGAGCAGCAATGGCTCTTAAATCAAGAGCATTATTGTATGCTGCCAGCCCCTTGAATAATGCTTCTGATGATAAAGGAAAATGGCAAAAAGCAGCAGACGCAGCTAAAGCTGTCATTGACTTAAATAAATACAATCTATTTCCAGATTACAAGGGCATGTTTGAGGCCAGTAATAATTACAATTCTGAAATGATTTGGGTAAGGCCTTTCAATCATATTCTTGATCCTGCTGGAATCGGTATTGAATTAAGGTTTTATCCAAATGGTTATAATGGATATGCACAAGTGGAGCCATTGCAAAATTTAGTCGATCAATATGAGACATTAAACGGTAAACTTCCTGCCGATGATCCTACGTATGATCCTCAAAATCCATACGTAAATCGTGATCCACGGTTTTATGCAACTATTTTATATGATGGTGCTCCATTTAAAGGTAGGGAGATCGAAACTTTCCTTCCCGGAGGTAAAGATTCAAAAGAAGGCGCATTGTCGCCATGGAATGCCAGTGAAAGTGGATATTACGCTCGTAAATATATTGATGAATCGATTACCAATCCGAGCTATACAAATGCAAGTGATCCAACCTGGCCTTTTATCAGATATGCTGAAATGTTGCTAAATTATGCTGAAGCAGAATATCATCTTGGAAACGAAGCTATTTGCAGGCAATATATAAATATGGTCAGAGCAAGGCCGGGTGTTAATATGCCACCGGTTACCGAAAGTGGTGATGCACTTTTAAAACGATTACAGAATGAAGACTTTATTGAGTTTGCTTTTGAAGCACATCGTTATTTTGATGTTCGCCGTTGGAAAATTGCACCAGTAGTATTGAATATGCCGGCTAAAGGAATTTCAATCCACAAAGATGCGAATGGTCACAAAACTTATTCTGTTTTTACGATTGAACCAAGACATTTTGATACTAAAAATTATCTTGTTCCAATACCTCAATCTGAACTTGATAAAGATTCACAATTAACTCAAAATCCCGGATATTAAAAAAGCAGTAAAGCAGCTATTATACACGTTGATAAAAATTGAGAATAGCTGCTTAAGCATTATTTTTATAAATGCTACTGCTTTTAATTATCTATATGAAGAAATATCAATGGGTCAAAGATGTTGGAGCGGAAAACAATGCAAGAGATTTAATTTTTGGTTGTTTACCATTAAAAACAAATTACAGGTCTTTCAAGAATACTAATCTAAAAGCAAATTTTTATTCTAAAACAAATAAGATGAAACATGTATTAAAAGTTTTTCCCCTGGCGTCGCTATTCCTTTTATTTTTCAACATAAGCACGAATGCACAAAAAGAATTTGATGGCATTCGTGGAACGACACATTGGCCAATGTTTACTGATGCAAGCAATTCTTTATATCATTATATTGCCCAACAGGCATATGAAGAGCTGAACAAACGGTCGGAAAAAGTTGCTGCGATTCACACCCTTGATGGTTGGAAACAAAGGCAGCAATGGATTCGTAAAACGCTGCAAGAATCTGTAGGCGCTTTTCCTTCGAAGACTCCCTTAAACGCGAGAATTTTAAAATCTTATAATGAGCTTGGATATCGTTTGGAAGATATAGTTTATGAATCACAAACTGGGTATTATGTAACCGCAGCCATGTTGATTCCTGATCAGTTAAAGAAAGGGGAAAAGGCGCCTGTGGTTATTTATTGTAGCGGCCATTCTGATAATGGCTATCGGTCAAAAATTTATCAGCAAACATTCTTAAACCTGGTAAAAAAAGGGTTTATCGTTTTTGCATTTGACCCCATGGGTCAGGGAGAAAGATTGCAATATTTGAATACTCAAACAGGAAAATCAATGTTTCAATGGCCCTCCTATGAGCATTCCTATCCGGCCGCCCAGCTTTTTTTGACTGGAAATACGCTGGCTAATTATTTTATTTGGGATGGCATTCGTGCGGTGGATTATGTAATCAGCAGAAAAGAAGTGGATCCCAACAGAATTGGAATAACCGGGCGTTCTGGTGGCGGCACTCAAAGTGCTTTCATTGCAGCCTTCGACAATAGGATTAAAGCAGTAGGTGCAGGGAACTATTATACCAATATGACCCGTTTGTTTGAAGCAATGGGACCTCAGGATGGAGAACAAAATTTCTTTTATGGGATTGCACGGGGACTTGATATGGGAGATTTATTAACGGTACGTGCGCCGAAGCCTGCGTTGATGATCACCACTTCCCGTGATATGTTTCCTATCCAGGGAGCAATAGAAACACGAAAGGAAGTCATGCCCATTTACGAGGCGTATGGGAAGCCAGGGAATCTTCAAATGGTGATGGATGATGCGCCCCATGCTTCTACAAAGAAAAACAGGGAATCTATGTACGCCTTTTTTCAAAAAACATTGGATAACCCGGGTGATTCTTCTGATGAAGAAATGAAAATGATTCCCGATGAACATTTACAAGTAACAAAAACCGGCCAGGTAGCAACTTCACTCGATGGGGAATCTGCATTTAGCCTGAATAAAAAAGATGCAGAAAAGAAAATGCTGGCTTTAGAAAAAAAGAGAAAAAATCTCCCTGGTTATTTCACTGAAATTATTTCTTCTGCAAAAAAACTTTCCGGTTACAAAGCACCAAAAGAAATTGAAGAACCACTCTTTGCGGGAAGAATTCAACGCGAGGGTTATGTAATAGAAAAGTATTTGGCGAAAGGAGAGGGAAAATATTTAATTCCTTATTTACTTTTCAAACCGGATGCTCCTAACGGTAAAGCGGTGATTTATTTGAATCCTAAGGGAAAAGTAATTGATTCCGATCCGGGTGGTCAGATAGAATGGTTTGTAAAAAATGGACTTACTGTTTTGGCCCCTGATATTGTCGGAACAGGAGAACTAGGTCCAGGTTCATTTCAGGGAGATTCTTATATTGACAGCGTTTCCTATAATCTTTGGTTTGCTTCGATGCTCATTGGAAGAAGTATTGTTGGTATCCAAACTTCTGATGTGGTAATGCTTTCTAATCTTTTGAAAAATGAATATCATCAGAAAGAAATTTATGGTTTTGCTAAAAAACAAATGGCACCGGTTTTATTGCATGCCGTTGCCTTTGATAAAGACATCAGCAAAGTCGCTCTCATTGAGCCATACAACTCTTATCGTTCCATTGTAATGAACCGTCTTTATGATCCGCATTTTATTCAAAGTACGGTTCCTGCTTCTATTGGTGTTTACGATTTACCAGACCTGGCAGGAAGCCTTGCACCGAACAAACTGCTAATGGTTGACATAACTGATGGAACTGGAAATAACAAGAACACAAACAATATAAACCAGGATTTGTCTGTCATTAAAGGTGCCTATCATTTTAAAAATGCAGATAGCAAATTGCAAATTACTCCGGCACTTTCATCAGAGAATTTAGACAGTATTTTAAAAACATGGTTGGAAAAGTAAAACACAAAAAGAGTATTTATCAATGAATATTTCGAAGATTAATGTGGATAAAATTATAACAGATGGCTAAAACAACTATAAAAATTATTTGGTGTTTCATCATTCTTTTGAGTGCTAAAGCAAGTTTCGCAACAGATTTTTTGATAACAGATTTCGGGGCGAAACCTGGAAAATCTGGATTAAACACCATTCCCATCAACAAGGCTGTAGAAGCTTGTTATGAGAATGGCGGGGGCCGGGTAGTGGTACCCGCGGGAATTTTTAGAACCGGAACCATTATACTCAAAGACAATGTTGAACTTTATCTCGAATCTGGTTCGATCTTGAGTGCCAGTATTGAAAGAAATGATTTTCCATTGCAGCCGCAACCTTCTTTTCATTCTTTGAAAGATCCCGGCGGATGGCGTGCATTAATTTATGCTATAAATGCAAACCACATAGCTGTAAGAGGTTTGGGTACAATCGATGGGAATGGCGCATTGCAGCTGCCGGGGCCAGAAGCTAAAACAGGCGATATGGATGGAAGACCAAGAAATATTCTTTTTATTTCGTGCAAAAACATTCATGTAGAAGGGATATCCATGATCAATTCAGGAATATGGAATCAGCATTATCTGAATTGTGAAGATGTAGTCGTTGACAAAATAAATGTGTACAACCACGCAAACAGAAATAATGATGGAATTGATATTGATGGTTGCAGAAGATTTATTCTTTCCAATTCTGTTTTTGATACCGATGATGATGCGGTGTGTTTGAAAAGCACCGGGTTGGCGCCTTGTGAAGATGTTGTAATTACAAATTGCGTCGTTTCAAGTTTTTGTAATGCTATTAAGACCGGGACAGAATCAACAGGTGGTTTTAAAAATATATCCATTTCAAATTGTGTAATTAAGCCAAGCAGAGCCCAAAACCGCTTGTTTGGAGATTCAATTGGCATTGCTGGTTTGTCACTTGAAATTGTAGATGGAGGAACAATGGATGGCGTGAGTATCAGTAATATTACCATATATGGAACCGAATGTCCAATGTTCGTGAGGCTTGGAAATCGTGGAAGAAAACATACCAAAGACGCGCCGGAGCCGCCCGTTGGTATTATGCGTAATATCGTTATCAGTAATGTGGTTGCATATAATACCGGTAATTATTCTTCTTCCATCACAGGAATCCCCGGCCATTATGTCGAAAATTTATCTCTTTCAAACGTGCAGTTTTTCAACAAAGGCGGGGTAAAAAACGGTGGCTTTATTGAAGATGCCGGAAAAGTAAAAGAAGACATAAAAGGGTATCCGCAGCCTACGATCTGGAAAGAACTTCCTTCTTCCGGCTTGTTTATTCGGCATGCTAAAAATATTCAAATCAGAGGCTTGATATTGAATTCAGAACAAACAGATACCCGGACTCCAGTGATTGCAGTTGATGTAGATGGCTTACAGATTCAATCAATTGCAAAAGTAAATAACTCCAGCGCTGATGTTTTCTTTAAAGGATGGAATGTGAAGGATTTGGATGTTAATAGACCTTTAGGATGGAAAAAAGAGATAGTTCAGTTAGATAAATAAAAATTAATTACAGTATCATGAAACAGCAATTAATAATTTATTTTAAAATCATATTAACGCCTTTTCTCTTATTAATATTGTTTTCTTTTTGCTTCAATAGTATTTCAGCGCAACGGGTAAAACAGGTTGATATTTGTGTATATGGAGGGACATCTGCAGGCGTTATTGCTGCCTACAGCGCTAAAAAGATGGGTAAGTCTGTTTTGCTCATTGAAACTGGTAAGCGTTTAGGTGGGCTAACGTCAGGCGGCCTTGGCTATACAGATATTGGGAACAAATATGCAATCAGCGGCTTATCGCTGGATTTTTTTCGCAGGATTGGTAAACATTATGGAAATTTTGAACAATGGATATTCGAGCCTTCAGTTGCAGAAGAAACATTTCAATCTTACATACAATCAGCAAGGGTGCCGGTTCTGTATCAATACCGGTTAAAAAACGTAAAAAAAGATAAGGGGTATATCAAAGAAATTATAGTTGAACCATCGGAAAATAATAATAAAGCAAGCAATCAGATTATCAGGGCAAAGATGTTTATTGATTGCTCTTACGAGGGTGATTTGATGGCAAAATCAGGAGTATCTTATGCCGTAGGAAGAGAAGCGAATGAACTATATGGCGAAACATACAACGGCGTACAATTAAGAGAACATCATCAGTTTCCAGATGGCATTGATCCGTATAAAACTCCTGGTGATTCTTCAAGTGGCTTGCTGTGGGGCATTAGCAAGGAAGCATTGGCTGAACAAGGAACGGGTGATAAAAAAGTGCAGGCTTACAATTTCCGTCTTTGCTTAACGAATATACCTTCTAACAGTATTGCCATTAGTCGTCCGCAAGACTATGATTCCACCAGATATGAGCTGTTGCTGCGTTATATATATAAGATTCACGCAAAGGACCTCGAGCCTTTTTTAGCGATTGATCTAATGCCAAATAGCAAAACAGATATTAACAACAACGGCCCTTTTTCAACCGATGTGATTGGTATGAATTATAACTATTCCGATGGCAGCTATGAAACAAGGGAAAAGATTACCCGTGCGCATGAAAATTATACTAAAGGGCTTTTGTATTTTATCGGGCATGACAATCGAATGCCACAGTATTTAAGAGATCAGATTTTGCAATGGGGATATCCAAAAGATGAATACACAGATAATGGCCACTGGTCGCCACAAATGTATATCCGTGAAGCAAGGCGTATGAAAGGGGCCTATGTAATGACGCAGGCCAATTGTCAGGGAAAGGTTACGGTAAAAGACGGAATTGCTATGGCTGCTTATACAATGGATTCACACAATTGTGAACGAATTGTAATTGAAAAAGATGGTGTAAAGATGGTAAAGAATGAAGGAAATGTAGAAATTGGCGGTTTCGGCCCTTATCCCATTTCTTACAGAGCTATTACTCCAAAAGAAAATGAATGTAAAAACCTTTTAGTGCCTGTATGTTTATCTGCCAGCCATATTGCTTATGGTTCTATCAGAATGGAACCGGTATTTATGGTTTTGGGTCAATCCTCGGCTGTTGCTGCTTCTATAGCAATAGATAAAAAATTGCCAGTGCAGAAAATTGATGTAAACTCTATCCAGAAGATTTTAAAAGAGGATCCTTTACTCGATGGAAGTCAGCCGGATATTGTGGTGGATGATGCAGACAAAAATGTAATGATAACGGGAAAATGGAAAAAGCTAACAAGAAGAAGTTATGGCCCATCCATGCTGGTAAGTGATTCCGGCAATGAAGCGGTATCCGTTCGTTTTATGCCATCCATTCGTGAAGCTGGAAACTATGCGGCCTATAGTTATTTCCCACAAATGGAGAAAATGGCAGACACAATTCAGGTGATTATTTATGATGGCACAGAAAAACATTATGAAAAAATAAAGCCCCATGAAATCAAAGTAAAAGGGCAAACCTCGGGTGAATGGGTTTATTTGGGTGATTTTAGTTTCAGTACTAATGATAAGCCTTATGTAGAAATTTCAAATGAAAAGAGCAACGGAGTTGTTGTTGCAGATGCCGTTTTATTAAAGAAAAATAATTGATTTTTTAATAAAAGCCGAAATCAGGACAATTATCAATCTTAATTATACGAATAAAATAAAAAAATTGCGCGAACGGTTATCTGAACAATCCATTTTGTATTATTAAAAAGTAAAATTTCATAATATAAAATTGATGAAATTTATTCTAAAACCGATGTGACTGCAAAAATATTTTAACAATAATATTTAGAATGAAACAAACACACAGATGCCTTTTAAACGCTTGCTTAAGCCTTCTTGCTTGCGGTTCTTTTCAGTCTTCAAGGAGCCAGACCTCACCAATGACTATTGTCCGACATGGCAAAAGCGTTTATAGTATAATTGTGCCAGAGAAAGCGTCACAATCTCTTCTCACCGCCGCTTTTGAACTGCAACGCGATGTAAAGGAGTCCACCGGAGTGCAACTCCCGTTGATAACTGCTTCGACTCCTGTTAATGGAGCCTTTATCAGTCTGGGTGCAACGCCACAAGCGAAGTCCATCAACATGAAAATTATCCAGATACCCTTGGAGAGTTTCCAAATCCTGACGAAAGGCGGGAATCTTTATATCTTCGGCTCTGATACACCGGACGGACAGCTTACTCCAACTGGTGGCATCAGTAATGGCACCGCCAACGGTATCTACACTTTTTTGGAGGATTATTTAAATGTGCGCTGGCTGCTTCCGGGTGACTTAGGCCGCGATGTACCCTCCAAAAGAACATTTGCTCTGGAGGAGATTAACCGGACTGAATCTCCCCGCTTTACTGCCCGCAAAATGCCGTTCATGCAAAATAGAGTCCCTGCCGTGGAGGAATGGGAAGCACGGCAGAAGCTTGGTGGCTCTCTTAATGTTATTCAGCGTCCTACCTGGAAGCAAAATGTCCCCGACTCCATGTTTGCCACACATCCCAATTGGTTTCCTCTGATAAATGGCAAGCGCACCGTTGATCTTCACAACTATAAGCTGGAAACCACCAATCCCGAAGTAGTAAAGTTTTTTGCTAAAAACGCAATTGCATCTCTGAAGGCTCATCCGAGCCAGTATACTGCTTCTCTTTCCCCCACCGACTTTCCGGATGGATGGAGCGAGAGTGAGGAAAGCAAAGCCCTTTATGACGATAAACGTTGGGGTTATCAGATGACCACTACGCTGATGCTTAAATTTTACCACGATGTGTCAGCGACTGTATCAAAAGAATATCCTCACGGCCACCTGGCTGGCTATATCTACGATGTCTATAAGGCTCCGCCTACCAATCCGGAAAGCAAGAAATATTTACCCTTGCCACCTAACTTCTACCCATCCCTGGCCAATAATGGCGATTATGGATACAGGTTATATCAGGCCAACAACCGTCAGGAGATGGAAGAATTAATTTCGTTCTGGACTAAGCAATCCCCGAAGATAACCTACTATGGCATTCCAAACCGGCAGGATAATACCAGCGGAGTGATTTTGCCTCCGGCAGCCGGGCTCTTAAATTACTCTTTCTCATTGCTCACCAAATATCCGGTCATAGGTGTGTTGATGTATGGTAACACAACCTGGGGGGAAGGAGCATTAGGAAATTACATGATTGCCAAGATGATGTGGAATCCAAAACTCGATGCCAGGCAACTACAGCAGGAGTGGCTGACCCGCGCCTATGGTGCTAAAGCAGGTAGTACGATGAACCAATTGTATAATAAACTTGATAACTGGTATAACCAGTACTACCAAACCAAGCCGTCCGGTTATCTTTATCACCTGAGCGATAAGCTGCTTAAGGAGGCCTTCGCAGCGCATTATCCTGAGATGGAGCAGGCGTTTCTGGAAGCTAAGCAAGAGTTGAAAACACCACAGCAAAAAGCGCGTTTTGAACTAATGGAAGACAACCTAATTCTACTACAGGCAACGCTTCGAGAAAAAAAGATGCTGGCAGACGATTTCAAATCGCCATTACAACGCGATAAGCAAGAGATCCAGCAAATCCTTCAAAAGCCATATACCGATTTTCAGCTTTTTCCCAAGAGAGTGCCGTAAAAGCAATACTATCTCGAGGGATCAAGACCAGAGAAGACAAGATCTGAATAAGCCTTTGTCAGGGAAAAAGAAGTCACAAAGCTGGAAAAATATAATTCAAAGGTTTGTAAAATATAACAATGAGAAAAATTCTTTCTGTAATCCTAATGTTGTTGTCATTAAAATCTATTGCAGAGACATTTGATCCGGTTCAGCAACTGGCAGAACGCAGAGTCCCTTGGCTGGCACATCATCTACTTTTCGAAAAAATATCTTCTTCCGCTGGCATGGAAGCGTTTGAATTATCTTCAAAAGGAGGTCAAATTGTGATAGCCGCATCAGATGCCAATGCTGCTTCTATGGGCTTGAACTGGTATTTGCAGTATTATTGCCACCGCTCGATGCCTCACATGGGTGATAACCTTTCGCCGGTATATCCTTTACCGGTTTTAAAAAAGAAAATACATATTAGCTCAGCTTTCAAATATCGTTATGCACTGAATTATTGCACACCCAATTATACCATGAGTTTTTATTCCTGGAAAGACTGGGAACACGAACTCGACTGGATGGCATTGCATGGTGTGAACATAATGCTGGCTACAATAGGAACGGAAGCAGTTTGGCAACAAACACTTCAGAAATTTGGGTTCTCTGATAAAGAGATTAAAGCATTTATTCCGGGGCCTGCTTTTAATGCCTGGTGGCTAATGGGTAATCTGGAAGGGTGGGGTGGCCCTGTGACTCAACGAATGATTGATCGCCGAACGCATCTGGAACAAAAGATACTCACTAGGATTCAGGAATTGGGAATAGAACCGGTGTTGCAGGGATTTTATGGAATGGTACCGCGTGCTTTAAGAAAACATTTTCCGGAGGCAGCTATTCGTACACAAGGTAAGTGGACGGGAGGTTTCGACCGTCCGGATTTCCTGCTGCCTGGTGATTCTTTATTTCACAGGATGGCTAAAGTCTATTATGAAGAAGTCAAAAAATT
Source organism: uncultured Chitinophagaceae bacterium (assembly GCA_963706825.1). Taxonomy (GTDB): domain Bacteria; phylum Bacteroidota; class Bacteroidia; order Chitinophagales; family Chitinophagaceae; genus Ginsengibacter. Next base: position 39,331 of record CAVPNT010000002.1, on the reverse strand, counting down.
ATATGGGAATGATATTCATTTCTTTGGCGGCGAACCTTTTCATGAAGGTGGTAGTATAAAAGGTGTTGATTTAACCAAGGCAGGAAACCTTATTCAAACCGAAATGCAACGGGCATTCCCAAGCAGCACCTGGATTTTGCAAGGTTGGGAGGAAAACCCTAGGAAAGAATTATTGGCAGGTCTGGATAAATCAAAAGTATTGATATTGGAGTTAGCCGGAGAAAAATCAAATGATTGGGAAAGAAGAAAGGGATTCGATAGCACACCTTTTTGGTGTACAGCGAACAATTATGGAGAAAAATCAGGTCTATATGGCAAACTGCAATTATTTGCGAATGAGGTAAATAATATTAGTACAAGTCAATATAAAAATCTTTGTAAAGGAATAGGAGTAATGCCGGAAGGCATTCATAACAATCCGGTAGTATATGACCTAATGTTGGATCTGGACTGGCGGAAACAAAAAGTAGCTGTAAATGATTGGATAACAGAATAAGTACAATACCGTTATGGAAGTAATAATGATACCCTGCAAAAGGCATGGCAGATATTTTTTCAAACAGTTTACCGCAGTTTTTCAGAACTGGATGGCCTGCCCGAAAATATATTTTGCGTAAGACCAGCATGGAATATTCAACATGAGTCGGCATTTGGCAAACGTAAACGCAACTATGATACAGCTTGCTTTGCAGCGGGTGTGAGATTATTTCTTTCAACCTATGCTTCTATGTCGGAAAGTAAGACCTGGCTTATTGATGCGATAGATTTCTCAAGACAAGTGCTGGCAAATAAAGGTGATGTAATGTACAGTCAAATGGAATCGGCTTATGCATAAAAAGATTCAATATTATTTAAAAAAAAGGCAAACTAATTTTTGAACCTGATATTGGTGGGTGATTCACTTTTAAGCCTTAATAAGAATTTCAGACTTGATAGCTTGCTGGATGCAGCGGGTGTCCTTGGCGAAACACCCTATGAAAAGGGGCTATTTGAAAAAAATGCCCGTGAACAAATTTCATTCTGGGGGTCTGATAATCCGGCAACAACCCTGCATGAATATGCTAATAAAGATTGGAGTGGACTATTAAAGACGTTGTACTTTCCAAGATGGAAGATGTTTATTGACCAGGCTTATCAGCAGCTACTCGGGCAATCCTCCGAACTAATAAATTATTTTTCATTTGAGAAAGACTGGGCATCAAAGAAAAGTATTTCTTCTGAAGGAATACATATTGATTCAAAAGAACTCTTTTTTAAAAGGGCAATAAATGTGTTTTAAAATTTACGCAACTGATCAGAGCAAAGCGACAGATCCATTTTAAAAATTCATCTTTCCAGGATTGTTTATATTCTAAATTCTGTTGCTCTTCCATTCTTTAACTTGTTTATTTTTAGAACAATTTTATCAAAAATACAATTTAGAAGAGGTTATTGCATATCAACTCCTTACATGTTGAACGGTTTCTTCTAAAGCTATCCCTTTTTTATTACCAAATGAATCATGTCTTGTCCCGAAAAAAGTTGACAGTTTTTTTGATTTTTACGCTTTAATTTAATTCGGTGCGAGCTTCTTCATTTTGCCCATTTAAAAGATGCGTAGTCTTGCTCTTTGGAGAGAGCGCCTCCGCATCTTTTAAATTACCTTTCATTGTTTGCAACTCCTGTTTGCCAGTATTGTAAACTTCTGCTGGTTTCTTTAAATTTAATGACCAGTGTGGCCGCTGATAATTATAAAGATAAATAGCTTCTTTGACCGCCTTAACTGCCTGTTTAATATCCACAAATTCGCTGTCTAATAAATACTCCTCTTTCAAAATCCCATTCACTCTTTCTGCAATGGCATTATCATAACAATTGCCTGCTTCTCCCATCGACATTTTTATTCCATGTTTCTTTGCTAAGTCATTATATGCGTAACAACAATATTGAATTCCTCTGTCAGAATGATGAATAAGATCTTTAGTTGCAGAGCTGTTGGCAATTGCCATTTTCATCGCTGCCATTGCTCCTTCTACTGCTAAAGAAACATCTACATTCCAACCTACTATTTTGCGTGAATAAACATCGGTAACCAATGATAAATACACAAATTTTTCTCTTGTTCTCAAATAAGTAATATCAGATACCCAAGCGTGATCTGGGGCTGTAATTGTTGCTTTAGCCAATTGATTGGTATGCTTATAAAACGGATGATTCGAATCGGTTGTAACCCAATAGCGACGCCTGCGTTTTAATAACAAATCATTATTACGTAACAAATCAAAGAACTTATTTTTTCCGTATCCACGACCACATGTTTTTAGCTCATTTTTTAATTCACTTCTTAATTTTAGTGTTCCTAATTTTGAATGTGTTTTACGAATATCTTTTACACACGATAATATAAACTCGTCCTTATTTTTTTTCTTTTCAACTGATATTCGATCTTTATAAAAAGCCTGTCTGCTGACACCCCAAAAATTGCATAAAGAACTTATTGAGTATCGCTGTTCGTTTTGCCTGGTAACCGGAAACCAAAATTTTTTTTTAAGTCTGTCTTATATTCTTCATCAGCCATTTTAATCACTCCTTCCAGGCAATCTTTTGCCATATAAGCATCTGCCAGTGCCATTTTCAACCTTTTATTATCTTCCTCTAACTGCTTTAATCTATCTCTTTCGTTCATTGTTTCTATTCTGATTATTTTGTTTAGTAAATGATGTTTGCCAAAAGCCATAATCCATTTTTGAATCGTGCTGCCACCACCAATATCATATTTTTTGCGCACAAATTCCATACTACTTCCTTCTTCCACTTCTTTAACCACCATTTGCTTAAAGCTAATGCCATACCGAATTGTTTTTCTCTGCTCAATTGTCTGCATATTGTTTATTTTTGATTTTTACAATATGTCAACCTAAACTGGGAACAGACATCAATCCCGGATCACCCAACACCCTTCCCATTTCTACCTGAATAATATCCTGAACATCCTGTTTTATCTGCAAATAATTTCTTTGAACCATTGCATTATCCAGTTTCCGGATTATTGGAATCTCCTTATAGCTATCCTGTTCTTTTTTCAGAGATTCGTGATCGTTTAGTATTTCACAATGAAAAGCTTTCAGTGGAATTTTACAATCAGGATCATCGGCTACCATGCCTACAAATTCCCCGGAACTCAAGGCTGATATTTTAGATGGAGGTATGGCTGATTCTAAATGTTTGGAACGGCTGATAGATGTATCAGCGCTATTAATAGAATGACTTTCTCTATCCTGCATTATTTTACCGAAGCGCTCTGAAAGTTGTTTGGCTGTATCTCCTGTTACCTGCCCACTTATAATATTACCGGTAATATTCATGATTACATCTGCTTGCTCTTTTCCATAATCCTTTCGAAGCTGGCTAATCCTGAACACCTAAACAAGTAGCTACTTTATTGCTTCGTGCAGTAGCGATTAGGCTATCCATATTGTTCAGATAGATGGTTGGAAATTCATCAAAAACAAGACTACTTTTCTGTTTTCCTTTTTTGTTCACCAGCTTAATTAATCGTGTTACATAAAGAGATAAAACTGCTCCATAAATCTGTATTTTCTGTGGATTATTTCCCATGCAAACAATCTTTGGTTTATCAGGATTATTAATGTCCAATATGAAATCATTGCCAGATAAGACATAGTATAATTGAGGAGAAGAAAGCCGGGCCATTGCCACTTTAGCAGATGCTATTTGTCCTTCCAATTGTTCCATTACATCATTGAGATAAGCGTTGACAAAAGGATTAATTAATACATCAATTTCCTTTTCGGTTCTAAGTATTGTAAAAAGGCTATCATAATCCACTTGCATTAATTCAATCACATGGGGTAATGTACAAAACTCACCGTCATTATACTTCCTTAAATACCAAATGATAGCAGTTAAAAAATTGATAGGCGATTCTACAAAAAAGTCGCCCTGTCTTTCAATCCATTCCCTGTTCAATCCCATTAGAATAGTGCGTGCAGATTCGGCTGCATCAGTAATATCTAACATAGTTTCATGATCTAGAGGATTGCACCGGTGACTGCGGGAAAGGTCATCAAAGTTAATAACAAAGAACTGCGGTGGTACAATGTATTTGCTTCTGCACTTTAACCAGGTATTGTAAACAATTTTAGAGAGGTCATCAAATTTAAAATCATAAACGAACATGCTAAAACCTTTCTTAATGTGCTGGGTAATTACATGCCGAATAACAAAGTAAGATTTTCCAGAACCAGGAGATCCAAGCACCATCAATCCACGAAACGGATTGATGATATTTATCCAGCTTTTTCTGGTCTTATTTTTTAATTGATAACGGGCAGGCAGATTGATGGAATACTGATTTTTCAATAGCCGTTCTTCCTGGGGAAAGGTTTCATTTTCCTTATTAAAAATGTCCTTGTTGCTGAACTTACTTTTTATGATTCTTGAAAGCAATGTACCGCCAGTAAGCACTAACAAAAAGCCTGTAGATGCTAATCCCATATAGAGCAAAGCGATGTTAGTTATTTTCATTTCAACCAACAAGGAAAGGTAACTGAAAAAGTAAATCAGTAAGCCTGTAACAATATAAGCAAATGCCGTTTTATAATTTAATTTTTCGTCTTTCCTCCCTTTAGCTCCCATTACGGAAATAAACAAAAAGCCCAGGGCAATTAGTTTAGATTTGTGGAAGTTACTGAATAAACCAGTGTTCCTGATATTACCCATCAGCCGGTCAGTTAAATCAACTGTTAGTTGCCATTCCCTGAATGCTGAATAGCAATAATAATAAAAGTGTAAGGCTAAATTCGTAATGCTGATGAGCCTGGTCATATCCATAATTTTTCTCAACCCCTGTTCATTTTCTCCTGTGTGCATCGCGATAGATTAAAGTGGTTATGGATTATTAGAAATGCGTTTCCGCTTTTTCTTTTTGTTCTTCTTTTTTAATTGATACGGCAAATAATTCTGCACATATTCCGTTTGTATGAGTGTGTCTAATGCTTTGACGATTGTTAGGACAGGAGTAGTTTTTTCTGTTGTCTCATGTTCTTTAAATAGTAATACCTGCGATGGCGCTTTTGCATTATGATGTCCTTGCGATAGTTGTTCTTTTTCGCCTGCTTTTAAAGTTGCATTTTGATCAGCGGAAACGCTTTGAGTACATCGTTCCTGAATGGCTTTAGCACTGTATGCTTTGCCCAAAGAACTGCCGTTAAAAACACATTTGGTATAATGGTCAACGTAAGTAATACCATAAATAATTCCATCTACATTTTGTCTTAAAAGGGCATTGATACCTTCCTTTTCCAGGAACTTTATTAAAGCTTGTAAAGACTGGTTTGGCTGTTTTAACAATGCCAGGTCAATTGCATTTTTAACCCTTGCTTTATGTGGTTGCCTGGCAACTTCATTCAGGTGGAATCTTTCTTCAAGGTACTTTAAAGTAGGTTTATTATAAAAAGAACTGGCTTTAATGGGAACTCCAATACTATTGCCATTATTGTCAATGATGTGATAAAGTAATCCCTGATGCTGATATACTCTTGAACTTTCACTACCTCTATCTGCTAATACATTGTATTGCTTCAAAACTGCGTTCAATTCAGGTAGCGATGTGTAATTATAAGTTGTCAATACCGCATCCAGCACATTGGCAATTGCTCTTCTGGAATCAGACTTGCCATACTGAACCTTTTGTGTAAATGTCGATTTAAGTTCATACTGCTTCTTTTTCATGTTCTCAGCTTTCACAAGGCCATATGCGATTTCAATTTCCTTACGTGCTTTTTCGGATTGGTTTCGACCTATGTTTTGCATGTTTATCCGGCTGCCATCAGCACGAACTTTTACAGATACAACATGAATATGAGGATGTCCTGCATCGAAGTGTTGGTATACTAAATAAGGCTGCTCACCAAAGCCTATCTTTTGCATATAGATGTCGGCGATTTCTTTCAATTGTTCATTAGAAATTTTTTCCGAAGGATCAAAATTGAGTGAAATATGAATGCTATTCCGGGTTACATTTTCATTTAATACAGCCTGCTTAAGCATCCTGTTTAGCTTAATTTTTATGGATAATTCTTCAACATCCATAGGGTAGTTAGTAGCTAAAATACATTCTGCTACGCCTTCCCTCACCTTGTTCTCATTGTAGTTTAAAATACGGTGAATAGAATGTCCTGTTTTAATTACTGCAACCATTTTTCCCCCATTTTTTGAATGTCATTTTTTATTTCATCTACCTTTTTTAGCAGTATTTGTTTTTCAAGTTCATAGGTTATTAACCAGCTTCTAAATTCTGCAATCTGGTATAGTGTGTGAAGTTTTTTTACTGCCTGATTAAAATTATTTCCAATACCGTTAAGCTCGTTTCTAAGCCTTATTACCTCTGCCATTAGGTCATCTAAGGATTGATTACGATAAAAGGTTACTATTGGTTTTTCGAAAACGCAACGTCGTACATAATCACTTAATTTCCGGCAAGTGCTGTTCTTCCATTTTTTTTCAAGGTGCTGGTATTCTGTAAGGGTAAGTCTTAGCCCGATAATCCGGGATCTGCATGATTTTTTTACTTCCATCACTATTTCATTTTCACATTTAAAAATTCTTAGTTACTTTATTGTATCTCCCGCTCACGACTCCGGAGTGAATGGCGGCAAGATTCGGTTGTTTAACAACCGGACATCTTGCAGATTGCGCGAAAGAGGCAATCTTGCAGCCCTTTGAATGTTCTTATAGACATTTTAATTTCCATGGCACCTATTTTTTAAGCCTTTAAAATCTTTTTCACCGACATACGTACATCTCAATAGTCTTAAAACTTTATTGGAGTTTCTGCAATAAATTTTTCTTCTGAGATTTTCCAATATTCATCACCCAACCATTAAAGTCTTTATGATCCCGATACAACTTACTTTCATCTTTGTACTTCTTGCTTAAAGACAAAGCATAACGACTGTAATCTTGACCGGTTGAATCACGATCCAAGTACAACCTAATGGTTTCATGTTGCTCCATAAAAGGACGGGCTTTTTCGAAGAAGGAAACGGAATTCAGAATTACAAAATCGCTTTCACTTACTGCCTGGTTTTTATGGATAACCATGAAGGAAAGGAAGTCAAAAAAACCTTCAAAAACGAGGGCTTCTTTCGCTTTAATTTTAATTGTACTAATATCCTTTGGAGAGCTGCTTGCTTTGAAATAAGGATTGCGTATTTCATAGCCTCCGGAATCATTTTTAAAACCTATTCCATAATAAATTTTGTCATTCAACTCATATCGGACTTCCCTGCAAAACTGATCAGCAATGTCAATAGGAATTCGTCTTTGTTCCAGGTATCGTAACAATGCAAAAGAACTGATTGAATAGTCATTCAGAATGCTTAATTTCTTTTCAGTTTTAAATTGCTCTGGTTGTTGAAAAGCGGGCTGATGAAAAGAAAAATCGCCATTAATTTTTTGAAGAAATTCTCCTATTGTACAATTTTGATGGAGGATAGCAAAATCAATAAGATTACCACCTTTACCTAAGCCGTGATCAAACCATCTGTTTAGTTTTCTATTTACTTTAAAAGAAGGAGTCTTTTCATTCCGTAAAGGTGATAAATACCAAAAATCAGAGTTCCTGATTTTTGCTGGCTTATATCCTAAACTGGACAGATAATCTACCATATCCATTTCTTTAGCTTTCTGAATAGAAAGCCTTTGCTTTTCTCTGAAATCCATATTTACACATTTTCAATTTCACAATCAGATTAACAAGTGCAAAGTTAAACATGCAGATTTGGTTCAACCTATCCTCATCATATTTTAATGAGGATATTGTAATCATAGGTTTCTAATTTTGTTATCCAATTTGAACAATTTAAAACGTGCAGATATGCTTACAACAAATGATGTAGCCAAGGTTTATGATACTATTTTGAGTATTCCTGGCATGAATGAAACCGTGAAGATTGATATGAAAATCTCACGCAAAAATGTATTATTCCTGAACAGCGTTATTAAGAGGGGATTAAATACAAAGGATGATGATAAATCAACAAACTTACTTGCTAGTCTTCCTCCCGAAACCTTACAGGAATTGCGGACTTTAGCAGATGATTGCCTGACAAAAGCAGGACTGACAGAGCTAAGTGAAAAACTTAATTCTTTAAGTGCAGGAAAATAAAACATTAAAGCTGTTGTTCCCCAGATTTTAGCGCTTCAGAGATTTGGTAAAAATTAATTTTGTTTTTTATTTCCTTCCAATCTCCAGCCATCATCATATAAGGTAAAGTAGGCTATATGAGTATCAGGGTGGTCATAATCCTTATTAGTCAAGGATGAAAACCTGCTGACATTCTTAAAAGCTGTTGTATATTCTGCGACAGCTTGCTTACCTCCTATTGATGTTTTGATACTAGTAACATTTACCAAATCTTCATCAGCTAATTTTACTTTTTGAATATCTGCTTTTTTATCTTTTTCAGGAGTCGGAAGTAAATGTGCCTTTGCTTTCTCAGTAAATGAAATTAGAGGATTGCCTAAATCTTTCAACTTTTGTGTTCTCTCAACAATTACGAACCCTTCTTCTTCCAATCCTGCATCTATTACTTTTCTTACAAAAACAGGGTCGCTGCAATAAATATCATAATCAACTACTTGAGGAAATTTCATTTCTTTTTTAATTATTTTGGAAGCCTCTTCCCTGCTTAATTCCTTTGAAGTACATCCGGCCATTAAGGATGTAATTAAAATTATTAAGGTTAATTTTTTCATCGTAGAAATCATTTATTGATTGTTTATAAAATTGTAAATACGATAAAAGTTAAAAACGAAATTGAAAACAGAATATATTCCTTCCAGGGTTAGAAAGCAAGCAGCGTATTTCATCTTTGCCTCCACTATTTAATTGCTGCATTTCATTCAATTGTAAAAATAAAATTTTTCTGTATTCAATTGATGCCGATGAGAAAGATATTGTTGTCTTTGTTTTTTAAAATATAACAGGTTCTTTATTTTATGTCCAATTGGCTAATAAACCCAGACGGACTTATTCCAAACTGTTTCTGAAAATCCCTTGAAAAATTAGTTGGAAGCGAGTAACCGATCATATATGCGACCTCATTGACTTTGTAATCTCCAGCGGATAACAACTGGGCGGCTTTTTTCAATCTGGTAAGATTGATAAGTTCATTTGGCGTAAGATCTGATAATCCTTTTATCTTTCTGTAAAGGGTGGCTTTGCTCATATTCATAATGACAGAGAGCTGGTCAACATCTAAGCCCTGATCTGTTATATTCCTGGAAATGGCTTCATTAAGATTTTCTAAAAACTCTTTATCGGTTTTTGAGCAGGCAATACCTTTTATGTGAGTAAGTGGGGAACGTGCAAAATATTCTTTAATGATATTCCTGTTGGAAAGAAGATTGTGAATCTGTGCCTGCAGATGATCTATTGAGAACGGTTTTTCAATATAAGCATCAGCACCTACTTCGAGACCTTCAATTTTTGATTGTAATGAATTTTTTGCAGTAATCAAGACAATGGGAATGTGGCTATGCTGAAAATCATTTTTTATTTTTTTACAAAGTTCTATTCCATCCATTATTGGCATCATAATATCGCTTACCACCAGATGCACATTTTCGTTTTCCAAAACGTATATCGCATCCTGACCATTCATAGCCGTAATAACATTGTATTTGTCAGTTAATTCCTGTTTAATATAATTTAAAATGTCTTTATTATCCTCTACGAGTAACACGAGCGGTTTTGTTGCATCAAATGGTTTTAAAGGAGATTCATCAATTTCACGATTATAATTTTCTTCTTCCGTTTTATGTAAATTAATTTCTGTTTCCTGGTGAATAGGCAGTGAGAGTAAAAAGATATTCTGCTTATCGACTGATGTTTTTAAACTGATAGATCCATTATGTAGTTGTGCCAATGATCTGGCAAGAGGCAGGCCAATACCGGTTCCTGCTTCCTTTTCAGTTTCTTTTATCCTATAAAATGTATCAAATATTTTTTCTTTATAAGCCTCTGGAATAAGGTAGCCATCATTTCTGACTTCGATATTAAAAGAAGTATCCTCACTACTAAATGGCAATAATTTTATACGAACATTTCCATCTGCATATTTAATGGCATTGTTCAATAGATTACTCAGTATTTTTTTTACCGCTTCAGTATCAACGCACGCATTTAGTGTTATCCTCGGAAGTTCCAAATGATAAGAAATATTTTTTTGTTCAGCTGCGGGTTTGAATACAGAGAACACCTCTCCAATCAAATCATTAATATCTGTTTTTGAAAAACTCAGACTGAATTTATTTGCTTCCGCCTTGCGAAAATCAAGCAACTGATTCGTAAGATCTATCAACCTGTTGGTATTTTTTTTCATGATGTTCAGACTTTCATTCACATTTTTATCTTGAATGTAGCTGTTTAATAATTTATCCAAAGGCATTTTTATCAAGGCCAGCGGTGTTCTTATTTCATGCGCTATGTTCGTAAAGAAATTAATCTTGGCATTGTAAATCTCACGCTCTGTATTGATTTGTATCGACTCGATCCGCCGCTTATTCTTTTCCGTAACTGCCAAATGGTAATACCTGATTATGGTTATAATGATAGTTGCTGCTATCAAGAAATACAAAAGATAAGCCCATTTGGTAGCCCACAACGGTGGAAGGATTTCTAAATTTAAGACAGTTTCTTTATTATTCCATACACCTTCACTGTTTGATCCTTTTACCCTGAAAGTATAATTTTCAGGAGGTAATTTAGTGTAAAATATTTTTCTGTTCTTTTTTAAAATTGTCCACGCTTTATCTACTCCTTCCATTTGGTACATATACTCATTCATTTCCGGAATAATATAGCTCAAAGCAGCTACATCAATGCTGATATTTGAACTGCTGTAGGGTAGGGTAATGGTGGATGTATAAGTAATGGATTTATGCAAACCAGTCTTCTCATTTCCTATAATTGCTTCATTATTGTTGATTTGAAAACCTGTAATGTAAACAGCTGGAGTATAAGTGTTTTTTACAAAATCATTTGGATTAAAGCTAATCATTCCTTTTACAGTTCCAAAGTAAAGTGTGCCATCATTATTTTTAAAAGAAGAATTATAATTGAATTGTTCAGTTGGTAATCCATTGGCGCTATGGTAATTATTAAATTCATTTGTTAAAGGATTGAATCTACTAAGACCTTTTGCGGTTGATATCCACAATTTCCCGGAATCATCCTGCAGAATGCGAAATATCTGATTATCCGGTAATCCATCTTCAACTGTATAATTCTTTATTTTTTTAGTTTTCAAATTATAAAATGAAAGCCCTCGTTCGGTACAAAACCAAAAGTTTTTATCCTTGTCTTCAAAGAGATTATTTACATAATTATTGATAAGCCCATTGGTAATTCCAGGACGGTATTCCATTCGCCCTTTTATTTTTTTTTGTTCATTCAGATAATAAACTCCGTCACCATAGGTGCCTACCCATAGAGTGCCGTTTTCGTCTTCATGAATACATTGTATGTGACTGTTGAAAAAAGGCATTGCTGTAAAATTATCTTCCTTTCTGTTGTATTTAAAAAGGCCGCTCCATGTTCCGACTAAAATATCACCAGTTCGGGTTTTGTAAAGGGAGATGATAAAATTACTTGCGAGTGAATTGGGTTTGTCAGATGCATCATAATGCCTGATCACTTTATTGGTTCTAAGGTCCATTACATCCAGGCCATGTTCATAGGTGCCAATCCATAATTCGTTTTCATACGCCACCATTCCATGAATATTTTTGTAGGCAATACTTCCTTTTCTGTTATCTGCTTCGTATTGTGTGATAGTGCCCGTTTGAAGATTGATGCTGTTCAGTCCTGCATCTTCAGTGCCTACCCACAATCCGCCATATTGATCCTTGCAGATCTCGTGTACAATATTTCCGCTTAAACTGTTTTTACCTGGCTCAGGAAAATACTTTTTAAAATCGTTATATTGTTTTGAATAGTAATTTACTCCTCCAAAAAAAGTACCCACCCATATTCCACCCTCTTTATCTCTTGCAATGGCAGAAACTACATTATCGGAAATCGAATAGGGATTACTGTAATCTTTCGAAACTATTTTGGTTTGAAAAGTTTTGATATTTAAAATATAGATTCCACTTTCTGTTCCCAACCAGTATTCGTCACCTCCCTGATGAAAGATTTTGTGTACATGAACATCATTAGTGGCATTATTTTTAAAGATATTTTTTACCGTCGAAGTTTTGTAATTAAATAAAAGCACCTTGGTCATAGAGCCGATCAGCAAAGCTGAGTCGCCGATTGGGTAAAGGTCTTCGATAGGAACAATCTTGTCTTCTTTATTAAGTTGTTTAATATTATAGTCAATAAAACCGCCTGCTTTAGGATCATAATGTTTTACAACTCCAGTGGAAGTTGCGGTCCATATATTTCCGTCGTTTGAAACATGCAGGGCAATAGTTTGATCTTTATCTGATTTAAAAGAAGTGATGGTAGAATTAAGCTGGTTGTATTTGTAAAGGGTAAGATTTGAGATAATCCAGATATTATGATTATTATCTCCTGCAATAAAACGAACTTCTCCCGGAGGAATTAATTTGAAAGTTGTAAAGCGCTCCTGTTGTGGATTGTAAAGATAAATGCCACTGTAAGTTCCTACCCATAACTGTTCTTTTTCGTCTTCAAATAAACTGAAGATGGAGTTGCTTCCCAGGCTTTGCACATCAGATAAAACATTGTGAAATTCTTTAAAAGTATTACCATCAAAACGGTTCAGGCCATTCCGGGTGCCGATCCAAATAAAGCCTTTTTTATCCTGCAAAATAGTAGTGATGGTATTGCTTGAAAGTCCGTTTTGTACCTGGTAATTTTTAAAATAATAAGTTTCATTTTGAGCGTGAGAAGCCTCCGAAAACAGTATTAACAGGAACAGGGAAAATATTCTTTTCAAGGCGGAGATATTTATGTCTAAAGTTATTTTAGGAAAAGGGAGAAGCCAAATTAATTCTAAAGAATGAGAGAGTTTGAATATAAATTGAGAAGTGCTGATTTTAAAAAATACGAATTGAACTTATTTCTTTATTTGTTCTAAAGAATAAAGGCGGTTAAAATATTCTTTAAAGCTTTTTTAGAATAGTAGCAAAAGAATGAGTCGCCTTATTCAACAATCTCCATTTAAAATTTAATTTCTATTTTCAACTAATTTTTCATCAAACTCGTTGCTGCTTTCTATTATGCCTGTTCAAGATCTGTATTATATAAAAGGACTTTTCAACAGCCTTGCAAAAGGCGATGAGCGCGCATTTGCAACCATCTTTGAGCTTTATAAAAAAAAGGTATTTTCTGTAGCGCTGAAAATGCTAAAGTCTGAAGCTGAAGCCGAAGAAATAGTACAAGATGTATTTCTTTCCATCTGGATGGCTAAAGCGAGACTGGATGCAATCAATGATCCCGAAGCCTATCTTTTTACCATTACCTATAATACCATTTATACCCATTTAAAAAAAGCATCGCGTAACCGGCAGCTTTTAAATACGATCATAAATCATCTTGCCCAAATACAAAATACAACAGAAGATACCGTGACTGCCAACGAAACGGGGAAGCTGATTCACAAAGCGATACAGCAGCTTTCACCTCAACAGCAAACTGTCTATCAACTGAGCAAGCAGGAAGGATTGAGCTATGATGAAATTGCTGAACGCATGAATATTTCCAGAAATACAGTTAGGAATCACCTTGCAGAAGCGATGAAAACGATCCGTGCTTTTTTGAAAAAAACTGCTATGCTGCTTTTGTCGCTGATTGTATTTCTTATGGAATAAAAAATATTTTCTTCTTACTGGTACTTTTATTTTGAATCACACTCCCTGTATAAAGAATCGCAATTATGAGCAACGACCGTTTAAAATATCTTTTGGAACAATATTCCGCAGATGCCTCTACACCTGCTGAAACAAAAGAATTATTTGGCTGGATAAGAAAGTCGAAAGACGACGCCCTGCTGAAGGATAAGATACAAGGATTGTGGTCAGGGTATAAGAATGATAAAGAGTTGGATGTGGACTGGAATGCCATTTACGCGAAGATCATTAATACTCCGGTGATCGGGAAAAGGCTGGTATGGCCCCGTATTGCTGCCGCGGCGGTTATTATTTTGTTACTTTCCTCAGCCGGTTATTTTATTTTCAATAATCATTCTGCAAAACAAATTGTCAAGGCAGAAACACAACGACCGTTTGAAAATGATGTGGCTCCGGGAGGAAATAAGGCAATACTTACTCTGGCAAATGGCACACAAATTATCCTGGACAGTGCTGCCAACGGAGCATTGACACAACAGGGAAATACGAAAATTATCAAGCTCGACAGCGGGCAGCTTGCTTATAATATATTAAATGAAAAACCAGGTGAAGTTTTGTACAATACCATTTCAACACCGCGCGGCGGCCAGTACCAGATCGTACTGGTAGACGGAAGCAAGGTATGGCTCAATGCTTCATCTTCACTGCGCTTCCCAACATCCTTCACCGGTAAAGAAAGAAATGTGGATCTAACCGGTGAAGGATATTTTGAGGTGGCACACAATCCCTCGATGCCTTTTCAGGTGAAAAGTGGCGATATGACCGTACAAGTGCTTGGAACGCACTTTGATATCAATGCTTACCGTGATGAGCCGGTGATTAAAACAACCTTGCTCGAAGGCGCTGTAAAAGTATCCCTGTCTTCCCCTCTCTCCAAAAGAGAGGGGCTGGGGGTGAGGTTACAACCCGGCGAACAGGCACAATTCTCTCCTTCAGGATCTGCGGACATCCGGGTTCACACAGCTGATGTAGATGCGGCAGTAGCATGGAAGAATGGCCGTTTTGTTTTCCAGGGAAATAACATCCAGTTTGTGATGAGGCAATTAGCACGATGGTATGATGTAGATGTAAGCTATCAAGGAAATGTTACGAGTGAGGAATTTGTGGGCGTGATCAACCGCTCACGCTATGAAAATATTTCGCAAATACTGGAGATGCTGGAAAAGACCCGCACTGTGAGCTTTGGGATAAGCGGGCGACACATCACGGTGATGCCTTTTAGAAAATAATACCGGATATAGCAGTAAATAGTCGAAAACTATTTTATCGGCATAACAGATTCTTTTTAAAGAGGTAGAAGGAAATAAAGTTGCCTGAAAAAAACCGCCCCGAGGGCAATCGGGACGGAAAGATTTTGGGTAATCAGATAAATAAAACAGTTACGATCATTCATTCTAAAAACCCAAAACACAAAAGTATGATTTTATCCATTAGCGGTAACTTTTTGCTAAGGCGCAGGCTGCCGCCCCAAATTGTAAAAGTTATGAAGCTTACTGCCTTTCTCTTAACCATCGTTTTTTTGCAGGTACACGCAAAAAGCTTTTCGCAGGTAACACTCTCACTCAAAAATGCACCGATAGAAAAGGTGTTTCATGAAATTGAAAGGCAAACCGGCTACGGATTTCTCTACACAAAAGAAATGCTTGCTGATCTGCCACAGGTAACTATAGCTGTAAAAAATGCACCCGTGAAGGAAGTATTAAATGAATGCTTCAAAGGGCAATCGCTGGAATATTCTATTGATGAGAATACGATTGTAATTACACGGAAAGCACCCAATCTCTACTCTCAGATCCGGGCTTTGTTTCCACCGCCGCCGATTGATGTGCATGGGAGAGTCCTGAATGAAAAGGGGGAGCCAGTAGAAGGGGCGACAGTAACGGTAAAGGGTACACGAAATGCAACGGCTACGGATGTGAATGGGGAGTTTAAGCTAATCGGGGTGGAGGGAAATGCAACCTTGGTGATTAGCGGGGTGAATATTGAGAGTTTTGAAGTGATGGTGGAAGGGAAGACGAACATAGGAGTGCTTAAAGGAAAAGTAAAGGTTGGAGAGGGGGAAGAAGTAGTGGTGGTGAGTACAGGCTATCAGCAATTGCCGAAAGAGAGAGCAACTGGGTCATTTGATTTTATTGACAATAAAACGTTGAATCAACAAGTAGGCACAAATATTTTAAAAAGAATTGAAGGGGTTTCCAGCGGAGTATTATTTGATAATAATAAACTGATAAATGGGCAAATAAAAAACGACAATATAACCATCCGCGGTTTGAGCACGATTAATGCTTCAACGGCTGCTTTAATTGTGCTGGACGGTTTTATTTACGAAGGCGATATCAATAATATTAATCCAAATGATGTAGATAATATTACCATTCTAAAAGATGCGGCTGCAACTTCAATCTGGGGGGCAAGAGCGGGGAATGGCGTAATTGTTATTACTACTAAAAAAGGGAATTTTAATCAAAAATTAAAAATTGCTCTGAACACAAATGTTATCATCAATGAAAGGCCTGATCTTAATTATTTACCGCAGCTTTCTTCAGGTGATTATGTAAGTGTAGAGCAAATGCTTTTTAATCAGGGATATTTTAATAGTGCAATTAGTAGTCCGTATCAGACTTTAACCCCGGGCGTCGAAGTTTTCAATAACAGGCGTCTCGGGTTAATAAGTGCTGCCGATTCTGCCAGCCAGATTAATTTATTAAAAGCGATTGACAGTCGCCAACAGTATCAAAAGTATTTTTTAAGAAATGCAATCACTCAGCAGTACGCAGTAAACATAAGTGGCGGAAGTGCTATAAATGCATTTATATTATCTATGGATTATGACAAAAATCTCGGAGAATTGAAGTCTCTTTATGAAAAAATAAATGTGCACCTTGAAAATACCATACAGCCGTTAAAGAATCTTTTGGTGAGTATCGGCGCTTATTATACAAATAGCAACAGTACATCAGGACTCCCTGCATATAATAGTATAATGGTTTCGGGAAGACAAGTTCCTTATTTGCAATTCGCAGATGCAGCCGGGAATCCATTATCGGTTGCCACAGGATATCGTGACCAATATACTGATACAGCAGGAGGGGGTAAGTTACTGAACTGGAAATATTATCCATTGGAAGATTACAAGCATAATATTGGAAAAAACAGCCTGAATGAATTATATACAAACATTGGTATTCGATATAAAATAAGTCAAGCATTTAATGCGGAAGTAAAATACCAGTATCAAAGACAGGAATCAAATATGAAGCAGTTAGCAGATATAAATAGTTTTAGTACGAGAAATTTGATAAATCAATTCACTCAAATAGACTATTCTTCGGGCGCTGTTAATTATATTATTCCAAAAGGGGGAATAAAAAGTACCTATAATACCTATACAGGTTCTTATACTGTAAGAGGTCAATTGAATTTTAATAATTCATGGGGTAAGAATAATGTTGCCGCATTAGTTGGTTCAGAAGTGAGGCAGATCCATGGGAACAGTGATGGGAATATATTTTATGGCTTTAATAATGATCCGATAAAATATTCAAATGTGGACTATATCAATTATTATGCAACTTTCATTGATGGAAGTTATCAGAAAATTCCCGGTAACCTTTCCTTCAGCAATACTACCAACCGGTTTGTTTCATTTTACGGAAATGCTTCCTATACCTATAATGATAGGTATATCATTTCTGCGAGCGCAAGACAAGATGGTTCTAATATTTTTGGTGCCAATACTAATGATAAATGGAAACCGTTATGGTCTGCTGGTATTAATTGGAAGTTATCCAAAGAACCTTTCTATAGCATCTCCTTTTTATCTATGCTTGGGATACGAGCAACCTATGGATATAGTGGCAATGTGGACCTTACTAAAACCGCTGCTTCTGTCGCAATTTATCGCACAGATGCTCCAGCAACCGGTTACCCGTATGTGACGATAAGAAGTTTGTATAATCCCAACTTAAGATGGGAAAAAACGGGTATGTTTAATATTGGCTTAGACTATAAGGTAACAGGGGGGCGATTATCAGGCACAATTGAATATTACCATAAAAAGGGAACTGATTTATATGGTCAGACTCCGTATGATTATACAACATGGGGTGCTGGACCCAATATTACTAAAAATGTTGCGGCCATCAGTGGAAATGGAGTAGATATTGTTTTGAATAGCGTTAATACTCAGGGAGTGTTTAAATGGAATACAACTTTTTTCTTTAATTACAATAATGATAAGACAACGAAATATGATTTGCCTCAGGCAAACGAGATTATTTCCAAATTAGGATCTGGCGTACTGATGATTCCAGTTATTGGTAAACCTTTATATTCCATTTCGGCCTATAAATGGGGTGGCCTTGATGAAAATGGTAACCCACAGGGATATTTGAATGGGAAGAAAAGTATAAGTTATGATTCAATAGTTCGTGAAGGCTTAACAAAAGGGGTAGAAGGCAATGTGCTTTATATTGGCCCATCAAGTCCTACTGTTTTTGGTTCACTGATCAATTCTTTTTCCTATAAAAAGCTGACTCTTTCAATAAATATATCTTATAAACTAGGCTACTATTTCCAAAAATCACCTTTGTCGTATTCGGCCTTAATTAATTACGGTGCAGGTAATAAAGATTTTGAAAAAAGATGGATGAAACCCGGGGATGAATTAAAAACAAATGTGCCCGCTTTTATTTATCCAAATAATGACAGCAGAGATAATTTCTATCAGCTTTCCGAAGTCAATGTGCTTAAAGGGGATCATGTCAGAATTCAATATATTAACCTTTCATGGCTAATTCCCTTCAAGAATACTTCGTTCCAAAATATTGAATTATATGTAAATGCTTCCAACCTCGGTATCATTTGGCGGGCAAATAAAGAAAATATTGATCCTGAATACCCTGTTACTTTAAAACCTGAAAAATCATTTGCTTTAGGCCTTAGGGCTAACTTTTAAAATCAAAAACATGAAAATCAAAAATGTCCAGAGCCCATATAATTTGGTAATCGCAATTTCTTTAATGGCTCTTTTCTGTCAACTAAGTTCGTGTAAAAAATATTTGGATAAGAAATCTGATAACTCTTTAATTACACCGAACACTCTAGATGATTTACGAGGAATGCTGGATGATAACATACTCATGAATGCCAATACAATGGGTTTTGGAGAAGCATCAGCCGATGATATTTTTTTACAGACAGATATCTATAATTCTTTTGACCCCATTTCGCAAAAAGAATATACGTGGGATTTAAGAATTTATAATAATCCAAATGATTGGGAAGCTGATTATAATGTAATTTATAATTCTAATTATTGCCTTGATGAACTTAATCTAATTAATAAAACTGCTGTTAACCAGGAGGAATGGAATAACATCAAAGGCTCTGCGTTATTTTACAGAGGGTATTATTATTTGGGGTTAATCTGGGATTTTGGAAAAGCCTATGATGATGACAACTCAAAGAATGATTTGGGTATCGTTTTAAGAAAAAATTCAGATTTTACCGTTCCTTCAGTGAGGGCAACGGTTATGGATAGTTATAGCCAAGTGATCAGCGATCTGACTGCTGCAGCAGATTATCTTCCTGATAATTCTACCCATCCTATGCGGCCTTCGAAAGCTGCTGCATACGGAGCGCTTGCCCGCACTTGGTTATCAATGAGAAAGTACGACAGCGCTTTTAAATATGCAGATAAGACTTTGAAAGCGAGGAATGAATTACTTGACTACAATAGCTCGGATGTAGATGCTTCTTCTTATGTTCCCTTTGCTCCATTTAATAAAGAGATCATTTTTTACAGCACCGAATCAGGGACTCATACTGCAACCTTATATTTCTATGCTTCAATTGATACCAATTTATTGGCCAAATACGATTCGGATGATCTCCGCATGAACGTATTTTTCTTTCCTTATAATGGCTATTACGGATTTAAAGGAAATTATGCAGGCGCTTTATATCCTTCCTTTTCAGGAATCGCAACAGACGAAATGTATTTGATAAGAGCGGAATGCTATGCAAGACAGGGGAAGGTGCAGGAAGCGATGGACGATTTAAATACACTATTAATAAAAAGGTATAGTACGGGAACTTTTGTTCCTTTAGCGATTACTAATAAAGAAGATGCGCTTGCCAAAATATTATTGGAAAGGAGAAAAGAACTGCTGATGCGTGGTTTAAGATGGATTGATATAAAGCGCGTAAATAAAGAGGGAGCCAATATAACTCTTAAAAGAGTGATAGGTTCTCAAATTTATACATTGCTGCCTAATAGTAATAAATACGCCCTTCCGATTCCAGATGATATAATAAGAATAACAGCAATGGAGCAGAATCCTGAATAAGACAAAAATTAGTATTTATTAATTAAGAGTTAAAATAGTTTGGTATGAATCGTTTAACAATGGCTGTAATAATCAGTATCTGGTTGTTTAAATTTAGTGCTTTGAATGCGCAAAAAGTTGAACCTTTGCAGGTTGGG
Organism: uncultured Chitinophagaceae bacterium; assembly: GCA_963706825.1. Lineage (GTDB taxonomy): Bacteria > Bacteroidota > Bacteroidia > Chitinophagales > Chitinophagaceae > Ginsengibacter. Next base: position 18,960 of record CAVPNT010000002.1, on the reverse strand, counting down.
GAAAAAGTGCCGGATATTGTTTTCAACAATGTTTTAAATTACAAAACACCAAAAGCAAAACTTTCTGATTTCAGGGGGAAATTGGTAATACTTGATTTCTGGTCAACAACCTGTAGTTCGTGCATTGCATTCTTTCCGCATATGTCTTCTTTGCAGAAACAATTTAAAGATAAAATCCAAATACTTTTAGTTGATCCACATAAATCGTATGATAGTGAGGATGGTATTAAAAAAGTAATTGCCAGATATAGTAAGCGCACCGGGTATCAGTTTGATCTGCCTGTGCCAATTTTTGATACGATTTTAAACAGTTATTTTCCTCATAAAAGTATTCCTCATGAAGTATGGATAGATTCTTCAGGAATTGTTTTGGGTATTACAGAATCCGAACAAGTCACTGCTGCTAACATTGAACTGTTACTTCAAGGCAAAAAATTAAACATGCCCATTAAAAATGATTTTGCATTTGACAGGACAAAGCCGTTGTTAATAGGGGAAGAAAGCAAAATCATTTTTAATGGGCATGTTTAATTTTTTGCCTTGAAGTAACAGTTCAATGTTAGCAGCAGTGACTTGTTCGGATTCTGTAATACCCAAAACAATTTCTGAAGAATCTATCCATACTTCATGAGGAATACTTTTATGAGGAAAATAACTGTTTAAAATCGTATCAAAAATTGGCACAGGCAAATCGATATTAGGTGCGTTTACTATATCTGGCAATTACTTTTTTAATACCATCCTCACTATAATTCGATTTTATATGGAATCAACTAAAAGTATTTGGATTTTATCTTTAAATTGTTTCTGCAAAGAAGAGCGTGCTGCGGAAAGAAAGTGCGATCACGAACTACAGGTTGTTGACCAGAAATCAAGTATTACCAATTTCCCCCTGAAAATCAGAAGCTGCTTTTGGTGTTTTGTAATTTAAAACATTGTTGAAAACAATATCCGGCACTTTTTCCCCAACCTGCAAAGGTTGCTTTTTTTGCGCATTCAAAGCACTAAATTTAAACAACCAGATACTGATTATTACAGCCATTGTTAAACAATTCATACCAAACTATTTTAACTCTTAATTAATGAATCTCTAATTTTGTCTTATTCAGCATGCTCCATTGCTGTTATTCTTATTATATCATATAAAATGGGAAGAGGCATATTTATTACTATTAGGCAGCAATGTATAAATTTGAGAACCTATCACTCTTTTAAGAGTTATATTGGCTCCCTCTATTTACGCGCTTTTTATATCAATCCATCTTAAACCACGCATCAGCAGTTCTTTTCTCCTTTCCAATAATTTTTTGGCAAGCGCATCTTCTTTATTAGTAATCGCTAAAATGAACAAAAGTTCCCGTACTATACCTTTTTATTAATAGTGTATTTAAATGGTCCATCGCTTCCTGCACCTTCCCTGTCTTCGTAGCATTCCGCTCTTATCAAATACATTTCGTCTGTTGCGATTCCTGAAAAGGAAGGATATAAAGCGCCTGCATAATTTCCTTTAAATCCGTAATAGCCATTATAAGGAAAGAAAAATACGTTCATGCGGAGATCATCCGAATCGTATTTGGCCAATAAATTGGTATCAATTGAAGCATAGAAATATAAGGTTGCAGTATGAGTCCCTGATTCGGTGCTGTAAAAAATAATCTCTTTATTAAATGGACAAAGGGAACATAAGAAGAACATCTACATCCGACTATTGTAGTCAAGTAATTCATTCCTCCTTTCAAAGTCTTATCTGCATATTTAAAAGCGCTGTGCCTGTTTCTCATTGATAACCAAGTGCGGGGCAAGCGCTCCGTATGCAGCAGCTTTCGAAGGCCGCATAGGATGGGTCAGAATTATCAGGAAGATAATCTGCCTGCAGCAGTAGGAATCGCTGATCACTTGGCTATAACTATCCATAACCGTTGCCCTCACTGAAGGAACGGTAAAATCTGAATTTTTTCTTAAAACGATACCCAAATCATTCTTTGAGTTGTCATCATCATAGGCTTTTTCCAAAATCCCAGATTAACCCCAAATAATAATACCCTCTGTAAAATAACGCAGAGCCTTTGATGTTATTCCAACTTGTCCTGGTTAACAGCAGTTTTATTAATTAGATTAAGTTCATCAAGGCAATAAATTAGAATTATAAATTACATTATAATCAGCTTCCAATCATTTGGATTATTATAAATTCTTAAATCCCACGTATATTCTTTTTGCGAAATGGGGTCAAAAGAATTATAGATATCTGTCTGTAAAAAAATATCATCGGCTGATGCTTCTCCAAAACCCATTGTATTGGCATTCATGAGTATGTTATCATCCAGCATTCCTCGTAAATCATCTAGAGTGTTCGGTGTAATTAAAGAGTTATCAGATTTCTTATCCAAATATTTTTTACACGAACTTAGTTGACGAAAAGATGATCCAATACCAAATTATGGCTCTGGACATTTTTGATTTTCATGTTTTTGATTTTAAAAGTTAGCCCTAAGGCCTAAAACCGCCATAATGATTTTTTCAGGTTTTAAAGTAACAGGGTATTCAGGATCAATATTTTCTTTATTTGCCCGCCAAATGATACCGAGGTTGGAAGCATTTACATATAATTCAATATTTTGGAACGAAGTATTCTTGAAGGGAATTAGCCATGAAAGGTTAATATATTGAATTCTGACATAAGAAAATGCCTTTAAGCACATTGACTTCGAAAGCTGATAGAAATTATCTCTGCTGTCATTATTTGGATAAATAAAAGCGGGCACATTTGTTTTTTAATTCATCCCCCGGGTTTCATCCATCTTTTTTCAAAATCTTTATTACCTGCACCGTAACATGCGACAAAGGTGATTTTTGGAAATAGTAGCTTATAAGATATTTATTGAAAGAGTCAGCTTTTTATAGGAAATAATAGTAAACCAAAGCGGTTAAGAAAATAATAGGCCAATATAAAAACATCATTGCCTTCTACCCCTTTTGTTAAGCCTTCACAAACTATTGAATCATAACTTATCTTTTCTTCCCATTCAAATATCCCTGTGGGTTACCATTTTTCATAAAGGCCACCCCATTTATAGGCCGAAATGGAATATAAAGGTTTACCAATAACTGGAATCATCAGTACGCCAAATCCTGAGAATTTGGAAATAATCTGGTTTGCCTGAGGCAAATCATATTTCGTTGTCTTATCATTATTGTAATTAAAGAAAAAAGTTGTATTCCATTTAAACACTCCTGAGTATTAACGCTATTCAAAACAATATCTACTCCATTTCCACTGATGGCCGCAACATTTTTAGTAATATTGGGTCCACACCCCATGTTGTATAATCATACGGAGTCTGACCATATAAATCGGTTCCTTTTTATGGTAATATTCAATTGTGCCTGATAATCGCCCCCCTGTTACCTTATAGTCTAAGCCAATATTAAACATACCCGTTTCCATCTTAAGTTGGGATTATACAAACTTCTTATCGTCACATACGGGTAACCGGTTGCTGAGCATCTGTGCGATAAATTGCGACAGAAGCAGCGGTTTTTAGTAAGGTCCACATACCCCACTATATCCATAGGTTGCTCGTATCCCAAGCATAAGATAAAAAGGAGATGCTATAGAAAGGTTCTTTGGATAACTTCCAATTAATACCAGCAGACCATAACAGTTTCCCCATTTATCATTAGTATTGGCACCAAAAATATTTAGAACCATCTTGTCTTGCGCTCGCAGAAATAATATGTATCCATTATAGGTATAGGAAGCGTTAGTAAATGAAACAAACCGGTTGGTAGTATTCTGAAGGAAAGGTTACCGGGAATTTTCTGATAACCCCCATCAATGAAAGTTGCATAATAATTGATATATCCCACATTTGAATATTTTTTTATCGGATCATTATTAAAGCCATAAAATATATTCCCATCACTGTTCCCATGGAATTCTTATCACTTCTGAACCAACTAATGCGGCAACATTATTCTTACCCCATGAATTATTAAAATTCAATTGACCTCTTACAGTATAAGAACCTGTATAGGTATTATAGGTACTTTTTATTCCCCCCTTTGGAATAATATAATTAACAGCGCCCGAAGAATAGTCTCTTCAGTGAATTGATTTATCAAATTTCTCGTACTAAAAACTATTTATATCTGCTAACTGCTCCATATTTGATTCCTGTCTTGATACTGGTATTTTACTTCCGCATTAAATGCTTAGTTTCTTTTATATCGAATACCAATGTTTGTATATAATTCATTCAGGCTGTTTTTCCAATATTATGCTTGTAATCTTCCAATGGATAATATTTCCAGTTCAGTAACTTACCCCCTCCTGCTGTATCGTTGTATTGGTGACAAAGAGATATCATATGGCAACCGATTAATGGATTCCCAGCTGCATCTGCGAATTGCAAATAAGGAACTTGTCTTCCCGAAACCATTATACTATTATATGCAGGGAGTCCTGATGTACTGTTGCTATTTGTATAATAAGCACCAATACTCAAAAGATTTCTTGACGGTCGTATGGTATTTTAGAGAGGTACATTTATTTTTTCATAAAGAGACTTCAATTCTCCGATTTTTGTCATAATCCATAGATAATATAAATGCATTTATAGCACTTCCGCCACTTATGTTTACTGCGTACTGTAAGTAGATACATTCTTTAAAAAATACTTTTGATACTGTTGGCAACTGTCCAATCGCTTTTAATAAATTAATCTGGCTGGCAGAATCGGCAGCACTTATTAACCCGAGACGCCTGAAAACTTGACGCCCATTTGATAAAGTCTGATACGACTACTAATTGCACTTGTAATTGCTCCTTGATTAAAAAGCATTTGCTCTACACTTACATAATCACCTGAAGAAAGCTGCGTAAATAATTAAGAATCAGGCCGTTCATTGATGATAACATTTGTGTTAGAGCAATTTTTAATTTTTGATTAAAATTCCCTTTTTTAGTAGTAATAACATTACGCCACTTGCAGATTGAAGTTGCAGCCGCATCTTTTTAGAATGGTAATATTATCTACATCATTTGGATTAATATTATTGATATCGCCTTCGTAAATAAAACCGTCCACACAATTTTAAAGCAGCCGTTGAAGCATTAATCGTGCTCAAACCGCGGATGGTTATATTGTCGTTTTTTATTTGCCCATTTATCAGTTTATTATTATCAAATAATACTCCGCTGGAAACCCCTTCAATTCTTTTTAAAATATTTGTGCCTACTTGTTGATTCAACGTTTTATTGTCAATAAAATCAAATGACCCAGTTGCTCTCTCTTTCGGCAATTGCTGATAGCCTGTACTCACCACCACTACTTCTTCCTCCTCTCCAACCTTTACTTTTCCTTTAAGCACTGCTTTTTTATGTTCGTCTTGCCCCACCATCACTTCAAAAACTCTCAATATTAGCTAATCACCAAGGTTGCATTTCCCTCCACCCCGATTAGCTTAATTTCCCGAGTCATCCGTAGCCGTTGCATTTCGTGTACCCTTTACCGTTACTGTCGCCCCTTCTACTGGCTCCCCTTTTAGGATTTATGCCCATGCACATCGATCGGCGGCGGTGGAAACAAAGCCCGGAATCTGAGAGTGAGGATTAGGGGTGCTTTCCGTGTAATTACAATCGTATTCTCATCAATAGAATATTCCAGCGATTGCCCTTTGAAGCATTAAATATTTCCTCACGGTGCATTTTTTATTACACTCTACCTGTGGCAAATCAGCAAGCATTTCTTTTGTGTAGAGAAATCCGTAGCCGGTTTGCCTTTCAATTTCATGAAACACCTTTTCCTATCGGTGCATTTTTGAGTGAGAGTGTTACCTGCGAAAAGCTTTTTGCGTGTACCTCAAGAACGATGGTTAAGAGAAAGGCAGTAAGCTTCATAACTTTTACAATTTGGGGCGGCAGCCTGCGCCACAAAAAGTTACCGCTAATGGATAAAATCATACTTTTGTGTTTTGGGTTTTTAGAATGAATAATCGTAACTGTTTTATTTATCTGATTACCGATACCAGTCCCGATTGCCCTCGGGGCGGTTTTTTTCAGGCAACTTTATTTCCTTCTCTTTAAAAAGAATCTGTTATGCCGATAAAATAGTTTTCGAGTATTTACTGCTATATCCGGTATTATTTTCTAAAAGGCATCACCGTGATGTGTCGGCCCCACTATCCCAAAGCTCACAGTGGGTCTTTTCCAGCATCTCCAGTGCGAAATATTTTCATAGCGTGAGCAGTTTAATCACGCCCACAAATTCCTCACTCGTAACATTTCCTTGATAGCTTACATCTACATCATACCATCGTGCTAATTTCCCTCCATCACAACTGGATGTTATTTCCCTGGAAAACAAAACGGCCATTCTTCCAGTGCTACTGCACATACTACATCAGCTGTGTGAACCCCGGATGTCACAAATCCTGAAGGAGAATTGTGCCTGTTCGCCGGGTTGTAACCTCACCCCCAGCCCCTCTCTTGGAGAGAGGGAAGCGGATACTTTTTTACAGCGCCTTCGAGCAAGGTTGTTTTTAATCACCGGCTCATCACGGTAAGCATTGATATCAAAGTGCGTTCCAAGCACTTGTACGGTCATATCGCCACTTTTCACCTGAAAAGGCATCGAGATATGCTGCCACCTCAAAATATCCTCACCGGTTCAATCCACATTTCTTTCTTTACCGGTGAAGGATGTTGTGGGAAGCGCAGTGAAGTGGAAGCATTTCAGCCATACCTTGCTTCCGTCTACCAGTACAATCTGGTACTGGCCGCCGCGCGGTGTTGCAAATGGTATTGCACAAAACTTCACCTGGTTTCATTTAATATATTATAAGCAAGCTGCCGGGTGTCGAGCTTGATAATTTTCGTATTTCCCTGTTGTGTCCTTGGCAGCACTGTCCAGGATAATTTGTGTGCCATTTGCCAGAGTAAGTATTGCCTTATTTGTCCCAACATCAAACGGTCGTTGTGTTTCTGCCTTGACAATTTGTTTTGCAGAATGATTATTGAAAATAAAATAACCAGCTGAGGAAAGTAACAAAATAATAACCGCCGCCGCTTCGGGGCCATCCAGCCTTTTGCCCAATCACCGGAGTATTCGTGATTTTTCACGTAAATGGCATTCCAGTCCACATCCAACTCTTTATCATTCTTATACCCTGACCACAATCCTTGTATCTTATCCTTAAGGTGGCGTCGTCTTTCGACTTTCTTATCCAGCCAAATAATTCTTTTGTTTCAGCAGGTGTAGAGGCATCTGCGGAATATTGTTCAAAAGATATTTTAAACGGTCGTTGCTCATAATTGCGATTCTTTATACAGGGAGTGTGATTCAAAATAAAAGTACCAGTAAGAAGAAAATATTTTTTATTCCATAAGAAATACAATCAGCGACAAAAGCAGCATAGCAGTTTTTTTCAAAAAAGCACAGATCGTTTTCATCGCTTCTGCAAGGTGATTCCTAACTGTATTTCTGGAAATATTCATGCGTTCCACGATCATAGCTCAATCCTTCCTGCTTGCTCAGTTGATAGACAGTTTGCTGTTGAGGTGAAAGCTGTGTATGGCTTGTGAATCAGCTTCCCGTTTCGTTGGCAGTACCACGGTATCTTCTGTTGTATTTTGTATTTGGGCAAGATGATTTATAATAGTATTTAAAAGCTGCCGGTTACGCGATGCTTTTTTTAAATGGGTATAAATGGTATTATAGGTAATGGTAAAAAAGATAGGCTTCGGAATCATTGATTGCATCCAGTCTCGCTTTAGCCATCCAGATGGAAAGAAATACATCTTGTACTATTTCTTCCGCTTCAGCTTCAGACTTTCACGTTTTTCAGCGCTACAGAAAATACCTTTTTTTTATAAAGCTCAAAGATGGTTGCAAATGCGCGCTCATGCCTTTTTGCAAGGCTGTTGAAAAGTCCTTTTATATGATGCAAATCTTTGAACAGGCATAATAGAAAGCAGCAAGCATTTTTAGATGAAAAATTAGTTGAAAATAGAAATTAAATTTTAAATGGAGATTGTTGAATAAGGCGACTCATTCTTTTGCTACTATTATTAAAGACTTTAAAGAATATTTTAACCGCCTTTATTCTTTCAAACAAATAAAAGAAATAAGTTCAATTCGTATTTTAAAATAAGCACTTCTCAATTTATATTCAAACTCTCTCATTCTTTAGAATTAATTGGCTACCTTTTCCTAAAATAACTTTTGACAAATATCTCCGCCTTGAAAAGAATATTTTCCCTGTTCCTGTTAATACTGTTTTCGGAGGCTTCTCACACTCAAAATGAAACTTATTATTTAGAACTTACCAGGTACAAAACGGACTTCAAGCAATACCATCACTACTATTTTGCAGGATAAAAAAGGCTTTATTTCAATCGGCGCCCGGAATGGCCTGAACCGTTTCATGGTAATACTTTTAAAGAATTTCACAATGTTTTATCTGATGTGCAAAGCCTGGGAAAACATTTTCCATCTTCAGTTTGAAACAAAAAGAACAGTTATGGGTAGGAGACTTAGTGGCATTTATCTTTACAATCCACAAGCACGTTTGCAACTGGGGAGAAGTTGTATTTGCAGGAGATAATAATCATAATATCTGGATTATCTCAAATCTTACCCTTTACAAATACAACCAGCTTAATTCTACCATCACTTCTTTTAAATCAGATAAAAATAGAACTTGTTTTTGCCCATGCAGTGCAAACAACAAAATCAACCGCGACTTCCACTGGAGTTGTAGAAACATTATAACATTACAAACAGGCGGTTTATTGACTATAATATTAAACAACTTAATAAAGAAGACAAGATTGTTCCTATCGAAGACCTTTACCCAATCGGCAACTCAGCTTTGCTAATCGGCTCTATGACCAAGGTGCTTTTATTTAATTACAAAACTTCGACGGTAAAAAATATCTTTAAAAATAATGCCACTAATGATGTTCATGTGCACAAAATCTTTTGAATTGGAGATGGTAGCAGAATCTAATTGGCAACGCAGAAAGTGGAATCTATATTTTAAATATCAAAACTTTTCAAACCAAAATAGTTTCGAAAGATTACAGTAATCCCTATTCGATTTCCGATGATGTTGATTCTGCAACTTGCCGAGGATAAAAAGTGAGATATGGGTGGGTACTTTTTTTGGAGGAGTAAATTACTATTCAAAACAATATAACAATTTTAAAAAGTATTTTCCTGAGCCAGGTAAAAACAGTTTAAGCGGAAATATTGTACACGAGATCTGCAAGGATCGATATGGCGGATTGTGGGTAGGCACTGAAGATGCAGGACTGAACGGCGTCAAATTTCAAACGAGCACTATACACACAATACAAAGCAGATAACAGAAGATGTTGCCTACAAATATGAAGAAAACGATAAGTCGATTTGGCACTGACCTGGATGTAATGGACCTTAGAACCAATAAAGTGATCATGCATCTGACAAACCCAATTCACTCGCAAGCAATTTTATCATCTCCCTTTAGAAACCCGAACTGGTGATATTTTAGTCGGAACATGGAGCGGCCTTTTTAAATACAACAGAAAGGAAGTAATTTTACAGCAATGCCTTTTTTCAACAGTCACATACAATGTATTCATGAAGACAAAAACGGCACTCTATGGGTAGGCACCTATAATTGGTGACAGGAGTTTATTACTGAAATAGAACAAAAAATAAAAGGGCGAATGGAATACCGTATCAAATACCAATCGGCTTATCAATAATTATGTAAATAATCTCTTTGGAAGACAAGGATAAAAACTTTTGGTTTTGTACCGAACGAGGGCTTTCATTTTATAATTTGAAAACTAAAAAAATAAAGAATTATCAGTTGAAGATGGATTACCGGATAATCAGATATTTCGCATTCTGCAGGATGATTCCGGGAAATTGTGGATATCAACCGCAAAAGTACTTTGTCAATCCTTTAACAAATGAATTTAATGATTCCATAGCGCCAATGGATTACCAACTGAACAATTCAATTATAATTCTTCTTTTAAAATAATGATGGCATGCTTTACTTTGGAACTGTAAAAGAAAAGGAATGATTAGCTTTAATCCAAATGATTTTGTAAAAAACACTTATACTCCAGCTGTTTACATTACAGGTTTTTCAAATCAACAATAATGTGAAAAACAATTATACGGAAAATGAGAGACTGGTTTGCATAAATCCATTACTTATACATCCACCATTACCCTACCCTACAGCAGTTCAAATATCAGCATTGATGTAGCTGCTTTGAGCTATATTATTCCGGAAATGAATGTATATGTACCAAATGGAAGGAGTAGATAAAGCGTGGACAATTTTAAAAAAGAACAGAAAAATATTTTACACTAAATTACCTCCTGAAAATTATACTTTCAGGGTAAAAGGAACATAGAACAGGTGAAGGTATATGGAATAATAAAGAAACTGTCTTAAATTTAGAAATATTTCCGCCGTGGCTGCCCAAATCGGCACTTATCTTTTGTATTTCTTGATAGCAGCAACTATCATTATAACCATAATCAGGTATTACCATTTGGCAGTTACGAAAAAGAATAAGCGGCGAATCGAGTCGATACAAATCAATACAGAGCGTAGATTTACAATGCCAAGATTAATTTCTTTACGAACATAGCGCATGAAAATAAGAACACCGCTGGCCTTGATAAATGCCTTTGGATAAATTATTAAACAGCTACATTCAAGATAAAAATGTGAATGAAAGTCTGAACATCATGAAAAAAAATACCAACAGGTTGTCAATTGTACGAATCAGTTGCTTGATTTTCGCAAGGCGGAAGCGAATAAATTCAGTCTGAGTTTTTCAAAAAACAGATATTAATGATTTGATTGGAGAGGTGTTCTCTGTATTCAAACCCGCAGCTGAACAAAAATATTCTTATCATTTGGAACTTCCGAGGATAACACTAAATGCGTGCGTTGATACTGAAGCGGTCAAAAAAAATACTGAGTAATCTATTGAACAATGCCATTAAATATGCAGATGGAAATGTTCGTATAAAATTATTGCATTTAGTAGTGAGGATACTTCTTTTAATATCGAAGTCAGAAATGATGGCTACCTTATTCCAGAGGCTTATAAAGAAAAAATATTTGATACATTTTATAGGATAAAAGAAACTGAGAAACAACGGTATTCGCCTGCCTCTTGCCGAATCATTGGCACAACTACATAATGAATATATAAGTTTAAAAACATCAGTCAATAAGCAGAATATCTTTTTACTCTCACTGCCTATTCACCAGGAAACAGAAATTAATTTACATAAAACGGAAGAAGAAAATTATAATCGTGAAATTGATGAATCTCCTTTAAAACCATTTGATGCAACAAAACCGCTCGTGTTACTCGTAGAGGATAATAAAGACATTTTAAATTATATTAAACAGGAATTAACTGACAAATACAATGTTATTACGGCTATGAATGGTCAGGATGCGATATACGTTTTGGAAAACGAAAATGTGCACTCGTGTGGTAAGCGATATTATGATGCCAATAATGGATGGAATAGAACTTTGTAAAAAAATAAAAAATGATTTTCAGCATAGCCACATTCCCATCTATTGATTACTGCAAAAAATTCATTACAATCAAAATTGAAGGTCTCGAAGTAGGTGCTGATGCTTATATTGAAAAACCGTTACAATAAATCATCTGCAGCACAGATTCACAATCTTCTTTCCAACAGGAATATCATTAAAGAATATTTTGCACGTTCCCCACTTACTCACATAAAAGGTATTGCCTGCTCAAAAACCGATAAAGAGTTTTTAGAAAATCTTAATGAAGCCATTTCCAGGAATATAACAAATCAGGGCTTAGATGTTGACCAGCTCTCTGTCATTATGAATATGAGCAAAGCGAAAGATAAAAGGATTATCAGAATCTTACGCCAAAATGAAGATTTATCAAGATCTACAATTGAAACTGGAGTTAAAGTCAATGAGGTCGCATATAAAATGAATCGGTTACTCGCTTCCAACTAATTTTTCAAGGGATTTTCAGAAACAGTTTGGAATAAGTCGTATCAGGTTTTATTAGCCAATTGGACATAAAATAAAGAACCTGTTCTTGTTTAAAAAACAAAGACAACAATATCTTCTCATCGGCATCAATTGAATACAGAAAAATTTTATTTTTACAATTGAATGAAATGCAGCAATTGAATGAGTGGAGGCAAAGATGAAATACGCTGCTTGCTTTCTAACCCTGGAAGGAATATATTCTGTTTTCAATTTCGTTTTTAACTTTTATCGTATTTACAATTTTATAAACAATCAATAAATGATTTCTACGATGAAAAAATTAACCTTAATAATTTTAATTACATCCTTAATGGCCGGATGTACTTCAAAGGAATTAAGCAGGAAGAGGCTTCCAAAATAATTAAAAAAGAAATGAAATTTAGTCAAGTAGTTGATTATGATATTTATTGCAGCAACCTGTTTTTTTGTAAGAAAAGTAATCGATGCAGGATTGGAAGAAGAAGGATCGTAATTGTTGAGAGAACACAAAAGTTGAAAGATTTAGGTAATCCTCTAATTTCATTTACTAGAAAGCGAAGGCACATTTACTTCCGACTCCTGAAAAAGATAAAAAAGCAGATATTCAAAAAGTAAAATTAGCTGGATGAAGATTTGGTAAATGTTACTAGTATATCAAAACATCAATAGGAGGTAAGCAAGCTGTCGCAGAATATACAACAGCTTTTAAGAATGTCAGCAGGTTTTCATCCTTGACTAATAAGGATTATGAGCCACCTGATACTCATATAGCCTACTTACCTTATATGATGATGGCTGGAGATTGGAAGGAAATAAAAACAAAATTAGATTTTTACCAAATCTGTGAAGCGCTAAAGAACTTTTTATTTTCCTGCACTTTCACTTTAGTCCTGCTTTTGTCAGGCAATCATCTGCTGAATTCCGCAATTCCTGTAAGGTTTCGGAGGAAAACTACAGCAAGTAAGTTTGTTGATTTATCATCATCCTTTGTATTTAATCCCCTCTTAATAACGCTGTTCAGGAATAATACATTTTTGCGTGAGATTTTCATATCAATCTTCACGGTTTCATTCATGCCAGGAATACTGGAAGAGTATCATAAACCTTGGCTACATCATTTGTTGTAAGCATATCTGCACGTTTTAAATTGTTCAAATTGGATAACAAAATTAGAAACCTATGATTACAATATCCTCATTAAAATATGATGAGGATAGGTTGAACCAAATCTGCATGTTTAACTTTGCACTTGTTAATCTGATTGTGAAATTGAAAATGTGTAAGAAGAGAAAAGCAAAGGCTTTCTATTCAGAAAGCAAAGAAATGGATATGGTGAGATTATATCTGCAGTTTTAGGATATAAGCCAGCAAAAATCAGGAACTCTGATTTTTGGTATTTATCACCTTTACGGAATGAAGGACTCCCTTCTTTTAAAGTAAATAAAAGACTTGAACGGATGCATTTAATGCGCCGCTTAGGTAAAGGTGGTAATCTTATTGATTTTGCTATCCTCCATCAAAATTGTACAATAGGAGAATTTCTTCAAAAAATTAATGGCGATTTTTCTTTTCATCAGCCCGCTTTTCAACAACCAGAGCAATTTAAAACTGAAAAGAAATTAAGCATTCTGAATGACTATTCAATCCATCTTTTTGCATTGTTACGATACCTGGAACAAAGACGAATTCCTATTGACATTGCTGATCAGTGTTCCAGGGAAGTCCGATATGAGTTGAATGACAAGAAAATTTATTATGGAATAGGTTTTAAAAATGATTCCCAGGAGGCTATGAAATATCGCAATCCTTATTTCAAAGCAAGCAGCTCTCCAAAGGATATTGACAATTAAAAAATTAAAGCAAGAAGCCCTAGTTTTTGAAGGTTTTTTGACTTCCTTTCCTTCATGGTTATCCATAAAAACCAGGCAGTAAGTGAAAGCGATTTTGTAATTCTGAATTCCGTTTCCTTCTTCGAAAAAGCCCGTAACAACATGAAACCATTAGGTTGTACTTGGATGGTCATTCAACCGGTCAAGATTACAGTCGTTATAGAAATACAAAGATGAAAGTAAGTTGTATCGGGATCATAAAGACTTTTAATGGTTGGTTATGAATATTGGAAAATCTTCAGAAGAAAAATTTATTGCAGAAAACCCAAATAAAGTTTTAAGACTATTTGAGGATCTACGTATGTCGGTGAAAAAGATTTTAAAGGCTTAAAAAATAGGTGCCATGGAAATTAAAATGTCTATGATACGTTCAAAGGGCTGCAAGATTCCCTCTTTCACCGCAATCTGCAGTTTCCGGTTGTTAAACAACCAAATCTTGCCGCCATTCACTCAGGAGTCATGAGCGGGAGATACAATAAAGAAACTAAGAATTTTTAAATGTGAAAATGAAAAAGTGATGAAAGAAAAAAAACAATCGAATTCCCGGAATATACGACTAAGACGTACCCTTACATACCACACCTTAAAACTTTTTGCCGAAAATTAAGTGAATATGCACGACGTGCGTTTTCGAAAAAGCCGATACGTAACCTTTATCGCAATCAGTCCCTAGATGACCTAATGACAGAGATAATAAGGCTAAGAAATAGACTTAAAGGTATTGGAAATAATTTCAATCAAACCGTTAAAAGACTCCACACTCTATAAAATTCCCGATTTAAAACCTGGGCAATTATAAACTGAAAAAAGCAAAGAATTTTTCTTAAAAAGGTAGATGAAATCAAAGAAAAAATCAATCAAATCTCTGATAAATGGTTGCAAGAATAAATACCAGCAAAAGCATTTCAAAAGCCCTGAATTATAATGAGCAAAAAGTAACTAATGGAAGGGCTGAATGTATCCTTGCATCAGGTTTTATAAAGGACTTGGATAAACTTAATTTCTATGATAAATTGAATCATTTTGAAAGGTTTATTTCATTGAATGACCAAACCTCAATTAACACTCTTCACGTATCCTTAAATTTCGATCCTTCAGAAAAATTAACTACGGAAAAATTACAAGAGATTGCCTGTCTGTACATGGAAAAAATTGGTTTTCATAAACAACCTTTTTTGGTCTATCGTCATAAAGATGCCGGCCATCCACACATTCATATTGTGAGTACCAATATTCAAAAAGACGGCAGCAGAATCTCTTTGCATAATCTAGGAAAAAATCAATCAGAAAAAGCAAGAAAAGAAATTGAAATTGAATTCGGTTTGGTAAAAGCGCAAAGCAGTAAACAAACAAATTCCTTGAATATTGATTCTGTAAATGTTCCAAAAATTGTTTATGGCAAATCGGAAACAAAAAGAGCAATTGCAAATGTGCTTATGAAGGTTATTCCTGAATATAAATTCACTTCGATTTCGGCATTGAATGCAGTATTGAAATTATATAATGTTACTGCTGACAGAGGTGAAAAAGATTCAAGAATTTACAAGAATAATGGGCTCACTTATCGGATACTGGATGAAAACGGAAATAAAACAGGAATTCCTATTAAGGCAAGTTCAATTTATATGAAACCGACAATGGCTTTTTTAGAAAATAAATTCCTTGAAAATGAAAATCTGCGTAAACCGCACCTGAAAAGAATTCAAACAAATATTGATTGGGCATTGAATAAAAAACCAACCAGTTTAAATGGATTAAAAAGCATCTTGAAAAAGAAAGCATCAGCATGGTAGATATGGAAGAACAAAGAAAATATAATTTATGGAATTACTTATATAGACCATAAAACAAAATGTGTTTTTAATGGAAGTGAATTAGGTAAACAATATAGTGCTAAGGCGATTGTTAATAGATGCAAACCGGAATCAAAAACTGACCAGAAAAACCGGCTATTGAGAAGGAACAAATGGTTGATTCAAATCGAAAAGAAATTCTTATTTCTCCTTCCATGAAAAATGAAATAACCAAGACGCTTGAAAATTTATCAGAACCAATAACAACAGGAAATTATATTCCTTATCAATTAAAGAAAAGCAGGAAAAAGAAAAGCAGAAAACGTATATCAATTTGAATTAAAAACAATGGTATGAATACAGGAGAGAACGAACAGGGGCTACGGAAAATTATTGACCTCACGAGATTGATTAGTATTACAGTTTTAATACTTCATTGTTATTATTATTGTTACAGAGCATTTGAATACTGGAGATTAACTTCAACAATAACTGACAGGTTTTTAAAGAACATTATTCACACCGGTTTGTTTGACAACTTTAATAAATCGAAAGTAATAGCTCTTGGATTTTTGTTTATTTCATTGATAGGAGCAAAAGGAAAGAAAGAAGAAAAGCTATCTTATAAAACAGCATTTGATTATATGTCACAGGTCTACTGATTTATTTTTTCAGTTATCATTTTACTTTCTGATTTATTTATAAAATCAAAACAGTTTAACTATATTGGATTAACAGGAATGGGATATTTGTTAATTCTAAGCGGAGGCAATTTTTATCACGAGTTATAAAAAGAGGTTAAGCAACAAAGATATTTTCAATAAAGAAAATGAAACCTTTCCCCAGGAGGAAAGGCTTTTGCAAAACAATACTCCATTAATTTACCAGCTCAGTATAATCTCAAAGGAAAAGAGCCGCAAAAGCTGGATTAATATTATCAATCCTTTTCGAGGATTACTGGTGATGGGATCTCCCGGTTCAGGTAAATCTTATTTTATAATACGGCATGTAATAACACAGCATATTCGCAAAGGATTTAGCATGTTTGTTTATGATTTTAAGTTTGATGATCTATCTATAATTGCTTACAATCATTTTTTGAAATGCAAATCAAATTACAAATCGTTCCCTCAATTTTTTGTCATCAATTTTGATGATCTTAACCGAAGCCATCGGTGCAATCCATTGGATAAAAACTGATGAAAGATATTACTGATGCAGCAGAATCAGCACGCACAATTTTGATGGGATTGAACCGCGAATGGATAAAAAGACAAGGTGATTTTTTTGTAGAATCACCGATTAATTTTTTAACTGCTATCATCTGGTTTCTTCGGAAATACCAGGACGGAGAGTTTTGTACTTTACCACATGTAATAGAATTAATGCAGGTTGAATATGATAAACTGTTTTCAATTCTTAGAACGGAAAAAGAAATTGAAGTATTAATTAATCCTTTTGTAAATGCATATCTTAATGATGCCATGGAGCAATTGGAAGGACAGATTGCATCTGCTAAAATTGCAATGGCACGGCTTTCTTCTCCACAATTATATTATGTTTTATCAGGCAATGATTTTACGCTTGATATCAATAATCCTGATAGAACCAAAGATTGTTTGCATTGGCAACAATCCTCAAAAAATTCAAATTTATGGAGCAGTATTATCTCTTATATGTAACCCGATTGATTAAGCTGGTTAACAAAAAGGAAATCAAAAAAGCAGTCTTGTTTTTGATGAATTTCCAACCATTTATTTAAACAATATTGATAGCCTTATTGCAACTGCCCGAAGTAATAAAGTTGCCACAACTTTAGGAGTTCAGGATTTTAGCCAGCTTAAAAAAGATTATGGAAAAGACAGGCAGATGTGATCATGAATATTACAGGCAATATCATTAGTGGTCAGGTAACAGGTGAAACTGCAAAACAATTATCAGAAAGATTTGGAAAAATTATGCAGGATAGAGAAAGTCTTTCAATCAACAGAACTGATACCTCAATTAGTCGTTCCAAACAATTGGATTCAGCAATTCCTGCATCTACAATTGCTACTCTTTCTTCCGGAGAATTTGTAGGAATGGTTGCAGATAATCCTGATTGCAAAATTGAATTTAAAATCTTTTCATTGCCAGATTTTAAATGATCACGAAGCACTGAAAAAAGAACAGCAGAATTACAAACCATTCCTGTTATTCGAAAAGTAGATAACGGAATGATTCAGAAAAATTATTTGCAGATAAAGCAGGATGTCCAGGATATTGTACAGTAGAAATGGAAGGTATTTTGAATGATCCGGGATTGATGTCTGTTCCCAGTTTAGGTTGACATATTGTAAAAATCAAAAATAAACAATATGCAGACAATTGAGCAGAGAAAAACAATTCGGTATGGCATTAGCTTTAAGCAAATGGTGGTTAAAGAAGTGGAAGAAGGAAGTAGTATGGAATTTGTGCGCAAAAAATATGATATTGGTGGTGGCAGCACGATTCAAAAATGGATTATGGCTTTTGGCAAACATCATTTACTAAACAAAATAATCAGAATAGAAACAATGAACGAAAGAGATAGATTAAAGCAGTTAGAGGAAGATAATAAAAGGTTGAAAATGGCACTGGCAGATGCTTATATGGCAAAAGATTGCCTGGAAGGAGTGATTAAAATGGCTGATGAAGAATATAAGACAGACTTAAAAAAAAATTTTGGTTTCCGGTTACCAGGCAAAACGAACAGCGATACTCAATAAGTTCTTTATGCAATTTTTGGGGTGTCAGCAGACAGGCTTTTTATAAAGATCGAATATCAGTTGAAAAGAAAAAAAATAAGGACGAGTTTATATTATCGTGTGTAAAAGATATTCGTAAAACACATTCAAAATTAGGAACACTAAAATTAAGAAGTGAATTAAAAAATGAGCTAAAAACATGTGGTCGTGGATACGGAAAAAATAAGTTCTTTGATTTGTTACGTAATAATGATTTGTTATTAAAACGCAGGCGTCGCTATTGGGTTACAACCGATTCGAATCATCCGTTTTATAAGCATACCAATCAATTGGCTAAAGCAACAATTACAGCCCCAGATCACGCTTGGGTATCTGATATTACTTATTTGAGAACAAGAGAAAAATTTGTGTATTTATCATTGGTTACCGATGTTTATTCACGCAAAATAGTAGGTTGGAATGTAGATGTTTCTTTAGCAGTAGAAGGAGCAATGGCAG
>CAVPNT010000001.1:0-439319 GCA_963706825.1 uncultured Chitinophagaceae bacterium | reverse complement strand
TAATGATAAAGGCAGTGGAACTATTTCAAACAATAGAAACGACTTAGATGAACACGAATAACAAGAGCAATGGCAACACCCAATCCAGGCGCAGCTTTTTTTTAGGGAAACGTTCTTCTCTCGTCCATGTTGGCACAAATATCCTTTGACTAACAAGATACTCACACAAGCCCATCAACAAATGACTGTAGCAGGCAAGTACAAAAATAAAATGGTAATTATCTGACAGATAACCAAGAAGTCATCGTAAAACCAGCTGATGCCCCTCACATGGAAGCACGGACGGGATAGCTATTACAACTGGGCCCCCACCGCCATCTGCGGCACGGACCTGCATATTTAGGAAGGGACACATGGGCAATTTTTCAGGAGATGTTAATTGGGCACAAACCACTGGCATTGTGGGAGGGGTGGAGGCACGGCAGTAGTGAACGTCAAAGTAGGCGACCAGGGTGACTCATTGCAACACGCATATATACTAGAGACTATTTCTGACTGCGTCCGCGGCTTGCCGATGCCTGTTTAACCAAGTGGGAAGCCCGGAGCCACGGACAGTGCCTATTCAGCTACCCAGAAATCGAAGGCTACATGGGAACGCAGGCGGAATATGTTCCGCATACCTTTCGCTGATGCAGATACTTTGAAACTTGCTGGCGAAGCAGGTGATGATTGGGAGAACGATTTTGTTCGTCACCGATGCTTTCCCCAACGTTGGCATCCAGTGAGTGGCGGAATGTCGGCGGGAAATTCGGTAGCAATTTTTGGCGCGGAGCAATCGGGCTTCTCGCGGCCTATTCTGCACTACGTGTTCGGTGCGAGCGTTGTATATGTAGTTGATTATGTTCCTGAGACAACTTCAGAAAGCTGGTGAAATCGGAGCCGTTCCAATTGATTTTACAAAAGGAGATCCGGTTGAACAAATCAGAACAAACAATCCAAAAGGCGCAAAGAGCGCAAATTCAACTACCGTGGTGAAGAAGCAATGAACGGAGTGGACTGCGGTATTGATGCCAATTGGTTTTCAGGCACACGATTGGACAAAGAAAAATATCATTGAAAACCCGAACATTGTCATCGGTGCCACTGGCAAGATTATCAATGCCACAGGCCGCCTTGGAATCGTTGGATATTCTTGCCAATGATCAACACCCCGCGACGAACTTAGCAGAAAGGGTGAAATTGTGGTGCCATTGGCTGATTTCTTCAAAAAGATATTGCCGT
This sequence comes from uncultured Chitinophagaceae bacterium, assembly GCA_963706825.1. Taxonomy (GTDB): domain Bacteria; phylum Bacteroidota; class Bacteroidia; order Chitinophagales; family Chitinophagaceae; genus Ginsengibacter. The sequence continues at coordinate 438,098 of CAVPNT010000001.1, read as the reverse complement.
TCAAAATGGGGCGGCGATACATCATTTGCGATACAACCGTCATCTGCGCGATCTGATCGTAGCAGGACAAGCTAAGCCTTGGTATTATTTTTCGCACCAGCATCAGAATTGATGCTGCGCCAGCCGCCTTTCGAAAGTTGATGACGAAAAGACAGCTACATAAAAATCGTCTTGACCCACAATCCAGAAGCTTAATGATGAAGTGTGCCGCTACTAAAAAAGAGGATAAGTTTGACTATCATGTGGCTAACAGGTTACCGCATCAAGCTCCAGGCGTCATTATTAATAAAACTATACAGCATTATGTTGTTGATGTTTTATAATAATTGCTTCAGGAAATGATATATAAGATCCTGAAGAGGATCAAGAAAACGAAAATGTCGAAAATTGAATGATTAACAGGTTTATTTAACCCAGATAAGACCCATTTACAATACTCAAAATAGGCGTTCCATGAAGAAATAAAATCTCAAGCATATTATTTATTATTTATACCGGCTATCGCACAACAAACAATCATTCCGGAAGGCGCCGTCTCAATAAATAAAAATGTATTAATTAATAATTAAACAAACGAATTATGAAAATGTTGAAAAACAAAGAAGTAGCCAGTCGTTACCCGGGCAGGCTCTGGTATCGGCAAAGCCATCTCATTGCTTTACGCAAAGGAAGGTGCAAAAGTAGTGATATAGACATCAGTAAAAAGGGGGCAATGAAACGATTTCGAAATAAAATCAAGTTCGGGCGAAGCCATGTTTGTGAAAGCGGATATTCAAAAGCTGATGACAATAAAAGTTTGCCGTGAAACAGGCTGTAAAGCAATTCCGCGGATTGCATACTGCCGATCAGAAGTGATAATGCGGGGATTGGCGAGCCCTTTAGCAGCCACCGGCGAATATCCAATCGATGGCTGGGATAAAGTGATTGCCATCAATTCTCAGGTGTGTTCTATGGAATGCGTATCACGATTCCGGCCATGCTGCGATCCGGCGGCTGCAGCATTGTAAACGTGGCTTCCATCCTGGGGAAAGTGGGCGCAAAAGGTTCGCCTGCTTACGTAGCCGCCAAGCACGGCGTAATTGGCCTTACAGAAGCGGCAGCACTGGAATATGCCGATAAGAAAATTCGCATTAATTCCATAGGACCGGGTTATATTTTAACACCGCTGCTTACCAATAGTTTGGATGATGCTGCCATGAAAGCATTGATAGGACTGCATCCAATGGGAAGATTAGGCGATTCAAACGAAGTAGCGGAACTGGCTTTGTGGTTGAATTCAGAAAAGGCATCTTTTGTTACCGGCGCTTATTATAATGTCGATGGCGGTTATCTGGCTCAGTAGATTTTGAATAAATAAACTATCAGGTATTCCATAATAAATAGGATTTGCAACGATCAACAATCAAATCATAACTATGGCAAAAGTTACCGCCGATAACGGCAAAGAAAATTATATGGTGGAAATACACTCGCCTACGGGTAATATGGTAATTGCAAATGAACCCAAAGAAAAAGGCGGCGAGGATAAAGGCTTCTCGCCAAAAGAATTGCTGGCGTCTGCTTTGGCTGCAGTGCACTATCGCCACAGTGCGGATTTTTTGTAATCGTAAAAATTGGGATGCAAAAAATGTGCATGTTGAAGTTGAATTGGTGGAAGAGGAAGGTGAAACAATTTTTAACAGGAAACTACAATTGGAAGGCAACCTGGATGAAGCTCAGCGCCACACGCTTTTGAATGTAGCCAATGCATGTCCTGTTCATAAAATACTCACACATGCTATTACTGTGGAAACTACATTGGTTTAGTAATGCTAAACAGAACCGGATATGAGAGATTAAAAATCGGCTTTAATTGTTTGTTTGCTGTCAATTTTATATGATTGAAAATTGGCAGGAAAAAAATAGAAGGCGCAAAAATTGCTTGATGGCGTTTTATACAAAAAAGAGTAGATGTAAATGATAAAAGCTTTTATACTGATTTTAGCGTTAGGTGCTTCTGCCGTTGCATTTGGTCAGGGGCGATTTAAAATTCACCATATCATCAAAAAATCAGCTATCGAAAGCGGTTATTTGCCTTTAATCTACAAAGACAAGGAGAATAATGTGCAACCGGTTTCCATCTGTTCTGACAAACTTTACGGTATTGTTCGGATTAACCAGGGCGTACCCGTTGTTGATTTTTGGCCAATAACCGACGATGATTATGCCGACAATCCTCATTGCATTTCAAAAAATACGGAACTGGGCCGGTTTGAAATTGATTTATCACGAAAGAAAGTTGGTAATCCGGTAAGGTATATAAAAGTGCCTTTCTGCGGTTGGATATTCGGTTTGGGAACAACACTATTCCATTTCAGACCGAAAACAGAGAGTTTTCCTTCCGCTGTTTCTTCTCAAATAGGCATTAACGTTACTTACGGCAAATACGTTGGTTACTCGAAGGTAAACATGGGAACAATTATAAATTACGGATTGATAATTGGGCCGTTTGCGGGGATAACAGAAGTGAGGTTAGAGAAAAGTACGGTGGTAAATCCGGACAATTGGGTTGCGGACAGAACCAATTCAGCGTTTACTTACGGCGTGAATATCGCACTCACAAGAAACAACCTCGGTATTGTTCTGTCGTTGGGAATTGACCACAATTTTGGAAACGATGCGAAAGATTGGGGCTATCAAAATAAACCCTGGCTTGGAATTGGTGTAAATACGTATTTAGGAGTTTTCTAAAAAAAATTGAATTCTTTAAAAACTCAAAGGAAAGTCAATCATAAAAATAATAAGCATGATTTCCTCTAATCAAACAAATACTGTCACATCAAATTATCAGGGAACCAATAAACTTATTATTGGGATTGTTTTAGCCGTCATCACCTTCTGGCTTTTTGCCCAAACAACATTAAATATCGCGCCGGTAATGGGGGCAGATTTAAAAATCAGCCATGGCCTGAACAATATAGCGGTTACTATTACTGCTTTATTTTCGGGTCTTTTTATCGTAGTCGCAGGAGGATTGGCTGATCGGGTGGGCAGGGTGAAAATCACCTACATTGGTTTGCTGTTTAGTGCCATTGGTTCATTGCTCATTGCTATTTCTCCATCCGGTACTGCTGTGTTTCTAATGGCTGGTCGAATTTTGCAGGGACTTTCAGCGGCCTGTATTATGCCCGCTACTTTGGCTTTGGTGCAAGCTTATTATGAGGGTAAAGCACGTCAGAGAGCTATAAGTTTTTGGTCTATTGGCTCATGGGGTGGTTCCGGTTTCAGCGCACTATTTGGTGGATTAATTGCCTCCTCGATTGGTTGGCGCTGGATTTTTATTATCTGCATTCTTGTCTCAATCGTAAGTTATTTATTAATCCGGGGAACACCGGAAAGTAAATCCACTGCTACCGCTGAAAAATCCTTCGATTGGGGCGGACTTGCCTCTTTTATTATCGCCCTATTGTCATTAAATATTGTAATCGGCCAGGGTTCTGCACTTGGTTGGTTAAGCCCTGCGATATTGATTGGTTGGGCCATTTTTATTGTAGCCACTATTATTTTCTTCCGGATAGAAAATAAGCGCAAAAACAGCTTTGTTGATTTATCACTTTTTAAAAATAAAACTTTTTCAGGAGCCACTTTATCCAACTTCTTGCTCAATGGCGCTGCCGGCACGTTGCTTGTTGCACTGGCACTTGTGCAATCTGAGGCAGGATTATCTTCTCTGCAGTCGGGGTTAATTACAGTTGGTTATTTAGTAGCTATACTCAGTACCATCCGGGTAGGAGAAAAATTACTTCAAAAAATGGGGCCAAGAAAACCGATGGTAATGGGTTGTCTTATAACGGGCGTGGGTATTCTTCTCACCAGCTTTACATTTCTTTTAGCTAAAGAGTATCTTATTGTTGCTTTTGTAGCCTTCACCTTGTATGGGATAGGACTTGGCTTTTACGCAACACCCTCTACCGATGCTGCTGTTAGTAATGTTCCCGGAGATAAAGCCGGGTCGGCATCGGGAATCTATAAGATGGCATCATCGCTTGGTGCTGCGCTGGGCGTTGCCATTTCTGCTGCTATCTATTACGGGTTGGGTAAAATGAAAGGAAACCCACCGATGGCGGATATTTTCATGGGAAGAACCGATAATGCAGAGGTTAGATACGCAGCAGGCTTGGCATTACTTTTTAATGTTTTTATGGTTGTTGTAGCCATCATAGCCATATTGCTAACTGTTCCGAAATCATCTCCTAAACCGACAATAAATAATTCGAAATAATAACTTTCATATAAATAAATACAAAGACAATGGATACCACTAAAATCAAATCATTCATGAAGAATATGGACGGCTTCATTGATAAGCTGCTACCCGAATTGGAAGAAATCTATAAAGACATTCACCGCAACCCGGAATTGTCTATGCATGAAGAGCGCACTTCCAAAATTGCAGCAGATTATTTAACCAAATACCAATATGAGGTTACCACGAAAGTCGGCCCCACAGGGGTCGTCGGCCTGATGAAAAATGGTGAAGGCCCTGTGGTGATGCTTCGTGCGGATATGGATGCACTACCCGTAACGGAGGCTACCGGGCTGCCATATGCCAGCACGGTAAAAGCGAAAGATGATGAAGGCAGGGAAGTAGGCGTGTCTCATGTTTGCGGGCATGATATACATGTAACCTGGTTAATGGGCACGGCCAGATTGTTTTCAGAACATAAAGACCAATGGAAGGGAACTTTAATGGCCGTTTTTCAGCCGGGGGAAGAAGTGGGCCGCGGCGCGCAAAGCATGATTGATGCCGGTATGATGACCCGTTTTCCCAAGCCCGATGTTATTCTTGGCCAGCACGTGATGGTAGGCGAGTCTGGAACGGTTGGCTATCGCAGTGGCGCTATACTTTCTGCAGGCAACAGTATCCAGGTACAGCTTTTTGGCAAGGGAGCGCATGGCTCCTATCCGCAAACATCCATAGATCCGGTTATTATGGCGGCTGCTACCGCGATGCGGCTGCAAACCATCGTTTCCAGAGAGATAGCGCCTACGGAGACTGCGGTGTTGACTATTGGCGCCCTGCAGGCAGGCACCAAAGAGAATATCATTCCGGAGGATGCAACATTAAAATTAAACATCCGCACCTTTAATGATGGGGTAAAGGATCACATTCTTTCCGCTGTGAAACGCATCTGCAATGCAGAATCTGAGGCTTCCAACGCTCCAAAGAAACCGAAATATACAGACCTGGATTCTTATCCGCTCACAGAAAATGATCCCCAGGCTACGGAAAGAGTGGCAGCAGCTTTTAAAGCTGAGTTTGGCGATAAGGCCCACGAAACCGGGCCAGCTTCTGCAAGTGAAGATTTCAGCATTTTTGGAAGAAACTGGAAAGTGCCTTATGTTTTTTGGTTTGTCGGCGGCACGGATCCTAAAACATACCTGGATGCCAAAAAGAATAATAATATCAACTCCATTCCGAGTAATCATTCACCCAAATTTGCACCGGTAATAAATCCAACGTTGAAAACCGGCCTGCAGGCGATGATGGTCGCTGCACTCGCATGGCTTAATGGAAAATAAAAGAATATGATTAAACTCCATGCGTTTAATACATTTATCGACCTGGCCGGAACGTTCGCATTTGCTGTTAGCGGCGCCGTTGCGGCTAAGGACAAAGGTTTCGATATTTTCGGAATTTTAGTAGTGGCCTTCACAGTTGCCTGTGGCGGCGGCATCATCAGGGACTTATGTATCGGTGCGATTCCGCCAGCAGGTTTATCAGACTGGCGTTATTTGACCGTTGCGATGATTGCCGCCATCATCATTATGAGTTTGGATTCGCTGTCTAAATGGCTAAAGCGCCCATAAAGCCGCGGCTATTATAAGCCATGTTATTGGGATATTCATTTAATTGAAAAGAAAATATCGATAATTTTTCAATCAACCCCTTTTTAAATTCAGGAATATATGCAAACTGAAAAAGAAAAAATGCTTGGAGGGGATCTTTATAAAGCAAGTGATCCTGAATTGTCAAAGGAACGGCAGTTTGCTAAAGAAATTCTTTTTGATTTCAATAATTTAAGGCCTGCAGAAACAGAAAAGAGAAATAAATTAATCACAAAACTTCTTGGTAAAACATCGGCAACATTTCATATAGAACCCCCATTTCATTGTGATTATGGATACAATATTGAGATAGGAGAGAATTTTTACGCCAATTACAATCTTGTAATTTTAGACTGTGCTAAAGTCATTATTGGAGATAATGTTTTAATCGCCCCTAATGTAGGCATTTATGCTGCCGGACATCCTTTGAATTTTGATTTAAGAATTGAGGAGTACGAATTTGCGCTGCCAATTACTATTGGTAACAATGTTTGGATTGGTGCAAATGTAGTAGTGAATCCTGGTGTAAAAATCGGCGACAATTCGGTTATTGGTTCAGGAAGCATTGTTACAAAAGACATTACTGCGAATGTTTTGGCCTTTGGCAATCCGTGCAAAGTGGTGAGGCAAATAACCGGTGAGGATAAAAAACAATGGCAAAAATGACTGAAACAATTAATCATTTGCAATTTTTAATTGAATGACATTCCTGAATAATTATGGAGTATTGACCATACAGCAAACGAAGAAAAAGTAAGGAAAGCCGATTTATGCGGTAATTTTATTGCCTGAATAATTCGTAGGTTTCAATCAGCGAAATATGGATTTATTAACCATCATCACCATTCTTATTTGTATCAGCGCCATATTTTCTTATCTCAATGAACGGTTTATAAAACTTCCCGGTACAATTGGCGTCGTTACCATTTCGGTAGTGGTTTCTGTTTTGATATTGATAGCAGGCAAAACCGGAAGCAGGTTGTCTGAAACAATAATTACATTTGCCGGAAGTATTAATTTTTCTAAAGTATTGCTGGACGTAATGCTGGGCTTACTGCTTTTTGCGAGTGCGCTTCATTTCGATTATCATAAGCTTAAAGAGCAACGTTGGCCGGTGGTATTGTTGAGCACGCTTGGTGTCGTTATTTCCACTTTTGTTTTTGGCGGATTGTTTTACCTGGCAGTATTTCTTCTCCCTTTTAAAATTCCTTTAATCTACTGTTTTGTTTTCGGCGCGCTTATATCACCAACCGATCCGATTGCAGTCGGCGCTATTTTAAAAAAATCAAAAATATCACCGAGGCTTAATACCATCATTTCAGGAGAATCGATGTTTAATGATGCCGTAGGATTGGTGCTGTTTGTAACGCTTTTATCTATTGCGGAAAGTTCTGGTGCAACATTAACCATTGGAGGAATCGCAAAATTATTTACACACGAAGTATTGGGAGGAATCGCTATAGGATTGGTGGCAGGTTTTTTAGGATACAGAATGATAAGGTCTATCAGGGATTTTCAAACCATTTTATTAATATCGGTTGCACTCATCATGGCGATTTCTTTTATAGCTCATCAATTACTTGTCTCGATTCCATTATCTGCCGTTACAGCGGGATTGATAATTGGAAATGAAAGTCTGGATAAAAAGCACATGGCCAATCAGTTTCTGCGCAGAATCTGGCAATTGTTTGATGGCGTACTCAATACAATTGTTTTTGTGATGATCGGACTTCAATTAGTGTTAATGCCTTTTGTTAATAATTATTGGCTCATTGGCCTTCTTTCTATCATTGTTATCTTAATCGCAAGACTGGCGAGCGTTTCATTGCCCGCAGTATTTTTGTTGCGCAGGGTAGGTTTTAGCAATCTTTTCATCCTTACCTGGGCCGGCTTGCGGGGTGGCATTTCTATCGCTATGGCATTATCGCTTCCTGAATCTCCTTACCGCGAAGTTATTCTGTCAAGCTGTTATTTCATTGTCATCTTTTCTATTATTATCCAGGGATTGACATTAAATAAATTAGTTGCAAAACTGAGCAATGAATAAATTAATTTGGGAATAAAAACAGGTGGAATAAACTCCGATTGTTCAATAAGCCGATTAACAAAGAGAGAATGATAATTATACCGAATATAAGCTTTAAATAGTTCAAACTTCTTTTTTGTCGGTATAATACCATCTAATATTTGCACATAATCTTTTGGACTATATAGCAAATAAAGATGGTATTACTTCCTGTTAATTGTCTGCCTTGTGAGCAATGGATCAAAAAGCGTTGATTATGAACTGGTTGGTTGTTTACGAAATAATTTACATTCTTGTAATGATTCTGGTGTGCCTGCGCATTGTATATGACACACCCAACAACACCAAAACACTGGCTTACCTGCTATTGGTCATTTTTCTTCCCCTGATAGGGATTATCTTTTATTTTTCATTTGGAATCAATTACCGCAAGAGAAAAATGTACAGTAAAAAATTAATCAGGGACGATAAACTGGCAAAGAAATTAAAAGCGGATATATTTCAATATTCAAAAAACACTTTTGAACAAAATAATGCAGAAGTAAAGAGAAGCAAAGAATTGGCGTTGATGTTGCTTTGGGATGGCTCCAGTCCGCTCACGGCAAACAATTCGGTAAAACTCCTGGTAAATGGCGAAAATAAATTTCCGGAAGTACTGAAGGCATTGGCGCAAGCTAAAAATCATATTCATATCGAATATTACATTTATGAGGACGATAATATTGGAAAAACGATAGAAGATGTACTGATTAAAAAAGCAAAAGAAGGCGTAACAGTTCGTTTTATTTATGATGATTTTGGAAGCCGTTCCATTCGCAAAAAATTAGTGAAGCGGCTTAAAAAGGGTGGCGTAAAAGTATTTCCATTTGCAAAAATATTTTTCATAGCATTTGCCAACCGGCTTAACTATCGCAATCACCGAAAAATCATTGTAATAGATGGAAAAACCGCTTTTACCGGTGGCATCAATGTAAGCGACAGGTACATCAATAACAGTAATGATCCTAAAAGGTTTTTCTGGCGCGATACGCATCTTCGCATTGACGGGCCCGGTGTTCAATACCTTCAATACCTTTTTTTATGCGACTGGAATTTTTGCGCAAAAGATAATGTACAGCCTAAAGAAGAATATTTTCCGCGTGAAAAAAGTTTTCCCGTGGGCGCCAACAAAGTGGTTCAAATAGCTGCCAGTGGCCCGGATTCGGATACACCCACCATTATGTTTTCTTTGTTGCAGGCCATTAACCTGGCAACAAAAGAAATATTGATTACAACGCCTTACTTCATTCCAGGCAGTAGTTTGATTGATGCTTTAATTATTGCATCTCTGAGTGGCATTTCAGTTAAACTTTTAGTGCCGGGCATTTCCGACTCGTGGCTTGTGAATCTCGCCGCACGTTCCTATTATGGCGACTTGTTAAATGCTGGTATCCATATTTATCAATATAAGAAGGGATTTGTCCATGCTAAAACGATGGTCACCGATGGAAGCCTGGCCGTGATTGGCACGGCTAATATGGATCAAAGAAGCTTTGATCTGAATTTTGAAGTAAATGCCTTCGTGTACGACACGGAAACAGCCAGCCAGTTGAGGAACGTTTTCTTTGAGGATTTAAAAGATGCAGAGAGAATTGATCCAGCCTTCTGGAACAAACGCCCATTGTATAATCTCCTATTCGAACGGATCGCCAGACTTATATCTCCATTGTTGTAATTCGAATAGGAAGTCGATAGAAAAAAATAATTTTAGAACTTCATACATGATTTGGTTAATCTAAATCCGGATAAGTACAAAAAGGGTTCTGAAGAAGACTTAATTCAGGCGGGTTTTAAAAAAATTTTTTTTCCGGTGTTTGCAGCCTCATAAATTGCTTCAATAATTTTTAAATCTTTCAACGCTTCTTCTCCATCTACCGGCACCGCAGGCTTTTTATTTCTAAGAATAATATCAGCCATTTCGTCCATCTGTACCGTTTGATGCGTTACATCAGGTGCAACCAATTCGCCTGCATTAGTGCGACCACGAATAGGGCCATAACCGGATGCAGGATTTAGTTCAGCAAAACCGTTCGTTCCATTAAGGAAAAACCGGTCGAGGTTATTCATACTATAAGTTGAAAGGCAGGAAGCCACCGCTCCGCCTGGAAATCCCAACTGAAAAAGCATCGTTTCATCAATTCCCTCTTTAAACTTTGCCGGATCATTTTTCACAGCTTCTGCTGTTGCCCAAATGGGATCTTCTCCTGTCATATAGCGGGATCCATTAACCGCATAAATTCCTATATCCATCATAGAACCGCCACCTGAAAGCGCTTTGTTGAGCCGCCATTGATTTGGATCGCCAATGGTAAAACCGACTAATCCCTGGAAAAAGAGAATTTTGCCAAAATCACCGGCTTTTTGCATTTCAATAATTTTGACTGTATGAGGTTCAAAATGCATCCGGTATCCAACCAATAATTTTACTGACGCATTCTTACAGGCATCAATCATTTCCTGTGCCTGCTTCCGATTGATGGCCATTGGTTTTTCACAGATTACATGCTTGCCGGCTTTTGCCACCCTTATCACCTCATCATGATGAAGGGCGTTTGGTGTGATGACATACACTGCATCAATATCAGGATTATTTTTTACGGCATCGAAAATTTCATAATTGTAGCAGTTCTTATCAGGAATGTCATATTTGCTTTGCCAGTCTTTAATTTTGGAAGGAGTGCCACTGATCACTCCTGTTAATTTTGCTTTTTTACAATTGCGCATCGCTTCCGCAACACGCGTACCATAACTTCCAAGGCCCATAATCGCTACCCGGAGCATGGGATCGTTTTTACCGGTTTCATGACTGGATTTGTTCATGCTGAAAGTATTTTTAGTGAAAGGAAAAGTAATAGCGCCGATGCTCAACATCTCTAAAAATCTGCGTCGTGATTGCATGAGTTAAAGATTTTAACCTCAATTTACAACAAGAAAATTTGAAAATGAGAATTCGTCTTCAATACGCAAATCATTTTTGACAATTAACCGTTCGTCCCAAAACGTATCTTTTTAAAAATTCAATTTGCTGAACCTGGATAATTAATCGACCAATGATGTTAAAAAGGGTTATATAGTAACGATGGCACTTACATCTGCGCAACATAACGAATATCGTCTGTTAAAAACTAAAGAAGTAAATGGACTACTGAAGATGATTGCGGATTTCGGGTTTAAAAACTTCCCTGCCCGTCAATTCCATTTATCACTGGTTGCGGCTTTTGTTTACTTTTTACCTTTATATAAAAATGATGTCCGGGAGAGATAAACTGTCCCTTGAGAAATAAAAAGGTGTTATTGTTTCTAATCGCTCCGGAGCCGGAATACCGTCCTACTCCGTACGGGCCATATTGAAAGCCAATGGGGCCGTCAGGAACCAAAGGCGTGTCAAAATTCATTTCAATATCTACATCAAACGTTGGTTTTGACATTTTTGATCCGAAAATATAAGTAGTATTATAAATGCCTATGCTATCGACTGCTTGCTCAAACCCGGTCAAATAGATTTTTGTGTGTTTCGTCTTATCTTTAATAATTTGTCCGGTAAATGCAGTATCCGGTTTTTGATTTGAAAGAGTGCTGGCTTTATTTTGCTGCTGCCCGTGAACCTGGACAAAAGAAAAAAGCAATAATGCCAAAAAAAATTGTTGCATGTTTCATTTTTTTGTGTCCGTAAAGATAAACTATAAAGAACTTTCCTTTTAATGAAGGGTTTTATTTTTCTAATCATTAAAAATTCAAAGTCTCTTTTCAGTTGTTAAAGGATTCCGGCATTTCCTTTAACTGTTGAAAACAGGAATCAGTCATAAAAGTCCTTTTACTGATTGGTTGCTTCATTATTGACAGGTTCTTTCAGTTCGTCTTTTACTCTATAATCAAAAGGAAGCCAGAAATAAAAAGTAGAACCTTTGCCCGGAGTGCTGTTTACCCATATTTTGCCTCCCTGCCTGCTGATAATCTCTGCACAAATGTAAAGCCCGATACCCATGCCCGGAAAGGTGGATTGACTATCGCCGTTAACGCGGTAAAATTGTTCAAAAATATGCGGTTGGTCTTCCAAAGGAATGCCAATGCCAAAGTCCTGAACGGATAGTTGTACCCCTTCGCCTTTAATGCCCGAATTGATAATAATTTCATCGGTTCCCGGTGCATATTTGATTGCGTTGTTAATGAGATTGTTCACTACCTGGCCAATTTTATCTACATCTCCAAACAATTTTATCTTTCCATCAGAATTAAATTTTATTCGGAAATCCGGATTGATCTTTTGCATGTCATCTACGATGTCGGCTACCAGGTGGTTAAAATCGTAGTATGTTTCGGTATATATTAATTTTCCCTTTTCTACCCGGATATTATCCAGTAGATCTGTAATAAGGGTAGTAAGCTTACTTACCTGCTTACTCATTTTTCGTTGAATTCCGAGGATTTGTTCATCTCCTTTTTGCTCCAGCATCAGTTCTGCTATTTCCCCATACGCTTTAATAGTGGTAACCGGTGTTTTCAATTCATGGCTGGCCATAGAAAGAAAAGCATCTTTTCGTTGCTGTTCTTTTTTCAAATGATGAATGTCGGTGAAAGCTCCTACCCATTTGATAATGTGGTGTTCGTTATCAAATACCGGTTCGCCGGTAGCTGCAAACCACCGGTATTCGCCGGCTTCGTTTTTAAGCCTCACCTCGCTTTTATACGATTGGCCATTCATCAGGTGACCTTTCCATTGGCTCACCACGTTTTCGAGGTCATCCGGATGAACGACTGATTCCCATTCGCCCAATATCATACCCGACGTCATACCGGTGTATTCTTCCCATTTGTGTGATACAAATTCTGCTTTGCCTGTTTCGTCGGTAACCCATATCAATTGAGGCAGGCTTTGTGCAAGCATCCTGAAAAGCTTCTCGCTTTGCTTAAGAAGGGCCTCTGCTTTTTTAGCTTCAGTAATATCACGCGCGATTTTTGAAATACCAATTATCTTTCCTGCAGGATCTTTCACCGGTGAAATGGTTAACGAAATATCAATCTGATTTCCATTTTTGAGAAGTCTTTTTGTTTCGAAATGATCAATACTCTTTCCTTTTTGAAGCTCTGACAAAATAAAATTTTCCTCTTCAAGCCTGTCTGGTGGAATAATTTTTAAAATTGGCTGGCCAATCATTTCTTCTGCAGTAAAGCCAAACATTTTTTGAGCGGATGAATTCCAACTGGTTACGATACCTTTTGTTGTTTTGCTGATGATGGCATCGTCTGACGATTGGACAAGAGCAGCCAGCATCGCATTATTTGCAGTTGCTTTTTTTTCCTCAGTAATATCCTGTAAGAGATTAATAGCACCAGTTATTTTTCCATTATTATCGAATACGATTTGAGGAAACGGCATTACGTTTCTTCTGCTCCCGTCTTTTCGCTCTATGATGTATTCAAACTGTTTGACGCGGCCTTCTTTGAGGGTAATTGCCATCGGCGCCTCATCAAGCGGTAAGAGTGATCCATCTGTCCGATACATGCGGTAAGCGCCGTTCCATTTTTCGATGCCGGCCTGAGGTACCCGGCCCCAAAGTTCAATCGCTGCCTGATTGTACAATAAAATATCACCTTGTGCATCGCAAGTGTAAAGGGCCACGGGAAGATCTGTTACTAATTTTCTGTATTTTTTTTCACTTTCGCGGATTTTTTGCTGTGCAATTACCTGTTTGGTAACATCTGTGGCCAGAACAAGTACCCCGCTGATGGCTCCATCATCCTCGCGGTAAGGCTGATAGACATAATTGAAATAAAGTGTCCGTTTTTTTCCGTTCTTTCCTGTAAATACAGCGGCAGTTTCCTCCCCTTTTAGAATTTTATCGTTATAATAAACATCCTGCAGCGTCTCCAAAAAGCCCTGGCCTGCCAGTTCGGGCAGAATCTCCAAAAATGGTTTACCAAATGACTCCTTGTCTATATTCCATACTTTTAACAAAGGTTCATTGGCCGTTTCAAGTACCATGTTTTCTCCCTTCAAAATCAAAATGGGATCCGGTGCCTGCTCTACAATATTGCGGAATCGTTTTTCGCTTTCCTCTATTTTTTTCCGTTCTGCTTCTGTTTCTTTTCTGGCTTGTTGTTCTTTCACGAGCAATTGTTTAATTTTTTTCTCGTGTTCTTTCGCCTCGGTAATATCTATACAAATGCCGGTGATAAATTTTATGCCATGTGGGCCTTCTATAAGCGACACGCTCATATCTACCCACCTGGTGCTACCATCTTTGCGAATGTATCTTTTTTCAACAAAGTAGCCTTTGCCTTCAGCCTCACATTGCCTGAATAATTTTAAGTTGTTTTCCAAATCATCCTCATGGGTAATATCGGCCATCGTCAGATGCAGCAATTCCTCGCGGGAATAGCCGGTAATTTCGCAATAACGCTCATTCACTTCTACAAACCTGCCACTGCTGTCAGTTTGTGCGATACCCGCATTTACCTGGTTGATAAGGTTGCTTAAATATTTTTGATTTTCCTCGATTTTTTTTCGATTCCTTACTTGTTCAGAAACATCTATCGCAAAAACCATCACGCCGTCTGTTTCTCCTTCCTGACTACGGGATGGCTGAAAGACAAAATTAAAAATAAGATCTTCATAAGTGCCATTGGCTCTTTTCAGACTTACAGAAAGCTCCTGTGCAGAGTAAGCTTTTGCGGTCTGATAAACCTGGTCTAAAATTTCAAACAGGCCTGTTCCTTCTAATTCAGGCAACGCCTGCTTTAAAGGTTTGCCAAGAATATCGCGATAATCTACCAGTTGTAAATATTTATCATTCGCCAGTTGGAACACGTGTTGAGGCCCGTGAAGCAGGCAGATACAGGCAGGAGCCTCGAGGAATAAATTGCGTACATTGTCTTCAAGTTCGTTGCGCAGTTTCAAAATTTGTATTTGCGCTCTTACCCTTGCCAATAATTCTTTTGATGAAAAAGGTTTTACCACGTAATCATCGGCGCCGATATCATAGCCTTCAATTTTTGCCTCTTCACCGGCGCGCGCAGAAAGTAAAATTACCGGAATACCTGCCGTCTGTTGGTTTTTTTTAATTTCTTTTAATAATTGATTACCATCCATTACCGGCATCATAATGTCGCTGAGTACCAGGTGAAATTTACGATTCTGAAGCTTGTCCAATGCATCTTTTCCGTTTTTTGCAAGAGTTACTTCATAATTTTTTTCCAGTAAGGATTTTAGATAAATCCGCATGTCTGCATTGTCATCTACAACAAGGATCGTTTCAGTTTTTGGTAAAAGATGATTCACTCCTTCACCTTCTAAATACTCAATGCTTGTATGGTTATCAGGTGTCTCACTAAAAATTTCAGATTCGATCAACGCTTCAGCTTCTGACGTGTACAAATTTCCGATAGCATCGTGTACATCGCTTTCTATGGATGTATATTGAGCGGAAGGTAACTGTTCTTTTCCCAGCGGAATTCTTACGGTAAAGGTAGAACCGGATTTTTCATTGCCTTTTTCAGATGCAGCTATACTCGATACTTCGATCGTTCCTTCGTGAAGGTGTACCAGTTCTTTGATAAGGGACAATCCTATACCTGTACCTTCATAGCTGCGGCCGGTATTTCCTTTCACGCGGTGAAACCGTTCAAACATTTTTGGCACTTCCGCCTCCGGAATTCCCATTCCCGTATCAGAAACCTGAAGCACTACCTGTTTGTTTTCCATAAACAGGTTCACGTTGATGCTGCCTTCGAGCGTGTATTTGAAAGCATTAGACAATAGATTAAACACAATCTTTTCCCACATTTGTTTGTCTATATAAACCGCTTCAGGAATAACAGTTGCATTTACCGTAAATTTCAGTCGCGCTTCTTCCATAACGGATTGAAAATTAGCCGCCAGACTTTTTGTAAAAGCGGCAATATCAACTTTGGAAAAATGCGCCTGCTGCCTGCCGCTTTCTATCCGGCTGAAATCGAGCAGGGTATTTACCAATCTTAATAGTCGAATGGCGTTGCGGTGCGTGGTTTCTATGCTGGCTAAATGTTTCGGACTAATCCCGTTTTCGCCTTTCCTCATTAATTCTTCGAGTGGCCCCAGCATGAGTGTGAGCGGCGTGCGAAACTCGTGGCTGATGTTGTTGAAAAATACCGTCTTCGCCTTGTCAATTTCCAAAAGCGCTTCAGTACGTTTCCGTTCCATTTCCATCGCCTGTGTGTTGTTCATTTCCTGCAATATCTGGTCAGTAAGTAATTGCACAAATGACTGATATGCCGGGTCATATTTGCGGTATGGGTTCAAGCCGATTGTCAAAACCGCGTTTGGGCAATCACGGCTGGTAATGCAAAGAGGAATGTGCAAAATCTGTTCGGGAACTCTATCCCAAAAACCTTTTGGGGCATTTGGCCTTCTGCCTTTATTCAAAGAAATGACCTGCTCATTATTTTGAATGGCTTTGCAAATGTTGCGCGTTTCGGAAGTCGGTTCTTTAATATCGAATACAAGTGGAAAGGATGTATATGCCTGCTCATCCCCTGCCCAGGCCACTTGTTTCGCTTCGTTCCCATTTATTTCATAGAATAAAGCAAACGGGAAATCTTTCTTATTTTCTCCTAAAATGGCGGCTGTTTTGGCATAAATTTCGCCAAGGTTTCTTTCATTATATGAAATTTTTCCCAGGTTTCGCAACGTTTCAAGCGCTCTTTCATTGATTACCCGAAAGGTATCATCGGTATTTGCACAAAACACACCCGCGGTAACGCCGTTATCGCCAGGAATCGGGGTATAAGAAAAGGTATAATAGGTTTCTTCAGGATAGCCGTTTCGCTCCATAATGAGCAATTGCGACTCTACGTAGGTTCCCTCATCGTGTTTCATTACCTTTTCCAGCATCGGTTCAATATCGGGCCAGATATCTTTCCATACGTCAGAAACCGGCTGTCCTAAAGCTGAAGGATGTTTTCCTCCTACGATTGACTTATAAGGATCATTATATAGTTTGATAAGATCTTTCCCCCAGCCAATCCATATCGGCTGGCTCGATGAAAGCATGATCCGCACACACGTTTTCAGGCTTTGCTCCCATTCTTCCGGATTACCAAGCCCGGTTTTAGTCCAGTCGTATTGACGGATACGTTCACCCATTTCACCTCCTCCCAACAAGAAAATTGGAACCTTACTTTTTGAAACAACACTCATCTTTCAGGGAAATTAAAATTGAAGACTACAAATATACAATGTAAAAAATAAATCTGATCAATTGTCAGAATCCCAGCCGGCTATAACAATTCAATTGTTTTTGAGCGTAATTTTTGATAAAATAAAAAAAATCCCCCGGCACGAAATATGTTACTCAATATACATTCTCTTAAAAAAAAAAAATTAAAACAATGGCAACAAAAGCAACATGGGAACCGCATACAGAGCATACCGGAAAATTAACGGCTGCTGAAAAAAACAAAATACCGGATAGTGTGTATGCGTTTCCTAAAGAAAGAAAAGAACCTTTGACCGATGCTTCACATGTGCGTGATGCAATGGCTCGTTTTGACCAGGTAAAAGATGTATCAGACGAGGAAAGAAAAGTGGCATTTGAAAACATCAAAAAAGCAGCGAAGCATTATGGCATCCAGATGAATGAAAAAGACTGGAAAGAATTAGACCACAAAAAGTAATACCAAAAACAGGAATTGCTTCTATTTGTTTGTTTACTGCAAAAGCAGCAAGGTTTTTTCTGTCAATCCAATAAAAAAAGCGGTTATAAAAACCGCTCTTTTTAATGACAAGAATTTCAAAATTTTATCCTCTTCTGTTGCCAAACATGCGAAGTAAGAAAAGGAAAATATTAATAAAGTCGAGGTACAAGGTTAATGCACCGAGGATCGACATTTTCTTTACATCATTTGCTGCAATACCACCTTCATATTCTACACCTTCGCCGATTCTTTTCAATTTCTGTACATCGTAAGCGGTTAATGCAGTAAATACCATTACACCGATAATGCTGATGATATAATCCAACTGGCTGCTATGCAAAAAGAAATTGATAACCATTGCAATTAAAACGCCGATAACACCCATCATCAGAATACGTCCGAATTTTGTAAGATCCTGGTTGGTAGTGTAACCCATAACTGCCATTACACCAAACATTGCGGAGGCGGAAAGGAAACATCCCAAAACGGATCCGGGAGTAAAAGCGAGTAAAATAAAACTGAAGCTGATTCCATTAATCGTTGCATAAGCCATAAATAACAACATCAAAGCCGTTGAGGAAAGCCGTTGGTATGCAAAAGACATAATAAGCACAAATCCCAATGGAGCAAACAAAGTTATTTTACCCAAACCCGTTAATCCTGTTGGAGAAATAAGATATGCGAGTAATTGTTCGTTTACTGAGAACTGCCACGCAAATAAAGCCGATACGCCAAGCGCCAGAAACATCAGCAAAAACACATTGGCAATGAAGGAACGGGAGCGCGATGCTTCGCCCGTTGGAACATAAGAAATGTTAGTAATGTTTGAATTTTTATTCGTTAAATCCATGGTTTAAATTTTTCGTAAAATTATCAATCTTTTAATGAAAAATGAAATGTTGAAATGAGAAATAAGAAATAATTATGAATAGAATTTTCATATCGATTAATGCCTGAAATTTTAAAATATTTTACTTTTTCATTCAGGAAATTTTGCTGCAGATTTTATTTCGTATAAGTAATGACGCAATCAAATTTATTGTTTGTAGCGCCCAGTTCTTCAGCAGCAGCATTGCTAATCACCAGCACCAGGCCTGAGTTTTGTTTGATATCGGGTATGGCATCCAGTACTTTGGCATAAACAATTTTTCCTGTCGCATTATTCGTCACTTTTAAAACCGTCCCCGGCGAAGCCTGGTTATTAAAACAATAATATTTTCCATCCTGCCATCCACTGGCAGATTTGAATACTCCCGCGCTTCCTGCATCAGCAGTGGATGTTTTGTTAGCCGATTGCTGCGAATATAAATTTTTGAAATATCCACCGGAAAAATTTACAGAACTTTTAGAACCAACGGTTGTTTGCGAATCAGACGGAGTTTGATTTATAACGGGTTTTGAAGAGTCGTTTTCCCTGGGTACAGATGCAGGTTGTTCAACTACTTCAGCAGTTTTGGCGGCCGGTTTTTCTTCTTTCGGTGTCACAGCCGCAACTTCATTTGGCACCTTTGATTGTCCGCTTGCCAATGGAGATTGTGCTTTATCCACTTTTAAAAAACCAACAATCATTGGAGTGCCTACCTTTACTGCATCCGACGATAACTGATTCCATTTTTTTAAAGAAGCAAGCGGCACTTTATCGTAATTAACTCCGAGCCTGTAAAGCGTTTCACCCGGTGCTACCGTATGATAAACAGGAATTAAAACTTCATTCGCAGCTGCATTTTCAGATTGAGCAAAGTTGTTTTTCTCCAG
Source organism: uncultured Chitinophagaceae bacterium (assembly GCA_963706825.1). Classification (GTDB taxonomy): domain Bacteria; phylum Bacteroidota; class Bacteroidia; order Chitinophagales; family Chitinophagaceae; genus Ginsengibacter. Next base: position 418,738 of record CAVPNT010000001.1, on the reverse strand, counting down.
CGGTATTTTGATATTATCACCAATACTCAGCCCACTCGTTAATTTTACATGATTAAAAGCAGCCAGCGCTGCCGGATTCACATTATACATCCGGCCCACACTGTAGAGGCTTTCCTTTGGTGCTACTACATGTTCTATATATAAATCTTTTCCTGTCCCTTTTATTTCTAAATTATTTTGAGCAAATAAAAAATTACTTGTAATGAATGTAAAAAAAATAACCATTAACCATTTGGACATAAACTAAGATTTACAAGTGCTTAAAAATTTTTGTATCGTTACAAAGATGGGCAAATATATTTATTCTCAAATCCTGTTTGCCACTCGAAAGAAATCCTTCGCAGGAATTACCCGAATTTTCACAAACTTTTTTCTGTTATTGCAGATGAAGAGGAGCAACAATCTCTGCAAGGGCTGAGTTATCTGAGAATCCGAACTTAAAAAACACATTATCAAACTTTTTAAAAGTTTTTTTGTTTGGAAATTCTTTTGCCCGTTCTTCCGGTTATTTAAGCTCTGGCCATACTATTTTCACGCTTTGTATTTCCATAAAGCTTAATTCTGAATGATTAAATGTGCCGGGAAAACTTTTTTTGCGTTTTCTCATTCAAACCTGCAATAACCGCCCTAAAACTCTCCAATCCCGCTTCCAGATTCTCCACAATCTCCAAAGCCAGTTCATCAGGATCAGGAAGATTATCAAGATCAGCAAGTGATTTATCTTTTAGCCAGGTGATATCCAAAGAAGTTTTATCCCTTGCAATAATTTCATCGTAAGTAAATTTTCTCCAGCGTCCTTCCGGGATTTGTCGTGCAGAAAATGTTTCTTTGCGTTTATGCCTGTTTGTTGGATTATAACAATCAATAAAATCTTTTAGATCATCCAGCTTTAATGGATTCTTTTTTAAAGTGTGGTGAATGTTGGTGCGGTAATCATATATCCACACTTCTTTTGTCCACGGATCTTTGCTGCTGGGTTTTGCATCCCAGAAAAGAACATTTGCTTTTACGCCATTGGCATAAAATATTCCGGTTGGCAAACGAAGGATGGTATGCAGATCAGTTGTTTCCAATAATTTCTTTCTTACGGTTTCTCCTGCGCCGCCTTCAAACAAAACATTATCCGGCAATACAACTGCTGCCAGGCCGGTTGTTTTCAACATGGATTTGATGTGCTGCACAAAGTTCAGTTGCTTGTTGCTGGTAGTTACCCAAAAATCCTGGCGGTTATAAGTAAGGTCTTCTTTTTCCTGTTCGCCTTCTTCGTTGGTAAAAGTCATGCTGCTTTTTTTACCAAAGGGCGGATTGGCCAGCACATAATCATACCTTGTTTCCGAAGCGGCAATCAATGAATCGTTGGGAGAAATAAAAATATGGTCGCTGTCTATATCGCCAATATTGTGCAGGAACAAATTCATTAAAGCAAGCCTTCTTGTACTTGCCACAATTTCATTTCCGAAGAAAGTATCGTACTTCAAAAACTTCTTTTGCTCCTGGTCGAGCGTATAATTATTTTCAGCAGTAATAAAATCATAAGAAGCTAAAAAGAAACCACCGGTACCACAGGCAGGATCGGCAATGGTTTTCATTGGTTCAGGGCGCAAACATTCCACCATGCATTTTATCAGCGCTCTTGGAGTAAAATATTGGCCGGCGCCGCTCTTGGTATCTTCTGCATTTTTCTCCAGCAGGCCTTCATAAATATCGCCTTTGTCTTTTACGCCCATCAGCACCCATTGCTCTGCATTGATGAGGGCAATGAGTTTATACAACTTGGCCGGATCCGTTATTTTATTCTGGCTCTTGGTAAATATCTGCCCGAGAATGCCTTTTTCTTTTGCCAGTTCCCGCAGCAGGCTATTGTAATGTACTTCCAGTTCATCGCCGCTTTTATTGGTCAGCGTTTCCCATGTATAAGCCGCAGGAATGGGCATCGTCCGGTTATACGGCGGCTTGTTATATTCATCCGCCATTTTTAAAAACAGCAGGTAAGTAAGTTGCTCCAGATAATCGCCATAGCCTACGCCATCATCACGAAGCGTGTTGCAGAAGGCCCAGATTTTGGAGACTATGGAGGAGGTGGAGGTGGAATTGCTGTTGTTCATTTATTTATTTTATTTCCTTTGTCTTCGAAGCATTATAACCTTCATTTGCGTATAATGCGCTTTCAGAAATATCAACTAAAGTTCGATGATTCTCGATGGTTATTTTTTTAAAAAAAGTCTTTACCAGTTTCATGAATATCTTTGTTATAAATATCAAGTTCCCAGATTGCAATACTTTCATATCCTTCACACTGTTCTCTTGCTAACTCTACCAGAATTTTATAATCGCTCAACTTAGTAATTTTTGTCCAACTCTCACCCTTGTATTTTTTTAACCTTTTTAATATGATGTTGTCAAATGGACAATGAATCGGTGTTAAAGTGCTTTTATCAAAAAGCCAAATCATTTTCCAGTAAAGATTTATCAGTTTCTGGTTGTTCCAATATTCAAACTATTATTATTTAATAGTTTTCTGTGACGCTTAGAAAAATCTTTTGAAAATTTATCTATTGTTTGAAAATGATCTTCATCGATATACCTCTTGGCAGATTTTATTGTGTTGATTAAATTATCCAATTCCATCTTCAATTCTTTTTTCAGTATTTTTTTATCCCTGCCTTTTACATCTTTATTGTATATTCTGTTTCTTTGAAATGCTCCGTTAACAGCAATGTTTAATGCAACGTTTTTTAAAAATTTATTTTTGATGTTTTGCATATGACATTTTTATTTTTTTATCTCCCTCAACTTTAAAATATTCTGCCTCCATTGTCTGAACTATGATTTTTTTGATGTTATGATTGGTATGATTTTAAAATTCTTCAAGCAAAAATCAAAGTTCAGACAGCTTTAAATTTTTTATTAACCAATCGCTTAAATTTCAAACTGTTTTCTCCAAAATTGATCAATAATCCTACTTCAAGATTATAAGCTTCCAAATAGTTAATGGCCTGATTCAAATTTGTATTATTCAATTCAGAAACGGCTTTCAGTTCAGTCGAAACAACTCCCTCAACTAAAAAATCCACTCTTCTTGTTCCAATTTGTTCATCTCTGAAAAATACAGGCATATCATGTTCGCGGCTAAATGAAATTCCTGCTAATCGCATCTCAATCGCCAGTGCTCTTTGATAGATCACTTCCTGAAAACCATTTCCCAAAATTTTATGCACTGTCATTGCACAACCAATAATTTTAGAAGTAAGCTCAGAATATTTGTATTGATTTTTGATTATCGTCGAGTCCATGTACTTTATTTTAATCAGTTTGTGGTTTTTTTGATCTCATTCTTTAATTGTCTGAACTATGATTTTTTTGATTTTTATGATTGCTATGATTCATGCGCACCATCACAAAAATCACATGAATCATATAAATCACAGTTCAGACCAACCTTCCCTCAAACGCCTTCTTCAAAATACTTTGCTTCAATGCCTCTGCCTGTTGAAGGCTTTGGTTTATGCTTTCTTCCATTTTATCGGCTACGCTGAGGCGGTTTTCAATTTCGTGAACGATTTTGTTTTGTTCTTTTAATGAACAAAGTGGCAATGGAAGATTTGATAAGATTGTAAGATTTATTGAAGCAAGGTTTGTTGTTTGCTTTCCGTGTTTGAAAAAGTAATTCTTAGCAGACTTGGTTTGCGAAAAGTACGCAATATATTTTGAGTCAACTTCTTTAGAAAGCGGCCTAGCTCTAAAGATGTGATTCTGATGAATACAATCTTCAATTTCATTTTTCCAAATTGTTCCCCTGCCCAGTTTGTCTTTATCACCACCCTCTGTATATAAAATATCACCAAACAAAAGTTTATATTTTTCTTGATTGGAAGGCAGCACCTCAATTGTTTTAATTTCATTTAAATCAAGATATCCATCTTGAACATTTGCAACTCGTAAATAAGGCAAATGAATAGTTTCCTTTCCTTTGAAATCCCTTCCTTTTGTTACACCTCCAACAATTTTGCAAAGGTCTTTTAAAATTACTGTTTGCCACCCCTCCGGCAAATCCCCTTTGTCTGAACCGTGATTTTTTTGATTTTTTTGATTATTATGATTCTTTTCAACTTTATATTCTGTTTCTGGTTTAGCGGCAATGCTTAAATCATGTTCCTCAGGTAAATCATATAAATCATAGTTCAGACTTTTCTCGCCGTTCAGACTATTTGTCAACTTTCCCTCAAACGCCCATTTCAACACACTTTGCCGGTAAGTTTTTAATTGCTGCTGTGCAGCAAACAAACTTTTAATGCCATTTTCTATTTCGCTAAAAAGTTCTTCTATTTTGGAAACAATGGCTTGCTGGGTATTAATTGATGGAAGTGGAAATGGTATTTCAACCAAATTTCCTTTTGTTAATTTTAATCTTGTTGTTCCATTTACATAATGCCTATAATTAATAGAATTCAAGTAATGGAGTATGAAGTCATTTATGGTAACTCCCGAAAGTTCTTTTAGAATGTGAGCATGATTATTAACCCACGTTTTTCCCTTTATCTTATACGCTTTTTCTTTAAAAATATCTAAAAAAGGAGCCCCGTCTTCGCCAACTAAAACATATTTGCCATCGGTAAGAAAACCATCAATCCATCCCACTTGTCCTGTGGCTCCAAAGTAAGGAAATAATTCCTCTTGGCTTTTGCCTGAAATCCGTCTTTGCCTTTCCGATGAGTTTATGGGCTTTCTTAGATTATCCAAAACATTGACTACTTCCCCCAGCTTCACCCACTTCCAGTCTTTAGGTAATTGATTCAAAGTATGATTATTTTCCGTCATTTTAATTTGATTCCTTTTTTTCAATTAATCGTCTAATTCTTTTCTGAGCTCTAAAGCTTAAGATTCTAATTTTCGATAATTATCTAATTTACATGTCTAAATATCATCTAAGAATCACGTCTAAAGTCGACAAATAAACTACAATCTAGACAAGCATTTTATAAAGTCTAGTTATGCTCCATCCATGTATCCGGTCTTTCCAAAATATATCCATTTGATTTTACTACCTGTTTTGGTAATTGTGAATCTTTCAGTGTTTTTCGTCCAATCATAAAAGATCCTTTTGCAAAATTTTTTACATTCACATTAAATCTATTTGGAGGAAATCCAACCATCACTCTTTTATGATTGCTAAATCATTTACATTGAGCCATAGTAAATCATTCCATTGATTTTGTTTCATTCCGAAATAAAGATTAAAGCCGTCAATATATGCAAGTACCCTTTCCATAAATCATTTTTAAAGCTTATCAATTTTTACAAAGTATTATTTGTTTTGTATCTTTTATCATACTATTTTTGTTCTACAAGAACAGCTCCTGAGATTGCATCTCAGGACCGATGCAACCCAAAAAGGTTGCATTTCTTTTTTAAGCCGCTAACACCTCATTCAACTCCTCAATAATCTCATCCGTCTTCTCTCCAAACAATTGCCACATCTTTCCGAGCCCCCCGTTTTTATTAAAAGGGTCGAGTTCAAAATCTTCTTTGGCTACATGAAAGCTGCTGGCTACATAATCTTTTATCATGCGCAGCCATTGCATTTGATCTTCGGTAAATTTAATCGTGGTGCCTGCTTGTTTTTTAAATACCCATGTTTGGAAATTTTTATCAACCGTTTTATCATAAGGCATCAATGTATTGTCAATGCCAGTTACTTTTCTTATCAAACTAACTAATGCAATCAGTTCGTTTTTTGGTGAGCCGTTTACTTCTTTCAGTTGCTCATAACTGTGCCATACATGCATTGGGGCAAGCAAAGGATTTTCGGCTTTTATTTTTTCATACAGGTCTTTGATCATTTTGAATGTCAGTTCACGCCGCTGGTATGGCTGCCCGTAAAAAATCTGTAGGGCAGTTATTTGATCTTTATGCGCTTCGATCCATTTGGTAAAATCACTAATGGTATTGGATGCAGCGGCCTGCTGGTCTTTTACCCAGCCAATATTGATTACCTCATCTATATTAATTCCATCAATTACCTGGTCATACTTTTTTCTAACATCAATGATATAATTCCGCAAATCAGGATTATGAAAAACAGCAACCGCTTCTTCGATTAATTGTGAATGGGCTTCATTTATAGCTGTCTCAATCTCGATGGGAGACGCACCTAATTTGTCTTTTTTAATTTTTAATTCTAAAAAATCTATAGTATCAGGATCATAAGCATTCAATAACTGTTTCACCACCTGCGGAATAGAGTGGCCTTCAGCATGCTCTTCAAAGTTTTCTTTTTCTTTTTCGTTGATCTGTTTATCCAACCGCAACAAACGATTGGCCAATGAGCTGAGAATATCTTCCTGCCTGTTGCCCATAGCTACATTTTGTAAAAGATCTTTCAAACTCATTCCGGGCTTTTTCTCTAACGGGCGGCTGTCTGTTTTCTGTGAACTTTCTACGCCAATGGCATCAATAATTACAAAATGGTCTTTGGTAAATTTTGCAGTCGGCGTACCGGTACTTTTTAATTGCTCTAATGTACAGGTGCGGGTGCCGCGGCCCTTCATCTGCTCATAATAACTGCGGCTTTTTACATCACGCATGAATACCAGCACTTCCAGTGGCCGAATGTCTGTGCCTGTTGCAATCATGTCAACGGTAACGGCTATACGCGGAAAATACTCATTGCGAAACTGGCTGAGTACCGTCTTTGGATCTTCCTCACTTTTGTAGGTGATCTTTTTGCAAAATTTATTTTCTTCTCCAAATTCTTCCCTTACGATTTCGATAATATCTTCCGCATGAGAATCTGTCTTGGCGAAGATGAGTGTTTTGGGCACTTCAAACACGGCCTCACCCCGTCCCTCTCCCCCGGGAGAGGGGGAAGAAAACCTGTCAGGAAACATAGACGGCAAATTTTCTTTTATCGCACGAATAATGGTTCTGATAGTGCTTGGATTCACAATATCCCTGTCCAATTGTTTGCCGCTGTATTCAATATCTTCATCTACAGATTCCCAAAATTTAATCCTTGTTTGCCTTTGCCTTTTATCCACTTTTTCACCAAATGGAATCTTGCCGCCTTCTTTGGTGATTTTTGTATCAATGGTAAAAACATTGTAAGGAACCAGCACGCCATCTATCACCGCTTTTTCATAGCCATAATCACTCACAATATTTTTGTTGAAATAGCCAAACGTCCTGTTGTCGGGAGTGGCAGTCAAACCAACCTGGAATACGTCAAAATAATCAAGCACCTGTTTCCATAAATTATAAATGCTGCGGTGGCATTCATCAATGACGATAAAATCAAAAAATTCTGGCGGTACTTTATTATTGTAAACAACCGGTGCCGGCTCTCTTTCCCGATATTCATTCGGATTTCTTTCCTCTGCGCTTTCATCCATTTCTTTGCCTTGCAAAATGGAATACATACGCTGAATGGTGGAAATATAAACCTGGCTGTCATCAGGAATAAAACTGCTTTTTAATCTTGTTACCGCATACAATTCTGTAAACTTCCGGTTGTCATCATTCGGCACAAAAGCCATCAATTCCTGCTCTGCCTGCTCGCCTAAATTCTTGGTATCTACCAAAAATAAAATGCGCTTTGCTTTTGCATATTTTAATAACCGGTAAATAAAAGTAATGGCAGTATAGGTTTTGCCGGAACCGGTAGCCATTTGTATCAAGGCTCTTGGATGATACTCTTTAAAAGACTTTTCAAGGTTATTGATAGCGGTTACCTGGCAATCTCTTAATCCGGCCCCCTCCCGGCCTCCCCCAAAGGAGGAGGAGAGCAAAGCAGGAATATTATGTAATCGCGACCTAAGTGAGCTTTCCTGCTTTGTCCATTCCAGCAAAGTTTCAGGACGAAAGAAAGAAAATACTTCTCTGGATCTGGGTTTGGGATCGCGGTAGTCAGTAAATTTTGTTATTTCGCCGGTGCTTTCATATACAAAGGGAAGTGGATCATTGTTTAAAAGTTTTAATTTGGCTTTTGCATAACCTTCGGATTGATCTTCATGTTCGCTGAAGTGAATGGCTTCTTCTTTTCTTTTTGCTTCAATAATGCCAACCGGCTTTTGATTTACAAACAACACATAATCGGCAGGGCCAACATTAGTTTGATATTCCCTGATGGCAACACCCAGGCGTGCATTAAGGTTCAGGTCTTTTTTTGATTGCACAATCCATCCTGATGCTATCAGCATAGCATCAATTTTATCACGTGCAATCTGTTCTGGATTTTGATTCGGCATCAAAAACAAATAATTTAATAAATCAATAAAACAGGGAACCAGTTAATGTTGCAGTTAGTCAACGGCAATTTTTACTCCTCAAACAATTATGAATTTTAAAGGTAATGTTTAAAATAATATGTTTCGGAATTTTTTTGCCTGCGTGGTGTTTCTCGTATTCGGGATGAAATTGTGTGGTAGAAAAGTGAATGTAACAATAAAATATCCTGACATTTTTAAATTAATATTACCCTTAAAAAGTGCCAAGTGATTTTAGGAGCGTCATTTTTCCAATTATCAAAAGCATTTTTCCTATTGTCAAAACAATTTTTTTTATTGTCAAATCCATTTTGTTCATTGAATAAATCATTTTGTTTGCTGTCAAAACCATTTTGTATCTTTTTAAAACTTTCAAAAGCCTGACTTCCCAACGCAGCAAACGAATAAATAGGTCGGATTCCTAATTACAATCGCTGCTGCCATCTTACTTCCATTTCATTTTTCCACGATAAAAAATCACCGTCGAAAATGTGTTGTCTCGCTTTGGTAACTACATCCAGGTAAAAAGCAAGATTATGAATACTGGCTATTTGCAACCCGAGAATTTCTTTGGACTTTATCAAATGGCGCAGATAAGCTTTGCTGTAAAAATTACTTACTTCACAATCAATTCCATCGTCAATCGGAGAAAAATCTTTCTCCCATTTTTTATTGTCAATATTGATAATTCCATTGCTCGTAAATAACATCGCATTGCGGCCGTTGCGCGTTGGCATTACACAATCAAACATATCCACACCAAGAGAAATACATTCAAGAATATTCCACGGTGTGCCCACGCCCATTAAATAGCGAGGTCTATTTTGTGGAAGATTATCACAGCAGAGCCCGCAGATCTCATACATTTTTTCTGTGGGCTCGCCGACGCTTAATCCGCCAATCGCATTTCCGGTTGCTTCTTTGGAAGAAACATATTCGCACGAAAATTTTCGCAGATCAGGATGTGTTCCACCCTGCACAATTGGAAACAAATTCTGTGAATAGCCATATTTATTTTCAGTAGAATTAAATCTTTCAAAACACCTGTCGAGCCATCGGTTGGTCAATTCCAAAGAAGTTTTTGCATAAGAATATTCACTTGCTCCCGGCGGACATTCATCAAAAGCCATGATGATATCGCCGCCGATAATCCTTTGAATATCCATTACTTTTTCAGGAGAAAATAAATGCCTGCTGCCATCAATATGGCTTTGAAATACGGCGCCTTCTTCGGTTAATTTTCGCGTGCCGCTTAATGAAAAAACCTGGTAGCCGCCACTGTCAGTAAGAATGGGCTTATTCCAGTTCATAAACTGATGCAAACCGCCGGCAGCTTCCAACACATCCAATCCCGGTCGCATATATAAATGATAGGTGTTACCAAGAATAATCTGCGCATGAATATCGTTGTGTAACTGTTGCTGGGTAACGGCTTTCACACTTCCAACGGTACCAACCGGCATAAAGATTGGCGTTAAAATCTGGCCATGGTCTGTCGTAATTTTCCCCGCACGTGCTTTGGTAGAAATATCTGTAGTTTGAAGTTCGAATTGTAATGCAGCCATTGAGAAGCGGTGTTTTAAAAAAGGCTGCAAAGATAACATGATTTTATCCGGTCGGGACGCTTTCTTCGGCGGCCTGAATGATTGACATCCAATGGTTCAGACCGCTGGTAACGTTCCGACCCATTTTAAAAAAGATAACTTTAATAAGAATTTTTTAAAGAACTCTTTTTACATTTGTTTTTGAGAAAATTCTTTTCTATTCAAACACCGCATGCATCTCCATTACCGGAGCAATCTTTTCATCTTTATCTACCACAATCAAATTGAACACTCCTCCGATGGCCATGCAAACGCCTCCAATAACCAATGCATAAATTGCCTGTTCATGAAAAATATCTTTGATAACAAACCCCATCACAAACGAAGCAATTAACTGAGGTATAACAATAAAAAAATTAAACACGCCCATATAAAATCCCATTTTAGCAGGAGGTAAAGCGCCGGCAAGAATTGCATAAGGCATGGTTAACGTAGAAGCCCACGCAATTCCCACGGCAATCATCGGAAGCAAAAGTATGTTGGGCGATTTGATAAAAACAAGCGCAAACAATCCGATACCGCCGATAATGAGACAAAGCATGTGCGTATATTTTCTGCCAATTTTTTTGGCAAGTAGCGGAAGAAGAAATGCGGCAACAGCAGAAATCCCGCTATAAATGGTAAACATTACCCCTACCCAATCGCCTGCATCCTGGTACGCTTTTGTTGTGGTATCAATTGTACCATAAGCATTTTGAGCAATAGCCGGGGTAGAATAAAGCCACATGCAATAAAAACCGACCCACGTAAAAAACTGTACAACCGCAAGCTGCGCCATTGTTTTTGGCATGGAGAAAATACCTTTGGTAATTTCTTTTACTGCGATTACAAGGCCTTTTGATTGCGCTTTTTCCTGTTTCCATTCGTCGATATTTTCAGGAGGAAGTTCATCAGAAGTGAGAACTGTCCATAAGACCGAGAGAAAGAAAACGACTGCACCGATGTAGAACGAATATTTTACAGAATCTCCGATTTGTCCGGCCGGCGCTGTGTTGCTGATGTGAAAAACATTGGTAAAAATATAAGGAAGCAGGGAAGCGATTACCGCTCCGAGGCCGATGAAAAAAGTTTGCGTAGCAAAGCCGGTGGTTCTTTGTCCGGAAATCAACTTATCTCCTACAAAAGCACGAAAGGGCTCCATGGAAATATTGATAGAAGCATCAAGAACCCACAGTAGAACCGCGGCCATCCACAGCATCGTTGATTGCGGCATTAAAAAAAGTGCAATGGACGCAAGTACTGCGCCGATAAAAAAGAACGGCCTTCTTCTCCCCCATTTACGATGCCAGGTTCTGTCGCTTAGATAGCCAATAACCGGCTGCACCAATAAGCCGGTAAGTGGAGCGGCGATCCATAAAAAACCAATCTTGTCTATTTCAGCTCCAAGTGTTTGAAAGATGCGCGACACGTTTGCATTTTGCAAAGCAAAACCAAATTGAATTCCGAAAAATCCGAAACTCATGTTTAGTATTTGCCTGAATGAAAGCCGGTGCTTCGGAACAGGATGTGTTGATTGCATGCAATTGTTTTGAAAATGAAAATAATAAAAACAGATTGAAAATGAGATGTAAAATAAGTTTTAAAAACAATTTATTTAAAAATATTTTTTCAAAAAATCGATAATAAATTTTGCCCATTGAAAATCTTTACATCGCTGTTGGACATTCCGTTTCAGTAAAACAACAAATAACACAGATTCCTAAAAGGAAAAGAAGAATTGTTATTATTTCCTGCAGGACTTCCGCCCCAGGGACCTGATTAGACTGGGCTTAGGTGACGGGTGCTTTCTTTGCTGAATCTTCTATCTGCTAATAGATATTGCATGCATAAAAAAAGCCGCTCTTTTTGAGAACGGCTTTTGAAAATTTAATTAAAAAATTTAACCTAAATATGCTTTCAAAGCGCTGCTGTATCTTGCTTTTTGCAAACGTTTTATCGCTCTTTCTTTTATCTGGCGGATGCGTTCTTTTGTAAGATCATATTTCTGCCCGATTTGTTCAATGGTAACACCATTTTCGCCATCAAGTCCGAAATAAGCATTTACGATTTCAGCTTCGCGCGGGCTAAGGGATTTTAACACTCGACGTATTTCATTTTTCAATGAATCATGCATTACATCTTCATCTGTTTCGTCGCCACCTTTTAAAAGATCTCCCATCGCAACATCTTCTGCTTCATGAACAGGCGCATCGAGAGAAGTGTGACGGGTATTGCTTTGGAAAATGTTGTTGATTTCTGTTTCGCTCATCTCCAGGATTTCAGAAAGCTCTTCTGTAGATGGCTCCCTTTCATGTTCCTGCTCAAAAGCCATGTAGGCTTTGTTTGCTTTATTGTATGTGCCAATTTTGTTTTGTGGCAAGCGGACTAATCTGCCCTGCTCTGCCAACGCCTGTAATATAGATTGGCGAATCCACCACACAGCGTAAGAAATAAATTTGAAACCTTTAGTTTCATCAAAGCGTTGTGCCGCTTTAATCAAGCCGAGGTTGCCCTCGTTAATAAGATCACTTAATGACAAGCCCTGGTGCTGATACTGTTTTGCAACTGAAACCACGAAACGTAGATTGGCTGTTGTGAGACGCTCTAAGGCTCTCTGATCGCCCATTTTGATTTTCTGTGCTAAAATAGTTTCCTCCTCAGGAGTAATCATCCCAATTTTTGAAATTTCCTGCAAATATTTTTCAACCGCTTGTGAGTCACGATTGGTAATTTGCGTAGCAATTTTAAGTTGCCTCATTTTTGTATAGAATTAATAGTTATTAGACAATTTTGATTGGGAAAACGTTACAAAAGATATGTTAAGTACAGTCATTTCGTAAAACAATTGCAAATTTACAACCTACAATTGAAATTTCATAGCGTTTTACTTAAATAAATGTTTGAAAAAGAATATTTTATGATTCTTATGATTTTTTTACAGCTTTCCCCAAATAATTTACTTTAAGATTAATATTTTAATTTTGCTCTATGATAGAATACCGTTCAGACACATTTACCAAACCTACGCCGGGAATGCTGCAAACAATGTTCCAGACTCAAGTTGGCGACGATGTATTTAACGAAGACCCAACTGTAAATCTTTTACAGTCAATGCTTGCGGAAAAGTTTGGGATGGAAGCGGGCCTGTTTTGCCCGAGTGGAACCATGACCAATCAAATCGCTATCAAATGCCATACACAGCCGGGCGATGAAGTAATTTGTGAAAAAATGAGCCACGTTTACATCTATGAAGGCGGCGGCATTGCTTTTAATTCCGGTTGCCAGGTGAAGCCGCTTGAAGGCGATCGGGGAAGAATTAAAGCAAGGCAAGTGGCAGATGCTATTAATCCAAATGATATTCATAAAGCAAAAAGCCAATTGGTTAGCCTCGAAAATACGGCGAATCGTGGTGGTGGAAGTTGTTACGATATAGCTGATATTCATGAGATTAAAGAAGTTTGTTTGGAGAATAATTTGAAGTTGCATTTAGACGGCGCCCGGTTGTTCAATGCGATTGTGGCAAAGGATGAAAACCCGAAAGACTATGGAAATATATTTGATAGTATTTCTATTTGTTTAAGCAAAGGGTTGGGTGCTCCCGTGGGAAGTGTGTTATTAGGCAACCATGAGTTTATTCAAAAAGCCCGCCGCATAAGAAAAGTTTTTGGTGGAGGGATGCGCCAGGCCGGATACCTCGCTGCCGCCGGAATTTATGCTTTGGAAAATAATATTGACCGGTTGGAACTGGATCACCGGCATGCAAAAGAAATCGAACAGGCTTTGTTAAAAAAAGAATTTACCGGAGAAATAATGCCGGTGGAAACAAATATTATCATTTTTGAGGCAAAAGGAAACTACACCGCAAAAACGCTGGCGGAAGAATTTAAGAAACATGATATCCTCGTAAGTGCCATTTCACCTACACAAGTAAGGATGGTATTACATCTGGATGTGAGTAAAGAAATGGTAGAAGAAACGATTAAGGCGATCCGGGAAATTCTTTGATACGTTTGTTATGGATAAATGATCATTTACTTTCCGGGTCAGTAACTGTCCCTAAAAATAAAACAGCACCTGTTTGCTTTTCTATGATTGTGTAAAGAAAAGGATGATCTAATTTAAAAACAGTTGGAAGTGTTGGAAAACTTGTTACGCCAATTCCAATTGCCGTAACCGCTGCCGCTTCAGTTCCTTCTTCATTTACTTTAATGTACGCTTTATGAATCGCTTTGGAAATATAAACACTGACTTGTGAAGGGTCGTATATTTTGGAGAAATCCGCTTTGCCACCAAATGCGATTCCCATTCCCAACATTGACAATTCAGGCTTCATATCCTTCAATTCATAGGAATATTCCCATTTCGGAATTTGCAATTCAACACTGGAACTATCCATTTTATTAATCGCATCTATCAATGTATTTTCATTCATTGATAAAGCAAACGTGCTTAGAGATTGCCGGGCGTTATTTGGTTTCAACACATACATGCTGAAGCTGTTTCCACCTCCATAGGGAAGTTCAATTATCGTGAACAAGTTATCAGCATACATTTTCGTCCTGATTTTTTGTTTCATAAATGAAACGCTTTTCGTAGCCCCATTCTGAAGATAAAATGCATCATTAGACGTATTCGAAGTGTTGAAGGCATATTTCCAGGCGCCATTAAAATATATGGCATTTATAAGATACATTAAATCATTCTCAGAAATACTTTGAATGACTTGTGGAATTTTATTGTTTGTTTTTTGCGCTACCCAATTATTAATCGTCTTTATAGAGCTGGCGTCATTAAAATTCAAAGGATTGATTGAAGCCTCATAATTGCTTTGAACTGTGTTTAAAAAAGAAGTCAAAGGCTGATAAGAATTTTGCTGGTACCAAATTGAATTAGCAAATGAAAGTTGCACCCTGTTATCCTCGGCAGGAAATGCAGAAATCAAAGTATGGCAAAGAGAATTCAAGCTATTAATGTCAATCCCATCAAGCCTTAAAGTATTGGCAATAGAATCTTTAGTGGCATTATCCGCGCCATTGTAAACCATGGATAAAGCAAGATAAATGCTTAATGGAGAAATGAGTTTATTATTAGCTTCCCCATCCTGTTGCAATGTCCCATGAAAAAAATCAAATGCAAACCGGTTGCTTGAATTGATAACAGAAGCGCCGTTTGGAGGCAATACAATAACCTGTGTTTTCTGATCTGGAATGCTGTTTGTTTTTGAACAGGAAGTAAATAAAGAAATTAACAGCAGGAAAAAAATCAGTGAGGAGTCTCTTTTCATAAAAAAGTATTTTATGCATGTGTGACTACAAGCTACACGAAAACGTTGCATTCAAAAATAAATTCTATCAGGAAGATTCACAGTAAACAAACAAATATTTCGAATTTCTATTCCTGCAATCTTATTTTTGAAAGTAAAACATAATGGAAATTACCAGCTGAAATAATTCTTCGCATTGTTATAGCAAATATCCTGAATGATCTTTCCGGTCCATTCAATATCGTTTGGCAACTCGCCTTTTTCAATTTCTTCGCCGAATAAATTGCATAAAATTCGCCGGAAATATTCATGTCGCGGATAAGAAAGAAATGATCTTGAATCAGTGAGCATTCCAACAAAACGGCTCAGCAAGCCCATATTCGATAAGGCATTCAACTGTTTGGTCATTCCATCTTTCTGATCCAAAAACCACCATGCAGAACCAAACTGTATTTTTCCGGGAAATGATCCGTCATTGAAATTGCCGATAATGGACGCGATCAGGGCATTGTCTGAAGGATTGAGATTATAGATAATGGTTTTGGCCAATTGATCCTGTGCATCAAGATTGCCGAAAAATTTTACCATTGATTTTCCCTGCTGGTAATCACCAATGGAATCCCAGCCGGTATCTGCTCCGGTTTGTTTTAATTTTCTTAAATTGTTATTTCTAAAGGCGCCCAAATGAAATTGTTGAACCCAGCCTTTTTCCCAATCCCACATTGCAAAAGCATGAAGCATTGCTGATTTTAATTTTAAATTTTCTTCAGCAGACATCTCTTTTCCGGAGCGGATTTTATCGAACGCAGATTTAATTTCTTCATCAGTATAATCTTCCGCGTAAATATATTCCAATCCATGATCAGAAACAGAACATCCTATGCTTGCAAAAAAATCATGCCTTTGTTTTAATGCATCCAAATAAGTTTGAAAGGAAGTAACTTCTATGCCACTCACAGTTTCCAGCTTCTTTACATAAGAATTAAAAGCAGCGGCATCATCCACATTCATCGCTTTATCCGGACGAAACGCAGGAAGAATTTTTATTTCAAAACCATCCTCTTTTATTTTTTGATGATGTTCTAAAGAATCGGTCGGATCATCTGTTGTACAAACGACTTTTACATTCATTTTGCGAAGCAGATTACGGACAGAATATTCTTTTGTTTGTAATTTTTTTGTGCATTCGTCATAGATTTTTTTTGCTGTTTGGGGATTAAGTATGTCATTCACACCAAAATATCTCTGCAACTCGAGATGCGTCCAGTGATACAATGGATTTCGCAAGGTGTAGGGAACGGTTTCGGCCCATTTTTCAAACTTTTCATAATCGCTTTTATCACCGGTGCAATAACTCTCATCTACGCCATTAGCCCGCATTCCACGCCACTTATAATGATCGCCATACAACCATATTTGTGTCAGGTTTTGAAAATTAATATCATTCGCAATTTCCTCAACGGGAAGATGACAATGGTAATCTATGATCGGCATTTTTGCCGCAAAATCATGGTATAATTTTTTTGCAGTTTCAGATTCGAGTAAAAAATTTTTGTCTAAAAATGGTTTCATATTTCTGTCGTAAGTTATTTTATGTAATAGCATTGTGCTTTCAACCTAAACCTTGAACTTTCAATCTTCAACCTTTACAGGCTCACTCCCCTTTTCCAGGGAATAAAATCATTTTGTTTATGACGTACAGCAGCCACTTCAATTTCTCCGCTCGCTACTTTTATCACATATTCTAAAATGCGTTCTCCTGCCTGTTCAATTGTTTCTTCGCCTTCTATAATTGTTCCTGTATTAATGTCAATAATATCGCGCATTTTATTCAATAAAGCGGTATTGGTTGAAATTTTTATCACAGGTGCAATGGGATTTCCGGTCGGTGTTCCAAGGCCGGTTGTAAACAAAACAATGTTAGCCCCGGAGCCAACTTCGGCTGTTGTACTTTCAACGTCATTTCCGGGGGTGCAAAGTAAATTCAATCCGGCTTTTGTGACCATATTCGGATAATCCAAAACGTCCGTAACCGGCGATGTGCCACCTTTTTTTGCGGCGCCTGCAGATTTAATCGCATCAGTAATCAAGCCGTCCTTTATGTTTCCGGGTGATGGATTCATATCGAAACCGGAACCGACAGCTTTTGCTCTTTCGTTATAGGATTTCATTAATTCTCCAAAACGCATTGCAGTCTCTTTTGAAATGGCGCGGTCGCTTAAATTTTGTTCCACTCCACACAGTTCAGGAAATTCAGAAAGTATAACGGACCCCCCGAGCGCGACTAATAGATCAGAGGTATAACCAATAGCCGGATTTGCCGAAATCCCACTGAAGCCGTCGCTGCCACCGCATTCCAGCCCAATACAAAGTTTACTTAATGGCGCCGGTTTTCTTTCCATCATATTTGCCTGTACCAAACCCGCAAAGGTTTGCTTGATGGCTTTGGAAATGAGATCAGACGCTTTGCCAATTTGTTGTTGTTCTAAAATGTATAGCGGCTTTGAAAAGTTTTTATCCCGCTTTTTTATTTCCTGCTGCAAAATTCCAACCTGCGCATTTTGACAACCTAAGCTCAGAATCGTTGCTCCTGCTATGTTTGAATGAGTGATATATCCTGCAAGTAAGCCACATAGGGCTTGTGCATCATCTCTCGTTCCGCCGCAGCCACCCTCGTGAGATAAAAATTTAATTCCATCCACATTTGGAAAGACTCTTTGTTTTTTTATTTCTTCTGTTTCAACAGACGTATCGGCGCTTAAAATTTCATCTATATTTTTTCCTTCTTTATAGAGATCTACCAGTTTTGAAACTTCTGCTTTTTTGTTTTGATTTCTTCCATAACCCAATTCATTTACCAATGCCTCGCGCAAAACTTCGATATTTCTGTTCTCACAAAAAACCAAAGGAATTACCAACCAATAATTGGCAGTTCCTACTTTTCCATCTGCACGATGAAAACCCATAAAAGTCTTGTTGACAAATCTGGAAACATCAGGCTTGTGCCATTCTGTTCTTCTGTCGCGCACCTCAAAGCCGTTGGCAGCATGCTTTACGTTGGTGGTAGTAATTCTGCCTCCCTTGGGAATAAATGTTTGCGCTTTACCAACCAATACGCCATACATGATTAATTCATCACCTGGCTGCATATCTTTTATCGCGAACTTATGTTTCGCGGGAATCCGATCAAACAGCGTGTATTCATCCCCGTTATACTGCACTTTTTCATTTACCGAAAGATCGGTCAATGCGACCAATATGTTATCATGGGGATGAACTTTTGTGACTTTATAATTCATTGGATACAAACAATTTTTGTGGATCGATTTTTTTCAACGTTTCTTTCATTCCATTTGTAATAATACTATTCAAATTAAAAGTTACTGCTTCCTGAAACGCCGGAAGCTGGGTAAGATTGTAATCCCACAAGGATTCATTGTTTAGAACCTCTTTTACTATTTCACCAACAGATGTTTTATTCCATAAATGATAAAACTCTTCTGCCATTTCATCTTCTATTAAATAGGATTCTCCGTTGAACTCACCATAAAAATCTTTACCGTTTTGCTTCACTGCTTTCATGAAATAAAGGTAAGCTGCAAATCCTAAAGCAAATAGTTCGGGCACGCTCTCATTGTTTTTATAATAATTAATTAACAGCGGAATACAGCGCAGGCGCAGTTTAGAGCTATAATTGAAGGTGATATTTTTCCAATAATGGTTGATGTGTGGATTGCGAAACCGATCCAACACTTTAGTCATAAAAGTTTGTTTTGTTGCTTCATTTATTTCATAAGGAATAGATGGAGCAAGTTCATTTTTCATCAAACCGCAAACAAAGCCCGCTATATTTTCATCTTCCATCGCATGTTGAACCGTATCACAATTTGAAAGAAATGCGAGTCCACAAGTAAGTGTATGCGTTCCGTTCAATAACCGCAATTTTAATTCACGATGAAGTTCAATATTTGGTTCAATCACTACTCCTTCATCCGCTTCTGCAAATGACAAAATTTCTTTTATTTTCTCATCGCCTTCGATTGCCCACAAACTGTAAACTTCGCTTACAATTAATAATTCATCTGTGTAACTTAATTCATTTTCAATCGCAGTTTTTATTTCTTTATCCGGCATCCCGGTAACAATCCTATCCACTAAAGAATTGCAAAAATAATTACTCTTCTCAAGCCATTCGATAAAATCATCTTCCAAAGAATTTAAGTGTGCCAGTTCCAAAACAATTGACTCCAGTTTTTTTCCATTTTCCAAAATCAGTTCGGTGGGAACAATCACAAATCCACTCTCTTCACTTCCATTAAAAGCAATAAATCTTTCATACAAAAATGCAAGCAATTTGCCCGGATAGGAAGTGGGCGGATAATGACGGATGTCATCATTTTCCAGTTGAATACCGACTTCAGTCGTATTTGAAATGATAATTTGAAGGTCCGGGTTGTGTGCGCATTCCAAAATTTCGCCCCAATCTTTTTGTGCAATGAGTACCCGGCTGATGGAAGAACTGATAATATTTTCTTCAATTTTTTGCCCATCTACAATGCCGCGTTCACATAAAGTATATAATCCATCCTGCTTGTCAAATGCAGCAGCATCGCCTCTTGACGTTGTTTTTACTACAACAATCCGTCCATTGAAAATGCCTTGCCTGTTTGCTTTATCGATAAAATAATCAGGCAAGCCGCGAAGCAACATGCCTGTTCCGAATTGCAAAACTTTTTCCGGCAAATCAAAAATTTCTTCGTCCGGAACCTCTACTTTTTCAGGAGAAATATTTTTTAAAGTATAGCGTGATAATTTCATATTTTTTATTCTTTATTCTTTATTCTTTATCTCAATTTATATTCCACTTGTTTTTAAAAACCCATTCAGCATTTATTTCATCAGCGGATGGAGAACCTTTTGCTGTTGCGAGATTATTTTTAAACCAATCATAATCACCGCCATCACGATGACAATTATAATAATAAACTCTCCTGCCCCATTTGATAATATTAGATGTAGGTACAAGATAAATATCCCTGTCAGCCATATTTTTT
Organism: uncultured Chitinophagaceae bacterium; assembly: GCA_963706825.1. Lineage (GTDB taxonomy): Bacteria > Bacteroidota > Bacteroidia > Chitinophagales > Chitinophagaceae > Ginsengibacter. Next base: position 398,577 of record CAVPNT010000001.1, on the reverse strand, counting down.
GAGAAATGGCAATTGATTAAATAAAACTGCGCGTCTTTGTGGTAACGTCCAAGATTGAAATTTTTAAAGCCGTCAAAAGAGCAATTCTTTAAAACCGTTTTTGAATCTTCATTTGCCGAACCGTCATGCCAGATACTTGCACGGCCTGTATTTGCAAAAAACGTACAATCTTCTGCATAAGCCCAGCCACGCGGACAATAAAAATCTACACCGCCTTCCATCACGCAATCTTTAAAGTAAAACATTCCATCTGTTACATTCCAAGGACTAACCGTGTCGCCGGCATAAGATTTAAAATGAACATTGATTGCTTTCAACCTTGTTCCATTCATTGTTCTCAAAGCCATTTGATGACCGGTTGGAGAAATGGTCTTTTGGTGCGTAACAGAATCAGCGTCACAATTCACGACAACATTTTTCTTATGGTCAAAACCATAACTGTTCTCAATTGTAAGATTTTTCAAAGTAATATCATTGCCATTAATATTCATCGTTGCAACTCCCCAATCCTCGGCATGTGAACATCTCCATTCATCTCTGGCAATTGCCTGCGTAACAATTACTTTATCCCTGCTTTCGCCTTCAAGAATAATATTATTTTTTGTGATGAAAATTTTCTCATCATAAGTTCCATTTTTAATAAAGATTGTTTGTGGCTCTGATGAAGAATCAGGAAGGCTGTTAATGGCAAGCTGAATAGAAGTAAAATTTTCTTTTCCATTTTTGTCAACAATAATTTTTTTATTTCCAGTTTGACAAAAACCATTATTACATAACATCAAAAGCAACAGGAAAGTTGCCGTTATTGATATGCTATGTTTTAATAGTTTCATGCTCATGATTCTTATTCAGTAAACAAACAAATAATTCATTTTCTCATTTTCAATTGTTCATTTTATCTGCTGAAGCGCCCATTTTACCAGGTCTTCCGCCGCCTGGTAATTTTGAAAATCCGGAGGAAGTTTTCTTCCATCAGTATATTCATTGTAAAACCATGGGTCGCCTACCGCAAAAACAGCCCCTTTACCAACTTTAGCGATTGCCGCAACATTAATATTTCCTTCTTTAAGAACGGTGTTTGCAGGTGGATTTACAGAAAGTGAAGAATATTCTTTGATGTACACTTTGCTGATATTTTTAAAAATCTTATTGCCCGGAGTAACATCTATTTTCGCCATTTCAAAATTGCGGCCGGTTTCTTTATTCACACAATCGAAATTAAACCTGATACCAAACCGTGCAACAAGTTTGTTGAAATGAGGAAATTCAACATTGGCAGAATCGTTGCCAAACAATAACAGCACTCCGCCGTTTTTCACCCAGTTATAAATGGAATTAATATCGTTCTCGTTAATATAATTTGGCTGTTCGCTTTCTTTTTCGTTATCGGGATCAACGATGATATAAATAGAACTATTCTTCAACTTTTCCCATGTTGGCGCAGTGTTCAATGATTCCGTGTGTACACCATATTTATGAAAAATGTTGCCAAACATGGAATAGCCGTTGTTGTCCTTTTCTTCCCAGATATAATGGAATTGCTCTGGTTTTCCCAAAATATCCTTTCTCATTTCATGATTAAAATAATAATCAAGCATTACAGTTTTCCCTTTGCCAACAGAAAGTGTAGGAAGCATTTCCATTTCATCAGCAGCGAGTAAAAATGCACCAACGCCTTTCGGATCGTTGGTCACTACTTTTTCATTTATGTAATATTCATAGCTTCCATCACGATAAGGTTTTCCACCCAATCCGGAAACACTGACCGTTCCTTCTAAATCCGTTTGTCCATTACTGTTAGTAATAAATTTTTTAATGATGCCTGTATAACCTTTTTTCGCAACTTGCAAATAAGAAGCAGGTAAATAACCAAGCCGCACACCTTTGGCTAATGCATAAACAAACATGCAACTGGCTGAAGCTTCCAGGTAATTTCCTTTTCTGTTTGGATAATTTAGAACGTCCCACCATAAACCGGTTTTTTTATCCTGAACTTTTGCAACGGCGGATGAAAAGCGATTTAAAATATTAATCAGTTCTTTTCTTTTAGGATGATCTTTTGGAAAATATTGAAGTGCATCTACCAATCCCATTCCATACCAACCCATTGCACGGCCCCAGAAATTTGCAGAAAGACCGGTTGTTTTATGTGCCCACGTTTCTGTTTTCGATTCATCATAACCGTGATACAGCAAACCTATCTTCGCATCTCTGGCATGCTTTTCCATTAAAATAAATTGATTGGCGATATCATTAAAAGCAGAATCTTCATGAAAAGTTTGTGCCCATTCAGCATAAAAAGGTTCAGCCATATAAAGTCCGTCGAGCCACATCTGATTTGGATATATTTTTTTATGCCAAAAACCGCCATCGCTTAAACGCGGCTGCTGGCGCAATTGTCCACGCAAGACAGATGCCGCTTTATAATATTTTTCTTTTCCGGTTACTTCAAAAAGTGTGAGCAAAATTCTTCCGCATAAAATATTATCAAGTGTAAAACTTTCGAACTTATAGGTGCGAATATTTCCATTGTTGTCAATAAAATGATCCATGCTTTTTTGCATGTAACCAAAATATTTCCCATCACCTGTTTCGTTCCAAAGGCCTTCTATTCCTTTCAAAATCACTCCCTGGTCATAACTCCACTTCGCAGGATTTTCCTGCGAGTTTGTTAATGAATCCATCCAGATTGTCATCACAGTTTTGGCCATATCCTTTGCGTAACTCTTCTCCGGCTGCGATTTTGATTTAACCGAGACTATTACAAAAAAGAATAGAAAAACAGATATTTTCATTTTAATATTTTTCAGAAATTCATTTTCTTTTTGATAAATATTTATTCATTCATCAAACAATTGTAACCCCATAATTATTAAAATCCATCACATTTGTGGTATTTATTTACGCAAACGATACCGAAAACGTTATCGTCTTCATCATGGTTTTTTCGAATCAATTTTCCTTCATTAAACAAAGAAATATCACTGATTCTTATTTTGCCAAAGACTCTACTCTGAACCAATCAAAATCCGCATATCCTCCATCATTGGTCTGACTTTCACCAACGCAAAATATTCCTGCTTTTGCTCCAATCCATCTTCCTTTTTCTGCCGTGAATGTTTCATCAAGATGGATGTATGTGTTTCCATCAAAGCTGTAGCTGTATTTGCATTGCGCATCTTCGTTTACGCCCACCCTTAAATAAATCATTCCATTTTTTACTTCTGAGATAACTTTCTCCGATTCTTTATTGCCTTTATCGGCATTCTTACAAACCCCGTAAACCAGGAATATTTTTCCTTTTATGTTTTTTAAAGAAAGCGATGAATAACTCAGTCCCATAATCGTTAAACCTGCCCTTTCATTTTCTGTTTTTTCGTTCGGTTGAAAATTCATTTTTGTTGTAATCATAAATTCCTCAGCAGGAAATTTTTGTAAGAGAACATTGGGAACCTGCCATAAATTTTGTGCGCTGTCTTGGATTTGTTGTGCATAAAGCCGCAATGAATTATTTGCTGTATTCAGATAATACCAATTCGGTTTCGGATTTGCCATCCACTGCCATTGGAGACCTAAAGCACATCCATTAAATTCATCACTTTCAGCAGGAGTTTCAGTTGGATATTTTTTACCCACATCTGGCTTTTTGTAAATCAATACGGGCTCACCTTTGCCGTCTGCATTTTTATCAACGCCAATCACCGGCCAATTATTTATCCATTTCACCGGTTGCAAATGAACTACTCTCCCATAAGCTCCTTTATCCTGGAAATGTAAGAACCAATTTTCACCGGTTTGCGTAGTAACCCATGCACCCTGGTGTGGCCCGTTAATTGTTGTAGAACCCTGATCCATCACTACTTTACGCTTATAAGGCCCATAAATATTTTTAGAACGTAACACGACCTGCCATCCTGTCGAAACACCGCCGGCAGGAGCAAAAATGTAATAATATCCATCGCGCTTATAAAACTTCGGGCCTTCAATGGTCGGATCATTTCGATGGCCGTCGTAAACGATCTTTCCTTCATCAATTACTTTTGTTCCGGAGGCGTCTAACTGCTTTACCACAAGAATACTTTTGATACCGGCGCGGCTTCCTGCAAAAGCGTGAACGAGATAAACTTTTCCATCATCGTCCCATAACGGACAAGGATCTATCAACCCTTTTCCCTGTTGAACTAAGACAGGATCGCTCCATTTGCCTGCAGGATCTTTTGATTTGATCAAATAAATTCCATAATCCGGGTCAGGATAATAAATATAAAATTCACCTTTATGATAACGAATAGCAGGTGCCCAAACTCCGTCGCCATGACGGGGAATTGAAAAATGTTTTTCGGGAATTAACCTTTGCAGTCCATGACCAATAATTGTCCAGTTGACTAAATCTTTAGAATGCAAAATTGGCAAGCCCGGAACATCTTCAAAACTGGATGATACCATGTAAAAATCGTCGCCAACCCTGATTGCGTCCGGATCGGAATAATCAGCATTGATAATCGGATTTTTATAAGTGCCATTGGCGTTATCGGGTACCCAAACTTTTGAAATCGTTGAAGTTTGAGCGTGTGCAAATAATGCTAAAAGGCTTACTGATATTGTAAATAAAAATTTCTTCATAATTGATTCAAAGAATCCTTGGTTCATTAATATTTTATTTTTGAAAAACCTTTTTAAGAAACCCATCCATATATTTTATTGTTGGTTCAAACCAGGGATTGAACAAACAAAATGAGTGAGGTGCTCCTTCGAACGTGTGTACCTCAGCATAAATACCATTGCTTTCCAGTACATGAACATAATCCTCCCTGCCAGCATGCATACGCGCCACCCCACTGTTGACAAACAAAGTAGGCGGAGTTTCTGAACTTACATAACTGAGTGGAGAAGCGGATTCCCATAAACCTTTATTTGCCTTTTTCGGATAACCGAACCAGTAAGTTGCTGCCGAAGTGTGTTTGCTGTCATCTCCTTCACCACTTTCAGAATTCGTGAAAGAAAGCGTTCCATCAATGTCAATTACGGCAGCCACATTTGTTGTTGCCCCGGAGTTACAGTCACACCCTTCGAATAGTGGCATGTTGCCGGTTGTGCCCATGAAAGCCGCCAGTTCGCCACCGGCTGAAAATCCTGCAATTACAATTTTTGACGTATCAACATTATAGATTGCGGCGTTGACTTTTACCCAACGGATTGCCGCTTTGGTATCATATACCGCGGCCGGAAAAAGCGCTTCTGTAGAAAGTCTGTATTCAGGAGTAAAGCAAGCATAGCCGAGATGGGCAAGTCTTTCTGCAAGCGGGTAATGTTGTGATGGGTTTCCCGACCTCCAACCTCCTCCATGTATCATGATAACCGCCGGTATCTTTTTTAAACCATTCTTTTTTGGCGTGAAGGCATCTATTAACAGATTGCGATGACTAATGGCGCAATATGTTAGACCTTTTTCTTCAGCTACATCAGGATAATTAAACTGGTGAACGATCGTAACATCAGGGAAATGTTTCTTCGTTTGCTGGAAAGCACTAAAAGTGCTATAAGAAGTATCAGCCTTACCTGTAATTCCTTTCAAGGATTGTCCATTCGCAGTCACGACAAAAAGACAAATCATAAGATGAACCACAGCGGTTGATTTCTTAAGTAACAATAAATCATTTCTTTTTTTCACTATTCCAATTCAGTTATTAGATGTATGCTTTATTTATTCATTATACTTTTTTCTCATTCACAATTTTTCGGAATCCAGCCGTTCAATACATTTGCGATTGAATACTTTCTGATTTCATTATCATTAAGTTGCTTCGACCAGTATACCCGGCTTGTCTTATCGGCACCAGGTCCGTAATTTTCATATTCTGCATACCGCGTGGTTTTATAATTATCTGTGTTGTTCCAGTTACTCCATCCTTCCGGTTTTATTTGTGGCCCTAAATAACAATGAATGTAGGTTACACTTGCATACGGCCTCCACGGCCTTCCAAGTGAAACGCTGTGCAGCGTTGTATCTCCGGTTAAAATGCAATCATTAAAAACATATCCAAACGGATGATCTTGTGGAGTAGACGCGGCAGTAACGTGAGAGTTTTTCCTGCTGTGGATATGACAGTGTTCAAACCAGACTGTAGAAGAACCGAAAATAAAATCTGTTGTTCCTTCGATATAACAATCTTTGTAATACTGCCGGCTGTCTGGACTTTTAGTAAAAAGAACATCCTGGAAACCAACAAAACGGCAATTATAAAATTGAGCTTTATCACCATCAGATTCCAAAGCAACTGCCTGACCTGCTGAAAAACCGGCATCGTTTTGAACTGTTATATTTTTAGCAGTAAAATTGTTTGCGCTTATTAGAAAAGTATGGGATGTCATTGTGTTTATAACCTCCCCATTTCGTGCAACCGTGCCCGCATGATCATCATAAGTAAGAATCGTTTTGAATTTGTTTTCGCCAATAATAGTTACGAAATTTTTCGACGAATCAAGGTGTAATTTTTCTTTATAAACTCCATTGCGGACATAAATGGTTACCGGTTTTTTATTATTTAAAGGAACATCGTTTAATGCTTCCTGCACTGTCAAATATTTGCCACTTCCATCATGCGCTACAATTATTTTTGTTTGTGCAGCTGCAGTGAAAAACCCGATTAACACAATAAAAGCAAAAACAATCTTTTTCAATTTTTATTATTTTTTTACAAAAGAAATAAAGCCCATCTCTTTCAACCATTCCTCGCAAAGTGCTTTCCATAATGACGTCGACCCCGGATTATTGTTGATATTAATAGCGTGACCTCCTTGTGGAAAAACGTGAAAACTTGTGGAAACATTTTTATTCAAAAGCGCCTGGTAAAACAATAAACTGTTTTCCGGAGGAACTGTCTTATCATTAAAGGCATCTGCAATAAAACTCGGAGGAGTTTGCGCAGTTACATTATTTTGAGTAGAATATTTTTCAATCAATTGTTCAGAAGGATTTTTACCGAGAAGGCTTTGCCGGCTCCCTTTGTGCGCATATTTGCCCATGTCAATAACAGGAGAAACCAAAATGATAAAATCCGGACGGACTGAATTGGATGCAACTTCATCTTTCAATGTTGTAATATCACTTGTAGCAGTACCTACCCATGAAGCAAGATGGCCACCTGCTGAAGCGCCCATTACGCCAATTTTATTTGTATCAATTCCCCAGTTTGGCGAATTGGCTCTCACCAGTTGCAACGACCGTTGTCCGTCTTGCAAAGGGGCCAACTGACTAATTTTTACATCAGGAGAATTCGGCAAACGATATTCGACAACAAAAGCGCTCATTCCAAGTGTATTGAACCATTTGGCTAATTGAAAACCTCCAAGATTCAAAGTAATATGCGTATATCCTCCACCGGGAAAAATAATAACAGCCGCACCGCAATTATCATCTTGTGAAGGAAAGAAAGCATACATTCCTGGAATAGCAACACGAAACGCTCTTTCACGTGAAATACTATCAGATATTTGAAGTCCGTTTGAATCAGGAATTTTATTTTCAGGCCAAAGCGGAATAAATTTCTGTGCTTTTAGTGAAGAAACGGTGCTTAGGAATGAAAGTATAACGGCTATGTATAAACGTATTTTCATAGATTGTTTTCATTTACCGGGTCCCAGCTTTTTAAGCCTGAAAATATATTTTTTACATTGTATTCTTCGGCCTGCACTTCTGTAAGCTGATGGGACCAGGAAACTCTTTCCTCATTATTTGTTCGTTTACTGGCAGAATTATATTCCGCATAAAAAACAGTTTTATAATTATCCGTTTGATTCCAGTTACTCCAACCTTTTGGATTAATAAAGCCGCCCATTTTGCAATCTATAAAAACAGTTTTGGCATATTTGCGCCATGGACGGCCAAGATAAACGTTGTGAACACCGCTGTCAGCTTTGATTTCACAGTTTTTAAAAACGAATCCATAAGAAACGCTTTCAGGAGTGGAGGCAGCGGTAATGTATGAATCCGCTTTGCATTTAATCAAGCATTTCTCAAACAAAACCGTCGTTTCACCAAAAATAAAATCGGTTGTTCCTTCTATATAACAATTAAAAAAGTATTGCCGGGCATGTTCGCCTGCAACATATAAGGTGTCCTGGTTGCCCAGGAGTTTGCAATTTTCAAAACTACATCTATCGGCTTCTACAGCAAGAGCAATCGCTTGTCCCACCGGGCCTGCAGTATTTTCTATCGTTAAATTTTCTGCATGAAAATCATTTCCCTGCACTAATAAGCTTGCAGTATAAAAAGTACTGTTTGGCCCTTTATTTATTTTCTTGAAATAATCATCATGAGAAATAATCGTACTGTCTTTACTCTCGCCAATGAGGGAGATTTTTGTGTTCCATGAAGGAATAAAAACTTTCTCATGATACAATCCATTTTTAATAAAAATTCTGATACGTTGATCAGGAAAGGATTTGCACGCTTCAATGGCGGATTGAATGGTTGTAAAATCGCCGCTTCCATCTTTGGCTACAACATAATCATATTTATCTTTTACTTTTTGATTGGAAAAAGTAAAAGATAATAATCCCGAAAATAAACAAAACAAGATTGCGTGATAAAGCTTCATCTGTGTGATTCTTTTAGTTTAACTTTTTCAATCTTTTCCAGACTGCATTTGCAATCTCTTTTTGCCCTGCAATATTGGGATGCAATCCATCGGCATAATTTGCTTTTGAAACCACATGTAATAAAGAGATAAATGCCAGATGTTGTGCCTTTGCCAATTCCTGGTATTTTTTTTCAAGCTTGTAAAGGGACTGTTTTGTGTTTTCATTATACTTCTTGCTTTTATTGATTTCGTTCATCGTTTGCAGATTGATATCAGATGGAGCGAGTATCACTATTTTTCCATGGCTGTTTACTTTTCTTATTTCATTTATCATCCACTGGAGATTTTCAATACAACTGTTTACCATGGAATCGTTACCATTTTTTAAATCATTAACACCCAGGAAAATAAGGTAATCGTTTGCATTAGGATACTTCTTTAAAACAGGAACCAACTCCTGCTTGTCGGAAGTTTTTCTGCCGCTTCTTCCGGCATTTACAAAATCTATATCCGGATGTTCCTGTGATAAAAAATAAACCCAGCTATGGCCATCAACCTGTGCTCCATATGTAATTGAGTCACCAAAACAGACAACCTGCTGAGGAAGATTTCTGAATGCTGTAATGACCATTACGCTGATTGAAGCAATAATTAAAAGAGAAAAGAATTTTCTGTTCATCCGAATAAATTTTATTGTGCGACATTCTTCAGCCATGCAGGATATTCCACCGAAATAACTTTTTGCGGCCAGTAGCCATACCAGGCATAACCGGTTCTTCGCTCCCGTGATACATCTGAAAGCTGGTAAACCTTTTTCCCATCACGATTGGCAAACATGGGACGATCGGTTTCTAATTCATAATAACGCGTCCAAATCCGTGGTGCGCCGGAATCATTCACGACGATTTTATCATTCTTTGCTTCATGAAATTTATAAACCACATCTTTTGCAGGAATGGTCTTAACGCGCTCATCTTTTATGGCTACTTTTTGAAACCAGGTAATTGCATTTTTTACCGCATTAATAATTTCTGCATTTGGATTTTTAACATCCATCAGTAAACGAACAATTTCGGCACTTTCTTCACTTGCCTTTGATGGAAGTTCAAACGTTCGCGCTCCTACTGGTTGTAAGGTAACATTATCATGCTGCTGGCACCAAACAGTGGGTTTACCGTTTTCAACGATCTGGCAATTTAAAATGCAGCTAATGCCTTTTTGATATGCATTGATTGATTCATTTCTGAGCTGATTATCCACAAACGAATAATAAGGCTGATTCTGAGATATATGCTGAAGCACCTGCATGACGCCGATCATAGTGCCGTCATTAAAAGTTATGTATTTGCGGTAGCCACTGATATCCGGGTAAAATTGTGGCCAGCCTCCATTCTTATATTGCGCTTTTAAAATAAAATGTAATCCGCGCAAGGCTGCGTCTTCATACTTTTTATCGCGCAGCAAAGTATATGCTTTCGCCAGATATTCTATTTGCGTGTAGGTAGCACCGTTATCAAATGTGGTGTGCAAAGAGTCTTTATGTTCGGAAAGGATCGTTTTTTGTTCATTGGTAAGAATGGCAAGCATATCATAATTTTTGGGCCAGCCTCCGTCTGGTTGTTGATACAACAAAATATTACCAGCAATCTGCCGGACATCAGCAGAAGTAAAACGCGCCTGATCCTTTGCAGGAACGATCACCTGCTCATGATCGGTAATGTCCATCCAATGATGCCTGCTGTCCTGGAAGCCCGAAACGTCTTTAATATGAAAATCGCTCTGTGCGAAAAGTATAACAGGAAATGAAAACAATAATCCCCCTGTCATGAATTTCTTTACCGGAATTAAATTGCAATTCATTCGTACTATTTTTAAAAGTGAATTATTTAATTTCCATCTTTTTTCCATTTACTTCGGTATTTTCCACGTTAAGGTTTTCAGCATCTTTTACGAAATATTCTTTTTCTACATTTTTGAAATTGCAATCAAGGATAGAAATATCTTTAACAGGCTTAGATTCCAGCCCTTCCACATAAATACCGTATTTGCTTTTTTGGCTGGTTACATTTTTTACATATACACCAGTTAAGGTTGGAGGAAAATGGCATTTCGCCGCTTTTTCTTTTTCATACACCATATTTATTTTAAATACTGCCTCCCTCACTTCGCCTACTTTAATGTTTCTGAAATAGAAATTTTTCATGATTCCACCACGACATGCATTTGATTTAATCCTTATGGCGCGTTCAAGATTTGGACTGCTCATCACACAATTTTCGGCATATACATTTTCAACTCCGCCTGAAGTTTCGCTGCCAATGACCACACCGCCATGGCCATCTTTCATCTGGCAGTTTTGTACGATAATATTTTTTGAAGGCACATTTACCCGGCGTCCATCCTCGTCACGACCGCTTTTTATGGCAATACAATCATCGCCGTCGGTGAACGAACAATTTTTAATGATTACATCGCTGCAGGATTCCGGATCGCAACCGTCATTATTTGGCCCCAGACTGTTCGTAGTCACTCCATCAATAGTGATATTTTGAGAAAGCGTTGGATGTATCAACCAGAAAGGTGCATTGATCAAAGTAACATCCTGTATCAGAATATTTTTAGAGTTGTAAAATTCGATCATTGTCGGACGCATATAATGTCCTTTTCCAAAAACACGATCGGAAACCGGAACACTGCGCGCAGCCATCTCCATCAGTTTCGGCTCATTTTCCTTATCATGTTGGCTTGGCATTCCTTCTTTCCAGCCAAACCTTTTACTACCCGTCCAGTTCCACCAATGGTCGTTATCTGCCTGTCCATCTAAAACTCCTTTTCCAGTTACCGCAATATTTATTTGTCCATTTGCATATATAAGCGGAGAATAATTCATTAGTTCCACACCCTCAAAACGCGTAAGAACAACCGGAAGATAATCATCATCATTGGTACTAAATTTAACAACCGCATTGTCGTCCAAATGCAGGTTCACATTACTTAGTAAATGAATCGGACCTTTTACAAAATAAGTTCCGGCAGGAATAATAACCCTGCCCCCACCCTCTTTGTTGCATTTTGAAATCGCTGATTTTATCGCAGGAAGACAATCCGTCTTGCCATCCGCTTTTGCACCAAAATTTATAATGGAATAATCACGATTGGCAAAAGTCGGAGGCACAATTTTTTTCAAAAGTGATGGCAGATCTTTCCAACCCTGTTCTCCTGATTGTTGGGCCGAACAGCCGGAAGTAACTATCAAAAATGATAAAGCAATCCCGAAATAATTTAAACGAAATAATTTTTTAAACTTCATAATAAGGATGTATGATTTATGATGTGTGATTTATTATTTTTTAAAAATTCGATCAGAAAGTTCAAGGTGCAAATCATTGATTCCCTGCAAAACCAATTCTGCGATATGCCTTGCTCCATATGTATTAAAATGAGTGTTGTCATGAAGGCCTGAAGGATAATCAGGATCCTCGCCCGGCGCCAATTGCATAAATAATAACGTTGAATTTTTTTCGCCAAATTGTTGCAATAATTTGAGACTCATCGCATCTAAATCAATCAACGGCACCTTCATTTGAGCCGCTACTTCCCTGACGATTTTTGAATACACGTCATGGGTTTCAAAGGCGTTTCCATTTACATCAAACTTCCTTCTGCTGACAGGAGTTATTAAAACAGGCACGGCTTTTTTACCCCGAGATTCTGTAACGAATTTTATTAAATTATTTCTGTAATCATCTGGCGCCGTATATCTGTCAGCATAGTTTTTTGCTTCATCATTATGGCCAAATTGTATGAAAACATAATCGCTTTCTTTTAAATTTTCAACAACCTTTTGCCAACGCTTTTCAGCAATAAAAGTGCGCGTACTTCTTCCTCCTTTCGCTTCATTTTTTATAGTAACAGAAGAATCAAAATATTCAGCAAAGGGCATTCCCCAGCCTGTTAGCGGGAAGCGCGACGAATCATATTGACACATCGTGGAATCGCCGATCATCCAGATCGCCGTATGTTTTTTAATGGGCAGCGTAAATGAAACCAATCCCAGTAAACAAACAAATAATGCCTTTTTAAAATTCGCTTTAATCATAAAACTGATTGAAGTGTTTGAGATTTCACTCACTTTATTTTTTCTGTTGCACTGGAACCACACGAATGTGATTTGCCAGTTCGAGGTTCAGATTTTTAATTTCATGTAAAACGATTCCTGCCATTCTTCTTGCGCCCAGTTCACTGAAATGCGTGTCATCTTTTCTTCCTGTTGGATAATGCGGGTTTTCGCCGGGCGCTAAATAATTGTATAAATATTTCGAAGATTCCGGACCAAACTGCTGCACCAATTCCTGGCTTTTAGCATCCAGATCAATCAAAGGAACTTTATATTTTGCAGCCACATCTTTTACCAGTTGTGTATAAATTGCATGCGTCTCTTCGATTTTTCCTGATGAATCAAATTTTCTTCTTGCAACGGGAGTAATTAAAACAGGCATGGCTTTTTTGTTTCTTGATTCTGTTACGAATTTTACCAGGTTCGCTGTAAACTGCCCCGGAGTTGTGTAACTTTTTTTCGTTAGCACTTCATCATTATGTCCAAATTGAATCAACACATAATCACCTTCCTTTAAATTTTCAACAACTGGATTCCATCTTCCTTCTTCAATGAAAGTCCGCGTGCTTCTTCCGTTTTTAGCCCGGTTATCCACCACAACTGTTGAATCAAAAAAGTAATGAAACGGCATTCCCCAGCCGGTTTCAGGATAAGCGCTTACTTCCTTATCTGCCATAGTAGAATCACCGATGAGATAAACGGTTATCTTTTTTTGAGGAAATGAAAACGACATGATGAGCAATACCATCACGAAGCCGCCACTGATTTTAATCGTGTTTAATTTTTTTTTCAAATAAAATATTTTAAAAAAAGTGTTTCATGTTTTAATTAGAATGTATTCATTTAAATATTGGCAAACTTGTACTTTGACAATATTTTTATTGTTAAACTATCTCCATCTTGGGTCCCCCGAGGTACTTTTTCCCGCAAATGAATTGTCTTTAATTTTAAAATTTCCATTGGCAGGATCGGTAAACAGATCACTCGCTTTTCCTGAATACGAATTGGCGCCTGTAATAGGATTGGCACTAAATACACAATCAGAAGTCATATAAGTATTTGACAACACCGCATTTCCTGAAGATTTGATTCCATTGGCATTTGTCGGATCAATGGTGCTTCCAAGAATGGTATTCATGATATTAAATTTTGAAGGAAATGTGCCGGAATAATTAATAAAATATCCACCCTGGTTGATCATATCATTGAAAGTGCAATTGTTGATGTTCAGAGATGTGCCGGTAATTCCATCCTGCCTGATAAAATAATAGATTGAATAAAAAGTGCTGTTTTGAATAGTGATATTATCTATTAGGGCCTTATTGCTTGCGCTTGCGTAAAGCACTGCATATTTTGCGCCGATTCCAAAACTGTCAATGATACAGTCATTTATAAGGAGATTCGTAATTTCAGCGCCGGCAGTTTTAAGTCTGATAAAAGAGTTATTAAAGACTCCATTTGTTATACAGTTTTCAACCTTTACATTTCCAATTATCGATGCATGGCCAATATTCATAAAGTAGTTTGCACTTCCATCAGTAGATATGGTAAGATCAGAAAAATTTAACGAATCAATATTACCTGAAGCATCAAAATTATTGGAAAGCAAAAGTTGAGCAGGACTGCCGAATCCCAATCCGCTTCTGATAGAAACAGATTTATCAAAAGTATAAGCAGAAGGTATGGTGTAAGTTAATCCTCTTTTCAAAAGAACGATGGCTCCATTTGTGATTTGTGACAGCGTATCGAAAAGAACCGAAGGCCGGTCATTTATCAATCTCAGATCAATTACATTATTTCCGGTTACAGGCGCTTTGGTTGTAAAAGTTAATATCCCTTTGCTTTTATTACCATCGAAAATTTCAGCTGTATAATTTGTTCCTGCAGATAACCCTTCTATTAAAGCATGTCCGGCTGCATTTTCTTCCGCAGTGACCGGAAATTGCATCGTGTCGCCATTCGCTTTTGCAAAAACAATTTTGTTAACACCTTTGGTAGCTGTCCAATTCAGGATTACGGCATTATCGATTATATCTGAACTTTGAACCGGATGAAATATTTGTACACCAATCAAAGAAAATGGCGTGGTTGACGCCGCCCACTGATCAGATGCAGCAGCGCCAGCTGTTGCATTTGCTTTAACCCGCGCAAAATATTTAGTTCTGTCTTTAAGAACATCATCCGTTACGACGGCGACAGTCGAATCGACTTTCAGGGTAAGGGCAGGAGTACCCTGGAAACTCGAATCCTGTGAAATTTCTAAAGTGTAAGTAACGCCACTTCCGGCGGAAAAGAGGGAGGCAGGCCAGCTGATAACAGCAGAAGTATCTCCGGTTGTTATGGAAATTGAAGTAGGTGTAAACATCCTGTTTGGCGTAAACCTTTCCAGTGTTACCTTCTTGCATGAAATTATGACAACCGTGAGCAGCAAAGCAACAAATATTTGATATTTTATTTTTTTCATGAGTTTTATCTCCTTATAATTTTTTTTAAAAAGTAATTAATACCCGTAATCCTGTGTCAGATTAGGATTGGCATCTATTGAGGCCTGTGGTATGGGGAATAATTCACTGTGATTTGGCTTGAATCCTTCGGCATAATAAGCGAAATTTCCGGTATTAACGGCACTGCTGATCCAGGTAGCTTTTGTAGACCCGGAAGGTCCGGAAGGAGGTGCCGGTTTATAAAAAGAAGTTGCCCAGTTAATGTAATTTTTAGGGTCAGTATTAGGATAATAATACATCGCTGTTGGAAGATTGTCATAAGGAGCAGCCAATGCAGCCACCTTTGCCAGGTTCTGTTTTGTTTCTGATAATTTCTCTCCTAATAAATTCCAGCGGATCAAATCATATTTACGAATTCCTTCAGAACCAAATTCCAATGCTCTTTCATTCACAATCGCATTAAAAAAGCCGGCTTTATCAGCAGGTGGAGTTCCAGCGAGATCTGCATTTCCACCAAAGGCACGAAGTCTTACTTTTTGAAATGCATTGATCGCTCCGGCTGTTGGGCCATTATTGATCTCATTTTCTGCTTCTGCATACATTAATAAAACATCAGAATAACGAAGAATTGGCCAGTTGAGACTAAAATTTTGCGCCTGGTTGCTGATGTCTATATCCGGATTCGTAATCCAGTTGCGGCGAAATTTTCCATCCGCCAGACTGGTAATAGAAACGGCAGAAAGTGAATTGTCATTGTTAATTTTAAAAGGAGCAATAGTGACCGCTCTGCGTGTGTCTGTTGAATCAAACTGATAAAAATAAGTAGGTAAAACAATGAGGCTTCCATTGGGGCCATTGTATTTTCCCAACTTGCTATCCGTTGCAGAAGTACCTCCCGCCATTGCCGCCTGGAAGATGATTTCCCCAAATGGATCAATCTGATGAGCGTCTACATTATTTTGCCACAAATCGCGAAAACTTGGATCGAGAGAATGCTCGCCGGATTGAATAATATCAAGAGATTCCTGATCTGCGATCTTGTAATAATCAAGGTAATTGCTTCCACGTTCCATCTTGTTATCGCGTCTCAAAGAATATCCTCCCCGAAATAATGCGATGCGTGCACGCAAACCTTTTACCGCTCCTTTCGTAATCCTTTCATCATTGGCATCGCCTAAAGCGGCTACACCGGAACGCCAGGGAACTAAATCTTCTGCCGTTTTTAGGTCATTTAAAATGTGATCATAAATGCTGTCCCGATCTGTTTTTTTCAAAAACAAATCCGGCTGATCGGCGGATGGTTCCCATTGTGCAGGAAGATCGCCCCAGTTTCTTACCAGTTCAAAATAATATTGTGCTCTCAGAGTTAATGCTTCACCGTATAATCTTTGTAATTCTCCTTTTTGGGAAGGAGAACCATTTTTATATAAATCCATTTGAGGAATGTATTTAATACATTGGTTAGATCTTTCAACTCCCTCATATAATTGGTTGAATGGCTTTGCCAATTGCAGATTTCCGGCAGTAAGATTGTATCTGCCGATATCTCTTCTGTCATTATCTCCATGACCGCCCGCTCCCATCATGCAGTCGTTGTCGTAAGGAAAATACATACTTACGCGGATTCCATATCCCTGGTCGCCGGTCATTTCCTGGTACGCGCCGAGGACTGCTTTTTGAGCATTGGCAACGGTGCCAAAAACTGTTTCAGGACCAAAAGAAGAAATGGGATCCAACTTCAGATATTTCTTACAGGAACTCAATTGAACTGCAGCTGTCAAAACCGTTATTGCAATTAATGAATTATAGAATGATTTTATTTTCATAAAATGATTTTTAAAATTTTAGAATGTCACATTTAAACCAAAAATATAAGACGTGCTGCGTGGATAAGCAGAGAAGTCGACGCCGGGTGTCATCGGGGTAGATCTTCTCGTATTTACTTCAGGATCATAACCGGAATAATTGGTAATAACAGCGAGGTTATTCACCGTTACATACGCCCTGAATCTTTGCATGTTCATTTTTTTGATTAACGAAGTAGGCACAGAATATCCGAAAGTGATATTATTAATACGGATAAAGGATCCATCTTCTACAGCCCACGATTGAGGATAAAATGCGCTACCAGTAGTAATTGGCCGCCATAGAGTGGAATTTTTATTTAATTCGGCCAGCGCTTTTGGATCTGTTACCACATTTCCATTTGCATCGATGGTTTTCCAACGGTTATTTTCTATAGAAAGAAGATTTGCATTTGGAGTATAACCACTTCCGAATTCCAGTTTGTTATCGTTGTAAATATCATTGCCGTACTGAAAATTGATAAAGATGTTCAAATCAAAATTCTTATATTGAAATTGTTGATTTAATCCGCCAAAGAATTTAGGATTTGCATTTCCAATAATTCTTTCATCAGTACTGTTTACAATGGAATCGCCATTTAAATCCTTGTATTTAATAATGCCTGGTTGCGGTGTAAGTCCAGTAACGCTTATGTCGTTTGCAACACCGGGTTTCAATTTATATGCTTGCGTAGCACTGTTATAATCAAAATCATCAACTGTGTAATAGCCATCATTTACCAAACCATACATGCTACCAACCGGCGCACCTACCTTAATGATATAATCTGCAGGATTGTTTGAGCCGGCCCATCCGGAGCTTTGAAGGAATGAAGTTTGTTTTCCTAGGCTCAACACTTTATTCTGATTGAATGAAATATTGAAACTGGCATTCCAGCTAAAATTCTTCTTTTCAATAATATTTCCGTTTACCTGAGCTTCAAATCCATTATTTGCAGTAGCACCTACGTTTTGAATTTGGTTTGTATAACCAGAAGTGGTGGGCACCGGCACAGAAACCAATAAATTCTTTGTTTTATTGCGATAATAATCGAGGCTGAATTGGATATGATTATTAAATAAAGAAAAGTCAAGGCCGGCATTTCGGGAAACATTAGATTCCCAGGTCAATAATGCATTAGACAATCCAACCGAGCCAAATGCTGTTACCAATTGATTTTGCAATCCATAATAATTTTGCTGAGTATTAAATTGAGTCAGGAAAAGGAAAGATTCAATACGGTTATTTCCTGCTTCTCCATAATTAAACCGAAGTTTTACGTTAGAAATAAACGGTTCCAAACTATGCATGAATTTTTCTTCCGACATTTTCCATGCAAAAGAAGCGGCAGGAAAATAACCCCACTGACGGCCGGGAGCAAAAACAGATGAACCATCTGCACGCGCACTCAACGAGGCGAGGTATTTGTCTTTATAACCATAATTAAGACGTCCAAAGAAGGAAGAAATCCGCTGCACATCCTGGCTACTTGTGGGTGCCGGCTCTGCAATTCCTGTAGGCGGACTTGCAAGGTTCAAATTTCCCAAAGCTTTTTCGGCAGTAGTACCCAAAGGGAAAAAGCGTTGAATGATTGTATTGCTTGTATTTCTTACTTCATAAGTTTCCTGCCCTGCAATAAAATCAAAAGTATTATTCTCATTGAAAGTGCCGTTGATTCTTCTGTTGGTAAAAGTGAATACATTGGAATTGTCAAATGTTTGCCTGTTGCTTTGTTGTACAGTGGCAATAGGCATTCCAGAGCCATTTGAGATTGCATTAGAACTCAAACTATCATCATAACTATTCGTTCTGTAATCGTGATAATCGAAGCCAACAGTTGTTCTAAAAGAAAGAAAACGGGTTAATGAATAATCAGCATAACCACTCAATCCTGCCAATGTCTGATATTGTCTTTTGTATTGCGAATTGATCAATAACAATGGGTTTACTATGTATAAACCGTTTCCACTTGTTTCATTAATTAATTCCGGATCGTAATTTGCTACTTCCTGGCCTGGCGACAAATAGGGAATGTATCTAACGGCTTGTCTGAGAAAATTTAAACCGCTGCTGCCCGGATTCGAAGTTCCTGCGCCATTAATAACCTGGTTATCAAAACGCACATTAAATCCTACCTTAAAATTTTTACTTACTTCATGGGTTAATTTAAAATTTGCGAGTTTACGATCATAATCTGAATTAAGCATTACCGCTTGATTCTTGTTGTAAGTAAGGCTAAGATTAAATTGTGTTTTTTCACCTCCACCTGAAATGCTGACATTATGCGTTTGCATATATGCTTGTCTTCCAAAAACCTGGTTTTGCCAATCAACAAAAGGTGCTTGTTTGTATAAGGAAAGATCGTTCCACGTACCATAAGTATTTAAAAAATTCTGTTCGCCCTGGGTACTACCGCGGCTTCTTTCATATTGATATAAGACAAACTCATAAGGATTCATCACACTCAATTCGTGCGGCACTTTTTGAACACCGAGCAGTCCGTTATAGCTGATGGTACTCTTTCCTTTGTGACCGCCTTTTGTTGTAATGATCACCACACCATTGGCGCCTCTTGCTCCATAAATAGCTGTTGCAGATGCATCTTTCAACACATCTATGGATTCTATATCCTGTGGCGACATTGTAGAAAGCGCATTATCAACTATAATCCCATCCACGACATACAATGGTGAGTTATCCTGTGTGATGGAGCCGCCACCTCTTACCCGAATTTGTACCTGTGCATCCGGCGAACCTTCCGAGCCGGTAACCTGAACTCCAGCCAAACGCCCGGCCAGCGCTTCTTCTGCAGAATTGATGGGAACATCTTTTAAATCTTTTGCACTAACTGATGAAACAGAGCCGGTAAGATCTTTACGTCTTACAGTACCATAACCAACGACCACCACATCATTCAAAGTAGAAGCGTTATTTTGAAGGGTAACATCAATGACGCTGCGGCCCGCAACTTTTATTTCCTGCGTTTTACTTCCAACAAAACTGAACTCGAGTACCGCATTTCCATTTGCGGGAATAGAAATAGAATAATGACCGGAAGCATCAGTTGCTGTTGCTGTTTTACCGCCTTTTACAGATACAGATACGCCCAATAACGGTTCTCCTGCCCCTGAGGTTACATGCCCTGTCACTGTTTTATTTTGCGACATCGCTGTCGTAAAAGAAAACAGTAGCACTACGAAAAAATAAAATTTACTTTTCATATTTTACAAGCTTTGGTTTTTTTGAAATAAATGACGATTATTTTTTGATTTTGTATTTTAATGTTGATAATGCCTGATCCGGTCTCTGCAACACGTAAGAAATGTTATTTGCAATTGGTTTGTGATTCCCCGCAAACATAACACTGCTATTTTAGCGCCCTTCAGGAAAATATCCGGATTTTAAAGCGGGTTAATCTGCGAAAGAAAATGTTTATTTGTCCGGAATGGTGTTTGATTCATCATTCTATTTCAAACGAGAACAAACAAATTTGATTTTATCCTTTTCTTTTCCCAGATTTATTTTACAAACGCATTTCTTAATTGCCTTTTATCCGTTTTCATTATTTCTTCAAAGTGACCTTGATATCTTTGTTAGATCATTGATTCAGAGAATTTCAAATAGTGAATCAACGTCCCATCCAGCCGCCGTCAACAGTTAATATTTCTCCATCTACATAGTCAGAAGCGGCAGAACTTAAAAACACAGCCGGCCCGACCAGATCACCAGGCTGTCCCCATCTGCCGGCAGGAATTCTATCCCGGATGGCTTTATTTCTTTCTGCATCTGCTCTTAAAGCTTCTGTATTTTTTGTGGCAATATATCCCGGCGCTATTCCATTTACATTTACTCCTTTTGACGCCCATTCGTTGGCAAGTGCTTTTACCAAACCTGCAACAGCGCTCTTGCTTGCAGTGTATGCGGCTACATTAATTCCGCCCTGGAAAGAAAGCAGCGAACAGGTAAAAATGATTTTTCCGGTATGTCTTTGCACCATTTCTTTTCCAAATTCACGGGCAGTTACAAACGCAGCATTCAGATTGATATTAAGAACAGAATCCCAATCTGCATCCGTATAAGAAACGGCAGGATTTCTTTTTATCGTTCCCGCATTATTGATTAAAATATCAATTACAGGATGCGCGGATTTTATTTTTGTAATCGAATCCAATAGCTCATTTCTATTTTCAAGATTGATTTTATAGGACGAAAAGTTTCTTCCTAATCCAATAATTTCTTTTTCAATATCACTTCCGGATTCAAGGGAAGAAGAAACTCCGATAATATTGGCGCCTGCTTCTGCAAGTCCGAGTGCCATTGCTTTTCCAATGCCACGTGAACAGCCGGTAACAAGAGCGGTTTTACCTGAGAGATTAAAGAGTTCATTTAAATTCATAACAACAAGCAATCTGATTGAGAAAGAAATTTTGATAAAATTCTCATAATTTCATTAAGCAAGTGTACCGATATTTTATTAGGATAAATCCAGTAAGGGCAAGTATTTTTATGCAATCGTTCCCGATAACGTTTCCAATTTTAAATACCTTTAAATTCGTTGTTTATGCCCTTCTTCATACCCTTCCCATAAAAAGTAGCCCTTTGTCATACGTAACTCATACTCTCATCATACAGAACTCATGCACAATTCCGGGAGTGTAAAGTAGATTATGTAAACACGTCGAGCATCAATGGTAAAGTAAACTGCGATATCAAGCTGGATCCCCGGGCTGATAATTTTTGGAAGATGGAGGGGAAAGTTTATCCAGTGGCTAGTATAGGCGCGGAGATTACTTTTTAAAATTACTCTCAGGAGAATTTGTAAAAACGTTTCCAGTTTTTTTTAATCCAAACCGCCAAAAAAAATGGCTACTTTTAACGCTACATTGTAAAAATAAATTGCGAATTTTCCATTATGAGATTTGACACAGTTACCATTAAGGATATTGCCAAAGCACTCAATCTTTCTACTTCTACGGTTTCAAGAGCGCTGCGTGGAAGCTATGAAATAAGCGACGAGACAAAAAAGATGGTGCTGGAATATGCAGAAAAAATTAATTATCGTCCCAATCCCATTGCTTTAAGTTTGAAGGAAAGAAGAAGCCGCGCCATTGGTGTGGTGGTAAGTGAGATCGCCAATAATTTTTTCTCCCAGGCAATTAATGGAATTGAATCAATCGCTTACAACCGTGGCTACCACGTAATTATAACACAAAGCCATGAATCAGAAGAACGTGAAAAAGTCAATGTAATGCATCATGCATCGCGTTCGGTTGACGGACTATTACTTTCATTATCGAGTGGCACTGTTGATCTTACATTCTTAAAAGAATTGTATGATAAAGGATTGCCGATTGTTTTTTTCGACCGCATCACTGATGAAATCGATACGCATAAAGTAACCGCCAATAATTATTTGGGCGCTTTCCAGGCAACAGAACACTTGATTTACCAGGGCTTCAAAAAAATCGCGCACATCACCAGTTCACCTTATTTATCCATCACAAAAGAACGTCTGCAAGGATATATTGAGGCACTCGAAAAACATCATATTCCCTTCAATGAATCTTTGGTGAAATATTGTAACCATGGCGGTATGATCGGCCAAGAAATTGCACAGGCGCTTGCCGCATTGTTTAAAGGAAAAACCAAACCTGACGCCATCTTCACAGCCGGCGACAGAATTACTACAGAATGTTTCAAAGAATTAAAAAACCTGAAACAAAAAGTAAATGTCGGCTTCGCCGGGTTCACGAATAGCCGCGTGGGAGATTTGTTTGATCCACCAATGACCGTTGTCCAACAACCTGCTTTTCAAATCGGGCAAACAGCCATAGAAATGCTGATTCAAATGATAGAAAGCAAACGACCAGTTACAGAATTTGAAACAAAAATTTTAGATACCAAACTTATCATCAGGGAATCTTCCATGAAAAAAGAATAAGTGTAACGGCTTCGCTTATCGGAAAATAAGACAAGAGGAAACTGCATTATTTGTTTGTTTGCTGCCTTTAGTTTTGCCTATGCACAAACCAGAAAGTGAAATCAGGCAAGAACGTTTTTGGTAAGAAGAAGAATGCAGTTATGAGGTCCTGTATTTTCCACGGTAAAACTACCTAATCAAGCCCTAACATTTATAATAACCTTATTACTTTAGTAACGTTCTTAACTTAAAACCACCTTATTATCTTATAACGAAATGGTTACTTCAAATCAATTATCAGATATTTTTACACCAGAAGTTTCAGCATTTGCTTTGTAAAATCTTTTAGAACCTTCGGGATGATAAGCGTTTTTAATGGTGATATTTTTTACATTATTCAATAGGAAAACCGGATATTTTTCTGAAAGGATTTTTACTTTATCAAGATAAATATCCGCGGCATCAGTCGCGTCAAGTCCTTTCTCAGCGGAGATTATGATATTCTTAAAATATATATTGCTCACCGGCATTTCCGGCAGCCCTGTTATCGAAATGGCTGTTTGAGCACCGTTGCAATAAATACTGTCCAAATAAAACCCGGTAAAGTTTGGCGTCTTATCTTTTATCACCTTTGAAACATTACTTTTTATTTTTCCGGCGGGCATGTCTTCATAATAAGTGTTGAATGAAATCGCTTCATGAACAATATCTTTCATGAAGATATTGTTGATAAAAATGTTTTTCACCAATCCACCGCGACCAGCGTTGCTCTTCACTCTTATTCCAATATCAGTGCCGATAAAATCACAATCGGTCACAAAAATATTTTGCATGCCGCCATCCGTGTTACTTCCAATTACGAAACCTCCATGCGCGTGATATACTACACATTTTGCGATCACCACATTTTGAAGATTCGGATGTTCATCATCATTTTTGCTTCCGCTGGATTTCATACAAATTCCATCATCTCCGGCGCTCACTGTGCAATTATAGATCAACACATTTTTACATCTGCTGATGTCAATTCCATCACCATTTTGTGCCCACCATTCATTGAAAATATTCACGTGATCCATTGTAAGATTCGTGCAACTATTCGGATAAAAAACAAACTTTGGAGAATTTCGAATTGTTACATCTTTGATCAGAATGTTTTCACAATTCATCAGGTAAAGCATGTAAGGCCGCAGGTAGTCGCGTGCAGGCAAAAAATCTTCCGCAGTCAATTCTTTTTTCTTTTTCAGATCTTTCAAATATTGTTCTCCTTCCATCGCTTCTCTTGTTGGCCACCAGATTTTGCCGTCATTACTTACGACGCCACCTGAAGATGTGAAATCCTTCCATTGCGATGCTGTTGTTTTTTCTTTTTTTACCGGCCTCCAGGTCTCTCCTGCCCCATCAATAATTCCTTCGCCGGTAATAGCAACATTTTTCAAATCGTATCCATAAATTGGCGATGCCGGAACATAACTGCTGCTTTTAGAAGATGCTTTTATGATTGGATATTGAGTATGATCTTTTGTAAATTGTATCAGCGCACCCCGTTCTACACACAGATTAATATTGCTCTTCAATTCAATAGGACCGGTAAGCCATAAGCCTGTTGGAACTATAACCGTTCCGCCTCCTGCCGCTGAACACGCAGCAATTGTTTTTGAAAACGCTTCTGTGTTTAAAGTTTGCCCGTCGCCGGCAGCACCGAAATCTTTTATCGAAAAACTTTTACCAGGAAAGATCGGACGAATTACTTCAGGCATTTTAAAAGGTGCATTTGCAACATACCAGGCTTCATCTTTGTTTTGCGCCACCAGGTTATCCGGATACGCAAAAGAAAAAATAAATGCAATAAAAAGAATGGAAAATTTTGATTGAAATATTCTCATTGGTTTTGTTTAAATGATAAAAGGAGTTCAATCAAAAATAGAAACCCTATTGTGAAACCAGAGAAATATCTACGGAAACGTTGCCGGCAAACAAACTTGCCTTTTTGTTGCCTATCCTGAAAAGTTCCGGATTCCAGTTCAGAAATACCTGTTTGAGCCCAACCGGCTGTTTGCTTATACAAAAGAACGCGATCAACCGGCTTTACTGTGCCTGTTATTCGTTCCATAGAAGCGAATAAAAACCGAATAAGAAGCCTATGATTCCAAAAGAAGATTCCTCAAAAGCAGCAGCGAATCCGCGACGATCATTAGAAGCGCTCGATCCAAAATAGATGACATGAAAACGTAAATCATCCATATTTCTTTATTTACTTTTTCCAGGTTAGTGAAAACTCTAAAGCTGAAGCATCCTAAAAACATTTTCCTATCTTTATTTCAGAAAAAAATTACATGCTTTATTTCAGGAAATCTATTTTGCTTATTTTATCCACGCTCATTTTTTCACAATCTTTTTCACAGGTTTTTGGCGGCGATGCGCCTTCGGTAAAATGGAAGCAAATCAATACACCATCATCGCGTGTTATTTTTCCGCAAGGTCTTGATTCTGTTGCTACCAGGATTACCAATATTATTTCTTACATCAAACAACCAAGTACTCAAACCATTGGAAACCTTTCGAAAAAAATAAATATCGTTTTGCAAAATCAAACAACAGTTTCCAATGCGTATGTGAGTTTGGGGCCTTTCAGAAGTGAATTTTATTTGACTGCCGAGCAGAATAGTTTCGACATGGGAAGCCTTCCATGGCCCGACCAGCTAACAATACATGAATACCGCCACGTCGAGCAATACAACAATTTCGATGTCGGATTGTCAAAGGTGATGCGTACTATTTTTGGTGAAGAAGGTCAGGCTTTGGCAAATAATGCGGCCATTCCAAATTGGTTTTATGAAGGCGATGCGGTTTACAATGAAACGAATCTGAGCAAACAGGGACGTGGAAGTTTGCCTTCTTTTTATAATGCATACCGTTCACTTTGGAAGGCCCGAAAAAATTACAGCTGGATGAAACTAAGGAACGGATCTTTAAAAGATTTCGTTCCCGATCATTATGCACTTGGATTTTTATTAGTTGCGTATGGACGGGAAAAATATGGCATTGATTTTTGGAAAAATGTAACCCATGACGCGGCTTCATTCAAAAGTTTATTTTATCCTTTTCAGCATGCAGTAAAAAAATATTCCGGAGTGAATTATGTTACTTTCAGAAACGATGCATTTGATTTTTTTAAAAAAGAGGCCTTCTCCCCCTCCCCGGAGGGGTTAGGGGAGGCCGGCAATTGGGCACTTACCGCAATGAGCAATACCCTTCTTTTACAGAAGATGGTTCTCTGATTTTTGTAAAAAATAGTTATAAAAAAAATGCCGAGTTTACAATTCGTACAGGAAATAAAGAACAAAAAATAAGAACGGTGGATTATACTTTAGATAATTATTTCTCTTACCGGAATGGTAAAGTAATTTATACTTCCTACCGGCCTGATATTCGCTGGGGCTACCGCGATTACAGCGATTTGCAAATACTGGATGTTACTAACGGTCACCAACAAACGTTAACCAAAAAGAGTAAATTTTTTGCTCCGGATATTAGTTCTGACGGACAAAAAATCGTTGTAGTTCATGCTCCTGCATCCGGCAAATGTGATTTGCAATTATTAAATTCCAAAACTGGAAAAATGATTTATCAGTTTCCGAATCCTGATCATCTTTTTTATACTTATCCCAAATTTTATGGGGAGAATAAAGTTATTTCAGCAGTAAGAAACCCGGAAGGAAAAATGTCGCTATTGGAAATTGATATGCAAAACAATGAAACAAAATACCTGCTTCCATTCACTTATAATGTGATTGGGTTTCCAAGCATTTTGCACGACACACTATATTTTTCTTATTCTTATAAAAAAAATGATGAACTGTTTGCTTATACTTTTTCTGATAAAAAATTATGGTTGATACAAACAGATTCAGAAGAAGGTTTAGGGAAATATCATCCAACTGTAAATAAATCAGACATTGTGTGGGCTTCATTTACAGCCGAAGGATACCGTTTGCAAAAATTTGCAAAAGAGGATTTGCATTTTACAGAAATAAACATAGATAACCTGCAAAAAATTACTTCCAGTTTTGGTATTGCGAGTATCAATGCAAAGAATTCAAACTTATTATATTCTGTCCCGGATGATACATTTCCAGTTAAAAAATATCATAAGAGTTTCCGCTTATTTAATTTTCACAGCATTGAACCTGCTGTTAATGATCCTCAATACAGTTTAACACTGGTCAGCGAAAATATTTTAAACACCCTTCAGTCTGATGTTTCTTTTACCTATGATCGTTCTGAAAAATTTAAAGAAATAAGTTTTGATGCGACGTATGCCAGCTGGTTTCCTTTTTTAAATGTTGGCGCAAATTATTTTATTGACAGAAGTACGTTATTTCATCAAAAACTAATTCACTTTAATCAATTTGAACCTTATGCCGGATTTAATATCCCGCTAAATTTCAGTAAACGGCGCTCCTTTACCTATCTCAACTTCGGATCGCAATATGTCTACAGTAAGGGAACTTTCCAGGGAAAATACAATGACACTTTGAAATCTTCATACAGTTATAACAGTAATTTTTTATCATTCAGCCATCAAACGCAAAAGGCCGCACAACAAATTTTTCCGCACTTTGCACAAACAGTTTTGTTTACTTATAAATTTCCGTTAACTGAATTGAAAGGCTATCAGTTTATGTCAAATGCCAGTTTTTATTTCCCGGGATTTGCTACAACACACAGCCTTGTTTTGAATGGTGCTTATTTGAAAAAAGACACTTTAAATAAAATAAATTTCACCAGTGGATTTCCTTTTTCAAGAGGTTATCAATCGGTAAATTTTTATCAAATGTATAAATGGGGAATTAATTATCATCTGCCGTTAGCCTTACCAGATGCAGGTTTTGCTAATATTCTTTATCTTTTGCGGGTTCGTGCCAATCTGTTTTATGATGATACTCAAGTGAATGATTTTGCTCAGCATCATACACCCTTTTCTGCCAGCTTCCGATCTGTTGGAACCGAAATTAATTTTGATACCAAATGGTGGAACGAAGTAAACGTTTCCTTCGGATTCAGATACAGCAGATTATTGGATAAGGATTTATATGGTGCACAAGGATACAATCGATGGGAAATTATTTTGCCGGTGAACATTTTAAATCAATGAAAATAGAAAATAGGGTTATTTGTTGGTTTACTGCCAGATGCTATCATTGACGTCTGCGCAATAGTATTACGTGCCATTGTTGGCGGGACGAAAACAATGGCAGGGAGTAAAAATTACTCGGCTTTTGATTTATATATGTTTATAATTCTGTTTGAAATTTTTGCAGGAAAGCTCTTTACAAATTCAAAGCCGGGGTGTCTTGTTATGATTTCATGACAAGTGGGGTTACAGTAAATAAGTAAAATTTGTCTTGGTGAATTTCTCAGGCATCTATATATATTTTCGATTACTTGCTGCATGATAACTTGTGGAAATGGATTATAAAAGTAAAAATAATTGTATTGATCTAAATCCACAAACTCAGCTGCATTTTTCTGAAAGACTTCGATATGATTTAATTTGAGAACTCTTAAATTATTTTCACAAATTGCTATTAATTTTTCTGATAACTCTACCCCTCCAATGTTTTTAAACCCTTGTTTATGAAAAAATAGCAGTGCCGCTCCTTTTCCGCAACCAAAATCAAATATACCTTTATTTTTATCGAGCGAAAGATCAACTATTACCTTTTGTAATTCTTTGAAGTCTGCAGAAGATGAATAATGCTCCCCTAAAATATTCGGCACTCCAGTTTGATTGTTATCCATATAAGAAATAAAATCCACACCTTGAATACGTTCCACTACTCTTTTCACTTTTAATTTTAGATTTTTTACTTTAATTAAAATATGGTTTGAGTAATGCATATAATGGAGTATAACGTGTTAATTGGCAATATAACCTATTTTTAAATATATCAGTATTAATTGTTGGGATACTGCTTCTGTTGCCGTCCGTGCCAATAGTATGAAGTGACCATCGTTGGCGAGGACGCCAACAACAGCAGTGTCTAATCTTTTCATTTAAATAATTTCAAGAGGCGAAATCAGCGTTATTTGTTTCTTTACTGTATATTAGAAGTTCCATTTACATCCTTTAAATAATTGTATCAAATCTTTATGAAAAAAGTCCTTTTGTTCTTGCTGTTTATATTTTGCTGTGCAAATATTTTTGCTCAAAATAATTCATACAATTGCTATCCTACCAACTGGTGGACAGGAATGAAATGGAACAAAGTGCAAATAATGATTCACGGCAACGACATAGGTAACGGTGATGCATACACGTTAAATTATGCAGGCGTAAAACTGGAAAAAATTAATAAAGTTGAAAATAAAAATTATGTTTTTCTGGATATAAATATTTCTCCAATTGCAAAACCAGGAACGATAAAAATTAAAGTAAAAGAAAAACAATCTTCATTCGATATTGATTTTGAATTAAAGCCCAGGCGGCGTGGAAACGGAACCGCTTTTGCACAAGGTGTTACTTCCAAAGATTTTATTTATCTGATAATGCCCGACAGGTTTAGCAATGGTGATACAACGAATGATCGAATTGCAGGAATGAGAGATCAAAGCCTGAACCGCGATTCTGTTTATTCCCGTCATGGAGGAGATTTAAAAGGAATTCAAAACCATTTGGATTATCTGAAAAGCCTTGGTGTTACTACACTTTGGCTCAATCCCGTGATTGAAAATGATATGCCAAACCGTACCGAGCATGGTTATGCTTTTACCAATCATTATAAAATAGATTCAAGAATCGGTGGAGAAAAAGCGTATCAGAATTTAATTGATGAAGTGCATTCAAAGAAGATGAAAATCATCCAGGATGCGGTTTATAATCATGTGGGAAGTTATCATTTTACCGTGCTTGATCCACCGATGAAAGACTGGTTGCATCAATGGCCAACTTACACGAATACGACTTTTAAAGACCAGGTGCTTTTTGATCCTTATGCAAGTGGCATTGAAAAAAAGAAAATGAGCGATGGATGGTTTACCAGGTCAATGCCTGATTTGAATCAAAGCAATCCTTATGTCGCTAATTTTTTAATTCAACATGCCCTTTGGACTGTGGAAAAATTTGGAATTGATGGATGGCGTATTGACACCTACGCCTATAATGATTTGGATTTTATGAATCGTTGCAACAAAGCATTGATGGATGAATATCCGCGCATCACGATGTTTGGCGAAACATGGGTTCATGGTGTGATCAATCAAAGTTATTTTGTGCAGAACAAATATAATATTCCTTACAAAAGCAACCTGCAGGCGCCGACGGATTTTCAAACACTATGGACAATTACAGATGCGTTGACAAAAGATTTTGGCTGGACTGATGGCATCAATGAAATGTACACAACGTTGGCGCAGGATTTTGTTTATAAAGACCCGATGCGCAACGTTATCTTTCTGGATAATCATGACCTATCCAGGTTTTATTCTGTTATCGGCACCGATCTAATGAAGTACAAAGCAGCGCTCGCATGGCTTTTCACGTGCCGCGGAATTCCCGAGTTGTACTATGGAGATGAAGTGGGCATGGAAGGACTTACTTCTCCTAATGACGGTTATGTTCGTAAAGATTTTCCCGGTGGTTGGACTTCTGATTCTTTAAATAAATTTACTGTTGCAGGAAGAACGGCGAAAGAAGAAGACATTTGGAAATACATTGCAACGCTTGCCAATTTCAGAAAAAATTCGTCTGCAATTACTACCGGAAAGATGATGCAATTTGCTCCAACAAAAGGAGAATACGTTTTCTTCCGCTACGACGGCAAACAAACCATTATGACTGTTTTGAATACAGCAAAAGAAAAGCTTACTATTGAAATAAAAAATTATTCTGAAAGAACAAACGGCTTTACAAAAATGAAAAATGTAATTACGGGAGAAGTAAAACCAATTGCCGATTTTTCTGTAGAGCCAATGGAGAGTGGAGTGTGGGAGTTAGAAAAGTAAAATATCCTGAATGACCTGTTTTTTCTTAAAGAATGTCGTCGGTGTTTTCAAAGGCGTTTGATGATTCCTGATAATTTCACATGTTACATTTTTGAAATTTAGCTTAAAACAACAAGCACTTTAAATTATAAATTTTTTTTCAAAATCCTGCTGTTTATAACAAGCTTTTGTTCTCTTTGGCGCCGTTCTCTTCTCTCTGCCGCAGCTCTCGTGACCTGTATAAGGGCGTTAACATCTACCGAGAAATTAAAATAACCTATTTTGTATAAACAGATTTATTCCTCTTTCATTCAAATTCAAAAAAAATGAACAACAAGAACAACAACTACTATATCTTGTTTTATAAAACGGTGGACGACTATACCGAGCGGCGTAAACCTTACCGGCAGGAGCATTTAGAATTGGCACAAAATGCTTTTGAGAATGGAACATTAATTATGGGAGGCGCGCTTTCAAACCCTGCTGATAGTGCAATTTTAATTTTTAAAGGACAAAATCAGTCGGTTGCCGAAGAGTTTGCAAAAAATGACCCTTATGTCAAAAATGGATTAGTTGTAGAATGGAATGTCCGCACATGGACTGTTGTCATTGGCAATGTTTAGCGTTATAACGTATCGGCCTTCATTCCTTAACTGCGCCGGTCGTGTCTCGTTAACCGGTTTAGAAATAGTGCTGTGGTAAAAAAAAATGGGTTCTTGCAAGCAAATTTGCAATTAACATCAGTTCGATTTAGCACCACAGAATTTAATTTCTACTATTCATGTCATCCTTCGGGAATTAATTGTTTTCTACAATAATATAAACCCTTCAGACTTGAGAATACAATCGAAGGGATGAAATTATTACCGTGTTGTAGAAAACTCTGAAGGAGTGACATTGTTTACATTAAACCCGCGTTAATTACTACTCGTTGAGCAATTACAGCATCTGATCGTTGGGCAATTACAGCATCTGAGAAATGAATAATTTTTCCTTGAGCGACCATTGGTTAATGTGGGCGGTTTGCCCTGGCTTTTAATTTACCGGTTAAATAACGTCGTATCGGATAGTCTAAAAATTTGAACACCAGCCAGGCCAGGCCGATGAGTAAAATTACAGAAACAGGAATTACCCATGTCAAACGACCAATGCCTGGTTTTTCTACCGATACATAAGTTAAAAATATCCACACAAATGGGTAATGAGTCATGTAAAGCGGGTAAGAAATGTCACCGGAAATTTTATTGATTTTTTGGTGCCTGGCAGCTAAACTCGCTCCGGCGCCTAATGAAACCATTAACGGAAGGTAAAAAATCACCAAAACAGGTTCGGTGAGCCAGTTCCAATGGTCGTTATATGGAGTTAAAAATGCGATCAATAATAAAGCGCTCATGCCTGCCAAACCTAATTTGTTTTTAATGATCCAGTTGGAGCGAAAGATCAACATTCCCATTAAAAAAGAAAAAGAAATACGCGCCAGACCGTCGAAAAAATTTGAACCACCCCAGCCACCAGCTAAATTACCGGAATGCCAACCTACATAACAAATACCGGCAGCTGCTAATAAAACGAGTGGGGCCAGCACTTTTTTGGTAGCTTTAAATAATATAGTTGCATAGACTAAATTAGCAAAGTATTCCCAAAATAACGACCAGGCTGGGGCGTTTAAATTAAACAGATTAAAAAATCGTTCAGACACTACAGGATAAGGGATTACCAACACCGATGTGATGAAAATCAATGCGGTTTGTGTAAAACCATAGACCGCATACAGATGACTAAAAGGGTCAAATAAAAAAGTAAGTAAGCCTAACACAGAGCCTATAATAACCAAAGGCTGCAAACGAATCAGCCTTAGTTTAATAAAAGTTATTAACCCCATACCTGCTAGACGGCTATCGTAAGCATAAGTGATTACAAAACCAGATAAACAGAAAAAGAAATCTACTGCTAAATAACCATGTGCAATGAAATTATCATTGTAATCGGCAATCGCAATTTCCATAAAGTGAAAAATGACTACCACTACAGCAGCTAAACCTCTTAAACCATCCAGTATTTCGAAATGTGGTTTACTTTTCAGAAGTGCCGAGTCAACAGTTCTATCTTGCATTAGTTTTATTTTCAATGTTGTATTTACAAAGAAACCGTTTTGGTTTTAATAAATCAAGACTACTTGTAACGTTCCACAACATTTGCAGATTCAAATAAAAATGGAGGTTTTTGGATGATCCTCGTCAAACCTAATGTATTGCCTATGTGGACTACGGCACTCTCCGGTCTTAGCTTATGGTATTTACCAAAAAGAAATACAAATCTTCATTATTTGTTGGTTTACCGAATGAAATACAGCCATTAAACGTTATGCGGTTCGTGGACATGATTCGTGGCAGTGATTTCAGGTGAACGTTTAACCGTTTTAATAGCATAAAAATTATCTGATCTGAGACAACCTTTTACCTTTAATATGCATTTATCTTTTTACAAACATCTTCAGCCATTGTTTTTATGGATATATCTCAACTAATCAAAGAAGCTAAGCAGGGAAGCACTGCCGCACAGAAATGCCTCTTTGATGAAATGGCCGATAAGCTGTTGATGGTTTGCCGGCGGTATGTAAAGAACCGGGAAGATGCAGAAGAAATGATGCTGAACGGTTTTTATAAGTTCTTTAAAAATTTATCTTCATTCAGCTACCAGGGCGATGCGGCTTTATTTGCATGGATGAAAAAAATAATGATCAATGAATGCCTGATGTTTTTGCGGAAAAAGAATGTGTTTACGATTTCATCTGACCTGGTCGCTGAAGAGATTTCATTGCACGAAGAAGCGCTGGACAATTTATCCGCGGCTGAAATTTTTAATTTGATAATTCAATTGCCGGTTGGTTATCGCACGGTTTTTAATCTTTATGAAATAGAAGGAATGAGCCATAACGAAATTGCAACATTGCTCCATGTTTCAGAAGGTACTTCAAAGTCTCAATTGAGTAAATCAAAGGTTTTATTACAAAAAATGCTGTTGAAAAAAGGAATAGAATATGTCAAACGAAAATTACAATAGCTCCCTTAACTGGAAAAGGAAACTGGATGAATTAGAAAGTTTGCCAGGTGAAACGATGCCCGATAAAAATGTATCGTGGGAAAAAATTCATGCAAGAGTGGACGGAAAAAAGCCTGAAAGAAAACCGGTGTGGTACTGGATCGCAGCGGCCTCCGTTTTATTTTTATTAATGATTCCCTTTTTTATTTCTTATAAAAAAAATGATCCATTATCATCATTATCAAACACCAGTTTAAAACAAAATGAATCTGAAACAAAACAAAATCAACAGGAAAAACAGGTTCCTGTTAAAACAGGAAATCATAATAAAGATTCGTTTACTGTTGAAAATGATGTCCTGCCGGAAAAGAACCAGCCGGTTAGTTTTCATCAATCGAATAAAGCAGGACTTAAAAATGTGGAAGAAAATAAAAAAGATGAATCCCAGTTGTACGATACAATTAATACCCAAAACCAAATCACTGAAACTACAGATAACTCTTCGCCGATCATCATGGACACTTCTTCAAGCAATGCGTCGATAATCGCCGCAAAGAAAAAATTGCCGGTTGTGCATATTAATGAGTTAGGCGAGCCGGATAATGAACCACAAGTGGCACGCAGTTCCGAAAAACCATCAGTTCATTTCCTGAAACTGGGCAGCGAGGAAGTATATAATAGTTCTGCTTCAATAACAAAGAATTTTGCAACGATAAATTTTAAATCTTCTCCAAACTAAAATAAAATGAACAAATTAATCATCGTATGGATGCTTTTAATAAGCATCCCGGCAACGCTTTGCGCACAAACCAAAACCCACAGCAAAAGCGATAAAGCTTTTGAAGTGCCAGAAAATATCATTATGTCGAGGCGCTTTTATATTGACCTCGGAGAGAAAAATAAACTGACAGTTGAAGTAACGGATTTATCTGATCTTCAAAGAATTGCTGATATCGATTCGATCCTCCAGCTTTTTAAAAAGGATATCGCACCATTGAAAGATTCTTTTTTGAATCCGCTTACTTCAAAAAAAGTAGATTATATTACCGATGCCAAAGGAAGAAAAAAAATCAGGTTTCAGCAATTTCAGCCGGACGGAACAAGCTTCCTGCTCGATAATGGCGAGCTGGCTTCGCTAAGAACAGAACAGGATACTGTAAATATTATTGGCATTATTACCAATCCTCCAAAACACAAGGATGACATAAGCCGAACCAATCCACGCTATTATCACCTTACCTTTTGCTTAAACAATATTGAGGAACTGGCGAACTACATGAATGGCACTTTAAATGAAAAAATTAAAACGATTGAAGATAATATAACTGGTAAATGGCCCACCGTTTTAGGTACAAGCTCTCATTATATCAAAAATGACAAGTCTATTTTCGCTGATCATCCAAAAGGCTTCACCAATGCGGGTACGGGAGATTATCTAAACGGATATATAACCGTTAATTTACAGAATTATAAAAATTATTTTGTCCCATCTTTCACCGTGGGAATGCAGCTGACGCTAACTACCCGTGATAGAAATTACAAGTGGGTTCCGGGATTAGGTTGGGAACCGCATTTTTTATTTGCAAAAGATGTTAACGGCAAATTGCGCACTTACAGAAATGATTTTCTTACACTTACTTACGGGCAAGGCGGAACTACAGATCATGATCCCCGCAAAGACTTTTCATTCAGCAGTGTATTTTCACTGGGATATCTTATCCGGAGAGAAGGAGAATTTATCGATAAAAACACTTTCCGTTTAGGTGCCGGTAAACTTAAATTATTAAAAACAACTGTTGAACCGTCCATGTATTTCAATAATTTTTTTAAGGGCGTTACACCTGGAATCAGGATCAGCCAGAGCTTTTAATATAAAGCATCGCCTTATCCATTATAATAGGATCTGAATCGCTGGTCATGTCTGATGTTTTGACGTCTGTTGTTTGATGCCGGATTTCAAAGGTTCTCAAAAACTCATCTTTCAATTCGTTCTGCCCGCCCCACTTTTGGGGGCACGACAATGCTGTTATATTCATTTAAGGGTAACAATTTATGTTCTCACTATTCTCCTTTCTTAAAAATTTACTTAACATTGCTTATGCGAATCGTTATCGCTCCAAATGCTTTTAAAGGCAGCCTTACAGCAGGCGAAGCTGCGCAGTGCATTGCAAAAGGATTGAAAACAAGCCAGCTTTCCTGCACATTACAATTAATTCCTATCGCCGATGGTGGCGACGGAACTGCCCATTTAATCTCAAAAAAATTATCGGCCAAATCCATGAAAGCTTTGGTGCATGATCCATTGGGCAAAAAAATAGAAGCCTCTTACGGATGGGTGAGTAAATCCAAAACTGCTATAATCGAATTGGCTGACGCATCTGGTTTAAGGTTACTAAACCAGGCAAAATTAAATCCTTTAAAATCGAATACACGCGGCACCGGGGAATTAATAAAATCTGCTTTGAACAAAGGCGCCAAAAAAATAATGCTGGGCATCGGAGGCAGTGCCACAGTGGATGGAGCAAGTGGTTTGCTGAACGAGCTGGGAGTAAAGTTTTTAGATAAGCATGGAAATAAAATAAAGGAATTACCAAAAGGATTATTGGCATTAGATCAGGTAGATGTAAGCTCAACTGACAGGCGCCTGAAAGATTGTGAGATCATCGTGTTATGCGATGTGGCTAATAAATTGCTTGGGAAAAATGGCGCTGCAGCTATCTTTGGCCCGCAAAAAGGTGCAAATGAGAAAGAAGCCCATTTGCTGGCAAGATGCCTTTATCAATTGAATAAAATTGTAAAAAAAGATTTAGGAATTGAGATGGATTCATTTAAATACGGTGGAAGTGCAGGTGGGCTGGCCGCAGGCATGGCTACTTTCCTGAATGCAAAATTAGTGAGTGGTATTTCTTATTATCTGGAAATCGCAGGATTTGAAAATGAATTAAAAAATGCCGACCTTTTAATTACCGCTGAAGGTAAATTCGATACTCAAACACTGGAGGGTAAAGGGCCTTATGGTGTGGCTCAGCAAGCGATGAAACATGAGATTCCCGTGATCCTTTTAACAGGACAGGTTCCGCTTAAAACCGGCGAACATCTACATCATTATTTTAATGTTATATTGCCAATTGGTTATGGACCAGCTTCAATAAAAGACGCGATCAAAAATACCGCAGCTGACCTTGAGCGCACTGCTATGGAATTAGGAAATTTGCTCGCGTTAAAAAAAAGCCGGGTTAGAAAAAATAATTGATCATGAAAATAGTAGTATTAGATGGATTTGCAATGAACCCGGGAGATTTGAACTGGGACAGCCTGGAGCAACTTGGAGAAACAGAAATATATGAGAGATCATCACTAAAAGAAACGGAAAAACGAATAGCTGATGCGGATATGGTGTTGACCAATAAGGCGGTATTGAATAAAGAATTGATTGACAGTGCGCTGAAATTGAAATACATTGGCGTGATGGCGACGGGTTATAATATCGTCGACGTAGCTGCAGCCCAAAGAAAAAATATTGTTGTAACGAATGTTCCATCCTACAGCACCGCTTCTGTAGCGCAACTCACTTTTGCGTTTATGCTTGACCTCAGTAACAATACAGCGGTGTATGAAGAAAGCGTACGGAAAGGCGATTGGATCAAAAGCAAAGATTTTAGTTATCAGCTGAAACCGATGATGGAGTTGCAGGATAAAACGCTCGGCATTATTGGTTTTGGACAGATAGGAAAAGCGGTAGCCAAAATAGCGATTGCCTTTGGCATGAAGGTTATCGCCTCTCACAAGCATCCGGAAAGAGACCGGATGGAAGGCGTGGCATTTGTTGACCAGGAAAAATGTTTTCGTGAAGCGGATATTATAAGCCTGCATTGCCCTCTGAATGAAAAGAATGTAAAATTTGTAAATAAAGAATTACTGGGGATGATGAAGCGCAGTGCCTTTCTGATCAATACCAGCAGAGGAGGCCTGATTAATGAACCGGATCTTGCAGAAGCTTTAAATAAAGAAATTATTGCCGCAGCTGCATTAGATGTATTATCTACAGAACCTCCCTCTGCAAATAACCCGCTGCTTTACGCAAAGAATTGTTTGATTACGCCACATGTAGCCTGGGCAACTTTTGAAGCGCGCAGCAGGCTGATGAATGTCGTAGTGAATAATGTAAAAGGTTTTTTAGAAGGAAAGGCTGAAAATGTGGTGCTCAAATAATAGCCGCTCAAGTGTTCTATTAGTCCCTGTTATTAAGGTTTCCCGAATTATTTTAAACACCGATAAAAAATATTAGCGTAAGCCCAGTTCGCCGCACCATGGTTCAGTCAATGAACAAATAAGGCGATTTTGTATTTTGAAATAAGGTATTTCGTTGAGTTGCTAAGCTCCGGAGAGCCGCGAACCTGCATCAATACTCCTTCATTAATGTCTTGTCCCGAAAAAAGTTGACAGTTTTTTTGATTTTTACGCTTTAATTTAATTCGGTGCGAGCTTCTTCATTTTGCCCATTTAAAAGATGCGTAGTCTTGCTCTTTGGAGAGAGCGCCTCCGCATCTTTTAAATTACCTTTCATTGTTTGCAACTCCTGTTTGCCAGTATTGTAAACTTCTGCTGGTTTCTTTAAATTTAATGACCAGTGTGGCCGCTGATAATTATAAAGATAAATAGCTTCTTTGACCGCCTTAACTGCCTGTTTAATATCCACAAATTCGCTGTCTAATAAATACTCCTCTTTCAAAATCCCATTCACTCTTTCTGCAATGGCATTATCATAACAATTGCCTGCTTCTCCCATCGACATTTTTATTCCATGTTTCTTTGCTAAGTCATTATATGCGTAACAACAATATTGAATTCCTCTGTCAGAATGATGAATAAGATCTTTAGTTGCAGAGCTGTTGGCAATTGCCATTTTCATCGCTGCCATTGCTCCTTCTACTGCTAAAGAAACATCTACATTCCAACCTACTATTTTGCGTGAATAAACATCGGTAACCAATGATAAATACACAAATTTTTCTCTTGTTCTCAAATAAGTAATATCAGATACCCAAGCGTGATCTGGGGCTGTAATTGTTGCTTTAGCCAATTGATTGGTATGCTTATAAAACGGATGATTCGAATCGGTTGTAACCCAATAGCGACGCCTGCGTTTTAATAACAAATCATTATTACGTAACAAATCAAAGAACTTATTTTTTCCGTATCCACGACCACATGTTTTTAGCTCATTTTTTAATTCACTTCTTAATTTTAGTGTTCCTAATTTTGAATGTGTTTTACGAATATCTTTTACACACGATAATATAAACTCGTCCTTATTTTTTTTCTTTTCAACTGATATTCGATCTTTATAAAAAGCCTGTCTGCTGACACCCCAAAAATTGCATAAAGAACTTATTGAGTATCGCTGTTCGTTTTGCCTGGTAACCGGAAACCAAAATTTTTTTTTAAGTCTGTCTTATATTCTTCATCAGCCATTTTAATCACTCCTTCCAGGCAATCTTTTGCCATATAAGCATCTGCCAGTGCCATTTTCAACCTTTTATTATCTTCCTCTAACTGCTTTAATCTATCTCTTTCGTTCATTGTTTCTATTCTGATTATTTTGTTTAGTAAATGATGTTTGCCAAAAGCCATAATCCATTTTTGAATCGTGCTGCCACCACCAATATCATATTTTTTGCGCACAAATTCCATACTACTTCCTTCTTCCACTTCTTTAACCACCATTTGCTTAAAGCTAATGCTATACCGAATTGTTTTTCTCTGCTCAATTGTCTGCATATTGTTTATTTTTGATTTTTACAATATGTCAACCTAAACTGGGAACAGACATAAAACCCTTCCTCTTCCTCCCCCACTCCCTGGTTCCTTTCCCACCTAATTTCCCCGGTTCTATCTCCTTTACCCGCAATGGCAAATTGCTATTAGTACTTTTGTTGCTGTAATCATCTGTTATCAAATCATTAAAATACAGGCCGTTTTTGGCACAACAGTTGATTTGTTTCATAAAAAAAATCAACTCATGTCAGACAACAAAAAAAACATTGGAAAGCCCGACAGGGACAGGATCAGTCTTTCAGAAGATTATGAAGTACAGCATTGGTCAAAGAAGTTTGGCGTTTCAAGCGAAGAATTAAAGAAAGCAGTAAAGCAAGTGGGGTCAAATGCAACGGATGTGGAAACATATTTTCAGAAAGGAAAAGCCGGTGCTGCAAAATAAAGGTTGGTGCTGTTGCTATGCCGGCAGCCGGAAAATTGAAAACCCCATCACACGTAATTCTTTCTCTATATTTTGTTTCTTGTTCATCTTACCATGAGGTATGCACATTTTCGATCGGTTTGAAAAATCGTCTGCGTAAAAGGAAAAACAGGATTACTATTTTGAGCACATCACCAGTTTGCAATATCACAGCCAGAATGCCGGGTCGGTTAGCTAAAGTACCTGTGCCATTCTTCCAGATAAATGAGCTAACAATTTTCGTCTTTTTGTTCATTTGTTACTTAATTTATTTTACTATTGTAAACACCTTTTAATAAAACATCTCATTATGCCGGTTGAGTCCGATATAAATGATTCACTATCTGTCATTGTTCAATCGTCCGACGACGCCATTACCATTATTTTGCCGGATGGAAAAATAGCCGGTTGGAATGCTCCGGCACAGAAAATTTATGGTTTTTCATCAAAGGAAGCAATCGGACAAAATATCAACATCATTATTCCCGATGAACTGCTCGACCACGAATTTAAAATGGTTGAGAAAGTAAAAAAAAACCATACAATAGCGCATTATGAAACTTCCAGGAGAACCAAAAACGGAGAGACCATCCTGGTAGATCTTACCATTTCACCCATAGAAAATAAAGACGGCGACGTTGTTGCCCTTTCTAAAATAACGAGTGAGATTACTCCTCAAAAAAGATATGATGAAAAACAGGCTATG
Organism: uncultured Chitinophagaceae bacterium; assembly: GCA_963706825.1. Lineage (GTDB taxonomy): Bacteria > Bacteroidota > Bacteroidia > Chitinophagales > Chitinophagaceae > Ginsengibacter. Next base: position 357,697 of record CAVPNT010000001.1, on the reverse strand, counting down.
CTCGCTGCCATCGTCAGTTCTTCGGATGATGCTATTATCAGTAAAACCCTTGACGGTATTATCACCAGCTGGAATTATTCAGCGCAGAAATTATTTGGTTTTACCGAACAGGAAGCAATCGGCGAACACATTTCCCTGATTATTCCGAAAGACCGCCTGGATGAAGAAGTGATGATCATAGACCATATCCGTAACGGAAAAAAAATAGAACATTTTGAAACGGTAAGAATCTCTAAAGAAGGAACACCAATAGAAGTTTCTCTCACCATTTCACCCATAAGAAACGCAGTCGGAAAAATTATCGGCGCGTCAAAAGTGGCAAGAGATATAAAGATTAAAAAACTCGCTGAAGAAAAGCAGGCTATGTTGGCCGCCATTGTCAGTTCTTCGGATGATGCTATTATTAGTAAAACCCTGGATGGTATTATCACCAGCTGGAATGATTCAGCCCGGAAAATGTTTGGTTTTACAGAACAGGAAGCCATTGGTAAACACATTTCTATCATTATTCCTGATGAGCGCCTTCAGGAAGAAGCGATGATCATAAACAATATCCGTAATGGGAGAAAAATAGATCATTTTGAAACGGTTAGAAAATCCAAAGATGGAAAACTCATTCATATTTCTCTCACCGTTTCACCCGTAAAAAATGCAGCTGGAAAAATTATTGGCGCCTCAAAAGTAGCAAAGGATATTACCGATAAAATAGAACTGGAAAAACAAAGGAACCTGTACACAGAAAAGTTACAGAATCTCAACAAATACAAAGACGAATTTATGGTGATGGCCAGCCATGAATTAAAAACACCCATCACGATCATATCTGCCAACCTGCAACTGCTGCAACACCAGATGAAAGACGATGACAATTATAGTTTTGTAGATAAAAGCTTAAAACAGGTTAAAAAACTGTCCGATTTGATTAGCAACTTACTGGATGTTTCAAAAATCCAGGCCGGTAAATTAGATTTAAATTTTTCCATTCTTGATATAAGCGTTTTACTTACCGAAGTGAAAAATAATATTCAGCTCACAACCGAGAACCATCACATTATTTTTCATGAGCCATCTGCCAGATTATTGGTGAAGGCAGATAGGGAGAAGATGGAGCAGGTGATTATTAACCTGCTCAACAATGCGATAAAATATTCCCCGGGTTCAAAAGAAGTTATTATAGATGCCAGGGAGGACAACGGCAACATATTGGTGAGTGTTCGCGATTACGGCATAGGCATCCCGTCAGAAGATTTAGAAAATATATTTGCGCGGTTTTACAGGGTCAGCGGATTGCCCGCTTTATTCACCGGAACCGGAGTTGGATTATATATTTCCGCTGAAATCATCAAGAGGCACAACGGAAAAATCTGGGCAGAAAGCAAGCCGGAAGAGGGTTCTGTCTTTTATTTTTATATTCCTGCAGAGAAAAATCCCAGTGATGAAGCTATGCCAGGGTAAATAAAAAATCCCGAGAAAGGAAATCCTTTAATGTCAGGAAAATGGATTACACCAAAGCAATTGATGGGCGAGAAATTGAAATATTACTCTCAACGATCATTCAATGCTGCCTATGAATAGATGAGTAGAAAATTCTTAATTCGTCATTCTTAATTCTTTTTTCAAACAGCATGCAACATAATTCCATAAACTGTGGTCATGAAAGAAAGGCATGTTATAAAAAACATTCGGGTAATTTTCTTTTGCCTGTTAGGAATGACTGCCTGCCGTAAAGGCAATGATTCATCAGTTGAAAACAATGGTACCAGGCTGACATCAATTATTACGGACAGTGCCGGCACTTTCGATTTTACCTACACTAATAATTTAATTACAGGCGTGAAAGAGCGCCATTTCTCAGTATAGCTATCCTCACACAGCCTTTGGCGGCCAACCGATGGTAATCGCCGCCTTTTTTGCAGAGACTTTTTCCTTATCCACTTTCAATAGTATCACAACTTCGGGTATAACAACCAGTGTCTGGCTTCAAAACTCAATCAGCAGTAAAATGAATTATCAGCTCAATTCTCAAGGAAAAGTTAAAGCGGAAATATTCAGTAATAATATTTTTCAAGGCCTAGCTGGTAAAAAATATTTATATGAATAAAAAGAAACATCGGTTCACGGAAAAATGGCCGGCGTTGTCACTTTTTATCTATCCGCAGTCGTTTGCAAGCCATTCCTCTTTTTCTATGCGGTAGATATAATTAAGTCTGAGAGGTTCTCCAAAATAAGCTATTTCCTGCTCCCCAACCTTTTTTGCACCTAAACGGCTAATAGCTATTTGAGAGCGCACATTATCTGCTCCTATTTGAAAACCTACCTGTGAAATAAACTGAAAAAGGTAATCCAGCATGAGCGCCTTAACCGAATGATTCATGCCTTTGCCCCAATATTCAATACCGTAAAAAGTATAGCCAATCAATACGCTGTTGTCCTTATCATTATAATCGTAAATACGGGTACTTCCTGCAATCTTACCGGTTGATTTGTCAATTATTTTAAAGGCTCCTCTGCTTTGCATCGCTCCTTCAAAAAAATTATGAAAAACATCTTTTTTCCACCGGTCTTTGTTAGGATGTTGTTCCCAGATTTTAGGGTTGGACGCTACTGCATACAAATCCTCAAAATCGTTTTCCTGTAACGGATAAAGAATTGCTTTGCCGTTTTCTAATACCAGCTGGATATCAAAATTCATTATGGCGGTTATTTTTGTTTTGAAACTGTGGCAAAGTAGAACAAATTTGATGGAATTTCCTCTCTGGCGCAGGTTTCCGGACCTGTCCAAGAGCGTTGCTTGTCTTTTATTCATCCTAAGCATATTGACCATGCCTTTATCCAAAGGACCTCTTTGAGGGCGCGATGACTTCACCAACGCTTAAAACAAAATAAATGCACCTAAGAAATTTACTCAATTCCTTCCCACCATTTTGAAAATCGTTGTGCATTGTCTTTCAGATTCAATTCTTCTCCTATCATCGGAGTGGAGACGTTTAGATCGGCATGGCTGTTCAACTCAGTTATTTTTTTCAAAGGCTCATCCCATGCATGAACCGATAAGGGAAATTTGGAATTATGAACCGGCAACAATCTTTTTGCCTGCAAATCTTTTGCAGCCTGTAAAGTTTCCGGCGGCAGCATGTGAATGTATTTCCAGTTCTCATTATATTGCCCGTTTTCTAAAATTGCCAAATCAAACGGCCCGAATCTTTTGCCAATCTCTGCAAAGTGCGTATCATAACCACTGTCACCACCAATAAATATTTTCATAGTGGGAGTTTTTAAAACAAAGGATATCCAGATTGATTTATTTCTGAGAAAGCTTCTTCCTGAAAAATGCCGCGCAGGTACGGTATTTACGACAAAACTTTCTCCTAAACTGATTTCTTCATTCCAGTCCAGTTCGTAGATGATCCGTGTATCAAAGCCCCAACGCTCCAGGTGTTCGCCAACGCCAAGAGCACAAATAATCCTTTTTATTTTCGGTTTTAATTTAATGATGGTCTCATAATCCAGATGATCCCAATGGTCGTGAGAAATAAAAAGAAAATCGATGTCGGGAATATCTTCAGTGGTATAAACATCCGTTCCTTTGAATGCTTTTATGTTGAAGGAAACCGGAGATGCAGCGCCGCTGAACACAGGATCAACTAATATCTTTTTCCCATCTACCTGAATAAAGTAAGAGGAATGGCCAAACCATACTAAAATCTCTTTTGCCGGATCTAAATTCAATAGATCTGTTTTCACCGATGGAATTATATCAACCGGCTTTACCCGCCTCTTTTTATCCAATAAAAATTGTTTTAAAACGGTGATCATTCCTCCTTCTGCAGTGAGCATGGGCGTTTCGCTTACATTTTGAAATTGGCCGTTCTTATAATTTTTAGATTGTTTGATTCTTTCCAAACGGTCTCGTGAAGGCAATTTGCCAAACCTCGGCAGATGTAAAAAAAGCCAAACGGCCATAACTAATAAAACCAGGATGAGAAGAATGATGAGCATAGAGGTGTTGAAGCGTTTTTATTCTTATCGGGAAAGGAAATTAACATGCTTCGCAAAATTAGTCATTTAGCAGGTCTTGAATAATTAAGAAAGGGAGCAACAGCGGCAGGTGCAAATATTGCAAAAGTTTCTTCGATTTAGTTTTATATACCTAAAGTATAAATCTATATGCTGAGAATTCGGCCGCTCCATTTGTCGGGCAATAAAAGCAAAGTGCCTTCCAGCCAAAACATTCTTACGCCCTCTTCTTCGCCCTTTCTCCCACGTTTTGCCGAGGTAAGTACTCCAATCGGAGCACTTACCCGCCTGAAAGCCGCACGAGTACAGGAATAAAACGTGGATAAAGTGATTATCTTCATCGAAGGCAATTTCTTTTTGATTATTTTTCAAACCATTTGAAGGCTTTACTTTGCACAAAGAAAAATAAGAGCGCTGTGCCGAAATTAGTGTACCAGGTTTACGTCATTGAACTATCCAAGAGAGTGTTTACTGAAAACATAAAATTCCGGACTGCCAATCCGCAGTTTAATGGAGTTCTCGAGTGTCTTTATGTGGGTATGACGAGTAAGACTCCTGCCGAGCGGCTACGGCAGCATAAGACCGGGTACACCAATAAGAAAGGTTATAAGATATCTGCTAATATCGTGCAGAAGTACGGCATCTATTTGCGTCCCAGCCTCTACAATCACATAAACTTAAAACAAATGAACAGGAAGGAAGCACTAAAGATGGAGGCAAAACTTGCCTGGGACCTGAGAAGACAAGGGTACGCAGTTTGGTTTAATTAAACATATTGTCGCCCGGGATGTGCTATCCGTGGTCAATTCACATTCCTGGCCCAGGTTTTCAAACCTGTGCCTCTACATTACTTTTCTGCCGCAAGTTTCCGCCCGGCAAGATAATAATCGGCTTAATTACATTCCGGCTTCAGCTTTTATCCATTATCTTTAATTCATTAAATAATTATAGCATGAAAAGAATTCTCTTGTTTGTCTTTCTCGTAGGTTTTGCAACGGATGGTTTCTGCCAAACGAACGATTCTGCGGCCATCGTGCAGGTACTTGAAAAGGAATCCTCGACATGGCGCTCGGGCGATTTGACCGCTCATGCAAGTTGCTGGAAAGCACAACCATATAGCAACATGATCATAATGACAGCCGATGGAAAGACCTTTGCGGTTCCTGTTGACAAAATCATACATCCGGCACCGGGAACAGCCGGCCAGGGCGGCACCTCAGAAAACAGTAATTATCACATGAGTATTCATGGAACGACTGCTTTAGTCACGCACAATGAAACCTCGACTGCTGCAAATGGCTCTGTGAATCATACTTATGAGGTGCGCATGTTAGAAAAAATCGATGAACAATGGAAACTGACCGGCCAAATCATACAGGTACTTTAACTTACTCGCTGAATGGTGAATAGTGAATGTGTCATGCACGGGACAGCGAATGAAGAAATAAAGAGAATTTGTCTTTTTGTTTATTGCGAAGTAGTGTATCTCTATTCGGCCAGACCTATAAGGTTTTCGAAACCATAGGTCTATTTCCTGTGAATGTGTCGCGCACCGGCCAGCGAATGAAGAAATAAAGAGAATTTATCTTTTTGTTTATTGCCATTGGTAACTTCTGGGCTTTTGAACAACGAATGCCTACCAGAGCCGGTTCAATCTGCAACATCATACATCACACATAAAAACATCAGACATCTTCCCTCTTCCTCGATCATTTCAATGCCGTTAATGTTTTTTATGAAATGGTACGTCTCATCTATCGTTTCTATTCCCTTTACCAGCAATTGAATATTGGTATCAGCACTGTTTTTAAAAAGTTTCCAATCGAAGTTGTGTATCTCTGGTGGGCGAGACCTATAAGGTTTTCGAAACCTTATAGGTCTATTTCCTGTGAATGTGTCGCGCACCAGGCAGTGAATGAAGAAATAAAAAGAATTTGTCTTTTTGTTTCTTGCCCTGGGCAAACTTTTCTCTCAATTCTGATAACTAATCACTTCCTTCAGAGTTTCTCTGTATCTTTCTGAGTGCATGTTTTTATTATTTTGGTTCAGGTTTGCTAACCGTCGGAAGGTTGGCAACCCTCTTAAATCTCATAGGACTGTGAGAATGCGCGTCTGCCGCAATTATCTAACACAGCTATTTTTAATTTTCCAAGGCTTTTCCTTTTTTGTCACTGTAAATGGCGATCCTGTGCGTACGCAATAAGTAAGAAGAAGTTACATTACTTCCCGCCACCTGAAATGACACTACACGGGATGCTTGTTCAGGCATGTGACAGTCAATGCAATTACTTTTAAAAGAATTGGCGGCCGTTTCAGCCACATTTAAAGAACGATGATCCGGATTACTATGGCAGCTTTGGCATGTTTTGGAATATACCGTAAGATCATTACCGGCATTCACATGAGGATCATGGCAGGTAACACATGTGAGGGTTTGACTTTTCAAAAAGCATTTACTTTCAGAAAGAAGCCCGTATTGATTGCCATGCACGTCATATCCTTTTTCAGGCTTTATACGGTTACTGAATGGTGCAAAATAATTGGCCAGTGTATCTCCGATTTTGAACCGGAAAGGGGAAATATCTTTCTGCCTGTCATTACCGTCATGGCACACCGCACAAGCATCAGATTTCTGGTGGCGTGTTAAGGATTGAGAAGTAACGAGGTATTTTGCTTCTTTTGCATCAGGAAAAGCAAGGTGATAATTTACATGATTCAGGGAAGGTCCATGACATCTTTCGCAATCAATTCCTAGCACGAGGGTGTTTCGGATGAGTGTTTTCTGTAGTCGTTTATCTGGCGTCATTACAGCCTGATCAGCAATAAAAGAGCTATGACATTCGTAACAGTTTATTCCGACAGCCCTTCCGAAATAAGCTACGTTGGAAGTAAAACCACCGCCCGGGCTGGATCCCCATCCATTTACGGAAACATAATAGGAAACCGGTAATTCAAAAGTCTGGTCTCCTTCCCATGTCAGGAAACTCTGAGCATGTTTTAATCCAAATGTAATATCGAAACGATGTATTTCTTTCTCTTCTCCATTTACATATAAAACCTGGTATAAACCGCTGTCCCGCCGCTCCATCACTATTTTAGTATCGGAATTATAGGCAAAAGTATTCCTGCCATGATCAAAACTACCCAATACATTTTCCGGTAAAGAAGCACGTGTGGTGTTGTAATGAGAACTCAATATAAAAGAATCATAGATGGCCTGGTGGCATTGCCTGCAACTTTGAGAACCGGCATATACATTTCCCCTGGGATCGTCATTTGTTTTTCCGCCGCGAATGCACTCCGATAAAAAAATAATTATTCCGGCAATGCAGCATAGCAGGAAGAAAGACTTATTGATTTTCATAATTTGAAAATGATCCTCATAAAATGTTTTTGTCAAAACTAAAATATAAGTAACGAAGCTGCAAAAAAACAACCATCACCGGGAAAAAAACTGTTGCTTTTGAAGCTTGTGTGCAGGAGAGGCAAAGCAAGAGGCTTCTGCTTCATTTAGTTTGGTTTTCCTAATTCTCATCAGTCTAACTCAATCTTCTCAATTTCAGAATTTCGCCCCGGCAAGGAAAAATTTCTATCAAATATACAGTTATCTCCTAAAACCTGTATGAGAAAAATACAAAATGGCATTATTTCTTCTTTTACTGACTCGCTGCGCATGCAACTTCCTGCGCATCGAACGCTTCCTGCTAAAAATCCTTCCAACACTTTCAGCGAAAAGAAAAATAAAAAAAAATTGTGAAACTAAAAAGTTGCATATATATTTGCAACCGAATAGTTTCTTAAATAAATCTTTCAAACAAAATGAGGCGCGACATATTTCAAGCCATTGCAGACCCGACACGACGGGCGATTATTGCCTTAATTGCATTACATGCAATGACCCCAAACGCTATTGCGGAAAACTTCAACACCACCCGGCAAGCAGTGTCAAAGCATTTACGCATTCTGACGGAATGCGAGCTTGTAAAACAGGAATACCAGGGCAGGGAAATTTTCTACTCTCTTGAAATTGAGAAAATGAAAGAAATAGATATATGGCTGGAACAATACCGGAAGATTTGGGAAAACCGGTTCAATCAACTGGACACACTATTATCAACCATGTCTGCGGACAAGGCAGGCAATAAAAAACAAAAAAAATGAAAAATGAATTGCTATTTGATTTTACCGTTGACAAAGCAACAAAAATGGTATTTATAACCCGCGAGTTTGATGCCGAACTTTCACTGGTATGGGATGCTTTTACAAAGAAGGAACTTCTTGACCAATGGGTAGCACCTAAACCCTACACTTCAAAAACAAAATACATGAATTTTGAAGTTGGCGGAAAAAGATTTTATGCTATGGTAAGCCCTGAGGGACAGGAGAAATGGGCAATTCAGGAATATACTTCCATTACTCCAAAAACCAATTTCAAATTGTACAATGCTTTTGCAGACGAAAATGAAAATCCTGAACTGCCCGGTTCTGATTGGGATTATAATTTCAGCGAACAAAATGGACCCGAAAACCATCGGGTTACAAAAGTCAGTATATCTATCTACAATGAATCTTTGGAGCGCCTGGAAAAAATAGAAGAAGGTTTCAAAATAGGAATGACTATGTCATTGGATAACCTGGATAATTTATTGGCAACCTTATCACAAAAATGATTTACGTTTTCAAAACATCGGTTAAGACTAAAATACAGTCGAGGCAACTCAAGCCGCATATTGACAAAATGCTCCCACAAGCAAAATGGAACTTCGATCTTCAGGACTGTGACAAGATTTTGCGCATTGACAGTGAAGAAAATGTTGTTTTGAGAATAACAGGCTTGCTGAATAGGCATAAATTTTACTGCGAAGAATTGGAATAAGGCCTGCCCGCCGTAGCCTAAGCGCGGCGGGAATAAAAAAAACAACTTAAAAAATAACATGAGGGCCACTTATCAATCGTTACATTCACTGTAATGGAAATGCCGAAGAAGCATTACGTTTTACAAGTCAGTATTTGGCGACCTGAATAGCTACCAATAATTTTGTATAAACATGAACGTACAAGAACAAATCAAAGAGTATATTGCCAGCCAACCTGAACCAAAACGTAGTGACATGCAAGAGTTGCACCGCATCATTCTGCAAGTAATGCCGGCATGTAAATTATGGTTCCTCGATGGTAAAAACAGTGAAAATAAAACTGTTTCTAATCCTAATATAGGATATGGATTTCACACCATAAAATATGCTGATGGAAAAACCAGGGAGTTTTATCAAATTGGTATGAGTGCAAACACAACCGGGATCTCTGTCTATATCCTTGGTATTGATGATAAGAAATACTTAGCCCAAACATATGGAAAAAAACTAGGTAAGGCAAGCGTGACCGGATATTGCATTAAGTTCAAAACGCTGAAAGATATAAACATTGATATACTTGAAGCGGCAATACGATATGGGGTTGAGAACAAGTAATCATTAAGATAATTAAAAACATGAATTGAAATGGAATTCAACCCAAACAACCATATTGTTAAACTCTGCCTTCAAGGTATGGCCCTGGAAGAAAAAGGCAAACCTGAAGAAGCAGGCAGAATATTTCTTCAGGCCTGGAACGAAGCGACAAACGACTTTGAAAAATTTATTGCTGCTTATTATGTGGCCCGGCATCAAAAAAATGTTTCCGACAAATTAAAATGGCTTGAAACAGCTTTGCAGCTTGCATTAAAAATAAATAACGACTCGGTTAACGCAGCTTTCCCTGCTCTCTATATTAAGCATTGCTAAATGCTATGAAGACTTAAACGACCCTGAAAACGCAAAAAAGAATTATGAATTAGCAAATTCGTTCACAGGGAACCCGTCTGACAACGGTCCTTTTTATCATGGTACGAAAGCAGATTTGCAGGTTGGTGATTTGCTGACAGCAGGATACCAATCTAATTACCAATCAGAACTCACAATGAATCACATTTATTTCACAGCCCTCGTTAATGGCGCCGGACTTGCTGCAGCATTAGCTAAAGGTGATGGACGTGAACGTGTTTATATCGTTGAACCAACAGGAAGCTTTGAAAATGACCCGAACGTTACAGACAAAAAATTTCCCGGTAATCCGACACGTTCCTATCGCACCCAGGCACCATTAAAAATCGTTGGTGAAGTAACAGATTGGGTGAGACAAACACCCGGGGAACTCCAAAAATGGCGTGAAAAGCTGGCGAATAACAAAGGAGAAATTATTAATTAATTTCTGACAGGTACACCAAGGAACAGATAATCATTGTAAAAAAAATGTTTCTCTTATGAACAAACACATATTATTTATACAGGGAGGAGGCGAAGGTGGTTACGAAGCAGATAAGGAATTGGTAGCTTCCCTGCAGGCAGCCTTGGGAAAGGAATATGATATAGACTATCCTGAAATCATATCTGATGAATCTTTACCTGATTTTGGATGGACTCAGCAAATCGCCAACAAAATCTCTGAAATGAAAAGCGACGTAATTTTAGCAGGACATTCTTTGGGCGCTTTCATGATATTGAAATGCCTTTCTGAGAATCGTGTAAACAAAAAGATTACAGGAATTTTTCTTATGGCAACACCGTTTTGGAACGGTAACGAAGATTGGCAAACGGGTCTGAAACTGAATGAAAATTTTGCGGACAAGTTACCCCAACAAGTCCCACTTTTCTTCTATCATTGCAAGGACGATGAAGTGATACCTTTTTCTCACCTCAACGATTACAGGCAAAAACTTACTCAAGCCACTTTTCGTGAAATAAAAACAGGTGGACATCAACTCAACAACGATTTAACTTTAGTAGCGAAGGACATTAAATCTTGTTTTTAACTTCATCGGCAGTTTTTCAATGCGCTCAATTCATAGCTGGACGTTACAAAATACCCGCGCTTTGTAAGCCTCATCCCTCTCCCTCTAAATCTTGCGTATTCCTCCGAGTAAAAGCACAAATAAGGGGAATTCCTGTTTTTTAAATTTGTTTTTCCGGCAGAAAAAAAACTTAAAAAACGATACAACCGCTTCGTCACCGGGTGTGGCGGTGCTTATCCAAAAAAAGAAAAGAAAAGGTCAACTTATTTCTTGGGACGCCCAGATAATTGATTCCTTTTGATATAATTTATTGAGATTTGTTTTCGTGATTCATCAAAGCGTTTACCACGAATGAAAAGGCATAAAATCCGGAAACATATCGCCAGAACCGGTCACGCGGTTAAAACCGTTGCCACGCTTAATAAGGGGCCCTGGCGCTGGATTGTGGGAGTGCGGGCCGGGCTTGCAATGGGCGTTCCGGTAGCCATTTTTACGTTTGCAGGCAACCAATCCCTTGGCATGATGGCCTCACTTGGCGGATTTACTGCCTTGTATTGTGCTGCGCAAACTCCTATGGAAAGGGCGCGCATCTTGCCTTTCGTTGCAGCAGGGCTTGTAATTTCATCCACAATCGGTGTGCTTTGTTCTGCCAATGAATGGCTGGCCCTTATCAGCCTTATTTTTGTAAGTGCAATCGCCTGTGTACTTACCATCGGAACGCGGCTGGGGCCACCGGGCCCTATCATGTTTGTGCTGGTAGCGTCGGTAAGCGGGCATCTCGCTGCTCCTAAAAGCTCAGGAGGAGCTGGATTGCCTGGCCAAACTATTTGGGTGCTTGTGGCAGTTGGTGCAACACTTGCTTACCTGGTGACTGTGATGCCGCTGTTATTATCCAAAAACTGGAAAAAACCGGATGCGGTACCTGGTCATAAAAAGTGGCAGGCCCGCATACAATTCGACAAAATAACGGCGGCTATTTCTGCAAGGGTTGTTGCCGGCGTGGCTGTTGCGGCGGTCGCAAGCCACTCGTTGGGCGCCTATCGCTCTTACTGGGTCATCATGTCGGTGGTAGCGATATTGCAGGCGAGTGACAGCCGGAAGCTTTCAGCCGTCCGCGGCATTCAACGGGTGTTGGGTACCATTTTGGGCGTACTCGTATTTGAACTCATCGCCCTTGCCAACCCAACGGGCATCTGGATTGTTTTGATTATCATGCTGCTGCAGTTTGCCACTGAAGTAGTCGTTACGCGTAATTATGTATTGGCACTCATCTTTATCACACCACTCGCCCTTGCCAATTCCACCATTGGTCACATGGGAAATGCAGGGGTTACCGTTGAAGGAAGAATTTTGGATACGCTCCTCGGCGCTTTCATTGCGATGGTCGTATTCTATGCCGGAGAAGCAATACGGCTTTTACGAAACCGTATTGAGACTGCAAAAAGCTGAGCTTATTTTACGGTGATGTCACTCGCAACGCTTACACCTGTTCAATATCCATCCGGCGCAAAAGGCTGTCTTGTAAGGTGTAAATGTGCTTTACGGTGCCGTCAAACATCAGATTATCCTGTAAATCCCTGACGATTTGGTGAACAGTAATTTCTAAAGTGGCATCCTGCCTTTTATTAAATCCAACCGGCTCAACATGCGGATTTATTTCTGTCCATTGCCTTGTCCAATATTCTCTTATTTCATTGTGTCCACGTACATATCCTCCTTCAAATGCTTTTGGCCATTCCACATCCGGATGCATGGTTGACAGCGCCAGATCAATGTCTCTTGCATTGAAAGCGGCGTATGCTTTTTTAATTAAGTCCTGCAGTCGTTTTTCCATAAATATTATTTTTTGTGTCATGCTCTATCTGGAATGACCGGCGTCGGATATTTGCAATTCCAAATGCAAAATAAGTCGAAACATAGCTCCATCGGCGGTCAGGCTGTGCCGTTCAGGTTAGCTGTTTTTTTGCGGCTCATAGTAAAGTATTACTGCACCACAACCAAATATTTTTGTTTTTAAAAGCTTAAGTTGAATTCTATCCTTGACTTCTTTTAATAATTGTATTGAGCCGTTCCCTAAAATAACCGGGTGAATACAGAGCTGAAATTCATCAATTAAATGAAGGTTCGTTAAGGCTACAATTAAACCGGGGCTGCCCACTAAAATATCTTTACCCTCTGCCCGTCTGAGTGCTGAAACTTCTTCTTTAAGATCTCTTTTTGCCAGCTTTGCACTTTTCCAATCTACCTTTTTCAACGTATTGGAAAAAACAATTTTGGGAATCTTGTCCATCGTTACTGCAAATTCATCCATTGCTTTGATACCGGTAGGGTTTTTTACGATAGGCCGCCAGTATTCCATAAGGTGGTATGTCACCCTTCCATACAAAACAGTGCCCGCGTTACTTAATAGCTGGTTGTAGTGATCATGTATTTCTTCGTCCACAGTCACTGCGGTGTGGTCGCAAAACCCGTCAACTGTCATATTCATTGCTGCAATTACTTTTCTCATGGTATATTGTTTAAATTGATTGTGACTTTTCATTGCATGGTTCAAACTTCACGTGAATCCCATTGCAGCAGTGCCTCCCTCCTGCCCTCCTCACCCCGGTAATAAAGATAGTTGTTTCGCGTGCTTCCCGGGAAAATGTTTTGAAAATAAAGAAACTTCTGTCCACATGTGGAAAGAGCAGAGCAAAAAAAGCCCCGCAAAATTGCAGGGCCGGGACTTCAAAAACTATGAAGGATTATCTTCTTCCCCAATTCTGATTCATACGATTGTAGTTTGCATTGATACGTTCAATCTGCCGATCTCTTTCTCTTCGGGCGTTACGAATAGCCACTTTTTTCTGATGGTTTCTCATGAAACGATTATTTTCAATCGACATCACCTGGTAATTATAATTCCGGGTAACTTTTTGAATTTCCAACGCCTGCTGATTCCGGTAAGAATCATTTCTGATGTTATCATACCTACGGTCATTGTGATTGTCATAGCGTCCGTTGGATGCGGTTGTATACTGATCGTTTCTGTCATACTGGTTTCTCTGATGATTGCTTTGGGCAAATGAAGCACTGAAAATGCCGGCTGAAAGCAAAAGAGTAAAAATCTTTTTCATGATTTAATTTTTTAAATTGTTTTTTAAAATTGTTTCATGTATGAGATGAATGTTTCCTGAAATTGTTTAACAAGGGAATGTTAATAGATAAGTCTGAAAATTTCCAAAGAAAACGAAATTTTTAAACCCGGATTTTATTTGCAAAAGGCGTAAATATGGAAAGAATAATAACGCGTCCCTGACTGTATTTCCGCTTCGGTGCTATTCATTAATAGAACCCATATCGTTCGGAAAAATCACCTATTCCTAATGAAATCCGCCGGTAAAAAAACAAATATTGCCGAATCCAATTTTCATTTCTACATTGATTTACTATTAACGTATCGCAATCAATCAACTGCAAAGAAATCTTTGATAATTTTTTCCCTTCTTCAAAATTTTAATCCAAAAAACATTAAATTGTGTTATCATTTTTCCCGGGAAATTTGATCATTTTTCTTCTGCGACTGAGATGATAAGCAAGCCTTATGAATAAGCAGAATAACAAAAAAAATAAAGGCCAGGATGATAATAGCAGGTTTACGCCAGCTTCGGGAGTCGCACGCAAATTGGGAGATTTTACTACTTCTGCTTCTGTTCTTAAACTCATTCCTCTTTCAGTAATTATTGGTGTTTTCGGCGCTTTTATCGCGTTGTTTCTTCTTGATCTCATTGCCCTCATCACCAATTTTTTATATTATCAGCGCTTTGATTTAAACCTTACCTCTCCACGAAATAATACCCTCGGCTGGTTAGCAGTTTTAATTCCTATGGCCGGTGGTTTAATTGTCGGATTGATGGCCCGTTACGGGTCTGAAAGAATCCGGGGCCATGGAATTCCGGAAGCGATGGAAACGATTTTGGTAGGCGGTAGTAAAGTGGAACCCAGCCTTACCATTTTGAAACCAATTGCGAGCGCGATCAGCATCGGAACTGGCGGCCCTTTTGGCGCTGAAGGGCCGATTATTTTGACCGGGGGCGCCGTTGGTTCTGTGCTCGCGCAATTTCTTAACCTTACAGCTATTGAGCGCCGAAGCCTGCTGGTAGCGGGCGCGGTAGCCGGAATGAGCGCTGTTTTCGGAACACCGGTTGCCGCAGTAATTCTTGGTGTAGAATTACTTCTCTTTGAATGGAAACCGCGTTCTTTTATGCCCGCAGCAATTGCCAGTGTGGTTGCCGATGGTGTACGAAACGCCTTTGTGCATGAAGGATGGATGCGGCCAGAGCCCTTATTTCCGGTGGCTAAAATGACGCAACTGGGAACTACCGGGTTATTTGATGCGGTGATATTGGGGATTATTTGCGGGGGAATGGCATGGCTGCTCACAAAAGCCGTTTACGGTGCAGAAGATGCTTTTCGCAAATTACCAATTCACTGGATGTGGTGGCCGATAATAGGCGGTTTGATTGTGGGTATTGGGGGCGTAATTGAACCACACGCCCTGGGAGTTGGCTATGATACGATTGCCGACGAACTTGCCGGAAACCTTGCTGTCACTTCCCTCGTAAGTATTTTTGTAGTCAAATTGATTATCTGGGCAGTTGCATTGGGTTCGGGAACAAGCGGAGGAATTTTGGCGCCGATATTAATGATGGGCGCTGCTCTCGGCGGTTTACTCGGATTGGTTTTTCCCGGAAAAATCCCCTCAGAATGGGCTTTGCTCGGAATGGCGGGCGCCCTTGCCGGAGTGATGCGATCTCCATTTACTTCCATCATTTTTCCCATTGAATTGACGCACAGCACCAATTTATTTCTTCCATTATTAATTACAGTTACGCTCGCTCATCTCATCAGTGTGCTCACTTTAAAACGTTCTATTCTTACCGAAAAAGTGGCACGGCGCGGCTTTCACGTCCTGCGCGAATATGCAGTGGAGCCATTGGAAGTTTTATTCGCAGAAGATGTGATGTCAACCAATATTCTGACGATCCGAACGGGAACTCCAATGGCCGAAGTAAAGAAAATGATCCAGGCGCAGCATGACATGCGCAAGCAACGGTTGCTGCCGGTGGTAAACCTGGAAGGAATCATTCTTGGCGCTATTTCCTGGCAGGATGTTTTGGAAAAAGCGTTGGAGGGAAACCTTTCAGGGAATGTAGATGATTTTATGCGCAAGGATATTATCACCACCTTTCCGGAAGAATCGCTCCGTTCGATTGCCGATAGAATGGCCACGCACCATGTGGGCGTTCTTCCGGTCGTTGATCGTGAACTGAAAGGAAAATTGCGCGGATTAATCACTCAGTTTGAATTGCTGGAAGCGCGCGACCGCATTCTGCAGGAAGAAAGAAAACGCGAACGGATTCTAAAGATGTGGTCTGTTTACCGTTATGGGAATCATGAACATTCTGCTATTTCTTCTCTGCAACAATATTTCAGAAGCTCGAAGAATGCGGAGAATAAAGAGTGATTTGATGAACAAAAGCTGTATAGCGAACAAAAACCTGATGAAATGCTCGTCATCCCTGCGCTTGGCGGTTCAGCCATTCTTGCATAAATGCGAATGTTTTAGTTTAGGTTAGTTTCAGGAATTCTGTCTCCTAAATTATTCAAATTTGATCGTTTATATTTCAATATTCCCATTGTCAAACAGCCAATAAATGTTGTCAAACAACTTGAAACCCAAAGCCAATAACCAATTCCAATTTTGTTATTGGATTATAATGTCCTGCTTCATTTTCAATCACTACCTGAAATTTTATAAATGAAATGCTGATTACAGAAGCTAATAAACCAAAGAACCATGCAGATTTTTTATTCTTTGTCAACAAAACCCAAGCAATAATCAAAAAAGGATTTGCTAACCAGGTTACTGCAGCTCCACCTGTCAACATAGTAAGCCAACCAATAAGCAAAGCTTCCATTGAAGTTCTGCAACCATTGCTTGTACAGAAGGAAACATTGAAAAGTGAAAAAGCAAAAAAGTCCAATTCCGACAATTAATATTGCTGTTTTTAGTTTTGATTTTTCTTCAGGATTTTGATAACTTACTTCTTTCACATCAATGTCAAAATATGAACGATATTTTATTAGTTGTGAATTGCTTCAAAAATTTGATGTAGCTTACTTATTTGACAACGCGAGCGAATATGATAAGTACTTTTAAATCGAATAAAAAATTAACACGAATTAGGAGGTATTGATATGGGAGCTTTTATATTATCGTGCGGCAAGATGTTTGATGGCGTTTCTAACCAGTTAACGGGACCGGTTGAAATTCTCGTGGAAGGCGATCGGATCACTGAGATCGGATCTTCAATACACCGGCCGTCCGGAGCGGAGACAATTGATCTTTCGAACCAAACCGTGTGCCCGGGGTTTATCGATACACATGTGCATCTGACGATGGATGCCTCCGACCTTGCGCAGCAGACGCTGCAATCGTCCGCCGCAAAAGCACTCAAGGGTTTGAGCATTGCCCGCGAATACATGCGTTATGGCTTTACCACCCTGCGCGATATGGGCAGTGCGGATCCGGAATTTCCAACCGTGGACTTGCGTAATGCTATAAATAGCGGTTTGGTGGAAGGCCCGCGACTCATAGTCGCCGCACATATTATCAGTTCATCCGCCGGGCACGGCGACCTGCGTGGATTCTACGCATCGCGCTGGGACATTCCTGTTTCTGCTATTGCTGACGATACGGGCACGATCAAGGCGCTGGTGCGCCGCGAGCACACTTTCGGCAGCAACTGGATCAAGACCACAAATACAGGAGGCTATTTCAGCCCGGGTGACGACCCGGCCCGCGTGACGTGGTTTGATGAAGAAATGAATATCCTCGTCGCCACAGCGCAACAGTTGGGTATGCCGGTGGCAGTACACACCGGGGCTGCCGAGGGTTGCAAGCAGGGCATCCGTGCAGGTGTGCGCAGCCTGGAACATGCTTATCTGATCGACAGCGAGGCGCTTGGTATGGCGAAACAGGCCGGCATATTTTTGGTGCCAACGATGCAGATGACTCAGGAAGATATGCATGCCTTGCAGAATCATACACTACCGTGCCAGGCGGTTTGGAAGTTCAGCCGTGACAACGGAAATATCCTCGAATCTCAGCGCCTGATCGCAGAGAGCGATGTAAAAATTGCCTATGGTACAGACTGCGGTATGTTTCCCTTCAGTCATGGCATCCTTGAATTTCAGGCAATGGTGGCCGCCGGGCTGACTCCGCTGCGCGCACTCAAGGCCGCGACGAGCGTTGCCGCGGAACTGCTTAATCAGGATGATATTGGCATACTGGCAGTCGGCAAGCATGCGGATATCGTTGCCATGCCGGGCGATCCAATCGCCGACATTAGCGTTACCGCCAAGGTGGATTTCGTCATGAAAAGCGGCAATGTCTATCGTGCTGCGTGAACTCCAATGGACCCGGTATGAGCAGTTGTGATTTGCTTTCAACCAATATTTGTTCGTCGTCTGAAAATGGCATGTTGTAAAATGTCCAGATTAAATTTAATTATCAATAGAAGAATATCGCAAGTGGTTGCCTACAACGAAAAAGTATTGCCGATGGTGGGGTAATTGAAAAACCGTCCGCCCGGCAACCGAAGTTCATTATTTATTCAAAGATTATAAATTATTCTGATATTCAAAAGAGTTCCTTCCGCCTGAACCAAAGCTGATGCTTCAACAGCCAGCCCCACTATTGGCAATACTCTTGTTGGTGGCTGGCATTTTGTCCATTAGCTTACTTGTCATTTTGAAACGTCAAAAGGTACTCCTGCCGGTTTCTCCTTCGCTCCCATTATTAAAAGCCACAAGCAAGAACCAATTTCCCCAAAGCTAGCAGGCAGCAAAATCATCCTGGAATTAATGAAGTCATAATAGTTTGTAAACAAGGTGCGTCCAATAGAATCAAATAGATAACTGAAGCATCCTAACATTAGCAATATACCCAGAATTTTAGGAAGAAAGTCCGACTTGAAAACCAAATAACCGAATGGAAATAACCATAATCCCCAAAATATTTGAGAAATAATTAGACCATTATCGTATGACTCAAAAGCAAACATTATTTGAGCTTGTATTTGACTTGCACTGAATGCTTTCAAATATTTAGAACTAGTCGCTAACTGTAGAATATCAAATTCCTTAAGCAGTAGACTATAAGAAATAGGAATGCCAACAAGAACTAATATAACCATAAGTAAAGCATACATTTTGTTAACTGTCTTGAGTAACTTATATAAAACCAAAGACAATAAAATAAAACTTATATGCCCCAGTATGGAAATTACAATTCCTAATCTGAATAGCATGCCAGAAGTCAATATATTATTTGCAGTAGCTGTTGGATTATCCCACACGATGACTTTGTTGGGTACATACTCTAATGTAAAGACAGAGAATATAACTACTAGTAGATAAAGAAATCCTGCAACTCTTGCGGTCTTTTTGTTTGAATTCATTTTTTTGTAGTTAATGGGCGTATGACGTTAGTTCTTTGAAATTGTTACAAGTAAAACAAATATTCGTACACTAAAAATATTCGTACACTAATTAGTTTGAAAAGTATACTTTTATCAAGTTGTTTATCAGTAAGGAACGGTCTATCGCACGCTTGCCACCAACGTTTCGGCATTCGATGGCAGGGAATTCAATGAACTTTTTGCCCCAAACCGTCAGCCGAATAAAGAACTAAAAGTACAGAAAATGCACAAAAGTTCATCAAAGAATTTTTAGCGCGGATTACAGCACAATAGCAAACAAAAAGCTGATAAAATGCACGTCAGCCCTGCAAATACTTTTGTTAGCCGCATAGCAAATCAGTCTTTCTTTTTTGTTGCCTTGATAATTGTCTTACCGTTTTGAATTACTTCAAAGCTGTCAATATTGCCGTCATTTTTAGAACTCGAAAAAACACAATTATCGTTAGGTGCTGATGCAAGAAAGAATGTGTCAGGCTTGGTAGCATACATTGTTTCGGGACGTCTTGCCGTAAGCTCAAGTCGATTACCTTTTCTTGTAATTGAAATTTTCATTTGTGGTTTTTCCGAATAATAGTCGCCAATATATTTATCAAGCACACTGTCAGGTACGGAAAAAAGTTTTTTCTTAATTGGATTATAGAAGTCTTTCCACTCGTAAGTGGTGGCAACACTGTTTAATAACTCCTGTATAAAAGGTTGTCCATTGTTAGGATAAGCATTGGTGAGAATGACCACTCCCTTACCTGTTGTAAAACTGCCGTAATACATACAATTATAACCGTAGCTTTCGCCTTCGTGCCAAAAATATTTTTCACCGCCCTTTTCAACAATGCCAAAACCCAATGCGTAATTATTTAAGACAGGCGTCAGCATTTCATCAGTTAAGCCTTTATTGATAAGAGAATTTGGCCTGTCTTTTAAATCATTTTGAATGCTTAGGACAAATTTTGCTATATCGGTGGCTGTTGACCATAAGCCACCTGCTGATTGCTCAGGATAGATGTAGTAATTTCCTTTTAGTGCTTGCATTTCTTTGTCGCTACCGTAAGCATAATTTTTATATTGGCGTGAAAGTGGTTGACTAAATGTGCTGTTGAGCATTGTGAGCGGTTTTAATACAACTGCCGTCATTAAACTGTCATAATTAGATGAAATGTTATCATCTAACATTTTTCTTATAACAGTGTAGCCACCGCCGGAATATTCAAAATGTTCATTAATTGGATATGTTGGTTTGATGGGTTCATTATTGGCCGGTCTTTCACCATTAAGAATTTGGTTGATAGTTGGTATGCTGTCAGTAATTGCATAACCGATGAAGCCGTGAACGTTTAAACCTGCTGTATGGCAAAGAAGGTTCTTAAGTGTGATTATTTTATTTTTCGAAAATTCATTGTCGGGAAATTTCCATGTTTTCAAATAGTTCCTTATGTCGCTGGTTAACGAAAGTTTGCCTTCCTGTACTAATTTCAATATTCCTAATGCATTAACGGATTTGGTTATTGATGCAACCTGGTATAAGGTGTTATTATTAGCTAGTCTTTTCGTTGCTATTTCTGCATACCCATAAGTTTTTGTCCACTCTATCTTCCCATTATTTATTACTGCAACAGAAACAGAAGGAATTTTGTAAAATTTCATTCTGTCAAGAATGTTATACTTTGAGATGATACTGTCTTCAAAAATCAATTCTCTTGTGTCTGTTAAGTTGTTTTCAACTTTAATGATTTTTGATATTTGCCCTACAGTTACTTGTCTAAGTAGTAGAAGGCTTAATAAAAAGAATATAGCTTTTATTTGCATTTTTTTATTAATTAGAGACTGTCTTATTGTTTGCGGCTAACGTCCAGGGCTTGCTGCTGCGCTGGCATTCAATGAACTTTTCGCCCGAACGTCAGCCCAATAACGAACCTAAAGCAGAAGATAACGACAAAAGATGAACAATGAATTTTCAGCCCGGAACTACAGATGAATAGCGAACTAAAAGGTGATGTTTATTCCTTCAGCCAGCGATAGCAGCAAACCCAATGTTGTAGGCATTTTAGTTACCATGAAGATGAAATGCTTTTGACTACTAACTCTTTTTGCTTCGTCTCTTTATTTTTTACAACTTCATATTCAACTGTTATCTCACGACTTTGCTCATCTTCATTAACTGACATGTCGCTATGAAATTCTTTTTTTTCTTTTGTCCGTGTTGATTGAAGAACCAAGACATAATATTTTTTTCCATTGTTAAGTGTCTGTGAAATAAATCTTCCCGTAAATGTCAACTTACTTGCATCCTCTTCCTCAACTTCTTTCATAGTCTTGTCATCAATATCCCTACAATACTGCCTGAACTTATTCGCCATTACTTCATTGTAAAGTTTATTTTGCCCGTCTTGTGTCGTGCTGTCAATACCTAATTTTTGAAGTTTCTTATAGTTATTTTTTATACTTAATCTATAACAAGAATCTACTATTACTAATGCTTTCTGCGTTTGATTTGTGTGAGCGCAGGAACAAATTTCTGATGCCATTGAGTCATAAACATCTTTGTCATTTGAGGTACTGCAAAATTCCTCTATGTATTTTTCGGCTTGTGGGTAGCCATTCGCTTTTGCTTTATTGAAATCTTCACAAGCACCTGTCTTATTGCCTGCTTGCGCTCTAATTTCTCCCCGCATCATTAATGCTCTCGATTCGGTTTTGTCTAACTCTATCGTCTTGTCCAAATCAGGCAAGGCTTGGGTAAATTCTTGTTGACTTATTAGAATTATTGCCCGCTCGAAATATGCCTTTGCGAATTTTGGGTCAAGTTGAATAGTCTTATCGAAATCCTTTTTTGCGGATTCAAAATCTTGCAAAGCCCACTCACAAATTCCCCGATTAAAATATCCGTCTCTCGAATCCTCGTTTACTTTAATTGCTTTCGTATAATCCTTAATTGCACCTTCAAAATCTTTTGAACTATACTTTTCTATTCCGCTTTTTATATAGTCGTCTGCTGTCTGTCCGAATGAAGTTGCAGAAATAATTACTACTAAAATTGTCAATAGATGTTTCATGTATTTGAAGGGTTTTGGTAGTTGCCTACAACGCTTTCATTTATGCTATCCCAAAAAAAAGTCCCTCTTGAAAACCAAATATTTACCGTTATACTTTTTGTATTGTTGTTAGTACAATCCGATTTTATCATTTAGAAATCAGCAGTTGTTTTTTCATTAATATCTGATAAAGTAAAAGCAATTCAAATATATTAGTTCTTTTATTAAATACCAAAAGAATGATCCTTTTCTCCTTTTCGAAAAGATGTAAGCGTCTGATGTTGAAAAAAGCGCCCTTCCGGTCAGTGAGTAAAGAAATAAAGGGGATTTGTATTTTCAGAACTTTACCATGAAACTTAGCGCAGATGGCTGAAATTATATCATTTTCGCATGAATAAAAACAAAAAAACCATCTCCTTTTCAGCAGATGGTTTTTTTAATGGGTTTCAAGAGGTGACACCTTTTTGGAAAGGTGTCACCTCTTGAAAACAAAAAATTAAACCGTAATAATCTTACTTTTTGGTTTTCCTTCCATCATTTCAACGCTGCGCGTAATAAAGGAAGTGAGTTCATTTCCTTTCAGTAATCCCTGGGAAAGCAAAGCAAGATCTGCAAGATTTTTTACCAGTTTTCCCTGCTCATCCACTTCTGATTCTTTTAAGATTTTTTGATAAATGGGATGATTGCCGTTCACCGTTAAGGTTACTTCTTCCGGCAAATTTCCGTAGAAACTTCCCATGCCTCCACCGCCATTCATGGCCATGTCTTTCATTCTGCGCATGAATTCCGGCCGTGTAGCAATCACAGGTGCAGATTCAGGCGACAAACCTTTTATTTCAACCGTTGCATGCAATTCAGGATTTTCAAATTTGAATAATTCTTTCAGTTTTTCCTGTTCATCTTTACTTAATACCGATTCATTGTGCTCATTTTTATCAATCAGATTTTCAGTGATATCTGCATCTACTCTTACAAACTGAACATCCGTCCATTTCATTTCCATATTGTTGATAAAGGCAGCATCCACAATAGTTTCCAGCTTTACTACTATATATCCCTTTTGCTCCGCAGATTTTATAAATGCATTTTGCTGAATGGGATCGGTGGTGTATAACATCACCAGTTTGCCTTCTTTATTTTTCTGCAAAGTTTCTGTTGCTGTCCGGTATTCTTCAAGGGTATAAAATTTACCGCCGTTTGCATCTTCGTACAGATTAAACTTATTGGCTTTCTCCAAAAATTTATCATCGGTCATCATTCCGTATTTTACAAAAAGGCCGAGGCTTTCCCATTTTTCTTCAAATGATTTCCGGTCTTCTTTAAAAAGTTCTTCTAATTTATCAGCTACTTTTCTGGTGATATAAGAGCCGATTTTTTTTACATTCGGATCACCCTGTAAATAACTCCTGCTCACGTTTAGCGGAATATCCGGACTATCAATTACGCCATGAAGCAACATTAAAAATTCAGGTACAATGTCTTTTACTTCATCTGTTACAAATACCTGGTTGCTGTATAATTGAATTTTGTCTTTCTGAATTTCAAAACTCTTTTTCACCTTCGGGAAATAAAGAATTCCTGTAAGATTAAACGGATAATCAACATTCAGATGAATCCAGAATAACGGCGGCTCACCAAAAGGATATAATTCTTTATAAAAATCCTGGTAATCCTGGGTAGTAAGATCAGCAGGTTTTTTTGTCCATGCCGGAGTTGGATTATTAATTTGTTTATCCTCGAAAAAAATCGGAACCGGTAAAAAACGGCAGAATTTTTCCAGCATGTGACGAATTCTGTCAGGCTCCAAAAACTCTTTGCTTTCTTCGTTTATATAAAGCACCACATCAGTACCGCGACTTTTCTTTTTGGTTTCTTCCAAAGTATATTCAGGGCTTCCATCACATTCCCATCTTACCGCTTTTGCACCTTCCTTATAACTTTTGGTAATAATTTCCACTTTATCACTCACCATAAAAGCAGAATAAAAACCAAGGCCGAAATGACCGATAATATTGGCTTCGTTCTTCCCTTTATATTTTTCCAAAAATTCTTCTGCACCACTAAAAGCTACCTGGTTAATATATTTATCCACTTCTTCTTCTGTCATCCCAACGCCTTTATCAGAAATGGTTAGCGTCTTTTTATCCTTATCAATTTTTACATGGATATCCGTATTTCCGATATCGCCTTTTACCTCACCAAGAGAAGATAATGTTTTCAATTTTTGTGTAGCATCTACCGCATTACTTACCAATTCGCGAATAAAGATTTCATGATCGCTGTAAAGAAATTTCTTAATGATGGGAAAAATGTTTTCCGTTTGTACCCGTATATTTCCTTTTTGCATAAATATTTTTTTTACCTCTTTTTGCAAAACAAATGCCATTCATTTTTTTCTGTCAGGATGACATTAAAAAACGGTTACAAAATATTCACTTCTCTTTCTATATCAATATTAAATTTCTCCATTACTGAAATGCGGATCTCTTCACTTAAATCATAAATGTCTTTTCCGGTTGCATTGCCATAATTTACCAATACCAATGCCTGCTTTTCATAACACCCGGCATCACCTTTTCTATAACCTTTCCAGCCACATTTTTCTATCAGCCAAGCTGCGGGAATTTTATAATGTTCTTCATCCATTTTATAAAAAGGAACGTCTTTTTCTTCATATTCATGGAGCCGGTGTAATTCATAAAATTGGTGGCCGGCAATAACAGGATTTTTAAAAAAACTTCCGGCGTTTCCGATAAGTGCAGGATCTGGAAGTTTGGAGCTACGAATTTTGATAACAGCGTCGGATACAGCCTTCACACTTAACTCGTGGAGGTTCATTTTTTCCAACTCCAGTTTTAGTGCTCCGTAAGAAATATTAAATAAAGGTTTTTTCGTTAAGCGCAATGTCACATTCAAAATAGCAAATTCATCCTTATATTTATTTTTAAAAATACTATCACGATAGCCGAATCTGCAATCATCTGCCGAAAATATCTCCACCTCTTTTTCTTTTAAATGAAACGCTTCCAGGTCATGAAAAACGTCTTTTATCTCCACGCCATAAGCGCCAATATTTTGCATGGGAGCAGCGCCTACATTTCCGGGAATAAGAGAAAGATTTTCAAGGCCGGCAAGATTGCGACGCACGCAAAACATGACTAAGCTGTGCCACCCGACACCCCCACCCGCTTTGATGTAAACATAATTTTTATCCTCTTTTATGATGTTTATTCCGCCAATTTCATTTTTGAGAACGAGGCCGTCGTAATCTCTGGTAAAAAGAATGTTGCTTCCACCGCCAAGAATCATTTTCGACTTAATCTTTTTATTATTTTCGATAATGGATTTTAATTCTTCCTTATTAAAAAATGTCGAAAAATATTGCGCCATGACATTGATGCCAAACGTATTATATTTTTTAAGTGAAAAATCTTTTTGAACTTGCATAGACGATAAAAATTACGGAAAAATAACCAAATATGAATGAATTAACCGCAGTAATTATTGGTGCGACCGGATTAACAGGAAATTTACTCGTGGAAGAATTGTTGAAAGACAATGATTTTAAAACAGTACGGATACTGGCACGAAGAAATGTAAATTTCATCCATCCGAAACTACAGCAGGAAATAGTAAACTTTACTAACATTGATGAATACGCCAAAAAGTTTGGCCAAGGCGATGTGATTTTTTGTTGCATTGGAACCACGCAGAAAAAAGTAAAAGGTGATAAGAATTTATACAGGCAAATAGATTATGATATTCCGGTAAATGCAGCAACGATAGGCATCTCAAAAGGATTTAAAAAGTTTTTGATTGTTTCGGCGATTGGTGCAAACGAAATGTCTTCGAATTTTTATCTGAATTTGAAAGGCAAAACTGAAAATGCCCTGAAGCAATTTCATTTTGACAGTCTTGATATTTTTCAACCTTTTGTATTAAATGGAAACAGAACAGAAACAAGGATTGGAGAGAAAATTGTGCAAGGAATTCTTGATATCGTTTCGTTTTTATTTTTAGGTCCGTTAAAAAAATATCACGCCATCGGGGCAGATAATGTGGCAAGGGCAATGGTTTATGCAAGCAAACAAAATAAGCAGGGTGTACATTATTATAGATACGCGGAAATGATGGAAATGGCACGGCAATATATTTCTTCAAAGGAATAAAAGAAGAATTGAAATTCACTCATTAAGCTTATAAACGATGGTCAACCTTGGTAAAAGAAACGATTCAGGAAATATACCTTATTACCTTAGGAAGGAAATAAACACAAAATAAGAATAATAAAGTTCGCTGATGGTAATTCGTTTTGTTGTATTAACGTAAACAGTTTGAAAAGCATAATTTACTCTCTCTTCCAAAGAACAAAACTACCACCAGTGAACAAACAAATAACGTCAATTTATATTTTCAACAATACCATTTAAAACGGATCGACATCCGGAATCACGACCACACTTCTGAATCTTTTTTCCGACTTTAAAACATCTATGTGATTGCTGATTACTTTTTTTTGGATCTGCAAACGCGCTGCATCTTTTTCGAGTTTTATAAGAATTTCCATCAGGTACATGTTTCTGATTCTATTGACAACCGGAGCAGCAGGCCCAACCAAATGTGCAAAATCTTTTTCCAGTGAATTGGCTAAAACATCGGCCGCTTCGAACACTACATCTTTGATGGTGTGTTTTAAAGTAATGCGGATTATCCGGCTAAATGGCGGATAGAAAAATTGTTTTCGCATCTCCATTTCAAAATCATAAAACTTCAGATAATCATGTTGCTGAACAAATAATAAAACGGGATGATCAATCTTTGAAGCCTGGATAAGAACCAATCCCCGGGCGGCTTTGCGGCCTGCTCTCCCACTCACCTGTTCCATTAATTGAAACGCTCTTTCATTGACCCTGAAATCGGCAAAAGACAATAATCCATCTGCATCCAGGATACCTACCAGGCTTACTTTTTCAAAATCCAAACCTTTTACCACCATTTGTGTTCCTGCCAGAATATCAATCCGATGCTGTTCAAATAATTTAATTAAAGTATCATGCGCATTCTTTCCTTTTACCGCATCCACGTCCATTCTTGCTATCCGGTTATTCGGAAAATCTTCCGTTAACTCTTCTTCAATTTTTTCTGTTCCGAAGTTTTTTTCTTTCCAGTTTACACTGCCGCATGCCGGGCATGAAACCAGCTTTGGATAAGTGTTTCCACAATAATGGCAATGAAGTTTATTCGAATATTTATGCAATGTTAACGTCACCGAACAATTTTCGCATTGAGGAATAAAACCACAGGTACCGCAAATTAAAAAAGGAGCATAGCCACGCCGGTTTTGAAAAAGAATTACCTGTCGATCATTTTGCAATGCAACTTCAATTTCTGCTTTTAATTGGGGAGAAATCATCACTTTGCCTTTCTTCGAAGCGGCCACCGTTTTGGTATCTATAATTTTTATCTCAGGCAATTCAGTTCCGCCAAACCGCTCAGTGAGCGTTACCAGGCCATATTTATTTTTTTGCGCATTGTAATAACTTTCCAAAGAAGGCGTGGCGCTTCCCATCAATACTTTTGCATTAAAAAGAGAGGCGTAATAAACAGCAGCATCACGTGCATTGTAGCGTGGAGCAGGATCCTGTTGTTTAAAAGAAGGATCATGTTCTTCATCAATCACAATCAAACCCAGATTTTTGAAAGGAAGAAATAAAGCGCTGCGGGCGCCGAGAATAATTTTTAATTCCCCTGTTTTTATTTTATTCCAGATTTCAATTCTTTCATTATTATTAAATTTAGAATGATAAATGGCAATGTTTCCTCCAAAATAAAGTTGCAGTCTTCGTATGATTTGCGCCGTGAGTGTGATCTCAGGAAGAAGATATAAAACCTGTTTTCCCTGGCTTACCATTTTCTCAATCTGCTTAATATACAATTGGGTTTTACCGCTGCTGGTCACCCCATGAACCAGGCAAACTTCTTTATTTTCAAAGGCAACGTCTATTTCATTCAAAGCCTTTTTTTGCGAAGCATTCAATTCAAAATTTACATGCATTTTTTTCGGAAGCGATTGAATGCGATCGGTATTTCTTTTTTCAACAAACAAAATATGTTTATCTGTCAAACCCTTTAGCTGTGTCGCATTAGCACCTGATTTTTTTAAAAGCTGCGTTTGAGAAACTTCTCCTTCAGTTTTGGAAAGATGCAGAAAACTTAATAATAATTCCAGTTGTTTTGGGGCTCTTCCCAATCCGAAAGTCGGATCATCCATCAATTTGCTCAGCATTTCATCTGAGGAAAATTCAGGATTGAGCAATACAAAATTTTCCTTTTTCTCTTTGTATTTTTCCGTCAGAGATTCCCAGATAAAACAAACTTTTTTTTCGATCAACCTTTTTATCAAAGGATAAACATGAATGATATTGGCAACCTGCTGCACTTCTGTAATCTTCAATTCTTTTTTTATCAGCAACGCTTCTGCGAGCAAATATTCTTCATCATCGAGTGAAGAAAAATCATCACCATATTCTTCGTTATAAATTAAAATCGCTTCACTGCTCAGTTTCAAATGCGTTGGAAGCGCCGCTGCCATTACTTCTCCTTCACTGCACATATAATATTCACTGAGCCATTTCCACAGTTGCAATTGTTTTGGATAAATTACCGGTTCATCATCAATCACATTCAGAATCTCTTTTGTTTCGTAAGGCGGCTTCTCTTTGCTCACCGATTTTATGATTCCTGCGTACTTTTTATTTTTTCCAAAAACAACTTCTGCACGGCTGCCAATCTGTATTTTTTTTATTAATTTTTCAGGAACAGAATAGGTATATGTTTTAGGAATCGCTAGCGGCAAAATCACCTCTACCCATGTATTGATGGGAGTTTGAATTTCATTAAATAAATTTTGTGATGCCTGATTTTCAGTAAACATTCATGCAAATATATTGCGTGTGGATGGATAAGGTTCGATTGGGTGCATTTCAATTTGTCGCGCCGCGGTTCAAGTTTGCCTACCTTTGGATTACGTTTTTTAACTTGAAAAAAAGTTATTAAGGTTGGTAACCTTTGCGACATTAGGAAATGCACGCGTTCGATTCCCTTATTTGTAAAAAGATCTTTGAGCAGTAAACAAACAAATAATAAAGATTTTTATTTTATTTGAAAGAAAAAACAGTTTTTTTAAAAGCTAACTCTTCAACACAAAATTAAAAAGTATCGTTCCGTTTTCAATATCATTTTGAGCAGGAGGAAATTTTAATTGCCTTGCTTTTTCCAGAGCAATATTTCTAAGAGAGGAATTTGAGGTAGTGGTACCTTTTGCAATGGTGGCGCTGGTTACAGTTCCGGAAGAATTCACATTTATATCTACATATACTTTTGCATTTTCATTAAAATCGCCCTGCATGTTTGGAAAATGAATCGGCCTTCTTCCTGAAAGACCGCGTACAACACTCATTCCGCTTCCACCTCCCGGTGAATTACCATACGCATCAGGTTTGCCATCAGGACTGCCTGCATCTCCATTTCCTGGTTTATAACCCTGGTTTCGATAACCGTTATCTTCTGTCGCTCCATTTCCTCCATTTCCGGTGCCACCTTTGTACAAAGGAATTTTCGGTTTTGGCGGAGCAGGATTCGGATTTACGATTGGCGAAGGATTGATATTTTTAGAAGGTTTTACCGCAACCTCTTTGTTTTCAACTTTCGCTTTTTCATTTTTCTTTTCTGATTTTACTACAGGTGCCGCATCCGTATTTTTATCATCTTCATCTGCCTTTATATTTTGCGACGGTTCTTCCGCTGCTTTATGAGCAGCAGTGTGATGTGAAGCCACACTTTGATTGTCGGGAGCACGTTCGCCTTTTACCAACGGCTGTACATCGCCCATTCCTTCCTGTTCATTGCCCAGATTTACATCAATTAAATCCATAACAGTCGGCGTTGGCGGCACTTGCATTGGCCAGGTGTACAAAATAGCAATCATTAAAAAGCAGCCAATAACGATGGCTGTGTACATCAAAGCTTTCCTGTTTTTTTCAGCTTCGAACTCATGATTTATTGCGTGTGCTTCCAAGAGAAATTATTTTTTTCTGTTCAAATTTAATTAATAGATAAAAACATTTGTGTTTATAAATGTTAAAAGAAAAAGGGGGTTATTTAGCTGTGTAAATACGTTTTCCAAAAAGCAAACTTCCTATTCGCACCATATTGCTTCCTTCTTCAATCGCCATTTCATAATCGGCGCTCATGCCCATGCTTAAAATAGTGAATGGTGATTGGTGAATAGTGAATGGTGAATATTTATCAAAAAGAGTTTTCAAATGCCGGAATTCTTTCCTCACAATCTCTTCATTTTCTGTAAATGAAGCCATTCCCATTAAACCTTTAATGCGAATATTTTTGAATGATTTTTCTTTTTCTGAATAAACATGCTCCATTATTGTATTTAATTCTTCTGCATCCAATCCAAATTTCGTTTCTTCTTTAGCAATATAAACCTGCAAAAGGCAATCAATTATCCGGTTGTTTTTTTTCCCTTCTTTATTAATTTCTTTTAATAATTTTTCGCTGTCCACACTATGAATTAATGAAATAAACGGCGCAATCAGTTTTACTTTATTTGACTGAAGATGCCCTATAAAATGCCAGCGTATATCTTTAGGAAGTTGCTCATATTTATGTACCAATTCCTGGACATAATTTTCTCCGAAATCCCTTTGTCCAAGCTGGTATAATTCTAAAATATCTTCAACCGGTTTTGTTTTGGAAACAGCAACAAGGGTCGCTTTTTTTGATTTTAATTCTGCAGTTATCTTTTTATATGATTCAGTTTTAACGGCCATCTTTTTTATTTTTCTTCGACGGATTAAAATCTGCCGCCTTTTGCGGGATTCTAATGTTCTATCGTTCCTACGGAACTGTCGGTGATTCGAAACTTCAGTAAAGAAACAAATATGCAGGATTTATGTTTTCCATGATGAGGATTTCCTCTCATTAGTACATCAGCATATCAGCTCATCAGCTAATTAAAAATTTATTTCAAAATTCCCCTGCTAATCACAATCCGCTGCATTTCACTGGTGCCTTCATATATCTGGGTAATTTTAGCATCGCGCATCATTCTTTCTACATGATATTCTTTTACATACCCATATCCTCCATGAATCTGGACCGCTTCTGTGGTAACCCACATGGCTGTTTCGCTTGCAAAAACTTTTGCCATTGCAGCGCTTTCTGTATAATCAGCGCCCGTATCTTTTTGCCAGGCAGCACGATAACAAAGCAATCGTGCGGAATCAATCCTGGTTGCCATATCAGCAATTTTAAATTGAATGATCTGATGATTTTTTATTTCTGTGCCGAATGCTTTTCTTTCTTTTGAATAGGCAATCGCTCTTTCCATTGCTCCGGAAGCAAGTCCCAGCGCCTGTGAAGCAATTCCAATTCTTCCGCCTGATAAGGTCTTCATTGCGAATTTGAACCCAAAACCATCTTCGCCAATCCTGTTTTCCTTCGGTACTTTTACATCGGTAAATGAAATGCTGTGCGTATCGCTTCCACGGATTCCGAGCTTATTTTCTTTGGCTCCAACCTTTACCCCAGGCCATTTTTTCTCAACAATAAAAACATTAATTCCACGGCTTCCTTTTTCAGGATGAGTTTGTGCAATCACTAAATAAACCGATGCGGTATTACCGTTGGTAATCCAGTTCTTTACGCCATTAATTACATAATAATCTTCTTTTTCTTCAGCAGTTGTTCTCTGTGAAGTGGCGTCGCTTCCGGCTTCCGGCTCGCTTAATAAAAAGGCGCCAATATATAACTCACCCTCTTTTTTACCCTGCGCCAGCGGCGTCAAATATTTTTTCTTTTGTTCTTCTGTGCCAAAAGCTTCCAAACCATAACATACCAAACTGTTATTCACACTCATACAAACACTCGTGCTTGCATCCACTTTACTGATTTCTTCCATGGCCAAAACATAGCTGATGGTATCCAAACCGGCGCCGCCATATTCAGTCGGAACCATCATTCCCATAAAACCCAAATCAGCAAGCTTCATAACCTGCTCATAAGGAAACTTTTGATGTTCGTCTCTTTCAATTACCCCGGGCAAACATTCGGTATTTGCAAAATCGCGTGCTGCCTGTCTGATCATCAATTGCTCTTCAGATAAAGTAAAATCCATAACTTGTTTTTGTGTGATGCAAAAGTAAGGATAATGTGTTGATGTGCTAATTTGCTAATGTGCTAATGTTACTGATGTGAAATGTGAAAACTGATTTTCATATATCTAAAAAAAAGCGCAGGCCAGGCCTGCGCTTTCAACTTGTTTTTACTTTTAATTATTTAAATTTCATCACGGTAGCAATACTATCTGCCATTTGTAAATGCATCTGCAATTTGGGCAAATATTGGTTGGCATAGTTAATAACGCTAGCCTGATTGCCTTCACTTATTTCAGTCTGAAAATTTGAAATAGCTGTCTGATGATCTTTTATCTGATTCATGATATAAACAGAATCGAACATTCTGCCACTCAGCCCTCTCAAAGTATCCATCAATGCTGCATGCATGGAATCAACAGAATCTACAACCGGTATATTTAAATTATTCCCTAATGTTTTTAAATCATTTTGAGCGGTTGTGTGATCTGTGACCATTTGCATTCCAAAAGCGCGAACGGCCGCTGAATCGGCAGTTGAATCTGCAAGTCCACCAGCTTGTATTTCGGCAGTGTTTCCGAGCGATGCCTGTGACATAAAGGTTCGGTCCTGGGTTGTTACCGTTTGATTGTTGTTGTTGTTTTTGCTCTTTTTGCAAGCATAAAAAGCAAAGCATACAAACATAATAAGGATAATTACTTTTGAATTGATTTTCATAGATTCATTTTTTTAAGGTTAAGGGAAAAATATTTAACCGCAGAAAAAACAAAAGCTATGCTAAAATTAAAGCCGTTTTTTATATCCCTTTATTTCAGCGCATTACCCGTTACTATTTTTTATGGTGTTGCAGAACCGGGAAAATCAATATACAGTTTGAAAAAGCAGTTTTAAAAAGAATGAAATTGTTATCCCAGATTCGATCTACAATAACAAAAAATTAAACTGCAGCTATATTTTAGCTGCCATGAAACAGTTACCAGGCACCAAAGTAAAAATGTGCGAATAATCGTCTAACAAGCTACTTATTATCGCTTATCATGAAAGTAAAATGCAAGTGCGAAAATTAAAACAATCACAAACGCAATAGCAATCAGAATGACTACGAGCCTTATCTGTTTCTTTAAAGGAGGAATGCCTTGCTTTCTAAGTTCGGGTGGTTCCGGAAATTTTTCTTCATCTAATTCCATTACTTTTCTTTTTAATTTTTTAATAAATAACTGTGCCAGAAACGCTTTGGCAAACTGGGCGGACACTCTTTTCGCATAATCAAAAAGATGCATTAAATGCGTCGACTACAATTTAATTTTCGTTATGGTAATCATTCTTATATTTAGCGTTTTTAAGCCAATCACTTTTTTAAATTTTAACCAGTAAACACTACCAGATGAAATCAAAGGTTTTGAAATTTTCTTTTCTATTTTTATTAATTTCCGGGAGCATTACTTTAGCTTTTGCATGGGGCCAGTGGGGCCATAAGCATATCAGTCGTGCGGCAGTTTTTGCCTTGCCACCGCAAATGCAAAAATTCTTTTACAATCATATTGATTATATAACAGAAGGTGCTGTAGTGCCGGATCTGAGGCGTGCGATCATAAACGATAAGAATGAAAGCAACCGCCATTTTATTGATATGGAGGATTTCAAAATACCTGTCAGCGATTTTCCAAAAACCATGGAAGAAGCAGACAAAAAATACGATAAAGCTTTTTTAGATAAATCAGGAATCCTTCCGTGGTATATTGAAACACTGACCGCAAAACTTACAACCGCTTTTAAAAAGAGAAACAAATCAGAAATACTTTTTATTGCGGCGGATCTTTCACACTACATTGCCGATGCGCATCAGCCTCTGCACACTTCATCCAACTATGATGGGCAATTGACCGGGCAAAAAGGAATACATGCTTTGTGGGAATCTACATTGCCACAAATGTTTGGAAATTCCTATAATTTTAAAACCGCGCCTGCAAAATATATCGCAGATATTCCTGCCGAAACATGGAAAATGATTGCTCAATCTCATTCTTTGGTAGATACGCTTCTGGCAAAAGATAAAGAAGTTAGAAGCCGGTTTACAAAAGATGATATTTATAAAAAAGACAGTACCGGCAAGACCGTGATGTTCTATAACTCTCCGGTTTTTTCTGATGCATATGCGGCGCAATTTAATGAGGCATTGAATGGAATGATTGAACAACAATTGCGTTTGTCCATTTATGATGTTGCTTGCTTTTGGTACACCGCATGGGTGAATGCCGGAAGCCCTGATTTAATTTCTTTGGATGATCCGCATCTTACCAAACAAAATAAAAAAAACTACAAACTCGAATTAAAAGCATGGGAAAAAGGAAACCTTTTAAATCTTTCGGATGGGAAACCTGAGGAATGAGAATTTAGATAAAAAGGAAAATATGAATTGAGGTTATTTCTTGCTTTGCTGGAAGATTTTCTTTTAAAGTAAACAAAATGTATTTTTAAAGAAATAAAAATCATGTCCGATACTGCATTGAAAAATAACATTTATAAGTATTGAAGAAATGGATGCGGTTTATCTTCAACTGCCTATCAAATTCTAAAGAAAGTTATTAAACAAGAAAAATACGGAAACCTTAACGTTGAAAAGGATTTGATTGATAGAAAAATTGAAGAAGCATTAAGCAACTCGACAACGGAGAAGGATCCATACAATATGACGCGAGCCAATTTTCTCACTTATATCTTTTAAAGCATTATTTAGAATTCCAATCTGTTCTGATGTAAATTTTGCAGGCTTCCCATTGACAATATTCTCATTAATGCGCTGATTCAGCCATTGCCGGCTTTTATTAAAGTAATGCTCTGCCAGGTAAGATAAGCTAATAATATCCGAAATGTCTTCTAATTGCTTCCTTATCGTCAATCCTCTTATCTCCTGCCCTTTATTGTCAAGACTTTGCTGAAACTCCTGTAGTAGTTGTTTTTTTTCATTCGGATTCAACTTTATAACTTTCTCTAATTCCGCTAATTCGTTTTCAAATGCGGCAGGATTTTCAACTACCTTTTTTTATTAATTCATCAATTCTGTTTGACATAATATGATTTGTTAAATTGGGTTTTACAATTTATTCATTTTATTATTCTCGTTATCATTCTTGTTAATATTGTCGAGGTAAAGATCCACTTGTTTTTCAATCTCTTCCTTTGCAAAATCCGCTTTTATCGGTTTTAAGATAGCGAATAGAAATCAACAATTAAAATTTCATTTCTTATTCTAAAAAATTTGGTTGTTCATATTTGTTCACAATTTTGAAAACATTTTTCAGTCATTATTATTTTTTTACCTTCGCCGCCTCAAAAAAACACAGAACTTTATTTTTATATGCTCACCTATTCTCATTCCGTTTCGGAAAAATTAGCTATTCCCGAAAAACAAGTTATTGCCGTTTTAGAATTATTAGCCGAAGGCGCTACCATTCCTTTTATTGCCCGTTACCGTAAAGATAAAACCGGTGCCCTTGATGAAGTGCAGATTCAAAAAATACAGGAAGAGGCAAAGTTTCAACAGGAATTTTCGGAACGAAAAACATTCATAGAAAAGACGATTACAGATCAGGCAAAAATGACTGATTTGCTACAGGAAAAAATAAATTCTGCAACCACATTAAATGAACTGGAAGATATTTATTTGCCTTATAAGCCAAAACGAAAAACCAAAGCGCAAACTGCGCGTGATAACGGTTTGGAACCATTGGCTTTGTTATTATTAAAACAGGAAAATATGGTTCCGCAAAAAGAAGCGGAAGCATTTATCAATGAAAAAATAACCGATGCAGATATGGCTTTGCAGGGTGCGAGAGATATTATTGCAGAGATGGTAAATGAAGATGCAGAAGTGCGTGCTAAAATGAGAAAACTATTTGAAGAAACGGCTTCCATTCAAAGCAAAATTTTAGCGGATAAAGAAGAAGCAGGAAATAAATACAAAGATTATTTTGATTTTTCTGAACCGGTTTCTAAAATTCCTTCACACCGGATTTTAGCAATCATGCGTGGCTTTATGGAAGGGTTTCTAAAAATGACTATCTCGCCGGATGAAGAAACGGCTTTATTAAAAATAGAAGACCAATTTATAAAAACGAATAGTGAGGCGGCAGAGCAAGTGAAAAAAGCAATCAAAGATTCTTATCGCCGTTTGTTGCAACCGAGTTTGGAAAGCGAATTCAGAATGGCTTTAAAAACAAAAGGTGACGAAGAAGCCATCACTGTTTTCGCCGAAAACCTGCGCCAGTTGCTTCTTTCATCACCTTTGGGAAGCAAAAGGATTTTAGCAATTGATCCCGGGTACCGCACGGGATGCAAAGTAGTTGTGTTGGATGAAAAAGGTGAATTGCAAAAAACAGATTTAATTTTTGTACATGAAAAGAACTTTAAAATAAATGAAGCTCAGTATAAAATAAGAGAGCATATTTCTAAATACAACATCGAAGCTTTTGCAATCGGTGATGGCACAGCCGGACGAGAAACAGAGCAATTTATCAAAGGATTAAACACAGGTTTGCCGGTGTTTTTGGTGAACGAAGATGGCGCTTCCATTTATTCTGCCTCGGAAATTGCAAGAGAAGAATTTCCTGATCAGGATATCACCGTTCGTGGTGCTGTAAGTATTGGCCGCAGGCTGATGGACCCGTTGGCAGAGTTGGTAAAAATCGATCCAAAAAGTATTGGTGTGGGGCAATATCAGCATGATGTAAATCAAGTGAGATTGAAAGAAAAACTGGATCAAACCGTAGTAAGTTGCGTGAATGCTGTTGGTGTAAATCTGAATACCGCCGGAAAATATTTATTGAGTTATGTAAGTGGCATCGGCCCTTCCATCGCTGAAAATATTGTGAATTACAGAAAAGAAAAAGGACGGTTTACCAATCGCAAACAATTAAAAGAAGTGCCACGCCTTGGAGAAAAAGCCTTTGAACAGTGTGCAGGTTTTTTAAGAATAAAAAATGGCGATAATCCTTTGGATGAAAGCGGTGTCCATCCTGAATCTTATAAGCTTGTCGAACAAATAGCAAACGATGCAGGGGTTAGTCTAAAAGAAATAATCGGCAACGAAAGTATGGTTAATAAAATCCCTTCTCAGCCTTATGTTACCGAAAATATTGGCCTTCATACCTTGCAGGATATTTTAAAAGAGTTAAAGAAACCCGGGCTTGATCCACGCAACCAGGCGCAGGCGTTTGAGTTTGCCAATATTTTTTCTATTGAAGATGTAAAAGTTGGAATGGTAGTTCCCGGACAGGTAACGAATCTCACCCGCTTTGGCGCCTTTATAGATATCGGCGTGAAGCAGGACGGCCTTGTTCATGTTTCTGAAATTGCACATAAATACATCAGTGATCCGGGAGAAGTGTTAAGGCTGAATGATAAAGTAATGGTGAAAGTGTTGGAAGTAGATATGCTCAGAAAAAGAATTGCCTTATCTATTAAACAAACGCAGGACGCGCCTGTGAAAAATCAGCGTCCGGCAATAAAAAATCATCAAGGCAGTTTTCCGCAGAATCATTCTAATAAAAGGGAAAAAGAAAGTGCGAGTATAGATGATGCGCTGAATTTGTTGAGGAAGAAATTTGGGAAATAGGACGCAGTGGTCTGCAGATAAATGAAAAGCACAGGTTCCTGATTGGTTCCTGTGCTTTTAGTTTAAAGAGAATCGTACCGGTTTAACCTTTTTTAATGGCCCTTTTTAACTGATGTTTACTTCTCCATTCGCTTTGAGGTTTGCCCGCAAGCACTGCCGGTACGTCTACAAAACGAACGTGCTTTTTCTGATTTCCGGTAGCCACATCCACTGCGGTTCCCACCACTACGCCTGTAATAAATATATTACCTAACAAATAGGTTCCGCTAAATTTTGGCTTCAATTCTACCGAACGTTCGCTACTTCCTGAACTTAACTCCAGCACAACCGGTTTATGCTTATTCAGTTTTACTGTTGGTGTATAGTAGTCCACATAAGTACTACTATTTATGCCTTCCCTTAGCCT
This sequence comes from uncultured Chitinophagaceae bacterium, assembly GCA_963706825.1. Lineage (GTDB taxonomy): Bacteria > Bacteroidota > Bacteroidia > Chitinophagales > Chitinophagaceae > Ginsengibacter. Next base: position 319,108 of record CAVPNT010000001.1, on the reverse strand, counting down.
TGAGAGTGCCACATCGTTTTTGATTTCCAGGTCTTCACCATCCGCTTTTGCCTGAAGATTTGACGGAGCGCCGACCAGGTTTACTTTACTCATTTTGCCCATAATGGTACCACATGAATTAAAAATCATACCAGCAGCAAATAACGCAATCAGATTTAAGAACGTTTTTTTCATTATTTAATTTTTTTTTGAAAATATCTATTTTGGCCTTGTAACTGAATGTGAAAAAAGTAGTATTTTTTCTGTGTTTTAATCAGTTGTGGACAAGTGCGGAAAAATCAGTTTTTGAGCAAAAGAAATTCTAAGAAAAATGATTTAGGAGGAAAAAATAAAGTGAATTGTAGAGACGTGGATTCCTTTATAAAAGAATGGAATGAAATATGTATAAAAATGCGCAGTAAATAAACAGCAAAAAAATCAGAATGACATCAGAACAACAAAGGCTTCAGGAAAATTTGCATCAAAAAATACCCCTTGAGCAATGGGGGCCTTATGTAAGTGAAAGGCAATGGGGAACTGTGCGCGAAGACTACAGTTATAATGGCGAGCCCTGGAATTATTTCCCTTTTGATCAGGCGCACTACCGCTCTTATTTGTGGGGCGAAGATGGCATCGCAGGCATTTCCGATTATTTTCAAAACCTTTGTTTTGCCATCGCTTTGTGGAATCGTAAAGACCCGATTTTAAAAGAACGTCTTTTTGGCCTTGCAAATAAACAGGGAAATCATGGAGAGGATGTGAAGGAATTGTATTATTACCTGGACAATCTTCCTACACATTACTACATGGAATATTTATACAAATATCCCCAGCAGGAATTCCCGTATGAAAAGATTAAAACGGAAAACAAATTACGGTCGAAAAGAGAACCGGAATATGAGATCCTCGACACCGGTATTTTTGACAACAATGAATATTTCGATGTTGGTATAACCTACGCCAAGCAAGACTCTCATGATATTTTTATTAAAATAAATATTCACAACCGGTATTCAGAAAGCGCCGGAATTACCGTGCTCCCAACGTTGTGGTTTTACAACCGTTCCAGTAATGAAAAACTATCAGAAAAACCGGTAATTACCTCTATCAACAAAACAACGGTGAAGGCCACCCACCAAAGATTAGGAACGTATTTTTTATATTTTCAACCTCCAAGAATCAGTTTGTTTACAGACAATGTAACCAATACAAAAAAAGTAACCGGTAATTCAACTGCTACTCCTTTTGTAAAAGATGCTTTTCATAATGCCATCATCAATAAAAAAAATATTGGCCCGCTTCGCAAAAGAAATTATGGGACAAAGTTTGCGCCGGTTTATGATTACGATATTGAGGCGGGTGAATCAAAAACAATCTATCTGCGTTTGTCGGATAAAGAAATGGATGATGCTTTTGAACCGGGATTTGAAAATGTTTTTTCATTCAGAAAGACAGAAGCCGATGATTTTTATAATGCAATACTTCCTGAAAACATTTCTGAAGACAGAAAAAAAATTGCACGGCAGGCCTTATCCGGATTGCTATGGAACAAACAGTATTATCATTATGATGTGGAAAAATGGCTGACTACAAGCGATGGAATTACTCCTGTAAATGACGGTAAACTTTTTGGCCGCAACCATGACTGGAAACACCTGAAAAATCAGAATATTATTTCCATGCCCGATAAATGGGAATATCCGTGGTATGCCGCATGGGATCTGGCTTTTCATTGCATTCCGATGGCAATAATGGATCCTTGTTTTGCAAAGCACCAGTTGCTGCTGATCATGCGCGAATGGTACATGAAACCTGATGGTCAATTGCCTGCCTATGAATGGCATTTTAGTGATGTAAATCCTCCCGTTCAGGCCTGGGCAGCGTTGCAGGTTTATCGCATTGAAAAATCCCAAAGCGGCAAAGGAGACATTTCATTTTTGAAAAAAATATTTCATAAACTCATTATCAATTTTACCTGGTGGATAAACCGGAAAGATGCCAGTGGAAATAATATTTTTCATGGAGGTTTTCTTGGCCTGGATAATATCGGTGTGTTTAACCGGAGCATTGAATTGCCGGGAAACCGGCGACTGGAGCAGGCTGACGGTACGAGCTGGATGGGAATGTATGCGTTGAATATGATGGATATTGCCCTGGAAATTGCGATGGTGGATGATGCCTTCGAAGATACTGCAACGAAATTTTTTGAGCATTTTGTATTAATTGCAGAAGCTTTAAATCAATATGGTTTATGGAATGATGAGGACAAATTCTTTTATGATGTTTTTGGAGTTACTGATGCGAGCCCGATTCACTTGCGCATTCAATCTATTGTCGGGCTTACTACTTTATTTGCAGTTTCGACCATTCAAAAAAAAGTGCGCGATCTGTTGCCTGACTTTAAAAAAAGAAGTAATTGGATTGAAAAATACCGGCGTAAAAACAATCGCTTCTGGCCGAATGAAGAACGGGCGGAAGGTAATAGCATACTTCTTTCGCTGGTACAGCAGCAACGATTGAAAGACATTTTGCAACATCTCTTGAATGAAGAAGAATTTCTTTCTGCAGGAGGAATTCGGGCCTTATCAAAATTTCATGAAAAGAACCATTATACAATCACGCTGGAAAATGTAGAATATTCCATTGAGTACGATCCGGGCGATTCTGTCTCTGATCTTTTTGGCGGAAACTCAAATTGGCGTGGGCCGGTATGGATTCCAATCAACTATCTCATCATTCAATCTATCAGAAAGTATGGAGAATTTTATGGCGATGAATTATTGGTTGAGTGCCCGGTTGGTTCAGGCAATCAAATGAATCTGACAGAGGTAGCTGATGAACTGGCGCGAAGAGTAATCAGTCTGTTTGAAAAGGATGGTGAAAGCAAAAGAAGACTGAATGGAAAATACAATTGGTTTTATCAACGGCCGGAAAACCAGGATCTGGTTTTGTTTTATGAATATTTTCATGGAGATGATGGAAACGGTCTTGGAGCAAGTCATCAGACAGGATGGACATCGCTGGTAGCTTGTTTGATAAATCAATTGGCGAAGAATGAGTGATTTTATTAAAATGGGAAAACGCGATATTTGTTCTTTTGCTGTCTCTGCGATTAATGCTTTAAAGAATTATAAATGGACCATAATATTTTATTTTCCGAAAGTCAGAAATTCAAACAATGGTGGCTTTGGATATTATTAATTGCTGTTAATGTATTTACATTTTATGAAGTGTATGAACAAGTTATAATTGGTCATCCTTTTGGAGACAAGCCGGCGAGCAATTCTGAACTTTTAATAAGTGCAGGCATTACTTTATTCATCGCGATTCTATTGTTTATCGTAAAACTTGATTTGCAAATAAAAAGAGATGGAGTTTACGTGAGATTTTTCCCTCTTCATTTAAAGTTTAGATATTATGCCTGGTCTCAACTTTCAAAATGTTATGTCAGAAAATATAGTGCGATTAGAGAATTTGGTGGATGGGGATTACGAATAGGATTGTCCGGAAAAGCATATAACATTTCCGGAAATGAAGGTTTACAGCTTCAATTTACCAATAATAAAAGATTACTTATTGGAACAAAAAAACCGCAAGAATTATCAGAAGCATTAAATAAAGTAGGGAGATTGATACAATGAGCTTATCGATAAGAGTAAATAAACAAATAACCGGAATTCTCCTTTTCCGAAAACATACAAAAACTTTTTCAATAACAAATTTGTTATCATCTTTGAAGCATTAAAAACTAACAAGGCTTATGAAGAAAAAACTTTCTGTAAAAAATGGAATTAGAAAGGGATTTGCTTTTTTACCTGCGCTGCTACAAAAAAGTAACATTAAAAATGCAAGCAGAATTTGATTATGAGATTCAACAAATTATTGAAAAATTAAAAGAATTATAAAAACAATGGATAAAAAAATTAAAGGGCTAAAAGAAAAGTTTAGAACAGCCAATGCAAGAGAAATGGCAGAGATAGATCGTGAAATCGAAAATTTAGCGAATAGTGATAATCTTGCATTTTCAAAAGCAATGATAGCGGCTGCAAAAAATACTTCAAAAGAAATTTCTCAACTGATTTTAAAGGAAAAATTAAAAGAAGTACTTCCAGCTGTTTCTGTTTCCTATTTTGCAAAAACTTATTTTAAAAAAACACCTCAATGGTTTTATCAACGTCTCAATGAAAATACTGTCAACGGGAAAACTGCTCACTTTACGGATAAAGAATTAAAGACACTTTCTATGGCATTGAGGGATATAGGCCAGAAAATGAATCAAACTGCGTCTTGTATTTTTTGACAACTTTCTATTTGCGGTATTTTTACTCAGTTTATTCCTTTTCTTACAAAACCAATTGCCGGAAAAGCTTATCTAATGTTTCTCCTGCATTTTCGGTAAATCCCGGATGCACTTTTGAAGTTTGTACAACGGTACTTCTGGTTGCCGTAAGCCAGCGGAAACGCTCTGCTATCGGCAGCTTCGCAATCGGGCCTGCATTCGTTTCTCCGCTACAAATGCGCCCAAATGTTTTCAGATATTCTTCTACTTCTTCTATGTCAAGCTGATCACAAAAAAGCCGGATTCTTTTTTCATTCAAATGATAGCGCGCCTGCAAAAAATTTTGATCACGGCAATACAAGACAGCCCCCACATTCAGAAATTCCTCACGTTCCACACGTGGAACAATCCGGATAACGGCATATTCAAATAATTGCTTCTCTTGCATGTTTCGCTTCTTTTACAAAAATTTCGGAATGTGCGATTCTTGTTTCTAAAAATTCAATGTATGCTTCGCGATGTTCTTTTACAGATGCAAACTCCTCCTCTCCTTCCAGCCATTCATCAGGAATTAAATTCACAATATCACGGATCAATTCTTTGGAAAGTATCTTTTTCAATTCATCATTTACTTTATCCAGTTCAGAAGCCTGCGGCAACAGCACGTGATCTTTAACCAATAAAAAAGGTTTTACAGCCTGCTCTTTCCAGTTGTGCCATGAATGGTGAAAATAAAGCGATGCACCAAAATCTATCAGCCACAATTCTTTGTACCAGATCAGCATATTCGTATTGCGCGAAGTGCGGTCCACATTAGTAAGAAGGCAATCAAGCCATACAATTTTTGAAGCGAGCACTGGATCAATAGTAGTTACTGCTGGATCGAAGGTGATGGAACCGGATAGATAATGCAGGCCTAAATTTAAACCAACACTGGCTTTAAGAAGATCCTGGATTTCTTCATCTGGTTCTGTCCGGCCAAAAGCTTCGTCCAGATTTGCAAATACAATTTCCGGAACTTTTAATCCGATCGCCCTTGCAATTTCTGCACCAATCAATTCTGCAATCAGGGCTTTTTTCCCTTGTCCCGCTCCGCGAAATTTGATTACATAAAAGAAGCCATCATCCGCTTCTGCAATAGCAGGCAGAGAACCACCTTCGCGCAAAGGCGTAACATATCTGATCACATTTACCGTTCTGATTTCCGGGAATTTATATGCCATAGAAATGCACACAATTTACAGTAAACAAATAAATAACGGGGATTTGTATTTGATTTTTTAAAAGAATAGCAACCTCGGCTATCCACTCCTAAAACCGGAAAGTGGTTGCTGTACTGAGTTTGCAACTCGCGACATGTTAATCATACCAGAAATTCAATTTTTAATAACCCGCTCTGGCTGCAAGGGCGTTACTTAGCCTTAATTAATAAAAGCGTCCTTCGAATAATAACATATCCCAATCCTCAATCTAAATCTTACTACTTCCAATAAGCCTTTGCCGTCTTCGTTATAATAATCAATTGTGCCGACCAAGTCTTATTCATTTGACTGATTATTATTAATATAAATAAATTCAGCCAATGCAGATAACATACCTTTAGAAACTTCCGGCAAATACCCATTCGAAAATTTATTGTAAAAAAAATATTCCCAATCTATAAATTGAAAATATGGAAGTACATCATCATGCACACGAGGAAAAAAAGAAAAGCTGGAAGTCCTATGTTTGGGAATTCCTGATGCTTTTTTTTGCCGTCTTCTGCGGTTTTTTAGCACAGAACTTATTAGAGCACCGGCTCGAAAAAGAAAAAGGGAACCAGTATGTACGATCTATGATTGAAGATATCATATCAGACTCCACAAAAATTAATCAAGCCTTTGAATTCACTAAAAAACAGCAATTAAGTCTGGACAGTTTATCGGTATTATTTGATAACCCACCTTACAGCGACAGCACGATTAAAAGAATGTATGTTTTGATGTTGAAGTATACAATGAATGACGCTAATGTTGCATTTACGAAAAGAACAGTTTCTCAATTAAAAAATTCAGGAGGGATGAGACTAATATCGAACAAAATATCTGCCGATGAAATTACAAAGTACATTGAAGACGCAGACGATATTGAATTGCAAGGTGAATTTTTTAAAAACATTGCACTCAACGAAATTATAAAGCTTAATAACAAAATATTTTACTTAAAATATATCAAAGGAGTTACACGAAAGAATGCAGATAGTTTTATGATGAAAGCGCCTGTTAAATTAGCGAACAATAATGAAAATTTGTTAATAGAATATAGCAACCAGTTATTTTTTACATCGGGGGTATTAATCAATTACAATAATAAATTAACCAGCTTTAAAGCCGGAATTCCCAAAATAATAGAAATTTTAAAAAAAGAAAATCACATAGAATAAAAGAAGCACGAACAGTACATTGAATATCAGCCCACAATCCTTAAACCGTAAACTGCTGCTATAGCACTACAACTACTCGAATGACAAAACGTTTCCAGACCATATTAACAATGACTGCAATTATATCCTACATCCTTGCTTTCTATCTTGACATAACATCTTTTGGGCAAGACAAAAATATTTCCTTGAACAATATCGGGATTGAAAGAATTTTGCTAACTATTGGGATAACTGCTGCGGTAGGCCTTTTGTTTAGTTTATTTTTATTTCCAAAACGAAGTTATAAGAGTAGAATTTTGATAACTATTCCGATAGCGTTCATTCTCTTTTCATACGCAAGCATTTTAAAGACTGCAACCAGCTACTATGGTCTCGATGGAGAATATAACTATTTCACTGCGAGAAGAGACATAAAAGATGGCAAAGTACAGATACTTGAAACCGGATTTATCCTACCAGAATCGAATATTAACTGGAATAAAAAGCAAGACGCTGAAAAACGAGTTGAAAATCAATTCGGCTACAAATCAGTTTATCATGGTTGTACTGTGACACACGGGATTGATATTTACAATTCTGTAATGGAAGATTTTTTGGAGAAAGTAAATGGAAAAAATTGGCGGGCAAGAGAACGAGCGATAGTTGACTCTATCATGAATTCGGGCAACCGTCAATGAACGCCACAGCAGCTTGCATCGGTTTGCAGCAGGTGGGACTGAAGGAAAAACTATGAGCATTTGTCCCGCACGTGCAGGATTGCCACCAAAAAACTCTATTGACCGATAGAATAAAGAATGAACTTTTAATTATATATTTGGTAACGGTAATGTTATTTTCGACTTCTACATAAAAATTAATTACATGAAAAGAATGTTTCTTACAACATGGGTATTCTTGTTTTTTTTTACCGAAAAAGCACAATCACAACAGGAAGTTGATTCGGTTTTTGTAAAAGAACTCATGCAACTTGCGTACAAAAGAATTGAAGCATTTGATTTAGGTGACACCAGTATTTGGTCGCCTTATGTTGCAAACGAATACATTATTGCCACGCCAACAGGAAAAGTCATTACCAAGGCAGACGTCATGAACGGATTTGGACCACCAATGCAGGGATACAAAGACGAGTTTCATTTTGAAGACGTGCACGTAATTAAAGAAAGTAATGTTGCTATCATGTCTTACAAAATCAAAGAACACGAATGGTGGGGAAATCAGGATAATGATGTGCGTGATTTGCAAAAAACGGATACCTATATTCTCAAAAATGGGCGATGGCTACTTTTAGCCTCACAGGAAACATTTTACCCTGTTGTAAGAAAAGCCATAACCATCAACCCAAAAATTTACGACAGGTATGTGGGACGTTATCAGGTTATGAGCGGATTGGTTTATACAATTTCCAAAGAAAACAATAAACTGCTTATTCAGGAAAATGCGAATTCTGCTAAAGCTGAACTCTTACCGTTGTCAGTGAATACCTTTTTCAGCCAGCCTGACACAGGCTTTTTCAACGAAGGTGGTGTCGGTGTGGTTGTATTTGTTGCCGACCACAAAGGAAAAATAACATTTGTAGCGTTCCGCAGATACGACGCAGAAATCAAAGCCTCGAAGATTAAATAAGCTTTTGCTTTCTAAAGGGGAGACTGAAAACTACTGCCAACAAATAGGACTTCGTCGGGCAGGTAGTGCCTCCAAGCGGATTAAGTTTTTGTTTGAGTTGTATGCTAAGATTACGACTGGCGGTTTGGAAATGAGAAGAAAAAAAAGATGAAATAATTTCTTATCGGTGAAAAGGCAGTTAGTATTTTGAAGTCTTTGCTTGTAAAATAAAACTGTAAAACATAAAATGTATTCTTTTGATGTTTTAATAAAAGAATTAATATATTTGAATTGCCTTTTATTTTATGAGATGATGAATGAAAAAATAACTGCTGATTCCTAAATGATAAAATCGGATTGTACTAACAACAATACAAAAAGTATAATGGTAAACATTTGGTTTTAAAGAGGGATTTTTTTGGGAGGTGACATAAATGAATGGGTTGGCTGCAACCCTATTGCAACATTACATTCCTTAAATTATGAGCGACAAAAGACCAGTAGATTTAAAACGAGACAGAGGTGGAAGTGTGGACATTGGTACAGAAGACGATGGTGCAATTTTGGAGATGTATAATCTCGGAGGGAGAATGTTAGTCATCAAAGAAAAATCAATTTATGAATTAAGGTTTGCTGACGACATTGACCCAAATCGTGAAAACCCAAATCTGCCACCAAGTACACAAAAACTTATCCTTCCATTAGGGACAACATCCGAAATGTTTTCAAGGACTTTTTTGACAGCAAGACGTTTATTTAAACCTGAATATTTTACAATAACAATAGACATAAACAATGCGTTGTCGCTTGCATTAGAAGTCATTCAAGAATTAGCAGCATTAGACGGAGAAATTACAGATTACTTGGCAGCAGAAAAAAAAGCAAGTGATGAATACGAGGAAAGAAAAGGTAAAAAACTTGACCACGCTGTTCCATCTGTTACCGACATTAAAACACGATGTAAAACTATTTTCCAAAAAGTTGACCACGTATCACAGGCACAAATTGAAATTATCAGATTGTTTTTCCCTGACTTTAGCAAACTGTCTTACTATGGAAAATTTTTAGAGTTCATTGAACAAAAGCATAGTGACAAAGTACCTTTTATTGAATTTTTAAAAGGCATTGTACCTTTCATTGAATTGACAAGAAATATTCGTAATTGCTTAGACCATAGAAGAACTGAAACTCAAATTAAAGACTTTGAACTACAACAGAATTTGGACATACTGACACCGACAGTTGAAATTGAATATCTCGCAAGCAAATTGGAAAGAACACCCTTATCGTCCTTTTTGCCTGCAGTAAAAGAAAATTTAGTAACAATATTTGAAAATATGATAGCTCATTTGTGCAGTAACGTTCTTAAACCTGACAGAATAATGCCAAGCAGACTGTTAATCATACCAGACGAAAACAGAATAAATAAGTTTATAAAATTTGCTTATTGGTCTGCACTTGGAGAAGGTGGTTTTTATCACCAGTAGACAAGACTTGACGGGAAAGGGTATGCAGCCAACATGGGGTTTTGTGCAAGCAGGGCTTGACGTTCAAACTTCGGCTGTTTGCATCGCTGTACTTTGGTTCGGGCTGGACGGAATTCTGTTGGGCTTTTAGTTGTTATCTTGTACTTTTATTTCTTTATTGGGCTTCAGTTCCGGGCTGGACAATCAACAATGCCCTGCCTGCACAAAGCCCTGTTCGTTGCCTGCAAGCTTAGCACGACATCTTCCAAAAATGACAAATAAATAATGCCAGACACGAATTCAAATAACGCACAACTCATTTTGGACATACTGAAATATTCAGGTGCATTTCTTGTTGGCGGGATTTCCTTTTTGATTAAAGACAAATATCAAAATAGAAAAGCTGTATTTACAAAAAAGACCTGGGGACAAAGATTAGGTTTTTCAGTTCAAAGCCAGGACTGGGGAAATATTCAAATTCTATATAACAATAAACCTTCTAACAATCTTCATATTCTTTCAGCAGAAATAGCAAACACAAGTAACAAAGACTTTCCAAAATTAAATTTTGAATTTTCAGTCCCAATTGGCTGCACAATTTATCGACACCAAGGTCAACTTCTTTATGATGATATAACAAAAGACTTATCACTTCAGAAGAATTTTAATGACAAGTTTGAAGAAGTAAGAAAGCGTCATTTAGCAGCATTAGAAAATCAACAGGGAATAGATAATGCATTGCAAGCCGAAATAAACTATGTTACGAGACACAGGATTTTGACATTCCTCTAATCAAGGGAAAGACTAAAGCGATTTTTCACTTTTTAGTTGAAGATTATGACAATAATCCTTACTTAAACATAAGTATTTTAGAACCTGATTTAAGGTTAATTACATACCAAGACGACAATGAACGAAAAGCAATTAAGAAAAAATGGACCGAATATGGGGGCTTTTTTGTGTTTGTAATAATGTCTTATCCAATTTATAAATTTTCTACTTCAATATCTTTAGCTATAGTCTTAATGATAGTAAACTTATTTTTTGCTTCAATAATTGCGTTTAGCTTTTACCATCTTTTCCTTTGGCTCAAAAGATTAATTTAGTATCGTTTAATTCTTGACGACAAGCCAGCAGGCAACGTCGCATTGGCAATAGGGCTGAAGGGCATTTTATCAGCTTTTTGTTCGCTATTTGGGAGTAGTCTGGGCTGAAAATTCTCTCATGAGCTTTTGTACTTTTTCTGTACTTTTATTTCTTTTATCGGCTGACGGTTCGGGCAAAAAGTTCATTGAATTCCCTGCCATCCAATGCGTGACCGTTGTGCCTCATGCTTATTGAAACACGCTAACTTGAAACTAATACAAGAAATGAACTGAATAAATGAAACTGTACGAATTATCAAAGCTTCCACATAGGCAACGATTTAAGTATGTTCACGACCTTATGCAAAGTAATTCGGAGCCTCATCCTAATATAAAAATAGTTAATGACATTTTTAATGAAACTATTGCTTGGTTTCAAAAACCCACCAATCAAACAGACCATGATGTGATTTCTAAACTTAAAGATCCAACAGGTGAACTACCTTCTTTTTTTGATACCATTTATGAGATACAAGAAAAATCAGTAATTAAGAATTTAACAAGAACTGAAAGTCAAAGAATATTCGATGAATTAAAAGGCTCATGGTGTTTACATTTTCCCGAGTTTAAGAGAATTTCGGATTTAATGGAGAATTATAAAACTAATGAAATGTTAGTTGAATATGGGAGGCATTCTCCACCAGAGTTCATTCACGACAAAGCCATTGAAGTTTATAAGAAGTGTATTTCATTTAAAGTAAAACTTACGAAAAAAGTATTGTCTCCTTTACGCGACCACCCCGACCAGACAGAAATGTGGTGTCATTATGTGGATTATTGTATTGATAAAAATTTGGTAAAGTCTTTTTTAAAGGATTATCAAAAATGGAATTTAAAAATTCATAACCTATGGAACGAAATTTATTACCTAAAACAAGATTTCTTTTTTAATACAGGTTATAAACTTCCATGGGACTTTTACATTAAAAATAACAATTTACTAAAAGGAAAAGCAGATGAAATTCAAAAAACACAAGATGAAATACTTTCACTATTAATAAAAGGAAAAGAATTAGTGAATAACAGTGACGAGGTTATTTCTTTGGAATATAAAAAAAACGCAACCGAAATGTCCTTTTATGAAAGAGAATTAGAGATATTGCAAATAAGTGAAGGCGGAAGTGCAGCTGAAGAGGAGTATTGCTATGTCTATACTTTAGAGTGTGCATTATTTGTTTTTTACGTGGGAATTGCAGCAGTGCCAAAAGAAAGATTCGAGCAGCATATTAGGGGCGCTTTTAGTGATGAAGCTCATTTATTCAAATCAAAATTTATTCAGAAGTATCACAGCGAAGTAAAGCAGAGTATAGTTTATGAAGGAACACGAAGAGAATGTAAAAATTTTGAACGAAATTATATTGCCGAATACAAACCTCTTGGAAATATGACCGATGGAGGAGAAGGTTAACAGCGACTTGGTGATATTGATGCTTTCGGATTGAATCCAAAAGCTTGGAAAGACAGGACAGAAAATGACCTACGAGAAATTTTTCCTTTAGGTTCAAGCCAATGGTTACAAGTAAGCCAAATTCATTTTGATACCATTGTAAATTCCGAAAAAGCTAAAGTATTAGCAGAAGGGAAAGATACAATTGACACACATGAACAGCTTTTATATTTTTTCAGAAGTTGCCAAAAGGAAGAAAAATGGCAAATAAACAAAGGTTTGGCAATATGCCGGCTGAAGGAAAAACAATGAGCTAAGAATCGCTATCAGTCTCACATATGCGGATTCCAGCAGACGAATAAATATCAGCTTTTTGTATTTATCGGTGAATGTAAATGAACCACTGACCAGCTGTCGAAATGGACTAAGTCGAGCTCAAAGGAGAATTCAACATAAAGAACGATTAAAGCAGACAGCGAACTTGTATAATACTCCGGATTTAACTACTGCAAATACCTGACTTAAAAGTTCGGTGCATACTGCCAACTATAGCAAGTTTTTATTTTTATACATCTATTTCTTCCAATTACGCAAAAGCCTTCTCAAAACAATAATCTCTGCAGTATGATAGCTGTTATGATCTGCTAAAACCAGCGCTTCGCGCAAAAGCGTTTGTCCATCACCGCTCGGGATACGTGTGTATAAATTTTCACCGGCATTTTTTATTAATTCAACAAAAGAATTTCGATCTTTTTTTATTTCATCGATACATTTTTTCCATGCTTCTTCTGATGAAGGCGTTTTTTTTGTAGGCCAGTATCCAACTGGCCACTCAGGAGATTTGTAATCCGGGTTTCTTGAAAATTCCAAAATATCCCATTGAGAAATACGGATATGTTCAGCAAGTTGCCAGATATTGTACGGCAGCCCTTCAGGAGTTTTTGAAAGCAATTCAAAAGGAATATTTTTTAAAGCATCGTCTAGAGTTGCATGAGCATTTGCTTTAGTTAGAAGATCGGTAAGATTAGAAATAAGAAGATCATTTTCAGATTTTTGTGTTTGCATGTTTTTTTATTTAAAAAATTATTTTGGTTACTGTAACTTTTTATCCTTTCGTTTCGTTGCACAACTATCCTTCCAAAAATTTAAAACAAACGATTATGCAAAAATTAATGATTTCGCTTTTTATGCTGATAAGCATCAGCGCATTTGCACAACCCTGGCAAAATATTACCGGTAATGGAAACATAAAAAAAGAAACACGCCAGGTTACGGGTTTTACATCTTTATCTTCTCATGGTGCAATGGAGGTACAGATTTCTTACGGAAATTCAAATAGCATTGAAGTACAAGCTGATGAGAACCTGCTTCCGTACATTGAAACAACAGTAGAAGGTGGCAAACTGACCATTAAGTCAAAGAAAAATGTAAATCTGAAATCCGCTTCAAAAATAACCGTATCTGTTTCGATGACAAAAGTAAATGGGCTCCAGCTTAGTGGCAGTGGCAATATCGAGGGAAATGGAAATTTTACTTCGGATAGCAAAACAAATATGATGGTTTCGGGTTCAGGGAATATTAAATTGAATTCAGGCAGTTTTAAAGATCTCGACTTAGCGCTTTCAGGAAGTGGTAATATGGATTTAAAAAAAGGAACTGCGGATAATATTACCATCTCTATTAGTGGCAGCGGAAATATCGATTGCAGCGGAGTTTCCTCAGACAATGTGGACGCAAAAATAAGCGGCAGTGGCAATGCAAGAGTGAATGCAAATAAAAGCATTGATGCAATAATTAGTGGCAGCGGAAATGTGTTTTACAAAGGCACTGCAAGTAATATTACCCGCAAAGTAGTTGGTAGTGGGAAAGTAATAAAGATATAGATCAATACTAAAAACATTCAAAAAGGCAGAAATTTTCTCAATATTAAAAACAGTTCATTGGATAAAATAAGATGCCCGGTAACTTTTTAGAAAGATAATTTTTATACTGCGTTGTAAAAAAAATCTGAACTAAAAATCAAAATTGAAATTCACGATATTTCTTTGTTTACTGCAATTCCTTTTTTATTTTATGAAAAAATAGCAGCAACAACTGCATTAAAATTAATTTTTTCAAAAACTCACCACCTTATACTTCACATAATCCTTGTCCTTTTGAGTATCGGTGTAAGCAATTAATGCAGAATTTTTATCAATGCTTTTTATGACAGGAAATGTGGCTGTACCTTTATCGGCGGTGATATATTGTTTAACAGGATCTTTCCCATTTGCATCTCTTAATTCAATCCCAATCCTTGATGATGAAATATCGCCTTTTGAAAAATTTTCATTCCACACAATCGCTATATTATTATGATCAATTGAGGTGATCTGACAATGGCGTGATGCAATACCACTCACCTTTTCCCTTGGACAAAAGGTTTTCCCTTCATCATTGGAATTGCAATAATAAACTCCGCCATTTCCACCACCGGTAAACCAGGTAAACTGAATTCCGTCTTTATTTTCTGTCATGGCCGGGCCGGTATGCGGACAACCATTTATCACCCAATTATCCTCACTGATTCTTACAGGAGCAGAAAATGTTTTTCCATTATCTGTAGAAATTGTATGAACCATATCGCGAATGCTGTCATTAATTATCGCACGATACAGGATGTGAATGTTTTTTTTGCTATCGACATAAAGGTCAGTTCTGCAACAAGGGCAACAAGGTTCACTCACCCGCTTTTCATTCTGAAATCCTTTACTGCCGTTGGTTTCAGCAATATATAAGGCAGATCCTTCTTCCGTTGTTTTCTTTCTGTTGTCAAGCCATGAAATTGCTGCTTCACCATTTGAAAGCAATGCCAGATCAAAGTAACGCTGATCATAACCTGCAGTATCCTTTACTAATTTTTCTGCTTTTGTCCATGTCATACCATTATCCAAAGACATCGAATAATAAACCAGATCGGAATAAGGATTTTTTGGATTTGGATTTCCACTTGCCCATGCTGCTATAATTTCTCCGGACGGTTTAAAAATAATCTTTGGCATATTTTCTCCATGCGGATGTATGTTTTCGCTGCCAGGAATCACCATTGTTTTTCCAAAACTTTTTCCTCCATCCTTTGAAATGGCATAACAATAAACAGCAGTCGAAGAATCGATTTTTCTAATCCAGCTTAAAACCAAATTGCCTTTATTATCTTTCGTAAGAAAAGGACACGATCCTTCTGAAGCATCTATCTGCTCTGCATTTGAAGCGGTGATATTTATTTTCTTTTCACTGTTGAAACAGGATTGCAAAATAAATATGCCGCTGATGAGTAATAAAAAACTAATCTTTTTCATTATGGTATTTTTAAAAAAATAAACAAAATCTTTTTACATTTTTCTTCTGATTGTGGCCGGTGAAGACACCGGCCACGGCTGACTTGACTGCCGCGGTCGGTGTCCTCAGCAACCGCATTATAATTCATTTTATTTTTCATTAAAATGATAACCAATTCCTACGGTAACTGTTGATAATTGTCCAGGGCGGTATGAAGTACCATACGCACTTTTCTCAACCGTTACTGCATAATTTTTATTGGTGACATTGATCCAGTTTATCCATGTTTCAAAACTTTTAAATTGATAACCGGTTCTGGCATTGAAAACGGTGAACCCCTTATATTTTGAGGTGTTTTGCGGATCTGTAAAATAAGAACCAAGGCTTTCACTTTCCAGGCTGATTCTAAATCCTTTCAAATAATCCGGTTTATAACTTACTTCCCCATTTAAAATGTATGACGGCGCTTGCGGCATTTCATTTCCTGAAAACGTTTTTCCCTGTTGAATGTAGGTTACATATTTATGCTTTGCAACGGTACCTCCTACACGAAAATTCACTTCTTTTACCGGTGCATATTTGATATTTAATTCAATTCCTTTATGACTGGTGATTCCTGCATTTTCATTCACATAACTTCCATTTTCAAGCCGGGTACTTACTATTTCATTTTTCCCATCCAACTGATAAATTGAAGTTTCGACAGACGCTTTATTCTCAGCAAACGCAAACCAGCCGCCTACTTCATAATTATTATAAGACGAGGGCTTTAATGTGGGAACTTGTACGCCAGTGTATAAATCGGTGATATTTGGCGGAGCAAAACCGACACTGTAGTTCACATAAAATCCCCTGTTATTTCCAAAATCATAGGTGAATCCCACCTTCGGTGTGAAGTGATCAAAATGATTGATTGCATCGGGAGCACCACTATAAGCCCCGGGTTGCAAATGATTGTCAAAATTGTAATCCAGCCGGTCATAACGGGCTGCCAAAACGATTCGCAATTTTGCAACCGGATTATATTCTATTTGCGTGTATGCAGCACTGTTCAGTAATCCAACACGGTAATCAGTAAGCAGACTGTCTGTCGATTGATATTGATCATAAACTCCATTCGGATCTTTATGAATATTTATGAACTGAGCCAGGTAGGTTGCCGGACTGTAATCCACACTAATTCCGGTTGTCCATTTTGCATGAAGGGAATTTATTTTTTTTGAATGCTGGATAATTGCACCATAACTTTTAAAAGCGTCATCATTTATTTGCCCCGTTGCTTTTGCAGGATTTCCTGAAACATTTGCAATGTAATAAAAAGGATTTTGGCCAACAGAAGTGTTCCTGTAAAAAACAGTAAAATTGGTATTATTATTTTCATTCCATTTTTTTGAAAGAGTGCTTCTAAGCCTGAATGCATCTACTTTACGATAAGTGAAGCGATAAAAACTGGTGTAATCCTCATTGTAAAAATGAGCGCTGTCTAACCCTCCTTTCTGATCGGTTTGGTAATTAATATAATCTGCAACCGTTACCAGTTTTGTTTTATCATTAAAGGCATAATCCGCTCTGAATGTGAAGGCTGTTTTATTAAAATTATTATGCTCTCTTTCAGGTTGATTTTGATCGGCAAGATATCCGCCAAAATAAATGCCTAGTTTCTTGTAAGTATTGCTGATATTAAAATCGGTGCGTTTATAACCACGTGTTCCTGCTTCTGCCTGCACTTTTCCTGAAAGAAAAGGAGAAGGAGATTGGGTAATAAAATTGAGCGCACCACCAACTGCTTCACTTCCATATAAAGAAGAAGCGGGACCTTTGATCACTTCGATTCTTTGCAGAGACGCCTGGTTTATTTCTATCAACGCATTGTGATTAAAATCTCCAACAGTTCTTATCGGAATCCCATCTTCGAGGTAAAGAAATAAATTGTTGTAACCCAATGGCTGCCTCACACTCATGCTGTGCTGTTCATTTCCCAGGTCAACCATAAATACTCCTGGAACTTTATTCACCAACATATCAAGACGGGTCGCTTTTGTGTCATTTATTTGTGTTTTGGAAATCACATCAATCGCTACAGGGACCTCTGTTCTTTTTTGAACTTCCCTGTTACCGGAAACCACCACTTCATTCAGGTTTGTAAAAGATGGAGAAAGAGAAATCACCATTTTTTGTTTGTTTACTGGCAGGTTTAAACTGTAATACCCTACAGAAGAAACGCGGATGCTATCTGTATTTTCAGGTATAGAAAAATTTCCATTTCTGTCAGAAACTGTGTTTGTTTTATTTTGTAAATCCATCACCGTTGCGCCTTGTAACGGCTGATTGGTAGCGGCATCTACCACTTTTCCCATTATTTTATTTTGGGCAAATACCATACTGATTGCCATCAATAGCAAAGCAGTAAGGCATAAATGCTTATTCATCATTAATTAATTTAAATTGAAATAATATTTCATCCTCTGCGAGGATAAATCATGCAATAATCATAACGTAATAATTATGCAGAAGGTGGATGAAATATAAAACGGGGAAAAGATGAAACGGTATTTTCATTCTTAATAAAAAACTGTGGTTTAGAAATTACAACAGTGTTTTTGAAAGAAAAAAGTTGTGGAATAAAGAACGGTTGCACATCAAATCGTTCTATTTTTGAAAGCGGGGATTGATCCTGATTTTGCTGCTCATTTAATTTTTTGGTAAGGTAGCATTTGCCCTCGCAGTGCATCTGTGGTTTATCTCTGTTTACACATAAGTTTTTGGCAATGTAAGATTGGTTCAGAAAAAAATCTGCCTGTATAATAAACGTACTGAATGTTTGAATAAAAATACTAAACGTTAAAAATATGGTCGCAAAAATCTTCAAGTTGCCGGTCGTGTTTTTATTATTGGAATGCAAAGATAGTTCCCAAAAAGAAAAGCCATTCATATTGCCAATATGATCGTTGTCATTAGTTAGAATGATTTAAATCTAATCCGTTACAAAAAACTATCATAATTTTTTCAATAATTATAATTTAGAGCCAAACTGCCTTTCAGCTCTTTTAAATTTTGTTTATTTTTGCAAATTGCTTTTTTCGCAATTTATCCTTGTAAAAAGAGCGTTTTTAATTAAAAACCTTTACTTTTTTGGCACTACCCTATTTTATCAAATACATTTATAATTCCGGAACGGATGAAGTGATCCGGCGTGGAAAAAAAATTTATTCTCAACGATTTGTGGAACTTATGGAGCATGACGAGCTCATGCATTCAGTTGTTTTCAGGGTGAGAGACGACAGTTACACTACATTTTATAAAGTACAAATTGAAAAATATGACGACCCGAAAACTTTTTCGGTCCGTTGCAGCTGCCCTTACAATATCAGTGACATTTGCCGTCATGAAGCCGCGGCATTAATGCAACTGCAGGATTTGGTGGATAAAAATTTATTGGATTCCGCTGAAGGAGTTCCCGTTTATAATCAGAAGCATACGGTTGTTAAAATAAAATTTATTGATCTGAAAATGATACGGATGCTTACCGGTATGGAAAATTATACCGCTGCAGAAGAAATTTTAAGGAAAAATAAATGTAATATCATTGAAGCTGCCAATGAAAAAGTGGAAGCGGTTCTGGAGAATGACAATAAAACTTTCCACATTATTTTGCAAAAAAATGAAGAAAGAAATTTTGATACTTCATGCAATTGTGATGAAGGTGATCATGTATTATGCAAACACAAAACCGCCTTATTTCTTCAGTTGCTGAACAATTGGGGACCGTATTATTTTGACAGTATCCGGAATTGGGATAAAGAAAAAAATAAGTTGTTACAGGGTTATGGATACAGTCTGGACGACGATCTTTCAGGCAAATTTGAATTTATTTATAAAGATGGAAAACCATTTTTAAAAGTAATAGATGCTTCCATCAGAAGGGTGTCTGCTGCTTCCGTACGGGCAGAGACAGCTGTGGAAACGGTGGTGATGGAAGAAGAGATGAAAATTATTTCGAGAAAAAGTAAACAGGTCACTTTGGTGTTTAATGCCAATGAAAAATCTTTTCCATTTGTTTCGATTGATGTAGTTCAGGGCGACTATGACCAGGAAGAAAATAAATTTATCGGGCGTATAGAAAAACTGGATTTGTCTAAATTTATCAATACAAATGATTTTAATGATAAAGACAAACAACTGATTCAACAGGCAAGAAAACTGCAACCATCAGAAATTAGTAAATACCTAAACCGCAATTCTCCATTCAGTGGTTTTTGGGAAAATATTATTCATGATGAAAATGAAGAATTGCCGCAGGAAACAAAAATGCTGATGGCAGAATTTGTTCATCCTAAATTGAAACGCATTTTTGAAGAAAATCAAAATAAGCCTGTTTTTTATTTATCCCCGGGTAAAAATTTCACCACTCAAAATCTTCAAACCATTGATCTTTCTGCTGAAAAACCGGTTATTGATTTTTCTATTTCCCCTGCTGATAATGAAAAATTAATGGAAAGCCGCCTGGGCATTGACCAGGAAAAAGTGAAATTATCAGAGAACGAATGGAACAGCGATCTGTTATTTCTGCATGATAAAACATTTTACTTATGGGAAAGACCAGAGCACATTTTGCTGGTCGAAAAGTTTAAAAATACCCTTCATATTCCGAACAATGAATGGCCTTCGTTTTTAAAAGATGTGGCGCTTCCGCTTTCAAATGATTATGTAGTTTCTTTTGCTCCTTCATTAATAAAAGAGACAAAAGAAGGACAGCCTGATACCAGCGTGATGTTGATTGAAAAAGGCGAATATCTAATGTTTCAACCGGTCTTTAATTACAAAGGTTTTAGTGTAAAAGCAAGTGACAAAGACACGATTATTGTGCCTGATAATGACAGGATTTTGATGGTGAAACGCAATAAGGAGGCTGAGCAGCAGTTTATTTCCAAACTTGGGAGCCTGCATTCTCAATTTATAAATCAGCCACAAAATAAAAGCCTTGTTTTGAAAGGAGCCGACGTTTTGAAAAATAACTGGTTCTTTTTATTTGTGGATGCTATGAAGGAAATGAAAGTGCCGGTTTATGGTTTTGAGGCATTGAAAAATTTTCGGTTCAATACGGCAAAGCCATCTACCCATATTCATCTGAGCAGTGGCGTCGATTGGTTTGACGCAAGAGTCGAACTCGCTTTTGGCGAGCAGCATATCGGTATCGCAGAGATTCAGAAAGCATTGGCTAATAAACAATCTTTTGTGCAGTTGAATGACGGCACCCTTGGTATCCTTCCGGATGAATGGGTTAAAAAATATGCGTTGCTCTTTAAAGTAGGTGAAGGAAAAAATAACCGGCTTCGTCTTTCCAGGTTTCATTTGAGTGTGATAGATGATTTGTATGATCAGCGTGATGAACAGGAACTTTCATTCGAGTTGGATGAGAAGTACGAACGGCTTCGTAATTATAAAAGTATTCCGGAAGTGCCGATTCCGGAACAATTGGAAAACCGTTTAAGGCCTTATCAGCTTTCCGGTTTCCATTGGTTGAATTATTTGAACACCGTTGGCTGGGGCGGAATTTTGGCAGACGATATGGGTTTAGGAAAAACCGTGCAGGCGTTGTCCATGTTGCAGCACTTTGCTGAAGAAGAAGGAAGCCTGAAAGCATTGGTGGTTTGTCCCACAACCTTGATTTATAACTGGGAAAATGAAATTCGCAAATTCACGCCATCGCTTACCTGGCGCATTCATCATGGCAATGCGCGTGCAAAAAGAAAAGAAGATTTTGGCGATGAAGATATCATTATTACCACTTATGGAACTCTCAGAAGCGATATACAGATGCTGATGCGCATCCCTTTTGATTATGTCGTTTTGGACGAATCGCAGGCTATCAAAAATCCGTCATCAAAAGTTACAAAAGCGGCTGGACTTTTGAAAGCGCGCAACCGGATTTGCATGAGTGGTACACCCCTTCAGAATAACACGTTTGATATCTATGCTCAAATGAACTTCTTAAATCCCGGCTTATTGGGAAGCGTTGAATTTTTCAGGAATGAATTTTCTACACCTATTGACAAATTGGGCGAACAGGAACAGAAAGAACATTTAAAAAAATTACTTTATCCTTTTATTTTACGACGGACAAAAGAACAGGTTGCAAAAGACCTCCCTGAAAAAACAGAAACCATCCTTTTTTGCGAAATGGAAAGCGCTCAAAGAAATGTGTATGATTCTTACCGAAATGCTTATCGCAGTAAGATCCTTGGAGCGATAGATGAACAAGGCGTTGGCAAATCACAGCTTACTATTTTGCAGGGCCTGATGAAATTGCGGCAAATTTGCGATAGTCCCGCAATCCTGAATGAGGAAGAGAAATTTCCAAATGATTCCATTAAGCTGGAAGAATTAACGCGTGAAATAACGGAGAATATCGGCGAACACAAAGCATTGATATTTTCACAATTCCTGGGGATGCTTTCCCTAATCAAACAAAAATTAATTGAAAACAATATTGAATTTGAATATTTTGATGGAAGTACCTCTGCGGTCGACAGGGAAAAAGCCATTCAGAATTTTCAAACAAATGAAAACTGCAGGGTGTTTTTAATTTCGCTGAAAGCCGGTGGTGTCGGGCTTAATTTAACCGCGGCTGATTATGTATATATTGTAGATCCATGGTGGAATCCTGCAGTGGAGCAACAGGCAATTGATCGTACACATCGTATCGGCCAAACGAAAAATATTTTTGCCTACCGGATGATATGCAAGGATACGATTGAGGACAAGATTTTACAATTACAGGAACGCAAACGTATCCTTGCAAAAGAATTAATTTCAGATGATCAGACTTTTGTGAAGAGCCTGACCAAAGAAGATGTAGAATATCTATTCAGCTAAATGATTTTAAGAGGTAATAAAATCTTTCAACCTTTGAAATTCTCTTTTGTTTCCGGACTCAAAAAGAGCTACAAAATTTTTAGCCAGTTGGCTGAAGAAAACAGATAAAGCTGATTTTCTTTGGTAAACATTGTTTTTCATAACATGGAATTTTAAAAATGAAGAAATGTTTTCTGAGGTAAAATAAATAAATTGTTAAATGTTTTACAAGAGCACTTTCACCTTTTTATACGTTCCGTAAATTCCGCATGCAATTTTTCAACCTCATTCCTATAACCCTTCATCATGCCGGAATTTCCGTTTTGTTTTATGAAAGTGTTTTGTATTATAATAAGCCGGTGTTTGCACAAGCTTTGAGATAAACGCTTTCAAAAAATGATTTATAAAAAATGTCCGTTGATTATTTTTGTTGTTCATATTAAAGAATTGGAAAGAAATAACGGAAAGAAATGATAATTTATTGTTCTATATAAAAAAAATTCCTAAAACAACATTCTCAGGCAATTTATTACTACTGGAAAAACAGCTGAAGCGTGTGTTTTATGAAACAGGAATCACACTTATTTGTTCCTTTACTTGAGTTTAAAACTCTACCAGGTTCTAAAAAAAAAGCCAGTACTTAAGTAACTGCTATTTATATAATAGTATTTTTGTAATCATTATTTTTAAATTAAATCAAAAACAATGGAAGCAAAAAATAGCCATGTTGGAATTTATCCACGTCATTTTTATCCTTATATAAAACTGGTAGAAAATGATGATTTGAAAACAGTTTTACAAAACCAAATGCGGGAAACTGAAGATTTTTTCAATTCAATTCCTGAAGAAAAATATCTCTATAAATATGCAGAGGGAAAATGGAGTATCAAAGAAGTAATTCAGCACGTAATAGACACAGAAAGGGTTTTCCAATACAGGGCTTTAGCCTTTTCAAGAAAAGATATTAATACACTTCCTTCTTTTGATGAGAATAGTTATGCTACAAATTCAAATGCAGATGATAGAAACTGGCAGGATCTTGTTGATGAATTCGTAACTGTAAGAAAATCAACCATATTTCTTTTCAATAGTTTTACTGCTGAACAATTAAACGAAGTTGGAAAAGCAAGTAATTATGAAACGGGTGTGAAAGCGATGGGCTATACCATTGCCGGTCATCTTTCGCATCACATCAATATTCTGAAAGAAAGATACCTGGCCTAATTTTTTAAAAGCCTGTTTAAAAAAATTATCCAGTGAAAATATTTTCAGTTTCGCAAATAAGAGATTGGGATTTATATACGATCCAACATGAACCGGTAAAATCTATTGATTTGATGGAACGCGCTGCTGATGCAGCTTTCAATTGGATTGTAAAAAATTTTGACAAAAATATTTCTGTAAAAATATTTTGCGGAAAAGGAAATAATGGTGGAGACGGCCTTGCTATTGCCAGACTTTTATCGGAAAAAAATTATGAGGTTTCTGTTTTTATTTTAGAAAATAAAAATTCCGGTTCTTCTGATTTTGAAACCAACCTGCAGCGATTAAAAAAAACAAGTGCGAAAATATTTTTCTTAGAAAATGAAAAAGCATTTCCTGTTTTATCAAAAGATGATTTAATCATTGATGCAATATTTGGTACAGGATTAAACAAAAAACCGGCAGGCTTAGTTTCTACGTTGATCAGTTATATAAATCAGAACTCATCAAAGACAATATCGATTGATGTTCCAAGCGGTTTGTATACAGATAACACCTCTGTTGGAAATTCAATTATAAAAGCCGCCAGCACACTCACTTTTCAAAATCAGAAACTCGCTTTTTTAATGCCGGAAAATGAAAGTTTTGTTGGCAAGGTTGTGTTATTAAATATCGGGCTTTCAAAAGAATATCAGGAAAATGAAAAAAGCCAATTTGGATTTGTTGATAAAAATTTAATAGAAAAAATCTATAGTCCCAGAAACCAATTTTCCAACAAAGGCAATTATGGTTATGCTTGCCTGTTGGCGGGCAGTTATGGAATGATGGGAGCAGCGGTTCTCAGTACCAGAGCGTGTTTACGAAGTGGCGTAGGTAAACTTACATGCTACATTTGCGAAGCCGGATATAATATTTTACAAACTTCTGCCCCTGAAGCAATGTGCAAAGTCTTTGGCGATAAATTTATCAAAGACGCAAAAGATTTTAAGGAATTTGATGTAATTGGAATTGGCCCTGGAATAGGAAGACATGAATCACATCGGCAATTATTGGAAAATTTATTTTCAAATTTTAAAAAGCCGTTAGTCATTGACGCAGATGCATTAAATGTTTTAAGTGAAAATCAATTTCTTTATAAATCAATTCCTGCAAATAGCATCATCACTCCGCATCCAAAAGAGTTTGAAAGATTATTTGGAAAAAGCGATTCAGATTTTGAGAGAATGAATCTGGCATTATCAAAATCAAAAGAACTGAATATTTACATTGTTTTAAAAGGCCATTATACTTTTATTGCCTCTCCTGACGGACAAGGATTTTTTAATTCAACCGGTAATGCAGGAATGGCTACAGCCGGCGCGGGCGATGTGCTTACCGGAATAATTACCGGGTTGCTTGCCCAAAAATATGCTCCTTTAAATGCTGCTATATTTGGTGTTTATCTTCATGGGCTTGCCGGTGATATTGCTGCAAAAAATATTTCACAGGAAGCGTTAATTGCTAATGATATAATTAAAAATATCGGGAAAGCATTTAAAGAAATTTCTTTACAATAACTTATACGTATAAAAATATTTTGTTTGTAGTATAAAAGTTTTAATTTTGCTTTTTAAGAAGATGCTATGGACAATAAAATCACACTCAGCTTTGATGAAGCCGTCATTACAAGGGCAAAAGAATATGCAGCAGATAATAACATCAGCCTTTCCCGTCTGATAGAATTCCTGTTGAAAAAAGTGACTTCCTCTCATTACAATGACCTTGAAGATTTTCCTATTTCAGATTGGGTCTTCCAGGTCGGTGAAGGGCAGGCCGAGTATCACACAAAATCACAGAAAACCCGAAAGAAAGCAAAAGAAGAATTCTTTAAATCCAAAAAATGAGAATTTTTCTTGACGCTAATATTTTAGTTTCGGTAGTGAATAAAGAATATCCTTTATTCACTACTACCGCACGTATTCTAAGCCTTGCAGACAAAAAAGGATTTCTTTTATACACATCTCCTGTGTGCCTGGCCATTACATTTTATTTTGCTGAAAAAAAATTTAAAAGCCAGAAAGCAAAAAGTAAAATTCAAATATTGTGTGAGCATATTAATATCACTTCAGTTGATGACAGTGTTGTTTCCGACACGCTTAAAAACCCTGCTATCAATGACTTTGAAGATGGATTAGAATATTATTCGGCCCTGGAAAAGAATTGCAACTGCATTATCACAGAAGATGTGGAGGATTTTTATTTTTCGAAAATTGAAGTATTAAGAAGCGAAGAATTTTTTAGAAAATATTGTTTAAAATCATCTAAAACATTTTCACATTTCCCTTTGTAATATTAGCGGATAGTTTGCGTTTTTCCTTTCAGAAAACACCTTTTCAACCTATGAAAAATAATTTGATTATTCTTAGCATTGCTATGCTTATTTTTTCTTCATGTAGCAAAGAAATTAAACAGGAGAGCAATATCTTTCCCAAAGAAGGAACGGAATCGGTTTCAAACAATTACGTTAAATATACCATTGCTAAAGGCCGGCAATATTGTGATAAAAGTATTTTTGTTCCGGTTAAAATCAGCAAACTTTCCTTTAAAGTAAAATTTGACAGTTCAGCTATTTATAAAACGATTGCAGAAAGTAATCAAACAGACATCAATAAATTATTTGGCTTTAGTGATAATAACGCTACTCATCACGAATACAGCGCAAGATTTGGCTGGCGATGGAGCGATAACGCACTCCGCCTTTTTGCTTATGATTATAATAACAGCGTGATGAGCTTCAAAGAATTGGGAATCGTGCAGATTGGAGAGGAAAACGCATGTTCAATAAAGGTTTCAGGGCATCAATATATTTTTTCTTTGAATGGCAAAGAAACAACCATGCCGCGTTCAAGTACCCCCGCTTTAGCCGAGGGATATAAATTATTCCCTTATTTCGGAGGCGATGAATCTGCTCCACATACGATTTCTATCTGGATCAAAGAACTGTCAATCTAATGTGCTAATTGTGATATCTGTTTTATTCGTTGCTTTCGCC
The DNA here is from genome assembly GCA_963706825.1 of uncultured Chitinophagaceae bacterium. Lineage (GTDB taxonomy): Bacteria > Bacteroidota > Bacteroidia > Chitinophagales > Chitinophagaceae > Ginsengibacter. Next base: position 292,421 of record CAVPNT010000001.1, on the reverse strand, counting down.
GCGAAAGAAAATTTTCCGCACTTTTTTATTTTTTTGGGAAAATGATGTGCATGAACTTCTAACTTTCTTTTCGCAACTCTTTATTTTTCCTTAAAGCACAAACAGGAAAAATACAACCACAACACTTTCAACTCAAAAATACCGAAAGTGTATGCAGAGGCTTTTTTTGAAAAATAACAATCCGCATTATTTCTTATTCTACTGCAAATGAAAAAACAAAAATTCAGGCATCTGCAAATCATCAGCACATTAGCAAATCGGCACATTAGCACATCAATACATTAATTCTTATCTTTCGTTCATGAAAATGTTTTTAAATCTCACCTTTTTATTTTGTTCTTTTTTCGTCACTGCCCAAAGCGATTCGTTTTATCTCTTTAAGGCCGCCCGGGTTTTTGACGGAGAAGCGATGCACACAGGATGGGTGGTGCTCGTAAAAGGAAATAAAATAGAAGCTGCCGGACCAATGACATTCAAGCTGCCTTCCAATACACGCGTAATTGAATTAAAAGACGCGACACTTTTGCCGGGATTGATCGAGGGGCATTCACATTTATTTTTGCATCCGTACAATGAAACGAGCTGGAACGACCAGGTGCTGAAAGAAAGCCGTGCAGAAAGAACAGCAAGAGCGGTGACTCATGCCCAAGCCACACTTATGGCTGGTTTCACTACAGTAAGAGATTTAGGAACCGAAGGCGCGATGTATGATGATGCAGGATTGAAAACAGCAATTGAAAAAGGCGTTGTTCCCGGTCCACGCATGATTATTGCGACAAGAGCCATTGTTGCAAAAGGTAGTTATGGCCCGCATTTCGATAATGCAGATATTGATTTTCCACAGGGCGCAGCAGAAGTAGGCAACAAAGAAGAAATGGAAAAAGAAGTTCGTATTCAAATATCGAAAGGAGCCGATGTGATAAAGATTTATGCAGATTATCCTTATGGCATTAATGGAGAAACAGAACCAACATTTACAACCGAAGAATTAGCGGCGGCAGTAGCAATTGCGAAAAGCAGCGGAAGGTTTGTAACGGTTCATTCATCCTCACCGGAAGGCATGCGAAGAGCGATTGACGCGGGTGTTCATTCTATTGAACATGGAAATGATGGAACAGAAGAGGTTTTTAAACTGATGAAAGAAAAAGGCATTGCACTTTGTCCGACGTTAGCTGCCAGTGATGCGATAGCGCAATATTATTTAGGATGGAAAAAAGGAACCACTCCGGAGCCTGCAAGAATTACTGCGAAGAAGAAAAGTTTTGCAGCAGCATTGCGTTCAGGAGTAACGATTTGTATGGGTGGTGATGTGGGCGTTTTTCCACATGGCGACAATGCACGTGAAATGGAAATGATGGTGGAATATGGAATGAAAGCCCCGGATGTATTGAGATCCGCAACATCGGTAAATGCAGATGTATTCGGTTATGCTGACAAAATAGGAAGAATAAAAAAAGGATTGTTTGCTGATATCATTGCTGTCGGGGGCGATCCTTCAGTAGATATTCATTCCATCCGCCATACACTTCTGGTGATGAAGAATGGAAAGATTTATAAGGAGCCGTAAAAAGGAAATCATGAAAATGCAAATCCCTGTTATTTGTTCATTTACTGGTCAAAATTGTCAACGATTTTTGAGGAAGAAAGTATTTGTGAACGAGAAAAACGGTCGCCTTAGTGAAGACGAAAGCACGGGCTTAACACAATTTAAAAAGCATTGATATCATGGAAAGAACTTTTGCAATCGGTGATATTCATGGTTGCAGCAAAACGTTTGAAAAGTTGCTTTTTAATAAAATACGCATTGAAAAGACTGATCTGATTTATTGCATCGGCGATTATATTGACAGAGGAACAAACAGCAAAGCCCTGATAGACCTGATTTTGCAGCTTCGTGAAGAGGAATACAAAATTTTTACTTTACGGGGAAATCATGAACAAATGCTGCTCGATTGTTTAAATGATCAAAGCGCTTACGACCTTTGGATCAGAAATGGCGGTGCCGAAACCCTGCGGAGTTTTGGAATTGGCACGTTAGAAAAATTGCCTGAAAAATATTTGACTTTTTTCAAAGAATTACCCTTTTATTTTGAAGATGAAAAATACATTTTGGTTCATGCCGGATTAAATTTTCACCGTAAAAATATATTTGAAGATAAAGAAGCAATGCTGTGGATAAGGGATTTTTCTTCTTATCAACCGGCATTAAAAAATAAGTTATTGATTCATGGACACACGCCGCTATCTCTTAAAAATATTCTGAATCAAAAAGGCAATTGCATTAATATTGATGGCGGATGTATTTATAATTATCGGGCTGGTTTTGGAAATTTGGTGGCAATGGAATTGAATCAGCGGCAATTTATTTGGGAAGAAAATTGTGAATGAAGGTTAGCCACGAATGAGACCCAGTCTGATATTTACACGAATTATACATATATTTATTCCTTTACTGATGCTTCAAATAAAATAAAATGAGAACAATTATTCTTGCTGCTTTTTTCGGAATTATTACTTCGTTTATCAATGCCCAACCTGTAAAAATGCATGGGCAATTGCATGTAGAGAAGACGCAATTAAAAGATGCCAAGGGAAACGATGTGGTATTGCGAGGAATGAGTTTTGGCTGGCACAATTTCTGGCCGCGTTTTTATAACGAAGGCGCCGTAAAATGGTTGCACAAAGACTGGAATGCAACGGTATTACGTGCGGCAATGGGAGTAGAACCGAAAAATGGCTATGTAGATAATCCGGAAGAGTCTAAAGCGAGGATAGAAGCGGTTGTAGATGCTGCCATTAAAGAAGGAATTTATGTAATTATTGACTGGCACAGTCATCATATCCGGCTGAATGAAGCAAAAACATTTTTTAAAGAAATGGCAGAAAAATATCATCAATATCCGAACATTATTTATGAAATTTTTAATGAGCCTGAATATGATTCGTGGGCAGATGTAAAAGCATATTCAACAGAAGTGATTTCAACGATAAGAGCAATAGATAAGAAAAATGTTATCCTCGTCGGTTGCCCGCATTGGGATCAGGATATTAATCTTCCCGCTGATGACCCGATTAAAGGTTACGATAATCTGATGTACACCTTGCATTATTATGCGGCTACTCACAAACAAGCTCTTCGCGACAGGGCAGATTCTGCATTAAATAAAGGACTTCCCATTTTTATTTCTGAATCAGCAGGAATGGAAGCAAGCGGCGATGGAAAAATTAACAAAGAAGAATGGCAAAAATGGATTGACTGGTCGGAAAAAAATAAGATAAGCTGGATCACCTGGTCGGTTTCTGATAAAGACGAATCGTGTTCTGTATTGAAGGCTGGCGCTGCTTCTGACGGTGGTTGGACAACCCGTGATTTAAAAGAATCAGGGGTTTTAGCAAGAGAATATTTGAGAAAACTAAACAAAGAATAACTGTTTAATTACAGTAAAGAAAGGAATACGTGGAATTTCGATTTTATCATTAAAAAAAAGAAGGATTGAAATTGTTTTGTTAACATTGAATTATCAAAACAACCGGGCTTTTAAGAAAATCAAAAGGTAGTTTTGCTGCAATGCATAAAAGATCAAATAAAGTCTGTTTATTTCATAACAGAAAAGTTTCAACGACTTTATTGTTGCCTCTTGCATTCTTATTTCTTTTTGTTTCCTGTCCATTAAAAAAGCTTTTGCTCAAGGAATTTAATAACACATTTACTTCGGCAGCAAGAAGCGACAAAACTAATATCAATCCGGGTAACGATGCACATTTTACTATTGCCAACGCAAATTGTTCACTTGTAAAAAAACCTTCTTTTACAACTGAATCAGCTTACCATATTCATATAAAAGCGCCTGTATATTTTTTAAACAGTACTAATTCCGATGGATTTAAAATAAATTATTTTTTAAACGGATTGAATGGCTTCCACCATCGGTTGACCATCCATAAAAATTTATCTGTTCCACTTTTCCTGGAACATCTTAAACTACTGATTTGATTTTTTGTTTGGATTTAGCTTTCAACTAAATGCTGCTTTCTTTCGCGGCAACCAGGTTTAATTCTAAAATAAAAATCATCAAAATGAATTTAAAAAACATCGTTACGATAATAAAAGAAAGATGGTTCAGTATCTTATTTTACAGCATTATTATTCTACTCATTTTTAGTCCTGGAGCGAAATCGTGGTTGCTGCAACAAGTAGTTTCAACAGGATTGTTCAAAGCAGAAATAAAAAGTGATCAGGCTAAAAGTTTGCCTGATGCTCCAACTTTTTTCTTTACGGATGTCCATGGCAAAACCGCTGCTACTGCTGATTTGAAAGGCAAAGTTGTATTTATTAATTTTTGGGCATCATGGTGCCCGCCCTGCCGCGCAGAAATGCCTTCTTTAGAGAATCTGTATCAAAAACTAAAAGATAACAGCAACTTTGTTTTTCTGTTTATAAATGAAGATGACAACAGAAATAAAGCCATAAATTATCTCGAAAAAAATCATTTTATGATACCTTTTCACCAGCCGTCAGGCGATGTACCGGCAGAAATTTTCAGTGGCACCTTGCCGACAACAGTTGTTCTGAATAAAGAGGGAAAGATGGTTTTGAAACACAGCGGTGTGGCGAAATATGATACAGAAACTTTTATCAGACAGTTAGAAGAACTGGAGTAAACATTGGAGGTTAATGGTTCAAGGTTCAATGTCGAATGTTTAATGTTCAATGAAGGATTCAATAATTCAATTTAAAACAAAGTCAAACTATTTAAAAATATGAAAATCAAAATCATTTCAATGATCCTTTTAATGCTTGTAATGTTTAGTGCATGCAACAGTACAACGGATAAAACAGATTCTACAAAAATTGAAAATACAAAAGCGGTACAAGCGAGCTATACGTCGCAATCTCAAACTTTGCCATCCTTTAAATTACAAACAGCAGATGGCAGACTTGTTAACCTTTCCGATTTAAAAGGCAAAAAAGTTTTTGTAAATCTTTGGGCTACCTGGTGCCCTCCCTGCCGCGCGGAAATTCCATCCATCGAAAAACTATACAAAAAAACAGATAAGGAAAAAGTGGCTTTTGTCATGTTATCGGTCGATAACGATTTCAGTTTAGCAATACGATTTGCGAAAGCAAAACACCTCCAATTGCCTGTTTATTATCCCGGCGAAAACCTGCCACAAATATTTAACATCAATGGCATTCCTGCTACCTTTATTTTTGATGAAAAAGGGGAATTGATTAAAGCGAATATGGGAATGGATGATTATAACACAGAATCATATCTTCAATTGCTTAAATAATAAAACCGAATAAATACTATACTAATAAAAAGCTTTTTTTATGAATTTTAATCTTTCTAAAATACCGGAACGTACCCCACAGCCAAGAGATTTTGGCATTACAATGATTAGTGACAGGGGACTAAATTTAGCGGAAACAGAAAATATGCTATCAGTCGCGGCATCCCATATAGATATGGTAAAACTCGCATTTGGAACTGCAATGGTTACTCCTTTACTGCGCGAAAAAATTCAAATTTATAGATCACATCACATTCCCGTTTTCTTTGGAGGGCTTTTATTCGAAGCTTTCGTCATACGCAATCAATTTGATGATTATGTAAAGATGCTGGATGATTTTGAAATTACTTTTAGCGAAGTTTCTGATGGTGACATCCGTATCACACACGAAAAAAAGTGCGATTACATTCGCACACTTTCATCCAGGGGCACCGTTATCAGTGAGATTGGCTCGCAGGACAAGGATAAAGTGAAAGTAACTCCGCCATATAAGTGGATCGAATTGATGAAGGCCGAACTGGATGCAGGTTCCAGGTATGTGATAGCAGAAGCGAAAGAAACAGGAAAGGAAGGTTTGTACCGCAATTCCGGTGAAGTTCGCGAAGGCCTTGTGCAGGAAATACTGACCAAAATTCCTTTTGAAAAAATAATATGGGAAGCGCCTGAAAAAGATCAGCAGTTGTATTTTATAAAACTTCTTGGCTGCAATGCCAACCTGGGAAATATTTTGCCAAAAGAAGTGATACCGCTTGAAACCATGCGCCTCGGCCTGAGAGGTGACAGCTTTGATTTTTTCTTAAAAGATGCTGGTTAAGATACTGGCTTTCTTTTTACCAAAATAAAAAAAAGTTCTTTGATTGATCTCTTTTGTTTTGCCGAAAAAGTTTTAGTGAAACGATACTAATTTTGATGGAGTGTAAAATTTTAAATTCTCAAAGCATTGTACTTGCTGATGTTGTTCCCGTTGCTCTGGTTCTAATTCAGGTTTTTCTTTTCTATTTTAAAAAACTCATATTCCCCCGGCATTTCGCCTTCTGCGTTCAAAATAGAAAGCCTTCCCTGTGGAAACGGGAAGGGTTCTAATCGTTATTAAGAGAAAAAGTTTATCAGTAAAGAAAGAAATATCCGGTTTTTCTATTTCCCGAAACATGGCATGCGTAAAATCAAAATCTGAAAGAACATCCTACATTGATTGTGTAGTCTGCAAACGCCGCATCTCCCTGCGTATATACTCCCGTAAGTTTCGTCTGAATTTTATCGGCTACACTTTGAGTTCTGTCGCGCACAAGAGCTATCGGCACATAAGCATACACATTTACTTTTTTGAAGTTATAAGTCAGGCCCGGTTCTAAAGAAATAATATATCCAGGCCTTCTAAACCCCTTGCTACCGCCAATGAGATCGTGAACCGGCAGGCATTCATCCCGAACACCAAGAGAAATTGTGAGAGCATTTGCTGTAAAATTAGCACCAACTCTTGCCATATATTGATCAGGAACGCTCATTACGCTGCTTCCATTTTTAATGCTTGAGGAAGACGGTGTTCCTCCCCTCGCTGTCGATGTTCCGTTTTGTTCGCGTGGACTAATCAAATAATACAAATTTCCATAGACGCTAATTTTTTTTGAGAAATTGTAAAACCCATTCATTTCTACTGGGAAGCCGGTGCCTCCATCGCCAAGCTGAATTGACTGATCAACCGGGCCTAACACTAACGTCGAGTCGTTTTTATGAAAAAAATCCTGGTATTTATAATCACCGGTTGGTAATTTAATTCCTAAACCCAATTGTAGATTTCCTTTCGGCATTTTTTCCGGGTCAAAAATCCATCTGTACGCTAAAAAGCGAATATCACCAAGACCGAAAGAATGAGTAAGAAACCGGTTCTTTCCATCATGCTCGTACAAGGAGGAACGCGAGTTTGCAAGGATCGGTGCACCTAATGAGAACGACCACCATTTGTTCACATTCCGTGTCAGCGTCAGGTCTAACGTATAAGAGTGATTAATTACTTCTGAGCCATTTGCTACTCTTTGTTTTTGCTCTTTTGTTCCTACAAAATGTCGAAAGGATTTAAAATAACGGTTGTTCATATTGAGCACCCATTTTGATGCGCTATCAGAATGTGCGTGTTCCATGGTACAAATGCCGCCTGTGCTCCGGATGGCTACACAACCTTGTGCTGTTGCGTGATTGGAAAAGATTGTGACGAATAATCCGCTTAATAAAAGTAAAAATATGTGTTTCATATAATTGTTTTAAATGGTTTAATTTTTAATGGTGTTTTTTAGCATCGGTGCTAACAGAACTACAAAAAATAGAAAGCCTTCCCTGTAGAAACAGGGAAGGGTTCTAATCGTTATTAAGAGAAAAAGTTTAATGCAGTAAACAAAGAAATATTCATGATTTTTGTTTTTTTTATGTACAATATTTTTGTTTCATCTTCTTTTTCCTTCGGCCATTCACTCTTCACGATTTTCTTCGTCAGCCATTCACGATTCACGATTCACCATTCACTATTCACCATCGGGCAATAATAGAAAGCCTTCCCTGTAGAAACAGGGAAGGGTTCTAATCGTTATTAAGAGAAAAAGTTTATTGCAGTAAAGCAAGAAATATTCATGTTTCCTGTTTTTATTTATTATAACCATTTTAAGCATCTTTGGCATTCACACTATTCTCCATTCCCCATTCCCCATTCACAATTCACAATTCACAATTTCACCATTCACAATTTCATTTTCAATTTTTCAACAACCAAATCCCCTACTTTCTTTCCGCATTGATTAGAAATGATGCATGAATGATGAAAATGGATTCCTCCATAAAAGCGGGCCAGATTATTCTCCAAAGCCGCATCCCGAAAGGATTTATAGCTGCGGTTGGCGATCCCAAATTCCAGTTCTGTAGAATCGGTATAAGAAAAATTATCGCCAAATACGCTGGTGAGCGCTTCAGCCGCTGCAGATGAACAGGTAGAATGACCGCAGGTATATTCAGGAAAAGGAGGTGTTTGCAACCGTGGTTGCCAACTTGCGTCTATATATTTATTAATCACGGTTTCGGGCCGCGCGGTATTGTATTTATATTTGACCGACCAGCATTCGATGAATGCATCAAATAATGCAATGCTTGTTTTTGCGTAAGCATACACGGTGGTAGCGAAATCAGCTTTTGCCTTCATCGCAGCGATCCCTACGATACTCATCCAATGGCCACCGGGAGAAAACTTTTTACTTCCAAACATTACATGTCCCGATACATTTAATTTGAAAGGATTATCGTCCCAAAAATCCGCGATATGTTTTTGTTCATCTGTAAGATTTTCTATCGCGTGTTTTGAAAGCATTACTTGTTTATAATAATCGCTGGTTGTATCTTTTATATTGAATTTGTAAGGCGGCGGCGCAGGAAACTGGTTTGCGCTATCCAATACGACAGGCCTTATTTCATTCCAATGAGGCTCCATCGCAGATGCATAGGCGGGAGGCGTAGGTACCCATCGCCCGGGTTCATCAGACACGGTATATTTCTCGGCACTTCTCGTTCTGGCATAATTATCTTTTTTGCTCCATTTCAAAATCGCATTCGAAACGGTATCAGAAAAAGCGACAGAATTTTGAAAAACATCATCCGGCATCCCGTGATCTTTTGCGAGGTTTTTTAGGCTATCTACATAGGTATCCATACTTCCTTCCGGGAATGTAACAGAAGTTCCCAATTTGCAATAAGCAAGCAAAGAAGCAAATTCATAATCAATCTTTTGGCCTGAAGGTGCTTTTGGCATTGACTTTAAGCCATTTACCTGGCCTGCCAAAGATTGGTATTGGTTAGGGTAACCAGCTGCAATAACCTCATAGGCAGCAACACTTGCATACAAATAATTACGCGAAGCGACTATAGGGCTGAAATTATTCCCCATTACCACTCCGTTCAACTGATACACCGTCTGGCAAAATAAATTCGGATCTTTAAAAACGGTTTCATAATCTTTCTTTTTACATCCGACAAGAAAAATAAGAGTGGAAAAAGCCAAAATGAATTTTCTCATGTTTAAAAGGTTTCTTTTGTAAGGATACGATGTGTTTATGCGTTGATTGTTTTTAATACTTTCAATTTTACTTTTTGATAAAACCGGGAAATTGTAATTCTTTTTTTTTAAGCAGGCATGCATCAGTGAACATTACTTTACGAAATGCAGCACGCATCAAAAAAATAAAATAAATCAGATACAAATGAAAAGTGGTCTTCGGAAACAATTACTGATTGAACATTATTTTAAATAATGACACCGATTTTTTTCAGATAAAAAGAGAGAAATTATGCAAGCAAATCCGGCGGTTGTTCGGGTGACATTTGAAATGAAACAGGCAATTCTGGTATTTCCACGGGAAGCCACAAACTTTGATGAACAGGCAACGGGGAATTTATTTTTGTAAGAAAAGAAGGTTCGTTATAAACGTTTTGAAGATTTTTAAAGACAGATTTTGAATCAGACTTTTTTGAATCAGAATTCTGATTTAAATCGTTGGTTATTTTGAAAAAATTATTTTTCGCCACTTCCAGGCGCATCTTTCCAGAGTTGGGAATGCACATCAGGTACAAGGTATCATTCGCAAGTTTGCGTTTGACATATTTATAAGTGATTCCCTCGATGATAATTTCACCATCGCAGCGTTCATAAGAAGATCTGCTGATCTGATACGCCACATTTACGGCAATTTTCAATTCAATTAATTGTGATTCATCGTAAGAATGATCGTCGAGATTTGCTTCCAGTTTTTTATCATTTTTTTGTTGCAGATAATCAAATAAAAGCCTGTATCCAAATGAGTTGAAGGAGAAAAGAATAAGAAAAAATATGGCAGTTATTTTCTTCAGCATTGTGATAAAAGAAGAACAAGTTATAAAACTTTTTGAATTAACAAAAAAAAATTTTAAACCTGGCAGATTTTTTACATGAAACCGTAACGCCGGAGCCTTCCTTTTTTCCGCTATTTCATATTCAGTTGCGTTTGTTATTTTTTTGGGGTAAATGATCAGTATTCGATTCTGAATTTCTTTCCGGACGCTTTATTTCACTTTAACCACAAAGAGGTAAGATCCAATCAGATCACTTTCAGATCAAAAATCGTGAAGTATCGGTCAGCGGCAGTATTTAACAAAACAGGAATCCGGCTAAAGGTACTCTATCGGTCAACTTCTTCCATGGCCGGTGTTTTCACGGGCACTCCATACAGTAAAGGAAGAAATAAAGACAATTTGTATTTTGGATATCTGCTGTTGATTCAATCTTAATATTTTAATTCTCTTCTTTAAAATAAACTTTATAATAGCTCATTTTCATTTCTTCATCATATCCTTTTTCAATCAGTTCTTTATTGCCATGAATGTAAATATGAAAATTTTTATCCAGCTTCAAAACGCTTTTAAATACCCTTGCCTGTTTTTTAACCGCTGTATCAGAGATTAAAAATGAATCTCCAATCTCTGTTTCAAATTCATCTTCATAATTCTTTTTAAATCTCTTGAATGATTCAATCCCCTGTTCATGTGCCAATACTTCATTTGAAAACTCGTCCAAATCAAAATGCTCTTTTTCCTTAAAGTATTTGATGGATCTGTTCAGTAAATCTATTTTATCGGTTTTTGAAATCTCAAATTCCTCATCTATTTGATTCGTTACAAAATCTTTGTAAACTTTTAATACCGTATTGGTTTGCGTATAATTGTCGTTTCTGATTTTTAACTTCAAAAAATCATCGATCCAATACGCGGCCTCCGTACTATTTGTCTGGTCAATCACCGCCACTTTATAACCTTCTTCTTTTTCAGTATTAAAAATCAAACATCCCTTATCAAGCTTCTTAATATTGATGGCTTCCTGCTCGTAGCTGATTTCAAACTCCTTTGATTTTTGAATTACTTTCAAATAAGGCTCCTTTGATTCTGATTTAAAAATTCCTACAGCATCTAATGATTCTCCTTCTATTTGCAGACCGGTAAAATAACACAGGTATAATTCACCGGATTTTATTTTTGGATGGTTTGAAATATCATATAAGTGTTTTGCTATCTGCCGGCTGTTTTCATGAAAGGTATCTTTATCATTAAAAATGATTTCTGCAAAATGATACACCTCATTGAGATTTAAATCTCCGGTAGGATGGTCGAAACGGTATATTTCATTTACTTTCTCAAATGGTTTCAGAAAATAATTCATTAACAAATTATCCAAAACCTCATCATCGATTTTTAATGAATGCTCTGATAAGCTAAGATGCTCATCTAATAACTTATTTCCTACTTTATGGATTGAAAGTTGGAAAAGAGAGGAATCAAAATAAGTAATCACTACGAGGCTTCTTTTTTTGTTATTACAAATAAAAGTCAATATTTGAATTAAATGCCTATATTTTAAAAATATCTATCAATTGCCATTCAATTTTATGTGTCTGAAATGCCGGAAGAAATAATCAATGTACTAATTGTGGAAGACAATGATGTGCTTAGGGAAACATTAAGCTGGCTGCTGAAATCCTCAAAAATCTTTGATTACAATGTCATGGACGTGGCTTCTGGTGAAGAGGCTGTAAAGAGATCCATTGACCATGATTTTGAAATAATAATAATGGATTACAGAATGCCTCCGGGAATGTCGGGCCTGGAAGCAACCAAACAAATTTTAAAATTGAAGCCGGAAATTAAAATATTGAGTTATACTACAGACCTTTATTCAGCAGAGGAAACCGCAGATCTAAAATGGTATCAGATGAACATCCTGCCTTATATCCAGGGAGAGGTTGGTAAAATAAATGGAGTTATCATCACATTTGTCGATATCACTGCCCGTATCCGGGAATTAAATACGCTGGAAAAATTGATATCGGATCATGAAACTTTATTAGATACTATTTCTCATGACGTAAAAACCCCCCTTACCACTTTGGTACTTACCATTGAATTGTTTAAAAATGTTTCACCGGAAGATCAAAAAGAGTTTCAGAAGCTTTTGCAAAGGTTGGATACTGCCATAAAGAAAATACATGACATCATTAATGAACTAACCGATGCCCGAAAGCAGGAGCATAAATATAAATCTGAGGAAGAACTTTTAAATTTTGGTCATATACTGGAGGATGTACGCCTTACCCTTAGTCACAATATTAAAGAATCGGCGCAGTCATAAAAAACGAATTGAATGTTCAGGAGATCACATTTTCTCGGAGAAAATTAAGAAGTATCATTTATAATTTGGTGAATAATGCGATCAAATTTAAATCGAAGGAACACCGGCCTGAAATTTTTATCAAAACAGAACGCGAGGAAGATTTTATAGTCATCTCTATAAAGGATAATGGAATCGGAATAGATTCACATAATCAGGAAGCTATATTTTCAAAATATTTCCGGTTACAAAACAACGTTGAAGGTTCTGGTATAGGATTGTACCTGGTAAAAGAAATTGTAACTAATCCAGATGGGAAAATCTTGCTCGAAAGTCAACCTGGAAAAGGATCAGAGTTTAAAGTGTATCTAAAAAGCACGTAAAAAGCCTTGTGATTGTTTTGGAGTGCCAATAGACAATTTCAACCTCATGTCAGTTGTGCTTTTTATATCTTAAAAGTAAACCTGTTCTTGCCAAAATATATCCGCTGATATGAGATTAATGCCGTACCTTTCGTATATTCTCTTAAAGTTTCAAAATTACTCCAAATAAATCCTTCTGGTCTGTTTTTTAAAGCGGCTTTCTCTGAATATCTCCATCAAAAATTACAGCTTAATTTATTCGTGCCCTTCAGATTAATACAGTCCGGCTCTGTTCCACGAAAAGTTACCAATTTGAACTATGGGATTCAATTTAAAAAAAGAAAAAGTATGAAAAATAAAATTTATGTAGGTTGTTTTTTAACACTAATGACCATTGGCTTTACAGCAGGTGCCCAGGTATATAAAACTGCTGCTGATACGGTAAAACTAAATAAAGAATTTACCGAAGTAAGCAATGACATTGCAAGTCTTACAGCAAAGATAAGCACGGCGGAAAAAAATATGCCGGGTTACCAATCCAAATCGGATAAGGCGCAATCAAATGCTCACGACGCCGCAGTATCGAGTAGTGCGCAATCTGAGAAAGCAACTGAGGGAGGCATAAAGCAAGCAAGAAAAGCTAAGCGAAATTCTAAAAAAGCTTTTCGGGAAGCAAAAGATGCCAGGTCTGCAAACAATAATCTAAGCAATCAAAACGGCAAAATAGCTTCTCTAAAAGGGCAGTTAGCGAAGAAGCAGGAGCGGCTGGAGCAATTAAAAGCCATGCGTATTTCTATCGACAATTCCGTTCCACAGAAATAGGCATTCTGATCTCCCTGTTAGTGTCGCGATCCCCGCTTACTTGCAGTTCATGTCAATAAGAGTACTGTTATACTTAGGGTCTTCCTGAAAATGAAAGTAGTTTTTAAAATTCATGCTGCTTTCAATAGTATAATGCATCATTTTTTGATTTCAGTGGCTTAATTTCATTTTTTTTAAAATGTTTTTGCTGTTTTCTTTATTAGCAGGCACACTACCCCACTGATATATTTTTTTATTTTTTTAGGCTCTTAATTTTAATTGCTTGTGAGTCGGCTCTTGCAAGGTAGCCTGCGTCCGTTTTGCTATCTGCCTAGCATTACAACCCGAAGGCTAAAAAATATCTCTCTCTCCCTGGCTCGTGTCCACGAACCATTGCTGCATCACTCAAATACCTTAATGAATTAATAATAACATTCTTATAATTATCTTTCAACAACAAGCGCTGCCACTTGTTTATGGTGGCCGTCCAAAAAAATATTTCTCCCATCTCAATATAGCTTTTTCGCCTTGTCAACAAATATTTCTTTATCCATCAGGTGTTCGATTATTGGCTTTAAAAATACACACTTTTTATATTTGGAGGTTTCGGTTGGTGACGAACCGAGGAAGGGGCATTGCGGGAAATGTTTCCGTTACAACCGCCGGACCACTCTCGCCGGCAGCATGATCAATGCTTTTAAAAGCGCAAAAACGCCATCCACTGCAATCCCTAAAAGCCTGAATGGCAACAACAACAGCCAGATGACCGGGTAAAGCACCAAAGCCAGAAGGGCCAGCGACCAGCAAAAGATAAACAGTAATATAAACAGCAGAAACGTTATCATCTGTCAAATTTAATCTTACAAAAAGGAACGTTTGTACAAAAAGGAAAAGCGGCAAATTTGTTCGTTTACTGGTAGCCGGGTTAAGTTTATTTATGAGAAACAGGACCAGTATAGCTTAATGTAAAATACCCGGCATAACACAGAGAACCGCAGAGAATCACGGAGTTGCACAGAGGTACTCACTAAAGGCGTCAAGAGGTGACACCTTTTCGAAAAGGTGTCACCTCTTGACGCCTATCTTTCCAATCGCTCTTTAGTTTCATTTAGTGCTTCAATGACTTCTGGTGAAAAACCTTTAATATCCTCTTTAGTAATAATGCCATCAATAAATAAAGAAACAACCGTTATAAAATATCCCGAACCGGTCATTCCATCATAACGGGCTGCTATATGTTTATCAAAGTTTTTGATTGTTTTGAATAACAAATGATACGCTTTCCGGTTTTCCAAATCATGTTTTTTCCATTTCTGAAGTAGAGCGTCCGCTTTATTTAATGCGTCAGTAAACTCTATTTGTAATCCTTTTTCGATTACTTCACGTGCAACTTTTTTATTTGCTTTTGAAAGTTCCATAATCGTATTTTTTTAAAATTATTTGTAATTATTCAGGCAATTTCTTTTTATAATCATTTATTTTTCCCTGCAAACTCATTCTTGCATAACGTGGAGAAGGAGAAGGCAAACACTCACCAACCTTCGCTTCAGGAAACATTTTCATAAATTCTTTTTCTACAAATTTACTGGTAAAGAATATGGATTTAATGTTTGGATTTTGCAGAATAATTCTAATTGCTTTATCATTAAATTCAATCACTTCAAGATTGCTATCCATGTTATTATCGCCTTTGCGTTTTATTCTTAAAAAAATATCTACAATCCCGATTCCATGCTTTGCAAAAAGGTTTTGTTTTTGTTTTCTGTTTATTAATTCCGTTTCATAAACTCCTGAAATAATCTTCCAGAATTGATTCCTTTTAGAGCCGTAAAACCATTCATCTTCTGTAAGAACTTTGTGTGTTACTTCTCTCCCGGGAAAACTGCCAACGATAATAGTAGTAACGTTTTCAGGGATAAAGGCTTTGAAAGGATGTGTTTCAACTTCTTCCATTTCGAAATATCGTTTAATCTGTTTTTATCGGTCGGGACGGTCGGGACGCTTTCTTTGGCGGCCTGAACGATCCGATGGTTCAGACGGCTGAAACGTTCAGACCCGCTTTATTAGTTCAGACCGCTCAAGTGTTCCGGCCCATCCGCATTATTTTTTCCTGGTAAAATTCAAATCCTGGAAATCAAAACTAAAATCTGTCAATGGAGAAATGGGGTTCATTTTAATTGCATCTGGCTTTCCTTCATAATCGAGATCGAACATGACATAAGCGTCGGCGTCCATACTTCTGTCGTTCCATTTTACAATAAATGTATTTCCTTTATAGGGAAACATTTCGCCGGTAAGGCGTGGAGAATTTTTTGAATCAAACCATGGCTTTCCGTTCTTTTCAGAAATCACTACATCACCAAACCAGTGATCAGTATAAGTTCCGGTGTACATACTGAAATCTGTCGCCGGTTTATTTTTTTGTTGTTCAGCATTGATATCATCCCAAATCTTATCAGTTATTTTTTTGGCTTCTGCTTCATTTCGAACCACCTGCTCGTAATATTCTTTTACACGATCCTTTCCTTTTATTCCAAAATAACTGTCTTTAATCGTATTGGTAATCGCTCTGAAAGCCGCGCCAGACTGCTGATTGGTAAAAACGATAATCCCGAGTTTTAATTCAGGAATTAAAGTTACCTGTGTTACAATTCCTGCAAGGCCACCTGTATGAGTGGGCACTTTATACCCGTTTTCATCGCTCAAAAACCAACCCAGGCCATAAGAAGCAAAATGCGTATTGTAAGCTCCTTTATTGCGCACAGGAATAATGGTTTGTGGTGTCCACATTTCCTCATGCGTTTTTTGTTGCAACAGTTGATCTTTCAATCCTTCGCCGTATTTTCCATCATTCATTTGCATGATGATCCATTTGGTCATATCGTGAACACTGCTGTAGATGCCGCCTGCAGCGTCTGCCACATATTTCCAGTCGCGATGAATCACCTGTACTTTTCCGTTTACCGGAGCATGGGGATCAATTACATTTTCTTTATTTTTCAGAAGATCATAATTGGGTGCGCTTTCATTCATTTGAAGCGGATCCATAATTTTAGTTTGTACAAAATTTTCCCAGGTCATACCTGAAACCCGCGCTACCACTTCGCCTGCAACGATATACAGCAAGTTGTCATAATCATATTTTGTTCTGAAATCAGAAACCTGTTCTAAATATCGAAGATTATGAATGATGTCTTTTAGAGTAAAAGTGCTGCTGTCTGGCCATATCATCAGATCGCCTGCGCCAAGTCCTAACCCGCTTCTATGAGTCAATAAGTCGCGAATAGTAAAATCTTCAGTTACATAAGGAGCATACAATTTGAATTCAGGAATATAATCGGTAACCCTGTCGTTCCAATTCAGTTTTCCTTCATCCACCAATATTCCCAAAGAAGCTACAGTAAAGGCTTTGCTGTTGGATGCAATTCCGAACCGCGTGTGCTCATCCATTTTTTTCATGCTATTTAATGAGCTTACACCATATCCTTTTTCATGAATAATTTTTCCGTCTTTCACTACCGCAACTGCAATTCCCGGAACGTTAAAAGTCTTCAAAGTTCTTTCCACCAAAGCATCTATCTGTGGTGAAGTAATGGGCTGCGCGGAAATAGTAAAAGCAAAAACGGAGAAAACGAATGGAAGTAAAAGGAGTTTGAGATTTTTCATATTCATGTTTGATTTTGAAATAAAATAGAAGTGATTTTTTGGTAAAAAGTTTTATAAAAATAAGGGGTTCTTTCTCATTTTGCATAGAAAATAAGGTAATAAGGTGGATTGGAGATTTTGTGATTCTGTTATTAAGCTAATAAGGTTAATGGAATACCTGCTTGTTCGGCGAATTTGATATTTCTATATTCATTACAGCCTTCCAGGCTTTAAAAAAGTGGCTCCGGTAATTTTTTGCTTCCTGTTTTTCAATTAGATATTTATAATTCTGGTGCTAGTGCCTTGGTCACTATCCCACTGCCACAACAGCAAACGAACCTTTAGATTTGCATTCAATAATTTTAGTTAAAATTATTACTACTATTACTTTCTTTTTTTGGTTCTTTTTTTCTTTGTGAATAACTCAATTTTGTGGATAACTACAATCAGAAATGTCTGTGAACTAGCACGACGAACCGTACGAGAGGGTACACTATTTGATTCAGACAGACATTTTATGATATGAGATGCTTCATATAGAAATTCAGGTTAACCAGACCTATTATCAAGGTTTCAAAGAAACTCATATTAATGATTGTGAAAAAAATAGCTTTATGAAAAAATACAATTATTACTTTGGAGTAGATATCTCTAAACAAACAGTAGACATCAGTTGTAAGATTAATGAAGAATTTATACATCGTCGATTTACGAATGATGTTTCGGGTATGAAAGAACTTCAACAGTGGCTGCAGGAACTTAATATTGTTTTTGAACAAACGTTGTTTTGTATGGAAGCAACCGGGTTATACTGTTTCATTTTAACCTCCTTTTTAACTTCAAATAATATTGATACCTGGATAGAAGATGCCGGACAAATTAAAAAGTCAATGGGGATAACCAGAGGGAAAAATGACAAGATGGATTCTAGGAGAATAGCTGAATATGCCTGTAAACATTTAGACCGTATTAGATTGTGGAAGCCGATGGATAGTACATTGCAGAAGATCAAAAATCTGGCTGCTTTACGGGATAGATTAATTACTACTCAAAAAAGATTAAAGACACCCATCAAGGAATTTGAAGAAGTGGGCAATCAGGAGATGGCAAAATTATTGAACAAATCAATAAAACGTTCTCTTGCCTCTATTGAAAAAGACTTGAAAAATCTGGAGGCGGAGTTGATACAATTTATCAATGAAGATGACAATCTTAAACAACTTTTTAAATTAATTACTTCAGTAGTGGGAATTGGTTTAGTAACTGCCATTAATCTGATAGTCTATACCAATGGATTTACCATTATGAGAGACAGCAGAAAACTCGCCTGCTATTGCGGAGTAGCTCCGTTTGAATATTCATCTGGAAGCAGCATAAGAGGACGAACCAAAGTTCACTTTATGGCTAACAAAAAGTTGAAATGCAATTTACATATGGCCTCATTAACAGCTATAAAACTAGATGCTGATTTAAAAGCTTATTATGAAAGAAAGGTTTTGGAAGGGAAAAGCAAAATGAGTGTGCTAAATGCAGTTAAAAATAAATTGTTAGCAAGGGTCGTGGCAGTTGTGAATAAACAGGAAATGTATGTTAAAAAAGTTGCGTGATTTTTATTTGCTTGTCTCATAGAAATCAAATAAGCACAACTCTCATTTCCTTTTTTAAACAAAAAACCGGCGCATGTTTAATACGCCGGTTTACTTAAAAATTAAAATTCAATAAATTATTGTTTCCACACATTATCATCCGGCGTATAATCCATAAAAATACCGCCATCTAATTCAAATGACTTTATAATTTTTTTCGCAGAAATTTTAAACACCTGTTCCTTTTGATTTTTTTGCCAGATGGCAGGAGTTTCATGCATCGATGTTACCTGCCCATCTGCATACACAATCTTTATGTCAAATGGAATGGCAAAACCGCCTACATTTTTTACAGTCACGGTATAGAAGTCACCTTGTTTTTTCACTGTATCGAGTTTCAAATCAATATAGTTATTTGTAAAAAACCAGTTGTTGAAAAACCAGTTCAAATTTTGTCCGGCGCCTGCATTCATTGCATTAAAATAATCCCAAGGAATCGGATGTTTTCCATGCCATGCATCCATATAATGATGCAATGCTTTTTTAAATGTAGCATCGCCAAGCATGTCTTTTAGAGCGAGGTAGCTTAAGGATGCTTTACCATAAGAGTTATTGCCATAGCCTGCACCGCTTACCTGTGTTGACATAGAGATGATCGGCTGATCTTCTTCTGTAGAAGGATCGTGAATGTAACGGCTGATGCGGAACATCTTATAAACAGAATCGGCATGAGCCTTACCATTTTCCTGCTGAGCAATCAGATATTCAAAAGTGGTAGCCCAGCCTTCATCCATAAACGCATATCTTGTTTCATTGATGCCCATGTAAAATGGAAAATAGGTATGGGCAATTTCGTGATCCTGTACCATCTGCGCAAATTTTAAATCCTTTGTCGTGGCATCATTTACCATCATTGGATATTCCATATCAGCATGTCCCTGGAAAGCGGTCATTTTTGGAAATGGATAAGATACTCCCGGCCATTGAGTTGAAAAATATTTTAAAGCATTTTGAGTCCATTTTACAGACTGATGAAAATCTTTTGCTGTATCGTTATAAGCCGCCTGTACGCTTGTACGACGATTATTTTTTGCATCCACTACCACACTTGCTGCATCCCAAACATAATTTTTACTTACAGCAAAACACACGTCAGTGATGTGATCGGCAGAAAATTTCCAAACATTCCAGTCACTTTGGGCAGTGATTTTATTTTGCTGCATTTCATTGAAATCTGCAATATGAATGACATTATCAGAAGTGTATGAATCTTTCAAACGCTTTGCTATAGCTGGTTGCAGCACTTCATCAGGATTTGATAAATCGCCGGTGGCCCATACCACATAATTTTTGGGAACCTTTACGGACAAATTATAATCGTTAAAATCGTTGTAAAATTCCTGCCTTCCGGTGTGGGGAATAAAATCCCATCCGTTGTAATCATCATAGACAGAAATGCGTGGATAGCTGTATGCTACATAAAAAGTAGTGCTGTCAATTTCCCCTTCGCGCCCATCCTGTTTGGATAAAGGATAGCTCCAGACAATGTTCAATTCAACAGAAGAATGAGGCATTAGTGGTTGCTTTAATCTAACGCCACCAACGGTTCCCCAGTTTTTAGTATCCACTTTATAATCTTCATTATTGATGGAAAGAGATTGAATATCTAATCCTGTTGTAAAATAATTATCGCTGGTGTAGTTGCCTCTTGGCGCTTCCGGTTTGTGCACATTATTTACAAAACGGATGGCGAGAAATTTCAAAGTATCCGGACTGTTGTTGCTATACACAATCTTCTCAACGCCTGATACCACTTCGGTTTCAGGAGTTACCGTTACATTGATATCGTATTTCCCTCCGTTCTGCCAGTAATTTTTTCCGGGATTTCCATCCATGGACCGCGTTCCATTTTTAAAAGCATCGGTAATATTTCTTGGCATATACAATTGCTGAGCGCATAAAATATTTATACCAATAAAAAATAAGCAGGTTGTCAATAAAGTAAATCTTTTCATAAAATCATCGTAACATTTTTGTTTAAAAAAATAAAAGTAAGAAAGCGTTATTTAAAAGAAAGAGAATGTTTGATGAAAGGTATTGGTTGATGGTTGAAAGTTCAGTGTTGAAGGTTGAAGGTTCAAGGTTCAAGGTTCAAGGTTGAAGATTGAAGGTTCAAGGTTGAAGGTTCAAGGTTGAAGGTTTAGCAAAAGAACAAATAGGCTGTTTTCCTGTTTTTATTTTTTAAATGTTTTTACAGATGAATGCTATTGTCCAGAACCATTCCGAAGATCGCCATTGCCAAAGCAAGGATGAATGCGGGCACCCACCCTTTTACTGTGAATCCTTTAAAAAGTTTTCCTGCCAGTTTGATCATAATTGTGGTTACAAATAACCGGACAAAGAATGATAATAATCCGAGTGTAATAATGTTTAATGGTAATCGCAAAAGAAAACCAATTGTTGCATTCAGAATGCCAATGACGAGTGTTACAAAAATAGCCGTTACATAATTTTTTATGGAGATGCCTGGTAATATAGCCGCAAGAATTAAAAGCAATCCTGCCGTTAATAATAATTCAAGAATAAAATGCATTTGATATTTTTTGGCTGCAAAGATTACAAAACTATTATTATTCTGATTTTTTTTAAGCCGTTATCTTTGCGAAAATTTTTTTTTAATGACAGTAAAGAAATCTTCTGAAAGCCTGGTTGTGATGACGGAACTGGTTTTACCAAACGACACCAATTTGTTTCAAAACCTGATGGGTGGCAGATTAATGTATTGGATGGATATTGCCGCCGCACTTTCCGGTTTTAAACACTGCAATGCGCCGGTTGTTACAGCTTCGGTTGATAATATATCATTTACCAATCCAATCAAATTGGGAAATGTGGTTCATATCGAGGCGAAAGTAACACGTGCATTCAATTCCAGTATGGAAATATATCTGAAAGTATGGGGCGAAGATCTGATTCAGCAATATCGCTATACCAGCAATGAAGCTTATTATACGTTTGTGGCTGTTGATCCTAATGGCAAACCGAGAAAGGTACCGCAATTAGCGCCTGAGACCGAAGAAGAAAAGGAATTGTATGATGGAGCTTTACGGCGCCGTCAGCTTCGGTTAATTCTGGGTGGAAAAATGAAACCGGGTGATGCTTCTGAATTGAAAGCGCTTTTTATGAATGTGTGATTTTCAATCGAAAATTATTTTTTTTGAATTTTTGGAATGATTACAAAACATGGCTAAAAGCGGTAGCACTTCTTCGGAATTAATTTTTACTTCTATCAGTAAGTAAACAAATATTGACCATTGGTGATTTGTGTATTTCAAAAATCAGTTCGAAAATTTAGAACTTATTTTTTATTAAAGTTCTCCATGCTGATTTGAAATAATTTTTAAACATAATTTTATTATATTTTCAATGAATTAAAATCTATTTCTACAATATCTGTTGTTTCCAGGAAACGGCGCGCGCGTAAATCGAATTCCAGTAAAGCAACAAATATTGAGGATTTGTGATTTCTACATTAGCACATTAGCACATCAGCAAATTACTCACTTCTCAAACTCTTCACCGGATTCATCAGCGACGTTTTTATAGAATGAAAACTTACCGTACCCAAGGCGATGAGCGCGGTTATCACTGCCACTACGATAAAAATATAAGCGTGAACCGGGATCCGAAATGCAAAATCCTGCAACCATTTATTTCCTGCCCACCAGGCAAGTGGAATGGCGATGAGTATGGCAATTCCTATTAATTCTAAAAAGCTTCTTGCTATCAATAAAGTAATGCTGCTGATGTTTGCACCAAGTACTCTTCTGATGCCAATTTCTTTTGTGCGCTGAACAGTGGTGAATGCAGCAAGCCCAAACAAACCAAGACAGGCAAGCACAATTGCCAATCCTGCAGCTACTCCAAACAATTCAGACATCTTCTGTTCTGATACATATAATTTGTTGTAGTCATCATCTAAAAAATGATAATTAAACGGACGTTCGGGAACGCGTTGTTGCCACACTGATTCTATTCCGGCAAGTGCCTGCTTTGTGTTATTTCCATTAATGCGAACCAGGTAATCACGCGACAAATCGCGGTTAAGAAAAATGAGCATCGGCCCAACTGCATCATGAAGGCTTCTGAAATTGAAATCTTTTACAACCCCGACAACAGGGCCTGTTACACCTTTCTCAATCGTTTTGCCAATTGCCTGCTGTGGTGTCCATCCAATCTTTTTAGCAAGTGTTTCATTGATGATGAAGGGTTGATGATAATTGGCGTTGTTATTTGAGGTGTCCATGATTCCAAAATCAGATTGTTGAAAATCCCTTCCTGCAACCATTTGCATTTTCATCGTTTTAGTAAAACCCAGGTCTACCGGCATCGCATTTAATGAAACATCATGTTTGCCTTTTTCATCCGTTGCTGTAATGCCATCGCCCCATTGCACATTTTCGGGAGTATCGTAAGAAGCAGTAATTGCCTCCACGCCCGGAACCTGTGAGAATGCGCCTTTCAGGTTTTCGAAATTTTTCATCATGTCGCCGCCTATGGGCAAAACCACTACATGATCCTTATCATAACCAAGGTCTTTGGTTTGCATAAAATGCATCTGCTGGAAAATGATGACTGTATAAATAATCAGGAAAACAGAAATGCCAAACTGTGCAACAATCAATGATTTGCGAAGTAAATTATTTCCTCCGGTAAAAGAAAACCCCTTCTTTAATACGCCCATAATTTGTGTGCCTGATAAAACCAAAGCCGGATACATCCCTGCAAAAAAACTGACTGAAAGTGTGAAAATAATCAATGCAATGATGGGCACAGGTTGCATTAAAATCTCCGGAGTAAAATGCTTTCCGGTGATATCATTAAAATAGGGAATCAAAAAAACACTTAACAAAAATGCAAGAGCCGCAGCTAAAAAACTGATTACAGATGACTCGCTGATGAACTGAAAAAATACCTGTCGTTTGGAAGCCCCCATTACTTTTCGCATTCCGATTTCTCCGGTTCTGCCAGCTGATTGTGCGGTTGCCAGATTGGTATAATTTGCACAGGCAATAATCAAAATTAATAAGGCAATCAAGGCAAGCATATAAATATAAGTGATGCTGCTGTTCGGTTCAAACCCGCGAAGCTTAGAGTATAAATGAACTTTTGTGAGCGGTTCTAAATGATACGTGAGATAATCAGTTCCTTCCAAACGTGCTTCGGCTCTCACTTCGGACGTTTTCATGTAATTGCTTATCTGTTGCTGTAATTGAGGAATGTCTTTTTTATTTTTCAATAAAAAATAAGTAATCCAATTGGCTGTCCACCACGTTTCATCTTTCACATTATTTCCCAGGTTTGCAAATTGGGTAACGAAATCAAATTTTATTTGTGAATTCTGTGATGCGTCTTCACACACAGCTGAAATCCTGAAATCCTTTCCGCCGCTACTCAATGTTTTATTTATAGCGTCTTCATTACCAAAATATTTTTTAGCCATCGACTTTGTAATCACTATTTTATCCGGTGCATCAAGCGCTGTTGCTGCATTTCCTTCAATTATTGGAAAAGAAAATATTTTAAAGAAAGGCTGATCGGCATAAAGAACATTTGGTTCATCGAAAACTTTCTCACCGTTTTGTATCACCCTGTGACCAATATAAGTTCTTGCATATTCTTCTATTGAAGGGAAAGTTCTTTTGAATTGCGGCCCTGGTTTTGTTCCTGTCGTAGCGGTTAGATTTACAGTTCCGGCGTTTTTGTATTCCATGGTTGCCCGAACAATGCGATCTGCATTGACATTGAATTTATCATAACTCAAT
The DNA here is from genome assembly GCA_963706825.1 of uncultured Chitinophagaceae bacterium. Lineage (GTDB taxonomy): Bacteria > Bacteroidota > Bacteroidia > Chitinophagales > Chitinophagaceae > Ginsengibacter. The sequence continues at coordinate 267,739 of CAVPNT010000001.1, read as the reverse complement.
TCATGATTGATATAAACACCGATTAAAAGACAAGCAGCCAAGCCAATTGTTAATCCAAAGATATTAATGGCGGAATACAATTTGTGTTTGCTTAGGTTGCGGAAGGCGGTTTTGAAATAGTTTTTGAACATGGAAGATGATTTCTGATGTTTGATTTGTTAATGTATGATTTATCCATCCTACTTTTTCTTTTCAGTAAACGAAGAAATAAATTGAATTTTTATTTTCATCCTTTTCAATCCAATTGCCCAATTTGACTCCTGAACGTCTAAATTTTGTAAATTTGAAAAGCAATAAAATGAGTGTACTATGGAAAGAATCGTAATTGAAGTGGATGATGCGACAGCAAAAAAGTGGCGAAAAGTGTCTCCAAAAATTAAAAGGGAACTGGAACAAAGTTTCGGAAAACAGATCGATGGAATTTCTGAAAAACTGAAAGAATCGAATTTCCAACGTTTGCTTCATGACATCCGATCTGAAGCCGCTAAAAATGGCCTCACAGAAGAAATTCTTGAAAGCTTGCTGAATGAAGAATAAACATTTTGTAATTGATACTAATAATCTCGTAAGCGCTTTTCTGTTTGAGTATTCTACTCCCACGCTTGCATATAATAAGGCGAAAAAATTAGGGAAGATTTCCGGAAGTATTGAAACGTTTGACGAACTTTCGGAAGTTTTAGTTCGTTCTAAATTTGATAAATATGTTTCTTTAGAAAAAAGGTGAAAGCTGATAAACGACTTTAAAGAAATACTGATACTATTTACTGTCTCTGAAAAAATTAATGATTGCAAGGACACCAAAGACAACAAGTTTCCTGAATTAGCAGTTGCGTCAAATGCTTCCTGCATTATAACCGGCGATAAAGATTTACTCGTTTTACATCCTTTTCGCGGAATCTCCATTCTAACCGCTGCTGATTTTTTAAATAATTTTTGATTCATTTTTCGTTAGTTAAAGAATCTGTTTTAATAATCAAATCTATTTTTCAAAACAGTGAACAAACAAATATTTGAAATTTTGTTTTTTATTTCCACATCACTCACTTCTCAAACTCTTCACCGGATTCGCTAATGCTGCTTTGATGGCCTGGAAACTGATGCTGATCATAGCAATCATGAAGGCCAGAATTCCCGCCAAGACAAAAACCCACCATGCAATAGATATCCTGTATGCATAATCCTGCAACCATTTATTCATTGCCCAAAATGTAACCGGAATTGAAATGATGAATGCAATCAATACAAGCGATAAAAATTCTTTTGATACCAGTAATAATATATTTTCAACAGACGCACCCAAAACTTTACGAATGCCAATTTCTTTTGTTCGTTGTTCAATTACAAATGCTGATAAACCAAATAGCCCAAGTGTTGCAATAATAATGGCGAGAATTGCAAATGCTGAAAATATTCGTTGTATTCTCAATTCACTTGCATACAAAGCAGCGAACTTTTCGTCGAGAAAGTTATAATTTAATGGTCCCTGCGGATTAAATGAATTCCATTTTGTTTTGAGATCATTCAAAAAGCCGGCAACATCATTTGTTTTTATTTTAATTACTATGCCGCCATAATTTCCACCAAGCACCATCATTAACGGAGCTATTTTCTGCTTCACCGAGGCATAATTAAAATCACTCATCACGCCCAATATTTTAACCACCTGTTGTCCGGAGCGAACGATGGTTTTACCAACCGCATCGGTAAGATTCCATCCTAATTGAGCCACTGCAGCTTCATTAATAACAGCACCTGCGCTATCTGATCCGAAATCTTTTGAAAAATATCTCCCCTCTTTCATCTTTATACCCAGCGTTTTTACATAATCATAATCCACATGATATATGTTCATATGAATATCTGTCCCGTTACCATTTTTATTTACAGGATACACTTCGGTTCCATCCATAAAAATATCGCCGGGAACTGACCTGGAAATAGTAGCAGCAACAACACGGCTATCCTGCAAAATACTTTGTTTAAATGCGTCCTGATTTTGGCCCAATAACCTTCCATCGGGCAAAAACAAAACCTCTTCTTTATCGTAGCCCAATTTTTTGTTTTGCATATAATGCAATTGCTGATAAACAATAATTGTTGAAATAATTAATGCAGTGGAAACAAAAAACTGAAAAATAATTAAACCACTTCGCAACGAACTTTTATTGCGGCCAAGTACTGAGGAATCCTTTAAAACTTTTATTGGATTGAACGATGATAAAAAGAATGATGGATAAATGCCTGCAACAAGTCCAACAAAAAATACGAATCCAATCAGTGGAAGAATAAATTTAAAATTCAGCAAATCGCCAATACTGATTTGTTCTCCTGATACCTCCTTAAAGTAAGGAAGCAATAGAAATATCAAAACAATTGCAAGCGCCATGGCGCAAAAACTCATCAACACTGATTCGGATAAAAACTGTTTTATTAACTGAATCTTTGCTGACCCCAATACTTTTCGCACACCAACTTCCTTTGCTCTTTTTACAGAACGGGCAATGGAAAGATTCGTAAAATTGACACACGCGAGCAATAAAATAAATATTGCAAGAACTGAAAAAATATAAACGTATTGAATATCACCGTTTGGTTCAATTTCGCTTTTCGTATGTGAGTATAGATGAATATCGGTTAGAGGCTGTAATGAAAAAATAAATGTGTTCACGGCTTTCTGTGCTTCGGCTAAACTAATACCCATATCGCTTTGATTTTCCGGCACAACATATTTGGCAACTAATTGCGGGAATTTTGTCTGTAATTTTTGTGGATCAACATTTTTATTTAATAACAAATAAGTGTATGGGCCAAGATTGTTCCAGGTCGGATTTGTTATATGCAATGTGGACATGCTTAAAAAAGCATCGAAATGAAAATGTGAATTTTCCGGCACTTTGTTAAATACACCTGTTATTTTGTATAAAGCATTACGCAAACCGATAACTAAGGATTTACCAACCGGATCTGCATCACCAAAATATTTTTTTGCAAATGCTTTTGAAATAACAACACTATTGGGTTGAACCAAGGCTTCTTTATTGCTTCCTTCCAGTAAAGGAATAGAAAACATCTGCAAAAAATTCGGACTTGCAAATGCCAACTTATCCTCCTTAAACTGTTTGTCGTCAAACTTTACAAAATCACTTGTAGGGGATAGTCGTGTAAAATCTTTTATTTCCGCAAAAGCATTTTTCATTCCCTCACCTACTGCAAAATCAACATTTGAATAAACTGCCACATCTCCATTGCCGGTAACAGATAATTGTACCCTATAAATATCCTTTGCATCTGTTGGATAACGATCATAACTCAATTCGTTAAAAACAAACATGGCGATCAATACAAAACACACTAAGCCAATCGCTAATCCAAAAATGTTAATCACTGAAAAGATTTTATTCTTTATCAGACTACGCATGGCGGTTTTGAAATAATTTTTAAACATGTTTTAGTTTTTTAGTTGTTTGTAGTTCCTATGATTCATTATTTTATTTACTTAAACGAATCTGTTTTTTACCTTGTTCCAATTTTCAAATATCAATCACTCACTTCTCAAACTCTTCACAGGATTGGCTACCGCCGCCTTTATTGCCTGGAAACTTATTGTTGCAAAAGCAATTAATAAAGCCAATAAGCCCGCCATTACAAAATATAATAACGAGATATTGATCCGGTATGGAAAGTCATTTAACCAGTGATTCATTAAAATCCATGCGATAGGCGAAGCGATCAAAAAAGCAATTATTACCAATATAAAAAATTCTTTTGTGAGCAATTGCACAATGCCGGCAGAGGATGCGCCTAACACTTTTCGTATGCCGATCTCTTTTATGCGCAGAGTAGTACTGAAAGATGACAAACCAAGGAGACCCAGGCAGGAAATGAGAATTGCCAGTGACGAAAAGCAAAGAAACAATTTTCCAAAACGAGCTTCAGCAATGTATTGCGCGTTGAAAGTTTCATCGGTAAAAGAATAAATCATGGGTAAACCGGGTACTAAAGCCGCCCATTTCTTTTCAAGCGTACTTACGGTTTGCTGTAAATTATCAGAAGAAATACTTAGCGTGATAAACGTAAAAAAACCGGGAGTTATCTGCATTGTAAGCGGCTGGATTTCTTCATGAAGGGAGTGGAAATGGAAATCTTTTACAACCCCGATTACTACTCCCGTGCCTCCGCGCTGCCAGAACTGTTTTCCAATCGCTTCCCGGGCATTTGCAAAACCCAAATGTTTTACCGCCGCTTCATTAATTATCATGCTTTCTTTAAAATCGGTGGCGAAAGTTTTAGAAAAAGGCCTGCCTGCGATTACATCAAGTCCATATTGTTTTAAGAAGTTATAATCCACAAAATATGCATCCGATTGAAACTCCTTCTTTTCCTGATTCATTCCCTGAATAGTGGTGGGAAATTTTTTATTCGGACGCCCAGGAATTGCGGAAGATACGCTTGCATATTGAATTCCCGGTATCTTTGTTAACTCAGATTGCACCATTTCCATTCGATCAGTTATGCGGTTATCATAATGAAAATCTATAACGAGGTTATGTTCTTTTTTAAATCCTAAATTTTCATTTTTCATAAAATTTAATTGGTTGTAAACTACCACTGTTGCCACAATCAATACAATGGAAATTGAAAACTGAACCACCACGAGTACCCGCCGGAGAAATAAGCCTTTTGCGCTATTTACAAATTTCCCTTTCAGGCCTGTGACCGCTTGAAATCGCGAAAGAAAAAAAGCAGGATAACTTCCTGAAAGCAAACCAATAAAAACCGCGATCATAAAAAACAAACCAAGGTATTTGATATGATCAAAGATTCCTGTGCTGATCGTTTTTCCGGAAAGGTGATTAAAGGATGGAAGCAGTAATGCGGATAAAAAGACGGATAACAGAAATGCTACTAAAGCAAGTACAAGGGCATCAGTAAGGAATTGAAATGTCAATTGTTTTTTTGACGCGCCCATTACTTTTCTTACACCAATTTCTTTTGCCCGTTTTAAAGAAAAAGCGGTGGTAAGATTGATGAAATTGAAAGCGGCAATAAACAATACAAATAAGGCCACCAAAGAAAAAATGTAAATATTTTTATAGTTTCCCACCGCGGTTCCTCCCGCCTTGTTTCCGCGCGCTTCACCATGAAGATACAAGCTGGTTAAAGGTTCCAGTGATAACTCATATTGAAGATTGTCTTTAAGCGGATGCGTGTTTGCAAATGCTGAAAGCTTTTTCTGTAACTGGGTCGCATTCGTATTTTGTTTCAATAAAACATAAGTAGAAAAACCAAAACGGCTCCAGTTCTCCATCCAGTTTGTTCCAGGTTGAATAAGTGACGACATCGAAAGAAACATATCGGTTCTGAAATGCGAATTCTGCGGAATGTCTTTCATAACGCCGGTTATGGTTGCGGTTATTTTTCCATCAAGCGTTAATGTTTTGCCTAAACAGCTGGTAGTTCCAAAATACTTTTTTGCCGCCGCTTCTGAAAGCACCATTGTATAAGGCGCGTCAAAAACTGTTGCAGGATTTCCCTTTATCAAAGGAAAAGAGAACACGGAGAAAACAGACGAATCGGCATACGCCAGGGTTTCTTCGCCAAAATTATTTTCGTCTTTCTGAACAATATAATAATCAAGAAAAATTCTTGCAGTGGTTTTTATTTCAGGGAAAGAAGATTGCAATGCTTCAGCCATTGGTGCCGGCGAGGTCTCAAAATTCTTTCCTGATACTGTTTGCACATCTGCGCTAATGCGATAAATATTTTTTGCATTGACATTAAATTTGTCATAACTCAATTCAAAACTTACGTATAACATCGCAAAATACACCACGCAAAATGCAGAAGCCAGGCCAATCAGGTTAACCGCCGAAAATGTTTTGTGCTCACTCAGGTAGCGGAAAGTTGTTTTTAAATAATGTCTTAGCATCATGCTTTATCGTTTTTTTTTCGTTGCAGCCGTTGGATTAAAATCATTTCTACAAAATGTATCGTTCCTACGGAACTGGCAGTGTCTCAAACTATTTACAGTAAACCAACAAATATTCATATTTCTCATTTTCCTTTTTTTACATTGCATCATTAGCACATCAGCAAATCAGTACATCAGCACATTACTCACTTCTCAAACTGTTCACAGGATTTGCTATCGCTGCTTTTATTGCCTGGAAACTGATGGTTATTAATGCAATTAAAATTGCAACCAATGTTGTTATGGCAAAAACCATCCAACCAATATTTATTTTATATGCAAAACTTTGAAGCCACTTGTTCATTGCCCACCATGCAATGGGTGATGCAATTACAATTGCTATTACAACGAGTTTTAAAAAGTCTTTTGATAATAAAGTAACAATGCTTGTAACGCTTGCTCCCAGTACCTTTCGCACACCAATTTCTTTTATCCGCTGCTCAGCGCTGAAAGTGGCAAGGCCAAATAAACCGAGGCAGGAGATTAGAATGGCAATCGCTGTAAAATATCCAACGATTGATGCAAGGCGGTTTTCCGCATCATAATTTTTTTGAAAATCCTGGTCTAAAAAACTGTATTCAAAAGGTTCGGTGGGATTCAGATTGTGCCATGTATTTTGAATAGATTTTAAAACAGAATTGATGTTTGTCTGCTTTGCATGAACAATCATATAATTGAATTGTGGAGGAGTTTGAAGCTGAAATCCATATGGAGAAATTGGAACGTGCAAATCTTCAAAATGAAAATCTTTTACAACGCCGACAATTTGAAAATTGTAAGTACTGTCTCGAAAATCGAAATGCAATTTTTTACCAATAGCTTCCTGCGCCGATGGAAAGCCCAATTGCTTTACTGCGGTTTCATTCAAAATCGTGCTGCCACTGGTGTCTGAAGCATAAAAATTATTTGAAAACACACGGCCGGCAACGGGATTTATGCCGAGCGTTTGAAGATAACTAGTGTCCACATAATTCATTTTTACGTCCTTTCCCTGCCCCATTGTTTCTCCATCTTTGTAAAAAATATTATCTGCAAAATTGGTGATACCGGGATAGAATAAGGATGCGCCGGTATTGGTGATTGCAGATTGCTTCAATAATTCACTTTTAAAAGACGCGTACATGTTTTTCGCATTTTTACTTCGCAGGGGAACTACAATCTGCTGATTTTTATCAAACCCTAAATTGGCAGAACGCAAATAATGCATTTGATTGGAGATAACTACTGATGCAATAATTAGTACAACCGAGATAACAAATTGAAAAATCACGAGGCCTTTTCTCAATGAAACGGCAGCAAGGGAATTGGAGAATTTTCCTTTTAAAACTTTTACCGGTTTGAAGGAGGACAAATAAAAAGCAGGGTAACTGCCTGCAAGTACACCAGTGATAATTGATAACAATAAAAAGACCAGAACAATTGAGATATTGTTGGAAAAAGAAAGCGAAAGATGTCTGCCGGAAACAGCATTAAAAGCAGGTAAGAGAAGCATTGTAAAAGCCAGTGCCAAAATAAAAGCAATCAGGCTCATCAGCACTGATTCCCCTAAAAACTGGGCAACCAAAAACCTCTTTTTTGCGCCCAGTACTTTTCTGATTCCAACTTCGGAAGAGCGCCTGGAAGAGCGTGCGGTGGCGAGATTCATAAAATTAATGCATGCTATCAGTAAAGTAAAGATTGCGATGGATGCAAGAATGTATAAGTAGGTTTTACTACCGCTTTCTGTTATATTATTTTTTACATCTTCCGATAAATGTATTTTTTTTAAGGGTACTAAAAATTGCTTTTTATAAAAACCAAAAGCCTTTAAATCTTTGCCGGCATATTTATCAATAAATGCCGGAAACTTTGCTTCTAATTTTTGTGAATTACTTCCCGGCTGTAACAATAGATAGGTATAATACATGTTGTTGTTCGCGAGATTAGCGCCTGCTGATTTTATATAATCAGCAATGTTGCCGCCCATCATGCTCATAAAAAATCTGGCATCTATATGTGACGGTTTATCAATTGGTTTAAATACGCCGGTTACTAAAAAATCGTGATCCCCATTGGTGCTGCTGCTTACGTGAATTACTTTATTTAATGCAGGTTCGTTGCCGAAAATTTTTTTTGCGATTTCTTCATTTAGAACAATGGTGTTGGGGTTGTCTAAAGCCGTTACCGGATTACCTTCTACAAAATTATAGGTGAACATTCTGAAATAAGTAGAATCGGCCATTAAGCCTTTTGTCTCATAAAAAGATTTTGTTTCGCCATTTTTAGTTGTGTACTGCAACAGCGTTTTGTCTTCAGAGAATAATCTTGATAAGCGGGTCGTTTGCTGAATTTCCGGAAAGTTTTGTTTCAACATTTCGCCCATGGCAGCAGGCGTGTTGGGAAGCTTTTTAAAATTACCAAGCCCGATAAATTCAGTCCCAACCTGGTAAATATTATCGGCGTTTTTTTGATATCTATCGTAACTCGTTTCGTTTAAAATGTATAAGGTAATCAACATGCAACAGGTTAATCCTACTGATAATCCGATGATATTGATGAAAGAAAAAACTTTATTCTTCATCAAATTCCGCCATGCAATTTTGAAATAATTTTTAAACATAAAAGATCGATTTTCTGATGTTTGATTTAGTGACGTCTGATGATGTCTGATATTTGATTTAGTGCTGTCTGATTTAGTTAACTCATTACTTACTTTTTATTCTTCAGTAAACACACAAATAATCCAAATTCTTATTTTCAAATGATTTTCCTGTAAAACATTCACCATTCAAAATTCACATTTCACCATTCACATTTCACCATTCACCATTCACAATTCACCTATTCACTTCTTAAACTTTCCACCGGGTTAGTAACCGCTGCTTTTACCGCCTGGAAACTTATCGTTGCAAAAGCAATTAATAAAGCAATAACTGCTGCCAGAATAAAAACCCACCAGCTAATATTTATCCGGTAGGCGAAAGCATGTAACCATTGATTCATGGCATACCACGCAATCGGAAATGCAATGGCAGCGGCTATTACAACCAGTAACAGAAAGTCTTTTGAAATTAATTTTACAATACTTGCGGTGCTTGCACCCAGCACTTTTCTGACACCAATTTCTTTTACCCTTTGCGTAATCGTAAATGCCGATAATCCCAATAATCCGAGGCTGGCAATAAAAATAGCAATGCATGAAAATGTGGTAAATATAGCTTCCTGTCTTTGCTCAGATTCATACAGCTTTGAAAAGTTTTCATCGAAGAATGTGTATTGATAAGGAAAGTCCGGAACAAATCGTTGCCAGGTATTTTTTATCATATTCAAGGTTGAATTGATATTGTTGCCGGACAGCTTTATAGAAATGTAATTGTAATAGCTTTGATTAGGAGCCGGGGGAGGCAACACAAAAACCAAAGGTGTTATAGCCTGGTGCAATGATTCAAAATGAAAGTCTTTTACAACACCAATGATGTGACCGGTAAACTGACCGTACTTAAAATCTTTGCCAACGGCCTGCTCATTAGATTTCCATCCCACTGCTTTGACTGCTGACTCATTAATAATAAAATTTGATGTATCAGTTCCATAACTGCGTGAAAAATTGCGCCCTGCTGCTAATGAAATTCCATATACAGGTATAAAATCATAATCAGTTGCAAGAAAACGAATGTCAGCTTTTACAGGAACCATAGAATCGTTTCCCGGCGCCTGTGCTCCCATACCATCCAGCAATCTTGCTGTAGGAATTCTGGAAGAAAGAGCAACATCTTTTATGTTTGGATTTTGCAACAAAGTGTTGCGCAATGATTCATATTGATTATTCAATTGAGAATTGTAAGCCATGGTAACAATATGATCTTTATCATAACCCAAAGCCGCATTTTGCATATAACGCAATTGCTGAAATACTATGATTGTCGTTACAATGAGAATAATTGAAATGGCAAACTGTGCTACCACAAGCACTTTGCGAAAATTAATGCTGTTGCCTTCAACTTTAAATAAACCTTTCAATGTTTTTACCGGCTGGAACGATGACATAAACAAAGCAGGATATATTCCTGAAATAAATCCAATTAAAAAAGGAGACAAAAATAAAGGCACTAAAATCTGCCATTTCAATAAAATACTTATTGAAAGTTCCTGGCCCGACACTTTATTTAACCATGGCAATGTGAAATACAATAAGGCAAGCGCAATTAAAATTGCTGAGCATGCTGTTAATATTGACTCACTTAAAAATTGAACTACTAATTCACCTTTGCGGGCTCCGATAACTTTTCTTATACCAATTTCTCTTGCACGTAAAGCAGAACGGGCGGTAGAAAGATTCATATAATTTATACATGCAATCAATAAAATAAATAATGCAATAGCAGAAAAAATATAAATGCGTTTGATATCACCGTTTGGCTCTGCTTCATAATCTGTATGTGAATGCAAATGAATATCAGTTAGCTTTTGCAAATCAAGCCTCGTAAATTTTGATGGTTGATTTGGTCCATACTGGCCAGCCATATGCTTATCAAGAAAGGCGGGAAATCTTGCCTTCATCCTTTCTATATTATAATTTTCGGGCAGCTTTAGATAAGTAAAGAATGAATTGTTCCCCCAGTTGCTTCGCAAATTCCTTTCACCATATACAGCCGAATCTTTTAAGGTGTTAAAGGATACCAATATGTTTGGATGCATATGTGAGTTTGAAGGAAATGCTTTATAAACGCCGGTTACCTTCAGATCAAACTGATTGTTTGCACGTAGCACTTTGTTAATCGGATCTTCATTACCAAAATATTTTTTTGCAGTCTCTTCTGTAAGCATTACAGAAAAAGGTTCATTCAATGCTGTTTTTGGATTGCCTTTTATAACATCTACCGTAAACACATCAAACAAGTTGTCATCAGCAAAATAAACATCAGGTTCATTTATCAATTTGTCTTTATAACGAAGCGGCGTTGTGCCGCTATTCAATAGTCGCGTCATCTTTTCAATCTCCGGAAAATCAATCGGAAGATAATATCCAAAAGGCGGTGCAATAGTGCTTAAATTAAGCATCTCCTTACCATTGCCATCATAAAAAGTTCTTGTTACACGATAAACCTGGTCTGCATCTTTATTATACTTATCATAACTCAATTCATTTAAAATATAAGTAAGTATAAGCAGGCAGGAGGTTAAACCAACCGTTAAACCAAACAAATTGATGAAGGAAATAAATTTATACTTCATCAGATGGCGCGATGCGAGCTTCAAATAATTTTTAAACATGATTCATACTTTTTAATTCGTAGTTTGTAGCCAGTAAACACAGAAATAATGCATATTCTTATTTTAAAATAATTTTCCTTTTACGACATTCACCAATCAAAATTCACAAGTCACCATTCACAATTCGTCATTCCTATTTTTCCAATTTTCACATTTTTCCATTCCCACATCAGCACATTAGCTAATTACTCACTTCTCAAACTCTCTACCGGATTAGCAACAGCCGCTTTTATAGCCTGGTAAAATATGGTTGCCAATGCAATCAAAACTGCCAGCAGGGCGGCGATTACTAAGATCGGCCAGCTTATTTGAATCCTGTAAGCAAATTGCTGCAGCCATTTATTCATTGCCCACCAGGCAAGAGGAATGGCAATTAATGAAGCGATAAAAACGAGTTTCAAAAAATCTTTCGATAACATGGCAACGATGTTGCCACCATTTGCCCCAAGCACTTTTCTGATGCCAATTTCTTTTGCGCGTTGTTCTGCAGCAAAGGTTATTAAACCCAGCAAACCAAGACACGCAATTAAAATAGCAAGTATGGAGAATGTCATTGAAATGCCGCCCATTCTTTGTTCATTGTTGTAAGTTTTATTAAAGTCTTCGTCCATAAAAGAATAAGAAAACGGCTGTTCGGGAGCGAGGCTTTTAAATTTATTTTGAATCGTCGAAATCAGGTTGGGTATATTTGCCGAATGAATCCGAAAAGCAACACTGCTGTATTGTGGTTGATATAAAAAGCAAAGTGGCGTTACCACTTCCCGAAGTGTATTAAAATTAAAATCCTTTACCACGCCTATAATATGATATTTAGTAAGATCTTTTTTTGGAAAATCATACATGTAATATAATAGCCTGTTCAACGGGTCTTTAAAACCAAATAATTTGGCTGCTGCTTCATTGATGATGATACCTGAAGAATCTGTTGGAAAATCAGCAGAAAAATTTCTGCCTTTTACCATTTTCATTCCGAGAGTAGGAATATAATTTTCATCTATTTTCCAGATTTGTGTACTCACGGCAGTTTTAGTATCGGCATTTGCATCGGGGAAAAGAGGACTATCACTTCTCCAGCCAGCAGTCGGAAGGTAGCCGGTGATGGTAGCATTCTCCACACCATTTAATTTTTTCACTTCATCTTCAAAAACTTTTGCCTGTTTGCCCATCGCATCCGTGTTTTTAATAATCAACACCTGGCGGCGATTGAAGCCGATATCTTTATTGCGGATATAATTCAATTGCTTGTAAATAACTAAAGTGCCGATTACTAAAATTATCGAAATGCAAAACTGAAAAACAACCAAGCCGCTTCGCAACCAGCTTGATTTAAAACCTTTTGCCAGCTTACCTTTCAGCACTTGTACCGGTTTAAAAGAGCTGAGATAAAATGCAGGATAACTTCCGGCGATTAATCCCACAACAATCATTAATAAAACGGCTGCAGGTAATAGCCATGGTTTCAAAAATAAATTCAATGTCATATCCTTTCCTGAAAGCTCGTTGAAATAAGGAAGCAATAAAGCCGCGATAACGAGCGCCAGTGCAAGTGAAATAAAACTGATTAAAATAGATTCAGAAAGAAATTGCATAACCAGGTTTTTGCGCAAAGAACCCAGCACTTTTCTCACTCCCACTTCTTTGGCCCGGTTTGCTGAACGCGCCGTCGATAAATTCATAAAATTGACACAGGCAATCAATAATATAAAAAATGCAATCAGGGAAAAAATATAGACGTATTGAATGTTTCCATTCGCTTCGAGTTCGCCGGATTTGTTAGAATACAAGTGAATTTTGTCGAGTGGCATTAAACTATAATGTAAATAATCTCCCTGCTTTGCAAACTCTTCAGGAGTAAGATTCATTGACTGAAAAACAGGCGCCACGTATCTCATTACAAATGCATTCAACTGGCCGGAAAGTGCATCAGGATTTGCGCCTTTTTTTAAAACAATATATGTGTTGAAATTGTTGCTGGTCCATTGATTGATTTCATAAGGCGATAGTTGCCCATACATGCTGATGAAGAAATCATAGTGAAAATGTGATTGCTTTGGAATATCTTTTATCACCCCCGTAATTTTGTAATTTCCGGTATCGCCGATTGTCAGTGTCTTTCCAACAACATCGGTTGAGTTAAAATATTTTTTTGCTGTACTTTCAGTAATAACAACGGAATTCGGTTGTGTCAATGCTGTTGAAGGATCCCCCTGAATCATGGGAAGGGTGAAAACTGAAAACAAAGTAGAATCTGTATAAATAACTTTATCTTCTTCGATATTCTGATTGCCTTTTTTTACCAGGATACTCCCGTGATTGCGGAAGCGTACATATTGTTCTACCTGCGGATAATCCTGTTTTAACGTTGGCCCCATCGGATCAGGCGTTTCCGCTAAAACAAAATGATTACCTCCAAATTGTAAGTCAGCATCTACCCTGTAAATGCGATCGGCTTTTGTATTATATCGATCATATCCTAATTCGTTATTTACATAAAATAAAATCAACAGGCAAATGGCAAGCCCACTGGCGAGACCAAAAATATTGATAGCAGAAAATCCCTTGTTTTTCCAAAGATTTCTAAAGGCGATTTTCAAATAATTTTTAAACATTGGTCTATTGTATTAATTATTGAAGATTCCATTCCGGCTGATGTAGTACCCAAAAACAGATCAAAGGATCTTTGCATTCTTTATAATTTCTTCTGTTTCCAGTAAACAAACAAATATTCACAATTCTAATTCTCCGGTTTTTAAAATATCTATAACCTTTTAGTGAAAACTATTGTTTGGTTTACCAATGAAATGCCACACTCATATTGCCTGATTATTAAAATTTTACTTATTGAAGTAAATAAATATCTGTCCGGTTTCGATACACTTCCTGTCCGCTTTTAGCGTGGATGATACATCGCTCCAAAGACAAAGAAACTAAATGGATACAGCGTAAATACGCTATAAGATAAAAATATCAGGAGCATAACAAGTATGAAACCGGAACATACTATGAAGATTTTTTTCGGCGATAGGTTTTGCTTTTTATGTTATCCCATATTGGCAAAACATCGGGTGACAGATCAAAGTAAACAACGGCGCCGCCATAAAACGCTGCGAATACAGTAGTTTTCAGGGTAATTCCGAGAAATCCGTGATAAGAATTAAAAGTATAATAGCAAATAAAATAAGACAGAAAAGCGAGAATAATTGCATATACAGTTTTCATGCTGAAAGGATGCATATTAAATTTTCTTTTAAGAAAAATGATGCGGATCATGTTATAAACTGAATAAGAGATCAACGTTGAATACCCCGCCCCGATAATGCCATAATGTTTTACAAGAAAATAATTAAGTGGAACCGCGAGGGATAATAAAACCATTCCACTTATAAATTCAAACCGCCAGAAAGTGGACGTGCCAATGATTTGCGAGTTAACCCCCGTTCCCATGTCCACCACTTTTGCCAATCCCAAAAAGAAAAATATCCATTTGGATTCGAGATAGGCAGGTTTTAATTTAAAAGTAGTTACGGCATCATAGTAATTGAGCCACACAATTAAAAAAATTCCGAGGGAAGCAATCAGCAAATTAATTCCGGAACGTTGGTAAATTAAATTGATTTTATCGAAATCCTTATCCTTCCATGCTTTAGACAAAACCGGTATAGATGCTGCAACAGCGCCTCTTTGAGGCGCCTGAATCAATCCGGATACTACAAATCCTAAATAAAAAATACCGGTGGCAGCCATGCCCCAAAGAGACATAATAATAATGCCGTCAATAAATGTGGCAATTGTATAAATGGTACTGCCCACATAAATCAGCGACGCCATCGAAACCATTTTTTTGTAAAACTTTTTGGTAACGCGGCTAATGCGGAATGTGATGTAAAACTCTTTTTTCCACGCAAGATAAAAAAGCAGAACCAGGGCTACAAATCCATAAGTAAACGCATATATTTTAATGAACGTGTCGAAAGAGTGGATGAGTTTGAAGCTCAGGAAAAAGATCAGGATAAGTGTAAGTAACCTGAATAACAATTCACGAAGAAAAGTTGTAAAAATAGATTTGCGAATGTTCCACGCAAAGACTTCAAACATCGAAAACAGCAGAATGGAAAACCCGAAAGGGAAAACCCAATAATAGTATTGAATAAATTCAGGAGAATTTCCACTGAACTTGCGTATCACAAAGTCTTTAAATACAATACCAGTTAGAATGACGAAGCAAAAACCAATGACACTTACAAATAAGCTCCAGGTTAACAGGTCATTTTTTTTCTTTGGTAAATTATCATTGTAATAAGGATAAAATTTGTAAACAACCGAAACCATTCCAAGATTTGCAAAAGCAAACATCAGGTTTCCAACGGCAATAAAAACATTCGTCAAGCCATATTCTGCGGCCGTAAATACTGAGCCCTGGCGTGTAAACAGATAAGTATTTACAAATCCAATGAAGAATCCGGCATAAACAAAAATGGTTGAAATAATACTTTGCTTGCGTACCTGCGACATAGAAAATTTTAATCTTGCAATTTATGTTTTATTCTTTGGCTCATTCTGGTGAGCATCATTTGCCGGCGAATTTATTTCAACTTTTGCAAAATAATGTTTCTGTAAATGTGATATCCAATTTTTAAAAAGCAAATACGGTCAATCTCTTATAATTATTATTTTCGTACAGTGAAAAAATATCGGGGAAGATTAATTAAACTGCAAATTTTCGTTTACCCATTGCTGTTATACTGCATCAAAACAGGAATCATCTATATTTGTTTCTTTACTGAAAGAAGGTGTATGCTGCTCAATTATCGCGGGCCGAAAGAGATAAGCAGTGATTTTAGGGAAAAGAATATTTTTTCTGCGAAATAGATCAGGTAGTATTTGTCCCATTCCAGAAAAGCCTGGAGAACCTCTTTGTCATTATTTTTGTTGCAATAAACGAACAAGAAAACCGGAATGTTATTTCCTACGAATAGTTTTCAGCGAATGCAAAATAAATTTTAAATTTACGTTATCATCACGGTAGGGAAGGAAAAGGAAGTGAAGTTATTAGTGAACCAACAATATAGAATTTCGATGCAGTTCTATAAATAACAATCGCTATGAAATCATTCCTCAAATATTTCTGTTTTATTTTCCTCTTGTTTTTATTCAATCAGGGCTTTGCACAAATTAAGAATGTAAAATTCACTTCTGTTGCCGGAACCAATGGAATTTCTTTCGGGAAGATAAACGCAATTGTAAGAGACAAATATGGATATTTATGGCTCTCTGACCAATCTAACCGTTGTATTATCCGGTATGATGGAAGCCACATGACACGGTATCGGAATGATCCTCAAAATCCAAATTCTTTAGGAGGATATTATCCTGAGTGTTTATGTGCAGATAAGGACGGGAACATCTGGATTGGATTTTATGGTATGGGGCTTGACAAATTTGATCCCGTAAACAATAAGTTTATACATTATCAACACAACGACAAAGACCCGGGAAGTTTGAGTAACGATTTTGTTTCCGCCATTCTTGCAGATCATTTGGGAAATGTTTGGGTAGGTAATTATGGCGGGCTTGACTTACTGAACCAGGAAACCGGAAAATTTACGCATTTTCGTCACAAAGACAATGATCCAACCAGCATTAGCTGTGATACTACCAGAGTTTTATATGAAGACAAAGCCGGTGAAATATGGGTGGGAACGGGTTTCGCTTTTGACCCGCAAAATAATAACGGGGGCCTTAACTTGCTGCATCGAAACACAAAAACATTTACCCGTTACCTGCACGATCCCAAAAACCCTCATAGCCTGATTGCAAATAAAGTGAGAGCCATTTTTGAAGATAGTTACGGAAATTTTTGGGTAGGCACCAATGAAGATGGTTTACACACTATGGATCGAAAAACAGGCTTATTTATCCGTCACACTTATAATGCTTTAAAGGCCGGCCAGTTAAGCCGCACACCGCTGCAAGGCGACTATGACCATATCACTTTTATAACTGAAGATGCGGATAAAAAAATCTGGATAGGAACTTTGCAAAACGGTTTAATTCGTTACGACCCGGTTTCAAAACAAATCTTTCACTATGGGAACATAGGCAATAAAGAGAGTGATTTAAAAGATAGTACCAGTTGGTGTGCAACGCCTACACCGGACGGTTTTATCTGGATGAGTACACAAAATGCCAATTTGTTTAAAATTGATATTTATGGCGCCACTATTCCTTTTCATGGAACCCCTGGTGTTAACGTGACATTTTCGAATGGCTACTATAGTTTTTACGAACAAGGCGATTCTGTTATTTGGTTTGGTACAGATAGCTGTCTGATACGCAAAAACCTGAGGAACGGCTCTATTCACCGTTTTAAAAATGAACCAGGAAATCCAAATAGCCTAAGCAGTAATTCGGTATTTAAAATATTACCAGATAAGCAGGGTGATTTTTGGATTGGAACGAACAACGGATTGAATTATTACTCTGACAAAACACAAAAATTCAAGAGATATTACCCGGGTTCAAAAAGCGACTCATCATCTAATTTTATTAGCTCACTTAGTAATGATAAGGATGGAAATATATGGATAGGTACCGTTGGTGGATTGTATATGCTAAATCCGGATTCAGGTAAATTTATTAGCTATAAAAACAGTGCTGGTAATGGGAATACAATAAGCAATAATGAAATCTCAACACTGATGAAAGATTCATTTCAACTATGGGTGGGCACGTTCGCGAATTCAGGTTTGAATAAATTGAATCTGCAAACAAAAAAGGTCAGCCATTATCTTCCGGGTTTGACGATATCTTGTCTTTTTGAGGACCAGGACGGTATTATTTGGATCGGTACCCCCAGCGGCTTGTTCTTTTACGACAAGAAATTAAATATTGTTAATTCCTTTGAAGAGAAAAATGCAGAAAATACTATTGTTCAGATTGCAGCTATGACAGGAGACAAAGAAAATGAGCTTTGGGTAAGTAGTCCAAATGGGCTTTATATGCTGAATAAAAACAGGGATCATATTACTCATTACGGAAAAGATTATGGATTACACGATGCGGATAATTACTTCTATTGGAACGCAGCTTATACATCACCGCAAGGAGAGTTATACTTCGGCACCGGCGTCGGCTATTATGCTTTTTCCCCTGAAAAACTTACCAGATCCAAACAACAAACGCCGCTATATTTTACCGGATTGTGGCTTGATAACACACCCGTTTTACCCGGTAGCGGTATTTTAAAACAACCACTCAATCAAACAAAAGAAATCCAACTGAATTATAACCAGAACGTGTTTTCATTGAGCGCTGCGTGTATTTGTTTTCGTGATGCGGCGGATAAAAGAATTTATTACAAACTTGAAAACTATGATGCAGACTGGAGGGCAACAGAATCTGAAGATAGAATTTCTTATTTCAAAGTGCCACCAGGTAAATATTTTTTTAAAATCAGAACCACTAACAGCAAGAATGATGGCTGGACACAAAGAAGTGTTAATATAACAATCTTATCACCGTGGTGGACCAGATGGTGGGCTTATTGTATTTATGGTTTATTATTTATAGCAGTTGCTTATAGATTTCACCGGTATCAAAAAGAACGTATTGTGCGTGCAGAAAGAGAACGAAACAGCGCAAAAGAACTTGAACAGGCAAAGGAAATTCAAAAAGCTTATCTCGAATTAAAGACTGCGCAGGCCCAACTCATTCAATCTGAAAAAATGGCTTCGCTTGGAGAGCTGACAGCAGGCATCGCCCACGAAATACAAAACCCTTTAAACTTCGTGAATAATTTTTCTGAAGTAAACAATGAACTGGTTGCTGAACTGCAAGCTGAAAGGGCAAAGCTGAATGGTAAAAGAAATGAAGAATTGGAAAATGAAATATTGAATGATATAAAAGACAACTCAGAGAAAATAAACCATCATGGCAAACGCGCTGATGCGATCGTAAAAAATATGTTGCAACATTCAAAGCAAACAAAAGGTGTAAAAGAACCAACCGATATCAATGCTTTGTGTGATGAATATTTAAGATTAAGTTATCACGGCTTAAGAGCGAAAGACAAAAGTTTCAATGCGCAATTTAAAACCGATTTTGACCCAACAATCGGAAAAACAGATATCATTCCCCAGGATATAGGAAGAGTGCTTCTTAATCTGTTCAATAATGCTTTCTATGCAGTAAACGAACAAAAAAACCGGAATGTTAATTCCTATAATCCAACCGTTTCGGTAAGTACCAGGAAATGCGAAAATCATGTAATCATTACTGTTAAAGATAACGGCAACGGCATTCCTCAAAAAATCGTGGATAAAATCTTTCAGCCATTTTTTACTACAAAACCAACAGGCGAAGGAACAGGGTTGGGATTGAGTTTGAGTTATGATATTATCAAAGCTTATGGCGGCGAGATAAAGGTGGAAAGTAAGGAAGCTGAAGGGAGTGAGTTTATAATTGTATTACCGGATGTATAGATTATGATTTTGTCTGATTTCGTTAAGACTGTTTTTTGTCATAATAAGATGAATAACAATTTTTTAGTACCAATATATCGGGCTTTAAAAATCATAAGCACTCCCAATCTCCTATAATTATTATTTTCGCACAGTGAAAAAATATCGGGGCTACTTTTTGTATTTCTTGTACTGGCTTATCGTTTTTGCTGTCGCTAAAATTGCGTTTTTACTTTATCATTTACCCCTTGCGAAAACGCTCACTGCTGTTGAAACTTTCAAAGTATTTCTTTACGGATTGAGAATGGACGCGTCTTTTA
The DNA here is from genome assembly GCA_963706825.1 of uncultured Chitinophagaceae bacterium. GTDB lineage: Bacteria > Bacteroidota > Bacteroidia > Chitinophagales > Chitinophagaceae > Ginsengibacter. The sequence goes on along the minus strand of CAVPNT010000001.1, from coordinate 247,736 downwards.
CCGCTTATCTGTGCATACTTCCTTTTCTTTTATTTTTTATAAAATCAATTGCAATAAATTTTCGGATAAATAAAATTATCAAAATCTATACAATTGTTTTAATCGTGATTATTTCTTTTTTAATTACTGCCGATCTGGAATTGTACAGTGCCTGGGGCTACAGGATGGATGCAACCCCTTTACAATATTTCAAATCGCCAAAAGAAATGGGCGCTACCATTTCTTCGGCGCCGCTTTTTCTTTTATTGATGATTTTTATTTTCCTGGTTGCGCTGTTTATTTTTATTTATAAAAAATTTTCCCATCTTTTTATTGACAGAAAACAAAAGAGGTTTCATGAGTATGATGTTTTTATTTCCGCTTTTTTAATCGCATTTCTATTTGTTCCCATTCGTGGAGGTTTTCAGAAAATTCCGATGAATATCAGCGATGTTTATTTTTCTGAAAAAATATTTGCAGACCACGCCGCTATTAATTTGCCGTGGAACATTATGTTTTCTATTTTAAATATGCATAATAAACAAAATCCTTTTGATTATTTTTCAGAAGAAAAAGCAGAACAATTGGTTGCAGATTTATATAACACAGGCCCTAAAAAGATTCCTGCTATTTTATCTGTAGAAAGGCCAAACATCATCATTATAATTTTAGAAAGCTATACAGCAAAATGGGTAGGTTGCCTTGGCGGTGTTTCTGGCGTAACACCAAATCTTGACAGCATTGCAGCCGATGGATTACTGTTTACAAATATTTATGCAGCAGGCGACAGAAGCGAAAAAGGACAGGTCGCAGTTCTAAGTGGTTATCCAAACCAGGCCATCACTTCTATTATAAAAACTCCTGAAAAAACCCGGCAACTTCCTTCTGTCAACCAGGCGCTTGAAAAGATCGGCTATCATTCCAGTTATACGTATGGCGGCGAGCTTGAATTTGCAAATATTAAATCCTATCTCATCAATATCGGAATAGATAAATTGATTGATAAATATTCATTCCCTGTTTCCGAAAGAACGACTTCATGGGGCGTTCATGATCAATATGTTTTCGATCGTTTTTACAAGGACATACAACAAGAACATCAGCCGTTTTTTGCCGCGATGTTTACACTCAGCAGCCATGAACCTTATGATGTTCCTATGAAACCAAAATTTCCCGGGAAAGATGAAACCACGCTGTTTAAAAATTCAGTTTATTATACAGATAGTATCATTGGTCATTTTATTCGCACATTCAAAAACGATCCGTTATGGGAAAATACATTGATCGTTTTTGTGGCAGATCACGGTCATCCTTTGCCAGGATATGATCCTAACGACCGTCCATCCAAATTTCATATTCCATTAATTTTTTCCGGAGGCGCTTTAACCATGAAAGGAGAAATAAACGCCATCGGTTCACAAACGGATATTGCCACAACAATTTTGGACCAACTTCATTTGCCAACTGATCAATTCAAATGGGGAAAAGACCTGCTGGATTCTTCTGCAAAGTCGTTTGCTTTTTATTGTTTCAATAATGGTTTTGGATTTGTTACTCCGAAAGGAACAGAAACTTATGATAATGTTTCTAAAAAGCCGATTTATACTTCTCCCGGTTTTGATACTTCCGAAATAAAATATGGCAAGGCGTATATGCAGTTTTCTTACCAGGATTTTTTAAACAGATAAGGCAACCGGCTTATGCAATCTGCGATAAAAAAATGCCAGCAAAATACATACGACCGCAAGCAAGTACCAAAGTATGTTAAAACTATAGTATTCAGCAATCAGGGAACCTGCAAACGGACCAATTGCCTGTGCTGAAGCCCATGCTACCGTGAATAATGCAGCATATTGACCCCGGTTATTTTTTTGTGCTCTTCCAATCCACCAGGCATTCATAAATGGCATTGAAAATATTTCTCCAAAAGTGAGAAATACCATTGCAATAAGAGCAATCGCCGCATGATTTAACGGAGGCAGATTGAGTAGTAAAAATGAAACAGCCACAAGCAACATTCCGCTGGAAATAAAATGAAGCGATGGCCGTTTCCCCTCCAAAGTAAATATGGTAATCATTTCAAAAACAGCAATAATGACTCCATTCAAAGCCATGATAACACCAATAAAAAAGACACTGAGATGAAATTTTTCACGGAAGAAAACAGGAATGGTGGTGAACATCTGGAAGAAACAAAATGCAAAAATAAAAGTGAGCAAAATAAAAGCAATATAGGTGCGGTCTTTGTATGCCGAATCAACAATTACATTTTTTTCTTTTTTAATCTTTTCTGTTGACGAATTACGTGTAGGGGATAACGTTATGTACAATAAAATCGCCGCCGAAATATTTGAAATTCCATCCACCCAAAATAATAAGTTATAATTATAACTTGCCAGCAATCCTCCCAAAGCGCCTCCGACAGCCCATCCTGCGTTTATTGAAAGACGGTTTAAAGAATAAGAGCGCGTCCGGTTTTGCTCTTTGCTATAATGCGCAATTGCTACCGTATTTGCCGGCCGGAAAGACTCATTCAGCATGGCAAGAAAAAAAGTAGTAACACAAATTGAATTGTATGAATGCATTTGGCCCAAAACAATAAACATAATTCCTCCTCCTAAAAGCGCCGTTAATTGCACATAATAATATCCGATTGTATCTACCAGTTTGCCGCCGATCAATGCGCCTGTAATTGCACCGAATCCGAATACACTCATCACAAAACCAGCCTTGCCGATGGAAACTCCGAATTGCTGGGTGAGATACATGGTCATAAATGGAATAACCATAGTTCCCATGCGGTTTACGAGCATCACAAGAGAAAGCCACCATGTGCCCGAGGAAAGGCCACCATAAGCTTTTTTATAAAGAGAAAAAGCACGTTTAATAATCATAGATGTAAAAAGAAAATGAAGATACGTTGAATCGGTTTCAGCAAAACAACCTGCCGCTAAGGTTGCCAACCTTTCCAGTAAAGCAAAAAAAAAATCCATTTCATGTTTTTTAAAATGAAATGGATTTTCAATTTTATTTCTACTAATTATTTATACAGAATCTCATAATATTCATCTACCATCCTGTTGCTGTCAAAGGCAAACTGAACATCCCTCATCCCATTTTTTACGATTTGCCTCCAGGTATCAAAGTCGTTATAGTACAAAGGCAATATCTCATTTTCAAGAATCTCATAAATTTTATTCAAATCATAATTATCCTGTTCTTCCACATGCATATTCATATAATCTGCCGGCGGAACCACAAAACCATTATTGCCATTATTTATAAATTCGCAGATCCAGCCATCGTTGGTACTGACGTTTACTGCACCATTCATGGCAGCAGTCATTCCACTGGTACCGCTTGCTTCACGAGGTACTCTTGGATTATTTAACCAAACATCAGCAGCTTGTTTCAAGCGTTTGCTTAATGCCAATTCATAACCGGTACACACCGCTACATTTTTATATTGTTTGCTCAAACTAACCAGGTGATTAAAATCATTTATCGCCGGATAATCAAGCGGATAAGGCTTTCCTGCCCAAATGATCTGCACGGGATATTTCGGGTTGTTTAATAATGCTTCAAACCGGTTGTGATCCCTGGTGATTAATTCTGCTCTTTTATAGCCTGCAAACCTTCTTGCCCACACAATCGTGAGAACATTTGGATCCATTAGCTTTCCTGTCTGATCTGCAACGATAGCAAGGCCGCGCTGTTTTAAATGTCTTTTTCTGTCATCAAACCAATCATCATTATGCTCCAGGCTTGCCCGATACAATTGCTTATCGGCCCAGTAGCGCCAGTTTTGGGCATTGGTAATCGCTTTTATTTCGCAGATGCCGGAATATTTATTCCACATCTGCCGGCTTACTTCACCATGCAATTGTGATACCCCATTGGCCAGATGTGCAAAACGCAACGCAGCAAGTGAATGATTAAAAAGATCATCAGTCATTCCGGTTAATTCGCGAACTTTCTCCAAAGGCATTCCGCAGAAATAACTCATTTTTTCACAAAGATAAATATCATGCTTTTCGTTGCCTGCTTCTTCCGGAGTATGGGTTGTAAATACCAAACGCTTTTTTACCTCTTCAAGATTTCCGAATTTTTTATATAAATAAAATGCAGCGCTTACAGCATGAGCTTCATTTAAATGATAAAGATCCGGATTGTAATTCATGATATCCAGAAGCTTAGCTCCACCCACTCCAAGTAAAATAAATTGCGCCATTTTGGTAGCTGCATTTCCATCATACAGGCGGTGGGAAATGGTTTGGGAAACAAAATCATTTTCCGGATCATCGGTGCTTAATAAAAATAACGGAGCAGTATTAAATGTTTTTGGATTAAGGTATAAAACCTTTACCCAAACAGGATGATCGTGAATATCAATCTGAAACCTGATGCCTGTTTCTTCGAGGAAATTGTAAATCTTTTCTATCCACACCACTTTCAACGTTTGATCCTGGTTTCGTGCCTGGTCGTAATATCCTTCTTTCCACAAAATGCCGATTCCTATTAGATTTTGCCGCAATTCATAAGCACTTCTCAAATGCGATCCGGATAGAAAGCCGAGCCCTCCACTGTATATTTTTAAAGGTTGGTCAATTGCATATTCCATAGAGAAATAAGCAACTTTTTTCTGATACCGTTCATTAATTTCATAGGGTATCACATAATTTTCAAAACTCATAGTAACCAAAAGTATTTATTGAGGGCGCAATATAAACGGAAAAAATAAGAATGTTATTGTTTTTAGTATCTTAATGTGTAATATTTACACACATTTAAAGTTGAAGGTATTTATAAGACCAGTGGAATCAAATGCTGAACCTTTAGTGGAATAAAATGCAATTATGGGATTAAAAGCTATTAATTTTTTGCATTTCAGTGATTGACCGCCGAATCTAAATCAGCGTATCAAAAGCAGTCAGTGTTTCCGTCATTGCGAGGCACGAATCAATCTCCTTGTACATTTCAGTCATTGATCGGCGAATCTAAATCAGAGTATCAGTTTTCAACAATTTGCTTCTTTTAAAAATCTCTCATGCAGCAAAAGTACCTGCGGAATCAACATTTGTTGCTCATCATTTACAACAATATAATCACACAAATCCATTTTCTCCTCCTCATCCATTTGCAATTTTATCCTCGCTTCCACTTCAGCAGCAGTAACATTATTTCGTTTCATGGTTCTTTCGATTCTTAAAGAAAGCGGTGATTTTACACCGATTACCGCATCAAGAAATTGGTCAGAACCGCTTTCGAAAATCAATGCAGCTTCTTTTATGATGTAAGGCGCGGTTTGCTTTTCCATCCATGCAGTTGCATCTTTTATGGTGGCAGGATGAACTAAGGAATTTAAAAGTTCGATTTTATTCAGATCGCTGAAAGCGTGTGCCGCCAGGTATTTGCGGTTTAATCTACCATTTGTATAAGATTCTTCACCAAAGGATCTGATGATATTATTTTTCAATTCTTCATCTTCATCCATCAATCTTTTTGCAGCATTATCAGAGCTATAAACAGGAATTCCCAACACATCAAAAATCTGTGCCACAGTGCTTTTGCCACTGCCGATTCCGCCCGTAATTCCTATTCGAAGCATTGATACCGATTTATGATTTAGGATTTAGGATTTAGGATTTGGGCAAAATTAAAATAGTTCTTTAATCTAACTCAATTGTTCCAGATCTCAAATCAATACAAAATTTTATATCCTCAAAAAAATCAAGTCCGAGAAGTCCGCTGTAATCAGAAAAAATACCGTGAGAAAAAAAGTCGTATACCTGGATTTGAAACATGTTTCTTGTTTTTCCAAGGGAAGCAAGATACCGGTAATCTTTCTTGCAGGTTTAGCAGTTCCGGTAAAAATTAAGGTAATCTTGTCAAAATCCGATGTCTTATCTCTGCCGATATAGCAAACTTCCTTTTTATCTTTACTGTGATATATAGGGATTCCGGAAAGAACATCAAGTTTGCTATTGTCCAAAATCGGGTTGCCAACTAAAACCCATTCATCGGGATAAAGTTCCCTAATGTCATTTATGTTCAATAGTTGCCTCAAAATTTATAATTAACTAATAACAAATTTACACTTTATTTGTCCATGAAACGCTAAATCTCTACGAAAAACAAAATGTACGAAGCCGACATAAAACCTACATCAAACTTCGTACATCATACATCCGATATCCTACATAAATAACTACTTAACCGGCGCCGGCGTCTTATTCAGATTTGCAGTCATCTCCATACTTACAGCGCTTTTTTCCATTTTAATATAGGAGCCCGGATTCACTTCCAACATGAAAGTGCCGTCATCATTCATTTTATTGATTGTACCATGAATGCCGGCAATGGTTACTACTTTATCACCTTTTTGCAAACCCGACATAAATGTTTTTTGTTGTTTTGCTTTTTTTGCCTGTGGCCGAATCATAAAGAAATAAAACACGAGGACCATCAATCCTAAAAATACAAATTGAAATCCCCCGCCACCGCCTTGTCCTTGACCTAACATTAAAAATACTGTTGCTAAATTCATACTGTTTGTTTTGTTGTTTTGTTTGCTGTTTTTACAGCGGTTAAGAAATTTATTTTTAAAATTTATTTAATTCCCCATTCACCATTCCCGATTCACCATTCCCCATTTCTCACTTTTTAGAAACCACTTCTCCTGTCAATAACAAAACGGGAAATGCCGGATAAGCATTCGAAATTACCGTAACCGTTTTATGTGTTGGCCCTACCCTTCCTTCACTGTTAAAAACTACTTTCAAAAATCCGGTTTCGCCAGGTTTGACCGGCTCTTCGGGCTTTTCCGGAACGGTACAACCACAACTGGCACTTGCAGAAGAAATAATCAATGGCTTGTTGCCGGTATTTTTAAAACGATAATTATAAACTACTTTTTCGCCATCAGTTACTTTTCCGAAATCATATACCGAATCAATCATTTGTACGGTAGTAGTGTCGTCGAAATGAGGCTTTAGTTGTGCCGTCATATCGTGTTTATATTTGTCATTGCGGATATTGCAGGAATAGATAACTCCCGCAAGACAAAGGAAGATGAACAATTTATTTAAATGATTTTTTCTCATCGCGCGAAGGTATTATAAAGTACTGTTTTTATAATTGGTCTTATGGATTTTATTTTGCGACAGCAATTCTTTGTGAAGATTGTCAAGAATTCCATTTACAAAATGTCCGCTTTGTTCGGTGCTGTATTCTTTTGCCAGGTCGATATATTCATTGATGGTGACTTTCGTAGGAATCGTTTCAAAATATAATAGTTCACAAATACCCATTTTGATTAAGATCATATCGAGCAGTGCAATTCTTTCTGAATCCCAGTTTTTTAATTTTGGCTTTATCAGTTCCAGGCAATATTCATCTTTGTCAATTACCGCATTCAAAAGATCAACCGCAAATTTCATTTTCTCGTCTCCTACCAATTCTTCAAAATTAAAAGCAGCTGGTTTTTGCAGAAATTTAGCCATCAAAAGAATCATCATTTCTCCATCATCATCCCAGTGAATAAATTTTTCTTCTACATCGCTCAGGAAATATTCATCCGGAATCATGAGGTCAGAAAAAATAAATTCCAAAATATTTTTTTCCGATTTTTTATCGCGCGATTGTGCAGCAATATATTCTTTATATTCCGGAGATTTGATTAAAGCAAAATAACTTTTCCTGATCAATTCGTCATTCATCAGGTATTTGATTTTAAACTTTTCAGCCGACTTCTGAAAAGATTTATTTTCATCTATTTCCCAGACCAATTGGTTCCCTGCTATTTTCGTATTTACTTTCAAATCTGCTTCAGTAGGCAAATATTTTTGTGATTTTTGTAACGCATCTTTTTCAGAATAACGGGCTACTTCAAGGATATAATAGACGAGAAACGTAAAAAGCTGCTGCGAATTTTCAAGCTTTTTCCGCAGGATTTGTAATGGTTCACCGGGACGGGTTTCTTTACTCATAGATTCAATACTGTAAAGCGTTTGCATCACTTTTACCCGGATATTTCTTCTGCTTAACATGTCTTAAGAACTTGTTTTTTTGGGCTGCGAAGATAAATTAAAATGTGTTAGAAAACTTCCTGTTCAATTGCCTGATAGCGGTTGCTGGCAGGAGATTTAATTATTGAAAAAACAATATCCGTTATTTGCAGGCTATTTAACCTGTTAACCCGTTTTAGAATTAATTTGTAAAAAAATTGAATTAAAATTTCACTACTATGAAGCGATTCATCCTGCTTATATTAATTAGCTTTTTCATCATTTCCTGCAATAATTCAAAGCGGCTTATTTTGCCTCAAAGAAACAAAACGGCAATAACAGGAAATGAATTTTACAAAAGTGTTTTCACAGAAAGCCGGGTTGAAAGAGAATCTTTAGCGAAGCATGAAATTCTCAGTGGAAATATTCCGGGATTTTTAAGAAAAATGGTGAAAATAAAAACAGCAATTATCACGGATGAAGGCAAAAAAATTCATGCATATTATTTTGTAATTCCTGATTATTTGTCCGTAGGCTCTGATAAAGATTTTGCAAGAATTCCGCTTACTCCTATGACGGCGCAATCTATCGCAGATAGCCTGCATTGCTTTTTACCGACAAGAAAAATGGTCAACGATATTTATAAAGAAGCAAAAGTGAAACTGGAACCCGTACCGATGTATGCGTTTCGCGACAGCACCGTTACGATGTATCAGCATAACCTGATCATTGAAGGGCAGAGAAGATTGCGAAAGGGTTTGATTGCAGGAATAAAAAAAGATGTCGTTATCACCGGCAAACTAATTCATGATTCAAAACCTGGCAGCGTGGCTATTTATGGCTGGCAAAAATTGGATGGAAGACCTATTCAACCGTTATACACCGGCCATGTGAACTGGTATGTGGATTACAGTCATGGAATCAGATTGGTGTACAGAACTATTTATGTAAATAACAAGCCCATGGATTACACAGAGGTATTGAAAGATAAAACACTGAGGCGGTTATTGTGTGATGAAGAATATTGTGATTGCTACCGGTATGATACGGCCGTTTCTGTAATCGATTCATTAAAATAAAGCAGCGTTTTTCCAGCGGTGACACCTTTGTTTTTCCAGAGGTGACACCTTTTGAAAAGGTGTCACCTCTGGAAAAACAATTACCTTCATCCTTTGTTTTATGATGAAAACAACGATGAACTCAGCGGGAGGACTGTTGTTTTTTATCAAAAATATTTCTCAACAAAAAATCTATAAATTCATTCGTTTTATGAAATCTTTTTTATTCATTTTCGTCTTATTTTCTTCAACAATTGTTTCCGGGCAAACCATTATTGATCGCGATCCTGAAATTGCACAAATGGTTTCAGAAGTTTCTGCTGATTCCTTACAATCCTACATTAATACGCTGGTTGCTTTCGGTACCAGGAATACACTGAGCACACAGACAAATGCCAACAGAGGAATAGGCGCTGCAAGAAACTGGGTATTGAAAAAGTTCAATGAATTTGCAAAAAACTCTAACGGAAGGCTGACAGCAAAGATTGATACAACCATGATTCAGCCAGATGGAAAGCGGATAAATGTACCGGTGCTATTAGGAAATGTGATGGCTACTTTGAAGGGAATCGATCCAAATGATAGCAGGATTTTTATTATCAGCGGGCATTTAGATACCCGGCGCAGCGATGTAATGGATATAACCGGCGATGCCCCCGGCGCTGATGATGATGGAAGCGGCACCTCAGCAGTGATAGAGTGTGCGCGGGTGATGTCTAAACATTCTTTCCCGGCGACCATTATTTTTGTTGCAGTTAGCGGTGAAGAACAGGGATTGTTTGGCTCCACTTTTATGGCAAACAAGGCAAAAAAAGAAAACTGGAACATTGAAGCGGTTTTTAATAACGACATTATTGGCAGCAACAACAGCAGTGAAACACATATTATCAACAATACAAAAGTGCGTGTATTTAGTGAAGGAATTCCCATGTTTGAAACTGAAAAAAACATCAAAAGAATCATGGCGCTTGGTTTGGAAAATGACAGTAAATCACGTCAACTGGGGAGATATGTAAAAGAAATCGGCGAACGTTATATTGATAATCTTGAAGTTCAAATGATTTACAGAACCGATCGGTTTTTAAGAGGAGGAGATCATCTCCCCTATTTACAAAATGGTTTTACTGCGGTTAGAATTACAGAGATGAATGAAAACTTTACACGTCAGCACCAGGATGTGCGGAAAGAAAATGGTGTCGAATATGGCGATTTGCCGCAGTGGATAGATTATGAATATCTAAGAAAAAATACAGCGCTGAATTTATCGAATCTTGCCAATCTGGCTAAAGCTCCATCAGTGCCTGAAGAAGTAAAAATTGAAGTTAAAGATTTATCAAATAGCACCTCTGTTTCGTGGCAACCGCCAAAGAGCGGAAAAGTGAAAGGTTATTATATTTTAATGCGGGAAACGGTAAGCCCGGTTTGGCAAAAGAAAATTTTTACCACAGAAAATAAGATGACTCTTCCCTATTCTAAAGACAATTATTTCTTCGGTGTTCAATCTGTAAGTGAAACGGGAAATGAAAGTTTGCCGGTGGTGCCAATGGTATCAAGGGAGTGACTATGGATGGAAATGTTCTTTTAAGGTTTCCAAAAATAATACGAGCAGCAAAGCAAGAAATAATCCGAATTTGTGTTTACCAATGGATACTAGTACATAGCGGATTTTTCAAATTTTGAAGTTTTCATCAAAGGTTTATTTTGCTGCCCTGCTTGTCAGAAAAGCGATTAGCGAATACACAGCACCTATTACCAGCAGATTAAAAACGAAATTAATGAGGGTATCACTTACCGAATGAGACCTGCCGTCAATATCAATAAAAACATAAACAGCATACACAATTGCTCCTGTTAAAAGTAACCATCCGATAATGGATGCGGGAATAAACAATATTCCAATTCTTTTAAACCAATGTAAATTCATTTACTGTGTTTTTAAAGTGAATAAATTATCATGATTAGGATAGAACAAATTATTATCAAAATATTAAACCAAATTGTCTTCAGAAAATTCATTGTCTTTGGACTGCCAGACAGAAAATAAATTCTGCGAATACTTACAAAGTTTATGGCAATAAATATAAGTGGTAATACAAGAAAAAACAGCAATGATGAATATTCTTCCCGGCTTTTTAGTTCATTCAAATTAGATGTTAGGGTAGTGTGTGGCATAAAAGCACTTTTCATTAAAAGTGTCAGAATTATATAAATCGGAATGCTAAGCCACCACCAGCTTAGCACGGATTTATCTTTTGCTTTTGTAATCGAATTTGCCAGCATATCCTGATGTTTTAATTGATTAACTTCAGGTTTTGTCATTTCAATTAATTTCTCCTCAAAGTTCTCCTTTTCCATAAATCAATAATACTAAAGGTTACATTTGGTTGCATTTTTTCCTAAGTTTTTCCAAACCTCTTGATAAAAGAGATTTCAGAGTTCCTTCGTTGATCTTCAGGATTTCAACAATTTCCTTATTCTGTTTGCCTTCAAAGTACCTCAAAGCAATTACTTCCTGGTATTTTACCGGAAGTGTTTTCAGATTTTTAAGAACTAACAGGAATTGGCCGTGTTTCTGAAGTTCCATTTCCAATTCTTTCTTATCATCAAGAAGAAATGAATTAAAATTAGTATTTTCAAAATCCATTCGTTCAATTATGGAGTGGTATTTCTGTTTGTGCCGGAAATACAAGTTCGTTTCATTGGTCGCAATGCGGTAGAGCCAGATTTTGATTGAAATCCCTTTATAAGAGAAAGTATGAATGTGCAGGAAAGCTTTGAAAAATGTCTCTGCTGCAATATCTGCTGAATCATTAAATTCTCCCGTTCTGCGAAAGATATATCCAAAAATTGGCTGGTAATATAATCTGAAAAGCTCTGAAAAATGTTCAGGATTGATCTTAATTTTATTGAGAAGTTCAATTTCTGTCACTATATGTCCACCGATGGTTATTTTGTCAATAATACAAAAGTGTAGGTTTGGTTGCGTTCACGGGTGCATTTCGTAATGTCGCAAAGGTTGCCAACCTTAATAACTTTTTTTCAAGTTAAAAAACGTAATCCAAAGGTTGGCAACCTTGAACCCTGGCGCGGAAATGCACCCGCGTTCACTCTTAATTTTTCATTTTAATGTTGAAGTTTGTCTGTCCCTCGAAATGGCTGCACATCATTTTCCAATTTTTGAATTTTCAAATTTGCTATTTCGCTGGTGTAATAATAATGTTCCTGTAATCAATCGGCCCATGATCGCCTTGCAGCAAAATAGGTCCCGGTGCGCCTTCATCGCTGTCAATGGCGCCACCGGTAATGCCTGGAATTTCTTGGTTACAAATGATCATCTTTCCATTGGCAACTACTGTTACCATTCTGCCGATGAAAGTAATATCAAACGATTGCCACTCTCCCGGTGCCTTTGCAACCATTTCGCTGGGAGCTAAAAATCCATAGATAGCACCAAAAAATACGTCCGATGGTTCTTCACCTTTGCTATCTATTACCTGCACTTCATATCTGCCCCGAAGATAAACTCCGCTGTTGCTTTTGGCAGGATAGCGCAGTTCGATGTGCAATTTGAAATCCCCGAATTTTTCATTGGTAACAATATTAGAACCGGAATGCGGGCTTCTTAAAAGTCCGGATTCTACTTTCCATTGGTTTTGGCCTGTTGCATGCCATTGGCTCATATCTTTTCCATCAAAAAGATGTATAGGCTTGCCCCAGACAGGTTCTTTTTTTCTGCGAAGCGCAGGCGCTCTTTTGGCCGTCCAGTTATATTTGTTTCCATTACTAAAAAGCATGGTACCTGATAAGTTGTCATTACCCTGAAGCATTCCTTCGACTTTTAAGTCGTTTGGTTCAGGTTCCCATTGTGGAGGAATCGAAAAACTCATTTTACCATTTTCGATATTGACTCTTGAAATCGGCCGGGCACTTCCGCCAGGGCCTACAAAGCGGCCGACCAACATTTTCAATCCGGAGTGCTTTACCTCCAGCCACGAAGGAGTCATTTTTCCATTTACATCAATGGTAATATCCCATCGTCCCTGGATGGCGATAGAATCAGAATCTTGTGTATGTGTTTGTGCTGCTGATTTTTTCATAGATCCTAAAATTACAAGGATAAAAAGAGAAAAGAAAATGCATTTTTTATTTAGCATTAATAATTTTTTCATGCAACGATTTTATTTTTATTTTTTTTCAAATTACATAAAAAATTTAAATAGAAAAATGTTTTGCACCAGGATGATGCAAAGTTGCCCAATCCTAATTACTTGTTCTGATTCATCGTAATTCAAAAGGCGGTCATTGATGTCGTGACCATTTAAAATAAAGTCAACAAAACAACAAATAATACCATTTCTGATTTTTGGATTTTTGGTTTTCACATTATTACAAAATTTGTGTATCGTATTACACAAATTTTTTTTCAAAATAAAACCAGGTTTTTAAACAATTTCTTTATTCCTGTTAATCCATTTTAATTCAAGGATTACTGTTAATGTATTTATTATCATTTGTAAAATCATTCTGGCAAGCAGCTTTACTAAAGCCGCTGGCACGCCCTTTGAAAAAAAAACGGTATGGAAAGAGAAATTAAATCTTCTGATAAAAATAAAGCAAATAGTGAAGAGGCACATTTCTCCGAAGAAAAAACAAAAGTGATACCGGTAATCGAGGAAGTGTTGAAAGTAGATAAGGAAGTAGTAGAGACAGGCCGCATTCACATCAAAAAGAAAGTTGCAAAAGAAGAAAAGCGAATTGAGATTCCTCTGGTAAATGAATCTTACCATGTAGAAAAGATTGAGGTAAAGAATCAAATTTTTGATGAACAGCCATCAATACGACACGAAGGGGATACAATCGTGATCCCTGTAATAAAAGAAATAGCAGAAGTAAAAATCAGGTATCAGGTAACAGAAGAAATTCATTTGATAAAAAACAAAACCATCACTTCTTATTCGCAACAGGTAACCCTAAAGAAAGAAAAAGTAATAATAGAACGCGATTCACAAAAAAGCTAATTGGGTTCTGAAATGAAAATGTTTTTTACTCATAAAACTCAAATATTATGGCAGAATTAAATGTAGAGCCGAAAAAGAAATCACCGGTTGCATGGATAATCGTTATCGTAATTATCATACTGATTATTTTATTTTTTATTTTCCGCGGAGGTAGGTCAGGAACTACCCACAACAATACCACAACCGACACAACAGGTATGGTACAGTACAACGATACAAATCACGTGAGAACGCCCTACAATGCAAACAATACCGTTGCTGCCATTTGAGGCTGACGGAATCAATTCATTGCTGCGGCAGAAAATTATGCAGAAATTAAGACAACGATATCCAGGTAAAAATAAAAAAGGATATCAGGAAAACCGGAGAGTAAAAGTTGTGGTGATGGAAACTTAAGTGATGATAGAAATTTTAATTCTGATAATTCCTTTTTTTTATAAAAAATCAAAAAAAGAATTTAATAATAAACCTTTTATTTAACAGGAAAGCTAACACTTTCACAAACAAAAAATTATGAAATATACAGATGATATGCCCGACCGTTTACACGAATTAAACGGCAGTAATTATGAAATAGCCAAAGGCCAGGAAGATATTACCGGATGGGATGTAAAAGATTCGCAAGGCGATATAGTCGGTAAAGTAGATGACCTGGTCTTTGATAAAGAATCATTGAAAGTAAGGTATATGATTTTAAAATTGAAAAAGGATAAAGACCTTGGCATTGATGAAACGCGTAAAGTGCTGATACCAATAGGTATGGCGCAACTGGACCGGGAAGATGATGAAGTTTTTTTGCAAAATTTCAATATAGCGCGGCTCAATTCTCTTCCTGAATATAGTAAGGATATGCTGAACCGGGAAATGGAAACTCAAACCTATAATACCGCTACGGGCACTACGGCGGCAGTAGCAACCGGTGCAGACTTTTATAACAATGATTACTATGACGACCGGAATTTATATAAGAACAGGCGCGACAGAACTGAAGAAAGAATAAACGAGGATACAGATACTGATATTAAAGAAAGTAAAGATCAAGAAACGACTATTCCGGTGATTGAAGAAACCCTGGATGTAGGCAAAAAAGAAGTAGAAAGAGGTGGCATCAGGATACGCCAACGTGTGGTAGAAAAGCCTGTTGAAGAAAATATTAATCTTAGAGAAGAACATGTAAAAGTGGATAGGAAAAATGTGGACAGGCCGGCTACGGATAGAGATTTTGATAACGCAAACGATCAGAATATCGAAATAAGGGAACATGCAGAGGTGCCGGTTGTAAACAAAGAAGCACGGGTTGTAGAAGAAATAAGAGTGACAAAAGAGGTAACGAACCGCGAAGAAAAAGTGAAAGATACGGTAAGGAAGACAGAAGTAGATGTGGACGATTTAACAAAGAAGAAGTGATAGGAAGAATACAAGATCCGCTGGTTTCGTATCGTCTTTTGTATATTTTAAAACTGATGGGCAACTGGAGAGTTGTCCATCTGTTATTTTGGTCAAAAGCGTTTACGTCTAAACTTCCGAAAATTTTTATTTTACTCATATTTTCTGTGAAAATTGCTTGTAACTTTGATTATGAGTGCTTCCATTACTCCATCTTCTTCATTTGAGCAGATAATGGATTTGTTTAAAAATGCTAAACAAAATTGCATTTTATTATTATATACGGATGGAAGAATAGGAGCTATTAATCGTGCTTTTACCGATCATTTTGGATACACAAAAAAAGACATTACCGGAAAAAACTTTTCTGTTTTATTTACAATTGAAGATCAGGAAAAAGGTTTGCCTGAACGGGAAATTGAAAGAGTGCTGCAAACCGGCCAGTCAAATGACAACAACTATCTGGTAAGTAAAAATAACATGCCTACCTGGGTTTCCGGTGAATCGCTTTTGATTCAAAATGGAAAAGATGGCCCACTCATTTTAAAAGTAGTGGAAAACATTCATGTTCAAAAAGCTGCCGAAATTTCTTACCGCGTACTGAATAACTTTAATGAAAATGTGCTCGCTACTATCAGAGATGCTGTAATTGTACTGGACGAAAACATGAATGTAATCAAAGCGAATGACGCATTTTTAAAGCTCGCCCGAAAAGAAGATTCGCCGGTTCCTGATTTAAATTTTATTGAATTTCTAAAGCAATACGATCCGAACAACCGTCTGACGCATGGGTTGCAACAAGCGATTAAATTACAGGCAGGCTTTTCAAATAAAGAAATTGAAATTGAAACGATGCCAGGCAACAAAAAGGTTTTTGAAGTTACCTGTACACCTTTAATCAATTCGCGAAACAAGCGATTTTTGCTCGTCATTCACGATGTTACCATCGCTAAAGAGATGGAGAAAGAAAGAGAAGATACCCTTGGGTTTGTAACCCACGAACTACGTAATCCATTAACCAATCTTTTATTGTCGAATGAACTGATGACAGAAGCAATCAGGGAGAATGATTTATCGGAGGTAAAAATGATCCTGGCTCGTTTTGAACGCAGCGTGCAGCGAATGAATAAAATGATAAGTGGATTGTCCGAATCAACCAAAATACATTCAGGCATTTTTGAGCTGGAAACCTCCGAATTTAATTTTGGCAATATGATAAAGGACGCAATAGAGGTGACGGAAGCATTAGAGCCTTCTTTCCACATTATCGTAAAAGGTGATGCGGATTTTTCGATTGTTGCCGACCGTTATCGACTGATACAGGTTATTACCAATTACCTGAGCAATGCCATAAAATATTCCAATGGAAATAAAGAAGTAGCACTTGAGGTCAATCATAATAATCAATCAGCTACAGTGGCCGTAAACGACAAAGGGATTGGCATTTCAAAAGAATCTTTACCTTATATTTTTGAAAGATTTTTTAGAGTTAAGAAAACACGAAAAATTGAAGGGATCGGTCTCGGACTTTATTTATGCAAACAAATTATCCATGCCCACAAAGGCGATGTGTGGGTAGAAAGCGAAGAAAATAAAGGAACTACCTTTTATTTTTCCATACCGTGCCTGCCGGGTAGCAATCAGTCGCGGTGACACTACCTCGCAGGGATGAAACGGCTGTGGCTATTGTAACAGGCTGGTCATTTTTCGCAGATTCCTTTTCAACAAGTAAAAATTTTTTTTAAACTTTTTGCTGAAAATAATAATTTTACTACCACTGGTTTTTGCCTTTGATTCGCTACAGGAAGAGATTTCCCATTTTTTAAATTTTAAAAAAATGAAAATTATCTGTCTGTTTATTATTCAACTATTTATCTTTTTTTTCAACTCTTCAGGCCAGACAAATCATGGAGCCCAAGAAAAAACCGCTGCTACCAAGCCTTCGTTGAAGAACACCTCTGATTCACTGAAAATGGCAGTAAGCGATGCAAAAGAATCGTTCAATACAATCTTCAAGGGTCACAGAGATACGACAGCCATCCTTATTTCAAATGTTGAATATGATGATTCCAACCTGCAGCATTTAAAAGAAAGCCTGAAAAAATTAAAAGGCGTGAAATCGGTTTCTGAGCAATACAAGTCCTCCAATGTTGTGCTAAAAATACCATTCAAAGGCAAGCCTACCGATTTGTGGGATGAATTACCAATTCCTGTAAAAGCGCCTTTCAAACTCATTGAAGCCGGCGACAATTCTATTTCGTTGAAATTTAAAAATGATACAGGCAATTAAGGGTAATTCAATTTTTAAACTAATACATTCCGCCACTTGACTACTCCTCAAATGAGATAATTGGCGGCTCTTGCTTTTTTAAAGGAAACGACATTTTTTTCCCGTTCTCCTACATTAACTGTACAAGAAAATGTTAATAGCTCTTAAGAGGACAAATTGCCTTCTGAAGCAGGCAGATCTTTGCCGGAATTAACTCTCTACCTCATAAAGTTGTTCATGAGCAGATTTTACTTTCAGTTTTCTGCTACTCAGGCATTCCCTGTAGTTCAGGAGCATATAATTTCCGGTTATTTGTTGCTTTACTAAAAGGCAGAATACTTTTCGGGTTGGTATACGGTTACAAAATAAAACATCACAGCAGAGATAATTTTTTAGAATCAAAATCTACCCCCGTGGAATAAGCATCTCACCACACCTGGAATATCTCTCTGCAACCTGTGAGATACATATCATGATAGCCCTTCATTTTTTCTTTCATCTTTTTCATTTCATCTGTGTCCTTCATATATTTTTCAAAGTTCTTCTCATAAGCGGTAAGGCTGTCGAATTTTGAAACCATTATCACTCTGTTGAATTTGCCCGTCATGTCGGTGAGGATGTTTACAAAGTCTTCATTGCCGGCCATAATTTCCTTAAACAATTTGGCCATTTTCGAAGCTTGTCCGGGCTTGCAAATAAAAATGTCGTGAACGATAATCATAAAAAGGAATTTTAAAAATGTGAGAAAAAAGTAATTCACTAAATTAGTGATGATTTAATGTAAGAATCTGTTTTTTCTGTAAAATAAATCAGACAAAATGAATGTGCTGCTGTTCAAACGAAAAAAGAATTCGCATCTCAAAGCTATCGGATTTGTTGCCTTGCACCCGTCATTTGCGTCCCGGTTCTATAAATTTATTTATTTTTAAAAAAATTAAACTATCCCACATGGATTCATCCGGTCCGATTACAAAAAACGATTTACTGCAACTAAAATTACCTGTTACCATCGATGAAGTTATTTTTCAATTGGAGCAAATCATTTCTTATTGCGAAAGCAACAACAGCGCCGCCGGTTATTTTGCTGTGCTGTATCACAAAGTAACCTGCCGGGTAAAAGAATGTATTGCCAATAAGGATTTTGAAGATGCCATCCGTATGGAGAAACTGCATGTAGCATTTGCAACGCGCTATCTAAACGCCTATTACCTTTGGCTGGATAATAAAGAAATATCCCTCTCGTGGAAAATTGCTTTTGATGCTTTTGAAAGCAAAAAAACACTGGTCATACAGCATTTATTATTGGGAATGAATGCGCATATCAACCTGGATTTGGGTGTTGCGACCGGCCTCATCATGCAGGGGATTTTATTGGAAGGCATTCACAACGATTTCAATACCATCAATGCGATTCTGGCTTCGATGATAGACAATATTGAAGACTGCCTTACGACCATAAATCCGCTGATGAAATTACTGAACCTGAAAATTTATAAGTACGATGAAATGCTGGTTGGCTTTAGTATTTCTACCGCCCGCGACGGCGCATGGAGTTTTGCTGAAGATTTGAGCAACAAAAAAGATACGGACTATGAAAGTTGTGTGAACACAAGGGATCAGCGAATTGCACAACTCGGCAATAGCATTGCAAATCCGCGTGGTTTGTTACTAAAACTAACTGCAAAACTGATCAGGCTATTTGAAAAAAAGAATGTAGGAGAAGTGATACAAAAATTGGGGATGTGATGTGGTAATGTGATAATGTGATAATGTGCTGATGTGCTAATGTAAGGCAACAGATTTTCGTTTCTCACTCACTTTTTTTCATCAGGCTTTTTTTTATTTTTTTTTAGGGAAATGATGGGTATGCTGTTCACTTGTTCTTTTCGTAACGCTGTTTTAGCCTAACAGCACAAAGAGGAAAGATCAAATCATATTACTTGCAGAATAAAAAGCGGGAAGTATCAATTAATGCCTTTCTTTGAAAACAGGAATCTACGATATTTATTGGTTTGCTGTAAATCTTTTTTCGTGGATTGCAAGGCGAGCCAGCCAAGTCTTTCGTGTGTGAATGGAGTGTTCTGTTACAGCAGTTGCAGCGGATTTTAGAAAACAGGAAATGGCAGCATTTGTTCCTTTACCGGATCGGAAAGAAAAAAATTCGTTACAAATGCAGCGATAAAACAAAATAAATTGTCTGTATAAAAAAACACTTATGAGAAAATTAGCCTTTGTTTTATTTTCCTCTTTATTTCTCATTTCATGCGACCCGAAAGTAGGATGGTTACCTCCTCCCATGGACAAATATGTACCCATTTATGCCACTGCTTCAGAAGTGCAGCAAATCTCGGTAGAATCAAAAAAAGCAACTGTTAATGCAGGAGCCATTTATGCTTACCGCAATTATATTTTTCAAAACGATTTATATTCCGGTATTCATATCATTGACAATTCGGATCACAACAATCCTGTAAAGGTCGCTTTTCTTAATCTTCCTTTAAATTCCGAAATAGCCATAAAAGGGAATTATTTATACGCAAATAATTATACCGACCTCGTTGTTTTTGACGTTTCTGATCCTTCAAAACCTCAGCTTGTAACCCGTGTGGCAAACGTATTTCCACCAGCAAACCAGGAGTATCCTCCTTATACGAATGTCTATTTTAAATGTGTAGATAAATCGAAAGGAATTGTGGTAAGATGGGAAAAACAGGACATTCCGACTCCGAATTGCAGGAGATGATTTGGAGAATTTGAAAATTTGAAAATGATAAAATAATTGAAATGAAAAAAAATATATTTTACCTTCTGCTGCTTCCATTTTTTTTGTGCCAATGCGAAAAAGATTCCAGCAGTTTTGATAAAAGTACCGGCACTATCGGCCAGGGAGGCTCGATGGCAAAATTTACCATTGCAGGAAATTATTTATACAGCGTAGATGATAAGCAACTAAAATCGTTTGACATTTCAAACGCTTTGAAACCTGTACTGCAAAACACCCAGAATGTCGGTTTTGAAATAGAAACGATTTTTCCTTTCCAGGACAAATTGTTCATTGGTTCCGCAACACAGGTTTATATTTATTCTATTGAAGATCCGGCAAAGCCCAAATTATTAAGCAGCGCTATTTCACCACAGGTGATGCGGCGTTGCGATCCGGTTGTCGCAAAAGATTCTGTCGCTTTTGCTACACTTCGCACCAATGGCCCTTGTGGCGGCTCTCAAAGCGTTCTTGCTGTATATAATATTAAAGACATCACCAATCCCGTGCAGGTAGCTACCTATCCGGTTGGCGAACCTTATGGCCTTGGCTACTCGGGAGATATTCTTTATGTATGTGACAGGCAAAGAGGCCTCGTTTTATTTGATATCTCGCTCCCCTATCAGCCGCATCCAATTGATATCAATATCAACGATGGGTCTTATGTAGATGTAATTCCTTATCAAAATACTTTGATCTGCCGTACCACCACCGGCATTATTATATACGACATTACTGACAACCGCAAGCCTGTACTTATAAAAACAATCAATTGAGAATAAAAATCTTTTTTCCCATTTCTTTTCTGCTCATATTTTGCCTGAATGCATCGGGCCAATCTTCCAATGGACTGGTGCCTGCAGAAGCTTTTCCCCTTCAAACAGGCATCATAGCCCGTTTGAATTTTACCGGCCTTTTAGATGGCTATGATCAGAATATTTCTGTTGGTGCAGAATACAGATTCTCTGAGCATTGGTCCACCGGAAGCGATGTTGCTTATATTTTCAACTCTGCGTATTTAAGTGAAAGCCACTCTTCTTCCGGATTTATTTTGCGTCCTTTTATTCGCTATTATCCTGAAAATGGCCGTTACGGTTTTTTTGAAGCCGCATTTCATTACAAACATGTGGCTTATAAAATAACCGATTGGGTAGGAAAAGATGAAGTAAACGGCCAACCGTCTTATGAGGAGTACACTACCTTTCATTTCATGAAAGATGTGTATGATTTTAATCTAAAAACCGGCACTGCCACTAATCTGGGCAGAAATAAAAAGCTGCGGCTTGAGTTTTACGCCGGTCTCGGGGTGAGATTCAAAACGCAGGGATCAGATAACGGATCGTATAGCCGGACACGCGGTTTGTTCGCTGCACTTTATAATTCACACTATTCTACCCTCGTGATTCCGATGGGAATGAGACTTGTCTATGATTTGAAAAATAGCAAAGAGACAACTAAATAAAAAAAGTAATTAAGAAGTAATAAACAACTAATAATGAATTAGTTATTCTGATTTAATTAATTTAAATTTCAACAGTCAATGCTCAATATTCCCTATTCAGGTGAAAACGCATTAACCGTCATTGCGAGGCGCATACAAAAATCATTATTAGAAAAATTTTTTCGCGCCGTGGCAATCTCATTCTAATTTAATAATCAAATAATTTATCTAATAAACAGGCGGCTTTCATTTTTTAGCTGTCGCGCCCCCATCCGGTACAAAATCCAAAGAAACAGAGTTCATACAATATCTCTTATAAGTTGGAGCTGGCCCATCGTCAAAAATATGGCCCAGGTGTGAGCCACATCTCGCACAAATTACTTCTGTCCGATGCATCCCTAATGAGTAATCGTCGCGATAGATCACGCTGTTTTTTCTTGCCGGCTCAAAAAAACTAGGCCAGCCGCAGGTACTTTCAAATTTTGCATCAGATCTGAAAAGCTTATTGCCGCAAACAGCGCAGTAATATGTTCCTTTGGGATTTTTATTCCAATATTTTCCGGTAAATGCGCGTTCGGTCGCCTGTTGCCTTGCTACGGCATATAGCTCAGCGGGCAATATCTTTTCCCATTCGGCATTAGACACATGGAGCTTACTCGTATCCGTATTGGAGTAATAGGGATTTTTTACCTCGTTCTTTGTGGTCGCCTGCTGGCAACTTGCATAAGAAAAAGACAGCAGGATCAAAGCAGAAAAAACAAATAATGATTTCATGATCAACTTTTTAGGTTAGGATGATTTTTTTAAGGATTCTTCAGTTTGTTCTTAAAAACTTTTCTGAATTTTTCTACTTCAGGTTGTATCACAAAATGGCAATATGCCTGTTCCGGATTCTTATCGTAAAAATCCTGGTGATAGCCTTCAGCCTTGTAAAAAGCGGTATAAGGCGCCACTTGTGTTACAATTTTATTTTTATAAGCTTTTACCTGGTTGAGTTTTTGAATATAATATTCCGCTTTAGATTTCTGACTCGCATTGTGATAAAAAATTTCAGAACGATATTGTGTGCCTACATCATTTCCCTGCCTGTTTAGCTGCGTAGGGTCATGAGCCGTAAAAAAAGCTTCCAGCAATTCATCATAAGAGATTTGTGAAGGATCGTAAATGATGTTGCAGGCTTCTGCATGACCTGTAGTGCCCGTACATACTTCTTCATAAGTAGGATTTTTTGCAGTCCCGCCGGCAAATCCCGATATCACATTTTCTACACCTTTCAATTGACGGAACTGGGCGTCCACACACCAGAAACAACCTGCAGCAAAAGTGGCGGTATCCATCTTTTTGCCATTATCACCCGTGATGGCCAGCGAACGGGCGTTTGCTTTCTCATCTTTTGCCTGAACACAACTTGTCGCAAAAACAGGAATTGCAGCGAGAAGAAATATTACTTGCAGCATACTTTTTTTCATAATGAAAGGGTTTTTAAAAATACCTACGTAAAATTATCACATTGTAACCTGAATAAGATGTTAATGATTTCGTTGTTTATTGCAATAAAGTTTCACATCCCTTAATGAAATGAAAATTACAAAACAGCACTATTTGTTTGTTTACTGCACAGTACTAAGCAGGAATAGAATAAATACCTACAGTAAAGCTTGGTTTTACCCACAGTTTTTGAACTTTTGTAAAATTAATTTTCAAAAACCGGTACAGAAATGATTATTGTTATATACAAAATGACATTGCTGATGTTTAGTTATGAAACACACAAAGTGATTTAGTTCCATCAATTAAACATCCTGTATTCATTGGGAGATTGTCCAACCTGTTGTTTGAACAAGCGTGTAAAATGCTGCGGATATTTAAAACCTAATTCATAAGCGATTTCACTAACAGATTTGCTTTGGTCAAATATTTTTTCTTTCGCTACATCAATCACTTTTGCCTGGATATATTCCTGTGCTGTTTTTCCGGTTTCTTTTTTTATCAAATCACCGAAATAGTTAGGAGATAAATTTAGTTCAGCGGCACAGCAAGCTACAGAAGGCAAACCGATAGTTTGCGGTTTTTCTGTTTGAAAATATTCATTCAATAAAGTTTCAAATCTTTCTAAAATTCCTTTCTGCACATTGTCGCGGGTAATGAACTGGCGGTCATAAAAGCGGACACAATAGTTCAAAAGTATTTCGATATTAGATACAATAAGTCCTTTACTATGCTTGTCAATCGCATGTTCTAACTCATATTCAATTTTTGAAAAACAATCCAATACAATGTTCCTTTCGTGGTCTGATACATGAAGCGCTTCATTGGATTGATAGCTAAAAAAAGTGTAATCATTCACGTGTTTTGCAAGCGAAGTACCATGTATTAAATCGGGATGAAAGACCAATGCATATCCTTTAGGTTGATAAGTTTCACCGGTCTTGTCAACTTTTACCACTTGTCCCGGAGCAATGAAGACCAAAGTTCCCTCCTGGTAATCGTAAGTATTTTTCCCATATCTCAAATCACCACATTTTACCTCTTTTAAAAACACTGTGTAAAAGCCAAAATACATATTGGAGGCCTGCCTTGGATTTGCCTTCGACATACCAATCACACTCACCAATGGATGCAGCGTTTCATGATTGTTGAATACGTTGTAATCATTGACCGTTTCAAATCGCCTGATGTTATTCATAACCGGGTGTTTTATGAATTCAAAATTATTGCTTTTTTCATCGGATTAAATGAAGCAGTTACCTGAACCAGTAATATTGGTAAGTAAAACCGTAACTTATATACCATTCACCCCAATAAAAGGCAAGACCTTTGCTCTTTAATAAAATAAAAATGCAAAAAATAAAATTAAATAACGATGTTGAAATGCCCATCCTTGGATTTGGCGTTTTCCAGGTAACAGATTTGGCGGAATGTGAAAGAAGCGTAGTGGATGCCATTTCAACCGGGTATCGTTTGATTGATACTGCAGCTTCTTACATGAATGAAGAAGCAGTTGGTAACGCGATAAAGAGGAGTGGCGTGGCAAGAGAAGATTTATTTATCACCACCAAACTTTGGATACAGTCTGATGGTTACGAAGGAACAAAAAAAGCTTTTGAAAATTCATTGAAGAAATTGCAATTAGATTATTTGGATTTGTATCTCATTCATCAGCCTTTCGGAGATGTATATGGTGAATGGCGGGTCATGCAGGATTTGTATAAAGAAGGAAAGGCAAGAGCGATTGGTGTAAGCAATTTTCAACCTGACAGGCTTATTGATTTGATTGTTCATAATGAAATTGTTCCGGCAGTCAACCAAATCGAAACACATCCGTTTCACCAGCAAATTGAAACACAAAAATTCCTGCAGGAAAATAATGTGCAAATAGAATCATGGGGACCATTTGCCGAAGGCAAAAACAATATCTTTCATAACGAACTCCTGCTTTCAATTGGAAAGAAATACAATAAAACTGTTGCCCAGGTTATCCTTCGCTGGCTTACTCAAAGAGGTGTGGTCGCTATTCCAAAATCTGTTCGCAAAGAAAGAATGGAAGAAAACTTCAACATTTTTGATTTTGAGCTTAGCACGGAAGATATGGAAGCTATCAAAACATTAGATACAAATGCAAGCAGCTTCTTCGACCACCGTGACCCGGCTATGGTAAAATGGCTGGGAGAAAGAAAAATGTAGGTGAATGAAAAGTGTATTTATTGACAATATGCAAAAAACTGAATAGTAATTGTAAACGTTAAAAACTAAAAAAGAATTATCTTTTCAAAGTCTCTACAATTATTAATTCACGTTTAAAAAAATTATTTATGCAAGCAAAAAACATTTTCTTCTTATCAGTTACTTTGATGCTGCTTTGTTTGACAAGTTGTGGAAATAACAATTCAACGCCATCTGTAAGCAATAACACAGATACTGCTCATTTACCACCGGTTGAGACGAAATCACCAAACAGCGATTATAAACCTGCCTTTGCCGGACAAACAAGAATTGGCGGCGTAAAAACAACCACACCATACAACGTTGAAAAAATAGCAGGGAGCATTGGGCCTGTCTTTGGCATTGTGCCTATGCCGGATGGAAGATTGATGGTAACCGTAAAATCCGGTTACATGGAAATTCATGATGCAGATGGAAAGCTGGTGAAAAAAATCACCGGTTTCCCTGATGTGGTTTTCGCAGGACAGGGCGGCTTGCTGGATGTGGCATTTGACCCAAATTTTGCAAACAACAAAATGATGTATTGGAGCTATGCAGAAAAAGTTCAACCAGGCAGTTTAACAGCCGTTGCAAAAGGAAAATTAAATGAAGCTGCGGGCAAAGTAGAAAATGTATCCGTAATATTTCGCGCCACTCCTGCTACCAACAGCACCTTACAATATGGCTCACGGTTGATATTTGATAAAGACGGAAATCTGTTTGTAAGTGTCGGTGAAAAATCCATTACTTCAGCCAGGGTGCAGGCTCAGCAATTAGATTCATATCTTGGAAAAACAGTACGGATAACAACGGACGGTAAACCGGCTGCCGGCAATCCTTTCCTCAACAAAGCCGGTGCTAAACCTGAAATATATTCTTATGGCCACCGCAATCCCGACGGCCTTGATATAAATCCTGCAACAGGAGAATTATGGGAAGCAGAATTTGGCCCGCGCGGAGGTGATGAAATCAATCTTATACAGCCAGGCAAAAATTATGGCTGGCCTGTAATTACTTACGGCATTGAATACAGCGGCGATAAAGTGGGCGAAGGCATACAGCAGAAAGCAGGAATGGAGCAGCCCGTTTATTATTGGGATCCGGTAATATCGCCATGTGGTATTTGTTTTTACAACGGTGATGCTATACCGGAATGGAAAAACAACTTATTTGTTGCTGCACTGAGTGGCAAGCATGTTGACCGGCTTGTAATTAAAGATAACAAAATAGTGGGTGAAGAAAGATTGCTCACCGATAAAGACCAGCGCTTTCGGGATGTAGCCTATTTGAACAATGTGCTCTATGCGATAACGGATGATGGAGACATTTATCGCATCAGTAAGAAGTAGCTTTTGGGTCGGAACGCTATCAGCGGTCCGAACGTTCGGACTGAATCATTTGATTTGATAATCGTTCAGGCCACGGAAGAAAGCGGCCGGTCCGATAACAAAAGAAATCTAAACAATAAAAATAAAGAAATCATGAAAAAAACATTATTCCTGGTAATCGCTGTAATTCTTTCAGTCGCAGTAATAGCGCAGGACGCTTCAATCTTTCCAAAAGGTGAAATAGGAAAGAACACTGATAATTACACCGGCACTGTCTGGCTCAATGAATTAAGCAAACCGGATAACGTTTTCAATTTCGGCGTGGCGCAGGCTGTTTATGCACCCGGTTCAAAATTAGACTGGCATATACATCCCGGCGGACAAATTTTATTGATTACTGATGGTAAAGGATATTACTAGGAAAAAGGAAAGCCGGTACAAATCGTACAGAAAGGTGATGTTATCAAATGCGCGCCAGGCGTAGAACACTGGCATGCGTCGGCGCCAAACAGTGAGTTCGCTTATGTCGCCATTTCACCTTCAGAAAAAGGAAAAACAATATGGCGGCAAAGAGTAACTGATGCAGAATATAATTCTATAAAAGCTCCGGCAATAAGTACAATAAATGAAGAACAGGAAATTAAAGATCTGTCTAAGAAGAAATGGGATTGGATGGCAGACAAAAATGCAGATTCTTTAAATGCACTATTCGATGCAAAAGCTGTCTTTGTTCACATGGGAGGAAGCTGGGGAAAAGAGCAGGAACTGAATGTCATAAAAAGCGGCGGCATTTGGTATAAGAAGGCTGAAATGTATTCGGTTTCAGTAAACATCTTCGAAAACAACACTGCCATCCTGTTAAATGACATTGATCTGCTGGCAGTAGTTGGCGGCCGTGAAGTTACCAATGCTTTTATGGTAACCGAGGTATATATCAAGGAAAACGGCAAATGGAAGATGGGCTCACTCACTTTCTCACATTTGCTCAGGCCCGTGAAGATGAAGAACAATGACAACAATAATAAACAGTAGCAGTAACTGAAATATTTAAAATGTTTAAGAATCACCGAGGGCAATAACGAATAAAGTGTGATATGAAAATCACTTTATTTCTTTCTTTACTGGTTGTCATAGTCACCTGGTTTTCTACTAAGGTTTAAAAAGCCAGGATGATTTTGCCATCAATCTGCCTATTCCTATACTTTTTTATACTTTAAAAAAATAACAATTATGCAAAAAAGAAAATTAGGAAACGAGGGACTTGAAGTTTCCGCAATTGGTTTAGGTTGTATGGGAATGAGCTTTGGCTATGGCCCGGCAGGTGAGAAAAATGAAATGATTAAAGTAATTCGCGTTGCTGCAGAGCAAGGCGTTACTTTTTTTGATACGGCTGAAGTATATGGCCCTTACACGAATGAAGAATTAGTGGGTGAAGCCTTAGCGCCTTACAAAGACAAAGTAACTATCGCTACAAAATTTGGTTTCGAATTCCAGGATGGAAAACAGACCGGTATAAACAGTCAACCGGGGCATATTAAAAAAGCTGTTGAAGGTTCATTAAAAAGATTAAAGGTTGATGTGATTGATTTATTGTATCAGCATCGCGTTGACCCTTCAGTGCCGATTGAAGATGTTGCCGGCGCTGTGAAAGATTTAATCAAAGAAGGCAAAGTAAAATATTTTGGTTTGAGTGAAGCCGGCACACAAACGATTCGTAAAGCACATGCAGTTCAACCCCTAAGCGCATTGCAAAGTGAATATTCTTTATGGACGCGCCAGCATGAAAAAGAAATTATTCCAACCATTGAAGAATTGGGAATTGGCCTGGTTGCATACAGCCCGTTAGGCAAAGGTTTTCTTGCAGGAAAAATAGATGAAAATACCAGGTTTGCAGAAGGCGATATTCGTAACAGGTTGCCCAGATTTACCCAAGAAGCACGTGACACAAACAAATCTTTGCTTGATTTGATCAATCAATTTGCCGAAAGAAAAAAGGCCACACCTGCACAAATTGCATTGGCATGGGTGCTGGCACAAAAGCCATGGATTGTGCCTATTCCCGGTACTACGAAATTGCATCGTTTAACAGAAAATATGGGTGCAGCAAATATTCAATTTACACCTGAAGAATTAAAACAAATTGACGAAGCGTCTTCAAATATTAAAATAGAAGGCAACCGCTATCCGGAAGCTTTGGAAAAGACGACAGGGCTTTGATTGTAAAGGCTGCCCTTTCAGAATGCAACTCAGACCTATAAGGTTTTTGAAACCTTATAGGTCTTTAAAAAAATAAAGTTCAAATTGATCCCATGTTCCAGGTATGCTTTTAATCCATCGAGCACCGTAGTAAATCCACCGGTGTTGTTTTCAATTACTTCAATTACATCATCACCGGTTTCTTTGAATCCATAGTTTTTAATTACAACATAAGTCCTATCGTCTTTCAAGGGTATAAATTCGAAGTGAACAGTAGTGGCCGGGTTGCCCCACTCTATTAAAATCTTTTTATTAAGCACAATTTCTTTCACCAGTACTTTGGTTGAAATACCACACATTTCTCACTCCCAGGTTATTGTCTTGCCAATTTCCAATGGGCCGCTTGATTTTGTAAACCAAAAGTTGGTGGTAACACCGGGATAAATAAATGCCTTGAAAACTTCAGAAACCGGCTTTCTGATTAACATTTGTGTTTCTACTGTTGGAATATTTTGAGCTGTCATGATTGTTATTTTTTTGAATGATTTGCAAATAAAAAAAGACGCTATTTCTTCTTTTGCCGCATGAATTTCAATTTTTTGGGAATTCATTCCTTTATCCCCACAATTCAGCAAATGTAAACAAGCCAACCAGCAAAAGGAGAAGGAGTAGTTTTTGTTTCATGGAAAGTATTTTGAAATGCTAAAACCTTGATGAATGAGCGAATGGGTCGCTTACTGAATTCTTATTCAAAGATAGGAGTTGTATGATTTTTTTTGGTTGATGGATCAGTGGCACTTTTTCGAAGCTCAATAGCCACATACGTGCTGTTTTAAAGACGACCATTGCTTTGTTTACTCCTATTCTACTTCGCGCACTGTCTCGTCCTAAAAAAACTATACACTAAAACAAAAGTGTATGGAACAATTAGAAGGAGTGCCTCAAGAAGGGCGTTATCATCGTAAAGGCAATTATGATCGTCGCTTTATCTTAGAAGTAATTAAGGAAATTGAAGAGGGCTTACCGCTTCAGGCAGCATGTACAAAGTACAATCTAAACAAGGCCAGTGTAAGGCGGTGGTTATCTGATCCTGGCTTTAGACATGTTAGGACGAAGCGCAGGAATTTTTCGGTGGAGGATAAACGCAGTATGGTCAGGGCTATCAAGCGGGAAGGCTTAAACTATAAGGAAGCGGCCATAGCCTATCAGATAAGCGTTAAAGCCATTCAAAACTGGGAAAAGGAGTTTGCGGCACAAAATGCTGAACTTGGTACTTTCAATCAGAAAACGTTGAATAAAAAAAAGACAGAACAATCAGCAAGTACTGACAGCCACCAAGTACAGCAGTTGCGGCAGCAACTGACCGAAGCGCAGTTAAAAATAGCTGCCCTTAATACCCTTATCGATGTAGCGGAGCAACAACTTAAAATTGATATCAGAAAAAAGCATGGAGCCAGGCAGTCTATAAAATGAAGCATGACTTTCCTAAAGTAGGTCTGGAAAGATTATGTAGACTGTTTGGCAAGAGCCGGGGAGCTATTTATGACCATCAACGGCAGCGTTCCAAAGAGCGGCTGGAAGACGATATTATTTTACAGTATGTACATCACATCAGGCAAACATTGCCTCGGTTAGGAACCCGTAAATTACATTTTAAGCTTCAGCCTCTTTTGAAAGAGCATGGTATTGACATTGGCAGAGATTATCTTTTTACATTGCTGAGCGATCATAAGCTATTGATCCGTCGGCGTAAAAGGAAGGTAATTACGACCGACTCACGTCATTGGTTGCACAAATATACTAATCTGACGAGCCAATTAGTAGTAAATCGTCCTGAGCAGTTATGGGTAAGTGATATTACCTATATCCGTTTGGTCAACCAGTGGGGCTATTTATCACTGATTACCGATGCTTATTCACATAAGATAATGGGTTTTTGTTTTCGCGCGGATTTATCGGCACAAGGCTGTGTAGATGCATTGCAAATGGCATTAAGGGGCCGTTGCTATCCCGATAGTGCACTGATTCATCATTCTGACAGGGGCACGCAATATTGCTGCAGTGCCTATGTAGGGTTATTGATAAATCATACCATTGGCATCAGTATGACCGAGAATGGAGATCCGAGAGAAAATGCCGTGGCAGAACGCGTCAATGGGATTATTAAAGAGGAATTTAGTCTCTACGAGAGCCGATTAGGCTGGGACGCCACCTATGAACGGATTAAATCCAGTATCCGTGCTTATAATGAAGAACGGCCGCACGATAGTTGTGACCGTTTGACACCTCAGCAGGCGCATCAACGGCAGGGAGTGCTGAAAAAGTGGTGGAAAACCTATGCCAGGAAAAGAGCTTTTGAATCATCAGAGAGTAGTAAAAAAGAGGCGGGAACAGCTCCCCTCATAGAGCAAGTTCCCGCCTCTTTTTTACGGTAAAACCTCTGAAGACCTTATCTTTGAAAAATCAACTGTATAGGACTCTTAGGATTACCATCAGGCCTTGTATAGTTAAATCAGGATTTATTTACTCACCTGTATAGCTATTTTAGGACGAGACACTAATTCCAGTCCTGCATAAATGCGTAGCCGTTATCGGCAATTAGAACCGGTTCCAAATCTAACTTAACACTATGAATAAAATATTAGTTTTTGCATTCGTATTTTTTCTTTCAAGTATTCATTCATTTGGACAAAACACCAAAGAAAACATTATCTACATCATTGATTCTATTCCTGTGATTGAAGACCCGGAGGAGGGAAACGAAATTTCTAATACTGATATTTCAGACCTCAATGTTATCAAAAACAAAGACACCTTAAATCTTTTGGGATATGGTAAGTTTGATGGAGCAATATTCATTTTTACCAAACAATATCGCGAAAGACCAGACGATATAAAGCAAATTCCTTCATCAAAACAAATGGAACGAAAAAGTGGTGTTTGGCACTTTCGAGGCAAGCCCTATAGTGGCAAGTTTATTGACTATTATTACAACGGAAGTAAGCAAGGAGAAGGCACTTTTCAAAATGGTAAGGCTGAAGGACATCGCACTATGTATCACCAAAATGGACAAATGGCTGTTGAAAGAAATTATATTAATGGAATTGAAAATGGTTTGGAACAAGAATATTACGAAGACGGAACACTAAAACAAAAAGGAACATTTGTAAATGGCAAAGAGGAAGGAATTTGGGAGATGTATTTTCCCAATGGACAGGTAAAACAACGCAGCACTTTTATAAATGGAAACATGGAAGGCGAAACCACAGTTTATTATTCCACAGGTAAAATATTAGCGGTGGAGACAACTAAAAATGGAAAAACTATTGCGGACAAAAGGATTGAAAAGATTGAACAAATTCTAAGTAAAGGACATGCCAGTAACAAAGAAGGCGATTATAAGAAGGCCATTAAATATTATACAAAGGCTATTGAACTTGACTCAACTTATGCAGAGGCCTATTTTGCCAGAGGAACATCCAAGTTGAACGACTTCCAATTTGATGATGCCATTCTTGATTTTGATAATGCTTTGAAATATGAGCCTTATTTTGACAAGACTTTGGCAAACCGAGCATTTGCAAGAATCAGAAAATATCAACTTGGAAACAGTAGGAAACTTTCTGAAACGAATGGAGTAACTATTATGGCCTCAAAGGACAATCCCGGAATTCCAGAAAACGAATTGACAATTATTTGTAGCGACTTAAAACAAGCAATATTTTTAGGCGACAAAGGGAAGATGATTATGGATGCATACAATGAATTCTGTGGGACAAAAAGCCGATAACAAGGGGTTTTGTGCAAGTGGGGCTGAAGGAATAAACATCAGCATTTGTGCTGCTATCATCAGCAGTTCGGGCAGACGGAATTCTTATCAGCAAACGAACAAATAATCAACTTTTTATTCTACATTCGGCAGACGGTTCGGGCAGACGGAACATTGAATTCCCCACCTGCACAAAGCCCTGTTCGTAAGCTGCTATTATAATGCGACACTCACAACCAATCATATTAATCTTTTTGGTAAGCATTTTATTTGACAAACCTCTTTTTGCTCAAACGGACAGCTATTCAATTTTATCAATTAATAATTTTATAAGAAAGACTGATTCGTTAATTGAGAAAGATAACAATCAAAAATTTATTGTAATAGGAATCGCAGAGGGAGAAATATATAAAAAGCCTCTAGCAACCGAAATTATTGGAGATACCAATAGGATTGACCCTGTGAGAAGTAAAATTTCGGGCGCGTGGAGTGCATATTCCTACGAAAATCCAAAACATGATACCCTCTATAAAATTGAATATCACGACAATCTTGAAAAAGACTTTTACCTAACTTTTTACTATGAAAACAATAAATTAGTATTTTGAAAGTTGGAATATAAAGGAAATGGGCAGACGTTTTATAAACGAGAAGAATATTACAATGACAATAATATCATTCTGGTGAGACAGACAAAGGACGAAATTGATGAAAAATTTCAAAAAAGAATAGAGTTTAGTTTATACCAGCGAGGAAATGATTATTTTAAAGAATTCTTAAAAGACAAATAACAGCCGCTTACATGCGGTTTGGCGTCAGTGGGGGCAGACGTGCTTTTCCTCATCTTTTGTTCGTTGGTCATCTTTTGTTCCGGGCTGAAAATACTTTTATCGGCAATAGTAGTTATCTTCATCTTTGGTTCTTTATTGGGCTGAAGTTCTGGGCTGAAGAATATAAATTCCCCCACCGAACGCCAAGCCGTAAACGTTATGTGTAACCTTATGAGACTACTACTACTTGCAACGATATTTCTGCTCAACTTTGGAATTTCATTTGGACAAGTATTCTCATACCCGACAGTCAAGACTTATGGACATAGATTTTCTGACTTTATTCCAAGCGGTTGGACTATATTAGACACAGCAAAGGGCGACCTGAATAAAGATGGAAATGATGACTTGGCATTTGTTCTTCAATATCGTGATAGCGTTCCAATTGCTATAACGGACTATGGCGAGCTGGACACAGTTATCGCCCAGCCAAGAATGCTTCTGATAGCCTTTTACAGCACAAATTCCAAACAGTATAATCTAATAGAACAAAGCAACACATTTATACTTAGTCACGACAACCCAAACATGGAAGAACCTTTTCAAGACATATCAATCTCTAAAGGAATTTTAAAAATTGCCTTCAACATTTTTATGAATTCAGGTGGTTGGGGGACTTTTACTAACATTTACAAGTTTCGTTATCAAGATGAAGAATTGAATCTTATTGGTGCAGAGTATCACTATATCAATCGTGGTTCTGGTGAAACAGAAGACCGCAGCTATAATTTTCTCACGAGTAGAGTAAAGATTTCAACAGGAACAATATCAAGTGACAAATCGAAAACGAAATGGCGGACACTTGGTGCTAAAGAATTAAAAACATTTAAAACGTTCAATCAGCCTTTTAGCTGGAAAATTGAAAAAAACTTTTACTTGTGAATACACGAAAGGCTACACATAACATTCGCATTGGCGATAGGTACTGTCATTTCCACCAAATAAAATATTCTACTTTTTTCTAAATTTGCATCAGACCAGAGAAGGCATACTTCGATGTTTCGATGGATGTTTATCTTGCGCAGTTCCGTTGTGAAGCGGAACTGCTTTTTTATACTGCTTCTTCGAAGCAGAGACCAGAAAAGGCGCCTTCTCCGATTCTCCGGATGTTTGATCCGGCTTTTGGTTTTCATTAAAGGGCTGATCTTTTTTCCATAGCGTGTAGATCATGACCAGCAGCTTTTTTTGTACAGCTACGTAACCTTTCATTTTTATTTTATTGCGGTCATAAATTCTTTCATATAACCCGGCAAAGGGATATATGTTATAACGCACCATATTTAAGGCAGGAAAATGCAGGCATCTTCTTATTCTGCCGTTGCCCCGCTTTGATATTTTAGTTTTACCGCTATGCTTACCCGATTCATTTTCTACCACATCATACCCTGCATAACTCACCAGCTGGGATATGTTTTTAAATAATGCAAAACCCCCTGTTTCTGCTACAACAGTTGCTATGGTCAAGGTGCCCACTCCTTTTATTTTTTTGATGTTTTCAAATTTTGATCTTAGCTCTTCATCTGATTGCACCAATTGTTCCATCGCTTTTATCAAAGCTGTCTTTTGTTTCAATAAAAAAGATACTTGCTGACGCAGCATCTTTATAATATCCTTAGGCCGGAACATGCTGTGAGTAAGGGCTTCCAACTGGTTTTTAACTGCTGTGCACTGCACCGTTATATTTTCTATCTGACGGGTAAGCAGGCGAAGCTGGTAGAATTTTTCAGCAGGTGGCTGCCACATTGTGTGTGTCTGCTCACATGCCATTTGGCTTAAAGCGAGGGCATCTATTCCATCTGTTTTTGATTTAAATCCCAAGGATTCTTTATATTTTTTTGCTTTGTTCGGCAATACTACTGCAACCTGCTGATGTTGCTGCAATACCAGGTAAAGAGCCAGGTTTTCATAGTAAACACCGGAAGCCTCCATCAGATGGATAACCGGCACATTTAATTTCCAATGTTTCTTTATCCATTGCTGATACCTTTTAAAACCCGCCATGGTATTTTCAAACCGGGCAGAACCGATTTTTTTAAAACCATTTTCGGCACTTGTTTCGCCTAGAACGACATCAAATTTTTCTTTAGAAATATCAATGCCTGAACCATACTTGTAAACATTCATAACATTTATTTTAAGGGTTAATGAATAACCTTTTTTCTTATCCACGGTCTTTGCTCATCTGATTGAAGATTATAGTTCAACATACCGTACTATATCTTTTTGTACTGTCGAGACTTTGATAAGAAAACAGGAAAGGGCTTCCTATTGCTGAACATGATTTTATAAATCTGTTTATCAGGGCTTCTGATTACTTTCCTGTTTAAAGGTTTTGTTTAATAAATACAAAGATATGAGCAGGGCTCGCGTGCATTTCATCAGCTTTTTGTTCGCTGTTCGTCAGCAGTCTGGGCGGAAAATTCTTTGATGAACTTTTGTACTTATTCTGTACTTTAGTTCTTTTATCGGCTGACGTTTGCGCGAAAGAATATAAATTTCCCCCCATCGCCAAGCCCTAACGTAAGCTGCAATTAAATATAAACTCTCTGTGGACGCAACTCTTTTGACAAGATTACAAAATTGGTATCTCACAAACTGTGACGGAGATTGGGAACATGGTTATGGAATTTCAATTAATACCCTTGACAATCCGGGATGGACAATCAAGATTAATCTTTCCGACACATGTTTGCAGGACTTGCAGTATAACAAACAAATTGACAATGGAACTTTTGATTGGCTTTTCATAAAAGTTGCTGACAAAGTTTTAGAAGCATCGGGTGACCCAAATAAATTTTCAATTATTCTTTCCATCTTTTTGGACGAGATAATTCCCAATTATGCTGACCAGAGTTTTGAATATGAAGTTTATGTTCAACTTGTTGGTGGACCAACAAAAATTTGGCGACCGGTTAAGGCAAAAATGATTTCAGAAGATACACTGCAAATAACAAGGTTGCCTGACTTGAATTATAAGGATGTAAGAACTTTGACTTTTGAAGACCTAACATTCGATGAAAAAGAAATTTTTTATTATAAAACAAACATTCAAGTTGGTGACAATATACAGGTTGAACTTGTGGAAACATTTAATGGCGTGACATTGATTGCGAAAGAATAACATGCAGCTTACATTAGGTTTGGCAATAGGCTGGCTGAAGGAAAAACAATCGGCTGTAATTCGCTCATATCAGCTTTGGTTCCAGCCGACGTACTTTTTTAGCTTTTTGTTGTTATCTTCATCTTTTGTTTTTCAATCGGCTGAAGTTCTGGGCTAAAAGTTATAAAATGCCAGCCCATCCAATGCGTGGCCGTTAGCGGTCATTGTAAAGAGACCACGAACGGAATGCAATACAGAGTAACAATATTTAAAGAACAAAGCATTAATTCAATAAATTAGAAATGGTAAAAAGCAACTTAATTGAAATGAATAATATTGGTATTGTCGTTGAAAACCTTGACAATGCAATTTCATTCTTTTCAGAGATAGGATTAAAAGTTGAAGGAAGGGGTATGGTCGAAGGTGAGTGGGCTGGACAAGTAACAGGTCTTGGAAACCAATCAGTGGAAGTTGTTATGATGGTGACACCCGATGGACACAGTCGTTTAGAAATTTCAAGATTCCTAATACCAACAACTGTTTCAGACCATAGGACAGCCCCTGTTAATTCCCTTGGTTACTTACGCATTATGTTCAGAGTTGACAATATTGACGAGTTGGTACCACGACTTATAAAGAATGGTGCTGAACTTGTTGGAGAAATTGTTAGGTATGAAGACATATATAAACTCTGCTACATTCGTGGGACCGAAGGACTTCTCATTGGACTGGCTGAACAAATTAATAATAAATAAGTAATTTAGTAACGTTGAAAAACAACGAACCGCTAACATTAGGTTTGGCAATAGGCTGGCTGAAGGAAAAACAATCGGCTGTAGTCCGCTCAGTCCCGCACATGCGGGATTCCAGCAGACCAACAAATATCGGCTTTTTGTATTTATCTTCGGCTTTGGTTTTTCAATCGGCTGACGTTCGGGCGGAAAGTTATAAAATGCCAGCCCAAGCCTCAACGTAAGCGGCAATTTAAAACAACATTACACCATTACAGCTACCGACTTGACATCACAATTTGTACAGACAATAATGATGAAATTTATTCAGGCGACTATCACGACCCTAAGTTTGACTATTTCAACAAGCATAGCCTTAGTAGGATATTTTGCAATTTAATGTGTAGGTCAAACGTAATTAGTGGCGACACAGAACTTGAACAAATTGGAAAAATTACATCGGTTGACATTTCGCCAATTTTAGCCCTCAATAAATAAAGCGTAACGATTTTTCTATTCAAATTCATTGGTCAAAAAATTATCAACTTTAAAAAACATCTATTTTATTTTAAAAAAAACAGAATAAAAAAACTAACATTGCGTTTTACTACTATATTAACGCTATAAGAGAAATCCGATAAGATGCCACAACTTTTCAGAACCTTAATTTTGGTGCTGGTCATTTTAATGTTTACTTGCCCGGTAAGTGCTCAAAACAACCTTTATACTTACCAGGATTTATCCGGATTTTATTTTGCGAAGCAAAAAGATTCTTTAAAAAAAGCATGGGATTGTCCGCAATTATTTAAGGATAAAGAGACTCAAAAAAAATATAAAGAAATCTGGAATGGCAGAACGGATTTTATAACTACAGCCATTGAGGCGAATGATTTTGTAAATGAAGGCCAGGTTTATAACTACATTGACCACATCATTTCTGATCTTGTAAAAGCCAATCCTGCTTTATTAAAACAAAAGCCATTATTATTGATTGACAGAAGCGCCACCGTAAATGCTTATGCAATAGGTGGAAACGTAATAGCGGTAAATCTTGGATTGATAACATTTGCCCAAAACCGCGAGGAGATTGCTTTTGCGATTGCACACGAGCTTTCGCACAACATTTTGAGCCATGCAGAAAACTCGATGAAGGAAGGCGCAGTATGGCTTACTTCTGATGAATATAAGAATTCACTAAAAGAAGTGATGGATTCAAAATATCAGCGGCTTACCAGGCTGAAAAAGGTGATGGAAACATTTACCTTCAGCAGAAACAGGCATAGCAGGTATCATGAAAGCGATGCTGATTCCCTTGGGATCATTTTACTCAAAAACAGTCGTATTTCTTTTGATCCGGCATTTTTTTTAAGGATGGACAGCACAGATAACGAGTATCTCCAATCGCTTAAAAATCCGGCAAAAAATTATTTTGCTTCTTATAACGTTTCACTGGATGATGTCTGGTTTAATAAGCGTAGCAAAGGATTGTCTTCTCACAATTACAATTTCAATTCTTCAGGCACGATGGCTGATTCATTAAAAACCCATCCGGCTTGTGCAGAGCGGTTTAATCTCACAAAAAGTAAGGCCAGCATAATTGGAAAGCTCACTCCTGTACCTGCAGATATAAAAGAGAAAGCAAATAAAATGCTTATCTGGAACATTTATGATAACCTGAGCCTTACAGAATGTTTGTACCGTATTTTTTTGGAAAAAGAC
Source organism: uncultured Chitinophagaceae bacterium (assembly GCA_963706825.1). Taxonomy (GTDB): domain Bacteria; phylum Bacteroidota; class Bacteroidia; order Chitinophagales; family Chitinophagaceae; genus Ginsengibacter. Next base: position 208,443 of record CAVPNT010000001.1, on the reverse strand, counting down.
AAAGGAAATACAGATCCGTGGTATGATTTTATGAGCTATAATGTTTTGGCCGGCTTATATTATTCCAACAAACAATTGAACCGCTTCAACGCCATTGGAATAAAACCAAAAGAATTTATTTCTAAAAATTATTATGAAGTACAAAACCTGTTGGAACAGATTCCATCGGCTAACCTCGAGCAAATGGTGAAAGCTGGTTCCAGCGCAGGTTTTTGGGCCAAAATGGCTCCGGATGCAAAAGGTATGAAAATATTATTTGACAAATTAAATGGCGATAATGATAATGCATCAAAAGCGCAGGCTGCCGCTGCAAAGGATTTTATGAATGCTAACCCTTTCAGCATGTACTGCGAATTTGCTGAACATTTTAAAAAATAAAAAAATAAAAATAAACACCAAAACGAAGATTATGAAAAAACAATTACTGACACTTTTACTGAGTATTTCTTTTTATGCGATAAACGCACAAACAAAAATCTTTAAAGAAATAAGCGATGATATTTCTGTACAAACCCGGGCTATTATCCAGGACAATTCTTTGGTAGGATATGTGATATTTACCCGGCTTGAAAAAGCAAGTGCAGATTCATTTAATTATAAAATAAGTCTGCTGGATGAAAATCTCAACGATATAGGAGCAGTTAATTTTACCGAAATCGGCTTAGACCTGGAAGGCGTTGCTTTTGACCAGGATGTGCTTTGCCTGGCTTATTTGAAAAGTACGACGCAGGGAAAGACTTTTAAAAACAGAAGAGAAGCGCGGAAAAGCGATTTGAAAGACGATGTGGTTACCCAGTTTTTAACCCTCAACGGGCAAATTATAAAAAGCAATTCTTTACCGGTTAATTTAAAATCGGTTCTTGACCAAAATGGCGGAGGATGGGAGCGAAAACGTTTTGAATACAGGGGAAGCCTGAGCCATAAAATACAACTCAAAAATGTTTCGGGAAAAGGATTTGCGTGTTTTTATGGAGACGGCGATGGCTGCAATTTAATCGCCTACAATTTTAAAGGAAATCAATTATGGAAAAAAAGTATTGACGAGAAGCAGGATTTTGCTTTGCTAGCTTCAAAATCAGATATATACCTTCTTCAAAAAGAAAAAGGAAAATATTTTGAGGGCGGAGGTTCTTTAACCGGATACAATTTCGGCGACGGGAAGAGCTATCCAAAAATAGCGATGGAAGATAAAGATGGGCGCGCATTAACATTGATGAACTTTGGTAATGATCCGGTTACCGGCAATCCTTTTATATGTGGTAACATCATTGATACCCGCAACGGAAATAAAATATTTAAGGTAAAAGATTTTACCCACCGCCCTTATGATGGGGTTTACACAATGGATATAAACGGGCACGCAAAAAAGGACATAAAACAAACATTTATCTATTGGAATGATGGCTCTCAAAAACCGGGAATATCTACCCGCGGGTATGTAAACGATACTAAAGCTTATACAGTTTTATCTAATGGTTTCAGAGACTATAACGGCAATACCTATTTTGTAGGCTCACAACTGATGAAGAAAGTAAAAATCGGTTCAATAATTTCATCTGTGATAACCCTGCCAACTATTATAGCTCCGATAATGATCCTTGGTGCGGGAACTTCAAAATGCAAATTGCTGGATGCAAATGTGATGAAGTTATCCTCTAATGGAAAATTCAGTTTGGAAAATACCATTGTATGCAGAAATACCGGTTATGCAAGTGCTTACCACGATTTTAGTGATCTCAATTTTAGCAGGAACTATTACAGCCTGGACGATCCGGAATCTAAAAACAGCTTTGTAATTGCTGATGATTCAAAAAACATTATGATTTATAATGTAAATCAGAAAAAGATTGTCCGCACCATTCCTCATAAATCAGGGGGTGTACGTACTACTATCGGGCCGGCTAAAGATGGGCATTTTATGGTAATTGAATACAATAAAAAAGAGAAATTTACCAGTTTGTCTATTGAACCTTTAAATTAAAAAAAGGAAATTTTAAAAGAACCCGCCTTACATTAGCCCGGGAACAGTTTGAATTGGAATTATCAGAACACCCATAAACATTCCCACGCTGGACTCAATATCCAGCAGAAACAAGATGCTGAAAGGTTTCATGCGGAATAAAGTGCGTTATCCACATCTTCTGAATATCTTTTTATCTTAATAAACTGGTATGGAGTGTAATTTGGTTCTGATAAAAAAAACGGATGGAAACGAGAACGCGAAATACAATTGTCTTTATGCCCAACGATAGCGTGATGGAAGTGAGTTATTATTGTTCGGATAAAATGTTGAATGAAGATGAAAAGATGGCGGTTATCCAACTGTTCATTCAGTTTGATGACTGTATCTGCTCTTTAAAAATAGACCGTTCATTTACTGCAAATAAAAATACACTGGAACGGATAATTCATAATAAGGTGATGAATGCTAAAGGGCATTTGTGTCAATAGTTCTTCTAAGGTTTTCCAAGGTTGCCAACTTTTTTGAAAGTTGGCAACCTTAGAAAACAAACCTTAGAAAACAATTAATGAGTTCCTGTAGAATCTGTAGGAGTCCCCTGCCCTATCAAGTCCATAAACTGGTTCAGTTTAGGAGTAATAATAATTTCTGTGCGCCTGTTCTTCATTTTTCCGTCCGGGGTGTCATTGCTTGCCACCGGATTGTATTCGCCACGACCACCTGCTGTAAGGCGTTTCGGATCCACACCAAAACTATTTTGCAATGCCTGTACAACAGAAGAAGCTCTCAGCCCACTCAGATCCCAGTTGTTGCGTATATTGGGCTTAGAAATAGGCACATTATCGGTATTACCTTCTACCAGTACATCGTAATCTTTGTAATCAGTAATAATTTTCGCGATCTTTGATAAAGTATTTCCCGCTTTGTCTGAAATTTCATAACTACCGGATTTGTAAAGCATATTGTCTGAAAGGGAGATATACACTACGCCTTTCAGCACTTTCACATCCACATCCTGCATTTCCTCTCTGCTCAGCGACCTCGTAAGATTATTTGTAAGCACCATATTCAACGAATCACTTTTGCTTTTTGACGCAATTAATGCCTGTATATATTTGTTGGACGAATTAATTTCATCCACGAGTTTCGAAACATTTACATTTCCCTGGCTTGCAGAAGTAAGGCATTTGTCTAATGCAGCCTGCAGTGATTTCACATGCTCCAGTTCGGCATTGATTCGATCCTGCAATCCTGAAATCTGAACAGTTGCCCTGTCTAAATTGCTTTTGCATTGTTCGCCATCCCTGGTGAGCTGGCTGTTAGTAGCTTGCAGGCTGTTATAGCTGGACTGCAATGCATTAAACTTTTTGGTACTTACGCAACTGCTAACAAATAACATGGCCGTTGCGGCAGCGATTAAACTAAAATTAATTTTCACGTTTAAGAGATTTTAAATTAATGAATAAGAATGTATTTAAGAAAACTGGCGACAAGATAATGATTTTTCTGTCTTTGCCGGTTGAATCAATAAGCGATGCTTACAGTGAAGAAAGAAATAACAGTTTTTTTTCAATTGATTAAATCTATTCACGGTAAAGAGACAAATATTTGCTTTTTGTAATTATCTTCATCTTGCTCCATCGAATCCTTTCGCGTGAAACAATTATTTGATAAATGACCATAAAAATAAACGAAAACCTGACGCTTGAATTAACTGCCGAAAAACATACCGCAGCTTTGTATAATGCTGTTGACAGGAACAGAGAACATCTTTCGCAATTTTTACCGTGGGTGGGAAATATGCAATCAGTGGCGGATTTTCAGAATTATATCCATAATTGTGAATTGCTGTATCAGCAGGGAAAGGAAGTCAGCTTTGTAATTCTATCAAATGAAGATGCAGTAGGAAGAATAGGATTACATTATATTGACAGGGTAAATAAAAATGCGGCCATTGGATATTGGCTGACTAAAAATGCAGAAGGCAAAGGAATCATTACAAAATCCTGTGAAGCCGTTATCAATTATGGATTTCACGAATTGGATTTAGAGCGCATTGAGATAAAAGCTGCAGTCGAAAATTTAAGAAGCCGGGCCATACCTCAGAAATTTCATTTTACAAAAGAAGGAATTTTGAGAAAGGCGGAATTTGTAAACAATCACTTCCTGGATATCGTTTTATATTCTATGCTGAAAGATGACTGGGAACAATTTATTTCCCGACGATAACCCATTGATTTTTCTTCAAAATGGCAATCACAAAAAATAAAAAAAATCTTGGAATTCTTCCAGTAAACAAACAAATAAACCGGAATCTTATTTACTGTGTTTCTAGGTTTCTTATCAATCACTAAAAGGATGATAAAACGCTGTCTGGTAATTGTTTGCTTGCATTCGCGCCTATTTTTTTCAATTCTTCTATTTTACCCACTACATTTCCCCGTCCGGTTGCGAGTTGTTTCATTGCAGTTTGGTATGTATTGTTCGCTTCGTTGATTTTTTTGCCAATGGTTTCAAAATTATCGAGAAACAGAACAAATTTGTCATAAAGAGAACCCGCCTTATCAGCAATATCGAGGGCATTTTTATTTTGCTGTTCTACTTTCCATAAATCGGCGATGATCTTTAAAACAGCAAATAAATTGGTAGGACTTACCAACAATACTTTTTTATCATAAGCATATTTCCAAAGCAAAATGTCTGTCTTGACAGCTTCTAAAAAAGCAGGCTCTATAGGAATAAATAAAAGTACGTAATTCAATGCCAACGCATATTTTGGATAATTTTTTTTGCACAAACCGTCTATATGGGTGCGAATGCTTTTGATATGTTGGTGAAGGCAAAGTTTTTGTTCTTCAACATTTTCACATGCGATAAACTCATCCCAGGCTATCAGCGAAACTTTGCTGTCGATGATTATTTTTCTTTGATCCGGATAGCATATCGTTACATCCGGCTGTAAGCCTGCACCATTTTCATCTTTAATAATGTTTCCGGCATTGTCGCGGATAAATTCCTGTAAAAAATATTCTCTTCCTTTTGTAAGGCCGCTGTTTTCCAGGAGACTTTCAAGAATCATTTCGCCCCAGTTTCCCTGCATTTTATTATTCCCTTTTAATGCCGTTGTCAGATTATTGGCCTCATTGCTTACCTGTTGAGTCATGATGACGAGCCGCTCAATTTCTTTTCCCAATGAAAAGCGTTCCTTTGATTCTTTATCATACGTTTCTTCCACTTTTTGTTTAAAAATACCGAGATCGTTTTTCAACGGATCTAAAATTGCTTTCATTTTTTCTTCATTTACCTCTGTAAATTTTTGCGTCTTTTCATCAAGGATATTTTGTGCAAGATTTCTGAATTCAAATTTGAAACGTTCACCGATATCATTCAATTCTTCCTTTTGTTGGATCAGTTTATCTTTTAAAAAAACAATTTCACTTTCAGCTTTTGTAGCTCTTGCCATCCATTCATCTTTTATTAACTGCAGTTCCTGTTTTTCTTTTGCCAGCTGGTTTTGAATACCAGTATGCAGCTGCAATTTTTCCTTAAAAGCGTCAGATTGATTTTTCAAAACGGCTTGATGAAAAACGAAAGCGATAATTGCGCAAGCAATCACAGCAGCAAATACTAAAATATACGTAAGCATGTTTCAATTTTTTTAATAAAAAATATTGGTATGGTAAAAGATAAATGAATTTTAAACAGCTTTCTAAATTCCCACGCTGCAAATTAGGCGCTATTTTAAATTTTTATAAAAAAGTTTTCAATAAAATTTTTTGGATTAATCTGACTCTCCTATATTTGCACTCCTTTTAAAGGAATTAAGAACAAAATGAAGGGAGCATAGCTCAGTTGGTTTAGAGCATCTGCCTTACAAGCAGAGGGTCCGCGGTTCGAACCCGTGTGCTCCCACAAAAGCTTCACAGAAATGTGAGGCTTTTTTGTTGCTGGTAACCTGATAAACAATAGTCATATAGAATATTGATAACCAGTTTTTTACGAGCAATCTTTGGAAAGAACGAATACTATCTTTTAAAAATTCGTTAGATAGCGTTTTGGGAAATTGACTTTAATTTGCTCCTTTATTTTTCAGCGATTTTTCAAATTTGCACAATTTGCAAACAATTTTAAACAAACCATTTGCATCGTTTTACAATATTTCCAGGAAAGTAAAAGAACTACTAAAATTTAAAGATAGACATTGTAAAGATTTTTTTCCACCCTAAGGTTTAAATTGAAAAAGGAAATGGAAGACCACTGAACAGGGCGCTTTGCAGGACATTTAATTGACTAAACTGTTTTGTGCAATGGCTGTTCAGATCCTGGATACCGGTTACCGTCTTCTTGCAGAAAACATATTTGCAGGGCAAGCAGAACTACTGTATTCTTGCTTTAGATGTCCTTCTCCGATTAGTTATCAGATTGCTTTTATTTCTTTCGAGTAGACATATCTGGGAGTAAAGGTAGTTTTGTCTTTTCCCGCCTTCGTGCAAAAGGACTGCCAACGAGATTTTATAAGGATGTTGTAACCGAATCGGTGCACTCTTGAGCAGACTTCTATGGAACTCAGAATAAATTAGCATTACTGAGTGTTACTCACAAAAGCAATTTTTTTACCATCAGGAGACCAGTTCGGTGTATTCATTGAACCTTGTCCTCCATATACGTAAGCAAGTACCTTTGGCTCTCCTTTTCCATCTATTGGCAGCAACCTTATATAGACATGCTTATAAGGTGGGTGTATGCCAGCCGGAGTTTCTTCAGGCAGGAAGGTTATATATACAAACGATTTTCCATCTGGTGAAATATGGGCAAACCAATTATTTAAACTATCCTTGGTTATTTGTTCCTGGTCGCTTCCATCAGCTTTCATGCGCCATATCTGCATCAGTCCCGAACGGACGGAATTGAAATAAATATATTTTCCATCCGGGGTGTACTCGGGGCCATCATCCAAGCCTTTTGCCTGGGTTAATCGTATTTCCTTACCACCTGAAGCAGAGACCTTGTAAACGTCAAATTCACCGTTGCGTTCTCCACAGAACACCAATTCCTTCCCATCCGGTGACCATCCATGGAGATAGGATGGCCCCTTGGGCGTAACTTGTTTTGGCGCGCCTCCTTCTACCGGTACCGTATAGATTACTGATCCACCCAAATCTTTTTCCTGATTACTTAAACCAAGCATTTTGCCGTCAAAAGAAATGACATGATCATTATTATTGTGAATTATATCACCTGTGCTAATTAGTGCCGGAGTTCTTGTAGCCAGGTTGAAACGATACATCAGACCCTTGTAATCATTAAATATCAGGCTCTTGCCATCTTTTGCCCAGTTTGGCGCCTGTATAGAATAGGGTATTTTATAAATAACATCGCGTTTTCCCGAAGCAACTTCAAGTATTTCCAAATTGCTTCCAAGTGTCATTTGGGTATGTTGATCGGCAATACCGTTGTAGGGAACTGTAATGCTCACATTGCTGAAAACACCGGTTTCCAATACATCTGAATTGTGAGAACCGACGAATAGGCCAACATACACTTCATCTCCCAGATCTACTCCGGTAAGTGTATCCGTTTGGAAGGGTTCTCCATAAATCGCTGCCCTCATAATATATGTATTCCCTTTTCTTTCTAACTGCAGTATGTTGGCATGTGTTAGTTTCATTCTATGTTCAAGCGTCTGCGCTCCGGCTGCCGGCCGCCACTGAAGTGAGGTCAGTCCGTCACCATGTTCTACTGCATTTACATGGGCTGAATTGCCATCAAGAGTTTTGCGAATCATCCAACCCACCTTGCGATGATAATTTACCCACGTTCCCAGAAATTCAGCCCTTGTATAAAGAATAAAATCGCCTTTAATTTTTTTGTAAACAAATTGAAATTCATCATGATCACCCCAAATATTATAGCCGGCGCCGGAAATTACATATTGACTGGTTTCAGGAATAAAAGTTGCTGAACCTGGTTTTACATTAATGCCTATATTCTGATGGTTGTCAAAGATGCCTATGTGTTGGGAAAAGGAAGCTTTATTATTCAGAATAAGTACTGAAAAAATTATCATAAGCCGCAAAAGGAAACTGTATTTCATTTTACAAATGTTTTAATGGGAGAATTTAGAGGTTATTATTGATTTTCATTTTTAATAGTGGTCACTAACCTGAATACCGACTCGGCGTTATCTTCATAATCAAGTAATTTTTTTTCAGGCGAATATAAAAACATGGCCGGGTACCGTACAGGATGGAATTTAGACATAAACTGCTGCAGCTTATCCTGCAATACAGTTACATTTTTCCTGCCTTTCAATTTGCTTCCAAAGGTGCTCATAAATTGATTTATTTTATCAATTCCATAGACAGAGATGAGAAAAAAATCAGTTTTTTTGAAAGCATTATATTGTTCGCCAATATTATTTATAGCCTGTTGACAATGGTCACAATCCGGATCAATAAACATAATTAAGATTATTTTTCCTTTTGGCAAATCATTATCTGTAAATGGAGTATTGTTTAGTCTAAAGAACTGGAAATGAGGTATTAAAGGTGAGGGTGGCTGCCCGGATATCTGAGCGGACGCATTAAACGAAATGAATAATAATAAAATAACAAGATTGAACGCATTTTTCATTTGTGTAGTAATTTAAAAGAATTAAGTTTCCCAATAATTCAAACCTGTTAGTGGTAAAATCAAACCCTGAAAAAATTTAAGGGCGGGGTGGAAACGCTCCGTTGTAATACTCAATTCATTTGATAAACAAACGTTCCCTGCGTGATTATGAAAAGTAAGAGCTAAGATGATTCTTTTCATAAATAAGGTTCTTTTCATAAATTCAGAAAGGTTTTATTTCATTTTCGACAAATTCCAAAACTTTAAAGATTTAATCAAAGTTTTTCCTCCATCCGAAAATGCTGATATTAAATCAGCCCCTTTACGGGGATAAACATAAGTCGTCAAAGCTTTTTCGCCATTATTGATAAATACCTCCAGTGATGATTTATCAAATAATATATCCAGTTTAATTTTTCCTTTAGAATCCATAACATCTGCAGTTTGTATTAGTTTATCCTGGTCAATTTTCTCGTCTCCGCTATTTGTACGGTCCACAAATAACTGATGTTTGGAAGCATCATAGCCTACCACTGTTTCAGCAAGAACCTTATCATCTTTATCTTTCTTTTGCGCTATTTTAAAACCTGCACTTCCGTTAACGGGCACCGTCATTTCTGCTTCCAGCCAGTAAGAGTTACCCGCCACGTTTTTCCCCTTAAAAATATTTTCATCTTTGCTGCTCACCTGGATATTCTTTAATATAATATTTTCGCCAGATAGCTTCGGAAGATTATTTTCTATAACAGCTGCAGGTTGCTGGTAAAGCCTGATGCCATCTTTTGTTTCTCGTAAACTCAAATCCCTTGGGATCGACATCTGGCCTTTCCAGGGAAATGTTTCCTGCGCACCTGGCACCATCCATCCGATAAATATGGTCTGATTTTGAGGAAGATGGTTCCAGGGGATAGCTGCATAAAAACAGTCGCCATCATCGACTAAAAATGCTGAATCTGCAGGATTATCATTGGTGAAATTCTTACCATCAAAATCGCCGACAAAATATTGCATCATTGCTCCCCGCGAACTTCCAAAAGAGGTCATTAACACCCATTTCTTTTTTCCAGGATGACCTTGTACCGGCAATTGAAAAAAAGAAGGACATTCCCAAATTCCATTTTTCAATCCTGCATTGCCAAATTCGCTTAATAAATCCCAGTTTTTGAGATTACCAGAAGCATAAAACCGCACCCTATTTTCCCTCGGTAATGCCACCACCATCAGCCACTTTTTTAATTGATCATTCCATTTTACATTAGGATCTCTGAAATCCTTCATCTTCAGATCAATTACAGGATTACCGGCATATTGTGTAAAATGGAGCCCACCATCATTACTATAAGCTATATATTGAGATTCCTTTTTTAAATCCGGCTGGTCGGCAGTATAAATGGCGATGATACATGCTCCATTCTTACAAAGACCACTCGTGTTATTTTTGTCTAAAACAGCACAACCGGAAAACCTCCAGGTGGTATCTTTCCCATTATTGGTAATAGCCTCGGGCATTGCAACCGGTAAGTGTTTCCAATGCACAAGGTCGGTACTGGTGGCATGGCCCCAACTCATGTGTCCCCATTTATTTTCGAATGGGTTTTGTTGGTTGTATAAGTTATAGACGCCATTAATGTAAATAAGACCATTAGGGTCATTAGTCCAGTTTTTTAAAGGTGTAAAATGATATACAGGCCGCCATTGTGGAGTAGGAGTTATAGATTGCTGGGCAAACAAAGAGGCATAACAGACCCAGGCAATCAATGATAAAACAAATTTCTTTTGCATAATTTTTCTATTTTGACTTTTAGTATAATGTTATTTGATACTCATCGATTATTGGGAAATATTCGAATCTGTCATGCATCCACAGGCTAAGTTTCCCCTAGAGACACGGGAAGTATGCCCCACCCCAGCTTCTTTCCAAAACAACCTCAGACAGCCTCGCCTCTCTTTTCCCAGGAACACTTCTATAATACATTCAGGAATGAAAACGTTCAATTTTACCGGTTATCACGGCTCAATTTTCTTTGGCCAAATTGGATTAAGTTTATGAACCTCCAGTTTCTTAAGAATTGTTTTTTGTCCCGGTCTGCTAAATGCAAATACCTCGATTTTTTTTTCAGCTTCAACGGAGTTATAAGGGATGACGAAATAAAGCTCTCCATCATTTACAAAAATTTCCATGATAGACTTATCTGCAATTACTTCTATTTTAAATAAGCTGGTGTCTGTTACCACATAATTAGTTTTGTTCGCTTTACTGTAGTTTTCGCGCTTAATCTCACCCGGAAAATTAATGAATCCTCCTGAAAGGTTATTGTAAGCAACATTATAACCATTAACATTTAAACCGAACAGAAAAGCGTCTCCTCTTTCAAATTCCGCAATAACGTCGACCACATCTCCATTTACCGGAGCCGTAAAATTGCTGTCCATTGTCAGTATCTTATTTTCGTAAGAGTAACTCTCTTTATATAAAGAGCTTATTTCTGCAATGGGTTTTGGACAAAGTAGAAATCCGTGAGTAGTTTTCTTTAACGTTAATTGGGTCGGGAAGCTCATACATTGGTTGAAAGGCATTCCCTCCATAGGCACCCGTGCCCAGCCCATTTGAATACGCCTGTCAGATTCCGGGATATTATTAAAAGTTTGGGAAGCATAGAAGGCCCCACCGTGGTCATACATTTTGAAATTTTGTTCCATGGTAAATTTGTTGCCATCAAAATTGCCTACGACATATTTTCCATCTCCCCCGTACATCACCCATTTGGTGGTTCCTGGCTGCCCTTCAACCTTCATGTCAAAAAGGTCGGGACATTCAAAAAAACCGGGAATACCCGATTGATATGTCCAGTTTTTGAGATCAGGGGAAGTATAGATGCAATTCTGAAAAATGACAGCTTTCTGGCCCAAATCCATGTTTCGTGTATGCGATTCATCATAAACAACCATTACCCAGTGATTTGCAGGTTGATACCAGAAAACCTTTGGGTCCCTTCCTTTATGCTTTAATACCGGATTACCTTCATAGTCCTTAAATGTCCTTCCATTATCATAACTAAGCGCCAGACATTCTCCGCGGCCGGTGCTGGTAAATGCTGCGATGAGGGGATCAATTCCATTTTTCCTGAAACCAGAGGTATTCTTCGGGTCCGTAGTTGCCGTGCCTGAAAAAGCCATGTGTGCATGATCAGGTGTGTACAGAGCTTCGGCCATTTCTTTCCAATGAAGAAGATCCTTACTAACGGCATGCCCCCAGTGCATATTTCCCCACTTCCATCCGTATGGATTGTGTTGGTAAAATAAATGGTATTCCCCGTTGTAGTATACGGGTCCATTCACATCATTGTTCCATCCTCTTTGTGATGAAAAATGAACCTGCGGTCTTAATTTTTCCTGATACAAACTGTCCTCACCAGGAAAATGCCTGTCAGCAAATATTTTATCAAATCCCTTTTGTGCGTTCCCCAGGTTTTCAGACTCTACAGTTATGGTTTTACCCTGATAGGGTAATACATCAAAAAATGTCCAGAAATCCGGTTCTCTTTCTGGTAGCCCCAGAGTAAATTCATCCAGCACTTTCCCGTCGGCAAGAATCCGGGTCTTCTTTAGCGGGCTTGAATCGGAGATTGGAAAGTTCAAATAAAGTTGCCCTTTTTGGATTTTAATTTCTCTTTTACTTATCTGGTTAGTTGAATCCGCCGATTGCTTCGTCCTGTTGTCATTTGTCTGACCGAAAGAGGCAATGGCAAAATGACACAAAAAGCATATATTAAAAAGTGCAAACACTACTTTTTTATTTTTCATCAATTCTATTTTTATAAGTTAAATTGATTTTACCGGCTGAATGAATGAGCAGACGTTTAAATATTCTAATAACCGGGATTTTGGACATATAAACCGTTGGTAAATTCTATTTGTTCCTGTGGTATAGGGAAATATTCATGAGTGCCTTTTGTAAAATGCGCATCTCTCAGGAAAGGATGCCGCAGTTTTTCAACAGCAAAATAATTGTTGAGCGTTTCTGCTGCAATACCCCAGCGTACAAGATCAAAAAATCTTGGGCTTTCCATTGCAAACTCCATTCTGCGCTCCCATTGCAAAGCCTCAAACGCTGTGGCTTTATCCCATGTAATATTTACACCTGGCTTATAAATATCGATTTTATAATTGGAAGGGTATGTTCCGTCCGCCTTTTTTACCAATGGGCTTATATTAGCGGCCCTTGCCCTAACCTGGTTTATAAGGTCTAAACCGGCAGGTAGATTACCCAGTTGAATTTGGGCTTCAGCCTGCATTAATAATACATCATCATAACGGATAATATCCAAATTAACCGATGTTCCGTAAAATGGACCTATTTTTTTGAAGCAGGGACAGGTTGCTAATTGAAGCTCTTTCATAGTTCCAAAACCTCCATAAACCCCAGACAATCTTTCCCAGGTATGTGAATAAGGAATAGCCGGGTTGTATTTAAAGGGATGTTCCACAATACCAATTGTATGGTCAATCCGAGGATCTACGAATGCTCCATTTGTTGTCAGGCTGTCGTCGGTTAGCACCTCATCGTTAAAGGTACCAAATTTGGGCAGACCGGAACCATTAGTCCCAAAGGCATTCACCAATTCCTGCGATGGAATATGGAAAGCACAACATCCATATTGCGGAGCACCAGCAAAATAATTCAAACTAGTTGCCATACTTAACCTTCCGCCAATCGCAGTTCCATCATTTATAGAAAATTGAATAGCGAATAGTGATTCAGGGCTATTGTCATGTCCATCAAGAAAATTATAGGCAAAATCAGAATTCAAAGCATATTGGCCAGAATTAATAACATCATTCAACAAGGTTACTACCTGTTGCATCTTATTCAGGTCGACGCCTGTAACATTGTGGTTATCATCCTGAGTGTAGGCATGATATAGCAAAGCTTTTGCTAAATATGCTTTTGCTGAAAGTTGGTTTGCGCGTCCTGGTTCGCCAGGTTGAGTCAGGGGCAAATCGTTAACAGCAACCTGGAAATCTCCTTCTATTTTTTGCCAAAGCGAGTCATTTGACAGAGTATTAGGCGTTTTTATAATTTGGTCATTTGTAGCATTTTCATCGAACCAGGGTATCTTGTTAAACAAAACTTTAAGGAGGAAAAACATATGGCCTCTTAAAAAATGCATCTCGCCAATCCGGGTGGTGCGTTTGGGAAATTGTGCATCTGTCAGATTATTCAACGCTCTTAAAGCAACGTTAGCTCTGGAAATGGCGGCATAGGCTCTTATCCATGTCTCGGTAAAACCATCGTCACCGGCTCCATTATTTGATGCATCCAAAAGATAAAATTGTTCATATTTATCAATTTGCCCCTGATCGCCAATAGAACCGCCACCCTTGTAAGCATCATCAGAACGAACACTCGAATATTGCCACATACTGGTTATCGGACCATCCCAAAAATCGTTGCCAATCGCTGCATAGGCTGCAGTTGCTAATCCATCAGCCGCAGTTGGAGATGAGAGATCACTTATGGATAAAGCACCCTGTGGTTTGTACTCCAGGTTTTTTTTGCAACCGATTGAAAAAACAATAACTGCTGCAAAAAGAATTTTTATTAAATTAATTTTCATGATCTTTTTTTTTAAAAATTTAGAAGGTTAGATTAATTCCCATTGTGGCAGAAGTTGGAATAGGCCAGGTATTAAAGGAACCAGCTCTTTCCGGATCTTTAACAGTAAGTTGTTTGGATTTTATCGCAAACAAATTTTGACCTGACACATAGATTCTCAACGCCTCCATTTTGATTTTTTTTGCAATATTGACCGGTAAATTGTACCCCAATACCGCATTTCGTAATTTGAAGTAAGAAGCATTTACGAAAAAATAATCAGAGGTTTTGCCCTCACCATTTGGATCTAAAATAGTCAATGCAGGTGTCTTTGATCCTGTATTTTGCGGTGTCCATGCAGTCAGAACACCCGGGCCTGCATTAGTATTTGGATTGATGAATGTGTTGAAAGCCTTGGTGGGGTCGTACCCTGTCTTACCTGCGACTCCTGAACCAAAAAGAGATAAATCAAAGTTTTTATAATTGAGATCGATTCTTAAACCATATTCAATTTTAGGTAAAGTAGTTCCTAACCAGGTCTGATCACTGGCATCAATTTTCCCATCCCCATTCAGATCATCATAAATCAATCTGCCAACGCCAGCTCCCTTTTGCACTGCATGTTTATCCACTTCCGCCTGATTCTGGAAAATACCATCGACTTTGTAACCAAAGATTGAATATTGAGAATGACCAATAATAGAATGATTTATATCACCCGGGTAGGCGGCACGAACATCTTCGGGTAACTGGGTAATTATATCATTCCAATGGCTGGCATTCCCCGTTATACTATATCCCAGCCCTCCTGAAGTTCTATTTTGGTAGGTTAAAATGAACTCCCAGCCTTTATTATTCTTGGAGGCTCCGTTAAAGAATTCCTGCTGTCCCTCGCCGACAGCAGCGGCAATGGGAGGTTGAATTAGAATATTGCTGGTATTGCGAATAAAATAGTCAAATGAACCGGTCAGCCTTTCATTCAGGAAGCCGAAATCAAGACCCAGATTTGTTTCCGTAGTTGATTCCCACTTTAAATTTGGATTCCCCCTTTGAACCTGAACAAAGCCAGAAGGAAGTGTACCAGTATTCACTCCAAAAAGATCATAAGCGGTTCCAGTGTTTGTATACGGACCGTTATTTGTACCATAATTGGGACGAAACAATGTATATGCAGATAAATTGCCTATTTCCTGGTTACCGACAGTACCAATGCCTGCTCTTAATTTAAGATTCGAAACATTTTTTACATTTTTAAAAAAGGATTCATTATTTATTCTCCAACCTAAAGTAAAAGCGGGAAAAATGCCGTAGGGATTATTAGTACCGAAGCGCGATGAACCGTCTCTCCTGAGGGTTGCAGAAGCAAGATACCTGTCTGAATATCCATAGAATATCTTTCCAAATTGAGACTGCAACCTGTATCCTGTAGCGGAACCGTTATCAGTTTGTGTACCGGTTCCGGCTCCTAACTGGAAATAATTCACATTCTGCAATGCAAAATTTGTTGTAGTAGCTCCAAACGTCTGGTAATCGTCGCGTACCGACTCGATACCAGCAAGAAAATTGATCCTGTTTTCTCCCAATACAAGGTTGTAATTCAATGTATTGGTCCAGGTAATCGTTAATTCTTTTGATTCCTGATTTGTGAGATCATTAAACGATCTTACAGGACCTTCATTGCCAATTAAATGAGCTAATTTTGCAATTGCATCAGAATAATCAAAATCTATGCTTGAGTGATATACCAGGTTTTTTATCAGCTCCAGGTCGACATATACATTGCCTACAGCAAGAAACTGATTAGTAGTATTCCATCTGTTAAGATATTGCATATCGACCGGATTATTCCGGTCTGTATACCCTGCTCCGATGGGGCCACCATAACTTCCGTCAGATTTGTATAAAGGAATTGTCGGCGCTAAAATTAATGCCAAAGCTGGTGTAGGAGCACCACCTACATCAGTGGTCGAATTCACCTGCGAGGTTCTGCTTAACTGAAGATTTTCACCCACTTTCAACCGGCTGTTAAATGCGGAAGTATGAGAATTAATACGCCCGTTATATCTTTGATAATTAGTAAATCGTACCAGGCCATTATTATCATAGTATCCCAAATCCATCAAAACGCCGCTTTTTTCCGATCCGGAAGAAATTAAAAGATCGGTAGATGTTACCGTTGCCTCTTTGTAAAGAGCGTCTTGCCAATTGGTATTACCTACCGGCTCCAGGCTATCACCTCCAACAAAGGGGGCAATATTTACTTTATTCAAAACCGGATTATTAAAATCGCCATTCCAATCGTAAGTGTATATTTTTGAAACAAGATTATTAGGATCCGTTTTGTCATTTACCGCTCCGCGCCATAAAGCTTCGCCCCTCTGTTCTGAGTTTAAAACCGATTCCTGCCATGGTTTTTCAGTTTGAAAAGTAAGGCTTGAATTCAGTTGAATACGCGTTTTTTCAGTACCTCCGTTTTTTGTAGTTACAATAATTACCCCGTTTGAGGCTCTTGAACCATAGATAGACGATGCAGATGCATCTTTCAACACCTGGATTGAAGCAATAGAACTGATATTCAAATTCGCAAAGTCCTCATACCTGGTTGTTGGAACACCGTCAATGATATAAAGAGGATTCGTGTTTCCCAGTGTATTTACTCCCCTTATCAATATTTGTGGTGAACCACCATTTCCTCCGGTAGGGGAACCATCAGTTTGAATGTATAAGCCGGGCACTTGTCCCTGCAAGGCTAACATTGGACTTGCAGCAGGAATATTTTTTATATCCTTCATATTGACAACTGAGACTGCGCCGGTTAAATCAACTTTTCTCTCGGTTTTGTATCCGGTAACAACGACAGTATTTAAATCGTTGTATGCAGGCTCCATTGAAATATTTAAATTTTCGGAAGATTTATTAACGGTAATTTCAACAGGATTCATTCCTACAAACGAAAATGTAAGTTTGTCTCCCACCGAGGCTTCAATATTAAAAACACCTTCGGCATTCGTAACAGTTGTTTTTTCTTTTGATGCAACTGTCACACCAACTAATGGTTCTTTGGTGTCTTTATTTGAAACCTTGCCGGTTATATTTTTCTGCTGACCAAAAGTAAACAAGGTCATAAACAGCATGGGCAATAAAATTTGTAAGCTTTTCATGTGTAAAATTTTAAATAATTGAGTGAATATTTTGTTTTTAAATAAAAAATCGGTTATCCTCTTTATCTAATTAAAGCACTGTTTTTAAAATAGCCGTTAACTTCATCGGTATCATAATCGGGACAAGCACCTTTTTTTGTAGCAATAAAAGCACCCAGCCGGCAGGCAAAATCCAAACTCTGCTCGGCCGGAGTATTTTCTGATAATTTCGCAATTAGCCCTGCTAAAAAAGCATCGCCGCTGCCCACTGTATCCACTACTTTTACTTTGTATCCTTCATTTATATATTCGTGACCGTTATAATATAAAATGGCTCCATCAGCACCTTTGGTAACTACGATATTTTGAACGCTGAACTTTTCCGTTATTGATTTTACCCTATCCCTGATAGTAGTACATTCAGAAAACCAGCCGGTAATTAATTCCAGTTCTGCCAGGTTTAATTTTAAAAAATCGGCTTTCGCTAATAATTCTTCTACAATTTTTCTGTTATAATGCGGCGGTCTCAGGTTGATATCAAGAACTTTTGTTTTCGCAGATTCTAATAATTTTAAAAGCGTTTTTTCTGATTCCGCACTTCTCGCTGCCAGAGTGCCAAAAACAAAATAGTCAGCATTGGAAACTAATGTACTAAAGCAATCGTGCCACTTAATATAGTCCCAGGCTACAGGTTTTACAATATCATACACTACTTCGTCATGTTCATTCGGTTCTGCAAATACTTTCCCCGTCCCGTGATCATTCTGTAATTGAAAAAAATCGGTACAAATACCATAGGCTGAAAAAATATCAATTAATTCTTTTCCCTTTCTATCATTTCCAATAGCGGTGATCACCGCCGGATCTTTATGTTGCTTATGAAGATGGTAGGCGACATTCATTGGCGCGCCACCCGGCACTTCACCGGAAGGCAATATATCCCATAACACCTCTCCAAAACAAACCACCTTATAATCGTATTTATATCTCATTTTAGTAATTTTACGCAACCTGTGATGTCCGGTTACTATAGCGCCGTAATCACCTCGCTCACAACTATCTTTGATTTTATAAGTTTAGCTTCAAGTTCCTCAAGAGGGACGCCTTTGGTTTCCGGCATTTTAAAAATGACCCAAAATAGTTGCAAGACCATCATACAAGCAAAAAACAGAAATATTGGTGCAGCACCAAACTTCGCAGCCATAATAGGAAATATTGTAGTTATAATTGATGCCATCACCCAGTGGGTAGTACAACCCAGCGACTGCCCGTACGCTCTCACACTATTTGGAAATATTTCTGAAATAAAAACCCATATTACAGTACCCTGCCCGATTGCATGAGAAGCAATAAATAAAAAAAGCAAAATAGGAACTACCATGCCACTTGAGTGTCCGGAGTAAAATGCATAAGCAACTGAGGCCAATGAAATGATATAACCAAGAGAACCTATCAGCATGAGTTTTCTTCTTCCCAGTCTGTCAATAAAATATAATCCGGCCATTGTAAAAATTAAATTTACAAGTCCAATTCCTGCGCTTTGAAGAAATGCTGCCTGCTTACCAATTCCTGCCAGTTCAAATATCCTTGGTGCAAAATAAATAACTGCATTTATGCCTGACATCTGGTTAAAGAAAGCGATTGAAATTGCCAGAAAAATGGGAAAGCTGAATCTTTTTGAAAAAAAAGCAGATAGGCTTTCTTTTTGGTGTTCCAGTTCTATTGATTTTTGGATTTCCAAAATGGCGTCATCTACTCCATCAGGGTCGCTTATTTCCAAGGTTTTGCGCGCGGTGATATAATCACCCCTATGAACCATAAGCCAACGTGGGCTTTCGGGCACAAAGAAAACTAAAACCGAATAAATGAATGCAGGTATAGCAACAATACCAAGCATCAACCGCCAACTGGTATCGCCCCCGATTCCCTGCAAAAGATAGTTGGACAAATAGGCAATTAATATCCCGAACACAATATTAAACTGGAAAGTAGCTACCAGTTTCCCCCGGTTTTTAGCGGGAGCAATCTCTGTAATATACATAGGAGCTACTACAGACGATGCTCCAATGGCAAGTCCGCCCAATACTCTGAAAGCCATAAAAACATATACGCTCGGTGCCATCGCCGAACCAATTGCAGAAATCAAATAAAATATTCCGATCCAAAAAAGTGTTTTTTTTCTTCCAAATTTGGTAGCAGGAATCCCTCCAAAGAGCGCTCCTATTACCGTTCCATATAATGCAATACCAATGGCAATCCCATGAAGCACATCACTTAACTGCCATACACGTTTGATATCCTGTTCGGCTCCGGAAATTACTGCAGTATCAAATCCAAATAAAAAGCCGCCAAGAGCGACAACGATACTCCATAAAAGCAATTTTCTATTCATAAGGGGCAAATTTTGAAAAGTCAAATATATATTCACATCTATTGCGCCCTACTTCAAAATCATAACTAAAGCTTTTAAAATTGTATCATCAAAAAAGTCGCTTTAAAATGCTGAATTTTAGATGTTTACATCAAATTATCTGGTTTATCAATAAACTCAATTTTAAAATTGTGATCTTACCTTTCAATATTGTTCCTATATTTAACAGCAAGTTTGGTTTTCATTATTAAATTGCCCCTTTTAATTTTCGAAAATGATTAAAACTTTTGCCAAACCGTCTTATAAATTGTTTTTTTTCGTCTTAATATGTTTTCTCATTTTTTCATGTAATAAAGAATTAAACAAGAAGAAACAATTTGTGATCGGCTTTTCGCAATGTACTACTCATGATGTGTGGAGGAAATACATGCAAAAAGAGATGGAAATGGAATTGTCATTTCATCCTGAAATAAAATTGCTTGTGAAGGATGCAAATTTGAATGCCGAAAAGCAAATTCAACAGATTAAAGAATTGATGGATGAAAAAGTCGACCTTATAATTGCTTCTCCAGCAGAAGCAAAACCAATTACCCCAATCTTAGAACAAGCATACTCAAAAAATATTCCGGTAATCCTTGTTGACCGCAGTATACTATCTAAAAATTATACAGCTTTTATCGGCGCAAACAATTACCAGGTAGGTTTAGATGCCGGTGCATATGCGAATGCGCTTTTAAAGGGACACGGTAATGTATTGGAAATAGGCGGTATCGATACGGGATCATCCGCCGATATTGGTCGCCATACTGGTTTTGAAGATGTACTTAAACAATATAAAGGTATTAAATATCTGGACAGGTTATCGGTGAATTGGGATGGAGATCCAATTCAAGCCGAGAAAGATATGATTAGGGAATTCCAAAAATATGATGATGTACAATTAATTTTTACCCAGAATGATCGAATTGGATTTGGATGCTATAAGGTTTGTAAAAATTTGGGTATTAATAAGAAAATATTTATTATTAGTGTAGATGGGCTGCCCGGCACAAATGGAGGTATTGATTTGGTAGAAAAAGGCATGCTTAAAGCCACCATACTTTACCCAACCGGTGGAAAAGAAGCTATCCAGACTGCTGTTAATATTCTTGAAAAGAAACCTTTTCAAAAGGAAATTCTATTGTATTCAACTTTTATTGATTCGTCTAATGTTAGAATGATGGATTTACAGAGTCAAAAAATATTATCGCAACAAAATGATATTGAAAAGCAGCAAAATCTTTTAAAGGAACAAATAAAGATTTATAAAAATCAAAAAACTTTTAATAATATACTCACAATTGCTCTTCTACTTGTTTTTATTCTGGGAGCTACAGTTTTCTATTCATGGAGAAGAAATAAAAGGATCGCAGAGAAATTACAGATACAAAATGAAGAAATTTCAAAGCAAAGCAGGCAATTAATTGATATATCGGCAAAAGCAGAGCAAGCACATCAGGCAAAGCTTAATTTTTTTACAAACATATCACATGAATTCCGAACTCCGCTTACACTTATATTTGCTCCCTTAGGCGAATTAATTAGCAATACAAGATTACAATATGATACCAGATCGGCCTTACAACTGATTCAGAGAAATGCAATCCAATTATACAAGCTCGTTGACCAGCTAATGGATTTTAGAAAAATAGAGTTCAATAAAATGAAATTAAAAGTATCGGAAAATGACCTGGTAACTTTTACACATGAAATAGTTAATTCTTTCAATGTTTTAGCAAAAAATAAAAGTATTGACCTTGGGTTTTTAACAAGTGAACGGGTTCTTTTGGTTTGGTTTGATACAACAATGATCGATAAAGTTATATTTAATGTTTTGTCAAACGCCTTTAAATTTACCAAAGAGTCAGGCAGTATTAATGTAAGTGTTTCAAAGAATGATGAACATGCCATTATAAAAATTGAAGATGACGGAATGGGAATGAGCAAGGAAGTAATTGATCACGCCTTTGAACCTTTTTTTCAGGGAGAATATGAAAATTATAAGGGCACCGGACTGGGACTTGCATTATCTAAAGAATTGATTGAATTACACCATGGTTGTATAATTGTAAAAAGCGAGAAAAAAAAAGGCTCTATATTTGAAATTTCATTGCCCCTTGGAAACTGCCATTTTGAAAAAAATGAATTAACACCAGAGTTATGTAATAAGGAACCTCTTATATATGAAGACCCGGATCTTTATACTTCACCGCTTTCCAATATTAATATTTTACCTAATAACAGTTTTGAGTCGTTTCCCCAAAAGTTCCTGTCTGTTTTAGTAATTGATGATAATAAGGAAATGCGTGAATATCTGCGTTCGAGGCTTTGTAGAGATTATACTATTATAGAAGCTGAAAATGGAAATCAGGCGTTGAAAGCTGCATTTGAATCAGTTCCTGACCTCATACTTTGCGATATTGTTATTCCGGGGAAAAATGGCCTTGAACTAACTCAAATTTTTAAAAGCGATATACGCACCTCACATATACCGGTTATATTGCTTACTGCAAAAGACCAGGACAGTCAAAAAATTGAAGGAATGGAAACGCAAGCTGATGCTTATATCACCAAGCCTTTTAATTTAATGTTTTTATTAAGAACGATTAAAAGCCTGCTTCAAAATCGTGAAAAGATAAAAGAGCACTATTCCGGAGAAATTTTTTCAGAAGAGAAGTTACATATATCAAAAAAGGAAAATCGTAAATTTATGATTGAGTTCACCTCAATAGTGGAAAAAAATTTAGACAATGAGAAATTCGGTGTGATGAATATTTGTTATGAATTAGGAATTTCCAGAGTACAGCTTTACAGGAAAGTAAAAGTAATCCTGAACTGTAATGTAAATGATTACATAATTTCAACACGCTTAAAAAAAGCAAAATATTATTTGCAACACGAAAATCTTAATATTTCAGAAATTGCATTTAGAACCGGATTTTCTTCGGCTGCCTATTTTTCGACAGTATTTAAATCTAAATTTGGAACAACTCCAACTGCATTTAAGGAAAAATAAATAGAAAAAGGAGCAACGTTCCATTCAAACGGAGCGCCAGTGTCCGTATGTAAAACATATTTTCAAAAGGTGTTACCTCTGGCAATCCGCAATAAACTTTTATGCCTCAATGATACTGCCAAATTCTACGGATATTCACTTTAGTGTAAATCAGTATTTTTTGTTCGGCAATTCCGGCTATTGATGAAAGGATAATTTTTATGAGATCAAAAATGACATCAAAATGACTGCAAATGCATGAGGGATACCGGTTTCCTACCACAAATGTTACACAACGAATGAAAATTGCGATGGCAAATAAGTAAAAAACATATTGCCTCGTAACTACAAAGGAAATTTCATCTATTTTTATTTTCTAAAAATTCGAAAATATAAAACCAGCAATATGACAACAAGAACCAACAACATTGTTTATTGGATTTCAACTATTATTTTCTCTGCACTCATGATATTCTCGGCTGCAGACGGACTTCAACCAACCCCGCAAGCTATTCAAATAATACATGATGGCCTTGGTTACCCTGTTTATTTTATACAATTCATCAGCATTGCAAAATTACTCGGCGCCATAATTATTCTAATCCCCGGTTCAGGCAGGATAAAAGATTGGGCTTATGCTGGTTTGTTTTTTGATCTTGCAGGTGCTATTTATTCAGGCATTGCGGCATCAGGTAAGTTTGACCCCCTACTACTAACCATGCTTATATGGATCGTACCTGGAATTTTGTCTTATTATTTCTGGCGAAAGAAAATACAGAATATAATTGTGGCAACGGTGTAAATCGTGCACAGCGTGGGGAAATGAATATATTAATCGATGTAGCGGGAAAATAAGATATGAACAATGGTTAGGCAGAAACGCATTTCCGCATCGCACAATATCAATAAAGGGCTGCTGGAAAGGGAAAAGAAAGAACTAAATGAAAAAACCGGTTTTTTTTTACAACACCCCTAGATACGTGTTTATGCCAATTCCAATCCAGGGTTTATTTTGATAGCCCCAATCTTTCGCATCGTTTCCAAAGTTGTAGTCGTATCCCAACGACAGCACAATACCCAGATTGTTTCTCGTGAGTGCGACATTCACCCCGTAAGTAAACGCTGAATTGGTTCTGTCCGCAACCCAGGTGCCCGGATTTACGACGGTACTTTTCTCTAACCTAACTCCCGTTATTCCGACGAACGGTCCGATTATCACGCCGTAATTTGTGATTGCTCCTTCGCTGACCCTGGAGTAACCAATGTATTTGCCGTAACTAACGTTAATGCCTATTTGAGAAGATACAGCGGAAGGAAAACTCTTTGTTTTCGGTCTCAACCGGAATGGCGTTGTTCCAATACCAAATATCCAACCGCTGAAAGGCACTTTTATATGCTTTACCGGATTACCAACTTTCTTTCGTGATAAATCAATTTCAAACCGGCCCAGTTCCGTATTTTTTGAAATGCAATGAGGACTGTCGGCATAATCATCGTCGGTTATTGGCCAGAAATCAACAACGGGTATGCCCTGGTTAATCCGAACAATACCGTAAAGCTTGTCAGAACAAATGGAAACCGGTTGTACCTTGTTCTCCTTGTCTTTGTAGATTAAAGGCAAATAACCGCTTTCAATAGCTGATTTTTTGATGATATGGTGAATTTTAAATCGCCCCTGACCAAATGCAGCAGCAGACGCATTTAATGCTAAAATCAGTATATAAGCCTTCATCATTTACAGATACTTCTTTTTAGTTTAAAATACCTCAAACAGCAGTGTCCAAGAATACCGCCAGGCTGTACCTTTCTTTCGCAGTATAAAGCCATCCAATGCAACATTTTAAATCCTCCTTTCTCCTATTCAAAGGATTCCGTTCAAATCCAATTGAAATGTTCATACTTCTCAACGCCAACCTAATTCAGGCGCCACAAACTCCAGAATGGAAGACAGCACATGTACATTATAATCAACACCCAGCGTATTGGGTATCGTTAAAAGAAGTGTATCAGCTTCCTGAATCGCCTCATCTTTTGCAAGTTCCTTAATGAGCTGATTCGGGTTCCGCGGCATAACTTCTTCCGAAAATGGCCCGTTTATTTTTTTCTATAAATACCAATATGGTCACTTCGCTCTGCTTCCTGTCCAAAATAATAACGGTCCATATCATTTACCAAAGCAAAAATGGACCGGCTCACCGAAACCCTCGGCTCACGTTGGTGGCCTGCTTTTTTCCAGGCTTCTTTGTATACCCTGATTTGCTCTGCCTGCTGCACATGGAAAGGTTTTCCACTTTCGTCTTCTTTTAAGGTAGAACTTTGAAGGAACATACCTTTTTCAGCAGCCCAGACCGCTGTGGCATTAGAACCGGCTCCCCACCAGATACGTTCGCGCAACCCTTCAGAATACGGCTCCAGACGTAGTAAACCCGGCGGATTTGGAAACATCGGGTTAGGATTAGGCTGTGCAAATCCAACACCTTTCAGTTTATCCAGAAACTCCAAGGCTTTACGACGACCCATTGTTGCATCATCCTCACCCTCAGAAGGTTCATAACCGAAATAACGCCAGCCATCAATGACCTGTTCCGGTGAACCTCTGCTGATACCTAATTGCAGGCGCCCTCCCGAAATTAAATCAGCAGCACCGGCATCCTCAACCATATACAGCGGGTTTTCATAACGCATATCAATAACGCCCGTTCCAATTTCTATCTTGCTGGTTTTAGCGCCAATTGCCGCAAGCAACGGAAACGGCGATGCCAGTTGGGCTGCAAAATGGTGTACCCGGAAATACGCGCCATCGATACCGATTTTTTCTGCAGCAACAGCCAAATCAATAGACTGGAGCAAGGCATCACTTGCCGATCGGACTCTGTACGAAGGATGATTGGCCCAATGTCCAAAAGATAAAAACCCTATTTTCTTCATATATGCTTGTTTAATTTTTTTTACGATGATTCAAATTTCGTTGAATGTTTAGTTGACTTTTAATATTTTTTATCACTCCAAAAATATACGGCTTATATTTTTCCCATTTATTGCTTCAACAAATTCCAGGCCTGTGATTGTTATCCTGTTGAATACTGGAGAAGTTCATGCCTAACACGGAATATAAGCTTTAGGTAGTCCAAACTTCTTTTTTGTCGGTATCATACCATCTAATCGCGCAGATGCGGGACACACAGTCTTTTGGACTATTTAGCAAATAAAGATGGTATAACATGTCCTTTAAGAAAAGAAAAAAAAATTACTCAAAAAGGCGCAAGGAAACTTCCTATATCTTATTGATAATGTTGAAGGACGCAATCAGGAATTACGTTTATTCGTTTGCTGTTACAGGTGTGAACAAGCGAAATTGGTCTTATAATTTAATTCACAAAATGATTCATTTACACTTTCCTCTTTAATTTAAGAGCCAATGAATATTTAAAGAGGCAAAATAAAAGGAACCTTTCTTTCAGAATGTTTTCCTTTTTTCGATTAATCATCATCATCCTTTCTCTCTTTTTTTGAAAGAGTTAATTCTTTAGGATAAGGTGCATTTCCTTTTGAATCAAACCATAATATCCTGTTGAGCAGGTCGTCATTGCCGCCGTCAATATGATTAAATTCCGGCGAAGACGATGCTACAGAAAACTTTTTTGCTTTGCCTGATAAAGAGGCTGAGCTCTTATTCATTTCATTTAATGGAATGATATTTTTTAGGAAAGAATACGTTTTTTTTACCGGAGTCTGATCAAAACAATCAAACATCGGTAACGCAGTTGCATCAATCACATTCATTGGTGGCAAACCCAAAATTTGCTCAATTGTACGAACCATACATGTTTGGTTATAATTAGTATGAACCGTTTTCTGCAAGTGGGAATATGCGCTTATTACAAATCCTGTTGTACGATATGCAGAAACATGATCCCAGCCGCCCTGTGAATCATCTTCAGTAACAAATACTACCGTTGAATCCCAAAAACGGCTTTTGGTGAGCGCATCTATTATTCTTCCCAGCGCCAGATCGTTATCTGCTACCATCGCGCGGGGAGTTGGAAAACCTTCCGCCATTCCGGAAGTGTGGTCGAGTGGAAGAGCAAGAATCATTAAATCAGGTAGTTGATCCCCGGGCGTTTTTTCAATTTCGTGTAATTCCTTTATAAAAACATCAGCACGGATCTGGTCGGTAAAATCATGGCCGTCATAACAAGGATAATCGGCCGACATAATCGGGCGGACTCTCGAAATGGTGGTTGTATTTTTAAAGTCAATTTTTTTACGATCCAGATATGACTGATATACTTTTGTCCAGTTCAACTCCTTACTGTGTTGCGGAACACATGCTTCACCATAAATTCTCACTGTCTTTCCATGATCCAAAGCATTATTCCAGATAAATCCTTTTTTGTTATAAACAAGCGCGTCAGCCAATACATGTGGATAGCTGCGAAACCATGCCCTTACATTCTTTTCTACATAATCTGTAACTATGGCCGCATCTGTCCATGAATGCCCTTCTGCGGAAGATTTTCCAGACGCATAATAGTTGTCCAGCAACAAATACTCCTTCCCAAGTTTATGCTGATTGGGAGTTATATCACTTCCATAAATACATAATGACGAATCGCCATCACCTTCTTTCATATCCCCTAAAACCTGGTCATAAGTCCTGTTTTCTTTGATAATATAAACAACGTGTTTAAAAACAGAAGGTTCACCGATTCTTTCAGGGACGGGCTTTGCGGCAATGCCTTCTCTCGGCAAAAGAGCTGAAAGTTTTGAGCGGAACGCTAAGTTGGCCGCTTCTACCCTTTTTGTATAAGAATTCAAAACCTGATCAGAAGGCAAACTGATAATAGAAATTGTCGCTTCCTGCCGATGGCTATTGTAAGCGCCTTTGATTTTAATTCTTGAACCTTCCCCTTCAAGGTTTGTAACATACAATGTATTTGCAGTGATTGCCAACCCGGCAGGATATGCTTCTGTCGGGATAAATCCTTTAATACGCGAACTGCCTTTTCCTGTTGCGGATGATTTTTCTCCCAGATCTATTACAGCAACTGCATTATCCATTCCATTTGAAACATATAAGGTGTTACCTGTATCGTTGATTGCAAGGGCATTTGGTGAATCTCCAATAAATTGATTCGTTTGTCCTGTAAGGCTTACAGAAACAGAATCAACGACTTTATCAGTTTCTGTATTTATTACAGAGATATTATCACTATTCCCATTCGAAACGTAAATAAATTGCTGATCAGTACTTGCAACAATTGCATTTGGATGTAATCCAACTTCTACTTCGGATAAAAGAGTTCCTGTTGCCAAATCTATTATGCTTACTGTACCAGATGAAGTCGCTCCTGTTTTAGGGTCAATGTAAACTTTGCCATAAGGAATGCCTGCTGTTTCTCTTGAACTATCGGTTGGAACCGGGCCGGCCCAATTCGTAACATAAGCTTTTGAAGAAGTTAAAGCTATTCCAAAAGGTGCCATTCCGGTAGCGGCTTCCCACATCACTTTTTTATCGGCGAGCCTTAACTTTATCAATTGGCTATTGCCATTTAAAACTACATATAAATACGTTTCTCCGTCTTCTTTATGAATAGCAATATCATTTGGCAAAGACATTGGTGCGGGAGCAAGCGCTTTAAAAGGAATTGAATTATTAATTTCAGCTTTCTTTCCATCCCAAACTGCTTCCAGAATAAAAGATGTATTTGCCGACGGATTTGCTGCCCCCCAAAATATATGTATCTGGTTATTATCTTCCAGCGCTTTTATGCCTGAATAAGTACTCATCAATTTTTTGTAGTCTCCGGTATAATCAAGATGAAATAACAGTTTATTTTCTACCACATCTATAAAAGCCACTCCATATCTGTCTTCAACCGCAAGTACCTTACCACCAGGCAACAAAGCGCAATCGAGGCTGTGATTTTCAAGTGAAGAACTACCAAAGCGTATAACAGTTCCTGCCGGATCAATAAACCGGTTATAAGGCATCAGGATTGAACTGTTATCGGGGGTTAAAGTAGTGTCATCATAACTACTATGATAGCTTTCCTCGCTAGTAACAGAGGATTTGTAAATGCGCGAAGACGTGCAGGATACAAAACTGAAGAACGAAAAAATGATAAGAATTTGGAAAGAGCGTCGTGGAGAAAAGAGAATCATTTTATTAATATTTTGATTTAATCGTTGCTTTAATGTTTGATTGAAATTGTCATCTTTTGAATTTACAATTCCGGAAGTTTTTCCATTAATATTTGATCTGGATCCTGGTTTTTGCTGATCGCTTTTAAACGAAAAGAATATTTGTATTGCTTTTCGTTCAATAAATATTCCGGATGAACCCGCCGGCTCCAGCTGTCATCACCACCTAAACCCATTTGTTTGAAATCGATGTGAAGATAAGTATTATCACCTCTGATAAGTCCATGGGTTAGTTTTGCTTCATTTAACGCAGCTAATGAATAGTCCTGCACATTTATATTCAAATACGGTTCTCCTAATGCCAGTAAACCGGTCCCGTCTTTTGATGATAATAACATCCAGCGTACATCTGTTTTGTTACCTGTTTCCTGGGGCATAACATAAGGAAAATGCTGCTCTTTTACACTGCCTTTATACAATCCGGCAAAAGAGCTTTCTTTCCTGTCCTCATAATTTTCTAATGGGCCATTCCCGTACCATTTGATATTAGAAAACCCCGCAGGTAAAACAAATTGAAAGCCAACTCTTGCCAGAGGAGGCAAATTATCTTCTGTAGTGAAAGAATTTTCAACATGGATATCTCCACTTCCATACACGGTAAATATTGAAACCTGTGTTATGCTCCCTGTTCTTAGCAGGATTTTATTTTTAATTTTTATTCTCGCAACCTGCGGATGAATTAATTCTGCCATCATTTGCTCCGGCACAATCGTTATAGAATCCAAACCTGCATCGCGCCAGCCCTGCGCATAACTGTGTTTTTTACCACCCTCATCATTATCAGTTGGTACACGCCAAAAATTCGGTATTACATCAGAAGTAAGCAATTCTTTGTTTTTAAATTGAAAAGACGATAATGCACCTGTCTTTTTATTGAAAGCGACCCTGAAATTCTTCCCTGTTACAACAATTTTATTGCCTTGATGCAATTGCACATTAGCCAGGCTTTCCACATTTATTGTTTCTTGTCTTACTGCTTTTTCAGGAAGTTTTAATTGTTCTGATGCAATGACAAAACCTTTCGGTGCCCACCTTGCAGAATCCTTTAAGACACAGTTAAACCGAATATAATAATCAGCACCTGGTTTTATTAAAATGCTTTTAAAAGGGACAGTAATTTCTTCGGTTTCCTGTGGCTTCACTTTTAAATTCCTGATTGTTCCGCTCTGGATGGATAAGCCATTCTCCAGGATATTCCATTGCAATTCAACATCATCTAAATCTTTAAAAAAGTATCCATTTGAAATCATTACTTTCCCTTCCTCTAAATCTGCTGCTTTGATGTTTATATTTTGTAATACTTTTTTTGCTTCATTTAGTTCAGGTTGAGGCGTCCGGTCGGGATTAACAAGTCCATCATTTCCGTTTGCACCGTCAATGTTATTTACAATGTTCCAATATAATCTTCCATTGGAATCTTTGGAGTGTAATCCCTGATCAACCCAATCCCATGTAAAGCCGCCCTGTAACCTCGGATATTTATAAAAGGCATTCCAGTATTCCCGAAAGTTTCCGAGGCTGTTTCCCATGGAATGTGCATACTCACAAATAATAACCGGCCTTGTACTGTCTTTATGCATAAATTTTATTACATCTTTTACAGTCGGATACATCATGGATATAATATCATAGCGGGAAAGCACATTGGCATATGCCGGAATTTTACTTTCATAGTGAATAGGTCTTTCAGGGTCAATCTTTTTTATAGCAGCATACATACTGTCAAAATTCTTTCCCCAACCCGTTTCATTTCCCATAGACCAAAATATGATGGAAGGATGATTTTTATCCCGCTGTACCATTGCCGCTCCCCGTTCTACAAATGCTTTTGTCCAGGAAGTATCTTCAGACAAATAGATATTATGATCCGCCCATAACTCATGGCTTTCAATGTTTGCTTCATCCATGACATATAAGCCGTATTCATCGCACAGGCTGTACCATTCGGGAGCGTTCGGATAATGTGAAGTCCGCACTGCATTTATATTATGCTGCTTCATTAATGTTATATCCTTTATCATTGATTGAGTGGTAACATAGCGTCCTTTATACATATCAAACTCTTGCCGGTTTACCCCTTTAATTTTTATTGCTTCCCCGTTTACCAGTAATTTTCCATTCTTTATTTCAACTTTCCTAAATCCGATTTTACTACTAACAACTTCTAGTACTTTTCCATCTTTATCTATAAGTTCAAGTGTTAAGGTATATAAATTTGGCGTTTCCGCAGTCCACCTGTCAGGATTTTGAACAGGCGCATTGAATTTAATAACGGTCTCACTTTTAGCGTTTACTTCCCCGGTCATTTCTCGGGAAATTACAGGCCTGAGTTTGTTATCCAATATTATCGCTTTCAATCTGCAACTTCCTGCATTCCTATTTTCATAGCTGCTAATATCTACACTAATATCTACATTTCCATTCTCGAAATTTTTATCTAAAGAAGGAACTACATGAAAATCTCTTATATGCAAAGAAGGGGTTGCAAAAAGAAAAACATCACG
Source organism: uncultured Chitinophagaceae bacterium (assembly GCA_963706825.1). Lineage (GTDB taxonomy): Bacteria > Bacteroidota > Bacteroidia > Chitinophagales > Chitinophagaceae > Ginsengibacter. Next base: position 177,022 of record CAVPNT010000001.1, on the reverse strand, counting down.
AAAAATCCCGCTAAGCCTCCAAAAATCCTGGTCTTCCAAATAGCTTCCATCCGACCAGTTAATTACTTCTGCAGCCAATGTGTTTTTTCCTGTTTGGAGATAGGCAGTTATATTAAACTCAGCAGGTGTCATACCATCTTCGTGGTAACCCACTTTCTTTCCATTTATATAAACATACATAGCTGATTGAACTCCGGCAAAGTGAAGAAACACTTGTTTGCCGTTCCAGTTTGATGGAATATTAAAGGAAGTTCTATAGAGCCCGGTTGTATTGGTATCCTCCTTTGGTACATACGGAGGATTTGCAGGAAAAGGATGTTTGATATTACTAAAAATGGGAGGATCGTATCTGTAAGTAAGTTGCCAGTTCATCGGGACTTCAATATCATCCCAATCTGCGATGTTTAATTGAGGATCATAAAAGTTTGAAGGAACCTGTAATGGATTTTTAATCCACTTGAATTTCCAGGTTCCGTTTAAGAGCTTATAAAAAGAGGACTTTTCTTTATCGAAGCTTAAGGCAGAGGCGACGTCCTGATAGGGAATTAAAGTACTATGCGGAGCTTCAGTATTAATCTGAGTTACGGCAGGATTTTCCCAGTCATAAGACTGCGCGTATAAATTAAATCCTGTCATCAATCCAATAGCCAATGCGAGAGATTTAAAAATCTTCATCTGTAATGTTTTTATATTTTTTTTCATTCGAAGAATAACATTCATTTATTTTATCCAATTGTTTATTACTGGAATTATTTGGCGAAAATCAGAATTCCTATTATTTATGGGTTTACTGGATGCCTTTATTCAAGTATCTTATATTACTGTTGGCTTTTTCTAATAGCGTCTTGGGCTAAGAAAATATTGAATCTATTGCCAGTTAATAACTATCGTTTCTTCAGGAGAAATATCTAATATATTGCCCGAAATTGTTCCTTTTTGATCAGCAAATAATATCGTTGGTTTCATTATCCGCGTTATATCGACGGTTATTTTTTTCTTATTTTTTGATTTATTGATGATGACAGAAATATAATTATTTCCTGACTTCATTGTTTTCATTAACATTCCTGCCTCATGAGTTTTAAAGTGAAAAGGAACTGAAGAAATACTTTGTTTTGCTTCTGTATATAATAAGGATGAGAGTTTACGGTAATCTTTATTTATTCTTGCGCCTAAACCAACTAACGATGGCATCCACAAAACTTCGCCTTTGCCAAACTTGTTTCGTGAGGCCACCACTTCGCCATCAAAAGTACTTATAGGCTTTGCAGTTGTTATTGCAATTGAGCCCTGCCACAAATGCGCTGGCAAAAGCAAATTATTTTCTGAAAGATTGATGGTGAAGAGATTGTCTATTACTTTAAACTCTTTTATTTTACCGCCAAAAACTTTTTCTAACGGGAAACCGGTTTTCATAATGCAAACGGCATTTTCATCAAAATATCCTGTTAACCCATCCACAATTAATTTTCCGCCCTTGCTTACAAAGTCCTGCAGTTTTTGCCAGTAGCGGGAAGGAATAGATATTTGATGAGATAGTATGATGGTTGTCCTGCTGTAATTATCTTGCGAAAAATCAAATTCATCGATTTCTTTTAAATTTGCCTGAACTCCCATTTCACTTAATGCTTCAAAGTATGCTAATGCGGATTTCATTACACCCCCTGCATCTCTTCCTTCATAATGAAAACCGCCTGTTTGCAGCTTTTTTTCTACCCACATTGCTTCTCTGATGTAGATAATATTAATGCCCGATTCAACAACAGTTGCATGAGCAAAAAGCTGTGGATCTCTATTAATCACTTCTGCTACTTTAGCAGCGGCTTTCATCCTGTCTGACGGCTCATTCTGAAAATTTAGCAATGCCCACTCTCCAGCTTCTGCACCTGACCCACGAGGATTAAGGCACCAAAAAATCGCACCTTTACTTCCTGTTCCAATTGTTGTCCATAACCATTGACTAATTTCTTCCTTTGTCGGACACATGGCATTATAACCACTGTATGTATTATTGCCACCCTGCATCTCAGTCATCAGCCAGGGAATATTACCAGCACCTGAGCGAAGAATTTCGCTATTGGCCGACATCGCTAAAGCATACTGACTTCTATCAAAATATCCAAAATGCCAGCTTGCATGGGCAGAGCCTCCAAGGCTTGTTAAAAATTTTTGCCATTCGGGAAAATTGTATTCAGCAGCGAGTTGAAAGATTTGATGATTGTTCACATGCACCGGACTTCCTGGATCATACTTGTGAATTTCATCCGTCAGCCATTTTAAAAACCAAACATTGTAATCCATCAAAAAACGCTCTTCCGCAAAGTCAAAATGTTCAAATCCTTTGCTGTTGTACTGCGGTACGGGCTGCAGCTTTTTCCATGCTTCAAACTTGATTTTGGTAAAATCATTTTTTGGCAGGCCGCCGGAACCGGGTTCATTGATGGGCACCCAGCCGTAACTTGACTTAAACTGCTTAAAATGCGTTACCAGATTTTTGATGTAATCAGCAATAGATTTCAAATGCTGTTCATCCCGCGGAAATTTAAAGCCGCCCACATCACTAAAGGGTGTGGCAGGAAAAAGATTGCTGTAGATATTGATACCGTATTTTTCTCCTGCTTTGAACGCTTCATCAAACAAGCTGAAATCCCATTTGCCATCCGGCGAGTGCATATAGCGCTCAAACATTCGAATGCGCGTTACCGTCATGCCGGCTTCTCTCAGACGTTTGAACCACGTATCAATTTCCTGTGGTGTTTGTCCGGGTTCAATAAAAACTTCGGCGCCAATAATTGGCACTTCGTTGATTGAAGTTTGCGCCGTTGTAATCTTTAGCAACATCAGCAAGCCAACAAAGGTTGCGAATCGCTTTATAAGCGCTGAATCAATTCTAACCATGAACTTTCTTTTCAATAATGCAGATTTATTTTGTTACAACCACTTCAAAAGTGTCTTTCACACAGCCAAATTCGTCCTGCACAACATAAGTTGATTTACTTTTCGTTGGTGCTACTTCGATGCTTCTTGTATTTTGATCCGTGTGCTTCCAGGTATACTGTCCAACAAACGAAGCGTTCAAGGTTACCTTTTCTCCTTTCTTCACCTGGAAGGTCGTTTTTTTGTTGACGTTTTTCATCATCGTAAACTTATCCTTTACCTCGCCGGTTGACGTAATCCATTTCATATCCAACCGGTTTCCTTCCACTTCCAGCATCACAGCACCACCAACATGGTTATCGGAATAAAACATGGCTTTGTGTGGATATGTGTCCTGCACGTACGTTAACTGCCCTGCTGAACCGCTGACCACATAGACGGTTCCTTTCAAATCATTTTTGTTTTTGACATAGGGACATGAATTTTTATTGCCGTTGTACAACGCCGATGAATTACTGATGTTATGCTTGGTGGAATCGAAGGTTTTCATGGGCCCATAATGATCCGACATCATTTTCGAACGTTCATACGAATGACTGTGGCCGCAAAGAACAAGGTCTACCCCATAACGTTCCATGATGCGGATAAAGTTCTCCCGTATTTTTATCAGCTCCGATTCTTTATCCGAGTTGTGCGAGCCCATCGTGTAAGGCGGATGGTGAAAGAAAGCAACAGTCCAGCCTTTGTTTTTATTGGCATCGAGGTCTTTCTTCACCCATTGCACCTGCGGCGAAAGCGTATCGTACATGCGCAGCGATTCTTCTTCCATGCCATAAGAGTCAAGTGAAAGAAAATGAATGTTGCCAATGTCAAAGGAATAATACTGCTGTGTGTTCGATGGCACACCGCCGGCTTCACCGTTGGTAGGCATTGAGAAATTCTGGTAATAGGCTACCTGGCGGGTCTTTTGCCCGTAATTCTTCGGGTACTCTACGTCGTGATAATCGTGATTCCCGGGGGCCGGAAACAAAGGATATTTCTTCAGCAAATCGTCTTTGTACACGTTGAAGAAATTAGCCTGATATTGTGCGTCTTCGCCATCACGATAGGCGTTATCACCCAGTAAAATCCAGGCATTCATGTAATTGTCGCCAAGATATTTAACAATCTGGTCCCTCACCTGCCTTTGATTGAGCGAGTTGTTCCCGCAATCGCCAAGGGCAGCAATGCGGTATAATTTTTCTTCGCCCACTACAGGAAGTGTGTAGAAGTAATTGTCCGGACCAATCTGCAAGGTGTCCGCCAATCCGCCAACGGAATAATAATATTTTGTTGAAGGCTGAAGGCCGGAAAGTGTCACCTTGTGCTCCATCAACAGCCCATTATCATCGGCCATCATGGATAGATTGTGCGGATCCGTTCCATAGCGCACACGGCTGCGTGCCCAGGTATCGGTTCGCCAACGAACGATGATACTGTTGCTGGTAGCTGTTTGCAAATATGGCCCACGTATCAAATTAGCGAGCGGCTGACCGGTGTAGCGTTTGTTCTGTTGCTTCGTTTCTTGTTCCTGTGAGAAGCACGCCATGGGTAAAAAAATAATAAGGACAAAACTTGCCAATAAATTCTTTTTCATTAGATAATTAATTAATGGTTTAAAAATGAGGACTTCCGGAATTGGGAAAAGGTTCTTTTTCCATCCACTGAACTTATAAGCACTCCTTTATTCTTAAATGACAAAATAGAATTGATGTTCGGATTTAAAAACCTTATCCTTCCACAAAAATTTGTAAGTTTGGCTGTCAACTGCATCAACAATACATCTGTCTGACAACCAAAATTGTACGCTTGTTTTCGCTATGCCTGTCTTTCAATTTTAATAATCAGCGAACGTTTGAAGGCCGGCAAAGTAACGATACTGTTCTTTCCAGTCGTTGTCCATTTGTGTTGCCATGGATCATACAGCGATATTTTTTTTACCAACCGCTGGGATATCAAACTGCTAAAATCTACCTTTTCGTTGATAATTTCTTCCGGCTGTTTGCCCTGCCTGAACTCCGATTGCCAGTCATTGTTAATGTCCCGAATCCAGGTGAGGATGGTATTCTTTCCTACCAATGCGTAAATTCTTAGACGATGATGGTAAAGTTTGACAGGAATGAAGCTGTCAGCCACCGGATCAATTTCTTTCACCGCCTCACTGAATCGTGCGAAATGATACCACAAATTGTTCTTATCAATGTAATGATCCCAGTGCCAGCTATTACCGCTACCAGCGGCACCGGCAAAAAAGGGTGTAAACAACATGTCGTGCATGAGTGCGCCTTCTGTGTCGAGTGGGTACAAATCAGAAGGGCCGGTATGATTAGGAAGTACCGCTCCAACTTCAGCCAGCAACATTGGTTTATGAAGATGATAGGACTTTAATTCGTCTATCGCATCGGAAGAAAGAACATCCATCGGTGCAGTGCAGACATCAAGTGTTGCATGGGCATCAATGTAACGATGAATTTGTCCCACGTCGTTCGATTGCAGTTGGTTGATATAACGATAATCGGGGCGTCGGCTTTCCATATCAAATGAACCAAGGCTTTGCAAAACCAAATTCCCGGGAAACAATTGATGCACTTGAGGCAGCATGTAGTCATTCCACTCGCGCAAGCCCTTGCACATAATGCCGTTCATCTCGTTCCAAAGCTCCCACCCAAAGACGGCCGGATGATTACCATAACGTTTGCTAAAAAATTTTATGCGGTTTAAATAAGCTTGTCTTCCTTTTTCTGTGTTGATGTATTCATCCACATTGTTGAAAGGGCCGCCGTTGTCAACATGGTATTGCGGCTTGTTGAACCAGGCAGTTTTGTCTGGAATAATTTGCCTGGTATTATCCAGGCAAAGTTTCAGTTTCAGATTATACTTTGTTGCCCAGTCAAGCAATTGGTCAATTTTTGTCGCCTGCGTTTCATCATATTCGCCAAACTTTTTTTCTACCTCAAACAATCCGTTGCACAGCCACACTCTTGCAAAATTTGCCCGATTTGAAGACAATTTCTTTAGATATAACTCCATGGTCTCCATATTAGTTGCGCCAGCAAGACAAGGGCCATTTACAATGAATGGTTGCCCATCGGATAATTGAAAATAAAACGGGTTGGATGAACTAATAGTAACAAATGAGGTTGCCGATGAAGCGACCGTTTTCACATTTTTGTTTTTTACTGAAAAGCCATTGGGATCAATGAACGCCGCAGGCATCGCAGCAAATAAATTTACAAAGTCTCTTCTGTTCATAATCCAAATATTGAAAATGAAGATTAAAGAAATAAAGAGCAAGAGTTATCATTTTCTCTTGCTCATAACATTTCAGTGATTAGTAACCGTAATTCTGATCAGATGGAGTTATTAAATGGTTATAGTTCATCTCGTCGGATGGAATCGGCATTAACATGGCTCTTTTAATTGAAGCCGGATCCGTTGGAAACTTCCAATCATTTGTTGCACTGAACAAAGGATGCGAATTGTGATGTTCGAAATATTGTAATAAATACGGTTCTCCTCTGCGCCTGGTATCATAAAATTCATGAAACTCGCCAACAAGTTCAATGCGACGCTCCAACATAATACGGTCCCGAAATGTGGCTTGATCCATTCCACTCCAATCTTCCGGCGCCATTTCGGTTACATCAATGTTGCCATTACCATCTGCATCGCGCGCCCGGTTCATGACTTCATTAATATACTTGTAAGCACCCGCGGGCCCGTGCAACTCGTTTTCAATTTCCGCCAACATCAATAAGACATCAGCATATCGTAAATAGATTACGTTTGTATTGCTTCCGTTTGCCACCCAACCTGGGTCATTGAACTTTAGCAGGTAAGGATAGCCATTAGCTGCAGAGGCAGCACTATTAGGATAACAATATTGTGCAGAGCCGCTTTTTGATTTGTAGGTATCATAAATGTAAGAGGCATCTATGCGGGGGTCGCCAAGATAAGTGTTTTTATGATCGTCGAAGGTAGCTTTGTGGAGCCTGATTCGTGCTAATGGGCTTCCTGCACCCATGATATAAGAACTGCTTTGAGGCATCCAGGATTGGGTCAGGCCATTGGCAGAGCCACCTGATGATGTATACTGAATCTCAAAAATTGATTCTACAGAATTTTCCTTACTTACATCCCAAAGGGCCTTGAATGGGCGAACCAGGCGATAGACGTTAGAATTGTAAACCTGTATTTCTTCATCAAACGCTTTTTGCCAGTAAGGGGATGAATTATCATTTCCAGCCAATGTCATATAAACCTTTCCTAGCAAGGCAAATGCAGCATATTTATTAGGACGGCCTTTCAACTGGGTAGCCGCCGGGGGCATTAATTTCTTTGCCTGTTGAAGATCGCTGATAATCTGTTCATACACCTTATCAACATCTGTTCTAGCGATATCTATAGTTTCATCTGTTACCGGATGCAAGCGTAAGGGAACAGCTCCCCAAATTCGAACCGCATTGAAATAATAAACCGCCCGGAGGAAATAGGCTTCTCCTAAGATCGGATTTTTAACTGAATCACCCAGGCTACTTGCACTCAAACCATCAATCAAACCATTTACGGCATTAATACCACCATACATCTCAGTCCATGGCCGAACCACTAACGCATCTGTTGGCTGTGCAGCCATTTTACCAAGTGGCTGATTGGCTGTAACTGATGTCCAAAATGCTCCGGAGGCGATGCTTAGCAATTGCGGCAATTGATTGCCAAAATAATAGTAGGTGCTGAGTCGCTCATAAACACCAATAAGGGCTGCATTTGCGCCAGCGGGAGTATTAAAAAGCGTTTTCTGATTCAAGAATCCCTTTGGCTGTTCCGTAATTGCTTTTTTGCAGGAAATGCTAATGCTTATAATACATAAGGCAAGCCAAAAAACTTTTATTTTTTTCATAACAACTGTTTATAAATTTTTAGAAAGTAACGTTTAATCCGAAAGCTACTGATCGGGTATTCGGGTAAGAGCTCCAGTCAACACCGGTGCGCATCGGATCATAGGTAAAACTGTTTACCTCTGGATCAAATCCCGAATAGTGTGTAAAGACTAATAGATTTTTGCCGGTAACGTAAATATCAAAGGAACTTAACCAGCTTTGTTTCACTGGCAACCGATAGCTAAGCGTTACCATAGCAATCCGTAAAAAGCTACCATCTTCCAGAATCCTGTCGCTAAAATCTTTGTTGGCATATAGCAGTCTTGGCTTTGGGCCAGTTGGATTTGTTGGCGACCACGCATCATAAAAAGCACTTTTTGTAATGTTCGTGCCAAGGCTTGAATTCTCTATTTTCAACAGGTTTCCATTAGCAATCTTATTTCCATAGACACCATTTGCAAAAATATTTAGAGAAAATTGTTTGTAGGAAATCGAAGTATTCAATCCGTAGCTGAATTTGGGATTGGGGTTTCCGATGAAATCTTTGTCAAGATCGGTGATGTTGCCATCGCCGTTTTTGTCTACAAAGTAAATATCGCCTGGTTGCAAAGGCACTCCATAATATTTCAACGGGCTTGCGGCTACGTCTTCCGGTTGGTAAATACCCTTAGATTGAAAACCAAAGAACATGCCTACAGGATAACCTTCTGCAAAAATATTTGCTGGTGTGGCAAACTCGGTACCGCCAGATACTTTCACGCCATAAAAGGCTTTGAGCATATGGCTTCCAAATTGCCCTTCAGGCTGTCCCAAATCAACGATTTTATTTTTATTGAAGGAAATATTTCCCCCAACATTCCACTTCACAGTTCTATCCACCACTGCTCCCTGAATGCTTAACTCCAATCCTTTATTTTCGATACTTCCTTTGTTGGCAGCAATGCTTGTAAAACCTGCAGAGATAGGAATTTTGAAATCCTGTAGCAAGTCTTTTGTTGTTTTGTGATATAGATCTAACGTAAAGGTAATGCGGTCTTTAAAGATGCCTGCATCTAAGCCAAGATTCGATTGTACAGAACTTTCCCAGGTAAGATTGGGATTCGCCAAAATTGACGGCACGGCGCCAACAGCTAAGGAACCATTACCGGTGGAATAATAAGCGGCTTTATAACGGGCGATCGTTGAGTAAGGGTTAATAGCTTGATTACCTGTTACTCCATATCCAAAACGAGGCTTCAATGTTGAGAAAATATTAAGATTTTTAACAAAGTCTTCTTCCGAAGCGCGCCAAGCTACCGCCAACGAGGGGAAAAATCCCCACTTTTTTCCATCAGCAAAACGACTTGTGCCATCATACCGTCCTGTAACAGTCATCACATACTTGTCATCATACGAATAAACCATCCTCGCGAGAGATGAAAGAATTGAGGATCTGGTAAAGTTTTCAAATTGAGGATAAACTTTTGCTCCAGTGCCCATTCCATAAATTCGAAGATCTTCTGTAAAAAAATCTTCGTTAACTGTATAGGCATTTTGAACATCGGAATTGTCATATGTTGCACCAATTACGCCATTGAATCGGTGCTTATCATACGTTTTATTGAATTGCAACATCGCTTCGAGGTTATAAGCGTAGCTTTTTAAGGTGGACACACCGAGTTGTCCGTTTGTCAGTTTCCCTTGACTTAAATCTTTTCCAAACCAGCGCCTCCTATCCTTGAAACGAACATCACCGCCACCAAGTACTTTGAAAGAGAAAGCGTTGGAAAGCTTATACTCTGCAGAAACAGATTGGAGCACCCTAAATTCTTTTGTAATATCATCATATGCCCTCATCCACGCTCGCGGCCCTTCCACTTCCTGATCAATATTAATAGTAGCACCCAGCGTATCGCGTAAGGGTTCCTTTGCCAATATTTGCCGAATAACACTTTGACCGGCACTTCCCATTTGTTCAGTTGATTGGGTCATCGAATTGCGGCGGTATAGCAAATTGCTCCGTGAAGTAATGCGCAATTTTGGTGTCACATTTTGAGTAAGATTGAACCTCACATCTCCTTGTTTGACGCCAGTGGTTGGGATGATGCCGCTGTTATCTAAATACCCTACCGCCAAATAATAGTCTGATTTATCATTTCTTCCGCTAACTGTAACACGATTGTTGGTTGTGACCGCCGTACGGAATATATCCTTGGACCAGTCAATAGGCTGGATCGTTTTTAGATCATAAAATGGCCCATTTAACCTTGTTTGGTTTATGAAGCTCACATATTCAAATCCGTCCAACATAGGCATATTTTTGCTAACCGTTGACAGGTCAAGAGAAGATGAATAGGTTATCTTTCCTTTTCCGGATTTTCCTTGCTTGGTAGTAATTAATACAACGCCATTTGCACCTCTTGATCCGTAAATTGCGGTAGCAGATGCATCTTTCAGGATTTCAATACTTTCAATATCCTGCGGGTTAATCGCGGTTAAGCCATTTTGTGCTTCTTGATATGAATTACCCGGATTGGTGCCAACTGTTAATGAATTTGTATTGTCTTGAGTGGCCGTATTGACAATAATTCCGTCCACCACGTATAGAGGCTCTGTACCACCACTAATAGAGCTTAAGCCGCGAATGCGAACGTTGACTGCCCCTCCGGGTGCTGCACTTCCGGTATTCACTTCTACACCAGCTACCCTGCCTTGCAACAATTTATCTACCGATGTTATCTCAGCTGCTTCCGTTTCATTGAATTGAACGGACGAAACCGCACCAGTAATATCCTTTTTTCTAACCGTACCATAGCCAACAATCACCACATCAGCCAAACCAGTATTAACTTCTTCCAGTGTAACATTAATTTCACGTTGCCTGTTAACCTTTACCTTTTTGGATTGATATCCTATGCTGGAAATTTCCAAAATAACATCAACGCCAGAAGGAACAGACAAGGTGAACATCCCATTGTTATCTGTGGTGGTTCCGTTTCGTGTGCCTGCCACGACTACTGAAGCCCCGGCGAGTGGTTTACCGTCTTTATTCAACACTTTTCCATGAATATCAATGGCAACAGGTGCGGGAAGCAAAACCGTCTTGTCAAAGTTGTCACCGGAATTTTGCGCCTCATTTCCTTTTGGCTGCAACACTATCGTCTTATCAATGATCGTGTAGGTAAATGGCTGCCGGCTAAAGCACAGATTCAACACATCTTGAAGTGAAGAATTCTTTACCTCGATGGTTACTTTGTTTGCTTCCTTCAGCAAGGTGCCGGTATAAACAAACGTATAACCTGTTTGTTCCTTTATCTCCTGAAACACTTTATTTAAAGGCGCATTCTTAACATGCAGCGTCACGCCCTGTGAATAAGTTCTGGCGCTTATCTGTAACGCAAATGCAAGCAGACAGATGACTGTAAAATTCATAATTCTCAGCGTTTTGAGGATGAGCCGCCGCTTAAAAAATGGCGGTGCATAAAAAGCATTTAGCATAACTTTGTTTGGCCTGTCTGTCCGGCAGGTAGGTTTGAGTTGATGAAATAGTAAATCAGTTCAAGTTGTTTTTTATATTGAATCAGCTCAGATTTATAGCCAGTTCCCGGTCAGGGGAGCTGGCTTTTTTCTTAGCCAACGAAATAACTTCTTCAAATCCATTCCACATTATCAGGCAAGCTGCCTATGGCATCACTTTAATCATTTTTCCTTCTATTTTAAAATGCACCGCCTTGGTAGCTTCCAGCATTTTAAGCAAATTAGAGACGTCAGTATTTCTTGAAACCTGAGCATAAAATTTTTCCTTTACGGGCTTTTCAATTACGACGTCCACATTATACCAACGTGATACTTGCCGCATAATCGTTTCAATATCTGCCCCTTTATAAGAGAATAAGCCGTTCTTCCATGCCATTGTTTCATCTATATCTGCTGTGTGAACTTCTATCGGATTTGAAGGCGGGATATTATTAGATACTTCTGCCTGTTGCCCCGGTGAAATCAGGACATCTTCATTCCCTTTTACCACTTTTACACTTCCTTCCAGCAGCGTTACATTTACGGAACTCTCGTCATCATAAGCATTCACATTAAAATGAGTACCTAATACACGTATACTCGTTTCACCTTTACTCACGATAAAAGGCATAGCAGCATTATGGGAGACTTCAAAATATGCCTCGCCGGAAACTTCAACTTTCCTTTCATTTCCGACAAAAGCGGTTGGATACTTAAATGTACTGGCAGCATTTAGCCAAACTTTGCTGCCATCAGCAAGAACAAGGCTGATAACCTTACTACCTCTCGGATTACTTAATGTATTGTACTCAATATTTTCACTGCTGCCTTCATACGCAAGCTCGCCGTTAGGCAGTTTTATGACATTCACAGTTCCCTCCATAGCAACGACACCATTGCCTGTGCTATCGAGAATGATTTTTTCGCCATTACTTAATGTGAGAACCGCATTTACGCTATTAGGCGCTGCAATATCGATTGTTTTTGTTTGCTGAAAAACTGATACCTTTTGAGGCTGTTTATGGCCAGCAATATAATAATACGCAGTTCCAAGGAGAAAGAGCACAATTGCCGCCGCTGCAGAACGAACCCATATCATTTTTCTTGCCTTTGGGTGAACATGGAGAGAAGCTTTTTCTTCCATTATCCGTTCATACATCCTCTCCCATTCTACAGCAGGAACCAATTCATTGGAATTATAATCCGACAGCAGCTTTTCAATATGTTTTTTAAAAGGCTGTTCATTTCCTTTCTTTGCCCATTCAAAAAGCTCCTCTTCTTCAGCGGGCGTAGCTTTTCTGTTTGAATAAACTTCTAATAAATAAGATATCCTGTCTTTTGAAAGCGCCATTTTCTAAAAATTAATTTTCCTTTTCGGATAAATTGCTAAGTCAATACGTCTTTTGTTTTTGCAGATACAGTAAACTAATAATTAATCATCTTTTTTAATTTCATTTTTTTAAGAAATTTAGAAAAATGAAAGAAAACTTGCATTATTAGCAGTACCTCCTGATAAAGATGCACGGCGAAATCAAAATGTACTATTGATTTAAAAAAAAATTAAAAACTCATCAAGATAGCGGCCCAAATAATGACGGATGCGCCCTTTTTAAAATAGCTGCGGAGATACTCTACAGCAGCAGCGAGATGATTTTTTACTGTGTTGGGAGAAATGTTTAAGCGTTGCGCAATTTCTTCACGCGTCCATCCTTCCTGCTTGGCTAATTTATAAACCAACCTCTGCTGGGGTGGCATTTGACTGATTACATTTTCGAGGATAGCTTTATTTTCTTTTTCAAGCAGCAGGGACTCAATAAGGTCTTCGCTCTCATCCTGTTCTTTTTCCAACTGCGATTTTAATTGGCGTTCGCGGGCAATTTTTCTGAAATGAGCGTAAATACAGTTATGAAGTATGGTAAAAATATAATTTTCCGGACGATTAGCGCCGCCAATTAAGTGCCTTTTTACCCAAATGGTTACAAAAACCTCCTGTACGATTTCTTCAGAAACATGCGCTGATCGAGTCATCTTAAAGGCGGCTCCATAAAAGGGAGATTTATAATGATCAAAGATGATGCGAAATGCCTGTTCATCTCCCGCAGCGAGCTGCTTCAGCAGTATTTTAATATTGAATGGTAAATCTTTATGCACTTGATGCTACAAATAAAGAGAAAAAAGATAAAAGTTCCTTAAAATTTTTTAAAGATAGCAGTGTACTTTTAATTTTCAAAAGACATCAAAAGCAATATCGCATACATCCTTCAGATTTATCAGCCAAAGTAACGATGAAATGATTCAAACGGACTTTCTCAAGTATTGATGATTTTATTCCAGTAAACGAATAATTAAATGATATTCTTATTTACACTTTAAAAAATATTTTCTTCTTATACAACCAATAACATAAAAACCATTGAAGCATAAACAAAACTATCGCTGAAATAATCATAATTGCTGCAGCAGATAATCCGGTTGGCCCTATTACTCCGCTCACAATGGTATTGCTGTAATTGAAAAGCCAGCGATGTACCACGATTTCAAAAAAGAGATAAATGAAGATGGAATTCATGCCTACAATCGTGAAAAAACCAAGAAATTTTTTATGGTCCAATACATCGATCCAAAAATATAGAAATGCGAGGGCGAGCATACACCAGCCGCCACTTGCAAGCGTAAAAGAAGACGTGGCAATTCTTTTTATAATCGGCGTAACACCTGAAATATCCAGCGCATATCCGGCTGTTAAAATAATGACTCCGAAAATAATAAGCGGCTTTATTTTTTTGTTTCCGCTTCGTGTAAGGAGCCATTTCCCGGCAACTGCGCCCCAGATTGTATGGGCAGCAGTCGGGATGCAATTGATAGCAACCCAGCCGCCCGGATTAATTTTGTTCATTAAAATTACATCGATATAATTTCCGAAATTATGCTGGTCGGTAAAAGGCTGATCAAACCCCGGAATATTTATAAAGCGATACAAACATTCATTCAGAATTAATAAACCCAGGCTGAAAAGAATCTGGTAACCTGGCTTCCAGCGAAAGATGAGAAATGCGACCAACATGGTAAAAGAGAGTTGTGTCAACACATCCCAAAGTTCAAATGACAAATGATTTCCTCTAACGGCATAATCTAGTACGCCCCAAAAAAACAACCACCAGCTTCGCCTCAAAGCGTGTTTGGCCTGCTGTTTCCAGGTACTGCCTTTTGCTGTTTGTTTCGTCAGTGAAAACGCCATCGCTGTTCCGGCAATGAACATAAAAGCAGGTTGTATTAAATCCCAGAAATGCAATCCGTGCCACTTTGCATGATCAAATTGAATTGCCAGTGAATGAATAAAAGAACCGGGTTTTGATAATGTTTGTGCATACTCATACAAGCCCGACGCTTCAAGCATTAAAAGTATCATCACCAACCCTCTGTAAAAATCAAGTGAAGCAAGCCTGACACCGCCGCCAATTACTTTTATTAAATTATTTTTTCCAGCAAGAGCAGGGATGTGTTCCGAAAAAATTTCAGATTGATAATCTGTAGACGATCTCATAACGAAAGAAGGTTTATGAATGAAAAGATAAAATGGTTTTATAATGGTAGATGACGTTCCCATGCTATTTTAAATTCCAGACATTGCTGCTGTCAATCCTTAAACTAATATCAGTAAACTGAAGAAAATGATATTATAAAACCAGATACATTTAAAATCGTGGTAGCATCAAATTTATAATAAAGAAATATGAAAAACCGGTGATAGTGCAAAAAAATTTTTGTTTTAGCGGATACGAACATTTGTTTATTTCAAAGGAATGTTTTGAATCCGCCTCCATGCCTACATACGCTCCTATTTTAAATCATAAATTACTTCAGTCTTTCAGCCAATAGAATATCCTGAAGTTCAAATAATCCGCACAAAAAAATATAAATCTTACGTTTTTATCTGCCGTTTGCACGCATATACTTTCCAATTATAATAAGCAACAGATAAATGTAGATTTTAGAGATTTTTGTTTTCAATTATTGCAGCCTTTGATCGGACAACGAAAACTAGCGTAAAGCAAAAGCTACTATTTTATTTCCTTTGGGCGTGCCTAATTTTTCACCTCCACAAGCCATAACAATATACTCCCTGCCGTTAACGCTGTAGGCAGCCGGTGTTCCAAATGAAGCAGCGGGAAGTTTCGTTTGCCAAAGTAATTTACCGTTGTATTTATTAAACGCCCTAAACATACCGTCCTTCGTTGCGGCGATAAACAAAAGTCCATTTTCCGTTACTATCGGGCCTCCGTAATTTTCACAACCTGTTGGATTCAGATCCTGATCAGGCAAAGTCGGGGTGGTTCCCAATGGAATTTGCCAAAGATGTTTGCCCGTGTTTAAATCGATGGCTGTAAGAGTTCCCCACGGCGGTGAAATAGCAGGTAATCCTTTATCGTCGAAAACTTTTTGATAGCCTGAATGAGTGTATAAATCCCGCGGGATAGAAGAAAGGTCACCGGAAATGACTTCCTCTTTTCCTGATCCAAATAAATAATTAATCAATCTTTCTTTATCTTCTTTTGAAATATTTGAAAAAGCAGGCATCATGCCTTTTCCGTTATTTATAATTTGACTTACATATTGTTTTGAACGCTTCTGGCTTAGGTTTGTAAGGTCAGGATAGCCACTTGAAGCATTTCCCACACGATCCTTACCATGGCATCCACTGCAATAGTTTCTATAAATTTGTTCCGAGCCGGATGCTCCCGCATTTGTTTTGCCAATACTCAATTTTTCTTGTTCATCCATTTTAAGAAGCCATGCCATTTCATTTGAATTTCCATACAAAATACCATTATGAGGATCTGCCGCTGCCCCGCCATATTCGGCCCCTCCGTCGTAACCAGGCAATAGAATTACGTTGTGGATATTCGGTGGGGCGAACAATCTTTTATCCGCTTCTCTGAACAATTTTTTCAATTCGTCTCTGTTCTCAGCATAAGGACTAATATCGTTTTCAGTTAACTCAGAAGCCGACCTAGCATAAGGCTTTGGCAATGAAGGAACAGGCTGGGTAGGCCATGTTTCTTCTCCTGTTAATACGGATGAAGGCACTGATACTTCGTTAACCGGAAACAATGGTTCACCCGTGCTTCTGTTAAACACATAAGTATAACCTTGTTTAGTTACCTGTGCAACAGCATCAATCTTTTTCCCGTTTTTTACTACAGATAATAAATTGGGGGGCGCATCAGGATCCCTGTCCCATAAATCGTGATGGATCATTTGAAAGTGCCATTTGTAGCTACCGTCATTTGCATTAAGCGCAAGCAAACAATTCGCAAAAAGATTAGCGCCCTTTCTGTTAGCTCCATAAAAATCCGGCGCGGCAGAACCTAAAGGAATAAACAGGGTTCCGGTCTTCGAATCTAATGCCATTCCTACCCAGTTGTTTACAGCACCGACATTCATATTTTTATAAGCATCTTTAGGCCATGTTTCATAGCCCTTTTCGCCAGGATAAGGAATGGTATGAAAGGTCCACACTAATTTTCCGGTTCTTACGTCAAATGCCCTTATATCTCCTGGCGCTGCTCCTGCATCTTCTGCAACCCTTGTCGGCATGATGATCAGGTTTTTATATACAGTACCGGGAGTAGTGCTTGTGATAAATTTATCGCTTGCCTCTTTTGGCAATCCTGTGTGCAGATTCACTTTGCCATTATTGCCAAATGAGGTGATCAATTCCCCATTTACAGCATTTAGTGCGATCAGATTAACCCCTGCAGTATAAAAAATACGTTTATCATTTCCGCTTTCCCAATAAGCAACTCCCCTGCTGGTTCCATTCACCGAAGATGAATCTTTGTACAACCATAATTCTTTTCCTGTAGTCGCATCCAAAGCAAATGCTTTTAATGCAGCTGTTACACCATATACTCTACCGTTTACGATGATAGGACTCATTTCCATTTGCCCGCTATCGGGGGTATCATAAGTCCATGCAATTTTCAGGTTGTGAACATTGTTTGTATCAATTTGAGAAAGTGCAGTATAATGATTGCGATCTGATCCTCCAAGGTATTCGCTCCAGGTAACATAATTATTTTTAACAGATGATGTACAACCTGCTAACAGAATGATAAATACTATGATGCTTATTTTTTTCATTACCTGTTTTATTTCGCTTTGATCAATTTTTAAGTTACAAAATCGCACCTTTTCTTTTATAACCGGATTCTTTTTTAGCACGAATCAAAACCACCAGAGGCATTGTTACATCGCGAGGGATGCAAAAAAGCGCTTATTTATGAAAAGTGATTTGCCGGCTTTTAATACCAGAAAGGCCTGATTTGGCCATCATTTGTTTTTAACAGGACAACAACAAACGAGATTGACTTGTTTTCCAAATCAATCTCGTTGTAAGTTTTTGCAAATTAGTTGTTTACTTTGAGTAAAACTGTAAATATGCTCATTGAAGGTTTAGATCCAATTCAACTTGTGCTGCTCAAAGTTTTTGTGACCCCGTCAGGATTCAAACCTGAAACCTTTTGATCCGTAGTCAAATGCTCTATTCAATTGAGCTACGGGGCCAAAGAGGCGCAAAAATAACAAAGAAATTTCTTCAAGCCAATTTCTTCAACAACTTTATTATCATAAAATTTAAATAACCACTATTCTTGTGCATCTTGCAGGTAAATTATCAGATGAAAATATTTTTCTGGACTGTTGGAAAGGCGCATGATTCCTATGTAAAAGAAGGAATTGAAACCTTTACAAAACGCATTTCTCATTATTATCCCGTAGAATGGAAGATTTTCCCGCCGGCAAAAAATGCTGTTAATCTTTCTAAAGAAGAAATAAAAAAGAGTGAAGGAATTTCAATATTAAACGCTTTGCAACATGGTGGTGTTTTAATTGCTTTGGATGAAAATGGAAAGCAATGGAATTCTATAGAGCTTGCAAATTTCATTCAGCAAAAGGCAAATGAAAGCCACAGGAATATTATTTTTTTAATCGGCGGCGCTTATGGAATTGATGAAAGTATTTTAAAGAAATGCCGCAGTAAATGGAGCCTGTCAAAGCTTGTTTTCCCGCATCAACTGGTGCGTTTAATTCTTGCCGAACAAATATATCGGGCCTGTACGATTATAAGAAACGAGAAATATCATCATTCTTAGTTTTTTTACGGGATTTAAATATTAATGTATTGCAAATATATTTCTGCCGGTACCATACCATCGAATATATCCCATAGTTCTTCCGAGTATTTGTAAATAAAGATGGTATTATGTAGGTTTGATGCTTCTAAAAAATAAAAATGTCTGTTACCCTTATCATCATTATCATCACCGTACTGGTTTCAATTTTTGCATTCAGCTCACATAAAGTTATGGACGACCTCATTTTTTATCCGAGTGCCATTACCCAAAAAAATCAATATTACCGGTTCATTACTTATGGCTTTATTCATGCAGATATTTCGCATTTATTTTTTAATATGTACGCTTTTTATTTGTTTGGTGGCGTGTGTGAAAATTCCTTTATAAATATCTTCGGAATTTATGGAAAAACATTTTACGTTCTGATGTATTTTCTTTCCCTGATTGCTTGCGTAATCCCTGACTTTTTGAAGTACAACCGCAATCCTGATTATAGAAGCCTGGGCGCGTCAGGAGCTGTATCGGCAGTGGTTTTTGCTTATATTTTATTCAACCCAATGCAGGGAATTGGCTTGTTATTTATTCCGGTATTTATTCCCGGTTTTCTATTCGGAATATTATTTTTGATTGTGTCTTATTTTTTAGGAAAAAAAGGCGGCTCCCGGGTCAATCATTCTGCACACATCTGGGGAGCCATTTTCGGCGTGGTTTTCTTAATTATTTTTAGCCAGTTATTTTCAAACTATCCCTTAATGGATAATTTCATCGAAGACGTAAAACGATTGGATCTGCGACATATTTTTACAACTTATTAAACTGCATTGTAACCATTTTCTTCGTTTTATCTGTGACCTTAAAACGGTCGTCAATTCTGTGGCCAATAATCCAGAGAATCCTTTTACTACTTTCGACAACCCAAATTTTTTCTTTGTCTGTTATTGACATTTTTTGATCAATAAAAAACTTACTTAACTTCTTTTTTTTCTGCATTCCCAATGGATAAAAATAATCGCCTTGCTTCCATTTCCTTAATAACAACGGAAAACTAACATTGGCTGCATCAAGGGTTGCAATTTCATTTGTTTTTGAAAAGCCTTCTACTTTGGAAGATTCATTAATTCTTAATTCATCCTTCTTAATTTTTAATTTTATTTTCCCAGCTTCAAACTCAACTTCTTTATCGTCTTCATTAATTAAAATATGATTGCCCTCCAAAGTGTTTATGGGCGCAATAATAAGCCAGTTGCGGTTTTTAATAATTTTATGCGTAGCAGAAGAAACATATTTCCCACTTTCACTTTTTAACAAATTGACGACTTCATCTGTCTGATGTGCCGTGAAGCCAAAATCCTTTATTATCTCATAAGAGATTGTTTTTAAAGGTTGACTTTTCAATAATTTTAAAACCGGAATATGAACTTCACTCCCCTTTTGCTCTAACAGTTTTTTCTTGTGCAGTTGAATAGATTCCTGATACAAAATTTCTATTTCTTTAAATCTTTCCAAATTATTTATTAGATTGTCTTCTGCCTGCGGAAATACTTTTTTTACAGAGGGAATCAATTGATGGCGAAAATAATTGCGGGTATATTTATCGGATAAGTTTGAAGAATCTTCTACAAAATCTAAATCATTTTGTTTATTAAAAAGTTCTATCTCTTCTCTTTTTGCTAATAGTAATGGCCTGATTATTTTTCCCTGTTTCGGTAAAATTCCCTGCAAACCCTTTATGCCAGTGCCTTTGAAGAAATTCATCAATAACGTTTCGATGTTATCGTTGGCATGATGAGCCGTAAGTAGGTACGATGTACCATGTTTAATGTCCGATGTTGATGCCTGGTCGTCTATCGTCGGTTGTCGGTCGTCGGTTGCCGGATGTCCATGCTCATTTTTCAACAATTCCTCAAACCATGCATATCTTAATTCCCGTGCGGCTACCTGTATTGAAATTCTTTTTTGTTCAGCATATTCTTTTGTTTCAAATCTTTTTACAAACACTTTTGTTCCATATTTTTCTCCCAGTTCACGAACAAACTTTTCATCGCGATCACTCTCCCCTTCTCTCAATTGAAAATTACAATGTGCTATTTCAAAATGAAAACCCGCCTGGAAACACAATTCGCACAAAGCCACAGAATCGGCGCCACCACTCACTGCAAGCAACAAATAATCATTCTTTTGAAAAAGATTTTGTTGTGCAATATTTTTTATAAATTGATTTAATAATGACATACTTATTTCCTTTTCCCTTCTAATTGAACTTGTGCAATTTTTGCACGGGTTGCTTCTGTTACCTATCCTTCCAATTCATCTTCCACATCTTCATAAGCCGCCTGCAATTCATTATACGAATGAGAATCGTTTGCTGCCTGCGCTATTTCCATTCCTCTTTTGTAAACACGCATGGCTTTTTCAGGGTCGCCAATTCGTTCTAATAATTTCCCCAAATGATAATAAGAACCTACATAAGTGGGCTCTCTTTTTAAAATTTCATTGAATAATTTCTTTGCTTCTTCTTCATTACCAATTTTTATGTACTCCAATGCCAAAGCGTGTTGCAGAAAACTATCTTTCTCCGCGGTCTTCATATATTCCTTCAGCTTGCTGATTCTATCCATCAAATAATTTTTTACTTTTTTTTTCCTTAGTATCTTCGCACCTCCAAAAAAAAGAATGATGAAGATACTTGTTTGCATTAGCAAAACACCTGATACCACAGCAAAAATAGCCTTCACCGATAACAATACGAAATTTGCAGAAGCGGGCGTACAGTTCATTTTAAATCCCTATGACGAATGGTATGCCCTGGTAAGAGCAATTGAATTAAAAGAAGCTGATCCGGCAACAGTTCTGAATTTAATTAATGTAGGAGGTGCAGAAAATGACCCGATCATCCGTAAGGCATTGGCGATTGGAGGCGATGAAGCCGTACGGGTAAACAGTAACAGCCGCGATGATTTTTATATCGCTTCGCAAATTGCAGAAGTGGCCAAACAAAATAATTACGATCTGATTTTCACCGGAAAAGAAACCATTGATTATAACGGTTCTTCGATCGGCGGAATGGTTGCAGAATTATTAAATCTTCCTTTTATTTCATTGGCGACCAAATTTTCTTTGCAAGGAAATACGGCAACTGTTGAACGCGAAATTGAAGGCGGCGAAGAAGTGGATGTGGTAAATCTTCCCGCAGTTGTGAGTTGCCAGAAAGGAATGGCAGAACAGCGAATTCCAAATATGCGCGGAATTATGAGTGCAAGAACCAAACCTTTAAAAGTAGTAGAACCAGTGCAGGCGGACACTTTCACAGAAATTGCTTCTTTTGAATTGCCTCCCGCAAAAGCAGGCGTAAAATTAATTCCGGCTGACCAGGCGGAAGAATTAGTAAGATTGTTGCATGAGGAGGCGAAAGTGATTTAAGGATGAGAGATAGTTTTTGTATTGAGTTTAGGGTTTAGAAGAGTTTAGAGGAAGTTTAGATAGTTTAGAAAAGTTTAGAATGGTTTGGAGGAGTTTAGAGATGGTTTGGAAAAATAGCAATTATTCCTATTTGTTTGTTTACTGTCCAGATAACTTTATCGCCGCCATAATTCTTAATTCTCAATTCTTAAATCTCAATTGCATAATTTTTTCGAAAACAGGAATCATAGATATTTATTCGTTTACTGCTTTCATAAATCATAAATCACAAAATCATAAATTATAATTCTTAATTTTTAATTGATAAAATGAGTGTATTAATATTTTTAGACCAGGCCGACAGGCAGATAAAAAAGAGTTCTTTTGAGGCAGCATCGTATGGTACAAAGCTCGCGCAGAATCTGAATACTTCTGCAGAAGGAATTGTATTGGGAAATGTAAATGACGATCTTCCTGCCTTGGGAAAATATGGGTTAAAAAAAATTCATACGGTAAAAAATGATGTGGTGAATCATTTTGATGACGAAGTTTTTACACACATCATTGCTGAAGCTGCAAAAGCTGCAGATACAAAAGTGATCATCTTTTCCAATAATTTTAACGGCAAAGCTATTGCACCCAGATTAGCAGTAAGATTGAAAGCAGGACTTGTTACAGGAGCGGTTGCATTACCAGAAACGTCAAATGGTTTTGTTGTAAAAAAGAGTGTGTTTAGTGGAAAAGCATTCGCAAATGTTTCTATTAAAACAGAAATAAAAATTATTTCTTTAAATGCAAATGCATATAAAGTTTCTGAAGGTGAAGGAACTGCGGAAGTGGTAGAATTAAACGTACAGATTCCTGAATCAAGAGTAAAAGTACAGGCTGTAAATAAAGTGAGTGGCGAAATTCCGCTGGCAGAAGCAGAATTGGTAGTAAGTGGTGGCCGCGGATTAAAAGGCCCTGAAAACTGGGGAATCGTTACTGATCTGGCAAAAGCGCTTGGTGCGGCTACTTCATGCAGCCGGCCGGTAAGCGACAGCGACTGGCGCCCGCATCATGAACACGTAGGCCAAACGGGACTTACGATTGCACCAAATTTATATTTCGCAATTGGCATTTCAGGCGCTATTCAACATCTGGCCGGTGTAAACAGAAGCAAGACGATTGTTGTAATCAATAAAGATCCGGAAGCGCCATTTTTCAAAGCGGCCGATTATGGAATTGTCGGCGATGCTTTTGAAGTAGTTCCAAAAATTACTGAAGCGGTAAAAAAATTAAAAGGCATAAGTTAGTTTTCGAAAATATAAAATCAAACTTTCAAAAAAAGCTGTTTAGTTTTATATTTGTTTTTCACAAATAAAATTCCGCAAAAGCGGATTGAGTTATAATGAAGAAAATAGAATTGGAAATTGTGGCGCTTTCTCACAGTATTACTCAAACCCATTCGTATGCAGTAGTCCTGGGTGAAGTAAATGGATTACGAAGACTTCCCATTGTTATCGGCGGTTTTGAAGCACAGGCAATTGCAGTTGCACTTGAACGAATGCAACCCAGCCGTCCATTAACACATGACCTCATGAAAAATTTCATGACGGCTTTTAACGTTGACCTCCACGAAATAATTATTAATGACCTTCAGGAAGGAATTTTTTATTCTAAATTAATTTGTTCATCTGATAAGGATACGGTTGAAATAGATTCCCGCACGTCTGATGCGGTGGCTCTGGCTGTAAGATTTGGCTGCCCGATTTATACTTATGATAATATCCTCGAAAGCGCTGGAATCCTGATGGAAGAAGACGATAAAAAGAAAAAAGTGGTCGTTTCGCATACTGATGAAGGCAATGAGGATCTGAAAAAAATGTCTTTACTGGAATTAGAAACATTATTAAATGAAGTGCTGATTCACGAAGATTATATCAAAGCCGCTTCTATCAGAGACGAAATAAACCGAAGAAAAGGTAGTTAGCAATTGAAGGTTGAAAGTTGAAGGTTGAAAGTTGAAAACACATTAAACTTTGAACGTTCAACCTTGAACCTTGAACATTTAACTTAGATGGTAACATTTCCGAATTGCAAAATAAATATCGGGCTTAATATTCTTCAAAAACGGGAAGATGGTTATCATGATATTGAAACCGTTTTTTTACCAATTCCATTTACGGATATTTTAGAAATTGTTTCGTCTGAAAATGAAACAGAATTAATAAATACAGGAATTGCTGTTGCGGAAAATGAAAATAATTTATGTCTTAAAGCATACGATTTATTAAAAAAAGATTTTCCGCAGCTACCAGATATAAAAATCCATCTTCATAAAGTAATTCCAATGGGGGCCGGACTCGGTGGCGGTTCTGCTGATGGCGCTTTTACTTTAGCATTGCTGAATGAAAAATATAATCTCCATATTTCACAAGAAAAACTTTTCGTGTATGCATCACTGTTAGGTAGCGATTGTGCATTTTTTTTATTGAATAAACCCTGCTTCGCAACCGGACGGGGAGAAATAATGGAAGCGATAAATGTTTCTCTATCCAATTATAAAATTTTACTCATCAATCCGGGAATTCATGTGAGTACAAAAGATTTATTTCAACAAATAACACCAGGAATTCCTTCAAAAAGAATCAAAGAAATTATCCAACAACCTATAGAAAGCTGGAAAACTGATTTGGTAAATGATTTTGAAAAAATTGCTTTTTCGAAACATCCGGAAATAAAAGCCATCAAAGAAATGTTGTATAATCAAAGTGCAGTTTATGCATCTATGACCGGAACAGGAAGTACTGTATTTGGAATTTTTAATAAAGATGAAGAGATAAATTATCGGGTTAAAAAAGAGTACTTTTATAAATGGATAAACAACGTTTAAATCTTAAAATATCCTGCTGTTGAAAAAAAATTAATTTTATAATATGCTTTCAAAAAATGATCATGTCAATTATTGGCTTTCTACCGCAGAACAAGACTGGGAAAGAGCAATCTTTATGTATGAGAAAAAGGATTACGTTTTTTGCCTCTTTTGTGTTCACCTTTGTTTAGAAAAACTTAGTAAAGCCTTATGGGTAAAGGAAAATCCTAATAATAATTACCCACCTCGTATTCATGATATTAAACATCTTTTAGCTGATACATCATTTTTGCCAAACGAAGAAGAAAGTTTTTTTATTGACAATATTCAGAAATATCAAATAGAAGGAAGGTATCCTGATTATAAAAAGCTTATATACGGCTATACAACCAAAACTTACACGGATGAATTATTGGAAAAAGCAAAAAAATTAAAGCAATGCTTACTCGACAAGATATCTTAAAAGCAATAGGAGAATTTGTAAAAAGCGCTAATCAAAATAATCTAACCATCGAAAAAATTTTGTTGTTTGGCAGTTATGCAAAAGGAAATCCGCATGAATACAGTGATATTGATCTGGCTGTTTTTTCAAAACAATTCACTGAAAATCCTTTTGAAAATATTAAACTGATTCAATGCACAACCCGATTACCACAAATGCAATTGCACCTCTATCCACTAAAAGAATTTGATGAAGATCCATTTGTGAATGAGATCAAAAAGCATGCATTGGAAATCCCGGTTAAAACTGAGAAGTTAGTTTTTTAGAATAAATGAAATCTTTATCACAACTTCTTCGAATACTCTTCCATTTTTAATATCTTTGCTACACAAATAACTGAAGTGTCACACACACCATTCATACAATCTTTTCTCGCGAAAAATCTTGACTTTTTAGATCACAAGATCTAATCATATCGCCCATTTCGAGCATACAATTCTTGTTCATTTTTATTTTTTAATTCTTCATTCTTAATTCCTCTTTTATGTCAGCACAATCAACCGCATCCCAAACCGCTTATTTTATAGATCTCGAAAACGAATACGGCGCTCACAATTATCACCCACTTCCCGTAGTTTTAAACAAAGGAAAAGGCGTTTTTGTTTGGGATGTGGAAGGCAAAAAATATTATGATTTCCTCAGCGCTTATTCAGCAGTAAACCAGGGCCATTGCCATCCAAAAATTATTCAAGCTCTGATAGATCAGGCACAAAAGCTAACTCTTACCAGCAGGGCTTTTCACACTGAAGAACTTTCACTTTTTACTGAATTTATTACAAACTATTTTGGTTATGATAAAGTATTGCCAATGAATACGGGAGCAGAAGCGGTAGAAACTGCTTTAAAACTTTGCCGCCACTGGGCTTATAAGGTAAAAAAAGTAGAACAAAATAAAGCGAAGATTCTTGTATGCAGTGGTAATTTTCATGGAAGAACTTTGGCTATTATTTCTTTCAGCACCGACCCTGATGCAAAGAAAGATTTCGGTCCTTATATTCCTGGTTTTGAAGTAATTCCCTACAATGATCTTCCTGCACTTGCAGAAGCATTAAAAGATAAAAATGTTGCCGGATTTTTAGTAGAACCAATCCAGGGCGAAGCGGGTGTAAATGTGCCCGATGAAGGATATTTATCGAAAGCAAAACAATATTGTGCTGATGCCAATGTTTTGTTTATTGCTGATGAAATTCAAACCGGATTGTGCAGAACCGGAAAAATGCTGTGTTGTGATCATGAAGAGGTAAGGCCGGATATTTTAATTCTGGGAAAAGCGTTGAGCGGAGGCACAATGCCTGTAAGCGCCGTGCTTGCTAACGATGAAATTATGCTGACTATAAAACCAGGTGAGCATGGAAGTACCTATGGTGGAAACCCATTAGCCTGCAAAGTTGCCATTTCTGCTTTAGAAGTTTTGAAAGAAGAAAAGATGGCTGATAATGCTGAAAATTTAGGAAAAATATTCAGGGAAGAATTACAAAAGATCAAGTGGCCACACATTTTAAAAATACGAGGCAAAGGTTTATTGAATGCCATCATAATTGATCATGAAGATAAAGATGCAGCATGGAATTTATGTCTTGAACTAAAAGAAAAGGGTTTATTGGCCAAACAAACTCATGGCAATATAATTCGTTTTGCTCCGCCATTAATTATCACAAAAGAACAGATTCTGGAATGTGTAGAAATTATAAAAAAGAGCCTGAAAGTGTTGGATGTTTAATTATTGAATTACTATATTATTCTAATACTGCTGTACAGTAAACAAGCTTTTAGCACGAATTCTTATTTGAAAAAGTGACCGAATATTTTCTTTAAAAATTGCTGATTAATCTTTTCGCTTTGACTTCATATCATCTGCGCTAAATGAGAATGGGAGCAGATTTGCAGCATTTTCAATTATCTGCACTTTTCCTTCCATGCCACTCAATATTATACGAATGGGATGTTGGGTTCGTTGCTGAAATTCTACAAAAGACTGGCGACAGATGCCACAAGGGCTGATGGGATGATTGCTTTCTCCATTTAAATTATTATAAGAAATAGCAATCGTGTCAATTCCAACATCTGGAAACAAAGCTGACGCTACCGACATCAATGTTCTTTCTGCGCAAATTCCTGCCGGATAAGCAGCGTTTTCCTGGTTTGTACCTTTTACCATTTCGCCATTTACTAATTTTGCAAATGCCCCCACGCTGAAATTTGAATAAGGAACATAAGCAAATTCTGTTACTTTCCGCGCTTCTTTAAGCAGTTCGGCATCTTCATCATTCAATTCTTCTATTGAATCATAAACCTTAAAATCAAAATTAAAAACCTCATTATTCATTTCACTATTTTTTAAAATACAATTTTGAAAATTACAATTTTACCATCGATTTTAATAATTCTTTAAAATTACTTTAAAAGAAATTTTTATTCTTCATTTTACTTTTCAAAAAAAATTACCGGTGAAATTAAAACCAAATCTTTTAATATTTATCTGCATCGCTTCAGATGAGTTTCAAAAATTTTTTGAAGGAAACAATAATACGCTTTATTTGTTCGTTTACTGTACAGAAAATATTTTCAATAAAAAAAAGCCGCATAGACATGCGGCGTTTG
Source organism: uncultured Chitinophagaceae bacterium (assembly GCA_963706825.1). Taxonomy (GTDB): domain Bacteria; phylum Bacteroidota; class Bacteroidia; order Chitinophagales; family Chitinophagaceae; genus Ginsengibacter. The sequence continues at coordinate 149,239 of CAVPNT010000001.1, read as the reverse complement.
TTAAGAACCATGTGGTTCTGTAACCCCCAAAGAAAACAACTTTATATTTTTATTTGAAAGCGATCATTTTCACTTCACTGAATTCTACCGAACCGTTTGTGTCAATGTGCTTTAAGCGATAATATGATTCTTTAGCATTGGTACTTATCTTATCAAAACATCCATAACAATCGCAATCCGTTTTGGTAGGATCAGCACCGAAAACATAAGCTACCGTTTTGAAATTCTTACCATCGCTGCTTTTTTCTACTTCAAAATAATTAGTGCTTACCGTTTTATCAGTTGACCAGTTAATATCTACCTTGTTTTGATCTTTCACTACCTGGAATCCGGTAATATTAATCTTTTTTGTTTGCACGTTTTGTGCACTTCCCCATAATGCAGCAGCAGTAAAAAGAATTACAAAAGCGCTCCTGAATAACATATACTTTTTCATTGTCTAATTTTTTTAAAAATTAATGTTTACAATGAATATTAGAATTCGGGCTTCAATAAAATTGGACTTCTGCTGTTGATTATAATCCTCAATACCAGGAAAAATGCCGTTTACTTTTTTAAAAAAGGAAGTTGATCTGCATAGCAGGCAATGTTTTTGAAATATTTAATAAATTAAAGTAATTGAGCAGAATAGTGTAAAACTTATTCACGTGGGTAAACTTGAAATACATTCCTTGTGGTTGAGGTTTAAAATCTGATTTAATGATCCGGTTGATCTTCAGAATGCAGGATTAGCTTTTTGAATAATGAATTTTTAAAACATTAATTCATAATTCATGCTGCAAACATAGATCGCATTTTTTGAATTTGCAATACCGTAAAATTACTGTTTGGTTCAATTTAGAAAAATTTCATAAAAAGTTACTAGCCATAGAATAAAAAACAATAAATACACCAATTTTTAAAAATGTTACAGATATAGAAGAATAAATTTAGATAAGTTTTATTTGCTCCGCAAATAAATTTTCATATAAACAGCTTTTCTTAGAAATGAATAATCAGAAATATTTTAAAAATTATACCTGCAAAACGCCGGTTTTAAATTCTTCTATTTTGGGATTGTGATTTGCCGCTGCTAAGTTTTCAGAAATGATTTTTCTCGTTTTTTGGGGATCAATGATTGCGTCTATCCATAGCCGTGCTGCTGCATAAACAGCAGTAGTCTGAATTGCATATTTATCCATCATTTCCTTCAAAAGTTTTTCTTCATTTTCCGGACTTATTTCTTTCCCTTTTGCTTTTAATGAGGCGACTTCTATCTGCAATAAAGTTTTGGCAGCCTGCTCTCCTCCCATCACCGCAATTTTTGCAGAAGGCCATGCATAAATAAATCTTGGGTCATATGCTTTGCCACACATCGCGTAATTTCCCGCTCCATAAGAGTTTCCAAGAATGAAAGTGATTTTTGGAACAACAGAATTTGCCACAGCATTCACCATTTTTGCCCCATCTTTTATAATTCCTGAATGCTCGCTCCTCGTTCCAACCATGAAGCCGGTAATATCCTGTAAAAATATTAACGGAATTTTTTTCTGATTGCAATTCATAATAAACCGGGCACCTTTATCAGCGCTGTCATTATATATTACACCGCCCATTTGCAATTCGCCTTTTTTATTTTTAATGTTCAATCTTTGATTCGCTACAATTCCTACTGCCCATCCATCTACCCGCGCATAGCCACAAATAAGGGTTTTCCCATAATCTTTTTTAAATTCTTCAAATGATGATGCATCCACAATCGTCTCAATAATTTCATGCATATCATACGGTTTCATATTTCCTTCAGGGAAAATGCTGTAAATCTGAGACGGCTCTTTCGAAGGAGTGACTGGCGTAATTCTGTTGAATCCGGCAGTGGCAGTATCGCCAAGTTTCGAAATGATATTTCTTACACAGTCAAGGCATTCTTCTTCTGTTTTAAATTTGTAATCCGCAATACCACTGATCTCTGTATGTGTTGCAGCTCCACCTAAAGTTTCATTATCAGTGTTTTCACCAATAGCGGCTTTTACCAGATACGGCCCTGCCAGAAAAATAGAGCCGTGTCCTTCTACCATTATTGTTTCATCGCTCATAATCGGAAGATAAGCGCCACCTGCAACACACGGGCCCATCACGGCCGCAATCTGTGTAATTCCCATTGCACTCATTTTTGCATTGTTGCGAAAAATTCTTCCGAAATGTTCTTTATCAGGAAAAATTTCATCCTGCATTGGCAGAAATACTCCGGCGCTATCTACCAAATAAATGACTGGCAAATTATTTTCCATCGCGATTTCCTGCATCCGCAAATTTTTCTTTCCGGTAATGGGAAACCATGCTCCAGCTTTGACGGTTTGATCATTTGCAACAATCACACATTGTTTGCCGCCAACATATCCAACCCCCGCAACAGTGCCACCAGCGGGACAACCGCCATATTCCTCATACATTCCGTAACCGGCAAATGCACCGATTTCTATAAAAGTTTTTTCTTTATCCAGAAGATATTCTATCCGCTCGCGGGCTGTTAATTTACCTCGTTCTTTCTGTTTTTCTATCGCTTTTTTTCCACCGCCTTCTTCTATTTTGTCCAGCAACGTTTTAATATTACTCCACGCAATTTTATTCGCATCTTCATTTTTATTCATCTCTATATTCATAACTTTTTTGTTAATGTCAAATCTAAAACTTTAATTTCTATTCTAAATTGGTTCTTCATTTGCATACAACGATAACTATCTGTTGTATGAAAAGATTATCCAGAAAATTATTATTCATGATTGCCGGCATTCTACTACTCGCCGGTACAGGGTATTTTATGTGGCAGGAATTTAAATATAAAATCATTGAAAACAGCCTGTCAGCAAAAGTTGCACAACATACCGACAGCTTATATACCATTCAATATGATTCGCTTGTTTTTGATGAAGTAACAGGGAATGCTTCTATCAAAAACATCCGGATTATTCCTGATACAAGCCGTGCTAAAAATATGCGTGTGGAAAATATGCCCGATTTTTTACTGGATGTTACGATTAAATCATTAATGGTTACCGGGGTAAAAACAGCAAAAGCCTTAGAAGGAAGTTCATTGGAAGGAGATTCCGTAATTATTGATAATCCGGATATCCTGCTATACTCATTAAAGCGTTTACAAAAAGGAACTAAAATCCAGTTGGAGGCGAATGAAGTATATAAACAAATTTTAGGCAAACTCGATTTAATAAAAGTGGATTATGTTTTCATAAATAATGTAAACGCAACAGGAGTTGATTTTTTTAAAAAGACTAAAAATTTTGATTTTATTAATGGCAGGCTGTTGCTTCAGGATGTATTGATAGATAGCGCTCATCATCTTGATACGACACGCATTTTGTTTTGCAAACAGGCGGCTTTTACAGTCGATTCCTTTTTTTCATATAACCATAACCGTAGAGAACTTTCTATAAAAAAGGTTCATTTTTTAGGGAAGCAAAGGCAACTTTTATTTGACCAGATTTCGGTGAACAGATTCGAAAATGACACATCTCCTTCGATCCGGCTTTTAGATGCCAATCAGTTGACGTTGAACGGAGTCAATTCAAATGAAATCGTAAAAAATAAAAACCTCGTTGTTGATACCATTTTATGCAACAATATTATCGTGTACCAACTACCGCTACCCTCCTTAAAAACAACGACAACACAAACCGTCAAAAGCGCTGACAGCACAGGTTTCGTAAATGTTTATGGTATTTATATGAAGCACCTTGATTTTCCAAAAGTAACGTTCGTCCCTTTTGCAAAAAGCAATTATACCATCGGAAATATTGCAATAACAGTCAATGAAGTAAAAGCAAATCAGATCGTAGCGCTGCAAATGCATCCGATGGATTTTACAAAAGAAGCGGAAGTTTCGGTGAGCAGATTATCACTTAAATCTAAAGATGGCCTTTATTCTTTTAATGCAGGAAATATCACGCTTAATTCTTTACAACGTCAATTAACCATCAATTCATTCGACATAGTTCCGGCGGCGGGAGAAAAACAGTTTGCAAATAAATTTGATTACCAGACAGACAGGTATGATCTACGTTTTAAAGGGATCTCGTTGAAGAATATTGTAATGAATGATCTGATTGATAATAAACTACATGCATCAAGCCTGGTTATTGAAAATACGGTTGCAAAAATATATGACGACCTCCACAAGCCCTTGCGTGAAAAAAGCAAAGTGGGAAATTATCCTTCCCAATTGCTTCAAAAATTAAATTTACCGGTGAATATTTCCAGCGCTGTATTAAAAAACGCATACATCGAATACAAGGAAAATGAAACAGTGAGCGACAGTGTAGCAGTTGTAAATTTTGTGAATTCTAAATTGAACATTACCAATATAACGAATGTTCCTGCCGCAATTCAAAAAAATAATCAGCTGAATATTTCTTTTCAATCCAATATTTTAAATGCGATTCCGATCAGCGGAGACTTCAAATTTTTATTGAATAGTAATCATGGCGACTTTTTTACAAATGGCCATACTGCTGCCTTTGATGCATCCATCCTGAACAAAGTGTCGATACCAATGGCGCTGATAAATATCAATTCAGGTAAAATCAATTCCATTGATTTTAATTTTGCAGGAAATGACACAATCGCCGCCGGAAATCTCGTTATGAAATATGAAGACCTGAAAGTTGATGTTTTAAAACGCGATAAAAACACAAAAGAAGTGAAAAAAAGAGGGTTGGCGACTATCGCGGCAAACATGGCTCTTAAGAACAGCAATCCCGCTTCTTCCGGTCTTCGAAAAGCTACACCCCAATGCGAACGCAATATTTATAAATCTTTTTTCAACCTCGTTTGGAAAACTGTTTTTACCGGAATGAAGGAAACCGTTGGGATCCCTTGATTTAAAAACGGATTTGAAAACCTGTTTTTTTTCCAAAATACAAATCTGTTGTTTTTGTTTGTTTACTGCTGGTACTTTTCAAAATAACTTCTCCTGATTCTTAATCATCGTCATCCACCTTTTCCTGCAATTTTAAAAATGCACTGTGCCGTGGCGTAGGCATCATGCTGTTCTCACCTTTTATTGATTTCCAGATTACTTCATTAAATGGAACATCCGGAGCGGCATCTTCTACAGCCAGATTAAATTTTGCTGATTCTTTAGCCAATTGATTAGAGGCGGTATTTCTTTCATCAATATTTATATTCGACGGCACAGATTTATAAGGTGTAAATTCAGGTGTAGAAGTAAAAGATCGGAATAACGGCATTGCTGCTGCATCATACTGGCTCATGGGCGGAAGCCCAAGAACGAGTTCCATTGTTCTCAATAGTCCTGAAGTGGAATACATCGTATGATCTACAAAGTTTCTTTTTACATAAGGGCTGATAAGATATGCAGTCGAACGATGTGCATCTACATGATCCGGGCCATTTTGAGCATCATCTTCTACAATAAAAATGGCGCTTTCTTTCCAGATTGCGCTGTTGGAAATGTGTTCTATAAACCGGCCAACAGCAAGATCGTTATCCGCCACAGCTGCATACGGCGTATATGCGCCCTTCCTCATACCGCTCGTATGATCATTGGGAAAACGAACGGTTGAAAATGTCGGCATAGCATTATTTGCCAGCAAAGAATCAAAATCGTGCTCCCATATTTTTTCACGTTGAACATCCTGGATACTTAAATCAAAATCAGGGAAGCCGGCGCAAAAATGGCCAACAATTGCTGGCAAAATCGGCTCTTTTCCATCATGTACAAATTCACCATAATTGCGATAACTGATTCCCGCGCGCTTGCAATAATCCCAAATAAATCCTTTTGCCGGATAAGCAATTTTCCGGGTTCCTTCATAATCATAAGTGCCGCCGCGGTTGCTATAATTTGTAGGCCAGGTTTTTTCAACATAATCCGTTGCGTAAGCCGCAGTGCTCCAGTTGTGCCCGTCAGCACTCACTTCTGCGTCATCATAAAAGTTGTCAAGCAGTACAAAATTTCGGGCAATGGCATGAAGGTTTGGTGTCACGTGTTCCGGAAAAAGACATAAAGAACTATCGCCGTTGCCTTCTTTCATATCCCCGAGTACCTGGTCATAAGTGCGGTTTTCCTTGATTATATAAAACACATATTTTATGGGCGAAGGATCTCCCACTTTTTGTGGCACAGGATTTCCGGCTTCGCCTGCTGCGAATGCTTCTTTGTTTTTATTGTAAGGAGTATTTTTATAAACCTGGATAGAATATTTTTCCAGTTCATTCCCTTTTGGAACTGGAATAAATGAAAGTGATCCTTTGAACAAACTGCCAATATATTGCACAGTTTGTTTGCCTTCTGTAGTGATTTCTTTTTGATATGGCGTTTTGATTTTCGAATTATCAGGTTGAGGCCCGTAAGGATTTGCCATTGATTCAAATCCTTTTCCATTAGAAACTAAAAGTGAATTCTCTACTACACGAACACAAGTGGGATACCAGCCGGTAGGAATAAATCCTAATGATTTGGAGGCACCGGGTTTTGAAACATTAAAAACAGCAAGGCAATTGTTATCCGCATTCGCGATGTACAAGGCTTTATCATCCGCTGATAAGGCAACACTATTCGTGGTACTTCCTGTGGGTGAGTCTGGAAACAGGCTGGCAGAAAGTGTTTCAATTACTTTTTGTTTTTTAGTATCAACGACTGAAATGCTGTTGCTGTTTGCATTTGCTACAAAAAGAAAGTTTCCGTTTTTTGTAAAACACATATCATTTGGATGGCTTTCTGTTGCAACAGAATCGGTGATGATTCCTTTTCTTATATCATAAATCATCACTTTATCGCCGCCCCATAAAGAAATATATAACTCGGTTTTATTGGGGTTTAATAAACAGGTATAAGCTTCAGCACTTAATGGGATTTGGCGGATAATTTTATTGGTTTTTAAATCACAAACATATAGAGAGTTATTTTCCTTTGTAACAGCGAATAATTGTGAATGTGACTCATCTAAAGCAATTCCTGTAATGCATATTTTATTCGGCCATGGCTTTCCCAAAACAATCGAATCCTTTAAAATGAGGCTGTCATTTTTTACCTGAAAACGCAAAATCATATTTTGATTTCCTGTGGACGCATACAAATGTTTATTGTCATGGCTGAATTGCAAACCCACCCACGCGGAACGGATTTTTGTAAAGGATAATAATTTTTTGTTGCCAATATTTATCAATTCAATTCCCTGCACTCCATCTCCATTATCTGTAATTGCAGCATATCTATTAGAAGGTGAAATGGCGATCTTTAACGGCAGATCGCTCGTAAGATTTAATGCGCTTCCGGCAGGTGAAAGCGACCAACCATTTGGCAGTTGGACTGGTTTTGGAATAAAAGCAGGTTGGGCAATCATTTGTGAAGAGAGGAAAACAAAAATCAGCAGATTGATGCAATAATAAATTTTGCGGCTCATTAGATTGAAGATTAAAATGAGTTTCAAAAGTACAGAAACTGGTTTTTAATACAAGGATTAAAATCGGGTTGTTACAACATGCTTCGAGCCTACGGCTGTTGTTGGGAAAGGTTACTTACAGTGAAGCAACAAATAATACGAATTCCTATTTTCCAAAATGGCCGGAAGGAAAAGAATGAATGAATAGCATAAGATTATTTCGCCATAAAAAAATAAAAAATCCGGGAATTAAAAACGCTTGTAGATCAAAAACGCGCAATCAAATTCAAGCGATGAACTTCAAAGTTTGAAGTTCTTTTTTTATCAGATCTGCCATTGACTGATACTTCATATTATTGGATTTGAAAATAAACTGGTTTGATCTTTCCTCTTTGTGCTTTAAAGTAAAATGCAGCGTTACGAAAAGAAAGTATGAACGGTATACTGATCATTTTCCCCAAAAAAAAAAATAAAAAAACTCTTTGTAAAAAAGACTTGTAGAACAAGACAGACGCCGTCAACTTTGAACTTTAAACTTTCAAGAGTTACTCTTTGGCTTTAAAAATTACGCTACCACTCTTTCCATAATCGGATTCCATTCTTACTTCATACCTTTTGCCACCGTCTGTAACTATCATCAGTGCTGTGTTTGGGGGAATAGTGCCGAGATTATCGGCATACATAGTCACAATATTTTCAGTCGCATTTTTATCAAGCGTTAATGTGAGAGAAACCGGTTTATCCGATAATCTCTGATGCGACAAAACAACTTTCCCATTGTAAAAAACCGTAATTGAATCGCCGTCTATTTCCCCATTATCATAAAAATCGAGGTGAAAAGTTGGCTGTTCGATGTCGATTGTTTTTACAATATCTGCTCTGCGCTTTTCGAATCCTTTTAGTGTTGGAGTAATGGAATGATGCGTTTTTATTTGCGAATCAGAAATAGAAGAATTTTCATTTTTCGGAACAGAACTTTTTACAGTTTCTGTTTCCTCCATTTTCATTTTTGGTTGTGGCGTTTTTGTTATTGCAAATTCAGTTTTGTTGTCGGGTACAGTTTTTTTAGGAGCAACAGCCATTTGGTTTTTATGAACCGGTCTTTTTTCAGGAACTTTTGCTATCGCATTTTTTGTCTCGGAGCTTTTTTTATGCGGCAGAAATCCAACGGGCATATCACTTACCATCCGGCGTGAAAGTACTGTAACTCCGCTTCCGCATCCGCGTCCCTGGTTTGGGGCCGGAATCCATGTGCCACGCAACACCTCAATATTTCCTGAATCTTTTTCATAATGCAGCCGGTGAGTTTGAAAACAATTTTCAAAATCGGGCGGTGTATTAAATTTTGTTCTTTCAATTTCAGTTACTATAATATCATTACTTTCACGGTTTACAGTTCCTGTAAGCCGGCAGATGGTATAATATCTTTTTATTCCTTCCTGGAAATAAGTGTAGGAATATCCGGAAACCTGTGATCCATTCGTAGTCAGTTCCAACACATATTTTATGTCACTGTCAAAGCCGGGAATACCATAACCGCCTTCATCAAATCCGCCCTTCCACTGGCCATTAAAATTGATTTCATTTTTATTGTGTGATTTAAAATGAGAAGCAGTTTTTTGAGAAGAATAATTTTGTGCAACTGAATTTTGTGCAAACAAACCAAACTCAAAAAACAGTAAAAAAAATACTGTAAAAATTCTTTTCATTATGCCGGAATATTTGTTGATTCAAAATTAATTGTTATTAAAACTATATCCACCCAAAGGAATATCATCTTTGTCTAATACTTCGTTAAATTTGCTGTTCAAAAAATATAAAAGAGAATAATTTTAACTTGCAGAATTATGAATATAACTTTTCCTGATGGAGCTGTAAGGCAGTATGAACAAGGCTCTTCAGCGATGGATATTGCGAAATCGATTAGCGAAGGACTTGCACGGCGGATACTGGCGGCAGAAGTAAATGGTGAAATATGGGACCTTTCCCGACCAATAAAAAACGATGCTTCAATTAAATTTTTAACATGGGAAGATACCAATGGCAAATCAACTTTCTGGCATTCCTCAGCGCATTTAATGGCCGAGGCTGTTGAAGATACTTTTCCTGGCGTAAAATTTTGGGTGGGACCGCCGGTAGAAAAAGGTTTTTATTATGATATTGATTTAGGTGATAATGTGATCACAGAAACTGATCTGGTGAAACTTGAAAAGAAAATGACGGAGCTTTCAAAGCAGAATAACCCGTATGTTCGAAAAGAAATTTCAAAGGCAGATGCAATTCAATATTTTGAAGAAAAAGGGGATGAATATAAACTGGATTTGCTCTCCAATTTAGAAGATGGAAATATCACTTTTTATACACAGGGAAAATTTACTGATTTATGTCGCGGGCCACATATTCCTTCTACCGGAATTATTAAGGGAATCAAATTAACCAGCATCGCTGGCGCTTATTGGAAGGGCGATGAAAAAAATAAAATGCTTACCCGTATTTATGGTGTTACATTTCCCAATCAAAAAGAACTGGACGAATACCTTGTTTTTTTAGAAGAAGCAAAGAAACGCGATCATCGTAAAATTGGTAAAGAGCTGGAATTATTTACTTTTTCAGAAAAGGTTGGACAAGGATTGCCTCTATGGCTTCCCAAAGGTGCAATGCTTCGTGGAAGGCTTCAGGAATTTATGCAAAAAGCGCAACTCGAAGCCGGTTATCTTCCGGTGGTTACTCCTCACATTGGTTCCAAAAATTTATATGTTACGAGCGGCCATTATGAGAAGTATGGAGCCGATAGTTTTCAACCGATAAAAACGCCGGTAGAAGGTGAAGAATTTTTTCTGAAACCAATGAATTGTCCGCATCATTGTGAAATTTACAAAGCGGTGCCAAGAAGCTACAAAGACCTGCCACTAAGGCTTGCAGAGTTTGGAACCGTGTATCGTTATGAACAGTCCGGAGAATTGCATGGCCTTACCAGGGTTCGCGGATTTACACAGGATGATGCCCATTTATTTTGTATGCCTGAACAGGTGAAAGAAGAATTTAAAAAAGTAATTGATCTGGTTTTACATGTATTTAGTTCGCTCGGTTTCAAAGATTATACTGCACAAATTTCTTTGCGGGACCAGGAAGACAGAACCAAATATATTGGCAGTGATGAAAACTGGGATCTGGCAGAAAAATCAATTATGGAGGCAGTGAATGAGAAGGGATTGGAAAACGTCGTAATTGAATATGGTGAAGCTGCTTTTTATGGCCCAAAACTTGATTTTATGGTGCGTGATGCGATTGGAAGAAAATGGCAACTGGGAACCATACAGGTAGATTATAATTTGCCCGAAAGATTTGACCTTACTTATATAGGTGAAGATAACACGAAGCATCGTCCGGTGATGATTCATCGTGCTCCGTTTGGAAGTCTGGAAAGGTTTGTAGCAGTTCTTATAGAGCATTGCGCCGGAAAATTTCCAATGTGGCTCGTTCCGGTACAGGTCAAAATTTTGCCGATTAGTGATAAATTTATATCTTATGCAGAAAATGTTTTAAGTCAATTAAAAAATAATGATATTCGTGCTGAAATTGATGACAGAAGCGAAAAAATTGGCAAGAAAATAAGAGATACAGAATTGGCAAAAATACCCGTTATGCTTATCATTGGAGAGAAAGAAGTGAATGAAGAAAAAGTTTCGGTACGCAGGCAGGGCAAAGGCGATGAAGGCACAAAAACTTTGATTGAAGTGATTGAAAATATTAAAGAAGAAGTGAAGAATAAGACACAGATTTAATTGTTTAATTATTTCATTATTTAATTAGTTTTGAGACAATTAAAGGAAATTGTAAATCTAATGACGGGCAACGCAATCTTTAAGGTTTTATCAGCTATTTTTAAAGCATTTCAATGATGATGCAGATGAAAGGCATTTGTAGATGAATTAGACATTGTATTAGAAGAAAAATCAATCCGCGATGAGAAAAAGTATTCAAATAAAAACGAAATAGAACTATTAAGGAAAGATTTTCAGATTTTAAGAGAGGAAGTGAGCCTATCAGACACAAAAAGTGAAATAAAAACTGAGATTAACAAATTAATAATCTGGATAGTAGGCACCTTTTTCGGCAGGAGGAAGTTTGATGATCCTGATCGCAAAATTGTTTTTTGAAAAATAAATTATTTCTAAACTTTTCGAGGTTAATTTCAAAATGGAAGAAACAAAATTAATAACGGATGATCTTTCTGAAACTTTACCTCAAGTACAGTTAAAAATGAGGAGAGGTGTTGATCAAATGAGTTATTGGATTATTAGAACGGGCTTGGCTTCTGTGATAATCATCTATATTTTTGTCAAATTATTCTTAATTAAATAAAAAAACAAACTTTAACCTAAAATCAATTAATGGCATTTCCACCAAGACCGCCGAGAGGCGCATTTAATCCACGTTTTAAAAAAGAACAACAACAGGAACACCGCACCAACCAGATGATAAGAGTACCCCAGGTACGATTGGTTGGTGATAACGTAGAAGTAGGAATTTATTCTACTGCAGAAGCACAGCGAATTGCGAATGACCAGGGCCTCGACCTGGTAGAAATTTCCCCGCAGGCTGATCCACCCGTTTGCAAAGTGATAGATTACAACAAGTTTCTTTATGAAAAAAAGAAACGTGAAAAAGATATGAAGGCTAAAAGCAAGGTTTCTGAAGTAAAAGAAATCCGCTTTACACCGAACACTGATGATCATGATTTTGATTTTAAATCAAAACATGCAGAAAACTTTTTAAAAGACGGCAACAAAGTAAAAGCCTATGTCCAGTTTAAAGGGCGTGCCATTATGTTTAAAGAGAGAGGCGAATTATTATTACTAAAATTTGCGGAAAGGCTTGTGGATGTGGGGACTTTAGAGAGCATGCCGAAATTGGAAGGAAAAAGAATGTTTGCGATTTTTGCACCGAAGAGCCAGAAAAAAAAATAAGATAATTTGAAATCAGATAAAACAGAAATCATACTTATTTGTTCGTTTACTGCAAACTTGTATGTCGTTCCGTTTCTGAGATTAACATTTACTACCAATTAATAGCGGTATTTGATTCCATTTTGCCGGCAGACCGGTTAAAAGGTTCACCAGGGCGTTTTGCAATTCTTGATTTTATGCTTTTTTAGACATGTAAATTCAGAATATTGTAAGTTTATTTACCCGATTTATACGTATTATTACGATTCCCTAAATTTGGTAATTATTCTGTATGAAATGAAGTGAATAAAGTGGAATTTTGCGGTGTTATTTAATTTTAAAATTCATTAATAGACTATGAAAGAAGAAACAGGCGATGTGGTAAATGTGATGATTGTGGATGATCATGTACTCTACAGGGCGGGTGTAAAAACAGCACTTTCCTCAAAAAAAGATATAAAAGTAATAGCTGAAGCTGACAACGGAGCTCATCTTTTAAATATGCTCAAAGCCATTCAGCCAGACGTAATTTTACTGGATATACAGATGCCGATTATGGATGGGATTACGGCTTTGCCGGAAGTAAAAAAACTGTATCCGGGAATAAAAATCATCATGCTCACTTTACTTGATGATCAAAGTGTAATTACCAAACTGATGGAGCTTGGCGCAAACAGTTACCTTGTAAAAACATCCGATGCCGAAGTAATTTACGAAGCCATTAAAACATGCCATCAGCAGGAGTTTTATTTTAATGCACTTACAAACAAAGCGCTTTTGAATAACCTTCGTCAAAAAAACATGTCATCTCCGTTCAAAACAAACCAGGATGATGCGGTGCTTACTGAAAAAGAAATTACGATTTTGAGATTGATGTGTGAAGAAAAAAGCACGCGTGAAATTGCTGAAGCGGTAGATCTGAGTCCACGCACCATTGAAGCGATACGTGATAAACTAAAAACCAAAACCGGTACAAAAAGCACCGCAGGCCTGATTATGTTTGCTGTTAAAAATAACCTGCTGGACCAGGAAATTTAACGCGTTTTACTCAAATCAACCATCTACTTTTGCTCATTCATTTTTTTTTATTATGAATGAGCATTTTTTTATTTACAACGATCAGTTTTTTCATCAGCATGAAACGGTGGCAACTGTCGATAACCGTGGCTTGCGCTATGGAGATGGATTATTTGAAACAATGAGAATGCATGAAGGAAGAATTCTGAATGAAGATTTCCACTTTGAAAGATTTTTTCATGGAATGAAAATGCTGGAGTTTGATATACCTGAAAATTTTTCACCGGTATTTTTTGATCATGCCATCAAAGATCTTTTGCTAAAGAATTCCATTGGTGAAAATGCAAGAATCCGGCTAATGGTCTTTAGAAATGATGGAAATATTTTTGACACCGAAAGCAATTTCCCCAATTATATTATTGAAGCATCCGCGCTTCCACAGACGATTGAACTGAATGAAACCGGATTAATAACTGATGTTTTTCCTACCGCAAAAAAAAGCTGTGATATCTATTCCAACTTAAAATCAAATAATTACCTGTTGCCTGTAATGGCGGCCAGGTATGCAAAAAAAAATAAGCTGGATGATGTAATTTTATTAAATTCTTCTGGAAGGATTTGTGAATCAGCAATTGCCAATATTTTTATCATAAAAAACAATAAAATCTACACTCCTCCCTTATCAGAAGGTTGTGTGGCAGGAACGATGCGGCGTTGGATGCTTGAAAAGTTTTCTTTAAAGAAATACGCAGTTGTTGAAAAAAGACTTTCTGTTGATTCCTTATTAGATGCCGACGAATTTTTCCTCACAAACGCAATTCATCCTGGCAGATGGGTGCAAAGATTTAACGAAAAAAGCTATGGCAATGAAAGAGTGAAGGAGATTTTTGCATACATTCTCAAAAATCTTTAAAAATAAATAACGGCCAACAAGGCACTCCTGTTTCCTCTTTTCTTTGCAACCCTTGACAAGAAATATTTTTAAAAAATTAAATAAGCGTATGCCCGAAGAATTGAAAATAAGACATTTAGGAAAGCATGACGCTGCAAATTTTTATAAACTCATCACGCTGTTTCACGCTATTTTTGAAACGAAAGCAGAATTAAAAGTTGGAAAAAATCATTTAAAAAAATTATTAGCCAGGCCCGATTTTATTGTTTTTGCTGTCTTTTTAGACAATGAAATCGTCGGTGGACTCACAGCTTATGAATTGAAATCATACTCCTTCGAAGGTTCTGAAATTTATATTTATGACGTCGCAATTAAACCTGGATTTCAAAGAAAAGGATTAGGGAAAAAATTGATTTTATCACTAAAAAAATATTGCGAACAAAATGCGATAAAAGTTATGTTTGTGGAAGCGGATGAAGAAGATCAGCATGCGGTAAATTTTTATCATTCGACAGGCGCCCATGCTGAAAAAGTTGTTCACTTCAACTATGTTTTTGGTCAGGAAACCGGCAATGTGTAATTTGTATTTTGCTATGCCAATTTAAAATGTTTTATTCTTCATCTAAAAAAACTTCTTTATCCCCGAGCCGGGTATCACCGGGCCTTTCACGGGTATCACGATAAATATCCATGAACTTTTGAATCGCATTTCTTCCCTCTTTTCCGAGGTTGATGGAATAATTATTTACATATAGATCAATGTGTTTTTTCATCACATCCGGTTCCATTTCCTGCGAGTGTTGTTTTACATAATCTGTAATAAATGGATAATGTTCAAATGCGTATTCCATGCTTTCTTTTATGAGCGCATCTACTTTCATCAAAATAGTTTCATCGATATTTCTCCGTGCAACAATGCCACCCAGCGGAATAGGAAGAGATGTTTTTTCCTCCCAATAACTGCCCAAATCCACTATTTTATGCAATCCTTTTTCCATGTAAGTAAAACGGTTTTCATGAATGATAACGCCTAAAACATTTTCAGATTCAAGCACTGATGATTCTATTTCATCATACCTTTTAAAAATTTTATTTTTTGCATTCGGAAATGCAAGAGAAAATAAAAGATGGGCGGTAGTGTTTTCTCCTGGAATGGCAATGATGTATTTTTCGACTTCATTAAAATCAACCGGCTTTTTAGAAATCAAAAGCGGCCCAACCCCTTTCCCCAGGGCGCTTCCGCTGTTCATTACTTTGTAGTTTGTAATTACCAATGGCAAAACGCCATAACTGATTTTTGTAAAATCCAGCGCTTCTCTTTTAGCAAGATTATTTAAGGTTTCCACATCTTCCAGCCTTACTTTGAAATGAAAATTGCCGGTATCAATCTTTTTATTTACCAAAGCATCAAAAATAAAAGTATCATTTGGGCAGGGTGAAAAACCAAGTGTAAAATTCATCATCTGATTTATAAGTTGTCAATAATTTTCAATAATTCTTTATTCAGGTTTTCAATCGATTCTTTCAGTTTCCATTTGGATTTATCCCGCTCTCCCACCTTGTTTGATATGCTTCTAAGCTGCAAAAAATTTATTTTTTGCAAAAGGCAAACATAATGAAATGCAGCACCTTCCATGCTTTCAACATCCGGAGAAAATTTTTCCTTGATGATTTTATTTTGAAAAACATCATCACCAATTTTATTTACGGTAATTCCTTTTGCAACTGGTAAATGATTTTTTTGTAAAGAAGAATCAGGATTTATGAGCCATCCGTTGGTAAATGGAAAATCATTTTTATTCATAAAACCCATATCAAAAAGTGTTTTAAAATTTCCATTTTCTTCAATTCCCAAATCAGCAAAAGTATCTTCTTTTACCTGCACCACTTCCGTGATATTCAAATCATTGGTAAACGTTCCTGCAATTCCCGCCTGAATGACCAGGTCATATTTTTTATCTGATAATTTTTTGGTGAGATGAAAAACTGTTGCAGGAATTCCTACGCCGGTGATCAAGGTTTCTGCATGATTATTTTCTTTTAAAAACGGTTCAATTTCAAATTCTGTTGCAGCAACAATTAATAAATTCATTCTGCAAATTTCGTATTTACAATGGTATTATTAATTATGGGTTTACCTTTGCAAAAATTTTTATTACTCAATGTTGTTTTTAACACGTATAGAACATTTTAATGCCGCACATAAATTGTATAATCCGCAATGGAACAAGGAAAAAAATGAACTGGTTTTTGGAAAATGCGCCAATGAAAACTGGCACGGTCATAATTACGAATTGCATGTAACTATCAAAGGTGAAGTCAATCCAGATACAGGTTTTGTGATAAATGCAAAAATTTTAAGCCGGTTAATTAATGAATTTGTTTTGGAAAAATTAGATCATAAAAACCTGAACATGGACGTGGATTTTTTGAAAGGAAAAATGTGCTCTACAGAAAATCTGGCAATCGAAATCTGGAAACAATTACTTCCGCATTTACCGGAAGGCGTACAAATGCATTCTATAAAATTGTATGAAACTCCACGGATTTTTGTGGAATATTTTGGCGGCTGACATCAATGATTAATTTATATTTATCGGATGAATAAAAGAGTATCAGTTTATAGAAAAGAACATTTTAATGCAGCGCACCGTTTGCACAATCCGGCATGGGATGAAGAAAAAAATTACACAGTCTTTGGTAAATGCAATAACCCGAATTACCATGGGCATAATTATGAATTGGATGTAAAAATTACCGGTGAGCCAGGCACGGATACGGGTTACGTAATCGATCTGAAATTTTTAAGTGATGTGATAAATGAAAATGTTTTAGAAAAATTAGATCACAAAAATCTCAACTTAGACATTCCTGAATTTGCTCATCTCAATCCTACTGTTGAAAATATTGCGATCCTTATTTATAATATTTTGCGAAACAAAATTGATGAAAAACTGGATTTGCAAATCCGGTTATATGAAACCCCTAAAAACTTTGCAGAGTATCCTGCTTCCTGATTTTATTTCTTAAAAAAACGTTTTTATGGCTTATAAAAAAAATGAACATTACGATGAAGATATTACCAAAGACTTAATGCAGAACTATCGAAGCACAATAAAGTTAATTGGTGAAAACCCGGACAGAGAAGGACTTTTGAAAACTCCGGAACGCGTCGCAAAAGCGATGCAGTACTGTACACAGGGTTATGGAATGGATGCTCGTGCGATTTTGAATTCAGCAAAATTTCATGAAGACATCAGCGAAATGGTGATTGTAAAAAATATAGAATTATACAGTATGTGTGAACACCACATGTTGCCTTTTTTTGGCAAAGCGCACGTTGCTTATATTCCAAATGGCTGGATAACAGGATTGAGTAAAATTGCACGTGTCGTTGATGTTTTTGCCAGAAGATTGCAGGTGCAGGAAAGATTGACAACCGAAATTCTAAATGCGATCCAGGAAACTTTGCATCCACTGGGAGTGGCCGTCGTTATTGAGGCAGAGCATTTGTGTATGATGATGCGCGGAATATCCAAGCAGAATTCGGTAACGACCACTTCTGCTTTTCATGGAGAATTTGAAAAGCAAAGTACACGCAATGAATTTATCAATCTGATACAGGCAGACTTAGTTAAAAGAAGATAAAAAAATAAAAAACTAAACTATGGCAAAGGCATTTATTTTTCCAGGGCAAGGCTCTCAGTTTATTGGGATGGGAAAGAATTTATATGATGAAGATGAGCAGGCGAAATTGCTTTTTGATGAAGCAAATGACATACTTGGTTTTCCGATTTCAGATGTCATGTTTTTTGGAACCGCTGATGAATTAAAGCAGACGAACGTAACACAACCAGCTATTTTTTTGCATTCGGTAATTGCTTTTAAAACCATTGCACAAACAAAGCCTGATATGGTTGCCGGGCATTCTCTCGGGGAATTTTCAGCATTGGTTGCCAATGGATGTTTGAGTTTTAAGGATGCTTTAAAATTGGTTTCGATAAGGGCAAAAGCAATGCAAAAGGCTTGTGAAATTAATCCTTCCACAATGGCAGCGATTCTCGGCCTTGACGATAAAAAAGTAGAAGAAATTTGTGGTTCAATAACCAACGAAATCGTGGTTCCTGCAAATTATAATTGCCCCGGACAAATTGTAATTTCCGGGTCAATAAAAGGGATAGAAGAAGCATGCGCTTTATTGAAAGCAGCCGGAGCAAAACGCGCATTGGTACTTCCTGTTGGCGGCGCTTTTCATTCTTTATTAATGCAACCGGCAAAAGAAGAATTATCTGAAGCGATAGAAAATACAAGATTTAATATTCCGTTTTGCCCTGTCTACCAAAACGTAGTCGCAAAGACTGTTACAGATCCGGCAAAAATAAAATCGAATCTTATTGCTCAATTAACCGGCGCTGTAAGATGGACACAAACTATAGATCAAATGATTGAAGATGGAGCAACAGAATTTACGGAATGTGGGCCAGGAAAGGTTTTACAGGGATTGGTAGCAAAAATAAACAGAGAAGTTACTACCAACGGAATTGGATAACAAATCATGTTTGCGATTCCTTTTTATGATAAAATTGAAAATAGGAATTTGAGTTATTCCTTTGTTTACTGGGTTCAGGCAATTCAAATAAAATAACTTTGGCTAACAGGTTTTTAAAATTATTCCCTTTTACCTTTTATCTTCATCGATAAATTAAACTCTTATGAAGATTATTCTTTTTACTTTTCTAATGTCAATCAACACACAAATTTTTTCGCAGATAAAATATCCTGAAACAAAAAAAGTCAATCAGGAAGATAACTACTTTGGAACAATTATTAAAGACCCATATCGCTGGCTTGAAGATGATAACAGCGATGAAACTAAAGCATGGGTAAAGGAGCAAAATAAAGTAACAGAAGATTATTTGTCCAAAATTCCTTTTCGTGAAAAAGTAAAAAGCCGGCTGGAAGAATTGTGGAATTACGCAAAATATGGCTCACCTTTTAAGCAGGGAGAGTATTATTATTTCTACAAAAATGACGGCCTGCAAAACCAGGCCGTATTGTACCGCCAGAAAGGGTTTGAAGCTGAGCCCGAAGTTTTTATTGACCCCAATAAAATGAGCAAAGATGGCACTGCAGCAATAGGAATATTGTCTTTTAGTAAAAATAATAAATATGCAGTTTACCTGGAAGCGCAGGCAGGAAGTGACTGGGAAGATGCGCACATTATGAATGTAAAAGATAAAAGTTTACTTAAAGATGAATTGCATTTTATCAAGTTTAGCGGCGTATCCTGGAAAGGCGATGATGGTTTTTATTACAGCCGGTATCCTGCTCCCGATGAAAAAAATAAGCTTACTACGCAAAATCAGTTTCATAAAGTTTATTACCATAAAACCGGAACTCCTCAAAGTGATGATGTATTGATTTACGAAGACAAAGAACATCCGTTAAGAGTAGTGAACGGGGCGCTTTCAGAAGATGAGCATTTTTTGATGATTACAAAAAGTGAAGGAACCAGTGGCTCTGAATTGTGGGTGAAAGACCTTCGAAATACCTCTCCGCAAAATGATTTTATTTTATTGGTAAAAGGTTTTGATACTGAATCAGGTTTTATTGATAATGATGGAGATAAATTATTGGTCCGTACAAATGAGAGTGCGCCAAATTATAAAGTTGTTTCAATTGATCCAAAAAATCCTTCAAAAGAAAACTGGGAAACTATTATTCCTGAAAGAAAAGAATTATTGGAATCTGCAGGAACTGCAGGTGGAAAATTATTCCTTACTTATTTGCAGGACGCATCAAGCAGAGTGTATCAAACGGATTATAAAGGCTATCACGCGTTTGAAATAAAATTGCCGGGAATCGGCACTGCAGCCGGATTTCATGGCTACAAAAAAGACAAAGAAATTTTTTATTCATACACTTCGTTCAATTCTCCGAATACGATTTTCAGGTATGATATTGCGACCGGTAAATCAACTCTTTTTCGTACAAGCGAAGCAAAAATAAACACGGACAATTATCAAACAGTGCAATCATTTTTTACCAGCAAAGACGGCACAAAAGTTCCGATGTTTATCACTTATAAAAAAGGATTAAAATTAGAGGGAAATAATCCTGTAATGCTTTATGGATATGGCGGATTTAATATTGCTATGACTCCGGGGTTTTCTATTTCAAATGCATTTTTTCTTGAACACGGTGGAGTTTATGTGGAAGTAAACCTGCGCGGAGGAAGTGAATATGGAGAAGCATGGCACAAAGGCGGAATGCTCCAAAACAAACAAAACGTTTTTGATGATTTTATTGCAGCAGCAGAGTTTTTAATTGAAAAAAAATATACGAATCCGGCTAAATTAGCAATTCGCGGTGGAAGCAACGGAGGTTTGTTGATTGGCGCTGTAATGACACAAAGGCCAGATCTTTTTAAAGTGGCCATTCCGGAGGTAGGAGTTTTGGATATGTTGCGCTATCATCAGTTTACTATCGGCTGGGCATGGGCTACAGAATATGGCAGAAGCGATAATAAAGCAGATTTTGAAAATTTAATTAAATATTCTCCTTTGCAAAATTTAAAACCAGGTGTAAAATATCCGGCAACTTTAATCACTACCGGCGATCACGACGACAGAGTAGTACCGGCGCACAGTTTTAAATTTGCTGCTACTTTACAAGCTGATAATGATGGAACAAATCCCACATTGATTCGGATAGAAACAAAAGCAGGACATGGTGCGGGAAAGCCTACCCGTAAACAGATTAATGAGGCTGCTGATATCTGGACATTTGTGATGTACAATTTGGGAATGGAATTCTAATTAGAAATGTGAAAATGTAAAAATTAAAAACCGCCTGTTTTCAGACGGTTTTTGCTTTCCTGTTTGTACGTGTTTATTTCTTCTTAGCGGATGACTTTTTGGGTGCTGCTTTTTTTGGAGACGATTTTTTTGGAGCTGACTTTTTTGCTGCTGCTTTCTTTGGCGCTGATTTCTTTGCTGCTTTTTTTGGGGCCGATTTCTTTGCCGCAGATTTTTTAGGCGCCGATTTTTTAGACGCCGATTTTTTTGAAGAAGACTTTGATTTTTCCGGCGGCACTTTATCCCCTTCTTTTCTTGCTTCTGATAATCCAATTGCTATCGCTTGTTTTGGATTGGTAACTTTCTTTCCGCTACGCCCGCTTTTTAATTTGCCTTCATGCATTTCATGCATTGCTTCTTCAACTTTTTTTTCTGATTTTTTTCCATACTTTGCCATGAGATTTTAATTTAAAGGATTAGTAATGACAAAGCAATAGAAATTTTTATGCCACATTTTTTTAATGTACGCTTTACTCAATATCAAGCTCATATATTTGGCTTATATATTTTTTTGGTAGCAGCAATTTTTTGATCTTATCATCAACATGCAAATGGCGGCCGAATTTGTAAAAAGGGAGAATAAATGCGAGTAACGAAATCTTTTTGTATCCCAATAATTCTCTCACTCTTTCCGGAATAATTAATTTTTGTCCTTCTGTTAAAATAAAATAACGAACTGCTCCAAGATGTTTTTTGTATTGTTTGAAAAGATCTATAGTGTAGTTACTTTTAGCAAGATCATTTTGCATATCCGTTTTTCTTTGTTGCATCCATTGAATGTGATTTGGCGCCAGATCTCTTAGTTTCATCCTCACTCCAAAACGATAAAAAACATCATACACTTCTTCTTTTTCTTCAGCAGTTAATTTTCTTTCCAACAGTTCAAAAGATGCAATGGAATAATGAATCAGCATATAAAGCACATCTCTGTAAGCCCAGTCTGGTATCGGTTCTCCACGGTTATTTTCAACCACTTTATGAATGGTAAAAATTGAATCGATTGTTTTTAATGCGGGTTCATTTTCAGCAAAAATTATTTTTCGCGCGTAGCTAACTGTTGAAAATAATCTTCCCAAAGGATCTGTCGGAAGCCGTCCTGTAAAATAAAGCCAGTCCACTGCTTTGTTCAAAGCAAACTCTGCAGCCGCGCCGGCAAAAATAAAAAGCACGGTGTCACTTTTACCCCAAATTTGCCGCACTATAGACTTCTTTTCTACAAAATATTTCATTAAAAATCGTTAGAAAAATCTTTTAAAAATATTAACGATGATGGTAATTACAAGACTAAGAATGATCATGGTAGCCAATGGAAAATAAAAACGGAAATTTTCTTTTTCAATTCTGAAATCACCGGGAAGCCTGCCGATCCATTTAAAATAATCATGGAAAAAATAAATGACGATTCCTGCTAAAACAATAATTACTCCTGCGATTAAAATATATTTTCCTGTTTGCTGATCCATTGTTATTCATTTATTCTCTCAATATGCCCTGTAAACGAAATCGGATCCCTGTTTGTATTCACTACATTGAGAGTACCAGTGCCGTTTCCGAAAACATTAAGAAATAATTGCTGTACATCACTATAATCGTTTGGCTTAATAAGCACTTCCCATTGATTATTATTCTTTGGTGTCACGTTATAAGAAAAGCGGGTAGATGTAAATTGAATTCCTCCTTTTGAAGGATCCATCGGCGCCTGAAAAGCGCGTCCGAAGAAAGGAAGATAACAACTCAGACTGTCTTTTTTTACCAGCACATCATACCTCGAAGTAAGATATCTGATGGCGCCATGTAAAGGAGTTACTCTTTCTGCAACAAAAACAAAACGAGCTGAATCTATGATATTTCTCACATCGTCAGAATTTAATTTCACTACTTTTTTTGAAGAGGAACAACTGAATAAAAGCATCGAAATCAATAAAACGAAAAATGAACAGGACAGAAATTTTTCTATATTTTTTATTTTCATGATTGTATTTTTTTTAATCAGAAAACAGCAAATACTGCACCCTAATTTTAGTAGAAATGTGAAATTTTAATCATGACTATTTTATATAAATGCCTATGATTAAAAATACGGAGCAAACAATAAAAAGGATAATCAGCAATGGATAAATAAATTTCCACCACGCTTTCAAACTCACGTTTACCAAAGCAAGAGAAGGCAAAATCAATCCGGTGGGCGTGAGAAAACCCATAATTCCCATTCCAAATAAATAGGCATTTACAATTTCTCTTCCAGGCACATTTACTATCACCGCAAGTCCCCCAATAATAGGCATAGTAAGCACCGCCATTCCTGATGAAGAAGAAATAAATAAAGTAAAAACGATGAATAAAAGAAGCAATACAATAATGAAAAGCGATGGTGGCATTCCACTTACCAATTTTGCTGAATAAAATAAAATGGAATCGCTGATGTGTCCGTCATTTAATACAATGGTTACGCCTCGGGCAACACCTACAATAAATGCAACTGCCAATAAACTTTCTGCACCTTTTATAAATTGTTCAAGAAATTTCCGTTCGTTTGTTTTTGTTATAACGCTAATTAAAATGGAAACGCCAAGAAACAAAGCCGACATTTCCAGCAGCCACCAATCGAACCAAACAACGCCTGCGATCATCGTTAAAAAGGTGCATAAAAAAAGCACCAATAAAAGTTTTGTCCTGGTAGATAAGGGCTCTGCAGCGTCTGCACTTTTTATATTTTCATACGGAGAAATAACGTCGCCATCTGTTTTATAAACAAGGGACTTCGATGGATCTTTTTTTACTTTTTGTGCATATCGAACCAGATACCAAATCATAATGGCTGTAGAAATTACAAACATTAAAACCCGCTCTGAGAGTCCTTCAGCCCAGTTTACACCGGCGGCGTTTGATGCGATAATTGTTGAAAACGGATTGGTAAAAGAAGAAAGGGTTCCCAGATTGGTGCCACCAAAAATTACAGCAACCGGCACCAGAAGATCATAACCTGCCGCCAGAAATAATGGAACCATTACCGGGTAAAAAACCAATGCTTCTTCAGCCATTCCATAAGAAGCGCCCGCAAAAGAAAATAAAAAAGTAAGGGTAACAATCAGCCACGCTTCTTTGCCTTTCATTTTATAAGAAAGAGATGTAAGGCCTTTTACCATGGCACCTGTTTCATGAAAAACATTCATAAATCCGCCAATGATCAGCAGGAATAAAATAATTTCTATCGCGTCTGTAATTCCCTTTAAAGGCGCTTCCAGGATGTCTATTGCTCCCTGTGAATTTCTGCCAATCAAATGAAAAGTACCAGGAACAGAAACCGGTTTTCTGATAGAACCGGAAGCAAATTTTTCAGGAGAAATAAAAATGCCGAGACTATCAAGCGTGCGTTTGCTAAACGGCAAAATAAGTTCAGAAGAATCGGTACTATATTTGAAATTATGGTCATTGTAGGAAAGTGTATTGTATTTTCCTGCCGGTACAAACCATGTAGCCAGCGCGGCAATTACAATTACAATCATCAGAATGGTAATGGGCGAAAACAGTTTTCTTCTTTTGGCCATCAGTAAAAATTAAAAGTGAAAGTAAACATATTCATAAAAAGATATGGAATTATTTCCCCGAAAATAAAAACATAAAGCCATGAAAATAAGATTTGAAATTATCATTGCTTCGGTAATAGGTTTTGGCGCTATTTGCATGGATTGTAATCCCTCGAAAAATACAAATAAAATTTCTTCAGATACCGGAACCTTGGTAAACACGCCACTTCAGGAAACGCATTGGACTTTAGTCGAATTAATGGGAAAGCCGATTACTGATACACCAGAGCGAAAAGAGATGTATTTGATATTACGAAAAGATCAGAATCGCGTAGAAGGCAACGGAGGATGTAATGCTTTTTCAGGCACCTATGTTTTAAAAAATAACGAGATTTCTTTTGGTCCGCTTGTAAGCACAAAAATGTTTTGTCCTGCGATTGAATACGAAAACAATTTTTTCAAAGGCCTTTCCAGCGCAAATCATTATTATATAAAAGAAGATACCCTTTCATTAACCGAAGGTAAAATTTTGAGAGTGGCAAAGTTTATTGGAAAACAGTAATTTGCTGATGTGCTAATCAGATGATTTGAGAATAAGAAAACGTCTTATTTCTTCATTTGCTGCGAACCACGCGTAAATAATTGGATAATTTAATAATTGGATAATTCAATAATGCAATACTCCATTATTAACTTTCTGCCATACTGACGCAATTTTTTAATTTGTTATCTTTGCCCGCTAAGAAATAAAATGGAAAATGCAGGAATTAATTCTTGAGAAAAAACACGATGAAAGCAGGCAGGGTGAAGCGTTTGCTCCAAAACAAATTATCAACAACCCTTTTACAAAAAAGTTTTATATAGAAAGTTACGGCTGCGCAATGAACTTTGCCGATAGTGAAGTTGTCGCTTCTATTTTACAAAAACAAGGATTTGGAATCACGCCACAATTCGAAGAGGCAGATATGATTTTTATCAATACCTGTTCTATTCGCGAAAAAGCTGAAGCGACTGTGAGAAAACGGCTGACAGAATTCAGAAAAATTAAAAAACATAAGCCTGAATTATTGGTTGGCGTATTAGGTTGCATGGCAGAAAGATTGAAGTCAAAATTTCTGGAAGAAGAAAAATTAGTTGACATCGTAATTGGCCCGGATGCCTATCGTTCTTTGCCATCGTTGATTGAAGAAGCGGAAAGCGGACAAAAAGGAGTGAATGTTTTATTAAGCCGTGAAGAAACGTACGGAGATATTTCACCCATCCGGCTAAACAGCAATGGTGTAACCGCTTTTGTAAGTATCATGCGTGGCTGTAATAATATGTGTTCCTTTTGCGTGGTGCCTTTTACGCGTGGACGCGAACGCAGCAGGGACGCAGATTCGGTAATAAAAGAATGTACAGACTTATTTAATGAAGGTTACCGGGAAGTAACTTTATTAGGACAAAATGTGGACAGTTATCAATGGGTAAGTGGTGCAGATAATTCTATAGTTTCGTTTGCAAACTTGTTGGAAAAAGTAGCAGAGATTTCACCTTTACTTCGCGTCAGATTTTCTACTTCTCATCCGAAAGATATAACTGATGACGTTTTATTTACCATAAAAAAATACGACAACATTTGTAAATATATTCATCTTCCGGTGCAAAGCGGCAGTACCAGGATTTTGCAAATGATGAACCGCACTTATACACGTGAATGGTATATTTCCAAAGTAAACAGGATAAGGGAAATTCTTCCCGGCTGCGGACTTTCTACTGATTCCATCACCGGTTTTTGTACAGAAACAGAAGAAGATCATAAAGAAACTTTAAGCCTTTTTGAATATTGTGAATATGATCTTGCTTATATGTATTTCTATTCTGAACGTCCCGGAACACTTGCTGCGAGAAGGTTTGCAGATGATGTACCACTTGAGGTAAAGAAAAGAAGGCTTCAGGAATTAGTGGCTTTGCACCGCATTCATTCACTCAAAAGTATGCAGCGAGATTTGGGAAAAACATTTAAAGTTTTGATCGAAGGAGATTCGAGAAAAAGCGATGAACATTGGGCAGGAAGGACCGATCATAATAAAATGGTCGTGTTTCCAAAAACAGGAAATCTGCATAAAGGAGATTATGCCGATGTGTTTATAGAAAGCTGTACGGCAGGTACATTGATGGGGATTGTAAAAGAAGAGATTAAAAAAGAATTTTAAAATTACTTAGAAAAAAAATGGATCAGCAAGCAATAAAAAACAGGTTTGGAATCATTGGCAATTCGCCGGCTTTGATGTATGCGTTGGATGTGGCCATACAGGTTGCCAATACGGATTTGAGTGTTTTAATAAATGGCGAAAGTGGCGTCGGAAAAGAAGTTTTTTCCCATATTATTCATTCTCTTTCTGCACGAAAGCATAATCCTTTTATTGCAGTAAACTGCGGCGCCATTCCTGAAGGCACGATAGATTCAGAACTTTTTGGCCATGAAAAAGGATCGTTTACCGGCGCAGTGGAAAGCCGCAAAGGATATTTTGAAACAGTAAACAGCGGCACTATTTTTTTGGATGAAATAGGCGAGCTTCCTTTGGGTACACAAGCGCGCTTATTGCGTGTACTGGAAGCGGGAGAATATATTCGCGTGGGTTCTTCGAAAGTACAGAAAACGGATGTAAGAGTAATTGCTGCGACAAACAAAGATCTGCTTGAATATACACATACGGGAAGGTTTCGCGAAGATTTATATTATCGTTTAAACACAGTGCCCATAAGGGTTCCGGCATTGCGCGATCGCAAAGAAGACATTCCTTTATTGTTTAGAAAATTTGCCGTCGATTTTGCAGAAAGATATAAAGCGCCGCCGGTTCAGTTAACGGATGATGCAAGAGAAGTTTTAGCTAATTATCCGTGGCCCGGCAATGTAAGGGAATTAAAAAATATAGCAGAGCAGGTATCCGTTCTGTCAAAAGATAAATCCATAGATGCGGAACAATTGCGAAAGTTTTTGCCGCTTACTAATTTCAATCGTTTGCCCGTTCTTGCCAATCATCAGCAAGGGAATAATCAAAAAGAATTTGCAAACGAACGGGAAATCCTGTACAAGTTATTTTTTGACGTAAAGAAAGATGTAACTGAATTGAAAAGAATGTTTTTCGAGGTATTGCAAAATCCTTCTGCAGTAACTGATCGCCATTTCACAAATGAACCGATGTTGAATGATTTTCGTGAGGAACAAAGGCCACAGGCAATTACCTCCGGACAACCGATGGTACTGAATAATAACAACATTGATGAACACCAGGAAGTGGAGGAATCGCTGAGTATTATGGATGCTGAAAAAGATTTGATCATTAAAGCATTAAAAAAGCACCGTGGAAAAAGAAGAGATGCCTCCGGCGATCTTGGAATCAGTGAAAGAACCCTTTACAGAAAATTGAAAGAGTATAATATTAATGAATAGTTCCCGGTTTATAGTTCATAGTTTGTAGTTCATGGTTCGGGGTTCAAAGTTAAAAGTTCAAAGTTCGTAGTTATCGTTAGCTAATTCGTGTAATTCGTGTTTAAAAATGTGTGTTTAAAAATGTGTGTCTAAAAATGAAATCTAATTCAAGCATAAAGCTTTTTGCGTTACTCAATTTTCTTTTGCTGATTTTTAGTTTTGCAACCTGTAAATATTCTTTTAAAGACACCTCTCCTATTCCACCTGAAATAAAAACATTCCGGGTGAATCTGTTTCAGAACAGAGCACGGTATGTAAACCCGACAGTGGCGCCGGCACTGACTGAAAAATTAAGACAAAAAATTATCAGCCAGACAAGATTGCGTGAAACAAAAAATGATGATGCGAATTATGACATCAGTGGTTATGTTTCCGATTACAGCGTTACCACAAGCGGTGTAGCCAATCAATCTGCGGGGACAAACCGGTTGAATGTTACTTTTCATTTAATCTTTAAAAACACGGTAGATCCGGATCCTGCAAAAAGTTTTGAAACAGATCTTACCAGCAATTATGATTTTCCTGCAAATCTCACTTTGCAGCAGGCAGAAACAAATAAAATGGATAATATTCTTAAAACTGTTACAGATGCTATCTTTAATAAAATATTTTCAAACTGGTAATAACACAATTTGATGAATACATCCACCAATTACGCGGCGCAGTTTTACTCAAAAACGGATAATGATTTAGAAGTTCTTGAAAAAAATGTAAACGATTTTCCTGCAAGTTCCGTTGCGCGGTTTTTGCTTTTGTATCATCATAAAAAAAATAACCATCCCGCTTTTGAAAAGCTGGCAAAACAAACAGCGATCTATTTAAACAATCCAAACTGGAGTGAATATCAGTTATGGCAAATCGGTAATCCAACAGAAAACGTTTCAGGCGAAACAACCAGTGTGGAAGAATTACCAACTACAGTAAACGAAGACCTGCCCGGCGGTCAGGCGGGAATAATTGAAATTCCTTCTTCAGATTCTGAACCATTTGCGGAAGAAATTAAAGAAAATTCTTTTGCCGAAATAAAAGATGAAAAAGAATTACCAACCACAATAAACGAAGACCTGCCCGACGGTCAGGCGGGAATAATTGAAATTCCTTCTTCAGATTCTGAATCATTTGCTGAAGAAAATAAAGAAAATCCTTTTGCCGAAATAAAAGATGACGAAGAATTACCGCCGTTAGTAAAAGAAGACCTGCCCGACGGTCAGGCGGGAATAATTGACATTCCTTCTTCGGATTCTGAATCATTTGCTGAAGAAAATAAAGAAAATTCTTTTGCCGAAATAAAAGATGACGAGGAATTACCAACTACAGTAAACGAAGACCTGCCCGACGGTCAGGCGGGAATAATTGAAATTCCTTCTTCAGATTCTGAATCATTTGCTGAAGAAAATAAAGAAAATTCTTTTGCCGAAATAAAAGATGAAGAAGAATTACCCCCGTCAGTAAAAGAAGACCTGCCCGACGGTCAGGCGGGAATAATTGAAATTCCTTCTTCGGAAATCCCTTCTTTTGATGAAGAAAATAAAGAAATTCATTTTGAAAATACAAGTGATGAAGAAGAATTACCCCCGTCAGTAAAAGAAGAAATAATCGAAATTCCTTCTTCAGATTCTGAATCATTTACTGAAGAAAATAAAGATATTCATTCTGAACAAACAAGTGATGAAGAAGAATTACCAGCGTCAGTAAAAGAAGAAATAATCGAAATTCCTTCTTCGGAATTGGTCCCGGATAATGAGGACAATATAGAAACCGGGCCATCATCAGAAGATAATAAAAGTATCCAATCAAAAAATCACGATTTATCCGAAGAGGAAAATATACCTCAGGAGAAATCTGTTTTAAACATAACAATTCCTGATGAATCAATCAATTCTTCTGCACAAGATTTGAATGGTGATGAAGAGGAATATGAAACTGTTGCTTTTGAACCGCTTCATACAGTCGATTATTTTGCTTCGCAGGGAATAAAAATAAATGAAGAAGCGCTGGCAAATGATCATTTGGTAAAACAGGTAAAAAGCTTTACGGCCTGGTTAAAAAGCATGAAAAAATTGCACCCCGGACAAATGCCCGAACAAAATGAAGTAATTGAAAAAATTATCCAGGCTTCTTCCGAGTCTTCCAATAAAGATGCAAATGTGCTGACAGAAGCCATGGCAGAGGTTTTGGTAAAACAGGGAAAACGCGAAAAAGCAATGGAAATGTATCAAAAATTAAGTTTGATAAATCCTTCAAAAAGCGCGTACTTTGCAGCCAAAATTGAAAATTTAAAAATTGTTTAAATATGTTAGTTGTTTTCATTATTCTTATTGTTTTAGCATCTATAATTTTAGGAGTGATCGTGCTCATACAAAATCCCAAAGGTGGCGGCCTTTCTTCTTCATTGGGCGGTTTCAGCAATCAGCTGATGGGCGTAAAACAAACCACAGACGTACTTGAAAAAGGAACGTGGCTTTTCGCAGCAATCATCGGTGTACTTTGTCTTACTTCCACTTTATTTATTCCAAAAGCAGGCGGTACCAATTCAAAAGACAACCTGATAAATGAAGCTCCGGTAGGAACTCCGTTGGCTCCTCAGCAAAACAATACCGTACCAATGCCTTCAACCCAATCGGTTCCTTCCACTACCCCAAATCCGGCAAAATAATTAATCAAAATATTTATTGCCCTGTCTCAAAAAGACAGGGTTTTTTATGATTCTTATTTATCGTAAAAAATAAAGATTTACTTTCAACCGGAATTTTAAATTGGTTTATGAAGAAAGCAATTTTATACATCCTGTTCATTATTGTAATAGCGCTCCTTTATAGTGCCTGGAGCATCTTCGGCCCCGCTGTACAAAATACCGGTAAGAAATTTTTATACATTAAAACCGGCAGCAATTATCAGGATGTAAAAGACAGTCTGCTAAAAAATAACTTCTTAAAAAATACTTTTTGGTTTGATAAAATTGCCCGTTATGCTGACTATCCTCAAAATGTAAAAGCCGGAAAATATAAAATTGAAAACCGGCTGAGTTTATATCACCTGGTAAAAATGTTGCGTGCCGGAAAGCAGGTCCCGGTGAACTTAGTAATTACAAAACTGCGTACCAAAGAAGATCTGGCGAAAAAAATCGCTTTAAATTTTGAAACAGATTCCTTAACTGCCATTAATTTTTTAAACAATGAAGATTCGTTGCAGCAATTTGATGTGGACACCAATACCGTGATGACTGATGTGATTCCAAATACTTATACCTATAAGTGGAACACTTCGATGAAAAATATCTTTAAAAAATTATACGAAGAAGAACAAAGATTCTGGAACCCGGAAAGGCTGCAAAAGGCAGAGCGGTTGCGTCTTTCAGCAAAACAAGTTTATACCTTAGCATCCATCGTGGAGGAAGAAACGAATAAGCAGGGCGACAAAGGAAAAATTGCCAGTGTCTATATCAACCGTTTGAAAAAAGGAATGAAACTTGCGGCAGATCCGACGGTAAAATTTGCCTTAAAAGATTTTGGTTTGAAAAGAATTTATCACAAACACCTGGAGTTTGTTTCTCCTTATAATACGTATCTGAATACAGGATTGCCGCCCGGGCCTATTTGTACGCCTTCCATCAAAACAATTGACGCGGTTTTAGATTCTCCGGATACGGATTATTTATTCTTTGTTGCGCGTTCAGATTTTTCAGGATACTCAGATTTTGCTTCTAATTATCAGCAACACCAGTTGTATGCAAAGTCGTACCAGCAAGCGTTAGATAGTTTAATCAAATCAAGGCAACCAGATACAGGCAAATAGAAAAGATGATTTTGTATAAAAAAAATATTTAAAAATCAGAAGAAAGTTTTGAGTCAAAAAAAATATTTCTTTGTTTATCCGGTAAAATACCTGGTACGAAAAAGCAAGAAATGGTCGCCTCCTGGTTTCCAGGGAATCAACTTATATTCAGTTTTGCGATATTTTTTCAAGGGATTTAATATGCCTGATTTTACAGAAAAAGCATCGGCGATTTCCTATAATTTTATTATGGCCGTACCTACGTCCTGTTTATTTCTTTTTACTTTAATTCCAAATCTTCCATTTGTTTCCAAAAAAGGAATGAAATATCAGTTGCACGGACTGATCCATGACATCATTCCCTCAAAAACATATAATACCGGTTTAATAGACTTTGTAGACAGTTTTATTGACGGCTCAAAAATCGGAATGATCTCTTTTACTTTTATATTATCGCTGTTTTTTGCGTCAGGTGCGGTTATGGGTTTGATGCGATCCTTTAATAAAAATCACGTAGGTTTTGAAAAAATGCGCGGATTGAAAACCAGATGGGAAGCGATCAAACTGACTATGATGCTTTTTGGATTGCTGCTCTCGTGCCTGATCTTATTATTGCTACAGTGGAACATTTTAAAATGGCTGGGGATACAGGATATTAATTTGAGAACCTTGATTTTTTATGGAAGATGGATCTTCATTCTTGCATTGATTTTTTATTCGTATGCTTTTATTTATCGCTATGCACCATCCACTACAAGGCGATGGAACCTGGTGTCACCAGGGGCAGTAGTAGCAACGTTTTTAAGTGTTTTGGTCACCATTGGTTTTACTGCTTTTGTAAATAATTT
Source organism: uncultured Chitinophagaceae bacterium (assembly GCA_963706825.1). Lineage (GTDB taxonomy): Bacteria > Bacteroidota > Bacteroidia > Chitinophagales > Chitinophagaceae > Ginsengibacter. The sequence goes on along the minus strand of CAVPNT010000001.1, from coordinate 116,500 downwards.
TGGCCGGTACAACATACTTTATGGCTCCATTGGCACTATCATGGTAGTGATGATCATGATCTTTTTAAACTCCATGGTGGTGCTTATTGGATTTGAAATAAACCTGAGCATCAACACGCTGAAAACGATGATGGAAAAAAAGCAGGAGATTAGGAATTGAGAATTGTGAATTAAGAAAATGCAACATCATTTACTTTACACTCAAACTGTTTACAGATTCTTCTATACTACTTCCATCATTTGTATCATATTTCTTTGGGGTAAACTGCTGTAATTCTTTTTCTATAGAAGATAATATTATGAAGAGATACCGGTTTGGTGAATGAAATTTTTTATCCCCCGGTTATTTGAAAAAATCATAAAATAAAAAAACATGATTATTGAATATTTGTTGGTTTGCTGATACCGGATAATAGCTGATTACAAAAATAACTTTGCCTATAGATAAACAGTACAGTGATAATTACCAATAGTTATTAACAATTCAGCAACGCATTCAGCAATCATGAAATTTGCCTTACCATGTGCTTTCTTTATTTTTGCCCACAATAATTTTAGCACTGAAAAAAGTTTTAAAAATATCGCTCAAAGTCCTGTTGGGCATCCTGGTGCTGATCCTGGCATTGTGGATCTTGCTGCAAACTTCTTTTTTTCAAACTTTCATCATTCATAAAGTAGCCAACCGTCTTTCCAAAAATCTGAATACCACTGTTTCGATTAAAAAAATCGACCTGGAACTTTTTGATAAAATGTCTATGCAGGGTTTGCTGGTTTTAGATCATAAAAAGGATACTCTTTTGTATGCAGGCGCTGCAAAAGTGAATATCACCGACTGGTTCTTTTTTAAAGATAATATTGTGTTGAAATATATCGGGCTCGATGATGCGCTTATCAATCTTCACCGCAGCGATTCAGTATGGAATTACCAGTTTTTAATAGATTATTTTTCCGGTCCCCCAAAAGAGAAACCAGACACGTCTTCCAGCGCAATCAATCTCGACCTGAAAGTGATTAATTTAAAAAATATCCGCCTGTGGCAAAAAGATGAATGGCGCGGTGAAAATATGCTGGCCTCTGTAAGCAAACTGAATATTCACGCGGACGAATTTGATACTAAAAACCGGGTGATCAAAATCAGCACCATCACTTTAGACCACCCTTCTTTTTCCATGTATGATTATACCGGCAAAAGGCCTGTCGATACGACTTCTTCCACCCAAATCGCTGATCCGGAAGCGGAAGGACTACAATGGAATACAGACGGCTGGCAGCTTTCTGTAAATAAACTTACCCTGGATGACGGGCTTGCTGCAATTGAACGCGAGGGAACTTATCGGGCGCCAATCAATGAATTTGATGAAAGGCATATTATCCTGTCGGAGATAAAAGGAACTTTTAAAAATTTCACATTAGTCAACGACACGTTGCGATCTCTTGTGTCACTTTCTGTAAAAGATCGTGGTGGTTTCGTAGTAAAAAAGTTAGATGCAGATTTTAAATTCACGCCAAAAATCATGGAATTTAAAAATCTTGACATTATTACGAATAAAAGCCGGCTGCGGGACTATTTTGCGATGCATTACAATCATTTTAATGAGGACATGCAGGATTTCGTACATACGGTCGCTTTAGACGGACGTTTTAAAAATAGCCAAGTAAGTAGTGAAGACCTTGCATATTTTGCTCCTGAAACACGATCCTGGAATACCGTTTTTTCTGTTAGTGGCGAAGCTCACGGTAAAGTGGATAACATTACCGGCCAAAAAATCGTCATTAATGCAGGTGAACAAAATTATTTAGACGGAGACATTAGCCTGCGTGGGTTGCCGGATATTGAGAAAACATTTATTGATTTCCGATCGCGTGAATTAAGGACAACTTATAATGAACTGGCACGGCTCATACCATCACTCAAACAAATTACAAATCCGAAATTAAGCGCTTTTGGAAACATCCGGTTTTCAGGAAGCTATACCGGTTATATCCGCGATTTTGTAACGTATGGTACTCTTACCACCGACATTGGCACGCTGCAAACAGACCTTCAAATGACCGTGCCGCAGAAAGGAAAAGCCGTATATAACGGAAAAATTTCAACGGCCAATTTTCAATTAGGAAAGTTTATCGACAACAGCCAAATTGGCGTGATTGTTTTTGACGGCAGGGTAAACGGGAAAGGTTTTAATGAAAATGATTTGAATCTGGGGATAGACGGAAATATCAGCAAAATAGAATTCAACGGATATACATATACCAATATCATTGCCCACGGTGATTTTAACAACAAGCTTTTTACCGGAACCGGAAGCATCAACGATCCACATATTAAAATTGACACCTTAACCGGTTCGGTTAATTTTAGCAAGTCACACCCGGTGTTTGATCTCGAAGCCAATGTGTCAAAACTTCATTTAAAAAATCTACGTTTTACAAATGACAGTGTGGCTGTGGCAGGAAAATTCCAATTAAATTTTACCGGAAATAATATTGATAATTTTTTAGGCTCCGCCAAATTATATGATGCGGTATTGTCGGACAATGGCAAACAATTATCCTTTGATTCTTTAAACATCACCTCCACTTTAACCGATGGAAGCAAAATATTATCGATAGAAACAAATGAGCTGTATGCGAGTATCAACGGGCAATTCAGAATTTTAGAACTTCCGGATGCCTTTCAGTTATTCCTCAATAAATATTATCCGGCATACATCAATAAGCCAAAAAAAAATCTTGAAAATCAGGATTTTTCTTTTATAGTAAACACGCGCCACATCAGCGACTATATCAATCTGTTTGATACAAGAATTACGGGTTTCGATAATACGGTAATCAGCGGCAAAATCAATATTGCAGCGAATATCCTGAACCTGCGAGCGAGCATTCCAAAGTTCAATTACAGCAATATCAGCTTCAATAATATTGACTTCAACGCCACCGGAAACAAAGATACGCTGGTATTGAAAGGGGATATTGATGATGTGGTTATCAACGACAGCCTGCATTCGCCCGACACAAAACTGAGTATTGTGGCTGCCAATGATATTTCCGACATCCTGATACAGGCAACGGGAAATAAAACGGTAAGTAACGCGGATATTTCTGCCCGGGTCGAAACCAGGAAAAACGGATTTAAACTCACCTTTAATCCTTCAACATTTATCATTAACCAGAAACAATGGCATATTGCCAAAGATGGCGTTTTGGAACTGGATGATAAAATGCTGATGGCAAATAATATCCGCTTTTCTCAAAACGGACAGGAGGTTTATATTTCCACACAACCGTCAGAAACGGGCAACAGCAATGATGTTCTTGTTGCCATTCAAAACCTGGTCATTGAAGATGTAGCGCCTATGTTTTTAAAAACTCCAAAGATTGGAGGATTACTGAACGGCAACCTGCGGATTAATGATCCTTTTCGAAAATTAGCAGTAGAGTTTGATACAAAAACCGAGCGCTTCAAATTCGAAAATGATTCTGTAGGAGTGATCACAGCTACCGGAGAATACCTGTCTTCACCGGGCAACTTAAATCTGAATGTAATATCAAATAATAATCTTTATAACTTTACCGCCGCCCTGGATTACCGGCTGAAAGACAGCAGCACCAACCAATTGAGCGGTTCGGTGGTTTTTAATAACTCAGGAATACATATTCTTGAAAATTATCTTGATAATATTTTCAGCGGAATCTATGGAAAGGCGACAGGTAAATTGAATATTTCAGGAAAGGCGTCTTCACCAAAATTAACAGGCAGCATAAGGCTGGATAAAACCAGTATGACAGTGGATTATACCAAATGCCGGTACACGCTTGCGGATAGTTCCATTATCACTTTTAATCCCGATGAAATTGATTTTGGCAGTATCAAAATAATAGATACACTAAAGCATACAGCCACTTTGACGGGTAAAATTTATCACAGTTTTTTTGATAATTTTTTCTTTAATGAGCTTCATTTAAAAACAGATGCCATTGGAAACAATGTACCAAAATTTACTTTACTAAACACGACTGCCCGCGACAACAAAGAGTTTTATGGGCGTGTGGTGGGACGTGCAGAATTATCGCTGAATGGTTTTGTAAATGATATGACCATGAATATTTCTGCAGAACCTACCGACAGCAGCCATATTTATTTACCCACCGGAGAAACCGCTGAAACCGGTTCACTGGATTATATCGAGTTTATAAAATTTGGACGTGAGATGAAAGCGGATCTTCGTACCAGGGAAAATTCGAATATCAAAGTGAATATGGAACTCACTGCAAATCCCCTGGCAAAAATTGATGTGATACTCGATGAAACAACAGGCGACGTAATAAAAGCGCAGGGAAGTGGAAAATTAAATATCAGTGCCGGCACAAAAGATCCCCTGACGATACGTGGCAGATATGATATCGAACAGGGACAATACACATTTAATTTTCAAACTTTTTTAAAAACTCCTTTTACTTTGCAACAGGGGTACATTGAATGGTCGGGAGACCCTTATTTGGCGAACATGAACATTGACGCCATTTACAAAGCACAAAATGTAAATCTGAACAACATTCCCACTACTTCCGGATACAGAAATATCAACGGCGACGTGGATATTATTTTTAAATTGAGAGGCACTTTGAAAAATCCGCAGCCGGAATTTGAATTTCAGTTTCCATTTGACAATCCTTTAAAATCCGACCCGATTGCGAATGAATTTTTAAAGACAAGATACCAGGAAGATAAAACGGCCCTGATGAACCAGGTGGCATCCTTGTTACTGTTCAATCAGTTTATGAATACCGACCAGGGATTACTGACCGGAAATAATACAGGCAATTTTGTAACAAGAAGTGTGGGGCAGTTATTGTCATCTACTTTATCCACTTCGCTCAATGCATGGTTGCAAAGAGTACTGAATACAAACTCGATAAACCTTATCACAACCATCAATACCGCTGATTTTAATTTTGAAAAGGGGGCTACACAAAAGGAACTTCAGAACGTAGGAAATTTTGGAGTAAAAACTGCTTTTTTAAATAATAAACTGCTGCTGACAGTAGCGGGAAATGTAGACTACCGGCTGGGACAGACGATTACCACTTCCAATTCGAATTTCTTATTCACACCGGACGTTTCCTTTGAGTATTTAATAACTCCTGATGGCCGCTTGCGTGTTGTTGGCTTCAACAGGAGCGATGCAGATATTGGCGACCTTGTAGGCGTTACCAGGCGAAACCGCACCGGTATCCAGCTTTCATACAGGAAAGATTTCGACACATTTACTCAGTTTTTTACAAACGAAAAAAGAAGAAGAAGGACAGGCAGGTAAATGGGTAAGGAGGTCTTTTATTGTTAAATTGTTTTATTGTTGAATGGCTTGCATTGTGAATAGAAAAAGACATAAAGGCTGTTGATTGAATAACGAAAGCAAACCAGGGCGATTTTTACAGTAAACGAAGAAATACAGCCAATTTGTAATTTTTATTTAAGTGAGACTTTTCTCCTTTTGCCTTGCGCTTTTTGCATTAAGCTTTTTGCCCCTGTTTACAGCAAACCAAGAAATACCGTCGATTTGTAATTTGTAGTTAAATGACACTTCCCTCCTTTTGCCTTGCGCTTTTCGCATTAAGCTTTCTGACTGTTTACAGCAAACCAAGAAATACCGTGAATTTGTATTTGTATTTAAATGACACTTCCGTCCTTTTGCCTTCCGCTTTTCGCATTAAGCTTTTCGCATTAAGCTTTTTGCTTTCGGCTTTTTCCCTTCTCCCTGTTTTGCTTCAGCCGGTATTGAACGATTCGTGCAATCAAGGATAAAGGAAGAGGTTTATCCAGTGGAAATTGTACTGCTCCCTTAGAGCTTTTATAAGTAGAAAGTTCATTTTCAAATGCTTCTATTCCGGAGGCTGTGGGATAAAAGCCGATATGATTTTTGAAAGCGCCAAAATATACCAGTATTCCGGAATATTTATATGCCGGCATTTGATAACTGATTACTTCTTCGGCTCCCGGAGCCGCTTTTATTATTGCATCGCGCATTTGTTGTAAAAGTTTCTTTACCTCTTCAGGAAAATCAGAAATATATTCATCTACATTTTTGAAGGTTCTCTTTTCCATAATTTTTATTTTAAAATTACATCCAATCTGAAGATAATTACATCCAATCTGAAGATAAGTTATCTTTTTCTTCATATAAAAGGTTGAATCCGCTACCGCCTCAGCCCTTAGCCTTTTGCCTGCTGCTTTTTCCGGTTATTTTGTAGAGAAAATACAGCAATCTGAAACAATTGAAGACGATTCACACCAAATAATCAGGCATTTGTTCTTTTGCTAAAAGGCATATCATTTGTTGACGTTCCACGAATCTATATTTTACACAAATCAAATGTAAGGAGCATTCATTTTTTATGAACGAAACCAATAAAATCAGTAGAAGAAAAGTGATTGGCGGATTAGGGGCAAGCCTTGCAACCATGGCAATTGCGCCAACTTTCGGTTCTCCGAAAAGAGATTTCGCCCAATCTTCTGCACCCCAAAAGCTGGAAGATCCAACCACCAAATACCCAAAACCGCCGTTTAAAAGCCAGTCGCAGCCCTGGCCGGGCTTAGCCGGCAAAATGGATCCGCGTCCGGATCATGGTGAAAAAAGTTATAAAGGCTCGGGACGACTGACGGGCAGAAAAGCATTAATAACCGGGGGAGATTCAGGGATGGGGCGCGCTGCCGCCATTGCTTATGCACGTGAAGGCGCAGATGTAGCAATAAATTATCTTCCGGCCGAAGAACCGGATGCGAGAGAAGTAATTGACCTGATCAAAGCGGAAGGAAGAAAAGCAATTGCTATTCCGGGTGATATCCGTGAAGAGGCATTTTGTAAAAAACTGGTCGGGGATGCTGTTAATGGCCTTGGCGGACTTGATATTTTAGTAAACAATGCAGGCCGTCAGCAAAGCAACGCCTCTATTCTCGACATTTCGACCGAACAGTTTGACTGGACAATGAAAACCAATATTTACGCGCCATTCTGGATCATCAAAGCGGCGTTGCCTCATTTGCAACCGGGATCGGTAATCATTGGAACTACGTCTGAACAGGCTTACGATCCATCGGCTGATCTGTATGATTATGCACAAACAAAAGCGGCAACGATGAATTATGTAAAATCTCTTGCCAAGCAACTGGGACCAAAAGGTATTCGTGTAAATGGAGTTGCCCCGGGCCCAATCTGGACACCATTGCAGGTAAGTGGAGGAGCGACCCAGGAAAAATTAGTAAAGTTTGGAAGCGACACGGCTCTTGGCAGGCCCGGCCAACCGGCAGAACTGGCATCCATTTATGTTCAGCTTGCCGCAAACGATGGAAGCTTTGCTACAGGAAATGTGTATGGCTCCGGAGGCGGAAAAGGACAGCCTTAAAACTTTCAACCTTGAACCTTCAACCTTGAACCTTGAACCTTCAACTTTCAACCTTCAACATCAAACTGATTATAAATCCTATCGCCAAGATATTTTTCGAACAAAGCAATGGATTTGGTATCCGTTAAAACCTTGAGGTGGTTGAAATGGTGCAGATCCGTTCCGGTAAAATCAGCCAGTTTATTTTCCAAAATAAACTTTGCGGCTTTGGCTACTGTTTTGCCATAATATCCGGTGAGTGAAAGCAGGTTTACCTGGAGTAAAAACCCCAGTTCTTTCATCCGGTAATAAGCATCATAATTCCGGTGATAGTAGGGATATCTTTCGGGATGCGCCATTAAGGGGTGGTAATTATGGATATTAATTTCAAAAGAAATTTCTTCCAGTTTGGTCGGAGCAGTAGAATAAGACAGCTCGGTGAGAATATAGTTTTTGGTTAGCTTCATCAGCGGTTCCTTTTTGCGAAGCAATTCCATAAAATGATCATCCAGCATATACTCGGCGGCTGCACTGATTTCCATCGTCATTCCATTTTGTAAAACAGCCTTTTTCAGCTTTGCTAACGCGGAATTAATGGTTTCGGGCGTATTGCGATAGAGGTCCCCGATTACATGCGGTGTGCAGATAAATTTGGTAATACCGGCGTCCGAAAGAGATTGTAAAAGCTGAAGAGAAGTTTCTATATCAGGCGACCCGTCGTCAATTCCCGGCAGAATATGAGAATGAATATCCTGCGCGAGCCATGAAAAGCCGCTGTAAAGAGGAATATTTTTTTTTTGCTGGAAAAATCTCATCTGACAAATCTAACAATTTATCTGTCAGCGGAAAGATAGGTAACTGAAGAATTGAAAAAAGGTTCTTCCCTGGTATCCATTTCATACTGCTTTGCATAATGACTGTTGAACTGAGGAAGCTTGATAAGAGGTTTCAGTATAGAAACGAAAAAGGAAAAAGGAATCTTATTTTTTTTCATGGCTAAATAGTCACGGCGGTTTGCACGCAACCTGCTTTTAAGATTTCCATTGCTGATACCGCCGGTTCTCATTTTTACCAGCATGCTGTCAACATATTGTGCGCTTACTTTAAAGTGAAAAAGATACCGTGCCATAAATTCATAGTCAGCGGCGGTGTAATAATGATTTTCATATAATCCATATTGCTCTATCAGGTTTCTCCTGATGTAAAAAGTAGGATGAGCAGGCATCCAGCCATAACGGAAACGGTTGCGTTTATAAGTATTCCCCTTCCAATATCTCGTGATTCTTTCCGGATTGCCGGCTTCTACGTAAACCAGGTTGCCATACACAGAATCAGTAGTGGAATGTTCAAAGCAATCTACAATCGTTCTTACCGAATCTGCAGAGGCAAACATATCATCGCTGTTTAATATTCCCACAATATCGCCTGTAGCCAGTTGCAGCCCTTTATTGATGGCGTCGTACATTCCACGATCGGTTTCTGAAATCCAGTATGAAATATGATCTGCGTGTTTTAAAATAATGCTTAAAGTGCCATCGGAAGATTTTCCATCAATCACAATATGTTCAATGTCTTTATGATTTTGCCTTTGCACAGAATAAATGCAATCTTCAAGGTATTTTTCAGAATTGAGCGTAACAGTAATGATCGAAACTTTCATTCAGTAAATTGTGTGGGGTGAAGATTAACAGTGCTTTGGCCTCAATAACGAAATAAAGATAGGAGTTTATTTTTATTTTGCATTTTTTTTGAAATATTTAACATTGGTTAGACAAATCTCCCCGGCATACCAGAATATTCTCCATTACCAGCATATCCATATTCGTTCTTAAAAAACAATTTAAAGCATCTTCAGGAGTATTTACAATCGGTTCATTTTCATTAAAAGAAGTATTTAATAAAACAGGAACGCCGGTTTTTTTCCTGAATGTTTCAATCAATTGATAATACGCGGGTGAAACGTTTTTATCTACTGTCTGCAATCTGCCGGTGCCGTCTATATGGGTTACTGCGGGAATTTCTTTTCTTTTATTTTCTTTTATCAAAGATACTTTTTCCATAAATGGTACTTCATCCTCCATTTCAAAATATTCAGTCACATATTCTTTCAAAATTGAAGGAGCAAAAGGCCGGAAACTTTCCCTTCTTTTTATTTTTAAATTCAAAATTTCTTTGGCATCCCTTCTACGCGGATCCATTAAAATAGATCTTGCTCCCAGCGCACGCGGCCCAAATTCTGATCGCCCGTTAAACCATCCAACTACCCCTCCGGCAATAAGGCAATCAGTTACTTTATCATAAATATCGTGATCATCATATTGGCTAAAACAAATATTTTTTCTCTTTAGAGATTCTTTTATCGCCTCATTTGTAAAACTGCTTCCGGTATATGCCGAATATATCGCCGGCATTCTTTTTTCTTTCAACAGCTGATGCTGTGTGTACAATGCAGCACCGAGAGATATACCCGCGTCATGACCCGCGGAAGGGATATAAATATTTTTAAACGGAGTATGGGTTTTTATTTTGCCATTCGCTACACTGTTTTGCGCTACTCCACCTGCGAGGCAGAGATTTTCAAGCCCTGTTCTTTTATAAAGATGATTTATAAGGTGAAATATAGTAAGTTCAGTCATTTTTTGAACAGAAGCGGCCACATCTTTATGATATTGCGTCAACGGCTCACCTTTTTTTCTCGCTTTTCCAAATAGTGCTACCATCGCATCGTTATACATCGGTTGAACAACCGGGACATGATCAATACCATAAGAAATGACTCCCTGTGTCCCCTTTCTGAAATATTTTAAATTCAATTGAAATAAACCGTCTTCAGTCAGCTGAATAACGTTTTCTAATTTGTCCACATGTTTTGCTTCTCCATAAGGCGCCATTCCCATTACTTTATATTCATCGCCGTAATGCGGAAATCCGAGCCATTGTGTAAAAGCAGTATAGAAAATTCCGAGTGAATACGGGAAATCAATAGATTCGAGGATAGTAATTTCTGTTCCCTTTCCTACTCCCAACATAGTCGTTGTAAAATCGCCCGAACCATCAATGGAAATGCATGCAGCTTCCTCAAACGGTGAGGCAAAAAACGCGGAAGCAATATGGCTGCGATGATGCTCTACCTGCTTTATTTTTGTTTTAAAAAGAGATGCCGGCAAACCGGAAATACGGGCAAGTTCATTTTCCAGTGAACCCACTTTGCGGCTGTTATTCATCCGGGTTTTTACCGCATCTGCGCTTCCCGCTGGATTTTTTGCCAGGTAAAGAAGCTTTTTAAAAAGCTTCGCTTTGGGATCTCGCCCTATAGTGAAATAATTTACATTTTCAAATGAAATACCTGCTTCTGCTAAACAAAACCGTATGGCCAGTTCAGGGAATCCTGCCCAATGTTTTACCCTTCTGAAACGCTCTTCTTCTATCGCAGCTACCAGTTTTCCATCAACGAAGATGGCAGCTGATGAATCGGCATGGTATGCATTAATTCCTAAAATTACCATTCATAAATTTTTATTACTGATTCACGATTTTATGAGTCAAGCGCCATTATTTTTCAAAAATAAGAAAACAGAAATTGGTGGTGTTTATTGCTTTACTGTCAATTGGTTTTTATCATCAAGCTGCGGAGCCCACTATGATTGATAAATAAAAAACCTTCATGTGCTTCGGCTCTTTGTGTAAAGAAAACATTGTACCCACGAAGCCACAAAAAGCGCAAAGATTCACTCAGAGCAAAATACAAATCCTCATTATTTGTCGGTTTGCTGCAACTGGTTTTGCTTTATTGTTCTAAATGACCGGTCGTAAAGCCAGATCATAATAAATATCAGGAGATAAGCAAAAATATTGAACCAGGTATGATGATCAATTCCGAGTGGCATTGGCCACCCTTTATTTATTGATGTGAGGAATAAAGTAATCCGGATGACATTGATAAACCAAAGCCCAATCAAGCCACCTACAATCCAAATCATTTTTTTTGTAAATTTCCCTTTATTGGCAACGACAAAGGCAATCCAAAAACTATAAACACCATATCCCACGCAATCCATGGCAATGATCACTCCCCTGCCGTGCACAAACCTGATTAGAAAACCGGGTTCTGTTTGGGTAGGAATATGAAAAAGTGATAAAATAAATTCCGTGGCATGAATCAGCGACATTTTTATCCAGCTTACATAATCCAGGTATTTTGCTACAAAGGGACTGTAATATCCTCCGGGGGCAGCAAGTCCAATCATGGCCAGCGTCCCGAAATAGAGAAGGCAGAAGATGCCTGCGAATTTCAGGAGGTAGATGAGGATAGGGTTATTTAATCGGTTGCCATTCATAATTTCCGTCATTGGGAGGCATGAAGCAATCTCGTCATTGCGAGGCACGAAGCAATCTCAGTGTCGCGTTCGTCATTGCGAGGCACGAAGCAATCTCAGTGTCGCGTTCGTCATTGCGAGGCACGAAGCAATCTCCTCATTAAATGGAAGATTGCCACGAAAACGTTGATCATTCATCTAAACGATAAACATTAATTCCGTTTTCTCACAATGACGTACTCAGTGTGTATTTCGTTGCTGGGAAGCACTTTTCGTCATTGTGAGGCTGGTTGTGTTACGTCATTGCGAGGCACGAAGCAATCTCCTCTTCGAAAGGAAGATTGCCACGAAAACGTTGTTCATTCATCTAAACGATAAACATTAATTCCGTTTTCTCGCAATGACGGCTCAGTGTGTATTTTGGTCATTGCAGGGAACTTTTCGTCATTGCGAGGCTGGTTGTTTACGTCATTGCGAGGCACGAAGCAATCGCAGTGTCGCGTTCGTCATTGCGAGGCACGAAGCAATCTCCTCTTCGAAAGGAAGATTGCCACGAAAACATTGATCATTCATTTAACCAATAATTATTAATTCCGTTTTCTCGCAATGTACTCAGTGTGTATTTCGTTGCTGGGAAGCACTTTTCGTCATTGCGAGGCTGGTTGTGTTACGTCATTGCGAGGCACAAAGCAATCTCACCATGTTTTGTCATTAATCTCATAAATCCTGAATCTCTTCCCATAAGTCTTTCCAGGCCGGATTTAAAGCATTAATTAAGGCTTCTTTATTTTTTCTGTTTCCTGCTTTTATTTGTTTTTCCCGCTCAATTGCTTCCTCTATATAAGAAAGAGATTCATACCAAACAATTTTGTCACAATTGTATTTTGCAGTGAAGCTTTTTGGGTAAAACTTTGTTTTATGCTCGTTAATCCGTGCCCTTAACGCGGATGTAACACCAGTATATAGAACTGTGTTCTGCTTATTTGTAACGATATAAACAAAACCACCGTGTTTTACAGTCATAAATTAAGATTTGAAGTAAGTTCGATGATGAAGAAACGAAGTAATCTCATAGCCGCGTTCGTCATTGCAAGGCACGAAGCAATCTCAGTATTCTCGTCATTGCGAGGCACGAAGCAATCTCCTCATTAAAAGGAAGATTGCCACGAAAACGTTGATCATTCATTTAAACAATAAACATTCAGACCGTTTTCTCGCAATGACGTCCTTTAATTTTACGTCATTGCGAGGCACGAAGCAATCTCCTCATTAAATGGAAGATTGCCACGAAAACATTGATCATTCATCTAACCAATAATTATCAATTCCGTTTTCTCGCAATGACGGCTTAGTGTGTATTTTGGTCATTGCAGGGAACTTTTCGTCATTGCGAGGCTGGTTGTCTTTCGTCATTGCGAGGAACGAAGCAATCTCAGTGTCGCGCACGTCATTGCGAGGCACGAAGCAATCTCCTCATTAAAAGGAACATTGCCACGAAAACGTTGATCATCCATTTAAACAATAAACATTCAGACCGTTTTCTCGCAATGACGTATAAACGTGTTTCGTCATTGCGCAGCACGATCGTCATTGCGAGGCACGAAGCAATCTCCCCATTAAAAGGAAGATTGCCACAAAAACGTTGATCATCCATTTAAACAATAAACATTCATTCCGTTTTCTCGCAATGACGTATAAAATCCCTCCTACTCGCCCAAAAACATCCTCTCATACTCTCCCCTCACCTTTTCCATCTCAACGGCTTTTTCAGCGTACTCAAACGCACCTCTACTCCATTTTCCTAATTCCAACTCATCCATTGCTGCAAAAAACTCAATCGCCTCAGTTAGATCTATCGTATAATCTATCGAAACATTGATCCCTGCATGCGCTTCCTTCAAATGATTCCAGGGAGTAAAATGGCTGGTAATTACCGGCCTTCCGGCAGATAAAGCTTCGTAAATGGCATGTCCAAAATTCTCACTTTTGCTGGGCGAAATAAATACATGCGCTTCAGACAACACACTTTTTATATCCTCCGGAAGCACTTCTTTGTGATAATGAACCGTGATATTTTTTGGCAAGTCCTTTATTTTTTCTTTACAGTCATTCCAGTACTCTTCATCTTTTACCGGTCCGTAAATATCGTATTGAATAGTTGCGGCTACTTTTTCCAAAGCCTCCAAAACCAGCAATATATTTTTCATCCGGCTGATGATGGCAATGGTTGTTAATTTTAAAAGTCCGGGTTCTTTTGTTTGCAAAGGCAATATTCCTGTCCGATTGGGAAAATTTCCAGCAATATGAACCTTAACCGGCTCTCCAAAATAATGAGATATGTAATTCGCTTCCTCTGCATCTGTAGCATGAAAAGCTACTTTATAATGGTATTCCAATAGCTTAAAAAGCTGCAGGTAAATCTTCTTCTTCCACTTTTTTTGTGTTAATGCGCCGGGATGCAACATACCCCTTGTAGAAAGAATTTTTGTTGTTCCCTTGCAAAACATCAGTGGAACGATATTAAAATGCCACGAATACATTCCAATGATAAAAAGTAAATCTGGTTTTAGCAGTTCCACCTGCTTTACCAGGCTGTCACTGATTTTTTCAGGGCTGCAATACCACACTTTTGTGGATTCATTGAATAGAATCCATTTGTCAACTTCTACATTTTCCAGGGCGCTTCCATTCAGGTCGGTATCGCCGCAGAAAATAAAATATTCCACTCCTTCCCTGAATTCTTTTACCAGGTTGGCCACAGATTGTATCGGCCCCCCGGCGCGAAAAGCCGGAAGAAACCAGGGAATGCTTATGAAGATTTTTTTTACGGGCACGGGTTACAGGAATTTAAGACAGCAATTGCACGAATTCCAGAATTTGTGAAAAAGGAATTGAAAATACGAATTGTCATTATTTGTTTGTTTACTGTTCACTTTTGTTTTAATACTTTTCAAAAAGGACGTGTAGCAGCTTCGATTAAAGTCTTTAATTTCTTTTTCCGAAGGCGGATTATCAATTCGCGGTGTTTGTTTATTGAAAGTTCTGACAAGTATTCCTGCTATAAATAAAAAAGTCGCAAAAAGAATTTTCACTGACTCTTTCAATCAGTTGAAAATCAGTTACATTGCTTTCAATCCACTTTGTAAATTTCCGATGCCTTACATGGTAGTTTTTTTTCTCTTCTACATCCCATGCATAAATGATGACGTATTGAGAGGAAGCAGAAAACAAACACTGCATATATTTTTCGTAAATCTCATCCTCAATCAAATGGTAAATTACATCCAGCGATAACGATAGTTCTGCATTAAATTCTGCAATCGTTTGATGAACGTTTTTTTCAGTTAAAAGAAAAAACTGCTTTGAATGATCCTTTTTAAAAATTTCCTTACAAAGTTTGACCGCTGTAGGCGAAACATCAAAACCAATATATTTCGGGAAATGAAATTGTTTCAATTGATTACCATCACCACATCCGAATTCAATAACGTTTTTAATTTTATTATTCTCAACAAAATGGTTAACAACATTCGCTTTGTACAAGGCATTTTCTCCATAAGAGCCGATCCCGGAATTTCCATTTCTATTATAACGCCTTTCCCAGTAAGCTTTTGAACCGGGGAATAAAAGGTTTCTGTATTTTGTAAACAGGTAATTTCCGGTCCTATGGTGCATTAAACGGTTATAAAGAAACCCTCGCATCTTTTTTATGAAAAAATTCATGCCTTTACCAGCCTGGATTTTGGCACTCTAAAGGAAACACCCCAAACCTGCATCATAACAAAAATTAAAATACACGATTTGACCAGATGCCCTAAAATAGTTTGAAGTTCACAATCCGGACGAATGGGGTAATAAAAAACAAGTGGCACAAATAAAATCAGGATTGGATAGATAAGAGACTGTCTATAAAAAATATTTAATACCTCACTATATATTAATCCAAGAGCCAACATAAAAATAACTCCTCCAAAAGCTCCCCAATTTACGTATCCATCGCCTACTGAACTGAGCCCCATTGATGTGCCAGCCGTGATGGGTATTCCTGAATATTTATTAAAAATGCCTCTGTCTCCTGCTTTAAGTTTATCGGGCGCCAATATACGCGGCATTACCGCTGCTTCAACTATTTCATACATTTCACTACCATTGGCAAAAGGTACCTGGTCGGGAACGGTTGTCATGATATTCGTAATAATAAAACCCTGGTTAATCCTGGTATTGGCATCTGCTATTGATTGAAAACTGAAAACTCCTGCATTCTCTTGATTTTTTTCTTCGTATATTTTGTTGAAGGTTGAAATACCGGCGTCTTCACCTTCTCTTCCGATGTCCGATCTGTAACTGCCTTTTAATACCTGTATGGTTAAGGCAAGTACAATAAAAACGCTTAGGCCGATCAACTTAACTTTAAAATCAAACTTATATTTAATACCAAATACAGCCGCCGTATAAACAACCCAGGTAAGAAGATCGTGAAACATCCCACTGCTCAATGATGAAGAGATAATTGAACCAATAACGAGCACCATAGCCCATAATTTAATTTTTTTAGTACCTAATACCAGTAAAAATAAACCGATGAACTTAAAACTCCCCAATAAGTAAAATACGAACGCCAGTTCAGAAGCAAAAAAACCAGAGATCACACTAGCCAGAAAGCCGAGTACAATGAAATAATACGGAACCATCGGATTTCGGTCAACGTACTTTTCTATTCCTTTCCGGTCAATTATTTCCCCTTGATATTTGCCGGAATTGATATGAAGGCCAATGATAAAAAATATAACTGCAGGCATCACATAAGCAAAATAATCACCTTCCGGTATGCGCATTTGGTATTTAAAATACTGATACTTATCTAATCCATTGTAAGCGAACGTGGGCCCTATAAAAAATTGCATACACATAAAACTACCCAGCAGATGGCGGGTGGGTATTATATGACCGATACTAATGAATAGCAAACTAATCTGGTAGATAGAAATGAGTATGGCCACATAAGATAAAATACTCCAATCAAGAAAAATTAACCTGACGAAGAATACGGCAAGAATAAATGAGCCCCAATTATATGTTGTGGGAAATAGTGTCTTCAATTATTAATTTTATCAAGTGATCTAATTTCATTTTCAATTGCCTTAGAAGTGTTTTCAAAACTCCAGTTTGTAATCAGGCGCTGTGATTCGTCACCCATTCGTTTGACTAAAGCATTCTCTTTTGTCAAAAGCCGGATTTTATCGATCAAATCCTCTGCAACGTTTGAGCGGAACACATATCCATTCACGTTGTTTTTTACCAGATCTGATGCACATCCACAGGTGTCACTTGCTAATATTGCACGTCCGCATGCCATTGCTTCATTAATAGAAAGGCCCCAGGTTTCAGTTAGTGAAGATAATATAAAAACCTGGCCTAGTCTATAAATCACCGGCATCATTTGCTGATTTTGGAAATCGATAAAAAAAAACCGGTCGTCGTCCAATACCTGCTCTTTCAGGTTTTTTTCAAGCGGGCCATTGCCCACGAGGATTAACTTTATCGCTAAATCTTTTGTTCGTTTGATTGTATTAATAAGCCAATGCAGATTTTTTACCGGTTCCAGTTTTCCTGCATACACGATTACCAATTCCTGCGGAAGAATTCGCAATTGTTTCCTCCACTGCATTGCCTCTTGTTCATACCTGCCGTCCCTGTCAAAAAACCTTTCATTATCTACTGCGTGAGGTGCAAAAATTAATTGATCATTTTGTAATCCATATTTTAAAAAATACTTCTTATTTTCTGTTCCTACATAAAAAGCAATATCTAGATGACTATACACCCATTTAAGAATAAGTCTTCTGGGAAATGCTTTTAAGCTTCTTTTATGCCCAGGTAAAGTTGAATCACCTCTAAAATAAACGGGGATTTTTTTATGAAAATATCTCAAACATTTTAAATGGCTCTTAAAGCTCCACCCATATACTAATATGGCCTCTGCCTGCCATTCACTGATTTCTTTGATTAAGCCTGGGTTATCTATGCCCAAGAAATGATGGGAACCAGGATCAGAAGAAATATTATCTACAAAACAAAAATCATATCCGTTTAAAAGCGGAATATCCCATTCGACTATTTTACCAAAACCCGGATCGAATTTATTTTTCAAAACCCCTTCACCCCAGGTATAAAAAACTTTGAGATCAATCATCTCACTTTTTGCCAAAAGGGCAAACAATGGCGCATTATACTGGATTGGATGAGTAGTTATAATGGCAAGCTTCTTCAAGTCTGTCTATTATCCGGTAATACCAAATTCTTTTTTTATAGAGTTGGTAAGCCACTTACCACGCAATAAGTATTTAAAAAAAGTTTTAATCAATTGCTTTTGAAGTGTCTTCTTGTAATTAGACCAATTTGAGTTATGGATCAAATAGATTATTGCATAAAAGGGAAGTGGCTTAATTGTCTCATCAAATGCATTCTTAATTCTGTCCCTCAAATATCCATGAGAAGAAAAAAAAGTAAAATCTTCAAGCCGCTTGCTCTCAAAGTTAACCTTTGGTAATATGTTTATATTAATAATATGGGTGGAACCATTCAGATAATTCATATTATTTTTTACTTTAATTAAAATTGAACTTTTTTCCTTCATGATATAACCACGATTTACAAACCATCCATATTGTTCATGCAAATTCTCGGAGACAAAGCCGGCAATTTTGTTACTTACAAGATCGTCAGCATCAACGGACATAACAAAATTACATCCGTCATTTGCGGCCTGTTGACATCCCCACAAGATTTTTTTTCCCTGGTCAAACATGAACTCGCCTATTTTATCAGAATAATGTTTACAAAGAAAATTTTCATAATCATCAATTTCAGTTACCTTAAGAAATGGATATGGATATTTAAGAAAAAAAATGTTCTTATCTATATAATCTAAAGCAGGAGAATCGGTAAAGACAACATATATTCTGAAATCCCGGATTACCTGATTGTTTAAGGAATGGAGTGTGTGGTTGAGAAGATGTATATCTTTTTCCCAATTTTGCGATTTTAATTTGGATTTAAAAGGAACAACAAAGCCAAGCATCATTTTATGTTATTTGTCCAAATGAGTAAATACACAGTACTCCCCTTTCATACTCTTTACAAAGTTTTTTTCCATTACTTTCCCTATTATTTCTCCAGACCCTGGTCTTAGTCTGTTGTGAATTTCTACTGCCAGGCATCGTACTTTATTAATCCACAACTCCGGATTATTCGCGAATATATCAAGCTCGCTGCCCTCTATATCTATCTTAATCAGATCTACAATGTCGCATGCATTATTTTTTATTAAATCGGGAATTGTTATTGTAGAAATGCTTCCGATAATGTTCATACCATCGGCCTTATCACTTGTAATAAATGAAGCATGCCCTTCCCCTGGATCCACTATATCAAGTTCGTTGATATTATACCAAACTGCTGCATTAATTGCGAAAATATTTTTATAATTCCTTATGTTCAACTGCAACATTTTAAAATTTGATACTTCTGGCTCTATTGAATAAATCTTGCAAAGCGGATATTTCTTTTTAAAGTAGAGGGTTGATAAGCCAATATTAGCACCGCAATCAATGATTATATTTGGTTTATCTCGCAAATCAAAATCGACTTCTTCTTTTATAAATATTTGAAAGAAGATATTCGTGTCATAATACTTATTTCTTAAGTATAAAGGATTACATAAGCCTGGAATTTTAATATGAATTAATTCTCCTTTTCCTTTAAAAAGTCTTTGCCATAAATAGTTCATTGTTTGAAACAACCCCAATTTATTTATATGCAATTTCAACGAACCAATTCGTTTGCTCATTCTATATTTGTATTCGAGTTAAAAGAGTGACCAATTTTTTAGTAACATTTTTTGATGAATAGCTATCAAATATCTCTTTCTTTATCTCGTTCGATTTGTAATTTTTTATCCAGTTAATGTAGTCCAGAAAAAAGTTACTGAAGGAAGTTTCCAGCAAATCAACGTCATTTTCGCCATCAAATTGCAATACTTTTCCAGCTCCGGAATCTTTGATAACTTGTACAGCCGTGCTTTCTTTATGGAGCACAGCCAGGAT
Organism: uncultured Chitinophagaceae bacterium; assembly: GCA_963706825.1. Taxonomy (GTDB): domain Bacteria; phylum Bacteroidota; class Bacteroidia; order Chitinophagales; family Chitinophagaceae; genus Ginsengibacter. Next base: position 96,696 of record CAVPNT010000001.1, on the reverse strand, counting down.
AGGTTTTCCTGAAAGCACTCCCTGGTACGATTTGGAGGGAGTATAATGTGGTTCGGTACTTCCCAAAATAAAAATGCCATCTGCAATTTGCAGATGAACCAACACGTCCAGGTAAGGTATTCTTTTCGGATATTCATAAACAACCGTTTGCCACAATCCGTATTTTTCTGCCAGTGGTTTTATATTAAATCCTCCCGGGTCATTAGGCGTTTTACCTGTTCCAATAAAATGCAAAATAAGAATTGAGGATATTTGTTTGTTTACTGCAATAGATTTAAAAATCGCTTCCAGTGGTGCATGTGCTTTGGGAAGCATGGCACCTGCATACACCATTTGTATTTTTCCATCTTTTTTATTAAAAAGGTAAGGCTTCAAATTCAGTTGCTTCAAAAGCTCATGATCTTTCTGCTCTCCTCCGTAAGGCATGGCGCCATAAACTGCCTTTTCCTTTAGATGTGGGTTGCGTTCCAAAACAGATTGGTAATAGCCTTCAGCAACACCTGTTATCAATGATGCTTTTTTTACGGCAACCGGTTCTAAAAATTTTGCGAATTGTTTACTGAGCCAATGCCGTGAAAAGATTTTATTGCTACCGGGAAAATCATGCACCCAGGGATCTATGTAATCAATCCCGTATTTTATTCCGGTACTTCTATTTAGCATTCTTCCAATCAAAGCACAATAAAAAGAAGGAATGGGAATATAAACAAAATCAAATTTCTCAGTTTTGATTAATTGCTTTGCTCTTTTATATAGTTGAAAAAAGGCGCGTAATCCAATATCGCCGATTAATCTTGGTTTTGTAATTTTAAATGCCTTTACTTTTTCGATTCTTAGTTCAGGAGGTAATAGTTTATGCAGGTTCCAGTCTAATGTTTCCTCATAATAATTTTCATGCACGGTAAGAATCACCGGTTCCCATCCAAAAGAAGGAAGGTGTTGAGCGAATAACCTCGGTCTATGAACTCCTGCAAGATTCGAGGGCGGGAAATGAGGATATATGATAAGAATCTTTTTCAATTTTTAATGGTCAGTTCTTTCGGGACGGCACGCTGAAGCGGTCTGTACCGTTTCCCTTTGATCGTTCAGGCCGCTTTAGCGTCCCGACCGTTTGAGGCAGGGACGGCACGCTAAAGCGGTCTGTACCGTTTGAGGCAGGGACGGCACGCTAAAGCGGTCTGTACCATTTCCTATAAGACTTTTTATCGTTCAGGCGGCTTTAGCGTCCCGACCGTTTGAAGCAGGGACGGAACGCTAAAGCGGTCTGTACCGTTTTCAGAAGACTTTTGACCGTTCAGGCCGCTTTAGCGTCCCGACCGGGGAATCAGATACTTACTTCCCAAATCTTCAACAACTTCTTTGATTCATTTTCCCAATTGTAGCTTCTGGCATTTTTAAACCTCTCTTCAGAACATTCCCTTAAAAATTGTTTTTGATCAACCAATTTCTGAATACTTTGATGCAGATTTTCAAAATCTAAAGAAGTTATCATCCCATGTTCCGGATGTTCATTTATAAACCGCTGTTGTGCGCGTGTATCACTTGCCAGGATGTAAAGCCCCGATTGAAAATAAGCCAGTATTTTATTTGAAACCGCCAATTCATTATTCAGATCTTTTGCCGGTTCAACCGCCAATCCAATGTCAAAACGGGATAATTGTCCATGCAACTCACTTTGAGGCAAAGGACCATGAAATTCTATACCTGGTAAACCAGAAAGCCATTCCTTTCTGAATGATTCATCACAATTGCCGAAAAGATGCAATTCAATTTTATCATTTTCCTTAATTGCAGGAATCAATTGTTCCAATCCCCTGTTATACGATATATTTTGCGAAAACCACACCAGCTTTAGCTTTTCCGAATTTTGAGTCTGCGGTATAATGAATTGTGCAGATGGGAAATAATTAAAAATTACGTGTTTATTTATTAAACTTTTCTCAAGGTCAGATTCTGAATATTCCAGAATTAATGGAGATGCGACAGTAATATAATTTGCCTTTGGTAATACCGCTTTATTTAGATTTTTGGATTGTTGTATCGCTTTTTTATCATTTGTTTCCCCGGGATGATAATCTTCCAGGTCTATTCCAAAAGGAATTTTATTTTTTTGAGCAAATGCAAGAGCAGGATAAAAACTGCCTGGATTATGAGCAATAACCAGATCAAATTTTTCATTGACCTTTTTCAATTCCTGCAGCAACAGCCACGATCTTTTATTGCTTCTCAAAGACAACAAAAATACATTTTTAGGAAAAAAATTCAATAAGATGTTTGAAAGAGAAAAAAACAATGAGCTGAAGAACCAGGGTAAAAAAGGTTTTCTGTTGCCGGGAATTCCACGATAAATTATCTTCGAAAGTAACCGGCTTTTGATCTGTTCATTTAAGTTTTTGCTCCAGTTGTCAAATTCAAAACAGATAACCGTTACAACATAATCATTTTGTAAAGCCAGCTCTATTTCTTTTACCAGGCGTGGATTCGTGGCTAGGTTGTGGGTAGAAAGGAATAATATATTTTTGTTCAATTATCTAAGATAAAACCTTACTAATTGTGTTGCCTTCCATCCAAATAGCACTTTCATAAACTCTGTTATTCTTCCTCCAAGCAAGGGCAATTCAGCTTTTTCATTCATCTTCTTAAACCTTTTCAATGCGATTAAAGAAAGTTTTTTGTGAAGTGGATAATTGTAAATAGCAAAATCAAGATACTGCTTTGCAAATGCTTTTTGCAATTTTTCCGGACTGGTTATTTTTTTTAAATATTCATATTTCAAGTCAATGGTAAGCAATGTGTTTTGGATATATTTCTGATTCGCATTTGCACTTAGTTTATGCTCCCTTACATCCCGGCGATAATAATTAAAAACGCCAGGCACATATACGATTTCCTCACTTGCAAGTAACACGCGCGTAAAGAATTCACCATCGTCATCAGGGCACCGGTAATTACGCCAATTGCCAGATTTATTAATTACAGTACGAGGGACCAGCCAGCAATTCGTTTGGATAAAATTGCTTTCACCTTTTGCACCGAAAAGATCAATTAAAAATTCAGCAGGACGGTCAGAACTGTAAATAAAACGCGATTGATCTTCCGGACTCAGATTTTTAGCTAATTCATTATCAGCTACAAAATTGATATAATTGCAAACGGCGACTTTATTTTTCTGTCCATTTAATGCTACTACCTGTTTTTCAATTTTATCAGGGGATAAAAAATCATCCGCATCAAGAAACTGGATATACTCGCCTGTCGAAACTGATAATCCGGTATTCCGCGCTACTGCCGCTCCTGCATTTTTTTGTCTTACAACTTTGACCCCTTTCGAAACAAATTCCTTCGCTATTTCATAACTATCATCTGCAGATTCATCATCGACCACAATTATTTCCAGGTTTGGATAGGTTTGTTGCAAAATGCTTTCTAATGCCTTTTGTAAAAAAGCTGAACTGTTATATATGGGGATGATAATGGAAACAGGCGGTGGCAATTATTGCTTCGTTAGGGATTTAAAAAATGATAACAAGTACTTTCGAATTTTATAAGCATAAATAGGATGCAACTGGTAAAGTTTTTGAAACCAAAAACCGCCAGGTGGAGTTTGCGTTGCATCTATATTGCCAACTAGTTGAAGAGAAGCAACCACTAAACCCCATTCACTGTATTTAGCTGCCCACAACGCGTTTGAGAAAAGTTGGCCGCATAGCTCTTTCCGATATTTATCCCCAACTATTTTATATGTATTCTCCCAAAGTTTAATTGCTGCTTTTAACCAATTTGCCGGATTTTTAGTAGACATACTTTCTGAATAACAACGAATTACAAAGGCACTTACGTCATCCATGTCAAAACTGAAACCTGCTAAAGAAGCTTTAATGGAAAAAGCTCTGTCTTCAATGTACAAAAGGTTTTTATCCAGAGCAAATCCATCAATTTCGATAAATTTTTCTTTTTTTATGATACATGAATTGACCACTTTGTTGTTGATCATGAATTGAACCGGATCTTTTAAAAGCGAGTACCGGTCATATTCAGGAGTGTATAATAACCTATTTGAAACAGCATCGATATAATCATACTTCATTAGTATGATGTCCGGTGCGTTAAATTTTGTTATCCATTTAAATGCTCTTTCAGTAAAATTTGAAAGCAATATATCATCAGCATCCAGAAAAAATAACCACTCGCTCTTTGCGATTTTGGCCATCTCATTTTTTGCGTGAGAACAACCACTATTTCGGTTGTCTTTAACAACTACTGCTTCAAATTTACGTGCCAGGTCTGCAGTGTTATCAGTACTTCCATCATCATATAGAATCACTTCATCAAATGGTATCTTTTGTTTTTTTATCGATTCAAATAATTCTGGCAAAAATGAAGAAGCATTATAAGCGGGGATGCAAAGTGAAATAGACAAGTTCTAATGAATTAGGGCTTTGGTAAAATCTTTAACTGAAAAGCCGGTAAATTGAAATGCCCTGATAGTTTTTTTTATATCGCCGGTTTTAAATAAATACTGAAGAGCATTCATAAGAAACCTTCTTTTATTTTTGTCAGACAAAAACTTTACCTGATTTACGGTTAATGGTAAATCAATTTCATCCAAAGCATCTTTTAGATAATTGTAATTATTGAATAAATACCCATAAGGGTTATTTAATTCCTGGCCTTCATGAACCCGATAGTTCACTAACGGAAAATTTAAAAGTAATGTATTGGTATGAGAAGCAAGTTTCAGATTTTGATACATATCGTTAGCCGGGCCGTATTTATGTGGAAATCCTTTTTGTTCAAAGAAATACATCCTTTCCACAATTGTGGCTACCGGACCGAACGACAGAATTGGCTTTTCAAAAAAATGCCTTCGTAATGTTTCTTCAGGCCGTAAAACCAATGCTTGCTTTTCTTCCACGTTAGTAAAAATTCCAAATTTGGTTTTATGGATTTGCATCAAATAAATCCATTCTTCTAATACGTTTGGAAACATGGTATCATCTGAATCAACATTAACGAGATAGATTCCCTTCGCGTAGCTTGCCGCACAGTTCCTGTTGGGATAATCCCCTATATTTTTTTCGTTTAGGTAAAGTCGTATTCGCGGTTCCTTCACTGCAAAACTTTTAGCAATTTCCACCGTTGTATCCTTTGAACAATCATCCACAATGATCAATTCCCAGTTTTGATAAGTAGATGCCAGGACAGATTCAATTGCTTCACCAATAAATTGTTGGCGATTAAAAGCGGTCATTAAAATAGAAACCAACGGCTGATTCATTTTTCAAAAGTTACATCAGTAAACAAACAAATAATGCAGATTTGTATTTTTAAATCTAAATGAAAACGACATCCCATTACTTGTAGTCAATAAAAAATTTTAGTGCCACAAATAAAACCACACAACTCGCAATCGAGGAAAAGCCGCTTTCACATTAAGTTTAAGCAATTTCCGTATCGCAATTTTAAAAGCGGTATTTCTTCGTTTTGTTTTGATAATTTGCACCTGCTTTGTACTCAACGGACAATTTTTATCCTGCAAATAATGCAGTTTTATTTTTTCATATTGTACGACAAATGTTTGCTGATGTTGCACTTCTTGCCCTTCATGCTGCCTGATGTGCACCATATTGCCCGGCATTAATATCATCAGTGAATAGCAGGATAACTTATGCCACATGTCGAAATCACTGATCATCCTTTTTTCTGAAAAGCCTCCTACTGCATCAAAAGCCTTTCTTGATATAAGGGATAACCCGGGACTTTTGGCAATATCTACTGTAGTATCCTTTGAACGATCATCCAAAATGATCAGTTCCCATTGTTGAAAAGTCGATTTCATTACTGATTCAATCGCTTCACCGATAAATCGTTCCCGGTTGTAAGCAGTCATGAGAATAGAAACTAGTGAGTTGTCCACTTATTAAATAAATATTAAAATTCAACACAGTTTTCGAAGGAAGGCTCAAAGCTTCCTAGACCCTAATCCAAAGTTTTGTGATATCGTATAAGAAAACCGGCGCTAAGGCGATAAAAATTAATTTTGAATGTTTGAAACAACCAGAACTGGTTTGGACTGATTTTTAAAATATTTATCCTTCAATTTAAGAAACGGCATTTCTATAAAGCGAAAGGACAAGCTTGCAACTCCTATGGTTAATACCACAAGAAAAGGGAATTTTATAAGTGTCACGTTATATTGCAATTTGGAAAAATATCCAAGTTCAGAAAATGGGATTTTATTCCATAGTGGTTCGAAAAAATAGGCGTCAAAAAAATGCTTTACCATTATATGATATAAATAAATACCATAAGAAATGCGTCCAATAAAAATAGCTGATTTACTTACCAAAAATGTATCTAAAGCCTTTATTTTAAAGCGAAAAGCAGAGGCTTTTATTACAAAAAAAATATTGATCAAGGGGTATGTCATAAATCCTATAATGTTTCCCCCTTGCCAAAATATCCAGGTAAAAGAGAGAATAACTAAAACCTCCACTATAAGAGAATTAAAAATTATGTTATTGCATTTATTATATTTCACAAGCCATGCTCCAACTGCACCGGTAGTAAGAGCCCACATATTTGTTAATGGATTCTCATAGGCATCGATGCCGGTAAATCCGAAAATTTTTTCACTTATAGCAAGAATAATAAGAAATATAAATACTGTTAGTTGTAATTTAGGGCGTTTGTTTAATAACAGAGCAATAAAGGGAAAAAACAAATAGAATTGTTCTTCAACAGAAAGGCTCCAATAAGGGGAATACAAAAGATAATTTCGATGCTCCACTGCACTAACCCGGAAATTATAAGTGTACGTGAGCAGATATGGCCAGTTTTCTTTTATACCTTCAACTCCTAGCAGAATATAACAAAGGACAATCAGATAGTAAATTGGAAATATTCTCAATGCCCTACGAGCAATAAACTTTTTATAATTTTCAGAAAAACTTCCGGAGTTAGCAGATAATAAAATTGAGGTAATAAGGAATCCACTTAAAACAAAGAATAAATTGACACCATAAATTCCACTATTCCCTCCCCCCAAAAAATACAAAAAATGGGCTAATAAGACCATCATTATTGCTATACAGCGTAATCCATCCAACCTTGGCTTATATTTCATTGTTCTATATATCTGAAGACGTTTTCAGAAATGTCTCTGAGCTTTTTTATTAACTTTCCTCCAGTACTATCTAATATTCGAAGCTGAAAAAATACGATGACATTTATATTTCCGATAATCTCTTACCCTTGTAAGCGTGAATGGAAAAATAAAAATCCAGATTTTCTGACATTTCAACTTTATTTTTGAGATAAAATTCTTGTAAAAAAATTGTCTTCATTTTTAAATGAAGGCCAGAAGTAACCGAAAATTAATTTTGAGGGTGTCCAAGGAATTTGGTTAATTATTTTTGATTAAAGTAACTAATGAAAACAAGTAATACCTGCCATCTTTCAGCATTCTTTTTTTCATACCATAAATACCATTCAATTCATTTTTTTGATAGGCAAACAACTCGTTATCTACAGCAGCAAGGCTATCCGCAAAAAGACGTGCCCGTTTTAACAACGATGATTCTGTATCCTTGATTTGTTCATAAATCTTTGGAATTAAAGCAAAATAGAATCCACGTCTCATTTCGGTATTAAAAGTATCTAATTCGTTTATTAATCCTCTTGAATTACAGAAAGTATTAAATTTTTGAAACAATTTGCTATATTCTCCAGATATACCTAATGATCGTGAATGCATTGTAGAAAGCGTATGTATCCTGTAATAATAGAAATTTTTATTTATAACAACGGCTTTTTGCGAATATTGAAAATAACAACAATTGAAAAATAAATCTTCATAAATCCGAACTGATCCATCAAAGTTTAATTTGTTTTCCTGGATTATTTTATTCGAATAAATCTTATTGCAGGCTGAATAATCATATTTAAAACGCATTAGATCTACCAGTTTTGGTAAGCGTTCATTTGCAATATCCAAAACTTTATTACTCAACGTGAGTCGTTCATATTCATTATTGTCTGTAACAATATTCATATTGCAAATTGCCAAATCAGATCCTGTTTCTTTCGCCTGCCCGTAAAGCAGTTCATACATTCGCGGTTCTATCCAATCATCTGAATCTATAAAACCGATAAATTCGCCTTTTGCAATTCTAATGCCTTTATTTCGCGCAGCACTAACTCCTTCATTCTTAGCATCAATAAACAAAATACGCTTGTCTTTAGTTGCAAAAGATTGAATGATTTTTCGGCTTTCGTCAGTACTACCATCATTGATAATGATAATCTCAATTTCCGACAAAGTTTGATCAACTGCCGATTCAATACACTGTGTAAGGTATTTCTCTGAATTGAAAACCGGGATAATAATGGAAAGCTTAATATCTTCCAAAAGATTTAGAAATTCATTTTTTTAATATCCTGAAAATGGATAAAATTTTATTCCCTATTTTAAAACTATTACTGTTTTCGTAAGCTGCTTTTATTTGGATCCCATTTTTAATACTTTTCAACAAAGCATCTTCGCAGGCTTCCAATTCTATCTGTTTTAGTTTTTCTACTTGTTCGGGTTCAAGCAGATCGATATTTTCATTAATATCTTTGTAAATTAATTTTTCTAACAGTTGCCATGCATAGCCAGCCTTTGCATTTTTACCATTAAACTGCAACCCGGTTAACGAATCTGTTCTTAAGGAATAATTATAAAGTGCTTCATTGATACCAACGCCTTTGAATTTTTTCAATATTTTGTACACCCAATAAATATCTTCTCCGACTCTTCCCTTAAAATATGTATGGTACCCTCCTGTTTCCTCCAATACTTTTTTCGAGATCATCATGGTAGCACAAACTGTAGCATCTAAGTTTGTATTTTGTTTTTGCCCAAAATGATGAAATTCATCTATTAATTCTGCATGCGTTACTGAAATTCTTCCTGGAGAGTAGTTTTTTCCTCCTGCGTATTTATAACCTGTAAAACAGATTCCTAATTCCGCATCGTTCTTAAACTCCCCCACTTCTTTGCTGATACGAGATGGTTCAGACCAATCATCGGCATCCTGGAAAGCGATATATTCTCCTGTTACGAGCTTCAATACATGATTAACTGCACCGATTTTCTGAGTATTTTCTTTGAATGAAATGATCTTAATTCGGTGATCTTTTATTGCATTTACCTTTTGTAATGTATCGTCAGTAGAAGCATCATCAATAATCCATATTTCAAGTTCCTTATAGGTCTGAGTTAAAATAGATTTAATAGCGCTTTCTACGTATGCACTTACATTAAAGCATGGAATAATTACTGAAACTAAAGGGTCCGATTTCATCTATCTAATTGACAAATTCTTTTGTTGATTGCCTGAACCTGCGCAGCCATATTTTTAATGCAAGATTTTTACCAAAGGCATTCATTAATAACTTTAAATTTTTATTTTGATAAAATCCTATTTCCGGATTTAACCGCATTGCTTCTTTTAGCATTAAAATCAATTCACGGTCACTTGAACTTTTATTTTGAGAAATTAACCACATATATAAATCAGCAATTTTGCGGGAGAGTTGGTATCCAAACATGTTTTTTTGTTTTAATAAACCTTCCCATTTCCTATAAAATTGTATTATCTCATACATTCCTGTTGTTCCAACAATTCTTGTTCCTTCATGTACTCGCCACAAACCGCAATTTCCAGGCTGATACCGAAATTCCCCACCTGCCAATACACCTCTTAAATGAAAATCTATTTCCTGATTACGCTTAATAGTTACATCCCAATCGCCAATTTTTCTTACTAAATCACTTCTCATTAAAACGGCAAAATTTGCAATACATGTTTCTGTAAGAAACTGTTCAATCAGGTTATCATTCTTAAATGCAATTACACTTTGTTTTTTTTCCAGCGTGCCCGTTGCCCAATCGCCAAAGACTGCATCAGAATCAGGATTATTTTTAAAGAAATTTACCTGACTGCTTATCTTTTCAGGGTACAATAAATCGTCAGAATCGAGGTATTGAATAAATTCACCGGAAGCTGCAGCAGTTCCGGTATTTCGAGCTACCTGTGAGCCGGAGTTTTGCTGATAAATATATTTTACAGTAAACGAAGAAATATCAGCATTTTTTATTTTGCTTATAACTTCGTTTGTATTATCTGTTGATCCATCGTCCACCACGATACATTCAATTGGACGATAATTTTGATTGATGCATGATTCTATAGCTTCTTCTAATAAATAAGCACGGTTGTATGTGGGGATAATAATGGAAACTAATAATTGATTCATTCTCTCATTTGATACCACTCTGTTTAACTGTTTATTTATTCTGGTTACTCTTCATGTTTACTTCAAATCTTATTCCTTTTTCAATCTCCACGATTCAGCTGGTATTATATTTTCTCAAACAACCACAACTGATAGATTTCAATGGCAGGTGCATTATTTGCCGGAGGAATTGAAAACCTTTTTACCGATATAGGGCGAAAGCCATTATTTTGAAATAGTGTTTCCAATTCCTTTTCTGTAATCCAATCTTCTACAGGTTGACCCGGTGAAGAATATTTCCTCCACTCTATTTCAGCTTCTTTGCGCGGTGTAGTAATGATTGCAAATCCATGATCTTCTAAAAGCCGGTAGATATCATTTACAAAATCTTTCTTTTTTGAATCCTTGACATGTTCAATTACCTCGGAGGAAACAATCAGATCAAATCGTGAAAATTCCTTCTTCTGTAAGAGCGTTTTGGAGGTACCGTGTATAAAGCGAATATGAGGAAAAAGTTTTTGAGCGTATTGTGAAACCGGTTTTACCGGTTCAACCCCGGTTACAGGTCCGTAATTTGATAATAAAGAGGAAAGCCATCCCCTTCCACAACCCAAATCTAATATTTGCAATTTCGATTTGCCCAAAGAAGTGGAAATATGCCTTATAAATGATTCAATTATTTGCCACCGGACTTGTTCCTCGCTGTTTGGAATCGCTGTATTCCAATCCTGGTTTTGAATAAAAAGAGATCTGTAAAATTTTTTTTCAAGCCGGCTTTTATTCAGTTGTAAATAAACAGGATAAACCCATGTTTTTTTTAGAAGTTGCTTAATGCCCATAGTTCATGCAATAATAACTGCTAATTCATTTTAATTCTAATAATAGGGTTGTAATAACCGAATGTGGCTCAACTTTGAATTTGCCAAGAATCCAAGGAATATATTTCTTCAAGTTTTTTGTTCAAAACTTTAATGTCATACTCTTCTTCTACAAACTTTCTACCTGCTTTTCCCATGTGTCTTCTCAATTCAAAATTATTTGCCAATGATTCAATTTTTTCGGTAAAGCTTTTTAAATCATTCTCCTGAATTACAAATCCGGAAACACCATCAATTACTCCTTCTGCCATGCCACCCGCATCGGAAACCAGCACCGGCAACTCCATTGCCTGTGCTTCCTGAATTACCAATCCCTGGTTTTCGGCTCGATTGTCAACGGTAATGCCAGGATATAGAAAAATGTCTGAATGATTCATGAGTTCGATAATCATTTCCTGACTGCTCGCACCAATCAAATTTACCTGGGTTGACATTTGATTTTTTATAATCAAATTTTCTATTGTCCCTTTAAGAGGTCCGTCGCCAACAATATTAAGCTGGAAATCCGTTCCTGTTTTAGATTTATATAACCTGCATATTTCAATCGCACGGTCAGCTGCTTTGAATGGTACCAAACGGCCAACGAACAGAATTGTAAACTTTTCATCCATTTTACGGCAATCACATTTACGGAACTTTTCGGTGTCCAGGCCAACCGGCAATACTGTTATCCGATCCGCAGGACAGCCAAGTGCTTCCAAAAGCCGCTTACTGTATTTCGTATTGACCGTAAACTGATCACAAAAATCGAATAAGTCTTTGTAAAAACCATTTCCATACTCTATTGCTAAATCGTATCCATGAAAAGTGGTGACGAATCTGGCCCTGTGAAAAAGGCCTGATTTTTTCAATTGAACAACATAATTACCAGTAGGACCAAAATGCGCATGTACCACATCATATTCCGGTTTGCCAACATAGCTTATTAGTTCATACACGGAAAGTGAGTTTTTGTTTTTGAAAGCTGCATTGAAAATCAACGCGATATTTCTGAAAGAAACGTTTTTTATGAACAAAATGCCAAGCGACCAGATTTTAACTAATCTCTCTCGTGGAATGTCTGAAATATAAGTCGTGTGGTCTATAAGCCCGCCAGCCAGAACAGCATCATGGATTTTACTGTCATTTCCCTTTTCTTTTGAATAGATGTGAACGGTATGCCCGGCATTCTGTAAACCGATTATTTGGTTAGCAATAAACGTCTCAGAAATGCATGGAAATTTCGTTACAAAAAAAGCAATTCGCAAAAAAGGAAATTGAGATAATTATAAGTTGATTAATATTAAATGGATAAGCGTTTTTACTTAATTAGGAAAACAGTAAACATTAACAACCACGTCATCCTGTCCTTTATAAGAATCAATATTAAATGGTATAAAACTTCTATCAAATATGAAAAGTTTATAACCATAGGAGGAGATTAGAAGTTCATTCAGTTCCTCAATGCTGGAATTAGCGCGTAGGGCTGTTTGACGATTAAATTCAATTGCTAATATTGGTCTATCTTTTAAAATTAAATTTTTTGCTCCTTTAAGTGCACTCAGTTCGGCACCTTCAATATCTATCTTTATTAAAGAAACCTTTTCTATTTTTTGTGACTGATAGTAATCATCTAAATTAATCGTATTTACTTCAATAGCATCAGCTTCATAATTATCGGTTAAGTAACCAACGCCATTGCATTCATTTAAAAAGCTAACATGATGCGTTACATTATTTGAAGGAGGAACAAACCACATTTTTGAGTCAGAATCGCTGACCGCTACACCGTTTATCTTAACCCAATTGAAATTATTTAATTCTACATTCGTTTTTAATTTTTCAACAGTGGGAGGAAAAGCTTCAAAAGAATCTACTCTTCCGGTGTTGCCTACTAATTTTGCCATTTGTAAAGTAAACCATCCGCGTTCAGTTCCGATATCCCAAACAGTCTCGCCTGGTTTTATAAGATGAGAAAAAACAGAAGTCATTGAAGGATCATAAGTACCAAAAAAATAAATGCCATAGGTAGAATAATCCTTTGGCGAAACGGACATCCAAAAGCCGTGGCTGGTAGGTATTTTTAGTTCATCGTTTACACACCATTTTCTTCCTGTGTTCCTCATGTAATTTCTAAGTACAGGCGTCTCGTGTTTCCTTGTATAACGCCTTAATAGTTTTGTGAACAGTAGTCTCAGCTTTTTTAATACCACAGCATTCATTTTAGTTTACCAATTAGTTTAGTTTTGAAGGTAGAATATTATTGAATTTTTTTTATAGCAAAACTTGGCATTTCATTCTTGTTAATTGTAAGAAAGATCATTTCCCAATTAGAATTAATACAGAGTTCACTTACCGCTTCTATAACACCATATCTTATGTCTCCGGCCCAGTTTCCGATTATGTAATCATGGCCAGCTATTATTCCATCCGGTTTCACTTTGTCTTTTAATACATTTAACTCTTGAACCGTAACCTTGTAAGAGTGGTCAGTATCTAGGTAAACCCAATCAAAATAGTTATCAGGCATATTTTTTAATACTGATGTTGAAAACCCTACATTTATTTCCACCTGGCCTGTTTTAATTTTGTCAGCAAACTTATCCTCAACAACCAACTTCAACCCGTCATGATACCTGTCTGCATCGCCCCATGCATCTATGAGATGTAATTTAGAAGGATGGGTAAGTTTAATAATTTGTTCAGAAAAGACACCTTGGTTTACTCCGATTTCTGCGCATACTTTGTTTTTTGGCAACCTCGCTAACAGCTCTTCTCTATTAAGTATCACCTCGATATTTTTTATATGCTTATTTTGTAAATCTAATTTGGGAATAGTTTCTTCATTTATTTTTTTTGCAAGCGAGTATTCCTGGTAATGTTCATCATAATCTTTAAAATGAAAAGATTTTTTTATAAATTCTCTCACAATCTTTTTCACTTTACCTGGTATTATTCTTCGTATCATTTTATAAATACTTATTTCTAATCGATTTTAATTTCAAAGTTGTGAATATACTCCGTTGAAAAAAGCAGTATTTCTGGAGCGAATCATTTTACCAGGAACCCAAAAGTCAATAGGTAAAATAGTAATAGTTGCTACCGCATCCATCACATCACAGAAATCCGAAGGCGCAGTTGATTGATAGGAAGCAAATAGCCATACAGAATAATTTCCTGAACGCAACGCCAAATGAGGAATGTCTAATTTATAACAATTACTGCCACTATTTAAGTTAAAGCCCATTTCATCGGAAGAGAAAAAAGCAATCAATTCGTTATTTTGGTCTTTTAATCCTAAAGAAAGTATTATCCGGGAAATATCAATATCGGCATTCGTAAACTGAATATAAAAAGTCACTCTTTCATTACAAAACAGCGTTTCAGTTATTTCTCCTTTTTCATTTCTTATTTCAATGGCTTCGAATCTGAACCTACCATCGCCTTCCCGGTCTCTTCGGTCCTTTAAACTTTCCTTACTACTATTTATTCCTGAAGCTACATATTTGGAAACGCCTTCTTCCACCTTACCTAAAAAAATACTCTTTCCGTTTTTTAATATCAGTGTTGACCCGCATAATGATTTTATAGCTCCCATATTATGACTCACAAACAAAACCGTCCTCCCCTCTCTCCCACTCACATCTTTCATTTTCCCCAAAGCCTTTTTCTGAAACTCCGCATCGCCTACCGCCAGCACTTCATCCACAATTAAAATCTCCGGTTCTAAATGAGCAGCCACCCCAAAGGCAAGCCTCACATACATACCAGAGGAATATCTTTTTACAGGGGTATCTATATATCTTTCTACTCCGGCAAAATCTACTATTTCATCAAACTTGCTTTTGATTTCTTTTTTGGACATGCCAAGTATGGCGCCATTAAGAAAAATGTTTTCACGGCCGGTAAGTTCAGGATGAAAGCCAGTGCCTACTTCCAATAGCGATGCTACACGGCCTTTTATTTTTATCTCTCCTGTGGTCGGTGTGGTAGTGCGGCTCAGTATTTTTAAGAGGGTGGATTTACCAGCGCCATTACGGCCAATAATACCAAGTACTTCTCCTTGTTTTACTTCAAAATTAATGTCGCGCAAAGCCCATATGTATTCACTTTCTCCTTTTACAGAGCGGTTATTTTCCTCTCCTATTTTTAAATAAGGATCTTCTTTGCCACGCATGTTGTACCACCAGCGGTTCAAATCATGGCTCAGTGTGCCCAGACCTACATTGCCGAGGCGATATTGCTTGGAGATGTTTTCTACTTTTATGACAGTGTTGCTCATTAAGTTGTTTTGTTTTTACCCGGCCCAAAAAATTTTTTCACAGTAAAACGCTATTAATTATAAAAACTCCCCACAATGCCAGCCGGTTTCCAATTAATCTTTTCTGTTTGTCGCGGCGTTTTATAATCCAGCGCCAATGCTACTATGGTCAACTGGCCTTCATTACCGGTAATGGGTAGTACACAATTACGTGCAGGTAAAATTCCTTTTTCGTAAGGAATTGCCAGCATAGTTTCTTTACAATCAACAATGGAAGGATCCGGCATTTTCAAAGATGCGATCATAATTTGCATGGAAATCTCAAATGTATTTTGAGGTGCTTTTATATCACTTACGGGATCAAACTGCGCAATCTGCAGATCAAATTCATTGTGTTCATTCCTATTTACAATAATTGGTATTCTGAAAAATTCATGCAGTTCTCTTTTTTCATTAAAAGATAAGTGATGAAAAGCACCGATATTATCAACGCGGGCATGATTATCCAGAGGCTCCGTTTTCAGCCATTCCCGGAAAGCAGCATCTGTACGGTGTATAATCTTTCTATTGCCAGGTTGCGGTATTAACGGCTTTAATAAACTTCGCAATACGGCAGATCTGTTTGCTGCCATGCCAAAAATACCTGCGTTTTTGATGGCTATGGGAGCCTGGTTCACTTTAGCCGGTTTTGTGCGGATACAATGAATACCCTTCCACTGATAAAAGATGAGGTTTTCCACCGAGCCGCGTAATTTGATATTAGATTGTATTCCCATGGTTATTGCCGTACCAATGCCGTGCTTTCTTCGTGCCATCCCCGTCAATTGACGCGGATGGTACGAAGAAGAATATAAGAAGGTACCGAGAAGATCTGGAAGAAAATGCTTATTTACCCTCTACAAAAGTCGTGTTGCCAACTTGTCCGGAACCTAAAACTAACATAGCTTTACCGGAAAAAAATCGGTTTCTATTTGGCCCCCGATAATGTGTGACATCATTTTTTGATGTTATTCACAAAAAAGTTAGTACAAAACTGCTGAATATATTCACCAAAAACACTATTAAATTGGTGAATAGGAGTTTAAACACAAATCTTCCTTCTTTCTTTTACTTTTACCAAAAAATCTAAAATCGTGCACCAATTTCTTTCCGCTTGTCTCTCTATTCTCTTATCACCATTCAACTGGATTGTTCTTTTGCTGCTGCTTGCTTATTTTTTAAAAAAGAAAAAACTAAAAAAATATAGCGTCATTCTTGCAGCGGTTCTTTTTATTGTTTTTGGCAACCAGGCACTACTTGATGTTTATGCGCGCATGTGGCAACCAAAACCGGTTGTTATTCCTCCAACTTCTGTATATAGTTGCGGCATCGTTGCGGGTGGTTTTGCCAGTCCGGATGCTGAGGCAAACGGATATTTCAATGCTACAGCAGACCGGTTTATCCAGGCGGTCAAATTATACAAACAAGGAAACATCAAACACATTCTGATCAGTGGCGGCAACGGAAAGGAAAATGAAGAGAGTTTCCGCGAAGCTGCCTGGGTACGTGGAGAACTGATTTCTGTTGGTATTCCCGATTCAGTAATTTTCACAGAAGACAAATCAAATAATACAAAAGAAAACGCCTTATTTTCCAAACAAATAATTGATTCTCTTCACTTTGCACCGCCTTATTTATTAATTACTTCAGCTATTCACATTCCCAGGGCAGCGCTTATTTTCAAACAAACCGGAGTGGATGTGGTTCCTTTTCCGTGCAATTATACCATCGGAAGAGGCAGTTTCAGCGGCTGGGACTTAGTGCCTGCAACTTCTACCCTGCTTGCCTGGGACGTCTTTTTGAAAGAGACGGTTGGGTATTGGTGGTACAAGATTAGTTTATAGTTTGTAGTTCAAAGTTTGGGGTTCAAGGTTCAAGGTTCAAAGTTCAAAG
Source organism: uncultured Chitinophagaceae bacterium (assembly GCA_963706825.1). Lineage (GTDB taxonomy): Bacteria > Bacteroidota > Bacteroidia > Chitinophagales > Chitinophagaceae > Ginsengibacter. The sequence goes on along the minus strand of CAVPNT010000001.1, from coordinate 79,365 downwards.
TTCACCAACGACATCTCCCTTTTAGAACGTCATTGCGAGAAAACCCGGATAAAGATGCTCCTCATTTAGAAAAATCACCAAAGGGTTTTCGTGGCAATCTTATTTGAAGGACAAGCTTATATCCATTATTTCTTGTCCAATTAATTAAAATCCATTACTTATCACAATGGATTAAAATCCATTGCTACAAAATACCCCGTTCCTATGGAACTTGTCCGCAACGTTGAGCCTTCAACCCTTCAATCAAAATTCCGGTTTGTTCAATTTCTTCAATGAAGGGATTATTATCAGAAGTATCAATAATTGCAAATGGATGAATTTCTTTTCGGCTATGGTTCATGTCTTCACGAACCACATTTAAAACAACTCACAACTTCTCACAACCTCAACCTTCACCCACCACAAAATCGTTCAGGCCGCCGAAGGCAAGCGTCCCGACCGGGAAGCAACCTTCAACCTTCAACTACGAACTAAACCGTATCTTCCGCCATGGTTCGTGTCTCCACGAACCACATTTAAAACAACTCACAACTTCTCACAACCTCAACCTTTACCCACAAGATCGTTCAGGCCGCCGAAGGCAAGCGTCCCGACCGGGAAGCAACCTTCAACCTTCAACTACGAACTAAACCGTATCCATAAACGTCCTTTCCACTTTACTGAAAGTGAGAAGGCCGATAAATAAAACGATTATAATAAAAGCCGCGCTGTAGAGCAAACTCCCGGCGGTGAAACTTCCATTTTGAAATAAGGCATAACGAAACGCTTCCACTTCCGCCATGGTTCGTGTCTCCACGAACCACATTTAAAACAACTCACAACTTCTCACAACCTCAACCTTCACCCACCACAAGATCGTTCAGGCCGCCGAAGGCAAGCGTCCCGACCGGGAAGCAACCTTCAACTACGAACTAAACCGTATCCATAAACGTCCTTTCCACTTTACTGAAAGTGAGAAGGCCGATAAATAAAACGATTATAATAAAAGCCGCGCTGTAGAGCAAACTTCCGGCGGTGAAACTTCCATTTTGAAATAAGGCATAACGAAACGCTTCCACTATCGGGGATAACGGATTCCATTCTATCCAGGCTCCGTATTTATTGTGTTTTAAAAAAGAAAGCGGATAAGCCACCGGTGTGGCATACATCAATAGTTGCACCCCAAAACCAATTAAAATACTCAGATCACGGTATTTGGTGGTAAGCGATGAAATAATAATTCCAAGGCCTAAACCCATTGCTGCCATCATCAACACCAACACCGGAATCATCAGAAAAGAAAGGCTGAGATGAACCGAAGATCCTTTTATCGAAAAAAATACAAATACCGCCATGAGCAACAGGAACTGGATGCCAAATTTCACCAGGTTTGACATTACGGTAGATAACGGAATGACCAATCGCGGAAAATACACTTTTCCAAAAATGCCGGCATTTGCTACAAAAGTGGCGGACGTACTGTTGAGACAAGAGGCAAAATAATTCCATATCGTGATTCCGCTCATGTAAAATAATAACGGCGGCACCCCGTCAGTTGGAATATTGGCAATTTTTCCAAAGACCACGAGGAACATGATCGTCGTAAATATTGGCTGAATAAAATGCCACAACGGGCCAAGAATGGTCTGTTTGTATTGTGCCGTAAAGTCGCGCCGCACAAAAAGCCATAATAAATCCCTGTAGCGCCATACCTCCTTTAACTTCAGGTCGAGCAGATGCCCCTTTGGCTGAATGATCAAATCCCACTGTTCCGATGGAGAATCAGGCGTGAGGTATGAGGTGTTCGGTTCAGCGATGGTTGAAGTGTGCGGCAATGTTCAAGGTTGAATGTTCAAGGTTCAAAGTTGAAGGTTGAAGCTTTTGTCTAATATCTTTCATCTTACATCTAATATCTTTCCTCCAAAATCTCTTTCCACTTTTCTTTATAAACCGGATAACTAAAGTTTTCCATTAATAATTGCTGATCGGGAAGATATTTTTCTTTGTCCAAAATTATTTTTGTAATTGCTTCCCGCACTTCTTCACCGCTTTTTGGATCTACCAATAATCCCAGTTTTCCATTGAGCAGCGCATCAGCAGAACCGTCTTTATTTCCTGCAATCACGGGTTTATTGTAGTACATCGCTTCTATAAAAACAATTCCGAAGCCTTCTTTTTCACTGGGCATGATATAAATATCGGCAAGGTTAAAATGATCGGCGAGTTCCGCATCCGGTACAAACCCGGCAAAAATCACCTGGTTTTTTAGTCCGGCTTTTTCAATCAGACGGTCAAGCCGTTCCTTTTCTTTATTATCATATTTACCAACAATCAGATATTTTAAATCCGGATGGTCTTTCCTCAGTTTTTGTAAGCTATCAATTACAATATCATATCCTTTATACCTCTCCCGGTAAGCAAGACGGGTCACGGTCATTAAAACCGTGTCATCCTTTTTTATCCGGTATTTTTTCAAAAGGCCCCCATCTTTTTCCCTGATAACCGGCAACTCTAAAAAAGGATCCAGGCAATTGTTCAGTACACGGATGTTGGCATCCGGAAAACCGTTTCGTCTGGAAATCACCTCTTTGGTATAGTTACTTACAGAAACAATTTCATCACATTTATGCAGCATTCTTTTTTTAATTCCATGAAACGAAGGCCACGCCTCAATTCCATGAGTAATGAGTACCAACCTTGTTTTTGATGAGAAGAATTTAATCAGAAATCCAATGGGCAACAAGTTGATGTGAGTCAATATAACTGTCTCATTTTTAACCCCTTCATACACGCAACTAAATGAAAACTTAAGTTTCTGTATCCCGAAACCTGTAAAGTTCTTTTTAGGAAAATACTTTTCATCTGAATCGGTTTTCGTATCATACATGGAACACACTTTCAGTGTACCACCGGATTCCTCACACAGTTCGTATAACGCTTTCCCTGCTACTTTACTTACTTTTTCAATGCCACCGGTTTTAGAAAATGTTCTGAGAGTGAGAAATAAAATCTTAGGTGCAGTCCTTTCACTGGCAGCAACCTGCAAAGGTGTTTGAGCAGATGCATGCGAAGTCGAAATGCCACGGTTTTTAATAAGCGCCAAAGATAAAAACTGTGACCAGTGACGGCTGCCCGTTGTCAAACTTTTATAATCCTCCTCATCCGGATGAATGAGGCTTTTCATAAATTCATCATTTGACAGCCATTCTTTAAAAGGGAATCCGAATCCCATTTTAGGCCGGTTCCAGATTGCTTCAGGCAAAATATTTTTGAATGAATCTATCAGAAGTTGTTTTGGCAGTTTACCAGCTGATTTTACCCGGCTGCTTATCTGCATAGACAAATCCACAAATTCCTTATCAAGAAACGGAACACGAATTTCAATACCATGCGCCATACTCATCACATCCACATCGCGAAGCAACTGGTTTTGCATGAAAAGATTCATTTCAATCCAGGAAGCCTGGTTGTAGGCGCTCAAATTGCCGATATTTTCGGCCGCCGGTTGTTTTCTTAAAATATCCCAAACTTCCTGTTCCGGCATATTTAATTTTTCCGCAATTTCGTAAGGCATAAACTGGCCGCGAAGAAAAAGATACTTGCCGATGGCCCCGCCCAACGCTAAATATCCCAGTCGTCTCATTCGTTTCAGTCCCGCATATTTTCCTGATTTTAACAGTTTTCCAGGTAACTTTTCAAGCAAATTGGCCTTGGAAATACGCCTGAATGCCGGGTACCCGCCATAAAGCTCATCGCTTCCGATGCCTGATAACACTGCTTTTAAACCATTTTCTTTTGCATATTTGCTGATAAACCACGTGTTGATACCGTCACAACTTGGCTGGTCCATCGCACCAATTATTTCCGGCAGATGCTTATGAAATTCTGTTTCCTTTAATAGATGCTGGTTCCTTTTGCATTGCATCTGTTGCAAAAGGATATCCTGGTATTTTTTTTCTGAAAATTGTTCTTCTTCAAAAAATAAGGAAAGCGTATTTAGTTTCGTTTGCTGATCCGAATTTGCAAGCAACGACACTATGGACGAATCCAAACCACCACTCAGGAAAACACCGATCGGCGCATCTGCAATTAAATGTCGCCGTACTGATTTTTGCAAACTATCTTTTAAAAGAAAAATGGCTTCTTCCCTGTTGAGGATTTTTTCGTTAGCCGAATATTTTTTGAACACATGGGCTTCATGTTTCCCTGTTTTTACATCATACGATAAAAAGCTACCCTTTTGTAATGGCACTACATTTTTTAAAACGGTGACCGGCTCGGGCAAGTGCCCATAAGCCATCAGGTAAACCGGCCATACTTTATTTTCTTCCTGCAGATAAGGAATTGGCCTGAAGCCTCTTATTTCGGATGCAAAAGAAAGCCCTTCTTTTGTAATTGCAAAATAAAGCGGCTTGATACCGGAAGCGTCTCTTACCAAATATAGTTTTGCATTTTGCTTATCAAAAAGAGCAAAGGCAAACATACCGTTTAACTTTTCAAAAGATGCGATTCCGCAGGCAGCAAAAGCTGCTAAAATCACTTCAGTGTCGCTTTCAGTCTTAAAAGAAACGCCTGTTTTTTTTAGTTCTTCTTTTAATTCTTTGTAATTATAAATTTCTCCGTTAAAACTGATCACAAACCGCCCATTGGCAAAGCTCATCGGCTGATGCCCGCAATCAGAAAGGTCTATTAACGCCAGACGTCTGTGGCCGAGAACAAGATGCTGTTCTTCATCTTCAAAAATTCCCTCATCATCTGGTCCGCCATGTTTCAGGATGCAACACATTTCCTTCACCATCGCTTTTAATTCGACAGTTGGAATACTTTGATTTATAATGCCCGAGATTCTACACATTGGTGTGGACGCGCTGATTGGCTAATATGGCGATATGCCGGAGTGCTGACACTGTTCTTATTTGATGTTGAAGATTATTAAGCGCTGTCATGCTGAGCCTGTCGAAGTGCTGTCATGCTGAGCCTGTCGAAGTGCTGTCATGCTGAGCCTGTCGAAGTGCTGTCATGCTGAGCCTGTCGAAGCATGTTGCCGCATACATACTACCCGCCTTCGACAAGCTCAGGCTGACACTCTTCTTTAACTTAATCAGTTGAAGATCGTTAAGCGCTGTCATGCTGAGCCTGTCGAAGCGCTGTCATGCTGAGCCTGTCGAAGCATGTTGCCGCATACATACTACCCGCCTTCGACAAGCTCAGGCTGACACTGCTCTTTAACTTAATCAGTTGAAGATCGTTAAGTGCTATCATGCTGAGCCTGTCGAAGCGCTGTCATGCTGAGCCTGTCGAAGCATGTTGCCGCATACATACTACCCGCCTTCGACAAGCTCAGGCTGACACTCCTCTTTAACTTAATCAGTTGAAGATCGTTAAGTGCTGTCATGCTGAGCCTGTCGAAGCGCTGTCATGCTGAGCCTGTCGAAGCACTGTCATGCTGAGCCTGTCGAAGCATGTCATGCTGAGCCTGTCGAAGCATGTCATGCTGAGCCTGTCGAAGCATGTCATGCTGAGCCTGTCGAAGCACACCTTGTCGAAGCACTAAAAAGTGAACCTTTTAACTCTCATGCGCATCTCGGGGAAATTCCGTATAATTTTTAGCCAATCTCTTAATTTCTTCCCAATTCTCAGTAAACAATGCTTCTTTCTTTTTTCGCGACCATCCTTTTAATTGCTTCTCCCATGCAATAGCCTGCATTACGTCCTTCACTTCCGTTGAATACCTTAAGACTACAGGTCTTCTTTTGAAAGTATAGCAGTTTACATTGAAACCAGTCTCATGCTCCCATAATCTTCTTTCGAGATTATTTGTAATACCGGTGTAATAGCTTTTGTCACTACATTCTAAAATATAAACATAATAATGATGGCCAGTCTTCATTGTAAAATGTTTTAACCTTGTAAAATAAGTTAATCAGAGGGTGATCCAAAATGTCATGCTGAACCTGTCGAAGCATATTGCCGCATACATACTACCCGCCTTCGACAAGCTCAGGCTGACACTCCTCTTTAACTTACTCAGTTGAAGATCGTTAAGTGCTATCATGCTGAGCCTGTCGAAGTGCTGTCATGCTGAGCCTGTCGAAGTGCTGTCATGCTGAGCCTGTCGAAGTGCTGTCATGCTGAGCCTGTCGAAGCATGTTGCCGCATACATACTACCCGCCTTCGACAAGCTCAGGCTGACACTCCTCTTTAACTTAATCAATTGAAGATCGTTAAGCACTGTCATGCTGAGCCTGTCGAAGCGCTGTCATGCTGAGCCTGTCGAAGCGCTGTCATGCTGAGCCTGTCGAAGCATGTTGCCGCATACATACTACCCGCCTTCGACAAGATCAGGCTGACACTCCTCTTTAACTTAATCAGTTGAAGATCGTTAAGTGCTATCATGCTGAGCCTGTCGAAGCATGTTGCCGCTTACATACTACCCGCCTTCGACAAGCTCACGCTGACACTCCTCTTTAACTTAATCAGTTGAAGATCATTAAGTGCTATCATGCTGAGCCTGTCGAAGCACTGTCATGTTGAGCCTGTCGAAGCATGTTGCCGCTTACATACTACCCGCCTTCGACAAGCTCAGGCTGACACTCCTCTTTAACGTAATCAGTTGAAGATCGTTAAGCGCTATCATGCTGAGCCTGTCGAAGTGCTGTCATGTTGAGCCTGTCGAAGCATGTTGCCGCTTACATACTACCCGCCTTCGACAAGCTCAGGCTGACACTCCTCTTTAACTTAATCAGTTGAAGATCGTTAAGTGCTATCATGCTGAGCCTGTCGAAGTGCTGTAATGCTGAGCCTGTCGAAGCGCTGTCATGCTGTACCTGTCGAAGCACGTTGCCGCATACATACTACCCGCCTTCGACAAGCTCAGGCTGACACTCCTCTTTAACTTAATCAGTTGAAGATCGTTAAGCGCTGTCATGCTAAGCCTGTGGAAGCGCTGTCATGCAGAGCCTGTCGAAGCTGTCATGCTGAGCCTGTCGAAGCATGCTGAGCTTACGGACACCAACCTTCAACCTTCAACCTTCAACCTTCAACCTCCACCTCAAAACGTTCCCTGTAAGTCCCTTCCACGCCTTCTTCAAAATCGATTTTTGCCTGCCAGCCTAAGTTGTTCAGTTTACTTACATCCAACAACTTTCTGAAAGTTCCGTCAGGCATGGATGTATCAAAAACGATTGTGCCGTCGTAGCCGGTAATTTGTTTGATCATTTCAGCCATCTCTCCTATTGAAATATCTTTTCCTACGCCGATATTGATGATTTCAGGATCGTTATAGTTTGCCATTAAAAAAAGACAAGCATCGGCAAGGTCTTCGGCATGCAAAAATTCGCGGCGTGGTTTTCCCGTTCCCCAAACGGTTACAGTGGGTTCATTGTTCAATTTTGCTTCATGAAATTTTCGCAGCAAGGCGGGCAACACGTGAGAGTTTTTCAGATCGTAATTATCACCGGGGCCGTATAAATTTGTTGGCATCGCACTGATAAAATTACATGCGTATTGTTTGTAGTAGGACTGGCACATTTTGATGCCTGCAATTTTTGCAATGGCATAAGCATCGTTTGTCGGTTCTAAATATCCGCTTAATAAGTATTCTTCTTTTATGGGTTGAGGAGCGTTTTTTGGATAAATACAACTGCTTCCCAGGAATAATAATTTTTTTACTCCGGTTTTGTAAGACTGATGAATGACATTATTTTGAATACACAGGTTGTCATATATAAAATCTGCGGGGTAAATATTGTTTGCATTAATGCCACCGACTTTTGCTGCTGCCATGAAAACGTATTCAGGCTTTTCGGCTTCAAAAAATTCTTTTACCGCGTGCTGGTTTCGGAGATCCACTTCTGATGAAGTACGCAGCAATAAATTTCCATAACCTTCTTTTTGTAATTTTCTTACAATAGCACTGCCTACTAAGCCACGATGGCCGGCAACGTATATTTTTGAGTTTTTTTGCATATTAGTTTTTTTTCTGAGTTACACGCGGTTACACGAATTATATAAATAGAAATTCGAAGTATTTGTTGCTTTACTGGCCGTTCACCATTCAGAATCCAGAAGTCTAAATCAACTCCAGATTCTTTTTGTCGAAATGCGCGCTCAGTTGAAGATCAAGGGTGTCTATTTTTACTACGGCCCTGTTGCCCAGTACTTCTATTACTACTCCTTTATAATTCATCAAAACGCCTTGTTTGATCCTTACTTCTGTGTTTACCACAAAGCCTTTTGGCTCTACCTGCACGTCATTGAATTCGTTCAGAAATTTGCGGATGAGGTCTATTTCTTCGTCTCTGATTTGCGCTGGCTTTCCGAGCCAATACACAAAGTTTAAAATTCCCATTACTTCTTTCACCTGCCATTTTTTATCTTCTTCAATTCTTACGAAGACATATCCTTTGAAAACCGGCTCCATGACGACTTTTTTACGGTCACTCCATTGCCGGGTTACTTTATTGATCGGACAATAATTTTCAATTCCTTTTTCCAATAGCATTGAGGCTACTTTTTTTTCCCATCTTGGCCGCGTATACACTGCGTACCAGGTCTTTTTTATCGGTTCGATTTTGTTAGATTTTTAGATATTAGATTTAAGATTTAGTTGTTGGATGAAGGATGTCAGATGTAGGAGGTAAGATGTACGATGTAGGATGTAAGATTTTAGATATGACCGCTACTTGCTACTTTGTCTTGTCCCGAAAAAAGTTGACAGTTTTTTTGATTTTTACGCTTTAATTTAATTCGGTGCGAGCTTCTTCATTTTGCCCATTTAAAAGATGCGTAGTCTTGCTCTTTGGAGAGAGCGCCTCCGCATCTTTTAAATTACCTTTCATTGTTTGCAACTCCTGTTTGCCAGTATTGTAAACTTCTGCTGGTTTCTTTAAATTTAATGACCAGTGTGGCCGCTGATAATTATAAAGATAAATAGCTTCTTTGACCGCCTTAACTGCCTGTTTAATATCCACAAATTCGCTGTCTAATAAATACTCCTCTTTCAAAATCCCATTCACTCTTTCTGCAATGGCATTATCATAACAATTGCCTGCTTCTCCCATCGACATTTTTATTCCATGTTTCTTTGCTAAGTCATTATATGCGTAACAACAATATTGAATTCCTCTGTCAGAATGATGAATAAGATCTTTAGTTGCAGAGCTGTTGGCAATTGCCATTTTCATCGCTGCCATTGCTCCTTCTACTGCTAAAGAAACATCTACATTCCAACCTACTATTTTGCGTGAATAAACATCGGTAACCAATGATAAATACACAAATTTTTCTCTTGTTCTCAAATAAGTAATATCAGATACCCAAGCGTGATCTGGGGCTGTAATTGTTGCTTTAGCCAATTGATTGGTATGCTTATAAAACGGATGATTCGAATCGGTTGTAACCCAATAGCGACGCCTGCGTTTTAATAACAAATCATTATTACGTAACAAATCAAAGAACTTATTTTTTCCGTATCCACGACCACATGTTTTTAGCTCATTTTTTAATTCACTTCTTAATTTTAGTGTTCCTAATTTTGAATGTGTTTTACGAATATCTTTTACACACGATAATATAAACTCGTCCTTATTTTTTTTCTTTTCAACTGATATTCGATCTTTATAAAAAGCCTGTCTGCTGACACCCCAAAAATTGCATAAAGAACTTATTGAGTATCGCTGTTCGTTTTGCCTGGTAACCGGAAACCAAAATTTTTTTTTAAGTCTGTCTTATATTCTTCATCAGCCATTTTAATCACTCCTTCCAGGCAATCTTTTGCCATATAAGCATCTGCCAGTGCCATTTTCAACCTTTTATTATCTTCCTCTAACTGCTTTAATCTATCTCTTTCGTTCATTGTTTCTATTCTGATTATTTTGTTTAGTAAATGATGTTTGCCAAAAGCCATAATCCATTTTTGAATCGTGCTGCCACCACCAATATCATATTTTTTGCGCACAAATTCCATACTACTTCCTTCTTCCACTTCTTTAACCACCATTTGCTTAAAGCTAATGCTATACCGAATTGTTTTTCTCTGCTCAATTGTCTGCATATTGTTTATTTTTGATTTTTACAATATGTCAACCTAAACTGGGAACAGACACTTTCTACTTGCTACTTTCTACTTACTTCACATAGCTTCGCTTCCCTCAGTCCCATGTTTTTTAAACTGAAGTGAAGTTCTGTTTTTACCGTATCATTATAACTGTCGCGCCTCAAATATCTATGGTTGGTGAGGACACCAACCACGGCTGTGAGGACACAAACCTCGGCCAACCACCGATTATTTATTTACCCAAAAGTTTTCGGAAAGCCACTAATACACCTTTCTGGTCTTCAAGGTAATATCCGCCTCCATATTCGCCTCCATAACCATAGCCATACCCATAACCGTATCCATAGCCGTTTCCATATCCTCCGAATCCATACCCATAAATATTAAATCCACGTGGTTTGATTCCGTTGAACACCAGGCACATATTTTTAAATTTCTTTTGCTTTTGCAGCGCTTCTATCATAGATAAGAAAACCCTTGGCGTTACGGCATGGCGAACAACAAACAAATTAATGTCGGCAAATGACTGCAACAATTGTGCGTCAGTAACGGGTGAAACAGGCGCTGTATCCATTATCACATAATCGAATCTTGATTTTAATTCCGCTATCAGCTCTGCAAACTTCTCACCCTGGATAAGCTCGGTTGGATTTGGAGGAATAGGGCCTGCCGAAATAATGTATAAACCGGGAATATGCGTTTGTTTGATAATTCCATCCGTAGTGGCTTTGCCGGCAAGAAAGCTGGATATTCCGGGTGTTTTCTTTACATTCAGAATCTTACTTAATTTTGGTTTGCGCAGGTCCAGTTCAAGCAGAGCGACCTTTTTACCCGTAAGGGTAAAACTAATTGCCAAATTGATCGCCACAAAGCTTTTTCCTTCACCAGAAACGCTTGACGTAATCATCAGGGTATTTTGCTTTTCATTCAATCCCATAAAAGCGAGATTGGTCCTCACCGACCGGAATTGTTCTGCCACCACCGTTCTTTTTCCATCCATGATCACAATCGGTTCTTTTGCTTTTACCTGTACCAGTTCACCCAAAATCGGAATATCGATAATTTTTTCTATTTCCGAGCGGAATAATACTTTTCTGCTGAAAATCTCTTTTAATAAAACAATAAATGCACCTGCAAGCAAGCCAATTACAAAGCCCGCCAAATAGAAATTTTTGCCTATCGGACGAATAGGGCCTGATGAAGAAGGTGATTCGACAACTTTTAAATCTGGGGTGGTAGCGACAGAAGAAATAGCGGTTTCTTCTCTTTTTTGTAATAGAAATGTATAAATATTATTCTTTACAGCCTGCTGACGGCTGATATCCAGATACGCTCTTTCCTGCTCGGGTACTTTTTTCAAAAGATAATTACTCGCAGCTATCTGATCGTTGATCTGATTTTTGGTTGTCATCAGGTTGTTTCTGATACTTCCGATATTATCCGAAACGTCCCCTTTTATTTTCTCTACCTGCGCATTGGCCAGAATTACCGCATCATTGCTTTCACCGGTAACGCTTCGTAACGTCTCTGCCTGAGTTTCAGCGGTATAAAGCTTATCGAGTAATGCAGAAAGTGTGGGATCGCTTATCAGCAATAAAGAAGGTACGATTCCAGGTTTCTGCCCTTTATTTTTTATATAATCGCTGATGTCTTTTAAACCTTCCAACTGCAAATCCACCTGGCTGTTTTGTTTGTCCAGATCAGTTACTTTTCCAAAATAAGCGGTGGCCTGGGTGCCAAGATCTACAGCAGAAGTTTGCGATTGGAAAACAGAAATTTTTCTTTCTACGCTGTCTAACTGAGAGGAAACGAGGTCAAGCCGGTCGTCAATAAATCTCATGGTTTTATCGGCTACCTGACTTTTATCTTCCACCCCGTTTTTATTGTAAATCTCAAACAGCTTGTTCAAAATATCGCGTCCTTTTTCCGGTACCGGTGTTTCAAGCGACACGTTCAGGATGGTGGAAGAATATGAATAAGGAGAAATTTTTAGCCCTCCTACAATGCCACCGGCTACACCAGCTGGAGAAGCAAATTGCACAAAGTAATTTTTACCGGTGAGATTTTGATTATAATCATGATTTATCTTCAGCCTGATTACATTATTACCCAAAACAACGGTAGAATCGAAACGAATTAATTTTTGATCAATGTCAACGAGTTTCTTTTTCCAGTCAAGAGTAAAAAAATAAGTTCCCCACAGATTGAAATGGTCTTTATCTAAAGCGACAAATTGTAACGGTGAATTTGCTCCATACAGTTCTTCAATTCGCACATTTCCTTTATTATAAACGGTTCCATAAATATCCAGTTGCTTTACTACGTCCTGCATCAAGTCGGGTGATCGCAAAACCACGATTTCATTATCCACTATTTTTTTTTCACCAAAAATATTTAAGGCATCCAGTACTTTGGAATCGCTGCCACCTTTTTGGGGATCTTTGAGCAAAGCTTTTGCAGAGGCGACATACACAGGAACCTGGGAGCGAAGATCAACATAAGCGACTGCCATAGAAACGGAAACGGTAAGAACAAACAATGGCCAGAAGGGCAGGTATTTGTAAATGATCTGCTTAAATATATTTGAATCCGTTTTTTCTTTAAAAAATTGTTCTTCGTCCATAGAATGGGCTATAATTTAATACGGTCAATTATGATTAAAATAAATGATATTCCCGCAGTAACATACGAAATAATCCGGGTAGTATTATCAGTTTTAGGTTTAACGGGTTCTACATAAATAATATCATTTGGTTGCAAATAAAAATACGAAGAATAAAATACAGATTTGTCAGTAAGATTTAATCTTTTGAATTCTTTGGAATTATCTTTTTCCCGGATTACCAAAACGTTATCTGTACGGCCTTTATCGCCTATATCGCCGCTGGCTGCAAGAGCATCTAAAATGGTCATATTGTCAGTGGGCATAGGTAATACCTGTGGCGACACCCCGCCCATTATGGTAACATGCCTGTTGAGGAATCCGACAGCCACAACCGATTGCGCCAGGTACGGTGTCAGATCTTTTTCCAACTGTAGCTTCAATTCTTTACGGGTCATTCCTTCGACATGGATGGTACCAAGCTTTATGAATGGAATATTTCCATCTTCATCCACGAGATATCCTGTTAAGGGCCCTTGCGCACTTTGTGGTGCATTGTAAATGGCGGTATTATCCGGGCTAAGGCTGGCAACTGTAATGGACAGCAAATCTCCTTTCCGGATTTTCGGCTCAAAATTTTTGGAAACTAAATTGGTAAGTGTCGTATCTTTTTGAATATCCTGGAAGTAAATGGTTTTTTTGGTGGAAGTGCAGGAAGAAAGAAGAACGAGAAAAAGCAAAATCGTGAAGGGTGAATAGTGAATGGCGAAGGGTGAAGGGTGAATGGTGAATGGTGAATAGTGAATGGTGAATGGTGAATCGTGAATGTTGCTACTTTCTACTTGCATCCTGCTACTTTCTACTTGCATCCTGCTACTTTCTACTTGCATCCTGCTACTTTCTACTCGCATCCTGCTACTTTCTACTTGCATCCTGCTACTTTCTTCTCTCATCTCACTACATGCTACCTGCATCTCGCATTTTGCTTCCTGCTTCTTCGTGCTTTTTGCTTTTTGCATATTAAGTTTCGAGGGGGCAATTAACTGTTAAGTGGCTTTTTTAGGGTGGATGCAAATTAAATAAAAAATTTTAATTCGTAGGTGTTTCTACACATAAATCCGGAAGAACTTTTAGAAAAAATACGTGCAGTTAATTACGTATTTTTTCAATTTTTATTTTGACAATAAAGTAAGAATTTCACTTATTTGTCTGTTTGCTGTGAAAGCTGGATAAACCGCCAGTTAGAAATTTAAAGCTTTTCAAAATCATTGAACCTTAAAAGCTACTCTTCCACCTTTCTCGCATCCCTTACTTTCTTAATACCATAACCAGCACCGAGAATGAGTAAAGCAGTGAGGCCGCCATCAATCGGACACTTTGGATCGAGTGGATCACAACCTCCGCCAGGCTGGGCATGTAATAATTGTGGCAGACCCACAAAAAGTATCATCAAAAAAATAAAGTTAAATATGGATGTGAAGAAACGTTTCATAAAAGGCATTTTACTGGTTGCTAAATTAAATAAAAATCCTGCTGGTCAGAAGAAAATACTTACAAATCGGAAGATATTTTATTTCCCCATATTTCTATTATTTATCTAAAGTTGAATTGCGATTATTTGTTTGTTTACTGAAATCTTAAAAACGGGTTGGGCTTCTCTGTGATCGTAAAAAAGCGCGGTTTCCTCCATTGATAAGCTGTCTTCCTATCGTATATCCGATTTTAATATTTAAAGTAAAATAAGAATCATTGTTTGCCGGGTTTCCGCGGATACTACCGATACTTTGCGTGGTTTCATCCGGTTTGGCATCCGGCCTGATCCTTTTGTAGAGCAGCAAGGCATAGGTCAAATCATTGCCCGTTAAATATTTCGCGAAATACTTGGGGTCAATGTATTTACCATGTACATCATCGAGGTAATCGGTATTTAATTTACGGCTTACGTATTCAATTTTCAAATTCAACCTGGGAGATAATTCATAAGCAACCCCTACACCGAATGAGAAGTTTACCTGGTTCAGGCTGTATTCTTTACTGTCCGGGTATTCCGCAAATCCTTCTCCTTCTGTATGTAACGGCCGCAGGTCGATCCACTTTGATCCATATTTTGCCTGCGGATTAAAATGAAAATAGCCTATACCTCCAATCAGATAGGGCGAAAAGGTGGGTGGAAAACCGTAGGGATCAAAATTTCTGAAAAAATCTACCGGATGAAATTCCAATAAAAGAGATACTTCCCTGATGGGACTTCTGAAATTCAGGTTGCGGTTGTATCTCCCGATGGCTTTATTTGGTGATTTAACCCCTTTTAATATGCTATCTGCCGACTGAACTTTGCCCATAGTTCCTTCAATCCGGAATCCTAAAAAATGTTTATAAATTCCTCCGAAATAAAGCCCGGCGTTGGTTGTCGTGTTTTTGAGGTTAAAGTCTTTCGGGCCGTTTTTACCCAGGCCCGGCCTTCCGCCAACATCGGTAAGACTGTTCATAGCTCCCAAAGAAATGCCGGCTTCAAAAGTTACCGTATTGTCATAATATTCATCATTATAAAAATAGGAGGATTGCGCCTGGGTATGAAATGCAGTGAAGAATACCAATAAAAACAGGGATAATTTTGAACGCATGGGTAGCGGGGGGTGTTTGAATTTCAGTTTTTGATGTCTCATAATAAACGCTTATTTCTTCTTTTATTATGTTTGGGGTTTATTTTTTTAAAAAAAAATGCACATGCCAGGCTGTTCCTTTACAAGAATACATTTTTATAACAAAATGAACACCTAATACAAGAAAGTAACAAGGATTTCGGGTAGCAAAGGATAGAATTTTAATAAAAACCCGGATTATTTTTAAGGATATTAAATGCAGCTGCTCTAAAACTTTCAAATATAAAATTAGGTGAAGAAATTATCCTGCACAAATTTATTTTGGTTTCTTTAGCACTTTTTTTATGACAATAATCATACGCTTAAAAAACCAATGAAATCACTGCCCGGCTGCCATCAGGCGATTTTATTTCTAATTGATATACGCCAGGCGGTATTGATTGTAAAGGCTGAATTTTTTCAATACTACTGCCCCCTGCGTATTGAATCTCTTTTGAGAAAAATGTTTGTCCGAAGGAATTAATCAACCGCAGTTTATACAGCCCTGATGGCTGGTTTATATACTGAAGGTTCATATTAGCCGACGTTGCAGGATTTGGATAAATAGTAAAACCGGAATTGCCTGGTACAGACACTTTCAACGTCGGGCTATATGCTGCTTTTCCATCTGCTTCTGTGGTGGAAATGCGGTAGTAATTACTGCCTTCAGCAGCACTATTATCGGTATAATGATATTGGTTGATATTCGGTTGCGCCTTTACGGTAGTTGTTTTTACAAAATGAATTCCGTCTGTTGATTTTTCTATACTAAATACTTTTGCATCACCTGCGTTTACTGCTTCCCAGTTTATAAGAACTGAATTATTCTTTGGGGATGCATTGGCAAAAGTGAAACTAAAAGGTAAGAGCCCTTCTTCTGATTTGCTGGAAAAAATAAGGCGAAACCGGTCAGAGGCTTTTGAAGCCGGATCAGAAGTTACCGAAAAATCAACATACGTATTCCCGTTCAGTTCGATAGGAGTTGAAGTTTTCAGGTAATTATCTTCCAGGAGTCCTTTTCTTCCCGGAAAGTTTAGGTTTGCTGCGATGAATTCAAGCCGGTACGTAATGATTCTCATATTCCACATTTTAAAGAAGATCGAATCGGTGCCGATAATGGTATGCCTCCTTTCAATTACATAAACCGTATTATTTCTGAGCATTCCCCAGTTTTCCGAGGGGTTGGTCATTTTGCGTGCATCCATTCCATCCAGCTCGTTGCTGTAATCCATATTATATTGAGTAAGATTGCCATCCATCAGGGTAGTGGCACCATTTGGCGAAACGATATACAAATTCGATCTTAATTGTGCATAATCACCATTTGAAGGAGATGCAGATGCTGAAAATTGAGTGGAAAATAAGGCAATTACTAATGTAAAAAGGCTTTTCATACAGGCGGTTTATAGAATTCGGATTATGAATTAAACAATAAACGCGCGATTTTTTTTCTTATTGTATTATTGAATAGAGATTTTAAGAATTGACCGGCTACTGATACGTCATTGCGAGAAAACGGAATTAAAGTTTATTGTTTAGATGGATGATCAACGTTTTCGTGGCAATCTTTTTTATACTTCATTGCGAGAAAACGGAATTAATCCTTATTGTTTAGGTGAATGATCAACGTTTTCGTGGCAATCTTCCTTTCGATGAGCAGATTGCTTCGTGCCTCGCAATGACGAACCAGGTTTATACGTCATTGCGAGAAAACGCAATTAATGTTTGTTGTTTAGATGAATGATCAACGTTTTCGTGGCAATCTTCCTTTTAATGAGGAGATTGCTTCGTGCCTCGCAATGACGAACCACGTTTATACGTCATTGCGAGAAAACGGAGTTAATGTTTATTGTTTAGATGAATGATCAACGTTTTCGTGGCAATCTTTTTTTCGATGAGGAGATTGCTTCGTGCCTCGCAATGACGAAACACAAATGGAGATTACTTCGTGCCTCGCAATGACGAAAGACAATCAGCCTCGCAATAACGGCCCCAAATGGAGATTGCTTCGTGCCTCGCAATGACGAACCACGTTTATACGTCATTGCGAGAAAACGCAATTAATGTTTGTTGTTTAGATGAATGATCAACGTTTTCGTGGCAATTTTTTTTTACGTCATTGCGAGAAAACGGAATTAATAATTGTCTGTTAGATGAATGATCAACGTTTTCGTGGCAATCTTTTTTATACGTCATTGCGAGAAAACGGAATTAATCCTTATTGTTTAGGTGAATGATCAACGTTTTCGTGGCAATCTTCCTTTTGATGAAGAGATTACTTCGTGCCTCGCAATGACGAAAGACAATCAGCCTCGCAATAACGGCCCCAAATGGAGATTGCTTCGTGCCTCGCAATGACGAACCACGTTTATACGTCATTGCGAGAAAACGGAATTAATGTTTGTTGTTTTGATGAATGATCAACGTTTTCGTGGCAATCTTCCTTTTGGGGAGATTGCTTCGTGCCTCGCAATCACGTGTTCCAAATGGAGATTACTTCGTGCCCCGCAATGACGGCTCCACATACGGACGTTTAGTACATCACCTTAATCACCTCTACCCCACCATTTGGTGTCACTATTTCCAACTGATAAATACCATGAGCCAGGTTGTAATCCCACTTGATATTTTCCGTACCATTGCCTCCGGCATGTTCTGCCTGTTTTTTAACAATGGTTTGTCCCAAAGGATTCATTAACCGTATTCCATATCTGCCTGCAGGTTGATTCACCAATTGCAGGTGAATGATACCATCGGTGATCGGGTTTGGATAAATGCTGATGGACGGAGGAGCAAAAACAACTACCACTTTTACTACCGCAGTGTAATTAATTTCTCCATTTTTGCCGATCGTTTTGATGCGATAATAATAAAGCCCGGCATTTACCCCTTTATCCATCCATTCATAATTTGCAAGGCCTTTGTTGGTACCTGCAACAGTAGCAGATTTAGTAAACCTAACTCCATCAGTTGATTTTTCCACTTCATACTGCAGTATTGCAGTTTCATTTTGTACTTTCCAATCTACCTGAATATCCGTATTTTTTTGTACGCCGTTTACAGAAACAAAAGTTACCGGAACCACTTTTGGAGATGCCTGTTTAAATACAACCCTGAAGCGATCAGGTGCATAAGAACCTTTGTCATTTGATACAGTAAAATCAACAGTGGTCGTTCCTTCCATATTCAAAGGTTTGCGGGTTTTGAAATAACTGTCTTCCACATAACCTTCCACCCCGTAGGCTGATAATCCGCTTGCAAGCAATTCCATGCGGTAACGCTGTACAACGACACCGGTCAGATTATAGAAGATCGTATCTGTTTCAACTATTGAGCTTCTCCTTTCAATTGCCAGTGTTTTTCCTCCGGAAATGATTGCGAAGTTTTCGGAAGAGTTAGGATTCTTCCTTGCGTCCATGCCGTCTATTTTATTGCTATAATCAGCCTTATATTGGATTAGGTTACCATCAGTCACGAAGGTGCTTCCGTTTGAGTTTACACCGTAGAGTGTAGAACGTAATTGAGCACCGTTTACGGATGGTGTAGCAAGTTCCCCGTTTCTTAGATACATTGTACCCGAATTACTTATAGATGCCTTCGCAGATTCCGTAAAACTTATTGTACCAATCCCACTGGTCGTCTGCACAAAGAACGCCTGGCCACTTTGCAGATAATTCACCGGCGATGAAGGATCTCCATAGCTTCCTCCTCCCGGAGTTGGATAATAATTTCCATTGCTAAAAGATAAAGCCTGAAAAGCTCCGAGACCATAAGCGCCGGATAATTTTGGATCCCACACAAAAACAAATTCGTCAACTTCTTTGGATTTAGTAATCTTTCTCAAATCTATTGAAGAAGCATAAGGGTTACCTATGGATTCAAAGTGGTTTGCCTGTACAATAGTTGGTGCCGGTTGATGATTTGGTTTGAATAAAACACCTTTTGTCCGCATAATGGTCGGGGTTGCCGGGGCTGAGGAAGTATAAACTGACCTGTCGCCGCGAACCAAGATCATGTAACCACGTTTATCATAAACGGCAATATTTGTACTTGGTGGCCCATCATATTCATTCTTACTCCAATTGTAGAGTTTGATAGAAGGGCCTGGAGCTGTGAATATGTCAAATCCATTCAGGAAAGTAGTACCGGATGAAAGATTACTTGTCATCATGGTTCCATAACCAGGATGAGGATTGCCTAAGCTACCTGGAGTTGGAGAAACAACGTTTGAGACGGTAGCTCCTTCCATCCACGATTCTCTAATCGTTTGTCCCTCTGTAGGTACTGCGAGCATCTGCCATGACTTCCCATGGCCGCCATCTCCGGTATTGACATATCTTTCTACAGATACATTTCCGGTAATATCATTTCCCGCATTCATAAATCCAACGGATGCGGTACTGTCTTTGGAAGATTTCAATACAAGGTTGTCGTTGCCAGTGATAACACCTGTAGTCTTAGTAAAAGAAACAGTGCCAAGTATGTTTACATTGGTATTGGCACCCTTCAGTTCAAGACCGGATGTATTGCTCAAAATAAGATTGCCGATCGTACTATCCTTAAACAGATTTCCGGAAATGGTTTGTGGGCTGGTGCCATTAAATTCTAGGGTGCCTTTTGAAGTGTTGAATATTCCTCCTGAATTGGTAATGATGCCTGAAATCTGAAGCGTATTTCCATTTATAGTTACAGACGCATATTTATCTATTTGCAAATGTTTAATAGTGGCTATTGGACCAGAACTTAATACCGGATAGTTATTGATTGCTACCACTGGTACTTCTACTGTAGGGCAGGTGATACTCGGAATTTGTGCGTCTGACCAGTTGCTTCCATCATTCCAGTCAGAACTTGTTGCTCCTGTCCACAAGTTGTGTATTCCCACAGCTGCTACAGTAGAATATTTGGTGCCACAACCATTTTTTACAGCGACTCTATACCACGTTTTTGCGATAGCGTTGATAAAGTTTTGTGTAATGGTATTGTTTGAAAGATTAGTCCAGTTTGTTCCATCAATTGAAATCTCCCAATGGTCTATAGTTCCTGTTTGTCCTGTAAGAGTAAGAGAGTTATTATCGCCGCTGCAAACAGACAGAGAAACAAGTGATCCACCGACGGCTTCAGGCTGAACGGTAATGGTGCCGGAGGCAGTAACCCCGGTAACACAAGTGCCGGTTAGATTAATGGTATAGGTAAATGCCCCTTGTGAGGTAGGAGTTCCGCTTATGGTAAACGTTTTTCCAGATAATTCACCCTTCATTCCCGCTGGTAAACCGGTGACATCTGCACCTGTTGCAGTACCGCCAATAGTATAAATAATCGGTGCAATTGGCGCGTTTGCGCAAACTGATGGAAAGGACGCACCGTTAGTTAAACTAATGGTTTGTGATTGAACGGTAATGGTTCCGGTAGCCTGATCAACTCCGCAACCATCGGTTGTTTTAACCATATAAGTAAAGGTGCCTGCTACCCCCGGAGTTCCGGAAATGATTAATATTCCTCCTGAGACAACGCCGGTCACACCAGCGGGCAAGCCGGTAATCTGCGCAGTTGTTGCGTTGTTTAACGAATAAACAACTTCTGCAATTGGGGAATTTAAACAAACGGTTTGTGTGTTATTAGCTGATGTAAGTGCGATAGCCGCAGCGGGGGTAACATGAATCACGCCAGTAATACTTACGGGATCACAAGTTCCGGAGGAAGTGACCGTATAGGTAAAGTCTCCGGCCTGGGTAGGTTTACCAAAAATTGATACAATACCACTATTTATTTGAGAAATAACTCCAGCAGGTAATCCTGTAACATTGGCACCGGTACCCGTTCCCCCAATTGTATATTGAATATTATCTATGCTGCTATTGATGCATTTTGTTTGGTTATCGTTTGCAGTATTAAGTGTTATAGTTTGTGCAGTAAGGGTGATGGTTCCTTTTGCACTATCAGATGAACATCCACCTTTGGTATAAACGGTATATGGATAAATACCTGCTATTGCAGACGTGCCGGTAATGGTATAAATGCCTCCCGATAGATTTCCTGTAAATCCTGCAGGCAACACCGTTTTAGGATCAATATCAGTGGCAGTGCCGCTAAGTTTAAAGCCAATATTTACCGGAGCATTCGCGCAAATGGTTGGAGATGCATTACCTGACGACAAGGAAATTTTGTCTGATTGAACTGTGATGGTACCGGTTGCGGTTTGTGGATTACAACCACTTGTTGTTATTGTATAAGTATAATTTCCGGCAACAGCAGGCGTACCACTGAAGGTAAGTTTGCTTCCCGTAAAAACTGATGTAATACCATCCGGTAATCCTTTAACGATAGGGCCGGTGGAATTTCCGTTTCCAACATTATAAACAATATCTGTTAAAGGCGTATTTGCACATAATATTTGTGCATCGGTACCTGGAGCAGATTCAAGATAAATAAAAGTGGAAAGAGTTCCGAATGAAATATCATCCAGTCCGAAATCATTACCACCGGCATCTGTATTTAAGTTAACAATATTAATAACTGCTGATGTAGTTGTAGACCCTGATGTCCAGGTTCCATAAAAACGAATCCAGTTGCCCGTGTTTACATCGCTTTCAGTAATGGGCTTAGGAGCATTTCCCAATTCACCTATTGTTCCTGCCTGAACACCGTTCACTGCAAATTGTAATCTTGCAGGTGAAGCCGGATTCAAATTCATTCCCCACGCACTAAAATAATAGGTGGTGTTAGGAAGTACCGGCACTGTTTGCTCCCAGATAGTTCTTAAATCCTTACTGCCATTAACTATCATGAAATTTCCATGCCCTGTAGTATGATCTTTCCCTTGAAAGTTGGGATGATATCCGACACCACTCTTCGGGCTGAATGCGCTGGTATCTACCGCATAATAACCTTCAGGATATAAGCCGCTGTTGTTATTATTAGTCACATAAAAGCTACCCGTGTGTGATTTATAAACTGTAGTAAAACCAACATTATCACCCGATTCAAAATCACCGTTGCTCACCAATTCCTGTGCAACATCAATTGATGCAGTACCAGAACATCCGGTAGCCGTAAATGCGGTAACATCATACTCACCGGCAACATCAACACTTGTCGTATCTTTTGTTCCGCCATTGCTCCATTCAAAACGGGTAGCCGCGGGAACAGATGTAGCAGTTAACAGTACCCGGCCTGGAATCGCACAATACTGTGCACTGATAGATATAACAGGTGTTGGATTTACAATAATCTTCACATTATTGGTTGTGGTGCAACCTGCGGAATTCGAAACCGTAGCGGTATAAGTTTTAGTACCTGCAGATGCCGGAGATGCATAAACTGTAGAAAGCGTTTCACCATTGTAGTTCTTTGTTGCTCCGGGATCAGTATATAAATCAGTTGCAGGCGACCAGGTAACGCTCAATGGAGAACTGGATACCGTATAATTTATTGTAATTGACCAGTTGTTTAAAGTACCCGAAAAATTTCCACCTGTACAGATTCCGAAAAAGGTTGATTCACAACCTATTGCATCCTTCGCACTAAATGTCCAGTTTCCATTTAATATATCATATAACTGATTAAAATTACTTGCATTCGACAAATTATTGGTTGCACCCACAGTTAAGGCAGCATCCGGTTTATACGTTCCTGTAAAAGGAGTATTGGCTCTGTTATTTGTAAAAGCATTTGTGCCCAGGCTACTAACAATTGTATTTGTGAAATTCGCACCATTCGCTCCCCTTTGATTCACAAGATTTAATACTTTACCATTGGGCGCTTTAAGATTCAGAATAAGATCTCTATCATACCCATGGGTAATATTAAATTTAACATGGATACTGGTAATAACTGCTCCAGCTGGAATGCCTGAGACGGGGATTATATTAGTAACTCCTGTCGCAGAATTATCAGGGATAGCTACATTATTAATTGTAGAATTAAAAGTCGGACTTCCTGAAGTGGAGGTATTTCCTCCGGCTGTTAATGATTGTACGCTACCAAGACACATGCTCGCAGAAGCGGGATCGATGAGGAAGGGCGCCGGAGGTGCATTTACGGTAACCACCGCACTTCCACCCTGGTTTCGTGAACATCCGGTGCTGCTGGCATCCTTTATACTAATCAAGGTATAAGTAATTGTCCCAACATTATTTGTAGATACACTCACTGTCGCGGTGTTTCCTAATGAAGTTATTGTTTGATTGCCACCTGTCCCTGAAACCGTATAAGTGAATGTATAAGGTGCCGTACCATTCGCTCCTGTAAATGTAATAACCGGTTGTGGCGCATTCTGACAAACACCGGTCGTTCCGCTGATAGTTGCAGTTGGCAAAGGATTTATAGTTACTGTTACCGGTTTTATTGCATCCGAACATCCAGCTGATGAAGTTCCTTTTATGTAATAAGTTCCCGATGCAGCCACAACATTCGGATTTGATAAAACGCTGGTGCCGGCCGCATTTGTATAATATGCCAAACTTGAAACTCCGGTAGAACCGGATGTAACCGAAGAGGCAGTCAGATTAATAGTTGAAGGTGAACAAACTGCTGCAGGATCAGTAATAACCAGGGAAGGCAATGGATTAATAGTAACTTTTACCGGTTGAATGTCATAACAACCCGTTGCTGACACCATTCCTTTTATATAATAAGTGCCTGATACTGACACAGCATTTGGATTTACCAAGGTAGTTGTTCCTGTTGCATCGGTAAAGTATGTAAAGGTTAATCCGTTTGTGGAACCATTGGTTACTCCCGTTGAGGTAACATTAACGGTAGCAGGTGAACATACAGCTGCAGGATCAGTAATCTTTACCAAAGGTTTATCATTGATTGTTACTATTACAGGTTTTATATCTGAACAACCGGCATTTGAAGTGCCTTTGATATAATAACTGCCTGAAACTGATACGGTATTTGGATTCGATAAAGTAACCGTTCCAGCCGCATCGGTGAAATAGCTGAACATTTGTACCCCTGATGAACCGGAGGTAACTGAAGCAGCCGTTAAATCTACGATTGCAGGGAAACATACCGCTGGCGGATTATGTGTTGTTACAACAGGCGTAGGATTTACTGTAACAAAAACCGGTTTTATATCAATACATCCCTCAGCTGTAGTGCCTTTTATATAGTAAGTTCCTGCGGATGCAGTTGCAGGCGTAATATATGCAGAAGTTGCACCGGCATTTGTCCAATAATTGAAGCTTAATCCATCTGTAGAACCGTTGGTTATTGCATTTGCTGTTAAATCAACAGTTGCAGGAGAACATACTGCTGCAGGATTCGTAATGGAAACTGTGGGTGAAGGATTTACAATGACCTTTACAGATTCAATTGCAATACATCCTGAACTGGTAATTCCTTTGATATAATAGGTACCGGCACCAACAGATTTTGGATTGGTGACTGCTACAGTAGCTGCAGCGTCCATCCAATAGGTATAAGTTAAACCAGTTGTAGAACCACTGGTTACTGCCGGTAAAGTAAGATCAACAGTAGCTGGTGAGCAAACTGATTGCTGATGAGTTGTAATGATTGGTAATGGATTTACGGTAACATTTAATATATCTGGTTTTGCAGCAATGCAACCATGCTGATCTTCAAAGTTGGCAGTAACTGTTTTTGTACCTGGTGTGGCCCATGTAATCGTTGGACTATTTGTATCACCGCCTGCAATAATTCCGCCATCTGCAGTCCAGAAATAGGTTTTCTGGCCAGGAGCAACATGGTAACTTCCATTTTCATTTACACATACAGCCGGATCTCCGGCGATTTTTGGTGGAGTACCGTTATTGGCAGTAACAGTAGCAGAGGTTGCCCCATAACAACCGCTGGGATTGGTATAGTTTACATGAATGGAATAAGGGCCGGTTAAATTCCAGGTGACGGTTATAGTATTGTTGTTGCTGCTTCCGCCCGAGATGGATCCACCTGTTACCGACCATAAATAATTGGATTGTCCGTCTTCAGTTGTATAAACATCTACTGCTCCCGGACAGATCGGGTTTGGCCCATCCAAACTTGGTTCCGGCAAATCATGAACCGTTACAACGTGGGTTACGGGAACATTTGAACAACCGTTTAGATCAGTTACCACATAGCTGATTGTAGTAGTGCCATCGGCTACACCGGTTAGCTTTCCTGATTGATTAACCGTTGCCGCCAATGGATTGCTACTGCTCCATACTCCACCGCCGGGTGAAGAAGAAAGATTTATGTCAGCGCCCACACATACTTCGGATGAAGGTGCAGTAGTGGTTATTGGAGTTACTACCGGAAGAGGATTTACCGTTATTTGTTTGTTTACTGTGGTGATACAACCGTTGCTATTGGCTACTACATAACTGATGTTGGCAGTTCCGGAAGCCTTACCTGTTACCAGACCGGAAACGTCATCAATGGTAGCAACACTGGTATTATCACTGCTCCATGTGCCACCGGCAGTAGTATTCGATAAAGTGATGGTGCTATTTACACAAACACTTACATTTCCGGTAATTGCCGGTACAACCGGCAATGCGAAAACGGTAACATCAGCACTTACGGTTGTCACACATCCATTGCTATTGGTAACGGTATAATTTATGGTAGCTTTTCCTGCAGAAACACCGGTTACATTACCTGATGCATCAATAGTGGCAATGGAAGGATTGAGGCTGCTCCATGTTCCGCCCGCTGTTATATCCTTAACTGCAATAGATTTTCCAACGCATACGCCTGATGGAACAGAAATCGCTGCAACAGATGGCAAAGTATTTACAGTAATGGTATAAACGGGAGTAAGAATCGCCATACAGCCGCTGCCATTTGTTACTGCCACAGATACTTTGTCACCATTTGCCAAAGTTGTAGTAGTATAAACGTTATTGGAAGCAGTGTTTTGAATAGTTGCTCCGTTTAAAAGAAAATTGTAATTGCTAAAACCGGTCGGTGCCGTAAATGTTACTGGTGCGCCGGCGCAGATGATTCCATCATTATTGATTAAACCAGAAGTTTCTGAAATACTGAGATTCCCTGCAGGCAGTGCATTTACAGTGACGGTGATGGTATTGAAAGTAGCTACGCAGCCGTTATCATTCATAACCTCAACGCTTACCACCTGGCCGTTTGCCAGGGAAGTAGTTTCATAGACATTCCCTGAACCGTTTTGAACGGTTGTTGCTCCTACTTTAAAATTATAATTTTTAAACCCGGGAGCCGCCGTAAAAGTTATCTTATCTCCGGCGCATATTGCCGCAGTTGTCGCACTGGTAGGTGCACTCGAGATTAAAGAACCTGAGGGCGCTGCTGCCACATTAATCACTCCGGAAGAAGCGGGAATTGGATTGGAACAACCTTTACTAGTTGTGGCAATGACCGTTACAAAATCCCCATCCACCAGAGAGTTGGTTGTATAAACATTGCCAACACTTGCCAAAGGATCGCCTGTTCCTCTCAAATAAAATTTATAACCGGTGAAGCCAGGCGTAGCAGTAAATGTAACCGTGCCACCTGCACAAATTTTATTATCATTTGGTGCACTACCGGAATTTTCGGTTGTGGTAATAGAAACAACCGGCACATCGTTAACTGTTACCGGGATTGGATCCGAAGTAGCCATACATCCTGCTGCATTTATTACATCTACAGTTACCACAGAAGGATTAATTAAGGTAGTACTGCTAAAAGTCTTACCTCCGGTTTGTCCGGATACCGAAGTTCCGTTTACTTTGAAATTATAAGAAGAACCGCCGTCTGCGATAAAAGTAATATTGTCACCGGCGCAAATGATTGCAGGTGATGTGGTAGACGTTAATGTTGGTACCGGTAACTGATTTACCACCATAACGATCTCTGCTGATGTTGCCATACAGCTATTGCCATCGGTTACGTCAACTGTTACTTTATCATTATCTTTTAAAGTATTTGTGGTAAATATCCCGGTTGTATTACTTGACACCGGCAAACCATTTACTTTTAAAGTATAATTGGTTCCTCCGGTTGCTGTAAAGGTTACTGTTTCTCCTGAACAGATTGGGTTTTTGCTGACTGAAAGTGTGGCTGAAGGAAGGGGATTAACGGTAATAATTATTGGACCGAAGATAGTTGCGCAATTATTGTTTGCCACATCAACGGTTACCTTGTCGCCATTATTTAATATGGGAGAGCTAAAGGTATTTGAAGTACCACTCTGTACTGTATTACTGTTAATCTTAAAAATATAGGAGCCATAACCAGAAGTTGCTGAAAAGGTAACAGAGGTACCTGCGCAGATCGTTGTAGCAGAAGAACTGAATGTACCAGTAGGAACGCTGTTCGATACGATAGTACCGCTCAAGGATGGTGTGGCACAAGGTCCTTCGGTAGTAACCTTGTAGTTGAACGTGCCTGTCACTCCTGGAACGCCACTAATTGTTACTACTCCAGAATTTACAGTTGCAGTAACGCCGGATGGCAAGCCAGTAATTGTCGCATTCGTGCCTGTTCCGCCTATAGAATATGTGATTGGCGTAATTGCAACGTTAGAGCAAACGGTTTGATTATTTGTTCCCACTGCCGATGTTAATGTTATCGTTGCATCTGCAGTTACGGTAATAGTGCCGGTCATAGTTGGTTTTACGCATGGGCCGGTAGTACTAACAGTATATTTAAACGTTCCGCTTTGACTTGGAGTACCGGAAATTGTAAATGTGCCTGAATTGTATCTTCCGGTTACTCCATTAGGTAACCCAGAAACAGATGCCCCGGTTGCTCCACCGCCTATTGAGTAGATAATATTGGAAATCGCGGTATTTATACATCGTGTCTGGTTATCTGTTCCTGAGGCTGATGATAAGGCAATAGTGGCATCGCCATTCACCACAATTGTTTTTGATGCAGTAGAATTTGGAGCACATATTCCTCCTGTTGGAGTAAGTGTTAACGTGGCAGTTCCAAAGTAGCCAGATGGAGGTGTCCAGGTGGCGTTCACGGTATTCGCATCAGGATTAAATGTTCCACCGATGCCTCCGTCTGTCCAGGTACCACCTGTAGCCGTACCAGATACAGACCCTCCTAATATTGCGGACTTTCCTCCCTGGCAAATAGCTGCCATTGCGGGGCCAGCGTTGGCAGAAGAAGAACAATCGGAACCTAAAGCAAAGCTATTGGTACCATTGTTTGTTCCGTTAAAAGTTGTAAATGCTGGAGTACCGGTGTTGGTATAATTAGGTGTGGCAGCATCAAAAGCATTTATTGGACCTGAACCTTCCTGTTTTAATATTTTTGCAAATCCAACCGGGTTGTATGCAGGGTCGTTCAAGGTTACTTTATAGTTTAAGTTGGTTCCACCGCTTTGGCTGATATTCCAATACCTTTGTGTAAATGCTGTAGCAGGTGCAGTTGGTGTTCCGATGTTACCCTCTATTTGTTCAACAGTAACGGTACTGGTACCGGAACGGGAAACATAAGTGAAAGTTACCGGCCGGTAATTTCCTCCTTTGCCTACCGGGTAAACCTTGGAAATATTTGTATTGAATACCTGTGCAAGCTTTCCGTTAATATAACTATTTGCTGAAGCATTGGTTATATTTCCGGCTAAATTAACGGTGATAGTATTAGCAGCGGTAGTAACCAGTCCGTTGGTAAGGTCAAGCGTTGAATTTACATTCTCACTATTTGCTAACGTAACTCCGGCGGCATTATTGATGCTCAAATTGTTGAAAGTAGTAACTGCTGTTCCTCCAATTGTTTGCGCCGTTGTTCCAACAAAATTAACTTGGCTGGTTGCAGCGGTAAATGTTTTACTATTGGTCCAGTTACCGGTAATATTTATTATTGGGGAATTGGTACATGTATAAGTTCCACTTGTGCTTATGGTAACATTTCCCACATTTACGGTGCCACCTGATTGTTTGAATAGTCCATTAACAGCCGCACCATTTCCTACATTGACAAAATCAGCGTTAAGGATTCCCGAAGTTAGATTTACAGTTGGAGTGCCTCCCTGGTCCATATACATACCCCCGCTTAAGGTCAATGTACCAGCATTTAAATTCACTGTACCATTATTCATTAATAATGCTGCATTGGCAATTATTGTATAAGCGTCTGTGGTAAATGTACAAGCTGAACCATCTAAACTAACCCAAAAATTATCATTAATTGTTACTTTACCGCTCGCGGTTACAGTACTTCCGGAAACCAAAGTGAAAATACTAAAGGCGGAGCCGGCTGTATTTCCGGTTCTTACGGTTTTTCCCACTCCATACATCTGTACATGAGAACGAATTGTATAATTAAATAAACCGTCTACATTGATATTACCACCGACACTCAATAGATAGGCTATAGCAGGCGGAGGTACGTCCCAATTAACACTGTGCGTTAATATGCCACCGGCTAAAACATTAATATCGCTTTTTACGGTATAATTAGCATCTACAGCCTGCAATATCAGATTCCCCTGGGTAACATTAAGATTGGTTGTTGTAAAAGCTTTTGCTGTACTGGTAATTGTATTTGCAGTAGCAGCCTTATTTACCACTAAATTACCAAAGGTAGTTGCATTAGTACCTGCAAGAGTATTTCCTGTACCTCCTCTGAAAGTTACAGAAGAGCTGGTATTGGCTGTAAAAGTTCCGTTGTTAATGAAATCGCCATAAACGTCCAGATTATTTGTGCCGCTTATTGTCAATCCACCGTTATTGGTGATATTCCGGCAAACTGCTCCTCCACCAATAATATTAGGCATGAAAGGCGTTGATACCGGAATGGTCACATCCGTTGTTGATGTTGGAATAACCCCACATCCCCAGTTACTTGCAGTAAACCAGTCAGTGCTGGTTACACCAATCCATGATCCGACAGTAGTAGTGGTAAGAACGGCATTCGATGAAGTAACCGAACCACAGTTGTTTGATACCAGGACTGTATACGTTGCTGCATCAGCAGCTGATACAGAAGCAATAGTATAGCTGGAACCTGTGGCACCCGAAATATTTATTTCCCCTTTTTTCCACTGATAGGTTGGTGCAGGTGTGCCGGTCGCAGTTAAGCTAAAAGTAACAGACGTTCCTAAACAAATAATTTGTGAAGCGGCAGGCTGCGTAGTGATCGTTGGCGCTGTATTTATTGTAAGTATTGCAGGAGACGATGTAACAGAAGTACAATTGTTCACTGACACAACCACGTCATAAGAACCGGCATCCGCTGTTGTAACTCCTGTTTTTGTATAGGAGGAAGACGTTGCCCCCGAAATGTTTACTCCTCCCTTTCTCCATTGATACGTTGGTGAAGTGCCTGCGGCATTTACGCTGAAGGTAACTGACTGTCCGGCACAAACAGTCTGATCAACAGGAGGGGTAGAAATTGATGCCGGAGTATTTACAGCGAGAGCTGCATTTGCTGAGGTGAGCGAATTACAACTATTAGTTACGGCCACAGAATAGTTGGCTGCATCACTTGCGCTAACTGAAGCAATTGTAAAAGATGGATTCGTTTCACCGGATATATTCACTCCGCCTTTCTTCCATTGATAAGTAAGTGCAGTTCCATTTGCAGTTACATTGAAGGTAACCGGGTTACCAAGACAAATAGTCTGTGTTGCAGGTGGAGTAGTTATTGATGGCGTAACATTTACAGTTAGCACCGCGATAGCAGAAGTAACCGAATTACAAGCGGAAGAAGTAACTACTACATCATAATTTGCAGCATCGCCTGCTACAATTGTTGGAATAGAAAATGATGAAGAGTTGGCACCGGAAATATTTGAACCATTCTTCCTCCATTGATAAGTGAGCGGCCCTCCTGAAGCAGCAACATTGAAAGTTACTGAACCACCGGTGCATTTTGTCTGAGACAGGGGATCGGTTGTAATAGCAGCAGCTGTACCTACGTTAAGAGTAGCTGCAGTAGAGGTAACACTATTACAAACATTGGTAATGGCAACAGTATATGAAGCTGCATCTCCTGCTGCAACCGAAGCGATGCTGTAAGTAGCATTTGTTTCCCCGGAAATATCCACACCTCCTTTCTTCCATTGATAGGATAATGGAGGAGTTCCTGTTGTGGCCACACTGAAAGTAACGGGTGAACCGGCGCAGGTGCTTTGTGAAACCGGTTGGGTGGTGATTGATGCAGGTGTATTTACGGTAAGTGTAGCCGCGGTTGAAGTTACAGAACCACAACCGGCAGAAGTAACAATTACTCTATAAGTGGCGTTATTGTCTCCTGGTACCAATGCTGGTGTCGTATAATTAGCAGTAGCCCCTGAAATATTTGAACCGTTTTTTTGCCATTGATAAGTAAGTGGTCCTCCGGTAGCCATCACAGAAAATGAGGCTGTTTGTCCGGCACATTTCGTCTGATCGGTTGGATTATTTGTAACAATCGCCGGATCATATATACTGGCCGTTACATCCAATCTTGTTGGGCTTTCACAGCCTGAACCATTTGTTTGTGAAGCATAATAATGTGTTCCGTTTACAAGAGGAGTTGTTGTTGCTAATACGGTGCCTCCACTTGAACTTGAATACCAGTTAATGTTTGCTCCGGAAGGTGATAAGCTGGCAATAGTAGGACCGCTACTGCTGCAAAAGGATTGTGATGAGGCACCCGAAGGTGTACCTGGCAAAGCCACAATAGTCTGAGCAGGAGAAGTATAAGGTGTACTAAACCACATGACCCCTTCATAAACCACATTAAAAGTAAGATTGTTACTTCCAATGGTTAAAGGTGTAGTATAAACCCCGGCAAGATTGTTTGAAGCAGTAATAGTAAATGAATAGGTTCCCGTTTGACCTGGTGCAAGATTTTTGGCATCAGTACGCACGTTATAATCATTCCAGCTCGTGCCATTTGTATTCCATTTTATTCCAACATTAAAATCAGGTACCCCTCCTGGCCCATCGGTCCATGCAAAGGTTCCGGTGTTTTTAATTGTAGCTGTTACCGTTCTAGTTTCCCCTGCACACCAAGTGACTGATCCTGTATTAACTGACAGAACCTGAGAACTATAAGTCCCGCCGTTATATGATACTGAAATGGTAATATAATCTACATACGCTGTTCTGGTATTGCTACTTTTTACAGATAAAGCAACTCCAAAGTTTGCGGCATTTATAATCGCTGGGGTTAATGTAGTTGTATTGAAACCCCACATATTAGTGGTTCCGCCATAATTCGCAGTAGCTTCTAAACTAGGCCAATCTGTTGTTGTATATGCCAAATTAGAGCCGGAAACAGTTCCATTATTTATTAAGCTTACCACATTATCTCGCACATCTGAACCCGATCCAGTTGTACCATAACGACCAATAGTAACTGTTATGCCGGTAATTGTTGCATTTGTAGGAATCGCAAAGCCAAAATTAGTAGCTCGTAAATAATGAGTGGTAGATCCATTTAAATTGGCAGTCGCATATATATTATCATTCCCGGTAATATTGCCGACATTTGTCCAAGTAACTGTTCCAACACCAGTTACATCAGTCCCACTACCTGGTAATGACCCTGGAGTGGAGTATGTTTGAGCAAAGCCGCTTCCAGCGAGAAACATTAAGGCTGAAATTAGAACGTAAAATTTCCTCATAAAAAAACATTTCTTAAATGATTAAAGAAGTAATGAGGTGTTTCAAAAGAATTGGGGCAAAAGACTCAATAGCAATTCATAGAATAAATTCCAAAAACCGTTGGATAAAAGGGGTTATCAGAAGTAAATCGTAGAGATGGGATTTGGGAAAAAAGCGATAGTGAGTTAGCAGCTTCCACTTTTAAGAGGTAAAGATATAAATGTTTTTCATTTAATAAAATATTTCTGTCATTTTTTTCAAACAGAAACATTACAAGTTGGTAATTCACCCAGTAACCCGATAAATAACGTGATTTTTTCTTTTTAGCGCGAGTTAAACCTTTTTCAATTGCCGGTTTTTGTAAACGCCACCCATTTTTGCCTTGCAGTAAAACAACAAATACGGTGAATTTGTAATTTTCTCCTTTTGTGATAAGGGGTCAATTAAATTGCGGGAAAAAAAGTATGATGTTTCAGCGGGAAGACAAGCGTTTGGAGTGTATAGCAGGGCCGCGATGCTTCGCCAGCCTGAAGTGTATTAAGGAAGTTGGAAGCCGATCGTTCAGGCCGCTGGAAGGCAAGCGTCCCGACCGGATACGGATTGATCGTTCAGGCCACCGGAAGGAAAGCGTCCCGACCGGATCCGGATTGTTCGTTCAGGCCGCTGGAAGGAAAGCGTCCCGACCAGATACGGATTGTTCGTTCAGGCCGCCGGAAGGCAAGCGTCCCGACCGCATACCGATTGATCGTTCTGGCCACTGGAAGGCAAGCGTCCCCATCCGATATGGATTGTTCATTCAGGCCGCTGGAAGGCAAGCGTCTCAACCGGATACGAATTGATCGTTCAGGCCGCTGGAAGGCAAGCGTCCCGACCGGAGAGCATGGCGGCTGTATTAATACATCACTTTAATCACTTCCACTGCCCCACCCGGTTTTACAATTTCGAGTTGATAAATTCCGTGTGCCAGGTTGTAATCCCATGTAATATTTTCAGTAGTATTTCCTCCGCTATGGCCTACTTGTTTTGAAACAATAAGTTGTCCCAGCGGATTCATTAAACGGATGCCATAGGTGCCGGCTGGCTGATTGTTGAAGTGCAGGTGAATGACACCATCTGTTATCGGGTTTGGATTTACTGTAATGGAAGGTATGCCATATCCAACCAGCACTTTTACCACAGCGGTATAATTGACATTACCGTCCGCACTGGTGGTTTTGATGCGGTAATAGTTGAGCCCGGCGCTTACATTCTTATCTATCCATTCATAACTTCCGGTGCCTTTGTTGGCAGCGTTTACGATGGTCATTGCACTGAATCTAACTCCATCCAAAGATTTTTGCACTTCATACTGCTGAATCGTATATTCATTTTGTACTTTCCAATCTACCGGTATATCACTGTTCTTTTGAACTGCATTTACCGATACAAAGGTGACCGGAACCAATTTGGTTGATGCCTTTTTAAATACAATTCTGAAACGGTTTGCGGCATAAGAACCTTTATCACTGGTAACAGCAAAATCTACATTGGTAGTCCCTTGAAGGTTCAAAGGCTTGCTGGTATTGAGCCAGGTGTCTTCTACGAAACCATTTAAATTATAAACCGACAAACCATTGGCAATGAATTCCACGCGGTATCCCTGTGTTGCCAGGCCTGTAACATTATAGAAGATGGTATCTTCAGCAGTTATCTTGCTTCTTCTTTCAATGGCAAGATTTTTTCCCTGTGAAAGTATTCCAAAGTTTTCTGAAAAATTGCTTATTTTCCTGGCATCCATTCCATCTATTTTATTGCTATATGCCTTACTATATTGAACCAGGTTTCCATCAGCAAGGGTGGTTTTTGCATTAGAATTTACCGCATAAAGATTTGCGCGAATTTGGGCTATTGGACTGCTAATATTACCAGTTCTCAGGAACATCATATTTTTATTGCTCACAGATGCTTTTACCGTTTCATCAAATGCTACTGTTCCATTGGAGCCGGTTGCCTGTACAAAGAAGGCCTGGCCGCTTTGGAGATAATTATTTATTCCGTTGCCATAGCTTCCTCCGCCCGGTGTCGCATAATAATCGCTCCCATTCAGGCTAAGTGTCTGGAAAGCTCCGAGCCCATAAGCCCCTGCTAATTGTGGATCCCAGGCGAAGATGAATTCATTGGTTCCCCCACCCCTGATTATTTTTCTTAAATCAATTACAGATGCGTACGGATTACCGACAGATTCAAAATTACCGGCAATTACATTGGTAACAGGTGGCGGGTTACCGGGAGTAAATAATATTCCTTTTGTGCGCATAATGGTGGCATTGGCTGCCTGGTTATAAGCATTTACCGATCTATCGCCCCGCACCAATATCATATAGCCTTTCTGGTTGTAAACCAAAGTCGGATCTGTATTTGGCGGCCCTATATAGGAATTGCTTACATAATCATATACTTTGATAGAAGGCCCCGGCTGGGTATAGATATCAAATCCATTTTGGAAAGTAGTGCCGGTGGTGAGGTTGCTTGTCATCATGGTTCCATACCCGGTATGCGGATTACCGGCCGTACCCGGCGCCGGAGATACGACATTTGAAACGGTGGCCCCTTCCATCCAGGATTGCCTGATGGTTTGTCCCTGGGTAGGTACCGCAAGCATCTGCCATGATTTTTTGTGCAGTACTCCGCTGCTGATATATCTTTCAACGCCTACATTTCCCTGGATAATATCTCCGGCATTCAATACGCCAATTCCGGCTGTACTGTCAAGAGATGATTTGAGCACAAGATTGTTGTTGGTAGTTAAAGTACCTGCTTTTGTAAATGTTAGCATTCCAAGGGCGTTCACCGTATCAGTTCCACTGAAGGTCAATCCGGCTGCATTACTGAACGTAAGATTTCCAAGGGTGTTGTTAGCAAACATACTTCCTGAAATGGATTGTGCTGATATACCATTGAATTCTAATGTGCCCTTTGAAGAATTAAGATCGCCGTTTGCGCTAATCGTTCCTGCTATCTGAAGTGTATTTCCACTAATGGTAACAGAAGCGCCTGCGTCTATTTGCAGATTAATAATAGTGGCCATCGGGCCGGTACTCAATACAGGATAGTTATTGCTCGCTACTACCGGTACGTGTACGGTAGGGCATCCGGTAGTTGGTGTGGTTCCGGATGCCCAGTTGCCACCGTCATTCCAATCTGTACTGTTGGTTCCTGCCCAAAGATTGTTGATACCAATAGTAGCGGTTGATGAATAAACACCTCCGCAGCCACTGGTGACCCATACCCTGTAAAGCGTTGTAGTTGTGACGTTCGTATAATTTAAAGTAATTGTATTGTTCACAATATTTGTCCAGGTACTGCCACCATCGGTTGAAGATTCCCAGTGATCTATTGTTCCTGCTTGTCCTGAAAGAGTGATAGAACCGTTTACTCCGCTACATATTGAATTTGAAGCAAGGGTGCCTCCGGTGGCCCCTGCCTCCACGGTGATAGTGCCGGTAGCAACAGCATCGGTTGTGCAGGAGCCGGTTACAGTAACGGTATAATTGAATGGCCCTGTACCTGTTGGTGTTCCACTAATCGTAATGGTATTACCAGACACGAGGTAACTTACTCCTGGAGGCAAGCCAGTAACGGTCGCGCCACCTGCTGTGCCTCCAATGGTATAAACAATTGCAGCCATTGGGGCATTTTGGCAAACTGATGGAGAGGCATTGCCTGTTGTTAAAGCGATAGTTTGCGATTGAACGGTGATGGTACCGGTGGCCACAGCGCTTCCACAACCACCAGCGGTTGTTACACTGTAATTAAAGGTACCTGATGTATCAGGTGTACCGGTGATGGTAAATACGCCTGCGGAAAGTGAACCAGTTACTCCTGCCGGCAATCCGGAAACTGTTGCTGTGGTTGCATTAGTTACAGTATATTGGATATTTGTGATAGCCGTATTGATACAAGTCGTTTGTGTACTGTTAGCGGTTGTAAGAGCCAGAGTGGCCATTGGTGTAACATGTATCTGGCCGGTAACGCTTACCGCACTGCAGGTTCCGGATGAAGTAACGGTATAAGTAAAGTCTCCTGCCTGGGTGGGGGTACCACTTATTATTACAATTCCACTATTCACACTATAGGTTACGCCATTAGGCAAAGAGGTAACGGTAGCACTTGCTCCAGCAGGGCCAACAGTGTATTGGATATTATCTATTTTAGAATTGATACAAACGGTTTGGTTGTCATTTGCAGAATTAAGTGTATCCGTTTGAGTAGTAACGGTTATAATTCCACGGGCAGTATCGGGAATACAACCACCTGAAGTAATAATCGTATATGGATAAGTACCGGCAGTTGCGGTGGTTCCTGTAATGGTATAAGTAGTTCCTGATAAGCTTCCTGAGAAACCCGCAGGTATTACACTATTGGCTGCGACACCTGTTGCAGTTCCACTTAATGTGAATCCAATATTAACCGGGGCGTTTGCACAAATTGTGGGCGATGCACTTCCGGTGGTAAGAGCAATTTTATCTGCATTTACGGTGATGGTGCCGGTTACCGTTTGCGGGCTGCATCCGGTAGTTGTGATTGTATAAGTATAATTTCCGGGAACAGTGGGGGTACCGCTGATGGTTAACAAATTACCGGAGAATGAGGAGGTAATTCCGGTGGGCAAGCCTGATACTGTAGGACCGGTTGGGTTACCATTTCCTACAGTATAAACTATATTACTGATGGGTTTATTTTTACAACTGACTTGCGCATCTGTACCCGGAGCAGAAACAAGATTGATAAATGTGGAAAGAGTTGCAAACGAAATATCGTCCAGTCCGAAGTCATTACCACTCAGCGCAGAATTCAAATCATTGATATAGATAACTGCTGTTGTAGTGGTTGGCCCTGAAGCCCAGGTTCCATAGAATCTTGTCCAATTATCATTCGGACTGCCTCCTGCACAGTTTTGACAATGATTTGCAAGGGCGGCAGTTGTACCAACAAGGCTTCCATTTACACTAAATTGGAGTGTTGCATTATTTCCGGCACTATTCAGACTCATTGCCCACGCCGAAAAATAATAAGTGGTGTTTGGTAAAACGTTTACCGTTTCCTTCCACACTACAAGTGTATTACCATGCCCATTGACAGCCATAAAATTACCTGTTCCGTTGCCAGTAGTGTGGTCAAAACCCCAGAAATTGACATGTACATTTTGGCCACTTGGAGTAATTGAAAACCCATTATTTCCACTGTCATCATATAATTCACCCTGACCTGCAGGAACGAGACCCGGAAGGTCTGGTTTAAACGCATAATCGCTTGTAAAACCAATAGCTGCAGATGGAGAAGTACCCCCGGCTTCAAAGTTGCCATTGGTTACCAATTCCTGGGATACATTAATAACAGCTGTACCTGCGCAACCAGAACCATTAAATGCTGAAACTGTATATTTTCCTGATTCATCAACCAGTATGGATTGAGTAGTCCCTCCGGTACTCCAGATATAGCTGGAAGCGGAAGGTGTAGCATTTGCAGTTAACTGAACCTTACCGGGGTTACCAGGTACACAATAGCTGGCAGATATCGAAACGGCTGGCGCAGGATTTACGGTAACGGCAACAGTTTGGGAAGTACTGCAATTGGATGCACTGGTTGCGGTGGCTGTATAAGTTACGGTACCACTGGCTGCCGGATTAGCATAAACTGTAGATAGGCTTTGACCGGTATATGCTGTTGTTGCTCCTGCATCGGTATAAAGGCCTGTCGTTGGCGCCCATGTAACTGCGACAGGAGTTGCAGGTACAGTGTAGTTTATTGTAAGTTTCCAATTTTGAAGTGTTCCCGAATAATTAACTCCGAAACATGTTCCAAAAAATGAAAGGCCGTGGCACCAAATAACATCCGCTGCTTCAAAAGTCCAGTTTCCATTAGGCGTTCCGTATAATGAAGAAAACGCATTTACATTTGAAACATCCGGCGCACCGACATTATTGGAATGATCCGCCTGATATGTGCCGGAAAATGGCGCATTTCCCGAAATAGGTATAGCAGAGGCACTACTTATTGTGGTATTGGTAAAATTAGTGGTATTTCCGTTGGTTGTACCCGGATTGGGGCCATCCTGGTTTACCAGGTTCAATGTTTTTCCATTCGGCGCTTTTAGATTCAAAATTAAGTCATAGTCATATGGATGTGCAATATTAAAATTGACAGTAACACTATTAATTATAGCGCCGGCGGGGATTCCCGAAACGGCGATGCTGTTTGTGAGAGTGCCCGCGTTTCCGGAGGAATTCGCATCAGGTATTGCCTGATTAACCGTAACTGTTTGCGTAAACGTGCCTGGGGTTGTACCCGATACAGAGGCCGTCAAAGGCTGAATGCTTCCGAGGCAAATAGAAGGATTTGGCGGAGTAATCGTAAATCCGGCCGGAGATGCATTTACTGTTACCACGGCAGTGCCTGACTGGTTTTGTGAACAAGCAGTACTGCTTGCATCTTTAACACTTACTAATGTATAAGTATATACTCCGGAAGTTGCAGTAGGTGCCGATACGGTTGCAGTATTTCCAACGGATGTTACAGTTTGATTGCCAGGTGTTCCCGAAACGGTATAAGTAAATGTATAGGGCGCTGTTCCATTTGCACCGGTCAATGTAATTATCGGCTGAGGGGCGTTTTGGCATACAGATGCCGTACCGCTGATTGTAGCGGCAGGCAATGGATTTACTGTAATTGTTACAGATGCCGAATTAGCTGTGCCACAAACACCGCTTTGTACAACTGCCCTGAAATAGGTGGTAACAGTTAACGGCCCGATAGCGGCTCCTGTGAGCGTAGTAGTCGTATTGGCTATATCTGCCGCTGTGGCAAATGCCGCATCTGTCGCTTTTTGCCATTTTACTACATTACCTGTGTTTCCTGATAACGAAAGGCTTGCCGGTGTAGAACCACTGCAAATAACCTGGTTCGAAGATACCGTCCCTCCCACTGAACCAGCGCTCACGGTAATAGTTGCAACGGATGAATTGGCTGAAGTACATGCTCCGCTTTGCACCACTGCCCTGTACTGAGTAGTCTGTACGATGTTGGTATAGGAAAGTGAAGAGGTTGTATTAGCAATGGATGACCATGTAGCACCACCATCAGTTGAAGATTCCCATCTGATTACCCCTCCTGTATTTCCGCTTAATGTTAATGTACCACTATTAGCTCCCGAGCAAACAGCTGCATTTGCAGCCACTGTGCCGCCGACCGAAGGCGGATTTACAGTAACTACAGCGGAAGCGGATTGCGGTTGTGAGCACAAACCGGCGCTTGCATCCTGCACACTTACCAGGTTGTAGGTAAACGTGCCGGTAGTAATTGTTGCCACTGGTACTGTCGCTGCATTTCCTACAGAAACGACAACGAGGTTACTGCCTCCATTTATATTATAAGTGAATGTATAGGGCGCAGTTCCGTTGGCGCCTGTAAAAGTAATATTTGCGGTTCCATTCTGGCAAACAGAGGTAGTGCCGCTAATGGTGGCAGTTGGTAATGCATTTACGGTAACGGTAGCAGTACCGGGCTGTGATTGGCTGCATCCATTCGCGTCAGTAACGCTTAGCAAATTATAAGCAAAGCTGCCTGCCACACCTGTTGGAGCCGCAAGTGTAATAGAATTGCCGGATGTCGTTTTGATTGTTTGTGTAGTACCTCCATTAATGTTATAAGAGAATGTATATGGCGCTGTCCCGGTGCTTCCGGTGAATGTGACATTTGGTGAAGGGCTTCCCTGGCAAACAGTAGTTGTACCACTAATGGTTGCTGCCGGCAGTGGATTAACGGTTATCGTTGCACTTCCCGATTGTGCCTGGGCGCAGGCGTTTGCATCCGCAACGCTTACCAGGCTATAAGTGAATGTGCCAGCTGCATTGGTTGGTACGTTTACTACAACGGAATTTCCGCTAGTAGTGGTTGCGGTTTGTGGAGAGCCTCCGTTGATGGTATAAGTAAAAATATAAGGTGCTGCACCAGTAGCTCCTGTAAAGGTGATGAGTGGCTGTGAGCCTGGAGCAGCGCATACAGATGCTGTTCCGGTAACGGTTCCGGTTGGTAAAGCATTTACCGTTACAGGCAAAACGGTTGGTGACGCTGCTGTACAACCGCCTGCATCCGTAAAGTTTACTTTTACGGTATCAATTCCTGCTACTGTCCACCCTATAGTGGCATTGCTGGTAGTACCACCTGCTGTTACTGTACCACCAATGGCAGTCCAGGTGTAGTTTGTAAACCCGGATTGTGTAGTATAGCTTCCACTTGAATTGAGACATACACTTCCCTGCCCACTAAGTGAAGGCACAGTGCCTGTATTAGCTGTAACTGTTACCGATGTAGCTGCAGAACAGCCAAATGAATTAGAGTAATTCACATGGATGGTTCTGGCTCCGGGCTGATCCCACCTGATGGTAATCGTATTATCTGTTGCTGTCCCGCCCGATACTAAAGTTCCGCCGGTGAACGTCCACACGTAATTTGACTGTCCTGGTTCTGTTGTATAGGTATCAGTAGTGCCCGGGCATATCGGATTAGGGCCTGACAAGGTAGGAACAGGCAATGCATGAACATTAATTACCTGTGTTACCGTTGTGGAACAACCATTCGCGTCGGTAACTATATAGCTTATAGTTGCGTTTCCGTTTGCCACGCCGGTTACGACTCCAGTGGAGGCATTAATAGTGGCAATTCCTGTTTGGCTGCTGCTCCAGGTACCACCTGATGTAGCATCGGCGAGCGTGATAGTGCTTCCTACACACACATCAAATGTTGTGGCAGGCGCGTTTACGGTAATGGCAGCGACAACAGGCAAAGCATGAACCGTTACCGTTGCAGTTACCACTGCGGTACATCCGTTTCCATTAGAAACCGTGTAGCTAATTACAGAAGTCCCATTTGATACTCCTGCAACAACGCCGGTAGCGCTTATCGTTGCTACAGAAGTAGTGGCACTGCTCCATGTACCACCTGCGGTTGCATCCGATAAGGTAATATTATTTCCTACACAAACATCAAACGTTGTTGCAGGAGCATTCACGGTAATTGCTGATACTGATGGCAGTCCGTTGACTGTAACATTTACCCTTACAGTGGAATCGCAACCGTTCCCATTCGTAACTGTATATCTAATAGTAGCCGTTCCTGCCGCCACGCCGGTCACATTTCCTGAGGCGTCCACCGTGGCAATGGCTGTATTTAAACTGCTCCAAACGCCTCCATTAGTTGCATCTGTCAAAGGAATAGTGCTATTCACGCAAACCACGGGATTTGAAGGAGAAATCGGTGAAACAGATGGCAATGGATATACGGTCATGGTAATTGTATTTGTCAATGCAATACAATTACTGCTGTTTTTAATAACTACAGATATTTTATCATTATTGTTTAGCGTGCTGCTGGTATAAGCAGGCGATGCGCTGCTTTGAACGGAAACACCATTTAACTGAAAATCATAATTAGCAAACCCGGAAGTAGCGTTAAATGTTACGGAGGTTCCTTTACAAACGGTGGTGGAAGGAGAAGCAGCAAGAGTACCGGATGGTACAGGATTTACTGTCATAACGATAGGACCCCATGTAGAAGTACAACCGTTGCTGTTTCTGACAATGACGGATACCGATTGCCCTGTTGAGAGGCTGGTGGTTGAATAGGTATTTGCACTTCCATTTTGAACTGTAGAGCCGTTTACCTGGAAGTTATAATTCGTGAACCCTGATGTTGCCGTAAAAGTTACATTGTTACCTGCACAACTGGTAGCTGATGGAGAAACAGTGAGGGTACCGGAAGGAGAGCTATTCACCGTAATTACTGCGGAGGAAACAGGAGTAGAATTGCTGCATCCTTTATTGCTGGTAACTACCACAGTCACATAATCACCACTAACAAGTGCGTTGGTCGTATATACATTTCCTACACTCGCCAGGGGAGAACCTGTACCTCTTAAATAGAATTTATAATTGCTATAGCCTGCTGTGGCAGTAAAGGTAACCGTCGTACCGGAGCAAATGGTATTTTGTGATGTGGTAATGGATACGACCGGGGTATCATTAATAGTAACAGCAACAGGACTGGAAGTTGCAGAGCAACCTGAAGTAGTTGCTACTACCGTTACCACAGAAGGATTCGTCAATGTGGTACTGCTAAAAATATTGCCACCGGTTTGCCCGGCTACGGAAGTTCCGTTTATCCGGAAATCATAAGTATTGCCTCCACCGGCTGTAAAGGTGATATTGTCTCCCTGGCAAATAACGGCAGGGGATGGATTTGAAGTTAAAGTGGGAACCGGCAACGAATTTACAGTCATATAAATAGCTGCTGATGTAGCTACACAGCCATTTGCACTATTGGTAACATCGACGTTTACAGAATCACCATTGTTCAAAGTATTGGTCGTATAGGTGCCTGAAGTATTGGTTAATACGGCAGTCCCATTTACTTTGAACGTATAATTAGTACCACCTCCGGCGGTAAAGGTTACGGAAGTCCCCTTGCAAACAGGACCGGCAGGATTGGCAGAAAGGGTTGGCGTTGGTAATGGGTTTACGGCAATGGTAATAGGCCCGAATGTTGCACCACAGTTTTGCGAATTCGCTACATTCACTGTTACAGATGCCCCATTAGGCAGGGTGGAGCTGCTATAGGTGTTGGAAATATTGGGCCCCTGAACTGCAACGCCATTTAGGTAAAAAGTATAGGCGTTATACCCGGAAGGGGCAGTAAAT
Source organism: uncultured Chitinophagaceae bacterium (assembly GCA_963706825.1). Taxonomy (GTDB): domain Bacteria; phylum Bacteroidota; class Bacteroidia; order Chitinophagales; family Chitinophagaceae; genus Ginsengibacter. The sequence goes on along the minus strand of CAVPNT010000001.1, from coordinate 35,836 downwards.
GTTACATTGGAACCTGCACAAATGGTTGCCGATGTGGTAGTGCTGCCAAAGGTGCCGGTGGCGGTAAAGTTGCCGGTAGGTATTTGATTTACAGTAACTGCATAGTTTGCTGAAGTTGCGGAACAACCATTTCCATCCGTTACCGTATAGGAAATATTGGTATTTCCGGCTGTCACTCCTGTTACCAGTCCGGTATTATCAACGGTTGCTACAGAACTATTGGAGGAAGACCAAACGTAGGTAAGTGTGCCAACGCCTGTAGCATTTGAGTTTAATGCAAGGGTTTGATTCATACAGAAGCTTGTGCCCGGTCCGGTTATCGCTCCCGCAACAGGTTGGGTAACTGTTACGGCAAAATTGTTGGAGGCAACTGAGCTACAACCATTACCATCGGTTACTATATAGCTTATTTGAGTAGTACCCGGACCCGTACCTGTTACTTTTCCTGTATTATCCACCGTAGCTACTGTGGTCTTTGAAGATGACCAGCTATAGGTAAATGGACCGGTACCACCCGCATTTGCAGTGAGAGTAATCACACTCCCCTTGCATACATTCGCTGGCCCGGTAATATTTCCGGCTGTTGGTAATGGATTGATGGTTACGGCTGTGGTGGTTGAATATGTTGCACAGCCACCTCCTGCCGCAATGGTATAAGTAACGGTGTAAGTTCCGGCCGTACTTGAGGATGGGGTAATTGTTCCGTTAGCTGAAGCAATAGAAAGCCCGCCGGGAGATGCGGAATAGGTACCACCCGTAGTTCCTGTCCGGGTAACTGTTTTTGATGAAGCATTATTACAAAATGGAGAACCACTATAGGAAATGGATGCTGAAGGAGCCGCTGTTATGGTGATTAAAGTAGTTTTTACAACCGCTGCACAGCCCCCTGATGCGGCAATAGTATAAGAAACAGTGTATGTATTTGGTGTGCTGGCAGCAAGATTTACATCACCTGTAGCGCTATTGATCGATAAGCCGGCAGTAGAAGAATAGGTTCCCCCCGATTGGCCGGTTAGCGTTACGGTTGCTGTACCCGAGGTGGAACAATACGGAGTTCCAGTATAACTTATGGATGCATTTGGCAAAGCAGTAATGGTCACACTGGCCGTAGTTGTATAAACAGCACAACCACCCGAAGCTGGCACTGTATAAGTCACGGTGTAAGATCCGGGTGTACTTGTAGAAGGCGTAATGGCGCCAGTACCTACATTAATGCTCAAACCTGCCGGAGATGCAGAATAAGTTCCTCCAGAAGTGCCGGTTCTTGTAACGCTTACGGCGCCTGAGGTGGTACAATATGGAGAACCGCTATAGGAAATAGTTGCCGAAGGTGCAGCAGTTATTGTTATTGAAGTAGTTGCTGCAACTGCCGCGCATCCGCCTGATGCTGCAATTGTATAGGTAACTGTATAGGTGCCGGCAGTGCTTGCGGCGAGATTCACTGCTCCGGTACTACTACTAATTGATAATCCTGCAGTGGAAGAATAAGTACCACCAGACTGCCCGGTTTGGGTTACGGTTGCTGTGCCTGAAGTGGAACAATAAGGGGTTCCGCTATAACTAATTGATGCGGTTGGCAAAGCGTTGATGGTCACACTGGCAGTAGTTGTATAAACAGCACAACCACCGGAAGATGGCACTGTATAAGTAACGGTATAAGTTCCGGGTGTACTTGCAGAAGGTGTAATTGCGCCAGTAGCAGCATTGATGCTCAAGCCTGCCGGAGATGCAGAATAAGTTCCTCCGGAAGTGCCGGTTCTTGTAACGCTTACAGCGCCTGAGGTCGTACAATATGGCGAGCCAGCATAAGAAATATTTGCTGATGGAGCAGTCGTAATGGTTATTGATGTTGTGGCCGTACTGGAGCATGTTCCGTTACTAAATGAATAGGTTACGGTATAAGTTCCGGCAGTGCTGACCCCAAGATTTACCGTTCCGGTCGTACTACTTATTGATAATCCGGCAGTAGAAGAATAAGTTCCTCCAGCCTGGCCGGTTTGAGTTACTGTTGCTGTCCCTGCAGTGGAGCAATATGGGCTTCCACTATAAGAAATGGATGCAACAGGAAAAGCATTGATGGTTACGGTTGTGGTAGTTGAATAGGTAGCACAACCACCGGATGCAGCAATTGCATAGGTAACCGTGTATGTTCCTGCAGTGCTACCTGATGGAGTAATAGCGCCGGTAGCCGGGTTAATGCCGAGCCCTGCCGGAGAAGCAGAATAGGTTCCGCCCGCGGTTCCTGTCCGGGTTACATTTGCCGTTCCCGAATTTGTACAAAAAGGAGAGCCGGTGTAAGAAATAGTTGCTGAGGGCGCTGTAGTGATTGTTATGGGCGTCGTTGTGGTATTACTACAGCTTCCGTTAGCAAATGCATAAGTTACCGTATAGGTTCCGGCAGTACTTGCGGCAAGATTTACATCTCCGGTACTGCTATTGATTGACAATCCGGCAGGTGATGCAGAATAAGCTCCCCCTGATTGTCCAGTTTGTGTAACTGAAGCAGTGCCTGCATTGGAGCAATATGGCGAAGAAGCATAAGTAATGGTCGCTACCGGAGCCGCAATTATAGTAACAGATGCATTGGTTGAGAAAGCAGCGCATCCGCCTGCTGCAGGGATTGAATAGGTAACCGCATAAGTTCCGGGTGTGGCTGAACTTAAAGTAATTGCACCGGTCGCTGCATTAATCGAAAGGCCGCCAGGAGATGCTGAATATATTCCACCTGCAGTACCGGAACGGGTTACAGTTGCCGTTCCTGAACTCGTACAATACGGCGAACCGTTGTAAGAAATAGTGGCGGAAGGAGCTGCTGTAATGGTAATTGAAGCAGTCGTAGTATTTGCACAGGTACCATTAGTGAACGAATAAGTTACTGTATAAGTTCCTGCTGTACTTGCAGCAAGATCTACATCTCCGGTACTGCCATTAAGAGATAAACCACCAGCTGTGGAATAAGTTCCACCGGCCTGCCCGGTTTGCGTAACTGTTGCTGTACCCGAAGTGGAGCAATATGGAGAACCAGAATAACTTATTGAAGCGATGGGTGAAGGATTTATCGTAAAACTTGTCCCACTGGTAGCAGTGCCACCTCCAGTTGTTACCGTTATTACTCCGGTTGTACCTGCTCCCGGAGTAGCCGTAATTTGTGTTGAAGAATTTACAGTAAAAGAAGCGGCATTGGTACCGCCGAATTGTACGGCTGTAGCGCCGGTGAAATTGGTACCTGTGATAACTACAGGAGTTGTATTGGCACAGCCATTTCCGGGAGAAAATCCGGTAATAGTCGGTGTTAGATTTACTGTATAAGTAAGCACAACCTGGCCGGGAGCACCTGCACCACCGGTCCGTACTGTAAAACTAATGTCCACTGCTCCGCTTCCGCCGCCAGCTGGTGCACTTCCAGCACTTCCTGCAGAATTACCGGTTTTTGGTGATCCTCCAGCGCCGCCAGGGTATGAACCAGTGCCTCCAGCGCCGCCAATAACTGCTGTTCCAGCTCCGCCATTGCCAGTGTTACCGGCCCCGCCACCTCCACCGCCGGATATAAAATTTGGATAGGTACCTATAGGACTTGCGCCATTTCCACCATTGAAGTTTCCTGAGCCACCAATACCTCCTGTTACTCCTGAAATACCAAAATTTCCTGATTTACCACCTGCTCCCCCAGGTGTAGTAACAGTTCCTCCTATTCCGGTAAAAGTAGTAATACCACCTGTGGCTCCATTTGAAGTACCTGCAATTCCTCCAGCCCCACCTGCGCCAACAGTAATTGTATAAGTTTGACCCGGAAGTACTGATATCGAAGAGTTAATTGTATAGGAACCTCCTCCTCCACCCCCTCCTGCGCCACCATCCGCACCACCTCCACCTCCGCCCCCACCCCAAACTTCTACCTTAACTGAACTAACGCCGGCAGGAACGGTCCATGTGTTTGCTGGCAAACCATTATTAGCTGGATTATTAAATATTAGCGGAGATTGCCCAAATATTTTTGCAATTGAAAGTATGCTAAATAAAAAGCATAATACAAAAACAAAAAAATTGTTTTTATTAAAAAGTGAAGCGTAAAGTTTCCCCATAAAAATCTTTTATACCTGCCATTATTGAAAACAACTACATGAGTCGAATTCAGGTGATAATAAAAAACACAAGGATGGAGACAGAGATTAGAAAAAGTAAATCGTAAGAGATGGATTTATGAAAATAATCAAAACTCTTCTGTGGTAAATAAAGGGGTAAACAAGCAAATCCTAAGAGGTATTTATCAAAATAGCCAAAACTCTTTAGCGGTAAATAAAGGTGCAAATAAGTAAATCGTAAGAGATGGATTTATGAACCCGGGGTTAACAGTGCTTTAAGCAGGCAAAGATATAAATGTTTTTGATTTAAGAAAAAATAATTGTTAATTTTTCAAACAAACTTGTACCTGATAATCAACCTTCTATAGTAAAACAACAAAAAACAAATTTTTGTGATTTTTCTATGACATTCACCGTGACATGTATTTAGAATTCAGCTTCCTTTTAAGATGTCGCACCTTCTATATTATGTGCATATAAAAGCAAATGCGCAACAAATGCAACGTTTACTTTGCACCAATAGAACAGGAACAAAATCATTTATGGTAAAACAGGATTTCTCATTATTCGTTTGCTGTAAAGTACGAGTCTTTAAATGGCGGCAATAATCATGTTATTCCTTTACAACCATCTCATCAATTTTTTCCACTGCATCTTTGTGCATCAGGATTTTTATTAAAAAAATAATGGCTGTCGCAGCAAATATTCCTCCTATAATCCAGTTCATGAGGTTTTGATCGCCGTGTAATTTTTCCACAATCCATTTACCACCGAAAATGAAAACAAAGTTGCCCAAAAGTGTTCCGAGGCCAATTCCGACAATGTAAATATTGTAATAAGAATTTTTGGGCTGCAGAATATTTTTGGTAAATAAAACGGTACTCCATCCAAACCAAAAAGGGATTTGCATCGGGCTGATTGCGCTCATCATCACTCCCAGCACAAAACGGTTGATATTGTTATGAAGAATCACATTTTTTGCAGCATGCGGCTGCATGGCGGCCACAAAACTTCCAACAGCAAGAGCTACGACAATGGCGAGAGTAATCCATTCCATCCAACGGAATAATTTCTTTTGTTTGCGAATCCAATTGATGCCCACAAGCGAAATGCGCACATAAATCATTTCTACCAATAAAGAACCGAGTGAAAAATAAATCGCGTAGCGGATGCCTTCCTGTACACTAATCTGCATAGCCGCTACATTCAATGTACCAAGGGGCAGCGAGCCAAGAAAACTCACCATTAACCCCCAAAAAAAGATTTTTACCAATCCCATGATGTCAGTCTTTTTTTGCTGTAACTGATAATGATACCGATACTTTATTGCTCAACACAATATTTTTTTCGCCTACTCCAAAATCTGTACGATCAATGTCAAAATTGCCTGTAAATAAATAATCGTCATTTATTTTTTTTACCTGGAAAGGAAATGAGATGCTTTTTGTAACGTCTTTAATAGTAAGATCTCCGGTAAAAAAATAGAAGCCATCGACGGTTTTGTTTGTCTTGCTTATTTTGGTAGAAACCATTTTGATAACCGGATATTTTATTGCATCAAAATATTCCTGTTTCAGATTTTCATCGCGCATTTTATTATCTGTATCGATAGTTGATGCAGACACAGTTACTTCAAACTTGCTGTCAGAAAGGCTTTCAGGCACAAAAACGATTTGCCCTTTCAATCCTGAAAAATCCCCGCCGGTATTGATACCAAAATTTTTTATGATAAAATGTACTTTACTGCCGGCATCAACCGGAGTATATTTTTGGGAATGAACATTAAGAGAAAGAAACAGTAAACAGGTTAAAATATTTTTAAACTTCATCGTAGTTCAGATTTTGTGGGGCAAGTTGTTCTATTTTCAGGAGATTTCTTTATCCGCCTGTTTAATTTTTTTATAATATTTTTTTGTTTGAATACGAAATCGTATTCCTTTCATCAGTGGCCAATATGCTACTCCCATCTTATTATTATAGCTACTGATTTCATAAAGAACTTTCCAATGCTTTAGTATCTCTTTCCATGCATTTGTCAAAGTATAACCGGTATCATAAAAATGATTCGGCTCTGCCCCGCTTCCATTGTATTCAAGTATGGCAAAGTTTTTTCCCTGTTTTAATTCCTCAATTGAATTGCACATAATATCATAACGGCCATAAAAAAAATCATTGATTTGCAAACTAATGTTATCAAGCAACGTGATCAAACTTTCATTTATCTCTGCACTCAAATCAATAAAATGAGCACCACGATTGTGATTGGCAGCATAACTTAAAATATAAACTTCTCCCTCCGGAATTATTTTATTAAAATTGGTTTCATGTTTCAGCTTCAGTTCGGCAAGACGCTTTTTTGTCTTCAGATTTCGCAGCAATAATTCGCTCAAAGTATGAATGCCATCACCGGTTACCCGCATGGGTATTTTTTGAAGAAAACCAGTGATAGCGCCTTTATTTTCATAAGGATAGCGGTAATAAAATAAGCTTACTTCCAGCGGATATTTTATGTATTCCTGGATAAAATATTCCACGGGAATTTTAGCATGATATTCTTTTAAATGGTCTTCAGTTTCAATTTTTCTGAACAAAATCCCCTGCCCTCCCACTTCCGGTTTTACAATTAACGGATATTCAATACCGGATTTTTTTAATTCTTTTTTCACCTCGTCAAAATCGTCAGAAGGGTTTACATTAAAATAAACCGGGCAATACGGTGGCGGTAAAAGATCATGCATTTCTTTTTTGGGCTCACCATCCATGCCGCCGAAGGTGAGTTTGGGATTACTTGCTGTGAAAAACCATACCGCCCGGGAACGGATCATGTACCAAAGCCACACAGGAACAAGTGGAGCGTATAAAAGTTTGAAGGGCCATTGTTCCCAGTTTTTTATTTTCTTGATCAAATTCAGATTCGTATTATTAATTACAGGTTTGGATTTGGCGGCAAAAATAAGTGTAAACAGTTGAACTCGAAGGTTGCCAACCTTTTAATTTCCTTACATTTTAAAAATAACTTTCATGGAGATTAGCAAATTTAATCCCAGCCTGCATCGCAATCATGGTTATTTGTCGGTTTGCTGAACGTGTTAATCAGCAGATTAGCTCATCAGCAAATTGACTAATTACTTTGTTGTATTTTAGCGGCAAAAAATTAAAGGAAATGCATATTCCAACGATGGCCGAAATGATTGCCGAAGGAAAGACACCGGATGTTTTATTTTATGTAGGTTGCGCCGGAAGTTTTGATCAGCGAGCGCAAAAAATTACCAAAGCTTTTGCAACAATCTTAAACAAAGTAGGAATAAATTATGCCATTCTTGGTAAAGAAGAAATTTGCAACGGCGACCCGGCAAGGCGCGCCGGCAATGAGTTTCTTTTCCAGATGATGGCTTATCAGAATATCCAATTGCTCGATGGATATGGTATCAAAAAAATTGTTACCACGTGCCCGCATTGCTTTAATATTTTAAAAAATGAATACCCGGTTTTGGGCGGAAATTATGAAGTGATTCATCACACGGTTTTCCTTCAGCAATTGATAGATGACGGAAAAATAAAGATGAAGGAAAGCGGTAGTTTCAAAGGGAAAAAAATTACGTATCACGATAGTTGTTATATCGGCCGGGCCAATAATATTTATGAAGCGCCACGAAAAGTTTTGGAAGCACTGGATGTGGAATTGGTAGAAATGAAACGTTCACGCAGCAATGGGTTATGTTGTGGCGCCGGTGGCTCACAGGTTTTTAAAGAAGAAGAGAAAGGCAATAAAAGAATCAATGAAGAAAGAACGGGTGAAGCGATTGAAACGGGAGCAAAAGTCATCGCATCCAACTGTCCTTTTTGCATGATGATGCTCACTGATGGCGTAAAGCTTCATGAAAAAGAAGAAGAAGTGAAAGTGATTGATTTGGCAGAATTGATTGCGGAGAGTATGGAAGAATAGTTCATTGTTCGAAGTTCAAAGTTGAAGGTTTAAAGTTTAAAGTTTACAAAATGTCTGAAGAAAAGAGTTTGAATTTTATTGAAGAAATTATAGAAGAAGATCTTGAAAGTGGAAAATACACGAGCATTTTAACGCGATTTCCACCGGAGCCTAATGGCTATTTACATATTGGCCATGCAAAAAGTATCTGCTTAAATTTTGGATTAACGCAAAAATATAAAGGCGCTACAAATCTGCGTTTTGATGATACCAATCCAACCACCGAAGAGACGGAATATGTGGATAGTATTAAAGAAGATATTCACTGGCTGGGCTTTAGCTGGAGTAATGAATATTATTCAAGTGACTACTTTGATCAATTGTATTCTTTTGCTGCAAAGCTTATCAGCAAAGGTTTTGCGTATGTGGATGACAGCAGTTCAGAAAAGATTGCTTCCGAAAAAGGCACACCAACTGAACCGGGAAAAGAAAATGAATTCCGGAACAGAAGCATTGAAGAAAACCTTCGCCTTTTCCGGGAAATGAAGGAGGGAAAGTATAAAGATGGGGAAAAAGTTTTACGTGCAAAAATTGATATGGCTCACATCAATATGCTGATGCGTGATCCAATTATATATCGAATCAAACACGCTTCACATCACCGCACCGGAGACAAATGGTGCATCTACCCGATGTATGATTTTGCTCACGGACAAAGCGACAGCATTGAACACATCACGCACAGCCTCTGCACTTTGGAATTTGTTCCGCATCGTGCTTTATACGATTGGTTTATTGAAAAATTGGAAATATTTCCTTCGCGCCAATATGAATTTGCGCGGCTGAATATGACCTATACGGTGATGAGTAAACGTAAATTATTACAGCTTGTAAATGAAGGTTATGTTTCCGGCTGGGATGATCCGAGAATGCCTACCCTGTCTGCTTTCAGAAGAAAAGGATTTACGCCATCCAGCATCCGCACTTTTTGTGAAAAGATAGGTGTAGCTAAACGTGATAATTTAATTGACATCAGCCTCCTGGAGTTTTGTATCCGGGAGGAACTTAATCAAACTGCCAATCGTGTCATGGCTGTTTTGAACCCGGTGAAACTGATCATTGATAATTATGATGAAGATAAAACTGAGGAGTTAGCAACCGAAAATCTTCCGAATGATCCGGAGAATATAAGGACGATTACTTTTTCAAAAGAGCTTTGGATAGAAAAAGAAGATTTCATGGAAACGCCTGTTAAGAAATGGTTTCGCCTCGCTCCCGGGCAAATGGTGCGATTAAAAAGCGCTTACATCGTCAAATGTGAAAGCTTTAAAAAAGATGAATCGGGAAATGTAACAGAGATACACGCTACTTATCTTCCTGAAAGCAAAAGCCACCATGATACCAGCCATTTAAAAGTAAAAGGAACCATTCACTGGCTGGATGCGCGGAATACTGCCACTGCAGAAGTAAGATTGTATGATCGTTTATTTAAAGTAGAAAACCCGGCAGCGGAGGAAGGTGATTTTAAAGAATATATCAATCCTGATTCTTTAAAAATAATTAAAAATGCCTTTATAGAGCCACACCTTCAACATGCTGAAACCGGCGCCCACTTTCAATTTATGCGTAATGGATATTTTTCTATTGATAAAGATTCTACTCCGGAAAAATTAATTTTTAATCGCACGGTTACTTTGAAGGAAGGGTTTAAGGCTTCGTAAATTTGGAATGTTAGGATCAATTAAAGTGGTCGTCCAGATTTAAGGAGTTAGTGAATAAACGCATTATATTTGCAACACATATTGTAACATAAAGATGGTTGCAGGTCTATCTGCAACGAAGTAAGATAAAAAGAAACTAACATAGAAAGAGCCATCCTGATTAAGTTGATGGCTCTTATTTTTTATATACTATTCTATTTTGTTTCGAAATCCTCGCAAAAGAATACAAATTCAACTTATTTCTTCCTTTACTATCACGCAATTAATGGAAGCACCAAAATTTCTTTTTCCCTGCCAATCTTTTCCTGCGATTGTTTGATGACTGCTTTAAAAAAATCAATGAGTTCATCTGCATGATAATCGAATGTAAAAAGATGCCTTTGCTCCCAGACATTATTTCTGATTTCAGTCATTAATTTTTGGTTTTGAAACAACTGTTTTAATTCATGCATATTATTAAAGAACAACCCAAGATTCATTTGCTTTACCAGCGATTGGATCGCAACCGTGTGCCCCTCATTATTTTTCTGTAGCATCGGCAATCCTGCCAAAGCCAGCGTGGACAAGCGCGCCGGTATATTCAGGTCATCCCAGTTCGCGCGCATTAATTCGCCAAAATTTTCACTTTGAAAAAAATGAAGCCAGCCCGCATCGTATTGTGAAAATTCTTTTACCCAGTTTTCCTGGTCCACATTAGGATGAATATGCAAATACCCGGGAGCAATTTTATTCGTTTTATCAATCCATTCTTTCCATTGTCCGTGAGTAAAATCACCGTAGAAATGAAGATGAATATTTTCTTTTGCAAGTTCTTCCACATTATAAGGATGCAAGCCAATCGGGCGACCGGGAACAACGGTATGAAAAGCGCCGTCTTTTTCTGACAACAAAGGAGAACGATCATCCGTAAACCAGTCTTTCTTTGGAAGATCGCCGTCGAGCACAAGGTTTAAGCTGTTTTCCTGGCCTGTTAAAAATTCCTCAAACCATTCTTTCATTTCATTACTGCAATAAATTGTTCCATCGGCTTTGGTAAACAATTCAATCAGTTCATTCCACGTTCCTTTTTCCCTGCAAATCATCGGACCTTCCTTGAAGTGCCACACGAAAGGTAAGCCTGTATTAGCTTTCAGCACTTCATAAGCGATGGGTACTGCCTGAAAATTTAAAAGCGCATAAATAATATCCGGCTGTATCTTTTTCACTTCTTCTTCCCAATTATCGTAATCAATATCCCGGATATTTCCGAAAGGCAAAGGCCCGACATAATTATACCAATAAGGATTTCTTGACCACAGGCCATACAATTTATGGCCTTTTTCTTCCAGTGCCAATATTCGTTCAGGATTATAAGCAAGCTCGCCAACGAGCAATATTTTTAATCCATTTCCCTCTTCACCATTCGCCCGTTTTTCACGAAATTTCTCATACCTTTTTTTCTCATCCATTAAATTTCCTTTGGAAGTATGATAACGCAAAGGAACAGTTACATTATAAAAAGAACGAAAAGTATTAATTCCGCCAAGCGGCTCCTGCATGATCTTACAGCGTTGATACGGATGGTCAACCCACTCGCATGTAAGTGCACCTGTATGAATGTGCCTGCCTTTTATTTTATCCCAAAATAATTTATTCAAATCATCGCTTTCCAATTCATTTCTTTCTGTCCAACGCGCATCATTTTTTCGATGCATCACCTGAACCAATTGGTACCATTCATTATTTAATATCCCTTCTGCTTTTCTGTTATAATGATGAATGAAAGAAGAATAAGCAAGAACGGCATCCCGATTTTTTTTGAAAGTATCGAGCAGTGACTGAAGATGATCTTTATACATCACATCATCAGAAGGAAGATAGGAAATGTAGTTTCCTTTTGCAATATTTAATGCATTATTTATGGAAGCGCCGAGGCCTTTATTTGTTGCGTGCTGAAGATATTTTATTCTTTCGTCTTCTGAATATTTTTGGGTTATATGATAAGTGAGATCAGTAGAACCATCATTTACAATAATTAATTCCCAATTTTTATAGGTTTGTTTAAGTAAAGAATTGAGTGAACGCGCTATAAATTTATCCTGGTTATAACTGGGCATAATGACCGTTACCAAAGGCATTTCGTCTTCAATCATAATTTATATTTTTAAAAATTCCGGCGCATTTATTTTCCGGTCGTTAATCGAAGTTTCCACTTCCTGGTGATATGCACCGCTTGGCAAAATACCACAGCCACCAAATCTTTTCATCACTCTTAATTGCGCCAGCACATCTTCTCCACAATGCTGAGTTGGCAAATCTTTCCAAAATCCAAAACCACCTGACTCTGATAATTTGCCGGTATCATACATCACACAACCGCCTACCCACGCCACTTTATATACTTTTGGATGATCAGGAGTACACTCATATTTTTCCTGGACATGCAGAATGTTCGCAGCATTATGCAACTTGTAGCGCTGCCACAGCGAATCCTCCGGAATAATGGTTTCAGGTTGAATTTCATTTTCCCAAAATTCAATTTCCTGCTGATGTGGCCGAAAGTCATTTTTATAACTTAAGCCCGTGAGCGCTGAACCCACAAAACCACAATGATATTTCTCTAACATGCGCTTCATATTCTGCAAAACGTAGGGTTCTAAAATAACGTCATCATCAAGAAATAAGCTGTAAGGCGAATGCGAATGTTCCAGTAAAAACTGCCTTTGCTGGGCCATGCCTTTTTGTGGAGAATTTTTTAGAATTAAAACTGCATGGCCATGCAATTCCAATAAGTTGATAACTGCCTGGATGCTTTTATCGTTATAAATATTATCATCGAAAGATTGATCTGAGATTACGACTTTAAAACTTTCTTCCTTTTGAAAACAAAGGCTTGTAAGTGTTACTGCCAGCGCTTTCAACCTTTTAAAAGTTGGTATTAATACATCAATATCGCTGACACTTTTCATTAATTTTAATTAAAAGCCTTTCATGCTGCCAATGGTTACCACCTGTCGTGGTTGGTGTCCTTGTTGCCGTGGTTGGTGTCCTCACCAACCATCTGCCTTCGCAGGTCCTCAACCCGGTTCACACAGACATCATTTCCCCTGTTTTTTTAAAATCATTTTCCGCAACATCGTTGACGTTGTTCCCGCCTACCGCAACTACATTAATATCATTTATCCGGTGAATAATATCTGTAGTAGAAATATGTTTTAAAGATTTAATGATCTTCACTTCACATCCCAGTTTTTTTAACAGCGGCATTTCCGGAATAGACGTTTCTGTATAATCTGAGCCTTTTACAAAAACATCCGGATGAACTGCTTTAATCAGCTGCAGCGGACTTTCTTCAGCAAACGAGATTAGATAATCAATACTCTGCAGTCCGGCCAGAACCGCTATCCTGTCTTCCAGCGTATTTACAGGACGGTCAGGTCCTTTCACCTCGCGGGCGCTGTCATCATTATTTACCCCAACAATAAGAACATCGCCGGCCTCACGTGCTTTTTCCAATAAGGAGATATGCCCTTTATGTATCAGATCGAAACATCCGTTTGTAAATACAATCTTCTTACCTTTTTTTCTTAAATCTTTTATTGTATTCAGCAATTCTTCATCACCGGAAATGAATTTTGGAACAGGATTAAAATAAGATTTCAATTCAACATTTGTACATCCTGTTGTGCCGTCCTTCTGTACCACAATCGCCGCCGCCGCAGATGCAATTTCTACACAGGTTTCCATTTTTAATTCCGACGCCAAAGCAAGCGTCAATGCACTGATGAATGTATCTCCGGCACCGATTGTGTTTTTGCAATCCCGTGGAATACAATCAACACAATATGGTTTTTTACCTTTGCGAATCAGCACAACTCCATTGTCATCCAACGTTACAGTTACATTATCTGCACCGGTTTTGCTTAATAAAACTTCAGCATTTTTCATCACCTGTTCTGCCCGTTTGCTCTTTGAAATTTTTGCCACTTTCAAAAGCTGCAAGGCTTCTTCATAATTCGGCTTGACCGCATCAGGATGGAGATTTTTGAATCGGGTTAAATCTTTTGAATCAACTAAAATTGGTTTTTGAAATGAAGAAGCAAAAGGTTGAAGTGATTTAATCAATGAATTCGTAATTACTCCAAATCCATAATCGGAAAATAAAATGGCATCCACAAAATCACTCACTTTCAAAATTCTTTGCAGCAATTCTTCTTCAAGATTTTCATTAATATCTGTCACGGTTCCTTCGTCCAAACGAAGAATAATATTTGATAGCGCAATCACTCTTTTTTTTGCAATCGTTTTCCGTGTTTTATCACGAAGAATCAATTCGCAATGAACCTTGTTTTTTTGCAAAACATTTAAAAGTTCATGCGCATTAAAATCTTTGCCAAGCACTGTCAGGTAGTACGTTTCAGCGCCGAGTGCAGAAAGATTAATTGCAGTATTCGCAGCTCCGCCGCAACTATATTTTTCTTCTTCTGCATTAAAAACCGGAACCGGCGCTTCACGACAAATTCTATCCGTTGAACCATAAATGTAGGTATCTAAAATAGCATCTCCAACTACCAGTATCTTCAGGTTTTTAAAATTATCTATAATATTTTTTATTCCTTTTTCCATGTTGTAAATAGTGAATGGGTGATTGAATAGTGAATGGTGAATTGTGAATTCATTAAACCATCTAAACAATTCTAAACTTCTCTAAACTTCCTAAACTCTTCTAAGCCATTCTAAACTCTTCTAAACCTTCTAAACTCTCCTAAACTCCTTCTAACTCTCCCTGCAACTTTACGGCCATGAAGTTTCCCGCATTGGTATTACCATTACTTCCGGAATCACGGTAGCATCAGGCTGGCATAAAACGTACTTTATCGTTTCTGCTACATTTTTAGGATCCTGTAAAACGTTGGGATCTACCTCGGGGAAACGTTCCAGGATAAAAGGAGTTTGCATTCCTCCGGCAACCAGCGCCGTCACTTTTATATTATCCTTTCTTGCTTCAGAATGCAACGCATGACTAAAACCAAGCAAGCCCCATTTGCTTGCATGATAAGCGGCGGCGTTGGGCCAGGCGCGCTTTGCCGCAGTTGACGTAATGTTTACAATATGCCCCTTTCCATTTTTTTTCATGAACGGATAAACACTTTTGGAAACATTAAAAGGCCCGGTAAGATTTACACTGATTTCTTTATTCCATTCTTCGAAACTTAATTCTTCAATTGATTTGGTAAAATCGATGCCCGCATTATTGATCACTGCATCAATGTTTCCAAATTCTTTGATCACTTCATCAATCACCTGCTGCACATTTTTTTCATCAGCTACATTCATCGAATAGCTTTTAATAGTTCCACCGGAATCAGTAATTTCTTTTACAATACTTTCCAGCTTCTTTTCATTTACATCTGCCGCAATCACCTTTGCTCCATCTTCTGCCATCGTTCTGCATATTGCTGCGCCAAGGCCTTGTCCCCCTCCGGTTACTAAAATCACTTTTCCGTTTACATTCTTCATTTTTAAATCCTTTTTTTATTATTAATAATGTGGTTTTTATGAGTTGATAAGCTGATTAGGAATACGGGTTTTTTCTTTGTTTACTGAATTAAAAGTTTCGAGCCAATCGTTTTTAAAACGTTCAATATTAAACTTTTCAAGAGCCGTTTGTTTCGCGCCTTGTCCAAGTTCATTTGCTTTTTCTTTGTTATTTAAAAGCATGTGCATTTTATTTATCAAGGCATTTACATTGGTATCAATAAATCCATTATAATTATTTTTTATGGTAACGGACATTTCTGTAGTCGCAAGCCCAACTATTGGAACGCCCGTCATCATTGCTTCACACACAGAAAGTCCAAGACTTGTATAGCGTATCGGGTTAAAAAAGAAACGATATTGCGCGATAAATTCAAAAAGCTTTCTATTATTAATTTCTCCTAAACCTCCTACCTCTTCCGAGCCCATTCCCACAATATCGAGTGGAATTTCTTTTCGGACTTTTTCAAAAACATCTAATCCCAATCTTCTTCCTCTTTTTACAATTCCATTAATTACCACAATTCCTTTTTTTATTTCTCCTGAATAAGAAACGTTTTCATTTACCATCACACCGTGTTCGATCACTCTTGTGGGAGTACGATTGTTGTTCCACATCAGTTCATTAAAGTAAGTGACATGCACCAATAACATAGCCGGATCATCTACAATATGCCTGGTATTTGTAGGAGATTCTCTTGGCGGATCATGTTCGAGATAAATTCCAGGTAAGGCCCTTTGTTCTTCAGTGAGAATTTCAAACTGATCTTCCAGGTAATTTTTTTTTGATTGAAAAAGAATACAATCAAATTCTACATCTTTTACTTTTTCTGAAGGAACATTTATCACGTTATCGCCCCAGGGAAAACTGGCTGTGCGGCCACCATAGCCCTCTTCAGAGCTTCCTTCTTTGTATGGAAGATAGAATATGCAATCAGTCTGGCTTAAATAATAAAGATAACTTCCATGAATATGCCAGGTTAAAACTCTTAATTTCTTTTCTTTATTTTCCATAAAACTTATTTGAATAGTTCCTCTCTTAAATTTCCTGTTTTCGCTTTCAATCCTTTTTCAAAAAGAAGCGCTTCTGCTGCTTTTTTAACCTCTTGCACAGTAACATCCCTTACAAATGAAATCCCGTGCTTACATTCATTTTGGGGTTCGAAGGGATAAGGATCGTTTGGAGCAATTCCGCAAAAAGGACACCTCATATTCCATGAAATCACCGGTTGGTGAATCTTTCTCGAAAGCGGTCCCCAGTTGATTAAATTCGGAGCCCAATAAATTCCTACGGTTGCCGTGTTTACGGCTCTTGCCAAATGCAACGGGCCGGTGTCGCCCGAAATAACCAAAACTGCTTTTTGCAGTATTGCCGCCAATCCTCCTAACGTTACCGTTCCACAACTGTTGATAGCTGTATGTTTCATTTGTGAAATAATTTTTTCAACCCCTTCTTTTTCTTCTGCCGATCCGGTAAAAACTACTTCAAATCCTTTTTCTTTTAACCAGTCTGCCAGCGGTACATAATTCTCTGAAGGCCACGTTCTTCTGATGTCGACGGCAAAAGGATTTAAAACGACAAATTGTTTTTTTTCTAAAAAATTAAGAAGCCCTTTTATTTCTTCTGCGTCTTCATTCAACACACTTATTTGTGGTTCAATATTTTCCGTTTTTGCATCAATTAATCCGGCGACTTCCAGGTAGCGCAACACCTCGCTTTGATAATAATAAAATGGAATCGACTTGTCAATTGGCTCGGCATTTTCTGAGGTGGAACCCACTGTTAATCCGGCTTTCAAACGATTTAGAAATGGATTTGCAGAAATTCCATTTCCCTGGAAATGAATGGCTATGTCGAAATGTTCTTTTTGCATTTCTTTAAAAAACCGCTCCTGTTCCTCGTCCTTCTCCCGTTTATTTTTTTCACTTCTGATGCCTTTCATTACCGGTACAATTATCACACGATCAATGGGGGTACGACCGGGAACTAGAAAGCTTTTATGCCACGGGCTTCCCAGTAAAACAATTTCTGCTTTTGTAAACTTCGCACGAATCGCATGAATGGCAGGAAGTGTTACTAAAAAATCTCCGATCGCATTGGCACGTAATATGGCTATCTTTTTAATGTTTTTCAAAACCTTCTGATAAAAATTTATAATTAGATTAAACAAGCAAGGATCAATGAAAATTCAAAAGGCGTGCCTTATCAGTTGTTTTGATATTCGCATTGAAACGCAGTGATGGAATGAAACAGAATAAAAAAATTAATTTTTTTCCGAAGAAGTTATGTAGAATCAAATACACAATTCGACAATCGTGATTTAAAAAATGGCAGAAGTTTTTAAAATGATAAGAAATGGATGAAAAAAAAGAACCTGATAAAAATATTTTTGGCAAAGCGGTCATCTTTGATATGGATGGAACCCTTGTTGACAGTACGAAAGCCGATTTTTTAGCCTGGCAAAAATTATTTTCCCATTACAATAAAGAACTTACTTTTTCAGATTATATTCCATTACTCGGACTCAAAAGCTCAGATGTGGTCAAAAAATTCCTTCCTCTAAAAAATGAGGAAGAAGTGCAATTTGCATTAACACGAAAGCTTGTTTTTTTTCATGAAATTATTTCTGAAAACGGTATTTATCCGGTTCCTTTTGCGGATGTTTTTTTAAAGCAAATAAAGCAATATAACGTTCCTCTCGCTCTTGCTACCAGCTCGCGCAGGGCAAAGATGGAAATGGTAATGGAACAATTAAACCTGCTCATTTATTTTGATACAGTAGTAACGGGAGGCGATGTAAAAAATGGAAAACCATCGCCTGACATTTTTTTGAAAGCCGCAGAAAAACTGGACGTGGTTCCGGCAGATTGTATTGTTTTTGAAGACGCTGCAAATGGGGTGAAAGCGGCAAAAAATGCAGGAATGAAATGTGTCGCGCTTTCTTCTCATCAAACTATTGATTCATTACAGGAAGCTGATTTGGTAATTGATACTTTTGAAAATTTAAGTTTTCCAAATGTTTGCTTTCAATTAAGCCTATAAGGTTAAAAACCTTATAGGTTTTACTTGCATTCATGCTGGCATAATTTTTATCTCTTTTATAATTTTCATTTTAAAAAATCAATGGTATGCAACTTAAAAGTAAAGCCTTTGAAGATGGCGGAATGATCCCTGTAAAATTTACTTGTGAAGGACCAAACGTAAGCCCGCCTTTGGAATTTATTGATGTTCCTGCAGCAGCAAAAAGTTTGGTATTAATGATTGAAGATCCGGATGCAGAAGCAAAACCGTGGGTTCACTGGCTGGTTTTTAATATACCGCCGGATGCAAAAGGTTTTGAAGAAAATTCAATTGCGACCGGCGCCCGGCAAGGATTGTGTAACGGAAATACGCTGGGATATGAAGGCCCTTGTCCACCCGAAAATGAACACACTTACCTTTTCAAATTGTATGCGGTTGATAAAATGCTGGATACCAATCCTACACCCGACAGAAAGAAAGTTTTGCAACAAATACACGGGCACACAATAGATGAAGTGGTGTTGGAAGGAAGATATGAGAAAGGGAAAAAGTGATTTAGGATTTATGATTTATAATTTAGGGTTTAGGATTCGGGATTTGGAATTTATGATTTGGCAGAAATTGAAACGTTTGAATTATCCGAAATAAGAATTCTGATTATTTCTTCGTTTGTTGTTGAATTTTTAAAAAATAAAATACTTTCCATTTTCAATTTAAATCATTCCGTTCTCAAACTCTTCACAGGATTTTCCAATGCCACTTTTATTGTTTGAATGCAGATTAATAATGCAGTTATAAAACCAAGTACAAAAACAGAAATTAAAAAAGGAAGCGCGGAAAGATCAATTCGATACGCGTATTCCTGCAACCATTTATTCATGATCATATAGGCTAACGGACAAGCTACCATCCCGGCAATTAAAACGACTAATAAAAATTCTTTTATAAATAATGAAATAATTCCGGTTACAGAAGAACCCAAAACTTTTCTGATGCCGATTTCTTTGGTTCGCTTTTGAATGCTTAAGGATATGAGGCCCAGCACGCCAAGCAAAACAATGATCAATGCCAATACGGTGGCCGTATAAGAAGCTTTTTTTAATTGTATTTCTGATTTATACAATTTGGCCAAACTGTCATCCATAAATGTATATTCAAACGGAGCGCCGGGCATTAAACTATTCCACTTTTTTTGAAGCGCATCGATTGCGTCAGCAACATTTCCAGGTTTTATTTTGAAAGAAAAAAAACGGTAAATGGTTGCGAACTGTACGTTAAAAAACACAATGGGCGCCACTTTCTGTTGCATAGAACCGAAATGAAAATCATTGGTAATCCCTTTAATCGTATATACCGTTGGGTCGCCGGAAATTCTTATTTGCTGCCCGATTGCCTCGTTTATATTTTTCCAGCCGAGTGAATGTACTGCCGCTTCATTCATAATTAGTTTTCCGGAATCAAGCGCATGTCCTTCAAAGAAAGTTCCTGCCTTTAAAGGTATTTGGTAAACGCTTAGGTAATTTTCATCGGTGGTTAACGCCTGTGCTGTGATTGCGTGAGTTGAGTCGGATCCAAATTTATAAACCAATGCACTCCCGCTGTTGTTTCCATCAGGAATTTCGTAAGACAATGAAACATTATTTATCTGAGGCATACCGGCAAACTCATTCCGTATTACTTCCATTTTCGCTACGCCCTGCCGTGTCCAGTCGCGTTGAAGTTGAGCAGAAATGATGTAATCTTTATTATAGCCGAGATCACTTTTCAAAAATAAATTTACCTGTTGTGAAATAATGATCGCGCTTACAAAAGCAATGATTGCTGTAGCAAACTGGAATGCGATTAAAGATTTGCGCAACAACACATGGTCTTTTATCGAACCAATTTTTCCCTTTAATGAATCAACAGACTTTAAAGAAGATAAGAGAAAAGCAGGATAAATGCCGGCAATAAAACCAAGCGTCAAAATAAATAAAAACGGAAATGAAATAAAGTACAACGGAAAATCAGTAAGTGCCGGAATCGGATGTATCAATATACTGCTGAATAAATTTCGTGTAAACAAATAAATCACAAATGCAAACAACGTTGCAATAAAAACCGTAATGATCGATTCAATAAGAAATTGCATTATCAATTGCTTTTTCATTCCGCCTAAAACTTTTCTAATACCCATTTCACGCATTCTCGTGGCAGAGCGGCTTACGGACATATTAATAAAATTGATCACCGCCATCAGCAAAATAAATAACGCAATTGCAGACAATGCATACAGCGTCTTTTTTATTAAACCTTTATTCGCATCTAAATAAAAATCTTTCAGCGAAACAAGTTCCGGTTTTAAATCAGCAACTATTTGCGGCGAAGCATTTTGTTTGATTAGACTGGCAATGGGTTGTTCCAGGCCTTTAGGTGAAACGCCTTTTTGAAGTTCAATGTAATTAACGATATAGGGATTTTGCCATGTCATATTTCTTCCAAAAAAAGCAAGGTTAGCCGTTGAAACATAAAAGTTTCCCGGAGAGCCGTCCACGAGGCTGGTAACCGAATTATTAGAAACTTTATTGAGGACACCGGTAATAAGAAAATCATGTTTGGAGCCTGAAAAATTTTCAATGGTAATAGTTTGCCCGACCACATCTTTTTTGCCAAAATATTTCAACGCTTTGTCAATGGTTATTACAACAGAAAA
The DNA here is from genome assembly GCA_963706825.1 of uncultured Chitinophagaceae bacterium. Taxonomy (GTDB): domain Bacteria; phylum Bacteroidota; class Bacteroidia; order Chitinophagales; family Chitinophagaceae; genus Ginsengibacter. The sequence goes on along the minus strand of CAVPNT010000001.1, from coordinate 14,877 downwards.
AGGATTTTGTAAAGCTGTTTTATTATTTCCGGATAAGAATGTAAATCCATACATGGTAAAAATGGTGCTGTCACCTATTTGTATATTCTCGCGAAAGCTTTTTTCACCTTTTGAAATATTTGAAGAAACACCATCATACCGGTAAAAATCTGCAACAAGATGGGGATAATTTTCTTTTAATGTTTTTGCAAGCGGGCCAAGCGTCGCAAGAAAATAGCCCTCATTCGGATTTTTCCAATTGCTTTGAATGATGTATTGGCTGCCCGCATTTTTCAAATTTTTATTCACCTGAAGTTCGCTCCACACATAAGCCCCGATTAATAATGTAAAGGCAATACCGGTCGAAAGCCCAATCATATTTACTGCAGAATAAAACCTGCTTTTAGTAATATTTCGCCACGCGATTTTAAAATAATTCTTTAGCATTTATTATAACTTTTGTTCTGTTACAGTAAACGAAGTTTTAATTACCATTTCTATTTCCCGCTTTTAAATTTAGACCGGCTACTTTAGAATATCAGCACAGAAGCAGATCACTCCGTTCTCAAACTTCTGGCAGGATTAGCGAGCGCCGCTTTAATCGCCTGGAAACTAATGGTTGCCAAAGCAATCAAAATGACCAAAAGCACTGCTGCTGCAAACATCCACCAGGTTAAAGAAATCCGGTATGGATAATTCTCAAGCCATTTACCGGCAACCATCGATGCAGCGGGAATAGCAATAACCATTGCCAGCAGTACCAACTTTAAAAAATCTTTTGAAAGTGTAGTAACGACGCTGCTTACAGATGCTCCAAGTACTTTGCGGATACCAATTTCTTTGGTTCTTTTTTCTGCAGATAGAACGGATAAACCAAACAAACCAATGCACGAAATAAAAATGGTTAGAATGGCGCCAAATAAAATGATCTGTTTCCATTTCGCTTCCGCTTCGTAATTTTTGCGATTTTGCTCGTCCTTAAATACATAACTGTAGGGCGACATGGGATACAAATCTTTAAACTTTTTATGAATAAATTCCAAAGTTGAAGAAGCCGTTCCTGGCCTGATTTTGATATCATAAATACCATAATAATTTGAGTTTTTCATGGTGAAAAGTTGCGGTTTAATTTTTTGGTTCAGCGGTGCGTAATGATAATCTTTTACCACGCCAACCACCTGGTACTCTTCTTTATTATAAAAGAAATTCACTGTTTTTCCGATTGGGTCTTTCCATCCTGCCTGCTTTACAAAGGCTTCATTTACCACCACCGAATGGGTTGAATCGGCAGGATGACCTTTTGAAAAATTCCTTCCTTGTAAAAGCTGAATTTTCATCATAGGAATATAGCTTTCATCAACCGTTTCATAACTGAATTGTATAGAAGAATCGTCGGCCAATCTGGCGACCGTACTCCATCCGCCACCGTTTTTTGGTGCTACATCAATAATATCCGGATTTTTTAAAAGTTCAGTTTTAAATATCCCTGCCTCCTGATGAGAGCGAATATTTTTTGAAACTTCCACTATATTATTGTCATCATACCCTAAATTGGTATGGGTAAGAAACCTGAATTGAGAATAAATCACAAACGTTCCGACTATTAAAAAGGATGCAAGCGCAAATTGCAAAACCACGAGTGATTTCTGTAAATAATTTTTTCCACTCAGATTAAAACGGCTGTATAAAGTAGCGGTGGGCTTATATCCCGACAGAATAACCGCCGGATAAAACCCTGCAAGAAATGAAGTAAGGAAGAAGAGAACCACATAAGCCAAAATAAGTTTGGCATCAAATAAATAAGAAATGGAAAGTGCTTTATTTGATAGTTCATTAAACACGGGCAATATTAATTTCACTAATACTACCGCCATCACAAATGCGATAAAACACAATAAAAATGATTCGCCCAAAAACTGAAATATCAATTGTTTGCGGCTGCTGCCTACTACTTTACGAATGCCGATTTCTTTCGCTCTTTTTACAGAACGGGCCACGGTAAGATTCACAAAATTGATACAGGCAATCAGCAAAACAAACAGGGCAATGCCTGAAAGAATGTAGGAGTAAACAGGATTACTGGCATGCTCCAGGCCATTCTGTGCAGGAAGCTCAGTGCTCATGTGCATATCAGCAAAATGTTGAAGGCCATAGCTTCCCATTTTCGTGTTTGTATCAAGGCCATATTTTTGCTTTATTTCATTAAAAACCTGCGACGCATCTTTTACATAATAATCGTGCATGCTCTTTTCAACAGAAGCCATTTTTGCATTAGGTGACAGTACAACAAAAGTGTTGAGAAAAAAGTTAAACCAGTTTTCATTATTTCCTGCATCGGCCTGGCTTTCTTTAAAAGGCAGCAGCATATCAAACTGAATAGATGAATTCTGCGGTGTATTTTTCGCAACCGCCGATACACCATAAGGGATAAAGGTGCTGTCGGTTTTTATCAGGATGATTTTACCAATCGCGTCTTTTGTTCCAAAACGCTTTTTAGCTTCTTTTTCTGAAATAACCACAGAATGCGGATCTTTTAAACAGGTACCTGGATTGCCGTGTATCAGTGGAAAAGTAAATACATTGAAGAAAGATGAATCCACATAAAGCAAATCCTGAGATTGAACATCGGTGCCACTTTTAATATCTTCGGTACCTTGTTGAAGGCGCACAAATTTTTCAATTCCGGGAACATTTTGGGTAAATCTGGGCCCCTGAAAGAAACCGGTATTTCCATCCTTCTGTTCTTTCCCTTCGAAATAGTTTGTAGAAACGATACGATAAATATGATTTACATTTTGATGAAAGCGATCAAAGCTCACTTCATCTTTTAGATACAAAATAATGAGCATGGCACAAGCCAGTCCAAGGCTCAATCCTGCAATATTTATGAAGGAATAAACCTTATTCCGTTGCAGGTTTCTGAGAGCGATTTTGAAGTAATTTTTAAGCATGTGGCAAATATTTTAAAGAGTTATTTTTTGTATTTTTGAGAAGAATAAAAAAGAAAAAGTAAAGGCGTTCTAATCTTTTAAAAAGTTTTTTATGGAAAAAATAGTTATCGAAATCGATGATCCTACAGCGAAAGAATTTAAGAAACTGAGCCCTGAAATCAAAGCAGATTTGGCGAAACTATTGTGCTTCCTGAATCATTACCGGTGATAAAGATCTTCTGATTCTAAATCCTTTTCGTGGAATTCCCATATAAATGCGGTTGATTTTATAAATAATTTTTGAAAAATTTCAATTGTTTGATCTTTTATTAATTAAAAATTAATGCCACTTATTCACCTTCAGATTTCCAGCCTTTTATAAAGAGAAAAAATTTATAAGTGTCCGGTTTTGATACACTTGCTGTACGGTTTTAATCGTTGGAAACATTGTACCTGATTAAGAAAATACATTTATTTTTTCCAGATAATTTACGCGGGCATTTGTTTTTTTTGGCAAAAAGGAAAAATGATAAAGGTGAAGAATTCTGATTTCAATGAATGCAGTTCATCTTTTTTACAGTAAAGCAATAAATATCCGTGATTTGCCTTTCCTCATTAGCAAATCAGCGTATTACTCACTTTTCAAACTCTTCACCGGATTCGCTACCGACGCTTTTATAGCCTTGAAACTTACTGTTATCAATGCTATCAGCACAGATGCTAATCCGCCTGTTAAAAAAACTCCTCCGCTTAATTGAATTCTGAAAGGATAATTGTGCAACCATTTATCCATAAAATACCAGCTGATGGGAGCCGCAATTACAAACGAAATTGATATCAGCAAAATGAATTCTTTTGAAAATAAATATACAATATTCATTACTGTTGCACCCAGCACTTTCCGGATACCTACTTCCTTGATTCGTTGAACTGCCATAAAAGATGCAAGTCCATATAACCCAAGACAACTCAGGAATATAGCAATGAATGCAAAAAACTGGTACAACTGTTCCAATTGATTTTCCTGTGCATAAAAACCTGCAATTTTATCATCTAAAAATCTATATTCAAATACAAAATCCGGATAGGTTTTATTCCATATTTTTTCAACAGAATGCATTACACTACCTACATCTTTTGAAGCAAGCTTTACAGAGGCTTCATTATAATTCGATTTCATCGTTGTGATGATCGTTGGTGCAAATCCATCGCGAAAAGATCTTGTATTAAAGTCTTTTAATACCCCGACAATAATTCCTTTTGTTCTCTCATTAAAACTTATTTCTTTATTTAATGCGTTAAGTGGGTTTGTTATTCCTAAATTTTTCACCAACATTTCATTTACTAAAAACTCTTTTATGGTATCAGACGCTTCAAGATTTCTTCCGGCAATCAATGGCAGTTTATAAGCAGGAACATAATCGTTATCTGCCCATTTAGATATTGAATAAAAATCTACCTGTTTTGGGGAATGATTAAAATTAAACATCCTCCAGTTGTCTGTATTATCTTCAATAGGCGTATTGGAATTAAAACTTACGCTCTCAATGCCGTTTATATCCTTTAATTGTTGCTTCAGGTAATCAAGTTTAGTGTTTCCAATACTATCGGTTGGAACCGGAATATTTACAATGGAGCTTTTATCAAAACCTAATGGCTGATTGGAAAAAAAATTCATTTGCCTGACCATAATCAATGTGCCGATGATTAATGTTTGTGCAATAATAAACTGGAATACGACCAACCCTCTTCGCAAAGAAACGCCTTTGTTGCTTTTAGCTGCCAGCTTGCTTTTTAATGCATTGACAGGATTAAAGCCTGAAAGAATAACAGAAGGATAAAAGCCGGCGACAAGAGTAACAGCAACGGTTATAATAAAAAGAAAAATAATTATTGATAGCACGTTTGTTGCATTAATGGAAAGAGAAAGTTGTAATACTTTATTTGCATACGGCAAGGCAAGCCATGTAAGAATCAATGCCATAATAATTGCCATAAATACAATCAAAAATGTTTCAGTAATAAACTGCAACTTTAATTGCCATTTATTGCTGCCAAGCACTTTTCTTACTCCCACTTCTTTCGCCCGGTTTACAGCCTGAGCGGTTGAAAGATTAATAAAATTGACACAGGCAATGACTAAAATAAATGCCGCAATCAGCCACAAAATATTCACCAGATCATGACTTATTGTTTTATTGCTGAAATCTCCTGTGTTCGTGTCATAATGTACATCGGCCAAAGGCTGGATCATCTGCACATCGTTATTACCCGCTGATTTTACTTTTTTTGAAAAGGCTCTTAACTGATTATTTAAAGCTGCCGGAGAAACATTTGAAGACAATAAAATAAAGCAACCAAAATCACCGCTTGTACCGTCATAATCAGTAGATGTGGCAAACTGCTTTGTGTAACCTGTGCCAAACGATACAACTGCTTTAAGCTGAAACTGAGTGTTGGCAGGGATTGCGGCAAGAATGCCGGAAACTTTTACCACATTGGTGTTGTTTATTTTTATTGTTTTACCGATTCCGTTTTTCCAGTTTCCATAATACTTTTCTGCGGTTTCTTTTGTAAGCAACACATTGTTTGGTTCTGCTAAGCTTTGATAAGAACCTGCGAGCAATGGAAAATTAAATATGCTAAAGAATGCGGGAGTGGTATAAAACACACCGCGTTCTTCTTTAAATTTTTTTGCTGGTTCATTGTTATCGTTCATCACAACGATTTGGTCATCCTCATCTGCTAAAATTGAAGCAACCTTTTCAATCTGAGAAAAAGAAGCTTTTAAAGCATTTGGGAAAGCAAACGGAACGCCGTGGCCATAAAATATTTCTTTTGAATCAGCATGATGATATTCGGTAAGTACACGATAAATGCGGTCTTTATTCGGATGAAAATTATCAAAACGGGAATGAAATTGAATAATGATAAATATCATCATGCAAACTGCGATACCCATCGCTAATCCTGCAACATTGATAATGGTATAATTCCCATTACGGATTAAACTTCTGAGAGCGGTTTTCAAATAATTTTTAAACACGCGGTTTTAATTATTAAATGATTAAATTATTTTCGTTTGCAGGTTACCGTTATATACTTTAGACATAACATCAGTAAACAAATAAATAATCCAAATTCCTATTTTCTCATTAGCACATTACTTAGTAAATGAGCCAATCAGCACACTTATTCCGTCCCCAAACTCTTTACCGGATTTTCACTCGCTGTTTTAATAGTCTGTATACTCAATGTGAGAAGCGCAATCAAAAGCATCGCATTACTCACTTCTCAAACTCTTCACCGGATTGCTTATCGCCGCTTTTATGGCCTGATAACTCACTGTAAGGATTGCAATGATTACCGATAAAATTCCTGCCAAAGCAAAAACCCACCATTGAATGCTGATGCGGTACGTATATGATTGCAGCCATGAATTCATCGCCCACCATGCCACGGGAGCGGCGATGAGAAACGAAATAATTACCAGCTTCAAAAAGTCTTTTGAAAGAAGAGTGGTAATGCTTGTAACCGAAGCTCCCAGCACTTTTCGTACGCCAATTTCTTTAATCCGGTTTTCAGCCATATAGGTTGCAAGTCCAAATAATCCGAGACAGGAAATGAAAATAGTAAGCCCTGCAAATAAAGCGGCCAGTGTGCCGGTTCTTTTTTCTTCACCAAATTTTTTTGCATATTCTACATCCACAAAATGATAATTAAAGGGATATTGAGGATTATATTCTTTAAAAATATTTTGTGCAATCTGCAAATTTTTTTCTGTAGAATTTGCAGGATTTAATTTGAAATGAATGGTAGTAAACCAACTCTTTGGCCCCATGATTACCAAAGGATTTATTTTTTCATAAGGCGATTCATAAATAAAATCTTTTACCACGCCGACAACAGTCCACTGTTTATTATCTGCGTTTACAATTTGTCCAACCGGATTTTTAAAACGCATCGCTTTTAAAGCAGTTTCATTTAATAACATCGCTGTAGAATCTGCGGGATAATTTTTAATATCTATATCTCTTCCGGCAATTAATTTTGCACCTATGGTTTTAATGAAATCGGCATCCGACGCCATTCTTACAAAGTCTGTCTTTTTATCCGCTTCGGTACTTCCCTGCCACGTCCAGCCCCAGCCATCGCTATACCTTTTAGAAATCGGGCTCATCGATTTTGTAACTGCCGATGCAGCGCCTTTGTTTAATAAATCATTTTTTATGGCTTCATAATGTTTGTCAATTTCCCCTTCTATTGGTACATACACCAGTTGGTCTTTAGCATAACCGGCATCACGGGATTCGGCATATTTTATCTGGTGTTCAACAATAATTGTAGAGATAATTAAAGCAATGGCAAATGTAAATTGCAATACTACCAGCACTTTCCGGGGATTAATGGCTGATTGTGCTGATCGGAAAGTTCCCTTCAAAACCTTTACCGGCTGAAATGAAGACAGGAAAAATGCAGGGTAACTTCCTGCAATAAAACCGGTAAATAAAATAAACAAGATTGCGAAAAGCCAGAATTGAATGTTTTTAAAATCAATGAAAAGATTTTTTTCTACGAGCGTGTTAAATGACGGCAGCACAAGCTGAACAAGAATTATAGCAATGATACCCGAAAGAAATGCGAGTAAAATACTTTCACCAATGAATTGCACGATTAAAGATTTCTTTTGCGCTCCCACTACTTTTCTAATGCCCACTTCTTTAGCTCTTTTCTCACTTCTTGCTGTGCTCAGGTTCATAAAATTGATACACGCAATCAGCAAAATAAGTGCGGCAATAATGCCAAAAGTCTTTACCCTTTCCATTCTACCAGCAACATATTTTCCATTATCATCTTTTCCATAAAGCCATTTATCTTTAAAAGGCTGTGTAAAAACCTGGGTGGTAGAGTTGTCGGCATCTTTTGTATGATTGATAGTAATATCTCTGACTTTATTATCAAATGCTGCTTCTGATACGCCAGGTTTTAATAAGACAAAAGTGCTTACAGAATTATTGCCCCAATATTTATCATCCTGGTTGATGGTATGCATATAAGACCACGGCAACAAATATTCAAAATCGAAGACCGTATTGTTTGGCAAATCTTTTAGAACGCCGCTTACTATAAAATTTGTATTGCTGTCGATTCGGATACTTTTTCCCATCGCTCCCTTATCTCCAAACAATTTTTTGGCTAATTTGCTTGTAATAACAATGTGGTAATTTTCATTCAAAGCTGTATTGGCATTGCCTTCCAGCAGTGGGAAAGTAAACGTTTTTAAAAATCCTGAATCTGTAAAATATCCGTGAACATTTAAATGTTTTTCTCCGACAGTAAATAAAAAATCAGCATCGGTAACCCTCACAGCTTGTTCCACTTCCGGATAATCTGATTTTAATGTTGGCGCCATAATTTTTGGCGTTGTGCCCCATGCATGTAATTGGCCATTGAAATGATCGCGGTTGTTCATTAAATAAATGCGGTCAATTTTCTCATGAAACCTATCGTGGCTCACTTCATTTTGAATCCACAATAAAATCAGAATAGCGCTGGCCATACCGATGGCAAGACCGAAAATATTGATAGCAGAAAAACCTTTATTTCTCCATAAATTCCTGAACGCGATCTTGAAATAGTTTTTAATCATATTTTAGTTTCTAGTTTGTAGTTCAAAGTTTAGCAACTTCTCACCATTTTTACTTTTCTATATACAGATTGGTATAGTTCCAAAATAACTGGCTTTTTTTATTAAATGAACAAGCCGGCTTTTCATTTGCTCAAAAATTAATGCCACACTAATAGTTCCTGTTTTTCAATTCCTTATAAAAAACAAATAAATAAAAGTTGTACGTTTTCGATACAGTTGCGGTTCGCTTTTGATACAGTTAAATTGTATCTATATAAGAGGTTTTTGAAGCATGGATAATAACTTTTGGCGACGAAACTATTCGTTGAAATACAGGGTATCGGCCAACAAAGAATAACCGGAAGCCCCGCCAGTTTCTTTTACGGGCGAGGTTTTTTTATGGGAGCTTAGCGCTATTGTTCTTAATGTTGTACGCAGCCTTACTGTTGCCAGGCATTTGGGCGTTTCAGAATTTAATGGAAGACTTTATAAAAAATAATTTTTGTTTAAGAGATTTAAATTATTTTGCCAAACTTTTCTCTTTGATAAATGCTTATGAAAATGAATCCAACAATAAAAAGATTTTTTACCATATTTTTAATAGGATGCCTGATAGGCACTAACTTTTTCTGTGTGAAACCAGCTTTGCGAGAAGAAGAACTTGCTAATGAAAGAGTTGACACACTTATTTCTGCTAACAATGAAGCAAAAGGCTTATTCATTCTGTATGAAGGTATATTCGCGCTAAAGGGTTCCACGTTATCCTACTTTGACATAGAAAACAGGCAACTACTGCCAAATTTTGAGAACAAATTCGACTATAATAGTCTCGGTGTTCATGCTACGGATATGTTGTGGTATGGTTCTAAGCTGTACATCGTAATGGGGCTATCAGGAAAAGTGACAATTATCGATCCTTTTTTCGAAAAAAGTATTAAAAGAGTGAAATATAAAGAGATGCTTTTTGATTTTGATGGAGTTCCACATGATTATCTGGCCGCCTATAAAAACAATATATTTATTTCTTCGTCTGAAGGAAAAGTAGCCATAATGGATACTGCTTCTCTTGAAATTTCTAATTACATTGAATTGGGAACGACTCCTCAACAAATGGTTGTTTTTGACGGGAAATTATTTGTTTCAAACTCAAATAAAGCAGGTTTCTACTTTGATTCCACAATATCAGTTATTGATTTGAAAACGTTAAGAGAAGAGAAAAAAATTACAATTGGTGCCAATCCAAATGCAATTGCTTCCGATGGAAAAGGAAATCTTTTTGTCAGTTATGGTACTGGAGACCCTTCTACCAGCCAGGGGATTGTTAAGGTGAATACGCTTTCAAATGAAATGAATCAAGTAGTTGATACTGCAGCGGGGATTGTGAGATATTTTAATGATAAACTTTTCTTCGCCGGAGGATATTTAAATAATCAAACTGTCAAAGTACTTGAAATTAATAATATTAATAAAGGCTCTTCAGAATTTATAACTGATGGAACATTCATTAGAAGACCATATGCACTGAATGTCGACGAATCTAACGGCGATGTATATATTGGTGATGCAGAAAATGAAATTACCGGCCCAATTATTTATTGTTTTGATAAATTTGGTAAAAAAAAGTTCTCGTTATATGACCCATCAGGAATAAAACCGAATACATTTGTCTTTTATCGGTAAATAAAATCAGGAGATTCACTCAGGGTTGCCAATTAATAAGTCCGGTAGGACACGGGCCAGGGAACAAAAAAAATGACTTTCTCAAAGGTTTAAAAAGTCACTGATAATTTTATGTAAATAAATAGCACTAAAGATACCTTACCGGATTTCGCCGTGAATTCTTGATATAATTTTTCACATTCATCCAGAAAGCAAGAATGAGGTAAAAAATAACCGGAGAACCAAACGTGAGGAATGAGAGATAAATAAAATACCTCCGGATTGCAGACGTGGCAATTCCCATTTTTTCGCCGATGGCTGTACAAACACCAAACACCTGCCATTCTATAAAGTGTTTTATCTTATACATTTTCCAAAATTAAGAAAAGAACGGAAAATTTTTAAAAAAATTCATCCTTAAAATTTTGTTATCGCCGCTTCACAAGCGGCTGTCCGGCCAAGCAAACTATTTCCCGCTCACCACATGATCATAAATAATTCTTGAAACGGTTGCAAGCGTTTCATCTGCAGCTTTTTCATCTTCTATGCCACGTGATAACAATACGATTACATATTTTCTTCCATCCGGCAAAAAAACAATTCCTGAATCATGGGAGATCTTATCAATCCAGCCGCTTTTGGTTGCTGTTATTACATCTGGAGGAAGCTTGGCGGCAATTTTTTCCCTGAAGTGCTGGTGTTTTAAAATCTCAATCATTGCATCGCATGCTTTTTTATTCACGACCGTTCCATTTGCAATGTGATCAAAAATTATCATAAGGTCATTGGCAGTAACTGTATTATTCAATCCCAAATCATAGGCCTTATTATCTTCCACGCCGCGCAGCACTTTAATATCTTTTGCACCAATTTCATGCATCGTTTTGTTTGCATTTTTTGAACCAACCAAATCAACAATCAGGTTTGTAGCAAAGTTGCTGCTTTCTGTTATCATGCGATAGAGCAGATCCTTGATTGGTAATTTTGTTCCTATCCGCGTGTAAAGATCTTTTTCGCTATCATCAGCAGAGTCAACTGAAAATGCGCTTCCATCGACGATACTTTTAAATTTGTTTTCGATTAAAATAGAATCGTTCAGAGAAAATTTATGTTCCGCAGCCTGCCTGAATGTTTCAATCAGTATGGCGGTTTTCATGGTGCTTGCTGCATGAAAACTTTCATGTGCATTCAGCAGAAACTCTTGTCCCGTAGAAAGATTTTTAAAAGCAACAGCAAAAGTTCCGGTTGGTTGTTTTGCAAATTCAGCTTGTATTTCTTTTCGCATTTGTGTGGTATCTATCGGTTGTTGAGAATAAGGACCCTTCATGGCAATTACAGAAAAGAAAATGGTGAATATCGGGAACATAAGAACAAATTAAAATTGAAAATTTTTTACCGCTGATGAAGGTAAAATAAAAGGTTGGCGGCGTAAAAAAAAACCTATAAGGTTTTCAAAACCTCATAGGTTTGATTTCTACTTCCCGGTTATTTTATATTGTATTCCCAGTTTAAAATATTCATTGCGGTATTCGTGGCTGCTGTTGCTGGCATCTTTTACAATGATTGTTTTATCCAATCCATAATAGTATCCGCAGGAAAAAAGAAAATGGTTTTTTTCAAAATTTGCTTCCACTACAAAACGCGGTTCAAACTTTTTAATCTCTACTTTCTTTTGAAAAACCGCAGCTGCCGCCATTGGCGATCGGTTGTATTGAGCAACAGAAGCAGATGCAAGTGTGTTGTTATAGTCAAAACTTTGCTTTTCCTCTTTAATACTTACTTTATATAATTTGGATAATTGCAACCCACTGCCTACCGACCAGTTTTTATTGATAGAATAATGAAGGGTGACCGGCACATCAAAATAAGAGGCTTTGATGATACTTGTCGTATTGATATTGTAATAAACATTGCTTGCAAAATTGTTTACCAATTCTTTTTCTTTTGTAATTACTTCCTTTCCATGTATGGTAGAAAACGCCCATAACCCGCTATGCAGGCTGACTTTAGACGAAAGAGGCAAGATAATAGTGACTCCCGGGTGAACATTCAGATCTGTGAGATTAAAAGAATGCACCTTGTTATTTCCAATAGAAGCATTTGCACCTGCTCCTGCAAAGACTTGTATTTTTTGGGAAAGGTTTTTGGATTTCTTTGGGGAGGTTACAGAATTGGAGTTGTTAATTTTAATGTCATTGTCTATGGGAAAATCTGACCGCGGAATAGAAATATTCAAACCGTTTTCTGTTGAAAATTTTTCTAATAAATAAATTTTACGTCTTTGCAATAAATGAACTTCTTCTTCTTTTTTCAACTGGGAAAGTTGCCTGTTTAATTTATCGCGCAGCAATTTTTTTTGCTGATAAGAAACCGGTGATGACTCGTTTTTTTCACGATGATTTTCGTTGCCGTTCAATTGTTGTTTTCCAATTTTTTCTGAAGAAGAATTTTCAGGTTTTATTTCTGAATTTAAAGAAAAGGAAACCGGGCTATTTAAAATGTATGGGTAGGAAAAAATCAGAAAAAAGAAGATAAAAGCGGCAATGGCCGTCCATAAATATCTTTTTTTTGACCGAATGGAAAATGAAGCGTCATCTGCGCTCAAGCCCTTCTCACGAAGCATTTCATGCATTTGCTGCCAGCCTGTTTCGGCCAGTTTTTGCATGTCGTTTATATCGTTATTATTTTCCTTCATTCTAATAAATTTTATGCGCTTGCTGCCGCAAATTTTTTCGGGCTTCAGCCACATGCCACCTTGAAGTACTTTCTGCCATGTTCAGCATTTCACCGATTTCCTTATGAGAATACCCTTTAAATATGTGGAGTGAAAATACTTTCTGTGTGACCGCAGGCATTTTTTTTATTAAATACAAAACTTCTTCTTCCACATAATTGTGCGGATTTTGCTGCAACGCTTTTTCTTCATGATGATCGGCTTCAATCTCTACAATGTTATTTTTATTTTTTTGCGAGCGTGCATAATCAATCGCACTGTTTGTGATGATTTTTTTTGCCCATCCTTCAAAATTTCCTTTTGCAAAATCAAAAGTGTGGAGGTTGGTAAATATTTTTAAAAACCCTTCATTGATAATGCTGACAATGGTTTGTTGATTGTCAGAATAACTTTTACAGATCGTGTACATCAGGGCAAAATAATGTTTGTACAGCCTTTCCTGGGCTATAGGGTTGTTTGTTTTACAGGCAGTAATTATATCGTTTAATTCTTGTTGCCTCAAGGAAATAAAAAATTTTGCAAAGATTACAATTTCATCTGGATAATAACACCGGAACGCGTGGCGATTCCGGTGTTATCGTTTGATTATTTTAAAATAATGGTCTTCACGGAATTTCTTTCAGGAGAAATACTATCGCGGAAAGTCGCTTTAAACAAGGTATCATTCAAAGTAACGATCTTCCATGCAAATTTTCTTTTGCCGGTTAATATAATGCTGTCTTTTCCGGTAGAGAATGCCCAGCTACCTTTATCATAAGGAACTATTGACGTATCACAACCACCTTTGGATGCGTCGGCAAACTCAAATAAATGGCTCATATTAAAAGCGATAAGAGCGCTGTCTGAACAAGGTTTTGCGATGGAACTATCTACAGAAGAGTTCGTGGATTTCGGCACTGTAAGTGACTGCAATTTCCATATATGTCCGCTCAGTGCTTTTTCCTGTGCGGTGAGTTGTGGCATGTCGGGAGTTTTATCACAAGATGCAAATAGGATACAAAACATTCCTAAGGAAAGGATCGAAAGTTTATTTTTCATTTTAAGATTTTTATTTAATTATTCTGTTAAAAAAAAGCAGCCGCGGATGCTGTTACATCTAATACGATCAATAAATCCGAAACGTTGGGTACTATTTTGAAAAAAAATTTTGAACCCTGAAGATTTTATGAAAATGCTTTTAAAATAAAAAAAATTATACAATTTGCGTTGCATTATATTTACATTATGCCATTATTAGAAAAGCACCTTATCATAAAAAAATCGAAAATACCTGGCGCAGGAGACGGCCTTTTTACTACTACATTTATTCCAAAAGGAACAAGGATTATTGAATATAAAGGACGCATCACCAGTTGGAAAGATGTATTAAACGGGAAAGAATTTAATGCTTACGTTTATTACATCAATCGCAACCTTGTAATTGATGCGATGAAGCGCAAGAAATCGCTGGGAAGATATGCGAACGATGCCGGCGGACTTACTAAAATTAACGGCATATCAAATAACACAAGGTATGTGGTAGAAGAGAACAGGGTTTTTTTAGAGGCAAAAAGAGATATTCCGGCAGGTGAAGAAATTTTGGTTTCTTATGGAAAAGACTATTGGCGGGTTATTAAGGACAATCAAAAAATAGAGGAAGAGTCGAAACAAAAGTGATTGCAGTAAAGAAACAAATAAGTCGATTTCTTAATCAAAAAGAATCAGAAAAAACATTACGGTCTTTATAATTTTATCAGCCGCACACAATCCAGCATCGCCTGGTTTATTTCTCCATTGATGTTTTCATTCCAGCTTTCAAAACTGATTTGAACATGATGAAAACCCTTTGTGAGAGCTATTTTCATTGAATTGCTCCAGCCCCAGTTGCTCCATTGATCTTTTCCTCTTTGCGGAAAAACTAAAGTGCCTGTAACTTTATTATCAATCCTAATCGTTCTGAATGCGCA